>NZ_JAMBOB010000100.1 GCF_023715415.1 Neobacillus niacini
GCTACCCACACCTCATCCCCGCACTTTTCAACGTGCGTGGGTTCGGGCCTCCATCCAGTGTTACCTGGACTTCACCCTGGACATGGGTAGATCACCTGGTTTCGGGTCTACGACCACATACTATAAACGCCCTATTCAGACTCGCTTTCGCTGCGGCTCCGTCTCTTCAACTTAACCTTGCATGTAATCGTAACTCGCCGGTTCATTCTACAAAAGGCACGCTATCACCCATTAACGGGCTCTAACTACTT
>NZ_JAMBOB010000101.1 GCF_023715415.1 Neobacillus niacini
GATTCGCTCGACTTGCATGTATTAGGCACGCCGCCAGCGTTCGTCCTGAGCCAGGATCAAACTCTCCAAGAAAGTTGATATAGCTCATTTGTTACGTTGGCTTAGCTTTTTTCAAAAAGCTAAAAAAATTGTTTGTTGACGTTCTTGTTTGTTTAGTTTTCAAAGAGCAATTATTTTTAGCGACAAAAACTATCATACCATGCTAGCTCATTAGTGTCAACGTAAAATCTTATTTAAGTTTTTTATGTTGA
>NZ_JAMBOB010000102.1 GCF_023715415.1 Neobacillus niacini
GCTACCCACACCTCATCCCCGCACTTTTCAACGTGCGTGGGTTCGGGCCTCCATCCAGTGTTACCTGGACTTCACCCTGGACATGGGTAGATCACCTGGTTTCGGGTCTACGACCACATACTAAAAACGCCCTATTCAGACTCGCTTTCGCTGCGGCTCCGTCTCTTCAACTTAACCTTGCATGTAATCGTAACTCGCCGGTTCATTCTACAAAAGGCACGCTATCACCCATTAACGGGCTCTAACTACT
>NZ_JAMBOB010000103.1 GCF_023715415.1 Neobacillus niacini
GTAGTTAGAGCCCGTTAATGGGTGATAGCGTGCCTTTTGTAGAATGAACCGGCGAGTTACGATTACATGCAAGGTTAAGTTGAAGAGACGGAGCCGCAGCGAAAGCGAGTCTGAATAGGGCGATTTTAGTATGTGGTCGTAGACCCGAAACCAGGTGATCTACCCATGTCCAGGGTGAAGTCCAGGTAACACTGGATGGAGGCCCGAACCCACGCACGTTGAAAAGTGCGGGGATGAGGTGTGGGTAGCG
>NZ_JAMBOB010000104.1 GCF_023715415.1 Neobacillus niacini
GTAGTTAGAGCCCGTTAATGGGTGATAGCGTGCCTTTTGTAGAATGAACCGGCGAGTTACGATTACATGCAAGGTTAAGTTGAAGAGACGGAGCCGCAGCGAAAGCGAGTCTGAATAGGGCGATTTTTAGTATGTGGTCGTAGACCCGAAACCAGGTGATCTACCCATGTCCAGGGTGAAGTCCAGGTAACACTGGATGGAGGCCCGAACCCACGCACGTTGAAAAGTGCGGGGATGAGGTGTGGGTAGC
>NZ_JAMBOB010000105.1 GCF_023715415.1 Neobacillus niacini
TCAGCATGCCGCGGTGAATACGTTCCCGGGCCTTGTACACACCGCCCGTCACACCACGAGAGTTTGTAACACCCGAAGTCGGTGGGGTAACCTGGGACAAAACTTAACCTCTTATTGTAATTATAGGAAGTTAAGTTTTGTCCTAGGAGCCAGCCGCCTAAGGTGGGACAGATGATTGGGGTGAAGTCGTAACAAGGTAGCCGTATCGGAAGGTGCGGCTGGATCACCTCCTTTCTAAGGATAATG
>NZ_JAMBOB010000106.1 GCF_023715415.1 Neobacillus niacini
CAACGTCCTACTCTCACAGGGACAAAGTCCCAACTACCATCGGCGCTGAGAAGCTTAACTTCCGTGTTCGGTATGGGAACGGGTGTGACCTTCTCGCCATTGCTGCCAGACTATTTTTTTGAGGTATCATTCCCTCAAAACTAGATAATTTCAGAAGAAGTTTTGTAAAACGAGTTTGCCTTTAAAAATTGGTTAAGTCCTCGAACGATTAGTATCAGTCAGCTCCACATGTTACCACGCTTCCA
>NZ_JAMBOB010000107.1 GCF_023715415.1 Neobacillus niacini
GTTTGTTTAGTTTTGAGGGAGTA
Organism: Neobacillus niacini; assembly: GCF_023715415.1. Lineage (GTDB taxonomy): Bacteria > Bacillota > Bacilli > Bacillales > Cytobacillaceae > Neobacillus > Neobacillus niacini_C. Next base: position 24 of record NZ_JAMBOB010000107.1, read on the forward strand.
ATTCTCTCAAAGCTTTTTTTAATCGTTCCTTGAAAACTAGATAATCGTAAGAAGAAGTCAAAGTAAAACCGAGAATTGCCACTTTAGTTTTTCTCTCTTATTAATAAGAAGAAAATAAACCTTTTAGGTTAAGTTAGAAAGGGCGCACGGTGGATGCCTTGGCACTAGGAGCCGATGAAGGACGGGACTAACACCGATATGCTTCGGGGAGCTGTAAGTAAG
>NZ_JAMBOB010000108.1 GCF_023715415.1 Neobacillus niacini
GGCTTTTTCTCGGTTTTACTTTGACTTCTTCTTACGATTATCTAGTTTTCAAGGAACGAATGTTTCGAGAGAAATTGCACTCTCAAAACTAAACAAACAAGTAACAGTCAACTTTTTATCAGTCCGTCAAGGACTGCATTATCCTTAGAAAGGAGGTGATCCAGCCGCACCTTCCGATACGGCTACCTTGTTACGACTTCACCCCAATCATCTGTCCCACCTTAGGCGGCTGGCTCCTTA
>NZ_JAMBOB010000109.1 GCF_023715415.1 Neobacillus niacini
TGCGGATAGCGAGAAATACTTGCGGATAGCGAGAAATACTTGCGGATAGCGAGAAATACTTGCGGATAGCGAGAAATACTTGCGGATAGCGAGAAATACTTGCGGATAGCGAGAAATACTTGCGGATAGCGAGAAATACTTGCGGATAGCGAGAAATACTTGCGGATAGCGAGAAATACTTGCGGATAGCGAGAAATACTTGCGGATAGCGAGAAATACTTGCGGATAGCGAGAAATA
>NZ_JAMBOB010000010.1 GCF_023715415.1 Neobacillus niacini
TTTCCTCATGAGAGGAAAAGGATTATCCGGTATTAGCACCGGTTTCCCGGTGTTATCCCAGTCTTACAGGCAGGTTGCCCACGTGTTACTCACCCGTCCGCCGCTAACCAAGAGGTGCAAGCACCTCAAGATTCGCTCGACTTGCATGTATTAGGCACGCCGCCAGCGTTCGTCCTGAGCCAGGATCAAACTCTCCAAGAAAGTTGATATAGCTCATTTGTTACGTTGGCTTAGCTTTTACAAAAAGCTAAAAAATTGTTTGTTGACGTTCTTGTTTGTTTAGTTTTCAAAGAACAAATTCTTCTTTCGCTCGTAAGCGACTTTCATAATATAACACAAATCATTTTACAGTGTCAATATTTTTTTAAAAAAAGAAGACCGTCACTTGCGAATAGCTTTGCATCATTCGTTCGCAGCGACGGTTATTAATATATCAAGTATCCCCAAAAAGGTCAATAGCTTTTATTACTTTTTTAAGATAATTTTTTACTCACCTGATAACATCTGTGAAATATCCCATGTCCTTTTGTCTCTACACTAACCACATCAATGAGTCCTTTTTCAATTAGGAATTCAATCAGAACAGCTAAATCCACAGAATATGGAATCAATTCTTGTTCATTTTGAATCTCATTGAACGTCCAATATTCCTTGGGACTTAGAACTTCTAAAAGATGAGCACAACCCACTTTAGTACGAGAATGAATCATAAACTCACTAGCTAAAAATAATAGCTCCAGCCTTTTTTCAATTGCCTCTTCACTATTAACAAGTTCTTCATATAATTTTACAATTTCCGGTTCAATCTGTTTTACCTGCTGCCAAACCGTTAATTCCGGATGAAGACCATTTTCAATTACAGCAAGTCTTGCTAAGTGGTGTAAAGAGTGAACTACATAATTATATGCATCAAGATATTGTTTGTTCTCAAAGAGCGCCTTACCATCGATATACCGTCTTATCAACTTTGCAAATTCTAATCCCATTTTTACCTTACGGCCATTAAAAGGGAATTCACGTAATTCTGTTTTTAGATTTTCTATATACTCATTTCGATCAAACAATATCTTGGCATTTTGAAGCCATTCAAATATTTTTCGATTCGTGCCTAATAGAAGCCAATCATTTAATTGGCTCTCTGTGACGATGTGCATTGCCGCCTTGCTATCATTATAAGTATAGTGCTTTATTAATAATGGCTGCTCTCCTTCTTTTACAATAATTAAAAGTATTACATCAAAGGTGTCTGTGGTATGGCTTGATTTAAGTCTTTTCTCTACCATCAATACTCCAAGTGTATTGGATTGACTAGCCCGTTCCTGATAAATGGGCCGAAGAATGTCTTTCATTCATCATTCCTCCATAATTTTCGATAACGTATATGTTCGACAGTAATAATAAATCTCCTTCTTATTAAGAAGACAAATTTCGACATTTATTCAACATAACATTTTTTCACAAGATGTAAATATGGTATAGTTTGTCTAGGAGGAGAATATATGACTAAATATTCAAGTAAAATAAATAAAATTCGTAGTTTTGCTTTATCCTTAATTTTTATCGGCTTTATCGTAATGTACGGTGGAATTTATTTTCGAAACTCTCCACTTATTATGACCATTTTCATGCTGATAGGAGTTTTATTCATTATTGCTAGTACTGTTGTTTATTTTTGGATTGGGATGTTATCAACTAAAACCATTCAAGTGACATGTCCAAGCTGTGGTAAATACACAAAAATGCTCGGAAAAGTGGATATATGTATGCATTGCAGAGAAACTCTAACACTAGATCCTAACCTTGTAGGTAAAGAGTTTGATGAATCTTACAATAAAAAATCAAAAAAATAAAAGCCGATTTTATTAATCGGCTTTTTGCTGTATTAATGTACTTCTTTACTCGTACACTCTGGACATGTTCCGTAGACTTCCATTCGATGATTATTCACCTTAAAACCCGTAACGTGAGAAGCAAGTTGTTCTACTTCATTTAATCCTGGGTAATGGAAATCAACTATTTTCCCACAACTTTCACAAATTACATGGTAGTGGTGTGATGTTACAAAATCAAACCGTGCTGAAGCATCACCATATGTTAATTCTTTTACTAACCCTACTTCACGAAATACTCGTAAATTATTGTAAACTGTTGCCACACTCATATTAGGGAATTTCCCTTCTAGGGCTTTATAAATATCATCTGCTGTAGGATGTGACATTGAGTTTATTAAAAATTCAAGTATCGCATGACGTTGTGGAGTTATCCGTACTCCCGTATCCTTTAATGTTTCCAATGCTTCTTTTAACTGATTCATCGCCATGCACCTCTATTCCAAAAATATTCTTAAATTATAATTGTTATAATTAGTTTACTAAGGAATTAATACTTTTGTCAATATTGTTATATCATAATGAAGTAATTGTTTATTACTTTTCATTGTGTAACGTTTGCTCTGTAATCCCTAATACATGATTTACAAATCGAGCTGTTACAAATAGCAGGTCAGACAGTCTATTTAAATATGCCAAAACAAGAGGATTTACATCGTCCCCCAAAGATACGGCACATCTTTCTGCTCTTCTAGCAGTTGTACGAGCAACATGGAAAGCAGCACCAGCTGAATGTCCTCCTGGCAAGATAAAATTAGTCAGGGTTGGAAGTGATTCATTTAATTCATCTATGTGTTTTTCCATTTCCTCAATATCACTTGGATTAAGAGACCACTTTACTTCCTTTCCCTTTGGTGTAGCCAGCTCTGCACCAACATGAAACAGATTTGTTTGTATTTTATGATACACATTCTCTATTAATTCTTTCTTTTGAAAAGATTCACCATTTAAATAGCTTAATGCAAGTCCAATTATTGAATTCGTTTCGTCGCAGGTTCCATACGCTTCAACCCGCAAGTCATTCTTAGCAACCCTTTGCCCATAAATTAAAGATGTCGTACCTTTATCACCGGTTTTTGTATAAATCTTCATTATAATTCCCCCCATTATTGTTCTTTTATCTTAATACTAATATATGTACGTACCCAATGGTTTTATTTTAATAAAAAAAGGGTCGATAATCGACCCAACAAGTTTTATCTGAGGAGGTATGCCCTAATAAAATGATATTCATTCCACAGTTGTTTGCATTGGACAAATGCCTTTTCTATAGAAAATAGGCTAGAAAATGCTGAAACCCTCAACCTATACTCGGACGCTAGCTTCAACATTTGGAGTTAACGGAACTTTAGCTGGTGCTGTTTCTTTATAGAGGAAACAAAATAGGAATGCCAGAGCACCTGCAGCCGCAGCTACGTATAATGGTGTTTGAATTCCATACATATCTGCTAAAGCACCATTTATCATTGGATTTAAGAATCCACCGATTAACTCACCAATACCGATGGTTAAACCGATAGCAAGTCCTGAGTATTGTAAAGGAACAGACTCAACCGGAATAACGGACATTGACATACCAATTACACCTGAACCCGCAGACCCGATGAATAAAAGAAGCATCATTAATGGAATTGAATCCACGAAAACGATAGATAGTGGGATAAGTATTAACAAAAAGCCCGAAACCAATGAAGCTGGTTTACGACCCGTGCGCTCTGAAAGTGTTGGAATTAAGAAACCAAAGATCGCATATCCCACCCCGAATGAAGCCATTACGAAACTCATTGTTGTTTCAGATAAACCTTTTGCTTGTACCAAATATGTCGGTCCAAAAATTTGGAATGCCATTAGTGTTGTCATTACTAAACTGAAAATAACAACTGATAACCAAATATTGCGGTGCTTAAGAACATCTTTTACTTTAACTTTTTCAGTCGATTTTGTAGCATGCATAGCATGGAATTTCACTGGATCGGGATTTTTTACGGATTTAAGGATAACAAAGCTTAAAATAACCCCTGGGATAATCGTTAAATAGAATGCAGTATGCCAGTCAAAATTTGTTGCCAAAGCAACGATTACTACAGGCGCTAAAATACTTCCAAATAAAGCGTTACTGGTATTCATGGTGAAACCTAAGTTAAATCCTCTTCGACGCTCTGACGATTCCATTGCTAAAATAGATTGTGTTTGCGGAATCAGCGGACCTTCTACAATCCCCATTAATAGACGTAGTACGAATAACATTGCAAATGATTGTGCTAAACCGTGCATTAATGAAACAACCGAAAATGCCAGTACTAAAACAGCTAACATCGATTTCTTACTTTTCACTTTATCTGAAATAAAGCCACCCAATGGTCCAGATATTGACCAAGTTAACGCAAGAGCTGCTCCAAGTAATCCCAATTGTGTGTAGTTTAGTCCTAAATCTACAGAAATCATTGGGAATAAGTAGTTAATTGCTAAACGGTCAAAGAATACGAATCCGATTGTGAAAAAGACGATGACGACTAACTTATTTTCATACGTCCAAAACTTTTTGTTTTTCATATAATAAAACACCCTTCCTTAAATCATTTTTTTAAAATTACATTCTGAATATTAAGAAAATTATCTGCAGTTTTATCCTTTATAAACATGATGCGTCTATACAAGTGATGCTCCCGTTTAAAAATGGCAGTGTAAAGAATTACACACAAATGGAAGTGATCTAACATAATGTGCTTGGTTTTAACACGGTGATCACTTCCATAGAAAAATCTGTTAACCTATCAATATTCTTATTTAGAGCTTAAAAAATCAGCTGTTCGTTTATAAACATCTTTATATTCATCAAGATGGGTAAATTTCCCTAAGAAGCCATGTGTCGCCCCTTCATATCTTATTAATTCAGCATTCACACCGCATTTTTTTAAGTTCGCAGCAAATAGTTCACCTTCGTCCCGGAATGGATCATATTCTGCTGTAAAAATAAGAGCCGCTGGAAGGTTTTCTAAATTTTCTTCTCGAATCGGTGAAACAAGCGGATTATCGGTGTCCACATCCCCTAATAAATAGAATGAGTTAATTTCTGCTAATTGATCGCTCTCCACAAAATAACCCTTTCCATTTTCCACCAATGAAGGGTAACGGAATTCACTAAAGTCAAGGTCTAAGGATGGATAAAACAATACTTGCTTTGTAATGGTAAATTCCTTTTTATCACGCGCCATTAGGGTAATGGCAGCAACTAAGTTACCACCAGAACTATCTCCAGCAACTGCTAATGATTTCCCATTCCATTTTAATTCGTCTTTATGTTGTGTTGCCCATTTTGTAACATTATAGCAATCTACTAATGCTGCTGGATATGGATGTTCAGGTGCAAGACGGTACCCCACAGAAATCACTTTATAGCCTGATTCCTTGCAAATCGGGCGAACCACTTCATCATGACTTTCTAAATTTCCTGACATAAATGCGCCACCATGGAAATACAAGAGGATTGGATAAGAATCTGCTTCCTCTGATGTATAGATTCTGACTGGTATATCTGCTTCAATTGTCGGAATAGTTCTTTCTTCGACATCATAAACTTGTACACGTTGTTCAACCGGTAAAACTGGAGCATCGAACATTTTTCTATGTTCTTCTGGAATAATTTTTTGTTTACTTTCAGAGTGTGGAATGAAATCCAATATTTTTTTTATCTCTGGATGTACAGGCATTTACGAACCCTCCCTATTTCATCCGTCGCTCATTTGATCGAACAACCGACGGAATATTCCTATCATAGTTAATATTCTGAAACTCATAATCAAAAAAATCTCTTATTCAGCATTTTCAAAGAATTCTTTTTCAGGGAAAAAGGTATCTTCTTGGTCATTATGGAACTGACGAGATAAATTTTGAAATAAGTGGCAAACTGGTTTTCTCAGAGCCTCATACTTTTGTAATGCTTCTGCAACGGAATCGGTTTCTAATAAGCATTCAGCCAATACTCCTGCATCTTGAATCGCCATATTTGCACCTTGGCCTTGGTTATGAAGCATTGAATGAGCTGCATCCCCAAGTAAAGTGATACAATTATTGCTCCACTGTTTAATTGGATCAATATCATATAGCGCACGAACATCCCAATGATCTACATCTTCCGCAATCTTCTGGAAGTTAGGGTGGTAATTCTTTAACTCTTTTAGCATTTCCTCTTTTGGCACGTTTGGTCTTCCAGTCGGATCGCTATGTGGTACGGTAATATCGACAGAAACTTGTTTTCGATATTTTAATGGCAGCAAATATATGTTAACTTTATCATCTGCTGCAATCCGTAGTGTGTCTTCAGTTGCTAAACCATAGGTTTCATCCTCATTGACAAGTGCCCGATAGGCATGATAATGGTGGAAAACCGGCTGAGCTTGGCTAAAAAATAGCGAACGAGTCAGGGAACGAATACCATCTGCACCAATAACCAAATCAGCTTCCACTTTCACACCATTTTCAAACTCAATTTCTGCATAATCTCCATGGCGAACGATATTTTTACACTTGTGATTCAAATGGAGGAACTCCGATGGAATGGCATTAATCAATGTGTCGAGACAGTCTGCACGATGAATCAATCTTGCCCATTTTTCATTAGGGTCATCTGTTAATGCTGGCCATTGTTCCTTAAGTATCACTTCCGCTTTATCTGAAAGGATCTCTATTTGAAGGCTTTTATGGGTTACTCTCTCAATTTCTTCCTTAAGTCCCCATTTCTCAAAATACTGGATGGATGGCGGACGTAACCCAATACCTGCACCTACCTCTGTTATGGCTGCTGCTTGCTCATAGACATTGACATTAAATCCCGCATGGCGTAAAGCTACTGCCGCTGACGCCCCGCCAATACCTGCACCGAGAATAGCAATTCTTAAATTTGATTTCATAAATATTTCCCTCCCAAACTATTATATTCCCCAATTATTGGTTACTTAAATTACCGCAGAATCTCCTTTTGAGAGTCTGGTCTCAAGAATCTTAAGCGGTGCAGCAGTATTGGCCTGCAGGTATTCAAACGTAACACCAGGAGCGAGTTCTTGGACGACAAGACCATCATCTGTCACGTCAATTACTGCAAGGTCTGTATAGATTCGATCCACACAGCGAGGTGCAGTCAGTGGGTACGTACATTCCTCTACTATCTTCGGTACTCCCTTACTACTATGCTGCATGCAAAGGAATACTCGCTTTGCTCCAACCGTTAAATCCATTGCTCCCCCAACACGTCCAAGCGGTTTGTTAGGGAGTTTCCAACTAGCAAGATCACCGTACATTGAGACTTGGAATGCACCTAATATCGCTGCATCAAGATGGCCCCCGCGGATCATTGCAAATGAGTCTGATTGTGAGAAAAAGCAGCCGCCTGGTTTTAATGTAATGGGTTCCTTACCCGCATTAACTAGGTCCATATCCTCTTCCCCTGGTTCAGGTTTTGGGCCCAGCCCAAGAAGTCCATTCTCACTATGGAGAATAATTTCCCGTCCTTCAGGAATGACATCAGCCACAAGTGTCGGTATTCCAATACCAAGATTGACAAACCAGCCATCTTCTAGGTCTTGAGCTACACGAGAAGCTAACTCTATCTTTGACCATCCAACCTTCTGTTCGTCTTTACTCATTGACTAACACCCTCCCTTCTCTTTGAGGTTCCAATTTAATTAAACGATGTACGTAGACACTCGGTGTCGCAATGTTTTCTGGGTCCAATTCTCCGACTTCTACGATTTCATCTACCTCAGCAATTGTGATCTTCGCTGCAGTCGCCATTACTGGGTTAAAATTACGCTGTGTCTTATTGTAAACAAGATTTCCCCAGCGATCTGCTTTATGTCCTTTTATAAAAGCAAAGTCACCTATGATAGCGTGTTCTAAAACGTGCAAACGACCATTGAACATACGAGTTTCCTTGCCTTCTCCAAGTTCAGTGTGCGCCGCCGTCGGTGTGTAAAATGCTGGAACCCCCGCACCGCCTGCACGGATACGTTCTGCTAATGTTCCTTGTGGGGCAATTTCTAACTCGATCGTTCCATTCTGAAGACGAGCAATCAAATCGTCTGCGTGTGGACCGACTGGGAAAGAGCAAATAATTTTCTTTACCTGATTATTGCTGATTAATGCAGCAACACCATCACTAACGGCACCAATATTATTGGATACAACGGTTAGATTCTTTGCTCCTTGCTCAACAAGGGCAGCTATTAGGTGGGAAGGCAATCCGCTTCCTCCAAATCCACCAACAAGCAAAGTTGCTCCATCATGTATATCGGCAATTGCCTTTGCTGTATTTTCATATTTTTTTTGAATCATTTAAATGTTCCTCCTCTCATTTCAATTTGCAACCACTAAGTTCTTCATAGTAACCATTCATTGTTATAAAAAATGCACAAGGTAGGTTTCTTGGATTACCTGTATAACCAATCTCTTTTGCAATTGATCCAAACGGTCCATACAGTTCATGCTGTTCACTAGGAAGTCCTTTTGTTAAATGGTGCTTCACCAAATCGCTTAATTTAGTGTCCATTTCAAGACTTGCTTGTAACACTGCTGCCACTTGCTCACCTTCGATTTGTGCACTTTGCAATTCGCCATTGACATTGCGGAATGGATGCCCTAAAAATAATCGATTAGGGCGAACTTCTGTTAATAAACGCTGTACACTTCTGCGATATAAAGTTGGGTCTTCAATCGTTGGGAATCCGCTAAAACCCCCATACATTTGAACAGCATCTGCTGCAAATGCCCAGTCTAAGCCTTCCAACACATATGTCACAGATCCTATCGAATGACCTGGAGTTTCCACCACTTTTAACGTGATGTCTGCTCCTAGGTGGATTGAATCACCCTCCACTACCTCCAGATTCGGTTCGATAGTGCCGCCAATATCTGCTGTTAGCATTGTGATATGTTTTTCTTGTATGGCTGGATCGGTGATGTATTTTCCTTGCAGCGACTTGTAATCAACAATTTGTTCATTCTTATCACGCAAAAGTCGAGCTTCAATATTGGGAATCACGACTTTTGCGTTTCGTCCTGTTTTTTCCCATACTGCATAAGCGCCACCGAGATGATCGACATGACCATGCGTCAGTAAAATCCATCGAATATCTTCTATACGGATACCATGTTCAGCTAAGATTGGCTCTATATCTTGCTGTGCCGAGATACTAACACCCGTATCGATAATTGCTGGTTCCGGTGCGTCCACATAATATGCAAATGCGGAAATTGGACCAAATTTACACTCAATCGGTATGACACGTACTGCATTTGTCATGTTGTTCACCTCTTTTCCTTTGTTACTTATTTGTAACGTCATACTGTTTAGGAATTACAGGCAATACTAAACGTGATTGGTGATCAAGGTCACGATAGATTTTGTGTGTTGTTGCACGTCCGCTTGGTAAGTGATAACTATCAGGCGGTAATAATTTCGCATCTTCTCCATCAAGTGGTTCGTTACATGCAAGATCTAATTCAATTCGATGTCCTGATTTAATTAAGAAAGAAAATGGGTATAAGCGAATTGCATATTCGTTAATCTCACCAGGTGTAACGGGTACCACAGAGGTATGTGGGTGCCATGGCTCTCCGTAGGTTGATTTATCTTCATTTAGTTCACGATGAGAGGCTTTTAAATAACCAGATGTCATTAACGTACGTTTGCCGTTAGAATCTACATCATAAAGCTTGGCAATGAAGTTTGTATCATCGGTATCGATTTCTGCATGAATATATAACGCCCCTGTACCTGTCATTTCCACAGGCTCTAGGAATTTATCACTCGTCCATTTTATCTTTTCTGATGTTGTTGTTACGGTTAATGGTGCTTGGTAGAAGCCATCTGGATGTGCATATTCAGATGATAAAGGTTCGCACTTTTCGCTAATTTTGTGGCGAGGACGAAGGTAGAACTCTTTCTTCACCTCATTTGGCAATGGCCAGTGATCTTCTTTACGCCATTTATTAGAACCTTCTACAGAAAATTGCACAGTTGGTTCATCCATAATGCCATTATCAATACCCTTTAACCAATAATCATACCAGCGGAACATTTCGTCATGATTTTCATGGAATGGACGCTCTAACATAGGCGGCAGTGCTTGGATATCAAGTTTTTTAATGCCTGATACTTTGTGGAAACATTCTATTGTGCCTTCGACGTTCCAACCGCGGCCCCATTTTGCTTGGAAGTAGGTTGGGATAGTAACTTTGTGTGCCACTTGAATAGCACTGTTTTCTTGCCAGAATGGTCCATCTAGCGGATTTAATAAGTAATCCATCCATAATTCGTGACGATCTTGATAATGTAATAGATGAACAAAATCTGACCAATGAGCAATATCTGGATCATTTAATCGTTCTTGCGTTTTTTCTTTAATCTCTTCTGGTGAGAACACTTTCGATGTTTTACTCGCTACGTTATTAAAAGCGTTACCGCTGTCGCCTCCACGTCCTTCACGAGAAGCACGCGGCATTAGCCACATGATACCGCCGTGATAACAAAGTTCATAAAGATCAAAGTGCCCGCCGTTTGCAAAGATTGCTTTTAAGTGTGGCGGCTGTTCCGCTGCACCTAAAATTTGAACAGATGCAAAGTATGAAATACCAATCATCCCAATATTGCCATCGCACCATTCTTGCTCAGCCATCCATTCAACGAGGTCATAGATATCTTTACCGTCTCCATGGCCGCCTGAATTGTAGTTACCGCACATCTGACCTTCGGAGTGACCAGTACCACGTACGTCAGCAATAATATGAGCATAGCCACGTTCGACAACAGCATGGATATCTCCAGCCTCGATGGCACCGTTCCAGAGATGACTTGGTCGTGCTTGTGGCGGTAATGTTAACGCCTGTGCTTGCAGTTCCTTCCCATACGGACTAATTGCAAGTAATGCTGGTACTTTGGCAGCGCCATCAGGAAGGTAGATATCAGCTGCAATATGTACGCCATCACGCATCGGTATGCGTACATCCTTAATGATTCTCATTTATTTCAACTCCTCTGTTTAATCCTTCTAAGAAACTTATTGATCTAGTAAATATCTACTTATTGAGGACTAATCTATAGGACTCCCAACTAAGATTTGTCCTTAAGACCCCTTATTGAGGACTAATCTATTGGACTCTCAACGAGATTTGTCCTTTAGACACCTTATTGAGGACAAATCTATTGGACTCTCAACGAAGATTTGTCCTTTAGACACTTTATTGAGGACAAATCTATTGGACTCTCAACTAAGATTTGTCCTTAAGACCCCTCAATGAGGACAAACCTTCTAAACTCTCAACGAAGATTTGTCCTTAAGACCCCTCATTAAGGACTAATCTTCTAGACTCTCAATGAAGATTTGTCCTTAAGACCCCTAATTGAGGACAAATCGACAAAATTCTCATTGAGTTTTGTCCTCGTATCATCCTTCAACAGGTGTAAAACAAGGTATAAAAGGACCTGGATTATTTTCATCCCCGCTCTGCTTGAATACCACTTTTACCCTTTGATTGATGTGCACCTTATCTAGGTCACAATCAACGATATTTGTCATCATTCTTGGTCCTTCATCGAGTTCTACAAACGCAATCGCATATGGCACGCCTCGTCGCATTACACTATAGGTATAAATGTTGCCAGTACCTTTTGCTTCCACCCAATTTGTCTTTTCGCTCATGCAATGGGGACATAACACTCGTGGATAATAATGAAACTCTCTACAAGAATCGCACTGTTTGATTAGTAGTTTTCCTTGTGCAGCAGCATCCCAATATTCCTTATGTTCTGGATGAATTTCAGGGATTGTCATACTTCTATCGTGAAAGGTTGTTCCCATTCTTTACACCCTCTCCATGATAAGTGTGGCACTTCCGTGACGGCTTGCTAGTCCCCCACCAGTACCGTGAGCTAAAGCAATGTCACAATTTTCAACCTGCACTCGTGGATGTGCTTCGCCGCGCAGCTGACGAACAGCCTCAATTACTTTTACAATGCCGCCTCGACTTGCAGGGTGGTTGTTATTTAACCCGCCGCCATCCGTATTGATTGGAAGCTTTCCAATTCCTGAAATCAAGTTGCCATCGGTAACAAACTTACCGCCCTCACCTTTCTTACAAAAACCTAAGTCTTCAAGCTGCATCAACACGGTAATGGTAAAGCTATCATAAATGGACGCATATTTAATATCTTGGGGTGTCACTCCAGCTTCCTCAAAAGCTCTAGGTCCTGACCAAATTGCTCCTGAATAGGTTAGTGTTGTTTTGCCGCCAAGTAATCCTTTTGGTGCTTCGCCTGCTCCCATCACTCGGACAAGTGGACGTTTCAGACTTTTAGCAATCTCAGGTCTAACAATAACTAGTGCACCGCCGCCATCGCTTACAACACAGCAATCCAATTTATGTAATGGATCAGCAATCATAGTGGACGAAACAACCTCTTCCACGGTTACTAAATCCCGCAGCATTGCATTTGAGTTGTATTGTGCATGATGTGAAGCCGCCACTTTAACCCAAGCTAATTGCTCGCTTGTTGTGCCATATTCATGCATATGACGCATCGCAGCCATTGCATATTCATTTACAGCTGTAGGTCCAAATGGAAGTTCAAACGGTGTATCTGGAACATTGGCACCAACTCGCTTCTGTTTCACACCACTTCTGCCTTCTGAACGTGGACGACCTGCCATTGTAATTAATGCAACATTGCATTTACCTGCTGCGATTGCCTGCGCAGCATGTGATACTTGAGCAATGTACGACGAGCCGCCAGTGTCTGTACCGTCTACATGACGTACATTGAGTCCTAAATAATCGACCATTGACAGAACTCCACCCGGAGCATCACCGGCACAAAAGTAACCGTCAACATCGGAGAAATTTAACCCCGCATCTTCTAAGGCACCTTTCGCACATTCAGCATGCAAGGCAGCAACGGATTTATCAGGAGCCTTACGTGTTGGATGCTCGAATGCCCCAGCTATATAGGCCATTCCTTTAATCGTCATCTGTCTTAACCTCCCGTTTATTACGTTTAGTCGTCTTTATCTATTAACGAGATTTTTGCACAGAACGTCCTAACAAAGGTTTGATATCTTGCGGTTCTTGTATGGTTAAAAATTTCGTAGGATTGTGTACTAATAGTTGTTCAATTACCTCTTCACCCACACCAGCTTTACGCAAATCAGGTAAGAACTCTTCGAATAAGTAGTTTACTGAATGTCCTTTTAATCCTGGCCAGCCTAGTGCACAGCAGTTAGCATCTGCTGAAATAAGGGCACGGTTGACATAGCCTTTATCAAGGAAGCGAAGGAAATGATCCACACGATCTTGACGAGGACGTGACCAATATGGAGCACCTTCCATTTCACTGTCATAGCCGATTGTATCGAAGCCTACCCAGCCGCCTAGATTGGCAATCAGATTATCACGGTCTTCATTTAGATATCCGCCATCATCAGCATGGCCCATAAGGACACGATCAAGTGGTAATCCTTCTTCATCAAAGATAGCAATTGCTGTTTGGGCATCTACGCATAAGTGTGTAATGATTGGTGCACCTGTTTTTAACGCTGCTCGTGCCGCTGCACGATAGATGCGTTTATCTAGTTCGCTTAGTTTTCCGCCGCGGCTTACGCCGACTTTAATCGCACCGGCTTTTGCACCTGTACCGTCAATACCAACCGTAATTTCATGGATGAATAAATCCATTAGGTACTCGACTGGTTTGTCACGGAAATATGGAAGAGCTGAGTCTCCCGCTACAAAGCCTGTAACCGCAATGATATGAACGCCCGTTCTACGTGAAAGTACTTGGAAATACTCGACATCTCGTCCGTTGCCTATTCCTGTACAATCTACGAACGTCTTACCACCGTGTTCACGGAAACGGCGTAACTTTTCGATTGTCACTTCAAATGCTTCTTCAGGTTTTTTCCACCACTGTGTATCTAAATCACAACCTGGCAGACCGAACCCAATATGCTCGTGCACTGCTATAATTCCTAAATCCTCTGTCGGGATTGGCCCTAGAACCGTATTTACCTTACCCATCTATTTATTCACTCCTTACGATTAGTTTTTCTTTGCTACACCAACGGATTCTTTTTCCGCAGCTACTGATGTATTCACCGTTAATACACGTTGTGGGTTTTCTTCTAAAAGAACACGAACTTGCTCGTCCGTCACCCCTGCTTTCTTTAACAGTGGTACGAATATTGTTAGTAAGTAATCATAGCCAATATCTTTTGCTTCATAACCTTTGGCAACACCAACCGCATTTGTTGAAACTAGAACGTGATTGCCAAGACCTTCATTAAATAGTTCAGCAATTAGTTGAACACGCTTCTCATCGTTCACATAGCCTTCGTTTGTAGTCCAGCCAACATGGTCAAATGCCACATAAGCTCCACGACGGGCGACAGCAAATGCTTCCCCATGATCTACAGCATCGAGACGATCCATACCTCCGATGATGATACGGTTTGCTTCAATGCCTTCCCCTAATAAAATTTCTAAATCGTTAACAGCATCTTCACCGTATTGTACGGATACAGGTACTCCTGTTCTCTTTGCAGCTTGTGCTGAACCACGGAAAAGATTAATTTCTTTTTCGGTGATACCACTTTGACTTGCGATTGAAGTTACTAATCCTGCTAGACCCGAACGTTCAATACGTGGTACAACAATACCTTCGGTTACCTCTTTTGCGAACAAATCGGCAAATTGTTCTGCTGACCATGGTGTAGGAGGATTCTTTTGAGGTGTAACAAAGTAACCACTTAACATCGGCTCAGGCCCTAAGCCTGTTGACGCTACAATATGGACACCTGTTGTTTTAGAAAGAGTTTCATAGAGTTTTACATCACGGCCATGGAACATTCCACTGCGGTCAACAATGGTTTTTCCCCCATTGCGTCGAAATTCAGTAAGCTTTCTTTTTAAGACCTCAAAGATTTCACTTTTATCCATGTTTATCTCTGGCGCATATTCCGCACCGGGAACAACAGAAAGAAGTGATTCATGAATATGAACAACACCTAATTCATCTGCTGGTACTAATCCGAGAACAGTCTTAACCACGTCCGAACTTTTTTCTTGTAAATGATTTAGCATTGTAGAACCTCCTCATATATTTTTAATTCTTCACCATAAAGACTTTGTAGAAGATGATTTAATCGTTTAGAGAATTAGGTAAACAGACTGGTCGGTCCAATAAAAGCGTAGCACCAAAACCTTTATAATTATTGATACCGAATTCCCTAAACAGACTGGTCGGTCCAATAGTACTATAAATAAAAAAACGATTAAAAAAGTGTTGGGTTTATAGGTCGAATCTCCCCCACATAATGCTACTTTTTGATGTAATCGCTTTCTTTCCCCATAAAACAGTGTTGTAATCTATGTGATTAATATCATATTATGATATTGTTATACCAAAGTCAAACAATTTTAACTTTTTAAAATAAACAAAATATTAGTTATTATTTTACTATATTGATCATTATTGGCAGTACTCTACCATTTTTTCATAAAAAAAAAGCTGACATAATAGCCATTTTTAAAGGCTATTAGACAGCTTGCATTATAAAAAAAAATTATTCTTTGGATAATAAAAATCAATCATGATTTTTTAAGTACTTTCAATAATTCATTTGAGATTACTTTTAGTGGGGCACTTGATTTTTGTGTTAAACAAAGCATTATCGCACCTTCAATTGAAGCAATCATCATGAGAGCTATAGAATTTGCATATTCTTTTGAAAACCCGTCTGCTTCTAACTTAGTACAATATATCTTTTGCATCTTCATGTAAAGGTCAGAACATGCGATTCGAACTGGTTCACTGAGAGACCCTATTTCACTAACAAGGCTAGTGAATGTAGAAACAACAACCCTGCCTGCTTCTTCAAAGTCGTTAATTAATATATCAATCATCGCCTGTGTAGCTTCTTGAGTCGTTTGATATTGTTTGAAAATATCTATCATATGTGTTGTAATCGTTTCATCTATTGACTTAAGACAAGTAATAAGTAATTCCTCTTTTCCATTTGGAAAATGATGATAAAACGAACCTTTAGAAATGTTGCAAGCCTTTATAATTTCAGTTACCCCTACACCCTTATATCCTTTTTGTTGGAATAGCGGTGTCGATATCTCGATTATCTGTAATTTAGTATCCATTTCTTAGAAAAACTCCTTTATACTAACAGGTCTTTTTCTACTATATCAATAAATGTAAAAGGGCGCCATTCTATTTCGAGAATGGCGCCCTCCTATGGTAATATTGAAATTAAAGTCTATAGGGGGTTACATATGGAAGTCTTAAAAAAAGGAACGACGATTCAATCATTAGAGGTAGGAATGGGTATTATAGAAACAATCACCCGACAAGGGAGACCATTAAAATTTTCCGATATTCAAGAGTTAACACAGATTACAAAAAGTAATCTTTATAAATACTTAAATACCTTTACACAATTAGGCATCCTTTATCGTTACCAGGGTACGGGAGAATATGTACTAGGGAGCAAGTTGATTGAGTATGGTATGGCTGCTGTTGATCAAGAAAATGTAATCGACCGGATTACACCTTTTATGCATGAAATTAACGTGAAGTTTTCGAATACCGTTCTATTTTCAAGCTGGACCCAAAATGGTCCAATGATTTTAAAAGATTTGAACAACAATCGAGGAATAAATATTGGCGCTCAGATTGGAACCTTACTTCCTATACGTTCTGCATCGGGCAAAGTGTTCATGGCCTTTATGGATGAGCAACTGATTCTTGAATGGAAAGAGAAAGAATTTATGCAAATTCCGCCAGATAAGGCAAGTCAGCTTGAAGTCGAATGCGAATCCATACGAGAGAAAGAAATTGCCTTTGCAAGGGAACCGCTTGTACCATCCGTGTCATCCGTTTCCATTCCGATATTAAACTATAAGAAAAAACTCCTAGGTTCAATAACAGTTGTAGGCTTTTCAGAAGTTATCCCTCAAAATGAAAATAATGAACTATCTCAATATTTAATTGGTATCAGCAAAGAAATTTCAGGCAGTTTCGGCTATAGCTCACAGGTGCTATAAAGAACGAATAGTAAAAAAGCGAGGGAGCTCCCCCGCTTTTTTGCTGACTTTTAGGCTAAATTCTCTTTTACAAACTGTAAAGCTTCTTCCACATGCCCTTTGACCTTCACTTTTCGCCATTCTTTTGCTATTTTACCTTCTTTATCAATAACAAATGTAGATCTTTCAATACCCATATATTCTTTACCAAAGTTTTTCTTTAATTTCCAAACCTCGTACAATTCAGAAACCTGGTGGTCTTCATCAAATAATAGTAAAAAGGGTAAGTTGTACTTTTCAATAAACTTTTCATGCTTACCTATAGTGTCTGGACTGATTCCAATAATTGTGCAATTTAACTGTGCAAAGTCATTGTGAAAATCTCTAAAATCACATGCTTGAGTAGTACAGCCAGGTGTCATATCCTTTGGATAAAAGTACAATATAACATTTTCACCTTTAAAGTCTGACAGTTTTACTTTTTCACCATTACTAGCTAATAATTCAAAATCAGGTGCTTCTTTCCCTAACTCGATTGCCATAACTTAATCACCTCATGGAAAGTATTCTCTTCCATAAGCCTAACCAAACATGATCGACAATACAACTATTTGATTTCTTTAACTTCTCTGTCCATTAATGCACGTGCCACAAACGCTGCAGGCAGTGTATAGCCAATTAAAGCCTCAACAACAGCAACCATTCTGCCCAAGCCGTGTGGTACAACATCCCCATTACCAACAGAAAATAATGTCATTGCACTGAAATAAAAGCTTGTTTCAAACAAATTATAATTATTTTCATGATTTGTTTCTACGAGCAATGACACACCCTTTAATTCAAACAATAAATAGATGAGGCCAAACCCTAGAATAACAGTTAAATAGATAGACCCTAAAAAAAGGGCATTTTCAATGGATACAAATTTCCCTTTTATTGTGTTTGGTATAAACAATGTTCGTATACTCATAAAGATACAGAAGATAACAATTGGCAATAAGAAATAGAACATCAGCAGTCACCTCAGGTAGACATCATTAGTCTCATTCTATGCAGGCTTGGACGATAAAATATCAACAATCCTTTCTAAAGTAACGGGGCAGTTAAATTTTCAAAAGTAAAACAAATAAAAGTCCATAAAAAAAGTGCTATTATTAGGAAGGAATCCATTTCAAGGAGGAAAAATAATGCAACTTACAAATTCAGAACGAATACATAATGAAGCTTTAGAGCACATTGTTGGCGGGGTAAACAGCCCTTCCCGTTCCTATAAAGCTGTTGGCGGCGGTGCCCCAGTCGTTATGGAACGTGCTCAAGGCGCCTATTTTTGGGATGTCGACGGAAATCAGTACATCGATTACCTAGCAGCTTATGGTCCAATTATCACAGGACATGCTCATCCACATATAACAGAAGCTATCAAAAAGGCTGCAGAGAGCGGAGTTCTATATGGCACTCCTACTCCACATGAGGTAAAGTTTGCAAAAATGTTGAAAGTAGCCATGCCTTTTTTAGAAAAGGTTCGGTTTGTGAACTCCGGTACTGAAGCAGTCATGACAACGATTCGTGTTGCACGTGCCTATACTGGCAGAGATAAGATTATTAAGTTTGCCGGATGTTATCATGGTCACTCTGATCTGGTTCTTGTTGCTGCGGGGTCAGGTCCATCTACACTTGGAACCCCTGATTCTGCTGGTGTTCCAAAGAGTATTGCCCAAGAAGTTATTACGGTTCCATTTAATGATATTGAGCCTTTTAAAGAAGCATTAGAAAAATGGGGCGACCAAATTGCTGCTGTTTTAGTTGAACCAATTGTCGGGAACTTTGGAATTGTAGAACCAAAACCTGGATTCTTACAGCAGGTAAACGATCTTACCCATGCTGCAGGCGCTCTAGTTATCTATGATGAAGTCATTACCGCTTTCCGCTTTATGTATGGAGGTGCACAGGATTTATTAGGGATTCAGCCTGATTTAACAGCCCTAGGGAAAATTATTGGCGGTGGTCTGCCAATTGGAGCATATGGTGGAAAGAAGGAAATTATGGAAAAAGTAGCGCCACTTGGGCCTGCCTATCAAGCTGGAACAATGGCAGGAAATCCAGCCTCCATTCTTTCAGGAATCGCATGTCTCGAAGTATTAAAGCAAGAAGGGGTATATGACTACCTTGATCGCTTAGGGGCAATGCTTGAAGAAGGAATTCTAGAAGCTGCAAAAGAGCACGGTATTCAAATTATGATTAATCGTTTAAAGGGTGCTTTTACCGTTTATTTTACAAATGAAAAAATTGAAAACTATGAGCAAGCAGAAAAGACAGACGGTGAAATGTTTGGCAGGTTCTTCAAATTAATGCTGCAACAAGGTGTTAACTTGGCACCCTCTAAATACGAAGCCTGGTTCTTAACCATTGCACATACAGAAGAGGACATCGAAGCAACACTTCATGCAGTAAATAATGCATTTTCCTTACTCGCAGACGAATAAATATACATTTCTTATTCACTTATAGAGAGTGTAAAACACTCTCTATTTTTAACTACCACAATGAAAACGTTTACATTAATACTTTTCTAATTATACAGCTCCCTAATACCCTTCATTTTCCTATCCACTTTTTTGCATATTTATTTGATTTCTGAAAATTCATATGATATATTATTTTCACGCAATCTTATTAAATTGTGCCCTAATTTCTTTGTCAACAAATCTTACATTTATAAGCTAATAGGAGGTGAGCGGCTTTAGAGGAAATTTCAGCTGAAGCCAAATAATATGACAGAAAGATGGAATCCTTCCCTTTTTAAAGATTTTCATAAGCATGAACATGATGCCTGTGGAATTGTAGCTTGTCTTGAAAAGAACAAGCAGCCTACTAGAAAAAACATTTTTGATTGCATAGATGCCCTTGTTACAATGAATCATCGTGCTGGTTTTATTAACGGTGAGGGCGATGGTGTTGGAATTCATGTTGATATTCCTAAGGCACTGTGGAAAGAAAAGTTACAAAATGCAAATCTTGATCCCTCCCTAGCTGACACAGATAGCTTTGCTGTTGGTCATGTTTTTATCAGCCAAAAAGCTAACTGGGAATCTACTAAACAAGAATTACTTCAAAAACTAAAAAACTACGATTTAGAAATCATCTTTGAAACAAATCAGGTTACCGACTCTAGTGCTCTCGGCCCAATCGCCATTCAAGAAAATCCAGTTTTCTGGCAATTCGCATGCACATCCAAAAAGGATGGTCAAGAATTAACCAAGGTATTATTCGATGCGATTATTGATTTTGAAACCAATGAATATGTTCATGTTGCATCCTTAAGCCAGAATCATGCTGTTTATAAAGTAATGGGTGCCGGAGATATTCTTCCTCGCTACTATATGGATTTAGCCAATCCCATTGTTGCCTCAACCGTAACACTTGGTCATAACCGCTATTCCACTAATACACTTTCAAGCTTTTTCCGAGTTCAGCCATTTAGTGTTCTTGGACACAATGGAGAAATTAATACCATCGCAAAGCTTCGTGATGAAGCTAGAATGATTGGTGTTCCACTCGTTAAAGATGGCAGTGACTCACAGGATTTAAGCCGGACAATGGAAACATTGATTTGCCGTGAAGGGTATACGCTATTCGAGGCAATTGACCTATTATTCCCGCCAATTATCAATGAAATTAAAGCATACTCAGAAGATTTACAAGACTTATATACTTATATTCGCGAAGCATGGGGACATTTTGCTCAGGGTCCTGCCGGTATTATTTCTAGATATGGGAATGAAGCTGTTTTTAGTGTCGATGCGCTAGGTCTACGTCCACTTTGGATGCTGGAAATAGAAACTTCATATTTATTCTCATCTGAACCAGGCATCATTCCCTCAAGTGAGTATGTTAATGACCCTAAGCCACTGGCTCCTGGTGAAAAAGTCGGCTTTAAGTGGAGCAATAGTAAATTAGAAGTTTACGAGCAGGACAAATTTCAAAAAGAGGTAGTTAACCGCTATTCGAAGCGCTTGAATCTTCATGGTTCAAGAGTTCGTTTACAGGCACCTTCTTTAGAAAAAACAATAATGATGAATTATCCAGATAAAATTCATAATGGACAATATAAAGCTTTTGGCTGGGAAAGAGACCACATTCAATTAATTGAGCAAATGGCTGAAAAAGGTGTCGAGCCGATTCGTTCACTTGGTCATGATGCACCACTTGCGGCTCTAAATCCTGAGCGCAAAAACCTTGCAGATTATTTTAAAGAAAGTGTTGCCGTTGTTACGAATCCTGCGATTGACCGAGACCGTGAAACGGAGCATTTTTCAACACGGGTTATTATTGGAAAACGTCCTACTCTATTTAAAAATGAAAAAACAGATACACTTCTAGAGTTAACCACTCCCCTTCTACTAGAAGGCAAAGCAGGTTATAGCTCCTCCGAGACTATTGGCCAACCGAGCTTCGATCAAGTGGTACAGCATTTCCAAGAAGAGAAGCTAGTTGCGTTTATTTCAATGACCTTTAGAAAAGATGAGAACATTGACACTGCATTAACAAGAATTTCTGAAGAAGCTGTTAAAGCTGTACTTTCTGGAAAGAGTTTAATTGTTCTTGATGATGCGAAAGCACATCAGGAGGACTATTATTGGATTGATCCGCATTTAGTTACATCTGCTATTGACCAGGCGTTGGTAAAGGCAGAAGTAAGAAGAAATTGTTCTATCGTGCTGCGCTCTGCATCTATTCGTTCGCTGCACGACTTGATTACTGTTTTTGGATTAGGTGCAGATTTAATCAGCCCTTATTACATGTTCATGACAGTCCTCGATGAATCCAATAAACCTCTAATTAACCTTTATAGCGCACTTTCTAAGGGGCTTGAAAAAGTTATTTCAACCATTGGTATTCATGAGCTACGAGGCTATGGCAGACTGTTCTCAAGTATTGGTCTGCACGAAGAGATTGCAAATATATTAAATATCGTTAACTTTTTTGGATCTACTGAGATTGAGAATAATTTTGAGGCAATGAAGAATGATGCTTTTCAAAGAGCTGAGGATTATCATAATGAGAAGGAAAGAGTCGGGAAAACCTTCCACCTCTTCCCGCGTATTTGGAAGGCTATCGGTGAAGTTGCAGCAACAGGTGACTACAGTGCCTACCGTGATAAAATTAGTGAACAAGAAGAGCAGAATCCAACAACGATTCGCCATTTAGTTCAATTAAAGAAGAGCATTCAATCCATTTCCCCAACGCAAGTTGATATAACTGTTGGTGAGCATGATTTGCCGTTTATTATTTCTTCGATGTCGTTTGGTTCACAAAATGAGATTGCCTTTAGAGCTTACGCGGAAGGTGCTGACCGCTTAAACATGGTCAGTCTAAATGGTGAAGGCGGCGAAATCAAGGATATGCTGGGTAAATTTCCTAAAACCAGAGGACAGCAAATTGCCTCCGGACGATTCGGAGTTAACGCTGAGCTTTTAAACTCTTCTAATCTATTAGAAATTAAAATTGGGCAGGGTGCAAAGCCTGGAGAAGGCGGCCACTTACCTGGCTCAAAGGTAACTGCTAAGGTTGCTGCAGCACGTAACGCTACACTTGGATCAGATTTAATTTCACCATCAAACAATCATGATATCTATTCAATAGAAGATTTAGCCCAAATGATCCTAGAATTAAAAACAGGTAATGACCAAGCGAGAATTGCAGTAAAAGTCCCTGTTGTTCCCAATATCGGTACCATTGCAGTTGGTATTGCTAAAGCAGGTGCTGATATCATCACCTTAAGCGGATTTGACGGTGGTACGGGTGCAGCCAGAATCCATGCGCTCCAGCACGTTGGACTCCCTGTCGAAATCGGTGTAAAAGCAGCTCATAATGCCCTGCTTGAAAGCGGACTTCGTAATAAAGTAGAGATTTGGGCAGATGGCGGTATGAAGAGTGCCATGGACGTCATGAAGGTTATGCTACTTGGTGCAAACCGTGTTGGTTTTGGAACGCTTTCGATGCTTGCAATCGGCTGTACCACTTGCCGTGGGTGTCATTTAGATACCTGTCACGTTGGTATTGCAACCCAAATTGAATCTGAAGTTCAAGCGAAAGAACATGGACTCCGCCGCTTCGTTCCACGTCAGTTGGATTTAGCTGTAAATGGAATTATGAATCTATTTTCATCCTTCGGAAATGAGTTAAAGGCTCTTGCCGCTTCTGTTGGGATCACAAAGTTACAGGATGCAGTTGGACGGTCTGATTTATTAGAGCAAGTAAAAGGAAAGAATCAGCTTAGCCTCTCCTATTTACTTAAGCCGCTAGAAATTAGCCAATTCTCAAAATCAGAAGAAACAAAGGCTTTCCAAGAAGTCCAAATGCAAGTGGCAGTTGGTGCCGAGTATTTAGACGCTAGCGTTGATCAATTACATTCTTCTCGTGAATTTGACAGCGTTACTTCTGAACAGCGTGTCTTAGGCAGCAGAGTTTCCTGTCACCGTGTTCGTGGAAGACTTGATGGTTCATACCAGCAGCTTCCTCCTGTGCAGCTTAAGTACAAGAATGGCTCCATTCCTGGAAACGGCTTAGGTGCTTACAATAGCGGCGGTATTGAAATCACTGTTAATGGCGGCGGTCAGGATGGTGTTGGAAAAACATCTTTTGGCGGCAATATCTTTATCCTTAAATCAAAAGGGAAAAATGGGAATTATTATAATGGTTCTGTCGGAAAAGGGTTTGGATATGGCGCACAAAAAGGTCTGCTAGTTGCTCAAGGTAATGCTGACGCTCGTGCAGGAATCCGCCTTTCCGGTGCTGATTTGATCATTGGCGGCTCAGTGAAGCAGCCACTTCCTGAAATAGAAGCTGGAAATATTGGTGCCAATGCAAATATTAAAGGCTTTGCATTTGAATACATGACAAATGGCCGCGGCTTAGTATTAGGAGACCCAGGTCCATGGATTTGTGCCGGGATGACTGGTGGAGTCGTATATGTTCGCCAGCAGCCTGAGGTTGGTTTAACAGCCCAAGCGATTATGAGAAGGATTGCGAAAGGTGCAAAGGTTTCTGTCATGAGCTTAACTGAAAATGGGAAAAAAGATGTTAATGAGCTTCTAGGTAAATATACAGATGTACTTGCTAAAGATGGACAGACAGAAGAAGCTAATCAGCTTCGAGCACTACTCACTAACCCAGAAGATCACTTTATTCAAATTGTACCAGTAAAAGAGCAGGCCGATCCAGCTGTATCAACAGAATGATATGAAAAAAACGTCCGCATTCTATTGCGGACGTTCTTTTTTGCGTATTGGAAAATATCTTTAACTATTACTTAATTAAATTCATACAATATCTCTTGATTAAATATTTGAATCCATGTATAGTACGTAAATGTTCATTATGAAGTAAACTAAGAACAACGACTTAAATTTGAAAGGAAATTATTTAGAATGAAGTTAGGTGCCCGCATTTTCAAAACGGGAATTGCAATTGTTTTATCCCTTTATTTAGCACAGCTACTGCACTCCCCCTCTCCTGTATTGGCAGGTATTGCTGCAATCTTTGCGATTCAGCCAACGATTTATCGTTCTTTTTTAACGATAGTTGAACAAATACAAGGAAATTTAATCGGGGCAATTCTTGCAGTCATTTTTGTCCTGCTACTAGGAAATCACATTATCATCATTGGTTTAGCTGCTGTGATTGTAATTATTATTAACCTCAAATTAAAAATTGAAAATACAATCGGACTTTCCCTTGTAACGCTAGTTTCAATTATGGAAACCCCTGGTACTGACTTTATTCCGTTCGCAGGAATTCGTTTCTCAACGATTATGATTGGGGTATTTTCTGCCTTTGTCGTCAACCTTGTCTTCCTGCCGCCAAAATATGAAAACAAGCTTTATTTTAGGATATCAGAGACAACCGAGGAGATAATTCGCTGGATTCGATTAAGTACTCGGCATGACTTCGACCATAATCTTTTAAAAGCCGATATTGAAAAACTAAAAGATAACTTAATGAAAATGAGCCAGTTTTATTTATTGTATAAAGAAGAAAGAAGTTATTTCAAAAAAACTAGTCTAGAGAAGTCGAGAAAACTGGTGATTTTTAGACAAATGACATCCGCTGCCAAAAAGGCACTTGATACATTAAAGAAACTTCATCGATTTGAAAATGAAATGCTTCATCTCCCTGAAAACTTTCAACAGTCGATTCAGGAACAGCTCGACTGTGTCATTTATCATCATGAGCAGTTAATGCTTCGGTATATTGGAAAAGTCCCAACACCCTCGGACAGTGAAACGAATACCTGTATCAATAATAAAGAGTTATTCGAGTTATTCTTGACTCATCAAAAACTTTACAACAATCAAGACGATTCGCATTTATATCACACGATGCAAATTATTTCTTCTATTATTGAATACGGTGAACAGGTTCAACATCTTGATACACTAATAACCAGCTTTCACTCCTTTCATCATAATGAGGTTTCCATTGAACAAAAGGAGATTGAATAACAAAAAACTTACCGGAGTTTCTGGTAAGTTTTTTTCAGTTTATACTATGCCTGAAGTGGTGTTTTTTCTTCATGCTGTTCAAGCTGCTGGACTTGAAATAATTTATAATAATTGCCCTGTTTCGCCATTAATTCATCATGTTTGCCGACTTCGACAATTTTTCCATGTTCGATTAAGACAATTCGATTTGCGTGGGTGATGGTCGATAACCGGTGGGCTACAACAAATGTCGTTCGATCCTTCGCCAGCTCATCCAATGCTTCTTGAATAAGATGTTCACTTTCTAAATCAAGAGCTGAAGTTGCCTCATCTAATATCAAAATCGGCGGATTTCTTAAAAATACGCGGGCGATGGCCACTCTTTGCTTTTGACCGCCTGAAAGCTTTACGCCTCTTTCGCCGACCTTCGTATCATACCCATTTGCTAGATTCACAATAAAATCATGCGCATTGGCCGCTTTGGCAGCTCGATAAACCTCTTCATCACTTGCGCCAGGCTTACCTAATAAGATATTGTTCTTTACAGATTCACTAAATAAGATATTGTCTTGAAACACTACACCAATTTTGTCCCGTAAGGACTGAACATTAAAGTGACGAATATCCACTCCATCTAAAAGAATTCTACCCTCCGTGACATCGTAGAAACGAGGAATCAGGCTGACAAGTGACGACTTGCCTCCACCGCTCATCCCCACAAGGGCAATTGTCTCCCCTTTTTTCACATCAAGGTTGATATCTTTTAGAATCATGTCCTCTGATTCATTGTAGGTAAATTGAACATGATCAAATGTGATGTCCCCCTTCACATCCTTACACTCAACTGCATTAGGAGCATCAACAATATCATATTTTACATCAAGGAATTCAAATACCCGATCCATTGAGGCGAATGACTGAGTTAGAGTTGTGGAAGAATTTACAAGCCTTCTTAACGGATTGTACAATTTATCAATATAAGCAAAAAACGCAATCATTGTTCCCAGCGTCAGACTCCCTTGGATAACCAAGTAAGCTGAGTAACCTATAACCAGTAGCGGTGCAATATCAGTGATCGTATTGACAGCCGCAAATGCCTTTGCGTTCCAGCTCGTGTGCTCTAAAGCCTTATCTAAAAAATTCTTATTTTGCTTGTCAAACTGCTTTTGTTCAAACTCTTCAATCGCAAAGCTTTTAATCACTGGCATTCCTTGAACCCGTTCATGTAAATAGCTTTGTACCTCTGAAAGTGCTTGTGAGCGCGTCCGGGTGAGTTTACGAAGATTACCAAAAAAGTACTTGATAGAGATCGCATATAGCGGGAATAGCATGATGGATACAAAAGTAAGACTCACATTCATGTAGAACATTATAATAATGGCAATAATAATTGTTGCGATATCGAGCCAAAGATTCATAAGACCAGTAATCACGAATGTTTTTGTCTGCTCAACATCATTTATAACGCGTGATATAACTTCTCCTGACCGTGTGTTGGCATAATACTTAAAGCTGAGTTTCTGGATATGTGTATACATCCGATCCCGAATATCGTATAGAATTTTACTCGACGTCCATTGTGCGAAATATTGACGATAATACTCAATCGGTGGCCTTACGACGACAAAAACAACTATCATAATTCCCATTATGATTAGTAATTTATTTAACTTCTCATCACTTGTTAGACCACTTGCCCCAATAATATCATCCACTACATATTTTATTAGCATGGGTATCATAAGCGGGATAGCGAATTTTACAATCCCGATAATAATCGTCCCGATAATTTGAAGTCTATATGGTTTAACAAATTCGAGATATCTGCGAACACTGCTCAAGATATGCCCCTCTTTCTGCGCTGTCACATTAATAAGAACAGGGAAAGATGATGAAGACAGCTACAATATATGTAGGTGCCTTCATCATCTTTCCGAAACATTCTTTCATTAACGTCTGTACGTTAAATAACGTTCATACCAAATATCAATAAAATCTGGCGCAAATGGTCCTTTGCGCTGCCGAATCCATTGAATTAGCTTTTCTACATTTCTTTTCAGAATTTGGTCAATAACCTCAGGATACTTCATCTCACGACGGTGGCGTTCATACTCATCTTCGTCTAACAAATTAAACGTCATATCAGGGAATACCTTAATATCAAGATCATAATCAATATATTTAACTGCTTCACCATCAAAAATAAATGGTGAGCTGAGATTACAATAGTAATAAATACCATCTTCACGAATCATCCCAATAATGTTAAACCAATACTGTGAATGAAAATAACAAATCGCTGGTTCTCTTGTAATCCAGGTTCTTCCATCTGACTCGGTAACAATTGTACGATCATTCCCGCCAATTACCAGATTTTGCGATCCTTTTAAAACGGTCGTTTCTTCCCAGACGCGATGGATGTGCCCATTGTGCTTATAGCTATGTATTTGTATTGGTTCACCTTCGATGGGTACGCCCATGATTCTCCCCTTCTTCCTTCCTAAACGCTTTGTAACCTTTCTTCTAAGCATTAAACGACAAATGGCAACAAAGTTCATTTACTATTTCTTATTATTATAACGGTTGAGTAAAGAATTTAAAACAAAAGAGCCATTGATTTCAATGACTCTTTGAAAAAATTTGCATATTTTTCAATCTTTTTTTGATTTTCGACCTAAATAGACGGTTCTAAATCAGTTTCACGGTAGGATTGGATGACTTCCTCCGTTTGTTTTTCAAAGATTTCCTGAATCTCTTTTAACTCTTTTTTCATTTGATTAATATCAAATTGGACACTTTCTAACTCTGTTTCATTTTGAAGAGTCTGTAGTTGTTCTTCAATTTCCTGACACCGCTCAAGCTCACCTTGAAGGTATAGTAATTTTTCCATTGTCATCATCTGCTCAGATACTAAACGGTTAAAATGATCCATTTACCACACCGCCTTATTTTTACTTCCTAATATGTATTCTTTAATAAATAGATTTATCCTTTGACTAGTTATGTAGACTTGGGAGAAGTTTTGTCGATTTGCGGAAAAGCGGAAGCGCCTTGACCAGGGGCGACAGGCATAAGACGAGCCGGCGGGAAGGTTGTTCTTTAACCTTTCTGACGGATTGGCTTATGACCCCGAGCCCCTAGGCGCTGTAGCTAGACAATTAACTAATTTTCCACTGAAAGAAGGCACCCTTAGGTGCCTTCTAGTTACTACTTATTAGCTTTGACCAAATTGACCAGAATTGCCTTGGCCTTTGTTAGCTTGAGACTGCTGATTTTGCTTTCTCACTTCTGCAGCATCTGTTTGGCTAGCGAATTCTGTTCCGAATTGACCAGCTGAACCAGTAGCTCCAGCAGAGCTTTTACCAGCTTGAGATTGCTGATTTTGTCTTCTCACTTCTGCAGCATCAGTTTGGCTAGCGAATTCAGTTCCAAATTGACCAGCTGATCCTTGACCACCTTGAGATTGAGCGTTTTGTTGTCTAACCTCTTGGATGTTTGTTCCAGCAGACGTTTTGTTAGGTTGTTGATTGAAGTTGTTTGCCATTGTAATCACCTCCACGAAATTAATATGTCCCTCTCCGTGGAGATTATCCTAAAAAAATTTTTAAAAAATATTAAACGAGTAAGGAAATTCCTCCGTCAACTATAATCGTTTGTCCTCTAATCATGCTGGATTCTTCTGATAATAAGAACATAATACAATTAACTATGTCCTCTATTTCCACCATTCTCCCTGCTGGAGTTTTCTCCTTTGCTTCCTGAAGAAGCTCCTCACGGTTTGGAAAATGAGTTAACGCTTCTGTATCGACAGCTCCGCCAGAAACCGCATTTACAACAATATTTTTAGCTGCTAACTCAACTGCTAGATACCTCGTTAAGGCTTCTAACGCAGCTTTAGAAACACCTACTACGGTGTAATTTTCTAAGTAACGAATGGACCCTAATGAACTGATGCTGACAATCTTGCCTCCACCATTTTTCTCCATTAACTTTGCTGCTTCCTGTGCACAAAATAATAATGCCTTACTGTTAATATTTATGGTCCAATCCCAGTGATTTTCTTCTAGTTCCATTATAGGACGCTGCACTCCAGAGGCAGCATTATTAACAAAAATATCTAACCTGCCAAATTCCTCATCAATTTGTTGGAACATTGCCTTAATTTTACTAACATCCCCGACATTCGCTTTTACCACTAAAACCTTTCGGCCTAAAGCTTCAATTTCCTCTGCTACTTTTAGTGCAGAACTTTTACT
Organism: Neobacillus niacini; assembly: GCF_023715415.1. Lineage (GTDB taxonomy): Bacteria > Bacillota > Bacilli > Bacillales > Cytobacillaceae > Neobacillus > Neobacillus niacini_C. Next base: position 29,707 of record NZ_JAMBOB010000010.1, read on the forward strand.
ACGTGCATAATTGATAACAATATCATATCCTGCTTGAGCAAGCTTTAAGGCTGTAGCCTTCCCTATTCCCCTGCTGCTGCCTGTTACTAGTGCTACTTTTTGTGTCATATACTCGGGTTCCCTTCTAAATCATGTTTTGTACTCATTTTAAACTTTCCATGCATAGATGACAATCGATTACAAAACATAAGGCTAATAAACAGTTGAGAAAGGAAGAAAATTATGTATGTAGGACGAGATATGACAGAGCTTTCAATGGTCTCTAAAACCGATTGGAGGGACAGTGAACTAGCCTTCTTTCATCACTCCTTACAGCAAATTGCACCGTACTTAAATAGCGAAGGAGTAACCATTCATCGTGAAATAATCGAGGAAATTGAAAATCGCGGCGGGATAAAGCGTCAAGAAGCAGATTATACACATGGAACAAAAACTAGTTATGATTAATAAAGAACGCCTTAATTCAGGCGTTCTTTTTTGATATTCTTTGTATACAGCTTAAGCATTTTTTGGAAAGAAACCGGAAATGCATAGTTTTCTATTTCAGATAAGGAAATAAATTTCCATTCATTCCCTTCTGGAAAGTCAGAACTAATTGTTCCTGTAAATACACGGATGTTCCAAATCAAATGGGAAAAAATATGTTCAATTTGACCAATACCCTTTTCAATCAAAATATTCATATCAAAGGAAGTTTTGAAAAGATCAATGATTTGGGTACGATCCATCAGTATCGGTTGATGAATTTCAACATTAGGAAATTCCCATAAATTTGCAAGTAGTCCTGTTTCAGCACGTTTATGAATTAAAATTTTTCCTATTTCATTTTTCACAATAACTGCTGCTAGTTCAACATTCTTCTGTGAACTCTTTTTAGATTTAATTGGAAGTTCTGACTCTACTCCCTCATGAAAGCCTTGACAATGGTCACGAACAGGGCAGAGTAAACAAGAAGGAGATGTTGGCGTGCAAATTAAGGCGCCAAGTTCCATTAATGCCTGATTAAACGCAGAAGGATCATCATGAGAGATGAGCTGTCTAACTGCATTTTCAAATACCTTTCTAGTAGCTGGCTTTGCAATATCCTCCCAAATCGAAAGGATTCGTGATAATACCCTCATTACATTACCATCTACGGCGGGTTCAGGTATACCATAGGCAATACTTAAAATTGCGCCGGCCGTGTAGGGGCCAACCCCCTTAAGGTTTGAAATTTCTTTCGGAGTATTAGGTACCTGACCGTCGTATTTCTCGTTTACTTCTTTTACAGCTGAATGTAAATTTCTTACTCGCGAGTAATAACCTAGACCTTCCCACGCTTTTAGAACTTTATCATCATTTGCGTTCGCAAGGTCTTCTATTGTTGGAAACCATTCGATAAATCGATTAAAATAAGGAATAACCGTATCTACTCTTGTTTGCTGCAGCATGATTTCTGAAACCCAAACTTTATAAGGGTCCTGGTCTTTCCTCCATGGCAATTCACGTTGTTCGGCTTTAAACCAGGAGATTAAATCATCTTGAAAATTTTCTATTGAGATTTTTTCTATATTTTTCAACTCATTTACCATTACTAAAATGCCTCCAAGTTAGTTAAACAAAAAGAAATAAGGGAATATAATAATAAGCATTTTTTAACGATAAGCCAATTTCGTCAATTTGACAAGAATTAATTAAGGGAGGAATTTTCCTTTTGGATACTGGAACTCATGTTGTAATGGGAATTGCACTAGGAGGTCTTGCGACTCTTGATCCTGTAGTTGCAGATAGCTCTGTAACTGCAACAAGTGTATTAATCGCTACAATTGCAGGCTCACAAATACCTGATATTGATACAGTTTTAAAGTTAAGAAATAATGCCATCTATATTCGTAATCATCGAGGAGTCACACACTCTATTCCAGCTGTACTTTTATGGCCTCTTATTCTTTTAGCAGTGATTTATCCCTTTTTTCCTAATGCAAATCTTCTTCACCTATGGGGATGGACATTTGCAGCGGTGTTTATCCATGTGTTTGTAGACATTTTTAACGCTTATGGCACGCAGGCTCTTAGACCTTTTACCTCAAAATGGGTTGCGCTTGGAGTAATCAATACCTTTGACCCGATTATATTTGGAATTCACATAGTAGCCATTATTATTTGGGTTTTTGGCGCAGATCCCGGTTACACATTTTTAACGATGTTTATCGTGTTATTTGGATATTATCTACTCCGGTTTTATGCTCAAGGTAAAGTAAAGGCTGAGGTTAAGAAATTAATTCCAGACGCGACGGATATCATTATTGCCCCAACGATGAAGTTTCATCTATGGAGAATTGCAGCGATGAACGAAGGTGAGTTCTTTGTTGGCCGAGCGGCAGGAACGAATGTTGAGATACTAGACCGTTTTAAGCGAGTACCGGTACCGGAGACTCCTGTACTCGAAGCGGCTAAAAAGGATAAAAACCTAGCTGCCTTCCTGTCGTTCTCGCCTGTCTATCGATGGGAATTAGATGAGTACGATGACTATTACGAAGTTCGTTTTATCGACTTGAGGTACCGCAGCAATGGGCATTATCCGTTCGTGGCAGTCGTACAGTTAGATTTAGAGTTAAATCCAATTAGTTCCTATACCGGCTGGGTGTTCAGCGAACAGAAGTTAAGGAAAAAACTAAATATTATTCCCAGTTAATTAGAAAAGCTGCAGTTAGACAATTAAAGTAAAGGCGAGTGACTTATAGCCGCTCGCCTTTACTTTATTTCATTCTTATCTTGGATGAGGAAATCCTTATACTTTGGATTTTTGGCTACAAAATCATGGAGTCTTCCGCCATATGTCTCAATCCATTGTCTAACAATTCTTTCCGTCATTTCACTGCCAAGGTAATCTCTTCCTGCCTTCGCAGCGGTGGTTTCAAAGTCCTCCCACATTAACTCAATCCAGGTCCGGGCTTGATTGTAGGATAGCAATTCGTTTTTTTCTAACAACAGCTTTGCTAATCTTTCATGGTAATCGTTCATACATTCACCTCATTGCCAATTTCTTATAACATAACCTAAACCTAAATATCGAATACTAATATCACGTGGTAAGCACTGGTGTGACGACACTTTGCTTTTCACGGTTTCTCATTCCCGTTTAATGGAGGTACCAACATGGTGAGAAATAAAGCAAGGAATTTCCCGAACCAAAATAACAACAAGCTTGAAGGAGAGCCGCGGGCGAAAGCAGAATATGCTTCAAAACGGGCTGACGGAACAATCAACACTCATCCACAGGAGCGTATGCGTGCTTCTGGTGAGCGTGAAAATGATACACCCGAGTATTTTTAAATTGGATTGAAAAATGAGACAAACCAGGGAAGGTACTCTGGTTTGTCCTTATTTTACTTTAGCCATTTTAACATTGATATCGGCAATGCTTCTTCTTTGCCATCACCCTTTAATCGGTATCCCCAGGCAAAAACACCATTCATATAATCTATCTTAAAATATTCCCCAGGGTCACCTTCAAGTTCATAAATTTCACCCGGTTTAAAAGCAGTAGGATCTAATAAATAGGCCCTGGCCATTGCTGCTTTTCTCTCTAATACAGCATATTCACTGACCATTCCCATTTGCTCTGCTTTTCTTCCCTTTTCTAACAACTGGGCAATTTCCTGCTTTAATTCATGCTCGGTCATTGTGCTATATCGTTTCTCCTGTTGCATAAAAATCCACTCCCATTTTCGTTTTTTCTCTTATTTTAGTATAGTTATTTTTATGTAAATAATAAAGGTTTGAAGGAGAGATTTCTGTGAAAACCATCATTGTAACCGGAGCAGGTTCCGGATTGGGGAAGGAATTAGCCATATTATTTTCGCAGCAGGGTTATCATGTCTTATTGACTGGAAGAACGGTTGGTAAACTTTCAGAAGTTACATCCGAAATCGAACAAGCAGGTGGTACCGCAGATTATGTTGTTCTTGATGTTCAAAGTGAAACAGATATTTTAATAAAGATAACCGAAATAAGCAAAAATTACCGAATTGTTGGTTTGGTTAATAATGCGGGTGTCGGTCATTTTGGACCTTTTGTTCACATAACGGAGAAAGAAATCAGTGAAATGCTTAACACGAATGTTCTCGGAACGATTTTAATGACAAAAGCAGTCTTACCTTTACTGCAAGAACAAAATGATGCTCTGCTGATGAATATCATTTCAACAGCGGGATTAAGAGGAAAAGTGAATGAAGCTGTTTATGCGGCAAGTAAATTTGCTGTAAGGGGCTTTACGGAAAGCCTGCAAAAAGAGTACGAAAATAGCCATATTAAAATTAAAGCCATTTATATGGGTGGGATGGATACCCCATTTTGGGCAGGGAGCAATCACGTTGCCGACACTTCCCGCTTTCGGTCACCTAAAGAAGTAGCTGAATTGATTATGGAGCAACTCGGCCAAGATGAGATTATTATTGAAAGCAAAAAATCATGACATCCTTTGTCATGATTTTTCTATTTCTGCTATATATTTTTCAATAATATCCATGGAAAATCCTTTTCGATATAAAGCCTGCTTCATTTTTTGATCGTATTCAAAGCCACTATATTTACAATACTTCCGATGTGCTTTTTCACCTTGGAATCTTATCGCTTCCATTTCCTCATCAGGTTCTTTGTCCGTCAAAGCTTCACTTATGGCGATTTGGATAATATCAAAGGAATAACCCTTACGTAATAATAATTGCTCTATTTTTTGCTTCATAATCCGTTGGGAATCCTTTGAATACTTTTTATATAATTTCAGTGATATCTTCGTGGCTTTTTCAACCTGTAGCTCTAAAGAATACTCTGCTAAAGCAAGGGAGATGTATCCCTCTTTTATTCCTTTCTCTTTTAACTCCGTACGAACGAGGTCCGGACCTTTATCTGTCGTATTCATTTGTGTCCTTACATAGGATAGGGCAAATTCCTCATCATTGATAAACTTAAAAGCAAATAATTTATGAAGAACTTCATTAATAATGGGTTCCTCAATATCTTTTTGGGTGAGATAATCCTTTATTTCCTTTTCTGATCTCATTCTTCTTGCTAAATAATTTATAGCCATATTATATGCCTTGCGAATGGAATCTTGATGCTGTATTTCTAGAAACGAAAAGTCATCTATCTCCATGCCTTTTTTTAATTGGAATTTAATAAGGACATCACTATCAACACTAAAGGCATATTCTTCGCCTTTTCCATAGTCCATAAAAATATTAAAGCGATCTGTATTTTTCTGCTGTGTGGTGATTTTTGTAATAACAGCCATATTATTCACCTCATCAATACTTTATCATATTTTTTCTTCAATGGAGTATCATTCCATTCTGAAAAGGTAAAAATGGAGAATGTGCTTAATTTTTTCCATAAGCTTTTTAACGATTAACAAAATTAAATGTTGAAAGGAATGAGCAATATGGCAGAAAAGAAGAAAAAAGATAAGGATAGAGGGAAATATTCCCTTACAAGTATGCAGGAAGTATCCTACCAGCGTGAATTTAAAATGGCAGACCGTGCTGGGGGCTTCCATGACAAAAAGACTCGATTATAAGTAAATAGCGGGAGGCGCCTGCTTTTTATGCAACGTGAGCTCGATAAGGAGTTTTTTCCATTCATGAACTCTCTTTATTAGTAAAGGCTATATAAGGGAACCTAATTGAGTTCCTAAATGCCAACATTGAAAGGGGTTTTTGTAATGGGTCGTGCGCAGGGACATAAAACTCGTGATAAGAACAAAGCTTCGCTTCCTCAGGTTCCAAAAAACATGAAATCTGATGGAAATGATGTGGAGTATTCCGCTGAATTTGCTGACCATGCAGACCTTGAGGCAATGGCACGAGCAAATGCAGCCAACCAGCGCGTTACAAACAAACGCAGAAAATAACCCTTTTTAAAAAATCTGGCAGGATTCTATTGCTGCAAAAAAAGAGAAGCAGGATATTCCTGCTTCTTTAAAATATATAAGGGAGAAAACTTAATTAAATCATCGCACACTTTTAACATAACAATGGTAGAAATGTGAATGGGTTTCGAACTAAGTTAAATGGTAATTGATTTAAGTACGTCCCCCACACTCGCTCTAAAAACAGGATATTTTTGATTATGAAGATCTAAAGATTCCTTTTGCTTACTAAATCCTATCTTAGGAAGGATTCTTTCTCCGTCACTAGAAATAGCAACAGCTCCAATTTCTTTAACAACGATACCCAACTTTTCCAATCTTCTTAATTCTTCTGGAATTCCATGAATAATTTTTTTTGCATAGTGAGTTCGATTAACATCGTAGATATCGACAATGATTGAAATAAAATATAAATATACTTCCTTGGGATTTTTATAATCTAAAACCATTTCTGATAATTCCTTTTCCTCAAGTTCTCCCCTAAGAATGGATTCGTAATCTTCTTTTACTAATGGAAAAAGACTAAAAATGCCCTTTATTCCAGTATCTGTTCTAAGTACATTATATACCTCAGGATTCTTTTGCATGATTTTAAAAACATATTCTTCTGACACATGCCATTCAGCAGGATATATTTTGTAATTAAGGTCTAACATACTATAAATATCACTGGGTATAGCTTTTGTTATATCAGTAACACTATTTTCTTTATTATTCTCATTCACGTTCTGCACTCCGTTCCATTTCAATTTTTTCAATAAGCTTCTTGTAAAATTTGCCTTGGTCAATATCATACAAATGATACGATTTTTTTATAGTATTTCGTGCTTGGGAACATCCTTTTAAAAAATGCTCTATAAATTGTGTCCATGCATTCCATTGTTTTTTATCATTTCTATTTTGAACAATTTGTCGATGATAAAATTCAAAAATTACATCAAATAAATTTAAATAATAATAAATAAACGCTTCTTGCTTAGCTTGAAGAAATGGACTTTCTTTATTTTCCTCTTTAGACAATGGATGTTCGTCATAAATTCCCCATAACTCCGGTTCATCTATTAAAATTTTATCAATTTCTAATAAAAGCTTGTTATGTTCAAGTATAGCCGTATTCCTTATAGTAATTTTATTGAATCGATATGTAATATAACCTGTTACAGCAGAAACAATAAATGAAACAATTGAGATTATAAGTGCAAGATTATCCATGCCCTACCTCCATATTTTCATAAATAATCCAAACCTTTTCTACTATTTGATAGATTTGTAATCTATAACTATTTCATTATTAACGATTTTTGATGCATTAACAAGTATGTTTCTTGATAAAGTAATTGAAAAAGCAGAATAGTCCCAAAAGGAACTATCCTGCTTATTTAAACATTTTGATTTATTTTCCTACCCTGGTCTCAGCGAGCTTTATTTGTTCCACAACCTGTGCAGGTGATGTCCCTCCGAAGCTATTTCGAACGGCTACAACATGTTCTGGAGATAATACCTGATAAATATCCTCTTCAAATAAAGAACTGAACTCTTGGTATTCTTCAAAGCTTAAATCAAGTAAGAACTTTTGCTTCTGAATCGCATATAAAACAATCTTTCCGATGACTTCATGTGCATCCCTAAATGGAAGCCCTTTTCTAACTAAGTAATCGGCAATGTCTGTTGCATTTGAAAAGTCGTTATTAATCGCTTTACGCATGATATCTTTGTTTACCGTCATACTTTCAATCATTGGCGCTAACAGCATAAGGGATCCTTCTAGTGTTTCCACTGTGTCAAACATCCCTTCCTTGTCCTCCTGTAAATCCTTATTATATGCAAGCGGCAAGCCCTTAAGGACAGTCAGCAGGCCAATCAAATTACCAAAAGTTCGACCCGTCTTTCCTCTTAACAACTCAGGAACGTCTGGGTTCTTCTTTTGCGGCATAATGCTGGAGCCCGTACAAAAAGAATCATCAAGCTCAACAAATTGAAATTCTTGGCTTGACCAAATCACAAGTTCTTCCGATAATCTCGAAATATGAGTCATGATAATGGAACCAATCGAAAGGAATTCTAAAATAAAATCACGGTCACTAACTGCATCCATGCTATTCGGATAGATTGTTTCAAAACCGAGCAGCTCCGCCACACGTTCACGCTTGATAGGAAAAGTAGTCCCTGCTAATGCGCCAGCACCAAGTGGAAGCCAATTAACACGCTTTAAGCTATCAATTAATCTCTCCTTATCTCGTTCAAACATCCAGAAATAAGCCATGACATGATGAGCAAATGAGACTGGCTGTGCACGCTGAAGATGGGTATAACCCGGGATTAATGTGTTAACATTCTCTTTTGCCTGCACAAGCAGAGAATTTTGAACATCCTCAAGAAGTTTAATTAATTCCGTTGTCTTTGTTCGTAAGTAAAGGTGCATATCGGTTGCAACTTGGTCATTTCGACTGCGCCCAGTATGAAGCTTTCCGCCGACAGGGCCTATTTTTTCAATCAATAATTTTTCAATATTCATATGAATATCTTCATCTTCAACTAAAAACTCGACCTCGTTTTGGTCCACCATCTTTTTGATTTCAAGTAGACCTGCCTTTATTGTATCGGCATCCTGTGTTGGAATAATGCCACATTCTCCTAGCATTTGAACATGTGCTAAGCTTCCTGCGATATCCTCTTTAGCAAGCTTTTGATCAAATGAAATCGAAGCCGTAAATTCTTCTACTAACTTATTTGTTTCTTTCGTAAATCTTCCGCCCCATAATTTGGACATTACTAGCTCCCCCTTACTCATAAAGAAGGCTGCCCTCGAAATGGTTTCGAGGGCACCTGATTATTTTACTATCGTTTCTTTAGTATTTACCTCAGAATATACTTTAGTCGGCAGACCCCAAATTTTAATGAATCCAACCGCAGCATTGTGGTCGAAAGCATCTCCTTTTGAGTAAGTTGCCAATTCTTCATTATAAAGGCTGTGTGGAGACTTACGTCCGACAACGGTATGGTTTCCTTTATGAAGCTTAACTCGAATGGTTCCAGAAACTACACCTTGGGTTTCTTCAATAAACGCATCAAGTGCTGCTTTTAATGGTGAATACCAAAGTCCTTCATAAATTATTTTAGCCATTTGCTGTTCAACCTGAGTTTTGAACTGAGTCACTTCGCGCGGCAGTGTTAAAAATTCTAATTCTTTATGTGCATTAATTAAAATTAACGCTGCTGGATTTTCATACACTTCTCTAGATTTGATACCTACTAATCGATTTTCAATATGATCAATACGACCGACGCCATGCTTGCCGCCAAGTTCATTTAAGGTTTCAATTAATTTCACTAATGGCAGTTTCTCACCATTAAGAGCAACAGGAACGCCCTTTTCAAATTCAATTTCAAGGTATTCAGCTTGATCTGGTGTTAATTCGATTGGAGCCGTCCAATCAAAGGCTGCTTCAGGTGCCTCTGCCCATGGATCCTCTAACACACCAGCCTCACAAGCACGTCCCCAAATATTAGCGTCAATTGAGAATGGATTGTCTAAGTCTACTGGAATTGGAATACCGTTTTCCTGTGCATATTTTATTTCTTCATCACGAGTCATTCCCCATTCACGAACGGGTGCAACAACCTTTAGGTTTGGATTTAGCGCTTGAATGGAAACTTCAAAACGAACCTGGTCATTCCCTTTACCAGTACAGCCATGAGCCACAGCTGCAGCCCCTTCTTTTTCAGCCACTTCAACCAATAATTTAGAAATTAATGGACGAGATAACGCTGATGATAGTGGATATTTACCTTCATATAAGCAATTTGCCTTTAAAGCTGGCAAAATATATTCTTTTGCTAGTAATTCCTTTGCATCAATCATATAAGCTTTAACAGCTCCTACATTCAATGCCTTTTGTTTAATCGCTTCTAGATCCTTTCCCTCACCAACATCAAGACCTAGTGCAATGACATCATAGCCATATTTCTCCTGAATCCATTTCACTGAAACCGAAGTATCTAAACCGCCTGAATATGCTAAAACAATTTTTTCCTTAGCCATTTTGTATTCTCCCCGCATCTATATGAATTAATATTCAATCAATAGAATTATTATACATAATAATGAAAATAAAATCTACTATTCTAGTAAAAGTTTTAAAATTGCTTTTTGAGCATGAAGTCTATTTTCTGCTTCATCAAACACCACAGAATGCGGGCCATCAATAATTTCTGCTGTTACCTCTTCTCCACGGTGTGCAGGTAAGCAATGTAAAAAGATATAATCTTTTTTAGCATACTGACATAGTTCAGTATTTACTTGATAGTCTCCTAGATCTTTTAGTCTCTTTTGGGTTTCTGCTTCTTGGCCCATACTGGTCCAAACATCTGTGACAACAATATCCGCATCCTTTATGGCATCTACCGGATTATGTGTAACCGTAATTTTGCTGCCCGTTAATTTGCCAGTTTCAATCGCTTTTTCTGTGATTTTCCCATCAGGTAGGTACCCAGGAGGGCTTGCAACGCTGATATGCATTCCAACCTTTGCTGCCCCTTCCATTAATGAATGAGCCATATTATTGTTTCCGTCACCCAAATAGCACATTTTTAATCCGGCCAATTTGCCTTTGTGCTCTTGAATTGTTAATAAATCTGCCATCACTTGAGTCGGATGGTGCAAATCAGTTAAACCGTTTATAACTGGAACGGTTGCATGCTCTGCCAATTCTTTAACTGAGTCGTGTGAGAACGTTCTAATCATCATACAATCGATATAACGTGATAAGACTTTTGCTGTATCTGAAATGCTTTCTCCTCTACCTAACTGAATATCCCTTGAACTTAAGAATATTGCATGCCCTCCTAATTGGAGCATCCCTACCTCAAAGGAAACTCTAGTACGAGTAGAAGACTTTTCAAATATCATCCCTAGAACCTTTCCGCTCAAATAAGGATGTGGTTTTCCTTGTTTTTGAAGACTCTTTAGTTCCTTTGCTTCCTCTAATAGGTAGAGAATTTCATCAGGTTGAAAATCAGACAAGGATAAGAAATCCTTGCCTTTTAATTGTGGCTGCTGCGGTAAACCCTTTGCGTTCCATTTAATTACATTAGACATGCTCCACACCGCTCTCTTTGATATTGTAATATTCCGTTACAGTAAGTACCTCTGATTGAGTAAAGGTTTGAGCCTGAAGACTAACCATCGCCTCAACAGTATCTAGATGGGTAAATACCGGTACATTGTAGCGGGTCGCTTGTTCACGAATGTAAAAACCAAATTTAATTTTATTTCTTCCTTGGTTCGGTATATTAATGACAGCTTGAATACTATTATTTTTGAAAAGTTCATCTACATCCTGGTTATCCTTAATCACCTTTTCAATGGTAAAGCCCTTTTCTTGAAGGAATCTTGCTGTCCCTTCTGTTGCAGTTAGCTTGTAATTCTGATTCACAAATTGCTGCAGTATTGGAAGGCTGGCAGGTTTCTCACGGTCAGAAATCGAACAGAATAAATAGTGCTCTTGTTCATCACTTGTTGCAGGAAGTGCCTTTTCAAGCGCTTCATGGAAGGTTGCTCCTAAACCTAAAACTTCACCTGTTGATTTCATTTCTGGTCCAAGGACGTGGTCGACTCCCTTTAATTTGCTTCTTGAAAATATAGGTGCCTTAACCGAATAGTAATTTGGCTCTGGTAATAAACCAGTTTCATTTGATAGAGATTCCAAGGATACACCTAGTTGAGCCATTACTGCCCACTCTATCATTGGAATTCCTGTAACCTTGCTCATAATAGGAACCGTACGTGAAGAACGTGGATTCACTTCTAAGACTAGTACTTGATTCTTATAAATGACAAATTGGATATTCATAATGCCAATAATCGGTGAGGTTCTGGCTATTTTTTCAGCATAATCAATTAATGTTTCTTTTACCTCATCCGCTAATGAAATCGGTGGAAAAACACTAATACTATCTCCAGAATGAACGCCAGCTCTTTCGATATGTTCAAAAATTCCTGGGACAATAACATTCTTTCCATCACTAATGACATCCACTTCACATTCTAATCCAGGTATATAGGTGTCAACTAATAATGGCCACATTTTTTCTTGTGAAGAGTTTTCTTCAAGCTGAGTGATATAATAGTTTAATTCGTCTTCTGTAAAAATAGTAAACATCGATTGGCCGCCAATGACGTAGGAAGGACGTACCAATACGGGATAACCAAGTCTTGCTGCAGCTGCCAGCAATTCATCTTTATGTGATACAGTCTCCCCTACAATATGTGGGATGTTTAGACCTTCAAGCAACTGATAAAATTCTTTACGGTCCTCGAAACGGTCAACATTTTCCACCGTTGTGCCTAAAATCTTTACGCCTTCTTCTTCGAGGTCATGTGCCAAGTTAATCGCCGTTTGACCACCGAACTGAATTAACACACCTTCTACCTTCTCTTTTTCAATAACAGTAAGAACATCTTCTGCTGTTAATGGTTCAAAGTAAAGGCGATCAGCAACAGAGTAATCTGTACTGACTGTTTCAGGGTTATTGTTAATTACGACTGCCTCATAGCCCAGCTTCTTAATCGCTTTTGCAGCATGTACAGAGCAGTAATCAAATTCAATTCCCTGTCCAATCCGAATCGGTCCTGAACCAAGAACTAGAATCTTCTTACTGTTTGTTTCTTCTACCTCATCTGCTCCAAGCCAAGTCGAATAGTAATAAGGAGTAACCGCATCAAATTCTGCCGAACAGGTATCAACCATTTTGTAGCCTGGTTTCCAGTTGAGTTCTTTCCATTTACTTCTTACTTGTTTTTCATCGATACTGTAAATTTGTGAAAGGTATTTATCGGAAATATTATGACGCTTCGCTGTTTTTAATAATGAAAGTGGTGCTTCACTCCATGTATAAGAAGCTAATTCCACTTCTAAAGCGACGATTGCGTTGATTTTGTTTAAAAACCATGAATCGATTTCTGTTAACTGCTTAATTTCCTCAAGGGAAATACCTCTTCTGAATGCTTCTGCTATCATAAATAATCTTTGATCATTTGGTCTTTCAAGCTTTTCAAATAAGACATCATTGTCTATAGTTTTATTTGATTCTAGACAAAGTCTAAATATATTTAATTCCATTGAGCGGATTGCCTTATTTAGTGCCCCTTCAAAGGTACGGTCAATCGCCATTACTTCACCGGTAGCTTTCATTTGTGTGCCTAATGTACGGTCTGCTTCTGGAAATTTATCAAATGGGAAACGCGGAAGCTTAACAACAATATAATCGATTGCTGGTTCAAAGGATGCAAAGGTGTTGCCTGTTATAGGGTTCACAATCTCATCCAAATGATAACCAACCGCACATTTAGCTGCTGTCCTAGCAATTGGATAACCGGTAGCCTTTGACGCTAAAGCGGAAGAACGGCTTACCCTTGGGTTTACCTCGATTATGCAATACTGATTTGACAAAGGGTTAAGAGCAAACTGGATATTACAGCCGCCGATGATTTCTAATTCTCGTATTACTTTTAGAGAAGAATTTCGCAGCATTTGATATTGGACATCCGTCAAGGTTTGCGATGGTGCAACAACTATGGAGTCACCTGTATGAACTCCAACTGGGTCCATATTTTCCATATTGCAAACAATGATACAGGTGTCATTGGCGTCCCTTATGACTTCATATTCAATTTCCTTCCAGCCTTTAATGCTTCTTTCAACGAGGACCTGATGAATCGGGCTGGCTGCTAATCCCTTCTTCAGAACATTCTCAAGTTCTTCATCATTATGGGCAAAGCCGCCGCCGTGTCCGCCAAGAGTATAGGCTGGACGGATGATTACAGGAAAACCAATTTCATTAACGAACGATACACCCTCCTCGTACGTATGAATAATCGCAGATTCTGGAATCGGTTCGTCAATCTTTATCATTAAACTGCGGAACCGATCGCGGTCCTCGCCATTTTTTATCGATTCTACAGAGGTTCCTAACAACTCTACATTGTATTTTTGAAGAATACCTTTTTCATAGAGTTCAACCGTTAGATTTAAACCCGTTTGACCACCTAAAGTACCAATAATTCCATCAGGCTTTTCTTTTAGAATAATTTTTTCAATGGTCTCTACATTTAATGGTTCGATATATACCTTATCGGCAACAGTTTCATCCGTCATAATCGTTGCAGGATTATTATTGATTAAAACCACCTGTATTCCCTCTTCTTTAAGAGCGATACAGGCTTGTGTTCCCGCATAATCAAATTCTGCTGCCTGCCCGATTACAATCGGACCTGATCCAATTACTAATACTTTTTTTAGGTTTTTATTTAATGGCATAACGTTTATCTCCCACGGAATTTATCTGATAAACAAATTCTTCTAGAATGTATTGTGTGTCACTTGGTCCTGGATGTGCTTCCGGGTGAAATTGAACGGTTTGAATCGGAAAGCGTCGGTGCTTTAATCCTTCGATGGATTTATCATTAACGTTACGGTATGTGATTTGAAAAACCTGAGCATCAACGCTCTCGTCAACAACAACATATCCGTGATTTTGTGCTGTAATTTTAACCTTACCTGTTGCTAATTCTTTAACAGGATGATTGCCGCCACGGTGTCCGTAGGCAAGTTTTTCCGTTTTTGCTCCATAAGCTAGGGCAATTAACTGATGCCCCAGGCAGATGCCTAGAGTTGGATAGTGTTGTGTAATCTTTTTGATTTCTGGAAACCATTGTTTCAGTGCCATTGGATCTCCAGGCCCGTTACTTAATAACACACCGTCTGGCTTTAAGGCCTTGATTTTTTCAAAAGAGGTATTAAAAGGGACGATGGTCACACAACAATTTTCATCTAGCAACGCATTCAATATTGATTTTTTATATCCAAAGTCGATAAGGACAACGTGTGGTCCTTCATTTTTGAAGTATTGCACTTTTTCAGTTGAAACTTTCTCTACCCAAAATGGTATCGTTTTATTTTCATCAAAAGTTTCTTGTTTAGATTTACTTAAATATCCTTTTACCGTTCCGCGGCTTCGAATCGTTTTAACAAGTAATCTTGTGTCGACGCCTGCAATTCCTGGAACGCCTGCCTGCATTAGTTTTTCAGAAAATTTATTAATAGATTGGTAATGGCTTGGTGTTTCACATAAATCACCAATCACCACTCCTGCCAAGGAAGGCGAAATACATTCATCATCCATCGCATTAATTCCATAGTTTCCGATTATTGGATAGCAGAATGTTATGAGCTGTCCTGCATAAGAAGGATCTGTAATGATCTCCTGGTAGCCAGTCATACTTGTGTTAAATACAACTTCACCGATTGAATCCTTGTTTGCACCTATTAGTATTCCTTCAAAAACTTCTCCGGTTTCCAAAGTAAGATATCCCTGTTCCAAAACACTCACTCGCCTTTCTCTATACCTTGGAAAATTATTTCCAATGCCTTGATGAATTCGTTCATTTCTTCTTTTGATGCTGTTAAAGGCGGTAGTATTCTCACTACATTTGGTCCCGCTGTTAGGATCAACAGTTGATTTTCAATTGCTTTTTGAACAATTTTTGGTGCCTTATCTCCAACTACAATCCCCTTTAATAGCCCTTTTCCTCTAACTTCTTTTATAAAAGTGTACTTTTCTTTGAACTGGGTTAGCAGCTCATCTAGGTAAACAGAAATTTCATTTACGTGCTTCAACAAATTACTTTCAGTAATATGTTTTATAGTTGCGACACCAGCTGCAGTAGCTAATGGATTCCCCCCAAAAGTACTTCCGTGGCTTCCTGGGTCAAAGCCCTTTGCTGCCTTTTCTTTCGCTATGATAGCCCCAATCGGAAACCCTGATCCTAGACCTTTTGCTACACTAATCACATCCGGCTCTATACCGTATTGTTCATATGCAAACAGTGTACCGGTCCTTCCAATCCCAGTTTGGATTTCATCAACCATTAACAGGATGTCTTTCTCTTTACAGATTTCTGCAATTTTCTTTACCCATTCCTGATTTGCCGGAATGACTCCACCTTCACCCTGGACGAGCTCGAGTAAAATCGCTGCTGGCTGAAGTGTTTTTAGTTGATCAAGTGCTTCGATATCATTAAATGGCAGATAACTAAAGCCTTTTACTAAGGGCGCAAATCCCTGTTGGATTTTCTCCTGACCAGTGGCTGATAAAGTAGCCAAAGTTCTGCCGTGAAAGGATTGCTGAAAGGTAATGACTCCAAAAGAATCTGTTCCTTTTACTTTCTGTGCGTATCTTCTTGCGAGCTTAATGGCCGCCTCATTTGCTTCCGCGCCGCTGTTGCAAAAGAAGACCTGGTCTCCACAACTATTGGCTGTCAGCAGTGCCGCAAGTTCCTGTTGATTTGGAATGTTATAAAGGTTTGAACAGTGCCAAAGATTTTGCAGCTGCTCTTCAAGCTTTGCTTTAACCACATCAGGCACATGGCCTAAGTTGCATGTTGCAATACCTGAAGTAAAATCTAAATATTTTTTCCCTTGATCGTCCCATACATAGCTTCCTTTCCCCTTAACCAACGTAATAGGAAAGCGGCTATACGTAGCCATTACTGACGAAATGGGGGAAACGGAAGTGTTAATGGTCATTAGACAAGCTCCTCTTCTAAAACAATTTTTGTTCCAATGTTTTTGCCGTTCACGTATTCTACCAAGCTATTTTTTTCAAATCCGTCAATGATACCGACCATCGGTATTTTATGCACTAAACCATCGATTGCTGCTTTTACCTTGGGAATCATCCCGCCATAGATGGTTTTATCTTCAATTAGTTCTTCCACTTTTGCTTTCGTAACCCTGTCTAATTTAGATTTTTCACCATTCTTTTCGACTAGGATTCCCGGTATATCACTGATAAAGCAAAGATTGGCTCCTAGTGCCTTCGCAACTGCACTTGCGGCAACATCGCCGTTTATATTATACCGCTGTCCATCTGCACCAATCCCGATTGGTGAAACGACAGGTATATGTCCTTGATTTACAATGCTTTCAATGACTAAAGTATTTACTTCCACGACTTCTCCTACAAAACCTAAACTTTCATCTGAAGTAGGAATGGCTTTTAACAAGCTCCCATCCACTCCACTGACACCAAATGAACTGCCGCCTGCCTCAATGATGTTCCGAACCACTTGTTTATTCACGGTTCCGCTTAAAACCATTTCTACTATATCCAATACTTCGTGATTGGTTACTCTTAAACCATTTACAAAGGTAGTTTCTACATTTAAGTTCTTTAACAATTTATTAATAAGTGGACCGCCGCCATGGACAATAATTGGTGTCCAGTCCCCTTTTTGATGAAGGGATATCACGTCTTCATAAAAGGACTTTGGCAGATTATCTAACACACTTCCGCCACACTTAATGACTATATAATTCATTTTTGTCCCTCCACTTACGTGCGGTAGGATGCGTTGATTTTTACATAATCATAAGTTAGATCGCATCCCCAGGCTGTTGCACTTTCTTCACCTTGGTTCAAATCAACAAGAAGTTTTACTGTTTCCAGTTCTAGATATTCCTTGACTTCTTCTTCCACAAACGGACATGGTAAGCCATTTTCGAACACTTTGTATGGACCAATTGCTACTATTAATTTATTTGGTTCAACAGGTATTCCTGAATATCCGATAGCAGTAACAATTCTTCCCCAGTTCGGGTCAGTGCCATAGATAGCTGTTTTTACAAGATTAGAAGAGATAATGGACTTTCCAACCGCTCTAGCTGCTTCCTGACTGTATGCGCCGTTTACTTGAACTTCAACAAGCTTAGTGGCTCCTTCACCGTCTCTTGCTATTTTTTTCGCAAGCTCTTCACTTACGAGCTTTAAGCCAGCTTTGAATAAATCCCAATCTGGATGGTCTTTTGTCAGCTGGCCATTACCGGCTAACCCGTTTGCCAAGACCAGTACCATATCATTTGTACTTGTATCTCCATCAACTGTTATCATGTTGAAGGTTTGATTTGTAATTTCTTTAAGGGCAGAATGCAAATCTTCATGCGCTATATTGGCATCTGATGTGACAAAACCAAGCATGGTCGCCATATTTGGGTGAATCATCCCAGACCCTTTAGCTGCACCGCCAATGCTGACTGTCTTTCCGTCTATTTTCATTTGAACTGCTATCTGCTTAATGCATGTGTCCGTTGTTAATATTGCATTTTTGAAATTTTCTTCTGTTGCATATTTGGATTGTAGAATTTGATTAATACCTGTTGTTACATTATCCATCGGTAAAAGTTCACCAATTACACCTGTTGAAGTAACGGCAACAAGGTGGTCCTCAATGCCTAGTACGCTTGCAAATCCTTTTTGCATTGCAAAAGCGTCTAACAATCCCTGTTCCCCAGTGCATGCATTGGCATTTCCTGAATTGACGATGATAGCCTGAATCTTATTCTCCTTTGCGATACTCTCTTGAGTAACCAATAGGGGGGCTGCCTGAAAAATATTTGTTGTATACACCCCTGCAACACTTGCAGGAACTTCCGATACAATATAACCAAGATCCAGACGTTTTCTTTTAATCCCGCAATGCATACCTCCAGCCACAAACCCCTTTGGCAGAGTGACACTTCCTTCTTCTAAAACTATAATCTCTTTATTTGAAATGGCTGGCATCAATTTAATTTCCTCCTTGAATGTCTTCATTGTTTGGCAACCCAAGACTTTATAAAACTTTCCATCTATTATTCAATCAATCATTTTATTAAGGATATAATGATATGTCTTCAAGCCCTGTACTGACAGCCCAGCCATTCATTAAATTTGCATTCTGTATCGCTTGCCCTGCTGCACCTTTAACTAAATTGTCGATTACCGAAATCACAGTTAGTCGATTCGTTCGCTGGTCAACATGTAATCCAATGTCACAATAATTACTGCCGCTAACCTCTTTGGTAGATGGATAGATTCCCTCTGGCCTAATTCTGACAAATGGATGATTTTCATAAAATTGTTTATACAACGCATTCACTTCACTCGTAGAAGTTTTCCCAAGTAAATTAACATAGGCAGTTATCATTATTCCTCTAGTCATCGGAATCAAATGAGTTGTAAACGAAATTGTTACCAGCCTGCCTGTTTCATCCTTAAGCACTTGTTCAATTTCAGGTATATGTTGATGTGCTCCAAGCTTATATGCTTTTAGATTCTCATTTATTTCAGCGTAATGTGCGGTTAAGGAAAGAGCTCTGCCGGCACCGGAAACCCCAGACTTCGCATCAATAATTATAGATTTTGAGTCTGCAAGATTTGCCTTCAAAATTGGAAGCAAACCGAGGCTGGTTGCTGTTGGATAGCATCCAGGATTAGCAATGAACGTAGCCCGTTTAATTTCATCTTCATAAATCTCACTCAATCCATAAACTGCCTTACTTAAGTATTCCTCTTCTGGTGCTGAATGCTTATACCAGATTTCATATTCATTTTGTGACCTTAGCCGGAAATCTCCTGATAGATCAATCACTTTAATACCTTTATCCACAAGCTCCGGTGCCATCTTACTACTGACGCCTGATGGTGTAGCTAAGAACACAATATCATTCTCTTTTGCTAATCGATCAGCATCATAGCTTTCAAATGGTTGATTTATAATTTCAGTAAGGTGTGGGTAGGATTCGCTAATGTCGTTACCAGCTTGAGAGTTGGAAACAACTGAACCAACGCTCAAATGTGGATGCTTGTTGATAAGCCTTATTAACTCTATTGCCCCATATCCTGTTCCACCGATAATTGCAGCCCTCATTTTTCCCACTCCTATGTCTCTTATATAATGTATCATTATACATACAGAGTAATAATTATTCAAGAAATAAATTGCTCAATTTTCTGTTTTTATCGATTTTTTTACATTTGTTTTTGGAAACGCTTTCATTTGAAGTTGTATGAATATACGGATACTATGCATATTCTATGCATTTTGCAACTTCCTTGAAAAAGATGTTTTTTATGAGGACAAATGGTAAATACTGTTAGAGAGTGATAAGGAGGTATTCAGAATGTTAACTACAACATTAACCTTTCATCAAGAGGTTGACCTTACCAAATATGATTTGCCTTTTCTAAAAAAAAGGTCCGATCGCCAGTATGAAATCTATCTTGACAGTTCCGATAAGGCACTAGGTGATGTCCATATCGGCAACAACGAGGTTAAGCTTGAGTATTCAAGTGAATTATTGTTAGAGGAATATATCATTATTCATGACATCATCTCTCGACTGCGAGAAGGAAATGAAGTGGCAATCGATGATTCTAAGAGTTTTTTAGGTTATTTGTCTGATGGAGAACCTGCATATATGATTAAGAATTGGGAGCCTTGGATCGAGTACCTTCAAAGCTCGATGAAAAATTGTCTTTAAACAAAATGAGGTGAGAGTATGTTATCTGGAAAAGTCATTTCGGTGATTTCGGGTAAAGGCGGGGTCGGTAAGTCTACTGTATCTGCGAATCTTGCTGTTTCGTTGGCTAGACAAGGAAAAGCGGTAGGTTTAATTGATTTTGATATATATGGAAGCAGTATTCCAAACATGATGAATATTAGTTTTGGTCCGAAATCGATGAATAACAAGATTATCCCTGTCGAATCACATAATGTCAAAATCATGTCAATGGGCTTTATTGTTAAAAATAATGATCCTGTTGTATGGCGTGGGCCTATGCTCGGGAAGGTCATCAACCAATTTATTAATGAGGTGATATGGGGTCCTTTGGATTACTGCATTATTGATATGCCGCCAGGGACTGGTGACGTTGCCATGGACGTGAACCGGCTGATTCCAAGCTCCAATCAGATTGTTGTCACCACTCCACATCCAACCGCTTCACATGTCGCAGAACGAGCAGGTAAAATGGCTGCAAGCAATAATCATAATATCTTAGGTATCGTCGAAAATATGGCCTATTTTCAGCCGCCAGATCTCGAACAAAAGTATTATCTTTTCGGCAAAGGCGGCTCGGAACAACTCGCCTCAAAACTGGGAACCAATCTCATTGCTCAGCTGCCAATATTAGCTCCACAAGAGGATGATTATGAACCTTCTATCTATAAAAGAGGTTCCTTGCTGTTTGATAAATACAACGAATTAGCTGATACAGTACAGAATTCAATTGCCTAAAAAAAAGTGGTGTCCCATAACGGGGCACCGCTTTTTTATTTGCCTAAGATATCGCCTTTATATCCTTGTAATATTCCATGTATCTTTTGTTTGTCCTCTGCACTAAAACCATTGTCATCTAATGTGGAAATGAAATTCCCGACCATTGCTTCAAAATGTTCGTCGTTGATTGGGATATCTTTATGTGCATTTGCTATCTGTTCATTGCTATATTTTCCTTCACCCAATCCATGCTGTAAAAATGTCTGCGGGTGATGCTGAATTCTCTCCTGATCATGGTCCTTAAAAAACTTGCTCATTAGATCATCTGCATGAATTTTATGGAAGAAGTCTTTTACAACCGAAGTTATTTTATCATCATTCATCTGCAACCCATTCGTCCTCCTTTAATGATCCATTACCTTATCCACTCTTCTAAAGAATAGATACGTTATCAGTGTCAAAACAAACATAAAGCCTAATGCAAGGACATAATAGAAAAGATTTCCGTAATGACCTGCCAGATATTCCTCTACCATGTATTGAATAAGAATAATTTGCACGGTCAAGAGACTCATAAAAACCCACCATGCCATTTTCATAAAACCCGCCTCCTAATGCTGAGCCTGAGTGATTCCAACAGCGTAGATTTTTTTACCTTTAAATTTCAATTTAATGGATGGAAGCGCCCTTGGCGGCGGTCCCGCAAGTACGGACCCGTCCTCCACATTAAAAAATCCATTATGACACGGGCAGGTTAATTTCCCCGTATCCTTTTCCCAATAAACCGGACACATTAAATGCGTACATTTACTGTTATACGCCCTATATTCCTTTTCAGAGATTCGTACCAATATCGCAGAATCATTCTCATCAGGATAATAGAATGAAACACTCTGTCCAACAGCGATATCTTTTTCATTGACAATAAACATCTCAGACTCATGGGCTTCTTCTTCACGATTCTTCGATAACGCCATTAATGGGGTTGAGCTTACAAATAATACACCCATTAACGATAACGAAGAGGCGATAAAACCTCTTCTATTTAATTCTAATTCTTTATCTCTTTTGATATTAAAAGACAACTTTCGAAGAAATCCCTCTATTTTCTTCATGATTGAACACCATCGCCTTCTCTAAATCCATATCTGTTTGTCTCTGTATCCGGCATACCAATGACAGTTCTTGTTTCAATTACTGTACCGCCGAAATCCCACTTAAATTGAACTTCCTTAGGCGGTTCTGCTTTAATTTCGTGTTCATCCACAAAGCGAATCGTATCCGTTGGACAAACACTTGCACACATTGGCGGTCTTCCTTTAGAAGTCCGGTCATAACACATATCACATTTGTACATTACCTTTTTCACATCATCCACCCGTGGAATTCCAAATGGACAAGCGTATGTACAGTTTTTACAGCCAATGCATTTTTCTAATGAGGCAGATAATACCGTTCCATCATCCGCGATTGCAATTGCTTGGACCGGGCATGATTCCGCACATGCTGGTGTCACACAGTGCATACAGGGAGTTGGGGAAGCTGCTACCGTTTCTCCTGGATTTAGCTCATCAACAAACATCCTCGATAAATGGTCATGCCCACTACATTCCTCACATCCAATGACACAAGCCCGGCAGCCAATACATCTTTCGTAATCAATATATAAAACCTTAGCCATGCTTTTCACCTGCATGCGAGACAATCTTTTCTAATTTGACTGCGCAAACCTTGAACTCTGGTATTTTCGACTTTGGTTCTAGCGCCGGGTTCGTCAAATGATTGATTGCTAATGATTTCCCCCAGTGATAGGGAACGAAAACCATGTCCTCTCTCGTGATTTTGGTAACTCTTGCAGGGAGCTCAATGCTGCCCCTAGGGCTTGATATCTTGATAGGTTCTCCATGTTCAATGTTATATTTTTTCGCCAGGTTGGGGTGAATTTCCACATATGGGTCTGGACATAAATTCCGCAGAGCCTCAATCCTCCTTGTTTGATTTCCACTTAAATAGTGAAAGACAACTCGTCCAGTTGATAAAATGATTGGGTATTCTTTACTCGTTTTCTCATTTGGGCCTTTATGTTCAAAGGCTAAGATTCTTGCTTTTCCATCGGGAAAGTTAAATTTTAAATCCTCAAACAATCTTGGTAATCCTTCCGATTCCTCTGTTGGGCATGGCCAAAATACCCCCTGCATTTTATCGAGCTTTTCGTAGGTGATTCCGTAATAATCTGCGGTCCCGCCTTTACTTGCAACCCGAAGCTCATTAAAGATATCCTCTGGTGAATTAAATTGGAAGTATTGCCCCCTGCCAAGTCGTTCTGCAATTTCACAAATGACCTTCCAGTCCCTTTTTGTTTCACCAGGTGTACGATCAATACCTTTCACTCGTAATACCCGGCCTTCCACATTTGTCATGGTTCCATTGTCTTCAATCCAAACGGTTGATGGAAGAACAACATCCGCTAGCTCTGCCGATTCTGACAAAAAGAAATCCATGCAAACAAAAAAGTCCAAACTCTTTAGGTACTCACCCACATCACCTACTGTTGGGGAAGAGACAATTGGATTACTGCAGATTAATAACAATCCCTTAATTTCTTTACCAAGTGCCTGAAGCATTTCAAAAGCTGATAACCCCGGTCCTGGAATCTCTGATTCATCAACACCCCACACACCTGCGATATATTCTCGCGCTTTCGGGTCGGTAATTTTTCGAAATCCTGGCAGTTGGTCTGTTTTCTGACCGTGTTCCCTCCCGCCTTGCCCATTCCCTTGACCTGTGAAGGTTGCAACCCCGGAACCCTTTTTTCCCATTTTTCCGGTTACTAAACATAGATTCACATAGTTTGAAACGGAATCTGTACCTGTCGCATGCTGCTCAACCCCGCGTGCGAACATAGTCATCCCGGTTTTTGCCTGACCGAATAGTCGAGCAGCCGTTATGATTTTATCTACCGCAACACCTGTAATTTCAGAAACATGTGCAGGTGTGTATTTTTTTACAAGTTCCTTTAATTCTTCGTAACCAGTTGTACGGTTATGAATAAAGTCATGGTCAACTAAATCCTCTTCAATCATGACATGCAGTAAGCCATTTGCTATCGCCACATCGGTCCCTGGACGAATGTCTAAATGGACATCTGCTACGAGTGCTGTTTTCGTTTGTCTAGGATCGACAACAATTAATTTTGCCCCGCGATCTCTAGCACCCCAAATATATGGCATCGATAACGGGTGGCACTCAGCCGTATTCGAGCCTGCAATCAACAATACATCCGCAAATTTGATGTCAGACCAAGGATTGGTCGAGCCTCTATCAATTCCGATACTTTGGTTGAAGCCAACAGATGCAGATGACATACAATATCGGCCATTGTAATCAATATTCTTGGTTCCAAGTCCAATCCGTGCGAATTTACCCATTAAGTAACATTTTTCGTTCGTCATGGAGGAGCCGCTATAAATTCCAAAGGCATCCTTTCCATACTTACCTTGAATTTCTTGGATTTTTGATACAATCAAATCCATGGCCTCATCCCATGTAGCCTGTTCAAGCTTTCCATTTTTTCGAATAAGCGGGTGCTTTAACCGTTCCACATGTTCTGCCTGTCGGTAAGCACTTACTCCTTTCGGGCAAAGCCTTCCACCGTTCATTGGAAAATCATATCTTGGCTCAACTCCGAGCACCGATTTATCCTCTTTGTTCACGCGAATGTTCATCCCGCATTGCATCCCGCAGAAACAGCAATGAGTAGAAATCAGTTCTTCGCCATCTCGTAATATCGCATCATAATCTCTTTGAGAGTAGTCTTTATTCTGTGCATGACCCATCTACTAATCTCCTCCCTTCTTCAATTGAAGTCCATTTTTCTGATTACTTTCTAACACAAGGTTAGCTTTACGGAAATGAACTTTAGCACCATAGGCACCCAATCTGTGACTAACTCTCCGGCACTCTGAACACAGGTCTGAAAAATGCAGTGTTGTGTGATCAATCGGAACAGACAAATGTCTTTTTTCTAAAGCTAATTGAACATCCTTGATTTGTGTAGCCGTCGCATATTCTATCCCACATCTAGCGCATTCCTTCTGTTCTCCCATTGCATGGTACATCGGTACAATGACAGCTAAAAATCGAAGCGGCAGATGCCAGAACTTACTGAATGGAAAATATAACAGAAAAACAATGACAGTTATTTGGTGTGCAAGCGCAATACCTAAGTAGAAGGCCCCCTCCATCCACAATGCAGAAACCGTGAGTAAGGAACCAGTTATTGAGATTGCTATTAGTAGAAAGAGTGGAAAGAAATCATATTCTTTTGATTGCTCAACAATCTTTTTTTCGTCTGTTACTCTTCGATAAAGCGCCATCCCGCAGCCAATAATGACAGCAATACCTGTCCAATTTAATCCGTGATAAATGGCAATAGCGAGAGGTGAGTCAACTCCCATTCGAAACATTGGAATCCCAAAAACCACTGCTGCATACGTTTTAGGTTCTACTAATTCAAAATGAAGCCAGTTAAGTACAAGGGAAAAGGTAATCGCAAAGGAGAAGATGACTCCCCAAGAAATGAACATATGCTGTGCCCAGCGATAAACAGATCGATTTCTTATAAACCTTTGCTCTCCGATATTGGTGTATAAAGTCTTAAATACGAATGTAAGCCCTTTAGCACTAAACATCATTTTGAAACCTTGCTTCCACAGCCTTCTAGTTGGAGGACGAAGGGTCCACGAGGTGATTCTGATTGTCAAGAGTACAAAGCACAAAACAGTTGCCCACAAATACCCATATAAGGCCATATCGAAATATCCAAATTGTTCTGATCCGATATAAACAGAAAAGAATAAAATTACTAACACGATAAAAACATTTCGTGCTGATTTCTTTGAAAAAAGCAATGAATCTTCTTCATATGGATAAAAGTTCATACGCCAAACTCCTTTACTCTTTGTCTCGTTTAGTATGCCAAGGGAATATAAAAAAATCCCCAGTAATTTAACATATACAGGGAATTGATATTCGACTGTGGTAGAATAAAAGGAAGATTAGATTATACATAGAGGGACGGATTTGATGGTGAAGAGGAAGACATTTTTTGCGGTCATAGGCTTGCTTACACTCAGTGTGCTACTATACTTCGCTTTCTTACATTCTAAGATTAGGGACCACATAAATATTGAAGTACCTTTGCATGCTGACTATATCATTATTCTTGGGGCACGAGTTAAAGGTGAAATACCTTCACTGGCTCTTCAATATCGGATTGATGCAGCGGCAAATTATATGAAGAAAAATGAAGATACCATTGCAATTGCATCAGGAGGACAAGGACCAGGAGAAGATATCACTGAGGCGGAAGCGATTAAAAGAGGTTTACTTAAACATGGAGTTGATAGAAATAGAATATTAATAGAAGATAAATCAACAGACACAGTTGAAAATATCACTTTTTCAAAAAAGCTCATTCCAGATCATCTCGAAACTGGATTGCTCGTAACGAACGATTTTCATCTTTATCGAGCCAAGTCCATTGCTAAAAATCAGGGTTTGAATTTACAAGGAATTCCCGCAGAAACTCCGACAGTGGCCATCCCAAAATCATACACAAGGGAGTACCTCGCGATAACCAAATATTATCTAGTAACATTCTTTAAAAAGTAGAAACCGGCTAATTCAGTATTAGCCGGTTTTTTGATCATTATAAATTTGATAATTATTTTTCCCTTTTTTCTTTGCTTCATATAAAGCAAGGTCAGCGTTTTTAAATAGTGTTTTTTCTTCTAAGTCAAATTGGTTGTAAAATGATATTCCAATACTTGAAGTGATTTTTACGTTTTCATTGGCAACAATCCACTCATCACCTAGACATTGTTGGATTCTATCAGCTATTTCTATAACCTTTGTTTTTTCTGTCAACTCAGGTATTAGTATGACGAATTCATCTCCTCCAATTCTTGCAAGGAAGTCATTTTTTCTAATCGCTTTTTTAACGCGCATGGCAAATTCCTTTAACACCTCATCACCAATGTCATGTCCATAGGTATCATTAATTTCTTTAAAATGATCAATATCAAGGACAAAGACTGAAAGCAGCAGGTTCGTTCGTTTTGCTTTTTCCATCTCTGTTTTAAGACATTGTGAAAAGTAAGTTCTATTAGGAATACCCGTTAATGGGTCATGAAGAGCTAACTCTTTTAATTTATCTTCATATTTCTTTCTTTGCGTGATGTTTTTGTAGGCAACTACACCCCCATCCCAATCACCATTGTGATCAAAGAGAGGTGAAAACGAGCCAAGAAAATATATCATTTCACCACTTTTTGTCATTCGTTTTACCTCATGAGAAGTCACTGTCTCGCCGCTTTTTACTCTTTCAATGACTTTTCTAAGGTCTTCTTTATCCTCTTCTGGGATAAAACTGATGGACTTTTTCTTTACCAGATCTTCTGCTGTCCAGCCTAATAATTTTTCGAATGCTTTATTAACGGATACTATATTTTCATTTTTATCAAATGTAAACATGACATCCGCAACACTATTCCAGACGAGCTCAAAGCGATCTTTTATCCTTCGTATTTCATACTCCTTTTCTCTTTGTTCTGTTAAATCACGGACGATAGCTAACAAATGGGTACACTCGCCGTCTTGATTGAACACAGGTGTGATCGTCGATTCCCAATAAATGATTCCATGATTATTGTTTTCGAGAAGAGGCGAAACACTAACCATATCCTCGTATTTGATGGGCCTTTTCTTTTCCATTGCTTCTTCGTATTTTCCCTTGATAATTTGGTAAGCATTATTTGGAAGAACCTCTTCTATCTGTTTGCCAAAACATTCATTTGTTAATCCGTAAAGGTCTTTAGCTGGTTTATTTAAAATAACATAGCTTAATGATTTATCTTGATTTACTTTTGTCAAAAAGACCAAATCAGTCATATTATTAATCAATTGATAAAATAGATTAAGCCTATTCAAAATCTCTAAACTGTATTTTTCAGCCATAATTTTCGCCTTTCTATTGTAAGTTCTTTTTTTATTCTGCACTATTGCTCTGAAAATATAAAAAGCTCACCCAAAACGATTATTGGGTGAGCATTAACCATTAGTTTTTTAGACCTGTATAGACATGAATCGCATCCCTTAGGAATATTGCGGTTCCAGGTTGTTTTTTGTCATAATAAGCTGTAAACCTTTCATCATCCACATACATTTGAGCTAATCCTGCATGGGCTTCCTCGCTGTATTCTTTCCAATAATAGCTTAGCCATTGCTTATGGAGATGTGCCGCCTTTTGTGCTAACTCATCTGCAGGGTCTCCTGTTTTAAATGCTTCAGCTAAAGTAGTGTGGATTTGTTCAGCTAAAGCTGTTACTTCTTCGTATTGTTCCTGAGTCATATTCATTACTTTTGCATTAGACGCTTCAACTGTATCCTTGCCATATTTTTCACGGATTTCTTTTCCATATTTCTTCTCGTTATCTTCAATCATTTTCTTTTTAAATCCTTCAAATTTCTCTTTATTTGACATGGTTATTCTCCCTTCCGTAAGTGCTATTGTTTTATCGACATTGGCGATTAATAAATCTAGTTGTTCCTTCTTTTCGAGGAGTTTTTCACGATGCTCCCGCAGTGCTTTAGCCCCATCAAAGGTCGGTGCCGTTACAATGTCCTTGATGCTGTCTAAACCGACTCCTAGTTCTCGATAGAATAAGATTTGCTGCAAGCGATTCACTTCCGCCTGACCATAGATCCGATATCCTGATGAATTGATTCTTGCCGGCTTAAGAATTCCAATTTCATCATAATATCTCAATGTTCGGGTGCTAACACCTGCGAGACTAGCAAGTTTTTGTATTGTATATTCCATGTGATCCTCTCCTCATAAACAACAATACACCTTTACGCAACGGTAAGGTCAATACCTTAGTCTGCCTATTTTTTAAAAAATAAAGCCAGTCATTGCTGCGAAAAGACAATGGCTGGCCAAATAGATTATTCAATTTCTGCTAAGGCTGTTTCCTGATCGACCTATTTGAACCAGCCTTTTTCTTTGGATTGTTTGATGGCTTCGATTCGGTTTTTGACGTCTAGTTTGTCTAGTATGGTGGAGATATAATTACGGACGGTACCTGTTTTGATGCTGAGTTGCTCTGCGATTTCTTGAGTGTTTTTGCCATCAGCGACGAGTTCGAGTACTTCTTTTTCACGGTCTGTTAGTGGGTTTTCTTCGGAGTAAACATCGTCCATAAGCTCAGGGGCGTATATCCGTTTTCCTTCCATTACCCGTCGGATGGAGCTTGCCAGCTCCTCGCTTGGACTATCCTTTAACAGATAGCCTCTAACTCCTGCTTTTAGGGCACGTTGAAAATAACCTGTTCGAGCAAATGTAGTTAATATGATTACTTTGCAATCTAAACCTTTTACCTCTTCAGCCGCTTCCAGTCCTGTTTTTCCTGGCATTTCGATGTCCATAATGCAAATATCAGGCTGATGCTTCCTTACTAAAGCCACCGCCTCTTCCCCATTTGAAGCTTTGCCAACCACTTCCATATCCTCTTCCAAATTTAGAAGCGAACCGAAGGCGCCCAACAGCATTTGCTGGTCTTCCGCTATTACAATTCTAATCATATTTTACGCCTCCTCCTTAATTGACGGCTTAACGTCATTGGGCACTCTAATTATTAAAGTTGTTCCTTCTTTTGTTAGAAGCTCTAAGCTGCCATTAATAAACTCCAGGCGTTCTTTCATTCCTAGTAGCCCGCTTCCTCTCATTTCTTTATCATCTTCGCTTTTAAACACTCCATTATCATGGATGGTCAACACCATTTCCTTCCACGATTGCACAATGGATACAGAACAAGAGCTGGCACCACTATGTTTAACAACATTATTAACTGCCTCTTTCAAACACATGCTAAGAATGTTTTCAGTCAATAAAGGAACATTTTTCAAGGAAATTTCCTGGTCTCCTTCGAAGTTTATTTCGGCAGCCTTCAATATTTGTTTCACCCGGATAATCTCATCTTTTAACCTGATTCCTCTCATTGAAGAAACCATTTTTCTCACTTCACTTAACGCGGTTCTTGCTGTTTGCTGCACGTCTTTTAATTCACTACGTGCCTGCTCAGGGTCTTTGGTGATTAATCTTCTGGCTAAATCACTTTTTAAGCCAATCAGCGAGAGCTTTTGGCCTAATGTGTCATGTAGGTCGCGGGCAATCCGCTGACGCTCCTCTAACTTTACCAACTCTGAAATGCGCTTATTGGCATCCTCAAGCTTTTCCTCCAACTGGCCCATTTCCTTCTTATTATGAATATTGAAAGGCAGCAAAATGACACTTATCCAAATGATAATGACAAAAGGCAATTGCTTGAGAAAAAACTCATCCTGCTGGACAATGCTGAAATTAATAGAGGCGGATGTACTAATCAAATGAATAAAATATAAGGTTAAAAACGTTACTCGCTCCTTGATATTTCCAATAAAATAGGAAAGAAAAAAAGCAAAATACACATAGCTAAAAAGGCTGGTTGATGTAATTGAGATACCTATTAAGATGAAGGTCCAGAGATAAACCGGCCACCCTTTCGAAATGAAAGCAATCCGATAGAAGATAAAAAAGAGAATGGTAAGGATAATCCCAACAACGATTTTTATAGGCGAGGATGTTTGGAAAATAAAATAAAAGGGCAATATGCAAAGAATGGTCCAAATATATGGTGATATGCCGCTATTTTTCTGGAATGTCATATACCTTTTAATCATAGTAGAACCTCATTTTCAGTAATAAAAGTTTATAACCTTAATATTACCACAATTACCCACTCTCTTCATTTACTACTATTTATTCGACCCCTGCCATTCTTTAGAACAGAAATAACGACAAGCCCAATACAGGGCTTGTCGTTTCATACTTTCTCCGCTCTAAGAAACTTTTTCTGTTCTTTTACTAGCACTTTAATTTCCTTAAAGCCAACAAACTTCTTGTTTTGTTCATCGAAAAGGCGGAATTTAAGCGAACTTAGACTGGTTGCTAATGTAATGGTTGGAACATTTTGCAAGGGCAGTGTATTATTATGAGCTTCTTCTAGCTTGTAATTGGGTACCCTCGGGCTTAAATGGTGAACATGGTGATAGCCAATATTTCCAGTTAACCACTGTAAAACCTTTGGAAGTTTATAGAAGGAACTGCCTTCAACCGCTGCTTTCACATATTCCCAATGTTTATCTTCCTCAAAGTATGAATCTTCGAAGGTATGCTGCACATAAAACAACCATATTCCCAGCGAACCAGATAGTAAAAAGATAGGGCCTTGTACCAATAGGAATTGCTCCCAACCAAGCGTGAAGCATAGTACAGCTATTAAAGCAGCAATCCCTGTATTGGTTATATAGGTGTTCATACGTTCATTAAACCGTGCACCTTTTCGATTAAAGCGGTTTTTAAGCAAGAATACGTATATAGGTCCTAATCCAAACATTACAAGTGGGTTCCGATACAACCGATATTTTAATCTTTCCCATGTTGAAGCAGCTAAATATTCTTCCACTGTCAATACCCAGATATCACCCGTTCCCCGCTTATCTAAATTACTGCTCGTTGCATGATGCACAGAATGGTCATGCTGCCATTGGTGATAGGGAAAAACAGTCAATATTCCTGTAATCGTTCCAAGAATTGTGTTTGCTTTCCGGTTCTTAAAAAAGGAGTGATGACAGCAATCATGAAAAATGATGAAAGTCCTCACTAAAAATCCTGATGCAAGGATAGAGATTCCCAAAGTTAGTATGTATGAGATGGTAAGACTTTGATAAGCAAGAATCCACAGTAGAAAGAAAGGCAGCAGGG
The DNA here is from genome assembly GCF_023715415.1 of Neobacillus niacini. Lineage (GTDB taxonomy): Bacteria > Bacillota > Bacilli > Bacillales > Cytobacillaceae > Neobacillus > Neobacillus niacini_C. Next base: position 61,577 of record NZ_JAMBOB010000010.1, read on the forward strand.
TATTTATTATCTGCCAGATGCTTGCTCGTAGATTTGATTTTTCATAAGGTGCAACTTGTTTTCGTAAATTCTTTTGGTTGTGTTCCATCATAACTTTATCCCCTTCCTTTTATTTGATATCAAAAGTATAACCCTAGTAATACACTCTTTTGTAGATATAGCTGTCATGATTTTGACATGATAAATGTCATAATCCCCCTATTACACGAAGAGAGGAGAAGCTCAAGTTTCGAGCCTCTCCTCCCCTTTTGGGTAGTTATATTTTCTTCTTTCAACGTCATTAATAACCCTAATTTTTAAAATTTTACTATTTCACTCATGGTATGTCCCATCATTTGAATACATTCTATAAAGGGGGAATGGACATGAATCAATCATTGGCAACAGCAAGTTTAATCCGATATGCTGTTGCATTTGTCTTTATTACGTCAGGTGTGATGAAATTATTCAGCACAGAACTTGCTGAAGTTTTTATCGGTTTAGGGTTGCCTTTTCCAGATATCCTGTTGTATGTGACGGCCTTTCTGGAGATAATTTGCGGCATACTTATTTTACTTAATCGCAGTGTAAAAAATGCAGTGATCCCCTTAATTGGAATCATGATTGCTGCCCTTCTGCTAACAAAGCTCCCTATCCTGCACAGCGGAATTTTACCATTTGCATTTAAAGCGAGATTAGACATTGTCATGTTAATACTTTTGTATATTCTCTATTCAAAATCACCTTCATAAGTGCTTATTACCAGATTGTTATACTCAATCTGGTTATTTTTTTATGATAAAATAAAGAAAAATGCGGAATGGGGGCGAGTATTATTTTTATAAAAGAAAAGGTGAAAAACCTTCCCTCGACACCCGGAGTCTATTTAATGAAGGATTCCCGGGGCTCTATCATTTATGTCGGTAAGGCAAAAAACCTTAAAAGACGTGTTCAATCCTATTTCCAACAATCAAAGGCACATCCGCAAAAGATTATTAAACTTGTCAGCAATATTCGAGATTTTGATATTCTGTTAACAGATACAGAATTTGAAGCGTTTATGCTGGAATGTAAATTAATCCAAGAGCTAAAACCGTTATTTAATAAAATGATGAAAAGTCCCCAATCCTACTCTTACATTGCGATTAATAAGAATAGAGAATACCCAGACATAGAGATTACAAACCAACGGGATGAGCAGGACGGAATACTTTATTATGGCCCCTTTCCTAGCAAAGCTAGAGTCGAACTGGCGATTATAGGCATCAAGGAAGCCTTTCAAATTCTTTGCAGCAATCCAAAATGGCAGAATTCACTGTGCTTCAACCATTCTCTTGGATTATGCATAGGAATGTGCGGCGGTGGACCTGCACTGCAACAGTACCAAACCATATTCAATGATATCATTGCTTTACTTAATGGTAAAAATAAGGTAATCCTTGATGAGATGAAAAGGAAAATGGATAAAGCCGCCGCCGATTTCGATTTTGAGGCTGCCGCTAGGTATAGAGATCGAATCGAGGCCATTGGGTTTCTGCTTCGAAAAGAAAGGGTTATTGAGTTTACACAGGAAAATAAGAATCTTGTTGTCATAGAAAATTTAAGCGAGGACTCCTTTAAGCTCTTTCTAATAAAACGCAACGAAGTCCTTACTAGTAAAGTAATTACCATTGATTGTGCCGACGTTACTAAACTTAGCAGCCTCATCACTTCAACCTTTAAGGATACAGCTATTCCTACCGGCAACCATATAAAAAGAGATGAGATTGATGAAGCTCAAATTATCTATAACTATTTAAAAACCAGCAACTGCCGCTATAAGAGGATTCCCGATAATTGGATTCGTAACCACAAAGATAAAACAATCGAAAATGCACTAACGAAATTAATATTTACTAAACAAACCATCAAAAAATAGCCCCGATTGTCGATTTTAGACGGCGAGGGCTATTTTAATAGGCCAAGCGATAAATCAAAAATCGCTCATTGGCATTATTCTCATATAAACCAGGAAGTTGAACCTCTTTTAGTAATTCAAATAAGGTGTGGTTTTCTAAATAGTAGATATAATCCTCTGATGGATAATATAAAATCACATCTACCTCCCGTTTGAATTTTTCTACCGAAACCAAAATATTATTTATGATTTTCCAAAATATTGGGATTGTAAATGGATTGAAAAAATAAAAACGATTATCAAGAGGATTGATTTCATATTTTTCTGCCAAGCAGCACTGAAATTGAATCTCACCTTTATCTTTAGCCTTTATCAAATAATTCGCTTTGTTCTCAATCGCTTCTTCGTATAGCTTTTCATTCATCTCAACCCCTGTAACAGAAGAATGAAATAGGTAATGAATAAAGAAGTTGAGTCTTCCTTTCCCACAGCCAAAATCAACGATATGATCACTGCTGTTTAATTCATATTCTGCGAATAATTTTTCAAGTGCAGTGTAGGGAGTCGGCTCGTATCTGTGATAATGGAAGGACTTATTATAACCCCTTTGATTTCCTTCCGTTTCGATATTCAGCAATTCATCGTAATTTGAGTTCATTCAATACATTCACTCCTGCCTGCCCTCTCATTCATATGCGGAAGGGTCGATAAAAAAGTTGTACCCTAAATAGACTATCATACCAATTGCAGTCAGTAAAAACCCCCATCCAAGAGTTACTTGCTCAATGATTAGATAGTTATTACATAATTGCACCGGGGACCAAATGTATAACCATCCCAATCCTATAAACAGAACCGTGAAACCAATAATAATAATATTTTTCCCCAATGAACTGAGTTTCTTCCAACTATCTCTTAAAGATACTCCAGCTAAAAATGGCAAACTAATAAATTTGAATACTTCAACGCTATTTGTGGTTAATGCCTCATCCATTGTTCGGGGTAACATCCAATATACCACGATGATGACAAATAAGAGAATTCCTGGAATACCGTTACTATTCCACTTTTCAAAAAACGTCGGAAATCTTTTTTGGAAAAATCTTGCCATTAACATTCCCGCAATCACCAGCATCGGCATTTGCATATGCATATGAATGACCATATGGGATTCCATAAAATGGGCGACAGGAGGAGCAACCAAGAAGATTAATAAAAGTAAGCCATAAAACGACTGATTCATCGATTACTCCTCCGATCCATTTTCAAGTATGTTTACTACTGTTTTAGCGGCTTCATCAATTTCTTTATAATCCATAACATTTGCCAAACTGCCTTTTTTATCAACTAAATAAAAGGCGGAGTTATGTGCAAAGTTTCCATATTCATCTGGAATAACAATGACGCCAAAGCTATCTAACAAAGATTTCAATTCAGCTTTATCATTAATTCTTGCCATTCTCCATGTTTCGCCATCACTCTTAAAAAAGTCTTTATATTTATTTAAGGTAGCGGGGTCATCCCGCTCCGGGTCAAAGCTGATACTTAAAAAAACAATATCCTCGCCAATATATTTGCTTGGAACCTTATCATACACTTGCTTCATGTTATATTCTAATTCTGGGCAAACCGTTGTACAGGAAGTATATAAAAATGTAATAAATACATATTTGTCTTCAAATTCAGAAATTGAATATTTACGCCCGGTGCTATCCTCGAGGGTAACTTCTGGGAATTTTGGTTTATCATTTAGTAGTTTATTCACTCTTGCCTTTTCAGCAGTAAATGCACTGAATCCATCGGTGCCTATAAAAAACAACCCTAAGCCAAAAAATAAAACGATAAAAACTGCTATTTTGTTATGTCTATTTTTGATCATACTGATCACATCCAACTCTGTTTTCTGTAGTCAAAATATCATCCAATTAAGCATAAAGAGATAGCTCTGAAACTACGAGCTATCTCTTTATCAATCCATTCACCTTACCAAGTCTTGAATGGTGGTGATCCTGGAGGTGCATTTACAATCATATCAGTCAATGGTATTACATAGGCCATTGCAACTACGATGATCATTAGTACAATCCATAAGCCCCAGCGTTCGGTCCAATAAGGTGTTTTCGTTGCATTTTCTTCTTCTTCAGCAATCGGGAATTCAGTTTCACCCTTTGGTGCAAAGAACATCATATTGAATACAGCGTAGACTTGAAGAATAACACCAATGATTAACAACGTACCGCCAACTGCTAATAACGTCAAGTATGGGTCCCAGCCTAATGCTGTTGCATGATCCCCATAAGTGGAGTAAGAAGTTCTTCTTGGTGAACCAAGCAAGCCAACATAGTGCATAGAACCAGACATACAGATCATACCAACTGTCCAAATCCATGTTTGGATAACACCTAATTTATTGATTTGCGGTGTTAATACCCGGTTTGAAATAAAAGGAACTAACCAATAACTAATTCCAAAGAATGTCATAACAACTGACATACCTAATGTTAAGTGGAAATGTCCAACAATCCACATTGTATTATGAACAACTTGATCTAATTGGTTTGTAGTTTGGGCAATACCACCAGCTCCAGCCGGAATGAAGGCAACCATTGCAATAAATGGTGCTAAGAATCGAACATCGCCCCATGGCATTTTCTTCCACCAGCCGATTAATCCTTTTCCACCTTTTCTTCTTGCTGTACGCTCAAATACTGCGAATAGTGCAAATGCTGTCATTAGTGAAGGGAATCCAATTGCTAAACTCATAAATACGTGCATAAATTTAACAATTTCATTGATTGCAGGGTCAATGATTTGGTGATGGAATCCACCAGTGATGTTCATAATAACTAGAGCGATAATTACTACACGTGTTAGTAGATCACTCCAGCGCTTTCCGCCGATAACTTTTGGTACAACTACGTACCATGCAGATACAGCTGTTAAATACCAGATATTGACCAATGTGTGTCCAAATGCCCAGAAAAGTGTACGAGCGACCATTACATTGATCCCATCAACCCAACCAAATACCCATGGTAGAATCATGAATAATACTTCAACTGCCACGAACATTAGTGCGAAGAATAATAGTACGAATACACCAGTTGCAAAGTAAGACAGGATTGGAACATGCTGTCCTTTGTGATTTTTTCTCCAGTTCGCTACTTGGATAAATGCTCCAATACAGCATAACCAAACACCAACTACGATTAATGCTAAACCGATATAAAATACAGGATGTGCAGCCATCGGTGGATAGAACGTGTACATAACCGAAGCTTCATTCATTAAGATTGGAATAACCGCTAATACAAATCCGACAAGCTTAACGAAGAAACCAACCCAAGCGAGCTTTCTAACTTTTGGAAGAAGCCCTCCTAAATTATGAGAAAGTGTTGCATAAAAGTATCCAATGGTAAAGAATGCAGTTAACACGAGGATTAGCAATAATCCATGTGCAGTCAATACTTGATAATAATTAAACCAAGTTGGTAACTCTAACAATCCTGCTCGGTTTAACCCTTGTAATAGTCCTAAAAATCCACCAACTAATAATGCGATAAATGCTACTGCTATATATGATTTCGATAATTTTGCATCCTGTGGGTGATATCCCAGCATTTTATTTGCTTTTTCTTTAATACCTACTTTTAAATCTGCTTCCATCTTCATCTAATATCCCCCCTTATTTAACCGTAATCGTTGTACTCATAACTTGGTGACCTGCACCACAATATTCATTACAGATAACTAAATAGCTGCCTGGCTTATCAAAGGTTTGAGTGATTTTTTGAATATGCCCTGGCATAACCATCGCATTGAGGTTTGTACCGGCCACTTCAAATCCATGTACTACATCTTTTGAAGTCATAATAAAAGTAACCTCTGCTCCAGCAGGTACTTCAATGTTATTTGGAGTAAAACCAAACGCTTGTAAAGTCATAACCACTTCATATTTATTGTCGCCAATTTCTTTAACTCCTGGATTATCGAATGGAGCTGTTTGATCCACCTTTTGAGGATCAATCGTTTCCATACCGCTTGGTGGTGACATTCCTTGTGCAAATGCTTGGTATCCAGTGATTATCATGAATCCCATGATAATACCAAAGCTTATCGTAAGCCATATTTTTTCATCAAGATGCATTTTCATCTCTCTAATCCCCCCTTATAATCTGGTCATATAAAGACCGTATAGAACTATATACGTAGCAACAATAACGACTCCAACTACTGTTACAGAAATCCATGTTCCCTTTAATGGTTCTTCCTGCTGTTTATTACTTTTATGAGTAACTTTTGAAGCTGCCATCGAAATTCAACCCCCTTTTGTTGTCCTTAGGTATATAATAATTGCGAATTGTTCTCACTGAAGTGAACTGAATCACATTGTGGCATTTTGATGTTTTAAAAGTGACAGATTTATGAACAACAAAAAAAGCTATCCCCGCAAAGTCAGCAGGGACAGCTTTTTTTAAACATTATTTAGTATTATTTAGAAAAGAGGCAGTGTAACAATTATCATTGTCAGGAATAGGATTGTTACATAATTTACAGAATACAGAAAAATAACATGCGCCCATTTTAGGTCATTTTTCGTGAAAAATCCGCTAATACTTACGACTAACCAACCTACGTTAAGTATTGTTGCAATAACAATAAATGGTGTACCGAGAGATGTTAAGTAAAAGGGTAAGGGCAGTAAACATGCGACATATACAACAATTTGCCGTTTTGTCATTTTAAACCCATGAACAACAGGAAGCATGGCAACACCTGCTGCTTTATATTCTTTACATTTCTTCATGGCGATCGCAAAGGTATGTGGCATTTGAAAAATAAATAAAATTAGAAATAATATAATTGGAACAATATGATTGCTAGATTCAATGGCTGTCCATCCGATTAACGGGGTTACAGCTCCTGACACACTTCCAATTACCGTATTAAGGGTATATCTTCGCTTTGACCACATCGTATACAAAATCACATAAGTGAACCAGCCCACGAATGCATATATGGCAGCTTCCACTGTAGTAAAGAGTAACAGGATTAAACCCAGTATGGTCAAAACAATTCCCATTGTTAAAACAACTTTTAATGGGATATTTCCCGTTACTGTAGGTCGATTTTTCGTTCTTTCCATTACAGTATCAATATCAACATCATACCAATTGTTAAGAACGAGAGCTCCTGCCATAACCAATGTACTGCCGACAATCGTTAGTAAAAATACTTCCCAGTAATCACTAAACGAATGATCAGTAAAATGTAATGCTAACCAGAAACCAGTAAAAACAGGCAGGACATTTGCGATTAAAACACCTGCTTTAAAAAGTGCTTTTAAATCGGTGATTAAGCTAGAGGTATTTCGTTCATCTAACAAAGGTTTGTTCCCCGCCTTCTGAATAGATGATATTTTGTCTTTAATCATAACTATACCTCCATACTTATTCTTACACCTCCATTAAACCATACCTGTCAAGCTTTTGCATGATTTTAACTTAAAAATTGCTACTCACTAGCCTCAGCCTGCACCGCCACCTTTAATTACAACGTATGTCTAAATAGTTCCTTATAGCTGTAAAATCTGGCCTGCAGCTACTTCTTCATACATTTTACCCAAATTAAATCATTCCTAAAAAAATGTCAAAAAAACCCCGACATACTTGACAGGGTCAAATCAAAATTATTTACTTTGTTCAATTTTAATATTTTTCAATCGCTTCATGATTTGCTTGTACTCTATCCCAAAGTGGTGATATAGTGTTGTGTATTCACGATATAGCTGGTCATAGACGTTTGCATTGGTAATGTTTGGATAATACACTTTATCCTCCAACTTACCCATTGCTTGCCCTGCTACAAACACATCATCGTATCCCCCTCGTTCCGAACCTGCAGCAACTGCCCCAAATATTGCACTTGCTAGTGCTGGCCCTTGAGAGCCACCGCCAACTTTCACCGGCATCTTAATGACATCAGCATAAATTTGCATTACAAGTGGGTTCTTTTGCGCAATTCCTCCAGAGGCAAAGAATTCGTTAACGGGGACACCATTCTTTCGAAATGTTTCAATGATTTTTCTTGTTCCGTATGCTGTACTTTCAATCAATGCACGATATATATCTTCAGCTTTCGTTTGAATTGTCAGCCCCACGATCATTCCAGTTAAATCAACGTCAACGAGAGTAGAACGGTTTCCATTCCACCAATCAAGAGCAACTAATCCATTTTCACCAGCTTTTAAATTCTCGGCTTTTTGTGTCAAATATTCATGAATACTTATGCCTTCACTTTTAGCCTTTTCATGATATTCCACAGGTACGCAATTATCAACGAACCAAGCAAAGGTATCCCCAACACAATTTTGTCCTGCTTCATAGCCGAAATATCCAGGAACAATTCCGTCCTCTACAACACCGCAGATACCTGGTACTCTTTGTTCTTCTTCACTCAAGATTAAGTGACAGCTTGATGTTCCGATAATATCTAGCATTTTACCTGGGCCATCTATCTTTACGGCAGGGAAACATACATGGGCATCCGCATGGGCGATGGCCACTGCAGTTCCTGCATTTAAACCAGTAAGTTTCGCTGCTTTTTCAGTTATTTCCCCCGCTCTTTGCCCAATCGGAGTAATATCTATGCTTAATTTTCCATCCACCACATTTTCCAAACGAGGATCTAACGATTTAAAGAACGATTTATCCGGATAGCCTTCTTGTTTATGCCAGATAGCCTTAAAACCAGCAGTACATACGTTTCTTGTATGAACGTCTGTTAACTGCCAAACCGTCCAATCTGATGCTTCAATAAAGTAATCTGCTTCATCATAGATATGTGGTGCTTCATCTAATACTTGCCAAATCTTCGGGAATATCCATTCAGATGAAATCTTTCCTCCATAACGACCTAGCCATTCCTCACCCATTTGTTCTGCAATCTCATTTAACTTGTTTGCTTTGTCTTGTGCTGCATGGTGCTTCCATAGTTTCACATAGGAATGAGGTTCCTCTTTATATTGATCGATAAAGCACAACGGCGTACCGTCAGACTTAACCGGCACAACTGTACATGCAGTAAAATCTACACCGACACCAATAATGTCATTCGGAGAAACACCGGACTGTTTTAATACAGAAGGGATAGCTGTGGATAATACATCTATATAATCTTGAGGATGTTGAAGCGCCCAATCAAGAGGTAGCTTTTTCCCGTTTGGTAGTTTCTTATCCATTACCCCGTGTGAGTAATTATGTGTAGCTGTTGCTAACTCTTCTCCTGTTTGTACATCTACTAATACAGCACGGCCTGAAAGCGTACCAAAATCAAGACCTATTGTATATTTTTTAGACATCACAATAACCCCCTAGGCTTGTTACTATTTTAATCGTTATCCTTTTTTGTTAAAGCTTCTCCTACTTTTCCACCTGGATGGATTACCGCAAATTGTTCTTTTGTGTATCCTCTAAACCGAGTCATCGCAATACAAATAGCATCAAAAAGAGCGATGGTTGTAATCGTACTCGATGTAGCTAACATGTTGAAATCATCTGGTTCCTTTGATACTTTAACTTTCAATAGGTAATCTGAATGCTTTGCAATGTATGAGTCTTCTACTTCTGTAACCGCAATTATTGTTGCACCTTTTGCTATACATCCCGGTAATAAATTATTGATTTCTTGAGTTGCTCCCCCCTTAGAAAATACAATAACAATATCTTCTTTTTGAACAACTCCTAATGCACCATGAACAGCATCAGATGGTGACAAAAATAATGCAGGACATTCCACACAGCTTAATGTATGTGCAATTTTTTTGGCAGCTGCACCTGAGGTTCCACAACCTGTCGTAATAATTTTCCCTTTACAGTTCTTTATAAGTTCAAAGACCTTTTCTACTTGTTCATGATCAAAGGTATTATTAATCTCCAAAATAGCCTCTGCTTCTTTTGTAAGTGTATCATGAACTGAATCTATCACATTGGCAAACAAATCTAATCACATCCCTAAAGTAATCTCATCTTTCAAAAATCTAAAAATGTTTTCTCCTTACCGTAAACCTCTTCCCAATCTTTTTTAAAGTCGACTACCGCCGACTCGATAGATGGCATTTTAAGTGAATTACTAAGCAATGCAGGGTCAACAGTTGCACAATGTGCACCACTTTCAAACGCTCTCATTACTTGCCCTATATTCTTAAAACTAGCAGCTAGTATCTTAGTTTGATAGTTACCCCTTTGAATTACTTTCGCATAATGACTAATCACACGATCAGGATCTATATTGGTATTTTCCATTCTATTAAAATAAGGTGCAATATAGTCCGCTCCTGCCATAATCGCGTAATCCCCTTGTGCTATTGTATAGATTGCGGTTGCTGTAATATTGAAATCTTCATTTTTCAGCTGTTTTATTGCTTTTAATCCCTCTTCATTGACCGGTATTTTGATATACACATCTTTTCCTAGTTTCTCTACTATTCTATACGCTTCTCCTATGATCTTTTCGGAATTATCTGTAGTCACTTGAATATGTAGAGAACGATTACTACCAATAATGTTCTGAATCTCTTTAAAATGATCTATAAGTTCTAGCTTTCCCTCATTTTTTAGAATGCTAGGATTTGAAGTGATGCCTACTATTGAGAAGACTCCAATATAATGCCGAATATCTTCTAAATTAGCCGTATCAAACATTAATTCCATTCTTAGTCCCCCATTTCCCTTTTATAATCGTTATACCTTCATTACTTCAGCAAAGTTTTCATATGCCTTGTTGCAAGCAAGGTTAATATCTTCGTTTAAATTAAATAATCCAGAGGACCCAAGCACATAAACATCCGCACCAGCATCTTTTAGTTTTTTGAACGTTTTTTTGTTGACCGCTCCATCTACTTGAATCTTAAACGAAAATCCATTTTCCTCCCTAAGCTTAGCTGCTTCTTTGATTTTTTCAATCATTTCATCAATGAAGGGCTGCCCAGGAAACCCAGGATCAACAGTCATAATGGTTAATAATTCTACTCTGCCCAAGTAGGATTCAATATAACTAAGTGGAGTTGCCGGATTCAGAACGATTCCTATCTTACAACCAACACTTTTAATCATATTTAAAACACGAAAGGCATGATGATTAATGGTCTCAGCTTGTGGTGAAATATATGTTGCACCTGCATTTGCACAAACTTCAATCCAATCTTCAGGATTTGTAGTTGCTAAATGGACATCCATTGGCTTATTCACTACTTTTCTAAAGGCCTTCATCAAGTCAGGTGAAAGGGAAAGATTCTTACTATAGTGACCATCAATAATATCTATATGGTAATAATCAACAAAGTTATTTAAAACTTCCAACTCATTCTTTACATGTAAGAAATCCATACACATAAGAGACGCCGAGAATGTAGGTTTCATAGTTAAACCTCCCGTCTTAAAATAGAAGTAACCTAAACCTCTATTCTAAATTTGCATGGTATTGCCATAAATCTTCTATCACATGTTTCTCTTCTTCCAATATCATCATCGTTGTAATATCACCAAATAATAATAAACTTTGTTCAAATAGTGTTGTCATTGGTTGCAGAGAATTTATTTCATCTACTCTTTTTGATTTACTTGCAACAGGGATTCTTACAAATAAGTCGGTGCATTCGGTAATACTGTTTTCTGGATTACTACCAATATGAATAATTGTTGCACCTAATTGCTTTGCTTTCTTTGCAATTGCAATTGGAAACAATGTATTTCCACTACCTGATCCTACAATTAGGACATCCCTTTCTGTCATTGCGGGTTCTGTAATGTCTCCTACGACAATAGAATTTATTCCAATATGTGCATATCTTTTGCATATTGCCTTTAAAGAAAGAAGTACTCGGCCAACTCCGACAAAGTATACTTTTTCTGCGTTTCTAAGTAAATGTATGTACTCGGAAACGATAACAGGATCAACTGCCTGCAAAGCCCTAGTGCATTCATCAAGTACGATATTACATTTATCTAAATAAAGATTTAGGTTTTGCATGTCGTTACCTTCCTTTCTTTAGTCATGTAAAATGTCACTGATTTTTTTTGCAGCTACTGCTTTATTCTTTTGACCTGTAATACCATTACCCACGATTACTATTTCAGGTTTGAACTCGATTACATTATTTATAGATTCTTCATTGATCCCACCTGCAATAGCACATCTCTCCGAACCAACACTACGTTGAACCTTAGCTAACGAGGCGAAAGGACTTTGTGTAGCTTGAACATCATGGGCAGTATGAACACAAATATAATCCACACCCAGTTCAACTAGTTCTATTGCTCTTTTTTCCAAATTGGTTACGCACATCATATCGGCTAAAACTTTTCCATTTGCTTTTTTAGCAGCTTTTACAGCACCTTTAATTGTCTCATCATGTGTGATACCCATAACCGAAACAATAGATGCCCCTGCATTAAAAGCAATATCAGCCTCAAATTCTCCTGCATCCATAATCTTCGTATCAGCAATCACCAACTTGTTAGGGTATTGTTCTGATACCTTTCGTACTGGTTCCATCCCGTATTCAATTATCATCGGTGTACCTATCTCCACGATATCGATGGAATTCTCCACTTCACCTACAATTTGTAATGCTTCCTCTGTATTACACGTATCTAAGGCAAGTTGTAGCTTCATGACTTTCCTCCCTTTCTAAATAATTCCCCATTAGCTATTTCTACATATCGGATTGCATGCCACGATTTTTTTGCTTTACTAGCATTTTTCAGAGAGTTATTGACCGGGTTAGTTAGTTTTAGGAATGTTTGAAAATCAACTAACTCTATATTAATCTGCAATCTATTATTAACTAATAATTTTTCTGAATTTCTTACAGTTCTCCACAACCGATGCTTCTTTACTGAATACACTTGATGATCCGCCTACGAATATATCAGCACCTTTTTCGTGCATTAGTTTCGCATGTTCAAAGCTTACATTCCCATCTACTTCTATGGATATATGATCGTATCCCTTTTCATCCAACAGCACTCTAAGTCTTCCAATCTTATCAAGCATACTAGGAATTAGTTTTTGGCCAGCAAATCCTGGGTTAACAGTCATTACTAAAACCATATCTAAATCAGGAAGTAGATCCTCAATAACTCCAATGGGTGTTCCTGGATTTAATGCAAGACCTACTTTCACACCCATATTTTTTATCATGCCTAGTGCACGATGAGTATGTGTCGTAGATTCATAGTGAATACAAACAAAATCTTCAGCAGTTAGGTCCTCTAAATAATGAAAACTTTCTTCAGGGTTATCAATCATTAAGTGAATATCTACAGGTATATCTGTAACCTTCTTAATCGACTTTATAAAATCAAAACTTAGTGTAACATTCGGAACAAAGTGGTTATCCATTACATCGATGTGTAAATAATCTACCTTTGCTTCTTCTAGTAATTTAATATCCCTTTCAACGTTCAATAAATCAACACACATCAATGAAGGTGCTATTTTGCCTTCCATAAGATTCCTCCATTTTGTTTATTTGATAGTTTATTTACATAATTGCTTTGTTAAAAATTGTTGCACCTCATCCTGAGAAGGAATCGATACTTGTGCACCTTTTCGGGAAACACAGATTGCCGCTGCTGCTGTTGCAAACTGGATGGCATCATCAAAATCATAACCCTGGCAAATTTTGTTAACAAAGGATGCATTAAATGTATCGCCCGCACCAGTCGAATCAATCGCATCCACTTTCCACGCAGGATACATTTTGGCTGCCTTACCATCGTAAACGTATACACCACGACTTCCCATTTTCAATACAACGTACGCAGGATTTGCTCTTTCATATAACTGTTTGGCAGCTTCAAGTGCTTCTTTCTCACTTTCAACAGCTATACCTGTTAGAGCTTCTGTTTCAGCCTCATTTGGTGAAATAATATGGATTCCCTTTAATCGATCAAGTGGAATATTCATTGCTGGACCCGCATCTAAAAACACCGGAATATTGCGTTCTTTAGCTAGTTCATAGGTTCTATATACGGTTTCTAAAGGCATCTCCAACTGCATGAGTACCATATCAAAGCTAATTTTATCGAGTGCCTTTTCGACGTCTTCAGGGTCCAATTTGTTGTTCGCACCAAGTGTCACATAAGAGAAATACCTGCCTGTGTCCTCTACCATGATCGTCGCTAAACCGGTTTGAGCATCTTTGTCTGGAACGACAAAACCTGTATGAATGCCTACCTTTTCAAGTTCTGTAATAAGGGCATGACCATTGGAATCATTACCAACTCTACCAACCATGGTTACGTTCGCACCCTGTACAGCAGCTGCATATGCTTGATTAGCACCTTTTCCCCCTGTTGCATATGCATAGCTGTCACAACCTACCGATTGTCCAAATTGAGCTATTTTTGGAACACCATATATATTCAAATCCATATTCATACTTCCAACTACCAAGATATTTGGTTGTATCAATTAGAAAACCTCCCAGTTATTGCGAAGTTAGTCGCATTAATTTCGCTTCACTTTTCTTATTTAATACATAGTTAATGATTAGTACTAAAATTAATGCTATACCCCAGATCATATCTCTGTAGAAATTACTGATTTGTGGAAACATGTTTAAGTATGATGACATGAGCTGTACGATAATGGTAGCTAAAAAGATTCCATATATTTTACCTTTACCACCATCCGGATTAATCCCACCTAAAACGGCAATTAAAATGGTTAACATCACAAAACTTGATCCAAAGTCAGCTTTTGCTGAGTTAATACGTGCTAGACTCAATAAACCTGCTGAAGCTGAAATCACACCTGAAAGCATATATGCTCTCATGATGATTTTATGATTTTTGATACCAGCAAATTTAGTAGCCTTTTCATTTGTACCTAATAAGTACAATTTCATTCCATACTTTGTCTTTCCAATGTAGTAGGAAAAGAATGCCACAATAACTAAATAGACAATGAACGATAATGTAAAGACCTGAAATACATTCGTTCGACCTAATTGAGCAAATGGCTGCGGTAATCCACTTACAATACTTCCTCCAGTCATAATGATTGCAATACCCATGTATAACTGCATTGTTCCTAAAGTTGCAAGCATAGCGGGGACACGTAGTTTGGCAATTAAGAAACCGTTAAATAGACCACAAACAACACCTGTAAGTAAACCAAGTAATATGCCTAATACGATAAACAAAATCTGTTCTGTGCCAGTCACAGCTGAAGCAAACGTTTTCATAAACAGCCCAGCAACTATTGCACTTAAGTTAGCAATATAGACAGCAGAAAGGTCGATTCCACCTGCAATCATAGCAATACCTACACCAATAGCCATTAAGCCATACTCTACTAATTGTTTCTCCATGGATAGGAAGTTAGCCAATGATAAAAAGGTATCTGGTTTGGTAATACTTGCGACGATGAATATAGTAAACATGATGATTAATAATCGTAGTATGTTACCATCCATTTTATTAAAAGAAAATTTACTTTTGTTCCTTAAAGTAGCTGTTTCATTTGTCTGTGCTACCGTTTTCATTTACGCCACCCCCACTTTTCTCCGTTTATTTCTTCTGAACCCTTTTAAATCAGAAATTTGAATAACGGATATTGCAGTACCAACAATGATAATTGCACCAATGATAAATTTCTGCCAATAAATTGGAACACCGATAAGAATCAAACTATTTGTAACAATTGTAAGTAGTAATGTACCTAACACACATCCAGTTAGTGTACCAACACCACCCAATAAACGTGTACCACCAAGAATTACAGCGGCAATAACAATCATTTCCTTACCAGCAAATTCAGTTGGTAAGAAATACGTAGATTCAATTGAGTAACATACACCTGCAATAGCGGCTATTCCACCATTCACAGTAAATACACCAAACCGAATTCTCTTTACATTAAAACCTGCTCTTTCTGCAGAAGTTTCATCTCCACCTACTGCAAAAACTCCTCGTCCCGCCATTGTGAAATTAAGGAACAAGTAAGTAAGAATGTACAAACTGACAGCAATTAAGAAAGTCATTGGTAATGAAGATCCTAATCCTGTTCCCGCGTTTGTAACTTCAAAGAGTGACTTGTTACCAAAAGCAATCATTGATTCTGGAAGTTTAATACGACCTGCTTCAAAAACACCTAACAAGATACCACTAAAAATAGATGTTGTACCCAAAGTAACAATCAAGCTTGGAAAATTATAATTTGCAATAATAAAACCATTAATTGCACCCATGATTAAACCGAAGAAAATTGCTACTAAAAACACAACAAAAATCGGTCCGTCAAATCCAGTTACGAAAACGAACTGTGTAGCAAGGTACCCACTTAATGCGGCAATTAATGGGAATGATACGTCTGGCCCTGTACTAATAAAACCTAAGTATGCACAAATCGCATAAATTAACGGAACCGTCATCGATTGCAATAAGTCAACAATGTTATTATTTGAAAAGAAAAGTCCTGACTTAGCCTGGATAAATAAGCTCAAAAGTAAGATAATTATAAATACATAAAATTCAGGACGTGTAGCCAGCTTCTTTAATGTCTTTGATGATAATGTATTCATCATTCACACTCCTATCTATTAAATGTAATTAGCTAAAGTTTTTGCGTTTAAATCCGCTTCTTTCACTTCAGCTGTTATTTGGCCCTTTTGCATCACAATGACACGATCACAAGTGTTGATTATTTCAGATACATCATCGGATACAATGATGATCCCCATCCCCTTACTAGCTAGGTCACGTAACAAATTATGAATATCATGTTTCGCTCCAATATCAACCCCAACAGTTGGACCATTTAAGATTAATACTTTTGGTTCTGAAGCAATCCATCTAGCTAGAAGTACTTTTTGTTGATTCCCACCTGATAGTGTTGATACAGGGAACTCATCATTTTTCGTTGCAACCCCAATATCTCGAACCCACTTGGCGGACTCATCATCTATCGAATTAGTATTTACTATACCTAGTTTGTTAGATAATTCATCTATTCTAGTAATTACGATATTTCTCTTTATTGATTGAGGCAGGAATAAGCCTTCTGTTAATCGATCTTCCGGAACTAATGCAATCCCTAATTCTTGAGCTTTAGCCGGATTTGGAATCTTTACTTCTTTACCTTCTATTTTTATTTCACCTTTATCTGGATTTAATAGTCCAAATAATGCTAGAGATAATTCGGTACGACCTGATCCAAGTTGACCAGTAATGCCAAGGATTTCGCCTTTTCTCAATTGGAGGTTTACGTCATTAAATCCTTGTGCTGATAACTGCTTTGTTTCTAACACTGTTCCACCGATATTTCTTGTTTTTGGAGCTGCATCTTCTTCAAAATGGCGTCCTGTCATATGATAACTAAACTTTTTTTCATCCATTTCTGATACAGGACAGGAGATAACGTTTTTACCATTTCGGAAGATCGTAACACTATCACAAATTTCAAATACCTCTTCCAATTTGTGTGAAACAAATAGGATTGTTACACCCTCTTTTTTCAACCTTTCAATAATCTCAAACATTCTTTTTACTTCTTTTTTTGTTAACGCTGTCGTGGGCTCATCCATAATTATTAACTTAGCATTATCTAGTAAAGCTCTTGAAATAGCGATTAACTGCTTATCTGCTACAGGCAGCGTTTCTACCAATGCGTCAAGATCTACGTCAAAGTCAATCTTACTTATTGCCTCTTCTGCAATTCTTCTAAACTCTTTTCGGCTCACGAATTTCTTCTTATTTGCTAATACTTTATTGAAAGCCAAATTTTCAATTACAGAAAGGTTTGGAAAAACAGAAAAGTCTTGATATATAATTTGAATTCCTTGTTTAATAGATTCCGTTGGTGTCATATAATCATATTTCTGCCCGTCAATTTCTATATCGCCGCCATCGGGTTTGTGAACACCAGATATTACCTTAATGATTGTTGATTTACCACAGCCATTCTCACCAGCTAAACAGTGAACTTCACCTTTTTTAATTTGTAAGTCTACCCCTTTTAAGGCATGAACTCCTCCAAAGTATTTGTGTATTCCTTTTACAGATATAAGGTTCTCAGACATTGTATTCCTCCTCGGATTTGAGCTTAGATTTACGTTATTCTACAATGTGTTCCCTTCCTAAACTATCTCACCAATAAGATTAAATTATGAGTTACCTTTTAATAAAAGAAATACCGTACCATTTTCCTTCCATTTGGAAATAATGCGATACGGTATTTCTAGTTTTTTATTAAAAGTTATTACAATTTACATTCTAGAAATCGTATTCGTCAATATTGTTTTTATCAATCTTTAATGGTGCATTACCAATAATTGTTTTATTAGTTCCTTTTATAATTTGAACGCTTTCATAACCAGTTACTCCAAGATCTGTTCCTTCCTTGATTTCTTCACCAGCCAAGATTTTAGCTGCTATAGAAACCATTGCATAACCAGCATCTTTTGGATCCCATAATAAAAGTTTGTTGATTGTTCCCGCTTTGATATAATCAGAGAACTCGTTAGGTGTACCTACACCAACAATATTAACTTTCCCAGATAGACCAAGTTCTTCAACAGCGTTTGCAATACCTGGGCTGTCAGTTGATGCTACTCCAGTAAACCCTTTCAAATCTGGATATGCTTTTAAAAGTTCTTTTGCTTTTTCATATGCTCCGTCAACACTTTCTTCAGACTCAGCACTTGGTACTTCTCCACCATTGATTAATTCCATTTCTGGATATGCTTCTTCTTGACGAGCTTTTTGAGCTTCAGCATATTCCATGTGTGTTGTACTTGTAGTGTAACCTACCATCATTGCATATTTTCCTTTTTCACCCATTGAACCAGCAAGTGAATCCATTAAACTTGCACCAAAATCTGCTGAAGTAAAGGCTTCTACGTCAAATAAAGTATTCTCTTGGTTAGAAGCTTCGTGCGTTACTACTGCAATACCTTGAGATAAAGCATTTTGTAAAGAGGCTTCGATTGCACCTGGATCAATAGGTACCACCGCTAGTGCATCTACACCTTGAGCGATTAAATCTTCAATTACTTGTACTTGTGATGCAGCATCAGCGTTAGCTGGTCCTTTCTGTATAACATTGATATTCATTTCTTCACCATATTGATTAACTCCAACTTCCATACGCTTGAACCACGCTGCAGTGTTATCTTTTGTTACAACACCAATTGTCCACTCAGATTTATCTTTATCAGATTTATAATTTGCTGGATTTAATAGATCTTTATTTGCTGCACCACCTGAACTTGCTTCTTCTGAACTACCACTTTCACTAGAACAAGCTGCTAGCATTAAACCCATTACTATAACTAAAAATAATGCAAAAAACTTTTTCTTCATCTCTTGATCCTCCATATATATTTTTTTTTTATCAGTTGTGAAAAGGTTTCACAACCGCCCATTAAGGCCCTATTCAAGATTGGCATGGTTACCAAACATTTGCTCTGCATTAGCTGATTTGGATTCCATTAGATCCATAATCAAAATATCCAAGCAAATCAGTAAAGACTGTTCAAAAAGTGTACCCATTGGTTGAATCGAGGTAATTTCGCTTATCTTTGTTGACTTCGGTGTTGGAGAGGGAATTCGTAAAACTACATCAGCCATTTCTCCTAATGTCGAATCTACAAAGCTTGTTACCGTTATCATTTTAAGACCTATTTTCCTAGCTTTGTTTGCATAAGAAATTAAACCACCAGTTTCACCAGAACCAGTACCTACTATTAACAGGTCTCCTTTTCTTGCACCTGGTGTGGTTGCGTTTCCAATCACATGAACATTAAAGCCTAAATGCATTAACCTCATTGCGAACGCTTCCATCATGAAGCCAGATCGGCCCACACCCTTCACATAAATGCGTGGGGCATTCACTATATA
Source organism: Neobacillus niacini (assembly GCF_023715415.1). Lineage (GTDB taxonomy): Bacteria > Bacillota > Bacilli > Bacillales > Cytobacillaceae > Neobacillus > Neobacillus niacini_C. The sequence goes on from NZ_JAMBOB010000010.1 coordinate 81,359, forward strand.
CTTAACAACTTCTTCAGTTTGTGTTTCATCAATACTTCCAATTACCGAAGCAAGCTCAGATGTAATGGCTTTCAAATTTGTTTTTATCATTTTACAAGCCTCCTTTCTCTTCACAATAGCTAAGTAGTATTTCTAATTAGTACTATATAGTGTATCGATGAGATCTTGTAGGAGATAAAGTTCAGAATAGGTAGGTAGTATTCGGTAATGTGTAAAAGAGAAAGAAAATTGAAATCAAAAGAGGGTGTTTCAAAAGGTTTATTTACCTTTTGAAACACCCTCTTTGCCATGAGCGTAGTTGTGACTCTTATTAAAGTCCATTATGAGTACTTTCCCATAGCGGGCAAATGTAAAAAAAATAACCTCACTGATTTTGACCATTTTTTTACCTTTATTGGATGAATGATCGTTTGAAAAATAAGTCTCGATACTGAGAAGGTGAATACCCTTGCCACTTCTTAAATAATTGACTAAAATATTTTGTATCATGGTAACCAACTGAACTTGAAATATCATAAATCTTAATATCTGGAATCTCTAACAATTCCTTTGCCTTCATCAGACGTTTTTTTGTAATGTAATCCAGTACAGTTACTCCAGTACTATTTTTAAAGTATTCGCAAAAATAAGTAGGGTTCATATAAACATGATCCGCTATCTTTTTTATAGTTATATTATCTCCAAGATTATCATTAATCCAATGTTTAGCCTGCTTTATGGTGTCAGGCTGCGTATCCGTCAATGATTGTATTTTGCTCATCATACCCATTATCCAATACTTTGTTCTTTCTTTAAGTTCATTTAAACTGGTGGCTTGTTTTGTAATTTGCATTGCTTCAGCTAGTAAATAAGGATCTACGCAGTAACCATCATTATCCATCCACATATTAACTATCTTAATAAATAAATAGTGTATAGCCTCTTCAACCAAACTAGGCGATGATATAGTTTCAATCTCATCAAAATAGATTTGTAAATTTTCCATTACTTTTTTCTCATCTTGTTGTTCAATCCTGTACATTAATTGTTGCGTGTGCATATAGATTCCGGAAGATATCCCTTTTGGCCTTTGACCAAACTCATTTTTTATTAAATCAGATTTAAAGATGTTATTTCCACCTTTAATAATTCGAAACTGTAATAGCGACAACAATTGGTTCTTATAACTTGGTAATTGCATTATATCCTGAAACTCAATTCCAATAGCAACGGAAGCAGTAAAGTGAGTAACCTGGTTTATATTATGTTGTAACTTTTTAATAAATTGTTCTGTCAAAGTTGAAAAAGAGTTTATATCTATTTGGGCTTGTTCATTTAGCAGCAGCCAATAGTTAAACTTTCCGTTTCGCCACCACCATGTCATTACGTTAGCGTCTTGAAATTCATTTGTTAACATTTCTTCTAATAGCTTTTCAATAGCAATACTCAGAATCTCCAATTCCTCTGATTCCAATTCTTTTTTCTTCGTTGTAACTTGATCGATACTAATATATACAAGCTTATAGTTACCTATTGGAAATTCCTCATTCCAATTTAGCATGGAGACATCTTTATCCTCCATCCATGTCATCTCACTTAAAAGCTGTACTTGTCTTGTGTAAGTTAGCTTCGATGCTTTATCATAAACATCGTCCAATTCTTGCTGTACTTCTCTCTTCTTCATTACCTTTTCTTTTACTTCTTGTATTTCAATACGAAATTGTTCTCGATCTATAGGCTTTAAGATATAGTTAATAGCACCCTCACGAATTGCTCTTTGTAAGTATTGAAAGTCATCAAAACCACTAATAAAAAATGCAAAAAAAGAATGTGTTTTCTTTAATTCCTTAACGAAAGATAATCCATCCATTTCAGGCATTTTTACATCTGTAATAACTAGGTCTACTTTCATATTATTATTTATGATAGTTTCATAGGCTTCTTTTCCGTCTGAATATGTGCCAATTATGTCCCATTCATCTCCAAGGGACTTCACTAAACGCTCAATTCCTCGGCGAATCCTGGCTTCATCATCAACAATAATTGTCCTAATCGTTGTCATCTCTAAAAACCTCCATGCTTTGGTCGACATACTTGGTCAGATCATTTTCATCAATTAGTTTTGTACGTATGATAACTTCCGTAACTTCATCCATAGTACTATTAATGCTAATACCGTACTTATCTCCAAACATCGTAGCTACCCTTGCATGTACGTTTGTAATTCCAAATCCAGAGTCACGCTTTACAATGGGATCAGATTTCAATAACTCATATATCCTTTGCAATGTTTCTTTATTCATTCCTGGTCCGTTATCACGAATGACGAATAATACATCCTCTTCCCCTAATTCGTTATATTCATTCGTCACATCAATATTAATAGTAAGTTCCCTTCTTTTTTCTAAACCGTACTTAATCGAATTTTCAACAATTGGCTGCAAAATAAATTTTGGAGTGTAGTAATAGTCACAATCTATTGTTTCGTTAATCTTAAAAGTAAGGCGGTCCTCAAATCTAATAGTTTGAAGACTTAAAAAATCACGCACATGCATAACTTCTTGTGAAATACGAATTAACCGGTCCTTATTGCTAAGTGAAAAACGCAGCATTCTACCTAGTATTGTGACCATGTCAACGACTATTTCTGATTCTCCATCCTCTACTGCCATACTAATTGTTTCTAACGTATTGTACATAAAATGTGGATTAATTTGTGATTGCAGTGCATATAACTCAGCATTCTTTTGTCTAAGTTCATTCTGATAGTTCTTTCGAATTAGTTCTCTTATTTTTGTAACCATAGAATTAAAACTTCGAGCAAGTAAACCGACTTCGTTCTTAGAGTGAATAGGAATTTCAACTTGAAAGTTTCCTTTCTCTACTTCCTTCATCAGTCTTCCTAAGGTTTTTATAGGTCTAGTAACAGTTAGAGCTAGGTATATGGAAATCATTGTTGCGATTAGAACAAGGATAATAAAAAATAGAATAATGCCCTCTGCAACAACGTCTGTTCTTTCAGTTAGAAATTTAGTAGGCATACTGTGGACAAGTACCCAATCCATGTTTGTAGTTTCATCCACACTTATCAAAGAACTAGCACCAGCATCTTTATAACGAAAACTCCCATTTAAAATAGGAAAATCCTTAACCCTTTCAAATTTACTGCCTATTTTATCTGGATTTGTATGATAGATAATTCTGCCTTCTTTGTTCATTAGCCAGATATCAGCTCTATCTTGGTTATCTAAATTATTAAATACGCTTTCCATAAAAGAGGTTTCTACAGCAATAAACAGCGTACCTAAAGTTTCTCGATTATCGAAATCTATTATATTTTTCATTAATAAAAAGTAAGGTGGATTACCTTGAAACACTAAATTGCTTTGATTTGGCGGCAGAATTTTTATCCCCTCCACTAAAAGAACCCCTTCTTCATTGGAAGAAAAATCACTTCTAAGACTAAATCCCTCATGATCTAAACGAGAATTTTCAAATACGCGATTATTTGATACCAAGAAAACCCCCAATATTTCAGAATTATTACCTAGGAATGTCTTTGAAAAGAAATTCTTTAAAATATAATGATCTCTATTTAACTCTGAAAGACTTTTATATTTCTCTTTTCTTAAAATGGCCATTACATTTTCTGAGTTATAAACTAATTCAGGTAGAGTAACCAAATCTTCGAAGTTATTTTCGATATTTTCATTGGATTGATGTAATAATCTTGGAATATATTCGCCTACTTGTTGCTCAATGGATTTTGTATATTGCGAATAAGCGATGTATCCCAACAAGGTCATAGGTATAACCGTTAACAAAACATAAGTGATTATTAACTTAGTAGATAATTTGAAATTTTTAAATTTAAACTTATTCCACAGATTAGAAATCATATTCATCTATATTTTCCTTTGTAAAATCAATGGGCAGCCCCATAATTACCATATCTGCATTCACTTTTATCGCTCCAACTTTTGATATAACCTGTCCATCATAAGGAAGCTTTTTGTCCAATAGATCTTTTGCTAAGCTAACAGTTAAGTAGCCTAGTTTCTGAGGACTCCATAGTGTATTAACTTGAACGGTACCATCTTTGATATGTTCCCTAATTAAGTTAGGAGTTGTTGTTCCGATGATAACAATTTCTCCTTCTTTTTTAAGATTTTTAACAGCTTCTGCTGAAGCTGAGGGATTGACCGTCGAAATTGCAACAATTCCTGCTAAATCTGGATACTTTTCTATAATCTTTATAGAAGTTGAGTGAGCCTTCTCATAATTCTCATCCGTCGCAATGATTTCTAATAATTTCAAGTTTGGATAGTATTTTTCATTTTGAATTTTAATCCACTTAATCCAATCATTTAAATTTGCTGAGCTTTCTGATCCTGTCAAAATAATATAATTACCTGACTCATTCGTTCCTAGAGCTAAAGAATCCATTAAATGCCGCCCTAAAGTTTCAGGATCAAGCATATTGATATAAAACTCTCTAAATTCGGGATCAGTGTCTGAATCCCAGGTAATTACTTTTATACCTTGATTTTGAGCTTTTTGTAAGATAGGACTAAGTTTTTTTGGGTCATTAGCAGCAATTGCAATAACATCAACTTCACTTTTTATCAATTCTTCTATTATTTTTTCCTGTCCTTCCCACGTAGCATCACTAGGTCCCCTGAAGATGACTTCTACTCCTAAATCATCTGCTGCTTCTATTACCCCTTCTTGAACAGCATTAAAATACGAAATACCCCTAATTTTAGAAACTATCCCTATTTTATAGGAATCAAGATATTCTTTTTTTTCTTCTTCCAGTGATAGTTGATTATCATTACTATAAACAACTTCATATTGTGCTTTCGTGCTACAACCAGTACTTATCATAACTATGAATAAAATGATAATAATCCTGAACATATTTATCCCCCATACTTTATTAAAACATTAATATTAATTATCACGTTAGTTGAAATAAATGTGAAAAGAATAAAAAAGTTGATTAGAATGCAGCCACTTTCTAGCGTATTCTATTTCTGTTATTCATTTGTTTCATATTTCTTAAGATAGTAATCCACATGATAATGTTTATCAAAGAATATTTATCTCGAGATTATTTTTTTCTATTGCATAAAAATACCACAGCTCCAAGAACTATGGTAGACCCCAAATTTCTAATCTTAGTAAAAAAGGAACTCACCAGCCCCGGCCAGCACCCCCGCCGCCTGAGGAACCTCCCCCGCCACCTCTGGAACCGCCGCCGCCTCCACCTCTGCCAAGAGAGATGATGGATAGAAGTAAATAGGTTAGTGTCCCGCCAAAAAATTTAAAGTCTAGAAACACAACGACAATGACTATGAGAATCACAAGCCATGAAGGTATTCCAAACCCGCCATCGCTGGTCTGTTCAACTTGTCTGTCAGGGGAAGACAATCCACCTTCTTCTTGCCCATTTTCGGCTAAAACTTCATCCGCTAGTACCTTATAAGTTTCTAGTATTGCTTTGTTTGGCTGTTCATTTTGAAGGTAGGGGATGGCATGCTCATCAAGGATTCTTCCCGCTTTACCATCTGGAATTCTCCCCTCCAGCCCATAACCTACTTCGATTCGGATTAATCGATTGATAACAGAAATAACAAGCAAGACACCATTGTTTTCTGTTTCATTTCCAATTCCATATTGTCTGAAGGCTTCATTTGCATATTCCTCCATACTGTTTTCTCCAATGGAATCTACCGTTAACACAGAAATTTGTGCAGTTGTTTGATCTTCTACTGTTCTTCCTAAGCTTCTAATTTCCTCTACTTCAGCTTGCGTTAGTACCTTAGCAAAATCTTGTACATAAATATCGCCAATCGGAGCTGGCATTTTGATATTCTCAGCAAGTGCTTCACCTTGAAATAGAAAAAAAACGAAAAAAAGAAGGCTGAAGACCGCTTTCGGTTTCATTCTCCATTGCCTCCAAAGTCTACTTCAGGGGCTTCTGCTGCTTTAGGATCAGCAGTGAAATATTCTTTTTCATCAAAACCTGTCATCCCTGCTATCAGTGCCCCAGGGAATTGTTTTACTTTTTTGTTGTATACAGCAACCTGGTCATTGTAATCCTTCCGTGCTACAGAAATTCTATTTTCTGTTCCAGAGAGCTCGTCCATTAATTGTGTAAACTGTTTATCAGCTTTTAGGTCCGGATAGTTTTCAACTACTACGAGCAATCGACTAAGTGCACCTGTTAATTCTGCATTTGCCGTAGCCTCTTCTTCCACTGTATTCGCCCCTGCCAGCCTTGCTCTTGCATCAGAAATCTCTGCGATTACCTCTTTTTCATGTGAAGCATATCCTTTAACGGTATTCACTAGGTTTGGTATCAAATCAAGCCTTCTTTGCAGTTGGTTTTCAATCTGTGCATATGATTGGTCTACATTCTCTTCAAGGGTAACAAAGTTGTTATAACTCGACATTAACGATATACCAAATATAACAATCACAGCAAGAATAATTCCTAGGACCAAAAATCCTTTTTTCATTTTGAACACACTCCTTTCCTATAGTATGTATCATTACCTATTCGAAATATGAAAAGCTGCGTGGATTTTACCACACAGCTTTGGAGTTACTTCTTCTCTTTATTTTCATTTAATTCATCGATAAGCTGCTTTGTCCTTTTGGCATTACCTTCTGCAAAGTTTTCGAGGCGTTCCTTTAATTCATCATCATCGTGAATCCGCTCTGCTGTAATGAGATACGACCTCATGAGATCTTCTTCTACCTCAATTGAATGTTCAAGAATTTCTTCTAGATTATTTTTTTCATCTTCATTTTTCCCTTTAAAAATATTTGCAGTCAAAGCATACTACCTCCTCTAAGTTGAGAAAACTAATACTCTTCCACGGTCGCAATATAAGGTAAATTTCTATAATTCTGTGCGTAGTCGATTCCATAACCGACGATGAATTCATCTGGGATTACAAAGCCAACGTAATCCACTGGTAATTCCACTCTTCTTCTTTCAGGCTTGTCTAAGAGTGTGCAAATCTTAATTTGTTTCGGTTTATGCATATTCAAATGGTCTCTCAAAAAATGCAACGTTAAACCGCTGTCTATGATATCTTCAACCACCACAACATTTTTATTCGTGATATCCTCATCAAGATCCTTTAATAGTTTTACTTTCCCAGTTGTTTCTGTTTGGTCGCTATAACTTGAAACCGAAATGAAATCGACGTTTATATTCCCCTTCATTTCACGTATCAAATCTGCTGCGAATACAAAGGAACCTTTAAGTACAGCGATTAACATGATTGGCTCATTCTTAAAATCTCTTTCAATTTCCTCTGCTAATTCTTTCACTCTTTGTTTTATTTCTGTCTCTGAAATCATTGTATCTTTCACTCTATAGGGCACGAATCATACCTTCTTTCTTAAAAATCCTAAGTGAGACTACACTATTATTTCAAAAAATAATTCTGAATACAAATTTTCAAAAAAAGACTAGTTGATTTCGTTTTAACTACACACTTCTTTTTTCCGTAACTGCCTCACTTACCATCTTGTACATACACTCAACTCCCTCTTCAGAAGCTTCAAAGCTATATGCATTCTCGCTCTTAATTCCAAGACTGTCTGCCTCCTTCTCGGCATCAATGTTTGCTCCTAAGAAAATGAATTCCCAGTTATATTTCTCCTGCTGATGCTTAATTAACTCTTTCACTTTTTTGTAGGTAAATTCCCTGCTGGCATTTTCAAAACCATCTGTGGTGATTACAAAAATAACCTTTCCAGGCCGATAGTCCTCCTTTGTTTTTGATAATCGATAACCAACATCTAGAATGGTTTTTCCTACCGCATCAAGCAGAGCCGTACACCCTCTTACAGGCGTTGGACTATTTTAGTTTAAATCCATTGCTATAAAAAAGGATTTAAACAGTCTAATACCGAATTAATCGGATATAATGAAATTTGTACATAGCCTTTAAGAGGAGTGAAGAAAATGCCAATAAATGCTTATCTTGTTTTCAATGGTAACACCCGTGAAGCAGTTGAATTTTATGCGAGAGTATTTAAAACAGAAGCACCGCAAATTATGACTTTTGGTGAACAACCGCAACATCCTGATTACCCTATGCCAGAGGAAGCAAAAAATTTAATCATGCATACTCGACTAAACATCGATGGAAGTACTGTTATGTTCTCTGACAATTTCCCTGGATCACCATTTATTGAAGGCAACAACATAACAATGGCATTAGTAAGTAAAAATTTGGATGATATCCAATCTTGGTATGATCAATTAAAAGAAGGCGGCACTGTTACGATGGAGCTCCAAGAAACCTTTTGGGCTAAACTCTATGGCCAGATAACGGATAAATTCGGAATCCACTGGCAGATAAGCCATGACACCGGAGAATATGGCAGTTAATTAATCCATACAAAAAGGGCACAGTCTTTTCATGACTGTACCCTTTTTCTTATTTCAAGCTTCTACTTAAGAAGGCCTTTGTCCTGTCATTTTGGGGATTTGTAAATAAATCAGATGGGTGTCCCGTTTCAATAATTTCACCGTTATCCATGAAAACAACTCTGTTTGCCACTTCCCTGGCAAAGCCCATTTCATGTGTCACAACAATCATTGTCATCTGCTCTTGTGCTAGTGCCTTCATAACCTCTAGAACCTCTCCTGTCAATTCAGGATCCAATGCTGAAGTTGGTTCGTCAAACAAAAGGATGTCAGGATTCATCATCAGTGCTCTCGCAATCGCCACCCTTTGTTTTTGACCGCCCGAAAGGCTGGCTGGATAGGCATCCGCTCTTTCTGTCAGACCAATTTTTCCTAACAGCTCTGTACTTCTTTGCTGAATGGATGAAACGGGCTCGTTCTTTACCAATTTAGGAGGCAATTCTAGATTCTCCTTAACCGTCAGGTGCGGGAATAAATTAAAATGCTGGAAGACCATTCCCATTTTCGAGGTAATCTTCTTGATTTCCTGTGGCTTTGCATAGACTCCATCCTTAACAAAGGTTTCACCAGAAATCGTAATGCTTCCCGAATTTATTTCCTCCAAGTGAACTAAGCTCCGAAGCAGCGTACTTTTCCCTGATCCAGATGGACCGATAATCGCTACCACATCATTTTTGTTTACGTCAAAGGTGATTTGCTTTAGTACATCCACCTTGCCAAATGACTTTTTCAGGCTGGATACTTCAATGATTGCCACATTAACCAATCCTTCTTATTCAAATTTATATCTGCGTTCAATCCCTTTAAATACAAATGTTAAAAACAGCGTCATTATGAGATATATCAAACCAGCAACGAAAAATGGGACAATCGTAAAGTCACGGTTTACTGCTGTCTGAGCATAGTGAAGCAGCTCCGGTACGGCAACTGCATAGAGCAGTGCGGTATCCTTAACGAGTGTCACGGATTCATTCGCAATCGCCGGAAGGGTAACCCGAAACATTTGCGGTAAAATAATTCTTGTGGTTGTCTGCCATTTACTTAAACCAAGAACCTTTGATGCCTCATATTGTCCTTTATCAATCGCCAATAGACCACCGCGGAATATTTCTGCAAAGTACGCTGCGTAATTTAATACGAATCCTAAACAAGCAGCAACGAATCGATCTAATACTAAATATTCTCCGACCACTGGAAGCATCGGCAGGCCAAAGCAGATTAATAATAATTGTAGTAATAGCGGTGTCCCTCTCATAACGTAAATATAGCCCTGGGCAAGTAATGATACTGGCTTTAAGCTGCTTTTTACAGCAAGAGTAAGCAGGAAACCAAGTGGCACGGAGACGATAATTGCAATGAAAAACAAAAGAATCGTCATCTGCGCCCCTTCAAGCATAGGAACAAGAATCGATGCGAAATATTCAAGTGACATACTAATTCCTCCAAAAACAAAACAGGGTTCCCACTAGGAAATCCTGTTTTGCCTTATTTTCATATTACTTTAGAACTTTATCTTCTCCAAACCAACTTTTTGAGATTTCTGCAGCAGTTCCGTCCTCATTCATCTCATCAAGTGCCTTTTGGAGCTTTTCTAATAATTCCTCGTTGCCTTTTTTTACACCAATACCATATTCTTCAGGTGCAAGCGACTCTTCAAGTACCGTAAATGTGTCTTCCTCTTTAGACATGTAGTAATTGATGACAACTTCATCAATGACCACAGCATCCAAACGACCACTCTTTAAGTCGGTTAATGCCTGTACATTGTCAGCAAACTCTGTTACGGTCTTAACTTTTTCCTTAATAGATGAAGCATTTAAAGCGTCAGAAGCTGAAGAAAGTGACTGCAGCCCAACTACCTTTCCTTCTAAGTCAGCTAATTTAGTAACCTTTGAATCAGAGAGAGTTACAATCACCTGTGCATTCTTTAAATATGGTTTTGTGAAAAGAACCTTTTCTTTCCGTTCATCGGTAATAGTGTATCCGTTCCAAATAAGGTCAATTCGTCCGCTGCTAAGCTCAGCTTCTTTCGTTTTCCAGTCAATTGGCTGGAATGTAACTTCCGTTCCCATCTTTTCTGCTGCTGCTTTAGCGTAATCAATATCAAAACCTACAATATTATTATCCTCATCACGGAATCCCATTGGTGCAAATTTATCATCAATTCCGATGACAAGCTTATCATCCTTTTTACTAGCTGAGTTGGAACATCCAGAAAAAATTAAAAGTACTGCAGTTACGATAAGAATCATGGTTGCTATTCGTCTCTTCATTTGTATGTACCCCTTTTATTTAAGATAATTTTGCTTTAGTACGTTACCATATTATCATACTACCACATTATAACACTATAATATTATGGATTACAACTAAATAATAAAAAGGAGCCTATTTTAGAAATAGACTCCACTCGTTGGTATTTTCCAAATCATATGATTTTGCCCTTGACCCCAATAATCCTTCAAACAATACTCAGGTTCTTTGAATTTCTTTTTCCAGATGGTTTGGGCTGTTTTGAAGCCGCTGTCTAGACAGAATTCTTGGATCCCCCTGGCATTTAATGTCCTCAACATCTCAGCTAAGAGTTTATTTCCTACGCCCTGTCTTTGATATTCAGGAAGTACGTATACCGTCCCTATTTCAATCGTATTCACCAGTTCTCCGTTGGTACACTCTTCTATCAGTTCATTCGCATTCCCACAGGCTATGGTTCCAATAATTTTATTTTGTAACAAAGCTATTAAAAAATACCTTTTCTCGCCGCTAGTCTCAAAATCCATCTTCAAATACTTTTTCTTACTTTCAATATCAGCTTCAATCTCTTCCACTAAATCTGCTAATCCTTCTCTTGCAAATGTATCGGTAAGGACCGTCCTAAAAAATAGGTTCAATTCCTCTAGGTCTTCGATACTAGGTCTTCTAATCTCTACCTTTAGCATTTTAGCCTCCTAATTCAAGTTGACATGTTTTTTTGAACTCTGATCTTATTTACCACAAAAAGTCCACTATAGAGAAGGAAAGTCCCGGCCATTACTATCATTCCAAGGAAAACGGACATCATCGTCGGCAGTAAAAATGCGCCCAATACGATGGCACCACGAGCGATTAAATCTGCTCCGCTAAAGCCTAAATTAGAAAAAGCAGAATAGGAACCGCGTTTATCCTCCGGCATCATGTTTGCCTTTTCAGCATTGGCAATCGGTGAATAAATAAGCTCGCCAATTGTCGCAATGGCATTAAATAAAATCAAGACATACCAGATATTAGCCGATGTGACGATGGTATAGCCCGCACTATAAAGTAACAGCCCCAGCAGCAGCATCTTTCGCGGCGAAAATTTATCTGTCATTTTCGTAACAAAAAAGGTTAGGGCGACAACCATCAGCATATTTTCGATATTTAGAAAACTAAGCATCCTTACGCCAGCAACTTCAAAATCTCCTACAAATACGGATTTAAACTCTTCTGCCAAACGAACACCTATGTAACTATTTAAAGAAAATTCTGCTGCAAAAATAAACATCGACCCTGCCACTGCCATGACAAATGGTTTATCCTGGAAGGCAACTTTGTAGTTTTGGACGAGATCCATAAAAATGTTTTCATGTTTCTTTTCAAGCAGCTTTACACGTGTATCTTTTAGCCAGATGCCATAGGCAATCGGCAAGCTGGTAGATACAATGGTTAATGTAATAAACAGCTCTAATTGATGATTTACATATAAAAGTCCGCCTAATGCTGCCCCAATCGCCATGGCTAAATTAACCAGCCAATAATCGAGGGCATAAACACTCTTTCGATTTTCGGGTGTTGTTGAGTCAATGATGATTGCGTGTACGGCAGGACGTCCGAGAGAGCTTGTAATCGTGAAAATTACATAACTGATTGCAAATAATACAATCCATTTTTCTTCAGGCATTAAGCTTACCGTCATAAGTGCAAACATAAGTGCACTGGACGATGACGATAAGATGATTATTTTTTTTCGAGGGAAGCGGTCTGAAATATAGCCGCCGATAAAGTTAATAAAGAAGCTTATTATGACCGTGATTGCTAAGAAAACGCCTGCCCACACCGCACCCTTCTGCTGCGCAAAGAAGAGCGCCATGAACGGCATTACAGAGCTTGCAATTGCTCGATTAAAAAACGAGGTAATCAGTCGAACCTTAATATTTTGGGGATATTCTTTCCACGCCATATTTATCAACACCTTTCATACTCTTTATAGTAAACTAGACGTAACTATTTAAAAATGACCAATTTTCAAAAAAATGTCTACTTTTAAAGGAATGTGAATATGGACCATTATTTATTAACATTATGGAATTCATCCGCTACTGGGGAAGTCAAGGTACAGGAGCTTGCTGAGATATTAAATCTTAGCGCAAAGCAGACACGCCGGAAACTTAGCCAATGGCAAGAAGAAGGCTGGCTGACATTTCAGGCTGGCAGAGGAAGAGGAAACGATTCGAAATTGCAGTGGACGAAGGATGTTGAATCAGCGTATGAAGAACATTTCCTATCCAAGTTGGAGTGCTATTCGATTGAGCAAGTAAGTAAATTATTATTGTTTAACTGGTCGACTGAAACAAAGCAACGATTGATGACTAAATTTCAATCCAAGTTTGGGTTTCATCAAGAGGGGCAGGACAGGCTCATTATTCCTCGATTTTACCGTTTCTTAACCTATCACCCATTAAAAGCTGCAGACGTACATAGCGCCAATCTTGTTGCAAACATTTATAACCGTGCGGCAACATTGGAGGAAGATAATACAATAACCCCTGAGCTAGCACATAGCTGGGAATTAACGAATACTAAGTTGACATTGTACTTGAGAAAAGATGTACCCTTTCATGATGGTTCCATTCTAAAAGCTGAGGACGTCGTCCACTCTTATATGCGAATGAAGCAAGATGAGATATATGCTGAACTATGGAAACCCATAACAAATATTACCTCACCCGCTTCACTCGTGGTTGAGCTTGAATTTCCAAATGGCTGTCCATATATTTTACCGCTGCTTAGTATGATGACTGCAAGTATTTATAAAGAATCCAACGGACAGGTCATCGGAACAGGCAGTTTTTATATGGGGGAAAATACTGAAGAGAAAACCGTACTACATGCTTTTAAACACTATTATCGGGAGCGTCCACTATTAGATAGTGTTGAATTCATTCAGGTTTCGAGAGAGTTTGGAAATGTTTATTATGGTGCTCATGAATCTAGGGAGGTAGGCACGTTCGAAGTTGAAAGTGATTCAGGCTTCGGTATTGTGGTAATGAATCCATATCGCCAATCAGATATGGCTAGAAAAGAAGTACGAGATTACATTCATATGCTAATACAAGAAAATCGCTCACAAATTTCTACAATAGATTCACGTATTTCAGAAAACAATTCTGGCTGTTTAATAGGTTATTCAAAGCCTTATTCAATCCCAAAAATATCAATGCCCTTACTTTCAAAGCCGTTACGATTGAAGTACACAGGATATGCAAAGGATGTATCCTATTGGTTAAAATCCATCCTTGAACATGCTGGATTATGTACAGAGTTAGAGGAAGTTTCGTTTCATGATGCCCTGTATCATGATCATCTAAAAGCAGAGGCGGATTTATTTATTCACGGAGAAATTTTTGAGTTGAACCAAAGCTTTTCTTATTTTAATTTTATAAAAAATAAGCTTTCCCCACTTCGAAAATTAACACAAAGTGATTCTTATCTGGAAAAGTTGATTCGAGCCTATGATGAATTGCCCTTTGAACAGTGGATTGGTCAGCATTTGAAAATAGAAAAGTATTTAATTGAAAATTCCCTTTGCATTCCACTCTATTATTCTAAGCGACAAATACCGTTTTCCATTAATTTGATGAACATCGAGATTAAGCATTTTGGGTATGTAGATTTATCAAAAATCTGGATGAAGCCTGAATATTAGTACAAAAAGAGTGCCTGACATTCGAATGTCAGGCACTGTTTTTATTAATCTTGATATCCTGATAATTGTTCCTGCACAGAGTTCAATGAATTAATTGCTTGTTGAATCTTGTTTTTGTTATCTGGTTTTTCAGCGTTATTTAAAGCTTGCTGTAATGTACTTACCGTACTTTGAACCGATGACATACTTTGATCAACGTATTGTTTAGCGTTTGGCATATGTAGCACCTCCTTATTTATTTCAAAGATAGTATCTCTCAAGATTAAAAAAATATTTAAATTTCACTTACAAAAAAAAGGCAACTCCCATGATTTCTCTGGGGTTGCCTTTTTTACTATGATGGTTTAGATAACAGGGGTGTTCATGGTTTCTTCTCCAATTTCTACTTCTCTTCCAAATAATCTTGCATAGACACCATTGGTATTATTCAGTAAATCCGCATGTCCACCTTGTTCGACAATTGCCCCATTTTCAAGAACAATAATCTTGTCTGCTGAGAGAACGGTAGAAAGACGGTGAGATATAATAAGGATGGTTTGCTTCTTACCGGTTTTCAAAACGGACTCATTGATTTTTGTTTCGGTAATCGGATCAAGCGCTGAACTTGCTTCATCCAGAATAAGGATTGGTGCGTCTTTAATGATTGCTCTCGCCAGCGATAGCCGCTGCTTCTGTCCTCCAGAAAGAAGGCTGCCTCGTTCCCCGACCATTGTGTTCAAACCTTCTGGCAGGCTGTCAACCAGTTCTTCCAAACCGCTATCCTGCAAGGCCTTTAGTAATTCCTCATCAGTAGCATCTGCTTTTCCGATTCTTAGATTATCTGCCAATGAACCGCTCCGTAATTGAACATCCTGCGTTACAATTGCTATTTGTGACCGCAGCCATGCTGTATCCCATTCAGTAATGTTTCTGCCATCCACTTCAATTTGGCCTTTATTCGTTTCATATAACCTAAACAGCAAGTCAACGATAGTAGATTTTCCTGAACCACTCGGTCCAACCAAAGCCACTTTTTCACCCGCTTGAATATCAAACGTAACACCTGATAATACATTTTCTTCTTTTTCTGGGTAGGCAAACGTAACCTCTTTCAGTCTAATCCTGCCGCTTGCCCTTTCCCCTCGAATGCCTTTCTTTATTTCAGCGTCGGCTGGCTGGTTAGAAAGGAGAATATCTGAACGATCTAGCGCTGGTCCAGTTCTTCTGACAGATAGCCAGTTACGCAGCAGTCTTTGCATTTCATTGGCTGCAATCGTGACTAATCCGCCCGCAGTAAGCATTTGTCCACTGGTTAAATTGTCGTTCCAAATTAATAATGTACTAATTAAGTAGACTATCCCTAAGGCAAATCCGTTATAACTAGCAATGACCACTACCGATTGCATTCTTGCTTTTAGTTCCTTAATCGAATGCTTAACGAAGGAGTTCCTGATGGCAACAACACTATCTACCTCATTCTCAGAAACACCCATAACACGTGATAAATGGATGCCCGTAACCGATTCTCTTAGTCTTTCAAGATATCGGGAAGCCTCCTGTCTTGCATCCGCGGAGGCAGCTCTAGTCCTGATTCCTACATAATTGGAGGTCCAATAAAAGATAATACCTAGAACCACACTGGTAATCATTAAATAAGGATGAATCCAAAGCAGCACCAGACTATAAATGATAACCCCCTGAACGCTTGCCATGAAGGTCGAACCTTCCCATGCAAGGAAGTTGTGAAGTGTATCTGGGTCATCCGAAACTCTTGCCAATAGTTCCCCTGATGAATTGTTATGATAAAAGGAATATGGAAGCACCTGTAAATGACTAAAAAGGCGCAGCTTTTGCCAGTTGGTTACCGTCTTAGCTGTCTGATGACAAAAATATTCATCAATAACCATCATGACTAGATCAAAGATGGCGGAAAAGATTAATAACCACATTAACCCCCACAGCCAGGAATGGTTTTCATTCGGAATGATGGTATCAAGTAACCAGCTAAGTGCTAACGTAGGAATTAATGCTGAAAAAACCTGACTAATCGCAATAACGACTGAGTCGGCAATGACCCACTTTTTATAAGGCCTTAAAAAAGCTAGGACTCTGCGGCCATCACGATTCTTTTTTTGTTGGGAGACGGTGCTTGCATTCATCCGATCATCTCCTTTTCTAACTCGCTATATTGAGCTTTGTATAATTCGTAATACTGCCCTCTTAATGCCAGCAGTTCTTCATGTGTCCCTTGTTCTGCCACCATCCCCTGGTCTAAGAGGAGGATTTTATCTGCGTTCCTAACTGTAACTAAGCGATGGGCAATCGTAATGGTGGTTCTTCCTGGAATTAGTTGTTCAAGTGACTCTTGAACCTTTTCCTCTGTTTCCCCATCTAAGGATGATGTCGCTTCATCAAAGATTAAAACAGGCGGTTGACGTAAAATGGCCCTTGCTAGTGCTACACGTTGTCGCTGTCCACCAGAAAGCTTCAAGCCGCGTTCTCCCACTACCGTTTCATACTTATCTTCCAAGGATTCTATTAAATCCTTCAATCCAGCAGCTTCTACCGCTTTATCTAATTCTTCTTGGGTCGCTTCTTTCTTTCCATATAAAAGATTATTGCGAAGCGTGCTGTTTAAGAGAAAGGTTTCTTGAGAAACAACTCCTACCTGCTGCCTAAAGCTGTTTCGGTTAAATGCGAAAAGGTTCTTTCCATCAATAAGGACTGACCCTTCATCAGGTTCATATAATCCGAGCAGAATTTGAATGAGTGTACTCTTTCCGCCGCCGCTTGTACCAACAATCCCAATGTGGCTCCCTTGTTCCATTGAGAGCGAAACGCCTTTTAGGATTTTTTTATCACTGTTAGGGTAAGAAAACCAGATATTTTCTAAGTCGATCCTTCCTTCTACCTCACCGAAGGACGGAAGCTTCTCCTCATGCTCTTCAGGTAAATCAAAATATTCATAGATTCTCTGCAAAGCAGGTATCGCCTGTTGGATGGTTAGCGCATTTTCAGCTAATGAGCGGACAGGCAAAAACATGATTGGAATGAAACTAAGACAAGCAACGAGGGTTCCAATGGTTATATTCCCTTCCCAAATCGAAAATCCACCAATTAACATCACAACACCAGGAGTTGCAATATTGAATAAATTTCCTAAGCGCCAGTTGACTTTTCCAATCAACGCTGCACGAATGGAGAAGTTTTTCCAATCAGACAATTTCTTTTGCTGTGTTTCTATCTCAGCATTTTGTGTCTGAAAGGTCCTGACTAATCGAATACTTTCAATACTTTCCTGTAAATGTTGATACATATCTGCACTCATATCTCTCTGAGTGGCACTCATTTTTCTCATTACTTTTCCTAATTTAAACGAAGGAAAAATATAAATGGCAAAAACGGCAAACATCACGATTGCAGCTGGCCAGTACAAAACAAATACCGCGGAAAATGCGGCAATTGCGCCAATAACCTGCTGCAAAATACGGGGTACCACCGTATTATTTAAGTTTTGAATAGACTCTACATCGTGAGTCAGACGGTATAACATATCACCTCTTGGTGTGGTTGTAAAAAAAGACATTGGTGTACGGTGCAGCTTTTTGAAGGCTCGAATCTGCATATCGGTAATCACATCTAAGCCGATTTTCACTTGTACATATTCCTGCAATGTCTCAAATAGTGACTTTCCTAAATAGGCAACGAGAACTCCACCGACAACCAAAAGTAAAAAGGTCATTTCTCTATCGCCTATAACCTCATCTACCAGTTTTCCCGCCAAGATAGGGGGCAAAATTGTAAATGCTCCACCCACTAAAGAAAAAAACAGGGCAAGCAAAAGCTTTCTCCAATATGGTTTAAAATGCTCTACTGTAGTTTTTAATAAATTCATACTATTCCTCCTCGCAAGAATTTATTGTATTACAAAAAGTGAAAATATTCATTAATTTTATTCAATGGTTATTTTAATTTTTAAGGTTGTATAAGTAAGAAGTTAAACAGCCAAATAAAAAAGGCAACAACCGTTAGGTTATTACCTTGCTTTTGGACCTTTTTATTACTCTTAATGATCTCGGTGGACTATATAATTTAGTAAATGTTTTAGAAATGTGGTGTTGCGTGGAACTACCTGCAAGGTTTCCACAGCATCACAATAGTGCTCCCACATCGCTTTTTTGGCACCATCAGAACCTAGAATTGATACAAAAGTTGAGTTATTGTTCTCTTCGTCTTTTCCAATAGGTTTTCCGAGTAGGTTCAAATCCCCTTCCACATCCAGCAAGTCATCCTTTATTTGAAAGGCAATGCCGACATGATAAGCAAATTTTTTCAAGGCAGTTAACTCGGATTCTTTCGCTTCTGCAAGAATGGCAGGCATGATTAGTGACGCCTCGAAACCAAGTCCTGTTTTATAGAAACACATAGTATTTAAGTCTTCTACGGTTAACACTTTTCCTTTAGAATATAAATCCATTGCCTGCCCTTTGCACATTTCTTCCGTCAATCTAGAAGAATATTGTATCAAGCTTAGCACGGTCTTCGAATTGAACTGTTCGAGTGATGCTTGTTCCTCTATTGCCTTCTGTGTTAAATAGAGACCTGTTAATTCAGCTATGGCACTATCGTACACCATATGGAGAGTTGGACGTCCCCTGCGAATAGCAGCATTATCCTGTGTTGGCAGATCATCAAAAATCAGTGAAGCTGTATGCATGTATTCCAGTGATTTGATTAGCGGTAAAATGGCCGACTGATCTAGTCCGTATTCCTGAATGCCCATAATCCAAGTAATGATAGGCCTTAATCGCTTTCCATCACCCTCTAGGCTATAGTTTGCAGCCTTAACAATTGGACTATTCAAAGTATCATCTATAGGGATTGGTAAAAGATGATTGATCTCGTTACGTACATTTTCGATTAAATCTGCGAATTCCTCTTGCTCTTTTCGTTCCTTTTTTAAGTTTGTTATCATATGGTCACGCAGGAGTTTATCGAAGAAATCCACGTCGTCTGCTTTAGCTACCATCTTTTGAATGAGGCTATTGAAATTTGGATTTCCTGAAGAAAAGAGATCCATCACTTCATTGTATTGTTTTACGCCCATTCGTTCTTTATATCGCTTTAACCCGTTTATGGCACGATCTAAAATGACTTCACATGCCTTTTTATCCGAGTGATAGACACGATGAATTAAATTGGCAATGACACTCCAATATAATTCAAATGGGTTAATGAGATCGTCCCTTTTATCGTGATATTTCAGATAATAGGTATAGGGTGTTACGGCACCATTCTTCAAATCATCAAACATATCCGCAAAGTCATCTGCCAGCTGGTTGTATATGCCGTAAAAAAAGGTTCGTTTGTCGAAGCCCTCATCTTCGGCTGCATTGATAACAGATCTGACGATTAATCGTGAAGAAGAAGATTTGAGAATAACCGGAATATAAAGGTCTTCATTTGTGTAATTTCCATTAGACAAATGCTTCTCACGATCCACTTCCTGCGAATGAAAAAATACATACGCTTGTTCGAAAAACGATTTGATTGCCTCTGGCTCCTGTTGTGCTTTAATATATTCAAATCCCTCTCGAAGTTCTGAATGAATGAAGGTAATCAAAGCTATATTCTTATCGTCCCATTCCCCTCCCAATTTCGGTACTGCTCCAGTAGTAAGAGTAGTACGGATGAGGTTAGAGTATTGTTTTTTCTCTTTTTCGGATAAGACTTTTGAATCGAGAAGGTCATCAATATAGGGGTAGGTCAAACCATAGGCATAACCTATCCTAATGGCTCTATCAAGTCTGCGAGTCCGTTCTAGAGAGGGAGTTTTATCCCCCATTTCTTCAATCTCATGCATCACGACACCAGCTATAATTTTAATAAGTTTTCGTTGGGCATGATTAGCATCCATCCCCTCTGGAAGGTGGTTGGATACTACTTTAAGTTTATTTATCATCCAGATAATAGTTGATTCAATAGATTCCTGCTGTCCCCACCTGTACAACCAGGCCATTGAGAGAATCTCATTGTTATTTTCACGATTTTCCTTTGGCTGCGTCAGGTTGTTTTTTAAACTGTTAACAACACTCTTAATTCTAGCCTGTGATTCTTTTGAATCCAGCGCTTTACCCAAATCACGCATGAAAATATAAGATATGCTTCGATCCAGGTAATTGTCTAGTTTGCCAGTGTAATCCAGATATTTAATATAATTGTGATAATCACGGGGATCTGCTTTACTTTTACCACGAGAGAAAATAGAAAATAATGAATGATGGAGAATATGGTTGTGCTTCCAGGATTGTATATCTCTAGTTAGCGTAGGAACATAATCTTTTTGCATAACTTGCTGGTAAAGTGATTGAAAATACTCACTCGCCTTTTGCTCAGCCAATGCATAGCATGTATCTTCATTTATTAATACCGACTTAATCATTAAACATTACCTCAACTTCACGTTCACTTATGTATATTAATAATACACGTAAGCTGCAGCTTTATAACTAGTAAACTAGAAATAAAATAAAAAACCCTCAGAACTTTTTACTGAGGGAAAAAAAATTCTGTTACTCGTATCGCAATGCCTCAATTGGACTAAGCTTAGAGGCTTTGTTTGCGGGAAGCAATCCAAAGATAATACCAATTAGTGCTGAAAAACTAACACCTATGAGAACAATTAACGGACTAACACTAGCTGTAATCGGTGAAAACTCGGAAACGAGGATACTGCCTACTGCTGCCAGACCAATTCCAATCAATCCTCCTAAGGAAGTTAACGTGATGGACTCGATTAGAAACTGTAGGAGGATTTTACTTCTTGTCGCACCAATCGCTTTCCGAAGTCCAATTTCTCTCGTTCTTTCTGTTACAGAAACTAGCATTATATTCATAACACCAATCCCGCCTACTAAGAGGGAAATACCTGCGATACTACCTATTAGTAGTGTTAGTAACGAAATCATTGTGTTTAATTCTTTTTCATAATCTTCAAAGTCATTTGTCGAATATTGGCCGTTTTCAAGGCCTTTTTCTACGGTTAATGTATCGGCTGCGAGTCTGCCTGTTTCAGATATGTTTTCAGGATCACTAGCAATCACCTGCAATTGTTCAATTTCTCGGTTACCAAACATCATCGAGATGACAGTACGCGGCATAAGCATCTCCCCGGTTTCCTTATTTCGGAATTGTTCAGGCAGCGGTGATTCATACACTCCCACGACTTTGTATGGATTATCATTAAGGTCAATAATCTCCCCGATTGGGTTTTCGGTCTCCTTAAAGAATTTTTCTCTTGCTATGGTATCTATCAACACTACTCGATTTAAACCATCATTATCTGCGGCATAGAGAGCACGTCCCTCTACTACCTGAATATCCCTGGCTCGGAAGAATTCCGCACCGACACCGGTAATTTGCATTTCACCCTGCTCATCTTCATGTGTCATCATTCCCCAGCCTTGATTCGTTGCAACCACAGCCTTAACACCAGGAACTTCCGCAAGGGTTTCGATATCTTCAGAGGTTAATTCAGGTTCCTGCCAAAACACTTCGGTTTCCCCTTCAGGCGGGATATATTCATAATATATATCAATCGCATTTTTATCCGTACTAAACAATTCATCTGTCATCTGCTTCTTCGTACCTTGACCAATTGCTACGATAATAATAACAGCGGCTACCCCAATGATAATGCCGAGCATTGTAAGCATGGACCTTATCTTATGGTTCCAAATAGACGAAAGGGCGATTTTAAAACTATCCCATATATTCATGAAGACACCCTCCGGTCTTCAGTTATCCTGCCATCCTTTATCGTAATAATTCTCTTAGCATATGCTGCTATTTCTTCTTCATGGGTAACAATGATCACCGTTTTTCCTTCTTCATTTAGCTGTGTGAACAGCTTCATTATTTGTTCACTCGTTTTCGAATCAAGTGCACCCGTTGGTTCATCGGCTAAGAGAATAGTAGGATTATTAACCAATGCTCTAGCAATCGCAACACGCTGCTTCTGGCCTCCAGACAATTGATTAGGTAAATGCTTCATCCGGTCACCTAACCCTACTTTTTCAAGGAGATTTTTTGCCCTTGCTGTTCTTTCCCGCCTAGAAACTCCGGCATATACAAGCGGAGAAGCAACATTTTTAATCGCATTATCTCTAGGAAACATGAAGAATTGTTGAAAAACAAAACCGACATGTTCATTTCTTAGCTTAGCTAAGATGCTCTCTTTTGCAGAGGCGATTTGTTCACCATTTAGTTCATATGTACCTGATGATGGATAATCTAAAAAGCCAATGATATTCATTAAGGTAGATTTACCAGATCCAGATGGGCCCATAATGGCGACAAACTCCCCATCTTCTATCGTTAAATCAATTCCATGAAGTACCGGTACCTCTAATGAACCCTTACCATAAACTTTTGTAATGTCACTCAACTTCATCATATGCGGTCACTTCCATTCCATCATGCATTTCTTCCGTTGGTGTAAGGACCACGAGTTCCCCCGGTGTAATTCCTGATGTAACTTCAATAAAGGCATCGTTCATCACTCCCATTTGAATCTCACGTCTTTCTAACTTACCATCCTTTAAAATATATACAATTTTTATTCCTGCTTCATCGATAAGAGCCGGATGTGGGATAGCCACTTTTTTGCCCGTCTCACCCGCTTTTATTTCTAAAGAAACATGGAAGCCTTGCCGTAACTCGGTCGTATCATCGGTAATTGTAACCTTAAAAGGATACATGGTTACATTGCCAGCTCCGCCACCGCCTTCGAATCCTTCTCCACCGCCGCCATCTGCACTTGGGAATTGTGAAACAGATTCAATCGCACCCTGCCATTCACGATCCTTAAAAACCTTTGGCCGGATGATAACCGGTTGCCCTTCCTTAATCTTGACGGTATCGAATTCACTCATCGATCCAATAACTTTATAGGGTTGACTTGAAATAATGTGGATAACAGGTTCTGCTCCTCCTGCTTCTGTATTGGCCACATTTTGATTAACCTTTACGATAATCCCATCCATTTTACTTACAATGGTCATCTCACTTTTCTGTGCATTTAATTCTTTTATCCGTTCTTCAGCCGAAGTAATTTCCGACTTTGTACTTTCATATTGCATCTCTTGTTGGATTTTTTCATTGGAAAGCTGGTTTACGTCTTCTTGTGAAACAAGCCCTTCAGCGGCCTCTACAGTTTCAGCAACTTGTGTTTCTAGCTTCTTTTTAGCTTCTTTAATCCGGCTGTTGAGATCAGAAATTTGATTTTGCTCTGTTTTCCCTCTACTTTGCAGCAATTCTTTCTCACGGACAGCTCTTTTAAGTTCACTATCAATTTTTGAAGAATCATAGATTATTAGTGGATCTCCAGCTTTGATAGCTTGGTTCTCTGTTACTTTAAATTCACTTATTTCCCCTTTTTCCGGTTCGATAAAGACCTTTTGCTCGCTTTCTGGAACAATTTTTCCTGTAACAAGAATTGATTCTACCAATTCTTGTTCACTCACCTTTTGTACGCTAATACTCATGACACCTTCATCCGTACTTACTGTTTTAATCCCTGTTTTGGCATATAAAAATGTACCCGTGCTCGCAATGACAAGTATTCCTACAATGACTGATATCCAAATCCAAATCTTTTTCTTCACCTATATACCCCCGTAGAATCTATTGTTTATCTAGTATCTACTATAAAGGTACTGGAAATATTTTCAATAGTTTTTAACGGTTTGTTTTTCTATTAATAATCGATAGATTCCATAGGAAGACAAAAAGCCTTTCAGCTGAAAGGCTTTTGTTTTGTAATTTAACATTTTTAAGTTCCACAAAAGGTTCGATACGGACGAGGTGATGCCGCTGGCAGAGCAGCATATTCCATTTGTTCTGAAGAGTACGCATATGGATTGGATAGTGCCTCAAGAAGGCCCTCCATCACACTATAATCTCCATTATTCGCTGCTTCCAGTGCTTCCTCTACCCGGTGGTTTCGAGGGATTACCGCAGGATTACTATTTCTCATTAACTGAATGGAAGTGTCCTTTGATCCCTGCTGCCTGCCTAGTCTTGCCTGCCACTGTTCAAGCCACTGAGTAAATTCCGTTGTTCCATGCAGAATCGTTTCTTCTGGTTTATTCAAGGTTAAGGCTCTGAAGGTGTTCGTATAGTCTGCACGATGCTTTTGCATCATATCTAGAAGGTCTTTTATTAGCGATTTATCATTTTCCTCTACATTAAAAATTCCTAATTTCGCTCTCATTCCCTCTAGCCAGTTCGATTCAAAAAGCTGAGCAAAGTCGGAGAGCTTATCTTGTGCGAGTGTAACTGCTTCCTCTTGATTCTCATGTAGAAGCGGCAACAGAGCCTCAGCTAACCGTGCTAAATTCCAGACACCAATATTCGGCTGATTCCCATAAGCATAGCGGCCTTCTCGGTCAATAGAACTGAACACAGTAGCAGGATCATAGGTATCCATAAAGGCACAAGGTCCATAATCAATGGTTTCCCCACTTATCGTCATGTTATCAGTATTCATTACCCCATGGATAAAGCCAACCAGCTGCCATTTAGCAAGCAGCATCGCTTGACAATTAATCACTTCCTGAAGAAACGAAAGATACCGGTTCTCAGCACCTTCAACTTTAGGATAATGGCGTTTTATTGCATAGTCTGCTAACTCCAGAAGTTCCCCTTCACTGCCCCATCTTGCGGCATATTGAAAGGTGCCAACCCGAAGATGACTAGCAGCTACTCGAGTTAAAATAGCACCTGGCAGATAGGATTCTCGAGCTATCTCTTCACCAGTTGTTACTACTGCTAAACTGCGTGTGGTAGGTATACCTAAACAATAAATTGCTTCCGAGATAATATATTCACGCAGCATTGGTCCAATTGCTGCCCGGCCATCTCCCCCACGTGAGTAAGGCGTCCTTCCTGAACCCTTAAGCTGGATATCAAATCGCTCACCGGTTGGTGTTATCTGTTCTCCAATAAGCACCGCCCGACCGTCACCTAACATTGTAAAATGCCCAAATTGGTGTCCCGCATATGCTTGTGCAAGAGGGGAAGCACCTTCAGGTATTTTGTTCCCAGCAAACACCGCTGCTCCTTCTTCACTTTGTAAATTCTGTACGTCTAAACCCAGTGATATCGCCAATGATTTGTTAAAAATAGCAATCTTAGGTGATTGTACAGGGGTTGGGTTCTGGCTGGTGAAGAATACTTTCGGCAAACGAGCATAACTATTATCAAAGTTCCATCCTGTTTCACTTACCTCTTTCGTCATCGAATCCCCCTTTTCTTCTACCATCGAATATTCAATTTGCTCTGAACTATTTTTCATACTGTTTTGCTTATGCTGTTTTATTATACCCAATGAGGTCTTTCTATAAATTAACTAATACTGATCCACCATACCAAGGCTGAATCAAGTTCTTCACTTAAAAGGTTTTTTCTACGAAAAAGCTTGTTTAGCTCCTCGTAATCCATATGTTCCTGGGACATCGATAAATCAATATCCTTAATTTCTTTTTCAAGACTATTAATCCTTGCCAGAGCATTTGCCATTACTTCCTCTTGATTTATACCTTCGGATTTAACTCTTTGTTTCTTATCTTTTTCACGATTAACGATTGGTTCTTCTTTAGGCTGCTGACTTTTATAATAATCGTAATTTCCTGGGTAGCTTTTTAAACCATAATCCTCCAATGCAATTACTCTTTCAGCGATTTTATTAATAAAAAATCTATCATGAGAAATAAAGAATATGGTGCCTTTAAAATCGTCGAGCGCTTCCTCAAGGGTTTCAATCGAGTCAATATCAAGATGATTCGTCGGCTCATCGAGGATCAATAAATTAATGTCATGGTATAAAAGCATTGCTAGCTTTAGTCTGATTCTTTCACCACCAGACAAATGCTTTACCTTTGTGAATGGGCTTTTTTTATAAAACATGAACTTAGATAAATATTCTCGAGCTTTTCCTTCTAGGATAGAAATATCTTCTCTAAAGGCTTCTAACACCGTGAGCTCTTCATCGTTAAAGGTAATTTTCTGTGGTAAGTAAGCTGCCATTACATTTGCACCTAGTTGCACTACACCATTGTCTGGCTGCTCTTCCCCTACTAGCATTTTTAAGAAGGTGGTTTTCCCGCTTCCATTTGGACCAACAAGCCCCACTCTTTCACCATAATGAACCATTAAATCTGAGTCCTTAAAAATCAGCTTATTCTGATACCTTTTTGAGAGTCCAATGGCTTTAATGGTTTCATTTCCAGACCGCTGCCCTTCTTTGAAATCAAGTCTCATATTTCGTCTGTCAAAAACGGGCTTATCGATTCGCTCCATTTTATCAAGCTTTTTTTGAATACTGGCGGCCCTTCGAAAGAACTTATTATTATCAGCTCTCATTGCCCAGTCTCTTAAGCTTGTAACGGTCTTTTCCATGTTATTTATTTTCTTCTGCTGTTCTCGAAAGTGCTCATATTGAATGCGCATATTTTCTTCTTTTTGACTTACAAAAGCAGAGTAATTCCCTTTATAGGAAATCGATTCCATATCTTCGATTTCGACAATTTTAGTTGCTACATTGTCGAGAAAGTATCGATCATGAGAGACGATAATGACAATTCCTTTATAGTTTCGAAGATAGCCCTCCAGCCATTCAATGGCATCCATATCCAAATGATTGGTTGGCTCATCCAGCAGCAGGATATCCGGATTATGGGTTAACAGCTTTCCAAGCACGACTGTTGTTTTTTCCCCGCCGCTTAGTAAATTAAATTCTTTGTTTAAAAAGGTTTCAGCAAAATTAAGACCCGTACAAACCCTTCCTAATTTTTCATCACGTTCGTATCCGCCCTTTACTTCAAATAGTTGGACCAAATCGCTATATTTATTTAGGGCTTTTTCTAGGGCAGTATCTTCCAATGTTTTCATTTGCTCTTCTAATTGACGCATTTGAATTTCGATTATGTCAATTTCCTCAAAGGCCAACTGTAAAACATCGATAACCTTTAATCCTTTAGGATATACAGGTGATTGCTCCAAGTAAGCCTTTGAAGCTCCTCTTGGCAAGTTAATTAGACCTTCATCATACCCAGGGCTTGAGGTTTGCGGGTATCCAGGATAATAATGCATTTGCTCAATTCCGGCGATAAGTTTAAGAATGGTGCTCTTGCCGCTTCCGTTGGCCCCGATGATACCAATCTTCTCTCCTTCATAAGCCTCAAACGATATATTTTTAACCACAAGGGTAGCTTCCATAAATTTCTTAACACCATGTAATTTCAGTTCTAACATAAAATCTCCTTCTTTCATCCATAATCTAAGTTATGCATTTATGGACAAGGCAAAGAAGAACCTGCATTTACTTATTTATTTTTAATATTGAGGCTGTATTAAACTAGGCTGTTGATTTGCACTCCAGGGCGCTATGCTTTCCGCGGGCTCGCCCGTGAGCCTCCTCGCAGCTTCGCTCCTGCGGGGTCTCACTCAGCTCGTTCATCCCGCAGGAGTCAAGCGCCCTTCCGCTCCAATCAACAGGTTCTAAAAATCAACAGTATCCTTTAACACAGCAAAAATTAAAAAGACCGTTAGAAGATGGTTCTTCTTACGGTCTACATAATCATGGATATAATTTATTTAAAGTAGATAGGAAAATACGCATATGTTAAATTAGCGCATAGTTATGCCTAAACACCTCGCATAAAAACGGAGGAGTGCTTCAAATAAATGATTATCTTGATTCAGTAAAGTAAGTTACCTTCTAAATTGCCATAATTCCATAAGAGCATAACAAATAAGCCTATGTTTAATAGGTGAATGTACACTCATTACAAAATTCATATTAATTTTCAAATGAATTAATATTAGCAATTAGTTGGTTCCATAAACTTACTTTCCCCCTTCAAAATTTTCTATATTATCTCACTTTTTCATTATTTTGTAAATAATCTGTATCATAATTTTTCTTAAAAAAGACAAGAAAAAAGGCAACGCCCAACAGGGTTAGTTGCCTTGCTAAATTATAAAAAGTTTCGAGCCTACTTTAAGATTCTAGATGCTGTTGAAAATTTAGATGGATTAAACGATGCAATTTTCACGACATCACCCGTTTGTGGAGCATGGATATATTGTCCGCCCCCAATGTAGATTCCAACATGATAGGCAGGAGAGCCTCTGAAAACTAAATCTCCAGGCTGTACTTGGCTTAGAGAAATTCTTGTTCCAACATTTTGCTGTGCACTAGAAGTTCTTGGAAGACTAATGCCAACAGAACGAAACACATATGATGTAAATCCGGAACAATCAAACCCACTTGGCGTTGAACCACCCCAAACGTAAGGAACTCCCAAATACTGTTTAGCAGTTGCAATAACACTATTTGCAGTAGCTGAATTTGTTATGGGTGCAACTACAGATGGTGTTGGTGCTTGTGTTGATGCTTGTGCTGTTGCTTGTGTGGTTACTGGAGCTTGTGCTTGAGACTGTTGCTGCGTTTCTAAAGCAGACTCTCGAAGTGCTTGCTCAGCGGCCAATTGTGCCTCTTGTTGAGCCCTTAATATCTCTAACTCACCTTTTGCAGCTTCAAGTTCTTGTGCAATTTGTTGTTTGTTTTCTTCTATCTGTTTTTGTTCCGCAGCTAATTCTACTTTGCTCTTTTCTAATTCGTTAATATGATTTTGTAATTGTTCCTTTGCCTCTTTTAACGTTACTTCCTTTTCTTTAAAACCTTCTAGTAGTATATTATCATTTTCAATAATTTTAGAAATAGCAGTAAAACGGTTAAAAAACTCTGAGATGCTGCCAGCTGAAAGTAAAACTTCTGCGTAGGTAACGACCGACTGATTTCCTTTTTCCTGAATGCTCTTTAATCTTTCTGAATAAACCTCTTTATGGTTAGCTAGATCCTCGTCTGCTTTGATAATTTCAATCTCAGTTTCTTTAATTTTTCCTTGTTGTGTGACAATTTTTTCATTTAGTATTTGACTTTTTTCAATAGATAACGAGATTTCGTTATCTAATTGTTGGAATTTTGTTTCAAGGTCATCAATATTTTGGTTAACAGCATTGATTTGTCCATTTGTCACTGGAACTTCTGGATTTGCAAATGCAGGTGTTGCTTGTATTGTTGTCGCTAAAACAGTAGTTGCGACAATATATTTTATGTATTTTTTTATCATCATTAGTTCTCCTCTTGGAAACTATCATTTATTAAAAACTTCTTAATATATTCCTAGTTTATATTCCAATAGGACTAAAAACAATAATACAGTCGATTTTGTAATTAAAATGTAATTTAATGTAGAATAATCTGTCACAAATGTAAACACTTACACATATTATCAAAAACCACAAAAAAATGAAGACAGATAAATTCCGCCTCCCCTTACCTTTTATGTATTTCATTCCACTGCTTTACCAAACGCTTAGGTGCAGCACGTAAATAGGCTTCTTGAATTAAATCCTTCAACTCATCCCAGTTTTCTTCAGCCGGATTCTGGATAGAAACCCAGCCGTGTTGACCGATATATGGAGTTTTGTAGAAATGCTCTTTCTGTAGCAATATCTCTTGCGTTTCGCGGTCTGATTTGAAAGATAGGCTGAACCCCTTCTCATTTTCACCTGATATTACAAACGATTTCCCATTGATTTTAAACGTATTGTGACCGAAACCGTCGATATGTTCAATGGCTTCGGGCATGGAAAGACAAATTTCTCGTAATTTTTCAAGTATGCCTGTCGATTCTAGTGATTTCACCATTTTATTCACCTAACATAGATTTTATTTTGCATTAGCGTCGGGTTGATGAATTCCAAATATATTTCCTTCGGTATCAATATAATATCCTTGCCAAGCCATTCCGGGCAGGGCATACTTTGGCAGTGCCACTGTGCCGCCATTCTCAATGATTTTTGCCTCGATTGCGTCATAATTTTCCACACCCATTGTACAAGCAAATCCATTTAAAGCTTGGTTTGCTTCCGGTGCAGCTCCATGACGCTGCATCAATGCACCGTTGATTCCAGGTTCATTTTCATCCCCTGTTACTGCTCCAAAATAAGGCATTCCTGCATACTCACTATAATCTTGAAAGGACCATCCAAATACCTCTCCATAAAACTTCTTTGCTCGGTCCATGTCACTCACATGAATTTCAAAATGAACTAATCTACCCATTATAGCCTCCTACAATACTTTTTTGTGTTTACGCTTACCATTTCCTATTATAGCCATAAAAAGAATAATTTAAATTAATAGCACAAAATAGATTTCTCTATCCAATATGTAAATACAGTATTGGGGTTTAGACTCACATACTGTTTCATTTTCAAATACATATCTATGCCATCAGAAACATCGTGCCATAAATCAGTAAACACAAAATCATAGTTATCCTTAGACACAAAAAAGCAATAACAATCAACTATATACTATAATCAAGCAGTTTTGGAGAATGTTTTTTATTATTGGAGAGCTTAAAATAGAATGTATGCTAGCGCTTACTTAAGCTGGGTAAGTGTTTGGGATAGCACCCCGAAAGAATTATCCAAACCAATTTTCGCACTGAGAGTCTTTTATACACGAAGGAGAGACACAATGAATAAATCGATAAAAAAGACTCATCATCCACCGTATGGGATTCTTGCTGTACTTATGATTGGCACATTTATAACATTTTTAAATAATACATTATTAAATATCGCACTGCCATCGATAATGGTGGACTTAGATATTGACACAGCAACCGTTCAATGGTTAACAACAGTCTTTATGCTAGTGAACGGAGTTTTGATTCCAACAACTGCATTCTTATTTCAAAAATTCTCAGTCCGGCAATTATTCTTGGCAGCAATGAGCATATTTGCATTAGGGACGATTATTGCCGGTAGTACTGATTACTTTTCCATTTTATTAATTGGACGGATTCTTCAAGCTGCTGGAGCAGCAATCATGATGCCGGTATTAATGAATGTGATGCTAGTGAGCTTCCCAATTGAAAAGCGCGGTGCAGCGATGGGAGTGTTTGGTTTAATTATCATGTTCGCTCCAGCAATAGGTCCTACTTTATCAGGGTGGATCATTGAACACTATCACTGGAGAATGCTTTTCCACTTTATCACGCCAATCGCTATTGTCGTTATTTTGATTGGATTTTTTTCGCTCAAAGACAAAAAGAATAAAACTGATATTAAACTCGATTTATTTTCGCTTTTGATATCAAGCATTGGTTTTGGGGGTATCCTATTCGGGTTTAGTTCCGCCGGCAGTAATGGCTGGAACAGTGCGCTAGTTTATATACCGCTTATTATTGGAGTTATCTCCCTAATATGGTTTATCTTACGGCAAACGAAGCAAGAATTTCCCATGCTAAATTTTAGTGTGTTTAAATACCCAATGTTTTCTCTATCTGCAACGATTACTATTGTGCTTAATATGGCCATGTTTTCAGGATTTTTACTACTGCCTATCTATGTCCAAACAATACGCGGTATATCTCCGCTGGACACCGGATTATTGCTGCTTCCAGGAGCGCTATTGATGGCCATTATGTCACCTATTATAGGTAGATTATTTGATAAGTTTGGGGGGCGTATGTTAGCGATAATCGGCCTAGCTATCACAACGATTACAACCTATTATTTCAGCCAGTTAACTTTTACAACACCCTACAATTACTTAGTGATTTTACATGCTGTAAGGATGTTAGGTATATCAATGGTGATGATGCCAGTTTCAACAAATGGTTTAAATCAATTGCCAGCAAATCTCTATCCACACGGTACGGCCATGAACAACACAATAAATCAGGTATCCGCTGCCATCGGTACGGCCCTTTTGGTCACGGCTATGTCCAATTATTCGAAATCATACGCCGCTCAATTAACAGAAGAAGCTTTAAAAAATGCACCAGAAGCAGGGATGGCTGAAATACAGGAGCAAATTGCCATGAAAGCCATGCTTGAAGGAATCAATTATACTTTCTTTTTGTCAACCTTAATTGCTTGTTTTGCCCTGCTGCTTTCCTTCTTTATCAAACGGGCAAAACAGCCAGAAGATCAAATAGAAGGAAAAACATCTAAAAAAAGGATTACACGTAAATTGGCATAGAATTAGATTTTATCTTACGCATAAAAAAAGTCCCAAGTGAAGAATAATCACTTGGGACTTTTTCAACGCTACGAATAGTGCCTCACTTAATTCCTTTATTAAACAAAGATAATTTCTTCTGTCGCTCTGTACTCCCTTGGAGAAAGGCCAACATACTTTTTAAAGGTACCACTGAAATAATTTGGTGTATTGAAACCTAGTTCTTCAGCGATCCACTCAATCGTATGATTCGTATGACGCAAAAGCCACACTGCACGCTGCAAACGAACAAAGGTGACATATTCAACAAAATTGCGTCCTGTTTCTTGTTTAAATATCCGACTGAAGTACGGTACACTAAGATTAATTTGATCAGCTACCCGTTTTAACGAAAGATCTTCGATACAATACCGTGCTATATAGTCTGTACATTTCTGAATCTGAACATCCTTTGTAATCTCTTCAAAATAACGCAGTGAAGGCCTGGCATACGGCGTGGTACGCCTAGCCTTGCATGCTTCTCGATAGGAATGATGCAGGAGGAGCGGTTCACGGTAGATGGAGCCTGCACCTATATATAGATAAATTCCATACTCGTTTTTCAATGCTTGAATAGTATCAAGAATCCTGTTCTCCCCTTCTTTCCAGTGTATTAAGGAAACGTACTCGGGAGGCACCTGGATTAGCATAAGTAAATGTTTTCGGTAGGAAAGGAAAGTAAGCTGATACCCTTGAAAGCGGTTTCTAAAATATTCTTGAATCTCCCTCGGTTCCCATCCTTCCAGTTCCCTGCTGCCAGAGCATCTGACAAATCCCTGAATAAAACAGACCACATTTGGCATCGCCTCTCCTGGAAGAAAAAAACGAGATTGAATTAATTCCTCTTCCGTTGTTTTATCGCCAGCCAGCAGCCGGCGCAAAAATGCCTCTTGAAATGGTATCGTGTTGCGCTCCGTATTTTGTTCCTTATGAATCTGATAATATAATTCATCATAAACAATAGAGTTAGCATTCGTAATTGACAGTTCCCGAATAGCCCGTTTCAATGTACGAAGAAATATATGTTTTTTCACGGATTTCACTAGCAAGTACTCTAGCTTGAACTCGATGGCAAGCGGTGAAGTATACAATAAGGTTGGGTCTAGTAAGGGAATAATCCTGCATTCTTTATTGCGTTTGCGGAATCGGTGAATTTTAACCCAATCATGCCATTTTCTTACTTCGATAACAGCTATATGTATATCATGTTGATTAAACTCAGCTTCTGTCAGTATAGAACTTCCCATAAATTCTTCTTTAACCCAGTCTGCCAGCTTTTGATATTCAAGTTCATCTTCTATTGCTAGACTAATTGAATACATTCTATATTCTCCCTCCTTTCTGAAAATATGGAATTTAAAGTTATTTTTATATACAAATTATAGTATGAAAATTAGACTATAATAAATATTTGTATATTTCTGATAATTTATTGTAAGGTATATGTCCATTTTATGACGTAAAATCATTTTTATAGTATCTTGGCCGGGCTAAGAAAGGGTACTAGAAAACGGCTGACGCCTAAATAATATTAAGGAGGAGTAACATATGGCTGGAGAGTATACTGAGTACGAGTATGTTGAGGCAGGTACGATTGACGTTAGTGAACTTAAGCCGCTCGATCCCGAAACTAGGAAAATCATGAAAGGTGAATTTAGTACTGGTCTTAAACTTACGGTTTTTTATTATATTTTTATTCTAGCAATCCCGATATTAAATTGGTTCGCAGGTGATTTTATGTTTTCTCGTATGTGGGGCGGCATGACATATAGTTGGTTTTTGACTAGTGTTGTTGCAATGGCAATGGCTTTTATCATTGCTTTCGCTCACACTGCACTTTATGAAAAACGTTTAAAAAACTATCAAAATTCTGGTTCCTCTGAAGAAAGGAGAGTTATTTGATGGCCATGTTATTTGAACCTAAAATGCTTTTAACGATTCTCCTCATGGGAACGATTGTTTATATCACCTATTTATCAAAAAGAAGTGCAACTGCTTCTGATTATTTCGTTGGCGGGCGAAGCTTCGGCTGGTTTACAAACGGTTCAGCCATTGGCGGAGACTATTTAAGTGCTGCGACCTTTCTTGGTATTGCCGGTCTAACGTATCAGCTTGGGTATGACGGCGCTTACTATGCCTTTTGCTTCTCTATCGGTCTGACTCTTCTTGCTATGTTCGTTGCAGGACCACTTCGCAGATTCGGAGCCTACACAGTAGCAGACTTTTTAGCCTATCGTTTTCACAGCAAACGGGCGCGCCTTGCTGCTGTCGCTGTAGTACTTGCGATTTCAGGTTTCTATGCAGCTCCTCAGCTACTTGGTGCAGCGCAAATTTTAAGCATGTTCTTTGGTACAAGCTATGAATTTGGAATTATCTTTACATGTTCGGTCATGATTTTTTATGTTGGTATCGGTGGAATGAAGGGTACTACTCTTAACCAAGCGCTCGAATTATGGATTCGTCTTGGCGCCTTTCTCCTCATGGTTGGCGCAGCCATCTATGGCGGACTTCATTATCAGGAGATTCTTGCAGCTATTAATGAATTTAAAGGTACCATTACCGGTACTTCAGCGTTTTCCGTTGACGGAAAAGATATACCATTTGATGGGTCTGTTTGGACCGGTACCGGCAACTACTTCCCATCTTTCTGGCAAACAATATCGATGACAATCGGGCTTTCACTCGGTACGATTGGACTTCCTCACATCCTGCTTCGCTTCTATACAAATCCAAGTGCAAAAGCAGCACGTAAGTCCGCTCTTATGGCAATTGGTATTGCAAGCGTGTTCTTTTTCTTCGCTGTGTATCTTGGAGTAGTTGGTCGCTCCATTTTTCTAAGCGGCAATGTAGATTCAGGCGTTATGAAGGACCTTATCGCGGGCGGAAACAATATGGTTGTTCCATCTACTGCACAGGCGCTAGGTGGAGAATGGCTGCTTGGCCTTGTTATCGCAGGCGCATTTGCAGCCGTCTTCTCGAACCTTTCGGGATTATTCATCGCAAGTTCTGGCGCCTTAGCCCATGACTTGTATGCAACTTTCTTCCGTAAGAACATCACAGAGAAGGAGCGCGTACTCGCGGGTAAAGTTGCAATTATAATCCTTGGTGTTTTATACGGCGTTCTCGGCCTCATGGTAAAAGGAGCTTCCATCGGCCATCTGGTCGCACTAGCGTTCACCGTTGCTGCCAGTACGTTTACCCCAATCTTTATCTTGGGTATTTGGTGGAGAGGAATGACAGAGAAAGGAGCAATTGCCGGGCTCGTTACTGGCCTTCTTGCTTCGATGTACATGATTTTCTTTAAGACGACTCTTCCTGAGTTCCTACAGTTCAATGTACCAGGATTAATTACAGTGCCAATTGGATTCCTATCTGTCTATGTCGTCTCAAAGCTTGATCGCAGAGTGCCTGCAGATGTAAACGACTTTATGAAAAAAGTTCACTCCAAAGAATCGGAAGTAGCATAGAATATAAATTTATTAAAAAGGGTGTACAAAAGCAAATCGCTTTTGTACACCCTTTTTTGCATTAGAATAAGGCCTAATCTTCTAAATAGCAACTTCGGTGCCTGTCACTAACCGAAGTTTTTTAGATTTTGTCGAAGATATATACTAGATTAATAAGTGTACTTCATGGAAAATGAGCCAATTTTGGGAATTGGCACAAATATCATTAAGAAAAATCCGTAACCATTTGTTTACCATGGTATTTGTTCCGTGAACCATTCTTATGAAACAAGATTTTTCGGGTAGTGACAGGCACAAGAGATATTGAAGTTTATCCAAAATCTCTTACGGACAGATGAAAGTGATAGTTTGAGAGGTACTTACAGTAACCCCTAAAGGAGTAGTAGCAGTAGCTGTTATTGTTACAGAGTTTGGACCTGACACACCAGTAAATGTTCCTAAAACATTAAAGTTACCATTGACATCTGTAAAAGGTGTTGAATTGCTGAAAGTTACATTAGCACCCCCAGTTGCACCAGTTACTGCAAGAGTTACTTGAACACCAGCCAATGGAACTCCGAGTGCACCGACTAACGTTCCTGAAATAGGAAGAGTTGCACCACAAGTTGCACCAGTAACAGGATTGATTGTTACACTTCCTGGTGTAGTACTTGCTAGTAAATCTAACACATTTTCAAATTTAAACTCTAGTAACATTTCTTTCTTGATTACATCACGAAGAGTTCCTCGAACACTATCATTGATACCAAGAAGGTCCTCTAATGAAACCTCTGCTGGAGTAAACGTAACCCCTGTATCTAATGTTCCTAGCACGAATTGAAGCTCTTCTGCTGCAGCATTCATCATGTGAGCAAGAGCCAATTCCTCCAAAGCAATGGAAGCCAAAAGCAAAGGAATTGTCTGTTCAGTAGTGGCCGAAATAAGCGGAGTGATATTAGGAATATTTGGAAAAGCCATAATCTTTCACCTCCTTTGGTAGTAATATAAGAGAACAAAAGCTAGTAAATCTATTGTTCTCTATATTTTTATGCAACAAGCGTTTGATAGACTCCATACTTGTCCATATGTGGGAGTGGATTTTTATCTAAAAAAAGCCCTTTTTTTATAGGTGTCTGTCACCCGATGAGTTGATTACACTTTATTTTTTTTAAGCTAATTTAAAACTCCATTTAAATTTTAAAGGGAGTTTCCTTGTTAATCCTCTAAAAGAGGCTTGAGCAATACTACTATTTTGGCTGTTTTGGCTATAGCACAAAATAGCAGCGCTTTCAACAACATAATCCACTATTACGTAGGAATTGAACCTAATCCTCTCAATCACTCTTTGAATATACTATATAAAGAACAATTAGTTATGTTTCTTTTACAGAACAATAAATAACCCATTGAATAAAAAATAATATCAGAAAGGATATGCACCTGTTATTTTATTATTTCTTGAGAATATCCAGGTTTAGAAATTTTTGTTGCATAGAAAAGCTCAGATCCATTTAGATCTGAGCTTTTTCCTTTTAATAATTGGAACAACCTTTTTAGCCCGACTTTAAACCAGGTTTCAAAAAATCTCCTCTCCAATTATGGTTGTCTTAACTTGAAAGCAGTATATGAATCTTAATTGGACATGTTTAAATGGAGGATTATTTGCTTCTTGTTATTACTTTTAACTTTTGTACTTTGTTCATCAGGTCAGAAAAATCTTCATTTAGAATCCAAAAAAGCTAATAGTGACCGATCCATTATTTGTGTTACTTTGCATGCTAACTTGGTTGGTTCCATTATTCAGTGACAGGCCTCCTTGACCACCGGTGGCAGTAGTGGCGGGGAGACTAACGTTACTACCGTTACCACCGTTGCCGCCATTGTAGCCGCCGCCACCACCGCCGCCTCCATTAAAGGTCAATGTGGCATTGGAGGCACCGCCGCCGCCGCCGCCGCCGCCGCCAAATCCGCCGGCTGCTCCATTGTTAGCAGGGTTTGGAGTTCCCGTTCCGCCGCCACCGCCTGCTCCTGTAAGATTAATAGCCACACCACCTATGCCTCCCGTAGCGTTAGTACCATTACCACCATTGCCACCACTGCCGGTTATTCCTGCTCCGCCGCCACCACCTGCTGGACGTACACCAGCTGTCCCGCTGGAACCGCCTAAACCGGTATTACCGCCACTAAGTGATGCGTTTCCACCAGAAAGGCCGTCAGTACCACCACCGCCACCGGCTGCAGCGACTAGCAATGTGGTAGCATTTAAAAGTGCCCCTCTCCATACAAAGGAACCTCCTCCTCCTCCGCTGCCGCCTGCGTCAGAAGCATTACCGCCTACCTGTCCAACTAGTACTGTTAAAGTTTCACCAGGTGTGACAGGAAAGTCCCCTTGTAACGAAGCCCCAAAACCACCGGATCCAAGACCGGTTCCACCACCTCTCGCACCTACAGCTTGAATTCTAGCAAAAGTGGCACCTGCTGGGACATCAATTTCTTCAGTGTCCCCCGTAAACACAAAAGTTTGTTCATCTAAAAGCACAGGTTCTGGTGGTGGTAAAGTTCCGATTAGATCTAGAATGTTTTCAAATTTGAACTCTAGTAACATTTCCTTTTTAATCACGTCACGAAGAGTTCTTTGAACACTAGTGTTGACATCAAGAAGATCCCCTAATGAAACCTCTGCAGGTGAAAATGTGACCCCAGTATCATCTAATGTTCCCAAAACAAATTGCAGCTTTTCTGCCTCAGCGTTCATGATGTGAGCAAGAGCCAATTCCTCTAAAGCAATGGAAGCTAATAGCAGAGGAACCGTCTGCTCAGTAGTCACAGAAATAAGTGGAGTAATATTAGGAATATTCGGAAAAGACATATAAATTTCTCCTTTCAAATTTTTTCTTGAACATAGGTCTTAATAGTTGTGTTAAAAGCAACATGCCAATAACCTATTAACCTACTATCCCTTACTATTTTATTCAGCTAGTGTTTACATAACTCAACACTTGTCCCATTGTAATGCGGATTTTCATACTAAAAAGAGCCCTTTTTTTAAAAGGGCTCTTAGGCTTGAGCAATGCTACTATAGTGGTTGTTTTGGCTTTAGCAGAAAAATAGCAGGGCTTGCAGCAATAAAATCCATAATACCTTAGGAATAGAAAGTAATCCTCTCAATCACTCTTTGAAATTACTATAAATAACAATTAGTTTTGATTCTTATACAGAACAATAAATAACCCATTGAAAAGAATAATAGCAGAAAGGTTATGCACCTGTTATATAATCTTTTGAGTATGTCCACGTTTAAGAAATTTTTATAGCATTGAAAAGCTCAGATGCATTTAGATCTGAGCTTTTTCTTCTTAATTAGAAACCTTTCTAGTTCTACTTTAAACATGTTTTTTTAGGTTTTAGTCTCTTTAAATTGTAATTATGTTTCAAAATATGGCCTATGGACAAGTAGTAGTAATCGTTAAAGACCAGCCACCAGCAATAGTGCCTGAGTCTGCACCAGCATCATCGAAAACGAAAAGATTCCATGTACCGTTTGGATTTGTCCCATCGAATACGCTTAATACAGATCCATATGGTGGTCCTGGTGCTGGCCCAGGGAGAACATCTCCGGCTCCGATATTTGTAGGCTGGAACGTATTGGAGACGAATGGAGATGGGATTGGGGTTGGCACTGGAGTTGCCGCATCATCGTCAAATGTTAACGTGACACCGACAATGTCAAATAATCCTCCTGCATCTGACATAAGCATAACATTCTGCCCTTGTGGTCCAACAAGCAGAATATCAAGATCACCTGGGAAAGTATGGGACATGTTGTTTAATGTTGCTGTCACCTTAGCGATAGTTCCATTCAACCCTGAAACATTAATAGGTGATGGATATGGTGAGGCTGGACCTTCGGTATCACCATTGATAATAATCGATTGAGGATTAGTAAATGTAGCTGATGTTGGAGAACATGAAGCTCCTATTAGATCCAGTACATTTTCAAACTTGAACTCTAATAACATTTCCTTTTTAATAACATCACGAAGAGTTCTTTGAGCACTAGTGTTGACATCAAGCAGATTCCCAAGTGAAACCTCCGCTGGAGAAAATGTGACTCCTGTATTATCCAATGTTCCCAGAACAAATTGCAGCTTTTCTGCCTCCGCATTCATAATGTGAGCAAGCGCTAATTCCTCCAAAGCAATCGAGCTTAAAAGCAATGGAATCGTTTGTCCAGTAGTAACCGATATCAAAGGTGTTATATTCGGAATATCCGGAAAAGACATTATATATTTCTCCTAACTATCAGTTAATTTTGCAAATAGTTGTACGATATTATGAAACAAAAAGTCGCATAACCTATTTACTCTTCAGTTTATTCTTTATATCTTTCTATGAATGTGCATTTATCCTATTACATATTTGGAGTTTTTAATATACATGAAAATAAAAAAGCAAAGTCATCTTCACAGACACTTTGCTTAATTTGCTTTCAAATAGTTTTATTTTGGATCAGCTTCTTTCATATAACAATATCTCATCATACGAAAAATATTTTCTTGAAAATCTTTACTTTGTTTCTCCATGTTGTGTGCAATGTAAGCAAGATGCTCGATCGCATGGCTATAGGTTTCCTTTTCAATATAAACAATAGCAGTGTTGTATCTTGCCATAAGGGTTTCTGGGTATACAGCCAAAATATTCAAATAGACCCCTAATGCATCTTCAATACGATTTTCAGCATACAACTGATTCGCTCTTTCTAGTTCCTTCTTAATAATATCCTCATCGGTTCGAATAGGCCCCTTTTTTAAATGAACCAAATGTCTTATCCTGCCTAATACATACCGGGAGCTTTTTTCCCATGTGAAAGAAGACAAAATATGTTGACTCCCTTTCTGTCCTTTCTCCATAACTAACGTTTGATTCTCATAAGCCAATCGCATAACCTTCTGTAATTCGTTAGGATCGATCGACAGCCACCATGGAAAATCGACCGTATCGAGATTTCCAACTTTTTTGTCCGGTAGAGTAACCTCCTTCGATGGAACAAAGAACGCAGTTTCCTCCGTGCAAAAATCTACACAAGATCCTTTATCTGGCACAATCACTGGAGTACCACATGCCATCGCCTCAGCAATTGGCAACCCGAATCCCTCACCTCTGTACGGATGAACCAAGCAATCACACGCTTTATACAATCCAGCCAGCTCTATTTCGGAAAGCTGCTTATCGATATATTCAATACGTGGATGATTCGGGTCAGACATTGCTTCATGGATCATTTTTTCCAGCGTTATTCCTTTGTAAAAAGATTGAGTTCCAGTATCTTTGATGAATAAGCAAACATCATCATCTATAGTAAACTCTTTAAGGTATGCTTGTAGTAAAATATCTATTCCCTTGCGGCCAATTGTCCCGCCGACAAAGAGAAACTTAAAAGAAGATGAATCCAATGCTAGAGGCTGGACGTTTGGATGGAATAATTTTTCATTGACGCCAAGTGGTATGACATGAATTTTACTTTCAGGAATCCCTGAGCGGAAATAGCTTTCCTTATTGTATAAACTGTAAACCCAGATTTCATCTACCCAATACATCATGGGAATATACCACTCTCTCGGGATAGCTCCAAATTCCCAGGGCTGCATACAAACCGAAATCACATTTTTAAGTTGCGGCCAATTGGGCGGCCACTGATGAGAGATCGTCAAGTCGGGATTAGAAAATGGGATAAATGACTTTTTTTGACTTTTGATATATGGATCAAGCAACTTTTCTTTTTCAGGTATCTCTTTTCTAAGATTTATATCTCGACTTTGCTGAAGATACTGGCAAATATTTTGATTCACAATCGAAAGACTATGTCCTGCAAATTGAGATCCTTTCCAATTAAGTTTCACAGTATCAACCTTCAACATAATCCTCCTAATGTATTAGTTTGTTATTTTCCTTCACTCATGATATGGCTTTTGATTATATAAGGTTCCAATCATTCACTTTTACCTTAATCTAAACATACGATGAGGATGAATATTTACTGTCAAAAGGAGGAAATACCATGGATGACCGACGACTGTCGCTATGTATGATAGTAAAGGATGAAGAAAACTTTATTGAAGGCTGCCTCAAAAGTGTAAAAGATTATGTGGATGAGATAATTATTGTCGATACTGGCTCCACTGATCGAACGGTTGATATCTGCAAATCATTCGGTGCTCAGATTCTTACTTTCCCTTGGAATGGGAGCTTTTCAGATGCACGTAATTATGGCTTGGAGCGTGCAACAGGGGATTGGATCTTGTGGTTAGATGCCGACGAAGTAGTAGATACTTCTGACGCTAAGAAGCTACGTGAAGCACTCAAATTCGATGACCTGCTCCTATCTGTTCATTTAATCAATTATTATGGTGACAGCCCTGATCCAAACAAGACATTTGATATTGCCCATACCCGGCTTTTTCAAAATCACAAAGGTTTTAAATTTAATAATAAAATTCACGAGATGCTAAATGCCAATGAAATTATTGCAAAATTTAACGAAGATCCCACCATTAAAACTGTGCCTATTAAGGTATTTCATTACGGATATTTGGATCCTGTCAATAAAGAGAAAAAGAAATCTGAACGTAATATCGGTATGCTAAAAGACGAGCTCAAACAAAAGGACTACAGCCCTTGGATCGAGTACCATATTGCGAGTGAATATTACCGTCTAAAAAACTATAATGAGGCATTTGATTATG
The DNA here is from genome assembly GCF_023715415.1 of Neobacillus niacini. Taxonomy (GTDB): domain Bacteria; phylum Bacillota; class Bacilli; order Bacillales; family Cytobacillaceae; genus Neobacillus; species Neobacillus niacini_C. The sequence goes on from NZ_JAMBOB010000010.1 coordinate 124,050, forward strand.
TCAATCGTTCAATTATGGGATTTCTGAAACAGCTCAAAACTCCTCCATCTCTTTTATATCGATTAAAGTATTCAATATTGATTAGTTCAGGCAGTATCGAAGGGGCATGGCCTGGTATCGAGAGAGCTGTTACCCTCTATCCTGATTATGTAGATCTCCATTTTTATAAAGGCATTATTTTAATGGTTAAAGACTTGTTCAAAGAGGCTTTGGAGGTATTTGATCTCTGCCTTGAAATGGGAGAAGAAAATTTACAGCATCTTACTTTAAAGGGAGTTGGGAGCTTTCAAGCCTTATACTACAAAGGTTGCTGTTTAGAAAAATTAGGGAATATTGAGGAAGCTGCAAAATGTTATGCACGGGCCTCTAGTCTATCATCTACTTTTATCTCGCCAGTAGAAGCATTGCATAAAATAATGGAAAATCATCAAGACGTCTTTACAGCATTACCAGAGGATGATGAGGATAAAGCATTAATTACCAAAATACTATCCATGAGCACAAATAAAAATAAATAATATCTAAATATATTACATTAGCCCTCTCTAATAGTGAAGTGAAGTATATAATATACTATTCCAACAAGAAAGAGAGGTATTGAAATGTCATTTCCAAATATCCCGAATATTACTCCACTAATTTCGGTCACTACTGAGCAGACAATTCCACTGCTTTTGGCTTCCATTGCTTTGGAGGAATTAGCACTTGCTCACATTATGAATGCTGAAGCAGAAAAGCTTCAATTCGTTCTAGGAACATTAGATACAGATGTTACCTTTACTCCTGCTGAAGTGTCATTAGGGGACCTTCTTGATGTCAATGCTAGTGTTCAAAGAACACTTCGTGACGTAATTAAGAAGGAAATGCTGTTAGAGTTCAAGTTTGAAAATATTCTTGACCTAATCGCTATCACTCCTCTTCCTTAAGGAACACATCACCCTCAATTCATCCCCTAACACTGATGAATTGGGGGATATTCTTTACAATATGAAAAAAAGTGTACCGTTCAATAGAGAATTACTTTTATGGGTGTTTACTATTCTATTTATTAATCAAGAAGGGTAGATAATTTTTCGTACTCAGTATTTTCCTTTTAATAAAGATACATAGTAAATGGAAAGTCTGACCTTAAATAAAACTAATAAATCCCTCAATTTATGAATTCGAGGGATTTTCTTAGTTCTTAAAGTCTTTGCTAAATTTGCCAATGCTACTATTAATTAGTTACTCATTGAAAACTAATGGATTTTAAAAGAAATTGATTTGTCAGATTTTTGGCTTAAGGACAGTTTGATAAATCCATTTCAGCTAACCCAACATTTGTCACAGTTGACGTGAAGATATTTCCATTTCCTGAAATAATTAGTTGAATAAAATTTTCCTCAATTAAAGTTAGAACATAACTAGGATTTGTACCAAACACATTAGTACCCGTAATTGTTCCTTGTCCAGAAATTGTTACCGTTTGATCGCCCGGACAATTAGGTACAGTAAAAGAATCAGCATTAAATTCAAAGTCTGGAAGTGGAGGGTTCGCACCTAGAGCAGTAAAATTATACGTAAAGAAGTTATCATCTGATGAACAGTTTTGACAAAAAAGCCCCATGTAGTCTACATTTCCACTAACGTCGTTTCCATTTAATGTAGTAATTGCATTCCCTGTTCCTCTAGAAATATCAAAAGGTCCACCTGCTGGCCCGGTTACTCGACAACCACAAGGCTCTGTTTCTGGTGTTCCCGGGGTAACGGAGATAAGCTCCAGAACATTTTCAAATTTAAATTCAAGAAGCATTTCCTTTTTAATAACATCACGAAGGGTTCTTTGAACACTTGTATTGACATCAAGAAGATCCTCTATGGAAACCTCTGCAGGAGTAAACGTAACAGCTGTATCTAATGTTCCTAGAACGAATTGAAGCTTTTCTGCTTCTACGTTCATAATATGAGCTAGGGCTAATTCTTCAAGTGCAATGCTTGTTAAAAGTAACGGAATTGTCTGCTCTATAGGAATAGATATAAACGGAGTTATAGTAGGAAAATTTGGGATAGACAAAATTAATTACCTCCTTTCAATCTTTATATTGTAAATTATGAAAAACTACTCAAAAAGAAACGACAATTGTCCCAAGCCTAATAGCCTTTTTTTCCAGCATGCTATCTTCAAGACTCAAGACAAAACTGGGCAAAAGAAAAACAGCCCCTTTCTCAAGAGGCTGGATTTTACAAGTCTTTTAACCAATAATCATAAATATCTATTAAAGTATCTTCAAGTTTCCTTTTCGGTTGCCATCCTGTTAAGGTGAACAATTTTTCGGGATTTCCTACTAATCTAGGGGTATCTGACACTCGTATTCTGCTTGGGTCAACTACTAGATTAATCTTTTTATTTGAAAAACTTATTAATATCTCTACTATATCTTGAATATTGACACCTTGACCCGTACATACATTATAAGCTTCCCCCGCTTTACCGAAACATGCGATATGGTAATAAGCTTCTACGATGTCCCTCACATCAGTAAAATCCCTTGCAGATTTTAAATTTCCAATTCGAATGATAGGTTCTTGTGTTCTTCCTTTATTTATTTGAGCTATTTGATAAGCAAAATCAGTCGTTACAAATCCTAATTTTTGCCCAGGACCGATATGATTAAAAGGCCTGGCATGTGTGACATTTAATCCATATGATTTATGATACAAATTTACAAGCATACTTAGGGCACACTTGCTGATTCCATAAGGGCTGACTGGATTTAATCTGGTTTCTTCGCTAACTTTGTCTAAATTGTCCGGAATTCTTCCATACTCCTCTGATGATCCAACAGTCATCACTTTTATATGGTCATTTACTTTCCTAACAGCTTCCAATAAATGAATCGTTCCAATCACATTTCCTTGAATAAAATCAGCTTTATGTTCCCAAGAGTCCTTCACATTACTCAATCCTGCAAGGTGGAAAATGTGCGTAGGCTTGATTGTTTCAATTAACTCCATGATTTCTGATTCAGAAAGTAAATCTACTTTAAAAATATGTTTCTCGCCTCTATTGGATCTGGATGTCCCATAAACATCAGCTTTATCCTTCAAAAAAAGTTCAAGATATTTCCCGACAAATCCGGTAATCCCCGTTATGAGTGCTTTCATTTCATTCCCCATACTTTTTCAGGTCATGTTCAACCATCATTTTTATTAACTCCTCAAAAGTAACCTTAGGCTCCCATTTCAACTCCTTTTTCGCCTTTTGGGGGTCTCCTAGCAATAAATCTACTTCTGCCGGCCTCATAAATGCAGGATCCTGGATAACATGCTCTTCCCAATTCAACCCGACATGGTTAAAGGCGATTTCAACAAGTTCACGGACTGTATTCGTTTTTCCAGTAGCTACAACAAAATCGTCCGGCTTTTCCTGCTGAAGCATCAGCCACATCGCTTTCACATAATCACCAGCAAAACCCCAGTCCCGTTTTGCATCAAGATTGCCTAGTCGAAGCTCTGATTGAAGTCCACATTTAATTCGAGCTACAGCGTCTGTTACTTTTCGAGTAACAAATTGTATTCCTCTCCTTGGCGATTCATGGTTGAATAATATCCCCGAACATGCAAATAAGTCATAACTTTCCCGATAATTAACTGTAATCCAATGACCAAATACCTTAGCAGCACCATAAGGACTCCGTGGATAAAAAGGAGTTGTTTCTTTTTGAGGGGTTTCTACAACCTTTCCAAACATTTCGGAGCTAGATGCCTGGTAAAAACGAGCATCCGGCTTTACCATCTTCACTGCTTCCAGAATATTTAGAACCCCAAGACCAGTAACCTTAGCTGTATAGACAGGCTGAGGCCATGAATCTGCTACAAACGATTGCGCACCAAGGTTATATACTTCATCAGGTTTAGAAAGCTTTACAGCCTGTATCAATGATGATAAATCAGACAAATCACCGGATATAAACTCTATTTCATTTAGTATATGTTTAATATTTTCATAGTTTTCTGTTGAAGTTCTCCTTTTTAACCCATATATTTTATAGCCTTTATCAAGAAGTAATTCAGCTAAATATGAGCCGTCTTGACCGGTAATACCTGTTATAAGAGCTCTTTTCATGGTGTCCTCCCCTTACTTTTTTGGTGTAAGAATTCCCATTGTATCTTTATGCTGTTACAACTCGCTTCTATTCCCTCTATCTAGGAAATAAAAAAACTTTATATGTAAGGAGCAGGCATTTTTGCTGCCATGGTCCTCCATATAAAGTCCAAGTTTAAAAAAATAATCGTTCTTTCATTTGCTCTGCAATCACTTGAGGAGAGAAATGATTTCTGATATCTTGTTTTGCCTGTAATGAAAGTTCTTCTCTTTTTTTATGATTTTCAAATGCTTCCCGCATCACTTTTCTAACGTTGTCTTCCTTTACCTTTGCCCATTTATGCCCATAATAGTGGATAGCTCTTGTGCGCTGCAGTTCAGGGTGTACGAATTCTAGTTCATTTTCTGGTTCTATTAAAAAGCTATTATGATTGTTCATATATTCTGTGACTCCGCTCCAGTTAATGGATATCGCCGGTTTTCCCATCGCCATTACTTCCATCTGAGGCATCCCCCACCCGCAAGCTCTTTCAGTAGAAACATAGCAGTCACAGCTTGAATACAAACGCAGCAAGTCTTCTCGAGGAGTATTTTCAATCATGAAATGAATATGAGGATTATTTGGCTTATTAGGTATATACGAAGATACTAATTCAAATAGATTCTTTTGGCTGATCCACCCAGGAACGTAGATCTTTAAAATTAGACTAACGTCATCTTCTGCCGTGAATTCGTTACAATAGCTTGGAATGAGCAAATCCAACCCTTTGCGGTAATCAAACGCTAATGTGTATATAAATTTATAAGACTTTACTTCAGCAGGAAATGGATATGGATCAAATTGTTTGGTATATTGGCTGCTCTCAATTGGATAATGTACGACATGTACTTTTGAAGGGTCAACACCGGATTCTGTGAATGTTTGGTAATTAAAACGGGTAGGAACCCAAATTTCATCCATATCATTGCAAAAATTTGCCCAATGAAGGGGGATTCGGTTTGTTTCAAATAAGGTAATTCCAATGGTCTTATGAAAGCCTTCTTTCCCTATCCCGATAAATGACTCCGGAGTACCATGAATCACAAGGATGGGATTATCCCCCAATGCCTTTTTCGATCTAAGAAAACTATTTAGCAGTTCAATGTCTTCTTCTCCAATTTCCTTATTAATCTTTGCCGAACTTAATAAGAGTACGGGGAGATCAATATGTTTCAACGCTCTTAAATAATTCCTGCTAACATTACCGTAGCCTCCCATATCACCTATGGGTCCTATCCATAAAATTCCTGAAGGTTGAGTCAAACCACCCATCTCCCTTTAATTAAATTCTATTGATTGAAGGATTACATTATCGCCCTTCTCTGCAAAATTGAAAACATATCATCGTACCCTCAACAAAACAAATATGATCTCCTTCATTTCTATTGAAAGTATCAATCACTTCTGTTACACCTGGTACAAGATGGTTTCCATAATCGTGCCAGCAAATAATACCGCCTTTTCTTATCACTTTCCGAGCTAATAGAGTATCTAGGAATACACCTTTTTTCGAGTGGTCGCCATCGATAAAAATGAAGTCGGCTTCAGGGAGATCTGATGGTTCCAAATCCCGGGAACCATTTGGTTTTACAATTAATTCCACTCTAGGGTCATCCTTGACATATTCCCCAGCTATTTGTGGAACTTCCCCCCTTTGAATAGATAATGTAGTAGTAAAAGAGGGTATGACATCTATACCAATATATTTTTCAATCCATGGGCTATTATCTAAAATACATTTCGCTGTCCCTCCGCGCTGAATTCCAATCTCAATAACAGTTTTAGGATAGAAAGTCCGTGAAAGGGCAATTAATGCCTTTACATCATCAGGAGTGGTGTAAAAAGGTACCTCTCCATTAAAGACACCACTGCCAAATATTTTAAAGAAAGTATCCTTATTTAAATTACTCATAATGTCCTCCATAAGATCGTTTATCATTTAATTACTCAAGTATTCCTTCCATTGTTCTTTTATCTTCTGTTTTCCGAATATCTGAATGGCTTTTGCCCTGGCATTTTTACTTATTTCTTTCGCAAGTTGTTCATTGTACAATAATTGATTTAATGAGTCTCGTAGCTCTAAAACACTATCAAATACAAACCCTTCTTTTCCATTTTCAATAATCTCATGAACTTCAAAGGTCCTTTGTTTAAGCAATGGATGATTTCCTTGAAATTCTGAAACAGAAACGATTGGAATACCTGTCATAAAGGCCTCGATAAAACCTAGAGTATAACTTGTAATTCTCGTACCTGTATAAAAATATGTCCGATTTTCCCGTAGTTCTTGTTTCACCTGTGCATATGTCAACATTCCGCCACTTTCCGGTGCATCCTCATTTCCTGGACCAAACAATTTGACTGGTAATCCCCTACAAGCTATATGGAATAAATTATAATTAGAACCAATCCAATTCTTTTTCATGCGTTGGCCTATGGTCATAATTTGATTTTTACTCCCTTCCCAGCCGCCATACTCGTCGGGATCTTTGTAAAATCTAATCATGGCATCTTCCCCAATATACTCAGGGATTTGACTTTCTCTAGGTGAATATCTAACTATTTCCATTCCTTGCTCCCGGTATGGACGAAGTTTCCTCTCAACCTCGGGGGAAGATTGACCGATTGACCTCCATATCACCCGTTTATGTTTCATCTTCTCCCAGTTTTTTGTGATGATTGAGGGATCATGCATAACAATAATGACATCCTTATCTTCGATCATTTCAGGATGTAAATTATACTTTGAATAGCGATCTACTAAATCAACGAAATCTGGATCAATAGGCATTTCATGAAGCGGATGGCGGTAAGAACTTCCTAAATGCGGACGGGCATAGGCCCCATGTGAAAAACATTCGTGCCCTAATTCCGTAAATAACTTCAATTCATCGTATTCCAATACGTCATGAACTGATAAATATAAAATTCTCATGATGTACTCTTCCTTCAGTATTTTTTAGTTAATCATTAGGATTAATATAAATGTATGAATGAAAAACGACTTTTGGTGAAATTTGAAATGAGACCCTTGTGAGGAAATAGGAAATGAATATATTAGTGAGGATTATTATTGAATATTCTTTTTTGTATTTCGGAATCAAATTTTTCAGCTAGTCTTTCCCAGTCCAATTCCTGAACTGCATAATGAAAAGCATTTTTAGCTAAGGTTTCTTGTAGCTTTAAATCTTTTATTAATCCATTTAATTCAGAGCTAAATTCATTTATGTTACAGATTATTGCATGTTTTCCATTTTTTATATTATATCCTCTTGCACCTACTGGAGTTGTTATGGTTGGCAATCGGTTCGCGAAATAATCGGCCATTTTAACATTAGACCCGCTGCCATTTATCATAGGATTTAGAGCAATATCAGCGTTCTCCATTAAAGAAATTTTATTATGATGATCGATTTCGCCCATTAACTTTATATTTGGTCCAATTTTTTTATGAGCAAAAGCATGACATACAGAACCTACAATAATAAAATTTGCTTTTACAAATGGTGCAATCTTTTCAATAATAAAATGAACTGCTTCATTATTAGGGGGATGACCGCTACCTATAAAAAGAATATTCGGAATTTTTGTTTTATCTGTGAAATTATATTTTGAAGTTTCTCTAATTTGAACACCGTTGTTTATTGTAATGATGTCTTTTATCTCTTCTTCCTTAAAATATTTTCGCAAATATTGGTGATCACAATCTGATACACTAATCATAAATTGACTTTTTTCACAAGCCAATTCCTCAACTTTCATTACTTGTTTAATCAAAAGATCAAACTTGGGATGGTTTTTCAATATTGTTTTCTTTAATTCCATCTCAGCATTAAAGCTTTCATAGATGACTGGTTTTTCATTAGAATTTTCCAGTATTAGTGCCATATATGGATGAACTAAAATAACAACATCAGTAACATCATATAAATTTTGATGAATTAGTTTTAATAAATTATTAGATATGCACATATAAGAAGATATAATATCAGCAAGACTTACTGGATGCTGATGATGCAAAATAAATTCTTCTACTTTATGTTCATGACTTTTGGGAACGGAAACCTGGAAGAACCCCTCTGCAATCTGTACCTTATTAATTTGATTAGAATGATTAAAACAAAGTAAACAAATTCTGTATTTTTTTGCTAAAGCACTATATAGGTGATTTATTCGAATAGCCCCGCCGGAATTGGGATTACTAGCCTCAAAATCATTTAACAAATAGAGTGTTTGTACTTTATTAGATTCTAACTTTTTTATAGTGTCTTTTACCCTTAATGCAATGGATTCCCAAGAATATTGGCTATTAATATATTTTTGTCCAGATTTAGCAATCGTTTTTAATCCTTTTTTATTTTTCAATCGATTCAGCATAATCATGGCGAAATTCTCTTTATTGGCACCGTAATAATGAACTCCATCAATTAATTCTAATCCTCTTACTCCTATATCCGTTGATATAAGCGGCAGCCCTGCGGATAAATACTCTAATGTTTTTAAATTTGTCCCTGCTCCATGAAACATTGGATTAATTGCAATATCCGCCATTGAAAAAAGCTCAAATTTCGTTTCTTCATCCACTAACCCTAACATTTTTACATTACTCTTTTTTATATGTTGAAAGGATTCAGTACATTTACCAGCTACAATAAAATTGATATTTTCACATTGATCAGCTAAATGATGAACAATATAATCAACTGCTTCAATATTAGGGGGATGAGCGCTTCCAATGAAAAATGCCGTAGTAGATTCTTCACGGTTTCCTCGGGGAGCCCATTGATTTGGATGAATACCATTGGGCACTAGCAGGATTTTATCTTCATTTATTTGATAACTGGATATAAAGCTTTTCTTTTCATCCAATGAGGTTACAAAGATTAAATCAGAATTTTTCACTAATGTTCTTTCCATATTCTCAATATAATGAATAAATTGATTTGCATTTGTTCCTGTTAATGTTTGTTTTAATAACAAAGCTTCATGATTATAGCTATTGTAAATCCTTGGTTTATGATCCATTCCAAAAAATAAATCGTACTCTAACATATAGGGAGAATCATGAATAATAATTTCAGCGTTTTTGTAAAGTTCATTATAGGCAGTATGATATTCATTTGGAAATTTAGCAGATAATCCATTTACAATCCCAGATACTTCGGCACCAACATTTTCTTTATTTAATTTTAAATGTAATTGTGTATGAATGGCTTCTTTTGGCACCCTGAATTCTCTAAGGGTTTCTGAATGATTAACAACTTCGAATGGAGTATGTTGATGTGTTGGTGATAAGAGGGTAATATCAAAAAATTTACTAAGTTCTTCATAAAAATAAAAGTATCTCTGCTCTCCTCCGCTTTTCGGAGGAGTGAATGCCGGAAAAAAATTTAACACTAGAATATTGCGCATTTTTTCACCTCATCAAATGCTGCCTTTAGATACAGCATATTATATTCAAGCCTAATAGAAACGATAGTACTATTTCCTATAGTTCTTAAAGCTAAGGAAATATTAGATTGAGAATACTATTTAACTTACAAAATGCTGCATTAAAAAATCCTGGTATCTTCGAAAAATGTCCAGGATTTCTAATAAGTTTAATAACATAAATATACAGTGGGATTACTCACATCCAATTGATTTCTTCATCTCCTCCCAGGACATAAACAACCTAACAATATCTTCTTCCTCAAGCTCACTCCCCATTTGAACCTCGATAAATTCAATATCCTCAATGGCTTTGATCCCATGTTTTGCACCGACCGGAATGTTTAATACATCACCTGATTTTACATAGAATTTTTCATCATCCAACACAAATTCACCTTCACCTTTAACGATCACCCATACTTCACTTCGTTTGAGATGGTATTGATAGCTGATGTTTTGCCCTGCAAATACACATAAACGTTTTGTAAGTACGTTCATACCATCGGTTGATTCCTTATAATCTAAAACACGGTACCATCCCCAGCGGCGTTCTTCATACATTGGTCGTTTCTTATCATCTTTTACTAACTCTTTAATTTGATGGCTTTTCGATTTGTCTGAGACTAAAATACCATCCGGGCTCGTCGCTACAATCATATTTGAGGCACCAATTACCTTGACAGGCATGTCTAATTCGTTAATTAAATGGGTATTTGTGCAAGTATCACTCAATGTCCCTCGGCCGATGACTGATGTTTGTATTTCCTCCGTTAATGTGTTCCAAGTACCTAAGTCCTTCCAATATCCGTTATACGGAATAACCGCAATCTTTTCCGCCTTTTCAACGATTTCGTAATCAAAGCTTATTTTAGGCAGTCTTTCGTAAAGCTGAGTCATCTCATCATACTTCGTAGGAAGTCCTCTTTCCTTCAATAGCTTAATGATATACCCCAGCCTAAATGCAAAAACACCACAGTTCCATAATGCTTTTTCTTCAATTAATAGTTCTGCCTGCTCTTCTGTCGGTTTTTCCTTGAACCCCCTAACTGACTGATAGGTTGTTTCTAAATCATGCTCTTTTTCATTATTGTTGAGCATGATATAGCCATATTTCGTTGCTGGATAGGTAGGGGTTACACCTATTAAGGCAATATCCATTCCTGAGTGTTTGATAACATCCTCTAAATACGCAACTCTATCAAAAAATTGATCTTCCACAAACGGATCGACCGGCATGACTGTCATAACTTCATTTAAACTAACTCCGATAACAGAATATAAATAAGTCGCCGCTAATATAATCGCAGGAAAGGTATCCCTTTGCTCTGGTTCAATGATCAGCGGTACTTGGTTTCCTATTTGACTGCGAATAATATCCATTTGTGTTTTATTCGTTGATATATATGCTATATCTAGTAATTGCGTTTTTTCCAATTGCCTCCGTATCCTCTGAACCATTGACTCTAACTTCTTTTCAGGACTCGTTAGAACCTTTAGAAATTGCTTTGATCTAGAGTTATTGGAAAGTGGCCACAGACGCTTCCCTGATCCACCAGATAACAATATAAGTTTCATTAATACACCCCAAAACCATAATTTCTTAGAAGATTTAATATCATATGTGGATAGATATTTATTTGTATGGGGCATCTGACGAATTATAGATGTATAAAAAGAATTGGTTATGAGGGAATTGCTCATCGATATATTTGATTCATTGAGGAGTGTTACAGAAAGCATCATTAATTGAATGGGAAGTCCACAAAAATGGGCAATCATTTTAAGAATTATAAGTGTCTTTGCCAAGCCCGAACAAATAGACTAGTACTATGACCTACGAAAAAGAGGTGAACCGATGTCACAGGCCAATATACCTCCTATTACTCCATTAATTTCAATTTCGACAGACCAGACAATCCCATTACTTTTCGCTTCAATTGCACATGAAGAAATAGCTCTTGCTCACATTATCAACGCCGAAGCCGAGAAGCTTCAATTAGTATTAGGAACATTAGAAAACGGGACTACACTAACTTCTGAAACAGTTACACTTTCCAACCTGCTTGATATCAATGCAAGTGTTATAAAAACTCTTCAGAACATTATCATGAAGGAAATGTTGCTGCAATTCAAATTTGAAAATGTACTTGAACTTATTTCAATTAGCCCTCGTCCTTAAACAATTTTCTTGTGGCTAATTAGAGATAATGACTAAGTATTACAGTTGGTATGAGAATTCTAAAGCACTTTAGTTCAACGTACCAAAAACTGGTGATTTATCACCAGAACATTATAAAATTCAACATATGTTGGAGGAAAGGAAGAATTACATGAGTATGCCAACTTTGCCACCCCAACCCCATAGGCCATGTTTGTTTCACACAAAAATTGATTTATTAGAATCAATAGCATTAGAAGAAATTGCTCTAGCACATATCTTAAATGCAGAGGCTGAAAAAGTTCAGGCATTTGTCGGTGAGTGTTTTGATTTTCCCACTCATCCAACAAATAAAGAAATATTAGCAATTAATAAGTCAGTTAATCAGCTAATTGAAACAGTGCTAATGAAAGAATGGCTTTTGCTCCGTAAGTTAGAAAATGTATTGGAGATAGAGTGCGATTGTTGTAAGAAGGATCATAAGAAGGATGATAAGAAGGATCATCATATGGATACTATTTGCAGCCCTTTTAAACCATTAGGATCACTTTGAGGGAAAAGAGATGAAAAAAACATTAGATGAAGAATATGTGAATTGTTTTCATTCGATAGTTCTAGAAGAGAAATCGATTAAAAAATGGATGAACACTTATTCATTACTCACTCAAGCAATTACGTCTTCTGAAAAATTGGATGATCAAAGCAAGGAAGAATTTTGTATATTTTGCTTAATACCTTTTTTAAAGTTAATTATACAGCTTCAGCAACTTTCTGATAAAAAAGTAAAATTATGCATAAGGTATACAGATTTAATGCTCAATGAGGAAATAGACTATTCAAAAGACAACTCAATCGAAGATGCACTTCGTGGGATTGAAAAAATGACGCATAACATTTCTATAAATGAATGGCATCGTCATGAACTTCGAGAGGCACTTGAAACGCTCCTTCATCATACAAAAAACAGAAAAAATTTATGGGACAGAATCGTAAATGAACGCAGCGTATGGAGCAATAGTGTAGATGAAAGCAGTACAGATGAAAGCAGCGTTTTGGAAAGCAGTTTAGATGAAAGCAGCGTTTGGGTCAGTGGGAATCAGAGTAATAATAACACTAAACTTATCTGGACCAATCCTCATATTTTATAAAAATGCATTCGTTTTAAGTCTTTCTAAGAAAAAAAGAGTATATTAGTACTTCAAAAGAATGGGATAAGGATAAATACCTTGTTCCTCTACATATTTTCAATCTCTTCCATAGATTATTTTTTTGAACGAACCTTACTATTTTTATAGTAGTTAATGTTCCCAAGAATGTAAAAAGCTTGTCCAAAAGATAGTCTTTTTGAGCCATTTTTGGGATTTGGACCAAATATCATTAAGAAAAATCCGTAACTATTTGTTTACCATGGTATATATTTGTGAAATTGTGAACATTATTTAAAGTTCAAACAGTACCAATTATATACATTGAGCAGGCTGGTTGTTAGGAGTAGAATATATAAGTATTGTTAAATTTAAGTGAAAAATAAAATTAACAGGATTACTTTTTATTTTAGAGGTAACATTGTGAAAGTCATAAAAATAATTGTTCAGGTGTGTTTGATTTACTTAATTTCTTTATTAGGAGATTTCATTCAGAAACAATTTCATTTACCTATCCCCGGATAGTATTTTAGGATTTCTGATTTTATTTATTTTATTATCATGCCATATACTTCCTGAAAAATGGATTCAAGAATGATTTTTCTTTTCCAGCTATTGAAAAAGAAGATTTCACCTTTACTAGGCATTTGAAAAAAAAGACGAACATCTACTTTTTACATCAAGATTAACGATCAATGGGGAGACAACAGAAAACACTATTCCTTTATATCCAGTTACATCTCATCAATTAATTTCAATACTTAAAAAAGTCGGGTTTCAAGTGGTGGATGTGTACGGAAACTTTAAAGGTGAAAATCACTCTACTGAATCACCAGCATTGGTAACTGGTGCAAGGAAATTATGATTTAAGGAAGGTCAAGCCTTTCTATCTATTTTAGGCAAAGTAAAAAGGCAACCTGGTTGCCTTTTTTTAAAATGAGTTGCACTATTTATTCACTCCACATATCCAGAGTGCATGTGCAACACATGGGATACTGATGGGTTACAATCTTCAAGATAATAAATATCTAACTTTAGCAGGTGTTTTTTTGAGGGAGAAAGAAATTCATAAGGTTATCTGGAGATGATATAGAAATTGTTTACAGATGAGAGTACTTTCGACGATAGAAAATATGGATACGCAGAGAATTTTGAAGAAACTAGCAAATAGTATGAAAACATTAGCCAAAATACACTCTTACACTCCCTTCTATTTTAACTGTTGCTAAACAATTTTGAATAAAATTCCAGATTTGTTTTAAATCCCAATTTTTCTCAGATAAGGAATTTCCATCGCCATAAATTTGATTGTAGGTATGTAAAGCTTTTTCAATTTGTTTAATTGAAAAGGTGGTACTGTTGCCAGATCCACTGACCCCTGCATAGAATTCATTTGCATCTAGTAAACTGTACAGGATGATAGAATTATAATTTCCCATGCTACAACGAGCATAAGCAATTTCTTCTCCTGCTTTATTTAATCCTGATATATCGTGACCCATGTATTACCCTCCTTCAAAATTTACTAACAAGAATTATTTAGTTTTAGGAAACTTATAAACAAATATATGTTTACATGGTTACCACTCCTTTCGGGTCTATTTTTATTAAGGATTTTTCTCGAAATTTTAATTAAGAAATGAGTAAGCAGAAAAATATGAAGATTAAATAAGGAGATTGTTTATCAGGGTGTTTTTGATGGGGAGAATGATGGAGCTGCCATTTGTGTCCTACAGATTACATACTATCACATTAGACTCTATATAAATTTAGACTTTTCAGAAGTTATTCAACAATTATGTGAACGTAATATAAATCAGTATTTCACCTTTATCTAGTATTTTGAACTGTAAACCGCACAGAATAAAACGCAGGGATTCAGTATCCTCTGCGTTTTTCTGTGTTGCTGCCAAAATTTAGATATGTGGGAAAAATACATCTGTCCCCTGTCATTCTTATTATCTTTGGGTTAACGTCTACAAACGCATTAATGCGCCATTAGGCTTTGGTAACTCTTGATCTGTTATCTGATTCATTTTACAAAAATGTTCAAAAAATTGTTGTGCCAGCTCTTGTTCCTTTGGATCACTTTTCAACGAAACGATATCTAGCAAAATTTGAGCCATCCATAAATTATCAAAATAACGGTATTTACCTGTATTCCATGTCATTTTTTGGGGGAACTTTTCGTTTACATAATATTTCCAGAAAGGCATCTGTTCCGATTCCTTTTCTGTGAGTTGGAGCCTGAATTCTGAATGAGCAGGAATATATCCATCTTCACAAAGCTTACCGATGAAATCTTCATTCACCATATAGACCCCTAAGATTCGTCTGTCTTTTTCAGGCATGCTGGAATCTATTGTTGTTAACAGGACAGCGCTATTTTGGTGCAAGCGGATGGGTTTGTTTGGTTTCCCCTTGTTATTACCACTTTTTATGACTCCCGAAAAAACCTTCCACTCTGAGAAAGAACTATTCTGTTCTTCTTCTGTTTCACACCAAAAAACCATTTGCGATTCGGGATGTAGTTTATGATTTTTCATAAGCTTTTCATGTTCCAAGCGAAGTTCCTGGTTTTTAAGTTGTAGCATTTTTTCCTCTTCCTTCTTCCATTCTTCCTCCTTTCGTTCCATTTCCCTTTTTTCCATAATCTTTTCAAGTAAATTAGCAACATTTTGATCATGCAGTTTTAGGTGCTTTCCAAATACATCGGGGAAAACAAACTTTTTATTTTCCGATTCGAAGTGTATTTCAATACTAGTATCATTATGTTCAACTATACTCCCCATGCCAAACCGCTCGTGTGTAACTTTCTTATTGATTAGATTCATTATTCTTGGCCTCCTTGTAGAATAAATAACTCGATTACTGTTAGGTAGTAAGTTGAAAATTTTATTCAACTAATTTACCTTTAAAAGCTCACACAACTGTTTGAATTTTTCATCATTTTGAAAAGGATATTAAAAAAACGCATCCATAATTCTAACTGCAAAAAATCACAGCGGAATTTGGAATACGATTGAAAAAAACATATATAAGACTATTATAACATTTTAAAAAAATATTACAAATTTCCTGTTGACAAGATATTTTATCGTAAGGTAAAATGAAGTTTTATTCTATGTAACCTCTTGAAATATCTATAAATTAATGATCATGTAAAGGCAATGGAGTACCCATTATCGCTTCACTTCCCTGAATATGAATAGAAGCAGGTTATTCCCTTATCGGGAGCCTGCTTCTTCTTTTAAAACTATTTGCGATACTACCTCAACATGCGCTGTCTGTGGAAACATATCCACTGGTTGAATATATTTCACTTCATATTTGGCGCTTAATAGTTGAATATCTTTTGCCAAAGTAGATGGATTACAAGAGATGTAAATAAGTTTCTCTGGTGCTGCTTGCAAAATTGTTTGGATTAACTGACCTTCGAGGCCTGTTCTAGGTGGATCCACTATGATGACATCTGGCTTCCAACCCTTTTTCACCCATTTAGGCAAGACTTCATCGGCTTTTCCGGGTACATATTTTGTATTGGTGAAACCGTGTCGCTTAGCATTTTTCTTAGCGTCATCAATCGATTCTGGAATTACGTCCATTCCTCGGACTTCAGCCGCTTGGTCGGCCAGCCATAAACCAATGGTTCCTACACCACAATAGGCATCAACAATTCTTTCCTTACCTGTCAGCGCCGCTGCACTTTTTACTTCATTGTATAGCTTTACCGTTTGAACTGGATTTAACTGAAAGAATGTCCTAGCAGATAGCTCAAATTGCAGGTCCCCCAACGTTTCTTGGATATACTCTTCCCCCGCTAGCGGTAACGTTTCTTCCCCAAAAATAAGCGAGGTTTTTTGCTCATTGATGTTCTGTACGATTGATTTCACGTTTGGAAGTCGTTTTTGGATTTCCTGAATAATCTGCTCTTTTTTTGGCAGTTCGTTTTGATTCGTAATCAGCACAACTTGGAGCTCACCGCTTTGCACCCCTACCCGAGTCACAATGGTTCGAACGATACCTTTCCGTGATTTTTCATTATAAATCGTAATTTTAAGTTCTTCGAGAATTTTCTTAACGGCATTTACAGCTTCATTCGTTTGTGAATGCTGAACGGCACAATGTTCAATATCGATTAATTGGTGAGAGTTTATACCATACAATCCAGCCAGAACCTTACCGTCTCTTCCAGCTAGTTGAAAACTGCTTTTATTCCGATATCCCCAAGGATCTTCCATTCCAATGGTTTCTCGAATATCCAGTTTGTCCACTTGGAGTCTCGTATGTCGTTCAAGTGATTGGATAACAATATCTCGTTTTTCTTTCAATTGCTGGCTATATGCTAAATGCTGCAGCTGACAGCCCCCGCATTGTTCATAGACAGGGCATGGCGCCTGGACCCGATGCGGTGATTGAATACGTATCTTTTTTATCTTTGCCTCAGCAAATTTAGGGTTAATCTTGGTTGCCTCTACGACGACCTCTTCCCCTGGAAGGGCCCCTGGCACAAAGACAACTTGTTTTTTAAAATAACCAACGCCTTCTCCATTAATACCAAGTCGTTTGATTGTTAAAGGAAAGGTCTGTTTTTCTTGTATTTTGATTGATTGATCTGTTTTCATTTTGTTCACTCCAAATTATGCTTCCGTTTGATATCACCGTATTATAGCATTATTTACAGAGAAAAGCCGAATTCATTCGAATTCGGCCTATTTTTTACCAAGTCTTTGGAAAAACGTCGCAATTTTATTCTTTTTCTTAGGAAAATCATCCAGACTTTTGAATTTATAGCCTTTCTTTTTCAAATCTTTAATAACGGTTTCTAAAGCATCAGCGTTATCCTTCGATACGGTGTGTAGCAATAAAATACAGCCAGGATGAATTTGTCTCATTATGTTATCATAAGAATATTGCCATCCTCTTTGCGCATTGGTGTTCCAGTCCACAAACGCCAGTGACCAGAAGACATGTGTATAGCCTTCTTCCTTCGCTATCTGCATGGTTCTCTCACTAAAAACGCCTCTAGGCGGGCGCAAATACTTCATTTTCTTCTGACCTGTTATCTCTTTTGTTTTCTCCTTAACTTTTCTAAGCTCCTCACGAATTCGCTCATCACTGATTTGTGTCATATTGGGGTGATGCCAGGAATGATTTCCAATAAGATGACCTTCATCCACCATCCGCTTTGTCAATTCGGGTTGAGATAATAAATAATGCCCCGTCACAAAAAAGGTTGCCGGCACTTTTTCCTTCTTTAATACATCTAAAACTTGTGCGGTATATCCTGCTTCATACCCATTGTCAAAGGTAAGATAAAGCGTCTTTGAGTCTGGGTCGCCTTTAAAGTAGGCACCGTATTTTTCAAGTATTTTTTCATACTCAGCCCCAGCATCTGGCGGCTGTTCATCTACAGCTTTCTTAAACCCCCAATTGATTGGCTTATTTGGAGCAGACCCATATGTAACCTGGGGCACCATTACCAGCAGCAAACTAAGGATGCACAATAATTTCTTCATCCATGTTCCCCCTATTTTGTTTTTTATAGTGTTTGTTTGTATTTGGGAAACATGTTTAGTATTTTAAGGAAAAAGGATTGGCTAGTGGTAAACAGTCACAAATATCCAAAAATCCAAAAAAAAAAGAGCAGACCCTATATTTGAGTCTGCCCCGCCAACTTTTAGTTAAAAACACGATCCTTAAATTGTGCTAATTTCTCTAATGAGGACTTATCCACATCAGCATGTAAGCTGTTTCCGTGTGAGTCCATCGTTACAACAGCTGTGAAGCCCTCTACTCGGAGGTGCCACATCGCTTCAGGGATACCAAATTGCATCAAATCTACACCTTCAACACCCTTGATACAATCTGCATAATACTGAGCAGCGCCGCCGATAGCGTTCAGGTACACACCGCCATGTTCTTTAAGAGCCGCAAGTGTACGTGGGCCCATACCGCCTTTTCCGATAACAGCACGGATGCCAAATTTCTTCATAATGTCGCCTTGGTAAGGCTCCTCACGAATACTTGTGGTCGGGCCAGCTGCTTTAACATGCCAAACGCCTTCCTTGTCCTTCAACATTACCGGACCGCAGTGGTAAATAACTTGTCCATTTAAATCCACTGGTGAATCATGATCTGACAGGTACTTATGAATGGCGTCACGTCCTGTATACATCATACCGTTAATCTGAACAACATCGCCCACCTTCAATTCACGAATTTGCTCTTCCGTGATGGGTGCTTGTAGCGTGATTACGTCATTCGCACGTGCTGCAGCTGTTTCTTTTTCAGCTTCAGTCTCCGTGAAATCAATGAATTCGCCTTCCTGGTACATCCACTCATTAATTTCTCCAGAATTAGGATCTACACTTACGCCTAAACGGCGGAATGCCCAACAGTTGTACGCAACAGATACATAGAAGCTTGCTGGAATTCGGTTCATAACCCCAACCTTACAGCCTAACAAGGTTGCTTCTCCACCAAAGCCCATTGTGCCGATTCCTAATTTATTGGCATTTTCCAAAACATATTCTTCTAACGCACGTAACTCTTCGTTTGGATTCACATCATCTAAAGAGCGGAATAATTGTTCTTTTGCTAAATCATAACCAGAAGAACGATCGCCGCCAATACCGACACCTATGAAACCAGCGCTGCAGCCTTGTCCTTGAGCCTGATATACAGAGTGCATAACGCATTTCCGAATACCGTCAAGATCACGTCCTGCACGTCCAAGCCCTTCTAACTCACACGGAAGGCTATATTGGATGTTTTTGTTTTCACAGCCACCGCCTTTTAAAATTAAACGGACATCAATGTAATCTTTTTCCCATTGATCAAATTTAATTACCGGTAAGCCAGCACCTAAATTGTCACCGCTGTTTTCACCTGTTAGGGAATCGACGGAGTTCGGACGCAGTTTTCCTTCTTTGGTTGCGATTACAATTGCATTCTTAATGGCTTCTTTTAATTCTAATTGGTTTACACCAACTGGAGTTTTAATTTTAAATGTTGGTAATCCTGTATCCTGGCAAATAGGTGAGACTTGGTCATCTGCCATTTTAATGTTATTGGTAATGGTAGCAAGGCTCATTGCTGCACTTGTTCCTGCGTTTTCCTTTGCCTTTGCTGCACTAACTGCACGGCGTACATCTTTTGGAAGCTTTGTAGAAGTTTCAACTACTAATTTGTACATACTCTCCTGAAATTTCTCGATATTCACCTAAAGTACCCCTTTCCCCTTGTCCGATTCGCAATCTATTTAAAAATTACAACTATTTGACGCTATTATTATACTCCTATAAGCAAATGATTGAAAGATAAAGGTTTTCCCAAAAGAAAAGAGCCTGTAATCATACAGACTCTGGTTCTTCACGGTGATTGAATTCTTTACATTTGTTTTCTAATTCATCAATCATTTTAATTAAGTTGTCGATATCATCAAGATCCGTATCCTCCGGATCGATTGCATCCAATACATCGAGAAACATGTTCAAACGCTGCTTTAAAAAACTAACTTGTGAATTTTTATCATGAGTCGGACTGCCCAAAGTTGATTCTCCCCCTTCTTATCATTATCCTACACTTTCTGCTGCTCTTTTTCAAAAAAAGAACCCCTTATAGGAGTCCTTTCTCCATATCATCTTGGTCTTTCTGCTGCAGCAAAACCAAATGAGACATGATCCTGCACTGGAATCCATGCTCCAATTCCTTGGGAGGTTACATTTTTAATGACGATTATTTTTTTACTACCCTTAAGCATTAAATAAACTTCACCATAGGTGACTTTTCCTTTTTCATTGACTGCAGGTGCGTAGGCATATAAGTACCCTAGTCGATTAACAGGGATATTGTAGACATGGTCATTCTTCGTTCCTGCACCAATAATTGTTTCGAATGCTAGAGGAAGACGTGTTTTTTCCATTGCCTTTAACAGCATCATTTTCTTAACATCCTCTGCATTTGCAATTTTTGCCGTTAGTCCCCCGCGGATAATTTTTTGAGCCTCTTGTAAGTAATGAATTTGATATGGTACTTTGCCGCCGCGATTATCATAGTAGTTTGTATTAATTTTTTGATACTCCCAGTTTGGAGACGTTTCTGTTGATTCGTAATTTAATGGCCATTGGCCAAGGTAGACAATGGCCCGATACCCGATTGCAAACGGTGTGCTGTTAATACTGGACTCATTGAGCATGCGGATTAAATCGGGATTTTCAATCTTAACCTTTGAAGAATCCAGCAGCTTTTTCGTTAACTCACTAGGCTGCAAGGTTGGTAAGTCCTGTGTTGAATTGGGGTACGTATTTTCCTTCGTAATATTACGAACCGAAGCAGGAACTTGGTAGTTAGCAGGTTCCTTTTTTGCATTTGCCTTTTCAGCAGAAGCAGTTGGAAGAAAAGCTAATAGTAATAGCAGTGTTAGTACGACAGGGATAAACTTTTTCACAAAGAAAAACTCCTTTCACTTTATAGCAGTAATAAGTCTGCTCATAGTGTTTTCGGAGTTGAAAACTTTTATCCATTACAGAGAAATTATTTCCTTTCCTCTGATAATAAAAAGCGATAAAATAATGCCATTTGTATCTCCTTAAAAAATAATAATCAGAACATTTACAAAATTTAAATTAACAGTTATAATGTACTTAATCTTAAAAAAGGAGGGCAGTAATCAATCGACGAACCATTTACCATTAAGGAGGTTGGGATTCCACTCATATATGAAAATTCAACACTCGTGTTTTTCAATTATAAATTAAACATGAAGGGTTGGTGATTGATGGGCCCAAGTAAACGCGATTGGTTTTACCTCATATAGCATATGTTTGAAAATTATCGTACATGTCCAATATTTACCCTTACATCAAATTAAAGTAATAAAAGACTCTGTGCCGACCTGGCTCAGAGTCTTTTTGCGTGATTTAAGTTTTAAAGTAGGAAGAATCCTATGCCCATAATAAAATAGGCTGCAAGTAAGGTCAGTCCCTCAAACCAGTTTGATTCTCCGTCGTTCGAGATTACAACCATGAGCAGTACAGAGGTGACCATAGCGATTAATTCAGGTAATGTAAAAACAAGCGGCATCGTTTTCGTAAAAACAGTGAAATAAGAACAAGCACAGGTGCCACAAACATAGCAACTTGTAGGGTTGAGCCAATCGCAATTTCAATAGCAATGTCCATTTTATTCTTAAATGCCATTACGATAGCACTTGCATGTTCGGCTGCATTCCCAACAATCGCAACGATTATTACCCCGATAAAGAGCTCTGTCCAGCCAAATGATTCTGCTACATATTCAAAGGTATGAACGAGGTTCTCAGAGATATAGGCGACAGCTAACGTTGCAATCAATAAAACTCCGATTGCCTTTCCCTTACTCCATTCTGGAACTTCATCATGATGTGCCTCACCATGGTCACTTTGATAAACACCACGGTGGGTAACCAATTTAAAGAATAAGGCAGAGAGGTAGAGCAAAATTAGAATGATAGATATTCCGATACTTAAGGTTAATGTTTTTGACTCATTCATTTCCATTGAAAAAACTTCTGGTATTACAAATGCAACAATGACTGCAAACATGAGCAGACCGGAATTATGGCGTGCATCATGTACATTAAACTTTTGTCTTTTAAATTTTAATCCTCCAATAAAAAAAGATAATCCAGCAACAAGGAGCAGGTTACCGAGTACAGAACCCGTTAAGGATGCAAGGACAACCCCAACTAATCCTTCCTTTAATGCAAAAATGGAAATGATTAATTCCACTGCATTTCCAAAGGTAGCATTTAAGAGACCTCCTACTCGCGGTCCGGCGACTATCGCCAAACTTTCGGTTGCTCTTCCCATATAACTAGCCAGTGCGATAATTGAAACGCAGTAAACAATAAATAATATCATAGTTGGCCAATGCATCAATGTCCCAATTACAGAAAGCGGAACGCCAATAAAAGTTAGCACCATAAATATTTTTCCCACTGATAATCCTCCTAATATCCTAAAAATGAAAATGGATACAAACGCAAAAATTGTATAAAAATTCCCTACTATTTGAGAGTACCCTATTTATACTCCCTTAAACCTCGAAGAATATTTTACTTGCAAATGCCTTATTTTCTCGTTACCATCGAATTGGTATAAATTATCAAACGAACGAGGATCATATATGAATAAAAATTTTCGATTTTGGGTTTTAGTGACAATAGTCGCCATTTCTGGTTTTTCACAAGGAATGCTTCTTCCACTTATTGCCGTAATTTTTGAACAAGGCGGGGTATCGTCCTCCCTTAATGGATTAAATGCTACAGCCCTTTATATTGGAATTCTTCTCGTTTCACCTTTTATGGAGGCACCCCTGCGAAAATATGGGTATAAACCAACAATTATACTTGGCGGCGGGCTTGTGGTGCTGGCCCTTGCACTCTTTCCATTGTGGAAATCCTTTTGGTTTTGGTTTTTCTTACGAGCACTCATCGGGATTGGGGACCATGCCTTACATTTTGCCACACAAACTTGGATTACCTCTTCTTCTCCAACCGAAAAAAGAGGACGGAATATTTCCTTGTACGGCTTATTTTTTGGGATTGGATTTGCAAGCGGTCCTTTGATGACACCACTTGTAAATGTTAATGAGGCATTGCCATTTATAGTTTCCTCTATTTTATGTTTAATCGGCTGGGTATTTGTTTTCACACTTAAAAATGAGTTTCCAGAACAGGAAGTAGAGATCAATTCATTTATAAATACAATTAAACGCTTTAGAAAAACGATGAAATATGGCTGGGTCGCCTTTCTCCCGCCTTTCTGCTACGGTTTTTTAGAATCCTCCCTAAATGGCAGTTTTCCGGTATATGCACTAAGAAGGGATATCGATGTAGCCAGTGTTTCCTTAGTCCTAACCGCCTTTGCGATAGGGAGTATCATCACGCAGCTACCATTAGGTGTGCTTAGTGATTCTTATGGTCGAAGAAATATCTTAATGGTTGTACTTTCCCTAGGTTTTCTTACCTTTACATTAGCGAGCATATTTGAATCTTCCTTTATTGGACTTTTCATCTCCTTCCTTTTATCCGGAATGGTTGTAGGTTCGACATTTTCACTTGGAATCAGTTTTATGACTGATCTGGTTCCGAAGAATTTGTTAGCAACAGGAAATTTGCTATGCGGTATATTCTTTAGCTTAGGAAGTTTGAGCGGTCCCATTATTGGAGGGTTATTTATTCAATTTTTCCAAAAAGTAAGTTTCTTTTATATTATTAGTACGATGTTGCTAACCTTATCCATTATTATTTATGCATTTGGTAAAAAAACCTATTCCATGATTGAGCAACATAACTCTTAAGAATATTTGGGGCAAATTAATTCAATTAACATAAAATTTATGATAAAATAAATTTAATCTAATAATTGTTTTAGGAAGTCCGCTGTCATCTTTATTGATGACAGCTTTCGTGTTTTTTAGGGGTAATGATTTTGATTATTTTTCTCAATTAGATACAGATATGGGAGGGGAAATGAAAATGAGCACTAATGCTAAGAGTTTATCTAAAGTAATACCCAATGTAGGCATCGTAGAAAAAATTAAACCTCACGCAGAACTTATTGCTGCAGGTTTAAGTGGTGTTTTCATCGCGGCAGGATGGATTACAGACAAAATGGGAGAGCACGTTGCTTCAGTTATCTTTTATTTATTGGCTTTTGGGATTGGCGGCTTTGCGAAAGCAAAGGAAGGAATTGAAGCTACCTATGAAAACAAAGAACTTAATGTTGAGATGCTGATGATTTTTGCAGCCGTTGGTTCTGCCATAATCGGCTATTGGACAGAAGGCGCCATTTTGATTTTTATATTTGCTGTAAGTGGTGCATTAGAAACCTATACCATGAACAAGAGCCATAAAGAGATTTCCTCCCTAATGAAGCTTCAACCAGAAGAGGCCCTTCTTATAACTAATGGGATTGAAAGGCGTGTCCCTGTTTCTGAGTTAACAGTTGGCGACCACATTCTCGTAAAGCCTGGAGAAAGAATTCCTTCTGATGGCGTCATTAAGAATGGTCATACGAACATTGATGAGGCTGCTATCACAGGGGAATCGATGCCTGTTTCAAAAGGTCAAGAGAAAGAAGTATTTGCAGGAACGGTAAATTTAACAGGTGCGATTACCGTCCAAACAACCAAAGCTAGTAATGAAACACTTTTTCATAAAATAATTGAACTTGTGCAATCCGCACAAAGTGAAAAATCTCCATCACAGCTGTTTATTGAACGCTTTGAGGGAACCTATGTAAAAACTGTATTAGCTGCTGTTTTATTGATGATGTTCCTCCCTTATTTCCTTCTTGATTGGAGCTGGAATGAATCGTTTTATCGAGCAATGATACTATTGGTGGTCGCCTCTCCTTGTGCGCTGGTAGCATCGATTATGCCTGCCACGTTGTCTGCCATTTCAAATGGTGCAAAACGAGGTATTTTAGTCAAAGGCGGCGTACATTTAGAGAACCTAAGCCACTTAGAAGCAATTGCCTTCGACAAAACGGGTACGCTGACAAAAGGAAAACCTGAAGTTACCGAAATAATTGTGAATGAAAACTTCGATAAGGTGGAGATTTTATGGAAGACAGCATCCATTGAAAATCAATCGAATCATCCTCTTGCACAATCCATCGTCAAGTATGTAAAAGAAAATCTTGATCGCGACCTTGTACATCCTAAAAATCTTGAAGATGTTCCAGGGTGGGGCGTAAAAGCAGAAATAAACGGTGAACAGTGGAAAATAGGTAAAGCTGATTTTGTTGGAAAAGAGGCTGCCCTTACATTCGCATCTGGCAAAGCTGCTGACCTAGCAAGCCAAGGCAATACACTTGTATTTGTGCAAGTTAACGATTGTCTTGCTGCAATGATTGCTTTAAAAGATGTTGTGAGACAAGAAACAAAGCGTGCCATCGACCATTTAAAGAAACAAGGTATTTACACGGTCATGCTGACTGGCGATAGTGAGAAAACGGCTAGTGTGATTGCAGAGGAAAGCCATGTGAATCAGTTCTTCGCTGAATGCCTTCCTGAAGAAAAAGTAGAGCATCTCAAAAAGTTAAAAGAAAAATACAAAACCATCGCCATGGTGGGAGATGGAATTAATGACGCTCCGGCATTGGCCGTTGCAAATGTAGGAATTGCGATGGGAGAAGGGTCCGATGTTGCCCTGGAAACCGCGGATGTCGTCTTAATGAAAAATGATTTACCAAGAATAGCCGAAGCCATTCACCTTTCCAAACGGATGAACAGGATTATTAAACAAAATGTTATCTTCTCCATCACCGTGATCATGATTTTAATTTCTTCAAACTTCTTTCAATTGGTGGATTTGCCATTTGGGGTAATTGGTCATGAAGGCAGTACCATTCTCGTAATTCTGAATAGTTTAAGGCTGTTAAAAAATTAATGAACCGGGCTATCATGATCTGACCCAATAAAGTTAGACAAATATTTTATGCAACCTTTAAGACTTGAGTTCGGTATTCCACTGGACTCAGGTCTTTTAATTTTGCCTTCATTCGTTTGTGATTGTAATAGTGAATATACT
>NZ_JAMBOB010000110.1 GCF_023715415.1 Neobacillus niacini
CTGGGAGGACCATCTCCCAAGGCTAAATACTCCCTAGTGACCGATAGTGAACCAGTACCGTGAGGGAAAGGTGAAAAGCACCCCGGAAGGGGAGTGAAACAGATCCTGAAACCGTGTGCCTACAAGTAGTTAGAGCCCGTTAATGGGTGATAGCGTGCCTTTTGTAGAATGAACCGGCGAGTTACGATTACATGCAAGGTTAAGTTGAAGAGACGGAGCCGCAGCGA
>NZ_JAMBOB010000111.1 GCF_023715415.1 Neobacillus niacini
CAAAGGAACGGGGTAGATGAAGCGGTCTGGAAAGGCCCGTCATAGAAGGTAAAAACCCTGTAGTTGAAACTTCGTTCCCTCCTGAGTGGATCCTGAGTACGGCCGGACACGAGAAATCCGGTCGGAAGCTGGGAGGACCATCTCCCAAGGCTAAATACTCCCTAGTGACCGATAGTGAACCAGTACCGTGAGGGAAAGGTGAAAAGCACCCCGGAAGGGGAGTGAAA
>NZ_JAMBOB010000011.1 GCF_023715415.1 Neobacillus niacini
CCGCCGCTAACCAAGAGGTGCAAGCACCTCTTGATTCGCTCGACTTGCATGTATTAGGCACGCCGCCAGCGTTCGTCCTGAGCCAGGATCAAACTCTCCAAGAAAGTTGATATAGCTCATTTGTTACGTTGGCTTAGCTTTTAAAAAAAAGCTAAAAAATTGTTTGTTGACGTTCTTGTTTGTTTAGTTTTCAAAGACCAATCTTTCAATATCGCTCAGAAGCGACTTTATTAATATATCATCTATTAATATGAATGTCAACGTTTAATTGTTTATATGTTGCTTTACAATTAATTATCTTGCCGACTCAAATGAGTATACCAGCATTAATACTATCAATCAAGAGAAAAATATCAAATAGCGAAAAATTAATGAAAAAGGAGCACCTAGCTTAACTAGATACCCCTTTTTCATTATTATTTATTCTTCAGTAGTATCAGAGCTATCATCATTAGAATTTAACTCATTTCCTGCAGTATCTTCTTCTGTTTGAGTTACTGCCTCTATGCCTTCTGTTCCATCTATTTCTTCAGTATCCTCAAAATCTGCTTCTTCTGAAACATCTTCTTTTTCTACTTTCGCAACAGTGGCAACAAAATCATGCTCGTCGCCTTTGATGCTAATTAATTTAACACCTTGAGTGTTACGTCCCATAGTCGAAATGCCAGCTACATCAATACGAATAAGGACACCGCCAGTAGTGATTAACATTAAGTCTTCTTCACCTGTAACAGCTCTTACAGAAACTAGAGGACCATTTTTTTCAGTAACGTGGCATGTTTTAATACCTTTTCCGCCTCTTCCTTGAATGCGGTATTCCTCTGCTGGTGTTCGTTTACCATAGCCGTTCTTCGTAACAATAAGGACGCTGCTATTTTCCTCGAGCACCTCCATACCAACTACCTCATCATCACTGTCTAGGGTAATCCCTTTAACACCCGTTGCAGTTCTGCCCATTGACCTGACATCTGTTTCTGGGAAACGGATTAGCATTCCCTTTTTAGTCCCAATGATCATATGTTTGGACCCATCGGTTAAACGTACAGAGATGAGTTCATCCCCTTCACGAAGACTTAACGCTATGAGACCATTATTACGAATATGTGCAAATGATGTTAGAGGTGAACGTTTAGAAACACCCTCTTTGGTTGTAAAGAATAAGTACCAGTCATCCACAAATTCCTCAATCGGAATGATGGCATTAACCCATTCTCCCTTTTCCACTCCAAGAAGATTGATAATTGGCAGACCTTTAGCCGTACGGCTGTACTCAGGAATTTCATATCCCTTTGAACGATAAACCTTTCCTTTGTTGGTAAAGAAAAGAATAGTATCATGGGTAGAAGTCGTGATTAAATGCTCAACAAAATCATCTTCGTTTGTCCCCATCCCTTGTATACCTCGGCCGCCTCTCTTTTGGGCGCGATATGTTGAAACAGGGAGACGTTTAATATAGCCATTATGTGTTAAAGTAATAACAATATTTTCACGTGGAATGAGATCCTCATCTTCAATATTCTCAATTCCTCCTGTTACAATTTCAGTTCGGCGCTTATCATTAAAACGCTCTTTGATTTCAAGTAATTCTTCACGAATGATTTCAAGTACCTTTTCTTCATCCGCTAAAATAGCTTTAAGCTCAGCGATTAGCTTTACTAAGTTTTGGAATTCTTCCTCAATTTTCTCTCTTTCTAAACCAGTTAAACGCTGCAAGCGCATATCTAGAATTGCTTGAGCTTGCTTTTCAGAAAGGTTGAATTGTGTCATCAAACCTTCGCGTGCAATATCTGTTGTCTGCGAGCCTCGAATTAAACTAATAACAGCATCCAGATTGTCCAATGCAATCCTTAAACCATCCAAAATATGCGCACGTGCCTCTGCTTTACGAAGCTCAAACTCTGTCCTTCTACGAATAACTACGATTTGATGGTCTAAATAATAGACTAAGCATTGTTTTAGATTTAACACCTTTGGATGGCCGTTTACAAGAGCTAATGTATTGATTCCAAAACTAGTTTGCAGTGATGTTTGTTTATAGAGATTATTTAAGAGGACATTTGCATTTGCATCTTTACGAACCTCAATAACAATCCTCATTCCATTACGGTCTGATTCATCCCGTAAATCTGTAATGCCTTCAATTTTTTTATCGCGATGTAATTCTGCAATTCTCTCAACTAATTTTGCTTTATTAACTTGATATGGCAGCTCATTAACAATGATAACTTCTTTGCCATTTGATTTTTGTTCAATTTCTACTTTTCCGCGAATGGTTATAGACCCTCTGCCTGTTTCATATGCTTTACGAATACCACTCCTGCCAATGATGATTCCTCCGGTTGGAAAATCCGGACCAGGAATGATTTCCATTAACTCTTGAATCGAAATTTCCGGATCACGAGAAACGGCTAAGACACCATCAATAACCTCGCCAAGCTGGTGTGGTGGAATATTCGTAGCCATACCTACAGCAATACCCATAGAACCATTTACTAGCAGGTTAGGGAATCTAGCAGGTAAAACGGAAGGCTCTCTTTCCTCACCATCATAGTTATCTTGAAAATCAATCGTATCTTTGTTTAAATCTCTTAATAATTCCATTGATATTTTAGACATTCTCGACTCTGTATAACGCATCGCTGCAGCCGAGTCACCATCTACTGATCCAAAGTTACCATGACCGTCAACAAGCATATAACGATAGTTAAAGTCTTGCGCCATCCGTACCATTGTTTCATAAACGGCAGAATCTCCATGAGGGTGATATTTACCGATTACATCCCCAACAATACGAGCTGACTTTTTATAAGGCTTATCAGCATGTATTCCCAAATCATGCATAGCGTATAAAATACGGCGATGAACTGGTTTTAATCCATCTCGAACATCTGGAAGGGCACGAGAAACAATAACACTCATTGCATAATCAAGAAATGATGTTTTCATTTCTGTACTGATATTAATATCTTTTATTTGAGAATTTGGTGTTTCTGCCATAATAGTACCTCCTATTTTGGTGACAATCTGCCTTTTACTAGTCATCCTAGTTCCAAGATAAACGAAAAAAGGAGGATAGTGGTCACCCCTCTATCCTTTTCTATATACGCTTTTCTTTAAATATCTAAATTCTTAACGTATTGTGCGTTTGCTTCTATGAAGTTACGACGTGGTTCTACTTTGTCACCCATTAACATTTCGAATGTTTCATCTGCTTCAATCGCATCTTCAAGACTTACTTGAAGCAATGTTCTATTAGAAGGATCCATTGTCGTTTCCCATAATTGTTCAGGATTCATTTCTCCTAAACCTTTATAACGTTGGATATTAGGCTTTGGCTGACTTGGAAGCTCAGCGAATATTTTCTCCAGCTCTTTGTCATCATAAGCATATCGAATCTTTTTCCCCTGCTGTACTTTATATAAAGGCGGCTGTGCGATATAGACATAGCCAGCTTCTAAAATTTTTCGAATATAACGGTAAAAGAAAGTTAACAATAGAGTTCGAATATGAGCACCATCAACATCCGCATCCGTCATAATGACTATTTTATGATATCTGGCTTTTGCAATATCAAAATCTTCTCCAATACCTGTTCCAATTGCCGTTATCATCGAACGAACCTCGTTATTAGATAGAATCCTGTCTAAACGCGCCTTCTCAACATTAAGAATTTTTCCTCTTAATGGCAGAATAGCTTGGAAATGACGGTCACGGCCTTGTTTTGCTGAACCACCTGCAGAATCACCCTCAACGATGTACAATTCACTAATTGAAGGGTCCTTTGAAGAACAATCTGCTAATTTCCCGGGTAAACTTGAAACTTCTAAAGCACTTTTACGGCGCGTCAGCTCTCTTGCTTTCTTTGCAGCCATTCTCGCTCTTGCAGCCATTAATCCTTTTTCAATAACTTTTCTTGCTACTGAAGGATTTTCCAATAGAAATTTATCAAAGTGGCTAGAAAATAATGAATCAGTAATGGTCCTAACTTCAGAGTTCCCAAGCTTTGTCTTTGTTTGCCCTTCAAATTGTGGGTCAGGATGTTTAATCGAAACAATAGCTGTTAATCCCTCTCGAACATCTTCTCCGGTTAGGTTCGTATCATTTTCTTTTATCAAATTATTTTTTCTAGCGTAATCATTAATCACTCGGGTTAAACCTGTTTTAAAGCCTGACTCATGTGTCCCGCCTTCATAGGTATGGATGTTATTAGCGAAAGAATATATGCTTTCGGTATAACCCTCATTGTATTGAAGGGCTACTTCAACGCTGATGCCATCGCGTTCACCCTCAATAAAGATTGGTTCATCATGAACGACTTCTTTTGTGCGGTTTAAATGCTCTACATAGGATTTAATCCCGCCTTCGTAGTAGTATTCATTCTGTTTATTTTCCACACGGTTATCTTTAATCGTAATTTTAATCCCTCGATTTAAGAATGCGAGTTCGCGGAGACGAGTTGCCAGAATATCAAACTCATATTCCAATGTTTCAGTGAAGATTTCTCCATCTGGTTTAAAGTGAGTAATCGTACCTGTTTTATCCGTCGTTCCAATTACCTCTAGTTCTTTAGCTACAGCTCCACGTTCGAATTTAATGGCGTAAATATTACCGTCACGATGGACATAGACCTCTAAATTGGTAGAAAGCGCATTAACAACTGACGCACCTACACCATGCAGACCACCAGAAACCTTATATCCGCCGCCGCCAAATTTACCTCCGGCATGAAGAACAGTCATAATAACTTCAACCGCTGGCCTGCCCATTTTTTCCTGAATGCCAACAGGAATCCCACGTCCATTATCTTTAACCGTTATACTATTATCTTCTTCAATGATGACATTGATTTCGTCGCAATAACCAGCCAAAGCTTCATCAATACTGTTATCTACTATTTCCCAGACAAGATGATGAAGGCCTTTTCCACTAGTTGAACCAATGTACATACCAGGTCTTTTTCTAACAGCTTCTAGACCTTCGAGAACTTGTATTTGATCGGCACCGTATTCTTGTTCCTCGACTAATTTTTGTTCCATTGTCATATTGTTCACCCCGCACTTTCATTCAAAAAATACTCTATACACCTAAAATGAAAAATAATAATTTCAAAATTCCTGCATTTCCTTTTGATTTGAACGTTTTTTTAATGTTCCGGAAGATATAGGGGATAAATAAACCTTGTCATATGTAATTACGACGGATTTAAAGGGGTTTTTTGAAAGGTTAACGAGCTTTTCCTTATGCTGTTTTAAGAATTCCTCAAGTAAGTTTGATGAATTCACGCACCCTTTATCAAGAATGGCGATGATATCCTTCGCCCTGATATTTAAATCTTCCCCAACATGTATATACACACTTCCACCTCAATTAACTTTTTTGATAAAACCAGACTCTACTTCAAAAGTCGAAGCCTCTTTTAATGTTTGATGATGGATGCCGTCAACGCTAGTTGTTGTAACGAATGTTTGGACTTTCCCCTGTATGGTATTAAGCAAGTGTGACTGACGATAGTCATCTAATTCAGATAGGACATCGTCAAGGAGTAAGATTGGATATTCGCGAATTTCTGAATGAATTAACTCAATTTCGGCAAGTTTAACAGAAAGCGCGGTTGTTCTTTGCTGGCCCTGTGAGCCAAACGTAGAGACATCTCTCTCATTGACAAAAAACAACAAATCATCACGATGAGGTCCGAATAGGGTTGTTCCTCGTTCTATTTCCCTTGTTCTGACTTTGCTGAATTTTTCTTCGAAGCATGCTTTCATTTTCGACAAATCTTGATCTTCTAATACATCCACTGATGGTTTATAGACAATTTCCAATGATTCTAGTCCTCGAGAAATGCCTTTATGAATAGGTTTAGCCCAATTTTCAAGCAAATGAAGAAATTCAAATCTTTTTAGTACAATTCTCACAGCCATATCGATAAACTGTTCCGTGAGAATTTCAAGCATGGTTTGGTCGGTCTGTTTTTTTATTTGCAGCATCTTCAAAAAATGATTACGTTGTTGAAGTATTTTTTGATACTGACTCATATCATGTAAATAAATGGGCGAAACCTGCCCAATTTCCATATCAATAAATCGCCTTCTTATTTGAGGGCTGCCTTTAACTAAATTTAAATCTTCTGGTGCAAACATGACTACATTCATGTTCCCAACATATTGGCTTAATTTTCGCTGCTCCATATGATTGCATCTAGCTCTTTTACCCTTTTTAGAAATAATTAATTGCAAGGGCAAAGAATTGTACTGTTTTTGGACCCTTCCCTCTATTTTAGCATACTCCTGATCCCAGCGAATAAGATCTTTATCATTTGAGGTTCGGTGGGATTTAGCCATTGCTAAAACATAGATAGACTCCATGACATTTGTTTTCCCCTGGGCATTTTCCCCAAGTATCACATTAACTTTATTTTCAAATTCAACTGATAGGCTCTCATAATTTCGATAATCTCTTAGCGCTAATTGTTCAATATACATGAAAACGACACAACCTTTAGTTACTCGGTTATCAAAAATTCTCCGTGACCAGGAATCCTCACTTTATCTCCCACTCGAAGCTTTCTACCTCTTCTTTGATCTTGTTCACCATTAATAAAAATATCGTTTTCACCTAAAAACCATTTGGCCATACCGCCAGATTGGATGACGTCAGCTAATTTAAGAAATTGTCCTAACGTAATAAACTCAGTATTTAGCTTTATTTCTTCGGGCAATGTTTTTCACTCATTTCTAAAATGGTCTCAATACTTTATTTTACTAAAAAAAGATAAATAAAGAAAGTCACCAAAATCATGGTGACTATTTGTAAAGTTCATCCTAGTAAGTTCTAACTGGCAAAATCAACTGAAGTGTTGTCTCGTCATGCAGCGGTTTAATAACAAACGGGCGCATAGCACCAGTAAAACTCACTCTAATATCTGTACCTTCGAGTGCCTTTAAGGCATCCATCATATATTTAGCGCTAAAGGAAATCTTTAATTCTTCTCCATCAATCGACTGACTTTGAATTTCCTCGACAACTTTTCCTACTTCAGGTGTGTTAGAAGAAATTTCAATTACACCGCTATCTATCGTTGAAAGTTTGACTACATTGTTTCTACCTTCACGAGCTAATAGGGAAGCACGATCAATGGCATGAAGGAATTCCTTCGTATTAACAATGATTTCTGTTTTACTTTCATCTGGAATTAGTCTAGAAGTATCAGGATAATTCCCTTCAAGCAGCCTTGAGAAAAATAACAGATGCTTCGCTTTAAACAAAATTTGATTTTCAGTAATAACGATATCAATTAATTCATTCGAGTCATCAATGATTTTACTCAATTCATTCAAACTCTTACCAGGAATTACTACATTGTAGCTTTCGTTATTTTCCGTTTCAATTTTTGCCTTTCGTAATGCCAGGCGGTGACTATCTGTTGCAATACAGTTTAATTCACCGTTTTCGATCTTCCAGTTTACACCTGTCAAGATGGGACGTGTTTCTGAGGTGGACACTGCGAAAAAGGTTTGGCGAATCATCATTTTTAACAAATCGGTAGCTATGTGAAACTTATTACTTTCTTCGATTTGTGGCAGGTGTGGGTATTCCTCTGCATCAAGTCCGTTCAAGTTAAATTCTGATTTACCAGAACGAATAACAGTCTGTAAAGACCCTAGTACTTCAATTTCAACACTATCTGTCGGTAATTTCTTAACAATCTCACTAAAGAATTTTGCTTGAAGGACAATGGAACCACTTTGTTTAATCTCAACGATTTCGTCTCCATCTTCCTCATTAGGAATAAATGATTCAATTGAAATATCTGAATCACTTCCTGTAAGGGTGACTCCCTCGCTTGTAGCTGTAATTTTAATTCCCGTCAGTATTGGAATGGTTGTTCTTGATGTAACAGCCTTCATTACATCTTGGACACTTTGAACAAGACGGTCCCTTTGGATGATAAATCTCATATCAAAATCCTCCCAGCAATTTTTTATTTCTAAGTACGAATAAATCTAATTTCTGCAACATATAATAATAAGTTTTTTAAAAGAAAAAATAGTAGAAGTACTAGTAGGGCCTGTTAGTATGTGGATAACCCACTCTTTGCAATGGAAACACAGTCTATCAACATGTGGACAGACTGTGTATAAACAGGGATGAGTTATTCACAATTACACTAAACTTTCAACAGCTCATTTAATTCTTTCATCTGCTTTTGCAGCTGTAAGTCAGTTTGCATTAGCTTGGATATCTTTTCATGGGCATGGATGACAGTCGTATGATCACGTCCTCCAAACTCTTCTCCAATTTTTGGCAGAGAATAATCGGTTAATTCCCGTGACAAATACATAGCAATTTGTCTAGGAAAAGCGACAGATTTTGTCCGTTTTTTCGCTTTAAAATCCTCAAGCTTAACACTGAAGAGTTCACCGACTGTTCTTTGGATTTCATGAATCGTGATTACCCTTGGCTTTGAACTTGGAATGATATCTTTTAAAGCTTCGGATGCTAGATCTGCATTAATATCCTTATTGATTAAAGAGGAATAGGCAACAACACGGATTAATGCGCCCTCTAGCTCTCTGATATTTGTATCAATTTGATTTGCGATATAGAGCATTACTTCGTTTGGAATATCTAAACCTTCTGCCTTTGCCTTTTTCCTAAGGATGGCAATTCTTGTTTCCAAATCTGGTGGAGTAATATCCGTAATTAATCCCCATTCAAAGCGTGAACGAAGGCGATCCTCTAGTGTCGGGATTTCCCTTGGCGGACGGTCACTTGAGATGACGATTTGTTTGCTCTCTTCATGAAGAGTATTAAAAGTATGGAAAAATTCCTCTTGTGTTGATTCTTTTCCTGCCAAAAATTGAATATCATCAATTAACAGCACATCGACATTTCGATATTTATTGCGGAATTCTACCGCTTTATTATCACGAATAGAATTAATAAATTCATTCGTGAATTTTTCTGAAGATAAATAAACCACCTTAGCGTTCGGTTTATGCTCTAAGACGTAATGGCCAATTGCATGCATTAAGTGTGTTTTACCTAATCCAACGCCCCCATAAATGAATAAGGGGTTATAGGCTTTTGCTGGTGCTTCAGCTACAGCAAGGGATGCAGCATGAGCAAATCTGTTGCCAGAACCAATAACAAACGTATCAAACAAGTATTTAGGATTTAATATATTTTGCGGAAACTCATGTTGATCTTCCTCTTTTTTTGCCTTTTTTGCTGGCAATAATAAGTCTGGGTCTTCCTCTTTTTGATTTTGCGGAATAATGAACTTAACTGATAGCTCTTCACCAGTAATTTCGTACAGAATACCAGCAATTAACTGGGAATAACGCTCCTCGAGCCAATCACGTGCAAATTCATTAGGAGCAGTGATCACAAGTAGATTGCCTTGAAGGGAATGGGCCTTTGTAGACTTCAGCCAGGTGTCATAACTAGGTTTGCTAATTTTCTTCTCAATATTGGCTAGAGCAGCATTCCAAAGATCCGCAATATTCTCCAACGGTTGTCCCTCCTTTTTTTTCTTTTATCTATCTATAGAAATGCAATTTGCAGTTTGTTTTTCGTCTAGACTCCATATATAGTGATATTTTTTCACAAAGAGTTAGGAAGTATCCTCATTCGAAATGAACAAAAGTTCTGTGAAAAAACAACGTTATACAAGCTGTATAACCTATTAATTTATAAATATACGAAACATTGGTTGTGGAAAAACATATTATAGGAAATAAAGTGGAGTTTCGACAATATCCACCGCTTGTGGACAAGTTTCTGCAGTATGCCAGAATAACTTGTCCACACCTTATCCACAATTTGTGGATAACATTTATTTGAGACGAAGTTATTCAGAGTGAAAACACAAATATAATATCAAATAAAAGGCAGACGTGCAATGCCTTTTCATAGTTTATCCACAATGAAAGCAGTCTGTGATTAAAACTTGTCCACAAGTAGTGTGTCTTGTGCAAAAACTGTCAATATCTTGTGAAACTGTGTAAAAAAAGTCGAAAAAAATATCCACAGGTTAATTTTTAATAGGATTTTTGGAAAATGAAAATTTCATGAAGGAAAAAGATCTCACTGCAAAAAATTTAGATGCTGGGGAACAATATTATAGGGACGGTTGACAATATTGGGGTCACTCTTTATAATAAGTTAGACTGTCTTTAACAGCTATTCCTCAGGGAGGTGTCATATAATGAAAAGAACGTATCAACCAAATAAACGTAAACATAGTAAAGTTCATGGTTTCCGTAGTCGTATGAGCAGTGCTAACGGACGTAAAGTTCTAGCACGCCGTCGCCAAAAAGGAAGAAAAGTATTATCAGCTTAGGCCACTGAAACATCAGTGGTCTTTTTTCTAATAAAAGTATCTTTCAGAGTGGAAAGATTTTTGTATAGATGGAAGGTGTTTTCATGAAGAAAGAATTACGGATTAAGAAGAATAAAGAATTTCAAGAGGCATTTCAAAAGGGACAATCATTCGCAAATCGACAATTTGTTGTTTATAGTCTGAAGAAAGAGGATCAAGACTATTTTCGAATTGGCCTGTCTGTCAGCAAGAAAATTGGAAATGCTGTAATGAGGAATCAAATAAAAAGATACATAAGACAAGCTGTTTTCGAATTGTCAGATTTACTTTTACCAGGTAATGATTACGTCATTATTGCTAGAAAACCTGCTGCCGAAATGGACTTTTTCGAAGTGAAAAAGAGCTTAACCCATGTTTTTAAGGTTGGTAAGGTTTTAAAGAAGAAGTAGTCAGCCAAAATAATGGTGCACACTTAAAATTTATAAGACAAATTATTCTAAAAGATGGTAAAATACCTATGAAATATTCAATTAGATATTTATTAAAAAGGGTATTACTTAAATAGTATATATATTGTTCAAGGAGGAAAATTCGGTTGAAGAAACGAATATTACTTTTGATTGGTATCGTTTCTGTTTTTCTGTTTTTAACAGGGTGTACAGAAATTAATAAACCAATTGATGCTGAAAGTACAGGTTTTTGGAACGAATATATTGTATATCCGCTCTCCTGGGTAATTGTGAAAGGGGCAGAAATCCTTGGTGGCAGCTTTGGATTTTCATTGATTGTCGTTACCATCCTAATTCGATTAGCCATTCTACCATTAATGATAAAGCAGACGAGAAGCTCCAAAGCCATGCAGGCATTGCAGCCAGAAATGAAGGCTCTTCGAGAAAAATACAGCTCCAAAGATCAAAAGACACAACAGAAATTACAACAAGAGACGATGGCACTTTTTCAAAAGCACGGAGTAAATCCGATGGCGGGATGTTTTCCATTAATCGTCCAGATGCCTATCTTAATTGGTTTCTACCATGCCATTTCAAGAACAAGAGAAATTGCTGATCACAGTTTCCTATGGTTTGATCTAGGAGACAAGGATCCTTTTTATATCTTACCGATTATTGCAGGTATCACTACATTTATTCAGCAAAAATTGATGATGGCCGGACAAGAGCATAATCCGCAAATGGCGATGATGCTTTGGATGATGCCGATAATGATTGTCATTTTTGCTTTTAATTTCCCTGCAGCCCTTTCCTTGTATTGGGTAGTAGGAAATCTTTTCATGATTGTTCAAACCTATTTCATTAAAGGACCGGATTTGAGAAAGGCGCAGGAATCCGGTAATGCGGGAGGAGCAAAAAAGTGAAACAAGTAACTGCTACCGGACAAACTGTCGAAGAAGCAGTGGAATCAGCTTTAGCTCAATTAAATACAACAAAAGACCGCGCAGATGTAGCTATTATCGATGAAGGTAAAAAAGGTTTTTTTGGAATTTTTGGTTCGCGTCCAGCTGTTGTTAAGGTCACGGTGATTATTGATCCAATTGATGAAGCAAAGAAGTTTCTGCTTCAGGTTAGTGAACAAATGGGAGCTCCCATCAGTATTGAAATTAAACGCGATGGAAAACAAGTTTTGTTCGTTATGACTGGAGAAAAGATTGCTCTTTTGATTGGAAAAAGAGGACAAACATTAAATTCGCTGCAATATTTAACGCAGCTTATCATTAATCGCTTTTCCAACCAATACTTAACGCTAATTTTAGATGCAGAAGATTACAGAAATCGAAGAAATGATACGTTGAATCAATTAGCTCATCGTCTTGCACTAAAGGCTTTAAAGACTGGCAGGGATGTAGCTTTAGAACCAATGCCTTCATACGAGCGTAAAGTCATTCACACAGCTTTATCCAATAACAAACGTGTAAAAACCTTTTCAGATGGATCGGATCCACACAGACATATCGTTATTTCACCAGTTAAATAAAATAGTGAGAAAGACATCCTTTGCCGAAGGATGTCTTTTTTTTGCGTGTTGTCGAAATTTAGATGTAAATAGTATCTGTTTATAACAATTATATGAAATCTCTTGTTTTATTGTTATTCACATGTGGATAAGTTAAAATAATACGTAGTTATTAAACAGGCTGTGGATAATTAGCAAAAGAGTTTCTAGTTTTTCAGATGAGGATTTTATGGTATTCTAATGATTTGGTGTAAATAATATCCGGTTATATATAGATTAATTTTAATAAAGAGTGGTGAAGGTAATGGAATTTGATACGATAGCTGCTATATCGACACCAATGGGTGAGGGAGCAATTGCAATTGTACGATTGAGTGGCGATGATTCCATTAAAATTGCGAATCAAGTTTTTCGAAGTATCGGTGGGAAAAGGCTGACAGAAGTTCCGACACATACGATACATTATGGGCATTTAATTGATCCAAAGAATGAGCAAGTAATTGAAGAAGTAATGATATCGGTGATGAAGGGACCAAAAACCTTTACAAAAGAGGATGTAGTGGAAATAAATTGCCACGGAGGAATTGTTTCCGTTAATCGAGTTTTGCAGCATGTATTATCCTATGGAGCTCGACTAGCAGAACCAGGTGAATTCACGAAACGGGCATTTTTAAATGGACGGATTGATTTATCTCAAGCTGAAGCTGTAATGGATTTGATTAGAGCCAAAACAGATCGGGCGATGAATGTAGCACTCGGACAGATGGAAGGGCGTTTATCAAAATTAATCAGAGGATTGCGCCAGGAAATTTTAGAGATACTCGCACATGTTGAAGTGAACATAGATTATCCAGAATATGATGATGTCGAAGAAATGACTCATAAAATGCTATTAGAAAAAGCCATGTATGTTCGAGATGAACTTAAAAAACTGCTGCAAACCTCCCAACAAGGAAAAATATTGCGTGAAGGGCTTTCGACTGTCATTGTAGGGCGACCAAACGTTGGGAAATCTTCGTTATTGAATAGTCTTGTTCAAGAAAATAAAGCAATTGTAACGGATATACCTGGAACTACCCGTGATGTCATTGAAGAGTATGTCAATGTACGAGGGGTGCCGCTTAGACTACTGGACACTGCAGGAATTAGAGAAACAGAAGATATTGTCGAACGAATCGGAGTAGAAAAGTCTCGACAGGTTTTAAAAGAAGCTGATTTAATCTTGTTAGTGTTAAATTATGCTGATAAATTTACAAAAGAGGATGAAAACCTTTTTGAAGCTGTTAAAGGCATGGATGTAATTGTCATAGTCAATAAGACCGACCTCACGCAGCAAATTGATATGGATCGTGTGAAGGAATTGGCAAGAGACCATAAGATTGTCACTACTTCATTATTAGAGGACCGTGGCGTGGATGAGCTTGAGGAAGCCATATCCTCCTTATTCTTTGCAGGTACAATTGACGCTGGCGATATGACGTATCTATCGAACAGCCGCCATATTGCTTTGATTGGTCAAAGTTTGCATACAATAGAAGAAGCGATAACTGGAGTAGAAATGGGAACTCCAATTGATATAGTTCAAATAGATATTACGAGAACGTGGGAATTACTTGGCGAAGTAATCGGTGAAAGTGTACACGAAAGTTTAATTGATCAGCTATTTTCACAGTTCTGTTTAGGTAAATAAGAAAAGCGGAGCTAGACAATAGTTTTTGAAAGAGGAGGAAAGAGATGTCATACGAAGCAGGTAATTTTGACGTTGTGGTCATTGGTGCCGGACATGCTGGCTGTGAGGCGGGCCTTGCGGCGGCACGAATGGGCGCAAAAACATTAATGATTACGATTAACCTCGATATGGTGGCCTTTATGCCTTGTAATCCATCAATTGGCGGACCAGCTAAAGGGATAGTTGTCCGGGAAATAGATGCACTAGGCGGGGAAATGGGTAGAAATATAGATAAAACACATATTCAAATGAGAATGTTGAATACTGGAAAGGGTCCTGCAGTCCGTGCGTTGCGGGCGCAGGCAGATAAAATTGACTATCAGTCCGAAATGAAAAAAGTGATTGAAGACACACCAAACCTAACACTCCTTCAAGGAATGGTTGAAAGACTGATTGTTGAGGACGGCGTCTGTGTTGGGGTGATTACAAAAACAGGTGCGGTTTACCGCGCTAAAACAGTTGTCATTACGACAGGTACCTACCTTCGCGGGGAAATTATTCTCGGTGAATTAAAGTATTCAAGTGGTCCAAATAACCAGCAGCCATCCATTAAGTTATCGGAACATCTTGAGGAACTTGGGTTTGAGTTGGTGCGTTTTAAGACAGGAACTCCGCCGCGGGTTAATAGTCACACCATTGATTACAGCAAGACAGAGATACAGCCAGGTGATGAAACTCCGAGAGCATTCTCATATGAAACGACTACGTTTATTACTGACCAGCTGCCATGTTGGTTGACATATACAAATGAGAAAACACATTCGTTGATTGACCAAAATCTTCATCGTTCACCCATGTATTCTGGAATGATAAAAGGAACCGGTCCGCGTTATTGTCCATCAATTGAAGATAAAGTGGTCCGTTTTAATGATAAGCCGCGTCACCAAATTTTCCTTGAACCAGAAGGCAGGAAAACACATGAGGTTTATGTCCAGGGCTTGTCGACTAGTCTGCCTGAAGATGTTCAGCAGCAACTCCTAAGATCCATTCCAGGATTAGAAAATGTCCAAATGATGAGATCTGGATATGCAATTGAGTATGATGCGATTAATCCAACACAGCTTTGGCCGACACTCGAAACAAAGGTGATAAAAAACCTCTATACTGCTGGTCAAATTAACGGTACTTCCGGATATGAGGAAGCCGCGGGGCAAGGGATTATGGCAGGAATCAATGCCGGACTAAGTGCACTCGGAAAAGAGCCATTGATACTAAGCCGTTCAGATGCTTATATTGGTGTGTTAATTGACGACTTAATCACGAAAGGAACAAGCGAACCCTATCGTTTGTTAACATCGAGAGCAGAATATCGCCTACTTCTGCGCCATGATAATGCAGACTTACGTTTAACTGAAATTGGTCACTCGATTGGTCTGATACCAGAGGATCGATATCAAAGATTTTTAGCTAAGAAAGATGCAGTTGAGGCGGAGAAGGAGAGACTTTCAACGATTCGATTAAAACCTTCAACAGAAGTTCAAGAGCTTATTCGAAGTACTGGCGGCAGTGAGCTTAAAGATGGAATCCTTGCTGCAGATTTATTGAAACGGCCTGAAATGACCTATGAACACATTGAAAAGCTGACACCTAGTGAAGTGGAATTAGATCAGGATATTAAAGAGCAGGTAGAAATTCAAGTTAAATATGAAGGATACATTGAAAAGTCATTACAGCAGGTTGAGCGCTTAAAGAAGATGGAGAACAAGAAAATTCCTGAAAATATCGATTATGATTCCATTTCAGGACTTGCAAATGAAGCGAAGCAAAACTTAAAACAAATCAAACCATTATCACTTGCACAAGCTTCAAGAATCTCCGGTGTAAACCCGGCCGACATTTCAATCCTCCTTATCTATTTAGAACAAGGAAGAATAGCGAAAACAAGTAATTTATAATTTTTTTAAAAAGAGGAAGTTTTGCTGATGAACATCGAACAATTCAAATCTATGCTGCTTGAAAAGGGGATTACCCTTAGCGATAAGCAGTTAAATCAGTTTGAACAATACTTTCATACCTTGGTTGAATGGAATGAGAAAATGAACCTAACGGCTATCACCGAGCAAGGTGATGTCTATCTAAAACATTTCTACGATTCCATTTCTGCTGCGTTCTATTTTGATTTCACGCAGCCTCTCCATCTCTGTGATGTTGGTGCAGGTGCAGGATTTCCAAGTATTCCATTGAAGATTGCTTTCCCTCATTTAGAGGTGACAATCGTTGATTCATTAAATAAGCGAATTTCCTTTTTAAATCATTTAGCAAATGTATTAAAATTGGAAAAGGTTCACTTCATTCATGATCGCGCTGAGACTTTTGGGGTTAATCCTTCCCATAGGGAGTCCTATGATCTTGTGACAGCGAGAGCCGTTGCAAGAATGTCAGTTCTTAGTGAACTTTGTCTTCCTCTTGTGAAAGTTGGAGGTCATTTCGTCGCAATGAAGGCAGCACATGCGAATGATGAATTAAGTGTGGGACAGAAGGCTATCACTACACTTGGAGGTAAACTAGAGCAGATGTTTACCTTCACTTTACCGATGGAAGAAAGTGAAAGAAATATCCTTGTGATTAAAAAGGAAAAGCAAACGCCAAAAAGATATCCGCGAAAACCAGGTACACCAGGTAAAATGCCAATTGAATAATTGGGTAAAGAGTGGATTATTTTTTGTTTAAATTAACAACGGGTTTTGGCAGGAAGAAAACAGTTAGATAGCGAAATAAGTAATAGGGAGTTTCGTAAAGGTGGTGTTGGGGATGAAGAATTCGTTTTCACGCTTTTTTGGCCTCGGCGAAAAGGGAGATCAAAAGGTTGAGTTAGAGAAAGAGCTTGAAACGGAGTTAGAAGAAGAAGAGCTGGATGCTGCAAAAAATGAGGAAATAAAAAAGATTCCGATTGATAGTATTGTTCCAAATCGTTTTCAGCCTCGAACCGTATTTGATGATGAAAAAATAGAGGAATTGTCACGAACAATCCATACTCACGGAATCATTCAGCCAATTGTAGTGCGCCAGTTTGAAGGAAATTATGAAATTATTGCCGGAGAGCGCCGCTATCGTGCGATGAAGAAGCTTGGCTGGGCTGAAGCACCAGCAATTATAAAAAATTATTCAGACACAGAAACTGCTTCTGTTGCTCTTATTGAGAATCTGCAGAGGGAAGAACTATCGCCGATTGAAGAGGCAATTGCCTACGGAAAGCTTCTTGAACTGCACAATTTAACGCAAGAAGCACTTGCACAGCGGCTTGGAAAAGGTCAGTCAACGGTTGCAAATAAGCTCAGACTTTTAAAGCTGCCAGAGCTTATTCAAGAATCCTTATTAAATAAAGAAATAACAGAACGGCATGCACGAGCTCTGATTCCGCTTAAGAATCCTGAGAAACAGGTACTGCTTTTACAAGATATAATCGAAAAGAATCTTAATGTAAAGCAGACAGAAGATCGAGTTGCCAGGATATTAGAAGAGAAGAATCAGAAGCCAAAGCCAAAGAGAAAAGCATTCAGCAAAGATATGAGAATTGCTGTAAATACCATTCGGCAATCGTTAACCATGGTTTCTGATAACGGGATTAATCTCGATTCGGAAGAAGAAGAATTTGAAGAATATTATCAATTTACAATAAAAATTCCAAAGAAAAAATAAAATAATCACAAAATGGGACCAGACTTTTAAGTAGTTTGGTTTTTATTTTTGTATCATGATAGTCACTTTTTGTAAAATAATGTAAAATTTTATTTTTATCTTCACTAATATTTCTTCAAAAAAAATAACAATAAATCAGTTTCATGAT
This sequence comes from Neobacillus niacini, assembly GCF_023715415.1. GTDB lineage: Bacteria > Bacillota > Bacilli > Bacillales > Cytobacillaceae > Neobacillus > Neobacillus niacini_C. The sequence continues at coordinate 17,809 of NZ_JAMBOB010000011.1, forward strand.
AAAATAAATTGCATAGAAATTTTACTTTACTAGTTTTACTTATTTTTATTACTAATTCTAAGTATTTTATTTGAAACAAGGTAGGTGACATCGTGGGCAAAACCATTGCAATCGCGAATCAAAAGGGCGGAGTTGGAAAAACGACGACCTCTGTCAATCTAGGCGCCTGCTTAGCATACATTGGAAAAAAGGTTTTATTAGTTGACATTGATCCACAAGGGAATGCAACAAGCGGAATTGGAATTGAAAAAGCAGATGTAGAACAATGTATATACGATGTTTTAGTAGATGATGTGGAAGCAAAGGATGTTATTAAACCAACATCCGTTGAGAATTTATATGCCATTCCAGCTACAATTCAGCTTGCAGGAGCGGAGATTGAGCTGGTTCCTACTATCTCAAGAGAAGTCCGATTAAAGCGGGCTCTTGAAGAAGTCAAAGATCAATTTGATTATATTATTATTGATTGCCCGCCTTCATTAGGATTATTGACTCTTAACTCCCTAACTGCTTCTGACTCTGTGTTAATCCCTGTTCAATGTGAATATTATGCTTTAGAAGGTTTGAGTCAATTATTAAATACAGTACGCTTAGTACAAAAACACTTAAACCAAGATTTGAAAATAGAAGGCGTATTATTAACGATGCTCGATGCCCGAACCAATTTAGGCCTTCAAGTCATCGAAGAAGTTAAAAAGTATTTTCAAGACAAAGTATATAAAACCATCATTCCAAGAAATGTACGTCTAAGTGAGGCTCCGAGTCATGGCGAACCAATTATTAATTATGATTCAAAATCTCGTGGAGCAGAGGTTTATTTAGATCTAGCAAAGGAAGTGGTCTCAAATGGCTAAAGGTTTAGGGAAAAAAGGCATAAATGCGTTTTTTACAAATATCGAAGCCGGTAAGGAAGAGACTGTCCAAGAAATTAGTTTGAAAGAATTGCGTCCCAATCCTTACCAGCCAAGAAAAACTTTCCAACAAGAGGCCATTGATGAGTTAAAGGCTTCTATTTTAGAGCATGGAATCCTCCAGCCTCTTGTGGTAAGAAAAAGCATTAAAGGGTATGAAATAGTTGTTGGAGAAAGACGTTTTCGCGCTGCTAAGGAAGCAAAGCTAGATACTGTTCCGGCTGTTGTTAGAGAGTTATCTGAGCAGCAAATGATGGAACTAGCGGTATTGGAAAATCTTCAGCGAGAAGATTTGAACCCGATTGAAGAAGGACAAGCATACCAAACCTTAATGGAAAAGTTAAAATTTACGCAAGAAGAAGTAGCGAAGCGTTTAGGAAAAAGCCGCCCTCATGTAGCCAATCATATCCGTCTTCTCTCTCTTCCTGCTAAGATTCAAGAGTTAATTTCAAATGAAAAAATTTCAATGGGTCATGGACGAGCACTCCTTGGATTAAGACAAAAGGCGAAGCTTCCTGCTATAGTAGATAAAATAATTCAGGAATCGTTGAATGTTCGCCAACTTGAAAAACTCATCCAACAATTAAATGAAAATGTTCCACGTGAAACAAAAAAGCCAGAAAAGAAAAAGGATGTGTTTATCCAGGAGCGTGAACACTTCCTTCGTGAACGGTTTGGTACAACGGTAAACATTAAGAAAACCAAAAATAAAGGAAAAATAGAAATTGAATTTTTCTCTGAAGACGATTTAGAACGAATCTTAGAAATGCTAAACAAGGAAGAAGCTTATTAAACCATCATGGGATGGTTTATTTTTTTTTCAAAAAAGAACTTTCCAACACCACCAAAAAGTGATAGGTTAATACTATAAATTTCGAGATTCGAAGAATAGGTGAATAGACAATGTTCTTATTAGGTACGCTTGTAAACGGATTGTTAATCATTATTGGGGTAATTATTGGTAAACTATTGAATCGAATTCCAGAAAGCATGAGAACAACCGTCATGTATGCTATTGGCTTGTCGGTAATTGTGCTCGGATTACAGATGGGGTTAAAGAGTGAGAATTTTCTGATTGTGATTGTCAGCTTAGTTATGGGGGCTGTTTTTGGCGAGCTTATGCAATTAGAAGAGAAGCTGAACCAACTTGGTCTTTGGCTAGAGAAAAAAATGGGTTCGATTGGCTCGACTGGAAAAGGCAGTATTGCGGAAGGATTTGTTACAGCAACCTTAATCTTTGTCATTGGGGCGATGGCAATCATAGGGGCACTAGATAGTGGTATCCGCGGTGATCATGATGTCTTGTATACAAAAGGCCTCATAGATGGTTTCACATCGATTATTTTAACGACTACTCTTGGGGTAGGTGTTATTTTTTCAGCGATTCCTGTTATGCTCTATCAAGGAATCATTGCACTATTTGCCACCCAAATTAATACGTTTATTCCCCAAGTACTGATGGATCAATTTATTGTTGAAATGACAGCGACAGGCGGTGTCATGATTTTTGCCATCGGTTTGAATCTCACTGGATTAGTGAAAATTAAAGTAGCAAATCTCCTCCCTGCTATTGCGGTGACTGGTTTTATTGTTACGGTTCTCTATCTATATAATCTTTATTTGTAGTGTTTTATCATATATGAAAAAATAAAAGAGCAATTGGATTTAATCCTGATTGCTCTTTTAATTGGTTTTTTTATGCTCTTGCTGTGCTAGTTCTTGCAGTCTGCCTTTTGTATGAAGAATACTTGCCTGATAAATACCATTTGCGATGGTTTTTGCCATTTTCATCACCAGGTTAAGCCGTGTATTTTGTAAGACGAAAAACTCCATAAACCCGCTTACGTTGACGATACCGGTTATGTGGATATTTCCCACTGCAGGAAGCTCTTTATTTACACCAGCTCCAGGTTTAACCGGGCCATCACCTACCTGGATAACTCCAACATTTTTCATTCGTCCTAAACAGGCATCAATCCCAATAATATAGGGATCATGGTGTTTTATGGTTATTTCTTGTAAACGTTCATTTAGATTTACAGCATGAATGGGCTCATCTAGCGTACCATACACATGGAAGGAAGAAATGTCCTTATCCTCTAAAAGTGATCCAACAAGTGGTCCTAGTGAATCTCCGGTTGAGCGGTCAGTTCCAATACAAAAAAATACGATTGGACGCTCCGTATTCCTTGGCAGGAACTTTAATAGTTCCATTGAAAGATTTTCAACAGCTTGAAAATCATCATATGGTATTCGCTGCGTAGTAGCCCTCCTATCCAAGAAACTAGGTTTCAGATTCATAAGTCCACTCCTCGGTCTGTACTTACTTTTTGTCTAGCTACAGCGCCTAGGGGCTCTAAGGTCTAAGCCAATCCGTCAAGAAGGTCAAAGAGCAACCTTCTCGCCAGCTCGTCTTATGCCTGTCGCCCCTGGGAAAAAATGAATTGCTTTTTTCCTTGGGCAAGGCGCTTCCGCTTTTCTTTTTAACAGTATACGGAAAATTCCGAAAATCTATACGTGGTCAAGCAAAGAATTCCAGTTGAAAAAATGAATCATTCACAATACTATAAAGTACAAGGGATTCTTGGTAAAATAAGTGTGATGCATCAGGTAGAAGGAAGGGGTGTATAGATGAGTTCTACTCAAAGGATTATTCAAAGATTTATTGATAAATTTCAAAATGAAGATACATGGCTTGCCATAGGGGAAGGGTTACTTAAGATTATTGCCATTATGATCGTTGCTAAAATTCTTATTAAGTTAGGCAGTATAGCGATTGATAATATTTTTAAAATAAGAACTCGTTCACCACTTAAGACTTCAGAACGCAGGGAAGAGACTTTATCAAAGCTTCTCGATAACGTACTTACATATGTTGTCTATTTTATTTCCTTTATGATGATTCTTTCCGTCTTAACCATCGATGTAAAAGCACTGATTGCTGGTGCTGGGGTTGTTGGACTCGCCGTTGGTTTTGGAGCACAGAGTCTTGTCAAAGATGTAATAAGCGGTTTTTTTATTATTTTTGAAGATCAATTTTCAGTAGGAGACCATGTTCGAATTGACCAGTTTGAAGGAACCGTTCAAACCATTGGGTTACGAACAACAAAGTTAAAAAGCTGGACAGGTGAGGTCCACATTCTGCCGAATGGAAGTATCATTCAAGTAACAAATTTCTCATTAAATAATAGCCTTGCGATTATCGATATATCGGTAGCGTATGAAGAGGATATTGATAAGACGCAAAATGTCATCAGGGATTTACTGGAGAAGATGCCAGATCAATATGAGGAATTAACGAAGGCACCTGAGCTACTAGGCGTTCAAACCTTAGGACCTTCAGAGATTGTTTTGCGAATTGTTGCCGAAACCCTGCCAATGAAGCATGCGGGTGTTACAAGGAAAATTAAAAGAGATGTTAAAGAATGTTTAGATGCTCATGGAATTGAAATTCCATATCCACGTATGGTCATGTACTCAAAGAATGCTGGAAATAACACTGAACCTGGTGTTTAAAAGGAGCCGATTTCAATGGAAGAAAAAGAATTTGGGTTAAATGATGTCGTTGAAATGAAAAAGCAGCATCCATGTGGGACAAATCGTTGGAAAATTATTCGCATGGGGATGGATATTCGCATCAAATGTGAAGGCTGTGATCATAGTGTAATGATTCCAAGGCGTGAGTTTTCTCGGAAAATGAAGAAAATATTGGTGAAGCATGAACAGTAGTTCGTGCTTCTTTTTTTTGCTTAAATATATTATCCTATTAAAAAAGTAGATAGATTATTTTGGGGGTGAGGGAATTTGGCTGAGGTTTTGAAATCAGCATGTCCTTTAAATTGCTGGGACAGCTGTGGTCTTCTTGTAACAGTTGAAAATAATAAAGTAATAAAGGTTGAAGGTGATCCCTCTCACCCGATTACAAAGGGGAAAATTTGCGGCAGAGGAAGAATGCTCGAAACAAGGACCAATTCTCCTGAACGGATTCTTTATCCTTTAAAAAAGGTGAATGGAGAATTTCAGCAAATTTCATGGAATCAGGCACTTGATGAAATTTCGCTTAAGTTAAAGGAAATTAAAGAACAATATGGTTCCACTGCTGTCCTTCATAGTCATGATTATGCAAACAACGGGGTACTGAAAAATTTAGACCAACGTTTTTTTAATAGTTATGGCGGCGTCACAGAGATTTATGGATCACTTTGTTGGGGTGCAGGAATTGAGGCGCAAAAGTGGGACTTTGGTGATGCTTATGGTCATGAACCAGAAGATGTTCTAAATAGTAGAAACATTATTATTTGGGGAAGAAACGTCGCACGGACCAATATGCACTTTTATGAAAAGCTCCTAGAAGCAAAGAAAAAGGGTGCGAAAATTTATGTGATTGATCCACTCTATAATGCAACTGCGAAAATAGCAGATGAATATATATCAATAAAACCTGGAATGGATGGTTTATTAGCTGTAGGTATTATAAAGGAAATACTTCGATTAGGTCTCGAAGACCGTGAGTTTATTTCCCAGCATTCATCTGGATTTGAAGATTTAGAAAACCTCATTGATACTATTTCTTTAGAAAAAATTAGTGAAATGACAGAAGTACCTATTGAAACAATCCGCTTTTTAGCAAAAGTGTTTAGTGAAAAACCAACATCAACTTTTATGGGACTTGGACTGCAGCGCTACAAGAACGGTGGGAATACTATCCGCTTGATTGATGCTCTTGTTGCGGTAAGCGGAAATATTGGTATAGCTGGCGGTGGAGCTAATTATGCCAATCTCCAGGTAGGTCAAAGCTTTGATGTTGGGAATTTAACGATGAATCATCGCAAGACCAGCCATAGACAGTTTTCAATTATGAAGCAGGCTGAGGAAGTACTCGCTGCTGTTGATCCGGAAATAAAGATGATTATTGTCACCTGTGGCAATCCTCTTACACAGGTTCCGGATTCATCCATCGTAGAAAAGGCCTTTTCATCTGTTTCAACGCTAGTTGTGATTGATCATTTTATGACTGATACAGCGGTATTGGCTGACTATGTTTTGCCAACTACAACATCATTTGAGGAAGAGGACATTTATTATTCTTCTATGTATCATCACTATGTTAACTATGGTTCGAAACTTGTTTCGTCTCCTGGGGAAGCTAAATCTGATTTATGGATTTGGACACAGCTGGCAGAGAAACTTGGATTTGGAGATGATTTTAAGCTTTCAAGAGAGCAGTTGCTGGAAATGTCTCTTCAGTCTTTAGCTGAAAAGGGAAAAACTGTAGTTGAGCTTAAAGAGAAAGGTACTCTTGAATTGCCGGTAAAGCGAGTTCCATGGGAGGATTTCAAGTTCAAAACAGCTTCTGGAAAATATGAATTCACCTCTATAGATAAGGGTGAAGAAGGTAAGTTGGCATTAGCAGTTCCTGAAGAATCCAAATGGAATAATGCCGAGCTGGCTGAGAAATATCCATATAACCTATTAACCATCCATCCATTAAGATCAAACCATTCTCAAAATTATCATCTTTTTTCTAAAGCACCAAAGCTTAAGATTGAAGTTGCAGAAAATATTGCCGCTGAAAAAGACCTTAGGGATGGTGATAAGGTTAGAGTATGGAATGGTCGTGGAGAAGTGAAAGGCTATCTTTCCATTTTACCAAAAGCACACCCTAACACGATAAATATCGATGAGGGAATTTGGAGACAGTTTGGCGGTTCCGTTAATAACCTAACCTCAAGCAGAGAATCTGATAACGGACTTGGAAGTACCTTGTACGATTGTTTGGTGAATATTGGGAAAGTAAACTAACTGCTGCTTATCGCAGCAGTTTTTCTGATTTAGCCTAAGTGACTAGAGCTTCCGTCTTTCTTTGCTTGTCTTTTTACAGCCTAATGCCTATAATTGTGAGAGGCTTTTTAAAATTAAAGGACATTATTTTATTAAAATAGATTTGACTTTTAGAGGAGTGAAAGTTATGGCATTAACAGCAGGAATTGTAGGACTGCCGAATGTTGGTAAGTCTACATTATTTAATGCAATCACACAGGCTGGAGCTGAATCAGCAAACTATCCATTCTGTACGATTGATCCTAACGTAGGAATTGTGGAAGTACCAGACCACCGTCTCAATAAATTGACTGAGCTTGTTCAGCCGAAAAAGACAGTTCCCACTGCATTTGAATTTACGGATATTGCAGGGATTGTAAAGGGTGCAAGTAAAGGTGAAGGATTAGGAAACAAATTCTTATCACATATTCGCCAAGTAGATGCAATTTGCCAGGTTGTGCGTTGCTTTGCGGATGATAATATTACCCACGTTTCAGGGAAAGTTGACCCTATTTCAGATATTGAAGTTATTAACTTAGAATTAATTCTTGCGGATATGGAATCTGTTGAGAAACGAATTAGCCGAGTGGAAAAATTAGCGAAGCAAAAAGATAAAGAGGCAGCTGCTGAGTTTGAAGTGCTCTCCATGCTCCGTGATGCATTTGAAGCTGAAAAGCCGGCACGTACGGTTGAATTTACCGAAGAACAGTTAAGAATCGCAAAAATGCTTCATCTCTTAACGATTAAACCAGTCCTTTATGTGGCAAACGTTGGTGAAGATGATGTAGCGGATCCATCAAATAATGAATATGTTCAAAAGGTTCGTGAGTTTGCAGCTGCAGACAATGCCGAAGTAATCGTGGTTTGTGCGAAGATTGAAGAAGAAATTGCAGAACTTGAAGGCGATGAAAAGCAAATGTTCCTTGAAGAACTTGGAATTGAAGAATCGGGACTTGATCAATTAATTCGTGCAGCTTATAACTTGCTTGGATTAGCTACCTACTTTACTGCAGGTGTACAGGAAGTTCGTGCCTGGACATTTATACACGGCATGAAAGCTCCACAATGTGCAGGAATCATTCACTCTGATTTTGAACGTGGATTTATCCGTGCCGAAACAGTTTCTTATGATGACCTATTAGCAGCTGGAAGCTATAATGGCGCTAAAGAAGCAGGAAAAGTCCGTTTAGAAGGAAAAGAATATCTAGTAAAAGACGGAGACGTCATTCACTTCCGTTTTAATGTATAAATTGATTAGCCTTGCGTTTGCAAGGCTTTTTACATGGAGAGACTTATAATGGAAAAACTAGAATTTGTGAACAACCTTGCTTTTCTTGATTAACTATGCTAAAATTTTACCTTGTGAGTAATGAATAATTGCTCCTTGCCCAAATGGGCCGTTTAGACCAAAAGGAGGTGACTGTGATGAATAAGTACGAAATCATGTACATCATCCGCCCAAATATTGAAGATGAAGCGAAAAAAGCTCTTGTTGAGCGTTTCAACGGAATTCTTCTTGAAAACGGTGCGGAAACTGCTGAAACAAAAGATTGGGGTAAGCGTCGTTTAGCTTACGAAATCAACGATTTCCGTGATGGTTATTACGAAATCGTGAAAACTACATCTTCAGCTGACGCGGTACAAGAATTTTCTCGTCTTGCGAAAATCAGCGAAGATATCATTCGCCATTTAGTAATTAAAGAAGAAGCTTAATATAAATATATTTTGGCCAGAATGTTTCACATGAAACATTCTCCAAAAGAAAAGGAGTTGATTCTGATGATGAATCGTGTCGTGCTTGTTGGCCGTTTAACAAAAGATCCTGATTTGCGTTATACACCAAACGGGGTTCCTGTTGCTACCTTTACTTTAGCTGTTAACCGTCCGTTTTCTAGTCAGGCAGGTGAGCGTGAAGCAGACTTTATTAATTGTGTTGTTTGGCGTAAACCAGCTGAAAATGTGGCAAACTTCTTGAAAAAAGGCAGTCTTGCAGGTGTGGATGGTCGTATTCAAACCCGCAACTATGAAGGACAAGATGGTAAGCGTGTTTACGTTACTGAAGTTCAGGCGGAAAGTGTTCAATTTCTTGAACCGAAAAATTCGTCTGGCGGCGGTGGCGGAAGAAGCGACAATGATCATTTCGGTGCACCACCAAGGGAACCGCAAGGAAATCCTTATGGCGGCGGCAATCAGAATCAACAACGCCAATATCAAAGTAATAACAACAATAACAAAGGTTTTACTAAAGTGGATGATGATCCGTTCGCAGGTAACGGTCAGATTGACATCTCCGATGATGACTTACCATTTTAACGTAAGCTTTTAACGAGCGATTTTAAAATAAACAGTAATAAAGGAGGGAATTTTCATGGCAGGTGGAGGACGTAAAGGCGGACGCGCGAAGCGCCGTAAAGTATGCTATTTTACAGCAAATGGTATCACTCGCATCGATTATAAAGAAGTAGATTTACTTAAAAAGTTTATCTCTGAACGTGGAAAGATTTTACCACGTCGTGTAACTGGTACAAGCGCGAAATATCAGCGTAAACTAACAGTTGCAATCAAACGTGCACGTCAAATGGCATTATTACCATTCGTTGCAGGTGAATAATAAAGCGTAAGCGCCTTGCACAGGGGCGACAGGCATAAGACGAGCCGGCAAGAAGGTTGTTTTTCACCTTCTTGTCGGATTGACTTAGACCTGAGAGCCCCTAGGCGCTGAAGCTAGAATAAAACAAAATTCGAGCAGCTCGGGGAAACCCTTGCTGCTTTTTCTTTTTATATTGCAGATTTGTTGAATAGTGGTGCGTATCTAGCTAAAATTAAGAAATAGGGTTTTTTGAATTAATTGGGGTGAAGCAGTGAAAAATGTTCGTAAATTAACTGAAGGTGCTATCCTTTTAGCAGCCTTTGCCGTTTTATTATTACTTACCATCTATGTCCCGCTTCTTGGAATGATTGTAAACTTATTCTTAGCTGTACCGTTCATGCTCTTTGCAGCCAAGAATGATGGGAAAAGTATTTTTGTTTTTATCATCGCCTCCCTTCTACTATCATTCATTGTGGGAAGTATTATGTCGCTGCCATTGACACTTGCCTATGGAACAACAGGAGTCGTAATCGGTTACCTTATTCAAAGAAAAAAGAATATGGGTGTTCTATTCATCGCAGGTACGCTTGTCTTTTTAGTCAATTTAATTATTATTTATGCATCAAGTATTGTGCTTTTTAAAGTAGATATGATCACGGAAATGATTGAAATAATGCGTGAATCACTCAATGTTTCCGCAGATATCATGAAGAATTTTGGGAATACGCAAGACTCAGAGAAGGTGTTGGAGCAATTTAATAATGGATTAAACTTAATTAAAACGCTAATCCCAACTTTATTTGTTCTCTCTTCTTTTTTCATTGTATTGATCATGCAGCTCGTTTCTTTCCCAATCATAAAAAGATTTGGGGTTAAGGTAGAAAAGTGGAAAAGCTTTAAAGACATTTCTTTGCCAAAAAGCATATTATATTATTTTCTTCTTACTCTAATTCTCAGTATGTTTATGAAACCTGAGGAAGGTACCTTCTGGTATATGGCAATTATCAATATGACTTACATCCTGCAATTTTTAATGGTTCTGCAAGGATATACGTTTATATTTTATTACCTCGACCAAAAGGGTGTTTCGAAAGCTATTTCTATTACAATAGCGATTGTCTCTTTCATCATTCCAATTTTCCTTTATATTGTAGGGATATTAGGTATAATTGACTTAGGCTTTGATTTACGAAAAGGCTTTACGAAAAAAGAGAGATGACTACTGTTTAGGAGCTGAAAAAATTGCCTGCATTTATTGAAAAACGCTCGATTCGTTATCCTTTTTACGGGCTAATAGGCATTACAGTGGTGCTACTCATTGTTTTGGCCAACTATAATTGGATACTCAGCTTGGTGGGATTACTTCTCATCATCCCGCCGCTGTACTATATGATAGTCATCGAAACCAGCCAAAGAAAAGAGATGGAAGAATATATCTCCACCCTTTCGTACCGAGTGAAGCGGGTAGGCGAAGAAGCGCTGATGGAGATGCCGATTGGAATCATGCTCATTAATGATGAGTACTCTATTGAGTGGACGAATCCATTTCTTTCCTCCTATTTTGATGAAGATACTCTAATTGGAAAATCGCTCTATGAAATAGCTGAAACGCTGATACCATTAATCAAGCAAGAAGTAGAAACGGAAATCATTACTCTGCATGAGAGAAAGTTCCGAGTCATCCTTAAGAGTGAGGAAAAACTCCTCTACTTCTTTGATGTAACAGAGCAAAAAGAAATTGAAAAAATGTATCATGACGAACGTACTGTTATTGCGGTTATCTTCTTAGATAATTATGATGAACTCACACAAGGTATGGATGACCAAATGCGTGGAAGTATTAACAATATGGTTACTTCAACCCTAAATAAGTGGGCCCAGGACAACGGTATTTTTCTTAAAAGAATTTCATCTGAACGTTTTATTGCTGTTTTTAATGAGGCAATATTGCTGCTTCTGGAAAAAGGAAAGTTTACTGTCCTTGACGAGATTAGAGAAATGACTTCTAAGCAGAATATCTCCTTTACACTCAGTATTGGTGTAGGTGCCGGGACACCTTCTTTGCCTGAGTTAGGTGTATTAGCGCAATCGAGTCTTGATCTAGCCCTTGGACGCGGCGGAGATCAGGTAGCCATCAAACATCCTAATGGCAAGGTGAAATTCTTTGGCGGTAAAACAAATCCAGTTGAAAAACGGACAAGAGTGCGTGCACGTGTCATTTCTCATGCATTAAAGGATCTAATTACCGCAAGTGATAAAGTAATTATTATGGGTCATAAAAATCCTGATATGGATTCTATTGGTTCCTCCATTGGTATATACAAGGTTGCTCAAATGAATCAAAAGGATGCCTACATAGTTTTAAACCCTCAAGAAATGGATGGCGCAGTGCATAGACTCATGGGAGAAATTCGCCAACAAGAGCAATTATTTTCTCGATTCATTGGTCCAGAAGAGGCATTGGAAATTTCAACAGAAAAAACATTGTTAGTTATCGTAGATACCCATAAGCCTGCGCTCGTCATTGAAGAAAGACTGCTAAATAAAATTGATAATGTTGTGGTAATTGACCATCATCGCCGTGGAGAAGAATTTATAGCAAATCCAGTTCTTGTTTATATGGAGCCATATGCTTCCTCTACTGCCGAGCTTGTAACCGAATTTCTTGAATACCAGCCAAAACGCGGTAAAATAGAAATGATAGAAGCAACGGCACTGCTTGCGGGGATCGTGGTAGATACGAAAAGCTTTACCTTACGAACAGGTGCTAGAACCTTTGACGCTGCCTCCTATTTACGAGGCCAAGGGGCAGATACCATCCTGGTTCAGAAGTTTTTAAAGGAAAGCGTTGATACGTATATTAAGCGGGCTAAATTAATTGAATCAGTCCTATTTTATCGCGACGGGATTGCGATTGCTAAAGGAGATGAAGGTGATCTTCATGATCAGGTCTTACTCGCTCAGGCAGCAGATACACTTCTGACTATGGATGGTGTAGGAGCCTCCTTCGTGATTGCAAAGCGGAATGAGGGTCTGATTGGGATTAGTGCCAGATCATTAGGCAATGTAAATGTCCAGGTCATTATGGAAAAACTACAAGGCGGCGGGCACCTGACAAATGCTGCCACCCAGTTGACGGGCATCTCCATAACAGAAGCAGAAAGACAATTAAAGCTAGCAATTGAAGACTATTTTGAAGGTGGGAAAAAAGAATGAAGGTAATTTTTCTAAAAGATGTAAAAGGAAAAGGTAAAAAAGGTGAAGTAAAGAATGTTGCGGATGGATATGCGCATAATTTCTTAATTAAGCAGGGTCTTGCAATTGAAGCGAGTAATGCAAACATCAGTACACTTGAGGGTCAAAAGAAAAAGGAAGACAAGCGTGCGGCAGAAGAGCTTGCTGAAGCTAAAAAGCTTGGAGAACAGTTAGAAAAAATTACTGTTGAGCTATCTGCTAAAGCGGGTGAAGGCGGTCGCCTTTTTGGCTCAATTACGACGAAACAAATTGCGGAAGAACTTCAAAAGAAACACAGTATTAAAATTGATAAGCGCAAAATGGAATTATCTGATGCCATTCGTACATTAGGTCATACGAAAGTTCCAGTTAAGCTTCATCATGAAGTTGTAGCTACTTTAACTGTTCATGTAAAAGAAGTAAATTAATTTCCAGTTCAAATTTTAGATAAACATGTTAAAATGATAAAAGTTAAGAGAAAAAGGAATTACACCTTTTCTTAAGTGAGTGACGTGATCGGTTGAGGCTGGTCACTTTTCTTTATTATGGAGATAATTAGTTCTAATACTATTACTATATAAATAAATTATCCTCTTCAAATTAGGAGGTTTTTGATAGATGAATGATTTATATGCTGATCGTCTGCCACCGCAAAATATTGAAGCCGAACAGGCTGTATTAGGTGCGATATTTTTAGAGCCCTCTTCTTTAACGGTAGCCTCCGAAGTCTTAATACCAGAAGACTTTTATCGTGCTGCCCACCAAAAGATATTTAATGCTATGCTGAAGCTGAATGACGAAGGTAAGGTTGTTGACCTTGTAACGGTAACCGAGGAATTAGCAGCAGCAAAGCTCATTGAAGATACTGGCGGAGTAAGTTATTTAAGTGAATTGGCTAGCTCTGTTCCAACAGCTGCTAATATCGAATATTATGCGAGAATCGTAGAAGAAAAGAGTTTGCTTCGACGCTTAATACGAACAGCAACGGAGATTGCATCGGATGGCTATTCTCGTGAAGATGAAGTGGAAGCACTTTTAAGCGAAGCTGAGAAAAATATCCTTGCTGTGGCTCAGCGAAAAAATGCTGGTTCGTTTCATAATATCAAGGATGTCTTAGTTCGTACGTATGACAACATTGAAGAAATGCACAACCGCGTAGGGGATATTACCGGTATTTCAACTGGATTTGCTGAGTTAGACAGGATGACAGCAGGGTTCCAGCGGAATGATTTAATTATTGTCGGTGCCCGTCCTTCTGTTGGTAAAACAGCCTTTGCCTTGAATATTGCAGCCAATGTTGCAACAAAAACAAATGAAAATGTCGCCATTTTTAGTCTCGAGATGGGTGCAGAACAGCTTGTTATGCGTATGCTTTGTTCGGAAGGAAATATCGATGCGCAAAGGCTGCGTACCGGTTCCCTTACGGATGATGACTGGGGCAAGCTGACGATGGCCATGGGAAGCCTGTCAAATTCGGGGATTTTTATTGACGATACACCTGGGGTTAGAATTAGTGATATCCGTTCAAAATGCCGTCGTCTGCAGCAAGAGCATGGCTTAGGCATGATCCTAATCGATTATTTACAGTTAATCTTAGGAAATGGCCGCTCTGGCGAAAACCGTCAGCAGGAGGTTTCGGAGATTTCCCGTTCCCTAAAACAATTAGCGCGTGAGCTTAAGGTTCCTGTTATTGCCCTTTCTCAGCTTTCCCGTGGTGTCGAGCAGCGTCAGGACAAGCGTCCGATGATGTCCGATATCCGTGAATCTGGTTCGATTGAGCAGGATGCCGATATCGTTGCCTTCTTATACCGTGATGATTACTACGATAAAGAATCCGAGAATAAAAACATCATCGAAATCATCATCGCAAAGCAGCGTAACGGCCCAACAGGTACCGTTTCGCTGGCCTTTGTGAAGGAATACAATAAATTCGTAAACCTGGAGACACGGTACGATCCAAGTGCCTAGCTCCTTTAGAGAAAGCTAAGCTAGCCAAATTTTTGGCTAGCTTTTTTTGATAGATTGGTTGATTAAATGTGCCTTAATAGATCTGATTAGCCATTTTTTATGAAATTGAAGGAGAATCGTGCCCCTGAGCTGTAAAAAAGAGTAATAGAGGGAACGATACTAGGAGAATCGTGCCCTTAAGCTGTAAAAAAAGATAACAGAGGGAACGATACTAGGAGGATTTTTCCCTTAAGCTGTAAAAAGTGATAGCAGAGGGAACGATACTAAGAGAATCGTTCCTTTAAGCTGTAAAAAGTAATAGCAGAGGGAACGATACTTATTGTTTAACGTAGTGAGAGGCCCTAGCTTTGCCTAAAAGGACAAAGTTTTTAGTAAGTACCCTTCGAATTGCCTTCTTTGACTTAATAGAACCGCACCAGTCATAGATGTTATCAACTGTAATTTTTTTATCTGGAAATAGTAAGCTAAATTCATTTACACTTCTTAATATAGCTTCCTCAGCCTCCTCTATACATCCACATTTCTTACATATCAATGTCTCATCTGTTAAAAAGGTACTGCAATTCAGACAAGTTATACCCTTTTTCAACGTTTCAAAGTTGTATGGAGGTAATTTCGGATAGGGAGACTCAATTATATGCAAATCCGCTAATTGTGTGGCTAACTGAAAATACTTTTTGTGTAATTTTATTGGTCCTGAATTTAGCTTTTTTAAAAAGCGATTAAGCTGGGTTGGAAAAATAATAGCCGGGTGTTTTGAGGGTATATATAAGTGGAACTCGGGGTTGTTGAAGATAAGATAGGATTCAATCGTAAAATGGTATCCTAATTCGTGAAGTAATTTATTAAATAAGGTTTCACAGCGTTCTAGTTGGTGTAGTGGGTTCTTTTGCAGGACACCTGCGGGGTTATACCATTTATCATCCTTGACAACGTAATCCCCTTCAAAATTTTTTACGTCTAATGGGTAGACCTTTTCATAAGCAAGGATTAACGTATCAATTTGAAAAATGGATTGGTTATATTCAAGTAATAAGTCATGTAGAACTATCCAATGATCAGTAAGATTTAGGAGCCAAATATCGCTTCTTACTTCGCCTTCATATCCTTTACTGATTGCCCAAAAATGTTTTTTATCATTTTCTGAAAAATCCATTCTAGCATTTAATAAGCGATAAAGCACTAATTCCAACGGTTCTGATCTCTGTTTAAAAATCATATAACACTTCATTCCTTTGATACCTATTTTATGGAAAACCAACTTCCAATACAAGCTAGATTCATAAATTAATATTTTACGAACATATTTTAATAAATTAATATAAATCGTTCGTGTTTTATTGACTTTTACCGGTATTAATTGTTAAAATTGTCTGTGGAAAAAGAAAAGCGTATTTAATTTGGAGGTGCCTATATGACGTCAGTAGTGGTAGTTGGTACACAATGGGGAGACGAAGGAAAGGGTAAAATTACCGATTTCCTTTCTGAGAATGCAGAGGCAATTGCTCGATATCAAGGTGGAAATAATGCGGGTCATACCATTAAATTCAACGGAGAAACATATAAATTACACTTAATTCCATCTGGAATCTTTTATAAGGAAAAAATCTGTGTAATTGGTAATGGGATGGTTGTTGATCCTAAAGCACTTGTTGCTGAGCTTGCTTATTTACACGAAAAGGGTATTACAACCGATAACCTCCGCATCAGTAACCGTGCGCATGTTATCCTCCCTTACCATTTAAAACTTGATATTGTTGAGGAAGAAAGTAAGGGTGCCAATAAAATTGGAACTACCAAAAAGGGAATCGGACCTGCTTATATGGATAAAGCAGCACGCATTGGAATCAGAATTGCTGACCTCCTTGAGCGTGACGTTTTTGAAGAAAAGCTTGAACGAAACCTAGCTGAAAAAAATCGTTTGTTCGAACGAATTTATGAGACAGCAGGATTCACTAAAGAGGAAATCCTAGATGAGTATTTCGAATATGGACAGCAAATTAAACAATATGTTTGTGATACATCTGTAGTGTTGAATGATGCACTAGATGAGGGCAAACGAGTTTTATTTGAAGGCGCTCAGGGAGTTATGCTGGATATTGACCAAGGTACGTATCCATTCGTAACATCTTCTAATCCAGTTGCTGGTGGAGTTACAATTGGCTCTGGTGTAGGCCCATCAAAAATCACACATGTTGTGGGAGTTTGTAAGGCATATACATCTCGTGTTGGTGACGGACCGTTTCCAACAGAGTTACATGATGAAATTGGCAGTCAAATTCGTGAAGTGGGACGTGAATATGGTACAACCACTGGACGTCCACGTCGAATTGGCTGGTTTGACAGTGTAGTTGTTCGTCATGCACGTCGTGTTAGCGGCTTAACGGACCTTTCACTGAATTCCATTGATGTGTTATCTGGTCTTGATACATTAAAAATCTGCACAGCCTATAGCTACAAAGGTGAACTGATTACTGAATACCCTGCAAGCCTTAAGGTGTTAGCAGAGTGTGAACCAGTCTATGAAGAGCTTCCAGGATGGTCTGAGGATATTACAGGAGTTAAAACATTAGATGAATTGCCTGTAAATGCACGCCATTATGTTGAACGTGTAACACAGCTTACTGGAATTCCATTAACTACTTTCTCTGTAGGGCCAGACCGCAATCAAACAAATGTTGTTCGCAGTCCTTGGAGACAAATTTAATCATGAAAAAGCCCTCATTTCCTGAGGGCTTTCACTTTTAAAAATCTTTTTTTAAAAAAGTATTGTACTTTACATACAAGCCGTGTTATTATAAAAAGCGTCGTCACAAACGAGACAGCTAATGACGAGCCATTAGCTCAGTTGGTAGAGCAATGAGCGACGCTTCATGAATAAGCTTCGAATTGTACACGCCGAGCTGCTACTTGCGTTATTTACTGAGGCGGGGACATCTGACGACGGTAATAAATGTTTAGGGAACTATTCTAGTACGAGCCATTAGCTCAGTTGGTAGAGCATCTGACTTTTAATCAGAGGGTCGAAGGTTCGAGTCCTTCATGGCTCACCAAGTTATTTTCATTAGAAAATAACCAAGTTATTTTTGTAAAAATAACTTTCAATAATGGCCCCTTGGTCAAGTGGTTAAGACACCTCCCTTTCACGGAGGTAACACGGGTTCGAATCCCGTAGGGGTCATTGGCATTTGGTTGTTGGCAAAACATCGGCAAGCCCGGTGGCTTGCTGACAATCAATATCATATGGTCTGGTAGTTCAGTTGGTTAGAATGCCTGCCTGTCACGCAGGAGGTCGCGGGTTCGAGTCCCGTCCAGACCGCCATAAAAAATGGCTCAGTAGCTCAGTCGGTAGAGCAAAGGACTGAAAATCCTTGTGTCGGCGGTTCGATTCCGTCCTGAGCCATTATAAAAAAAGAAGCTTGCTGATGTAGGCTTCTTTTTTTTATTTGTTACAAATGTAATGTTGTTGTAATAAAATATCCAATTATTTACATGGTTTTGGCGGAAATTGTCTGCTTATGTAAAATCTGGTCCTATTCTATTACCTCCTAAAACGCTGATATAATAACTTTTACCTACGAAAATAGGAAAAAACACGTAGATAATCTCCCTCCTTCAAACTCCTACGTTTGTAGTAAAATGTCAGCTATTATACAATTTTGTTACATTATCAAGACTAATCGTTATTAAAATAGAAATTATGTTAAAGTTATAAAGTAGAAAAAGTGGGAAATTTCTTTTGTAGTTATAAAGTACTAGATTAAGAGAGTTGTTTCCGTAATTTAGGAGGATTCCAATGTTATTTAATAATAAAGGAAATACATCAAGTAAATTAAAGAAAAAACAATCTTTGAAAAGCGTTGTTATGACAGCGTTTGCTGCTTCCGTACTCATATTCAGCAGCGTGTCTGCAAGTGCTGCAGGGGCATTCAAACTAACGACTGTTTACCATGTATACAATGATCAACAATATATAGGGACGGTTTCTGATAAAGAGCTTGTTGAAAACATTGTCGAAGAAAAGGAAAACAAGCTAAGAGAATCCATTAAGGATAAGGACTTAAACTTTGGCTCAAATATTGAGTACATAGAGGAACAGGTTTTTAATTCAACGGTAAATGATAAAGAAACGATTCAAAAACTTGATGGTGCCATTCAGATTCAAGCTGAAGCTTCCACCATCGTTATTGAAGGAAAGCCTGTTGCTTTCTTGAAAAACCAAAAAAGTGCTGAAGATGCTATTAAACGACTTAAACTTACCTATGTGACACAAGCTCAACTAGATGAAGTAGAAGCTAGAAAAGCTGCACCTGAAGCTGTAATACCACCATTAACTGAAAATGAAACTCGTATAGTAGACGTAAGAGTAGCTCAAAATGTTTCATTTAATGTAGAAAAAGTTTCACCTGACAGAATTTTGTCGACTGAAGATGCAGTGACATTCTTACAAAAAGGTACATTAGAAGAAAAGAAATATATAGCTCAAGAAGGCGATGTTCTAGGAACGATTGCCAATAACCACGGATTAACATTAGATCAGTTTCTTGGATTAAATCCTGGACTTACAGAAGATACTGTAGTGAAAATTGGCCAAGAGGTTAATGTTACAGCATTAAAGCCATATCTTGAAATAATTGTTGATAAAGAAGTAAATCAAAAAGAAGCAATAGCTTTTGCTAATGAAGTAATTGAAGATGGCAATATGCCAAAAGGTGAATCAAAAGTGCAGCAAGAAGGTAAAAACGGCGAACGTTCTGTTAACTATCGTATTTCAACTCTAAATGGTGCAGTCACTAGCAGCGTTGTAACAAGTGAGGTAGTACTTACTGAGCCAGTTAATAATATTGTTGTAAAGGGAACAAAGGTTATTCCTTCACGTGGATCAGGGACTCTAGCATGGCCTGTTTCCGGTGGATATATCTCTAGCAAGCAAGGCTATAGATGGGGGAAAAGTCATAAGGGTATCGATATTGCAAGACCAAGTAATCGAACAATTAAGGCAGCCGATAATGGTAAGGTCGTATCAGCAGGTTATGACGGCGGTTATGGAAACAAAATTGTGATTGACCACCAAAATGGCTTACGTACTGTGTATGCGCACCTAGAGTCCATTGGTGTAAGTGTTGGTCAAACAGTTTCACAAGGCTCAGCAATTGGTATAATGGGTTCAACTGGAAACTCTACCGGCGTACATTTACATTTCGAAGTATACAAAAATGGTGCACTTCAAAATCCATTAAATTATGTAAATCGATAATTTCACATCATTCAAAAGAGTCTCTACTAGTACTAGAGGCTCTTTTTGTGTTAAATACTACTAATAGATGAATTGCAGCTGAAACAATGGTAAAGTAAACTAGAGTAGAAATGCCAATTATATTTTTATATAGATTATTTTATAAAACAAAGGAGCAATGGGTATGGAAAAGAAAATTCTCGTGGTGGATGATGAAAAACCGATTGCGGATATTTTGCAGTTTAACTTAAAAAAAGAGGGTTACGATGTTTACAGTGCTTATGATGGAAACGAAGCTCTCCAGATGGTAGAAGAAGTGCAGCCAGACTTAATTCTCTTAGATATTATGCTGCCTTTAAAAGATGGCATGGAGGTTTGTCGCGAAGTCCGTAAGAAATATGATATGCCGATCATTATGCTGACCGCTAAAGATTCGGAAATAGATAAGGTATTAGGCCTTGAGCTTGGTGCAGATGATTATGTAACAAAACCTTTTAGTACGAGGGAATTAATCGCAAGAGTAAAAGCGAATCTGCGTCGACATCAGGTGGTTATTTCTCAGACAGATGAGGAAGTTGAAACAAATGAAATTGAAATTGGTTCACTTACCATCCATCCAAATGCATATGTTGTTTCAAAACGCGGGGAGACGATTGAATTAACCCACCGTGAATTTGAACTGCTTTACTATTTGGCAAAGCATATTGGGCAGGTAATGACAAGGGAACATCTGCTGCAAACCGTATGGGGCTATGATTATTACGGAGACGTTCGGACAGTGGATGTAACGGTTCGCCGTTTACGTGAAAAGATTGAAGATAACCCTAGCCACCCTACGTGGATTGTCACTCGCAGAGGAGTGGGCTACTATTTGCGTAACCCAGATCAGGAGTAATAGACTACATGAAAAAGGTTAGTTTTTTTCGTTCTATACATGTAAAATTCGTCATTATCTACGTATTGCTGATTTTAGTAGCGATGCAGATTATTGGCGTTTATTTTGTCAGGCAGCTTGAAGAAACATTGAGGACTAATTTCCAAACCTCTATAAAAGAACGTGTTAATTTACTTGCCTACAATGTGGTTGAAGAAATGGAAAGAAAAAGGACTCCTGAAGATCCTACTCTTGAGGAAGAAATTAAGAAAATTCTTCGCGATTTTGAATCTGCTGATATTTTTGAGGTTAGGGTGATAGATGCGAAGTCACGTAAAATTCTCGGTACCTCCGATGCAAACCAGGGGCTTGTCGGACAAAGGACAACAGAGCTGCGGATTACGCAGTCCATCAATCTTGGCGAAGACTCGAGTAGTATCAGAATTGATAAAAAAGGCGGACATCGGATATGGGTCCTTTCGACGCCAATCAAATCGGGCAATAATGTGATTGGTGCTATTTATTTGGAAGCCAAAATAGAAAATGTATTTACCCAAATGAAAACCATTAATGGTATTTTTGCAACGGGTACAGGTATTGCCTTAGCAATTACAGCTATCTTAGGAATCCTGCTTGCACAGACCATAACCAGGCCGATTACAGACATGAAAAAGCAAGCACTAGCGATGGCAAAAGGGAATTTTTCGCGAAAAGTAAGGGTATATGGGCAGGATGAAATTGGAACCTTAGCACTTACCTTTAACAATTTAACGAAAAAGCTCCAAGAAGCTCAGGCCATGACTGAGGGAGAACGGAGAAAGCTATCTTCCGTTCTATCCTATATGACAGACGGAGTCATTGCGACGGACCGAAAAGGCAGAGTCATCTTAATCAATGAACCGGCAGCAGAAATGCTGAATGTTTCACGTGAAACAGTTCTCTCACAGCCAATCCTTTCTCTATTAGGATTAAACGATACAAATACATTTGAAGATTTATTAGAAGAAAAAGAATCGTTAATTCTTGATTATAGTACCAAAAAGGAACCCTATATTCTTCGCGCCAACTTTTCAGTTATTCAAAAAGAGACCGGTTTTGTTAATGGATTAATTGCGGTTCTTCACGATATAACCGATCAGGAAAAAATTGACGCAGAAAGAAGAGAGTTTGTTGCCAATGTATCACATGAGTTAAGAACACCGCTCACAACGATGAGAAGCTACTTGGAGGCTTTGGCAGATGGTGCCTGGAAAGATGAAGAGATTGCGCCTAACTTTTTAGAGGTAACACGGACCGAAACGGAAAGAATGATTCGCTTAGTCAATGACCTTCTTCAATTATCCAAAATGGATAGTACAGATTACCGACTCTCAAAGGAATGGGTGAATTTTGTCGATTTCTTTGACCGTATTATTGATCGTTTTGAAATGTCAAAAAATCAAAATGTTAGCTTTCAAAGATTACTGCCAACTCATGCAATCTTCGTAGAAATTGATGAAGATAAAATGACACAGGTCCTTTACAATATAATATCGAATGCACTTAAATATTCTCCTGAAGGCGGACAGGTTACTTTTTCAATAAAAGAGGAAGAAGAAAAGATTGTTGTTAGTGTCTCTGATGAAGGAGTAGGAATTCCGAAGGAGAATATTTCTAAGATTTTTGATCGTTTTTACCGTGTGGACAAAGCGAGAACGAGAAAATTAGGTGGTACAGGTTTAGGATTGGCCATTGCAAAGGAAATGGTTAATGTTCATGGCGGGATGATTTGGGCTGTTAGTGAAGAAGGAAGAGGAACGAAAATTTCCTTTTCACTGCCATACGAGCAATCTGAAGAGGATGAATGGTCATGAGATATGAAAATAGCAAATCAGTCATATTAACAATTCTCATACTGGTTAGTATTGTGTTAACCTGGAATCTTTGGACGTACCAGCCTAATTTTGACATGATGGAAAATGGTAATAATGTTGCGGAGGTAACGTTAAAAGAAAAACGCGAACTTCATGAGGTCATTACCCCTGATCTTGTGTTATTTCATAGTAACGGCCAGCATAATGGAACCACCAATGCCGCTCTACTTAATCAGATTATGAGTGAAATAAGGAAATGGTCTTTCTATGACGTTAAAAACTACTCTGAAAATGTAGAGGATATCAAAGAATTAGTACATGGAAATGGCAATGCGGAGATTGTCTTTCCAACGGACATTCCGATTGAAATTTATCGAAGTGTCCTAAAATTTGAGGAGAAAAGAATTCCTGCCTTCCATTTCAATCGAATGATTATTAGCGTTGAGAATTCAGAAAAGGGAAATGGGATTGTATATTTCGTTTCTGGCGATTACCAGCAAGTTTTTATAAGCCATATTTCCCCTGGGTTATTAAATGAATTCAACCGTGATTTTTTTAAAAATAGAGAGCAATATCAGCGCTATTTCGCTTATGAGGCAACAGCGCAGCGGACTATATTTATTCCAGATGGAAATGTAGAAATGACGGAATATACGTATCTACCTGTCGTCCTTAATTCGGAGGCATTCAAAGAAGCATTGTTTAGTGACCCGAGTTTTGTCCAAAGGGGAACAGTTTCTGGGGTAGAAGAATTTAGTGATGCCTCAAGTAAGATGACGGTTAATCATGATACCAATATGCTGCTTTATATAAATCCTACGAGAGATTCTAATTATGTTGACAACGTGTATGATTTATTAATGAGGAGCATTGATTTTATTAATGGCCATGGCGGTTGGACCGACCCTTATCGATATGTAGAGAAGGATGTAAAAGGGAAATCTGTTACGTTCCGTTTGTATAATAATGATGGTTATCCTGTCTTTAGTGCGAACGGCATGTCAGAGATTCAAGAGGTTTGGGGCAGGAATGAGATTTCAAAATATGTTAGACCCAATATAGCTTTAGAGCTTCCATTAACAACGGAAATGGTAAAGGTAACCCTTCCAACAGGGTCAGAGGTAATGGGATATCTCAAAAGTAAAAAGAATTTTAAACCAGAATTACTAGAACAACTTGTTTTAGGATACGAGATGACAAGGGATAAAGGTGAAAATAAACTGATTCTCCTAGAGCCTGCTTGGTTTTACCGCTATAACCAGACATGGGGACAAATCACGAAGGATGACCTGGGGGGATTGTTACATGGATTGGAGTAAAATTAAGACGATTTTTATCTTAACGTTCCTGATATTAGATGTTTATCTATTATTTCAGTTTATGAAAGTTAGAGATGCAAATCAATACGAAGTCATTACAGAGTCTTCTTTTGTAGAAAAGCTAGAGGCCGAGGAAATTCGCTATAAAGAGCTGCCAAAGGCACCGATTGAGGACCAGTATCTAAGTGCTAAGCCCAAAATGTTTACGAAGGATGATGTAACAAAACTTAAAGGGCAAATAGTGCTTTTAAAAGAACCTAGCACAGCACTGATGGTGAAGTTAGATAAGCCAATTGCTTTAAAACCAAAATTTGAAGCAGCTGAGTTAACATCTTTTATTAAGGATAATGTTTTGTACGGCAGCCAGTATAAATTTTGGAAGAAAGATGAAAAGAAAAACACCATCATCTACTTTCAACAGTATGAGAATATGAGTTTATATGAAAACCTAAGCGGAATGCTTACATTTCAAATTGATGATCATAATCAAATAATATCCTATGAACAAACCTACCTAGAGGATATTGCAAAAATGACAGAAAAGAAGGAAATCCTTCCTCCTTTAAAGGCATTGGAAACCTTGCATCAAAAAGGTGCCCTAATGCCAAAAAGTAAAATTACAAAGGTTGAACTTGGTTATTCAACATTAATTCAGCTTGCGGCTTCACAAGCTTTGGCACCCACATGGCGATTTGTGGTGGATGATAAAGAAAGTCTTTATGTTAACGCACTAGAAGGACAGATTATAGAATTTAACAGCGATGAAAAATAGGGATGTGGAGTGAAAAGTATGTCATTACGTTATAGCATTTTAGCGAGCGGAAGTACGGGGAATTCGCTTTATGTTGAATCAGACGAGCATTCCTTTCTAGTAGATGCAGGATTTAGCGGGAAACAAATGGAGGCATTTTTTCAACATATAGATCGAGATATCAGTAAATTATCAGGTATTTTTGTTACCCATGAACACAGCGATCATATTAAAGGGATTGGTGTATTGGCCCGTAAATATAAACTTCCAGTTTATGCGAATGAAAATACTTGGCGGGCAATGGAACGGAATGTTGGAGATATTCCAACAGAGCAAAAGATGATTTTCAGCACAGAAAGTGTAAAAACCTTTGGTGCAATAGATATTGAATCTTTCGGGGTCTCACATGATGCAGCAGAGCCGATGTTCTATGTATTCCATCACTCAGGCAAGAAGTTGGTTTTAATCACAGATACAGGCTATGTAAGTGATCGGATGAAAGGAATCATATCGAATGCAGATGCCTATATTTTTGAGTCAAATCATGATGTGCAAATGCTCAGAATGGGTAGATATCCTTGGAATATTAAACGAAGAATTCTAAGCGATGTTGGACATGTTTCGAATGAAGATGCAGCGATTGCGATGAGTGAGGTCATCGGGGACAATACAAAGCGAGTGTATCTTGCCCATTTAAGCCTTGATAACAATATGAAGGACTTAGCAAGGATGTCAGTAGCACAGACGCTGCAAAGCCAAGGTTTGATTGTTGGCGAGCAGTTTGACCTCTACGACACAGATCCTAAGGTTCCAACAATTTTAACAGCAGTATAGATTAAGAACAATGATACTTGATTGGTATCTTTGTTCTTTTTTTTATAAAATGAAAGTGGACAGAGTATAATTGTAAGTATAAGCCAAAATAAATGGTAGTTGCTTAATGAAAGGGAGACGTGGTGAAAATGGGTTATTATGATGATCATTCACAAGGGCGTTACCAAGAAAAAAGTGGAAATAGTAGAGGGTACTTTTTTGCTAGTATCGTTGGAGCGATATTAGGTGCCATGCTTGTTGTTATCTCCATCCCAGCATTATCCAACCAGGGTTTTCTACCCTACAATGTACAGCCCAATCAAAGTCAGAATGGCACAAATAATAACAATCAGGACAATTTTATTCAACAGCAGGTGTCCTATGATGTAAATACGGATACAACAAAGGCCATTGATAAGGCTGCGGATGCAGTAGTTGGGATTAATAATATCCAAAATTCAAATTTTTGGTCCGATGAGTCGGGTGACAACCAAGGTCCTGCTGGTACAGGCTCAGGTGTTATTTATAAAAAGGCAGGAGATAAAGCATACGTCGTAACCAACCAGCATGTAGTAGAAGGTGCGACACAGTTAGAGGTCACGTTAAATGATGGTACAAAAATACCTGCAAAATTGCTCGGAGGCGATGTCTGGACTGATTTAGCAGTTCTTGAAATTGATGCCGCCAAGATTAAAAAAATTGCTGAGTTTGGTAATTCAGATGCCTTAAAAATGGGTGAACCTGTTATGGCAATCGGAAATCCGCTCGGGGCAACCTTTTCTGGTTCTGTTACACAAGGGATTATTTCAGGAATCAATCGAACCATTCCAGTGGATATCAATCAAGATGGCATTATGGATTGGAATGCGGAGGTATTGCAAACAGATGCAGCGATTAATCCTGGTAATAGCGGCGGTGCGTTAATTA
This sequence comes from Neobacillus niacini, assembly GCF_023715415.1. Lineage (GTDB taxonomy): Bacteria > Bacillota > Bacilli > Bacillales > Cytobacillaceae > Neobacillus > Neobacillus niacini_C. Next base: position 44,105 of record NZ_JAMBOB010000011.1, read on the forward strand.
ATATTGGCGGGCAGCTGGTTGGAATCAACTCAATGAAAATTGCCCAAAGTGCTGTGGAAGGAATTGGATTATCGATTCCTATTAACTCTGCAAGACCAATTATTAATGACCTGGAACAGTTTGGTGTAGTGAAACGTCCATATATGGGAGTGGATTTGAAGTCTGTGGCTGAAATTCCTGGGTATTATCAAGAAGAAGCTTTAAAATTACCTAGAGATATTAACTACGGAGTAGCTCTTCGCCAAGTGGTTCCAAATTCTCCTGCGGCACAGGCTGGATTACAAGAGCTGGATGTAATTGTCGAAATGGATGGAGAAACCATTCATGACGTCATTGATCTTAGAAAGCATTTATACCAAGAGACCAAAATTGGTGACCAGATGGAAGTAAAATACTATCGAGAAGGAAAGTTAAAAACGACTACAATAACGCTGGCTGAAGATAGGTCATAGTGAAAAGGGCAGAAAGGTGTAACCACCTTTCTGTTTTTAATGGGTGTGAATGAGCTTAAAACATTTCCAGTATTATTTAAAATAACTGGGGATAACTTATCAACAGGCTGTGAATAGTGTCGAAATACAGCTGTATATATTGTGGCGAACAAATGATTCCATACAAGATGTGGATAAAAAATGTGGACATGTGGATAACTTCTGTGGATATCTTGTTTGTAAACTGTTTGTAATATAAAAAAGAGGGTTGTGGATTGTGAATATCTCGATTGTCAGTGTTGGTAAATTAAAAGAAAAATATTTGAAAATGGGAATTGATGAATATTTAAAGCGATTGAATTCGTATGCAAAAGTGGAAGTCATTGAGGTCGCAGACGAAAAGGCGCCAGAAGAATTAAGTGAGTTGGAAATGATTCAAGTGAAGCAAAAAGAGGGAGAAAGAATATTGGCTAAGATTAGCCAGGATACATATGTGATTGCATTAGCGATCAATGGAAAAATGCAATCCTCTGAAGAGCTCGCTGATACGTTGGACAAACTAGCCACGTATGGGAAAAGCAAGATTGCCTTTGTTATCGGCGGGTCGTTAGGATTAAGTGAAGAAGTACTAAAACGGGCTAACGAAAAGCTTTCTTTTTCAAAAATGACCTTCCCCCATCAACTGATGAAATTAATATTAGTGGAACAGATTTATAGAGCCTTCAGGATAAACCGTAATGAACCGTATCATAAGTAAATGAGGTTTTATATCTCTAAACTAGTAAAAGCCAAGAATAACAAGTATGTATATTTCTGCCTTATTTGTGTGGGTTTGAGGGATTATTTGTATAAGGTCGGATGATGGAGGATTTTAATGTATGATGTCGAATTAGTTGTTACTAGGTATAGGAAGGAGAGGTGTTATTTTAATGCTCACAAAAGAAATGGCTGATATTCTTGTCAAGGAAACGATGAGAAGAGTTGGACGGAATATTAACATTTTTGACCGTAACGGTATCATTTTAAGCTCAGGTGAAAAAAATAGAATTGATATGTTTCATGAAGGTGCTTTTGAAGTTGTGCAAACGAAAAGTCCACTCATTATTACAAATGCTGAAGTGGATAAATACCGCGGCGTAAAGAAAGGCATTAACCTGCCAATATTTAATCAGGACAAAATTATTGGTGTTGTTGGTATTTCTGGGATTCCGGAAGAAGTACAAGAATTTGGCTCATTAGTCGTTTTGATGACAGAGTTATTAATCAAACAGCAGCTCCTATCTAATGAAGTGGAATGGAAATTTAGAACAAGAGAAAGCATTATGGATGAAATACTGTCTGAAAAGCAAAATCATTTGAAGATAACCCAAAAATTATCCGTTCTAAATATTAGTTTGTCCCCGCCATATTTTCCGATTGTTATTTCGTTAACCCAGGGGAGAAATAATACCCAGACCTTGATGTCAAATATATATAAAGATATTGAATCGATTTTATATGTATACTCATGTATTTATGCTTTTAATGACTCACAGACCTTTTTACTTTTATTGGGTTCGAAATCTGTGAATGAGAAGAATCGATTGATGGACCAGCTTGAAAGATTTATGGTAAACCGATTTAACCAAGTTTCTATTTCAAGCGGTTATTTGGCTGAGCAGTTTGACCAAGTCCGTGATAGTTTTAAACAACTAAAGCTTGCTTTGCAGTTATCAACTGAGAGAAGGATCCATTTAAGAGACTATGAGATTCAGCTCCTATTAAAAGAGGTAAACGAAGTAGAGCGAAAACGAGTTAAAACTAGGATTCAGCAGCAGCTTACCCCAGAATTGAAAGAGACTTTAAGAGAGCTTTTTAACAATGATTTAAATGTTCAAACTACAGCTGATGCCCTCTTTATCCATCGTAACACCCTATTGTACCGATTAAAGAAGGTACATGAAATAACAGGATATAACCCAAGGAAATTTCATGATGCAATTGTATTGCAAATGTCTGAATGGTTGTAGAAAAATGACAGAGTTGTACGAAACCTCCAAAAAGTAAATGAATTTTAGCCTGTTTTATTGTTAGATTTAACCATATTATATTAATATTATGAATTTTATAATAGAACTAGGCACAAAAGAGGCTGGTTGGAGGTTTATAAAATGAAAATCCTGATAATGCCTGATTCCTTTAAAGGCAGTTTGTCAGCAATTGATGTAGCAAGATCGATTGAAAATGGAATTAAAAAAGTAAATGCTGATACAGAAACAGTTGTCATTCCAATGGCAGATGGAGGAGAAGGCACATTACAAGCTTTAGTAAATGCAACAAATGGGGAAATCGTGAAGGCTGCTGTCCTTGATCCGTTAGGAAGAGAAATCAATGGCTACTATGGAATCATGGGGGATGGATCGACAGCAGTAATAGAAATAGCGATTGCTTCTGGACTGCCATTATTAAAGGAAGAAGAAATGGATGCTTTGAATGCATCAACATTTGGAACCGGCCAGTTAATTATGCATGCGCTTAAGAACGGTGCCACCTCATTTATCATTTGTTTAGGTGGAAGCGCTACAAATGACGGTGGAACGGGCATATTGAAAGCATTAGGATATAAGTTTTTGGATCACGAAGGCAAGGAGCTTAATGAAGGCGGGCTTTCTTTACGAGATTTAGCTTTTATTGACGAATCTGATGTGAGTCCGTTAGTTAAACAGGCAAAATTTCGAATTGCTTGTGATGTAAATAATCCTTTTGTAGGAAGCAACGGCGCATCCTATATATTTGGACCGCAAAAGGGAGCAACCCCAGATCAAATAGTACAGCTTGACCAATCATTACAGGTTTTTGCTGATGTTATTTATAAACAAAAAGGAAAGCGGATTCATAATCTTAAAGGTGCCGGAGCGGCCGGAGGTACAGCAGGCGGGCTAATATCTCTCCTAAACGCAGAACTCCAGCAGGGTGTTGAATTGGTTATGGAAGCGTTAAAATTGCAGGAACTGGTGGAAAACGGGAAATTTGACTTTGTTCTTACAGGGGAAGGAAAACTAGATTATCAGACGGGATATGGAAAAGTAATTGCAGGGGTCACCAAGCTGTGTAATCCAAGTGATATTCCCGTTATAGCGCTTTGCGGGCAAATTGACGCAGAGGGTTCAATGATAAACGAAGTCGGTTTAACGGCAGCTTTTAGTATTACGAACGGGCCAATGAGCCTGGGTGAGGCGATGTTCAACACGAAAAAATTGTTAGAACTGTCAGGTGAACAGATCTTCCGCTTATTTTTAGCTGGAAGTCTAAATAATAAAAATATTCATTCCAAACATATAACCTGAAGTAATTCGAAAGCGTTAACATGGTAAAATTCTCTATGCCTATTAAGGGTGGTGATGGTGGAACCAATATGGCGGTATCACAGATAATGGTTAATGTTTTTAGAAATCAAAGCTTAAAGTTAAGAAATTCAATATTTTAAGTGGATGGGTGATTGACATGGATCTATTAAAAGTAATTCAAAATAGGATCACGGATTCGGCCGGAAAAACTGTGAAACTGCGGGGAACTTGTATTGGCGGCTGGATGAACATGGAGGATTTTATAAACGGCTATACCGGATCGGAGCATGGTTTACGACATGCTATGTCAGAAGTGTTGGGTAAAGGAAAGGCTGAGTTCTTTTTTGAACGGATGCAGCATTATTTCTTTGGGGAAGATGATATAAAGTTTATCAAAAGCTGGGGTGCTAATACGGTTCGTCTCCCTTTGAATTACCGCCATTTTGAGGACGATGAAATGCCATTTAAATACAAAGAATCGGGTTTTAAAGTGTTGGATAAAGTTCTTAACTGGTGTGAAAAACACGGTTTGTATGTTATTTTGGACCTTCATGCAGTTCAAGGATTCCAAAATACTCACTGGCACTCAGATAATGATATCAGGCACAGTTTCTTTTGGCATGATAAACACTATCAAGACAGATTTGTTGCTTTATGGGAGGAATTTGCACGCCGATATCGTGGTAAAGCGGTTATTGCTGGTTATAATCTAATGAATGAACCGTGTGTAAATACACCGCACGGGGATTACCCACAAACATTCTTTTCCAATTATAAACCGGATTGGGAGCGTATGAATCGCATATACAAAAGAACGGTTGACGCTATTCGCAAAATTGATCCAGATCATATTATTTTTCTTGAAGGAGATAACTACTCAAAGCTGTTTGACGGTCTCGAAGCTCCATTTGCTGGAAATTTGGTTTACAGCAGTCATAATTATACAGCAGCTGGATTTGGTCCAGGAGCATATCCGGGGGTGTCTGATGCTAAAACAGCCCGAATTGAAAGCGGCGTATATTGGGATAAAGAAAAACAAATACAGGTATTTAAAGAGCATCAGGGGACTAAATTTGCAGAGAACTACAATGTTCCTCTCTGGGTTGGTGAGTTTGGCTCAGTTTATAACGGCACTGCTGGAGAAGTTCCATACCGATTGGCTGCCATGGATGACCAAATTAGTATATTTGAAGATTTTGGTGCTCATTGGACGACATGGACTTATAAAGATGTTGGTGTTATGGGAATTGCAATGCTTGATCCAGAATCTGAATATATGCAGCGTATTTCCTCAATTATTAGAATGAAGCATCGATTGAATACAGACGATTGGATGATTTGGCTCCCTGGTTATGAGGCGAGAGCGACGATTGACAGCTTAGCAAAGCATCTTGAAGATGTGATTGAAGATCCTAATATTAATCACAGCTTTAACGTAGCTGCCTTGTCCCAGTCTATTTTAACAGTCTATACAGGTGCATTGATTCAGCCGGCATACGCTAAAATTTTCAAAGACTTGTCTGAAGAACAAATGGACAAGGTTATGCAGTCATTTGCATTTAAGAATTGTAATATTAATGATGGGTTGCTTAATATATTAAAAAAATATACAAACTAGTTTTTTAAATTACTAGAATCTACGATTCTATCACAACGCTTGTCTCTAGTAGTTTTGTATAAAAATACAAGGAAGGGTTGATTAGTTTGAAGAAATTATCGTTATTAGTTATGGCTCTTTTATTTGTGAGTGTACTTGCATTAGCAGCATGCTCAAGTGATAAGGAGACCGCCGGACAAGGTGCGGGAGATCAAGACACGCAAGATCAAGGTACTGCGAACAAAGGTTCAGATGAAGAGATTGTACTTGATTTTTGGCACTTTGATCCAGGTGCAAGAATGGAAATTTATCAGGAGGCAGTCAATCGTTTTGAGGCAGAACACGAGAATGTAAAAATAAATATGTTACAAATTCCAAATGATCAATATAAACAGCGCGTAGTCGTCGCGATGTCAGGAGGAAAGGCCCCTGATGTATTTGCCAGCTGGGGCGGCGGATGGTTAGAAGAGTTTGTAAATTCCGGCCAGGTCATGGACTTAACGGATGAGGATATTGAATTTGATAAGTTTGTCGATGTTGCACTTGCTAACTCCAAGTTTAATAATCGAGTTTATGGTCTTCCATTAGGTATCTCAGTTTATAATTTCTTTTACAATAAAGAAATCTTTGAAAAACATAATTTAGACGTTCCAGAAACATATGATGAGTTCCTAAATGTTATTAAGGTATTAAAGGATGGCGGTCTTTATCCAATTGCTATAGCCAATCAGCCAAAGTGGCCTGGTGCTTTCTACTTAATGTACTTTGCTGACCGATTAGGCGGAGAGGAAGTATTCCAAGGGGCATACCGCAGAACTGGAAAAGGGTTTGACGATGAAGCTTATGTACAGGCAGGTAAATATATTCAGGACTTAGTAAAAATGGATGCCTTTAACCCAGGTTTTAACGGTCTTCCTTATGATGCAGGTTCTGCGAGACAGCTTATTTACTCTGATCAGGCTGCGATGATGCTTATGACAAGCGGATTTGTAAATAATGTTCGTCAAGAATTCCCTGAGTTTGAAGAAAAAATGGGAGTGTTCCAATTCCCAACAATTGAAAATGGAAAGGGTAACCCATCAAACCTCAGTGCTGGTATATCACCAACCTGGTCTATTAAAAAGGATACAAAGCATCCTGAACTAGCCGTTGCGTTTCTTAATGAGTTAACTAGTTTAGTAACAGCTCAAGATTATGTAGACCGTTCTGGTAATGTTGTTGCCATTAAAGGTGTAGAAGTAAAAGACCCTTGGGTAAAAACCTTTACAGAATGGGTAAATGAGGCGAATTCAATTCAATTCCCGTATGACCAAACCTTACCACCTGAATTAGCAGAGGTTCATAAGAATACAACATTTAATCTTTTCGGTCTATCTATTACACCGGCAAAAGCAGCAGAGGAAATGGAGAAAATGGCAAAAGAAGTATTGAAATAAGTAATGGAGGAGAAAGCTAGTCTTTTAGCTTTCTCCTCTTCTCTTCTTCGATGATTTTTATTTCTGGATTAAAGTGATCGGCTACTACTCTTTCAGTTTCTCTTTCAAACGGTTCTGCCCCGTTATAGTAGGCATTACGGTTAATATAAACCGGTTGCTCAACTGTAGAGGAATTTTTGGATAATCTGAATAGATAAATTAAGATACTTCTCCACAAAGGGTGGGGAAGTATTTTTTTTATTTCCCCGTTTTGTGGGGATTATGTGCAACCAATTATTTTACGAAGATTTCTAAGTCTTCAGCTGGTACAAGGCTTTTTTCTATCAAACCAAGTCTCAATAATTTGGCTATCCGTTTCCTTCTCCAGGTCTGTTTCAGACTCACTTACTATTACACAGGCAATTATAGTTTCTGAATGAGCATCAACCTGCACATCTTTTGTACACTGTTTCTACCTTACTTAATGTATTCCACAAGCAGTATCAGTATTATTTTTATGTTGAATTTAAAAAAGTTGGCAAAGTGTTTTAAAGTGCAACTATTTTAGAAAGTGAGATGAAAATACACTAAAAAGCATTGCATAATAAAACAATATATAATAAAATCACTTTAAGACAACATTTTCATAATGTTTAGAAAAAACAAATAAAATTGTTTTGCTAACATTTAAGGGATTATGATCTGCTAATTGGTATAAGGATTTTTATGGAAATGCAAAGAATTAAAGCATTAATAGATAGTTATTTTGAAAGTTTATAAAATAAAAAGAGTTTAAACTAATCGTTAAATCTATTAGATAGAAATTTAAAGTTCGAATAGAAACTTTTATGATAGCGCTTTATAAAAAATGTTCAATAAGTGTAACGAATATAAGTGATAAATATAATCTTTAAGGGGGTGGTTAACAAGAACTTGGATTATTGGTGAAATTCATCAGTTGGATTAATTAACCAAATAATAAGGGGGAAAGTAAAATTGAGTAGATTATTTTACTTGGGTTTTTCTATGCTTTTGGTAATAAGTATTGTATTGAGCGGATGTAGTAGTGGTGGAGATAAAAAAGTCAATTCAAATGGTAATTCGGAAGCAAGCAATGGAACTAATAAAGCACAAGAAATGACATTTTGGACATTTCAAGGGCTACATATTGATTTTTTTGAAGATGCTAATAAAAGATGGAATGAAGCGAATCCGGATCGACCTATAAAGTTGAAATTGGAGTCATTCCCTTATGATGATATGCATAATAACCTTTTGTTAGCTCTTCAATCAGGTGTTGGTGCACCTGATATTGTAGATATTGAAGTCAATCGTTTTCCAAACTTTTTGCAAGGTGATATTCAGTTAGAACCATTGAACGACATAATTGAACCAGAAATCGATAGTTTCGTAAAATCTAGATTCGAAGTTTATGGAAAAGACGGACAATATTATGGAGCGCCAACCCATGTTGGAGCCTCAGTGGCATTTTATAACAAGGAGATATTTGAAGAAGCAGGCGTAAGTCCTGATGATATCAAAACATATGATGATTTTATTGAAATTGGAAAAGTGATCAAATCTAAAACTGGAAAACCTATGCTACCTATATTCACTAACGGATTTTGGGAGTTTTACCCAATGATAAGTCAAAAAGATTCAGATTTCTTTAACAGTAAAGGCGAGGTAACTTTAGATAACAAAAAAAATGAGGAAGTATTACAGTATCTTTATGATTTAATATATAAACATGATATTGGTGTGCTTGCTCCAGGTGGACATCATGAAGATGAAGAATTTTTTGCTTTCATGAATGATGGTGGAGCTGCCTCTTTGATTATGCCTTCTTGGTATGCGAGTCGTTTTGTAAGTTACATGCCAGACCTAGCTGGAAAGATGGTAATAAAACCTATGCCAGCTTGGAAAGAAGGGGGAAATCGTTCTGCTGGAATGGGTGGAACTGGTACTGCTGTTACAAATCAAGCGAAAGATGTTGAATTAGCAAAAGAATTCTTAGCATTTGCCAAATTGTCAAAAGAATCGAATATCAAAATTTATGAACTTTTAGGTTTCGACCCTCCTCGTCATGATGTTTGGGACTCTCCGGAGTTACGAGAGCCTAATGAATTTACTGCATACTTTGGTGATGGTCTATTTGATATGTTAATGGGAATTAAAGATGAAATTAATCCGCTTAATATTACAAAGCTAACACCAATGACAAGGGATTTGATTGAAACCAATGTATTGCATAATACTCTTAGAGAAAAAACGCAAACTCCTGCCGAAGCTTTAAAACAAGCAGCAGATGAGTTACGTAGCAGGTAAATAAGATAACATTTTTTTATAGCAGGTTAGGGGTAGTTCAAAAACATATCCCTAACTGCTGATACAAGGAGGATTGACAAATGAGGCAAGACTCTAATCTAATTACTAAATCAGGGAATGTATTAAAAAATGTAGTTTATTCACCCAAAAAAAGTTTATTTTATTCACAAAGATTAGCACCTTATGTGTTTATCGCTCCTTTCTTAGTGATTTTTTTCGGGTTTTATTTTTACCCTGTCAGCTATACCATTATTATGAGTTTTCAAGAGATTTTACCCGGTCAAATAAGGTTTATTGGATTTGATAATTACGCGAGGTTATTTAATCCTACTTTCTATAAAGCGTTATATAATACAACATTATACACGTTTTGGACAATTGTTATTCTAATCCCCTTACCATTAATTATGGCGATTATTTTAAACACAAAGAAGATGAAAGCGAAAACCTTTTTTAGGGCTTGTATCTTTATTCCATCCTTAACATCAACAATTGTCGCAGGTGTTATTTTTCGATTAATGTTTGCAGAAACAGAGACTGCATTTGCTAACTCATTTCTCTCATTTTTCGGTTTTGATTCAGTTAATTGGAAACAAAATGGAGCAACACTAATGTTTTTGATGGTTGGATTGGCATCATGGAGATGGATGGGTGTAAATATGATTTATTTTTTGACAGGTCTACAGAACATTCCAAAAGAAATGTATGAAGCAGCTGAGATAGATGGCGCCAATGCATTTAATAAATTTCGGCACATTACCATTCCATTCTTAAAGCCTGTAACAGTGTACGTGTTAACTATTACGTTATTTGCAGGTTATAAAATGTTTGAGGAAGCTTATGTCTTTTGGGAAATAAATTCTCCAGGAAACATTGGATTGACACTAGTAGGGTATTTATACAAAGAAGCTTTTCAATATAATCAACTAGGTTTTGGTTCAGCGATAGGTGTAACATTATTAGTTATTGTTGCTATTTTAGGTTTTATTCAGTTGAAGCTGACAGGATTTAGTAGTAATGGAGGTAAATAGATGAGTAGACAGAAACAAAAAAAGTTAGGAACAATATTATTACTTTTGTTCATGCTTATACCTCTAATTATTGCCGTTTTTCCGTTATTAGCATTGACTCTGGCTTCTTTGAAACCATCTACAGAATTAATGAGGTATGGACTAAATATTAAGCCGCAATTTGAATTGTGGAGTTTGGACAATTATACTTATTTGTTTACAGAAGGTAGAGTATATTTTCATTGGTTTAAAAATAGTATCATTATTTCATTATTTTCAACCGTATTAGCATTAATATTTTCCTCCATGGTTGGGTATAGTCTAGCGATGTACAGGTTTAGAGGACAAGGTATCGTGATGTTTTTAGTTTTATTGATTATGATGATTCCTTTTGAAATACTAATGCTGCCATTATTTAGGATGATGATTTGGTTGAAAGCTGTAGATACCTATGCGGGTGTAATATTACCAATGATAATTCATCCATTAGCAATCTTTTTCTTTAGACAATATTCACTAGGATTACCTAAGGAACTGATGGATTCTGCAAGGATAGATGGATGCACAGAGTATGGTATTTTCTTGCGAATTATGCTTCCATTACTGAAACCTGCATATGGAGCAATGGGTATTTTATTAGCATTATTTAGTTGGAACAATTTCCTTTGGCCATTAGTGGTATTGCGTACAAAAGAAATGTTAACGCTGCCTATTGGGCTGGCTGGCTTACTTACTCCGTATGGAAATAACTATGATGTATTAATTTCTGGTTCTGTTTTAACAGTACTTCCAATCATCATTGTATTTATTTTTGCACAAAAATACTTTATCGAAAGTCTTTCTGCAGGAGCAGTTAAAGGATAAATGGATAGATTTTAGAAATTATTTAAACTAGGAGTGAATTAGAAAAATGAAATCATTAATTAATGTAAATAAGAATGATAAAAATGAGGTAATTAGTAGACATATATATGGGCATTTTGCTGAGCATTTAGGCAGGTGTATTTATGAAGGTGTTTGGGTAGGTGAAGATTCACCGATCCCGAATACACGTGGTATACGAAATGATGTAGTAGAAGCATTGAAAAAATTGAATATTCCTAATGTGCGTTGGCCAGGTGGCTGTTTTGCAGATGAATATCATTGGAAAGATGGAATTGGTCCAAGAGAATCTCGCCCAAGTATTGTTAATAATAATTGGGGAAAAGTAACAGAAAATAATCACTTTGGAACTCATGAATTTTTAGACTTTTGTGAGCAATTAGGTACTGAACCATATATTTGCGGAAATGTCGGTAGTGGTACAGTTCAAGAAATGCAAGAATGGGTTGAATATATCACATTCGATGGCCAATCTCCAATGGCAGATTTACGTAGAAAAAATGGCAGAGAAAAGCCATGGAAGCTAAAATATTTTGGAATTGGAAATGAGAACTGGGGTTGCGGAGGTAGAATGAGGGTCGAATATTATGCTGACCTTTATCGTCGTTACCAAACATTTGTAAGAGACTATTCAGATACTCCAATTTATAAAATTGCATGTGGACCTAGTGAAGCTGATTATCATTGGACTGAAGTGATGATGCGTGAGGGCGTAGGTCGGACAGAACCTTATCAGGATAATGTTATGACGAATGCATGGGAGCATTACCGTCCTGAAATGCATGGTCTTTCACTTCATTTTTATACTCGTAACAGGGCAAATTATGAATCTGCTACAGAATTTACTGAAGAAAACTGGTTTGACTATATGAGAAGGACCCTTGTAATGGAAGAATTGATTCAAAGGCATACCGCTATTATGGATAAATATGACCCTGAAAAAAATGTTGATTTGATAATTGATGAATGGGGAAGTTGGTTTAAAGTAGAGCCGGGAACAAATCCTGGATTCCTTTATCAGCAAAATTCATTACGTGATGCCCTTATAGCGGGTATCAATCTAAATATTTTTAATAACCATTGTGACCGCGTGCATATGGCAAATATCGCCCAACTTGTTAATGTTTTACAATCAGTAGTATTAACAGAAGGTGAAAAAATGCTTTTAACACCAACATATCATGTTTTTGAAATGTATAAAGTACACCAAGATGCGAAATTACTGCCGGTGAGTGTAAGCACAAGAAATTATTCTTATGGAGAAGAAAGTCTTCCAATGCTTAATGTTTCAGCATCTCAAGATGATTCGGGTAAGGTACATATTTCTATTTGTAACTTAAATCCAAATAATTCTGAACAAGTTACTGTAAATCTTGAGGGTTTAAGCGAATTATCTTCTGCCACTGGACGTTTATTAACAGCTGAGGCAATGACTGAGCATAACACGTTTGAAAATCCAAATAGAATAGAGCCAGTTACTTTTAATGAGTTAGAATTAAAAGAAAATGAACTGTCCTTAACGATTCCATCCAAATCAGTACTAGTTATTGAAATACAATAATAAATAGTTAAATGATAGAAAGAAAGAAAACTCTCTTACCTTATTTGGTGTTTATTAAGAGAGTTTTCTTCTTTAAATCCCTTAACCATAACAATCATAATCATTTTACTGATTAATGTTTTTCGTATTTTCCTTATTACAATGGAAATTGTAAGATAAATTACTAATATCTGAACTACTACCTGTGGGATTCCGGAGGGGGATAATTTTATGATAGAGAATATGATTACAAAGGTTAATGTTATAGGGGATTGGGTTTTTCGTTTAGTTTATGTTAATATACTCTGGTTGTTGTTTAGCCTATTGGGATTAGTTATTCTAGGTATATTTCCTGCTACTGCATCTATGTACACTGTTATTAGAAAATGGTTGAATAATGAGGATGTAGCTACCTTTCGAGTTTTTACAGAAACATATCGAAAAGAATTTATTCAGATGAATAAAATAGGTTGGTTATTGGCATTAATGGGATTAATTCTTTATCTTGATTTTATATTTTTAGGGAATATGCAAGGGATATTTTTTAATATATTAACGTTTATTTTGTTACCAATTACGTTCATATACTTTTCCGTTCTCTTTTTTATTTTCCCTGTGCTTGTTCATTTTAAATTAAATAAACTTGAGTATGTTAAATATGCTTTTATAATAAGTTTGTCATACCCACATTATACTTTGTTAATGATTATAGGATCAATAATCTTGTTGGTACTATTTATAACTTTTCCATTATTATTTCCATTGTTGAGTGGAAGCTTTATAGCACTTCTCAATATGTCAGTTAGTAAATTGATATTTAAAAAAGTGGTTCTGTTAAAGCTTAATGTTAATTCGTGATATCTTGCCTAGCTTAAATATATCTGTAATAGTAGAGAAAGAAACCATTACGGAAGCATGGAAAAAGTGTTAGCTAAAAATAATTATTAAAAGATGGTAAATTAAGCAAGGGTGATAGGGAAATGATTAAGGCATTGGCAATTGTCCCTTATGAGGGATTGTATGAAGTAATGAAAGAAGTCACACAAGATGTTAATGATATTGAGCTTCAGATTGAATTAGGGAACTTAAATGAAGGAGTGGCCATTGCGAAAGATGCTGAAAAAAATGGTTTCCATGTCATTATAAGTCGAGGGGGGACAGCTTCATTAATTCAGGAGGCTGTATCTATACCAGTGATTGATATTCAAGTTTCTGGGTATGATGTTTTACGTATTCTAACCATGGTTAAGGGATTTTCGCAAAAAGCAGCGATTGTGGGATTCTCAAATATCACACAGGGTGCTGGTACAATATGTAAGCTCCTAGATTTTGATATTAAAACGTTAACAATTAAAAAGGAAATAGAAGTAACAGAAACGTTAGCGAATTTAAAAAATCAAGGTTATGAAGTTGTAATAGGCGATGTGATCACGGTACAGTTTGCAAAAGAGTTAGGTTTGACAGGGGTTTTAATCACTTCAGGCAAAGAGGCTATTATTGAAGCATTAGAAGAAACGAGAAGAATCTACAAAGTCTTTTCACAATTACAACAGGACGTTTCTTTCTATAGAACCATTCTCAGTTGTAGCAAGCAAGCAATTGCAATTCTTAACAAAGATAAAGATATATTTTATAGTAATGAGCGCTTTACTAAAGATATTAATTGGATGAAGGTAAAGAATTCGGATACTATCAATAATTTAATACAAGAAATAGTCATTACAAGGAAAAAGATTATAAAAATGGTACACCTGAACGATTCACTTTGGAAAATAACAGCATGTTTAAAAGGAAATTATATTGTTCTATTTATAGAAAATAACCTGACTAATGAGTCTACTATCCGAGAGGGGATTTATGTAAATGCAATTGAAATCCATACCCCAGATTCAACTTTCTCTCCTTTTTCAGGAAAGAGTGAACAGATTCAAAATGTCTTGAAGAAGATTGAGCAATACAGTAAAAAGGATGATGCTGTGTGGATTTCTGGCGAAAAGGGAAATGGGAAGTCAAAAGCTGCTCAATTAATAAACCAAAATAGAAGGTCACAAAGTGAGCTATTTATTACTATAAATTGCGAACAATTAACAGCAGAACAACTTAAAGAAATGAATGAAGGCCTTTTCTTAACATTAACTGATGGTGTTATTTTTCTAAGAAACATTCACAAATTAAACCTATATGTTCAAAAGGAACTCTATCAAGTTTATACAAATGGAAATGGTAAAAAACTAAAATGGATTGTGTCTTCCGACGAGAATATGGAAGACAAGGTGAAAAGTGGTTCTTTCCATCAAGAATTGTATAAAGCGTTGGCGAAACTAACAATATATATACCACCAATACGTGAACGTAGGGAGGATATTAAGGATTTAGTCCATCTATTTATTTCTGAATTACATCCCAAGTATGGAAATGGAGCCATAGGGATTCGTCAGGAAGCCATGGAAGAGATTCTAAAGTATAGTTGGCCGGGAAATGTACAACAACTTAAACAAGTAATCGAAGAATTATTTTTACAATCTCATACTTATTATATTGAAAAAGAAGAAGTTGAGGCACTTTTGGGACGAATAGAACTTAAGGGGAAGAAAGATGGTCTATTCGTACAGATTGATATAAATGGTACATTAGAGGAAATAGAAAAACAAGTAATCAGAAAAGTACTAGAAGAAGAAGGGTTGAACCAATCGAAAGCAGCTAAGCGATTAGGGATTAACCGTTCAACATTATGGCGCAAGCTAAAATAAAGCTTGTGCCTTTTTTATTCACTTTGTGATGCAAATAGCAACACGTGTGAAACGAAAAAATCAATATCATTAAAAATATTGCCAAATGCAACATATTGTTTTATGATAAGTGTAGGCGTTTTAGTTATTGTTTAAATATGCAGATTATAAGTATATAAGTATTTCAAAAAGTATGGGTTAGAACAAAGTATAAAAATTAAATTCTATAAACTTAGTAGTAAAGGGGCCGGGATGTAGGTGAAACTAGCGGTAGTCGCAGATGATTTAACGGGTGCAAATGACACGGGAGTTCAATTTGCAAAAAAAGGTTTAACCACAACAGTGCTATTTTCATATACACAGTTACAACCGTCACATCTTACCGAAGATGTCATTGTTTTAAATTCAGACAGTCGAGCAATAGAGGCTAGAATGTCTTATAACATCGTTTTTAATCTATCGTCACAATTGAAGCAATTAGGTGTTTCTAATGTTTTTAAAAAGATAGATTCAACAATGAGAGGAAATATTGGTCCAGAGATTGATGCAGTAATGGATGCTTTTAACTATAAGATATCGTTTGTAGTACCTGCTTTTCCAAAGAGTAATCGAATGACTATAAATGGAGAGCATTTTGTAAATGGTGTCTTATTGGAGAAGGCTGAAATGGCGAAAGACCCTGCAAGCCCAGTAAATGAAAGTTATCTACCTAAATTGGTGCAGAAACAAAGTAAGAGGGGAGTTGGGCTAATTTCAATCTCTCATGTTAGAAAAGGAATTGACCACTTATCAAAAATCATGAAGGAATTATCCTTGTGTGACACTTCGAAGATCATCATTATCGATGCAACGACGGATGATGAACTTGAAATTATCGTAAAAGCAGCACAAGCTCTACAAGAGAAATTTCTTTGGGTGGGTTCAGCAGGAATTGCTTCACACATCTTTTACAGAGGGGCCCAGGAAAATGTTTTAAATACGATTAAAGTTCATGACCGAAATCCTGTATTAGTGGTTGCGGGTAGTGTAAATTCCATTACTCATAAGCAAATTCAGGTCCTTAAAGAAAAAAATGAAGTAGCAGAAATTGTTATATCTCCTGGAGAATTCTTTTTTGAGGATAGGAGGAAACTTGAAATTGGTCGTATTGTTAATGAAAGTAAAGCATTGCTAGATAAAGGCAGTTTAGTCGTAACCACGAACCGAGACCAGGAAGTAATAAGGAAAGTAAAGGATTTACAACGTGAACTTGGTTTATCAAACTACGATGTTGGAAATATAATAGCCAATTCAATGGGAGTAATTGCTGGTCAACTAATTGAAAGCAAGAAAATTTACGGTACTGTTTTAACAGGTGGAGATATTGCAGGTGCTACATGTAAAGTGTTACAAGGTGAAGGGATTCGAGTCATTGGTGAAGTAGAGCCTGGTATACCTTATGGAAAACTCTTTGGAGGATTATTTGATGGCATTCCACTTGTCACTAAAGCAGGTGCGTTTGGAACCCACCAAGCACTTTCTAAGGCTCTTCAAAAGGTTACAGAATTAAGTACACGTACTCATTGAGTACTAATATAGAAATTTATTACTGATTTTTACTTGTCCAAATAAGAGATATTTACGGGAGGAATTATAAATGACTAGCTATAAACCAAGTATTGCGATTACAATGGGAGATCCTTCTGGTGTCGGACCTGAAATTATCGTTAAATCTTTAAATGATAAATTCATTTATAATATCTGCAGTCCATTTGTTGTAGGCGACTTAAAAATTTTAAAAAGAGCTTTACACGTAACAAATATCGACCTTGAAGTAAACAGCATTACCAATCCAGGGGAAGCAAAGTCCCAATATGGCACCATTGATATAATTGATCTCGATTTAGTTTCTGAAGATTTACCATGGGGACAAGTTTCTCCAGAAGCTGGAAATGCTGCTTTCCGTTATTTAGAAAGAGCTATTCAATACGCAAATGAAGGACATATACAAGGGATTTGTACAGCACCTTTAAATAAAGAAGCGCTTCATAAAGCTGGGCATATTTATCCGGGTCACACTGAGATTTTAGCAGAATTAACAAATACAAAGGATTTTGCTATGATGCTCTCTGCACCTGCCTTAAGAGTCATTCATGTGACAACACATATTGGACTCTTTGATGCGATTCATAAAATTAATGCTGAACGTCAATATACGGTTATTAAACTTGCACATGAGACATTACAAAAGGCAGGAATTGAGTCTCCTCGAATTGCAGTTTGTGGAATTAACCCACATGCTGGCGAAAATGGACTTTTTGGTTATGGTGAGGAAGAAGAAAAGATCGTTCCGGCTATTGAAAAGGCACTAGCAGAAGGAATAAATGTTCAAGGACCACTTCCAGCAGATACATTATTCTTTAGAGCAAGACGCGGAGACTTTGATATTGTTGTTGCACAATATCACGATCAAGGTCATGGACCAATTAAAGTGTTAGGTCTAGAGGCAGGAGTAAATATAACAGTAGGACTTCCAACTATTCGTACAAGTGTTGATCATGGGACGGCTTTTGATATCGCTGGTAAAAATATTGCGGACGAGCAATCATTAAAAGAAGCACTACGTATGGCAGTTGAATTAGCTCCAAAGACAAACACGTATTAAGGGCTTTATACAAAAAAAGGATTGTTCAGAAGAACAATCCCTTTTTTACATGCTACATAAACATATCCAAGATTAGGACTCCAACAAGTCCAACTAAAGAAATTATCGTTACCATGATCGACCAGGTTTTAATGGTTTTTCCAATCGTTAGGTTAACTCAATTCCGAGCAGCAGACTATATTCTGAAGTAATTAATTCTGCAGGAATCATCATTTTAATCACGGGTGCTGGTGGTGCCTTTGGAGCAGTAATCAACAAAAGTGGTATTGGTGACTATCTGATTGCTACATAGAAGAAACAAAATACAATTGGAACTGTGAAGTGTTTGCTACAGCTTGTTTTAAATTAATTATACCGAAATAGCCCAGTCCAAAAACCGGGCTATTTAGTATGTAAATCTATAGTAGTTACAACTTCGCATGTTACCCACTGTTTAAGAAACTGGTTGACAGAGGGATTCTATAAAGTAAAATAACTATTATTTGAGTTTTTAGATAATATAAATAATTATACTTAATCTGCGAAATGGTAAATATTGAAAGGGGATACATGGTTTTGAACTCAACATATTTAGATTTACTTGTCCAAAAATATGATTGTGAAGAAAAAGTGATAACTGAAATTATTAATCTAGAAGCGATTCTTAATCTACCAAAGGGGACAGAACATTTTGTCAGTGATTTACATGGGGAGTTTCAAGCTTTTCAACATGTGTTAAGAAATGGTTCAGGGAATGTAAAAAGAAGAATCAGAGACTTGTTTCAAGATGTTTTATTTGAAAAAGAAATTAATGATTTTGCGACATTAGTTTATTATCCTGAAGAAAAATTAATATTAATGAAAAGTCATTTTGGCAATGAACAAGAATTAAACCAATGGTATATCGTAATCATCGAGCGGATGATAAGGCTTATTTCTCATGCATCCTCGAAATATACTCGTTCGAAATTACGAAAAGCATTACCGAGTCAATTTGTGTTTATTATAGAGGAGCTGCTATATAAAACGAATCAATCTGCAAATAAGGAGCGATATTATAAAGAAATTGTTGAGCAGATTATCTCCTTAGGTCAGGCTGATAAACTCATAACAGGGCTTGCGTATACCACCCAAAGATTGGTTGTCGATCATCTTCATGTAGTGGGGGATATTTATGATCGTGGACCTGAACCTGATAAAATAATGGAAACTCTAATTAATTATCATTCCGTTGATATTCAGTGGGGAAACCATGATGTACTATGGATTGGTGCTTTTGCTGGTTCAATGGTTTGTCTTGCTAATATCATTCGTATCTGCGCAAGATATGACAATCTGGATATTATTGAAGATGTATATGGAATCAATCTTAGACCTCTGCTGAATCTTGCGGAGAAATACTATGAGGATAATCCGGCCTTCAGACCTAAGGTACATTCGAATCAGAAACTATCTGATCATGAAACATTACAAATAACGAAAATTCATCAAGCCATTGCGATGATTCAGTTCAAACTCGAAATGCCTATTATCAAGAGACGCCCGTATTTTAATATGTCAGAAAGGCTTTTACTTGAGAAAATTGATTATGAAAAGAACGAAATAACGATTTATGGGAAAACCTATAAGCTGGAAAATACTTGCTTTTCCACGGTAAATCCAGACCAGCCTGATCAATTATTAGAAGAAGAAAAGCAGGTTCTGGAAAAATTATTATTTTCAGTCCAGCATTCAGAAAAGCTGGCCAGACATATGAATTTCCTTATGAAGAAAGGGAGTCTTTATTTAAAATATAACGGGAATTTATTAATACATGGTTGTATTCCTTTAGATGAAAAAGGGAATATGGAAAAAATGGTTATCGAAAATAAAACCTATTCAGGTCGTGAATTACTTGATGTTTTTGAACGGTATTTACTGCATGCTTTTGCACACCCTGAAGTGACAGATGATCTTGCTACTGATATGGTCTGGTATTTATGGACAGGAGAATATTCATCACTCTTTGGAAAAAGAGAAATGACCACTTTTGAGAGGTACTTTATTAAGGACAAGGCAACCCATAAGGAGAGAAAAAACCCATACTACTATTTACGTGAGAATGAAGAAATTTGCCAGAAAATCCTAACAGAATTTGACCTAAATCCTGAACACGGTCATATTATCAATGGGCATACACCAGTTAAAGAAATAGAAGGAGAAAATCCAATTAAAGCAAATGGTAAGATGATCGTAATCGATGGAGGTTTCTCCAAAGCTTATCAATCAACAACAGGGATAGCAGGATATACGTTACTATATAATTCCTTTGGTATGCAACTGGTCGCCCATAAGCATTTTAATTCAAAAGAAGATGTCTTACTTAACGGGACAGACGTTTTATCAATTAAAAGAGTGGTAGATGAAGAGTTAAAGAGAAAAAAGGTTAGAGAAACGAATGTTGGAGAGAAATTATTACAGGAAATCTCTATTTTGAATACTTTGAGAGAATATCGCTATATGAATTGACCCCAATTTAAACTGTTTTTTGTAAGTGTTATTTCAAGCTACTTTCACCCCCGAATAATGTCGATAACTTCGACATTATTCGGGGTGTGACAGGCAATGTCTTTAGGAGAAACTATTGGGGAAAGAGGGGAAAGGATGATTATTGGATTAGTAGTATTAGCAGGTTTGCTCTTAATAGGATTTGTATACGAACAGGTTTCGCGGCGCAGTGATGGGAAAAGACTCCTTACCGGTGAAATGATTGATGTTGGCGGCTATCGTCTCCATCTAACAGATGCTGGTCAAGGTGGGCCCACGGTCATCATTATTCATGGTGCGGGTGATAGCTCTTATTCATGGATACATATTCGTAAAGAATTATCTAAGTTTACTAGAGTTATTACTTATGACCGTGCAGGTATGGGCTCAAGTGATCCCGGCCCCGTGCCAACTCCGGAACATACCATCAAAGAACTTAAGAACCTACTAGACAAGATTGGTGCCCCTGGACCATATGTACTTGTGGGTCATTCCCTGGGAGGGCTGATTGCCCGACTCTATGCTTTAAAATATCCTAATCAGGTGGCTGGCTTAGTATTCTTAGATTCGTCACATGAATTTCTAAAGGATGATGCCAAGTTTAAGCAGGGTTTTGCCATCATCGGTTTTATGCTGAAAATACTAAGACTGATGTCTCCATTTGGTATTCCTCGATTCTTTGGTAATATTCTAGGCATTATACCGATGTTTGTTAATGAACTTTCCTATTACAAACAGCAGCTTAGTGCCGAGGAATACAAGCAATGGAAAGAGATAGTTTACAGTGTTTTTGCCAGAAGGACAGCGGAGGCGGAATTCAAAGGTGCATGGGCACACTTAAATCAAGCTGCGAATCAATTAAATAACGGTATGGAAAAACCACAGTTTGGTGACCTTCCAATCGCTGTTGTAAGCAACCCAGGATTTGGTGCTCAATGGACCGAGATGCAAAGAGAACTGGCCTCCCGTTCCACTAACCATATCCATAAGATTAGTGATCGAAAGGGACACAGTCTGCAAATGCCACGACCCGAATATGTTATGGAAGCAGTCCATCACGTAGTTAAACAAGCACAGGAACGTAAGAATTAATAAAAAACGCTCTTCGGCTGAGATAGCCCAGAGCGTTTTCGATTTCATTATTATACTTGTTATTTCATCTAATTAAGCAAATAAGTCATTTAACCTTGCAATTTCTTAATCGTTGATTGTTACATTTCGTTAAGCAAATACTTTTACATATAACTCATATCATGTATTCATTTTATTCATATTTAAATTGGTAATTCACCAGATATATACTGGATAAACTCACGAACTGCAGGTGAAGCGTATTTCTTTTTCTTAGATATAAATCCTAAATTCCAAGGGAAGGTGGGATTAACGATTTGAATCGACTTGATAAAATCCTGACCGACTATATTTGCAATAGGTTTTGGGAAAATTGAAATTCCCAAGTTCTCGTTAATGGCCTGTAGACTGGTCTACAGGCTTTTTGGTCAATTATTTAATAGTTTTTGAATTACGAGGTTTGTTAGATTTGGTACGACTTCAAGTGAGTAGGTCATTTCCATTCTTTCATGCTTCTTGTGAGCATCTAAACCATAAGGGCCGATATTGATTACAGGGACATTGATATCGCGAATGTCTTGATAGTCGACAAAGAGCTTGGCACCCCAGCTAGGGTTGTTGTTTGTTTCGGCACTAATGCCTGCTTCATCGTCACTTAAGGCCACGAAACTCATATCGGAAATATAAGGAAAAAAGTTTCGTGTCACAATCGGATATTGATAGTGTGGTTGGATTTCTTCGACTGCTTCGTCTAATGCTGTAATTAAAGCAAGCTCGTCAGTTGTTTTCCCCGTCAATTCAATTCGCGGAGAGTACAGGGATGAGTAGAACAGAATAATCGCTGGATTTTTATCCTTCATCCATTTCCAGGCTTCCTCTACCACTTTTGCCGAAAACATACGCGTATCCAGTTCCTTATTTTTTAACAGCTTTTCTTTAAATTGACTCATATGTGTCGTGAACGTTTCACCGTTCTCATCGATTAATAATTTTTCCATTTCCTCGTACGTCATCACTCTAGGCTTCCAAGGATGTTGTACATATGGTTCACCGCTTAATGTGCTGTATTGCTTATACCTTTCTTCAAAAGAAGTAAGGGCATTGGTAAAAGCAATCATAGCTTGTTCCCTTAACTTTTCAAGCACGTCCTTTGGAGACCAGGAATGAATAAAGAAATTATAATAAACATAGGCTGCTAAGGCAGTTTGAACTGTATAAGACGGCTTCAAATCTGTTTGTTTTAACGAAACAGGCGGCACGGTCGTCTCACCAAACGCTTCGTTACAAAGCTCAGGGTTGTAATTGATTTGCCTTGTCAGTTCGGCCGCAATAAAGTTGGGATCGAGTCCCTCAAAGGCAGAGCCTACATGTGTTTCTGCCCCCGTAATAAAGAACGATGGCAGCAGCTTTCCGACAGTCCCCTTGTAGATATAGCGATTTTCGTCGCCTTCATATCTTGGTGAAACGAAATCAGCATTAATCGCAGCTGCATAGTTAAAACCATGCTCCTCTTTCCAGCGTTTCAATGTTTTCAAAGCCGAAAGTACACCATGTGAACTGTCCTCCTCGTCACACTCCGATAAGAGGACTATGTTTCCGTCTAATTCTTCAGGATGCATAGAATAGTAGTTTAAGAGATATAAGTGACTGGCAACCCCGCTTTTCATATCAAGAACGCCTCGGCCAAATAACCAATCCCCCGAATCTAAATGTTCTTTAGCAGCAGCCGGAAGCTGTTCAGTTTTTAGTGATTCCATAAGTTCGTCAGGGAAGCAAGCCTGGTCTTTTAATTGATTGAAATCATCAATCCCAACTGTGTCAATATGGCCCATCAAAATCACCGTACGGTTGCTATTTCCCTTTGTTCCTTTAACAAAAGCAAGAACATTATAACGCTCTTGATCATCGTTGAGTGTTTGTTCTAAAACAAGATGGCTGGGGTTTTGTGAAAAATAGGGCATAGCAGAAATCATAAAATATAAAGATTGAGCAATGGCCTTTTCGCCATTGGTATTAACGACACTTTCAATGTTTACGAGCTGTTTCGTGAATGTCAACACATCTTGACGACATTGCAACATACGCCTGACCTTCTTTTCTAGTAAATTAGTATTTAGAAAAAATGTATCTCAGAAGATAAAACCCGTCAAGTCTTTTAATTTGGATAAAAATACAATCGAAATTATTATTGCACTTGTTAGAATATTTCTTTATACTAAAGAAAGTTTCGTTAAACTAAATATAAAATCCTCATCTTTAAGCATTAGATGGGGTAGAGGTCGCGATTGTTAATAGTATCCTATTGGAGATTTAGTGAAATCTATGAAAATAGGAAAAAGGATCAATTGCCGAAGCTTCTGATATCACTTCATTCAGAAAGCTGGGTTTGCACTCGAATAGGGGCAAAACTGTCACAGTTCCTTGGAATTGTGGAGAACTATCTTCACCAATGCTAACCGATGAGGGTGTGCAGGACACCGTCATATTCACATTGACGGTGTTTTTTTAATTACCTAGGAGGGAATATTTATGAAAAAAATTGCAATTTTATTCGTTACAGCATTGATGTTGATTTTAACTGCTTGCGGAACAGAGAAGAGTGATGGGGCAGAAAAGACAGCAAAAGAAAGTGGTTCTAAGCAGGAGTTAGTAAAAAAAGGTGCGTTAACCTTCTCAATGACAGGGCAGTATCCACCGTTAAACTTTAAGAAGGATGGTAAATTGACTGGATTTGATGTTGAAATTGGAGCAGAAATTGCCAAGAGAATTGGGCTTGAGGCAAACCCTGTAACCAATCCATGGGAAACGATTATCCAAGGATTAAAGGCAAAGAAATATGATGCCATTATCGGAAGTATGACTGCTACACCAGAGCGTGATAAGCAAGTTGATTTCACCAATCCATATTATTTATCTGGTGCACAGATTTTTGTAGCGGAAGGCAATTCGGATATTCAATCAAAAGAGGATTTAAAAGGCAAAAAAATTGGTGTAATTCAGGCTAGTACGTGGAAAGACATGGCCGAGGAATTATCTGATCAAGTGAAGGGCTACCCAACAGACGTCAATGCACTTCAAGATTTGGCGCTAGGACGCTTAGATGCGGTGATCACTGATAAAATTGTCGGTGTTAGTGCAAAAAATGAAAAAGGCTTAGAAATCAAGGAAATAGGCGAATTACTGAATGAAGACCGTGTAAGTGTAGCTGTTGCAGAAGGAAACAAAGAGCTTGCTGAGCAAATTAATGAGGCCATCCAATCGATGATTGACGATGGTACGTATGAAAAGATTAGTATGAAATGGTTTAATACAAACATCATGGAAAAGTAAGATTGGGAAATTTTTTAGTGTAAGCACCTGATGTAGGTGCTTGCACTATGCAATGAAGGAGGTACGCATCGTGATTTTTTTAGAAAATATTATCAGTATTTTTAGTGAACATGGAATTGCTTTTTTGAAAGCTTCTTGGATGACAATCGCCATAACAGCAATCTCGTTATTATTTGCGATGGTGATTGGTTTAATTTTTGCGGGCTTTAAGATTTCCACTAGTAAAATACTAAATTGGATTGCAGATATCTACATTGGTATTATTCGTGGAACGCCTCTCATTGTTCAGATTATGTTCCTTTATTATGGACTTGCCAATATAGTGAACCTGGACAGCTTTACGGCCGGAGCTCTGGCATTAGGTGTTCATACAGGTGCCTACATTGCAGAAATTTTTAGAGGAGCTGTACAATCCATTGATCGAGGACAGATGGAAGCGGCTAGGTCACTCGGAATGCCCTACTCTCTTGCAATGAGGAGAATTATTTTCCCACAGGCTTTCAAAAGAGCAATTCCGTCTCTAGCGAATCAGTTTATTATTGGCTTAAAAGATTCTTCCCTTGTTGCCTATATTGCTGTGACGGACCTATATAACACGGCACTTAGTGTCCAAGGTGAAAACTATATGCCTTTTGAAACGTATTTTGTTGTAGGGGTCTATTATTTGATTATCGTCCTGATTTTTACATGGGTTGCTAATCGAATTGAAAAGAAAATGGATGTCAGCAAACCTAAGGAGGGCATAATCGTATGATTAAAATTAGCAATCTTTCAAAATCCTTTGGTAAGCTTGAAGTATTAAAAAATATTAACCTAAGTGTAGACGAGAAAGAGGTAGTTGTTCTTATCGGTGCCAGCGGCTCTGGAAAAAGTACGCTCCTTCGCTGCCTAAATTTTTTAGAAGTGGCAGAGCGCGGTGACATTATCATCGATTCTGAAAAAACAGACCTAGCAAAAACAAACTTAAATAAGGTAAGAGAAAAGGTAGGAATGGTGTTTCAGCATTTCAATCTTTTCCCCCATAAAACAGTAATAGAAAACATTACTGAGGCACCGATTTTTGTAAGAAAAGAAACAAAGGAAGCAGCGAGTTCAAAAGCAATGGCCCTTCTTAAAAAGGTAGGCTTAGAGGATAAGGCCAACTACTATCCTGAACAATTGTCCGGCGGGCAAAAGCAGCGGGTAGCGATTGCGAGAGCACTAGCAATGGAACCAAAAGTGATGCTTTTTGATGAGCCGACTTCAGCATTGGATCCTGAGCTTGTTGGTGAAGTGCTTCAGGTAATGAAGGATCTAGCACGTGACGGGATGACGATGGTGATTGTGACACATGAAATGGGGTTTGCGAAAGAAGTAGCGGACCGAGTCATTATGCTTGCAGACGGAAATATTATTGAAGAAGGACATCCAAATGATATCTTTGTCAATCCAATACATGAACGGACTAAAAGGTTTTTAAATCAAATATTGTAGAATGTAATAAAACCTACCTTTGGGATAGTAAAGGTAGGTTTTTTACTATTTATTAAGTGTAAACCTCATATTACAGCATCACGGAGAACCTTACTATTAAAGTGTATTCCAATACCTGGTCACGTATGGTTTATGTCGAGATTTGTAGAATAAAAGATTCTTATAAAAATATTTCCATTTAATTTGTATAGTTACCATTAAAACAGATATGGTATAGTAGTTTAGTTAAAAAGTCTCGAGATTATAGGTGAAATGATGAGAAAAGAATGGATTCTTCGCTGGTCTTTTTTTGTTTTTGGACTACTTGTTTTAGCGTTAGGTGCTGCCTTAACCATTGAAGGAAAATTGATAGGAGCAGGCCCCTGGGATGTCTTTCATTATGGGATGTTTCTGAAGCTGGGGCTGACGATAGGCACATGGTCAATCATAATAGGATTTCTATTGCTTACCGCTGCCTCCATTGCAACGAAAAAGGTACCTAAGATTGGTTCGTTTTTAAATATGCTGTTACTTGGTTTATTCATAGACTTCTTTATGTGGCTTTTGCCAGGTGTCGATAGTTATATTGGAGCACTATTTTTCTTTTTCTTAGGAGTTATTTTAATGGGGTATGGAGTTGGGCTCTATGTTTCTGCTGATTTGGGTTCAGGTCCACGAGATAGTATAATGCTCCTGATTGTGGACAAAACAGGCTGGAGTTTACAATGGGTCCGTAATGGAATGGAAGTTCTCGTCCTGATTCTCGGTTGGGTATTAGGGGGACCAGTTGGAGTTGGATCGGTGATGATTGCCTTTTTCTTAGGTCCAATTGTCGGCTTTTCCATACCGCAATGCAAAACACTTCTAATGAATTTACTTGTAAAACAAGAACACCAAAAACTAGCAGCTTAAAATAATTAGACATGCAGTAGCGGTTGCAAATGATTATTGGAAATAAAGGAAGTTGGACAAGGGACCAATCCCTTGTTCTTTTTTTTGATTTCATCACGGTAAAATGGGGGTATTTGCGAAAAAGGGAGGATTTTGTCAATAAAGGAAGAAAAGTATTTAGACAATTTTCAATAATTAATCTTTAATTATTTCCATATAGTTAGTATGATTGAAACGTCTAGAAAGATATAAGGAGGAAACAGATATGAACCAAAGCTTTAACTTTTATGAAATGTGGAAGGATTATTATTCCCAAACCAGTAAATTATTCGATGAAAAAATCAGCCAGGACTTCCCTTCCGAAGGGATGGGGCAAATTTTGGAGATGAATCTTCAATTTAAAAAAATGATTGATGAGTCAACATTAAAGTACTTGGAGTTTATGAATGTACCAAGTCGAAATGACATTGCGAACATTTCTTCATTGATTGTTAATGTGGATGCAAAAGTAGATGATTTAGAAGAAAAATTAGAAGAGAAATTGGACAGCCAAGATGTTCAGGAGTCATTTAAAGCAGAATTGACTCAATTAAAGAAGGATATGAAGGGCTTAGATACTAAATTGAATCAAATCCTTACCGTGTTAAAATCACAAGAAAAAGTGAAATAGAAAAGTATTACATATTTTTTTCAACTACTATAGATGAGGTGGATAATGATGACAGGATTAAAGGATAAAGTAGCAATCGTTACAGGCGGCAGCAGAGGAATTGGAGCGGCAATTGCATTGGAACTAGCTAAAAATGGTGCGAAGGTTGTCATTAACTATAATACTCGCAAAGAATTAGCGGATAGAATTGTTGCAGAAATCAATGAATTCGGCGGAGATGCTTATGCCATTCAAGCAGATGTTTCAGAAAGTAATGAGTCAGCATACCTTGTTCAAGAAACAATCAATCATTATGGCAAACTAGATATCCTGGTTAATAATGCAGGAATTACAAGAGACAGCACGTTTAAAAAATTGACTGAAGAAGATTGGAGAGAAGTAATCAATGTTAATTTAAACAGTGTTTACAACAATACTTCTGCAGCTTTACCATATCTTCTTGAATCAGAAGCAGGCCGCATTATCAACATCTCTTCTATTATTGGACAGGCTGGCGGCTTTGGACAAACCAACTATGCTGCTGCAAAAGCAGGACTAATTGGCTATACTAAATCTCTCGCTCTTGAACTTGCTAAAAGTAACGTAACCGTTAATGCAATTTGCCCAGGATTTATTGGAACTGAGATGGTCCAAGCGATTCCTGAAAAGGTTCTTGCTGGAATCGTTGAAAAGGTACCACAAAAACGTTTAGGCAAACCAGAAGAAATCGCTCGTGGTGTTGTCTTCCTATGTAAAGATGGTGACTATATTACTGGTCAGCAGTTAAATATTAATGGTGGACTTTACATGTAAGTGTCATGAAGGCACAGATTGATTAATAAATTGATAGAGTAAATAAATCATGTAAGGAGTGAACAGTCATTAGCGTACTTATGCCAGCCGATTGGAATGAACTGCTCGAATTTACACCTCCGCAATACAAGGAGATGTATCAACGAGCATTAAGAGCAAGTCAAGTGCTAACAACAGATGCTGAACCGGAAGTTGCACCAACACCGAAAGAGCTTGTGTGGACAAGAAATAAAACAAAGCTTTATCGCTATATTTCTGAAAATCCAAAAAAACATAAGACTCCTCTTCTATTGATTTATGCCCTTATTAATAAACCTTATGTAATGGATTTAACAAAGGGTGGTAGTTTAGTAGAATTCTTAGTTAATCGCGGTTTTGATGTTTATCTTCTTGACTGGGGTGAGCCAGGTTACGAGGATCGAAATATGAAACTAGATGATTACATTATGGACTTTATCCCACGTGCTGTTCGGAAGGTACTGAGAAAATCAAACGTGGATGAAGTTTCAATTCTGGGTTATTGCATGGGTGGAACCATTACAGCTGCATTTGCCGCACTTCACCCTGAATTGCCAATCCGAAATCTTATTTTTATGACAAGTCCTTTTGATTTTGAAAAGACAGGTACGTATGGCGAGTTATTAAATGAAAAATATTTTAATATTGATAAGGTAGTAGATACCCTAGGGGTTATTCCACCTGAAATGATTGACTTTGGGAATAAAATGATCAATCCAATGGGAACAAACTATGGACCATTTATTAGTCTTTATGAACGTGCCGATAATGAAAAGTTCATAAAGAGCTTTAAGCTATTGCAAAAATGGTTAAACGACGGTATTCAATTCCCAGGTGAAGCCTACCGTCAGTGGATTAGAGACTTTTATCAGCAAAACAAACTGATAAAAGGAGAAATGGTTATTCGTGGTAAGAAGGTTAACCTTGAAAATATCAGAGCGAATGTGCTCAACTTATCTGGTAAAAATGACCTCATTGCCCAGCCACACCAAGTGGAAGCATTGATGAATGTTATTTCTAGTGAAGATAAAGAATATAAATGTTTGCCAGTGGGTCATACATCGATTACATTTGGCTCTCAAGCTACAAAAATAACCTATCCAACCATTGCTGATTGGTTAGAAGAACGATCCAATTAAATAGTCTAATGGAAGTGTCCCAGATGAATCTTGTGGGGCACTTTTTTTTGAGAAAACAACATAGCTATAGTGGTAAAGATAATTATATTAAATATTCAGGTAATATACAAGACAAGATTCCCGAATATGTATGAAGTCAATTCAATCATCAATAGAAAAAAGGGAGAAATACCAATTGGCATTTCTCCCTTTTTGTCATTTTAATAAAAGAAAATTTTACTCTTCGCCTACGTCAGCCCATTTATATTCGTATGTTGCACCGAATGGGTTCACAAACACACCTTGAACTTTTGGTGAAATCAATTGTGCACGAGAAGCTTGGTATACAGGCGCAATGGCTGCATCTTCAAATAGCACTTTTTCAGCTTCTAGGAAGTTTTTGTAACGTGCTTCTTGGTCAGTCGCAAGTGTTGAAGCTGTATCTTTTACTAGCTTGTCATATGTTGGGTTAGAATAACCTGTCCAGTTGTTTCCACTGTCCGTCGTCCATAGGTTCATGAAGGTATATGGATCAAGGAAGTCAGGGCCCCAACGAGAAAGCTGAAGCTGGTAATCCATCGCTGTGTCTAAAGCAAGACGCTGCTTTTTCGGTACTTGTTTGATCGTAACCTTTAATCCTTCTAAATTCGTTGAAAGCTGGTTAGCAACGTATTGAACAAGGTTCTTTGTAGTCTGGTCATCATCTGCTAAGAACTCAAGTTCAACTGTATCAGTTCCTAACTCTGCCAATCCTTTTGCCCAGAATTCCTTCGCTGCCGCAAGGTCATATTTCACAAGGTCACCGCTTACTTTACGGAAATCCTCTCCTGAACCTGGCATTGGCGTGAAGTCTCTTGGAACCAATCCATTCGCTGCGATGGATCCATTGTTTAAGATTTCTCCTACTAGTGCATCTTTGTCAAATGCACGGCTAAGTGCAGCACGGATATTTTTATTTGCTAATGCTTCTGATTTTGTTTGATTAAACTTTAAGAAGTAAACGAATGTATCTGCTGCAACCGCATAGTCCTCACTAGTAGAATATTGGTCTACTAAATCGGATGTTAAATCCATACGATCAACGGTTCCTTCTTCATATAGATTTAGAGCAGTTTGTGGATCTTTAACGACTTTGAACGTTAATTTATCCATTTTCACTGTTTTTGCATCCCAATAATCTTCGTTCTTCACAAGTTCCCATGAATCACTTGTGTTTGACCAGTTGGACATAACGTATGGTCCGTTGGCTAATAGGTTTTCAGAACTTGATGCAAATTTATCGCCTTTTTCTTCTACAAACTTTTTGTTCATTGGTAAAAATGTTCCGAAGGTTGTTAGTGTTTCAAAGTATGGTGTTGGATTTTCTAATTCAACAACAAGTGTGTAATCACCTTCAGCTTTTACGCCAAGTTGATCCACTGCCATTTCACCTTTGGTAATTGCAGTAGCATTTTTGATAACGCCACTAATCATGTACGGTCCGTATTCGGATTGTGTCGCAGGATCAACGGCACGCTGCCATGAATACACGAAATCATGCGCTGTTACCGGGTCACCATTTGACCATTTTGCATCCTCTCGTAATGTAAAGGTCCAAGTCAGACCATCTCCACTTACTTTATGTTCTTTTGCAATTCCTGGTGTAGCCTGTGTTTTTTCATCTAGTCGGTATAGACCTTCCATTGTTGCGGCTAAGTAGATGAAGGAAGACTCATCCGTAGCCAAAGATGGGTCCATTGAAGGAATGGCTTCAGGATTTAAAAAGTTAAGTACTTTTTCTCCCTTTTCCTCCTCTTTCGCATCTGTGCCTGCTGGTTCCTTTGATTCATCCCCGGAACAGGCGGCAAGTAAACTTAGTAACAATCCAAATGTTAAAAGCAATAACCAATGTTTGACCTTCATTCGTTTTCCCCCTAAAGTAATTAATTCTGAATATTATCTATCTACAGAAAATTGAGACTCTAGGAATGATTATACTCATTAACTTGTTTTCTTGTAAAGTATTGTTGGATAATTTAGGTAGTGAATTATTAGCATAGATTAGTAGGAAAACAAAAAAAGCCCTAAAAATCAGGCCTTTTTCATATTAGTCTATAACTTTTAGTGAGATTTTCATTGCTTCATGGTCATCAGTAGCACCACAAATAGTAGAACAAGTTAATTCATATTCCCCTGTTTTATCAGCAGTAAATACAGAAGGAGTGTCAGCTTTGAGCTCAATTCCTAAGTCCTCACTGCTAATCGTATGCATTCCTTCTTCGTTTACTAAATTAAGTTTAACCTTCGACCCTTTTTTGATAGTTAATTCTTTATCAGAAGCGAATTCCCAGTTTGTTGCAGTGATTGTGAATTCCTCAGCATCTGTTGCAGTTGTTGATGCATCCGCTGTTTTTGCTTCTTCTTTAGGAGCTGCTTCTTCCTTTGCTCCTCCGCATGCTGCTAAACCAAATAGGATTGCCCCCATTATTAATACTAATAAACCGAACTTCTTCATCGTATGTAGTCTCCTTTTCCTCTTTGTTTTTACTCTTTTAATTTAAGGTATTATGTCATTGATTTCCTTGACCTAGGTCAAGAAAATCAATGTTTTAAGAGGAAAGGAGATTTTATCGCCCAGTTTCTACTATTTCTTCCATCTTATCTGATATGAGGGGATAGAAGTTGGCCTTAGCACTATTTGTAGAATTACCACCAAAGAAACCAGTACCAGGGCATGATTTAACATTGTAACTAGCTGTGGCATCTAAGACTCTTTCTTTGGTTTTTAGATGCCACCAATGGTGATAGGTAATACTGTCAATCGAAGGGACAAGCCCAAACTTTAAACAAAGCAAAGCATTAATGTAAACAATGGTTTCCCTTTGTTCCTTCGTCATGACATCCTGCCCGATATCAAAGTTTCCAACATGCTCGATGGCAATGCCAACAGAATTAGCCTTTGGACCAATGGTTCCTTCGGGAGCGGTGTTAAGTGGCCTGGATACTGCCACTGTGCCGTCTGGAAAGGTGGTAATATTTTGAGCGATATTACTCCAGCCCATTGTTTTCCTATGATGATTCTCCATCCCCATCAACATGCGCAAATGATTAGAACCATTAAAGTGCTTATAGGATGGCAACCAGGTATGATGCTGTTGGATTAGCCGAATTTCTCGGCTAACTTGGCTGTTAGCTAACCAATCCCTAAATTCCTCTCTCGTCATAAGGATATGCTGTCCTTGGACTTCAGCTGCATGGACTGGGGCAATCGGCAGGAAAAATAAAGAAATAATGACTCCAATAACAAGTACAAGGCTTTTTCTCATGTTGGTATCCTTTCAAATCTTTTAGGTATAGTTTGTAGATTGTCCATAGGAATATTCTTTAAAAGGATTAAAAAAATCCAACACTTCGCTCCCTTTAACCGTTATCTAAATGAGGACGATAATAAAACTAACCAAATTAAATTTGAGAAGGAGGAAAGAACCATGACCTTAAATATTCTCTTTTTCACCATAATGATAAAACCCCGTAAAGTCACACTTAATGAAGCGATTCATAGAGAGCTGGTTGAAAAACGTATGCAGGAGAATTTGGATCGGCGTATTTACATGATGGGTAGGTATTAAGACTTATAAAAAAAGAGACCGAAATGAAAATTCGGTCTCTTTTGCAAATTGCTATACTTCAAATTCACTCATTAAAGCATGCGTATTATCTTCACTGTCTTTAAAAAAAGCCATCCATGTTTCCGTTTGCCCCATTTTTGCAATCAGGTGCGGTTCGTCGATAAAAGTAATTTCCTTATTCAACAATTCTTCATAAGATGCATGAATATTTTCAACTTGAAAATAAATAACAGAGCTGGATTGAGCAAATTCCTCATTCTCAGGAACACTTAGCAAAAGACGTAAACCGTTGCAGTCAAAGAATGCTAATCCGTTTGAAGAAAATAAATGTGGAAGTCCGAGTAGTTCTTTATAAAACAGTACGGCGCGATCTAAATTCTTAATAGGTACTGCAATTTGTCC
This sequence comes from Neobacillus niacini, assembly GCF_023715415.1. Taxonomy (GTDB): domain Bacteria; phylum Bacillota; class Bacilli; order Bacillales; family Cytobacillaceae; genus Neobacillus; species Neobacillus niacini_C. The sequence goes on from NZ_JAMBOB010000011.1 coordinate 77,864, forward strand.
AACCTTCTGAATCTCCATAGATAGATACTCCCTTGCAGATTATTTTATAGTGCATAGTATAGGAAAAGTAAAAAAATCAGCAGCACGAACAAAGAAATAACTTGGAATTTAAGACTTTGATAGATAGAAGCATTAAAGTTCTCAGAAGGAAGTGGTCTATCTAGATATTCTTCGAGATAACCATTTCGTGTAAACATGATACTTTTAAATCTTCTAAACCCAAAGGTAACTCCGTCAAAAAAGCCTCCCTTTGAGGTATACATAAATAAAACAATAATCAAATAAACAAAACAAAGGTAAAATAACGAATTAATAAAGTGAAGGAGATTATAGTCAGCTGCAAAAATTAGAAAGAATAAACAAGTTAATAAAAGATTGATCAGAAAAAACTTCCATTTATTCTTGAACATGTTCATTCACCTTTTCATTTTTAAAATTATTTTAGACTTCTAATAAAGAATAAAGGTATTTTAACTCAATACGTGTAGAAAGTATACTTTATCTGCTTTTTACCTACTAAAAAAGAAAGCGCATTCCTTATTTTAGAATAAATTTATTTAGGTTAATAACAGGAAAAGTATTGCTATATCAACTGTAATGTTGTTGTAATCTATAATAGTATAATAATTTTTTGACTCTTTTATATATTTAGTCTTTACAAGAGTAGTAGAAAAATAGTATGATTTCCTTAGCTTCTTTTTTAAGAGCGAATTTACAGAAAAATAAAACAATAGGAGGTCATTTTTTTATGAAGAAAAAGTATGCATGGCTTTTAGCCCTTAGCCTAGTGTTAAGCATGTTCTTAGCAGCTTGCTCTGGCGGCGAAAAGGAAACAGCTGATAATGATAAGAAACCAGCTGACAAAGATGAGCCTAAAGTTGAACAAGTATTAAACTTTGTTAATGGTGACACGATTCCTTCTATGGACCCTGGTATGGTAACAGATGAATACGGTATCCAATTCACATCTGCAATCATGGAAGGTTTATACCGTCTTGACGAAAGCGGAAAATCGGTTGAAGGTATGGCAACTAAACACGAAGTAAGTGAAGATGGTAAAACTTGGACTTTCACTTTACGTGAAGATGCAAAATGGTCAAATGGTGACCCTGTAACTGCTAATGACTTCGTTTTTTCTTGGCGTCGTGCAGTAGACCCAAATCAAGGATCTGAATATGGTCCATACATGATGGGCGGCGTTATCAAAAACGCAACTGCTGTTAATAAAGGTGAAGTTCCTCTAGATCAATTAGGTGTTAAAGCTGATGGCGATTACACTCTAGTTGTTGAACTTGAAAATCCAACTCCATATTTTGAATCTTTAACAACTTTCGCAACCTTCTTCCCATTAAATGAGAAGTTTGTTACGGAAAAAGGTGACACTTATGCAACTAGCGCTGATACATTATTATCTAACGGACCATTCAAGTTCTCTTCATGGACTAGTACCGCTAACGAGTGGGAATTAGTTAAGAACCCTGATTACTGGGATGCAAAAACTGTAAAATTAGAAAAAATGACTTATGTAGTTGTAAAAGAAGCACAAACAGCTGTTGACTTATATGAAAAAGGTGAAGTTGACCGTGCTGGTTTATCATCTGACCTAGTTGATACATACTCAACTCATGATGATTACACAGTACAACCTGATAACTCTGTATTCTATATTAAGATGAACCAAACTAAAAACCCGGCTCTTAAGAATGTAAACCTACGTAAAGCAATCTCTAGAGCATTTGATAAGCAAGCATTAGTTGATGAAATCTTAAACAACGGTTCTATCGTTGCTAACGGTTTAGTGCCAAAAGATTTCGTTCCAACTCCAGATGGTAAAGATTTCCGTGATGCTAGTGGCGATCTTGTAAAATTTGACGTTAAAGAAGCACAAAAGTTCTGGGAAGAAGCTAAAAAGGAACTTGGAACAGATACAGTTTCAGTCGAATTCCTTGGCGGAGACAATGATGTTTCTAAAATGATGAACCAATATCTTGCAAACCAATTATCAACTAACCTTCCTGGCTTAAAAGTTACTTTAAAAGAAGTACCATTTGAACAACGTTTAGAATTAGACACAGCTATGGATTATGACATGCAGTTTGCTGGATGGGGCCCTGACTTCCTTGATCCATATACCTTCATGAACCTTTGGTTAACTGATGGTGGAAACAACCAAATGGGCTATTCAAACCCAGAGTATGATAAATTAATCAATGAAACTGCAACAACTTTAGCTCAAGATACAGAAGCTCGTTTTGATAACTTCTTAAAAGCAGAAAAAATCCTATTTGAAGATGCAGCAATTGCTCCTGTTTATCAAAGAGCTGGCGCATTGTTAGTATCTCCGAAAGTACAAGGTGTGTTTACAAACCAATTCGGACCAACTTACGAATACAAATGGGCTAGCGTTGGTGCTGAAGAATAATCTGCATTAAAAAAGTGTATATAGTACGCTATCTATTAAAATTGAAGGGAGTGTATGCTGTTAAAGCATATACTCTCTTTTCTCCTGTTTGGACTTGAATATTCCGATTATAACAAAAATTTATAATCGACTAGATATAACATATAATATAAAGAGAAATTTAGGAGGTGCAAACATGACTCGATATTTACTCCGTCGCGTATGGTATATGCTAATAACATTATTTATTATTGCGACATTCTCGTTCTTTCTTATGAAAATCTTGCCGGGGAGCCCGTTACAGGCAGAAGATAAATTGACTGAGGAACAAAAAGAAATTATTTTAGAGAAGTATGGATTGAATGATCCGATACCCGTTCAGTATGCCAAATATCTTGGCGGACTTGTAAAAGGTGATTTGGGAGTATCCTTTAAGTTTGATAATACACCGGTAACAACAATCTTGTTTGATAGAATCGGGCCATCTGCACTATTAGGTTTTCAAGCATTAGTGATAGGCTCTATCTTGGGAATATTACTTGGATTAATGGCCTCAATCTTCCGAAATAGTCCGATTGACTTTTCATCCACAATCATTGCGGTTATTGGAACCTCGATACCTTCGTTTGTATTTGCAGGATTATTACAATATGTTTTTGCAGTGAAATTAGGCTGGTTCCCGGTTGCTCTTTGGGGCACACCTGCACATACCATTTTGCCAACAATCGCTTTGGCCATTCACCCGATGGCAACAGCTGCACGTTTCACAAGGACAGAAATGGTAGAAGTATTGCATTCCAATTACATCATCACTGCACGTGCTAAAGGTGTTGCTGAATCTGGAATTATTTTAAAACATGGATTACGTAATGCACTTATCCCGTTAATTACAGTATTGGGTCCAATGGCAGTTGGTCTGATGACTGGCTCAATGGTTATTGAGCAAATTTTTGCGATTCCTGGTATTGGTGAGCAATTCGTTACATCTGTAATGGTAAATGATTACCCAACCATTATGGGTACGACATTGTTATTTGCGTTTGGCTTTATTGTAATTATCTTAATCATTGACCTCCTATACGGATTAATTGATCCTAGGATAAGACTAGCAGGGGGGAAATAAGTAAATGGATAAAAATAACCTAAAAAATATACCAAAAGATTTATTTGTCCCTCTTGTTCGTAAAGAGGATACGAGTGAAAAGATTTCAGCTCCCAGCAGAACATTTTTTCAGGATGCGAAAAGAACCCTTTTCAGTAATAAACCTGCTGTTTTTAGCATGATTCTTATCCTGTTTATTATCATCATGAGTATTGTCGGTCCGTGGATGAACAATTATGGTTCCGATGAACAGGATTTAAAAAGGGCAAAAATGCCTCCCCGTGTACCGGCTTTTGAGAATGTCTCTTGGCTTGGTATGAATGGTACTTTATCTGGAACGTTCCAAGGTAAAGATGTTCAGCAGGCATCGGCAAAGGCAAAGGCAAGATTCGATAATAAAGAAGAGTTTATTGATCTTGAAGTCATTAATAAAGGTGACGGCACTAGAAATTCTGCTGAAGTGAAAGCTACCTATCGTATTTATGAAGCGAAAGATATGAAAGACACCTATTTCTGGTTCGGCAGTGATGCCTTAGGGCGTGACCAATGGACAAGGCTTTGGGAAGGTACAAGGGTTTCTTTAATTATTGCTTTTGTTGCTGCACTTCTTGACCTTGTCATTGGAGTTTCTTATGGTGGGATTTCTGCCTTTTATGGTGGAAGAGTTGATAATATCATGCAGCGAATTGCCGAGATTTTAGTGGGTATTCCTAACTTGGTCATTATCCTCTTAATGATGCTTGTTCTTAAACCAGGTATTATTTCGATTGTTATTGCGTTGTCTATAACAGGCTGGATTGGTATGTCAAGGATTGTCCGTGGTGAAGTATTAAAGTTAAAAAATCAAGAGTTTGTTTTAGCTTCAAGAACTTTAGGAACATCTAATGGTACGATTATTCGGAAACACTTGGTTCCAAATATCAGTGGTATTATCATTATTAACACAATGTTTTCTGTTCCAGGTGCAATCTTTTTTGAAGCATTCTTAAGCTTTATTGGATTAGGTATTGTTCCTCCAGATGCTTCATTGGGTTCATTAATTGACCTTGGGTTTGATAACCTCAGACTTTATCCATATATGCTAGTGTTCCCGGCAATTGTAATCTCTGTTCTTATGATTGCATTTAATATCGTTGGTGATGGCTTGAGAGATGCATTCGATCCGAAAATGCATAAATAAGAAGGTAGGTGTTTAATAAATGAGTAAATTATTGGAAGTCAAAGATTTAAAAGTATCATTTAACACCTACAATGGTGAAGTGCATGCTGTTCGAGGTGTTACCTTTGATTTAAATAAAGGTGAGACGTTAGCAATCGTAGGTGAATCTGGTTCAGGGAAGTCTGTAACCTCTAATGCGATTATGAGACTTCTTCCAGAGCCGCATGGCTTTATTAAAGAAGGACAAATCCTCCTCGAGGGAGTAGACCTTGCTAAAAAAACAAGCAAAGAAATGCAAAAAATCCGAGGCAAAGACATTTCTATGGTTTTCCAAGATCCAATGTCGTCTCTAAATCCGACTATGAAAATTGGTTATCAAATCATGGAAGGTTTGATGAAGCATCAGAATATGAGCAAAACAGAGGCGAGAAAAACTGCTCTTGAGCTATTAACACTTGTTGGTATTCCTAGGCCGGATGTACGTATTAATCAATATCCACACCAGTTCTCTGGCGGTATGCGTCAACGTGTAGTAGTAGCGATTGCATTAGCATGTAATCCCAAAATCTTAATTGCAGATGAGCCTACTACAGCTCTTGACGTAACGATTCAAGCTCAAATCTTAGAACTGATGAAGAGTATCCAACAAAAAACGGATAGTGCGATTATTTTTATCACGCATGACCTTGGTGTTGTAGCAAACGTTGCAGACCGTGTAGCGGTCATGTACGCTGGAAAAATCGTTGAGATTGGGACAGTAGATGATATTTTCTACAATCCTAAACACCCGTATACTTGGGGATTAATAGGCTCGATGCCAACATTGGATAGTTCCGATGAAGAGCTTTTTGCTATTCCTGGCAGCCCGCCAAACATGCTTACCCCTCCTGTAGGAGATGCTTTTGCTCCAAGAAATCATTTTGCTTTAGAAATTGATACAGTTATGGAACCGCCTATGTTTAAGGTTTCAGACACACATTATGCGGCAACCTGGCTGCTGCATCCAGATGCGCCTAAAATTGAGCCGCCTGCTGCCGTTAAGCACAGGATGCAAGGTTTTGCTCAAACAGGTACTAAGGGCGGTGGAAAAAGGTGACAAGAGAAAAATTACTTGAAGTGAAAAATTTACAAAAACATTTTGCAGTTGGTAAAAAAAATACCATTAAGGCTGTTGATGGTGTTAGCTTTGATATTTTTAAAGGTGAAACCTTTGGTCTAGTTGGGGAGTCTGGCTGTGGAAAGTCTACAACCGGCAGAACCATTATCAGACTTTACGATGCAACGGGCGGAGAAGTTAAATTTAATGGTGAAGATGTTCACGGAAGAAAGAATAAGTCCGAACTGCTTAAATTTAACCGCAAGATGCAAATGATTTTCCAAGATCCATCTTCTTCATTAAATCCACGTATGACCGTTTTGGATATTATTGCTGAGGGTCTTGACGTTCATAAACTCGTAAAGAATGAGGCAGAACGAAAGCAAAAGGTTGAAGAATTATTGGAATCGGTTGGTTTAAATAAAGAGCACGCTACTCGTTTCCCACATGAATTTAGTGGCGGTCAAAGACAGCGTATTGGAATTGCTAGAGCGCTTGCGGTTGACCCTGAGTTTATTATTGCCGATGAACCTATCTCTGCATTGGATGTATCCATTCAGGCACAGGTAGTCAATCTGCTTAAGAAACTCCAAAAAGAACGTGGATTAACGTACTTGTTCATTGCCCATGACCTTTCAATGGTTAAATATATTTCTGACCGTATTGGCGTTATGTATATGGGGAATCTAGTTGAACTAGCTGAAAGTGATGAATTATACAATAATCCAATTCATCCTTATACAAAATCATTGTTATCAGCTATTCCACTACCGGATCCAAGATACGAGCGTGCTCGTAAGCGTATTGCTTATGATCCTACTGTACATGGTACAGATGGTGATTTTGAGCTTAGAGAAGTAGTTCCAGGACACTTCGTACGCTGTACAGCAAAGGAATTTGAAAGATACCAAAATGAGCAAAAGTAAAATAAATAGAACGATGAGAATACTTCTACTAAAAAATCCTTACTTATAAAAAAGTAAGGATTTTTTTACGTGTGATTGTAACAGATTAGAAATGATTCATTTCTACGATGTAGTTCTTCTCTTTAAGAACTTTATACAGCATGTCGATATGGTCGTTATTCTTTGTTTCTACGGAAATTTCCAGGCCTGCATACCCTGGATAAATATTTTTACCCATATGATTGAGATTCACGGTTTGAATGTTTGCATCTAAATCCGTTAGAGCACTTAGCACCTTTTGAAGCTCTCCAGGTTTGTCCTTTAAGGTGATAGTAAAGGCAGCATACCGACCTGACTCCACTAAACCTCGTTCGATGATCCTTGAAATAAAGTTCATATCAACATTTCCACCACTTAAAACGGCCACAACCTTCTTTTCTTTTATCTTTACTTTTTCATATAGCAGCGCTGATAGTGAACAAGCACCTGATCCTTCTACTAACAGCTTATTTCTTTCTAAAACCATTAGCATCGTTCTAGCAATCTCCATTTCATCAACACAAAAAATATCATCGACATATTTTTGGGCGATATCAAAAGTTCTCAGTCCAGGTTTTTTAACAGCTATCCCATCTGCCATCGTGGGTGTTGATTCTACCATTACAGGTTTGTTTTCAAATAATGACTGTTTCATACTAGGACAGGCCATTGCCTGGACACCATATACAGCGATATGAGGGTTTTTCTCCTTCACAGCCATCGCAACCCCTGCAATCAGTCCGCCGCCTCCTACAGGGCAAATAATAGCCTCTACATCGGGAAGCTGATCTAGTATCTCCAATCCAACCGTACCCTGACCAGCGATGATGGCATCATCATCAAAAGCATGGATAAAAGTAGCATCTCTTTGTTCTTTAAGCTCTAAAGCATAGGCAAGGGCATCATCAAATGTTGCTCCCTCTAACAGCACCTCGGCACCATATTGCTTCGTAGCCAGCACCTTACTAAGCGGTGCCCCTTTTGGCATCACAATCGTACAGTCAGCACCCAGCATTTGACTTGAATAAGCAACACCTTGTGCATGGTTGCCTGCTGAGGCCGCTACAACCCCCTTGTCAAGTTCTTCCTTTGAAAGAGATAGTAACTTATTATAAGAGCCTCTCGCCTTAAAAGAACCCGTTTTTTGGAGGTTCTCGAGCTTTAAATGTACTTCGTTATGAGCGAGGTGACTAAAGGTTTTAGAGTAGTCCAGAGGCGTTGTATGGATAACCCCCTTCATCTTCTCACGGGCAATAATGATGTCATCTACATTCACATTACTTCCTCCTGTTGTCATACTTTTCCTTAGGATGTGCTGATAAAGGTAAACTATGAAATATTTCCGTGAAATTATTCTAATATAAAAGGAGAAAGGGAAGGATCTTACTTAAAGAAAGGAAAGAAAAACCTGAGCCCATAGGACTCAGATTTTTTTAACAAAAATTACTTTTTCTGACCTTCATCAAAACTATAATAGAATTTTGCTGTGATAGAACCATCAGCGTTTTCTTTAATGTCGGTTACATGAATTCCAGAGTCTGCTGGAATAGTGCTATTGCCCTTCCAGAAGTAGTAGGAGCCAGTATGGACATTAGAAGAGTTTGGAGTAATTTTCGCGCCTGACTTGAAGAAGTCTCCGGCGTTACCGCGGTTTAAATTCTTTTCCAATTCATATAATCCATCGGCTTGCAGGACAGATAAGCCATAATGAGTGACCACTGTTCCATTGCTAGCTGTTTCAGATTGATTATACTGGAAGCGCTTGTTCATCCAGTTTTCAACGTTGTTTGGACGGAAGCCAGCTGTTTGATAGAGGTTAATAATATTCTCATCGACATGCCATGCTAATAATCCGTGAGAATCTTCGCCCTGACGTACTAATCCTTTATTAAAGCCATCCTGCTGTACGTTTTCAAATAAGAAGTACTCAGTACCATGGGAACCAGGAACTTCCATTTTTACGATTCCATTTTCTGCATTTGCCTTATTAATAGCTGGTAAAGTGAGCTCCTGCACCCCATCTGTAGGTGTTACATTAATAGGATCAGCCCAGCCAAGGAAAACCTTTGAGAATGGATCGAAATGAGTTGGAGAGTTACCAGAGTATGCGTTATTGTTTGGATAACGCATCCATGAACCACCAGCCATCATTGAGTAGTTTCCAACACCTTCAGAAGTATAAACAGTGTCATAGAAATCTGGTAAACCTAAAGCATGGCCAAATTCATGAGCATAAACCCCAGCTTGGGCAGGATATGGACCCGTTTTAGAAGCTTCATCATAGCTGCCAGTTGTTAAATTGAAACCAGCTACGTTACCGCCAATAGCAGGCTGGATATTGTAGTTATTTACGATTACACCGTCATACGTCATATCTTCTGCAACAGTCTTATTGATCCAATCACCTTGATTCATTCCAGCATGAACATCTGCTGGTTTACCAGTTTCATAGTATTTACCATAGTATAATGCACTTAATAAACTCCATTTATGAGACCAGAATTGAGCAGGGTCCCGGCTCCATTCAGCGCCTGTTCCCTCGTGAACAACGAAAACGTTAGGAACTTCGCCGTTTTCAGCATATTTAGAGAAGTCTACCTGAGCGTCAGCAGCTTTCAATAGGTCACGAACGAATTCTCCTGTATGAGCGTCCCCATTTACGTTACCTAGGACGTAATTTCCGTTCTCTGCATATGTCCCTTCTTGGTCTAAATAGTAAGAAGCTCCCTTTGGAAGTTCTACCCAAGCGAAATCAGTATTTTCGTTGCGTACCAAGTTAATTTTTCCATTACTAGACTCTTTATAAGCATTTTGCATGGTACGGTCAATTGGAGCTTGAACTCCATCATATTCAGCATATTGTTTAAAATCGTTCAACTCATATGGGTTGTATTCGGTTCCGAAAATTAAGTCCTCATAGTATTTAGCAGGAACTTGTCCAGGTAAGTCACCAACTGGCTCATCGCCTTTTTTATATTTTGCAAGAATAACTAGAACAGGTACATCACCTGTTGCTTCTTTATATGCTACATGATTGTCTCCAGGCTCCTGGAATTTAGTTCCTATATTAGCCTTCTCTGCAGGGTCAACCTTTGATAAGTCAACTCCAAGTTCTTTCGCTTTTGCAGCTAGTTCTGGAGAAGCTCCAACAAAGTCAGCTGGGCTTAGAGTGTATGTACTTTTTGTTGTTGATGGTGCTTCAGTAGGTTGAAAGCCTGCTGCCACAATACTTCCAGCTAGTGCTAGAGTTAGACCGGTCTTTGATAGTACTTTTAACATGAGCGTCACTCCTAAAATTATTTGGGAATTATAATATATCAGAATTATCAGATATATAAGAGGGACAAAACACCTGATTTCTCTTTATATTTAGAGAGGCGAAATACCTAATTGCAAGCATTTTATAGAGATTTTAGTTTTTTATAACAGGTTTAGTAGATAGGAAGAAGGAGAAAAATTATAAAGTTATGAAAGTTTGTGTATACTATGATGGAAGATACATATAGAAGGGCAGGTCTAAATATGTCAGAAGCCACTCCTGTATTAAAAAAGCTGAATTTTAAGGACCAAGGGCAGTCAGTCTTAATCATCAATGCTCCAAAAGAGTATGATGTTATTAAAGCTGCGTTTGAAGGTGAAGTCCATCAGCAGGCAACACTTGCGATGTATGATTTTGTTCAGGTGTTTGGTTCTAGTAATGAGGAACTTCAATCGAATGCTAAAATTGCAGCTGTCAATGTGAAGGATGATGGCTTATTTTGGCTATGCTATCCTAAGAAGTCATCCAAGACCTATAAAGGATCCGATTGCAGCCGTGACACGGTCACAGGCATGCTTTCTGAAGAAGGATATGAACCAGTTCGCCAAATTGCGATTGACGATGATTGGTCTGCATTAAGGTTCCGTAAGCCTGAGAAAATTAAGAAAATGGTTCGAGATTTTGCTGTGACTGTTGAAGGCATTAAACGGACGAAGAAGAAATAGATCCCTTACCCATAGGGGTCTATTTTTTTGTATACAGAATATGTATACATGTTTACGGAAAATGTACACTTGTTTACAATCTTGTATACATCGTGTTTACAAAAATGTTTACAAGTTTACAAATGCGTGTACATGTTGGTATAGAGCCATGTAAACGCATTTGTCATTGTTGTATACAGAAATGTATACAATGTTTACGTAATGTTTACAATTTTACACTTTCATTTCTTTTTGTCTGGGATATTGAAGAATCTAGCAAACTTCTATACTCTTATACTAGAGAAGTTAGATACATATCTTCATTAACATCTAAATTAATAGAATGAAAGGATGACAATTTTGAATAATACTAGAATTGCAGCCATTGATGTAGGAAATGATTCAATTAAGGCTATTTTTGGAGAATTAGAATATGAACTTAATATCCCAAATATTATCGCCAGGGACACGGAAGATCGCCCTGTTATTGGGATTGAAGAATTAGATGAGAAAAATCCACTCGATGGTATCCACGTGAAAGTGCACTCTCCTGCGTTGAAGGAAAATAATGCTATTTATCGTGTCGGGAATCTAGCAACTAAAAGCAACAATGGTACTGAATTAGACCCTGGAAGCAGCAAGTCTGAGGAAGACCAAACATTAATTCTGCTCTTTACTACCTTAGCATTGGATGCTGTTAAAGAAGGTAATAAAAATAATTTCCGCCAAACAAAAAACATCATTGATGCGAATTACACACTTGGAACTGGCCTCCCCCTTCGTGAAGTGAAGGAAGGTAAGGATGCAGGCTACCGTTCCAAGTTAATCGGTTCTGTTCACCAAGTAGAATTTCTTGTTACACCTAAATACCAGGGCTTAAAAGTAAATATTAAGTTTGATGAAATCAAGGTATACCCTGAAGGATTTGCAGCTTATATTAACCTCGTAATGGATAATAACTCAAAAATCATCAATAAAGACTTAATCGATAAACGTATCTTGATTCAGGATATTGGCGGACTCTCAACAGATATCGCTGTAATTAAAAATCGTAATGTCGATGATGATAAGGCACAGGGCTTTAACCTAGGAGTATCAGAATCATTAGAACAAATCCGTGAAGAAATCAGATCTAAGCACGGTGTTGAGCTAGACAGCCGCCGTGATGTGGTTGAGATTATCACCAAGAAAAATGACCGCAATCATATCATGGTAAAAGGAAGTAGAACAAGTGTTCATGATATAACGGACCGTATTTTACTAGATTTAGCAAAGAAACAATATCGATTATTACGTAATGTTTGGTCAAAAAACTCCCAAACAGAAATTTGCTACTTTGTCGGCGGCGGTGCTACTGTATTAAAGGATTATCTTAAAACATTAAATAACAATCTTGATGGTTATAATATTGACTTCTTTGAAGATGAAAAAGAAAGCATATGGATGATGGCAAATGCCTATTATAAGCTGATTCAAGATTTTGTAAAAAAAGCTGAGAAACAAAAGGTTGAACAAGTCAAAAAACCTGTTACCAATTAATAGGGTGATGATATGAAAAAGGCTGGAACACATGAAATTCAGCGGGGGCAGGCCATTTCATTCCGTGTCCCTTCCGATACACCTGACCACTTGGTTAAGAAACTGCAAAAGTTAAAGGAAACAGAAAGAAGAAATTTTTCCAGCAAGATTGCAGAGTTCGTGATGGAGGGTGTCAGTAACGTTAATGCAAGAGAACGCGAGATGATTAATGTCCCGCTTCCAAAAAAGCTAACGAAGGCACAGCGTGACTGGTTAAAGCACGAGCATTCAGAGGCGTTATTGGGAAGTATTATCTATCAACTAATAAATGACCCAGTCCGCTCTACTGCCCTGCTTGCGGGTTTAAATAGCAGTTCACTAGATATCGATGAGGCATTATATCTCCAAGAGGAAAGTGTTCCTGAAATCCATTCTTATCGTGACCATGACGGCGCCGTCGAGGAAATCGCTGCTTCTATTGATGTAAGCGATATGGATGATGATGATGACTTAGACGGATTTGATTGGGAAAACGCCAAACCAGTAGTGGAAGAAGAGAAGGTTGAAGAAGAGCCTGATTTAGATGATCTACTTGGCGGATTTTTGGCGAGTATGAATAAATAGAAAATGGGACCCGGGTTAATAGGGTCCCATTTCTCTATTATTACTGAATCCAAAGTTTAAATAACCCTTCTGTTACGCCTAAGTTATACATGTAGTAAATACCAAATATAGTACTAATCACACCTGTAACCTGGGTAAGGGTTTTATTCAAGCTTAATTTTTTTGCACTAAAAACAAACGGAATCCCAATCAAGGTAGTAAAGAAAAGCATTCCTATGACGGTACCCACTCCAAAAATAAGGATATAGATTGCACCCTCCCAGGCGTTATTTACTGTGCTCATGGTAAGGACTACCATTGCTCCGCTTCCAGCAAGACCATGAACGAGGCCGATAAACATCGATTTAAGATATGAAACCTTTCTATGCTGGTCATGATGCTCGTGGGCGCCTCTGTAATCATGGGAATGGACATGTTTATGTAATTCACCATCATGTTCATGCTTATGTAAATGAATTTGTTTAAAAGATAGGATCGTAGTAATCCCAAGATAAACTAGCATAATTCCTACTAAAAACTCCATTGACATAGCCCATTTTTCTGGGATTTCGCCTTTCATGAGTATCAGAATAATTCCAATTATAAATAATGTTGCAGTGTGGCCTATTCCCCAATACACACCGGCTAATGACGATCGCAATAACTTTTTACTTTGGCTGGCAATGGTTGATACTGCAATAACATGGTCCGGTTCAATGGCATGTTTGATTCCGAGTACCAATCCTAATCCAAGAATGGAAAGTAAACTTATCTCCAATCAAATCTCTCCCTTTTTTACGAAACATTTGCTCCATTATAGCACATAAAATGGGGTAATAATGGTTATAAAAGGCTTAAGGAATAGGAGATGAAAAAATTTGAATTTTCCACATACCAACAAAGTAAGGAGAGATTTATTCTAAAAACCTTGGGATTTTTCTATGAAACTCCTTTAAATAAACTTATAATGAATAAGAAATACTATGCAAAAATAATATCTTTTATTCTATTGAAGTATAAGTGTAAGGAAGGGAGTAATCTCAAAATGGAAAAATTAAAGAGTTATCGTTTTCCTATTATACTATTGCTATCCATTTTGCTTGGAGCCATTATAGGTTTGGTCATGAAGGAAGACGCGGTCATTTTTCAGCCAATTGGCGATGTCTTTTTAAATCTATTATTCACGATTATCGTTCCGCTGATATTCTTCACCATTTCCTCTTCAATTGCAACAATGAATGGTGCCAAAAGATTAGGGAAAATTATTGGCTGGATGTTTGGAACCTTCTTGTTTACAGGACTTATTTCGGCAATTTATATGTATTTTGTTGTAAAGTTCGTCAATCCTGGTGAAGGTGTTAATTTAAAACTTGTTAAACCAGAAGCGGCGGAGGAGTTAAATCCAGTTGCACAAATCGTTAAAACCTTTACAGTGCCTGATTTTGTTGAAATATTTTCTAGAAGCAATATGCTGGCGCTTATCGTGATTTCTATTCTGGTTGGATTTTCTGCACAATCAGTTGGCGAACGCGGCAAGCCTTTTACCAGCTTTTTAAGCTCAGGTTCTGAGGTGATGATGAAGGTTGTATCCTTGATTATGTATCTAGCGCCAATCGGGCTTGGAGCTTACTTTGCCACGCTGGTTGGACAGTATGGTCCGATTTTATTAGGCTCCTATATCAAAGCAGGTATTACTTATTATGTTGCTTCGATTGTTTATTTCTTTATTGCCTTTACAATTTATGCCTTTATGGCGGGCAAGGGAAAAGGAATCCGAGTGTTTTGGAGTAATATGCTGGCACCTTCGATTACCGCGCTGGCAACTTGTTCTAGTGCTGCGTCTATACCCGTTAACTTAGAGGCTTCAAGAAGAATGGGAATCAAGCAAGACATTCGTGATACAACGATTCCTTTAGGAGCAGCTTTGCATAAGGATGGATCTGTTCTTGGCGGCGTATTAAAAATCGTCTTCCTGTTTGGGATTTTTGATATGAATAACACTGGTATTGGAACGTTTTTCTTAATTATCTCTGTGTCTCTTTTGGTCGGAGCGGTTATGGGAGCAATTCCAAGCGGCGGTATGATTGGGGAAATGTTAATCCTAAGCTTATTTGGATTCCCACCTGAGGCATTACCAATTATCGCGGCGATTTCTACGTTAATTGACCCTCCTGCTACGATGCTGAATGCTAGCGGCGATAATGTTGCAGGGATGATGGTTTCGAGAATGGTGGAAGGCAAGAATTGGCTTAAAAAAACGGCATAACATAAGGGTGCTCCATCTCGGAGCACCCTTATGTTTTTAGATAACACCCTGTGCAATCATTGCATCTGCTACTTTTAAGAATCCTGCAATATTGGCACCGACAACTAGGTTGCCTGGGTAGCCATACTCTTCTGCAGCATTCATGCTGTTACGATAGATGTTGATCATAATTTGGTGTAATTTTGCATCAACTTCTTCAAATGTCCATGATAATCTCTGGCTATTTTGCGCCATTTCTAGAGCAGATACCGCTACACCGCCGGCATTTGCTGCTTTTCCAGGGGCAAATAGAATATCATTTTCTAAAAATACTTCAATCGCTTCAAGAGTAGATGGCATATTAGCACCTTCTCCAACCGCTTTTACGCCATTAGAAACAAGTAGCTTAGCTGCTGTGTGGTCAATTTCATTTTGAGTTGCGCAAGGTAAAGCAATATCACATGGAATCGACCAAATACCTGAGCATCCTTCGAAATATTGAGCTTCTGGATGCTCAACAACATATTCGCTAATTCTTTTACGTTCCACTTCTTTAATTCGTTTCACCGTTTCAAGCTTGATGCCTGATGGATCATAGACAAATCCATTTGAATCACTGCAGGCAACAACCTTTGCTCCTAATTGGGTTGCTTTTTCAATCGCATAGATAGAAACGTTTCCTGAACCAGAAACAACTACTGTACTTCCTTCAAAGCTAAGGCCTTTGTCAGCAAGCATTTCGTGTACAAAGTATACAGTCCCGTAACCAGTGGCTTCCGTACGCCCCAAACTGCCGCCATAACCAAGTCCTTTGCCCGTTAACACACCTGCTTCATAGCCACCGCGGATTTTTTTGTACTGTCCAAACATATATCCGATTTCACGAGCACCTACGCCGATATCTCCTGCTGGTACATCGACATCAGGTCCAATATGTCGGTAAAGCTCTGTCATGAAGCTTTGTGTAAAGCGCATGATTTCGCCATCTGATTTTCCTTTAGGGTCAAAGTCAGAACCACCCTTGCCTCCGCCAATTGGCTGACCAGTAAGGGAGTTCTTAAGGATTTGTTCGAATCCGAGGAATTTAATAATGCTTAAATTCACTGATGGGTGGAAGCGTAATCCGCCTTTATAAGGTCCAATTGCACTGTTAAATTGAACACGGAAACCGCGGTTGACTTGAACCTTACCTGAATCATCCACCCAAGGAACACGGAAAGAAATGACTCTTTCAGGTTCTACGATTCTTTCAAGGATACTTTGCTCCATATATTTTGGATGTTTTGTAAAAACAGGAATCAGTGAGTCAAAAATTTCCTTAACGGCTTGTTGAAACTCAGATTCATATGGATTGCGGCACATAACTGTATTAAACACCTCATCCACATATTGAAGTGCTGTACTTTGATTATCTTGTTTTAACTGTTCAATTGTTTTCACGTTTATCCACCTCTTTAAAGTAAAATTAAATTTTTAAATTATTAGAATATTAATAAGGAATATTTTATAATTAAATAACAATCTAAACAATGCTAATAATAGATAATATTAATCTCAAAATGAGATGAATGGAGGTGAACTCTTTGGAATTACGACAAATACAATACTTTATGGAAGTGGCCAAGCGGGAACATGTTACCGAGGCAGCCTTGGCACTGCATGTGGCGCAATCAGCCGTCAGCAGGCAAATTTTCAATTTAGAAACAGAGCTTGGCGTAAACTTGTTTATCCGTGAGGGACGAAATGTCAAACTGACGATGATCGGTCAGATGTTTCTAGAACATATGGAACAGGCGATGAAGGTAATCGAGGAGGCTCAGCGGGAAATTGAAGAATACCTGGATCCCAAGAAGGGTACGATTCGAATTGGATTTCCCAGCAGCCTAGCGTCCCATACCCTTCCAACCACCATTTCAGCCTTTCGTGAACACTATCCTCAGGTGAAATTTCAACTTAAACAAGGTTCTTATAGTGAGTTGATTGAGGGTGTTATTAATGGTGATTTTGATATGGCGTTAATTGGTCCTGTTCCAAAACAGGAGAAAAAGGTGTTAGGGACAACATTATTTACAGATAATATTGTGGCACTCCTGCCCTCTACTCATCCTTTAGCAAATGAGAAAGCGATAAAATTAGGTCAACTGCGTGAGGATTCCTTTGTTTTGTTTCCAAAGGAATACGTATTACGGGAAATCATCATTCGTGCTTGTGAGCAGATTGGTTTTCAACCAAAGGTGTCCTTTGAAGGCGTGGATACGGACTCAATAAAAGGATTGGTATCTGCTGGCCTCGGAATCACCTTAATTCCTGAAATTACCTTGGTGGATGGGTTTCCTCGTTCAACCGTTAAGATACCGATTATTGAGCCTGAGGTTACCCGTACGGTCGGAGTGATTATCCCGAGGGAACGGAAGATGCTCCCTACGGTCAGGCTTTTTTATGATTTTTTAAAGGATTTCTTCTCAAGGCTAGACCGATATCAAATGTAAAAGCCCAACTTTTTCCAGTTGGGCTTCATTTTATGCTTTTTGCTCAAATAGTTTTGTTATTTCGATGACAGTGTTTGTTGCCTTTATCATGTTATCGACGGAAATAAATTCATACTTTCCATGGAAGTTTTC
Source organism: Neobacillus niacini (assembly GCF_023715415.1). GTDB lineage: Bacteria > Bacillota > Bacilli > Bacillales > Cytobacillaceae > Neobacillus > Neobacillus niacini_C. Next base: position 95,516 of record NZ_JAMBOB010000011.1, read on the forward strand.
CCCGCCTGTAAAAATATTTGGAGTTGGAAGCCCCATATAGGATAGCTGAGAGCCGTCTGTACCACCGCGGATTGGTTTGATCAGCGGTTTAATGTCGAGGTTCTCCATTGCCTGTTGAGCGATGTCAACAATCTCCATGACCGGTTTAATTTTTTCACCCATATTGTAATATTGGTCTTTTAATTCTAAGGAAATGGTATCTTTGCCGTATTTTTCGTTCAGCAGGCCGACAATAGTGCTCATTCTGTTTTTTCTAGCCTCAAAAATTTCTTTATCATGATCTCGAATTATATAGTACATCTTCGTTTCTTCAACATCCCCGTTAAAGGAAATCAGATGATAGAAGCCTTCATAACCCTCTGTATGTTCAGGTGCTTCTAGTGGTGGCAGCTGGCTATGTAATTCCATGGCAATCTTCATTGAATTCACCATTTTGTCCTTCGCAGAACCTGGATGAATATTGGTTCCTTTGATGGTGATTTTTGCTGCTGCCGCATTGAAGCTTTCGTATTCTAACTCCCCGAGCGGACCGCCATCCACGGTATAGGCATACTTGGCATTGAACGCCGCAACGTCAAACTTATGTGGCCCTCTGCCAATCTCCTCATCCGGCGTGAACGCAACGCGGACCTTACCATGCTTAATTTCTGGATGTTGAATCAAGTGAGCCATTGCTGTCATGATTTCGGCAATCCCCGCTTTGTTGTCTGCACCTAGCAGAGTCGTGCCATCCGTTGTGATCAACGTGTGACCTTTGTAGCTTGGTAACGCTGGAAAATCCTTCGTTGACATGGTGACGTTTGGATTAAGTTTGATATCCATCCCATCGTAGCTTTCAATGATTTGTGGGTTCACGTTGGTTCCCGTGAAATCCGTTGCGGTATCGACATGAGCAAGGAATCCGATGGTGGGCACATCTTTATCACTATTGGAAGGCAGGGTCGCCATCACATAGCCATTCTCATCAATAGTAACCTCTTCCATCCCAATCGACTTTAACTCCTCCACCAGCATATTGGCCAATGTGAGCTGTCCTGGTGTCGAAGGACAGTTTTCATTACTCTCATTCGACTGTGTATCCACCTTAACATAGGAAGTAAACCTTTCAATCATCTCATTCTTCACGTTTGCAGCACTCCCCTTTCAATTTTTTACCACTTAATAATAGCATGTTAAGCGGGCAGGGTGGAAATCGGAGTTTGGGGTTGATGAAAATAGGTAATTTAGGTTGGTTACTTGGCGGATAGCAGAAAATACTTGCGGATGGCCGAGAATACTTGCGGATGGCCGAGAATACTTGCGGATGGCCGAGAATACTTGCGGATGGCCGAGAATACTTGCGGATGGCCGAGAATACTTGCGGATGGCCGAGAATACTTGCGGATGACCGAGAATACTTGCGGATAGCCGAGAATACTTGCGGATAGCCGAGAATACTTGCGGATGGCCGAGAATACTTGCGGATAGCCGAGAATACTTGCGGATGGCGAGAAATACTTGCGGATAGCAAGTTATCCTATTTTTTTCTGAAGTCCATTTTATACATGCGATCTTTATATGTCCCTGAACCAATTAAATTCATGCCGTTTAGTATCCGATTCGCTGTATAAATGTCCACACCCAAAAACTCTCGACACTCCGAATTAGTAATCGTCCTCTTCACCACTAAAAACCACTCGACCAAGGTCCCCTGATGAGCTAGATGATTGTTCACCTTACAAGATGGACAGTGCCAGGTCCTAGGTAATTTAATCATCCCTATCTTCCCACAATTTACACACCGCACTCCAGGTAGAACATCACCGACTGGAATTTGATACGATTCACAAATGGGTTTTGGTATATAGGTTTGATGACTAGTCAGCAGTTCCTTAGAAAGCCTATGAAAAGCTGCATTATCTAGGCCTTTCCCTTCCTGAGGAAGACTTTTGAAAAAGGGTGGGATCAAGTTTGGAAATAAAATCTTGGTAGTGGGTGGGGGAATTTCCACATGCTGCTTGGGATAGGCTAATACAATAGCACCATAAAGAGGTAAATCGATATTTCGCTGTGAAAGCCAAGCTGACATAAGCTCCATATTCCGTTCTAATTGCACCACTGGGCTCTCATAATACTTAATTTGTCCGTCCTCCCGATTTTGAATAAGCTGGGGCGGATTATCCCTGAATTCTAAACTGCCGGACATATTTTTGGTTTCTAAAATAACGCCAAAATAGGGTGTTTTGAAAAGATGGTCCATTTGAAAGTTGGTATCTGAAGAAAGAGATAAGTCGTGGAAAATGTTGTTTTTGAATGGAAATCGGTACTTTTGAAGGACCTCAACAACCCTTTGTTCGCCTCCAATACCTGCCTCAATAATCGATTGTTTGGATGCAAGAGTAGACACCATAGGATGCGTAGTGGAAAGTCTGCTTTGGGCAGCAATCAAGCCCTTTAATGTAAGTGAGTCTGAACGTTCTTTCATATTTCACCTCCATATGTATCCTAGCACATCCTTCCCTTTAAAAATATGAACTTCATAATTTTGTAAAAAATTTAACTTGTCTAGTATTGACCAGGTGAGTCAATGGGAGTAAACTGTGATTGACTGAAGTGGTCAACAATAAATGAAAAGGAGGCTGCCGGTTTGTTTTCGAAGTTTTTTAACCTAGATCCTGAAAAACAGGACCGAATCATTAACGCTGCAATTAAGGAATTTGCCCTAAAGGGGTATGATAACGCCTCGACAAATGAAATGGTTAAGGAAGCTGGTATTTCAAAGGGACTTCTCTTTCATTATTTTAAAAATAAAAAGCAGTTGTTTTTCTTTTTGTTTGATTATTGCTACAACCTTGTTGCCGATGAATTTTATAAAAAGATCGATTTAGACGAAACAGACTTTTTTAAAAGGATTCGTCAGGCGGTACAAATCAAAATGGACCTGCAAACGAAATATCCAGACATCTTAACGTTTATCCAAGAAGCATTTATGCAGGATTCCCCAGAAATAAAAGACGAGTTTGATAAAAAGAAACAGGAACTCAACGCCGTGAATATAGGGATTATCTATGATGGAATCGATCTCGCAAAATTCAGGGATGATGTCGATGTTCAAAAAATAGTAAAAGTCATTTCTTGGACCTTTGAAAAAATGAGTGATGAGGAGCTCTACAAAGCGAAGATGGTCCCTGGTCACAAAATTGATTATGATAGGGTCTTTATGGAAGCGGAAGAGTACTTTGAGATTTTCATTAAATGTTTTTATAAATAGGGGGCTGGGACGATGAATGTGATTGAGATTAAGAATCTAACAAAAACTTATGGCAAAGCAAGAGGAATCAGCGACATCAGCTTTAACGTTGAGGAAGGTGAAATTTTTGGCTTTATCGGTCCGAATGGTGCCGGGAAATCGACCACGATTCGGACACTCCTTTCACTCATTTACCCTACCAGCGGCAGTGCGACTATTTTTGGGAAGGACACTGTCCAGTTTGCTCCAGAGATTAAAAAGGAAATTGGTTATTTGCCATCTGAAGTTTTCTATTATGACAATATGAAGGTCAAGGATTTATTAAACTATTCAGCTAGTTTTTACAAAAAGGATTGCAAGAAGCGGATAAAGGAATTAGCCGAGATTATGGATTTGGACCTCAACAAAAAAATTGACGACCTTTCACTGGGAAATAAAAAGAAGGTCGGGATTGTTCAGGGGTTGCTTCATGAGCCGAAGCTGATTATTCTTGATGAACCAACGAGTGGATTAGACCCTCTTATGCAGCAGAAATTCTTTGAACTGCTTGAGGAAGAGAATAGAAAAGGTGCGACAATTCTCTTTTCCTCTCATATCCTAACGGAGGTTCAGCGCTTGTGTAATCGGGTTGCGATTATTAAAGAGGGCAAGATTGTTACCGTTGAAAAGATAAGTACCTTGAAAGAAAACACCTATAAAAAGTTTAAAGTTGAGACAAAGTCTACCCTAGATCCTGCTTATTTTAACCTCAAAGGTGTAAATAAGCTAGAAACAAAGGATAATATGACAAGCTTTTTATTTAAAGGAAATATTAATGATGTAATGAGAAAAATAGCGGACATCGAAATTAGCAATCTATGGATTGAAGAGCCAGACCTTGAAGAGATTTTTATGCACTACTATGAGAAGGAGGCTTAAAAGACGATGAACATTTTGTTGCATGAATTGAGGGCTTATCGGAAGTCTACAATTATTTGGACGATATCATTAGTTGCTATTGTAGCACTGTTCATGTCATTTTTTCCTTCTTTTACAAAGGATACAGAGGAGTTTACAAAGCTGCTCGAAGGATATCCGGCACCACTAAGAGAAGCATTCGGCATTAATCTCGATAATTTCTTTTCGATTCTTGGGTTCTACTGTTATGGACTATCCTTTGTGACGCTTTGCGGAGCGATTCAGGCTATGAATCTAGGAACGAGTATAGTCAGTAAGGAGGTCCGCGAAAAAACAGCTGACTTTCTGCTAACAAAGCCTGTTACACGGACCGCTGTTTTAACGAACAAATTATTGGCAGCACTGATTTCAATCATTCTAACCAATATTGTTTATGTAGCAGCGGCCACACTCATTGCCTCCCAAGTGAAAACGGAGGATTTTAGCGTGAGTATTTTTATCCTCCTTTCATTGACAGTCTTTTTCGTACAGTTGATTTTTATAGCAATTGGAATCATCATTTCTGTGATTGTTTCAAAGATAAAATCTGTGCTGACTATTTCACTGGCAACCGTTTTTGCCTTTTACTTTTTAGGAATGTTTAGCGCTACTTCCGGTGATGAAGTGAAACGATATCTTTCTCCATTTAAATATTTTGACACTGCTTATATCATCGAAAAGTCTAGTTATGAAACCTCCTTTTTGATTACCGGAGCAGTTGTTATTGTTTTAGCGATTGGGGCTAGTTTTTTCATTTATACCAAAAGGGATATTCACTCGGTTTAACAAGGAGGAGTGAGGATAGGATGAATATATTTTTAAAGGAAATGAAGTCACATAGAAAATCGCTTATTTTTTGGAGTATTGGTATGTTTCTTATGGTTGCTTCAGGAATGGTTAAATATGAGAGTCTAGCTTCTTCTGGTCAGCCAATGAATGATATGCTGGCGGGAATGCCTAAATCGATGCTGGCTGTTTTAGGTATAGGTGATTTTGATATTTCAACTGCAACAGGTTACTACGGGTTACTGTTTATCTATTTGCTCTTAATGGCGACCATTCATGCTGCGATGCTGGGGGCAACGATTATTGCAAAAGAAGAGCGCGACAAAACCTCTGAGTTTTTATTTGTTAAACCCGTATCAAGAAATCGGGTTATTACAGCAAAGCTATTGTCAGCATTCCTAAATATCTTACTCTTAAACTTGGTTACCTTTGTTTCATCAGTTGGATTGGTGGGGAAATTCAGCAATGGTGAAGTGGTTACCAAGGATATTGCCATTACAATGGTTGGTATGTTTATTTTACAGCTCCTATTTATGGTAATCGGCAGCTCCCTTGCAGCTATTAAAAAGAAATCAGAAAGTGCAGCCTCCTTAGCAACCGGTGTTCTTTTGCTTACGTATGTCATTTCGGTTGCGATTGACTTGAATGAGAATATAGAAAGCTTAAAATACCTCACTCCGTTTAAATACTTTGAAGCAAAAAATGTGATGTTTGGCGGAGGGTTTGAATTCATCTTTGTCCTATTATCATGTGTTCTGATTGCTGTTCTTACGTTGGCGACATTTTTATTTTATAAAAAAAGAGATTTGAATGTGTGAGTATGCTTTTTAATAATATGGTGATAGTGTAAAATAGGGAAGATGAATTGGAAATGGGAGGAAAAGTATATGCAAAATGAAAACACTACACTACCGCCAAAGACATGCTCAGTTGACCGTTTAATTACCATGGAAAGTGATATTAAATTGGTGCTTTCCGGTAAGAAGAGTGCAACAAGACGAAATGGAAGATATGCCGATCCAGGCGAAATCATGACGCTTGATGGACAGAAGTTTGTTGTAGAGCGAGTTTACTCACAAAGCTTAGGTGAACTAACAGATGATGACGCACGCAGTGAGGGCTTCTCAACTGTTGAAGAATATAAGCAATCCATTCTTGCCTATCATCCTGGAATGCCATGGCTTCCGCACATGCGTGTTTGGGTTCATGAGTTTCGCCCGCTAGAAGATTAAGTAAAAGTATGAGTTCTTTTCATAGAACTCATACTTTTTTTTGCTATAATATCTCTATCATAATGTTCAAAAGATTTCCAAAAGAATGTTGGGGTGAGGAATTCATGGGGTTTTTAGCAAAATACATAAGGAAATATTGGAAGTCTTTTAGCTTAGCTGTTTTATTTTTAACCTTTGAAGCGATTAGTGATTTGATGATGCCAACGATTATGGCGAAAATTATTGATGTTGGTGTCGCAGGCAGAGATTTAGAGTATGTACTTAAAATGGGTGGATTAATGCTATTGATTACGCTTTTTGGTGCGATTGCGGCTTCAACTAGAAGTATCATTGCCAGCAACGTCTCACAAAGCTTTGGGTCAGAGTTAAGGTCAGACTTATATAAAAAAATTCAAACGCTGTCCTTCAAAAATATTGACCGATTTGAACGTGCATCTTTAATCACAAGGCTGACCAATGATGTCACTCAGGTGCAGGTTTTTGCGAATGGCTTAATGCGAATTTTTGTTAAATCTCCGTTGTTGGCGATCGGAGGATTAATTATGGCTACGCGGTTAAACCTCCATTTATCGGTTGTATTAATTGTTGTTGTCCCGATTGTGGCCATTTTTATCATTTTAAACCTTAGACTTGGATTCCCTATGTTTTCAAAAGTACAGAAGGCGCTTGACCGGGTAAATGGTGTGATGCGTGAATATTTGTCCGGGGTGCGTGTTGTTAAAGCGTTCAACCGTTTTGATGTCGAGGTAAATAAATTTGAGAAAACAAATGATGATTTTAAAAAGCAATCGATCGCTGCTACAAGGCTAATGGCTGTGTTCAGCCCAGCGATTATGCTGACCGTTAACCTTGGAATTGTTGCTGTCCTCTGGATTGGCGGCTTTGGGGTGACGAATGGCAATGTCCAGGTTGGTCATATAATTGCTTTTATTAATTACATGACGCAAATTCTGTTTTCATTGATGATGATATCGATGGTATTTAATATGTTTGTCCGTGCCAAAACTTCAACTGTAAGGATTAGTGAAGTATTTGTTCAGGAGGATGATTTAACTTGGAAGGATGAAAAAGAAGAAGCCCCTATTGGACAAGGGAAAATTGAATTTGATCATGTATCTTTTTCTTATGAAGGGACAAGCGGTGACCCAGTGCTAAAAGATATTAACCTGACCATCCTGCCAGGAGAAACCGTTGGAATCATTGGTTCGACAGGCTCAGGCAAAAGCACTCTTGTCGGCTTAATTCCCCGTTTTTATGATGTGAGTGCCGGCAGTATCAAAGTAGATGGTGAGGAAATTCACCTTGTGGATCCTAAGAGACTAAGAGAAAAGATTGCTTTTGTCCCGCAGAAAAATATTCTTTTCACCGGAAGTGTTGAGGAAAATATTAAATGGGGAAAAGAAGATGCTTCAATGGAGGAAGTAGAAAAGGCGGCAGAGATTGCCGGTGCACATGATTTTATCGCTTCCTCCCCTGAAGGATATCAAACAAGGATAGGTCAAGGCGGGGTAAACTTTTCAGGCGGCCAAAAGCAGCGAATCTCGATTGCAAGGGCATTAATTAAAAACCCAAAGATTTTAATACTAGATGATAGCACGAGTGCGGTTGACGTTACCACGGAGGCAGGTATTAAGGCTGGATTGAAAAAGTATGCAAAAGGTCTGACGTGCCTCCTTATTGCCCAGCGGATCACCTCCATCATTGACGCAGACAAAATTGTTGTCATGGACCATGGGGAAATTGCTGGTGTAGGAAAACATGAAGAATTAATAAGAGACTGTAAGGTTTACCAGGAAATCTATCAATCACAAGTAGGTAAGGAGGTGGCACTCTAAATGGCGAAGGAAGCTAATCAATCCAGTAACACACCACCTCCCCTCTCGCTTCCCGGTAGGCCGGGCTTTGGAGGCCATCGTAGAGGTGCCCCGATTGTAAAACCAAAAAACTTTAAAGAGACAATAAGAAGGTTATGGCATTATTTTGGCAATGAGCGAAAAATGCTTAGTATTGTGTTTTTGTTCATTCTTTTCAGTTCAGCATTATCGCTCCTCTCTCCGTTCTTAATCGGGAAAGCGGTGGATGCGATAAATCTCGGCAACAAAGTAGATTTTAATTTTCTTGAAGTTATGATTATTATCCTAATATCTGCCTATATTTTAGATGGTGTCTTGACGTTTTTGCAGGGGTGGCTGATGGCCGGTGTTTCCCAGCGGATTGTAAAAAGGCTCCGAGATGCATTGTTTAGAAAACTCCAAAACCTCCCCGTCTCCTTTTTTGACAAGCGGACTCATGGAGAATTAATGAGCAGGCTATCAAACGATATTGATAATGTCAGCAGTACCATCTCGCAATCGACGACACAGTTGATGTCAGGTGTCATTGTAATTTTAGGTTCATTTATTATGATGTTAATCCTTAGTCCGATTTTGACTGTGGCAAGCTTGCTGACCGTTCCCCTTGTTTTTCTCTTAACCAAGACAATTGCAAAAAGAACGAGTGTCTATTTTAAAGAGCAGCAAATTCAGCTTGGGAAGTTAAATGGGCAAATAGAAGAAACGATTTCAGGAATTGAGGTTGTAAAGGCATTTAATCATGAGGATAAGGTTATCTCTGAATTTGAAGAGGTCAATCAAAAACTGCGTGAGGTTGGCCTTAAGGCGCAAATTTGGTCCGGCTTTCTTATGCCCATCATGAATGTAATTAATAATTTAGGTTTTGCGATTGTAGCCGTAACAGGAGGGTTCCTTGCTGTTAAGGGTATGATTACGATTGGTGCCATTGCGAGTTTTATTACCTATTCGCGGCAGTTTGTCCGGCCGCTTAACGACCTTGCCCAAATTTTTAACATGCTGCAGTCTGGTGTTGCTGGTGCGGAGCGGGTTTTTGAGATTCTCGATGAGCAAGAGGAGCCTGATGATCAAAAGGATGCCATTGTGCTAGACAAGCCGAAAGGGCATGTTGTTTTTGAAAACGTCAGCTTCGGCTACCGCGGGGATGTTCCGATTTTAAAAAATGTCAGTTTTGAAAGTGATATTGGCAGCAGCACGGCATTAGTGGGGCCAACCGGAGCGGGAAAAACGACGATTGTAAATTTATTGACACGTTTTTATGACGTCACAGAGGGCAGAATTTTATTAGATGGTCATGATATTAGAGAATATACACGTGACAGCTTAAGAAGCTGCTTTGGATTTGTTCTCCAGGATACCTATCTGTTTTCAGGCAGCATTAAGGAAAATATTAAGTACGGAAAGCCTTCAGCAAGTGATGAGGAGGTCATCCATGCTGCGAAGATGGCCAATGCAGATGCTTTTATTCGACGATTGCCTAATCAGTATGAAACATCTCTTTCAGAAAATGGTGGAAACTTAAGTCAAGGGCAGCGCCAGTTGATTGCCATTGCCAGGGTTATTCTTGCAAAGCCCGCTGTATTAATTTTAGATGAGGCGACAAGCAGTATTGATACACGTACGGAGCTTCATATTCAAGAAGCACTGCTTACCTTAATGGAGGGGCGGACTAGTTTTATTATCGCTCACAGGTTAAATACGATTCGAGATGCCGATAGCATTATGGTGATTGACAATGGCCAGATTCTTGAAAAAGGAAATCACGGCGAACTTATGAACCAACAAGGGAAATACTATCATATGTTCTTTAACCAATTTAAAAATGTAGAAATCGCTGTTGATTAATGGAAAATTCATTAGTAGGGAATAATGAAGTTTAAAAGGGGGCTGGTTATGAAAAAAGAAATTTCAAATCGGAAATTACTCTGGGTTTCCGGAACAGGCTGGATGTTTGATGCATTGGATGTGGGCATGCTTTCCTTCATTATTGCAGCATTGAGTGTAGAATGGAACTTAACGTCTGAGCAAATGGGCTGGATCGGAAGTATCCAATCAATCGGAATGGCTGTAGGAGCCTTGATTTTTGGATTAATGGCAGACCGAATTGGCCGGAAAAATGTCTTTATCATTACGTTATTATTATTTTCAATTGGAAGTGGAATTTCAGCCTTTGCGACATCCATTACCGTATTCCTTATCTTAAGATTTTTTATTGGAATGGGTCTTGGCGGTGAGCTTCCCGTTGCTTCGACACTCGTTTCTGAAAGTGTTCCTGCCGAAAAACGAGGACGGATTGTCGTGTTACTAGAAAGCTTTTGGGCAGCTGGCTGGCTGCTGGCTGCGGTTATTTCTTATTTTATTATCCCGAAATTTGGCTGGTCGACGGCCTTGTTAATTAGTGCAACACCTGCATTGTATGCTTTGTATTTACGGGTTGGATTACCCGACTCTCCTAGATTTGAAGCGATAAAGGATAAAGAGAAGATTTCTGCATTTCAAAGTATCGCAAATCTATGGACGAATGAATATCGCCGCCGTACAACGATGTTATGGATTGTGTGGTTTTGTGTAGTTTTCTCCTATTATGGCATGTTTTTATGGCTACCAAGTGTGATGGTATTAAAAGGTTTTAGTCTAATCAAGAGTTTTGGGTATGTGTTAATTATGACCCTTGCTCAATTACCAGGATATTTTACGGCTGCTTGGGCGATTGAAAAATTCGGCCGGAAATTTGTATTGGCTGTCTACTTAATTGGAACAGCAATCAGTGCTTTTCTATTTGGAAATGCAGAGTCAACGACACTGTTAATTACGTCTGGTATTCTTTTATCTTTCTTTAACCTTGGGGCATGGGGTGGATTATATGCCTATACTCCGGAACAATATCCAACGATTATCCGTGGAACGGGTTCAGGATCGGCGGCGGCATTTGGCCGATTAGGCGGAGTACTTGGACCGTTATTGGTTGGTTATTTAGTGGCACAAAGTACATCCATTTCCACCATCTTTACAATCTTTTGTATCTCCGTTTTCATAGCTGCTTTTGCGGTTATCTTTTTGGGGAAAGAGACGAAAAATAAAGTATTAGTATAATATTTAGTTGAGAGAGATTTCGATAAGGGAATCTCTCTTTTATTATTTAACACTGCCTCATTTTATCCCTTTAAAGGGACAAAGTTAATTGGATTGTTTTTAATCCTATGTCTATAGTAGGAAATTATTAAAATATTTATTTTTCAGAATTATAGTAAAATAACGCATTTTACTACTAGACGGAAAGGAAATTATTTTGGTACAATGTTTTCAGAATATTATCTTTTTTTAAACATCTTTTTGGATAAACATCGAGTGAAAAGGGGAATTTTATTCAAAAATAGGGGGTATAGACGGTGAGAAAGAAAAAACTTGCAGGTATTTTTATGTCGTTCATGATGGCGGCAGGTGTGTTGGCAGGCTGTGGTGGTTCATCGAGTACAAGCGGTGAAAAAGACGGAGAAACCATAAAAATTGGTGCCAACCTTGAGCTTTCCGGCGGTGTAGCTTCTTACGGCCAGTCAATTGAAGAAGGTATCAAATTAGCATTGGAAGAAATCAATAAAGAGGGCATTGATGGGAAAAAGTTAGAGCTTGTAACCTTCGATAATAAATCGGATGCTGCTGAAGCAACAAGCGGTACAACAAAGTTAATCAGCCAAGATAAGGTAGCAGCTATTATCGGTGCAGCCACTAGTACTAACACATTAGCACAAGTACAAATCGCTCAGAAAAACAAAATTCCACTATTAACACCAACTGGAACAAATCCAACTATTACAAATAAAGACGGCGTCCTAAGTGACTATGTTTTCCGTACATGCTTCATCGATCCTTTCCAAGGAACTGTTGCGGCTAACTTTGCTTCTAAAGATCTTAAAGTAAAAAATGCGGCAATCATTATCGATAGCTCAAGTGACTATGCAAAAGGACTTGCAGCAGCCTTCACTGAGGCATTTGAAGCAAATGGCGGAAAAATCGTTAAAGAAGAAGCATATGTTGCGAAAGATACAGATTTCAATGCAATCTTAACCAACATTAAATCTTCAAACCCAGATTTTATTTTCCTTCCTGGATATTATGAGGAAGTTGGCTTAATCATTAAGCAAGCTCGTGCTCTTGGTATTGAAGCTCCATTTATGGGCGGCGATGGCTGGGATTCTCCTAAACTAGTAGAAATCGCAGGTAACGATCCATTAAACAATACATTTATTACAAACCACTACTCTTCTGGTGACTCTGATCCAAAGGTACAAGATTTTGTGAAAGCGTTTGAAGCAAAATATAAAGGTAAATCTCCTGATGCCTTCAATGCATTAGGTTACGACTCACTTTACTTCCTTGCAGATGCAATTAAGCGTGCTGGAAGTGCTGACCCTGAAAAAATCCAAAAAGCACTTGAAGAAACAGATGGTCTGCAATTAGTATCTGGAACGATGAAGCTTGATAAAAACCACGATCCAATTAAATCTGCCGTAATCCTTGAATACAAAGGCGGAAAGCAAGAATTTAATACAAAGGTAGACCCAGAATAAAATATTGAACAAGAGAATAGGGAGCGATAGTGTCTCCCTATTCCTTATTTAGATGACATTTTCCTTATTTTAGGAGGAGACTTAGACATGGAATTTTTACAACAGCTGGTCAATGGGGTGTCGTTAGGCAGTATCTATGCCTTGATTGCTCTTGGTTACACGATGGTTTATGGAATTGTAAAATTAATTAACTTTGCCCACGGAGACGTCTTCATGGTCGGAGCATTTATCGGTTTTTATTCTATTACTATATTAGATTTAGGATTTTTCCCTTCCTTGCTTATTTCCATGGTAGTGTGTGCCATCTTAGGGGTTCTCATTGAAAGAATCGCCTACAAACCTTTGCGTAATGCCACGAGAATTGCGGCGCTTATTACCGCAATTGGAGTATCATTGTTAATTGAATATGGAGTCATTTATGTTCGAGGTGCCCAGCCAGAGGCATATCCAGGTGACTTAATCCCGGCAACAAGCTTAGATTTCCTTGGAGTAAAGGTGAGCAGTCAGTCACTTTTAATCTTAGGTACTTCTGTAGTATTAATGATTCTTTTACAATTTATTGTTCATAAAACAAAAATTGGAAAAGCCATGCGTGCTGTTTCTCATGATATGGATGCAGCAAGATTGATGGGAATTAACGTTAACAATACCATTTCTGCAACTTTTGCAATTGGTTCAGCGTTAGCGGGTGCAGCTGGTGTTGCTTTCGGAATGTATTATACAAAGATTGAGCCATTAATGGGAATTATCCCAGGTCTTAAAGCCTTCGTTGCTGCCGTTTTAGGCGGTATTGGAATTATTCCAGGTGCAATGGTTGGCGGTCTGTTATTAGGTGTCATCGAGTCACTTGTAAGTGCTGCAGGCTTCTCACTTTGGCGTGATGGTGTGGCATTTGTCGTATTGATTTTAATTTTGATTTTCCGTCCAGCCGGTTTATTCGGTAAAAATGTACGGGAAAAAGTGTAAGGGGTGCTATAGCGATGAATATACTCAAACATGCGAAAGGTTTTTGGTCATCAATCGTTTTAGCCATTGTTTTTGGTGTTGTGATGCAATTTTTAATTACCGGAGAAATAATTAACTTCTTCTATGTGAACACACTATACTTTATTGGTATTAATATTATTCTTGCTGCCAGCTTACATTTGATTATTGGAATTACTGGACAGTTTTCGATTGGACATGCAGGCTTCCTGGCTGTGGGTGCATACGCCTCTGCCATTATTACGATGAAACTAGAACTGCCCTTCTCTCTTAGTCTATTAGCAGGAGGAGTAGCAGCTGCAATTGCAGGCTTAATTATTGGAATCCCTACACTTCGGCTAAAAGGAGATTATCTAGCGATTGCCACACTTGGGTTTGGCGAAATTGTCCGGATTGTCTTTTTAAATATTGAATATGTTGGCGGAGCAAGCGGGATGACGGTTACCCAGCTTACGACTTGGCCATGGTTATTTGGAAGCATCCTTCTAACACTTATCGTCATTAGAAACTTCACTAATTCAACACATGGGCGAGCGTGTATTTCTGTCAGAGAAAATGAAATTGCCGCTGACGCCATGGGGATTAACACTACGTACTATAAGGTTGTCGCATTTGCCATCGGAGCCTTCTTTGCTGGTGTCGCAGGCGCTTTGTATGCACATAACTTTTTCATTATCCAGCCGACAAACTTCGGTTTCTTAAAATCCTTTGATATTTTAATCTTTGTTGTTCTTGGCGGGTTAGGAAGTTTGTCAGGAGCCGTTTTATCTGCAATCCTGCTAACGATTATTTCCACCTTCCTGCAAAGCTATCCAGAATTACGGATGATTATCTATAGCTTAGTGTTGATTATGATGATGCTTTACCGTCCACAGGGACTAATGGGAACAAGAGAATTGACCTCATTCTTTAAGTTTGGAAAGTCTGCAAAAAGGGGGATTAACTCATGACAGCAAAAACACCGTTGCTTAAAGTAAATAATGCAGGCATCCGCTTTGGCGGATTAAAGGCTGTTTCAGATGTGAACCTCGAGTTAAAGCAAGGTGAATTAGTAGGGTTGATTGGACCAAATGGAGCCGGTAAAACGACTTTTTTCAACCTGTTAACAGGTGTATATGTGCCTACCGAAGGCAGTATTGAATTAGATGGGGATAAACTAAATGGTTTAGCACCCTATAAGATTACCAAAAAAGGAATAAGCAGAACCTTTCAAAACATTCGTTTGTTTAGTGAACTGTCTGTGCTCGATAATGTAAAGGTGGCTTATCATTCATTAGCCAAGCATTCCATTTTGAGTTCAATCTTCCGTCTCCCAAAGCACTTTTCGGAAGAAAAGTATATGGAAGAAAAGGCGATTGAGTTTCTAAAGATATTTAATTTAGATAATGTTATGCATGAAACAGCGAAGAACCTTCCGTACGGTCAGCAGCGCCGTCTAGAGATTGCAAGAGCGCTCGCAGCCAATCCGAAACTATTGCTCCTGGATGAACCTGCAGCGGGTATGAATCCGCAGGAAACAGAAGAATTAATGAATTTAATCGCGTTAATTCGCAAAAAGTTTGATTTAACCATCCTTTTGATTGAGCATGATATGCTCCTTGTAATGGGGGTATGTGAACGGATTTATGTACTAGACCACGGTCAGCTTATTGCAGATGGGACTCCTGAACAAATCAGAAACAATCCAAAAGTCATCGAAGCGTATCTTGGGGAGGAGGTTTCGTAATGCTTAAAATTGAGGATATTAACGTATATTATGGAGTTATTCATGCCTTAAAGGGCGTCTCACTTGAAATTAATCAAGGGGAAATTGTAACCCTGATTGGAGCAAATGGTGCCGGAAAAAGTACACTGTTAAAGACAATTTCCGGCTTACTTAAGCCGAAGAACGGAAACATCTTGTTTGAAGGGCAATCTATATCAGGTAAGGTAGCGCAGTCCATTGTGAAACAAGGTCTATCACATGTTCCTGAAGGCCGTCGAGTGTTTGCTAACATGTCTGTAGAAGAGAACCTTGAATTAGGGGCTTATTTACGGAAGGATAAGCAAGGGATTAAGGATGACTTTGAAAAGGTCTATAAGCTATTTCCCCGCCTGCTCGAACGGCGTAAACAGTTGTCTGGTACGCTATCTGGCGGTGAGCAGCAAATGCTGGCAATGGGCAGGGCCTTGATGGCACGTCCGAAGCTCTTATTATTAGACGAACCATCAATGGGACTCGCTCCACTTTTAGTTAAGACAATTTTCCAAATTATTGAGGAAATTAATAAGTCAGGGACTACAATTCTGTTAGTTGAGCAGAATGCAAACATGGCGTTATCCATTGCTGACCGCGCCTATGTAATCGAGACTGGAAAAATCGTGATTTCAGGCTCCTCCGAGGAGTTAAACCAAAGCGATCAAATCCGAATGGCTTATTTGGGCGGCCATTAATAGCAGTAAAAAGACGTGTGAGTTTATATTCACACGTCTTTCCTTTTAGATTATTAACCTTTAATTTTCTGCTGGTGTGTTTCTAGTTTGAATTGATGACGAAGCTTAGGCTGTAAGGCATGTTTAATTTTTGTTGCATACTCTTCATACAGCTGCTCTAAACCAACTAATGCCAGGGAAAAGAAATTTGCGTAATTCTTTTGTACTTCCCATTTCAGCTCGTTCTTACCACAAATACTATATTTGTTTAATTCCTCAATTTCCTTCTGGATTAAGTCCAATTCTGCCTTCTGCTCTTCTTCAGGCAGCGAAAGAACATAATCTATTTTTTCAATATAAGCTTGTGATTTTTCAATTTTGCCCTTGATTTCATCGTAGCCACTTTGGTCAATTAGACCGTATTTTAACTTAAATTCATTTAATTTTTGAGCAGAATCATACGTAGATCTTACGATATCATCACGTGTCATTTGAGTTGTTTCATAGCTAAGCATATGCTTCCAGGATGGCTGAGTAATCGCCTTGCGGTGGTCCTCAAGGGTATGACAGAATTTTTTAAAGCCGTGAAGCTCTGGATTTTCAAAGGCTGGGCTTGCTGGGTCAAGGAACGGTGCAAGCGGTGCTACAAAGTAGAATAGTCTAGGGTCCTGATTACAAGCAAGGTGGATTTTCTCACAGAAATCAATGTTATCAATTGCACTTTGATACGTTTGACTAGGAATACCTGTCATAAAGAACAAGTCTATCTTTTTAGCACCATGTTTTAGGGCAAAGCTCAGCGTTTCAATTACTTTAGGATTTGTACAATTGAATTTTCCATTATAACGTCTGATTTTTTCATCATGTGTTTCAAGGGTGATCTCAATGCTGTATTTAGAACAGCTGTCGTTCATCATTTGGAAAAACTCTTCGCCTGCATATTGGAATAATTCAAAGACAATTTCATTTTTAAGATTTAGCTTCTTTAGCCGGCTAAAGAACTCTTTTACATATTCACGTCCGCCTTGCCTTAGGTCATGCAGGATAAAGATTGGGGCTCGGCTGAAGCGTGAAATAAACTGCATGTCTTCAATAAGCTTCTCTGGGGAACGTAAGGCAAGCGAACTTCTTCCGCAGTTTTGATCATAGGCATCCTTTGAACCGCCGCAGATGAGACAGTTTTGCGAACAGCCTCTTGCTGTAAGTAAAGCGGTGTTAGGATATTCAAGCCAGCCTTTGTATGGCAGTGGATCTAAGAAATTACGATACTTAAACACGGAACGGACAGTATAGCGATAGCCAGGCACGTCAAGATCATCTAAATCCTTCGGTACATACGTAATCGGATTATAGCCAATTTCACTGCCTTTTTTCCAGGTCAAGTTCGGAATGTCGGCATAGTGAGTATTTCCGAGTTCTAATTTATTCATCAGCAGTAGCATAAGCTTCTCTGTTGAATCTCCGCGCATGACAAAATCAATAAATGGGTATTCAATGAGCTCTTTATGATAATAGGTAGCGGATAAACCTCCGAAAATCATCGGTGTATCAGGATGAAGCTTTCTAACAATCTTCGCAAGTTCGATACTGCCGTGTGCATGTGGCAGCCAGTGCAGGTCAATCCCAAATGCTCTTGTTTTGATTTTTCTTAGCTTCTTTTCTACATCGAACTTCTCACTCATCAGCATTCGGTTTGCAATATTGATAATTTTAACGCGAAGACCGAACCGTTCTAAATAGTCAGCAATACTTGTTAACCCAATTGGATACATTTCAAATACTGGTGATGATGGGACTACGTCGCTAATGGGTCCTGCTAAGAGGGAATTTTTTCGAAAGTCATAAACACTTGGTGCGTGTAAAAGGACTAAATCATACTTCATATAAGCCACCCTTTTCTATTTTTATCATATATAGTAGTTATTGTGAAAAAGTTCACATGATTTCTGTGTATTAACTGTGACAAAGGGATAAACCTGATAAATGGTTTCCCCATTCACAACTGTAAGTATTTTCTAACTACCTTTATTTTACTATAATGATGGATTTATAGAGTGACAAACGGGTGACAACAATGTGGAGATTCGGTGGAAATAAGTTAAAACCAAATAAACGAGTGAGCATATTTTAAAGGGAAAGCACATAAAGGAGGAATATGTCTTGAATTATTATGGTTATCCCAATCAGTATGGAATGTATCCCGGTTTAGAACCGAGCCAACAGCAGGATCGGTTTGGTGGGGGGCAGCAGCCTGGATTCCCTCCCCCTGGATTTGGTGGTGGACAGCAAGGTTTCCCGCCATTTGGAGGAGGACAACAACAAGGTGGGGCACCATCTACACCACCACCTTCGTACACGCCGCAAGAATCAGTTTCTGCATTCGCTGTTGACCCTGGTGCGATTAGAGGCTGTCTCTACCGCTTTACCTTTGTTTGGCTGAATAGTGGCAATAGCTTCTGGTTTTATCCAACCTTTGTTGGAAGAGATTCAGTTGCCGGATATCGTTGGAGAAACTTCCGCTGGGTATATTATGGAACAGACCTTAGGAGAATTCGATCATTTAGATGCTCATAAATTTTTAAAAATTGGGGTAGTGAACCATAGGGTTCATTACTCTGTTTTTTGTACGTGAAATTGGTATAATCATTGTAAAAAATTAAAGGATGAGGAAAATGGCAAAGGTCAAGACGAATGCTATTCGGATTCTGGATAGCAAGAAGATAGCCTATGAGGTGCTTACATACGATAATCAGGATGGAAAAATTGATGGGGTGTCAGTAGCCGGGAAAATTGGAAGAGATTCAAAGGAAGTATATAAAACGCTTGTCGCTCAAGGAGCGAGTAAAAGTATCTATGTTTATGTAATACCGGTTGAGGCGGAATTGGATTTAAAAAAAGCGGCGAAGGCTGCTGGAGAAAAGAATGTAGAGATGATTCCGGTTAAGGATATTTTGAAATGGACCGGATATATCCGGGGCGGCTGTTCACCGATTGGGATGAAAAAAGAGTACAAGACCTATATAGACGATAGCTGCTTAGTGCTTGAACAGATGGTTGTCAGTGCTGGGAAAATAGGCGTCCAAATTGTCATTAATCCAAAAGTGTTAGTTGATCTGACAAAGGCTGAAACATTTGATGTTAGAAAATAATTTAATAGGCATTCACCTATAAAACGTGCATGGCATAGGATATGGGGGAAATGAAATTACGCTATGTCACGTAAAGGAGAGTGTTCAGTGTGGCAGGTAAGATAAAAAATTATTTTGCAGGCGGGAATACCGCAAAAGGATTCCATAGCCTATATGATTCAAACCTTCAAGGACTCGAACGAATCTATATTCTTAAAGGCGGTCCTGGGACAGGAAAATCCTCACTGATGAAGAAAATTGGCAATGAATGGGTCGGAAAAGGGTATGATATCGAATACTTACATTGCTCATCAGATAATAGTTCCATTGATGGTGTTATCATTCGTGCCTTAAAGGTAGGAATCGTTGATGGAACAGCTCCACATGTCATCGAACCTAAGGCCCCAGGTGCTGTAGAACAGTATATTAATTTGGGAGAAGCTTGGAATGCAAAAGCACTTGCTGCCGAGAAAAAGAATATTGAACGGTTAACAAACCAAATTAGTGCCTCCTTTCATCTAGCCTACTCCACCTTTAAACAGGCACTGGATGTTCATGATGATTGGGAGAAAATTTATATTGAGAACATGGATTTTGAAAAAGCAGACCAGTTGACTAATAAATTAATTCAGTCCTTTTTTGGCAAGTTAAAAATAAATAAGCAATCTGATATCCGCCATCGATTTCTAGGGGCGGCAACACCTAAGGGAGCCGTCGATTTTGTCCCGAATCTAACGGAGGAAATTGAGAAGCGTTATTTTATTAAAGGACGCCCTGGCTCTGGAAAGTCGACCATGTTAAAGAAGTTAGCAGCAGCAGCAGAAGCAAGAGGAATTGATATCGAGGTTTTTCACTGCGGATTTGATCCCAATAGTCTCGATATGGTTATTTTTAGAGAGCTGGGCATTGCCATCTTTGATAGTACGGCACCGCACGAGTATTTTCCAAGTCGTGCCGGCGATGAAATTATCGATATGTATGAGCTTCTGATTACACCGGGAACAGATGAAATCTATGAAGATAAGATTAAACCAATTGCGGCAAGCTATAAAAGTAAAATGAATGAAGCTATTTCTTATTTAGCGAGGGCAAAAGATCTTCATGATAAGCTGGAAGCCATTTACGTACCAGCAATGGATTTTTCTGTGGTCGAGCAGCTTCAAAACAGGATAGCTGAGGAAATCAGAGAGTTAGAATTAAACAATATTTACAGCACTCAGTAGGAAAATGAGCATTATTTCAACTGTCTCAAATAGGGACAGTTTTTTTGTGATACTTATGTGCTGGCCGGGAAAGATAAAGTTAACAAACGATAGAGGGAGATGTTTACCTTGAAAAATAACCTAAATTCAGCAAATGATACTGTAGAAGCCAATATTGAAATCAATAGACAATTGGAAGATGGAAAGGTTCATGCTCCTGTTGAGGCACAATCAGAAGCAGAAAGAGCCAACGTAGATTTACAAAATCAGTTCAATAATGACGGAAATAAAGACATACGTACTTCTCCTGCTGCCATTTCCACCCCTCAATAGCCAAAGAGAGTCGGCCTTCCTAAATGGAACGCCGACTCTCTTTTATTCATGCGGATTTGTTTTGCTTTGCTGGCTTTTATTTCTTTTATTGCCCTTGCTGTTATCGCCACTGACAAATTCGCTGGCAAATTCAGCTTCTGCATGACCTGCCTGTGGTGAGTTTTGGTTCTGGCTGCCTTTATTAACTTTTTTCGTCATAAAATCGTCTCCTTCCACTAGTACACACTTTAGTTTGGCATTTGCCAAATTGTTTATGCACGAATGAAGGAGTTAGATGGAGAGTAACGAATAATGTAAAAGTATCTTTTTAAAAGAGAATTGGTTTATTTTTTCTCTGATAACCAAGTAGCCAAAATTTTTGCGTCCGTTTCTTCAACCAATCCACCAGGCATCATGCCTTTACCATCTTGAATACGTGTTAGGATTTCCTTTTTTGATAGCTGACTGCCGATTGTTTTTAAACTTGGACCGGCTTTTCCTTCAAGCTGATCACCATGACAGGAAGCACAACTTTCTTTATAGACAACTTCTCCTGCTTCAGCAACAGAATGGGTTCCCTGTGAGTGGACTTCTTCACTGCTTAAAGGTACTTCATCAACTAACGCTGTATAAGGGACAAATTGAATTTCATGTGGTACACCCTCTGCAGGGATTTCAGTAATTAATTCACCCGTTTCAGTATCCCAAATTTGAACACCAGAAACGGCCTCACCGCCAAGCTTATACGGATAACGTTTATCCATTCCATGGTTTAAAGTCCAAAGTTCCTTGCCGTCGGGGCTTATGCCAGTGTGAGCAGGGATTGTTGTTCCAGTTGATTCCCACAGCCTTTCATACGTTTTCGTATCGAGTTTGTAGATCTTGTTGCCGCCAGTGGTTACATAGGCAAATTTGCCATCCGGGCTAAGAGATATGTGAATAGGACCACCTTCAAATGATATTCTTTTTGTAATTTCGAGAGTGGCAACATCAATAACGACAACTTCCTTTTTACCGCCAACCGCTACCCATACAGATTTACCATCTGGTGTAAGGTTGACACCGTGCAGGCTGCCGCCAACTGGAATGTCCTTAACGATTTTATTATTTTTCCAATCTAGAACCGCTACCTTGTCTTCTTTGTCAATACTGATAAATAGATAAGGAGAGTCAATGGCTTTTCCATCCCAGTACATGGAAGGAGAAATATAGTCTGTGCCTTCTCCAGTAGGAATGTCTGCTATTTTCTTATGTGAGTGGACATCTATAACGGATACAGTACCGCCATATTGGTTCGCTACATAAAGGTATTTATCATCAGGGGACATGGCAGAGTGATGGCCGCCCTTGCCCACTGGAACTCTCCATAATTCTTTGAAAGTAACGGGATCTAGTGCAATAGCATAAGAAGTATCATCATATTCAAACCAATCTACAGTAAACATGGTTTTGAAGTCTTTTGTAAATGTAACGGCATGGGTATCATGCAGGTTAGGGTACATTTGTTGCGTTCTTTCATTCTTAGGTCCCTCAATATCAATGGCTGTCAACATTTTGTGGTATTGGGCATCAATGACCCAAATTTTATTGCTAGAGCCGCCGCCAACATAGGCAAGACTTTCACTGCCAAGTTTCCCGCCGGCAAGTTTTCCATCCATGCTTAGTTCCTCTGTTTTAGGGGATTGTACAGCCTTTTCCTTTGTTGCAGATGCTTCCTTCTGGGCACAACCGCTGATTAAGAGTGCAGAGAGAAAGGCGGTTGCAAGCCCTGAATAAGCTAATGTTTTACGTTTAACCATTGTTTTTTCCTCCAATGAATCGTGATAGCTAAAGAATATAGAGAAATTATATAGATGATATGAAGAAAAATAGTCTAATTTATGACAGTTAATAATGTGAAAAGTGTGATAATTTTCCAATTTTTAAAAGGAGTGTTCAAGGTGAGTAATGAAGTAAAGAGACTAATACAGTTATTTGAGGAAAACAGGAATGAAGAAAATGCAGGTCCGATGAAAAAATATATGAAAGATCACTTCCCTTTCTTAGGAATTAAGTCACCGCTCCGAAAAGAGCTGGAAAAGCAATTTTTTAAAGAGACAGGAATACTGAAAAAGGAATTTAACAAGGAATTTGTGGAAGGACTTTGGGAAAAGGATGAAAGAGAATATCAATATACAGCCATTACATATATGGGGAAATTTAGTAAGAAGTTCCCGAAGGACGTCATTCAATTTTTAGAAAGATTACTCACGACAAAATCTTGGTGGGATAGTGTTGATTCGATTACACCGTTGGTTGGAGATATGGCTAGAAACTATCCTGAACTTATTGATGAGACGATTAATCATTGGTCTGTTGATGATAACTTTTGGCTGCGGAGAAGTGCCATTCTTTTTCAATTAAAGTATAAACAGCAAACAAATGAAGAGCTTCTCTATGATTACATAGTTAAAAATGCTGATAGCAAAGAATTTTTCATACAAAAAGCCATCGGCTGGGCGTTGAGAGAATACTCTAAAACAAATCCTGTTTCTGTTAAGGAGTTTATCGAAGGAAACAAGCTTGCTCCATTAAGTGTAAGAGAAGGAAGTAAGTATCTTTCATGAGCAAAATGGTGAAAATGCATATGGATATCTGATAAGATGGCAGTAACAAAAAATAGAAATAGGTGAACAGCATGATCAAGTGTATTGCGTCAGATATGGATGGTACCTTATTGAATTCGTATCAACAAGTTAGTCAGGAAAATATAGAAGCGATTCTAAATGCTCAAGATCAGGGAGTTGAAGTGGTAATAGCAACTGGCAGGTCTTATCAAGAGGTGCGATATATCCTAGATGAAGCAGATATACATTGCCCTGTCATTGGTGTAAATGGTGCAGAAGTACGCACAAAAGAAGGAGAAATACTATCTGCGACACCAATTGAAAAGCACGTAGCCATACAAGCTGCCCAAAGGCTAATGGAAATGGATATCTATTTCGAAGTATATACAAACAAAGGTACATACTCCTTGGATCCAAATATTGCCGTGGCAATTATTGTTGATATTGTAGTGAGTGCTAATCCTGATGTGAAACCAGAAGACGCGGTAAAAAAAGCACAAGAACGCATTCAGCATGGTTTAGTCCATCAGGTTGAAAGTTATGATGTTTTATTCAATGATGAAACACACCAAATATACAAGCTTTTTGGGTTTGCACTGGATTCAGACAGGCGTGAAGCTGCAGAAAACGCACTAGAAGAATTAACTGAGTTGGCAGTTTCCAGTTCAGGCCATAACAATCTGGAAATCACTCATCGAAATGCGCAAAAAGGAATTGCTTTAGAAACATATGTGAAATCAAAAGGGATCGACATCGCTGAAACAATGGCAATGGGTGATAGTTTTAATGACGTCTCGATGCTGGAAAGAGTCGGGAGAGCAGTCGCAATGGGGAATGCTGATTATGAAATAAAAACTCTATGTGATGTGATTACCGCAACAAATGATGAACATGGAGTAGCCAAGGCAATAGTAGAAGTTTTATAGGAAAGGAAGAGATGGATGGTCAAGGTACGTTCCATTCTATTATCGATGATAGTCTTGATATCAGGTTGTTCTCTTTTTGAAAAGGAAAATCTGCAGCCTAATGATCCTCTTGAGGATGAGGCGATTGTCCTGCAGCCAGACATTGAAGTGGTGGCGGAGGAGTTACGGGTTCCGTGGTCGATTAATAAGCTAAATCAGGTTTTTTACGTGAGTGAACGAACAGGGAATATCGTGAAAATAGATAATGGAAAAATGGAACGACAACAAGTTGCTTTGGAAAAGCCGCTCGCGAAAGCAGCGGAAGCTGGACTGCTTGGCTTTGTCCTCCATCCGGGGTTTGTTGATAATCAGAAGGCATTTTCTTATTATACCTATGGGAATGAGCAGGGACAGTTTAACAGAGTGGTTGTATTGCGGCTAGAAGGGAATCAGTGGACGGAAGAAAGAATCCTTCTTGATAAGATTCCTAGTGCAGCCTATCATCATGGCGGTCGTCTGAAGATTGGTCCGGATGGGAAGCTGTATATTACGACAGGTGATGCTACTACTCCAGAACTTTCGCAGGACGTAAGGTCTTTGAATGGGAAAATTTTAAGAATGAATCTCGATGGCAGTATTCCAGAAGATAATCCATTTGACCATTCTTATGTTTACAGCTATGGTCATCGGAATCCTCAGGGTCTTGTATGGATAGATGATACCTTATATTCGAGTGAGCATGGTCAGTCCGCACATGATGAAATCAATTTAATTAAACCTGGTGCGAATTATGGTTGGCCGGTAATTGAAGGAAATGAAAGGAAAGCCGGAATGGAGACACCATTGTTTCATTCAGGTAATGAAACCTGGGCGCCTTCAGGAATGGCGATCCACGATGGTAGGTTGTATGCTGCAACACTCAGAGGGAATGCAGTTAGAGAGTTCGACTTAGGTAAGAACAGTACGAGTCCGGTTATTACGGGTTTAGGGAGGATTCGTGATGTGTTTGTTGAGGGCGAATACCTCTACTTTGTCAGCAACAATACAGACGGCAGAGGAAATCCAGATGAAAAGGATGACAAATTGTACCGAGTATTGGTAACCAATTTGAAATAAATGGGTAAAGGCTGGTGTGAATATGACGACAAAAAGCAATAAACTACAATATGGATGGACACTGATTGCTCATCCTACCTATCAAATCTTTACAAATAAAAACTCCTACGCCATCATCGACGAAGACAATGACGTCATGCTCAGATTCACCCTCCAAGAAAACGAAATCGAAATCCATGGTGCAAACTGGAACCTAAACTACAAAATCAACCTCGGCTTCAAAACCCTAAAAATCATCAACACACCCGAAGACTAATGGTGACAGCGTATAATGGCAAATAAGTCAAACACCTTTTTTCCTTAAAAAAGGGCGACCTTAAGTAGAATCCCCTATTTCCATTTTTAGGAAGACTCAACTATCACAGAATGTATCATAGGGCTCCTCTAGAACGTGAAAGGACCTTGCGTTTTCATCCTACAGAGGATACCGCCTAGTAAATCTAAACTTAGATTTCACGTATTATTCGTACTTGTAGGACAAGATCCATAACGCTGTCACTCGAGGTCTGGAGCCTCAGGCACGAAGAACAATGTGATCTAACGTCCTAGAGGAGCCCCATTTTAAATGAAACAACTTCCTAAGAAAATACTAACTACTTAACATTGAACAGTTTTACACTTTAATTTTAACAATTGGCACACTAATGTTGAGAAATGTATTCTTTAATTCTAGGCTAATTGACGATCAGTTGATGTAACGAAATCTCCATAAAACCGTTTTACATTAGGCATTCGCAGCTTCTTACTTAGCTCATCAAACAAGACATAGTATTTGTGTTCTGTACGGTACAGAGTTTGATTTCGAATCATTGAAAAGGCTAGACGAATCATTCGGTTTCCTAAGGCAATATACGCCTGACGAGGGTGTTTACCACGTTCTTTTAGGGCAAGATACTTCTGTTTCATTTCAGGGTTATTAACGGCTAAGGATCTCCCTACTTGGTAGGTGATATTACGGAAGGTTCTTCTTCCTTGTTTAGAAACACCAAAGTATGATGGTTTTTTTCCTCCTGATTGCTTCACAATTGGATTTGTCCCTGCCATTTTAATTAATTGTCCCGCATGGTCGAAATCAGAGATATCTCCCATTTCCGCATATAATTCTGCCCCCGTCACAACACCTATCCCAGGAACGCTAAGAATGACCGCCCCTTCAGTCTGAACGAATAAATCTTCGATTTTCTTTTCTAATAATTGAATTTGGTCATCTAAAAGGTCTAACTGATCTAATTTCTGAATCAAGAGAAATTGGTCGGCCTCCACAAACTCTTTTGGTTGCGAGATTGAGTTCTGCGCAAAATCAAGTAATATCTTAATCGTTTTATCCCTAAGTTTTAAATTTTCCCTAATAGATAGTTCACGTAAGCCCTCCTCCCCGAGGGAAAGGATATCACTGGGGTGGAGATAGTGACGCATAAAGTATCGAGGTGCTTTCGCAAATAGCTTAGAGAAAGGGGCGACATGTTCACGTTTTCCATTTATCCACATGCTTTTTCCTTGAAACTCTCGGAAAATATGATCCAAATATACACGAATCATATTTTCGGTAGAAGTCCTTTCCTCTACTAGAACACGTCGAGCACGTGTTAATTTTTGCAGGGTGTGTATGTTTCCAGTGGATAACTCGTTTGATGTCCCCCGGCCGTTAATCATAGATTGAACAATCGCCATTAGGTCTAAATTATCCGTTTTTGACCAATTCAAGAGAGCTTGCCTTTCCTGTGCAGTGGTCGCTGCATTCAAAATCCGTAAGTAGTAACCTTCAGAATGACAACGTCGCACTAAATCTTGGTAATAATGCCCCGTTGTTTCAATTCCTACTACTACCTCTTTCATACCAAGCCGATTTCTCTGGCTGCTAATCTGTTCCTTTAGCACCTCAAGTCCCGTCAGGGATGCATCGAATTCAAATGGTTTAACTAAAACGTCCCCATAAAAAGTACAAATTATTGCCTTGTGAGTATATTTCGCAGCATCAACTGCCACCATCAACATGTTTTCAGAACCTATTTCTCGTACAAATTGTGCCCATCGACTTCCGTTTTTTCCTTGAATATGATTCAATAATGTATATGCCATCATTTTCATCTCCTTGTGGTAGGGAATAGTAATTGGAAGTTCTGTGATAGGTACTTCTATTTTACAATGAAAATGGTGGTCTTTTTTGTTATCTGAACCTATTTTCTATACTAGGCACCAAATATACAAAAACCGCTGTTTATGATCTGCCCCGTAAATGTTAGACACCAATCTAACATTTACGGGGTGTTTTTTATGGCTAAATTTACAGTGGAGGAAAAGGTTCAATATGTTTTAAGGTATCAGAATGGGAATGAATCAATGGGGG
>NZ_JAMBOB010000012.1 GCF_023715415.1 Neobacillus niacini
ATCAGAAGGTTATGGGTTCGACTCCTTTCGGGCGCGCCATATTTTACGGGAAGTAGCTCAGCTTGGTAGAGCACTTGGTTTGGGACCAAGGGGTCGCAGGTTCGAATCCTGTCTTCCCGACCATTCTTTTAAAGCAACAAAATGGGGCCTTAGCTCAGCTGGGAGAGCGCCTGCTTTGCACGCAGGAGGTCAGCGGTTCGATCCCGCTAGGCTCCACCAATGTTTTTTAAGGAAAAATGACTTACATTTTAATCAGAATTTGGCGGTGTAGCTCAGCTGGCTAGAGCGTACGGTTCATACCCGTAAGGTCGGGGGTTCGATCCCCTCCGCCGCTACCAAGTATTTTTATAAAGAAAAAATACAAAAGTTTTTATTTGGAGGAATACCCAAGTCTGGCTGAAGGGATCGGTCTTGAAAACCGACAGGCGGGTAACACCGCGCGGGGGTTCGAATCCCTCTTCCTCCTCCATAATTTCATATTATTAAATTCTCCAATGTGGAGGGGTAGCGAAGTGGCTAAACGCGGCGGACTGTAAATCCGCTCCCTCCGGGTTCGGCGGTTCGAATCCGTCCCCCTCCACCAAAGTTTTTTGTGCATTACTTTATATTTTAGGGGTATAGTTTAAAGGTAGAACGAAGGTCTCCAAAACCTTTGGTGTGGGTTCAATTCCTACTACCCCTGCCAAATATTTGCCGGTGTGGCGGAATTGGCAGACGCGCACGACTCAAAATCGTGTTCCGTGAGGAGTGTCGGTTCGACCCCGACCACCGGTATAGTGTCACTGCTTGCCAATGCAGTGAAAAAACGTTTCTTACACATTGTAAGGAACGTTTTTTTAATTTGAAAGAAAGCTGGGGCGAAGAAACTTTCGCCCCTTAATTTTTGCTTGTTTATAGTGTTTTTGTTCAGCTTACATATCGACATTCAAATAATAAAATAATAAGACATATAAAATTAGTTTGGTGTTGACTGGGAGTGAGAAAAGAAATTGATGTTTTTCGGCAAATTTGAGACTTTTTAAAGTCATACCTATTTCCTATAATACTGTTTTGGAGAGTAACCAGTTATATTTTTAAATGCCTTAAAGAAGGTGGAGTAATCTCCAAATCCAACTGCATGTGCCACATCTAGTGCTGTATTTCCGGACATGAGGAGCTCCATGGCTCTCATAATTCTTTTATATGTTATGTACTCAAAAACCGTAAAGCCTGTACTTTTCTTGAATATATGACATAAGTAATACTTGTTAACGTAAAATTCTGTTTGCAGCAAATCTAGTGTAATCTTTTTATATAGGTTTTTATTGATGTAGTCTAAAATGGAGACTATCTTTTGATCATAATTATGACTGTTTACAACAGTATTATTATATTTTGAAAGTATTTTGTTTATAGTAATAAGCATTTGTATAAAAAGGCTTTTCATCAGTATTGGGCTTTCTGGAGAGAATTCTTGGGAAGCCTTTTCAATTTTATCCCAAATGTCACTAATCCCATCAGCGAGAACATCTTTTGCAGGTATTCTATTAAAATAACCTAGCTTTCTATTTTCAATATAGGAAAGCATGCTATATTCATCGGTTTGATAAGGGGATATATACTCTGGTTTAAAGTGTATATACTTCCTTTCATAGTGGGATTTGGAGTTAAACACAATTCTATGTAGTTCTCTGGAATTCGTTATGATCAAGTCGTTTGGATAAAGTTTGTATGCCTGACCTTCAATATAGTAGGTGAGATCTCCAGAAATAAAGTGAAACAATTCATAGCAGTCATGGATGTGAGTTGCAACATCATTAGGGGATTCAGTTACCACATGGTTCATAAAAAAATTATTACTATTATACTGTAGGATCGGTTTGTCCATGAAATCCACCTCTTTAACAATTTGTTTTGAGTGTATTTGTAATTCATCTTATTCTAATCAAACTAAAAAAAAGCAATATTTGCAATATAAAAAGCAAGAAATACAAAGATTAACCATCCAGTTTATTATAGAATACTAGATACTTAGAGAAGAAAGGCAAAAAAAGAGAGGATGGTATTTATGAGTAAATTTCTGTTATCTGCATTTGCGGATGAAATCGATTCAGATTTAAAAACACAGATGGATGTATTAGATCAGCATGGTATTAAGTTTATAGAAATGAGAGGTGTTAATGGTAAACTGCTTGTTGATTATACGTTAGAAGAAGTTAAAGAGATTAAGAATCAGCTTGACGCTAGAGGCTTTAAACTATCTGCGATTGGATCGCCGCTTGGAAAGATTAAAATCACCGATGATTTTGAGCCCCATTTAGAGCTATTTAAGCATACTTTAGAGATTGCTAAAATTATGGAATGTAAGTATATACGGATGTTTAGCTTTTTTATGCCCAAAGGAGAGGATCCATCGAACTATAGGGACGAAGTAATCCATCGCTGGAGAAGCTTTATAAAGGCAGGAGAAGGAAGTGGAGTAGTTCTCCTGCACGAAAACGAATCAGGAATCTACGGAGATACTCCAGAAAGATGTCTAGATCTACTGGAGACATTGAATGGTGACTATTTTAAAGGGATTTTCGATTTTGCAAATTTTGTCCAATGTAATGCAAGAAATTATCCAGATGGCTTTGAGTTGCTTCAAGACCATATTGTGTATGTTCATATCAAAGATGCGGTATACAGTGACCACCATGTAGTACCAGCAGGATTAGGCGATGGAAATGTGGTGGAAATCCTAAAAGAATTACATAACCGAGGATATGAAGGTTTTTTATCTCTTGAACCACACTTATCGGGTTATTCAGACTTTTCCTTACTTGAGCCGAATTCTCCTGGTTATGATTTACCAGAGGGTGGCGCTAAAAGCTTCGCCGTTGCGGTTCAGGCATTGAAAAATATAGTAAAAGATATCAAGGGGGAATAGTTATGGACAAAGTCCGAGTTGGTATTATAGGGATAGGTAATATGGGAACAGGTCATGCGCAAGGTTTGATAGAAGGGAAGGTTCCGAATGCGGAGCTCACTGCTGTATGTGATAGTAGATCGGAAAGATTAGAATGGGCGAAAGAAAACTTTGGTGAAAAAGTTAAGCGCTTTAATGATACGGAAAGCTTTTTCCAATCAAAAGCTTTTGATGCCGTTTTTATCGTTACACCGCATTATGACCATCCTACTTTAGCCATACAATCATTAAATGCTGGATACCATACGCTTATTGAAAAACCTGCTGGAGTGTTTACAAAAGCTGTTAGAGAAATGAATGAAGTTGCGTTAAAAAGTAATAAGGTCTTTGCCATCATGTATAACCAGAGAACCAATCCTTTATATAGAAAACTAAAAGATATCATCGATTCAGGGGAACTAGGTGACCTAAAGAGAACCAATTGGATCATAACGGATTGGTACAGACCACAAAGCTATTATAATTCAGGAGGATGGAGAGCTACTTGGTCTGGAGAAGGCGGCGGTGTACTGTTGAATCAAGATCCACATCAATTGGATTTATGGCAGTGGATGTGTGGAATGCCAAAACGAGTTCGATCCTTTATGTCTTTTGGAAAATATCATGACATTGAAGTAGAAGATGATGTCACCACTTATGTCGAGTATGAAAACGGTGCAACAGGTGTGTTTGTCACTTCCACTGGGGAAGCACCAGGAACCAATCGATTAGAAGTGACAGGGGATAGAGGAAAGATTGTCATTGAGCATGGTAAGCTAACCTTTTGGAGGTTACGTGTATCAGAAAGGGAATTTAATAGAGATTTTACAGGCGGATTTGGAAGCCCTGAGTCCTGGAAATGTGAAATTCCCACAGAAGGGGAAAATTCTCAACACATAGGGATCTTGAGAAATTGGACTAGTGCAATCCTCAATGGAACGGAGTTAATTGCTCCTGGGATCGAGGGTATTCATGGGTTAACCATTTCCAATGCTATGCATCTATCTGCTTGGACGGATAGCTGGGTCGATATTCCACTTGATGAAGATCTATTCTATGAGAAGCTGCAGGAGAGAATAGATAACTCTACATTTAAGAAGAATGTCAGGGATTTAACGCTAGATGTTACAGGAACATATTAACGAAATACTATTACTTGGACTAGAAATCTATTTTTAATTTCTAGTCCTAAGAAACAATCCAATACTCTGTAAAATTACCAATAACAATAAAATTAGTTATTAATCACAAATGAAAGATGATTGGGGTGTCTCGATTTATATGGAATTTATACTGACGGCTAGGAGTAAAGAACAGGAGAGCATTGACTACCTTACATTACAAGAGCATGGACTAAGTGCATCTATAGAGATAAATGATGGAGACGGTACACCTCAGGATCCATATCATGCAAGAGCCTGGATTCGTAACGATAACGCAATTAAGTGGTCCGGGGTTATACATATAGAAACTCAATTCGCAAAAATAAATCCCCGCTATTTCTTGCCAGCTTTTATGTACGGTAGAAACCGAGGTGAGGCTCCTCAGAATGTTCCTAATGAATTTCCACGGATACGAGAGGGGAATCTAAATCGCCCTTCTTCTCCTTGGTGGATGGTAAGAGCTGATAAATTATCACATCCTGCAGCCCTTGTATATGATACAGATAAAATATACGGACTTAGTGCGAGTCCATATTTTATTTACAAGAATGGATCTAAGGAGCAATGGGAGCCTGAGGCGGAAGGTGCATTTTATCAATACGGAGGGTATTCATGTTCGCTGTCTAAAGGGACGATTGGATACACGCTTGGTTATGAAAATGCACCATGGCTATTTATAAAGTCACATCTGGTTAAAGACAGAGTTCCACTGAGTGATAATTGTTTTGAATTGGAACCTGGAGAGACTGTTGAATTCACATTGAATTTATATGAATTCAATGCAAAATCGGAATTAGAAATTTATGACGTTATTCAAGAGGTTTATTACAATTATCACCAAAATCCAAGGAAGTCTAGTGACGTAAAAACAACGGTTACGGATTTGGCACAAGCCATTCATCAGGATGGATGGCTACAGGATGAACTAAATTATGCTTGCCAGGTTTTTGAGGACAACGGAGGCTTACGTTATAATAACCTGATATCTATCAGTTGGACTAATGGGTTGCCGGCAGCAATTCCTGTACTAATGGCTGGTTTGCGGCTTGGAAATGAGTCGATGCGAGCGCAGGCACTATCCTGTATTACAAACATTGTGGAGCATTCGATGAATCCAGCCTCCGGCTTACCTTATGATGCTTGTAATAGTGGAAAGTGGTGTATTAATGGATGGTGGTTCGACGGGGTACATACACCGGGTCACAGTTCCTACTTGGTCGGGCAGGCACTCTTCTATATTTTGAAAGCTTATGATTATGAAAAAAGGTTTAAAAACTGTTCTCATGAGGATTGGCTGGCATTTGTGAAGGCAGTTCTTATGAAAATTGAGCAAACGAAGAATACAGACAATGAATATCCTTATATCTTCTCTGAAAAAACCGGTGCCGGAATTGAATATGATTCGTTCAGCGGGACATGGTGCATGGCTGCTTTGGCTTATTATTATTGGCTGACAGATGACAGGACACATTTGGAAAGTCTTAAGGCAAGTGAAAAACATTATTATGAGTCATATGTTAAGCGTATGGAATGCTACGGGGCACCGCTTGATACGGATAAAGCGGTTGATTCGGAGGGGATATTAGCATATATAAAAGCAGTCAAATTCTTGCATGCTTTAACCAACGAGGAACTTTATCTGGACCATATGAGGGATGCAATATGCTATGAATTTTCTTTTAAGTTTTGCTATAATTCTCCAGTAAAGGTGCCGCCTCTTAGTAGCATTGGATGGTCGAGCTGTGGGGGCAGTGTAACTTCTACCGCTAATCCGCATATTCACCCAATGTCTAGCAATCTTGTAGATGAACTATTATATTACGTTGATAATCGTGATGATCAATATATTCGAGACCGTATTTCAGATATTATCGGCTGGGGATGTCAGACATATAACACGTATGATCTTGAATTCGATCATGGAAAGAAAGGCTGGATGTCGGAGCGGTTTTGCTATTCCGAAGGACTGGTGACTGAAACATACAGTGATGGCTCTCCTGCCAGCACATGGTTTTGTTTGATGCCATGGGCAAGCGCGAGTATTATTGAGGGAATGGCCGGTGATTATTGGGATAAATATATATTAAAATTAAGGGAAATGAAGATTGAGATATAAACCTATTGAACTATAATTAAAACTATTAAATATAATTATTAGCTAAAAAACTAACTATACTGACATACAGTAAAGGAGTTAAAATTATGAATTTTCAAAATCCAATTCTTCCAGGTTTTTATCCTGATCCGTCCATATGCAGAGTGAACGAGGATTATTATCTAGTTACTTCTTCCTTTACCTATTATCCAGGGGTACCAATTTTTCACAGCAAAGATCTTGTTAATTGGAAACAGATAGGACATGTATTAGATAGACCATCTCAGCTTCCATTAGATGGTCAAAGGCAATCTAGAGGGATATTTGCGCCTACAATTCGATATAACAATGGTGTTTTTTATATGATTACGACTAATGTAGAAAAAGGCGGAAACTTTTTGGTTACAGCAACAGACCCTGCAGGACCTTGGTCTGATCCCTATTATTTGGATGCTCCAGGTATTGACCCTTCCTTGTTTTTTGATGATGATGGTAAAGTCTATTATCACGGTACACGTCCCGCACCAGAAGGGGAAAAATACAGCGGCAACTGGGAAGTATGGCTGCAGGAGTTAGACCTGGAATCCATGACATTGGTTGGAGACTCTATCGGTTTGTGGAGAGGTGCTTTAAGGGATGTAATTTGGCCAGAAGGGCCACATATTTACAAGGTTGATGACTATTATTACCTTATGATTTCGGAGGCAGGAACAGGTCATCACCATGCTGTTTCCATTGCTCGCAGTGAAGCTATCACAGGACCATACATAGGAAATCCAGGTAACCCAATCATGACTCACCGACATTTAGGGAGAGATTATCCAATCGTTAACGTTGGGCACTGCGATTTAGTAGAAACCCAAAATGGTGAATGGTGGGCAGTTGGGCTCGCTTCACGTACTTATGGTGGTTATTACCGTAACCTGGGGAGAGAAACCTTCTTACTTCCAGTAAAATGGGAAGATGGTTGGCCAATCATGAGTCCTGGGACAGGCAAACTAGAAATGACGTATCCAATGCCTAATTTACCAGAAAGTAAGCTTCTTACACCTTCAGCATGTGACCATTTTGATGAAGATAAACTAGATTTTAAATGGAACTTTCTACGTACACCAAGAGAGGAATTCTATAGCTTATCTGAGCGGCCAGGTTATCTAAGTTTAAAACTTAGACCAGAAAGAATAACGGAACTAGCCTGCCCAAGCTTTGTGGGGAGAAGACAACAGCATATCAATTTTGCAGCTTCCACTTTATTAGAGTTTACTCCAATGAATGAAAATGAAGCAGCAGGTGTCGTGTTATTACAAAGTAATGAATTCAACTTTAGCTTTGTTTATACAAAAAATGGTGAAGAACAAGTAATCAGAGTAATCAAATGTGCCGGAGGAGAGGAAGAGATTCTGAAGGAACTGCCAATTCGTGCACCTAGAGTATTGTTGAAGGTTGAAGCACATGGTCAGGATTATAGCTTTTGGTATGGTGAAAGTCCGTCAGATTATAAACCCCTGATTGAAAATGTAGATGGAAGAATCTTAAGCACAGATGTTGCTGGAGGATTTGTTGGAACTGAAATAGGATTATATGCGAGCTCAAATGGTGCAAGCAGCAATAATAAAGCTTATTTTGATTGGTTTGAGTATGTAGGATTATGAGTATAGAGAGCAGCAATTAAGCATTTTTATTAGTATCAAATTATTAAAACAAAAACACGCAGAAATGTTGTTGAATCAACATTTGTGCGTGTTTTTTTCGTTTTGTTGAAATGGATGGGTGTTCAACTAGGCGATGTGCGTAATTTTTCTTGTTTACCCAGGATTTTTTTGTACGCTAGATTTGCAGATGAGAGAATAACGAGACCTAACATGCTTACGCTGAAAAAGAACCCTACTCCAGATAAATAAGTAACAGCGAAGTATACGGCAGCAAATCCAAAAATAAGAAATAGACTAGGTATCGGATTGGAAATCGTAATGAGAAGTGCATTTTTAATATGTGTACCTATTGGTTGATCAAATTCAACATAGGATGCTAAAGTGTAGCAAATGTTGAGAAAGTAAATACAACTTATAATAATGCTAGAATAAAAAAGAAAAGAGGACATGTTCGTTGATGTTGAGTGTAAAAATCGGATATTAACAAACAAAATAAAACCGATTGCTACTATTATTAAACCTAATTTATTACTGTTAAGGAATTCCTTTTTATAATAGTGCCAAAAAGTTTGGAACACAGGTGGATGATTTTTTCGGATAAATTGTCTTAATGTTGCTAACATCGCAATTGTTGCTGGAAAAAATCCAAAAAACACGAGTCCACTTAATGTAAATAGAATCCATAATAAATTTATATAAGCTAATCTTGCTACCCAATCACAAAAGGTATAAACAGCGTTTGAAAATGAACCTAATTGCATGGTACTCCCCCCTTATCCATAAATATATCATGCACAGAAGGAGTAAGTTTCTTTTTTTATAATGAGGTAAAAATTTTATCTAAAAAGTAAAAATAAAGCATGAAATAAATAGGTAATCGAGCAAAAGGAATGGTGAAACTGGATTTTCCACAAATGTAGTAAAAATTTTCTCAATTATGTAAAAATTCCACATTGTTGAAAGCGATTACACTAACTATACTAAAGCTACAAAGAAAGACGAAGGGGTGAAAATGTTGAATAGCGAGGTAAAGGTCGAAACAAAAGTGGTCCCAACAACGAAAAATAAAGTATCCAAAAGTGTGAAAAAAGGCTCTCCATTTAGTGGCTGGAGGGAGAATTTGGCTGGATATGCATTTATTGGGCCAATGTTTATTGGAACTTCTATACTAGTATTGTTTCCGATTCTCTCTTCATTTGTATTAAGTTTTACCGATTGGAATTTTGTATCTGGCTATAAAAATGCGAAATTTGTAGGATTTGAAAATTTCTCTAAATTGCTAACCAATGCATTATTCCTTAAAGGATTATTCAATAATGTTCTATTAATTTTAGCAGTACCGATTACTTTACTTTTTTCTCTTGCATTAGCTGTAATCATTAATAAATATGTATATTTGAAAGATTTGTTTAAGGTGATTTATTTTATGCCGTTTATTTCGAGCGTGGTAGCGGTTGCGGTTGTCTTTCAAGTGCTTTTTCATCCAACGAAAGGTCCTATAAACCAATTACTTTTGAAGCTTGGGGTTGATAATCCACCTGGTTGGATAGCCGATATTACCTTTGCATTACCATCTGTTATGCTAATTATGGTTTGGACTGGAATTGGCTTTAATTTAATCATTTACTTGGCGGGTTTGCAGAACATTCCAAAAGAATTGTATGAGGCAGCACAAATCGATGGTGCTACTGCTTGGTCTCAATTTACGAAGATTACGATACCACTAGTGTCGCCTACAACCTTCTTATTGTTTGTTACTGGTGTTATTTCAAGCTTTAAAGTATTTGATTTAATCATCGTTTTAACAAATGGCGGTCCAGCAAATTCAACCATCACACCAGTTGTTTATCTGTATCAGCAAGCATTTGTTGAATTAAAAACAGGCTACGCTTCAGCCATTTCATTAGTAATGTTCATTATTATTTTAATCATTACTTATATTCAATTTATTGGTCAGAAAAAATGGGTGAATTATTAAAAAGAAAGGAGGAGTACAGATGGTAGAAAAATTGGATATGAGAAAACTGATCGTGACTGCCATTATGGTTCTAATCGGAATTGCTTTTCTAATGCCATTTTTTTGGATGATATCTGCTTCTTTTAAAGTAGAAGAGGAAGTATTAACTTTTCCAATCCAATGGATTCCTGAAACCTGGAATGCGGTAGAAAATTATAAAGAGGTTTGGACAGGTTCTATGCCATTCCTTCTATTATATTGGAATTCTATTAAAGTAACGGTTCTAACAACACTCGTTTCATGTACAATATCCTGTTTAGCAGCCTATGGATTTGCCAAAATAAATTTTAAAGGAAGAGATTTCATCTTTTTAATTGTCTTGGCAACGTTCATGATTCCGCCTCAAACGTTGTTAGTTACACAATTTCTATTATATAGATGGCTTGGACTTTACGATACACATACAGGTCTTATTCTATTAAATAGTTTCAGTGTATTTGGAACGTTTATGCTGCGCCAATTCTATCTCGGAATTAGTAACGAAATCATAGAATCAGCGAGAATGGATGGAGCAGGACATTTTAAAATTTTCACTTCGATTGCTTTACCATTAGTAAGACCTGCAATTGCAACGTATGCAATCTTACGTTTTATTTGGACCTGGAATGACTTCCAAAATCCATTAATCTTCCTTAGATCAAAAGAATTATATACCATTCAGCTAGGAGTACAAAGTTTCTCAGATCAACATGGCAGTGTTTATTCCTTAATGATGGCAGCATCTGTGTCCGCCATTTTGCCTTTACTGATTATCTTCATAATTGGACAGAAAAATGTTATTGAAGGCATACAGCTTGGTGGAGTGAAAGGTTAATCGGTATGCGTTCTCTCTATTTAGATAGAGAGAGTTGATATACAAACAATATAAAAAGGGGGAAAGTATAATGATGAAAAAATGGGGTTCATTGTTACTAGTTGGACTAATTGCAATGTTTATGTTAGCTGCCTGTTCAGGAAACGATAAAACTTCATCAGATAAAGGTAAATCTGATTCATCTGATGAAGAAGTTACGTTGAAATTTGTCCACTGGGTTAATGAGGATGTTGGGAAATGGGAAAGTGTCATTGCAAAATATGAAGCAGAGAATCCAGGAATAAAAGTGGAATCCATCCCACTTGTAGAAAACATGAACTCTGTAGATTATTTCAAGCAGTTAGATTTAATGGCATCAGCTGGTGATGAGATGGATGTGATTATGTTCAACAATCCTCAAGAATTAGCAAAACGAGTTGATGCTGGACTGGTTGAACCAATCACTAAATTTGCTGAAAAAGAAGGCATTGATATTAATAAAGTATACAATAATAGTTATCCAGCATTTGGTGGTGAGAACTATGGCTTGCCGATGAAAAATATCACAATGCTTATTATGCTAAATAAAGCGCATCTGGATGAAGCTGGCTTAGAAATTCCGACTGAATGGACTTGGGATGACTATGCAGAATATGCTAAAAAGTTAACTACAGACAAGCATTATGGATCTTATTTACACTCTTGGCATAATTTCCATTCTGTTTTAAAAACAATGAGTAAAGCAGAGGATAATTTAATTTTACACGAAGATGGAACATCAAATGCAGATGATTCGATGTTACGGGCATCATTAGAACTAAGAAATCAATTAGAAAATGTCGATAAATCATCCGTTCCATTTACTGAAATTTTATCGCAAAAAATGGATTATCGTCAGCAATTCTTTAGTCAAGCAGCTTCAATGGTTCCTACCGGAAGCTTTATGATTACTGAATGGGGTCAATTTACACCAGAATTTGAAATTGCTTGGGCGCCGTGGCCAAAAAATAAGGAAAGTGATAAAGCAGTTGCTGTAATGAGCGGTGATTTACTATCTATCGCAAAAAGCTCAAAACACAAGCAAGAAGCTTATGAATTCATGAGATGGTTGTCAACAGAAGGTATTGTAGAACAAGGAATCTGGACTCCTTCTTGGAAGGAAGCTGATATGGACAAAGCGTTAGAAACAGTGGTGAATGGAACCAAAAAACCTGATGCCGTTCATATGGAATCATTGAGGAATGCACTTACCTCTGTTGAGCCAAGTGAAGTCATTACTCCAGCTCCTTATATTACGGAAGTATTCACTGAATTTGGTGCAGAGGTGGAATTATATCTCCTTGGTGAACAGGACCTTGATAAAACAATGAAAAACATCAAAGAAAAAGTTCAAGCGATTGTAGATGCAAATAAATAATTAGAATATTCATGCTATAATAGAGGGAAGACAGACATGTTTTCTCTCTATTTTAATTGGTTTAACTATTGGAAGCGGTGATCATCATTGAAATTTTTATGGAAAACAATAAAGCAAATGTCGCTTAGAATGAGATTAATGATTTCAGTTATTCTCTGCATTTTATTTCCTTGGGTTAGTACCTATATTGTCTCAAACTATTTTACAAAGGATGTACTAGAACAACGTGCAGCAACACAATCAGAGGATGACTTAAGGATGCTTGAATTAGGAATAAAGAATATGTTGGATGATATCATGTATACCTCTAATTATATTCAATTTGATTCAAACATGAGTCAGTTACTAAAATCTCATAAGTTAATTGATGCAGATTCCCCAAATGCAAAACAAAAAATAGCCCTTAATTATATACATATATCAAATGAATTGTCTGGAATTACAGATTTATTAATGCCTTTGTATATTACCATCATGTTTAAAAACGACTTGTATTACACCAATTATTCTCCAATAGATTTTAATCCTTTAGAATTCAAAGAAAAACCATGGTT
Organism: Neobacillus niacini; assembly: GCF_023715415.1. Classification (GTDB taxonomy): domain Bacteria; phylum Bacillota; class Bacilli; order Bacillales; family Cytobacillaceae; genus Neobacillus; species Neobacillus niacini_C. Next base: position 12,618 of record NZ_JAMBOB010000012.1, read on the forward strand.
TCAAAAATTGGATAATTTAAGTTTTTATCAAACTTATTGGTTAGGTGCACACCCAACTTACATTAAATCCGAGAGAGAGACGTACCCATATCTCATCACCATAGGGAGAAGAATTCAAAGTGCGTATTCCTCCAATTCCTATTTAATTATTAGTTTAAAAGAAAATGAGATTAAGAAACTCTTTAGTCAATATCAAAGTGAAAAGAGAGTGAAATTTTATTTGACCAACAAGGGTGGAGATATCTACTCGAGTTTGAATACAGATGAGTTAGGAACGACCTTACCCTTTGACGTTGCCAGCAGTGATTATCAAATTGTTGATTATGAAGAAGAGAAGCACATATTGGTTTCTTATCCAGTTTCCTATTCGGATTGGAGATTGGTCAGCCTTGTACCTTATAAGGACACCATTGGTTCTATAAATATGATAACGAGGACGACTATTTTAATTCAAGGTGGTTTTTTAGTTCTATTTTTAATCGGACTTATCATGCTTGTCCGGGAATTTACGAAACCAATTACAAGATTACACCAAGTAACAAAAGCCATAAAACAGGGGGACTTAACCGCTAGAATCTATTTATCTGGCAGTAATGATGTCGCTCAATTAGGGCAATCATTTAATCATATGTTGGATACCATCGAGGAAATGATTGAACAGATAAAAGTTAAGGAAGAAGCGAAACGAAATGCTGAATTAGAAATGCTTCAAGCACAAATTAACCCGCATTTCTTATTTAATGTATTAAATGCGATTCGCTTGAAGATAAGAATGGAGGGTAATACTGGCAGTGCTTCACTCATTTATTCCTTATCAGCACTCCTCCGAATGACAATCAATCGTAATAATGCATTTATTTCCTTAGAAGAAGAGGTAACGATTGTGAAGCATTATGTAGATTTGATGAATTTCCGACACCAGCATAATGTTGATTTGGAGATACATGTGAGCGAAGCTGCTTCTAGTATTGAAGTGCCTAGATTTTTTCTACAACCAGTAATTGAAAACGCTATCATCCATGGGAAATGTAATAGAAAAGAAACCATACAAATAATTGCAAATGAACAAAGTAACAGTTACTTGGAATTAATCATTACTGACAATGGGAAAGGGATGGATTTGCTCACATTAGAAAAATTGAAAGCGAAAATTTTTCATTCTAATAGTAATACCTATACTAAAAGTAACCTGTCGTTTAACGGAATAGGAGTGCAAAATGTCTACCAAAGAATGAAATTGATTTATGGAGAAGCATTTCAAATGTGGATAGACAGTATTGAAGGGGAAGGAACGACTTTAACATTTCATATTCCAGTGGAAAAGGGGAATTAAGATGTATGATGTAGTTTTGGTAGATGATGATGTGATCGTTATTGAGTTTCTGAAGACAATTATTCCATGGCATGACTATGGATTCCAAGTAGCTGCAAACTTTCAAGATAGTAGTGATGCTTTGGAGTATATGGTAGAAAACCCTTTTGATGTATTGATTACGGATATTGGAATGCCAAAACTAAATGGAATTGAATTAATTGGGAAATTGAAAAAATCTAAGATCACTTCATATAATGTAATCCTTTCTTGCCATGACGAGTTTACCTTTGCGCAACAAGCCATCAAATTAGGAGCTTTTGATTATATTTTAAAAGAATCGATGGAAGAAAGTAATATCAATGCTTTACTTGAAAGATTAAAGAATAAGTTAGACCAAGAACGTTATACAGATAATCAGCACTTAAAAGCCACCAAATTTTTAGAAATGAGTACTAGAAATGATGATGTAGTAAAAGCGCAAAAATATGTAGAAACCCATCTTGGTGAAAAGATTTCTTTAACAGAAGTAGCTGCCCATTTACATTTAAATTCTAGTTATTTCAGCAGGATGTACAAGAAAGAAACGGGAGAAGGTTTCGTTGAATATGTGACAAGAGTTAAAATGGAAAAAGCAATAGAATTAATAGACCAATCGATAAAGTCAGTAGAACAGATTGCATATGAGTTAGGCTTTGATAGCAAAAGTTATTTTCTAAAAACATTTAAAAGGTTTTATGGATTATCCCCGAAATCATATAAATTTAAAGATAAAGTATCTTTATGATGCTACTTAACCAACACGGACAAACAGGTAGGTTATTTACAAATTTAACATTTGTGAGTAACTTACTTTTTTTCTTTGTTAAAGACATTTTACAAAAGAATGGAGAAAATATTTAGTAGTGTGAGATGAGAGGCATATCTTGAATACTTTAAGGGAGATAATAATGTGAAATTGATTAAAAGAAAAGGGAATTTAGTAAGTTTGCATCCTGCACAAATACTGGTATTAGGGTTCAGCAGTCTAATACTATTAGGAACGTTTCTTTTCATGCTTCCAATCGTCACCTATGAAAAGGGTCGTGGACTCAGTTTCATTGATGCTTTATTTGAAGCAACTTCTGCAGTCTGTGTGACAGGTTTGGCTGTTGTGGATACAGGAACAACCTTTACTTTATTTGGTGAAATTGTTCTTCTATGTTTGATTCAAATTGGCGGTTGGGGTTTTATGACTACAGGAATATTTATGTTTATCATCTTAGGTAAAAAGATTGGACTAAAGGAACGCTTATTACTACAAGAATCTTTAAATGTATTTTCTCTTGCCGGAGTTGTTAGCCTGGTAACACGAATCATCCTCATTACGTTTATTGTGGAACTAATTGGTGCTGCTGTATTAGCAATTCGTTGGTCATTTGAAATGCCGCTTACGAAAGCCATTTACTATGGAATATTCCATTCTATTTCTGCTTTTAATAATGCTGGATTCGCTCTTGAACCTGACAATCTAAGCAAATGGGTAGGCGATCCCACTGTAAATATAATGATTACTTTCCTTTTCATCACGGGTGGTATCGGTTTCACTGTCATTCTAGATCTCTTTCGAAAAAAATCGTTACGGAAACTATCCCTACATTCTAAAATCGTCCTGCTTATGTCACTAATCCTTAATATTGTAGGACCTTTAGTCATATTGCTATCAGAATATAGTAATCAAGCTACTATTGGAAATTTGCAGTTTGGAGATAAGCTATGGGCATCCTACTTTCAAGGGGTTGTAACACGTACTGCGGGTTTTAATACGATTGATATTGGAGCGATGAACCTTTCTTCACTCGTTTTCATGATGGCTTTAATGTTTATTGGTGCTTCTTCAGGGTCTACAGGCGGCGGTATTAAAGTAACAACTTTTGCCATCATCATGTTTGCTTTCTGGGCTGTGGTGACGAATCGAAATGAGGTAAATATTTTTAAACGACGAATTTCGTGGGAATTGGTAAATAAATCACTATCAATTGTTGTGGCGGGAATATTTTTTATCTTCCTCATCTTCTTTTTATTAACGTTTACCGAAAATGCGGATATGAGTAAAATTCTATTTGAAACCATTTCAGCAGCTGGTACAGTAGGTTTGTCTGCTAATTTCACACCCGAACTATCACCTTTCGGAAGAGTTTTGATTACCATTATGATGTTTATTGGCAGGCTTGGACCATTAACAATGGCCTTTGCCCTTTTAAATACTCGAAAAGAAGCAAAGGTTCGATATGCAGAAGAAAAAATATTAATCGGCTAGGGTTTATTCAATCAATCTTTTGGGGTGAATGCTAATCATGGTAAAGCAAAGTTATGCTGTTATTGGACTAGGTCGATTTGGAATAAGTATTGCAACAAAGTTACATGAAGCAGGTCAGGAAGTAATGGGAATTGATATAAATGAAGAACGGATAGATGATGGGAAATTTGTGGTTACTCACGCCGTTGTACTTGATTCAACAGAAGAGGAATCACTTAGATCCGTCGGGATTCGAAATTTTGATTATGTGATTGTTGCAATCGGTAATGATATGCAAGCTAGTATCTTAACGGTTATGCTTTTAAAGGAAATGGGAGTAGAAAAGGTAATTGCAAAAGCTCTTAATAAACGTCATGGACAAGTTTTAACAAAAGTTGGAGCTGATTGGGTCATACATCCAGAAAGAGATATGGGGGAACGAGTAGCACATCAACTTCTCTCACCCAATGTATTAAACTACATAGAGCTATCAAGAGATTACAATATTGAGGAAATAATGATTCCATCAGGTATGACAAGAAAAAATTTAAGGGATCTTGACTTACGAGCAAAATATAATGTAAATGCTATTGCAATTGTTAGCAATGAGAATTTAATTATTTCCCCATCTCCTGAACAGGTGCTGCAAGAAGGGGATAAGTTAGTTGTAATAGGACATCGAGATGATATAACTGTGTTTGCAAATGTAGAATAAAAATGAAAAGGTAAATCTAAGACCTCCAGCAATCGGATGTCTTGACATCATAAAAGGAACAAAAATCGTCATACAGGACCTTAGTAACAAGGGAACAGTTCGAAATTCTACTACTTGACTCCCGACTTATTTAAGCCCCCCGGGGGTCAGGTACCATTTATTACATTTAGTTAAGATATAGAAGTGATATGTATGCGCCAACTCTCACAAAATTTAAATAATAACGTGGGGCGGTTATTCATGCAAGCAGTATTATTGATGATTATGATTAATCCACTTGAATCATAATTTTGGTGACATAATGCTCTTTATGATTTTTTACAACTGAATCGTAGATATACTCTTCAAACACATATTCACCTAATGTTACATTTAACACTTCCATCTCTAAAAAAAGTCGCTTATATGTGTGATGTATTGTATTCACATCCCCAATATGATAGCCGATGATAAAGTGACCTTTAACCGTTTTAAAATACGGATATCCTTCCTTTGGATTTGGTTGTTCAATATATAAAAAGCTGTAATTCGTGTATTCACCTTTTAATATTTGCTCCCGTTTCGAGATAACACCTATTGGATATCCAGTATCAAGCTGTGATTCGTTCAATTCATTTAGAAAATCTGAAACGACCTCTACAAAATCCTCTTCCGTTATATTTTCAATGTTTTTACTTAAATAAAGTGTTGCTTCTGGTAATTGTTCAAGCGTAACTTGATGAAAATCAAGGTGTGACGCATCTTCTATTAATGCTATTTGTGCCTCGATAAATTTTTCCTTCATTTCAATTTCCTGACGCTTTATCACAATCTCTTCTTTTTTTTGATACATTAGTGATAAATAACTTTCAGGAGATTTATTTTGCATGTAGAGTTGAATATCGTTTAGGGACATATCAAGATCTTTTAATAAGTCGATTACAAAGAATAGCTCTATTTGGTGAATTGAATAGTAACGGTACCCTTTTTCATTTTTCAATATTGGAGACAGTAGTCCAATTTGATCGTAATAAAAGAGAGTCTGTTTGTTTACTTTGCAAAGCTTCGCAAATTCGCCCGTAGTTAAATATTTTCCATGCTTTTTATTCATTTTTTACAGCACCACCCTTGACTATATAGTAACTATATACACTAGGATGGAAAAAGTAAAACAAATGATAAACAATAAGCTCGTATTGCTAAGGGGAATGTTGAAGATGAAGACTCAAAAAGTCACGTTAGGATTATTATTAATGAATTTATTCATAGCCTTTCTGGGGATTGGACTTGTGATTCCAGTTTTACCAACGCTGATGAATGAATTAGGCATAACAGGAACAACAATTGGTTATTTAACAGCAGCTTTCGCCATTGCTCAATTGATTGTTTCTCCATTTGCAGGGAAAGCAGCAGATAAATACGGCAGGAAAATTATGATTGTTATTGGCTTATTTATTTTCGGAATCTCAGAATTTTTATTTGGTATCGGCAAAGAAATTGAAATGTTATTTTTCTCTCGTATTTTAGGTGGAATTAGTGCTGCATTCATTATGCCAGCGGTTACTGCTTATATTGCAGATATAACAAATTTGGATACTCGTCCCAAAGTCCTCGGTTATATGTCCGCTGCTATTAGTACTGGATTTATCATAGGTCCAGGGATTGGTGGATTCTTGGCGGAATTTGGAACACGTATCCCATTCTTATTCGCCGGTGCACTCGGTACCATAGCCGCTATTCTTTCAATTATTTTATTATCTGAGCCAAATCGTACAGAGGAAAATAATGAACAAGTCTCAGAAACTAAGAATAGCTTCAAACGTGTGATTGCACCAAAGTATTTGCTTGCGTTTATTTTAATTTTTATTGCCTCATTTGGTTTAGCCGCTTTTGAATCGTTCTTTAGTCTTTTTGTGGACCACAAATTTCAATTTAAACCATCGGATATAGCGATTGTTATCACAGGTGGTGCCATTTTTGGTGCAGTGTCACAAGTTCTATTATTTGATAGGCTTACACGAATTTGGGGTGAAATAAAACTGATTCGCTATAGCTTACTATTATCAGCTGTGTTGGTCTTTTTAATGACCGTCGTTCATTCCTATGTCTCTATTTTACTAGTTACTTTTATTGTTTTTGTAGGATTCGATTTATTTCGTCCAGCCGTTACTTCCTATCTTTCAAATATTGCAGGAAATGAACAAGGTTTCGTTGGAGGAATGAACTCGATGTTTACCAGTTTAGCGAATATTAGTGGACCCATTCTAGGCGGGATATTATTTGATATAGATATCAACTACCCATACTATTTTGCGACCGTCATACTAGCTCTGGGAATAATTATTACTTTGTTATGGAAGAAACAAGCAAATGGTACTTCTAACGAAGTGAAGGCTAGTATTGCTAATTAATCAAATTATAAAAAGACAAAAATTGTGAATCATCGTATTTAAACAAAAGGGATATAAAGTTATAGAACATTTCTTTGTAACAGGAATCTCACTATCTTTGTCCAAAATAAAATGGGATACTTTTTAGAAAGCTATTTGCAAAGATATTATAGTTTTAATGAATGATTGCTTTTTTATTTTTAAACTTATTCAATCTTTCATAGGTTTCAATCAGAAATTGATAAATCAACTCTTCGGTTGGAAGTAATCTGGAATCTGAAAGTGGAATAACGACCGAGCTGGTAAGAAGAAAAATCCTTGTGGATTTTAATTTCCACAAGGAACTTTTGCATTTAGTAAAGGGTAGGTGTAGGATAACAGGCAACTGCATCAATAAATCTTGGATCAATACCATAAAACATCCATAATACACCATTCCATCTGTATCCAGAAACTTCACCATACTCGACGCGAGTTGGGTAAAACCAAAAACCTTCCCCATTTATGAGCCAAACATGTGATCGATAACACAGCTCCGAAAGTCAAATTTGATAGAGAAACAGGTATTCATGAAATCTCAAGTGAAGATTTGACAACAGAGAATTATGATGGAAAGGATTACACAGCTTATTGGGTTCATGGGAATGTTTATGATGATACGATTGACTATTTGAAAAGCAGAGGGCATGACCTCACACAAAAAGCAAATACGGTCTACGCTTATCAAGATTCTTTCTGGCCAACAGCTCAATTTTTCCCAACGGCAAATGGCGACTTTAAATTTGGTGTCTTACCAGAAGAATATGCAAATTATCCAACAAATATAGCTATCTATTCGTATGATTACTCTACAGCAGGAAATCCGATTTTTCCAAACTTTACTTTTATTAATAAAGGTGACAAATATTCCACAATAAAAACAACTACCGAGGGTGTAAGTCTTGGTTCAGAATTTGTAAATACGTTTTCAGTCCAAAACGCTAAAGACCTGACAAGTGCTAATGTAACTATCGATATTCCAATTTTCTATAAAGTTATAGACGTCAAGCCATCACAAGAATTAGCCGATTTAGCAAAGAAAAATAATTGGAATGTGAATGTGGCAAAGCCACAAGTTACACCAAACACTTGGTCTGAAACTTCAACATTTGCTGTAGATATCACTGACAAAAAGACGAATTTACCTGTTTCAATAAATGGTGATATTCAGTTATTGGATATAACTCTAAAAGTTATCAATGACCTAAATTATTTTCTAGAAAGTGGATTCTATTATCAAGAATCATCCTATCAATCATCTACTGGACAAAAGTACACGTTACCAACCTACGCTGATTTATTTAAATTCATTTCTCAGCACTCGACGGTAGAAGGTTATTACCATGGTGAAGCATTGAGTTATGAGAATTATGAACTAGATTTTTCAAAGATTGGTACAAAAGCTTATTTAGTAGATAAAAAAGGGAAACAGAATGAAGCTGATATTGATGAAAATGGTTATATGACGATAGTAGATATTCCTGCAATAGAAGATGAGTATACGTTAGTGGTTACTATTCCTGGTCATTATGAATACCACAAAAAAATAAAGTTAAGTAGAACAATTGATGGAAAGGTTCAGGGTATTTCTTATAGCTTGTATACAGATACAGCTGCTGCAGGAGATATTAACGGAGATCATGTCATTGATATTTATGATGCGAAACTGGTTGCAAATAATGCTGGTAATACTGGTAATAGATTAAAAGAAGATCTTAACAAAGACGGGGTTGTAGACATTATTGACTTTAACTATATCGAAAAGAATTTTATGACAATAAATCCATATTTCCCAACTTCCAATAAGCCAATTGAAAAATTGGGTAAACTTACTCTAGAGGAATTAAAAACACGTTTTAATTAATATAATACTAGCAGTGTATTACCATTTTCAATTAACAAGGAAGAAAACCAACGTGTAATAACAACACGGTGGTTTCCTTTCAAGTGTAAGCAATGGGCAAATATAATAGTATGAATGAATGATTGTATTTTTAGTTTTTAAACTCATTCAATCTTTCATAGGTTTCAATCAGAAATTGATAAAACAACTCTTCGGTTGGAAGTAGATTACGTTCGGCCGGGTAGATAACACCGACTGTTCGAGTGAGTCTCGAATCTGAAAGTGGAATAACGACGGTAGATCGTGGTGTGTTATCTACCAATGTCATCTCCGGCATCAAGGCTACGCCTAAGCCAGCAGAAACTAACCCTTTTAATGCGTCAATATCTTTCCCTTCGAATGCTATTTTTGGGGAAAAACCAGCATCATTACATGCTTGAACAACTTGGTCACGAAATACAAACCCGTCTGGAAGAACGCAGAAGGGGTCATTTTTTAAATCCCTTAATCGAATGGATTGCCGGTCTGATAATGGATGATTAAGAGGGATGAGAGCAACGATATTCTCAGTGAATAAGATATCCCCTTTAATCTTTTTTTCTTTTTCCAGATTAGGCATGGGGGCAATCATCGCCAAATTAAATTCACCATTTACAACACCATCGATTAAATCATAATAAAGGGCATTGCTCATTTGAAATTTTGCTTCTGAGTACCGAGTACGAAAAGAATAAATGATGTGAGGCAATGTATGGGCAGCCATGCTAATAGGAAATGCAATTCGAATGGTCCCTTTTTCAGGATCTAAATATTCTTTTATTTCTCTCTTTGCATCCTCCATCAAATACCACACTTGCTTAATCCGTTCCAAAAAAATTCTGCCTAGAGGGGTTAACTTTACGTTCCTTCCCTCACGTATAAAAAGCTCTACACCTAATTCCTTTTCTAAATTGGAAATTTGTCTGCTAACGGCAGATTGGGCAACATGCAACCCATCAGCTGCCTCTGTTACATGCTCTCTTTTTGCAACTTCCAGGAAATATTGAATTTGCCTCGTCTCCATATTTTTACCACTCCATTTTCATGCACTTCATGCATGGATTTCATCAAAAATAATATGGAACAATCATATTATTAAATTATAAATTTGAAACACATTAAAGAAAAGGAAATTTGTTAACTTTAAAAAAGATTAGAGTCTGAATGAAATGAAGGTGCCGGAAAGAAGTAGAATAGGAATAGCCTTCGTTCAATATGAGCTAAGGCTTAATTTTTTTATATTCTAGAGTATTTTCACCTGTATGATTGATATAAAAATGAAACTATTATGTAATAGGAATCTCTCCACAATATTATGGGGACAATAGAAATAGTTTACAAAGTTGGAACACTCTACTATAATTGCCCTTATACAAAAAAATGAATACTAGACAAATAGGTTTCTTAAATGATTAATGCAAGAATTCATTTAAGACTAAGAGGGAAGTTGGTAAAAGTCCAACACGGTCCCGCCACTGTAAGCGAGAAGGAAGGTTATATATATCCACTGTGTTATTAAACATGGGAAGGGATAACCTACCGATGATTCGCAAGTCAGGAGACCTGCCTATTATGTTTTTAAGCTTCCTCGAGGAAAGGAATGTTTAAAGTGCAGGTAATCAATTACGTAAATATTTATTATTTATTATAAAGATTGCAAGTTATTATGCTGTCTACAAGACTAAGTATAATAAAGCTGCCCTTTTTACACGCTTTCCATAGGAAAAGCGTTTTTTTGTTGCCAAAAATAGAAGGAGGAAAAAAGTAATGTATGAGATTGTAAAAAAGTGGGGTCTATTCGGTGTTGTTCTTCTGTTAAGCATGGGTATTATTGCAGGCTGTGGTACACAGGAACAGAACACCCAAGATAAAGCGGTTGCTACCCAAAACGAAAAGAAAAAGGAAAGTAAAGAGCAATTCCCAGTAACAATCACAGACGATGCGAATCAAGAGATAACGATTGAGGAGGAACCTGAAACCATCGTCTCCATTCAAGCTAGTAATACAGAAATAGCCTTTGCGCTTGGGTTAGGCGATAAAATCATTGGTGTATCGGATTACGATAACTATCCAAAAGAAGCACTTGAAATACAGAAGGTGGGTGCACAGGATATCAATGCAGAACTAGTTCTTTCTCTTCTTCCAGATATAGCTCTTGTGACGGATTATCATTACAAAACACACCCTGAAGTTTTACAAAAGTTTGAAGAGGCTGGAATTGACGTCATTGTGGTTGGAAGTGCCACATCCTTTGAGGATACATATAGCAATATTGAAAAGATTGGTGCAGCTACCGGAAGTAAGTCGGAGGCAGAGGAAATAATCTCAGATATGAAAGAACGTCTTCAAGTGATAAAAGACAAAGCAACAGCAGCGAATGTGGATAAAAAGAAAGTTTGGGTAGAAGTTTCACCGGCTCCCGATATTTTTACAACAGGCAAAAATACATTTATGCATGAGATGCTTGAATCCATTCAAGCCGTAAATGCTGCAGGAGATCAAGAGGGGTGGATAAAGATGACGGAAGAAGAAATCGTCAAATTAAATCCTGAAGTGATTATTACCACGTATGGTTTCCGTGAAGATGATCCAAAAGCTGGTGTGCTAAATCGTGAAGGATGGGCAGAAGTGCCAGCTATAAAAAGTGGAAACGTATTTGATGTGGATAGTGATACGGTTACTAGACCTGGCCCTCGTTTAATTGAAGGAGTCGAGACACTTGCGGAACTCATCTATCCCGAAATATTTAAACAATAAAATAGGCTGGTTGTATGTTATTAGCGGAGGGCTTTTACTTGGTATAAGCCTTCTTGGCTTATTTTATAGTAGTGTAACCGTTACAGTTCCTACTATTTTACATATCATAATAGATAAAACGTTAAATATGGGTTGGCTGACTAATATAGCAAAAAATGAAGAAATGATTATTTGGAATATCCGTCTGCCAAGAGTTCTTCTGGCATTTTGTATAGGAGCATCACTAGCATTAGCAGGTGCAGCTTTTCAAGGACTTTTACGCAATCCATTAGCAGACCCATATACCATAGGAGTCTCCTCTGGTGCCTCTCTTGGCGCCGTTTTGGTATTGTTTTTTCAAGTAAGTATTGTAGGGTTGGGAAGTTTTACGCTTCCGGTTGTCGCTATTTTATTTGGTTTAATTTCTTTATTGATTGTTTTCGGACTTGTTCGATTAAGCAGCAAAAGTTTAGCGATTGAAACCATTATTCTGGCTGGAATTATTGTAAGTGCCTTTATTGGTGCACTTGTTTCTCTCATTATTTCATTAAGTGATAGAGAGTCTATGACCCAGATTATCTATTGGCTCTATGGGAGTGTTGGAATGAGAGGATGGAGTCATATTCAACTAATCCTCCCATTTATGCTCATTGGTTCATTTATATTAATCTCTCATTATCGTGAATTAAATGCTCTCGCGCTGGGTGAGGATGCAGCAGATCATATTGGAGTGGATGTTAGGAAGGGAAAGACATTCGTTCTAATTGGTGCGTCATTGTTAACGGGAGCCGCAGTAGCTGTGTCAGGGTCCATTGGATTTGTTGGACTTGTGATTCCACACTTAGTCCGACTTATTACGGGCCCGAATCACCGCCATGTCCTTCCACTATCAATGCTAGTAGGAGGATCTTTTCTCATTTTAGCGGATTTAATGGCAAGAACGATCATTGCTCCAAAAGAGCTGCCAATTGGCGTAATCACGGCCTTAATTGGAGCACCGGTATTTGCTCTATTATTGATAAGAGAACGATTTGGGAAGGGGGCAAATAAATGATACGTGTTCAAAAATTAGTCGGCGGCTATACCCATTCTCCCATAATTAAGGGACTGGATTTAGAAGTAAAAAAAGGAGAGTTTTTTGCCCTTCTAGGACCAAATGGAAGTGGGAAGACAACTCTTTTTAAGCTCATTACAGGGCAGTTACCGATAAATAGCGGTAAAGTTTCAATCTGTGGTAAAGAAATTTCAACTCTCTCAAAACTGGAAAAAGCAAAAAAAATGGCTGTTTTAACACAGGAAGTTCAAGTATCTTTCGATTATACCGTTGAAGAAATCATTAGCCTGGGGCGTTATCCTCATCAAAAGGGGATCTTTAAGCAACTTTCGAAGAAGGATCGGAAAGTCATTGAAGAAGTTATGGAAATAACTCAAATAAGTGAGTTTCGGACAACTCAATTCCGACTGATTAGTGGTGGTGAAAAGCAAAGAGTCTTATTGGCCAAAGCATTAGCACAGGAGCCTGAAATCTTACTGTTGGATGAGCCTACCAATCATCTAGATATTAAACATACATTTCAAATGTTGAATCTACTAAAAGAACGACAACAAACTACGGGGCTAACCATTTTTGCGATTCTACATGATTTGAATGTTGCTTCACTTTATGCAGATCGTGTAGCCTTACTACATAATGGGAGCTTTTTAGAAATAGGAGAGGTAGATCTATTAAGGAAAGAAAGCCAATTAAAAAAGGTTTACGAGGTTAAAGTGAAATCCCAATCACATCCAACTGTTCCTAAACCACAGCTTCTGATGACACCAAGCCACTTTTCATCAAACCGGTTATTTAACTTTGATGATTCTTATAAAATAAAACAAGGTGAAGACTATCTTCATGTTCAATTTGATCAGCCACTACGCACTATATCCAATACGGAAGTCGGTGCTGGTGTCCAATGGTTAAAACATTTTTGTCAGTTTCAAGGTCCACATTCAGATATACAGCAGTTGATGACAAAATACTCCCTGCCTCATGAACAAGCAGCCGGAATCATGACAGCCGTAAAACTCGAGGAAATGGTGATGATAACGAAAGTAATAGAAGATATTCACATGATGGTAATTGTGACAGAAGGGGCAGGAAAAACCATCAATATCATGCTATATATAGATGCCCATTTTACGGATGGTGCCCTTGTTGATGGATATATGTCAGCTGTTGAAGCAAAAGTAAAAGTCTTGCATGATCTTCATTATTCCCAAACCATTGCTGCTGTTGCATCCACAGACATCGTGCTTCTTGCCCTAACACAGCAAGGGACAAAAATAGCCTGCGCCGGTTCAGGAACAGTTGTCGGAAGAGCAATCGGCCAAATGGTGTATGGTGCTATTAAGGAAAGTTTCAGCAAATATATAGAGAAGGTCCACTAAAATCGATCCATTAAAAAGGGGAATGGCAGATGACAGAACGACGAATGGTAATTGCCGGAACTGGAAGTGGTGTGGGGAAAACAACATTAACCATTGGGTTAATGGCAGCATTAATGAAAAAAGGCTTAACCGTCCAGGGGTTTAAATGTGGACCTGACTATATTGATCCTTCCTATCATACCGCAGTAACGAAACGAAACTCTCGGAATTTAGACAGCTGGATGCTTACTGAAGATCTTGTGCTGGATATTTTTAGTCATGGCAGTCAGGGGGCGGATATTTCAATCATCGAAGGGGTTATGGGCTTCTATGATGGGAAAAATCCAGAAACAAATGAGGGAAGTACGGCAGAAATTAGTATGATCACGAAAAGTCCCGTATTGCTTGTAGTTAATTGTGAAAGCATGGCCCGTAGTGCTGCCGCAATCGTGAAAGGTTTTCAATTGTTTGCCGAAGGTCCCAATATTGTAGCTGTTATCGCAAATAAAGTGGGGAGCGAAGGTCATTTTCAACTTGTGAAGAAAGCAATTGAACAGGAATGTCATATCCCTGTTATCGGTTATTTGAAACGAGAACTAGATATAGAGATTCCAGAGAGACATCTTGGACTCATTCCTTCTATGGAAAGAGGGGAACTCAATCCGTTCTTTGATCAATTAGGCACGCTAGTCAGTGAGACTGTCGATATAGATAGTGTACTTGCATTAGCTGTTGCTGAGCCGCTAAAGGTAAACCTAAAGTCTTCAATCTTTGAAAAGAAGAGAGAACGTGTAGTGAAAATAGCGGTTGCAAAAGATAGCGCCTTTAATTTCTATTACCCTGAGAATCTAGAAATCATGGAAGCAAAAGGGATAGAAATTGTTTATTTCTCGCCACTTGCGGATGAGGAGCTACCTGAAGATATTGATGGACTTTATATTGGCGGCGGATTCCCTGAAGAGTTCGCACAAAACCTAGCTTGTAATCTAAAATCAAAGCGATCAGTAAAGCTAGCGATTGAAGGTGGATTGCCAACACTTGCCGAATGTGGAGGTTTCATGTATTTAACAGAGTTCATAGAAACTACGGATATGAAAAAATTTGAAATGGCGGGTGTTATTCCAGGTAGTGCACATATGCAAAAAAAATTAGCGGCATTAGGTTATCGAGAGATTACCGGGCAAAATGCAAATTTTATTCTTGAAGATATGAGTGCCAGGGGACATGAATTTCATTACTCAACCTTCCAAGCACTCGAAGAGAATGTACCTTATGCTTATGAAACGATAGGCATGAGAGGAGTAAATAAAGAAGGATATTTACTACATAATTTAGCAGCAGGGTACACCCATTTTCACTTTGCTTCTTGTGCAGAAATGGTTGAGAATTGGATGAAAAAATGTCTGGAAAATAGGGGGAAACACATGTGACTAAACAAATAAATCGAAATGGCTTAACACTTGTTTATACGGGACATGGAAAAGGAAAAACGACATCCTCTTTAGGGCTAGCACTTCGAGGAATTGGTCGTGGATTTAGAGTGAAAATCTTTCAGTTTATCAAATCACCTGAACGCACATATGGTGAACAAATTGCACTGAAGAAGCTAGGAGTAGAGATAGTTCAGCTGGGAATTGGGTTCACATGGACAAAAACACCTGAGGAACATAGAGAAGCCTTAAGGCTAGGCTGGCCGAAAGCAAAGGAAGCTGTAATGAGCGGCGAGTACGATTTGATTATTTTAGACGAACTCAATAACGCATTAGCTATTAATAAGTTTCCAATCGATGATGTTTTGCCACTAAGCGAAGTGATAGATTTAATCAAAAATAAACCTTCCCATGTCCATTTGGTGATCACCGGAAGAGATGCCAAGCAAGAAATTAAAGATATAGCTGATCTTGTTTCAGTCATTGAATCGGAAAAGCATTATTACAATGAAGGTATCCCAGCTGTAAAGGGAATAGAATTTTAGAATCTTGAAGGGGGTTTATCTATGAGATTAATATCTATATGTCCAAGTAATACAGAATTAGCAGCTTACTTAGGATTAACATCTTCGTTAGTAGGAGTTGATAACTACTCGGATTGGCCGGAGGATATTCAATCATTGCCAAGACTAGGTTCGGATTTGAACATTGAAATGGACAAAGTGGAAGCATTACAACCTGATTTAGTATTAGCCTCTCTCTCTGTACCTGGAATGGAACGAAATATTGAAGAGATGAAAAAACGAAACATCCCGTTTGTCATTGTTCCTAATCCTAAGACATTAACTGAGGTTGGAGAAAGTATATTATTTGTTGGAGAAGTTACGAATACCTCTGACAAGGCGAATCAATTATTTAAAAAATACAATACTATACTCGAAAAATATCAATCTTTATCTAAGTTAGTGCAAAATCCTGCTACCCTTTATTGGGAATGGTGGGCAAAACCTATTTTTACTCCTGGGACAACCAATTGGCTAACCGAAATAAGTAAACTTGCAGGGGGAAGAAACGTTTTTGAAGATGTGGCACAATCCAGTGTTAAAACGGATTGGGAAGAGGTCGTACAAAGAAATCCCGATGTTTTTTGCGTGATTTGGGTGGGGGTACAGAAAGAAAAAGTTAATCCAAAGGTTATCCTAAAACGCCTTGGGGCGGAACAGATGAAGGCCATTAAAAACAATCAATTATATATTTTAGATGAGCCATTATTTTGCAGGCCATCACCTAGATTGTTACTAGGATTATTTAAGATAGCAAGTATCCTTCACCCTGCTATTTACCCGCAATTTAACGAAAATATAGATCCAATATTAGATTAAGAAGTTGAATTTTCTTTTATGATAGTTGCCGAAATGGTATGACCACTATTCGCAATCAATTATCTTTATGGCGATTTGAGCAGGTTTGCGTTACGGATTTATTAAATAAACGGAATTATGCGAAAACCGGTCATTTGACCGGTTTTTCCTGTTATTGTAAGTTGGTT
Source organism: Neobacillus niacini (assembly GCF_023715415.1). Classification (GTDB taxonomy): domain Bacteria; phylum Bacillota; class Bacilli; order Bacillales; family Cytobacillaceae; genus Neobacillus; species Neobacillus niacini_C. Next base: position 29,337 of record NZ_JAMBOB010000012.1, read on the forward strand.
TTATCAATAATTAACCTTTAATTTTTGTTTTAGTCCTTGCATGAATTCTTTTATTATAATAGGCAAGTGATTCGTTTTGGGCATTACACTAATTAGATAGGATGGACTATATTTTTTGTCATTATCAATGTATGGAATTGCTACAATGTCGCCGCGTAGCATTAAAGGATCATTTTTAATCCAAAACTCTGAATAAATACCTGCAGCGATATTATTTGCAATTAGGTTCTTAATAACATCATGACTATTAGAATAGAATACGACATTCCCTTCTCCATAATCCATAAATAATTTATTCCAAAATCTTTCCGCAAATTTTTCATTCCGTATGACTAATGGTTGAAAGCGGACAAATAGATGCATCTTCATTGCCAAGTACCTTAGTTAAAAAGTTAGTAGCGAAGGATCAGGTAGAAATTATTGCACCGATTTCAGATTTGGTTGAAATGCAGGCAGCAGGAATTTATTTATCAGGTAAAATGATGGAGAATAAGGATTTAGCTGTTCGATTCCTTGCTGGTTACATTGAATCTGCAAGATTATTATTACAAAAATGTCCTCAAAGCTGCGGACACCAATACAGATGAGTATAACCGCGATCTCGAAATACTTGCTAAACAAACAAGTATTCCAAAAGCAGGTATTGCAAAAAATTTAAATTATATTGATGAAAATGCAAAGTTCTGGAAGGAAGATTTGAAAACTTGGTCAGATTGGTATTTAGAAAATGGTTTAATACAGACCGCGCTTGATTTAGATAAAGTAGTAGATACAGAGTTATATAATGAAGCGTTAAAATTAATTGAAGAGCAAAAATAGCTTTAATGATACTAGTCGTATCTGGAAAAGCACTCATCGATGTCGGTATAAACATTGATGAGTGTTTTTTATTTTTGAAATGATATCCTTATTCTCATTTGGTTAATTTCTACGAAGTGTTCCTAAGCATTGTGGCAGTTTCATTTCAATTCTATTTAGGGTATTATTAGAATGGTATTTTATAAAATATATATATTAAATGTGCCTAGGGGGTTGTAAATGTTAGGAATCCTACTTGCTGGTATTGCCCCTGGTTTAGCTTTATTGAGTTATTTTTATTTAAAAGATAAGTATGAACCAGAACCAGTATCGATGGTATTAAACATGTTTTTTTCTGGCGCAATGATCATCATTCCGATTGCATTTTCTGAATATGTTCTTAAAGTTGAAAATATTGTTCAATATGATTCTATTTATGCTATTTTTTCTTCGGGTTTGATAGAGGAATTTTTTAAATGGTCAATTTTATTTTTCTGTGCATATAAGAGTGCGGAATTTGATGAACCGTTTGATGGTATTGTCTATGGTACCTCTATATCATTGGGGTTTGCAACCGTCGAAAATATCATTTATCTAATGACTAATGGGTTGGAATTTGCTCTAACACGTGCACTACTGCCTGTTTCAAGCCATGCCTTGTTTGGTGTTATTATGGGGTATTATATGAGCAAAGCGAAGTTTACAAAAGGATCGAAATGGCCCTTGTTCCTGTTATCTTTATTACTCCCAGCCTTCTTGCATGGGATATTTAATTTTTTATTATTGAATCAAGGAACATGGCTTGCGATGTCTCCTTATATGATGTTCTTATGGTGGTTCGGATTGAGAAAAGTACAATTAGCAGAAGTTTCAAGTTATCATCATTTCCGAAAGAATTCCATGATCAGAACAGGATTAAATCTAAAGTCAGGAAAGAAATTACTCCTTCCAATTAAGTAGATAGTTGGTGTGTTTCTAGGCTGTTTAGTAATTTAGAAAAAATTCAAAGACGTGTATAGGCTTTAGTCTATACACGTTTATTATTACCCGAAAAAATATATTGGTATATAATTGAAGAGAAACTTAGGGATGAAAGGTAGAATAATATGAAAAAATTTCCTATTACAATTCCGATAATTATCATTGTAGTGGCTATAGCGATGTGGATGCTAGAAAAGGACTACTCAGAAATAAACATTATGACAAGAATAATGATTTCTGTAGGTGCAGGTATTTTCTCAGGGCTCATTTCGTTCTTTTTGTTTAGGTTTGACAAAAACAATAATAAATAATAAATAATAAATTTTATACTTCCTCCCCATTTATGGGGTATCTCCAAAATCACATAAATTAAAGATAAATTATCTTTATGATCTACCATGGTTGTTGAATGTTAAATGGGCTTCCTCCTATGTATTTGGATGGTTTTTAGGTTTGTGGGAAAAATAAATTCGTATAACAATAGAAAATATTTTTGTTTAAAAGAGGTGTCTCATTGAAACTTGAAGTAACGAAAGAGGCGGCAGAATGGTTTATAGCGGAGATGGACCTGCAGCCAGGTGAATTTGTTCAATTTGTTGTAAAAATCTACGGAGGTATACCAACTGCACATCCTTCCTATTTCTTAGGATTATCGATAGGTAAAGAGGGGATTATCGGAATTAAAGATGTAGTTGAGGGGATAACTTTCTATTTTAGTGACCAAGATTCTTGGTTCTTAGAAAATTATGATTTGAAGGTTATAAAGGAAAACGATGATGTAGAATATATCTTCAACGTAAGGAAGTCCTCCTAAGTAGGATAGAGACACCACAAAAAGGAGTAGCAGAATATAATCTGCTACTCCTTTCTTTATTTCTTCTTATATTGTTCTACCAATGTATTCAACCTGTCCAGTTGGAAGGCGTAATTATAAATAGATGCTCCAATGACGGCCATTTGAATTTTATGACCTTCGTTATAGGATTGCATAACTTTTTCCAAAAAGCCTTCTGTTCGTTCCATAAACTCATCTTCCAATGAAGGTAGATCCATTTTAATCTTTCCATCATATTTTAATAGAAATAGCTCGTGGTGCTTTATTAAATATTCTAGTTGTTGATCAAAGAGCTGATTTTCTTCAGGTGTCGGCTTACAGGAGAAATAAAAGGAATCAATGTCCTCCAAGACAATAAATCCCTGTTGGAGTGATTTAAACATTTGCTTAAACACGACGATTTCGCGTACATCCATATTATTTACCTTGGACATTTTTTCCCGTTCTTCATCAAACAACATAAATTGCTCATCTAATAGTAAAATATCATTCTCTAATTGTTCCATTTGTTCCTTAAAACACTTTTCTGTCATTTCGTCAGAGATAGAGGTTCTTAGCAAAATGGACAGATTTTGAAAAATTCCATTCACTTTTTCAACGTAATTTTTCTTATAATTTGGTGGGTAAACAAAAATATTCACCAATAGTGCAGTGGCCATTCCGATAAAGGTAACAATAAAACGGTTCAAAGCAAAGAGCCAATCTTCGTTTCCGGGAGCACTCATAATTGCTAACACAGTTACAACTGTTAGCGAAATCGTTTCACCCATTTTTAGCTTTAAACTAATCGAAATGAGTATAATAATAACCAGTCCAATTGAAAAAGGGTCATTACCTAGAAAGTATAATCCTAGAAAGGCAATAATCGCACCTATGATATTGGTTTGGACTTGGTGTCCTACTTGTTTCCATGTGCGGTAAATGGAAGGTTGAATCGTAAAAATGGCAGCAATTCCTGCAAAAACTGCCGATTCAAGCTTTAATATCGAACAAATATATAAGGCAAATGTAACAGCTATGCCTGTTTTAATGACGCGAGGTCCCAACTTCACAATGCTCCAATCCTCCACTCAAAAGCAGCTAATCAGCAAGCCTTTTTCAGTCACTTTCATTTATTACATAATCAAATATACTTATTAAAACAAATATTTTCAATTATTTTATTTGTACTAATTTAGAGTACATGAAGTAACGAATTGAGGCTTGCTATTTATCTGCGTTGTAGTAATAGAATGAACAGGATTATTGGATGATTTGGAGAATTATATTAATGGGATGTAAGGTTTTAAACATAGAATTGCTAGTATTGCCTAATTCTTTAGATAATAAATCTAGTAATACATATTAATTTTTTTTGAGGAGAGGTAGAATATAATGATGAACGGAAAAACTCTGTTTATTGCTGGGCATGCAAAGTTACCCCAAGGTATAGCAGCTAAAAGTGTATTTGAAACGTTGACGATTACGGCAGAAATCGATAGAAAATATGGAGTCATACTACAGGCATCCTGTACATTGGCAACTGATCATGCCCGTGAATTTGTTGGTCAGGTTTTAAGGGGAATGAGTTTAAACGATGGTATTGATGAAGCAATCTCTGCGCTTCAAATCTATTATCGAGGCAAGGCTACGAATGCATTAATTGCGGCATTAAAAGATTTAGATCTCCATTATCAGCAAATAAAATCTACTGAAATAAGTAAGTAATTGGCTTTAAGATATATATTTAGAATAATTTTTTAACCGTAATTATCGAACAATTCTAACTATTCATATATAATTTTATATAACAACTGGGTGACAGCAATATCCTTGCTGCATGACCAGATTGACCGTGAAATAATGACTGAAATAATATTGACAATATTCACTTGATCTTCCTTTGCCGGAAGACGAGCTATGAGTAGGAGTCAGTAAAGCAATCAATGAGCACTTCATTGTTTGTTTTGCTGGCTCCTTTTTGTATATCGAGTAGTCTAAATAGAGGTGATATGCAGGAAGGTGCACTTAATGGAATCCGAATTTTGGATATTTCCTAGGTACTGGTGGATTCAATTATGGGAAATTTTAAAATTATAAAAAATTATTTAGGAGGAATTATTATATGATGAACTTTGAATTAACGGATGAGCAGCAAAGTGTAAAGGAAATGGTAAGAAAATTTGTCGATAAGGAAATTATTCCAAACATTCAGGAATGGGATCGCCAAGGACATTTTGAACCCGCAATTCTAAAAAAGTTGGCCAATCTGCAAGTAATGGGTGTCTGCATTCCTGAAGAATATGGCGGTGCAGGTATGGATTATAATACACTTGCTATTGTTTGCGAAGAATTAGAACGGGGAGATACTGCCTATCGGACAGCCGTTTCTGTTCATACAGGGCTAAATAGTATGACGATATTGCAATGGGGAACAGAGGAACAAAAACAAAAGTATTTGGTGCCTCAAGCAGATGGCCGTAAAATTGGTGCTTTCGGATTAACAGAACCAAATGCGGGTTCTGACGTTGCAGCGATGAATACAACTGCGGCAAGAAATGGAGATTATTATATTCTGAATGGCTCTAAAACATGGATTTCTCTTTGTGATGTTGCTGATCATTTCTTGATTTTTGCCAAGACAGATTATGGTATTGGGCATAAAGGGATCTCTGCCTTTATTGTAGACCGTAGTTTTGCTGGAGTAGAAACAAAGGCTATAAAGGGTAAACTGGGCATTCGAGCTGGAAATACGGGAGAAGTATTTTTAACGGATGTAAAAGTTCCTATTGAGAACAGATTGGGTGAAGAAGGGGAAGGGTTTAAAATTGCCATGGCTGCCCTAGATAATGGCCGATTTACAGTGGCTGCGGGAGCAGTAGGCTTAATTGAAGCTAGCCTTGAAGCAAGTCTTAAGTATTGCCATGAACGGAAAACATTTGGCAAAGAGATTGGAAAACATCAGCTTGTACAGCAAATGATTGCAAAAATGAGTGCCAATCTTGAAATTTCTAGACTGCTAGTTTTTAAAGCAGGGTGGTTAAAGAACCAGGGGAAACGGAATACGAAGGAGACATCTCTTGCTAAATGGATTTCGTGTAATGCTGCTTTTGATGCTGCAAATGATGCCGTTCAAATCCACGGGGCTTATGGATATTCCGATGAATATCCAGTAGAGCGCTTCTTGCGGAACTCCAAAGCTCCTGTCATCTATGAAGGGACGAGGGAAATCCATACGATTATGCAAGGTGAGTACGCTTTAGGTTATAGGGAAGATAAGACTCTTCGTAAACAATTGCCGGCATGGCCATTTGAACAAGTTTCCGTCACTAATTATTTGCAAAAATAAAATGAGATAAGGAAAAACCGGTCATTTGATCGGTTTTTTTAAATTAATTCTAATACTTAACTGCCTACAACAAAACCAATTACCATTTTACTGAGTAGTGGTAATTTGTTAGAATTAAAAAGAAAAATTGATGCAAAGTTATCATGGAACATTTTGATAATTACAAAGAGTAGAGGAACGCTCATCATCCAATTTCCTGAGCTTTGTCCTCCTATTTTTACTTTACATCTTGAAAATCTTTTTTAATAAGTAACATGGCTAGTAATTCAATTGGTAATTGAATCTAGCAGATAGGAGCTTATATGAGTTTAAAGATATATGACATTTTAAGGTTAGATATTTTGAAGGACGCTAAGGTGATAGCTGGAGAAAAGTTAGTTAAGGACAGAGTGGTTCAATGGGTTTCTGCAATGGAAATGCCGGTCGAGAGCTTTGTCCGTAAGAACGAATTGGTTCTAACTACTGCTATTGGTTGTGGACAGATCCTTAAGGAATTCGAAAAATTTCTTCAGGATGTTATGGATTCAGAGGCAACTGCTCTAGCGGTGGCATTAGGTCGCCATGTTTTTGAAATTCCACATGAAATCATTGAATTGGCGAATAAAAATCAATTTATTCTTATTGAAATTCCCTGGGAAGTACGCTTTTCAGAAATCATTGAAGAGGTTATGCTGCAATTAAATGATATCAATTATAAAGAAAGTCGAAAATCAGAAAAAGTTCAGCAGGAGCTTTTAAATTTAATTCTTAAAGAAACAGATCTTACTTGTATTGCAAACTATTTATACCAGAATGTTGGTTACCCAGTTATTATTACTGATCAAATTGGGACTATTCAAGCTCATAGTGAAGAGATTCCTAGTTTACTAGATAATTGGCGCGAATATGCAGTAAAAGGAATAATCCCAGCTAGAAAGAAAAGTTCATTATCTTCACATGATCCTATGATTCAAAAAATACAAACAATCAAAATTGAAGGTTACTTTATAGTACAGCTTCCTGTTATTCAAGTCTCAGGAAATACTCAGGACTTTTTATTTGTTATCCTTCCTTCTTATATATCGTTGGATAAGTTTTTAACCCAGTATACCGTCAATGTACTAGAACACGCAGTGACAACAATAGCTCTTTGGTTTTCAAGGAAAAATGCGGTCGAGGAGGCAAAATTACTGCTTCATGACTCATTTATTAAAGAGCTGATAAATGGAGAATTCACTTCTTTGGAGCAAGCGGTTTCAAGAGCCGAAATCGTGGGTTATAATCTTAAACTGCCGTATATTTGCATTATTGGTGCACCTGAAAACTTGAAAACGCTTTTTCAAACAAGGAATATAGATAAAGGAGCTTATCAGCAATGGACTGAAAGTATGATTCATTATCTGAAGGAAGAAATCTACTATGCTGCAAATTCACTAAAAAAAGAAGTGATGATTACCTATCAGGAACAGCAGTTGTTCGTTTTTCTTGAAATTTCATTAGAAAATAAAAAGGAAGGCGTAACCAACTTTTTAGATCTTGTTGAACGTCGCTTAAGAAGTTTACTGCCGAAAGTTGTCATTTCTTGGGGTATTGGAAATTATAATGAGGATATATTTGGTTTTAAAGAAAGCTATGAAAATGCCAAAGTTGCCTTAAATATATGCAGGAATAAAAAAGGGGTTGGCAATCGGGTTATGTATGAAAATACCCGAGTTGACCGTGTGCTTTTAAATCTATTTCAAAACTCAGAGATGAAAGAAATTATTATGACTACTGTTGAGCCGTTATTAGAATATAATAATCAACGGAATCTTGATTTAATCGAGACAATCAGTACATATAATCGTTATCAAGGAAATGTAAGTAAGACAGCAAAAGCACTGTTTCTGCATCGGCAATCCCTACTTTACCGTTTAAGAAAAATTGAAGAATTAACAGGTCTTTCACTTGTGGATCCTGATGATTTGTTCTTATTAGATTTAAGTATCAAAACTTGGAAAATGGGAAATTAACACAATTCTTTAAGTTATGAAACAAAGAGAATGAAACCAGCTAAAGGGATATCGTCTATCTTCTGAGCTGGTTTTTTTTTTGTACATTGAGATGGAAAAATCATTTGCATATTTCAAAAAAATGTATGAAAAGAAACGTTTCTTATCGTCAGTTTTGCCAATTGATATTAAAGATAGAAGAGCTTAGTATTTATACTATAAATACATAGAGTAACTTAGTAAGGAGGGGAGATTTCCATGACTTCTACTGAAATGAAAAAAGATATTAAAATTCGTGATGTGTGGGAAGCAAGAAAACGAATTGGTCAGATTATCAATCGGACACCACTCATTCAATCTACTATTTTATCAGAAAAACTCGGGCGCAATGTCTATCTAAAACTAGAAAATGTTCATGAGGTTGGATCATTTAAGGTAAGGGGTGCAGCCAATAAAATCCTGAGCTTAAGTCTAGAAGAAAGAAAAAATGGAGTGGCTACGTACTCTACAGGAAACCATGGCATGGCGGTTGCCTTTGTTGCGAATAAGCTTGGGATTGATGCTGTTGTCTGTATTTCAAATAGGGTGCCAAAAGCAAAAGTAGACTCATTAAAAAGGCTGGGAGCCCAAATTGAGATTGTTGGTGACAGCCAAGATGAAGCGGGTGTTCGCTGTTATGAGCTTGAATACGAGAAAGGAGTAACCGTGATTGAGCCGTTTGATGATCCTCATGTTATTGCAGGACAAGGTACGATTGGATTGGAATTGTTGGAGGAACTTCCTTATTTAAAAGATGTGATTGTTCCGCTTTCAGGGGGGGGACTGCTTTCTGGCATCGGTATGACATTGAAATCCAATGATCGTGATATAAGGGTAACGGGTGTTTCTATGGAACGTTCTGCAGTCATGTTTGAAAGTTTAAAAACTGGCAAACCAATCATGCTAGAGGAAAGTGAGACACTTGCTGATAGTTTGCTAGGTGGAATTGGACTTGAAAATCAATACACTTTTCAAATGGTCCAGCAATATATGGATGATATAGTCCTCCTTTCTGAAGAGGAGATTGCTTATAGTATGGCGTTCATGATGGACAAACACCGGATGATTATGGAAGGTGCAGCAGCGACAGGGATTGCTGCTGTTTTAGGCAGCAAAATCCCGCATCAAGAGGGTGATATTGCTGTAATTATTAGTGGCCAGAATGTTGATTTATCCGTCCTGCTTACGATAATACAAAATTATGGTTTTGAAAATTGAGAGTGAATTATGTCAAAATGACAGCCATTATTAATAAAATTGAAAACGATTTCTCTAAAGAGTAAGACAATTAACAACTATATATAGCAAGGGAGATATGTATGATGAAAAAAGGATCAGATGTTGTAAAAAGAGGTATGGCCGAAATGCAAAAGGGTGGCGTTATTATGGACGTAATCAATGCCGAACAAGCAAAAATTGCTGAAGAAGCAGGTGCCGTTGCGGTAATGGCACTTGAAAGGGTACCATCAGATATTCGGGCAGCTGGTGGAGTTGCAAGGATGGCTGATCCAACGATTGTAGAGCAAGTCATGAAGGCTGTATCCATTCCAGTAATGGCAAAAGCGAGAATTGGACATATTGTTGAGGCTCGTGTATTGGAAGCGCTTGGAGTTGACTATATTGACGAAAGTGAAGTCTTAACACCTGCAGACGAAGAATACCATCTCAATAAACGCAATTTTGTGGTGCCATTTGTTTGCGGTGCTCGAAATCTTGGAGAGGCATTAAGGCGGGTTGGTGAAGGGGCATCGATGATTCGAACAAAAGGCGAGCCGGGAACAGGAAATGTTGTTGAAGCTGTTCGCCATATGCGTCTTATTCAGGCACAAATCCGCCAAGTGTCAAATATGAATCACGATGAGTTAATGACAAAAGCGAAAGATTTGCAAGCACCATTTGAACTTCTATTGCAAATTAGGGAAACAGGACGTTTGCCTGTTGTAAATTTTGCTGCAGGCGGAGTTGCTACTCCAGCAGATGCAGCCTTAATGATGGAGATCGGCTCTGATGGTGTATTTGTGGGATCTGGAATATTTAAATCAGCAAATCCAGAAAAGTATGCAAAAGCTATTGTAGAAGCAACAACTCATTACCAAGATTATGACCTTATCGCCAAACTTTCAATGGATCTCGGAACACCGATGAAGGGGATTGAAATATCCAGCATAAAGCCTGAACAGCGTATGCAGGAGCGCGGGTGGTAAACTATAACGAATGGCCGTCAAAAGAATCTACCCTAAGGGGATTTTTATGGCGGTTTTTTCTATGCAAGAAACAGTTTTTATTTAAGTTGATAAATTTGACTAGAATCTTCAAAATTCTTTCATACAAAATGTCAGATGAAAAAACAGAATTCATTTTCGTATAATACAAACAAATAGAAATATTCAAAATATTTAACGAAACCTTAGGAGATCGGAGTGTATAGAAATTATGTCTTTCTCAATAGCGGAATATACAGAGAGAATTCGCAAAACAAAAGAACGGATGATTCAAAAAGGAATCGACGTTTTGCTCATTACAGATCCTGCTAACCTTAATTATCTATCGGGTTATGATGGATGGTCGTTTTATGTACATCAGATGCTGGTCTTAATGATGGATGAAGAGCAGCCAAAGTGGATTGGGCGCGGGCAGGATGCCAACGGAGCAAAAGCAACCACATGGCTCTCGCATGAAAATATCATTTCTTATCCAGATGATTTTGTTCAATCAGATATCAAGCATCCGATGGATTTTGTTGCTGACCGATTAAAAGAATTTGGCAAAGCACATGGCACGATAGGGGTAGAAATGGAAAACTATTATTTTACAGCCAAATGCTATGAGCAGCTAAAGAAAGGACTGCCGAATAGCAGCCTCCAAGATGCTAGTTTGCTAGTCAATTGGGTACGTTTGATAAAGTCGGATACCGAAATTGGGTATATGAAACGGGCTGCAAAGATAGTAGAAAAGGCGATGCAGGCAGGTATTGATTTAATTGAAGCTGGAGTCAGGGAATGTGATGTAGCGGCAAAAATTTTCTACACTCAGATTACTGGAACCGAAGAATTTGGCGGAGATTATCCATCCATTGTTCCATTGCTTCCATCCGGAGAAAAAACTTCTACACCACATTTAACCTGGACAGATGACCGCTATAAAGATGGAGACGCTGTTATTTTAGAAGTGGCAGGCTGCTATAAAAGATATCATTCACCATTGGCAAGGACGGTACAGATTGGGAAACCAAAAGATGAAATGAAAACCCTTTCAGGTGTAGCGGTAGAAGGCATTAATGCCTGTTTGGATATGATTCGTCCAGGCATAGCTTGTGAAGAGATTGAAGAAACATGGAGAAAAACAATTGAAAAAAGTGGATTTGTGAAAGAATCTCGGTTGGGCTACTCAATGGGATGTAATTATCCACCTGATTGGGGCGAGCACACTGTGAGCATAAGAAAAGGCGAAAAAACAATCCTGCAGCCTAATATGACCTTCCATCTCATTCCAGGATTGTGGCTTGACGATTATGGGTTTGAGGTGAGCGAGTCCATTCGGATTACCGAAAACGGTTGTGAAACCTTTGCTAATCTCCCAAGGGATTTGACCTTAAAGGGATATCAGTTTACAAAGTAACTTACCGAGGAGGTGAAAAGACAGGTGCTTATTTTTACAGAACAGGAATTAAAGGAATATGTGCAACTAAATCCTGAGGCAGTGAAGCTAGTCGAAGATGCATTTACGAAGCTATCAAAAAATGAGGCATCGATGCCACCGATTATGAGGGTGGACATTGTGGATCAAAACGGTGAAGTGGATGTAAAAACAGCTTATATCAAGGGAAAAGATATGTTTGCCATCAAAATTTCTTCCGGTTTCTTCAATAATTATCAGCTGGGGCTGCCAACAGGAAATGGAATGATGATATTAATCAGCACGCAAACTGGAGTTCCTGAAGCAATTCTTTTAGACAATGGATACTTAACAGATGTTCGTACTGCTGCTGCAGGTGCGGTTGCGGCTGCCTATCTTTCAAAAAAATCGATTGAAACCGTTGGTATTATCGGTGCAGGAAGCCAGGCAAAATATCAGCTTAGGGCACTAAATATTGTGAGGAAGTTTAATAAAGTCCTCGTATATGCTAGGTCATTGGAAAGGTCCCAAACATTTGCTGAAGAAATGACAGCTGAATTAGGGATAGAAGTGATTGCGGTTGGAAGTGCTGAAGAAGTGGTTAGAAACAGTGACACGGTGATTACGACCACCCCGGCGAAAGAGCCGATTATCAAAGCAGATTGGCTGCATCCAGGTCTTCATATTACAGCGATGGGATCGGATGCAGAGCATAAACAAGAATTAGAGCCAGAAGTATTGGCGAAAGTAGACATCCTGGTCTGTGATACAAAAGCCCAATGTGCTCGTTTAGGAGAGCTCCATCATGCCCTTACAGCTGGTGTACTCACTGAGGAGTCACAGGTTGTTGAATTAGGTGACCTGACATCCTTAAAAGTTGTAGGACGGGTAAATGAAGAACAAATTACCGTTTGTGATTTAACAGGTACGGGTGTACAGGATACAGCCATTGCCCTGTTTGCATATCAAGAAATGATTAAGAGGAATAAAGGGTTAAAAATTGAAAACAACAAAATTTTACAAAAAAATTAAAGAGGAGTGGTTTTAATGACAAACACAAACGCAAAAATGGGAACGAAAGCAGTATGGGCAGGAGAAAAGGATTATTTAGTACATGGAGCAACACAAGTACCAGTCGTGTTAAGTGTAGCTTACGGTTACGACGATATGGATGAATGGTATGATGTAGCAATCGGAAAAAAGAAAGGCCATATTTATGGACGTAATACAAATCCAACTGTTCAGGCTTTTGAAGATAAAATCAAAATTCTTGAAGGAGCAGAAGCAGCAACAAGCTTTTCAACTGGGATGGCAGCAATCAGTAATACACTTTCTACCTTCTTAGTTCCTGGTGACCGTATTGTTTCTATTAAAGATACATATGGCGGAACAAATAAAATCTTTACTGAGTTCTTGCCTCGGCAGGAAATTGAAGTAGCATTATGTGAAACCGGAAATCATGAGCAAATTGAACGTGAAGTAGAAAAAGGCTGCAAAATTTTATACTTAGAAACACCAACAAACCCGACTGTTAAAATTACCGATATCGAACGTATGGCAAAAGCAGGAAAAGCTGCTGGTGCACTCGTCATCGTAGATAATACATTTGCTACACCAATGAATCAAAATCCACTTTCATTAGGTGTTGATTTAGTTATTCATAGTGCAACAAAGTTTTTGGGTGGACACGCAGATGCATTAGGAGGCGTGGTTTGCGGTTCTGAAGAACTAGTAGAAAAGATTTATCACTTCCGTGAAATTAATGGAGCAACAATGGATCCAATGGCTGCGTACCTTATTTTACGCGGGATGAAAACTCTTCACTTACGAGTTCGTCAGCAATGTGAAAATGCAATGAAGCTAGCAAAATATTTGCAGACAAAAGAAATGGTAGAAGCTGTTTATTACCCTGGTCTCGAAACACATCCGCACCATGATATTGCGAAAAAACAAATGAAGGACTTTGGCGGCATGCTTAGCTTTGCGGTTAAGGGCGGTGTTGATACAGTACGTGATCTTCTTCCTAAACTACAGTATGCTAACCGTGCAGCCAACTTAGGTGCAGTAGAAACAACAGTTGGACCAGCTCGTACAACAAGCCATGTGGAATGTACACCAGAAGAACGTGCTGCAGTGGGAATTCCAGAAGGACTTATCCGAATCTCTTGCGGAATTGAAGAAATCGAAGATATCATCGCTGATTTTGAACAAGCATTCAACCATGTGGAAAGTATTTTAAAAGTAAAATAATCTTCCATTCAAATTGCAGGGGGAAATGAACAGATGGCAGACCATTCTAATCATCCTATAGTCATTCAGGCAAATGGATTATCAGATCAACTTATTGAATGGAGACGTAGATTTCATCAGTATCCCGAACTCAGTTTTCAAGAGTTCGGCACCTCTCATTTCGTTGCTGAAGTCCTAAAAAAGATTAAGGGTTTACGTGTTGTAACAGGAATAGGAGTAGAAACAAGTGTAGTCGGGACATTGACTTCGGGAGAAGGACCTGTGATTGCAATCCGGGCCGATATGGATGCACTGCCAATCAAGGAAGAAAATACATTCGACTATAAATCAAAAAATGAAGGGGTTATGCATGCCTGCGGACACGATGCCCATACGGCAATCTTACTTGGGGCAGCCCATCTTTTGGCTCAAAGGTTTGAAAGAGAAGAGCTGAAGGGAACAATCAAATTTATTTTCCAACCAGCAGAAGAGAGTACAGATGAAAAGGGACTTTCAGGTTCGCCATACATGGTTCAAGCTGGTGCGTATGACGGTGTTGATGCTGCCATTGCGCTTCATATGTGCCCATGGCTTCCTGTTGGAGCGGCACAAGTGAATGATGGATACAGTATGGCAAATGTTGATGTATTTACTGCAAAGATATTTGGAACAGGCGGTCATGGTGCATACCCTGAACTTGGGACGGACCCGATTTGGATGCTTGGAATTGTAATGCAGGCCTTGCATGGGATTGTTGCCCGAAAATTACCAGCTCTTGAAGCGGGGGTGATTAGTATTGGTCAGATTCATGCAGGAACCGCTAGCAATATTATTCCAAATGAAGTAGTCATAAACGGGACGATTCGCAGCTATACTCATGAAGCCCGTGATTTATTGAGTTCGGAGTTAATGAAGGCTTTGTCAATAGTGGAACCATTGGGAGGAAGCTATTCGCTTGATGTGGAAAAAGGTGAGCCTGCTTTAAACAATGACGCTCATATTAACAGCTTATTTTTAAAGTCGATTGAAGATTTATATCCGGATTTTGAGATTGTCAAGCGCCCATTTGGTATGGGCGGTGAAGATTTTGGATATGTGACTCAAAAGATACCAAGTGCTTTATTTTTCCTTGGAAGTGGAACACAGGATGGAATCCAAAGGGACTTGCACACCACTATCTATGATCTAGATGAGAGTAGCTTGGTAAAAGGTGCTGCGATTCTTACTCAGACAGCATTGAGTTTTCTGAAAGAAGAATCCCATTCTCCAATTAACATAAAAACGGAGGTTCAGATACATGTCACATAAATTAGCTTTTATCGGATTCGGTGTAGTAGGACAAGGGTTAGCAGAAATTTTGCTGGAGAAAAAAGAAGAATTAAAACGAAAAGAGGATTTTGAGGCCAAAGTTGTTGCTATTTCAGATTTTATCAAAGGTTCCATCTATAATCCAAACGGTCTTGATATAGAAGTAGTTTTAAAGACATTAAAAGAAACAGGGAATTTAGAAAATTATCCGCATAGTCCTGGCTTAATTAAAGGATGGGATAGTTTTAAAACAATTGTTGACACAAACGCTGATACGATAATAGAAGTTTCCTATACGGACGTAAAAACAGGGCAGCCTGCGATTGACCATTGTAAGGCAGCATTTGAAAGCGGGAAAAACGTGGTGATGACAAATAAAGGACCAGTGGCACTTGCCTATAAAGAGCTTTCAGAACTTGCTAAAAAGAAAGGTGTTTCATGGGGCTTTGAAGGTACCGTCATGAGTGGTACTCCATCATTAAGAATGCCACTTGTTACATTAGCAGGAAATGAAATAAAGGAAATACGCGGAATATTGAATGGAACAACCAATTACATTTTAACGAAAATGGAACAGGAAGGCGTTTCCTATGAAGCTGCATTAAAGGAAGCACAGGAGTTTGGGTATGCTGAAGCAGATCCTACTAGTGATGTAGAGGGCTATGATGCAAGATATAAGATTGTTATTCTTGCAAATTATATTATGGGTATTCCCTTAAAGGTAGAAGACGTTTCCTGCAAAGGGATTACCGATATTTCGTTAAAAGACATTGAAATCGCTAAGGCTGAAGGAAAACGGTGGAAGTTACTGGCAAAGGTTAAAAAGGAAAACGGGAATGTGGTTGCCTCAATTGCACCTGAAAAAGTTGACATTACAGATTCTTTGGCGTCTATAGGCGGTGCTTTCAATGCGATTACCTATGAATGTGATTTACTAGGTCCAGTCACATTAAGCGGGGCAGGAGCAGGTAAAACAGAAACAGGATTTTCTCTTTTAATAGACTTGATAAATATCAACCGTGAACGTAAACCGGTGATGGTTTAAGTAAAAAGGGAAGGGTGGGAATTTGATGACGGTTCAAATTAGAGGTCAGAAGATGTTGATCGGTGGAACATGGGTAGGACGTAATGAGATCATTGAAGTTCGAGACCCTCAAGATAATAGTTTAATTGATACTGTACCTGCTGCAAGTAAAGAAGACATGATTCAATGTATTGAGGACGCAAAAGTAGGTGCGAAGATTGCTGCCGCCATGCCTGTGCACGAAAGAATCAGAGTAATCAATGCCGCTGCTGATTATATTGAAGAACATAAAGAAAGATTCGCTTTTATCATAAGTAAAGAAGGCAGCAAAACCATTCGGGAAGCGCTAAAAGAGGCAGCGAGATGTATTCAAACGTTACGCATTAGTGCCGAAGAAGCAAGAAGAATCAATGGTGAAACACTGTCCTTTGACCAAATGCCTGGAAGTGAGAATCGGGTTGGTTATTATTACCGTTTCCCTATTGGCATTATTGCGGCCATTACCCCATTTAATGATCCGTTAAACCTTGTCGCCCACAAAGTAGGACCAGCCATTGCGGCTGGAAATGCGATAATTGTGAAACCTGCAAGTGTAACACCGCTAAGTGCGCTTTTGCTCGCAGAAGCTTTCTCACATGCGGGACTCCCACCTAAAGTGTTATCTGTTATAACAGGACACGGTCGTGAAATTGGAGACACTCTTGTCACACATCCAGCTATTCGAATGATTAGTTTTACAGGAGGCTTGGAAGCGGGAGAAGATATTGTTCGTAAAGCTGGTTTAAAAAAGATAAGTATGGAACTTGGATCGAATTCTCCAGTTATTGTGCTGGAAGATGCAGATATGGAGGAAGCAGTTGACTCATCTGTATCAGGTGCATTTTGGGCAGCAGGTCAAAATTGCCTGGGTGTACAGCGAATTTATGTTCAAGAGAGCATTATGACAGCATTCCAAAAAGCGTTTATTTCCCGTACAGAGCTGTATAGGGTAGGGGATAAACAATCTAACATAACGGATATGGGACCACTGATTAGTGAAAAAGAAGCAATCCGAGTAGAAAAAATGGTGGAGGAAGCAATTGGAAAAGGTGCTCAATTACTCACTGGCGGAGAGCGAAACGGAGCATTTTACTCCCCGACTGTCCTAACAAATGTTCCAGAAAATTGCAAAATTGCAAAGGAAGAAATTTTTGGTCCAGTAGTTCTTCTTTATCCGGTAGCGGATTTGGATGAGGCAATCCAAAAATCAAATAGTGTGGATTATGGTCTGCAGGCCGGTATTTTCACGAAAGACATTGAAAAAGCTCATAGGGCGATTGCCCAATTGGACGTTGGTGGGATCATAATCAATGACAGCAGTGACTATCGGATTGATGCGATGCCATTTGGCGGGGTTAAAAAATCCGGATTAGGCAGAGAGGGGATTAAGTTCGCCATTCAAGAAATGTCCGAACCAAAAGTGGTGTGCTTTAAATTAAATTAGACTATTGGGTTAACAGTCGTAGGAGGGAACTTCGCAATGCCATTTGCAACGTATGAGTATAAAGAGAGAATTCGCAAAACAAAAGAACGTATGCAGCAAAAAGGAATTGATGTTCTGCTAATCACTGATCCGGCTAATATAAATTATCTATCTGGTTACGATGGCTGGTCGTTTTACGTGCATCAGATGTTAGTCGTCATTATTGACGAAGATCAGCCGATGTGGATTGGAAGAGAAATGGATGCCAACGCTGCAAAGGTAACCACATGGCTTTATCGAGATAACATTATTCCTTATCCAGATGATTATATTCATTCCGAAATCAAGCACCCGATGGATTTCGTGGCCGGGATTTTAGAGGAAATTGGTCAGGATAACCGTTCGATAGGTGTGGAAATGGAAAACTATTATTTCACAGCAAAGAGCTATTTGCAGCTAAAAAAAGGATTGCCGAATGCGACTTTTCACGATGCAACCTTATTAGTGAACTGGGTACGGCTAATCAAATCAAATGCTGAAATCGAGTATATGAAACGCGCAGCGGTCATCGCCGAAAAATCGATGAAAGCTGGGATTGAATTAATTCAAGAAGGCGTCAGAGAATGTGATGTTGCGGCCAAAATTTTTCATACGCAAATCACCGGAACAGAGGAATTTGGCGGGGATTATCCGGCAATTGTACCGCTCTTGCCATCAGGTGAAAAAACCTCAACCCCGCATTTAACCTGGACCGATGATCGTTATAAGGACGGAGATGCCGTGATCATCGAATTAGCGGGCTGCTATAAAAGATATCATTCACCTTTAGCACGAACCGTTCAAATTGGGAAGCCAAATGAAAATTTGAAAACTCTTTCAGAGGTGGCGGTAGAGGGCATTAACGCTTGTTTAGAAATGGTAAGACCTGGAATTGTTTGTGAGGAAATTGAAGAAACATGGAGAAAAACTATAGAAAAAAGTGGATTTGTAAAAGAATCACGACTTGGCTACTCCATGGGGTTGAACTATCCGCCTGATTGGGGTGAGCACACGGTAAGCATTAGAAAAGGAGACAAAACCATACTGCAGCCGAATATGACCTTCCATCTGATTCCAGGATTGTGGCTCGACAATTATGGCTTTGAAGTCAGTGAGTCCATCCGAATCACAGAAAACGGTTGTGAAACATTCGCAAAAATGCCAAGAAACCTAGCGTTGAAGGAATTTGTTTAACGTTGTTTAAAATTTAAACGTTTTAAAATAAAAGGGGATGATGCATGAATGAAGAAAGCTACAACTGCTACTGCAATAGGAAATCTAGTCGAATGGTATGAATACGGTATCTATAGTTATACTGCTGCAATTATCGGAGCACAGTTTTTTCCAGAAGAGAGTAGTTCTGTAGCTTTATTATATGGTTTTGCGATATTTGCGATTTCATTCTTCTTTAGGCCGCTTGGAGGTATCATTTTTGGTTCCATTGGGGACCGGCTGGGACGAAAGAAGATATTAGTTGTAACGATTATGATGATGTCATTGGCTACAACAATCATCGGGGTGATACCAAATTATGAGTCGATAGGATTTATTGCTCCACTATTATTAATTATCATGCGGATGATTCAGGGCTTAGCAGCTGGAGGAGAATATACAGGTGCATCTGTATTTATGAATGAGTCAGCACCTAATTCCCGCCGAGGTTTATTTACTAGTTTACTTGAATCAGGTTCATTGCTAGGTTACATTCTTGGTTCTGTGTTTGTAGCGATATTAACTACCACACTAAGTTCCGACCAAATGGCAGCATGGGGATGGAGGATTCCATTTATTTGTTCATTGCCTTTAGCGTTAGTGGGAATGTACGTAAGAACGAAAATCGATGATACTCCAACTTTTATTAAGATGAAGAATGAAAATAATTTGTCAAAGCATCCGCTAAAGGAGATGCTCTCGACTGCAAGGAAACCACTGGCAATTTCATTTTTAGTTGTTGCATTTGCCAATGGTGCCTATTATACATTACTGACTTATCTTCCATCCTATTTTGAAACGCAAGTGGGTTTGTCGACAATGGAATCTCTCATTGTCACAACAAGTGGAATGATTTTAATGATGATTCTATTCCCAATCTTTGGGATGCTAGCCGATCGCTATGGCAGAATAAAGTTCCTGCTTTTGTCGGCTTTACTGGCAATCTTTTCAGCGATTCCAATCATGGCCTTTGTCTCTAGTGGTTCGTCAGCAGGGCCGCTCGTCGGTTTCTTTGCCTTAGGAGTGATTGTAGCGATTTTTATTGGCGTATTTCCATCAACACTTCCTATGTTGTTTCCGAATCGAGTAAGAAACAGTGCCTATGGTATTTCCTATAATGTATCCACGGCGATTTTTGGAGGTGGGGCACCATTTATTATCACATCCTTGCAGACTGCTTCAGGAAATAAACTCATGCCGGCGTTCTATTTAATTGCAACCGCCTTACTGGCAATCGTGGCAATGATCTTTTTGCCAAAATCCATGAAAGCAGCAAATGCAAACCGGAACATTACAGATATAAAAGACGCAATGTAGAAAAATAAAGTCCTTTACTTTAATAAAGTGAAGGACTTTGAATAGCTGATTTGATGGAATTGTCTATGGTACTTCTATATCATTGGGATTTGCAACAGCCGAAAATATATTGTATTTAATGAATAATGGAATGGAATATGCATTAACACGCGCTTTACTGCCTGTGTCAAGCCATGCCTTGTTTGGCGTTATTATGGGGTATTATATGAGCAAAGCGAAGTTTACAAAAGAATCGAAATGGTCTTTGTTCTGGTATCTTTATTGCTCCCAGCCTTCTTACATGATTATTGATGTTCATACAAAAAAGAGTTTCTCTTTTAAAGTTTTTTGTATGAACATCTGTGATTGCATTATCAGAAGTAGTATGGATAATTAAGTTCGGTTTCCTTACTGATTTCTTTAGATGATTTTTTATAGGTTTCAATTGCGCCATGTATACTAAGCATGAGTTCAATCAGTAATAATATGATAACTACCCAAACACCTATCTTTAGGATTGATTCAATTACAAAGGAATCAATAAATATTTGGGTATGGAAAAGGGCTGTAAAAGTGTAAAACATGGCAAAAGTGAACACTCTACTCCATTGAGTTACATCATAAATGAAGATTGCCTCTTTGTACCCATAGTGTTTAATCCGTCTAAAAAGCCTACTGAGTTCCATAGCCTCAACCGCAATGAAAATAATAAAGGCAGCTCTCCATATCCATCGTATGATATCAATGCTAATGATGCCCGTGACTAGACAGGCAATCCCAGAAATAGACAAAGCCCCATGTAAAATACAGTTCGTATTGTTCCAATCCTTTTGGATCGACCAAGAATAATTGAAGTATCTAGAGAAAATAAAGAAAACGCAAACCAGATAAAAACAAAATCCGATGATGAGCAAAGATAGGTTAATGATATCCGGGAATTCATTGAAAACTGTGTTAAGTAAAAGGACAATTGACTGTGTGCTTACAGTAGTCAGCAGAAGAATGCCGTGGACATTTTGATAGGATTTTGTCCGAGAAATTTCTATAAATGCTTTTACGCTTATCCCAATATAAATAAACCAAAGAACAATATTTATGAAAGCAATAATGACCGAAATAAATCCCCAGTGGGAAAATTGTTTATAAAATAGAATGCCGCTTATTGACGTGCCAGCAACCCATGTACCAATACCAAAGCGGTTGATCACATTGGAATAATGAATGACTTTAAATTTTCCATTCAAAGTGGCTATGAAAAAAGATGATATAAAGGCAAACCATAGGGATAGGCTTATAATACATAGAATTTTTCCGAAAAGGTGTTGGAAGAATTGGATGCCAAAGTAGTTTAATAGAACTCCTTGCGTAACAATCCCAATGGCCATAACGATCGCCATGGTAGAAGTTCGAATGTATATTTTTTTATAAGTGAAAAAGATAGTAATACAAACAATGAGGAAGACCAAAATGAATAAATAAACCAATTTTATCACCATTATGTAATAGATATTTATTAGTATATCATCAATTAATTTTGTGGTCTGTACAAATGTTCCGACTTATGGTTTCCACTATAAACAATAAACAGCATTAATGGTATAATCCGTAAATACAAAAAAATAAACTTGAGGTAAAAACATGATGATGTTTAAAAATATCTATTGTATTGGAAGAAATTATGCTTCACATGCAAAGGAATTGAATAATGAGGTACCAACCTCTCCATTCTTATTTTCAAAGCCAACACATGCAGTCGTTGAAGCAAATGGTCAAGAGGTAATCTTACCAGGGGATAGAGGGCCTGTGCACTATGAGACGGAGCTTGTCCTTCATATTGGTCAAGAGTATAAAAAGGGGATTACTGTCGAGGAAATTGTTGATAAAATGGCACTAGGGATTGATTTCACTTTAAGAGATGTACAAAGCCATTTAAAAGAGCAGCGTTATCCATGGTTATTAGCAAAAGGTTTTCCTAATTCAGCTCTACTTACGAAATTTATTGATTTTCCCGGAGAGGCTGCATGTAAAAAAACAAATTTCTCCTTGCTGAAAAATGGGCAGCAGGTTCAAATCGGCAATATCACAAATTTACTTTTTGACCTACAAACAATCGTTGACTTCTCAGCTAAGCATTTTGGATTGGGGAAAGGGGACATATTATTTACAGGAACTCCAGAAGGCGTTGGTCCTGTTTTAGATGGTGACACCCTTTCATTAATATGGGGCGAAGAAATACTCGGGCAAAGTATTGTTAGACTAGTGTGATCACTAGTTCATCGAGTCAATTTCTACGTTATATTTTATCTAGAAAATGTAAAAGCTATAAAAAAGGCTGTTTCTAAAATCGTCAGTAATGGCGACTTTTGAACAGCCTTATTCTATTATTGTTTATGGTTTTTGATTGATTTTTGTGAGAGTAGTGTTACCTGTAATGTATGTATTTCATTAAGAGAGTTGCTTTTGTTATCTGTGTTGATCCATAAGAATCTGATTACCATCTGGATCCTCAATCGTAAAATGTGCTGGTCCTTTAGTTGATTCATCTGCTTCAGTAAGTATTTTTATTCCTCTTTCTTTAAGCTGCTTTTGAATTTCGCGGATGTCCGTAAACGATTCAAGATTTTCAGCATTTTGATTCCATCCAGGATTAAAAGTCAAAATGTTCTTCTCGAACATGCCTTGGAATAGTCCAATGATGCAATTTTCGTTTTTCATAATAAGCCAATTTTGATTAATATCTCCACCAAGGGCTTGAAATCCTAGGTTTTCGTAAAACTCTTTTGATACATGAATGTCCTTTACATTTAAACTAACAGAAAATGCTCCTAGATTCATAATTTTCTCCTCCAAAATATGTAATTTAGATATAAATCCAATTATAAATGAGTTATTCAAGATAAACAATATTTACCAAAGTGAGTAGTGAAGGCGATTTCATACTATTTTTTTAAAAAATTCATAAAAGTTCAAAAAATTGTAATATTTCAGGTGATTTTAACCTTTCTACTTTTTGTATAATAGAAACATAAGAAAGGTGGAGAAATAAATGAGAAAACGTAATATAAGCTTTAAGAAATTAGTAGATGATAATAAGCAGGAATTAAAAAGTGATGTAAAAGCAATGGAGAGAATCGAGGCGAAAATAGATAAAAAACATTCAAAAAGATAAAAATTCTATATATCTTAGTTAACAGAAGAGCAACCCTACTAGAAATGGTTGCTTTTTATTATGATTTTAGGAGAATTATTTAGGTGAAATTGCTATACTTAATATAAAAGACTAGCAGTGGAGATGTGCAGCGTATGAACTTTATTACAAAACTCTTTACGAAGGAAAAAAAATTAAAAGTTGACTTCTGTGAAAAAAATCTAAATCGTTTTTTACCTGATGAGCTTCAAAATGAATACAGTGCATTTTTGGGTAAAAAAAATATCGAATATAAAGAGTACCATTGTCAAAGTAGATGTGAGGAATGCAAAATATCTCCTTATGCGATTGTAAATGGTGAATTTATTGCAGCTGAAAACTCAGCGCAATTATTGGAAAAGCTTAAACATCTAGAAGGTGATAAAAAGTAGTTTACAACTTTTGGGCATGGTGTTATAATGTTTCATGTACTATTTGATGGGCACAATAAATGCGGGTGTAGTTTAGTGGTAAAACCTCAGCCTTCCAAGCTGATGTTGTGAGTTCGATTCTCATCACCCGCTCCAATTCTCTAAATGGGCCTATAGCTCAGCTGGTTAGAGCGCACGCCTGATAAGCGTGAGGTCGATGGTTCGAGTCCATTTAGGCCCACTTACTAAATAATTAATAATACCAAAAACCGAACTTTAAAAAGTTCGGTTTTTTTGCGTTTCTGAGGAAAAGATATGAAAAAGTCATAAAGGGGAGTAGATAGATGCCTGAGCTTCCAGAGATGGAAAATTACCGAAGATTATTAAATCAAAAAATAGCGGGTCAAACCATTACAGAGGTACAAATCAATCGTGAGAAATCTGTTAATGTGAACACTAAGCACTTTATTAATAGTGTCACAAACCAGAAGCTCATGACAGTCAACCGTAGGGGTAAGCATTTATTATTTCAATTAGAGAATGGGCAGGTTCTCCTCTTACATTTAATGCTAGGCGGCTGGATGTATTTTGGGACGGAGGATGACAAACCGGAAAGAACGGTACAGGTTCGATTATCGTTTGGAAATCACCATCTATATTTTATTGGAATGCGACTCGGGTATTTGCATTTATATAGTGAACAGGATGTTCAAAAAGAATTATCTTCATTGGGACCGGAGCCATTGGAGCCCCTGTTCACTTTACAGGCTTTTTTGAAATTACTTGATGAAAGAAGAGGGAAAATAAAAACAAAACTTCTCAATCAGGAGTTTATTGCGGGTATTGGGAATTGTTACTCCGATGAAATTTGTTATCATGCTGGAATTAAGACAAAACGGAGTATAGAAGACATAAGTGAGCCTGAACGAAATCAACTTTACCTATCGATGAAACATGTGCTCCTAGATGCCCTAAAGCATGGTGGATACATGGAAAATCCCTTTTTCCAAAGAGATTGTTTAACAGGGGGGTATAATAATCTTTGTCTTGTATATGACCGAGAAGGAGAGGTTTGCAAAAGATGTGGTGGCACGATTATTAAAGAAATGATTTCTTCTCGTAAAACCTTTTTCTGTTCCAATTGTCAAAAATAGTAAGAATCCATCTCCTGAGATAGGATTCTTTTTTTTTGAAAGTTTGTTAATTTGTCAAAAATGTGTTGAACAAATTGTTCCTTATAGTGTATAAATGTAATATACTATATATTAATAAGTATAACACATTTGTATTTTTATTAAAAAATATAACATGATTAAATTGAAAAGGGGGTCAATGTGATTAAACTGACGAAACGCCAAGATGAAATTCTAAAGATTGTGAAGGAAAGCGGACCTATTACGGGTCAGCAAATTGCAGAAAAACTTTCCTTAACAAGAGCAGCGTTAAGACCAGACTTAGCTATCTTAACAATGGCGGGTAATTTGGATGCCAGACCTAGAGTTGGTTATTTCTTTAATAATAACCAAGAGGTAAAGCATCAGGCAGAAAAATTTCTCATCAAAAAAGTTGCCGATTATAAAGCTCATCCAATCGTAGTGGAAAAGTCTACATCTGTATATGATGCGATTGTTCAACTATTTTTAGAAGATGTTGGTACTCTTTATGCAGTTGATAGTAACGGCTATTTAGCAGGTGTAATTTCTAGAAAAGATTTACTAAGAACAGCCATTGGCAATAAAGATTTGCAAGAATTACCTTGCAGCGTCATTATGACCAGAATGCCTAACATTATCACAGTCACACCTGAGGAAACAATGTTAGAAGCTGCTAAAAAAATGATTACGAATCACATTGACTCCTTACCTGTAGTGAAAGAAATCAATCCGGGAAACCATACATATTTACTTGTCGGTCGGATTACAAAAACAACCATCACACGAGCATACCTAGAAATAATGGAGCAAAAATCGGTATAAAGGGGAGTGGCAGTAATTTTGGTAGAGAAGGAAGTAGTCTATGTGGTTTCGGACTCTGTTGGGGAAACAGCAGAGTTTGTTGTAAAAGCGGTAGCAACACAATTTAACGGTGGAAATGTAGAGATTCGACGAAATTCCTATGTTGATGATTTTGAAGACATTGAGGATGTCCTCATCCTAGCAAGAACAGGAAAATCAATTATTGCCTATACGATTGTCATTCCCGTTTTGAAAGAATATTTAGATCGACGTGCAGCAGAAGAAAATATTAAGGCAGTGGACTTGCTTAGTCCATTAATCAATGCTTTCACCACTAGTTTTAATAAAACCCCTCATCATCAGCCAGGCTTAATGAGAAAACTAGATGAAGAGTATTTTAGAAAAATAGAAGCCATCGAATTTGCCGTTAAATATGATGATGGACGTGATCCACGAGGAATTCTCAAGGCAGATATTGTCTTAATCGGTGTTTCAAGAACCTCAAAGACACCATTATCGATGTATTTGGCTCATAAACGCTTTAAGGTTGCCAATGTTCCGTTAGTTCCGGAGGTACCAGCACCAGAGGAATTGTTCGAGATTCCGAGAAAGAATTGTATTGGATTGATTATTTCGCCCAATAAATTAAACGAGATTCGTGTTGAAAGGCTAAAAGCTTTAGGGTTAGGCTCTAAAGCAAGCTACGCAAGCTTCGAAAGAATTCTTGATGAGCTGGATTATGCTGAAAAAATAATGAAGCGAGTAGGCTGTCCGATTATCAATGTTTCAAATAAAGCAATCGAGGAAACAGCTGGATTAATTTTAGAAGTGTTGAAAAAAGAGAGGAGCTTATGAAGATGGAGAAGTTTGTTTACTTGTTTCATGAAGGAAATGGAAATATGAAGGAAACGCTTGGAGGAAAAGGGGCAAACCTAGCGGAAATGACGCGGATTGGACTGCCAGTCCCTTATGGTTTTACCATTTCGACACAAGCATGTAATGCCTATTATGATGCAGGAAAAATGATTCCATCGCTCGTTGAAAGCCAAGTATTGGGAGCACTTAACACCCTAGAGGAAAAAATGGGGAAGAAACTAGGGGATGCACAAAATCCGTTACTTGTTTCTGTCCGTTCAGGTTCTGTATTTTCAATGCCAGGTATGATGGATACCGTATTAAACCTTGGAATGAATGATGAAACCGTTATTGGCATGGGAAAATTAACGAATAATCCTCGTTTTGCCTATGATTCTTACCGACGTTTTATCCAAATGTTCAGTAATGTTGTCCTTGATATCAATACGTATTATTTTGAACAATTATTAGAAGAAACACGTGAGGAAAAGGGTTATAGTGCTGACCCAGAAATGACTGCTGAGGACTGGAAAGAAGTCATTGAAGGATATAAAGGAATTGTAAAAAAGCATACAAGAAAAGACTTCCCTCAGGATCCGAAGGAACAGCTATTTCTTGCCATTAATGCAGTGTTTGATTCTTGGAATAATCAGCGTGCGATCGTCTACCGCCGCCTGAACAAAATTCCGGATCACCTTGGAACGGCTGTAAATATCCAAAGCATGGTATTCGGCAACATGGGCAATGATTCAGGTACTGGCGTGGCCTTTACTCGAAATCCTTCTACTGGTGAGCATGTCCTTTACGGTGAATATTTAATTAATGCGCAGGGTGAGGATGTGGTGGCAGGAATTCGTACACCACAGCCAATTCAAACTTTAAAAGATGAGATGCCTGCAGTTTTCAAACAATTTTCAGAAACATGTAAACGCTTGGAGCAGCATTATCAAGAAATGCAGGATATTGAATTTACAGTAGAACGCGGGCAATTATTTATTCTTCAAACGCGAAATGGTAAACGGACGGCACAAGCTGCGATTCGGATTGCCGTTGAAATGGTGGAAGAAGGAATTATAGATAAGAAAACTGCCTTGCTTCGTGTCGACCCAGATCAATTAAATCAACTGCTTCATCGCCGAATTGATGATAAATATGAGCGTACATTATTAGCAAAAGGTCTGCCAGCATCACCAGGTGCGGCAACTGGTCAAGTTGTTTTTGATGCAGACGAAGCTGAGGATTTAGGGAATGCTGGTAAAAAGGTTATTCTTGTTCGTCCAGAAACAACCCCTGATGATATTCATGGAATTGTTGCTGCTCAAGCAATCCTTACCAGCCGAGGTGGTATGACAAGTCACGCTGCAGTTGTTGCCCGCGGTATGGGTAAAGCATGTATTTGCGGATGTGATGCGCTTAAAATTGATGTAAAAGCAAAACAATTTAAAGTGGATGAAAAGGTTATCAACTACGGTGATGTCATCACGATTGATGGATCAACAGGGGAAATCATGCTAGGAGAAATTCCAATGATTGAGCCAGAGCTTTCAGATGAATTCCAGCTTTTGCTTGCTTGGGCTGATCAAGAACGAAAAATTGGTGTTCGAGCAAATGCTGATAATCCTGAGGATGCACAAAAAGCCTTTGAATTTGGTGCCGGTGGTATTGGATTATGCCGTACTGAGCATATGTTTATGGACTTGAAACGTATTCCAATCGTTCAAAAAATGATATTAGCTGAAACTTACAGCGAGCGTAAGGACGCACTAGCTGAATTGCTGCCAATGCAGCAGGGTGACTTTGAAGGAATCTTTGAAGCGATGCAGGGATATCCGGTTACGATACGTTTATTGGATCCGCCTTTACATGAATTCTTACCAGATAAGGAAGAGCTGTTAGTCGAAGTGACGAAGCTGCAAATTCTTGATCCTTCCTCTCCTGAGCTGAAGAAAAAAGAGCTACTTTTGAAAAAGGTTCGCCAATTAGATGAATATAACCCAATGCTCGGACACCGCGGCTGCCGACTTGGAATGGTGTATCCTGAAATTTACGAAATGCAGGCTAAGGCGATTTTCTATGCGGCGGCTAAGCTTGCAGACAAAGGGATGGATGTTCAGCCTGAAATCATGATTCCGCTTGTTGGTCATGTTAATGAGTTGAAACAAATGCGACAGCTTGTGATTGATGCAGCTGAAAAAGTACAGGAAGAAACAAGCAAGGAATTTGAATATACAATTGGGACAATGATAGAAATTCCACGTGCAGCGATTACAGCTGACCAAATTGCACAAGAAGCAGATTTCTTCTCTTTTGGTACAAACGATTTAACACAAACCACATTTGGTTACAGCCGTGATGATGCAGAAGGAAAATTCCTTCAGAATTATATTGAAAATAAGGTATTGCCTGAAAACCCATTTGCTGTCCTTGATCAAGACGGTGTTGGTAGATTAGTAGAAATGGGCGTAAGACTTGGCCGTGAAACAAAGCCAACGTTAAAAACTGGAATTTGTGGTGAACATGGCGGCGAGAAATCGTCCATTGATTTCTGCTACAAAACAGGACTGGATTATGTGAGCTGTTCTCCTTACCGTGTGCCACTAGCCAGATTGGCAGCTGCACAAGCAACGATTCGTCAT
Organism: Neobacillus niacini; assembly: GCF_023715415.1. Classification (GTDB taxonomy): domain Bacteria; phylum Bacillota; class Bacilli; order Bacillales; family Cytobacillaceae; genus Neobacillus; species Neobacillus niacini_C. The sequence continues at coordinate 58,477 of NZ_JAMBOB010000012.1, forward strand.
GATTCCAATAAAAAGGAAGTCTATACGACAGCCTAACTTTAATACGAAATGAAAAAGCATATCCACTTACGTATGGATATGCTTTTTCTCTGTGATTCAGGGAACAATTTCAAAAATGGTACCTTGGTTAAAATCTGTCACTTTGGATGAGCCATAAACCCCTAAATATAGTCTAGTCTGGTCTAGATTTGTTCCCAAACTAACATAAAAAGCTGATTGAGACCCAAAATCATATTCGGTTTTAATCACACTAAAATCATTTAGTTTACCAACTTGTCTTACTCTGGTATAGGCTAAAATCCCTTTTACCTGAGGTTGAGATTCTTTCCAGGCAAAATCGGTAAACACAACGCTTCCTGTTAATCCGGGGATACCATTCCCCATATAGGCTTGCACTCCTGTAAGTGCCGTTCCACTAAACTTATCGGGTCGTGAATCTCTATGAAAATAAGTAGCTAAAGGATGAATCCGCTGCGTTGAAGTGGTAATTGCTTCATTATAATAAGCAATGATTTTCTCATCCAATGGCGAATTCTCAGAGCAGGGTCTCATAAACGATGTAGGGAAATCACCTTCCCATCCTCGCCAGCCAAAGTTAATAAGTCCTTTTAGGTTAGTCATAGAATTAATGAAAGAAGCTTGAACAAGCTGTGTAACCGGTATAGGTTTATATTGAATGAATGAAAAAATTGCTTCCTCCAAATCTTGGCCGACATTTCCCACGTATTTAATATATTCATGATTTAACCTTTGAAATGCAATGCCTGGTATATTCCGGACCCCTTTAGCGATTACCGTAAGTGTCTCCTGAATAGGTACGGGAAGTTCATTAAAACGTGAGACTACAGGTGGGTTAGCGATAAATGTATCCTTAGCTACGTCAATTTCAATGATTTTTCCTACTATTTCCATATTATCTTGGCTTAAATTAAATGGATCATAACCCGAGCCTCCATCTCCGGTTGTTAAAACAAGTTTTCCTGTTTCAGGGGAAAAATTTAAGCTATTGACCCCATTATGATTCATAAAGGGTCGTCTTAAGTTAAGTAGGGTCCTTCGTTTTTGAGGCTGGCCATTCGCTTGCAATATCCATTCTTCAACTGTATCAATATGATCATATTTAGTTTCTCTATTTGTCCACTTTAAGTTTAAGGTTTGGGGATCACATGGGTTAGGCATAAAATCGTCAGAAAGGGCACCAGGACCCTGTGATCCAGTTACTGAATAATGAAGATAAAACTGACCGTAATAATAAAAGTGGGGATGAAACGCAAGCCCTAGCAACCCCCGTTCATCATATCCACCAGAAGCACCTAATTTTATAATCCGCGGGCGAATATCTAAAAAAGTCCTTACACCCCCGTTTCCTATGTAAAAAATCTCTCCTACCTGGGTTGCGATAAATAATCTTTCGGTTGAGTCACCAGGTAGTATGGCTGATTTTATAACAGTGGGTAAATTTATCTTACTTACAACGGGCCGCAAACGAACGTTAACCACCTAACTATTCACCCCTTCTAATGGCATTTTTCCTATAAGAATATGACTAAATCTTATGCATTAGTACCAAATATGGATTCGTATGCCGCATTTTGAGATTAACGTCAGGATTATAGTAAATACTAAAAAAAACTCAAAAAAGGATTGATTATCGTGGGAGCCATTGAACGAAACGGATTTCGCTTTGTACCAGAATACAGTGTCAGCCACCAAAACGGGGCAATTCATGTCTATAATAAGAATCGTTTAATTGAAGAAATCAAATTTCAGTTTTCAGGGGATTTTCCTGAACTAGATCAAATAGAAGATTTAGTGGATCAATACTGCAATCAGCGTCAAATTTAGAGACCGAATATTTGTTCGGTTTCTTGTTTTTTGATATAATAAAATTACAAAAAAATAAGGAGGGATAATTTGAGTAAATTAACCGCCATTTACCCTCAAGCGATTGAACACACGAAGAATAAAGTAATGGAAGATATGAACGAATACTTAGAGACAAAAGAAATTCTGCCTTCTTTTAGCCAATATTTAGCAGATCGTGGGCATTACTTGGAGCAAATCTGGGTCAATGTCTGGCTAAATAAGGTCACGAATGATGTCCCAAAGAATGAGAAGAAAGAGTTTTTGCGGGAAAAAGGGTTTGAGGTACAAGGTGTGGACCGCAAGCTAATAAATAAGCTCTTTCGGGATGAGATGAGAGAGTATCAGCCTTTTCGTGTTTTGGAATGGACTCAGGAAACCTTTCTTGATAAAGAAGAGGAATGGGAACAAAGATATCAACAAGCAAAAGCTGATTTTATTAAAAGACAAGAAGTCACCCGTCTTGAGGAAGTTCGACATCGTATTCGCGCCATGATAGAAGAGACTGCGGGTGATATGCTTGAGAATGATTATGCTCAAGTTTATCTTTATGTTCGGCATTTTACAGCCAAGCAATTAACTGCAGATATCAAAAATAATGTGAAATTTAAAAATGTTGACACCTTTGCGCTAGAAGAGAAATTAGAAGATGAAGGTCATTTTAACCCAGAATCATACACAACGGTCGCAAAGTTTTTTGAGGAACTGACAGGGGATATTCATAAAACGGTAAATTGGGGAAGAAGTTTATATGAATATCAAACCTATTTTTTTGTATACGAAAGCTTAATTTCAGATTATCTGTCAGAACTGATTCCAGATAGGGTTCTAGATAAACTTCCAGTTGAAATAAAAGAACTGTATCAAGAAACATTTGGTGAAAAACTTACTCCCTCTTTCATTAGGGGAAGTTTGACACAGCTTCTTTATGAAGTAGAAGACTATTTTATTGAGGATATCCAGGACGAGTACCTAACTGACCTATTAAAAATTGCTGATATACCATTTGAGCTTTCACTTCATCAGCAAATTTTTGAAAAGGACTTCGCTGAGAGAGAAAGAAAAAGAGCGGAGGAAGAGGCAGAATTACAACGGAAAAGAGAAGAAGAAGAACGAATGATGGAGGATATTTTCGGGCAGGAATACAATCCATCGTTTGGAAGACGTATTCGTTATATCCTTCATATTGGGGAAACCAATACCGGAAAAACACACCATGCCCTTGAACAAATGAAGGAAGCAACCAGCGGACTATATCTTGCCCCTTTAAGGCTATTAGCGCTGGAGGTTTATGATAAGTTAAATGCTGAAGGATTGCGATGCTCATTAAAAACAGGTGAAGAAGAAAAGATTGTTCCGGGTGCGAATCATTTTTCATGTACGGTAGAGATGTTTCATGAAAAAGAAAACTATGATGTTGTCGTCATTGATGAAGCACAAATGATTACCGATAAGGATCGTGGATTTTCGTGGTATAAGGCGATAACCAAAGCAAATGCAAGAGAAGTGCATATTATCGGGAGCAGAAACTCGAAACCAATGCTTTTACAGCTGTTAGGAGAGTCTGATATTGTCATCCACGAATATAGCCGTGATACACCTCTGGAAGTGGAATCAAAGGAATTCCATATTAAACATGTAAAAAAAGGGGATGCGCTGATTTGTTTTTCAAGGAAAAGGGTGCTTGAAACAGCTTCTAGGTTACAAAGCGACGGGCATACTGTCAGTATGATTTACGGCAGCATGCCGCCAGAAACGAGGAAAAAACAAATTGAGCAATTTAACAGCGGCAAAACAAAGGTCATTGTTGCCACGGATGCAATTGGAATGGGATTAAATTTACCGATTCGCCGGATTGTATTTTTAGAAAATGAGAAATTTGATGGTACGAGAAGACGGCTGTTAACCTCTCAGGAAGTAAAACAAATTGCCGGACGTGCAGGTCGCAAAGGGATTTATGATGTGGGGAAGGTTGCTTTCACAAAAGACATCAGGTTAATGAAGAAATTGCTGATTCAAGAGGATGAGCCTGTTCATACCTTTGCGATTGCTCCGACAAACTCAGTGTTTGAGCGGTTTCAGCGATATTACCGAGATTTAGGAACATTCTTTGAACTCTGGGGAAAATTCAATAGTCCGCCAGGAACGAAGAAAGCTTCATTAGCCGAGGAACGGACACTTTACAACCTGATTGCAGGGACAGAGATTGAAGCACGCTTACCGTTAATGGATTTATATGGGTTTTTACATCTTCCTTTTTCGAAAAATGAACAAGTTTTAATAAGACAATGGGAAGATACGATGTATGCAATTATCCATGGCACTCCTCTTCCGGAACCACCATATAAGGAACGTAGCTTGGAGGATCTTGAGTTAGCTTATAAAGCGCTTGGTTTACATCTGCTCTTTCTGTATCGGTTAGGAGAGCGGACGGAGGCGATTTATTGGGAGCGGCTTCGTGAGGAAATGAGTGACAAGGTTCAAGATAAATTAAAAACAGATATTAAAAAGTTCGTGAAAAAATGCAAAAACTGTGGAAAGAATCTTGCTTGGGACCACTCGTTCCCAACCTGTGATGCCTGCCATAGTGCTAAATATAGAAGAACTCGATATGCAGAGGACTTTTAACGATATGATTCTTCAATCATATCGTTTTTTTACGTTTGGAGTAAAAATAATTACTTTTTAGAGTAATTAAATATTGCGTTTAAGAGTAAGTTGAATTACTATATAAAGTAAGGAGGTGAAAATAATGGAAAATATAAGACTAAACGTTCCATTATTGCGAAGGAGGGTGCCAAACCTTACAAGTGCAGCACGTGAGGTAGGCTTAAGGCCGGCAACTGTATCGAATTTGTGTACGGGGAAAATTCCAGTAGGACGCTCGGAAGTTCGCACGATTGTAGCTTTAGCAGAATTAGCACAATGTAGTCTTGATGAATTGATTTTAAGAGGGGAGAATGTAGAGATGATTGAGACGAAAATAAAAACATTAGATTTGTTTGCTCCGATTGTTAAGGGAGGAACTATTGGGCTTGTTGCTCGGCCAGGTATGGGTCAGTTGGTTGTTTTAGCAGAGTTATTTTATCGTTTTAAGAGAGAGGGATATGCAACCGTTTTATTAAAACCAGAAAACGATCATCCAGAGTTAGCGGAAATCCTAGAAGATACAGAAATTGTCGCTGAAAGCATTGATAAAGTTTTTGCAGAAATGTCTGTAGTTGGTAAGAATAAAGAAATTATTTTCGTTGCCGACCGTTCACATGTATTAACAGGTGAAATCTACGAGCTTCAGGAAAAATTACAGGATGTTGATATCAAGACTGTTACAACCTTTTTGCTTGATTTAAAGGGAGCATCAGTGGATGAGGACCTGCCATATGGACCGCTTGAAACACTGTGGCAGTTTGATATGGACCTAGCAGCAAGGCATCGTTACCCAGCTGTTAACCCCATCTACTCTACATCTTCTGTATTAGAAGGCGCACACCTAGACCAAAACCACCTAACTATCCAACAAAAGGCCCAAAAACTATTACGACGTTATCGAGAATTACGTTCGCTTGTAAATGTGAAAGGAATTAACGGAATACCTGCATCAGAAATGGAGACCTATCATCGTGGGGAACGTTTAGAAGCTTATTTGACACAGCCTTTCTATGTTGCCGAAGCCTTTACAGGTATTACAGGAGCAGAAGTAAGTCTGAAGGATACATTGAGTGACGTTAAGAAAATTTTAGATGGTGTGGTAGATTCAAAGGATATTGCCTCTTTGAATTTTATCGGAACGATTTAATTGTTTTGTGTGCTGGAATGACTGAGATTGAAAATGGAATGAGGTTTCAGTAACTGCAGGGGGTCTGGAGTGACCGAGAATGAAAATGAAGTAGGGTTTCAGTCAATGCAGGGGGTCTGGAGCGACCGAGATTGGGAAAAGAAAGTTGTTGTTTCGGTCATTCCACTAGTCAACAAAGCTCATCATAATATTTCCACGAAAGGACGTAACGAATTCTGTTACGTCCTTTTAAATTTTATCAACATTTATTTCTAAAATATCCATTTTTATGTAATCATAATAGTAATCGAATTTTACTTCAGAAGAAAGTGAAGTGTAATGTATGCAGCTATCATTAACCGTAAGAGGACCTGATGCCGATGTGGTCTCGTACTTAATTGCGAAAAACCCTAATAATCCGTATGAACGTAATGAGAAAGGCTTCAAGGTTCGCCTTGTTTATCCTACTTTTACAAAAGAAGAAGTACAATTTGTGATTTATGTAAAACCTGACCCGATTGATTTAGTGCGTAACTCATCCGATTTATTCGACATCACCCATTACATTAATGACCGCGAATTCGCTGTCAGTAGCCTATTTATCACTACCATCCGTAAGGCGTTAGGTACTGCTTTAAATGGGAAACCAGATGAAGACTATATGCAATGGGTAGACCATCCATTTGAAATAAAGCTTGCATTTGGACCAGTTGCCACCGATTTGTCAGATCAGGAAATTGTCCAGTTATTTGAACCCATTGGGTACAGGGTAGAAATTGAGCGTGGAGATAGTTCGATTCGGAAAAAAAGCTCAGCTCGATTTATTACGATATCCGGCCATCAAACTGTTCAGAATGCTTTAAAGCATGTTTCCATACTTATTCCAGTCATCGATAATTACAAGCACTATTTTTTAGATGAAAGAGAAGTTGAAAAGCTGGATCGATACGGAGAAGGTTGGCTGGAAAATCACCCATTAAAGCAGATGATTGTAAAAAGGGCACTCCGTTTTAATGCGTTAATTTCTCAATCGAAATTCTATGAAAAGAAACAACGAAATCTCAGCCAGGATGAAAGTCCGAAGGTTCGCTTAAATGACCTTCGTTATGAAGAAATCCTAAACTTAATAAGGTCGCTGCCAAACAAGGAATCAATAGTGGACCTTGGTGCAGGAGAAGGAAGACTCTCGGTACAACTGGGTTTTTTGGAAGGGGTTAAAGAGATTCTGTCGATTGAGCCTTCGAACAAATCTCGAATCCGGGCCATTAAGCACTTTGAGCAGGTGAATGCCAAAGAAGATTATATTGAACCACAGTCTTTACCAGGGTCACTCTATTATTTTGACAGCCGATTGCAAAATAAAGATGTTATCGTTTTATGTGAAGTCATTGAGCATATTGATGAGGAGCGTCTTCCTAAAATATTTGATACCATCTTGAATGAATACCGCACGAAGACATTAATTGTGACGACACCAAACCAAGAATATAACGTCCTTTATGAAATGGATGATGAACTGCGTCATGATGATCACCGTTTTGAATGGACAAGAGCCCAATTTGCTCAATATGTCGAAGCATGGACAAAAAACTACCCTTATCAATTCATCATACAAGGGATTGGCGAAGAACATCCAACTTATGGTCATCCAACGCAAATGGCTATTTTCAGAAGGGAGGAGGGAGAATGACAACAATCCATTTACCACATGGAGGAATCGTTCTCCTAGTTGGACCCTCTAATACCGGGAAAACAACCTTATTAAATCAATTAATTCAAGAAGAACAAATTCTCGCATCAGAAGTGGTCAGTTCCGATCAATTTCGAGTACTAGTCAGTGATCTTGAATTTATAAGCTGGAATGGACGTCCGAAAGACGAAAGTGACGCACTGTTTAACGAATATCAGCAAATATCTGGAGCAGCGTTTGACGCCATGGATTATGTTGTTGCAAAACGGTGCCAACTCAATAAATTAACATTTATCGATGCAACCCATTTACGTGAGGATGAGCATGACAAATACCTGCAAATGGGGAAGAAATACCACGTACCTGTTATTGCAATGGTTTTGAATATATCAGAAACGGAATTGCTAAGACGTGATAGCGAACGAGCTTTCCCTCGAGGCAGAAATCGAATCAAGCAGCAGTATCAACATTTTAAAAATATGCTTCGCTTCATTAAAAAGAAACCCTACCGTCGTGTCTATATGCTTGGCGAAGACGAACTTCAAGTACTCAACATAAACCGTCTTGAAAACCCACTTTATATTGATGTAGGAAACGGATTCGATTTTATCGGGGATATTCATGGCTGCTTTGATGAATTTATTGAAATGTTAAACCAATTGGGTTATTACGAAAATGAAGAAGGTTATTACATTCATCCTGAGGGGAGGAAGATTCTTTCACTTGGTGATGTGCTGAGCCGGGGCCCTAAATCAATTGAAACACTCAAATTCTTCCAAAAACATGTGCCTGAAGGACTTGCTTATATGATTGACAGCAACCACGGCTGGAAAATTGCCCGCTGGCTCGATGGGAAAAATGTAAAGTTGGCTCATGGTGATGAAAAGGTTGCTGCTGAGTTTGAGGAATATGAGTATAAAAATGGCAGGGAAGCGGCAGAAGAGTTAAAGGTGCAGATTAAAGAATTACTTTTAGAAGCAAAATCACATTATATTATTCGGAAAAATGGTGTTCATGCAGTGGTAGCCGCCCATGCAGGTATCAAGGATCACTATATCGGAAAACAGTCAGCACAGATTTCTGATTTTTGCCGGTATGGTGATAGTGAGGGGGTGGATGAACACGGGAAGCCGATACGAAAAGATTGGTCCATTTCTCATAAATCAAGCGAGCTCATTCTTTGGGGACACGATCCAAAGCCACAGCCATTACTGGTTAACAACACACTAAACATTGACCAAGGTGTTGTGTTTGGAGGAAATTTAACAGCTTACCGTTATCCAGAAAGACAATTTGTTTCAGTTAAGGCGCAGAAAGACTATGCGAATGTTCCTGACAATCCTTTGAGGGAATGGGAACTAAAGAGGCTTTCTCCTCCGAATATCATGAAATTCTTAGAAGGTTATTCTGTGTTAACGGAACATTACGGAGAAATCATGATTTATGACGATGGTGTGAAACCAGCTTTGGATGATTTATCTCACTACACTTTGCCGATTGAGGACATTGTCTACCTTCCTCCAACGATGAGTCCGACCCCAAAACCTTCTCGTCTAGAAGGGTACCTTGAGCACCCAACAGAGGCATTCGAATACTATCAGGCCAATGGTGTTGAAACCATGGTCGTGGAGAAGAAGCATATGGGAAGCAGAGGCATTTTATTTTTATTTAAAAATAAAGAAATTGCCAAGGAGTATATAGGCAGAGAAACATTGGGCACCATTTATTCCCGGACAGGAAGGGCATTTTTTCAAAAAGAATTGCAAGGACAAGTAGTCAGCAGGTTAAATGAGGATTTAGTGAAAAATGGTTACTTTGAAAGGTACAACACAGATTTTGTGCTCATCGATGCAGAGATTCTGCCGTGGAATTTAAAGGCGAAGGATTTGGTTTTAAACCAATATGCACATGTCGGGGAAATGGCATTGCTTGACCGCACAAGGCTGAAAGATTCACTTCAACAGGCAATTGAAAGCGGCAAAGATGTGCTGAACTGGGTTCAGGAAGTGGAAGTCGGGATTGATAATGCTAAAGTCTTTAATGAAGTTTATCAGAAATACTGCTGGGAAACAGATGGTTTGGAAGGAATTCAAATCGCACCCTTTCACACGCTCGCACACAGCTCAGAAACATTTTTTGACAAGCCACATACTTGGCATATGGAGAAAAATAAAGAATTTAGTGGGATATCCGGTTTGTTTTTAGAAACAGAATTCCGGGTTGTAAATGATGAAGCAACAATGAAAGAGGCCATTGAATGGTGGGAAGAAATGAACGAAGATGGACATGAAGGATTTGTTGTTAAACCGGAATCGTATATTACCCGCTATAACGGTAAACTGCTGCAGCCAGCGATAAAAGTGAGGGGCCGCAAGTATTTGCATATCATCTATGGAATCGATTATTTGCTTCCTGAAAATTTAATTCGATTAAAGAAACGCAATGCAGGTAAGAAACAGCGAAATGCTTTAAAAGAATTTTCCCTCGGGGTTGAAGGAGTTAATCGATTTGTAAATAGAGAGTCATTGGAACGTGTTCATGAATGTGTGCTGGGAATACTGGCGTTAGAGGCAGAACCCATCGATCCACGATTATAGGCAGGACAAACGAACTGGTTTATTCCAGTTCGTTTTTTTCATTCAAAGAGCAATATTACTAGTTAAATCACCATATGATGATGGTAAAGGGGTGTGAGAATATGGGTGTTCATTTGGTGAGTACAGGAGAAAATTTGTGGGCAATTTCCAATCGGTATGGAGTATCCATGCAAACTATTGTTGAGCTAAATGGTTTGCCATCTACTAGTTCTCTTGTACCAGGTCTCGGCTTGTTTATCCCTGACAACCAACCTCCTATCCGCACCTATAAAATAAGACCAGGTGACCAATTTGGGGGATTAGCCCAGAGGTTTAATACAGATATTACATCGATTGTCGGGGCGAATCCAGGGGTTGATCCTAAACAGCTTTTTATTGGTCAAATTATCAACATTCCCTCACCTGTGAAATTAAGATTAACAACATTGGGATTTCTCGTTCCATCGGGCGGCAGTGATATTTTGTCAGTATTAGAGTCACTCGCCGGACAATTAACCTATTTAGCAGTTGTGGCGTACTCATTTACAGCAGAGGGATATGCCTATAACGAAATAGAGGATTCGGCAATTGTAGCACGGAGTAAACAGTTGAATATTACGCCATTATTAATGATTCGTAATTTTACTGGAGTAGATTTTAGTGCGGAGTTAGCAGGCAATGTACTAGCTAATGCTGTTTACCGTCGGAATTTAGTTCATAGTATTGTGAATTTGATTAGCCAAAGGGGATTTGGCGGAGTATCGATTGACTTTGAATTTATTCCACCCCCTCAGCGCAATGATTTCAATCTATTTTTAAGAGAATTAAAGACTGCATTGGGAGAGTTGATCCTGCATGTAAATGTACATGCGAAAACTGCCGATCTCCCGACCAATCGAATCGTCGGAGCATACGATTATGCTGCCATCGGAAGCATAGCGGACATCGTTGCGGTGATGACAATTGATTATGGCTATCCAGGTGGTCCGCCTGATCCGATTGCCCCTATTTGGTGGATGGAGCAGGTTGTTCAATACTCGGTCACCCAAATCAATCCTCGTAAACTACAAATTGCGTTGCCGCTTTATGGTTATGACAAGGTCGTAGGAGCGAGTATTACACATGCCATGTCTGTGCTTACAGCGCAAAACCAAGCCATTACAACCGGATCTCCAATACAATTTGATTTACACGCTATGTCCCCCTGGTATCGGCATTGGAGTGCGGGGGTAGAGCGTGTGGTTTGGTTCGAGGACATTAGAAGTTTTATAGAGAAATACCGATTGATGGATGTTTACAATCTATTAGGGACTACCTTTTGGCAAATAAGCTTGGCGGCACCGCAGAATTGGGCTTTTTTGAGTAAAAATATTGCCGTTATGAAATAAGGTCATTGGGTTTATTGGGGGCAACGCAGATATATTTGGATTATCGCAGATATATGGTCGCAGAACGCAGATATATTTGATTTATCGCAGATATATGGTCGAGCAACGCAGATATATTTAATTTTAAGAAAAATATATGGAAGAAAGTTTGTTTTTTAGGAAAGACTTGATGAAAAAAGGGAAAGTTGGAAATGAATCTTGCTGAAAAGATTGAATTTGATGGTTTTTATTCTATTAATTGCAACATTAGTCCCACAATCACAACTAGTTGGTGCGGAAAACAACCTATCTCAGCAGTTGAATCAGCTGCTAAAGGATGACCCCGATTTACATGGGGCTATTGCAGGAATCAGCATACGTTCTGCAGATACTGGTGACGTTATTTATGATCATTTAGGAGATGTCCGCCTGCGTCCTGCTTCAAACATGAAGCTACTAACGGCCGCTGCAGCACTATCTATTTTAGGGGAGGATTACAGATTTAAAACAGAAATACTCACAGACGGGAAAGTAAAGAAGAAAACGCTTCAAGGCAACCTTTATTTAAAAGGCAAGGGTGACCCTACTCTTCTAAAAGAAGACCTAGATAAAATGGCTGCCGATATTAAGAAATTGGGCATTAAGAATATAAACGGAAATTTAATTGGTGATGATAGTTGGTATGATGATGTCAGGTATTCAACGGATTTACCTTGGAGTGATGAACAAACCTACTATGGTGCACAAATTTCGGCATTAACGGCTTCACCAACCAAAGACTATGATTCAGGGTCGGTCATGATTGAGGTGATACCTGGCAAAACACAAGGTGATAAGGCGGCGGTAAGAGTTACTCCTGACACGGACTTTGTAAAAATAATTAATCAAACTGAAACTGTCCCTGCAGATGGGAAAAAGGTAATTACCTTTGAACGGGAACACGCCGAAAATACGATTACTTTATCGGGCACTTTACCTGTTAAAGCGAAGCCTGAAAAGGAATGGATTGGCGTCTGGGAGCCGACCCAATATGCGTTAGCCCTTTTTAGACAATCACTAACCGAACAAGGCATTCAGGTTACCGGAAGAATTAAAACAGCGACAACACCAGGTACAGCAAAAATACTACATACACATAGCTCGATAATGCTGTCTGAGTTACTGGTCCCGTTTATGAAGCTAAGCAACAATGGCCATGCAGAAACCTTGGTTAAAGAGATGGGAAAAGTGGTGAAAGGGGAAGGCAGCTGGGAAAAGGGTTTGGAGGTAATGGGAGACGAGTTAACAAAATTCGGAATCAACACAAAAACCATGGTACTAAGGGATGGCTCTGGTATTTCTCATGTCGACTTGGTTCCTGCAGCTCAACTATCTCAATTGTTAAATGCAGTCCAGCAGCAAAAATGGTATCCAGTTTTTCTCCATTCACTCCCGATAGCAGGAGAAAGTGAAAAGATGGTCGGAGGATCATTACGAAATCGACTGAAAACGCAAAATGTAAAAGGAAAGGTATTCGCAAAAACCGGAACGATTTCGACGGTCAGCACTTTATCAGGATATGTACAAACAAACAGTGGACAAACATTAATTTTCTCTATTATGCTGAACAACCTTTTAGATGATGCTAAGGGTAAGTTAATTGAAGATAGGATTGTTCAGATTTTAGCTAATACTTAAAGGAAAAATCCCTGAATGGGATTTTTTCATTTAATTAAAAAAATCTGTACTCAAAACTAAGTTTACCAATTACAATATAGTAAGAATAAAAATGGTATAAATTAACTATGTAAGAGGTGAGAGTATGAAAATGGAAGTAGGTGATTTACTATTTGTGAAAGGTGATTGTTATCAAAGTCGAATCATTCGATTCTTTTTAAATTCAGCTTATACGCATGTTACCATTGCGATGGATGATACTCATATTTGTGAAGTTGATATTTTTACAAAAATGAAAGTAATGAAAAACCCTTATACGGAGTTTAGCTTGTATAGATTAAATCGCAAACTAACAAATGAAGAAAAAGAGGAATTAAGAAACTTCTTACTAGAAAAATGTAAAAGCTCAAAGGGGTATGATTGGTGGAGGCTGATATCCATTGGAATAAAACAGTATTTTCGTTGGAATATCATTATTCATGAACAAGATCGCTATATCTGTTCAGAAATTATCGATAAAGCCTATCAACATATTGGGATTGATTTGGTCAAAGAACGAGTTACAGGAGATGTGACACCGATTCATATAATGGATTCTAAGCAGATTAAGCTGGTACATTCTAAATACAAGATTGATAGTATAAGTGGATGAATCCAATAAAAGCAGCTTAAATTAATTATTTTTTATGTTGATCTTTAAAAGGCTAATGGATAATTTGCAGGACATTATAGAAGCATAAGTAAAGAATGATTGATAAATAAAGTAAATATCACCACTTATAATGAGGTGTACAAAAGGGTCTTAAAAGCCTTGATACATAAGAGTTAAAATAGGAATGCAGTAGAAATAATAAAACGTGCAGAAAATAGAGGTAGAAATAAAGGAATTGTAAATATTCCATCCGTAAATGAAGATAGCGAAGAATGGCATCAAAAATATCCTGGTTGGTAAGCAGAAACAGACTTTTTCGAAAGTCTGTTTTCCTAATTTAATGCATTTTTTAAGTGTTCGATGGCTTTCATAACTTTTTGATTATTTTCTACTGTGTTCCGATGATTACGCGCATGTAGCAGGACAGGTCGAACACTTTCAACAGATCGGCCAAATTCATTCATCCAATCATAGCGAGGTACCATCCAGGTATGAAAATGATGGGTTGTATCTTCGTTGTAAAAGTAATAAACATATTCAATACCTAAAACTTCGCGCTGAGCTTTCCTAATGGAAGTCATTATATTTATGTAGTCTAATCTTTCTACTTCGGTAAGTTCATCTAAGTATTTAATATGTCTTTTTGAAGCAAGGATAACTAACCCTTCAATCGGATAGGCGACATCCTGGTGAGCATGAAAATATTCTGTTTCTATTATGACACCCCCATCAGGCTCAATCAGACCGCTAGTTAAGGCACAGCTTAAACATTCGACTTCAACAGTTTTTCCATTTGATAACGTAATTGTTCTCATCTATTTCCCCCCACAAGTATCCTGAATTATCTTACAACACCCTAACTAAAAAGAATAGTTTAAACTATAAATGCAAAATCTAACACTAAAAAAGCGGTGTATAGGATGATTTTTGGCTGTCATGTGAGTATAAGAAATGGCTATACAGGAGCTGCTAAAGTTGCAGCATCATTCGGAGCAGCGGCATTTCAATATTTTCCAAAGAATCCGCGCAGCCTTTCGGTAAAGGATTTTGACCGAGGAGATACTGCAAGCTGTAGGGAGTTTTGCCAGGAGCACAACCTTGTTTCAGTTGCCCATACCCCGTATTCTACAAGTTTAACTCCTTCAGAGGATAAAAAAGAATTAACGATTGCCTCACTTTTAAATGACCTTGAAATTGCAGACTCCTGCGGTTCAATCGGTGTAGTAGTCCATTTTGGAAGTCAAATTAGCAAAACGGACCCGCTCGCGAGTTATCATTTAATGCTTGAAATGCTAAATTCTGTCCTCGGTCAATGGGAAGGTCAATGTTTACTATTAATTGAAAATAATGCTGGAACAAAAGGGGCTCTCGGGACTACCTTTGAAGAATTAGTACAGATTAGAAATCTGGCTGATTATCCTGAGAAAATAGGATTCTGCCTCGACACTTGTCATATGTTTGCGAGTGGACTTTGGAATGGCGAAAATACAGAAGAATTTTTTTCCAAAGGCCAAGAATTAGACTACTTTGACCATCTGAAAATCATTCATCTTAACAATTCTAAGTATCCTACTGGTTCGAAGAAGGATCGTCATGCCAATATTTTTCAGAATGGTCTGATCAAGGCAAAGTTTCTTCAGGATATTGTTACGTCCCCGATTGTAAAGGATATTCCATTTGTATTAGAAACACCAGATGACGAAGGTATCTCTCATGAAGAAGAAATTATGCAGCTCTACCAAAAATGGGGATAGTGAAATACACACAATAAATATATAATAAGAGAGAATAAGTAAATAAAATGGCAGGGGTAGAGGATGAAACAAGTGAAAAAAGCACCAATACTATCGGAACGTTTTGAAGTTGCCTTTAATCAAGTACATGATGCGATGAAGGATATTGTCAAAATTAATGATGATAGATTTGTAGTATTAGTAAAGGTTGGAGCTAAGAAATATCAAATCATTGAAACTTTTAAAAAAGATCTCGAACAATATGCGAAGCTGCGCAATGCTATTGTCCATGAAAAAATGGAAGTTGGCTATTATATTGCTGAACCAAATGCAAGAGTAGTAGAGCATATAGAAAAAATTGCCCATGTATTTAACCGTCCCAATTACGCTTTGACGATTGCGACGAGGAATGTAATATATTTTGATTATAACGATCGCATCCTTAAAGTAACCGAGGCAATTCGCCAGTTTAATTATTCAAAATTTCCGATATACAAGAATAAAGAGTTTGTGGGTTTATTGACGGCAGGAGCGATTGTAAAATGGATGGCACAGAACATGGTAAGCGGCTCTGTAAATCTAGACGATACACATATTTCGGATATTATGAAATACGAGAAGGATCATCCGATTGACTTTGTCGCGAAAAGCACGAATATCTTTGATGTGGAAACGATTTTTGAAAAGTCACATAAAGTAAAAAAGAAATTAGAAGCTGTTATCATTACCGAAAATGGTAAAAAAGACGAGACACCTCTAGGAATTGTTACTCCTTGGGATTTGATTGAAATCGACTATACGGTGGAGTAATAAAGGAAGGAGCATACCAAAATGGTATGCTCCTCCTTATATTTAGCACCAATATTTTGGGCTTTTCTTATGGCATATCATCAAAGTTAAATTCGCTTAATTGATCCATATGGCTAGCAATCATCGCAATTATAGTGCTGGCCTCTTCTTTACTGAAAATGAAATGAGATTCGTCTTTGATTAGTTCATCCTCGGTGGTCCAAATTCGATTAATTCGCTTTAACACACCGTCGCCAGTTTCCGGAACAACCCCAAATTGATAAGTCACTTCGACTTCATCTTCGTGCTTGAAAGCAGTTACCTCAGGGGTGTTCCATTCTACATCAATCTCTTCAAAAATATCGTCCTCATTTATTTCCTCAGCCTCATAATACTCGACACCATCGTCATCGGCCATTTCATAGCAGTCTTCATCGTCTACATAGACTTCGTCTGAAGTAAGATAGACACCGTCATCTGTGTAATGATCATCATTGTTCATATAATCATGCAGGCTTGCGTGGACCTCATCGATTATATCTTCTATGTCCGAAAGGATGACTTTAGCAGTATGCCCACTGTCAACATCAAAGGTATCGATGTAAAACTCTTCGTTCTGAGGATCAAAGAACAAAGTACAGAAATAGTCTCGATCGATTTCTTCTGTATTCACATCTTCTGTTTCT
Organism: Neobacillus niacini; assembly: GCF_023715415.1. Classification (GTDB taxonomy): domain Bacteria; phylum Bacillota; class Bacilli; order Bacillales; family Cytobacillaceae; genus Neobacillus; species Neobacillus niacini_C. The sequence goes on from NZ_JAMBOB010000012.1 coordinate 75,264, forward strand.
ACAAAAAATTCGATCCTCGGGTGTTTGGCAGCTCTTTCAACCGACATTTGACCAACCTGATCATACTCTTCACAAATAGATTCTAGGTGATCTTGAAGTTCGCCGCAAACTCTGTCAAACCATTCTAACGACATTAACATCCCATCCTTTCAAGGTAATCGGAGTTATTATCTCCAACATGTCTATTAATATGTTTAATTCATTCATTTTTGTAAAAACATGGATTTTCCTGTCATACTGAAAAGGTAAAATGATATAATGTGACCAATAATGTTAGTCTACGTTGGAGGGGTACCATGCATTCGTTAGTCAATGAACTAGACCAAATTTGTACTCAATTCCTCTTAAAGGAAAAAGTCGTCATCGTTGATTCCTTCGAAATCGGAGAACAAATCAATGAGGCTTTTATTAAGGCTGGACAACGGTCAATTAATCTAAAGTATAAGACTGTCCTTAATCTGGCCATGAATCTTGTGGAATTACATGATGAGGACCCTATAACTGTACTAGATGGGACAGTTGGCGTTCATTTTACTTATAACATTCTGAGGGAATTAAAGAACCAAAGAAAACTGCGTTATTTTTCAGAAATGGAAATTACACCTTCCTTTAGTCATGCCATCTATTCAACGCTTCAGAATCTTAGGCTTGCAGGCTACAAGGCGGGAACACTTAGGAAAGATACTTTCCTTTCACCTGAAAAAGCAGAGGATTTTGCAGCAATTTTAACAGAATATGAAAAAATGCTTGATTTCAATCATTTCACGGATAAAGCCTCCATTCTTACCAAAGCATTACATCTTGCCCAAAGGAATGAAAGAGCAGTCTTTATACTTCAATCTAATTTGCACCTTACCCACCTAGAAGAACTGCTTCTTCATCAAATCCTGCCAGAAGATTCATTCAAACTACCGCTAGCCCCTGTCTTAGGGATAAGCATTCCAGAGAGGTCAAGCTTATCATCGATCTCCTGGGGAGAGCCAACGCCGTTAAGCCACCTCTATATGCTTGATGAAGCAGGAGGAGGAACAATAAATATAGATATCTTCACTTCAAAAACAGAGGAAATGGAAGTGAAACATGTATTCGAAAAGATAAAATCATCTCGAGCGCCGCTGGATGAATGTATTGTTTTTTATACTAATGCTGATTCATACATAACACCATTTTTCAACTTAGCGCAAAAGCTTAATATTCCGATAACCTTTGGTGAAGGGGTACCTGTAGGATATAGTCGACCTGGACGACTCGTTTCTGGATTAATTACTTGGATTCAAACGAATTATAGTGTGCAATCCTTTATCGATTTATTGAATGAAGGATTAATCACCCTAGGTGACGATTCACCTTCAAAATCCAAAATCGTAAGACTTCTTCGGGATATACAAATCGGTTGGTCGAAGGAGCGGTATTTAACGCAGCTTGAAAATGAAAGGAAACGATTATCTGAAAAAGGGGAAGAGTTTGAACGTGCAACAAATGAAATAGCGTGGTTACATCAATGGTTTTCTAAGATATTTAAAAGACTTCCTGATAGTAATTCAACCTATAATTATAAAAAATGTATAACCAGCATTGCTTATCTTTTAAAAAATCATAGTAAAAGCAGTACAAAGCTTGATGAAATTTCAAAAACAACACTATTGGAAGTGATCGAGAAAATTGTACCTTATGCTGATGAAGAGTTAGTCAGGCACGATGTATTTGAAAAGCTGAATGACCTACTGCTTTCGATTAGGGTAAATCAATCACGTCCACAACCCGGATTTCTGCATATGACTTCTTATAAAAAAGAGGTCTATCACAGTGCTCCGAATGTATTTTTCTTGGGGCTTGATAATCGGAAGTTTCCAGGCAATTCAGGAGAAGATCCATTGCTTCTTGATACAGAGCGTATCGCACTTGGCAAAAAAATGCCATTATTACGTGAAATGAGTCAGGAAAACACCTATACGCTTCTGCAGGCTTTGGCTCATTCAATGGGTAACGTGACAGTAAGCTATTGTGATTTTTCCATCAATGATAATCGTGTGATAAATCCTGCTCATGTCATTCTACAATGCTACCGAATGATGTCGGGCAATAAAGATGCTGAATACAAGGACTTACGATCACAAACATCAGACCTCGTTTCTAGTGAGATTTTCGAGGATAAAGATTATTGGACTAAGAAATTAATCGACGACACACCTTCACAACTCAATGAAGGGATTCTTAATCATTTTCTAAATGTCAAACAAGGTCTTTCAGCAGAGAGTGCTCGTTTTTCAGAAAGCTATTCCGAATTTGATGGGTTCATACAAATAGATCCAAGCCAGTATGACCCGCGGATCAATCATGAAAAAACAATGAGTGCAGGGAAATTAGAGACTCTTGCAAGATGTCCTTATTCTTACTTCCTTAAGGAAGTATTAAGAATGAGGCCGATTGAGGAGGTTTCGTATGATGCGAATAAATGGTTAGACCCAGCTACTCGGGGCAGTTTGCTTCACAGCATTTTTGAAACCTTCTATAAGGAAATTACACAACAAAATGTTAAGCCGAGCTACGCTATTCATCACGATAAAATTATGGAAATAGCTGTTGGTCTTATTGAAAAAGAAAAAGAGGTCCTGCCTCCGCCAAATGAACGGGTTTATCAGCGGGAAATGAACGATATCTTGGCATGCTGTGATATCTTTCTAAAAGAAGAAGAGATTCATGGCGAGCACTACAATCCACTCCATTTTGAATATTCATTTGGTATTGGAGACAGCGAACCGGCCATCATTCAACTGCCTTCGGGAGATATAAAGGTAACTGGAATCATTGACCGTGTTGACCAATCCCATGATGACAGGTACCATATCATCGATTATAAAACGGGAAGTACCTATGGTTATGAGAAAAATAAAGCTTTTAAAGGCGGCCGTCAGCTACAGCATATGATTTATGCCTTAGCAATTGAACAGCATTTAGATTTAGGCGAGGGTGCTGTCGAGGAAAGTTCGTATTACTTCCCTACTCTAAAGGGAATGGCACAGCGATTTACTAGGAAACAGGACGTTACACTAAGGACGAATGGGTTAGATATTTTGCAAAAGCTTATTGATGTAATTAAACATGGTCATTTTGAAATGACAGAGGATGATAATGATTGTAAATTTTGCGAATTCAAGCTGGTTTGCCGCCGCCACTTTTATGATAAAGACTCCCTTGAGAAAAAACAGACTAATCAAAAGTTAACGGGGGTTCGTGCATATGACTAAAAAGATTATTGATCAAGGAGCAAGGGATAAAATTAAATACAATCTGCAAACCAATTTCTTAGTCGAAGCGGGTGCAGGCTCTGGGAAAACAACGAGCCTTGTCGATCGGATGGTGAACCTGATTACCACCGGAGCAGCGGAAATACAGGAAATTGTTGCGATTACTTTTACAAGAAAAGCAGCAGATGAGTTAAAGGTACGCTTCCAATCAAAAGTAGAGTCAGCCTGGAAAGAAGAAAGTGACCTTGATATCAAGTTTCGGTTGTCGGTAGCACTTCAAAATTTGGAGAGGTGCTTTCTAGGTACCGTTCATTCCTTTTGTGCCAAGCTGCTTCGTGAACGGCCAATTGAAGCCAATTTAGATTTAACCTTCAAGGAACTAGAAGAGTCCGAGGATTTAGAACTTTTAGAGGAAGCGTGGCAGCTTTATTTACAAAAGTTATTGGATGAAAACTCTAAACAATTTGACCGAATCAATGAATTGGGAATAAGTATTGATCAGATTTTTCCATGGGTAGGAAATCTAAAAGAATACTCTGATGTCCAGTGGATTACAGAAACAGTTAACAAACCAACGCTCACATCAGATTTTCAATCCTTTATGAAGCTAGTAAAAGAAGCGGAAAAATCGATACCAGTTGAAGAACCTGATAAAGGCTATGATTCCTTACAAAGGGCAATTCGAATGGCCATTCAAAAAGAAAGATTGATGGATGTAACGAAGGATAAGAACATCATTGGTATTTTCGAATTGTTTAATAAAAGCTTAAAACCAACATTAAACCGGTGGCATTCAAAAGAGGATGCGAAGTTTTACAGTGAAGAAATCAATGCTTTTCTTGAAGTGTCCATCAAGCCATTGCTTCAAGCTTGGAAGGAATATTGCCACCCAATTATCGTTGATTTCATTCAAGAAGCTTTAACTGTCTATGAAGACTTAAAAAAAGAACGCTCATTATTAAATTTCCAAGATTTAATGTTGCATTCCTCAAAGTTATTAAAGAAAAATCCTGAAGTAAGAAGCTATTTTCAAAAAAAATACCGTTTCTTACTTATTGATGAATTTCAAGACACGGACCCGCTTCAGGCCGAGATTATGTTTTTTCTAACAAGTGAGGATCCAAGTGAACAAATTTGGACAAGGTGCAGTCCGAAAGCTGGCTCACTTTTTGTAGTAGGTGATCCAAAACAAGCGATTTATCGATTCCGTCGAGCAGATATTGATACATACAATCGCGTGAAACAGTTAATGGAAGAGCATGGCGGTGAAATCCTGCAATTAATCACAAATTTCAGGTCTGTAGATTGTGTAACGGAAAAGTTAAATACCGTATTTGAAAAGCATTTACCAGCTGTAGAAACACTACATCAAGCAGCCTATCGACCATTAATCGCACATCACAATGATGAGGGCGATGGATTTACTGGAATCAAACGTTTAAGTGTTCCCGCCGACTTCAGTAAGAAAGAAGAAGTAATCCAAAAGGATGCAGAAAATATTGCACTTACCATTCAATCTTTGCTTAAAAAAGGATATCGAGCAAAGGACTTCATGGTTCTGACAAGATACAATGATGGAGTTTCTATTTATGCAAAGAGAATAGAGGCAATGGGAATTCCTGTTAGTATCTCGGGTGAGGTAGTCATGGGTGAAACAAGAGAGTTTCAAGATTTATGGATTTTATTAAAATCCTTTTTAGATCCTACGGATGAAGTAAGTTTTGTTGCAGTACTTCGCGGGATTTTCTTCGGTATCAGTGATCAAGAGCTTTATGAATGGAAGCAAGCCAAAGGGAGATTTTCTATCTATAGTGATATACCAGAGGGTTTGAATCCAGTGATCAAGGAAAAATTCGTTGACACATTAACCATATTAATGTTATGTCAACAAAGAATTCGGCAGTTATCTCCAACTGCTGCGATTGAAAGTATCATGGAGGTTGTAGGCTTTTATCCCTTGCTTTTAAAAAATGACCGTAACAAACGTACCTATAAGAGTATGCTGCAAATGATGGAAAACTTACGTAAACAGGAGGCATCGGGGAATACCAATTATAAACAAATCATGGATTCTCTTACAAAATTACTTTTTGAAAAAACAACTGTCGCAAATATGGAGGAAGGTGCTGATGCGGTTCGGATTATGAATGTTCATAAAGCAAAGGGACTTGAGGCACCCGTTGTTTTCTTGGCTCACCCTGCAAAACAGGTGAATCCGGTCTCTTTTTTATCACAGCATATCAAGCGAGAGGATTATTCCTCACAAGGATACTTTATGTTTACGGTAAGAAATGGCTTTCAGGCTAGAGAAGTTGCGGTCCCACTAAACTGGGAAACCCATAAGAACGAGGAATTAGAGTATCTTACACAAGAAGAATTGCGGATTATTTATGTTGCGGCTACCCGGGCAGAAAAAGCACTTGTCATTAGTTCAAACGGAAGTAATAAGAAAAATCCATGGAATGTCCTTTTTGAAATTGAAAATATAGAGGAAGTGGAAGTTCCTGAAATAGAGAACGTCGATAAGGTTTCTGCCAACGAAATCACTTTTGCTGAGTACCAAGCCAAAACAGTAAGTATGCTTGCTTGGCTGGACCAAAGCAAAGTGAAATCCTTTGAGCACTGGACGCCAACAAAGGATAAGGATTTTTCTGATGTTTTCGAAATTGAACGGGAAGCGGGCGGGGGAAAAGAGTGGGGGACCCTGATTCATGATGTCTTTGAAAAAGCCATTCAAGGTCATGATGTGACTAAGTACATCAAGGCTGCATTAACCAGCAACAATATTCCCCCTTCAAAAGAAGATGAAGTGATCACGTATCTTACCAATTTAAGGACTTCAGCGTTATGGGATGAAATCCAAACAGCCGATGAAGTCTTAACGGAAGTTCCGTTTACCTTAAAAGTTGAAAAGCACGATTCTCTTTATGCTCACATTACAAGGAATCCTGAAGATAAACATCCTTTTTTTGTAAAAGGAATCATAGATCTTATCTACAAACAGAATGGTGAATGGAAGATTGTCGATTACAAAACGGACCGAGCAAAAAGAATCGAAGACTACGAAAAACTGCAAAACTTTTATCGTGCCCAACTATCCTTTTATAAGCAGGCGTGGGAAGAGATAACGAAGGAAAAAGTAAAGAGAGAAAGTCTTTACTTTATAGAACCAAATAGAGTAGTCCACTATTAAAAACAAAAATTCCTCATTTAAATAAATGGGGAATTTTTGTTGTTACTTATATTCAAGTTCAAATTGTTCGATTCGTTCTCTGACAAAATTAGGTACAGGGCAGGGTTCCATGGTTTGGTGGTCAACACTTACGTAAATAATCTCAGCAAGGAGAATGGGTTCGATTTCATCTTCTCTCGTAATCAAAAAGTTCATCGTCATGCTCTTGTTGCCGACTCTTTCCATCCTGCACCAAATGGTGAGCCAATCATTTAAAAATGCAGATCGTTTATAATTGATTGTCGACTTTGCCAGAACAAAATCAAACTTTTCATCGTGTTGAAGAAGCTGCTGGAAATATTCTGTGACGGCAACATCTATATAGGTTAAATAATGAGAATTAAAAACAATCTTTTGACCATCAATTTCCGAATAACGCACCTTTAATCGATGTGAGAAACGATAATCTACCATTCTAGGCTCCCTTCTTATTTCACCAATGCGTGTTCTTCCTCGGCAGCTGCTTTAACCTTTTCAACAAATTTCACCACTGTCTTATCGCTGGCGAACCATAAGAATAATTTAAAAATCGCTTTTAATGGTTTATTTGTTGTTGTGTATTTGAAATGTGATTTGTGTTCATTTATTTTCGTTAATTCATAACCAGCGGTAATTTCAAAGTAGTTCGCTAAGTTAAATCCCACCATCATTTTCTTATGGTCAGGAGTGTCCAAGTAAACGAGGGTTTCAACATCATACTCTTCAACCCGTTTCCCTTCTTTATACTGCTGACGATAGATAGTGCCAACCCCTTCTTCGGTCACTTTCACGGGTGTATTACTAATTACCTGTGGCATAATCTTTTGCATATTTTCTAAAGACCCATCAAATAATGCCCAAATCTTTTCAATAGGAGCATCAATTTCTATTTCCTTTGTCCATTCCTTCATCCGAGAACACCTCTTAGTATATAATTATTTTAAATTTTCGAAAAAATAACAGATTGAATTTAATATTCTATTTTAAAGTTGAAATACCTTCCGATTGTACCAAACTCATATTTCTCCTGCTGAAACTTGTAATCTACGTTGTTAGAAAAATAAAAATATTAGTTTCTATGTTTTACCATTTGATATATAGTAACAATAATTGAAAAAATGTATGAAGGGAATGAATCAATATTGGGTACTTCTTTAGAAGGTTCAATCGATAACCCAGGGACCATTTCTCGTTCCAAACGATTATGGATTGCTGTTGTATTAGGTTCTTTAGCGGCATTTGCCCCATTGTCCATTGACATGTATCTGCCTGCGTTACCTATATTAGCGGATTATTTTCAAACCAGTGCCTCTTTTATTCAGCTAAGTTTAACCTTTTTCCTATTAGGTTTATCTTTGGGGCAGCTGTTTGCAGGACCGATTAGTGATATCCGCGGGAGGCGCAATCCACTTCTAATTGGGTTGATTATCTATGCAGTGGTTTCGTTATTATGTGTTTTTAGTCCTTCTATATGGACATTCGTTCTATTGCGATTTATTCAAGGGCTCGCTGGTGCAGTAGGGATTGTCATCTCAAGGGCAGTTGTCCGCGATTTATATTCTGGAACGGAATTGACCAAATTCTTTGCTCTCCTTTCGTTAGTAAATGGGACGGCGCCAATTCTAGCCCCAATAGCTGGTGCGCAACTTCTTAGGTTCGTTCCATGGCAAGGAGTATTTATTGTCCTAGGGTTAATCGGTTTTATTATGTTTATTGCCGTCCTTTTCGGCTTATCGGAAACACTTCCAGAAGAAAGACGGTTACGTGGCGGAATCAAAAACACTTTTATGACCTTTCGTAATCTCTTCGTAGACCGTAGTTTTATGGGGTATGCCATTTCCCAAGGACTCATTTCCGGAACTATGTTTGCTTACATATCGGGTTCTCCCTTTGTAGTCCAAAACATCTACGGTGCTTCACCGCAAGTTTTCAGTCTTATTTTTGCCATCAATGGGATGGGAATTATGATTGCCAGCCAAACAACTGGTAGATTAGCAGGAAGAGTAAAAGAGTCAAAGCTATTAATCTTCGGATTAGGTATGTCCTTTTTCGGCAGTATTGCCCTATTTATTCTAATACTGCTCCAAGCAACATTATGGATGCTATTAATTCCATTATTATTTGTGGTATCGAGTGTCGGTGTCGTCAATACAGCAGGATTCTCGCTTGCCATGCAAAAACAAGGTAAAAATGCAGGCAGTGCCTCTGCACTCCTAGGTGTTCTTTCCTTTGTATTTGGTGGTGTAACTTCCCCCTTAGTGGGAATAGGAGGACGAGAATCCGCAATCCCTATGGGACTTGTCATCGTATTCGCCTCATGTGGTGCAGTTCTTTCGTATGTTACTCTTGTCCATAGAATGACTAGACAAAAAGCTGCTTAATGAAGGTCCCCTTGCCAGCGCTGGCAGGGGATTTTTATAATCGATAGGAGCAATGTAATAATTCCAAATAATTGAAACCCTTTCTGAAAAATTCCGTCAAAGATGTAAGAGAAAATTACTGAATTAGGAGGTTTCTAATGAAAAAAGGAATTTGGCTAACTGCTATTTTGATAGCACTTGCAGTATTACTGTCAGGGTGTAAAGAAAACAACTCAAAGGAGACTGCTGGAAGTAATAAAAGTGAAAATAAGGCTCCTATTGTTGAGGCGGAGAAATTTGTTCCAACAGTATACGATTCTACCATAACAGTTAATGTTGAGGAGAAAACATTAACAGGGACACTTAAAGTGAAGTCTACAAACAATACTGGGAAAAATCAGGACAAAATATACTTTCATGTATACCCGAACCAATTTAGAGAAGGTGTAGATTTAATAGGTGGATTCTGGCGTAAAATTATTGACGAGAATTCTGTACCCGGAGCAATGGAAATGACGGAGGTTCAGGTGAATGGAAATAGAGGAAATTTTGAAATAAAAGAGACGGTCCTTGAAATACCATTGGAAAAATGGAAAAAGGGTGAAACGATTGACCTAAATTTTAAGTTTACGATGAAGGTTCCGAAGAATAATGGTCGATTTGCTTATGATGACAATGCGATTTGGCTGGGAAATTGGATTCCGATTCAAGCAGTTTATGATGAAGCAGGCTGGGTAACAGACCCATACCTTTCAATGGGAGATCCTTTTTATAGTCAAGTTGGTCATTATACGGTCAAAGTAACGGTGCCAGGGACATATCAAATTACGAGTACCGGTAAGGAGGGAGAAGCCATAAAGGAACAGGATGGATCCAAGAGCTATACAACTACAATTGAAAATGTACGGGACTTTGCGATGGTGATTATGGATCAAAACTACGAAAAATTCTCAGACCAAATTGGGGAAACGACGGTAAATACTTGGTACCTAGCAAGTGACAGCCAGGAGGCAGCCAAGCAAAACCATGAAGCAGGGATAAAAGCGTTATCCTATTTCAGTGAAGTTTATGGGCGATACCCTTATCCGGAATATGATATCGTTTGGACGGGTATGTTTACAGCAATGGAATTTCCAGGTTTAATTTATCTTCCCAAAAACATTCTAGAAAGTAATGAAACAGAGATTGGTTCAGTCGTCCACGAAACGGCACATCAATGGTGGTATGGCATGGTGGGGAATAACGAAGTAAAGGAGCCTTGGCTGGATGAGGCATTGGCGACCTATGCGTCAACGAGATTTATGTTAGAGGAATTTCCGGAGAATGGTGCGGCTATTTTTGAGATGAGAAAACAGATGACAGAAGGAACAGAAAGGGATGAAAAAAAGGGAATATTCATCGGAAGTCCTGTTGATAAATTTACCAGCATCGGTTCGTATTCTCAACTCGTCTACCAAAAGGGTGCATTGATGTTGGAAAACCTTGAAAAAGAAATAGGAAAAGAGAAAATGGATCAATTGCTTCATACTTATTTTAAAGAATATCAATTTGATGTTGCGACTAGCAGTGACTTTATCTCTGTATTCACAGAGGAACTTGGTCCGGGAGCTAAGGAATATTTTGAGGCTTGGCTAACTGGTAAAGAACCTGAATTTAGGCAATAAGTAAAGAGAAACGCCTCCTAGGTTAGGGGGCGTTTTCCTTTTATTGTTTATATCATATGACATTTTAATACCATATATCTTTAAACATCAATACTTAAAGGAGCATTCTTCTTATCATTCGTATTTTGGCTATAGAATCGAAAGACCAACAAGACTGTAATAAACATAAGTGCTGGAATAAGGTAATAAAGCACCTCTGATACCAAGGATTCATACACAGCTTCTTCCACAACAAAAATGGAGGTACCGGGAATGCCGACCATTCCGAAGAAGAGGCCATAGGCAACATTTAAACCGTAGTGTATACCCGTGTTAGCCCAGATGGAGCCTGTTTTATAAAAGGCATAAGTAAGGGAAAGCCCTAAAATCACAGAAAATATAAAATTACTCAAACTAAAGCCGGCATACCAGTAATCATCAAGAGCATAAATCAAAATACTTATCGTAAAAACCCAGCCCACGTGCAGTTTATCTTTTAAAAGATTAATGATAAAACCTCTTACAATCAAATCATTTATAAATGAACCTATGAAAAATCCAACCACAATCATTAAAACTGGCATTAGTAGTTCAGAGGGCTCACGTATGCTATTCCATTTAAGATCTCCACTTAGTAATTGAATTCCAAACATCACCATCCAAAAACTAAAGCCAATCCCAAAACTAAGAATGAAATTTTTTAACCAGCCTTGGTGGAATAGTAATCCCATTCCTTTTAACCCGTTCAACCCAACCCAATTTGCGATGAAATAAGCAATCGGGAAAAAAACGAGATATGCTGAAAATTGTAAAAAGGGTCCGTCTAGGAGTGAGGGGACGAAGACGAAATATAAATCAAGGGCAAGGAAACCAACTACAGCTTTTATAAGTTTACTAATGATAACAACCCCCAATAAGGAATAGTATATTAATTCTATCATAATAGGTAAATTCAACCAATTTGGAAGTGAGCATGATTTTTAAGTTTTTCAAGAGGCTATGATACTATTAGAATTATCCGTAGAGAATGAGGTGTTTTACATGAAAATTGAAATATGGTCTGATTTTGTCTGTCCATTTTGTTATATAGGAAAGCGTCGTTTAGAAAAGGCACTTGCTCAATTTTCACATCGAGACAGTGTTGAAGTAGAATTCAAAAGCTTTGAGCTAGATCCTAACTCTCCGCCGTATAGTGGCAAAAGAATTCATGAAGCATTAGCAACTAAATACGGGATGAGTATAGAACAAGCACAGCAAGCGAATCAAAATGTGGGTCAGCAAGCGGCTACCGTTGGACTGACGTTTAATTTTGAGAACATGAAGCCAACGAATACATTTAACGCTCACCGTTTGGCAAAGTTTGCGAAGACTCAAGGAAAAGAAGCGGTGTTAACAGAAAAACTACTGTATGCTTATTTTACTGAATCTAAAAATTTAGGCGACCTAGATACATTAACTGAGATTGCTGTGGCGGCAGGACTAAATCGCGAGGAGTCATTAAAGGTTCTCCAGGATGAAAAAGCGTATGCAAATGATGTTAGAATCGATCAATCAATTGCAGCGCAGTATCAAATTACAGGGGTACCGTTTTTTATCGTTAATCAAAAATATGCCATCTCGGGTGCTCAGCCAACCTCAACCTTTGCAGGTGCACTGCAAAAAGTGTGGGAAGAAGAATATCCTGCTCCGGTATTACAGGACCTTTCAACGGTTAGCGCAGAAGATGCAAGCTGTGTGGATGGAAACTGTATAATTCCTGAAAGAAAAGAATAGTTCTATGGAAAAAAACTGCATCTATTAGGTGCAGTTTTTATAATTCGCAATCTGAATTGGTAAATTCGTTCGAAGAATATTGGCAATTTGGACACTCATGATAGGGTTATTTTGAATAAGTTGTTCACGCTATGAAATAATAGTCGTAAACGAGGTAAGGAGCTAACGACGATGAACGTATTGGTGGTTGGAGCGAATGGACAGGTTGGTAAACTTCTCGTTAATCAACTCAGGGAAAGTAAGGAACATACTGTCAAGGCAATGGTAAGAAGAGAAGAACAAGCTGAGGCATTTAAAAAAATGGATTTAGAAGTCGCAGTGGCCTGCTTAGAACAAAGTGTCGAAGATATTGCCCAAGCAGCAAGAGGCTGTAATGCGATTGTGTTCACTGCAGGATCGGGTCGGCATACAGGATATGATAAAACTCTCCTAATTGACTTAGATGGTGCGGTGAAAACGATTGAAGCGGCAGAAAAGGTCGGGATTAAACGATTCATCATGGTCAGTGCGATTCAGGCTCATAGAAGAGAAAACTGGAATGAAAAGATGCTTCCTTATTATGCGGCAAAATACTATGCTGACAAAATGCTTCAACAAAGTGAACTAACCTATACGATTATTCGTCCAGGCGGACTATTGAGCGAGCCTGGGACTGGGCTGATTACTGTAGCAGAAGACATTCGCAGCGGGAGAATACCACGTGAAGATGTGGCAACAACAATTATCCAATCCCTAACAGAAGAAAATACATATTATCATTCCTTTGACCTTGTATCTGGTGGAGTACCCGTTAGTGAAGCATTAAAACTTATCTAAAAGACCGGATGAAACATGGAATCCCCGGTTCTGAACAATAAACCTGAGAAGAAAAGCATTTGAATCCCAAATGCTTTTTTTCATTGAAAATGGTTTTAATTAATCTATCTAAAAATATAGTAAATAGAAGTAGATGTCCTATCTTGAAACTTTTCCGGCAACTAAACGTATTCCAATAAAGACTAATTATCATTCATTGGAGGGTATTATGGATTTATGGATTAAAGAAATTATTGGAGAATTTGGGTATTGGGGAGTGTTTCTCCTCATTGCCCTTGAAAATATATTCCCTCCCATTCCGTCTGAAGTCATTCTTACTTTTGGCGGGTATATGACGGCTCAAACCAAACTAACTGTAGCAGGTGTTATTGCTGCTTCCACATTAGGTTCTGTTTTTGGAGCGGTCATCCTATACCAACTTGGCGCAATAGTAAATGTAAACAAATTAGAAGTAGTGATTGAACGGTATGGAAAGTTCCTCCGTTTAACAAAGGAGGACCTCTATCGAGCAGATACTTGGTTTGAAAAATATGGAAACTGGACGGTCTTTTTCTGCCGGTTCATTCCGCTCATACGCAGTCTCATTTCAATCCCTGCAGGTATGGCGAAAATGAATTTCTGGTTATTCATTAGTTTCACAACTTTGGGTACCATCATTTGGAATACTATGCTAATCAATCTTGGAGCTAGTGTAGGGGAAAATTGGGAAGTAATTGCAGAAAGAATGGACCATTATTCAAATTATTTATATCTGCTATTATTTATACTTCTTATCGCTGCTATTGGATGGCAAAGAAAAAGAAAAAGATACTAGTAACACGATTAATAAATATTGTTGAGAGGGTTTTTGTCATGAATATTACATCTATATTATTAGGCTTACTCCTTGTATTGAATATCATGTTGGCCCTCGTTGTCATTTTTCAAGAAAGAAGGGACGTTGGGTCCACGTGGGCCTGGCTATTAGTTTTATTTTTTATTCCCATCTTGGGATTTGTGATGTATCTTTTATTAGGGCAAAATTTAAGTCGGAAACGGCTTTTCCAATGGGACGATCTTAAAAAAACAGGCTTTGAAAAAGCTTTAGATACGCAATTGACTAAACTTCGTTTGAATCAATTCTATTACAGGAATGATGTAACAAAGAATAATCATGATCTAATTTATATGCATATGATTAACAATCAAGCCATCTTAACGGAGGATAATAGTGTTGAAATCTATACAGATGGTAAAGAAAAATTTGAACAGTTATTTAAAGATATTAAGGCTGCTAGGAATTATATTCATATCCAATATTACATTATCAAAAATGATAATTTAGGAAAAAAACTTATTGATGCTTTGACTACAAAAGCGAGGCAGGGAGTAAAGGTAAGAATCCTGTATGATGAATTAGGTTCCCGAAGTTTGCCGAAAAGATCGTTTAGAGAATTTCGTAAAGCTGGAGGTCAAGTAGAGGTCTTTTTCCCATCTAAATTTCGGTTTATTAATCTAAGGATGAACTATCGAAACCACCGAAAACTAGTTATTATTGATGGGAAAATTGGTTATGTTGGCGGATTCAATGTTGGTGATGAATATTTGGGACTAAATAAAAAATTTGGTTATTGGCGGGATACCCATCTACGGATTCAAGGGACAGCCGTTTATGCACTACAGACTCGTTTCATCCTGGACTGGAATCAAGCCTCAGATGACCAAGATGTCGATTATGTTCCCAATCTATACCCAGAAGATGTCTCTCATGGGAAAATCGGAATTCAAATTGTAACGAGTGGTCCTGATTCTGAGTTTCAACAAATTAAGAATGGCTATATTAAAATGATTATGTCTGCAAAAAAATCAATTTATATCCAAACTCCATACTTTATACCTGATGAAAGCTTGTTAGATACCCTTCGTATTGCCTGCTTATCGGGAGTAGAAGTCAATATTATGATTCCTGATAAACCTGATCACTTATTTGTGTATTGGGCAACTCTCTCTCATGTAAGTGAATTATTGAAAGTTGGCGCAAAGGTATACATTTATAAAAATGGTTTTATTCATGCAAAAATGCTGGTTGTTGATGAAGAAATCTCATCTGTTGGGACAGCGAATATTGATTATCGAAGCTTTAAACTCAATTTTGAAGTCAATGCCTTTTTATATGATGAAGGAGTTTCTAGAAAACTAACAGAAATTTTCAAAGAGGATATAAAGGTATCGAAGTTACTAACCTTTGAAGGGTATCAGAAACGTTCTTTAGAGGTTCGTCTTAAAGAATCTGTATCTAGATTACTTTCTCCTATTTTATAAAAACAAAACAGTGTGATGATTCGGATAATTGTTGCCTATCCCATAGGGGGTAGGCTATTTTTATATTCCTGAACTCTTGTCTTTTATAAGATGAGTTTTTGGAAATAGTAATACTAAATACAACTTGGAGGCTAAGCGATAGATGGAGGAAGTAACCTTAGGTGTGGGTCTAGTAATTGAGATAGGATTGATCATTGGTACCATTGTTATCATTTCTTCCTATATTCGTAAATTTTCTAAAAAATATAATAAATATCAATTGAATGAGCAGTATTATAAATCTCTCTATGAACAAAATCCAGATGCTGTGATTATTTTTGATACAGAGGGTAAGTTTATCAGTGCAAATAAAGCTGTATCACTTTATGGGTTCAGTGAGGATGAATTACTCCATAAACCCTTTTCCGAATTTCTTCTCCCTGAAGATTTAGGCAGAGTAATGGGGCATTTTAACCAAGCTTTAGACGGAAAGGCAACTGCCTATGAATGTTCTATATTCGATAAAGAGGGGTCACAAAGAGAAATTAGTGTAACAAATATACCTATTTATGTGAATGACGAAATTACCGGTGTATATACAATCATTAAAGATATTACACAGCATAAAAAAGCACAAACCGACCTTATTGAGGCTGAGGCCAAATATAGGAGCCTAATAGAAAACTCTTTAGTTGGTGTATATATTCTTCAAGATGGAAAAATTGTTTATGTTAATCCGAGGCTATGTGAAATGTCAGGTTATCGTTTTGATGAGTTATACGGTATGGGGATTAACGAATTTATATATCATGAAGATCTGCAGCTTGTTAATGAAAATATCCAAAAACGTGTTAATAATGAATTAGGCTCGGTTACATACGAATATCGGGCAGTTCGTAAGGATAAAAGTGTTATAACCGTGGAATTGTTTGGTTCAAAAATCAACTATAATGGCCGGGATGCTATCATTGGGACCGTAATCGATATTACAGAACGAAAAAATAATGAAAAAATGATTAAGCACATGGCCTATCATGATCAATTAACAGATTTGCCTAATAGATATTTGTTGCGTGAGAAACTAAATGAAACGATAAAAAATTCAAGAAATAATAATCAAAAATTTACGTTACTGTTTTTAGATTTGGATCGTTTCAAGGCCATAAATGATACGATGGGTCATGAAATTGGGGATAAAGTTTTAGTTGAAACTGCGGAAAGACTAAAATCTTGTGTGGGTCAAAATGATATTATTTCAAGGTATGGAGGGGACGAATTTTCGGTTCTTCTTCCTAATACAGACGAACAAAGAGCAGGTGAAGTAGCACAAAAAGTAATAACCAGCTTGTCAGAACCTGTTTTACTCTATCATCACGAATTTGTTGTTACCCCAAGTATAGGAATTACGGTTTTCCCTGCCCACGGTGAAAGCTTTGGGACATTAATAAAAAATGCAGATTTGGCTATGTATCACGCAAAAAGCTTAGGAAAAAATAATTTTCAATTCTTTACGGATGAGTTAAATAAAAAAGCTCAGCATGAATTGGATTTGGAGGTAGACTTACGAAAAGCACTCGAACAATTCCAGTTTGAATTATTTTACCAGCCACAGTTCAATATGAAAACCAATCAGCTTTGTGGAGCCGAAGCGCTTATGAGGTGGATACATCCTGAAAAAGGTATCGTTCCACCTGCAGCTTTTATTCCATTAGCGGAAGAGACTGGGCTGATTATTCCAATGGGAGAGTGGGCAATACGAACAGCCTGCCAAGAAAACAAAAGATGGCAAATGGCAGGTTATCCACCTATTACGGTTTCTGTAAATATTTCAGCTAAACAATTCTTTCATTCTAATTTGGTTGAAATCGTACAGTCAACTTTACTCGAGACAGAACTCGAACCAAAATATTTAGAACTAGAGATAACTGAAAGTATAACAATGAATGTAGAACACTCTATTTCAACACTTTTAGAATTAAAGAAAATTGGGGTTAAGATTAGTATTGATGATTTTGGTACGGGGTATAGTTCGCTGAATTACCTGAAGAGGCTGCCAATCGATAAATTAAAAATTGACCAATCTTTTATTCGAGAATGTCCTAATGATGTAAACAGTAATACCCTCGTCCGGACGATAATTGTAATGGCACATCTCCTTAAACTTCAAGTTAAAGCGGAGGGAGTCGAAACCCAAGACCAAATAACCTTTCTGCTAGAACAAGGCTGTAAGGAGGCACAAGGGTATTTTTTCAGCAAACCGTTACCTGTCCCAGAATTTGAAACTAAATATATGAAAAAACGCTTGGAATTGTAATCCGAGCGTTTTCCAACTAGTAAACAAATTAGGTGAGGTTTTACCTCTTCAATCGCTTAAGCACGCTATCTTCAAACTCAGCTTGATCTATGTCTAATCCAATAACTTCATTTCTAAAGGACTTAAAACGTCCATTTTCCACCTCAAGCGTGAAATATCCTCTAGAACTGGTGGGGTTTATATCCCCAATAATATTTTTCCTTCTGGCAGGATCAAACAAATTCACTAAATTAGGATTGCTTGGATGTGGTTTAAACCGACAACCCTGCTCCACACAAACTCTCACAATATTTCGTACTTTAGGATGAGTAATGCTTTCAACTTTTTTAATTACTTCCTCGTTCGACATAGGGTGTGATTCTCCTTTCCATTCCTTCAACAGTATGCTAGCGGTAAGGGAAATATGCATAATTAGAAAAGTAACATATTAGTCTATGTATACAATCTAAAAAAAGAATAGTTTTCTCTTGTTTTTACTATAAACACTTACAAAAGTGTAAGGTAAATGTAAGAAAAAGAAATTTAGGAATCAAATAGATTGTCATATAATCCTTCTTAGTTGGGGTTCGAGGAGGAGATTTTTATGAATGTGAATTTATTTAGACTAATGAATGATTTAGGGAAACAACATCCATGCTTTAATCCAATTTTTGTATTTATCGCAGAATATATGGGGAATCCTCTCTTCTTTCATTAAAAAAGGATCATTATCATTGAAAATTATATATATAGATGAAAGCTGTTTAAATTGCAATTTACCTGGTTATATTTTGTGACCGCTTCATCACTTTATATAAGGTTTCGAGCTCTCATCTAAATAAGAGGACTGAAATTCCAAAAAGTAATTGGAAGGTTTTACATATTGCAGTGTGTCTTATAGGGTGATATTATAAGAAAGTTCCTTCGCGGAGAGATTAACAACATGATGATTTAAAAAATAAATGTTGACTACGCTGAAGAGAACGTGGTAATATATTCTTTGTCGCTTAAACGAGTGACACATTGCTCTTTGAAAACTAAACAAACAAGAACGTCAACAAACAATTTTTTTAGTTTTTTAGAAAAGCTAAGCCAACGTAACATTTTTTGAGCTATATCAACTTTCTTGGAGAGTTTGATCCTGGCTCAGGACGAACGCTGGCGGCGTGCCTAATACATGCAAGTCGAGCGAATCAAAAGGTGCTTGCACCTCTTGGTTAGCGGCGGACGGGTGAGTAACACGTGGGCAACCTGCCTGTAAGACTGGGATAACACCGGGAAACCGGTGCTAATACCGGATAATCCTTTTCCTCTCATGAGGAAAA
>NZ_JAMBOB010000013.1 GCF_023715415.1 Neobacillus niacini
GCTAGTAAGAACCCTGAAAGATGATCAGGTTGATAGGTCAGAGGTGGAAGCGTGGTAACATGTGGAGCTGACTGATACTAATCGTTCGAGGACTTAACCAATTTTTAAAGGCAAACTCGTTTTACAACTTCTTCTGAAATTATCTAGTTTTGAGGGAATGAAACCTCAACTCTTTAAGAGTCTGGTAATAATGGCGAGAAGGTCACACCCGTTCCCATACCGAACACGGAAGTTAAGCTTCTCAGCGCCGATGGTAGTTGGGACTTTGTCCCTGTGAGAGTAGGACGTTGCCAGGCAAACGAAGCACAATCTAATAAGGGTTGTGCTTTTTTGTGTTGTCCGTGAGGACAATCATGCCCTCGCAGTGGTTGTTTTAATAAATAAGGTAACGATACCCGATGAATCGTGCCCCTTTAATGGCGATTTTACAAAGTGAGGGGACAATACTATCAAGAATTAACAAAATCAAAAGTAACGCAAGAAAACGTTTTGCGAAACCCCTAATAAAAAAAGTACGAAGTGTTTTACAATAAATCGTTACTAGACATACACCCAAATGCAATTACCAACATAGGATATAACGAGGGATACCCTGATGGAGATAATTCTAAATTTTGTATACAATTACAAAATATCGGGAAGAATAGGTGTATGGAGGTGGTGTGGTTGAGTTCATTAGCACATAGTCATTACCAGGAAACGTGCGTTATTTGTGAAAATCAAAAACCAAAAGGGATACATCTATATACTTCATTTATATGTACAGACTGCGAAGAAGACTTAATTCAAACAGAAACACATGATCCAAAATATAAATACTATCTAAAACAACTTAAAAAAATTACAACACCTGAAATCTTTTCATAAAAGTCCATCCGGACTTTATTTTTTTGCCTAAAAAGGGGTAGGAAACGGCGTTTTTTGTTAAAATGAATAGGACTCTTTTAAGGAGCAAAACGATGAATAAACAAACTAAAATTCCTTTATACGAAGCACTTCATAAACATAAAAGTAATAATCCTATTTCATTACATGTTCCTGGGCATAAAGCTGGAGCTATTCTTCATCAGCACTCACAAGACTCATTTCAGAAACTATTAAAATTTGATGCCACAGAATTATCGTGTTTAGATGATTTACACTCCCCTGAAGGTGCAATAAAAGAGGCACAGGAGCTCTTAGCAGCACTTTATCAGGTAGAGGAGAGCTTTTTCTTAGTCAATGGATCAACCGTGGGCAATCTAGCCATGATTTTGTCAGTTTGTAAAAAAGATGATGTCGTTCTCGTACAAAGAAATTGCCATAAATCGGTTTTAAATGCTCTAAAACTAGCAAAAGCCCGCCCAGTGTTCTTAGAACCAGAATATAATCTAGAGTGGAAGAGTGCAACAGGTGTGTCCAAGGAAACAGTTGAAAGGGCTATTTCTCTTTATCCAGAAGCAAAGGCAATTGTCCTAACCTACCCGAATTACTATGGAATGGTGTATGATTTAAAAAGTGTTATAGAGCTAGCACATGCTCATAATATTCCTGTTTTGGCAGATGAAGCACATGGTCCTCATTTTATTATTGGAGAGCCATTCCCAGCCTCTGCTATTCAATTAGGGGCTGATATGGTTGTCCAATCAGCACATAAAACCCTTCCTGCCATGACAATGGGTTCATATTTACATATAAACAGCAAACGCATTAACAGTGAGATAGTGAAAGAGTACTTGCAAATGCTACAGTCAAGCAGTCCATCATACGTTATTATGGCTTCACTTGACCTAGCGAGAAATTATTTAGCAACCTATCAGTCTAGCGATTTGAAATACCTGCAAAATGAAATATCACACTTTAAAAAAGAGCTGTCTACGATTCAATGTATAAAGGTATTGGATTATCCAGACTCAAAAGGGGACACATTAAAGGTAACCATACAGTCAAGGTCAAAGTTAAGCGGATTTGATCTTCAAAAAAAACTAGAAGAGATAGGCATTTATACAGAACTGGCCGATGCTTATAATGTGTTATTGATTCTTCCATTATTGAAGAAGAATCAAGACTATCCACTTGTAGATGTGTGCTGGAGAATGAAAGAGCTGTTAGAAAATATACCCTATCGCCCAGTAAAAGAGGAATTTCTCATTAGCTCTGGCAATATTTCAGAATTGACAATTCCTTATGAAAGGCTATCCAGTATTCAAAAGGAGGCAATATCTATTACAGAAGCGGCAGGGCATGTTTGCGCTGAGACAATTACACCCTATCCGCCTGGTATTCCCTTATTATTAATGGGGGAGTTCATTACAGTGGAAAAAATCAATCAGCTTATCCAACTTACGGAAATGGGAGCAAGATTTCAAGGAGGAGCCCTCCTTGATAAAAGGTTGATTAATGTGGTTAAAACAAGCAGCTAAATCGAAAAAATGATTGGAGCAATTTACATGAGTTACTTCATTACCCTCGAAGGTGTCGAAGGGTCCGGCAAGTCAACCTTAATGAATTTCATCCGAGATTCTATTGAAAGCAATGGAAAAAAGGTAGTTGTCACAAGAGAGCCAGGAGGTATTGATATAGCTGAACAGATTCGTTCAGTTATTTTAGATAAAAAGAATACTAAAATGGATGGCAGAACAGAAGCCCTGCTTTATGCTGCTGCAAGAAGACAGCATTTAGTAGAAAAGGTAATACCATCACTTCATGAAGGCTATATTGTATTATGTGATCGATTTCTCGATAGCAGCCTAGCTTATCAGGGATATGCAAGAGGGTTAGGTATCAATGAGGTCTATTCCATAAATAAATTTGCCATTGAAGATTTATTGCCTGATTTAACTTTGTACTTAGATTTAGATCCTCAAATTGGATTAAATCGAATTGCAAAAAATAAAGGGCGAGAAATAAACAGATTAGATTTAGAGGAAATAGATTTTCATGTTAAAGTCCGGGAAGGCTATGAAGAAGTATTGAAGATGTTCCCAGAAAGAATGGTTAGAATAGATGCAAATCAAGACATTGGAAAGGTTATGGCCGATATCAATGAGGTATTAGTAGAGAGACTGAAATAGCAGTCTCATATATAGTAAAAGGCAGGCTTCAAAAATGAGCCTGCCTTTTTAATGTTTATTTATCTTCGTATGGATCAATCGTTTGAATCGTTCCATCTTCGTTATATTTGAGTTCAGTATACTTAACAGAGCGCTTATGGTTGACACCATCTGATAATGAGCAATCGTGATAGAACAGGTACCACTTATCGTTAAACTCAACAATTGAATGATGTGTAGTCCAGCCGATTACAGGGGTAAGAATTGTACCTTTGAATGTAAAAGGACCTTGTGGATTTTCACTAACAGCATAAACAATTTTATGCGTTGTACCAGTTGAGTAAGATAGATAGTAAAGACCATTGTATTTATGAACCCATGGGCCTTCAAAATATCTGCGATCCTCATCAGCTGCTAGAATCGGATTGCCGTCTTCATCTACGATGGAAATTTCCTTTGGTTCACTCTTAAATGTAAGCATATCGTCGCTTAATTCAGCTACGATGGGCCCTAAAGCAGGAGCTGATGGTGCTGGACCTTCAGCATCTGGAATAAAGGTTCTAGTCTGCCATTTTTCCAGTTGACCTCCCCAAAGACCGCCAAAATACATATAAGCTCTTTCATCATTATCCACTAACACAGCAGGGTCAATGCTAAAGCTCCCTGGAATGTAATTTTCCTCTGGTGTAAAAGGTCCTGCAGGATTTGAACTTGTTGCGACACCAATTCGGAAAATACCATCATGGTCTCTTGCTGGGAAGTATAAGTAATACATGTTGTTTTTGTAGGCAGCATCCGGTGCCCACATTTGTTTAGATGCCCATGGAACATCTTTTACGTGAAGCGCTTCCCCGTGGTCGACAACAGGAGAGTTAGCATCATCCATAGATAGGACATGATAGTCTTCCATCTTATACTGGTCACCATTATCATTAGAAGGCTCATCATGATCAAGGTCGTGTGAAGGATAGATATAAAGCTTTCCTTCAAAGACATGTGCAGAAGGATCTGCTGTATAAATATGAGTAACTAAAGGTTCATTAGGTTTTGAATTTTTCATCATCATATCTCTCCAATAGCTAGTTTGATACTTTCGGTTTTATTATAACTGAAGTTGATTACTTTGTATATCCAATCAACTAACATTTTTTATAGGACGCTCTAATATTGAAAAATAAACACCCCTGCTTTCTTAGCAAGGGTGTAGTATTTAGGAGGATTTTACTTCTTCTTTGATGAACTTCTCCACAACAAAGGCCGATACACCTAATGATGTTGAGTATTTCCCGAGTTTTGGAAAGTCCAAATGCATTTCTTTTTGGTGGTGCGCGAGTGTATGGTTTTCAATCGTAGTTCGAATTGGCTGCTCAATCCATTGTCTTGCTAAAGCTAACCGGTTACCCAAGATTACCTGATCAGGGTTAAAGGTGTTAATAATGTTATTTATCCCATACCCTAGGTAAGTTCCAATTTCTCTAAAAAGCCTCTGAGCGGTTTCATCATGGTTTTCTGCTAACTCGATTAATAACTCGAGTGAATCACTGTTAGCCAACTCTAACAGTGCGTTTTCAGAAGCATATGCTTCCCAACATCCTCTGCTGCCACAACTGCAAGGCTTTCCATTGATATCAATAATCATATGTCCCATTTCACCTGAAAAGCCATTTTTACCTTGAAATAATTCCTTGTTTAAAATAATCCCGACACCTATACCAATTCCAGCACTGATATAAAGAATGTTTTGGAAGTCTTGACCTGCACCGAATTGTTGTTCACCAAATGCCCCAGCATTTGCCTCATTTTCAATAATGACAGGTAGATTGAATAAATCCTCAAGGTCTTTTTTTAACTGAATGTTGGTCCATCCTAAGTTTGGAGCAAGAAGGATAGAACCCTGTTTGTTGACAATCCCTGGGACACCTACTCCTATACCGACTATTCCATACCGGCTAGCAGGCATTTCAGCGATAATCGATTGAATCATACTCTGTATGATGGTCATGATTGTAGGATAAGGGGTGCGTTTTACTGATTGGTTTTTTTCAATTAGAATATTGCCCTTTAAATCAGTCAAAATACATAAAACATAGTTTACCCCGATGTCAATTCCAACAGCATATCCCGCAACTTTATTGAAATGAAGGATTACAGGGCGACGTCCACCACTTGATTCCCCTGGTCCTGATTCATAAATAAGATCTTCTTCTAATAATTCATTTACTAAAGAAGAAACAGTTGCCTTATGCAAACCAGATACTTGAGCTATATCTGCCCTTGAGATTGGTTCTTTTTCCATAATTAACTGTAATACGAGGGCTTTATTATTTTTTTTAACTATTTGTTGGTTCCATGACATGGTTTCCATTAGTAGACTCCTTATTTGGTAGTACAATTATCTTATCATAATCTTTGTTTGTTGGATATACAAAGATACAAGCATAGTGATATACTATATTTGGTTTGTCCTTATTAATGCATTAATTATACATACATTATGGAAGGAAAGATGGATATGGAAAAGGTCCGATGGGGAGTTTTGAGTACAGCAGGAATTGCTCAAACACAGGTAATTCCGGCAATTTTACGTTCAGATTATGCAGAACTTATTGGGATTGCCAGCAGGGGAGAGAAAGCAAGGGATGTTGCAGAGGTTTTTTCTATTCCTTATTATTATGAATCCTATGGGGATCTTCTTAGAAACCAAGAGATTGATGCTGTATACATACCGCTTCCGAATCATATACATAAGGAATGGGCAATTGAAGCAGCAAAGTGTGGAAAACACATCCTTATTGAAAAACCAATTGCCTTAACATCAGAAGAAACAGAGGAAATTATTGACGTTTGTGACAGTAATAACGTTAAATTTATGGAAGCTTTTATGTATCAATTCCATCCACAACATAAGCAGGTCAAAGAAATCATTGCATCTGGAGAGATTGGAGAAGTTAAATTCTTGCGGGCATGTTTTTCTTTCCTTTTAGAAGATAGGAAAGAGAATATCAGGATGAACAAGGAAATGGGAGGAGGTAGTATATACGATATAGGCAGTTACTGTATACATGCTATTCGTAACATTACTGGGTCTGAGCCCGTTCAGGTTGAAGCATTTGCAGAACTAGATCCGGAGTCTGGTATCGATTTATCTTCCATTGTCTATATGAAAATGGAAAATGGAGTCAGCTGTGTATTTGATTGCAGTTTTGATATGTGTTTTAGACAAGAATATGAAATTATTGGATCAAAGGGCAGGATTACTGTACCGGGTGCTTATCGTCCTGATGTCATTGGTAATGAGGGAGTGATTCTCATACAGTCAGAGCAGGGGCAGCGGACTGAAATTGTTGACGGTGATCAATATAAATTACAAATTGATCATTTTTCACAAGCGATTAAAGAAGACTTTCAACCCGTTTATACAGCAGAAAATACGCTTAAAAATATGCGTGTTATTGACGCCTGTTACAAATCAATAGAAAATAGACGGGCAATAGGGGTTTAAAAATTTATAAAAAAATCTTTGTTTATTGAATAGACAAACAAAGTTCGCGGTGCTATAATCTACTTAAGCAAGAGTTTTAGTTCAAAAGATTATTAGTCTTTTGTAAGCATTTACATTATTAAACTAAAAACCATTAATCTTATAGGAGGAATAACCACATGGCTTATTTCGAAAACGTAAATAAAATTCAATTTGAGGGTGCTTCATCAACAAATCCTTTTGCATTTAAGTACTATAATCCTGAGGAAGTTATCAATGGAAAAACAATGGAGGAACTTCTTCGTTTCTCTGTTGCTTACTGGCACACATTTAATGCTGATGGAACAGATCCATTTGGTGTAGGTACAGCTCAACGTTCATGGGATCGCTTTTCAGGTTTAGATTTAGCAAAAGCGCGTGTTGAAGCAGCGTTTGAACTTTTTGAGAAACTAAATGTTCCTTTCTTCGCTTTCCATGACGTTGATATTGCTCCAGAAGGAAGTACTTTAGCAGAATCAAACGAAAATCAAGATGTTATCGTATCAATGATTAAAGATTACATGAAAACAAGCAAGACAAAATTACTTTGGAACACAGCTAACATGTTCTCTAACCCACGCTATGTTCACGGTGCGGCGACTTCTCCAAATGCAGATGTGTTTGCTTATTCTGCAGCAAAGGTTAAAAAAGCATTAGAAGTAGCAAAAGAACTTGGCGCAGAAAACTATGTATTCTGGGGCGGTCGTGAAGGGTACGAAACACTACTAAATACAGACATGAAGCTTGAACAAGACAATTTAGCACGTTTCTTCCATATGGCAGTAGATTATGCTAAAGAAATTGGCTTAAATGTTCCATTCTTAATCGAGCCAAAACCAAAAGAGCCTACAAAGCATCAATATGATTTCGATGTGGCTACTGGTCTAGCATTCTTACAAAAATACAATTTAACAGACTACTTCAAATTCAATATTGAAGCAAACCATGCTACTTTAGCTGGTCACACATTCGAGCACGAGTTAAGAACTGCTCGTATTAACGGAATGTTAGGATCTGTTGATGCTAACCAAGGTGATACATTACTTGGCTGGGATACAGATGAGTTCCCGACTGACCTTTACTCTAACACATTAGCTATGTATGAAATTCTGAAAAATGGCGGTCTAGGAAAAGGCGGCTTGAACTTCGACTCAAAAGTAAGAAGAGGTTCATTCGAAGCAGAAGATCTATTCCATGCACACATTGCTGGTATGGATGCATTTGCCATCGGATTAAAGGTTGCGAACAAGCTTATTGAGGATAAAGCTTTAGATAGTTTTGTTGAAGAACGCTATAGCAGCTATACTAATGGAATCGGCCTAGATATTGTTGAAGGCAAAACAAACTTCCATGAATTAGAGAAATATGCTCTTCAATTAACAGAAATCAAGAACACATCAGGCAGAACAGAACGCCTGAAAGCTACAATTAATCAGTATCTATTACAAACACTTTAAATTGTAATAGTATAATCTATAAACTAAAAAAAGTGCTGGCGGCTATTACTCCAGCGCTTTTTTTGAAAAAAGGATGATAGAGATGAAATACGTAATTGGTGTTGACCTCGGTACGAGTGCTGTAAAAATATTGCTTGTCAATCAGAATGGTGAAGTTTGCCATGAAGTATCAAAATCATATCCGCTTATTATTGAAAAATCTAGCTATAGTGAACAAAATCCAGAAGAATGGGTTGAAAAAACGAAGGCGGGACTAGCGGAACTGATTCAGCAGTTCAATGGGGATGTAAACGATATTGAGGGCATCAGCTTTTCTGGCCAAATGCACGGCTTAGTTCTATTAGATGAAAATAACAAAGTAGTTAGAAATGCCATTTTATGGAATGATACCAGAACCACAAAGCAGTGTCAGGAAATCTATGATGTTGTTGGCAGAGAGCGTTTATTAGAGGTAACGAAAAACCCTGCGTTAGAGGGATTTACTTTACCAAAAATTCTTTGGGTAAAAGAAAACGAGCCAGAACTTTTCAAACGTGCTAGCGTGTTTATGCTTCCAAAGGATTATTTGCGCTATCGACTTACAGGAAACATCCATATGGAGTACTCCGATGCGGCAGGAACACTTTTGTTAAACGTTGCAGAACGTGAATGGAGCGGAGAAATTTTAGAGGCGTTCGGTCTTTCCGCTGATTTCTGCCCGCCATTAGTAGAATCACATGCATTAGTGGGAACGGTTACAGCTGAATTCGCCCGAGAATCAGGATTATCAGAAGCTACCAAGGTATTTGCTGGAGGCGCGGACAATGCTTGTGGTGCGATTGGATCCGGTATTTTAGTAGAAGGAAAAACGTTAGCAAGTATCGGTACCTCTGGTGTTGTTCTTTCTTATGAAGAAAGAAATGACCTTGATTTTGAAGGAAAGGTACATTACTTTAACCATGGTGAGGAAAATGCTTACTATACAATGGGTGTAACCTTAGCTGCCGGCTACAGTTTAAGTTGGTTTAAAGATACGTTTGCAAAGGAAGAAGCGTTTGATCAATTTTTAGCAGGAGTGGAAGAAGTACCTGCAGGCAGCAACGGCTTATTATTTACGCCATATATGGTAGGCGAAAGAACACCGCATGCAGATTCTAATATTCGCGCTAGCTTTATTGGTGTGGATGCATCTCATGAGCGGAAGCACTTTGCTCGTGCGGTCCTTGAAGGAATTACGTTCTCTTTAAATGAATCAATTGAGATTTTTAGAAGCAGCGGCAAGAAGATTGATTCCATTATCTCAATCGGTGGCGGTGCGAAAAACGACACTTGGCTGCAAATGCAAGCGGATATTTTTAATGCGAAAATTGAAAAACTTACAAGTGAGCAAGGTCCAGGAATGGGTGCGGCGATGCTAGCGGCGTATGGCTGCGGTTGGTATCCTTCTTTAAAAGAATGTGCAGAACACTTTATTCAGACTGCCAAAGTCTATTATCCAATTAAAGAAAACGTCGAAACGTATACAAAGCTTTTTAATGTTTATCAACAAGTATACACACAAACAAAGGTGTTGAATGACCAATTAAAGGAATTTAGAAAGTAACAGGCGGGATTATCTTACGGTATGGACGCCGGAAAAATGATAGAAAAATAGAAGTATTTTAACCCCTTAGAAAGATTTTTGGGCTCAAGGGGTATTTTTTTTATAAACTACTTTAATTATTCAATTATAAGGAGATGTATAAATGACAACTCAAACAAGTGTGAAAGTTCCTTCCTTGAAGAAAGTATATGAAAATTATTTTGACATTGGTGCAGCTGTTAACCTCCATACAATAGTGACACAACAACCTTTATTAGCTCAGCACTTTAATAGTATTACTGCAGAGAATGATATGAAATTTGAAAACATACAGCCACTTGAAGGTCAATTTACCTTTGAAAGAGCTGACGAATTGGCGGCATTTGCAAAGAAAAATGGAATGAGGATGCGCGGACATACATTGGTATGGCATAATCAGACTCCTGATTGGGTCTTTCAAGATGCTAATGGTAAACAGGTTGATAGAGAAACCCTGTTACAGCGGTTGAAAAATCATATTAATGTCGTAATGGAAAGATATAAGGGAACCATTTACTGCTGGGATGTTGTAAATGAGGCAGTAACCGATGAAGGACCTGAATTGTATAGATCGACAAAGTGGTTAGAAATTATCGGTGAGGATTATATTGAAAAGGCATTTGAATTTGCCCATGAAGCAGACCCTGAGGCTCTACTTTTTTACAATGATTATAATGAGTCCGATCCACAAAAACGTGAAAAAATCTATAAGCTTGTTAAATCATTAGTTGATAAGGGTGTTCCGGTTCACGGCGTAGGGCTCCAAGCTCATTGGAAATTAGTAAATCCAAGTCTAGAAGAAATTCGTACAGCAATTGAACGCTATGCATCTCTAGGTCTAAAGCTCCATCTTACAGAGCTAGATGTGTCTGTTTTTAACCATGAAGATAAGCGGACTGACCTAACGGAGCCAACTTCCGAAATGCTAGATTTACAGGCTGAAAGATATCATCAAGTCTTTCATTTGCTTAGAGAATATCAGGACTCTATCACTTCTGTAACCTTTTGGGGAGCGGCTGATGATTATACGTGGTTAAGTGATTTTCCTGTTAAAGGAAGAAAAAATTGGCCATTTCTCTTTGACGAAAAACATCAACCTAAAGACTCCTTCTGGAAGGTTGTCCAATTTTAGTAACCGTAGATTATAGTGAGGAGATAACAGTGTTATGCTGGTTTCTCTGAAAAATCAAGTAAGAGAACGAGAAGGGAGAATAACAGAATGTTACCATTGAATCAAAATTTAAAGGGTAAAGTGGCTGTTGTTACAGGTGGCGGTGGAGTTTTATGCGGCTGTATGGCCAAAGAACTCGGAAGACAGGGTATGAAAGTGGCTATTTTAAACCGTACCTTTGAGAAAGCTGTAAAGGTTGTAGATGAAATCAAGGCAGCAGGCGGAGAGGCACTTGCAATTGAATGTGATGTATTAAGTGTTGAAAGTGTGAAACGAGCGGAGGAAATCGTTTCAGCAGAATATGGCAGCTGTGATGTCTTAATTAATGGTGCTGGCGGGAATCATCCTAATGGAATCACAACAAAGGAAATCTTTGAAAAAGGTGACCTTAACACTGCTGAGTTAACAACCTTTTTTGATATGACGCCGGAGGGATTTGGATTTGTCTTCAATTTAAATTTTATTGGAACACTTATTCCTACACAAGTATTTGCGAAAAACATGATTGAAAACCAAGGGACTATCATTAATATCTCATCGATGAGTGCCCCAAGTCCAATGACAAAGGTACCGGCTTATAGTGCAGCGAAGTCAGCGATTGAGAATTTTACAAAATGGCTATCGGTTCATTTTGCTGAAGCTGGTCTACGCGTAAATGCGATTGCACCTGGTTTCTTCTTAACAGAACAAAATCGTGCGCTTTTGACAAATCCAGATGGAACCAATACAGAAAGAACCAACAAAATTCTAGCAGGTACTCCAATGAGAAGATTAGGAAAACCAGAAGATTTACTCGGTACTTTATTATGGCTTGTTGACAAAGAGTCTAGCGGTTTTGTCACTGGAATAAGTGTCCCAGTGGATGGCGGATTTATGGCTTATTCAGGAGTATAAAAGTAAGAATTCCTTGTAAGAAATTTGGAGGAGAGTATACATGGATGTTGTGACAATTGGAGAAACAATGGTTCTTTTCACTCCACAGTCTTCGCCCCTCATGAGGTATGCTGAAACATTTTCAAAACATTTCGGTGGTGCTGAAACAAACGTTGCCATAGGATTAACTAGATTGGGTCACCAAGCAGGGTGGATTAGTAAAGTAGGAAATGATGAATTCGGGCGTGCAATGCTTGCCTTTATACGTGGAGAAGGTGTAGACATTAGTCAAGTCAAAGTGGATGCCGATGCACCAACTGGGATGTACTTTAAAGAGATTAGAAGCAGCAACCAAGTCCGTGTTCAATACTATCGAAAGGGTTCAGCAGCAAGTATGTTAGACCCTTTAGATTTAGACGAAAAATATATAGCGAATGCAAAATACTTACATGTGACCGGCATTACACCGGCTCTAAGTGAATCTTGTTATCAAACTGTATTAAAGGCAATTTCCATCGCTAAAAAAAATGGCGTAAAGGTTGTTTTTGATCCAAATTTACGAAGGAAACTTTGGTCAGAGGATCAGGCGAGAAAGGTTTTATTAGAAATTGCCTCCTTAAGCGATATTGTTCTTCCTGGAAAGGATGAAGGTTTCTTTTTGTTTGGTGTGGAAGACCCTGAAACATTAGGGGAGCTATTTTTACAAAATGGTTCGTCAGTGGTTGTCCTTAAACTCGGGGCAGAGGGTGCTTTTTATTTCACTCAATCTGAACGGAAAATGATACCTGGGTATCCAGTCGATAAAGTTGTCGACCCAGTCGGTGCTGGAGATGCTTTTGCTGCAGGGTTTCTTTCTGGTTTACTAAATGGACTACAACTTGATAAGGCTGTAGACAAAGCAAACGGAGTTGGGGCTATGGTGACAATGATACCTGGTGATTTTGAAGGATTACCAGATAGTGAGGAGCTTTATGCCTTTATGCAGGCTTCTGATACAGAGGATGTAATTAGATAGAGAGGAAGATACGTATGAGTCTTTTACAAGAAATAATCGATAGTGGAGTTGTTGCGGTGATTCGTGGTGCGAAGTCGGATAGTATTATCCCAATTGCTGAATCATTACTTGCAGGTGGTGTAAATGCCCTTGAAATTACTGCTGAAACGCCAGGTGCCTTACAACTAATTGAAAAGGTTTCCGTGGCATTTGGAGATAAGGTAATTGCCGGAGCAGGGACTGTTCTCGATCCAGAGACGGCTAGAATTGCTATTATGCATGGTGCAAAATTTATATTTTCTCCAACTATTAATATCGAAACAATTAAAATGACAAAAAGATATGGTGTCATTAGTGTACCGGGAGCAATGACTCCAACTGAGATTTTATCAGGATATGAGAATGGTGCAGATGTCATTAAGGTCTTTCCAGCCAATATTCTGGGCCCTAATTATTTAAAAGATGTCCATGGTCCGCTTCCACAAATACCGTTAATGCCTACAGGTGGGATCGATATCGAAAATACTGCAAGCTACATAAGAGCAGGTGCAGTTGCAGTTGGGGTTGGCAGCACGCTTGTGAATACAAAGGAAGAAATGACGGATGCATATTTCAATAACTTAAGGGAAAAGGCAATTAGGTTTGTTGAGCAAGTACAGCTTGCTAGAAAAGCTGATTGATCCCAGTAAGGTAAAAGGGGAAAATGATGCTACTGTGAAAGGGTGAACAGCATGCCAATAACGGTTCAAAATGTCATCGATAAATTATTGGAACCAATCGACAGTATTCAGAATACTGTCGATACCCTTTTGTCTGGTAATCCAGCACTAGAAGTAAAGGGGATAGCCACTGCATTTATGGCAACACAGCAGGTAATTGAACAAGCGATAGCCTTGGGTGCGAACTTGTTGATAACCCATGAAGGGATATACTTTAGCCATCATGACAATGAAAAATCCTTGGAGAATGATCCGATATATAATGATAAAAGCAGGCTAATTAACGATTCTGGTCTTGCAATCTTCCGTTTTCATGATCATTGGCACAAGTGTAAACCAGATGGCATTATGGCTGGTTTGATTCAAGAACTGAATTGGCAATCGTACGTTGTAGAAAATCAGCCAGCAGCCACCATTCTAAGTATTCCACAAATGACAGTAGGCGAAATATCTGCATATATAAAGAAATTGTTAGGAATTCAGTATTTACGGTTCTCAGGAGATTTATCGATGAATTGTACACGTATCGGGCTCTTAGCTGGTTATAGAGGCGGGGGAGGTTTATGTATCCCACTTTATGAAAAGGAAGATTTAGATTTGATTATTTACGGTGAAGGACCAGAATGGGAAACACCTGAATATGTAAGGGATGCTAATTATCAGGGGAGGCAAAAGAACCTTATTGTTCTTGGACATGCAGAAAGTGAAGAACCTGGAATGAACTATCTAGCAGAATGGATAAGAACAATCTTTCCTAGTATTCCAACCCATTTTATAAAGGTAGAGCAAGCATTAAAGGTTCTATAAGAAAAAAATTTTTATTTATCTGGAACCGTTTGCAAAGAGCGAAATATGTGATAGAATTTATTTAAACTTAGTTTATTCAGTTAACAAACTAAGATTTACCAGTATACAAAATTAATATTATAATTGAAACTTCTAGGGGGGAATCGTATGAAACCAGCGGTTCAGGTACAGAAAACAGCACAAAATATCGTGCTGCCGGACCTCAACGTCAAAACGCGAACTAAAATTCTCACAGTACTTAAAAAAGATTGGCAGCTTTATTCCTTACTTGTTTTACCAGTCATTTACCTACTAGTCTTTAAATATCTCCCAATGCTTGGAAATATTATTGCCTTTAGAAGATTCATACCAGGGGGAAGTATTTTTGGAGAGGAATGGGTAGGAATACAATACATTCAAATGTTTATTAATGACCCAACCTTTTGGCATGTATTTAGAAATACTCTTACAATTAGTAGTTTGACATTACTCTTCTGTTTTCCGGCACCAATAATCTTTGCATTGTTATTAAATGAATTAACATCAAAGAAATTTAAAAAATTTGTACAAACAGTTTCTTATTTACCTCATTTCTTGTCAATGGTTATCATCGCAGGAATGGTTCTACAAATTACAGCTGGAAACGGACCAATTAACGCTCTTATCACATCACTAGGTGGAGAGCCAATCTACTTTATCCAGGAGGCTAGTTGGTTTAGAGGTATCTATGTTACATCAGAGATGTGGCAGGGAATGGGATGGGGAGCAATTCTTTATCTTGCAGCCTTAACCAATATCGATGAATCTTTGTATGAAGCAGCAAAAATTGATGGAGCAAACAGATGGAAGCAGACCATCCATATTACGATTCCTGGTATTCTTCCAACAATTGTTACATTGCTTGTACTAAATATTGGTTCTTTAATGGCTGTTGGATTTGAAAAAGTATTACTTTTATACAATCCATTAAACTATGAAACAGCTGACGTAATTTCTACTTATCTATATCGTATCGGTTTGGAATCTAGTAACTTTAGCTATGCAACCGCAATCGGATTATTCGAAGCATTGATTGGTCTAACGTTGGTTTTATCAGCTAATGCCATTTCTAGAAAACTTACTGATAGCAGTTTGTGGTAAAGGGGGGGCAGCAATGAAGGAATCCGTACAATATAAAATTTTTAAAGTGTTTAACGTGCTTATACTGTTACTTGTTGTCTATGTGACCTTATTTCCATTCTTAAACGTTGTCGCACAGTCCTTTAGTGGTGAAGCTCAAATTAATGCAGGTAAAGTAGGCCTTATACCACAGGGATTTAATGTTGGAACATATCAAACTGTTTTGAAAGACACACAATTCTGGGTCAGCTATAAAAATACTGTCCTTTATACCGTAGTTGCAACCACCATTTCAATGGTGATGACCACTATGTTTGCTTATGCACTATCAAAAAAACGTCTTGCTGGACGTCAGTTTTTTACAAAATTCGCCGTTTTCACTATGTTTTTCTCGGGGGGACTTATCCCAAACTATATCCTCATTCAACAGCTTGGCTGGGGAAACACCATTTGGGCAGTAGTTGTTCCTGGAGCAATCAGTGTATTTAACATGTTGATTATGAAATCCTTCTTTGAGAACATTCCGGAAGAATTGGAAGAAGCTGCTTCTATTGATGGTTCAAGTACGTATGGTACTCTCTTTAGAATTATCTTACCTCTTTCTAAGCCTATCTTAGCAACCATGATCTT
Organism: Neobacillus niacini; assembly: GCF_023715415.1. Lineage (GTDB taxonomy): Bacteria > Bacillota > Bacilli > Bacillales > Cytobacillaceae > Neobacillus > Neobacillus niacini_C. Next base: position 15,902 of record NZ_JAMBOB010000013.1, read on the forward strand.
GTTCTATGCGGTAGGTAACTGGAACTCTTGGTTTGGTGCATTCCTGTATTTTGATAAAAAAGAATTATTCCCTGTGACCCTCTATTTAAGAAACTTAATTAAAGGGGCAACCGCTGGATTATCGACAGGAGCAACAAGTGCAGACAACTTAACACAAATAGCCGCAAATATTAAATCAGTTACCATGGTATTAACTGTTTTACCAATCATTATGGTGTATCCGTTCATTCAAAAGTATTTTGTTAGCGGTATCATGTTAGGTTCAGTAAAACAATAAATTGGGTGACACTTATTGAATAAATAAGTTCATTATAAAAAGTTGCAAAGACAAAAGGGAGGACAATCAAATGACAAAAGGCAACAAAAAGCTTTTCTTGTTAATAGCGATCATTACAATGCTTGGTTCGCTGCTAGCAGCATGCAGTGGTTCGAAGGAAACATCAAAAGAGGTTCCTAAGAGCAAAGCTGCGGTGGATGAATATAAAGTTGGATCTACATTTAAAGCAAAAGAACCACTATCATTCTCGTTTCTTTACAGTGATCACCCAAACTACCCTTTGAAAAAAGATTGGCTATTATTTGAAGAAATTAAGAAAAGAACAAATGTTACTTTAGAACCAACTATTGTACCTATGAGTGACTATGAGCAAAAAAGAAGCTTGTTAATGAGCTCTGGTAATGCTCCACTTATCATTCCTAAGACTTATCCAGGTCAAGAATCAGCATTTGTTTCTTCAGGTGTCATTCTTCCTGTAAGTGATTACATTGATTATATGCCACACTTCAAAGACTTTGTTGAAAAAAATAAATTACAACCAGACTTAGACACTTTAAGACAAGAAGATGGCAAGTACTATGTACTTCCAGGTTTGCATGAAAATATTTGGCCGGATTACTCTTTTGCTATTCGTACGGATATTTTTGAAAAAAATAACATTGCCATTCCAACAACTTTAGTAGAATTTAAAGATGCACTAAAGAAACTAAAAGAAATCTACCCAGATATTACTCCTTACTCTGACCGTTGGCAGATGAAAGCTACAATGAATTTCTTAGCAGCAGGATTTGGAACCAAAGCAGGATGGGGTTATAACGGTGTAACGTTCGATGAGAAGAAGGATGAATTTGTTTATACTGGATCTACGGATGGGTACAAAGATTTGGTTACCTACTTTAGCGAATTAGTAGAAGAAGGTTTACTAGATAAAGAGAGTCTTACACAAGATGATCAACAAGCCATTACAAAGTTCGTTACTGGTAAATCATTTGTAATTGGAACAAATGCACAAGAAGTTATCAGCATGCGTAAAACAATGGACACAAACTTAGGTGCAGATAATTTCAAAATCCAAAAAATCACAGTTCCTGGTGGACCTAAGGGCCAATTAATGGCTGGTTCAAGATTAGAAAACGGTATGATGATTTCAGCTAAGGCGAAAGAAGATCCAAACTTTGAAGCAATGCTGCAATTTATTGATTGGTTATGGTACAGCCCAGAAGGTAAGGAATTTACAAAATGGGGTGTTGAAGGCGTAACTTATACGAAGGATGCAAATGGTAAGCGTACACTAACTGAAGATGTGAACTATGTTGGATTAAATCCATCTGCTACAAAAGCTCTTAACGTAGATTTCGGATTCTCCGGCGGCGTATTCTCTTACGGTGGACCAACAGAATTAGTTCATTCCATGTTTAGTGAAGAAGAACTAGCATTCCAAAAGTCTATGGCAGAAGTAAAAAAGCCAGTGAAGGCTGAACCTCCATATCCATTAAGTGCGATTGATCGTGAGCAAGCAACACTTTTAAGCACACCATTAAAAGACCTTACAGACCAAAATACATTACAATTTATCTCTGGTACACGCCCAATTTCTGAGTGGAATAAGCATGTGGAAGAGTTAAAAGCAAAAGGTATGGATAAGTATTTAGATTTAGTAAACAAATCTTACAAAGAATTCAAGAAGAAAAGCAAATAAAACAATAGAGTAAAAGAATGATGAGTAACTGCCTGTAATATTACGCAAGTAATTGCAGGCAGCCTCATTTATCGTATGAATTTAAAGATTCTATATTTTTGGTTGTGGAGAGAAAGGTGACTTCTCACGTTCACAGCCATTTTTTATTATTGCCCATTTTGTGCGACGACAAATCCCTAGAAAGCGAAGCCTATTTACTAAATAATGATGATGGGGAGAATATTTTATGAAAAAAAGACAATTTGGAGAAGGACTCTTATTTTCCTTAACAAGTCATATTTACTGGCTAATCATGACAAATATTTATTTCATATTGTGTAATGTACTATTTCTATTCTTTTTTATGACTTTAGAGCCTAGTTTTTCAAATATTACTATATACTTTTTAGCGCTTATTCCGACAGGACCTTCAATTTCAGCCTTGTTTTATTCAATTGGAAAATTAATTCGTGAAAAGGATCTTTCTCCATTAAGGGACTTTTTCCATGGATATAAAATAAATTTTATAGATACCATGAAATTTTGGCTGCCACTGCTAGTAGTGCTCTATATCCTTTTTGTGGATTTGCAATATTTCAATTCAAACGCTACTACGATCAACAATATATTATCAGTACTCTTTTCAATTGCCATGATATTAATGATCATTTTCGTTATGTATGTATTTCTGATAAATGCGGGTTTTACCTTCAGATTAAAAGATATCTGGAAATTATCCGTGTATTATAGCTTTATGAAGTTGAAAATTACTTTTGGCAATATTGGGATTATCATCATTCTTTTATTCTTGTCATCTTTAATTTCTGATTTCTTAATCGTTTTTACAGCAAGCCTCGTATGTTATTTATTCATGCTAAATAGTAAAGATGTTGTTGATGATATTAAGATAAAATTTATTGAATCACCACAAGAAACAGTGAGTTAAAAGCTAATTGAGGTAAAAAGGAAAGTATTTGATTATTAATGACCAATTTGTTGATTCAATAAACCAACTTTTTGGTGTGTTATTTAAATTTGAAATGGGTGTGTGTAGGATGCAAATAGGATTTAGGTGGTATGGAGAAGGAAATGACTCTGTTAGTCTAAAGCAGATCAAACAAATTCCAGGTGTCAAAACAATTGTCTGGGCCCTTCATGATATGCAGGCCGGGGAAGAATGGCCGATGGAAAAAATCCTTGAAGTTAAGCGGCAAGCTGACCTATATGGATTTAATATCGATGTGGTTGAAAGTGTAAATGTCCACGAAGACATTAAACTTGGTCTTCCTTCAAGAGATGTATATATAGAAAACTATAAAAAAACAATTAAGAAACTGGCGAAAGTTGGGGTAAAAGTTATCTGCTATAACTTTATGCCTGTGTTTGACTGGATTAGGACTGATTTATTTAAAGAACATGAAGATGGATCTACTGCCTTGTTTTATGAAGCATCAAAGGTAAATGACATTGATCCAATGGAATTAGTCAATAAAATCGGAAATAATCCTGACTATACAATACCAGGCTGGGAGCCAGAGCGCTTAGAAAATCTTATGAAGCTATTTGAAGAATATAAGGACGTAAATGAAGAGGATTTATTTAATCATTTGCAGTATTTCTTAGAAGCAATTATTCCAGTTTGTGAAGAGAATGACATCAAAATGGCGATACATCCTGACGATCCACCATGGCCAATTTTCGGATTGCCTCGCATTATTACCAATCAAGAGAACATTAGACGAGTGCTAAAGCTTGTTGACAATCCTTATAATGGGGTAACGCTTTGTAGTGGTTCTTTAGGTTCCAATCCTAGTAACGATATCGTTTCTATGGTTAGAGAATTTGCTGATCGAATTCCATTTGCCCATGTTCGTAATGTAAAGGTCTATGAAAATGGTGATTTTATTGAAACCTCTCATCGCGGGCAGGATGGAACCGTTGATATCGTTGGTATTATGAAGGCTTATCATGAAAGTGGATTTAATGGATATATTAGACCAGATCATGGAAGACATATTTGGGACGAAAAATGTCGCCCAGGCTATGGCTTATACGATCGGGCCCTTGGCATTATGTATCTTTTGGGTATTTGGGATTCATTGGAGAGTTAAATCTAAATACCTGCTTAACACTCAATTACACTAGGGGGACAGATTAATGGTAAGTTCGATTGAAAATATCTCAAAGAATATTACAGATATCTATAAGGAAGAACATAAAGAAAGTTATGCCGCTTGGCTGCAATACAAAAATATAGAGAATAATGAATTAGCAAATGAATATAAGCAATGGTGCAGCAGCCTTAATGTATTAGGAAATTCTTTAGTGATTGAATCTGCTAAGAAGGAACTATCACTTGGTATTTCTTCGATGTTAGGAATTCAGCCTGAATTAAATTCTGAACCAAAACAGTCAGGTCTTGTGTTAGCCGCTGGTAATTCTATTGATAATTTAGTAGATGCCGACTTTGGTCAACTAAATGAGGATGGATATATCATCAAAACTGTTACAACAGATGAAAGTAATAGAATTTTCCTTGTAGGGAAGACAGAATCAGGGGTCTTATATGCTGCCTTCCATTTATTACGCTTACTGCAGGAAGGGAAGAATTTACAAAAATTAGACATAGTTGAAAACCCTAAAAATCAACTACGAATGCTTAACCAATGGGATAACATGGATGGCGGTATTGAAAGAGGCTATGCTGGAAACTCCATTTTCTATAAAGATAATCAATTCTCTGATGAGCTTAATAGAATTGAAGATTATGCAAGATTACTTTCTTCGGTTGGAATTAATGGAATTTCGATCAATAACGTTAATGTTCACCAGGTTGAGACAAATTTAATTACAAGTGACTTGTTGCCTAAAGTGGCTGAGGTTGCAGGCATTTTTAGGGCATATGGTATTACCACCTTCCTTAGCGTAAACTATGCAAGCACTATTCAAATTGGGAATCTATCAACAGCAGACCCACTAGATCCTGAAGTTAAACAATGGTGGAAAGATAAGGCTGAAGAGATTTATAGCTATATTCCTGACTTCGGTGGATTCCTCGTTAAAGCCGATTCAGAACATCGCCCTGGACCATTTACATATGGCCGAAATCATGCGGAGGGGGCAAACATGCTTGCAGAAGCATTACAGCCATTTAACGGAATTGTTCTTTGGAGATGTTTCGTTTATAACTGCTTACAGGATTGGCGTGACCGTTCCACAGATAGAGCAAGGGCTGCGTACGATCATTTTAAACCATTAGATGGGCAGTTCCATTCCAATGTAATATTACAAATTAAGAATGGTCCAATGGACTTCCAAGTACGTGAAGGTGTTTCTCCGTTATTCGGAGCAATGGAAAACACCAATCAAATGTTGGAATTCCAAGTCACCCAAGAATATACAGGACAACAAAGACATCTTTGCTACCTTGTCCCACAATGGAAGGAAATCCTTGATTTTGATACGTATGCAAAAGGAAAAGGTTCAGAAGTCAAAAAGGTTGTAGATGGCTCACTGTTCCAATACAAGTATAGCGGCATTACAGCGGTATCAAATATTGGAAATGATTATAATTGGACCGGGCATACACTAGCACAAGCTAATCTTTACGGTTTTGGACGCTTGACATGGAACCCGGATCTTTCTGCTGAAACCATTACAGATGAGTGGATAGCACAAACCTTCGGACAAGATGAACTGATCAATGAACTGGTTAGCAAAATGTTGTTAGAGTCTTGGAGTATTTATGAAAAATACACGTCACCTCTTGGTGTTGGCTGGATGGTAAATCCACATCATCATTATGGGCCAAATGTGGATGGCTATGAATATGACGTTTGGGGAACATACCACTTTGCAGATTGGAAGGGAATTGGGGTCGACCGGACAGTAAAAACAGGTACGGGCTATTCTTCGCAGTATTTTAAAGAAAATGCTGATATGTATGAAAACCTAGAAACCTGTCCAGATGAATTGCTGTTATTTTTCCACCATGTTCCATACACACATACGTTGAAATCAGGTGTCACTGTCATTCAGCATATTTACAACACTCATTTTGAAGGGGTGGAAGAGGCTCAGGGATTGATTGAAGCTTGGTCACAACTTAAGGATAAGATTGACTCGGAGCGTTATGAAGATGTTCTAGCTAGATTACAAGAACAAGCCAACCATTCAATGAAATGGCGCGATATTATTAATACCTATTTTAATAGGAAATCAGGAATAAAGGATGAGCAAAACAGAAAGATCTATTAATCAAAAATAGGTTGGTCAGTAAGTCTGTGTTTGATCAATAGGTGGACCTTCATGGGAATATCCAATAATAAACTTTCTCTTAACTTAAATTTATTTACTATTACATGGCCAATCTTTATAGAATTATTTTTACAAATTATTATGGGCAGCACGGATACGGTCATGCTGTCCCATATTTCGGATGATGCTGTGGCAGCGGTTGGGGTTGCCAACCAGTTGATTTTCTTTACCATTCTAATATTTAACTTTGTGGCGACAGGTACTGCTGTTGTCCTTTCACAGTATTTAGGGGCTCGTTTAAAGGCTGAGGCCAAAAAGGTAACTGCTATTTCCATTACTCTTAATCTATTTCTAGGTTTATTGATTAGTATCATAATGGTTATATTTAAAGAACCATTTTTAAAGATTTTTAGCCTTCCAGAGCACATCGGAGTCTTAGGAGAACAGTACCTGGTGATTGTTGGAGGAACCCTCTTTATTCAGGCCCTGCTGCAAACTGTTTCTTCTATTTTAAGAGTTTATGGTTTTTCAAGAGATGCGATGTTTGTTTCAATCTTTATGAATGTCGTTCATCTAATTGGAAATAGTATCTTTATTTATGGATTATTAGGAGCTCCTGAGCTTGGTGTGCAGGGTGCTGCGATTTCAACTGCAATCAGTAGATTATTAGCAATGATTGTGATATTCAGGCTGATGTATGTACGTATCGGATTGAACCTTCAAATGAAAGATTACTTTAGCCTTGAAATTCCTTATATCAAAAGGATTTTTAAGATTGGTCTTCCAGCAGCTGGCGAACAGGTCTGCTACAATACAAGCCAGTTAGCCATAACGGCTATTATTGCGATTCTAGGTGCTTCTTCCCTAACAACTCGTGTCTATACGCAAAACCTCATGTCATATATTATGCTATTTGGTCTTGCAATGGGGCAGGGAACACAGATTTTAATTGGCCATATGGTTGGGGCAGGAAATTTCGATGGTGCGTATCGTCAGTTATTAAAGAGCTTAAAATACAGTTTTGCTATCACGATTGTCATGGCTGTCGTTATCGCGATCATTAGGGAACCCATGTTAGGAATTTTTACAGATGATAACGAAATCATCAGCATGGGCAGTACATTACTATTATTGTGTTTACTTCTTGAGCCTGGCAGGACTTTTAATTTAGTTGTAATCAGTTCATTACGGGCCACAGGTGATGCTACGATTTCAGTCATAGTCGGAGTCGTTTCTATGTGGGGGATTTGTGTCCCGCTTGCCTATTTTTTAGGTATTCATCAGGGGCTTGGTCTTCCTGGTATTTGGATTGCGTTTATTATCGATGAGTGGTTTAGAGGAATTACGATGTATTTTAGATGGAAGAGTCGTGTTTGGGAGAAGAAAGTTTTGGTTCATCATAAATCTTCTGCTTCTATTTAGCCGTATAAGACTAAGAAAAAGGATAAGGAGGAGTTACTTTGTCAATGATTGTTAATCCAATATTACCTGGGTTTAACCCTGATCCTTCTATAATCAGAGTTGGTGATGACTTTTATATTGCAACATCTACCTTTGAATGGTTTCCCGGGGTTCAAATCCACCATTCTAGAGATTTAAAGAATTGGAAGTTACTAGGTCATCCATTAACACGGGAGAGCCAGCTTGATATGATTGGGAACCCTGATTCAGGCGGGATTTGGGCTCCATGCTTAAGCTATCATGAAGGAATCTATTATTTGATTTTTACAGATGTTAAAAGTCATATCGGCCCGTTTAAGGATACTCATAATTACCTTGTAACAGCTCAGAACATAACGGGCCCTTGGTCAGACCCCATTTATTTAAACAGCAGCGGTTTTGATCCATCACTATTCCATGATGACGATGGTAGAAAATGGTTAGTTAATATGGTGTGGGATCATCGAAAAAATAAAAATTCGTTTGGTGGTATTTTGCTTCAGGAGTACTCTACAGAAGAAAAAAAATTAATAGGACCGATTCATAATATTTTCAGAGGTACCAACCTTGGTTTAACGGAAGCACCGCATATTTACAAAAATCATGACTTCTATTATTTAATGACTGCTGAAGGTGGAACAAGATATGAACATGCTGTAACTGTTGCGCGCTCAAAGACCATTTTTGGTCCTTATGAGGTAGACCCGATTGGTCCGATTCTTACTTCATCTGGAAAACCTGAACTAGAGCTTCAAAAGGCAGGACATGCAAGTATTGTACATACACAGAACAATGAACTTTATTTAGCTCATTTAACAGGACGCCCGTTAAAACCTTCAATGAATTGTAATCTCGGCAGAGAAACAGCTATTCAAAAAGCAACTTGGACGGAAGATGGCTGGCTAAGGCTTTCCGATGGTGATACAAGTCCGCATCTTTTGGTAGAGGGACCAGAATTACCAGAATATCCATTTGAGCCAGAACCTGAAACCGAGCACTTTGAGCATGAAAATATAAGTATTCATTTCAATACCCTTCGTGAACCGCTTAGTGAGGAGTGGGGGACGACTAAGGAGAGGCCTGGTTTTCTTAGATTAAAAGGCAGAGAGTCGCTTAGTTCTAACCATAGGCAAAGTTTAGTTGCACGCAGGCAGCAGGCTTTTTCAATCATTGCTGAAACGGTAGTGGAATTTGAGCCAGAAACCTATCAGCACTTAGCTGGTTTAATTTATTATTACAATACTAAAAATTTCTATTATCTCCGGATCAGTCACGATGAGGAGCAGGGCAAATCCTTAGGTATCATGTCTAGTGACCGTGGTTTATACAATGAGCCATTAGAAACCCCAGTGTCAATCGAAGGCTGGGAGCGAGTATATTTAAGAGCAGACATCCAATATGCAAACCTGCAATTCTATTTTTCAAAAGATGGAGAGACTTGGACTGCCATCGGCCCTGCATTAGATGCCAGCAAAATTTCTGATGATAATGTGGAACTAAAAGCAGACGGCATTTTACTTGACCAAGGTTTTACAGGTGCATTTGTTGGCGTATGTACGCAGGATCTTAGCGGTCAGGGAAAATACGCAGATTTCGATTACTTTACTTATCGTGAGCGTGAATAAATAGAAAGAAGGATGATTGATGACAACAGCACTAATGGACGCAGCAGTAATGAATAAGCCGTTGGATATTGAAATAAAAAAGGTAAGTATTCCGGAACCAAAAGCAGACGAGGCCCTTCTTAAAGTTTATTGTATCGGTGTATGTGGATCAGATGTTCATTATTATGAACATGGAAAGATTGGTCGTTACGTAGTGAAGGAGCCGATTATTTTAGGACATGAATTAGCTGGAGAGGTTGTAAAGGTCGGTTCAGATGTTACCAATGTATGTGTTGGTGACAGGGTAGCAGTAGAACCTGGTGTAACCTGTGGCCGATGTGAATATTGTAAGTCTGGGCGTTACAACTTATGCCCTGATGTCGTATTTATGGCAACACCGCCAGTTGATGGTGCATGGGCAGAATATGTAACAATCCGCAGTGATTTTCTTTTCAAGCTGCCAGACAGTATGAGCTTTGAGGAAGGTGCTTTACTGGAGCCACTATCAGTAGGCTTTCATGCGATGAATCGCGGTAAGGTTACACCTGCTGACCGAATTTTTGTAAGCGGACTTGGGCCAATCGGGCTTTTAGCTGTACAAGCAGCTAAAATGTTTGGGGTTTCTGAAATTTATGCTAGTGATGTTGTCCCTTACCGGAGACAGCTGGGTCTTGAAATGGGGGTAACGGAAGTCATTGATCCGTTAAGTGAGAATGCAAAGGACAGAATTGAAGAATTAACCGATGGAAAAGGTGTGACGGTTGTAATCGAATCTTCCGGTAATCAAAGGGCGATAGCCGACGCTGTCAAAGTGGTGAATCGTGGTGGAAGAATTGTGTTTGTCGGAATGCCGGCAGTGAATGAAATTCCCCTTGATGTGAACCAGATTATCGATGGGGAAATCGATATTTATGGAATTTTCCGTTACGCTAACACATACCCTGCAGCCATTCAAGCACTTAGCGGCTCTGGAGTTGATATTGAGAAAGTAATTACTCACAAGTATGCCTTAAGTGAAATTAAGGAAGCAGTTGAAATGGCGAGAACCCAAAAGGATACAAGTATCAAAATCATGATTTATCCAGATAAAGAAAATATCAAAAAATAATAATAAACTTGAGAGTTGGGAGAAAGAGCCAGCTCTCTTTTTAGAAGGTTTTTTCAGAAAGATTAGTAGAATCCGTGTAATTAGGAGGAATAGTAAATTGAAAATCGAAAAAGGTCAAAAACTATTAATTATCGGTGATTCCATAACCGATTGCGACCGTGCCAAGCCAGAGGGCGAGGGATTGTTCGGTGCTCTTGGGAATGGCTATGTTTCGTATGTAAATGCGCTCTTGTTAGCAGTTTATCCTGAACTGGGAATTCGCGTGGTGAATAAGGGAATCAGTGGGAATACGGTTCGTGATTTAAAGAACAGATGGCAGGATGATGTAATGGAACAGGAACCCGACTGGTTAGCCATTATGATTGGTATTAATGATGTTTGGCGTCAATATGATGTCCCTTTTATTAAAGAAAAGCATGTTTATATAGAAGAATATGAGGAAACGCTGCGAAAACTCGTGATTGAGACGAAGCCAAAAGTTAAGGGGCTTGTACTAATGACCCCATTTTATTTAGAAACCAATGAACAGGATCAAATGCGGAAGACCATGGATAAATACGGACAAGTGGTCAAAAAAATAGCAGAAGAGTATGGTTGTTTATTCGTGGATTCACAAGCTGCATTTAATGAAGTGTTAAAGAACTTATATCCGGCAGCATTGGCTTGGGATCGTGTCCATCCATCACCTGCTGGCCATATCGTATTGGCCAAAGCTTTCTTAAAGGAAATCGGTTTTAAGTGGGACCGGTCGAAACTAGATTAAAAGGAGTACACCAACATGAACCAGAAAACCCTTTTTAATGATGGCTGGGAATTTGCCAAAAGCAGCCTGGAGATTACAGATAGCGCAACGTTGAAATTTGAACCAGTCGACTTGCCACATGATTGGCTTATCTATAATACATTGGATCTTTATGAAAACAGTATCGGCTGGTATCGTAAAACATTTACATATACGAAAGAGGAAGCGCAGGTTCTTTTATGTTTTGATGGTGTTTATATGGATTCTTCCCTATATGTGAATCAGCAGTTTATTGGTGAATGGAAATACGGTTATTCCTCATTTGAACACGAGGTCACAGAGAAGCTCATCGAGGGGGAAAATGAAATCCTAGTCAAGGTCGTACACCAGAGCCCAAATAGCCGATGGTACTCGGGTGCGGGCATCTATCGCAATGTATGGCTAAAGACCAGGGCTAATACCTATATTGAAAGTGATGGGATTTACATAACCACGAGACTGAAAGAGGATGGCTGGGAGGTAGAAGTTGATACAGACTTAAACATCAATGAGGATGTACAGCTCTTCCATACGATTTTCTATAAGAATCAACTAATTGCGTCTACTTCGGAAATCGTCTTAGCAGGCATTTATTCTAATAAACAGAACCGGCAAAGGCTAATGGTCAAAGATCCGGATGTTTGGAGCCCGGATGAACCGAATCTTTATCAGCTCACAACTCATCTACAGCCGGTTGGAAAGGTCCAGAATATTGAATCGATATCCCAGAATATTGGATTTCGAACCATTAACCTTGATCACCAGCAAGGTTTTCTCTTAAATGGGAAAAGGATGAAATTAAATGGTGTTTGTGAACATCATGATTTGGGAGCCCTAGGAGCCGCATTCAATAAAACAGCTCTAAAAAGAAGGTTTAACATATTGAAGGAGATGGGTGTTAACGCCATCCGGACAGCTCACAATATGCCTGCAAAAGAATTGATGGACTTAGCGGATGAGATGGGCATGCTAGTAGTTTCAGAAGCATTTGATATGTGGGAACGTTCAAAAACTCCTTATGATTACGCAAGATTTTTTAAGGAATGGGCTCCATTAGATGTCAAAAGCTGGGTAATAAGGGACCGGAATCATCCTAGCCTGATGATGTGGAGCATAGGAAATGAAATTTATGATACCCATGCCGATCAAAGAGGGCAAGAAATAACAAAAATGCTTTTGGAAGAAGTACGAAAATATGACCCGAAGGAAAATGCAATTGTGACCATTGGATCTAATTTTATGCCGTGGGAGAATGCTCAAAAATGTGCGGACATCGTCAAGGTAGCAGGCTATAACTATGCAGAAAAGTATTATCAAAAACATCATGAAGAGCATCCGGATTGGATTATCTATGGCAGTGAAACTGCGTCTGTCGTCCAAAGCAGAGGAATCTATCACTTCCCTTTTGAGAAATCCATACTGGCAGACGATGATGAGCAATGTTCTGCACTTGGAAATAGTTCTACAAGCTGGGGAGCAAAGTCAACCGAAGCTTGTATAATAGCAGATCGAGACACACCTTTCTCGCTCGGTCAATTTATTTGGACAGGATTTGACTATATCGGTGAACCAACGCCATATCATACGAAGAACTCCTACCTAGGGCAAATTGATACGGCAACTTTTAAAAAGGATTCCTATTACATTTACCAAGCAGAATGGACAGATTACAAGACAAGCCCGATGGTGCACATTTTTCCATATTGGGATTTTAATAATGGTCAAACCATCGATGTAAGGGTATGCTCGAATGCACCTAAAATTGAACTGCAATTCAATGGTGTTACAGTTGGTACCCATGATATTGACCATGAACATGGGACAGACCTGGTTGGATGGTGGAAGCTCCCTTATCAAGAGGGAGAATTAAGGGCATTTGCCTTTGATGAAACAGGAAAAGTAATTGCAACGGATGTAAAAAGATCCTTTGGAAATGCAAAGGAGATATGCCTGCAAGCCGATAAAAATGAACTTAGTGCAGATGGAACGGATTTAATCTTTGTCGAAATCAGTATGGAAGATGAAAATGGCAATCCAGTAGAGAATGCTACTAACCGGGTAAATGTCGAGGTTACTGGGGCAGGTCGTTTGCTTGGGCTGGATAATGGGGATAGTACAGATTATGACCAGTATAAAGGGAAAAGCAGACGATTATTCAGCGGGAAGTTAATGGCCATCATCGGTGCAAGCTTGGAGCCGGGAAAGGTTCAGATGGAAGTATCCTCTAATGGTTTTAAAACCCAATTAGTAGAATTTGAGTCTCTTCCTACTGGTGAAGCCGTAAAGGGAATCTCTGCGCATATGTACAATCGTGACGCACCTGTCGTGATGGGAAGTGCTGAGGAAATACCGGTTCGCAAGATTGAAATTATCAGCGATGCTGGACAATTGTTTGATGAAACAAAGAAGGAAATGGTGGTTCGGGCAAAATTACACCCAGCGGATACAATTTATCAGGATGTTGAGTGGAGCGTTGTGAATGAAGCAGGAATCGTATCAAATATTGCTAGGGTAGAGGCTTTTGGTCATGAAGCAAAAATTACCTCTTTAGGTGATGGTGACTTTAGAGTGCGTTGTACGAGCAAGAATGGTACGGACAAGACAAAGCTTATATCCCAATTGGAATTCATCGCAGAGGGTCTAGGAACAGCCTATAAAGATCCATATGGTTTTATCTCAGCAGGGCTATATGATTATAGCAAAGGGGAAGTAGGAAACGGAAACGAAAGAGGAGTAGCGACAAGTCGGGATGGTGAGACCCAGGTAGGTTTTCATGACATTGACTTTGGCCACTATGGCTCTGACACCATCACACTTCCGATTTTTGCTTTATCAAGTGAAGAATATTCCCTACAAATATGGGAGGGAATGCCTGATGAGGATGGAAGTGAATTAGTAGCCGACGTCATCTATCAAAAAGAATCAAAGTGGAATGTATATCAAACAGAAACCTATCGTTTGTCAAAGAGACTCTGCGGCATTACTTCGATTTGTTTTGTTCTTCAAAAGAAGGTGCATCTAAAAGGATTTTCCTTCGAAAAACAGAATCGTGCCTTTAACCAAAATAATGCAGCTGAATGTGATCACATCTATGGTGATACATATGTTCTGAGAGACCATTACGTGGAAGGTATAGGCAATAATGTCTCTCTAGAATTTGATGAGTTGGATTTTACAAGTAAAGGTGCTACGAAAATTGTCCTATTTGGTAGATCGCCGATTGATAAAAATACAATTCATATCCGACTAGCCAATCAGGATGGCGAAAGCAATCAAGTAGTTGAATTCACTCAATCAGATGAATACGAAGAACGAGTATTTGAATTAGAAAGAATAACCGAAGTACAAAAAGTAACCTTCATATTCCTGCCAGGTTCTAACTTTGACTTTGGCTGGTTCCGCTTTGAACGGTAAAAGAAGGTAAAAGTAGAAAGGAAGATAAAGATGAAGGTCAGTTATGAAAATTTTGGTCAAATGGAGAATAAAACCATTCATTCCTATACATTAGTCAATGATCATGGGGTCGAGATTACTGCGATGAACTATGGATGTATTATTACTAAAATTATTACTCCCGATAAAGTAGGGAATTATGAAAATATCGTTCTTGGATATGACTCCTTTGCTGAATATGAAAAAAATCCTTCCTTTTTTGGAGCGGTTTGCGGCCGTGTGGCAGGGAGGATAAAAGGAGGGGTATTTGAGCTTGATGGCCAGGAGTATTCTTTAGTTAAAAATGACAATGGCAACCATCTCCATGGCGGGAGTAAAGGATTCGATAAAGTAGTTTGGGATGCAGAAATCATTGAAAACGACCATGAAGTTGGAGTACAGTTTTCTTACGTAAGTCCCGATGGGGAAGAAGGGTATCCAGGTAATTTAACGATTAAAGTTGCCTATATGCTTAATAATGAGAATGAGCTTTCTATACATTATTCGAGTCATACAGATCAGAAAACATTGCTAAATGTAACCAATCATTCGTATTTTAATTTAAGCGGCGACCTAAAAAGAGACATTTTAAGTCATTCCTTAAAAATAAAAAGCGATAGATTCCTTGAGTTAGGTGAGGATCTTCTACCAACAGGAATTTTTAAAGATGTAGAAAATACTCCTTTTGATTTTAGGGAGGAAAGGATTATAGAAACTGGGGTAGTATCTGGCCATCCACAAAACCTTCTGGCAGGGAATGGATATGACCATCCATTTCTATTAAATAAAAATCATGACAATGAAATCGTGCTAAAAGACCCTGAAAGTGGTCGAACCTTAACCATCGAAACAGATGAGGTTGGAGTAGTATTATATTCAGGAAACTCTTTAAGTACAGATGGTGTAATTCGAGGAACTCAATCTAGAAAACATCTTGGAATATGCTTGGAAACACAAGGACTGCCTGATGCAATACATCACCCAAATTTTCCTTCTACAATATTGGAAAAGGGTCAACAATATAATTCGATAACCAAATATAGGTTTGGAGTTACTGAACTGTAGAAGAAATCTAGAAATGAATAATAAGGAGTTGTCACAATGAATTATCGTGAATTAGGTAATACAGGAATAAAGATCAGTGAAGTTAGCTTCGGAACATGGGCGATAGGAGGTTCATGGGGCAGGACGAGTGATATGGAGGCCCTGAAATCCTTAGAATATGCGATTGACCAAGGTGTGAACTTTTTCGATACAGCAGATGTATACGGGGACGGTCATAGTGAAGAACTATTGGCCAAGGCCACAAAGGGCAGGGAAGATCAGATACATGTGGCAACCAAGTTCTGCCGTCAGGGTGATATTTTTGATCCGCAGAATTATAGCTATGAAAAAGTAAGCTCCTATTGTGAAGACAGCCTCCGCCGTTTAAACAGGGAAGCCATTGATTTGTATCAAATTCATTGCCCTGCAACAGAGATTTTGAAAGATGGCAGTGTCTTTGAAGTACTAGATCGCCTGAAGAAGGAAGGTAAGATCCGTCATTATGGAGTTAGTGTTGAAACCGTAGAAGAGGGACTTATTTGTTTAGAATATCCTAATGTTAAAAGCCTGCAGGTTATTTTTAATATGTTCCGTCAAAAGCCATTAGAAAAGCTGCTGCCTGAGGCTTATCAAAAAGGGGTAGGACTTCTCGTTCGATTACCGCTTGCAAGTGGACTACTGACTGGTAAATTTACTTCTGATCATGTTTTTGAAGCGGATGATCATCGCCGCTTTAATGAAAATGGAGAGGCTTTTAATGTAGGGGAAACCTTTGCTGGTCTTGGTTTCAGAAAGGGAGTTGAATTAGCCTCTGAGTTAAAGTGGATTGCAGAAGGCCGTAAATCAATGGCTAGTGCAGCACTGCGCTGGATTCTAGATCAAAAAGAAATTACATGTATCATTCCTGGATTTAAAAATGTCAAACAAGTCGAGGACAATCTCTCTGCTTTGGATACTATGCCATTCTCAGCAGAAGAAAAGCAAGAGATACAACGTTTCTATCAGGAAAAGGTACAGGACTTTATTAGAGGCCCTTATTAAGGGAGTGTGCACGTATGATTAATGAAATTAATATATCGCAGAGGGTAGTTGCCATTACATTTGATGATGGTCCAAATCCGGTTTACACTCAACAAATTTTAGACATTTTTGCGGAAGCAAAGGGAAAGGCAACTTTCTTTATGATAGGTGAACAAATGAGAAATCATCCTGAGGTTGTCAAACAAGTTGCAGAACAGGGACATGAAATTGGAAATCATACTTTCACCCATCCAAAGCTATCCCAATTAAGCCTAGAAGATTGTCGAGAGGAAATTGACCAAACAGAAAAATTAATAGAGAATATGACTGGGCAGAAACCTGTCGTTTTTCGTCCTCCATACCTAGACTATAACCAGGATACAGTTTCGATAGTGCAGCAGAAGGGATATTCTATGATTGGTGCGCTAAACTTAGAAGCACAGGACTGGGAACAGCCCGGCGTGGAACATATCTTGAAAAAGTCGAGGGCCGTTGTAAAAAATGGAGGTATCTTCATTTTCCATGATGGCTTTGGTGACCGTTCACAAACTATAGAAGCAGTTCGAATGCTTGTTTCTGAATTAACTTCACAAGACTATCAGCTTGTTACCGTCAGTGAACTATTAAAATGATCTGAATAATAGTATATTAGAGGAAGCACATTGAATCATACTGTGCTTCCTTTGGTTTTTTAGATATCTTTTTAAATTATTTTGCTTGTTTGGAGGGACTAGATTGAATGGAACTAAATCAGTAAATCGAATCTATTCAGCGACTGAATGGATTGCCAAATTTGCTTATATAAATTTATTGTGGATTGGATTTTCTCTGGTGGGTCTAATACTTCTTGGTTTTTTTCCTGCAACGATTTCGATGTTCACAGTAATTCGGAAATGGATAATGGGAGAAGGGGACATACCGATTTTTCGAACCTTTTGGACAACCTATAAATCGGAGTTTCTTCGTAGTAATATGCTAGGCTTACTCGTTGCGATTGTAAGCGGGCTTATTGTTTTAGATTTAGTTTTCATGAGGAATTTGGGGAACGGTTTTACGAATGCCATCCAAATCCCTATTTATATGTTTATGTTTGCTGTAGTCATGACTATGTTCTACCTGTTTCCGGTTTACGTTCATTATGAATTAAAACTGGTACAAATCATTAAAAATTCATTCTTAATGATGCTCATAAACCCTCTTGAAAATCTAGTAATGATTGCTGGGATAGCTGCTATGTTCTTTGTGATAAAATTCATCCCAGGCTTAGGCTTCTTCTTCGGTGGCAGCCTCTCTGCAGCAATAATAATGGCATCAGGGTATCTTGCTTTTAATAAAGTAGACAAAAAGAAACAGATGACCTAATTCATAATTATTGTTCAACTAAAAAGACAGATAGAAAGAGTTTCTTGTAAAAGAAGAAACCTTTCTATCTGTCTTCTGTATTTGTGGAAATAATTCCTTACTAATCAGCCTTTTACTGATCCGGCTGCCATACCTTCAACAATCTTATTGCTTAAAAATAAGAAGGTTAGCAGGATTGGTACAATACTGATGACAAGAGTGGCACCAATGGCACCCCAATCCGTTAAATATTGTCCAACGAAGTTGTTGATACCAACAGTTAGTGTTTTCCATTTATCAGAACTAATGAATGTGTTTACAAAGACGAATTCATTCCAGTTATAAATCATGTTAATGATCGCAGTGGTCGATAGTACGGGCACGGTCATTGGCAGAGTAATTTGGAAGAAGATTCGGTGCACCGAGCATCCATCCATAACTGCAGCTTCCTCAATTTCACGTGGGAACGTTCTATAAAAACCAAGCAGGATCATAATCGTTAATGGTAAGTTAAAGGTTGTGTACGACAATACAATCGATACTGGACTATCAATTAAATTGACATTGTTATACATGTTAAACAAAGGAATGATTGTTGAATGCAACGGTATCATGTAAGCGACTAAAAATAATCCAAGCACTAGACCACTTAGTTTCCAATACATCCGTGTTACAGCAAACGTTACGAAACTAGCAAGGATGGTGGTAAGGGCGACTGATAATATCGTAATCCAGACACTGTTGAAAAAGTATACTCCAATATTCCCTGAAGTCCATGCTCTTGTATAGTTCTCCCAATGTGGATTTTGTGGTAGAGAGAAAGGAGACATACCAAATACTTCTTGATTGTTTTTCAGTGAAAAGAAAACCAGCCAAATCAATGGGTAGATCTGAATAATAGCAAATAACCCTAATATTAGATAAAGAAATCCAAATCCGATTTTGTTCAAGTAAGATTTCTTTGTAGTTTCGGGTACGGAATGGTTTGTTGTTACTAGTTGTGTACTAACCTTACTCATCTTGTTTCACTCCCCCTTAAAATTGAACATCATCATTAGATTTCGTTAGTTTCGAAGTTAGCCAAGTCATAACCAGACAGATTACTAATAGTCCAAAACCGATTGCACTACCGTAACCGAAGTTATTTAATTTAAATGCTTCCTTGTACATATATGAGGCCATTACTTCACTTGCTCCGTTAGGTCCTCCACCAGTCATTACATAAATCAGGTCAAAATATTTCAATGATC
The DNA here is from genome assembly GCF_023715415.1 of Neobacillus niacini. Lineage (GTDB taxonomy): Bacteria > Bacillota > Bacilli > Bacillales > Cytobacillaceae > Neobacillus > Neobacillus niacini_C. The sequence goes on from NZ_JAMBOB010000013.1 coordinate 35,134, forward strand.
CAACTACTGCCAGCATAATCGTTACTTTAAATACGCCAGAAATGAGTGGTAATTTAATTCTAAAAGCGATTTGTAATGCGTTAGCTCCATCAATTTTCGCTGCTTCGATTACTTCGTCAGGTACATTTTTTAATGCTGCGTAATAAATAAGAATATAAAATCCTGCATACTGCCAGATAACTGGGATGAAAATAGAATAAAGGGCAATATTTGGATCCGCTAACCATAATGGTGTATTTTCCATGCCAAACATTTCAAGCAATTTGTTGGCCATTCCGTTATTTGGGTCAAAAATCTTCATCCAAAGCTGGGCAATCGCAACAGATGATAAGAGCATTGGAATTAAATAAATCTTACGTAGTAAATCCGAGCCCTTAATTTTGCTGGCTAGAACAAGTGAAATCCCTAAGTATAGCAGTAAACTAGCCGCAGAGAAAATGGCTAATTGAAAAGAATGCCAGGTACTTGTCCAGAAAACCTTATCCTGAACGAGGGTGACATAATTTTCTAACCCAATAAACTTCATCTCTCCAATTCCGTCCCAATCCATGAGACCGTAATAACCTGATAATGTAATAGGTATATAGATAAGGACTAAAATGAGAAGTAAAGCCGGGAGAGTATAAAGGGTGATAACGAATTTATTCGACATAACATTTTTCATGTTGGTTCGTCCCCTACCTTTCTATAGAAAAGAGGACATATTTTTCAACAATATGCCCTCTTGCAAAGAATTTATTTCTCAGAAGCAAGAGCCTCTTCTTGTTTTTTTGTAAACTCTTTAGGTGATGATTGTCCGCCAAATAATGCTTGAATCTGATTTAAGTGCACATCAGCAACGCCAGCAGACATTTGAACATCCGCATAAAGTGTAATATTAGTAGCCTTTCCTAAATCATTCAGAATGTCAATGTACATTTGTGCAAGATCGCTGCCGGTTGTATCAACAGTTGTTGCTGGAATAACACCAGCTTCAACAACGGAACGTTTGCCCCATTCTTCAACTAAGTATGAAACAAATTCCTTCGCTTCATCTTTTACTTTAGATTGTTCAGATACGAATAAAGCAACTCCAGGTCCTCCTACAAAGCTATCAATGTTGCCTTTTCCGCCTTCATAAGTAGGAAACTTGAAGTAACCAACTTTGTCTTTAAATTTCTGGTCAACATCTGGGCTAGTAGTATAGTTTGGTAACTCCCAGGTACCCATAATGTACATGGCAGCTTGCTCATTCATAAAGTAACCTTTTGCCTCATCGTTTGAAAGTCCGTTAAATCCTTTAACAAAGGCATCCATATCAACAAGTTTTGAAATTTCTTCCGCTGCTTTAACTAAAGCTGGATCTTCAAAACTGCCGGTACGATTGATTGCTTTATTTAATGTTTCAGGACCTCCGATGCGGTCTGCAAGGTACATATACCACATAGAGCCAGTCCAGCGATCTTTGTTTCCTAAAGTGATTGGGGTAACCCCTTTATCTGCAAGTGTTTTAACAACTTTTAAAAACTCATCATATGTTTTTGGAACTTCTAAGTCATACTTTTTGAAAATTTCTTTGTTGTAATACACGGGGGCAATGTTTAATTCAAGCGGTAAAGCGTATGGCTTTTCATCAACTGAAAATGCATCAAGTGTACCAGCAACGAATTTATCCTCTTGGGCAATATCATCTAATGGTGTAAACATATTTCCTTCAACGAAAGGTTTCATATATCCAGCAGCCCAAGTAATCCCAATGTCCGGAAGCTCATTTGAAGCAGATAATACCTTGATTTTTTCTTTGTATTGTTCATTTGCTAGTATTTCTGTTTGAATATCGATATCGGGATGTTCTTTTTCATACGTTTTAATAATGTCATCCACAATTGTATACTGAGCTTTTGCACTTCCCTCAGGCCATAAATGCATCATTTTAACAACTGTTTTGTCACTGTTCGATTTGCTTGAATCCTCAGATTTACCTGAAGATGAACAGCCGCCTAAAACCAAACCGCCCATTAATGCCAAAGATAATAGAGTGGTAAACGCTTTCTTTTTCATTAAATTAAAGCCCCCTTTTTGTATTTTGATTACTACCTAACTCTTCTTTAAGTCTACCACCTAAGGAATAATCAAAAAAGGGAACTAAGATTAGGAAAAGTACCACCATTTTTAGAAAACGCTCTCATTGTTCGCTTTCCGATAAGTACTTGGAGTGATACCTTCAATTTCCTTGAAGATTTTTATAAAGTATTTAGAGGTTTTATAGCCGACTTCATCAGCAATTTCATTTATCGGCAGACTGGTTGAAATCACTAATTCCTTTGCCCGCTGAATTCTTCTTCTTGTTACATATTCACTAAAGTTTAGATTCGCTTGCTCCTTGAACAACACGCTTAAATAACTTGGATTCAAATGAACATGAGAAGCTACGTCCTTTAGGGTCAATTCATCCTTTAGATGCTGATCAATATAGGCTATGGCTTTACGAATGGAATCCTTCGTTGAGTCCATTTTGTTGTTGGTATCGACTATTTTTTCATCCACCACTTTTTCAATCAGTCCTGTTCGTACTTGCTTCTCCATAACCTTAACAGCTTCTTCTACTGCTTCAATTAGCTTTGTTTTCCCAATCGGCTTTAAAAGATAATTCACTACACCGAGTCTTAACGCTTCCTGAGCATATTTAAACTCAGAGTAAGCAGAGATAACAATCACTACGGGAGAGAATCCTTTTTCTTTCATGTTTTTTAGCAGCTGCAATCCTGACATTTCAGGCATGCGGATATCAGAAAGCAAAATATGAATCTTCATACTTTCTGCAATCCTCATAACTTCCTCACCACTCTGGGCGGTGAGGATAGTAAATTCCCCATTATTCCAATTTTCCAACGTTCTCTGTAAGCCTTGTCTAGTTTTTGGCTCATCATCAACAATTAGGATGTTTTTGGTAACCATTTTATTCCCCTCCATCAATCGGTATTTCAAACGAAATCCTTGTTCCGATGTTTACTTCACTCTCAATTAAAATGTCTGAATGTGAAATTTCTTGGTAATATAATTTTAGGCGCTTGTAGACATTGGAAATGGCCATTCCTTTTCCATTTACTGAGGAAGTACCACCCGTTTTCATTGATTGAATAATCCACTCCAGACGGTCCTTGTCCATACCGGGACCATTATCTTGAATAGAGATGCAAATATATTCTTTGTCTTCCCGCTTAACCGGTATAACATTTATGGAAACCAAACAATCTCCGACCTTGTTCCCTGCTCCGTGTAAGATGGCGTTTTCTACCAAAGGTTGAATAATCAATTTGGGTATTCTTACAAGCTCATACTCTAAGGGAAGTAGTACCTGCCATTGTAATCTATCACCAAAACGCATTTTCATAATTTCCATATAGTCGCCTATATGCTTGATTTCATCTTTTAAAAATACCCAGTCATCATCGGTTTCTTTTGTAATGGTATAACGAAATAAATTGGACATAGACAGGACAAGCTCAGATAATTCTTCTTCATCTTTTTCTTCAAGTGACCAATGAAGGGCATCCAATGTATTGAAGAGAAAATGCGGATTAATTTGTGCTTGAAGGGCTTTTAATTCACTACGGCTCCGTAAAAGCTCCTTTTGATACACCATCTGAATTAAGTGATTGGTTTCTTTTACAAGCTGATTATATGTACTGTTTAATTCGTTAATTTCATTTACAGAAGAAACACTTGGATTCAGTGTTAATGAACCTTCTCCTGCATGCTGCATGGTCTTTGTTAATTTTATAATGGGTCTTGTAATGATTGTTGAAAGGAAAAAGGAGCTTATTGTAAAAATAAATACGCCAACTATCCCAGATAAAATAATTCCTGTCCGAATCCTTGACATTCCTTCTGTAAGTTCACTTACAGGGGTTAAAATAAGCACGGTCCACCCTGTGAGATTGGATGTATGCCTTGTTACCATATAATCTTGTTGATTTAGTTGAACGATATTATCATCACTTTCAGTAATGCTGGTGGTGTCTCCACGATAATTTTGGATGATTGGCTTTTGGTCTTGGTCTAAAAGAATGGAGTACTGTTCGTTTTCGTATGTTTCATTTGCAAATGTAAAATGATTACGATTTATACTAATTAAAAGATAACCGCCATTCTTATATTGTTTTTCTATTAAATTCACACTGCGAATGGCAAGAAAATAGTTTTTATCCATTGGATCCTCACCAATCCAAACGAGTTTTCCCTTAGCAGTATTTGCCTCATTAATCCACTTTCTATCAATTTTATTCAATAATGAGTCTTCATCAAGGGGGAGAATGCGCTGCTGTTTGCCTGCAAAGAGCTGAACGGAAAAGATTCCATCTGTATTTCCTATAATTCTGTTAACCTTCGCCATTAAAAGTTGACGGTCACTAAAGGTTACTTCTTCTCTCTGATCGACATCCGTTAAAATCTGTTGAACCTGTTCATCCGTTATCACAAGCTTTGAGGACATGTTTATTTGCTCATAAAGCGATTCAATTCGACCGTTTGCTTCAATGGCTACTTGTTGGATTTGCTTTTCTGCATTATTTTTCAATAATGAGGAAACATGTCTCAAGGTAAGAAGACTGACAATCAAGAGAACAATAATCATAACTAGTAGGAAAATAAACAAAATTTGGTTTCGTAAGGTATTCCATTTTTTTAGTTGATTCAGCATTGATTGTTCGCCTTTCTAGGGAAAAATAATATCTTATTATATAATATTACCTTGTTTTTTGAAATCATTGTCAATTAGAGTTATCTGAAAATCTATTTTCAGACAACTTTCACAACAGTAAGCTGTCGAATATGAATGTGTCAAGGACAAATACCTGTTATAATGTAGGAAAGATAAATGAAAATGTTTTTGGAGGGGTTGGTAGAGATGAAACTTATCATTGCTGTTGTACAAGATCAGGATAGCAACAGATTATCAAAAGCACTGGTTGATCATAATTTTAGAGCAACGAAGCTGGCAACTACAGGCGGCTTTTTGAAATCTGGCAATACCACCTTTATGATTGGGACAGAGGATATTCGTGTGGATCGTGCCTTGCAAATCATTAAAGATAACTGTAAATCACGCGACCAATTAGTGGCACCTGTTTCACCTATGGGTGGAAATGCAGACTCTTTTGTTCCATATCCTGTTGAAGTTGAGGTTGGCGGTGCTACGGTTTTCGTTCTGCCAATTGAACAATATATGCATTTTTAAAACATTACTATTTGTAAGAGAGTGATAAACTTGGTAAAAACATGGGATCAATTAGAAGAGCTGCAGCCTGCCGTGCTAAAAATGCTAAAGAACAGTTTGTTGAAGAATCGTGTGGCCCATGCCTATTTACTTGAGGGAATCAGAGGGACTGGGAAAAAAGAAATCGCTTTATTGATCACAAAAGCTTTATTTTGCGATTCCGTACTAGAAGGCTATAAACCTTGTGAGATATGTCATAATTGCCGGCGAATTAACAGCGGTAATCATCCTGATGTTCATAAGTTGGAGCCTGATGGATTATCGATAAAAAAGCAGCAAATCCAAGCCCTCCAAGAGGAGTTCTCCAAAAAAGGGGTAGAATCGTCTAGAAAAGTTTATATGATTAGCGATGCTGACAAAATGAGTGTAAGTGCAGCCAATAGTTTGCTTAAGTTTCTAGAAGAGCCAAATTCACAAACCACTGCCTTTTTATTAACAGAGCAGCTTCAGCAGTTGCTGCCGACCATTCTTTCACGGTGCCAAATATTATCATTTAAACCATTATCTCCACAATCTATGATTAATCAATTAACTGAAAATGGCGTAAATCCAATAAAGGCACCGTTATTAGCTCAGTTGACGAATAGTCTTGATGAAGCATATGAATTAAATGTCGATGATTGGTTTGCACAAGCTCAAAAAATAGTGTTAAAATTATATGAGGTGTTGAAAAAAAATCCCTTAGAAGCAATGGTAACACTTCAAGGAGATTGGTTCTCACACTTTAAAGAGAAAGAACAGATTAATCGTGGTTTAGATCTTTTACTTCTTATTTTTAAGGATTTATTATATATACAATTAGATAAACAGGAGCAAATCGTCTTTAAAGCTGAAAGTGAAGTGTTAAGGCAGTATGCTCTTGAAACATCCGGACGGCGGTTATCGGATCAAATGTCGGCTATTCTCGAGGCAAAAAGGAAGCTGCAGGCCAATATGAACCCACAGCTAATGATGGAAGAGCTTGTGTTAAATTTGCAGGAGGGATCTTCATTTGTATGATGTTGTAGGAGTACGCTTTAAAAAGGCGGGGAAAATCTATTATTTTGATCCAGGAGATCTCTCAATTCAAAAGGATGATTTCGTGATAGTCGAAACGGTTCGCGGGGTTGAATACGGTAAGGCTGTTGTTCCGCGTAAACAGGTTGAGGAGCACGATGTTGTTCTGCCTTTAAAAAAGGTAGTAAGAATTGCAGATCATAAGGATCGAATGATTGTAGAAGAAAATAAACAAGCTGCCCAGGAAGCATATGATGTTTGTAATGAAAAAGTAAATGGGCATCAACTAGATATGAAATTAGTCGATGTTGAATATACATTTGACCGAAATAAAGTGATTTTCTATTTTACAGCTGACGGTAGAGTTGATTTCCGTGAGTTAGTAAAAGATTTAGCAGCTATTTTTCGGACAAGAATTGAACTGCGCCAAATCGGTGTTAGGGACGAAGCGAAAATGCTCGGAGGAATTGGCCCATGTGGAAGAATGCTATGCTGTTCCACATTTTTAGGTGACTTTGACCCTGTATCCATTAAAATGGCAAAGGATCAAAATCTTTCATTGAACCCTACTAAAATATCCGGATTATGCGGCAGGCTTATGTGTTGTTTGAAATATGAAAATGATGAATATGAAGCAGCAAAAGCACAGCTGCCTGATATAGGGGAAATGATTGAAACTCCTCAAGGTCGAGGAAAAGTAGTAGGATTAAATATATTAGAGCGGCTACTTCAGGTGGAACTAAAGGAACAGGATCGAGTTCTGGAGTATACATTGGATGAAATCAATAAAGAAGGTGCCTTTTCTATACAATCCACAGATTAAGAGGTGTGCGACGTGGATAAAAAAGAGATATTTGAATCAGTTAGTAATATGGAAACACAAATTGGCCATCTTTACCAACAACTCGGGGAATTAAAGCAGCATTTAGCCGAAATACTAGAAGAGAATCATTATTTAAAGCTTGAAAATGAACATCTAAGACGCCGTTTAGATGTAACAGCGGAAAAAGACAAGAAGGATGAGAAGGTTAAAAAGGGGACAACCTCCACCTTGTCTGCTGGAGATCGAACGCTGGACATTGGTGAAGGCTATGACAACCTTGCTCGTCTGTACCAAGAAGGATTTCACATTTGTAATCTACATTTTGGGAGCTTACGCAAGGAAGGCGATTGCTTATTTTGTCTCTCCTTTCTTAATAAGAAATAACTTACTAGAGGTTGACCCAGGTCAGCCTCATTTTTTTACAATAATTTTGAGGTGGATAGAAGTGGTTAATTTAAAAGATGATGAGCGGCTGGATTATTTACTAGCAGAAAATTTAAGGATCATTCAAAGTCCATCTGTTTTTGCTTTCTCACTTGATGCTGTCTTATTAGCTCGATTTGTCTATGTTCCCATTCAAAAGGGAAACATCATTGATTTATGCAGTGGAAATGGAGTTATACCATTGTTTTTAAGTGCTCGAACGAAAGGGAAGATTACCGGTGTAGAGATACAAGAGCGCTTATATGATATGGCCATAAGGAGTATTGAATATAATAATCTTGGGGACCGCCTTCAGATGATTCACGGTGATATAAAAGAGATCCCTAAACAGCTAGGACATGGGAAATTTGATGTGGTTACCTGTAACCCTCCCTATTTTCCAACTCCCTCCAAAGAAGAAATGAATCCGAATGAGCACCTTGCCATTGCCCGCCATGAGATACTATGTACACTAGAGGATGCTGTAAAGGCTTCAAGTCAATTGGTCAGGCAGGGGGGAAAGGTGGCGTTTGTTCATCGTCCAGGACGTTTAATGGATATCATTTCGGCCTTGCGCCAGTATCGCCTTGAACCAAAGCGTATTCAGTTTGTGTACCCAAAGCAGGGGAAGGAGGCCAACACTCTGTTAATTGAAGCAATAAAAGATGGCAGTCCTGATTTAAAAATACTTCCTCCCTTATTTGTTTATAATGAAGAGGGGGAATACACGGTGGAAGTCAGAAAGATTTTATATGGAGAATAAAAGAAACGGGTGGTCAAAGTGTGGCAGCAAAAAAGTTTTGAGAACGAGGCGCAAAAAGGAATCCTTTATCTTGTTCCGACTCCAATTGGCAATCTTGAAGATATGAGTTTTCGTGCTGTAAGAATTTTAAAGGAAGCAGATTTAATAGCTGCAGAGGATACAAGAAATACAAAAAAGCTATGCAATTACTTTGAGATTCAAACACCAGTTGTCAGCTATCATGAACATAATAAAGAATCAAGCGGAGAGAAGCTCATTCACAAGATTAAGGAAGGCCTGAAGATTGCTTTAGTAAGTGATGCGGGTATGCCGGCTATTTCAGACCCAGGATATGAACTTGTAGAGGCAGCAATAAGTGAGAAGGTAACTGTAGTGCCTTTACCAGGAGCTAACGCAGCACTCCCAGCATTAATTGCCTCAGGGCTTACATGTCAGCCCTTCTATTTTTATGGTTTCTTAAGCCGAAGTAAAAAAGAAAAGAAAGCCGAGTTAGAGACCTTAAAGAAACAGACAGGAACTCTTGTATTTTATGAGTCGCCGCATCGACTTAAAGAAACCTTAACGAGTATGCACGATGTCCTTGGTAATCGTAAAGTAGCTATTTGCCGGGAGTTAACCAAAAAGTTTGAGGAATTTATTAGAGGAACCTTAGAGGAGATAATAGGGTGGGCAAATCAGGATGAGATTCGTGGTGAATTTTGTTTAATTGTTGAAGGTGCAGATGAAAGTAAATTAAAGCAAGAAGAAATAACATGGTGGGAAACCTTGTCGATAGAAGAACATGTTAATCACTACATAAGTCTTAAGGAAGTTCCCTCAAAAGATGCTATTAAACAAACGGCAATGGACCGGGGGATAAGCAAGCGTGAGGTGTACCAGGCCTATCATATTAACTAGTACCCAAAAAAAAGCTTCTCCCTTTTAAGGAGAAGCTTACTGTATATTATTTTACTAATTCAAATTGGCTTTTGATTTCATTTACTAACTGCTCTGCGCCCTCACGGCTTAGGATGAGTTTTCCGCCAGCAAGTGCTAGGTTGTCATCAGAAACTTCACCTGTTACTTGGCAAGTCATATTTGGCTTGTATTTCTTTAAAATAATGCGCTCATCATCAACATAAATTTCCAGTGCATCTTTTTCAGCAATACCAAGTGTTCTTCTTAATTCGATTGGAATAACTACACGACCCAATTCATCAACTTTACGGACAATACCTGTAGATTTCATATTTACTAGCTCCTCTCATAATAAACCTATTAATTTATTTCTCTATCTATTCGTCATTATTCGACATTATTTTTATAAATTAATAATACCAGCCATTCCCATTTCCGTCAATTACTTTATAATAAAAAGTAATGGCAAATATTATCAGTTTACAAGAATGTTGATATATCAATAAATAATGAATGACCATTCAATTGAAATAGAATTTTAATACTATTGTTAGATTAATATTGTTTTTTAAAATAAAATTTTAATTTCGACAAAAAACTACAATATTATCTATTCCGTTAGTATAATTTTCGACAGGGATATATAGTTTTATGGGGGGAGCAGAGAAAAATATAAAATAAATCTTTGCTTATATTTGCGTTTATTGCACATTTATTGATTTTTGGGTATATTTTGATGATATAAGAGAGTGAAAAAGGGCTATAATGATTTAATAGAAAAGTCCCTATTAGGAGGATATCAAATGCAAGGAAAATTAAAAACGTTTTATCTTACTACTCCGATTTATTATCCAAGTGGAAATTTACATATTGGCCATGCGTATACAACAGTAGCTGGAGACGCAATGGCACGCTATAAAAGGATGCGCGGCTTTGATGTTATGTATTTAACAGGAACCGATGAGCACGGACAAAAAATCCAGCGCGTCGCTGCGGAAAAGGGGATTTCCCCGCAGCAGTATGTTGATGAAATTGTGGATGGGATTAAGGATTTATGGAAAAAGCTCGATATCTCCTATGATGATTTTATTCGAACTACGGATGAGAGACATAAACAAATTGTCGAAGGGATTTTCGCTAGACTGCTGGAACAGGGAGATATTTACCTGGACAAGTATGAAGGATGGTATTGTACACCGTGTGAATCCTTTTATACGGACCGCCAGTTAGTGGAAGGAAATTGTCCTGATTGCGGCAGGGGAGTAGAAATTGTTAAAGAGGAATCTTACTTTTTCAAAATGAGTAAGTATGTTGATCGATTATTGCAATACTATGAAGAAAATCCAGAGTTTATCCAGCCGGAATCACGTAAAAACGAGATGATAAATAATTTTATTAAGCCTGGTTTAGAGGATTTAGCCGTTTCTAGAACGACCTTTGATTGGGGAGTTAAGGTGCCGGGAGATCCCAAACACGTTATTTATGTATGGATTGATGCTTTATCGAACTATATCACAGCTCTCGGTTATGGTACAGATAACGATAGTAAATACTTGAATTATTGGCCAGCTGATGTTCATCTTGTTGGAAAAGAAATTGTTCGTTTTCATACGATTTATTGGCCTATCATGTTGATGGCGCTTGACCTGCCACTTCCTAAAAAGGTGTTTGCACATGGCTGGTTATTAATGAAAGACGGTAAGATGTCTAAATCAAAAGGAAATGTAGTAGATCCTGTCACATTGATTGACCGCTATGGTCTCGATGCCCTTCGCTATTATTTGTTAAGAGAAGTACCATTTGGGGCTGATGGTGTTTTTACACCAGAGGGATTTGTAGAAAGAATTAATTTTGATTTAGCGAATGACCTTGGCAACCTATTAAACCGAACAGTGGCGATGATTGAGAAATATTTTGATGGTGTCATTCCTGCTTATACAGATTCAACAGGTGAATTTGATGAAGCACTGCTTCAAGTTAATCGTGAAACCGTTATTAAATATGAGGAAGCCATGGAGAAAATGGAATTTTCAGTTGCGCTAACATCCATTTGGCAATTAGTAAGCAGAAGTAATAAATATATAGATGAAACACAGCCGTGGACATTAGCAAAGTCAGAAGAACGTAAAGATGAACTTGCAAGTGTAATGGTTCATTTAGCTGAAACCTTAAGGAGAACAGCGATTCTTCTCCAGCCTTTCTTAACGGTGACACCTAATGGAATTTTCCAACAGCTTGGTGTTACCGATGTGGAACTTAAAGCTTGGGAAAGCCTAGATACCTTTGGTGGAATTCCAAGTGGAACAAAGGTTTCGAAAGGAAATCCGTTGTTCCCACGCCTTGAAATTGCAGAAGAAGTTGAATTTATCCGTACTAAAATGGGAGGTTCAGCTCCAATGCTTGAGGAAAAACAAGTTGAAAAACAAGAAGAAAAGCCTGAGGAAATCGATGAAATTTCGATCGATGACTTTATGAAAATTGATTTGAGAGTAGCAGAGGTTATACAGGCCGAACCCATTAAAAAGGCAGATAAGCTTCTAAAGCTTCAGTTGGATTTAGGCTATGAAAAACGTCAAGTAGTCTCTGGTATTGCCCAATATTATAAGCCTGAGGATTTAGTTGGAAGAAAAGTAATTTGTATTACAAATCTAAAGCCGGTGAAACTACGTGGTGAATTATCACAAGGGATGATATTGGCAGGTTCAAAAGATGGATCCCTATCATTAGCCACAGTTGATCAATCATTGCCTAATGGTTCTAAAGTAAAGTAGATAAACATTCAGAAAAGAGCCTTTATAGGCTCTTTTAATTTGAGAGATGTCTAGCTACAGCGCCTAGGGGCTCGGGGTCATAAGCCAATCCGTCAAGAAGGTTAAAGAGCAACCTTCTCGCCGGCTCGTCTTATGCCGGTCGCCCCTGTTCAAGGCGCTTCCGCTTTTAAATTGTTCCACGTGAAACAAATTTCGTGGCATTTCCATTTTTTCTTTATATGTTCGACAAGAAATAGTGATGAAATTCAACAAAGGAGTTTGACTTATGCTATTTGATACACATGTTCATTTAAATGCAGAACAATTTGAGGAAGACTTAGAAGAAGTAATTTCTAGGGCACAAGAGTCCGGAGTTTCGAAAATGGTTTGTGTGGGTTTTGACAGACCAACGATCAAAAGGGCAATGGAGCTTGCTGAAAGTTACGACTTTATCTATGCCTGTGTGGGCTGGCACCCTGTGGATGCGATTGATATGAGTGATGATGATTTACTCTGGATAGAAGAGTTAGCCTCTCACTCAAAGGTAGTGGCGATAGGGGAAATGGGGTTGGATTACCATTGGGACAAGTCTCCAAAAGACATCCAAAAAGAAGTGTTTCGGAAGCAAATCCGCTTGGCTAAAAAAGTGAAGCTTCCGATTGTGATTCATAATCGGGAGGCAACAGCTGATATTGTAGAAATACTACAAGAGGAGGATGCTGCTGAAGTTGGAGGAATCATGCATTGCTTTAGCGGAAGTCCTGAGGTTGCTTTAGAATGTCTAAAAATGAATTTTCTTATCTCTTTAGGAGGTCCGATTACGTTCAAAAATGCCAAAAAACCCAAAGAAGTGGCAGCTGTCGTTCCGTTAGAAAAACTGCTGATTGAAACAGATTGCCCATATTTAGCTCCGCATCCTTATCGTGGAAAACGTAATGAACCAGGATATGTAAAGTTAGTTGCAGAGCAAATAGCAGAAATTAAAGGTATATCACTTGAAGAAGTGGCCATCGCCACGACTGCCAATGCGAAAAAATTATTCGACATAAACTGATAGACAAGCTTGTCGAAGTTAATAGAAGCTTGTCCAAACTTTTTAATATAACTTAAAGTTCTACATGCCTCCTTTTCCTCATAGGATAACCGTGTCGATAAGTTTCCCTTTGCAAATTTCCCAACTATATGCATAATAGGAAATACGTTCACAACAAATGCAAGGGTTGACAGCCGGCAGCATGTTTCTCAATAATCTCTCTGAGAGAAGGAGGCGTTTTTCATCGTATTCAAAAACATGAAAAACCTGTTTTCCAAGTCTTTGAGTAGAAAAAGGTTGGCGATCACTTTTGCTAGTTTTGTAGTTTTAGCAGCACTTCTTGGTTTTTCATACTATGAAGGATCTAAGTATACAGTTGCATTGACTCTTAACGGACAGCAAAAAGTAGTAAAAACGCATGCCAATACAGTTAAGGATGTATTCGCTCAACTTGAAATACCACTCAACTCAAAAGACTACTTGTCACCTTCAGCTGATGCTAAGGTGAAAGACAATCAAGAGATTGTCTGGAAACAAGCAAAGCAGGTTAAAATTGTCCAAGACAACGAGAAAAAAACGATATGGACAACAGCAGGTACGGTCGCTGAGCTACTAAAAGAGCAGAAAATTGTATTGAACGAACAAGATGAAATTTCACCCAAGCCGCAGGAAACAATCAATAGCAAGATGGATATTCGCATTAAATTAGCTCTTCATCTTACACTAGTTGACGGCGGAAAAGAACAGCAAGTATGGTCCACTTCGGCTACGGTCGCTGACTTTTTAACACAACAGGGAATTAAACTTAATGAATTTGACCGAGTTGAACCGTCATTATCAGAGACAGTGAAAAGGGATGGCGTTATTAACGTCATACGCGTAGAAAAAGTCACCGATGTAGTGGAAGAACCAGTTCACTTTGCCGTGATCACCAAGAAAGATGAGAGCTTAGAAAAAGGAAAACAAGTAACTGTTAAAGATGGCAGACAGGGGCTTATTTCAAGAGAATATGAAGTCATCTTGGAAAACGGTAAAGAAGTTTCAAGAAAATTAATTAGTGAGCAGAGTCTTAGAGAGAAACTCGATAAAGTTGTGGCTGTTGGAACGAAGGAATTAGATATTCAGGTTTCCCGTGGAGCAGAAACTGGAACTGAGTTTTATGTTAATACTACTGCCTATACAGCTTATTGCAATGGCTGTTCAGGGGTAACAGCAACAGGATTTGATTTGCGTAATAATCCAAATGCAAAAATAATTGCTGTGGATCCTCGTGTGATTCCGCTGGGAACAAAGGTTTATGTAGAAGGTTATGGCTATGCTGTAGCATCTGATACAGGTGGAGCGATAAAGGGACATAAGATTGATGTTTTCTTTCCAACGAAAGCGGAGGCTTTCCGCTGGGGTGTTAGGAAGGTAAAAATCAAAATATTACAATAAGTTTAACGGTGCAGAGGTTATCATAGCCTCTGCATTTTGCTTTTTCTCTAATATTCATTATACTTACAACGAATACATTAAGGTATTTACTTCATAATATGAAGACATTTGTTAATATAGACGATGGACATTACAAAAATGTTTCAATTATTTTTCGATTTTTTATATTTTTTATCATTCACGTACGGAGGAAATAATGAAGATTAAAGAATTCATTGTGGTGGAGGGGAAAGACGATACCACCACGATTAAACGAGCCGTTGATGCAGATACGATTGAAACCAATGGTTCTGCAATTAATGAAGAAACCATTGAAAGAATTAAAAGAGCACAAGAAACTAGAGGGGTGATTATTTTTACAGACCCCGACTACCCAGGTGAGAAAATCAGGAAAACGATTGCTGAAAAAGTACCAGGTGCAAAACATGCCTTTTTACCGAAGGAAGTCGCCATCGCTAAAAATGGAAAAGGCCTGGGTGTTGAACATGCCTCTTTAGAGGCAATTAGAAATGCATTAAGAGATGCACAAATCATGTCAGATACCATCAAAGAGGAAATCACACAAGAGGATTTAATTACAGCAGGACTCATTGGAGGAGCAGGTTCGAAAGAGAGAAGGACCATGTTGGGAAAAATTTTGAAAATCGGATATACCAATGGAAAGCAGCTTTATAAAAGGTTGATGATGTTTCAAATCAGCAGGCAGGAATTTGCAGAGGCACTTGCAGTTGTGATACAGGAGGAAAAAAATGAATAAGGACATTGCTACACCGATTCGAACACGAGCCATTCTTGAGAAATATGGATTTTCTTTTAAGAAAAGTTTGGGCCAAAACTTTTTAATTGATACAAATATCTTACATAGAATTGTTGATTTTGCAGAAATGGGTGAAAACACTGGTGCGATTGAAATTGGTCCTGGTATTGGTGCGCTGACAGAACAGCTTGCCCGCAGAAGTAAAAAAGTGGTTGCCTTTGAAATTGATCAAAGATTACTGCCGATATTATCAGATACTCTTTCACCATATGAAAATGTAAAAGTCATCCATAAAGATATTCTAGAAGCAGATGTTCAGGAAGTCATAGATACAGAATTCACGAATGTTGATGATCTTATGGTTGTTGCCAATCTCCCGTACTACGTGACGACACCGATTATCATGAAGCTGCTTGAGGAACAGATTCCAATACGTGGTATCGTTTGTATGCTTCAAAAAGAGGTCGCAGACCGCATTTCAGCTAGTCCAGGGACAAAGGAATACGGATCTCTTTCCATCGCTGTACAGTACTATACAAAGGCCGAGACAGTCATGATAGTCCCTAAAACAGTATTCGTCCCTCAGCCAAATGTAGATTCAGCTGTAATCCGCTTAACAAGAAGAGAAAAGCCAGCGGTAATCGTAAAAGATGAAAAATTCTTTTTCCAAGTAACACGGGCAAGTTTTGCGCAAAGAAGAAAAACAATACTAAATAATTTAACCAGTCAGCTTCAGGATGGGAAGGAAAAGAAGGAAGAAATTATTCGTGCATTAAATGCAGCTGGAATTGAGCCGACGAGAAGAGGGGAAACTCTTTCCGTTGAGGAATTTGGAAAATTGAGTGATGAGCTATATACCTACTTTCAATAGACCTTTCTAGGTCTATTTTTTTTTTTTTTAACTTGGCTGTGTTAAAGGGGACTGTTGATTTTTAGAAACTGTTGATTGGAGCGGAAGGGCGCTTGACTCCTGCGGGATGAACGAGCTGAGTGAGACCCCGCAGGAGCGAAGCTGCGAGGAGGCTCACGGGCGAGCCCGCGGAAAGCATAGCGCCCTGGAGCGCAAATCAACAGCCTAGTCTAACACAGCCAAAACTAAAATTCATATTATTAACAACTCGTCCATTCACATTCACTTTTGTAGTTGCATAGCCTATCAAAGAGAAACTTTATTTGGAAGGCCTATATGCTGGTCTAATTGGAGTGACGGCAGTGGATATAAAGATGATGGATATTGTCGGCAGACGGTCCTATAACTGTGATATTCTATTCCGGGTTATTGATATTCAAATACTAAATGGCCAGAGATTTGCAGTCCTATACGGTGAAGATATTCGCTTAGTGGCAGATGCTCCTTACGAAGATTTAGTGGTGATTAACAAAAATGTAAGGTCTAAGATAATACAGGAATACAAAGCCCTAGAAGAGCAATCCTTCCGCCTATTTGCACAGGATGTTGAGTTAATCAAGCAGAGGCAGGATTATGAAGCGACAGGCGGCTATGTACAGCCTGCCAATTATTTTCAAATTCCCGGAAAGGTTCTTCACTTAGATGGGGACCAGGATTACTTACAAAAATGTATGACTTTATATGAGAAAATTGGTATTCCTGTATACGGGATACATTGTAACGAGAAGGAGATGCCCAAAAAAATTGGTGGCTTAATTGATCAATTTCGTCCTGATATTTTAGTCATTACCGGCCATGATGCCTATTCAAAGGCAAAGGGAAAGATATCAGACATTAATGCATACCGCCACTCAAAGCACTTTGTCCAAACCGTTAAGGAGGCACGAAGAAAGATTCCTCATTTAGATCAACTTGTAATCTTTGCAGGTGCCTGCCAATCTCATTTTGAATCCTTGATACATGCAGGTGCAAATTTTGCAAGCTCCCCATCACGAATTAATATACATGCATTAGACCCTGTATATATAGTTGCAAAAATCAGTTTTACGCCGTTTATGGAGAGTATCAATGTTTGGGATGTTTTACGGAATACCCTAACCGGAGAAAAGGGACTCGGAGGAATTGAAACAAAAGGGGTCTTACGAACAGGAATGCCCTACAATCCTGTCCAGGAAGAAGAATCATAAGTCCTTTTGGAAAAGTGGTAGGCGCCTATCTATGGTCCTTAGCCAATGGCGCCTGGAGCTGGCCAGTTTTTCTAGAGACAACCAGCTCAAACTTTTCTGGACTTATTTTTTTTATACACATAATCCTCCCTTATTAAGGTAAACATAATGATTGTTGAAATTTGGGAGAAAAAGTAGAAGAAAAAATATTGACAATCTTTTTGTCGGACTGATATAATTTTATGTTTTTATTTGACAAGGACTATGTCAGTGTGATATACTTTACACAGTGAGGTGGACCGAATGCCAAAAACCTTAGCCGATATTAAAAAGGCTCTTGATTCGAATTTAGGGAAAAGATTGTTGCTGAAGGCAAACGGAGGACGTAGAAAGACAATCGAACGATCCGGCGTATTGGCCGAAACGTACCCTTCGGTTTTTGTAATCGAGTTAGATCAAGAAGAAAATGCATTTGAACGAGTTTCTTACAGCTACGCTGATGTACTTACCGAAACAGTTCAAATCACCTTCTATGAAGACGCAGCAGGAAACATAGCTTTAAGTTAGAATATAGGGCAATTTTTTAGGCAGAAAATCATCCGATTTTCTGCCTTTTGCTTTTTATCGAATATAAATTAATGAAATACTTTCTAAATACCATACTAATAATGCCGTGAGTGGATAAAAGGGGTTGTTTAGATGGCAAGAAGAAGAGGTGTTATGTCTACACAATTTAAAGAAGAACTTGCGAAAGAACTTGGATTCTATGATGTCGTCCAAAAAGAGGGTTGGGGCGGCATTCGAGCAAAGGATGCAGGAAATATGGTGAAAAGAGCAGTCGAACTTGCTTCTGAGCAGCTAATGAAAAACAACAGGGATACGTAAAAGATGTAGTTCACAGTATTACAATTTGTTATGCCACACTTGCTTCTCAATGTTTAAACAAATCAGACACCACGGTAAGGCCAGGGGAAAAAAGCCCCTGGCCTTTAATTATTATCGCTTGACTTTTTTCCTATTTGAAGTTTTGTGGTAAAATAGGAAAAAATATATGATCGATATAGAAGTGTAGGTGGGCGTAGTGAAGCTTTTGGTAAAAGCACCAGCCAAAATTAATTTATCCTTGGATGTTTTGTATAAGCGTCCTGATGGTTTTCATGAGGTTGAAATGATCATGACGACGATTGATTTGGCGGACCGAGTTGAGTTGACATTGTTAGAACAGGACAAAATACATATTCTTTCCCATAATCGCTATGTTCCTGACGATCAACGGAACCTGGCCTTTCAAGCAGCTCAATTGTTGAAAGACCGATATCAAGTAAAAAAGGGTGTTAAAATAACCATTGAAAAAACCATCCCTGTTGCGGCTGGGCTGGCTGGAGGAAGCAGTGATGCTGCTGCAACCTTAAGGGGACTTAATAAACTTTGGAATCTCGGTTTAACGTTGGACGAGTTAGCCGATCTAGGTTCTGAAATAGGTTCAGATGTATCATTTTGTGTGTATGGCGGGACTGCTTTAGCCAGAGGCAGAGGAGAAAGGATTACAGACCTCCCTGCTCCGCCAACATGCTGGGTCATTCTAGCGAAACCATTTATTGGTGTTTCTACCGCAGAGGTTTATCGACGATTAGATATAAACGGAATGGAGCATCCAAATATTAGCGAAATGGTTAAAGCTATTGAAAACAATGATTATCAAAGCGTATGTGATAATGTCGGAAATGTCTTGGAGGATGTAACGTTAAAGCTTCACCCTGAGGTAGCACAAATCAAGGAGCAAATGAAGCGTTTTGGTGCAGATGCTGTTTTAATGAGCGGAAGCGGTCCAACTGTTTTTGGAATTGTTCAGCACGATTCTAGAATGCATCGGATATATAATGGACTAAGAGGCTTTTGTGACCAAGTTTTTGCTGTCCGAATGCTTGGAGAACGACACACCCTTGATTAAAAACGGACAATAGTGATATTCTATTAATAGAATATTCGTCTTTTGGAGGATTGTTATGAAGTTTCGCCGCAGTGAACGATTGATTGATATGACGAGCTATTTACTTGACCATCCCCGCCAGCTTGTACCGCTCACCTTTTTTGCTGAACGTTACTCTTCTGCGAAATCTTCTATCAGTGAAGACTTAGCAATCGTGAAAGAGACCTTCGAACAAAGAGGTATTGGGACTTTACAAACAGTGCCAGGTGCAGCGGGTGGAGTTAAATTTTTTGTAAATGTCAGCGATGATGAAGCAAGACCATTTGTAAATGAATTATGTTCGTTGATTGCACACCCAGATCGCCTTTTGCCTGGAGGATATTTATATTTAACTGATATTTTAGGTGATCCAAACATTGTTCAAAAGGCCGGTCGGATTATTGCATCTGCCTATGTGAATACAAAGATTGATGTAGTCATGACGGTTGCAACAAAGGGAATTCCGCTTGCGTATGCTGTCGCGAGTCAGTTAAATACTCCTGTTGTTATTGTGAGGAGAGATAGTAAAGTCACAGAAGGTCCAACAGTTAGTATCAACTATGTTTCTGGATCGGCAAAGAGAATCCAAACCATGTTGCTCTCAAAGAGGAGCTTGGCACAAGGCTCAAAGGTCTTAGTTGTCGATGACTTTATGAAGGCTGGTGGAACTGTAATGGGAATGATCAGCTTGCTAGAGGAATTTAATGCTCAAGTAGCTGGAATTGCTGTTTTGGTAGAAGCTGAAAAAATTGAAGAACGTCTCGTCGATGAATACAAATCGCTTGTTAAATTGACTGACGTTGATGTAAAGGAAAAAAGGATTCAGGTTACAGAAGGAAACTATTTTAAGCGCAGAACGGAGGAATAATATGAAAGTTGTTCAAACCAACCAAGCACCTGCAGCGATTGGACCTTATTCGCAAGGAATCATTGTTAACAATCTATTTTATAGCTCAGGGCAAATCCCATTAACAGCTGAGGGAGAAATGACTCTCGGCGGAATAAAAGAACAGACTCACCAAGTTTTTAAAAATTTGGGAGCAGTACTTTCAGCTGCAGGGGCGTCTTTTGATACCGTTGTTAAGGCGACAGTCTTTATTAAAAGTATGGATGACTTTGCCTCAATTAACGAAGTATATGGTGAATATTTTTCAACGAATAAACCGGCGCGTTCCTGTGTTGAGGTAGCGCGGTTACCTAAAGATGCATTAGTTGAAATCGAAGTAATTGCGCTCGTGAAGTAATCATGAGCGTTTTTTTGTATATTAGCACTATGAATAATATTAATATATCTGACTTTTAAAAATGTTCACTATTTTGCCTAAAATATTTTTAAAAAAATAAATATAAAAGAAGGATTTACTAGAGTCCATGTTGAATTAATAACACTAGCTTTTTAACATAAGAAAAGGGTGTGAGCACATGGAAGTAACAGACGTAAGATTACGCCGTGTTAACACGGATGGTAGAATGAGAGCGATTGCATCAATTACATTAGATAACGAATTCGTTGTTCATGACATTCGCGTTATTGATGGAAACAATGGTTTATTTGTCGCAATGCCAAGTAAGCGTACTCCAGATGGAGAATTTCGTGACATTGCGCATCCTATCAATTCTGGAACGCGCGGTAAAATTCAAGAAGCTGTTTTGGCTGAATATCATCGTTTAGGTGAATTAGAAGTGGAATTTGAAGAAGCCGGAGCTTCCTAGAAAGAATTAAACAGCCTAGAGCCTACTACATAAGTAGTGCTCTTTTTTTATTCCTCCCTATCTCCTCTTTCATTCCTCCCTAATTTTTTCAAAATAACAAATTCGAACACTTTTCTTACATTCCTTGAAATGACTGACTAATTACGTTAATATTTTTAGTGGATAAAAAGGTTAAATTGGAGGACTTGAACATGCATAATCGTTATGCTGTGATTTTGGCCGCAGGACAAGGTACCCGGATGAAATCAAAGCTTTATAAAGTGTTGCACCCAGTATGCGGCAAGCCGATGGTTCAACATGTAGTGGACCAAGTGAAGAAGCTAAACATTCAAGAAATGGTTACCGTAATTGGCCATGGAGCTGAAAAGGTAAAAGGACAATTAGGGGAAGAAAGCCATTATGCGCTTCAAGAAGAACAGCTAGGGACTGCACATGCCGTAATGCAGGCACAAGAGATGCTCGAAGGCAAAGATGGGATTACCATTGTAGTCTGTGGTGACACTCCTCTAATTAAGGCAGAAACGATGGAGTCATTATTTAAACATCATAAAGAACATTCGGCGAAAGCAACAATTCTTACAGCAAGAATTGATGACCCGACAGGATATGGTCG
This sequence comes from Neobacillus niacini, assembly GCF_023715415.1. Classification (GTDB taxonomy): domain Bacteria; phylum Bacillota; class Bacilli; order Bacillales; family Cytobacillaceae; genus Neobacillus; species Neobacillus niacini_C. Next base: position 56,641 of record NZ_JAMBOB010000013.1, read on the forward strand.
AATTATTCGAAATGAAAAGGGACTCGTTGAAAAAATCGTTGAACATAAAGACGCAACAGAGGCAGAGCGAGAAATAAATGAAATCAATACAGGAACCTATTGCTTTGATAATGCTGCATTGTTTGAAGCATTAAATAAGGTTTCAAATGATAATGTTCAAGGTGAATATTATCTGCCGGATGTCGTAGAAATCCTGAAAAATCAGGGAGAAGTGGTTACGGCTTTCCAAACAAATGATTTAGAAGAGACTCTTGGTGTAAACGACAGAGTTGCTTTGGCTGAAGCAGAAAGAATTATGCGCAGCCGCATAAATGAAAGTCATATGCGAAATGGAGTTACCATTATTGACCCTGCAAATACATACATCGAAGCAGATGTTGTAATTGGGCAGGATACGATAATCCTTCCAGGAACGATAATAAAAGGCAGGACAGTGATTGGAGCAGAATGCCAAATTGGTCCAAACTCAGAAATTAATACTTGTGAGGTTGGAAATGAAACGGTAATCCGTCAATCAGCGGCTTACAACAGTAGTATTGGCTCTCTCGTTAATATTGGTCCCTTTGCCCATATTAGACCAGATTCAGCGATAAGTGATGAAGTGAAAATTGGAAACTTTGTTGAAATCAAGAAGGCTGTTTTCGGCAAGGGAAGCAAAGCTTCGCATCTAAGCTATATTGGTGATGCTGAGGTTGGAAGTGATGTAAATATAGGCTGCGGCTCTATAACGGTTAACTATGATGGTAAAAATAAATTCTTAACAAAGATTGAAGATGGAGTCTTTATAGGCTGTAATTCTAACTTAGTTGCTCCTGTTACTGTTGGAAAAGGAGCTTATGTAGCTGCCGGTTCAACAATAACAAAAAACGTACCTGGAAATGCATTATCCATTGCACGTTCACAGCAGGTAAACAAAGAAAATTATGTCGATAAGCTTAATGTGAAAAAATAGGTAGAATATTGGAGGGCATTATGTCGAATCAATACTTGGATCCAAACTTAAAGGTATTCAGTCTAAATTCAAATCTCCCGTTAGCAAGAGAGATTGCCAAAGTGATTGGTGTGGAACTAGGAAAAACCTCGGTAACAAGATTTAGTGATGGAGAAATCCAAATCAATATCGAAGAAAGTATCCGCGGCTGTGATGTGTATGTTATTCAATCGACTAGTTCTCCAGTTAATGAAAATATTATGGAAGTACTAATCATGATTGATGCTCTAAAAAGGGCCTCTGCTAAAACAATTAATATTGTTATGCCATACTATGGCTACGCCCGCCAGGACCGTAAAGCACGTGCACGTGAGCCGATTACAGCTAAATTAGTGGCAAACCTCCTTGAAACAGCAGGGGCAACCCGTGTTATCTGTTTAGACTTGCACGCACCACAGATTCAAGGTTTCTTTGAAATTCCGACAGATCACTTAATGGGTGTACCTATTTTAGCCGATTATTTCCAAAAGAGAAATTTTGAAGGGGATATTGTCATTGTTTCTCCTGACCATGGTGGAGTAACGCGGGCTAGAAAATTAGCAGAGCGTTTAAAAGCCCCGATTGCGATTATTGACAAACGTCGTCCAAGACCTAATGTTGCTGAGGTAATGAATATTGTTGGTAACATTGAAGGTAAAATTGCCATCCTAATTGATGATATTATCGATACAGCAGGAACTATCACGCTAGCTGCCAACGCTTTAGTCGAAAATGGCGCTTCAGAAGTCTACGCTTGCTGTACACACCCTGTTTTATCTGGACCGGCGATGGATAGAATTCAAAATTCAAAAATTAAGGAATTAGTTATCACAAATTCTATTTCTATGCCAGAAGAGAAAAAGACGGATAAGATTATTCAACTTTCTGTAGCACCTTTACTTGGTGAAGCCATTATCCGTGTCCACGAAGAACAATCTGTAAGTACTTTATTCGATTGATCAACTAGAATCCTTTTACAAAAATATGTTTAGACCTTCCTGTTTTGGGGAATTTTTATAGAGACTGTTAAGAACAAAACTAGGAAGGTGACTAAACTCATGAGCACGGTTTTACAGGCAAAGGAACGTAAGGAACTTCGCAGTTCGGAATTAAGGAAAATTAGAGAAACGGGAAATATTCCTGCTGTCATTTATGGCAGAAAGATTGAAAGCAAACCGGTTTCTGTCAGCTCAGCGGATTTAACAAAAACCATCCGATTAGTCGGCAGGAATGGCGTTATATCTCTTGATGTTGACGGCAGCAGGCAAGATGTTGTTTTATCTGATTACCAAGAGGATTTTATTAAAAAGGAAATCATTCATGTTGATTTTCTTGCCGTTGATAAATCCTCTAAAATTAACGTAACGGTCAGACTCGTCCTAACGGGTGAAGCAGCTGGAGTTAAGGATGGCGGGGTCCTGCAGCAGCCTGTCCATGAATTATCGATTACTTCCACTCCTGATGAGATACCACAGCAAATTGAAGTGGATGTAACGAACCTCCAGGTTGGTGAAACCATGAAGGTTTCCGATATCCTCTATCAGGGATCGTTTACCATCAATCATGAGGAAGATGAAGTAATCGCAAGTATCCTTCCTCCTCGACAAGAAGAGGAAATTAATTCAGGAGAGCAGCAAGAAGGCGGCCATCCTGTTAATGAAGAAGGCAGAGAAACGGACCCGGTGGGAGAATAATAGTACAGACGTAACCTATACTCAGGTTACGTCTTTTGTCGCATTTGTCATAAAAAAGACGTATTATTAAGTGGGAGAGAATAGGATGCTTAGGGAATTATTTAACAGGTGGACTAAGCCGAAAGAGAGGGAAAAAATGAAATTAATCGTTGGTTTGGGAAACCCTGGAAAACAATATGAAAAAACGAGACATAATATTGGATTTGAAGTCATTGATGAGCTTGCAGATAAATTATCCATTCCATTAAATCAATCAAAATTTAAAGGGCAGTTTGGGATGGGATTCCATAATGGTAAAAAGGTAATTTTACTAAAACCACTGACATACATGAATCTGTCTGGAGAATCAATCAGAGCGATAATGGACTATTATGAAATTGATTTAGAGGATTTGGTCATCATCTATGATGATCTAGATTTGCCTGTAGGGAAAATCAGGCTCCGTCAAAAAGGAAGTGCCGGCGGCCATAATGGAATAAAGTCCACAGTAGCACATCTAGGAACGCAAGAATTTAACAGGATCAGAATCGGAATTGATCGGCCAAAGAATGGGATGAAGGTTCCCGATTATGTGTTGGGACGCTTCCATGAAGATGAATGGGAATTAACAAAAGAGTCTGTACAAAAGAGCGCTGACGCCTGTATAAAATGGTTAGAAAAGCCCTTTTTACAGGTGATGAACGAATTTAATCAGTAAAAGGTTCATGGGATAACCTTTCCTTTCATAAAATAAAGCAATTCTCTTTTTTACACAGTGAATTCCAATGAATAACTTGCCCTTCCAACGTAAATACTAGTAACAATAGTAAAATAGGGAGGGTACCTAGGTGGCCATTCATTACCATTGCCGGCATTGCGGTACAAATTTAGGTTCCATTGAACAGTCTTCGATACACAGTGAAGCACTCGGCCTTCATAAATTAACGGAGCAGGAAAGACAAGAGATGGTTGCATATGACGTGACTGGAAATATTCATATTACGGCCATTTGTGAGGATTGTCAGGAAGCGTTAGAAAGAAATCCAGATTATCACCAATATGATTTCCTCATTCATTAACCAGCTTTGGAAAGCACTCCAAAGCATTTTTCTATTTTTTATAAACACTAAAAATATAGTTAATATAGTCGGTATACGAAAAAAAGATTCAAAGAGAGGAGGAACGAGCTTATGAAAGGTTTAAAATCATTATTTCTAGATCAGGAAGATGTCCACTCCATTATATCTGGAGTTCAGGGAGGCTTGAAGGAACAGCTAATTGCTGGGTTATCGGGTTCATCAAGAACGGTACTAACGGCTGCAATTTATGAGCAGATGAAAAGACCCATTCTCTTTATCACCCATAATCTATTGCAAGCACAAAAACTCTATGATGATATTGTAAATCTATTAAGTGAGGATGAAGTCTTTCTATTTCCAGCCAATGAATTAATTGCGGCTGAGATGAGTATTGCCAGTCCAGAGTTAAAGGCACAAAGAATTGAGGCCTTAAATCATTTAAGTAAAAGGGATAAAGGAATTATTATCGTTCCTGCTGCTGGGCTAAGAAAAGTCATTCCGCCAAAATCTCTGTGGAAACAGTATCAGCTGTCGTTTAAAGTAGGCGATGATTTAGATATTACAAAGGTACTTAATACTTTTGTTAAGACGGGTTATGTTCGGTCGGAAATGGTGTCTACACCAGGAGAGTTTAGTATAAGGGGCGGGATTATTGATATTTATCCGCTCACAGTCACGAATCCAATAAGAATTGAATTATTTGATACTGAGATTGATTCCATCCGCTACTTTTCCCTAGAAGACCAACGTTCTATCGAGAAAACCACTGAGGTTTTGATTGGTCCTGCAACGGAAGTCCTTTTGGGAGCAGAGGATTATAGCAGGCTAATTGGAAAGCTAGAGGATGGGCTGGCAAAAAGTCTTAGAAAATTAAAAGACGATAAAGCAAAGATACAGCTCTCTCAGAATATAAGTTTTGAGCTCGAACAGCTAAAAAATGGCCACAAACCAGACCATGTATTTAAATATCTTTCACTAGCATATGAGGGCGATAGTAGTTTACTAGACTATCTACCGCGCGATGGAATGGTATTTATTGATGAAATAAGCCGGGTTCAAGAAATGAATGACTCATTAATTAAGGAAGAGGCGGAATGGTATACTGCACTGCTAGGTGAGGGTCAAATTATTCATGATTTGACTATTTCCCATGACCTGCCGAATTTACTTCATAAAAATGAGTTTCCAATTCTTTATATGAGTTTGTTTTTACGCCATGTAGCAAATACGAGTCCGCAAAATATTATTAATGTTTCTTGTAAACAAATGCAGAATTTCCATGGCCAAATGCATTTATTGAAATCAGAAGTTGATCGGTGGAAAAAGGGGAATTACTCCATCCTCTTTTTAGCCCCAGATGATGAGCGAGTAAAAAAGCTAGAACGAGTTTTAGAGGATTATGAAATCGAAGCCTCTATTACACGCAGCAATCATCAGCTTTTACCTGGAAAAGTACAGATTATGAAGGGGAACCTGCAAACTGGATTTGAGCTTTCCATTCAGAAGATAGCTGTCATAACCGAGGAAGAACTGTTTACTAAACGTGTCAAAAAGTCTGCCAACAGACAAAAGCTCTCAAATGCCGAAAGGATTAAGAGTTATTCGGAACTTAAAGTTGGCGACTATGTTGTTCATGTTAATCACGGAATAGGAAAATATTTAGGAATTGAAACACTCGTTATTAACGGTGTTCATAAGGATTATCTTCACCTCCGCTATCATGGAACAGATAAGCTTTATGTTCCAGTTGAACAAATAGATCTTGTTCAGAAGTATGTGGCCTCCGAAGGAAAAGAGCCGAAAATTTATAAACTTGGCGGCAGTGATTGGAAAAAGGTAAAAAAGAAAGTTCAATCCTCGGTTCAAGACATTGCAGATGATCTAATCAAGCTATATGCAGAACGTGAAGCAGCTGTCGGTTATGCCTTTTCACCGGATGGGGACATGCAAAGGGAGTTTGAAACCGCCTTTGCTTACCAAGAAACGGAAGACCAGCTTCGCTCTATCCATGAAATTAAGCAGGATATGGAGAAAGCCAGACCAATGGATCGCTTGCTTTGTGGTGATGTAGGTTATGGAAAAACGGAGGTAGCCATTCGAGCTGCATTTAAAGCGATTGCAGATGGCAAGCAAGTCGCACTTCTTGTGCCAACAACGATATTAGCACAGCAGCATTATGAAACGATGAGAGAAAGATTTCAAGATTACCCAATCAATATTGGTCTATTAAGTCGCTTCCGTTCAAAAAAGCAACAAACTGAAACCATTAAGGGATTAAAAGCAGGTACGGTCGATGTAGTGATTGGTACGCACCGTATTCTTTCAAAAGATATTGTTTATCGTGATTTAGGTTTATTGATTATCGATGAAGAGCAAAGATTTGGGGTTACCCATAAAGAAAAAATTAAAAGATTAAAAACAAATATTGATGTTTTAACATTGACAGCAACACCAATCCCGAGAACGCTGCATATGTCCATGCTGGGCGTTCGCGATTTATCGGTTATTGAGACTCCGCCAGAGAACCGTTTCCCTGTACAAACATATGTAATGGAATACAATGGATCGCTTGTCAGAGAGTCGATTGAAAGGGAGTTGGCACGCGCGGGACAAGTTTACTTTTTATATAACAGAGTAGAGGATATTGAACGGAAGGCAGAAGAAATATCCATGCTTGTTCCGGATGCACGAGTGACTTTCGCACATGGGCAGATGTCAGAGAATGAATTAGAATCAGTCATGCTCAGCTTCCTATCCGGAGAGTTTGATGTTTTGGTCAGCACGACAATCATTGAAACAGGGGTAGACATACCGAATGTTAACACGCTGATTGTCTATGATGCAGATAGAATGGGACTTTCTCAGCTTTATCAGCTGCGTGGACGTGTTGGACGGTCAAATCGTGTTGCGTATGCTTATTTCACCCACCGAAAGGATAAAGTATTAACAGAAGTGGCAGAAAAGCGTCTGCAGGCTATTAAAGAATTTACTGAGCTCGGCTCTGGCTTTAAAATTGCCATGCGTGACTTATCTATTAGGGGTGCTGGTAATTTGCTAGGTGCGCAGCAGCATGGATTTATTGACTCTGTAGGATTTGACCTTTATTCGCAAATGCTAAAAGAAGCGATTGAAGAAAGAAAAGGTGATTTGAAAGCAGAGCAAAAGGCTACTGTGGAAATTGATTTAGAAATTGACGCCTATATTCCTGATACCTACATTAAAGATGGCCATCAAAAGATTGAAATGTATAAGCGTTTTAGAGGAGTACAAACATTAGAGGATATTGAGGAACTTCAAGCAGAAATGCTCGATCGCTTTGGAGAATATCCTGAAGAAGTTGATTATTTATTCCAAGTGGCAGAAATGAAAATTTATGCACTGCTTGCGGGTGTTGACATGATAAAGCAAGCAAAACAAGAAGTAACCATTCTCGTAAATGAACGAGCTAGCAGTACGATTGACGGACAGAAGGTATTTGCTATCAGTAGTAAATATCCAAGAATGATTGGGTTAGGAATGGAAGGTCAGAGGCTTAAAATGACCCTCCAGATTAAAGGGCAAGAGCCGGCATATTGGATGAATATAGCATTTGAAATGATTAAAGGTCTCCAAGCGGCGAAAAAGGGTCAAAAAAACCCAGTTTAATATTTATTTACTGAAATAGGACAATTTTCCCATTAACGAAAAAATCTTACGAATGTGTATAGAACTTTCCAGATGAAAGATACTAAGTTCAAAGTTGGTGATGATTCCTACAAAAGGAAAAATTGTCATTACCAAGTTAGTTAAATCATCAGATGAAAGTGAGGCAACATTGGATGAAAGCAACTGGAATAGTTCGTCGAATCGATGATTTGGGTCGTGTTGTCATTCCCAAAGAAATACGCAGAACGCTGCGTATCCGTGAAGGGGATCCGTTAGAGATCTTTGTAGATCGAGATGGAGAAGTTATTTTAAAGAAGTATTCACCAATCAGCGAGTTAAGCGATTTTGCCAAAGAATATGCAGAAGCCCTTTTTGACAGCCTCGGAAACCCGGTTTTAATTTGTGATAGAGACAGTTATATTGCTCTAGCAGGAAGTTCAAAAAAAGATTATTTAAATAAAAATATAAGCGATTTAGTGGAAAAAACAATGGAAGACCGTAATTCAGTTTTAGTTACACAGCAAGGTGATATTGCATTAGCGGATGGGAATGATGAAACCATCTCATCTTATACAATTGGTCCAATCATTGCAAATGGTGACCCAATTGGAGCCGTTATTATTTATGCTAAAGAAGGTACACTTGGTGAAGTCGAGAAAAAAGCTGTTGAAACCGCTGCTGGATTTTTAGCAAGACAAATGGAATCCTAGAACTAATCATATTCCACAAATAAAAGAGACAGCAGAAGCTGTCTTTTTTATTTGTTTCCTATGATATAATACTCTCTAGTTTAGGCAGTTAGGAGATAGGAAATGAAGCCCGTAAATCAATCGAAAGCTCTTTTTAGAGGGGCTTTTATTTTGGCACTTGCAGCACTGATAACAAAAATCCTAAGTGCTGTTTATCGAATACCCTTTCAAAATATTGTCGGGGATGTTGGCTTTTACATATATCAGCAGGTTTACCCGTTTTATGGGCTAGCCGTTGTGCTTGCAACAACAGGTTTTCCGGTTGTCATCTCTAAGCTGTATGCTGAGCAAAGGGATAAAGGAAATCCTGATATAACAAGAAGACTTCTATTCGTCTCATTTATCATCCTGCAGTTTTTTGGAATTTTATGTTTTCTTATCCTTTATTTTGGTGCTGGTTCTATTGCAAACTGGATGAATGATGAGAAGTTAGCCATCTTATTAAGAGTTGTTTCCATTGTCTTTTTATTATTTCCGATTGTTTCTATCTTGAGAGGCTATTATCAAGGCAAAGGAGATATGCTGCCCACTGCACTTTCACAGGTAGGTGAACAATTAATAAGAGCCTTTACGATTCTCCTTTTGGCCTATAGTCTTACGAAGTTAGGATATTCACTGTACCTTATCGGCGGCGGTGCCATGTTTGGGTCGATTACAGGAATTATGGTCTCGGCGATTATCTTGTTTACATTCCTTTGGATACGTAAAGAATGGAGGATAATAACTCCGAGAAAAGGGTTGCTGCTAAGTGATTATGAAGAGGTTAAAAAAATCATTAATGCCCTTACCTTCCAAGGCTTAACAATCTGTATTAGTGGAATGCTAATGATCTTTATCCAAATGGCAGATGCCTTGAACCTATACTCATTACTTACAGAAAACGGAATTGAAAAGGATATGGCAAAGGCAGTAAAAGGGGTATTTGACCGCGGGCAGCCATTAATTCAATTAGGAACCATTATTGCTGCTTCGATGTCGTTATCTCTAGTGCCACTTATCACAAGTGCAAGAATAAAAAAGGATACTTCTTTCCTAGAAGAAAAAATTCAGCTTGCCATTCGGATTAGTATCGTCATTGGGGTGGGAGCATCTGTAGGTCTTTGGGCAATAATTGAACCAGCTAATATCATGTTATTTGAAGATAAAACAGGTTCGTCTGTATTAGGAGTATTAAGTTTTGTGATTCTCCTTAGCTCTATCATTACAACGATTATTGCTATTATGCAGGGGCTGGGGTCATTACTTTATCCAGCAGCAGCTGTTCTAGCAACCTTTCCTTTAAAATATATTCTTAATGCTTTATTCGTTCCTGTATTTGGAACAATGGGGGCAGCAATCGCTACCTTAATCACATTGGCGACGGTTTGTTTTCTATTATATGTAAAATTTAAAAAGATGCAGACCAGTACGGTGCTGTCTGTGCACTTCCTAGGAACAGTTTTGACAGCAGCGTTAATGATGGTGTTACTATTAAAAGGCTGCCTGGCGTTAACTAATATGATTACAATACCGGCTGGTACCGAAAGATTAATGGCATCTATACAGGCTTTAGGTTGTGCTATGTCGGGAGGCTTCCTGTTTCTATTTATCATTATTAGAGGAGGCGTATTTTTAGAAAAGGAACTATCACTATTTCCTTTCGGCAGCAAATTAAGCCTTTTATTATCTAAGAAGAATAGGAGTTAATAGATTATGGGCAAATCAATTGAAATTCTCGGTTTGGGGGCAGGCGACCTTGATCAGCTCCCCTTTGGTGTTTACAAAAAATTAAAGAGTACCAATCATGTTTTTTTAAGGACGAAAGAACACCCTGTAGTAGATGAATTAGTTCAAGAAGGACTAAACTATACATCCTTTGATTCCATCTATGAAAAGCATGACCAATTTGAGGAGGTATATCAGGAGATTGTCCAAACCTTACTACAAAAGGCAAACAAGGAAAATGTGATCTATGCAGTTCCTGGCCATCCTCTTGTTGCAGAGCGTACGGTACAGTTACTCTTGGAGTACGGACCTAAAGACGATATCGATATCCTAATAGGCGGAGGTCAAAGCTTTGTTGATGCCCTCTTTCAATCGTTAAAAATAGATCCAGTGGACGGTTTTCAACTTCTTGATGGAACCGCTCTTCATTCCAACCATCTGCAAATCGACCAGCATATGTTTATCAGTCAGGTTTATGACCCATTTGTAGCATCTAATATTAAGCTGACTCTTATGGAAAGACTTCCTGATGATTATGAAGTGGTCATTGTTTCTGCAGCAGGAAGTAATAATGAACGTATGGAGAAGGTACCTTTGTATGAGCTGGATAGGAGAGTAACTCTTGATAACCTAACCTCTGTCTATGTTCCTCCTGTACAGGACGAACAGATTATGATGAAGAATTTCTCCAAGCTTAGAGAGATTATTGCTGTATTAAGAGGTCCAAATGGCTGTCCTTGGGATAAGGAACAAACACATGAATCCTTGAAGAAATACCTGATAGAAGAAACGTATGAAGTAATTGAGGCAATCGATAGCGGAGATATTGATCATTTAGTCGAAGAGCTTGGGGATGTCTTGCTCCAAGTGATGCTTCACGCCCAGATTGGGGAGGATGAAGGTTATTTTGCTATCGAAGATGTAATTGAGGTGCTTTCTTCAAAAATGATTCGCAGACACCCACATGTCTTTGGAAATAGAGTAGTTGAGAACTCAGAAGAAGTCCTTCAAAACTGGCAGGAAATTAAGAAGCAGGAAAAAGGTGAAACAGAAGTCTCACTACTTGATGGGATATCCATGTCCATGCCTAATTTAGTAAGAGCCTACGAAATTCAGAAGAAAGCCGCAAAAGTTGGCTTTGATTGGCAGGAAATAACGCCGGCTTTGGAGAAAGTGAAAGAAGAGCTAGCGGAATTTGAGAATGAGATAAAGACAGAGAGTCTTATAGATGCAAAAAAAGAATTTGGCGATATCTTGTTTGCCTTTGTTAATGTAGCAAGATTTTTAAAAATCCATCCTGAAGAAGCATTATTTGAAACCAATGAAAAGTTTATGAGAAGGTTTCGATATATTGAAGAAAAAGTAAAGAATAACGAAAAGCCGATAGAGGAACATTCTTTAGAGGAACTCGATCGGTTTTGGGATGAAGCAAAATCAAAGGGATTATAGAATTGGGGGATTCGTAAATGAGACTAGATAAGTATTTAAAGGTGTCAAGATTAATCAAAAGAAGAACTTTGGCAAAAGAAGTATCCGATCAAGGAAGAATTCTCATAAATGGGAAAGAAGCAAAAGCCAGTTCAACAGTTAAGGTTGGTGATGAGCTGACAATCCGTCTTGGACAAAGACTGGTTACAGCAAGAATCGACCAGATTCAAGATACCACTCGAAAAGAAGCTGCAGCTGAGATGTACACGATTATTAAAGACGAAAGAATCGGAGAATCACAGTTCTAATTGTAACAACTATAATGGCTTGTTCTAATTCATTTGCCCTTTACATAAAAATGTAATAAAGGTTGTACAAATGATTGTGAGGGATGAATAATGAGCCAATATTATGAAACAAACCCTGTCAAAAGCACAGTTCCAGAGCACGACGTCATCATGAGAGGTAGGAAACTTCTCGATATAACAGGTGTTAAACAAGTAGAGAGCTTTGATAATGAGGAGTTCTTATTAGAAACCTCTATGGGTTTTTTAGCAATCAAAGGGCAAAATCTTCAAATGAAGAACTTGGACGTAGAAAAAGGAATTGTCTCCATTAAGGGAAAGATATTTGATTTAGTTTACTTAGACGAACAGCATGGGGAGAAAGCTAAAGGGTTCTTTAGTAAGTTATTCCGATGACCCTCTCCACTCAATTTCTCACCATGCTTTCGATGATTATGATGGGGTCGCTGTTTGGTGTAATGTTTGATACCTACCAGCGTTTCTTAGACCGCCCTAATCGAAAGTCATGGATTGTTTTTTTTAATGACTTGTTATTCTGGGTCATACAAGCACTGATTATCTTCTATATCTTATTCCTTGTGAACAATGGAGAATTGCGTTTCTACATTTTTGTTGCCCTCCTTTGTGGTTTTGCTGCCTATCAAAGTTTATTTAAAGGTATTTATCTGAGACTGCTTGAATTCATAATTAAAACGGTAATTGCCATTTACAATTTTTTGAGAAGAACGTTTCAACTACTTATCTATAAACCTGTACTTGGTCTCATCCAGTTGGTTATTTCCATTATCATCTTACTTGGCAGGGGGCTCTATTCCCTTGTCAAATTTGTTTTAAAGATTTTATGGGTTGTTCTTAAGGTAATATGGGTGCCAATTGAAAAAATAGTGTTGCTTCTTTGGAAACTTTTGCCGAAAACTATTAAAAAATCCGTCGAGAAGTTATATAATAAAACGGCAGGAATTTTTATGGAAATCAAGAACTATTTACTAAAGCTAATAAAAAAGTGGAAAAAACCAAAAAAATAAGGGGGGAAGGGAAATGAGCTCAATAGGAGATAAGAATATAGCAAAAATACAAACTACTTATGTCCACCAACAAGAAATCGCAGAAATTGCTTCAGCCAGGAAAAGAAAGCTCCTTTTCAGAAGACTATCCTTGTTCTTAGTTTTTGCCGCCTTGATGTCCTATTTAATGATTACGAGCTTTATTTCCCAGTCCTCCACATTAGATAAAAAAGTGGCACAAAAGAAACAGCTGGAGCAACAGATGATTCAATTAAAAAAACAACAGGAAATCCTGAAAGAAGATATCGTTAAGCTAAATGATGATGATTATCTTGCTAAGCTTGCTAGAAAAGAATATTTCTTCTCCGAAAACGGCGAAATTATCTTTAATATTCCGGAGGAAAGTAAAGGTAAAAACAACCAATAACTAGTCTTATTGACACTTATTTTTCCCATTTTGTATAATATAAAGTAAGTATGATTTTTTTATTTTCTTAAGGAGGAAAATTCTTTTTATGTCAATCGAAGTAGGCAGCAAGTTACAAGGGAAGGTCACAGGGATTACAAAATTCGGAGCTTTTGTGGAGCTGCCTGATGGCTCAACTGGACTCGTACACATCAGTGAGGTTGCAGACAGTTATGTGAAAGATATCAATGACCATCTTAAAGTTGGTGACCAAGTAGAAGTTAAAGTCATGAATGTTGAAAAAGATGGGAAAATTGGACTTTCTATAAAAAAAGCAATAGATAAGCCAGAGGCACCCCAAAGATCCCGTTCACACTCGAGCTCACATTCACAACGCCCTCGTCAAAATAAGTCAAATGATCGAAATGCTCCTAAAGTAGAGACATTTGAGTCAAAAATGGCGAAGTTTTTAAAAGATAGTGAGGACCGTTTAACTTCTTTAAAACGTCATACAGAATCTAAGCGTGGCGGAAGAGGAGCTAAAAGAGGTTAACTTGTTGCTTATATTAAAATATTAATTTAGAAAGACAGGTCTAGCGGCTTGTCTTTTTTGTTTTGTAAATTTTTATTGACATCTAATTTCTCACTATGTATTATATAGTTTGTGCCTTAAATACTTGGCGGTGTAGCTCAGCTGGCTAGAGCGTACGGTTCATACCCGTAAGGTCGGGGGTTCGATCCCCTCCGCCGCTATAACAAAAAGCGAAAGCGCCTAGGCGCTGCAGCTAGACATAATGAAAAGAAGTACTGATTCTGAAATCGGTGCTTCTTTTTTTTGTAAAAATACTCCTTATTCCGACATCCTTTCAACTTGTCAACATTAATTGAATAAATATAGTGGAAACCGTCGAACGAAACTTTGCATACGTTCACTGATTTGACAAAATTCTGAATCTATTAATCTTATAATAGTTTTTAACGAGAATTAATAGAGGAGTGTGAGTTATGGAAAAGCTAGAACGGAGTTTACTAGAACCGGTCGGAGAGGTTAACTTTAAATCCTCTAAATGGTCTTGGGACAGCGTCTTGAAAAAATTCCAGTTAAAAGTTGAATCCTTCTTCCTTGTAAAGGGTTACCTTTTACTTATAGTAGGTTTTTTACTAGGAAGAGCTTTGATATTGTCCACGCTTGCTCCCTTTAGTCTGCCGTTTTTCGCTGCAGTCTTTCTGATAAAAAGAGATCGGTCTCCGCTTGCCTTAGTAGGGTTGGTTGCAGGTGCCGCAACAGTCTCCTTAAAAAATGCTGCTTTTACCTTTTTAGTGTCCATCCTTTTTCTAGTCATTTACCGAATTAGTGAAAGATGGATTAAAAATGAGATGAGAATAGTCCCATTTATTGTGGCCATTATTCTAGGGACAGGAAAATTAGCCGAAGCTTTTATTATCTCTAAGCAGCTAGCATTATATGACGCTATGATGGTTGGAGTTCAAGCAAGTCTTGCCTTTATCTTAACGCTTATCTTTTTACAGAGCATTCCCTTATTAATTTTAAACAAACGCAGGCAGTTATTAAAAACAGAGGAGATTGTCTGCTTAATTATTATGCTAGCTTCTATTATGACGGGAACGATAGGCTGGAAGATTTACGATTTATCACTTGAGCATATTATGTCACGCTACCTAGTTTTAGTATTTTCCTTTATTGCTGGAGCGACGGTTGGTTCGACGGTCGGGGTCGTTACCGGTTTAATCTTTAGCCTTGCAAGTGTTACAAGTTTCTATCATATGAGTTTACTTGCTTTTTCAGGGGTATTGGGCGGCTTATTAAAAGAGGGGAAAAAAATAGGGGTTGCCATTGGCTTGTTTATTGCAACACTGTTAATTGGAATGTATGGTCAGGAGGGCGGTACTGTTTCCTTATCCATTACACTAATGGAGTCCGGTGCAGCTATTTTACTATTCCTTTTAACACCCCAGATATTTACTTCAAAGCTTGCTAAATATATACCAGGTACACCAGAGTACACAACCGAACAACAAAAATATATGAGGAAAATGCGTGATGTGACGGCACAGCGGGTTGCACAGTTCTCTAATGTTTTCCATGCACTTTCAAAGAGTTTTTCACAAATGGAAGTAAAGCCGAGTGAGGACGAAGATGCGCGTGAAATGGATTTCTTTATGAGTCATGTAACGGAAAAAACCTGCAACACCTGCTTTAAGAAGGAGCAGTGTTGGGCGAAGAATTTTAATACTACCTATGGATACTTGGAAGAAATTATTCATGAAATGGATCAAAATGATGGCGTCGTTTCACCTAAATTATCTCGTGAGTGGGAAAAGCACTGTACCCGTTCAAAAAGAGTATATGAAGCAGTCGGGCAGGAGTTGACCTTTTATCAGGCAAACCAAAAGCTAAAGAAACAGGTACAGGAAAGTAGGAAGCTTGTTGCGGATCAATTACTTGGTGTATCCGAAGTAATGGATAACTTCGCAAAGGAAATTCAGCGCGAAAGAGAAAACCATCACAAACAAGAGGAACAAATTATGGAGGCGATTCAGGCATTTGGTGTTCATGTTGAACATGTCGAGATTTATAGTCTAGAGTCGGGAAATGTGGATATCGAAATGTCTGTTCCTTTCTGTAATGGACATGGGGAGTGTGAGAAGTTAATTGCACCGATGCTTTCAGATATACTCGGGGAGCAAATTATCGTTAGCTCTGAAGAATGCGCTGCATACCCGAATGGTTTCTGCCATGTAATTTTCCGGTCATCAAAAGCCTATACCGTTGAAACAGGAATGGCTCACGCTGCCATGGATGGTGGATTTGTATCAGGTGACAGCTATTCCACTATGGAATTGGGGCTTGGGAAGTTTGCAATTGCAATAAGTGATGGTATGGGGAATGGGGAAAGAGCTCATTATGAAAGCAAAGAGACACTAAAGCTTTTACAAAAAATACTGCAATCTGGAATAGAAGAAAGAGTTGCCATTAAGTCAGTGAATTCAATCCTTTCCCTTCGAACAACAGATGAAATTTTTTCAACCTTAGACTTAGCCATGATTGACCTGCAAAACGCTTCAGCCAGGTTCTTAAAAATTGGTTCCACTCCTAGTTTTATTAAAAGGGGAAATAAGGTAATAAAAATCCAGGCTAGTAATCTGCCAATCGGGATGCTAGAAGAATTTGAAGTAGATGTGGTTAGTGAGCAATTAAAGGCAGGAGACTTACTCATCATGATGAGTGATGGAATATTTGAGGGCCCTAAACATGTTGAAAACTACGACTTATGGATGAAACGTAAAATACAAGAATTACAAACAGATGATCCACAGGAAATCTCTGACTTAATATTAGAAGAAGTAATTCGTGCTCGGGATAACTCAATTGGAGATGATATGACCATTGCTGTGGCAAAAATAAAACACAATACGCCGAAATGGGCTAGTATTCCTGTTACGAAAATGAAGAAACAGGCGTAATCAACTATTTTATGCTGTTTATCCTTTGATTATGTATAAATCCCCTCCACCGTGTCGAAAATGGAAGTAACTCGAAAAGTGGAGGGAGAATGAGTATGTATACAGGGAAAATTCGTCAGATTCTATTAATAACCGACGGCTGTTCAAATCAAGGGGAAGATCCTATTGCGATGGCGGCACTGGCAAAAGAACAAGGTATTTCTGTAAATGTTATCGGTGTTATGGAGCAGGATGTAATTGATGAAAAGGGAATGACAGAAATTGAAGGAATAGCCATGTCAGGTGGCGGAGTCAGTCAAATTGTTTATGCTCAGCAACTCTCACAAACGGTCCAAATGGTTACCAGGAAAGCAATGACCCAGACAATCCAAGGTGTAGTAAACCGGGAATTACAGCAAATTCTTGGTCGCTCACAGACCATTGAAGATCTTCCTCCTGAGAAAAGAGGAGAAGTAATGGAAGTCGTGGATGAACTTGGGGAAACTGTCGAATTAGAGGTGTTGATTCTTGTCGACACCAGTGCAAGTATGAAACACAAGCTTCCTACCGTAAAAGAGGCACTGCTTGACCTTTCACTAAGCTTGAACGCACGTACAGGTGATAATCAGTTTGCCGTTTTTGTATTTCCCGGGAAAAAGAATGATGTCGAAAAAATTCTAGATTGGACACCAAAGCTACAATCTTTGACAAGCATCTTCTCCCAGCTTACAACAGGAGGAATTACTCCAACGGGCCCTGCAATTCGTACAGCTCTAACTTCATTTAATTCAAAACGTTCATTAAGGAGTCTTTTGACCGGTGATGATGAATCATTCCTTGAAGAGTCGATGTAAGGTATCACCTGGCAGTATAATTACTGGAAAATGGCATTCAAACAAATATACAGTTTTAAAGGAACTCGGATTTGGAGCAAACGGCATTGTCTACCTTGCTAAGTTTAAAAATACGCAAGTGGCGTTAAAGATGAGCGATAACGGGATGTCGATTACCTCAGAGGTAAATGTATTAAGATCGTTTGCGAAGGTCCAAGGGTCAACCCTCGGACCTTCTTTGCTTGATGTAGATGATTGGAATAGTAAACAGGGGCAAATTTCATTCTATGCCATGGAATATATACAAGGACCTGATTTGCTAACCTTTATTCAAAGAAAAGGAAAGTCGTGGTCCACGGTTCTTTTTTTACAATTGTTAAATGACTTAAATAAATTGCATGAAAATGGCTGGGTATTTGGGGATTTAAAGCCAGAAAACCTGATTGTTACTGGACCAACCCCTAAGATTAGATGCATTGATGTCGGTGGAACAACTCTTCAAGGAAGAGCTATTAAGGAGTTTACTGAGTTTTATGATAGAGGGTACTGGGGATTAGGATCAAGAAAAGCCGATCGCGCTTATGATTTATTTGCAGTTGCAATGATTATGATTAATACGGCCTACCCAAAACGTTTTAATAAAACAACGGGTGGAATCCTCCAGCTTAGAGAAGCCATTCGAAAACAAAAGGATCTACTTCCACTAGAAAAGGTCATTGTGAAAGCACTACATGGACAATACTCAAATGCACTCCAAATGAGAACAGAATTATTATCGCTGGTAATGGATAATAAAAATATACATCCTGAAAATAAACCACCCGTAACCAGGACTAAAGGTTCCCATCAAACACAAAAGGTAAACCAGCCAGTAAAACAGCCTAGGAGCAGGCAGACTTACCGTAGAAGGAAGAAAAAAAGCCGCTGGTTTGAAACAATCAGTATTACAATCTTCATTGCACTTTTATACGTATTGTATATTTTTCAAAAACTTTTATGATTTTTTGAAACTAATGGTTCAACATTTCGTATAAAAGGGAAGGAAAAAAAGACCTAATCAATTAGGTCTTTGTTTTTGATACTTTTGTCATAAAAGTGGTAAGCTAGTGTTATTCAAAATAATTTTTACAGAATCTTTATAAGGAAGAATGCAAAATGTTAGAAGCAAAGGTAGCTGCACTACTCAATCGCCTCTCCTTTCAGATAGAAAATAAAAAAATGGTGGTTGGAGTTTCGGGCGGACCAGATTCACTGGCATTGCTTCACTTCTTGTGGATGCAAAGGGAAAAGAAAAACCTTTCCATTGTAGCAGCCCACGTAGATCATATGTTCCGTGGCCAAGAATCACTTGAAGATGCTTTATTCGTGAAGGCATATTGTGAACAAAGGGAAATTCCTTTTGAAATGGAACGAATAAATGTTCCTGAGATCATTAAGAAGACAAAGAAAAACTCGCAAGTGGCATCAAGACAAGCAAGATATGAGTTTTTTGAAGAGGTAATGAAAAAGTACAATTATGACTTTTTAGCTCTTGGTCATCATGGTGACGACCAAGTTGAGACTATTTTAATGCGATTGACAAGGGGGAGCGCTGGTGCTGCAAGAGCAGGGATTCCATTTACGAGACCTTTTGGGAATGGATTTATTTTTCGCCCTTTTCTTTCTTTAACGAAGGCAGAGATTGCAGAATATTGTCAGAAGCAAAATTTAGTACCTAGAATAGACCCAAGCAATAAAAAAAATATTTATAGCAGAAATCGATTTCGAAATGAAATTCTTCCCTTTTTAAAGGCAGAAAATCAACATGTCCATGAACATTTTCAACGTTTTAGTGAAGATATTCGGAATGATGAAATACTTCTACAGGAATTAACTGTCCAAAGAATGAATAAAGTAATGAAAATGGGCAATGGAAATAAAATTACCATTGACATAATCCCTTTTCTAGAAGTGCCAATTCCTTTACAAAGAAGAGGTATTCAACTAATATTAAACTATCTTTACAAAGTAATACCAGTGTCACTTTCTGCTTTACATATTGATGATATTCTATCTTTAATTCGACATCATCATCCTTCTGGAACACTTGATCTTCCCAATGGACTAAAAGTGATTCGTTCTTATTCACAGCTTTCTTTCCAATTTGAACTGAAAGCGAGTACACCTTATTCCTTTGAATTACGTGAACCTGGTGTGATTAATTTACCTAATGGGGCAAGTATTAGAATGGATGTAATTGATGATAAAGATACTATTGAAACAAAAGGATATTTTGCACTATTTCCTGCTGACAAGATTAAGCTGCCCATCGAGATTCGGACAAGAAAAATAGGGGACCGCATGAACCCGAAGGGAATGACGGGAACTAAAAAGCTAAAAGATATTTTTATCGATAGTAAAGTTCCTATTCAGGATCGAGATTCATGGCCAGTAATTACTGACAAAAGTGGATGGATTCTATGGCTTCCTGGAATAAAAAAATCTGCTATCGAAGGCATTAATAATCATTCAACAAGTCAGTATATACTACTCACATATAATAAGTAATGATCTTCTAGGAGGCACAATTTATGATGAATCAGGATATTGAAAAGGTGTTAGTTTCTGAAGAAGAAATTCAGGAAAAAATTAAAGTATTAGCTGCTGAATTAACAGAGGAATATAAAGATACTGTTCCTCTTGCTATCTGTGTTTTAAAGGGTGCAATGCCATTTATGGCTGATTTACTAAAACGAATGGATTGTTATCTAGAAATGGATTTTATGGATGTTTCAAGCTATGGTTCTGGTTTTGTTTCTTCAGGAGAAGTGAAAATCCTAAAGGATTTAGATACTTCAGTAGAAGGAAGAGACATTTTAATTATTGAGGATATCATCGATAGTGGCTTAACATTAAGCTATCTCTATGATTTATTCCGATACCGCAAGGCAAAATCAATTAAAATTGTTACCTTACTTGACAAACCAACAGGAAGGAAGAGTGCAATAAAAGCAGATTATGTAGGTTTTATTGTCCCAGATGAATTTGTGGTTGGATACGGTCTAGATTATCTCGAAAAATACCGAAATCTTCCATATATTGGAGTTTTAAAACCGGAAGTATATAGCGATAATCTTTAAGTGAAACTAAAAACAGAGTAATTTCAGAATTGGAATGATTTTCTATGATACTATCTAAAAAAGTTTTTATCGCGGGAGGAGGTAAGAGATGAATCGGATTTTCCGTAATACCATCTTTTATTTATTGATATTTTTAGTCATAATTGGCGTGGTAAGCTTCTTCAATGGAAGCAATGAACCTACGGATAACATTTCTTACAATGAGTTCGTAGCACATTTAGAAAAGAATGAAGTAGACGAATTTTCTATGCAGCCTGAACGTGGGGTATTTGAAGTTCGGGGGAAGTTTGAAAAAGAAATAAAAAGCGGTAAGAACTTCTTAACGTATGTACCAAACAGTGAGAAAATTCTAGAGCGTATTGATGCAGCCGGTTCTAAGGTAGAAGTAATGCCTGCAAAGGAAACAAGCGGCTGGGTGACATTCTTTACCTCCATTATTCCATTTGTGATTATCTTTATCTTATTCTTCTTCTTATTAAATCAAGCTCAAGGTGGCGGAAGCCGCGTTATGAACTTTGGTAAGAGTAAAGCCAAGCTTTACAACGATGACAAGAAGAAGGCTCGATTTAAGGATGTCGCTGGAGCAGATGAAGAAAAACAAGAATTAGTCGAAGTGGTTGAATTCCTTAAGGATCCTAGGAAGTTTGCGGAACTTGGTGCCCGTATTCCAAAAGGAGTACTCCTTGTGGGTCCTCCGGGTACAGGTAAAACGTTACTTGCACGTGCAGTAGCAGGTGAAGCTGGTGTTCCATTCTTCTCTATTAGTGGTTCTGACTTCGTTGAAATGTTTGTTGGGGTCGGTGCATCCCGTGTACGTGATTTATTTGAAAATGCAAAGAAAAATGCTCCATGTATTATTTTTATCGATGAAATTGACGCAGTCGGCCGTCAACGTGGTGCTGGTTTAGGTGGGGGTCACGATGAGCGTGAGCAAACCTTAAACCAATTACTAGTTGAAATGGATGGATTCGGGGCAAATGAAGGAATTATCATTATTGCTGCTACAAACCGTCCAGATATCCTTGACCCTGCGTTATTGCGTCCAGGACGTTTTGACCGTCAGATTACTGTTGATCGCCCAGATGTAAATGGCCGTGAAGCAGTCCTTAAAGTACATGCAAAGAACAAACCATTAGATGAATCAGTTAACTTAAAAAATATCGCTATGCGTACACCAGGTTTTTCGGGTGCAGACTTAGAAAACTTATTAAATGAAGCAGCCTTAGTTGCCGCTCGTCAGAATAAGAAAAAGGTCGACATGGAAGATATTGATGAAGCAACGGACAGGGTCATTGCGGGTCCTGCTAAGAAGACTCGTGTTATCTCTAAGAAAGAACGCAATATTGTTGCTTTCCATGAAGGCGGGCATACAGTAATTGGTTTAATCCTTAATGAGGCAGATATGGTTCATAAGGTTACAATCGTTCCTCGCGGTCAAGCAGGCGGATACGCTGTTATGCTTCCAAGGGAAGACCGTTACTTTATGACAAAGCCAGAATTACTTGATAAAATTGTTGGTTTATTGGGTGGACGTGTGGCAGAAGAGATTGTCTTTGGTGAGGTAAGTACTGGAGCTCATAATGACTTCCAACGTGCGACAGGAATTGCTCGTAAAATGGTTACTGAATTTGGTATGAGTGATAAGCTTGGAGTAGGACAATTCGGTCAGGCCTCCGGCGGTCAGGTATTCTTAGGTCGTGACATTCATAATGAGCAAAACTATTCCGATGCCATCGCCTTTGAAATTGACCTTGAAATTCAACGCATTCTTAAAGAATGTTATGAAAGAGCGAAAACGATTCTTACAGAGAATCGTGATAAACTTGACCTGATTGCTAAGACTCTTCTTGAAGTCGAAACACTCAATGCAGAACAAATCGAATATTTAATTAAAAATGGCCGTATGCCAGAATCTGCAGCTGAACTAGAAAGTGTTCAAGTTGATATGAAAAAATCAGATGACGTAAAGGTAAATATCAATACAAAAAAGGATGAAAATCCAACCAGCCAGCCATCTGAAACAGAGGATAAGTAATGTTTTTAAAAAGAGTGCTTACAAATAAGCACTCTTTTTTTTCATGATAAAAGTAATTATGATATGATGTTTGCAGAATGACATAAGAAAAATCAGAAAAGTGAGTGATTCTTTTGATTTTCGTATTTGATGTAGGTAATACCAATACTGTTTTAGGTGTATATAACGGGGAAGAACTTAAGTATCATTGGCGTGTTGAAACAAACCGAAACCGAACAGAGGATGAATTTGGGATGATTATTAAATCCCTTTTTGATGCTTCTGGTCTTTCGTTTTCACAAATAGATGGAATTATCATTTCTTCCGTTGTCCCGCCAATTATGTTTGCTCTGGAAAGAATGTGTAAAAAATACTTCCAACTCAGTCCGTTAGTGGTCGGACCAGGAATCAAAACGGGACTTAATATTAAATATGAAAATCCCAGAGAGGTAGGGGCTGACCGCATCGTTAATGCCGTTGCTGCTATTCATGAATATGGCAGCCCGTTGATTATTGTTGACTTTGGAACGGCAACAACCTATTGCTACATCAATGAACAGCGTCAATATATGGGCGGTGCCATTGCACCAGGGATTGGCATTTCAACGGAAGCGCTATATTCAAAGGCGGCAAAACTCCCTAGAATTGATATTTCCCGTCCTGAAGGTGTAATTGGAAAAAATACAGTAGCGGCCATGCAGGCAGGAATTGTTTATGGTTATGTAGGCCAAGTTGAGGGAATCGTTAGAAGAATGACGGATCAAAGTGAACAAAAGCCGACAGTCATCGCAACGGGAGGATTATCCGCGTTAATTGCCCAAGAATCCAAGATTATTGATATTGTTGATCCATTTTTAACTTTAAAAGGATTACAGCTAATCTACAAGAGAAATATGGATAACATAAAAGGAAGCAACTAGAAAGGAGTTACATAATGACAGATTACTTAGTTAAAGCTTTGGCTTATAACGGTCAAATTAGAGCATATGCGGTACGTACAACGGAAGTGGTTTCTGAAGCACAGCGCCGGCATCAAACATGGAGGACAGCCTCAGCTGCCCTAGGGCGCTCCCTAACAGCCGGAGTTATGATGGGTGCAATGTTGAAGGGTGAAGACAAATTAACCATCAAAATTGACGGAGGCGGGCCAATTGGTGTCATCTTAGTCGATAGTAATGCAAAAGGGGATGTCCGCGGCTATGTTTCAAATCCCCAAGTGGACTTTGAAGCGAATGAGCATGGGAAGTTAGATGTTCGCCGTGCGGTTGGCACTGAGGGTACACTTTCAGTTGTAAAGGATACGGGGCTTCGTGATTTCTTCTCCGGTTTAGTGCCCATCGTTTCAGGAGAATTAGGAGAGGACTTTACCTATTACTTTGCTACTTCGGAACAGGTGCCTTCCTCAGTTGGAGTAGGTGTCTTGGTAAATCCGGATGATACCATCCTAGCAGCAGGCGGATTTATCTTTCAATTAATGCCGGGAATAAAGGATGAAACCATTACAATGGTTGAAGAGCGCTTAAAAACGATTCCTCCGATTTCAACATTAGTAAAACAAGGACTTACTCCAGAAGAAATTTTGGAGGAGTTGTTTGGAAAAGATCAGGTAAATGTACTTGAAACAATGCCTGTTCAATTTCAGTGCGTTTGTTCAAAGAATCGATTTGCAGATGCGATTGTCGGACTAGGTAAAGGTGAAATTGAGGATATGATAGTTGAAGATGGACAGGCAGAGGCTCATTGCCACTTTTGTAATGAAAAATATCTCTTCACGAAAGAAGAACTTGAAGAACTAAAGAGTGAGGCAAAATAAAGAGCGCAGGGGGAGGAGGTTTTGAGACGAAAGAAGCTATGGACCGTTATTGCGGCGCTTATTTTATTGAATTGTCTAACGATTGTCTTTTTCCTCACAAAAGGGAAAGAAACAATTAATGACGAGGTCGTTGCAACCGTGGGGAAAGGTGAAATTACAAGGCAAGAGTGGCTTAATGAATTAGAGTCTCGATATGGAAAAGATGTACTTAGAGACATGATTGATCAAAAAGTAATTAATGAAATGGCAGCCAAGTATAAAATTAAGGTCTCAGAGGATGATGTAGAACGCGAATATAGAATCCTTCAAACTACATACAGTTCGCCAAGTGAAAACAAAAAGACCACGGAGAAAAAGTGGAAAGAGCAAATTCGTAATAGTCTTCTTCAGGAAGAAATCCTAACGAGAGATGTAAAGGTTTCTGAAAAGGAAATGAAGGATTATTTTGAACAAAATAAGGAGCTTTTTACCATTCCGAACGCCTATCATTTATCACATATTATTGTGAAGTCAAGTGATGAAGCTGAGAAGGCTATCAAGGAACTGTCTCAAGGATCGAGTTTTTCTGCGCTAGCAATGGAAAGGTCCATTGAAGAATTCTCTGCTAATGAAGGCGGAGACATCGGCTATATTATGGATGGCGAGGAAAGGTATCCTTCTGAATACCTTCATGCAGCGAAAAAGTTGAAAAAAGGTGCCTGGAGTGAGCCGATTAAAGTGGAACAAGGCTATGCCATTGTAAAGCTTGAAGGGGAAATGAAGGGTAGGCAGTATTCTTATAAGGATGTTAAGCAGCAAATACGCAGAGAAATTGCGCTTGAACAAATGAAAACTTCAGCCTCAACCACAACCTTTTGGGAAGAAACAAAGGTGGAATGGTTTTACGGGAAAAGATGAGCAAACTAAGAAAAGCACAGAAATATTTTTCTGTGTTTTCATTTATATCTTTGGGGTTTTTACACAGCAAAAGTATTGACAAAACTAGTAGGAAACTGATAAATTTACTATAATACCAATAAAAATACTCGGATTAAAGAAAGAGGTGCTCTAATGGTACGTGTAGCAAATTCAATTGCAGATTTAGTTGGTCAAACTCCTATTGTTAAGTTAAACAGATTAGTAGATGAAAACAGTGCAGAGGTTTTTTTAAAGCTTGAGTATTTCAACCCTGGAAGCAGTGTAAAAGATCGGATTGGTTTAGCGATGATTGAAGCTGCTGAGGAAAAGGGCTTAATTAAGCCTGGGGTCGATACAATTATTGAACCTACAAGTGGAAACACAGGTATCGGTCTGGCTATGATTGCAGCAGCAAAAGGATACAAGGCAGTTTTTGTTATGCCTGAAACGATGAGTTTAGAAAGAAGAAACCTGCTTCGTGCTTATGGTGCAGAGTTAGTTCTTACGCCTGGACCTGAAGGAATGAAAGGTGCAATTGCAAAAGCGAACGCACTTGCTGCTGAGCATGGATACTTTGTGCCTCAGCAATTTGAAAATGAAGCAAATCCTGAAGTTCATAGAAGAACAACCGGTAAGGAAATTGTTGAGCAAATGCCAGACCTAGACGCTTTTGTTTCAGGTATCGGTACTGGCGGTACTATTTCAGGAGCTGGAAGTGTTTTAAAAGAACAAATTCCAAATGTTAAAATTTATGCGGTTGAACCAACAGATTCACCTGTATTGTCAGGAGGAAAACCGGGTCCACATAAGCTTCAAGGGCTTGGAGCAGGTTTTATTCCAGCTACTCTAAATACAGATATCTATGATGAAGTTATTCAAATTACTGCAGATGAAGCATTTGAAGCATCACGCCGTGCAGCTAGAGAGGAAGGAATTCTTGGAGGGATTTCTTCGGGTGCAGCTATCTCTGCAGCATTAAAAGTAGCAAAAGAATTAGGAAAAGGTAAAAAAGTACTAGCGATTATACCTGATAATGGAGAACGTTATTTAAGTACACCTCTTTACCAATATGAGGACTAATTCATAACATAAGAGAGGTTTTAGCGAAGAGCTAAACCTCTTTTTTTTGCTTTAAAAAACATTTTTCTTGTATGATGTAAGAAGTAAAAAAACTAGTGGAGGTATTGATGGTGCATACATCTGGGGATTACAGTATTAAATGCGGGCCATATCAGTTAGACTTCGGTAAAAAAACCTATATTATGGGGATTCTAAATGCAACTCCTGATTCATTCTCGGATGGGGGAAAATACAATAATATAGAACAAGCGGTTGAGCGTGCCAAAGAAATGGTTGAAAATGGAGCGGATATCATTGATATCGGCGGTGAATCTACCCGCCCAGGATATACTGTTATTTCTGAGGAGGAAGAAATTGAGCGTGTAGTTCCAGTCATAGAAGCCATAACTAAACATGTGGGTGTGCCTATCTCGATTGATACATATAAAGCAAAAGTTGCTCAAAGTGCAATTGAAGCAGGGGCCCATATTATTAATGATA
The DNA here is from genome assembly GCF_023715415.1 of Neobacillus niacini. Classification (GTDB taxonomy): domain Bacteria; phylum Bacillota; class Bacilli; order Bacillales; family Cytobacillaceae; genus Neobacillus; species Neobacillus niacini_C. The sequence continues at coordinate 83,305 of NZ_JAMBOB010000013.1, forward strand.
TTTGGGGTGCAAAGGCAGATGAAGGAATGCCGGCAGTCGCTGCAAAATACAATGTCCCCATTATCCTTATGCATAATCGAAATGATCGAGACTATTCCTTATTCATAAGAGACGTGTTAAATGATCTGTACGAGAGTATTACCATCGTAAAAAAAGCAGGGGTACGAGATGATCAGATTATACTAGACCCAGGCATCGGGTTTGCTAAAGACTTTAATGAGAACATTTTAATGATGCAAAACCTAGATACACTTACAGCCCTCGGCTACCCTGTCCTTTTAGGAACATCAAAAAAATCAATGATTGGACAAGCGCTTGATCTTCCCGTAAAGGAAAGGATGGAAGGGACTGGGGCAACAGTTTGTTATGGAATTCAAAAGGGATGTCAGATTATCCGTATACATGATGTTAAGGAAATGAGCAGAATGGCAAAAATGATGGACGTTCTAATGGGGAAGGGTGTCAGCTTTGGATAAAATATTTGTAAACCAAATGGAATTCTACGGGTATCATGGTGTCTTTCCTGAGGAAACAAAACTTGGCCAGCGCTTTATTGTAGATTTAATGGTGTTAGTAGATTTGAAAAAAGCTGGTGAAAGTGATGAGCTAGAGTATTCGGTGAACTATGGCGAATTATTTCAGGTGTGTAAAGAAATAGTGGAGGGGAAACCGTATAAGCTTGTTGAAGCCGTAGCGGAAAGAATTGCACAAACACTTTTGAAGCAATTCCCTCTTGTTTCTGAAGCAACTGTAAAGGTTATTAAACCTGATCCGCCGATACCTGGACATTATCGTTCTGTTGCAGTTGAAATTACAAGGAGAAGATAAAAATGGGAAATACAGCATTTATTGCCCTTGGATCTAACATCGGAAACAGGTATGATTATTTGACGAAAGCAATTGAGCAACTCACAGTTCATCCTGAAATTAATATGGTAAATATCTCCTCAATCTATGAGACGGATCCTGTAGGTTACGAAGATCAAGATTTATTTTTAAATATGGTGATGGAGGTAACGACCTCACTCCGTGCCCATGAGTTACTAGATGTATGCTTGAAACTTGAATTAGAACTTGGAAGGAAAAGGGAAGTTGTATGGGGGCCAAGAACAATTGACCTTGACATTCTTCTCTATAACCAAGAAAATATTGAAACAGAGAAACTAATAATTCCACATCCACGGATGCTAGAGCGGAATTTTGTCATGATTCCTTTATCGGAGATTAAACCTAGCATCATTATTCCAAATACAGAGAAACCACTTGAAGCATTGATCAAAGAATTACCTAACAAAGAAGGAGTCCGAGTATGGAAGCGGAAAAATGGGGAAGACGTATTCGAGCCTATCGGAAGCTAAAGGGTTACACACAGGAAAGCTTCGCGAAGGAACTTAGTATATCAGTATCAATTATTGGAGAAATCGAAAGAGGCAACCGCCTGCCTACAGGTGAGTTACTAAAGAAAATTGGTCAAACCTTAAATATTACAATAGAGGAATTATCACCTAATGAATAGAATGGGAGGTAATAGTGCTTGTTAAAAATCGGGAATATTGAATTAAAAAATCAAGTCGTTTTAGCACCGATGGCTGGTGTCTGTAATTCTGCCTTCCGTCTAACGGTAAAAGAGTTTGGTGCTGGTTTAGTTTGTGCGGAAATGGTTAGTGATAAGGGAATCGTTTTGAAGAATGAAAAAACGATGAATATGCTTTACATTGATGAACGAGAAAAACCACTAAGCTTGCAAATCTTCGGCGGTGAACGGAAAACACTTGTGGAAGCCGCACAATTTGTAGATAAAAATACAAATGCAGATATTATTGATATCAATATGGGCTGTCCTGTTCCGAAAATTACAAAGTGTGATGCAGGGGCAAAGTGGCTGTTAGACCCGGATAAAATTTATGAAATGGTTTCAGCTGTCGTTGAAGTTGTTGAAAAACCAGTAACGGTTAAAATGCGTATGGGCTGGGATGAGGACCATATTTTTGCTGTCAAGAATGCACAGGCTGTAGAAAGAGCGGGCGGTCAGGCGGTTGCTCTTCATGGGCGTACGCGCGTTCAGATGTATGAAGGTCAAGCGAACTGGGATATCATCAAAGAGGTAAAGCAATCCATCAATATCCCGCTCATTGGGAATGGTGATGTCCAATCCCCGCAGGATGCAAAAAGAATGCTTGATGAAACTGGTTGTGATGGGGTTATGATTGGGAGAGCAGCTTTAGGAAATCCATGGATGATTTATCGTACGGTTCAATTCCTAGAAACAGGTAAACTAATGGGGGAGCCTTCCGTTCGTGAAAAAATGGATGTATGTATTTTACACTTAGACCGTCTAATTGCTTTGAAAAATGAGCATATAGCGGTAAGAGAAATGCGTAAACATGCAGCTTGGTATTTAAAAGGTGTAAAAGGCAATGCAAAAGTAAGAAATGCGATAAATGAATGTAATACCCGTAATCAGGTGGTTACCTTGTTATATGATATGGTCGCTGAGATAGAAGAAAAGGAAAGCCGAGTAATAGTTGGCTAAAGTTGACATAATACTACTCTTTTTCTATAATAACCTTGTTTAAACGCATGACTGCCAGTGAAGTACTGGCAGTTTTTATTTATAATGGTTTTTTTGATGTCTGAATTAGCAAGTTTGTGTAAAATAATAAAGTATGTAGAAAAGTGAATGTGTATAGCATGTACCAGAGGTTTACATAAAAAGAAAGTAATTGGAGTTGATTGGGTATGAGTCAAGAAGAATTAAATGACCAGCTGCAGGTCAGACGTGATAAAATGAACGCTATGCGTGAAAGAGGGCTAGATCCTTTTGGGAAGCGTTATGACCGTTCTCATACTATTAAAGAATTAGTAGAGCAATATGCAGAATTAGAAAAAGAAGACCTTGAAGCGAAGGATGTTTCTGTTACTCTTGCAGGCAGGATCATGACGAAACGTGGTAAGGGGAAAGCTGGATTTGCTAATATTCAAGATCTCACAGGACAGATTCAAGTATATGTTCGAGTTGATGCGATTGGTGCGGAAGCTTATGAAGTATTTGATTCCTCTGATTTGGGAGATATCATTGGTGTAAAGGGTACTTTATTTAAAACAAAGGTCGGTGAACTATCTGTAAAGGTTCAAGAGTTTGAGTTTTTGACAAAGGCTCTTCGTCCCCTTCCGGATAAATTCCACGGGCTTAAGGATGTAGAACAGCGTTACCGTCAACGTTACCTTGACCTCATTATGAGCCAGGATAGTAGATCTACGTTTATTACACGAAGCAAGATTATTCAATCGATGCGTCGTTATCTAGATAGCCATGGTTACTTAGAGGTGGAAACACCAATGATGCACTCTATTGCAGGTGGTGCGTCAGCAAGGCCGTTTATTACTCACCATAATGCACTTGATATGGAACTTTATATGCGGATTGCCATTGAACTACACCTCAAGCGTCTGATCGTTGGAGGACTTGAAAAAGTATACGAAATTGGCCGTGTCTTCCGTAACGAAGGTGTTTCTACTCGTCACAATCCAGAATTTACGATGATTGAGCTATATGAGGCATATGCCGATTACCAGGACATTATGAGTTTGACTGAAAATCTAATTGCCCATATTGCTAAAGAAGTATTGGGAACAACTACTGTCCAATACGGGGAGTATGAAGTGAACCTTGAACCAGAGTGGAAAAGATTACACATGGTTGATGCGATAAAAGAATTTACAGGTGTAGACTTCTGGAAACAAATGAGTGTAGAAGAAGCTCGAGAACTTGCTAAGGAACATGGAGTAGAAATTACAGAACATATGCTATATGGTCATATTGTTAACGAATTCTTTGAGCAAAGGGTTGAAGAGAAGTTAATCCAGCCTACTTTCATTTATGGTCATCCAGTTGAAATCTCACCACTTGCTAAAAAGAACGAAGAAGATTCAAGATTTACTGATCGGTTCGAGTTATTTATCGTTGCTCGTGAGCATGCAAATGCATTTACTGAGTTAAATGACCCAATTGATCAAAGAGAACGTTTTGAAGCGCAATTAAAAGAGCGTGAGCAGGGTAATGATGAAGCGCATGAAATGGACGAGGACTTTGTAGAGGCTTTAGAATACGGAATGCCACCTACTGGCGGTTTAGGAATCGGAATTGACCGTATTGTTATGTTATTAACAAATTCTCCATCTATTCGTGATGTATTATTATTCCCGTTAATGCGACACCGCTAAAATGAATTAGCTCACAAAGCACCAGGGGACTGGTGCTTTGTTGTTTTATAAGGATAAGAAGTTTGAAAATTATTATTTTAATATATAAGATAAATATCGTGGAAAAGCTATTGCACAGGTTCAACAATGATGGTATATTAATATCTGTTGTTGCGAAACAAACAAACTTCTTATAAAGAAGTTGAAAAAAGTTATTGACATCTAGTTGATAACTTGGTAAGATGATAAAGTCGCTTTTGGCGAAACAAATAATTGCTCTTTGAAAACTAAACAAACAAGAACGTCAACAAACAATTTTTTAGCTTTTTATAAAAGCTAAGCCAACGTAACAAATGAGCTATATCAACTTTCTTGGAGAGTTTGATCCTGGCTCAGGACGAACGCTGGCGGCGTGCCTAATACATGCAAGTCGAGCGAACCAAGAGGTGCTTGCACC
>NZ_JAMBOB010000014.1 GCF_023715415.1 Neobacillus niacini
CGGGCAATCAAAAATTTTGCGCATTTGGTTTTTCAACGATAAAAAAGCAAAGGCACAACTAGCAATTATCACTAGTTGTGCCTTTTTACGCGCAAAACTTCCGATTGTCCCCTATAAGAACCGTCCCCACGGTTTTCAAGTATATGATGGCAATAATGGGAGATCTGAATAAGTTCTTTTTTTGTCATATTCTTTTCAACTAACTTCATCTTTAGTGTTGAATAATTAGTGTATGTATTAACCATTTTTACGGAACAATACCTATATAGTAAATAATAAGCTAGGTGAAATAGATGATTTTTCTTATGATAAAAATAATTATTTGTATTATCTTAATTATGTTATGGTTACGGGAGTGTAAAAAAGATCCAGTTCAAACCTTAGGAAACTTTTTTTTTATCCTTTTTATTTTTACTCTAACTTTTGACGTTTTCGCACTAAATTATAAAATGATTACTTTAAAAGAAAAACCAATTAATATCTACCACTTATTTATCAATAGAAATATTTTTTTACCATTAACACTGTTCTTATTTCAAAGAATATCTCAACGACTTTTCAAAAAGATTTTCTATTCAATCGGATGGGTTTTTATGTTTTATTTTTTTATCAAATTAAATGAACAGTTCCATATTGTAAAGCTCAAGGATTGGACACTACTTAATTGTGGTTATATAGGAGGAATTATTGTCACTTTGTCTCTTTTGATGTCGTATGCACTTAATAAACTAGCAAGGAGTAGCGTGAATAATGCCACTTCCAATTAGATTTGACACGAACGAAATATTTATTATTGTAAATGGAATCATTCTTACTCTAATTGCAGTGAAACTTCTTCCTAATCGACTTACTTATACAACAAGTATTATATTGTACCTACATAAAATTGCTGTTGCTATTGTAGTTGACCATTTACTCGCAGGTCCACCTCTTGATCTCTATGATGTAATGGATACACCAAAATTTGAATTCTTCGATTTGATTATATATATTTTTGTATATGGACCATTCACTTATATCATTATTTACATTTATGATAAATGGTTTTACCATAAGTCTCATTTTAAAAAATTTATTTATCTGCTACTCATCACTCTAATAAATTTAGGTTGCGAATTTATTGCAACTAAACTAAATATTTATATTTATAAGGGGTGGACACTTTATTACTCTATCCCAATATATTTAATTGTCTATATTACGAATTTTTATTTACTTAAATATCTGAAGGATTACGAGAGTGAGTTAAGCCAAAAGGTAATTAATTAAATGATATATCTATTTGGTATACCAACAAATATTAATAACACTTTTGCATCAAAAAAATTAGCAGACCAAATAAATAATTTGGTCTGCTTTTTCTAATGTTTCTCCATTAAAATAGAACTCTTTTTTTATGATTCCTATATTTTATCTATTACTTTGTAAATTATTTATTATTGACTTATCCACAACTTTTTCTAGTTTCTGCTTTACCATCACTTGTGATACGGTTCCCCGTAACAAATATAGTGTACCTAATACTGCTTATGGGCAGAATAATCCTAATCTCTTCTGTAAACCTTCGTTAACTTCTATTGGCATTTCCTTAATCTTGATATCTTCACCGAGGAAAAGCAGCCAATTTGTTATTTCGGTCAATTCTTCGGGATTTTTTACATTGATAAAGGTCTTTAGAATGGCTGTGGCTTGGTAGGGATTCGTATAGGAAATGGATACTTTTAAAGGGTGGTATTTTTTAAACTGGGCAATTGCCTTCGGGCCAAGTTCAAGGGATAGGTTGGTTTCTCCTTCCTGCTTACGTAATTTTTCTAAAATCTTTTTCTTACTCCACCTTTTGTTCGTTGGGCTGGGTTGGACATTGGTAAGGTTGTCGACGTGAAAAATCTGCTTCTTTTCTTCCTTTGTGTCAAAGCCTTCAATCAGCCACAGGCTTTTTTCTCGATAAAGGTGCAAGAGATAAATGTGATACGACTCTTCTTTACTGGTAATGACTAAATTCCGATCCACAAGTAGGAGTTGGATGAGCTTTTCTAACATGTGATGGGGAAGGTCTGACAAATCAAGCAGGTCCGGATTATTCGGGTTGGTCCCTTCAAATAGTAAGATTTGATTTAATAGAACAAGGTCATCTTGCTGGTTTTCCGAGATGAGTCCTAGTAATTTTTCAGCTAAAGATTGGCGGCTCTTTAGATAAGGGAGCTGTTGGTTTCTTGTCGCCATAAAGGCGATAAAAAGTGCCTTAACCTCGTTATCGGTAAAACGGACATCAGGCAGGACAGAATTGTGCATGACAAAATAACCGCCATCCCTTCCAACTTCAGCAACAAGCGGCATCCCCATGGCTTCAATTTCTCTAATATCTCGAATAGCGGTCGAACGAGAGATAGTAAATTCCTGCATGATTTCAGAAATAGTAAAATGGGACCGGTTATTGATATAGCGCATGATGGTATTAATCCGTTCAACTTTTTTCATTCAGCTACGCATCTCCTAAACAGTATCACTTTTTGACATGATTTAAGGTTATTATAAACTCAGGAAGTGAAAAGACAAATTAATTTTTTAAAAAAGGAAGGTTTTGAAGATGGCAGATTATACATTAGAAGAAAAAGACAGCTTTACCGTTTTAGGTTTTGGAACGGAGCTTAAGAGCGACTACACAGACTATGCTGGCATTATGAAGGAAAAGTCAGACTTTTGGAATGCCGTGAACCAAGATGGAACGCTCGATACTTTAAAAGCTGTTGCAACAAACGACTACATTTTCCTTGTGAACGAAGCGGTGAACAACAAGATGATGCATTACGCCGGCGTCATGACAGAAAAAACATTGCCAGATGCAACCCGAGTGATTCAATTTCCTAAAGGGGAATACCTCGTTGTGAAAGGGGAAGCAGGAAGTTCTGAAGAGTTGAGTAATTTGCTAACGGGTATCGCCTTTGGCCAAGCCTTGCCAGAAGCGAGTGATGTTGCCTATGTTGGCGGGCCAAATGCATCGGTTGAGATGGGGCAGCGCAACGGTAAAGTTTTTGGTGAAATGTGGATTCCGGTTGTTCGGAAATAGTGGCATTAAGGAGAGTAGCGAATGTCCTATAACGTAGATTTTAAAAATGTTTCGACAGTTGGTTTGGAGTCTTCCCCTGTTGCAGATGCACTTGCTGGTTTACGGGCGAATGAAGCTCGTTACTTTATGAACAAATATAAGCATGAATTTACAGTTGTACCAGCAAACGATAGTCAGGAAACCCTTGATTATGTAAACCATATTTTGAAAAAAGAACGTGATATTGAGTTTGGTGCCAGGCCTTTAGAAACATCGCATTTCCAAGTGGAAAATATCAATTGGGCCTACGTCTTTTATGAGGATGGTCTTGAGGTCAACGTCCTTTACACGATTGATGGCCCTAAGCCGAAGCGGGCCGTTGGGTTTAAGCTTTCTGAGGGTATGGAGGTACCGAAGGAATTAGAAGGAAAGTTTAAGTTTGCTAGGCAGAAATCTAAACTAGCTGGAACCATAAGGGGCTCGTTTTTTGTCATTAAAGGAGAATATTAAAGGAAACAAGAGGTTTTACAGCATTAAAGCAGCATATAATTTCCTATAAAATTGACAAGAGGTGCGACTCATATAAGAGTCGCACCTCTTGTTATTTATTTTCTATACTATGCCGCCTGGCAAGTGTGCCCCGTATTTAGGAAGAATGGTATCCTTCGTATAATCATCAAGTTGACGAAGTGTTTCAACAATTGCCGCCATCTCTAAAGCCTTTACAAGTTCATTAATTGCCTGAACACCCCTATCAGCAAATACCTCTCTATCTTCAGGTGTTTTCAAAGGCGGGGTAGCCATATGATCAGATGGTTCATTAAAGTAAGAACCTACTGCACCGGATTGATAAGCGTATTTTCCTAATACATTTCCAGGATTCTTACCCATTCCTGCTAACATATGCTGCACATCATACGTAACAGAATGAGATTCAGGTACATTCAATGGAACATCTTCTAATCTGCCTAATACTTTATATGCACCAATGCTGATGTCGTGGAACGTATCCATCAGATTGAAATTGGCCGCCTCTGCTGCTTTTAATACATCCATATACAAGATAGGCACTTTTGTTTCATCAAAGAAATCACGAACCATACCACTTACTGTCATATGTGCTGGACCATGACTGGTGATATATATTTGTCGTCTAAAGCCTTGATTAAGTAATGACTTTGCTATTTTATCTAAATAAGCCATACCATCCTTAATGCTCATTTGAACTGTTCCACGACCAACAATCGTTCCGCCTGGAAAGAAATAAGGTAAGTTGTGCAAAACAAGCCCATCTGATTCTTCTGCCATCTTTAACGCAATGGCTTCTGCTAAAACAGTTTCAGCATCCAGTGGCAAAGCTCCATGAGTTTCCGTTACTCCAACTGGAACAAAGATAATATCATTACGATCTAAATAATCTTCGACTTCCCCGTTTGTCAGTTTTGAAAGAAATCTAGTACGCATATGAACCTCTCCTATTATTCTATTTAATAAGGATTTACCATAATGAACTTTCCTTATTACGATGCTCTTCTTTCTTTTAATACTGCATACATTTCATTTGTGCTCTTTGAATTTAGGTTAAAGATTAAACCTACACCGATTAGTATCAGAATAAATGCGACAACTGGCAAACCTGTGTACATTTTTAAAATACCTTCAGCCACTTCTTGTGATTGTGATTTTGCACCAGATACGAATCCAACCCAACCTAAAGAGTAACTACCAACCGCTGCCCCTAATCCCATTCCCACTTTACGAGCGAAAGAGTAGAGCGAGTAAAGTGTTCCTTCGATTTTCTTTCCAGTTTTGTATTCTGTATAATCAATACAGTCTGTAACCAATGCCCAAACAAGGATAACGAACACGGATGAACCGATTGTAGCGAAATTGTATAATGCCGCAAATACATATACATTATCAAACGTAACAAGTGTCATTAAAGCGGATGCAACTAAACTGAATGCTGAAGTACCAAGTATCAAGTTGCGTTTATTGAACTTTGCAACGAGTTTTGGAATGAAAACGAATAACACAAGGATAATTCCCATACTAATGAAAGAGTTGATCGCAAATGCACTCGGCATATTATAATACTCAGCAAATACATAAGCAGCTAAAGTAGTTGCACCAGAAATAATTAAGGTAGAGCCGAGAGTTGCCACCATCATACCGATTAAAGGTCTGTTGGAAAATGCTTCTTTAAATGCATCCTTAAAATCGTAATCCGGCTTAGCTCCAGCAAGCTTTTCGTCACGAATCCGTTCAGTTGTTAATTTTACAAGCCCTGTATAGGATAATAAGGATAAAATACTGAATACAATCGCGATATAGAAGAATGCTTCTGGAACAATATTTCCAGCTTTATCATAGATGAACGTTGGAACAAAAGATAAGAACCCAACGCCAACAATCATACCGCCGATTGAGCGGGCACGTGATAATTTTGTACGTTCCACAGGATCATTGGTGATAACAGAAGCTAATGAACCATATGGAATCGCATCAGCCGTATACGCAACACAGAAGAATAGATAAGCAGATACTACCCAAATATGAGTCGCGGCAGATCCCCAGCTTGAGATATCAGCAAAAGCGATTAAACATGCTGCTGCTAGTATCCATTTCGAAAAGCTAATCCAAGGCAGGAACTTATCTCCGCTCTTTCCTATTCTGTAACGGTCCGTAATGGTTCCCATAATACCAGTGATAATGGCATCGAATACTTTACCAACTAAAAACATCGTCCCCATAAAGTAAGGGCTTACACCTAATACATAGGTACAAAAGACAATAAAGAAAGAACCAATGTACAAGTTAACAAAACTTCCCCCAACATCTCCTAGCATATAACCAACTTGATCTTTTACTCCAAACTTTTTCATTAATTTCCCTCCCTAAATCGTTTACATTTTTTAATAAGTGCAAGCCTGTAAATCAAAGTAAAAGTAATACCTTTTTTGTAAGCCCTTTATTTAGTACTTTCAAAGTATACAACGAAGAATAAAACCACTTTTGTTCTACAATTGCATTGTTTTTGTATTATAATTGCATGAAATGTTGCCCAAAAATAGGAATAGACGCATGAAATATCATGCGTCTATTTGGTCACTTCTTGCTATTCTTTTTAAACTCAACAGGAGTTGCCCCTTCGACCTCTTTGAAAAGTTTAGAAAAATACTGGGGGTTGCTAAACCCAACCATGATGGCAATTTCAGTCATGGAAAGATTGGTGAAAAGGATTAGTTGTTTTGCTTCTTTTAGTCTTCTCAGATTCCGAAAATGACTAATGGTTATGCCTTTTTTCTTTTTAAACGCACGCATTAAATGGGACGGATGAACATGTAACTTTCCTGCCATTTCCTCCATTGAGATATCTTCAGCAAAGTTCATTTCAATATAGTTTTCTGCACTTTCTACAATGGTTACGTTCCCTCTTTTTGATTTTCGGATGGCTGGGTCGGAATACTCTGTTAACATATTTGAGTGAATCATATCTAGTTCAGAAAGGGTTTCAGTATGCTCAATCATAATGGCATATTTTTCAGATAAAAAGTGGCATTGCCAGGCACTTAACCCTCCCTTTCCAGCTGCATAGCTATAAAGGGTATTATGTGATAATAATATGTTTTTATAGGATCGAACCTTATTATTTGGAACTCTATTAAGAATGTTTAATAGATCAAATTTCTGAAACGCACCCTTATCAAATTCTGCTATCAAATCCCGATCACAAGTTTGAATTCCATAGAGAAATTTTTCCCTCTGCCTATGGACATCTTCAATATATTCAATAGTAGGCCCATTTCGATTTATCTGTAAATTTGGAGTATCTGCCTGCCAATGTTCCTTCATTTAATGTCCCTTCCCTATGAATTTTTCCTAAGGATACTATTTATCACAAAAAAAGCAAAATCCTATTATTGGAGATTTTAAAAAACAGCTTTATTTATGCTATTTTAGCTCCAAATGTAAAATATGTATATTATTACTTAGGACTACAAGAAATACCTGACTAATTTACTAGTCAGGCATTGTATTTTACATGGTTCGTTCTGTAATAGATCAAAATTAAGCTTCTACTATTTTATAGAGTTTATGAACCCTTATTTATCATAGATCTGACACCAATATGTCGTATACTTTTTTATTATACGGTAAGTCGCCGCTCCTTATGAAGAACCCGCTCCGTCAGCCTTCACACAATCAATGGCAACTACGAGTGCAATCATAATGGTCTCCATCTCTTCCTCCAGTATTTCTACCTTGTAGCTATCTCCCCAAGTGAACCACTCCTTGCTCACTTGGCCCACGACTTTACCATGCTGTACTACCTGAAAATCCATATCCCACCAATTTCCATGTACTTCAATGCCTGCACCATCAATCGTATAGCGTGCTTTTAAGGAAAACTCCTTCTTAATCGTTACGACCTCCCGACCCTTCACCTCAACGAAAAACTTTGGTAAGAAGCTGAACGCCTTTTTCGTAATGTGCGCTACTTCATCTCTTGCTGTATTCATAATGGAGAAAGTCTTGGGAATCTGCATAAAACTGCCTTCCACATAATAGACATCCTTCTCCTGCTGATCCTTTACTGTAAATTTGCCACTAAGACTAAATACCTTCTGCTTTATATAAAACTGCTTCATCTTTATGCCCCCTCTTATTTAGCATATTACGAATAAACAGAGTATTTCAACATTTTCATACCTTTATCATTCGAATCATATATAATGATAAAAAGTGAAACAGGTTTTTATCCGAAAGGGTGCTTAAAATTGCTGATTATCACTAGTTTTTTGGTGTTTGCATTACTCGGTGGATACCTCATTTTAAGAGCAAGCGGCACAATTATATTTATTGGGTTTCTCTTAGGATTAGCAGTTATACATTTGGGGATATGGAAAAAGAATGGCCTGCTGACAATACTAGGAGTGGTAATGATGATACTTTCATTCCTATTACCTAGTATTATATTTTTTTGAACTAAAAATATGGGGGAATAGTGTGAAAGTATTCAATAAAGTCATTGTCGTAACTGGTGCTGGCGGTGGGATTGGGAGAGAACTCGTTTGCCAGCTATTAGAAAAAGGAGCTAAAGTCGCGGCCATCCTCCACAAATCCGGGCTGGAGGAGACAAAGTCTTTCGCAACCATCTATGGTGACAAGATTTCAACACACATTGCTAATTTAGCTAACAGAGAGGAAGTGGAAAAGCTTCCAGAAGAAATCATCGCCGTTCATGGATGCATAGATGGAGTAATTAATAATGCAGGAATTATTCAACCGTTCCATAGCGTGAATGATCTTGATTATGAACAAATTCAACGGGTCATGGATGTCAACTTTTACGGTACGCTCTATATGTGCAAATCGTTCTTACCACACCTTTTAAATCGACCAGAAGCCCACATTACGAATGTTTCAAGCATGGGCGGATTTCTTCCTGTACCACGTCAATCGATTTATACAGCATCTAAAGCAGCTGTCAAAATGTTAACAGAAGGTCTTCATTTAGAGCTTAGAGATACCCGTGTAGGCGTGACCGTTGTCTTTCCTGGAGGAGTCGATACGAACATCGTTCAAAATGCTGGAATCGAAATAACAGGAGTGGAAAGCCATTCCTATAAGATGCTTAGCCCAAAGAAAGCAGCTGCCATCATTATTCACGGTATGGAAAATAAAAAATACCGAGTATTAGCCGGAAATGATTCAAAAATAATGGACTTTTTATATCGTTTAAATCCGAAAAAGGCAACGGACCTTATTGCTAAAAAGATAAAAACACTTTAAAGGAAACCGGGAACCGTGGAGACGGTTCTCCGGGTCACTTTCACTTGATTAATGGTTAAATGGTAGTGAAATGCTACCTAAGTCAGAATAAACAAAAAATATGTCCAGGAGAACCGTTCCCATGGACTCTGGACTTTATCTATACTCAAATATCCCCTTATCAAGTATGGCTTTACCAGTATCAGAGTTTACCAACTTAAAGTATACTCCGTTATCTACTTTCCAGCCGACAAATTGAACGTTTGTGCCTGGATAGCAAATACTTCTCATTTGAGTGGAGATTCGCGTCATTCTTTCTGGCTCATTTGGAATGATGGCTTCGATACCCATTCTGCATGCAAATCCAAGCGAACATAATCCCTGCATAAAAGGAGCCTTAAATCCTGCTTCTTTTGCTAGTTCTGGATTTACATGTATATGATTGGTATCCCCTGTCAGACGATAAAGAACGTTCTGAATCTCGCTGATAGAATCAGAAATAACATAATCTGGTTCACGATCAGGAATGACAACATTACTCTTAGGAGGTTTTTCTCCACCAAAGCCTCCCTTAGCAAAAATGACAGTGCTTGAATGGTTCGTGCAAATCAAATTCCCAGCTTCATCGAAAACCGGCAATTGCGTTTTAACAATAATGCCTTTATCCTTCCCACGATCATAAATATTGGTTATCGTATCTTCAAAAACAAGAGAACCTTTAATTGGATCAATGGGTCTATGCATGATTAATTCATGCTCCATGTGAAGAAAGCCTGGCGATACGCCTAATTCCCTTTGTAATGCTTCCTTGACAATAAGGGATGCAGGATATGGAGTTGGTCTTTGAGGAGTAGTATTAACTGCATTCCAATATGGGATCGCTCCGTAGGTTGGGATTACCTTCATGTTTTTTTCATAATAGTAGTTTAGATCTTCTTTACGAGCTCCTACGGCAAGAGCATAAAGGGCAATATCTCTCCAATTGTATTCCAATTTTCGCAGACCCGCACTGGCTCCAATATATTTCTCAACATCCATAATTTTCTCCCCTTGTATAGTAGGAATTATTTAAGTGACCGCTCTCCAAAAAGAGTACCTAAGCGGCTCAGTCCTTTTTCTGCCGTTAAAATCATCTCATCAAACAATTCCTGAACCGTAGGAATCGTTTTTATAAGACCCACTACCTGCCCGGCCCATCCGAAACCATCCAATTCTTCACCATCATAGATATACCTGCAATTCGCTTTACCGCTAATCACATCTTTCAGGTCTTCATAGGTAGCTCCTACCTTTTCACGTTCGAGAATGTCTAATGTATATCCAGATTTCAATACGCGTCCTGGCGAACCGATTGTTCTCTTGATAACCACTGTATCCGTCTCTTTTGCAGTAAGGATTGCCTGTTTATATCTCTCGTTTGCATGAACACACTCCTTTGTTGCGATAAAGCGAGTCCCCATTTCAATTCCTTCCGCCCCAAGTGAAAAAGCTGCCAATAAACCTCGTCCATCGCCAATCCCCCCACTGGCTAATACGGGAATCGATACAGAATCTACGACCAGGGGAATAAGCACCATTGTCCCAATATCTTCGCGTCCTAAATGTCCTCCCCCTTCCTGTCCCACCGCCATTACCGCATCTGCACCAAGTTCTTCAGCCTTTTGTGCCTGTCTAACGCCTGATACAAGTACAAGTGTTTTAATGTTTTCTCCTTTAATTCGTTCAAAAATAGGCTGTGGATTCGCCCCTGTTATCGAAATGACTGGCACCTTTTCCTCGATAGCAACTTCAAGCAGTTCTTGATATTGACCGTCATGCCGTGCAATGGCAAAGTTTACACCGAATGGCTTATTGGTAAGGCTACGTACTTTACGAATTTCATTCCGAAGTTTTTCAGGGGTACCTAGCGTTGCGGCAGTAATTTGTCCGAGTCCTCCTGCATTAGAGACGGCAGCTGCCAGTTCGGCATAGGCGAGGTAAGCAAGTCCACCCTGTACAATTGGATAGTCAATTCCGAAAATCTCTGTTACTCGTGTTTTCATCCATTTCTCCTCCAATACTTTGAATAAGATATATATTTGACCTACTAAATGAGGAACCCTGTTTTTTTCTAGAAATACTTGAATAGGAAAAAATGCTTTACTCCTTGATAGAAGCAAAGCATCCATTCAATAGAACAACTTGATCATTTTGCCTAAATTTCCACAACGATGTCCAGAAGTACCGACTCACATCAGTTGTTCATTTCCAGCAGGACTTTTCCTGTGCTTTGTCTGCTCTCAACCAAACGATGTGCTTCTGCTGCCTCTTCCATTTTAAAACTCTTTCCTACCTTCATGTCCAAACGACCTTCCGCTAAAAAACTCATTACGCGTTCAGCTGGTTCACGTAATAGTTCTGGACGGTTATTTCTCGTCGTACCTAAACTAAATCCGAGAACAGCCCGACAGCTGGCATGTAAATCTTTCGTAATAAATTGACCGAAATCTCCGCTCGCATTCCCAAAGTTGACCAAACGCCCGTACATCGCTAAACAATCCAGGCTTTTTTCTGTCACTTTACCAGCAATGGAGTCTAAAATGACATCGGCTCCTTGTCCGTTGGTTAGTTCATTTACTTTAGGGGCAAAGTCATCCTTCTCGTAGCAAATGACATGATCCGCTCCCGCTTCTAACGCAGTCGCAACCTTGCTTTCACGTCCTACGGTTCCAATGACACAGCCCGCACCTAAAAGTTTTGCCAGCTGGATCGCCGTCGTTCCAATACCTCCAGCCGCAGCATGAATCAGAACACTTTCACCCGGCTGCACCCTGCCTACATCGGCAAGAAGTTTATATGCCGTAAAAGCAACGACTGGACTTGCTGCTGCTGTCCGAAAATCAACGTTAGTTGGGATGGTAAAGGTAAGATTTTCATCTGCTACGATATATTCCGCATATGATCCGTTTTTTGGAAAAGCAATCACTCGTTGTCCCACTTTAAAGCTTTGTACATCGGATCCTACAGCCTCAATGATTCCTGCAGCATCTAATCCAGGAATAATCGGAGGTTTCCCTGCTGCATGATAGTTACCATGTCTTGTTTGAATATCAGCAAAATTGACACTTGTTGCTTCCACACGGACTAACACTTGGTTTGGGCCGATAGAAGGGATATCCATGTTAACCATTCTTAATACTTCAGGTCCCCCAAATTCGCTGATAACAATTGCCTTCATACACTATTCCTCCAATTGATTCATAATCACGAGTGAAACAAGAGGTTCACAACAGCTCGTATGAATAACGTAATTATTGATTACTACTAGGGAAAGCAAACTCAGTCTTGCTATCTTCCTTGGCTTCCGGCCATCTTTCTGATACCGTTTTTGACTTTGTGAAGAAGCGTGCGGTATCTGGTCCAAACATGTGGGCTTCACCGAACTTTGAACGCTTCAATCCACCGAAGTTGTGGTATCCAACTGGAATTGGAATCGGTACATTCACCCCAACCATTCCTACTTCAATTTCTTGTGTAAACTTTCTTGCAGCAGGACCACTTTCAGTGTAGATGGTCACCCCGTTGCCAAATTCGTGACTATTAATGAGGTTAATCGCTTCGTCTAATGTACTTACCCGTACAACGATACGTGCTGGTCCAAATACTTCATCACGGTATATTTTCATATCCGGAGTAACATGATCTAAAAGAGTGGCTCCTAAATAGAATCCCTTTTCTGGTGCATTCACTTCAGGATTACGTCCATCTACGGTTAAAACTGCGCCTTCTTCGATACTTTCATTAATATACTTGAGAACACTATCCTTTGATTGCTGTGTAATAACAGCCCCGAAGTCTGCACTTTCATCCGTATAAGCACCTACTTTAAGTTGTGCTACACGTGCTTTTAATTTGGCTACAAATGCTTCAGCCGTTTTTTCTCCAACTGGCATGGCTGCAGAAATAGCCATACAACGTTGTGAAGCAGATCCGTATGCAGCACCTAGAAAGGCGGTTACTGCTTGATCTAAATCTGCATCAGGCATGATAATCATATGATTTTTTCCGCCGCCAAAAGCTGCTACACGCTTATTATTTTTGGTTCCTTCACTGTACACGTATTCAGCAATTGGAGTAGAGCCAACAAAACTAATCGCATGAATCTTTGGATTCTTCAGGATCGTATCTACAGCCTCTTTATCTCCATTGATCACGGTCCAAACGCCATCTGGCAGGCCCGCTTTTTTCCAAAGTTCGGAAATATATAAGGCAGAGTTCGGAACCTTTTCGGAAGGTTTTAAAATGACAGCATTTCCGACCGCTACCGCCATAGACGTCATTGCAAGAGGTACCATAACTGGAAAGTTAAAGGGAGAGATCGCAGCCACTACGCCTAATGGTTGTTTGATTGAAAAGGAATTAATATCTCCACCAACATTTACGGAGTATTCCCCCTTTAACAAATGTGGGGCATTGATAGCCAAATCAACGGATTCAATTCCACGGACAATTTCTCCTTTTGCATCAGCGACCGTTTTTCCACTTTCCAAACCAATCATTTCAGCAAGGCGATTCGTTTCTTCCACTAACAAAGCTCTAAAACGATGAAGTACCTCTACTCTTTTTCCTAAAGATATTCTCTTCCACTTTTCGAATGCAGCATGAGCCACTTCAACCGCTTCATTTACTTCCTCTGTTGACGCAAGAGGACATAATGCAATAACTTCACCTGTAGATGGGCTATATACATCCCCGAAGCGTTCACTTTTACCTGGTGTCATTTCACCGCCAATAAAATGAGTTAATTTTTTTACTGCATTTTGTGTTGTAGTAGTCATATTCATTACTCCTCCTAATTAATTTTTTGATGCAACGAGGTTGTTCTCATTAATAGACTCTTTTACCATTAGATAGACGGCTGACATATCCTGTGGACCATATCCTTTTTCGACAGCCTTTGTATATAAATCAATCAATTGATCTCCAATTGGGAGTGGGCTTCCAACTTCCTCCGCCATTTGTTTTGCTAGTTTTAAGTCTTTTAGTAATAGATTTGTAGAGAATCCAGGGTTAAATTCGTTGGGTGCAATAAACCCTTTGTAGTTTCTTTCATAGATTCTGCTTTGCCCAAAACTTACGCTTAATACATCATAAATTGTTTCTGCGTCTACACCCATTTGCTCCCCTAATGCAACGGTTTCGGCTACTGCCTCCGTATAGAAACCGATCATTAGATTATTTAATAGTTTAATAACCGTTCCAGTACCAGCACTTTCTCCTAAATGAAAGATATTCTCTCCAAGTACATTCAAGACTGGAAGGGATTTTTCATAAACAGATTTTTCCCCGCCTACCATGATGGTAAGAGTGCCATTCACTGCACCCGATACACTTCCACTTACGGGAGCACCCAGGTAGTCAATCCCTTTTTCCTTTGAAGCAGAATAGACACTTTCATTTAATTGAGGAGAGATGGTACTAAAATCAATCATCGTGAGCGAAGCGTGTGCATTTTCGATAATTCCATTTCCACCCAGATACACCTTCTCTACGATTTGCGGCGTTGGAAGACTCGTCATAATCACGTCTACTTCCTTTGCTAAAATAGCAGGAGCCACTCCGATTTTTCCGCCGGCTTGCGAAAATTTATCTTCAGCATCACGAATCGTATCTACTCCATAAACTTCATACCCTGCTTTAACCAGATTAATAGCCATCGGAAGCCCCATATTCCCTAACCCGATGAATCCAATCTTCTTTGAAAGGTTACTCATACTATTTTCCTCCTATTTTTAGTTGATTGATTACTAACCTAAGAATGTGTATAACAAGATTGCTAGTGTGAGTGCGATTATTGAAATCCCAACGGTAAGAACAAAGATGGGCATATACGCCTTCTCATGCGTTTCATTACATACAGCTCGGATGGTGGTGACGATATATCCATTATGAGGAAGGGAATCAAGTCCTCCGGAAGCAAGGGATGAAATCCGATGCATCGCACCTGGATCAAGCCCTTGTGCCATATAGGCAGGTGCTAAGATAGGAAGAGCAATTCCAAGTCCTCCTGATGCTGAACCTGTAATTCCTGCAATAATCGTTACAGCTGCTCCTAATCCTGCATACGCCATTCCAGGCATACTAACAAGTGCATCGACAATCGAACTAAAGGCAGGTGACTGCTGAGCTACTGCACCGAAACCAACGACCGCACATATATTTGCCGTTGCAACGATAGCGTTTTCACTGCCTTTTCCAAAAATGGCACTATACTTCCTAGAGTATTTATTCATTAAGACAAGTCCAGCAATGACTCCTGAAAACAATCCCAATAACGCTGCTGCAGTTGGAGATATAAACCTTGACGCAACATTTAATACCGCAACAACAATGACTAATGGCAAAATCGCTAATAGGAAAGGCGGCAGTTTTACATTTGTTTGCGTTTCGATAGCTGCTGCCACTTCAGAAAGTGCACTTTCACTTCCTTTTTGAGAACCTGGTAAGGTAAACGTCTCACCATTTTTCACTGCCTTTGTAACCATGTACTTAAGGGCATAGCCCCCTGAAACCATGATAAACAGAGCAGTGATGACACCAATCAATCCTCCTGCAGTAGGCTGTGTTCCAAAGAACTGCATCGGAATAAGATTTTGAACCTCTGGGGATCCCGGTGCAGTCATTGTGAAAGAGATAGATCCGAATACGATTGCTGCAGGGATAAATCGATGGGGCAGATTGGCTACTTTGAATAAGGAAACAGCAATCGGATAAACAGAGAAACCAACGATTGCAATACTAACTCCGCCATACGTCATTAATGCACAAGCTGCTACAACGGCAAAGACTGCTCGTTTTGCACCCACTCTGACTTTTACCCATTCCGCAATGGAATCCGCAGCTTTCGTTTCCTCCATTACCTTTCCAAAAATGGCGCCTAATAGGTACACGAGAAACCATGAAGCAAAATAACCGGTGAATCCAGTCATATAATTCTCCGTAAGCGCTTTCTCTAAAGACAAACCACTTGTTAACGCAAGCAAAGTAGAGCAGAGAACGGCAGCAATAATAATATTTACCCCTCGCATAGTAAATAAAATTAGTAAAGCCAAGCTTAGGAAAAGACCAATAAAACTAAGCATGCGACACCCCCAAATTAATGTTTGTAATTATACCCTTTATACTGCAAGAAGTGTGCCAATTTATACTTTTGTGAAAATAACCAATATTTAAAACATTTAAAATGAAGAGTGTCTAAACTATTAGACAAATTGTTTAATAGTTTAGACACTCTGTTTAAATAATTAGACACTCTTATAGGTTGAACTCTTTTATTTTATTGTATAGAGTGGCTCTTGAAATACCTAACTTCTTAGCCGCACGTGTCTTATTCCCTTGTTCTTCTTTTAGTATTTGTATGAGCAACTCTTTTTCCTTTTGTAGTTCAGAGCGTTTCAGTGTATGTAACGAGGTAATCGGAGCGATTTTCCTCTCCAACACGGAATACTCGCTCACCTGTTCTTTATTCGGTTTATTCCGTTCCAAGAAGTAGCGTTGAAAGTCATCAAAATAAATTCCTTGACCATCAACCAATGTGATAAGCCTTTCCATCACATTAAATAACTCTCTGATATTACCTGGCCAAGTATATTCCATCATACCCGCAACGGTTTCTTTACTGATTTCTTTTTGCTGGATTTGATATTTCTCACAGATGGTTGTCATAAATTGCCCAATTAACAGAGGGATATCTTCTTTTCTTTCTCTTAGCGGTGGAATCGTAATGGGGATAACATTGATACGATAATATAGGTCTTCTCGGAATTTGTTTTCCTTTACCATATCCTTAATCGAACAGTTTGTAGCCGCAATGAGCCGAAAATCAACGGGAATCGGTTTCGAACCTCCTACTGGTTCTACCTCCCGTTCCTGTAAAACACGTAATATTTTCGATTGCATATGTAAAGGCATATCTCCAATCTCATCTAGAAAAAGTGTCCCCTTATGGGCTAAAAGGAATTTTCCTGGTTTCCCCTTCTTTCTCGAACCAGTAAACGCACCTTCTTCATAGCCAAATAGTTCGGATTCAAGTAAATGCTCTGGAATCGAAGCACAATTCACACTGATAAACGGACCTTCACAATATTTACTCAAGGAATGAATAGCCTTTGTAAATATCTCTTTTCCTACGCCGCTTTCTCCGGTAATTAAGATAGATGCAGAGGTTTGTGCAGCACGCCGGGCAATATTTTTTGCATGGATAAACCGTTCACTCTTCCCAATAACTTGGTTAAAAGTTGTCGGTTCTTCTTTTTGTTTTGGTTGTTCAATATGTACAGACGAGAGACCCGTCGTTCCATTTAATTCTTGAATTCTATCAAAAATGGTATAAAGTTCAGAAACTCCTTGAAAAACAAGGATGCCGATTCCCCCGATGATTTTATTGTTTTTCCAAATGGGGATGCGATGAGCTACAACTTCTTGCCCTTGCAAAAATTGAACTTGATTATGTTCAGGAATACCCGTTTGAAGGACAATATGTAAACGAGTGCCATCAATCACATTTACCACATGTTGATCAACCACTGCATCTTGATTGACTCCGAGATAATGACAATAGGCTTTATTAATCATTTTGACATACCCATTTTCATCGACGACGACAATTCCTTCATGGATATTGTCAAAACAGGTTATCAACCATTCAATCGTTTGTTCCAATACATCCATTTTTTTATACATTTGGGTTAATCCTGCGAAAACATCATTTTGATTCAGCATGCCTAATAAAACACCTTGTTTATCGACAACCGGAATACTGGATTTTCTTAGTGACAGTGACGACAATGTTTCTGAGAAGTAAAGAAAACGTGCGTTTTTGTCGTAATAATTCTCAATTACTTCATCAGGAGAAACACTATTTAACAAAGCATCCGTGATGATAGCCAATGACAAGATACCAAGATATCGATTTTGACCATCCACTACAGGAGCCTGATTTAACTCATTTTCTAGTAGAAGTTCTGCTGCATTTCTTAATGTAGCCCTAGTAGACAAAGAAAGAAAATCTGTATTCACCCAGTTTCCTACTTGCAACTCCCCTTTATAATAGTGACCTTTATCTTCTGTTAGGTGATGCTCCATAGGTTTTGTTCCCTCCGTTCACATTCATCAAATGGGTTCTAGAAATTCCATACTTTAAAATAGTAATAGTATTCAGATTAATAGAAATAAAAAAAGCTCCCCTTTACTATCCCATATAGCAGAGGGGGCTGTCATTACTCATTTTGAAATTTCACTCTATATACCGCTGTAGCAGATCAAGGAAAACTTCGATAAAGGGAAATGTGTTTTTAAACTACAAGTGAGAAACCAGTGAAATAAATAAGCGGAATTTTTCCGTCTAATGATAAGATTGGGTGCCCAGCTTAACGAATAACCTCAATTACAAGTAATAATCAAAGTAACTTTTGTGATATAAATCACATTTGTCCCTCATTACTAATGCTATCATTAGTAATGAGGTCAGATAAATAAACAACTAGAAGTTGCCGATTTTTTTCTCGCTAACATTTTTACTATTTCATTTTTCTCATAAACAGAGATTATATATTGGAGGTTTTTAAGATGTCTGAAGAAAAATTGTCTGAATTAATTAGTCCTGAAGCTGTCATTAATTTTGAAACTGGTGCAATTAAAGCAAGCACTTTGGATTCAATTATCAATATATTACCATTTGAAATGGGTTTTTGCGATGCCGACGATATTTTCCGCTGGTATTCAAATAATCCTAACCGAGTGCATGGTCGTCGTAAAGAAGCGATAGGCCGCCATGTACTTGAGCTTCACCCAAAAGTAGCTCACCACGTTGAAAAACTGTTGAATGACTTTCGTTCAGGAGCGCGTGACGAATGGGAATTTTGGTTTCCAAAACGCTCTGGTGAAGAGGCAGGGCAAATTTATCAAAAATTCATGGCGGTACGTGATGAAAACGGAAAATACCTTGGCTGTATGGATGTGACCGTTAATATCGACCTTTTCCAAGGAAAAGAAGGTAAACATACCCCTGAAACGATTGACGAATTTATAGCTGTTAAGTCTGAGAAAAAACCTTTCCATTTCAGAATCAGCTGAAAAACACATCGAATCCCCCGATTCAATGTGTTTTTCTTTATGATAGAAGTTTAGTCCGATTCACCAAATAATTAGCCAAGGAGAACTGTCCCGGTGGGCACGCATAACAAACAGGGAACGGCATGTGAAAATCAGAGCAGGGATTTTCTCTTCTTTCTGAACCGTAGTAAGGTCATTCTTTTTTTCAAATAAAAGAGGCGTAAGCATAAAGATTACTCTTTAAGCTTACGCCATAGGGTTGCACGATTAATACCTAATCGTTCAGCTGCCTTTGTTTGATTATGATTTTCCGCCTTCAGTACCCATTTAATGATTTCCTTTTCAATTTCCTTGAGAGTACCTTTTTGAAGAATGTCATTAGATGGTAAGTGTTCATTCGTCATCACTTTTTCAATGGTTTCTTTTTGAATCACATAGTCCTTCGAATTGAGGGCAACTTGCTTGATTAAGTTTTTCAAATCATCAATCTGATTCGGATAGGTATAGTTCTCTAAAAAACCTATTGCCTCACGGGTAATCTTCACAGCTGTTGTTCCATATTTCTGATTGTAGTAAGCAATGAAATATTGGGCCAGAGTGCGAATATCCTCTTTTCTTTCAGTAAGAGTCGGCATAATGATTTTCGTAAGTTTAAGTCCTGGAGGGAGCCCAGGAACAAACCCATTTTCTGAAATGATGAAAATACGAACCTGATGTTTTTGACATTCCTTTAGTAAGTGATGAAGCATTTCGCAATCGTCTGCAAACTCTGTATTCATCAACTTGATTGTCCGAATCTTACTTAACGGCAGCTGTTCCAAATAGTGTTGCTCAAATTCCTTGAAATTAATGGTAACAAGCATGCTGCCATCTGTAAGCTTTTGATGGATATAATGCGTAATAAAGGCCTTGCTTGTTCCTTTCCCTCCTTCTAAAAGGATGATTTGATTGCTTTTATATAGTGTTTCAATATGATTGAGTATCGTCTTTATCGAAACAGAAGTATCCGCAATTGGTTCACTCGCGATTTCCGTCTCGATTGCAAGCCCCTTCCGCTCGATTAGTGGCATCGTACTTTTTTCTATTACGATGACCTTGTAACGCTGCCCATCCACTTGAACACAAGTGCCCGTCACATTAATCATCCTATCATCAAGCATAAGATTTCTTGTCGCCTTATGTTGATTGACTTCAAGGTCTGTATTCAATAAATATAAATGGTCATCTGTAAGTGGATTGGAAGGAAAATCCGTCCAATGCTCATAAATCATCTTATTTTGCCCATCGATAATCATCAGATTTTGATTGTCCTTTACTACATATTGCTCGAAGACCTTTGTGACATTGTTTTTGTCTTGTAGATAACGATAGAGAATCTCCGCACCCTCAAGTGAAGTCATAATCGACTCTTTGCCCGATTGGAGCAAAAAACCCTTAAGACCATATGCCTTTGAGGTTTTTAGTGTAATCACATCACCCACAATTTGCTCATAGCCAGTGTTTTTTAGCTCTAAAATTAATGGGGCTACCTCTGATTGATCGGAAATCGTGAATACCTTTAATGGAAGGTCTAATAAGTCAATAACAGCTTGAGCCCCAGACGTAATATTTGAGAAGCCCACAATCGCTGTCTTTTTTTCCAAATTCGTGGCCAAAGAGAGCGATCGAATCATGTCATATCCGGATAGGTGCATATCCAAAACAGGAATCCGAACGTTCTTCTTAATTAATTGAGCCGTTCCACCCCTACTGATAAGAATGTCTGCTCCATTTTCCTCCGCATCAATCGCCTTCCTAACTCCTTCCTCTAAATCCCCAAGTGAATAGGAAATATCAAGTGTAGGAAAAAGAGGGATACATTCCTGAATAACAGGAATCATTGCTTCATACGGTACCACAATATGTATATTTATCTTCATCTGAATTCCTGCCTTTTAGCTAACATTTATCCATTGTATCATCCTATATTTTATCACAAAAGAAGAAAACCTTCCCCATGGTCCCCCGGACTCAACTTCCAACAGTCTAAATCTCTAACAAAATATACATGAATTAAGTAGAAGGGATCCAGTGCAACGAAACCAATAGGCCGTGTCTTCGGGATAGGAGTATCCATAGAAAAAGGCGAAAAGCACTTCTGCTTTTCGCCTCAGATTGTCGAGAAAGGTATCTTTCTCGACAATCTTTTTCTGCCTTCCCAAAGGCCTGTTGATTTCCGCTCCAATCAACAGGGGAAATGAACCAGGAAATTGCCACACACTTTTTCAAACCTGGCTATGTGCGTTGCAATCTTTTTCATATTTTGGCATGCTGCGGTAAGTAACACCTGCACACTCGCATTGTGCAATCCTCGTAACCTACAATAGTGATGCTCATGGAGTTCTTTTGAAACTGCGAAGCTTCACACTACCTTTTCAGTTCTAAATTATAAAGTATTTTACCCCAGACTTTGAAAGTCGGTTAAAATTAAAGCACGAATCGAAAAAGTTATTGAAAATTAAAGGCTCTTTTCTAACAGATAGATGCTTTTATCAATATTGAAAGCAAAGAGTGGATTGGAGCGAAAGGTGCTTGACTCCTGCGGGATGTAGAGGAAAAGTCGAGACCCCACAGACGCGCAGCGTCGAGGAGGCTCGACTTCCTCCCCGCGGAAAGCAAGCACCTGTAGCGGAAAGGAACGGTCCATATGTATACATAAGACAACGTTTTATACGAAAAGAGCCAAAATAAAATACTGTCGAGAGTTTCTCGACAGCCTGAGGCGAAAAGCACTTCTGCTTTTCGCCTTTTTAAGTATTTATAAGGTTAGTTTAATTCTGGCCAGTAACCTTTATTCGCTTCAATTAAATCATCCAAAATGTCTTTTGCGACTTTTGCGCTTGGTACTGTTTTTGATAGTGTTAAAGCCTGCCATAATTTTTGATAGCTTCCTTCAATGTAAGCTTGTACAACCAATTTTTCAACCGTTACTTGCTGGTACATTAATGCTCTTTGGAACTCAGGAATCTTTCCTTGGCTTAATGGCTCTGGACCATTGCTTCCGACAATACATGGAACTTCTACCATGGCATCATCATCAAAGTTCGCAATCGCACCATTGTTTTCAACAATCAACAGCATTCTTTCGTGTGTGTTAAAGGCAATAGCACGGGCAAGGTCAACGACAAAGGTTGCGTGAGCACCCATTTCAAATTCACAGCCTTCTGCTGTTCCTCTTTCAATGATCTGTCTAGCAGTAGTAAAGACCGTCTTTTCCCTGCCATCGATGACCTCATTTGCTCTTGTATATTCCGGATTTGAAGTCTTCACGACATAATCAGGATATAAATAGTATTTTAGATACGTATTTGGCAAGAATCTTGGATCAACGGCTAACAAGTCTTTCGCTTTTTTATGTGTTTCCTGCCAGCTGGCATCCGTATGCTGCGTATCTACTTCTTTTTGAGTCAGATAGCCGTTCTCTGCCACATAGTCTCGTACTTGTGGCAGATATTCATTACCTTCTTTATCTTTAATGCTTGTCCACCAGCCAAAGTGGTTTAATCCGAAATAACGAACTTCTAAATCCTGCGGTTCTTTCCCTACGATATGTGAAATTCTGCGAAGTGTACCTACTGGCATGTCACAAATATTCAATACCTTTGAATTTGGACGAAGCACGCGGCAAGCTTCCGCAACAATGGCTGCAGGATTAGAATAGTTTAACATCCAAGCATCAGGTGCATACTTTTCCATCATATCAATCATTTCAATCATATCACCGATGCTTCTCATCCCATAAGCAATTCCGCCAGGGCCGCAAGTTTCTTGGCCGACAACACCATGCTTTAATGGAATTTTTTCATCCTTTTCACGCATTTCATATTTTCCCGTACGGATATGAGCAAAACAGAAGTCAATATCCGTGAAAGCTTCCTCCGGATCCGTTGTATAGCAATACTCGATATCCGGCGCTTTTTCTTTTAATACAATTTCAATGGCTTCCCCTAAAACGGCTTGTCTTTGTGCGTCATTATCATATAATTTTAATTTTCGAAGCGGGAAACGATCCAGGTTATCCAATAACATCATAACAATCCCTGGTGTATACGTACTTCCTCCACCTGCAATAACGATTGAGAACTTTTTCATTTTCTCCATTCCCTTCTTGTAATCTTTGTTGTATTTATCTAGGTTCTACTCGTTTGTTGATAATCCCAAATAGCTGTCGACAGCTTTCCGAATGGTTGTTACCTGTAAACCATAAACAACCTGAACATTCTTATCTTTAATCACGACTCCACTGGCACCTGTTTCTCTTTTCAATACGTCTTCGTTGACCTTTTCAGGGTTATCCAGTGTTAAACGGAGTCTTGTGTAACAATTTGTTACGGTATTAATGTTGCTTGCTCCACCTAATGCATCGACGATCACTGGGGCAATTCCGTCATTTGACTGTGTCTCAGGAGTTCCAGTAACTCCTTTGCTTTTCGTTTCATAATCTTTTTTTGAATATAATTTTGTTTCAACGTCTTCATCTTCTCTTCCAATTGTTTTGAAGTTAAATTTCACAATTAGGAAGCGGAAAACCAAATAGTACGCCGCAAAGGAGAATAATCCTACTACGATATACATTGGCCAATGTGTTTTTTCAATTCCAAGCGGTACATTGAACAATAGAAAATCAATCATTCCATTTGGGCCAATCGCTCGGACATCTAATAGATGATACGCTACCATCCCTAAACCGCTTAAAGCAGCATGAACAACAAATAACAATGGTGCTACAAACAAGAATGAAAATTCAATTGGTTCTGTTACACCAGCAATAAATGAGGTAACAGCAGCCGGAATTAAAATGGCCTTTACTTTGCCCTTGTTTTCAGGCTTTGCAGTGTGGTACATAGCCAAACATGCACCGATTAAACCAAACATTTTTGAAATACCGCGAGCGTCCCAAACGACACTTGATGAAAGCTCTTTTACAGTTGGATCGATAATTTCCGCATAGTATATATTTCTTGCACCCTCGTATACTTGGCCGCCAATTTCTGTGGCTCCACCCAATTCGGTATATAAAAATGGCGTATAAATTAAATGATGCAAACCAGTTGGAATTAACAAACGTTCCAATGCACCGTATAGGAAAATTCCGAAGCTTCCGCTATGTTGGATTAGACCTCCAAGACTGTTAATTCCCGTTTGGAAAAATGGCCAGATGAACGTAAGCCCAACTGATAACAACACAAGAACAGGAATCAGGACGATAAAGACAAATCGTGATCCGCCGTAAATTTGAAACGCACCTTTAAATTCTGTATCAATAAATTTGTTATGAACGATAGCGGTTACAATACCGAGAATAAGTCCCAGAAACACACCCATATCAAGAATTTGCACGCCCAAGACCATCGTTTGTCCTGTTCCCTGCAAAGATTCTCCTTCATAAAGAACCCCGGTGAGCTGCATAAATTTATTCATGGCATTTACAAATACCAAATAGCCTAATAAAGATGTAAATCCTGCGATAGCTTTGTCTTTATTCGCCAACCCAACTGCTATCCCGACACAAAATATGAGCCCCAAGTTGGTAAGAATCGAAACCAATGATCCAGTTAGGATTGTCCCGAATCCGGTAGTAATTGGATTATCTAAAAAAGGAAAAACCTCCATTAATCTTGGGTTGGTGAATAAATTTCCGAATGCAATTAATATACCTTCAATCGGCAAAATAAGTATTGGAATGAACATCGCTTTTGAAAAGCGCTGCATGCCTTCCATGACTTTCGCTTTCATTTGCCTTCCCCCTTTTATTATGTTTTGTTTTTGTATTTGACAGGTTTAGAATACAATGTAAACGTTTTATAGTCGATAGATTCCACGTAATAAAGAACGTGTTTCAAACATTGAAACACGTTTCACTCATTCCTATCTTTTTTGGGTATTAATGTTCCTACATACTGTTTAACAATATTTTCGAACATCAGTAGTAGACCGGGGAAAAAACTATTCGGCAACATGTTTCTATCGTCTAGTTTATTATGATCAATGATTTTAAAATTTAAATCCGAAAGCTCTGCAATCCGATTTTCAGTTTCCTTTGTGAAAGAAACAGTAAAAATATGATGCTCTTTAGCAGCCTGCATTTTATCGAGGACAAGCTGAGTTTCACCTGATTTGGAAATGACCACTAAGGCACCGATATCCTCTAGATTATTTTCGAATACGCCAATCGAATCGGTTCCACTGGCAAAAATCGTTTTTCTCCCAAGTACTAATAGTTTTTTGTACAAATACTCTGCTGCTATCGCAGAAAAACCTGTAGCATATATAAAAATATAGCTTTGTCGGAGATTTAAGACTTTTTTAATGAAGATTTCAATATCTTCCATTGAATTATGGGCCATAAACTCCTTTACATTAATCTCAAGAAAGTCCTCCATCACTGCGCTATCCGGTAAATCAGCTTTTTTAACGAGTGGAATGAGGTGGTAATACATGTCGATGAATCCCGTATAGCCTAATTTTTTCGAAAGGCGGATTACAGTTGCAGGAGAGGTGAAATTCTCTTTCGCAATATTTCTTACGCCCATTTGCAAGACATTGTCGATGTTACGAATGATATATTTTACAATTTGGACTTCTATTTCTGATAAATTTTTCCCTTGAGTAATTTTGCTGATATCAACCATATCTTCTTCACTCTCACTTTTCCATTGTAGCGTTTGGGATTTTTCGTTCAATATTAAAAACCTCATTTACATATGATAAGGTTCATTGCGATTTATTCTAAACTCACTTCCTACCTACACACAATCACTTCACGATTGAATACCCCTTTCTTCGCAACGGCTCGGTCAACAATGACAAACCCCGCTTCAAGGAGAACTCCATCAACTGGTTCAACCGTTACGATTACCACTTTATCCGCAAACCTGCGGGCACTTTGAAGCATTTCCAGTTGTTCTTCAGGCGAAATGACCGAACACAAATTGTAGGGTAAATCGATAATCGCAACGTCGTACTGCTTCGTGATGTTCCGTATATCTTCAAACTTCACTTCACATGAATAACCAAAGTGTTCGATATTCTCTCGTGTTCCTGCAAGAATAACAGGGTTATTGTCGCTCCCCTTGATATCAATTCCCATCGACAAAGCTTCCACTAGGACCGTACCAATTCCGCAGCAAGGATCTATTGCTCTTATTCGGGTTGGATCCGGAATGGCAATATTCACTACTGCTCTTGCCACCCGAGTGCTGAGCGCAGTGGAATAATGATGCGGCTTCTGCTGATGTTGATGCCAAACAGATTCACTTTTTACGTAATCACCAAATACCCATCTTCCGTTGATATTCATAATCCCATGCAACCGCTGCGGCTGCCGGATATCAGCCACACCTTTAATTTGTAACCCGACTTCTCTCTCAATGGCACGCCGCTTCTCAAATGGTTCTTCCACGCTGCCAGTTTTCACATACATCACTTTAAACGTTTCCCCGATCTGCAAGGTGGCGACTTTCTCAAGAAGCTCGTGATAACTATCCGCTTCAAAAATAACTGCTAGTCTTTCTTTCATAAACGGACTCCGACTGGGATTAATTTTTACAGAACTCTCCAAAATACTCGTGTGTGACTCACTCCCAAATAAAGAGCGCATCTCCAAAGCACGCAATGAACGTTCATCTTCATAGCTGGCATACGTATAGATATAGGTATCCATTTCCTCACCTTTCCATATAAAAAAGACAATAGGATTTCCCCATTGCCTTCATTCTTTATCTAAAAAACACCTTGTCGACATTGTACTTCGACTTGGATTCATTAATGATAAACGTCTCATAAATTTCTCTATGTACGGGATCTTCAATGACACAAACTTCTATTTTTGTCACTTCATCACGATGGTTTTTGATTGGGGAAACTGTATCCTCAAAATGCTTTTTAATTCTTGGACGTAACTTCCTTGCTTTCCCTACAAACAGCAGTTCATCGTTTTTGTTATAAAACATGTAAATACCGCCCTTTTCACGAGTGATCAGGTGAAAATCGGTAAATCCATAAATATTACTTAGCTCAGGGTTGACCTGTTTGGTAATCGTAACATCTGGTTTTGGAACAGTTATATTAATCATGCAAGCTCACTTCCTTTTCTATATCGCTGTATATGCTAACACAAAACATCTATTATTACTATTTCCTGATATCATCTTTTTAAAACTCAGTGGACCGGGGTGACGGTTCAATCAAAGGAGCCCATTGTTTGGAATAATTCGCTTGATTGGGGAGATACGTAAATGGTTCGGCTTGGAAAGGCGACTTCTACTCCCTCTTCTTCTAATATCCCCATGATTTCAATGTTAATTTCATGTTTGATTTTAACATGTTCTGCCCAAACGGTTGTATTTGTGAAAAAATATAACAGAATATCAAGACTGCTATCATTGTAATGATCGAATGCTACCATAATCGTATCCGGATGAATCTCTTCATGGGTTCTTAACATTTGTTCAATCCGATGAACCACTCTTTGAATTTGTTCTTTAGAGGTTTGATAATTAAGTCCCAAATGAAAATTGATGCGACGTTTCCCCATACGGCTCCAGTTGGTAATCGGTTCGTTCGCAAGTGTAGAATTTGGAACGGTTACAAGTGCTTGACTAAACGTTCGAATTTTTGTACTTCGGAAGTTAATATCTTCGACTGTCCCCTCCACGCTAGGTGTTAAAATCCATTCACCAATGGAAAAAGGCTTTTCGGTCACAATGACGATTCCGCCGATTAGGTTTCCTACCGCTTCTTTTGCAGCTAAAGCAAACGCCAGTCCCCCGAGTCCAAGACCTGCGACCAATCCATTCACGTCATAATCAAATTCCTGACCAATAATACTGATACTGATGGCAATAAGAATGACCCGAACCGTTCTTGAAATAAACGGAAGGAGAATTAAATCAATCTTATTGTTCATCTTTTGATTCACACTGACTAAAATCCCCGAAGAAGGAGACGATAAATTAAACAATCCCCATGTAATCAAAACAATAACCATCGAACGCAAAAATTTTAAAAATAACGCATTATGCTGCTCGATAAAAGGAAAATAGTCCATGGCCAGATACAAGCCTATAATAATGAACCCCCAGCCTAAGGGACGCTCAAAACTCAAACATATTTGTGTAAAAAAATCAGTTGGTGTTTTTCTAGACAATTTTAAAATCAGCTGAAAGACATACTTCGTAAACAGATTTCGAAAAAGAATAAATAAAACCAAAATCCCGATAGAAATTCCTACATTTTTCAACATGTCATAGTCAATCCCCACCGGCAAAAAGGCCATGACAAACAGTTCTAAAGACATTCTACTATTCCTTCTCTCTTTTTGATTAAATTAGAAAAAATTACACCAACATATAATAACTGCTTAAAACAGATATTTGAATACACCAAAAGTCATAGATTCATTATTTTTTTCAGCGTTAACAGCCTTAATAAATTGCTCTGGCATATAGTAGATAAAAGCCATTTTAAGGTGGTGTTCATCATGACCAGTATCCAGGATGTTACGGATGTACTCTCCAGTCTGCCTCATCATCTGGCCAAAAATTGGCTGGGCAACGACCTTATTAAAAAGACGATTGCGGTAAGCTATGATTATTGGTTAGAAGATACCAACATTCCCATGACCTTAGAGGAATTCGTGATGCAGTATCTTGACCACTCAGCGTATCTGGGTGAATTGTTTGAGTAAAGCTTGAAGGGGGGAAATCCTGTGATTTCCCCCCCTTCAGCTTGATTTTAATATTCATAAAGCTCAATTGGCATCCCATCTGGATCACCAAAGAAGGTAAATTTCTTTTGGGTGCAGGGATCAATCCGAATTTCTTCCACCTCCACATGCATGAAGGTTAGATGACGAACTGCCTCTTCAATATCGTCCACTTCAAAGGCCAAATGCCTCAAACCAGCCGCTTCCGGATAACTCGATCTTGCCGGAGGGTTTGGAAAAGAAAACAGCTCAATTTGATAATGGCCATTCACCTCGAGATCAAGTTTATATGAGCCTCTTTCCTCTCGATACACTTCTCTTATAGGAGTAAGGCCTAATATTCTTACATAAAAATCCTTTGACACTTCATAGTTTGAACAAATAATAGCGATATGGTGGATTTTCTCCAATTTCATAGCTTACACTTCTTTCATCTTAGAATAAAACGCTCCGTAACTTCTATTGATTCGTATACTATTCGACTTGTTTCTACGAACCTCCTCCTAATCAAACGTTTGATTATATTTGGCATATTGACTTGTATATAACGTACTTTCTCATTTCCGAGGAAATTTTTATGTCGAATCCCCTGCTGCCTTTTCTACTAAAAATTTACACTTTCCTTAGAAAATAATTTAATTCTCCCAAACTCACTATTTTTCAATCATTTTCCCCATACCCATGTCCTAAACAAACGTTTGATTAGATTGGAGCTAAGTCCTTTTCTGAAAAGGACTTAGCCACTTTTTTCAAAAAGGTTTTTGTCGAGGATGATTGATTATCTTTATTCATTTCAGCCTTTCCTCTTAATAAAATCTAAGTACCTACAAACCTTGACAAGGTAATACAAACATAATTCCAATCAAACGTTTGATTAGTTTTTGCTAAAATCCCTCTACATTCGTTTTTTCACTCATTTCCTGTAAAAAAGGTGTCGATTAAACGTTTATGCATAACTAAAGGCAAGTGTTCAACAACCTCAATGCCATGCAATTTTAACCTACTAACAAGTGGAATAAAAAAGGGAGGGTTCTACGTTAATAGAACCCCTCCCGTTCAAAGTTACCAGCATCTACATCTAAATATACAAGTAATATTCCTGCATTGTTTGCGTTCATTGTAATCATGATCATATTTTTCGTTTTCACTAGAATTACAAGAATCATTTTTCATTTGATTATACTTGTTGTTTTGTTTATACGTACGGGTATAATCATTCTTTTTATATTGACCGTGTTGGTCGTTTTTGTCTTGTTTTTTACATCCGCAATCTTCGTGTTTGTCATCCCGGTCCTGCTTTTTCCAATCATCATGCTTGTTGTTATTATCTTGTTTTTTGCATCCACAATCATCGTGTTTGTCATCCTGGTTCTGCTTTTTACAATCATCATGCCTGTCGTTTTTGTCTTGTTTTTTGCATCCACAATTCTCGTGCTTATCATCCTGGTCCTGCTTTTTGCAGTCATCATGCCTGTCGTTTTTGTCTTGCTTTTTACATCCGCAATCTTCGTGCTTGTCATTCTTGTCCTGCTTTTTGCAGTCATCATGCCTGTTGTTTTGGTCTTGTTTTTTGCATCCGCAATTTTCGTGCTTATCATCCTGGTCCTGCTTTTTACAATTATCATGTCTGTTGTTTTGGTCTTGTTTTTTGCATCCACAGTCATCGTGCTTGTCATTCTTGTCCTGCTTTTTACAATCATCGTGTCTGTTGTTTTGGTCTTGTTTTTTGCATCCGCAATCATCACGCTTATCATCCTGGTCCTGCTTTTTGCAGTCATCTTGCTTGTCATTTGTGTCTTGCTTTTTGCATCCACAATCTTCATGCTTGTCATTCTTGTCCTGCTTTTTACAATCATCCTGCTTGTTGTTTTTGTCTTGCTTGTTACAACCACAATCATTGTGTTGGTCATTTTTGTCTTGCTTATTCCTATCCTCATGCTTATCGTTTTGATCATGTTTTTCCTTTTTGTTATGCTTGTCTTTACCATGATGATGCTTATGATGAGGTTTCTTCTTTCCTTTCATACCCTTACTCCCTTTCTTAACAAACATTTTTATATTG
This sequence comes from Neobacillus niacini, assembly GCF_023715415.1. Taxonomy (GTDB): domain Bacteria; phylum Bacillota; class Bacilli; order Bacillales; family Cytobacillaceae; genus Neobacillus; species Neobacillus niacini_C. The sequence continues at coordinate 30,721 of NZ_JAMBOB010000014.1, forward strand.
TTAGTTTATTAAGAATATGAAAAAGGGTTTGGACGAACTCCCCCATTCGAAAGCGGAATTCCTTCGGGGCTTGGGCCCTTGGGGAGGGTTCTCATGGTCATATGTGGTTAGTGCTGACCGCAAGAACCGTCCCCACGGTCCTATTTTTTACCGTAAAATCGGTCTCTTACACGTTTAAGTCTTGCATGGTAGTTTAGAATATCCAATCTCGCCTTTTCTGCCTCAGGGGCAATTGGTCGAAGATTCTCGATGTCCCAATAATCTACAATGACATCAAGTACTTGATCAAAATATTCAAGCGGCCCATAATTGGCTTCCTTTGCAATAATGGCCATCCGGTCTTCAAAATCAGGCATGACCGTACCTGGCATCTGAAAGTTCTTAATCACATACCCGAGGTAGTAGCAATAATTCGGCTCCAATTGCAGGTGTAGCTTAATGACATCTCGATAAAAGGCATAATGAAGCGTTTCATCCTTGGCCAGTCTTCTAAGAAGCGTAGCCAATTCCTTATCATGGGATCCTGCTACCTTCGCCACATTATAATAGAAAACCATCGTTGCCAGTTCCTGTAGTGAAGTATAAACCATGGTTTCAAACGGGGTATGAAAATCAGGCTCCCAGCCTCCTTCAACCGTCCTCTTGTGCAATTGACGAATCCGTTTGGGATCTGCGTTTCTGGTAATCAACAGGTAGGTCTCCAAAAGGTTCGAATGCTGATCCTCTTCCGCCGTCCAAGTATGGACAAAATCCTTGATGACTGTTAGCGATCCTTTAAACGTTTGATCTAAATGGGAGGTAAACCAAGGCAGATTCACCTCTGTCAAAAGTGCGGTCTCGACTGCCGTTACCACACCTGGAGGCAGAGTTACCTGCTCTGGGTTCCAAGGTACCCTCTTGAAATCCTGCGCTTTATCCCAAGGCAAGAAATCATGATAGCCCCAATCTATTTTTGCAGCCCTTCTTTTATGTTCTTCATAAAGTTCCTTTAATTGCGGTTCAAGTCTGAAATCCAAATGGTTCGTAAGCAATATTTTTTCTCTCCTTTTCATCACTTTACCGTATCACTCTATTAAAACATATAATTTAAAACATTCCGAATTTATGGCTTCTATTTTTGAAGGGACTTTTGTAGAACTTACACCATAATTTTGAAAACCTAAAAACCTAATATAAATAAAAAGAGTATTTAACTATCCTTCATAAATATCATCTTACCTTCCTAGGTTAACCATTCAACTTGCCATGCCCGACATTTTTCTTCATAATTGCCCCAAGAATAAACAATTACAAAGAGCCAGGCGATGTGCCTGGCTCTGGTAATTGAATAAAAAGTCGATTGCAACTGTAAATAAATTATTGGAGGAAAATGCTGTAGATTAATTAATCTGATTGGCAAAGTTCTTAAAAAATGTTTGCCAAACTTGGTTGTTTTTCACCATCTTTTCAGGATGAAATTGAAACCCGAACACAAATTTATGATTCTTGGATTCAAATATTTCAACAATTCCATCTTCCATAGAAGTTGCTGCTAACCTCAAACCAGTACCTAGTTTATTCATATGCTGGCGATGGAACGAATTGACACCCAGCTGTGTTTGTCCTGTTAATGAATAGAATAAGCTATCTTCTTCTACCTTAACTCTATGAACAATCTGATCTCCTGATATTCCGAGTTTTTCTTGGTGGTGTTCCACACCTGTATCAGGAATATTTGCAAGGCTGCCGCCGAGGGCATCGTTAATCATTTGTGCCCCGCGGCAAAAGCCAATCATAGGAAGATCTTTATTTAGCCCATAGTGAATCAACTGTTGCTCTGCTTTATAACGTTCTTGTCCTGTCGTTTCCAGTGATGATAATTGAGAGTTTGGCTCAGACAAGGATAAAAAACCACCACCTGTGAAGATAATTGCACTTAGATGGTCTAAAGGCGGCAGGGAGCCGTCTTCGTACACAGGTATAAGATAAGGAATCAAGCCCATCTTATGGATGAGGTTGATCGTATCACGTTCAACGTATAAGAGTGGATGATTTGGATATAAGTCACATTCCCTGCCACTATCGACATGCACGGTTACGCCAATAAAAGCAGTGTTACTTTTTATCAATTTAGACTGTCCCTTCTGCTCCATTTAATTTTATCTCTTTTTGAATTTCCTCAGGATCTGCTGTTTCCATTGTTAAGGTATGTTCTTTTTTGAGGTAAATATTAATTATTCCAGATAAGGTCGCTACTGCTGCAATGCGAATACCCCAAGTCATTAATTTGCCAGCAAAGACAGCAATACTTTCTCCTGTACTACCTCCGATTGCAAGACTTACGATAAAAATGAAAGCTACACTTACCCCAAGAGCCATAGTTATAAGAGCAAGCCAAGTATATAACTTGTCTGTGACAGAAATCATTCTCTTCATCTTATCACGCCTTTCTTATTATAATCCGATTATTGGCAGGATGCCTGTTAACAAAATGATGCTGAGCAGGACATGCAGCACGACCCATATTATTGCAAATTTCGTGGTTTGTACAAAGGAGGAACCAGCAATACCCATGGCGACATATAACCCTAAAGCAAGTGGAGGAGTCATACCTTCCAATGCACCAGTCATTGCTGGAAGCATAGCTGCAAGTAATACAGGATCTCCACCTAGGGACCCAAATACGGTGATCATCGCGCCACCAAGAATGGCCACTTGAGCAGAACCAGGTAATACCATGCCTAGCACCATAAAAAACAATGGTAATATAATGAGAATTGCTGTTTTACTCAATCCAAATGATAGGAACCAGTCTCTAACGGCAGCATCCATTTGCAACCCAAGGAAGATTTGAGATGCGGCATAAGCCATATAAATTGTCACACCAATTGGAACTACCTGAAGCAATGATTTACTAAACATATTGAGAAGATTCTGTAGGTTAAGTCTGTGAGAAGGCAAAGCTTTTCTACCAATGGTAAGTGCATAGGCTCCTGCAAGACCTGGGGTAAACATTAAGACAGAAGAAGACAATGCACCTGCTCCATCTTCACCAATTCGACCGATGAAGAAATCCTTAAATTCGGCGTCAGCGAATAACGGCAGGAAAATAACGATTGGTAAAGCTAATGCTGGCCAGCCCTTCGCTAAACTTTCTTTAAATTTTGGAAGCTCCTGTATTGGAACGGGTTCTACTTTGTAGATTTTACATAAAGCCCAAAGCGTCAACCAGCGCTGAATCAGAAACCATAATCCAATTCCATACGCTGCCACCATCCAGCTGCTTAAAGAAATACTACCAGGGTATATACCTTCTAAAATTCCAAAAGTAAGAATGACGATACCAGAGGGTGGAATGATGTTCCCCAGCATACTAGATGACATCTCTACAGATGCGGCCAATGCAGGAGGGAAATTTGACCTTTTCATCATTGGAATCGTAAATACACCCGTAGCCGCTACATTCCCTGGTCCGGTCCCTGAAAGCGATGCCATAAATGTGCTAGAAAGAAGGGCAACATATCCTGCTCCCCCTCTAACCCTTCCTACTATTGAGAGCATCAATAGTATAATATTGTTCACCACTTTTGTTGCGTCAAAGATAACGGCTACCACCATAAAAGCAATAATGGCATAAAAGAGTGAACTGGTAGAAGGATAAAGAAGCGCTTCCCAAAATAATTCGTATGAACCCGTTATCACAACTAAAAATACAAATGATAGTGTCATAACTTCATACATTGGCCTTTTAAAACCGACAAACAATACAACAACAAATAATAGTAAACCAACTAAATACAAAATAGCACTCGGAATACCGAACACAACCACACCCCCTTATACTCCCTTGATATAACCATTTGCATTGTGGTTATATCAAGCAACTTGATTATAGCAAAACTCATAATTAAATAAAAGAATTTTTTGAATATTTTTTTAATTATACCAAAAAATGTGTTATAATAACCGCATAGAATTCATTAAGAAAGGCTAGTTTTGCTGGCGATTTCCACAGTGGATATAATCAGTTATAATGAGAATTGGGTGAGTGTGATGATGTTAAATCGAAATCAATCAGTATCGTTGTATGAACAATTAAAACGTATTATTCAGGATAAAATAAAATCTGGAGAATGGGAGCCTGGGGATCAACTTCCATCCGAACGGGAATTGGTGGAAGAATACCAAATCAGCAGAATCACCGTAAGACAAGCGATTGATCTTGCTGAAAGAGAAGGATTGGTAAACCGCGTTCATGGAGTGGGTACGTTCGTAGCCCATCCAAAAATCAAGCAAGAACTAAGTAAAGTAAATACCTTTCAATCAACACTTGAGGAGCAAGGATTAGTAGCCTCAACAAAAGTGTTACAGTTAAACGTTATAACCAGTGATATGCAGCTCGCTAAGATGCTTGATATTGAAGTAATGGACAAGGTGCTAACCCTTAAGCTTTTAGGATATGGCGATAGCAGGCCCATTGTATATTATCATAGTTATTTTTCTTTTTCAGTGGGTAAAAAGATAGAAAGTGCGGTTGAACTTGCATTAAAAGAAGGAAAGCCATTTTCTACACGTGATTTTTATACAACCTATGATGTATTTGATTCTCCTCCTACCCATGTCGATCAAACCTTTGAGGCAGTTGGAGCGAATGAATATTTATCAAAGGTTCTTGATGTGGAACTGCATTATCCCTTGTTCCGGGTCACTTCCATTGTCTATCGGGATAAAACTCCTCTTGAGTTTAAAGAAACCTACTATCGAGGAGATAAGTATAAATTTTTTATTACAAGACAAATGTAGCTTTTGCCAGTGCATTTGTTTTTTTTATTTTTTGAATTGACAAAATATTCTTTAAAAGATACACTGTGGATATAGCAACTGGTTATAACCTGTTAATACAAACAAGGAGGATGAACAATGAAAAAACAGCTAAGGATTCTTTGCCCAAATGGACATCTAGGATTTGCACCAACGAAAGAAGAAAGTTTTTATCTAGGAGCTGCCACGAAACCTGATTATTATTGCTGTGACTCAGGCAGTGATGATATTGGTGCCTCCGCTCTTGGAGCAAATCGTTCCGTTAGTATGTATAGTTGGCAAAAACACGATTTGGAATTAATGCTGCTCGCTGCAAGAGAACAAGGTGTCCCGATGCTCATTGGTTCAGCTGGTGATACAGGTGCAAACAGCCGCGTGGATATGTATGTTCAGATCATCAAAGACCTTGCAAAAGAACATAGCCTCCCTCCTTTTAAACTAGCTTACTTCTATTCAGAAGTGGACAAAAAATACCTAAAAGACAAATTGGCAAATGAAGTGATCATTGAAGGGCTTGATGCCCGAGCCCCACTGGAAGTGGAAGAGATTGAAAGAACAGAACGGATTGTCGCTGTAGCAGGTATTCATCCTTTTGTAAAAGCATTAGATATGGGGGCGGATGTAGTAATTGGTGGGCGCTCAAGTGATTGTGCCATATTCGCAGCTCCTGCAATCCGTGAAGGATTCCCTGAAGAACATGCTTACTACATGGGGAAGGTGCTTGAGTGTGCGTCTTTCTGCGCAGAACCATATGGGGCAAAGGAAAGCATCATCGGGACCATTACACACGATGATGTGAAAGTAACGGCAATGCACCCTGAACAAAGCTGTACCATTGCCTCCGTTGCGGGTCATGCCATGTATGAAAGGTCAAATCCGTATTATGAATATTTTGCTGGCGGTATGCTCGATATGACGAATTGTCATTATGAACAATACGATGCAAAAACGACAAGGATTACTGGTCAAAAATATGTACCAGTAGATGGGGACGTAAAAGTGAAGCTTGAGGGTTCGGCAAAAGTCGGGGAAAAATATATTGGGATTGCCGGTGTACGTGACCCTTATACCATTCAAAATATCGATCAAGTTCTTAATTTTGCCAGAGAGCAAGTAGCGAAAGAGTTTGAGGGAAAGAACTATCATTTGAATTTTAGAACCTTCGGGAAAGACGGGGTTATGGGAGCGCTCGAGCCGGTGAAGGAAATTAAATCTCATGAACTTGGGATTGTCGTTGAGGGTGTGGCTGACGAGAAAGAAATTGCCGAAGCTTTAACGCTGTTTGCGACACGTCAAATTTTCTACGCCCGACTTCCTGAGGTAAAAGGAACAGCTGGAACAGCCGCTTACCTCATTGATGATGTCATTTATGCTGGTGCCACTTACAGCTGGTCTATGAACCACGTAGTTCCGGTTAAGGACCCACTTGAATTATTTGATGTTCACATCGAACAGGTCGGAGCAGATCAATTGGTTAATAGCTAATAAAAGGAGAGATTCTGATGAAAACCACTTCACTACAAGAGTTAGCAAAGACCATTCGGTCAAAAAATGCAGGAACAGATAAAATAACCTTCGATATTATTTTTAAAGAAAAAGAAGCCTATGACCTAGTTTGCAACAGCGGAGTGATTAATAGAAAATCCATGGCAGAATTATATAACATTTCAGAGGATAAAATCACTGATTTCGTTCAATATGATCCGGCATATGCCATTAAATTCACCATTATGCGCGATAGACCCAGTGGAGATCCGGGGGATGGAGATATCTTTGGTTCGCAGCAATATCCCCCGCTCTTATCAATTCAAATTCCGACTGCTTACTAGGGGTATTTCTTAACCGAGAGACATATAGATGAAAGTGGGTAAAAAAATGGCCGGAGCATTAGGCGGAATAAAAGTGCTTGATCTTACAAGAGTTCTAGCTGGTCCATATTGCACGATGATTCTTGGGGATTTAGGGGCCGAAATTATTAAGGTGGAGGCACCTGGCGGAAGTGATGACACAAGATATTGGGGCCCTCCTAATACAGGAGGCGAAAGTGCCTATTATCTTTGTGCGAATCGGAATAAACGAGGCATTACGTTGGATTTAAAATCGGCAGAAGGTAAAAAGATTTTAATCAAATTGATCAAAGAAGCCGATGTTGTGATTGAAAACTTTAAAAATGGAACCATGCAAAAATGGGGATTAGATTACGAATCTCTCAAACTGATAAATCCAAGAATTATTCATTGTTCCATCACAGGGTTTGGCAGGAACGGACCTTATCAAAATTTACCCGGCTATGACTACATTATTCAAGCGATGGGCGGCCTAATGAGTATAACAGGCAGTGAAGAGTCTGGACCCGTAAAAGTTGGGGTTGCCATAGCTGATATTCTAACCGGTTTATACGCAGCCGTTGGCGTTCTCGGTGCATTAAACGAAAGAAATACTTCAAAGCTTGGGCAAAGTGTTGATATCTCTTTATTTGACTCCCAAATCAGTGCCTTAGTAAATGTGGCTAGCAATTATTTAGTATCGAATCATCTTCCAAAAAGATTAGGAAATCTTCACCCTAATATTGTTCCCTATCAAACCTTTCCGACGGCAGATGGCGAAATGGTCGTGGCAGTTGGGAATGACGGACAGTTTGGAAAGCTATGTATGCTTTTGGGTATGGAAGAACTAGCTAAGGACCCTAGTTTTTCTACCAATCCGAAAAGGTTGAAAAACCGGGAGCAATTGATTGGAATCATTTCAGAAAAGATGCTGCAAAGAAAGTCGAAAGATTGGCTGCACCTGCTAAATGAGGCCGGAGTTCCTGCAGGACCAATTAATAATTTACAAGAGTTATTTAAAGATGAACAAGTAAACGCTAGAGAGATGGTGAAAGAAGTCCCCCATCCTACAGCAGGTTCTGTTCGTTTAGTAGGAAGTCCGCTTAAACTGTCGCGCACGCCTGTTGAAATAAAAAGACACCCTCCTCTAGCTGGTGAACATACAGAAGAAGTGTTATTGGAAATTGGAATAACAAAAGAACAAATAGAAAAGATGAAAGCGAAACAGATTATCTGAGGAGTGATAAAAATGATGAACTTTGCATTTTCAGAAGAACAAGAGATGGTGAGAAAAGTCGTTCGCAGCTTCGTAGATAAAGAGATTATGCCCTTTATTGGCGAATGGGATGAAAAAGGCCAGTTTGAAGTTGGAATTATGAAACGTTTAGCCGATTTGGATCTTATGGGAGTGTGTATCCCGGAAGAATATGGCGGAAGTGGAATGGATTATAATACACTCGCAATTGTGTGTGAAGAGTTAGAAAGAGGAGACACTGCTTTTAGAACCGCGGTTTCTGTGCATACAGGATTAAATAGTTTAACCCTTCTGCAATGGGGAAATGAAGAGCAAAAGCAAAAGTATCTTGTACCTCAAGCGCAAGGAAAAAAGATTGGTGCGTTTGGTTTGACCGAACCAAATGCCGGTTCTGACGTTGCTGCTTTGCAGACAACCGCAACAAAAGATGGAGATTACTATATCCTTAATGGTTCTAAAACATGGATTTCCCTTTGTGATTATGCGGATCATTTTCTTGTTTTTGCCTATACTGACAAAAGTAAAAAGCATAAAGGTATATCGGCATTTATTGTGGAGCGAGAGTTTGAGGGATTTTCTTCAAAAGCCATCAAAGGTAAGTTAGGAATTCGTGCTGGAAACACTGGGGAAATTTTCTTCGATCATGTAAGGGTTCCAAAAGGAAATTTATTAGGTGAAGAAGGAGATGGCTTCAAAATCGCAATGTCCGCATTAGACAACGGTAGATTTACGGTTGCTGCCGGAGCATGTGGTCAAATCATGGCTTGTTTAGAAGCAAGTTTAAAATATTGCCACGAGCGAAGTACTTTTGGAAAAGAAATTGGGAAACATCAATTGGTTCAGCAAATGATTGCGAAAATGGAAGCCGGTCTACAAATGTCCAGACTATTAGTTTATCGTGCTGGGTGGCTGAAAAATGAAGGAAAACGAAATACAAGAGAAACTTCATTAGCAAAATGGCAGGCATGCGATTTTGCTAATGAGGCAGCTAATGATGCCGTTCAAATCCATGGTGCCTACGGATATTCAAATGAATACCCTGTCGAAAGATACTTAAGAAATTCCAAAGCTCCAGTCATTTATGAGGGTACTAGAGAAATCCATACTATTATGCAAGCAGAATATGTCTTAGGTTATCGCGAAGATAAACCTTTAAGTCATACACTTCCACAATGGCCTTTTGAACCTGCAACAGCAAATGTGAAATAGTCAAAACCTTTCAAAGGCTAACACTTTCTGAAAAGCTTAGATAAATCCGAACGAAAACCTGTGAGGGAAGCTGTCTCACAGGTTCTTTCTTGTATAGATATCGCTTAAATCCTTCCCTTTAAGTAGGGGTCCCTTCCTTCTTCCTTTTCTCCTTCTTCACGACATAGTACAAATAGAGTCCCATTAATAGATACGTTATCAGCATGCTTGTAATTAAGCGTGTTTCCTCGTTGAAGGTAGTAAAGGAAAGTAGGAGTGTTGGGAGGTGAAGGGCGATTAAGGTTACAATCAACACCGCAGTCTTCGCCCAAACCGAAAAGAATATGATAAACACAAGAAAAATAACGCCAATGAGGTAACTGCCTGCAACGCTAAAATTAATTACAGGCGTTTGATAAATAGAATCAACAATCAATATAGCCCCGATGAAAAGCATACTAATCATAATTGGTAACATAAAAATCAAAAACTCTTTTATTTTCGAAACTTGATTCCTCGCTGCATAGCGAAAGGCAAACATAACTCCCCCAAGGAACAGGATACTATTGATCATACTTCCGATAATTTTTAATAAACTATAGCTTAATGGGCCTTGCATTAGGTCACCCAAAATCGAAAACGACATCGCACCAATAATAATCAGTGGAACATATTTGGCCCAAGCTCGATAGTCATTCTTCATTTCACTCGAAATGCTCTTCATGTATTCTTTCGGTGAGGCACCTACAATTTGGTCAATGGATTTGCCATTTTGTTCGGCTTCATATAAATGAACCTCTAGTTCTTCCGTAATTTCTTTAATCTCCACGTCGTTCTTCCCGCTTGAAAACAAGTATAGCTTTAGATCATCGATAAATTTCTCACTTTTTTTTGATAATTGGTATTCCACCACTTTTCCACCCCTCCCATTAAATTCCCTCTTTAATAACGGCGTTCACACATTTTTCAAGCTGAAACCATCTCGTTTGAAACTCAGTTAATTCTTGCTTCCCCTCGCTGGTTAACGAATAGTACTTTCTCTTTGGGCCAGCGGTTGAATTTCTAAGGACAGAGGTAACAAGTCCTTCACGCTGCATCCTCATTAATAACGGATAGATGGTCCCTTCACTGATCGTATCAAAACCATACTCACTTAAACTTTCTGCCATCTCATATCCATAACATTCCTTCTTAGCAATAATAGCCAAGAGACAGCCGTCTATAATTCCCTTCATCATCTGTGTTTGTGACATTTCTTCACCACTCTCACTATCTTGTATTACAAGGTATATATTCAGTATAAAACACTATACCTTGCATTACAAGAGTAATGTTGGATAATATATACATTTCAACCATTTTTCCGACAAAGAGAAAAGGAGCAGCCTCCTGAGCTACCCCCTTTAAATATTATTTCAAACCTGGAGCTTTTGTAATATCACTAAGCTTAGGGTTGATGGCCATGATTTTCGCGTTGACGCCTGTGATACCAAATCCAGCCAGTCTTTTCGTATGCATATCCAAATATTTTTGAGCTGTTTCTTTTGTTTCGAAAATATAAATGCCGCCTGCTTCGTTAGTTTCAGGGCTCTCTGTCCAAATTTTCCACATAAAGCCTTCTTCTTCATTAATACTCTGTGCTAAACCAGAAAACGCTGCCGCCATTTCATCTCCGAATGGTCCATTCATTGTAAAATCTACTTGTAATACGTATGCCATATGTCATTCTCCTTTTATTTTGTAAAATAAGATTCCCCTAGAATTTCTTTTTTCTCATAACTGCCTGGTGGTAGTTCTTTTTCAATAAAGGCGTTAAGTTCCGATGGTTCAAGATGATACATGACTTCAATTTCTTTTGAAAATAACAGTTTTTCTTTTTCAAGTAAGCTAGAAAGGGAAGGTTGTGGGTTTGGCTGGAGTTCTTCCTTGTTTAGAACCTGCTTTAATCCATCAACATAATATTCAAACGGACGTCCGCCTACAATTTTCACACCTTTGTTTTCTTCATTGATCATAATAATTGTTGGAAATCCTCTAGCACCAAGGCTTCTTGCAAGAGCAAAATCTTCATTTAATAATTGTTGTCCTGCAGGCTGTTCGGCTTCCCTTACAATACCTTCTCCATCAAGTCCAAGTTTATTGACGATTTCGATTAGAACAGAGAGATCTGAAATATTTTGATTGAACGAAAACAGGACTTCCCTAGCACGACGTAAAAACTGATATGCTAGTGCTTCGTTATGATTTTTTTGAATAACCTTATAAACACGTGAAGGCGGGTAGGAGGACTGAACGGGATTATCAATCATGAGTGATCCATCAATCGGCATCCGAGAATGCTCGCCTACTTCCCTCCAGTGCGGGGCAACGTCCGCCGGTTTGTAAATTCCGTTTGCAGGATCGATTGGCCCATCATGCCATTTTTCCAGCAATCCACCCATCACCGGATGAAAATTAAAATAGTGTCCATACTGTTCTTTGAATCGGCGTAAAACCGGTTCAATCGCCCAGCAATGAGAACAAATCGGATCCGTTACATAATAAACTTCAATAGATTTCTTCGGTTGATTAAAATCAATCATCTCCATTTCTTCCTCTCCAGCCACACCACATACACCGGTTTCTAAATCACACATCATATTATTGTTGTTCATGTTCAATCCTCCTACAATCCTTTGTATTTGCTTTATACTAGTATCATAGTAAATAATGATAGTAATCCATACCGATAGTTCCTTCGATTTGTCGTTTATCCAACACATTGATGAAATTGTTGAAAAAGTAGGAGTGATACCAAAATGACTCAACCAAAGAGTGATCCACGAGTTCTCCGGACTCGCAGATTAATAATGGATTCTTTCATTGAACTTTCCGCTAAAAAGGAATTTAAGGATATTACCGTAAAGGATATTACAACAGAAGCGATGATTAATCGTGCCACTTTCTATTATCATTTCGAAGATATCTATGACCTATTAGAGAAGGCATTATCTGAAGTATTATTAGTCAATTTGAACGGTGATTTTTATAAGAATGACAAACTAGATGAAGAGGCGTTTGTTAGTATTTTTCTAGCGGTCACCAACTTTCAAAAGTCATTATCCAACCGTTGTCATAGAGGATACGAAGATACCATTGCTCGTATTATCAGGGAGCAGCTCGAAATCATTTTTTATAAAATGTTGGTAAAACAAAATGCCGGAGAAGAAGATGAAGCGCTTAAACTGAATGCCGTTATCTTAAGTTGGGGGATTTACGGAGCATCTGTAGAATGGAAACGAAAGGGTATAGATGTTCAGCCGGAAGAGTTCATTAAACCAGCCCTTCCCTATTTACTGTCAGGGATCGAGTATGTTTAAAGCCCCTGCTTGGCGACCGTAAAAAATCTCTTCGACAAATGTCGATTGAATTCTTCTCAACTAAACGTTTGATTAAAACTCCCCTAAACCCATATAAAAAACGAACTTTACCCTCCTTTCAGATGAATTTCTTGTCGAGAAGGAGGTTTGTTTTCTCCCCAATTCCTACAAGGTTAGCCAATAAGAACGACTTTCCACAATCCTTGACGGGTTCTTCCAAAATAGCATGGTAATCAAACGATTGATTAAATATGCCCCAAACCCTTTCAAACACATGGTCGACACCCAAAATCTCGAGAAAAATTTATCGAAACCTGATACCTAATTAATGATTGCACCGGCAATAGCACACATGTAAATGAAAGTGAATAATGTGTTAAAAAGCTTTTTAGGAGTGATGACTCATGGATATACCTGTTTCTGGCTTTATGTATGCTTCAGACGATTCAGACCCAATGCATTCCCATCGACTTTACATTACTTCGTGGGATGGAAGGCCCGTTCATTCTCATGGATTTAGCGGCGTAACATCTTTTGACGATGGACATAGCCATCACTACGCTGGACAGACTGAACCGGCACCTACCGGGGTCCCACATACCCATAGATATTTCACCTTTACCTCTATTGATGACAGACATAGGCACCAAATTCAAGGAGTAACAGGCCCTGCCATTCCTTATGGAAATGGTGGGCATTATCACGAATTTAGTGGTTTTACCTCTGTAGAAGAAGCCCATAGACACCATTATGGTGGAACAACACGTCTCTAAAATCAAGCCCTTCCGAGGTGGATTTTTTCCATATAAAAAACAAAGGGAGGTTTCTATGTAAATAGAAATCCCCCCTTTTTAGATTACCAACATCTACATGTAAATAAACAATTAATATTCCGGCATTGTTTGCGTTCATTATTATTTTGATTTTTATTATGATTGCAATTACTGTTTTTCATTTGACCACATTTGTTGTTTTGGTTATCCATACTCTTTTTGTTCTGATTTTGTTTGCTGTTTTGGTGTTGCTTTTTATAAATATCCTGCTTGTCATTTTTGTCCTGTTTTTTGCAATCATCCTGCTTACCACCATCTTCGTGCTTGCCGTTTTGATTCTGTTTTTCTTTATCTTCATGCTTGTCTTTACCTTGATGATGCTTATGCTGGTGTTTCTTCTTACCCTTCATTCCCCTTACTCCCCTTCTTAACAAACTCTTATATAGCTAGTTTATTAAAATAGTTGAAAAGGGTTTGGACGAACTGCCATCATAAGTAGTTTTTTATTTAAAAATCCTTGGGAACGGTTCTCCTACCCTTTTTCTTTTAACGTGGCCTCTCAAGAACCATCCCCCTGTCCCTTCAACAGCGTATCGACCCCAGCGTTGATTCTATTTATACTTTTTAATGGGGCAATGTCCACATGGATGTCTTTTTTATTTAATGTGGGGAATTTCCCGCTGATTTGAAGGTCCTTCCAATCATCGTGCATAAATCGGTACAGATAGTCCTCAAATTGATAAATATCCCCACCGATTTTTTGACTTTTTAAATAGGCAGTATATACTTCTTTACGTATTTCTTCTTGAATCTGTCTTTTGATGGTTGGGGAGAGAATCTGTTTGCTTGATTCTCTGACAATCGCAGAGATTTTTATATCTAAACCAATTTGTATCCCATTTTGATCAATGTTCACCTTTCGTTTCATCTTTGGGTTCAATAATTCGATTTGTACAAATTCCTTCTTTCCTGCATTTTTATCACTGAAAACAACGGGCGAACGGACAGATTTGTTATTGACTCGAATAAAACCCTCGAGATCCTTTTCCGTTAAGTGACCCTTCAATTTTTTCCCTTTTAAAAGATAGGCACCATTAAAAATAGTCACAGGCAATTTATCTTGATCCTTCAGGATGATGGCATCATTCGTGGATATGCTTGGCACTAGTATCGTTTTGGATGGTTCATGTAATTGATAGACAAGTCCCTGCAGTGACAAAGCTGGAATAGAAGAATCCTGCTGCTGCATGTATTCTGGCTGAACAATCCTGGCGTTGGTGTAGGCATAATTAAACGGAACCTTCGTGGTAAAAATCTTTGCCACCGGTTCCTCCGTACCGTAAACCCAGCCCGTTAGGCGGATATTGAAATTCGTATCTAACGCCTCTACTGTTTTACTTATTCTGTTTTCTAATACGGACTTTCCAAAAACAAACACATTTAACTGATCGTAATTTACTGGAATTTGAATGCCATGGTAGATCTTAATAATCGCATCTTCTACCGTTTTTCCTTTTCCTTCGCCAAGCCAAACAACGCTAGGTTTGTCACTTTTTCCCTGATCCGATTTCGCAACATTTGAGAAATCTAGGAACTGGAGCACCACATGATACTCATCATTCACATAGTCAATTCCAATCCCAACTGCATAGGCTTGGGATTGAATTTCAGGAATCTTAACACACCCCGTTAAAACAGTAAGAATACAGATCATGTATAGAAATTTCCTCATTTATTCACCTGATCTCGTGCCATCTTTATTATGTAGTGCTGCAGTCCTTTTTTTCATGAGTGAAAACGGAATGCGGAAAAAGGTATAGAGGAGATCTCTGCCTCTTGGCGAAGAGATATCCGCTAATAATGGAACTCCAAAGGATTTCAACCTTGTTAAATAAAGAAAAACGAACATGAGGCTGATGAAAAACCCATAAATCCCCATATAGTAGCTAAAAGTTAGAACGAACACTCTAAATAGAAAAATGTTACCTGCTAGAGACTGGTTAACAAGAGTAAAACTAGAAATCGCTGTGATGCCAATGACAACCAGCATGGTTGGAGATGTGATCCCTCCGCGAATGGCTGCATCACCTATTATCAATCCTCCAAGAACGGCAACGGTTTGCCCAATTCCCTTCGGCAAGCGTGCCCCTCCTTCTTTAAACAACTCAAACATGACAAGCATGAGTAATGCCTCCATTAATGGTGAAAGTGGCAATCCTATTCTCGAAACCGTAATCGTTGCAATCAGCGGAAGGGGCAATTGCCCAACATTATGTGTGATTAAAGCCGTATAAAAGCCAGGCAGGAACGTTGTCGTAAATAGACCGATAATCCGCAAAGTTCTTTCCAACGAAGCATAATAAAAACTCGTATTTTCATCTTCTGGAGTCTTAAAAAGAAAAGACAGATCAATCGGTGCAATCAACGCTGTCGGGGCTCCATCCACTAGAATGGAAAACCTCCCTTGATTGAGGGCCTCTGTGACAAAATCAGGTCTGCCTGTATAGTCAATGAGAGGTACAAGCGTAAATTTATTGTCCAATATATGTTCCGTCAGCATAGAGGAGCTGGTAAGGATATCAATATCTAAAGCCGTAAGACGTCCTTGTACATCTCTTAAAATTTCTTCATTTATGATATCCCTAATATAAAGGAGAGAAATTCTTGTATTCGTTCTTTTGCCGATCGTGTAATCTTCTACCACTAAAGATTTCGTCCGTAGCCTTTTGCGGACTAGTCCAAGGTTTATCGTGATATCCTCCACAAATCCATCCTTCGGTCCGCGAACCGAAACCTCTGCCACCGACTCATCCGGCTGTCTTGCGGGAGATTTACTAATATCATAAAATAGAATAGTATCTCCAGGAGGTATCACCATAAGCTTTCCTGAAAAAATCGCTTCCTCTATTTTTTCAGCATCAATATCCTTTTTACTGATAACCTCCATCTGTAAAGATTGATAAATGGAGCTGGAAGTTTCCATTGAGGGCAATACAAACGAGGGAATCAAACTCGCATCACTTAAGGGCTTACAATAGACAAAAACAGATGATTTCCCCTTAGAATGCTCCTCTTTTATTTCGATATCAGATGAATGGTTGAATAGCTTCTGCAGGTTTTCAATAGAGAAAAGCTGTTCATTCATGATTCAATCCTCCCCCCTGACCACTTCTGTTTATTCTTTACAACAAATATCGCCAAGATGGAGATTTGTATGGTTAAAAAAAAGAATGACAGAGGTCTGTAATATCCATAGATAATGGTAGAGAATGTACTTTGATCAAATGGATACATACAGGCGATAAAAAGGATACCGTATAGAATCCTTACTACTTTTACATTCACTCTTCCTTTGGTAAGAATCCGGGATGCGATGAATACATATAAACTGATTCTAATCACTCCACCTGAAAGCCACTGAAAAATCGCAAAAAAATCAGCATGAGAGAAATATCGGCCAATGGTAATTAGGCGCCACTCTTCATAAGCGGGATATCGATAATGAGAAGCCTGTTCTGGTCCAAACTCAACAATCGCTGCCATTGTAGGTCCTAGCGTTAAGCCTATGATAACCAATCCAACAATGAATAATTGCTTTCTTGAAACAGCCTTTTGTAATACTGGAGTTAAAAAAATGATGATAAATAATTCTAAGATTGGTAAAGAAGTATACAGAAGACCCTTCGTCATGGGTAAATAGCCATCCGTAAACACTGGGAATAACAGTTCATAATGCTTTTTCTTCATATTGGCAAACGAAATAAAAAATCCTAAGAAAAGAACGATAGGGCAAAGAATACTGCTTAAAAGTCCCATCGAAAACAAGCCAGACACTGTACAGAGCAAACAGAAAAGGAGTAAGACAAGTGCCAGTGTAAAACTGTTAAATCCTTGCATGTAGCTCAATTGTGACCAGTAAATGATATCCTGTGCCGTTACAAAAGCATCAATCAGCATATAAATAGACAATGGTAATAGAAGGAGGTAATAACTAAGCCTACTCCCGTGATCCTTTACTAGCTGAATAATGGAAGTTTTGTTTACGATCGCGACAATCTTGTAGAGAACATATATCCATAAAGGTAGAATGATAATCGTTGCAAGGATACTAATCCAAGAATCTCTTTTGGCTGTGGTTAACAGAAAGGGAATAATCTCCACATGAGCAAACAAGCCAACAGATAGTAAAATCATGTACACAATTGAAATAAACCGTAACTTATTTTGCATATACTTATTTCCTTTTTTCCATATTATTCATCTAAACATTGAAACCTATGCACTGTAGTGATTGATACCGATTCGTGTGTTTATTTGGCTCTTTTTGTATTAAACCAATTTTTTAGTCACAAGTGCTTAATTGAATGAAAATATACAGGAAGAAAGTTACATTTGGTGCCAGGCACCAAGTGATATAATAGTATAATCATGGAAATTTCACTAAACAATACGAATACAAGTAGCAAGATGCCAAAAGGAGATTTTAGGAAATGACTGGAGAAAACATTTCTGATTTTAAAATAGTCTTATCAAACCTATTAAAAGCTAGATTTCCCTATTTATATATATCTACATGGGAAGAAGAACGCGCAGTAGACGTGATCCGATTGGTGGCTTCCAACGAACGTCTAATCAAGACAACACGTAAAGTCTTTACTTGGAGTGTCACAAAAGGGTTATCTGAAAATGGTCAAAAAGGAAAAGAAGAAACAAAGGCCCCCCTCAAAGCACTCGATTTTATTGAGAATTTTCAGGAGCCAGCCATTTTCATCCTAAAAGATTTTCATGTGTACTTCGGTGCACATGGCCGGCAGGGTGATAATCAATTGATAAGAAAAATTCGCGATCTCTTACCGACATTGAAACAAAGCCCGAGTCCTAAGAACGTGATTTTTGTCAGCCCAAGCCTAGTACTGCCAGATGACTTACAAAAAGATTTGACGATTGTCGATTTTGACCTGCCCAACTTTTCTGAAATTAAACTGGTATTAGATGAAATGATTTATGCGAACCAGAGCAGCGGCAGAATTGTGATTGACCTTGAAGACGAAGAAAAGGAACGACTTGCAAAGGCTGCTTTAGGATTAACACTGCATGAAGCGGAAAATGCATTTGCACGTGCGATGGTAGAAGACGGACGTTTAGATATAAATGATGTCGAGGTTATTATTGAAGAAAAGCGGCAGATTATTAAGAAATCAGGAATTTTAGAATTTATTAAAAGTGACCTGAAAATTGAGGATGTCGGCGGACTTGAAAATCTCAAGCGCTGGTTAAAAAAACGAGACAAATCCTGGCTTGATTCTGCACAGAAATATGGACTTCCTGCTCCTAAAGGAGTACTGATCACAGGGGTACCTGGCTGTGGGAAAAGCTTGATTGCAAAATCCATCTCTGCGATGTGGCAACTTCCTCTTCTACGCCTAGATATGGGGAAAATTTTTAGCGGAATTGTCGGAAGCAGTGAAGAAAATATGCGCAAAGCGATTCAAACCGTTGAGGCCATCTCTCCTTCTATTCTGTGGATTGATGAAATTGAAAAAGGATTTAGCGGCCTTTCCTCTGGTGGAGATAGCGGGACATCAAGCCGAATTTTTGGGACCTTCCTTACATGGATGCAGGAAAAAACCAAACCAGTTTTTGTCGTGGCGACAGCCAATAACATTCATTCGTTACCGGCAGAGTTACTGCGTAAAGGACGCTTTGATGAAATTTTCTTTGTCGACCTCCCTACGATTAAGGAAAGAATGCAAATCTTCCGAGTACATATGCAAAAGCGGTTAAAGGATCCTTTCGTCATTGGACAATTTGAAATCAATGAAAATGTACTTGAAAGATTGGCTCAGATGACCGAAGGCTATGTAGGAGCGGAGATTGAACAAATCGTCATTTCTGCTTTGTTTGAAGCATTCTCAGAAGACCGAGGGATTGAATTTGGCGACTTTGAAAAAGCCATCGTTACTACAGTTCCCCTCTCCATCACCCAGGCAGAGCAAATTCATTCCATTCGAGAATGGGCCAATGTTCGTGCCGTCGCAGCTACACCAAAGGAAGACCGTGTCGAGTACAAAAGTAAAAAAGAAGTCGTCTTATCCCCTCCTCCACAAGATGAAGATGTCAATATGGAAAGAGGCGGCAGAGCGGTAGATTTTTAACTAGTAAGGACGGTGTATAAAATGTCAAAGCAATTACGAATACAAATTTTCCAAGACGGTCAAATCCAAGCAGAAGTGCTAGGCGTGAAGGGGAAAAAATGCACTGATTATATCTCCTTGCTTGAAGAACTATTAGAAGCAGAAATCATTGAATCACAATATACCTCTGCTTACTACGAAACAGAAGAAGTTCATGTAGAGGATATACAAGCACACTCCATTACGATAAACAAAAAGGGGGGTAACTAAATGTCTGTGTCATTGGCTTTAATTCCAATCGCCCTCACCCTTCGCGCCGTAATGGGTAAGGACCAATTCCATAACTGGGTGGATTCCATGCAAGTAAAGGTGGAGACAAGTTTTGAAAATGAACAGGATCTACTACAGACTCTTCAAAGTGCTGGGTATGATGCGCAAGAATTTGGTGGATCGATTAAGACCCATTTGAACGGGGAAAATCAATTTTTCTTTTGGGAACGTATCGATGGCAAATGGCATGCTATTTTTGAAAAAGGGAATTCAGAAAAAGACATCCAGCAATTTATGCAAGACCTGGAACATCATTCACAACGAAAAATCTTTACTGGTGAATATACCCCAACTGTGCTTGAAAAAGAACCTGCACATGTTTTCCCTACCAATTTCCGAGATGGAAACATTTTAACTCGGACGTTAAAAGAATTCGGTGTCAACACCATTCAAGGGAATAATGGTGATATTTCCTGTACCGTACAAGGAACTCATTTAACGTTTCGACAGAATGGAGAATCTCCTTTTTCGGTTGAAATTAAGAATGCACCAAGTTTGCAGGATATTTATATGTATATCTCTGATGTAGATGATGAATATAAGCGATGTGTACAGGCATTGGTATACGAAAAACTAAAACAAAGAGCGGCAGAGAAGAATTTAAGTGTTGAGTCGGAAGAAGTGCTAGAAGATAACTCGATTGTCATTACGTTAAATATCCAGGGCTAAACGTAGCCTTTCTTTTACGATAAAAGGGTTAGTCCGATTTCACCTCTGTTGTGCAAGGGATGAATCATAGAGTGAGAGATTTTTATGGGAGGACACATAGTATGACAACAAAACCGAAGGGGAAGTTCTGGAGGGCTAGGAAATCTTGGTGGATTTTATTAACCTTTACGATTGTTTTTAACTGGCTTGCATTTTTCATTATCGGCTTTAAAGTAAAACATAAAAAATGGAAAATGTATGGAGCTCTTTATTCCATTCCTTTTATCCTCACCATGGCATTCGGAGACCGTTACGAAACAACTGAATGGCAATGGGATTTAATTGGTTTTTCTCTGGTAGGGGGATGGATCGCTTCCATGATTCATGCCTTCCGTATTCGTAAAGAGTACTTGTATCGATTAGAAGCAATTGAATTAAGAGAACCTTATGAGGATTATAAATTACGAGGTCAAATTCAAGCAGAATATGGAGTAAAGTTCAACCGCACTCCACTAGAGCAGCCGCCTACTCCACAGCCCTCATATGTGGAGCAGCCAAAGCCAGTCTTGCAGAAAGTTCCAACACAGCCTGCTAATAATCTTCCACCTACTCAGCCAGAGCCGCCTAAAACGGAACCTATTGATCTGAATAAGGCTTCAGAGTTCGAACTTGCAGGGTTGCCCGGTGTGGGTCCTATCTTAGCAAAAAAGGCAATCATGGAACGTGAAAGAATCGGAGGCTTCCAATCATTGGAGGACTTCTCACAGCTGTTGAATCTAAAACCGCATCACGTTGAAAAGATACGCCCACTTGTGGTAGTGGGACCGCCACAAGTTGCTGCACAAAAACGATCTGGACGGATGGTTGATTTTTAATGAAGCTACGCATTCACCAATTTATCCCCTTCACCCGTGTGGAAGGTCCCGGCGAAAGAGCCTGTCTTCAAGTTCAAGGCTGCCCGATTCGTTGCTCTGGTTGTGCAGTCCCTTTCACATGGTCCACAAAGGGTGGGTACGATGTAACCGTCAAAGAACTCGCTCAAAAGATTCTAGATGGCCCAAAGGTAGAGGGGATAACCTTTTTAGGTGGCGAACCTTTTGAACAAGCAGCAGCACTTTCACAATTGGGTGCCACTTTGAAGGAAGCGGGGTTATCGGTCATGACCTTTTCTGGGTACCTGCTCGAAGATATTAAGCAGGGTAATCGAAAGGATTGGAATGATCTATTACAAGTAACAGACCTTTTAATTGATGGCCCTTTTGTAAAAGAAAAACGTGACCTCAGCCGGCCATGGGTCGGGTCAGTCAATCAAAGATATCATTTTCTAACTGACCGCTATGCTTATTTAAAGGATGAGTTAACGAACACTCCGAACCGGATGGAAATCACGTTAAAACCAGATGGACGTGTCTTTGCGAACGGGATGGCGACCATTGAGGATTTAGAAGGGTTATTTAATGAACTAATAAAATAGATTTAGAACCGCGGACCTCGGATAGTCTGCGTCAAAATGCCGGGATAAAGGTTTTTCCTCGGCATTTTTTTAATTCCAGCTCTACTGCATTGACTCAAATTCCTCTCATACCATCGTTTCGGGCACTCCAGGGCCTCTGCATTAAAATATGAATCTGTTAATTGTTGATTTTCCTATATATAAGGAAACGAATAAGCGAAAATACTCCGCTTATTTTCCGAACCAAACCGAAACACCCCACACACAAAAAAAATAGCTGTCGAGATTTCCTCGACAGCTAAAGGTTAACCCTTTAATCTTTGTGCCTGACAGCTAGGGCATGCACTTTGACTTGAATCATATTGTTTCCCACAGTTACGACAGAATACCACTCCAGATACTTTTGCATGCTTTTGTTCTTTTGAAGCCGCAACTTGTGTGGAGGCCTCGACTACATTTGATTTTTTCTTCTTTACCATAACAATCACTAAAACCATTGTAATCAGGTTAACAACGAAACTAGCAATGGTTAGCCAATTCCATAGGGTAAGATTTTCAAACATCCTTGTTAACCTCCCATTACTTCATTTTCAGGTTCTCGGTTGTGATTCTTTTGTCTGCGTAAAATAACCAATGCGGAAATGGCCAAACCTAAACCACCTACCCCGCCAAGTGAGCCCGCAAACAATGGCTTATTGTTATACCAGCGGACAAATGGGTTCGTCGATACAAGCAATTCTCTCACTTCTTTCGATAGTTCATTGCCAGCTGCATCGACTGCTGTAATTTTAACATTCTGCAAGTCGTTCGAGCTTCCAATCGCAAATGTGAAGTTCTCTCCATCTGCATGGTGCTCCACTCGTTTACCATTTAAATAAATAGCAGCATCGTTCAGAACAAGATTGTCCTTAATGGTGACAGAGACCACTTTTTCCTCAACTGGATATTGTTGACCGTTCTCTAAATCAATTGGAACAATAACAGGAGCAGTCTTGTCGATACCAAATGTAACTTCCGCTTTTTTGACTTCATCAATGTTTTCATTAATGTTACCAGCTGCATCCTCTGAGTAAATCGCAACGGTGTATTTACCATCGGCAGCAAATAAATCTTTCTTCACCACATACTTGTATTGACTCCAAGTACCTTCACCACCGGTTTCGGATACGGAGTAATCTGTTCCTGCAACCAAATCATGAGGTGTACCATTTTTCGTCATCTTTACCTTAATGGACTCTTTCTTCAAGCTATCAACATTTGTTTCTGTCAAGATTACGTCTTGTTCCTTCTTCACATACTTACCTTCAATCGCCTTCAAACTTTCATCAAAGGTATAAACAGAACCAAAACGGTTCACAGAGAACATGATTGTTTGCGTCGATACATTTCCTGCAAAGTCAGTAAGTGTGGCTGTTAAGGTATAAAGATCATCATTCTCTTTGACTTTTTCAAAGTTATTGAACGTATAAACTTGACCGTTTGCAGCATCTGCAAAGCTTCCGGCTAATGCGACATTCCCTTTATTCGAACCTTTTAGATTAATCGAAACTCCACTCTTATTAAAATTTGTATCAGAATAAGAGATGACGGGAGCAACATCGCCATTATTAGCAGACTTGTCTGCAACACCTGTGATGGCAAGCTTCGGCACTGTTTGGTCGACGATGAATTGATCCATAGAATAATCCGCAGCCACATTTCCTGCCATATCACTATAAGCAATATCAAAGCTATATGCCCCATCAGCAGCATAAGAGATCGTAGCTGTGTGAACATCTCCATTTGTAGACCAGCCGCTAATTTTCGGGAATGCAATTGGATTGCCTCCGTCTGTTGCGGTGCCTGTCACCTGAATTCGACCCGTTTCAAAGTTATGCTCTCGAATTGAAATCGTTGCAGTTCTGGCATTTTTATAATAGTGTCCGTTTGCTGCTGAATTGTTGTTGTATGCTACGTTAATGACAGGTATGGTTTTATCGATTGTAAACTTATGCTGGGCGAATGGTGCTGCCTTATTTCCTGCCATATCACTGTACGCAAGATCAAAGGTGTAATCTCCATCTGCACTGTATTTCACGGTTGCAGTATGAGTGGTTTTGTCTGGGTCTTGAGCATTTGCTTTTGTTGACCAGCCCACAACTTCAGGGATACCACCATCTGTATTCGTAATACGATGGACCACATCTTTTGCATCAAAGTTACGCTCGGTAACCACAATCGTTGCGATACGATCTGCCTTGAAGTAATCAGCATTCTGCGCATCGGCACTGTTGTTATTGTACATAACTTCCATTGTCGGAGCAGTCTTGTCGATGCTGAAATCAATAAACTCTTCCGACGTGTTACCTGCTTGGTCCGTGATTTTCACTTTGACCACAATACCATTACTATTATTCGTTACAGGCAGGGTTTTGGTCATTTCAGTGACTAAATTCTTATCTGTCTTCTCTTTATTCCAGCCTTCAAGACTCCCAGCAAGTTGGCCGTCTTTATTGATTTCAACCTTGCCAGTTTTATTATGAGCCGTATCATAAGGAGCCACAACGGACCATTCCACACTTGCCAGACCTGAATACGTATCGGTTACCCTTACCTTCACATCTACATTTTTGTTATAAAAATCTTTATTTTCCTGATCCTTTAAGGTTGTTTTTTCTGCTGGTTCAATCTTGATAGCAGATGTATCCTCGTGTTTTTTCTCATTTTCAATAACCGTACCTTTTGGTGTAACAAACTCGCTGCTGTTGGTAACGTGGTCTGTCGCTTTGGCAAAAATCTGACCTTTAAAAGATGCCGGAATCGTAAATGTCACTTCATCATTCGTTGAAATACCTGCAATACTTCCAATACCACTCTGCTCTATTTCAGATAGTGAACCATTTGACTGTAATGCATAGTATTTACCATTCTCGTAATCTTGCAAATAAATAATCATGGATTTAACGCCACTCGCTGCCATGCCACTTTCTGCTTTATCTTCTGCTGTTACGGTAACTTGCGTTGTTTTTTTGAAAAACAAACCATATTCCGTTAACTCCACACTATGGAATGGAGACTTTTGTTCCTCCGTATTTTCATCTACGGCACTAAAATGGAACTGCGTGATTTCCGGAAGTTTTTTATCGATATAAATCGTTTTTGTTACTTTGGTTGGATCTTCACTATTTTCAAGATTCTCTAGCAGATTTCCGGCATTATCACTTGCCTCTACAGAGATATCGTATGATCCATCTTCATTAATTTGTACGTCTGTTGTATGAACAGGATCTAACGCCTTCGTCGGTACTAACTCACTGTCATACTTATATTCTTTTTCAACACCGTTCACCTTAACTTTGGCATCCTTAATACCAGATACGATATCTGAATTGGTATCTTGGACGTTAACTTCAAAGGTTACATCATTGCTGTAAAAGACTTTACCAGAGGTCTCCTCCACATATGGAGTTACGCCCTTATCGTGGGTTATCTGAATATCAGCAGTAGGAGGTGTTTTTTCAATCATCACTTCGTCATTGCCCTCTGCTTCGATATTGGAATTTCCTGCGTTAACCCGATAGATTTTTTGATTGTTGACATGGTCTGTGACGACTACATCAAACGTTCCTTTAAAGCTTTCAACATCAAGAGTAAATGTAGCTTGTGCATTCATGCCATCTCTTTTGATGTCTGCTTCTAATTTAGTTACTTCCTGGTCCTTTGATGATGTAGCATTGACATATAAATCTTTGACGCCAGAAATATCATCTTGTACCTGAACAGTAATCTCCATTCTTTCATTGAAGAAAGTACCAAATGTGAGGAAATTGATTGCTTTTGCAATCTCGCTATCATACGTAGGATCAAAGGTAATCGGTTCACTTCCATTTAGCTTTGGCTCCTCGGTATCCAAATAAATCGTTTTTCCCACTGCGGCAGTATTGCCCGCATTATCCTTCACATTGGCATACACATGGTAAGAGCCATCTTTCCCAATGTCTATTCCCGCTTTGTTTAAGTCCTGTGTGGTGAAGGTATAAGGAACCTCATGGGTTTCTTTATCACGATAATCATCATTTTTGTAGTTCTTATCACCATTCGAATCAATCGTAACGGTACGAACACCCGATTGCTGATCACCCACAGCGACATCAAATGTAACATCACCGCTGTAAATTTCTTTACCAGACTCCTCTACATATCTTGTTACTTTGCTTTCATCGTGTTTCACCGTAATGTTTGCATCTGGAGCAATGGTTTCGATCATCACTTTTCCATTTTCCGCAACCATATTGGAGTTCAAATTCGTGATTGGAATAGAGGTTAGACGATGAACATTGTCAATCACTTCTACGGTAAGAGTACCTGCAAAATCTTCTTCAAGAGTAAATGTTGCCTCTGCCTTTCCTTCCCCTCTATCGAAGTCCTGTATCCAAGCCTTCGTTTCCTTGCCATTCGCCGAATTCGCTTTTAAAATAATGCTTTGAATCCCGGAATCAGCATCTTTCGCCTTAACAGTAACCTCTATCTCCTCGTTAAAGAAAGTTCCAAAAGTAAGGAAGTTAATGGCCTTCGCATAGAAACCATTATTCTTCGCCGTTAATGTAACGGCTTCTTTTTCACCATCTAGTTCTGGAGCAGTTTTATCAATGTTGATAGCTACTTGCTTAACTCTTGATTCATTCCCCGCTTTATCAACACTCCAAATGCTGTAAACACCTTGGTACTTCTCATCCTCCGTTTGGAATTTAAATTGATTTGTTTCAGCATCAAAATCTGCCTCTTTACGGTTTTCTTGCGCGTACTCACCCTTACTATAGTAAACCTTATCAATAGCAGTCGAGTAAGGAACGCTAAATCTGCCAATACTCTCTTCACTATTATCGATTGTACCGGAAACTGTAACAGCACCGCTAAACCAGAGAGAATCTCCAACTCTTTCTTTATCCTTACCGGTTAGCTGCAGTTCCTCATTTACTTCAGGTGCTTGCTTATCCATTACTAGATATAAGTTTCCAGGCAATATAACCCACTGCTCATTTTTCGAATAAAACAGTTCCTTTGTTTTAACGTTCAAGTAACTGATTTCAATCGATTGATTAAAGTTATACTCAGATACCCATCCATAGTTAATTCTTAACCGATTATATGGGTCTACAGGTACTAATTTTAAGTTGGCATTTTTTGAATAAATGTACAAGTTTTCACTTTCGCTTCCATTTGTACGTTCCTTTTCAATTAAAGATCCCGTAGTAGGGATAACTTCCATATATTGTCCCCATTGTCCATCAGAGAACGGGATGAGTTCAAATGAAACTTGTACAGTTGTATCTTTTGTAATGTTTTTTAGAATGTAGGTAAAGGTCCCATCTTCATTTTCAATAAAGTCCTCAGAATCAAGTGGAATACTTGAATTCGCTACAAGTATTTCCTTCACTCGGTAGGATTCATCAGGTGTGATCGTAATAGCAGCTTGACCGCCATGTTCAATCTCAGTATCTACGGATGAAACACTGCCATGTTCAACATAGTCACCATTGTCGTCTTTTTCCTTTGTGACAGAGGTCGTAACTTCATGCGTATTAATCGCAAATGTTACGGTAACCTCCATATTTCCCTTCACATTTGTGATGGTGTAGGGAAATTCTTGCGTGCTTTCTTTCACATATTCCGGGATATCTACTTCGATTGTATCTTTTTTATTTCCTGTGTTAATGGTAATGGTATCAACATGGTAATTAGGATTGGGAATCGCTTTAAAAGAAGCGTCTTTGCCATGTTTTACTTCTACCTTGCCGCCATCTGAAGTATAAATGGTTCCAAACTCATTTGTCTTAAACGTAATACTATACGTGTTCGGTTCAAACTCCACATCAACTCGTTGATTTTCTGTCACAGTAGAGATAGAAAAAGTATGATCCTTTGTTGAATTTGTAACCTCTGTCGGCAGGGGAAGTTCTGTTACTTCACTACCTTTTGTAATTTTAATACTCTTAATATGATTACCAGCACTCGGAACGGCCGTATAAGATACATCTGATCCATGTGTGACAGCATCAGTCGTTAATGGAAAAGTATCCTTTTTAACAATCCCCTCGGCCGCAGCATAGTTAAATTCAATCTCATAGGTTTTCAAGACAAATTCTACTACAATCGTTGTTTCTTCAGAAATAGCAGGAAGTTTTGTAGTGTAACCTAGCTTTTCCTTCCCAGAAACTTCTACTGCATCGTTATGACCCATTTTCACAGACTTAATTTCGGAATTTGAATCCGGAGTAATGGTTAACTCAACTTCTGTGCCTTCTAAAACAGGAACGGGACTTGTGGTATATTCTGTTCCGTCCATTACCACTTTACCGGAGCCTGTTCCGATAGGTTCAACACTTACATTATAGGTAACTGGCTCAGGATCTTGAATTGGTCCAGGTTCTTGAATGGGCCCAGGTTCTTGAATTGGCTCAGGTTCTGTTTCTTCAGCAGCCAAGCCATCACTATTTTGGGTTACTTCTTCTGTAACCTCTAGTGGTTCTTCCCCATTTTCTGCATATACCGGCAGGCTGGTTCCCATTGGTATTTGATTGGTTACGAGCAAGATGGCAAGTATCATAGCCAGAATGCGCTTGACCTTTGATGCCTTTCTTTTAAGCATTTGTTTCTCTCTCCTTAATGAATGAAAATCATGTAGTTTGTGAAAATCTTAAATGACTTCATTTGAATGAGTGATTTTTATATCCTTCACAATCTTAAATTCAACCGCAAGCGGCACAGTAACATTCTCATAATCTACTTCCCCAGTGGCATTTAAAACCGTGGTTCCACTATCCTCTGCCAAAACTACCGTACCTTCATACAGTACCTCTGTTTCATTCATCAAAATTTCGGTACCTTGTTCAAGTACTTCTGTTTCATTCATCAGCAGTACTTCTGTACCATCACCATACATTTCTTCAACCTGTAACATTTGAGAGTCCTGAATCAGAACAGTCGTAGCCTCATTCATCATTGCCAGGCTTCCCTGTTTGACCTCTGTTGGCAGGCTTTCCAGCACAGTCGGACGAGAGGTTTGCGCCGTAATTCCTTTATTCTCTAACCCCTCAGAAAGTGCAGATGGTGTCCTTCCGGTCCTGCCTGTTCTGCCGAATCGGGTACTAACCGGGGCGGTTAGGGTACCTCTTTCCACATTAAATGTGCTAGGCCTATGTTGCTTATTACCGGTAAGTTTGTTCTTTTCTCGAATTTCCTGTATCTGTCTCGCGGCCGTTTTACCATTCAAATCACCAATAATCGCGGGAATGTTCATTTTAAAAAACATAAAAACAACCACGATCAACAAGATACCACTAAGGGAATATCCGACAATAGAAATGAGGTTCCACGTTGATGCATCCATTGTAATTCCCCCTGTCAATTCCGATATGCTTTATCGATTTCCAGAGATATCAAATCAAAACGATCCACTACCTCATTTTTTATCGCTATCGTTTTGTCTGTTGATACTTCTACATTATTGGTGCCTTTTTTTACGGCTTCCACAACAGAACGAATATCACTTTCTGTTATCCCGTCACTTTTGAATTTCCTTGCATACTGCTCGACAGAATACATCGTTAATCGATAGAGTTCTAACTGAACAATTTCACTTTCATCATCAATCAGCTTGATCAAGTCTTTGATATTTTCCCAGTAAGGTTTATATTTGCCCTTATCAGAAGCCTCTTCAACCAAAATATTAATATCTTGATTAAATCGGCCAATATCTCGGTAGATAACGGCCATTTTGTAAAAATCAATATCTTTAGAACCATAGCGTACAGCATCATCAAACCACTTAACCGAACTAATCATTCTAGTAGTCTGATTATCACTAGTTTCACTTTTTCCATAGTCATAGTAATACCAATATGCTTTACCAATTTCAAAAGCAAGATTGGCATACGCAGGATTTTCGTACAAGTCCATTAAATGGGGACCCATTTTCTTTGTGAGTTCTTCTTCCTCTTCAACAGAAAAAGAAGCATTATTTTTATAGACTTCTACCAATTCCTCATAGGCCTTTGTTTCTGTTGGTTTTATATCAATTGCCTTTAAATAATTGTCAACTTTATTGGTATCAGCACCTGCTGCCCTGGCATTTTCAAGCTTCGTCATGTAATCATCATTCGTTTTTTGAACACTCATCACTTGCCCCATAATGCCAACCAACAAGAAAAGAACACATGCCCCGCTTACTAGACTAAAATTGCGTAACCTTGCTTTTTGTTTTGCACGATAGTGATCATCAGCCTCTTCATAATGATTCAATGCATATAACAACTCAGCGCAAGATTGATAGCGGTCATCCGGATTAAGCTGCGTGCATTTTTGAATAATTTTTTCCAAACCGCCGGATAAATGTGGATTCCAATGCCGAATCGGATATAACTCGTATGGGGGTTCACTAGGATTCTGCCCTGTGACCAAATGATAGAGTGTGACCCCAAGACAATAGACATCCGTTCTTGCATCTGTCTGCCCTTTGCCGCCGAACTGTTCAGGTGCCGCATATCCCTTCGTTCCCAAGCTCACCGTATCCGCCAAGTTTTGCTCCTTGTATTCCCTGGCAATCCCAAAGTCGATTAGCTTGAGATTGCCATCCGGCCTTAACATCACGTTTGCAGGCTTCATATCCCGATAAATAATAGGAGGATCGCATGTATGTAAGTAATCCAGCACCTCACACAGCTGCTTGGCCCATTCAATGACTAAATCCTGAGGCTGTGCTCCATACTCCTCCAAAATCCTATTCAGCGGTTCACCTTCAATATAGTCCATGATGACATAAATCACATCGACATATTCGATGATGTCTACAATACGAGGCAGCGATGGATGGTCAAGCTTCTTAATCATATTGGCTTCGTCAATAGCGCTTTGAATGAAAATTTGATTGTTCTTTTCACTATAGGTTTTTTCAATTTCTTTTACTGCCCACTGTTTGTTGAGACGTTTGTCCATCGCAAGGTACACCTTTGACATACCGCCTTGACCAATCAGCTTCAGTATTTCATATTTACCTTCTACAACTGACCCAATTGCTGCCAAAAAAAATCCCCATCCTTATAGAATTTTAACAAGCACAAGTGTGATATTATCGGTTTCTCGTCTTTGCTTATTAAGTTCTACCATCTCTTTTGCTTTGTATTCCATGATGGCCTCATCCCTAAGGGACGCTGGTGAGAAGGCATGATAGATTTCAGCCTCCGAAATCATATGACGGAACCCATCTGAACAGAGCAAGTAAACATCTCCCCGTTTCGGCGTCCCAGCCAGAAACTGCGGCTCTACTAGTTTAGAAGCCCCGATACATTGCAAAAGAACATTTCGACGGTGATCACTCTTGGCTTGCTCTGGCGTTAGGGTTCCTCGTCTAACCTCTCTTCCGACTACCGTCTGGTCATCGGTCAGTACCTCAAGCTTTTGGTCCAATCGATACACGCGCGAATCTCCGACATGACCAATCAGCATAAACGTAGAATCGATTAGTAGCAATGCTGTCAAGGTGGTTCCAAGCTGAATTCTTACTCTTCTTCCATACTCTCCGATTCTTTGATTTTGCTCTTTGATGATCCGATCCCAGCGATATTTGATTTCATCCATATCACCATGTGCCAGTTGTACGGGAAGTTCCTGTTCGAACCATTCTGAAAAGGCATTGACAACACTTGCAGAGGCAACTTCACCTTTGGAAAGACCGCCCATGCCGTCACAAATGACCGCAAGGACCACCTTTCCAAATGATGTATCTGCAACCTTCACACATAAACTGTCTTGATTGGTTGCTTTTTTGATCCCGATATCGCTATATGCTGCTGTTAAAACTTCCATATGGAGAACCTTCCTTGCTTAGATGTAAAAAACAAAGTCTTCATTTGCCAACCTTAGTTTTGTTCCAGAGAAAATCTCAATCTCTTTTTCTACTGGAATCACTCGTCCTTCTACATACGTTTTATTTGTCGAGTTATGATCGATAATATAATAACGATGATCCTTTGTAATAATATCTGCATGACTTCTGCTAATAGCATTGTTATTGGATATAAAATAATCACAATACCGACTTTCCTTTCCAATCCGGAAAGAGGGCTTATCTACAGTGATTTTTTCTTCTGTTTTTTCTCTTATTAAATAGGGGAATGTTGGTTCCTCACCACTATCTGCACCAAGCACTGTGGTACCAGCATCATAAGGATCTGCACCCAAAACGGTTGTTTCACTAAAACTTTGTGTTTCGGCTCTTTTCGCGGCAGGCTCTTGAACGACTGTTCCCGAAACTTGTGTAGGATTAGGAGGTATTGGAGTTTCAGCCTTTTCAAAAGGCATGCCACAGTAAACACAAAACTTGGCACTTTCCACGCTTTGTTTTCCACAAGAAGTACAAAGCTTTGAAACTTCTTCCTTTACCTCAGGAGCGCTAAACGGATCATAGGCAATCGGAGTTTTTTTAGACTTTCCATCTTCTTGCTTGGCTGTTAACCGATTACTATCTCCAATATTGTTTGAATCAGATGGAATATAAGACTTGTTTTCTACCCTTTTACCGATAATTTCAAAGAGTGTTTTTTCAAAGCCGTTAATCGAAAAAATCGGGTTGCTCTTAAAATAAAGCAAATACTTGCCTATATATCCGTGATCTTCGTGTTTCGTAAAAACAACACGAAAGGGCAAATCATGGAAAAAATCCGCCAAATCAGTTGGATGTTGGTTATTCACAATCGGCCAGAAAATACATTGTATCTTTTTCGTTCTCGGATCAAGAAAAATAGAATGCCAATCGAACATAAGATTATTAACATTCATTAAGTTCTTTTCACAATCTTTCACAATGGCAACAAGTTGTGTGATGACATCCAAAAACATTTTCTTGCTGACAACACCACTAAAATAGGTTTGCAGCGTTGTCATCCCAACGATTGAACTAGTTAACACTGTCCCCTTTTTTTTAATTTCTGCCTGAACCGGAATTAGATACTCAAATCCCCCCCTGGCAATGGCGTTTAATTCACGATCATTGATCGCTTCGGGATGTAGTAACTTATTCACAACACTATAATTATTTTTGCGCAGTTCAATGGTTGTTTTACCCATAACTATCTCCTGAATCTAAATTCTACTCTTATAACCAATTGGCTCGATTTACTGCTTTCGATTGAGCTTCCTTGTATTGGCTTGCTGCATATCTTAAAAAGTTCGCATAATTCTCTAATGCCTTTGCCATATTCTTTGATGTAGAATCATTGTCATCCACCTGATTCCACTGGAGTTGGAACTGTTTTGAATCCGTCCCCTGCCAAGTGGTTCCAAGGTTCTTTATTTCACCCTCAGTGGCTGACATGTTTCTTTTATGACTTGATAGGTAGGTATCAATGGCATCTGCTGCATTCTCAAATTGACTATGGTTCACTTTAATAAACTGCCCCATAAGACATCCCCCTCCTGAAAATGGCTGATTTTTATTTAAACAAATCTGCCAAAAATGTGTTCACTGTTTCTGTCTGTGTGTAACCGGGATCAACCTGCTGTTGCAGGAATTTAACAAAATTATCCATGACAGTATACCTTGGTTCATGAAAATTACTTTTTATTTTATAGAAGGAATCCATCGCTTGCTGTGCAGCCGTACTGTCCCATGCACTATTTAACGTTCTCATGGCAGCTTCCACGGGTGAAAAATCATCTCTGATTCTATTATTATAGTTAGCAATATTTTGGGCAGCCGCAGCCACACGCCTGGTATCTACTTTTATTACATCAGCCATTGTTATCCCTTCTTTCAATATAGTATTGAATGTGGACTTCACTTTGTTGGAAAAATAAGCGGAGGAATTCCGGTTATTTTGGGAAAACCTTATAAAACCTTATAAATAAGCGGAGTTTTTCCGCCTATTTGATTCAAATCGTTGGATTTGGGCTCATTTTGAACAGTTAACCGGAATATCTCCGCTTATTTCTGCTACTTAAGCACCCTCTAACCTCAGGTAGCCGGAATTTCTCCGCCTATTTAAATCCCCAAACCAGCACGAGAATCAATCATTACGCTTCTTTCACTTTAGAGGTATCAATATTACCTAGTTTTCGTTTTACTCCCCTATAGTGGTCCGCAATAGACCTGAGTTTGGCGGCACATTTTTCATTACCGATTCCTTCAAAGCTCCGATCGATTCCTGATGCAATACTTTCAATCTCGTTAATGATGTCTTGAAGTTCTTGTTTAATATAGTAAAGATCATGCTGCCCATTGGCACTCATGGACACTCCCCCTATCCCAGCTTATTGATAATCTTCCGTTCAGCAGATTCAAAGTCTTCTAATGTTTCTTCTAAATAATTGATACAACGATTAATTCTCCAGCTTTCACCTGTCATCAAATCGGCCTGCATCAAACTCCATAAGTCCAAGAGACCTACTTTGGAATAAAGGGCATCCATTCTGCGGTCAAGACTGTTCAATCTTCGATTAACTGTGCTTAAGCGCTGAGCATATTCTGAAAGTCTTTGAGTATCAATCTTGATGTACGGATGGCTGCTCGCATATCGATAACCTGGGTTGAAAATTTTTCTCGCCCACGAAGAAAATTCAGTGAACACTTCCACGACTTTGGCGATAACTTGATTGATGAACTCTTCCGCCATCTCGATACCCTCAAGCACCGCAGCAATAACAGTCGTGACACCATCAATCAGTTTTTGTACCATATCTGCCGTAAAGGATAGGGCGTCAAGGATAAACGGGATTAACACTTCCCCAAAAAACTCCGGATTGATCCAATAGACGACCGCAAGAGTTGCCGCGATTAACACTGTCGCAATCAAGACTGTCGGGTGTGTGACAAGAAAAATCGCAACTTGCGCAATGAACGCACCGGCCAATAGTTTCTTTTGACCATCAGGAAGAGACATGAAGCCTTCCACTGCATGAATAAAGGAGTTTGCTACTCCAGAAGGCAGTTCATCCAGTTCCCGTGTAAATCTGCCAATGCTTTCGGCAAAACGATCCATTTCCCCTCTAATGACACGGCCATGTTCGTCAAAGCCAACAAATGTCATACTATGTTTAGCAGTTAATGGCCCTAAGCCATATTCGCCATAAACATTACCTTTTGTTTGAAGCGACATATAATTTGAACCTGGAACA
This sequence comes from Neobacillus niacini, assembly GCF_023715415.1. Classification (GTDB taxonomy): domain Bacteria; phylum Bacillota; class Bacilli; order Bacillales; family Cytobacillaceae; genus Neobacillus; species Neobacillus niacini_C. Next base: position 65,636 of record NZ_JAMBOB010000014.1, read on the forward strand.
GGACTTAAAATGGCCCCTACTAATGACCATTGATAATGGTCCATTTTCCCGGCCATATCCCGAATTCCCTGTGCAAAAAGAGGATTCGTTAGAAACTCCTCGGCGAACCCGGGACCATCTCCATTTAATGCCTGGAGGATTTTTGCCCTCATTTCCGGCGGTGCTGTTATCGCCGCATAGAAAGATAAGTTCCCTCCGAGTGAGTGTCCTGCTGTGGCATATGCATCATAGTTATAATGAGAATTGATATAGGTCATATATTCAGTAGCAATCCTCTGCTGCTCGACACCGACACCCTCATTGATCATTTTAAAATCCGTATTAAGCCAGTCTTTTTCAAACTGATTGCCATGAGATTCACTGCCTCTAAATCCAACAACGGCATTATTCGGGCTCGTTTCAATTAATAGACCATAAAATCCGGATTGGTTGTTGTCATCATTTACGTCAACAACCTTCCAATTACTGTACTGCGAATTAGGCGACACGAAGCTATTATATAGATCCATATCTCCTTGAGCTCTTGTTGCTTCAATAGAACCAGGCTCTGCACTGGCCAGTTTGTTTTCCAAGGTTTTCTTAATCTCGGGTTTTTCTTTAAGGATATTTGCCAAGGTAGGTTCGATTCCTCGCTTGGTCAAAAGGGAGATATCCCTATCACTAATTTCATAATAAGCAAGCTGCGAGGCGACAAAAAGATCTTGATCTGAATGTGGCATGGTTACTGCACCTGTCTTTGCTCAATAAATTGATTTAAAGGAATATTGATCTGTCCTTCATTGACGCCGAACCCATTTTCCTTGAACCCTTCTAGCATTTGATCAAAATCATTATAAGTCTCGGCATTTTTCTTAAAATATTCCTCAGACTTTTGTATTGTCTCTGTGTCCGTATAGTAGATTTCTAATGCGGCATTTAAGGGGAGTTTTTCAGCAAATAATTCCTGATACACTTGGAATTCCTTCTCTGCGTCAATGTTGGCTACAGCGGTTTTATCCAACAACAAGGTAAGAACAATGGGAACATTTGTATACCTTTTAGAAAAATCCTCCAACGAGACCTTGCTTTTATCAGTGTAATCAGTATCGGCAAAACCGACATACACTTTCATAAAAAAGTTGTCGGTAAGTTCACGGATTTTGTCACTTGCAGTCTGTTTGATTTCATCTTCGAGGAGTGCCTCAACGTATTCATCAATCATCCACTTACCTTCCTTTTGGACCTTTGCTTCAAACAGTAAATCTTTATTTCCTTCCGGCGAAGCGACTACTTTAAATGTGTCACCGGTCAAGGTTCCATATCCTTCACCAGAACCATAAATGCTAAAATCCTCATTATACTTTTCCTTCAAGAGTCTTTTAGCAATATCCGCCCGATCCTCACCTTTTGAAAAGAAATTCATACATCCACTCACTCCCAATAAAGAAATAATGACAAAAAATGACAATGCTGCAATTTTTACTTTTCTCATGAATACAACGCCTTTCCACGTTAAATCGGCTTTACGATTTTAACAGCAATTGTTGCGAACACTATATAAACCCATTACGAAGTTATTTTCATTTTTAAATGCTGCGAAAGACGATGGGACTCCATCGCCTTTAGCGCAAGCGTTGATACCTTATTTAAATGCGTCAGCTAAACTGATATTCGCTGTTTCTGTTTCGAAGTAACCTTGTTCTACATTGGTTCTTAAAAATGTTACATAGCTGTTAAGAATATCTTGATAGTTTTGGAAAAACTTCGCTGCAAACTCATCAAAAGAAGCAATGGTTGCTTGGGCTGCTTCCCCATCCCATGTATTTGATAGATTTTGGATTGTTTTCTGACTTGTTTTTAACTCTTCCGCAAGTCTTACGTTCAACCCTTCGATTGTTTTTGCAATATCGCCAACTTGTGCCGTACTTACTCTAATTTGTCCAGCCATTTCTCTCACTCCTTTTTTAATTCAATTAGTTTGTTAATCTTCTTACTTGAGCAGTATTACTATCTTGCATTTGTGCATAATTGGCTCTTTGTGTCTCAAGCGCTTGACTTGCAGTTAGAAGTTTATCTGCCATACTTTTTAAATCATCGTTAAATCCATTGATTTGATCAACAAAGGCAAGGTTATCTTCTCCCTCCCAAGCTGCCCCCATTGTTTGTGCAGCCTGCATCAGTTGGGTATAGATACCTGTGTACGTTTCAGATAGCTCTGCCATCTTTTTAGAAGCAGTTTCTAGTTCTTGCGGTGTTACTTTAATTACTTTTCCCATTTTTCATTCTCCTCTCTATTTTTAATCATCTATATCAACATAAGCTTAGAACCGTTTTGAATACCTAGTTCACAAACAGCCATGTTAATATTGTAAATAATTCCAGTGGCTGCATCACATAAAACCGCTTGGCCATTGGCTTTGTATTTTCCATCTGATAAATCGCTTAGCAGTGCGGATACCAATAGCAGTACCTCGCTCATTTGGCTTTCTACTGGTATGTAAACATCAAAGCTTTTGTCTGCAGCAGGAAGGAAGATTTCAACAAGTACTTTATTCATCGTTGTCACCATTCTCCTTTCCTGTGTTTAATAGCTTTACTTTTACACTCTTTCCTTTTTGTAAAGAGAAACCAAATCCAGCACTCATATCTTCACGCATTTCAGAAGTTGTTTTTGCAGCCTTTAGGTTAAATTGGTCGGTAATTCCACTCCCCACCCAAATACCATCACCTGGATTCATATGTTGTTTATACCACTTATCAAACGTAATTCCTGATAGATTCTTAGATTGCTCGGCAAATAGGATCGTAATGTTGTACTTGGCATCTCCCTTTTCAAGAATGAGGCCAAGTTTCTCTGCTCCTTCTTTTGACAAAGCGTTTTTCAAAGCAGCAACGGAATTAATCACGATCACTTTTTGATCAAAATGTTGGGCTTCAACACCTTTTTCAATTGCCTCTTTATACGAATTATTACGATAAAGCACCAATTCAAACAGAGCATTCACACTATTTTCAAAGTCTTTAAGTGTAGAATAATAGGTAATTGTACGATTATCCTTATCAATAAAACTTTGCTGTCCATCAATCACAGTCACATCAAAACCACCATGATCTGCCATGAATTTAGATAAATCATGGGTAAAACCTAAATGCTCGGTGGATGATGATAGAATCATATGGATATACGATTTACCAAATGGATAATAATGAACATTTAGAGAGCTCTTTTCAACGCCAATTGGGATCGTAAGACTTCCCTCAGAAACATAGTGTGATAAAAATTCCATATCGACGTGATCTGGTAAAATCGGAATCTTCCTTGCTGTATTTCCTTTCCAGGACGACTGGAGTTTCATACACTCTTTTTGAATAAACGGGAATGGAACAGGTTCATCTGTAATTTGAGCAACCTGGAACTCGTAAATGGCATCTCTCTTCACAAGACCTCTGCCTTTATATCTCGATGGGAACAATCCATCTGTTTTACCAACAATGCCAGCATAATCGGATTCATCATTTAATTGCAGGACAAGCATTTGCTTGAAGTTTTGCAGCAAGCGGAACCTTACTGCATTGGTCCCAAGAGCTGTTAAAACAAAGTAGATACCATACTTGGTTCCTTCTCGTGACAGGAAGGATACGGCTGTTTCTTTTTCTTCGTACATTTCGGTAAAGGCAGCAAAGTTATTGACACCAACCACAATCGAAGCGATTTTCTCTCCTGTAGCACGAATATAAGAAGCATGGTCACCACCATAATCTGCAAATAACTTCTTCCTATTTTCCAATTCACCTTGAAGCATTTTAAACAAATTACTAATCTTCTCACTCTCAAAAGAAAGTATGACATCTCCCACATGCGGTGCTTTAGCAAAAGCACGCAATGTTTCAGAGGCAAAATCTAGTAAATAGATATTGACTTCGTCTGGTGTATGTTCTTGCATGAGTGAGTAGACCATGGTATTCAAGAAGGTCGTTTTTCCGCTTCCCGCTGCACCGTAAACAATCGTATTTCCTTCTTCCGTAAGCGGCAGACGCAGCAAGCATTGCTGCTGTCTGGCAGGATCATCGTACTCACCGATTACCGGATTCAGTACAAACGAATTTTCATGGCCAAGAGGATATTTTTCTTTTATATCCTTTAATAGAATCATAGCCGGAATGGGCTCAAGCCAGAGTGGACGTATTTTAATCTGTTCTTCCTGTGCAATCGTACGTAAATAATCGGTGATAACATCCATTTGCTTTTTCGGATTGGCAAACATGTTTTTCTTCTTATCTATTTTCGCTTCTTTCATCGGGCGGCCATTGCGATCAATGACCACAACACTATTATCTTTCTCCACCACCACTTTATCAGAAGGATAATAAGGTGCTCCTGCCCAAGCAGACTGACCCATTTCAAACAATTCGTTATAGCCGACCTGCAGATAGAAGCGTCCTGTATCTGTAAGTTCAGCAGCATCTGGACGTTTGAGCATATCCATACTGTCTGCTCGTTCTTGCACTTTCAAACTTACCCTAAATTTACTGTTACTCCAGATTTGGTCATCTACCACACCACTTGGTTTTTGTGTAGCCAAGATCAAGTGGACACCTAAGCTCCGTCCGATACGGGCCGCACTGACAAGCTGGGCCATGAATTCTGGCTGCTGTGTTTTTAATTCCGCGAACTCATCAGAAATGATGAATAAATGCTGAAGCGGTTCAGCTACAACCCCTTCACGGTAGAGCTTTTGATAGTTGTAAATATCGATATTACTCTCGCCAACCTGTTTGCTGGCCTGGGCAAAAATAGCTTGCCTGCGCTTCAATTCACTCTCAATTGATATCAACGAACGTTTTATCGCTGCGCCATCTAAGTTGGTGATAATACCAGCCGTATGTGGCAGGTTTTCAAAGGATTTAGCCATACCGCCGCCTTTGTAGTCAATCAAGATAAATGCGACTTCATTCGGATGATAGTTAACGGCCAATGACAAAATATAGGAAATAATGAATTCGGACTTCCCAGAACCCGTCATCCCTGCAACCAATCCGTGCGGTCCATGAAACTTCTCATGTAAATCAAGCTTAAACAATTCACCTAATGTATCCACACCCACCGCTGCTTCTAAGGATTTGGTTGGATCATTGTCCTTCCAGCGAGTTAAGGCATTTAAGTGTTCGACTTTTCCGACGCCAAATAACTCTAAGAACGTAACCATTTTTGGCAGATTAAAAGAATTTGCTAACGTATCAAGCGGTACATTCGCTAACTTCACACTCAATTCCGTTGGGTCTGCCTGTAATGGCGGATCTGGAACAAATGAAATAGTTTTACCCGTAATATCGTTTTTATCAAACAGCTTTCCGCTGTGCTCATCAAGATCCACGACCATCGTACATTCTTTCGGCAAACTTTTAAGTTCATCGTAAAACGTAATAATGGAGATATGGATATTCTTTTTCTTTAAATAAACTTGTTTTAACATCTCGGCACGAATCGCGAGCTGCTTACTCATTGCAAAAATAATGTAATACGGTTTGATATCATCCATATCACTGTCACTAACAGTTGAGCGAGCTTCGATTTCTTTTTCAAGATAAGCCGAAACTTCCTTTACTTCGATATTATTGGTGGCCAGAAAGCGGAACTTATTATCATTACTCCAAACATGTGGCAGCCATTTGGTAAAACCAAAATCGTTATCCTCTTCTTGGTCATAAACAAACACCATTTTCACTTCATCGTAGCTATACAGCGCTGCTAGTTGAAAAATCAATCCCTTTGCAAATTCAATCGTTTGTTTCCGATTTCCAATGACACCAGATATGTAATTTTCAAACAATGATAAGGTAATAGGTATGTTTTTTAAGATTTTTGGAGATTCCACTAAGGTGTACAATTCCTCTTCAAGGTTGTCATCATCAATGGAGAACTTCTTTTCGGAATACGAAATATCAGCAGCTAATATACCGTTCCCAGTACCCACTCTTAATTTCAGAAAATCATTTTGCCCTGGTCCGCGTTCCCATAGATTCCGGTCAACTTTATCAATTCGCCCAATAAGGTCACTTACAGGAACATGGTTTTCACGCAAGATTTCTTCTTGCTTTTCAGCTTCCTCGTTAAAGGCAATTGTAATTTTATCTAAATATTCTTTATATTTCTCTTGACGGACTTTTTCCTTTTTACGTCGGCGTCTCATATCATACTTTTTTGATAAAATCGGCCATAGGATCGTTCCAAGAAGCATGCTTGCGGACATAACAATAGAAGGAATTGCTCTTGAAAAGTCACCAGTAGTCATCGCATTATTGATCGCAAAGGTTGCTGTCGCAAGCGATGCCATCCCCATTGTCATAGAAGGACCTAACACCAACATCAACGGCATCTCTTCCCCAATCGCATTAGGCGGTGGTGAGTCAATTTTAATAACAGGCTTTTCTACATCTCTCTTAAAGCGAGGAGAGCGATAAAAATAATCCGTTGCCGGTGCTTCATATTCCTCCTCTTCGTCTGGGGTCACTGCTTTTTGATTCGTAAATGGTTTTAGGAAATTGCTTTTTAAAGAAAGCGTTCCATCCGGGTTATTTAGCGCAATGAAGAAGCTTCCCACAATCATTTTATAACCCATTATGTAAATCCTATCGCCAATATGTAAATCCCTGGTTTTCACTCGGTCGCCATCGACAAAGGTTCCGTTCGTACTGTCAAGGTCGGTAATGCTCCATTTTCCGTTACGAAAGGATAGTTTGGCATGTGAAGCCGACACAAATTGATTGTTCAATAGGATATCGTTTTTATCGGTTCTTCCAATGGTAATATCACTATCCTTGTCTACCAAATATTTCGTGAAGGTTTGACGATCATCCGTACGGGGTTCAATGAACACAATGGTTTTATTATCCTGTTCCTGCGTATCCAAATTGTAGATACTTAACGGACTTAATACCGTATTCCGAATGGGTTTCCCTGAATAATCCAGAATCTTAACCTCTTTGTTAGACTTAAGAATCCATTCACCATTGATTCCTTCAATCCCGATTAATTTTTTGGACCAATCATTAGAATCATAAATCCAATATTGACCTCTTATTTTCTCAGGAAGAGTAATTGAATGGATACTTGCTTTGTTTATTAACGTTACAATCATGTACTACTTCTCCTTAGATGTATGTTTGAAACGAATTCCGTTGCAAAACTATATTAAAATAACAATAGAAAAACAGGCCCGAGAAAAGGAGAAACACTCCGGTTACTAATATATGTAGAAAGATTTTATCTTTTGGTATTCTTATCCTACCTTTGATATAGAAAAAATCCATTCGAATGCCAGTTTATAACAATTATGAAAAAAAGTGCCCCTTTAATCCAGTTGTAAAAAAAAACACCAACACCTTGTGGGATCAAGACAAATTTTACTTTTACATACTGATAATAGTGAAAATCGCTGGTAAATACCACCCAATTTTTAGCAATTCTTAATTTCAGTTCCTTTGCCCTACAAGATGTTTAGGCCAAAAGAAACAAAGACCCCTACCATTAACATGGTAGGGGGACATGGGGACGGTTCTCATGGTCTTTTTTTTGGTTAATGCAGGACACAAGAACCGTCCCCGTGGTCACCCGTGGTCACCGTGGTCACCCCCATAGTCACGAAAAACACCAAGAGGCCACCGAATGAGCCCATTCGGTGGCCTTTTTAATTAAATCTTTGCTATGAAAAACTGCTTTGGCAAAACTCGGGACACTCAACAGGGAGAGTTCGCATGGTCTTAGTATGGTTAGTTCGGACCACAAGAACCGTCTCCACGGCTCCATTTATACAAAACTAGGATCATTAAAGTATACTATTTTTGAAAGAAATTTTGTGCCTTGAATATTTTTGAAAGCTTCATTAGCTTCCTCTTCTTTGTCAAATTCAAACATTTTAATATTTCCATTTAAATAGAGAGTGATGATCCACATTTGAAAGCCTCCAATTAAAATTTGATTTGATACTATGATTTTCAGATGAGTTTTATCAAGCAAATTGATAGGAAATCTCATGATTTTTTTTCGTATACACATAGCCCTCTAAAATAGTTCTCGCAGTACGTACTACTTTAATGGCACGAATGTGGCCTGCCAGGAAATCCACTTTCGTTTCCATAATTCCCGCTGGATGAGCTAATCGAAAAACTTCCTGTTTAATATTCACCATATCTGATAGAATCGTTTCCTGTAAAAAGGCTGCAGTAGTTGTACAGATGGCCCCTGTGATGGCAAGAGCCTGATGGGGCTTTTGCATCGACATCATTCTAATCATCAAATCCATTTCTTCCGCTTTTCTTTCTGTTCCGGTCATATCGATGTAATCCATTGGCGGTGAAATAATGGTCATTTTCGGTACAGCAGGAGAAAGAACCGTTGCGGATTTCCTATCGGTAAATCCACACATTTCAGCTGCAATTGAACGAATTTCTTCCAGTTCAATTAACTTTTCCTGTGTATAGTCAGCAGGTAATTCACTCCCGGTCAGACCGATATCTTGGGCCCTAACAAAAACAAGTGGATTGGCGGCATCAACAATAGAAACGGGAAAAAGTCGATTACTTGTTTTGATCATGTCAATTGGATTACCTGTTGGAAAGAGCTTTCCTGTAACAGCTCCTTCAGCACGATTAAAAGTAAGATAGATAGGTGATCCTGTGCCAGGCACTCCTGGAATGGAACAGCTTCCTTCCGTTTTCACTTGGCCATTTTCAATTTCTACTTCTGCTATTATTAATTTTTGTGTATTCGTATTAAAAATTCTTACCGTTGTGACTGGTTCCCTTACCGGAACTAATCCTTGCTCAATGGCGTATGGTCCTACCGCAGATGATATATTACCGCAATTCCCTTTAAAATCAACCATTTGATTATCAATGCTTATTTGAGCAAATGTGTACTCCACATCAAATTCTTGCGAATTCGACTTTTTTATAATTGCTGCCTTACTAGTCAACGAATTTGCTCCGCCAAGACCATCAATCTGTCTGTGATCCGGACTACCCATTATATCGAGTAAGAAGTCTTCCCAGTGCAAGCGATTCAAGGGCAAATGTTCAAAATTGAGAAAAACTCCTTTACTTGTTCCGCCACGCATCAAAACCACGGGTACCTTCATTACATTAACCACCTTTATATAAAATGTTTTACCACTACCGGTTCCTTTGAAAATATAGTATGATAGGTTCAATCATAAGTAAAATACATATTTTTTAAAAGAAAAGTAAAAAAAAATTTATAATCTAAAACGGGGGCAAATAAATTGGACGAAAAAGACTGGGTCGCATTAAGGTTATTGTATGAAGAAAAAAATATTAGCCGTGCCGCAGAGCGATTATACATTTCGCAACCAGCGTTAACATACCGCCTTAAGAATATAGAAAAAGAATTTGGAACGAGTATATTTTTTAAAATAAAAGGGGGTATTGAGTTTACTTCTGAAGGTACACATTTAGCTTCTTATGCGGAAGAAATGATCATTAAGCTCCAAAAGACAAAAGATTACATGTTAAATATGCAAAACGTAGTAAGGGGCACACTGCGTTTGGGCGTTTCTAGTAATTTTGCTCAATATAAACTTCCTAAAATACTTAAAAAATTTTCAATAAAATATCCACTTGTACAATTTAATGTCAATACAGGATGGAGTACCGAAATCATGAATCTTCTTGATTCTGCTAGTGTTCAATTAGGAATATTAAGGGGAAATTACGAATGGTATGGAATTAAAACACTGCTGCACAAGGAAAGGCTATGTTTAATTTCAAAAACAGAGGTGGATCTGGAGAACCTGCCAAATCTTCCATTCATAAATTATAAAACAGACAGCTCATTGAAAAGTTTAATGAATGGCTGGTGGCATGATAGATTTTCTGAACCTCCATTAGTTACAATGGAAACGGATCGGCAGGAAACCTGTAAAGAAATGGTTAAAAATGGCCTTGGCGTTTCCATCTTACCAGAAATATGCATGCAGCCATCTGATAACCTGTATACATATGGATTATCTTATAAGAATGGAGAACCTGTATTAAGAAATACATGGTTGATGTATAACGAGGAGTCTTTAAAACTATCTTCTGTAAAGAATTTTATTGATTTTTTAAATAGTAACCCCAATCTTTAATGAAAAAGCACAATAGATCTAAAAAATCTTTATTGTGCTTTTGTTCTGTAAAAGGGATTATAAGTTTTTTTATATTAAAATATAAAAAAACTTATATTTTACTTATGTTAATATTTGAATTATTCTAAAAAAAGAAAAGGGAGCAAGGAAATAAAAAAAGATTCCACGCTCACCATCTTGTAAGCGATTACTTTTTTGAAGGAGGGAAATTAGTATTCTTACTTTTTTGGGAATTTCAATGGTGGTTGTGTTTACTTACTTAATTATGTCCAAACGCTTATCCCCGGTTACTGCCCTGACGATTGTACCGATTGTCTTTGCCATTATTGGTGGGTTTAGTTCTAAACTCGGAGAAATGATGTATGAGGGATTAAAGGTTGTTGCACCTTCAGCTGCTTTGTTATTGTTCGCTATCCTGTTTTTTGGTGTTCTAATCGACGCCGGATTATTTGATCCACTTATTAAAACGATGTTGAAAATTGTAAAAGGGGACCCAGTAAAAATAGCAATAGGAACTGCAGTGATCGCAATGACTGTTGCTTTAGATGGTGATGGTACAACAACTCATATGATCACCATCTCTGCCATGCTGCCTCTTTACTTGCGACTTGGCATGAATCCTCTAATTCTTGCCACCATTTCAATGCTTTCTGTTAGTATTATGAGTGGCATGACGCCTTGGGGAGGACCCGCTACAAGAGCGATAGCATCTCTAGGTCTAGATGCAAATGAATTCTTTGTTCCAATTATTCCAACACTGCTTGCAGGAATGGCATCTATTCTATTTACCGCTTATGTACTTGGGAAAAAAGAACGTAAGAGGGTTGGAGTTGTCCAATTCAATACTGCTCCTAGAATGAGCACCGCTCTTGGTGAAGCTGCAGTTGCTGCCGGCATACAAGCGGATTTAAAGCGTCCCAAATTAATATGGGTCAATCTTCTTTTAACGCTTACGATCATGGTCGTTCTTATAATGGGTTTAATACCGGTACCCGTTTTGTTTCTCATCGGATTTGTAATTGCTTCAGTTATTAATTACCCCAATTTAGAGCAACAAAGAGAGCGGATCGTGGCACATTCAGCAAATGCTATAACGGTTGTTACATTAGTATTTGCGGCAGGTATTTTCACTGGGATTTTTTCCGGAACAAAAATGGTCGATGCCATCGCAAATTCATTAGTGGCCATCATTCCGGATTCTTTAGGCTCTTTTTTCCCAGTAGTCGTTGCCTTGACTAGCATGCCATTTACATTCGTTTTATCCAATGACGCTTATTACTTTGGCGTTTTACCGATTCTTGCTGAAGCAGGAACAGCTTATGGAGTGAGTCCTTTAGAAATTGCCAGAGCTTCCGTATTGGGACAGCCTGTTCATTTTTTAAGTCCACTCGTGGCTTCGACTCTCTTATTAGTAGGAATGGTCAATAAAGACATCGGGGAACTTCAGAAGTATGCATTTAAATGGGCTCTATTTTGTTCGGTAATTCTTATCATTGTCGCTATATTGACAGGGGCTATCACTCTATTTTAATTAACAAACCTTAATCGAAACGGGGCTGTTTCAAAAACCAATTCTTAATGGCTTTTGGGACAGCCTCACTTTTTTAAAAAGTTCCTTGACTCTCGTTGGTCGCTTGAGTAATGATCTTTACGATTGTTTTTGCAAGGTTCATTACTGTGTATAGACGAGTATCATTTAAAAATTGCATAGCTGGTAACGGATCTATATAATTTACCATCCCGATAATATGATAGTCTCCCACTTCCGGCAAAACTTTTTTTAGGGCTTTCCCCGGAACCAGAGGTCCTTCTTTCAAGAAAACATAACCCACTTGATTTTGATCGCCTAAACAGGCATCCACACTAAAGATAAGCGGCTTTTTAAATTCCTTTTTAATTTCTTTTAATGTTTCTTTTAAATTAAATGCATGAACAGGCTTTTCCAAAGTACCGTAGACACGGCAAGGTACCTGATGTTCTTTGAGCATCGTTCCAACTAAAGGGCCCAATGAATCTCCTACAGAGCGGTCTGAACCAATGCAGAGAAAAATCATATCTTCTTTTGGATATCCAGAAGATTGAATAATTTCCTTCATTAAAAATGATAATTTTTCTGTATTTTTATCGCTCGGATCACAGAATATACCTGCCCCGTTTTCTTGTAGATTGGACATATCTTGATTCCCCTTTTTACTATTATACGAACAATAGTGATCTAATATATGTCAAATTAAGCTGAAGCTTGAGAAGATAGGTGCTTTTTATGCTCCCAATAATTTAAAAGCCTGAAAAATGGCGGTAATATAACACACACAATCATGATTCGAAGTACTTGCACTGCTATGACAAATGTAGAATCTGCATTTAGCACAACAGAAGTTGTTGTCATTTCAGCAATACCGCCAGGAGCAAAGGCAAGAATAGCGGTAATAAGTGAGATTCCTGTTACTTTTGAAACAAAAATGGCACACATAATCATTGAAAAAATAAGACCAATCGTACTTAAAAAGGCGACAATTATCGTCTGTTTTAATCCGATAAACATGCTTTTATGAAAACGGGAACCAATACTTGCCGCAATAAAAATTTGAGATAAAGTAATCACCACATGCGGCCACCATGAAACCATATCATGACCTATATACAAAGAACCGAACGCTTGGACAACCGCCACCGCCACCATACTTCCAATCAACCATGGAGCAGGAAATTTTAAATACTTGCCCAAGTGGTACCCCGTATATGCAATTCCAACTAACACTAAAGTCCAGAGCAGGTGCTCAAATTCAAAGGGAGAGACAGTCTGGGCAGGCAAGGTGACGTGCTCTACCGGATTACTAGCACATAATGATACAATAATAGGAATAATAAGTATAACTAAAAAAACGCGCATGGTTTGAATAATGCTGACGACAGCCGTATTTGCCCCGACCTCCTCCGCAATCCCCGGCATCGCGGATAATCCGCCTGGAGCTGTTCCAAAAAAACTAGTAAGCATATCGGTTTTGCTGTATTTCCAAAGTAGGAAACCAGAAAGTAAAGAAAAAAAGATTGATAGAAGTAGCATGAGAATAATGGTCAACCAAAATTCTTTAAAAATATGCAAAAAAGACAAGTTTATTTTCTGTCCCAATTCAATTCCCAAAATACACTGCCCTATAAACAACCAGTATTTTGGAACACCTTTTTGATTGGCTTCACCCCTTAATAGTGATGGCCTTAAAAAAGATAGTAAGGCAGCTGCCAGAAATGTACCAATCATCCATCCAATGGTAAGACCCGTCAACGAGAGTAAAAATCCGCCTAAGCTGCTTATTGTTATAAACCAAACACTACGAAAAAAAGTGCTGTTTCTTTTCAAATTTCCCGGCCTTCTTTCATTGTATATAAAAAAATATGCTGCTACTTGAGGTTACCTATAATAAATATAGTATAATCATAGCAATAAATAAAATATCGAATTAATATGTTTAACCATACATAAAAGTTATTTCTAAATTAGGGGTGATATTGTTGGACGAAAGAGACTGGATAGTATTACAAACCCTTTATCAAGAGAAAAATATTACAAATACAGCTAAAATATTGTATATTTCTCAGCCAGCTTTGACGAATCGTTTGAAAGCGATGGAGAAACATTTTGGAGTCCGAATCGTTATCAGAGGCAGGCGCGGAGTCCAATTTACCTCTCAGGGCGAATATCTGGCAAAAAGTGCTCATGAAATGTTATGGCGTACCCAAAAGATAAAGGAAACGGTTCTAAATATGGAGGATAAAATATCCGGTATATTGAGATTAGGTGTTTCTAATTTCTTTACTGATTATAAACTTCCAGGGCTATTAAAACTCTTCAAAAATCAGTATCCTGATGTTGAGTTCAAGGTAATAACAGGATTAAGCAGCCATATTATCCATTTAATGTACAATCAAGATGTACATATTGGCTTTGTGAGAGGAGATTATAGCTGGCAAGATCAAAAGAAATTGCTCTTCGAAGAAAGCATTTGTATTGCTTCAAAAGAAGAAATCGATATCCGCAACCTCCCCGCTTTATCGAGAATTGATTATCACACTGATCCATTACTAAAAACCTTAGTAGATAATTGGTGGACCGAAAACTATTCCCAGCCGCCATTAGTCAGCATCAATGTCGATAAAGCTGACACATGCAAAAAAATGGTTGAGAATGGGTTAGGTTACGCAATTTTGCCAAGCTTGTTAATAAATGATCTGGATAATATCCATAAATTTGAGATTAGAACAAAAAGTGGAGAGAAAATCATACGTAAGACTTGGATGTTCTACCATGAGGAATCTTTAGAGTTAAACATTGTAAAAGCCTTTGTTGAGTTTGTAGAAGGAATGGACTTACATAAAATTAAATGAGAACCACTGGAGATGGTTTTCCCAGTCTTTTGCGTTTAGTGACTGCTACAAGAACCGTCCCCCACGGCCACTTTGCCACAAAAAAAGGGGAGTGCTCAGCACATCCCTTTACTGACTTTATTAATTATTGATACTATTTTTGGACGGTTCATATGGTTTTTAATTTGGCTAACAATGACCACAAGAACCGTCCCCACGGTCACAAAATCATGATTTAGAAATAAGTGTTTTTGAAACGCCGAGGATTCTTGCGGTTTGGCGTTGGGTAAGGCCTTTGATTTCTTTTGTTTTTTTGAGGATTAGATTTCTTTGGAGTCTCGGTAAACTCTTAACTTGGGCGATTTCAATTTCATTTTCATTCAGCAGTTTCTTAATCTCTTCCCTAGCTTCCTCATCCGTTAATCTTCTTCTTTCATCCATGTGGTAATCTAGACATTGGTCCTGATTGGCCATTTCATTAAATTCTTTAAATCTCTCTCTGGCCAAAATGATATCCCCCGAAAACATACCAAAAATAAAATCAGAGTCCAGCAATTTCCTTCCCTCACCCTGAGTACCATAATAATGCCGGCAGCTGCTCCATCTCCATTGATCCACCCGTTTGACGATTCCTGCCTTAACTGGATTTTGATGGATATATTTCACAACGGTTAATAAATATTGTAAATTTTCTACATTCTCACTCTTAAACCTATCTTGAAAAAGATGCCCGTTTGTTCTGTACTTCCAGTTATAGTAGGAGACATAACATACACCTATACGCTTCATGGTAGCTGATATATCTTCATTGCCCTCTTTTAATAGCAGATGTACATGATTACTCATCAAACACCAGCTATAAATCCCCACCTTGGTTTTCAGCTTATAGATATGCATTAATTCAAGGAATTTCAAACAGTCCTCATCATCATGAAAAATTTCCTGACGATTGGCACCTCTTAGCATAATATGGTAGATTCCACTCCTACTTTTCACTCTAGCTCCTCGTGGCATCTTAAACAACACAAGAAAACATCGGTTTATTCTTTTGCAACATTTCCCCAATATAAACTTTCATTAGTAGCTCCATATACACTTCTCCCTTTTAGGTCCAGAGGGACGGTTCTCATGGTCCTAGTAAGGTTGGACCAAAAGAACCTTCACCATGGTCTTTTTTTTTTTTCAAAATGAGAATATAACTAGTTACTAGTAGATAATTGAGATTAAATCATGAGTGGTTTGATTGAAGAGGCAAGCCATTAACAAAATGAATGATGGATTAGATGAGGGAATGCAATTAAATTGGACAAAAAAGAAAATAATAGATTTACAAGGTGGATAAACAAACGAGAGAATCTTTAACAGAAGGAAAGGAGGAAAAACTATTACTATCAAAATTATCATACACCAATTATCAAAATACTTCATTCATTTTTTTGCTGGTGTTTCCTTAGGGACGGTTCTTATAGGGGACAATCGGAAGTTTTGCGCGTAAAAAGGCACAACTAGTGATAATTGCTAGTTGTGCCTTTGCTTTTTTATCGTTGAAAAACCAAATGCGCAAAATTTTTGATTGCCCG
>NZ_JAMBOB010000015.1 GCF_023715415.1 Neobacillus niacini
GGTGCAAGCACCTCAAGATTCGCTCGACTTGCATGTATTAGGCACGCCGCCAGCGTTCGTCCTGAGCCAGGATCAAACTCTCCAAGAAAGTTGATATAGCTCATTTGTTACGTTGGCTTAGCTTTTATAAAAAACTAAAAAATTGTTTGTTGACGTTCTTGTTTGTTTAGTTTTCAAAGAGCAATTATTTCTTCGTTTACTTCGTGAACAGCTTCGCTCAGAAGCAACTCTATTAATATATCATTTCGTTAACTTCGCGTCAACACTTTTTTTAAAAAGTTTTAAACGCCTGCGTGTTGTTAACTCGTTATTAACGACCGCTAAAATATAATAACACCATTACCAACTAACGTCAACAATATATTAAAATAAATTTCATCTCGCTTATTTAACTTGTTTATTATAGAAGAAAACCGTCTCTCTACCACAAAATAAAACGATTTAATCAATAATTCCCCGTTCATCAGCAGTACTTCTAAGTATTTACGCATTTTTCTTAGCGACCACTCCTTCTCTTTTTCCTTCCTCGAGGTATCAGACATCTCCTCTGGTTCCCACTCCAACCCTTTTTATAAGATTACTGGTTCTCATTGCTCAAAGACAAAAGTCACTTCCAAAAAAGCCGACTCTCAAAATAGAGAGCCGGCTTCTTTGTTTACTTCGTGATTTTAATAATTCCTGTTTGTTTCAAATCAACTTGACCTGGTTTTTCAATCACGACCTTTTCACCTTCTGCTAAGTTCGTGAAGACAATCGGTGTAATAGTTGATGTTGCATGTTCTTTAATATAATCTAAATCAACTTTTAGTAATGGCTGACCTTGTTCTACAATGTCATTCTCAGCAACTAAGGTTTCAAAACCTTGACCTTTTAGGTTTACGGTGTCTATACCCACATGGATTAGAATTTCTCGTCCTGTATCTGAGAGAATTCCAATGGCGTGCTTAGTCGGAAACAGGTTAACGATTTTCCCGTTAACAGGGGATACAATTGTACCCTCTACTGGGACAATCGCAAAACCATCGCCCATCATTCTACCAGCAAACACTTGGTCTGGAACTTCTGTAATTGGTTTTAATTCACCTTTCAGCGGTGCCATAAATCCTTCATCTTCCGTGCTGCGAGCATTTTGAAGTGCTTCTGGATTAATTTCCTCAATTTGCTGTTCCACACCTTTTTCTGGCGCTTTCACTGTAGTACGAGGTTTTTTACCATCCATAATGTCTTTCATTTGTCCCTTAATGGTTTCAGAACGAGGTCCAAAGATTGCTTGGATGTTGTTGCCTACTTCAAGCACACCCGCTGCGCCTAACCTTTTGAGTTGGGCTTTATCAACATCTTTAATATCATTAACAGAAACACGCAGGCGGGTAATACATGCATCTAAATGAGCAATATTCCCTTTGCCGCCCATCGCATCCAATATATTAGAAGCCAAATCGCCTGATCCCGCTTTACCAGTTGGGGCTTGGTTTTCTTCTTCTTCTAGTTCACGTCCCGGAGTTTTTAAATTAAACTTTCGAATCGCAAAACGGAAACCAAAGTAGTATACAACCGCAAATACAAGACCTACCGGAATAACAATCCAAGCATTTGTTTGTGGGTTAATCAAACCAAATAGGATATAGTCAATCAAACCACCAGAGAAAGTCATACCGATTTTTACATCTAGCAAGTGCATAATCATAAACGAGAATCCTGCAAAAATTGCGTGGATACCGAATAATATTGGTGCTACGAATAAAAATGAGAATTCAATCGGTTCTGTAATACCTGTTAGGAAAGATGTAAGAGCTGCCGAAGCCATTAATCCTCCAACAAGAACTTTCTTTTCAGGCTTTGCTTCATGATAAATTGCTAATGCTGCTGCTGGAAGTCCAAACATCATGAACGGGAATTTACCTGTCATAAATGTTCCAGCCGTTAAATTTTGAACATTATCTGTGATTTGTGCCATAAAAATCCGTTGATCGCCACGAACCACTTCTCCTGCTTTTGTTGCGTATTCTCCAAATTCATACCAGAATGGTGAATAGAAAATATGGTGTAATCCAAACGGAATTAATGAGCGTTCAATTACTCCGAAAATAAAAGCAGATATCGTTAAGTTTGCATGTACCATGTTTTGAGAGAATGCATTTAGACCATTTTGAATTGGCGGCCAAATAAAAATCATTAATATCCCTAAAACGAGAGCAGATGCTGCTGTGATAATTGGTACAAAACGTTTTCCAGCGAAGAATCCTAAATAAGATGGTAATTCAATTTCAAAAAACTTGTTATACATTGCCGAAGCAAGGATACCAACAATTATTCCTCCAAACACACCTGTTTGAAGTGTTGGAATTCCTAAAATGCTTGCATAGTTTAGTCCATTTACATCTTCTGGTGTAATCCCAAGGACCGTACCCATCGTTACATTCATTATTAAGTAACCAATAATTGCCGCTAATCCAGCTGTACCTTCTCCTCCAGATAAACCAACCGCAACCCCAACCGCAAACAAGAGCGGAAGGTTTCCAAAAATGATATCTCCTGCTTTTTGCATAACAGCTGCAATCAAATCAACTGTACTGTTATCTAAGAATGGAGCTATTTCTAGTAGTGCTGGGTTTCTAAGTGCCGCTCCTAGAGCAAGTAAGATACCTGCAGCAGGCAATAAGGCGACCGGCAACATTAATGCTTTACCTACTTTTTGCAAGACGCCAAAAGCTTTTTTAAACATAATATAACCTCCAATTATTTTATAGCTCATTAAGCGTTTTCATTTACCTTAAAAACACAAAAAAAGGCATGAGTAAAAGTTCAATTGAATAAGGGTATGGGTATAGATTACCCATAAACCTTGGTTTCAATTAATACTTTTCACTCATGCCTGATCGAATCAGTAACACGTAAAAAATTATCGCTATTTAAATTTTTTCTGTATTCTTTGCAAATGCATGGTTAGATACACAGCTTCTGCATCAAATACCTTCAATTTTAATGTTTGTTGCATCACTTTAATGAGCTTCCAAGAGAGATTATAGCATACAGGATATTCTTGTTTCAATAGGGAATTTATTTTTTCTGGTTCTTCTACTTTTTCCCCTTTAATGACTCTCTCAATGGTGAATCGAAGGTGACGCACAAGCCTCATATAATCAATGCTCTCTTTATCAATATCAATATCAAACTGCTCTTCAACCATCTTTACCAGCCTGCTGACTAGTTGGGAATGTTGGTTTACTTCAGATAAGCTTTTTTTGGTCATGGCACTATGAATATGGAGAGCAATAAAACCAATTTCACCAATAGGTAGATTAGCTCCCGTCTTTTCATTGATTAGATTGACAACCTCTGTGGCGATTTCATATTCATGCCGATAAAGTGTTTTTGTTTCAACCAAGAATGGATTACTGATTTCCATTCCTTTTCTTGCTCTTGAAATCGCAAACATTAAATGGTCTGTTAACGCAACATGAATATGCTCATCTAAAAGCGTGTTTGTTCTTTGTTTTATTAGACCTATTGCAGATATAATAATTTCTAATAAATCATTATCAATAAAAGGCAGCATTTTAATATAATTTTGCTGTTCCTTTTCATTTTTAAGCACAAATAGTTTCTCAACTGAATCCGTTTCAATAAAATCACCATGTTTCCGATTGAAACCAATTCCTTTTCCAATCAAAACAACTTCTTCGTAGGAAGGGTGTTCAGCTATTAAAACATTGTTATTTAACACCTTATCAATTAACAGCTTAACCATAACCCTTCCCCCACTTCATCTGTGATTATCTTTGTAATCCCATGTTATAAGAGACAAAACAAGAAGTCAACGACAATATTCGACAGGTATTATTTAAACGTAATCCCTCTAATTGCTATTAAAAAGAAACCCGCCGTAAATCCAAGCAATGCAAGTGTATCCTTTATGAGCGTAGCGGGATGAAGGCTGCCGCTGATGATTTCTTTAAACCCTGACATAGCCCAGCTTTGGGGTACAGCTAATGAAATTTTTTGCATAAATTCAGGAACCAGGTCAATAGACCAATACACACCACCGAGCATACACGTACTAACAATTAACACCGCACCAATAGCGCCCGCTTGCTGCTTCGTTTTTACCATTCCAGCAATCATTAGACCAAAACCAACCACACATAATATAACTAACGAAGCAAAAGGAATCATATAGGTTAAGTTCCCCCAAGTGGTCTCAAACAAAAGATTCATAGCAATCATTAATACAGAAAACTGAATCCAGCCCATTAGAAAATAAGCAATTAAATACCCTAAACTAATCTGGAGCTTACTAGCTGGAGTAACCATCAGTCGACCCCAAGTACCACCTATACGTTCATCTAGAATTGTGGAAGCAGCGCCAGAAAGACCAAACATCATAAACATGATAGCAAAACCAACAAACATTAAATTCATTTCCACAGGGTTGTTACCATCCTTTTGAATCGTTTGTTTTTCGATGGCAACTCCTTTACTTGTTGCGGCTGCCTCGAGCATATCCGGCAGAGTAGTTGAATTGCTTTCCTCCACAGTATGGTGGATGCGAATAATTAAATTTGCTGTTCCTTGCAAATGCGGCTCTAAAGCAAGGTAATCTTCTGTCTTACTGCGGAGAATCACATCGAGCAATGGTTGATTTTCGACTACTTTTTGTTGAATGTCGGTTGGAATAACTACCGCAGCTACTGTATCCTGTTCCTCCACATGTTCTTTTGCTTCCTTCAATGTTGCTTTATTCCACTGGTAGTGTTCATTTTGCTTCAGAAGATTGAAGATTTCCGTGCTATGTTCTTCTTCATTCATGACAACATCTATCACTGGTTTTGTTTGTCCCGACTCTATGGAAATTCCACCAAAAATCCAGCCAAATAACCCCGGCAAAATAAACATCATAACCAAAGTTCCCGGTGATTTAAAAAGCTCTTTTAAATGAAGCCAGGCTATTGCCAATATCCTACGCATACTTCCCTCTCCTTTCGATTGAAAGGCGAAATAAGCCAATCGCAAAAAATAATAGCCCTAAACCAACCGAACCTAATACAGCAGGGATAATTTCAAAAAACGATGCCCCTGACATTAAATCTAAATAGGTTTGGAGCGCGAGGCCGTTCGGTAATAATTTTGAAACAGAAACAAACCAATCTGGGAATATATATAACGGGACCATGCTCCCGCCTAAGGCAGCGAAGATCTGGGTTCCTAACATTCCTGCCGCATTAAAGGCTTTCTCTGTTTTGATAATAGAGCCTGCCATTACACCCAACCCACAAGCACTTATAACAAATGCAGCTGTCATGATGACAACACCTGAGATTGAATCCCCCCAGTCCACTCCAAATATAAGCTTTGTACCAATGATAATGACAAAAGCCTGTAGTAAAGATATAAGTATTAAACCAACCATTTTTCCAGTTAAGTAGTTTATGTAGGTTAAATTTGAAATGAGCAAACGTTTGAAGACTACCTGCTCTTTTTCAAGAATCATCGCCGAAACACCTTGAACGACGGTCATTAACAGGAACATGACACCCATGGCAGCAGCATAGTACTGGAAAGAACTAACTGGATTGCTGTTGGCATCAATAGACGTTTCATTGAGGAGGTTTTGACTGCGTTCTTCTGAGGAGGCATTACCTTGAACAGGGAGTGCCTTATTTGCTAACATTGCTTCAATCGGTACCGTTTGAGCAAATTGCTCGATTACACTTGAAACGATGGTTGCTTTAATACCGGGATCAGGAACTGAGATTAGCTTCGCGTGCGCTTGCTCTCCCGCCATCAAGGATGCTGTAAAATCCTCATTAATAACAATTCCTACATCAAGTTTATGGTCCTTAATTTTTTCAACCATTTCTTCTTCTTGATAATATTTAACCTTCATTTGATCAGATAGATCCTTCTCAAAAACCTCTTCCGATAATACTCCTCCTAACTGCCCTTGGTCTAAATTAACAATTCCCAATGTAAATTTTTTTATCGTAACATCTTCCTCACCATCCATCATGTCGCCAAATGCTGATCCTAAAATGGCAATTAACAAAAGAGGCATCGCAATTAACGTTAATAAAGCTTTCTTATCACGAATAATAATCAGTAAATCTTTCCACGCCAGCCACCAGGAAGTCATTATCATTCACCCCTAATTCCTTAAGCTTCTTCCAGTCAAATGCAAAAAGACACTTTCTAGGTTGGGTTCAACAATTTCCACAGAGGTAATCTTCGTCCCGTCTTTTGTTACCAACTGGATTAATTCACTTAGAATTGCTTGCGGCTCTTTATGAAAAACGGTAAGCAATTTGTCTTTTATCAGGATATCTTTTTCCACTGCCAAACCTTCTAGCAAACTACTAATCTCTAAATGATGCGACCCTTCATTATCCAAAGAGATGATGATTCTTGACCGGTCACCGATGGACTCCCTCAACTCACGAAGGGTGCCGCAGGCAATTAACTCCCCGTGGTCTATTATCCCTATCCGCTCGCAGAGGTATTCCACTTCCTCCATATAGTGACTGGTATAAATAATGGTCATTCCTTCATTATTTAATCGTTTAACCGTTTCTAAAATATGATTTCTTGACTGTGGATCGATTCCGACTGTAGGTTCATCCATGATTAATACTTCTGGTTTATGTAAAATGGCAGCACCAATATTTACCCGCCGCTTCATTCCGCCCGAAAAAGTACTGACTTTATCTTTCGCTCTGTCTGTCAGCCCAATGATTTCAAGGACTTCATCCACAACTTTTTCAAGGGCGTTTCCAGATAAATCATACATCCTTCCCCAAAATTTTAGATTCTCTCTTGCTGACAATGTTTCATAGAGCGCAATTTCCTGAGGGACAACACCAATCGACTTTTGGGCTTGTTTTGGATTTTTGATAACATCAACCCCCGTTATTTGAATGCTTCCTGAGGTCGGTGGGTATAAACCGGTTATCATGTTGATGGTAGTGGATTTCCCCGCACCATTTGGACCAAGCAAACTAAAGGATTCGCCTTTCTCCACCGAAAAGGACACACCCTTCACTGCCTCAAACTTCCCAAAGCTTTTCCCCAACTCCTGAACGTTCAGTATGTTCACTTTCAACACTCCCTTTCCATTCTCTTTCTCATACCTCTATCATACAGCAGAAAATTGGAAAATTTTATCTATTTTTACGAAAAGTGAAAATATTTTGTGAAATAATTCACAGCACAAAAAAGAGCCTGTGATCAGCACAGACTCTTTCGACACTATTGTAAGAAAATGAAGTATAGAATGAAAATGACAAAGAAGAAATACATTATAGGATGAACATCTTTCATTTTACCTTTAACAATCATTGTAATTGGGTAAAAGATAAATCCTACAGCAATCCCTGTTGCAATGCTATATGTCAAAGGCATAGCAATCATAGTAAGGAAAGCTGGTACCGCCACTTCAAATTTCGTCCATTCAATTTTCCCTAACGAACCTACCATCAATGCCCCAACAATGATCAAGGCTGGTGCTGTAACCGCTGCGGTAACGACTGATAATAATGGGAAGAAGAACAATGATAGAATAAACAATGCTGCGGTAACAAGTGAAGCAAAACCTGTTCTTGCACCCGCTGCTACCCCGGCAGATGATTCAATATAAGATGTTGTTGTTGACGTACCAAGGACTGCACCAACCGTTGTTGCTACTGAGTCAGCAATTAACGCTCTTCCGGCACGTGGTAATTTATTGTCTTTGATCATTCCTGCTTGATTCGCTACTGCTACAAGTGTTCCAGCATTATCAAAGAAATCAACGAACAATAGGGTCAAGATAATTCCAAGCATGGCCATTGAGTAAAAAGAACTATCGGTGAATGAAGAAAATGCAGCTCCAAATGTAGGTGCTATACTTGGAACGGTATCGACAATTTTATCTGGTGTGTCAATTAAGTTAAAGAGCATCCCTACGATAACCGTGATAATCATTCCGACAAATACTGCTCCATTAAACCCTCTAGTCATCAAAATAACCGTAACAATAATCCCAAAAATAGCTAGTAAAGTCGGTCCAGCTGTTAAATCACCTAATCCAACTAGAGTTGCATCGTTGTTTACTACAATACCAGCACTTTGTAATCCAATAAAGGTAATATATAAACCAATTCCGGCTCCAACCGCATGCTTTAACTCGATCGGGATCGCATTAATTAATTTCTCACGTAATCCTGTAAGTGTTAATAAGAAGAAAAATACACCGGAAATGAATACTGCCCCTAGCGCATGCTGCCATGGAACTCCGCTTCCTAACACTACGGTATAAGCGAAGAATGCATTTAATCCCATACCTGGCGCTAAAGCAAGCGGGTACTTTCCGAGTAATCCCATAATAATGGAACCAATTGCAGCAGCCAAGGCTGTTGCTACAAAAACTGCTCCATAATCCATTCGAAGTGCGTCAGGAAAATCCTCTACACTAGCAAGGGTTAACGTAAGCGGGTTAACAACTAATATATAGGCCATCGCCAAGAAGGTAGTCATGCCGCCAATAATCTCACGGCGATAATTCGTCCCTAATTCTTTAAACATAAAATACTTCTGCATTTACTATTCCCCCTATAGATCTATCTTTTATAAAAACAAAAAACGTTCCGATATCTACCGGAACGCTTGACTTGGGGCAAGTGTAAATAAATAGAGGACTACCCTCCGTTTTTAACACTGCCTCGTAGTCAAGCCATTTACGGTGGCTCGGTAGAAACTTTTGGGCCCTATTCCCAATATTATACGAGTTAAATCGACAAATTATTTACTTCCCATTTATAATACCAAGGAACTTTCTCTTTGTAAACATAAAAAGCGAACGTTTTTAAAATTATATTTAAAAACGTTCGCTTTTAGAACTATTATCCAATATTTATTCCCATTCAATCGTTGCAGGTGGTTTACTCGTAATGTCATAGACCACTCGGTTAACGTGAGCTACTTCATTAACAATCCGTGTTGAAATCACTTCAAGTACATCCCATGGGATACGTGCCCAATCAGAGGTCATTCCATCAATGGACGTAACGGCGCGAATACCGATTGTATAATCATATGTTCTGGCATCACCCATAACACCAACACTGCGAATGTCAGGAAGCACCGTGAAGTATTGCCATATTTCACGATCAAGTCCTGCTTTCTTAATTTCTTCACGCAAGATCCAATCAGACTCGCGTACAATCTCAAGCTTATCTTCTGAAATTGCTCCTAGGACACGGATTCCAAGACCTGGTCCAGGGAAAGGCTGTCTCCAAACAATATCATCCGGAATTCCAAGCTCTGTTCCTAAAGCACGAACTTCATCCTTAAACAAGGTATTCAATGGTTCGATTAATTTAAACTGCATGTCTTCTGGCAATCCGCCGACATTATGATGAGACTTAATCGTTTGTGCAGTGGCGGTTCCACTTTCGATGATATCAGTGTACAGCGTTCCTTGAGCTAAAAAGTCAATCCCTTCAAGCTTTGTTGCTTCGTCATCGAATACATAAATGAATTCATTGCCAATAATTTTCCGCTTTTTCTCAGGATCTGAGACACCTTCTAGCTTCGATAAGAAACGTTCTTTCGCATCCACTTTAATGACATTCATATGGAAGCCATCTGCAAAGGTCTTCATGACACTTTCAGCTTCATTTTTACGAAGAAGCCCATGGTCAACAAAAATACAGGTTAGTTGATCGCCAATCGCTTTATGAATAAGAACAGCAACAACAGAAGAGTCTACTCCACCGCTTAGTGCACAAAGTACTTTCTTATCTCCAACCTGCTCGCGAATCTTTGCCATTTCCACTTCAATGAAGTTCCCCATCGACCAATCGCCTTTACACTCACATACATTAAAGACGAAATTCTTAAGCAGCTCATTTCCATATACAGAGTGGCGAACTTCTGGGTGGAATTGAACCGCGTATAACTTTCTGTACTCATTACTCATTGCTGAAATCGGGCAGGAAGGGTTTGTTCCGTCAATTGTAAAGCCCGCAGGTGCTTCAACAACCAAATCTCCATGACTCATCCAAACCACTTGCTCCTCAGGCATATCATGGAATAGCTTAGTTTGATTTTGAAGATTCAATACTGCCTTTCCATATTCACGGTTCTTTGCTTTTTCAACTTTCCCTTCAAAGTGCACTGTCATTAATTGCATACCATAGCAAATCCCTAAGATAGGCAGACCCATTTCAAAAATTTCCTCATCGCAGCGGAATGAGTTCTCATCATATACACTATTCGGTCCACCTGAAAAAATGATCCCCTTTGGATTCAACTTTCTGATTTCCTCTGCGGTAATGGTATGTGGATGAAGTTCACTGTAAACACCAAACTCACGAATCCTGCGTGTAATCAACTGGTTATACTGGCTTCCAAAGTCTAAAACAACAATCAAATCTGTATTTGTCAACACGGCCACCTCTTCCAAAATAATAAGGTTAGTATTTACTTAAATCACAAAAAAAAACTAGAATTCCCCCTCCGTATAAAACACAGAAGGCAGAATTCTAGCTTTCTCGCAATTGCTATGACAGAAATTTCTGCCTTCATAGTCAGGTCATTACGGTGACCCGGTAGAGACTCTCGAACCGATCTTCGAGGATATATGAAGGAAAACCGTATAAATTTACGCCTTATTGTAACAATAGGTTGATTTACCGGTCAAGCAATTGTCTTTTTAATTAAATTTTCCCACAATTCATGTGAATCCTTCCAGCTTCCCTCTGGGAGTTTCTGATGGTATAGATATTCCTCATATCTATCAGTCAGCTTGGACATCTCTCTAGATTCAAAAAAGGTATCAATGTATCT
The DNA here is from genome assembly GCF_023715415.1 of Neobacillus niacini. Lineage (GTDB taxonomy): Bacteria > Bacillota > Bacilli > Bacillales > Cytobacillaceae > Neobacillus > Neobacillus niacini_C. The sequence continues at coordinate 10,822 of NZ_JAMBOB010000015.1, forward strand.
GGCATAACTTCTAAGTGTTTGATTTTCATTTCGTTTAAGACCATAACGCTCCAATTGCTCTAGAAGAATAAGATAAGCCTTACCGATGTTTTCATCCTTTTTTCTTAATCGGAACTGAAGTAAATACAAATTCGGAATCCACCTTCCTCGGGATCGATACAGAAGGCCCGCTGCCCCAACAACAATTGCGGATACGAATAAAATCATTTTCCAGTTATTATTAAAAAATATTTTTATCTCCAACCAGATACCATTGAAAGAAAAAGATTGATTCTCAGCCGTTGGACTTGTGCTAACTTTCTCCTGATTCTGCTGTGGTTTTGGAGCTGGCTGAGCAGTTGTTTCCACCGCAGCAGGTGTGCCATCTGGATTCGTAAAACTAATCGAAACGTCATTTGTAAAACCCTTCGTTGGTTCAAAAGGAACCCATCCCTGATTAGGAAAATAAACCTCCACCCATGAATGTGCATTATTATTGGTGATTTCATAGATTGATTTCGAAGTATCACCTTCGCTAAACTCCTGAAACTCCCCACCGGTATAGCCTTTAACCCAGCGAGTAGGAATTCCTAATGTTCGAAGCAGAACTGACATTGATGTAGAAAAATTATCACAATATCCTACTTTTGTATCAAATAAAAATTGATCGACATAATCATCATTTTCTCCAGGAACAGCGACATCCTTTTGATCATAACGAAATTCAGAACCACTAAAATAGCGCTCAATTGCTTTTGCCTTATCGAACCAGTTTGTTTCTCTTTCTGTAATACTGACTGCTAATTCCTTTATTCTTTCAGGAAGATTCTCCGGCAGCTGCGTATATTGGGCTAGGAATCCTGGATCTATCTGTCCTGGGTCGACAACACTCGTCTCCCTTAAATCACTTGCCTCATATCTTGGAATTTTATACTCAACAGTATAAGCGTCGGGAGCAATCGGCTTAGAATTAAAACCGAAAATTGAAATCTTTTCCTTCGGAGAATCGATTTCTAAGGTATAACTGCGTTCAAATTGCACCCTTTGTATTCCTGCAGGATAAATGAGGTGCTCATAATCCATAAATAAGAATAATCTTGCTGATTCTTCCCTGGTTTGTACCGTTGATGGAATAGAGAGTACAGGTATTACATCATCCCCGTCTACTGTGACAGTAGTTGAAGTAGATGGAATCCAGCCTTTCCCCGTGTAATGATCCTTTGTTTCTACCTTCCAATAATTCTTCTGCTTGGCTTCGGTCTTAAATACAGTACTGTCATCCCCAATAAAAGGGCCGCCTAATTGAGTATCGTCTGAACCATAACCAACTTTCGAAACACCTTTTCCATTTGCATCTTCTCCGCCTTTATTGCCAGCAGCCTTAAGATATGGAACAGGGTCTGGCCATATTGGTTCGAACTTAGGTGCCATTATCCCAACAATCACGCTAAAAGCAATCATTAAAACCAGTGGTCTCATCCATTTATGAGTAAGAATAGAATCTGCACTTACCTCTTCCTTATCCAGGATTCTGTAATAGGTTAACATCCCCATGACAGCAAAACCCACAACAACGGTTCGAACAATCGCTGTACTCGCATTATAAAGTGTAAACGTATCCAAAACCGTTATGTAAATAAGTGTCATAAAGAAGAAAATAAAAATCCTTTTTCGGTTTAAGAGCCAATAGTTGACTAAGTAAACCATTAACCAAAGTAAAGTAAAAAACAAAAGTGTACGAAGTTCATTTGTTATCCCCATCCAATTAAAAGCGAAAATGACACTTATATTCGTAGTTAAATCACTTAAAAAGGAGGTCAGCCAGCCTAATTGAAAGAATCCTGTATCATAATGAAACATATGAACAGAAAAGAGGATAAACCATATCTTTACAATTATTTGCCAAATCCGCTTTAGCTTTAAGAAGGCTACTGCAAAAGAAAGGAGAATAAAAATAACAAACATTTCAATATGGTCTGTTTGAGTTAATTGCTCTACCGGACGTAACCATTCCCACAAAAGCAAAAACCCCAATAAATATACAAGAAAGGTTTGAAGATTTCTTTTCATCGCAAATTCACCTCCAAAAAGGCGGAAGCAAATTCCCCTTCATGAACCATTAAAACCCGTACATTTCGTGCATTGGCTAAAGCAATAAGGGACCTTTCACTTTCTGTAGGAACTTCTTTTTCACCTTTTATGAGAAAAAGAGTAATCTTTCCTTTTCTTTGTCCTAGAAAGCCTGCCTTTTCGATTAAAGGCTTTGTTAATTGAGCGGTTACGAGTAAGAAGGACACCGTTTGCTGGACAAACATTCCCTCCGTTTCTACTACCTTCTCAAATGAGGATGAACTTTTTGCTTCTATCCTTGCAAGATGATAAAAGAGCTGATGAAGTTGGTCTTCCCCGCCCCTAATAGGAAAGGATGCTCTCTCAGTGCTAATCGTTAAGAGCCCCGTTTGTGCGCCCTTTTTTAGAACTGCTCGCAGTAGAGAGGCGGTAAAGGAAACAACCCCCTCAAAGCGCTTATCCGGATAACAGTCCATTACAACAAACACATCATGGGATTGGCGTTGTTCAAATTCCTTCGTCATGATTTCGTTCCGTTTTGCAGAGGCCTTCCAGTTTATCCAAGAAAAGCGGTCCCCAGGCTGGTAATCCCTTACACCAATTGCTAGTGTGGTATCACGCTGAACCCGCTCTCTTGAGGCAGTCATCCCTTGATCAAAATGTGTCTCAAACGGGCGGTAAACCAACTCAGTATAAGCTGGATAGGCAATAACTTTACTTACCATAGAATGGACTTTTTCTTTTTCAACTAAGCCTAAAGGGTCACCGGTCCGAACGATAAAACTGTCAAATTTATGCTCACCGCGCGGCAGATTCTCAATCATATATTCATAGGTAAATTCCTTCTTAAAACCTGGTAATACTAGGACCTTTGATTTTTTTTTCTGATGAGTACGTGTAAGTGTATCTGTTAATTTATCTTCAATAAGCAAATAGAATATAGGGAAGATAGAGTTTCTCTTCACATTTACAGTCACTTTTAAAGGCTCACCTGCATTATAGTCTGTTTGGGGTATTTTACGAGTAATGTCAAGCTCACTTAGAGAATAGAATGATAGGCCAACACAATAGACAGCAAACGGTATGAAACTATAAAATAAAAACCAGCTAACAAATCCCCCCTGAAACATCGCATAGGAAAACGTAAGCACAATCAAAAATAGTAAGACAACAAACTTCCATACCTTTTTGAATGGAATCCACAATTTCTTCATCATTACTTCACAAGCCTTTGTACAGGAACCGGAATTCTCATAATCACTCGGTTGACAATTTCTTCTGCTGTAATTCCTTCAAACTTTGCTTCTGATTTCAAAATAATGCGATGGGACAAAACAAATGGTGCTAAATACTGGATATCATCCGGTAGGACATAATCACGTCCATACATGAAGGCATAGGCTTGTGCCGCTTTCATCAAAGCAATTGATCCCCTTGGACTAGCGCCAAGATAGACCCCAGCAAACCGTCTCGTCTGGTTAACAATATCTACTATATAGCGTTTTATTGTATCGTCTACGTAGACTTCTTTTATTTCTTTTTGCAATGCAATTAAACCCTCAAGGTCAATGACCGGATATAGGTCTTCAATTGGCGGGACCCTTTGTGCCCTGTTTAGTACTTCTATCTCTTCCTCTACTTCTGGATAGCCCATTTTCATCTTCAACAAAAAGCGGTCCAGCTGTGCTTCTGGCAATGGATACGTACCTTCATATTCGATTGGATTTTGTGTAGCCATAACAAAGAATGGCTTGTGTAGTCGATGGGTAACACCATCAATGGTTACACTCGCCTCCTCCATTCCTTCAAGTAAGGCAGACTGGGTTTTGGGTGAGGTTCGATTGATCTCATCTGCTAGGATTATATTCCCCATCAACGGTCCTGGTCGAAATTCGAATTCCATTTCTTTCGGATTGTAAATGGAAATTCCGGTCACATCAGAGGGCAATAAGTCAGGAGTAAATTGGATCCTCCGGAAGTTAGCATTGACCGACTTCGCAAGTGCACGAACCATCATTGTCTTTCCTACACCTGGTACATCTTCTAGCAGCACATGGCCTTCCGCTAATAAAGCAATAAGGCTAAGCTCAGCTACATTTCTTTTTCCAATCATAACCTTTTCAATGTTTATAAGAATTTTCTCTATCGTTGGATTCATTTGTTCACGGGCCACTTTACATCCTCCTCATGGAAATGCCGATTAAAGACATTATATCTGTATATTCTATTTTTTACTGTAAAATTCCTGTAAAAAGTCACACAATACAAAAAATTCCAACAAGCATTAGACGAATAAGTATCGTAAATGTTTCAAAAAATGAATACTCTTCCTAGAACTTTTACCCACACTGGATCATCTTACTGTGAATAAACTAAACTATTATCGCAGAGTACTAATATCAAAACAGTTAGGGGTTAATCAATATGTCCCTTAATAATCAACGACCAACGATAGCGGTTACGGGCAGTGCCGGAAAAACAACAACCAAATCTATGATAGCTTCAGTTTTACGACAAAGATGGACGATTTTTGAATCTAGAAATGTGAAAAATTTGATTATGAGTACGAAAAAAAACGCTATGAGGCTTAGAGATATTCATAAAGCAGTGGTGGTCGAATTTGGCATCCTTAACTATGGATACATTACCAAGCATTGTAGTTTTATCAAACCTAATATTGGTGTGATTACTAACATTGGCACCGCTCATATAGGAACCTTTGGCGGTGACGTTACAAAGTTAGCAGCAGCCAAATCAGAACTTATTCAACATATGGAACAATCTGGTATTTTCTTATTTAATGCAGATGACGAAAACTCTAAGCATTTGCTAATCGATTCCTTTCCAGGAACGGTGATAAAGGTTGGAATAAACAATAAAGCAAATTATCAAGCAGCGAAAGTGGAATATACCAATAAAGGCATGAGTTTCGAAGTTAGACTCCGGGGCAGAAACGTTCCCTTTTTCATTCCGACTTTTGGTGTGCACAATGTCTATAACGCACTTTTTGCAATTGCCATTGGTGATCTTCTTGGCTTTTCTTCTAGAGAAATTTCAAAAGGTTTGCGCCTATATAAAAAACCCATTATGCGGTTGGTTACTACTAAATTAAAGAACAATATTACCGTAATAGATGATTCCTACAGTGCGAATGTAAATGCGATGAAGGCGGCAATTGACGTCCTGACGAACATAGGGAAGGATGGACCAAAAATCGCTATTCTCGGAAACATGAAGGGATTAGGAGTCATCACGAAGGAAGCACATATGGAGATAGGGAAATATGCGGCCATGAAAAAAGTAGATGTACTTTATACCATCGGTAAGGATGCAAGAATGATTTCGCAAGCAGCACTGGAACATGGAATGCCTCCAGAAAATGTCATTCATTTTGAACATAAAAAATACTTATTTCAAGCTCTTGAAACTCTATCCCAAGGAACTACTATCTTGGTGAAGGGGTCCCGCAAAACCAGGATGGAAAATGTGGTGAATTATTTAGTAGCGAATTACGGAGAATGATACGGCAGGAACAGAATATATTCGAGAAATATATAGTAACAAGAAAAGGCCTCTCACCATTTCCGGTTAAGAGGCCAAACAAATTCATTCCTAATTTCTCGACAAATTTTTTACTCCTCAAAACCCATTTAAGCCCTGCATCACAGGAAAAAACACGTTTTTAATCATACGATTGATTAGCACAAATCGGAACTAATCAATCATTTGATTAAAATCATCGCAAACCCTTATGACAAAAGAACTCTGCCATCATTTCGGGAAAATTTTTTGTCGAGGATTGGTTAAAATTTTTTATACTCGTCCACAGCCGCTATAAAATAAGACTTAGCTTTACTACATTGAAAAGTGCCATTATACGTGACCGGTTCTCAGTTTGGTCGAATCATGCACACATCCCCTTTATTTTCCCGCCATTGCTTTTAATGCTTTTGTTTTAAATCCGCATTGCTCCATGGCTTCAGAAAGCTCTGCTCTTAATTGCTCTTCATCAAAATCCACTAACTTTTTTCCTGTAACCACTTGCTTCCCAGCGATAAAGACGTCTCGTACATTGCCAGCATTAGCCGCGTACACCAAAGCAGAATACGGGTCAAAAATAGGAAACATATTGACTGAATCGGTTTCCACTAGGATGAAATCGGCTTGTTTCCCTGCCTCGATAGTGCCAATTTGCTCCTCCATGCCTAACACTTTCGCTCCTCCTATGGTCGCTAACTTTACAATCTCTACAGCTGGAAAGGCACTGCGGTCCTTTAAGTATGTTTTATGAAAATTAGCAAACAATCGCATTTGGCTAAATAAATCCAAGGTATTCCCGCTGCTTGGGCCATCTGTTCCCAGTCCAACCGCTATACCAGCAGATAATAAATCCCGAACGCGGGCTACCCCTTTAGCAGATTTAGTATTAGCACCGATACAATGAGCCACTTTTACATCGTACTTTTTCAATAATTCAATATCATGATCGGACAAATGAATACAGTGTGCAGCGACAAATCTTGGACTCAATACGCCAATCTCTTCTAAAAATTCAATCGGAGTTTGATTGTGTTCTTCACGAAATTTATCCATTTCAAATTCCATTTCACTGACATGCATCATCCAAGGTACATTGTATTTTTGAGACAAAACAGCCGCTTCCTGGAGCACTTCAATGGTATTAGAGTAGGGGGCATGAGGTGCTACTGATGCTTGAATTCTCCCATTTCCTTGCCATTTCGGCAGAAAACTTTGAGCATACAGTAAGCCGCCCATTGGCTCTAGTACATCAACCGTTACTGAATCAATGACGGTTTCTGCCAAAATACCGCGGCTATTCATTTCTTCTGCCGCTTCTGCCAATTGTTGTTCAAAATAATACATATCAAAGAAGGTCGTAATACCGGCGAGCTGCATTTCAGCAATGGCATATTTTGCGCTCGTGTAAGCTAGCTGTTCATTCATACATTCATTTTCTAACGGAAATAAGAAACGTCGTAACCGGTCTGGATAGTCATCCCCTAATGAACGAAACGGAATCATACCTATATGAGTATGTGTATTAACCATGCCAGGCAGCAAAATAGCCCCTTTGGCGTCGAGGCACTTGTCATAGGCGAGGTCCTGTGGCAATAACTCCATCGAACCAACATCTAAAATTTTGTCATCAGCTGTTATTATATAGCCATTTTGGAACTGCTCCATCTGCTCATTCATTGTTAAAACCCAAGCATTTTTAATCACTATTTTCAAAATTGTTCACCCTCAATTAGTGGGATCATCATTTGAGAACGCACATTCATCATCCCTTTATCTGTAATTTTGATAGCAGGTGAAACCGGCAAAGATAAAGTCGAGAAGGACATAATTTCATTACTATTGCGGTAGCCTAACCTCCTCATCGCTTGACGAACTTCCTTCAATTGCGCACCTAGTTCTTGGATCGGTGCATCACTGATAATACCACCAACAGGTAATGGGCAAATTGCATGCACCTTCCCAACTTGTGTCACGACATAACCACCTTTTATTTCCAATAATTGTTTTTGCGCAGCTATTATATCTTCAGAGCTGGTTCCCATCACCATCAAATTGTGATGATCATGTGCCCAAGTAGTGGCGACAGCTCCTTTTTCATATAAAGCTTTATCAACAAATCCGTAGGCGATGTTACCTGTTTTTCCATATCGCTCCATCACAACGATTAAGGCTAACCCGCTATTCTCCCAATCTAAAAATCCATCTGCGATCGTAACTTCCCGCTGTACATGCTCGGTAAATGTCCCCACATCCGAAATTTGAATAACGTTGACTAAGGCCTTTTCAGAGGCATTCACCTTGAAACGTAAATCCTCTGATGTTAATGCCCGGCAATGTAAGGATTGATAGAAATGTTCAGGAAATTCAGGTTTCACAGCTGGATAATTGATGTCATTCCCCTGTTTATATACCAATTTTCCATCTTTATATACCGACCCAATTTCAAAGCTTCCAACATCATTCAGCAATAGAAAATCGGCTTTAAAGCCTGGGACAATCGCACCTCGATCCTGGAATCCCATTCTTCTAGCAGGCGTATAAGTAGTGCAATATATGGCCTGTTCGGCAGGCATTCCACATGAAATAGCTAGACGTACGTTTGCATCCAAATGTCCTTCCAACAAGTCGTCCGCCATCACATCATCCGTAATGATTGCTATATATTCATAGAAATCATTTTTAACAATGACACGTATATTTTCTGGAGTAATTGATTTCTTTTGAAATTCTAAAAACATTCCATTGACGATTTTTTCATAAATGGATTCAGGCGATTGATGGGTATGATCAGCAGTTATACCTGCGTACAAGAATTTAGATAATTCTAATCCCGAAACACGCGGAACATGACCTTCTAAAGGCATAAATGGCCTCTCCGATTGAACTGCGTGTAAAATCTGTCTAATCAAAGAGTCAGGTTCATTGACAATGCCATTGAAGTTCATAGCTTCGCCTAAAGCAATCACCTTAGGATGCCGCAAGAGCTGCTTTACTTCATCAACACCAATAAAACCGCCCGTCGTTTCCAGGTCTGGCGTCGTCGAAGGGACAGAGGATGGAATTGCATAGAAAATATCCATGACGCTCGGCTGTGAAAAGAACGCCTCCAGCCCTTCCATCCCGAATACATTGGCAATCTCATGAGCATCAGCAACAACTGTTGTTACTCCATGGGTTAACACCGCCTCTGAAAAAATTGCAGGCGAAGTCATTGAGCTCTCAATATGCATGTGAATATCCATTAAGCCGGGAACCAAAAACTTATTTTTTGCATCGACTACTTCACTAGCCTGCCAATTCTCTCTTTCATCAGCACTCATATAGTAAAATTTATCATCAACAATGAACACATTTTTCTTTTCAAACTTTTTGGTAAAAGTGTTAAAAACCTGTCCATTCGTAATTGCCAAATCGACTTTCATTTTTATGCTCCCGCCTTTTCAAGTTTATTATTAACAAGAAAAGGGCCAAGAATTATCCTTAGCCCTTCTCCCCAACTTCATCTTTTATTTATTCAAAATCCGATTCCATTGATTAATCCAAGATTCTAGGTTTTTATTTACGAAAATTGAATCTACTTTGTTCGTACGTTGTGCAACATCACCGTAGGTTTTATTTTTAGCTGTTTCTTCGTCTAGTACTACATTTTTATTAGTTGGAGCTTCATTTAATGACCCTGCTGTTTTTTCTTGAACTTCTTGGCTTAATCTCCAGTCAATATATTTATAAGCCAAGTCTTTATTTTTTGAGTTTTTGTTGATATTGATTGTATTAAAGTTTGCGTATGTGCCAGATTCTGGGACAACATAGGCGACATCTGGATTAGATTCCGTAATAAGCGGAACAGCAAAGTCGCCGACAACAGCAGCTGTAATTTCACCTGATTGGAACATGTTAGCTAAATCTGATGATTTACTGTATGTTTTTACAACGTTTGGAGCTAAATCAGTGATTCCTTCAAAAGCTGCTTTTCCATTGTCAGTTGTAAGTTCAACATCCTTGTGACTACTTGCTAAATAAACCATTGCTGGACCAAATGTGGTAGTAATATCAGGAATTGAGATTTTCCCTTTTAAAGAAGAATCCCATAGATCATCCCATTCCTTAATTTCTGTTGTCTTTTTGTTATAGACAATCCCGATACTGTTCAACGTGTAGGCTGGGCCAGAACCATCAGCAGCTAATTCTTTTGCACTATCAATTAAGTTGTCCATATTTGGAGCTTTTGAGCTGTCGATTTTTTCAAATAAATCTGCCGATACACCATCAGCTGCATTTGATTGCGACAATTCGATCACATCAACCGTTGAATTTGGGTTACTTTTCAATTTTGTTAAACGCTCAGAGCTTGTACCCGTTTCTAAGACGATGTCTACATTGTATTTTTCTTCAAATGGTTTAAAGACATCTTCTTGCATTTTATCTTCTTCCAAACCAAAAGTTGAGATGATCAATGTTTGCTTTTCCTCACTCGCATCTTTGTCCCCGCCGCCGCATGCAGCCAGTATACTAGCTGTTACTAAAGTTAAACTTACTAAACCTAATTTCTTTTTCATTTTCTTCTCCCCTTTTCTTGGATGTTTTAAACTATGATTAGTTTGTGAGATGGCATGGATAATGTGACTTCGTCTCCAACTTGATAGACCACATCATCTGTTTTATTTGCGAGTAATTTGCCAATAGGTGTTTCGACTTCATATTGGTAGGACTTGCCAAGGAACGTTCGAACTTTTATAATCCCTGACACCATATTATTTTCATTTTGTTTATTATTTCTTGTAATCTCGATATCATCCGGACGGATGGTTCCCGTATGCTTTCCTGGCTCCCAATCGCGAGTACTATGGAAAACTGTTCCATCAACTGCTTTATAGTTCCATTCTTCTGTTGGTGTTAATTCAAAAAAGTTCTCAAACCCAATAAAACGGGCCACGAACTCTGTTTTTGGATTATTATAAATTTCTTCAGGTGTGTCAAACTGTTCAATTACCCCTTTATTCATAACAGCAACTCTGTCTGAAATGGAGAAACATTCCTCTTGATCATGCGTTACAAATACAGATGTAATGCCTAATTGCCTTTGAATCCGTTTAATTTCGATACGCATTGCCAAGCGTAATTTAGCATCTAAGTTGCTTAATGGTTCATCTAATAATAATAATTTTGGTTCGATGACTAAGGCGCGCGCTAACGCTACTCGTTGTCTCTGCCCGCCTGAAAGTTGTTTAGGATAGCGGTCGCCCAGCTCTTCTAATCCTGTAATCGCTAAAATATCTTTTACTTTTTTGTCGATAGAATTCTTTTTTTCCTTACGTAATTTCAAGCCGAACGCAACATTTTCCTTTATCGTTAGATGGGGAAACAATGCATAGCTTTGAAATACCATTCCAAATTCACGTTTATGAACGGGCACCTTCGTTAAGTTTTGAGTGTCAACAAGAAACTCGCCATCATTCGGCTCAATTAATCCGGCAATGACGCGTAAAGTGGTTGTTTTCCCGCAGCCTGATGGGCCTAACAAGGAAACCAATTCGCCCTTTTCAATTGATAAATTTAAATCTTTTAAAATATTGGCTTTGTTGTCATAACTCACACGAATATCTTTTAATTCAACATAGGACATAATGCTGTTTTACCCCCTTCGCTGTTAAAATCCTGGTTGTTCCTATGAAATACTTGCTAACCCTAACGTCTTCTCAATAACATACATCAGAACAATCGTACCTAACATTAAAATGACTGATAAAGCAGATACTGATGGATCATAGTTATATTCTATATAATTCATTAAGCTTGTCGGCAGCATGGTTACACCTGGTCCTGATAAAAACTGAGATACCGGTATATTGTTGAAAGAATTAATGAATGCCAACATGAAGGAAGCAAAAATTCCAGAAGTAATGTTGGGTAATACCACTTTTATAAATGCTTGTAATTTTGTGCACCCTAACGTCCACGAAACTTCTTCAATTGAAAAATCTAGCTGCTCAATTGTTGAACCAACCACCCGAATAACGTAAGGCAGGCAAATCAAGAAATGGCCTAAAAACAATCCTTGGATGATAGGAAATTGAAACTTAATGACTATAAATTGATACATAGCATATCCAACTACCAAGCCAGGTACAATCGTTGGAGAAAGGAAAAAACTCTTAATCCAATTTCGCCCGAACACCCTGTGGCGTGCCAAAGAATAAGCAGCTGGAACACCAATAATTAATGCCAAGAGAGTCGCTATAAATGCTACTTGCAGACTTAGAAAGAAGCTGTCCATAAATGCTTCATTGTTAAATACCTTACTGTACCACTCAAGGGTAAAACCTTTAATTGGAAATTGAATAGTTGTGTTTGTTCCAAAAGAAGTCACTATGATAATGAGCAAAGGAACTAACAGAAATGCAAAAACTAGACCGGCAAAGATTTTTAAACCTATATTTTTACGCACTCGCCTCACCTCTTTTATCCATGCGTCCCGCAATCCAGCTGAATAACTTCATCACGATTAAAGTCGCCACAATCATAATCAAAGCAATGACACTTGCACCTTGCCAGTTTCCTAGTGCAGTTGCATTTTGATATAAGAAGGTAGCTAACATGATGTTTCGATTTCCACCTAATAATTGTGGGGTTGTATAAGCCGTCAAGCTACCTGTGAAAACTAAAATGCTGCCAACAATAATCCCCGGCACACTTAATGGCAGTATAACCTTCACAAAAGCGATCAAGCGATTGGCGCCTAACGTTTCTGCTGCTTCCATAATTTCAGAATCAATGTTCTCTAAAATTCCTACTAACGTAATAACCATTAATGGCAAGAAGAGATACACAGAGCCAATGACAATGGCGAATTCTGTATAAAGCATCGTAAGCGGCTTAGAAAGTAAACCAATATTCATCAAAGCATTATTTAACATACCGTCTTGTCCCAAAATTGTAATCCATGCAAAACTCCGCACAACCGAATTCGTTAACAACGGAAACAATGTGACCGACATTAATAGACCGCGCCATTTTTTCGGACTTTGTGAAATGTAGTAGGCCGTCGGAACTCCTAACACTACACAAATCAGAGTTGCTATCAGTGAAATCTTTATCGTCCGCCAAAAAATCCCAAAATTATACTCATCCAAGAAGAATGAGGTGTAATTTGAAAAGGTAAACCCTCCATTAAAGAATGTTGGGAAAATGGTAGAAATAAGAGGTAACACCAAAAATAAAATCAAGAGAATCAATCCTGGAGCCAAGATGAGATAAGGTACTCTTCGCTGCGTCATATCTGGCCTCACTTTCCAATTCAAAAAAGTATTATTGAATGGTGATTAACACCATACAAGGATCCGGTTTTATCTATCTCTTACACTTTTAGATTATAATTAAAAACTATCATTTTGGCAATAAAAAAGACGAATATTAATTTAATAATTACATTAAACGTTCGTTAAATGGCAGAAAATGCTACAAAAAAAACTACTTATACTTTGTGTAATGCGTTTTTCGCGAATATTAGAATGACGAAGTAATTCATCTTATGTAACGAAATTGAGAAAAAGGCCTCCCACCAGTTCCGCAAGCTGATGAAAGACCTTTTCAAATATATTAAATTATTGAGGATGATTCAAAAGGTCGTTGAATAACGATTCTTTCAATTCATCCTCTAACATTTCTTATCTCCAAGTAATTATTTTTTGACACTTCAATTTGGTAGTCTCATGCACTTAAACAGTTCTCATAAAAGAGAGGTTAAATTACATCATGCCGCCCATACATTTTTATACAAAATAGAAAAAAAACAAAATCGATGCGAAATCACACACTAAATACGTATTACTTTCCTATAAGCTTCTCAACTTCTCTCTTATTTGGCAGAGCAGAGATAGCTCCTTTTCCTGTTGTAGTGAGAGCCCCGCTAGCATTGGCAAATTGGAGAATAGATGCCTGGTGATCTCGCAGCACTTCCTCAATGTTTTCCGGATTGGCATGCAATTCTAGTAGTTGAAATAAAAATCCGCCAATGAACGCATCACCTGCTCCAGTTGTATCGATTGGTTCAACAGAGTATCCGCTTGATACAAACTTTTGCTCTTTTAAAATCAAATCAGCCCCAGCAGCTCCCTTTGTGTAGACAACTGCCTTCACGTTTCCAACGAACAACGATTGTAGCGCCTCCGACTCATCCTTTATACCCGTAATAAATTCAAGCTCTTCATCCGAAACCTTTACGATATCTGCAGTCGGTAAAAATTCAAGAATTGCCCTACGACAGTCCTCTGGATCTTCCCAAAGCGGAAGTCGCACATTTGGGTCAAAGCTGACCAAGCCATCCGCAGCTGAAACTGCGGCAATTACTTTTCTATGAGCCTGTTTCATCGGGCTTTCCACCAGGTCAACTGAGCAAAAGTGGAGGATATCCCCAGCTTGGAACCATGTTGAATCAATCTCCCCCTCGCTTAATAGCAAATCAGCGGAAGGATTACGGTAAAATGAGAAGTCACGTTCCCCGTTCTCTTTTAACGAAACAAAAGCCAAGCCTGTATTCGCCTCTCCAGTCCGGTATACCTTGTCCGTCTCAACACCCGCCTCGACGAGCTTTTCAACTAAAAAGTCACCAAATGCGTCTTTTCCTAATTTAGAAATCAGCGCTGCTTTCTGTCCATATTTGGCTACAGCAGCTGCCACATTTGCCGGCGCACCCCCAGGAGCTCTCTCAAAAGAGACAACATCCTTTAAGGCTGCTCCCTTTTGAAGAGGAATAAAATCAATTAACACTTCACCAATCGAAAAAAGCTTTCCCATTTCCTCACCTCTCTTACATCAAATAGATTACTTGATATCCCATTTAACAACCTGAACATTCGTTTCGCCACCGCGGGAAAATATACGGATTCCATTACTATTTTCACCAGGAAAAATCCTCCCGGTAAATACTTCCTCTCCATCATTTACGAACACTTCAATAGAGGAAACATCAACAAAGATACGGAATGAAAACTCTTCAGCTTCCACCGTGCATTTTCGAACGGTACCAAACTCCTTGGCGAAAGATTCGCCCGAATCAGTCCGATCAAACACCAACTTTTTCGCAACACGATCATATTTAATGATGGTTTTCTCATATTCGCCAACCCGGAGTTCCAAACCAAACTCCTCAGCGGTACTATCAGAGAATTCCGCAAGCAGCTCATACACGTCTCCCTTAAAGTTATCCAAACAAATTGTTTCACTCTCAACCATAAGGTTTGTTTCTACTTTTTCCCCACGCAGCAATTTCAACTCATCGACTGGCTGTTGAATGAGTTTTCCTTCTTTTACCGTTAACTCTCGAGGAAGTGTTAAACAGTGTGCCCAGCCATTTTTATCTGTAGGATAGTCAAGTTCCGGTAATCCCATCCAGCCGACTAAAATCCGCCTCCCCTGATGATCCACCGTTGTTTGTGGTGCATAAAAATCAAAGCCCCGATCCAGTTCATGAAAGACACCATGCTTTAATTCGATGTTCTCTAAATCTATTGCACTTCCAACTACATACCCTGATTGATAAATATTTTGATAGTGGTCGCCTTCTGCTTTTAACCCTTGTGGGGAAAAAAGAAGTACGCCTTGCCCATACAGCTCAAAATAATCAGGACATTCCCACATATAACCGAACTCTTCACCTAGCCCTGTCTTCACTTCGCCCATAAACTTCCAATCTACTAAATCCTTAGATTGAAATAAAACTACACTTCCAGTCTCATTTTCCCTTTGGGCACCAATCACTGCATAGAAGATGTCCCCATTTTTCCAGACCTTTGGATCGCGAAAATGGTCAGTATAACCGCTTGGAACATCTGCAATCACCGGCTCATCCATTTTGACAATACTGCCATCAGGACTCATCACTGCCAAACATTGGTAGGGGTGACGATTCCAATCTGCATCACGGGTATTGCCTGTGTACATGAAGTATAATTTCCCATCGTGCTCAATCCCGCTTCCGGAATACGCCCCATGACAATCAAACTCGTTCGAAGGCTCAATGCCCATTCCAACATCTTCCCAGTGAACCAGGTCCTTGGACTTCGTATGATACCAATGCTTTAACCCATGAACCGGCCCGATCGGAAACCATTGATAGAATAAATGATATTCTCCATTAAAATAACTAAAACCATTCGGGTCGTTTAACAATCCTGTCACGGGCTGAATATGAAAAGACTGGCGCCACGGGCACTGATTGACTCGTTTGGCCAACGCTTGAATTTCCTCTTCAGATACCTCATCCATGGTTCTGTATCGCTGCTCTTTTGTCCATTCCATGCTGTTCACTCCTAATACACTAAAGGAGAATCACGGGATTCTCCTTTTCATTTTTTGTTATGCAGCTGCTTGATCAGTAGTTTGTTTCACTGCTTTTTTTTCGTCTCTTTTCGCTAAAACAATCGTAACGATAAATGCTACGGCAAATGCGATGGCCATACCGATAATATAAGAAATAATGGTATCTGGGCGAATCGAGATAATTCCTGGTATACCTGCAGCCCCTAGTGCAGTCGCTTTTACCTTGAACAACGTAACAAAGCCAGATCCAACGGCAGAGCCAATAATGGCACCGATAAATGGATAGCGTAATTTCAAATTAACCCCAAACATCGCTGGTTCTGTAATCCCTAGTAAGGCTGAAATCCCCGCCGCGGAAGCCGTTCCTTTGATCTTGGCATTTTTCGTTGTTTTTAGCACCGCAAGAGTCGCTCCTCCTTGTGCAATGTTTGACATTGCCGCAATGACGAAGATAAATGATCCACCTGTTTTCACAACATCGGCAAGCAATTGTGTTTCCACCGCAATAAAGCTATGGTGCATTCCTGTAATAACAATTGGTGCATACAATAATCCGAAAATAATACCGCCAATCACACCTGTTGAGTCATATAGCCAGACGATTCCATCTGTTAAAAGATTACCAGCTGAGCGTGTCAGCGGCCCTACCAAAGTAAACGTTAAAATTCCGGTAATAAAGATAGACAATAACGGTGTTAATAGATTGTCTAAGGCAGATGGAACAACCTTACGTAAGGATGTTTCGATTTTTGCAAGAATAAAAGACGCGGCAAGTACAGGGAGTACGGTTCCTTGATAACCTACCTTTTCTATTTCTAGACCAAAAAGATTCCAAAATGGGACTTCATTATTCAGTACTGCTGCACCGTAACCGTACCCATTTAATAGGTCAGGATGAACCATTAACATTCCAAGCGTAGCCCCAAGGAAAGGATTTCCACCAAACCGTTTCGTTGCTGAAAAACCAATTAGTATAGGTAAAAAGACAAAGGCAGCATTTGCAAAAGTATTAATAAGTGCCGCTAAATCTGCCATTTCTGGATTGGCATCCACTAAGGATTTTCCTTCAATAAATAAGTCTGGAGCAGTTAAGACATTGTTTATCCCCATTAATAAACCGCCAGCAACAATCGCTGGAATAATCGGAACGAAAATGTCTGACAGCATTTTGACAAATTGCTGAATCGGATTTAGTTTCTTCGTCGCTACGTCTTTTACATCACTTGTTGACATTTCTGTTTGACCTGACATCTCCGCCAAGTACCTATAGACCTCGTTCACTGTTCCAGATCCTAAGATAATTTGAAACTGACCTCCTGTTGAAAAGGTTCCTTTCACGACATCCATGTTGTCCAACGCTGCTTGGTTAACGGCTGATTCATCCTGTAAAACAAGACGTAGGCGTGTGGCACAGTGTGCTGCAGCCGAAAGGTTTTCCTTACCGCCAATGGCATCCAATACTTCCCGAGCAATTTTTTGATGATCCATCCTAATCCCTCTCTTTTCATTTAATTTTCGGAACCGGTTCCATTTGAGATCAAAAAAATAAAAACACCCCATAAAAGGAACCGGTTCCAATGTTTACTAAAAAAATATTTAAGAGAAGCCAAATCCATTTGTTACCAAGTGGATAGGTTCTCTTAATTGGAACCGGTTTCGTTGTCTTTATTATAGAGGACGGTTCAAGAGATTGTCAACGCTTTCTCGCTCAATAATTTCAAATTTAGAAACGGTAACTTTTTCCACAGAGCGTTCATTGACTAGCTCTATAATATGTCTTGCAGCACTTTCCCCCGCTTCTTTGTAAAAAAACTTTGCTGTCGTTATGCCTGGATGAATAATTCCTGTCACATCATAGCCTCCAAAACCTGTAACGGCTAGGTCCTGCGGTATGGTAATTCCCTCTGAATATGATGCCTTCAAGACCCCAAGTGCAATATTATCGGTTGCACAAACAAAGATGGCTGGCCGAAATTCATGGATGATTTCTTTTGCACTAGTTTGCGCAGCTGGAATGTTGAATAATGTCTCATAAAAGCGAACATCACAATCGTCTACTTCTTGTATCGCCTTTTTAAACCCCTGCTTACGTTTTACGCCTACTGAAATATCCCGCTCCGTTACACCTAGATAGGCAATCTTCCTATACCCCTTTTCTAGTACATACCGCCCCATCGCATAACCGGCATGAAAATCATCATGAATTAGACTATGAAAGTCCTCATGCTCTTGTCCAATTAACAGTACTGGAACCTTAACACTTTCGAATGCCTCGATATGCTGATCTGTGATTTCAGTAGCAAGTAAAATAATCCCCGCCATCTTTTGATTGGCGAAGCTATAAATGCTTTCAATCTCTCGTTCAAGATTCTGACTTGTATTGGAAATAAGCATCTGATAATTCATTTTCTTTAATTGTTCATCGATGCCAATTAACGTTTGTGAAGCAGCATAGGAATCGAGCCGCGGGACAATTGTGCCTATAATATTCGTTTTCTTCGCTTTCAAACTCTGTGCAAATGGATTGGGAGAATATCCCGTTTCAGTAATTGCCTGTTCAATTTTCTTCTTCGTCGCTTCCCCAACCGAGCCGCCATTTAAATACCGTGAAACCGTACTTTTGGCCACACCTGCAAGCTTAGCAATGTCTAAAATTGTACTCATTGTCCTCAACCTCATAACATTTCAATATTAATACCGTTATAGTATAAAAAAACCGTGAGCATGTGAAGCCTGCCGCGCGACTCTACGGTTAATTCTTAAAAACATCCTCTAAATCAACTCGAAAACCTTCAAACAATCTAGATGTAGCATCGCCTTTGTTTTTTTGCATATCATGTTGTTCATACATATTTTCATCATTGAGAGCATATACCGTTACAGCGTTCAACATTGGATTAACAATCCAATACTCTTTAACACCATAATTCATATAGAGATTTAACTTTGTAATCAGGTCATGTGACTGATTGGAGGGGCTTAAGATTTCAACGATTAGGCTTGGAACACCAACATATCTAGCATCTGTAAAACCACTTTTATCACATATGATGCTGATATCTGGGATGACAATTTTGGTTCCCTTCACCTTTTCATCTTTTAATTCAATATCATATGGCGCATGAAATAACTCGCATGGTTTACCTTCAATAAAATCCCCAAATTTGTTCTCAAGCTTTCTGGATATACGTTGATGTTTTGTCGATGGTGATGGTGACATATAAACAAATCCATCAATATATTCTAGTAACACATCAGAGTTTTCACGGATTTGAAAATACTCATCAACTGACATGGAATCAGTACGATATTGATTCATTTCACCTATCCCCTTTTCTCTAAAATGACTAATTCTATTTTAGCACGTTTTGTTTACCGCTACTTACTTTCAACCGTATAGCTTCCCTCCATTCAATAGATTCCCACCATTTTTACTAGATCCTCTTTTCGACAATACTCTTCCTACCATGGAGGAAGAAACGCAGGTTTGACAGCAATTAAAGCAATTCTAATCAATCGTTTGGTTAAAACCAAATCAACTAATTAAACGTTTATTAAATACCGCCTTAGCCCTTTTAAAAAACGCAATATTGGCTGTTTTCATGAGAATTAATTGTCGTAAAAAAATTGTAATTGTTAGAAACCAACTTAAAAACTGACAATAGAAACTAACGAAATACACTTTTTAACAAATAGAAACAAATTTAATACTAACTAATCGTTTGATTGGAAGTGCAGTAAATCCTTTTGAACCAACCTTTTCCTCTTTTTCTTGAAAAATTTTCTGTCGAAGAAAACTCAGCTGCATATAAAAACAATTCTTTATAGATTTATCTTTGAAATAATTGATTGGAAGTCGTCCATATTCGTAACCAATTTGCCCCAGCTCATTAATTCCTCATCAGAAACCTTCCAAGTATGGTTTTCTGTATCGTGGCGAATCACTACAAAATCATTACGATCAAGTGCATAAACTTTATGACCACATTGTTTAGCTTGATCAATAAAAAAGTAGTCCTCTGCCCGATTTAATTTTTCGAATTGTACATCTTTAAATATTTCCTTCTTAAAAACTAAGGTTGCCCCTGCAACAGTATCTGTAATACAATTCTCTGGTCCTTGTACATAGATCAATGCATTTTTCCGTTTAAAGTAGATATAATAAGCGCTCTTCCCTACAATTGAACCTAAATTCTGTTTCAAGGGCCTCGTGGCACCAGCCAAATAGTTGGGTCCATAAAAATCATCGTCATCAAACTTTGCAATAATATCATAATTAGATTTTATGATACCAAAATTCAAACAATCTCCTAGTGTAGCTTTTTCATGAAGTTGATATACTCTAACATTAGGGTAAGTCTTTCCTTTTTCGACCCATTTATCAATATTCATTGAATCTTTATTTAAAATAATAATTAGTTCCTTGTTATCCAAGGTTTGCCGTGAGTAATTTTCAAACACATTGTCCATAAAATTCTCTCTCATCGTGCAAGTAATGACTGAAACCATCTCTTTTCACCCCCATCATGAGTTTATAATTTTGTTCAAAAACGTAGTTAAAGCAGGGTAATTTTTTAGCTTCTCCAGCGCTTTGATGTCTTTTTCAAGCTCCTTTTTTTGGGTTTTTCCAAACCCACACGCCCCTAAAACATTGAAATGCCTAATATCAACTCTCAATAGCAAGGCGATAGCTTCAAGGATTGATATAAATTTTGTTTGAAATGATGGAAATGTTCCACTTTTGACAAGCTGATTATATTCCTGCACCATTTTGTTCATGGTTAATAAATCTGTCATTCGAGCAAGCTCTAATCCTAGTATTAGTACTTCAACGTCAGGATGCTTGGTAATAAATAGATTATAATTTTCAATTGCCTCTTTCCATTTACTTTCTCCAATAGGATGGTCTTGGTGATAAGTGACCAAATTATCCTTGACAAAAAACTTTGCTCCCTTTTTATATAAACGGTATCCTAACTCCCAATCTTCATATCCATATTTAATAAAATCCTCATCAAACATCCCGGAATTATTAATTAACTCTCTAGTAAATGAAACATTTCCTGTTAAGAATGCCATCCATGGAAACTGGAATCCTTTTAACTCTTCTCCAAAATTTTGAGTGATTACATTAAACCATCCATTTGTCTTAACGGTTAAATCTTTATAAGATTGATTGGATATATCTGTTTTATTTAGTAGTGGGTATGGTGAATGAATAGACTGTGGATAATTTTTTAATACCTTTGAAACTGTTGGATTATTTTTCGTGTTTAACGTTGTAAGTGTAGTCTTGCTCGTTTCGGGGAAAATACAGGATAAAATATTTTTAGAGTGCATTACACCTGATAAAATTGCATTTTGATTTGACTGGTGGAAATCATAATGATTTTTAACAAAATCAGGTTCACTGATCATTTCCGCGTCTAAAAAGATTAGGATTTTTCCTCTGGAGGATTGGATTCCTAAATTCCGTACCTTTGCTCTGCCTAAATTCTGCATATTTCTAATGTATTTAAAATGATAGGGAGGTTTGTAGTTTTTTAGTTGCTTTTCTGTTTCGTCTGTTGAGGCATCATCAATGAAGATTACTTCCATTTTTGAGAGAGGGAAAGTTTGGTTTTCAAGAGCATAGAGCGAAAATAAATTAAGAGGGTACCTATTATAAGACGGGATAATAATACTTACCTCAATATTTTGTTCGTTGTTTAATGAACGGCTAGTGTCTTTTTGTTTCCCGTCTGATGAATTTATGGTATCTTCATAGCTTTTGTCTACTGAATGGCCATCGTCTTTGCGCTTCTTTTCTTTTTGTTTCTTGTCTGATGAACGGCTAGTATCTTTTTGTTTCTTGTCCGATGAACGGCTAGCCCCTTTTTGTTTCTTGTCTGATGAACTTCTAGTGTCTTTTTGTTTCTTGTCTAATGAACGGCTAGCGTCTTTTTGTTCCTTAGGCATTGGTATTGGTTCTTCGAAGGAGTTTTGTTTCATGGGTTCACCGGAATATTTATGCTTGTTGGGTTCTCTAAAAGGTTCACCCATAAATCTTTGTTTTCTCCGTGACAAGTTATCACCTCTTTCATAATAATATCTACTTATGCTTGTCCTGTTGATGTCCCTTATAATTTATGAGAAGTATTCCTCTCTTGACTAGACTTGTACATTTTTTTAAAACATGAAAAAGATTAATACTATAATTACTGTATTTGGTCTATTTTTCAAAAGGTTACATCGATCTTTTTTTTGAATTACAACAGTATCTTTTCTTCTTATTACGCTTGTGTCTGTTACATTTGCATACATGGTTCTTGACAAGGTCACTCATTTTCATGTTTGGTACATCATTATCCAACGCATTAACGCCATCAAAACTCGTTTGTCTTTGACCAGTCGATTCTAAATCATTTTCGAACTCATTAACACCATCAAAACTCGTATGTCTCTGATCTGCTGATTCTAAATCATTATCGAACTCATTGACACCAAAACTCGTATGTCTTTGACCCATTTAAACACTCTCCTTGTCCATTTCACTCTCTAAACAGTGTATTCTCAGAGATTAGATTGGATTAGGCAAATTACCAAAGAATAAAACTCTTGTAGAAGGAAAAAAAGAAGCTTCCCACAAGTTCATCGAACTCATGAGTAGCCTCCGTTAATTTCTTCAATGTTGGCAAAATGTTAGAAAGCAAACTACTCTCATCTTACCAACAAATCCTTATCTATCAAGGATTCGAGGGGCAGATTACATCATGCCGCCCGTAAGATGAGAGTGTGTAATATCTTTAACATGGTGTGCGTCAAGTGCTGTTTATCAAGGTCTTCAGGCATCTGAAGTGTAATGATGGATGGAAAAAGAGGCAGAATATAAAAGCTGTTCTGCCCCCTTGAAAACTTAATTTTGTTTTATGCTGATATTATCAAGGTAAATATTTGTTGCTGCATTGCCTTCTAAAATATTACCAAGCTCAAATACCATTTTTCCATTATCATAAGTTTCTTCGTTCATGACAAAAGTAAAGCTGTACCGGGTCATTTCTGTCGTTAAATTAATTGTTTTCATTGGCATATAGCTGACGAACCAGGGGTCAACTGTAAGCTCTTTTCCTATATTGACATTCATTTTCCTTGGCATGTCTGCTCTTGCATCAAACTCAACTGTATAGCTGCTGCCATTTTCAAAAAGCAATCCCTTCTGATAAATTTGCGGAGAATAAGAAGCATTTCCAATATTAGATATAGCTACCTTCAATTCTCCATTCTCAGCAGTCACTGTTCCTTCACCATAACCGCTCCACTGATCTCCCCACCATGAGGACCAACTGGTTGTTCCATCTGAAATTGTTCCATTGTCAATTCCAGGGGTGGAAACGGGCTCCTGCTGGGCTGGTGCGTCCTTTACTTTCAACACCACATCATCCATGAATACATCATGACTGCCGATTGGCGACAAACCATTTTTACCTAGAAGCACCTTAAAGGAAGCAATGTCATCGACAGGCATGTTAAACTCATATGTGTATAGCTGCATTTGATCACTAAGTGCTATCGCCTCACTGAAAAATCTTGTGTACTGAGCGTTTTCAATCGTAATCTCAGCCTCTCTCTCCTTGGTAGAGCGAGCCGCAAACGAGAGCTCATAGGTTACTCCCTTAGAAAGGCTTAAATTCGCCTGTTCCAAAAGGACACTCCATGTTTCATTGCCTTCATTGCCGATTGCCACTTTTATTTCGCCATTTTCCGCCATTATTTGGGCACTGGCATCATAATGTACATAATTTCCCCATGATGACAAACCGTGAGTGAAATCACCATTTTTTAAAGGGTACAAATCTGTGTTTCCATAATCCGGAATGTCAGAGGTTTTAAGAAGGACTACATCATCTAAATAAACATCGCCAGTTCCTGCTCCAAGATTAAAGACAATTTGAGCTTGCGAATCAGAAATTTCTTCTCCCATCGTAAATTCGAATGTCTTCTCTTCCATGCTAGAGGTAATCTCGACTGTTTGCATTCCAGAATAATCCACTGAACCATCCTTATTCAAAATGCCCGCCTGAATCGTTCTCGCCTCGTCGGCTCTTGCTTTAAATGTAGCTTTATAGTCATTTCCTTTAACAAGGTAGATTCCTTTTTGGTTCATCTGGACGTCTTTGGGCTCAGCGCCTCCATCTTCGATCTCCACATGGAGTTCTCGAGTCTGTTCAGAAACAGATGCCGTGGCAACTGCATCATTGACTGAGAAATTCCAAAACATCAGCCGATCCAGGCCGCCCTGGTCAAACGTTCCATTATAAACATGATTCCCATTTGCGAGCGGTTGCTTTGCTGCACCTTCGTCTACAGGAGCTCCAGTGATGTCCTCGACTTTTACATTGCCGATCCAGACTGGGGTTGTCCCGTTCCCGCCAAGATTGAATTCGAGCCTTGACTCAATATCCGTGTCGTTTAACATATCAAAGGTGAATTCATAGGATTGAAGCTCGCCAGTCAGGTTAAACATCTCTTCATTCGAATATTTCACCCAGCCTCGTGAAGCTCCGGCACCAACCTTGACCATGATATTCCTTGGTGCTGTTGTTTTAGCATCAAAACTGACCTTATACTTCCCGCCATTACCAAGAGAAATGTTCTGGATCATTTGCAGGGAATAAAGCTGAGAACCGGGATTGGTAATATCTGTTCTAGCAAAATTTGTGCCATTGATGTCTTCCACAGATAGACTGCCTCCACCGCCAAACTCCGGTAAATGGACAAAGTTCCAATACATAGGATTTAGCTCTTCACCAGGCTGTTCCACATCAGTAATTGTCTCTTGATAATTTTGATCATAAATCAGGTTTCCGTCTTCCAGCGGCTGTTTAGCATCAGAAGGCAATACCACCGGTCCCGCTGCTGGCTCAACAGCCCCGCGGTAGTCACGTTTTTTCAGGTCGTATACCCTGACATAATCTATTTCCATTTGACTTGGGAATTTCGTCGTTTCATCTGGATTCCCGTCAAACCATCCGCCAACGGCAAGGTTCATGACCAAATAGAATTCCTGGTCAAAAGGGGCCGGATAGGTGTAGTTTGCTGCATTATCCTTTCCTTTTGAATACCATTTATTCTGAGTTTGATAGAGTTCTCCATCGACATACCAGCGCAGCTCCCCAGGCTCCCACTCCAGGGCGTATGTATGCCAGCTGTCGATTCCCCTTTTCTCAGGAAGCATAAACTCTTTGCCGGTATGCTTGTTATTTGGCCAGCCTTCGCCATAATGGATTGTCCCTGCCACTGTATTCGGTCTGCTTCCCCATGCCTCCATTATGTCGATCTCGCCTGAAGCCGCCCAGGAACCATATTTATCTTCTTCAGGAAGCATCCAGATTGCTGGCCAAAGCCCCTTTCCAACAGGCAGTTTTGCCTTAATTTCATAGCGGCCGTATTTTTTGCTGAACAGGCCCTTTGTCTTCAGTTTTGCGGAAGTATATTCATAGGATCCGAACTGATCAGTAACCTGTTCTTTTTTCGCTTTTATCACAAGTTTTCCATCGTCAATAAAAGCGTTTTCATTAGAATCCGTATAATACTCTTTCTCGTTGTTCCCCCAGCCTGAAGTGATTCCATTACCATCCTCATCCACAATCCAGTTCCCAATATCATAGGTCCATTTGCTGCGGTCGATTTTGGAACCACTGAACTCATCCGACCAAACAAGCGACCACTCAGATTTATTCTGCTTGTTTTTTAGATTTTCTGCTGCAAGTTCATTGGCCGACTGGCCCTTAGAAGCCGCAAAACCAGCCCCAGGTATGACTATCATAGCACTTAATAAAATGGTCAGAGTCTTCTTCATTCCATTTCCTCCTTCATTATTTTTACAAGAGATCAAACCAGATTTTTCTTAGGAAAAACCACCCCCTTTCATTAAAACTCTTAAAGTAAAACTCTTTTTGTTATGACCAGGAGGTGGAAAATCTTAACTTTCTAGTTTTTAATAATGAAAGTGGTAATCGAGTGTTCTGGCAATTCAGCTCTGGCATTCTTTCCACCGACCGAAATCGTGAACGACTCTTGCTTGTCTTCAACATTCATGACGACTGCGACAATGGAACCATCTACATTCCGGAAGGAAACTGCCTTCAAAAATTCGTGATTCAGTTCATGTCCGATTCTCACTGCATTAGGCTTGATGTATTTGCTGAAATGACCAATATAGTAATACGAGCTGTTGTAGTGGACTTCACCAGTTTTAGTGTCAGCAATCACTGGTGCGTCACAAAAATTGCCTACATGGTTCGGTCCGCCCTGTTCGTTGAGGACAATATTCCAGTCAATCCAGCCTTCGAGCCAATTATTGATATCGCCCATTATGTTCCTTGCATACCTTTCCCCTGTATGCCAGGCACCCAGCTGGACACCACCTTCAATACATCCTTCAGTAAAAATCAGGTGCTTCTCGGGGAAGTCTTCATGAATTTTGCTCAAGTTCTCAAATTCTTCCGATACGTACCAGTGAAGGCCAGTGCCCCAGATATATTTTGAAGCCTCGCTGTCTGACAAAATCGTCTTTGCCCGTTCATAAACAATATCCCGGTTGTGGTCCCAGATGATGATTTTCTTCTCCACAAGACCTTCCTTTTCCATAACAGGCCCTAAATAATTTTTAACGAAGTTGCGTTCTTCTTCCGCTGTATATCTGCACGAATCCCAAACCTGCGTTGCTTCAGGTTCATTTTGGACGGTAATCCCCCAAATTGGCACTCCTTCTGATTCCATGGCTTTAATATATTTGGTGTAGTACAAAGCCCATGTTTCATAGAAATCTGGCTTCAGTTTCCCGCCATTGTTCATCTCATTATTTGTCTTCATCCAAGCAGGAGGGCTCCAGGGAGAGGACAAGATAGTTAGGTCCTCTCCCCTTGCTTTCACAGCATCCTTGATGAGCGGCAAGACGTATTTCTGCTCCCGCTTAATCGAAAACGTTTTTAATTCAACATCATTTTCATCAACATAGGTATAGTTCTCCAAGGCAAAATCACAGCTGTGTATGTGAGTCCTTCCAAGGCTATACCCTAAACCTATCTCTTTGTTAAAATAGCTATCTATTACTTTGAGACGCTCCTCTTCTGAAATTTGCGCAAGTGTGTATGCAGCAGCCTCCGTAAATGCTCCGCCAAATCCCATAAATGTTTGATACTTCTTTTCTGGCACAAGCATCAGCACTGGAGTTTGTTCATTTGCTGCATTTGTTAGCGAGACATTCTCCTTCTCCGCAAAGCGTTCTCCGGTATTTTTCGCTGTCTGGATTACTTTTAATTCCACGTATCAGCACCTCTGTTCTATTAATCTAGATAAACATCCATTCTTTCTACTTTTCCATCTCTGACCGATTTGGAGTAGGATTCTTGCAGTTGATGGCTATTAATTTCTATCCCTTCACCGTCCATGTGGAGAACATATTTCACTGTCTTTACACCATCGTTTCCAAAGGTATTTCTCCTTGATGGATTGTGGTAGGTTACTTCTGTCTTGCCCAGCAATGTAAACTGCACCTTACCACTTGAATCAAATAGCCATGACGGTAAAATTGGCTGCAGGCTAAATGTCAATTCTTCTTTTTTCACTCCAAAAAGCTGTTTGCCCATCATCATCAATTGCCAGATGCTTAGAAATTCTGCTGTTGTTCCACTCAGCCTTGCTACAAAGCCCTGACCATGCAGGCTCTGGTCCGGATTTACACTGCTGGCGATGAATGATGAATTTTCAAGTACACTTCTTCCGTAAACTTCCGGATCCATAAATGGCGGCATCGCAAAGTTGATATCTTCAAAAAACTCCTCGTACAGGCCAGACTTCAGGACGCTAAGCAGGTATTTGAATTCCATATGCATAAATATGGATTCGCGTTCAAGCCATCCAGGCGTGAATGCTCTGGCACGACCAATTTCAAAGGATTGATTTTCCAATGACCCAGACGTTTTATACATTTTCAGTTTTGTGTCGTAAATATCAGAATTCCTTACATGCTGATAAACGGACTGGGCTGATTGCACTTCTGCGCTCTTCATTCCCCTTGCAGGACCTTCAAGGAAATGCGGAAGCATAAATACTTTAAATGAATGGATCTTGACGAGCGGAAGCCCCTTCTTATTTAGCCTTTCCATCCCATCATTACCTGTGATTTTCTCCCAGTTTTTAGCCTCAAAATAGAAATACGTTGGCACCAAACCATTACCAATAAAAGTTGCTTTAGCAATTCCCGCTTCTGTTTTCTTTTGCATGAGATTCGCAAAAGCAGTAAGGTTATTAAGCTCAATTGTCTTTTCTGCTTCACTGAATCCGTTCTTCACTGATTCACGATATTTTTCACGAGCTGTCGATACTTGGTCCCAATAGCTATAATCATCTAACTCGCCATTTTCGAATTGAATCAGACTTCCATGAACAACGTTCACCAACTCAACTACTTCAACAGGCAGGTCCACCTCACGCTTCCCTTCTTCATCAGAACGAATGACAAATTCAAGGAGGCGCTTTAGCTCAAGTGTCTCGCTCATAGCTGATCCAAACAATCCAGGAATTCCATTCATGGAATCATTCCATCCCGGCTTGTTCGCTTCCATCTCTACTCCCATTCCAAATGGATCCAAAGTGGAGAATTTAAGAAGAGCCAGCGAAAAGAGCTTGCTGTAAAGATTTGATGTGTAAAAATCTCCATCTGCCTTCATTACCCAGTTGGAGCCTGCTTGATGACCCAATTCAGTGATTGCATCATATTGGCGAACCTTGCCATCTGTCAGGACATATTTTTCCGAACGAGGATTCACAAATACAGGACTGTAAAAGTATTTATAAGTAGAATCATCAAATAAAAGCTGCCTTTTCATTTCTGGATAGACCTTCAAATAATTTTCAATCAGATCCAGATTATAGGTCCAATGGTCCATCCAGTAGCCTTCTCCAAACTCCGCTTCGATGTTTTGTTTGCTCCTGGTAAGGACATTTTTCAAGAAATTCGGAAGTGACAGTGTCAGCTCAATGCCGGTGTCTGAAATTGTCTGGAGTAAATCCCCTGGTGTATAGGTAGTTCCCTCAAGCTTTTTCTTAACCATGTCAGCATCCTTCTGATCAGTCACCAGTTCTTCAATCCATGCCCAGTCGGATTGGTCCGTTATTTCGAAGCTTGCTC
Source organism: Neobacillus niacini (assembly GCF_023715415.1). GTDB lineage: Bacteria > Bacillota > Bacilli > Bacillales > Cytobacillaceae > Neobacillus > Neobacillus niacini_C. The sequence continues at coordinate 39,902 of NZ_JAMBOB010000015.1, forward strand.
CCTTTACAACAAGAGGGTTATATCCATCCGCTTGGATGAGGCTCATAAACAATTTGATATTGTAGTCACCTGTTTCAGGATGGAAAAACACATCATTCCTGCGGTTTTGGTTTACGTCACGGTAGTTCCCGTTGCCTTGCGAAAAAAACTCAGGTGCGAGCGAGAAAAAATTATAGTCCCTTTCCAGATCTCCGTGCTTACGGGAGAAAACATAATATATAAAAGGTGTTTCCTCTGTTTCCAATGGAATTGGATAACCCCCCCTAAGCACATTGTCGAGATAGCTCTGGTTAACATATGCGTCGAATAGAGGTGAAGCCGTTTTTGTTTGTACGTCCTTCGTAATATCCGTAACAAGGTTCTGTGCTTCCTCATATTTTCTTTCCAAATATCCGCTTTCCGTGATTTGAGCAGCCTTTTCATTCATTATCTCAATGTTCTTCACATGTCCGACAAGCGTATGGAAAGTGATTTTTTCTCCTTGTCCCAGCGATTTCCCCTGGCCGGAAAATCCACAAGGGACTTTATTGGAGGTAACTGGCATAGCATTTGATAACTCTTGAATTGTTCTGCTTTCAAACTCATCCGGGAAAGAAAATGAACGGTTCGATCCAAAGATTAGATCCGCATCCACAATCGGTTTGATCAATTGACCTTTATCATCAAAACTTAAATAAAAATGTCCTTTCGAGACTTCTTGCACCTCCGCCGAATCATTCGTAGACGAGCGGACTCTGTAGTACGGGATGCCGTTTTCAAGATTAAACACATCCATCCAGCTTTTCAGCGTATTTCCAACCGCTTTATAAGCCGCATCATCGACGCCATATGGGATGATGGCTGGAAGTCCATCAAGCACCTCAAGTTCAATTGATTCTTTAGATAGATTCTCTATTTCAACCTTCCTTACCAATGCACCAAAGTTCTCATTCGGCAGGGTGAAATACGTAATCAGCGTTTTCACTCCATATCGATGGTTAATCTCCTCAATTTTCAGTTCGTTTTCTTTTATATACATGTTTCTCGAGCGGTCCTTTTTACTTCCATAAGAAGAGAACGGTTCAATAATTGTGTTTCCATCCAATTTTATAAAAGTGCGGAAGCCATTCGCCGATACACGCTGGTATGCCTGGTTTGCCGGGTAAAACTCTGTTATCGCATGATTTTTATCCTGAACGCCGAAGCTGACCATCGCCTGGCCTCGGTTTACGTAAAAAGCCCAGATTGGTATACCATATAAGCCTGCTAATCCCGGCAGGAAGCTCGAAAAAGTTTTTGCCTGATCGAAATCTTCAATTACAAAATATTGATTATCATCAAATCGGTATTTTTTCATCATTTCTCACTCCGAAGGTATTGGATTTGGATTTAAATTGAACGGTTTCTGATAATTTCGGCATAACGATAACCGCTGTCCTTAAGGATTCTTTCCTGTGTTTCAAAATCAACATACGTAATACCAAAACGTTTTTCGTAGCCAAATGCCCATTCAAAATTATCTAACAAAGACCACAAGTAATAGCCGGCAATATCCATGCCCTCTTCATTAAGCTCGGCAACTGCCTGAATATGTTGTTCAACGTATTCCTGCCTGTCTGGATCATGGACAGTGTTTGACTCCGAAACGTGATCGTCGAATGCCGCACCATTTTCAGTGATAAAGATTGGCAGATTGGTATATTCTTTGCGGAGACGGCGAATCAGCTCTTTGAACTCAACCGGTGAAATATCCCAGCCCATGCCTGTCTTGGGGTAATTGGAAAACGCATTTTTGAACAGAAAATCTGAAGCACTATTGAACTCAACATAGCCGCGGCTGTAAAAATTGATTCCGAAGAAATCACAATCGACCGATATCTTCTCCAAATCCCCTTCATAGATAAAGTCATAGGAATGGACGTATTTGGAGAACAGATTCATCATGTCGACAGGGTAAGAACCCTTGAGCACTGGATCGAGGAACCAGCGATTAGAGTAGCCGTCTGCATTATTGGCAGCCAGCAGATCATTGGCAGAATTGCTTGCTGGGTACATCGGCGATAGATTCAGCGTAATCCCAATCGGTGTTGCAGACACGAATTTTTCTTTTAACAGAGATACCGCTTCACCATGGGACAGCAGAATATGGTGGACTGTCTTCAGCGCTTCCTCCATATTCGTATGTCCGGGTGCATGGATTCCTTGATGATAACCGAGAAAACCAGCGCACCAGGGTTCATTATGGGTAATCCACATATCTACATGTTCATCAAGTTCCTCAAAGCATTTTTCTGCATACTCCATGAACCAATCCACAGACTCTCTGTTTGTCCATCCCCCTTGTTCATGAGCCCACATTGGCAGATCCCAATGGTAGAGCGTAACAGCAGGCTTGATTCCATTTTCATTCAAAAGGAAGATTAATTTTTTATAAAAATTCATTCCAGCCTCGTTATATTGTCCCTGTTCTGGATAGATTCTTGGCCAGGCAATGGAAAAGCGGTATGAGTCGACACCAAGTGTCTTTAATATCTCGATATCCTTCTCGTATAAATGGTAATGGTCACAGGCGATATCGCCATGATCCATATTGAGAACTTTTCCAGGTGTGCGGGAAAATACATCCCATATAGAAAGGCTTCTGCCATCTTCCTTAAATGCTCCTTCAATCTGATAGGAAGATGTTGCTGTGCCGAATATAAAATCCTTGGAAAATTTGTTCATCTACTGTTCACCTCTGATGTAATTAATCTTACCTCTTGTAAACTTTGATATTTACAACTGTCATACGCTGCGACATCTATTGAAAGCGTCATCAATCCTTTGTTCAGTTCGGTCTTATTTGTTGGCTTCATCTGCACTACTCCCTTCATTAAATATCGGACATAGCTTTTCTCAATTCCTATTCTACCTTTGCCAGCAGTACATCTTGAGGCAGATAATTTTGTTTAGGGTGTCAATATTTTAGAACGTTACTATTTAGTTGATTTTCTCTTCCAAACATTCCCTCAAAATAAAAAAAAGAGAGCTCAAGCGGCTCTCCTCATCCATTCTTTTCCCGATATTCTTTTGGTGAAATTCCTTCGACTTCCCGGAACACTCTGGCAAACTGTTTTGGGTTCTTGTAGCCAACCATCTCACTGATTTCAAGTATCTTGAAATCAGTCTCCTTTAACAGCTTTTTTGCGCTTTCTACTCTAACCATTTTTAAATAATCAACGAAGTTCTTGCCGATATACTCCTTGAACATATGGCTGAAATAGGAATAATTCAATGAAATATAGTTGGCAACTACGGCTAAATTCAAATCCTTATGATAATTTTCCCTTATATACGCAATTGCCCGGTCCATATACTTTTGCTCAGAATACACGGATTTCAACTGTTTATTATATTCATGGATTCTCATCAGCAAGTCTTCAAGGGCATGGAAATACTCATGAAAATTATCAAAGTTATAAATATCGTCCATTTTATTCAAGAGTTCGAAAGTAGCTATAGATTCTTCCCCCAGGCGTTTAAAAAATCCCTTGAAAATTGTTTCATTGATTTCCTTGTTTAAATTCTCAAGATAGCTGATACTACTATTCGTAATCACATCAAAATCCATAACCTGCTTCAGGTTCACTTTCATTTCGTTTTCCCGTTCAGTTCCAAGCATATTGGAAATCTTGTTGATCAAATCAACCGGGAGAGAGGAGACATCCGGTTTTCCCTTAACTTTTTCATATAAAATAATCGGCCTCCGTGGATAAAGGAAATGATACTTTAGGGCAGTCACTGCCTGCTCATAAGCTTTTTTCAATTCCCTAATGTCTTGTTCCTTTTCACTTATCCCTATAGTGAATACCAGGTGCTTGTCCATGCCAAGCTGTTCTTTCAATAGAGAAAAAGTTACAATGTCTGCTGAAATGATTGTCACTCGGCCATCTTTATCAAGAAATGGAATGCAATCTTTGCTTGAATGGATTAACTGATTAATCTTGGCAAGAAAATCAATCCCTTCTACTTCTCCATCCGACTCAATAATTCCAACATGATATCCATCAGGATAAGATTCGATTTTCATTTTCTTATAAAGCTCTTCCACCACTTCTTTTTGGATGTTGGGATTAAGCAAGATGTAGTTCAGTTGGCTGGCACGGTACTCATCCATGTGCTGGTAGGTCATTTTTTGGCTATTTTCCAGTTCTTCTATGATCATATTCAGTGTTTTGTATAACTCCATTCGGTTGACAGGCTTTAAAAGGTAATCCTTTACCCTATGTTTGATTGCTTCCTTGGCATAAGTAAAATCATCATACCCGCTAAGAATCACCAACGATGTTTGTATTTCTTTTTGTTGGAGCTCCTTAATTAATTGAATGCCATCTAACCCGGGCATTTTAATATCAGTAATGACTATATCAGGTTTATATTCGAGTATTCTTTCAAGAGCATCCTGTCCATCTGAAGCAAGTAAAGTTTCAAAATCTGGGTATTTTCGTCTGATCATTGCCTGAACACCTAGACGAATGTTTTTCTCATCATCAGCTATAAGGACTTTATACACTTTGGCTGCCCCCTTTCATAATTTTGCAAGGCATTTTTATCGTCACCATCGTGAATTCGCCTTCCACACTTGTAATAAAAACCCCATATTCCTTACCATAGTAAAGCTGAATTCTTTCATTCACGTTGTGGATTCCAATCCCGCTTCCACTTTTTGATACAGGGCGATGATTTTCCTGCCCGGATTGGATTGATTGATTGAGTAGTTCACACTGTTTATCAGTCATTCCTGTTCCATTATCTGTTATTTCAATAATAATGACATGGTTCTGGGCAAACCGTGCACTTACCCGCAACATCCCCTTGCCTTTTTGTTGATTAGGAATAATCCCATGTTTAATCGCATTTTCAATAATTGGCTGCAGAGACATTTTTAATACTTCCTGATCAAGCAGTTCATTTGGAACATCAATCTCCATAGTAAGCATCCCATCCAGACGAAGGTTCATTATATCAACATAGTTCCTTATATAATTCAATTCTTTTTCAAGAACAACAAAGTCATTTTTCCACTTTAAGTTATAGCGCATCATTTCCCCAAGGGAGGTAATTGCATCCGAAATTGCGAATTCCCCTTCAATCTCTGCCATCATTTTAATGTTTTCCAATGTGTTGTATAGGAAATGAGAATCAATTTGGGTTTTCAAAGCCTTTAATTCTGTTTCTTTAGCAACAGCCTGCTTATTGACGGCGTCGGCAATCAACCCGTTCATTTTCCCGAGGAGGCTTTTAAAATGAAATGCCAGTTCTGAAATCTCATCCTGTCCGTTAACCTCCACATCAATGGAAAAGTCGCCCCCTTCTACTCGCTTCATTGAATCCTTAAGTTTGTACATTTTTTTCAAAAGCAACAAAACCAATACATAGGTAACAAATGAGAGAATAATAACCAGAAAAATAATCCCGATAAAAATGACATTTCTTGTATTGGCAGTTTCGGCATAAAGGCCTTCAAGCGAAATAACATTCAACAGGTGGGCTTCCATATCATCAATATAGGCAGTGATGACTAAATAAGGAGTATCGTTGTTTTCAAATTGAAAACTGGCGGTCCCCTCTTGTTTTGACTTACTGAATTTAAGCTTTAAATCTTCAGGGTCAATTCCTTCATCTTCTAAAAAGGTATGTTGGAAGTTCCTTATCATGTTGTTATCCTTATCGATGACCACATAGACTGAATCAGGATCCTGCATCGTCCCAAACATCTTTGGAAAGAAGTTTTTCATGAACATATTTATTTCAATTATGCCCAAATGTTCATTCTTTGGGTAATCCAGCTCCCGTAATAAAGAAATTTTTGCGGTGTTTTGCGATGGAAGTCTTTTAAGGACATCCTCGGTCTGCTGGTCGAACCACCAAACCTCCATTCCATTCCTGTTGATGACCTCATCTCTCCAAGGCTTTTGCATGATTCGATCCTCTCTAAAGAGAATCGGCCACATCTCGGTTATATACGGGTTGGTTGTATACAGACGGATATTTTCAATCGCAGGGTTATTGGCCTGCAGCCTGGTTACATTCGAAAGTTCGTTCATCTTAAAATCGATTAACTGATTAATATTTGCTTCATTTCGGCTTTTAACGAAGTCAATGAATTCAATATCTGAAACCACCATTTGAGCCGTCCGCCTCATCGTTTCAATATTGTTTTTTATGTGGATTTTTTCGATTTCAAGAGCATTTTCACTTTTGATGCTAATTTCATTAATCGCCCTATCATACACGTTGCTGGAATATATAGAGATAAAAATGATAATAGGAATTATGATTATAAGGATATATAAGGCAATAAGCTTTTGTTGCAGGGAAAGTCGATCTAACCAAGTTGCCGTTTGTTTAATTTTTTTTTGAAAATCCATCTGTCTCACATCCATCTTTTGTCCACATAAAAAAATTATAAATTATTTACAATATTAGTATTGTGGGAAAGTGTTTCAATTTATTGAAGTTTCTTCATACCCGTATTGAAAAAATAACTTAATACTGTCTAAAAGCATGAATAGACTGCCCCTTTCAGAAATTTTATTCTAAAAGGAACAGTCTTTCCACGATTATTTTATTTATTGTGCTGCTTCAAGTTTCTTTTTGTTCTTTTCATATACTTCTTGCTGGTACTTATCAACTTTTTCATATCCAAAAGAATCACGTTTCTTCAGGAATTCGTCAAAGATTTTTTCAAATTCATTATCAGATTTAGCCAGCAGAAGCTTAGGAAGCGTTTTGCCCCATTCCTGTGCGATTTTGCTTGCGGCTACACCTTCTGCAGTAGTTCCAGTCGGGCTAATACCATCAAATTCGGCATAGCTGACTGTCTTTCCTTTTGTCCAGTCTTCCATTTGTTTGAATGGTTCTGATGCAGGTGGTGCCCATGCAAGGCTCATATTTGTATCCATTAGCATCCAGTATTTGAACGAAGCACCAAACTTCTGGTCAAATGCTGCACGGTCCTTATTCAGTAAATCCAGTACTTCTGGCTTGAATTCAGGCTTGCCATTTACCATATCATACGTTTCTCCATCTTTACCCATATAAAGGTCCATTTGCCCTTCTTCACTGATTAGGTAAGTCAGGAATTGAATTGCTCTTTCCTTATCTTTTACATCTTTAGAAATCAAAGTCACAGTCCAGCCTGAGATGCTGTCACCAGCCAAAGCAGGAGCATCTCCTTTTGAGTTAGCAGGTCCATCTACAGCAATGTATACGGAATTTGGATCTTTTGCATACAATGCGTGCTGTTGTGCTGCAAGGTCACTGCGCTGGTAAAGCATTGCGAAGTATCTGCCCTGTGCAATCTTTTCTTCCATTTGTGGACGCTTATCAATAAAGATATCTTTTGCAAGAAGGCCTCTTTCGTTTGCTTCTCTTAAAGTTTTTAACCATGCAAGATATTCAGGATCCTGACTGCGGTCATATACCTTTCCGTCTTTTTCCATTGGAATAGCAAGGAAGTTTTGCAAATAGCCTTCAAGGGATGTATTTCCTACATCAGAAAATTCATTCAATCCGAATGGAATCAGTGGCGCACCGTTGACTTCCGGAAACTTTTTCTTCACATCTTCAAGAGCCTTTAAGAACCCTTCAGGAGTACTCATATCCGGACTGCCGATTGCATCATACATATCCTTTCTCACAAGGAATGTCTGGTTGGATGGCTTTAGGTCTTTATATTTGTCGAAATCCTTTGGAGAAGATGAGGCATTTGGATAACCGTAAGTGTTACCATCATCCTGCTTATACCATTCAATCTTTGCTCCATCTGCTACTCTATAGAAATACGGATCATATTGATCTGCAAGTTCATTCAACGGAAGAACAAGCTCGCCTTCAATCATCTTCTTAACAGCATCTTCCCACCAGCCGATTGTAATGAAATCAGGAAGCTTGCCAGAAGCAATCATCGTGTTCATTTTCTCCGCTTCATTTCCTGCTGGAGAAATAAAATTGACAGAGACACCGGTTTTATCCGTTACATATTTTGAAACAACATCATCTCCCCATTTATGTGCGAACCAGGAAAAGTTCACATACCAGTCAAAAGTAATTGGTTCCTTGTTAGACTGCCAGCCAGGAGCATCGGCTGTTGCCTTTGGTTTATCTGTGTCCTTTTCATCGGAAGCGTTTTCATTCGTCTTGCTGGAACAGCCAGAAAACAATGCCAATACTAATGATAGAACAAGCAGTAATGAAAAGCCTTTGGTTAAGAATTTCCTCCTCATTATTTGACCCTCTCTCTTTTTGTTTTTTTGGCCATATTATTCAATGTACACTGCTTTAAAAATTGGGGAAAGACTTTTTTGGCTAATTGCAAGCCTTTCCCAAAAATAAAGGGTTTATCCTTCATGAATAAAGCAGTACTCACTTAATAACGAAGCCGTGTATTATTTAAATTTCTTCATTGAAGAAAAATTTAAATCTATTTTCAAAAAAATCAACCTTTTACTGATCCAATTAGCATTCCTTTTACAAAGTACTTTTGCAGAAATGGGTACACCAACATAATCGGAAGAGTCGTTACAACCATCGTTGCAAGTTTAATAGACTGAGATGTTACCGTCTTCGTAGCAATCGATCCAGCTGCATTCGTCATCATCTGGTTCGAACTTGACTCGGCAACAACCTTATATAAATAAGTTTGGATTGGCTGCAAGTCTGGGTTGTTTACAAAGATGACTCCGGCAAAATAGTCATTCCACTGATAAACTCCCTGGAACAAGGCAATTGTTGCGATAACCGGCATTGAGAGCGGGATGATTACCTTAATAAAAATCATAAAGTCGTTAGCTCCATCTATCTTTGCTGCTTCCTCAAGAGAATTTGGCAGCTCCCTAAAGAATGAAACAAAGATGATTAGATGGAAGAAGTTAAACATTGTTGGAATGATATATACCATGAAGTTATCAAATAAACCAAGATCCCTGATTAACAGGAAGTAAGGAATCAATCCGCCGCTGAAAAACATGGTGATAACACCAACCAGCATATAGAAGTTCCTTCCATAAAGATCTCTTCTTGAAATCGCATAAGCAACCATTGCGGTGAAGAATACATGGGTAATAGTTCCGAAAACTGTTTTGGCAATGGTCACCCCGAAGGATGTTACGATTCCGGGAGTACTAAAAACAGCTTTGTAATTTTCTATTGAGAATTCCCTTGGCCACCAGTAGATTCCGCCTTTCATGGCATCGACCCCATCGTTGAGGGAATTCACTATAACATACCAAATCGGGTAGATTGTTATGGCACAGATAAAGAGCATGATGAGAATGTTAATGTTGTCAAATATGTATTCACTTGTTGTCCGCCGGTTCCTTTTTAATAGCTTAAACACAACATCACCCCCCTTAGAATAAAGATGTTCCATTCAGTTTCTTCGTTATCTTATTAGCAGACAGGAGCAGGATAAAGGCAATGACAGCTTTCAGCAAGCCTACCGCTGTTGCGTATGAGTATCGGGCATTCTGCAGGCCCAACTGGTAAACATAAATATCAATTACATTACTAGCGCTTTCATTTAAAGAGTTGCGCAAGATCAAGATTTGATCGAAGTTTGAGTTCAAGACACCACTTACAGCAAGAATAAACAAAATAGTAATCGTCGGGCGAATCGATGGCAATGTGACATGCCACATCTTCTGGAAACGACTTGCTCCGTCAATCGTCGATGACTCGTATAATTCCGGTGATACTCCAGCAATGGCTGCGAGATAAATGATTGCTGACCAGCCAAGCTCTTTCCATATATCAGAGAGAATGACAATCGCCCAGAAATTATCAGGTTCTGCAAGGAAATTCGTGCGTTCACTGATTAAACCCAATCCTAGCAAAATCTCATTTATGACACCTACGTCCGCAAGCCAAGTAGTTAAAATACCTCCCATTACCACCCATGAAATAAAATGAGGCAAGTACGAAATTGTTTGAACCGCTTTCTTAAGCTTCATTGAAGTAAGTTCATTCAGCATAAGTGCAAAAATGATTGGTAGCGGGAACCCGATAAATAATTTAATTAAACTGATTCCAAGAGTATTTTTAAGGACAATCCAAAAATTTTCATCCTGCAAAAATTCCTTAAACTGCATTAATCCTACCCAGGGTGCTTCTGAAATCGTCTTGATGATGCTGTATTCCTTGAAAGCGATAACCAACCCATACATTGGGATATAGTTGAAAATGAACATCCACACTACACCTAGAAGAGCCATCACCTGCAAATATTTTTGAGTAGAAATTTTCCTCATCATTTTTTTGTATTTCTCTTTTTTCGTGTCTTTTTCAATATTGATACCACTGCCCTGTTGTTCGATTCCTTGTTGAATTTTGACTACCATTTCTTCACCACCTTAGTTACTTTTGTCTTTCCTATATCTTTATATTAGAAAATTGGGCTGGAGTTTATAAGCCATAGAATTTTGCTTATGGTATCAATTTTTCTGATTTATGGTTACACGATAATTATTGAAACCATCATAATGGTATCGTTTTCATTCAAAAACTCTTAATCGTAAATTTTAACAACACAAAAAACCACTCCCTAAATTTTATAGAAAGTGGTTCTTGCTATCGATATAAATTATTTACATGACTAATTCTCACTATTTTCTCAATGAAGAGATTGGTTTTGGATAATAAAATTAATTTTTCGCATGATTTCCCAAAAATAAAATTTTCATAATCCTACTCCCTTTTATCTTTTTCAAACCAGCCAAAAGCAACTTCCGCCTGAATGATATCGTTATTTGGTGAAACTAGAAAAATAATAAATGACCCACACGGTGGAAAGATAAATTTCCCATCTTCATCACTGGCTAAAGTACTTTGAGGGGGGGCAATCCGCCTAAATGCCATTACTCCTTTTCTTGGAAATCCTTCAACAAATTCGGCATATGCGATTTTCACTTCGGGTTTTGGAAGTGGGGAAATGGCTGTGTTTGCAGGCGTCACATTTTTTGAAATCTTTGGATTCCCAGGAGGGACAGGATTAAACCAAATTTCAGCTTCAAAGGGGTGACTGGAATGATTGGTTATGGTAAAAGCATTTACAAAAAAATTGACATCGGATTTAGACGGATTAACTAAACCTCCCCAGGCATTTTTACCTTCACCAAAACGAATATGTTCCGTTTGGCCAACAAAATATTTTCCTTGGTATACCTATATCAAGCACAGTTTGCTTTAATGCAATATGATTTAAATACGATTCAAGATATAAACGGATTTCCGCCTTGTCTTGTTCAACAACCACCACTATATTAATGAGAACCTCTTAGGGTCTGCCATTCCAAAATTCTGGATAAGCAAATGTTAACAAAGCAAAAACCACTCCATAAATTTCACAGGAAGTGGTTTTTGCTTTGAAATAAGTTTTCCACAAGACTACATTTCTAATGGATGGTTAACAAGAATTATAAATAAAAAGAGAAAGCCTGACAGCAGTAAATTATTGAGTATAAATATCCCTATTTCCACTCATACACTGTAATCTCATGATAAACTGGGTCATATACAGGATTGGACTGAAGGGTTTTTACTTTTTTGATTTTGCCTGTAAGATCTTTTCCTTGTTTCAAAAACCCTTCTATTACTTTATCGGTTAAATAAATTCGGTTGTTTTGATAATAGGCCATGTCGTGTAAGAAAACCTCGTAGGTCATCACCCTTTTATGTTGAATGGGAACATTTAGATAGTGTAATACCCTTGTTTCTTCCCACGTATAAAGAATAGAGTTTTTATCCATTTTTTGGGTATATTCGGCCAATTGATAGCTTGCCGGCATCTCATTTGCCTGATCATCGATCATATGGGCAGATAATAGCAAATGCGATAAAAGTAAACCTAAACTGATGAACGTCAGGAAAGGATGGGAAAATTTTTTTAATGTCGTAATAAACATGATAAACAGAATAAATAAGACCACCGGAACGATATGACGAGGTTTCTCTGCATTTTGTGCCAGCAGCGCCCAGATAAAATAACTCCCCCCCATTATATAGGCCAGTGTGAGAGATTTGATTCCCCATCGAAAGTGAACAGCACTAAGGAGCATAAATACAATCAATATAGCAGCGATAAAAAAGGACAACGACGAAAGTCCATGCCAAAAAAGATTATCGAATATCAAGGTAAAGACCCTGTCCAATATAGATTGATCGGAGGAAACGGCCGTATTTCCCCAATCATTGAAATGACCGCTCGTGAAGGCAAGTGAGAGTTTTAAAAAACCTTGGATACTTCCTTCTGAAACCACTAGGCCAAATACCCAAATTAGTTGAAATAGCAAAGCCGCAGCAATTCGTACACCAATTTGTTTCAGGCTATACTCCTTTTCCACCCACTTTTTCCAAAACAAATATATGAGACCGATACCAAAAGGTAAATAAGATAACCGAATTCCTAGCAATAAGCTAAATAAAACGAGTGGAATCCAATCTGAAAGGCTGTCTTTCTTTCGGACCGCCCGATTTATACTCCAGAAATACCACCATAATGCAGCTAAGCCTGCTCCTTCGGACATGGGCTGGTTGACCGTAACCAACACATAGGGGGAAGAGTAAATCATAGCCGTTATCAAAATACTCAATGGCTTTGAAACATATACTCTTGCCAGCCAATAGATGGGGAAGACCGCACAGCCATAAAAAAGGATATTAAATACCGTTAAGGAAGCCGTACGATCTTCGATAAATTGATGAATCCATAATCCGCCAAGAATAAAGTACGGATACCCGGGAAAATGCGGCTGCATGGCCATGATATCGAACCGATCAAGAGCAAGAGAATAATCGACTTGATCCCAAGTAGCAGCAAATGCATTAATATGTGTTAATTGGTACCAAAGCAATAAGATAATCGTTGCAATACTTAATAAGATAAGAATATTGTTAAATCCAAATCCAATCCATTTTCTTTTCATAACATCACCAAGTTAGAGTAGTAAAAAAGTACAAGGGAATTCCTTGTACTTTCTGATTAAACCTAATTGACTTTCTTGAATTGGTTTACGTTCGTTTCTATACCTTTTGTCTCTTTTTTGACTTCACCAGTACGAGATGAAGTCAATAAATAGATGCCAGCGAAATAGCCAAGGTACGCAATCACCTCTTCTAAAGATGGCATCGATGCGTAGCCAAACAATGCTTTTAAAAAGATGCCAAAATCCCCCGACAATAAAGGTGCGACTCCATGATCACGTACATAATGATCATAATCAATCGGATGCTCCGGCAGGAACCAGGTTAAGTCGTATAAATGCGGGATGACACTCCCAATAATTCCTAAATCCTGCATCATGGAGATGGCCTGAACCAGTAGCCCGGCTGCGATTAAAATGATAAACGCCCCCGTGACTTTAAAAAACGTCTTAAGCGAAACTTTCATGGTTCCTTTAAAGAATAAGTATGATACGGCGAAGGCAATGATAACGCCTGTAATGGCCCCCCATCCCTGCAACGCGGCACCAATATTCCCTCCGGTAATGGCCGCAAAGAAAAACACGGTTTCAATACCCTCTCTAAGGACAACGAGGAAAGAGTGAATGACCATTCCGAAAACATTTCCTGTAGAAATGAACTTATTCATCTTATCTTCTGTATGGCCTTTTAATTCCCGGCTATGGCTCGCCATCCAAAATACCATTTGTGTTAAAAGGAGAGCGGAAACGATCATAATGCCTATTTTTAAATACATCTCGCTGACCATGGACGCAAAGCCTGTAAATACGAGCTGGAATAACATCGCTGCCCCTATGCTGGCCAAAACCGCAAGTCCCGCACCCAGCCATATAAACTTTGTATACTTCTTGTTATTGGTCCGCTTCAAGTATGTAGTGATAATACCAACAATTAACAATGCTTCCAGAACTTCGCGAAATGTGATCAACAGAGCCTGAATTTCCATTATGCTTCCCCTCTCCCCTTCTGTCTCCTTATTTCTTTGCTGCTCTTCTTCGTCTTGCGACTGCAACAACCGCCACAATAACGGCCAAGATGATGATTAACGGAATCCAATTTCGTATATTGGATAAATCGGTCCAATCCTTATTTCCTTTTTTCGTTATTTCGGTGGCACTTTCCGAAAAATGACCAACCTCTAAACTTTTTATATTAAATTCCGTTTGGAGTTTTGATAGAATCGACTCTTTACTTGCCTTAAAAGCCTCTTTGTCGGCATCTTTCTGACCCACACCAAAAAGTCCAGGGTTTCCTAATGATTCTAACGCCTGATCAAATTCTGCCTTCAATTCTTTATCAAGATCCGGGTTTTTGGCTGCAATCTTAGGCGAAAGAGCTTCATATGTAGCGTATCCCTTTGCTAACAACCGTTTACTCGTATCAAACTCCTCAAAATTCTTATCGACATTTTCCAAACGCCGGGCAATATTTAATACGAGGAGTTCATCCATATTTTCAATGGTCTGCTCTTTATCTTGATCCTTGAGATTTTGCAAAATAATGTTAGATGGTTCTGGTCCCATATGCATGTCGACTTCTTCTTTTACAGTTTCATAATGTTTCTTTGCTGTCTGAAAGTCTGGAGGATTTTTATCTAATGCGACCATCATTTCTTTGTACGCTTCGGCTAATTCTTCCTTATTAGGATCCCCATAGGTATAAGCATTTGCGGTAATGGAGAACACATGTGAAAAAAGAAAAAAAGCGATAAAAGATAAAAGCATTTGTTTTTTCATTCTAATTCCTCCTATCGTTAATGATAATGATTATCATTCTTTGTGTCAATGTGATTTTGCTATAAGCAGGCTTTTTGTTTGACTAGTTTGACATACTTCTGCCATATCTAGTGTGTCCAATTTACACGAATTCTTTTGAATATCCACTTTTTCAACCGGCCGATTCCATTCCTTCCAAATCGCAGGAAGGACAGATGACAGGTACCCTCTAAAGGTAATAAACGACTCTCCCGTTGAACGGACATGGTAGGGAATGGGCACTTCCTTTACACGGAACCCTTTTCGAACAAGGTTTAACGTGAGAACTTGTGCGTAATTATAATCATGAATGATTTCAGCATGCTGCAGGGCTGATCGGGTGAAAGCTCTCATCCCGGACTGTCCATCATAAATCCATCTCTTCAATAACAAGCTCTGAAGAAAGGTAAAACAGTAGTTTCCTAATCGGCGATGAAGCTTCATCCCCTTTATAGTGCCTAAAAAGCGGGAACCCATTGTATAATCGGCCTCACCTTCGAAAATAGGCTTTAATAAATGAGGAATGTGGTCGGCAGGATATTCACCATCTGCATCAATCATCACCCCAATATCGGCCTCTCGTGCATAGCATTCTCGTAATCCGGAACGAACCGCTGCACCAAGACCCTGATTTTTTGGCAAACTAACGATATAGTCTGCTCCTGCTTTCCTTGATACTTCAACCGTCCGGTCCGTTGACCCGTCATCAATCACCAAGACCTTCACTTCCACTTGGTCATGAAAGTCCCTCGGGATATGTTGAATAACGGTGCCAATCGATTCCTCTTCATTGTAAGCTGGTAAAAAGACGATCACTTTCAGTTTATCCATTATCCCTGTCTCCCTTTTCAATCGCTTCTAATAAGACCTTGCCTCTGCTGTGGCTTGGAAAAGGTGCACCCATTAAGTAAGCTAATGTAGGTGCCAATGAAACAAGGCTGTGTCTTTCCTCGACTTTTTTTCCTTTGGCGATATTTGGTCCGTGGATAAAAAATGGCACAAATCGTTCCCCTTCATCTAAATGACCATGACCGCCAATTCCATCTGCCTGCCCATGATCGGCACAGATGAACAACGCCGTATTGTCCATTTTCCCTTCTTGTTTCAGCCATTCCACAAAGTCTTTAATCAAACGGTCGGCCTCGTGAATTTTTTGCAGATATTCATCATAGAGGACGCCCCTGCTATGGCCGGTTTGGTCCGTAGCAATCATTTGAACAATAAACACATCTGGATCTTGTTCCTTCATAATTTTCTTGGCTCGTTCCATAATCGTAGAATCAACCTTGTCATTATGCATAACGGCGGTAAAGGTTTCAACATCGCTCCCCATCGAATCAACCAGATGGGCGCATCCGAACAGCCTCCCTTTTTTGCCGACCTTCCGCAACGAATCAAAAATACTCTCTACCTTAATCCCCAGCTTCCAAACCATATTGGAGTGAATTCCATGTTCCTTCGGGTAAGTTCCTGTAAACATGGATGAAAAACAGACAACAGTTCTGGCAGGATAAACGGTTTCCATGTTCATATATTCGGTGCCGTTTTCCTTCAGGTAATCGAGAAAGGGTGTATCCGCTTCATAAAATCGTTCTTTCCTCATTCCATCAATGACAATGACAATGGCTTTATCGGTCATACTTTTTTCAGGCTGTGGAAAATGATCCCTGGTAAAACCGCTATACATACTCGGTTTCCAATCAAATAGATTTTTATGCAGAATATAAGCAAACACCAGCACAAAGATATAAAAGAATAGAACGGGCAGTATTTCCACCGGAGTGTTAAAGCTTATTTTTTCAAAAAAGAAATTCCAAAGAGATAGTACTAATAAGAACTTTGGCAGTTGCTCTTGAGCGTTCCCGCTTGTGGAATCACTATTCTTCAATACCAGTTTCCAAAAACGAGTAAAATTTAACCATGACGTTCCGATCCGCAAATGGTAATAAAGCGTTCCCCAAAAAAACACGGTAAAAAAGAAATAAAGCCCAATGGAGAAAAACAGTAACCCTATGTTGATATCATTCCAAATGATCAAATAAACAACAAAAGGGATCCAAAGATAGTTTCGTAAAAACAGCGGGAAATCAAAGATATAATAAAGAATCAATACTGGAATAACATATAGTAAAGATTCAAATAATGCCAAAGCCGAAGGTAAATCGGTCAAAGCATCCATATGAAATAATAGCATGGTTCCGACGACAAAGATCGGTGTAAAAGGTTTCCCCTCATTTAATAAATTCCAACATCTTGCAGCAACTTTTTCAAATTTCGATGCACTTTTCATCTTCGCCTCACTCCTCTTACTCTGCTCCAACTTAACACGGTCTTGAATGGGATGGGATATAGGATGATCGCCATCGCTCCTGCAACATAAGAAAAAAAGAATTTGATTGCATGGGTGACAATGGCAATCGTATAGCCTTCTTGAATGGTGAATCCGAACAACCGTATAGCAAAGACTAGAAAACTTTCATAGTTTGCAATTCCACCTGGTGTAATTTGAAAGATTTGCCCGGAAACCGTAACACTATTAGAAAAAACCGCTTCCATCATCGATAAGTTTCCTTGGAAGACCATCACGGTTCCATATAGGATAGCAGCCTCTAGAATCCAGCTGACTCCGACCGCAGTACAGATAAACAGTCCATTTTTTCCTCTTAATCCTTGTTTCAATAATTCAGCCTGCCGTTTTAGAAAGTTAGGAAAAAAGCGTAGGACAACGATGATAGAAAATCCACTGATAATACCTCCGATGATGATAAGTGGCAGAGGGATCTGAAAATCTACACCAAGGATGAAAAGACCTATCAATGTAAAGGAGATTAAATAAAGCATATCGAGCAGCCTTAGAATGATGACAGAATGGACCGCATCCCCTCCACTTAGGTCATCACGGGTGCTCAATAGTTTCATTCTGACCAGATCCCCCGCCTTTATAGGCAATAAATGGTTCACAAATAAGCTATATAGAATGCCCAACAAACATGTTGAAAATCTGGGTCTTCCATTTAAATACCATTTCCAAGCCAGGGCTTTTAAACAGAAAGAAAGGAAATATATGATCAACATTGTAAATAGAAGGTAAGGGGATTGAATCACTTCCTTTATACCATTCCATATCGATTTACCGTTAAAATAATGGATCGACAGGTAGATAAACAAAGAGACAATCAATAGAGAACATACTATTTTTATTGGTTTTAAGGAAAGATTCATATTCCTTCGCCCACTTTACTGTTATCAGATATACCTTGCTCCATGCTTGTGTTGAAACGATTGCCTAAAGCCTTGATACTGGATGAATTTTCAATATTCCAAGTATAAACCTTTTATACAAAAAGAAAAACCTTGTTGAAAGACAAGGTTTCTCCCCTTCAAATCAATGGATTATTTCGCTTGATCAATCACACTTTGTAATGTGGTTTGGATTTCTGCTAAGATTGGCTCTCCAGCTGCCTTATCTTTGGTTTTGGCTGCTTCAAGATATTTTTGTGCCTTTTCGGTTAATGCTTGGTATGCTTGTTCGCCAATGATTCCTTTAATATCCTCACCAACAACATCAATAAATAGGGCACCTTCTAATGCAGTAATAGGTGACTTATCTTCTCCCCATGCTTCAATACTTTCCGCATATTCATCCAAAGCAACTTTAGCAAATCCACGAATAAATGCTTTGTTGACAGCAGCAGGATCAAGGGCTGTTACATCTGTTTCTAAATTAAATTGCCCTTCGATGAAAGCCCCTTCCTCTGGGGAGTGTGAAGTTACGTATTTAGAAATAGATTGATAGAATGCCCAGCCTTCTGCTTGTTCAATTTTTGCTTTTTCTGGATTTTCCTTTGCTTCCGCAGACGCTTTTGTTGCATATCCATTTGGAAGTGCTCCTGTTGCAAGATAGAAGGTTTTCATTAATGTCTTGTCTACCACTTGTTTTCCTAGTTGAAAACCTAGCTGATCTTCTGCCTCCACCGCTTTCTCCATTTCAGCGAAACCGCCATCAATGACAGAAACCATATTTGTTCCATAGGCAGCATCTCTTTTTTCAACCGTTGATTTTATAATTGCATAATATTCTTTTGCTTCTTCGATTTCTTCTTTTACAACATCTTGCTTGCCCCAGTTTTCTGCCACTTCCGTAAATTCATGTTTAATCGTAGTATAGAATACCTTTTGCATTAATTTATCGAAGATTTGGCGAACAACGACTGGATTCATCGATCCGTCTTTACCTGCCTGAAGTGCTGCGGTGATATGCTGATCATGCTGCGCTTCAACCTCTGTATCACGTTTTTGTACCAGGCTTTGTAGATTTTTTGTGTAAAGCTCTGTTACCTTATCAAAATCAACTTCTTTATCTTCTTTCGCTTTATCTAATTCTGTAACAGCTTCCTGATAAGCAGCGGCAAGATCAACTTCTTCCGCTTTTTCTTCAGATGCTGCCTCTTTTTTAACTTCCTCTTGTTTTTCCTCTTTTGGCTTTTCTGCTGCTTGTTGCGTTCCACATGCTGTTAACACAGCTGATGCCATTATAAAACTTGCAAATATAGCTTTTAATTCTCTCTTTTTCATATGTATCCCCTTTTCTAGTTATAAGTATATGAGTTAAATAAGAACTAATTGATAATGAATCTCATTCACAATTAAAATATTAACAGATAATGATTCTCATTGTCAACGGAATTTTCTAAATTCAAATTGTTGTAACAATTTGTAACGTTTGAATCGTGAAAAAGTGTTCAAATAGCAGTACAATATATCTTTATAAAAGAAAAAGACAGGCAGCTTTGTTTACACCGCCTGTCTAACTAATTTTCCAATTTATAATAATCCACATACCAATCCGTAAACTTCTGTAACCCTTCTTCAATAGAAGTCATCGGCTTAAATCCTACTGCCTTCTCTAATAGCTCTGTAGAAGCAAAGGTAACTGGTACGTCCCCGGGCTTAATCGGTTCAAACACCTTTTCGAATACTACCTCTCTCCCCAATGACTTGCTTAAGCATTTCTCCAAGGTTTCGATAAATACCATTAACCTCTCAGGATGGCTGTTACCAATATTAAACACCCTATGCAACACATTCTCATCCGAAACTGGAGGATTACTTATAAGCTGGCTAATTCCTTCGACAATGTCATCGATATAAGTAAAGTCTCGAAAAAGGTCATTTTCGTCATCACCATTATTAAAGATCTTAATTGGTTCACCAGCAAAGTACTTATCGGCAAATCCAAAGTAAGCCATATCTGGACGTCCCATAGGTCCATATACGGTAAAAAATCGCAAACCTGTAGCTGGGACTTTATATAAGTGGCTATACGTATAAGCCATTAATTCATTTGACTTTTTAGTGGAGGCATAAAGGGAGACAGGTTGGTCAACAAAATCAGTTTCTTCAAAAGGAACTTTTTCATTGGCACCATAAACAGAACTAGATGAGGCATATACAAGGTGATCTACTGGAAACCATCTACAAGCCTCGAGGATATTGTAAAAACCAATGATGTTACTTTGGATATAGACATCTGGGTTCTCAATCGAATATCTAACACTAGCCTGAGCCGCCAGGTTTACAACCACATTTGGTTTGTGTTTTTCAAAAATCCCCATGATCATCTCCTTGTCGGAAATATCTCCTTTAATAAAGGTAAAGGTTTCATACGCTTCCAATAACTTTAAACGCGCATATTTAAGATTCACATCATAGTAATCATTCATATTGTCAACACCCAAAACCCTGCATCCCAGCTCCAAAAGTTTCTTAGATAGGAAATAGCCAATGAAACCTGCTGTCCCGGTAACGAGGTAGGTTTTACTCAGATCCAGTTTGTACTTCAAGTCCTCTCGACTCCTTTCCCCCTTGTCTACTTGCAGGTATCCGGCCAATGGAGTGATACTCTACACCCGCCGCTTGCATCTCCTCAACACGATAAATATTCCTACCGTCAAATACTAACGGAGTTCGCATGAACACCCGAAACGTACCTGGCTTTACTGCCTTTACTTCTTCCCATTCGGTAAAAATAAAGCAAACATTCGCCCCTTCTAACGCATCCTCTATATTCGTAACATAGGATATTCTACCTTTCCCATACGCTCCTTCTGGATAAAGTCTAGCAAAGTTCTCCGCCCCAACAGAATCATAAGCAAAAATATCGGCCCCTTGTTCCAATAGTAAAGAGATATTTTCAAGGGATGCCGCTTCCCTTATATCATCTGTTCCAGGTTTAAAGGTCAAACCTAACACCGCTACTTTCAGCCCATTAAACGTAATCAGCCGCCTGCTGGCCTTTTTATAAAGAATCGTCTTTTGGTCTTTGTTCACCTCGATGGCAGCCTTCACCGTTTTGAGCTCGTACCCATGCTGTTTTGCTAGATAATCTAATGCTTTCGTATCCTTCGGGAAGCAAGAGCCGCCGAAACCGATCCCTGCATGTAAGAACTTGCTGCCAATCCGTTCATCAAAACTCATCCCTTTGGCAACATCCTCTATATCAGCCCCCACCAGCTCACATAGATTGGCAATATCGTTCATATAGGATATTTTGAGGGCGAGAAAGTCATTTGATGCATACTTAATCATTTCTGCCGATCTTCTATTAACCGAAACAATCGGCAGCTGAAAGGGCTTATAAATCTTCATTAACAGCTCTTCCGCCCATTTCGATTCGGTACCGATAATAATTCTTTCTGCATGAAGGGTATCATGCACCGCAGAACCTTGAGACAAGAATTCTGGGTTAGAGGCTACTTCTACTTTTACATCATGAACTAAAAAGTCTTGTATAAACTGCTCTACTCGATCATTTGTACCCACAGGAACCGTCGATTTTACAACAACTAGACAGTCTTTTTCTATAGACTCAGCAATTTGCCGTGCAACAGTTGCAATATGGGAAAGATTAGCGGAACCATCTGGCTGCTCTGGAGTCCCTACACCGATAAAAACAACATCCGCATCCTTGTAGGCTGTTTGGTAGTCTGTTGTAAAATCTAGTCTCCCAGCAGCGAAGTTCTTTTGCAGTAACGCTTCCAGACCCGTTTCAAAGATGGGAGAAACTCCGGACTTCATTAAATCCACTTTTTTATCATCAATATCTACACAGATGACCTGATGGCCCATTTCAGCAAAACAGACACCAGCAACCAAGCCAACATAACCAGTTCCTGCAACGGCTAGTTTATACATCGATACACCTTCCTTTTGGGGGTGGGGCAGGTTCTACTGTATCATTTAAAACTGAAGAAACCGGCCCAATAATTATTTTATTCTACCAAAGTATTAAATCACTTCATAGCAAGCCCTACTTGAAACTTTTTACAAAAACCTTTCCAATTTGTCTTCTAAACGGTAAGGGGAGATTCTATTCATCAATTAAAACAGAGCTCGTGAAAAGAGCAGAAGTGGTATTTATCATGTCATTTGAGAGAAGTCAATCGAGGTGATTTTTCATGATGAGCAGGACTGCAGGAGGTTTCTAAATACTACTACTAGATATAAGATTCAATTAGGAATGAAATGTATGCCTGGTTTCTGATGAATAAGCATGGTCATTTCCTTTTGAGAGAGGGTAAGGAAGAAGGCCGGTACGTTTTCAAAGTGCTGTGGAGACATTACATCTCTTTTAGCAGAGGCCGGAGTGTCACTCGAACAAATCATGGACCGGCTCGGTCATAATGATGTCAAATTATGAAAAAATGTGTATCTCCACGTTACTCAAGAAATGAAAAGGAAGCTTCCCAAAAGTTCAGCGAACTCATGAGAAGACTCCGTTAATATCCTCAATGTGATATTTTCAAAGGTTATCACAATATCGTCTTTAGTAGCTTATTGGAAATTAGCCGTATAAAAATATGCCATAAAAAAAGAGAGTTTTCATTACTCTCCATCACAAAATATATTGAATTTAAAGTAGCCTGCCATAAGAGTCATATATGGCTAAATCCTGATAGTCCAGTATAAACATATAACCATTCCATTTTAGTCTATTCTGAATAGTACCGATAGAATCTGCATGGTATGTTCCAGCAATCTGTTGATACGCAATTAAATCATACAAACCATCAAATGCAAAATCAATTGGGTATAAGCCACTTATGGGGTCAACCCACCCGCTGATAGGCGACTTCAATTTGCCATTTGTCCTGGTCAACAACCACTATTTTAAGGGAACATCCCTATTTATTAGTTTTTGCCTCCTATTATACTGATGATATTCTAAGACTAAGAAAGTAATAGATACAACAATGTTTAATCACTTCCATACTAACGCTACATTCAATGATAAAAATTAAAAAGAGGTATTCCAATAAGTCAGTTAACTTATTGAAATACCTCTAAAATAATATTCCTTTAAAACATGAGAATCAATAGAACAACCCACTCGAAGGATTGTCATATTAACGGATGATTACATCATGCCGCCCATTCCGCCCATACCGCTCATGTCAGGCATTCCGCCTTGACCAGCTGGTTCTGGCTTGTCAGCAACAACTGCTTCAGTTGTTAAGAACATAGCCGCTACGGATGCAGCGTTTTGAAGTGCTGAACGAGTAACCTTAGTTGGGTCAACGATACCAGCGTCGATCATGTTTACCCACTCACCAGTTGCAGCGTTGAAGCCTGTTCCAACTGCTTCGCGCTTTAAGCGGTCAACAATTACAGATCCTTCAAGACCAGCATTGTGAGCGATTGTACGTACAGGCTCTTCGATCGCACGTAATACGATGTTAATACCAGTAGCTACATCGCCTTCAGCTTGAATATCAGCAACTTTGTTGTATACGTTAAGAAGGGCAACACCACCACCGGATACGATACCTTCTTCAACTGCAGCACGAGTTGCGTTCAAAGCATCTTCGATACGAAGCTTGCGCTCTTTTAGTTCAGTTTCAGTCGCAGCACCAACTTTGATTACTGCCACACCGCCAGCTAATTTAGCTAGACGTTCTTGTAATTTTTCACGGTCAAATTCAGAAGTAGTTTCTTCTAATTGAACACGGATTTGATTTACACGCGCAGCAATGGCAGCAGTATCTCCTGCACCTTCAACGATTGTAGTGTTTTCTTTTGTAACAACAATCTTAGATGCACGTCCTAAAGATGTGATTGTTGTAGTTTTAAGTTCACGGCCAAGCTCTTCAGTGATGACTTCACCGCCAGTTAATGCAGCGATATCTTCAAGCATTGCTTTACGACGGTCACCAAAGCCAGGCGCTTTAACAGCAACTGCATTGAATGTTCCGCGAAGTTTGTTCAATACTAAAGTAGAAAGTGCTTCCCCTTCAATATCTTCAGCAATCAATAATAATGGCTTGCCTTGTTGAACAACTTGCTCAAGCACAGGAAGGATTTCTTGGATGCTTGAAATCTTTTTGTCTGTGATTAAGACATATGGATTTTCTAAAACGGCTTCCATTTTGTCTGTGTTTGTTACCATGTATGCAGATGTATATCCACGGTCAAATTGCATACCTTCAACAACATCTAATTCAGTTGTAAAGCCTTTTGATTCTTCGATTGTGATAACGCCGTCGTTACCAACGCGCTCCATCGCTTCAGCAATCAATTGACCTACTTCTTTATCATCAGAAGAAATAGCAGCAACTTGTGCGATAGACTCTTTGCCTTCGATTGGTTTAGAAATAGCTTTTAATCCTTCAACAGCAGCTGTAACTGCTTTTTCAATCCCTTTACGGATACCCATTGGGTTAGCACCAGCTGTTACGTTCTTTAAGCCTTCACGGATCATCGCTTGAGCAAGAACGGTTGCAGTTGTAGTACCGTCACCAGCAACATCGTTTGTTTTGCTAGCAACTTCAGCAACTAGTTTTGCACCCATATTTTCGAATGCATCATCTAATTCAATTTCTTTTGCGATAGTTACACCGTCGTTAGTAATAAGTGGTGAACCAAACTTTTTCTCAAGAACCACGTTACGTCCTTTTGGTCCAAGAGTTACTTTTACTGTATCTGCCAACGCATCAACTCCACGTAGCATTGCGCGGCGTGCATCTTCACTAAATTTAATTTCTTTAGCCATGTTCAAAAAACCTCCTCATATTTTCTAAACTATCTTTAAATTTTTATTACTCGCCAACTACAGCAAGGATATCGTTTTCACGTAAAATTAAATATTCATTTCCTTCGAATTTAACCTCTGTACCAGAGTATTTTGAGAAGATAATACGATCGCCTACAGAAACTTCAAGAGCAACACGTTCGCCACTTTCAAGCACACGACCAGTACCTACGGCAACTACTCTTCCTTCTTGAGGCTTTTCCTTAGCAGAGTCCGGTAAAACGATACCGCTTGCAGTTTTTTCTTCTGATTCAACAAGCTCAATGACAATACGATCACCTAGTGGTCTTAACAAATCAAACAACCTCCTCAAATAGATATGTAATTCTGACTTATTAGCACTCTCTTAACATGAGTGCTAACACAATTATTATAATAATCAATGGGAAAAAATTTTGCAAGTATGAAGCCATATTTTTTATTATTTTTTGCAACCTTACAAGTATGTGATTTACACACTGGAATATACTTCGTTTTTAAAAATAAACATTAAAATTGAAACAACCCTGTCATTATTAGTAGAATGAACTATAGGTTAAAATAACAAGAAGGCTTCTCAAAAGGAGATATAAAATTTGAAAAGGGAATATTGGATAATATTAATTGTCTATATAGCCATGCAATTATCTAGCGCAATAGGAATTCCAGGGCTAATGTTTCTATTTGGATATTTAGGGATGGACCAGGGGCTGGTTGTTCCTTATTGGTTAATTTTCAGCTTTACCTTAGCACTTGTGATTATTCTTTTCCTATTACGAACAGAAATGAAGAAAACCGGGCTGAATGAAAGAGGTAGTTCCGTTAGCTATTCTGCTGCCTGGGCAGTCTTTGGTGTCTTCTTAGCCTTATTTGCCCAATCCCTTGCTGCGAATATTGAACGGCTTATTGGTGTAGAAATGGGCTCAGAAAACACACAGCAAATTCTCCACATTATTGAATCCTTTCCGCTTGCCATTTTAGTCAGCTCTGTAATTGGACCGATATTAGAGGAGATTGTCTTTCGGAAGATCATTTTCGGTGCTCTTCATAAACGTTTTAACTTTTTTCTATCCGCTCTAATCAGCTCAGTCATTTTT
This sequence comes from Neobacillus niacini, assembly GCF_023715415.1. Classification (GTDB taxonomy): domain Bacteria; phylum Bacillota; class Bacilli; order Bacillales; family Cytobacillaceae; genus Neobacillus; species Neobacillus niacini_C. The sequence goes on from NZ_JAMBOB010000015.1 coordinate 65,797, forward strand.
GCTTTGGCTCATATGGAGCCGCAGCATGTTCTGCTTTATTCAGCGATGGGCTTCACTTTTGCATTTCTTTATGTCAAAACAAAACATATCCTCGTACCGATTTTTGCCCATGTGGCCATGAATACATTGGTTGTCGTCATACAGTCGGTTTATAAGGATGAGATTACTGAATTAATGCGTAAGGCAGAAACCATTCAAAACTTTATCGGAGGCTTTTTATGAAACGTTCACCCATGTTTTCCGGAATTATTTATATTGTACTAGGTTGTTTATTTACCTATTTTGCAATTGAAGATGTCACACTAAACGGCTGGGGGTTTTTCAGCTATCTACTCGTCATCCTCGCCACCTTTGACTTCGGCTCTGGTATAAGAATGATTTTCTTGCACAATAGATATAAAAAACAAATGAAAAAGTAAGTATAAGGTAAAAGGTCTTCTCACTGAATGTGAAAAGACCTTTTACCTTATAGCTTTGTTTTTTCTTTTATCGTTGAGTTTTTATCTTGTTTCAGTTCATTTGAATATTCAACACTTCCAATTTGACAGCCCGCTCCGATTTTCACCTTTTTGCCGCGAACGATATCTGCTTTTGTATTTTCTAAGTAAATGTTATCCCCTTCAATAACTTTGGCAGTGAGCATTCCCGTTTCTTTTCCAAATGGCAGGAGGGTGTTACTCTTCTTCTTAACCGTGATCAACCCGCCGCCAATTTCTTCTGCAAAACTCTGCCCAAACCGTAACGATATGTTAATTTTATCTGCATTAAGCAGTCCCTTAATTTCAAAGCCGCCTGACGAATCAAATGTCTCATATTCGACGTCACCGCCTACAGTTATCGTTCCCTTAATATTGGCCTCATCCCCTGATAAACTTTCACCAACGTCAAGAGTTCCGAGTATTTTCATTTTCTTCAAAGCCGCCCTGCCGCCGACTGTCATAGTTCCCATAATCAGCATTTCCTCTGACTCCAAATTCCCCTTTACTTCAGCCTCACCGAAGACCTTCACTGACTTTGTTTTAACATTTTCCAACGCTTCACTCGTTCCATAAATATTGAAAGCAGAACATTCTACATCAGAAACAATCGTGGCATCTCCCCTGATGCTAACTTTTTCGTATTGGCCTCCGGAGTAATTTCCTGATCCGTTAATCGTTAGGTTTCGCCCCTTTTCCATTTCCCTTCCACCCCTCACTTATATCTTTCGAATATCTTTTACAATCGAATTCTTATCCATTGTAAATTCACCCGAATATTCAACCACTTCAATTTCGCAATTAGCCCCTATGACGACTTGATTACCACGGACCATTCCAGCCTTCGTATTTTCAATCTCAATTTTATCTCCTTCAATACATTCTGTTTTCAATTGGGTCCGTACAAAAGATTTAAAAATTCCTAGGAGTGAGTTTTTCTGTTTTATAAGAATGGTTTGACCGCCTATTTCTTTTGCATCGCAATCAGCAAAAAGAGTGATGTCAATTAAATCAGCATTTAACAAGCCGCCAATCGAAAATTGTGATTCGGCTCTAAAACTTTCCGCTTCACAATCTTCTCCCACTGTTAACCTGCCTTTAATCTTTATTTCATCTCCTTTTATTTTCCCTCCGACTTTCGCTTTGCCTGATACCTTCAGCATCTCTACCCTCAGGTTTCCTGTAACACCCGCTGCCCCCTCAACACTTAGAACCTGACACTCCATATTGCCGTTAATCTTTCCGTGTCCATTAATCCGTGCTTGATTCACAACAACGTCCCCAGTGATGGAACCTGAACCATTACAATCCAGTTCCGAGCATTCCACATCACCGATAACGGTTCCTTTACCATTTATCGTGACAGCATGGAATGATCCGCCATTGGATGATCCAAAGCCATTTATGAGCAAGTCGCCTCTATTTTTCGTCTCCATTTTTGATTCTCCTTTATACTAATTTTGATTTAATTTCTTCCATGCAAGCCATTAACGATAGCTGGGCAACTATTTTCGTGCTCCGTTCAAAATGAAAATTCTCTGTATTAATTAGTAATAGACATGATGAGACACCTAATTTTCTAGTAATCACCAACTCAGCCTTCTTTTGCTTTATCAATGCCTTATTATCTACTAACACCTGCAATAGCATCTTTCCTTCTTCCAAATTAATCTCACCTGATTGAAGCAGCTTTTCCAAAACATACACTTCAAGGAGCCGTGAAAAATTAAACGTAAGGCCACCCTTTTCTATTTCTAAATAGTAATCAAGCACTGTTGTTGAAACAATGTTACGCTTCACTAATTCATCCTTTTCGAGCAGCAAATCAGCAATATTCGGTGAAAACATATCAGCTAGTTCATCTAAAGAAAGGTTTTCTTTCATCTGTTGAATTTTATTAATTCTGTCTAGAATCTTTCTCTTCGGAAAAAATGTTTCTTGACCTGTAAAGGTTGATTTTCTAATAAACCATTCCTCAGGAATAAGGTCTTTACGTTTCCATCTATACAACTGTCCATAAGATATACCGGCTTCATCCAATAAATCCTTTTTCGAAATTAATTCCTCGCTCATCGTGAAAACCCCTTTCATAACGATAATGTAACATAACACTGTTACGCTAGTAAAGTCTCCATCTTTGTTTTTATTCGACAAAAAAAGACCTTCTCACAAAAAGCGTGAAAAGGTCTTTACTCTTATTCTTCTGTCTCATCTGTTGGGTAGTGCTTCAGGAAGTAAATAAGTGATTGTAATTCAACAGCCAAGTCAATATGATGCACGCGAATAGAAGGAGGCACATTTAACCTAGCAGGAGTAAAATTCAGTATCGCTTTAATATTTGAATTTACAAGTCTATCCGTAATGACCTGCGCTACTTGGGCAGGTACAGTCAGTATGGCGACATGAATATCATCATTGCTTAATACCTTCTCCAGCTCATCCATATGAAATACTGGAACATCCCGAATCTTCGTTCCCATTTTGTTTGGGTCAACATCAAAAGCACATTCAATTCTTGTGTTATTATTTTTTAAAAAATTATAATTTAAAAAGGCTGTACCAAGATTACCTACCCCAATTAAGGCTACCTTTGTTAATTCATCTTGATCGAGTGTTTTCCGGAAGAAAGTTAGTAAATAATTGACATTATAGCCATAACCCTTTTTCCCCAAGGCTCCAAAATAAGAGAAATCCCGTCGAATGGTTGCCGAATCCACCTTCACTGCCTCACTTAACTCTGCAGAAGATACCCTCTGTTTACCGGAAGAATGTAGATTCTTTAAAAATCGATAATATAAGGGCAGCCGTTTGGCTGTCGCTTGTGGTATTTTCATCGTCTCATTACTCATATTCTCCCACCCCCTATAAATAGTTTGATCATTTATTTGACTGGTTCCGTCCTATGAAAATCTCCGTTTTTCCCGCCAGTTTTTTCAACCAGATAGGTTTTTCCTATAACCATACCTTTATCAACAGCCTTACACATGTCATAAACCGTTAACGCACAAGTGGAAGCAGCTGTTAACGCTTCCATTTCCACACCTGTATTTCCTTTTGTTTTGACAGCAGCGGCAATATTTAATGTATATGCGGTATCATGTTCTTTTTCCCATGAAAAGGATATATTTACCCCTGTTAAAGGAATAGGGTGACACATGGGTATCAAATCCCAGGTCTTCTTTGCTCCCATGACCGCAGCCACTTGAGCCACAGCAAGAACATCGCCTTTTTTCATATCATTATTTGTTATTTTTTCATATATTTCTTGACTAACCGTAATACTGGAATGAGCAATTGCCGTACGGGCCGTTTCTGGCTTATCACTAACGTCCACCATTTTAGCTCTTCCTTCTTTGTTAAAATGAGTAAATTCAGACATAAACAGTATCCTCCCATAAAATCATACTATATTTTTATCCATTTGTCTGTGAAACTTTGAGCGAGTGTTACTAAATTTACATATTTTCCTTTTGAGATATTCTCTTATTTTCCCCAACTCCAAGACACTTTATTGCCGACATTGCTGGAATAAGGTACACTTATTTTAGTAATTGAGGTGAAAAACAATGATTTTATTACAAGTGAATCAACTAGCAAAATATTATGGTGCAGACCTAATTTTATCGAATATAAAACTAGAATTACAAACACGGGACCGTGTGGCACTTGTGGGGCGAAACGGTGCAGGCAAATCGACATTACTAAAAATTATAGCCGGACATCTGTCCCATGATGGTGGAGAAATTATTAAGCCTAAGGGAGTAAGCATTGGCTATTTAGCTCAGAATACCGGATTAGAATCAAATTTGTCGATTTGGGATGAAATGTTAACCGTTTTTGAATCCCTTAGAAGTATGGAAAAAACACTTCGACAGCTAGAGGTGTCGATGTCGGATCCTGCCGCTATAGAGGATAATGTCCGGTACGATCGTATTTTAAAAGAATATGATGAACTGCAAGTGAGATTTAAAGAACAGGGAGGATATCAGTATGAAGCGGATATTCGCTCCATCCTCCACGGTTTAAATTTTCATACTAACTCATTGATGATTTCCAGCTTAAGCGGTGGTCAGAAGACGCGGCTAGCATTGGGTAAACTTCTTTTAACGAAACCCGATATCTTAATTTTGGATGAGCCTACGAACCATCTTGATATCGATACTCTCACGTGGCTCGAGCAATACCTGCAAGGCTATGATGGCGCCATCTTAATCGTCTCCCATGACCGCTACTTTTTGGATAAAGTGGTCACACAGGTTTATGAAGTCTCTCGGAGGCAAATTCAAAAATTCATCGGAAACTATAGCACATATCTTGATCAAAAAGCGGCGAATTATGAGCGTGATTTAAAGTTATTTGAAAAGCAGCAGCAGGAAGTTGCGGATCTTCAGGATTTTATCCAGCGTAACCTAGCGCGAGCATCGACAACCAAGCGCGCTCAAAGCCGGCGTAAAAAATTGGAGAAAATGGACTTAATGGACCGGCCTCTAGGTGACGAAAAGTCAGCCACCTTCTCTTTTGAAATCGAGAAACAAACGGGAAATGATGTACTTTTTGTAGATAACCTAGCAGTCGGATATGATGGACAAAAAGTATCGGAGATGATTTCCTTCCGTGCCTACCGTGGTGAAAGTATCGCCTTAGTGGGTCCAAATGGAATTGGTAAGTCTACTCTATTAAAAACGATTATTAAAAAACTTCCTTCCTTAGCTGGTACGATTCAATTCGGTGCAAATCTGGCAATCGGTTACTATGACCAGGAGCAGGCAGAATTGACCTCCAATAAGCGAGTCCTAAATGAGCTATGGGATGAATGGCCGTTAAAAAGCGAGAAGGAAATACGAACTGTCTTAGGTAACTTTCTGTTTTCAGGTGATGATGTATTAAAAATTGTTTCGACACTAAGCGGTGGTGAAAAGGCAAGACTGGCACTAGCTAAATTAATGCTTGAGAAAGCAAATGTATTAATATTGGACGAGCCTACGAACCATCTTGACTTAGATAGTAAAGAAGTTCTCGAAAATGCCTTAGTCGACTATCCAGGTACGATTATTTTTGTCTCACATGATCGCTACTTTATTAATAGAATTGCGACAAAGGTACTAGAGCTTAGCGCAAAGGGCAGTTCTGAGTATCTTGGGGACTATGACTACTATATAGAGAAAAAGGTGGAGGAAGAGGAACTAAAGGCTTTAGAAATGGCAAGCAGCACAAGAAAACAAAGTCCTAGTGATGTACAAGAAAGAAATACTTATCAACAGGATAAAGAAAGTAAAAAGCTTGTGCGGCAGCGTAAGAGAAAACTAGAAGAAATTGAATTGCGTATCGAAGAGCTGGAGGCACTTATCCAAGAGTACGAGGAAATGCTATGTGAGCCTGAAATTTTTCAGGACCATGAGAAGGTTCTTGAAATCAATTTAAAAAATGAAAAAGCAAAAGCTGAGCTTGAACAGCTTATGGAAGAATGGGCTGAGCTGGCAGAATAAATTCAAGGGGCATGGATAACAAATATCCATGCCCCTTCTTACTATTTGATAGGAATTGTTAATATGTCTATTTTAGAACCGTCCTTTGCGGAATAAACAAATAGTTCGAGTGAAACTTCTTCGCTTGTCAAAAGCTCCTTTTCAATTGGTATTTCAAAGCTGCCCCATGCAGGCGCACCCTCTGTTTGATAATGACTTTCTTTTACTACCTCCGTTCCAGCGATTACAGCATATTGAAAAACACCTTCAAAAACCCTTGCCTTTCCATTTACAACAACACTGCCATCCTGCAAGGCTGAAACACTTACTTCCTTAAATGCATTATTTCCATATTGCTTATTCTCTTCCTTGTCTTGTTTATCCTCTTCATCTGTAACACCTGAATCTGGTTGATCATCCTCCCTTCCATCAGGTTTTTTATCACCTTGATCTTTTTCACCCGGATTTGTAATATCCGGTTCCTTATCACCTTGTGTGTTAGAATCCTGGCTGCAGGCAGCTAATCCAAGAAAAAGTACCATAAATAGTAATAGCATTAATTTCGACTTCATTTTTTTCTCCTTTCAAAACATAATTGTTTATTAACTATATTCACCCACTTTAAAGATTTGTATCTTAAAAATTATGTTTACATTTTCTTTTAATAATCGACAAATTCCGCTAAAACTCTTCAATTACCTTCTCAATTTCCCTTTTCCACAACTTTATACACATTTAAAAACTTATTACTGCAACCTTATTACTACTTTTCCACATTATCCACAGAAAAAGCTCCAGTTATCCACATTGTCCACATAAAACAGGTAACTTACCCACATTCTTCATGTGTTGGACAATTTTTTTAAAAAAGTTATCCACAAAAAAAGACCTTCTTATTCAGAAGGGCTCTAATTGTATAACTCTATTTCTAATCCAGGGTTTGCATTTAATGTAAGATCCGCTCGAATTCCCTTTTCAAACATAATGCTTCCTGCTGCGGCAATCATTGCAGCATTATCTGTACACAAGTTTAACGGTGGTATGACTAAATCAATATCAGCTTTGTCTGAAAAGGCAGTTTTAAGTGCCTTTCTAAGGCCTTTATTCGCAGCAACGCCGCCAGCTAATAGCACTTGTTTGACCTTGTATTCAGCCGTTGCCTTTACCGTCTTTTTCACTAACACTTCAATAACGCTTTCTTGAAAGCTTGCGGCAAGATCCTCTGGAGTGATGATTTCTCCACGCTGCTCGGCATTATGAACGGTATTAATAACGGCTGACTTTAAACCGCTGAAGCTAAAATCATAGGAACCTTCTTCAAGCCAAGCTCTAGGCAAATTGAGCGTGTCACTGCCCTCTTGTGCCAGTCGGTCAATATGCGGGCCGCCGGGGTATGGCAGTTTCAAGGTCCTCGCAACCTTATCATAAGCCTCACCAGCAGCGTCATCTCTTGTTTCACCAATGACTTCAAAATGTCCCTGTTCCTTCATGTATACTAACTCCGTATGACCTCCCGACACCACTAAGGAGAGAAGAGGAAATCGTAACTCCGTCACAAGCCGGTTTGCATAAATATGTCCTGCAATATGATGAACAGGTACGAGTGGAATGTTATGTGCAAAAGCTAATGCTTTTGCAGCATTTACACCAATCAACAGGGCACCAACTAATCCAGGACCTTCCGTTACGGCAATCGCATCTAAATCTGAAAATGTAAGATTTGCTTCCTTTAAAGCCTCTTCAATGATAAGCGTGATTTGTTCAACATGATGACGGGAAGCAATTTCAGGAACCACTCCGCCAAACCGCTTATGACTTTCAATTTGTGAAGCAACCACATTGGCAGCAATTTCTCTGCCATTTTTTATTATGGCAACAGCTGTTTCATCACAGCTTGTTTCAATTCCCATAATCCACTGATCTTTTATCATATATTCACCCACATTACTAAAGCATCTTCTTGATTATCTGAATAATAATTTTTCCGAATGCCGCCATTTTGGAATCCTAACTTACGGTAAAGCGATTGTGCAACATGGTTCGTCACACGGACCTCAAGAGTCATGCTTCTCGCTCCCATATCCTTCGCCAGTGTCATCATTTTACGAAGCAATGCTTCCCCCAGCTTTCTGCCTCTATATTCAGGAAGAATGGCCACATTCGTCACATGGGCTTCATCAATCACAACCCATGCACCTACATAACCAATTATCTTTTGGTCTTCCTCCAAGACAATATAAACTGCAAATTTATTGTTATATATTTCATTATAAAAAGCTTCTCTGCTCCAAGGTGTAGCAAAAGAGGCATGCTCAACCTCTAGAATTTGATTGATATCCTCTTCCTTCATATAACGGAAAACGTAAGAATCTACCATATTTCTCTAATCCTATCCTTTTGAAATTTTCCCATTTGCCTCTAACCACTTCGCTTCTGCCTCAGCTAAACGGATATAATTAGGAACAAAGGAATGAATGTCCTCACCCTGTTTATTTTTACCTAATAAGGCAAGCTCTGAAGGGCGAGGATTATGCTCCGTAATCGCAGCGAATACTGCTTGAGAGCTCAGGGCATCTTTTATCACAGCTTGATGAAGAGCTAAATCGTTACCTGCAAATAGTATAGGTTTCTCTAACTCCTTTAATGATTCCGCCCAATCTGCTGACAAGACTAAACGGTCGTTTTTAACGGTAGTTAGTTCCCCGCATTGGTATTCATATAACCCTGTGTAGATTTGTCCTCTTCTAGCATCAAAAAGAGGTGAGATATATCCATCAAAATATCTTCCTGCCCCTGCTGCAATAATCTCAAGGCTAGAAATTCCCACTAAGGGAATCTTTAAGGACCATGCCATTGTTTTGGCTATTGTAACGCCTATTCGAACTCCTGTATAAGAACCTGGACCTTTTGCAACTACTATCTTTGCTAACTGTGCAGGGACTCTTTCACAATCCTTCATTAGCGTCTGAATAGCGGGCATGATTCGGACCGAATGATTTTTCTTTAAGTTGGTAATATATTCGCCAAGTACCTGATTATCTTCAATAAGCGCAACCCCTAATGGATAATTAGAAGTGTCAATCGCTAGAATGGTCATTTAGAAATATCTCCTTACATAATTGCTCATATCTCTTTCCTTTTGGAACAAACACAATTTTTCTTTTTTCTGGACCCTCGTGATACAAATAGATGGTTAACAATTCAGAGGGCAATTGTTCTTCAATTAAATGAGCCCACTCCACAACGGTGACTCCATCGCCTTCAAAGTATTCATCAAAGCCTAAATCTTCGCCAGAATCGGCAACTCGATATACATCCATATGATACAAAGGCAGTCTGCCTTTATATTCTTTAATTATGGTAAAGGTCGGACTGTTTACGGTTTTTTTAATATCTAATCCTTTAGCTAATCCTTTAGTAAATGTGGTTTTGCCCGCACCTAAATCTCCCTCTAGGCATATCACATCACCAGGCATTACTAACTCAGCAAGTTTAGATGCAAGCTGAGATGTTTCACTGGGATCTATTGTAATTTTTTCAAACTGATTCATCTAATCACCTTTTACGAAAAAATAGCATGCCGCTATCTTCATTCTACCTTATTTTAATAAAAAAAAACCTTAGGAAAGCTCCTAAGGATGTCCATTCACTATGTATTTTACCTAATTTCCGCCATTTAAGCAAAAATGCAAAAAAAATACGAAACATCGTTTCGTGTTTTTAATAACATAAATGGCGGTCTGGACGGGACTCGAACCCGCGACCTCCTGCGTGACAGGCAGGCATTCTAACCAACTGAACTACCAGACCAAAGTTTTTTCAAGTGTTTTTCTTGAAAAGAACTTAAATTGCGGGGACAGGATTTGAACCTGCGACCTTCGGGTTATGAGCCCGACGAGCTACCAGACTGCTCCACCCCGCGACAATAATATTTGTGTACCAATATATTATATGTTTAACCTTATAATATATGCACACTTTTATAAAAATAGTACAGCCTGGCAACGTCCTACTCTCACAGGGACAAAGTCCCAACTACCATCGGCGCTGAGAAGCTTAACTTCCGTGTTCGGTATGGGAACGGGTGTGACCTTCTCGCCATTGCTGCCAGACTATAAAATTG
>NZ_JAMBOB010000016.1 GCF_023715415.1 Neobacillus niacini
GGATAGCGAGAAATACTTGCGGATAGCGAGAAATACTTGCGGATAGCGAGAAATACTTGCGGATAGCGAGAAATACTTGCGGATAGCGAGAAATACTTGCGGATAGCGAGAAATACTTGCGGATAGCAAGAAATACTTGCGGATGGCAAGAAATACTCTCGCATAGCAGAAAATACTCTCAGATAACAAAATTAACTCTCGAATAAATCGAAAAAAAGGTATAATGTAAGAAGGTTATTTAGCAGAAGGGGGAGACGTTTTGTTATTTGAAAAAGCTCAGCGATTATTAGAATCGCATTTTGGTTATTCAACATTCCGCAATGGGCAGGAGCGTGCTATCCAATCCGTTTTAGCTGGAGAAAATACGATTTGTGTCATGCCAACTGGCGGAGGGAAATCAATTTGTTTCCAAATTCCTGCACTTGTATTACCAGGTACCACGATTGTAATATCCCCGTTAATTTCACTTATGAAGGATCAAGTCGATGCCCTCGTTCAGGTAGGAATTCCTGCAACTTTTATCAATAGCTCACTAAGTTACAATGAAGCAAACGAACGAATCAGGGAAGCAAAGCAAGGAATGTACAAGCTCCTATATATAGCACCCGAACGATTAGAATCGCATGAATTTATCGAGGACCTGAAACAAATGGAGATTCCATTAGTGGCGGTGGATGAAGCACATTGTATTTCTCAATGGGGGCATGATTTCCGTCCAAGCTACCGTCATATCAAGCAAATGGTCTACAGTCTTCCACAGAAACCCAATGTATTGGCGTTAACGGCAACAGCCACACCAAGAGTTCGAGAAGATATCTGTGAAACACTCGACATCGATGAAGAGAACTCCATCATTACAGGTTTTGAACGAGAGAATCTCTCCTTTGCGGTAATTAAGGGTCAAGATAGACTTCATTTTCTAAGAGATTATATAAAAAAGAATGAAAAAGAAGCTGGTATTATTTATGCAGCCACCCGGAAGAATGTTGATCAGCTTTATGAAAGACTGAAGAAAGAAAATATCAATGTGGCAAGGTATCATGCCGGGATGGGGGATGCCGAGCGAATACGCGAGCAGGATCGCTTTTTAAAAGATGAAGCCTCCGTTATGGTTGCAACCTCAGCCTTTGGAATGGGTATCGACAAATCCAACATCCGATATGTTCTCCATTTTCAACTTCCGAAAAATATGGAGAGCTACTATCAAGAGGCTGGACGTGCAGGGCGAGACGGACTCGAGAGCGAATGTATTCTTCTATACTCCTCCCAAGATGTACAGGTTCAGCGCTTCTTAATTGATCAATCCAGTGATCGAACACGGATGAATCAAGAGCTGGAAAAGTTACAGCAGATGGTTGATTATTGCCATACTGAAAATTGCCTGCAGGAATTTATATTAAAATATTTTGGGGAAATAGAGACAGAGGAATGTGGCCGATGTGGGAATTGTCTTGATTCACGGACTAGTATCGATGTAACAAAAGAAGCCCAAATGGTCATGTCATGTCTAATAAGGATGGGACAGCGATTTGGTAAAACACTTACAGCTCAAGTATTAACAGGTTCAAAAAATAAAAAAGTAACCGAGATGGGTTTTGACAAGCTGACTACTTATGGAATTATGAAGGAAAAAAGTTCGAAAGATGTCAGTGATTTTATCGAGTTCTTGATTTCACAAGAATTAATTGCAATCGAACAAGGACAATTTCCAACATTATTTGTAGCTCCGAAAGGGAAGGACATCCTTCTTGGAAAGGAAAAAGTTCATCGCAGAGAAATCGTTAAAGTTAGAGAAATTTCAAAGGATGACCCGTTATTCGAAACGCTGCGTGAAGTAAGAAGAGCGATTGCAGATAGAGAAAATGTACCACCGTTTGTTATTTTTTCTGATGCCGCTTTAAAGGACATGTGTGCGAAGCTTCCAAGAACGAGCGAAGCCTTTTTAGGTGTCAGTGGAGTCGGGGAACTTAAATTGCAAAAATATGGACTAGAATTTATTCAAGCCATTCGTCAGTTTTGCGAAGCCCATCCTGAGCGCCAACCGGAGCTGGGACAAGCTGCTGCTCCTAAAAAAGCCGCTAAAAAGGCTGTTGGTGATTCCCATTTAGAAACCTTGCAGCTTCATCAGCAAAACTTATCAATTGAACAAATAGCAGAAAAACGTGAGCTGGCACTGAGTACGGTTGAAAGCCATTTAATCCAATGTGCTCAGCAAGGGCTGGAAGTTGAATTTTCGAAGCTCATTCCTGCGGAGTATCTTCCATTGCTTCAAAAAGCGGTGGACGAGGCTGGGCGTTCCCGTTTAAAACCAATCAAGGATTTATTGCCTGAAGAAGTAAGCTATTTTATGGTGAAATCTTATCTTTATTTTTTAAGCAAAAACAAATAATATAAAACTATTTAGAATATTCATACTAGTTGTCGTCTGCCGGGTTATTTCCCGGGAATTTGTCGATAAAAAACAGCCGTATGGAAATTATACGGCTGTTTCTTATTCTTCTGTTTCATCCAAAAATGGTTTGTTGACAAAGTAATACATCCACGCCATTAAAATGCTGCCCCCAAATAAATTTCCTATGGTTACCGGTACTAGATTATGAATGACGCCTCCCCATGAAATTGTACCAGGATGATTAAGAACTAAAGCTATAGCGAAGGTACACATATTGGCAATACTGTGTTCATATCCGGAAATAAAAAAGCAAAATACAAAAAGAATCATCGAAAACATTTTGGGTCCGTCTCCCTTTAAACCAAGAGGAATAAAAAAGGCTAAGCAAACCAGCCAATTACAAAGAATGGCTCTAAAAAGCAGCTCCAATGTTGGAACCTGCATTTTCTTTTCTACTACGCTTAATAAAAAACCATTAACCGACGATTCTTCATATAATCCCGTAGTAAAAATAATAAAGGCGAAGACTGCAGCCCCTAAAATATTTCCGATATAACTGCTTATCCACAGCTTGGTGACTTCTTGCCATGCCATTTTTCGCCGCAGTGCAGCGTAGGTGTAATAGAATGTATTACCCGTAAATAAATCTCCGCCAGCGTAAGCGATTAATATGATGGCTGCTCCAAAGGTGAGAGCGGCCATTGGATAAGCCCAAGGGGAATGTTCCAAATAAAAGTAGTTTCCTGTTTTAAAAGCAACAATTACACCAAATCCAATAAACATACTGGCAAGCATTGACCTTAGAATATAACGTAAAAGGCTTTGTCTAAAGATTTTCACCTTTTTTAGCGCTAATTTTTCTACCTCATTTAAGGGCACTCTCTCCATAACTGCACCATCCATAATTTTCGTTTCATCCCTATAGTCTCTAATAACAGGTACTAAATTATGTATAATAAATGAATTGATTTCATAAGTTTTGTAAAAAGGAAAAGGAGTTTATATTAGCCAAAAAAACACTATTTCAGCTATAATGAAGTGGTTTTTCTAATACAGAACTTAAGGAGTTTATTATGTCCGATTTGAAGAAAATAACCCCAGAATATGACCCATGGGAAGCGTATAACGATATAAAGCAATACGGGAAGCCTGAGCTTACTAATATTGAATTCACGACTACAACACTATGTAATATGCGCTGTGAGCATTGTGCGGTAGGGTACACTCTACAAACAAAAGACCCAGATGCGCTTCCACTAGATTTGCTTATTTCTAGGTTAGATGAAATTCCAACCCTCCGGTCACTTAGTATCACTGGGGGAGAACCGATGCTATCCCTTTCCTCTATTAAAAATCACGTAATTCCAATATTAAAATATGCACATGAACGCGGAGTCCGGACGCAAATCAATTCCAATTTAACACAAGATTTAGCACGCTATGAGTTAATCATTCCATATTTAGATGTTTTACATATTTCACATAACTGGGGAACAGTGGATGATTTTGTTGAAGGCGGGTTTGCTAGAATGGAGCGCAAGCCAGATTACAAACAACGAGAAAAGTATTTTCTGAGAATGATCGAAAATAGCAGGGAGCTAGTGAAGGCAGGCGTGATGGTTTCCGCTGAAACCATGCTTAATAAGCGAACACTGCCTCATTTAGAAAAAATCCATCGCCAAATTGTTGATGAAATGCACTGTCAACGGCATGAAATTCACCCTATGTATCCAAGTGATTTTGCTAGTAATCTTGAAACATTAACACTAAATGAAATTAGGGAAGCAATTCACCATTTACTAGATGTTCGAGATGAAGAGGTATGGATGCTTTTTGGAACTCTCCCTTTTTACGGATGCAGCCAGAAACAAGAGGATTTAAACCTTTTGAACAGGCTCTTTCAAAGTAAAAATGTAACAGTTAGAAATGATCCCGATGGCAGGTCCCGACTGAATGTTAACATTTTTAATGGAGATATTATCGTTACAGATTTTGGTGATACCCCGCCACTAGGAAATATTCAAGATACTAAGCTAACAAAGGCATATGAAAATTGGCAAACCTCTGCTATTGCTAAGGAATTAAGTTGTCATTGCCCTGCTGTAACGTGTCTGGGTCCCAACATTTTAGTGAAGAACAGTTATTATCAAGATATAGACTTTTCCATGTTGAAAAATAATATCAGTAAATAAAAAAAAGCAGGGTTTCCTGCTTTTTTTGCTAAGCTGTATGTTTTACAAGCTTCGGATGACGATGCATGGAAATAAACAAGATGACTCCGCTTAGTATCAATAATGCACTCGTACTAATAAACACAGCGGAAAATCCTAAGTATCCAGAAATGAATCCTCCTAGCATCGGACCAATAATATTTCCAAGGAACCGTAAGCTAGTATTGTAGCCTAGAACTTCACCCTGCATGGCTATGGGTGCCTCTTGACGAATATAGGCAATGCGAACAGGGATGATTCCTCCTATTGCTATTCCAAGGGCAAAGCGGACAATAACCAATTGCCAGAACTCAGTAACTGCAGCACCTGGAAGGTAAATGATTCCGGAGACAAATAGCAGGATGACAAGAATTTTTATATAACCGTGCTTATCCGCAATCTTCCCCCAATTTCTCGACATCATTAGATTTCCTAATCCAGCTGCAGAGAAAGCGATTCCGGAATAAAAAGCGATGTTTGTGTGACCATGCAGTTCACTGACGAATAAAGATAGAATCGGCTGTATGCTAAAGTGGGCAATCTGCACGAGTGCTGAGATCAGTAATACCGTTACCAATACTGGATTTTTAACAATATGTGCTAAAACTTCTTTACTGGAGTAATGTGATTTCGTTCCTTTTTTCGGTTCAATCACATATTCCTTTGTTGCGAATACAAGCAATCCAGAAACAATAATTGCAATCGACGTCCACTTAAAGGTCATTGAGTAACCAAGTGAATCTGCTAGTACCCCGCCAAGCATCGGACCTAGGAGCGAACCCGTAATACTGCCTGTCTGTAATGTTCCAAGAACACAGCCAGCTATTTCCTTTGGTGTTTGTGTTGAAATAAAAGCTTGTGACATTGGAATAAATCCTGTGAAAAATCCCATCAATAGCCGCAAGAGGAAAAGCTGCCAAACGGATTGGACATAGCCCATAAGGAATATCGAGCATCCCATACCAATACCACAAATAATAAGGATTTTTTTCCTTCCGTAACGATCTCCAATTTTCCCCCAAATTGGTGAGAAGATAAAAGCCGATACAAATGTTACGGCAAAGGTTATACCTGACCAATGCTGTACATATTTCTCTGAAAAGTCTCCGAAAGTCTCTATGTATAACGAAATAAATGGAAGAACCATTGTCATACTTCCAGCAACAAAGAAGTTGGCAAACCACATGATTAAGATATTTCGTTTTGCCATCTCCAGCTTAGTCATGCTCGTTCACCTCTTTTTGTAAGGTATTTCGTTTTCCTAAATATAATAATACCGAAATTTCAAAAAAATGAAAGTTATATACATATCTACTAGCTTTTGGCATTCGGTTTGTTATTATGTGAGTTTGTGAAAGTAGATGGTCAATTTAAAATATTTAGAAAACACTATTGACAAATTGTTAATAGGAGATTAAATTTAGTTTAATACTTTAAACAAGTAAATCATACGTTCTCTTATCAAGAGTGGCAGAGGGACTGGCCCGATGACGCCCAGCAACCGTTCCGTTTGGAATTGGTGCTAAATCCTGCAAAACAAGAAATTGTTTTGAAAGATAAGAGAGGAGTAATCCTTCTTTTTGTGATGAAACCTCTCTTTTCTCGGAGAGGTTTTTTGTATTCATAGAACCTCTTCTAGGAGCAACGTTGGTAGGAATGCACGTACATAAGAAAAAAGGGGAGATTTCAACATGAAAAAGAATTTTTTAAAGAGCACATTTGTATCCGCAATTGCAGCAACACTTTTACTTACTGGCTGTGGTGCTGGCGGAGAAACAAAGCAAACAAGTGGAAATACAACAATTGAAGGGGTTCCAGAACGTTTTGCTAAAGGGGAACAGCCAAAAATTAAGGTCATCCGAAAAATTGGCGGGGACGATCATACTGCTCAATTCTTAGCTGGTGCCAAGCAAGAGGGCGAAGCGTTAGGCTTCACAGTTGATGTTTTTACGGCAAATGGAGATACAGCGAAATTTCATGATGCGATTAATCAAGCGTTAAGTCAAGAGTATGATGGATATATCATTTCCCATGGTGACGACGATGCAACTTTGAATGATGTGAAAAAAATTGTTGATGCCGATAAGAGTATTGTTGCTTTCGACTCGAATCCTAATCTAGCAACTGTTGATGGAGTTACTCTTACCTCGCAGGATGATGAGGCATTGGCAACATTAGCACTGGACCAATTAGTTAAAGAAACAGGTGGACAAGCCAATATAGCTTATCTTTGGGTAGATGGATTCCCTCCAATGGTTCGAAGAAATAAAGTATATCAGGCTGTCTTGGAAAAGAACCCAGGAATCAAGGAAGTAGAACGATTTGGTGTTGCTTCTGCCGATACTAGCGTACAAACGCAGAATGCGGTTGCGGCTATGCTGAATAAATACCCTAAAGGGAAATTGGATGCCATTTTTGCGACATGGGATGCATTTGCCATCGGTGCTGCCCGTGCACTGAAGGAAGCTGGAAGAGAAGAAGTTAAGCTTTATGGGATTGATGTTTCAAATGCAGACTTGCAGGAAATTCAAAGAGAAGGCAGTGCTTGGAAGTATACAGCTGCCGTTGATCCAAAACTCATTGGGGCTGTTAATATGAGATTACTTGCAAAGAAATTAGCAGGTGAAGAAACTCCGCAAACGTATAATCTCGAAGCATCATTAATCTCACAAGAAGACCTTCAAAAATCAAAAGAACCAGTCAACATGGTGAATCTTGCTAATATTATTCAAGGCTGGGGCCAATCCACAGCATTCGAAGAAGACTGGATGAAAAAACTAAAAGAGCATTATAAAAAATAGTATTAATAGATGACCTAACGCCTTTTCTAACCGAAAGGCGTTTTTTATTGATAAAAAGCTGTGTTTTGATTAAACTTAGGAAATCATAAAAAGAAAGAATAATTGTGGTGAAGGTTAGATGGAAAATGAAAAAACACATACATATGAAATAATGGAAGTTTGTTTACTTGCAGGAAAAATCATGCTCCAAAGCGGTGGAGAAACCTACCGAGTTGAGGATACCATGATGAGAATTGCGGCTGCTTTTGGAATTGAAAATTCGCACAGTTATGTAACACCAACAGGAATCATTTTTTCTGCTGAAGGGGCAGAGCCGACAAAAACAAAACTCATTCGAATATCATCTCGTTCTACGGATTTGAAAAAGGTTGCGATGGTAAATAGTATTTCACGACAAATAACAAATGGTGAAATCAATCTACAGTCTGCTCATACTCTTTTAAAAGAGCTAGAGGATTTAAATGTGACTTTTCCCTTTATCATACAGGTTGTTGCGGCTTCCATTGCCAGTGGTTGTTTTATGATTATGTTTAGAGGTGAGTGGAATGACTTTATTCCTTCCATGGTTACCGGAGGATTAGGTTATTTCGGATTTTTGTACTTTCACCGCTTCATACCGGTAAAGTTTTTCTCGGAATTTTTAGCGTCATTCATCATTGGTTTTATTGCCCTCGTCCTTGTGAAAGTAGGAGTAGGCAGCCAATTAGACAAAATTATTATTGGCTCTGTTATGACATTAGTACCCGGGCTTTTAGTTACCAACGCTGTTAGGGATTTAATGGCAGGACATTTGGTTTCGGGATTGTCAAAAGGTGCTGAAGCACTCTTGACAGCATTTGCAATTGGATCGGGAATTGCTGTTGTTTTATCTTACTTGTAAATGGAGGATTAAAGTGGATATCCTTGGACAATTAATCACCAGCTTTATTGCAACAGCTGCATTTGGAGTGATTTTTAACGCACCAAAGGAAACATTAGTAAAATGTGGGCTTGTTGGAATGGGTGGGTGGATTATCTATTATATTGCAGAAAAGTATACAGGAGATTCTGTTTTAGCCACACTTTTAGCAACTCTGTTTGTGGGGATTGTTAGTCAGGAATTAGCCAAGTTCTCTAAAACTCCTGTTATTATTTTTAGTGTTGCTGGAATCATTCCTTTAGTTCCAGGTGGTTTGGCTTACGATACGATGAGGAATTTTGTGGAGGACGATTACTTTCATGCATTAGCGTTAGGTGCAAAAGTAACGTTGCTTTCAGGCTCCATTGCTTTTGGTCTTGTTTTTTCAGAGGTTATTAATCAAGTCATTCGAAAGATAAGAAGAAATAAGGTTTTTAGAATCTAATAGTTCGTTAAAATTGGACGAAGGCAGAGGAATAAATTCCTCTGCCTTCTTTTGCTTTTGATCCAAATGGGATCACTATTGTAACTTGTGAATGGTTGTTTTGATATCAGCCATCGCAAGGTAAAAATTTATATATAATAAATGGTATTTAAAAGACCAATTTGCCGCGGTTACTCTTCCACCTGATGGTTTTATACCTAAACGATGTAAGCCCTACCTCTCTTACATCCTTACGGCTCCGAAGCCGATCCAGCGTGAATAAGTTTTACTTTTAAAACATAAGCAGAATGCCAGAAAAAATTCTTACATTGCGTTATCTCGTCTATTACAAGTTACATAATTGTTAAGCACAATTAATAATATTACACCTTATCAATAAATAAGTCAATATAATATTTTGCTTCGGAGACTTTTCTCAAAAAAAGGAAATTAGGAATCACTAGTAGAAATTATATATAAAAATCGAAGAGCGGGTGAGAAGCGTGGAGGGATTTTATTATAAGAATTATGACGGAATAGGTCTTGCAGAATTGGTGAAAAAAAAGGAAATTCATCCTAAGGAGATTGTCACGGAAGCAATTAAAACAATCGAGGTGCATAACCCAAAACTCAATGCAGTTATAAATAAATTATATGAAAAAGCGGAATCAATGGCTGAAAACGTTGATTATAACGGAAGCTTTGCTGGGGTACCAATGTTGTTAAAAGACTTAGCACAGGAAATGGAAGGTGAGAGGATTACATTTGGTTCCAAAGTCTATCAAAATCACTATGCAAAGGTAGATTCCAACTATGTAAAACAGGTAAGAAGAACTGGGGCTGTTTTCGTGGGACAAACGAATATACCAGAGTTTGGATTAATGGGAATCACAGAACCTGCCATCTATGGTCCAGCAAGAAATCCTTGGAATACGGAGCATACTCCTGGCGGCTCAAGCGGTGGATCTGCGGCTGCAGTGGCAAGTGGGATGGTTCCAATAGCAGGAGCAAATGATGGCGGTGGGTCTATCAGAATTCCGGCTGCATATTGTGGACTTTTTGGCTTGAAACCGACACGAGGGAGAACGCCTGTTGGACCTTTATCTGGCAGGAGCTGGCAAGGTGCTGCGGTGGATTTACTCTTATCTAGATCCGTACGCGACAGTGCAGCCATGCTTGATGCCTTAAGCATCCATGAGAAAGGTGCTGCGTTCCATACCCTGCCTTTTGATGGAAGCTACCTTTCACAAGTACAAACGAATTCAGATAAAAAGTTAAAAATCGCCTTTACTGTTCGGTCACCATTAGGAAATGAAATCAACCCAGATTGTAAAGAAGCAGTTATGAAAACAGCGAAATACTTAGAATCGTTAGGACATCAAGTCGTTGAAAAGGAAGCACCAGTAGATGGAAGGAAAATAGTATATAGCTTTTTAACGATGTATTTTGGTGAAGTTGCAGCACACCTGGCTTCCCTAGAAGAACTCCTTGGACGTAAAGTAAAAATGAATGATGTTGAAACGACTACTTGGATTATTGGGCTAATCGGAAAGGCAACATCAGCAGAGGAGTTTGTCTTAAGCTTAAGGGAGTGGGATAAAGCTGCAATCGAAATGGAAACCTTCCATGAAACCTATGATTTTTATATGACACCAACAACTGCGATGCTCCCAGCTAAAATTGGCGAGCTTGACCCGAGCAGGAATGAAAAACTAGCCATGCAGTTTAGCGGAAGCTTGGGACTAGGGAGAGTATTGAAGAAGGCAGGTATTGTTGAGCAAGTAGCTGAAAATAACCTGAAAAGAACACCATTTACGCAGCTGGCAAACCTAACAGGCCAGCCTGCGATGACCCTGCCGCTCCATCTTTCTCAAGAGGGGCTGCCAGTTGGTGTTCAATTTATGGCTGCAAGAGGAAGGGAACACTTATTGTATTCATTAGCAGGAGAGTTAGAACAATCAGCCCTTTGGGTACCAGTCCAAAATAATTCATTTTTTAAGTAAGTTAAGAAAGAAGGTGAAATATGCTTTTTTTTCGCAAGCTTTTCCTTACTGCATCCCGGTACCGCTATCGAACTGTAATCCTTTTTACTCTGCTTTTTATTATTGCGAATGCAGAAATGATTCGATTTCTTGAACCTAAGACGTTTGAAAGCAGCCTGCATGCAGTGTGGTGGATTCTTACGACCATGACCACGGTAGGCTATGGAGATGTATACCCAACTACAGAGGCTGGAAGAACCTGGGCGATGCTTGTTGTTTATACCTTAGGAATTGGACTGTTTGGTACGGTTATTGGGGTGATTGTAGAAGCTGTCTCGCAATACAAAAAGCGGAAGGAGGAGGGAAGATTGTCTTATAAAGGTGAAAACCATTTTGTCATTATCGGCTGGACTGCTAAGAGTAAAAGCACGGTTAAGGAACTATTATTCTGTGACGAGAAAACGGATATCGTGTTGATTGATGAATTTGAAAGAACTCCTTTTGAGCATGAACGGTTCCATTATATTCAGGGGAGTCCAACAGATGTAGAGACATTGAAGAAGGCGAAAATTGAAAATTCACAAGCTGTATTGCTGTTTGCGGAAGAAGGGATAACGAATCCTGATTTAGTAGATGGTAAGACTCTTTTAACTGCTTCTTCGATAGAACGCTATGACGATGGAACGGAAAAAAGTATTTATACGATTGCAGAAATTCTAAACGAAAAGCATGTAGATAATTTTAAACATGTTAAGATTGATGAATTTATTTTATCAAACGGCTCTGTCTCAAACCTGATGGCGAAATCAGCCCAAATGAAAGGTGCCAGCCATTTATTTACACAATTGCTAAGCAGGCAGGATGGAGATGGGGGAAGTGATCTCTGGGAGGTCAATGTAAGTTCGGAGTGGAAAACATATGGTACGGCATATGAACAACTTAAGGAAAAAGGGGCTCAGCTAATCGCTGACAGGAATGATTTGAACATCCTCAAAAAATGGAATGACCCCATCCCAAAGGAAGCTAGATTATTTGTCATATGTGACAAATATACTTACCAAAAGCTATGAAAAAAACGCATCTAAGAAGATGCGTCAGATTTTCGAGAAAGGTATCTTTCTCGGCAATTTTTATATTTCTGCCTGCCCAATGGCCTGTTGATTTCCGCTCCAGGTGCTTCGCTTTCCGCGGGCGTGCCGGGGAGCCTCCTCGGCGCTAGCGCCTGCGGTGTCTCCCCCAGCCCCGTACTCCCGCAGGAGTCTTCGCACCTTCCGCTCCAATCAACAGGAGGAATGAACCAGGAGATTGCCACACACTTTTTCCAACCTGGCTAAGTGCGTTGCAATCTTTTTCATGTTTTGGCATGTTGCGGTCATTAAGTCCCATACAAATCGGATTTGTTAAGTAACCAGAATCAAGTGCCACTGTTTCTACTTTAAATCCAAAACGTTCTACCTGACGGTCTAACCGTGATAGATAAGGGACAGAATCATGAACATTTCTTGGTGTTACAAACGCATCAGTTATGACTTAACAGGTGACCTTGAGGCACTAAATCATCAATAAATACAAATTTCGCTTCATTTTGTATCTCTATTTTGGCCTATACATTTAATCACCGTCCTATTAATATTAATAATATTATATAAATTAACGCGTGAATCGATAAAGTTATTGAAAATTAAAGGCTCTTTTCTAACAGATAGATGCTTTTATCAATATTGAAAGCAAAGAGTGGATTGGAGCGAAAGGTGCTTGACTCCTGCGGGATGTAGAGGAAAAGTCGAGACCCCACAGACGCGCAGCGTCGAGGAGGCTCGACTTCCTCCCCGCGGAAAGCAAGCACCTGTAGCGGAAAGGAACGGTCCATTTGTATACATAAGACAACATTTTATATTTTTTCAATAGGTCAAGCAGCCTGCTATCACGATTCCAATTGATACGGACAATAATAGGAGAAAAAGACCGACTGCGCGGTTATCTTCTTCAATGCTCTGGGATACGTTAAAACGACGTGGAGTGAGCCACTCGGTAAGATAAAAGACAATAATCTGTGCGGCGATTCCAACTGCTCCCCAAACAACCATATCTACTAGCGATATAGAGTTTGCTAGTGCAGAATATAAAACAATAGCAAGCCCGAGGAGCCTTCCGCCAAGGACATAACTGGCCGCTTTATTTCCTTTCGCCATTAAGGAGAATTCCTTTACCTTTGTGGTGATTTCCATTAAAAATAATCCAACGATTAATAGTCCTAAAGAAACAGCTAAATAAAGCAAGAAATCTAACAATTGTATTCCTCCTTTTTTAATCCGACTGGTAAGAAATATGATTCATTGCCTGTGATTTTTCCACCTGCTCGTATACCGATGCTGCTTGGTTTCCCCGCAATAAGGAAGGAACCAAATACCATTGATAGTTCCTCGATACCCTTTTCTGTTTCAAGTGTCACAACAGGCAGAGGTACATACGATTGATAGACTGGCAGCTCATTTTTGTAAGTTTGGAAAGCATTTTGGGTATCCACATTGGTATGTTCATCCCAAATGGTAATGGTATCTCCTTCCCTGCCGAAAGATGGCTTTTGAACATAGGTTGTTGTACCACTAAAGGTATCTGGCTCAAGATAGGTAGGAAGCATATATTTTTTTATCCATTCTTGCTCTTCCTCTGTATAAAATCCCTCGTTTTCTGCTAAGCCCCATATTAGACATTGAATCGATTTGGGTTGAAGAAGAAATGCTGAAACAGGGTTAACTATTGAAATCTTTCCTTCCCTTGTAAGCTGTAATAATTCGATTCCTACGAAATCCCCTGTTTTTGAATCCTGGTCACAAAGCAGATGTTCAAGAGGATAGGTCTGCCGATATAAAACATCAATTGGTACTCCATTCGCATCTAAAAGTGCTTCATCCGTAATCCGAAGCTCTGACATGGGAAGGGTTTGATTTTTAACCTTACATAACTGACTTAAATAAATAGTAGTATTCCAATCCTCCTTATGGTCACTATGGGCTGTGAAAACAACATTAGGAGTTACATTTCCCTTTGAGGATTCGAGGACTGCCTTTGTAATGCCAGATGAGAGAAGGCGTTCTTGATTTTCATTCGGATTACGATAGCCAAATTCTGAACAAACCTTCCCATTGATTTGGAAACATTCAACGATAAATGTCGGTGTGTCAGAATTAAACTCGAGCATCTTTAACCCATTTTCCGTAAAAGCAAAATCAAATCGGGAAATGACTGATTCAGGAAAAAGGGTTTTCATTTTTAGAAATGGAAGACTTGCAGCAGGAAAACCAAGTTCTAGAAGCTGATCGTCTTGAAGGCTTCGCAGGAGACTTGCCGTCTTAAAGAAAACCTTGCCTAGACGTTCTGTAGCTTCCATTATTATTTTCTGAGTATGGTCTGTAATCGTAAATACATGATATAAACTATATTCACCACCATATAAATTCGACCAAAAATCTGGGAATTTGGAGTAAAATTGCTTACGGTTATTTGCGTATATGGACATGTGTTAACCTCCAAATCCACCTTTAGATCCACTTCCAAAACCACCTTTGAAGCTTGAGGAAGACTTATAAGACTTGTAAGCGGAAGAATTGATTAAAGAAGATTTATTTCGGAAAAATAACCCGCCGTAAAAGAAATGCCCATAGTAACTTGATCGAGTATCATCACATTGCCAGACACCTTCTTCATCATCCCATTCCCAATCTGAACAGTTCGTGTCGTCTGGTTCAGGGGGTAAATCCTGTGCTTGAGAACATCCGGCCAGTGTGGTACCAGCCATTAGAGAAGTGAGAACACCAGTGATTAACCATTGGGTTTTCTTCACCTTTTCAGCCTCCTTTTTAAGCTATAATAATTCCATTATAAAAGTAAATTTTAGGAAAACAATGGTAAGATAAAAAGAAAACGAAAGAGGGATTGAAAATGAGGTTAGAATATCGATTGGATGATGAAGTTAATAACTATCCTGCCCTGTATAATTACCAAGATATTTCTCGGGTAGAAGCGACAGCAAGAATGACGTGTGAATACTTTGTAAAAGACAGAGAAACCTTTGTCGTTAGTGCAACTTCTATGGATCCAGACGGAACAGCGGTGATTTATGTAAAGAGAGAAACTTATAGCCACGATTCATCAGATAGTATCTATTCCCACATAGGTTTTGAAGTTAGAGAATTAATGGGAACCTCATCTATGGTAGTGGAGAAAAAGGATGTTTGGGAACATGAGGAAATAGTAGCAACACTTCACTCAGATTTTATTTACGTCCATAAGAATGGAAAGTTTTTGGAACTCTCATTAGACTCAAGGGAAATCGATGAGGACCGTAAATGCTATGTTTTTTATGGGAAATTTACTGGCAAAAGTCGATAAAGAACTAGAAGAAAATTTTCATATTTTGAAGGATAATGGCGGATAATGTCGTATTACTTATCATATATATTTAAATGGATATTTTCTTGGGGGAAATAAAATGTTGGCAGAAAAACTTCTTTTGAATTTACTTATCACGATCTCACCAGTCCTGCTTTATAGTGTCCTTTCAGATTATAAAAGAAAATTAGATTCTCCCGTTATTTCTGGACTATTACAAAGTACCGCAGCACTTTCCTGTATGATTTTTTCCTATGCTAACTATGGTTTTAACTGGGACCTCCGCTATGTTCCAATGATAATTGCTTTTTTATATGGTGGTCCAATTGCTGGAGGAATGGTTTTCAGTACTATTTTTGCGGCACGTTTATTAATGGGTGGGGACACTGTTCTATTTGGCCTAGTTAATACTCTGTTTATTGCTATTATTCCTCTTCTCATCATGAAAAGATTCTGGAATTACACTCCAAATCAAAGAGTCCTGATTACTGCATTGATTGGTGCTTGGTCCTTGCTTGTTTGCTTTTTTTCATTAACTGTACACCAAAGCTTGGAAGGGCAGGAATTAAATATTAATACGAATATTCCTGACTTATTAATAGTTGGAATAATTGATACCGTTGCTATTGCCATTGCTGCTAAGCTACTTGAAGGGTTAGTGGAACGGGCTAGAATGAAAGTAGAAATTCAAAGAACGGAAAAGCTAAATACATTAGGTGAACTTGCCGCTTCGATTGCACATGAGGTCCGGAATCCGTTAACCGTTGTTAAAGGATTTCTACAGCTTATGCAGCAGGAGGAGAAAGGGAAGAATTACGATTATTTATCACTTGTATTAAGTGAATTGGGGCGTGCAGAGTCAATCATTAACGACTATTTGAACTTTGCTAAACCTCAATTTGAAAAAATAGAGGAATTTCCCTTGGTTGATGTAATCACAGAAGTTAAAATGCTCCTTGATCCACTTGCCTTAAAACAAGGAGTTCAATTAGAAAGTGATTTAGATTCAGGGGGTTTTAATCTTTTTACAGATCGAAATCAGTTGAAGCAGGCGCTCGTGAATCTAATTAAAAATGCAATTGAGGCTACCTCTGAAGGTGGAAAAGTAACTATAACCCTAAAGCAAATAGACCATCATGCCTATATCTATATTGCAGATACAGGGAAGGGAATGAATCATGAACAACTCTCTCGGATAGGGACTTTGTTTTATACAACAAAGGACAAGGGTACGGGCCTTGGTACATCTGTGTCATTAAGAATTATCGAGACAATGAAAGGAAAAGTATCTTATTCGAGCAAGTTGGGGATTGGGACAGAAGTTACCATGATTCTTCCAGAAGGTAAAAAAGAATTGGTTAATATTTGATAAGTAAGAAGCTAACCAATTAAGTAGTGGTTAGCTTTTATTTTATATTTTGTAAAATAAGAAAGGTTCTGATGATTCTTGTCGAATTCTATCGAATTTCCAAAAAAAACATCAAAATTTTTTGGGGAAAGGTGGTAGAATAGTAGGGGATAATTTGAATCACATTAATTAAGGGAGTAACTAAAATGATAGGAAGCCCCAAGAGTCCTAGATTAATTTCTGAAGAGACAAGAACAATAAAATTCTTTCTAGTACTTTTTTATATTTTTTTCTTTGCATATGACATTTTTAATTTCTACATTTTGCCTATTTATACGAAGCGTGGTGTTAGTGGCTTATCAGATAAAGGTTTTGGATTTTGGTATCATATAGCTATTCTAGGACTCCTTTCTGTATCTCTGTATTTCATTAAAAAAGGAAATCCCTATATTGTAAAATATATCTTCCTCTATAGTTATACAGCTATAGAAACGATAAATAGTCTATTTATCTATTTGGGTTCGGATAAACCATTTGCATCCGGAAATATTGTTGAATTATTATTTGTGTTTTTCTCACCCATTTTTGTAAATAAAAAATACTTTTGGACTGCTGCTATTTGCATGATAGGAAAATATGTAATTATCGGAGTTATATTACAAGAATCAAACGTCTTACTTCCAATTATCACCTTATTTATTCTTTCAGTCATTGCGTACTTTCTATTAACACGTTTTACCTCTTATATTCATTCACTAACTACAGTACATTTAGAGCTTCGACAAAAAGAGAAACTGGCAGTAATTGGACAGATGGCAGCTGGTATTGGTCATGAGATACGCAATCCACTATCATCATTAAAAGGATTTACCCAGCTCCAAAGGGAAAGATATCCAAACACAAATGAATTCTATCCAATAATGATTCAAGAAATTGATCGAATAAATTTGATAGTTAATGATTTAATGTATCTTGGAAGACCAAAAGAAGTTAAATTTGCAAAAGCAAATATTGAAGAAATAATTGCTTATACATTATCGATTACACATCAACAGGCCGAGAGAGCAGGTGTAATGATTGAAACAATATTGGCAGGGCCATTACCGCCGCTTGACTGTGATACTCATCAGTTGAAGCAGGTCTTTATCAATCTAATAAAAAATGCAATTGAATCAATGCCTGATGGTGGGAGAATAACGATAAAAGTAAAAGTAGTAGATGGTAAAAAGATGTATATCACAATAGAAGATGAGGGCTGCGGAATTGATGAGGAAAGCATTCCAAATCTTGGTGAACCATTCTATACCACGAAAACAGAAGGAACGGGCTTAGGTCTAATGGTTACAAATCAAATAATAAATGACCATCATGGTGAAATTACGATTACCAGTAAACGGGAGATTGGCACAATCATTTGTGTCACATTGCCAATTACTCAGCAGTTAAGGAAAGAATAATTCTATAATTATACAAAAACCATCAAAATAATATATTACAACGTATATGGCAATAAGTTATAATGTAGAGGAATAAAGAAAAAGAATAATTATTGTAAAATAATGGAATAATTTAAGGAGGATAGGTTTAGTACTATCTTACTTATATATTGATACACTTCTTAATGAACATGTGTTAGGAACTCTGGAGGATTATATGATACCGCATGAAGAAAAACAAACTGTGAAATGGTACTTATTAATATCATATATTATTTTAATAGCCTATGATTTATTTTACTATTACATTTTTCCCACGATTGCTGAGGATAAAGAATGGGGATTTCCAAGTAATTTCTGGTATCTCACCTATGTAGTACTAATTGCTATCATTCCAGTTTCATTCTATTTGAATAGGATTAAAAAACAGTATTTAATTAAATTTATATTTATCATTGGTTATTTATGTTCCTCTTTTCTTGCTGATATATTTTCCTTTTATGCAAATGAAAGCACCTTTAAAAGTGGGAATATGTTAGAGGTATTTTTGGTTTTATCATTACCACTTTTCTTAAACACGAAATATTTTTGGTTAGTTAGTTTAGGAATTACCATAAAATATATCACCACAGGTGTTATTTTAGGAACAACCGTTGTGATTATGCCCATTATATTAATAACTGTTTTATCAGTTATGTCGTTCTTTTTGTTAGTTCGTTTTCAAGGATATGTTCGGGCAATCAGTACTTCGTATGATAATCAATTACAGGGAATTGTAAAAGGTGTAATCGCCACACTGGAACTAAAAGACCCATATACTAGAGGACATAGTGAACGAGTGGCTAAATATGCTCTTGAATTAGCAAACGAAATTGGAAAATTTACAAACGAGGAACAAAAATCTTTTTATTATGCATGTTTACTTCATGATATAGGTAAAGTGAACATTCCTGATATGATTTTAATGAAACCCGGAAAGCTTACAAACGAGGAATTTGAAATTATTAAGACCCACCCAGTAGTTGGTGCAGAAGCTGTTAAGAATGTAGAAGGAATTAGGGATAGTATTGACGTTATTAAATATCATCATGAACGCTGGGATGGTAAAGGGTATCCTGATCAATTAAAGGGGGAAGAAATCCCTTTACTTGCTAGAGTATCCTCTGTTGCTGATGCTTTTGATGCTATGACTTCTTCGAGATCATATCGTGAAGCAATGCCTGTAGAAGAAGCATATCGACGCATTCTTGAGGGTAATGGTACCCAATTTGACCCCGCATTAGTAGAAGCGTTCAAAAATGTATATCCAACATGGGTCAAATTTCATGGAGAATATCCTTGGAATAAAAAAATCTAAGTCATAAGGAGGTAGAAACATGAAAATCCGTAAACTAAAAAAGGTTAAAACAACATGCTGGTGGTGTTATCTTTTGGGTATGTAATGGTGAATGTAAGGATGCTGGCGAGAGCTATGCATCCTTCTTTATTATAAACTCTATAGGAATGGTGTTTTAATGAACATAACACTCCAGTCATATCTGTCTGTTGTACCGTTAGAAATACGTAAGGACAAGAAGTATTTTATCGTGGAAGACAAAGCCTCAGGCGAGTTTTACGAAATGCCAGAGATATGTATAGAAGCTATTAAAATGATTGAAAAAGGTGTCAGTTTAGGTGAAATAGAGGGGAATTTAAAAAGAAGATACCCTGCTGAAGATGTTAATCTCCTCGATTTTGCACAACAGCTCCTTGATATGGAATTGATCGAGGAGATAGATAGTGTTAAGGTTGATAAAAAGAAACAAGAAAAGGAAATTTTAGGGTTCTTGTGGATTCCTACAATTGTTGGGAAATTCTTCTTTAATAAGTTCTCACTCTCATTATATTTAGGCTTATTTATAGTAAACCTCATCCTACTTGTTACCAACCCTACCCTTTTACCAAATTACAAGGATGTATTTATTTCTGGTGTAATGGCACTGAATATAATAACTTTTTTGGCTGTAACTTTTTTTCTTGTATTGGTTCACGAATTTGGCCACATTTTGGCTATGAGGGCATACAATCTGCCCACAAAGCTCGGGATTGGTCATCGATTAATGCTTATTGTCTTTGAAACAGATATGACATCGGTATGGAGACTGCCTGCAAAAGATCGGAATATATTGTATTTAGCAGGTCTTTGCTTTGATATGTTTGTCCTCTTTCTTGCACTCATGAGTAAGCTTGTTTTTCCAAATTCCTCAGGGATTTTCCTTAGTTTAATGACTTTAGCTGCCTATGACGTATTTGTAAGAATCATTTACCAGTGTTGCGTGTATATGAAAACAGATTTGTATTATGTTTTTGAAAATATTACCGGCAGCTATAATTTGATGGAAAATGCGCAGCAAAAAATTCGAAATCGACTGCCATTTCTAAAAACTACCGATGATAAAGCTGAAGTTTTTCCAGGTGAAAACTATATCGTATTCTCTTATGCCATCTTTTATTTTATTGGGGTGACAGTCACTCTGGCATTGATGACTATATTTTATATACCTGTAGTACTACACGCAGCAGAACTTACTTTTCCTAAATTCCTGAAACCGCCGTCGAGTTTTGCCTTTTGGGATGCTGTCCTATTTTCTGCACAGTTTCTCATCATCGTTATCTTACTTTTGAATTCATATCGGAAAAAGTACTTCAAAAACTAAAAAGTGACAGAAATATGTCTAAATCGAAAATTCTAAGGGTTTTTTCCTCATGAGATGGGGGAGTTCCCCTATATTTGTATCACTAACGATTTTCTTACAATAAGAGTAAGAAAATTCGTTAGTGTTATTTTTTTTGAGGAGGAGCTCTAATGCAGGCTATTACGTCAACAACTAAAAAAGCTGAACGCTCAATCAATGATGCGTTTGCATCTAAGTTTGCAAAATCAATGTTTTTAACCGTTTCCGCTATTATCATTCTTTCCTTTATAGCAACGAGAATGTTTACCCATGTTGATTTAAATCTCTACGGGTATATGGTAGGAACGGTAGTTTTTATCGGAGGATTTTTTTATCGTTTTATCGCATGGGGAGAGAGGCCGCCAACTAAAATTTTCATTAAAAAGGGCTTAAAACTTTTAAAAAGAAAAAGCACACCTAAAACAGCAGTTAATCATTTAGCTATTTATGACTTTATTAAAAACCGCGGATTGTACCGTTGGGTACAGCATATTCTAATCGGCTGGGGTTGTGTCCTTGCCTGCTTAGTTACATTTCCGCTTGTATTTGGCTGGATGTACTTCACGATGGATGAAATGGGTCAATATACAATTGTCCTAATGGGGCTAAATTTAATGACGGTCAAAGCCGATGGAATCATTGCTTGGTTCTCCTACAATGCCTTAAATATTTCAGCGGTTATGGTCATTTCGGGTGTCTGTATGGCTCTGTACCGCCGCTTAAGAAATATGCAGGCAAGAGCGGAGCAGAAATTCATCTATGACTTCCTTCCGCTTTACTTATTGATCTTTATATCTACTACAGGACTTTTATTAACCGTTCAAAACGTTTGGCTTCATGGCTGGATGCAGCCGCAAATGTCATTGATTCACCAGTTTTCCGTTATTGTCACATTAATTTATTTACCTTTTGGAAAACTCGCTCATATTCCTTTTCGTCCGGTGAGTGTTTTTGCGAGGAATTACCGTGAGCACTATGCGGAACAGGAAGAGAAAAAGTGTAAAGTATGCGGTGACCATTTCGTATCAGTGGAACAGTCGAATGATGTCATTCAGGTATTAGGCGTTAATGCAATCGAATTTAATATGGAAGATGGCTTCAATCTTGCTGAGTTATGCCTTCCATGCCGTAGAAAATATCGTATCTCAAGATTCTCTGGTATCGCAACGCACCAAGTCAAGGTCAAGGAGGCAAATCAGAATGCAAAGGGATAAGTTTTTTAAGGAAATAGAAAATGTACGTCATCCAAATGAAACTCTCGTAAAAACACACTGCAGCTATTGTGGTATGCAATGCGGGATGAACTTACGTGTTAATACAAAAACCAATAAAATCATCGGGGTTGAACCTCGTTATGACTGGCCGGTGACAGTAGGAAAGATGTGTCCAAAAGGGGTTACTGCGTATCAGCAAACCAATCATGATGATCGTATCTTGAAGCCTTTGATTCGTGATGATGCCTCCCTTAAAGGAACAAAAGAAGGATTCCGTGAAGCAACATGGGATGAAGCGTATAGCTTAATTGCTAAAAAGTTTGGCGAGCTTCAAAACAAATATGGAAAAGACACCTTATCTGTTTTCAGCGGTGTTTCCATGACCAATGAAAAATGTTATTTAACAGGAAAGTTTGCTAGGGTAGCTATGCAAACACGTTATATCGATTATAATGGTCGTTTCTGTATGTCTAGTGCAGCGGGTGGATTTCTGCGCTCATTTGGGGTGGACCGTGGATCCACTTTGCCATGGACTGATCTTCATGAAACAGATTGTTTATTCATCGCCGGAAGTAATACTGCGGAATGTCACCCAACTTCTATGTTTCGTGTCTGGGCCGTACAAGAGAGAGGCGGTTACCTAATCGTCGCTGACCCTCGTGAAACACCAATTGCAAGAAGAGCGGATGTTCATTTAGATTTAAGACCAGGTACAGACCTTGCACTTGCAAATGGAATCTTGAATCTGTTAATTCAAAACGGCTATGCTGACGCAGAATTTGTTACTAACCATACAAATGGTTTTGAAGAAACAAAAGAATTAGTAAAAGAATTTACACCCGAATATACAAGTGAAATTACAGGGGTTGCACCTGAAAAGATTATCCGAGCAGCGGAAATTTACGGTAAGGCACCAAATGCAGTAGTCATGTTTGCCCGTGGTATCGAGCAGCAGCATAAAGGGGTAGACAACGTTTCTGCCTATACGAATATGGCGTTAGTAACAGGTAAAATTGGACGTCCAAAATCTGGTGTTGCAACCTTTACAGGTCAAGGAAATGGTCAAGGCGGCCGTGAGCATGGACAGAAGTCAGATTTACTTCCAGGCTATCGTAAAATTACAAATCCAAAGCATGTTGAAGAAGTTTGCCAGGTTTGGGGAATTACTCCTGAAGAGATGCCTCAGCCAGGTGTTTCGGCTTATGAAATGTTTGAATTAATGGAGCAAAAAACGATTCGTGCTATGTATCTGCTTTGTTCGAATCCAGCTGTATCAGCACCGAATTTGAACTTCGTCCGTAAGGCAATGAAAGGTTTAGATTTCATGGTATGTGCGGACTTCTATCTTTCTGAATCTGCCGAATTTGCAGATGTCATTCTTCCGACCGTTACATGGTCTGAAGATGAAGGGACAGTAACCAATCTTGAAGGACGTATTATAAAGATTAACAAAGCACAAGAACCACTCGGTGAGTCAAAACCAGATTGGCAGATCCAAGCAGAGCTTGCAGAATATCTAGGAAGAGGAAAGTATTTCTCACATCTGAAAACTGCAAGAGACGTTG
The DNA here is from genome assembly GCF_023715415.1 of Neobacillus niacini. Classification (GTDB taxonomy): domain Bacteria; phylum Bacillota; class Bacilli; order Bacillales; family Cytobacillaceae; genus Neobacillus; species Neobacillus niacini_C. Next base: position 23,377 of record NZ_JAMBOB010000016.1, read on the forward strand.
CGGATGAATTCCGTTTAGCATCAAAAGGCGGATATGCCGATTATTACGGTGCAACATGGGATAAAATCGACAAACAAGATGGAGTCTTCTGGCCTTGTAAAGATGAGGAGGACAAGGGAACTCCACATATGTTCTTAGATAAAAAATTCTATCACCCGGATGGAAAAGCAAAAATTTGTGCCCTTCCGTACCGTCCGCCAGCAGAAGAACCGGATGAAGACTATCCACTGCGCTTAACAACAGGACGTGTCGTTTACCACTACTTATCAGGAAACCAGACACGAAGGATTCAATTTTTACGTGATATGTGTCCAGAGCCGTATGTTGAGGTGCACCCGGAGACTGCAGCAAAATATAACATTGAACATGAAGAATTTGTACGTCTGTTTACACGAAGAGGCGAGGCTGAATACAAAGTTAAAATTACGGAAGCTATCCGAAAAGATACGGTTTTTGTACCCTATCATTTTGGTCACGATAAATCTATTAATCTATTAACAATTGCTGCTCTTGACCCAATGTCAAGAATGCCTGAATTTAAAGCTTGTGCAGCACAGATTGAAAAACTTGAATTAAAGAAGGTGCAGTAAATGAAAAAGAGGTTATATCTTGAACTTGAAAACTGTATAGGCTGCCGCTCTTGTTTAGCTGCCTGCACACAGTGCGGGGGGCACGAGGAGCGTAACCGTAACTACGTATACGATGTTAACCCGCTTGTTAACCGTCAAACCATGCCTCTAATGTGCCTTCACTGTGTGAATCCAGCATGTGCGAGAAGCTGTCCGGCGCAAGCGATTCAAATACATGAAACAGGAGCCGTTCTGTCGGCTCTTGTAGAGAAGTGTATTGGCTGCCAAAACTGTACGATTGCCTGCCCATACGGTATTCCAAAATTTGATACCGAGCAAAATCTAATGTATAAGTGTGACCTTTGTATCGACCGTACAAAAGACGGGATCCCTCCAATGTGTGCAAGTGTATGTCCGTCCAATACTTTGCAATGGTTAACAGATGAGGAAATTGAAGCGAAGCAAAAGCAATTTAATTTAGATAACGGTAAATGGGTAACAAGCATGCCTTATTTAGAAGGCGAAACAAATGTTAGAGTGAATCTCCCTGGAATCCTTCAGGGTGTCACGAAATTGTTTTAGGAGGGATTAACCATGACTGATAAAAATAATAAAATCCCGTTCAATGAAGATAACTATACACATAATATAAACCGCAATAATGAAAGAAAATTGGACCGCCGTGGTTTTATGAAAACATTAGTCGGTGCTGCAGGTGTATTTGCAGTTTCCTCTCTTCCATGGGGAGTTCTGGCTGCGAAAGAGCTAAACGGACTGGGTGACAAGAAATATCCAAAACAGAAAATTATTGATGTTAAGTCATTACCTATTGGTGATGCAGTAGATTTTTATTTTCCAGGTGAGCATGATAGTGCGATATTAATCAGGCTATCCGATGAGAAATATGTTGCCTATCAAAATGCCTGTACTCATTTGCGCTGCCCTGTCTTTTGGAAGAAGGATGAGGGGGAAATGCTCTGCCCATGTCATCACGGGAAATTTGACGTTGAAACAGGTGCACCCACAGCAGGTCCGCCTAGACGGCCGCTTCCTGAGATTTATGTGAAAGTTGAAAACGGGACCGTTTTTGCTGTAGGGGTGAAGCGATATGAAGCGTAGTTACGTAAGTGTTGCTCTCCTTCTAGCCATATTGATGTTAAATATTATCGCTACACAATATATGGTTCATCAGTATTTTTATGAAAATTATACAAACACAATTGGTGCAGCAATCATCAATGTAATCCTTTTTCCAGCCGCATTCTTTATTTATAAAAAAGGTGTGAAAATCAATGACTAGTGAAACGTATCTAGATTTTTGTTTTGTACGAGAACAAACAGGTAATTTTGCTGCCGATATTGATGAAGTATTGAAAAACATGTTTGGGAAAAAGCGATTAAATTGGTTTCTTGAAGAAAAGACAATTGATGGAGCAGAAATGGTAATTGCTGAAGTAAAAGGCATGAGTGATTGGGGCTCTGAAGAGGAAACCATCCTATTCCTTGAGGAACATGCTGATTCAAAGTTCTGGGAGTACCTACAAGGTTACAAAATGTTCATCTATCCAGTGAAGAAGGGATGTAACAGCTGTGGAACCCATTAACATTGATGAATTGCAAAGATTCGTTGGGGAAACAATGGAAATATCTATAGAAGATACTGAGGGTGGAGACCAAGCCCCAAAGATTAAGAAAACCATTAAAAAAATCCAATTTTGTCCTGATCATACACATGTTCGTTTTTATTTTGATTCTATGTATTTTTTAGCAGTCCCGCTTATCAGTAACGTAAATCAATCAGAAGTTAGTTTTTTAGCTTCTGACCATGAAAGTGGATTAACCTATACATTTCAAAAAGTTTAGATAAAAGGTAACGGGGGTTAAGTATGGAGCAGTCGGTCTCAAAGCAACAAATTCGTTCTTATATTATTCAATCACAAGAGGAAGAAATTAAACGTATTTCTCTGGAGCTGCATGAAGGTGTTGGGCAAAATTTATACAGTATTCTTACTGGATTACAATTTGTTGAATCAGGATTAAGTCAGCCTCATTTGAAAAATTATTTACATGAAATGACCCAGTTGATTGAAAAGACGATACAAGAGATTAGATTGCTTTCAGTTGAACTTCATCCCCCTGCCTTAACGACACTTGGCTTACTGCCAGCCATTAAGAGTTATATTAAATTATATACCTCAACATTTGGAGTTCTTGTTGATTTTGAATCCATTGGGGAAGAGAAACCAATTCAAGAGCAAAAAAGTGTTGCGGTTTTTCGTGTTTGCCAGGAAGCCCTTACCAATATCGCTAAACATGCAGATACATCAAATGTGAAAATGGGTTTGATATGGAAGGAAGAGGAATTAAGAATCTCGATTATTGATTTCGGTGGTGGATTTGTAGCAGATGAACTAGAGAATAACGCTGTTACCTTAGGAATAGCAGCCATGAAGGAAAGAATGCTTCTAACTGGCGGACAGTGTGTGATTTCCTCTAAAATAGGAGAAGGTACGTCTGTTGAAATATCTCTTCCTTTATTGGAAGGGAAGGAGAGTTAACATTGATTAAAATCCTATTAGTTGATGACCATGCCGTGGTAAGAATGGGTCTTACCATGCTGTTAAATTCTAACCCCGAAATGCAAGTAATTGGTGAAGCCTCAGAAGGCAATGAAGGCATAAAGAAGGCCATGAAGCTTAAACCAGATGTAGTGGTGATGGATTTAAGTATGCCTCATGGTAAAGATGGATTATCTGCGACATCTGAATTGAAAAAGCTGATGCCGAATGTAAATATTTTAATACTAACCATGCATGATGATGAGGAATACCTTTTTAGAGCCATTCAAGCAGGTGCGTCAGGCTGTATATTAAAAAGTGCGCCACATGATGAGCTTATGTCTGCAATTGAGTCCGTCTCATTAGGGAATGCTTACTTACACCCTGCAGCTACAAAACGATTAATGGAAGAATATTTAGGCAGCATTAAGCATGACAGCCATGATACCTATCATCTTTTATCCGACCGTGAAAAAGAAGTTTTAACGCTTGTAGCTAAGGGCTATGCAAACAAAGAAATAGCGGAGCAGTTAGTCATAAGTGTAAAAACGGTTGAAACCCATAAGGGGAACTTAATGGAAAAACTGCAAATGAAGACAAGACCTGAACTAGTGGAATATGCGGTTAAAAAGGGGCTCTTAGGTTATGGAATATAAGGAGAAGGTATGCGAATGACAGAAATAAGAGAAAATCATGGTGTAATGGAGGTTTGTGATCGGTTACGGAAGGAAGTGGGCTGTGATTTTGTAGCCCTTGCCCTTCAAAATGAAGTAGGTCCTGATGTCAGGTGGCACTATGCTTCAGGAAACGTAAACGATAAATACAAAAGAATAACCGTCCGTTTTGGAAAAGGAATCGCTGGAAAAATCATTTCAAGCGGCAGTCCAATGATGATGAGCGACTTTCCGAAAGATATCTATGGAAAAGTAACCGACCATCCCATTATGCTTGCTGAGAAACTTATTTCCTGTTATGCGGTGCCTTTATTTTTTAATGGCTCCCCAAAGGGTGTATTACTTATTGGAAAGAGAGTTTCATATACTTTTTCTAAAAGTGAACAGGAAAAGGTGAAAGAGTCGGGCGAAGCACTAGAGCAGCTCTTAAGAAGTCATATCTTAGGGGGAGGGCCTTAAGTTATGGAGACAAATCGTAAGCAATCAATAAATGAGCTCACCACCCTAGAATTGGAATTGAAAAAGTCGATTCAAGAATTAATGGATATTAAATTTGCTCTTGATGAGTCTTCTATTGTAGCAATAACCGATTCTAGGGGAACTATTACATATGTAAATGAACAATTCATTCAAATTTCGAAGTATACAAAAGAAGAGCTTATTGGGCAGGACCATCGGATATTAAATTCCGGCTACCACTCTGCAGAGTTTTTTATGGAAATGTGGAGAACGATTGGTTCAGGGAAGGTCTGGAAAGGTGAAATTCGCAACTCTGCCAAAGATGGGACCCACTATTGGGTGGATACTACGATTGTTCCATTTATGAATGATAAGGGGAAACCTTATCAATACTTAGCGATTCGTTATGAAATAACTGAGCGTAAAAGAGTAGAACAAGAACTTCAAAAAATGATGACAACCATCATTGATGTTCAAGAAGAAGAACGCAAGCGCTTATCGCGAAATTTACATGATGGCATCGGTCAAAATTTATATAGTCATCTCATTACGATAAATCGTTTACTTTCAGAATTAGACCATCCACTTCTTGAGCAAATGCAAAAGGAAGCAACCCAGCTAATTGAAGAAATCCGCGATATATCTTGGGAATTACGTCCATCGGTTTTGGATGACCTTGGACTCGTTCCTGCGATTCGTTCCTTCCTTGCCCGCTTTTCTGAAAACTATCATATCGACGTTTTATTTGAATGTATGTTAAAACGACGTCTCGATATAAGTATTGAATTAACGATATATCGAATCATTCAAGAAGCACTAACCAATATTCGTAAGTACGCAGACGTATCTGAAGCGGCTGTTACCGTTAGAGATTTTGACCAGAGTGTAAGGGTATTGATAGAAGATAAGGGCAGAGGTTTCGAGCTAGGAACCCATACCCGTGGTGTTGGGCTTTTCAGTATGGACGAAAGAGCAAGGGCCGTCGGTGGAGAACTAACAATTAACTCATCCCCAGGTAAGGGAACAAGAATCATCCTAGAAATCCCAAAATACCCTGAACAATAAAAAATAGAACCCGGCATTATGCCCGGTTCAATTTTTTATATCTTAAATGAACTCTTTAACGAAACAATTCGGTTAAATACGAGCTTATCAACAGTCGTATGCTTCGGATCTACATTGAAATATCCATGTCTAAAGAATTGGAACTTGTCATGTGGTCTGCTTTCACGCATGTTTGGCTCAACAAATCCTTGTAAAACTACGAGTGACTCAGGATTTACATTATCAAGGAAGGTTTTTTCTTCCTCGTCCTCTTCCGTTTTATCGAGAATAAGTGGTTCGTATAAACGAAACTCCGCTGCAACAGAATTGGTTGCTTCCACCCAATGAATGGTTCCTTTTACCTTTCGTCCAGTAAAGCCAGTACCACTTTTGGTTAGCGGGTCATACGTGCAGCGAAGTTCAACGACTTCTCCGTTTACATCCTTGATGACTTCTTCACATTTAATAAAATATGCATGTTTAAGGCGTACTTCATTACCAGGGAAGAGACGGAAATATTTAGCCGGAGGATTTTCCATGAAATCGTCCTTTTCAATGTAAATCTCACGAGAAAATGGTATTTTCCTTATGCCCATTTCAGGAACCTCAGGATTAATCTCGGCATCAAGTAATTCAATTTGGCCTTCTGGATAGTTTGTGATGACAACTTTTAATGGATTTAGAATTCCCATTGTCCGAGGAGCTTTTAATTTTAAGTCTTCTCTAACAAAGTGTTCAAGCATTTGGGAATCTACGGCGCCAGAACCTTTCCCTACACCTGTCTCACGAACAAAATTACGAATCGATTCAGGTGTAAATCCTTTTCGTCTCATTCCAGAGATGGTTGGCATCCTTGGGTCGTCCCAGCCATCAACAAACCCTTCGTCCACAAGTTGCTTTAGTTTCCGCTTACTCATTACCGTGTTGGTTACGTTTAAGCGGCCGAATTCTATTTGCTGAGGCGTACTTTCCATTTCGCATTGTTCCACTATCCAGTTATAAAGTGGACGCTGGTCTTCAAACTCAACGGTACAAATGGAATGGGTTACGTCTTCAATCGCATCCTCTAAAGGATGAGCAAAAGCGTACATTGGATAGATACACCACTTATCACCGGTGTTATGGTGAGTGGCATGAGCAATTCGATAAATGACCGGATCGCGTAAATTGATATTAGGTGATGTCATATCAATTTTTGCACGAAGGACCTTTTGTCCATTATCAAATTCTCCGTTTCTCATCCTTTCAAATAAATCAAGATTCTCCTCGACTGAACGATTACGATAAGGGCTATCTTTACCAGGAGAGGTTAAGGTACCACGGTACTCACGAATTTCGTCAGCGGACAGGTCATCCACGTAGGCAAGTCCTTTTTTTATTAACAGTACAGCACGTTTGTACATTTCTTCAAAATAATCTGAAGCAAAGTATAAGTTATCCCATTCGAATCCGAGCCATTTTACGTCTTCTTTAATGGAATTAACATACTCGACATCTTCCTTTAACGGATTGGTGTCATCAAATCGCAGATTGGTTTTTCCGTTAAATTCATCCGCTAAACCAAAATTTATAATGATGGATTTAGCATGACCAATATGTAAATATCCATTGGGCTCTGGAGGGAAACGAGTGATAATTTTATCATGTTTGCCAGATTCCAAATCCTTAATCATAACATCTTTTATAAAATTAGAACTTAGATTGTCCACTCTATTCAACCTCTTTCTTTCATCTCTATTACTTATAAATAACATAAAATATGATATTTTTCCATTGTACCCAAAGATTCATTAGAAAAATAGTGGAATTGGAAAAAAGAGTGCAAAAAGGCTACAATATATGCTTATAGAAGGAGTGGAAGGGGATTTTTTATGATTAATTTAGGTACAGTCGGAACAGGGTGGATTACAGAATCCTTTATTGAGGCAGCAAAGTTGAGCGGGAAGCTAAATATAACATCAGTCTACTCCCGAACAGAGGATAAAGCAAAAGACCTTGCCGGTAAATATAACGCAGCACACTATTTTTCAGATTTAGAGGAAATGGCAAAAAGTCCTAAGATTGATGCTGTCTATATTGCTTCACCGAATTCAGTTCACTTTGAGCAGGCACTTACTTTTTTAAAAAATAAAAAGCATGTTATTTGTGAAAAGCCGATATTCTCAAATACAGCTGAATTAGAAGAAGCTTATCGATGTGCCGAAGAGAATGGAGTTTATTTGTTTGAAGCGATTCGCAATATCCACACTCCGAACTTTCGTATTCTAAAAGAAAAGCTTCATATGGCAGGTCCACTAAGAAGTGCTATTCTTCCATATATGAAGTACTCTTCACGCTACGATGTGTTTCTACAAGGTGAGGAGCCAAATATCTTCTCAAGTACTTATTCTGGTGGCGCTTTAGTGGATTTAGGGGTGTATCCGCTCTTCCTAGCTGTCGGCCTATTTGGTGAGCCGAAGCAGGTCACCTATTATCCAGTTATACTAAGGAGCGGAGTCGATGGGAGCGGTACGCTTATATTAGAATATCAAGACTTTGTCTGTACCATTCTATGTTCAAAGATTTCTGATTCGGAACTTCCATGTGAAATTCAAGGAGAAAAGGGAACCTTTGTCCTCGAAGATGCCGCACCCATTTCTGAAATAAAATTCATTGACAGTCATACAAAAGAGAGCGAAATCTTAAGTAGGGCTCAAGAGGAAAAAAATATGGTCTATGAATGCATAAAATTCGCTGAAATCATTGAAAAAAACAACGACCAAGAATATGAGCAGCTAAAGGAATGGAGTAAAAAGGTATTACGAGTAACAGAAGAAGCACGGAAACAGAGCAATATTGTGTTTGGAGTAGAACGCTAGGGGGCTTTGGAGATATCTGTAAAACCAACCCTATACATAGTACAAACTAATTATGTCTTTTTTAAGAATATGGTTGTGAACTCTTTATGAAAACGGTATTTTGGATGACTTTTATCACATACCCAATTTTACTTCGTTCCTTATATTTAAGGTGAAGAAGATTGGAGGAATCGTAATGAAGTCAATGAACTGGTACAAGAAACAGTTGAAAAGAAAGCCGGTTCAAATAACAAGGTACGTCGTTCAAGCTGTATTCCTGTTATTTTTACTATATGTCGGTGTCCGCTTTTATCAATTTTATATGCATTTTGAAACCCTTGGAGAAACACCCTTTGTAGAAAGGCCATCAGCGGTTGAAGGGTTCCTGCCAATTAGTGCCTTAATGGCATTAAAGGTATGGCTGGCAACTGGGGATTTTGATGTCATTCATCCAGCAGGACTCGTTTTATTAAGCTTTTTTGTCGGTGGAGCTATTCTTTTCAAGAGATCCTTTTGCAGCTGGATTTGTCCGATTGGAACAGTTGGGGAATGGATAAGCAGATTGGGGAAAAAACTTTTCAAAAGAAATTTCGAGGTACCCACTTGGCTCGTTTGGCTGCTAACCCCAATAAAGTATTTATTCCTACTTTTCTTCTTAGGTATGGTCATCGTAATGCCGACCTATGGTGCGATTTCCTTTCTAAACGAACCCTATAACAAAATATCTGATGTAAAAATGCTGTCATTTTTCTTAGATATTAGCACTTTCGGGATTGGTTTTCTCAGCGTAATGTTTATAATATCTTTATTTTATAAAAATTTCTGGTGCAGATTCCTCTGTCCGTATGGAGCGTTCATCGGACTTGGTTCGATTTTTAGGATTTCTAAGATTAGCAGAAATGAAGAAACTTGTACGAACTGTGAGATGTGTACAAAGGTTTGCCAATCTAGAGTAAAAGTGCACAAGGTTGAAACCGTAAATAACTTAAATTGTACCGCTTGTATGGCCTGTGTAGAGGCATGCCCTGTAAAGAATACCTTGAACATGACAGTTGCAAATAAAAAGGTAAGTAAATGGTTTATACCTGTTACCTTCTTTGTAGCCTTTTTCTTAATTATTGGCTTTGCAAAGATTACCGGGCATTGGGAATCAATCATCAGTTATGAAGAATGGAAGATATTAATTCCTGAAGCAAAATATATAGATTAGGATAGTATTAGGAAGAATCAATTTTGAAGAATCATTGTCAAAATTGATTCTTTTTGTTTGTGATTGAAGATAAGCTACATTCCGCCCATTTTTTCATATACATAATAAAAAATAAAATGGGGTAGTACGGATGTCTAGAAGAAATACGGAACAGGAAAATTGGATTATCTACCTCCTTTCCTTATCGAGAATGATTTATCTTTTTCCAGCAACAGTAAAAGGGATAGGCGGCAGTAAATGGGGTTATATCAACGAGAAGGGTGATTTTGTTCTTCCGCCAAAATATGAGATAGCTCATGATTTTCAGGAAAATGGTTTAGCTATTGTTCAAGTAAATCATCTAACTGGAATCATCAACAGTGATGGTTATTTAATTGTGAAACCAAAATATGATACAATCAGCCCTTTTTCAGAAGGGCGGGCAGTTGCTATCAATGATGAAGGCTATACAGTTTTGGATGAAAGTGGAAAGGAAATCACCACACAGGCATATTTCTATATTGGAGATTATCACGAGGGCAGAGCAGTAGCTGCCAATAATAACGAGCATGATAACTATTTACTTGGTTATTTAAATAGAAGGGGCAAGGAAGTCATTCCGTTGTCCTATGAAGCTGCTAGTGACTTTCAAGACGGTAAAGCGTTAGTAAAGTCCAAAGAGGGCGGATATTCGTTGATTGATCTCACAGGAAAGGTATTGAAATCCTACCCCTACCCTTTTGTGAATTTTAATGGAGAAGGGTTACTTGGATTTAAGGAAAAGGAAGAGGGTAACTGGGGTTATATGGACGAATCGGGGAAGGTGGTCATTGAGCCAAAGTTTAAAGACGTCCAGCAGTTTATCGATGGAAAAGCGATTGTAACGGTAGAAAACAATAATCAGAGTTATTATGGATTAATCGACAGACAAGGAAATTTTATCATCAAACCACACTATAATAGCCTATTAAATCTTTCGGAAGACCGATTTGCGTTAGGGAAGGCGATGGATCCTGAAAAGCCATATCTGTTTCCTAAGTATGCAATCGCTGACGCTAGCGGTCAAATTTATACTGGTTTTATTTATAACGGTGTATCTAAATTTAAGAATGGAATCGCCTCCGCTTATAATGATGAATTCACGTTCTTTATCGATAAACGTGGTCAAAGGATAGAACATCTTCCTAAGGTTACTGGCAGTGGTTCATTAGCATTTGAGAAATCTTTAATTAAGGGAGAAGTTGATTTCCGAACCTTTTATCTGGATAAAATAGGAAGATTGGTTTGGAAGCAAAATACCATTATTCCATTAAACAACGATTATTCTGTAATCGAAAACAAATATAAACCAAATAAGGATTATATCGTTTATTATCCACAGTTAAAGGGTGTTGAAAATCAGGAGAGCGTTAATCAGATTTTGAAGGACCTATCTGGCGTGAAGCCAACGCTTGCGCATACGCAATTGGAATCAAGCTATGCAGGTGATTTTAATGTTCCTTATTATAAGGAACATCTCGTTGTAATCGAGATAAATGGTTATGATTATCCCTTTGGTGCGGCTCATGGAATGCCAGTAAAGAAGCATGCACATATAGACTTAAAAACAGGGAAATTTTATCAACTAAAAGACTTGTTTAAGGCGGAAGCAGATTACGTAGAGGTCATTAGTCAAATTATTGGAGAACAAATTAAAAATGAAGATCAATATTCCTATGTCTTCCCAGATGCTTATAAAGGGATACAAGCAGACCAGCCATTTTTTATTAGTGAAAGTGCTTTGAATGTTTATTTTAGGCCCTATGATATTGCCCCATATGCTGCTGGTTTTCCAACTTTTACGATTCCGTTTAATGAGATATACAGCATCATTAATCATGAAGGAGACTTTTGGCTATCGTTTCATTAATTGACAACATCCTTGCAGCGATATATTTTTAACATAGACGAAATAAATGCTGTGGAGGGGAGTGGGAGGCATGAAAACGATTGATATTTCCAGAAGGCTTGAAAATGGAATGCCGGTGTGGCCGGGAGATACACCCTTTCAATATGAAGTATCGGTGTCCAAAGCGGAGAGTGGATCTGTGAATGTAGGAAGCCTTTCAATGAGTACACATACAGGTACACATGTGGATGCGCCTTTTCATTTTGATGATAATGGAAAAAGAATCATTGAATTGGACCTCGAGCTTTATATCGGTCCTGTAAGGGTAATCGATATGATAGGGAAAAGTAGCATAGGAGCTAAAGATTTAGAGAATGTAGATGTAGACGGCTTTGAGAGAGTAATATTTAGAACCCTCGCTTGGGAGAATTCTGTTGAGTTTCCTGAAATGATCCCTTTTATAGAAAATGACCTTGCTCCATACTTAGCGGAGAAGGGAATTAAGCTCATCGGGGTAGATGTTCCGTCTGTCGATCCGATTGACAGTAAAGACCTGTACGCACACCATAGCTTAAATGAAAACGGAATCCATATCCTTGAATCAGTACTATTAGATCAAGTAGAACCAGGTGATTATGAGCTAATTGCCCTGCCGCTCCCATTGGTCGAAGGAGACGGAAGTCCAGTAAGAGCCGTGTTACGAACATTATAAAAAAGAAGCAGCGGAATCCATTTCCGCTGCTTCTTTCATGAAAGGCTTAACATAAATCCTATATAGCCAGATACGATAAATAATAGACTCATTACTAAGGACAAAGCCTTTGGCGCTTTTTTGATAAAAGTAACAATCACTAACGCTAGAAAAAGGATAGCAATTAGAAAAAGGGCTATCGAAACAATCCCAGGGGAAAAGTGGATAGGAAAATTTATATTACCTGGATGGAAAAAGGAAAAAAGCTTGGAAGCACCTTCAGCTCTAATCATCGAATCAAGTTCATGAGGTGGTGAAGCCTGTCCAAGCGCACCTGTAATAGAAAAAACAATTAAGATAATTACACTCTCAAGCTTTGCCCATGGAAGGGGATTAAAAGATGAATCTTTTTGCAGCCTTTTCCGAATCAAAAAGCTATTAATAAAAGCGAAAGCGAGTAATGGCAAAATTGCAATATGCTTAATTAATAATGTCTGCCCATAAGTAATAGCTGTTACACTTACATAATCGGACAATTCCATGTGAAAAGTCATTAAAGATATACCTGTTAGGGTCGTAATAACTAAACATAAAATAGCAACAGGAGAAAACCACTTCAAGAATTTCAGCCAATGATCATGGTTCCGTGAAAACCAGCTCACCACCATCAGGATTCCAACCCAAGTTGTGATCGCAAGAAAGTGGGCGGTATGTATGAAGAAACCGGCCATTTTGGATAAGGATGCAGCATGGCTGGACCAGCCAAGGGAAGCGATTAAGATGAGTGTAAAGGCTAGACCTGTCAAAGAGAATAAAGGTTTTTGTTCAAGTTTAATGGGAAGTAGATAGATGAACAGGATCAACGAAATAAAACCCGTACTGATCCAGGTCTTGCCTACCTCGAAATTTGTTAACACAGATTTAAGGGTATAGCCTAAACCTAGGTCCTCATATAAATATAGAACAATTTTTAATACCGGTAAAAATGAAAATAAAATAATTCCTAATGCGGAAGCCAAAAGCACACCTTTTGGTATCCAAATTTCTGGTCGGGCATTTTTGGGAATGAGATTCAAAATAAAGCTTCCGAGTAACAATGAAAAACAACTATAAAGTAATGCCTCACTTACAATTCCTGCAATAAACATCTAGATTTGTTTCCTCCTAAAAATCAACCAATAGCTTCCGAAGCCCAAAACAATAATTAAGCCCATTATAGCTGGGAACACATAATTTATCATAGAGGGATTTTCTGAGGTCGTGTTATTTATCTCCGTAGCTTCTTCTTTCATTACCGCTTCAGTATCTGGGGCAGTAGTATGGGAATGCGCAAAGATAGGTGAACCAAATAAAAAGAACAACAAACAGGAGACCAGAGTAATTTTATTTAACATCATTTTCAACTCCGATATATTGTTTTCTTGCTGCTCTTCATTCTACCACCAATCAGAAGAGGTTATATCAAATTAAAGATAATGTTCACAATACGTTCAAATATTAATATGACCTAATCCTACTATGGTTATATACTAAAACATAGTTTAACTTGACATATATCAATTTTCAAAATACAAAATGGTGTTACACTCGGAGATATCATTACTTAATGAGGAGATGAAAAAAGGATGAGCAGTTTCCAAATAGAAAATCAAAGAGCCGTCATAGATATTCGCGAAAGAGTCTTAAAGGGCGAACATCCACGACGGGAAATCATAAATTTTGTAAAGTCAGCACCTGTGGGTACTATATTTGAAATTCATTTACCACATCGTGGAGAGCCACTGGTTGCGACTTTTCAATCATTAGGAATGAATGCGATTGTAAATGAAATCGAACCAGCACACTTTCGTCTTATGGCAATAAAGTTGAATGAAATTTAACCAAATTCAGAGATCCTTTTTAGTTGGTCTAGCTCTAGAATCTGTATCTGCCTTTGCCCTTCCAAGCGAATAATATTTTTGGACATAAAAGTCAAAAGCTTTCTGCTTACAGATTCTGGGGTTGTTCCGATAAAACTTGCTAAATCCTTCTTTGTAATTGGCAGCGTAAAAGCCTCATTCTTGAAGTTCATTTTTTCATGGAAGAGTAGAAGAGCCTTTGCTAGTCTTTGTTCAACTTCCATTAAACTTAGATTCCCCATGGATTCATCTGCTTCATAAAGACGATCGTTCATAGCGACTAAAAAGCGGAACGCCATATCTGAATTACCCTCCATCGTTTTTAAAAAGTCCTTCTTTTCGATTGAACAAATCATCGTTTGCTGGACGGTTTCAGCATTAATATAATGTTTTTCATCTCTTAAAAGAGAATATAAGCCAAAAAAATCTCCAGGAAACAGAAGTCGAACAATTTGCTCTTTTCCGTCTGCAGATGTTTTCGTTAATTTTATCAGCCCTTCACTCACGACAAATAACGTACTAGAGCGTTCGCCTTCTCTAAAAACATATTCTCCTTTATGTGCCATTCGGCTGTGCGTTACCTTCCGCAATTGCTGAATATCCTCCTCATTCAGTCCTTTAAAAACAGGAACAGTGATGAGGCATGATGATTCATGTGAGCAATGTTCGCAACACATAGTCAACCACTCCCTTAGAGTATTCGTTACTATAAAGTTTATCTTTCTTTATTTATATTTGTAGTGATTTATATCAACTCTTGATGTTAGTCAATGTTTCCTTTCCAACTTTCTTATAAGATTAAGAAAAACAAGAGGTGAATAAGAATGAATGCAGCTTGTTTAATCGTATATGCAAGTATGACTGGTAATACTGAGGACATAGCACACACAATAGCCGAAGGAATTCAACTGTCAGGCAGTGAAGTTGAGATAAAGGATATAATAGAAGCAGATGTGAATGAACTTCAAAACTACAGTGGTATCCTGCTGGGTGCATACACTTGGGGTGACGGTGAACTCCCTGATGAGTTTATCGATTTTTATGAAGAAATGGATGGCTTAAACTTACAAGATAAAATAGCTGCGGCCTTTGGGTCCTGTGATTTTTCATATGAGCATGTAGGGGGCGCTGTTGATATTCTAACAGATAAACTAGAGAATCTAGGTGCAAAGGTCGTTAACAGTGGATTGAAAATTGAGCAAACCCCTACTAATGAGGACAAAGAAATTTGTATTAATTTTGGCAAATCCTTTGGAGCTGCCATTAAAGAAAAGGAGAGATTCAAATGAGTATCATTCAGTTGTCATTAAATGATGTTGCCTGCTCTGGGTGTATAGGGAAAATCAAGAGGAAAATAAAAAGGTATAACGGAATAGAGAAAGTTAGGATTTTGGCAGGAAGCGGGAAAATTGAAATAAACTATAATGATGCGATTATTGAATTGGAGGAAATAAACTCCACGATTCATAAACTGGCGATAAGAACATTTGATTAATAGATTGATTCTCTCTGTTAAATAATAAACAAAAACAGGGGGGGATTTTTTTGGAGCAAAATCAAGACAGCAAGTTTGAAGGAGCATTTCTACCGATGACCTCCATTGGCAGCGGAATGGGTATGGCCGTTTTGTCAGATGTATTTTGTTATACGAACAAAATCGTCAATTTAGCCTTAGTGGGAAATGAGAATGAATTTGTCCTTGTCGATGCAGGTATGCCAAAGAGTGCCGATGAAATTATCGAAATGATTGTAGAACACTTCGGTGAACAGGCGCGACCAAGTGCCATCATTCTGACTCATGGTCATTTTGATCATGTTGGTTCACTGGTTGAACTTCTAGAAAAGTGGCGAGTTCCTGTTTATGCACATGAATGGGAAATTCCTTATTTAACAGGAAAAAAGGATTATCCACCAGGGGACCCAAGTGTGGATGCAGGAATGGTGGCAAAAATGTCCCCGATGTTTCCGAATCATGGGATTAATATTGGGGAACAAGTAAAGGCTTTTCCACAGGATGGTTCCATCCCTCATATGCAGGGATGGAAATGGATTCATACCCCAGGGCATACTCCTGGTCATGTTTCATTCTTTCGGGAAGAAGATCGAGCTTTAATCGCTGGGGATGCCTTTGTCACTGTGAAACAAGAATCACTTTATAAAGTACTAACGCAAACCCAGGAAATAAGCGGGCCGCCTCGATATTACACAACGGACTGGGAGGCCGCCTATGAGTCCGTGAAAAAGCTGGAAGCATTGAAGCCGGAAGCTGCTGTAACCGGGCATGGCCTTCCAATGAGCGGGGAAGAGTTAAGAGAGAATTTAAGCTATTTAGCAGTTAATTTCAGAGAAATTGCTATGCCGAAGAATAGCCGATATACAAACTAACTGATTATCGAAAAGTACATGACATCGGGCATGTACTTTTTCAATTTTAAGATATTAGAATTGGAGTGACCGAAGAGTAAGCTGAAAAAGGATTTGAGTAACTCCAGCCCATCTGGAGTGACCGAAGAGTAAGTTGAAAAAGGATTTGAATCACTCCAGCCCTTATGATACCCGGGGGAATGGGTTTTTTATGGACACAATTTCCTAAATAGGTTAGTATCAGAGGCGTGTATGGATATAATATGTAGAAATGAGATAAATAAAGGAGTCATATATGATAAATAACTTAAGCCCTTTTTTACAAGAAAACTGGGAAAAGTCCGGATTTCAACAACCTACTTCCATTCAGGAAACAGCAATCCCTCTAGTTCTTGAAGGTAAAGATTTGATTGCAGAATCTCCAACTGGTACGGGCAAAACACTTGCTTATTTACTGCCGTTATTAAATAAAATCGAATCTACTTCACAATCCCTGCAGGCTGTTGTATTGGCATCTTCACAGGAACTGGTCATGCAGGTTTATCAAGAATTTCAAAAGTGGTCAGAAGGCAGTGGAGTAAGAGGCACCTCCATAATAGGCGGGGCAAACGTAAAACGTCAGCTTGAAAAATTGAAAAAACGTCCCCATGTGATATTTGCTACGCCTGGGCGTTTATTTGAATTAATCAAACAGAAAAAAGTGAAAATGCACGAGGTGAAGCTTGTCGTTTTGGATGAAGGCGATCAACTGCTGATTCCGGAGCATATTAACACGGTCCAAAATATTGTTAAATCAACAATGGGTGACCGCCAAGTTGTATTATTCTCAGCAACAATGAAAGCTGGGACTGAGAAATTGGCAAAGGAAATTACCAAGGAACCTGAAATCCTTCGAATTGAAAAGGATGAACTGGCTTCTTCTGGAGACGTTGAGCATATCTATTTTCTAGCTGAACCGAGAGATAAGATTAAGCTCCTTGAAAAGATTGTTCGTTTAGAAAACATCAAAGCACTTGCATTTATTAATGATATTGGCGAAATTCAAGTTTACAAAGAAAAGTTCAATTTTAAAGAATTGTCCACTGGAATTTTACATAGTGACATGAAGAAATTGGAACGACAAGCAGAGCTTAAAGCTTTTCGTGATGGTAAAACAAAAATGCTAATCGCAACAGATGTGGCAGCGAGAGGACTGGACATTCAAGGTGTTACACATGTTGTTCATGTGGACTTTCCGAGGGACATTGCCCAATATGTGCATAGAGCTGGCAGAACAGGAAGAATGGGTGCAGATGGTACCGTTATTTCCTTAGTGACAGAGCGTGAAGAACGAGAATTAAAACGGTATTGCCAAGAACTAAATGTCACGCCTAGTAAGAGAATATTCTACAAAGGGCAAATTGCTGAACCAGAACAAAAAGCAAGGCGTTAACCTCCAGACAGTAGGGATACCTGCTGTCTTCTTAAATTTGCAGGATTTTCATAAATTTTATAGAATTTCTATCACAGGGGGGATGACCATGGAAAATCCTAAGTTAAAGAAATATCTAAATGAATGGATAGAGGAAGCAACAATTACTCAAATGCAGGAAAAAATGACGAACGGAGAGCTTACATCTAAAGAACTTGTGATGCTGTATCTACATAGAATTTCTGTTTATGATAAAAAGATTCACTCAATCATTGAGGTGAACCCAGATGCGCTGCATATCGCAGCAGCTCTTGATACAGAACGCAAGGAAAGCGGACCACGCAGTGCGCTGCACGGGATTCCCATTCTAATAAAAGATAATATTGATAGTGCGGATAAAATGCATACAAGCGCAGGTTCTTTAGCTTTAAAGGATTCCATTGCCTTAAAGGATTCTTATGTTGCAGAACAGTTACGGAAAGCAGGAGCAGTTATTCTTGGGAAAACAAATATGACTGAGTGGGCAAACTTTATGGCAATTGGTATGAAAAGCGGTTATAGTTCACGAGGCGGTCAAGTATTAAATCCCTATGGTCCTGATAAATTTATTGTTGGTGGTTCTAGTTCAGGTTCAGGTGCAGCAGTTGCGGCAAATTTAGCTGCAGCGGCAATTGGAACGGAAACGTCGGGATCAATTTTGAATCCAGCCTGTCAAAACTCATTAGTAGGAATCAAACCGACAGTGGGACTGATCAGCAGAAAAGGAATCATACCGATTGCCCATACCCAGGATACAGCTGGACCAATGGCTCGAACTGTCATGGACGCGGCAATTTTATTGAATGCTTTAACAGGTAAAGATGAGGATGATGCAATAACTAGAACAAATCCACTCATGGAGAAGGATTTTACAGAGCATCTACGTAAAAACGGACTTAAAGGTAAAAGAATCGGCATAGCCTCAGAAGGATTCATCGAACAGGTAAGTGAAGAAAAGCAAAAGATCTATCATGATGCTGTCGCCATTTTGGAGGCAGCAGGCGCAGAAGTAATTGAACAAATAGAAATTCCGTCTGCGAAAGTAAAATGGTCTTATGATGTTTTAACGTATGAATTTAAACCAGACTTAAATGCCTATTTAAGGAATCTTCATCCGTCTGTACCAATTAGAACGTTAAAAGACTTAATTCAGTTTAATAAGGATAATGAAGAGCAAATGCTTAAGTTTGGACAAGCAGTATTAGTGGAGTCAGAGGCTACTAGTGGTTTATTAACTGAGTCAGAATATGTATCGGCCTTGGAATTTGATCAGTACCATTCTACGGAGCGGGGAATTGATTATGCATTAGAGACGTACCAATTGGATGCGATTCTTTTCCCTAGTGAGGAAGGTTCACATATTAGCGGCAAAGCTGGTTATCCATCTGTTGCTGTTCCTGCTGGGTATACTCCACAAGGTGAACCTGTAGGAATAACCTTTGCTGGGACCGCTTATAGCGAACCACAGCTGATTGAAGCCGCCTATGCTTTTGAACAGTTAACAAAGTTCCGAAAAGCACCATTTCTAGGATAGAATAACTTCATTTCTTTTCACTCATACTATTTATGAATTTCTCTAAAAGGAGATGATAGTGTGGGAAGAACGAAACTCGGAAATGCCAATGCTCAGCGAAATAACAATCGTAAAAAGGGAATGAAAAACAGCGCTGAACTTGTTGAGTTTTCAACAGGTGAAGAATTAAAACAGAATCGTCCACATGGTAAATAAAGGAACACGCCTCCTGCTTTAGGAGGCGTGTTTTTTCTATTATCTATCCCCAACATATTTAAGCGGCTTCTTAGCTGGACCTTCAATCACGTCCCCCTCATAGGAGAAGCGAGATCCGTGACATGGGCAGTCCCATGATTTTTCTGCATGATTCCATTCACATTCACAGCCGATATGTGTACAAGTTGTATCTACAATATATAGCTTACCGTTTTCATCCTTGTAAGCCCCTGCACGCTGTCCATTATGCATGACGACAGAGCCTTCACCATTTTGTAAATCCCCAGGATCCTTCGGCACAAATTCAAGCTTTCCTTTTAGTAAATGCTTTGCTACGTCAGCATTTGTGGTTACGATTGATTTAATATCTGGGTCAGCATCGAAACGGGATGGTGAATACAAGTCCTTATATGGATTTTCACGATTCAATATATAATCCGTAAGAACATGGGCAGCAAGAACCCCCGTAGTCATACCCCATTTTTTATAGCCGGTTGCGACTAAAATATGTTCCTTTGCAGAAGTAATTGGACCGATATATGGAACATTGTCTAAAGTGACCAAATCCTGTGCGGACCACCGATAATGGTACTCAGGAAGATCAAATACCTCTTTCGCAAAGGACTCCAGTGCGAGATAATGCCTGAGTGTATCTATTCCTTGTCCAGTTTTGTGGTTCTCACCGCCAAGAATAAGAAGATTACCTTCCGCTAAAGGTGTATTGCGAATTGAGCGAGCAGGGCTGTCAGCGCTAATATACATACCTCCAGGATATTCCTTATTCGTTTTAATTCCAATCGCATAAGATCTATCAGCGTACATCCGTGCAAAATAAAGACCAGGTTTATCGTAAAAAGGGAAGTGGGATGAGATAATCACATGCCTGCAGGTAATACGGTTTCCATCCTTGGTAACCACCTTTGGCTGTGAGGTCTCTTCATCCTCAATTGTATCTGCTACTGTATTCTCATAAAAAGAACAACCTGCCTTCACAGCTTCATCCAGGAGCCCTTTTAAAAATTTCAATGGGTGATATTGAGCCTGTTTTCGCATTAGCAAAGCTGATTTTATTTGAATATCAAACGGAATGTTACCTACTAAGTCCCCATCAATTCCAAGTCTTTGGTAAGCAGACCACTCTGTTTCAAGCTTCTGGGCATATTCGTCTGAGGTAGCGTAGACATAGGCGTCTTGTTGACTAAAGTCACAATCTATTCCCTGTTCTTTCACCGTAGTTTCAACAAACTTAATGGCATTGGAGGCTGATTCGAAATATTGCTTTGCCTTTTCCTCACCAAAATGTCCTATTAATTCATCGTATATCAATCCATGCTGAGCAGTCAGCTTTGCAGTTGTATGTCCGGTAGTCCCGTTCAATACGCCTCCTGCCTCAATAACTGCTACCTTTACACCTTCTTTTGCAAGTAAATAGGCAGCTGTAATGCCTGTAATTCCGGCGCCGACAATGACAACATCTACCGTTTTATCCTCATTTAACTTTTCAAAAGTTGGTAATTGTATTTCACGCCAGTAGGTACGTGGAAATTGGTGGGTATTTTCAGTTGAACTCATTGGTTGACCTCCAGTAAGATATTCATAGCTTTAATTTTTCCAAAATTAGCGAAATCATGTAATGGTTCCCTCTATAAAAAAATATTATTTAGAAATAGAATTATATTGACGAATGATACAGGTATTGATATTTTCAATATAATAACTATTTTGAGAATTAAGAAGAGGTGCTGATATGGGGAAGAAGTTTGAGACAGAAATTTTACATGGTGGAAAGAAAAGTAATAGTAAAATAGCTAGTAAAGTTACACCGATTTATCAGACCTCTGCTTTTGCCTTTAAGGATCTTGATGAATTAGAAGGATATTATCATGGGAATGGTCAATATCTTTATTCACGGGTAGGAAATCCGAACACAGATGAACTAGGAGAAAGTGTTGCAAGACTTGAGGGTGCTCCTGCTGGAGTAGCTGCCTCATCAGGATTGTCAGCTATTTTAGCCGGTGTGTTAGCGGTAGTAAAAAACGGAGACCATATCATTGCAGCAGATGATTTATATGGCGGCAGTTACCATATGCTGAAAGAAGAATTAAATCATTTTGGGATTGAAACAAGCTTTGTTTCCTTTACGAATTTAGATGAAGTAGAAAAGGAAATAAAAGAAAATACGAAACTGCTTTACACGGAATCCATCACAAATCCTTTATTAAGGGTGGAGGATATCAAAGGTGTTGTGGAACTAGCTCATAAGCACCAACTAAATACACTCGTTGATAATACCTTTGCGACTCCTTACCATTGTCAGCCATATTTAATGGGAATCGATTTGGTCGTGCATAGTGCAACCAAATATATTGGCGGGCACAGCGATGTTACTATTGGAGTTCTTACTGGCAGAGAGGATTTAGTTGCAAGTGCACGTACAAAAATTGTAAACCTTGGTACTAATGTAAGTCCGTTTGAAGCATGGCTGACATGCCGTGGTCTAAAAACACTGGCATTGAGAATGAAAGCACAGTCGAGCAACGCTAAGAAATTAGCTGAAAGCTTGTCACATAATCGTTTTGTTGAAAAAGTCTATTACCCCTTTGACCAAGATCAAGATGGCTTTGGCGCAATGGTAACCATTGAGCTTTCAAAAAGTGTCGATATCAATCAATTTTTCGGCTCGTTAGCCTGGATCAAAATTGCTCCAACACTTGCTGGAGTCGAAACAACTGTTTCCCATCCATTAACAACTTCTCACCGCTCACTTCCAAAAGAAGCCTGTGAAGCATTGGGGATTACGAAAGAAGTTGTACGGATTTCAGTTGGAATCGAGCATGCAGATGATATTATTGCACAATTTGAACAAGCAATAGAGAAATCTCTATAATCATACAAAAGAACCCTGGGCTTCCAAGGTTCTTTTCGTTTTAATTATTTTATTAGTCTGCATCCTTTTTAACCGGATCAATTCGGGTGGAGTCCTCGGAGTTAAGACTTCCTCTTAAAAAATAAACCATTGTACCTCCAACAATACCAAGACAAATGATAAACCCAATGGCAGTGATCCACCATCCAGCCATTCAAATCCCCCCTTTTCTAATGTTTATGCGAAGAGGGGAATTTTTTTCGTTATTTCTTCTTTTCTAATTCAGCATAATAATCAACCTTTTTAATATTTACGCCTACAAACGTTTCAAGGATGGATTGACCGCCTGCAATTGAGAAAATCAAAATAAAGACAAATGTAACTCGTGGAAAAAGTAAATAGCCGCCGCCAAGAAGGATCGCACTCCAAACCCCAGCACACCAATAACACTTCAATAAATACCCAAACATGCCTTTCGGTACTTCCTTTGTCTCCATTCCATGATTGGTTTCAACCTTAACCTTCTTCATAAAGGGCTTGCGAATAAATTCGGTAATTTTATCAAAAACAATTAAATGGGTTAATCGATAACTCGCTAAAATTAACATGACATAAGTAATCCACGAAATGTCTCTCACATAGTTTCCTCCGAACTTTACCTAAAAATTTATTTTGACACTCTGTATATTTTGAACCTGAAATTTGAAATATATATCGGAGGAGGCGTAAAAATGAAAAAATCATTTTGGATTAGTTTACTGTTTATGTTATCACTGTTTTTTGTTCCAAAGGTGTCATTTGCCCAGCAAATTCACACAGTTCAGTCTGGAGATACACTCTGGAAAATCGCTGTGCGTTACCAGGTTGGGATTACTGAAATCATTTCAGCAAATCCGCAATTCAAAAATCCAAACCTTATTTATCCGGGAGATAAAGTTACGATTCCCAGCTTTGATGCAACGAAAAGCATTGAAAGCCAAGTAATCCAATTAACAAATCAAGAACGAGCAAAACATGGTCTAAAACCTTTGACACAGGATTGGGAACTATCAAGGGTTGCACGTTATAAATCAGTGGACATGAGGGACAAAAACTATTTTAGCCATACCAGCCCGACATATGGCAGTCCTTTTACCATGATGAAGAACTTCGGGATTTCTTACCGTGCAGCAGCAGAAAATATTGCAGCTGGACAAACAACGGCTCAAGAAGTGGTTAACTCCTGGATGAACAGCTCAGGTCATCGAGCAAATATACTAAGTGGAACCTATACGTATATTGGTGTTGGATACGCAAAAGGCGGATCGAATAGACATTATTGGACACAAATGTTTATCGCAAAATAAATACAGAAGGGTCAGTTCCAGCACAAGGGACTGACCCTTTCTACGTCTTAGGACCGATATGAAAATAAAGCGCAGGTTCGTTATGAGAAATTTGGATAAGAGGTAAGATGATATCAAGATAAAGAAAGGAGGAAAAAACAAAATGAAAAAGTTTGGTTTACTACTTGCTGGTGGTGTTGCAGCCATCATTCTACTTTCATCCATAGGTCCAATGATAGGATTCCTAGTTGGTCTTGCGGTTCTCTACTTCATTTTTAAACAGTTCTTAAAGGCTGAATCGACCGGAGGCAAGATTGTTCTAGGGATTATCGGATTCTTTGTCCTAATGGCCTCTATTCATAACGCTCCTGCTATCATTGGAGTTCTTGCTGCCTATGTACTTTATCTGGTTTATAAAAACTGGAATAGCAGCAAAAAGACTATTGTAAAAGAGGATTCTGATCCGTTTGTAAATTTTGAGAAACAATGGAATGAATTAAATAAAAACTAATCTAAGGAGAGATTGATAATGACAAACCTATTAACTAGAATAAAAGATACGATTATGGCTGATTTACATGCTGCTGTTGACCAGAAGGAAAAGAAAAATCCCATTGCTCTGCTTAACCAATATCTTCGCCAGTGCGAGCAAGAGACAGAGAAGGTAAGAAAGCTTCTGGAACGTCAATATGCCCTGAAAGATGAATTCACTAAAGAACATACCCAGGCTGTGGAGCTTGCAGAAAAAAGAAAGTATCAGGCAGAGGTTGCATCTAAGGCTGGAGAAATGGAGCTTTATGAGTTTGCTTTAGCGGAACATCAACAGTATTCAAGCCGTGTGGAGCGACTAGGAGCTTCACTTGAGCAAGTAAAAGGTCAGCTGGGGGAATTAGAAAGAAAATATGAAGAAATGAAGCATAAGCTAAAAGACATGCAAATCAGACGCTTGGAATTAATGGGCCGTGAAAATGTAACACGTGCCAATCATCGAATGAATGAAGTATTAGACTCAAATCATATAACAAATAGTGCAAACAAGCGTTTTGAAGAAATTGATCAGTACTTAGATCGTCTAGAACACCAGGTAAAAAGTTCTTATTACCGCGATACGATTGACGTAAAAATCGCTCAATTAGAAAAAGAAATGAAATTAGAAGAAAGCAAGTCCATTTAATAACCAAAACATGGTATTCTAAAAAGGTGCACACTTAGCTGCACCTTTTGGCCTTAATTCAAACAGAAAAAATATCAGGGGAGGGTTGGCCAGATGTTTAAAAACGCAAAGAATGATTATACAGGATGGCTGGTGGTAATTGGGGTTGTCGTTCTACTGCTAGAAATTCTATTTTTTAACAGTGGTCTTATATTCTCCCTATTTTTTTCTGGTGGACTTATCTATCTAAGTAGAAGAAAAGCAGGGAAGAAGAGCGGGAAAGTTTTTTTCTTTGCAGGAATTATTTTTCTCTTAATCAGTGTGTTTAGTATGATGACCTTCAGGTTTTTATTGCTGGCTATTCTCTTACATTTTATTATCCAATTTTCTAAATCCAAAAAGAATCCAAATAAGATTACACTAAACATTAAGGAATCAGAGCAGGTCGGGCAGGAAGAAACGCTAATTAAGACCAAGCCGCTCTTTGAAAATATATTTTTCGGGCAGCAAAAAACGCCTAGTGGTGTTTATGAATGGAACGACATTAACATCCAATCAGGAATTGGAGATACCATCATAGATCTAAGCTATACGGTTTTACCAAAAGGTGAAACCATCATCTTTGTTCGGAATATCATTGGAAATATCCAAATTCAAGTACCTTATGAAATTGAAGTAAGTGTTCATCACTCCTGTGTTGTAGGATCAACAACGGTTTTAGAAAATCATCAGTCACAGGTTTTTAATCAAGCTTTCCAGCTAAAGACAGCAGGGTATGATCAGGCAGAGCAAAAGGTAAAAATCTTCACATCCTTGTTAGTGGGAAATTTAGAGGTGAGCCGGATATGAGCACTATCCAAAGGCAGGTTATTTGGAATATCGGCTTTTCCGTCCTCATCGCTCTTGTTGTGGCTGCTGCCTTTATCATTGTTTTTCCAATAGCAGATTGGTCAGAATTATGGAATCGACATTTCATGGATATCCCATTTGTTATTTTCATTCCGGCTTTCAGTATTGCCATTGGGATAATATTGGGCATTATTTCAGGTATGTTCTGGAGAAGACAGTTTCAGTCTGTTGAACACTCCTTACACCAATTGGAGCAGGGGAAACAGATTGGATTCGTTGAAAAACAAGCCATATCGGAAATGGAAGGTATTGCGGAACAAATTGATAAGATAGGCAGGCAAATTTCTGAGCAGGCCAAGCTCTCACAACGTTTGGCTACAGAAAAGGTAGAAGACCAGGAAGCGAGAATCCAAGAAATTATTGAACAGGAACGAAACCGTCTTGCACGTGAATTACATGATTCAGTCAGTCAGCAGTTATTTGCTGCCTCTATGATGATGTCTGCCATTAATACAACAAAACAAAGTACCAATGAGGAGGATAGGGAAGCAAAGCAGTTGAAGATGGTTGAAGAGATGATTCATCAATCACAACTTGAAATGCGTGCCCTGCTTCTTCATTTGCGTCCTGTTGCGTTAAAAAATAAAACGCTGCAGGAAGGAATTGAAGAGTTATTAATCGAATTATCACAGAAAGTAACAATGGAAATTAAGTGGAAGGTGGAAGCATTTCCGCTTGATAAGGGAATCGAAGATCATCTTTTCCGTATCCTCCAAGAGTCTGTATCCAATACGCTTCGACATTCAAAAGCGAGCAAACTTGAAGTTTTATTGATAAAGCGGGATGACCTTGTCATATTAAGGATTGTTGATGACGGTATTGGTTTTGAAGTCGAAACAAAAAAGGCGGGTTCCTACGGCATGCAGAATATGCACGAGCGGGCGCTTGAAGTTGGCGGCACGTTAAAGGTGATTAGTGTAAAAAGTAAAGGTACAAGGCTGGAAGTAAAGGTACCTGTTATGATAAATGGAGATGGTGTAAATGATTAGGGTAGTATTTGTCGATGATCATGAGATGGTGAGAATTGGAGTTTCCGCTTATTTATCAGCACAGCCTGACATTGAAGTAGTTGGTGAGGCAGCTGATGGAAAAAAGGGTGTGGAGCTGGCACTAGAGCTTAGGCCTGATATTATTTTAATGGATTTAGTGATGAAGGAAATGGACGGAATTGAAGCAACAAGGCAAATTATTGAAGCATGGCCAGATGCAAAAGTAATCATTGTCACCAGCTTTTTAGACGATGAGAAAGTTTATCCTGCCTTAGAAGCAGGTGCTACTAGCTATATGCTCAAAACATCCAAAGCAGATGAAATCGCTAATGCTGTCCGCGCTACATATCATGGCCAGTCCGTTCTTGAACCAGAAGTAACAGGGAAAATGATGGTGAAAATGCGCCAGAAACATCAACAGCTACCACATGAAGAACTTACCAGCCGTGAAATGGAAATCCTCATGTTAATGGCACAGGGAAAAACAAATCAAGACATTGCAGATGAACTATTTATCGCCTTAAAAACAGTGAAAACCCATGTCAGCAACATACTAAGCAAACTAAACGTCCAAGACCGAACACAAGCAGTCATCTACGCCTTTAAACACTCATTAATAAAATAATAATAAAAAAGGGCTTAAAGGGTCCTTTTTTTATTTTGGCTGTGTACAGGAAAATTATTGAATGTTGATTGGAGCGGAAGGTGCGAGACTCCTCGAAAATGCTATCGCATTTTCTTCGTGCGTGGGAGGATTCATGGAAGTAAAATCAATGTCCTGCAGGAGTACGGAGCAGGGGAGACCCCGCAGGCGCTTTAGCGCCGAGGAGGCTTCCCGCAACGCCTGCGGAAAGCGAAGCACCTGGAGCGGAAATCAACATTCAGGATTACCATTGCATAGCCTCGAAAAAAATCCCTACTAATCTTTGAACTTGTCTCATAGGTTTATAAAAGTGAGATTGTGTTTAAAGGGGAGTCTGGGAATGGGTATCTTTTACAAAGGAATCTTATTTTTAGCCCTTTCTGCTTTTTTAGGGGAAGGCGTTGAGTTCTTAGTCAATTTAATTCTTGCAAAAGAATTGGGCAAGCATGGTTTAGGTTTATATATGTCTATACTTCCATCCATTTATTTACTGGTTCTTTTATCAAGCTTTGAACTGCCGGTATCCATATCAAAGTTTGTTGCTGAAAAAGAGGAAAAGTTTCATCGAAATATCCTATACCATGCCATTACAATCACCATTATTTTTACGTGTCTCCTGTTCGTGTTTGCCACGGTACTCATGCCTTTTATATCCGTATTTAATGGATATCATCCTTATACACGATGGCTCATTATCCTACTAGTTCCTGTCATTTCCTTTACCTCTGTAGCACGGGGTTATTTTATGGGCAGACACCAAATGGGGAAAATCGCCATCGCCAATTTTATAAGAAAATCAGTACAACTCGTTTTGTTATTTTTGTTGTTTCGTTTTTTTCAATTTGAATCAGAAACAGCCGTACTGATTGCGATTGCCTCCTTTATCGGCAGTGAAATCGCAGTGTTTCTTTATTTATGCTACACATTGATTATCCAATTTCAGCAGCTAAGACGAATGCCCTTTTCCAATTTAAACCGTAAGGCTGTTCGGAAAAATTTAATGGCTGTCTCTGTGCCAACGACAGGATTGCGACTATTCTCCGCACTAACAGGTGCGATACAGCCCTTCTTAATTAAGGCTGCATTGGTCCAGTCTGGACTTTCTGAAACCATTGCGACCGAGCATTTTGGGATGTTAATGGGTGTTGCCGTTTCAATTGGATTTTTTCCTGCATTTATTGCTCATTCCTTAATGACGGTTCTAATACCAGCAGTATCGAAAACGTATTCGATGAGAGATTACACCACACTGCAAAAAATGCTTTCGCAGGTAATGACACTCACATTCCTTTACGGCGTACCAGCAGTGGTCATTTTCTATATATTTGCCCGTCCGCTCACGTCGATATTCTTTGAATCCTCAACTGCAGCTATTTATTTACAAATGCTTTGGCCGTTTTTTCTATTCCATTTCTTTGTCATGCCAATGCAGGCAATCTTAATTGGTTTAGGACTTATAAAAGAAACCTTTATCCATGCGATTTGGTCTACAATTGTATCCTTTGCTATCATCATTGTCTTAGCGTCACGCCCCGAATGGCGGATGGAAGGCGTGATTATCGCAATGAATACCGGATCTGTTTTACTGGCTTTGATGCATTATTTAAGTATTTGTAAAAAAATTGGCGTTTCTATTTTTATGAAAGGTCTCATAGGTAAAAATAGTTGAGGAAAGTGTAGGGGTTAGTCGTTTTTATTCCGTCTATATATATAAGAAGTATTGAAGGAAAGAAGGTACGAAAAAAATGCGGGATAGAATGATAGATTCGTTTGAAGAAATCGTGATAGAACATGGGAAAGCCATTTTTAACTATATATTTTCTTTAGTTAGGCAAAAAGAACTTGCAGAGGACCTCTATCAGGAGGTTTTGGTATCTGCCTATTTGGCTTTCCATACCATTAATGAACCTGCCAGAATAAAAGGCTGGTTGTTTACGATAGCCAGAAATAAGTGTCGGGATTATTGGCGGAAGGAAAATAAAACAAAACAATTTTGGAAGGAAGAGGTTTATTCTTACTCGTCAAATGTTGAAGCACCCTCTCTTCCCGAAGAGGAGGTACTACATAAATATTCAAACGAGAAAATGGTTGAAAGTGTAAGGGCATTACCAGAAATATACCAATCTACACTATTACTCTATTATTTTAATGACCTTACCATAATGGAAATATCAAAAAGAAAAAACATCCCTATTTCTACAGTGAAAACAAGAATGAAAAGGGGAAAGGAGCACCTTAAACCAAAGCTCCAATCCTTTGCATAAGAAAAAGCCGGAATGAAGCTCCCGGCTTTTTGCTTATTAATCTTTACTTGATAGAATTCCAAAGATACGTAAGATACTCACAAACAGATTGATAAAGTCTAAGTATAGGTTCAATGCCATTAAAGGAACCTCTTCAGCACTTACACCGTAATGCTTCATTCGGTTGAAATCATACAATACATATCCACTAAAGACCAACACGCCAATGAAAGAAAATGCAAGCATAGCAGTTGAGCTAAGCGGCATGAAAATATGCCAAATAGAAATGACGACTAATGCTAGCAGGGCAGCTAGTAAAAATCCCCCTAAAAATGAGAAATTACGTTTTGATTTCGTGGCATATACCGCTACTCCCGTAAACACCACAGTGGTAGTCGCAAACGCCATCATGACCACATTTGCTCCAGCAGTCATGGCGTAATAGGAAACAATAGGATATAAGGTAATGCCTGAAATAAAAGTAAAGATATACAGGAACGTATAAGAAATGGCCTTTTTACGTCTAAAGAAAAAGGCAATCATCAACAATACAAATTCTAGTATTGCTAATGGTAAAAATAATGCCGTCGGTACAAAGGTGCCTGCCATAGTCCCGACAAAGGCAATGGCAAGTGATAAAGCAAACGTCCTTAGTACAGAAGGTAAAAATTCAGTAGATGTTTGTGTATACATTTTCTTCACCTCTAGTGTCTTTTATATATAGAATATACGAAGAAAAGGTCAAGATGTTTCATTTTATTTAGAAAAATCTTTTTCGGCTCTTAATAAATCTCGTATCTCAGCAAGAAGCTCCTCTTTCTTATCAGCTTGAACAGCTGCTGCCTTTGTTTCCTCTTTCTTTTTAAAACGATTGAGAAATTTTATAAATAGAAAAATTGAGAACGCAATAATTAAGAAATCGATAATGGATTGAATAAATACACCATATTTTAATGGTCCATACGCCAACTCAGAAACATTAACCTTTCCAACCAGTATTGTGACTATCGGCATAATGATATCTGCCACAAGCGAAGATACAATCTTACCGAAGGCTCCACCGATGATAACCCCGACCGCAAGATCAATCACATTACCTCTCATAGCAAACTTCTTAAATTCATTTAACATAATAGAACCTCCAAATTTTCAATAAAAGAGCAGCTTCCTTTTCAGAAACTGCTCCATCTATTATACCATTAAAATGCCCAATTGCCTTTTCTAAATACTGGTTCAGTCGTTCCATCCGCTTTAATGCCATCAATGTCCATTTCCTGTGAGCCAATCATGAAATCAACGTGAGTAATACTTTCATTGAGTCCATTTTCCTTCAGTTCTTCAGAAGACATTTTCTTACCGCCTTCAATACAGAATGCATAAGCACTACCGATGGCTAAGTGGTTTGAAGCATTTTCATCGAACAAAGTATTATAAAATAGAACATTCGATTGAGAAATTGGTGAATTGAAAGGTACGAGTGCAACTTCACCAAGATAATGAGAGCCTTCATCTGTCTCAACTAAACGCTTTAGGAATTCTTCACCTTCTTCAGCCTGATAACCAACAATTCTTCCGTTTTCAAAGGTAACAGAGAACCGGTCGATAATATTTCCGCCGTAGCTTAATGGCTTTGTGCTTGCAACGGTACCATTTACACCTTCACGATGAGGAACGGTGAAGACTTCTTCAGTAGGCATATTGGCCATGAATTCAAAACCACTTTCATTGACACTGCCTGCACCAACCCAAAGATGGTTGTGAGGGAGTTCGATGGTTAAGTCTGTTCCTGGTGCAGTATAGTGAAGCTTTTGATAGTTTCTTTCATTTAGGTAGTTTACCTTTTCATGAAGAGTTGCATCATGTTTTTTCCAAGCTTCCACTGGATTATCTGTATCAACACGAACCGCTTTAAAGATGGCATCCCAAAGTAAGGAAACTTGTTGGTCGTTCGGTGCATCTGGAAAAACTTTAGCAGCCCATGCAGGAGATGGAGCAGCAATCACAGTCCAGCTAACTTTATCTGACTGTACGGCTTGGCGGAATTTTGCTAAAGCAGTTCCAGCAGCTTTTTGGAAGTTGGAAATACGTTCAGGATTAATCCCTTTTAATAAGTCAGGGCTAGAGGCAACAATCGACATAAAAGCAGCGCCTTGTTCAACGAATTCCTCTTGTTCTTTTGCACGTAAGGCAGGGTATGTAGTAAAAGCTTCATCTGGTGCTAATTCGTATTTTGTTCTGGATACCACATCGTCGTTCCAGTTAACGACCACGTTATTTGCGCCTGATTCATAGGCTTTTTTAACAACCTGTCGAACCAATTCGGCAGCATCTAAGGTCGTATTCACTACTAATGTTTGACCCTTCTGGATATTAACACCAACTTTAACAGCTAGCTCAGCATATTTCTCAAGGTTCTTTTGAAATTCACTCATATTTTAGTCTCCCTTTTTTCGAATCTTCCTTCTCAATTTTAGCCTTTTTCATGTTAAAAAGAAACTGATAACACTAGTAAGGCAGTGGAGCACAAATCTAGGCAAAAAAATAAGCAGGGATATGAATCTCTACTCTAATTTACTGCCGTATACTTTTATATTAAAATAAACACCCGCAGAAAATAATACTAAAAATGTAAGAATACCGGACCATGAAGTGGGGGACATAAATTGGGATAATTCCATCAATACCACCATCCTTATAATAGAAAACGATTACAGGTTAATTATAATAGTAAACCGGTAAAATGTGAACAATTTAGTACAATTTATTGACGATTTTTTGAACAAAAAAGGATCCTAATTAGGATCCAATGCTGTTTTCTTCTCAAAAGAATAAAACATTAGCCAATACAATCCTGCACTTGCTAGAGCCAGCAGAGAAAGTACAAAAAATGTCCACTCATACCCTATCAAAACGGTCAATGGGATAGATAATGGAGCGATGGTTCTACTGATAGTAAATCTCAAACTGGCAGCAGCAAAGTATTGTCCTCTCATATGCTCAGGTGCAAGCTTGGAGACAAAGCTTTGTTGAAGTCCTGCTCCCATTAACTCCGCAAAGGTAAAGACAGCCATTGCGATGATAAATCCCCAAATCCAGTGTGTCTGACTAAATAGTACGATGGAAATGGCGTATATGACAGATGAAAGTACAAATACATTCCGTTCTTTATATTTACCCATCCATTTAGTAATGACAACCGTTAGTAATGCAACAAGGAAGCCGTTTTCTGCAAGTACTATTCCAAAGGCCTGCTCACCCTTAACGGTGAATGACCAGTCTCCGATTGAAAACATCGTTTGAAGATCGATTACGTCTTTCATATAAACAGGAAATAACAAATCCAATTGCATAAAGGTTTGACCAGCTAAGACACCTGCAATGATAAAAAGTAGAAAGGTTTTATCTTTGATTATTAATGTGTAGTCTTTCAGTTGGTTCTGTAAGAAATAGTACCATTTACCTTCCGATTCCAATGAATCGACTTTTTGTATGGGTGCGGTTTCCCTCGTGAATTTTGCTAATATTAAGCCTAGTAACATACAAATAATACCGGCAAAGAGCAACGTTTCAAAACGGTAATTCACATAAAAAATTGCCCCTAAAATAGGACCAATTACTACAGCGATATTAATAGAAGTATAGAAAATGGCAAATACATTGCTTCTATCTTTTTCGTCAACGACATCTGCGACCATTGCTTGACTGGCAGGCCAATAAAACGAACCAAATACGCCAGCGATTGCGAAGGAGATAAATCCTACCCATGGAGATTCAAGCCAGGGCGAACTTGCTAGCGCAAAAGCGATAAAAGAAAGTCCTTGTCCAAAGGCTGAGAGAACCATCATTCGTTTTCTACCAAAACGATCTGCACAATATCCGCCCATTAAGTTGGCCAATACGGAGAAAATCTGTGAAAATACCAATAAAAATCCTGCTCTATTTTTACCAAACGCCTCAGCAAAATAGATAGTCAAAAACGGAAAGAACATCCAAAAGGTAATGTTCATCATCGCTTCGCTAAATAAGCGAACCTTTAAGTTAGGATCCCAATCTCTAATCCTCATCTTTTACCCCCAAAAACCAATAAGTATGATAGCTAATACATCATACTATCCTCAAATAGGAAAATACAAGAAAAAAGTAAGAGCTTTTTGTGCATAAGAGTGTCTATACTTAACCCACGCTGAAACTATGGTATATTAGACGGTACATAGTTAGTAAAGGAGTCTAAAAAAATGGCAAAAAGTTTAGTGATTGCTGAGAAACCTTCCGTTGCACGTGATATTGCAAATGTATTGAAGTGTACGAAGAAAGGCAATGGATTTTTAGAAGGAAACAATTATATCGTCACTTGGGCGCTAGGACATTTAGTTACTTTAGCAGATCCTGAAGCTTATGATAATAAATATAAAACATGGAACCTAGAAGACCTTCCAATGCTTCCAGAACGCATGAAATTAGTTGTCATGAAACAAACTGGAAAGCAGTTTAATGCTGTAAAATCACAATTAATCCGTAGTGATGTGAATGAAATAATTGTGGCTACGGATGCAGGGAGAGAAGGAGAATTAGTTGCACGCTGGATTATTGAAAAAGCAAATGTTCATAAGCCAATCAAACGTCTTTGGATTTCCTCTGTAACAGATAAAGCGATTAAAGATGGATTCAATAACTTAAAGTCTGGAAAAGCTTATGAAAATTTATATGCTTCAGCTGTAGCACGCTCGGAGGCAGACTGGTATATCGGTTTAAATGCAACTCGAGCATTAACAACTAAATTTAATGCTCAATTAAACTGTGGTCGTGTACAGACACCAACAGTTGCCATGGTTGCATCACGGGAAGATGAAATAAAAAGCTTCAAACCTCAAACGTATTATGGCATCGAAGCTCAAACAGAGGGACTTAAATTAACGTGGCAGGATACGAATGGGAATAGTCGCAGCTTTAATAAGGAGAAAATTGATGCAATCGTTAAATCCCTTGGACTAAAAAGTGCAACGGTTGTTTCCATTGACCGGAAAGCAAAGAAAACATTCTCACCTGCTCTTTATGATTTAACAGAGTTACAGCGTGATGCTAATAATATCTTTGGTTATTCAGCTAAAGAAACACTAAATATCATGCAAAAACTGTACGAGCAGCATAAAGTGCTAACTTATCCTCGTACAGATTCACGTTATTTATCTTCAGACATTGTTAGTACGCTTCCAGAGCGTTTAAAGGCGTGTGGTGCAGGTGAATATCGTTCTCTTGCAAATAAAGTTTTAAAAAAGCCAATTAAAGCAACAAACGCCTTTGTTGATGATAGGAAAGTAAGTGATCACCATGCCATCATTCCAACTGAAGGTTATGTGAATTACTCAGCGTTTACAGATAAAGAACGTAAAATATATGACCTTGTGGTAAAACGTTTCTTAGCTGTATTATTCCCAGCTTTTGAATACGAGCAGTTAACAGTACAAGCGAAAATTGGTGAGGAAAAATTTATTGCTAAAGGAAAGTCAGTAATAAATGCTGGTTGGAAAGAAGTATACGAAAATCGTTTTGATGATGAGGAATCAACGGATGATGTAAAAGAGCAATTATTACCTCGTCTTGAAAAAGGTGATGTATTAGTAACAAAGGTAATCGCTCAAACATCAGGACAAACAAAGCCCCCTGCGCGCTTTACAGAGGCAACGATTCTGTCAGCCATGGAAAACCCTACGAAGTACATGGAAACAAACGATAAGAAGCTTGTAGATACATTAAAATCAACTGGTGGACTTGGTACAGTTGCTACTCGTGCTGATATTATTGATAAATTATTCAATTCTTTCCTAATCGAAAAACGTGGTGGAAAAGAAATCTATATCACGTCTAAAGGTCGCCAACTACTAGAATTAGTACCAGGAGAATTAAAATCGCCAGTGACAACAGCAGAGTGGGAACAAAAACTTGAGCTAATAGCTAAAGGGAAACTAAAAAAAGATGTGTTCATAAATGAAATGAAAGAACATACAAAAAAAATCGTGGCTGAAATTAAAGCAAGCGATAAAAAATACAAGCACGACAACATTTCCACAAAATCATGTCCTGACTGTGGAAAACCAATGCTAGAAGTAAACGGCAAGAAAGGCAAAATGCTAGTCTGCCAAGATCGTGAATGTGGTCATAGGAAGAATGTCTCACGTGTAACCAACGCACGCTGTCCTCAATGTAAAAAGAAAATGGAACTTCGAGGTGAAGGTACCGGTCAAATCTTCACATGTACATGTGGATATCGTGAGAAACTATCTGCTTTTGAAGCACGACGCAAGAAAGAAAGTGGCGGAAAAGTGGATAAACGTACCGTGCAGAAGTATTTAAAACAGCAAGAAAAAGAAGTTGAACCAATTAATAATGCCTTTGCAGACTTGTTAAAAGGGATAAAATTTGATTAAATGATTCATTAAAAAAGTTGAAGTGTCATCTAGAAGTTTAGACAGACACTTCAACTTTTTTGTTTTTGTAAAATGCTGGATGCAAATATAGAGTTTTTTGTATTATCGTGGTAAAGTATTATCGTGCTAAAATTCTGACAATTCCATTGACAATCAAGCATTTTATCACATACAATAATTATTAGAATAAAAATATTCGAATGGACTGATAAGCTATGAGGCATCCAAAAATAAAATATTACTCGGGAATTTTTATAAAAGAGGCTGGACTCCAAATCTAATGTGATGTGGAATCCAGCCTCTTTCTTTATTCTATTAAAGTGGTAGAGGTGAGAAATATGATTATGCTAACAGGCCAAAGTTTAACATTGGATCAAATGAAAGATGTTTTATATCGAAAAGAGAAGGTTTTTGCTTCGGAAAAGAGTATGGAACTTGTAACTAGGAGCCGTGAAGCGGTAGAGAAGATCGTTTCCGAGCACAAAGTAGTTTATGGTATTAATACAGGATTTGGGAAGTTCAGTGATGTTTTAATCGATAAAGAGCACGTCAGGGATTTACAGCTTAATTTAATTCGCTCCCATGCTTGTGGAGTCGGGGAACCCTTTCCGGAAGTTGTTTCAAAAGCGATGGTTCTTTTGCGTGCCAATGCCCTTTTAAAAGGGTATTCAGGTGTTCGGCCAATCCTGATTGATAAACTTTTAGAACTGGTTAATACAGAAATCATACCAGTCATTCCTCAGCAGGGTTCATTGGGGGCAAGTGGTGATTTAGCGCCCCTCTCCCATTTAGCCTTAGTAGTGATAGGGGAAGGGGAAGTATTTTACAAAGGAAATCGGATGGAATCAATCCATGCGCTTCAAATGGAAGGCATCCTGCCGCTAACATTAGAGGCAAAAGAGGGTCTTGCGTTAATTAATGGAACACAGGCAATGACAGCTATGGGAGTTGTGGGCTATCTTGAAGCTGAACAGCTGGCATTTGAAAGTGAACTCATTGCAGCAATGACAATGGAAGGATTAAATGGAATCATTGATGCATTTGCTGAAGAGGTTCATCTAGCAAGGGGATACCAGCAGCAGATTGATACGGCAGCAAGAATCCGCAGGTATTTAAGTGATAGTTTATTAACCACCGTTCAAGGAGAATACCGAGTTCAGGATGCTTATTCTCTAAGGTGTATTCCACAGGTACACGGGGCATCTTGGCAGGCACTTGATTATGTTAAGGAAAAATTAGAAATTGAAATGAATGCGGCTACAGACAACCCACTCATTTTTAATGATGGGGAAAAGGTTATTTCTGGTGGGAATTTTCATGGTCAGCCGATTGCCTTCGCAATGGATTTTATGAAGATTGCGGTAGCGGAGCTTGCAAATATAGCTGAAAGACGAATTGAGCGATTAGTAAACCCACAGCTGAACGACCTGCCGCCTTTCCTAAGCCCTGAACCCGGTTTGCAGTCAGGTGCTATGATTATGCAATATGCTGCCGCATCGTTAGTATCAGAAAATAAAACACTTGCCCATCCAGCAAGCGTCGATTCCATTCCCTCATCTGCCAATCAGGAAGACCATGTGAGTATGGGGACCATTGCCGCTAGACATGCTTATCAAATCATTCAGAATGCTAGGCGAGTGCTGGCGATTGAACTCATTTGTGCGATGCAAGCAGTTGAAATCCGCGGGGTGGAGAAAATGGCCAGCCAGACAAAGAAGCTGTATGAGAAAGGGAGAGAGCTTGTTCCTTCAATAATGAAGGATCGAATCTTTTCAAAAGATATCGAGAAAGCTGCAGAGGGTCTAAAATATTGGGACCTAAAGAAACTCATTCAAAAATTTGACAATGTAAAATAAGAAAAAGGCGTGAAAATTCACGCCTTTTATTCTATATCTTCCGTTTCAACTCTATTCTTAAATGCTTCCCGTACTACAAGGAACTCTTCGTCCCCAATAGCATCCTTTGAATGCTTTTCTGTTTGGTTATCCTTTGGTAAATTACCAGGATGACCTTTCTTTTTATGATTAAAATGTTCTCCACGTGCCAAATTAAACACTCCTTTCGTCTACGAATGTATCATTCCCAAACGAAGGATATTTATTAGTGAAGAAGTGGAGGGATAAAATTATTCTTCGTTAATTTTTTCATCAGACTTTACAGGGCTGCAGATGCGGTCAATGAGAAAACCAAAAAATACTAAAAAACCTATTGGAATTGCGTAATTCAATACATGAATGGTTGTCATAGACTGAAATCACCACCGTTATTTGAATATTTTTAATATTTAGTATATTGTAATGCTGTTAATAGTGATTGTCAATTGTCACAAAATAGACAAATTTCACTGTAATTTCTAGCCTTTTTAACCTATTTTACAAAATCCTTCATTAGGGAAATACACCCATTTTCGACCGTAAACCCCCTCGATTTCCATTAAACTTCCATTAAAATGATAACCTTTCTACAATTTGCGTAATTCTCAAAGGGGTTATTGTAGAAAAATGGAAGAATTTGTGTAAAAAAAAGGTTTGAAAAATAAAAATATCTGACAAAATACAACACTTTACTGAAAAAGTACTATATATAATGAACATAGTAATTATGTATTAGGAAGAGTTGTCTACTAAATATACTGAATAATCAATGATTTATGGGGAATATGAAACAGAAAAAGGCAAACTCATTGAAAAGTGAGGACGCAAAGCCGAGGATCTAAGGTACACATTTTACTATGATGGCCGGGCTGCCTGGAATACGAATATGTATTTTAGGGGTGGATGAAAGTGGCAATAATGGAAAGTATGACGAATGGATTAGATGCAGAATGGTTAGCTCTTATCGTAGAAGCAAAAGCTCTAGGGATTTCGAAGGAAACAATTCTTGATTTTCTCCATCAGAACGAAGTTAGAGAGGTACTAGTAAAGAACCGCTAAAATACATAAAAGAACAAAGCATACTACAAAAATAGGGTAGTATGCTTTGTTCTTTTATTGTTCATTATTATTTTGACCGATTCGCCACTTATTAAATTCAATAAAATCGCGAAATTGTTCTTTCGATACACCAGAATCCATTGCTTCTTTTACAATGTTCATCCAATCACTATCTAATTCTTCTTTATTAATCTGTTCATTTATTAGATGTTCCACAGGTACGTTTAATACAGAAGAAATCTTTTCAAGGAACTGAATAGATGGATTCCTTTGCAGGTTTCTTTCCAGAGAGCTTAAATAAGATTTAGCAACCCCTGCTTGTTCAGCAAGTTCTGATAATGACATTTTTTTCTCTAAACGAAGTTTTTTAACACGATCACCAATCATTGGGCTCACACACCTACTATTTATTATTACTACAATAATTTTAGCAGATAAGATGAAAAAGTTCCATATTAAGAACGACTGATTTATACAAAAATATTCCTAAATAGCGAAAACCTTTTGAAATTATGGTTTGATAACGATACTATTAAAGAGTGTTTCCAATTCTGTAAAAATACATAAAAATAATTAAAAAGGTTGGGAAGATGATGATCGTTCTAAAATCACAGCGGGAAATCGATGCGATGAAAAAGGCAGGAGAAATTCTTGCATCATGTCATAAAGAAATTGCAAAAATGATAAAACCAGGTGTAACAACTTGGGAGATTGATCAGTTTGTAGATGAATTCCTTGCTAAACATAAGGCAACCCCACAGCAAAAGGGCTATAAGGGCTATAAATATGCTACCTGTGCCAGTATAAATGATGAAATCTGCCATGGCTTTCCTAGAAAGGAACCATTGAAGGATGGCGATATTGTTACCATCGACATGGTCGTTAATTTCAATGGAGGATTGGCTGATTCTGCATGGAGCTATGCTATCGGAAGAGTTTCTAAGGAAACAGAACATTTATTAAAGGTAACAAAGGAAGCACTCTATAAGGGTATTGAACAGGCTGTCCCTGGAAATAGAATTGGAGATATCGGTCATGCCATTCAAACCTATGTTGAAGGGGAAGGCTTTTCGGTGGTTCGTGACTTTATTGGCCATGGAATTGGGGCTGTCATTCATGAGAAACCTGATGTACCACATTACGGACTGCCAGGAAAAGGGCCAAGAATTAAAGAGGGTATGGTGTTTACAATCGAGCCAATGGTCAATGTCGGTATGTATCAAACCAAAATGGATACAAATGGCTGGACAGCAAGGACCATTGATGGTAAGTATTCTGCTCAATATGAACATACCATTGCCATCACCAAGGATGGACCAATCATTTTAACTGAACAGGATAAATAAAAAAACAGATCTCCTGAGATCTGTTTTACTTATTTTTACGAAGGTTCCCCAGTTCTTCCACCAATGCTTGCATTTCATTTGGGCTAAAAGAAGGTTTTTTCATTACCATTTCATAAATTTCTTTTAATTCCTCATACATTTCTTCATCAAAGTGTGAAGGTTTAATGGCTCCAAGATTTAATACTTTTAATTTTTCTTTAATTTGTTCAATCATGTATTCTACATTTTCTACTGTCTGTTCTGATAAATTCAATCCCGTCACCCTTTCAACATTCGTAACTTTATCTTTTCATTTTCACTACTAGATGTCAATCTAAACATGTTTTATTGCTTCTATCAATGGGTAAATAATTATTATGTTTAAAAATAAGGACAATCCTTGCATTTGGCAGCAAGATTAAAGCAAAATAAAGTGGAGTATATTGGTATTTATTTCATAAATGAAAACAATGATAAAAATATTTTGGAAGGAGAGGTTAAAAAAATGGGTAAAAATTTATTTCTAAGAGGAATGGTCTTTGGAGCGATAGCGGGTGGAGCTCTAAGCTTATTAGATAAAAAGACACGGCAGGATATGAAGGTGAATGTGAAAAAGGCATATGATCAGGTATCTTATGCTGCTCGCCATCCTAGGGAAATCACAGAAAATATTAAAGAAACTGCTGAAAAGGTTAGAAATACGATTGAGGAGATTAGTGAGGACATTTCTTATATTACGGGAAAAGTAGACGAACTTCGTGAGTTAACTCCTCAAGTAAAGGAGATTGTTAAAGAGACAAAGGGTACTTTTTCTAATCATGAGGATTCAGACGTAGAAGAACTGTTGAAAGAGGTTGTTGTGGAGGAAGGTTCAATAGAAAAATAACAATCGGATTCGTTGAAAGGAGAGGTGAGAAATGGAGAAAGCAGTGAATGTTCGTAAATCTTTATTTAGGCTGCTATGGCACAGAATTGAAGAAGATGATATTTCAGGTTTATCCGCTCAACTTGCTTATTTCTTTCTTCTTTCACTATTTCCACTGCTTATATTTATTTTTACATTACTGCCCTATCTGCCAATAGAAAACCATGATATTCTTGGGGGGATTGGAGACTTCGCTCCTCCTCAGACGATGGATTTAATTGAAAAGAATGTAAACTATGTGATGAATAATCGGAATGGCGGATTACTTTCATTCAGTGTTATTGGTACCATTTGGTCAGCATCGAATGGAATTCATGCGCTAGTAAGAGCTTTTAACAAAGCCTACAATGTGAAAGAAAGCCGTTCGTTTATTGTTTCTCGGGCGATGGCCATCGTGCTGACCATCGGGATGATTTTTGTTTTTATAGTTGCCGTTTTACTTCCAATATTCGGAAGGGAAATCGGAATATTTCTTTTCTCCTATTTAGGTTTTAAGCTGGAATTCCTCCGTATTTGGGAAATGTTAAGATTAGTCATCAGTGCCCTTATATTATTCTTAATCTTTACTGGATTATATTGGATTGCTCCAAATGTGAAATTACGCTGCAGAAGTGCCTTCCCAGGAGCTGGTTTTGCAACCGTTGGCTGGATCCTTTCGTCCTATGCGTTATCTTTCTACGTCAGTAAATTTAACAACTTTTCACTGACCTATGGGAGTATTGGGGCGATCATTGTTTTACTTATTTGGTTATACATATCAGGGTTTATTATCATTCTCGGCGGCGAGATTAATGCTTTCTATAGTGAAAAGAATAAATCCAACTGTTAAAATTTTTCTTTATGAAAAATGTTTTATTGCAAACAATATAAGTGGGGAAAAGACAACAACAGGGGGGCTCACCATGACAAAACAAACAAAGAAAGATGGCGGCACAAAACAAAAGGGTAAAGGCAGTAAAGGAAATAAAACATCCGGTTCTGCTAACGGCAGTAACGGATATCATTAAATAGAACCGGGCTTGATGATCTGCCCCGTAAATGTTAGACACCAATCTAACATTTACGGGGTGTTTTTTATGGCTAAATTTACAGTGGAGGAAAAGGTTCAATATGTTTTAAGGTATCAGAATGGGAATGAATCAATGGGGG
>NZ_JAMBOB010000017.1 GCF_023715415.1 Neobacillus niacini
CCCGTCCGCCGCTAACCAAGAGGTGCAAGCACCTCAAGATTCGCTCGACTTGCATGTATTAGGCACGCCGCCAGCGTTCGTCCTGAGCCAGGATCAAACTCTCCAAGAAAGTTGATATAGCTCATTTTGTTACGTTGGCTTAGCTTTTATAAAAAGCTAAAAAATTGTTTGTTGACGTTCTTGTTTGTTTAGTTTTCAAAGATCAATTATTCTCCATCGCCTAAAAGCGACTTTATAAATATATCATCACCATGATGTAAAGTCAATAACTTTTTTTAAGTGATTTCTTTTACGTCAGCAGCGACGTTTATTAATATACCAACATACCATTTAAAAGTCAACGGTATTTCTCAAATTTATTCCTTTCAATTTTCATGAAAGAAAATTACCCCTTCTTCCTGCTCTTATTATCCCGTCTCATATATTTTAAGCACTCATTCGGAGAAGCAACTCTTCTAAATAAAGTAAATAAAATCTTATAACGTTCTTCCATTGCCCGTTTTACTATATGATCAATACGATTATCCTTTAAATCAAATAATATTTCATCCATTTCTCTCTTTATCAGGTATTCCATTTCTTTTACTTCTTTTTCATTAATGAGAAGCCCAAACATTGAATCACCCTTTGTAAGATGTAGTTATAGTAGTCTTTTCCAAAATAGTAAAATTTATAATTATTTTTTTGTTAATCATAAACATTAAAAAAACTGCATAGGTATGAGACAAGGATAGCATTGGACGAGGTGGTAATAATGAATTTCTTTTTTGTGTTGAATGGTAAATCTGTAAAACAAATTCTTCTCGTAGTGATTGCTGCATTTTTTACTGCATTGTTTCTATTTATGGGGAATCTGTCATTATCCCCAGTCTTCTCTACAAAGGATGGGCCTAAAGCCGTTTATCGCGGCGAAAAGGACATTGCTCTAACCTTTAATATTGGCTGGGGTGACGAAAAAGCAGAGCCTATTTTAGATGCACTTAAAAAGGAAAATGTGAAATCAGCAACATTCTTTCTAGCAGGTTCATGGGCAGAGAGACATCCGGACATTGTCAGCCGGATAGTTAAGGAAGGATTTGAAATTGGAATACTCGGATATGCGTATGTAGATTACACTGAATTAGAAGATGTTAATATCGGGAAAGACATTGCAAAAGCAAAGGAAGTCTATAGAAAGTTAAATATTAAAGAAATTAAGCTTCTTCGCGCTCCAACCGGTCATTTTGATGAGCGCTCTTTAAAAATTGCTGAACGGTATGGATACACTGTCGTTCATTGGAGTGTAGATTCGAAGGATTGGACCAATCCTGGTGTTAACCAAATTATTGCAAACGTAAAGAAGGCGGATAAAGGAGATATTGTTCTCCTCCATGCATCTGATTCTGCAAAACAGACCGCAAAGGCATTGCCGGGAATTCTGCATGACATACAAAGTAAAGGCTTGAAACTAGTAACTGTTTCAGAGTTAATCGCAAATGGAGTAGTTGAATCAAAAGAAATTAAATAGCAAAAGGAAAACCGTCCATTAATCTTAAATGGACGGTTTTTTACTTGATTTTTTCGGAGCATTTGCTTTTTTATTTGGCACTCGTTTACTCTGAATTTTTTCTCTCACCTGCTGTGATTGCATATTTAACTTATGAAGAATCAATAATTGATAAGCATTACAAGCCATTAAGGGGAATAGCATTAGGTAAACCCAGCTATGTTCATTCACACGTAAAACGGGGAACCACTCGATAACAGTAACTACAATCATAAAAAAGAGTGCAGGAATAAATGCTTCTCGATTTGTTTGTTTTGCTTTAAACCACGCTGTAATCAAAGCAGGAATCAACAGAAGGAATGCTAGAACGATATAAGGCAGTAGGCTGTC
Source organism: Neobacillus niacini (assembly GCF_023715415.1). GTDB lineage: Bacteria > Bacillota > Bacilli > Bacillales > Cytobacillaceae > Neobacillus > Neobacillus niacini_C. Next base: position 1,877 of record NZ_JAMBOB010000017.1, read on the forward strand.
CCCTGACTTCGCAAAGGTCTCATAGCGTAAATAAACAAGATCGAATAACACGAATAGAGTAATAACTACTTGAACTCCATTCCAGAGTGATACGGATTTAAAAATGCCTAAGCCAAAGCGGTGGACCGTTAGATAGGCAAAAAAGCCCATTTGACTAATAACACTATAAAGAAAGCCCCACAAAATAAACCAAAAAAGAGCGGATAATATATTGATGATTCGGAAATCTGTAAAATAGTGTACATATTCATTCCAGTTGATAATAAAACCCACAATAGCTGTTGTTACAGCGCCAATTAAAAGCGTAGTCATAAACAGCCTAACCCAAATACGACTCGTCACACCATTATCCTCCAATAATAAAATAATAAATTCCATAATGATTGTACCAATCCAAATATAAAAAATCCATCTTTTCAAATTCTACACGCATAATATAACGCTCATTTCTTCATCCTAGAAATTAAGGACTCTTATGTGAAAGGAGCTTTTTTAGATGAATGCAAAACGATTAATGCTCCTCTTGCTCATCACCATGTTTCTTTCTAGTTGCGCGTCTCCAGAAGCAAGTGGCGGAGAGCAAATCGATTATGAAACAACAAAAAAGATGGTAGTAGATATTCTTAAAACCGATGATGGCAAGAAAGCAATTCAAGAAGTGATGTCAGATGATAAGATGAAGGAAACATTAGTAATGGATCAACAGGTAGTTGCAGATACGATTCAACAAACCCTTACTTCAGAGAATGCAACTGAGTTTTGGAAAAAAACCTTTAGTGATCCTAAATTCGCAAAAGGCGTAGCAAAAAGCATGAGAACCGAGAATGAACAACTATTGAAGGATTTAATGAAAGATCCTGAATATAGAGGCATGATGATTGAAGTTTTTAAGGAACCAGAAATCCAGAAGGAAATGGCAGACGCTCTAAAAAGTAAAGAATACCGTGAGCATCTTCAAACCGTCATCTCTGAAACGCTTGAGAGTCCACTATTTAAAGTGAAAATGCAAGAATTACTCCTAAAAGCGGCAGAGGAAGCAAGTAAAGAAGGGAAAAAAGAGGAGAAAGGACAGGAAGGCGAAGATCAAAGCGGCTGAGAGTGACATAAATAAAAAAGCCTCTTCCAAGGAATTTGGAGGAGGCTTTCGTTTTTGATTTATTTATTTTTTCAAAAGACTTGTCATTTTTTCTGCTATTTCTAGATAAATTTTCCCTAATTGGTGATCTTCCTGATAGATTGACGGAGCAAAATCATCTTCATTCCAATCAGGCTGATTAAGTGGTAGGCGTCCAAGGACTTCTGTGTTTAAGTCCTCTGCTAATTTATCGCCGCCGCCTTTACCAAATACATATTCTTTTTCACCTGTCAGCTTACTTTCAAAGTACGCCATGTTTTCAATAACACCCAAAATTTCATGATCAGTACGCAGCGCCATAGCACCAGCACGAGCTGCAACAAATGCAGCTGTTGGATGTGGTGTGGTTACGATAACTTCTTTACAAGCAGGAAGCATCGTATGAACATCTAATGCGACATCCCCAGTTCCTGGAGGTAAGTCTAGTAGTAAATAATCTACTTCTCCCCATTCTACTTCATTAAAGAAGCTATTGAGCATCTTCCCTAACATTGGCCCACGCCAAATGATTGGAGAGTTATCTTCTACAAAGAAGCCCATTGAAATGACTTTAACGCCAAAACGCTCAACAGGTAGAATTTTTTCTCCTCTTACCACTGGTCTTTTAGTAATCCCCATCATATCTGGAACACTAAACCCATAAATATCTGCATCAACTAAACCAACCTTTTTACCAAGACGGGCTAGAGCAACAGCAAGGTTGACGGAAACAGTTGATTTACCAACTCCACCTTTTCCGCTAGCGATTGCAATAAAAGTAGTTTTATTCGAAGCAAGTAATCCTTTGTCTTCTGTTTCACTACCTGCTTGACGATGCTCTGCTAACACCGCTTCTGGTAACTCGCTAAATCTGATACCCACTGTTTGGGCTCCCGCTTCCTTTAGCAAGTTAACTACTTGAGTTTGCAGCTGTAATTGCTCAGCTGTACCAGTTTTGGCAATTTGCAATTTCACGCTGACATGATTTTTCTCTTCTTTGATTTTTATTTCTTCAATAGCATTTAATTCTGCTAATGTTTTATGTAAAAATGGTTCTTTTAAGCTTCCTAACACTTCCCGGACTTTCACTTCTGTTAACATGTAAACAAACACCTCACCTAATGAATTCGTTTCCAGTTTCCAGTATACCATAAATATTTGTAGAAACAGTTAAATGAATCACTACCCATTATCATTCCAAAAAAAAGAAGGGATAAAACCTCCCTTTAATCCTCAATCTTGATCTCCTTTTCATTTGTAAAGTAGCGTACAACCCCCTGATAGATTGAAGCTGCAATCTTCTCTTGATAGGCATCCTTCTTTAACTGTTCTCTTTCATGTGGATTTGATAGAAAACCAACCTCTACTAACACACCAGGCTTCTTTGAATTCTTTAAAATATAGACAGAATTAATGGGCTTTGCTCTTCTTGTTGTATTTTCTAAATTTACAATCAGCTCATCCTGAATGAATTTTGCCACCTTAGCATTTTCTTTGAAATGTGAAGCATAAAAGGTTTGAGCTCCACTCCACCTTGAAGATGGAATCGCATTTAAATGAATGCTGACAAAGAGATCATTATCCGAGTTATTTATCATTTTTAAGCGTGTTTTCAAGTCCTCCACTTTCCTTCTGCTATATCCTTTTGTACCTTCATCTGCCAAATCTTTATCTGTCTGGCGGGTCATGACAACCAAAGCTCCCTGTTCCTGCAAATAATCTCTGACTTTTAGCGAAATATCCAAAGCAATGTCTTTTTCTAATGTTTTGGCGCTTCCAGCTCCACCATCAGGACCTCCATGGCCTGGGTCAAGTAATATGATTTTGCCAGATAAGGGAAGACTCCAGGAATCGCCCAAGGTATTCTCTTTAACAAAATCATATTGTAAAATCAGAAATAAGAGAAGTAAACCAACAGAAAAACCAATGACCTTTAACTTTTTCTTTGACACCCAAATCATTCCTTCCCGCTCGTCCCTATTCACTTAACTATATGGGACAAGGGACCTGTTTAGAACTCAGAAGAAGTAACAAAGAAAAGCACCAGGATTAGCGGCTCTTGCCTCTAGATACTGGTGCAGTTTTATCATAATTATTAATGTAATCGCAGTTTCCTGCGTCTTTGTCCTTTATCATAGCCCTCTTTCCACCAAACATCTATATAGCCCTCACAGGAGTAATAAAGGGTTTCACTCATTGTTCCTTCTTCACCATTCCCCCAATAGAGGAGAAAATTGTACAGCGTATCAATTAAGTGTTTTTCTTCTCGATAACAACGTTTACGTACATCATCTATGTTCTCACCGTAATAACCAAATTTGCTGAATTTAGCTCCTAATAAGTAAGCTTCCAATGCTACGTCATAACAAGCCTCTTCAATTCCTGTATTCATAACAAAGCTTTGCGCAATTCTTGTTGAGCCAAAGTACTGCTGAACTCGCTCTTTTAACGTTTTTACCGATAAGTCCTTTAGTACGGACCGCTCGTATTTTAATTGTTTATCGCGACGCTTTTCTTTAAAGGTTGTAATTACAGTCACTCGTTTTTCACCTCTTAGGACTATTCTTCATCCTACATTGCGAAGAAATACAGAGTGGGCAATCTTTTCATTTGCCAATTTTTATCCTTTTTTCACTTGTTCTTGTAACAATTTTATTTGTTCTTGCATTTGTGCTAATTGTTGTTGAAATTGTTGTTGTTGTTCATCCTGCTGTTGTTTCTCTTTTTGCTCTTGAATTTTATTTTTCCTATCTTGTTCTAAGGCAATGGCTTGCCCAACAAATGAAATGAAATCTCCAGTTGTGGTGAACCATTGTCCTATAAATTGTAAAATATCAGCAAAGTTGTTATCATTCCCGCCATTATTATTATTATTATTTACGTTTTGATTATTTAAAGGATACATACAATCCCCTTCTTTTTTATTCCTAATTCAGAATATGCCATCAGGGCTTGGATGGTATCCATTTAATTGATCATGAGTAATAAAGGGTAAAATAGAATGTCAGCTTTATTTACGGAATAGGGAGAAAATCCAGTCCCATTTATCTTTTGGCTTTTGAATCGACTTTTCTAAACGTTTATTAAAGTCATTTTGTGAAAGCCACTCTTTTTTCATTTCTTCCTTTAGATTTTCTAATTCTCTCTGTAAGTAATCACTCTTCTCCTTTTCGAGTTCCAGTAATGCCTGGTAATGAATTTTTTCTTGTTCAGATAATTTTTCAATCCTAGCCTGCGTTTTTTGCGCTGAATTAGAAATATTAGAACTTAAATCGTGGTGATCCTGCTTTAGCCTGGAAACAGTAGTTTTAAGATCCGCCATATCGCTTATTACTTGGACATTCATTTCACGAGCGGCAGCAAGTTCATTGGCTAAATAAGATAATATTTCTTTTAGGTGATTGGGGTCTTGGGGTAAATTGTCATATGTATCGGGTACCGATATCTCTGTTTCGCTTAATCCGTCTAATTTTTCTTTTTGTTGGCGGGCAATTTCTTTAGACGTTTCATCTAGGGGCTTGTCCGTATCGCGTAACGCTATAAGCGCTTCAATGTCGGATTGAACAAAGATACGCCGATCACCTTCTTTTAAAAATACATAGCCATTCCGCTCCAAGATTTGGCCATACTTCCGAACAGTAGGTGTTGCAATTCCGGCTTCCTCAGCCACTTCCTTGGAAGAGAAAGAGCGTTCATACGGTTGAATATCATTTCGCATATCTGATCACCTTTTTTATATCAAATATGAAGGGTTATAGATGAAATTGCAAGAGCCATATCACCTAGCGATATGATCTTTTCATGACTGTCCGATTTCCGCATCATTTTCACTCCTCCTTCACCACCAAATATACCCGCTAACTTTCCCGCTAACCATCGAAATAACAAAATCTAAAGTGACATTTTTGTCATGTGAGAGTGAAATTTAACATTCTTATCATTCGCACCTATCTTTGTAAATTAAATAGATTAGAAACAAATTTTTAAAGCCCCTTTTATATTTTTTCTTGAACTAAAAATGAGGGATGATGGATGAAGTCATATCACCTAGCGATACAAATAAAAAAGAGAAGATTATCCCCCATTCCTTACAAATTAATATCTCGAGGTTTGGCCGTATCGGGTGGCGATATAACTCTTTAATGTCCGATTTACAAGGTGTATCGCCCACCGTGGCGCTATACTCTTATCCATTCTTATATATTTTTTCGGTGAATAATTCAGCAAAAACTGCCTATTATTTCCCCGAAAATACAAAATTCGACTAGATTTCTACTGTTTCTACTAAAGATGTCTCCTAAAATGAAGGCCCCTTACATTTATTAATATAATAAATACTTCTCACGAACCTCGTTAAATTGATCTAATCCAGACTGAACCCATTCTACTGGCATTTCATCGTAATACATGTTCAGCTTCCAGCCTTCAATTTCCACAACAGTTAAATCTGCTCCTATCTAGCTCAGGGAAAATAGACGAAACTCTCAGATTTAAAACTAAATTTCCTTTAATAAATCCCCTACTTAGTATCCTAAACCGTGATCAAATCCATATAAAACACTACCATCATGGTTATAAATCGTGACAGGAAGTTTTCCAGTTGGATTGTTTTTTCCAAAAATTGTGTTTGCGGTTGCTTCAAAGCTCGCTGGTCTGAATCCATATTGAACAAGATAGGCAGCAACATCCGTATAGGACATAACATCATATGGATTTCTAGCTCCAACTGCAATGACAGGTAGACCAGTCTCGATGAGTTGTCTTGTCATCACCATTTGGCTGGCGTCTTGAGCCCTGCCTCCAACACTTGAAGTGTAGGTTCCAGCAATGATGTATTTCGCATCCTGTACTTGTGCCAATTGTTCGGCATTAAGCTGACCTGTAGTATTAACATAAACTGCACCAGGATGGTGTTTTTGGACCTCTGCTGCAAGGAGATTAATGGAGAATCCAGATCCACCAACCACAACAATTTTATCTACTGATGAAACAGTTAGCGGAAGAACATTATCATTTTTCACAAGCGTAATGGATTTTGCTGCTGCTTCTTTTTCTATTGCTTTATGATCCTCTGAGCCTACCACCTGAATCGCGTTAGCTACCTTCTCATCAAGGCTCTTCTCTACCTCAGCCTTAACGATGCCTCTATTTAACTTTAATGTTAAAATCCGCTCTACTGACTGCTCAAGTCGATCTTCTGCAATATCTCCTGAGTTCACAGCATTATATAGACCGTTTGCTACATCGACGATTCCAACTGGCATTAAAAGTATGTCAGCTCCTGCTTTAACAGCACGGATCGCCGCATCAACAGGACCAAAATGATCTGCAATTGCACCCATATTCATCGCATCCGTTACGATAACTCCTTTAAAGCCCATTTCTTCGCGCATAAGACCCGTTAATATCTTGTAGGAAAGTGTACCTGGTACAGCGACTTCTGTACCGTCCTTTTTAGAGATTGCTTTCGTATCATCTATTTTTGGGAACGTCACATGTGCTGACATAATCGCATCAATTCCTGCATCCATTGCCTGCTGGAAAGGATATAATTCTACTTTCTTTAAACGCTCAATATCATGAGGTACCGATGGAAGTCCTACATGGGAATCAACCGCAGTATCCCCATGGCCCGGAAAATGCTTAGCAGTTGCTGCAGTGCCCGTTTCATGGAGACCTTTAATATAGGCATTTCCTAGGTTAGCTACTAACTCAGGTTCCTCTCCAAAAGACCGAACACCAATCACCGGATTATCTGGATTGTTGTTTACATCCAACACTGGTCCAAAGTTCATGTTAATACCAAGTGCATTAAGCTCTTCACCAATTGTTCGTCCAACTTTTTCGGCAAGATCTTCAGATCTAGTCGCACCTAACGCCATATTCCCTGGCATGTCGGTACCGGTTTGCAGACGTGTAACGATTCCACCTTCTTGGTCAATCGAAATTAGTAGTCCATATTTTTCAGCAGCATCTTGATAGGCAGAAACTAAACTTGCTGTTTGCTCAGCTGTTACCGTATTTTCACGGAATAAAATCACACCGCCAAGATGATAATCATTTACAAGCATGGCAATTTCGTCGTTCATTTCTGTTACGTTATTACCGTTCCAATTCATAAAGTCAGGCATTAGCATTTGTCCAACCTTTTCTTCCATACTCATATGCTTGATGGCATTTCCGATGAGGTCATAGCGTGTGCCTTTTTCTTTTTCAACAAGTATTTTGTCTTGATTTCCCTTGAATTGAATAGAAATTCTGTCGCTATTGCTACCATCGCTGACAGAGATAAACGTTGTACCATTGTGACCGGATAAAGTTACTACTCCATCTTTAGATACAGAGGCAACATTTTTATTAGAAGAGTGCCATTCTAGGTTCTCAGATGACAACATAAAGTGACCATCCTCATAAACATGAAGTGCATTTAAATCAAGCTTGCTATCCTTTACTTCCCGTGTAACCTGTGGAACATTGAGGTCAATCACTAAATCCTCAATTCCCGTAGCAGCTGAACCTGCTAGTGGGATTCCCGTTAATAATAGAGCAAATGCCAGAAACGAGGTGATAAATGTCTTTATAAATTTGCGCAAGTTGTTTCTCCTCCTCAAACTTTAATAATCTCTTAGTTGAGCTGAATAGCTATCTGAATAGCCATGTGATTTTTTCTACCTTTTTTTAAAAATATCTGACAAAAAAGTGAAATTATATTTCAGTATTTAGTAAATGGGTAAATTCTCAAGAGATGTGGTCCTAGCAATATTAAAACATAAAAAAGACCCCCAACCAAAAATGGTTGAGAGCCTTTGAAATGTTGAAGATTAACGTTTTGAGAACTGAGGAGCACGACGAGCACCTTTAAGACCGTATTTCTTACGTTCTTTCATACGTGGGTCACGTGTTAATAGTCCTGCACGCTTTAATGTTGTACGGTATTCAGGATCAGCCTGAAGTAATGCGCGAGCAATACCGTGGCGGATTGCTCCAGCTTGACCAGTGTATCCACCGCCGCTTACGTTTACAAGAACATCATAGCTGCCTTGTGTTTCAGTAGCTACTAATGGTTGGTTAACAACCATACGTAAAGCTGCAAATGGGATATACTCTTCGATGTCACGACCGTTAATTAGGATTTTACCTGTACCTGGAACTAAGCGCACGCGTGCGACAGAGCTCTTACGACGACCAGTACCAATATATTGAACTTGTGCCAAGTTAATTCCCTCCCTCTTTATTAACCGCGAAGTTCGTAAACTTCAGGTTGTTGTGCTTGGTGCGGATGTTCTGCGCCAGCATATACGTGTAATTTTTTGAAAGTTTGACGGCCAAGAGAATTCTTTGGAAGCATACCTTTAACAGCAAGCTCGATCATTTTCTCAGCATAGTTCGTACGCATTTCAAGAGCAGTTCTAGTCTTTAAACCACCTGGATGCATAGTGTGACGGTAGTAGATCTTGTCAGTTAATTTCTTACCAGTTAATTCAACTTTAGAAGCGTTAAGAATGATAACATGATCACCAGTGTCAACATGTGGTGTAAAAGTTGGTTTATTTTTACCACGTAAGATTGCTGCTACTTCAGAAGCAAGACGTCCAAGAGTTTTGCCTTCAGCATCAATCACGTACCATTTACGCTCGATATTGTTGGCGTTAGCCATAAACGTTGTACGCATGAATTTCCCTCCTAATTTAAATCCATTAAAGATTATTTTTTCGCACCATCATAAGTCGTTATCGTTTATTCTGTTCCGGGAATAAACGTTATCGGCATTGTGCGTCAATTGTTAAATTCATATATTTTCAATCACGATGAAGACTTTCCGGGGCTTAATCGTGGGATTAAAAACACAACCATATAATATAATAAGTTCTTTAGATCAAAAAGTCAAGAAAATGTTACACCAGGTTGTGTTGTTAGATAAATTTTATTTAATAATAAACCTGCCAAAGATACAACCCTTGCCCTGGTGCGGTTTTTCCAGCATAGCGACGATCTCTTTTTTTGAGTATCTCCACTATTTCCTCTGGTTGACGTTTTCCAGAACCGACCTCAATTAAAGTTCCTACTAAAATTCTAACCATATTATATAAAAAACCATTACCGATAAAACGAAAGCTAACACGCCCTTCATCCTCCAGGATTTCAATGGTTTCAATCGTCCTAACCTTATCTTCTACTTCTGTTCTTGCTGAACAAAAACTAGAAAAATCATGTGTCCCCAATAAATAAGATGACGCCACTCTCATGGCAGCAAGATTTAGAGGATACGGGTAGTGGAACGAATAATTCCGTAGAAATGGGTCCCTTTTCGGTGATTGATTCAGAAAATAGCGGTATTCCTTTCCAATTGCATCGAATCGAGCATGAAAGGCAGTATCAGCCTCTTCCACACGAAGAACAGATATATCTTCAGGGAGCATAGAATTTAGTGCTAACTCCCACTTTTCCAAAGGAAGGGATAACGGCGAATCAAAATGAATCACCTGTCCCCTTGCATGGACCCCAGCATCCGTTCTTCCTGAGGCTGAAATTTTCACTTGGCTGCCCTTATGCATTTTGGTTAATACAGTTTCTATAACACTTTGAACGGTCCGTTTCTTTGGCTGAACCTGATATCCTGAGAAACCAGAACCATCATATGAAATCTTGCATTTATAGCGAGTCATCATTAGCTCCATTATGAACGTAGTAGGATTAACAATATAGTCAATACAACAAGAATCAAAAGTTGCAAAGTATCAGCGAGTTTCCAGCTTAATAGACGATATTTAGTCCTGCCCTCGCCGCCACGATAGCCTCTCGCCTCCATCGCAATAGCAAGCTCCTCAGCACGCTTAAAAGAGCTAACGAAAAGAGGGATAAGCAATGGAATGACTGCTTTGATTCTTTCCTTTATAGGGCCGCTTGAAAACTCAACCCCGCGTGCAATTTGTGCTTTCATAATCTTATCCGTTTCCTGCATTAAGGTTGGAATAAACCGTAAAGAAATAGACATCATTAATGCCATTTCATGTACAGGGAATCGGACCTTTTTCAAAGGGTGTAATAGTGTTTCCAAGCCATCGGTTATTTCGATGGGTGTCGTGGTTAAGGTGAGAAGACTGGTCATTAATATTAAGAAAAAGAACCTCATTGAAATAAAAATTCCCTGTCTGACTCCTTCTTCATAAATCTTTATCGGCCCCAGCTCATACAATAGACTTCCTTCTTTCGTGAAGAAAACCTGTAAGAGTAATGTAAATAGTACTAACCAGAGCACAGGTTTTAAACCTGCATAAAGAAAGCGAACAGGAATTCGTGATAAACCAAGCATAAGAATAGTATAAATTCCAATAAGAATATAGGTGAAAAAATTATTAGCAAGAAAAATAATACATACAAATAAGAAAATAATAATTAGCTTCGATCTAGGGTCCAGTCGATGGATTAAACTATCAGCAGGTACATATCTTCCAATAATCATTTTTTCCATCATACCGGTGCACCCCTTAACAGCTCAGCAACCGCCGCTGATAGTTCCTCAATCGATAGATAGGTTCTCTCTAGCTTCAAACCTAACTTTTCTTCTAGCATTCGTTGGAAACGTACCACTTCAGGAACATCCAATCCCATTTCAACAAGTTCAGTAACCGAGGAGAAAATTTCGACAGGCGTCCCTTGCTTTACAACATGTCCTTGCTGCATGATGACAATTTGATCCGCATACCTCGCTGCATCTTCCATACTATGTGTTACAAGTATGGTGGATAAATTTCTCTTTTTATGAAGTGAATAAAACATATCCATGATTTCTTTACGCCCTCGCGGATCAAGTCCTGCAGTTGGCTCATCCAGAACAAGACAATCTGGTTCCATTGCAAGAACACCAGCAATGGCAACTCGGCGCATTTGACCACCCGATAAATCAAATGGAGACTTTTCTAATATTTCCTCAGCTAATCCAACTTGCTTTAAAGCAAGTCTTGCTCTCTCTTTTGCTTCATTTTCTGAAACACCGAAATTCATGGGTCCAAAAATAATATCCTTTTCGACGGTTTCCTCAAATAACTGATGCTCTGGAAATTGAAAGACAATCCCTACTTTTTGTCTAATCATTCTTAAGTTCTTATTCTTTTGCTTTGCTTTGATTTCTTGGCTGCCTATTATTACAGATCCTTCAGTTGGCAATAGTAAGGCATTTAAATGCTGTAACACCGTAGATTTTCCTGAACCAGTATGACCTATTAACGCCATGTATGTTCCTGTTGGGATGTTAATAGACACATCTTTAATTGCTAACCTCTCAAAAGGCGTGTTTGCTTGATAACGATACTCTATATTTTGGAGCGAAATGTCCATAACTCATTCACCAACTCTTCTTCCGATAAATAGTGCTTGGATAGGTCAATTCCTTTTTGACGGAAAGCATTACTCATTTTAATCGAAAAAGGTATATCAAGCCCTAAACGAACCAATTCATCGTCCATTGAAAATATGTCCTCAGGGGTTCCCTCACGGTAAACTTCCCCTTGATTCATCACAATAATTCTGTCGGCTTTTGCAGCTTCTTCTAAATCATGAGTAATTGAGATGACAGTGAGTGACTTCTCATTCTTTAGAGTACGAACAGTCTCTAAAACTTCCCCTCTTCCTTTCGGATCGAGCATTGAAGTTGCTTCGTCTAGAATAATAATGGATGGTCTCAATGCAAGAACACCAGCAATAGCTACGCGTTGCTTTTGCCCTCCAGAAAGATGGTGCGGCTCTTGATTAAGAAATTGATCCATGTTAACTTTTTTTAAAGAATCCTCTACCCTAAAGATCATATCATTCCTTGGGACCCCATGGTTTTCTAAACCAAAAGCCACATCATCCTGAACAGTCGTACCCACAAACTGATTATCAGGGTTCTGAAAAACCATCCCTAATTTCTTTCGTATGTCCCAAATAGACTCTTCATTTAATTGAATTCCACAAACTGAAATCTCACCACTTTGCGGAAATTGTAAACCATTAAGAAGCTTTGCCATAGTGGATTTACCTGAACCATTATGACCAACAATCGCTAACCATTCGCCTTCAAAGATATCAAAAGTTACATTTTGAAGAGCATAGCTGCTTTGATTTTCATATTGAAAAGACACATTCCTAAGTGATACAACGGCCTCTCTCATATAAATCTTCTCCTCTCGTCTCATCTATGCAAACCATACTAGGCTAGGCTCGTAGAATACAAAAAAAGCCTGCACCTCACCCCAAAGGCAGCAGACGATAGTAACTGCCACGTAAACGGGATTTCTAAAAAAGAAATAGGAGGAGGTGCATGAGCTAGACGAGTCGTATTTCAATCCGCGCAATATGAATTGCGACATAATAAAAGCTTTCCAAAGAAATAACATGTAAAACTTTTAGATTTGCTCCAATTAAATGGAGTTACGCTCATCATAACACTCTTTTTGGCTTGGTTCGTACATTATTAGATTTTATACAGAAAAAGGGCTCAAGAACAAGTTTGTAACTAAACTGTCCAGCGCCCTTGTTGTCTGCTTTTGAGATATTAAACTAACTCGATAATTACCATTGGTGCACCATCGCCGCGGCGTGGTCCAAGTTTCATAATACGAGTATATCCACCTTGGCGCTCTGAATAACGTGGAGCGATATCAGTGAAAAGTTTTTGTAGTGCATCTGTACCTTTTTCAGCATCAGCAACTTCATTACGAACGTAAGAAGCAGCTTGACGGCGAGCATGCAAGTCACCACGTTTACCTAAAGTAATCATTTTCTCAACAGTACCACGAAGTTCCTTCGCGCGAGTTTCTGTTGTTTGAATGCGCTCATTGATAATTAAATCTGTAGTTAAATCACGTAGCATAGCTTTACGCTGTGCACTTGTGCGTCCTAACTTTCTGTATGCCATGAAGGGTTCCCTCCTTTGTTGAAGTCATTAAACGGATTAGTTAATGAATGGAGATGAAATTACTCAGTCATCCTTACGTAAGCCTAATCCAAGCTCTTCTAGTTTTGCTTTCACTTCTTCAAGTGATTTGCGGCCTAAGTTACGAACTTTCATCATATCCTCTTCAGTCTTATTAGCTAATTCCTGAACAGTATTGATTCCAGCACGTTTTAAGCAATTATATGAACGAACGGATAAATCAAGTTCTTCGATCGTCATTTCAAGGACTTTTTCTTTCTGATCCTCTTCTTTTTCGATCATAATCTCAGCATTTTGTGCTTCGTCAGTTAAACCAACAAAGATATTTAAATGCTCGGTTAAAATTTTCGAACCAAGAGCTATTGCTTCCTTTGGCCCTGTGCTTCCATCTGTCCAAACATCAAGCGTTAGCTTATCATAGTTTGTCATTTGACCCACACGAGTATTTTCTATCTGATAGGACACACGAGAGACTGGTGTGAAAATAGAATCAATTGGAATAACACCAATTGGCTGGTCTTCACGCTTATTTTGCTCAGCAGGTGTATAACCACGGCCTCGCTTAGCAGTTAAACGCATGCGAAGATGTCCACTTGAAGCCAATGTAGCAATATGAAGATCAGGATTTAAGATTTCAACATCACTATCATGCGTAATGTTTCCAGCTTTAACAGGACCTTCACCCTGAACATCAATCTCAAGAGTTTTCTCTTCATCAGAGTAGATTTTTAAAGCTAATTTTTTAATGTTTAAAATGATGGATGTTACATCCTCTACGACGCCTTCAATTGTTGAGAACTCATGAAGTACCCCATCGACCTGAATCGATGTAACAGCGGCACCTGGGAGTGAAGATAATAGGATACGACGTAAGGAGTTACCCAAAGTGGTACCATATCCACGCTCAAGTGGTTCTACGACGAACTTTCCGTACTTGGCATCATCGTTGATCTCAACCGTTTCGATTTTTGGTTTTTCTATTTCGATCATCAAATAACCCTCCTTCAAAACGTCGAAACCTCGACTAGTAATTTACCTAATCGAAATTCCCCCATGTATACGTTCCCGTTTTGTGCACAACAACTGGAATAAACTTTCTGTATAAACTACAAAATTTAGTATCATAACCCATTATTGACAATGATACAAATTCTATACAGAAAAATTAAACACGACGGCGTTTTGGTGGACGGCATCCGTTATGAGGAACAGGAGTAACGTCTTTAATTGCAGTTACTTCAAGACCTGCAGCTTGCAGCGCACGAATAGCAGCCTCACGACCAGCACCTGGTCCTTTAACTGTTACTTCTAGAGTTTTCATACCATGTTCGATAGATGTCTTAGCAGCCGTTTCAGCAGCCATTTGAGCTGCGAATGGAGTAGATTTACGAGAACCTCTAAATCCAAGCGCACCAGCACTAGACCAAGAAATAGCATTACCATGAACATCAGTAATTGTTACGATTGTATTGTTAAATGTTGAACGGATATGTGCAATACCTTGTTCAATATTCTTTTTAACACGACGTTTACGTGTATTAGTTTTACGTGCCATTTAAATAACCTCCTTTGCCGATTACTTCTTCTTGTTCGCAACAGTCTTACGAGGACCTTTGCGTGTACGAGCGTTGTTTTTCGTGTTTTGTCCACGAACCGGTAAACCACGACGATGACGTAATCCGCGGTAGCAACCAATCTCCATTAAACGCTTAATGTTAAGAGAAATTTCACGGCGAAGGTCACCTTCAACTTTTAATTTGTCGATGATATCACGGATTTTGTTTAGTTCGTCTTCAGTTAAATCACGCACTCGAGTATCTTCAGAAACACCAGCATCTGCTAATACTTTTTGTGCAGTATTTTTACCAATACCATAAATGTAAGTTAAAGAGATAACTACACGTTTTTCACGTGGAATATCTACACCAGCAATACGTGCCATAAATGAGCGCACCTCCTTCAAGATTAACCTTGTTTTTGTTTATGTTTAGGGTTTTCACAGATAACCATGACTTTACCGCGTCTACGGATAACTTTGCACTTTTCGCAGATCGGTTTAACAGATGGTCTTACTTTCATTATCCTAACCTCCTTAGTAATACGGAGTGCAAGCAATTATTTAAAGCGGTAAGTAATTCTTCCGCGTGTTAAGTCATATGGAGAAAGCTCGACAGTAACTTTGTCACCCGGAAGGATGCGAATGAAGTGCATTCGGATTTTACCAGAAACATGAGCTAGCACGGTATGACCATTTTCTAATTCTACCTTAAACATTGCATTTGGCAAAGTTTCAATTACTTTACCTTCAATTTCAATTACATCATCTTTGGCCATTAATTCGTCTCCCTTCTCATTTCAACTATTACATTCTAAAATGCAAAGCAAATACTTTTCTTTCGTACAAAACATTAGCAACCTTTTAATATTAACATAATGTTCTTCTTCTGTCCGCAAGTAAATTCTACATTAAATGGAATAACAATTTCCACATGTAAGTCTTGCCCAACTCTCGGTCCTACATACTCAGTACAATAGAAAAGCCATTTACATCCACATACTTTTGAAGTTTATTGAAGAGATGTTCGAGAGTCGACCTACGATTAAACTAATGGCCATTAACGTAAGTCCCTAAGCAATTGCTCGATATCAGCAAATACTTTATTAATGTCCTGCTGTCCATCAATTGTACGAAGGTAGCCTTTTGTTTCATAGAAAGTAAGCAATGGTTCTTGTTGTTTGATATTAACGTCTAATCGATTTTGAACAGTTTCAGCATTATCATCTGCACGTTGGTAGAGCTCTCCACCACATTTATCGCAAACTCCCTCTTTTGCAGGAGGATTAAATTCTAAATGATATGTTGATCCACAATCTTTACAAATACGACGACCTGTCAAACGATCCATTAAAATACTTTTATCAACATTTATATTTATAACATAATCAATCTTTTTTTCTAAATCGGATAATAGACTTTCCAATGCTTCCGCTTGAGGTACTGTCCTAGGAAAGCCATCAAGTAAAAAGCCATTTTTACAGTCATCTTTACTTAACCGTTCACGAACAATGCCGATTGTTACTTCATCAGGAACAAGAGCGCCTTTGTCCATAAAAGACTTAGCTTCTAAACCTAGTTCTGTTCCTTCTTTCATCGCTGCACGGAACATATCTCCAGTAGAGATATGAGGGATGCCGTATTGTTCGACGATTTGTTCGGCTTGAGTACCTTTTCCGGCACCTGGAAGCCCCATTAATACTAAATTCACACGTGTTCCCCCTCGTGCTATTTATGGTTTCAGGGAACACAAGTCCCCAAAACCTATTTATTTAATAAAGCCTTTATAATGACGTTTAACTAGCTGGGCTTCAAGCTGTTTCATCGTATCAAGTGCGACACCGACGACGATTAATAAACTTGTTCCGCCAATTTGAGCCGATTGCGGTAAATTAGCCACATTAATAAAAATGATTGGCAAAATCGCAATTACGGTTAAGAAAAGCGCACCAACAAAAGTTAAACGATATAAGACGCGTGTTAAGTATTCCTGTGTACTCCTACCCGGTCTAATACCTGGAATATAACCGCTTTGCTTTTGTAAGTTTTCTGCAGCCTGTTCAGGATTAACCTGAATGAAAGCATAAAAGTACGTAAAGGCAATAATCAGTGCAGCATAAAGAGTCATTCCAATCGGATGGGAATAATCAAATACTCTTGTAATCCAAAGGGTTACATCATTCGTTGGAAAGAATGAGGCTACCGTTCTTGGCGTTACAATAAAAGAAACTGCAAAGATAACAGGAATTACACCAGCAGCATTAACTTTTAACGGCATATGCGTGGATTGTTGTGCACCTGCATTACGTCCATTTACAGACCGTTGTTTAGCATACTGAATAGGAATTTTTCTAATTGCCTGTTGGATAAAAATAGTACCTACAACAATCGCAATTACTGCTAGGAGAATTAAAACAACCGTAATAATACGAAGAAATAATTGCTCACCAGCATTTTCAAACTGCTGTACATAAATCTGATTAACGGTATTAGGAATACTTGCAACGATACCTGCAAAGATAATGATGGAAATACCATTTCCAACACCCTTTTCGGTAATTTGCTCACCTAACCACATTAAAAAGGCAGTACCAGCAGTTAACACAACTGCAATCAACAAGTAAGTACCGATCCCAGGATTTTTAATCAATTGTCCGCTTGCCATACTATTAAATCCGTATGACATTCCTAAGGCTTGAATAAAGCCAAGAACAATTGTGAAATATCGAGTAAACTGAGCTAACTTTCGACGTCCAGCATCTCCTTGCTTTGACCATTCCGTAAATTTCGGAACTACATCCATCTGTAAAAGCTGAATAATAATGGAAGCAGTAATGTAAGGCATAATACCCATAGCAAGAATGGAGAAGTTTTGCAACGCTCCACCGCCAAAGGTATTTAAAATTCCGAATACACTTAATTTATCTTGTGCTGCCAATATTTCAGCATTTACATTAGGAACAGGAATAAAACTGCCTAGTCGAAATACGATTAACATTAAAAGAGTGAAGATAATCTTTCTTCTAATTTCAGCCACGCGCATAAAATTGGAGATTGTCTGGAACATTAGATCACCTCAGTAGTTCCACCTACAGCTTCAATTGCTTCTTTGGCGGTAGAGGAGAATTTATGAGCTTTTACAGTAAGTTTTTTCTCTACGTTCCCTTTTGCAAGAATCTTAATTCCTGCTTTTTCGTTCTTAACTACACCAGTTTCAATTAGAAGTTCTGGAGTAACTTCTGTACCCTCTTCAAACTGATTAAGAACATCAAGGTTTACAATTGCATATTCCTTACGGCTGATATTAGTAAAACCACGTTTTGGTAAACGACGGAATAAAGGTGTTTGACCACCCTCGAATCCAAGACGGACACCGCCGCCGGAACGAGCATTTTGACCTTTATGACCTTTACCAGCAGTTTTACCTTGTCCAGAACCGATACCGCGTCCTAAACGTTTACGTTCTTTACGAGAACCTTCAGCAGGCTTTAGTTCATGAAGTTTCATATTGGCACCTCCTTATGAAAGAAAACAATCTATTATTGTTCTTTTACTGATACAAGGTGAGCAACTTTTGTAATCATACCGCGAATTGCAGCATTATCTTGATGCTCAACTGTTTGATTTAATTTACGTAAACCTAGAGCAGTAACTGTCGCGCGTTGGTCTTCAGGACGACCAATTACGCTGCGGTTGAGGGTAATTAATAGTTTGTTTGCCATTTGATTTCCCTCCTTATCCTAGCAGTTCTTCTACTGATTTACCACGTAACTTAGCTACGTCTTCAGCACGTTTTAGTTGTTTTAGACCATCGATCGTTGCACGTACCATATTAATTGGAGTGTTAGTCCCTAAAGATTTAGAAAGGATATCTCCTACTCCGCCTAATTCAAGAACAGCACGGACTGGACCGCCAGCAATAACTCCTGTACCTTCAGAAGCAGGCTTTAGAAGAATCTGACCAGCACCAAAACGTCCAATAACTTGGTGAGGAACAGTAGTTCCAACCATTGGTACTTCGATTAAGTTCTTCTTAGCATCTTCGATTGCTTTACGAATCGCATCTGGTACTTCTTGAGCTTTACCAGTACCGAAACCAACATGACCGTTTTTATCTCCAACTACTACTAGAGCAGTGAAGCGAAAACGACGACCACCCTTAACAACTTTCGCTACACGGTTAACCGTTACAACGCGTTCTTCTAGTTCAAGTTTGTTTGGATCAATACGACGTATCATTTATGTGTCCCTCCTTTGTCTATTAAAATTGTAAGCCGTTTTCACGGGCTGCATCAGCTAGTGCTTGGATACGTCCATGGTAAAGGTATCCTCCACGGTCAAAAACAACAGCAGTGATACCTTTTTCTACCGCACGTTTAGCGACTAATTCTCCGACCAACTTAGCTGCTTCAACATTACTTGTAGATTCAAGGTTAAGATCTTTTTCCATAGTAGAAGCACTTGCTAATGTAACTCCACTCATGTCATCGATTAATTGAGCATATAGATGCTTGTTAGAACGGAACACATTTAGACGTGGACGAGCTGCAGTACCGCTAAGTTTCGCACGAACACGAGCATGTCTCTTCTTGCGACTAGCATTTTTGTCAAGCTTCGTAATCATTTACGTCACTCCTTTCGTTTACCTATGCGGCATTACTTACCTGTTTTACCTTCTTTACGACGAACAGCTTCGCCTTCGTAACGAATTCCTTTGCCTTTATAAGGCTCTGGAGGACGAACTTGACGAATATTGGCTGCTAATGCGCCAACACGTTCTTTGTCAGTACCTGTAATCGTAATTTTAGTATTAGTAGGTACTTCTACTTGAAGACCAATTTCAGGTTCAATCTCAACTGGGTGAGAATATCCAACGTTTAATACAAGCTTGCTACCTTGCTTTTGGGCACGGTATCCAACCCCGATTAATTCTAATTTTCTTTCAAAGCCCTTAGAAACACCTTCAACCATGTTCGCAATTAGAGCACGAGTAGTACCGTGCAATGCGCGATGTTCTTTCACATCAGATGGACGAGTGATTGTAACTAGGTTTTCTTCGATTTTAATTTCGATATCTGGATTAAAAGAGCGAGTAAGTTCGCCTTTTGGTCCTTTAACAGTAACGGTACTGTTGTTTAAAGTAACCGTAACTCCTGCAGGGATTTCAATAGGTTTTTTTCCTACGCGAGACATTAAGTGCACCTCCATTCATTCAGAAACTCTATTACCAAACGTAAGCTAATACTTCTCCGCCAACTTGTTTTGAACGAGCTTCTTTATCAGTTATAACACCATTTGAAGTTGATACTAGTGCGATACCAAGACCGTTAAGGACACGTGGTACCTCAGTAGATTTTGCATAAACTCTAAGTCCAGGCTTGCTTATGCGCTTAAGACCTGTGATAACACGTTCATTATTAGAACCGTACTTCAAGAAGATACGGATAATACCTTGTTTGTTGTCTTCGATAAATTCTACATCACGAACGAAGCCTTCACGCTTTAAGATTTCAGCGATTTCTTTCTTGATATTAGAAGCAGGCACTTCTAACTTTTCGTGACGCACCATATTCGCATTACGAATGCGAGTAAGCATATCAGCAATCGGATCTGTCATGACCATTATTTTTACCTCCTTCCCAGACTTGGGTTTTACCAGCTAGCTTTTTTGACACCAGGAATTTGTCCCTTGTATGCTAATTCACGGAAACAAATACGGCAAAGCTTAAATTTACGGTATACAGAGTGCGGACGGCCGCAACGTTCACAGCGAGTGTACTCTTGTACCGGGTATTTAGGCGTGCGCTTTTGTTTCGCAATCATTGACTTTTTAGCCACGTTTTCGCCTCCCTTATTTAGCGATTACTTTTGGAATGGCATTCCAAATTGTGTTAACAGTTCACGTGCTTCTTCATCAGTGTTAGCAGTCGTTACGATAACGATATCCATCCCACGAACTTTGCTAACCTTATCGTAATCAATTTCAGGGAAGATTAATTGTTCTTTAACACCCAAAGTATAATTACCGCGACCATCGAATGATTTCTTAGAAACACCACGGAAGTCACGAACACGAGGTAAAGAAACAGAAACTAATTTATCCAAGAATTGATACATGCGCTCACCGCGAAGTGTAACTTTTGCACCGATTGGCATACCTTCACGAAGACGGAAGCCAGCGATTGATTTCTTAGCACGAGTTATAACAGGTTTTTGTCCTGTGATTGTTGCTAGTTCTTCAACAGCATTATCTAAAGCTTTAGCGTTTGCTACTGCATCACCAACACCCATGTTAATAACAATCTTATCAAGTTGAGGAACTTGCATTACTGATTTATAGTTGAACTTGCTCATTAGAGCAGGAGTAACTTCTTTTACAAACTTTTCTTTTAGGCGGTTCACTTATTGTACCTCCCTTCTAAATTTTAGACTATTTATCTAATACTTCACCGGATTTTGCTACGCGTACCTTTTTGCCATCAACCGTTGTGTACCCTACACGAGTTGGGTTACCAGACTTAGGGTCGATAGGCATAACGTTTGATACATGAATTGGTGCCTCAAAGCTCATAATTCCGCCTTGTGGATTCACTTGAGAAGGTTTAGCGTGTTTTTTCACGATATTTACACCTTCTACTAGTACACGGCTATCTTTAGGATAGGCTGCTAGGATTACTCCTGTTTTGCCCTTATCCTTACCGGAGATAACTCTTACTTTGTCACCTTTTTTAACATGCATTCGTAAGCACCTCCTTAAAGGCAATTGAATTTAAATTATAGTACTTCTGGAGCCAAGGAAACGATTTTCATAAAGTTGTTATCGCGAAGTTCACGAGCAACTGGTCCGAAGATACGAGTTCCACGTGGGCTCTTATCATCCTTGATAATTACACATGCGTTTTCATCGAAACGAATGTATGATCCATCAGGTCGACGAGCACCGCTTTTCGTACGAACGATAACGGCCTTAACAACGTCACCCTTTTTAACAACGCCACCAGGTGTTGCTTGTTTCACTGTACATACGATAACATCACCGATACCCGCAGTTTTACGGCCTGAACCACCAAGAACTTTAATGGTAAGTACCTCACGAGCACCAGAGTTATCAGCAACTTTTAAACGTGATTCTTGTTGAATCATGTGTGTAACCTCCCTTCGGAATGATGCTTAATCCGAACAATTAAATAATAACTGCTTTTTCTGTAACTTCAACTAAACGGAAACGCTTAGTAGCTGAAAGCGGACGAGTTTCCATGATACGTACGATATCGCCGATTTTTGCTTCATTTTGCTCATCATGAGCTTTAAACTTTTTAGAGTACTTAACGCGTTTACCGTAAAGAGGATGCTTTTTGTACGTTTCGACTAAAACAGTGATAGTTTTATCCATTTTGTCAGAAACAACACGTCCAGTGTAAACTTTGCGTTGGTTACGTTCACTCATTATGTGAACCTCCTCTCGGGTTTTTACTTGTTAACGCTGATTTCTCTCTCACGAATCACAGTTTTCATACGAGCAATCGCTTTGCGTACTTCACGAATGCGAGCTGTATTTTCAAGTTGACCTGTCGCTAATTGGAAGCGAAGGTTGAAAAGCTCTTCTTTTAAAGATTTAACTTTTTGTTCAATTTCGGCAGTGGTAAGGTCTTTAATTTCATTAGCTCTCATTTGATTCACCACCAATTTCTTCACGTTTTACAAACTTACATTTGATTGGAAGTTTGTGCATAGCAAGACGTAGTGCCTCACGTGCTACTTCTTCAGAAACACCAGCGATTTCAAACATTACTTTACCTGGTTTAACAACAGCTACCCAACCTTCAGGTGCCCCTTTACCAGAACCCATCCGCACCTCAAGAGGTTTTGCAGTATAAGGCTTATGTGGGAAGATTTTAATCCAAACTTTACCGCCACGTTTCATGTAACGAGTCATTGCAATACGGGCAGCTTCGATTTGGCGGTTTGTAATCCAAGAAGCTTCAGTTGCTTGTAAGCCGAATTCACCGAAAGTTACTTCAGTTCCACCTTTAGCGTTACCACGCATTTTTCCACGGTGTTGACGGCGATATTTAACGCGTTTTGGCAATAACATATTATTTGCCTCCTTCCGCAGGTTTCTTCTTAGTAGGAAGGACTTCTCCCTTATAGATCCATACTTTTACGCCAAGCTTACCATAAGTAGTATCAGCTTCAGCATGAGCATAGTCGATATCAGCACGAAGTGTATGAAGTGGAACAGTTCCTTCGCTATAGTGTTCTGAACGAGCAATATCTGCACCGCCAAGACGACCTGATACCATTGTTTTAATACCTTTAGCTCCTGCACGCATAGCACGTTGGATAACTTGCTTTTGTGCACGACGGAAAGATACACGATTTTCTAATTGACGAGCAATATTTTCAGCAACTAGTTTCGCATCAAGATCAGCTCTTTTGATTTCAAGAATGTTGATGTGTACTCGTTTGCCAGTTAATTGATTTAAAGCTTTACGAAGTGCTTCAACTTCTGTACCGCCTTTACCGATAACCATACCAGGCTTAGCAGTATGAACAGTTACATTCACACGGTTTGCAGCACGTTCGATTTCAACTTTAGATACAGAAGCATCCTTCAAACGTTTCGTGATGTACTCACGAATTTTAAGGTCTTCGTGTAAAAGATCAGCGAAGTCTTTACCTGCGTACCACTTAGATTCCCAATCTTTGATGATACCGATACGCAAACCGACTGGATTTACTTTTTGACCCACAGATTATCCCTCCTTCTTTTCTGATAGAACGATTGTGATGTGGCTTGTGCGTTTGTTAATTTGGCTTGCACGACCCATTGCACGAGGACGGAAACGTTTCAACGTTGGTCCTTCATCTACAAAAGCTTGAGTAACTACCAAGCTATTAACGTCCATTTCATAATTGTGCTCGGCATTTGCCATAGCAGATTTCAATACTTTTTCAACGATTGGAGAAGCAAACTTTGGTGTGTGATTTAAAATCGACACCGCTTCACCAACTTGCTTTCCTCGAATTAGATCTACGACTAAACGTGCTTTACGAGGAGCAATACGAACTGTTCTTGCAACAGCTTTAGCTTGCATTTGGATGCCCTCCTCTCTTAACGTCTGGTTTTCTTATCATCATTACCATGGCCTTTGTAAGCACGAGTTGGAGCAAATTCTCCAAGCTTGTGTCCTACCATGTCTTCAGTAACATATACAGGCACATGTTTGCGACCATCATAAACAGCGATAGTGTGGCCGATAAATTGTGGGAAGATCGTAGAACGACGTGACCAAGTTTTTACAACTTGCTTACCTTCAGTTTCATTTAACTTTTCGATCTTAACCATTAAATGATCATCAACAAATGGTCCTTTTTTAAGGCTGCGACCCATGGATGAACCTCCCTTCGTGATTGTTCTACGGCTCGTTCTTTGAACCGTAGTTCAACCCCGTTATTTTTTACGACGACGTACAATAAACTTATCTGATTTATTCTTTTTCTTACGAGTTTTGAATCCAAGAGTTGGTTTACCCCATGGAGACATTGGTGACTTACGTCCGATTGGTGAACGTCCTTCACCACCACCGTGTGGGTGATCATTAGGGTTCATTACAGATCCACGTACTGTTGGGCGTTTGCCTAACCAGCGTGAGCGTCCTGCTTTACCAATGTTGATAAGTTCGTGTTGTTCGTTACCTACTTGACCGATTGTAGCACGGCACTCAGCAAGAATCATTCGAACTTCACCAGAATTCAAACGTACAAGTACGTATTTTCCTTCTTTACCTAAAACCTGTGCAGATGTACCAGCAGAACGAACCAATTGGCCGCCTTTACCAGGTTTTAATTCGATGTTGTGTACTACAGTACCAACAGGGATGTTTACTAATGGTAATGCATTACCTACTTTAATATCTGCCTCTGGGCCAGACATTACTTCCATACCTACTACTAGGTTTTTTGGAGCTAGGATATAACGCTTTTCACCATCTACATAATTGATTAATGCAATATTTGCGGAACGGTTTGGATCGTACTCGATAGTGGCAACGCGTCCAGGAATGCCATCTTTGTTACGTTTAAAATCAATGATACGGTATGAACGCTTATGGCCGCCACCTTGATGACGAACAGTTAACTTACCTTGGTTATTACGGCCGCCTTTTCTCTTTAATGGAGCTAATAGAGATTTTTCTGGTGTGCTAGTTGTGATTTCAGCGAAATCAGAAACTGTCATACCGCGACGACCATTAGAGGTAGGTTTGTACTTTTTAATCGCCATTTTATTCCCTCCTCTTCTTGTTAGTTTTTATTATGCTTCAAAGAATTCGATTTCTTTGCTATCAGCAGTTAGTTTCACAATAGCTTTACGACGTTTGTTTGTGTAACCACCGAATTTACCCATGCGCTTGAATTTACCTTTATAGTTCATGATGTTAACTTTTTCAACTTCAACGCCAAAGATCTCAACAATCGCATCTTTAACTTGAGTTTTGTTAGCTCTCACATCAACTTCAAACGTATATTTCTTTTCAGACATTAGGTCAGTAGAACGTTCAGTGATAACGGGGCGCTTAATGATATCGCGTGCATCCATTATGCAAGCACCTCCTCTACTTTTTCAACTGCAGCTTTCGTCATGATTAATTTATCATGATTTACAACATCAAGAACATTGATTCCGTCAGCTGTTACAACTGTTACACCAGGAATGTTACGAGCAGAAAGTGCTACATTTTCATCAAGGTCAGCAGTAACGATAAGTGCCTTCTTCTCAACAGAAAGTCCACCTAATACTGTTTTGAAATCTTTTGTTTTTGGAGCATCGAAAGCAAGGCTTTCTAATACTAATACATTTTCTTCTAACACTTTAGAAGAAAGTGCTGATTTAATCGCTAAGCGACGTACCTTTTTAGGTAATTTGTAGCTGTAGCTGCGTGGAGTTGGTCCAAATACAGTACCACCTCCGCGCCATTGTGGAGAACGGATAGACCCTTGACGAGCACGACCAGTTCCTTTTTGACGCCATGGTTTACGTCCACCGCCGCGTACTTCAGAACGAACTTTTACTTTATGAGTTCCTTGACGTAAAGAAGCTCTTTGCATAACAATCGCTTCGAATAATACGTGTTGGTTAGGCTCGATACCAAATACTGATTCATTAAGTTCGATTTCACCAACTTGTGATCCGTTTTGGTTAAATAATGAAACTTTAGGCATTCTTTTGCTCCTCCTTTCTTATGAAGATATTACGCTTTTACCGCACTTTTAATCTTTAATAAAGCTTTTTTAGGTCCTGGAACATTACCTTTAATTAATAGTAAGTTACGTTCAACATCAACCTTAACGATTTCAAGATTTTGAACAGTAATTTGTTCTCCACCCATACGTCCTGGTAATAATTTACCTTTGAATACGCGGTTTGGAGCAACAGGTCCCATTGAACCTGGACGACGGTGATAACGTGAACCGTGAGCCATCGGGCCGCGTGATTGTCCGTGACGCTTGATTACGCCTTGGAAACCTTTACCCTTTGAGATTCCTGTTACATCTACTACATCGCCTGCAGCGAAAATATCAACTTTGACTTCTTGACCAACTTCATATCCTGTTACGTCCACCCCGCGGAATTCGCGAACGAAGCGCTTAGGATTAGTGTTTGCCTTAGCAACATGCCCTTTTTCTGGTTTGTTAGCTAACTTTTCACGTTTGTCTTCAAAACCAACTTGAACAGCTTCGTAACCGTCGCTTTCAACTGATTTCTTTTGAAGTACTACGTTTTGAGCAGCTTCTACTACAGTAACTGGGATTAAATTGCCGTTTTCAGCAAATACTTGAGTCATACCAATCTTTCTTCCTAAGATTCCTTTGGTCATTTAAGTCACACCTCCTATAGAATTTGTTTATTTATTTTTACTAAAGTTTAATTTCGATATCTACACCAGATGGTAAATCTAAACGCATCAACGCATCAACTGTTTGTGGAGTTGGGTTAACGATGTCGATTAGACGCTTATGTGTTCTCATTTCGAACTGCTCACGAGAATCTTTGTACTTATGCACCGCACGAAGAATCGTGTAGATTGACTTTTCAGTCGGTAGTGGAATCGGACCAGAAACGGCTGCACCTGAACGCTTTGCTGTTTCAACGATTTTCTCTGCAGACTGATCAAGAATTCTGTGATCATAAGCTTTTAAACGGATACGAATCTTTTGTTTTGCCATTATTTTCCCTCCTTTATTCGCCTATTTTAAAAATAGACATTCTCAGTGAAAATTTCCCACACACTCGCCATGGCAAAGCGGCCGGGTGTGTCAGCAACCTTTCACATCATCGCAGTCAAAGACCAACATTGTCTATTATACATAACATATTAGGCTAACGCAACAATTTTTTAAAATTTCTTTTCGGTTACGTCTAGCACACTTTTATTATTATAGCGACCAGTCTATATAATTACAATAGAAAATGTCATTCTCCAAAAATAACCTTTAATAACGCTATATAAACTGAAAATTATATGAGTTCTATTTATATAGAAGAAACTCGTTTTTTCACTTCGTTGTCATTCGCTTATTGATAGCAAATTCGGTGATTTTCTAGCGAGGTTTTGGTCTTTATCGAGTTGATGATGACACTTTTGATGAATTCCTAACTAGGTTTTGGTCTTCATTCAGTTGATGATGACACTTTCATCAAATTCCTATCAGGTTTTGATTTCCATTCTCATGAATCCATATATTCAAGACAATAAAAAAAGCAGCTGGATCGTCATCCAGCCGCTTTTTATATAACTGATTTTTAAATTATTCAGTGATAGTTGTGATTGAACCTGAACCTACAGTACGTCCGCCTTCACGGATAGAGAACTTTGTACCTTCTTCGATTGCTACTGGAGCAATAAGTTCAACGATCATTTCAATGTGATCGCCAGGCATAACCATTTCTACGCCTTCTGGAAGATTACAAATACCAGTAATATCAGAAGTACGGAAATAGAATTGTGGACGGTAGTTAGTGAAGAATGGAGTGTGACGTCCACCTTCTTCTTTTGATAAAACGTAAACTTGTGCTTTGAACTTTGTGTGTGGAGTGATTGATTTCGGCTTAGCCAATACTTGACCACGCTCGATATCTTCACGCGCTACACCACGAAGTAATGCACCAATGTTGTCTCCAGCTTCTGCAAAGTCAAGAAGCTTACGGAACATTTCTACACCTGTTACAGTAGTAGATTTTGGCTCTTCAGTGAAACCTACGATCTCAACTACGTCACCAACTTTAACTACTCCACGCTCTACACGTCCAGTAGCAACTGTTCCACGGCCAGTGATTGAGAATACATCCTCAACAGGCATCATGAACGGCTTGTCAGTGTCACGAGTTGGTGTTGGAATCCATTCATCAACTGCGTTCATTAGTTCAAAGATTTTTTCTTCCCATGCTGATTCGCCTTCTAATGCTTTAAGAGCAGAACCTTTGATAACTGGAGTGTCATCGCCAGGGAAATCGTATTCAGATAATAGGTCACGAATTTCCATTTCTACTAATTCAAGAAGTTCTTCGTCATCAACCATATCACACTTGTTCATGAATACAACAAGGTAAGGTACACCTACTTGACGAGAAAGAAGAATGTGTTCACGAGTTTGTGGCATTGGACCATCAGTTGCAGAAACAACTAGGATACCGCCGTCCATTTGAGCAGCACCAGTGATCATGTTTTTAACATAGTCAGCGTGTCCTGGGCAGTCAACGTGTGCATAGTGACGAGCATCAGTTTCATACTCAACGTGTGCAGTGGAGATTGTGATTCCACGTTCTTTTTCTTCTGGAGCACCATCAATTTGATCATAAGCACGAGCTTCTGCTTTACCTGATTTAGCAAGTACAGAAGTGATTGCAGCTGTTAGAGTTGTTTTACCGTGGTCAACGTGACCAATTGTACCAATGTTAACGTGTGGCTTTGAACGGTCGAATTTAGCTTTACCCATTAGGAAAGTCCTCCTTTAATATATAAAAGTTAAGTATATTTATGGAAACTGTAAATCAGGGTTGTCCCAATTTCACAGTTTCCATTCTTACATAAGTAGTTATACTTTATTAAAAGGTGAAAATCAATTATTCACCTTTATTTTTTTTGATAATTTCTTCAGAAACAGATTTTGGTACTTCTTCATAGTGATCAAAGTGCATAGAGAATACTCCACGACCTTGTGTACTTGAACGAAGTGCAGTTGCATAACCAAACATTTCTGAAAGTGGAACTTGTGCACGAACAACTTGTGCGTTACCACGAGCTTCCATTCCCTCAACACGACCACGGCGCGCAGTGATTTGACCCATAATATCTCCAAGATACTCTTCAGGGATTACAACTTCAACCCTCATCATAGGTTCTAGGATAACAGGTTTACACTTAGAAGCCGCGTTTTTAAGTGCCATAGATGCAGCAATCTTAAACGCCATCTCGGATGAATCGACATCATGGTAAGAACCATCAAATAATCTAGCTTTAATATCAACTAATGGATATCCAGCAAGAACTCCACGATTCAAGGAATCTTCAAGACCAGCTTGAACTGCTGGGATGTATTCACGAGGAACAACACCACCAACGATACCGTTTACGAATTCGAAGCCTTTACCTTCATCATTAGGAGAGAACTCAATCCAAACATGGCCATATTGTCCACGTCCACCGGATTGACGTGCGAATTTACCTTCTACTTGTGCAGAAGCGCGGAACGTTTCACGGTAGGCAACTTGTGGAGCACCTACGTTTGCTTCCACTTTAAATTCACGACGCATACGATCTACTAAGATATCAAGGTGAAGCTCTCCCATACCAGCAATGATAACCTGTCCAGTTTCCTGGTCAGTATGTGCACGGAAGGTTGGATCTTCTTCTTGAAGCTTTTGTAATGCAGTTGTCATTTTATCTTGGTCAGCTTTTGACTTTGGTTCAACAGAAAGTTGAATTACAGGTTCAGGGAAGTTCATTGACTCAAGAATAACAAGGTTCTTATCATCACAAAGCGTGTCTCCAGTAGTTGTATCTTTCAAACCAACAGCTGCAGCAATGTCACCAGCAAAAACTTTTGAAATTTCTTGACGGCTGTTTGCATGCATTTGTAGGATACGTCCAACACGTTCACGTTTTCCTTTAGTTGAGTTCTGAACATATGATCCAGATTCTAAAGTACCAGAGTAAACACGGAAGAACGTTAATTTACCAACATAAGGGTCAGTCATAACTTTAAACGCAAGAGCTGCGAACGGCTCTTCATCACTTGAGTGACGTTCAAGAACTTCATCATCATCATCAGGAGCATGGCCCTTGATTGCAGGAACATCTAATGGAGATGGAAGATAATCAATAACTGCATCTAACATTAACTGTACACCTTTGTTTTTGAAAGCAGATCCACAAATAACAGGATAGAATTCAACATTTACAGTACCTTTACGAATAGCTGCTTTGAGCTCTTCTTTAGTGATTTCTTCACCGCCAAGGTATTTTTCTGTTAATTCTTCATCTAGTTCTGCTACTGCTTCAACTAACTTTTCACGCCATTCTTCAGCTAAATCACGGTAATCTTCTGGGATTTCACCAATCTCAATGTCAGTACCTAAATCGTTACTGTAGAACACTGCATGCATTTCTACAAGGTCAATGATTGCTGAGAATTGATCTTCAGCACCGATTGGAATCTGAATTGGGTGTGCATTAGCTTGCAAGCGTTCATGTAATGTTTTTACAGAATACAAGAAGTCTGCACCGATTTTGTCCATTTTGTTTACAAATACTACACGTGGTACACCGTAAGTTGTTGCTTGACGCCAAACTGTTTCAGTTTGAGGTTCAACACCAGACTGTGCATCAAGTACAGCTACCGCACCATCAAGTACTCTTAGTGAACGTTCAACTTCAACTGTGAAGTCTACGTGTCCTGGAGTATCGATGATGTTTACGCGGTGGCCTTTCCATTGTGCAGTTGTTGCTGCGGATGTAATAGTGATTCCGCGTTCTTGTTCTTGCTCCATCCAGTCCATCTGAGAAGCACCTTCATGTGTTTCACCGATTTTATGAATCTTACCAGTGTAATAAAGGACACGCTCAGTGGTCGTCGTTTTACCGGCATCAATGTGTGCCATGATACCGATATTACGAGTGTTTGCTAAGGAGAACTCTCTTGCCATGGGTCTTTCTCCTTTCTAGTGTGAAAGTTTTTATAATAAAGGTAATTCTACCAACGATAGTGAGCAAACGCTTTGTTTGCTTCTGCCATTTTGTGTGTATCTTCACGCTTTTTAACAGATGCTCCAGCATTGTTAGCTGCATCCATGATTTCGTTAGCTAAACGCTCTTCCATAGTTTTTTCTCCACGAAGACGCGCATAGTTAACTAACCAACGAAGACCAAGAGTTGTACGACGATCAGGACGCACCTCTACTGGTACTTGGTAGTTCGCTCCACCTACTCGGCGTGCTCTTACCTCAAGTACTGGCATAATATTCTTCATAGCTGCTTCAAAAATTTCCATTGGTTCTTTACCAGAACGTTCACGGATTGTTTCGAATGCAGAGTAAAGAATTTCTTGTGATTTACCTCTTTTACCGTCAACCATCATTTTGTTGATTAGACGAGTAACTAATTTTGAATTGTAAAGTGGATCTGGTAACACGTCTCTTTTTGCTACAGGACCTTTACGTGGCATTTAATTTCCTCCTTTCAAACAGGCTTTCTATTTATACTGTTATTACTTCTTAGCTGCTTTTGGTCTCTTAGTACCATATTTCGAACGACCTTGCATACGGTTGTTAACACCAGCCGTATCAAGTGCACCACGTACGATGTGATAACGTACCCCTGGTAAGTCTTTTACACGTCCTCCACGAATAAGAACAACACTGTGTTCTTGAAGGTTGTGACCAATACCAGGAATGTATGCTGTCACCTCAATACCGTTAGTCAAACGTACACGAGCATATTTACGTAACGCTGAGTTCGGTTTCTTTGGAGTCATTGTACCAACACGAGTACATACTCCTCGTTTTTGTGGTGAAGATACATTAGTTTGTGATTTTTTGAAGCTGTTGTAACCTTTGTTTAGCGCAGGTGACTTCGACTTTTCAGTAATTGCTTGACGAGGTTTGCGCACCAATTGGTTAATAGTTGGCATGTTACTTTTCCTCCCTTCATTATTTGTAAGCCCACACATCCAGGTGGTTCATTTTTGTGCAAAAACAAAGTTTTTGCAGACCATCTATCTACAAAAACAGTTTTTAACGGATAATCGCTACAGTTGAAGCACCAACTTCTATTCCACATGCTTTCCCGAGTTTTTTCATCGAGTCAACATAGATAATTGGGATGTTCATTTCTTGAGCTAGTTTCACTACTCCAGCTGTTACTTTCGCTTCAGCGTCACTAGCAATGATCAGCTCACTAGTAGATCCATCCTTCAGTGCTTTTACTGTTTGTTTTGTTCCTATAACAATCTTAGTTGCCTGGTATACTTTTTCATAAGACATTTATCATATCCTCCAAAGTATCAGGTGAATAGGAGCACCTTTGATATATTACCATCTTATAAAATATAAGTCAACAATACTTTAAATTTTTTTTAAGACAAACATTCTTTAAAAGGCGGTACTCGCTAATTAGCGGGTACCGCATAATTTTTATTTCTTAGTCGATTGCAACTGTTTCTTCAGAAGTTGTATCTCTTAAAACCGGTTCAGCCTTACGGTATCTCTGCATACCTGTACCTGCTGGAACAAGCTTACCAATGATAACATTTTCTTTTAAGCCTAACAATTCATCTCGTTTACCTTTAATTGCTGCATCAGTCAGAACTCTTGTTGTTTCTTGGAAGGATGCGGCAGACAAGAATGAATCCGTTTCAAGTGATGCTTTCGTAATACCGAGCAATACAGGACGTCCAGTAGCAGGTAATTTTCCGGCTAACAATGCTTTTTCGTTTGCATCTGTGAATTGGTGGATATCCAAAAGTGTACCCGGAAGTACATCAGTTTCACCCGCATCACTTACACGAACCTTACGCATCATTTGACGAACCATTACTTCTACGTGCTTATCGCCAATTTCAACACCCTGCATACGGTAAACCTTTTGAACTTCACGTAACAGATATTCCTGAACAGCATTAACGTCTTTTACCCTGATTAATTCTTTAGGGTCAATAGAACCTTCTGTTAATTCTTGTCCACGAAGAATTGGATCATTTACTGCTACTTTCAAGCGTGCTGTATACGGAGCATTATAAGTACGTGATTCAATCTCACCTTGAACAATAATTTCATGCTGGCGATCACGCCCTTCATTAATACCAACAACCACACCATCAATTTCAGAAATAACCGCAACCCCTTTTGGATTACGTGCTTCAAATATTTCTTGAATACGTGGTAAACCTTGCGTGATATCGTCTCCTGCAACACCACCTGTATGGAATGTACGCATTGTTAACTGTGTACCAGGTTCACCAATTGATTGGGCTGCAATGATTCCAACTGCTTCCCCAACTTCAACTTCTTGACCTGTAGCCAAGTTACGGCCATAACACTTCTTACATACACCATGACGGGTATTACATGTAAAGGCAGAACGAATTTTAACTTCTTCAATTCCCGCTCCAACAATAGTTTCAGCAAGATCCTCAGTGATAAGTCCATTTTCAGGTACTAACACTTCTTTTGTTTCAGGATGTCTAATTGGGTTACGAGCATAACGGCCAATTAAACGTTCATCTAAGCCTTCAATTACTTCTGTACCATCTTTTAGTGAACGGATTAACAAACCACGGTCCGTTCCACAATCATCTTCACGGACAATTACATCCTGAGCAACGTCTACAAGACGACGTGTTAAATAACCAGAGTCAGCTGTTTTTAACGCTGTATCGGCAAGACCTTTACGAGCACCGTGGGTAGAAATAAAGTACTCTAATACTGTCAGACCTTCACGGAAACTTGACTTGATTGGTAATTCAATGATACGTCCAGCCGGGTTGGCCATTAATCCACGCATACCTGCAAGCTGCGTAAAGTTAGATGCGTTACCACGGGCTCCGGAATCACTCATCATGAATATCGGATTCGTTTTATTCAAGGACTTCATTAGTTTCCCTTGAATGGTATCCTTCGCAGCACTCCATATCGCAATAACGCGATCATAACGTTCGTCTTCAGTTATTAAACCGCGACGGAACTGCTTCATAACGTTATCTACTTTATTTTGTGCCTCGTGAAGAATTTCTTGCTTTTCAGGTAATACCACGATATCAGCAACACCGACGGTAATCCCTGCTTTTGTAGAATATTTAAATCCTAAGTCCTTCATACGGTCTAGCATTTTAGACGTTTCAGTAATTTTGAATCGCTTAAATACTTCAGCAATGATATTACCAAGGATTTTCTTCTTGAACGGATCAACTAACGGCATTTCTTTAATTCTTGCTCTAACATCTTCACCTTTTTCAACAAAGTATTTTGCTGGGGTTTCAACCTCTAGGTTTTGTCTAGTAGGCTCATTGATATAAGGGAAAGATTTAGGAAGAATTTCATTAAAAATAAGTTTACCAACCGTTGTAATCAGTAATTTATTATTTTGTTCTTCTGT
Source organism: Neobacillus niacini (assembly GCF_023715415.1). Classification (GTDB taxonomy): domain Bacteria; phylum Bacillota; class Bacilli; order Bacillales; family Cytobacillaceae; genus Neobacillus; species Neobacillus niacini_C. Next base: position 36,115 of record NZ_JAMBOB010000017.1, read on the forward strand.
TAACGTTTCGTTTCCTAATGAACCAGCATGGACAGCAACACGAGAGTGCAGGTGAACATAGCCATTTTGATAAGCAACTAACGCTTCATTTGTATCTTTAAAAATCATACCCTCTCCGATAGCACCTTCTCTTTCAAGAGTTAAGTAATAGTTACCTAGTACCATATCCTGTGAAGGTGTAACAACTGGCTTACCATCTTTAGGGTTCAAAATGTTTTGGGCTGCGAGCATTAAAAGTCTAGCTTCTGCTTGCGCTTCAGACGAAAGTGGAACGTGAACAGCCATTTGGTCACCATCGAAGTCCGCATTGTATGCCGTACATACTAGTGGATGAAGGCGAATCGCTCTTCCTTCAACAAGTGTTGGTTCAAATGCCTGGATTCCAAGTCTATGAAGTGTTGGGGCACGGTTTAATAAAACTGGGTGCTCACGAATAACATCTTCTAGCACATCCCAAACTTCAGGTGACACTCTTTCAATCTTACGTTTTGCAGATTTGATATTGTGGGCTAAACCTTTTTCTACTAGTTCCTTCATTACGAAAGGCTTAAATAATTCAAGAGCCATTTCTTTTGGAAGACCACATTGGTACATTTTTAGGTTTGGACCAACAACGATAACGGAACGACCAGAATAGTCAACACGTTTCCCAAGTAAGTTTTGACGGAAACGACCTTGCTTTCCTTTTAACATATGGGACAGTGACTTTAATGGACGGTTACCTGGGCCTGTTACCGGACGGCCACGACGACCATTATCAATTAGTGCATCTACTGCCTCTTGAAGCATCCGCTTCTCGTTTTGAACGATAATGCTTGGTGCACCAAGATCCAATAAACGTTTTAAACGATTATTCCGATTGATTACTCGACGGTATAAATCGTTTAAATCAGATGTAGCAAATCTTCCTCCATCCAACTGTACCATTGGACGAAGTTCTGGAGGGATGACAGGAAGAACATCTAGAATCATCCATGACGGCTCATTTCCAGAGTTACGGAATGCTTCCAACACTTCAAGGCGCTTAATCGCACGCGTACGACGCTGACCTTGTGCTGTTTTTAATTCTTCTTTTAATGCGTCAACTTCTTTATTTAAATCGATATCAGATAGAAGCTTTTTAATTGCCTCAGCACCCATAGCAGCTTGGAACTTATTTCCGTACTTTTCACGGTATGCTCGATATTCTTTTTCTGATAACAGTTGTTTCTTATCAAGAGCTGTATCTCCTGATTCTGTAACAACGTAAGATGCAAAGTAAATAATCTCTTCTAATGCTCTTGGAGACATATCTAAAACTAGTCCCATACGGCTAGGGATTCCTTTAAAGTACCAAATGTGAGAGACAGGAGCTGCAAGCTCAATATGACCCATACGTTCACGACGAACCTTTGCTCTTGTTACTTCAACACCACATCGGTCACACACGACACCTTTGTAACGGACACGTTTATATTTTCCACAGTGACATTCCCAGTCCTTTGTAGGACCAAAAATCCTCTCACAGAATAAACCATCCTTTTCAGGCTTCAATGTACGATAGTTAATGGTTTCTGGCTTTTTTACTTCTCCAAAAGACCATGAACGGATTTTATCTGGTGATGCCAGACCAATCTTCATATACTCAAAATTATTAACATCCAGCAAGGGGCCTACCTCCCTTTCTATCTAGACAATCATTAGCTGAAAACGCTTCTAGGCGCTTTCAGCTAAGTCTTATTCCTTGGAACCAACCTTTTCAGATTCAAATGCTTGTGCTTCAGGAACGATGTTTAATGTATCGACTTGCTGTAAGTCATCATCATCTTCCGTATCTCGCATTTCAATTTCTTTTTCATCACCAGAAAGGATTTTTACATCCATTCCTAGACTTTGAAGTTCTTTTATTAATACTTTAAATGATTCAGGAACCCCTGGTTCCGGTACATTTTCACCTTTGACAATCGCTTCGTACGTTTTCACACGACCCACCACGTCATCTGATTTGACTGTCAGAATTTCTTGTAGTGTATAAGCCGCACCGTATGCTTCAAGTGCCCAAACCTCCATCTCACCAAAACGCTGTCCACCAAATTGTGCTTTACCACCAAGTGGCTGCTGTGTAACAAGTGAGTATGGTCCAGTTGAACGAGCATGGAGCTTATCATCAACCATGTGAGCAAGTTTAATCATATACATGACACCTACAGACACACGATTATCGAACGGTTCACCTGTACGTCCATCATATAATACTGTTTTTGCATCATTAGCCATTCCAGCTTCTTCAATCGTTCCCCAAACATCTTCTTCACGTGCACCGTCAAATACCGGTGATGCAACGTGGATTCCAAGAGCTCTTGCAGCCATTCCTAAATGAAGCTCAAGCACCTGACCGATGTTCATACGTGATGGAACGCCCAAAGGATTTAACATAATATCAATCGGGGTACCATCCGGTAAGTACGGCATATCCTCTTCTGGTAATATCCGGGAAATAACCCCTTTATTACCATGGCGGCCCGCCATTTTATCCCCTTCATGAATCTTACGCTTCTGAACAATATAAACACGAACAAGCTGATTTACGCCTGGTGGCAACTCATCGCCATCTTCACGATTAAAGACCTTAACGTCAAGGACAATACCGCCTCCGCCATGCGGAACTCTTAGCGACGTATCACGAACTTCACGAGCCTTTTCTCCGAAGATTGCATGCAATAGACGTTCTTCAGCAGTAAGTTCTGTAACACCCTTTGGAGTTACCTTACCAACCAGCAAGTCGCCGTCTTTTACCTCAGCACCAGTACGAATAATTCCACGCTCATCCAAATTCCTGAGGGCATCTTCCCCTACATTTGGAATATCACGGGTAATCTCTTCTGGTCCAAGTTTTGTATCACGGGATTCTGACTCATATTCTTCAATATGAATAGAAGTATATACATCATCTTTTACAAGACGTTCACTCATAATAATGGCATCTTCATAGTTGTAGCCATCCCAGTTAACAAAGCCAACTAAAACGTTACGACCTAAAGCAAGTTCACCCAGCTCCATAGAAGGACCATCTGCTAGAATCTCACCTTTTGTTACGTGGTTACCCACTGCAACAATCGGACGTTGATTATAACAAGTTCCCTGATTAGAACGAATGAATTTCAACATTTTATATTTATCAAGGTCACCTTTAACTTCTTGACCATCGACTATATTAATTCGACGCACCCAAACCTCACGTGCCTCAACATGCTCTACAATTCCTTCATGCTTACAGATTACCGCTGCACCTGAGTCTTTACCAGAAACATATTCCATTCCTGTTCCAACTCTCGGCGCCTCTGGCTGTAATAATGGAACGGCTTGACGCTGCATGTTCGCTCCCATTAATGCACGGTTAGAGTCATCATTTTCTAAGAACGGAATACAAGCTGTCGCAGCAGAAACTACCTGTTTAGGAGATACATCCATATAGTCGATACGGTCGCGTTTTACTACCGTGTTTTCACCACGGAAACGAGCAACAACATCATCATCAATAAATGTACCGTCATCACTAAGACGTGAATTCGCCTGTGCTACAACATAGTTATCCTCTTCATCTGCTGTTAAGTAATCGATTCGGCTTGTAACCTTACCAGTATCCGGATCAATCCGGCGATATGGAGTTTCAATAAAACCAAAACGGTTCACTTTTGCAAAAGATGAGAGTGAGTTAATCAAACCAATGTTTGGTCCCTCTGGCGTTTCAATCGGACACATACGGCCATAGTGGGAATAGTGAACGTCACGCACTTCAAATCCTGCACGTTCACGCGTTAATCCACCAGGTCCTAATGCAGATAAACGACGCTTATGCGTCAATTCTGCAAGCGGATTTGTTTGATCCATAAATTGCGATAATTGAGAGCTTCCGAAGAACTCTTTAATCGAAGCAATTACAGGTCGGATGTTAATTAACTGCTGTGGTGTGATGGTAGCAGTATCTTGGATTGACATCCTTTCACGAACCACACGCTCCATACGTGACAAACCAATTCGGAACTGATTTTGAAGCAATTCGCCAACGGAACGAAGACGTCTGTTCCCTAAATGGTCAATATCATCTGTATCGCCGACACCGTGCAGTAAGTTAAAGAAATAACTGATAGAAGAAATGATATCAGCAGGCGTAATGTTTTTAATCGGCTCTGCAACATACGCATTGCCTAGCACATTAATAACTTTTTCACCATCTTCATTTGGTGCATAGATTTTAATTCCTTGAAGAATGATTTCTTCCTGTACTACACCACCAGCTGGATTAAAGCCTTTAAAATTAATATCCTTTTCCAAAGCAGGGATAATTCGATCTAAATTTCTTCGATCTAAAAGTGTCCCTTTTTCTGCAATAATTTCACCTGTTTCAGGATCGACAAGTGATTCAGCTAAACGCTGATTAAATAAGCGATTTTTAATATGGAGTTTCTTGTTAATTTTATAACGACCTACGTTTGCAAGGTCATATCTTTTTGGATCAAAGAATCTTGAAACCAATAGACTCTTTGCGTTTTCAACGGTAGGAGGTTCACCTGGACGCAGGCGCTCATAAATTTCTAGAAGCGCTTTTTCTACTCCTTCAGTGTTGTCCTTTTCTAGCGTATTGCGAATGTACTCATTATCTCCGATCAATTCAATGATTTCTTGATCAGATCCGAAGCCAAGTGCACGCAAAAGAACCGTAACGGGCAGTTTCCGAGTACGATCTATTCTGACATATACGACATCTTTGGCGTCTGTTTCATATTCAAGCCAAGCGCCGCGGTTCGGAATTACTGTAGCTGAAAAACCCTTTTTCCCGTTTTTATCAAGTTTTCCACTAAAGTATACGCTCGGTGAACGTACTAACTGTGAAACGATAACACGTTCTGCCCCATTTATGACAAACGTACCCGTTTCAGTCATGAGTGGAAAATCACCCATAAAAACATCTTGGTCTTTTACTTCGCCTGTTTCTTTGTTTACAAGACGTACTTTAACACGCAATGGTGCAGAATATGTAACGTCTCGCTCTTTCGATTCCGCAACAGAATACTTCGGTTCGCCAAGGCTGTAATCAATAAATTCTAGTGATAGGTTACCAGTAAAGTCTTCAATTGGTGAAATATCTTGGAACATTTCACGCAAACCCTCATCAAGAAACCATTGATAGGAAGAGGTTTGGATTTCAATAAGATTTGGTAATTCTAAAACTTCACTGATTCGTGCGTAACTTCTTCGTTGGCGGTGTCGTCCATACTGAACTAGTTGACCTGTCAACTGATTCACCCCTCAAATCAAGCGTTTTTATGAAACATATATTTTGGTCTTATGTAAGGAACAAAAGGAGTTCCTCCATTAGACAAAAAAAGAAAAAGGGTTTTTATTTCTTAAAAACCACATTTTCACATTTTGACTATTATTTTGTCATCTTTTCCGACTTAAACATGTTTTATACTAATAAAATAAGTATTTTCAGGAATAATTCGGAAAATATTATGATGGCATTTTATAATGCTAACACACTTGACAAATTCAAGTCAACTATTTTACAGCCTTAATAATAAAATAACCTTTAGACTTGTCAATAGTTTCTACTGTGGTAAATCGTTCTTTTAATTTTTCAATAGCAGAAGGTGCACCTTGCTTTTTTTGAATGACAATCCAAAGCTCACCACCGGTGACTAAATGCTCATAACTTTGTTCAAAGATATCGTGAACTGTCTTCTTACCTGCTCTAATAGGTGGATTTGTTAATATTGCAGCAAAGTTTGATTGCTTCACATTTAACAAAGTATCACTTTCATAAATTTCAACATTGTCCACCGCATTCTGCCTAGCATTAGCCATCGCTAACTCAATTGCCCGTTCATTCACATCGATCATATGGACAATGCGCTCTGGATAATTTTTTGCGATTGAAAGGCCGATTGGACCGTATCCACACCCAACATCTAGAATTTGTCCTTCAACATTGGGCAGGTCAAAAGCTTCTATTAATAAGCGGGAGCCAAAATCTACTTCTTTTTTTGAAAACACACCGTTATCCGTTTTAAAACGAAATAACACATCCCTTAAGGTGAAGTCCCAATATTTCGGTTCACTTTCGACCTTTTGGGTGCGAGAGTAGTAATGTTCAGACAATAAGCTCACCTCCTGAGGAGTGTTTATAATGAGGTTACCTGAGGAAAATAACTAGTATCTAGCGAAAAGCACCTAGGCGTTTTTAGCTTTTAAGTATCGAAAAAAAGCCCGCTTATACAGCGAGCTTTTCTATAAGGTTATTACTTAACTTCAACGTTAGCTCCAACTTCAGCAAGTTTAGCTTTAAGTTCTTCAGCTTCTTCTTTAGAAACGCCTTCTTTAACAGCTTTTGGAGTGTTATCAACAAGATCTTTTGCTTCTTTAAGACCAAGACCAGTGATTTCACGTACAACTTTGATAACCTTGATTTTTTGATCGCCAGGGCTAGCAAGGATTACGTCAAATTCAGTTTGCTCTTCAACAGCCGCTACCGCAGCTCCGCCCATTGCTACTGGTGCAGCAGCAGTTACGCCGAATTCTTCTTCGATTGCTTTTACTAGGTCGTTAAGTTCTAAAACAGTCATAGATTTAACTGCTTCAATGATTTGTTCTTTAGTCATTTTAATGTTCCTCCTTAGTTTTCATTCCATAGTGGTTAAGCGATAAGTGTTAACTTACGCGCCTTGTTCTTCTTTTTGTTCTGCAACTGCTTTTGTAACAAGAGCAAGGTTGCGGATTGGAGCTTGTAGTACGCTGAGTAGCATTGAAAGTAAGCCTTCACGTGAAGGTAATTCTGCAAGTGCTTTAACCTCTTCAACTGTTGCTACATTGCCTTCGATTACACCAGCTTTAATTTCAAGTGCCTCATGCTTTTTAGCAAAGTCATTAAGGATTTTTGCAGGTGCTACTACATCTTCCGTGCTGAACGCGATTGCGTTCGGACCAGTTAATGCTGCGTTTAACTCTGAAAGTTCAGCTGCATCAGCCGCACGACGAGTCATAGAGTTTTTGTAAACTTTGAAGTCGACACCAGCTTCACGAAGTTGCTTACGAAGTTCAGTTACTTCAGCAACAGATAGCCCACGGTAGTCAACAACGATTGTTGAAACACTAGCTTTTAACTTAGCTGTAATTTCATCAACGATTTGAACTTTTTGTTGGATTGCGCTGCTCATCTTTACACCTCCTGTAGATTCTCTACATTTATACCAGGCAAAGTAAAACCTCCACATCACTAGACAGACATGGAGGTGCATACAATAGCCGAATGAATCAGCCAATTCTATCGCATTACCTCGGCAGGGAATTAAGCGAATGTTCGCACCTGCTGTCTTCAGTACAAATGTTTTATTTAAACAACAAAATAGATTATATAAAATGTATCTATAATTGTCAATTGGTAAAAAATTACTTAACTGTTACAGATGAAGGATCAACCTTCACGCCAGGTCCCATAGTTGAAGTAACTGTTACGTTCTTCATGTATGTTCCCTTTGCAGCTGCAGGTTTAACTTTAACCATTGTTTCGAACACAGTTTTGAAGTTCTCAACAAGTTTTTCGTTTTCGAAAGATGATTTACCGATAGGTACGTGGATATTTCCAGCTTTATCTACACGGTACTCAACTTTACCTGCTTTAATTTCGTTAATAGCTCTAGTTACATCAAATGTTACAGTACCAGTTTTAGGGTTTGGCATTAAACCTTTTGGTCCTAATGTACGACCAAGTTTACCAACTTCACCCATCATGTCAGGAGTTGCTACGATTACGTCAAATTCAAACCAACCTTGTTGGATTTTAGTGATGTATTCTGCATCGCCAACATAATCTGCACCAGCAGCTTCTGCTTCTTTCACTTTTTCACCCTTCGCGAATACTAAAACGCGTTGAGTCTTACCAGTTCCGTTTGGAAGTACTACTGCACCACGGATTTGCTGGTCAGCTTTCTTAGGGTCTACACCTAAACGGAATGCAACTTCAAGTGTCGCATCAAATTTAGCATAATTAGTTTGCTTTGCAAGTTCGATTGCTTCAGCAACTGGGTAAGCTTTTGTGTTATCAACAAGCTTAGCAGCTTCTAAATACTTTTTACCTTTTTTAGCCATTTTTATTTCCTCCTAGATTGTGGTTTTAACGTTTAATAACTCCCACTTAATAAAGCGGAGGCGCCTTGTCCAGCCCCGACAGGCGTAAGACGAGCCGGCTGGAAGGTTGTTCTTTAACCTTCTAGACGGATTGGCTTATGACCCCGAGGGGCTAGGCGCCGCAGCTTGTCACGAATAAAGGTTGCGTAAGTAACGCAACCCCCTTCATTACAACAATAACAGTTTGCATGGATTAGTCTTCGATAACGATTCCCATGCTGCGAGCAGTACCTTCAACCATGCGCATTGCTGCTTCAACGCTTGCAGCGTTTAGGTCAGGCATTTTCTGTTCCGCAATCTCGCGTACTGTATTACGCTTAACTGTTGCTACCTTATTACGGTTTGGTTCACCAGAACCAGACTGTATTCCAGCTGCTACTTTCAAAAGAACTGCAGCAGGAGGAGTTTTCGTAATAAATGTAAATGAACGGTCTTCAAAAACCGTGATTTCAACAGGAATGATTAATCCAGCTTGATCCGCTGTACGAGCGTTAAACTCCTTACAGAATCCCATGATATTAACACCGGCTTGACCTAATGCAGGTCCAACTGGTGGTGCAGGATTCGCTTTCCCAGCAGGGATTTGTAATTTAACAACTTTAATTACTTTTTTAGCCACGAGACACACCTCCTTAAAGTCCGTGATGTGGTAATAGGGTATTTACCCTCCCACTCAGGTATCTGTCTTTATATAAAGATAAAGATCTTAGCAAAAGTCTTGTCTCTCGAAGAGACATACTGACCTATGAAATATTACCACTTTTTAAAAATGATTTCAAGTTTTTTTCAAATTACTATTAATAATTCTTTAATTTACAACTTCTCAATCTGTGTAAATTCTAGTTCTACGGGGGTATCTCGTCCAAACATATTAACAAGAACTTTAAGTTTAGCCTTGTCTTTATCCATTTCCTCTACTGTTCCTGTAAAGTTCATGAATGGACCTTCTTTTACCCGAACCGTTTCGCCAATTTCATAGTTTACATCGAAGCGTTTCTCATCAACGCCCATGCGTTTTAGGATGACAACTACTTCTTCAGGTAAAAGTGGAGTAGGTTTAGAACCGGCTCCAGAAGAACCGACAAATCCCGTTACACCTGGAGTATTTCGGACAACATACCATGAATCATCTGTCATGACGATTTCAACAAGTACATAGCCAGGAAAAACTTTTCGTTTCACTACTTTTGTTTTCCCATTTTTTATTTCTGTTTCTTCTTCTTCTGGTACTACGACACGGAAAATTTTATCCGTCATACCCATTGATTCAACACGCTTTTCTAGATTTGCTTTAACTTTATTTTCATAACCTGAGTAAGTATGTAAAACATACCAATTTTTTTCCATTCAAGAGGACTAAACGTCCATCCCTCCCCGTACTTTCATAAAAAACTTTTAAAAAGCAAATGAAAAAACCCGTTAGACGGGCTTTACATAAGAATTTGTTTTATTATTCACCATTATACCATGAAATACCTTTTATTATTCAAGGATAACTCGAATCAATTTTGATATTCCTAAATCGATTACACCAAAGAATATTGCAAAAAAAGCAACTGTTGTAAGAACAGTGATGGTATAGCGAGTTAATTCCTTGCGTTTTGGCCAACTAACTTTTCTCATTTCACGGAAAATATCACTGAAGAATTTCTTTAAGCGTTGCATATCTGTAACCCTCCAACTATCGGAATAACATTGCTAGTATGAATAAAAATTATTTTGTTTCTCGGTGGACTGTATGGGTGGCGCATGTTTTGCAATATTTATTTAATTCCAATCGTTCTGATTGTAACTGATTTGCATTCGTCGAGTAATTACGTGATCCACAGTCAGCACATGCCAGAATAATCTTTTTACTCATAATGTGTCACCTTCAATATCCATCTTTTATATCTTTAAAAATGTAACATGACCCCTATTTATTGTCAACATCGTGCGTGAGCGTGTTCACCCAAATGTCACCGTTTTCAAAAATCAGAGACTAAATTCCCTAATTTCTAAATACCGTTCTAATTTCCTTTTCACACGCTGCAGAGCATTATCAATTGATTTAACATGACGATTCAATTCCTCAGAAATCTCTTGATAGGATTGCCCATCGAGGTATAACGCCAAAACCTTACGTTCTAAATCGCTCAATAATTCAGTCATTTTTACTTCTATGTGATCGAATTCCTCTTGATTAATAATTAGTTCCTCTGGATCAAGAACCTTGGCACCAGAAAGGACATCCATTAAGGTGCGGTCAGATTCTTCATCATAGATCGGTTTATCCAATGATACATAGGAATTTAAAGGAATGTGTTTTTGTCTCGTTGCAGTTTTAATAGCAGTGATAATTTGCCGAGTGATACATAATTCAGCAAACGCCTTAAAAGAGGTAAGCTTGTCCTCGCGAAAGTCACGTATTGCCTTATATAGCCCAATCATTCCCTCTTGGACAATATCTTCTTTATCTGCACCGATTAGGAAGTAGGACCTTGCCTTTGCACGTACAAAATTTCGATATTTGTGGATTAAATAATCCAAAGCCTCACTATTACCTTGGTGCACTAGATCTACAATACCCTCGTCTTCCATTGTTAAAAATAGCAGGTTGCTTTTTTCCCCGAAGTCTGTACTCAATTAAGATCCCCCTCCACCGAACAAGCATAGATAGTATTATTATACTGCCCGTAACTTTTGAACGTCAACGCTTACTTTTGCCCTCTGCGCCATTTTTCGAAAATTTCTGCCACTTCACTGCTAATTGGTATTTTTGAGACTGGCCTTTTTTCTTGAATTTTTTTTACATTTTTCTCGATTCCCTTTTCGACTGAGGACATCTCTATAAGTAACTCCCGTGCAGATTTCCTTAGTGCTCCTTGTCCGAAAATAGCCCATTGCTCTGTAAAATCCGAGGTAGCAACATGAATTTGAGTCCTTCGGTTATTTAAAGCAATGGCTAGTTTTTCAATTCGCTCATCTGCTGTTTCGTTTTCTTTTGTAAAAATAACCTCTACTTTATGGTTACTATACTTCTTCTCAGTTCCTTGTACATAGTAGGCATCAAAAACAACAATGACTCGATAGCCTGAAAATGCTTGGTATTCTGCCATTCTTTCTACTAAAGTGTCCCTAGCTGCCGGCAAATCATGGTCCTTTAATGCCCTTAGCTCAGGCCATGCCCCAATTATGTTATATCCATCGACAAGCAAGATATCCATTTTTATCCCTCTAGAGGATGCCGCCTGCGGTATACCTCATACATTAATAACGCTGCTGCAACAGAAGCATTTAATGATGTTACCTTTCCGGCCATCGGCAGGTTGATGAGGAAGTCACATTTATCTCTAACAAGACGACCCATCCCTTTTCCTTCGCTCCCAATGACAAGTCCAAGCGGCATTATACCATCTAATTGACGATAATCTTGTTTTCCACTTGCATCCGTACCCGCAATCCAAACACCGCGCTCCTTTAATTCATCGATTGTTCTTGCCATATTGGTAACACGGACAACAGGAATATGTTCAATCGCACCTGTTGAGGCCTTTGCGACGGTTGCCGTTAATCCAACTGCTCTCCTTTTCGGAATAATTATTCCATGTGCACCAACTGCATCAGCACTCCGCATTATTGATCCTAAATTATGAGGATCCTCAATTTCATCCAATAACAGAAAGAATGGAGCTTCATTCTTCTTTTCTGCAGCTGCAAATAAATCGTCCATCTCTGCATATTGGTAGGCTGCAACGTAAGCAAGAACTCCTTGATGATTTTCATCGGATATCTGGTCAATTTTTTTCTTTGGTACAAATTGAACGATAACATGTGCTTCTTTTGCTAATTGAATTAATTGCTGCATTTGACCACGCTGGGAGGATTCTGCAATTAATATTTTGTTGATATCTCTTTCCGATCTTAGTGCTTCCATAACTGGGTTTTTACCAATGATATAATCCTGGTTTTCGTTCACTCGCTTTTTCCTCCTTTCTTTTCTTCCACATATTCAAAAGCCTTTAAGATAAGTTCTTCAAGACGTTCCGTATTCTCGGTTAAATATAAAAATCCTACTAATGCTTCGAATGCGGTACTGTAATGATAGGTTTGGACGTCTGTGTTTTTTGGTACCGTACCTGATTTAGCATTGCGTCCGCGCTTAACTACCGCCAGCTCCTCCTCACTAAGAAGGTGTTCATCCATCATTCGAAATAACACTTGGCATTGGGCCTTTGCAGAAACATAGGTTGTCCCTTCTCGGTGAAGACTGTTGGGCTTTACTTTCCCGCTTTGCAGGAGGTGACGTCTGACATAAATTTCATAGACAGCGTCACCCAAATAAGCTAGTGCAAGACTGTTCAATTGATTAGCGTCTACTTTTTCTTGATAATCAAGCATGAATTAGCCTCTTTTCCATCTTGTACCCTGTGGAGTATCTTCTAAAATAATATTCATTTCCTTTAATTGATCTCTAATTTGGTCAGACAGTTGAAAATTGCGGTCCTTGCGGGCTTGAATTCTTTTTTCGATTAGGGCATCGATTTCTTCATCTAACATTTCTGTCGTTTGTTCTAGTGTCAAACCTAAAACATTAAATAACTCATCAAATTGTTTGGTAAATGTATCGATTACCTCTACTGCGGTGTTCTTTTCTAAAAGGTAGTAGTTAGCCAATTTCGAAAGGTCAAACAAAACAGAAATAGCCTTTGCTGTGTTGAAATCGTCATCCATTGCTTTGATAAACTCATCCTGTAGCGCTGCTATCTTCTCTAGCCATTCCTGATTATTATTTGTTAAATCTGTACTAGATTCCTTACGATGCTTTAAATTCTGATAAGAGGTTGTTAAGCGTTCAAAGGCGGCCTTTGTGCTTTCAAGTAACTCCTCGCTATAGTTGATAGGATTGCGGTAATGAACCGACAGCATAAAAAATCGCAACACTTGAGGATTATGCACCTTTATAATGTCATGGACAAGAACAAAGTTCCCAAGTGATTTTGACATCTTTTCATTGTCAATATTGATATATCCGTTATGCATCCAGTAGCGGGCAAAGGTTTTTCCAGAAAGAGCCTCCGACTGAGCAATTTCATTTTCATGGTGCGGGAAGGTTAAATCTTGACCGCCAGCATGGATATCAATCGTTTCACCTAGGTATTTTTTTGCCATTGCCGAGCACTCAATATGCCAGCCTGGACGTCCAATTCCCCAAGGGCTTTCCCAAAAGATTTCGCCTTCTTTTGCAGCCTTCCATAAGGCAAAGTCCAAATCATCTTGCTTCTTCTCACCTATTTCAATTCTTGCTCCAACCTGCAGGTCATCAATGGATTGATGAGAGAGTTTTCCGTAGTCATTAAAACTTCTTGTTCTGAAATAGACATCACCTTCTGATTCATATGCAAAACCTTTCTCAATAAGCTGTGCAATAAAATCAATAATAATGTCCATATTTTCCATTACTCGTGGGTGAATATCTGCCTGCTTGCAGCCTAATGCTGACACATCTTCAAAATACGCTTGAATGAACCGATCTGCGATAGCTGGGACATCCTCCCCAAGCTGATTGGCAGCACGGATTAATTTGTCATCTACATCTGTAAAGTTGGACACATACTGAATGTTATATCCACGGTACTCAAAATAACGGCGAACGGTATCAAAAACAATAGCCGGGCGTGCATTACCAATATGAATATAATTATAGACAGTTGGACCGCAAACATACATTTTAACTTTCCCTGCCTCCAGGGGAATGAACTCTTCTTTTCTTCGGGTTAATGTATTATAAAGCTGAATGGCCATTTACTTTAGTCCTTTCTTTTTTCAATTCAATTAACTCTTCTCTCAATTCATCTAACTCAACTTGCACTTCTCTAATTCGATCTGCAATCGGATCTGGAAGGTTACAATGGTCTAAATCTCTCGTTATTTTCTTCCCGTCTTGAATGACAACCCTGCCTGGAACCCCTACAACCGTTGAATTAGGAGGTACTTCCTTTAAGACAACAGAGCCTGCACCAATCTTTGAATTTTCACCGATAGTAATAGAGCCCAGTACCTTTGCACCTGTTGCAATCAATGCATTATCCTTAATGGTTGGATGACGTTTCCCTTTCTCTTTCCCCGTTCCCCCAAGTGTCACACCCTGAAATATTGTTACATTATCACCAATTTCACAGGTCTCTCCAATAACAATCCCCATACCGTGATCAATAAATAATCTCCTGCCTATTTTTGCACCTGGATGAATTTCGATACCTGTGAAAAAGCGACTTATTTGAGAAATGACCCGTGCAAGAAAATAATACTTACGCTTAAAAAATGCATGTGCAATTCGGTGCCCCCAAATTGCATGTAAACCTGAATACGTCAGGATAACTTCTAAGTGAGTTCTTGCTGCAGGATCTTGTTCAAAAACAACCTCAATATCCTCCCTCAACCTTTTGAACATTTTCTCATCTCCCCTTAAATGTAATAAAGCATCATCTGTAAATACTCCCCTTGTTTTTCCTAAAAAAATAAAAAACGCCCCTGTCATAACGACAGAGGCGCTTTGGCGCGGTTCCACTCTGATTAGACCGATAAGCTGCTTCACATACAGCTTACATTGGCCTCACTCTACCTGTTAACGGAAAGGTTCCGCCCATATCTACACAGATTTAACATCTTTCGAAATGGGACTCAGAGGTGCATTTTCAAACATGAGAGGCTTAAACCACTTTCAGCCGGTGATGGTTTTCTCTTTAAAGCGTCATATTCTACTTTTCCTCTTCAACACTTTTACATATAGCGAGTATATATCCTTTACTATATTACATATTTGGTCAAATGTTAACCAATTATTTTTTGAATTCTATTTAGAACTTTTGCTTTTCCTAAAAGTTCAATCGCCTGAGGTAAATCTGGACCATGCGTTTGACCCGAAACAGCTGCACGAATCGGCATAAACAGATTTTTTCCTTTTTGACCGGTGGATTTTTGAACTGCCTTCATCGCTGCTTTAATTCCATCGGCTTTAAAGTTGTCTAGTTTCTCTAGTTCTTCAGCAAAAGCCTTAAGTACTTCAGGAACTGTCTCGCCTGTTAATACTTCCTTAGCATCCTCTTCATATTCTGCTTCTTCTTTAAAGAACATATCCGATAATTCAACAATCTCTGCACCGAAGCTCATCTTTTCCTGTAACAAACTTACTAAACCTCTTGCCCACTCATGCTCTTCATCCGTCAAGCTCTCACCTAACACTCCAGCTTTTACTAGATGTGGCATGGAAAGCTCCAGTACGCGGTCAACCTCAATCTTCTTCATATATTGATTGTTCATCCATGTCAGCTTATTTGTATCAAATAAAGCAGGGGATTTTGATAAGCGACTGGCATCGAAAATTTTAATGAATTCCTCTTTCGAATATAGCTCCTCTTCACCAGTTGGAGACCAGCCTAGTAAAGTAATAAAGTTAAACAAAGCTTCTGGCAGATAGCCTAATTCTTCATATTGCTCAATAAATTGAATAATGGATTCATCCCGCTTGCTTAACTTCTTTCTGCTTTCATTTACGATGAGTGTCATGTGACCAAAAATCGGAGGCTCCCATCCTAATGCTTCATAAACCATTAGCTGCTTAGGAGTGTTGGATATATGGTCATCTCCCCGAAGTACATGGGATATTTTCATTAGATAATCATCAATGGTTACCGCAAAATTATAAGTAGGCGTGCCATCCTTTTTGATGATGACCCAATCACCCATTCCTTCAGACTCAAAGGAAACAGTCCCTTTTACCATATCCTCGAAGGTGTAGGTTTTCCCTTCTGGTACGATGATTCGAATACTCGGTTCACGGCCTTCACTTTCTAATTTAGCACGTTCCTCAGCAGTTAGATGACGGCATTTTCCAGAATAGTGAGGAGTTTCGCCTCTTTCAGTCTGCTCTTCCCGCTCTGCTGCAATTTCTTCTTCCGTACAATAACATTTATAAGCATGACCATTCTCTACTAATTGATTGTAGTAGGTTTGATAAATGTCATTTCTCTCTGACTGTCGATAAGGTCCATATTCACCGCCGACATCCACACTTTCATCCCAATCCATACCCAGCCATTTAAGGTATTTTAATTGGCTTTCTTCACCGCCAGCAATATTCCGCTTCTTATCAGTGTCTTCAATCCGGATAATAAATTTTCCGCCCTGATTACGTGCAAACAAATAATTAAATAATGCAGTACGGGCATTTCCAATATGTAAATGTCCAGTAGGACTTGGAGCATACCTTACACGAACTTCATTTGACATCATTATGCCTCCGTATACCGTTGATTTTCTATATCTGATTTATTTTACCATTGTGTATTTCAGCAATAAAGAATTTATTTCCTTTTTAGTAAAACTACAACTTGTGAGGCAATTCCTTCACCACGGCCAGTAAAGCCCAGCTTTTCTGTCGTTGTTGCCTTCACATTAATTTGTTCGGGAGTAGCATTAAGTAATTCAGCGATTCTCTCTTTCATTTGCTGAATATAGGGTGACATTTTGGGCTGTTGTGCAATGATTGTACAATCTGCATTAACAAGCTCGTATCCTCTATCTTTGACAAGCTGCCACACATGCTCCATCAATTTAGCTGAATCTGCATCTTTAAAGTTCGGATCTGTGTCCGGAAAATGTCTGCCAATATCTCCTTCTCCAATCGCTCCAAGACATGCATCCGTTACCGTATGTAACAAAACATCTGCATCTGAGTGACCCAGCAGCCCTTTTTCATATGGTATGGTAATCCCGCCAATGATAAGCGGACGCCCCTCCGTTAATTGATGTACATCAAAGCCTTGTCCAATACGAAACATAGTCAAAAACTCCCTTGTCTTTTCTGTAATATCGCTTGTGCAAAAAATAAATCTTCCTGTGTCGTAAGCTTGATATTATCATAGTCCCCCTCGACCATTGTGACTGGATGAGAGATCCGCTCTACCAAGCTAGAATCATCGGTACCCATAAAGCCATCCTTTTCTGCCTGTTCATATGCACTGTACAATAAGGAAAAACGAAAAGCTTGTGGGGTTTGTACAGCCCACAAGCTAGACCTTTCGACAGTTGCCATCACCACATCATTACGTACTGTTTTCATGGTATCCTTTGCTCGCACTCCAATGATTGCTGCACCTGTTTCTTGTGCTGTTTCTAGTAATCGGTGAATATGGTCCTTGCGAATAAAAGGCCGCGCCGCATCATGAACAAGAATAATTCCATCTCTCTTCACTGTCTTCAATGCGTTATAAATGCTGTCCTGACGCTCTTTTCCACCTGGAACTAATTCAAGCACCTTCTTCACTTCATGCTTCTTCAAAATGGAATTAAATTCTGCTTCTTCCTGGGGGTGAATGGCTAAGATTATTCCATCGCATAACTCATCTTCTTCAAATACCTTTAATGAATGAATGAATACAGGAATACTATTTAACTCTAATAAAAGCTTATTTTTCCCTGCGCCCATCCTCTTCCCTTGACCTGCAGCAGGGATAATGACTTGGTAAGTCATGCTAAAACTCCAATCTATTCTATCTAGCTTCCTAAAGCACTTTTCTCCAGTAACTTTGGTTTTGCAAATATCATTCTTCCTGCTGAAGTTTGAAGGACACTCGTAACCAGAACATCTATTCTCTTTCCGATATATTCTCTTCCTTCTTCAACTACAATCATCGTTCCATCATCAAGATAAGCTACACCTTGGTGATATTCCTTCCCATCCTTAATCACCTGTACGGCTAACTCTTCACCAGGTAGTACAACTGGTTTAACCGCATTGGCTAAATCATTAATATTTAATACAGAAACGTTCTGTAATTCACATACTTTATTTAGATTAAAATCATTCGTAACAAGCATGCCATTCGTGATTTTGGCTAATTTCACAAGCTTACTGTCGACTTCTTGGATTTCATCAAAATCGCCTTCGTAAATTTCTACTTTAATCGCTAGTTCTTTTTGAATTCGATTTAAAATATCCAATCCACGTCTACCGCGGTTCCGCTTTAACACATCAGATGAATCTGCAATATGCTGTAATTCCTCTAGTACAAAGCGAGGAATGACAATTGTTCCTTCTAAAAATCCTGTTTGACAGATATCCGCAACGCGGCCATCAATAATTACACTTGTATCGAGGATTTTTAGCGATTGTCCCTCAGACTTTTCCGCATCCTCTTCACCGGACTTCTTCTTCCCACGGCTGCCAAAGAGATTTAACAACTCATCCCTTTTCTTAAATCCAACCTGAAATCCAAGGTATCCAAATAATAATGTCAGCAAAATAGGAGCGACAGCATTAAGAATAGGTACTTGAACAGCATTTAGAGCAAAACCAATTAAAAAGGCTACTAATAAACCAAAAATTAATCCAATACTGCCAAAAATCACATCTGTAACAGGGATTCTCACCAGTGAATCTTCCGCCCATTTAATAAACTCCAGTACATAATCTACTGCCCAAAAAGTAATAAGATAGAAAATAATTGCACCTATAATAGCCGTTGCATATGAGTTACTAATTATTGGAATGTCATCAAATTTTATTAATTTTAGTAATTGCGGAATCAATAATATTCCAAGCGTACCTCCGGTAATGAGAAAACATGCTTGCACAATACGTTTTAACATTCCTTCACCTCCTCTACTCATTATAAACATATTCCCAAAAATGAAACCTTTGTTTATTGATTATTTTTAGCAAAGTGTAAGTTTTAAAACATGAATATAACTTTATATATGAAAATATATTTTTCACTCCATAGGGTAGCACTGGAAAAAAACTCTGTCAAACAAAGGAAATTTGCTGTTTATCCACAGAAAATTTATATTTGTCGTTCCGTATATAATCTGTCTTTGATTAATTTTAAACCTTCTTTAATTTTTTTAGCACGAATCTCGCCAATTCCCTCCACATCGTCCAGTTCTTCAACAGTGGCTGTAATAATTTTCGAAAACTCCCCAAAGCTTGTAATAATATTTTCAATGATAACTAAAGGCAGGCGGGGAATTTTATTCAGTATCCGATAACCTCTCGGATGTTTATTTTCATCTAACGGTATATATCCATGGTAACCCATTAATTTCAAAATAGCGCTATCCTCTAATGCTCCATTGCTCGTTAGAACCTGCATTCGTTTAAGAACGTCCCTCGCCTTGACAGTCCGATCAAAGGAGTAATCCTTTATGATATTAGAAGTTTCTTCTTCTAAATCTGTCAAAATTTCATTCATTTGCAGACGAATAAGCCTGCCTTCTGTACCTAATTCATTTAAGTAGGTTATGAGTTCATTTTTAATTTTGAGAACCATTTCAAAGCGGTGAAGAACCAGAAGAAAGTCATTATAGGTAACAGACTCTTCAAATTCTAGAATACTTAAGCTGGCAATACTCCGCTCAAGGACTGCTTTATATTTTTCGAGCATTTGAATAGCCTGATTCGCCTTCGTTAAGATCACAGATATATCTTTAAGTGCATAACGGAAATTTCCTTGATAAAGGGTTATCACATTTCTCCTTTGAGAAATTGCTATGACAAGTGCTTTTGTTTGCCTAGCGACCCTTTCAGCCGTTCGATGCCGCATCCCTGTTTCCGAGGCAGAAATTTCAGAGTCCGGAACCAGTTGTGCATTCGCTATAAGAATCGTATTACCTAGTTCATTAAGGATAATGGCACCGTCCATTTTTGCTAACTCATAAAGATAGCTTGGTGAAAAAGGACAATTTATTTGAAAGCCGCCATCTACAATACTTTTGACCTTATCATTGTAACCAACAACAATGAGTCCGCCTGTATTCGCCCTTAATACATTATCAATTCCTTCACGAAGGGGTGTACCAGGAGCAAGAAATTGTAAAACTTCACTTACGGTTTGTTCCCCCAGCTTTCTATTTTCCATGTCTTACACTCCCAACGCAGCTTTTAAGGCTTCAGCTACAGTGGACACACCGATGAGTTCGACATCTTTCGGACCTTGCCAGCCGCTTAAATTATTGGCAGGCAATATAACTCGTTCAAAACCTAGCTTCGCTGCTTCCTGCACACGCTGCTCAATTCTAGAAACTCGTCTTACTTCGCCCGTTAAGCCAACCTCACCAATAATACAATCTGTTGCCCTAGTTGGTTTGTCACGGAAGCTTGAGGCAATACTTACGACAATCGCTAAATCAATGGCTGGTTCGTCCAGCTTGACTCCCCCGGCTACCTTCAGATAAGCATCTTGATTTTGTAGTAACAGACCCATCCTCTTTTCTAAGACTGCCATTAGTAAAGGAACTCGATTATGATCAATCCCTGTTGCCATTCTCCTCGGATTTCCAAAGCTTGTCGGAGAAATTAGCGCCTGGATTTCGACAAGTACTGGACGGGTGCCTTCCATGGAGGCGACCACTGTCGACCCAGCAGCACCTTGCGACCTCTCTTCGAGGAAGATTTCTGAAGGATTTGCCACTTCTTCAAGTCCAAATTCCTTCATTTCAAAAATACCCATTTCATTCGTTGATCCAAATCGATTCTTTACTGCCCGCAGAATCCGGTACGTATGGTGCCTTTCTCCTTCAAAATAGAGTACAGTATCTACCATATGCTCAAGCAGCCTTGGACCGGCAATGGAGCCCTCTTTTGTTACATGACCAACAATAAATATCGCTATACCCTTTGTTTTCCCTATTCTCATTAATTCTGAGGTACACTCACGAACCTGTGAAACACTCCCAGGTGCAGAGGTTACTTCCGGATGAAAAACAGTCTGAATCGAATCAATAATGACAAAGCTTGGATTGGTTTCTTCAATGGTTCGATTGATTTCTTCCAAATTGGTCTCAGAATAGACGAGAAGATTCTCCGACTTTATCCCAAGTCTCTCAGCACGAAGCTTTGTTTGCCTCATGGATTCTTCACCGGATATGTATAAGACCTGATTTCCTTTATTTGCAAGCTGAGACGATACCTGCAGCAACAGAGTTGACTTACCAATCCCAGGGTCCCCACCGATTAATACCAGCGATCCCTTTACCACACCACCGCCTAGCACCCGATTAAGCTCATTCAAATCCGTAAGAATCCTCGGTTCAGTCATTGTTTCAATGGCTGTAATGGGCGTTGGTTTAGATAATAGGGTTGAACCCCCTTGAGAATGTGCGAATGCTCCTCTACGATTCCCGCCAGTTACCTCCACTTCCTCCACCATTTTGTTCCATGCTCCGCAGCCCGGGCATTTTCCCATCCACTTCGGAGATTCATACCCACAGTCCTGACACATAAACTTGGTTTTTCGTTTGGCCATTTCTATCTACTCCTGACTATAAATACAAAAAGAGGTACACGGTCAAGCTATTATCGTGTACCCCTTTTAGTTGTTCTAAATAAATTGGTTTATTTAGCTAGTGGCGTTTTTTCAGCCGTTCTAACTAAGAACTCACCATTATCAACGTCAATTATTACATGCTGACCTGTTAATACTGTACCTCTTAACAGCTCTTCAGAGAGACGGTCTTCAATATGCTTTTGAATAGCCCTGCGCAATGGTCGTGCACCGTACTCTGGGTCGTAACCTTCTATAGAGATTTTTCCCTTCGCTGCTTCTGTTAATTCTAAAGAAATGTGCTGTTCTTTTAGACGTTTTACCAGTTGGTCTGACAGCAGCGTAACAATTTCTTCTAAGTGCTTTCTTTCTAAAGCATGGAAGACAATAATTTCATCAATACGGTTTAAGAATTCAGGACGGAAGGCTTTCTTCAATTCTTCCATTACCTTGCCCTTCATGTCCTTATAATTCTGTTCTCCATCTTGAATATTAAAACCAACATACTTGTTACGCTTTAATGCTTCTGCTCCGACGTTTGAAGTCATAATCAGCACGGTATTGCGGAAATCGACGGTTCTGCCCTTCGAATCTGTCAAGCGGCCATCTTCAAGTACTTGCAATAAAATATTAAATACATCAGGATGAGCCTTTTCAATTTCATCAAGCAGGATAACAGAATATGGCTTTCTTCTAACCTTTTCAGTTAGTTGACCGCCTTCTTCGTATCCAACATATCCTGGAGGAGATCCAACCAAACGAGAAGTAGAATGTTTCTCCATATATTCAGACATATCGATTCGAATCATTGCGTCCTCATCACCAAACATCGCTTCCGCAAGTGCTCGAGCTAATTCAGTTTTCCCTACACCAGTAGGACCAAGGAATACGAAGGAGCCAATAGGACGTTTAGGATCCTTTAAGCCTGCTCTTGCTCGGCGTACTGCTTTTGACACAGCCTTAACTGCTTCCTCCTGACCAATTACTCGTGAATGTAGGAGTTCCTCTAAGTTTAACAACTTAGCTGTTTCCGTTTGGGCAAGCTTGGAGACAGGAATTCCCGTCCAGCTTGAAACCACACTTGCAATATCCTCAACCGTAACCTCACTATTTTCTTTACCTTGTTTTTCTTTCCACGTTTTCTTTGTTTCCTCCAACTGTTCACGCAGACGTTGTTCTGTATCTCTTAGAGAAGCAGCCTTTTCAAATTCTTGGCTCTGAACTGCTGCATCCTTTTCTTTACGTACCTCTTCAAGCTTCACTTCTAACTCTTTTAAATTTGGAGGTGTCGTATAAGAACGTAAGCGAACCTTTGATCCTGCTTCATCAATTAAGTCAATCGCTTTATCTGGAAGGAAACGGTCAGAAATATAGCGATCAGACAACTTTACAGCTGCTTCAATTGCTTCATCTGTAATAGAAACACGGTGATGGGCCTCATAACGATCACGCAGACCTTCTAAAATCCGGACGGACTCTTCAGCCGTTGGTTCATCCACACGGATTGGCTGGAATCGTCGTTCTAACGCCGCATCTTTTTCAATATATTTCCGATACTCATCAAGAGTAGTTGCACCGATACATTGCAGTTCTCCACGAGCAAGGGATGGTTTTAAAATGTTTGAAGCGTCAATCGCTCCTTCTGCTCCCCCTGCACCAATCAATGTGTGTAACTCATCAATAAAGAGAATGATGTTACCCGCTTGGCGAATTTCATCCATTACCTTTTTTAAACGGTCTTCAAATTCCCCACGATATTTAGTACCCGCAACTACTGTTCCCATATCTAAAGTCATAACTCGCTTATCACGGAGAATTTCTGGAACTTCATTATTCACAATTTGTTGGGCGAGACCTTCAGCAATAGCTGTTTTACCTACACCCGGTTCACCAATTAAAACTGGGTTGTTTTTTGTACGGCGGCTTAATACTTCTATGACCCGTTGGATTTCCTTACTTCTTCCAATAACAGGATCTAAACTTCCTTCTCTAGCAATTGCAGTCAAGTCTCTTGCAAGGCTATCAAGGGTTGGAGTATTTGCACTTACAGAAGCCCCTCCCTGGTGCCCGCCTGACTCATTGCTGCCTAATAATTGTAATACTTGTTGACGTGCTTTATTTAAGCTTACTCCAAGATTATTAAGAACTCTTGCAGCAACACCTTCTCCTTCACGAATTAGACCGAGTAGGATATGTTCTGTTCCAACATAGGAATGTCCTAATTTTCGAGCTTCATCCATTGATAATTCGATTACCTTTTTCGCTCTTGGGGTATAGTGAATCGTTTGGGATGCTTCCTGCCCTTTCCCTATTAACGATTCTACTTCCTTTTGGATCTTTTCTGAACCTAATCCAAGTCCATAAAGCGCTTTGGCAGCAATACCTTCTCCCTCACGGACTAAGCCTAATAAGATATGCTCAGTCCCAATATTGTTGTGTCCAAGTCTGATTGCTTCCTCTTGTGCTAAAGCTAATACCTTCTGGGCTCTTTCAGTAAAACGGCCGAACATCATATTCCATTCCTCCTCACATTTTGTCCTGCTCCATTTTTAGTCTTTCTCTAATTAAAGCTGCTCGTCTAATATCTCTTTCATTTGCTCTTAAATGCCCGCCCGCATACTGCTGCAGGAAACCAGGCTGTGTTAATATCATTAATTCATTTAATATATTCTTAGGCAAATGATCAATATAACCCATATCAATTCCTAGGCGAACATCAGATAGGCATTTTGCAGCCTCTTTTGTTTCAATAATCCTGCAATTGGATAATACACCATAAGATCGAAACACTCTGTCTTCTAATTGTATGTTCGAAGTTTTGCGTAATGCTTCACGAGCGGACCTTTCTTGTGAAATTAACTGACTTACTACACCATTAAGGTCCCGACAGATATCTTCTTCAGATTTCCCTAGAGTAATTTGATTGGAGATTTGAAATATATTTCCGAGCGCTTCACTCCCCTCGCCATAGATACCTCTAACAACTAAACCCAGCTGGTTTATGGCTGGAATGATACGATTGATTTGCTGTGTCAATATAAGACCTGGCAGATGCATCATAACAGATGCCCGAAGACCCGTACCCACATTTGTTGGGCAGCTTGTTAGGTAACCATGTTTTTCATCGTAACCAAAGTGAATGTGACTTTCTAGCCAATCATCTACCTCATTCGCAGCCTCCAACGCTTCCGTTAGCTGAAGTCCAGGAAACAAACATTGAATGCGAATGTGGTCCTCTTCATTAATCATAATACTAACTTCTTCGTTTTCGGTTAATAGAACTGCTCCATATGGAGATTCCTCTGCTAAATTAGGGCTTATCAAATGCTTTTCTACTAGAACCCTTTTTTGAAGGGGTTGTATTTCATCAATCTTCAATAATTCCATTTGTCCATACTTTGTGAAATTTGATTCTTGCATTATATCTTCCATTTTTTTAATAATGGCCTGTGCTTCTTCGTGTGAAAATAATGTTGGAAATTTAAAATTTTCAAAGTTTCGGGCTAAACGGATTCGGGAACTAAGGACAATATCTGAATCAGGTCCCTCCTCACTCATCCACGAGCTGACTGCTTGATTAATAAAGCGTTCAAGCGACACGTTATTCCCCTCCCTTACTACTGCCTGACAAGCCTTTTTCGAGTGTACGAATTTCATCTCGAATCTGAGCAGCTTTTTCAAATTCCTCTTGCTGAATTAACTCTTTTAATTCACTTTTAAGATTTTCAACTTGCTTCTTTAGGTGAATTCCTCCACCTATTCTCTTTGGTATTTTACCGCTATGGGACCAATTTCCACTATGAAGCCTTCTTAAGACTGGTGGCAGCTGTTCCTTAAAGGTTTCATAACAATGTGCACATCCGAAACGCCCCACTTTAATAAATTGCGGAAATGTCATCGAACATCCACTACACTGAAGAACTTCTTCCTGATGAAAGGTATTTTGATTTTGCTTTTGAACAGAAGGATCAATATTTAATAAACCTGCTAATAGGTTATTAAAGGTAAAACCATTTCCTCCCGTAAACATGAACATCTCGCCCTTTTCTTGGGCACATTTTTCACAAAGATTTACTTCGGTTTTTTCACCGTTGATGATTTTTGTAAAATGGAGTGCAGCAGGTCTTTGATTACATTCCTGGCAAATCATCTTTCATTTCACCCCTCTAGCTGGTATAGATTATTTATATTTCAATGATGTTAACATCGCTTTCAACATTCTTGCTCTTAATTCATCTCGGAATGGAAGATCGATATAGAGGACAGAGCGGTCAATAACACTCAACATAATTTTTGCTTCTCGTTTTGTAATTATCTCCTCATGTACAAGTCTATAAATAACATCTTCTGCCGTAGATTGTGCAATACGATTATCAAAGAGTGACAGTAAATGATCAATTAGGTCAATTAAATCATGGGACTGAACCTTCATGATTCGAATGTACCCGCCTCCCCCACGTTTACTTTCTACGATATACCCTCGTTCAATGGTAAAGCGCGTATTAATGACGTAATTGATTTGTGATGGGACACATTGGAATTTGTCAGCAATTTCACTTCGCTTTATTTCAACATGCTCCTTCTCACTCATTTCTAACACTTGCTTCAAATACTTCTCAATAATATCGGAGATGTTTCTCATCTTCGCACCCCCTGACTTTGACTATATTTGACTTTAATTATACTTAAAATTTTATGTAGTTGCAAACAACATGCTACTAATGATTTTCTCCATATTTCGCAGGTGTGAAACCTGTTAAATTTGTTTTTAGGAAATTAGTTTGGGAGGATAGTGACTTTTTTGGGGCTTTAGTTCCCTTGGGTGCTGAAAAGTCTAGGGGAGGGAATCTAAGCGGGGCTTTAGTTCCCTTGAGCGCTGAAAAGTCCGGAGGGAGGGAATCTAAGCGGGGCTTTAGTTCCCTTGAGCGCTGAAAAGTTCGGGGGGAGGGAATCTAAGCGGGGCTTTAGTTCCCTTGAGTGCTGAAAAGTTTGTGCGGCGGGAACCAAAGAGTGGATATGATTCCCCTTCCTATCAAAAAGGTCGCTTCAAGGGAATCATTTTGGAGTTTAAACTAAATGTTTAATATGATTATTCGTTACCGTTTTCTCTAAAAGTAATGCCCTGCAGGCATGAATAGCCTTTATTCGTTCCCATTTCCACTAAATGTATTGCCTCTATTCATTACCCTTTTCTTTAAAAGCATCGCCTCATGGACAACACAAAAAAGCACAACCCTATTAAGGTTGTGCTTCGTTTGCCTGGCAACGTCCTACTCTCACAGGGACAAAGTCCCAACTACCATCGGCGCTGAGAAGCTTAACTTCCGTGTTCGGTATGGGAACGGGTGTGACCTTCTCGCCATTGC
>NZ_JAMBOB010000018.1 GCF_023715415.1 Neobacillus niacini
TAAGCATGCCTTCATGTAGCCAAATGGTCTAAAACTCATTCAATACATCCCACTTTAATCTTCTAAGTGTTTTGAAATCCTGCGAATAAGTGAGTATTTGAGAGATAAATGTATCTTACTGAGGGAGCTCAATAAGAAAAGGGATTGCAGCGGCAATCCCAGACTTAAACTCTTGCACCCTTTTCTTTAAGTACACAATTTCACAAAGATTAGCTGCTTTTGACCAACTACTCCTTATGTGTACAATACCAATTTACAATTCCCACCATGATGGAATAGGAGTAGATAACGATCCAATTAATGGAACAGTTTCACCGATTTTAGGAGCGATAAGATTCACATCTTTTTTATTTGCCTCTTTTAATGCTCGTTCGATTGGTTCTGTCCAACCATGATTCGCAAGGGTAAAGGCACCCCAATGCATTAACATCATATGCTTGCCTTTTACATCTATATTAGCCTGTACAGATTCTTCCGGAAACATATGAGCCCAAGACCAGCGTCTATCATATTGACCGCCTTCTATTAAAGCGATATCAAAAGGTCCGTATTTATCGCCAATTTCCTTAAAATGTGCATCATAGCCACCATCTCCACTGGTATAGAAACGTGTTTGTTTTCCAAGAATGGCCCAACCACCCCAAAGGGTCGAATCTCGATTTAAAATCCCTCTTCCAGAGAAATGTTTGGATGGAGTTAATGCAATGGTTAAATCTTGGAACTCAGTTTCATCCCACCAATTAAGTTCTGTGATTTTTTCTTTTGCAACTCCCCATCGAATCAAATGATTACTTACTCCGTAAGGAACGAAGAAATGACCGACCTTGCTCTTTAGCTTTTTTATAGATTGATAATCTAAGTGGTCGTAATGATCATGCGTAATAAAGACAGCATCAATAGGGGGCATTTCTTCAATCATATCCAACATATCTTCACTGTAACGTTTAGGTCCTACAAAGGAAACAGGTGAAGCTATGGGACCTAACATGGGATCAATGAGTATCTTTTTATTATCGATACTAAGTAGATAAGCAGAATGCCCAAACCAGGTTAAACTATCTTCTTTACTATTAATTTTGTTCCAATCAATCTCAGAAACAGGAATTTGACCAGCAGGATTGCGTTCTTTACCACCTGAATTAGTGTCCTCAAACGTGGAGGGGATGTTAGATTTTGTTGGTGACTGATAGACAAATTTCCCGTTATGATAATTATCAAACGTATTATATACCTCTTTTTGGTCGTTCCTAGGGTTCCAGCCGAATACTGGATGTATATTTATAAACAAAGAAATCACAACTCCTAATATGACTAATAAAGCCAATAAATAAATAAATATTTTTTTTATAATTCTTTTCTTACCTTTTGGTGCAACATGTCCGTTCATATTCTGCGTTGTAGTAAGTTCTTCGAAATTCGACATTTTATCACCCGTCTTTCATTTTCAATTAAGAAAAAAGATAAGCCGCTAAAAAAATGCTGGGCAACCTTGTTACATCATGTTGTTTTATAGATTTTGACTTGTTGGACGAATAAGCATCTCATTAATGGCTACTTGTCTTCCTTTTGTAAGCCTTAGCTTTTTCCTTCCCCTGAATAAATTTCAGAACATAATGAGTTCCACTGATATAAATTCCCATGATAGCGAGTTGTTCTATTAAAAATCCCATGAAAGATTCGTTATAGCTCCAACCGAAAGGATAATATATGGTTAACCTTGAAAGCATATCCCTCTCGATGGAAGTCTGCACACCATATACAACTATCAACACCGCTAACACACGCATCGCGATTGTGCGGATACGACTCGTGCTGGTAATTCCCGTCATCTTTCTTACTGCATTGATAATTGTTCCCCAGGACATTCCTATGTGCACAGACATGAAGATAAATCCCCAATATGAAGTCTGAACATGTATCTGTCGTAGAATCATGTCATTTTCTACCGGAATAGAGGGAAATATGTCACTGGAAATTGGAACGGAACTTATTATTATCACAGCCATAGATACAAGAAAAAGCAGATTTACCGTTATGCTTAGAATACGACGTACATTGTACTTTCCCTTAATAATTGTCTTATACCATCGTCTATTTATTATATTGTGAACAATAAACAATATTAGCAGGACAACTCCAATGAGTTCATGAATTGTATTTCCGGTAATTTCGTAAGCCATCGCCACTAACATCATAATGGTCATGGTAAGGTCGATAACCATCCTGATTAACATATTTCCTTTCAAAAACTTCTCCTCTTTCTAATTTAATTTAAATGTGGGTTTGTTTTCTGTAGTGATGTATAAGTGGGATATATCCAAGTCCCTTTTAAATGGGAACAATCGATCAGTTATTCAACTGATTTAAATAAATCGTCAGAAGCACATCCTGGACGATCCCCTCTTCAATCTCATCTCCGATTAAGCCACTTTCTTCATCAAGAACATCCTGCCGACCATCCATGTGAGCAGCTACTTCTTTTACCTCCCAGCCCTTGGCATGAAAACCTATGATTTGAGATTCTGTACTGCCGTCCTTTGATCCTGTAAGTTCATCAAGATCATAACTTTTCATCTCATCCAACTTATTCACGTAGTCATCTCTTTCCGCATTCGCATGGCAGGAAAAGCAACGACCGATGTCTGCCTCTTCATCCACTGACCCGTCAGGAGAAAATGACTGGTATTTCCAATCCCCGTTACGCATATCGGGAGGGTTTTGGTCACCCCAACCAGTGCGCTTTTCCATTACGAAGATTTGGTCAAGTTCTTCATCCTCATAGATCTCAAGTGTGATTACAGTACCACTAGGTATCGGCTGTCCATCCTGCACTGCTTCAATTGCTTCCCGACTAGTGTAGAGTTCTTCGTAAGTATTTCCACGAGTCACAGTCGTGAAGAGCTCTCCCTTTTCGTAGCCTTCAGGGAATTTGACAAGTTCAGTACCACTCCCAGGGGACTCTTGTTTAGCACTAGATTGCTCCTGTTGGGAAATCCCATTTGTATCAGTGTTGTTGCATGCAGTAAGAGTGAGCGACATTACCAATGCAAGAGACGGAAAAAATAGTTTTTTCATTTGCTTTCCTCCTAAAATTTTTCATAGATGCTGCCGCTGCAACACCTTGTTCAACCCTTGCATCCGTTTGTTTAATCGCAAAGCTTCACAAGCTTAAATTCAATTTCATATTTAATTGAATTAATATCTTAAATACCAAACGAGCAGCCCTAAAAAAGTAGGGGCTGCTTCGTTACAAAAGTTTTGTTTTTACAGTTCTTGAATGGTTGGACGAACAATCATTTCATTAATCGCTACATCTAATGGTTGTTCAATTGCAAATGCAATGGCACGAGCAATGCTTGCAGGCTCGATTCCAATTTTACTATCTTCAACGATGGCAGATTTTAATTCTGGATCTGAAATGGCTTCTAGCAATTCTGTAGTAATAGTTCCTGGCGAGATAATGGTTGTACGAATATTGTTGCTAGCCTCTTCTATACGGAGACCTTCTGTAATGGCACGTACAGCAAACTTTGTACCACTATAAACTGAGCCAGCAGGGAATACTAAGTGACCAGCTATTGAAGAAACGTTAATAATATGACCTTCTTTTCTTTCTCTCATAGACGGAAGAACAGCAGCAATACCATAAAGTACACCCTTGATATTAACATCAATCATCATATCCCATTCATTGATTTTTTTCTGATGAACAGGTGATAGTGGCATTACTCCGGCATTATTGACCATTACATCAATCTTGCCAAACTCTTTAAGAGCATATTCGGCTACCTCTTCCATTTGTTCATGCGATGCAACATCCGTCACTTTATAAATCGCTTGTCCGCCATTATTTTGAATCTCTTCTTGCAGTTTTTTTAAACGGTCTTCACGGCGAGCCGCTAAAACCAACTTCGCACCTTTTGATGCAAGTTCTTTTGCAGTGGCTTCTCCAATCCCACTAGAGGCACCCGTAATAATGACAACCATATCTTGAATATTTGACATATAAATAAATCCCTTTCTCTATACAAACGTGATAAAAAACAGTCACTTTTTTTATGATATTATTCTTCGATCTTAAACCATGGACCTGAAGCTTGAATTACATTCCAAAGTTTTTCTGGAAGCTCCAGATCGCTTACTTTTGAAGTCTTAATGGATGTCTCAATTTCTGCTTCTTTTCCATTCTGGACCTTTTCTACCCAGTCTGGATTCATGATTAATCCATGTCCAACCGCTGCTAAGGATAGACCCTTACCTAATGCTGTTGTAACATTATCTGCAGCTACCAACCAGCAGCCATTACAGGAACTCTGCCGTTTACATGTTCAACAATTAATTCAAGATATGTTTTTTCATCTTGACTATCGACTGGCTTTGAAGAAAGAGCATCAGCTAATGAAGCATGTACATAATCAACATCTGCTTCGACAAGACGATTAATTAATTCATAGGTATCCTTCATTCTCAAACCGCCTTCTTCATGTTCGTCAGGAGAAATTCTGTAGCCGAAAATAAACGGTTTTGTTGCATGCTTCTTAATCACATTTTTCAATTCATGTACGACTGCCAATGGGAAACGCAAGCGATTTTCTAGAGAGCCACCCCATTCATCCTCACGTCTATTGAAGAAAGGTGAGAAGAAGTTTTGAAGTAAAAATCCGTGGGCACCATGAACTTCAACTCCATCAAAACCAGCCTCAATAGCTCTTCTGGTTGTTTCTCCAAACGCATGAATCACTTCCATTATTTCATCATGTGAAAGTTCTCTAGGTAATACGGAAGGAGCAAAGCCAGTAGCTTCCGTCTCTACAGCACTGGAACTAACCACCTCACCATTTGGAGTTAAAGATGGCAGCGCTTTGTTACCTGCATGGAAAATCTGAAGTAATGCAGGAGCTCCACCGCTTTTCGCAGCATCAGCTAATTTACGCAGACTTGGAATAAATTTATCGTCATAAGCTGCGAATTCATGCGTAAAACCTATACCGTTTTGTTGCACATGTGTACAGCCAGTGATAACAAGTCCTACTCCATTGACTCTTTTTTTATAATAGTTCACTTCTTCATTTGAAATGGTGTAATCGTCATTACTGCTCCAAGTTGTCATCGGTGCCATAACGACTCTATTTTTAATGGTGATCCCATTTTTAAATGTAAGTGATTCAAATAAGCTGTTATATTTTGTGTTCATTTTTTAACCTCTTTCTATTTGTATAATTTTTATTCTGTAAAGGTGTATCAACCCTTCACGTGTTTAACTGGTGCAAGAATAGATTAATCCTTAGAGTGCACTCTAAAGCAAGTGTTTTATTATTTGTATTTTTCCCATGGAACCATGATTTCGAAATCTTGCCTGTACGAGATTTATCAAAAAGATACGATACCAACCCGTAGCTAATTTGTTGAGAAACACTCTCCTAATTCATTTTCATAAAAATTTATTTTATTATCCAGATGCATTAAACTTTGACGGAGCTTTTCAAATTCTTCCACTACTTTTTTTCGATGTTTTTTAAGTAGAGCTAATCTTTCTTCCATTGTTTCATCTCCGATATGCCCCCACATGGCAAATTGTTTCATGTCTTTTAGTGACATCCCCGTATTTTTTAGGTGGAGCAAAGACTCAATCCACAATTTATTTTCATCCGAGTAGATTCTGACATTGTTATCGTCTCTGTTTACTTTTATTAACCCTTCCTTTTCATAAAACCTCAATGTATGTTCGCTTAACCCAACAATTCTAGAAAATTCTCCAATAGAATATGTCAATTAACACCCTCCATTATGATATGTCTATATCTTCTTTCATTTTTAATTTGTGACACAAAGTAAGAGTAATGCTTAGAGTTTACTCTAAGTCAAGAATTTTTAATTCTTCTACCCGTTTTGAGGTGCTTTCCCAAAGTACGTACAATGATTCACAATAAAGAAAGCTGCCTCAATATAAAATTGGGACAGCTTATTGTGTAATTAAATATCGAGTTTCCTTGTTCCGATCCATTTCACCATTTCAGGATCTCTATGAGAGAAGAACAAACTTTCTTTCGTGTCTAATGCAGCAATTTTCTCCATATCTTCTTGACTTAATTGGAAGTCAAAGATATTGAAGTTTTCGATAATTCTTTCCTGACGAACTGATTTTGGAATAGCAACGACTCCTCTTAGTGTCAGCCAACGTAAAATCACCTGTGCAACGGATTTATTATGCTTTTCCGCAATTGAAACTAACACGTCATTCTGGAAAATATCATTTTTACCTTCAGCAAAAGGTCCCCAAGACTGTATTTGCACATTATTCTCTTTCATGAATTGAGCACTTTCAATTTGCTGGTTGAAAGGATGCGTTTCAACCTGGTTAACAGCAGGAATGACTTCATTATGAATGATTAAATCGATCAAACGGTCTGGGTGGAAGTTACTCACCCCGATTGCCCTGATTTTTCCTTCACGGTACAATTCCTCCATTGCACGCCAAGAGCCGTGTACATCACCAAATGGCTGGTGAATTAAATATAAATCCAAATAATCCAATTGCAATCTTTCCAGTGATTTTGCGAATGCTTTCTTTGTGCTCTCATAACCCGCATCCTGAACCCATAGTTTTGTTGTAATGAACAATTCATCTCTTGGTACATCACTGCGCTTAATGGCTCTGCCCACCGCTTCTTCATTTAGGTACGAGGCAGCTGTATCAATTAGACGATAGCCTGCCATAAGAGCATCGTAAACCGCTTGTTCACATTCTTGTGGATCATTCATTTGAAAAACACCAAACCCGAGTATAGGCATCTCAACACCATTGTTCAAAATTACTTTTTGCATATAAACTCCTCCTACTTTTTAACATTTCATTAAGCATTCTTGTTTATTAAAAATTTCTCATTATTATTATGCAATAATTACTAAGTAGACTGATATCCAATTCCTATCAAATCATTGCCTAATCCTCTCACCATACTTTCGCAACATAGTAAAGTGCATTACAATTGAGATATAAGAAAAGAACACGGAGGTCAATATGTCTGAACAACATAAATACCAGGCTGAACTTGCCAAACTCATTAAGTATCAAACAGGTCAGGACGGGGGTCATGGGACTGCTATTCCGTCTTTATTTTTCTCTCATTTCTCTAATGCAGCTGGACCATTTTACGGTGTTCATAGTCCTTCCTTATGCATCGTCGTTCAAGGTATGAAGGATGTCCTGCTATCAGAGGAGCTCTTTAGATACGGACCTGCCGATTACCTTGTTACGTCCGTTAACTTGCCAATTATCGGGCAAGTAATAGAGGCTTCTTCCAAGGTTCCCTATCTGGCTCTTAAAATTGAGTTTACTCCTAATGAAATATTAGAAGTTTTAGGAGATTTTCAAATGGGTATGAGTAAAGAAGAAAATACTAAGATAGGGATGTATGTCAACCTGATAGAGTTACCTCTGTTGGAAGCGGTAGCCAGATTTGTTCGCTTACTTGACAATCCTGAAGATATCCCGATCCTTGCTCCTCTTATCAAAAAGGAAATCATCTATAGGGTTCTACAAGGTCGGCACGGTGCTGCACTGGGGCAAATTGCAGTAGAAGGAAGTTCTGCCTTTCAAATCAGTGACGCAATCGAACATATCATGAATAATTATGATCGGGCTATTCGGGTGGAGGAACTTGCGGAAATAGCCAATATGGGTGTTTCATCGCTTCATAGACATTTTAAAGAGGTTACCACGATGAGCCCCATAAAGTTCCAAAAACAACTGAGACTGCAGGAAGCCCGTCATTTGTTATTAACTGAGGCAGCAGATGCTGCAGATGTTGCATACCGGGTAGGTTATGAAAGTCCATCGCAATTCAGCCGTGAATACTCCCGACTGTTTGGCTTACCACCCAAAGAGGATATAAAAAGGTTGAAAGAATCCTATGACCATAGGATAAATGCGTGAATACAACAAGGTGAAGTGGCATTAGACCACCGCTCCTTGTTGTATTTATTGCCAATTTACATTTCTAAGCCAGGAACTTCTAACGTGTGTATTTACAAGGTGTTTGTTTTCGTTAATTCCTGTTCAATACCACTCATTATCTCAAATGCTCCATCCGACTTATTGGAGCAAACTACAACCTTAATTGATGAGTCAGGATAATAAGCAGAATGAAAGCTCACACCAGGATCATATCCCATTACATGGTATTTTAGGATATTGTTATCTGTTTTTTTCTTTATCCAAATACCATATCCATAGAAACTAGTTTCTTTGACTTGTGTATGTAGTGTTAAGAGTTTTTTTGTATAAGTATCATTTAAAAGCTGGTGATTTAAAAGTGCGTTCCATAGTTTAGCCATATCATTAGCTGTTACAAATACACCGCCATCGGATCCACCTTTTACTGGTAAAGAATAGATGTTGGTTTTCCAAGTTCCATCAGGGTTATCAATATATCCTAAT
Source organism: Neobacillus niacini (assembly GCF_023715415.1). GTDB lineage: Bacteria > Bacillota > Bacilli > Bacillales > Cytobacillaceae > Neobacillus > Neobacillus niacini_C. The sequence goes on from NZ_JAMBOB010000018.1 coordinate 8,441, forward strand.
GCTGTATTTGGCGGCAGGGAATCAAATGAAAAGTATCCAGACTGCGTCATATCAGCTTTATTGAAAATGTATTTTTGAACATAATCAGAGAATTCGAGTTTACTTGCCTGTTCAACAATTAATCCTAATAAAATATAACCAGCATTATTATAGTGAAACGATTCTCCTACTTGGGACTTCATTGAATGATTTTGAAACATTGGTAAGAAGTCTTTTAACTTTCTTATTTGATACATTGGATTTTGAATCCAAAGCTCCTCAAAGTTATCCATTACATCCTCATCAAAATAATCCGGTATCCCAGAAGTATGTGTTAGTAAATGATGGACAGTCACATGATCATCAAAATGTTGAAAATCAATATTAAGACAATCGATCAATTTAGAATCAAAAGAGACTTCCCTCTCTTGTACAAGCTGACAAATGGCTATTGCAGTGAAAAGTTTGCATCCAGATGCTATACCAAATCGAGTACCAGAATTATTTTCTAATTGATCTGAACGGTTGGCATAACCAAAGTTTTTATCTACTATAACCTTTTCCTTACCTTCAACAAATACCGAACCTGAAAAATCAACATTCCTTTGAATATTTGAAACTATTTCTTCTATATTTATGTTCATAGCTATTCCTCCAGATTTCTATACAATTTAATCATCAAAATGCTCATATCAATAAAATAGACCAACAAATCTAATTACAATTTGTTGGTCTATTTTACCATATTATGACAGGACTGTCGTTTTTATCTGTAGTTATTATGAATAGGATGAAACAAGTCTTCTTCACTTTTTCGAACAACAGCAAAGTTGTCGACATTGTAATGCCCATGCAATGTTTTATTATGATGACCTATGATTTGTTCAGCAGGTAAAATGGATGAATCTCTTGTAGAATGACCATCACCTACTAACGTTACATCAAAACCATTGATGGTAGCGGTTCTCACAGCTGAATCAATACAGTATTCCGTTTGACATCCCATAATGACAAGATGTTCAATTTCATTGTCTTTCAAGTGATCTAGCAATGCTGTTCCATAAAATGAATTGGTCGCTTTTTTATCAAAAATCATTGAATCAGAAGGGATATTAATTTTTTGATGCACTTGAAACCCTTCTCCTTCACCTTCTGCAACATCTTTATCCCTAACAAAAACTACAAATGCATCTGCTTCTTTTGCCTTATCAATGACCAAGTTAATATTTTTCAAGAGTTTCTCTTTTTTAAATACACTGCTCTCATTTTCATTTCCTTCTATTAATTCCTGTTGGGCATCAATTACGAGTAAAGCTTGTTTCATTTGCAAATCCCCTCTCATCATAAGGTTTTGATCAAGTCCTTCATAGGTATGCAATACACCAGTATACTCGTTAATCATACTTCTCCTCCTATTCTAATGTCTACCAATAATGTGCTTATCCTTTTAAAAAGCTCTTTGGACAAACCATACCAATCCAAAGACTAATATCGCTGCTGAAGTGCTTGGGATAACCCATTTTACTGGCTTGAATGAAATCTTTTTCAACCATAGAATAATTGGAAATGCAATCGAAACGATTAATAATTGACCGATTTCAATACCAATATTGAAGGATAAAAGTGACGATGCCATATGTGCGGTGTCCAAACGCATTTCTGATAGAATCCCTGCAAACCCAAATCCATGGATAAGCCCAAAACCAAAAGCAAGCCAAGGCTGGTGTTTTGATTCTTTATGAAAAATATTAATTAGTGCAACGTAAACTATGCTTAATGCAATTGCAGATTCGACTAACCTGCCTGGCAGCTGTACGATTTCAAAGGTTGCAAGAGCGAGCGTAACACTATGTGCAAGTGTAAAGGCTGTGACTAAAGCTAGGATGTGACGAATCGTTTTTGCACCGAAAAGCAAACTGATAACAAACAGGATATGATCATATCCTGTGAAGATATGTACTAAACCAAGAACGATAAATTGTTTCACATTCTGCCAAAAACTGATTTCTCCAATCTCTAATTCCCTTGATTCGAAAGAAAGAATCTTTTCTTGTTGTTTGCCATCCATCGTAACCGCTGCAAAGTTTGCATGGCTTGGGTCAGAATCATCAAGGAACAAATTATATTCAACCACTAGTTTATCTGGTTTATGTTCGATATTATAAGATAAATCAATCACCGCAAATGGAGTGTTCTCGATCATTTCGATATCTGTTTTTTCTACGGTTCCTTCAATCATTTCACTATCTGCATAAAGCTTTAGCTTTGAATTGACATAAGTCTGGACAATCTCTTTATCTATTAACTCCTTTTGATCGGTTTCTTTCTCTAGGGCATGACTTAGTTCTTCCAAATCAACTTTCAATTCATAATCCAATGATTTCTCTTTTACTTCTATATTTGAATAGCCCTCACTGTTATTGGTATGCGCAAAGGCAGATGGTAAAAATAATGAACTAAATAATAGTAATAAGAGCAAAAACGGAAACCATAATTTTTTCACAAGATTCACGTCCAATTCTGTATTTTTTCAATAGCGGAAAGACGAGGAGTTTTTATTCCCCTCGCCCCTATCCGTTTATTTACTAGACTTCATGAAAATAGGATTTGAGTAGAACCATAGATCTGTCCATGGATCCTCACCTCTAGGATCTGCAACTGGCTCTAATTGGTCTGTGTTTGTTCCGCGTAAACGAATATAACTATCTTTATCTACATCTTTTAACGTATAGGTGATGGAGATGTATTCGCCGTCCTGTTTCCAGTCCTTTTCTGTGAAACGCTCCACAACTTTTGTTGTTATATTTTCTGCAGTGGTTTTGTCTTCAACCTTACCATTTACTTCACCCATAATTAAGTCAACACGTTTTACATTTGGCTTATCACCATTGGCGTTTACTGCCTTCGGATCTTTCAGGCGAATGGTTACAGTCACATCTTTTTTCTTACCTGGTAGTGTTAGAGTTTCACCGATGGACGCTGAATTACCTTTTGCCACAGCATGTAATGGAGATTTCCCTCCTGCTTGAACTTTAACGTCTAACTCGCTAATTAGGTCCCCTGTCGTAACGAATACATGACCATTACGTAGGTTTTCCATGATATTTCCATAGTCTTTCACAGATTTTACATACGTTTTCGAATATTCACCTGGCCAGAAATCGCCGCCGCCATCGCGCCAGTTAACATGTGAATCAGAGGTTGCTGTAATCCACCAATGTCTGCCTTCACCTAGCATAGAATCCCATAAGCCTCCAACCTTAGCTGTCATCTGGTCAAACCCACCCATTGTCGGAGCGTTTACGTTTCCGTATGAACCACGGGCACCGTTAGGATCATTAGAACCATCTTTATTAATAGAGGTTGCTTGATGACCTGGAGCACCTTCCATTCCAATCGCGATATTTGGTGCTGTATCGTTCCAATTGCGGAATTCCTGTGGTGTATCTTGTCCCCAGACTCCCATATCTTTTGCAGAACGTGAAGGATGATGTGCAATAATAATCGGCAGCTCGTCCAAGCCTTTCATGTAGTTAAGTGCTTGGATCATTGTTTCTTCCGTATCACGAATATTATCATTAGGGAATGGTTCCCGTTTATTAAACTGACTTTCTATTTCATACAATGTTGTAGATTCATTGTCACTTTTTGGAATGATTAATGAGCTATGGTCTGCTGCTGGTGTATCAAACTCCATTCCATAAAATTGGAGTACATCAGGTACGGCCTGACGAGATTTCAATAATTCAGGATAGGCTTGTTCTAAATTTACTTTCGAATGGTTCGGACCGCCGTGATCCGTTGTAACCATCCAATCCAGGCCATACTTCATCGCATTTTCTGCATTTTTTACAGTTGGATAAATAGCATCCCCGGCACGAATCGGAGTTGGGGGATTTGTTGAATTATCCCAGCCTACACTCCATTCACTATGTATGTGGTGATCACCAGCTAGCCATGTGGTGTCCTTCTTTTTCACTTCTTCTTTTGAGAAGGATTGTGCTTCCGCCTTTTGATTACTTCCCTCATTAAATAAGGTTTGCGTAGATAGTGCGGTGGTTGCAAGAATAGTCGTTGCGATAAATGGAATGGCCTTCTTTTTAAAACGAGACTTCATGTTTTTGTTCCTCCCCTAATAGATTTCTATAACAGTGATAATCATAGATTAGGAATGTAAGGGGATAATGAATAAACGGTAAATTTTATGTAAATTGGAAATTTTCCTACAATTAGACTACGTCTTTTGTCACTTTTAAAAAAATGAGACGCCATCCAAAGTTTGGATGATGTCTTTTTTTAATTTCTCATTTGGAACAATCAATACACGAATTAAACCTCCTTTCCATATATCCGGGTGCAAAGTTGGGTTTGTAAAATTATAGTTGGAAAATAAAACTTTATTATTTATATATTGGTATATTTAATTCCACCAGTCATTAATATCTTTTTCAGATTAAAAAAATGGGTTAATAATTGGTTACTAGCTAGAAATGTGTCCTCCCTTACTAAATAGTTCTTTGAATATTCTCGGTTTTTAATGAATATTAGAAACTGATGGCAAGTGACGATTTCAGGAGGGATTAAGTTGAAGGTACTAGTAACTGGTGCAACGGGTCAGTTAGGTTCAGCATTGTTAAAGCAACTGAAAAATACGAACTATGAGGTCACAATAACTTCAAGAAGAAAACCTGACAACTTAAATTTTGATTGGGTTTATAGTGATTTTTTGACAGGTGAAGGTTTAGAAGCGGCCATAAACGAAATGGATGTCATTATTCATACTGCAACAAGTCCAAGGAAGGATTCAAAGATTATTGATGTATCAGAATTTGGTAACTTTTTGAACATGTGCCAGCACATTAAACATTTCATTTATCCATCCATTGTAGGAATTGAAAATATTCCTATGAAATATTACAAGCATAAATACCAGGCAGAAGAATTGTTAAAAAATAGTTCTGTCCCACACACAATCATACGAGCAACCCAATTTCATAGGTTTATAGAAAGTTTATTTTTATCCAAACCTTTTTTTAAAAAATACTTTGTACCAGGAAATTTTAGATTTCAAAGTGTGGATGTGGTGGATTTTGCAAATCATTTAATTAAAATGATCGACGATGGTCCTCAAGGAATAGCTGATGACTTCGGTGGACCAGAAATACTAACATTAAGAGAAATGGCAGACTTGAAAATAAAGGTAAATAATGAATCAAATAACGTAGTAAGTTTCTCTTTTCCAGGAAAACTATACAAGTCTTTCTTAGAGGGGAAAAATACAAATGAGCATAAAAAAGTAGGAAAATTAACATTTGAAGAATATTTGAGAAATAAGGGGAAATAAAGTGGATCACAAATAATTATGATTCTACCGAATCATTGCTCTATCCAACTTTTCAGGCAAATTCAATTCGGATTGTGCCTGTATCTATGTATCTTTCTGAAAGTGTGTCACAATCCACTCCTGATTGTGACACACTTTTTCCTCTTAACCAATTTTGGGTCACAATTCATGACGAATTGTGACCCAGATTATGTATCTTTCTGATTTTGGGTAACAATCCGCCCGCGATTGTGCCCCAGCCATTGCTCTTGATCAATTTTAGAGTGAAACCCCTATTTTCCTTCGTTTTCCTTTTCCCAATTTGCCACCTCTTCACGAACAATCGGAGCCACTTCTTTACCTAGCAATTCGATTGATTTCATGACATCTTCATGTGGCATGGTGCCTACTGGGCAGTGAAGCATAAAGCGTGTGATTCCAACATTCTTTCGAAGATTTATAATTTTTTCGGCAACAATTTGCGGATCACCTACATATAAAGCTCCGTGTAAACTTCGAGCAGCATCAAAGGTTGTTTGGTCATATCTTCCCCATCCACGCTCACGCCCTAATTTATTCATCGCCTGTTGAGTTGAAGGGAAAAACTTTGCCGCCGCTTCTTCAGTAGTTTCGCCAACGAAACCATGTGAATGCGAGGCTATTGCCAGTTTTGAAGCGTCATGTCCAGCATGTTCCGCTGCTTTCTTATAAAGCTGAACAAGTGGTGCAAAATGCTGAGGACTTCCACCAATGATGGCTAATACAAGTGGCAAACCAAGCAATCCTGCACGAATGACTGACTCCTGATTGCCGCCACTGCCTATCCATACTGGCAGTGGATCCTGTACGGGTCGTGGATATACCCCCAAATTATTGATAGCTGGTCGATGTTCACCTTGCCAAGTTACCTTTTCTGACTTGGTTATCTTTAAAAGTAGATCTAGCTTCTCTTCGAATAATTGATCATAGTCCTTTAAATCATATCCAAACAATGGAAAGGATTCGATGAAGGATCCCCGTCCTGCCATAATTTCCGCTCGCCCATTTGAGATAGCGTCGAGCGTTGCAAAATCCTGAAACACGCGCACTGGATCGTCAGAAGAAAGAACCGTAACCGCACTGGTCAAACGAATTCTGTTTGTTTGTGACGCCGCTGCAGCCAGCACGACAGCAGGAGAAGACGCAGCATAATCCTCGCGATGATGCTCCCCTACTCCAAAGACATCTAGTCCTACCTTATCGGCTAAGACTATTTCCTCTACCACTTCACGTATCCGTTGTGCATGACTAATAACCTTACCGGTTTCAACATCCGGTGTTGTTTCTACAAACGTGCTTAAACCTATTTCCACAATACTGCCCCCTATTTATGTATACTAGTTCGTAAAATATTGTTTATATCATTATTCTATCTTAACAAGATAGAACCAATAGACAAAATAATTGAGCCTAAAGGGATTGAATATGCTTGCTTATCATCCTATCCTTGTTAATAAATCTCCTTTAACCCTTTAATGACGGTATCTATTTCAGCTTTTGTAGTATACCTGCCTAAACTAAATCGAATCGCACCCATTCCAATTTCTTCTGGTACATTCATTTCCTTTAGGACTGGTGATAATTCAATGCTCCCAGCATGACAGGCAGAACCTGCAGAAGCGGCAAGCTGGGGGATTTTATCTAGTATGTCTTGACCAATACTTCTAACAAAACTCACATTCAAGGTATTCGGTAATCGTTCTTCTGGATGGCCATTTAAAACTACCTGTTCACCAAACACATCCTTTAATTGTTTCCAAAAATAATCGGTCAAATTCTTTAGCTTCGTACTTCCCATATGATTAGAAGCGATTTCGCATGCCTTTCCTAGCCCAACCGCCAATAACGTATTTTCCGTGCCTGCACGTAGTCCATTTTCATGCCCAGCACCATGTATAAGTGGTTCAAGGTCCACACCATCACGAACAAACAGGGCTCCAATTCCCTTTGGTGCATAAAGTTTATGGCCAGCGATGGTTAGCATATCAACCTTTAAATCATTCACATCGACTGGAACCTTACCGACCGATTGTGAAGCATCTGTATGAAAAGTTATTCCGTATTTTTTAGCTATCTCCCCAATTTCTACAATCGGTTGTAAGGTACCTGTTTCATTATTAGAATGCATGATCGTTATTAGAATCGTATCTTTGGTGACTGCCCTTTCTATTTCTTCAAGAGAAACTCTCCCATATTGGTCAACACCTACATAGGTTACCCTTGCCCCTACTTTTTCAAGGAACTTACATGGATTCATAATGGCAGGGTGCTCAATTTTCGAGGTAATGATGTGATTCCCTTTATGTTGATTTTTAAAATAAAAACCTTTAAGAGCAAAGTTATTAGCTTCACTTCCACCTGAAGTAAAAATAACTCCACTAGGAGAACTGGCAATTAGCTCAGCAACTTGTTCTCTTGCTGTATGTAATAATGCTTTAACAGATTTTCCCGCCCAATGCAGTGCTGACGGATTTCCATAGTAATCATTCAACAGCGGCTGCATCGCATCAACCACTTCAGGAGCCAACGGTGTGCTGGCATTGTAATCTAAGTAAATTTTTTGCATTCGGTCATCCATTCCTTTCCGAAGATTAGCCTATTATCTAGTTATTTCTTATCCTACTAAAAAATGATTATATCGATCTAATTTTACCATCCTCTGGTTAAAATGTTTGTAAAACAGGTCCATTTACTATGCGGAGGAGATAAAAATTCTTCGAAATAAACAAAGTTTATTTGTGTCTCACTATGAGGTAGACTGGTTTGCTGATTCCTAAGGCATCTGTGTTCGAATAAAGGGGGTATTCAGACAGGGTTGATGAATTCAAGAGCTCCCGTTTCCGAATCAGCCCCCTAAAATTAAAGCTGTTTAAAAAATAATAATTAATGTCAAAACTGTCATTTTCTACTACTCAAAGCTTTTCTCCTCATATTTATAGGAATTAAAATGGAATATCTGTACGTCCACTTTTACGTTTTCTAAGGAATTTTTATCTAAATAGAAGTTTGATGTTCTCATTAACTTTTTATACTGCTGCGGGTGTTCCCGATACCATTTTTCAACCACGTTTAATAGATCTGTATTTTTTTCCAGACCCTCATTATAGATTCTCATTACTTTCGTTTTAATATCTGCTTCAATTAATTTGATTAATTTGTCTATGGGAATTTCTTTTATCTTTTCTAGCAAATCTGCTTGTGTAGAAATTTCTATCGAAAACTTTGGTGAAGTCTTTCCCTTTTCGTATTTTATCTTCATTTTTGGCGAACTAAGCTTAACTGCAGCTACAAGCTGTTCATCTTCTTCCACTTTTTGATCTATAGAGACACGCTTTTCTAACAGCCAATTAATATAAACAGCGTCATTCATCGAAAGGTGTTTCATAAACTTTTGCTTTTGAAAAATAGCATATCCATCAAAATATAACACTGGATAGTCTTTTTCAGCCTTCCAGGTATCATGATCAATCTTTACAGAAGGCAGTTTCGCCACCCCCATCGGCTCATTAAATTCTCTTAAAAAATGCATTAACCTTGTTGGCTTTATTTCATCCTGAAACACATCGTCAGAATTTTTTTTATAGAGAACCGTATAAACGGCTGGATAATTAAATAATGCTTTGATATTAAAAATATCTGGTATTTTTTCTTCTGTTGTTATGAGTCGCATCGTGTGCCGTAACGACCGATTTCTGCCTACTTCCTCAATTACTTCTCTAAAGCGGTGTTTGACGAGTCTTTTACTCAAGACAAGTGTTTCTACATGACCGAAAAAAATAGGGGGCTCCGACTTTTTATACAGCTTACTTACGGCTAAATTAAGTGTTTCCCCAGTAGCTGAAGCGATAAAAATTGGAATGGGTTCAATTGGTTTAGCTCCCTCTTGCTTCGCTACATTAGCAAAATTTAAGCCTTGAAGGTAGGCGATATATTCCTGTTTTTCTTCATCATAATCCATTCCGATTGCCACTATATACGTTAAATCTTGAATATTTTTTAAACCTGAACAACCAGTAAGCATTAAACATCCACTGATAAAGGTTAGAATCCACTTCCTTCTCATGATTGATCTCCACCCCTTGTTTGATCATCCGGGCTTGTCATGGATGTTCGCGATTTATAGAATTGACGGGGCATCATAAAAAATGATTTGCTAAATTCTTTGAAACTGATAGGTGTAAGTGATCCAATATATGGAGATCCAAAGGATGACATGGTAGAAAAATAAAAAATTGTTAAAATAAAACCAATAATGACACCAAACAATCCAAAAAAAGTACTCAATAATATAATACCGAATCGTAGGATTGTAATGGCTGTGCTTAAGTTTTGATTTACTAAGGTAAAAGAAGAAATATAAGTAATAGCAGCCACTACCAGCATCGTTGGTGAAGTCAAGCCGGCACGTATGGCAGCATCCCCTACGATTAACCCGCCTAATACTGCTACGGTTTGACCAATGGCTCTTGGCAGGCGTACGCCTGCTTCATTAAAAAGTTCAAATAAAAAAAGAACAATAAACATTTCTATAGGACTAGATAAGGGCAGTCCAAAACGAGAGACGGAAATGGTCGCAACAAGTAAATATGGAACTATTAAAAGCAGAAAAAGCAATCCAAGCTCCTGGTAAGAAAGCAGAAATGATTAAACCTAACATCCTGATAATTCTTTCTACTGAAACATAAGCATAACTTATGTATGTATCTTCTGGTGATTTTGTCTGCAATAATAAATTTACGGGAGCAAAAATGACAGTGGGATTTCCATCCACCAAAAGTACAAAGCGTCCTTGATTAAGCGCCTGAACTACAAAGTCTGGTCTCCCAGTATAGTCCATACTAGGAAAAACGGAATAGGGCCTGTCTCTAACATACGCTTCAAGCTCGTAAATACTAGTCAAAATATCTAGTTCTACTTTATCTAATCTTTTATGGATTTCATATAGAACTCTTTGATCAATGATATCTTCAATATAGATGAGAGCCACTTTTGTTCTGCTTCTTTTACCGATCGTATATTTCTCTAGACATAATGATGAGGTATTAAGTCTTCGGCGGATTAAGGAGATATTGGTTTTTAAATCCTCTACAAATCCATCTTTTGGACCTCTAATTGATGTCTCGAGAGCAGATTCTTCAGGCGCCCGTTTAGGTAAGTCACCTGCTTTTATACTTAACAGCGCGTTCCCCAATACAAATAGTACGTTCCCTTCAAATAGCAAATCAGATAATTCGTCTAATGATTTAGAGAAAACCTCTTCTGCTTGAAAGAAAGATTTAAGCTTATATTCTACAGTTCCTTTTTCATGTACTCCAAGTTTTGGCAAAATATATTGATCTAAATAGTGACTGTCAATTAAGCTTTCAAAAAAAATCATTTCAAATGGTTCTTTATCCGATTGGTGCACTTTACAAAGCAGGTCATCACTTTTCCTAAATCGCTTTTTTAATTCATCGGCTTTTTCCTTATACCTGCCATTAAGTAGGGGATTCGAGTTTATTGTTTTTACCATGTTGTTTTTCATCCCTTTTCTTTAATACTGAAACAATCAACGCGGATAACAGGATTTGAAGAAGGAAAAATACCATACAGGCAGGTAAAAAATACTTATAGATAGCAAAATAAAAATAGTAAGATTCTAACTTTATGATCATCAATCCAAATAATAAAAGATAGATAACACCAACTAGTTTCGGATTCAGTCTGTAATGTTTTAATTTCTTGGTAAAAAATATGCCTAAAAGATACATGAATAAACCAATACGAATTAGCGCACCTGCAAGCCATTGATATAAAGCGAAAAAATCCAAATGAGAAATATACTCCCCTATGCTTAATACACGCCACTGTTCATATGCTGGATACCTAAAATGGGCTGCTTCCGTTGGGCCAAACTCCATGATTGCAGCAGAAAGTGGGCCAAAAATTAAGCCTGTTATGGCAGTCAATAAAATAAACAAATGTTTAAATTTTATTTGTTCCTGAGAGAATGGCTGCAACAATATCACGATGTAAATTTCAAGAAGTCCGGAAAGTACATAGATTACTCCTTTCAAAACAGGAACATATCCATCCGCAAATATTGGAAATAAGAGATGCGGATCCTTAACGGTAGTATTTGTAAGTGCAATAAATATTCCTAATAACATAACCAGGGGAAGTAAAAAACCGCTCGAGATTGCCATTGATTTGACACCAGCAAGAGTTACTAAGAAACATGCTAAAATGAGAATGAAGCTAATGACAAAAACAGCAGTTTCACCAAGAAAGTAGGCTTTTAACCATATCATTAAGTCCCTTAAAGTAATAAAGGCGCTTAGAAATAAAAAAAGAATGGCCGGAATCGATATTATAATGGATACACTCTTTCCAAGACGTTGCCTAATCATTTGAAAAAAACCTTCATTTGGGCTATTTTTAACAATAAAATAGATTAGCCAAAGAAATATAAGAGAAATAGGATATGCAACAATAACACTTACCCAACTATCCCTGCCTGCTGCCTGAAGAAGATTGGGAATCAAGATGACATGATTTAGCAATCCTGTTGAAAGAATCAGCAATAAGAATAGTTGCCGTGGAACTAAGATTTTTATTAAACTTTGCATGAGGACCACCGAATTTCATCATTTTTCTACTATTATTCACCAAAAATTTGAAATATATGTTTATACTGTTATGAGTACATAGTAGCGTCTTTGCATAAGGTATGTAATCCGGATCAGACATTACTGAAAACAAGCCAGTCCAAAGGAAACTGGCTTTAATTCTGAAATTTAACTTTTGAACCAATCTTCCAATTTTAAGGCAGGTTTGATGTTCGCTCTCCCTTTTTGAAGTTTACATAATATTATTATGATTTATTCATGAATTTCATTATGATCTTCCAGCCGTCATATCGTTATATGGTAAAATTAGCTTTTTCACCTTATCATAGTTCATTGAACTTATTTCTCTCATTAAACGTGGAATTGCTTTTTCAGGATACCCATAATCCCGAAGCAACTTCTCCATTTTTTTCATTTCTTCCATCCTAATACCTCCAAATACATTATCTATTCACCTTTACTATTCCCTATAAAATGAATGAGCAAAATGGAAATATTTTTTCCCGATACTTATTTTCAGCAATCATCCAGTATAGTGCTATTTAAACTACATAACCTATATCTGTTTAGGAGGTGAAACAGGATGTCTAACCAAAAGCAAAACAACAAAAGTGTTGCAGATGGAATTAAAGAAACTGCAGGTGCTGCCTTTCATACTATTCATAGTGCCTTGGAAACCACTGAGAATGTCGCTATGAATGCAGTAGACGCTGCTAAAAATGCTGCAAACAATTTAGCTGGGAATGGAAAAAATCAACGAAATCATGATTAAAAAGTAACTAAAAAAATCCCTTTGGATGAAAGGGATTTTTTTCCGTTGGAAGGATTATTATTTAGATTGCTTCTTATTTTGTAATTTTGTAATTTTTATGATTTACAATCGTAATTAAGGGTTCATCCTTTTCTTTTGAAACACCGTATTGAACCATAACGGAATTTTCCCTTACCCCCGTAACCACACCTTCTAAAGAATTCCCCTCTCGTTTAAAGGAAATCTTATCGCCAACTTTTGCATTAGCCATTCTATCACCTCGCCTTTATATTTGCCAAAAATAACTGATAAAATACTTGTATACTAGCGATTAAACTGTTGTGTTTCTCCTTTCACGACAATCCATTTTTATGAAATTTATAAAATGGAAAAAAACGGAAGAATAATGATGGTTGCTGTAAGGAAAAAAACTGCAAGTGCACTCATTTTATTTTTTTCTTTCCATAAAGTGACACCAAAGCCACAGGTATAAACCGCAATCGAAATCAGAGCAAGAACAATAAGGATTTGCAACTTACTCCCCCACCTTTATCGGTTTTTTAATTATTTTACCATAATCTATAATTTGAATATCTGCTTTCACCTGAATGTCTGCATGAATATACGATTTAGCCCAATTAAATTTTTTATATTGCTGAATTGTTCCAAAATATCTTCGGGAATTAAAAGATAAAGGGTATGGTACACCTTTTAATTGGGTTTGTGATTTTTTTAAAACTTTTTCAAATAAGCCCTCGACATCTTTAATTATTTCATGTTTTAAGATTTGCCGGTTTTTTTCCTTTAAAAAATTTACCATTGAAGGGTTTGACAAAATTTCATACTCTAAAGGGACGGTTATAAGAATCATTGGCTTAGGTCCCTTTAGATTCATCCTTACTTTATTGTTTTTTGTCTTCGAGACTCTTGCTGAAAACTGTTTGTTATTGTCAGAGAAGGGGTTAGGGAAATTCACTAATATTTCTTTAATATTCGTTGTATCATCTAAGATATTGATAACGCGAGTTTCTTGACCGTTAAGTTTATCAATCATTACGCCATTCTTAAAGACTGCTGAACCAATAAATTGGGTATCATCTAGTTCCCCTGTAGCATTCAACTCACCTGCCATGTATTCATCTTCCTGTTTTATTTCACGATGCTTCTGCTTTTCGGCTGTGGTATACATTGCCAAAAAGAGGTCTGTCCCTCTTTCCGTTGTTTGAAGATAACGGAAGAGTGTAGAATCCGGAATCAGCCCATTTTCTATACCATGATTGATCATAAATTGATAGTATTTATGCGGTCTAGTCTCCATTTTCGGTCGATTATGAATAAAATACTGGCTAGCCTTTTCTTTCGATACAGCTATATAACTATTTTGGTGGATTTCTTTATCCTTTGTAATATCATAGAAAGTAGAAGGAAAGGTTTTGTCCCTTGCGAAATCCTCAGAAACAACAAAAATTTTTAATAGTTCATAAGTTACTTTGCGGGAAATGACTGCATTAGCAGTGGCTTTTGCAGCAATGAAATCATTGGCATCGAAAGAGATAATTTCTCGCGGTTTTTCTGTTGAACCGCCACCGCCTTGAATGCTCCCCACCTCAGGATTGGCTAGTAACATGGTGACTTTAATTTTACCCTTCTGACTAGAACGATCAAGTCCCAGCCCGATCACATAGGATTTATCTTCAATCTCTTCACGATCCCAACAGCCTGTTAAAATGCAAATCATGACGCAATAAAACAATAATCTACATACTGTTTTTGTTTTTAGCATGTTTAAATTCTCCTTTTATCAATGCAACCATCCATAAAAGAATCGAAATGACGGCGAACGTAGGACCCGCTAGGTTTGTAATTGGAGTTTTAAAGTCTAGACCGGCATCCAGGGGTGATTCGGGAATGATTCCAATCAATAAATATATCGTCGCAAGTGATGGAATCAAGTATTCAAAGTCTTTAATTTTAAAAATATGACCAAACATGAGAGCATTGATATACAAAAATGCAGTGAAACGAATAAATGCACTGATAATCCAAATGATGAAAAATATGATTTCGACATTCGGAATAAATTCTCCAAGCGAAATAAAACGAATCACTGTGTGGAATGGATAACCAATTCCACCTAGTGAGGTATCAAACATACAGATAAAAAGGAAAGTTGCTGCGCTAATTTGGATACTGACATAAACATATGCAATCCAAGTTCCTTTACTGAAAACTTTGTTGGATGTGAAGTACGGGATAATCATCGCAAATATAAAAAACTCAGCAAATAAGGTTAGTTGTTGTGGGCCTTGCTTCAAAATTTCAAGCGTTCCAGGACCCCAAATGGGAAAGATGGATTGAATTTTGCCATGCTGCATGCTGAGATAAAAGACAATATACAAAGAGACCAGCACATAGAAAACAATCAGATAAGAAACCGAACCAATATGTTGAAGGCCTTTTTTAGCGCCATATGCACTGATAATGATTAAAATAGCATAGATGATCACATTAGGTGTTGCCGTAAAATAAAACGCTCGAATGATATCAATATACGTCCTGGTACTTGCCGAAATCCCGAATGAGCTGATGATAAATATAACCAAACAAATGATAAAACCCAGATATTTTCCGAGTATTTTATTAATTACGGAAAACAAATCTTTACCCTGATACAGCGACAATGTCTTTATTAATAAATAAAGAGGGATAAAAAAAATTCCGGCTGATAGGAGCGGGATCATCCATGCTGCATTTTGTACCTTATTATAAAGCATGGTCGGTGTATCCTCAGTGGCTTTCGCTCCGACCATTAAGATAGCGATGGAAACATATTCACGAATTCCTAGTTTTCCAGGGTGCTGGTTCATATAAACTTATCCCTTTCTTTGTTTAACGATATCCTTTGGTTTTAAATAGCCTGGGCGAAACCTTTCTTTCATTGGAACATGACGGATTATTAAGTCCTTTGATGAAAAAGAATGTGGTGTCATCGGTGCAAAATAGGGTGTGCCAAATGACTTCAATGACAATAAATAAAAAAGTCCTGCAATTAATAGTGCCATCATCCCATAAATTCCGATAAAGCCGGCTGAAAAAATAAATAAGAATCGTGTAATGCGAATGGCAAAATTCAAGCTTCCATCCGCAATAATAAATGAGCTCAATCCGCTTAAGGCTATGACGATGATGACAATTGGACTAATGATGTTTGCCTGCACAGCGGCTTGACCTAAAATTAACGCACCAACAATCCCTATCGTTGGACCTATGGGGGATGGCACACGTAAACCCGCTTCACGAATAAGCTCAAAAGCAATTTCCATCATGAGGACTTCCACTATTGATGGAAAAGGGACCCTTTCCCTGGTACCGGCAATCGCCATCAATAAATCTGGTGGGATCATTCCGACATGAAAGTTTGTAATCGCAATATATATTGGAGAAGTAAAAACCGCAACAAACAGAGCAAGGAATCGTAATATCCGAATGAAATTACCATAAGGCGTACGCAAGTAATGATCTTCTGGCGAATGGAACATAGTCCAGAAGGTAGCAGGCAGGATTAAACAAGCAGGTGAATTTTCCATTAACAAAATAATATGCCCTTCTTCAATAAAAGCGGCCGCACGGTCAGGACGTTCCGTATAGAGTATAGTAGGAAATAAAGACCTTGGTCGCTCTTCTAGATATTGCTCTAAAATACTTAAATCAAGAATACTATCAACAACAAATGAATCTAGCTTATCTTTTATGGTTTTTAGCAGTTCTTCATTTACAAGGTCCTTTTGATAAACAAGAAATACATTGTTCCTAGATCTTTTTGCAATCGTCCGGGTTTCAACAAGAAGATTTTCATTTTTAATTTTTTTACGAATTAAGGCGATATTATCGATTCCTCTTTCATTAAATGCTTCTTTTGCCCCTTTTACAATTACCTCATTTTCAGACTTTTCAATCGATCGGCCACTAATTTGGGTCGTTTCAAATAGATAACATTGTTTATCGCCATCCACAAATAAGGCGGTGTTCCCAGCAGTAATAAATTCTGTTATCTCACCAATATTTGTATTTGTACTTGCAATGGGGTAGGAAACAATATCTGGAATTTTTTCTGATGGGTGCTCGTCATCAATTAATGGCTCCACTATGCTTTCAATAATGATTTGTAAACCTACCATTGTGCTCAAGTAAATAATAAAACCCTTCCGATTGAGGGAAGTGATGGTGAACTCACGCACTTTGACATCACTATTATCCGGAACAGTAAAAAGAGACTTA
Organism: Neobacillus niacini; assembly: GCF_023715415.1. GTDB lineage: Bacteria > Bacillota > Bacilli > Bacillales > Cytobacillaceae > Neobacillus > Neobacillus niacini_C. The sequence goes on from NZ_JAMBOB010000018.1 coordinate 25,419, forward strand.
AAGGTCGCTAAATTTTGATCATAACTAGCACTAATATCCTGTTTCTTTAAATCAATAACCCTAGCATTGGATTGTTCATTAAATTCAGGTTCGGTATTTAAACCTTGCTTCCACAACTTGGAGATTTTCTTTTGCATCCCAAAATCCCTCCCAGTTTTTATATCGTTTTCCATTACTAGGTGTTTTATGTACGTATAGGAACTTAGTGAAAATTTTAAATTTTTTATTTCGGAGTACGAAAAAGATGGTACAATACAAGTTATTAATTGATGGATGAGGGATTGGAATGAACAAGAAATGGATGATTTACGGTATGTTGTTTTTTGCGACGGCTACTTGGGGAAGTGCGTTTATAGCTGGTAAGATTGCGGTTCAAAGCTTTGAACCGGCAACGGTTGCATTTTTACGATTTTTAGGGGCTGCAGTTCTTTTGTTTCCACTTATGTGGATGATGGAGAAAAACCGGAAGAAACCAACACTCAAGGATTATGGATTATTTGCATTTCTTGGCTTAACCGGTATTGCACTCTATAATATCTGTTTCTTTATAGCCACGAAACAGGCACCCGTTATTAAGAGTTCACTGTTTATTGCCTCAAATCCGGTATTAATCGTTCTCTTATCTGGGTTATTTTTGAAAGAAAAAATCACAAGGAATCATATTATCGGAATGGTAATTGCTCTTTCTGGAGCGGCATTTATTATCACAGATGGACATATCCTTACATTGTTTCAATTAGGCTTTGAAACGATTGATTTCGTTTTACTTGGTGCCGTCATTAGCTGGGCTTTATATAGTGTGGTCGGTAAAGTGGTTTTGAAAAAATATAGTGCCGTGGAATCCACTACTTATGCGGTTGCGTTTGGTACGGTATTTTTAGCACCTTTTGCTTTTGTAGAAACATCTTGGCAGGATATCGCTCAGGCTAATTTCTCAACATGGGTAGCGATTGCCCATATGAGTATTTTTGTAACTGTCGTTTCCTTTATTATGTATTATTACGGAATCAAAGAGGTTGGTGCCGCCAAAGCTTCTATTTTTATTAATGTCATGCCCGTATCGGCTGTATTAATGGCTACCATCTACCTAGGAGAAACCTTCACTTGGTCTCATGGAATCGGGGCAGCATTTGTATTAACTGGGGTCTATATTGGAACAAATACGAAGTTATTTACTAGAAAAGTACCCAACGTGAATGTTGCGGATTGTTAAGAATTTCAGTACCCACATCAATGGAGACTAGCACCACACTTTTCAAAAGTGGTGCTATTTTATTTTACTTTTGCTACTCCTAAAGCAAAATGGTGCCAAAGAATATTTTCGACTACCTCAGCTTGTGCTTCTTCACAATCAATAATGAGAATAACCTCTGAATGCTTCCCTTTTAAAACTCGTTTTTTCTTCTTTATAACGGTTTCAGTGAAAAGCCTAATAGAAAGTCCTAGTACAAATCCGATAAAGGCACTAATAAGTCCCCAGTAAATTGGACCCCAAGCTAATTTAAATCCGATACTAGCACCAATTACCGAAAAGGCCGTTGCTAGTGCCATCCCTATATCACTAAATGAAGTGCCGTCTGAATGATGCGTGGAATCAAAAACCTTACGCTCCTCCGTTCTATTATCTAGTGGGATAGCAAAGATAGCTTCTTTTTTAATTCCCTTTTTCTCCAATTGTGAAATGGCTATTTCTAAAAAAGCGTTACTTTCAAAAGTGGAAAAGAGCTGCAAACGAATCACGTCACCTTTTGTCCTTTTAGTAGTCGAAAACCTGTTGCTTGGTAGTTCTCTTTTAAATATTTCATTTGTACCTCTTTGTAGAGTTTATTACTTTCGATAGCACTCATGTAAGCATCAAAAGTAGCAAAACCATAATGTGATGGTAGAAATAAGAGCCACTCAGGATTAATAACAGCTGTAGCCTGACGGACCTTACCTAAAAATAAGAGGGAAACCGCTTCTTGGGCATGAGAAAAATAATAGAAAGTGACCACCCAAAAGATAACAAAAAAGGATGTCATAATCCTATGTACATAAAGCTGCCCAAGCCCCGGCACAAATAGTGACCATACTACGGCAATAACAGGGTTTCTTTTATCAAGATAATTTATTTCTACTGCTCCTAGGCTGAAGGTATTAAAACTGTGATCCTCGTTGTCTGCTAGAAGATAAATTTTGTTCATATCAACCGTTGTTCGATAACTATCCCATATGGTAAAAAGGTAAACTGGAATATACATTAAAAGCCATCTTGTGTCTAAAACGTCCTTCGCCAAATCAATGTTCCCTTGAAAGGAGTAAATCATTGCTAGATTAACATGAGCCTTAATATTCACAATAACTTCCCAAATAAATAATACATACCCTCTAAGGTACTTAGATAATAGCATATGTCCGAATCCTGGAAACGCAGCGGACCACCAAGCAATAATATAAGGGTTTCGTAAGTGAATTTGAGAAATGCCTAAAATGCTAACATGGGCTTTGTATCGTTTGGCAGTGTTGTCATTGGTATAATTGTTCATTTATAGCCACCTATAGGACCAATTAATTTCCAATAGTTTTCCAAAAGATAGATTTATTATCCTTTGATAAGAAATATAAACTTCGTCCAGGTGAATGAGTTGTATTACTCTTTATTTACCTTAACTTTGTTTTTTCCATTTCAATCATTCTTTTTAAGTACTCAAATTCTGACTTTTCGAGAATGTCTATTTCTCTGTTTGTTGCAAGCATGATTTGGTCCCTGCACTTGGCGACTCTTTGAATCATCGGATGGATAGTTAAACTTGATAGATTTACAAAGTCATATAAATCATTTAAACATACGGGCAGTTTATAGCCTTTATTGCTAGACGCAATTAATAATCCCTGATCGCGCAGCTTCGAAACAATGTTTGAGCGAAAATAATGCTGTTTAATTTTGTTCACTCTGATGGCATTCAGGTTGTCAAGAATTTCCTCCGTATACACATACTCATCTGGATTTTCCTTCAGATTAAATAAAAGAAACTTCAGTAAATCAATTCGGACTCTTTCATCCTCTTCTTCACTTTTCCGATGTTCCTCTATGTATTGATAAGCCAAATTAACAGCTTGTTTAATGATAATCTGATCGGTTTCTGAATCCGTTTTTTCAAAATGGTAGTCATAGAGAAAGTGCTTATAATCATGTGGCCATAGGTTAATCGTGATGATTTTGTTTTTCAAAAGCTTATAAAACGATGGGTACTGCTTAGAGTGATGTTTTACGTCATACCCTTTCGCTATCGTCCCGGCAATAAACCCTGCCAATTCAAGTAGATTTTCTGATTGACTATTATTAAAGCCAAAGGTTGAATAATTAAATAAGTCCGGGACGCACTTCTGTTTTACATAAGCGATAAATTCCTGCATAAATTCCTTGGATCCCTGTTTATCAGCGACAAGATCAAGGGTGTCGAAGGTACGATATAAGTCATCAAATATCATTCGATTAAAAAATTTAATGAATGTCTTTTCATATGTAACGCCGCTGTCCTCTCTAATTTTCCGTTTATCAATGACATACGCATACACTTTAAAGGGTAGATCCTTTAGATCCTGTAAGATTTCCATTCGAAGATGATCGTCCACTTCACTTTTAGGAAAGTGTTTTAATTTCATTCTTTCTACTTCTTTTTCGAGGATTTCTTTATCAGAACCTTTTACTAAGATAGAAACGATTATAAAGTGGGTCGAAGTCTCAGGTTGTTCAAAATCAAATCCATAATGGCCAAATTCATTTATAAAAGCATATTGGATATCATTCAATTTATACCCCACCTCACCAATGGAAGAACTTATTATACTTATTTCAACAAAAAATCCTTTAAACCTTTTAGATATACTTTTTTTCTTGGAAAAATTCTCCGGGACTATAGTACCTATTGTAAAAACAACCTCATATTGTGGTTTTATTGAAGAATACTAAGGTTTATATTTGTATTTGCGAAAGGAGAATTATACACAAGTTGAATGTTCAGAGACATGAAATTAGAAAATTGAATCCTTTAAGTGACGAATTTACGTTATTTATATACCTTGATGATCATTTATCGGAGTTTGCTGTAGAACTCGGCAGTGAACCCGCTTCAAATAAAAGCCTCCAAGCAACAGCAAAGCAAATTTTAAAAGAACGGTACCCTGGTTTAAAGGTAACGATGATTAAGGTTATCCTTGGCGGTATGGCGGTAACATCGATTTCATTAAGTGCAAATGATAGTAACGCTGTTCAAGCGGCAGACAACCCAGCAAATGTAACCCAAACCGATGGAAATTCGGCCACTGTTTATTCGGTGGTGGCGGGAGACACTGTTTATGGTATATCTAAGAGGTTTGGTACCACTCCGGAAGCTTTGAGAAGCATAAATCATTTAGTATCTGATTTTCTTCAGATTGGACAAGTATTAACCATCCCGGCATCAGGAGTCAAAAATTACACCGTTGTTGCTGAGGATACATTATACAGTATTTCGAATCGGTTCGGCACAACGGTTGCAGCCTTAAGAAGTACGAATAACTTAACTAGTGATATTCTCTCGATTGGGCAGACGCTAACCATTCCAGCTACTAGCGCAACTCCTGCTTCCCCGTCTGCACCTACACAATATACGGTGGTGATGGGAGATACTTTATATAGTATTTCTAATCGGTTCGGGACAACTGTCTCTGCCCTGAAAAGTGCGAATAACTTAACCAGTGACATTCTCTCGATTGGACAATCCTTAACCATTCCTACTGCTGGCGCAACTCCTACTGTACCGTCTCCACCTTCACCTGTTTCTGCGCCTTCACAATATACGGTGGTACTGGGGGATACTTTATATAGTATTTCGAATCGGTTCGGCACATCTGTCTCTGCCTTGAGAAGTGCAAATAACTTAACTAGTGACATTCTCTCGATTGGACAAACATTAACGATTCCGACTGCTGGCGCAACAACGACACAACCACCGGGTCCGACCCCTACACCACTTGTCAAAGAAGAGAGGAAAACCTTTCTATATACTGTCAAATCAGGGGACAGTCTTTCCGTAATTGCGAAACGATATGCGGTTAGTGTTGACAGTATTCAAGCTGCTAACCATTTAAATAGCGACTTTATACAAGTGGGGCAAGCTCTAACAATACCAGATGGGTTGAATGCTCCTTCTCAGACTGGAACGAATACCATTACCTATACTACACATACGATTGCATCTGGTGAGAACATTTGGGACTTAAGCTTACTTTATGGAATCCCACAGGCTGAATTGTTAAAAGCCAATAACCTGACAACGAGCAGTATGCTTTCTATCGATCAAAAATTGAAAATTCCTGTTCATAACATTGGGGTAAAAGAAGTTGTAAGTGTAAGACATGGAGAATATATGGATTGGTGGACAGAGGCTCAATATGTATTTACCATTGGAAAATCAGCAAAAGTGACAGACTTTGAAACGGGGCGAAGTTTTTATATCAAACGTACCATTGGGGCGAATCATGCGGACAGTGAGACCGTAACAACAATTGATTCCAACATTGCCAAAAGTATTTGGGGAGGATTTTCCTGGACACCACGAGCGGTACTCCTCGAAGTAAATGGGAGAAAACTAGCAGCCAGCATGAGTTTTATGCCCCATGAACGCGAGTTTATTGCTAACAATGGCATTACAGGACATTTTGATGTATATTTTGGAAATAGCACTCGACATGTCGATGGGAAAGCAGATGCTAAACATCAAGCTCAGGTTGAAAAAGCCGCTGGAATCCGTTAAATGGGTTGTTTTTTAATTATTTTTAAATATAATTAGGGTTTCAGTAAAATGTGTGCTATACTGTGTCTACCATTTGCTTTACGTTTTACGTTTTTCGATTACCCGCCCTGCTCAATTTTTGAGCAGGGTTTTTTGTGTGCAAATTTTTTCTGTCACTTTTAACAACAACGAAAAAAGACTCTCAAATGAGAGTCTTTTATATATGTCGGTTCTTATTATGCTTTACGAACGTTAGTAGCTTGGGGTCCACGTTGACCTTGTTCTACTTCAAAAGTAACTGCTTGACCTTCGTCTAAAGTTTTGAAACCTTCGCTTTGGATAGCTGAGAAATGTACGAATACATCGTCTCCTGCTTCTCTTTCGATGAATCCGAAACCTTTTTCTGCATTAAACCATTTTACTTTACCTTGTTCCATTTGTTGTTTCCTCCTCGTGTGCTGTGCACACATTGTGTTACTATCCTTGCTCAGTTCTTTAGACGTAAAGTTTGAAAACTTTTTAATCCAACTGACAGACAAAAATAATTCTTCTTTACTATAACAGAGATTTCCTATTAATGCAAATTAATATCTGAAATCTTTTCTTAAACCGTTTCAAGTACTTTTACTAACATGGTCCCCTTTTGTGCGAAATTGGTATGCCAAGAAAAGGCTTTTTCTAATACATGCGGGGTTTGACCGCCTCTAGTTAATGCTTCTTGGTAATATTCACGAAGCTGCCCTCGGTACATTGGATGGGTACAATTTTCAATAATTAATTCTACCCGTTCTCTAGGTGCAAGACCACGTAAATCGGCATAGCCCTGCTCGGTAACGATTACATCTACATCATGCTCTGTATGATCCACATGTGAGACGAAAGGAACGATACTAGATATGTTTCCACCTTTTGCAATCGACTTGGTTACAAAAATGGCCAAACGGGCGTTGCGGGCAAAGTCCCCTGAGCCTCCAATACCATTCATCATTTTTGTACCTAACACATGTGTAGAATTAACATTGCCATAGATGTCTACTTCTAAAGCCGTATTAATAGAAATCAATCCAAGACGACGGATTATTTCCGGATGGTTCGAAATTTCCTGCGGTCGCATGATTAATTTGTCACGATACTTTTCAAAATGAGCAAATACCTCTTTCATTTTCCCATCTGAAAGAGTGATTGAGCAGCAGGAGGCAGTCCGCACTTTCCCTGCATCAATCAGATCAAACACCGCATCCTGTAAGACTTCTGAATAGACCTCTAAATCATGAAATTCGGAATCAATCATCCCATGAAGAACTGCGTTAGCAACGGATCCAATCCCTGACTGGAGCGGTGCCAAACGTTCTGTAAGTCTGCCAGCAGCCACTTCCTTACGTAAAAATCGAATCAAGTGCTGGGCCATGATTTCTGTTTCCTCATCTGGTGGGACAATCGTTGACGGAGAATCAAGCTGGTTGGTAAAAACGATGCCTCTTACCTTATTGACATCAATATTAATTCCGTGTGTTCCAATCCGATCAGCTGTTTCTGTTAACGGGATTGGTTCCCTCTCCCCTTGTTTCCCTGGTTCATATAAATCATGTAGTCCTTCAAGATTTTCATTTTGAGCTAAATTGATTTCAATAATAATCGACTTTGCATTTAATGCAAACGATAACGAATTTCCTACTGATGTAGTAGGAATAACCATTCCATCCTCCGTAATTGATACCGCTTCCAAAATTGCAAAGTCAATAGGAGCAATCACATTGGCACGTACCATTTCAGCTGTGTGTGACAAGTGTTGATCGACAAATAACAGGTCGCCGTTATTAATCTTCTTTCGCATTGTCGGATCTGCTTGAAAAGGTAGTCTTTTTCCAAGAATACCTGCTTCTGCAAACAATTTATCTACATCAGAGCCTAAAGATGCGCCTGTATAAACATTGACTTTAAAGGCTTCAGACTTAACACGATTTACTAATGCAAATGGAACCGCCTTCACGTCACCCGCCCGCGTAAACCCACTTAGCCCCAATGTCATCCCATCTTCAATCCACTCCGCTGCCTCTTCTGGTGTCACTATCCTATCCCAAAGTCTGGGGTCTCTAATCCGCTTTAAATTATTATCCATCATTCATCCCACTCCCCTTTGCACTAATTTTAACTGAAAGGGTTTACCAAAAAGGAAATTGGGGGATTAACTACGGAATTTTCAGACAAAACAGCAAATTCGATTTCTAAAACAGCATAATTAAAACCCAAGCAGCCTTCGAAAATAACTGGAGTACGATTGACTCACTGGCACTCTGTCCCCGTTATCCATTGAAAGAATAAAGGTGGAATGTGTATCAGGAAATATCTCTTTAATATGATTGACATTGACTATATACGAACGATGACAGCGAATAAAATGATCCTTTGGCAGCAAAAATTCAAAATCCTGTAAGGTATTTTTATGGGTACCCGAATGTTCTTTACCGTTTACAAACGTTTTTTTCTCCTTGGCTTCTAAGTAAATTACTTCAGAAAAAGGTAAGGGAATCCACCCATCCTCGGTTTTAATTGTTACAACTAATTTACCACTCGTTAAAGAAGGGAAAATCGCTGTTACGCATCCTTCCAGATTCCCATCATGAAAGAATGGTACTGCCATCCCATGATAGGGAACACCAAAGACATCACGATCAATAAATTCCGATACCTTCTGTCTAGAAGTTATCGCCTTATGGGCAATGGTCCCTTCTTTCAAAATGTCTCCTCGCCGAATCTTCAAATCCACCCTTTTACTAGGGCGATAATAGATGTACTCATTCGTATCTGAGACGGCTATTGAAATTTCCTCCGAAAATAGTTCACTAATGACATCTAATAGGGAAACAACTGTAATGCTCTTCAATTGGATTCTCCCCCATCCCCTAATTTTTCGAGATAATATTTTACTAACTCCTGATATTCCTGCATCTCGAGTTTTCCTTTTTCATTAAGGATGTAGGTTCCCCTCTTAATTCGATCAAACCATCCATAATAGTTTTTTGTTAAGATGGAGGGAATTTTATCACCCGCACCGAGATCTTTTAATGCCTTTGGGGATAACGGTCCCATTTTATCTAGGAAACAAGCAATTTGAATGCAATTTTCTTTGTAGGCAGTCATGATTTTCGTCCGATTACTGCCCCCCACATTGAAATCGGCACTGCGTCCGCTAATTTCCTTCAAGATGGCTTCGCGCTTCAACTTATTTCTGGCAGCGCCTTTATTGCGGTTATAAGGGGTTGGATGAATAAGAATATCTGCTTTTGAACTCTTCCCTGTGAAGGAAACCACAATCAATCCCAACTCAAGCCTTTTAATTAACTGACATTTATCGGCCCATTGTTTGGATTTCATCCGAATCTTTGGTTTAGGAATCGCTATATAAACTAGATTTGATAACTTTTGCCGTTTGGCAGCTTGTATAAGAAGGTCTACACTCAAGGTGAGTTTTAATTCAACAATGACTAGCTCCACCTCTTTAACTGCGACCATATCACAGTCCCTCACCTCACCATAAACCTCGTAACCTTCACGTGAAAAATACCTCTGAATCGGTTTATATAAATCTACCTCTTGTAGTTTTTTCTTTTCTATCATCTGTATCTCCTAAATATCTTTTTCTCTTAGTAATCTTAACATGAAAAGGGGTAGGTTTAACTTAGATTTTATAGGAATGGGGTATATAACATTTTTTTACAAAAGAAGTGTATTTGAAATAGCATCGTCTGTCAGAATTATGTTACTATTATTTTTATTAAAACAAATAGAGAATTATAAGTAGTTACATGGGGGATTGAGATGAAAGATAAATTCTTAGGACAGTTATATTGGGTATTACCTGGGGTTATACTTATTTTCGGATTGCTATTATTATTTTATGAAAACTTTACAAAAGTAACAGAACCGCCTGCCTCAGATTGGAGCAGGGCCTTAACAGTTGGAGTAACTGATTTAAATAAACTACCTCCTGTAAAAGTGACAGAGGATGGAGAATTTGTTTTTACTAGATTTGAAGATGGAAAACTAGCTACTACAACACTTGGAAAAGACTACAAGGTTAAAGATCAGAATATTTACGATATTCCAGTAGATAAATGGACACAAGTATATCAGCAAGATGAAACAATCATTTACTATGATTTTAAAAATATTTACGATCAAGATAAGAAAACCATTGTTACAAATGTTGAAAAGTTCTATCCTCTGGAAAATACGATTCTTTATGTAAAAGAAAATGAACTCTTTCAGCTTCCACCTGATAGTAAGAAATCCGAAAAGATTATGGATGTTGATTTAAAGAAACAAAATATTATTCCGCAGGAAAACGAAGAGGGAGTATATATTCTGGCTTATGCTTCAGATTCAAACGGGGTCGATCTTACTCTTCACCAATTAAATAATGGAAAAATAAATACGGTTTATCAAACAAGTGTAAAGGTTGACCCTGGAAAAATTGTTAACGATATCTCCTTTGCATTGGAAAATCAAACCTTAGCCCTTTTACTTCAGGAGGAGCTGCAATCCACACAAGGAAATCCCGTTTTTTTCAATTATTTTATGCAAACAAAGATTACTAGCCTGGATACGCCACCGCTCTTTGCATTAACCTTTTACGACCCCGCGGGCACGAAAAGCCTGACGGAGGTATCAGATGTTGTCCTTAAATTAAAAAACGATAAAGCAACTGTTTTATTTCACGCCAATGGGCGAACAGAAACTCAATTCAATGATAGCTCAACCTTTAATATCTATACTGCTGAAATTAACTTAGAAGGCAGAACAAAGACAGAGAGACGCAGCAATACACCAGAAATTTCAACAAACCCGCAGTGGACGAATGAAGATACCATTGCATGGGTGGATTTGGATGGTGATGGACATAAAATAAAGATTTCAACTGCTAATAAGGATACCATTAGTCATTTAATTGAGGTCACGCAAGACGATTGGCTCCACGCACTAGGAAAAACGCTTGGCATGGTAACTTCGTCATTCTTTGGGATTGCCTTTTCTATTATTTGGTTTATTTGGCCCATTCTTTTCATTGTGTTTATGTATATGTTCAGAAATAGAATCGCTGATCGTGATCCAATTTGGTTTTTTTATACGGGAATTGGGCTATACGCTATTGCAGCAATCATATGGAAAGATCGGTTTTTTGTAGATACTATTTATACAAATGCACCGAATTACTTAACCTTTACCGGCAGCTCCTATTTCTACATGATCTTATTCGCAATCATTGCTCTTTGGTTAACGATTCATACAAAAAGAACAAATCACTGGGCCGGTACAGTAAGAATTATGTATTTTGTTGGTATTCATATCTTACTCTTAACCATATTCTTCGGTCCTTATATCATATAGCATAAGAACGAACTCCCCATTTCTTCATCTGAAATGGGGAGTTCTTTGTATATGGATGAAGTTAACGAATGGCTTTCATTTTTTCATCTAAAAGTTTGAAAGCATTTGATAATTCTTCTTTTGGAACCTGAGAATATAAATCTCCAATGCTTACTTCGAAGTTACTGGTTGTCTTAGTTACTTCACGAACATAACTAGTTAAGCCAATACCAGTTTCCTCGTAAATGGATGCAAATATCAGTTCCATCTCCTCTTTTGATGCATCAAAATGGACATGAAACATATTGGTGACGGGTTCCAATGGCTTGGTCGAAACACTATGACATTGGTTATAATAACGGGCATATTCTTTTGCTTCCTCATAGTACTGATTCATATTATTAATTCGTTGATTAAAATAATAATCGGCACTTACGATGTACGGATAAAGACTAATTAAATCACCGCCATGACGCCTTTTCCAAATTTTTGATTCTTCCGTAAAGGCTTGATCTCCGGCGAGAATCGCCCCTGCAATTCCGCCAATCCCTTTGTAAAAAGACACATAAACACTATCGAAAAGTGCACAAACTTCTACAGCAGACTTTTGATAATAGGGTAGAATTTCAAACAATCTTGCCCCATCTAAATGTAATTTAATTCCCTTTTCCTTACAATAAGCCGAAATATCTTCCAGTGCTTTGTATTCTGGAAGCTGTCCGCCAATCTCCCGTTGCGGTAATTCGAGCAATAAACAGGCAATTTCCTCCTCTAAGCCCACAACATCTTCAAGTTGAATTACACTCTCTTTATCGGCTAATAAAATAGACTCAATATGGTGTAATTTCTTAAATCCATCTTCTTCATGTATTTCTAAATGGCTTAATGGATGGTACGCCACTTTATTGATTCCTTTATGGTCACACCAAATACGTAATGCTATTTGCTGGGCCATTGTTCCGCTTGGGAAAAAGACAGCAGACTCCTTACCAAGGTACTTTGCCATTTTCGTTTGGAAATCGTCGATGACTTGGCCCTTCCCGTACAGCTCGCTTTCCAACTCTCCTTCGATATTCATGAATGCCTCTTTTAACACTTGAATATTCCTTGGACCATGACCAGACACCTTAAAATGGGTTTTCTTAAAAGCTTCTGCTAAAATATTCTTTTCTGACATTATGTTCTCCCTTCAAGACCTCTATTACTGAACATTAGCTTCTATTTCTATATTAACAGTTTTAAATAAATTATTACGAAAAAAAGGACATCATCTAAAGGATGATGCCCAGATATTTTTTACAATTTTTATTATGCTTTAATAGTTTCATTAACAAAATCTATCTCAAAACCTAAATCCTCAAGCATTTGATGATCTGCTGTAGTTTCTTGTCCTGAAGTGGTTAAATAATCCCCTACAAAGATGGAATTCGCAGCATATAATCCAAGCGGCTGCAAACTTCCTAGGTTAACTTCACGTCCACCTGAAATTCTGATTTCCTTCGTTGGATTCACGAACCGCATGACCGCTAAAACTTTTAAGCAGTATCTTGGATTCAACTCCTTTGTGCCTTCAAGAGGAGTACCATCAATCGCATGTAGGAAATTAACAGGAATGGAATCTGCATCTAATACCTTTAGACTCATTGCCACGTTTACTACATCCTCTTTCGTTTCCCTCATACCAACGATTATCCCTGAACAAGGAGAAATCCCTGATTCTTTTACTAACTCAACAGTATTAACTCGATCATCAAAAGAGTGTGATGTGGTGATAGAGTCGTGGTGATTTTCTGAGGTGTTAAGGTTGTGATTGTAACGATCAACACCAGCTTCCTTCAGCTTGGCTGCTTGGTCTGGTTTTAAAATTCCAAGGCAGGCACAGATTTTTAATTGATATTTGTCCTTTATTTCCTTAACAGCTGAAACGACTTGGTCTAATTCATGGTTACTAGGACCACGTCCACTTGCTACTATGCAATAGGTACCAGCATGAAGCTGATAAGCTTGATCTGCTCCTTTAAGGATGGTATCTTTATCCACCATTCGATATTTTTGAATTGGAGCATTAGAGATACTTGATTGGGAACAATAGCCACAATTTTCGGGACAAAGACCTGATTTCGTATTAATTAACATATTAAGCTTTACCCTATTACCATAATAATGATGGCGAATTAAGTAAGCTCCCTGCAAGACCTCTAATAACTCCATATCCGATGAATTTAGAATACTTAATGCTTCCTCTTTAGTTATTTCATGACCATTTAGCACCTCTAAAGCCAATTCATTCCATTTACTCATAGCATTCCCTCCACTTCCCATTAGCTCACTTTTCTAACATTGCTAGCTTGGCTTCTAGACAAGGTTCGTTTTAGACGATGTCCCATAACACCTGCTAAAATAGCTAGAATAATATCTTTTGGAAGTGGAACAACCATCCATAACCAAGCCATTTTATAGGTAAAAGCTTCTGGTGCAGCAGCCCAAATTTTATACGCAGCATACATCCAGTTCGTTCCGAAAACATAGTTGATTGCCATCCCTATAAGTGCTGCGAAAGCATATACCCGTACTGTATTTTTCATTTTTTCAATTATGTAACCAGTAGCATACGCTGTAAAAACATAAGATACGATAAAACCAAATGTTGGTCTTAGGATATGGCCAAGTCCTCCGCCAAATTGAGCAAACACTGGAACTCCTACTAAACCAACAAATGCATAGACCACCATAGCAATGGCTCCCAATCTACTGCCCAGAACTACTCCTGCTAAAATAGCGAAAAATGTTTGCAACGTAATGGGTACTCCCCCCACGACCATAAATGGTGCAATGGCAGTAATGTTAGCCCCTACAGCCATTAAAGCCACAAACATTGCCGCTAAAGTAAGATCAATTGTTTTAAGTTTCATAACCAGTCCCCCAAAGTATTCGTTAAATTAAGAATAATCGGTTAGCTCTATTGTGTCAACTAAAAATATTATTAGGTTGACACAAATTTAGTTATGACTGGAATTTGCTCACCTGGACCTCGTTTAGTATCCATATTAACCCAATTCCCATACAATAGGATAGGTATTCGACTAGATAATTGGAATGGGATTATTCTAGGTTTTCAAAGGAGATGCAAAAGGTAAATGGCAATTAGAAAAGCAACTTACGAAGAGACTCAAGGAATCTTGAATTACCATATTGAAGTACTTAAAGAGGCCACCATGGGTTATGTAAAGCCGAGTCGTGAAAAGGCAATTGAAATGATGACTCCTTTTTTAAATGGCGGTGGTTATTACCTTGTTCGGGTTAAAAATAATATCATCCAAGGCTGGGTAGGATTAGGTCGTATCATCGATCAAAACACAGATGAAATGGTTGGCTTTATCAATGAAATGTATGTACTCCCACCCTATCGTAAACAGGGGGCTGCCGAAAAATTATGTAAGGCCGCATTCATACAATTACGAGCGGAAGGCCATAAAAAAGTCCAATTAAATGTTTATGCTGGAAACCATGCCAAGCATCTTTACGAAAAGCTGGGTTTTAAAGACGTTTCTACGCTTATGTCAAAAAACTTAGATTAAATATTCTATAAAAAGGGGCAGTGAAAAACTGATGACCGTTATTTCTAATTTTTTGTTCCACGGTCATCAGACTCCCTCTCTGATGACCGCCATCCACTCTTTTTCTGTTTCAACTGGAATCAGACTCTCACTGATTCCCTTACCCACTATTTTTTGATTCAAAGAGAACAAGTCTACTATTCTACTCTTTAAAGTATTGCACGACTATCCCCTTACCTTCTTCAACCTTTATCACACCATATGCACCATTCACAAATGTAATTTGTGGTGGCATATGACCACAATCGATGTCATAAATAATTGGGATTTGAGTTTCATCGGACAAGTCTTGGTAAACATCCTCAATCGTATAGTTTTCAACTGATTCATTGGCAGGACTTCGACCAAACAGAATACAGGAACAGTTTTCAAACCATCCTGCTAATTTCATCTGCATCAACGACCTGCGCAAATCTGTTGTTTTTAACTCACTATTCTCAAAATACCAGATGACGGGTTCATCATGGATATGCTTTTCTCTAAAGTTTTGTAAATCCCCATAAGGGGTACCAATTAAATGTCTGATGATGTCAATGCAGCCGCCAAGCAAACGCCCTTCAACTTTTACCCTTTTACCCGTTACAGTTTTCCATGAAGTTTCCTCTGTTAGATGAAACACACAAGGAGAAGGATTGTCATGCTGCCACTTCAGTTGATATTTTTCAGATGAATATTGGGTAATCGATGACCCTGTTTTCGAAGATAAAACACTCTCCCACATAGCGGTTGTGTCATCAGAATATTTTCCTCTTAAATCAATTAAGTTCGTTCCATGTGCCGTAGCAATACCTGTCTTTAACGTAATGGCCAGAAGCAGCATGCTCGTATCTGAATAACCGAGAACCCACTTATTTTTCATGTTATCAAAATCAAGTTCTTCAAGAATTTCAATCAGCAGTTCCCCACCCCATGGCGGAAGGATAAGATCAATAGTTTCATCCTTCATCATTTCATTAAACTCATGGGCACGTTTTCTTGCTGGAGACGATTTTGCTTTATCCTGAGTCCAAACCGTATCACCACAGATAATGCGATAGTCTCTTTCTTCTAGTTGACTGCATGAAAGTTTCACTAACGCATGCAAATCTTCTTGGACACCAGATGAAGGTGCAGTTACCCCTATTGTTGCCTTCTTCATAAAAGATGGATATGTAATCATTTCATCTCTTCCCTTCCTAAACAGTAGAATATCTTACCATTATTCTACTGTTTAACCGGAAAAGGAACTAGCCCATTTTATAGGATTCTTTATGAAATGTTGCCATATATCTGAGGCAATCTTCCCCTTTTAAAGGAGCAGCAGGCTTACTTTTAAGGTAAAGAACCATTGCCATATAATGTTGCGGTCCCCATTTATAACAATGCTGATAATCATCTAACAGAGTAAATCCACATTTTTCCCAGAAATGAATTCTTGCTTTATTTTCAGGCGTTTCATCACACTCTACCTCAACCAGTATACGTTTGAATTGAGGTTCCGACCGCGCCCACTCTATGACGTAATCACAAATTTCTTTACCGATTCCATAACCACGCAAATCCTTTCGCACCGCTAGGTAATCCAGCAGCAGTACACTTGAGCCTGAAAGTGCGCCCGTTAAAGCCATCGCCAAAACCTCATCATTTTCCATTAACACATGAAGAGTACTAAGCTCCTTCGCAAACATATTTCTAATAATCTTTTCTGGTTTGGTTGCATGCTCACCAAAGGCAACATTATAGATATCTCTTATTTTTTTCCACAGGTCCTCATCCCATTGCTTCGTTGTAATAAATTCCATCCTTCAAGTTCCTTTGCATGTAATTTTCATGATCTTTTTAGCATTCTACTAGCCAGATGCGGTTGTCTTTCCATATACCATTGAAAGAACCAAATCGATGTAGCCAACCAGAAGCCACTGGCAAAATACCCGCCTATTACATCGCTTGGGTAATGGACACCTAAATATATTCTACTTACCCCTATCATAAAAACGACGAAGGCGCTAAATAGCAATAAAAGGCTCCGACCAGCTCGATTAAATATGTGTCGCCAAAGGAGAAAGGTAAAAATACCATACACCGTGAAAGCATTCATGGCATGCCCACTTGGAAAGCTATATCCACCAATTTCAATTAGACGATGTAAATCAGGACGCGCTCTTTGGAAGATTTCTTTGAGTAGTAAGTTAAGTAAAGGTGACCCTGCAACGACAGCAATAAAGAATATCAATTCTTTTCGATGGTGCAGCACCTTATAGAGAAAGAAGATAATCAATAAACATAATACGACTACTACCTGTGTTGATCCCACCACGGTAAAAAACTCCATGACCCTAGTGAGGAAGGGAGACTCTTGGGATTGAACGGCTCTAATAAAGCTAAGATCAAAATCAACAATCATATCCGCCCTAATAAGAATGGCCACTAAACCAAAAGCCACGAGCGATACCAGGCTAATAATAAAGGCACGCGTAAGCTGAAACTTCAAATTCATATCATTAATCCCTTCATAATCGATAAACATATAATTTCCCATCCAAACCAATCCTACTAATACATCACAAACAAAAAAGCACCAAATATACAAAAACCGCTGCATAAAAGCGGTTTATTGTATATTTGGTGCCTGTCACCTATGCGAATTTCTCCGCTAAGGTTGTTTCTTGTTTTACTTGCATGATTTGTTGTGTTTTGATTTCGTTTCTTCTGTTCATTTCGAATATTTTGAGGTGCTCTGATTGAATTTTATTTTCTAAAATTGCTTTGGTTAGGATTGGTGCTAAGATATGAGCGTCCTTCATCCCACAATTAATTCCGATTGCACCGGTTGGTGTCATGGTATGTGCAGCATCACCGATGAGGATTAATCCGTCCTCTACCCATGTTTCACAACGAGAGCTTTGCACCTTTAGACAGACAAAGTTGTTCCATGATTGAAGGTGCTCGTTGACACTCTGTTCTAATTCTGGGAAGCTTTCAATCAATGGCTCAAGAAATGGCTGTAATGAGCCTTTTCTCAAGGTAGGAAATGACCCTTCCGCAATATTCCAGCCGATTTGGATGAGTCCTCCCGTCTGTGAAAACAATGCCAACTGATGTCCGTTTACCAAAACCATTCTTGTTGTCGGTTCCCAGCCTTCTGGAGCCGGAATCTTTGCCCACAGAACATCATATCCATGGGTCATTTCAATTGTTGGGATTTTAGCCAGCTTCCTAACTGATGAGTACCGGCCATCTGCACCTATCGTAACCTTGCTTGAAATGTGAATTTCTTCCCCATTGAGTGTTGCTTTTACACCTGTATAGAAACCTTGTTCATCTTGAAGTAGTTCTTTAACAGTGGTGTTAAATAATAGTTGAAAATGATTATTTTCTTCTGACTTTTCGATGATAGCCGTTAATAAATGTCCTTGAGGCACATGAATTCCTACATGATCCTCATGGTTTCCGGGTGAAATACTATTTACTATTTTTCTACCTGCGAAGTATTCTACTTTTTTCATTTTAAGAATACCTAGCTCCTCTATTCTCTCAAATAATTTATGTTCTTTTAGGATTGCCTCTGTTTCAGCATTTATATGCTCGCCTCTGAATTGACGATTAACTCCAGCAGATCGTTCAATAATAATGGTAGATACCCCGTTTTCAGCTAATAAATGTCCGAGTAATGCCCCTGAAGGTCCGCCGCCAACGATACAAACATCTGCTTGTAAGTTCATGTATACCCACCTTCTAGTAATATATTATTTTATCAATATATCATAAATGTATAATCAACAATTAGTTTAGTTTAATAAGTTTCTCAATAAGAATAAAAGTTAAGTATAGAGTAACAAATTATAGGTGCATGGTCAATCATTATTTTGTTTATGTAACAAACAAAATAGCAATTCTTAAATTTTTTCAATTTATTAATGATTTGTAAAATTTAATTCATTTAGTTTGACGTAATTTAAAGAAGTTGTTAATGATTGTTAAGAAATGGAAAATCTAATATATTTCTTTTCCAAAGCTTGTATGATAATCCTGTAGTACAAATTGCAAGCATTCGAGGAGGAATTTTAAGATGAAAAGTT
Source organism: Neobacillus niacini (assembly GCF_023715415.1). Lineage (GTDB taxonomy): Bacteria > Bacillota > Bacilli > Bacillales > Cytobacillaceae > Neobacillus > Neobacillus niacini_C. The sequence continues at coordinate 44,217 of NZ_JAMBOB010000018.1, forward strand.
ACAAAACTTGGTTAGTTGCTTTGATGTCAGTTTTTATGTTACTTGGAGTTGCTACTGGATGTAGCGATACTGGAAATGATGATACCGAAACAGAAGAAACAGAACAAAATGAAGACGGTACAGCAGAAACTGAGGAATAAGCCATTTAATTGATTCATACAATACGTAACAATCAGCAAGACGGCCTAGAGCCGTCTTGCTTTTACATTATTTATGTTTTACAAGAATATCAGCTAGAATATTAACCCTCACGCTATTATTCCTGTTAGTTTTAATTATATCTCTTAAGGTTGACACAATAATGGAACTTCCCAACCAGAACACAAGACCAAGTACAATACTTAATGCCCAATTTCCGCTGACTTGCAATACAGTCCAAACTGTTGCCACGCAGACAACACCGCCAATCATTCCAAAAACCGACCCATTTGCAATCTTAGCTGCCTTCTTTGAACCAGAAGCAATACCTACCATTAACACGGCTGTAATCATCACCGCAGGAAATGCTGCAAAAATTCCAGCAAGAATTTTCCATGGCGACATAACCGTTATCAAATAACTTATCATTACGGCTGCCCCGCCGAGAATAAAGCGAATCAGTAAATCTTTATACATAAGTAGCACCCTTTCTCACGAGTAAGTTGTAATCATTACAACCGCCATTGATACAATTAACCAAAATCCCATAGCCTGTAAAAGTCCTCGTTTCCAGCCTTGTCTGGGCAAGAGATACCCAGCAAGAATCGCAACAAGAATATTAATTCCCATGCCGACAATGGCTCCCTTTGATAATAAAATGGAATGGGCTACTAATTCATTTCCACTGAAATCTAAACCTACTGTCAATAAAGCCGCTAAATACACGGCTGGAAAAGCTGCAAAGATACCTCCAGCTTTTTCACCTAAATTCCTAGCAACAAGTGTTGAAACAACGACAGCTGCTCCTCCTAAAAAAAATCTTATAAGCAGGCCACTTATTGAAAGTTCTCCCATGGTGGTTCACCTCTGTTATTTGTGAAAAACTATCATTTGTGAATCTATTCACATGAAATGATACAAGTTCATTTTACCTCATTTTTTCATCTATATATGTGAACATTTCCCAACTTTTTTTAAAGCGTTACCATACTAAAGAAAAAAACCCTTTAATTAGGGTTTTGCCTTGTTTCCTTGATACTCAAATATTAATAACCTTTTTTTGTATCAACTTTATTGGTCAAAAGCTTGTCTTCGTCGATATTTCTTAGTGTTTCAAGAAAGCATGCTGCCCCTTCTTTTGCTGTTGTAACGGCAGAGATATGTGGTGTAATTTTAACCCTTGGATGACTCCATAATGGATTACTTTCTGGAAGTGGTTCTGTTGCAAATACATCAAGTACGGCAAAGCTAACTTGGTTGTCCCTCAATGCCTGCAGTAAATCCTCCTCATTTACCGAAGCCCCTCTACCTACATTTATAAATCCTGCATTCGATAGTTGACGAAAGATAGCGCCATTAAATAATTTTTCTGTTTGATCCGTTAACGGCAAAGTATTGATCACATAATTCATTTCATTTAAGCAAGAAAAATGAGAATCCATCTTCAAAACTTCTGTATAATATTCTTTTTCCCTCCCGCTTAATGAAACACCATAGACGTCTACCCCTAACCCAGAAAAAACTTTTGCAATCACTTGACCGATTTCGCCGGTTCCATACACTAGAACTTTTTGATTTCCTATCAATTTAGGCGTTATCTGCTCCCACATTTTTTGCTGCTGCTGCTCTAGGAAGGTATCGTGAAATTGTAAATCCTTTAATATGTAAGTTAAACAATATTCAGCAATTCTCTGTCCAAATGAACAAATTGTTCTGGTTAATAGAATCTCATCATTCCATTCCTTCTTATATAAGAAACGGTCAACCCCTGCACCTAGCGAATGAACCCATTTCACTGAGCTGTAATCATAGTCAGCTTTTAGATTAAAAGAAACAAGCGCATCTGCCCAGCTTAGATCAGCCTGGGTCAGCTTTTCTTCAGGGATAAAACGAAAGGACTTTCCTGGAGCTTCCTTTTCTATTAATACTTGAAGTTCTTTATACATTGGGCTGACAAATAAAATATTTCTTATCTCCATGTTTTTCCCCTCTTCTAAATAAACTTACTCTTTCGGCGCATCAAGTGCTTGATAAGCTGTCTGGTACCTACCTCCATCTGCTACTTCTGAATGATACAATGCCTTAAGTGCAAAGTTCTTTTCAAGATCATGTTCATTGATTAACTCTTTTAAGTGTATCTGCAATTCTTTATTTTCTTTCACTAACTGTTTCATTTGTGTTTTAAAATACTTCATTATTGTAACTCCTTCTTTATTATAAAAATAAGGACGATTATTGTATATTTAATCGTCCTGAATTAATTAAATCATTTTAAAGCCTTACTCACTTTCAGTTTCTTTCCTTTGACGGTTGTCTGTTCCATTGCTTGGAGCACTACTGAGCCTTTTCCATTAAGGATGTCAACATAGGTTAGGTTGTCCTGGATGGTGATAATCCCAATATCCTCTGCAGTTACACCCGGAATATTAGAGATTGTCCCAACAAAGTCTACTGCGCGAAGCTTTTTCTTCTTCCCGCCACTGAAATGGAGCTTGGTAATATCCTTGTTAATTCGAGCAGTTTTATTATTCCTGACAACTCTTCGGCCGCTAAGTTTTTCTTCAAATGCTGCTTTTACACTACTAACTTCGTCCTGAGTGGGACCTTCCAGCTTAGGGATTTCAAAACCAATATATCGTTCAATTGCTTTAACAAATTTATCTTCATATGGTGTTGCGAAGGTAATCGCTTTTCCTTTGTTACCGGCTCTTCCTGTTCTTCCTGTCCGATGAACATAACTCTCTTTTTCCATTGGAACATCGTAGTTAATAATTAACGTCACATTATCAATATCGATTCCCCTAGCGGCGACATCAGTTGCCACAAGATAGCGAAAATTCCCCATTTTAAAACCATCCATTACACCAAATCGATCCTCTTGTTCAAGCCCGCCATGCAATCTTTCACAAGAATAATTAGCCTTTTCCAACTCTGTATAGACATTTTCCACATTTTCTTTTGTTCGGCAAAATATGATACAGCTATCTGGATTTTCAACCACTGTTAAATCCTTCAAAAGTGAAACTTTATCTTCATCCTTTACTTCAATGACAGCATGTTCAATCGTATTGGTTGTGACACCCGTAGCTGCAATCTCAATATGGACAGGACTCTTCATATATCGATGACAAAGGGTTTCAACATCCTTCGGTAAAGTTGCTGAAAATACCATCGTTACTCGGTCCTCTGGGAGCTCTTTTATGATGGATTCCACTTCGTCAATAAAGCCCATATTTAACATTTCGTCCGCTTCATCGATAATTAGATATTTGATTTTATCTAATTCAAGCGTTCCCCTTTCAATATGGTCCATCGTACGTCCGGGTGTTCCTACGACTACATGCGTTTTTTGTTTCAATTCTTCCTTTTGTTTTGAGAATGGTTCTTTTCCAAAGACCGCCATTGCTTTAATTCGCTTAAACCGGCCAATATTCGTAACATCATCACGAACCTGGACAGCAAGCTCACGAGTAGGAGTAAGGATTAAAGTCTGTGGCTTTCTTTCTTCCCATTCCATCATCTCGCAAATGGGAATTGCAAAGGAAGCTGTCTTACCACTTCCTGTTTGTGATTTTACAACCAAATCTTGATTTTCTAATGCTTTTGGTATCACTTCTATTTGTACTTCGGTGGGATTATCGTATTTTAACACCGTCAGCGCCCTTCTTATTTCCTCGCTTAACTGATAATTCTCAAACTTTTTTTCACTCATGCTGTAACCTCATTTTTTTGTATTATCCAACTTCTATATAGGATTTCTCTGAAAGAATTATCATATGCAAAATCTGAATAGGTTCATTATACTTGAAAAACCAGTCATTTCGAATTTTAATTTCAAAACTCTGTTCCACAACAACTTTACAAGACTTAAGAGAACGGGTACAGTAATTATAGATGCTGTTTGTCACTTTTCTCCCTATTAATAACAGAAAAGTCAAAAATATAGTGAAAAATCTGTTATAATGGTAATATCCTGCTTTAAGGATAGTATAGATCACTCACTTAACAGCAATTTTATACATCTGTGGATCTCTTTTTTTAATTAAACTATATTTTCTATCAGGAGGTAATCTATGTATAAAATTAAGGATAAAGAAAAACTTTTCATTTACACTGGACCCGATGGATCTGGAAGAAAGACCATTGCCAAGATGGTTGCGACCGCATTTGATATGGAAACCGTCCTTTCTTACACGACTCGTGCTCCTCGTCATTATGAACAAGATGGTGTAGACTACCATTTTGTAACAGATGAAGCCTTCAACAAGATGAAGGATAACCAAGAATTTCTTGAGAGTGTGGATATCGATGGAATTCATTATGGAATTCGTGAAGAAGATATCGTCAAAGCGTTTGAAGATCATAATCTTGTCTATTTAACGTTAAATCCTGAAGGCACCGAAAAATTAAAAGATATGTATGGGGATAAGGTTATGCGCCTTTTCATCTATTCGGACCGTGATACCGTTATCGAGAGACATAAGGCACGAAATGACAAAGAAGAAGATATCCAAAGACATTTGGCACATTATGATGAAATCATGGACTATAAAAATCAATGTGAACATGTCTTTGAAAACTATGATTCTCCACAAGTTTCTTATCAAGTTAGTGAAGTTATTGAAGCTTTCCTTGATCGAAATAGAATTGTCACCGATTATTAATAAAAAGGTCCATTGATAGGAAGTTCACCCTATCGTTGGACCTTTTTCATATTTATTTTTCAAAAAATTCAAATAGGCATGTTTTCATCTTTAGGATTCGAATGACAAAACCGAAATAGCGATTTTTCCATGTGCATAAGCAGGGTCATAACGCTAAACATAATACATACAAACATAAAAATTGAATAGGTAGATAACAGGTTGAAATTATCTAATTAACACTGTATAATTAAGTGTTGAAAACATTATTTAGGGGGAACTCTTTTTGTCGATCGAAGTAGGCAGCAAAGTACAAGGTAAAGTAACGGGTATTACTAATTTTGGAGCGTTCGTAGAATTACCAGGAGGCACAACTGGCCTTGTGCACATCAGTGAAGTAGCTGATAGCTATGTTAAAGACGTTAATGATCATCTTAAAGTAGGAGATCTGGTTGAAGTTAAGGTAATTAGTGAGAAAGACGGAAAAACTGCCTTGTCTATTAAAAAAGCTATTGATAAGCCAGAAGGGCAAACTTCTTCTTATTCCCAGCGTCCACAACGCCAAGGTAGAGATAATAGACAATCCAAAGACTTCCGTTCAAAAGGCAGCAATTTCAAGCCAAAAGAGAACTTTGAAGATAAAATGGCTAAATTCTTAAAAGCTAGTGAAGAAAATTTATCCAGTCTAAAACGCAACACAGAAACAAAACGTGGCGGCAGAGGCGGTAGACGCGGATAATTATAGATAAAGAAGGCAAGCCATTGTGGCTTGCCTTCTTTTATTTGAGTAAACTTATTTAACTCTTTGCTAAATCTCTACGATTTGCCGATAATGGTGGCTGCTCTAACCATTGGTTCTCAATCATAAGATTTGCCCCGTCCTCAGATAATTTCAGGACCTCCATATTGAATCGTGAATAATCCACAACCAAATCCGTCCTTTGACTTTCTGAGATTGCAATTCCATAATTCCCTACTCCAGCATAAATCATCAAACTAAAATGAAACATCATTAATTTGTCAGAAAAAGGGGATTCGATTGAATCTGTAACTTCCTGTTCAAAGGAACTCGGAATAGAAAGTGAGTTCATTTCTAAATAACTGCTTAAGACTTTAATATGCTTGAGCGAAACATCTTTTCCTCTTAAAAGATATTTTCGAACTTTTTTGGATTTAGCTACCTGACTAAAAGCCGTTGTAATCGCTGCGCCTAAGTGATTTGTCAGAACATTTGTATAAAGATTCGTAACCTCTGTTCCTGTGAGTGCTTCCCTTCTTCCTAATCCTTCTAAGATAAAGGATTGTTTATGGACAAACTCTAATTTTTGTGGATAAGGAATTACAGGAGGGCGCATCGCTAACCCTTTTTCTAATAAGATTGACGTTGCTTTTGTATCTAATTCAAGGGTATCTGTTAAACATTCAGAGTAAAAAGAACGGATATCCATACGATAAATATTCTGCAATACTCTTCCATAGGTAACCAACCCACCTTTAGACATGTTCCGAATATACCTGAGGTAAAAAACATCTGAGAATAACCGTTTAGTGAATAAATTAACATCCTGTTCGGTAAACCCCTGTGGAATCTGAATTTGTTCCTTAATAAATGTTTCCCGAATAAACTCCACATGTTTTTGAGATAATTCAAGTGCATAAGTAATAAGTGCCTTAATCTCATTGTCATCGATATGTACTAGAAAAAACTTCAATATACAGACTGACATACTATCCGCAAGATAACTTGTCCAAAGATAGGATAATTCCGATGCCGTTAATTTGATAGTTTCAGGGGTTTTATCCATAAAATTTCCTCCTAATATCTTCAAGCATAATATTTCCAATATAGGAGGAATTTATTTATGCAATAAATAAAAGAATAAAGGCTTTCCAAAAAGTCAAGTAGACTTTTGAACAGCCTTTTATTAATCCTATTTCCTATTCAACACATCTAAAAGTGGAAAAAGCTCTTCTAAGTGCTGAATTTCATAGGTTGGTATGACTTCATTTCTCTCTTTATCGTGGCGGTTAATCCAAACAGACTTTATCCCGACTCTATTTGCACCAAGAATATCAGTCATTAAATTATCCCCCACCATCAGGACTTCATCTTTTTCTACTGACATCAATGACAACGCATGCTCAAATATAGATGGATCTGGCTTTCCTTTTCCATAAGCTCCTGAAATGACAATTTGGTCGAAATAAGGAACAAGCTCTGGTGTAATGGATAGTTTCGTATGCTGTAAATCAGGGGAACCATTGGTTAACAATAGAAGCTGATATTGTCCTTTTAACGAATCTAGGATCGTAAACGTCTCTTCGTACACAAACGGCAGGCTCTGACGCTCTTGTGGAAACCTTTCAGCCAATTCGTGTCCAAAGGCTGGGTCATTCACTCCCAATGCCTTCAGTCCCTCTGTCCAGGCTTCTGAACGGTAACTAGGAACAATTTCTTTCATTTTTCTAAAATCATCGTGGTCATCTAAGAAATTCCCCCATAACCCTTCAAACGGATTAATTCCAATCATTTGTGTAAATGAATAAGTCTCATAGGAGGAATATAATTTCCTTGCAGCCTCACGAACAGCATCTTCCAATTCAATTGCATCTACACCATACCGGTCTTCTGCTACTTTACATGTCGCAACAAATGCTTCCTTAATACTCTTTTGATCCCAAAGCAGTGTATCATCTAAATCGAAAAAAATGGCTTTTATCATTTCCTCAGCCTCACCTTCCACCAAATATATTTTACTAGTTTACCATTTTTCGAATTAAATGAATATTCTTTCGCAAAAATAAATAAATTCAACGAAACTCAGCCTATTATAATCTGTACAATCGATTTAAATGGATTAGCTCATAAAACATTTGATACCTTTAGTTTCCTTATTTCGATAATATTAATGTAAGAAAATAAGGAATTTTAATGAAGTCCTAACTTCCGGTAAAACCAAAATACTATTCCGAATATTTCTAATACTGGTATAATAAAAAGGAATAAGACTGGGTGATGACTAAACTCATAAAGGGGTATTGACATGTTGACTTTGTTGGTTACCATGGTGGAACGGTTAGGAATTCTCGTGATGATTGCCTTTATTTTAACGAGATTTCCATTCTTTCGAGATATGATTTATCAGGAAAAATTAAACCGTAAGCAGCAGTTGACTGCAATTGTTTTCTTTGGTTTCTTTGGGATTATTGGAACCTATTCTGGTTTAACGCTCAGCACCGACAATCTTGAAATCAATCGCTGGACTTCCGATTTGAGTGCCGATGAGGCGATTGCCAACTCGCGGGTGATTGGTGTTGTATTAGCCGGGCTCCTCGGAGGCTATAAAGTCGGGCTAGGTGCAGGATTAATTGCAGGGTTTCACCGTTTTACTTTAGGTGGATTCACAGGATTAGCCTGTGGGCTTGCAACTATAATCGCTGGTGTTCTTGCGGGGACATTTTATCGGAAAAATAAACTGGTAAAACTAAGGTCCGCGTTTTTCATTGGTGCTCTAGCAGAAACATTGCAAATGGCGGTCATTCTTCTTCTTGCCCGCCCATTCGAGAAGTCATGGACTTTGGTTGAAATGATTGGAGTACCTATGATTTTAGCAAATGGATTAGGCTGTGCACTCTTTCTGCTTATTATAAAGAGCGTCATAAGTGAAGAAGAAAAGGCTGGTGCCCTGCAGGCACAAAAGACATTGAGAATCGCTGAAAAAACACTTTCTTATCTAAGAAATGGGCTTACCACGAATTCTGCTAAAATTGTCTGCCATATTCTCCATAATGAAATGAATACAAGAGCGGTAGCGATGACAAATTTGTCAGAAATATTAGCACATGTTGGACTTGGTCATGATCATCATCGTTCTGAAAGTCCCATCCAAACTGAAATTACAATGGAGGCTATCGACAAAGGTGAAATGGTTGTGGCAGATCAGCAATCTATTCACTGCCGTGTAAAGAGCTGCCCTCTCGGTGCAGCCGTTATCTCACCATTGAAACAACGAGGAGAAACAATTGGAACTTTAAAGTTTTATTTCGCTTCTGAAAAAGAAATAACACCCGTTAATATGGAGCTGATATCAGGGCTTAGCTCCCTATTAAGTAACCAACTTGAACTTGCTGATGCTGACAAGTCTTATCAACTGGCAAAGGAAGCAGAGATTAAAGCACTTCAGGCGCAAATTAGCCCTCATTTTCTATTTAATACACTTAATACCATCCTTTCACTTGTCCGAGTTGACCCGGCTAAGGCACGTAAGTTATTACTTTCTTTGTCCCATTTCTTGCGCCAGAATTTATCTGTCACAACCCAAAGAATGACTACATTAGGACAAGAATTAAACCATGTCAAAGCCTATTTAGCAATAGAAGAAGCTAGATTCAAAGATAAATTGCAAATAGTTTATGATATTGAAGAGAATGCTCTTTTAGAGACAATCCCCCCTCTTACCCTTCAGCCCATCGTAGAGAATGCGATCAAACATGGCATGAAGGATACGGAAAGGAACGGTATCGTAAAGATTACTATTCATAAACAATATCTAGCAACGCATGTAAAAGTTGAGGATAACGGGATTGGAATGAATAAAGAACGCACAAGTCAAATCTGTAAAAGTCCCATTAATTCTGAAACAGGAAGCGGTCTAGCACTATACAATGTTAATCGACGGCTGACCATCATGTATGGTGACCATGCAGGACTTCAAATTAATAGTGAGCTACATAAAGGAACGGAAATTGGCTTTTCCGTCCCCTGTACGGAGGTAAGTTAAATGGAAACTTTTATTCGAACATTAATTGTTGATGACGAACCCTATAGCCGAGATGAATTAAAACATTTATTAGGTTCGTTCCCAACAATTAAAGTTGTAGGTGAAGCTGAATCAGGGGAATCCGCCATCATAAGTGCAATTCAACTTCAGCCTGATGTGGTTTTTTTGGACGTAGAAATGCCTAAAATGAATGGTATGAAAGCAGCGAAAGCACTAATGGAACTTAAAAAAGCTCCATTGGTTGTCTTTGCTACCGCCTATCCGCAATTTGCAGCTGAAGCTTTCCGCTATGACGCGATTGATTATCTTTTAAAGCCCTATGATGAAGTGCAATTACAGGAAACCATTCATCGTATTGAGAAAAAGTTTACTACTCCTACCGAACAGGATTTAGGAAAACCTCGAGGAAAGCTCGCCGTCGAAGTTGAAGGTGAAATTATTTATCTAGAACCAAAAGAAATCCTCTATATAGTAAGAGACGACAAAGTAACTAAACTCATTACAAGGAGTAGTGAATTTGAAACCAAAACACCGCTTAAGGATTTGGAAAGCAGACTTTTAAGCTATGGATTTTTTAGAATTCATAAAAGCTTTCTTGTAAATCTGGAGGTTGTTAACAGGCTGTCACCATGGTTTAACGGTGCCTATCAGTTGGAAATTGAAGGAAGAAAAGAATTGCTGTCGGTTAGCAGGAATTATGTCAAAGCATTAAGGTCCCGTTTAGAAATTTAAACAAAAAAATGTTTTAACTTTTCATAATCTTTGTGCATCTTAATACATCTGACGAGCATGATATTCTTATTTTTCTACCTTTTAATCTAAAATCGCTCTATTCATCCTCTAACTCTTTTAAACTTATAAATGAAAACGTATTCATTTTAAAAAAGGGGGATAAGGAATTTGTATACTTTTTTAGCAGGGATTGCACTCTTAATTATTGGTTATTTCACTTATGGTAAATTTATTGAAAAAATGTTTGGTGTGAAGGAAGATCGAGCAACGCCCGCCTATGTGAATAACGACGGCGTTGACTATGTACCAATGAGTACACCTAAGAATTCCTTAATACAGTTATTAAACATTGCTGGAACGGGTCCAGTTTTCGGCCCAATTATGGGAGCTCTTTACGGTCCTGTTGCCTTTATCTGGATTGTCATTGGTTGTATTTTTGCAGGAGCTGTCCATGATTATTTAACAGGAATGATTTCTATCCGTAACCGTGGTGCACATTTACCGGAGCTTGCAAGTAAGTTTTTAGGAAAAGTGATGAAGCACGTAGTAAATGCTTTTGCTGTCCTGCTTCTCCTATTAGTTGGTACGGTATTTGTTTCTACACCTGCAAGCCTTCTTCATGTATTAACGGATGGGAAAATAGCAATAGGATTAATAATTGGCGCCATTTTCATTTATTATATTGCTGCTACCCTCCTTCCAGTTGATAAAGTCATTGGTCGCTTATATCCGTACTTTGGTGCATTGCTATTAATCAGTGCATTAGGTGTGGGAATTGGGATGATCGTAACAGGTGCACCGATTCCTGAATTATCTTTAACGAATTTCCACCCTGCTAATGCACCGATTCTGCCATTGTTATTTTTCACGATTTCATGTGGCGCACTCTCTGGGTTCCATGCAACACAAACACCGATTATCTCACGTACTACTCAAAATGAAAAACAAGGCCGTAAAATTTTCTATGGCATGATGATCACTGAAGGTGTCATTGCCATGATTTGGGCAGCTGCGGGAATGAGCTTATTCAATGGCTATAATGGGTTGAATGATATTTTAGCCGCAGGCGGTCCTGGTGCGGTTGTCAGTCAAGCCTCAACTGCTCTACTTGGAGCGATTGGTGGAACACTTGCAGTTCTTGGAGTAGTAGTGCTGCCGATTACTTCTGGGGATACAGCTTTCCGTAGTGCGCGTATGATTATTGCAGAATACATTAACGTCGCACAAAAGAAATTTTCAAGCCGCTTATGGATTGCAGTACCATTATTCGTGATTTCAGCAGTCCTTACACAAATCGACTTTAATCTTTTATGGAGATACTTCAGCTGGGCCAACCAAGCTACAGCCGTTATCGCACTCTTTGTCGGTGCCATGTACTTGTATATTGCTAGGAAAAATTACTATGTTGCCCTAGTACCAGGTTCCTTCATGTTAGTAATGGTTATAACTTATATCTTAAATGCACCTATCGGTTTCGGATTATCGATGTCAATCTCTTGGATTGGCGGCTTTATTGGTGCAGCAGTACTTATTGGGTTATTCTTCCGAGCTGCTAAAAAGGCACGAGCAAATAATCTGCCACTTGAAGATGACGTTACCGGCTGGAAAGCTGCCTAATTGGTCGTATAATAAAATGAAAGTGCACTCGCTGAGTGCACTTTTTTCGATTCTTATTCTAGCAAAAATCGTTCAATGGTCTTTTGTATTTCATTTTCTGTATAAACAAATGAAATTTCACTATCTTCTTTTAAAGATGGTAATTGACCAATAGCTTCTTCCGTTAATTGGAATGCTACCTTTTCTCCTTTCATATCCACTTCTATTGTATGGGGATCGATTTGTCCAACAAGCACACCTGATGCTTTCGTAAATAAGGATTGTTCAACAATGATATCTGTTACAACCTTTGCCTGCTCTTCCTTTGATGTTAAAAAAACCTCAATTTTATAACGGCCATTATATAGGTCAGTAAGGGTAAAGCTGTTTTGAATTTCTTCATTATTTTCTATCGTAACTTCAACTAACGCCTGTGTTGCCATGACTTCTTCAGAATATTGTTTGACCATTTTTCCTCCTTCATCATAAATAATGAAATCGGCCTGTAACCCGCTTGGTAATGAAAGTTTTTGAGATTCCCCGGATACATTTTTGACTCTGTAATTGATGATGACGGAATTGCTTTCTTCTTTTATTTCAATCGAAGGATGAAATCTAGCAACAATTTCATTTTGTTTTGGGGACTCTGTTGGATTTTCTTTTTTTACACCCTCACCATTCCCATTTGTATTACTTCCTGTACCACAAGCGCTTAATAGTCCAGCTACTAATACGACCATCATAATTTTTTTAAATGACATAAAATGAAAACTCCTTTTAATCGAATTACCTTAATAGTCGATTAAAAGGAGTTTTGAGTTACAGTATTATCTGTTTTTTTGTAGAAAATTTGTTACAGTCCACCAAGGTAAGCTTTTTTGATTTCTTCACTTGCTTGTAACTCTGCCGCTGTTCCTGAGATTACTACCCTGCCTGTTTCGATTACATAGGCACGGTCCGCTACGGATAATGCCATATTTGCATTTTGTTCCACCAGCAAGATAGTCGTTCCATCTTGGTTGATTTTCTCTATGATTTGAAAAATTGTTTTAACCATTAACGGAGCCAATCCCATTGAAGGCTCATCCAGCAACAGCAGCTTAGGCTTCGCCATAATCGCTCTTCCCATCGCCAGCATTTGCTGTTCTCCTCCAGAAAGTGTTCCCGATAACTGCTTTCGGCGCTCCTGCAATCTCGGAAATAGCTCGTAAACACTTTGAATATCTTTGCGGATTCCCGCGCTATCTTTTCTTAAATAAGCACCTAGTTCTAGGTTTTCCTCTACACTCATATTGGCAAACACACGGCGTCCCTCAGGTACATGAGAGATACCAACTTTCACAATAGACTGTGGAGCCTTGCCTAAAATCGAATTGCCTAAATACTCAATGCTCCCAGATTTTGGTTTAAGAAGCCCGGATAATGTCTTAAGAAGAGTACTTTTTCCAGCACCATTCGCCCCAATCAGGGTCACAATTTCTCCCTCACTGATTTCCAAAGAAACGCCCTTAAGAGCTTGAATATTCCCATAGTAAACATCTATTCCACTCACGTTAAGCATGGGCATTCGGTACCTCCTCTCCAAGGTAGGCTTCAATTACTTTTGGATGATTACGAATCACATCAGGTGTCCCCTCCGCAATCAATTGTCCATGGTCCAACACATAAATTCTTTCACAAATCCCCATAACCAATGCCATATCATGTTCAATGAGGAGAATCGTTAAATCAAACTGATTTCGGATGAATGCGATTAATTCCATTAGCTCATGTGTTTCCTGTGGGTTCATCCCCGCTGCAGGCTCATCAAGGAGCAATAACTTTGGACCCGCTGCCAATGCCCTGGCAATTTCCAATCTACGTTGCTGACCATAAGGTAAATTCTTTGCTTTTTCATCTTTATAACGATCCAATTGAAAAATCTTTAAAAACTCTAGTGATTTTTCCTCCATTACCTTTTCCTCTGAGAAATGCGAGGGCAGGCGAAAGATGGAACTTAAAATGGAATGCTTCGCTAAAGAATGATAGGCAACCTTTACATTATCTAATACAGATAATTCGCTGAAAAGGCGGATATTTTGAAACGTACGGCTAATTCCATTTCGTGTTACTTGGTATGGAGCAAGCCCATTTAACCTTTTTCCATCGAACAGAATGTCACCCTCTGTCGGTACATATACACCGGTTAACAAATTGAAGCTTGTTGTTTTTCCTGCTCCATTCGGACCAATTAGACCGACCAATTCACCCTGATTAAGTTCCATATTAAAGCCTGAAACCGCCTTTAAGCCGCCAAACTGAATCCCTGCATTTTTAACCTGCAGTAAAGCTCCCATTGTTAAATTCCTCCTTTCGCACTTTTCTTTTTACCAAAGAAATCTGTAATCTCACGTGTACCCATTAATCCTTGAGGACGGTAAAGCATGACTACCACTAATACCACACTATAAATAATCATTCGAGTCTCTGGGTATTGCTGCAAATACGTTGATATAATGGTTAAAAGGATTGCAGAAATCACGGAACCAGATAAACTGCCAAGTCCGCCTAACACAACGAAAATTAAGATATCAAATGATTTTAAGAAACCAAAGTTAGTAGGCTGGATAATATAAAAATTATGAGAGAACAAACCGCCGGCGATACCTGCAAAGAAGGAACCAATGGCGAAAGCAGCAACTTTGTAATATGTTGTGTTTATTCCCATTGCATCGGCCGCTATTTCATTTTCCCGAATCGCTATACATGCTCTTCCATGCCGTGAGTTGGTAAAATTCGATATTACTAGAATCGTGATGACAAGACATACAAATGCGCTTGTCCAGGTCGTCATATTAGAAACCATCATTCCGGCAGCGCCGCCAACATACTCAATATTTAAGAATACAATTCTAATAATCTCACCAAATCCAAGTGTTGCAATAGCAAGATAATCTCCTCGCAGTCTTAAAGTAGGTATACCAACAAGAAGCCCTGCTAACGCTGCCACAATTCCTCCAATGATGATTGCTAACACGAAAGGCAGTTCAAATTTCATTGTTATAATCGCTGAAACATATGCCCCCACAGCAAGGAAACCAGCATGTCCAATTGAAAATTGTCCGGTGATTCCAATTACCAAGTGAAGACTTACAGCTAAAATAATGTTAATGATCATTAAGGTCAACATATTGCTATAAAAAGCATTTAATACACCTGTTTGAATTAAGGCTTGGCCGATTCCATATATAACACCTGCTAAAATGAGAAATAGCCAGAATTTAGTTACTTTTTTCATCTGTCTATCCCACCTACACTTTCTCTCTTGTATTTTTACCAAAGATGCCTGTTGGCCTAAATATTAGGATAAGGATTAAAATGATAAACGCTGCTGCGTCTCTCCATAACGAGAATCCTAAGGCACTAACAATCGATTCAACAACCCCTAAGATAAGACCGCCGACCATGGCTCCTGGAATAATTCCGATTCCACCTAGTACCGCCGCAACAAACGCCTTTAATCCAGGGATAATTCCCATTAGCGGTTCGATTTTTGTATAATAGACACCAAAAATGACGCCTGCTGCCCCTGCTAGAGCAGAACCAATTGCAAATGTATAGGAAATGGTTCTGTCTACATTAATACCCATTAATCTCGCTGCATCGATGTCATGAGATACTGCTCGCATTGCTTTACCGACCTTTGTACGATGAACAATAATTTGTAAAATAATCATAAGTCCAAGAGAAACAGCCAGGATAAAAAGGGACTGACTATTGATTTGTGCACCAAACAAGTTAAATGTTGTACTCGGTAATACATTGTCAGGGTAGGCCTCAGGTTGGGCTCCTCGGACATAAATCACACCATATTCAATTAGCAGCGACATTCCAATAGCCGTAATTAAGGCAGCAATTCTAGTCGCATTTCGAAGACGTTTATAAGCAATTCTTTCGATTAATACTCCAAACACCGCACAAAACGCCATTGAGAATAATAATGCCGGAAAGAAGCCCAGCCCCCATCCCTTAATCGCATAAAACCCGACGAACGCACCAACCATAAAAACATCACCATGAGCAAAGTTTATTAATTTTATGATTCCATAAACCATGGTATAGCCTAATGCGATTAAGGCATAAATGCTGCCGAGTGAAATTCCGTTTATCAATTGTTGTAACCACTCCATCGTTTTCACTCCTTTTTATTCCAGAAATAATTCTTTAAAAAAGTAAAATGGAAGGAGTATCCTTCCATTCTACTTAACTAGTATTTTTTAAGGATTTACTTTTGTATTAAATACTTGTTTACCATCTTTATATTCTAGAATGGTAGCTGTTTTAATTGGATGATGATTTTCATCAATGGTTACTACTCCTGTAATTAGGCTTAAATCTTTTGTTTTCGCTAGTTCTTCCTGAATCTTACTAGAATCAGTGCTTCTGGCACGCTTAACGGCATCCGCTAAGAAGTAAACCGTGTCATACCCAAGTGCATTGAACGCATTAGGTGCTTCACCTTTGTTCTTATCTTTAAACGCAGTTACAAAGTTTTGAACCTTTTCATCTGGATCTTCAGATGAGTAATGGTTGATTAGGTAAGTATTATTCAAAGCTTCTGCTCCTGCTAAATCAACCAACTTAGGAGAATCCCAGCCGTCAGCTCCCACTAATGGTACATCAATTCCCAATTCACGAGCTTGCTTTACAATTAATCCAACTTCTTCATAATATCCTGGGATAAAAATGAATGAAGGGTTTTTTGCTTTAATGCGAGTTAATGTTGCACGGAAGTCGGTATCTTTTGCTACATATGCTTCTTCGGCAACCACTTTACCACCTGCAGCTTCAAACGTCTCCTTGAATGCATCCGATAAACCTTTTGCATAATCACTTGAGTTATCAGCAAAAATTGCTGCATCTTTAACTTTTAACGTATTTGAGGCAAAGTTTGCAGCCACTGTACCTTGGAAAGGATCAATGAAAGATGTACGGAAAACGAATGGCCTTACTTTTCCTTTATCATCTACTGTAACAGTTGGGCTGGTTCCTCCTGGAGCAATTAAAACCGTTTTAGTATCGTTTGCGATCTGAGCTTGTGCAACAGTGTTACCACTCGTTGCTGCTCCAATAACAGCTGTTACCTTGTCTTGGCTTGTTAACCTAATAATGCCGTTTGTTGCCTCTGCTGCATCAGATTTATTATCTACCTTAACGATATCAAAGGTTTTACCATCGATTCCGCCATTTTTATTGATTTCTTCAACAGCCATCTCAATCCCTTTCGCCATTGATTCACCATATGACGCAACATTACCTGATAGCTCTAAATTCACTCCTAATTTAATAGAATCTGAATTGCCGCCCCCTGAACTTTCTTTCGCTCCTCCTGCACATCCTGCTAACACTCCAGCAAAGATGGTAGAAGCCATAAACACACTCGCTAATTTCTTTTTCATGGTGTTTCCCCCTTTAATTGAATTTTCTGATACTTACAATCGAAATATAGTATCTTTTATAGACCCCACGATAATTGTTTACTGCCTAAACAAATTAACTAATGCTATTGTAGTACTTTTTTCTTTATTAGTCTAGTATATTATTTCAATATTTCAGAACTTTTTATTTTTTATAAAAATTAAAACGCTTTCTTTCGTTTTACATAAATATTATAGGAGACATTCTAGAAAATATAAAAAATGAATGTTTGTGATATATTAATATGATTGTACTAAATTATGGTATTTTTCTTATTGGTAACAATTTAGTGGCGTTTATGTTGATGTGAGGAACAAAAGAAAAAGAGAAAGAAGACCACTTTCGCCTTCTTTCTCTCTATTCAGACGTACCCTTTACCACCTATGTGCCTTTGCGTTCGATCTCAATATTGTGTTATGTTGAGATCTCATTGTCTGCCCATTTACTTGAGAACTAACATACTTAGGACGTGCCCAATTATGGAAAAACTTACGAGACTGTGGATCCAAATTATTTTGATAACTCACAACGAATCACCTCAATAGTTAGGATAGGATACTCTGAAACTTGATATTACAGGAATATCAGATATAGTATTTGATTTAATCTATATAAAAATACACTTTAAAGCTAAATCCCCAGAATTGTCTTTTATGAATAAAAAATGACCAATTTCTATGTTAAAAAAGACAACCCAAATTTCAGGCTGTCTTTTTGTTTGCCTGGCAACGTCCTACTCTCACAGGGACAAAGTCCCAACTACCATCGGCGCTGAGAAGCTTAACTTCCGTGTTCGGTATGGGAACGGGTGTGACCTTCTCGCCATTGCTGCCAGACTATTTTTTTGAGGTATATCATTCCCTCAAAACTAGATAATTTCAGAAGAAGTGGTAAAACGAGTTTGCCTTTAAAAATTGGTTAAGTCCTCGAACGATTAGTATCAGTCAGCTCCACATGTTACCACGCTTCCACCTCTGACCTATCAACCTGATCATCTTTCAGGGTTCTTACTAGCT
>NZ_JAMBOB010000019.1 GCF_023715415.1 Neobacillus niacini
TCTTGCATCTTAAACTTCATATTAGGTTCCTCCTTAGGGTTTGAGTTAGAGTGGTGTCTAGACTCATATCTTACTGAGGAGCCTTTTTATTTTCAAAGGTGAAAATTAACCATCTACAGGAATTCTATCGGGTATAGTTGAAGAAGGATTTTATAAAGACTAGTCGAATTTTACTTAATAGTAAAAAGACCATTGGAATCAAAAACTGCTTTCATAAAAAGGAGACGTTAAAATGAAATACTTGTGTTTGGGTTACTTCAGCCCAGAGAAAATGGATGCCAGCCCCAAGGCGGAGATCGAAACTGTCCTTAGCGAATGTCAGCCCCACCTAGAGGAACTATACAAGAGCGGTCAAGTAATTATGGATGTTGGTGTTGACTTGGAAGTAAAATGCTTGAAGCGGATGAACGGGAAAGTTGAGGTTACTGAAGGTCCTTTTGCCAAAACTAATGAGATGATAGGCAGTGTGTTCATCATAGAGGCACTTGATATTAAGGAAGCAATTAGGGTAGCCTCCTTACATCCGACCACACAATTGGATGCAGGTGAGCAGTTTGACTGGCGGATTGAAATCCGCCCTATCCACTACTTCAAGAAGAGAGAATAATGGTCAAGTTTCATTTTTCTTCAAGTATCAGGTGTGAAGCTCAATGGCTATTAGTCGCATTTACCTAGTTCAACTAAAGGGTGGCGTTAGCTGTGAAAAAAAAAGGAGCCTGCCCCACTAAAGGAACAAGCAATTTTGGATTCAAGTTTAAACAAAAGACTTAGCAGGCAGAACCTTTTGGAGTGCACTTTTTTCTTCATCATTTAAAGCTACCATTGGCAGGCGGACGTCTCCCACTTGGACGCCGTGCATATTTAGTGCGGCTTTTACAGGTGTTGGATTTGGTGCTGCAAATAATGCTTTCATGATAGGAAGAAGTCTGCGATGCGAAACGGCAGCTTCTTGAACACGTCCATTTTTAAATTGGTTGATCATTTCCTGCATCTCATTCCCAATAATATGCGAGGCAACAGAAACGACGCCAGCACCACCTATCGCTAGAACAGGTAAAGTTAATCCATCATCACCGCTATACAAAGTAAAATTATCATGAGTTTGGCTAATAATTTCTGCCATTGCATCTAGATTTCCACTAGCTTCTTTTATTGCCACGATATTACTAATTTCCGAGAGTCGTACAACGGTCTCTACTGAAATGTTTACGACACTGCGCCCTGGAATATTATAAAGCATAACCGGTAAGGAAGTGGTTTCGGCAATGGTTTTAAAGTGCTGAAACATGCCTTCTTGTGAAGGCTTATTATAATAAGGAGTAACGAGCATAATTCCATCCACACCCGCTTCTTCAGCCAGCTTTGTTAAGCTGATAGAAGCTCTTGTATTATTGGAGCCGGTTCCAGCAATGACAGGCACCCTGCCTGCGGCAGTTTCTACCACCAATTTAAATAATTCCACTTTTTCTTCTGTAGTTAAGGTGGGGGATTCTCCGGTTGTACCTGAAACGACTAAACCATCAGAACCATTGTCTATTAAATAATTTACTAATGTTCTCGCTGCGTCAAAATCAACCTCACCATGCTGATCAAATGGCGTCACCATCGCTGTTAACACTTGGCCAAAATTCATCATATTCACCCTTTTTATCATTTTTTTTTGAAAATTAGAGGTGGCTTTGAGGTCAGTCAAAAGTTAACGCAAAAAAGCAGCAACGAAGGCTCGCTGCTGCAGTAGAAACATAATAAAAAAACGTTCCTTTGCGTAAGATAGCCCTCCATATAGTCTCCTATATGACAGTTCTGTATTTCTTCAATAGCAGAACCAGCGGTCTAGATCAATGAGATTCCATCCGCTTCGGCAAATTCCCCTTTCCACAATCGTCCTAGGACCTCATCATCCTCAAACTGCGTACTAATGGTCTTTGCGCCTCTATCCTCACTTCAAAAGGTAATGAAGTAAGAAAATATTTAATTACAAACAAATATAACAGAAAATTCACTAGTGTTCAAGAGGGTTGCCTTAAAGTGGTGGCTGTCACCGTGACAAAGTCACGGTGACAGGCACCACTCGTGGACACTGTCCACCTCAGGCGGACAGTCATTTTAGTTTTTTAATGAAGACTACTTTGAGGTAGTCGGATTCTGGATAATACTTGTTGGTTCTGAAGTCTTCAGGGAGTGAAAATTCTTCCATTAGTTTATAGCGTTTATTGGATTCCTTGAAGGCGGTATCGATGAATCCTTTGAATTTATCCATACCAAAGGAACTGGCATTGGTTGATGCGAGGATGATTCCGTTATCCTCTGTGATGGAAATAGCTTCTTTTAATAGGTTTTTATAATCCTTTTCGGCGCTGAAGACAAACTTCTTTGATCTTGCAAAGCTTGGAGGATCAAGGATGACAACATCAAACAGCAGCCCCTTTTTCACTGCATATTTGAAGTATTTGAATACATCCTCTACGATAATATCTTGAGCTTGTGCATCAATTCCATTCACACTAAATTGCTCGATCGTTTTACTTTTGCTTCGATTCGCGAGGTCAACACTGGTTGTTTTCGTCGCACCGCCTAAAGCGGCAAACACTGAAAACACGCCAGTATAAGAGAACGTATTTAATACTCGTTTCCCTTTTGAATAGACATCTCGTAATGTTTTTCTTACATCCTTTTGATCTAAGAACACACCGACCATAGCACTTTCATTCAAATAAACCGCGATATTGACCCCATTTTCTTTTACAATGATGGGGAATTCTCCTCGTTTGCCTGCGACGAAGTCATCTTCTTCAATGTACTTACCACTTTCATCAAACCGCTTTTTCTGATAAATGGCTTTATACTCCACCAAATACTTCAATGAATCTATGATAAACTCCCGAAAGTGATAGATGCCCTTACTGTACCAGGTAATGACGTAATACCCATCGAAGTAATCAATTGTTAAACCTCCGATGCCATCGCCTTCACCGTTAAACACCCGAAAGGCAGTGGTTTCAGTGCTCTGAAAAAAATGTTCTCTTCTATCAAAGGCAGCCTTTAAGGTCTTTTCAAAAAAACGTTGATCAAACTGTTCTTTTTCAATATTGCTAAGCATCCAGCCAAGGCCTTTATTTTGTTTCCCATAATAGCCTTTGGCAATAAAGTGGTTCTGTTCATCAACAAGGTTTATGATGCACCCTTCTTCATCTAGAGCAGCAGGGTTTAGTATGTTGTCTTTTGTAATAAGCGGGTAGCCATTTTTATATTTAGTAACGAACTTTGATTTCACCTTTAACCTGACTTCTGTTTTCATGTCTTCATCCTATCTCTTGTATTTATCATTAGTAGCATTGTAAACAAATATTTGTAAAATCAATCACAATCCATTAATCATAACACTCTTTCCTACGAGTGATGCGTATTTCAAGATAGAGAAAAGCATAAAAAAATCCAGAAAGTATCTGGATCATGATTTTCTATTAGTTTCTTTAAAAAAGGGAGGAATGCTGCTCCACTTAGTGGGTATCCACTGTTAAAGATGATTCATCAGGTCTCTTTCCGTTCTGTAAGTCAGCAAGTGTTAACCCAAAGTTCATTTGCAAATGAGGATAATCTTTAAATTGAGCCCAGTCACCGCCCCATTCAAAACCTAGCGCTTTTGCCAATTCTACGACTTCGTCCCAATCTGGTTTTCCATTCTGATTCCCGTCGTATTGCATATCCCAAATGACATTTTCAGAAGGGGTTTTTATGGCAAAGTCGATGGCAAGCCCAAAATTATGAAACGATTCTCCTCCTCTGGCATGCGTTACGATATTCCCCGCAGCTGTCCGGCCTTGTTCATATAGTCGGTCCTGATCCTCCGCACTGCGAAAGTCATCCGTAATTAAGATCACAATCCCTTTTTCGGCAGATTGCTGGATTAATTGATTGCTCCGTTCCAGTACAATGGGATGGAGTTCAGTAGGGAAATCCTCAGATTCCATACTTATTCGATTAAGCAAGTTAAGTCCTAAAGGGTTTTTTATCATAAAATATAGGAAAAAAGCAATAAATAATGTGAGTACTAGTTTTCCTCTCCAGGTAAGTTTCAACATCGTATTTCCTTTCTAACCTAAATATCTTTTCACTATCAAAGACGAGAAAGATGGACTCATTGTTTCAATTATTTCATTTCCTTTTATTAGTAAATCTAATCTTTCATCCATAAAAAAAGATCCAGGTAACCTGGATCTTTACAAAGTCATATTCCTATTAAGCTTCAACAGAGGCTACTTTAACGGTCCAGTTAAATGGATCTTCTTTTTTCCCCAGTTGAATGCCTGTCATTTCATCATAAATGTCCTGAGATAGCTGGCCAATATGATTGTTATTGATAACGATCGATTGATCTTTCCAAGTCAGTTCACCAACCGGCGAAATAACAGCAGCGGTTCCTGCTCCAAAGACTTCCTCTAATTCCCCGCGTTTATGTGCTGCAAAGACCTCTTCAATGGAGATTTTCTCTTCACGTACAGGGATGTTCCAATGTTTTAATAATTGAATCACTGAATCACGAGTGACACCTGGTAAAATGCTTCCATTTAACCTCGGAGTTACCACTTCTCCATTTATCTTGAAGAAGATATTCATACTGCCGACTTCTTCCACGTACTTATTCTCCTTCGCATCGAGCCAAAGGATTTGCGCATAACCGCCTGCATCTGCTTTCTCTTGCGCTTTCAGGCTGGCTGCATAGTTGCCTGCCGTCTTTACATGGCCGACGCCTCCAATTACCGCACGGACGAATTGCTCTTCCACATAGATCTTCACAGGACTTAGTTGGCTGCCATAATAAGCACCGGAAGGGGAGAGGATGACTAACAATTTATATTGCTTCGCTGGTCGCACACCAAGATATGGCTCCGTTGAGAAAATAAATGGTCGAATGTAAAGCGAAGTTCCCTCACCACTAGGAACCCAATCCTTTTCGGTCATAATTAATTCTTTAATTCCTTCTAATAAGAAGTCCTCATCAATTTGGGGAATACACAGCCTCTCGCAGGATTCGTTCAAACGCTTCATATTCTTCTCCGGACGGAATAATTGGATAGACCCATCCTTCGTTTTATATGCCTTCATTCCTTCAAAGATTGCTTGTCCATAGTGAAAAACCATTGCGGATGGATCAAGCGTTAACGGCTCATAAGGAGTAATTCTCGGGTCAAACCAGCCTAGGTCACTATGATAATCCATTGCAAACATGTAATCACTGAAATACTTGCCGAAACCAAGTGAAGCGGGATCTGGCTTTGGCTTTAATTGTTCTCTAGGAATAAATGAAATCTCTTGTTTCATGCTCACACCTCATTCTTATTTATAAGTTCTGTTTTAAACACTTTATTTACTTATATTACTTTAAAAATTATATTTTTGAAATAATAAAAATACTTTCTTTTACTATACCATTATTTAAATAAATCTGGCTATTTTTGATTTAGATATGACAAATTGGTGACAATCCTGTTTGTCATACCTAAAAATCAATGTCATATATGACAAATATAACTGGTGAAAAAGTACTCATTTTTGTAATGTTAACCTCATTACCATACTACTATTTATAAGATTATTGCCTATATAGAGTAAGCGAATTTTAAGAAGGAAGAGGATAATATGAACAAGCCTAAAATTGCATGGATTACGGATACGACTTCTTCTCTTAGCAAAGAGTTTATTAAGCAGCATAATATACATGTCATACCCCTGCATGTTGTCATTAACGATACATTTTACAAAGAAACAATCGATATTACCGAAGAAGATTTTTATGATCGAATGAAGAATGAGGAAGGGAAATTCCAATCCTCCCAGCCAACTATCGGAGATATCGTGGATCTTTATGAAAAGTTAAAAGAAGAATATGACTTTGGAATTGCGATACATGCCTCTAGTACATTAACTGGCACCTATCAGACCTCTGTGATGGCAGCGGAAATGGCCGGATTTAAATTATTTGCGATTGATTCCCATACGGGTTCTTATCCTTTATCATTCCTTGTGAAAAGAGGGATAGAACTAGTTGAAAAGGGGCTCGATATAGACGAGGTAGTTTCACAGTTAAACGCCTTGCGCAGGCACACTCGATTATTCCTGGTTCCATCCAACCTCGACCAGCTTCATAAAAGCGGCAGAGTGTCTGGAAGCCAAAAAATATTAGCTTCGCTTTTTAATATTAAGCCGATTTTATCGATTGAAGATGGAGCGGCAAAGATTAAAGACAAGGTCCGAACGGAGAAGAAGGCTATTGCGTGGCTGGTAAATCATTTAAAGGATGATTTTCATTCAAAAACAGTTCGGAAGGTTGCCATTGTCCATGCGAATGACACTGAAAGAGCTGCGGGGCTTGAACAATTAGTCAATGAAACTTTTCCAAATATAGAAACAGTGAAATTAATGCTTATCACCGTTGCTGGTGTGCATACGGGGGTTGGGACACTTGGACTATCGTGGGTAAACGAATAATTTTGCAAATAAAACAGTTAAAAGGCCGTTTGAATGAATCAAACGGCCTTTTTGAATTTCTTCATTTAGGATTAAACAACCTATTCATCCTCTGTATATGCTTCGGTTGTTGTGTCCCTGCAATCCCAGCACTGACAGCGATTCCTCTCCATAATACATAATTCCTCACCACAAGAAATGCAGACATCCATAAGAAGAAACTCCCCTTTCCAGTGAAAATGTATATTTATACTATTTTTATTCAGTGTTATTGATAAATATGTCACCAATTGCCCGACAAAACATTTAAACAGTTTGAAAAACTACTGCTCCATATCGGGTGAATTTCATTACATTTAATAAGAAACATTGTGATATACTAGACATCATTCAGTATGGGTGCATCAGGAGGATTGTCTAGAATGGCAAGAGAAGGAACTTTTACTGGTGTCGATGGAGCGGAATTATTTTATACAATAATTGAACCAACAAGTGCTCCCAAAGCATCAGTTATTATCGTACATGGACACGGCGACCATAGCGGCGGCCTGCAGAACATAAGTTTTAGCTTAGTTAATGAAGGATACATTGTTTACACATATGATTTGCGCGGTCATGGAAAAAGCTCGGGGAAACGGGGTTTTATAAAAAGTTGGGATGAGTTTCGTGGTGACTTACACGAATTTCATAAGTTAGTTTCGAAAAAGCAGCCCGGACTGCCTTTGTATATGATCGGACATAGTATGGGCGGGGTCATTGCCCTGGATTATGCTCTCGATTTTAGTAATGGAATCTCAGGGATCATTGCAATAGCACCTGCCATCTCTTATGAAGTGACCAGATTTGAGCGGTTAGGTATCACCTTAATCGGCAAACTGAAGCCTGATCTCAGCATAAATAAGTCGAGGAACTTTCAATTAATGGCGAAGAATACAGCGATGGCTGCCAAATATTATTCAGACTCTTTACGTCACAATACTATTACACCTGGTTTAGGACGTGGTCTGATCCAAGGGATATCAAAGGTATTAAATCAGGCACCTTTGCTAAAGATGCCGTTTCTATTACAATACGGACTTCGTGATAAAATTACACCGCCAACAAAGCTTGGTTCTTTTTTTGAGCATGTTTCATCCAAGGATAAACAGCTAATTGAATACCCCACAGCAAAGCATCGACCTTTTGAGGGACCAGGCAAAGAGCAGTTTCTAAGAGATATGATTGAATGGCTGGACAGTCGGGTTGAGAAAATTCAAAAAGGTAAAGTTAAGGCAGTTTAACTATAGCAAAACAACGAAAGAAGAGCAGGATTAGATTTATCCTGCTCTTCTTTTTTGTGAAAGTTCCTAATAGACTTTATCACCGTTAAAAATAGAATTTTTCACAATGACATAATCTACAAAACGGATGGCTTCCAGCTTGTTTCCTCCAGCATAGGAAATAGAAGATTGTAAATCCTGCTCCATTTCAACGAGAGTATCTATTAGGGCACCTTTGTGTTCCACTAACATTTTCTTGCCTTCTACATTTTTCCGTTCCCCTTTTTGATATTCCGAGGCGGAGCCGAAGTATTCTTTATAAAGCTTTCCATCTCTCTCAATCGTTTCCCCTGGAGATTCTTCATGTCCAGCAAATAAGGAACCAATCATCACCATACATGCCCCAAATCGAATCGATTTTGCAATATCCCCATGGGTACGAATACCGCCATCCGCAATAATCGGCTTACTTGCTGCTTTTGCACACCAGCGAAGAGCCGCTAATTGCCAGCCGCCTGTTCCAAATCCAGTCTTAATCTTCGTGATACATACCTTTCCTGGTCCAATCCCAACCTTAGTCGCGTCTGCACCAGCACGTTCTAATTCCCGAACAGCCTCTGGAGTACCAACATTTCCAGCAATCACAAAACTCTGTGGCAAGTATTTCTTTATATGTTGAATCATCTTAATCACCGCATTGGAATGTCCATGCGCGATATCAATTGTAATGTATTCAGGCGTAAGCTGCTCGTCTGCTAGTTGTTTAATGAATGTGTATTCTTCCTCTTTGACACCAACACTAATCGAGGCAAATAACCCGCGTGATTTCATATCCTTAATAAAATCTAGCCGCCTCTCTGGCTCAAAGCGATGCATGATGTAAAAATACCCATTTTCCGCTAAGAAGATTGCAATCTTTTCATCAATAATGGTCTGCATATTGGCAGGAACCACTGGCAGTTTAAAAGTTCTACCTCCAAAAGACACCGTAGTATCACACTCAGTCCGGCTATTCACTACACTTTTTGCCGGAATCAATTGAATATCTTCATAATCAAACACACTATCCATTAGACTCCTCCTAGAAACAAAATCATCAATGGTTTAGTGTGTTTTGAATAGATTCTTTTTATTCTTTTTTTAAAAATACATCCAAATCTCTACATAAAAAGAAGGGATAAAGGTAATTGTAAGCATGAACTCATTTTAGGAGGAATCGTATGAAGAAATTTAGAATCCTATTAACCTGCTTATGCATTTCTGTATTAGCTATAGGGTGTAATATGAAGGAAGAAGGACGAGCAACAGATCAGCACGGCGAGATCAATAACCGCAATGCTGGTTCTTTAAATGTAGGAAATAGTTTAGGTAATCCAAATTTTAATTTAACGAATATGAATAACACTCCTACCCAGGTTAATAAAACAGGTTTACGGGTAGTAAATGAAGCAGAAGAGAATGTTCAGAACTTACCTGAAATTAAACGTGCGAATATCATTATGGCGAACCGTACTGCTTATGTAGCGGTTGATATGGATGACGACTTTCATAGCGAGCTTTATCCTTACCTCGAGGATCAAATTGCACAACAGATAAGGGATGCGGACGCATCTATTCAAAATGTATATATCTCAAGTAATCGCGACTTTGTCAGACAGATGAGCCAATACAGGGACCAAATACAAAATGGTAGAAAAGCAGAAGGAATGAATAGTGGATTTAATGAAATGGTGCACAGATTCTTTAATCATCATGCGAGGATTAACCAGGACTAATATCGAGAGCTTTCTTAATAAATGACACAAGAATTGACGTATGAACTCATACGTCTTTTTCTTTATTGCTCAAGGTATGTTCGAAATTTCTTTAACTTTGACATAACAATAGACATCATATTATGTTGGACATGAATATAGAATTTCTGAAATTAGTAAAGGGGATGGACTTAATGGCGGAGGTTTTTTTAAAAGTTCAAGACGTTCTTGAAAATTACAAAACAGCAGTTTACGAAAAAAATATCGAAAGGTTCTTGTCTATGTATGCTCCCGATATGCATATTTATGATTGCTGGGGAAACTGGGAGATCAAAGGTATTTCTTCATGGAAGGAAAATGTGGCAGACTGGTTCAATGGATTGAGTGAGGATGGAGTTTTACTTAAAGTTGAATTTAATGACCTAGTAGTTGAAGAACATTCATATCTCGCATTTGTTCATTGTGCTGTAACATTTGCTGCTCACCAAGAAGAAACTGGTGAGAAACTTCGTCAAATAACAAATCGATTCACATATGGTTTAAAAAAAGTGAATGATTCTTGGGTCATAGCTCATGAACATTCATCATTGCCTATTAATATGGAAACAGGTAAGGGGATTTTTAACTTAAAGTAAAAAATAAACTATCTTGATTGGTGATAAGCAGGTGTAGGATGAGTATTGTTTTAGCATTATTGGCGGCTTTATTTGCTTCGATTACAGCGATTTTGGCTAAGGTCGGGATTGAAAATGTAAATTCAAACCTAGCGACAGCGATTCGGACCGTTGTGGTATTAATCATGGCATTTTTGATAGTAATCATAACCGGGCAATTAGACAATATTCCACAGATTTCTACAAGCGCATTATGGTTTATCTTATTTTCTGGTTTAGCAACGGGTTTTTCATGGTTGTTTTTCTTTAAAGCACTTGCCATTGGCGATGTTTCCAAAGTGGTACCGATAGATAAATCCAGTGTAGTCCTCACCATTATTTTCTCTATTCTTGTATTAGGAGAGCCTGCGGAGCCACTGGTTTTAACTGGGGGAGCGATAATAGCGATAGGAACGTTTATTTTGATTGGAAAAAATGAAGATAAGAAACGTTTTTCAGGTTCGCAGCAATATATTGTGTATGCTATTTTGGCAGCAGTATTTGCTGCCTTAACTTCGATATTAGCGAAGATTGGGATGGAAGATGTCGATTCCAATCTGGCGACTTTTCTACGAACCATTGTGATCCTTATCTTTGCATGGGCCATAGTATTTTTCCAGGGCACTCACAAGAAATTGAAAAGCATCTCGAAAAAAGGGTATCTTTTTCTAGTTCTGTCAGGAGTGGCTACTGGTTTATCCTGGTTATGCTATTTTGCAGCACTCGCAATGGGGAAGGTATCTATCGTCGCTCCGATTGACAAATTTAGCGTTGTCCTTACGATGGTGTTAAGTTTTACTATTCTAAAAGAAAAGGCGGCTAAACACACGATTATCGGTGGTATAGTCATAACGATAGGAACGGTATTACTAATTTTATGATACATTAGACGGTAACTTCTTTTAGGAGATACCGTCTTTTTTTATTACATATAGGAGTACAAAAATATCAAAAAAAATATTATCAAATCGTACTATAATAGAAGGTGGAAGTAAAAGGAATCTAACTGATGTTATGTGAGGAGCCTATGATGCACACCTATATACAGCTATTAAGCTACATACCTTATTTTGAAGATAAGAACATAGAATTTTGCGTGTGGGAGGGGATGTATCCAAAGTATGATGAAAAGCTAGAGGAATTTATAAAGGAAGTTTATAAAACGGACTTAATGAAAAGCAATTATTTAGATTACTTGGATGAAAAACGAATAAACAGGGATTACGCTGCGGTTGTTCCTACGGCCGATTTTGAATTATTACGAGCAATTTTAACTTACTATGTGCGCTCGGAACGTTTCAGTGATGGTGCATGGGCAAATTCCGCAAAGGAAGGTGTGTTTTTAAGAATTCTCAATCGTTTAAAAGAATTAGATGGATATGGGAAAATGGATGATGGAAAAATAACAGAGGCTTTAAAAAAGGTAAAACCAGGGCTTGAGAAATATTTAAAAATAATGAATCTAGTGAAAAGTGTAGATGTATCAAAGGATAAAGAATTTCAAAGAGCGTTTAATGGTTTTTATCGAGTAAGGCAGCGGCCGCAGGTTTTCTATGATACGTTCTATTCGTTTATGGAAGTACATAAAGAAAGTGCACCATCATTTG
This sequence comes from Neobacillus niacini, assembly GCF_023715415.1. Taxonomy (GTDB): domain Bacteria; phylum Bacillota; class Bacilli; order Bacillales; family Cytobacillaceae; genus Neobacillus; species Neobacillus niacini_C. The sequence continues at coordinate 11,742 of NZ_JAMBOB010000019.1, forward strand.
AAAAAACTTTAAGGTACATTCATAAGGAATTAGGAAGAATTGAACCATCTTTTTCAAGCAAATTAGTAGCAACCATCAATCCAAATCTTCCTATTTGGGACTCTGTCGTCCTGAACAACCTGCAATTAAAGCCGCCAGCGTATTATCGAAAAGATAGAATCGAAGAGAGTATTAGGCTATATGAACGGATCGTTGATTGGTATAAGGATTACCTTAAAGATGAAGAAGGGCAGAAAATTATAGAATTATTTGATGAAGCGTACCCAAACACCGGTATAACAGATATTAAGAAAGTAGACTTTGTCATTTGGCAAATAAGAGGTTAAAAAAGCTCGAGAGTTAGCTTACTCTATTATTAGGGAAGCATTAAAACAAGTTTATTTTTACAGATCCATTTTGGAGGGGAAAGGATACAATGGAAATAAAAAATTTAGAATTAGCAAAACAACTGCGTCATGAATTGCACCAGCACCCTGAAATTTCGAATGAAGAGGTTTGGACGAAACAGCACTTGATCGATTTTCTAAAAAAGCATACGAAGCTGGAAATCGTAGATAAGGGCCAGTGGTTCTATGCGATTTACCAGTCCGGTGCAGATAAAAAGAACATTGCTTTTCGTGCAGATTTTGATGCACTTCCGATGCCGGAAGTGATTGACATTCCACACGCTTCCAAGAATCCAGGGGTATCCCACAAATGTGGACATGATGGGCATGCTGCAAGCCTGGCATGCTTTGCACTGGAAGTGGACCAAAAGGGTGCTGACAAAAACATCTTTTTTCTTTTCCAGCACGCGGAGGAAACGGGAGATGGCGCTATCCAATGTGCCAGTTTTATTAAGGAATATCACATTGAGGAGATTTTTGCCTTTCATAATATGAGTGGTATGGCTTTTCATTCCATCAATGTAATCGACGGAACCGCTCATTGTGCGTCCAAAGGCATGACAATCCAAATGGAAGGTTCTCCTGCTCATGCCAGCCAGCCTGAGAATGGAGTCAATCCTGCATTTGCGATTGCCAAGATTATTGATGGCATTCCAGAGCTAACCTCTCCGGAAAACAATGAGGGATTGGTACTTTGTACAGTTATTCAAGTAAACATAGGGGAGAGAGCATTCGGTTTAGCAGCGAGTAAGGGTGAACTTCTCTTAACCATTCGTGCTCAGTACGAAGCAGAATTGGATAACCTTCAGAAAAACATTGAAGCTCTTGCACAAGAGCAAGCAGAAAAGTATGGATTAAACATGAGTATCTCCTTCAACGATGAATTTCCGGAGACGGTAAACCATAAAGACAGTTCTGACAAGATTCGTATGGTCAGCCTAGAAAAAGGATATCAGTTGGTAGAAATGAAGGAAGCCTTTCGTGCCTCAGAAGATTTTGGCCACTACACGAAGTTGACAAAGGGTTCTATTTTCTACATTGGCAACGGTGAAAACTACCCTCATATTCATACCTATGAGTATGACTTCCGAGATGAAATCATCGAAATTGCGGTGGAGCTTTTTAAAGGACTTGCAGAAATATAGTATCCCGGAAGCGAACAGTGCCTGGCACTGTTCGCATTTATTTTTGCTAAATAGGCAATAATTTTCATTCAGGTATTTCTTTTGGTTAAAGGAAACTTTTTTGAAGGAGTGAAATATAATAAGAATAAAGGGAGTGAAAAGGGTGACTCCAACTAAACGAATAAAGAAAAAAATCTTATTAAATTCCTACTTATGTAAAATGTTTGGGATTATTAGTGACCAAGAATATAAAACTATTAACTTCAGTTCTCACGACCATCAACTTTAAATCAATTAGACATCAAGGTCTTGTAATGGAAGAATGAAAATTCGAATGATCCTTACAAAGTTTCTAGCAAAGCATTAAAAAAATAAGAGCCTAATTTAGGCTCTTATTTTAGTATAAACAAGGCTCTTGACTGCCCCCTCATTCAATAGGAGGAAATCACCCAGTAATTTGAAACTTGGATTTTAATCTTTAATCCTATCAGAATGAAAACATGTTAAGCGGCTTGAAAACAAGGATCATTAAAATATACAACTTCAGAGAGTATTTTACAGCCCTTCATGTTTTTAAGAGCATCTCTTGCTTCTTCTTCCGTTTCGAATTCAAACTGGGAAATGTTTGAATCTAAATAACAAGTTATAATCCACATAAAATTCTCTCCTATTTTTTATAAATTTTTTCTTTCCTGCAAACAAGATATCAATAAATATGGCCAAAGATGTCATATGTTGTGTTTAACCTTAAAGATGATTCTGTTTTAATCAAGTTTCAAACCAGGTATTGAAGAAGTAATTATGAATTGCTACGGATTAATGATAATGCAATAATGGAAATATATAAAATGCTAAAAAATTATAATGACATATAAAAAAATTTTATATGGGAAAAATTAGGTGAAAATGGTGGATTATCGTGATTGGGAAATACTGAAGGTCCTCTATAGTCAGAAGAACCTAACAAAAGCAGCACGGCTTTTATTTATTACACAACCTGCATTAACCACCCGAATAAAGCATATGCAGGAAGAATTAGGTGTCAAAATTGTAACCCGTGAAAGTAGAGGAGTTCATTTTACCCCGCAGGGAGAATATCTTGTTCAGTGTGCCGACGATATCCTTGCTCAATATAACAAAATAAAAGAGCATGTTAGGAATATGAATCAAACGTCTGGTAATGAAGTTGTAGGGACATTGAAACTGGGGGTATCCAATTTTTTTGCAAATTATGAGCTGCCCTATATTTTTAAATTATTTAAAAGCCGGTATCCTCATGTGGAATTTAAAGTGGTTACGGGCTGGAGTAAAGATGTAACGAAACTTATACACAATAAGGATGTTCATATCGGCTTTGTTCGAGGCGACTATAGCGGCAGAGGACTGAAGAAACATTTATTATTTGAAGAAACGGTTTCAGTTACGTCGAGGGAAGCGATTGATATTTTTGATTTGCCTAATCTCCCCAGAATTGACTTTAACGGAGATTACTTATTAAAATCATTAATTGATAATTGGTGGGCTGAAAACTATTCACAGTCTCCTTTTATTAGTATAGAAGTGGACCAGATTGAGACTTGTAAGGAAATGGTTATTAATGGATTAGGCTATGGCTTTTTGTCCAGCCGTATTCTAAATAATATAGATGATTTATATAAAATCGTTTTAACAGATCAAAAAGGAAATCCTATACTACGCAGAACATGGATGTATTACCATAAGGAATCCTTGGAATGGAATGTCGTCAAGGCTTTTGTAAACTTTATTGAAACATTAGTTTCGGATGCTTCAAAAAAGATATAACACCATTTTGTTAACGCTGATATCCAAATTCAAAAAGGTTAAATGAAAGATATCACTTAGATACTTTAAGGTGAACCGTATCAAAAAGCTCAACTTAAAAATATAAACTGATTATTAGACCGATTAATAGTAAATATTATTATCGGTGTCACTCCCCGAGTTTTGTCGAAGATTGATAGTTCTTAATATTAGTAGATAATGTGTTAGAGGGAAGGTTCAATGTCGCTTCTGAAAATACCGCATTGCATCTTACCTCTAATGTCATGGGACAGTTAACATGTATAATCCTCATCTAGCAAATCAGCTAACCTATAGCTTGTTTTCATTAATCATTGCAAAGTTTCTTATTGTTAAAATAGGAAAGTCAGTTGGATTAATCTCCTGGACAAATTAAAAGAAGGCAGTTATCTACATAAAGTAGGTGATTGCCTTCTTGTTTATCAAAAATGGACTTTTTCAGTAGTCTCGAACCGTCCCCATAGCGCTTTTTTCTTATCCATTTAGTAAATCTGAGCAATATTTTCTAATCAAATTTGAAGCTTTGGTTTGGCTGATGCCGAGGTCGTTCGCCACTTTTCTAGAAGATTTGCACGTTTGATAGGATCTTCTGACAAGGGTCCTCTTTGTTTCTTCAAGAGCTTTATCCAATGAGTTTGGCAGGGCAAGCTGAGTAACCTGTCCGACACTTGCACTGATAATATCTGGTATATCGGCGAGTTGAATAATGGAATTGCTTATAATAACTAAACGTTCCATTAAGTTTTCCAGCTGGCGAATATTTCCTGGCCAGGAATAGTGAACGAGGATGTTCAGGCATTCATCGGAAATAACTTTATTTTCATTATATTTTTGATTGAATTTATTTAAAAAGTTATATATGAGCGGAATAATATCTTCCTTTCTTTCAGATAACGGCGGTAAATAAATATCAATCACATTCAACCGGTAAAATAAATCTTCGCGAAATGCTTTGTCTTTCACCATATCCGCTAAGTTTTTATTGGTTGCTGCCATAATCCGTATGTCCACTTTTTTTACTTTATTACTTCCGACAGGGATAAACTGCTTCTCCTGAATGACCTGAAGAAGTTTTGCCTGCACAGATAGAGGCATTTCCCCAATCTCGTCTAAAAATAAAGTGCCGCCATTTGCAGCCTCCATTAGTCCTTCTTTTCCCAGTTTACTTGCACCGGTAAAGGCCCCTTTCGAATAGCCAAACAGCTCTGACTCTAATAACTCCTCTGGAATGGCCGCGCAGTTGATGGCAAGAAATGGTCCATTTTTTCGTCTGCTTAATTTATGGATATATTGGGCCAGCACGCTTTTTCCTGTTCCAGACTCTCCAAGAATTAGAATATTTGAATCTGTCGGAGCTACTTTTTTGCAAAACTCTAAGATACTCTTAATCTTACCGCTATTTGTTATAATTTGGGCCTCACTTTTAATCTCTTGAGTTGATTTTAACTCATTCTTCTCTTCTTTCGCCTTCATCATTTTTATGGTTTGAACCTGAGTGGATGTAATAACGACGAGGTCTATTTCCCCTTTTTCGTTCAATATAGGCACGGCGGAGGTCATTAACTCCGCTCCAATATTTGTGACCTGCCTCATATAGCATGGCACTTTTCTTCTATAAACCTCGGGTACAATCGAAGGCTTCCAATACCCTTTTTCAAAGAGTTCGACATTGAATTTTCCAATGACCTCTGTTGGTTTAAGACCATAATGCTTTTCGCAAACCTGATTGACATAAAGAATTCGCTTTTCACCATCAAGGACGAAGATTTCGTCAGAGGAGTGATCAAGAATTTTTAATAGAGTTTGTACGGTCATTTCTACATGGCCTGTGTGATTAGATATTTTCATTTGAAAGCCCTTTCATTTAAAAGTGAGTTATTTTTGCTTCAAAGAAAGTAACAATGAGTTCATTTTAACTCATTTATTTATAATATTCAGCATGTTTTTACTATTTTCATGCATATTTCTTGGTTTAACAACATTGGCACAGTACTTGCATTATAAAAGGTATGAGTCATTTATTATTTTGTTTCGTTGGTGAGCGGTGCACGTTTACCATAAAACAAATAGGGAGGGAAGATATGGGAGAGCAGCTAGAAACATTTGATATTACCATTATCGGTGGAGGGCCAGTTGGTCTATTTACTGCCTTCTATGCGGGGATGCGCCAAGCTTCTGTAAAAGTAATTGAAAGTCTTCCCCAATTAGGCGGTCAATTGTCTGCGTTGTACCCTGAAAAAAATATTTATGATATTGCTGGGTTTCCTAAGGTGAGAGCTGGTGAGCTCGTTGATAATTTAATGACGCAGATGAATCAGTTTGAACCAGCACTTTGCTTAGAGGAATCCGTTGAAAGTATTACGCGTCTTCCAAATCAGTCTTTTGCCATCTTAACGAACAAAGGAACTCATTATACGAAAGCCGTCATTATTACAGCTGGAAATGGTGCATTCCAACCGCGGAAGCTGAAATTGCCAGACGAAGAAAAATTTGAAAGAGCCAATATCCATTATTTCGTTCAGGATTTAAGTCGATTTGCCGGACGAAAGGTTGCTGTATTTGGCGGCGGTGATTCTGCAGTTGATTGGGCATTAATGCTTGAACCTATCGCAGAAAAAGTGTCACTCATTCACAGAAGAGATAAGTTCCGTGCCCATGAACACAGTGTTGAATTATTGAAAAAATCGAAAGTAGAGGTTTTAACGCCGTATGTTCCGGTCGAACTAATAGGGAAAAACAAGGTAGAAAAGGTAGTTTTGACAGAAGCGAACAGTGGCGAGCCGATGGAAATCTTCGTTGATGATGTCCTTGTCAATTACGGATTTGTCTCCACACTCGGCCCGATAAAAGACTGGGGTTTAGACATCGAAGGGAACTCGATTGTTGTCAATTCTAATATGGAAACAAATATAAAAGGGATTTATGCCGCGGGCGATATTTGCACGTATAAAGGCAAAGTAAAGTTGATTGCCAGCGGTTTTGGAGAGGCGCCGACAGCTGTAAGTAATGCTAAGGTCTACCTGGATCCCAATTCGAAGGTGCAGCCGCTTCACAGTACAAGCATGATGGAGAAAAAAGAGAAAAGCAGTGAATCCGCTAAGGAACAGATAGTAAGAGTTTAATAGTAAAAAAATCGAATCTATTTATGGAGGAAAAAATCATGGCTTATAATAAAGTGCAAAATGCAACGAATCGTACATTTGAAAGACCGTTACCATATGACAAATATACAGACCCGAAAGTATTGGAAAAAGAAATGGAGCTTGTTTTCTCAAAATCATGGCAGCTTGTGGGCCATGTCAGCCAATTAGAAAAGCCAGGGGACTTTTTTACTCTTGATGTCGCAGGAGAGCCGATTCTTGTAACTCGCGGAAAAGATGAAGTGATACGCGCTTTTTACAATGTTTGTCCGCATCGTGCGACAAAGCTTGAAAGAACAGAGGCAGGAAACAAGAAAATCTTGCAATGTGGTTACCATGGTTGGACCTTCAAACTTGATGGACAGTTGAATAAAGCACCGAACTTTCGAGGGGAAGATGCGGCTTGTGTGTCAGATGCTTGTTTGCGTTCTGTCTCCATCGGGATTATGGAATCATTAATCTTTGTGAACCTTGATGATAATGCGAAGCCGTTAAGCGAGTCATACGGCGATTTCTTTGAAAAATTAAGCAAGTTCCCATTCTTAAGTGAGTTAAAAAGAACTCACCAAAGAACACGTGTGGTGAAAGCAAACTGGAAGGCTTATATTGACAACTATTTGGAATGTGACCATTGTCATGTTGCCCATCCAAGTTTCGTTGCAGCTCTGGATATGAATGATTACCAAATCATTACATGTGACAATTATTCGATCCAAGGTACAATTGTAAAACCAGATAAAAAATATGGAAGTGTTAATCTAGATGAAGCCGAAATGCAAGGCGGATCATTTTACTGGTTATGGCCGAATTTGATGGTGACCATTTATCCGGGTCCTGGAAATATGGCTACCATCCAAATGATCCCAATTGATCACGAAACATCTTTGGCTGTCTATACCTATTATTTCCGTGATGAAAACTTAACTCAAGAAGAAAAAGACTTAGTGGCATTTGCAGAACAGGTTCGCCAGGAAGATATTGAGCTTGTAGAGCTGGAGCAAATTGGCTTCCGTTCTCGTGCCTTTAATAAAGGCAGATATTCATCTTCAGAAAAAGCGATATTACAATTTCATGAAATGGTATTGGAGGCCCTAAATGAGTAATCCTGTGAGTGAATTAACGTCGACGAAACAGTTCCTAATGATCAACGGAGAAAAAGTAGAAACAACGAACTATGCACCACTTCGCTCCCCTTATTCTGGAGAGGAAATCGCCCAAATTGCGATGGCAGATAAAGCGCTTACGAAAAAAGCAATCGATGCTGCCTACAACGCACGTGGAGTAATGGCGAAAATGCCGGCCTATCAGCGGGCAGAGATTTTGGAAAATGTTGTTACTCTTTTAAAAGAAAGAGCAGATGAAGCGGCTGGAATCATTACACGTGAATCCGCAAAACCAATTATGTTCTCTAAGGCAGAAGTGGCGAGAACCATTGAAACGTATAAGTTTGCAGCTGAAGAAGCAAAACGAATTCATGGCGAAACGATTCCTTTCGATGCCGCAACAGGCGGTGTTGGCCGATTCGGATATACGGTAAGAGAACCGATTGGAGTAATCGGAGCCATTACACCTTTTAACTTTCCGATGAACCTTGTCGCTCATAAAGTAGGGCCAGCGATTGCCGCAGGAAACACGATTGTCTTAAAGCCTGCTTCACAGACACCGCTTTCCGCCCTCTTTATTGCTGAACTTTTTGAAGAGGCAGGTCTTCCGGCCGGCGTATTAAATGTTTTGACAGGTCCTGGCGGTACAGTAGGAGATGCGATTGTGGAGGATGATCGAGTGAGCATGGTTACCTTTACGGGGAGCGTGGGTGTTGGGATTGGTATCCGCAGTAAAGCCGGATTAAAAAAGACGACATTGGAGCTTGGTTCCAATTCAGCCTTAATTATTGATAAAGACATTGACATTGATCAAATTATCGATCGTTGTATCATGGGAGCATTCTCGAACCAAGGACAGGTATGTATTTCCTTACAGCGTGTATTTGCCCATGAAGCGGTATATGAGGAATTTGTAACCAAATTCACGGCAGCGGCGAAGCAATTGAAAATTGGTGACCCATTTGATCCGGAAACCTATATTTCAGCATTAATTTCAAAAGGGGAAGCTGAACGTGTATTAGGCTGGATTAACGAAACAGAGGGCAGCACCGCAAACATCGCGGCAGGAGGAAAGCTTGTGAACGGTATTCTTGAGCCAACGATTATTACTGATGCGGATCACGATTTAAAGGTATCTTGTCAGGAAGCTTTTGCACCGGTTGTCGTTGTGAACAAGGTAAGTTCAGTAGAGGAAGCAATTAAAGAAGTAAATAACTCCCGCTTTGGACTTCAGGCTGGTATTTATACAAATAGTGTGAAAAATGCCCTTTTTGCCTCACAGGAATTGCATGTAGGCGGTGTTATAATTAATGACATACCAACCTACCGTGTTGATCAAATGCCATACGGCGGTGTAAAAGAAAGTGGTACAGGCCGTGAAGGTATTAAATATGCAGTCGAAGAAATGACCGAAATGAAACTGATTGTCTGGAATCATAGCTGAAAATAAAGGGAGTTAACTATTGTGAAAATACTAAAAATTGCGGTAATCGCCGGTGATGGTGTTGGGCCGGAAGTTATTAACGAGGGAATCAAAGTTTTAAATAAAGTGGCTAGCATCGATTCTACTTTCCATTTTGACTTCACCTATTTTCCATGGGGCTGTGAGTTTTATTCGAAGCATGGAAAAATGATGGATGAGGATGGAATTGAGCAACTCAAAGAGTTTGATGCGATCTACTTGGGGGCAGTCGGTTTTCCAGGTGTCCCTGACCATATATCCTTGTGGGATTTATTGCTGAAAATCCGAAAAAGCTTTGATCAATATGTGAATATACGTCCCGTGACATTATTAAAAGGGGCAAAAACCGCCTTAAGTGATGTGAAACGGGAAGATATCAATATGCTGTTTATCCGTGAAAACAGTGAAGGGGAATATTCCGGTGCTGGAGATTGGCTGTTTAAAGGACAAGATCACGAAGTGGTTTTACAAAACAGTGTATTTTCCAGAAAGGGAACCGAGCGGATTATCCGTTATGCATTTGAAACGGCCAAAAAAGAAGGAAGGTCCCTGACAAGTATATCGAAGGGGAACGCATTGAATTATTCGATGGTTTTTTGGGATCAGGTTTTTGAAGAGGTGAGTGCTGACTATCCTGAAGTGGAAACTGCATCGTACCTTGTCGACGCAGCGGCCATGCTGATGATTAAGGATCCGAAGCGATTTGAAGTGGTTGTCACATCTAACTTGTTTGGTGATATTTTGACCGACTTAGGTGCAGCCATTGCTGGGGGAATTGGGCTGGCTGCAGGGGCAAATATTAATCCGGAAAGAGACTATCCATCCATGTTCGAGCCTATTCATGGTTCTGCGCCTGACATTGCGGGACGAGGGATTGCGAATCCGTTAGCAACGATTTGGTCAGCAAGTCAGATGCTCGACTTTTTCGACTATGAAGCATATGGAAAATTGGTGCTGGAAGCCATTGAACAGCTTTTGGTGGAAGACCAGGTCTTAACACCAGATATGGGTGGAACGGCTTCTACTGGCGAAGTAGCTGACAAGATTATTGAAATCATTGAATCTACCGTTTCTTCAAATAAGTTAATAGTGTAAGAATGTATGATATCATATGAAGGAGCTTGTTTCATGTGATATCATGTCAATTTAAATTTTCAAAATATTCGTTCGATATTGGTAAAACGTGATTATCTACGTTTTTTTTACCATAATTAGAAATCGCTTACATTTTCGAATCAATCTAGTCTAAAGGAGTGTTTATATGAATGGTAAGAAAACCGTATTCCATTTCTCATTGGCTATAAGCTTAGCCTTAATAAGTGTTGGTATATTTGCACCAAAACAGCTGGAGAACTTTTCTAATTCCTCGTTGAGTTTTATCTATAATAATTTAGGCTGGTTTATTCTAGGCAGTGTTTTTATCTTCTTCGCTTTTTGTATGTATATTGGTATGTCGAAGTTTGGACATATTCGGTTAGGTGATGATGCCGATCGCCCTGAATTTAAAACAAGTACGTGGATTGCCATGCTTTTCAGTGCTTCTATCGGTATTAGTCTTGTGTTCTGGGGAGTTGCCGAACCTGTATCTTACTATATTGATCCTCCGTTCGGAAAGGCATCCTCCGAACAATCAGCAAAGCTCGCTATGCAGTTTGTCTATCTGCACTGGGGTGTTTCTGCTTGGGCATGTTATGGAGTTGTAGGAGTTTCTCTAGCATTCTTCCAATTTCGAAAAAAACTTCCTTCTTCCTTAAGTTCCACCCTTCACCCGTTAGTAGGAGACAAAATTAAAGGCTCCTTCGGCAAGTTTATTGATATCATTGTAACCCTTTCTATTGTAATTGGAATTGCTACGTCCCTGGGGTTTGGAACATTGCAAGTGAATAGTGGAATGAATTACCTTTGGGGTATTCCAGTAGGGTTTCTCTCTCAAGTTATCATTATTGCTGTCGTAACGGTACTCTATCTGGGATCAACGGTTTCAGGGCTGCAAAGCGGCATGAAACATTTATCCAATCTGAATATGCTGTTAGCGTTTCTTTTATTAGCTTTTGTGCTGGTACTTGGACCAACACAATCAATCTTAAAAATCTTTTTCCAAGGCATTGGCGATTATGCCCAAAACTTTATCGGAATGTCATTCAGAACCGAGCCCTATAATGATGGATCATGGATCGGAAGCTGGACACTCTTCTATTTTGGCTGGTGGATTGCATGGGCGCCGCTTGTCGGAAGTTTTGTGGCGAGGATTTCGAAAGGACGAACCATTAGAGAATTTATGATGGGAGCTATCTTTATCCCAGTTCTTGGTTCCTTTTTATGGTTTGCTGTTATGGGCGGCTCAGCGATTGATCTTATCCAAAATCAGGGCCAAACTGTTATCGCAGAGGCTGTATCCTCAGACGTAACTTCTGCGCTATTTAAATTTTTTGAGCACTTCCCAATGAGTACATTTTTAAGTATTTTAGCAATGGTACTCGTGCTTATTTTCTTTATTACATCCGCGGATTCAGCTATTTTTGTACTAGGAATGATTAGTGAAAACGGTAATCCAAATCCTACCCATACTACTAAAATTATTTGGGGTGTCGTAATCGCAGCAGTCTCCGCTGTATTAATTATGACAGGGGGTTTGTCGGGTCTGCAATCAGCCCTCGTGGCAACGTCGATACCACTGGCAGTGTTAATGCTAGTTATGTGTTATTCCACCTATAAGGGACTGACGAACGAATTAAAAATCATGTCAGCGAAAAATGAACAACCGATCACAGTAAAGAATAAAATTATCTCAAAAAAAGCGTAGAGATACACCGTACGTCCTTAGAGAAAATCGAAGGGCGTATTGGTATTAGTGCCCCTTGTATGTTTGTATTACAGGCAGTGAGGCACTACTAAAGGATAGCCTCCTTTAGTAGTGCCTCACTGAAGGTTGTTCCCGTCATTTTACATATTTTATCAGGGGTACTGTCTTTTTTTCATGCCCTAATTCCCGACAAACCTCGTACTCATTCTCCGAAGAAAACCCATGATAATACTACTGTTCGTGTTATTTAACTATCGATTGTAAGTTGCCGGACATCGAAAGAAGTATCGATTGCTTTTTCCATATTAATTACGGATTGTATAACCTTCAATCATTTTCCACTCTCATCAAGCGTTCAGCCAATCATAGTAAATGCCTTCACCTGATCCTGCCACATAGTGTAGCGGCTTACTTTCACGAACTTTAAATAATTTTTTATAAAGGATGTCTTTTATTTTGTTGGTTACAATTCCGTAAAAGAAGGCAATTGGTTTTAATACGGATTTAGTCGATTTCAGTTTACGAATCAGCTGCTTAAAGGACTGAATCGCCATACTGAGCATGTCATCTGTATTTTGATCATAGTCAAATCGAAAAGCAGCGATTTGTACCATATGCCAGTATTCTTCAATCGTCTTCGCATCAGAAAAGAAATATTTTACGGTTTGAACAAAAGCTTGAGGAACTTTCTCACTAACAAAAGTGTAATCGAGTTCAATTGGCGCTTCGTTACGTTTAGTATTCTTTTGGTTAGTAGTTTTTAAAAGATTATTAGTTTCTTTAGGCTGGTCCAATTTTTTCGCCTTGGGTGGTTCACATTGTGGGAAACGATTAAAGCTATATAAGTTACTAGACTGTGAACCATTTTTTCGTTCGGTTTCATAGATAGTGAGGATTCCCAAATCCTTCGCTTTGATGATCATCCGTTTAAACGTTGAGCGGGAGATACCGTTACCTTGATACTCTTCATTAATTGCTTTAAGTAACGTTCCAATCTTTGCATTAGAAACTCCAGGAACTTTTGCAGAAAAACGAACCAGCCGTTTCAACCCGACCAATTCCCCCTTCGAAAACTCCTGCTTCTTCACCGCTAACCACATCTCCACATGTGTATTAAACTCTTTCACACTATTAAACTGAGAATACCCTTCAAACCCTTCAATTCTGCCTGATTTTAAATTCATATAAATGCACCGCCCTTTTCTACCCTCTATATATGGAATTAGGGGGCAATAGGACAGGGTCGTTTGCAGAAAGTTGTTACAGAATTGTGTACTTCGTAGAATAAAAAAAGATTCGGCAAAATGCCGAATCAATTTTTGTTGGATAATGGTTGTCCAACCTCAGCCAGCCTATTGCAAACAGTGCCACTGGCACTGTTCGCAGTAGGTTTATAAAAGTATGCAACTATAAATTAAATAGGTGAGAGGCACTGATTTTTTAAATTTGAAATATCCATACGATGATGGGCCCTAGAAATGAGCCAATGATCGCACATAATGTCATCGTAACGGAACTCATCGAAAAGGTCAGTTCACCGTATTCGGCAGCTTTTACAGTTCCTATAGCATGTGAGGCACTGCCAAAAGCGATTCCTCTGCCAATCGGACTAGAAACTCGAGTAAACTTAAAAATCGCAGGAGCTGCTATTGCACCAAAGATTCCAGCAATCATGACACCTACGACTGCCAGTGAGGCATTTCCTCCCAATCCTCTCGTCACTTCTATGGCAACTGGGGTTGTAAGGGACTTAGGGATGATCGAAAGAATCAATGACTGATTCAGTCCGAATAACTTAGATAGGAGCCCAACGCTTACCATACCGGAAATAGCACCAACCAAAACCCCTCCCAAAATAGGGAATAAATGATTGATTAAAAAATGACGCTGCTTATACAAAGGATAAGCAAGTGCTACAACGGATGGTCCTAATAGAGAACTAATCCATTGTCCGCCAATCATATAGTCTTCATAAGGAATATGAAACAGTACAAGGATGATGACAATAAGGGTCGTAGCCGTTAAAACAGGAATTAAAAATGAGTAAGAAAATCGTTTGTAAATTCTAGTCATCATAGAATAGGCGAAGACCGTTAAAAGAATCATCCAGAATGCGAATAGGGCTTTTTCCATTCCTTCTCATCCTTTCTCTTTTCCGCCTTTTTTTCAAAAAGTTGACCTGCTATGCCTGCTGCTCCAATAGTAAAGATCGTACTTAATAGAATCGCAGAAATGAATAAAGCACCGTGAAAAGAAAGCAGGGAAGAATAATTCATGATCCCAACGGTTGCTGGAATAAAAAATAACACTAATATGCTTAACAGAAAACCTGCTCCATTCTCGATAAACGTTACAGGGATTATTTTCAAACATAAACATAGGAAAAGCAGGATAAGTCCTATAATACTTCCTGGAATGACCAAGTCAAAAAGATTATGAATAATGGTACCGACAAGATAAAAAAGAGACAAAATACCAGTTTGCAAAAGGATGATTAAAATTTTCATTTCTCAATTGCTCCTAATTATAGGAAGATCTATCTTCCTTCTCATAGATAAAAAATGCCTGTCACGACCGTCTTTTGCCAAATAAATGACAATCTTCAGGGAATGATAAGCGCTGATTTTTTTCAAAAATATTAGACTTTAGTAATTGTATCATAAATAGAGGTAAAAGAAATGGGATAATATGGCGGAACTATGGATGATCAGAAAACGGCAGAACCACTCCCATCAATAAGCATATAGGGAGTTTGTTGAATAAGGAACTATCAGTAAAGCTAATTGCGAGAGGAACAGCTTAAGCGGATTCTTCTCTATTTCTGGTTGTGATATTTTGAACCAATTTAAGTTTCATAGTCAGTTGAAGATAATGGGGTTCTTCAGGGTCTTCAAATGGTGAATCTGGTATAAAACAATTCGAGTACCTACCAAAAAACCGAAAAATAGTAGAAGTTTAAAACATAATTATTCTTAATTCGAGACTTTTTAATTGAAACTATTTTAATTAAGTATTAATATAAAAGTGTTCACAAAAAGTTCATAAATTTTTTTAATATAATACTACAACATTGGAGGAGTTACCATGACAAATTTACAAGATAAAGTAGCAATTGTAACTGGAGGCGCTTCCGGTATTGGACTTGCTTCTGTGAAAGCGTTTTTAGATAAAGGGGCAAAAGTTGTCATCGCTGATTACAACGAGGATGCAGGACTTTCAGTAGAAAAAGAATTAAAAGAAACCTATGACAATGTATTATTTTTGAAGGTAAACGTTGCTGATGAAAAAGATGTTGAAAATCTAGTAGCTAAAACTGTTGATCATTTCGGTAAATTAGATATCATCTATAACAATGCTGGTATTGGAATACAAAAACCAACTCATGAAATGACAGCTGAAGAATATAAAAGAGTCATTGCGATTAACCAAGACGGAGTATTTTATGGCTCAAAATATGCGATTCGCGAAATGTTAAAGACTGGTGGAGGTTCTATTATTAACACTTCTTCCATTCTAGGAACGGTTGGGGAACCAAATTCAATTCCATACGCTGCAAGTAAAGGTGCTGTTAACCTAATGACTAAATCATTAGCGTTAGAATATGCGGATCGTAACATTCGTGTAAATGCGGTTGCACCTGGATTTATCGAATCTGGTCTAGTGAACAAAGAGGCTTTGGGAGATTTTTATGATGGTTTAGTCGCGAAGCACCCAATTGGCCGATTAGGAAATCCGGATGAAATTGCACATGCAGTTGTTTTCTTAGCTGAAAATGACTTTGTAACAGGTACGACTATTCATGTTGATGGTGGATATACGGCTAAATAACATAATAACTCTATTATAGAAATCTACTAATATATAGTTAAAAGGAGAATGTCACAATGGGGAAATTTGAAGATAAAGTAGTAATCGTAACAGGTGCAGCAGGCGGTATCGGGAAAGAAGTCGTACGAAAATTAGCGAATGCACAAGCGAAAGTTGTATTAGTTGATTTAAACGAAGAAGCAATCAAATCCGTTCAAACTGAGCTTGGTCTAACAGAAGAAAATAGCTTAGTGGTAAAAGCAGATGTTTCGAATGAAGAAAGTGTTAAAAATTATGTAACTACAACAATTTCTAAATTTGGTCGCATTGATGGCTTTGTTAATAATGCAGGCGTTGAGGGTCCAGCTAAATCAATTGAAGAAATTACAGAAAAAGATTTTGATTTTGTTTATGGAATTAACGTAAAAGGCGTACTTTTCGGTCTTAAATACGTATTACCGATCATGAAAGAACAAAAATCTGGTTCCATTGTCAATACTTCATCAGTAGCTGGTTTAATTGGTTCACCAAGCATGGTATTATACAACTCATCTAAACACGCTGTAATGGGTATTAATAAAGTTGCGGCTTTAGAAGCTGCAGCATTTAACGTTCGTGTGAACACAGTAAACCCAGGTGTAATTAATACACAAATGATGCGTAAAATTGAAGCAAACGTTGCGCCAGGTGCAGCAGAAGCTGCAAAAGCAGCTTATAACGATGCAGTACCAATGAAACGCTACGGTGAACCTGAAGAAGTAGCTAACGTAATTGCGTTTTTACTTTCTGACGAAGCATCATATGTAAGCTCATCTTCATTCACTGTTGATGGTGCATTATACAACGTGTAATTAAACGAATAACTAAGCGAACAGTGCCTGTGGCACTGTTCGTATTTTTTATGGGCAAATTGTTTCTAACTTACTTTTTAAACTATAATTAAAATTATTCAACGATCTAGAAAAGTGAGTGAATGAGAATGGGAATTTTAAAAAATGATTGGGCACCTTTATTGGAGACGGAATTTGAGAAAACGTATTACCAACAATTAAGGGAAAAACTACTGGAGGAATATCAAACAAAGGTCATTTATCCGGACCAACTTGATATCTTTAACGCCCTTCACTACACTTCCTATAAAGATACAAAAGTAGTCATCATTGGCCAAGATCCCTATCATGGCCCTGGACAAGCTCATGGTTTAAGTTTCTCTGTTAAACCTGGAGTGAAAATCCCTCCATCTTTACGCAATATATATAAAGAGCTACAGGATGATGTGGGGTGCACGATTCCTAATCATGGTTACCTTGTGGACTGGGCCAAACAGGGTGTATTGATGTTAAATGCGGTACTGACTGTGCAAGCAGGAAATGCAAACTCGCATAAAGGTCTCGGATGGGAGTTGTTTACCAATAGAGTCATAGAAATATTGAATCAAAGGGAGATACCAGTCATATTCATCCTGTGGGGTAATTTCGCACAGCAGAAACAACAATTGATTACCTCATCACACCACTACATTATTAAATCTCCCCACCCGAGCCCATTTTCTGCCCATAATGGCTTCTTTGGCAGTAAGCCATTTTCACAAGCAAATATATTTTTGAGGGAAATCGGGAGTAAAGAGATTGGTTGGCAAATAAATAATATATAAGAATAAACTATTGCAGCAACATTTAATAATAAGTAGCTATTGACTGCTGGCAGCATTGAAAAACACAAACAGTCACGATTTTGGATGAAAATCGTGACTGTTTCAACATAATAATTCCACCGTATTGAGAGGAAACTCCGATTAGGTATAAAAATTTAGTATTATTCCATTTGTTCTATACTTTTTTGCACGATTGCCACCAAATCATCTTCAGCACCAAGACTAAAGTTTAAAAAAACACCTTGTCCCCCACCAGCACCAATTGCTGAAATAAAAATACTACTGTCATAACCTACTACAGTAAGGCTCAAACTTGCTCTGTTTCCATTTCTCATAAAATATTTATCATAAACTCGAACTGCAATTTTAGTATCTCCAATAGTATGGTTGCTTTCATCAACTAATTTCATACTTATTCCACTATTACCAATATCGTTTTGTAAATGATTGACCACTTCCTCAAATTTACCAATAATTTCTCCTTCATACTTTGCCATTATTAACGCCTCCTCCACAATAATAATTATTTCGTTAAATTCATCTTTTACTATTTGATTTGAATCTTTAGGATATGGTTCAAATTATTTCCTTCTCTTCATTCCTTTTCTTTCCATTATACTTCCAATCTGTTCGGTAAGGATAGCAAGATTAGGGAAAAAATACCCACTTCAATTTACTTATATTATAATAATAGTAAAATATAGGTATTTTTCTAAAAAGGATGTGTAAAGTTTGGATGAGGCGTTATTACATGGGGACCTAGTAAACATTGAAGCAATGAGAATAGAGCTTGAAGGGGAAAATTTAAGTAGAATCGAAATTAGAAGAAAACTTGATGATCAACTTCGAGCTTTTTCGAAGAAAAAAGCATTTACCTGCCCTTGCTGTGATGAACCAGTAAATATGAATCTAACAATTGAGGAAGGAAGACCCTTTTACTTTAAGCACCTAGACGGGAAAAAATGTACCTACTCAGAAAACAGCAATACATATGAAAATCATGTTTCTACTCATCAAGATAAGAAAAAGAAAGATATTGGATTGACGGTATTTAGAGAGATACTAGAAGGTCAGCTAAAGCCCTTTGGTGCCGAGATAGAACGCGGCTATTTTTATAAAAAGAAGCTTTCCTTTATTCCTGATTTTACTGTGAGCTTTCCTTTTTCAAAAGAAATTTGGGCGATTGATTATTATACTTCAATCTCAGAAGGCAGCTATGCTCAAAATCTTGCAAAACGGATGAATGCATATAAAGCAGAAGGATTTAGAGTGTTTGCTTTTATTGATGACATTTGGCTAGCGATAAATGCAGAAACAAATAAAGGGACGCTGCTGATTGCTGAATTGCAGGCAGCCAATAAGAGTAAGGAAGACCAGCACTGGGATCAGTATTTAACTCAAAAGATTCCTAGACCAGCATTACAATTTTTAGAGACAAGGATTGACGTCACGATTGACACCAAGAGTATCGCATACGTAAATATTGAAAGTCGAACATGCAAAATTATCCGTTTTTTAGAGGCAGAGAAAAATAATCGTAACCTTACTTTTTACAAACTTTCTGAACCTACCATTCCTTTGGAACGAGCACTAACCTTGAATAATCAGTTGCAAAATTTCCTTCTCTACCATGAAAATGAAGAGGACCTGCGACTAGAGTTTATGGAATCATTAATGGACAAGATGAAACAGGCTGAAGATGAGGTAAAAGCTCAACAAGAGGCATTGGGAAAATGGCAGCGAGAAAATGAAGAAAAGCAGGTAGCTTCAGAAAAATGGAGTACGGAAGCAAAAGACCGTTATAAGCCTGAAAATGAAAGAGTGCGAATATCCGATGAACAAATAGAGCGTGAAATGCTGGAAATAGCAAAAGCTGCAAACGAGCGACCTGTAAGTATGTCCCCAGAAGAATGGGATTGGTTCAAAAAAACTGGAAGGACGAATGCAAAAAAAACCAATGGATTTATTCAGGCTCAGCCAGTAGCACTGTACGAGACAACAGAAGAGAAGATATTAAAAGAGCATCGAGAAAAATTTAAGGAAAAATTACTTTCACACCCAATAAGAGGGGATCATTTTATTGATGGGCAATCCGCGATATGGCGGAAGTTTATTTTAAAATGGATAAAGGAACACCAGCAAGAGGAAGATTTAGAAGTTTCAATGAAAAAGCTATTAAGTGATATGAAAGATTTTGGGATAACCTTTAATCAAAAAGATTCAAATGTACAGTATCTCTTAAAAGGGTTCTTAACTTTTTTCCAGATGGGAATGAAAAAAGATTTAAAAAAGAAAATCAACATAACCTACATGGATTAAGCTTGATATAGATAACAATGGTACTTCGTTGCCAGTACTGGTATTTGAAATGATTAAATTACAAAAATCCAATTATTTTATCTAAATAAAGATAACAAATGGGTAAATATCAATAACCTCTATGAAGTTCAAACTGTTGAAGATGACATTCCTTAAATTGGGAAATTAACTTTAAGGAATAAAAATGTAATGGAAGGTGAAATAATGAAAATTGAAAATCACTCATTTGAGGTATTTGATAGAGATAATTTTGTTTACAGAGTAGAAGCAGAAGGTTCTGGAAAGGTAAAAGAGGATTACGTTTCTGCTTGGAATGAGTGGAAAAAGATTGTTGAAACATCAGTGATAGATTCTGGAAGTAAAAACTTAACAGTAGAAAATACTGAACACTGGCAAAATAGTGGGAATTTACGAAGACGATTTTGGTCAAGAATCAAAAATATTCAACTATTAGATAAGCCATCATGCATTGCTGCAATGATTAGCAAAGACAATTTACGGGTATATCTTGAATGGCATGGATATAAGAACGAAAAATTAGTTCAAGAAAGAAAGATACATAATGGATGGGTTTCCTCTGTGGAAGAATGGATAAAAGAGAAGCAGATTAACATTACTGAGTATAAAATATGGACTAATAAAGATGCAGATGAGGATTATCAAAATTATTGGACGCTAGAGGATTTTTTACGGAATAAAAAATTAACAGAAAGTCTATTGCAATTCCTTAAAAGTGATAACAAAAACTGGGTTAGGATTGGAAAGGTACTATTAAAATCCACGGTCCTAAAGGATGATAATATTACTAGCGAAATGGGAAGAACCATTAATGAATTGGAATGGCTATATAACCAAGTAACAAACTCATTAAATGACAAATTTGATTCTTATATTTCTGATTCAGAAGGTGAATTAAACCAAGAAGAATCTACAGATAAAGTTAATGAACCGCCTACTAATTTTTTGATGAATAAAGATTTGGTAAATCATATTCATACCTACATAAAATCCAAGGGTTTTCTTTATACAATAGAAGAAGTAACAAATCTCTTTTTATCAATAAAGACAAAGCCATTTGTTATTTTATCTGGTATTTCTGGTACAGGAAAGACAAAGATTGTCCAGTTGTTTGCAGAAAGTGTTGGGGCCACCGAAGAGAATGGGCAACTTACCTTGATTCCAGTGCGACCTGATTGGAATGATAGTTCTGATTTACTTGGTTATGTCGATATTGAAGGTGGATTTAGAAAGGGTCCACTTACCAGGGTAATAGAAAACGCGGAAAAAAATCCTGACCTTCCCTTTTTCGCTATACTGGATGAGATGAACCTGGCCAGAGTGGAGCATTATTTTAGTGATATTTTAAGCGTAATGGAAAGCCGTAAATGGCAGGATCGTAAAATTGTAACTTCTAATTTACTAACAGAGGAAGTTGCAGGGAGAAGCATTAAACTTCCGACTAATCTTTATATTATAGGTACAGTCAATATGGATGAAACTACACACCCTTTTAGTAAGAAAGTGCTGGACCGTGCAAATACAATAGAGTTTAATCGTGTGGAGTTGTCCAATTTAACCTTTCTAGATGATAATATTGAGGTCGAAGCCATTAGTGTTCCAGATAGTAAATTTCGTTCAAGATATCTTCATTTAAAAGATCTATATAGTGCAAATAAAGACCTTGTTATAAAGGTTACTGACGAATTGGAAAACATAAATAAGCCGCTGCAGCTTATAAATGCTCATGTAGGATATCGTGTTCGTGATGAGATTTGTTTTTATCTTGACTATAACGAAGATGGAGACCTTTTGAAATTTGAAGAAGCCTTTGATAATTGTATTCTACAAAAAATCCTGCCTCGTATTTCTGGTAGTGACCAGCGTGTTGAACAGTTACTGTCAGAACTCTATAACATATTTACTGGAAGAGTCTATATAGAAGGTAAAGATAGTTATCAAAACGAAATTGAGATGGCTAAATATCCTAATAGTGCTGAAAAGGTATTGGAGATGCTTAGGAGGCTAAGGGACGATGGATTCACTTCCTTCTGGATTTCGTGATGATATAGAATTGGTCAAGATAGAAGTAACCGATTTCTCTTTAGTGATAAAAGGGAAGCCATTCCACAACCTTTATGAAGGACTAAGACAGTATCGGAAACTTAATCGGCATGACGTTATGAAGTTTTCAGCTATTGGGAATTCGTTGGAGTCGGTACAAGTTTATAACATTGATCTTGATCAACTAACTTTCGAACAGCAGGTTCGGCCAATCTTTTTTGAAAACGGAATATACCAAGTGATTATTGTTTCAAAAAAGAAGCAAGAATTGGAATTTTATCATGAACATCCGAAATTACGTCAAGCAATTTCAAATAGCGATTTAGGAGGAATCCCGGTATTAATGGGGAATCTTCAGTTTCAAAATGAAGTCGGTTATTCAACCTTTGAGATTCGAGATAAGGGGAAGACACTATTAGAAGTAACTCTTGAGATTTTTCCGTCCAAGTTAGATTATCGAAACGATTATGAAAGACTACTAAGGGAAGTAAATGATGAAATTTATAATCTGGCCTTCCACTTCATAAGAAAAACATATTTGGGAGCAAACATTAAATTGGATGGTAATCCGAGCCAAGCGGAATTTTACCGTTTAATGACAAAACATTTTCAACAGTTTATACAAGCAATTAATCGTATTGAACAACAGCCACATCATACACTGGATACTAGGTATGTAAGGGCGCGAGGAGATCAGCTTGGTAAAATAGATAATTATATCCGTAAATACCTCCAAAGAAGAACTCAGTTTGTTGACGTAAAGCACGGAATAAATATTCATGGTAGAACAATCATGCCACGTGATGGTGTAAAGGCAAAGAAGGAGTTAGTTTACGATACTATAGAGAATCGTTATGTAAAATGGATGATTCAGAGACTCGGAGATAAAGTAGCAGATTTAATCCTTACACTTGAAAATCCAAATAAACGATGGAAGATAGTGCCTGACAAAGAATTAATCGACCGTTTAGTAAAAATGAAAGATGCCCTGCAATCAAGAGTAAAAAGTCATTTCTGGAAGAATATTGGTAGGCTTGACCGTTCGGTAATGAGCCTTGTCCTTCAAATGGCACCCGGGTATCGCGATGCGTATCAGACTTTCCTAATTGTATCTAAAGGGTTAATGCTTCAAGGTAATTTGTACAAAATGTCAGTCAAGGATGTTGCCACCTTGTATGAATATTGGACATATTTAAAGCTCGGGCAAATATTGAGTCGTAAATATAAAATGTTAAGTCAGGATATCATTCAGGTAAATCGCGATGGCCTGTTTGTCAATCTAGATACGAATCAAAAGGCAGAAAGGAAATTTGAACATCCGATTACTAAGGAACGCATAACGCTAACTTATCAGAAATATGAGGGACGCCTACCTACTATTTCTCAAAAGCCCGATACAATGCTGACTATTTCTAAAAAGGGTAAAGATTATCAGTTTAATTATGTGTTTGATGCAAAGTACAGGGTTGATTATGCTCAAGAGGATAGTTATTACAAATCACGTTACCATTCGCCAGGACCGCTTGAAGAGGATATTAATACTATGCACAGATACCGAGATTCTTTAGTGGTTATGCAAAATGGTCCATATGAGCGAACTGCATTTGGTGCTTACGTTTTGTTTCCTTGGTGGGATGAAGAAGGGTATCGTGAGCATCCACTTTATAAAAGTATTAATCAGGTTAACATTGGAGGATTGCCTTTTTTACCACAAGCAACCGATTTAGTGGAGCAATTTGTTGAACGATTAATTGAAAAAAGTCCTGAGGAAATTCAACAGGAGGGTATTCTACCAAGAGGTACAAAAGAGGAGTGGGAGTCCAGTCTCGTTGAGAAGGTATTAGTAGGAACTGTATCAAATCAAGATGACTACATTGGTTTTATTCAGAATGGTTATTTTCAAATACAGGAAGACAAATTGAAACAAGGATGGCAAGAAGCCAAATATGTGGCGCTATATACAACAGCTGAAGTTCCTAAACAAAATGGTATTGCTGAGTACGGTAAGATTGACAGAATTTCAATTAATGATGGAAACGTCTTATTTCACATTGAAAGTTGGCAACCTACAAAACAGCTAATTAAACCTGTAAAGTACGGAATAGCTAGTTATATGATAACAACTTTAACTCAGTTAGAGGAAGCGACCGAACTTCCAGAGCTTTATATGAAAAACAAACAAGAAACCACTCTTTGGAAAATGTTACGAAGGGTCTCTGATAGGATAGTAATTCAGCTCGATAATCATTTTCTCGATGAGGCATCGAAGGTCGAAACCTTTTCGTATAAGGATATTGACATTCATTTTAATATAGAAAAACAAACACTTTCTATTAAACAAGGTGAAAAATTTCGGATTGTTAATTCAAAATTACTAATTCAACAGCCTTCTTTGGTTTTTAAAGAGGTGTTGTCCTTAATTGATTAGAAATAAATTAGAGTTCATTATTTCGGGTTATTTTATTTTAATATCCTCCCTAGTACATATGAAAATTGTTATATGAGCGGTCATTTATTTTTAGTTTGTTATGTCAGTCTTTAAAATAAATTCAATAAAAGGTGATTAAAATGTTTAGATGTTCCTGGTGTATGAAAAAGTTTAAGAATGGAAAACCAATTTATGGTCTGAATGTAAAATTTGTTGAAGGGAAGAAGATTATTGATCCTGAAGGAAGAATTATACATATACATCTTGAGTCTAGGAATACGAGTGTTCCAATGATTGTTCCTGGTGAAGGTTCTGAAGCAGATAAACAAGGAGTTGATGGTATTTTTCCAATATGTAGTGAGAAATGTGGAGATAAAATGAGAGACGCATTACATAAGGAAATCGGCACTATTCAAACAGTTAATAAAATGACTAATTTGTAATTCGCCTAAGTGTAACAACGATATTGCTAAACTCAACTAGAATATCATTTCTACCGGATAAAACGGGTGGATGTCTTGGAAATATGATTCAGGAAAACCAATCAAACGTTTAATTAAATCGGGTGGTAAACTAATCAAACGTTTGATTAAGGGGTGTGAAGCCTTGGTACGCCTGCGCTTAGAATCTAATCAAACGTTTGATTAACAAATTTAGCTGTCAAATGACGGAAGGGACTATCATGAAAGAATTACAAACTTTTACTAAACAGTATCAAAAAGAAATGGGATGGGAAATTTCTGAGGAAACCTATGCAGAGAGCAGAGATTCTCTTTTAAATAATTACATGCTGCTAACGACGGAGGTTGCCGAAGTAGCGGAGGAGCTGCGGAAAGCCTTTAATCTAACGGCTACTAATGTTAAAAATGGAATGGACGAAGAGCAGGCATTTGAGTTAGCTAAGAATGAGATTAAAGAAAATATAGGCAAGGAGTTATCAGATTGTCTCGCTTATATGCTGAAATTTTATAATTTCTTTGGAATCGATGGAGAAGCAAGCTTTTATGCCAAAATGGAAGAAGTTAAAAATCGGAAGAATAAGGATCTAGCAAAACCAACGAAATAAAATCAATTATAATACCAAGATTTACTTTTGAAAATGATTCAAGAGTAACTCTTGGTTATTTTTTTACAAAATTTATTTAGACCCTGTTTGGAACGAAATTTGAATCCTACCTTAATCGAAAATGAGAAATTTTCAAAAGAGGGATTTAATCTTGAGAAGTATACAAGTAGATATTTTAAATTAGATTATGGAAGGTGAGAAAACGATAGAAAGGATATTCCACACCTAAACAGAATATGTATTTAACTAGAAAATAAGGGTCCTAGATATAGTTAAGTAGTTGATAACAGAAATCGAAGGGAAGAATGAATATGATTGTTGATTGCCATTTTCATGTGGATGAAACGATGTTGACTCTAGAAAAAATGATAGAGGGTATGGATGAAAATAATGTAACGAAAACAGTGCTCATAGCACCCATGAACGAAACAATGTTTGAAGTGGAAAGCACGTATCAACATCATTTACAAAGGTTTTTCCGTTTTCTAATCCTTCATTCACCACAAATTGGGCTTAAAATTTATGATGGTCTAGTGAAGGATGGCCATTTCAACCTTTATGGTCATTCATACAAAATCTTTTCTAAGCCGAGGAATGATCTTGTTGCTGCTGCAATTGATCGATTTCCAGACAGGCTTCTAGGGTGGGCAGCCGTAAACCCAATGATTCCTGAATCCATAGAAGAAGTAGAATCATATCTTAATAAACCTGGTTTTATTGGAGTGAAGGCTCATCCGTTCATGCATGCATATAGTATTAAGGCACTTGATTCAGTTGCCGCTATGTGTGAATCAAAAGGCGTACCACTGATTATCCATCTCTCTTCAGAACCAGACTCTTATAAATATTTACCTGAGAACTTCCCTAAGCTTAAATTGATTTATGCACATGCCGGCCTTCCTTTTTGGAAAAAATTATGGAAATACATTAACGATCAACCCAATGTATTTGTCGATACCTCTAGCGATTATCTAAATGCATCTCTTGTAAAAAAAGCAGTGGAAGCTTTAGGATATCGAAAAGTCCTTTTTGGCTGTGACGGACCATATGGAATGAAAAAATTTAATGAATATGATTATTCTTCAAAGAGGGGTTGGATTGATTCACTTGACATTCCTGATGACCATAAGGAATATATCCTTGGAAAAACCTTTTTAGAATTGATTGATTAACCAAAACTCTATCCCAACTTTTCAATAATGGGGACGGCTCCCATAACCACCCATGGTTATATTTTCTAAAGCCTAAAATTTTTTAACCGCTTTTTTAGGGATAAAATAAATAGTTAGCCAATATAAAATGATCTAACAAGGATGCTAAATTATAGAAAATGTTGAACTTTGCTCATTTATCACTTATCATTTGGTTATATAAAAGCATAAATCGATTGTATAACCTCATTGATAAGGTATGGGGGTCTCTACCAGGAACCGTAAAATCCTGATTACGAAAAAAATGTATTTTCTACATTTTTCTTCGTAATCAGGATTTTTTTTTGAAAAATCAACTTATATTAATGTTTAAAAGCGATTTAGGAGGAAAAAAATGAAAACAATTTATGTTAACGCTACTTTTTTTACTATGGATAAGGAAAATCGAATCATAAAAAACGGAATGATGGTTGTAGAAGATGAACTTATTTCCTATATAGGCGAACGTTCTGAAGAGCTACTGAGAGATGCAGACCACGTAGTGGATCTTGCAGGTAAATGGGTTATGCCTGGTCTTGTGAATACCCATTCTCATATTTTAATGACTCTTTTACGTGGTATTGCAGACGATATGCTGCTAAAGCCTTGGCTTGAAACTAAAATATGGCCAATTGAAAAGAAATTTACAACAGAGATTGCCTCAGTGAGTGCACAGCTTGGTATTTTGGAGATGTTAAAGTCGGGAACAACTACATTCTCAGATATGTTTAATCCTAACGGTATTGACCCGGGCGCTGTAATGGAAACAATTAGTGGAACAGGAATTCGTGGAGCCTTTTCGTATTCGATTTTTAGCTTCGGCACAGAGAAAGAGCAGCAAATGAATCTTATGAATGCCGAGCAGTTTTCTAAAAACTATAAAATGTTTGCTGATGGGCGTCTAACAACTATGGTTGCACCTCATAGCCCTTATGCTTGTACCCCGGAAACACTTATAGAAACTGCTCGAATTGCAAAGGAAAATGAGTTAATGATACACATCCATGTATCAGAAACTGATTTTGAAATCTTAGACATCGAAACTCGTTATGGAAATCGACCTATCGAGCATCTTCGCAAATTAGGTATTTTTGATCAACTAACAGTAATGGCACATGGTGTAATACTTAACGATGAAGAGAGAGCCATTTTAAAGCAACATGATGTACGAGTTGCTCACAATCCAATTAGTAATTTGAAGCTAGGTTCAGGTATTGCGGATGTTGTTAGTCTTTTACAAGCTGGGGTTAAAGTAGGTATTGCAACAGATAGCACAGCTTCTAATAACAATCTTGATATGTTTGAAGAAGTTAGAACTGCTGCATTACTACAAAAAGGGATATATAAAGATGCTACTAAATTCACTGCACAAACTGCGTTAACATTGGCTACTCGGGGTGGGGCTGAAGTCATTGGCATGGAACATACGGGCTCTCTTGAAGCAAATAAGAAGGCAGATTTTATAACAATTTATCCTTACGATAAGGAGCATTTACAACCAATTAGTACAGCATATTCACATTTACTTTATGCAGCACGCGGAAGCGATGTATGTGACGTCTATATTGATGGGAATGCAATTGTAAAGAACGGCAGATGTTTAACGATCGATGAAGAAAGAGTGATCGCAGAAGCAAATCGCCTCCAGAATTCACTAACTAGTAACTAAATATTTACTTACTCTTTTATCATTTTTCTGTAAGTGACAGTGGACCCTCGTGACCATATAACACATAAATTCTTAGAGGTTCTTCGACTTGAAGAACCTTTCCATTTCTTAGGATCTCTTACTACTGGATATAAACATTGAGGCATCTTGATTCATAAAAATAAGATCACCGTGATGGAATGTTTTCGTTGCAATTGATTTAAATCCGACTTCCAATAATCTTTCTTTCAGTTCTTCATGCGAAAAACCGTTATGAACTTTCGGGTGATGTATTTTATCGTTTTTGTCAAAATCAATAATGATTAGCTTGCCGCGATTATTTAAAATGTTGAACATTTCTTGTAAAATTTTTTTTGTATCCGGAATATGAAGAAGGACTAGTGACATTAAAACGATGTCTGCCTTAACTTCTGGAGTTTCTTGAGTAAAATCTGAATAAAGTACTTTTGAGTTGGTAATTCCTTTGTGAGAAATTTTGGCTTCCGAAACCTCCAACATTTGTTTTGATGAATCTATCAACAAAATAGATTCGACTAGATCTGATAATTCCAAACTAACTAGACCAGTACCACTCCCATAGTCGATTAAAGATTTTGATTTACTATTTTGTAATTCTGGTCTTACTTGCTTAACTATAATATTCGCTAATTCAATTCTTTCCTCTGTATCATATCTTTTTGCCATCTGTTCAAAAACGTTATTTTCCATATTTCACTCCCCCAATTTCTTTAGGTGTTAGCTAAACTGATAAAGCACCTACAGCGTCTTCGGCATTCTAACTACTGAGAAGGGGTAACCTGTCTAAAAAACCACCAGAACCCTCCCTAGGGTCTCAACCTCAAAAGAGTTGATCCAAAGGGGACCAACTCTTTAACAATACTTTAAACGGTTAGTTTCAACAACTGACCATTTTGTTCTACTGTTTCGCTAGTAGTGGCATCAACGTCTAAATATTGATTACTGTTTGTAATCACCACCAATGTTGTGGTTTCAAATCCCTCTGCTTTTATTTGGTCCATTTCAAATTCAATGAGCAGGTCGCCTTGTTTAACATGATCACCTTGTTTTACATGTGGTGTAAAGTATTTTCCTTTTAGTTGTACAGTATCAAGGCCAATATAGATTAAAACCTCAGCTCCATTTTCAGACTTTATGCCAACTGCATGTCCTGTAGGAAATTGTGTGGTAATCATACCATCAACAGGAGAATAAATTTTACCTGCTTCCGGCTCAATGGCAATCCCTTTACCTACGGTCTCGGTCGCAAATAATGGGTCGTGGATAGAGGTTATTGGGACCACCTTCCCAGGCAATGGACTAGTAATGGTTTCCGGCCGTACACCAAAGATATTTTGCGTAAAATTGTCATTCACTTTTACATTTTTACCTTCATAACCAAGGAGGTACGTTAAAAGAAAACCGATGGCAAATGCGACGCCAATCCCAATTAGATATTCCCAAATTGGTGTAAACGCAGGAATGGCAAGCACACTTGGAAGGACAAAATCATTCATAACAACGCCAAGACTTCCGTTAATTGCTCCGCCAATACCAGCAGCGATGATCACATAGACCATTGTTTTTCGATAACGAAGGATGATTCCATAGTTAATTGCCTCGGTGGTTCCAGCCAAAGCACCAGGCAGGATTCCGCTTGCAGCAAGAGCCTTTAAATCTTTATCACGTGTTTTCAGAAAAACCGCTATCCCTATTCCCACTTGTGCAAATGGAGCTGCCGCTGCCATAGCTATAATCGGATCTGGACCAGTGGCAAGATTCACGATGGCAAGTGGAATAATCGTCCAGTGTAAACCCATTATCGTTAGGAATGTCCATGAAGCACCTAAGACAGCACCTGCTAATAGTCCGCTTCGGTCGCTCAAGAAAGTAATAACCGAACCTAATCCTTCTCCAAGAAGTGTCCCAATTGGGCCAAACACCAGCATGGTTAAAGGGACGAGGATGGCTATTGAAATTAATGGGTTGATAAACATCTGAATATCTTTATAAATCACTTTTTTCAACAATCGGTCGAGTCCTGCATAAACGAACATGGCGATAAAGATAGGAAATACGGTAGAAGAATAATCAGCTAATAAGACAGGAATACCTAAAAAGTCGATGGACTTCACATCTTCGTCTACAAGGTGCATAATTTCAGGCATCAGTATGGCAGCACCAATTACCCCGCCGACATAACCATTGGCACCCAGTTTAAGGGCAATGGAAATACCGAGAAATAAGGGCAAAAAGTGAAAAACAGCATCTCCAGCTGCTGATAAAATTACATAGGCACCGCTTTCATCAGACATCCAGCCTAATGTGTTTAAAACGGATAACATGGCTTTTAAGAGTCCAGCACCAGCAAGAACGCCGATAATAGGGGCAAAACTTCCTGAAATTACACCTAATACTTTAGATAATTTATTTTCTTTTTTCTCATTTGGTAAATCTGCTGTATTTGTTTGGTCTTGTTTTTGAGTACTCATCGTTGTTATCCACACTCCCATATCTATATCTTTTGCTTTAATTTCCTCTATTACTATCGCTTATTAATATTTTTACCGCTTTCATTTTCTCTAGTTAAAATTTCTTGAATTGAAAGGGCTAACGTAATACTAGTATAATGATTTCAATCGTAATCCATTAGGACTTATTTGATAATATCCGGATAAAAAACAAATTTATATTTGATTGGAGGGAGTAACCTGGAACCATCAAAAATCATCTCAAGTGCAATGAAAATTCAACTTATAACCAATTTAAATACGTATGTATTTAATCAAAAGCGTAAGCTCATTTACCATCATGAAATGATTTCTATCCCAGCATTTATGCCCGGTTCTGGGGAGAGAGATGTTTTATCTTTGTATGACCAAATGAAACATACAGGACAACTTTTTTCCTATATGAATGAATGGGACTTACACTATTTTGGCTATTCCTTCAGTAAAAGTGAGGAAACCTGGACGATTATTATCGGTCCGTATTTTAATAAGACACCGAATCTATACAGTTTATCGAGGGAATATCAGCTCACGAGTACACAAAGTGAAGATTTAAAGGTTATATGCGATAAAATTTATGTACTAACTGCAGAACAAGCCCTCAGTTATGGAAGTGTTCTACAGCAGTTTACAAATATGATGGAGCAAGAAATATCCCCGATTGTCATTGTTTCTGATAAAAGCATCCGCCCTGTTCATAGGAAGG
Organism: Neobacillus niacini; assembly: GCF_023715415.1. GTDB lineage: Bacteria > Bacillota > Bacilli > Bacillales > Cytobacillaceae > Neobacillus > Neobacillus niacini_C. The sequence goes on from NZ_JAMBOB010000019.1 coordinate 42,988, forward strand.
AAGACCCTTTCAATGTGGATGAAGAGGGAGAACTTGTTAAATTGAGGTATAAGACTGAAAAGGATTTTATGCATGCGGTTGAACGTGGGGATAAAAAGGAAGCTTTAAAACTCATTAATTCTAAAAATATGCTGTTTTCTTTTTCCGAACGTTTTCCAAATCAGCCGTTACGCAGACTTAAAAATGTTGCCATTATCTTAAATACGCTACTGCGGACATCAGCAAGAAATAGTGATGTCCCTGCCATCATGATTCATCGGATCTCGGAAAAATTCGCCTATGAAATTGAAAATGCCAATCAGGTGGAAGCCCTGCATCAATTAGAAGACACCATGATTGAGGAATATTGCGATGTAGTTGTATCCAACTCGTTAAGTAAATACAGTATCATGACCCGAAGAGTGATTGAATATATTCTAAGTTTTTATAATAAGCCAATCAATAAAGAAGAATTGGCAGCAAAACTGTCCACACATCCCAGCCATCTATCTCGAAAATTTAAAGAAGAAACAAACATGACCTTAACCGCTTATCAACAGATTTTAAGAATGAAACAAGCGAAACAGCTATTAAAAACAGAGAATCTATCCATTGAGGAAATTGCTTATATGATTGGCTACGATGATCCTTCCTACTTTTCTAGAGTCTTTAAAAAAGAAACAGGCAGAACTCCCTCACAGTATCGAGATGGGGAGGCTGGGAGCTGATTTTTTAAGATAAAATCGCTCTTTTAAAAAGCTCCCTAAATTTCTCCTTATCTTCTGCGGTAAATGGCTTTGGCCCCTTTGTACGTTTTCCGCTTTTTCGAGCCATTGCACTCAAATAACGTGATTGTAATAATTGATCAATGTTTTCATTGGTATAGCGATACCCAGTATGGTGAAGAACCGTACACCCTTTTGCTAAACCCAGCGAAGCGAGACCATAATCCTGCGTAACAATGATATCTCCTTTTGCTGCTAACTTCATAATCCGATAATCTGCAGCATCTGCTCCGGAATCGACATAAATGGTTTCTACGCCAGATGGTTGTTCCGCAGTAGAAAAATGAGAGAAGCTCGTAACAAGGACAACAGGAATGGCAGCATTCCTGCTTTCAGCGATAATAATATCTTTTACCGGACAAGCATCTGCATCAACATAAATTTTCAACTTTATCACTCCTGAAAGGTATTACCTGATATATTAAACTAAGATTTCCCTTGAACTAACCTGACCCTTTGAATAGGTGCGTAGGAGTCAGAATTCTCACTCCTTCATTTGTTAAAGAAGCAGATAGTTGAAGAAAGTTTTATATGTCTATTATTTGTCCTTTTTTAATGTCCTCTCCATTATTTGAGCGATTTGTTGAGAGTTCATATCTTTTTCTTCATATAGTTTATTAACGATGTTCTGATAGTCCTCTTCGTTACGATTTTGACTTAGTTTATCGACAGCTTGAATTTCTTGTACTTTAATCTTAAATCCAACAATACCTTTTAGTTCTTTTTCTAATAACTGTGGAGAAAGCTTATCCCATAAAACAGGATTCTTTCGGTGTTTTTCGTATTTTTGCAGCAACATTGTCAGGTCCTGTTTTAACTCTTCTTCGTTCAAAATGATGGCTGCGCCATATACATGGACAGCTTGATAATTCCATGTCGGGACATTTTCCTGTTCATACCAGGAGGAAGAGATATAAGCGTGCGGTCCTTGGAAAATAATCAATACATCTTCACCGGTTTCGAATGTTCTCCATTGAGGATTCCCATAAGCCATATGCCCTGTTATATAGTAATCCTCTCCTTTTTTAATCAACTGCAAGGGTAAGTGAGTTGCAATTGGTTTCCCTTTTTTGGTGGTGATAAGTGTTCCAAATGAATTCTTTTGAATAAATTCCCTGGTTTCTTCAAAATTTGTGACCTTAAAATATTTAGGAATATACATGATGTTCCGCCTTTCAACAAAAGTTAGAGTGTTATCAGCTATTAATTCGGTACAACTTGAAAGAAGTCCTACTTGAACTTACCTGGATCGTTAGCTTAAGTCCCTTTTTCAAAAACTTTTTTTCATCGTAACATAATTACCCATTAATATATAAACTTAACATCCAGTGTTTTTCCTCTTCATAAATCAAACAAAATCTTCATACCTCTTGATGTATTGGTAAATAATATCCTAGAGGTGACGGAATGGAAAAGGATAAATTAAAACTCACATCTTCCGAAATAGGAACTTTATGGGGAGAGTATGTAAATGGAACAGCCGTTGATATTGTAAATAGATATATGGTTTCTATTATTGAGGACGAGTCAATTAAAACCATTTTTAAGGATGCTATTAAGACGTTCGAAAAACAAAAGCAACAAATTGTAACTTTTATAGAGAACGAAGGGTTTTCAGTTCCAATTGGTTTTACAGAATCCGACCTCTTTAAAGGGAAACAACGATTATTCACAGATATATTTTGCCTGAATTATTTACACATCATGACTTTACATGGTTTGCTAGGACACTCCACTTCGTTGGGCGTTTCTGTCAGAGAGGACTTAAGATTTTTTTACGACTCTTGTGATAATGATGGGAAAAGGATGTATCATCAAACCATTGATTTATTGCTGGAGAAAGGAAGTTTTCAGAGAGACCCTTTATTTTATCCAGCTGAAAACCCTGAATATGTTTCCAGTCAAGATTTCTCAGATGGACTTTTCGGAAAGGGTAGAACTTTAGCAGCCACAGAAATCATAAGCATTTCTTTCAACCTTAAAAAAAGTATTATGGCAAAAACTCTTTCAATCGCATTCAGTCAAGTCGCACAAACAAAAGAAGTAAGAAAATTTTTAGAGGATGCCGGAAAAACGGCCGACCAACAAATAAAAGTTTTTTCAAAAATTATGCAAACGGATAATTTACCCGTTCCTAAGTCGTGGGAAACTGAAGTTACAACTTCAACAGATTCTCCTTTTTCTGATAAGTTAATCTTGTATCTTACTGGTTTCTTATTCCAAGCTGCACAAGCCTATCACGGGACAGGGTTAGCATCCGCAATGCGAACAGACCTTGTTGCCACTTACGAAAGCACCATTCTACAAAATCTTATGGTAACGAAGAAATGGTTTAATATCATGGTACAAAATAAATGGTTAGAACAGCCTCCACTTGCTCCTAATAGAAAAGAGATTGCAAAAGAAAAGTAAAAAATACAGTGTTACCCTAATTGGTGAGGGAGTAACACTGTATTTTTTAGCTGAGGTCCCTGTCACCACCCGAATACTCTTGATTCACAGGATGTTCCACAAGAGGGGACGATATGGCAGCTTTTTTTGCATAAAATTGCTCTTTTAAAAAGCTCCCTAAATTTCTCATTATCTTCTGCAGTAAATGGTATTAGTCCCTTTGTACGCTTGCCGCTTTTTCGAGCCATTGCACTCAAATAACGTGATAGTAATATTTGATCAATGTTTTCATTGGTATAGCTATACCTAGTATGGGGAACAAGTTACAAGACAATGGACAAATTAATCATAGGAATCCAGCTTTAGTTGAAAGGGGATAATGCCTTGATTGAAAAAATGGAGGTTGGAGAAAAAGCTGCTGAGTTCGTGAAAGATGGTATGGTCGTTGGACTTGGTACAGGGTCTACCGTTTATTATTTCATGTCTAAGCTCGGACATTTAGTCCAGCAAGGACTATCCATTAAGGGAGTACCTACTTCTAAACAAACGGAAAAATTAGCGTTAGAGCTTGGCATCCCACTTGTTTCGTTAAATGAGATTGAGCAAATTGATGTAGCGGTTGATGGAGCAGATGAAATCGATTCAGAGTTAAATCTCATTAAAGGAGGAGGCGGAGCCCTTTTAAGAGAGAAAATAATTGCAAATGCAGCTAAAACATTTATTGTCGTTGCAGACTCTCATAAAAATGTGGATACATTAGGTACTTTTCCACTGCCAGTCGAAGTGGTGCCATTTGGTTATGAAATGACCATGAAGTACATTCGAGAGCTTGGAGGTAATCCAAAGCTGCGGCAAAAGGAAGCAACCCCTTTTCTTACTGATAACGGTAACTATATTATCGACACCAGCTTTCAAGAAATTAAGAAGCCAAGAGATTTAGAGAAAAACCTAAACCTTATACCTGGTGTGGTGGATAATGGATTATTTATAGATATGGCGGATACGGTTATTACCATTGTTGATAACACACTAGTAACGAAAATCCGAGGATAGATAGTAGAGAGAATAGATACGAACATGGGGGAAGAATAATGGAATCAATGACTTTTGTCTTATTTGTAGCATCAGTAATGAAGGAATTTGGTTTTCGAATAATGTAGTAAGTATAGCGAAAAGTGTCTTAAATCATTCTAAGTAGAAGAAGATAAAACAAATTATTTACACCCTTGGAGGAGAACATAATGAAGGTAGGACTTATTGGTTTAGGAAAAATGGGATTAAACTTAGGACAAAATTTATTGGATCACCATCACGAAGTGGTAGCATTTGATGTGAATCCAAGTGCAGTAGAAAATATGAAGCAATATGGAGCTACAGGTGTATCAAGTTATAAAGAACTTATTCAGTCTTTGGATCATCCAAGAATTGTATGGATTATGCTCCCACATGCTGTGGTTGATTCCGTTATCGGTGAAATCTTACCGTTTGTGGGAAAAGGAGATATTGTCGTTGAAGCAGGTAATTCTCACTATAAAGAATCGATTCAACGCTACAATGAATTAAAGGAAGTTGGCGTGAGCTTTATGGATGCGGGTACTTCAGGCGGAATGGAAGGGGCTCGAAATGGAGCTTGTTATATGATTGGCGGAGATCCAGAAGCATGGGAAGTCGTAGAACCTCTTTTCAAAGATACAGCTGTTGAAAATGGCTTCTTATATGCCGGTAAAGCAGGCAGCGGGCATTTCTTGAAAATGGTTCATAATGGAATTGAATATGCCATGATGGCTGCTATTGGAGAGGGCTTTGAAGTACTAGAAAAAAGTGATTTTGAATTTGACTATGAAAAGGTTGCAAGAGTTTGGAATAGTGGATCCGTTATTCGTTCATGGCTGATGGAATTAACAGAAAATGCATTCTCAAAATATCCAAATTTGGATGAAATTAAAGGGATTATGCATTCCTCAGGTGAAGGAAAATGGACTGTAGAGGCAGCATTAGATCTCAAAACAGCAACACCAGTCATTGCAATGTCCTTATTAATGCGTTATCGTTCTTTAGAGGATGACACATTTACTGGTAAAGTTGTAGCGGCTTTACGGAATGAATTTGGTGGACATGCTGTCGAAAAGAACTAAAAATATTATTTATTAAAAATTGGAGGAAAAAGATCATGAAATTTTTTATCGATACTGCAAACCTAGAGGAAATTAAAAAGGCTTATAAAATTGGCGTATTATCAGGTGTAACTACCAACCCTTCACTCGTTGCTAAAGAAGGCGTGAAATTCGAAGACCGTATTGCTGAAATACTAAATGCCGTTCCAGAGGTTGAGTCAGTTTCTGCCGAAGTAACACCAAATGCTTTAACAGCTGAGCAAATGATTGCAGAAGCAGACGAGCTCATTAAAATCAACGGTGGCGATAAGAATATTACCATCAAAGTTCCAATGACACTTGATGGACTAGAGACTTGCCGCTATTTAACTAAAAAAGGTGTTAAAACCAATGTTACCTTAATTTTTAGTGTCAATCAGGCATTGCTTGCTGCACGTGCAGGAGCTACGTATGTTTCACCATTCTTAGGACGTTTAGACGATATTAATGAAGATGGTGTAGAACTAGTAGCAAAAATTGCTCAGATGTTCCGTGTTCAAAATCTAGATTCACAAATCATTGCAGCATCAGTTCGTCATCCTGACCATGTTACACGTGTGGCGTTGGCAGGAGCTCATATTGCAACGATTCCATTTAAGGTCATTGAACAATTATCAAAACATCCGTTAACAGACCAAGGTCTTGAAAAATTTGCTGCTGACTGGAAAACAGTATAAATATTGCTGAAAAACTAAAGGGGCGTTATCTCTTATCCTTGCCGGGATAGGAAATAACGTCCTTTTACATTATTTAAATGAAAGTTTTTTAAAATTTCATTGTTGATTCTTAGTACAGCAGTATGAAAGGTCGATGAAGGACAAATCAGGAAAGTACCCAGTTAGATTAGTCCTTCATAAGGGTGATGAAGGACAAATCAGGAAGGTCCCCAACGAGATTAGTCATTCATATGGATGATGAAGGACTAATCAGGAATGTTCCCAGCGAGATTAGGTCTTCATAAGGGTAATGAAGGATAAATCAGGAAGGTCCCCAACGAGATTAGTCCTTCATAAGTGCATCAAGGAATAAAAGGAATTCCACACAATGGTGACTTTTAAAGGGGAGGAATAGAAATGAAAAACAAAATCATGAAAATACAAAAATTAGGATTTCCATGGGAGACAGAAGACCCGTTCCTAATGACAGTCCATCATAAAGATGCGTATCCTTCAGGAAATGACCAACAGGTTCCTAACGCTTCATTGGAAGGCAGAAATCTTGGTGAGGATTTTACACTGCATGATGGGTTTAGAATGTATCACGGCAAAACGGTTCCAGGATTTCCTGTACATCCCCACAGAGGTTTTGAAACGGTAACCGTCGTTCTTGAAGGCCTTATTGATCATTTTGATTCATATGGGTCCACTGGACGATTTGGGAATGGAGATGTTCAGTGGATGACAGCAGGAAAGGGTGCCCAGCATACTGAAATGTTTCCTCTCGTAAATCAGGATAAAGGCAATCCACTTGAATTCTTTCAGATATGGCTGAATCTACCGGCAAAAGATAAATTCGCTGATCCTGAATATAAAATGTTATGGGCTGAGGATATACCGGAAGTACAGTCGGCTGCTGCGAATGGACAGAAAACGACCATAAGACTGGTTGCTGGAAGTATGAAGGGCAAGTCTAGTTTAGAACCAAACTCTGCTTCTTGGGCAAACGATAAAAGTCATCATGTGGGGATTTACGTTATTCATATGGAGCCGGAAGCAGTCTTCACCCTGCCATCCGTTTCAGCGACAATGACGAGAAATATTTACTATTATCAGGGAGATAAACTAAATATAGATGAAACAGCGATTGAAACGTACCACCGTGTAAAGCTTGCCGGTGATCAGGAAATCACGATTACGAATGGTTCATCTGAGAGTTGCTGGGAGAGATGCATTTAAAACCTAATTAATGGTGCCTGGTGTATTAGATAATACATGTCGAAAGGTATTTCCTCCAGAAATTACAAAAAGACCCCAGTACACTTCATGAAGTAAGATTAAGATACCTGACAGGGAACCTCAAACTTACATCATTC
>NZ_JAMBOB010000001.1 GCF_023715415.1 Neobacillus niacini
CTTCATTCTTCTCGGGCAATCAAAAATTTTGCGCATTTGGTTTTTCAACGATAAAAAAGCAAAGGCACAACTAGCAATTATCACTAGTTGTGCCTTTTTACGCGCAAAACTTCCGATTGTCCCCTATGAGAACCGTCCCCATGGACACATGGACATTAAATCCCTATTTTTTGAGCTTTTTTCAACTTGAGGTCGAAGCGGTCTGCGTTCATTACTTTGACCCAAGCTGTTATAAAGTCACGTACAAATTTTTCTTTGTTATCATCCTGAGCATAAACTTCTGCTAGGGCACGCAAGACGGAGTTTGAACCGAACACGAGGTCGACTCTTGTTGCTGTGCGGACGACTTTACCTGTTTTGCGATCACGTCCTACATATACGTTTTCTTCAACAGGCTTCCACTCTACTCCCATGTCAAGCAAATTCACGAAGAAGTCGTTAGTGAGTGTACCTACACGATCCGTGAATACACCGTGTTCTGTGCCACGATGGTTTGTACCAAGCACACGCATACCGCCAATAAGTACAGTCATTTCCGGTGCTGTAAGGTTTAAGAGTTGGGCCTTGTCTACAAGGAGCTCTTCTGGACTTACACTGTACTGCTTCTTCTGATAGTTACGGAAACCATCAGCAATAGGCTCTAGTACATCAAAGCTTTCTGCATCTGTTTGCTCTTCTGTTGCATCACCACGTCCAGGAGCAAAAGGAACGGTTACCTCATAGCCTGCATCACGTGCAGCCTTTTCAATCGCAGCACTACCACCTAAAACAATTAAATCGGCAAGACTCACTTGCTTATCTAATTTACATTGAATGTCTTCAAGTACATGAAGAACTTTTGTAAGCAGCTCCGGCTGATTCACTTCCCAATCCTTCTGTGGTGCAAGTCGGATGCGGGCACCATTAGCTCCGCCACGCATATCAGAGCCACGGAAGGTACTAGCGGAAGCCCAAGCTGTTGTTACTAACTCACTGACTGTAAGTCCTGATTCCAGGATTTTCACTTTAAGCTCTGCTACTTCCCCATCGGTTAATTCATAATCAACAGCTGGTACAGGATCTTGCCAGATAAGATCTTCCTTAGGAACCTCTGGACCTAGATATCTTGCTTTAGGACCCATGTCACGGTGAAGTAGTTTGAACCATGCACGGGCAAATACATCGGCAAATTCTTCTGGATTCTGATGGAAACGACGAGAGATCTTTTCGTATTCAGGATCATAACGTAATGCCATATCCGCAGTGGTCATCATAGTTGGAACTTTTACGGATGAATCTTCTGCATCTGGTGCAAGATCCTTCTCATCAGGATTTACAGCAAGCCACTGAAATGCACCTGCAGGACTCTTTGTAAGCCACCATTGATATCCAAATAATAGATCAAAGTAACCGTTATCCCACTGTGTTGGATTAGCAGTCCAAGCACCCTCAATACCACTGGTGATTGTATCATGACCTTTACCGCTGCCGTGAGTGCTTAACCAACCTAAACCTTGTGCTTCAATTGGAGCAGCTTCTGGTTCTGGACCAACATGAGCAGCATCGCCTGCACCATGTGCCTTACCAAAAGTATGACCTCCGGCAATTAATGCGACTGTTTCTTCATCGTTCATTCCCATACGTGCAAAGGTTTCACGTATGTCGCGTGCACTTGCAAGCGGATCTGGGTTACCGTTCGGACCTTCTGGGTTAACATAAATAAGACCCATCTGAACGGCAGCTAGTGGATTTTCTAGTTCACGATCTCCTGAGTAACGATTATCACCAAGCCATTCTTTTTCAGCACCCCAGTAAATGTCTTCTTCTGGATGCCAGATGTCTTCTCGTCCTCCTCCAAAACCAAATGTCTTTCCTCCCATTGATTCAATGGCAACATTACCTGCTAGTAGGAGCAAGTCAGCCCAAGAAATCTTATTTCCATATTTTTGCTTGACCGGCCATAATAGCCTGCGAGCTTTATCAAGGTTGCCGTTGTCAGGCCAACTGTTAAGTGGAGCAAAACGCTGTGCACCTGCACCACCACCGCCTCGGCCGTCAGTATTACGATAAGTACCAGCAGCGTGCCAAGACATACGGATAAATAATGGACCATAATGTCCATAGTCAGCCGGCCACCAATCCTGACTAGTTGTCATTAGATCCTTGAGATCTTGTTTAAGTTCATAGTAGTCTATTTTTTTAAATTCTTCAGCATACACAAAGTCTTCGCCCATAGGATTAGATTTTCTGTCATGCTGATGGAGAATATTCAAGTTTAATTGGTTTGGCCACCAATCTTGATTTGATGTACCGCTAGATTTGTTACTAGTAGCGCCTCCGTGATGAAACGGGCACCCGTCTGTTTTAGCTTTGTTATTAACGTCCATATTTCTTCCCCTCTCTTTGTAAAAATAGTAAAAATAATTATTCTTCTAATGGTAGGAAAACAAACTGGATGACAATAATTATTCTATATTCTATTCTACTAACCTATTACTAAAAAATGAAAAAATAACCATCATAATCACAAATTTGTAACAAATCTGTATTCAAGAACAGAACCTTTCTGAATTGTTGTAAAATTCAAAATAAATTCACTTTTACTTCTTTCCTAATGAATTTTTGGCCTTATAATAAAGCTAAAGGGATTGGAATATTTATCCCCTTTAAACTTTTAGAAAGGAGGTCCTTGGAATGTCATTCGCTGATTTTTACGATATTTACCGAATTTGTTCTACTTATGAAGAAAATGAACAATCGGTGGATGTGGTTAAATTAAGAAAAGCTATGACATCTAGTCCTTCGGTTACAAATCTACCTATTACTAATTCAAATCGCTGGTGGGAGCTTGCAGAAAAAGAAATCCAACGTGAAAATAGAGAAAAAGTCTTATCTAACTATTCCTTTTGAGAATAGCAGGTAAATAAGCTAATCTGGCATCCCTTGTTTAATCATGGATAGAGTAGACAGGGGATGGTTAGTTTATTGTCAAGATATGTTAATAAAAAATAAATCCTCCTAGTAATTTCCACCTAGGAGGACAATGATAAATATCTATTTAACTATAACTTCCCCTTTCATTCTTGAAGAACCCTTCTCATTTCCCCCTAAAACTAATCCATAGTTAACTCACAGCTAAAACTTCATAAATTTCTGCACCATTTAAGTGAAATAGACATTCCATACCAACTAAAGAAAATAGCTTTGCTACCTTTACTTCCATTTTTTCAAATATAGGACCTTGTTTGACAGTGTTTATATATTTTAACTCAAGATTCCAATTCTTTAGCGTAATAGGGTCTGTCACTTCAGCAATAATATTGGGCACCTCTTGGAGATTTTGGCAGACTTTAATAAATGTTTTATCTGGTAAGGCAATATGTCGGTCATCTATATAGCATACCTGAGATAAGGATGTATTTGACGGAAAACCATCCTTTGATAAAGTGATGATGTAGCTTGGAAAAACGCCTTCTAGGGCTTGTTTTATTTGCTTTGATAGCACCTCGTTCATATCTTAGCACCTGCCTACTAATATGATTACTTTAGCTATTTAATCTCCTTGGATTTTCTTCGAATTAAATATAATGAATAAACACTCTCACATGCAATGTCATTCCACTCTCAAAAAAAAGGAATCAAATGTAAAATATAGAATATTAAGTAGTATTAAGGGGGGTTACAATGCAGATTCAAGCAAAACTTTATGGCGCAGAACGAAATATTTTTGTAGGACATGCCAAGGAATTAGAATTATTGCGACAACATGCTGTTGGACATTCAGACTGCCAGTGGCTGCATATATATGGACAAAGCGGTATAGGAAAGTCAACACTTCTTCATCAGTTCATGGCTGAATTAGAGGTTGGCGAAGCTTACTTTTTAGATGGGAGCAAAACGATAAGGGCTAAGGAAGATGTCTTAATTCAGCTGGCCACTCAGCTTAAGAGTGCAGGCGAATGGGATTTGAAGGAACTAGGTCAAGAGGAAATTGTGAACAGAATGATTCGTAGGTCGGCTCAAAAAGGCGGTCATATTGTTCTGTTACTTGACACTTTTGAGAATTGGCACTCCGTAGAGGATTGGCTCCCTCAATGGCTTGGGCAGATGGAAGAAACAGTCCGGATTATCACGGCTGGAAGGCACCCGCTTTCTGGCGGCTGGCTGCGTTCTGGATGGGCAAGTTTCATCAATACCCTGCCACTAAGCTCTTTGACTCCAACCGATGTAGACCTCTATGCTCGAAAACGGGGTCTCGCAAGCAACGAGACAAAATTACAGTTATTCCAGCTTTCTCGCGGCATTCCTCTTGCCATGACGCTTGTGGCTGAAATGATGTTAAAGGGAAACCAATATAAACCGCTTGCGCGCGTAGAACAGAACCAGCTTATTTCCGTATTAATGGAAGAACTTTTCGAAGGTCTGGAAGCCCCAATTAGACGATTACTTGAAGCAGCATCGGTATTTTGGAGATTTAATGAAGAAAGACTTTCTTCGTTATTGGATGAGGAAATAGACTATGAAGCTTTTAGAAAACTGATTAAAATGCCTTTCATTATCTTGAAGGAAGATGGCTGGATGCTCCATGATGCGGTCAGATCATGGGCACTTGAAGACATGATGCTCCGAAAACCACAAACCTATGAGCAAATGAGAATAAATGCCCTAAAACAGATTCGATTAGAAGAAAAGTCGAATCCGCTTCTAAGGCAGAAACTTCATCTAGATAAAATGAGCCTACATGAAAATCCACTCGTCCGGAATATTTGTTTCACTGGTCATTTGGACAACGTAGAAGTTCGAGGATGCCGTGAAATTGACCTTCCTATAATTGAATCCTTGTACTTACGCTATCATCACTTCGTATTGCCTGAAGCTTCTGAAGATTTTCTTATGGTACCTTTAATTCGCCCGATTTGGGAGGTTGATCCGTCCTCATTCATTACCATTTGGCAGGAAAATAAATTAGTTGCTTTTTTCGGAAAGATTCCGCTGCATGCCGAAATGCTGAATGTATTAGAAACAGCTCCTGTCCTTCAACCTTTCTTGAATGGATGGAAACCCGTTCCTAATTCGTATTTAGTTTGTTTTGTGGGTCTTGAGCCAGAGCTTGCGGCAAAAACACAAACTTATATTATCAATACGCTCATCAATCATTTTGCATTATCAGAATGGCTGTTGGATTTTACTTGTTTGAAAGAGTGGTTTCCTGTTTTAGAATTATGCGGATTTGAACCAGCTTCTTGGTCCAATGGCTTAACCAAATTCGGAACGGAATTCCGCGGATTCATTCTCGACCTTACCCAAGAAGACTATCTTTCAAAACTCGACAGACTTCTATCAAGTAATTCAAGTGGCAAGACTTTGACCGAGCCTAAGACAACCTATGATGGAAATGACCTTAAAAATTTAATGAAGGAGTATGCAAAATTCCCTGTAAATCCTGAGTTATCCGATAAGTACGTTCAGATGTTCCCTCAACGGATTAAACTTGATTTTACGAATGGTAACATCGGGAAATTTATTCAGGAGGACATAGTAGATGTGGTTAACTCGTTAATTGATGGAGAGGATTCGGATACAATTTTAGGTAAACTTTTAAACTATGTTTTTATTCAAGGAATTCGGCCACATGAACTTGTAGCTAAGAGAACAAATCTATCCTTATCAACCTACTATAGGTATTTGAATAAAGCAATAGAGCGTCTATACCAGGTATTAGCACAAAAGTGATCTATCAACATCGGTTAAATATAAAAAAGATGCAGGCTGCAATTGCCTGCATCACTATTCTTAGACTTTAATCCAACTTAATTTCTTCTATAAAAAACAAAACATATCTTCCCAAACATGCCTTGTCCTCCTATTTTGATTAACTTTTCCATCATAATGAGCGAATAGTCTCTTCTGACAATCTATCTTTTTCCTCTAATATATTTAAGCTTTCAATCTGTTTAATCACTTGAATATTTTTTGGCATTAATACAAGTGCTTTATTGACAACAGTAATTTCGTATTCAATATCACAGACAGCCGGTACTTGACCAATAAGCTTTTGAACTACTTCAAATGGGACTTCAACTTGAGCGATTTTGTGACCGCTGGAAACACCTTTTTCATTAGAACTAGATTGTTTTTTACTAAGAATATGAATTTCTCCACCTGGAACTACTGTTCCTTCCTCATTCTTGTAATCATAGGTATGTGCATAAATAACAAACTCCTGTTGTTTCATGGTTCAACCCTCCTTTTTGTTAATTCTTTAGATGGTTGTAGTCCTTATTTATGAAGACAAAACCACCTAATTTATTAACTATTCAAAATAATTATAAGTTCTTAATTGAGAACATTCAAGCAAAACTTCCCTTAAGACCAATCCAAAAAATACACATCTGAGATACGGTTCACTGTAAGCACCTTAACGTGGTTCTCTTGGATTTTTTGAGATCATTTTCAAATAAAATATCTTGTCCTAAATCAGTAACTAGCAAAAGTGGATAAGCGGAGATTTTCCGCTTAGATACAGAATGAAGTTTGTTTCGAGGTATATAGGCGGAGGTTTTCCGGTTATTCAAAGCAAACTTTATCTTTTTTCACATTTTTCGGGCCAATAGACGGAATCTCTCCGTCTATTTAAGCCTCTTTTAAACATAATTAATCATTAAAAGGAATTTTTCCGTCTATTATCAGATCTGGTTATTATCCTGATCCCCAGCGGATATGTGCGCTTTGGGTATTAAACCAAACCTTATTTATGATAAATAAATCTTTCACCAGGAACCATCATATGGAATTTCTGATTTGGATAGTGTTTAAAAAGGTAATCGACAAAATAAGCTGGATTCTCGCGGTTATTCGGAAACATATCATAATGAATCGGAACAATGAGGTCAACCCCGACCGCTGTAGAAAAGTCCGCCGCTTCTCTGGCGCTCATGTTTCCGATAATACCTCGTGAAGTGCGAAAATAATCGGCTCCATTTATTGGCAAAAATGCAACATGAGGCCTGAACTTTTTTACTTTATCAATCAGCTCAGGTGTAACGATTGTATCCCCGCTGTGAAATAGACGGATGCCGTTTACCTCTATTAAATAGCCTAAAAAAACATGATTTCCTAAAGAATCTGTTTCATAAGTCGTATGAGCGGCAGGTACTGGTGTAATCCTAAATCCCTTGATAAAAAACGATTCACCATCCTTGGCAGAATGTATATTTTTATCATGTACGTGTTCTTGAACCAATGGGACAAGTGGTGCTGGGATTCCAAACATAGAGTCAGAGACTCTTGCAACCTCTTTAATGCTTGATAAATCTAAATGATCATCGTGTCCGTGTGTAATCAATACACTGTCTAAGTCTTGAAGCATTCCCGGGTCAATTACCGGTGGAAAAGCTCTTATAAATTCAGTCTCAGGGTTCTTTTCTTCAATACTTCTGGTTAAATAAGGATCAATGCAAAGTAGCCCATCCTCTTCTGTTCCTTTTAAGAGGATGCCCGCTTGTCCTAAATTCCAAAACGAAACAGCCTCTCCTAAAATTCTTGTCTTTCTTACCTCTTTCATAAATTCTTTCCCACTTTTATAAATAGTCGCCATTGATTCCACCCCTTTCTTTTAATTGAATTATATCATGGGCTTGTATACCTTCTAATCATTAAAAAACAAAAATAATATTACTATATTCCTAAACTGTTTAAACACCAGTTTCCCTAATTATTTACAGGATTACTACCAGATAAATGACTCAAATAGATCATACGTCCAGATTTTTTTCTACAATAATTGCTAACATTCAACACTTCCCTTTGAGACTGCATGGAATCATTTGGTCTTTGTTTAGATTTGGAGAATATCCTCTAATTTTAAAGCAGTTACAGTTTTCACCTCCTCCCCTCCCCCTTCCAAGTCACCATAAAATACTCATTAATCAGGCAAACGAATACTACCTACATTAAGAAAAAATCAAAATATGTCGAAGATTTAATGAATTCACTTTCCACCAAATGTAGTATCATATGGTAGAAATCATACTTAGTATAATAAATTCACTATAGGAGAGATACACATGACTCTTAACGAAGTTGTAATTGTAAGTGCTGTTAGGACACCAATTGGAAGTTTTCTAGGAAGTTTACAAAATGTTTCAGTAAAAGAACTTGGAGCGACAGTAATAAAAGAGGCCATTCTAAGAGCTGGTATAACACATAATAGTGTTGATCAAGTTATTATGGGGAATGTTTTACAAGCAGGAGCTGGCCAAAATCCCGCAAGACAAGCTTCACTTGCTGCGGGTGTACCCCAGGAAACACCAGCAATGACAATTAACATGGTTTGTGGATCAGGACTACGGGCAGTCCACCTGGCAACCCAGGCTATTCTTTCGGGAGAGGCTGAAATTGTTGTTGCGGGCGGAATGGAAAATATGAGTCAAGCGCCCTATTTATTAAAAGGCGGGCGGAATGGATTTAAGATGGGAGATCAAAAAATACTAGACAGCATGATTCAGGACGGATTATGGTGTGCCGAGAATGACTATCATATGGGAATTACAGCGGAAAATCTTGCAGAAAAATATGAAATTACCAAGATGGAGCAGGATGAATTTGCGGCATGGAGTCAACAAAAGGCTCAAGCAGCGATTGAATCGAATCGATTTAGTGATGAAATTGTCCCTGTTGAAGTATCTGGCCGTAAAGGACAAGTAACAGTATTCAGTCAGGACGAGTTCCCTAGATTTGGAACGACTACAGAAAGTCTTGGAAAACTTCGTCCTTCATTTATTAAAAATGGGACTGTTACCGCTGGAAATGCTTCAGGTATAAACGATGGTGCTGCAGCTTTTGTTGTTATGAGCCGTAAAAAGGCAGAGGAATTACAACTTAGACCTATGGTAGTTGTTAAAGCAAATGCTATAGCGGGTGTTGACCCAAGTATTATGGGAATTGGTCCCGTCCCAGCAGTAAAAAAGGCTCTACAAACAGCTTCTATATCCATTGAAGAAATTGATTTAATTGAAGCAAATGAAGCATTCGCTGCCCAATCTATCGCAGTAGACAGAGAACTGCATTTTAATAAAGAAAAGTTAAATGTAAATGGTGGAGCAATTGCATTAGGTCACCCAATCGGTGCTAGCGGAGCAAGGATATTGGTGACATTAATTCATGAAATGAAAAAAAGAGAAAACCGCTTTGGTTTAGCAACGTTATGTGTCGGCGGAGGTCAAGGTGTAGCTACCATCATTGAAAATGTTTATTCTGCCTAGTGAAAATTATGAGATTTACCTTTGATGTTCATTTACCCATTAACTTTTTAATAATCAAACGTATAACTTAATAGGAGGGGAAAATTTGAAAGTTGCTGAATCTGAATTTGATGCGAATAGGATGCCAGATAGTAATAGTTGTCCAGTTGATCAGGAAAACGGGCTGAAAGATAGTCCTCAGTTTCTTTTTAATGAATACAAAAAATTCTATGAAGCTGAACGCTTTTCGGAAGCATTAGAGTTTTTTACTCTTTCTCTAAAAACAGGATTTCCTTGTGCGGAGTTCGAAATGGGGCAACACTGCTATTACGGGAGTGAACAGTTAGGAATCTCCAAAGACTACATGAAGGCTTTCAATTACTTTTCTACTGCTGCAACACAGGGACATGCTGATGCTCTTTATTACCAAGGGCTTATGTATCTAAAAGGTATAGGTGTTGCTTTGGATATGAATCAAGCTCTTCTAACCCTAAATAATGCTGCAAATCAGAATGCAAACAAAGCATTAGATACATTAGGTAAAATTTACCATTTCGGATATTGTAAAATTTCACAAGATCCTAAAAAAGCCGAAAGATACTATAGGATCGCCGTAAACCAGGGTTATCCCCCTTCAATGTTCCATCTTGCATTATTACTTGAAAATCAATCTAGGTTCGAAGAGGCTTCTGAATTAATGATCCAATCGGCAAATATGCAGTATATCAAAGCAATTAATTATTACATGAGTACATACAAGTAATTTAATCTAGTAAAAAGGGCAAGCAGTTTTTTTCGCACTGCTTGCCCTTAATTTTAGGTCCTATTCAACTCCGACATTCTTCCTTCCTGACAATAACTATTTCCCAACATAATAAGTTTCCGTCGGTCCCAGATAGCTAGCTGCAGGTTTCTTCCCTTCCGGATTAATGACAAGCTTTTCTAAAACAAATCCTGGGCTCACTGCATAAATTCGAAGGGTATTGAATCCTTCCTTACAATTTATCGTGCTAATGTGCCTGCGGATGTTATCAAGAACCCCTACTGCCCAATTAGAATCATCAACGCGATATCCTTCCGGGAGTGTATTTAAAATGTTAATCTCATCCTCATTCGCCTGTATTCCACAAAATAACGTATAATCGGTTGTGACTGGATTAGAAGGCTGCATATATAATTCCAACTCATACACACCAGCTTCCTGTACTACGAAATGGTATTCCAGATAAGGTGCATCCTTTCCCGGAGTATAATATTCAGTTGTTGGAAAAGCCTTCATAGCAGATAAAGTCTTCCCGTATCCCTGAAGCACTTCAAATCGTTTAACGTCACCAAACTGATTACTTGCTTCCTTATTTATAGAATAATGTTCTGCTTCTATGGAAATATATCCGTTCATCTCGACAAAAGTCATTTTAGGGAATTCACTGTTATCAGCCTGCTTTGCGTTTACAATAATTGTACACGTACCATATGGCATTTCGACAACGATACTGCCTTCCGTCTCACCATTCATCAGACTGCGATCAATTTTCACCTTGATTACTTCCATAGTTTTTTCTCTGCCATCTAAGCTGCCGCTCATCTTTGAACATGTCAGCCACTGATTTTCGCAAGTAATCTTAAATTCCGCATCCACATCACTTAAACTAAAAATTGTAAATGAAGCTTCCACACTATCCGGTTGCAGGAAGTCATTCAAATAGACTTTATTATTATGCCATGCTGGACCTTCAGTGTGCTGTTCCGCCCCATCCACAGTTACCATGAGTCTTGGCTTACTTGTAGGTAAGACATTCATCAAAATAGGGTACTTGCATCCTTCTTCATTCCAATTGATAAAACCGATATGCTCAGAAAGCCCCATTCCGTACCACTTACCATTATCAATCGTATGATACTGGTCCACTAGATCTCTATCTCTCTTAAAGCATTCTCTTATTTGATCAGCCAGTTTGTTTGCTTCCAGTAAACCTAACTTAGCGTAATAATGATTTTCCCCAGTAAGCAGCCACATCTTTTGCAAATTTAAATTCCCTACAACAGGATAATAAACGAGTGAAAAATAAGCTGAAAAGTTCTCCGAACCCATATTCTTATATAGTTCCTCAGCAATATTTAAAAGGGTATCGATTTGCTGTAATAAATGATCACTTTCCTTGTAATTCACCGGATGATAGACATCTGCATTCATGTGTTCAGGTCTGCGATTATGAGCAATCTTTGTATAACCTGTAAGCAGCTCAAATACCTTTTTCATATCATCCTCAGAAAGTACACCCTCAAACTGTCTTTGAATCCATTGCTTTGTATATATATCAGTCTTATTAATCGCACCAGTTCCCCATTTTTCAAAATCATACGCCAAGTCCATGAAATACGCTAACGGGAATTCCTGTGTAGCAATATCGCCTACATTCACAATCCATAAATCCCGAACACCGAAGTCGTAAGCCATACTCATTTGCTCCCAAATCTTAGGAAGATAAGAACTGTTTATCCATTCATACGAAATGGGTCCGCCGTGATAATCAAAATGATAATACATACCATAACCACCTTTATGGTCACGCATTTCTTCTGTTGGCAGTGTCCTTAGATTTCCATGATTATCATCACAGAGCATCAGAATGACATCTTCGAGTTCCTCCGAGTTCATTAATCCTGGTGTATCCTTATCTCCATAAAAGAAGGGTTCCACTTCTTTATATAAAGCTAGCATTCTTGGTACTTCTGAAAGATTTGGATTGATATTATCTCGTATCAGCTGGTTTTGCGTCTGCAGCACTTCTCGTAACAATTGGATATTATCAGCCAATGTAGCTTCTTTACCCATGATTGAAGTATCTGCTTCGCCTCGCATACCGACAGTAACGACAGTTTCAAATTTTCCGCTGCGCTTCAGGCCATCTTCCCAAAACTTTGTAATTCCATCTCTATTACTAATAAAATTCCAAGCATCTCCATAAATGGAATCTTTTCCACGCAGATATTTATATTCTTCACCATACCGCAAACAAGGCTCATGATGGGATGCCCCCATTACGACTCCATATTCGTCCGCCACTTCTGCATTGGCTAAGCCCGGTCCATCATCACTGAAACGAGCGGACCACATGGCTGGCCAAAGATAATTTCCTTTCAATCTTAGCAACAATTCAAAAACGTGATCATACATTTCCGCATTAAAACCGCCAAAGTTCTTCATCGTCCAGTTCCCAAAGGCAGGCCACTCATCATTGATAAAAAAGCCGCGGTACCGGACAGATGGTTCTTTAGAGATATATTTATAGTTTTCACTCAACGAAAATGAATCTTTACGCAGAGGCTTTACTCCGGACCAATCCACCAACGGTGAAACTCCTAGCAACTCGGATAAATGAAAAAGACCGTAAATGGTACCGCGTTTATCACTTCCCGCAATGACCAATGCCTTTTCAACACCTTCAAATGGACGATTAATCACCTGAAACAAATAGACTTCTCTTTTTCCGTTTATTTCTGACAGTTCAACTTTCTTTTTTTCTACAAGTTCTTGAAGCATGGGGCTGTTATCTACTGTTCCATACAAAACAACATTCTTTCCAAGTCTATTTCTGTCCGTGGATGCCTGCGGGGCTACCCCGAAAACCAACTCCACATCATGCATGACCTTTTTGGCGATTTTATTAACACCGCTAAAAGCCTCTTTTTCCTGATAAAAAAATGAATGACTATCTGAAGTTACATTTTTTAATATTTCTTGGTTGATAACAAATTCCATGAATAAGTCCTTTCTTTAAAACCCAAATTTTTTTATTTACTACGTAAAAGAAAATAACAGTTCTACTTTGGAAAAGTTACAAGGTATACCCGAATCCCAAAATTGTAAAACATTTATCTTCATGATTGGAAGCCATCTTGATTTCTACCTGATGTTCCCGGCAGACATCCTCCTGATACAAGATGACAGCATTGCAATGAGTCCAGTTCACTTCATGCGGGTCAGCCGTTATTTTAAGTTCACCATCCACATAAATCTCCGCAGTTCCAAATTCACTACTTCCTGAATCCTTAAAAACCAGAACGAGACTTTTGCTGTTGATTGTCATTTTAAAACTTTCATTTCCCGATGTAGGTGTATGCAGCCAGTTATTTGGAAATTGAGCAGTAACGAAAGTATTAGCATCCATCTCTACCATCTGCAATTCGTCATCTGTTTCACTGAAACTACCGCTATTTATCCTTGCACCTATTCTATTATCTTTCCTATCTAGTAACTGAACATCCTTAAAACAATTCCCAATAACCGGCGATTTCGCTATGTTACTATCATCTCTATCTCTAATGGATTTCTTTGTTTCTGAAAATAGATAAGAAAGACAATCCGCCATTATGGTATGACCGTCATTTGTTGGATGATAGATATCATAAAAAAATTGTCTCTTGGTTATGATGTTTCCCTCTTCCTTTGTAAGCCTAAACTGCTCTACCACTGCATCCTTTACACTTACCATTGGAAGTTGATAATGTATCCCTACAGGAGAAAGCCTATCTTGCAGATTCCAGTCATTTTCAAACACGCTGAATAATAAAATTACAGCTGGTTTGTTTTCAGAAGAAAGTATTTTTAAAACTAGACTCTCATAACATATTCCGTTGGTTTCGTCTCCTGCATCATTTACCGCAAACTCGACAATCACGATATCCGGCTCTACTTCTCCATTCCTTAAAATGTCCCGTTCATAGCGAATCATGCCGAGCTCAGAGGGTGTACCTCCAACTCCAGCTTTTACAAAATGGACATTCTTCCCATCATCTTTCCCAAACATTTCCTTAAATTTAAAATAAGATTGGTAGGCATAAGAATGAGTATGAATTGGTTTTGCTCCTGCCCCCTGAGTAATGGAGCCCCCGATATAAGCGATGGTAACATCCTCGCCTTTTTCTGCTTTTTCAATTGCTGCTTTTAATCTATGATTGTTTCCTTTGTTTAGTAGGGATTTTCTAATCATATCCTGGTAATCTTTTGACCCGAATGCGACCGGTGGTTCAGGCGACATCTCGGGTACTTTATAGGCATCATGCAAATAGAATTTGACACTTGCTGTTGCTAGTGTACCAGGATGGTCAAATTCAAAGGCAAATTTACCTACAACATCATCATCTTGAGACCATTGGAAATCTCCAAGTTCTAAAATCATTTCGGTTCCATCTGTTGGACAAGCTAATCTAAGTAATGTTCCAGTTTCATATTTTTGTTGTTTTCCATAATTTTGTAATACAAAATTGATTTTTCCTGCATGTTCATTTTCTGTTGTTATTACGACACCTATACTGTGAACGAGATTATGAAATCCCTTACAATCTACAAGTAGATTCAAAATTTCCTCATCTATTACGCCACCCACAAGTTTTGCAATACTTTTTAATCGTTCTCCATCCAAATAGATTTCCTGTGAGGGCTTACCTTCATTACGGGGAGTTGCCTCAATCACTTTCTCAAACAATACAAAAAAGCTATCCCGTTTTGCTACCGGATCTTTTGGTGCCTTTGGAACATTATTTCTATCGTCATTTATGATTAATTTACTTTTAGTCATTTTTCAAAATTCTCCTATGAATTTAGTAATGCATCAATCATTAACTTTGTTTAAACAGTCAACAAACAAAGTATTGCCAAATAATCTATTGATTTGTTACAATTCGCCAAATCTCTCCCCCGTTTTTGGCTAATTAATGGAATGTACTTATATAATCATTTTATTATTATTTTCAGAAAGGTCAATGCATTTTTGAAATCACTTTATATTATTAGTTTAATTATTATACTAAGTGGATTAAAGGTCGAACCACCTACCTAGTATACGCTATTACAACAACAAACTTGGCAGCCATAGGCATACCAAGTTTGGATTTAGTAACTTCATATTATTGTTCTTTTCATATTAAAGATTTGAACGACTAAAAGTACACCGTGGTGATTTAAAAATCTCTAAGTAACTCGAATTCTACCGACTCTTCTAACACGATTATGATTATTAGTATTCAGTGCTGTTTGGGAATTAGAAATACCAGGAAATGAAATGAGTCCAGCCTTAAACAGTACATATCCGATAAAAGCAGCAAAAGCCGTACTTCCGAACAGGAACCAGATGAATTTTCTACCAACATTACCTAACATGTTTTCACCTCTTTATCCTCTCATTGTTGATAAATATGATGAAATCACCTTTTTTATGTTGTCTTAATTCCTATAACTGCGGTTTAACCAATACCTAGATAAAAAAATTATTATTATAAATTTATTACTTAACAATCCAAATCCTAAATTACAAAGCAGATCTAAGCACTAAAAACAGCACAGAGTGAACTGTGCTGTTTTTCTATTGATGAAAAAAATTAACATATTGTTTTGTTAGTTCTATATCCTTTTTCGTATTTTCTAAGTAATATGGATACCCAAAGTTCATCTTCACTCTTGCCATAAAATAGGGTTTATTATGAAGGCTCCAGTAATGTCCTAGACGTTCCCAGTGAGTGCAAGACTGTTCTAATAATGATATCGCAAGAGATATATGTTGCGGATTTCTATTTAAACTGTAACGTTTTAATTCAAGTGCGGCATGGAATTTGCATTTGTAATAACGACCCATTTCTACCCAGCTTTGCAGGTCTAGAAGGGTACACTGGTTATGACTAGCATTAAAATCTCCCAACGAGCAACTTAGCTTTGAACAAATCGCTTCCACTTTATTAGGTGATTCGGTCAGTATATTAATAATGTCTATTGGAGTCTCTTGAAACTGACCCGCAAGTTGTTTTAGCGTACCTTCGTACTCTGCTTGTGCAAACTCCGCAATACCTATTACTCCAACTCCCGGCATGGCATTTCCATCAACAAAATCAAGAATGGTTTTAAATCCTGAAACTTGGGAAAGACAGCTTTCAGGGTGCCATTGAAAGTCGTAATCCAACCAGAAAAGCCGATTTACGGCTGGTATGATTTTAGAGGCATAGCGTAATCCTTCTAGAAATTGTCCAGCATTCTCTTGTCCATAAATATCCCGTAATAAATGTTCCCAAACACTATCATCGAGTTCAGGATTATAAGATAGCCGCCCCCAGAGCTGGAATTGGAACAGGTGTTTTTCGAAATCATATATCCATGTCTTGTGACCATGATCAATATGCTGAAAATCTTTCCCCCAAATATACCCATCTGCTCCCCAATAAAACCCTTTCACATATGGTTTTATCATTCCTTTAACATAGGAACGAATATAATCAGGATCCCCCCACCGAAGGGTGAATACATCATCATTTCTGACCGTAAATAAAACTTGGGTATTTTCTAGATCTACACCTTCCCACGCATTCCATCTATCTTCAAATGGAGGATTGGGATGAGAATAGCAATGTGCATTGGAATATTTCCAACTAATAAAGAAATCCTCTTTATCAAATTGATTTTGAATCATATCCTTGATTTCTTTCCCTGCATTTTGCATATTTGTACGATGAATAAATGGAATTCTACGACCTGATTCTTTAATAGCCTTTAAATAAGTTTCAGCAATCCATTGTTCCCTTTCATAGCCTGTACCATCCATCCATTCACTAGCCGAGGTTCCTATGCCCTTAAGTTCGGGATAAGTGATTAATACTTGTAAAATCATTTCTCGAAAGTAATCTTTGATAATTTCTGATTGTCCCCGAAAACGGTTCAGTGAAATCCCTACGCGATGAATCAAGTGATCATACATGTTCCCAAAGTCTCCTACAGTTTCTGGAAGTTCTAATCCCCTTGCCACTTCAGGCAACAGTCTAATATTCCAAGTAAACAAATAGACGTCGATACCTCTATTAGCAGCATAATGTAGTAACTCTTTAAAGAAATGAATATTCTTTTGGATTTGATCATCACTAAATGGATTCGCATTTCTATATTTATGTGAGACAACCATAAGATGGAATGGATGCTCCGACCATAAACTCAAACAGTTATAACGGTTTTTTGCAAGCATATCGAGATAAGGTCTCCAAAAATTCATATCCATACATGTTTTTTCATTTTTAAGGAAAGGGTCTCCTTCATCAAAAGCAGCATAAGGTAAATTAAATTTAATCCCTCTAAGTTCTAATGCTGGTTTTTGATGGATCTCTTCACCATCCTTTAAATTCTTGCCTAGTAAAATCCTTTCAGCCCATTCAAAACATCCGTACATAATCCCACGGGAATGAGCTCCTTCTATAAGAATAAGTGCTCCAATCCGTTTAATGGAAAATCCGTCATTACCTAATTTATCCTTCACTTTTTCTAACTTACGCACTAGGATACCTTGAGAGGGGTTTAAAGCATTTGGGTACTTTTCATACTGTTCCACATAATATATATTCTTTTTTTCTAGACTTTGTTTAATGTCGTCTGCCCCAAACCGAGTCATAAGATCACTATGATCATACACAAGTTTCAAAGGTTAGCCCCCCTATTAAACATATTAACGATTACTATTCCTATATTGACTTATCGTCATATCAACATATTTTACAAATAATCGTGTAAGATTTCTTTCTGAATATCCAACAGCTTCAGCAATCTCACTTGTACGAACATCAGTCTGCAAGCACAAGCTTTTGGCTTTTTCAACTTTTCTAATTAAAACGTATTCCCTAAAATTCATACCCACTTCTTTTTTAAAAAGGCGACTCAAATAGGAAGGAGTTAAATTTACCAATTCAGCACATTGTGTAAGAGTAATATCTTTAGCGATATTTTCATTTATATATTGACAAATCTGTTTTACTGCCAATGTTCCAGATGAAGTTTCTGTTTCTTCACTAAATGATTCGTAGAATGGGAATAAGTATTCGATAAACCATTTATTGATCTCGTCTAGCGTTTTAAGAGATTTTAATTGATTAAATAAATCTGGCTCAAAAATGTCCTTTATACTTTGCCCCTGCTTCTCAAGAGAAAAAATAATAGAAGAGAGCAAAAGATAAAAGCATTGCAAAGTGCTGTTGTATGATTTAAATAAAGAAGTAGATTTAGAAAAATCATGGAGTGTTAGTTGGGCTAGGTCTAAATCTCCCACTTTTAACGATTCTACTATTCTGGCGTCAAGGTCCCTCGGATAAAAGAACATTCCTTTATTCTTTGATTGCTCAACGTCTTCAATAAATAACACAGTATCGGAATCCTTATAAATTCGATATTGAAGGGCCAGTAATGCCTCCTCAAAAGAAATACAAATATATTTTATATCTTGATAAATCCTCCCGACACCAATACTAAAATCTGAGAATAAACGTTTTTGAAGGGAGTCAGTAATCAAAAGGGATGTATTATAAAGTTTATCTTTAATTTCCTCGCTTGACATATCTTCTTTATAACGAAATATGACAGCAACATTATCTTGAATCGTGTTTATGTCAACTGCTTCCAAGGATGGATCGATTTGAAATAATTCATTAAGGATACTCTTGACTACTAACAAACTAACATGTTTATCATCATTTTCAGCATTATCTTCTGTCATGAGATTAACACCGTTAATGGCGATGACAACATATTGACTTTGGATAGGAATGTTATACTCTTTACACTTTTTATAGAGAAAATGATCAATGACATATTTCCCTTCCAAAATCTGTTGAAAAAACCATTCTCTTAAAGTCGGTTCTATTTCTTCTTTATATTTCCTTAATTTTTGTTTTTCCTTACTAAGGTTCTGTATAGAATCTTGGATAATCGTAATTTCATTTTTTAGGTTAGAAGAAATGTCCATTTCACCTAGTGACTGACTAAAATCAACTAATTGTTTAATCGGATTATACGCTCGTCTTGCGTAAATGATGGTAAATAGCATACCAATACATAAAATGACGAATGCAGATGAAAAAATCATCCATCGAAACAAACTTAGCTCTTCAGTGATTGCTGATTCCGGTACCAAAGAAATATAGACACGGCCTAATGTTGACCTTCCATTATAAATGTATAATGTTCGTTGTTGATTTTTATCCACATCATAAAAGACACCGGAATTTGAATTTTCATCTATAATTCTATTAAAAGCGCTTTCATGTGTGTTCTTAATCGAAGATAATGTTTTATTATCTAAAAATAATCCTTTATTTTGATGATCTAGAATAAAGGATATCTGTTGATTATTGCTAGGAAAATAATCTAGAAATACCTTTTCTTTCACCAATATCACAAGTAATCCTTTTGGTTTTCCTGAGTCCAGGATTGGGAGTTTCCGAGCTAGAGAAATATAGCCCTTTTTACTTGCTATTGGTAAGCGCATCCATGCTGTACTCTGGTTTTCCTCAATAATCTTTTCAATGTCTCTTTGATACTTAAAAGCCTCTTTTGAAATATAGCCATATTCATTAGACAAAACAAAATTATCAACAGTATTATAATAATAAACCTCTTCAATTATATTATTATTTAACTTTGAAAGTTTTAATTGTTGTAGTAGGTCAAGTTGAGCAGATATATTTTGGCTAAACTGTGGGGTGGAAAAAGAGTCCCGAATAATGGGATTGGATGCTAGTTGGTGGGATTCTAATTCGATTGATTGAAGAATACTCTCTACTCGTTCCTTAAACAAAACTAATGAAGCTTCGGAATCCCTTTTGATTTGGTCTTTTAACGATGTAGTTGCGAAATAATAGTAGAGTCCGCCAATTAAGATTACCGGAATAAACGCAGACATGCACCCGATCCAAATTAACCGATAAAAGTATCCTTTTTGGTTTCTTCCCTCATTACTAAAATAGTTTAAGATGTTGTTCAACTTAATTTGCACAATATCTCACCGCTTTACATGTTTTTACATCACGTATGTTAAAATTCGACTTTTTCATAAGAAATTCCTTTTAAATAACAGAATTTATGAAAAATTAAAAATAGTATGATTTCACTCGAAAAATACCACAGTCTTAAGGACTGTGGTATTGGAAACCTTATGTTGTTCTTTAGTTCATGTGAATTCTCTGTGCATTTATTTCTTCCAGATTGCTTTATAAGATTTATCGAATTCCTTAAACGCTTTCTTAAATTCACTCTTATTTTTCAAACTATCAATGTACTTCTCAAATTGATCTGCTGACATTTCGCCAACAATTGTTTTAACAACATTACTTTGCCATTCATTTTGGTATCGTGGCCATACAGATGTCCATGTGTCGGATTTTAAATAAGAGAAAGGATTCACTTTTCCTATTTCTTCAAAGTGTGCAGTTTCCTTTAAAATTCGGTCATTGTATTCTTTTGGTGCATTTTTATCCACGCTTTTCATCCATGTAGTATAAGCTAAAGGTAAAGGCTGTTGAACAGATGTTCCAATCTCAACTTTTCCTACATCAGTGGTTACTTTATTTCCTTTATCATCAAGATTATAGTGAACACCTTCTTGACCATAGAAAATAAAATCGAAAAATTCAGGAGTATTCGTTTGCTCGAAATAATCTAATATCCGCTTTACTTTTTCTTCCGATAACTTAGATGAAAGCATAAGGGATCCATATACGCCAGGCTCCAATTGTACTGCAGGTCCCTTAGGGCCCTTAAGATCAAGTACAATTACTTCCGCATTCGGTTCTGATTTTTTAATAGAATCCTGGAACATCCATGCTCTCCAAATATTTCGAATATATGATGCCGCTTTTCCAGATTCAAATAATTCTTGAGTCTGAGTGGTGCTCATAGTAGAAAATTCCTTTGGTAAAATTCCACGAGAATACAAGTCTCTAAAATATTTGACTGTATCTACAAATCCTGGATGGAGGTTATAATGGATCATACCACCTTCATCATCATATGCAGGATCTAATGCTCCAAAACCTGCTGCAATTGCTGAGTGAATTCCTGTTCCACCATATGAATGTACATGACCAATCGTATCATTTTTTCCATTTCCATCTGGATCTTGTTTTACCATGGCTTCTAAAGCATCAGCATATTCCTCTAATGTAGTTGGAACTGGGAGTCCTAAATTGTCTAACCAATCTTTACGTATCTTAATCCCTTGGTCAACACTTGGACGGTTTCTAGGAATTCCATATATCTTGTCATCAACTTTTGAAAATCTCCAAGCATTTGGACTTGAATATTTCTCAAAGTTTGGATAGTCACTAAAGTCACCTAAGAATTTACCAACTTCCCAAAATGCACCATTCTCAATCGCTTTCAATAAATTTGGACTGTTAATATCTGGTGCCCAAATCACATCAGGTAATGCTCCAGATGATAAAACCAAGTCAAATTTTGTGTCAAAATCTCCAGAAGGGACCCATTCAATATCCAATTTTGTATTGGTTCTTTTTTGGAACTCCGTCCAGAATTGATTTTTCATATCGGGTACTTCTTCAAATAGTGGTAATACCATTTTAATTTCTAGTGGTTTTGAACTATCTGCCACATCATTATCTTTTGATTCCGTGTTTGTTTTGGAGTCGTTACTACACCCCGCCAATGCTCCCGTAATCAAAAGTGCAAAGACCATAAACAACGATAGCCACTTTTTAACCGATAATTTCTCCATTTTTTACCCCCATAAAAAGTTTTTTAATTTTACTAGCGATGTTTATAAATCTCTTACATCACCCCTTTCAGGTTATAATTCCTGAATTATTCTTTTATAGATCCAAGCATAACTCCTTTAGCAAAATATTTTTGTAAGAAAGGATAGACAACCAAAATTGGAAGCATGGCTAAAACAATGGAAGCCATCCGGATGGTTTCTTGTGGCAGTGTTGCTTGCTCCGGTGTGGCGCCAGCCTGTCCTACTGCATCTGAACCTGAATCAATAACGAGTGTCTTAATCAACATTTGGAGTGTCCACTTGGAGGAATCTGTAAGATATATTAAGGCATTAAAATACGTATTCCAATGGGCTACTGCAAAGAATAATGTAAAAGTTGCAATCGCCGGCATTGAAAGGGGAATGATAATTCTAAAAAATACCCCTATATCATTACAGCCATCAATTCTAGCTGCTTCTTCTAGTTCAGCTGGAAGAGAATCCATGAAGCTTTTTACAACTAATAAACTCCAAGCATTGGTCAAACTGACTAAGATTAAAGACCAATGCGAATTGATTAACCCAAGCTCTTGAACGAGTAAAAAATTGGGAACGATTCCCGGATTAAATACAAGCGTAAATATTACAGCATAGAAAATAAATTTACGTCCAGGTAATGATTTTCTCGTCAATCCATATGCCATCGAAAAAGTTACAATAAGATTAAATATCGTTCCAACAACAGTGATATATACGGTGTTTTTCAAAGCCGATAAAAAGCTGTTTGTTGACAAAAGATAAAAATAGGAATCTAGTGAAAATTTTTCAGGGATTAAATTAAACTCAAAAGGTACATAAACTTCCGGATCAGTAAGTGAAATACTTACTACATATAGAAAAGGGGCTAAACAGATTATTGAGATAGCAGCAATAATAGAGTAGATGATATAGTCCCCTGCTGTGAGCCGTTTTTTTGTCACAGAGCTCATTATTCAACCTCCTATTTTAGTAGAAATCTTTTAAACAGTTACATAATACCTTCATTTCCAAATTTCTTTGTAATCCAATTTGCCCCCAGTATCATGATTAGACCGATAATTCCCTTAAACATACCAACCGCTACACCGATACTTGTATCCCCTCTAAGGATCCCTTGTGTAAAGGCATAAGTATCAAATACATCCCCCACTTCCATGACCAACGGATTCAGCATTAAAATAATTTGCTCAAATCCAACATCCATCATGCTCCCTAATCGAAGGATTAATAAAATGATGATAACATGTCGAATAGCCGGCAGCGTAATGTGCCATATTTGTCTCCAACGATTCGCTCCATCCACGACTGCTGCTTCGTATAAACTAGGATTGACTCCGGCAATTGCCGCTAAAAAGATAATGGTACCCCACCCAGCATCTTTCCATATGCTTTGAAACGTAACGATAAGCCAAAATAAATTATCATTTGACAAAAAAGCAAACGTATCTCCAAACCAAGAATTCAATAGTTTATTAATTGCACCAACATCTGTCGATAACATGAAAAAGGTTAGCCCTGCAACAACCACCCATGATAAGAAATGCGGCAGGTAAATAATCGATTGATTAACACGTTTGAAAACATCATGACGTATTTCGTTAAGCAATAATGCCAAAATAATCGGCACAGGAAAGTATAGAATTAAACTCATAAAGTTAATGACAAGTGTGTTACGTAATAACGTATAAAAATAATCATAAGTAAATAAATCTATAAAATGTTTAAATCCGACCCACGGACTTCCCATTAATCCTTTAAAAGGACTGTAGTCCTTAAATGCAATGGCAAGCCCCCACATTGGAGCATACCTAAAAATAATAAAATACAAGATACCTGGCAACATGAGTAGATAAAAATATTTGTGCTTTACGATTTGTTTCCAGAGAATTTGCCACTTAGACGTTTTTTTGCTCATTATCGAGAGATGAGCATTTGAATTTACTACCGTATTTTTCATTCGTCCACCCCTTTTTAATGAAGTTGTGTGATTTTATAATCCGCTTTTTTTAACCAATCTTTATTAATCTCAACTCCCCATCCTATTCCATGTGGAATATCTACCATGCCATTCCTTACTTCTAATGTTGGATAAAATAAGTCTTTTACCCATGGGTTATTTTCAATACTAAATTCTAAGTATGGTCCAGCATTTTCAATTGCACCTAGAACATGTAAGGTAAAAACGGTAACCATTGACAAATTGGCAGCATGTGGAGTACAAGGCAAACCTGCTTCACTTGCCATTTTTGCGACTTTAAGAGTCCTAGATATTCCACCAAGATAACAAATATCCGGTTGGACAATATCGACTGCTTTTAAATCAATTATCCTTTTCCATTGAGATAGGCAATTATCCTGTTCTCCACCTGCTACAGGTATTTTTAATGCTCTAGTAACTTCAGCAGTCCACTCAATTTCAGGATAAGGACAAGGTTCTTCAAAGTGAGCTACATTATATTTTTCAAGCATCCGTCCAACCTCAATTGCTTTATCTGGTGTATAACCACTATTTGCATCTACCATCAATGCTGTGTCATCACCAATGGCGCGACGTACGGCCGGTACAATTTCTTCCGTTCTTCCTGGCCATATATCTATGTTTTTACCAAAGTTATTAGCAATACGAATTTTAAAGGCCGTATATCCTTTGTTATTCATTAATTCCTTTAATCGATTTGCTTCATCTTGAGGAGATATATCTCTTCTCATACTAGAGCCATACACATGAATAGGACGATTTGTTCCACCCAATAGCTCACAAACACTTTTTCCTTCTAATTTTCCTTTAAGATCCCATAAGGCGGTATCAACACCACCAACAGCCCTGCAAATATAGGAACCAGGAAACTTATGCTCCGCTTCAATACAACGGTCCACTATTCCGTCAATATCTAATGGGTTAAACCCAAGAACATGCGGTGCAATTTGTTGATGGAGGACCATCGCCGAAATGTTTGCATGATAGGGAGCAACTTGACCATATCCTTCCTCACCTGAATCCGTACGGATCCTAACGATGCATATTTCTTTTGTAGAAAAAGTTTCGATACTCTGTATCCTCATCTTAGGTCTCCTTTCAATCCACTTTATTTGTAACCGCTTACTTTTTATCTATTGTTACTTTCCTTCACCAGGCATTCAACAGGCAGTCCTTGCAAATCAAATAGATGTAAAAAGTTGTCCTTTGATGCGAAACTCTACTATTTAAAGAAGGGTAACTTATCAAGGAATTTATAGATTGGGAGTTGAGACTTACCCATATGTATGTCATTAGTTGTCCTGTTCAAATCTATCTTGTTTCTTTTCTTAAATTTGTTAATTGGAAGATTCATTTTATTTTTATAGACATGAGAGGATTATCCCTCTCATGCCTACTATGATTTCTTATTTCGCTAATCGAATGGAGAAATAAGGCTGATTGCTTAAATTCTTATCAAATCCTGGACAAGTTCTCTTTTGCTTTTCGTCGTTCTCAAATTCGAAAAAGTAAATTATTGGATACGGACTATCGGTGTACGAAGCTGGAATGTCTGCCGTAAATAAATCAGCATCCCGTACCGTTTTAATAGATTGATAACTTTCTGCCTGGTTTGCATGACGATAGTTTAAATAAACTTGGTAATCAGAAGGAATATCTTGTATATTCAAACTAATTTGTACACTCTGACCTCTTTCGAATGACTTCGGTGGTATGTGATTATATGCTGGTAACTCCATCTGTTGATTGAGTAGCCAATTCTTCGCTTTTTCAATTTCTTTTGATGAAACATTATTTCTTGCTAACTGGATTTGATTTTCCATATTCCGAATGTCTTCTTCGATTGCTGGTAATCGGTCGGCCCAATGCCCGCGCATAAAAGAAACATATCCATATGTGATATCATCGGTATAAACATCTTTGGTAGCTTCAATTACTTGCTCCCATGCATTTTTAGCCAAGCGATAATATTTAAGCGCTTGTTCTAGCAAACTTGCATCTCCGACTCTTTCAAAGAACTCATATGCTGTTCCAGCTCTAAATTTATTTGCAAAAAAGTGTCCCAAACCAATTTGTGCTTCAATATCAATCACCCATCTCCGGAATGCTGGATCATTCTGGTTGTCAATTTTCCCCTTGGCTTCTTGCAAATAATGTTGTGCTGTCAAGGCTAAATCTTCTAAAAGGTCTGCAGTTTGAATAGGAGATATCTTGCCCTGCCTTTGATTTCGAACCATATCATCAGCAAATTCATCCACTCGATAAAATAAAGCCGGGTCCAATGGACTTACTGCATTAAAGGTATGAGGTTCACGACCATCACAGTGATAATCTGGTTTCTTTTCTTGATCGATAATAAAGATATTACTATACATTTCAGGCCAATAGTTGTTGTTGGCTACTGATGGTGAATGTGCAACGGTTAATAATGGTAAAATCCGACTAGCATACTTTAATGATTTTTCACATGATTCGGCAGCTTCTGAAAATTCACTTCTTAAAAATCGGTGCCATGATTCAGGACTTGCATCTGGGTTATATAATAACCGCCCCCACAGCCGATAAGTGTACTTATATTTTTTCCAGTCCCCGACTCCAAAACGTAATGCTGGATCTGCATAAGGGTCTCTTCCTGTAGGTGTCTCTGTCGTTTTCCGTGATTTAAAAGAAAGCGGCTCCATTATTTCTACCCCTTTGGCACCTAAGAAACTGCCTGAACGACCATACCCTGCAGCCATCTCCGGATCTCCCCATAAAAGTACCCTTTGTGTACCTGGCCAAATGCGGAAGAATAGATCATAGTTGCGGTCTTCCTTATAAAAATCAGCATATCCGTATCGGGTGAACCGTCTTGAAGTGGTAGTAACAATCATCTTACCTGCTTCGGGGGTCGGTTCAATTGGAAGTTCTGTCTCCCTGATGGCAGCTTGGTGGTAAGGCAGTCCCATATGTTCTGCCCAGAATTTTGGTGAAATTGAAAAAGGTACACCATTTTTCTCAGCCACTTGAAGGAGTTCATCATCAATCCCTTTCGGATGGAGATCAAGATTAATTTTTCTACCACATGTTGCTACACCTTGAAATACTACTTCCCAAAATAAATGTGCTGGCTCAGGTATTCCACTTTCATAATGAACACGGATTGTTACTCCATCGATTTCAGGACAAGACTGTAATAGTGTTTTTAATGCATCACGGCAGTATATTGCATGATTTTCTTCTTGAAGTCCTTCAATTTTATAACGGATGTTAGGGCTTTCCTCTGGCTCATAAGTATGTGTCCATAGTCCAATTTGGAATTCCAACCCTCTGCGATTTGCTTCTTGTCCAATAAAGCGGAGCATCTGTAAATTTTTGTCCCTCTCTTCATCGGTTAAATCTTGAACAGTTACTTGGTAACCAGGTACAGAGACAAGGAAAGGATAAGCAAAACAAAAATAAAAATCTTTAATATCTGGATCATGACCATTGTCATACCCCATACCAAGAGCGAGATGAATACGATTGAAACGCTGACTTGCTAACTCTGTTAAGTATTCACGCCAAAATGTTTTATCATAAAACCATAATTTATCTGTTTTTTCATTTACAAATAGTCGATTGATGCTTCTAACCGGATTTGCCGGTTGATTTTTTATTGGTTGTAAATTCAAAAGCTCCTCTACTGGATCATTTGAATGCATTACTATATCTGATAATTCAAGGAGTGCATACACCAATCCTCGTACATCCGCACCTAGTACTACCAGTGATTTTTGTCCACTTTCTATAGTTGATGTAATGAAAAAAGATTCTGGCTGAATGGGTTGGCTATCTTTTATTAAATGCTGGAAATCAAAAGCTGCAGTGTGAGGTCCTCCTACGATTATAGGAAACCCTATTCCTTCTTCGTACGTAATATTGTCAGCTATTTCAACACTTAACCACTTCTCTTCAAGTTTCTCTCTAAATTGCTCCAAAGCCCAGTTAACCTGTTCTTGCATGGCAACATGATCATCTTTCCTTCGACTTAATCTAATTCTCTTTCCAATATCCTTCGCCAAAATAATTCCTCCTTGTAAACTTCTATAGAAATGTAATCGCTTTCCCTATCTATACTTTGAGCTACATACAACCCTCATTCAATAGACAGCTTTTGTTCTTAGCTCAACATATCAAAAGTTGTCTTACTTATGTGGTTCTAATTACCTTTGGATTCTTGCTTTTATTACTCTAGCATTGTTTTAATTTTAAATTAGGACAGAGATTTGAAATAAGAATGTCATGAAATTTCCTGGGTAAGAGCAAAAACTGACATTTTTGTAACAATTACAAAGAGATTTTGGATCCCCCTGACATTCGTAAAAAAAATATTGAAATGGATTAGGCTTATGAATTTTTAATGTGAATGATTAGTAAAAAATAACCACTTCTTCAAAGATATAGTTAGTTTGCTAGTTTCTGCATCAGGAAATTGTTGATATGATAGAGGAAACAAAGGGAAAGTGTGGGGATATGATTGGTGCAGCAATCAGATTGGTATGTTAAGGACCTTTATCAAACTGAGATTATTATGGTGAAAAATTGGATGACCCCAAGCCCCTATGCGATTTTACCTGGGGGAACGATAAGGGAAGCAGCGGAGAAAATGGAGAAGTTACGAGTAGATTGTTTGCCAGTAATTGATGACAACGAACAATTCTTAGGTATGATTACATTGCGAAATTTGTTTTCTCATTTTCTTCATGAAGCAAATCATGAGGAATTAGCTTCAAGCTTTTTAAATAGAAATGTAGTTTGTATCCGTCCCACTGATTCCATCTTGGATGTCAAATCACTGCCCTATAGTCACTTACCAGTATTGGATGATAGTGGAAAACTGATCGGAGTTCTAACACAGCGAGATATTTTAGAGGGTTTTTCTAAATACATGTACAAATTGCAGCAAAGGCAAATTTCTGTAGAAGCATTAGCGGCCATATCAGAGAGTGCCTTTGAAGGGATTGCAGTTGTGGATGAAAATGGGATGCTTCAGGAATTTAATGAAGCCTATTGCCGTTTCATTGACATTAAAAGAGAAGATGCAATTGGAAGACATGTCACTGAAGTGATTGATAATACCAACTTACATATTACAGTTAAAACAGGCGTTGCACAGCGCGGGGTCCTGCAAAATATACACGGACAGGACATGGTTGTTCACCGTATCCCGATATGGCGGGAAGGCAGAGTGGTTGGAGCAATTGGAATGCTCATCTTCGAAGGGGTAAGTGAGGTTTATAAAATTTATGAGAGATTACAAGAAAGTAACCGAAAGAATGACCCTCAAAAAGATCTCTTTACATTAAAAGAAGAGAGGGACAGCAGAATTACCATTGATCAGATTATTGGTACAAGTGATGAAATTCTTCATGTTAAACGAATCGCCAGAAAAGCTGCAAGAACGGCGGCAACCGTTTTAATTACGGGAGAAAGTGGGACAGGAAAAGAAATGTTTGCCAAAAGTATTCATCATTTAAGTCCTTTTTCTACGGGTCCTTTTATAAGTGTGAACTGCGGAGCGATACCAGAGCATTTATTTGAATCAGAGCTATTTGGTTATGAAGAAGGTGCATTTACCGGTGCAAAAAAAGGCGGAAAACCAGGTAAATTTGAATTAGCAGATAATGGAACGATTTTTCTTGATGAGATAGGTGAGTTGCCGCTCGTCATGCAAACCAAACTATTGCGTGTTCTTCAGGAGAAAGAGGTAGAACGTGTAGGCGGGGTTAAAAAATATCAAATTAATGCGAGAATCATCAGTGCCACCAATCGTGATTTAAAGGAAATGGTGGATAAAGGAGCGTTTCGTGAAGATTTATATTACCGGATTAATATCATTCAGTTGCCGCTGCCACCACTAAGGGAACGAAAGAAAGACATACCAATTTTAATTGCTCATTATATGAAGAAAATCTGTGAGAAATATCAAGTGCCTGTTAAATCATTATCTGCAGAGGCAGTAGCTGCGTTTATGAATTATCATTGGCGCGGCAATATTCGAGAGATGGCCAATACGATTGAAAGAATTGTAACACTTGTTGATCGAATCACAATTGAAATAAGAGATTTGCCACTGTCAATTCATAACAAGATTGAGGAAATACAGGATACTACTCCTTCCAAGGCTCCAACTTTAATAGCGGAAGCTAAAATGGAGGGCAATTTAAAAGAAAAAGAAATCGTTCTTCAAGCTTTAAGACAAGCTGGTGGCAATAAATCAAGCGCTGCAAATATTCTTGGAATTCATCGTACAACTCTTTATCAAAAATTAAAAAAGCACGGAATCTATTAAATTGAATAAATAGCACCATCTGTTTAGTGATAGTGTAGTGGCAACACTGCAAAAAAGCTACACATGTAGTGTTATTCCTACAAAATGATATCAACAAAAGCCTGCCTTACGCTACTTCTCCACTTGGCATACTTCTTGCATTTTAGATATGTGTAAAGTTTAGTAAGGGGTGAGAACGAGAGTGGAGAATTTTGCAGTATTTCGAACACCAAAATCAATTTTTTATGGTAGAAAGTCTTTTGAAAATGTTGGGAAGGAAGCGAGATTAAGAGGAAAGAAAGCTCTTATTGTCAGCGATAAAATGATGGCTGGACTTGGCTACGTTAATCAATGTCAAAACCTTCTTCAAAAGGAAGGAATAGAAAGTGCTGTTTATCTTGGGGTAAATTCAGAACCAACAGATATGTATGTAGAGGAATCACTGGAACTTTTTAATGAGGAAAATTGTGATCTTGTGATTTCCTTAGGCGGCGGCAGCTGTATTGACACAGCTAAAGCAATTGCTGTCCTTGCCACAAACGGAGGATATATCGGGGATTACATGCAGGAGAAGAAAATGGCTGTCAAAGCTGCGGTTCCGCATATTGCGATTCCAACAACAGCAGGTACCGGTTCAGAAGCTACGGATGTAACCGTTATTGCGGATACAAAAAACGATGTCAAGATGATGATTAAACAACCTGCTTTTATGCCGGATGTGGCGATTGTGGATCCATTATTATCCATGTCATCCCCTCCTAGTGTAACATCAGCTACAGGAGTTGATGCGCTGAGCCACGCGATTGAGGCGTATCTATCAAGAAAATCACAACCAATGACGGATATGCTGGCATTATCGGCTATGAAGCTTATTTTAGAAAATTTATTAATTGCTTATAAGGATGAAAAAAATGAAAATGCGCGTGAAGCCATGTCACTAGGAGCTCTTCAAGCGGGAATGGCATTTTCCAATGCCTCTGTCTGCCTTGTTCATGGGATGAGCAGGCCAATTGGAGCACTGTTCCACGTCCCACATGGCATATCAAATGCTATGCTGCTGCCGGCCGTATTGGAATTTAGTAAGGATGCCTGTATCGATAGATTAGCAGATATTGGTCGAATTATTAAACCTGAAAATGAAACCCTTTCCAATGAGGAGGCAGCACAAATCGCAGTGAACTCAGTAAAGGAACTTTGCCAAAAACTGAATATCCCTAATCTTAAGGGATGGGGAATCGATAAAAGTGCTTTTGAAAATGTGGTGGAGAAAATGGCGGTCGATGCCATCAATAGCGGAAGCCCTGGAAATAACCCGAGAATCCCAACTCACAGTGAATTAGTGGACCTTTACCATGTTTGCTATCATTATCAGTTTACCTACGAGTCCACAGTTCTTTAGGTAAAGGGATTAGAAATGGTGATAATTTAATTCCTTAAAGGTTTGAATCTATTAATCGATTGAAAGGGGTAAAGACGTATGACAACTACAGCTGTTACAGTACTAAAAAATTTTATTAATGGTGAGTGGATCGAGTCCAACTCAGATAAATATGAAATCGTTCCAAATCCTGCTACTGGTGAAGAACTTGCACATGTTCCTCTATCTACACGTGAAGACCTTGATTTAGCAGTAAAAGCTGCAAAAGAAGCATTTAAAACCTGGAGTAAAACACCTGTACCAAAGCGGGCACGTATTCTTTTTAAATATCAGCAATTATTGATGGAGCATTGGGATGAACTTGCCACGTTAATCACAAAGGAAAACGGAAAAAGCTATAAAGAGGCTTACGGAGAGGTACAGCGTGGAATCGAATGCGTGGAATTCGCTTCAGGAGCCCCATCGCTGATGATGGGCAAACAGCTTCCTGACATTGCAACAAATATCGAATCAGGAATGTATCGCTATCCTGTTGGAATAGTCGGGGGCATAACTCCGTTTAACTTCCCGATGATGGTTCCATGCTGGATGTTCCCCCTTGCTATTGCCTGCGGAAACACTTTTATATTAAAGCCATCTGAAAGAACTCCGATTCTTGCCAACCGTTTGGCGGAGCTGTTTAAAGAAGCCGGGCTGCCGGATGGGGTTTTAAATATTGTTCATGGTGCACATGATATCGTTAATGGTTTATTGGACCATAAGGATGTACCGGCGATTTCTTTTGTTGGTTCTCAGCCTGTGGCAGAGTATATCTATAAATCAGCAGCTGCGAATGGCAAACGCGTTCAAGCTTTAGCTGGTGCCAAAAATCACTCCATCGTAATGCCGGATGCAGACCTAGAGTCATCCGTAAAAGAAATTATTAACGCTGCGTATGGTTCAGCAGGTGAACGATGTATGGCCTGTTCAATTGTAGTAGCGGTCGGAGATGTCGCTGAACCATTAGTCAAGCTTCTCAATGAGCATGCAGATGAAATGAAAATAGGTAATGGACTGGATGAAGATGTCTTCTTAGGACCTGTTATTCGTGAGGAAAACAAGGTTAGAACAGCGAATTATATTGATATTGGTCAAAAAGAGGGTGCAACATTAGTCCGTGACGGGCGAAAAGATGAAGCTTATCATGAAAATGGCTTTTTCATTGGACCAACTATTTTTGATAACGTGGATCCTTCAATGAGAATTTGGAAAGAGGAAATTTTTGCTCCTGTCCTTTCCATTGTAAGGGTCAACAGCCTTGAAGAAGCTGTAGAATTAGCCAACCAATCAGACTTTGGAAATGGCGCCTGCTTATTCACTGATAGCGGCAGTGCCGTTCGTTATTTTAGAGAAAATATCGAAGCGGGAATGCTAGGGGTAAATGTTGGTGTCCCTGCTCCCATGGCCTTCTTCCCCTTCTCCGGCTGGAAAAAATCCTTCTACGGCGATCTGCATGCCAATGGAACAGACGGAGTAGAATTCTACACAAGAAGAAAAATGCTAACCGTACGCTGGTAAGATCAAAAAACCGACATTCAAAACGAATGTCGGTTTTTTAGGATTAAGTAGACTGTAGGGCAAGAGTCTTTTATTAGTATAATAGGTTTGTTAAAAATGGTAATTTGGCAGGAATTGGATTAGGAATGAGTTTTTAAGAGGTTCTTTTTAGTCTTAATTCCAGTTTCAACTGCCAACTGTGTAAATTTAAATTCACTTAGCCAATAGGTTATGAAAATAGCTATACTTGAGAAAAAGAAAAGAAAGAAGAATGGAAACTTTACAGAAATTAAAAAAAGCCCATACAGACAAATCAGGTTGATTAACGTCAGGTGAAATTTATACAAGCCAAATTTCAAAGCATTTATAAGTAACTGCTTGCCTGTATAATAACCATTAACCATTAACGGAAACACA
Organism: Neobacillus niacini; assembly: GCF_023715415.1. Taxonomy (GTDB): domain Bacteria; phylum Bacillota; class Bacilli; order Bacillales; family Cytobacillaceae; genus Neobacillus; species Neobacillus niacini_C. The sequence goes on from NZ_JAMBOB010000001.1 coordinate 33,377, forward strand.
TGTAACACAATAACAACATAGAAAGCGGTCATTAAACAGAAAAACATGTATAGGGCGATTTTTATGTTTGAGTCAATTTTTGTAATGATACGGAAATCACCATAAAGCAACATCCCTACAATGACAATAAAAATCCCAACAACCATGCTTTGTTTGAAATTTTCTTTCATTAATCGAATGTATGTTGTGACAATCGGAGGTTCTTTCTTTTTTACCCACTGTCTTGTTACTCCAAAAGCAGCTGCAGTAGCTGGAAATATTGTAATAATCGGTATACAACTAATCAAGAATAGAAGGTTTAGTAAGGTAAAGTGATAAATCCATGTACACACTCGATAAAACCAGCCGTCTATCTGTAACATAATGATACACACCGCCCTTCTTATCATAGGTTATTAATAGCACAGCATTTACTCCAGAACCAATATGTATTTGTGTTATTAATTTTTATAATACTAGTATAGTAGTTAGAAACCGCCTCATAAAGAGACAGTTTCTAACTTGGTAATCTATTATTTATTTCTTATTTTGATCATTGTAATTCTTTACATATTCATCATAAACTGCCTGTCCGCCTTGACCCATGTACTGGTCAACCAAAGTTTTGTACAGGCTGTCTACTTCAGTTGGCTTAGCAGAAATTAATTTTGCAAGCATCTGAGCAGAAAAGTCCTTAAGCGAGGTATTATATTTTGCGTCAGCAGAATTCGGTGTTGAAAAATAGTAAGGAGCATAGTAATCCACAGACCCAACCTTCAATGCATTCTGTACTTCTTCTTCAAAACCTGGATATCCCGCAGAAACAGCTGCAACGTTCTTTTCCTTATCGCCAAGCTCGATACCATTTGAAAGAATATCATAGTCGAGATTGTTTGCAACAGTCATCATCTTTTCGCCTTCATTTGTAGTTCCTGTCTGAACTGGAACACCATCAACCATGTTGTAATCTACGCCTTCCTCACCATTCTGTAAGAAGAGCGTTACCTCTGGGTCAGCCATCCAGTTAAGATATTGTATCGCAAGGTCAACATTTTTACTTGCTTTCGGTACAAGTATGAACATGCCATTAGGAGAATATCCTGCCTTAGGAGTCTTTCCAGCGTCATTTTTCCAAGGATCAATAGGGATCAGTTCTGCACCAGGGACGTTATTTCTAAGATTGGTAAGGGTACCAGGAGCAGTTCTGTACGGACCATCCCAGTTCGTGGTAAATGCTCCAACTTTTCCATTGGAAATATCTGCATCTAGCAGTTTTGCATCTTTGTCAGTTGCGAAAGCCGGGCTAATCAAGCCGTCATTATACATCTTATTCACATATTGAATCGCCTGTTTAAATCCTGGTAAATTCCAGTTTGCCTGGTAACCAGGACTTGTCTGCAGTGTAGCAAACTGCTTTTTAGTCAGATCAGATGGTTTAAATGCATCTGGTATGTTACCTAATCCTGGATATGCCGGTTGAAGTGAATATCCAAAAGGAATGACTCCGCTTACATTTCCGGGATTCTTTTCTTTGAATGCAACCATAGTGTCATAGAACTCTTCTGGTGTAGTAGGAACAGGAAGATCGAGTTTATCGAGCCAGTCTTTACGGATAAATGTATTCATACCTAGGAGTACAGTTCTCTTCCCTGGTATTGCAAACTGCTTATCGCTAAACTTCCCATACTTTAATAAATCATCTCCAAGATACTTTGTGAGATCAGATCCATGCTCCTTAAGTGCTGGACCAAGGTCTGCCAATCCACCTTGCTGTACATAATTATAAACAGTACCCTGGTTATAGGTGAAGACGATATCAGGTGCCTCACCTGCTGCCATCAATACATTTAACTTGTCTACTTCCTGGGTTCTAGGAACTGGAACAAACTCTACAGTTGCATTGTACTTCTTGCCGAAAGTATCGTTGATATACTTTGTCCAGTAGTTATTATTTAAATCAGGCTGACCAGGTTTGCCTCTATCAAAAACTTCAACCTTTAACGTTCGATGTTCTGTTGTCTTGTCTGTTGTTTTTTCTTTTGTACCACTTTGTTTGTCGCTTGATGCTGTACTCTGACAACCAACCAAAGAAGTAGCAAGTGCCAGTGCAGTGAAAGAAGCAAAGATAGATTTTAGTGCCTTTACCTTCATAGAAAGCCTCTCCTTTTGTATATATTAATTTTTATATAAATTCGCGAATCAGATTAAAATAATCTTTTTCACAAACCCATTAACCTTTCGTTGCACCAATGGTAATTCCGGATACAAAGTATTTCTGGAGCCATGGGTATACTAGAAGAATCGGAATTGTACCAAACATAATGCTTGCTGCTTTCAGTGCTTCTGAAGGAATATTTAAATTGATATTTTCTCCAGCCATTTGTTGTGAAATATTAATCACATTGTATAGTTTAAGTTGGATGGTATACAGATTTTCGTCCGTAATATAGAATAGAGCGTCCTGAAAATAATTCCATCTGAATACTGCGTATAGTAATGCGATGGTAGCAAGTGCCGGCTTGGAAAGAGGCAGCATGATTTTGAGCAGTATCTGCAGGTCATTGCATCCATCCAGGTATGCAGCTTCCTCGAGGCTTTCCGGCAAGTTCTCAAAGAATGATTTTAATATAATCATATTGAATACGCTCATCATACTCGGTAGAATCAGTGCAAATGGAGTGTTCAAAAGATTTAAGTCCTTTATAAGCATATAATCCGGGATTAAACCACCACTAAAATACATGGTAAACACCATTACTAACATTATTACTTTTCTGCCCTTGAGCCTTTTTCTACTCATTGCGTACGCTGCCAAAACGGTGACCGACAATGCAAGGAGCGCATATACAAGGACCAGAATCACAGTGAAAAACATTGAGTACAACATACCGCCATCAGCGAATACAACTTTGTAGGCTTCAATATTAAAGTCTATAGGGTATATGGTAACCAACTGGGAAATAATCGCCCTATTGGAACTAAGTGATGCCGAAAGAACATAAAGAAATGGAACCAGGCATATAATTACCGCTATTAAAACAATAAATGCTGCTGAATAGTCAAAAGCTTTATTTCTTAACTTTTGTGACATTGTAAGTACCCCCTTACCATATTCCTTTCCCGCCTAATTTCTTAGTAATAAAATTGGAAGTTACCAGAAATATTAAGCAAATAACAGATTGGAACAGACCCACAGCTGCACCAACTGAAAAATTTGCGGATTGAATACCTACACGATAAACATAGGTACTGATAACGTCACCATAGTCCATAACAAGGTTGTTTTGCAAAGTGAATGGACGATCAAAATTAATTGCCATAATATGTCCGAGTTGCAAGATCAGAAGTATTGCAATGGTCGGTCTTATACCAGGCAGTGTAATATGCCAAATTTTCCTTAGCCTTCCTGCGCCATCCACGTCAGCAGCCTCATAAAGCTCTTTGTCAATTCCCGTCATAGCAGCAAGATACAAAATTGTACCCCACCCTGCACTCTGCCATACTCCTACTAAAGAATAAGTTCCAACCCAAGCCAATTTGTCCGTTAGAAACGGGAATGCATCTCCACCCATACGGGTAATAAATGAGTTTAACATTCCTGTTGGCGCAAGCAGCTGAGTAACAATTCCGCCGATAATAACCCAGGAAAGGAAATGCGGCATATACAGTATTGTCTGACTGATCTTCTTAAACTTTTTAAATGCAAGTTCATTTATTAGGATAGCTAAAATGATTGGTGCCGGAAATCCCACAATTAAATCCAAGCCGTTAAGCACCAATGTGTTTCTAACTACCTGAAAGAATTGCGGATTTGCAAATATTTCCTTGAATGTTGCAAAATTATTCCATGTACTCTCACTCAAACCCGTAAACATGTTGTAATCCTTAAAGGCTATTTGTATGCCGTACATGGAGCCATATTTAAATGTCAATATATAGGCCACAGGGATGACCAACATAAGGTAGATGATAAAATCACGCTTTAGATAATAAAGGAATCCCTTTTTCTTTATCAGTGACGGTTCAATGCTAGTCTTTTTATTTAAAGCAAGATCACTATCTATTACTTTCATAAACTACGACCTCCGTTCTACTAATTAGAATCGTATCCTTTGACGCTCATGCAGAGGTATGGATTTAAGATAAAATTAACATTATAGAATTGCAAATACTGAATATCTTTGTAATTTTCAAAAATCATAGAGCGGAGTCTTGCGTTTTCAGGGCGAAAGCGAGTTGACTGACAGAGGTGAGATAGCCCAAGGAATTGATTGCCATGTAGAATCGCCCTGCTAATTTTCACTTTTATTTCTCAAGTTAAAAGTTTTATGAGTTAAGTGTCACTTTTTGATCTGCTGTTTCAATAAATTCTGCCTTTTCTTGGGCTACTATGCATAACTCTGCTGCCTTAAATGCATGAGCTTGCGTCATGGCATTTTCTGTTCCATTTAAACAATCAAGAATAAATTCTCCAAAGAACGGGAATCCAACCTTTCCGGACACCTGTATATGCTTTTCACCTTCATGGTTTACTAGATATACGTGATTCGAGGTGCTTTCTCTGCCGATATCAATATATTTCCGAACCTCTATATATCCTTCTGTTCCTAAAATTACTACTCGTCCATCTCCCCATGTCCCGAGACCATCAGGTGTCAGCCAGTCTACGCGGAAATAAAAGGTAGCCCCATTATCTGCTACAAGAGTGGCATCACCAAAGTCTTGGAAGGATGGGTAGTCTTTGAACTTGTAGTTTGCCACCTTACTATGAAGGACTTTGGCGTCTTTAGCACCTGTATAATACAAGAATTGCTCAATTTGATGGCTTCCAATATCACATAAAATCCCACCGTAAGATTCTGGATCAAAAAACCAGTCTGGACGGCTGTTCGCATTCGCACGATGAGGACCTGTTCCGATTACTTGGACCACTCTGCCTATAGCCCCTTCTTCTATAAGCTGCCCTGCAAACACAGCACTTTCGACATGGAGACGTTCACTATAGTAAATTCCCCATTTTAGTCCCGTCTCAGCTGTTTTTTGCTGCGCTTTTCTTATTTGTTCTATTTTGGTAAATGCAGGTTTGTCGGCAAAATAGTGTTTCCCATGGTCCAGTACTTTCAAGCCTAGAGGTCCTCGATCCGAAGGAATACAAGCACTCGCTACCAATTTAATTTCAGGATTCTCCAGGATTTCTTCGCCTGATGATACTGCCTTTACACCAGGATATTTTTCACAAAAGGCTTTTACCTTCTGAGGATCTGAATCATACACATGGGTTAATTCGCCACCCGCTTCAATTAATCCATTACACATTCCATAAATATGACCATGATCCAAGCCAATAACTGCGAAAGGAAATTCTCCCTCTTTCACTACTTTAGAAACATGACCTTTTGGTGCGTAATTCATTCCATCCATTTTATCCATTGGTTCTCCTCCTCATCTCTTCAAAGGGAAATCCCTTTTTCAACTCAAAACAATTTTATAAAGTAATAGAGCTAGTGCCGAAGTTTTCAATGGCCTTTGTTTTTTCATAGAACTTAACTGATTGTTTTAACAACCCCTCTCTAGTATAAAAAGGACTGTCCTGATTTAATGGAAGTTTCACAGTTTTTCCGAAGCTTGCCGACTCATAAATCGCTGTAATTAATTCAAGTGTTTTTCTTCCTTGATACCCATCAATCAAAACTTCTGAATCATTTTCGATTGCTGTTAACACATTGTGAATCTGACCAGGATGTCCTTCATATGGAATATCCGGAAGTGCATCATAGGCACGTTGAATTTCTTCTTCTAATTGATTATCGTCCTCTGGGAACCCATTTTCTTTTGATTTAGAAGCTTTTAATTTCCAAGGTGAAGAAATCCGTGCATTTTTCCCTTGGAAAATTAATTGCTGCTCTTGACCATGATGGACGACAGAACTTGTAATTTGTGCCAAACATCCACTATTGTAACGTCCAATGGCAATCGAGATGTCCTCCACTTCCGCATTATCATGTGAGGTATTACTCATCACAGCGGTTATTTCAGATGGCATTCCATTCATCCATTGGAATATATCAATATGATGAACAGCATGATTCAACGTAGGTCCGCCACCTTCCTTTTCCCAAGTTCCGCGCCACCATAAATCATAATAGCAGTGACCTCTCCACCAGTAGGAATCAACCTGAACATGGACAATTGGCCCAATCATATCTTGTTCCAGTATGTGTTTTAACTTCATCATCGGGTTAAGGAAACGGTTCTGAGCAACAACCGATAAGATTTTTCCGCTTCTTTGGGCCGCCGCATTCATGGCATCACATTCTTCTAATGAAGACGCCATTGGTTTCTCAACCAAAACATGTTTACCAGCATCTAAGAAATCAATCGCTATTTGAGCATGAGTGTAAGGGGGTGTACATACTGAAACTAAATCAATATCCCCTCGGTTCAACAGCTCCTTGTAATCTTTCACCGTAACTGCTTCGAGATTATACTCGTTAACAACTTTATCTGCCTTTTCCAGATAGATATCTGATATGGCTACAATTCTACATTTATCTGGAAATTCCAAATATCCTTTAATATGCGCGGGTGAAATAGCTCCTGCACCAATAATTGCAACATTAATCAATTTTCTGCCTCCTCAAAGATATATTTTGCAAAGGTCGAAGAAGTTTAACGACTCATTTAAAATAGTTTGGATACTTTTCTTTTAATACAGCTTTTTCAAATACCACTACTTGTAAATGCTCTGTTATTACCTTTTCTACTAAATCTACGTCCCTGCTTTTAATAAGGTTGAAAATCTGTTCATGCTGATTAATGATAAAATCCCACTTCATCCCTAAGGATGTACGTAAAGCTCTTACTCTATTAAAGTGAGTGTTCATCTGCTGCAAAATTGCCCATGTTCTACTTTTCTTACAACCGTCAAAAAGAATTTGATGAAACTGGTCGTCTAATTCATATAGCCTGGTAAAATTTTTCTTTTCATCGAATAGTTTCTGCATGGTAATATTGGTTTCTAATTGGATAAAATAATCCTCTGGAAACTGTTCACAAGCAAGCCGAACAATTCCTCTTTCAATATTTTCCCTCATAAACCTTGCTTCTTCTACCTGATCTAAATTAATCCTTGAAACAAACGTTCCTCTTTGAGGATATATTTCCAAAAGTTCTTCTTGCTCTAGTTTTAGAAAAGCTTCCCTTATCGGTGTTCTGCTGACTTGTAATGTTTCACCTATATCCTTTTCAGAAATCTTTCTTCCAGGTTCGAGTTCTAATTTTAAGATTTGGGTCTTAATAGCAGTATAAACATGTTCCCTGATAGACCTTTTATTATTTATATTTGTTTCCGCTAATAGTTTCATGCTTCACCTCTAATAGACTATCCATTCATATCAGTAATGCCTATACCGAAATCATCCTTTTAGTCCATGAGTAGCAATTCCCTCTACATAACGCTGGAAAATCAAAAGATAATGAATACTGGGCAACCGACAAAATTGTCATTGCAATCAAATTACCATACATGATTCATCTACGGTGGATGAGTTTTTCCATCAAATAAATCAAGAACGGTGTTGTACCAAGAAAGCTTTGTAACATTAGTGGTATGAATGTATTTACTAAATTTATTTTTTGAAAAATAATGTACTGCGCCAATCATGACAACCTGTGCCGGAAGCCAGTTATGTACTTCACCAATAACCCATCTACTAGCTAGTATTGCGCCCCTTCTCACCCCCAAATAGTTGATACCGCTTACAAACACTTGGTAAAAAATACTTATGTAAAGTATTTAAATCACACTAGTATAACTAATATACTAGTACACCTAGGATTATATAATTTTTATTCACCTATTTCAACAAAATAATTAGAATATTTTATTTTTACTGATAATTCTACAAAAATAGTAATTATATTCTAAAATTCGACATTTTTTATTCAACTAGTTGCAAAAAATGCAAAAATAAGCTGCCCAACAATTTGAGCAGCTAGTTAAATAACCTATATAATTTATAAAAACATCAATGTGATCAAAACGAAATCAAAAAGTTACGTTTATTTGATTTCCCTAAATTAGATTAATTGCACACCATGGCGCTCAAATGCTGCCGCTTCTAAAATGGACATACCTTGTTCCTCGGCAGCCTTAGCCACTTTATCTGAAACTTGTGGTGCTAGGTTCGCAGGAGCAGCATAGGACATTTCCCTTGCACGTGCAGAGTTTCTGCGTTGGAATGGTCCCCAAATGGCAAAGGTTTTGCCTGGGCTTTGAATATTAACAAACAGTGTGTTTCCATCAGGTGAGAAGGTAGGGCCAGCCAATTCAGAATCACTTAGTCGGTTAGCGGCAAAAGGATAGACTTTGCCTTCAGGGGTAATTCCCATCAATCGATCTTGGCCAGAACCATCTTCTGCATACCAAAGGTCACCCCATGGAGTCATGCAGATATTATCTGGATATTCCATTTCTCGTGCATCATTGCCCTCATAGAAAAGCTCCAATGTATTAGTGTGAGGAATATAACGGTATACGCGTCCAAGTTTTTTATCACCGGCAGAGGTGTCGTCGAACCAGAAAACACCCTCTTGGAAGAACGCTCCTTCTAGTCTACTAAATTCAATGCAGCCTTGTGCCTTAGCATCTTCGCGGCACAAATGAGGATCTAGTTCCTTCCAAACAATCTTATATGTTTGTCCTGTTTTAAATGTACTTGCTGATGGATCCGTGACCGCTTCAATCGCCGCCGCATAAAGCTTACCGCCTTTTTGTAGTGCGCCTGGTTTTTGGCTTAAGTCATTTGGAATAAAACGGTAAAGGTAACTTGGGCTTGCATCCTCCGTTAAATATACATATCCTGTCGCTGGGTCAATCGCACAGGCTTCGTGGGAAAAGCGGCCCATTTCCTTGATTGGAGTTCTGGACATTTCGTTCTCCGGCTGGGTCGGATCTACTTCAAATACATATCCGTGTGTTGCGGAACGTGTTTCTTCACAAGTCAGCCAAGTACCCCAAGGTGTTGCTCCGCCAGCACAATTTCGAATCGTACCAGAAGAGGTAACATATTCATCCATAACTTCTCGGTTTGCTCCTACAACTAAAGCCGTTGTACCACCTTTGGCTGCCGCATCATAAGGATTGCTACCAAAAGCTGCGCCTGCCCCTAATTCATGGTTACGTACAAGAATGGTCGTATTTTTAGGTCCCTCGAAAGCTGCCATCCCATCAAAGGCTCCCGGAATTTTTGCCCCGTTTGACATCAGCTCTCCCTCTTTGGAGATAATTTTGTAATGAAACCCTTGTGGAAGATCGAGAATTCCATTTGGATCCGGAACCAAAGGACCATATCCGCCAAAACCGCTGGCAGGATTATTCGTACTATCCGCAAATGCTTTCGAACCGAGTGCTAACACACCAGTTGATCCAAGAGTAAGAGCAAGTGTACCCATTCCTCCTGCTTTTAAAAAGTCTCTTCTGTTTAAGCCATTTTTAGAAGTTTCATTATTCATTCACTATCTCTCCTCAATTATGTATATTTTGAATCTAGTAATAGATTAATTGAGAAATTTTAAGAAAAGATAGGATTTATGTAAATATTCAGTAAACAATTGATGAAGAATTGTAAAAAATACATTTTGGTATTTATCAACTCAGAGTGCTTATTCTTTTTCTGTTATGTACCATCCATCAGGCTTTTTCTCTATATGGAATACATCTTCATCGAATTTTTTTCGGAGCATTCTATATTCTTCATTTTCTATTTTAATTTTGGCTACTATGACTTTTTTTAACGTTATTTCAGGTTTCTTGACTTCGATTACCAAATCATTAATCATAAAAAACGTTCGTTGATATCTCATACTCCACTTCCTCTCCTGTTTCACTACAAATACAAATAAACGTTTCTTTAATTCTATTATATTTTCATTCTTATTATTATCTAATTATAAAAAATACACGTTCATACTAACTTGACATACAGGGGCAGTCACTAAAAAACCGCACAAGTGAAATCCACTGTGCGTTTTTTTAGATCGCGTCTAGAAAGAACACTTACTCTTCCCTACCAAATCGAAGGTTCAAAATAAACCCATATATAATCATGAAAATCATAATCCCTATCGATTGAAGGGTTCCTACCATTGTTTTAATCGCGAAACTTCCACTTAGTTTATCCTTATAAATAATAATATAATGACCATCTGCAGAGTTTGCTATGACTAGCAGAATCCAGCTAAGGACTATTAGCAGAGTACCCAGTCCAAACAAAATAGGACGCAATTTACTTTTATCCAAATAGATTAAGAGATTAGCTATTAGGAAGCCGAGGACTGCTGCAGCAACATAAACCCACCATAAAGATTCAGCACCAACTTTAACTAACAAAACCATATACTGAATTGTAAAGCCCAAACTTAATAAAAAAATGGGAACACTATAAAAACAGGATATAATAAATTCGCTTTTGTCCATTACCATTAATATGAGAAAAACAATGGTACTCGGAATTCCAATGACCCAGAGTATAAATGCCAATTCAAATACTGGGTTCGCATAGCTCTCCTTTAAGGGAAGCTCCACGACCCCATGAAAAGTTTCCCCATCTAAATGCCCCACCATCATATACCAGCCTAAAATCAGTACGACGAAAAAACAGCCAAATAGCATTAGTACCGCACCGAACGTACCCGTTTCCTTCTTCCTTGATTTACGTTTTTGTTTCTTTTTACTCAATCTTCACACCAACTTTTTCAGACTACCTATAAACATTAACAAAAAAACAAGAGCAAAATAAGGGAATTCCCTACTAATTTTTTAATTTTTGATAATTTAATATTCTTACTATTGTTTTTATTCAAAAAGTATTCTATAATACTTTTCATTACAAAAATTCAAAGTCAGAGGTGAAAAAAATGAAAGTTTTAGAGAAAGTAAGCCAATTCGCCGGTAGTACCTTTGCCGTATGGGTGCTATTATTTGCAGCCCTTTCGTTTTTTTGGCCATCCGCATTTACGTGGATAGCACCACATATTTCCCTCCTTTTAGGGATTATTATGTTTGGAATGGGACTAACATTGTCTGCAGGAGATTTTAAAGAAGTTTTTAGACGTCCAAAGGATGTGGCGATTGGAGTTGTTGGTCAATTTTTAATCATGCCTGTTCTTGCTTTTTTACTTGCAAAAGGATTACAATTACCTCCTGAAATTGCTGTAGGAGTCATTTTAGTAGGTTGCTGTCCGGGGGGGACTTCATCAAATGTTATGACTTTCTTGGCGAAAGGTGATGTTCCTCTAAGTGTAACCATTACCTCAGTGACAACACTACTAGCACCTGTGGTAACACCAGCACTTATTTTATTACTTGCAAGCGAATGGATTCCTGTAGATCCAGGTAGCCTATTTGTTTCTATTGTTAAAATTGTGATAGTACCTATTGTCCTAGGGCTAATCATTAAGAAATTATTTAATCGTCAAGCACAGGCAAGTGTAAAGGTCCTTCCGCTTGTATCCATTATCGGAATTGTTGCGATTGTAACCGCAGTAGTATCTGTTAACCAACAAAATATTGCTAAAACAGGGTTAATCATTTTTGCTGTTGTTGTCCTACATAATGTCCTTGGCTATTTATTAGGCTATTCCTTTGGAAAGTTATTTAAGATGGATTTATCGAAGAAAAAGGCAGTTGCAATTGAAGTTGGAATGCAAAATTCTGGCTTAGGTGCTGCCATTGCTTCCGCACATTTCTCACCATTATCTGCTGTACCAAGTGCTATTTTCAGTGTTTGGCATAATATATCTGGCCCAATATTAGCGACCCTATTTAATCGGATGGATAACAATAAATCGCTCGATGTGGATTCGAAAAATTCACACGTAACAAACTAGATAACCACACCTTCATTGTTGGATGTGACCATGGGGACGGTTCTGTCGGTCTTTAGTTTGCTCTAAGGAAAAGAAAATTGGCATGAGAACCTTCCCCTCTTTTCTCAAAGAAATGTAATACACGATGCACTTACTTAACGTTTCGAAAAAAGCAAAAAAGCTGACCAGGTGAACGAATGTCAACCTGCTTAGCTTTTTTGCTTTTTTCACATTTAATACTATTAATTTTAGATTTCTTTCGTTAAGGTACGCTTCTGGAACGGTCTATGGAATTCTATCCAATACCAAGAAGTGTTTTAGACTTTCAAAATAAGTTTTGCTAGAATTGTAACATGTAACATGGTTTATACACACACTAAGCAATTCTATCATTAGAAATAATAATAGTCTCCTTGACAGTAGGATGGGTTAATGGAATGAAAAGAAAATTTGCAATAAGCGATATACATGGACAATATAAACCAATGGTTACTTTACTTGATGCTGTAAAATTTAATCCTAAAGTAGATCAGTTGGTATTGATTGGGGATTTGATCGACCGGGGCCCTGACTCCGTAGAAGTAATCAAGTTTGTAAAGAAATTACAGGAACAGAATCCTGAAAATATCTTTGTTGTCTTAGGAAATCACGAGATTATGATGAGACAGTATATTTTCGGCGGGAAAAGTCATACATGGCTCCTATACGGAGGACTCAAAGTTATTGAAGAAATGAAAACTCATTTTAATGGAATAACGGAACGCAATGAGCATCTTGTCTGGCTTGCAAATCTCCCTCTCATCCATAGCGACGAAGAATTCTTTTATGTTCATGCGGGTATTGACTTGTCTCGAGATATAACCAAACAGCATGAGGATTGTACGTTTATGGATATAGCTGATATGTACACCGTCAATAAGGATGCCTTAAAAATAGCAATTGGGAATCGCCTGATGATCCACGGCCATACCACTTATTCATGTGTCTATCGTGCTGGCAATTTTATATCATGTGACACAGGAGCTTCAGTCCTGCCTGAAGGTAAACTTTCTCTCATCAATCTCACAAATCAAACATACTACTGTAACAATACCTATTCTACCGAGGTTCTAACTTTTCCAATTCATGAAATGAATATAAGGGAGAGACTTAACGTAAGAGAATAGATAGAAATATTCTTCAGAAGCCTTAGTTATTTCTTCAAAATAAAAAGACCATGTTTAATATTTGGTCTTTACAAGATTCATTTATTTGACTAGATTGGCGGGACTGCGTTGGAATCTAACCCACCAGTCCGGCAGCACATAAGGGAAAAACACACATGGTGGTTGGGGTTAGGATTAAAAGCCATTAAACGAGGTTACAGGGTCTCCTTTATAACAATGGGAGACATGGTCCAAACCTTGAAAACCATGGACATAACGAGGAAATCCAAAACTAGGATTAAGAGAATTAAAGAATCGCAATTAGTCATTATTGATGATTTGATGTACGCCGCGATGGATTGTAGGGAACCAATTTATTTTTCCAATTGATTAAGGAATTGTACAACAATTCATCGATTATATTAACTTCCAACAAGTTCCCCAAAAGAATGGACCAAGCTCTTAGATGACGTAGGTGTTGCGAAGGCTATCTTGGATCGTTTATACATTATGTTTCCCCTATGATATCCTATCCTAAAAAATATAGTATTATTGGAATTGATACTAAACTAATTAATGTTGTAACTAATGTTGTATACGCAACTAAATTTGGTTTCGTCTTAAATTGTACTGCTAAAAGTGTCGTATTGGCTGCAATTGGCATCGCAGCTAATAGTATAAAAACATTTTTAACCATATGATTTACAGGCATAAAGCTGACCAATAATGCAATTACAATAGGTGAGACTATCATTCGAATCATTGTTGTGGAGGTTACATATTTCATTTCAAATTGCTGTGATTTTATTTCTGCTAATTGCATCCCCAGTAGCAAGGTCATTGTCGGAATGGCAGCTGATCCGATTAAACGTATACCCTCAATAATCGATGTTGGTATTGTTAAATGCGTAATTTGAAACAATACTCCAAGTATTACCCCATAAAGGATGGGCATTTTCAATACGTTTAGAAGAGCTTCCTTAACTGTAGTCGATTTTTCACTGCCAAAGGATGCGATAAAAATCCCTATTGTATTAATCAATAATGTCTGTATAACCATCGTAATTATGGCATAATCAAATGCATTTGCCCCGAAAGCAAACAGAATTACCGGAGCCCCAAAATTCCCCATATTAGGAAAAGCAGTTCCTAGGAGCATAGCAGACAAACTAGCTCTATCGGCCTTTAAGATTTTGCCTACAATAATTGTAATAAGTATTAAAACGATAATAAGTACAATATTAAACAAAACCATATAAACATAATCTTTATTAAATTTATTCGTATAAAAGGTATTGAAAGTTAAAAAAGGCATCATAAGATATATGGCCATCGTTGAAATAGATTTTATGTCTAACTTTAGTAACTTTTGTCCTATAAAACCTGTTCCAAAGATAAGAAATACAGGTAATACGATTAAAATAAACTGCACAACTAAAAGCTCCTTCCCAAGAACAAATCCTACATAAAAAAAAATCCCTTACCATCGGGTTGCAAGAAGCGGTACGGTGGTAAATTGAAATATCCGGTTCGCCAATCGTTATTTATGATTTCATTGAAATACTTCTGAATGAGCTAAATGTAATAGGATTGACATAAGAAGTAGTAGCTCAAGCTATTTTTGGAATTTCTTTTTCCATGTTCGCACAAATCAGATAAAAAACAATTGGTTGATGCGGGGAGGGAAGAACCCTCCCCCTTGTCTCCCTTAGCCTTTAATAAAAACTGTTTTGGTTGTTGTAAAAAATTCTTTGGCTGCTTCCCCTTGTTCACGGGAATGCGAGCTGGATGCTTTCATTCCACCGAATGGAGCTTGCAATTCTACACCGGCCGTTTCATAGTTAACACGAACAAGACCTGCATCAATATCATCAATAAAAGTAAGGATTTTGCCGATATCTTTTGTAAAAATAGAAGCACTCAAACCAAATTCAGTATCATTCGCCACCTCAATACCTTCTTCAATTGTTTCTACTTTCATCAGAGCCAGGACAGGACCAAAAATTTCCTCTTTGGCAATCGTCATGCTTGACGTTACATTGTCAAAAACCGTTGGAAGTACATAGAACCCTTGTTGAAACTCAGGTGAATTCGGAGTTTCACCGCCAACTAAAAGGTCTGCACCTTCTTCGATTCCTTTTTGAATGTAATATCTTACTGTCTTGTACTGTTCTTCAGAAGCACAAGGTCCCATCCAAGACTCTGCGTCCAAACCGTTCCCGACTTTAATCTTTTTCACTTCTGCAACTAATTTATCTTTGAATTGATTATAAACACCGCTTTGAACAATAACACGGCTGCTACAGGTACATTTTTGACCAGTAGATTTAAGTCCCCCGCTTAGAACGGCAGCTACAGCCTGATCCAGATCAGCATCATTTGCTATAATAATCGGATTCTTCCCGCCCATTTCCAGCTGATATTTTGCTCCACGGGCAGAAGCTGTTTGTCCAATTTTTTTACCAACTGAGTTTGAACCTGTAAATGTTACTGCTGCAACATCCGGATGTTCAGCAAGTCCTTGTCCAATAACCGAACCTTTGCCTGTTATTAAATTAATAACACCATTTGGGAAACCTGCCTGTTCAAAGCACTCAAATACTTTAGCAGCCGTTACAGCAGCTTCCGTTGCTGGTTTCAGAACCACTGTGTTTCCATAAACTAGAGCCGGGGCTGCTTTCCAAATAGGGATTGCAACAGGGAAATTCCATGGTGTGATTGCACCAACGACACCCAATGGTATATGTTTGCTAAACTGAAGTGCTCCACTATCTGATGCAGGAATAATATCCCCCATTTTTCTTGCACCTTCACCAGCATAATAGCGTAAAATAGCGACACCGCGGGCCGTTTCTCCTTTTGCTTCAACCAAAGTTTTTCCCATTTCCCTTGTCATGGTTTCCGCTACTTCATCCAGATTTTTTTCTAGTAAATCTGCAGCTTTATATAAGAGATTTCCTCTCTCAATTCCAGATAACTTTTTCCACGTTTTTTGTGCTTGCTTCGCAGCTAGAACCGCTGCATCTAGGTCTTCTCTAGTTGAGCTTTGAACATAACCAACCACTTCCCGGTTGGCTGGATTAATACTTGCCAATGTATCATTGGAGGAACCAACCTGCCATTGACCATTGATATAGTTTAAAAATGTTTTAGTTTGAGATAAAGTTGCCATGTTCATAACCTCCTAGTTTGTAATTTTTTCACTTTTATTTACTTGAACAGGGTTCCTTAAAACACCAATTCCACTAATCTCAATCTCAATGACATCTCCATCTGCGAGAGTAAAGTCCTCGCTAGGGACAATGCATGTGCCTGTTAACAATACTGTTCCATCAAACACCACATTATCACGGCATAAAAAAGAAACTAATTCATCATATTTCCTTTTTAACTGTGATGTGTTTGCACTATCTTCAAAAACCTTGTTACTGTTGCGATAAATTCGACATGTAATCAGTAGATCATAAGGATCCTCGACCGTCTCTGCTAAACGAATACTAGGGCCAATAGAACATGAGTTTTTCCAAACTTTTGCCTGTGGCAGATATAATGGATTTTCACCCTCGATATCTCGACTGCTCATGTCATTTCCTATCGTATATCCAACAATTTTACCCTTACTGCTCAAAACCAGACCAAGTTCAGGTTCCGGAATCTGCCAGTTGGAATCAGTCCGTATATAAACAGGCGTATCTGGCCCTATCGTTCTACGTAAAGTTGATTTCAAAAATATTTCTGGCCTTTCAGCTTCATAAACTTTGTCATATATGGATTGATTCGTTGTCGATTTTGATTCCAAGTTTCTTGCTTCTCGACTTTTTAAATAAGTAACTCCAGAAGCCCACACTTCATCAGGGCGGATCGGTAACGTCAATTGAAGTTCTTCCAGTTTTTCTTCAATTGGAAGTGAATTTTGAATAACCTCTTGCACCAAAGATAAACATCCCTGATTTTTAGTTTCTGCTTCCTCCATAAGATGTATGAAACTATAATAAGGTAAAATATAAATTTGATCGCTGTTCGTTAGTGCAGCTAGTTGGTCTGCTTTTTGTTCGGATTTATAACATATTATTCTCATAAAAAATGTCACCCTTCGATTTAAAATATAAAACTATTCTTAAATCAATTTAGGTTACCACAACCAATCACATAAAAAGGTGATGCCCTATTCCGTGGTACTCTTTATCTCGCAGGGGAGGGGTCTAGGGTAAATGTGCAAGATTCAAGTTATTTTACTTTTTTACTGAAACTCTAGGAGAAAAGGGACCAATTTATTTTAAATTGGCTAGAATTATCACTCTTATTTAATCGAATGCTATTATCCGAGAGTTAGAAGGTAGGTCCAATTCTCCAAATGCCAAAATCGTTTTGCTTTAATATTTCTGCTTTTGTCAGTTTCCCTGAACAAACAGAAATGATTTCCTCAAGAATTCTGTCTCCAACAGAATCAATTGTTTCTATTCCTTCAATGATTGTACCTGCATTTAGATCAATATTATCATTCATTTTTTCATAAAGATGGCTGTTTGTACTGATCTTAATAACTGGGGCAATAGGTGAACCTGTGGGTGTTCCACGGCCAGTTGTAAATAATACGATTTGTGCACCGCCAGCTGTCATCCCTGTCAGCTGTTCAATATCCTGCCCTGGTGTATCCATCCAGACAAGACCTTTTTTAGTAGGCTTTTCTGCATAAGCTATTATTTCTTGAAGAGGGCTGGTTCCTGCTTTATTGGCTGCACCTAAAGATTTCTCCTCAAGGGTGCTTAGTCCGCCCTTTTTATTTCCTGGACTTGGGTTACCGGTACGGATATCTACTCCCATGCTAAAGGCACGTTTTTCCATATTGTTAATAATCTCATAAACTGTCTTTGAAACCTGTGGACTCACCGCACGTTGTGCCAATAAATGTTCTGCTCCGATTAACTCTGTAGTTTCAGCTAAAATAGCTGTTCCACCATGTTCGACAATTAAGTCACTGACTCTCCCAACAGCAGGATTTGCAGAAAGACCGGAGCAGGCATCAGATCCACCGCATTCTGTTCCTACAATAAGTTCACTGAGTTCACAAGGCTCACGTCTTTGTTCCGAAGCTTTTTGAACCATTCTGGCAGCAAGCTTCGCTCCCTTACATATAGCATCCAACGTACCACCCTCATCTTGAATGGAAACTAATTCAACAGGCTTCCCCGATTTAGCTAACTCACTAGCGACACTTTTTGCCTGATGGGTTTCACAGCCAAGTCCTAAAACAATAACGCCATAGATATTTGGATTTGCTCCAATTCCATAATATGTCCGAAAGGTTTGTTCATAGTCATCACCTACCTGGGCACAACCATGCTGATGAACAAATGAAACGGTGCCATGCACTAATTTCGTGATTTGCATGGCTGCTTGGGTCGCACAAGTAATGGTTGGTAGAATCAATACATGGTTACGAATTCCAACACTTCCATCGGGTCTCTTGTATCCCATAAATGTTTGCTTATTGATTTTGTCCAATTTGATCTCCCCTTCCTCGGTTACCTTCTAAATTATGGATATGAACATGCTCTCCAGGCTCAATCTTTCTCATCGACCGTCCAATAATTTCTCCATACTTTACTACATAGTCAGCATTGCAAATCGTTTTAATCGCAAATTTATGACCAAACTGGATGGTATCTTTTACTATTATTTCATAATCCCCCGTTGGATCAGTGACTAAAACAGTTACTTCAGATGGAATCTCTTCTAATGCTACAGCCACATTGTCTTTTGCATTTAATACAACAAAATTGAAATTTGTTTTTGTCATAGGTTCACCCTCTTAAACTATTAAAGAATCCCGTTATATGCGTTTTCAATAATTTCTTTTATATCTTTAGGGCTGGTTAGTCTCGGATTTATTAACACATTTCCACTTCTCATTGAGTCTTCAACCAGCTTTGGAAGTAAATCTAAAGTTACACCAAGCTCTTTAATATTCGAAGGAATATTTAGAGATTGATTTAATCTAATAACAGCCTCTATGGCTAATTCTGCTGCTTGTTTAACAGGAACACCATCTGTTTTTTCTCCTAATGCCTTTGCGATGTTTGCCATCCTCTCAGGGCATGCTGGCAAATTATATTTCATTACGAATGGTAAAAGCGTAGCATTGGCAATTCCGTGAGGAACATTAAATACACCGCTGAAAGTATGTGAAATAGCATGAACATTTCCTAAACGTGACTGAGAAAATGCTGCTGCGGCCAGCATGGAAGCAACTAGCATTTTTTCCCTGCTCTCAAAATCTGTCCCGGCGAAATATGCTTTCTCAATATTTTCTCCAATCATTTCAATGGCGTGAAGGGCAAAAGCTTCACTGGCAAAATTTGAAGTTTTAGATGTGTAGGATTCAATCGCATGTGTCAATGCATCCATCCCGGTTGCAGCGGTAACGCCCATTGGTAGATTAATAGTGAGTTCAGCATCAAGAATGGCATATTTAGGATAAAGATAAGGACTAATTACGGCTGCTTTAAAATGTGTTTTTGTGTTCGTAACGATTGTTGATGAAGTGACTTCACTTCCCGTTCCAGAAGTAGTTGGTACAGCAATAAGCGGAAGTCCCTCATTTGGTATCTTTCCAACTCCTTCATAATCGATAATTTCACCGGAGTTATTTGCCATAACAGCAATTCCCTTAGCGGCATCAATGCTACTTCCACCACCTACCGCTAACACACTATCAGGGTTATAATCTCTTAATTTTTTTACACCTTCCATAATATTTTCACAACTTGGATTGGGTATAACCTCATCATAAATTTCAAATTGGATGGAAGATTCATTCAATGAACTTTCAATTGTTTGAAGAATTCCGGCATTTATTACGCCTTTATCCGTTACAATAAATACTTTCTTATATCCTAATGAATGTAATAAATCGCCAACTTTTTTAGCCAATCCTCTCTCAGCACGAATCATTGTTGGCATATAAAAATTAAAATTCATGAAAATCCCCTCTTATTCGTAAATTGGTCAACCAATATAAAGAAAAAAATTAAAGGGAATTTTACTTCCCCATTCCTTCTTTGTTTATCTCTTCAATAAGTCTTCGGGTTGCATCACCCATATGTTTTTTCATAGCTATTTCAGCTTTTTCCGGATCATGGTCTGCAAGTGCAACATAAATATCATAATGGTCTTCATAAGAAAAGGTCGTATTAGGAGCCACATCGATTACCGTTTTAATCCATGTTCTTAAAAGTGATTGCAAGCTTAATAGCACACTTTTTAGTGCGGAATTTTTAGCCATTTCGGCCAATTTCACATGGAAAGCAATATCTAGCTCTACAAAATCTGATTTGGTTGAAACTTTAAGTTTTTCTAATATAGACCATAACTCATTTAATTCTTCCTCGGTGCCACGCTCAGCAGCATATTTTACGATTGCTATCTCGATATCATGTCTTGCTTCAATGACATCCATTGTATGTTTTTGCCCTAGTAGTAATCCCCATTCAATTGTTTCAAGCAATAGCCCTGAGTCTGCCTTTGTTAAGTAGGTTCCATCTCCTTGCTTAACTTCCAGAATTCCCAAGACATTAAGGACTTTAACAGCTTCCCTAATGGATGAACGACCTACATTTAACGCTTCCTGAAGCTGGCGTTCAGTTGGAAGCTTTTCTCCAGGTTGTATGCTTCCGGAAAAAATAAAATCTAGTAATCTTCGTGTAAGTTCTATGACGATAGGGTCTTTTTTAATTGGCTCAAATTCAAACTTACTTTTTTGCATATATATTTACCTTCTCTCATTAATATAACAGTACCAAATTTATAAAATGGTCAACCTATAGATGTAGTTTATTCAATGTATCACTTAAATACAAGGGAAATTCAGAAAAGTTTACATTTTTAATGGTTAAAGGTATGTTAATGAGATCCTCCAAGTGAAGTAAAAAGAAAGGAACCACTTTTTAGGTAAAAACCATATAAAAGTGGTTCTGTATTTATTTTAAGAATTATATTCCCTTTAGATAATTAATCCTAATTCCCTAGTCTATTAAGGGTCTCATCAGGTTCATATCCAAGTGCCTCATAGTGCGCTGCGCGAATCTTTTGGTCTGCTTCTAATATTGCCTTTGCAAATTTCAAAACATCTTCAGCCTTATCTCTAGGAATGACTAAAACACCATCATCATCGGCACAAACAATATCCCCAGGTACAACCGTTACGCCTGCACAATTTACTGGTACTTGTACTCCATCACTTTTCATTCTTCCAGACACATGGTGATAGGTACGTTTTGTACAAAATGCATTTACCTCTTCCAAATTACACTCGTAAGAATCACGGCAGCCTCCATCAACAACTGCACCAACCATTCCCCAAAGGTGATATTTCATCATGTTTTCAGATCCGAGAAGTCCTCCTGGATATCCACCCATATCAACAACCAATACATGATCGGTTAAATCCTCATTTTTCATTCTGCCCATAAAGGAATAAATATCTGAACAATATTTGTTATTTTGATCTAAGTACTCTTCAACTGTTTCGCATGGCTTCTCAAATGTTTCATCAGCACGGGCTAATTTAACCGTCCAAGCAAAACCATAAAATGAAATTCCAGGACGGATTGGACGCATCTCGGTTGACATGGATCCTTTGTTTACTAACCCTAAGGCATCCATTCCATCTGATAAATCTGCTAATCTTACTTTTCTAAGTTCATTCAATAATGCTCTATCTTTTTCAGTTACAGTTAAAGTTGTTGTCATGTTTTTTCTCTCCCTTTATATGAATAATATTTTTAAAATATATGTTCTTGTTTCTTTATTAATTTTTATGATCTAAGTAAACAACACCATGTTCATTTTTCACTCGGTGAATGTTTAAATCTTTCATTTCTGCAAGAATGATTTCCGCTAAAAATAATACTTCAGTACCTTCCTCAAGGTGGCCAACATACGTTCCTTCTTTATCTTTAGCGACAATATGAATATGTGGATCACCATCAATAACATTTCCTGAAAGAGAACCTAATTCAATTGGTCCATTTCCTTGTATGGTTATAAATTTATCCTCAGAGGTTGGTCCCATGCTTGTAGGCAAGTGATAAACTAGCTTTTGCATTGACCCTACAGCACCAAAAAGTACTGCATTTTTAATACCTTCCTCTTTTAATCGATCACGGATACCCTCAAGTAAAAGATCTCCTCTTGATAGATTTATTACAATAACTCTACCAATTCCTTCTCCAAAAAACAGATTACTTGACATAACGTTCCTCCTAGAAATTTATTTTAAAGAGTGAATCCTCCATCAACCACAACAGTTTGGCCTGTAATAAAATCACCTCCCTGAATGATAGCACTTGCCATTTCTGCAACATCTTCCGGAGTAGCTACTCTGCCCAATGGAGTTCCATCACTATATTTTTTAATATGATCTTCCTGTCCTTCAACCCATCGGGTCTGAACAATACCTGGAGCAATCGAATTCACCCTAACTTCAGGAGCAAAAACATGGGCAAGTGATTTGGTTAAGCTAATTCCAGCTGCTTTTGAAGCCGAATAGGCAATGGAACTTCCCATACCGTTAAAACCAGCAATTGAGGTAATATTAATAATGCACCCATTATTTCTTTTAAGTTCTTCTTGACAGCAGCGGCTGGTATAAAATGCCCCTTTTACATTTACATTAAAGGCATTGTCCCAATATTCATCTAACAAGCCATTTAAATCCTCTAAGGCAACATAATTAGTTGTACCAGCATTGTTTACTAAAATATCGACTTTTCCAAAATCATCGATTACTCTCTTGCACATTTCTTCTACTTCAATGGAATTAGAAACATTTGCTTGGTAGATTTCTCCTTGCACTCCCAGTTTCTTCACTTCATCGATCGTCTTTTGAGCTTCTAAGAGAGATTTGGAATAATTAATAGCGATGTTTACTCCATTACTTGCTAATTTAAGTGCTATTGCTCGACCAATACCGGTACTTCCACCAGTAATAATGGCCGTTCTTCCTTTTAAATCCATACCTGCTTCCCCCCTTTTTTATAAAATTGGCTCTATTAAACTTGGTTGTCCATCTTATTTAATTCCAGTAGTTGCAATCCCCTCAATTAGTAGCTTTTGGAATGCAATAAAGAAGATGAATATAGGAATTAGCGATAAAATAGACATTGCAAACATGGCACCCCACATTGAATCACCAGTTGCATCAAGGAAACCTCGTAATGCTAAAGTTACGGTCCACAACTTTGGATTACTTAGATAGATAAATTGACTGAAGAAATCATTCCAAGTCCATATAAAAGTAAAGATTGCCGTAGTAACAATGGCAGGAAGCATTAGTGGAAATATAATTCTTGAAAAGATTTGTATATGACCACAACCATCAACTCTTGCAGCTTCGTCTAAGCCCTTTGGAATCCCACGAATAAATTGGACCATTAAAAAGATAAAAAATGCTTGTGTAGCAAAAAACTTAGGTACAATCAATGGGAGGAATGTATTAACCCACTCCAATTTATTAAATAAAATATATTGAGGAATTAAAACAACATCATGAGGTAACATAATTGATCCAAACATAAGAGCAAAAAGTAATTTTTTGAATGAAAAATCAAGTCGTGCAAACGCATACGCAGCCAAGGAACAGGATATTAGATTCCCAATGATACTTAATCCGACCACAATAAACGAGTTTTTAAAGAATGTTGCAAATGTAAAACCAGATGTCCCTTCCCAGCCTTTAAAATAATTATCCAATGTTATTTGTGATGGCCATAGTCCCAATTCTTTGAAGATCATCGTGTCAGGTTTCAGTGAACTACTCAGCATCCAAAGCAAAGGATAAATCATGATTAAAGCACCTATTAGTAATAAGACAAATTTCCCTGCAGCCCAATATGGTGTTGCTTTTTGCAATCTAGCTCACCCCTTAACTTTCATAATGGACCCACTTTTTAGCTAATAAAAATAGTAATCCAGTAAATGCTGCAATGACTGCTAATAGAATCCATGCCATCGCAGAAGCATAACCCATTTGAAACTCAGTAAAAGCTTTAATATAAAGATAAAGATTATAGAATAATGTAGAATCCAAAGGTCCCCCTGTTTGACCTCCAATTATGTAGGCAGGTGTAAAAGCCTGGAAAGCATTGATTAATTGCATGACAAGATTAAAGAAAATAATTGGGGTTAACATAGGAATCGTAATCTTAAATAATTTTGTAAATCTACCTGCACCATCAATTGAAGCTGATTCATACAGGTCAGTTGGAATTTGTTTTAATCCTGCTAGAAAGATAACCATTGGAGAACCAAATTGCCATGCTAGTAAAATAATAAGGGTATAAAGTGAAGTCGATGGATCTGCTACCCAGCTATTTGGAGCAATACCGAAAATCGATAGAAATTCATTAATAATTCCATCCATTCCAAAAAGTTGCTTCCATAAAATTGCAATCGCTAAACTTGGTCCTAGTAAAGAAGGTACATAATAAATGGCTCGGAACCCCGATAATCCTCGAACACCTCTATTTAATACTACCGCAAGACCAAAGGCCATAATTAATTGTAAAGGCACTCCAATAAATACATATTTAAGTGTAACTTTTAAAGATTGGGTGAATCTTAGATCCGAAGTTAAGAGATTAATATAATTGTCAAAACCAGTCCATTTTGGCATATTAAACATGTCATAATGTGTAAAAGACAAGTACATGGAGGCAATCATTGGGATTAAACTGAGTACAATTAACCCGATCAGCCACGGAGTTAGGAACAGCAGGGCAACTTTGTTTTTATTCCACAATCTCCTTCCAGCACTTTCTTTCTTAACATTAAGCAACGCGGACTCTCGTTCTAAAGCTTCTGCTTGCAACTTTGAATCCCCCCTATTTAAATTTCATTTTCGCATGGGTTCTTTATGGGTATGAAGAGTATGAGGGTGAAACCATATCACTTTTCACCCTCACTATTTAATTGGCCATCTTAAACTGACTGTTCATTTCTGTCCTAATCAACAGGGTAAAAAGCCCACAATGACCTTTAACACATCCTACTTATTAAGAGCTTGTTTAGCCTCTTGGAAAAATCCTTCTGCAGCTTTATCGATTGACATTTTACCAAAGGCTACATTTTGTGCATAACGCTTATAAATGGATAAAACTTCAACAGAACCTTGTGGACGAATTGTTGTTGTTGGAATATCCTTCTGTACTTCTTCCATAACTTTAATAGCTTTAACATCGAGTGGATCTAGTACAGTTTCTAAGTTATCTCGTACAGGCTGTGTTCCAGGAATTCCATTTTCAGCCTTATAAATTTTTGTTGCTTCTAAATCATTTACAAAATAGTTGATTAACTTAGCAGCTTCTTCTTTAACTTCAGATTTCTTGCTCATAACAATTGCAGGGACTTGCAGCTGTTCTCCACCTTTATTCTTACCATTATCCATTGTTGGATAACGCATAATATCCAATTCATTTCCACTTAAATATTTTGCAAATACTTTCGCCTGGTTAAAAGGACGTTCAATAAATACTGCTTTTCCAGTTGCAAAGAAATTACTCTGATCAGGTGTAGTAGACTGTTCAGCACTTACTTGTCCTGAAGGAATAACACCTGCTTTTCTGAGATCATCCCAGTATGTCCAATAGCTTTTCAAATCTGCTTCAGTAAATCCTAAACTCTTACCATCTTCTGATAGGAAAGATCCGCCTTTTTGTCTTGCCCACATTTCAATACCATGCTCAATTGAAGTTGGGTCACCACTTATGGCATATTCGCCTTTTGGTAATTTTTCCTGAATTTTTTTCGTATAATCCGCAAATTCCTCATAAGTAATACCACTCTTTGGTGAATCAATTCCTAAATCTTTGAGTTTAGAAGTGTTAAAAATCATCGATTCGATTGTGACACCTTTTGCTAATGCGTAAAGATTGTCTTTATATTTCCCAGCGTCAATAACTGCTTTATCCCAGCCTTCTGTGTTAATCGTTCCGTCTTTAACATATGAATCCAGGGGCTCAATGACGTTTTTAGAGAAATATTCATTACCATAAAGTAATAATTGAAGACCGAAAATATCTGGAAGGTTTCCGCCTGCTGCTTGAGTTGATAGTTTTGTCCAATAATCATTCCAGCTCGAAGGTTCTCTTATAATCTTTACATTTGGGTTCTCTTTTTCATAAATATCAAGAATTTGATTATAAACTTTATCGCGTTCTGGATTACCCCACCAAGCAAATCGTATTTCAACATTCTTCGATTCATTCTTTTCTGTTGTTTTGCCAGAGTTCTTTTCAGCTGGTTCCGAATTTGTATTACTACTACAAGCAGCAACTGTGAAACTTAATAACAGAATTAGGAATACCGATAGTAAGCGTCTCAACTTCATTGATTAAAAGCCCCCTTGTAATTATGTTTAGAATTTTTATCGAGATAAAGCGTTTTCATTATCAAACTGATTAAAGAGCCCCCTTTTTTCGAGTTTTATTGCTTTACCACTTCCTGATTCCTACTAAACTAGCAGAGCAGGTAATAAAACACTTTCATTGCTAATTAAAGAATTGACAGCCAGTCCCAACATTCGTTAATTGGTTCACTCATCAATTCATCAACCTTTAATCATATTCTAAATTGATGTATAAAACATGTCAATAATAAATTTTAGAATATTTATACTTTTTCAAATCGTTCATTACATAAACAGGTAGTTTAATTAAAAAAGAATCTATTAACATAGACATCATTCTATGGACTAGATCCTTTTTTCGAGATACCTTAATGGTGTTTGCTAAGATTTTCTTGTTTTCTATCAATTTTTCGGAAGCTAATGGAAGCGCCCCACATTAAAATAATCGAAAATACACTTATAGAAAAGAACGGGAGAAGACCAGGAATGGATAGTAAAATAATGCAAAATAAAATAAGAAGAATAAGCATCACAAATGTAACAGGAAGATTAAGTGTTCCAATATATAGAGCATTTTTAAAGTATTGCAAAAACTTTAAATCAAAATGAACGTATACAGGAAAAAGATAAAGGAATGTAATTAAATAGAAAACGGCAATGATAAAGAAAGGAATAGACATTATGTATTGAGCTGTACCGCCAATATAGAAGATAAACTTTAAATCTAAGTATAATACGAGACCAATCACTGTCATGAAAAAGCCAATTATATTAGACTTAATGAATTCTTTTTTATATGAATCAAAAAATGTTTGAAAGATTGGAGTATCTATTTCTTTAAGGTTCCACTTTCTGATTACTGCAAATAGGCCTACTGTTGCAGGCATTATTCCTAGAATTACGATTCCAGTTAAAGTGAACAAAATCCATAATATATTTACATAAGCAATCTTCAAAATCCATTTACATACTGTATAAACAGTGCCTGTCACTCCATTAAATTCCAAGTAATTCACCTCTTCGACAGTATTATTTGAAAACTAACAAGATTAAGAATATTCATCACAAAATTTTTTAGAGTATTATAATTGTCGTCCTTAAAGACCACTATCATTTTGTTATTTGGTTCTGGGAATATTTCTGAACATCCATCTTTATTATAGAATCACTATGACAGTCACATTTTTCATCTGCACATTCTTTAAATTTTAATAAATATGGTTTTAAAATAACTGGTTCACTAAATATTTTGCTTGTAAAGTATCCGTTCGTACTGTCGTAATTGTTTACCACTAGATTTGTAAATAACTGCTCCATGTCATCTTCTACTATTTCCATATGATTAAAAAACTTCGGAGAACCAAATGCTGGACTAAACATTTCTCCAATATAAAAAATAGTTGCATCGAAAAGATGGTGGAGAGCTCTTGTTACTTCGTATGATGGACAGTAAAAAGAATTAGCAGGAAGTGGTGCCCCAATAATCATCAATCGTATATTACGGCCTTCGGCACTAAAACGTATGGCAGTTTCATATGCAGTTTCTACAACAACACCCTTTGGACTTTTCTCCCATCTCATATTTACAAAATCCTCATAGCCTTCAGTCGCAAATAATAGAGAATCTGAGATATTACAATTTTCCTTTAATCCAAGCTGTAATCCCAACTTCCCATTACCAGCAAATACCTCAACAACATCTTCCAGAGGTATTCCCTTCCTCTTTAAGTATTCACTTACTCCCTCAACAAAGTCATCTGTTAAATTAATATAAGATTGATAGGTCATTATTTCCTCCTAGTAGTTTACGGGTAATGGTAAAGTGTATCACTACCCAAAATTGATTAGTGGTGACGGTTACAAAAAATTACTCAATAAATCTAAGCGTTTTCAAAAGTTTGTTCATTCGACAAACTAAGTACAAATATATTATAAGGGTTATTTTCTTCGCAATCAAGATGGTTATTTTAATATACGGGGAACGGAAATAAGAAGGCAATAAGAGAACATTTAAGGAATAAGGAAAAAGTAATATTTTATATTATAAAACTATTCCATATCTTCAGAAAATTTTATACAAATTATTGACAGTCTTGTTTTAACATACTAATATTTAGTTATTGGTCAACCAATCAATGAATCAATTGGTTGATGACCTTCACATCATTATGAAAGCGTTTTTATTTTAACCGCTTCATAAAATAACGCATGGAGCAGATGAGGAGGAAGTATATTAGTAGATTCTTTGTTTTGGTTCTAAAAATTATTTATGGAGGATGGTGGCTTAATGTATAAAATGAGACGTTTTTTTTCGGTCCTATTGATTTTGTTGTTAAGTTTCTCATTAGCAGCATGTAACAGTGATGCTGGAACTGAAGCTAAAAATACGGATAAAGGTGAAAAAAAGAGTGGTGAAAAAGTAGAAATCCGGTTCGCCTGGTGGGGAAGTTCTGAACGGGATAAAAAGTATAATGAAATCCTGGATTTATATGAAGAGCAGAATCCAAATGTAAAAGTTATCAGAGAACCTACAAGCTGGAATGATTATTGGACGAAGCTTGCAACTCAAGCTGCAGGTGGTAACCTGCCGGATGTTTTTGGCCTTCATTTAAATCTTTATGGAGGTGAATATTTCACAAAAAATGTTCTGGAACCGCTTGATACATATGTAAAAAGTGGAACCATCAGCACAGAAGGATGGGATCAGTCTGTTCTCGATGCAGGGAAATATAAAGGTAATTTATATGCTCTAGCAAAAGGTGTAACTGTCGCAACTTATGTTACAAATATGAGCAAAATTGAGAGACTGGGCATAGAGCCGCCAAAAGCTGATATAACCTATGATGAGTTCAAAGAGTATGCTCTAAAGATTAGAGCAAAACTACCAAAAGGTGAATATGTATTGGGAGACGATCCTACTGCACTTGAGCATGGTCTTGAAGATTGGTCAAGAACAAGAGGTGGTTCATTTTTAACAGAGGATGGATCGGACCTTGGATTTACTAAGGAACTTCTCACTGAGTACTGGACATATTGGTATGAGCTCAGGAAAGCTGGCATAATTCCTCCTGCTCAATTGAGTGCTGAACAAAAAGGCTTAACAGATGAAGCTAGTTTATTCGGAACCGGGAAAGCAGTGTTCATTGATCGACCATTAAATCAGGCAAAATTATTTGCTAAATTGGTAGGCGAAGATCAACTGGTTGTATTGAGCCAACCAAGACTGGCAAATGGAAAAAACAAGAGAGGTGAACAACTCCAACTTCCGGCAATCGTAATGAGTAAAAATTCAAAAGTTAAAGAAGAAGCTGCAAAATTACTCAGCTGGTTTGTCAATGACTTAGAAGCTACAAAAATTTATAAGGCTGAAAATGGTATTCCTGGGACAGCTCCAGTCCGTGAAAATCTGAAACCTGTACTTGATCCGATAGATGCAAAAGCAATAGAAGTAATGGAAAATATTACGAAGGATTCTCCTCCGACTACCCTTCGTCCAAGCGGCGCTGTTGAAGTGTTGTCAATCTATTTCCGATATGCCGAAATGGTCGCTTTTGAACAATTATCAATCAAAGATGCAGTAGATCAATTCTTTACGGAAGCACAAAAAGCATTGAATAAGTAGTCTATTCTAAAACATATTGAGGGAGAGAATAATATAATGGAATACAGAGACCAACATTTGTTAGAAGAAATTAGAAAATGCCGCTTAGCAGATTTATCAGATGGAATGGATGCATTAGGTTTAGTAAATAAAGGATCTATGTCAACAGATATGCGCCCACTTCGCCCTGGCATCTCATTTGCTGGGTACGCTTGGACAGTTAAGTTATCTAATAGTAATCAAGGATTCAAGCCAAGTGAAACAGTTGAGGAATATATAGAACAAAACAGAAAACAATGCAGAGAAATTTATTCTTTTGTAGGTGTAATGAAAGATGAGGATGTAACAGACCATGTATTAGTGGTTGATATGGATGGATACCCAGGCGGACTTCTTGGCTCCGAAAATATGATGAAGTTTCACTATTGGGGCATGGCTGGCGCTGTCATCGATGGCGGATGCCGTGACTCTTATGAGTGTAATTTAGAAAATGTGAATGTATTCAGTACGAAACGTACCTACCACCATGTATCAGGCCGAATGAAACTTGACGGCGTAAAAATTCCTGTAAATTGCGCAGGGGTAACAGTAAACCCTGGTGACATTGTCTGTGGGGATGATGATGGTGTATTAGTTATTCCAAGGGATAAAGCCGAAGATGTCCTTAAATTTGCAAGAGCAATCTTAGAAGCTGATCAGGTAATAAGAGCTGATCACTATAAAGCTCTTGGTTATGAGCCAGACGCTACGCTGAACAGATTAGGAAAATAATGAAATAGAAATTCCTACTGGTCACTACGGTAAGTAAAATTAATGATGTTAAAGGCTCCCATGTTTACATGGGAGTCAATTTTCATTTTTAGGAATACTAAAGACCTGTTTCCTTCAAATCATTAATCTCTACAATTTGTCTCTCACTATGGATGACTCTTTATATAACTTATGTAAATCTTAGAAACCTAGTCCTATATCATTTAATTTTCTCTAATAATATTTAAAAACATTTAATCCGTGACCAAGTTGTGATCAATAGTATGACTTTACCAGGTCACTACTAAATGAAAAAAAGTAAAAGGGAGGTTCATTAAATCCCCCCTATTTAGAATAAATCAATAATGTAAAACTAAAGAATTAGAATCTAGCTAAGGCTAATTTCTTTTCAATTTTAGTTTAGAGGATTAAACTTTTATGTTTCTTTCCCACGACTGTGAGTTATTACTCATACCATGTAGCAATACTAATAGTTTTCCACTTCCTTCCATTTCATAATAGATACTCAAGTCTCCTACTTGTACGTAAGGCATACTCCCATCCCTCCGACTTCACATAAGACAGTTAATATTCCACCGATTGTATTTCTTTTTAGGTAGAGTCCATCTGTTCAGCCAATGCTACATGAATCCACCCTACCTTTGCTGATGCACAAATGATAGACCTTTAGAAATTTTTTCTAAAGGTCTATATTTTACGATGGTGTTGGAGCTCGATGGGAGCATCTATTGTGGGCTTCCTTTTAAATAATATTACTTCAACTCCCTCAAACCCCAATTTCTGCTAAGATATGGGGCTTTTCTTCCGATTGTCTGCATAGTATGTAGACAAGGGTAAGTAATCTCTCAATGAAAATAGTAAACCAGGAGGGAAAAACCTAATGCAATTTATTGAAGATATTAATGAAGTGAAATTTAGTTTTTTGGAAAAACCGCCTGCGTCTTCGATGACATATGCCTTTGTTTATGTTAATAATCACAACGAATACTATGCCGTTAAGAATGGTGAGCGTCTGTCCCGTAGTGAATTACGGATTGGCAAATATAAAAAGGTGTATACCGTCAATATGCAGCAGCATACCATCATTTTCAAAGAGGAAGTCCCTTCGGCAACAAGAGGTAGAAGTTTTTTTGTCAACCTGTTTATCGATATTGCCGTTGAACACCCCGAACGCATAGTTCAACAAAATGCCGGTGAAATTGGCGGCATTATTAACAATTACCTGCCCTTCTGGGTGGAGTCGGAAGCACGATTTTATCCTATTGAAGAGGATCTGGGTTTTGCTCAGCATATAGAAGATTTTTTTCAAACTTCTCAATTAGTTAAGGTGTTAAGAGAAACTGGAATTGTGGTGCGGAATGTTCGTGTTTTGATCCGGCAAGGGTTTCGGGATCAGCGCCATAATGAGGCAATCGCCGATCTAGACAGGAACGCGGAACTATCTGCCTATCAAGAGGCGCTGGACTTGGAGGAAGCGCGCCGCATTTCGGCCGCAATTAAAGAAGCCCTACAAGCAGGTGATTTTATCACTGCTGGAAAGCTTGGAGAAAAGAATGAAATGGCAAAGGTGTTAGTGAAATCGGAGTTTAACCAAAATCAAACCTTTAAAATTGAGGTAAACAAACAACTTTTAAACTTGATCAACGATCATTCGATTGACCAGTTTGAGGCAGAACAAAGATTGGCCAAGCTAAAAAATCTGTTCCCCCACCTCCCCATCAATCCGGAAAACATCCATAGAAAAAAACAGATTTCTGGTCAAAAGAGAGAACTTCTATCCTACTTTAATAAAGGAGAGTAGGAATTGTGGAATCCATTTTAAATCAGCTTTTTTGGATTTGGTCACTTGTCTCTGTCCTTCCTGAATGGTTGCGTATTTTTTTAGTCCTTTTTCTACTCATACACATTTCAAGGCTGATTTTGTTGTACATTTTTCCTCCCTTCTTTACCTTGTTATGCCGTTTGTTGAGCGTAATGCTTTATCTCATTTCTTACCCAATCATGAAACTTCTCGCCTCGGTACAAAGAAGGAGGAGAGAAGCAGGGAAAGCTGGCTTACCTGTTTGGATGGAGTTCATTGAAGGTATGTTTTCCTTGTTTGAAAAGTTTTTAAACAAAATGATTGAGCTTTTCAGTAAACGGAAAAGAAATAAGAACAGGATGAAAAGATGGACCTTCTATTCTGCCACAGCTTTAGTCATTTTGCTTACTGCGGCAATCATGAACAATCCAAATGAATGGTATACACAAAAATGGAAGAAAGCTGAGGTATGGTTAAACCAGGATCATGTGCACATTCAGGCATCCAAGGCTTCACCTGTTCAAAAAGAATTAATTTTAAATAAGATTTATAAAGATGGCGGAAATATTCGTGAAGCCCCAGAACTAACATCACCCCGTATATACACGATTACAACTAGAGAAACCCTGCAGTTTTTGAATGAAGAACAAGTAGATTCCAAAGGAATTAAGTGGCTAAAAGTTCAAACACCAAGCGGGGTCAAAGGCTGGATTTCATCTTTGATTGTCCGGGAAAAATAATCTAATTAATAAAACCTAAATAAGGAGAGTTGACTCAATATGAATAGTCTACTCTCTTTATTTATTAAACTTCCCCATTCTTATATTGAGATTAGGTGTTAGCTTCGGGCCAGACTTCTCTAACAAAAATGATCCCTATGTATTAAGCGGCGAAATCGTTTCTATTGAAATAATAAATTACGAACAGGAAAAAATAAGTGTAGGTTGGGTACGCTCTGAGAATAATCATATTTCTATTAACACAAAAAAATTTTTAGAGCATTTTAAGTTCCACTTCCGAATGATGACACATTCATCTCATAATGATAAATAAACTAAAAACTCCCTTCCTAAAATGAAGGGAGCTTTCTTTATGGGACTATGTTATTAACTTTATTAACGTTTTATAGTATATAAACTTAAAAATCCTTTCATATCACTCAAAAACAAAATTCCAATTAACGGAAGTTCCTCTCTACAAATAATAAAATAAAACAGCCTGAGTTCTAGATTGGCGCTGTGTTATTGATTGACTCATTCCTGAAGGTGAAATAAATTATTTTTCTGCTGCTTTTGTAATGGACATCTCATTCGCAACATTGACAATATACTCCATTTGTTCAAAATTCATTCTATCACCTCAACTTCAGCTGATCCGATCCACATTATGATCGATGAAAAACATTTTACACTTGATTTTTATTCTCCACCAGACACTGGTTCTGCATGAAAATATTCTTCCAGTGTAATTCCTATGTTCATAATTTTTAGAGCAATCGATTTACCAACATAACGTAGGTGCCAAGGCTCATATTGATAACTAGTAATGGTTTTTTTTCCTTTAGGATATCGAATAATAAAGCCGTAACCCGATGCATTCTCCTCTATCCAAATGGCCTCTTTTGTCCCTCCGAAGCAGTCTTCTGCAGGACACTTGCCATCTCCTCCGGTAACATCGATTGCAAGACCGGTTTCATGTTAACTTTCTGGCAGCTTATGTAGGTTATTTACGAGAACAGAAATACTCTCTGGGTTAGCGTCAACATGGATATTGCCTTCATTCTGTTTTGCATGAACAGACGATGTTGATTCAGGTTTGCTTTGATTGGAAAGAGTTGACTCAGGTTTGTTTTTTGTATCTAGAAACATGTCTGTATAGCCAGTTAATATCACTGCTAATATAATGATGCAGTCCCTGATTAATAATCTATCCAATTTGAACACATCCATAATAAAAACTTTATACATCAATTAATTTTAAATTAACAGGTTAAATTTTATCATGGTGCCTTTCGTTTAATGAACTCCAGAAAACTTAATATGTTATGAAGTAAGGCTTAAAATGACCAACCTTTAACATCAAAGTACCTTGTCCACTTTGCTTCAAGTCTATTAATTTAGTGGCTATTAATTATTTTAATCTGTCTCTGTGCCTTCAGCTCAAAAAAATATAGGCTGCCGTAGCAGCCAATATTCTTAAATTTAGGTACACGATAGTGCGATAAGAATGCTTTTCAATTTGATTAAGTTAAAAACCTTAGGAAGAAAAAATTTCAACCAAACATGAGAATCCAATGATTCATTGTGGGATTTAAGAATCCTACCTTTTTGAGTCTTACTGTTTATTTATCGATAATCGGTTAATTTTAACATAAAAAGTAAATAATACACTCAATCTATTCAAAAACGTCTCTAATGAAAATACTTCTAAACATTTATAGGAGAGGTTTTTATGTTCAAGAAAATTATTTCTCTAATACCGGAATATATCATTTTCGTACAAGCATTTATTACCTTTATAGTTCCACTTGGATTTTTTAAATTTTTCAAATGGATTCATTCTTTAGAGAAAGAGTGATGATTAGTGAAATGGCGGAAGTTAAACAAAAACCGGATGAAGATTGAAGAATCTGCAAAAAAAGCAAAACAGGATAAACAGCCATTTCAAGAATCTATAAAAGAAATGACTGGCAATCTTACGGCTGATTTGAATCTAATTCGCAAAGAGATTGGGCATAATTCAGATGTAGAATTTCGTGAGTTTCAAATGGGAACAACGGGTATTCGTATTGCCGTTGTTTTTATAGATGGGTTGGCAGATGCGGATGTAATTAATAAACATATTTTAGTTGATTTCATGTCGGCTTCACCAAAAGAAACTGGCCATCCACTAAAAAACTCCTCCTTAAAAGAGTATATTAAAAACCAAACCCTTTCTGTATGCGGCTTAAATGAAGTTCATACTCTTAATGATATAACCTCCGGAGTAATGTTTGGTTCAATTGCGATTTTAGTGGATGGTCTAGAAGACGTTTTCATGGTTGGCGGCGCTAAAGCTAAAACAAGAAATATTGATGAGCCGCCTACTGAGGCATTGGTACGTGGACCCAGGGTAGGTTTTATTGAAAATTTAAAAGATAATACAGCTCTTCTACGGCGGCACGGCAAAGATCAAAACTTATCCATAATCAGCTTTCAGGTAGGAGAACGGTCCAAAAAAGAACTAGTCATTACCTATATGAAGGATATTGTGAACCCACATATATTAGAAGAGGTTAAGCAGCGGATTGATAAAATAAAAATTGATGATGTACATGACTCTAGTTATATTGAACAATTAATTGAAGATAATTTTTTAAGTCCATTCCCTCAAGTGCAAAGTACAGAACGACCTGATCGTGTTATGAGTGCTTTGATGGAAGGAAGGATAGCTTTACTGTTGGACGGCTCACCTTTTGCCTTAATTGTTCCTGTTACCTTCCATATGTTGTTGCAGTCACCTGAGGACTATTACGAAAGATGGATGGCTGCGACTTTAATTCGTATATTACGTTATTTTGCAGCCTTTATTGCTTTATTTGTTCCTTCTTTATATATTGCTTTTATTTCCTTTCATCCGGGATTAATTCCAACCAAGCTCATTTTTTCCATTGCAGCCACCAGAGAGGGAGTTCCTTTCCCCCCTCTAATTGAGGCACTCATAATGGAAGTATCTATAGAAGTATTAAGAGAAGCCGGGCTTCGTTTACCAAAACCAATTGGACAATCGATAGGGATCGTTGGCGGTTTAATCATTGGCGAAGCAGCAGTGCAAGCAGGAATAGTTAGTCCAATCATGGTTATCGTAGTCGCTGTCACGGCCATATCTTCATTCACGCTCCCGCATTATAATGTAGGGATTGCATTAAGAATTCTTCGTTTTGCCTCAATGCTATTTGCTAGTGTGTTTGGATTATATGGAGTCGTTCTGTTCTTCCTGTTCCTATGCAGCCATTTGGTCAGACTTAAAAGTTTTGGCATTCCATATGTGAGCCCTGCTGTTTCATATAGATTGGATGATTGGAAGGATTTCATAATACGGGTCCCCCTATTCCTGATGAAACGCCGTCCAAAACTGTTGCATCCAAAAGATTCAGTAAGAAAAAGGTAACAGTTGGAAAGGAGTTGACAAATTATGACGTCCGGTCCTTTAGATCGAATAACATCTTATCAAGCAGTAATGTTTATCACAAATTTTATTCTCGGTGCAGGGACTCTAACGCTCCCCAGAACCACGACAGAGAAAATCAACACTCCCGATTCTTGGATTGCAGTAATTGTTAGTGGATTAATTATTTCTCTTATAGCAGTAATAATATTAAAACTATGCCAAAGATACCCGAACGAAACTTTCTATCAATTTAATCAAAAACTACTTGGGAAATGGGTAGGATTGCTGCTAAGTTTAACAGTTATCTGCTATTATATTGTGTTGTCCGCATATGAGGTTCGAACTATGGCTGAAACTACACGATTATTCTTACTTCAAGGAACTCCAACATGGGCTATTATAATGCCATTTTTGTGGATAGGTCTATACTTAGTTCAAGGCGGGGTAAATGCCATTGCTCGGTTATTAGAAATTATTTTTCCAATTACGGTTCTTTTATTTCTTTTGGTCATGTTTTTAGGCATCGAATTATTTGAGGTTGATAATTTACGTCCGGTGTTAGGATCGGGGGTTAAGCCCGTCTTTAAGGGGTTAACAACCTCTTCTCTTTCCTTTGCAGGCTTTGAAATTCTCCTATTCATTTATATGTTCATGAAAGAAAAAAACAACATAACAAAGGTTCCATTAGTTGGAGTTGGAATACCCATTATCTTTTATACCATTACAGTGGTAATCGTAATAGGTTCCATTTCAGTAGACGCAGTAGTGTCACAAACATGGCCTGTACTTACATTTATTCGAAGCTTTGAAATCACAGGTCTTTTATTTGAACGGTTTGATTCCCTCATACTTGTCATTTGGATTATGCAAATATTCGCTTCGTATGTCATTGCTTTATTTATTGCTACTCTAGGATTAAATCAGATTTTTCCGAAAAGTACTCATGCATTTATTTATAGTTTAATACCTCTCATTTATTTAGTTTCTATGATACCCAAAAATATAAATGAAGTGTTTAAAATGGCAGAAATGATTGGTAATTTAGCCCTTTATTTATTTTTTATTATGCCACTGTTCCTATTCATTATCTCAAAGGTGAAGGAAAGAAAATATGAAAAAATGTAAACCTATACTAATAAATTCTTTTGTCTCGATGCTTTTACTTTTTCTACTGTCTGGTTGCTGGAGCAGCAAATCCATTGAAGATTTAAATATCGCCGTTGGCACGGCTGTAGATAAATCAAAAGATGGAAAAATACGATCAACTCTTCAATATGTAATACCAAAAGCAATCGGTAATTCAAATAGCAAATCACCGCAACAAAAAGCTTATACTAATGTCTCTGCGACAGGAAATTCACTAGAACCAATCGGTTGGGAAACGACCTTACAAAGAGAGGGTCCTATTTCAGGGGCACATGAAAAAGCAGTGATTATTGGGCAAAATCTTGCTCGTGAAGAGCCAATTAGAGAAATAACAGATTTGTTCTTTCGGGATATCGATATTAGAGGAAGTACCTTAATCTTTATTTCTAAAGGAGAAGCTGCACGAACACTCGAATCAAAGGAAGCAGATGTCGTTCCTGCTATACGCTTGGTAGAAATCGCACAACAGGATCTTACAACTAGAGCATTGAAGCACCTCTCTTTAATGAAGATTTGGGGAAAATCGAACTCTCAGACCAGCTTCCTTTTACAGCTGATTGATATAAAAAAGGGAGAATTTGAATTAGATGGAGCAGCCGTAATAAAAGGAAGAACAAACAAGATGATTGGGATTCTTAATAAGGAAGAAATTGAAGGCATAAATTGGATAACAGGAGAAGTTAATAGCGGAGCGGTAAAAGCCTTTCAAAAAGAGTCAGAAAAACCCACATATTACCAGATTCAGTCTATAAAAAGCAAAATTAAGCCGCATGTTACAGGAGATAGAATTTCGTTTGATGTAAAAATTGAGTCAGAAGGAAGAATCGCTGAATATTGGAATCCTCACTTTAAACCAGCTTTTAAGAATAAAACGATTAAACACATAGAAAATGCAGCCGAGAAAGAAGTTATGCGCTTAGTAGAGAATACCACAAAAAAAATGCAAAAGGAATTCGGAGTTGATGTTGGAGGATTTGGCACTAAATTGAGAATAAAACATCCTAATGTTTGGAAAAACGTGAAGGACAATTGGGATGAAAAATTTAGTGAGATTCCCATCACCTATGATGTATCGATTACGATACAGGATTACGGAATGATTGGATCAAAGAAAAAATAAATAACTTTTGATAGTGCAAAGGACATTACTTGTTTTTCATATATTGAATGAACTTAAAAATAAGGGCCTGAACCTAATGTTCAGACCCTCATAATGTTACTCCCTTAAAGATTTATCATTTAAAAAGTAAGCGACTATATCCTTTTTGTTCTCACCTTCTAGTGTCCTGTTAATAACAAAAAAACCGCACCTGAGAACAATTCACTGTGCGGTTATTATAGATTATGTATTTTGGCGGGACTGTGTGGGAATCGAACCCACCAGACCTGGCACGCAGGTCTCAAGCAGTTTTGAAGACTGTGGAGGACACCAGTACCCCATTCAGCCCCATGATTATTATAGTAAAAAGGTAATTCCTATTTGTAATCATAATACAATGGAATATAGTAATAATCAATAGAGTTGGGGATTTTGTCATTTTTTCGACAACTTTTGCAAGCACCTTAATTATGGCCTTTTCCTTGATATTAAAGCGATAACTTGTCTTTTCACCACTTTACAGACTATAATAGATAAATGAAAATAGTATTTTGTAGGTGAAAACTATGCAATTAACAGGTTGGTTTCTTTGGTTTATATTAATATGGATTTTTGCATTTGCAGGTTTAATGGCTATTGGCGGATTTTTTATGTTTCGAAAGTTCCTTAAGAAAATGCCAAAGGAAGATGGCAAATCCGTGATGGACTGGGAAGAATACTACGTTAATCAGACTCGTCATTTATGGGGCGAGGAAGAAAAACATCTTCTCGAAGATTTGGTTAGTCCAGTTCCCGAGCTTTTCCGTGATGTTGCTAGACATAAAATTGCAGGAAAAATTGGCGAACTTGCTCTAAATGAGAAGGTATCTAAAATAACGGAAGAACTCGTTATTCGCGGTTATATTCAAGCAACGCCAAAAAGGGATCACAAATTCTTACGTAAAAAGCTATTTGAAAACAGAATTGATGTAGCTCCTTATGAGCATTTATTCTAAACCGACCAATTTTTGGCGGTTTTTTTTCATGAATTTGGATATTTTAAAAAGGAGTCAAAAAGTAAGGTTGGGGTGAAAGAGGATGGCTAAACGAATGGCAACTAAGAGGCACAAAATATTTAACCTGTTGATCATATTGATTCCATGGTTATCTTTACTTTTTATAGGCAAGCGTGAGTTTAAACGATATTCTTTTTCTGGCGTTTTTATTATTATTTTTGAAATCATTAATCATTTGTATGGACATAAGCGGAATTGGTGGAAATTTTACGATAAACGAAAATCATTTATCAGGGATGAACTTCCATTTAGTGTTGGTCCTTATATGCCACTTTCGATGTGGTTGCTTAAGCACTCGTATGGAAACTTTAAGAAGTTTGTATTATTGAATGCTGTTTCTGATGGTGCGTTTGCTTTCTTTATCATAGATGTTCTTAAAAAGCTTAAAATCATCAGTCTTGGTCGATTAAATCATGTTCAGTTTTTCTTTTACCTACATTATAAAGCGTATATATTATACGGTGTACAGTATTTGTTCGATAAACTAAGAGGATATCGATTGTAAAGAAACGCTCAGAGCTTTTATGCCCTGAGCGTTTTCTATATCTATATTATTGTTTACCCTGAAGCTGTTTATATAGCTTTTTATAATCTAGATACATCGCAATCCGCCATGGAACAATCATACTAAATGCCAGCAGGAAGAACATTCCACTTAGTTCACCATAGTCAATAGTCGTACTTAGGATTGATTTTAAAGCTAACCTCACTACTAACAATCCAACTAAAATGTAAATAAACGCCTTCGATCTTTTTAAGTAAATTTCGTTTTCTCGAATCTCAAATTTAGATGTTTTGATTAAGAGTATCGAAAAAAGCATTCCCAAAATCACGACCTCTATGATTTCCATACCAGTCAACCTAAATTGAGGTACCAGATACATAAATGCCCCGCTCGACATAAAGACCGGCGGCAGGATAATTTTCTTTACATTTGTAGGTTTCTTAGCTGCCTTCATGCGGACGAATAAAGCAAATATCCCCATAAATACTGCACCGATTGAAGAAACAACAACAAAGTTCATAGGTTTCAACCCCTAATTCCTTAAAATAAAGCTCAAAATTCATATTATACTATATCCATCTAATGTTTAGAAGCCTGTAAATCCGCCAAACATTCCTGAAAAAATCGTAATAATTTTTGTCATCCAGTCAAAGAAAAGCACAATACCCATTACAATCATAATGTAGCCACCGATTTTAACAATTTTCCCGCTGTTTTTACGAATCCATTTCATGCGGCCAACGAAGAACGATAGGATTAGGAACGGAATCGCAAATCCAAGTGAATAGGCAACCATGTAAAGCACACCTGAACCTGGGTTTGTTGCTGCAAGGGCGATTACCGCCGAAAGAATCGGACCTGTACATGGTGTCCAGCCAGCCGCAAAGGCCATCCCGATGAGTGCTGAACCAAAAAAGCCAGAAGGACGATTTTTAAATTCTAATTTACGGTCCTTCATTAAAAACTCAGGTTTAAATACCCCAACAATAATCAATCCAAATAGAACAATAAATATTCCGCCTAACTGACGAATGAGATCTTTGTACTCAAGGAAGAAGCTTCCAACAAAAGAAGTACCAAAACCAATTGCGATGAAAATAGCCGAAAAACCTAAAAGGAAAAAGATTGTATGTAAAAGACTCCGTTTTTGAAGCATGGCATTTTCAGTTTTTAACTCCCCTACAGACATCCCGGTAATATAGGATAGAAATGCAGGGTATAGCGGTAAACAGCATGGTGAGATAAAACTTAGGAAACCGGCACCTAAAGCTAAAAATATATTTACATCCGTCATATTAACACTCCCACTATAGTCGATACCTTATCATTTTATCAGACCTTTCCACTAAATGATAATGGTTAACATGAATATTTTGTGTCTCTAAGGGTTAATTATCATTTTCTTCAAAAACCTCTCTCTTTTTCTACCATTTCTCTTTATCAGATGGATAATTTCTTACAAATATCTTGGATTTATTCCCATCTTAGGTTATACTAGTAAAACATTGGTAGAGAAAAACTATCAATGTTTTCTATTCTTGGAGTTTCTCCGGAAAGGACCACGGCTGTGATCAAACAAGACCTAATTTCACTTATTGAGAAAAAGCGTGCTGAATTAATTCAAGTCGCGGTCACCAACGGCCTGACTTCCTCCATTGCTATTCGTTATAGTCAGGAATTAGACCATTTATTAAATGAATATCATCGAACATATATAAAGAAAACCCGCCAAGTGGCGAGTCTCTAATGCAAAAATCCTGGTCAATAACCAG
This sequence comes from Neobacillus niacini, assembly GCF_023715415.1. GTDB lineage: Bacteria > Bacillota > Bacilli > Bacillales > Cytobacillaceae > Neobacillus > Neobacillus niacini_C. The sequence continues at coordinate 75,673 of NZ_JAMBOB010000001.1, forward strand.
GATTTTTTCTTTCTTATTAATGCATAACATCCTCTAAACGTTCCAACGCTCCATTTTGCAGCAGGAACATTTTATGATAGAGTCCACCTAGTGCCAATAGCTCTTGATGCGTGCCTCTTTCAACAATTTCTCCCTGATGTAAGACGAGTATTAAGTTCGCATCTTGAATCGTCGATAACCGGTGAGCAATAGCAATTGTCGTACGCCCTTTTCTCATTTTGGAAAGTGCAGTTTGAATCGCTTCTTCCGTTTCGGTATCGATATTAGCCGTCGCCTCATCGAGGACGAGAATCTTTGGATTCGCGGCAATGGTCCTTGCAAACGCAATTAATTGGCGCTGTCCACTAGACAACGTAGACCCTCTTTCCACTACTTTATGATGATAAGAATCTTCCAGCTTTTCAATGAACGTATGTGCTTGAACAAATTGGGCAGCTTCCTCTACTTGTTCATCTGTTAAATGATGATTATGAAGCGTAATATTATCTCTTACTGTTCCATAAAATAAAAACGAATCTTGAAGAACCAGCCCCATTTTTTCTCGTAATTCATCCTTGGAAAAATGACGGATGGACTGACCATCAATTAAGATATCACCCTTCTCGAATTCATAAAATCTCATTAATAGATTGATAATCGAACTTTTCCCACTTCCGGTATGACCAACAAGTGCTACGGTTTCTCCAGGATTTGCTGTAAAGGATATATTTTTCAACACATCCCGTTTGCCATCATAGGAAAACGTTAAGTTTTTAAATTCAATTCTTCCTTTTTCAATCGATAGTTTACTTTCATCATTTTGTCCTGGTGCCAATTCCTGCTTATCCAAGATTCTAAAGACACGTGCTCCAGCAACAATTGCTTGCTGGTACAATGATAATCGCATCATCATATTATTGACTGGTTCAAAGAATCGCTCCAGATAATTAACAAAAGCATATAAAACACCGATTTCTACTGGACTGTCCAATGAAGTAAGACCAAAATAATTTAAGACAATGATTAATCCTAAAATGAAAATTAAATCCACTGCTGGACGCAGCAATAAACCATCTATCTTAATATTCTTCATTCCCGCATCATAGTGCTTATCATTGATAACTTCAAACTCTTTGCGAAGTCTTTTTTCCTGGCGAAATACTTGAATAATACTCATACCCTGCAGAGACTCACTTAGTTTAGCATTCAATTGGCTGAGTCTTTCACGCATTTCCAAATAAAAACGGGAACTAAATTTCCGATATAAACTCATGACGAGCAATATTAAAGGAATAAAAATTAGACAGAATAACGCCAGCTTTACATCTAGGATAAACATGGTAATGAAAATTCCGATTAGTAAAAATCCACTTTGGATAAAAGTTGATAGAACCGTAACAAACATATCTTTAATGGCCTCGGTATCGTTTGTCACCCTTGAAACAATACTTCCAGCGGGCGTTTGATCAAAATACTTAAGACCTAGTGATTGTACCTTTGAAAAAATATCAATTCGAAGCTGCTGAATGATTTTTAGAGCAATTTCCTGGAATTTTACTAATTGAAAAAACAACAAGAATGATTTTACAAACTGAATTCCAAGATAGCTTGCACCTAAGATAACCAATGGCTTGAAAACCAAATTTCCTGGTGCTAAGTAATCATCAATAAAGATTTTTACTAGAATCGGAGATGCCAACTCTCCTAGTGTTGTTAATACTAAAAGACTGAACGCTACGATTAATTCCTTTTTATGTGGTTTCGTATAGGATAACAAGCGAGATAAAACTCTTTTTTGTTCTTTTTCAGTCAGCTGTGCTGTATCCTCCATTTTAATGTCCTCCATGCTCAACCAACTCCTCTAGCTGCTGACGTAAATACATTTCCTTATACCAGCCTGGTGCTGCCATTAATTCTTCATGTGTCCCTCTTTCAATGACCTCGCCATTATCAAGCACAAGTATTAAGTTAGCGTGCTGGATCGCACTCAAGCGGTGTGAGGTAATAATCGTCGTCTTCCCCTCACGATTCTTTCGTAATGATGAAAGAATTGCCTCTTCTGTCTTTGCATCGACGGCAGAGAGGGAATCATCTAGCAATAACACTTCAGGATTCATCAACAATGCACGTGCGATACTAATCCTCTGTTTCTGACCACCAGATAACGATACTCCTCTTTCACCAACAACAGTTTGATAGCCTTCTGTAAATTGAAGAATATCATCGTGAATACTAGCGAGCTTTGCAGCACCAAAGATATCTTCCTTTGGTGCATTCGGGTTCGTAAAGGCGATATTGTCAGCCACACTTGCCGAAAACAAGAAATGGTCTTGTGGAACATAGCCAATCACTTCACGTAGTTTCTCCAGCTTATATTCTTGAAGTGTATGACTGCCGAAGTTAATTCCCCCTTCATAGTCTTCAAATTCGCGAATAAGCAGCTTTAACAGTGTTGTTTTACCAGCACCCGTTTTTCCTACAATTCCTAATGTCTCTCCTCGATTAAGTGTGAAGTTGATATTCTTTAACATTGGTTTGTTTTCACCTGGGAAAGTAAATTTCTCAATATCATAGTGGATATCACCGCTAGGAATAATCTCTAACGCATCACTGCGGTCTGTAATATCCGATTTCTCACGAAGCAGTGCGGCCACACGGTCATACGAAGCACGACCTCGTTCAACGATATTAAACAACCAGCCAAATGCCAGCATTGGCCATATTAATAGTCCTAAATAAGTTGTAAACGCAATCAATTCACCAATCGTTAACTCCCCGGCCAATACGAATTTAGAACCAAAGGTGATGGCTAAGAAAAAGGAAATACCTACAATAATCGAAATCGTTGGATCATATAGGGAATCTATTTTTGCTACCACAATGTTCTTTTCGACTACATCCTGTGATTTTTTTCTAAAATCCTCTATGTCTTCTTTTTCCTGACCAAAGGTTTTTATAACCTTAATCCCAGAAATACTTTCCTGCGTTTTATCATTCAAATCTGAGAAGGCTTCTTGTGCTTTGTGGAAGGTTCGATGCAGCATCGTACCAAACCAACTTGTCAAAATAGCCATAAATGGCATGGGGATAAGACAGATTAAGGTTAATTTCCAGCTAATCGTAAACGCCATGGCCAGAATGACAAATCCACCTGTTGAAAGTGAATCAACCAATGTCAGGACTCCTAACCCAGCTGTTTGTTGTATCGCTTGCAGGTCATTCGTCGCATGCGCCATTAAATCGCCAATCCTTCGTTTCTGATAAAAAGATGGCGACATGTTCGTAAAGTGTTGATATAAACCATTTCTTAACTGTTTGCTAAGCTTAACGGCAGATCCAAAAATCATAATTCGCCAAAAATATCTCAAGATATACATACCGAGTCCTGCCCCGACTAAGACTGTCATCCATTCAAGGAGCAAGCCTTTCGTCATCGTCCCGTTATTAATATGGTCGGCAATCACCCCAATTACCTTTGGCGGCACAAGTTGAAGCAGTGCGACAAACAGTAAAATAACGGTTCCAAATATGTAAGCTTTTTTCTCTTGTTTAAAAAACCACCCTAAATCTAAAAATACTTTCATAATCGTTCCCCCGAAAAATAATTCAACTTTTCTTTTTATTATTTTCAAAAATCTTTTCCCACACCCGAAGATTTATTTTATCAAATATTAGTAAAATAATAAAGATTTAGACACCTTTTTTCACATGAAAAAGAGCACCCATTTCTATGAGTGCTCATTCTAATTTATTCTGCCTCTTTTTCAAACTCTGCCATTTTTTCTTCGGTAGCTGTTTTTAATTCATTCACTTGATCCTTAATGTTATCTGGTACAAACTTCACTCTTTTTAAATAATTTATGATAACCTTATGATCCGTTACAATTGCATTGGGGTCATTCGGGTCGTAAGTCTTTGTATGAATTTCATTGTTCTTAACGAAAGCAGATGCTATGTAGTAGAAATCCTTTTGTGCATCACTCTTTAATGAACCTGTTTCTCTCACTACTGTTTCGTAATCTTCCGCAATGATTAATTCTGCGAATTTCTTATCCTCAGCAGTTAACTCTCTAGAATTTGTATTTTCTTTTGCAGCATTCGTACCTTCTTCTGTTTTGTTCTCTTTAGGAGTAGCTGTTTCCTCTTTTTCTTGCGTTCCACATGCTGTTAAAGCTAAAAGTAGAATTAAAATAAGTGATAAAACCTTTTTCATACAGTATGGCTCCTTCATAATGATATTGCTTCTTAGCGTAACTAGTATGAACCTTATTATTCCTTTTTTCAATAGAAATATGAAATATAAGATTTTTCAAAAAATACTATTTTCAAATAAAAAAACCACTTTTTTTGATTACTTTCAAAAATAAGTGGTTTCTTACTATTATTTATTTGCCTTGCTGTTTATTCATAGCAGACATCATTTGGTTGATCTTCTTTTGAGAAGGCTTCATACCCATTTGCATCATCATCATTTTTAACATTTGCTCATTAATTGGCGGATTTTTCTTTAAGTAGTCCATCATATATTTACGAGCAATGAAAAATCCTAGAGCTACACCAGCTACTAATGCTAGTACAACAACTAGAATCCATAAACCTGTACCCATTAAACTTCCTCCTTCATGTTGTCTACCATACAGTGTACTAAATAAAACGGGAATATACAATATTCTCTTTTAAAAGATTACACATATTTTCTTTCTTTAATAGGCTTTAACCAACCAAACCGCTGATGATCAAGATCTAAAGCCATAAAGGATGATTCACATTTTCTAAGCACTTCAAAGAAAATCGTTTCGGCTTCATAACTGCCAGATGCCTCAATCGTTATTAAATCTTGGAAGACTCTTAATTTCGCTGTACTTAGTTTTCCACTTAATTCAATGAAGTATGTACCATGTTCAGCCAGAAAACCTTTCTTCTTTCCTAGCTGTTTTTGAATTAACTGGTGCAATTTCAAAACCTCTAATGACTTTGTTATATAAGAAATCTGCTTTTTTGTTATAAATTTCAGTTCACCGTCTGCTTTATGATGTTCCTGAAAAAGCTGGTAAAACATACGCTCTCTTCCGAAGTAATGGGCGGCAAATTCATCTTCTATTAGATAAAGCTGATAATTCCTCACCACGATCTCTCCTTCGTTGAATACCCTTTCTATCAATTATAAATAATCACTATCAAAACATTTGTCTTATACTGACAAAAAAAATCACTATTATTGTCGAATCAATAAGATTCTTCAAAATTTTATTATATCCTACAAATAATTGGAACGTCACAGGTGCTTCAAATTATTCAATTAATGTTCATATCTATAGTAGAAACGCAAAAAAGAGAACGACATTCGTCGCTCCCTTTGAATAAAACTATTTATTATTGTAGAAGTGCTTTAACACGTGCAACAACATTGCTTACACTAAAGCCGTATTCTTCCATAATTTTTTCTCCAGGTGCAGAAGCCCCAAATGTATCAATTGCTAGGACGTCTCCCTCATCACCTGTGTATTTGTGCCAGCCGAATGATGTACCAACTTCAATTCCAAGACGTTTTTTAACATTCTTTGGAAGAACTGAGTTTTTGTATTCCTGTGATTGTTGTTCAAAGCGATCCCACGATGGCATGCTCACAACAGAAACATGAATACCCTCACCAGCTAATGCTTTTTGTGCTTCAACCGCTAAACCTACCTCTGAACCAGTTGCAAGTAAAAGTGCATCCGGTGTTTCTCTTTCAGAAGGTGATACAACATACGCACCTTTTGAAACTCCCTCGTATGCATTTTTATCTGTATCTTTAAGTGTTGGTAAATCTTGACGTGTTAACACTAAAGCAGTTGGTTTGTTAGTTGACTCAACCGCAAGCTTCCATGCAGCAGCTGTCTCATTCCCATCTGCAGGACGGATAATAGAAAGACCTGGCATTGCACGTAGTGCTGCAAGTTGTTCAACTGGCTCATGAGTAGGTCCATCTTCTCCAACAGCGATACTGTCATGAGTAAATACATATGTTACCGGTAAGCCCATTAAAGCTGCAAGACGGATCGCAGGACGTAAGTAATCAGAGAACACGAAGAATGTTCCGCCAAAAATTTTCACTCCACCATGTAAGGCAATACCATTTAACGCTGCACCCATAGCAAATTCACGGACACCAAACCAGATATTACGGCCTTCGTAGTTACCTGGAGCATAATCGCCTGTACCTTTAATCATGGTTTTATTAGAACCAGCAAGGTCAGCAGAACCGCCGAGGAAGATTGGTAAGTTCTTTGCAATACCATTTAATGCTTCACCTGATGAAGCACGGCTTGCTAAACTTTTACCTTCGCTATAAACAGGAATATCCTTATCCCAGCCTTCAGGTAATTCATTTTTCAGTGCTTTTTCTAATTGATTTGCTAATTCAGGATATTCATTTTTATATTGTGCAAAAAGGTCATTCCATTCCTTTTCCTTTTTTACACCATTCTCAACGATTAAGTTTTGGAAGTTTTCGTAAACTTCATTAGGAACATGGAAATCTTCTTCAAAAGTCCATTTATAAGATTCTTTTGTAAGTTTTAACTCATCCGCTCCAAGTGGAGAGCCATGTACGCCTGAAGTTCCAGCGCGGTTAGGTGAACCATAACCAATTACTGTTCTAACTTCAATCATTGTTGGTCGGTCAAGATCATTTCTAGCTTCTTCTAGCGCTTTAGCAATTTCTTCAAGATTATTTCCGTCTTCTACGCGAACGTATTGCCAGCCGTATGATGTGAAGCGGTCTTTTACACTTTCAGAGAAAGATTTATTTAAATCACCATCGAGGGAAATATCGTTGGAATCGTATAAAACCACTAAACGTCCAAGTTTTAAATGTCCAGCAAGCGATGCAGCCTCTGCTGATACACCCTCCATTAAATCTCCATCTCCACAAATACTATATGTAAAATGGTTCACTAGTTCATAATTTTCTTTATTATAAACACTAGCTGTATGACGTTCTGCCATCGCCATTCCGACAGCCATTGCAATTCCCTGTCCAAGTGGGCCAGTAGTTGCTTCTACCCCTTCAGTGTGTCCATACTCTGGGTGTCCTGGAGTTTTACTTCCCCATTGACGGAATTGTTTTAAATCATCCATTGTTAGCTTATAACCAGATAAATGTAGCATGCTGTATAATAATGCAGAACCATGCCCTGCAGATAATACAAAACGGTCACGGTTAAACCATTCTGGATTTTTTGGGTTATGGTTCATGAAACGTGTCCATAACGCATAGGTCATAGGTGCAGCACCCATTGGCATTCCAGGATGCCCTGAATTTGCTTTTTCAATCATATCAATTGAAAGCGTACGAATAGAGGTTACCGACAAATCATCAATAGTATTAAACATTAAATAAATCACTCCTAATCCACTGGGATAAAAAAAAATAATAACAACTATAATATTATAGTTCTCTTGGTATTAATTCAACAATTAATTTGAGTACTAAACAAATTAAATTACTTTCATTTTCTTATTTTAGCACTCGAGCGGGTGTAATATGTAAAAAGGAAAACAAAATGTTTCCCCTGTTAATGAAGATTGTATTTTTTTCTTGCTTTTATTTTTTCAGGTGTTACGTCATTTCCTTCTGGATCTATGATCTTGGTATTCGTTAATGTATCCAGCATAGAACTGCGGAAAGTAGTCAAATACTCACTTCTTAATTTTGATTGTTCCTTCGCTTCTGCTTCTGTTAAACCAGTTGCTTTGGCTTTTCTGGCTAACTCATTGATTCTTGCCATTTTTTCTTTCGAGAGCAAGAAGTACCCTCCTTTCACTTTTGCTGTGGATAAACTTATCTGTTGAGTTCCTTGTCGATCAAAAGAGTGACAACAATAAGCTTTATCACAGTAATTACTTAAAGACTGATTTTACTAAAAAATAGACCATCTGACAAGGCAAACGGTCTACTGCTCTTCTGATTCGATAGATTGTTGAGACTCTTGGTAGCGTCTGTGAACAGTTGCTTTTGAAATATTGTATCCAAAACCCCTTAAAGTAGCAGCAATCTCAGAAAAAGTTAATTTGTTTTTTCTGAGACGGATTATCTCCTCAACAGGAACTTCTATTTTTTCCCGTCCTGAATTCCATTCGAGATTTTTTAGATTTTTCTCAGGCTTATATCCATGAGCAACAGCTCTTTTCATACCGCGCTTAATTTTGATATTATGAAGCTTACGCTGATATTCTTCAACCATACCCACAATATTTAGTACCATGGAATCACTTTCAGATAACTGCAGCTCTCCATTATGAGAGATACTATACAGCTTAACGCCCTCTTTCATAATAAAATGCAAAAGAGCAATCTTTGCATTTCCTCGTCCAAGCCTCGTTTCATCTTGGATTAATACCGCTTGTACCGTTTTTTCTTTCAATAAATCCAATAACTGCAACATTCCATCTCGATCAAGATCATAACCACTTGCTTGCTCTCTAATGATGGATACCACACTAAAATGATATTGTTCTGCCAGTTTTATAAGTTCCTCTTCTTGGCGCTTTAATGATGTTTCCTGGGTATCTTTATTTGTACTTACCCGGCAATATATAACTGCATTCACCATCTGACTTTACTCCCCAGCAGCGCTAGCGTATTCCGTTAAAGATCCAACTTCAAGATTTACAGGGATTGTGATTTCATCCCCAGGATAAATTTTATCCCCTTCAAGTTTGTTATGCTGCTTAACCCAGCTGACAAATTCATTATTGGAGTAAGTATGCTGGTCTGAATATTGATTAGAGATTTCCCAAAGCGAATCGCCTTCGGAAACGATAATAGTCACGAACTTCTCTTCCACGTTAGAATTAAAACGTAATGATAAAATAAAAGCTAAAGAACAGCTTAAAATAATTAATAATATTGCATAAGAGTATTTTTCCCATAGTTTTTTCATAATAGATCCCCTATCCAGAATATATGTTCGTTTATTTATTTTTATTATAATCCGAACATTTGTTTGTTGTCAACAATAATTCGAACTTATGTTTGTATAAAAAATACGAACATGCTATAATTAAATTACACATTAAATAGGGCGAGGTGTATCTATAATGACAAAAATATCTAAGCGCCAGCAGGATATCCTTGATTTTATTAAAGGGGAAGTAAAGAAAAAAGGCTATCCGCCATCCGTAAGAGAAATCGGCGAAGCGGTGGGGCTTGCTTCAAGTTCTACTGTGCATGGTCATTTAGCACGTTTAGAGAGTAAGGGATTAATTAGAAGAGACCCAACAAAACCGAGAGCAATCGAAATACTAGAAGCAGATGAAACGATGAATATTCCGAGAAACAATGTCGTCAATGTACCTATTGTAGGTAAAGTAACTGCTGGTCTGCCTATAACCGCCATCGAAAACGTAGAAGAGTATTTTCCACTACCTGAAAGTCTAGCACCTGCTGATGAGCAAGTATTTATGCTAGAAATCATGGGTGAGAGTATGATAGAAGCCGGAATTCTTGATGGAGATTACGTGATTGTAAGACAGCAGCAAACTGCGAATAATGGTGATATCGTCGTTGCTATGACAGAAGAAGATGAGGCTACTTGTAAGCGATTCTTTAAAGAAAAAGATTTCATACGTTTACAACCAGAGAACTCAACAATGGATCCGATTATATTAAGAAATGTATCCATATTAGGAAAAGTGATCGGGGTTTACCGTCATATTCATTAATTATTAAGAGCAGATATGAAAATCTGCTCTTTTTTATGTTTATTTATGGAAATTTATTCAAAAATATGTATTTTTACTCATTCTGTTTGGTTTCCACTATTAGTATAATGGTATTACACCGAGAGTTAACCTTAGGTCAAAAAATCCAGGCTTAAGGAGTGTGAAAACAGTGTTGAAGGACATTATTTTCTCAATGGTTATTGGTGGTTTGGTGGGATTTATAGGACACGTTCGGAAGCACGGAAAAATAATCATGCCCAGGAAAACAAAGAGGTTTATCTATTTAGGTTTTATAGAAGAAATGCTTCTTGGTTCTGTCGCAGCTCTCCTCATCCAGATTTACACAACTCCAAATTCAATGGTTGAAACTATTTTTTTATCGGCCCTTGCCGGGATTAGTGGTGATATCATGCTCACTAGATTTAGATCACTTAATGAAAATAAAGAAAAAGAATCCTGAACGCAAATAACCCAGCATGGACTCAAATCCATACTGGGTTACTTAATTTTAGTACATGCTCATATATTGGTCGCGTTCCCAAGGGTGTACTACCGTACGGAACATATCCCACTCGATCTCTTTTGCTTCAATAAAGTGTTCGAAGATATGCTCTCCTAAACCAGATACGATTACTTCATTAGACTTCAATTGATCTAAAGCTTGAGCTAGTGTTGCAGGAAGATCGATGATTCCTTCTTCGATTCTTTCTTCTTTGCTCATTACATAGATGTTACGGTCAACTGGAGCTGGAGGAGTCATTTTATTTTTAATTCCATCTAAACCAGCTTTTAATAGAACAGCCATTGCTAGATATGGGTTAGCAGCTGGATCAACGCTTCTTACTTCGACACGGGTACTTAAGCCGCGGGAAGCAGGAATACGAATTAATGGTGAACGGTTTCTAGCAGACCATGCAACGTAGCAAGGTGCTTCGTAACCAGGAACTAGACGCTTATAAGAGTTTACAGTTGGGTTTGTTACAGCTGTAAAGCTAGGAGCGTGCTTTAAGATACCAGCGATAAATTGACGAGCAGCATCGCTCATTTCTAGGTCGCCAGTTGGCTCGTAGAATGCATTTTTGCCATTTGAGAATAATGAAAGGTTCATGTGCATTCCAGATCCATTCACTCCGTATAACGGTTTTGGCATAAACGTTGCATGCAAGCCATGTTTACGAGCAATTGTTTTTACTACTAACTTGAATGTTTGAATTTGGTCACATGCTGTTAAAGCGTCCGCATATTTAAAGTCAATTTCATGTTGTCCTGGTGCTACTTCGTGGTGAGAAGCTTCAATTTCAAAGCCCATTTCTTCTAGTTCTAGTACGATATCACGACGGCAGTTTTCACCTAAATCCGTTGGTGCAAAGTCGAAATAACCGCCTTGGTCGTTCAATTCTAGCGTTGGCTCACCTTTTTCGTCTAATTTGAATAAGAAGAATTCTGGCTCAGGCCCTAAGTTAAAATCTGTGAATCCTAGTTCTTCCATCTCTTTCAATACTCTTCTTAAGTTATTACGTGGGTCACCATCAAATGGATTTCCTTCAGCTGTATAGATATCACAAATTAATCGAGCTACTTTTCCTTTTTCAGCTGTCCAAGGGAATACCACCCATGTATTCAAATCTGGATATAGATACATATCAGATTCTTCAATACGTACAAATCCTTCGATTGAAGATCCGTCAAACATCATCTTATTATCTAAAGCTTTTTCTAATTGGCTAACTGGAATTTCAACGTTTTTGATTGTTCCTAAAATATCAGTGAATTGTAAACGAATAAATTTAACATTCTCTTCTTGCGCCAAACGTTTAATATCTTCTCTTGTAAACTTTGCCATTCTTATTACCCCCAAATAGTTTTTTTCAAGCACAATAATAGTTTGTTTCACGTTAAAATATGCTCTAGGATTTTAACAACAAGTTTAAGAAAATCAACCTAATGGAAAAATCGTGACATATCCCCTTGCCTTAAAGACGAACGATTAAATCTACCAGCTTGCTGTAATTCATGTCTAAGCAGATTTCGAAGCTGTTCATCCGTCAAATCTTGCTTGGCCTTTTCAGCCTGTTGCTCAAGAACATTCGATTGTTGCTGTTTGACAAGGAATAGCTGTTTTATACCAGCCATATTCACTCCTTGATCAATTAAATCCTTAATTTCTAATAGACTATCAATATCATTTAAACTAAATAGTCTTCTATTCCCATCAGTTCTTGCTGGAGAAATCAATTGATGCTCTTCATAATATCGGATTTGTCTAGCTGATAATTCTGTTAGCTGCATGACCGTTCCGATTGGGAATAGTGGCATTGAGCGGCGAATTTCCTTTCCACTCATTTAATTTCTCCTCTCTTTTTGCTAATTTATATTGTTATTATATTTCGTGTTAGAAAAGATGTCAATCCTATGTGAGGTTTTCTAACATAGTTTTTTCACAAAAAAATAAAAGGACAACTTTATGAAGTTATCCTTTGTATATTCTGTTAGTTTAATTCAATCAAATCTTTTTCAATTAAAGAATCAACAGCAATACAAACGGCCATTTTCACATGGGAGTAGGTTAATCCTCCTTGAACATAGGCCACGTATGGAGGTCGAATCGGTCCATCAGCGGTCAGCTCTATACTTGCACCCTGAATAAATGTACCAGCTGCCATGATTACATCATCCTCGTAACCAGGCATATAAGCTGGATAGGCCGTAACATGAGAATTGATTGGTGAAGCGAATTGTATCGCTTGGCAGAAAGCAATCATCTTATCCTTATCATCAAATTGAACTGATTGAATTAAATCGGTTCGATTTGAATCCCATTTAGGCGATGAATTCATCCCTAGTTTTTCAAGAAGGGCAGCTGTAAAAACAGCTCCTTTTAACGCTTGTCCCACTACATGAGGGGCCAAAAAGAACCCTTGATACATTTCTTGAAGACTGTATAAAGAAGCTCCCGCCTCAGCACCGATACCTGGTGAGGTCATTCGATATGAACAGGGTTCAACATATTGTTTTTTCCCTACAATATATCCACCCGTTTTTGCAATTCCCCCACCAGGGTTTTTAATCAGTGACCCTGCCATTAAATCCGCACCTACATGGCAGGGCTCTAATTCTTCGACGAATTCTCCATAACAGTTATCTACAAATACGACGACATCTTCTTTGATTTCTTTGACAAATGATATCATCTCTTTAATCTCAGAAACAGTAAAAGATGGTCTAGTTGCATACCCTTTTGAACGCTGTATTCCAATCATTTTCGTATTAGGTTTAATTTTCCCAGCTACAAGATTCCAATTAATCGTTCCTTCTTCTGTTAGTGCGGCGCTATCATAAGATATGCCAAACTCCTTTAATGAGCCTACTCCATTACCACGAATCCCAACAATTTCTTCAAGGGTATCATATGGTTTACCAGTTATATAGAGCAGTTCATCTCCAGGACGAAGGATCCCAAATAAAGCAATTGAAATGGCATGCGTTCCCGAGATAATTTGCGGTCTTACTAGTCCTGCTTCAGCACCAAAAACATCGGCATAAATAAGCTCCAGTGTATCCCTGCCGATATCATCATATCCATAGCCAGTGGATGGCATAAAATGTGAATCACTCACCCTATGCTTTTGGTAACTTTTCAATACGCGAAATTGATTGGTTTCAATCCTCTCGTCTATTTCTTTATGTACAGATGCAATTTGTTGTTCTATATCCTTTACAATCGGTTGAAGCTTTTCCCCATTTTTTAACTGTTGAAACATGCTGTTACCCCATTCTCTTTTTGTATTTCTGTAATTGCCCGGAAATTTGTTGATCCGGAAGAGAAAATCCTCTGCATTGATAAAGTTCTTTTTCTTCATCAAATATTAATTCTCTTACAATCGTCTCATTTTTTAATTGTGCTAGCAGTTTTCCCTCTGTTGAAGGGATACTAACTTGATATTGTTCCATCATTTCAATCGTGACTTTTTCGATTTTTCTTTTTAATTCATTGCGGTCCTCTTTATCATAGGCACTGATAAATATAAGAGGGGTGCTCGTCGTTGGTACAAAGTCCGGATGTTTAATATCCCTTTTATTATAAACAGTAATTTGTGGGATGTCTTTTACTTCCAAGTCTGCAAGCAGCTTATTCACTGTTTTTTCATGTTGGAAATAGTCTGCATTTGACATATCAACAACATGCAAAAGGAGGTCTGCCTCCTTAACCTCTTCAAGCGTCGAACGAAAAGCAGCGATCAGCGCAGTTGGAAGGTCTTGAATGAATCCAACGGTATCTGTAATTAAGGTTTGGAACCCACTTGGTAAAATCAACTTTCGTGTCATTGGATCCAATGTAGCAAAAAGTTGGTTTTCCTCAAACGAATCCGCTTCAGACAGTCGGTTAAAAAGTGTTGATTTGCCAGCATTTGTATAGCCGACAATCGCAATTTGGAAGGTTTTGTTTTTCTTTCTTCTTTCCCTGTAACGCTCTCGGTGCTGCACAATCACAGCAAGCTGACCCTTAATTTCATCAATTCTTCGACGAATATGACGGCGATCTGATTCGAGCTTTGTTTCCCCAGGTCCTCTTGTCCCAATACCTGCTCCTAACCTTGATAATGCTGTACCTTGACCAGCTAGACGAGGCAGTAAATAATGGAGCTGTGCTAGTTCAACCTGTAGTTTCCCCTCTTTGGATCTTGCTCTTTGTGCAAATATATCTAAGATTAGCTGCGTCCGGTCGATAATACGGGCATTTAACTCAGAAGAAAGATTTCGTTTTTGGCTAGGAGATAGTTCATCGTTAAAAATGACTAAGTCTGCTTCAACCTCGTCCACGAGCGCTTTTAGTTCTTCTACTTTCCCTTTTCCTATATATAACGCTGAGTGAATACGCTCTCGTTTTTGAATAACTGTCATAAGAACTTCACCCTTAGCTGTTTCAGTTAAGGCAGCAAGCTCCTCCATTGAATATTGAAACCTGCTATCATCCAATGTTTGCGTTTGGCAGCCAACTAAGATTGCTTTTTCTAAGCTTACTTCTTGTTCCATACCAACACCTGCTTTCATAAAATTTCCCTTTCCTCATCATACCAAAAAAGATGATTTTACCCTAATTTTTGAAAATATTTGTTGATTAATTACATCTCCGTGTTAAAATCATATTGTTTGCTGAATAGTTAAAAATAACTGTATTTCACATAGAGGAGAAACTGAACAACATGACATGGGATGTCTTAAGTATTATAGGTACAATCGCTTTTGCCGTTAGTGGTGCCATTGTTGCTATGGAAGAAGAGTATGATATATTAGGTGTTTATATTTTGGGGATTGTCACAGCCTTCGGTGGAGGTGCCATACGAAATCTTTTAATCGGGGTCCCAGTTTCTGCTTTATGGGAACAGGGGTTGTTCTTTCAATTTGCCCTTCTATCGATTACTTCTGTATTTTTGTTTCCAACCAATTTGTTACGGCATTGGCAAAGATGGGGGAACTTCTTCGATGCCATTGGCTTGTCAGCGTTTGCGATTCAGGGTGCTATTTACGCAGTAAATATGGGCCATCCTATTAGTGCAGTCATTGTGGCGGCTGTCTTAACGGGAATTGGCGGAGGTATTATTCGTGATTTACTAGCTGGCAGAAAACCGATTGTATTACGGGCGGAAATTTATGCAGTCTGGGCTATTCTGGCTGGTCTCATCATCGGATTAAAAATAGCTTCAAGTCCTTGGGAGTTGTACACCTTATTTGCGCTTATTACTGCGCTAAGGGTACTTTCCTATACATTTAGTTGGAAGCTTCCTGCTAGAAGACTCGGAGCGCATTAAAGAAATCGGCGGCATAATTGTCCGCCGATTTCTTTTATGAATCTTCCTCGAAAACTAAATCATTGCTCCTAAGTGTCATTAATTCATGTTTGTCGAAGCTATTCTGCAATAAAAGCCGCATAGCTTGAGCGCGAATAGACTTTTCAATTATATTACGGACATATCGGCCATTCGAAAAGCTATTGGGATTGAGCACTGATTTTACCCAAATTAAATGATCCTTTAGTTTTTTCTCTGCACCATGGCTCAAACTATATTCACGTTCTTCCAGCATCCGGGAAGAGATTTCCATCAATTGATCAATGGTATAATTCGGGAAATCTATGACTAATGGAAACCGGGAGTGCAAACCTGGATTTAAGGTTAAGAAATAATCCATCTCTCGGGAATATCCAGCCAAAATGAGGATAAATTCATGCTGTTTATCTTCCATATGCTTGACGAGTGTATCAATCGCTTCTTTTCCAAAATCCTTTTCACCGCCGCGGCCTAATGAATAGGCTTCATCAATGAATAGTATTCCACCCTGTGCTTTCTTAATTAAGTCCCGTGTTTTTTGAGCCGTATGACCGATATACTCTCCCACAAGGTCAGCTCGTTCTGCCTCAATTAAATGCCCCTTAGATAGGACATTCATTTTTAAGAAGAGCTTGCCAATTAATCTGGCAACGGTCGTTTTCCCTGTCCCAGGATTGCCTTTAAACATCATATGAAGGGCTTGCTTCCTTGCCTTCATACCCACTTCTTCCCGTTTTTTATTCACGAATATCCAGGCATAAATTTCTTTTATCATTCGTTTCATTTCTTCCATACCTACTAATGCCCCGAGCTCGTCTTCGATTTCTTTTAATGCGGCGTGCTCCGGGGGAATAACCTTTGGAACAACTTGAGGAACAGGAAGCTCTTTCGTCAATGACTTCCTTTTTTGGGAATTGAGCGATACTGTTATTTGACCATTACTTTTCATGCGAATCGGTTGGTCCAAAGCCTTCACCTCTCATTCTGCAACGCAATACTCCTTCATTTATGTGTATTCATCCAATTACCTTTTCATTATAAAAATAAAAAAGAGCCCACAGATTTATGGGCTCCAATCAAACGTATAGGTTATTGCGCATCCAGGTCAAGCTGAACATTTCTTTGCGGTGCAAAGGTTGAAATGGCATGCTTGTATACCAATTGCTGTTTTCCTTCTGATTCAAAAAGAACTGTAAAATTATCAAAGCCTTTAATTTGGCCTCTCAATTGGAATCCGTTCAATAAGAATACCGTCACATGAGTATTGTCCTTGCGGCACTGGTTTAAAAATTGGTCCTGAATGTTGATGGTGGTTTTCATTTGTATATCCTCCTCTTTTATCTCTACTAATATGTATTCGATTTTACTTGTAGCTTTCCTTCAACGTACTGTGAAATTTCGGTTATTTTTTTTGACAAATCTGAGACATTTGTCATTTCAAACCATTCTACATCCATTTTGTTACGAAACCAAGTTAGTTGTCTTTTTGCATAACGCCTAGAATTTTGTTTTAAACTTTCGATGGCATCATCATAACTAACCTTTCCATCTAAATAATCATAGATTTCTTTGTAACCAATGGCTTGAATGGATTGACAATCTCTTATTCCCTGCTTGTATAACCCAGAGACTTCTTCAAGAAGCCCTTCGGATATCATCATGTCAACACGTGAATTAATCCGTTCATAAAGCTGTTCCCTATTCATGGTTAATCCAATAAGGGCTGTTTCATATAGAAGGTCAGGCTGCTGATTCATTTGATATTCACTCATAATCTTACCAGTACAATGATAAATTTCAAGTGCTCTAATCACTCTTCTTACATTATTGTAATGAATTTGGCTTGCACTTTCAGGATCTATCTTGGTTAACTCATGGTGCAGCGCCTCATTTCCAATTTCTTTTGCCTTCTCTTCAAGTTGCAATCGAAATTCCTCATCCGCAGGTGCCTCGGAAAACTGGTAATCATAAATGACAGCTTGAATATAAAGCCCAGTACCCCCGACAATAATAGGAAGCTTCCCTTTCGAGGTGATTTCAGATATTTTCGCTCGGACTAGCTGTTGGAATTCCGCTACGGAAAAACTTTCATCCGGCTCTTTAATATCAATCAAATGGTGGGGAATCCCCTCCATTTCCTCGATGGTTATTTTTGCAGTTCCGATATCCATACCTCGATAAATCTGCATGGAGTCGCCGCTGATAATTTCGCCATTATACCGTTTAGCCAGTTCTATGCTTAACTTTGTTTTTCCAACTGCGGTTGGACCAATAATGACTAATAACTTCTGTTTTAAATCCAATATTTTCACACTGCCCTTTTTCATTATTTACGTGTGTCACTACAACCATGTCACACTAACATCCTAACATATATTTTAAAAGCAGTTGAACATCAAATAAGTATAATCAAAAAATAACTTTTCTATGCATGGTTTTGCAAGGATTTAATATATTACATTTAAGACAAACTAATAAATTTACTTTACAACTTTACATTCCTATAACGATTCATTTACAAACGCCTTCTTACCCCCAAGTTCATGATAGGCTTAATCGTAGCTTATTTTGTAGAAAGATGACTGGTCAAACGGCAAGTTGTCGAAAAATAGGGAAATTAGGTGAGGAAAATGTTATCAAACTTTGAGATTGGAATCGATCTAGGGACAGCAAATATATTGGTTTATAGTAAAAATAAAGGAATCGCAGTTAATGAGCCTTCTGTGGTGGCCATTGATACAGAAACAAAAAAGGTTGTAGCTTTTGGCATGGAAGCAAAAGAAATGATTGGAAAAACGCCTGAGAACATCATGGCAATCCGACCATTGAAGGAGGGCGTAATTGCAGATTATGACCTTACTACTGAACTTCTAAAGCATATCATGCGCAAAGCTTCTAAAAATATGGGCTTTGCCGTACGGAAGCCAAATGTAGTAATCTGTACACCTTCAGGATCAACAAGTGTTGAAAGAAGGGCTATTCAAGACGCCGTGAGAAATGCCGGCGCAAAAAAAATCCAGTTAATTGAAGAACCGGTAGCGGCTGCTATTGGTGCTGGAATGCCAGTTGATGAGCCGGTAGCAAATGTGGTTGTTGATATTGGCGGGGGGAATACAGAGGTAGCGATTATATCATTCGGGGGTGTTGTGTCCTGCCACTCCATTAAAATTGGCGGAGACCGTCTCGATGAAGAAATCATTCAATATGTCCGCAAGGAGTATAATGTGTTGATTGGCGACAGAACAGCTGAAAATGTTAAAATGGAAATCGGTTATGCGTTGGTCGATCACGAAGAGCTTCACATGGAAGTACGCGGTCGTGACCTTGTAACAGGATTACCAAAGACCGTTACACTATCATCCTATGAAATTAGAAATGCTTTAAAAGAATCATTATCTCATATATTAGAAGCAATTCGTGCAACACTCGAGGACTGCCCTGCCGAACTAAGCGGAGACATTGTCGACCGTGGCGTGATTCTAACAGGTGGTGGTGCATTGATGAAGGGAATGGAAGAATGGCTAAGCAAGGAAATAGTAGTGCCTGTACAATTAGCAGAAAATCCTCTTGAATCCGTCGCAATCGGAACCGGACAAGCCCTTAAATACATGCATAAGCTGCCAGCTTTAGTGAGATAGATTGAAAAAAAGAGTGCTATTTTTAGCACTCTTTTTGCTATTTTATCAGTTTTTTAGTTATTTCGGGCTACTGCAATGACCCAAATGCATTTTATGAATGCTCATCGGTCACTCCAGGCTACTTGCATTGACCCAAATCCTTTATATGAATGCTCTTCGGTCGCTCCAGACTGCTTGCATTGACCCAAATGCTTTTTATTAATGCTCTTTGGTCACTCCAGACTACCTGCATTGACCAGAATACTTTTCCTGTATGCTCTTCGGTCACTCCAGACTACCTGCATTGACCAAAATGCTTTTTATGAATTCTCTTCGGTCACTCCAGACTACCTGCAACTATGTCTATATATCACTTTGGCGTTTTCTCATATTATTGAAGTATAGGAATATCGGAAGTGGAATAACGATAAAGCCTAGACTTTTTATGAGTTGGTTTTTTGCATTTTCTCTTGCCCGGTTCTTTTCATCTTTGACCATTTGATTATATCTTTCACGAATTTCAGCATCTGTTAGGGTTTTACTTTCCTCAGTTGGAACTTTCTTATCATGGTAAATCTGCTTAAAATCTTCGAAGTTTTGATAATAACCCGGCGGGCTAACTAAATCGGCCGCAGCCATAAATATCGAAATTCCACCGCCAATCACCATCATAAGTGTTGCAAACAGGACTAAATACGTATAAAGATGACGTATCACTGTCTCTCCCCCCATTTCTTTATTCTTCACTGCGTAAACGATTACAAAAATAATAATCACGATAGGTAAAAAAGTACTTAAGAGGCCAAAAATAACCACAGAACCACCTCCTCTATATATCCCTTATAGTGTAATTTTACACTATAATACAAACAAATATAAGTACCTATTATTACATTTTTCAAAAAAAGAGTGCCCTCTTTATAAAAGAGAGCACCCTACATAACTCGTTTAAACATTTTCTCCATCTCATAAGACGAATAATGGACGATAATGGGTCTTCCGTGTGGACAGGTGAATGGGTCAGAAGCTTTTCGTAAGTCATCGAGTAATGCCTGAATCTCATCATTTCGTAAATGACGGTTTGCTTTAATCGAAGCTTTACAGCTCATCATGATTGCTGCTTCTTCTCGAAGCTTTTTAATATCGACTTTTTTCATCGATAGCAGCTGCTCAATCATTTCTTCGATTAGTTGTTTTTCTTCGCCTTTTGGGAACCACTGTGGATGTGAGCGAACGATATAGCTGTTCATTCCAAACTCCTCAAGGAAGACCCCAACATTTTCTAATTCCATACGGTTTTCATTGATTTTCAGATATTCATCCGTGGAATAATCCATTGTGATTGGAACAAGTAATTCCTGCAGCTCCGCATGAACTTGACCTACTTTTTCACGGAAATACTCATACTTCAATCGTTCTTGTGCCGCATGCTGGTCGATAATATATAACCCATTTTCATTTTGAGCAAAGATATACGTACCGTGCATTTGACCAATTGGGTATAACCTTGGAATCCTGCTTTCCATTTGATCGGTATTCGCACTTGTTTCTGTTTCTACATCCGTTTCATTTAATTCCATCTCTGGAGGTGGTGCGTATTCCCAACTATTCGGAATTGTTACCTCTTCTTCAACCTCTTTTGGAATCCATGGTTCCACTTTCACCTCAAGAGCTGGTACCGTTTCCTGAATGGTATTTGTAACAAAAGAAGAATCCCATTTCATTTCTTCTCTCTCGGGTACTGGATTGGTTCTTTCATCAAGAATCAATGTAGTTTGCTCAGACTTCGGGATTTCTTTTTTCTCTTGGGTATATGCAGTTGGAATCAATATCTTCGATTTAAATGCATTTTTGATGATACTAGTTACCAATTCATTCAATTCTGCTTCTTTACTGATACGAACCTCCATTTTAGATGGGTGTACATTGACATCCACCAATAATGGATCCATCTCAATATTGAGGAGAACAATCGGAAATCTTCCGATTGGAAGTAACGTATGATACCCCTCTTGAATCGCCTTTGCTAATGCGTAATTTTTAATAAAACGACCATTGATCATAGTAGAAATATAGTTTCTAGATGCTCTGGTTACTTCAGGCATAGAGGCATAGCCGCTAATCTTGTAATCAAGCGATTCCCCAGAAATCGGCACAAGCTGTTTGGCAATCGCCATTCCATAGATAGACGCCAGCACTTGGCGAACATCACCATTTCCGTTTGTTTGCAGCAGCTTACGTTCGTTATGAATTAAACGAAAGGCAACCTCTGGATGGGATAACGCAAGGCGGTTTACCACATCGGTAATATTTCCAAGCTCTGTATGAATGGTTTTCATATACTTCAAGCGTGCTGGTGTATTAAAAAACAAATCGGTTATCGTAAGGTCGGTCCCGCGTCTGCTCGAAGACTTTTCAAAAACTTCAACCTTCCCGCCTTCAATAACCACTCGATTTCCTGCGCCCTCACCCGTTGAGGTCTTCATCTCCAGCCTTGAAACGGATGCGATACTGGGCAGAGCTTCCCCGCGGAAACCGAGAGTCTTGATACGGAACAAGTCATTTTCATTTTTTATTTTACTAGTCGCATGACGTTGGAAGGCGAGTAAGACGTCTTCTTCGTCGATTCCATTTCCATTATCCGTGATTCGAATTTTCGCAAGACCAGCTTCTTCTACTTCAATTTCAATTACCTTACTGCCAGCGTCAATTGCATTCTCCACCAACTCTTTCACCACAGAGGCTGGACGTTCAACTACCTCGCCTGCTGCAATTTTATTGGATAGTGCATCATCTAATTGGATAATCTTCCCCATACCATAGTCACCTCCTAGCTTTTCAGCTTCTTCTGAAGCTCATACAACAAATTAATCGCTTGAAGCGGTGTTATATCTAGCAAATCAAGTTCTTTCATTTTATCGATTACTTTCTTTTCTTTTGAAGAAAGCTCTTGTTTCTTCTGCTCTTTCGGTTCATCAAAGAATGACAGCTGCGCTGGCTGCTCCTTTATTTCCTTTACTGCGCTTTTAACGGCGACAGGTTGTACATCAGGTTTTTCTAGTGCTGAGAGAATTTCATTTGCTCGTTGAATTAATTCCCTTGGAAGTTCTGCTAACTGTGCTACATGAATTCCATAGCTCTTATCTGTTGGACCTTCTTTGATTTTATGAAGAAAAACAAGTTTTCCGTTGTGCTCAATTGCACTAACGTGAATGTTCTTTAATTTTTCAAGCTCGTCTTCAAGAACTGTTAATTCATGATAATGAGTTGAAAACAGTGTTTTTGCACCAATATGTTTATGAATATATTCAATAATCGCCTGGGCCAAAGCCATCCCGTCATAGGTTGACGTCCCGCGGCCAATTTCATCAAATAAAATCAAACTATTTTGTGTAGCGTTGGTTAAGGCATTTCTGGCTTCAAGCATCTCAACCATGAATGTACTTTGTCCCGATATTAAATCATCTGCTGCCCCAATTCTTGTAAATACTTGATCAAAAATTGGCAGAACCGCTTCATCAGCCGGTACATAACATCCGATTTGAGCTAAAATGGCCGTTAACGCAATTTGGCGCATATACGTACTTTTACCACTCATGTTCGGACCTGTAATAAGCAGAACTTCTCGCTCATGATCCATAAAGCAGTCATTCGCTACATATTCCTGTGCATTCAGCACTTTTTCAACTACAGGATGTCGGCCATCCTTTAGAACCACTTTTCCTTCAGTTGAAAACTTCGGTTTAACATAACGACGCTCTTCACTCACTTGTGCAAAGCATTGAAGGACATCCAACTCACTAACGGCTTTTGCTGCAGCCTGCAGGCGAGGGATATGTTCTTTTACAATCTCACGAATTTCAGTAAAAAGCTGGTACTCAAGTTCTCCACTTTTTTCCTCTGCTTGTAAAATTAACTCTTCTTTTTCTTTTAATTCAGGAGTAATAAAACGTTCCGCATTTGATAAGGTCTGTTTTCGCTCGTATTGCCCTTCTGTTAAAAGATGCAGGTTTGCTCTAGTTACTTCTATATAATAGCCGAATACACGGTTATAGCCGATTTTTAAGGATTTAATCCCTGTCTTTTCGCGCTCTTCACGCTCAAGTTGAGCAATCCACGTTTTCCCGTTTCGGCTTGCGTAGCGATATTGGTCGAGCTGCTCATTGTATCCGTCTCGAATCATATTTCCTTCTTTTAATGAAAGCGGAGGATTTTCGACAATCGCTTGTTCTAAAAGGTCCGTCACTTCCTCGCAAGGATCCAGTGATTCTGCAATTTTATTTACTTCTTCATGCTCCATCCCAAAAAGAATTTGTTTTAAGAAAGGAATCTGCATTAAAGATCGTTTTAATTGCATAAGGTCACGGGCATTTACGTTACCAAATGCAACACGACCCGCAAGCCTCTCCAAATCATATACTTCAGTCAACTTTTCACGTAGCTCCTGGCGTTCGAAATACTTGTCCATCAAAACCTCTACAATGGTTTGACGGTGTTCGATGTCCTTACGAGAAATTAAAGGACGGTCAATCCAAGTTTTCAGCGTCCTGCCACCCATGGCTGTCATCGTTTCATCAAGTAACCAAAGCAGTGAGCCTTTCTTCCCTTTTGAACGAATCGTTTCCGTTAATTCAAGATTCCGTTTAGAATAGTAATCAATTTTCATATATTGATGAATTTGATAGGTTGTCACCGGTTGGAGGTGGTCAAGGCTTCTCTTTTGTGAACGATATAAATAATGAAATAGCCTTGCTGCACTTTGTTTTGGTTTGTCTTGATTCAAATTGTCTAATAGATGTGAAAAATTGATATCTACTGAACTATTATCTTCGAATGAAATAGCAAGTACATCACGTTCCCGCATTTTCTTCTGCCATTCAGCTTCAAAGTCATTTGCGACAACAACTTCCTTAGAGCTTAATACGGCTAGTTCATTTAATACTTCATCAAAATTAGTAGAGAGCTGTGTTACCTTACTTTCACCTGTTGAAAGGTCTGTATAAGCAAATCCAAATGTTCCATCATCAAAACAGGAAATGGATGCAATATAGTTATTTTCCTTATCTGATAACGACTTACCTTCCATTACGGTTCCAGGTGTTATGAGCTGGACAACTTCCCGTCTAACCATGCCTTTTGTTAGCTTGGCGTCTTCCATTTGCTCGCAAATGGCTACTTTATAGCCTTTTGAAATAAGCTGTTCAATATAGTTAGGGGCGGAATGATACGGTACCCCGCACATCGGAATTCGATCCTCACTGCCGCCTTCGCGACTTGTTAAGGTTATCTCCAATTCTTGAGATGCTTTGATCGCATCATCGAAAAACATTTCATAAAAATCGCCAAGGCGAAAAAATAAAAAGGCATCTTGGTAATCTGCCTTAATCGTTAAATATTGTTGTATCATCGGCGTATAACCAGCCATAATGACCCCCACGTTTTAATTATTTCGAGTATCTTCGACAAACTATTATACCATATATCAGGTAAACTTAGATTAGGTAGAAATTTCTTTTATCGTGTTATGGTCGGGAATGGAACATACCCGCATATAAATCAGAGTAACAAAGCGAAAAGGGTGATTAATGATGGGTTGGTTTGGAGGAAATGTTAAGGAATATAATTTCGAAATGTTTTCTGTCAGCCATTTTGTGATTATTGCCCTTCTTATTCTAGGTTCATTTTTTATATTCATAAACAGGGATAAGCTTAAGGACAAAAAATGGAGAAAAGCAGAGGTAGCTGTAGGAATTTCATTAATCATAATAGAAGTTAGTTACCATTTATGGATGGTTGTAAATGATATGTGGGATGTCAGTCATGGTATTCCATTAGAATTATGCAGTATCAGCCTCATTTTATCGGTATTATTATTGTTAACGAGAAAAAAAGTTATTTATGAAATTTTATTATTCACGGCCTTATTGGGTGCTTCTCAGGCGATATTTACCCCATTGTTAAATTTTGATTTCCCGCATTTCCGCTTTTTTCACTTTTTTTATACGCATGTAATGATGATTTGGGTTGTCTTCTATTTTACTTGGGTACAAGGCTATAGACCTACCATTTGGTCCGTTGTAAAACTATTTGTCTTTTTGAATGTCTTATTGCCGATCATCATGATTATTAATAAGGCAGTCGATGGGAATTATATGTTTTTAAGCCATAAACCCAATAGTGCTAGCTTATTAAACCTTCTTGGTCCCTACCCATGGTATATCTTATCAATGGAGTTTTTATCAATTTCCCTTAGTCTGATCATCTGGTTAATTTTCAGAAAAAGGCGATAAAAGGTAGAAAAGGTAATTATTTATTGACCTTTCACGTTTAACTATTTATAATAAGTAACGTTCCCAATAAATGTGTCCCGATAGCTCAGCAGGATAGAGCAACAGTTTCCTAAACTGTAGGTCGGAGGTTCGAATCCTCTTCGGGACGTCAAAAAGCCTTGAATTTTCAAGGCTTTTTATTTTTGTTAATAAGAAATTACAAAAAAAAAAATTGAAGATTCTAATGGTGGATATGTTGTATTTTTTACAGTCAAATTTGTTTAAATAGAACTTTATCCAACGTTCATTATCCCCATTTTTCCTTTATTATCTCCTCTTTCTATTAATCAATTCTTTGGGAGAAGCTACTCTCCGACATATTCCATTTTGTTTTTAGCCTCTTTCCGTTTCATAAATAAGACAGACCACCAGATCCTGGCATGCAGGTCTCAATCCAGTTAAGAGACTGTGCTTGTAACTTCCCCCTAAATCTAGGATTAAGTAATATTGAAAGGATACAGATTAATAAACGACTGGGGTTGCTTTTCTCGGTATTCTTTGGGTGTACATAATTTTATCTTTACAAAGTTACGATTGAATGACCGTATGCTTTCATACCCACAAAGGAAAGCAATTTCTGTAATATTTTTTTCTGTATAGATTAATAGATAACTAGCATAGTTTACTCTGGTTTCATTTAAAAAATCCACAAAAGACATACTAATATTAGTATTAAAATACTTCGATAAATAATTATAACTGTAACCTAATTTACCAGCGATACTTTTTAAAGAAATAGGTTCTGTAAAGTGTTCCTGAATATAGGTTAATAACTTATGGAGCAACTCTGGATTTTGTTTTTCGCCTTTAATTAAGTTGGTTTGTCCCATTAACTCAGATAGTAATAAATAGAGACAGGCTTTTTGTTCTAGCAGATTTGAGTGATCTTTGAAAAGTGTCCTAGAAATTAGTGTATTCGCTTCCAAAGATAGGTTGAAAACTGGATTTTCAAGTGAACTATTTTCTATCATCTTTTGAAATGTTGGAACATAGTCTGGCGAAAAGATACAAATATTAGCTCGAGAATGTGATTTTGTAATAAACGAGTGAATTTCATACGGCAATATGAGTAAGAATTGTCCAGTTTTCAAATGGTAACTTTTTTGGCTAATAATGACTTCCATTTCCCCATCAATGAGGAATAATAATTCAAAACCACGATGGAGATGGCTTGGAAAGTTTAAATTCAATGTATGATAGTTTGATATTAAATCAAAATGGTGTGCTTCATATATTAACATACTAAGAACATCCTCAGATAAGAGTAAATTTTGTCTAGGATTATATAATTTTTTACTTGTTGTGTCAAACCTACAAATGATAGATTTATCGATATTAGAGTTTATCTTGATGACATACAAAAGGAGATACGCTATGGAAAAACTTAGAATCGGAATGGTCGGTTATAAATTTATGGGGAAAGCACACAGTCATGCCTACCGGGATCTTCCGCTCTTTTTCCCGAACACGGTTCATCCTGAAATGAAGGTTATTTGCGGCCGTGACCTAAACGGTGTGACTACTGCAGCCAAGCAATTCGGCTGGGAGGAACATGCAACTGACTGGAAAAGCCTCTTAGAAAGAGATGACATTGATTTAATCGACATCAATGCACCTAGTGATGTACATAAAGAAATAACCATTGCTGCTGCTCAAGCTGGCAAGCATGTTTTTTGCGAAAAACCGTTAGCGCTTACATTGAAAGACTCTAGAGAAATGCTTGATGTTGTTGAGGCTGCTGGTGTCAAACATATGGTTGGATTTAACTATCGCTTTGCTCCTGCTGTTATGCTGGCTAAAAAGCTTATTGACGAAGGAAGGCTCGGCGATATCTATCATTTTCGGGCCTGGTTTTTACAGGATTGGCTCGTGGATCCAAACTTCCCGCTAGCCTGGCGACTTCAGAAAGAAATTGCAGGTTCAGGCTCTCACGGGGACCTTGGGGCTCATTTAATCGATCTATCTCACTATCTAATTGGCGATATTACCGAAGTAATTGGTATGAGCGAAACGTTTATTAAAGAACGGCCCATTCCTTCTCAGATGACCGGATTATCCGCAAAAGGCAGTGATAGTGATGAAAAGGGCGAAGTGACAGTGGATGACGCTACCCTATTCTTAGCTCGGTTCGCTAACGGAGCCTTAGGAAGCTTTGAAGCTACTCGCTTTGCGGCTGGACACCGCTGTACGAATTCATTTGAGATCAATGGCAGTAAGGGCAGTGTTATCTTTGATTTTGAGCGGATGAATGAACTGCAAGTTTATTTCGTTGATGACCGAGACGATGTTCAGGGCTTCCGCCGCGTCTTAGCAACTGACCCTGCGCATGCTTATGCGGAAAACTGGTGGCCGCCAGGACATACGATTGGTTATGAACATACGTTTATTCATGAAATCGTTGAACTTATGGATTCTTTCCAGGAAAATCGACAACCTGTTCCCAACTTCCGTGATGGCGTAAAGTGCCAGGAAGTCTTAGAAGCGGTTGATTTATCGATTGAAAAACGACAATGGATTCGAATTTCTGAGGTATAAAAAAATGTAAAGGAGTGCTTTTACCATGAAAAAAAGTGCATTGATTGTTTGGGGTGGATGGGATGGACATCAGCCCGAACAGGTAGCTGAAATCTTTAAAGGGATTCTTGAGGAAGAAAACTTCCAAGTAGAGGTTTCCCATTCACTTGACTCATATGCTGACAAGGAAAAGTTAAAATCCCTCGACTTAATCGTACCTCACTGGACGATGGGTGAGATTGAAAAAAAATATGTCCTCAATATCTCAGAAGCCGTCGCCGCTGGTGTAGGTTTAGCTGGATGCCATGGTGGGATGTGTGATTCTTTTCGAAATAATGTAGACTGGCAATTTATTACAGGGGGTAATTGGGTAGCCCATCCTGGAAATGATGGGGTAGAATACATGGTCAATATCAAGCATTCCTCAAGCCCATTATTAGAGGGTATCTCTGATTTTAAAGTGGTCAGTGAACAATACTACCTTCATTATGACCCGGCGGTTGAAGTGTTAGCTTCCACACGCTTCCCAGTTTTTCACGGACCGCATAGTGCTAATAAAGCAGTGGATATGCCTGTTGTTTGGACAAAACGTTGGGGCCTTGGGAATGTGTTTTATAGTTCATTAGGACACCAAGCCAATATCGTCGCTATGCCTGAAGTTTCGCTAATCATGCGCCGCGGTTTTCTGTGGGCAGCTGAAGGAAAGGGACGAGCCGAAGAAATGGATGTTGCGTCTATTAATGGTAATGTACGAACTTATACCGGCATGGGCGACAGTCAATAAGAGAAAGTAGAAGGCAAGCTACTCCATAAAAATAAACTGGAGGTTCCTATGAAAAAACTTAAAATCGGTATCATCGGTTGTGGAAATATTAGTTCTATTTATATGGAAAACTGTCAGAAGTTCCCTCACCTCGAGCTAATTGCCTGTGCTGACTTAGATGTATCGCGAGCACAATTACAAGCTGAAAAGTTCGGTGTTCCTAGGGCTTGTTCCGTGGAAGAGCTACTGTTTGACCCAGCGATTGAACTCGTAATTAATTTAACCATTCCTAAAGCACATGCCTCTGTTTGCATTCAGGCACTTGAAGCAGGCAAGCATGTTTATACGGAAAAGCCACTTGCTGTATCACGCGAGGAAGGTAAACAAATTTTAGAAACAGCTAAGAAGCATAATCTTCTTGTTGGCAGTGCACCTGACACCTTCTTAGGTGCTGGTATTCAAACTGCAATCCACTTAATTGAACAAGGTGAAATAGGTGTACCGATTGGTGCCTCTGCCTTCATGATTTGCCGCGGGCACGAACATTGGCATCCAGACCCTGCTTTTTATTATGATATTGGCGGCGGACCGATGTTTGATATGGGACCTTATTACCTAACAGCCTTAGTGGCTCTGTTAGGACCGATCAAACGAATTTCTGGTTCTACTCGTATCAGCTATCCAGAAAGAACGGTGCTTAGCACACCAAAAGTAGGTACTAAAATTGAGGTAACAACCCCTACACATATCTCAGGTGTGATCGATTTTGCATCGGGTGTAATTGGAAGTATTACCACAAGCTTTGATGCCTTCGGCGGCACTTCGCTGCCGCCTATTGAAATTTATGGCAGTGAAGGAACTTTACTCGTTCCTGATCCTAATACGTTCGGCGGACCTGTGAAAATGAGGAAACGTGACGAGAATGAGTTTAAAGAGGTGCCTCTTGCATATGGATATTCCCAAAACAATCGAGGGCTTGGCGTTGCTGATATGGCCAAAGCCATCCTCGAAGGCGGGAAATATCGAGCAAACAGCGAATTAGCGTATCACGTTTTAGAAGCGATGCATGGCTTCCATGATTCCTCAGATAGCGGTAAACATTATATAATGGAAAGTACCTGTGAACGTCCTGAATCTGTGTCTTTGGAGTTACAGGCTTAAGTGCTATAAGGGTTGCTTTCACAAACGAGATTTAAGGGCTCCCCATTCTTGGAGAGCCCTTTCCATAGTTGTCTAAGTAAAGCAGTGTAAAATCTACCTAATACTATATTTTTTGGCATTGTCCGTTTGGAAAATAACGATAAGAGCACCTGAATAATAATAAAGAAGCTCAGAATTATCTATTTCAGAAGATTTAACATTAATTGTATTATGATTTAACAGCCCACTAATCTGATTCATATATTCCCCCCTGTTGAATTCGCTTACCAATTAAAAATTATCAATAAGTAAAAGGGTTATTTGATAGAGATTTTAGATTCTAGGTCATTGCAACTTGTAACTACCAATTTAATAGAAAAGGCCAAGCAACTGTTTCCGCGGACCAAATTTGTAGCAAAAGATAATAATTTTTTCATTATGATTGACCTCCATCTTCTAATTTCAAAAAATACTTTTGCTTAATTTATAGATAAAAAGAGACCACAGCAGAAGGACCTGAAATAAATAACAGGCAATCAGTGTGAGTCTCCTTTTCTCCGTCATATATTATTAACTTAATAACGATATTAATAGTATTTGAAAACGTTCAAGCAAGGCTTCTCAGGTGTATTGATTTAATAAAAGCAGCTTTCACCATGCAAACTACATGGCTCCAAATAGTTTTGGAACAAATAAGGTAATAGCTGGAACATACGTTACGAGCAGTAACGTAACAATTAAACCTGCCATGAAAATCAATAACGGTCTTGTTACTGCCTCTATGCTAACTCCCCCAACACT
Organism: Neobacillus niacini; assembly: GCF_023715415.1. GTDB lineage: Bacteria > Bacillota > Bacilli > Bacillales > Cytobacillaceae > Neobacillus > Neobacillus niacini_C. Next base: position 106,352 of record NZ_JAMBOB010000001.1, read on the forward strand.
GCATCCGACAAACAAACTGCTTCCGGATGGCGGACTCACGATACCGATACAGAGGTTAAAAACTAAAACAATACCAAAATGCACAGGATCCATGCCTATTTGAGTTACAATTGGTAAAAAGATAGGGGTAAAAATCAGGATTGCCGGTGTAATATCCATTACCGTGCCGACTAATAGCAATACGACATTTATAATCAATAGAATAACGATAGGGTTATCTGAAATGGATAATACAGCCTCACTGATCGCAGCTGGTATACCGCTAAACGCCATTACCCAGGACATGATCGATGAAGCTGAAACCAGAAATAGCACAATCCCTGTCATAACAACTGTTTCACCCAAAATCTTGGGAACATGTGACCACTTTAAGGTTTTATAGATGATTGAAAGAATGACAGAATATAAAACAGCGATGGCCGAACCTTCCGTTGCAGTAAAGACTCCTGCCACAATTCCGCCGATAACGATCACGATCAACAGTAAGCTTGGAATGGCTTCAATAATAATTTTTGTACCCTCAGAAAAGCTCGGTCTTTTTGCTACTGGATATTTCTCTTTTTTAGCAATAAAGTAGGCAATTGCCATAACTGTTAGCCCCATAAGGATTCCCGGTACATAGCCTGCTAAAAATAAAGCTGCAATCGAAGTTCCTCCACTCACCATCGAGTAAATAATAAAAGCTCCGCTGGGAGGAATCAATAGACCTGCAGGGGAAGAGGCAATATTTACAGCCGCAGAATACGCTTTGTTATACCCTTCTTTTTCCTGAAGCGGAGCCATCGTACCACCGATAGCTGCCGCTGCCGCTACTGCGGAACCTGAAATCGAGCCAAACAGCATGTTCCCTACAACATTCGTATGAGCTAGTGATCCAGGAAGACTGCCGCCCATCAACTTAGCAAGATTAATGAGACGCAGGGCGATTCCCCCGTTATTCATAATAATTCCGGACAAAATGAAAAAGATGACGGCCAAAAGGGAAAAACTGTCGATTCCAGTTACCATCTTTTGTGCTGCGGTAAAAATGGCAACGTCAAACGGTACAATCATTATCGCGGCAATAAAAGATGCTATCCCGGTGGCTACAGAAATTGGAACCCCCATAGCCATTAAAATAATAAAGCTTATTACCATCACTAAACCTGTTTCAATCGCACCCATGAAAAACTCCTCTTTTCATCTCTATAAAATTTCTTCTTTCCTTCTCAACCAATCGGGCATATTTAATAGTTGATAAATGATAATAATCGTTCCTGAAATTGGCACGATGGAATAGATGACTCCCATCGGAATTTGCAGAATCGGTGTCAATTGTGCCATGGTCGTAGCTACAATGTTTAACCCGCCTTTGATCATGACTGCACCGGCAAAGCCAATTATGAACAAATCATTAACCATTCTAAGTGCCTTTTGATTTTTCCCTTTTAACTTATCCAGAAATCCGGTAATCGCCAAATGCTCGTTTTTCCCAAAAGCATAACTTGCTCCCAACATAGTGGTCCAAATGAGCCCGAAACGAAGCAACTCTTCTGTAATCGTGCTTGGATCACCCATTACATATCGGCTAAAGACCTGCCAGATTGCACCGATAACCATGATGATGGTGAAAACGCCACCTAAAAACATAATTAACTTATCAAGGAAACTTCGTATTAATTTCATAAACCTAAACTCCTTCTTTTAAATCGGTGTCTTTCACAATCGTTCTTTTACCAGCACAGGTAACCTTTTCACTCTCAATTTAATAGAAATGGCCAAGCAAATGTTTCCGCCGCCTTTTTATCGACTTGCACGGCGGAGCTTGGCCTTCTCCCTTTTATTTTAGAGCTTCAATAGCGTCCATGATTTCTTTGATATTAGGATCTTTCTTGCTATATTCCTCATGCATAGGCTTAACCTTCTCGATAAATGGCTCTTTATCGACTTCAGTGAATTTTACATCCATTTTGGACTTGGCTTCTGTTATTGCCTCTTCGATCGCTTTATTCCAAAGTTCTTTTTGGTATTCTGTAGAGGAACCCGCTGCATCAGTTAAGATTTTCTGCTGTTCTTCAGATAAGCTGTCCCATGTAGTAGCGCTCATTACCAGAATATCTGGAATCATGGTATGTTCATTGATGGAAAACTCTTTTGCAACTTCCCCGTGCTTTCCAGTGGTTAATGCTGTTTCATTACTTTCCGCACCATCAATAACTCCCGCTTGCAGTGCCGTATAAACCTCTCCATACGCCATTGGTGTTGCGTTCCCGCCTAGTAATTTCACCATATCGATTGCTGTCGGTGAATCCTGAACACGGATCTTTAACCCTTTTAAATCTTCTGGAGTGTTTATCGCTTTATCTTTTGTATAGAAGCTTCTTGCTCCAGAATCATAGTAGGTCAACCCTACAAATTTTTTATCTTTGTTTGCCAAGTAAAGCTTTTGAACTGCTTCTGATTCCATCGATTTATAAAAATGTTCCTTGCTGACGAATAAATATGGGAGGCTGAAAACTGCATATTCAGGAGCAAAACTCTCTAGGGCTGCTGCACTCACTTTCGTCATATCTACAGCTCCGCCTTGCAGCTGCTCTAATACTTCCTTTTCCGCTCCAAGAACTCCATTAGCAAAAATTTGAACTTTCATTTGCCCATCCGACTTTTCTTCCACCTTCTTGGAGAAATCAGCAAGGGCTTTGTGAACAGGATGGTCTTCACTCATGTTATGGGCAAGCTTAAACGTTTTCTCCTCTACCCCTGTTTCCTTTCCGCCTTTATCCTCCGTATTGTTTCCTGCACTGCCGCATCCAGCCAAAAGTCCGGCTATTAAAATTCCAGATGTAACAAAAGATAATAATTTTCTCATTATGATTGACCCCCATTTTTAAAATTATTTATTTTTCATAAATCTCAGAAAAATTAATGCATATTCTTCTTATTTATACTTTGCTTTAATCATTTCCCTCCCCAAATACTCCTGCTTTAAACATGATGTAAAATCTTCGTCTCCATTCATTTTCAAATGAAAAGTGACTCCCTCTCCCCTTCAATTTGTTAGCCTAAAGGGTTAACGAAAAAAAAGAGACCCACAACAGAAGGACCTGAATAAAATATCAGGCAATCCGTGTGAGTCTCCATTTCTCCGTCACATATTATTAACTTAATTACTATAATAATAGGAATTGAAAACGATGTCAATTCGTTTTTTTCAAGCATTTCATCTAATAGAAGTCAAAGATGGATGTCGTTTAAGTAGTTGTACCCGCTTACAGGGCTTAAAAGAAGTAACCCAACAGGGCAAACATCTGTCGGGTTACTTCGGATATTATTATTTTTAAGTCTCCACCTAGGAAATCCCTTAGGATTTAAATACTTTGTACCGTCACATCTTGTTTAATTGACAAACTTAACTCGGGTATCTGTAAAAAATTCTTTATTGCTAAAGCACATGCGCCCATTCCACAAGCATTAGTACCGAGATTTGATATATATATTTCCTTATAATTACTAATCGAAGTTTTTATATTTGATTTAATTATTCTCATGGCTTCAGGAAATTGTTTTAATAGTTCACTATTTAACACGAGTGTTTCTGGATTTAGTAAATTAATAATATTATTTAGACCGATAGAAACGTACTTTATATACTCATCCATTGCAGTTATAACAGCCAGGTTTCTTTCAATAACAAGATTTTTAATATCCCCGTAGGTCAATATTGGTTTATTAAGTTTCTCGGATATTTGTTTAAAGAAGCTCACTTCTGAAGCATATAACTCCCAACAACCCGATTTACCGCAATTACAAGGTTTTCCATCAGGATGAATAATCATGTGACCCATTTCTCCAGCAAATCCATGATACCCTTTGACCAAATCTCCATTCATTAAAAATCCTAGACCGATTCCAGAATACATACTTATATTAATTAAATTCGTGCATTGGTGGTAATTAAATACTTTTTCCGCAAATGCACATAAATTCGCATTATTTTCAACATCAACTGCTATATTTATATTTTTCTCTAGGTCAGACTTTAAGTCCTTGTTATACCACCTATGCTGTGGAACAAAAGAGATGGTTTTGTCATTCGTCACTGTTCCATGTATTCCTATGACAACACCAATAATCCCGAAACGACTATCAGAGAACTTTTCTTGGTATCCACGAATTTGCTTGATTAAGAGATGAATAATTTCATCATAGTCGGAATTCTCAAACTCAACTTTATCAGTATGAACTGGGTTCCCCATTAAGTCAGATACAGTAAATTGTAAATCCCGATAATCTAGATCAATTCCTAATGCATAACCCGCATTTTCACTAAGAGAAAGCATAATCGGATTTCTACCAACACTGTTATTCTCCTTATGGGATTCGGTGATCAACTCTTCCTCTAAAAGATCTGCTACCTGTGTAGAAATGGTTGCCTTTGTTAATTTTGTTATATTCGCTAAATCTGACCTCGAAATCGGCCCATGCTTAATAATCTTACTTAATATCAAACTTTTATTTATCTTCTTTAGATAAGAAGACACACCTATTTCCATAACGTTCACCCTACTATTCAAGTTAATTACCATTTGCAGCTTTTTGGTAAGATTTTGGTTGATTCATAGGGATGACAGCAGCGTTTAATGCTTCATCTACCGAAGATGAATATTTGTTTTTCTCTTCTACAGACCAATTTAATCTATCAGCTAAATACGCAATTACTTGCTTCTTCCATTTTCTTACTGTTTGTATATCAAATAAAATAGCACCTGTTCGGCGGTTTAAGAAATCTATCGGTGTAGCAACCATTTCATGCTCAATGCCATAAAGTAATTTTGCAAATAACACTGTAGGTAATTGATATTTTTTTGCATCAGACATATTATTTTTCAATAATTCAAACAATGTGGTACTATTGGATCCATATATTTTCACTAATATTTCAGCGTCTTCTTTTGTAAGACCCATTTCCATGCCTCTTTTAACTGTTGTAGTAATAAATGAAGGATATTGTTTTGAACCTCCGACATCTCCACCTGATATTGGGAGATACTTCGTTTGACATGATTTAAAACTTCTCTCCTCTTCAGTTGTTAATTTTGCAGCCAATAAATCAACCACCATTTCAGCCATTTTTCGGTAGCCTGTTAATTTACCTCCAGCAATGGTGATTAAACCCGAATTCGATTCCCAAATCTCATCTTTCCGAGAAATTTCTGAAGCATTCTTTCCTTCTTCGTAAATAAGCGGTCGTACACCAGCCCAGCTCGATTCGACATCTTTTTCACTTATATTCACTTCAGGGAACATATAATGGATAGCATTTAAAATATAACTACGATCACTTTCTGTCATATTAGGATTTACGGCATCTTCATTATAGAAAGTATCTGTTGTTCCGACATAGACCTTTCCGTCACGGGGGATGGCAAACACCATACGACCGTCTGGTGTGTCAAAATAGACGGCTTGTTTCAAAGGAAAACGGGATTGGTCAATCACTAAGTGAACACCTTTTGAAAGCTGTAGGACTTTCCCTTTTTTGGATTGATCCATTTCACGAATTTGATCCACCCATGGTCCGGCAGCATTAACAATCTTTTTGGCATGAATTTCATACCTTTCTCCTGTTAATTGATCTTCGACCAAGGCACCAATTACCTTACCATTTTCATAAAGGAGCTTTGATACTTTTGTATAATTACAAGCAAATGCCCCTTTTTCCACCGCTGCTTTCATGACCTCAATGGTCAGCCTTGCATCATCTGTACGATATTCCACATAATAACCGCCACCCTTTAAACCCGATTTTTTTATAAGCGGCTCTTTTGCTAATGTAGACTGTGATGTTAGCATTTTTCTTCGTTCCGACTTTTTTACACCAGCTAAGAAATCGTATACACGTAGACCAATGGATGTGCTAAATTTACCAAATGTACCACCCTTATGAAGTGGCAATAACATCCATTCAGGCGTTGTCACATGCGGGCCATTTTCGTAGACAATCGCCCTTTCTTTTCCGACCTCTGCCACCATTTTAACTTCAAATTGTTTTAGATATCTTAGCCCGCCGTGAACTAATTTAGTCGACCTGCTTGAGGTCCCAGAAGCGAAGTCTTGCATTTCAACTAGAGCCGTATTCATTCCTCGTGTTTGTGCATCAAGGGCAATACCAGCTCCTGTAATTCCTCCGCCTATAACTAATAAATCAAAAACTTTTGTTTTAAATTTGTTAACAAATTCAGTTCGATTTAGGTTTGAAAATTTCATAATGTACTCCTCCTGCTTGTATAGTAGTATTAATTTTTTCAGATGAAATAAAAAGAGACCACAAAAGACATTATCAATATTGATAATGTTTTTGTGGTCTCTCCGACTTCTCCTGCCATGTATTAACTTGCTTTTAGTATAACATTAAGTAAGGAAATTGAAAATAATTATTTAAAAGCCATTGTTGCTTTCACTGCTTTTTTCCAACCGTCAAATAATTTATTCCGATTTTCATCTGACATCTTTGGTAAGAACGTTCGGTCAACCGCCCATTGCTTGGCAATTTCCTCTTGGCTTTCCCAGAAGCCAACAGCAAGTCCTGCTAAATATGCTGCTCCTAATGCGGTAGTTTCATTTACAACTGGTCTTTCTACTGGAACATCCAAAATATCACTTTGGAACTCCATTAGGAAATTGTTTTTCACCGCCCCGCCATCAACACGGAGAGTTTTTAGTTCAATTCCAGAATCAGCTTCCATGGCAGATAGGACATCTTTAGTTTGGTATGCAAGTGATTCTAACGTAGCGCGAATTAAATGTTCCTTTGTGGTGCCACGGGTTAAACCAAAAACAGCACCTTGTACATCACTATCCCAATAAGGAGTTCCTAAGCCTACAAACGCGGGGACCATATAGACGCCATCATTGGAATCAACTTTTAATGCATATGCTTCACTATCCTTTGCATCTTTAAACATTCTTAACCCATCACGAAGCCACTGAATGGCAGAACCAGCCACAAAAATACTTCCCTCAAGTGCGTATTCTACTTTTCCATTCAGTCCCCATGCTATAGTAGTTAATAATCCATGCCCTGAGGGCACAGCTTTCTCACCAGTATTCTTTAACATAAAACAGCCGGTACCATATGTGTTTTTGGCCATTCCTTCGTCAAAGCACGCTTGTCCGAACAATGCAGCCTGCTGGTCACCAGCAACCCCTGATATTGGAATCTCATTCCCAAAAAAGTGATAATCAACCGTTTTTCCATAGACTTCAGATGATGGTCTAACCTCTGGCAGCATAGATTTAGGTACACCTAAAATATCCAATAATTCATCATCCCACTTTAATTCATAGATGTTGAACATTAAGGTTCGAGAAGCATTAGAATAATCTGTTACATGTGCACGGCCTCCGGATAGTTTCCAAACCAGCCATGTATCAACAGTACCAAATATTAATTTTCCTTGATCCGCTTTTTCACGTGCCCCTTCCACATGATCGAGGATCCATTTTACCTTTGTTCCTGAAAAGTAAGGATCAATTAACAGTCCAGTTTTGTCACGAAATAGGTCATTATAACCTTTTTCTCTCAAATCTTCACAAATCTCAGTTGTTTGTCTTGATTGCCAAACAATGGCATTATAAACTGGATGGCCTGTTTCCTTGTCCCAGACTATAGCTGTTTCGCGCTGGTTTGTAATCCCTATACCTGCAATTTGTTCAGGTTTAATTTCGGATTCTGATAAGACTTCAGCTACAACCGAAAGAATGGAACCCCAAATTTCATTAGGATTGTGTTCAACCCAGCCTGGCTTTGGAAAGTATTGCGTGATTTCCCTTTGTGCAGAATGAACAATTTCTCCATTTTTATTAAAAATAATTGCTCGTGAACTAGTTGTCCCCTGGTCTATCGATAAAATGTATTTTTCCACTATTCATTTCCTCCCAAAATATCATCTTATATATGAATATAAAAAAGGAGATTCACAAAACAGAATTAACCACAAAATGGGTCTCTGCGTGAATCTCCTACTCTCCGTCACATACTTTTAACTTGTTGAGGAAAGTATACAATTCTACTAAAACCCATGTCAACAACTTTTTTAACATGAGTATGTTGTTAATAGTTTTAAAAAAAACCCTCCCATAATTCTCTTTTTGAAGTCGTGATTGCTGTAGCTCCAGCCATTAGTGCCGCATCCACATCTTCAGAATTTCGAATCAGCCCCCCAGCCAAAATAGGTATTCCTACAATCTCCTTAACTTCAGCAATAATCTTCGGCATTGCCCCTGGAAGGACTTCAATGTAATCGGGCTGGGTTTTTTTTATTAATTTATAGCTTTTTTCAAGAGCATGACTATCAATTAGGAAAATTCTTTGTACAGCAATTACACCTTTTTGCTTTGCCTTTTGAATCACGCTAGATTTGGTTGAGATTAAGCCGTATGGCTTGAATTCTTGACAAATATACTCGGTGGCGTAATCATCATTTTTTATGCCATGGATTAAGTCCACATGGTATATCATTTTCTTTCCTTTTTCCTTAGCCATACTATTAATATGTTTTAACTGAGCAATATGCATATCTAAAAACACACCAATCTCGTAAGGACTTCTCAAAAAGGATTCGAATTCCTTCATATTAGAAGAGGCAGGGATGATTTTCTGGTTCATAACATTAATCCTTTCATCTCTGTTCTTATTATTTTATAGGTCATAAAACCCATCAAAATGGACCCTTGGCCTATGACTCAAGTTTGTTCAATAACTGGCTGAATGGTTTGATGATTGAAGGTCATCAGGTATCTCATTTCTCTTTTCACTCTGAATAGTTTGACTTGCCTCAATCGCTTCTTTAATTTTTTCTGCTACTACATTCATTGCTTCTTGTGAGGTTACTTCCCCATTTAGAGCTTTCATAATTGAGTCTCTCATATGAGAGGAAACCTGGGAAATGACCTCTTGATTTCGCCAATCTTCCGCTGCAATAACTGGCGTATTTTCTAATTCATTTGAAAATATTTTAAACATCTCTTTGCCATACTCGTAGTTTAATTCATTGTTATCTAATCTTGAACTTAACAACAGAGACTCTTGACTAAATTTAGCATTTACTTTTTTTGATGCTAAATATTTAATAAAATCAGCTGTTTCGTCTTCTACCTCTGTATTTTTAAAGCCCATGATATATTTTCCCCCTGGTACAGAAGAACGAATCTCTTTTTTTGGAAGATATGTTACCCCCCACTCAAAGTTCTCAATATCGCTATAGTTACTTAACATCCAGTTTCCAGATAAGTGAGCAGCAGCGTGTCCTGAGCGGAACACTTTAATTGGATCTTCCACACCTAACCAAACAGATTCAGGAATGATTGCCTCTTTATGAAGTTTAATAAAATAATCTAATGCTGCTACGCCTTTTTCATTATTGATTGCTGGTGCAGAACCATCTTCTGTCATGAGGCTTCCACCAAATTGATAAACTAAAGTGGAATATCTTCGAGGTGTAAAATCAACTAACAGCCCGTGTTTTGCCCCACCTTTTTCTTTTACAGTTTTAAGAGCTTCGGCAAATTCATCCCAGGTCCAAACTTCGTCAGGGGTTTGTGGAACTTGCACACCTGCTTTACTAAACAATGTTTTGTTATAGATGATGCAGTTTGCAGTAACATCCATCGGTGCTGCAATAATTTTATTCTCTTTTACATAATAAGGTTTAATTGCTGAGAGGAATTGAGAAGTAAATTCTTCCGCTCCCCCAACAAATGGTGTAAGATCTAATGCAAAATCTGCAAAATTCCCAGTATCTGTTATACGAGCTAATGCTGGAGGTTCTCCTCCTGCAATCATTCTTTTTAATTTTGTATCTAAATCTTGATATGCCACTTCTATTAAATTTATTTCAACATTTTGATTTTTTGCTTGATAATCCTTGATAATCTCTTTCATTACCTTTCCCTCGACACCGTCACTAAACCAAAGGAAATCCAAGGTAATTTTCTTTTCATTGTCTGTTCCGATTGTTTCTTTTTGACTCGGGTTGTTATCACAGGCTGATATTATAAATAAAAAAATCGATGTTATAAAAAAAATGGAAATCGTTTTCAATGATTGTTTCATAGGATGATACTTCCTTTTCTATAATGCTGCATTGGGGATGTGAAATACTTAAAATCCCACTATACATTATACAAAAAAAATACCCTATAGTTAGACTTTTTATGTATATCTATACTATAGGGCCTATTTAATAATGAGGGAGAAAATCCTTTAAATTTTATAGATAGTAAACAAAACTTCTATTATCTGTTTGTTGTAAAGGCTGTCCGTTCACCACTAGCTCCCGTGTTTCACCTTTTGGCAAATGGAATGTAATTTGCTTATATGACAACTCGAAGATCCCTTCTTTTTCTAATGAAACTTCCAATCGATTATTAGTTGTTTTCATGTGGACATGAAGTTTAGTATGCTTTTCTTGATAATTTGAAGAGATTCCGTCATCCTCGTACAATACATAATCTGATGTACCTGTTTGTTGATGAGGGAACAACTCAAACCCCCGTTCATCGTTTGTTTTTGTTAGAAATGAACAGTCTGCATCATTCACTGGAATGATACTGCCTGCTTTTACAAGGAACGGTGCATACGTTAATGGTGCAGGTATGGTTACAGTTTGTCCACTTTCATACCAGGTTGATGTATGATAATCGTACCACCCACCATCGTTCTCTGGTAAATATACTGTTCGCTCAGTAGCTCCTTCTTCTACCACAGATGTCACTAGTATTGAATCACCTAACATAAAATCATCACATTCTTCAAATGTCTTTTTATCTTGACCAAACTCGTAGAATGTTGGTTTAATAATAGGCTCATACTGATCGTGAGCATTGTATAACAAAGTATACAAATATGGAGTTAATCTGTGTCTAAACTTAATTAAATCTCTTATATGGGCCGCAGTTTCTTCATACATCCAAGGAACATTGACCGTTTGGTCGTCATTCCATGAATGAATCGTAAACCTAGGATAGAAAATTCCATTTTGCACCCAACGGACCAATAATTCCGGTGACGGAGCAGGACCGGAAAATCCGCCAATATCATGACCGATATTATATACACCTGATAAGCTTAAACCAACGGCCATTTTAATATTGTATTTTACGGTTTTCCAGCTGGTATAATTATCACCTGTCCATGTTTGAACATATCGCTGCATCCCTGGACTACCGGAACGTGAAATTAAATATGGTCTTACTGCTGGTGAAAATTCCTTTTGTGCCTCATAGGAAGCTTTCATCATTAATAATGGCTGTAAGGCACGTACAAGTTCAAAATTTACCTCTTGTCCAAACCCATTGCTTTTTACATTTTTCGTCCAAATTTCAAACTCATTGTTATCATTCCATGTAGAATCAATACCATATTCCAGTAATGCTTCTGTTACCTTCTTTTTCCACCATACATAAGTGTCTTTATTTGTAAAATCCAAATAGGCTCCAACTTCATCCCAAAACTGTGCCATTTCAGGTGTTTTGCCATCTTCCGATTTAATAAACATCCCTTTATCTTCTAAATCTTTGAATAATGGGTGGTCTTTTAACAAGCAAGGTTTAATGTTGGCACAAAGATGCACATTCTTTTCATGATATCCATCTGTGAACCCTTTAGGGTCTGGAAACTTATCTCTATTCCAGTTAAATACATAACGTTTATCCCCAATAGACGTATAGCCTGATGATAATTGGAACGAATCACAAATAATATCATGTTCTTCACATAATTGCAGGAATTCATTTAATCTTTCTTGGGATTTCGGTAAATCTGTATATGTCATCGTAGATCCCGAATAGCCCAAGCTCCATTTTGGCTGGAAAATCGGTTTCCCGGTTAACCAAGTGTATCTTTTTACAACATCCTTTACTTCCGGACCAGCAATGATATAGTAATCTAAATCTCCGGCATCTGATTGGAAATAGCGATACCAGCCATGATAATTATCCATTTCATTGCCCATATCAAATACTGCTTTTGACATATTATCGTAAAATATTCCAAATGAAATATTTGTCTTATCACTTCGGGTGATATAAAACGGGATATGTTTGTACAATGGGTCAGTATATTGGGCATCGTAACCCATTGGATCAACGTTTAACATACGATAGCGCTTACCGTAGCGGTCGGTTTCGCCAGCCTTTTCCCCTAAACCGTAATAACTTTCTTCTCTCGTTCTCTCGATATAATGGAATATTCCTTCACCTAATGAACCATCAAAATTATAGGCTTGTGTTTTTCGGTCATTCATAAAATGAATATAATCTGATGTTTCTAAATCCTTATAATACCAATGTATATTGAATCCATTTAGATTAATTTCAACTTTTAATGTTGATGTTTCAATATAAAATACTTCTTCTTTTTCGTACGAATCAAAGTCTGGCAGACTAAATGGACTAAGATCCAAACGGTTTCTACCTTCCATTGGGACATCTTCCATCCCCGGTGCCACTAACCAAGTTTGTGGCAGCTGTAGCTTTTCACCCTCTGTCATCAAAACACGAACTATATCATTTTCTAAAACAAACACTCTAGCAATTAAATTACTTTGATTTAATTTAAAAGATAAACAATTATTGTCTAGATTGATAAACTTGAACATATATTTTTCACGGATTGACATAATTTTTTCACCTTACGCTTTCTTGAGAGTGTCTAAACTCATGCAGATTTTATTTTGCCTTCATTATTATCCTTCCAGATATCCTCATACTTAAATCCAGTAAGATCTTCAACAACTTCTTTTGTTTGTGGATCCACTTTATTCTTTGAACCATTATTTTTTAATCTATCAATTTCATCGACTAATATTTTATGAGTTTGTTTATTTAATTTAAAAGTGAAAACCACTAGTAATGCTGCAACAAGAAGTACTGAAGCGCCAATGACCATAGTATAGACGATGGTATGAACTGCCTCTGCTGTTTGTGTTTTTTCTCCTGCAACAAAACCGCCCCATTGTAGTACAAGTCCCACAACCATAGTAGCCAATGCAACAGACGTTTTTCTGGCGAATGTCATAACTGCTGCAAACAATCCTTCTCGTCTTTGTCGCGTTACAATCTCGTCAATATCCGGAATGAAAGGGAATACATTCCACGGTGTAAAGTCTAAAATTGCTCTGCCAACTTGATAAAAAGCAGCAATCACAAACAGCATGACCACCATTGAATCAGGCTTAGTTAAATAGACTACATAAAAGGCTCCCAAACAAATAAGCATTACGGAATAGGAGATTTTATACAGATTACCAGGGCCAACTTTTATCATTAAGAAACCAGCTACCAGCATAATAGGCACCCCAATTATACTGAGTGATAGTAAGTCTGCAGCAAGTGATGATGAAATGCTTAGAGCAAACACACAGAAATAAACAAAAACAGCATTAAATACGTCTTTAGCAGTAAACGATAATAAATAGATCGCTAAATGTTTACGAAAGCTTCTTATTTTTAAGGTAGTTCCATATTCCTTTAATACAGATCCAATCGTACTAAGTGTTTCACCAAAACTTTTAGATTTGCTAGATTGTGCGATAAATTCTCTTTCTTCTTCAGGTGTAAGCTTCTTTTCCCACGTTACTTTATAAGAGATAAAGATACATATTGCAAAAAGTATGGCAAAAAATACAGCATTGATAAAATAAGCGTACGCATTATTTTCACCAAAGTAAGAAATTAAACGTGCAGGAACAAAAGTGGCTAAAAATACACCTGTACCAGACATAAACATTCTTGCTGTGGATAATTTCGTTCTTTCATTAAAATCTTTTGTCATTTCGGATGGCAGCGTTTCCCATGGAATTAATACTAAAGCCATAACGATTTCAAACAACAAATAGCTTAATAGATAGTACCAATAATTCATTCCTGTAAACCAGAGCAACACATATGTGGCCATTAGCGGCGAACCAATTAATAGAAAGAAACGGCGTCTGCCAAACTTTCTTCCCAATTTAAACTTATAGAAGTTATCTGTGATACTGCCGATAGATAAGCTAACTATCGCATCCACGACACGAGCAATTGCAATAATGGAGGCACCTTCAACAGGAGTTAAACCTACAAATGTTGTATAGTAATACATTAACCAAGCAGCAATAACGGTGAAAGCACCTCCACCCATTATGTCCGTTAACCCATAACCAACGGCTCTAGGTATGGTAATCTTTTTCTTCATAGTTGTCATATAATCCCCTTCTCTCTCCTCATAAAATTTAACTACTTTTCTCCCTTTCTCCAGCCAACGATTTATTAGAGTTTATAAAAATTTGGTACAATGTATCTTTTTGTATATTCCCTCCTGCAATTGCAATCCCTTACAAAAGTATTTGAAAGTGCTTTCTTGTTTATTATTTTACCTGACAGTCATAAGAGAAAAAGGTTGAAATTATTGATGTAGTTGTTGAAAATATTGACTACCGTTAATAAAAAAGCCGCATGCACATGAATTTCATGTGATACGGCCATGAGGGAGAAAGGTTGAATTTTTGATGTTGAAATATTTGACTACCTACTTTTTTTATATTCAGAAGGTGTTGTTCTCATAATTTTCTTAAAAACTTGACCAAAATATCTTGCATCAAGAAATCCTACCATTAATGAGACTTCGTTCGCTTTCAAATCAGTAGTAGTTAAGAGCTTTTGTGCCACCTCAATCCGTTTTTCTGTTAAGAAATTACTAAGATTTTCCCCCGTATCCCTTTTAAAGGTCCGGCTTAAATAACTAACACTAACATCAAGTTGTTCTGCAATAAACTGTGCATTTATATCTGGATTCGCATAATGTTGTTCAATAATTCGCTTTGCCTGCTCAACTACACCTATGTTATTTTTATTCATTGTTTCGTAAAGATGTTTTTTTACCTTCACACAGGTTTGCTTCATAAATTCAAGTAGTTGATCAAAGGTTTTACACCGTTCAAGTTGTTCATATCCAACGGTCATTGAAAAATTTTTATCCCATTTTGCAACGACTAACCCTAGTTTAATTAATAACTCTAAGCAAAGATTTAATACTAACTGTCTATCAAATGTGTATTTTAGCTCCTTGAATAGTGCCTCAATTTCAAGCAGAATCTTCTCAAGTTCCCATTCTTCAAACTTTTCAATAAAGCTCGATAATTTTGCTGAGAAATTATTGTTATAAAGTTTTGTGCTAGTTTCAGAATAAATATGAATTTTTCCTTTCCCAACAAAATAACTCCGTGATAATGCTGTGATAGTTTGTAAGTAAGAGGAGTGTAAGGTGTTGATAGAAGTAAACATTCCTCCAATACCAATTGAAACATGAGTGCGATCCTCAAAAGAAAAATAACTCAATATATTCTCAGCAATATCTTTTAATCGTGTTTCTACCACTTTATCTGGCATTAATAATGAGAATGAAGGTATTACCAAAAGTTGTTGATCATGCGTTACAAATCTTGCTTCCATATTTTTTGTTCGTAATAAGTCCTTAATTGATTTTAAAACACTATCATTTTGTGTATCACTATCCATTTCTACTGTTACCACGGCACCTTTTCCAGGCGTAAGATCGATGCTTTGTTTAATATTTTGTGGTACTATCCCCTTAACCGTCATTTCATATAATATTGATTGTTCAATAATGGGAATACTCTCTTGAAGAGCATTTTCCAAATATTCATAGTTTTTCTCTTTATCTCTTTTTTGTTCTATGGTATTTACAGCATTTTTAATCACTACCATTACTTCTTCGACGACTGTTGGTTTAAGTAAATAATCATAAACGCCATATTTAAAGGCTTCTTTAGCAAATGTAAACTCATCATATCCTGACAAGAGAATCATTAAGATTTCTTTATGATTTTGATGAACGAACTCTGCCAATTCTAGGCCTGTATGTCCTGGCATAACAATATCAGACACTACTATATCTGGCTTAAGTTCATTAATTAGTTTTTTTCCTTCGTAACCATTCGACGCCATTCCACAAATTTCGCAACCAAGGGCTGGCCAATCGATTTTTTCAGATAATCCTTTACTAATAAATGGTTCATCGTCAATAATAAGTACTTTCAACATCAGGCTCCCTCCCTTCTTATAGGTAAAGTCAGCTCAAACGAGGTTCCGACGTTAAGATTACTTTCAATCTTTAAACCATTATCATCACCAAATAATAATTGAATCCGGTTTTGAACATTTAATATCCCATTTCCTGTTCCTCTGTTGTCATCAAGATTTACATATCTACCCTTTGAAAGAGAGGCTACAGTATTTTCATCCATACCTACTCCATTATCTAAAACTTCAATGTGTAATTTATTATTTTTTATTTTGGCATTGATAAATAAATATCCGTTACCAATTTTCTTTTCAATTCCATGAATCATAGAATTTTCAACGATTGGCTGCAGAATCAGTTTTGGAACTAAACAATTTTTAGCCTCTGGATCAACGTTAACAGAATAATGAATTCTGTCTTGAAACCTAATTTTTTGAATCGTCATATAATCATCAATATAATAAATCTCTTCTTCGAGTCTAATGAACTCCCCATTATTAGTAATACTTTTTTTCAACAGCCTGCTTAATGAGGTTGTCATTTTACTAACTTCATCTGATTTCCCAAATTGTGCCATCCAATTAATTGTGTCTAGAGTATTATAAAGAAAATGTGGATTTATTTGGGCTCGAAGTGCTCTTAGCTGTGCGTCTTTTTCATTTATATCCTTCTGATAGATGTCCGAAATCAAGTTGTTAATTTTACTCATCATTCTATTAAAGCTTTCGCCAACTCTTCCAAGCTCATCCGAACGGTCGATTTGAAGCTGAACATTGAAGTTATCTTTTTCAACCTCATCCATTACCAAACTTAATTTATTTAAAGGTCTAACAATATAATTAGTACTTATCCAAATAATAATGATTCCAATAATGATCGCTACTATTCCAATTAGAAAGATGGTCTTACCAATAAGTGCAGGACCTTCCGAAATCTCTTTCAAACTTATTATAGAAATGATTTTCCACCCTGTTAATTCAGATTGATAATTGTTTATTATCATTTTCCCAGAATCCGGGATTTCAATTAATGTATCGGTATTGGCTAAATGTTTAGATGAATTTGACAGCCATGAGGTAACGGCTCTTAATTCCTTATCATTTGAATTAGATATAACCACATTATTTTCTTTATCCAGTATAATGATATGTCTTTCTTCAGTTGGATCAAATTTCTGAATCCGCTCCTGTAAATATGCTTTATCCATAGACATTGTTAGATAACCAATGACTTTCATTTTATAAGAGTGTATATCGTAAATTGTCCGATTAGCTGTAATCACAGACTTCTCAACGCTCCAAGTGACTTTTCCACTTGAATCATAGATCTCGGGACGTAATGTATTAAAAAATTCATAGTTATTGTTATTAACACTTCTTCTTAAATTGACTCTTAATCCTTCAGTGTCATAAAGATAGACAAGATCGACTTCATTGAACATAACTGTTTCATCTGTTATTTTGGATAATAAGTTTTTATTTAAGAGGTTTTTTTCTTTACTATTTTGGTATGCATCTGGCAATATCCCTTGTACATCATTGTTGAAAGTTACACCATCCATCACACGATTAAAGGATTCCACCATATTATCTATACTTTTACTAATTTGCATGACCATTACAGTATTATATCTAATTGCCTCATTAATCTGGATTTTTATAGCAATTGTATAGGTAATAATTGCAGTCAATCCAATTATTAGACTGATACTTAGAGCATTCTGGAATAACAATTGATTTTTCAAATGGCGAAATCTTAAGAAACGATTAAACTTCATATTCCTGCACCGTGTCTTCCAGTTCATATAAAAATTTTTTAAAAGATACCTTTGCTTTTATATTTAAAACTTCAAGATGCTTACTAAATTCACTTAGTTTATAAAATCCTTGAAGTAATCCCTTCATCCTTATTCTCCTTTTTAGAGCACTTCTATTATGAAAACCATATTATTTATCTTAATATAACAAAATTCACTCAAATAGATAAGTGCTTGACACCTTCCAATAACTTAACAAAATTGTTGTTGTATATTATTTGCCCTGTGGGTGTGGGTAACCAGAATTGCCGAAAATTTGCCGAAATACTCAGTAATACCTAATTAATTTAATTGTATTGGATTTATTTTAAATCACAAAAAGGCTTGATAAATTAGCAACTTGTAAAGTTTATTACCGTCAATATTACCATTTTCATACTTTTCCTAAACTGTAGGTCGGAGGTTCGAATCCTCTTCGGGACGTCAAAAAGCCTTGATTGTTTTTTCAAGGCTTTTTATATTTTGTTAATGAATAGTAAATGAAGATTAAAAGTGCCCTGCACTTTCTTTGGTTCAGGTGGTCCATGTTATCTCTATGCAAGTAACAGGCTTTAATGTGTTTAATAAAACGTGTGAATAGGGTCAATGCAAAATAACTCGGTATTTTGGTATCTTCCATGTACTTCTAAAAACACTCTAGGCTCCACCTGCATATTTCACGCTCCTTAAAATACTAGGTTTCAACGCTGGCTTTATATCATCGATTATTACCAAATCTACTGGTTTTCGAAATCGGTCTTCAAGATTGAATTTTAATTCAATGTAGTTATCAAAAGACAATTTAGAAGGGTCAAATTCGACTAACACGTCAATATCACTGCTATCTTTTTGTTCTTCTCGGCTATAAGACCCAAATATACCAATTCGTTTTACACCGTATTTTTCTTTCCACGCATTTAAATTTTTCGATAATTCTTCTAGGATTTCTTGTTGTGATAGCATCAATATCACCACCATTTATTTCATTTGTGTTATTATACCCATCTTTTATATATTCTCCAAAGAATGGAAAAAGCCTTGTTTCTAATCAAGGCTTCTTATTTATATATTTTTATAATTCAAAAGCAATACAAGATGTTGTTTACTATCTATCAACTTAGTGGGTGGTTAATCATATTAATTAAACAGTTTGTAAATCAGTGGAAGAATTATAGAGGTAAGAATTGCAGCGGCACCCATTGCTACACTGGACACAGCTCCTTGTAATCTACCTTCTGTTACCGCCTGGCTAGTACCGATACCATGTGACACAGTTCCAATTCCCAGACCGCGTGAGATTGGATCGTGAATCTTAAATAATGTTAAGCACAGTGAGCCAAAGGCAGCTCCAAAGATTCCTGCAGTAATCACAAGTACTGCAGCTAATGTCGGATCTCCACCAATAATAGGAACGATTTCAATTGCCACTGGGGTCGTAACTGCCTTAACAGCAGAAGTAGCCTGTATCCTTTCTGAAAGATTAAGCATCTTTGAGATCCCTATAGCAGAAGCTATTGTAGCAAGACTCCCTACAGTTAACCCTACAGAAACTTGTATGGCTTTTTCCCTAATTACGAGGCGATTTTTGTACATAGGAACAGCCAGCGCTACTGTCGCAGGACCCAGCAAGTAAGTTAACCATTCTTTAGCCGGTGTATATTGTTCATAATTTATATCCACTATCCTTAAAACGATTATAACTAAAATCGTTGTTAACAATACTGGAGTCGTAAAAGGGTTGGAGATGTGTCTATATAAAACCCTTGGACCGATATAGATAAGTAAAGTTAAACTAATATTAAATAGAGTCAGACCGTACATGTTTCTTAGTCCCCTTCGATGATAAGTATTGTGTGATTCCAGAAGTTACAACTAATCCTATCACCGTACTACCAACGATCATAAGAAGTAATTTCCATCCACTCGTTTTAATTAAATCACCATAAGTCATTAAACCCACCGCATATGGAACAAAAAATAATGCAAGGTGTTTGATAAGATACTCTGCAGCCTTTTCAATATAGTTTAATTTTACTATTTTCATAGATAAGCATATGAATAATAGAATCATTCCCAGGACACTGCCGGGTATAGGCAGGTTTATTAATTGAACTATGTAATTAGATACACTATAAATGGCAAGTAGAATAAGCAATTGCGTCAAAAAGAGAACAGCATTTTTCATGTAATTCATCTTCCTTTCGTGATGACTGAAACTGTAGATAAAGACACATTTTTCTTATTTTCTATTATATAATAAAAATATTCTAAATCGATTAGTAAATATAAGCGCAACAACCATATATAGAAAATATTTTAACTGAAGTTGGATCAAAAAAATAAAAGATGGAATAGAAGAAGTATCTTTAGAAATTGGGCTCTATGTCATTTTCCAGTCAAGCAAGACAAACATTTGTCCTAGCTTTTTACTAACCTATCTGAATTAACCCGACAGGAATTTGTCGGGTTAATTTAAATATTCCTATTTTTTAAGCAACAGGTAAGCTTAACTCAGGGATTTCTAAAAATTTCTTTATAGCTAGTGCACAGGCACCCATGACACATGCATGTGTTCCAAGTTTTGATAATAATATTTCTTTATAACTACTAATCGAGGAGGTTAATTTCATTTTAATTTTACTTTCTGCATCAGGAATTAGTTTCAATAGTTCGCTATTTAATACCAACGTCTCGGGGTTTAGCAAATTAATAATATTATTTAGACCGACTACGATATACTTAATATATTCATCAATTTCATTCATGACTACTGGGTCTCTATCATTAATAAAATTTTTGATATCCCTATAGTTCAGTTTTGATTGACCAATTTTTTTCGATAATTGTTTAAAGAAGCTGCCTTCAGAAGCATACAGCTCCCAGCAACCAGAATTCCCACAATTACAAGATTTGCCATCAGGATTGATAATCATGTGACCAATTTCTCCTGTATAACCAAGATACCCTTTTACCAATTCTCCATTCATCAAGACTCCTAGACCTATTCCAGAATACATATTAATACTGATTAAATTCTCACTTGTATGGCAACTAAATACTTTTTCTGCAAATGCACATAAATTCGCATTATTTTCAATCGTTACTGCCAAATCTAAATGTTGCTCAAGGTCTTTCTTTAGGTTCATATTTTGCCATTTATGCTGTGGAACAAAACCTATGGTTTCATCATTCTTTACAGTTCCATGGATTCCAATTACCACACCCACAATTCCATAACGACTTTGAAAATATGTTTCCTTATACTTATTAATTTGGCTTATTAAGATTTGAAGAACCTCATCATAGTTCGAGTTTCCTAACTCTACTTTATCGGAATGAATTGGTTTTCCTATTAAATCAGATACAGTAAATGTAATATCCCGATAGTCCAAATCAATTCCTATTGCATAACCGGCATGGTAATTGAGAGAAAGCATGATTGGCTTTCTCCCAACATTGTAATACTCCTGATGGGTCTCAATGAGTAATCCTTCTTCAATTAAATGTGATACTTGTGTTGATATAGTTGCCTTTGTTAACTTAGTTATATTAGCTAATTCTACCCTCGAAATCATTCCATGTTTTATAATGTTAGCTAATATTACACTTTTATTGATTTTCTTCATATGAGCAGGAACAGCAATTTCCATAAAAATTACCTTCTATTCTAATGGATATCTAACTCAAACCATTTTCAATTAATTGAAACAGTTAAGAAAAAGGAAATATATTAAATTGAATAGTTTTCTTCTTTTAGCTCAACAACTATATCGTTCACTTTCTTGACTCGATTTAAAGATTTGTTGACTTCAACAACCATTGACTTCGGAATAGATCCACCTGCTTGCTTAATCAGAGCTTCAACCGTCATGGCATTCATAGCTTTTGCCATGGATTTCGATTGTTTAACTTTTTTTGCGACGTCTCCACGCTTGGACTTTACATAAAATATCATATCATCTAAAATTTTGGCTGCTTCTGTGGATTTCCGTATATCTGCCATGACATCCTTAATAGAATAATAGCCTTCTGGACAATTCATGTCTGGCTCATCAAACCAATTAATAACTTCTCTTCCCTCTAACTGATAAGCCTTATTTGGTTCTGGCACTTTACATATGGTGATTTCATCTGAACAATTACCTGCTTTTACTTCAATTCTATGGTTACCCTGTAGTTTCAGTTTGAATGTAAATACTTTTTCACCACTTTGCTTATCTACAAGCTCTCCGTTATTATAAAGTTCAACACTGTTATAATTTGAATAGACCTTCACTTCCGTTTCTTCTTCATGACGTTCTATATAATTTCTTCCACATAAATGTACAAAGGGTTCTTTACTCCAATATGCCTTATAGAGATAGAACGTATCTTTCTTATATTTTCTATCAAAAGTAACAAGTCCCTTTTGGTTTATTCCGTTCTTGCCGCCCTCATCACGACCGTCTGCTGCAAAGTCAAACATATTCCACACATGAGTCGACCAAAGATATGGACGTTCTGCACTCATTTTTATCAAATGCTCATGATATACACACTGGTATTGTTCCGAATAATCTCCTTTCTCAGGCATTGCAGATTGTAATCTAGGATTAGCATCTGCTCCGTACTCAGCTAAACCAACAATTGTATCTGGATATTTTTTATGGAAGTCATCAAAAAATACGTCATTATCAGTCACGTCCCCTAAGTACCACCCATAATAAAGATTGTAGGACATAACATCAGGTAAAAATACCAAAGGTTCATCAATTTCAAGCATAAAAGCATGAGCCATAGTGGTTGGTCTAGTATGGTCCATTTTATGTGCCAAATCATTTAATATCTTATGATTCTCCATCAGATCATCTGTTACACCAGTAACGGAAATCTCATTCGATAATCCCCAACAAATAATAGACGGATGATTAAAATTCTGTACGATTAATTCTTTCATTTGACTAATTGTATTCTCTCTGCCATTTGGCATGTGTTCAGTAATGTAAGGTATTTCAGCCCAAACGATCATTCCATATTCGTCGCATAAGTCATAAAAG
Organism: Neobacillus niacini; assembly: GCF_023715415.1. Classification (GTDB taxonomy): domain Bacteria; phylum Bacillota; class Bacilli; order Bacillales; family Cytobacillaceae; genus Neobacillus; species Neobacillus niacini_C. Next base: position 129,246 of record NZ_JAMBOB010000001.1, read on the forward strand.
TACTGGTCATGTTGATAATGTGCGAGACGGATAGTATTTGCACCTATTTCCTTTATAAGTTCCATGTCCTCTTGCATCATTTCTTTCGTTATGGCGTTTCCAACACCTATTCTATCTTGGTGACGAGATACACCCCTAAGAGGATAAGACCTGCCGTTTAAGAAAAATCCTTTATCCTTGTCAAACGAAAAAGTTCTGCAGCCAAAACGGCTATCAACCTGATCAATGACGTGACCATTTTTGATAAGTTCTGCTTTTGCTTGATATAAATATGGATCCTCCACTCCATCCCATAAGTGAACTTCTGAAACTATCAAACTACCAGAAGCAACTCCATCTAAAACAGGTACTTCTACATTTCCCACACCTGCGATTGTATAACGAACAACTTCAGCTTCCCCTGAAATATATGATTTTAAAGTTACAACTGCAGTTTTCTCATTTATCTCGGAAGATATTTGAAATCCATCCCCTCCAAAATAATCCATATCAAAATGGCTGTTAGGCACGATCACTATGTATACATCCCGATATATCCCACCATAAAACGTGAAATCCGCCATCTGCGGGTATACCCTATCATTAGGTCCATTATCAACAGAAACTACCAGCTCATTTTCTTCTTGCAAGGCGTCTGTTATGTTTATTCTAAAAGTAGAATAACCTCCATCATGTGTACATAATTTATGATTATTCACCCAAACTTCTGCTGTAGAATTTGCACCTCTAAATTCCAGATATAACTGATCACCATTATTTAATACTGGTTTAGAAAAAGTCTTACCATACCAGCAAGTACCCCTGTAATAATCATTCCCTCCATCTTGCCCATCAATGGCATTCCATGTATGAGGAATATTAACTTTTTCACCTGGTGCTGTAAATACTTCCGTGGCTCCAACATTTTCCTTTACAAATTTCCAATTTTCATTAATAAGTATTGTTTTTCTCATCCTAACTCCTCCTAAATCTTTCATCACTTATCGATTATCATAGTTATCAATTCTGTTCATGCTTTCACATTTTTACAGTTCCGCTAATTGTCCTCCATCCAAAATATATTCTGACCCCGTTGAGAAGCTGGAGTCTGAAGATGCTAAGAACATAACAAGCTTTGATACTTCTTCCGGTTGTGCTGCCCGTTTCATTGGAATTTCTTTGGAAAGATGTTCTATAATCTCTTCTGCACCTTTCTGTACAGTCATAGGAGTTAAAATAAGACCAGGATGAACCGTATTTACTCTAATACCTTCGCTAGCCATTTCTAGAGCTACTGCTTTTGTCATACCACGAAGTGCAAACTTAGAACCTGAATAAGCTACGGAGCCGTGACTTGAGCCTCGGAAACCAGCTAAGGAAGAAATATTGATAATGGAACCGTCTTTTGTTTTACGCATTGAAGGTAACACACTTTTCATTCCTAGAAATACGGAAACCTGATTTATATCAATGACTTTACGATATTCTTCCTCCGACATTTCTAGTATAGATTTCATTAAAACAATACCTGCGTTGTTAACTAAAACATGGATTGGGCCAAATGTATTCTCAATATCATCTACGACCGCTTCCCATTCTGCCTGATTGGTTACATCATGATGATAAAACTTCACTTGTTCACCAAGTTCCGCAGCTAACTTTTCTCCTTCTTCTACTAAAATATCGGAAATAGCAACACTTGCTCCTTCTTTAACAAATGCTCGAGCGTGAGCTGCCCCCATACCTCTTGCACCACCAGTAATTAAAACTACCTTGCCATCAAATTTCCCCATAAAACCCCTCCAATTAACTTAACCTACCTTTTATGTTAATTCTTAAACAACAAATATTGTAGTTTAGTACTTTTTTTATTAACATTTTATTAGTATCTATGAATTTACCAATAGAATTTTATATTTTTTAAAACTAAGAAAAATCGATTAAGGAGCACTGTTGATTTATTGTCCTTAACCGATTTATAGTCCAGCTAGGGTTTAACTCAGGTTTTCATGTATTTCTATAATTCCTTTTTTTGAACTTGCTTTTATTTCAGCAATTCCCTTTTGAATATCTTCCATTTTCTCTGCATTCAGTTTATAAAACTTCATTGTAGTAATGGATACCAGTAAACAAACAGCAGGTAAACCGAATGCTAACAATAATGTTACAACGTACAAAGGTGTAGTTAACACTTCACCAACTTCAGGGAATTTTTCTTTGTACCCTATGATACCAACGATGACACCAACGATTGTTGGAGCTAACGATGAAACAAGCTGATCAATAAACGAGAATATTGTGCCCATCATGCCTGGTACATAACGTCCAGATTTATGTGTTTCATAGTCAGAAACATCTGCAATCATTGGAATAACAAGCGTTGTTGGAATCCTTGAGAAACCACTGGCTATTGCCATTAAAAATAGGAATAAGATAGTAGATGTCCCAATATTCGAGAGTGAAATGGAAGTAGGGTCATCGATTAACAAGAATAGAGCAATTAATCCTAGGAAGGATAACACCCCTATCCATGCTGACATAATATAAGACTTTCTTAAACCGGTCTTTCTTGCGATTCCGACTGCTGCAAAGGTAATTAATATTCCAGGTACTAACGTAATAAGACCTATTTTACCGCTTAAAGAATAATCCCCTAATAAAATACCGTACAACATGACACCGACGACAGAATAGCTAAAAATAGTTAATCCCAGTTTGTCAAAGGCCGCGGAAATCGAAAGCATCTGCAACGGTCTATTTCCTTTAACAACACCCCAATATTCACGTAAGGTGGTTTTTGTACCTTCTTCTCCCAAACCATAATATTCTCTTTTATCTTTTGACCAGATACCTACGATTGCTAATACTGCTAATAACGCTGAAAGAATAAGTCCATAAAAGCTTAATTCCGTAAATACAGGAAGAGTAAAACCACCATATTTTTTAACAAGATAAGCCGAAACGAAAAGATGACCACCAGTGAAAAATAAAGCATTAAAGATTCCATCAAAAATTGAATACAACGGCCGCTGTTTTGGATTATTGGTTAAAACAGTTTGGGCAGCTTTTGTAACACTAGTTTGTAAAGAGTAACCAATTTTATTAATAACTAACATACTAGTAAAGAAAAGGAACTGCATGGATTCAGGTAAATTGTGAGTGACACTGTAAATCACAAGAATACTGCCTGCCGAAATAATGTTTCCTATTACGATCAACGGTGTATACTTTCCAAATTTCCCCTCTGTTTTATCAATAATATAGCCAATCGCGGGATCGATGATGCCGTCGAATAATCGTGCTGCCATTAATAGCGAACTTACCACCATAACAGCAAGTCCAGCAATCCCTGTTGCGTAGTAAGTAACAAAGGTTAGAATAAGCATGTGAAGATTCGTAGAGCTGTTATTTAAAGTAAATAAGGCAATTTGCCATAACTTTGCTGTATTGTATGTTTGACCACTATTTATTTCAACATTTGACATATTTCCATCCCCCTAATTAACAAAACGAATTAAATTAACAAAATAGTATGAAGAATAAATCCAAAAAACTCCTCTTACTAACTTGTCCACCCCTATGGACTATATTTAATGACAGTCTTTTGCTCAAATTTTTTATGATAGTTTTTATCCTCCTCCCTTCCTTGTTTGGGAGCTATTAAAAATAAATCAATAACCCAAATCATTAAATTAGTTTAGTGTACTAAGAATTAAGAGACATCAAGTTGGAAGCACTTTCAAATATAGAATAAATCAATTTTAATAACCTTTATTGCATTCTGGTACTTTTTTTTTTAATATAAGTATAAAGTTTTAGAAATTTATTAAAATTCGAATTTAATAGTCTTATCATAAGAGTTGATATAACGGAATTATGTCTTTTATTGGGGGATGGTACATCTGAACGCTAACATCGAAAATATTAGAAATAAATGTAACCTTATTGTGGATAGTTTAAACTTATCGATTTTCTTCATCGATCCAAAAGGAAATGTAATCTATGAAGATTTAAATCATCAAATTTTGAATCCTTTGCTAGCTAACGAAAAAGAGCACTTCTTTAAACATTTGAATTATCAGTTCGGAAGGGATTTTCATTTTCCTGTTATTAGGAAATCATCGTATTTTGACAAATACATGTTAATTAGTGTGGTGAATGATGAAGTTTTCGAAGGGACAGCAATAATCGGACCCATTCTTTCTTTTCCATTATCTGAAGAAAAGATTGATGTCATAATCAATGATACAAATGCATTTTTTCAACGCGAAAAAGTAATTCATTATTACAAGTCTTTGCCTATTATAGAATCTAAGAAACAAAAAAGTATATGTATATTTGTCCATCACCTTTTCAATAACGAACTCATTTCTCCAAATTCGGTAATGAATGAGAGTTCCGGATCGACGAATCCAAATAATATAATTGAAAAAGTGCACATCGACGTTTCTGAGATTTTGAAATCCAATGTTATTCATCGTGACAGTTTATTTGAGAAGAAAATCTTACAAATGGTAAGAGAGGGAAGGCCAGAAGAATTAAAAAAAGTTTCTTTGCTAAGGATGGAGGAAGAGGTTGTAAGTGTATTATCAAAATCAAGCTATATTCGTTCATTAAAAAACCATATTATTTCCCTCATTTCTTTAGTATCACGGGCAGCTATTGAAGGAGGACTAAATGAAGATTTAGCTTATTCCTTACATGATAGTTTTATTCAAAACTTAGAGGAAATGCAACGATTAGATGAAGTTAAGGGAGTAGCTAGAGAAGTTCTTACTACATTTACCAAGAATGTAAAACAAATAAAGGACGAAAACTATTCTAAAACGGTTATTATTTGTAAAGACTATATTTATAAGAATATTTATCAAAAGATAAACCATGATGATATAGCCCAAAAGGTTGACCTGAGCCCAAAGTACTTGTCTATATTATTTAAACGGGAGACTGGCATTTCTGTCAGTGATTATATTCAGCAAACTAGAATTGACGAAGCAAAAAAATCGCTCATTTACAGCAAAACCTCAATATCAGAAATAGCTTCATCATTACAATTTAACGATCAAAGTTATTTTACTAGAGTTTTCAAAAAAGTATGTGGAATCACTCCTATGCAATTCAGAGAAAGACACCATCTAATAGATAAATGACGATCCAGTGTGAATTTATATTAGCGTAAAAATACTACTAGGACAAAAAAAGCAGGTTAATCGCGCATAAAAATAATGCGTAATTAACCTGCTTCCCTTTTTAAAAGTTATTTGTTTTCGTTTTCCAAACTGGTCACTTTGAAGGATTCTACTTTAGGTTGTTTGTTTTTTATAAAAAAAGATAGTAAAAGACCTATTGAAGCGATAATACCTGCTACAATAAACGATATATTTACACCATGGATTAATCCACTAACACCTGCTGCAGGCACTGAATAATTTGTCATGACAGTGACAAGTACAGCTGTTCCTACTGCTCCGGCTACTTGTCGCATTGTATTATTCATTGCTGTACCATGCGCTATTAATTCAGGTGGCAGTTCATTTAATCCAGCTGTTGTAACCGGCATTAATACCATCGAAACAGCAAACATTCTTATCGCATTAACAACTGCTAAGTAATTGAACGTTGTGTTCTGGGTTAAATTACTTAGCATAAATGTAGTTATGACCAATATGATTAAACCTATAATTGATAGCCATCTTGCACCAAATTTATCAAAAAGCCTACCTGTAACAGGGCTCATGATCCCCATAACAAGTGCACCTGGTAACAGAATTAATCCAGATTCAAATGCCGTAAACTTCAACATATTTTGCATATAAATCGGTAGTATAACGGAACCGCCAATTAGTGACAAAAAAACGATCATTCCAAGAATAGTAGTGACAGTGAACACCCTGTAATTAAATACACTAAAACGTAAGATAGGGTGATCTATTTTTACCTGGCGCACAATGAACAATACTAGACAAGCAGCACCAACTAGCATTGATACAATGACTTGTACACTGCTCCATCCACTTCCACCAGCTGTGCTAAAAGCATACAATATCCCGCCAAAACCAAGTGTAGAATATACAATGGACAAAATATCAATTTTAGAAAACTTTTGTATTGTTACATTTTTCAAAATAAAAAAGGCTACTAATATATTACTTACAATGAACGGCAAAAGGATATAAAATAAACTCCTCCAATCAAAATGATCTACAAGCCAACCCGATAAGGTTGGTCCTATTGCAGGAGCAAATGCTATAACCAATCCAAACAGCCCCATTGCTGTTCCACGTTTTTCAACAGGAAAAACTAGAAATACAATTGTTTGCATTAATGGCATAATAATACCTGCACCTGCTGCTTGAAGAATCCTACCAAGCATTAAGAAAGCGAAATTAGGTGAAACTGAACCAATCAAAGTCCCTATTGCTAACAGTCCCATCGCCGTTAGAAACAATCCTCTTGTAGAAAATCGTTCAATTAAAAAAGCAGTGATGGGTATCATAATGCCATTAACCAGTAAGAAAATAGACTGTAACCACTGAGCTACACTGGCATCCAGGTTTAAATCTTTCATAATATCAGGTAATGCCGTAGTTAATATGGTTTGATTTAAAACCGCCACAAAAGCACCTGAAATTAAGACCAGCATAAGCGGCCTTCTTTTAATTTCATTCGCAAGGATTTTTCCTTGACTATATTCCATAACCTTACCTTCTCTCAACATTTTTCAATTCAATACTTTATTTACTTGTCGAATAGAATACCATTTCATCATGATCAATTATTGTATTTTAGTTTTTATTTTTGTACTTTAGAGAAGAAAAGTATTTGAAATATATACATTTGAGGCTTTGGGGCTTACTCCAAAACAGAAAAAAATGCCCGTGGGAAATTTCTTTACTCGGGCATTTCTTAATTCAGAATCTAGCAATAAAATGGGTGATGAGGTTACACCGGAATTGGAATAAGCATTTTGTAGAGTTTGTTGCCCATGACCAAAATAAAACCTGCCACTTATCTAAGTAACAGGCACCGTCAAAGGTTATTATTGCAGAAGTGAAAACGCCTGACTGATCACAGTCAGGCGTTTCTATTATCCCTTAATTTGAAAATTTCCTTTAAGCTTCTTGGCTGAAACTTGAAAACGTTTCGGACTACTCCAAAATAAATCAATAAAGCGATAAAGCTCGTTGCCAACATGATAACCCCCATTGGAATGGCAGAATACTCTCCTGCTATTCCAACAAGCGGAGATGTTAAAGACCCCAGAACAAATGGCAATAGACCTAAAAGCGCAGAGGCACTTCCCGCTATATGGCCTTGTTTCTCCATAGCTAATGTGAACGAAGTTGAAGAAATGACGGCTAATGACGCAATAAAAAAGAAGATAGGGATTGCAACGGCAATCAGTGGCGCCTTCAATAGAAGTGCTGCTAGTAACACAGCACCCGCTATGTTAGCCGTAAATAACCCGATTTTTAAGAAAGTCGTTTCAGATATGAAATCTGCTAAACGTCCAACAAGTTGACTTCCAATAATCAATGCAACACCATTCACTCCAAATAATAAACTGAATACTTGCGGAGTGACACCGTAAATATTTTGATAAACAAACGGAATACCTGAAACATATGCAAAGATCCCTGCAACGATTAACCCTTGAGTAAAGGCATATCCTGTAAACTCTCGATCCCTGAACAAGGAACCAAAATTCTTAACGACATGTGAAAAATTACTTGGGACACGTTTATCCTCAGGTAAGGTTTCCTCTAGTTTCCATGAAACCATTAAAACTAATAGGATTCCTATACATGATAAAACTAGAAAAACTCCTGACCAGTCTGTAAACGCCAGGATGATGGCTCCCGCAATCGGTGCCACGATCGGTCCGAGATTTCCCACTAACATCAATAATGAAAAAAACTTAGTCAGTTCTTTTCCACTGTAGAGATCGCGAACGATCGCTCTAGAAATAACGAGACCGCCTGCTGCCGCAAAGCCTTGAATGAAGCGGGCGCCAATAAAGGTGTAAATATTGGGTGAAAATGCACAAATTACTGAAGCGATTAAGTACAAAAAGAGGAAAGTCCTGAGTGGTTTCCGGCGGCCTTGCACATCGCTCATCGGTCCGATAACTAATTGACCGAGTCCTAATCCGAGTAGGCAAGTCGTTAAACTAACTTGAACGAGAGATGCAGTTGTATCATAGTCTTTCACAATCGTAGGAAATGATGGCAAGTACGTATCGATTGTAAAAGGACCTAAAAGGCCAAGTGATCCTAATAGTAAAGCAAGTTGTAATCGTTTCGCGCCTGCTAAAGTATTCAACTATTACTCTCCTTTCTATAAAACCATTGTTTTTATTATGAAAATAAGTAACTATCATTTGAAAATCGATTTGTTAATAACTGGTTTGAAAACCAACATGCATACAAAAATAACACAGAACAAATTACTTCGTCAAGCGAAATATTTTATGAAAATTTGATAAGTCTTTTTGGTAAATAAATCGGTTCTTCATCATGAAGCAAACGAGTAGGTCTAGGAGGTATTTTTACCATAAACATCCTTTGTGGAGGTTTTTTTTCTATTGCTAGAAATCCACTCACATAAAAAGACCAGCAAAAAGAGTAACGGGAAAATACATTCGAAAATGTATCCCAATTTGTATGCCTTTTGTAGACGTTTTTGCAATAAAAAATAAACGGCTCAGTTCACACTGAGCCCATTTTAATATATCCATTTTTTTGGTTAGCTGTTGAACTAAAGCCTCAATAAGGAAAAATGACCGTCGCAGCGATCATTATCCTGAACCAAAGCACCCTATAGTTTAAGTAGAAGAATCATTCGTCTTTATCAAAACCAAGATGAACAGAATCCGCAATCCTTTCATAGCCAATTTCCCTATAAATCTTATTCGATGTCGGATTCATCATATCTGTGTATAGAACGCAAAAGTCGAAGTCTTTGAGTAGCTCTCTTGAAACCGCCGTAACAAGCGTCCGAGCATATCCCTTTTTACGCTCTTCCTTTGGTGTAAAAACAAAACTAACCGTTACACCGTTCTTTGTCGGACGTGACTTCTTCATCATAGATACAATCTTTCCTTTATCCTCCCAAAGAAAAACCTCTCGTTCCTTTAGAAACATGGCAACACGTTTTTTCACGTCTTCGATTGGCGAAATCGACAATCCAGTATCACGTTCAAATAAGTTGAACCACTTCTCGATAAGTGAAGAATCACTCTCTTCTGCATAGCGCCAATTACCAGAACTATGTTTAAGCATTTCATTTATCTTATTTAATCGATACAATCCCTGATCCATAAGTAATTGATGAGTTCTGCCAGTTTTTATTTCCCATTTCTTCGCGACTTTGTATGCCCACGGTTTCAAACTGATGATGGAATTAAAGTTTATTTCAAGTTCGACCATTTTATTTATAAATACATCCATTATTTCTTCTAAACGGATTTCATCGACAAAAATTAGATTTAACGGATGCGGGGGTGTCATTTGGAAAAGAGCTAATACTCTTCCATCCTCCTCAATTGTCGCCATAAATGGATTTTCATATTTACCAGCTTTAATTGCTTGAAGTATACCCCAAAATAGACTGAATACATCTTCCTTTTCCGTAAAAAAAGGTTCTATCTTTCTCTCAAAGTCATGAGCATTATCATAAACTTTAAATTTCATTTCCATTATTTATCCCTCCCTAAAATTGGATAAATTACTATCTCTATAAGTAATTTTATTTTACCTTAATCCTAAACAATATGTACCAATTACTGAACACTTTATGTAATCTTATTTTATCTTGCACAAATGGCTTTACACCAATAAAAAATGAGTGTCAATTTCATTAGCGAATTGGCACTCATTTTAACTTACATTTTTATGCTTGTGATAGGAAACGGAACCCGTTACAAAAAGAGACGGTCTCCAATGGGATATTGAATTAGTGCACCCCAACTCTTTGCTTAAATCCATTTGCAAGTGGCACGACAATGATGCCGGCGATGACGAGTTGCATGATGTTACCCGGGATAGAGCCGAACGGTTGGATCCAGTTACCATAAAGGACGACTTCTGTAAAATAGTAGCCGATAACTTTAATAATCAAGGCAGCAGCCACAGCCACTATATGTACGATAACCTTTTTTCCAGGCATCTTTTCAGAAATAAGGCCAGCTACATAGCCCATTGCACCAACGATAACAAATGTAAACGGAGCCCATAATGTCCAGCCTGAAATAATATCGAACAGAGCCATACCGAAAGCTCCTGCTATCATTCCTGGTTTTTTACCAAAAACAAACGCGGCAATCAAAAGAGGCACGTTACCTAAATGGATCAGGCCTCCATTTCCCATCAGCGGCAGCCTGATGTTAATAAACATTGTGGCTAGAAAGGTTAAAGTAATAAATAGTGCATTGAGAACCAGGATTCTCGTTTTGTTTTGTTCTGTCGTAAACATGTTAGTCCCCCCAATGATAGTGTGAAGTTAATAAAAAAGAATCTCCTCTTCTTTAATGATTACTAGTATAATAAATTCTGACAATATAAAAAGTGCCACTTTTTCAAAAAATAACATGGTCACAAGAGGAGGAATACAGAATGGATATGCTTATGTTTGAATTAAATAAAAACACAACAAAACCTTTGTATGAGCAGCTTTATATGGGTATCAAGACTGGCATTATGTGCAAACAAATTGAAGTTGGTACCAAACTGCCCTCCAAAAAAAAATTGGCCGATTTTTTAAACATCAGCCAAACCACCATTGAAGTTGCCTATGCCCAGCTGATTGCAGAGGGCTTTATTGTGTCAAAACCGCGGATTGGTTTTTTTGTAGAGGATTTTGATGAATTACCCTATATTGAAACGAAACAGGTTGAATTACCTGTAAAGACTGCTGAGGAAAAGATAATCCAATTTGACTTTCACCCGGGAAAAATCGATACAGATTCTTTTCCTTTTTCACTGTGGAGAAAATATGCAAAAGATTTATACGACCTTCCGTCAAAGGAGTTGTTACAGATTGGAGAAGCTCAAGGGGAAAACGCGTTACGGTCTGAAATAGCAAAATACCTTTATCAATCGCGGGGGATTGTGTGTGAACCGGAGCAAATTGTGATTGGTTCAGGAACGGAACAACTCCTTCCGATGATTTTAAGGCTGCTAGAAAATGATTCAAACTTCGCACTCGAGAATCCCGGTTATTCGGCAATACCAAGAATTCAACTGCAAAATAAAGCGATTCCGATTCCGGTTGATGAAGATGGATTAATTGTAGATGAACTAGAAAGAACAAACGCAAACGTGGTTTACATTACGCCATCCCACCAATTTCCAACCGGTGCTGTCCTTTCCGCAACAAGAAGAACACAGCTATTGCATTGGGCAGCAAAAGCTGAAAATCGCTACATTATTGAAGACGATTACGACAGTGAATTCCGTTACACCGGAAAACCCATTCCGGCATTGCAAGGGATGGACCAAAACAATAAGGTCATTTACCTGAGTACTTTTACCAAGTCATTAATGCCGTCATTGCGAGTAGCTTATTTTGTTTTGCCTTCAACATTGCTGAAAAAATATAAGGAAACATTCAGTTATTATTCAGCGACTGTCCCGAGATTCGACCAGCATATAGTAGCCAACTTTATGAGAGACGGCCATTTTTCAAAGCACTTAAACCGGATGCGGAAAATTTATCGTAAAAAACTTGATAAACTGACCCATATCTTTAAAATGTACTACCCTGAAGTCATCATTACTGGAGACCAGGCCGGGATGCACATTTTAATTTCCCTTCCTCTGTCAATAAGTGAAGAAAGTTTAAAAAAGGTCGCGGCAGAAAGCTCTATCGCCATTTACCCTGTAACTGATTACCTATTAAAACCAATAGAATATAAGTATCCAACATTTTTATTAGGGTTTGGCGGAATCCCATTAGAGAAAATTGAGGACGGCATTCACCAATTAATGCAATGCTGGGGAATAGCAAAATAATAATCGAAAGCTGTTACTGAGAAAAAAACCCTGATTTCAGCTCGTCAATAGAGCATAAATCAGGGATTTTTTATTGAAAAAAATTAGTAGTAATATTAAGACGCTTCTTCAAATTGACTATTGTAAAGCTCTGCATAGAAGCCATTTTTCGAAAGTAATTCTTCGTGATTTCCACTTTCGATTATGTCTCCATCCTTCATCACAAGGATTAAATCCGCATTTTTAATCGTAGATAGTCTGTGTGCAATCACGAATGAGGTTTTGCCGACAGTCAATTTATCCATTGCCTGCTGTATCAATACTTCAGTGCGAGTATCCACCGAACTTGTCGCCTCATCTAAAATTAGTAATGGTTTATTATCAACCATCGCTCGTGCAATGGTGATAAGCTGCTTTTGCCCTGCTGAAAGATTGGCTTTGTCGTCGAGAATCGTATCATATCCTATTGGCAGGGTTTTAATGAAGTGATGCAGCCCCACTGATTTACAGGCAGCCTCTACTTCTTCATCACTTACACCATGTCTCGAATAGACAATATTTTCTCGAATGGTCCCTTCGAATAGCCATGTGTCTTGTAGAACCATACTGAATAGTTCGTGGATGTTTTCCCGAGTAAGTTTGTTAATCGGAACACCGTCAATCAATATTTCGCCGCCATTGTATTCATAAAAACGCATTAGCAGGTTTACCAATGTTGTCTTTCCAGCACCTGTTGGCCCGACAATCGCTACTTTTCCCCCTGCTTTAGCTGTTGCCGAAAAGTTGTTGATAACCATTTTATCTTCACTATAGCCGAAGCGCACATTCTTAAATTCGACATCACCGATTGCTGTTCCAAGCTTTTCACTCTTATCACTTTCATTCGCAAGCTCTTCTTCTGCAAGAAATTCAAAAACACGTTCACTAGCAGCTGCTGTAGACTGCAGGTTGGTTGCTGCCTGTGCAAGCTGTGAAAGAGGCTGTGTAAAGAGGCGGACATAGAGCATAAATGCAACAATCACACCAAATGAAATCATATTATTTACGGCAAGAACTGCCCCAACAATACATACCACCACGAAACCAAAATTACCAACGAACATCATAAGCGGCATCATCAATCCTGACATGAATTGAGATTTCCAAGCGCTCGTATATAGTCTTGTGTTAATTTCATGGAAAGTCTCCCGCGCTTCTTTCTCTCCGTTATAAACTTTTACAACATTGTGACCTGAATAGATTTCTTCGATATGACCATTCAATTTTCCTAGCTCTTTTTGCTGCTGTGCAAAGTATCTTTGTGATTTAGAGATAATGAATGTCATCAATCCAAACCCTAAAAAAGTAGACAATATTGCTGCAATCGCCATGATCCAATTTGTGTAGAACATCATAATAAGGGAGCCGAGAAACATGGTTATCGCTGAAACAAGTGTACTTAAGCTTTGGTTCATCGTTTGCCCAATCATATCAACATCGTTCGTTACACGACTAAGTACGTCCCCAGTACTGGTAGAATCAAAGTATTTTAGTGGTAACCGATTGATTTTAGTTGAAAGATCAGATCGTAGATTCTTTGACACACGCTGGGTGACAGTGGCCATAATGAATCCTTGTATATAGTTAAACAAAAATCCTAATCCATAAAGGAATGCAAGTAGGCTTGCGATATTGAAAACTGCGTCAAGGTCAATGGTAGACATCATTCCTTCTGTAATGATATCCGTAATCTCACTAAGTAGATCTGGCCCAATAATATTGAAAACGGCTCCTGCCATTGCAAGAATTAATGCAATAATAATAGCTGGTAAATACACCTTACAATAGGAAATGAGCTGCCTTATCGTTTTCTTAATATCTTTTGCCTTTCCACCAGGACCGCCTTTTCCATGGGGAAATACCATGTGATCGCCACTTTTCTGATTTTTCTTAGCCAATTTCAAGCTCCTCCTTCGACAACTGAGAATAAGCAATCTCCTGATAAACACTGCAATTTTGCATCAACTCTTCATGTGTTCCAATGCCGACAACTTCGCCATCGTCCAGCACCACGATCCGGTCCGCATCCTTAATAGTACCGATACGCTGACCCACTATTAACGTGGTGGCATCTTTCGTTTCATTTTTAAGTTTGGAGCGCAGAACTCGATCGGTCTTATAATCAAGTGCTGAAAATGAATCATCGAAAATATAAATTTCTGGCTGTCTGTAAACTGCCCTTGCGATAGATAATCTTTGTTTCTGTCCCCCAGAAACATTGGTACCTCCTTGAGAAATCGCGGCATTATACTGGTTTTCCATTTTCTCGACAAATTCAGTCCCTTGTGAAATATCAACTGCCTTTTTAACTGCTGTTTCATTCGATCCACTGTCCCCATATGCTACATTTGTAGTAACTGTACCACTAAACAATATCGCTTTTTGAGATACATAACCGAGCTTTTTACGTAATGATTCCTGGGTATAATTTTTAACATTAACACCATCGACTAACACTTCCCCTTCTGTTGCATCAAAATAGCGGGGAATTAGGTTGAGTAGTGTACTTTTACCACTGCCTGTTGAGCCAATAAATGCTACCGTTTCACCCTTACTAGCCTTGAAACTAACATTGCGGAGGATATATTCTGCTGCGTCAGGATATTTAAAACTTACATTTCGGAACTCAACTTCTCCAGAAAGACCTTTATTCCCATCTGTCACGTTTCCATCAATAATTTTTGCTTTGGTATCAAGTACTTCTAGAATTCGTTTTGCAGAAACGGCAGCGCGGGGAAGCATGATAAATACAAATGAAAGCATCATAAAGGCCATAATTACCTGCATGGCATAGGATGAAAAAACAACCATATCTGAGAACAAGAATAATCGATCCGGTAGTGCTGCAGCATTAATTAGCACTGCACCAATCCAATAGATTGCAAGACTCATACCTGACATGATGATTCCCATCGTCGGCATTATTAAGGCCATTGCTCGGCTGGTGAAAAGATTTGTATTTGTAAGCGCATTGTTGGCTACTTCAAATTTCTTTTCCTGATAATTGCCGGCATTGTAGGCCTGCACAACCCGAATGCCCGTCAAGTTTTCCCTTGTTACACGATTCAAGTTATCGGTTAAACTCTGAATTATTTTGAATTTTGGCAATGCAACAAAAATAAGAATAGACAACATCATAATTAGAAATAATACAGCAAAACCAGTTGCAGCTGTCCATTGCCAGCTCTTCCCCATCATTTTCATGATTGCCCAAACAGCTAGAATGGGAGCCTTTACGATTACTTGTAATCCCATTGAAATGAGGAGTTGAATCTGAGTAATATCGTTGGTTGAGCGGGTAATTAGACTTGGTGTTGAGAAGCCATTGATTTCTTCGATTGAAAAAGACATCGTCTTCTCGAATACCATAGCCCTGAGACGAACAGAAAAACCAGCTGCGACTTTGGCTGCAAAGAAGCCAACAATGATGGATGCAATCACGCTACCTATGGCACACAGAAGCATATAACCGCCTTGAACGAGCACATCACTCATCTTACTTCCTTCTGTCTGTACAAGTATGGTAATTTCATGAATATAATCAGGCAGTTTCAAATCAAGATACACCTGTGTCACTATAAATACCAAACTGCACAGTATTAACAGGTAATCTTTTTTCTGTAAATACTTAAAAATTTTCAGCATGTATATCCCTCCTGTGAACTGTTTGCATTAAACCTAATAGTGTTAGATACTTTTTCGAAAAATAGGCAGACCAGCTATTCATGCCTGCATTCTTTATCATTCATTTCGTTGGTAATATCCTTTATACGTTTAATAATTCGAATTAATTCCTGAGAATCTTTTTCACCAAGTATTTGAAGTGTTTGCTGCATCATCGAAATCAGTTTATTATATTCTTCCATCATGAAGCTCTTACCCGGTTCCGTTATCGTTACAATAACCATTCGTTTGTCATTTTCATCCCTGTTTCGTTCAATAAATCCTTTTTTGGCTAAACTGTTAAGGGCGGAAGCGACACGAGGTGTGGTGAGATCTAGCTTCTCACTTAGATCACCTGATGGAACCCCGTTTTTTCCAAAAGTAAGATACCCTAATATTCTTCTCTCTCCATGAGATAGATCGTCAACTTTTTTCTGAAACGGCAGTTTAGCTGTCCTAGTCATAATATGAAACAGTTCTTCCGCCAACGCTTTGTAATTCATTTACAAACCCCTTCCGAAATATCTAATACTATTAGATATTTTATTCAATATGAAAAACTTTGTCAAGAATTTGAAACTCCTGTATGAAAGTACTAAGTGGTAATTTATTATTAATAAAGCAATTGATTGGCTGAACAATTTGTTCACTCAATCAATTGCTACTTCAACCAATTTCTTAATATAAATATACTATTAATCTTTGGAGTATATATTTATATTCATTGAGTATTTAATAAGCGTGTGGGACAAAAGCATAGTTAGCATTGAAATAAAGAGTTATATTACTTTATCTTGGGCAGTGGACAGGAATTTGCAGAGGCGCACGACACAAAATCGTGTCCCTTTCAATGTATAATAAGGTCGAACGCAAAAGGACATTTTTTATAAGCTAGCTTTGCTTTAAACTGCACAAAACAGCCATAATCACTTTTTTATTGCCATATTCCATTACTGAACATTAACAACAAGAACTGACATAGGAGGCATATCTATTGTTAGTTCATTATTTTCTAATGTAAAATCATTAAAGCTTGTAGGCATAACCGTATCCGGCTGTTCAAACGTATTGTGATCGTTTATATTTATTGATGTTAAAATCGTCGCTGTTACATTTTGAATTACCTTCGTGCTCATACCCTGTAGTTCAACTGTTACAGTCGAGCTCTTTGTATTATCTAAATTACATAAACTGATATTTACATCACCATTTCCGGCTTTTGATGCGGAAACATGTACAGAAGGTATTTTTTCAGAGTTTCTTTCATAGTCGATAATGTTAGAATCAACTGCTAATAGAGCCGCATTTTGGTGTACTTTATACATGTCAAACACATGGTAGGTAGGTGTTAAAATCAGTTTTTCCCCTTCTGTTAATACCATTGCTTGAAGTACATTTACTGTTTGAGCGATGTTTGCCATTTGAACTCGATCACAGTGATTATTAAATATATTTAATGTAATACCTGCTACAAGCGCATCACGAATTGTATTCTGCTGATATAAAAACCCTGGGTTTGTTCCTGGCTCTACATCGAACCATGTACCCCATTCATCTACGATCAATCCTACCCGCTTTTCTGGGTCGTATTTATCCATGATTGTAGAATGATTCGTTACTAACTGATCCATAAAAAGTGATTTTTTCATTGTTGTAAACCATTCATCTTCAGTAAAATCAGTCGCTGAACCTTTGGCTGTCCAAGTTTCACCAGGAACCGTATAATAGTGAAGACTTAAACCATTCATATAACGGCCGGCCTCACTCATTAAAACTTCTGTCCACTTGTAATCGGCTACATTTGCACCACCGGCAATTTTATAAATCTTATTAACTCCATAATTACGTACGTATGTTTGGAACTGACGATATAGGTCTGCATAATACTCTGGTCGCATATTACCACCACAACCCCAGTTTTCATTTCCAACTCCAAAGTAAGTTAATTTCCATGGTTCCTCTCTACCATTTTCCTTACGCCAGTTTGCCATTGGAGATTCACCATTGAAAGTCATGTATTCAACCCATTCAGACATTTCTTGAACTGTTCCGCTACCTACGTTTCCGCAGATGTATGGTTCAGCCCTAAGTAGTTCGCAAAGTAGCATAAATTCATGTGTACCAAAATGGTTATTTTCAACGACTCCGCCCCAGTGAGTATTAACCATTCTTTTTCTCTCTTCACGAGGACCTACTCCATCTTTCCAATGATATTCATCTGCAAAGCAACCACCAGGCCAGCGTAATACTGGGATGTTAATTTGTTTCAGAGCTTCTAGGACATCATCTCGAATCCCTTGTGTATTTGGAATTGGTGAATCTTCACCTACCCAAATTCCTTCATAAATACAACGTCCTAAATGTTCAGCAAAGTGACCATATATATTTTTATTAATTGTTCCTTGTTCGATATCTGCATTTACAATAATTTTATTTTCCATTTTTACACCTTCCTAAATATATAGTAAATAAATTCTTTCATTTATTGCTTTGAAGAAATTCTCTAGATTTTCTCTGTCATTAGCCTTTCACACCACCAATAACAATGCCCTTTACAAAATATTTCTGTAAAAATGGGTAAACGATTAAAATTGGTAAACAACCTAAGAAAATTTGCGCCGATTTCAACGTGCGATCTGAAATTTCTGATAAACTCTCTAAATCACTTGAACCGATCATACTTAAATCTCGTTGGATGACGACAGTTTGTAAAAAGCTTTGCAATGGGTAATTTTCTGGACTATTCATTAAAATTAATCCATCAAACCAACTATTCCAATGCATAACAAGAGAGAACAGGGTAATCGTTGCAAGAACGGGTAAGGATAGAGGAATATATATTTTCCATAATATTGTCCAATGCCCTGCCCCATCCACATGTGCAGCTTCATCCATTTCTTTTGGTAATTGTCTAAAGAAATTGATTAACAGGATTACATTAAATACTGGTACAGCATTTGGTAATACTAAAGCCCAGATTGTATCTAGCAACTGAAGTTCTTTAATAACTATGTACCAAGGTATTAATCCTCCATGAAAGATCATGGTCATAAATAAAAACCAGGCAAGAAATGTTCTTGGTTTAAATTGTTTTGTTTCTCGTGATAGCGGGTATGCTAGTAACACAGTGAGTAAAAAATTAATTAATCCTCCTAGGATCACTCGTTGAAAAGAGACAAACATCGATTGCCAAAATTCAGCTTTTGCTGCTACATACTGGTAGGAACTTAAGGTAAATTCTACCGGCCATAGCTTTACAAGGCCAGCTGATGCTGCCGAGCTTGAGCTAAATGAGAGAGCTAACACATGGACCAGTGGGAAAATACATAATAGCGATAATAAAATCAAAAATATATAATTAAACCATGTAAAATATTTATAACCTTTCGTTTCCAAACCAGTTCCCCCCTTAGAAGATTCGATAATTAGCAAAACGATATGCTAGATAATAAGAAACAGTCACTAATATACATGAAACTACTGATTTAAATAAACCTACTGCAGTAGCAACTCCATATTGTGCTTCCAACAAACCAATCCTATAAACGAACGTATCGATGATATCTCCACTTTCATATACTTGAGTACTATATAGGTTAAATACCTGGTCAAAGCCTGCATTTAAAATATTTCCTAAGCTTAATACCCCTAATAAAACAATTGTCATTCTCAATCCAGGTAATGTAACATGAAGCGTTTGTTTAAATCGGTTCGCACCGTCCATTTTTGCTGCTTCATATAACTCGGGGTTAATTCCTGTTATTGCGGCAAGATAGATAATAGTACCGAAACCAAACTCCTTCCAAATTTCGGAACCAACTAAAGTAACCGGAAACCACGTATTGCTGCCTAGGAAAAATATAGGTTCAATTCCTACTAATCCTAAAATCATATTTATTATCCCTTGTGACGGCGAAAGAATATCGATTAAAATACCACCAAGGACTACCCAAGATAGAAAGTGTGGAAGATAGATTGTAGTCTGAATTGATTTCTTTAAAGTCATATGTCTAACTTCATTAATTAATATTGCTACAATGATTGGAACTATTAGACCAAAAATGATTTTAAGGGTTGCAATATACAAAGTATTCCAAAGAACACGCATTGTATTAGGCAACTCTAGAACATATCTAAAATTATCGAGCCCTACCCATGTTTGGTCTCCGAATAATCCCTTTGCTGGAATAAACTGTTGAAATGCCATCAAGATACCTACCATGGGGCCATATGAAAAGATAAGAACTAATATAACTCCAGGTAGTACCATTAGATAAAGTGGTCCTTGTGATACTTTCAATCCTCATTTCCCCCTTCTTCTTTTATACGGTGTAAGAAATTTTATTCTTTATTTACTTTTATGAAGAAGAGGAAAGCAGATAGAGCCTTTGCTTTCCTCTTCCTAAAATTAATAATTACTTAATACTTTTGTACCATCCATTAACTTCCTTTGTAATTTGTTCCCCGCCTAGTGCCTTCCAATCTTTAACAAATTTATCAAAGGTACTAATATCAGCAGATCCTAAAATAATTTTGGTGAATACTTCATTTTGAAGCTGTTCTAACGTTGCTTGTTTTTGTGTCATTGTAGCTGTTGGAGCACCATTAAATTCATTTCTCATGAACAAATCTTTGTCCTTGTATTCTTTCATAATTCCAAACACACCGTCAGCACCATAAATTCGTTCCCAGCCCCACATCGTTTGGTCACCATCTTCATGACTTTTCACACGGTCATAAACAACTTTCGCTTCTCCCGTTAGCTGATCAGTCGTACCATTGTCTACGGCTTCACGAATCGATAAAAATGCTTCTAAATTTTTCATTGGTGGGCTTGGAGTTGGAGGTGACATTTTCCATGTTCCTTCAGCACCCTCTGGTAAATAGTATTTGTCAAATTCAGCGGTTTCTCCCCAGTTCTTCTCGACAAAACCATTAAACATTTTCACAATGGCTTCTGGATGTTTTACACCTTTTTTCACAGCCCACCAAGAAGTTGTTCCTAGTGTAATTTGAGGTCTAGCAGGTTGATTATCGACAGAAACAAGCGGGAATGCCTTCCATTGGGCAGATGAATCTTGATCACGATTTGATTGTAATGGCCATAGCGATGTCCATTGTTGGCCAAAGTGAAGACCATTTTTACCTGAAGCTGGATCTTCTGCTACTTTTCCTCCTGGCTTAACACCAAACTCTTTATCAATTTGTCCATCTTTAAACATATCTTGTAAGGCCTTTAATGCCTTCTTCATTTCTGGTTGAATCGACCCATAAACAAGTTTTCCACCGTCGTCTTTGATCCAGATGTTTGGATATGCATGGTAACCATTAAAAAATCCGGTAAGACCTGCGTAACCATCCCAAAGGTCTTTTGTCACTGCTAAACCAGTAGTATCATTTTTTCCATTGCTGTCAGGATCTTGTTTTGCAAATGCTTCAGAAATTTTCAACACATCATCCATCGTTTTCGGCTCAGGTAATCCTAATTTTTCTAACCAATCTGTACGAACCCAAATAAAATGAGCTCTGTCGATTGAAGAATCTATATTTGGTAACCCAAAAAGTTTCCCATCAATAGTTGCTGCATCAAATGGACCTGTGCCATCAGCGGTTAGTACTTCCTTTGTCAATGGTGCAGCATAACCTTCATAAATCTTTGATAAATCCATTACCATATCAGCGTCTACCAACTGCTTTAATTGGGTAGGAGTAACATTAATAAATTCTGGAATATCTCCTGAAGCTAATGTAACGTTCATTTTTTGATCAAATTGATCGCCAACTGGTGCAATCCATTCATATTTAACATTGATACCTAGTTCATCTCGGTAATAATCCAACCAAACATTATCTTTCACTGTTTCTCCCTCTAATAATTTGAGAGTTTCGTCAACGGATCGTACAAATGTAGCTTCAATTACAGGGTCATATTTTCCAAGTGGATCTCCATTTTCTGCAATGGATACATCTCCTGAATCTTCAGAACCTTCATTAGCATCACCTGATGTACTAGAATCTGAACAGCCTGTCATAATTAAGCTAAACGCAAGTAGAATCATAAAGAACACTTTCAAACCTTTAGACAAGTGAATTTCCCCCTAATATTTATTGCAAGCGCTTACTATATCTTAATTATCGAATGTCTTACTAGATAAATCTATATTAGTTTGTTGTCATTTATAAACTTATCTTGCCATCTTAATTACCGATATAAATATCTCAAAAAAAAAAGATGTTGTTCTACTCGGTTTACTAAAACCGTTTTAAACAACATTTTAAAAAAACAGCCTATTTTAATTATGAGCAGCTTGATTAACGATTAGTTTATACCCAGCCTTCTCACGATATTGTTGAGGTGTAATACCATACATTTTTTTAAAATATCGAATAAAATATTGTTGTTCATACCCGATTTCAGCAGCAATTTCATAAATTTTTTTATTCGTATTTATTAATAAGGACTTCCCCAGATTCATTCGTTGTTCCGTAATATAATGAGATAATGATTTGCCGGTTTTTCTTTTGTATAACTTGGACAAGTAAGTTGGACTATGAGCAGTATATTCCGCTAATGTTTGAAGTGACAAGTCTTCATTCAACCATTCACTGATATACAAGTGTAATTTTGCAATGACAAGAGTACTAGCATCTTCTTGATTGTGCTTATTTCCCTGAAATACCCTCTCAATTTTTTCGCTGAGATAGAAATAAGCCTCAAGTATAGAAGAATTGACTGGATTAGAATAATACAAGATATCATCAAAATTTAGATGTACCTCATGATATAAATTATATTTATTAAGATATTGCACAACTATATTTGTTAACACCATTATATATTCACATGCTTTTTGATTACCTTGTTCTATCAATCTTTCGAATATACGACTAGATAATTCGAAAAAATGGTTTTTATTCCCTACCTCTAAGTCCGTTTGTAATTGGACGATATATTCTTCTTTGGATATGATTGTCTGTTTCCACTCACTTCTATCTTCTTTTTCTACAAGAGTAACCCTAACGTTTACTGGACTGTTAAATAACTTCTTGTTTAATTCGTAAAAACAGTAATGTATTCTTTCCCATGTAATTGGTTCCGCATACAGATAAAATGATAGAGTAAACTTTTCAATTATCTTCATTAACTGTTCCGTATAACTGTCCATTTGTGCGCACGCATCAAAATCATCTTTCCATGCTTTAGGCTGAAATAAGTACATACTCTTACTATTCTGATAATTAAAATGAAACATTTGGTAGGAATCTTCTAGTTTTATCTTGATGTAATCATTAAGTATATTAATATCCAGCTCCTGATTTCCATCAGTGTAAATTCTCCCCAAAGCGATGAAAAAGGGTCGCCCACCGTAAATAGGGACTTCTAATTCTTGTAATTTAGATTGTTCCACTTCTTTATTTGGATGATAAATGAGGTGATTAAAAAACTCTCTTTGTAGTATTGGTAGTGCTCTATTCACTTTTTCTTCATTTTGTATCTTTCTTGCTTTCTCTTGATTCTCTAGTTCCTTAAGATTTATCGCTTTCTGGACTGCTTCCAAAATTACATCGTCATCTTCATTTTTCAAAACGTAATCAACACTTCCACCATTTCGTAAAATCTGTTGAGCATACGAAAAATCGTTAAACCCTGTTAAAAATACAGTTTTGCACTGTTTCCATTCTTCGCATATTTTTTTATGTAACTCTATTCCATCCATTCCAGGCATTTGGATGTCGGTTAATACAATATCTATCTGCTCCTTTTTGAGCACGGCAATGGCTTCATATGCATTATAAACAGCAAAGACTTCGAGGTGTAATGATTCTATGCTATTAAATAATAATTGTAGACTATCAGCTATTATCGGTTCATCATCAACTATTAATAACTTATACATGAAATTCATCACCTTTTATCGGAATTTTAATTAAAACTTTTAATCCATTGTCTTTACCCATTTCAAACGTTAGTCCACTCGCTTTCCCAAAATTCATTTGTAGGCGCTTGTGAACATTAATAAGTCCTGTTATTTGCATTTTATCCGTATCTAGTGATTCTGTTAAATCATCTATCACTTGTTGTGTTATGTCTCCATTATCTTCGATACAAATTGAAAGGATATCACCTTCTGTTATAAACGATATGGATAATGCTGCATCAGAAATCTTATCTTGGATACCATGTTCAAATGCATTCTCTACAATTGGTTGCAAAATAAGTCTAGGTACCTTAATTTCTTTGAACTCTCTAGTTAATGGATCAACAAAGACTGATAAACGATTTGAGAATCTTAATTTTTGTATTTCTAAGTACGCAATCGTATGTTTATATTCTTCATGTAAGGGTACTTTTTCATCTGAATTTCTCGTAATGTACTTAAAATAATGCCCGAGATTAATAGAAAATGTAGCTGCTTCTGCATGTTTATACTTGATCATACGATGTAAAATAAAAAAACTATTATAAAGAAAATGCGGATTTATTTGCGCTTGTAATTGCTTTAATTCAGCTTGATACAAATGTAATTTTTGAAGATATATCTCTTGAATCAGCCTTTCTAATTTTTCTGTCATCGTATTAAAACTATTATAAATATAATTAAACTCATCGTTAAATAAACTATTTATTTTAAAGTTAAATTCTCCTCTTTCTACTCGTTTAAAGGAATTAACAAGAGTTAGAATCGGTTTATGAATAAACAAATAAATAATATATGAAAATAATAAAGTCATGAGAACGGTAATTCCTATCAATAACTTTATAAATCCACCATATTCATTCATCGTTCCAATTAAGTTTTCTTCAGGGATATATACGTATAGTAAAGTATTTAAAATAGTTGATTTTCCATTAATGATCATATAATCAATAGTGTTAACATTCAAAGATGATAGGGTAGTTGGATGATCCAATGGAAAATCATTATCCATAAACGTTTTCATAATTTTATTTGCGATTTGCTCCTCCGATGAACTTATTTCAATCTCAGGATGAATAAGTATTGCTCCTCCAATATCTGCAAATTGACTTAATGTTTCTTTTAAGTAGCTGTTTGATAGTTTTATTTCCAAAATAAAGGAAGGTGTTTCATTATAGTAGGTTGGATATACTAGATTTAAATAAATTTCCCCGTTTTTTATTGTTGCTAAATTCTGATTCCATTCATCATTCTTCTGGTACTCATAGTAATCAATATACTCAGTAGGAGAGATGCTACGTTCAAGTAAAGGAATCATTACTTTTACTTCTTGGATGTAAGCGCTTGAGTTTTTTAGCACATTTAATTCTTGATAAAGTCGATTTATCGTTTCTGTTTTTTCATATTCTGAAAGACTTGGTCCAATACTACTTAATTTCTGCAAATCTTTGTCATTCATATAT
Organism: Neobacillus niacini; assembly: GCF_023715415.1. Taxonomy (GTDB): domain Bacteria; phylum Bacillota; class Bacilli; order Bacillales; family Cytobacillaceae; genus Neobacillus; species Neobacillus niacini_C. The sequence continues at coordinate 154,299 of NZ_JAMBOB010000001.1, forward strand.
TGTTTTTGTAACGACATAATTCGTTGGATTTCTTGTTCTAAAGAAGAAAGATAAAAATCTACCTGTTCAATTTTACTGCTTGCTATTTGTGATTTGACTTCTTCTTTCGCCTTCTCAATTACATGTAAACTTAAAAATAATACAGGAGTGGCAAGAATTAAAAACGAACAAAATAATTTAATTATGATAGGTATTTTTATACGTTTTAATGCAGTAATAGAAAGTTTGAACACGATTACACTCCTAATCTTAATAAGTGATCGATTGCATTAACTCACTATCCATAATGATTATCCTACTGGTTAGTGAATATTTTAACATATATTTACTTGAATTTTACCAACTTTCTGAATTCAAACCCAACGATAACTCTATGTAGTTCAAATATGTAAAAAGTGCCGGTTACCCGACACCCCTAATAAATTAATGTTATAATCGGTATAGCACATTACCTGTGAAAAAACTTACAAAGAATTGGTGTAACGGAAATAATCAAAATCTGCATATCCGCCAATTTGCTTGGTTGCATAATTGAATAAACCAATCCTGCATCCCATAAAATGGTCAAGCGTATATCTTAACTGGAATGGACGACCAATCAAACGCCATACAACCCCATCCTCAGAATAATAAAAGGTTGCTAGGTCCTTGCTGTCTTCGAAATCAAATTTGATTTTCAAATAAATACTGTTGGACTCATATCGAATGCATTCGACTGTTTCTTCAGATCCTTTACCTCCATTAATACACATAGCGACGTACCGGTCGCCGCTGTCACCCACTTGAATTCCTACCCAGCCGAAATGGTGCTGCATGGCAACTAATCCAGCACGGTCACCTGGTTTCAAATGATGGACTTCCAATAAAGTCATCCCGCAGCAAACAGGTCCTTCTGTTCGCTGTGTCAATGTATTGCGAGCATATTCAACACTGCTTGTTAGATGACCCGTTTCCAATCGCAGAAAACCCGGCCGCGCCAAAAAGGACCACAATTGATTATTTGGATTATGATTCCATTGCCAATTCAATGCCAATTTATTTTCAAAATACTCGAATTCATCGCTAATCACGAGTGGTTTAGTCTCAGACTTGGGTAATTGTGCCTCGAATGTCTTCGGGACTTTCCCATCCCAGCCGAAAACAGGCCAGTCATCAACCCATTTAACGGGGACAACACAAGGAATTCTCCCAACAGCATCATGATCTTGGAAAAGGAACGCATACCAATCCCCTGCTGGCGTGTCGACAATACCGCCCTGTGCTACTCCTTTATTATGATAGCCCATATCGTCATCAAGAAGTACTCGGTGCTCATAAGGACCTAAAAGATCCTTCGAACGGTAACAAAGTTCTCTTCGCCGCCCATTACCGGACTTCGGCCAATCGATGAAGAACAAGTAATAGTAGCCATTCAGCTTATAAGCGTGGCAGCCCTCACATCGAAGGCCAATCCCTTCTCGCTCAGTTTCAAACAGCAATTGATTAATTCCATCCGGTTTCAGGGCCGTTGCCCCTTCTTCCAGCTCTATAATCCGTATTTCACCATTTCCATGAATAACAAAGACGCGTCCTTCGTCAAACAACATACTAGGATCATGATGGAGACCTGGGATAACAGAACGTTCCCATCTAGCATTTTCGATATCTTTTGTTTGGTAAACATAGAACTGTTTCATATCATTACTCGAGAAACATACATAAAATGTATCGCCATGATATCGTAAGCTGCACGCCCATGAACCTTTCCCATAAATGTATTTTCCATTGATTAAATTATGCTCGTCATTATCCTCAAATGTATCAAACACATAATTGACTATCTCCCAGTTCATTAAGTTCTCTGACTTCATAATTGGGCATCCCGGCATCGAATGCATGCTTGTGCTTACCATATAAAACATAGATCCTACTCGAATCACACTTGGGTCCGGTACATCTGCCCAGATAATCGGATTCGTAATGGTGATATTGTTCAATCCTAACCCTCCTAATAAAAAATTATTTTTCTCTGGAATATTGCACGAAAAAGGCAGCCCCTAAGAGCCCAAAGGGCGGGATAGCTGCCTACTATTAATAGCTGCATTAGTATCTTTAGTATTTTTATAAGTAACTATTAATCTAATCTATTCCACCTTCTCCTCTAATTACATAGTATTCTATAATAAGATTGATTGATAATCTTTGTATTTATTGCTTATTATATTGCAAATATTGCTTTTTTATAGTCTTATTAGGATAAGTTGAATTACATTACACTTAAAGCAAATTGTTAAAGAGGTGGAGTTAACAAGTATTACTTATATACAGAAGAAGCACGCTGCTAGAGCGTGCTTCTTCTTAAGTTATTGACGGAATGACGGGTTTCGAAAGTTTTGATACCCTTGGGTTTGGAATCCTGGATTTACAAACGTCTGATGTTGAAATCCAGCTGAACCTGTTTGACCAGAAAGTTCCCGTTCCAATTGATTACATTGGGCAATGACTTCCTGGCATCTCTGAATCGCTAATTCATGTCCTTGGAGACTTTGCTGAATAGTCTGCACTGCCAACCGTTCCTTTTGTACCATCTGTTCAAGCACTTGTGCATTATGTTGCTCATTTTGCAGCATTTGTTCGTATTGGCGGTTTGCCATTTGTGTTTGTTGAATTAATTGTTGTGCTAATTGACGGCATTGTTGTACATGTGTAAGTGAATGTTGGCTTGTATGCATGCGCAAATCCCCCCATGTTAGGACTATTTATGAAACTGTAGGGTCTTAAAATCAACCCTTTAATATGGTCTGCTTTTAGACTCCTTCTCATGCTTCAAGACAAATTCCAAATTATAATTAGAATAAGCTTGTATGTGTTTTCAGAGAACCTTGTACAACTAATTTAGGAAGGAATCATTTACAGATTCCTTCCTATTTGTCACATTATTTACCAATAAACATTTGTGTCCAGTGGTTACCAGACTTTTCGTAACCAACTCCAATATGAGTAAAGTTGCTACTTAAAATGTTCTTTCTATGCCCTTCACTGTTCATCCAAGCATTGACAACTTCCTGTGGTGTACGTTGTCCTTGGGCAATATTTTCCCCTGCTGACTTATACGTCACACCAAAGTCCCTCATCATGTCAAATGGAGAACCATAGGTTGGGCTGGTATGTGAGAAATAATTGTTTTGAGCCATGTCAGCTGATTTCTTTTGTGCCACTCCGCTTAATTGTGAATCGGCTTTTAAGGCTGGTAATCCATTTTTGCTTCGTTGTGCATTCGTTAAATCAATAACTTGTTGTACATATTGACCAACATCACCAGTAGCTGGCGCTGGCGCTGCTGGCTTTGGTGCTGGTGCAGCTGGTGCCGGTGCTGCTGGTTTTGGTGCTGGTGCAGTTGGTGCCGGCGCTGCTGGTTTTGGTGCTGGTGCAACTGGTGCCGGCGCTGCCGGTTGTGGTGCTGGTGCAGTTGGTGCCGGCGCTGGTGCAGTTGGTGCTGGTGCAGTTGGCTTTTGTTGCTGAGCCGGAGGCTGCCCTTGCTGATTCCCTCCAAATTGGTACCATTGAACAGAACCAAATGGAATATATCTATACTGCGCATGTTGGATTAAGATCGCTTTTGTGTGAGGATAACTTTTACTATCCAACGATGTTCGATCAGCAGAGATATCCACAGCATTCAAATTATTATTGTTGGTCCGATTTACATCTTGGTTATTATTATCATGTAATCGATTGTAACGCACATTGTTGGTGTTCATGTTTCGATTAGTCACACCGTTGTTGTTGACATTTCTTGTTCTGTTGTTTCGAATGTTTGTACGATTATTATTTACATTGGTAATATAATCGTCATTGTTGTTTCGGTTATACCCATTTCGATCCCAATCCGGATCGTTGTTATCGTTGTTCGTGTAGTCCTCGGTGAGCGGACCATTGTGGTCTATCCCATCATCTCTTCCATTCCCAACATTCAAAATGGTATTGTCTCGATCAACCCTGCTTGTACGCACTTCGTCCGCTGCATCATTATTGTTATTACATGCAGCTAAACCGATTGTCAAAACCCCTGATAATAGTAACCCTAAAGGTTTTTTTATCAAATTGATTACCCCCTTGCAAAAATGTTTTTTTGCCTTCTTATTTTTGGTCTTTTTTCAAATAATATAGATGGAAATATACTCTATTTCTGCATAAAAAAACCGAATGGAAATAATCTCCAACCGGTTTTTTGTTCATTTGGGGTAAATTACTATTAGAAATCTAAAAAATCTAGGCTCCCGTCTTCGTTCCTTGTTGCTTAACTAGATCACTTTATCCCATTTAGATTTATCTATATTGGGGCAACTTTTATTTTTAAACTTTGCTCGATAGCGTACGATACACCCGCTATGTGAGCAGGTTGTTTCATATTGTAAAAAGCGACAACTATTGCAATGCTTCAATCTATACTGATAAATTTCATCACTAACGATTTGGGAAGGATCCTCTTCCGCATCCAATACTAGTTGCTGAATAACTTCTTCTGATACTATGACACTTTCAAGACAACCTTTACAAAGACCCTTATCAACCATTGTATTTGACACCCCTATTTAGGATTCAATTGATATTGTCACAACTGACATCGGTGGAAGTTGAAGTACATTTACAGTTTGAGCAATATTTGCCATCTGAACCCGGTCATTGTGGTTTTGAAAAATATTAAAGTGTAATCCTGCTACAAGTGCGTCCCAAAGGGTGTTTTGCTGATATAAAAACCATGCATTCGTCCCTTTTTCCACATTAAACCATGTACCCCATTCATCTATAATCAGCCCTACTCGTTTTTGTGGATCATATTTGTCCATAATGGTGCTCTGTTTAGTGATAAGTTCATCCATCCGATAAAGTTTTTCCATCGTGATAAACCATTCATCCTCTGCAAAATCGACCGTTGCACCCTTATCCGACCAATCTCCCGGAACGGTATAATAGTGGATACTTAGTCCATCCATCATCCGATGTGCATTTTTCATTAGCACTTCTGTCCAATTTTATCTCAATCAATTATATTAATTTGCTTTCCTGCCTTTACCTCGACAATAGTATTGTCCACACTAAGCCAAATCGAAATCGCTGAAGGATTGTATACAAAATGACTGTCAGCTGCAAATTTGAGGTTTTGGAATGCCTTTATATAGTCCACGATTTCGATATTCGTTGCATTCCAGATATCATTTCGATTACCGATAAATTCACAAAAGTTTTCAATCAAGTCCCAGTTTTGATCATTATCAAACTCATAACTATGACCCCAGACATACATCATATACAAATATTGCTTTTTATGAAGACCAGCAAAATCCTCGGCAAGTTTCATTAAATTTCGGTTGTGATGACAAGTTGGATTCCATTCCAGAAAGTCATCAGGCATAGAAAAATCCCCAGTACTATGAACGGTTCTGGCGTACTCAATTCCCAAAAATGGGAGCATTTCTTTAATTGATCGATTATAGGAACCATTCGGATAAGATAATCCTCTCACGGTATATCCGGCAATTTTCTCAAGACTTTTCCGATCTTCGATGATTTCTTCGATAATTTGTTCTTTCGGTGACCTAGCTATGGTTGGATGTGTTACCGTATGTGTTGAGATTTCATGTCCTTCGTACAGCTGTGCTGCTTCCTCTTTGGGGATACGATTTTCAAATCCTAATAATCCTGAATTTACATGAAAGGAACCCCTAATTCCATTTTGGTTAAAAATACTTACTAATTTTCTGTCAGCGGCCACGCCGTCATCATAACTCATGGTTAAGACTTTATGTTTTCCTTCCGGGAAAGTCATCAATACCTTGGGCAAAGTTATCCCTCTCATTCTTTAAAAATATGTACTCTAAAACTGATTCAATTAACTTTTTCTACTATGTATGGATCCTATTGATTCCTATATTCTGTTATCCCCTGCCTCGAATGCTTAGTCTTTGAAGTAGTAAGTCTCCGATTACTTTTTTTAATCAAAAATTTCTATTCTTGTGTAAGCGCAGCCAAATAATAAAAGAATAAGAGCTGAATAAACTTGTCCGTATGAAATTAATTCGATTTTATCATTTAACTATCTTTTTTCATAGAATTTAATGAAAATTTTTACTATTCAAATTCCCCATCTGACATGTACGTATAAATCTAAAAAGCCCTCTATGGTTTTTGAGGGCTTATCTTGAAATCTGTATTAGTACTGTTGATTAAATTATCAGCTTGGATGCTTAATTTAATTAGAAAGCAATCCTATATTAATTTATACAAGTACTTTTTTCAACTTTTCAGTTAGTGCAGGAATGACTGTCTTATAATCAGCTACGACTCCAATATTGGCCCTTTTGTAGATTGGTGCTTCAGGGTCTGTGTTAATTGCAACAACTGTTTTGGCATTTGTAATGCCAGCTAGATGCTGACTTGCACCCGAAATACCAACTGCAATATAAAGATCTGGTGCTACAACTGCACCTGTCTGACCTACCTGAAGATTAGAAGGAACCCAACCCGCATCACACGCTGCACGTGAAGCCCCTAATGTGCCTCCTAGTAATTTTGCCAGTGTTTGTAAATCATTGAAGCCCTCTGGACCGCCAACACCACGACCTCCAGAGACAATAATCGAAGCATCCTCAAGACGGATATCTGATAAAGCAGACTGTATTTTCACCACTAGCTTCGTTACGATCATTTCTTCTGAAGGAGAATAGTCAATTGGAATAATTTCGCCAACAGCTTTCTCGTCAATCACAGCTAATTCCTGACTTTTTTGACGGATACCAACTACTACCTTAGAACGGGTAGTGGTATATTCTCCATACGCCTTGTCGCCATAGATTGGGCGAATCCATGTTGGTTTGTCATTGCTGGTATGAAAATCAACTACTTCCGTTATAGCAGATGCGCAATTACGTGTAGCTAATCTGCCTACTAAATCCTTCCCCATCTTGTCGAAAGACAGGATAAGGATATCGGCTCCAGACTGTTGAAAAACAGTCTGGATGCTGTTAACAAACAGTTCAACATCATATTCTGTTAACAAAGGATTAGAAATGGTGTAAGCGATGCTTGCCCCACTCGCTATTGCTTCCTTAGCGCCAGCCTCAGCAAAAGGTCCAAATGTGACTGATCGAACTTCGCCTCCAGTGGAACTAGCCAAGCGACTGCCAAATGCTAGCGCTTCCTTGGCACCTGAACTCAAGCCAGTCCCCTGTTGATTTGCAAATACAAGAATTCTCGACATAGTTGAATTCCCCCTATATTACCTTGAGAGCAAAAAGCCGGTCAGCTAATTCGCTAGCAAGTTCTGCGCCATCATTGCCAGGCAAGACCTCGCAAGCAACTTCCTTTTTCAGGACGTATGCCCGCTCTAGCTTAACACCTGGTTGACAACGCTCATGATCAAGATTAAGATCTTCTGATTCTAATAGTACAATGGGTTTACTTCTCGCCAGTCTAATATCCTTGACCTTCGGAAGCCTTGGAACGTTTGTCTCAGAGCTTATGATGGTAAATACAGCAGGAGATGGAACACTGACAACAGCATATCCACCTTCAACTTCAACCGTAGCCTTTGCACTATTCTCTTCCACCTCAAGGTCCGAAACAAGTGTTACGCAAGGAATTCCTAGTTCTTCAGCCATAACAGGTCCAACAAGACCTTCCTCGATATCACTTGCTTGGTACCCTGTCAGCACAAGTTGTACTCCACCTAAGGACTTAATGGTTTGTGCTAGAATATGGCCAACAGCCTGTCCGTCTAGATTCTCCCATTCTTCATCCCACACCCTTACAACTGCATTCGCAGTAAAGGCGAGTGCCCTGCGTAGTACCTCCTCCGATTCATCATCCCCAAGGCAGAGAGCGGTTACGGTTGCTCCAGGTATTTTATCTCTAAGTTGAATGGCCAGTTCAAGTGCATTCTCGGCAAACGAGTCCAGTACCAAATCGGTGTCACTTTTATCCGGACGATTTGTTTCAGGATCAATTTTAAAATATTTTGGTGTAATTTCCGGATCTATAACTTGTTTAAGGCAGACAACGATGTGCATATTTATTTCACCTCAGTAATGTTAACATTGATTGATTTCCTTTTAGTTCCCTTAGTGGGGGTTTTTGTTTAGGGCGGGCACTAAAAACCTTCTTTGATTCCCTTCATCACGCTTTTTCCCGGTCGAAGGGCACCAAAGACCCCTTTTGATTGCCTTCAGTACGGTTTTTCCCGGCTAAAGGGCACCAAAGGCCTCTTTTGATTCCCTTCATCACGCTTTTTCCCGTCAGAAGAGCACCATTAATTCTTAACTCCAACTCCCTTAACCGATAAACCATTATCATCCTTAGGATTTGGAGAAGGAACAAGTCCGTACATTTCTCTTAACCTTTCCACTGCCTCAGCAGGCGGCTTTGCATTATAGTATCCGCGTCGCGTCATGTAGACACCAGAGTTTTTTCGTAAATCTACAAGGGACTCACACATTTTAATTCCAGCCGCAAAGGAGTCAACTACTGGTACATCGCCAATTCTAGAGATCCCCTGGGTTGCTAGAAAGACATTCATCGGGCCCTCTCCTGGTATGATGACATCTGCACCATCTGCAATCGCCAGCTCTGCAGCTTTTTTGAAAGACTCAATAATCGGTTCAGGATCATTGAATCCAGCCATAATGTCGTCAAAGCCCACTTCCGTCTGTACGATAGGTCCTAGCTTTCCTCCTAAACCGTACTTATCAGCATTTTGTCGAAGCTCATCTGCAAGCGGCGCCAAGAAATTCACAACGCCAATCCGGTCACCAAGCATCGATGCCATATGGAAGGAGGCTTGACCATATCCGACTACAGGAATATCAACCAATGTTCGTGCTTCTAAAAGACCTACATCCGGAATCGTAGCAATGAACATTGCGTCATATCCAGCCTTTTCAGCCGTCAGGGCAGCCCGTACAAACTGTTCCCGGTGAAGATTTTGTAAATAGGAATGTGTTATAAATATTCCTGGGTAATGTGAAGGATATGTTTCTTCTGACATACCATGTAAAACAACCTCCACGTCCGGGCGGGCAATCCTGCTCACATGATTGATGATTGCATCCCGATAATGTGGAACCCGGTCAATAGTTGTAAGACTTTGATGCCAAATTTTCATATAAAAAACCTCCTTTTTCGTATATTTTATATAGAATGTAACTTAGCTAGGCTATTCGCCAGTATTTCTAGCCCATCCGCCAGTATTTCTCGCTATCCGCCAAAAACATCTGCCTCCGCTCAAACTACCGCATTCTCAGCAACTGCAGCCTTTACGGCCAGCCGTCCAAAAACAGCACACTTTCCTAACGAACTTCCCGTCATATAACCTGCTCCGTGGAATCCTCCCGTTACCTCTCCTGCTGCATACAAACCAGGAATAGGCTCTCCGTAAGGGTTCAGGACCTGGGCCCGCTCATTTACAGCTATTCCTGCATAGGTAGCAAGCATGGCAACAGTTGATTCAAAAGCATAGAAAGGCGCTGTTTCAATTGCTGTTGGTTTTCCATAGTTATGGGTCAACGACTTTCTGCCAAAATCATGATCTTCCCCATTTTGAACGCCTTGATTGTATCTAGAAATGGTATCTTCCAGTACTTCTACTGGTACATCAATACAATCTGCCAATTCTTCTAACGTGTCTGCTTTGTACAGAAGTCTGCGCTTCTTAAGCAATTCAAAATCATAGAGGGGATCATCTAAAACACCCTTATCCATTACGGTCTGATCCCATACTTGATAGCTGATCTGTTCGGGCTGTTCGAATGCTGCTTTTCCTAATAATTTATAAGAAATAGACTCATTCACAAACCGCTTCCCAAGCTGGTTCACCATGATGGCTCCTTTATAAAATGCCAATCCCTGCGACTTTAACTTCCCAGCTGCACTTGGATGAAATCCGTATGTCCCATTCAAATAAGGGAGGTCCTTCATCCATGCACCATGCTCCCAGGCCATCCGAATCCCATCACCATGATTGCCGGCCCCGCCTATTCGTAAAGCACCCTTTAATTGTGGAGCAAGCTGTCCGAGAAGCTCTTCACTTTTCGCAAAACCACCAGAGGCAATTACTATTCCCTTAGAAGCAATTGCCGTTCTATCTTCTCCATCCACTTCATATAAAACTGTATCAATACGCCCTTCATCATTCTTCAGCAGTCTTCGTGCGGGAGCATTAAAATAAATGTTCACGTTCGCTAGCTGCTTTACTCTCCTGTATAGAGACTGGATTGCCTGATGAGGATCAATAATATGTCCGCGGGGAACACTATGACCGCTTACTGCTTCCAACGACCTGAACTCGATATCATGGTCAACCAGCCATTGATAGGTCTCGAGCTGGTGTCTGCCATATTCAGCTACAAGTGTTTGATTATTTACCCTGCCGCCAACCTCGATCATATCTTCCAATAGCGATTCAGTGGAATCGATAATTCCTGCTTTTTCCTGCATATCTGTTTCTGCAAAAGCCATATAACCTGAGCTTAGGACAGTACTTCCGCCCAGTTCATCTTGTTTTTCAAGCAGCAGGACGTTGACGCCCTGCTCTCCTGCCTCAACCGCTGCACACATTCCCGCCAGTCCGCCGCCTAATATGATTAACTCATAGGATTCCATATCCTATCACTCCTCTGATTCAAAGGCTTTTAACACTTCTAAGCCTGCTTGACAGACCTGCATATCATGAGAATAATGTCCACCGCTAACTCCAATTCCACCAATTAATTCGTTATTGATTTTGATTGGATACCCACCGCCAAAAATAACAAGTCTTGGTGTATGTACAATCCCATGGAGCAATGGAGGATCATCCTTTAATCTGTCATACCATTCATGTGTTGCGCGGTTATAGGCTGCAGCGGAAAACGCCTTATTTTGAGCGATTTCAAGGCTTAGAATCGGTGCACCATCCATCGCATAAAATGCTTTTAAATTTCCTGGTTTGTCAACAATTGCAATACTAAAAGGAATTCCTAGTTCTTGTCCCTTTACTAAAGCAGCTTCGAGCATTTTATTTGCTAAAGCAAGGCTAATATTTTTTGATTCAATTGCTGTTGTAATATTCTCCATTTTATTTCCCCTTTTCTATCAACATATTAGTTTATAAATTTACTGGTCTTCCATTTCCAAATGCTTCGATTACTGTTGCGGATACGGCTTTCATTTTTGGCAGACACAAATCTACGATTACAGTTGCCATGTCTATTGGATGCAGCCAATTATCTTTGTTCGCATCTGGTGCAATATCTTCCATCATCTTTGTGTCAACTGGGCCAGGGCAAACCGCATTCACCCTAACATTGAAAGGTTTTAACTCTTCTCCTAATGCTTTGGAAAATCCAATTACAGCCCATTTCGAGGTAATGTAGGCACTTCTATCTGGGCCACCTTTTGTTCCCCAAATGGATGATAGATTGATAATGACACCATTTCTTTTCTCTTTCATTTGTGGTACTACTGCTTTCGCACATAAAAATACACCGCGGGTATTGATTTCTTGGACAAATTCCCACTCTTCAACTGTTGTTTCATCGAATGGCTTGAGCAGCATAACACCTGCATTATTGATTAATATATCTACACTTCCGAGTTTTTCTACCGTTTCCTGAACAGCTTTGTTCACATCATCCTCAGAGCGAACATCACCCGAAAGAGCAATAGCTTCACCAGCAAGCTCTTCCCGAATATAAGCAGCCACTTCCGACGTTTCTGTTAGACTACGAGAAAAAACAGCTACTTTTGCACCATGTTTTGCTAGGAGGATACATGTTTCCCGGCCAATTCCCCTGCCGCCTCCAGTAACAAATGCAACTTTATTTTTCAAATCCAAAGTTAATCACTCCTTTTTTACACTCCAAGTTTTCTATCACTGCTAACGTAAGAAGCTGCATGCTCGCCGGCTCGTTTCCCAAACACAAGGCCTCGAAGCACGGAAGTGCCGCCAGGATATTTTCCATAGTAAAGACCAGCAGTTTCACCTGCGACGTACAAACCTGGTATTACCTCATCATCCTGTGACAAAACTCTGCCATTTGTATCAGAAGCTATACCTCCATTCGTGAAAACATTGGAGCAGACAATTGGGTAGGCAATATATGGCGCTTTATCGATCGTTATCGCCCAATTTGATTTAGCCGGTGTAATCCCAACAGCCTGTTTTCCGTCCTTCTTATCCCAATGGAATTCCCCTGGCTGTACAGCAGCATTAAAGGATTCTACTGTTGAAATTAATTGATCTGCTGGCACCCCAATTTTCGCAGCTAATTCCTCTAGTGTATCGGCCTCAATCGCCGGTTTATCCGTTTCGATTGCTCTCTCATAATTCGGAATATCGTACATTTTTTGGTCACTGATCATATAGGCGATATGGTCAGGGAGGTCGTAGAAAATTTTACGGGCTACCGCTTCGTATTGTTCGTCTACTGTGGAAATTCCTTCATCGACAAAACGGTTGCCATTTTTATCAACCAAAATCGCATAAGGGTAAGTCATTACGGCTGCTTCTTCCCGCTTACTTCTAGGGTCCACTGGTTCTGCATGAAAGGCATCGAATTGACCCGCTCCTTTCGCTCCTATTGCCATTGCCATCCGAATACCTTCCCCTTTGTTGTAAAGGCCGCCTTCGGCTACGGTCCGAATTTTATGTGCATTCCTGCCAACATACTGTGCCATCATCTCTTGATTTCCCTGGAATCCGCCAGCTGCAAGAACAACGGCACCGACTTTCAACTGAAGTGAGTTTCCACCCTTAACCCGGACCATAAGTCCGTTTATCGCACCTTCATCATCAAGAAGTAAATTCCATGCTGTTGCCTCATAAATAATTTCAACACCAAGTCCGCCAGCACGTCGTGATAATGTATCAATGATTGCCCGGCCGCCGCCAACTGGAAGCAGCCGCGGTTTTGAAGAAGTTAAAAACATCGTTGGCAGGTAGTCAAAATCTACCCCTTTTTCCTCGACCCAGCGCAGTGTACTTCCTGCGTTTTCTGCGAGCGTTTCTATGTACTCCCTATCGGAGAAATCATCAGAGAACGCCATCATATCTTCTACAAAGTTATCTGCGATTTCATCAATATTCTTCATTCGCATGTAAGAGGCCGTCCATCTGGAATTTCCGCCTCGATGATCGTAATCTGTACGTTCTAAGATTGCAATTCGTAAATTCCTTCCTTCTTTCTTGGCACTTTCCGCAGCAGACAAAGCTGCTGCTGTGCCTGCCACCCCGCAGCCAATGACTACAATGTCATAATCCAATTCTCTCTCCATTTTTTGGTCCTCCTTATATATTTAAATACTTCTTTTCCCACTCTTTGATTTGATTCAGTTTGAAAAGAGACTGTCTTTCTTCCCAGGTACAAATCAAAGGTAATAGATTTTCCTGTGAGCCTTCTTCTTTTAGAATTCTTAAAGAATCAGTGATTCCTCTAATAGCGGAACGAAGTGCTGTATTTGCACACAGCATGATTTTAAAACCGATTTCCTCTGCTTCTTTTAAGGAAATAAGCGGGGTTTTGCCGCCTTCTACTAAGTTAATAACCTGTGGGATTCCTTTTAGTGAACTTGTAATTTGCCTTAATTCTTCAACTGTATTTGGTGCTTCGACAAAAATTATTTCGGCACCCGCCTCGTAATAGGCAAAAGCCCTATCTATCGCATCTTCCACACCATTAACGGCTATCGCATCTGTACGAGCCATAATTGCTAGATTTTCATCCTTTCTTGTATCTAAGGCAGCCTTGATTTTTCCAACCATTTCTTCCTTCGAAATGACATCTTTGCCGTTAAAATGGCCGCATTTCTTTGGTGATACCTGGTCCTCCATCTGAATGGCTGCGACACCTGCTCGTTCAAGTTCTTTAACAGTCCGAATCACATTGATGGCATTTCCGAACCCAGTATCGCCATCTACTACAATCGGAATATTGGTAACGTCGGCCATTCTAGCAACAATATCAACTACTTCCTTTAGAGAAGTTAGTCCCACGTCAGCCCAGCCAAGCTGTGCATTAGATATACCAGCTCCCGTTGCGTAAATCGCCTTAAAGCCAGTTTCTTCTATCAATTTTGCTGACATTGCGTCATATGCACCAGGAAGAATAAAGGAACCTGGTTCATGCAGCAGCATTTGAAAATCTTTACATTTATTCATCGAGTTAATCCTCCAACTTTTAAAATAGGACGAGAAGAGGGAGCCTCCTCTGAGATACGCTGGTGCCAAACGATTGATAGGGCCCCTAGCAAAAATGGCGGAAGTTCTGAAACCGGTATAAGTGATTTTTCTTCGACCATTGCTTCTGTAAGCATTGATAAATTACCTAAATTAATGGTTACCGCATACTTTCCGGGGGCAGGCAATGTATAGTAAGGATTCAGCTTGAAGGTTTGACCGTCCCACATTCCTTCCACTTCATAGCAGCATCCTAGAAAATCGGGCAGTTCCTCTACTTTGCCACAAGCTAATCTTTCACGAATACTAGTCGAGCTGATTTTCTCGCCCCGGCATGCTACTTTTTCCACTTTTGTCGCATCAATGATTCCACCACTATCAATCTTCAAACGCTCTAAATTTCCAATTCCCCTAGAACCATAAGTAAAATCAAAACCGGCGACTGCATGGATAACCCCAAGATTGACCAGATAATCATTAACATATTGTTCAGGTGAAAGAGCGGCAAATTCCCTCGTGAATTCAACAATATAAAAGGTATCGATACCAAGCCCCCGAAGAATTTTCTCCTTAACAGAAAGGGGAATTAAATAGTCAATTTGTTTTTCCCCATTTGACAGGACAGACTTTGGATGTGGAAAGAAACTCATAACAGCAAGCTGCACACCCTTTTCTTTCGCTATCCGTAAACCTGTTTTAATTACTTCCCGATGTCCGTAATGGAGTCCATCAAAAAAACCAAGTGCCATTACACATGCATCTGCCTTACCTTGCCAATCTGCCAAATTATCACGGTTTATATAGATCGTTTCCATACAGTCTCCTTTCTTCTTGATTAAGATTTTTTGATAGATTCGGAGTATCCTAATATCTTAGTGCATTTGATTCTAAGCCTGCTAAAACGCGTCCATAATTTTCTTTGGTGATTAACGGTGAAATCGTTCTGTGTGAATAGAGCGTCCAAAAATCACGGAAAATTCTTTGTAGCGGGTGACCTTCATATACGTAACCTGAACCGCTGGCCAGAATTAATATATCGAGTGCTTCCTTACTAACTTGATTGGCATAACCGATATCAGCTAGAGCCTTAACTCGTCCTGGCTTATCCATGAATTTACCGCTGGCAGCCCACGCATCTAGCTCATCCGCCACACGGTAATAATGCATGGAAGCGGTATCAATTTTTAAAGCAGCATCCGAAAGTAATGCATGGAGAGTCGGTGAATCAATTAAGTTTTCTACACCAATATGAGCAGCTTTTCGATTAGGTAGTACTTGCTGGAAAAATTCTAACGCTGCCTTTACCAATCCTAAGCCTGGTAATGCCAAAGACAATGCTAGAGCCGGAAATAGCGCCGTATTGTAGAGTGGGATATCGCGTAAATGTTCTGATTTAAATTGACCGTTTAACACTTCTGCAAAAGAAACGACTCGGTGTTCTGGAATAAATACGTTGGTCATTTTCACACTGTTACTTCCCGTACCCTTTAATCCCATAACATGCCAGTCATCCATAATTTCTACTTCTTCAAAAGGAACTGTCATTAAGGCTTGATCCACAAGGTTTCCTTCATCATCCCTTATTACCATACCGAAGTATCCCCAAGTCGCATGGAGAGAACCCGAGCAGAACATCCAGAACCCTTCTTCAATTAAATATCCACCGTCTACTTTTCGGGCAATACACTTTCTAGGTTCATATACGCCTGCAAAAAGGACATTATCTTCATTCTCACCGAAAATTTCCTGGTGCGTTTTTTCTGTAAATGATTCCGCTACCATAAGTTCCCGAATTGCACAAAGTGAGAGAATCCAGCCTGTAGAAGCACAGCCACGTGAAATTTCCACAATACAATCTGAATATGTTCTCATATTCGTTTGATAACCGCCATAATTACTCGGGCGAAGCAGTTTAAAAAGGCCAGCTTCCTTTAGTTCATTGATAGTTGCTTCTGGAATTCGACGGATTTCTTCGGTTTCTTTTGCTCTTTCCTTTAGTTTTGGAACAAGGGATTTGGCTTTTTCTACAAGAAAAGTGTCACTTTGAGCAACTTTTATCATTTTATATTCTCCTCTTCACCTTTATTATTCCTCTGATTTGATTTAGCTCTTTCTTAAATTTTAGAAAATTATAAAATTAATTTAAAGGGTAAAAACCTTTCAAGTTTGAAACATTTTTAGATAACTTTTATTGGTTTTCTAAACTTAAAATTGCACTTTTGTCCCAAAGAATAGAAATTAGTAAGGTTTTTTTACGAATTTATTGTTTCCTTTGTTTTGATAAAATGGGCTGCATGTTCTCCTGCCCTTTTTCCGAATACAGAACCTGCCATTAACCCTGCACCTCCAGGGTAATTAAAATAAAATAGTCCCCCTACTGCCTCACCAGCAGCATATAATCCTGGAATAGACTTGGATAACAAATTCTGAACCTCCGTAGCTGTGTTAATTTTCAGACCGCCAAACGTAAAGGTTATACCGCAGGTAACAGCATAGGCTTCAAACGGGCCATCCTCCAAGGGAAGAGCCCAATTTGATTTCTTAACTGCTAACCCTTCTGTACATCTGCCGTCCTTGATATTTGGATTAAACGGTATATCTTTACGGACAGCTGCATTGTATTCTTTAACATTTTGTAAGAAACCAGCTGGGTCAATTCCTTCAAGTTTTTCAGCTAATTCCTCTAATGTATTGGCTTTTACTTTTGTTACTTGTCTGCCTTTATATTCCTCCCGTAACAAATGGGTAACCTTTTGATCAAAAATCTGCCAAGCGAATTGTCCCGGCTGATCCAAAATTAATCTTCCATATTTCGCATAGGTGTAATTACGGAAATCAGCACCTTCATCGACAAAGCGTTTGCCTTGGGCGTTTACCATGATTCCAAAGGGATAACTTAACTTTTGAAAGCCTTCCGTAAATTCTGGCAAATAGCGGTCCCCTCCAACTGAATGGCAGCCTGACCAGTTGCCCGAGGAAAGTGCACCAATATTTAACGCCATTTGAATACCTTCTCCAGTATTAAACCTGCTCCCTCTTGCATGGGCCAAGTCCCATTTTGGTCCAAGGTACCGGGTTCGCATTTCAGGGTTAGCATGAAAGCCTCCAGAGGCCAATATAACAGCTTTCGCCAGGACCTTTGCACTATTGCCATTATGGTTAAATATCACACCCTGTACACCATTGTCATCACGGATTAGTTCCACCGCCATCGCATCAAACAAAATCTGAACCCCTAACGAGGACGCCTCTTTATGAAGCGCTTCGACCAATCCCGGCCCCCCGCCTACCGATTCAACAATCATACCGCCCCAGAATTTAAATTTACCGTCTACTTTAAAGGCTTGCCGACCATATATAGGCACCCATCTTACCTTGTGATCCGTGAGCCATTTCATCGTTTCAAAACTTTTTTCTGTAAGAATGGAAGCTAATTCTGGGTCAGTCCGGTACTCTGTGACCCGGCACATATCATCATAAAATTGTTCCTCACTATAGACCCCAAAATCCGAAGAATCAATATCCTCTTGTGAAAGGTCGGGCATTATTTCTTTTAAATCCTCGACACCATTATAGGAAAACCGAATGGATCCATGTGTGAAGGTGCTGTTTCCTCCTTTTTCAGCTTCAGGTGCTTTTTCAAGTACAAGGACGTCAGCTCCGTTCTCCCTTGCGGAGATGGCTGCGCACATGGCAGCATTACCGGCACCAACTACCACAATATCTGTCTCATAAATTTTGATGTCACTCATTCTCTATCTGCCTCTCTTCCAAAAAATTTCTTTTAAAAAAGCTGACTCGTTTACTTTTGAGTCAGCTTTCTCATTTATGCCTCGATTGTTGGTTTGTTCATTTCTTTATCCATGACAGAGTCACCCCAATAGGTGTTGGCTATTGAATGATCCTCTTCTGTCCACTCGACAGGCTCCCAGTCAGGTTCAAAAATTAAATATGAATTACTAAACAATTCAACACGGCAGCCGCTGCCTGGATCAATCACATATAAATATAGAGCTTGAGAAACACCGTGTTTACCTGGGCCAATAAACTTAATACCTTCTTCGCTTAAAATATCAGCTGCCCGTAAAACATCCTGTGCATTATCCAGCCAATAAGAAATGTGGTGAAGCTGGTTTGGCGTTTTTGCCTCTGGTCTTGTGATAACAGCTATGTCGTGAACCAAAGGTGTCACACTCATCCAGCCTGCTAACGTTTTCTCGTTGTTATATCTTACATATTCACGTAGCTTAAAGCCTAACTGGTTACCCAAGTAATCAAGGATTTCCTGAACATCCATTGATGTAGCAATATTGACATGGTCAAATCTTCTAGGTGAACAGCCACGGGCCCAAGCCTTGTATGTTTGATTTTTCAAGACAGAACGTCTTTTTTCGTCCGCTTTCGGTTTTTCAACATCATAATAGATTTCAAAGGAATGCTGACTTGGCAGTTTAAAACGAATTGCCCGCCCTTGACCCGTTTCTTCACCTGCTTCAATCCATTTTACTTCCGTTCCCGCTTTTTCAAGAAGCTGAGCAAAACCCTCTACATCTTCAGGGCGCTTCGTTCTCCAGCCGATATGATCAACATACCCTCTATCCCCATCTGTTAATGATAGGGAGTGATGTTCAAAGTCACCCCAAGCCCGTAAATAATACGTACCGTTTACTTCTTCCGTTACTTCAAGCCCAATCACATCACGGAAAAACCATAGTGATTTTTCAAGATCAGGTGTTACGATAGCGACATGCCCTAACTTTGCAATTTCAGGTAAAGTCATTTTTAATTCCTCCTCAAATTATTAGATTTTATTAGAAAAATAGTTTTGAATTAAATGATTAAAGCTTTCCTGCTTTTCAATTTGTGTCCAATGTCCACAATTACCGTATACATGCAGTTGTGAATTCGGAATATGTGATAGTAAATAATAGCTGGACTCCACCGAGCAAACCATATCATCCCGTCCATGCACGAGCAGTACAGGATGTTCAATTCTTCTTAGGGCAGTCACAGGTACAGGGACAGCTGCTGTTGCGAATATAGAATCATTGGAAATACGGACCTCTGGTTTCATCGCTGTTTCATATCGATAATCCGTTATCGCTTCAATGATTGGTGCCATTGCCTGTGCATCATATACAAACCAGCTCATAATTTGACGTAATTTCTTTGGTGAGGGATTGTCATAAAATCCCTTCGCACGGGCTAATTCTGGACTTAATTTGGTATTTGGCGTTCCTCCTGGACCCATTAAAACCACTCGATTAAATCGCTCTGGATGTTCTAATAGCAGCTCTAGTGCAATCGAACATCCTAATGAATTCCCCACTAAATGGGCCTTTTGAACACCTAAATCATCTAAAAGCTCCATAAGTTGATTTACCCATAAATCCATCCATCCCTGTCTATTCTTAGGCAATGTCTCCGGATGACTGCTGTCTCCAAATCCTAAAAGATCTGGTGCAAGACAGTCATACATTTCACTGCAGGCATTTAAAGCATAACGCCAGTTCGCAAACGCTGTAACACCTGGTCCGGAGCCATGTAGAAATAAAATCACTTCGGAATTCCCTTCACCAGCACGATTTAAATATGTTTCAAAGTTAGCCGTTTTAATTGATTGTTGAGTAATGTTTGTCAACCCTATTCTCCTCCTTGTAAAATAGAAAACAATCTAGTTTGAAATCCCTTACATTTTTGGTTGTTAGTGAAATTTTAGAAGATTTACTACTATTTATCTAGACTAATAACTACTTGATTTTACGTTGGTTTTTAGTAGGTTTTTATTGGATTTTAAATTTATATTTCTAGTTCTCCTAAAGCTAACAGTGAATCTAGAATCAATAGTAACTGGTAGCTTTGTGATGAATCTCGTAAGTCTTTTCCAATTAGTTTTTCAATCTTGTTAATCCTATACATGAGACCACTCATCGATAATGACAAATCATCCATCGTTTGCTGGAGTTTTCCTCCATTTGTTAAAAATACATAAAGTGTTTTCATTAATTCTTTTTGTTTACCATTCCCTAATGTATAAAGAGGTCCCAATTCTTGTTTGGCAATTTTCTTAATCCCGCTTACATTTTTGGAATTAATTAGAATTCCCACAATACCCAAATCATTAAAATGGATAATTTTCTTTTCCGTAGACATTCGTAAAGAAATAAAAGATTCATCTAAATTGTCCAGAATATGTTCTATATCTTCAGATTTGTCACTGATTCCAATTTTATATTTATAGGAAGGATGGGTCGTTTCAATATGTTTTAAGATTCTTTCCATATTCGGTAATATATTTGATGATTCTGGGATCAACATGATGATTTTACCTTCGTATTGACCGACAAGCGCTTTATGTCCCTGAATATCCAAATACTTTGCAATTGATTCTAGAATTTGGTCATAGTGTTCCTTGTTTTCTATCGATGCCTTGCTAGTCTCTATATAGTCAATTGCTGCAATATAAAAAGCTGATTCTAGATTAACCCCCATGTATCGACCGCGATTAATGATTTCTTCCCTTGAAGTATATTGTCCCTTTAAAATTTGTTCCAAAAAATAACCTTTCATTTTTTCAAGGGCTTCAAAACTCGTCTTTTCATTTAAGAGGTATAAAGAAGCAGCATTTGCCACTCGCTCGATAAACATAATATTATTCTCAGTGTTCTCATCACCCTTTTGATAAAGAAATGTGCAGTATCCAATTACCTTTTTTTGTACAATGATGGGTGTGACTAGCCGTTCCTGATTTTCAGTCTGTAATCTAGTTGTCTCTTTAAAAAGAGGAAGTAAATTATTTTTCCTATTTTTCCGAATTAAACTCTCCTTCAGTTCTTTACTAAGACTGTTATATTCTTGTTCGTTCACACCCGAGTAAACAATTTTTTGAAAGCTTAAATCCTCAATTGATATGGGAATTTGTAATAATCCAAAGGAGGTATCAGCAATATCCTGAAGATTGCTGCCGTTTGAAATACTTTCCGTTAATTTCTTATGAAATTTGGATACCTTCTCGATATAATTACGCTGCTCTAACAATTGTTCATAGGTATACTCTAATTCTTCAATGATATTTATTTCATGATAGAATTTGACCTCCTCCTGAATCTCCATTCCCCAGTCCTCTTTGAGCTTCATTTCAAAACAGCATTCAGGGTCACCTTTAGCCATACAACTAATCTCTTTGACAATGACACTCTTTTTACAAATCGTAGACATATAGCCACTTGCATATCCAGTTAGCGTATGACATTGTGGTGAATCTGATTTTCCATGATGTTTAAGATGCTCAGAAGCTTCAAAAGAATGAATCCACTTTCCTTTTCCACTTATCGTTTTAATATTTTCGGAATCAACCATTTCAATAAATCTTTCAGATTGGATATCTCCAATATGTCCAGTACTTAAATGGAGAACGGAGGCTTGTTTAATAAGGTATTCTATTGAGGTACTCGCTTTCATTGCTTCTTTTGCATCACTGACACCTAGGCTCCAACCATAACGAAGCAAAAAGCCCTTGGCTCTCTTTGAACCTAAATTCTCGATTATTCCCTTACGTAAAAGACCAAAGGCTCCCGCAGTGGTTAGAATTTTTTTATTTCCTTCTTCTATGTAGTTTGGTTCCAGTATATTGCTAGAGTTACCCTTCATAAGCTCACCTTTTTCCCATTAAAGATTATTTATAAGATTAATTTCATCCATTATTTTTTAAAAAATAAAGACTCCTTACATTTTTCATACAAGGAGTCTTAATCTTTTATAGCGTCTCACTATTTTTTGAAGGTAGCAGTTACAGCCCCTATATGTTCAAATTCAGCTGTGAATGTATCTCCAACTTCAATCGGAATTGCTTTTGAAAGTGCGCCTGAAAGTATTACTTCACCAGCATTAAGAGAAATTCCGTAGCTGCAAAGTGAATTGGCTAGCCACGCTACTGCTTCGGCAGGGTGACCCATCACGGCTGAACCGAATGCTGTGTCCAAAAATCCACCATTTCTTGTAGCGGTCATCCTAATTACTGCTAAATCTAAATCATCTAGTTTAGCAGTAGTACTTCCAATAATTGCCCCGGCAGATGAACCATTATCTGCAACGGTATCTTCAAACTTAATTTGCCAATCTTTGATTCGGCTGTCAATAATTTCAAGAGCAGGGACGACATAATCCGTGGCCGCTATGACATCGTTCATTGTCACACCAGGACCTTTTAGATCCTCTTTCAAAACAAAAGCAATTTCGAATTCAATCCTAGGCTGGATAAATTTATCGAGACTAATCGATTCTCCATCCTTATATACCATGTCATTTAGAATATGACCATAATCTGGTTCGTTAACATTTAACATTTCCTGCATCGCTTTACTCGTTAGCCCAATCTTTTTCCCAACGATTTCAGCACCATTCTCGACCTTTTGGTGAATTTGGAAAAGCTGGATTTTATATGCATCATCAACAGAGATTTCTTCTGTTGATGATGTGAATGGGGCAATCGGTTTTCTCTCAGTTTCCGCTTCCATTAAAGCAGTTGCTGCTTTTTGAATATCCATTACAGCTGTCCCCTTTTCAATTTAAGTGTTACTTATACCGTAACTGCTTTTTCTTCAACTAAAGCTCGGTACTTTCCACTGTAAAATATTAGTGGTTCAGCATCTTCTAAATGAATATCTGTTACTCTTCCAATAAATAGCGTGTGATCCCCTTCAAGATGTTCTGCGGATACCTCACAGGCAATTTGTGCAACTGCACCCTTTAGAACAGGCTTCCCATCAAGAGTGTCAAACTCGACTTCGCGGTGTTCCTTCAACTGGCCTGCAAAAATCATCGAAAGTTCCTGTTGGTCAGCCGCTAAAATATTGACTGAAAAGGATTTACTTTGTTTAATTTTCTCAAGAATCCGAGCTTTTTCTCCAATAGAGATTACTACCAGTTTAGGATCAAGTGACACGGACATAAAAGCATTTGCTGTCATCCCATGCACATCACCATCCAGATTTGTAGCAATAACGGTTACTCCTGTTGCAAATTTCCCCATCGCGGTTCGAAATTGACGATCATCCATTCTACTAACCTCTCTTTTCTATAAATTAGCTACTATACTCTTACGCTTCAATTGTCGGATTGTTTTCTGGTAACGTATCTGTTTGATCACCCCAGAAGGTAAAGCCCACATCCATCTCATCTAAAGTCCAGACAATTGGTTCCCAGTCTGGTTCAAAGATTAAATAACCATTCGTGAACAATTCCACACGTACTCCACTGCCTGGATCGACCACATATAAGTACATCGCTTGTGAAATACCGTGCTTACCAGGACCTTTAAACTTAAGTCCATGCTCTGTTAAGATATCTGCAGCGCGAAGAAGATCTTGAGCATTATCAAGCCAGTATGACAAGTGATGAATCTGATGTGTCGATGGAGAGAATGGATCATGGCTAACTGCGATATCATGTACCAGTGGTGTTACGCTTAACCAAGCACCAAGTAAGGATTCATCTGGAGCCTGAACGCACTCCCTCATTTTAAAGCCTAGTTTCTCCATTAAGTAATCAGCAATAACATTTGCCTTTAAGGATGATAAAATATTTACATGGTCTATTCTTCGCGGTGAACAGCCTTTTGCCCAGGATTTATAGGTCTGATTCTTTAACACTGAACGTTTGGATGGTTCAGCTAAGGTTTTTTCCATGTCATAGTAAATTTCAAACCGGTGCTCGCTCGGCAATTTAAATCGAATTGCTCTACCCTGCCCTGCTTCCACTCCAGCCTCCACCCAATTTACTTCTGTACCAGCTTCTTGAAGTAGATGAGCAAATTGCTCAACATCTTCCGGACGTTTTGTTCTCCATGCAATATGATCAACATACGACTTTTCGCCAGCAGTTATCGATAAAGTGTGATGTTCAAAGTCGCCCCATGCGCGTAAATAATGTGTACCGTTTACTTCTTCTGTTTCTTCTAATCCAATCAATTCCTTAAAGAACCAAAGTGATTTTTCAAGGTCTGACGAAACTAAAGCTACGTGTCCTAATTTTGCGATTTCTGGTAAACTCATATTTTTTCCTCCTAATTAGTTTTACTAGAATATTCAAAAAACAGAAAGCCTTTTCATTTTAGATTAGACAAAATAGGTATTCGGTTCTTGGCCGCAAAGAACTCTTCCATATGTTTCTATTAAACTTGATGGTGTGATGAAACCATGTAAATGCATGGCAAAAAAATCACGATAGACTAATTGTAAAGGGTTATTATGATAGGTAAACATAGAACCGACTCCTGCAACTAGAAGATCAATTGCTTCCTTACATAATTGATTCACATAGCCGAAATCTGCCTTCACTTTTACAATTTCAGCAGTATCCATTACTTCTCCACGTTCAGCATAGCTATCAATTTTATCCACAGCACGGTATAAAAACATTTCAGCAGTATCGATTTTCAATTGTGCTTGGGCAACCTGGTGATGTGTGATTGGTGCTTCATTTTGTTTATGATAGAATGTGTTCCCAATTCCAGCTTTCGGAAGTCTTTCCATATAGAGATCCATCGCTGCCTGTGCAAGTCCTAAAGCCGGCCCTACAATTGATAGAGTAAGTGATGGAACAAAGGAAGACTTGTATAAAGCCACATCCTTAAGCGGATCAATTAAGTAATGACCTTTGCTCGCTAAACGGTCCAATGATACCCTGTGTTCAGGTACAAATACATTTTGAATTCTACAGCTATTGCTGCCGGACCCCTTTAGTCCCATAACATGCCAGTCATCAAGGATTTCAAGTTCTTCACGAGGAATAACCATAATAGCCATTTCCATTCCGCCATTTTCATCCACTAATGGGAAACCAAAGTAACACCAGTCAGCATGTGGGCTGCCAGATACAAAAGGCCATTGAGCTTCTTCAATGTAATAGCCGCCCTCTACTTTTTTGATATCACATTTAATCGGTTTAAAATTTCCTGCAAGGACTACATCTTTGCCAGAATTATAGATTTCATTTAGTGCTTTCTCTCCGAATGTGTAAGAAATCATATAATCACGAATATTGCTTAGACATACGAACCAACCGGCTGATCCATTTCCGCGGGATATTTCGGTAACGACCTCTGTGAACGCTCTCATATTTGTTTGATAACCACCAAACATATGTGGTCTAAGTACTTTCAAAAGACCTTGATTTTTCAAATCTTCAATAATTTCATCAGGGATTCTGCTATTCTTGTCAATGGCACCACTATACTCTCTCAGTTTAGGAATAAGAGCCTTTGCTCTATCTACCAATACATTTTTGGTTTCCAACACACTTTGTTCCATCTCATTACCTCCTGCAAAATAGTGGCAAATCTGAATCTTTCACTAATTCTAGTTAAACATATGTTGATTTTTGTCTATATCCTGGTATTTCAAGCTTACGGCTTCGGCAACGCGTAGCAAATGCTTTTCCATCAGCTTTTTTGCTAATTTTGCATCCTTTTCTTTTAAACTATAATAGATTAACCAATGTTCAGCTTGTGATTGCTTTCTTCTATCCTTTGAAAACAGTATTACTGGATTCCCTACATAATTCAGGTAATCCCAAAGCTGCTTGGCAAGACTTAGTGCATACGTTAACTTGGAGGCTTCATAAATAGTCCGGTGGAACTCAATATTAAGGGCCGAATACTCATCCTCGGATAAATCTAGATTATCCATCATCGTCAATGTCTCTTTCATGTATGTAAGTTCCTCGTCGGTGAGGTTAAATGCAGCACGTTCTGTCATTAAGGCATCCAGATTTGCACAAACTAATAACCGTTCTAAAACGTCACTTGGCTCTGGTCGTTTAACGTAAACCCCTACTTGTGGAATAATAGAAAGAAAACCCTCTTGTTCAAGCTTCGCTAATGCCTTATGAACAGGCGTTCTACTTATGTTAAGATGTGCAGTAATTTCATTCACATTAATAGCAGATTCAGGTTCCCATATGCCATCAATTATTTGCATTTTAATATATCGATATGCTTGATCTATTTTCATTTTCCAATACACCCTTTATCCTCTTTTTTGTTTTTGTCCCCTTAATAATAAGGTAAGGGATTCAACGGTATATTTAAATAGATAATTACTATCAATATATTGATTCTTTATCATTCACCGTTGAAAAAATCTGATGTTAGTTTAATAAATCTCTCTTTTTGCTCTACCTGTGCCCAGTGTCCACAACGTTTGAAGATATGGAGCTGTGCATTTGGCAAATAATCCATTACATAGAGGCTGCTTTGAAGCGGTACAAATCGATCTTGATGCCCATGTATCAGTAAGATTTCATGATTCATTTCTTTGAGTGCTGATGGTGGGACCAACATATCTGTTAATTGAGACTTTGAGAAATTTTCCTCATATGATTTGCGAACATCCGGCCTTAGGAACAGCTCTAAGCGTTCAGATACGATTTCCCCAAGTTTATCCTCAAGAATACTTTTATCATATAAGAACCAGCTCAATAAGTTCTTAAAGGCAACTGGATTCGGATCTTTGTGGAAATTTGCTAATTTAGCCAACTCAGGAGTAGGTTCTGTTAATCCTCCTCCAGCTCCCATTAGAACGACACGGTCAAACCGTTCTGGAGCATACATAAGTAGGTGAAGAGCGATAACACCTCCAAGTGAGTTTCCAACTAGATGGGCTTTATCAACTTCTAAAGCATCCATCAACTCAATTACTTGCTTCACCCTTATGTTCATCCACTCTGCTCCATTATTAGGGTAATTCTCAGGATGCTCAGTATTTCCAAAGCCAAAGATATCAGGTGCCACTACATGGAATTTCCCTTTAAAGTGAGGTAATATTTCCTTCCAATTTGACTGGGCACTTACCCCTGGACCGCTGCCGTGAAGAAATATAATGGTCTCAGATGACTTCTTATCTCCACCCTCATTAATAAAAGTTTGATAGTTCCCTGTTTGAATTTTTCTAGTATTAACAACCGACATCCTTCATAACCTCACCTTCTAAAATACTTTAATGCAGTAGTACTTCCCTTAACTAAAATTTTAGTATTGTGTTTATCACCATATAAACAGTGTAAACCGTGCACTAAAAGCGCTTTCATTAACTAACTATAATTTTACCTCCACTTTCAACCCTTGTCAATAAATTCTAAATATTTTATAAATTTAAAACTTACAACTAAAAAACTATAGAATTTGTCCTATAACTAAAAAAAGGATGTACAAAATTTTCTTTGTATCATCCTCACATTCGTATAATGTTAATGATTTAAAGTAGCTTCTAAATCCTTGTTCGGTTTCCTAACCGCTATCGCCCATATCAGAGCCAACATAATTAATCCGATTGCACTTACAGCTAATGGGAATCTGCCAATATCTTGATTAAAAATATTCTGTACCATTAGGAATCCAAATGGTCCTAAAATACCACCTAAACCCTGACCTACAACAACTAACCCTACTGCTGGAGGGGCACCTGGAGGAGTAAGTTCTGATACTTTAGTGAATACCCCTGGAAGTCCAATTCCCATTGCAAACCCACCAATAATACTACCAATAAGAATCATTGTTAAGGTAGGTGAGAAATAACAGATTGCCATCCCAATCCCTGTTACCAAAACGCCTACAGGCAGATAGAAGGTTGGCAGTGCATGTTTTATTTTTCCGAAAATAAACCCAGCTAGCAGCGTACCAAAAGTAAATACAGAGATCGCCATACCTGCCTCTGTTGCATTACCTAGTTGGTCCCCCTGTATAACAACAGAAATATTTGTTACATAACCAAAAATCAAACCAGAATAAATTACCTGTCCTAAGCATACCCAATAAATTGCTTTTGGAAGCTTGACCTTTTCCTTAGCGCCCGCCGCTTCTGAAATCTGTTTCTTCTGTGGTTCAGGAAGATATAACATGGTGATAGCCAAAATCCAAATTGGGAAAAGGTATGTTAGGAAACCATATTGCCAGCCAAAGGAATCAGCTAATATCCCGCCGCCTAACTGGAAGAAAATTGCCCCAATACATGCAACCGTGGAAGTTCCAAAACCAATTAAGAAATCTCTTTCTCTGCCATCAAAGAAATCTGTAATTACATCTATCGATAACGGCATGGTTATCCCAACGCCGAGCCCTAAAAGCCCTCTCATCGCAATAATCATCGGCAGGTTATCTATAAAGGTTGGGAGTGTCCCACCAATTATAAATAAGGTCAAACCGATAAATAACAATGTTTTCTTTTTAAACAATTTTGTCAATTTTCCATAAAACAGTGCAGGAACGATTTGTATGAGACCTGGGAATGTAGCTACCAACATGACAATCGTTGGATTATATTCAGGAAATGCTTTAATAATGTCTGCCATAATGGATCCTGCTACACCAGCGGCTACATCTTGGAACGCTAGAATGACGACTAAAAACTTAAGCATATTTTTACTGATATTTTTTGCCATTTAAATCCTCCCTTTATTTGTTTTCATTTTAAAAAAAAGATAGACTCTGCTGTCCTTGTGGCCTGCAAGATACAACAGCTAAAATTCCAGTTATTGTTAAACTAAAATTTTAATTTTTTATTTTTTTACGTTTTACCGGTGAAAAGCGTAAAAAAAGCGCTTTCTTTTGCTAACTGTAATTCTACATTCGCTACAAATACTTGTCAATATATTCATAATGTTTTTTATTTTCTGAATAATTTTCATTAGATTATTGACTAGAAAATGAAAAAAACGCTGAAATTTCAGCGTTTTTTATCTAATTTGTTAATAGCAAGATAACCAATTTTTCTATGTATTTATATATATTGGAAAACCAATAAAGTACGCACGTAAAATGTAACCGTATTCACTAGAAATATTGATATATCAATGAATTATTTTGATTCTTTTATATTTAAAATGTAAGAAAATATGTTATATTCTAATAAATGAAAATAGGGAGTGAGAAAATGAATTCACTAATACAGCGTGCCTATAATTTTAACGCAGGACCATCTGCCCTTCCACTTGAGGTGCTTGAAAAAGCGAAGCAGGAACTTATTGATTTTCGTGGCACTGGAATGTCAATCATGGAGCTTAGTCACCGAAGCGCAGCCTATGAAGAGGTACATAATAATGCCATTGCCCTTCTAAAAGAAATGTTATCTATTCCGGAAGATTATGAGGTACTTTTTCTGCAAGGTGGAGGAAGTCTACAGTTTTCAATGGTTCCCATGAACTTCTTGAAGGCTGGGGAAAAAGCAGGCTATATTATGACAGGTTCTTGGTCTGAAAAAGCCTTTTCAGAGGCAAAATTGTTTGGGGAGCCTTATCATGTTGCCAGCACGAAGGAAAGCCAATATCGTCGAATCCCTTCACTTGACGAATTGAAGTACAACCCAACGGATGCCTATATACATCTAACATCTAATAACACGATCTATGGTACTCAGTGGCGTGACTTTCCAGACACAGGTGATGTTCCACTAATCGCCGATATGTCTAGTGATATCTTATCCAAGCCATTCGATGTCAGCAAGTTTGGCTTAATTTATGCCGGTGCTCAAAAAAATCTTGGTCCTTCCGGCGTTACAGTAGCAATCATTCGCAAGGATTTGATTGAAAAGGCTAATCCAAACATCCCGACAATGTTAAAGTATAGCACCCACTCAAAAAACAACTCTTTATATAACACCCCTCCGACATTCGGAATCTATATGCTTGGCGAAGTATTAAGCTGGATAAAAGAACTAGGCGGGATGAATGCTATTACGGAACGCAACGAGGTTAAAGCGAAACTTATATATGATGCAATCGACCAAAGCAATGGTTTTTATGTTGGTCACGCTGAGCCTGAAAGCCGCTCACTTATGAATATTACATTCCGAGTAAATGATGAAGTATTGGAGAAGAAATTTTTAAGTGAGGCAAAGAGCGAAGGATTCATCGGTGTTAATGGACATCGTTCTGTTGGTGGCTGCCGCGCATCCACTTACAACTCGGTCCCATATGAAACATGTAAAGCATTTAGTGAATTCATGATTCAATTTCAAAATAATAATCAATAAACAAAATGAGGGAAATAGGATTATTTATTTCCCTTTTTTTATTTTTCGGTATAACCGATATCCTTTTCTGACACTATTAACAATAAAAAATGGAATGGGTGGATGATATTTATAAATAAACCGCAGATAAATTCTATAGTATGCCTTTTTCAAGTCGTCCCATTTACGACATTTACCCTGCTTATAAAAATCTGAAACATCCACAATATACCCTCTACCATCACTCATAACGACATTTTTCCCATGGACATCAAACGGATTCAGTCCCCTTGAACGTGCATAGGCGATCCCCTCATCTACATCTACGATGACTGATTCTGGTATACGAATGCCTTTTACTACGGCATCGAACAAATTTATTCCGTCTATCCTTTTTAAAATTAGATAGTTATCTCCATAGTCAATCAATGATGAAAAAGATTCATGGTTACCTAACTTTTTGTATACATCCACTTCCTTCTTTAAATCCTCAGGTTTTCTTCCATACACCTTTACAACCCATTTAGGATTTGATTGATGCAAAAAGACACCTGCATAATTGCCGCTGCCAATTGTTTTCCATGTATTCGAGAAATTCTTCACAATAATTGGTTCAAATGGATCTTCCATGGATAGTTGAATATTGGGCAGTAACTCATTACCAATTAATTTTATATATTTCTCTATATTCATTGCACACCTCAGAATATAACGGATTAAAATTCTTTATTTAAGTATATATCCGATATACACTTTATTTCTCAAAATAAAAAAAATAAACCAGGAAAATGTATCCTGGCTTTCTTTATTCCTCAAAATAGTCTTTAAATGCTTTGGGGTTTACGGTATCCTTCCCCTGATAATATGGATTATTTCCAGTGGAATCCTGTGGGTCAAGATTGGTTTTAATAATCAAATGTGGTTCCGAGGGCTGCTCAGCAATAATCCTGTCATTTAATTGGTCGAAATCAGGCAGTTTGTTATTTCCGGGTTGTCTAGGCTCCATGTCTTTGACACCTCCTAAAAAATAGCATGCTGATTTTTCTTTTTTATCATACATTTTTTCCTTATAGATTATTATACAGTGATACAAAAGAAAAAACTAGGAAGTAGAAACTTCCTAGTATGGTTATTCTTCTTCGACTCCAAGTAAGAAATCTGGGTTTAATTCCTCAAATTCCTCGTCGTCTAAATCCATTCCCCAATCATCGTCATCATCATGGCAGCCCTTTGGATTAATGGCGACACATACTTTTGTTTCACCAATTACTTCCACTAGGAATTCCTTTTCAACATGGACAATGATTCGATTACCATTTGGGGAGATGACTGCTTCACAACAATTAGGCTGTTGCAAAACACGTGCACAAATCTCATTGTCATCCAAGCAATCATGGTCACGGTATTTCAACTTAATGACATCTGTATATTTAACACACTCAGTAACAACTTCTGTTCTGGTATTGTCATTGTATGAGTACCATACATTGATGTCATAAGAGCCGTGTATCTCTACAGTTTTGCCGACTTTTTTCGCGTTGTATTTATGGTTGATAATCCAACAGCCAAGTATGCTGGTTGGACTATGTGCCGGGCTAATCGTATGATTGGAATTGGTGAATTTACGCCCTTTCGCTACTACGGCCTTAACAATTATCTCTCTATATTCTCCCATTTCGCGCGAAACCTCCTCATTCATTTTCATTTCATCCTATGCAATTTTTTAGACTAGTGTGCGATATATTTCTGAGAATACTGGTTAAAAGTTTAGTCATGATTCATTTTATGCGGGAGTTTTATGTAGGTTACAATTAGGCATGTATAAGTCAGGGGGATTTTCTAAATAGAAATTTATGCATAAAAAAACCAGGCTTTTACAAAGCCTGGTTTTTTTATTTAATGATTGTGGTCGTGGTCATCGTGATTTCCACAAGATCCACCATTCATTACACTTGCACCTGTTTCACCTTTTAATACATCTCCACCGGTAGATTCAATAATGACATCCGTTACCTTATTTGAGATGGTTGTGGCGATTAGCTGAAGTAAGTCATTTACTTCAGTTTGTGACTGTTTAAACTCTTGAACAACCGGAATATCGTCTAGTTCCTGTTCAAGGGAAGCAATTTTATCTTCCACCTTTTTAAGTGCTTCTGGCTTGCCGTAATGCTGTAGATTCACTGCTTGCTTTTGTAAACCCTTAATATCAGAAATCAGCGTACTAACTTTTGCATTTACGTGAATCTGTGCTTCTGCTCGTTTAAAGAAATCAACTTCCTCTGTGTCCGCAATCATACGAGCCAAATCTTGTGCACGAGCGATGATATCGTCTTTTGTATATTTAACCATTTATTTCACCTCTACTGTTTCTAATTCTTCCACCATTTCTCCGTTTAATGACCATGTTTTTGCATCAGTAATTCTCACCTTAACGATCTTACCAATTGCTGATTTAGGTGCAGCAAAATTAACTAGCTTGCTTTTAGAAGTATATCCTGCAAGTACTTCAGGATTATACTTGCTTTCCCCTTCGACAAGAACCTCGACAATTTGTCCTTTATATTTCTTCATTGCCTCAGCAGACATCTCGTTAACTAAAGCATTTAAACGCTGCAGGCGTTCCTTCTTTACCTCCATTGGGACATTATCCTGCATTTTCGCAGCAGGGGTACCCTCACGAGGAGAATAAATAAACGTATACGCTAGTTCGTAGCCCACTTCACGATATAAAGACATTGTTTCTTCAAATTGTTCATCTGTTTCATTTGGATAACCAACGATAATATCAGTGGTTAATGAAACGTTTGGAATGGCTGCTTTAATTTTACTTACAAGCTCTAAGTATTGTTCTCTCGTATATTTACGAGCCATAATCTTTAGCACATCTGTAGAACCAGACTGCACAGGAAGATGGATATGATCCATTAGGTTGCCGCCTTTTGCAAGAACTTCAATCAAACGGTCATCAAAATCACGTGGATGACTTGTCATAAAACGAATACGCGGAATATCAATCTTCCGTAATTCATCCATAAGTTCACCAAGACCATATTTCACTCCCTCTAAATCTTTCCCATACGCATTTACATTTTGACCCAAGAGTGTAACCTCCTGATATCCTTGTGCGGCTAAATGGCGTACTTCTTGGATAATCTCTTCAGGACGACGGCTTCGCTCTTTACCACGTGTAAATGGAACAATACAATAGGTACAAAATTTGTCGCAGCCGTACATAATGTTAACCCAAGCCTTTATATTTCCGCGTCTTACCTTTGGAAGGTTTTCAATAACGTCCCCTTCTTTTGACCATACTTCAACAACCATTTCTTTGGACATGTATGCTTCATGTAAAATATTTGGTAAACGGTGAATATTATGTGTGCCAAATATCATGTCAACCTGGTTATAAGTTTTTAGAATCTTATTAACAACGGATTCTTCCTGTGACATACATCCACAAACACCTATAAGTAAATCAGGCTTTTCCAACTTCAAATGCTTTAAATGGCCAAGTTCTCCAAACACTTTGTTTTCTGCATTTTCACGAATTGCACAAGTATTTAAAAGAATAACATTGGCATCCTCTGTAGAATCTGTTGGCTCATACCCCAACGCTAAAAAGATCCCTGCCATGACTTCGGTATCATGCTCATTCATTTGGCAGCCATAGGTACGGATATAAAACTTACGTCCATCTCCCATACCACGAAATTTTTCTGGAATAGAGAAATCGTTATGATATTTTACTTCTTCTTTGCCACGCTTTTTTGCATCTTTTAAGGAAGGTGCAGTAATTACCTGCTCAAAGTACTTACTATAATCCTTGGCGGATTTTTTGTCCGAAGAATTAGCAGCTTCGATTTGCCCGGCATCTAAACGTTGTTTTTCATTCATAAATAGTAATCTCCTTTCAATCAATGTATAAAGTTTTTTCTATGAAAAGTAAAAATTTTCCCTGTACTAGTGTGTAAGAATCCAACCTAGCACACTCCCGCACATTATTATAGTATAAAGGTTAATAGGCTTGAAAACAATAGAAAATCCCGTAGTAGTAACTACGGGATTTTCTTTGTACTTTTACATAAATTCGTTAACTAATTTATCAAAGTATTCTTGATCAAGGTTTAAATCTGCATGTGCTAATGGAGTTTCGGAGTAATTATTAATCAATTCCTGATAGGATTTACGCTCAGTGTTTTGATAAATTAAACCAGTAACTAATCCATTATGCTTCATCAATGTTTGCATCGCGTTTTCACGGTTTGAAGGATCATATCCTTCAATGTCGCTTAATTTTGTTAGATTTTCTTTAAACCAATCATATGTGTTGACCTTATTATAAGTTACACAAGGACTGTAAACGTTAATTAAAGAGAACCCTTTATGCTTAATACCAGCTTCAATTAAAGCCGTTAAGTCTTTAAGATCTGTCGAGAAGCTTTGCGCTACAAATGTCGCCCCTGCTGTTAAAGCCATCTCCATTGGTGAAATAGGTTGTTCAATCGAACCTAGCGGCGATGATTTCGTTTTAAAGCCAGTTGCAGAACGTGGAGACGTTTGTCCTTTTGTTAAACCATAGATTTGGTTATCCATAACAATGTAAGTGATATCTACATTACGGCGGATAGCATGAATGGTATGACCCATCCCGATTGCAAAGCCGTCACCGTCACCACCTGAAGCAATGACTGTTAAATCACGGTTTGCCATTTTTACACCTTGTGCGATTGGTAATGAACGCCCATGAATTCCATGGAAGCCATATGAATTAATGTATCCAGAGATACGACCAGAACATCCGATACCAGAAATAACAGCTAAGTTTTCAGGCTCTAGACCTACATTTGCTGCTGCACGTTGCATTGCCGCTTGTACAGAGAAGTCGCCACAGCCAGGGCACCAGTTCGGTTTTACATTATTTCTAAAGTCTTTAAAAGTGGCCATGCTTAGAACAACTCCTTACATTTTGTATATACTTCGTGTGGTAGGAACGGATTACCGTCATATTTTAAATGTTTAATAATCTTTTCAGCATGGCCAACATTCATTTTCATTATGTTTGCCAATTGACCTGTAGCATTGTTTTCAACAACTACTACTTTCTTTGCTGAACGAACCAGTGGTAATACTTCATCTGTTGGGAATGGGTGAATCAAACGAATATGAGCGTGATTAACTTTCATTCCTTCATTTTCTAAGCGTACCATTGCTTCTTCGATGACACCCCTAGTTGAATTAAAACCAACTAGTAATACGTCAGCCTCTTCATGCTTAACGTTTTTATACACTGGTGTATTAAAACGAATATTTTCAATTTTACGGAATCGCTTGTCCATTTGAGCATTCCTATTTACTGCCGATTCAGAAGGTTTTCCTGTTTCATCATGTTCAACACCTGTTACATGGTGAATACCATTTTTCATACCAGGAACAACACGTGGAGAAACACCATCATTTGTAACTTCATAACGTTTGAAATACGCTTTATTTTCACTATCAGGAATTTCGTTCGTAACAAGCTTTCCACGTCTGATTTCAACTTTATCCATACTTAAAGGTTCAACTGTCTGCTTACCTAAAGATAGTTGAAGGTCTGTAAGAACGATTACAGGACATTGATATTCTTCAGCAAGGTTAAATGCCTCAGTTGTATCATAGAAAGCCTCTTCTACAGTACTTGGAGCCATAACGATTTTAGGAATTTCACCATGTGTTCCATAGATCATCGCCATTAAATCTGATTGTTCTTGCTTTGTTGGTAATCCTGTAGATGGACCGCCACGCTGTGTATCAACAACTACAAGTGGAGTTTCAGTTATTCCTGAAAGACCAATTGCTTCCATTTTCAACGATAGTCCTGGACCAGCAGATGCCGTAATTGTACGAACGCCAGCATAGTTAGCACCAATTGCCATTGTACATGCAGCAATTTCATCTTCCGTTTGAATAACCGTACCACCAAGAGCAGGAAGCTTTTTAATTAAATATTCCATTATTTCAGAAGCTGGTGTTATTGGGTATGCTGCCATAAAACGACATCCTGCAGCAACTGCTCCTAATGCAATCGCGTCATTTCCAATCATGAACATACGCTTCTTACCGTCAGCTTTTTCAAGTTCCATTATTTCAACACCATCTACAAGCTGTTTTTTCATATAATCATAACCAGCTTTAATGGCATCCATGTTTTTCGCAACTACTTGAGCACCTTTTTTACCAAAAATCTCTTGAACTACTTCTTCAAAAACATGAATATCAAGATTCAAGACAGCGGATGTAGCACCAATGGCTACCATGTTTTTCATTAGGGATGTTCCTAATTCAGTAGCAATTTCTGTAAATGGAACCGCATACAATGCTGCTTGTGTATCTTCTGGTTTCTTCGGCGTGAACTTTGCATCTGCAAGTATTACACCTTTACTGTGTAACTCTTTGTAGTTTAAATCGATAGTTTCTTGGTCAAAAGCGACTAGAACATCCAAATCATCAGAGATTGAACGAACTTCTGTTGTACTTACTCTGATTTTGTTGTTTGTATGACCGCCTTTAATACGAGATGAAAAGTGACGATAACCATACAAGTAATAACCTAGGCGATTCAATGCAATAGCAAATATTTCCCCAGTACTTTCAATACCTTCCCCTTGTTGTCCGCCAACTTTCCACGAAAGTTGATTGATCATGACTTACACCCCTTTGGATATGTAAAAAATATATTTTATAACTCACAATTAGTGTAGCACAATTCCGAGTCATTCACTAGAATTTAGCCTTTTAAAGCTTTAAAGACTTAAATCAATTGAAACTGGAAGATGTACTAAACGCTTACAATTCTAGACCTCTAAATCAAAAATTGCAACCCTTTCAGACGAAATATTGTCTAAAATATGAATATTTTTTTATATTATAAAAATTGACATTTACTAAATCTGCATACCTCTCTATAAAATTGAGATAAAACGCTGTTGTTATGCGATTTATTAATAAATCTAATAACATATATTACTTTAATACTTTAATTCAGAAAACGTTTTCATTTATACTAGAATAACATTTTTATACTATTTTGTATATAAAAATACCTGCTTATTATTTAAGCAGGTAAAAGATTGTTTTTTTCTTTGTGCTTTTTTGTTTCACTTCATTGATTCTATCTCTTTCATCTTGGTTCAACAATAAGCTTTATAGCCGTGCGTTCTTCACCATCAATCTGAATATCAGTGAACGCAGGGATGCAAATCAAATCTACTCCGCTAGGTGCTACAAATCCTCTTGCAATCGCTACTGCCTTAACAGCTTGATTCAATGCACCTGCACCAATCGCCTGTATTTCTGCTGCACCTCTTTCACGCAGAACTCCAGCAAGTGCACCAGCTACAGAATTAGGATTAGATTTTGCTGAAACTTTTAATATTTCCATTCCTAGCTCCCCCTTGTATAATCCCGATCCTGGCATGAGCAGTTTCATGAGCAAATCAGGTATATAAGATTCCACTGCTACTATATTCATTCTGCAAAAGACATATTCCGGCTTGGACAAAAAAAGTGCATATTTCTCAACAAAATTTGAAAAGCGGAAGCGCCTTGTACAGGGAAAAATGCAGTTCAATTTTTCCTCGGGGCGACAGGCATAAGACGAGCCGGCGAGAAGGTTGGTTTTTACCTTCTTGACGGATTGACTTAGACCATAGAGCCCCTAGGCCGCTTGCGCTAGACAAAGAAAAAACCCTCCATTAAATGGAAGGTTAAGAATACCAGGGATTATCTTCATTTATTAAAATTCTTTCCATTTTTTTGCTCTTGCCTGTTTTTCTATCAAGTTCTATGTAGACTCCACTAAGCTGTGTTCTACCTGCTTTAGGGACTTCAAATCTAACTGGAAGGCTTGTAAGGAATTTTGTGATGACTGCATCTCTTTCCATACCAAGAATTCCATCATAGGGACCTGTCATCCCTACATCCGTTAAATAACCTGTTCCGCCCGGCAGAATGCGGCTATCTGCGGTTTGAACATGTGTATGTGTACCTACTACAGCTGACACCCTTCCATCCAAGTACCAGCCCATTGCTTGTTTTTCACTCGTTGCTTCCGCATGAAAGTCCACAAAAATAAATGGTGTTCTCTCCTGAGCCAATTCCACTAATTCATCCGCCTTTTTAAAAGGACAATCTAAAGGCGGCATAAAAGTGCGTCCCTGTAAGTTGATGACAGCAACTTCCACGTCATTTACTTTAAAGAATGCCAATCCTTTTCCAGGGGTACCCTCAGGGAAATTTGCAGGCCGAACCATATTCTTAGCCGATTCGATAAATTCAAATATCTCCTTGTTATCCCACGAGTGGTTTCCAAGGGTAACAGCCTGTGCACCGGAACCCAAAAACTCACGGTAAATCTTTTCTGTAATCCCTCTGCCTCCTGCAGCATTTTCACCATTTATAATCGTAAAATTAGGTCGATATTTTTCTTTAATTTTCGGCACATACTCTTTCACCATATCTCGGCCTGGTGAGCCTACAACATCTCCAATAAATAATAAGTTCATTTGTTATCCTTTCGTGATGCATTTATTTATTATAAATTGTATCACACTTTTATTTTATTTAACCGTTAGATACCTTGCAAAAAAATAAAGCAGTGCATAAGCACCGCTTTATTTTGCATATTCCACAGCCCGTGTTTCACGGATGACTGTCACTTTAATATGTCCTGGATAATCAAGCTCTTCTTCGATTCGTTTCCGAATATCTCGAGCCAAACGATGTGCAGCTAAGTCATCAACCGCATCAGGTCTTACAATAATCCGCACTTCACGACCAGCTTGAATAGCGAAGGATTTCTCAACACCATCATAGGACTCAGAAATCTCCTCCAGCTTTTCTAAGCGGCGGATATAGTTTTCTAGAGTCTCACTACGTGCTCCAGGTCTTGCGGCTGATAATGCGTCAGCAGCAGCCACTAGAACCGCAATGGTTGATGTTGGCTCCGTATCACCATGGTGAGAAGCAATACTGTTGATAACCACTGGGTGTTCCTTGTATTTAGTTGCAAGTTCGACCCCAATTTCAACATGGCTGCCTTCCACTTCATGGTCAATTGCTTTTCCGATATCATGCAATAGCCCTGCACGGCGTGCCAGCGTTTCATCCTCACCAAGTTCAGCCGCAAGTAAGCCTGATAGCTGAGCAACTTCCATTGAGTGCTTAAGGACATTTTGTCCGTAACTCGTACGGAATTTTAAGCGTCCAAGGATTTTAATGAGATCCGGATGTAGTCCATGAACACCGACTTCAAACGTCGTTTGTTCACCCACTTCACGGATATACTCATCCACTTCACGACGTGATTTTTCTACCATTTCCTCAATACGTGCCGGATGGATACGTCCATCTTGAACAAGCTTTTCAAGTGCCAATCGAGCTGTTTCACGACGAATTGGGTCAAATCCTGATAGAATTACTGCTTCTGGTGTATCATCAATAATCAAATCAATTCCCGTAAGTGTTTCTAGTGTACGGATATTTCTTCCTTCACGGCCAATAATACGACCCTTCATTTCATCATTTGGAAGGTTGACTACAGATACTGTCGTTTCCGCAACATGGTCAGCAGCGCAACGCTGGATTGCTAGCGATAGAATTTCTTTCGCTTTTTTGTCTGCTTCCTCTTTCGCACGGTTTTCACTTTCCTTAATCATTATCGCAGTGTCATAGGTTAATTCCTGCTCCATTTTATCGATAATGATGGTCTTTGCTTCCTCACGAGTTAAACTCGAAATTCGTTCAAGTTCAGTTTGTTGTTTTCGTACCAACTCGTCCACTTTGCTTTCCATCTGTTCAATATGCTGTTGTCTTTGGTTTAGAGAATCATCCTTCTTTTCTAATAGAATTTCTCGTTTATTTAACGATTCATCCTTTCGATCTAAATTCTCTTCTCTTTGCAGTAAACGGTTTTCTTGTTTTTGCAGTTCATTTCTTCGTTCACGAACCTCACGTTCGGCTTCTGTACGAAGCTTGTGAATTTCATCCTTTGCCTCAAGCAAAGCTTCTTTCTTCAATGAATCAGCGTCACGCTTTGCATCTTCAAGAATCTGCTCTGCAGCATTCTTTGCACCTGCTATTTTTGCCTCAGCAATGGATTTACGAACAAAATAGCCAACAACGGCACCGACGATAATGCCAAGCAAAATGGAGATGATAGTAATAGTGTCCATCGTTACACCTCCTCTTGCTATGAACTTTTGTTTCCCTCTTTTAAGTGTCGGCATGTACATTGGTTTGGTTCAACATACAGCAAGCACCAGGCTTTTCATTGTAATATTAACAAAAATGTAAAATATACATGTTAATTGTAAATGTGTGTATATTCATTGTCAAGGGTAACTCCTGGTAGCTTTTTGAAATATTTAGACTTTGTTCATAGTTTAACAATATTCAAATCGTTAGGAGTTGAATAAATATACATAAAGACTAATAACTATGCATTTTACTAAAAAGAGCAAAACCTAATCAGGCTTTGCTCTTTTTGTTAATCTATTAATTCAAACTGCTCATCATCATCCACTTCAGTGACAATCTTTTCACCATCTAATCCGTAATGCTCGCGGATTTTTTGCTGAATTTCAAGACGAATGCTTGGATTTTCTCTTAAGAAAGTCTTTGCATTTTCGCGGCCTTGACCGATTCTTTCTTCATTATATGAATACCAAGAACCGCTCTTTTGAACGATATCTAGTTCAGAGCCGATATCAATGATTTCGCCCTCTTTAGAAATTCCTTCACCATACATAATATCTACTTCAGCTGTACGGAATGGAGGAGCTACTTTATTCTTAACCACTTTAATCTTCGTTTTGTTTCCTACTATATCCGTACCTTGCTTTAATGCTTCTCCACGACGTACTTCAACACGAATCGTAGAGTAGAATTTCAACGCACGACCACCAGGAGTCGTCTCGGGATTTCCAAACATAACTCCAATTTTTTCACGAACTTGGTTAATAAAGATTGCAATAGTTTTCGATTTGTTTATGACACCAGAAAGTTTGCGGAGTGCTTGAGACATCAAGCGAGCTTGAAGACCCATATGAGAATCTCCCATTTCTCCTTCAATTTCTGCTTTTGGAACTAATGCTGCTACGGAGTCGACTACTAGAATATCAATTGCACCGCTTCGTACAAGTGCCTCTGCGATTTCTAGCGCTTGTTCCCCAGTATCTGGCTGGGATAACAATAATTCATCGATGTTTACTCCTAGTTTTTGTGCATATGCTGGATCCAGGGCATGTTCAGCGTCGATAAACGCTGCTTGTCCGCCTGCAGCTTGGACTTCTGCAATTGCATGTAAGGCAACGGTTGTTTTACCAGAGCTTTCCGGACCGTAAACTTCGATAATTCTTCCTCTAGGGTATCCGCCAACTCCAAGTGCTGAATCTAGTGCTAATGAGCCACTAGGACTTGTTAGAATCCTTGTGTCTGTTTTCTCTCCCATTTTCATGATAGAGCCTTTACCAAATTGCTTTTCAATCTGTTTTAGCGCCATTTCTAAGGCCGCTTTACGATCAGTCACTACTAGTTCCTCCCTTATATATAAACCAAAAAGTTAATAGCCAAAATCTATAATTTAAATCCTATTAATAATATAACCTCTTTTTTGACTTTTGTACAGCAAAAAAACGAACATTCATTCGACTTTTTTGAAGCTAATAGTCATGTAAAAATAGGTAATTCCCCCAGTGAATTATATCTTTTTGATATACTTCTCCATTGATTTCACCTTTTTCATCTATTTTCAGACCTTTCTCTTTATGATAAAAAAAATCACAGAGAGCTTAGTTAGCTTTCTGTGATTAATAGCTCTATAGTTACCGTAACTTCAAATTAGTTGAAGCTAGGGTCACTATAACAGCTATATAGTTACCGTAACATCAAAATAGTTGGAACTAGGGTAACTATAACTGCTCTATAGTTACCGTTACCCCAAATTAGCAGGAGTTTCGGTCACTATAACTGCTCTATAGTTACCGTTACCCCAAATTAGTAGGAGCTTCGGTCACTATAACTGCTCTATAGTTACCGTTACCCCAAATTAGCAGGAGCCTCGGTCACTATAACTGCTGTAAGTCACGATTAGTTAGCTTTCTGTGATTCTTGCAATTGCTTTATTAAGTAGTAACAGCCATATTTTACCGAACGGCTCCGGTTTGCTTCCCTTGATCCGCCGAGCTCCAGCTTTTCAACCACGGTTTGTTGCCCTTTGATCGAAATACCGATATAAACGGTACCTACAGGCTTACCCTCAAGCTCATCAGGACCAGCAACACCAGTGAAACTTATGCCAATATCAGTGGATAGTAATGTTGCAACATTTTCTGCAAGCTCTTTCGCACACTCATGACTTACTACGCCAAACTTTTCAATTGTTTCCTTTTTAACTCCTAAGACTTTCTCCTTAACCTCATTCGTGTAGCAAACCACTCCACCCTTAAAGACTGAACTAACACCTGGAAAACTAGTTATTCCCTCTTGGAACAATCCCCCGGTTAAACTCTCTGCAGCGGAAATTTTAACATTTTTTTCATCTAAAACCTTCATTAATTCAGCAACTAAAGAAGTATTATCATACCCATATAAAAACTTCCCTACACGAGCTCTAATTTTACTCTCAGCTTCATCAAGCATTGACTCTGCAGTTTGCATATCTTGGTGCTTTGCCGTAAGCCTTAAGGTACATTCTCCGTCAGCTGCAAGCGGGGCAATCGTTGGATTGGTTTGTTGTTCTATTAAATCCATGATTTCCGTTTCTAACGCAGCCTCTCCGATTCCAAAGAACCTTAACACTCTCGAAACTATTTTTTCATCCGTTTTTACTTGTTTTGATAGAGCAGCTGTACCAAATTGTAAAAACATAGGCTCCATTTCTTTCGGTGGCCCAGGTAAAAGCATATAAATACAATTACCATTCTCAGCCATCATACCCGGAGCCATTCCATGATGATTTGGCAGTATTACAGAACCCTCTAAAACAAGAGCCTGCTTCTTATTATTTTCAGTCATTGCCCTATTTCCCTTTTTAAAATACAGTTCAATAGATTCTAATGCTTCTTGATCCATTACGAGATTTTTTCCTAAATGACGAGCAATCGTTTCCTTTGTCAGATCATCTTTAGTCGGTCCAAGTCCGCCAGTAAAAATGATTAAGTTAGAGCGTTTTTCTGCGATTTCAATTGCTG
The DNA here is from genome assembly GCF_023715415.1 of Neobacillus niacini. Classification (GTDB taxonomy): domain Bacteria; phylum Bacillota; class Bacilli; order Bacillales; family Cytobacillaceae; genus Neobacillus; species Neobacillus niacini_C. The sequence goes on from NZ_JAMBOB010000001.1 coordinate 197,720, forward strand.
ATCTTAATCTATCAGGATTATCGCCAACTACTGTATGAAAAAAAACATTTATCCCTAGTCCAGCAATGTGTTGCGATATAAATCGTGCATTACTATTAACGATTTGACCCAACAGTAATTCAGAACCAACAGCAATAATTTCGGCATTCATCATCTTTTACCCCAAGTTCTATTTAGAATTTTTGAAAACATGCATATTCTTTGAAAAATAATCCCATCCAGACCAGACAGTAAAAATTAATGCAACCCATAGTGCTACATCATCAAATGGAAATCCAATCATTTCAAAAATAATATTATGTAATAAAAGTGCTGAAATTGCGATGATTTGTGCCCAGGTTTTGATTTTCCCGAGGTTATTGGCAGCTACCACTTCTCCACCCTCAACCAGCAAAAGACGCAGACCTGTGACAGCAAATTCTCTGCTTATGATTGCAATGACAATCCATGAAGCTGCATATCCAAGATCAACTAGGACAACCAGTGCAGCAGAGACAAGTAATTTATCGGCTAGCGGATCGAGGAATTTCCCCATATTTGTAACAAGATTATATTTTCGAGCATAATACCCATCTACCCAATCTGTAGAAGAAGCAAAAATAAAAATTAAAGCTCCAACAAAATGGGTAACGGGTAGGTCTGCTCCCAGTAGGTGCATATTTCCCCACTCAAAGGGGGCAAGCATAATAATCAAGAAAATTGGTATTAACAGTATTCTTGATATCGTTATTTGATTTGGTACATTCATCGTTTTTCCTCCAAATAATATTAGAACGAAAAATAGTCATCACTAGATGACTATTCGTTCTTCGGAACAAATTGAATCGTAATGTTCTGAACAACCACATCAGCAGGTGGTATTGCATACTCAAGCTTTTGGTCATTTACATAAATCTCAGTAGCAACCGCATTTCCAACAACAATGACTGCTTGGGGTTCACCCGCTAAATCTACTTCAGTACTTTGTGTTCCAGTGGTTGATAATAGCCCATTAAACTTGGAAACGCCACTGCCATTTTTAACACTTACCCATGATTTCTCTGTTGAAACTAGTCTCACGATAAATTTATCAGTATTTTTCAATTCATAGGTAGAGTTTTTTCCACTGTTTTGAATTGGGATTAATTCCTGTTTCGGTGCTTCTACAACAGGAGTTTCCTCAACAGTCTGTTCATCACTTTCTTCCTCTTTTTCGGTTTCCTTTGTCGTATCTTTCTCTGCATCTTCTGCTTTTTCAAGATTTTGAGAGCGGACAAACTTTACAGGTTCATTTTCATTGTTTATCAAATCATTCGCCTTGTCTCCGACGTTATTTACAACGAAATAATAAAGTACCCCCGCAGCACCGATAATAAAGACTCCAATTAAGACTTTTGGGATAATATCAAAAATTTTCGAGGAACCTTCTGAGACACTCTTACGTGTTTTTACTCTAGACAATTGTTCAGGTAAATCATCAATGTGGGTTGCTGGTATTTCATTCTTATATAATTCAAAAATTTCATCCGGATTTAGCTGGAGAGCTTCAGCGTATTGCTTTACAAAAGCACGAACATAGAAATTTCCTGGCATGCTAGAATAATTTCCTTCTTCAATACCAACTAAATAACGCTTTTGAATTTTTGTGAGAGACTGTAAATCCTCTAAGCTTAAACCTTTGGCTAATCGCTCTTCTTTTAGTCGATTACCTAATTCAGTCACTTGTTAACACCTTCCAATTATTTAAAATCCAAAATCTCCAAAATCAGAGCCAGAGAATAAGTTATTTTGGTCGACAATATCATATGTAATTTCTTCGTCTGCCTCGTTCCGTAACTCGATAATATAATCAAAATCATCAAGTGTATACTCAGAATTTTGCACAAAGATATCAGGATGTTCGACCACTTTAACCGCAGGTAAACGCATGATTTCGCGTACAAGCTGCCAATGCCTTTCACTTGCACGTTTGGTTGAAACAATCCCATCAAGAATGAACAAATTATTTTCATTGTATTCATCTTGAATCAGCTGATTACGTATGGTTTGTTTTAAAAGAGTCGAAGATACAAATAACCACCTTTTATTTGCGCATACACTCGCAGCAACCACAGATTCTGTTTTACCAACCCTCGGCATCCCACGAATCCCAATCAGTTTGTGTCCTTCCTGCTTAAATAATTCTGCCATAAAGTCAACTAATAATCCAAGTTCATTTCGAACAAATCGGAATGTTTTTTTATCATCCGCGTCACGTTGTATGTACCGTCCATGTCTGACTGCCAGTCGATCACGAAGCTTTGGTTCTCTAATCTTAATTACTTTTATTGTGTCCATTGTATTTAAAATTGACTCTAACCGTTTAATTTGATTATCATCTTTTGCTAAGATTAATAATCCGCGCCGCCCTTCATCTACTCCATTAATGGTTACAATATTGATTGACAGCATTCCTAGTAATGATGAAATGTCGCCCAGCAAACCAGGACGGTTTTTTTGAATCTCATATTCTAAATACCACTCTTTCTTCTCCATAAAAACCTCCTAAACTAAAACGACAAATTTTTCATTTCCTTATCTATCCATTATAATATATGATTTTGATTGAAGATGAAAGCAAAAACAAGTTCATTGCTTATTTAATATATTTTTGCTTCTAATCGCAAAAAAAAGAGAGGTTAAAACCTCTCCTTTTAGCGACTTCCATTATTTTGAACTAATTTTACCATTATGTTGGCGATTGCTTGCTGCTCTTCTTTATCCGCAACAGACCATAAATCAGCCAAGATTCTCTCTTGCTCGTTTTTTGGTTCTACCTGATCTGATAAATAATCACCTATTTGCAAAGCAAGAGCGCTTATAGCCCCTTCGCTCATTCCTTCATTTTGTGCTTGATGAAGTCGATCAGCGAGAAAATCTTCCCATTGTTTCCAGTTATCTAAAACAGACATAATAAACCCTCCTTTATAGTTGTACATTGTTATTTTGCTTACAAAGGACGGGAATTATTCACGAAAAAAAATGTATAAATTATGTATGCCAGCCGCCATTAATCGAGAGTACTTGTCCCGTTATATACGATGATTCATCTGATAATAAAAATTTCACGCCATTCGCTATTTCCTCTGGAATACCTAGTCTACCCATCGGGATTTCGTATTGAAGTAATTGAATATCCTCCTCTGAGAATTTACCCATCATCGCAGTTTCAACTGCGCCAGGCGCAATGGCATTCACACGCACTCCGCTCAATGCAACCTCTTTACTTAAAGCTTTAACAAAAGAAATTTGTGCTCCCTTTGCTGTCGAATAGGCTACTTCACAGGCAGCACCTGTTTGACCCCATATCGAGGAGATAAGAATGATATTTCCTGATCGTTTTTTAATTAGTTTTGGCAGTAGTTCTTTTGTGATCATTATAGGATTCATAACATGAACCCTCATTAAGGCATCAACTTCTTCATATTTTAAGTCAACGAGGAGACCATAATGGCTATTGCCGCTGCAATGAATAATGGCATCAAGCGAGAATATTTGTGAACATATCTTTTTATATCCTTCTGGATCCTCTAAATCCGCCTGAATTGGTATGTACTCACCACCAAAGGATTCAAGTTGCTCTACTAATTCCTTGATTGCTGTTTCATTTTTATTAAAATGTAAATATAAATGATAACCTAGAGAAGCCAATTTTAACGCTGCCGCTTGTCCTATTCCGCCGCTTGCTCCTGTAATTAGTGCATATTTTCCCACGAACTTCACTCTTTCTATATTAACTAATCCTTATTTTAATCGAAAGAAAAGCGCCGGCTAGCGACGCTTACTTCTTACTTTTTAGGAATCACTTGGCAAACGGAGAAACGCTCTTCTGAAATAACTTCAGATGCTAATTTCTTCACATCATCCAAAGTGATTTTCTCTAAAGTAGGAACAACATCAAATAAGTTCATGTCATTAAAAGCATATCTTGTGAATTGATTTGCTATATACTCTGGAGAATTCACAGCACGCAAAAATGATCCAATCTTCTTCTTCTTCGCTCTTTCCAATTGCTCTTCTGAAAATGAGGTAGCATTTTTCGCATGGAAAAGCATGTTTTTCAGCTGTTCTGTTAGTTTATCAGGATTTTCTGTATCCCCGCCAATCATCGCAAAGCCAAACCCCTGTTCTTGTGTATAATCATAAGAAAAGGTTTCATCAATCAAACCTTCCGTATAAAGTTGGTTATAATTTTCTGAGCTTTTACCAAACAACAAATCCAAGAGTACATTCATAGTCAGTTCATTCTTTAATAACTCAGCACCACTTTGATCTACATGTAAGGCTTTCATCCCAATTAAGCATTTAGAGGTCTGCACATTCATCTCCAGCACCTGTTTTTGCTCGGCAGTTTGAAGAGGCTCATCTTCAAATTTACGCTGAATCTCCGGCATCTCTTTGTAATCCTTTTTCGATTGGTTTTCTCTCACTTGATCCATAAATTTATTCGGATCAACTGGTCCAACAATAAACAATAACATATTACTCGGATGATAAAAGGTATTGTAGCATTCATAAAGCAAATCTTTCGTAATATGGGAGATTGATTCTATTGTACCGGCAATATCAATCTTTACAGGATGGTTTTGATACAAATTTTGAATCAACCCGAAATAGAGACGCCAATCAGGATTATCATCGTACATCGTGATTTCTTGACCAATAATCCCTTTTTCCTTTTCAACCGTTTTTTCTGAGAAATAAGGATCCTGAACGAAATCAACTAACGTTTCCAGGTTTTTTTCTACATCTGAAGTACTGGAGAACAAGTATGCAGTACGGGTAAAAGAGGTAAAGGCATTGGCTGAAGCCCCCTGCTTGCTAAATTGTTGAAAGACGTCTCCGTCTTCCTTTTCAAAAAGCTTATGCTCAAGAAAATGAGCAATCCCATCGGGAACTTTTTTATATTCCTCTTGACCAAATGGAACAAAGTGATTATCAATTGATCCATACTTTGTGGTAAAAGTAGCAAATGTCTTATTAAATCCTTTTTTCGGTAATATATAGACATTTAAACCATTGGATAACTTTTCGTGGTAAAGTTCTTCTTGTAGCTGGTCAAAATTAATTTTCTCCATTATTTTACCGCCTCACTTCCAGTTAAGAAATAGATGGTATCAAGTTCTATTTTAGCAGCGACAGCGACAATTTCTTCTTTTGTCGTTTTCTCCATATCGGTAATCCACTGCTCAAGTTTTATATCCTTACCAGCAACAACATTATGGTAAAGGATTTCTGTTAATCCTCTTGAAGTATCAATGGTTTCAAGAATCTGATTTCGAATGACGGCTTTGGTTTGAACTAATTCTTGTTCAGAAAAGTCGCCTTTTCTCATCGCTTCCAATTGATCGCGAATAATTCCAACTGCCTGGTCAAAGTTCTTTAGGTCAATCCCTGACATTACCATCATTAATCCTTTATGGCTTTCAAGCCTGCTTGAAACATAATAGGCTAAGCTTGCCTTTTCACGGACATTGATAAATAGCTTTGAGTGTGAGAAACCTCCAAAAATTCCATTAAACAATTGAAGAGCAAAGTAATCGCTATCCCCGTAGACAACATTCGTACGATAACCAATGTTTAATTTCCCTTGTTTTACATCCTGCTCTTCTTTAATTTCGTTTACCTTTTCCTTTTTCTGTACATCTAATGGGTCTAGCTTCTTCGGAGTGCGGTCTTCAAAATTCAGCAAATCTTTGGCAAGGCTTTTCACCTCTTCTTCCTTAACATCTCCAATTACATAAAGATCCATTTCATCTTCTAAAAACGCCATTTTATAATAGTCATATAAGTTTTCTGGGGTTATTGCTTCTACATCCTCTGCTTCTCCATTTACTTGAAGGGCATACGGCTCCCCTTTACACATTTCTTGGAGCAGACGGACATTTGAATAGCGCATTTTATCATCATATACAGATTGAATCCGTTGTTTTAATGTTCTTTTTTCTTTGTTCACTGTATCTTGATCAAATCTATCACCTGAAACATTCGGCTTCGTCAAAACCTCAGAAAGAAGTTCGAATCCTTTTTTCAATAATGGGGTAGGATCACTTAAGAATTTTTCATTCGCGATTTCTAGCGTCAAACTGATTATATGATATTCACCTTTTTTTGCTAAATCTATAAACAGTGTAGCTCCATATAATTCATCTAAATATGACCGCAATGCTGTTGTGGTTGGATATTTTGCGGAGCTGCTTTGTAAAACCTGTGGAAGCAGAGCCCTTTTCGTTACGTCTTCCTTTGTTAATGGTGCTTTCATTTTCCATACAAATGTATTCGTTTTATATTTATCTGTTTCAATGACATGGAGTTTGTATCCCTGCATAGCCGTAATTTTTTCAGCTGTTGAATCCATTAAAAGACCTCCTTAAAATTTCAAAATCCTACTTATTATATATGTAAGCAATCATCCGGTTATTTTACATCATTTCCATTGTTATAAACCCTTATTCTTACTATAATTTGCCAGGCTTGGATTTTACAAGCTTCAACCACTGCTTCTAACAAATTAAAACAGGCTGACTAATTAGCCAGCCTGTTTATCCTATTTATCGTTTACCTGGATCAAATGGTTCTCCAGCTGCTTTAGGTGCTTGTGAAGATTTAGAAAAGATAACTAAAGCAATTAACGTGACTACATATGGGAAAATTTTCAAAATGATTGGCGGGATAACGGCCAATTCAGGAATAACTTGAGATACGTTAGCAATTGTACTGGCAAATCCGAAGAATAGTGTTGCTCCTAAGATTCCTAGTGGTCTCCATTGACCAAAGATTAATGAAGCAAGTGCTAAGAAACCAAGACCAGAAACGGAACCGGTAAATTCACCTGCGTACGTTAAAATAATGATTCCTCCGCCTAGTCCTGATAAAGCGCCAGAAAGCATAACCCCGATATAACGGATTCTTACTACATTAATCCCCGCAGCTTGAGCAGCCTGTGGAAACTCCCCACAAGATTTTAAACGCAAGCCAAATTTCGTTTTATTTAAAATAAACGCACTAACAAGTAGTACTAATAAAATAAACCAAGTTGTTGCATACGTTTTTGTAAACAATAAATCCCCAATAATCGGAATTTGAGATAAAATTGGCACATCAAATGGTGTAAAACCACTGGTAATACGGATATTACCACTTCCAGTAATATTTCTAGCCAAGAATACGGTTAATGCCATGGCAATCATGTTAATTGCAGTACCACTAATTACTTGGTCTGCACTTAGATTAATGCTGGCAAAGGCATGTAAGAGTGAAAATAAAATACCTACTACCACCGCAACTAATAATCCCATCCACAGGATCGACGAACCTTGCATCTTGTCCTGCAAAAAGTTGACCGTTAATGCACTCGCAAATGCTCCTGAAATCATTAAACCTTCTAAACCGATATTTACGATACCGCTTCTTTCACTAAAAAGACCACCTAGGGCTGTGATAAGAAGTGGAATGGTAAAAACAATTGCGTAAGGGAATATTTGTTCAATTATGGTCCACATTTTAAGCTTCTCCCTTCTTGCCAACAGGTCCGTCTACATCGTTTGAATTTGAACGAGTCTTGCGGAATTTATTAAGTACACGGTGAATCAATACGCTGGTAGCAGCAAAATAAATAATAATGGCAATGATTGTATTAGCAAGTTCTGGGGGAATCTCAATCATGGCATTCATAAAGCCAGTTCCTGAATATAGAATACCAAAAAGGAGTGCTGCAAAGAACACGCCGACTGGAGAGTTTGCCCCAAGTAATGCAACGGCAATGCCATCATAACCCTGCGATGGTAGTATACCAATTTGCATGCTGGAAGCATTTCCAGTGTATAATGCAACCCCACCAAGTCCTGCAAGAGCACCTGATATTAACATTGATAAGATAATATTTCGATTTACTTTCATACCTGCATATTCTGCTGCGTGTCGATTGAACCCTACAGCTTTTAATTCAAATCCTAGTGTTGTTTTATTAATAATAAATGCCATGATGATTACAGCAATAACTCCAAAGAATAATCCTAAATTTATATACGATCCCTGAAACAATTCTGTCAACCAAGGTGTTCTCAGAGTAGTTTCTTCTGCTAGTTTTCGTGACTCAGTTTCTAGGAATTCACCTTTAAAATAACCAGGAACAACATAATAAACTGTCCAATAGGCAATCCAGTTCATCATGATTGTGGATACTACTTCATGCACATTAAATTTCGCTTTAAAAAGTCCAGGAATAAATGCCCATAATCCTCCACCTATTATTCCGGCAAGTACCATTACAATAAGTAGAATCGGTCTTGATAAATCAAACGTTAAGGCTACTGCAGTGGCAGCAAGACCGCCAATCAACATTTGGCCAGATGCACCAATGTTAAAGAGTCCAGTACGGAAGGCAAAAGCCACAGCAAGTCCAGAGAAAATAAGTGGTGTTGCGGTTGCAAGAGTATCACCTATGCGTGAAATATTCTTTAATGCACCCTGGAATAAATATGTGTACCCTTCAATCGGGCTTGCCCCAATGAAGAGCATTAGTAAGCCCCCAGCTATTAGTCCTAAAACGATTGAAATTAATGAAACTATGGTGTTTCTCATACACTTCTCTCCTTACTAACTCCTGCCATCATCAGTCCTACCTCATTCTCATTCGTTTCGGAAGCAATTACAGTTCCGATTAACTCTCCATTGTTAACGATGGCAATACGGTCTGAAAGCTGCAGTACTTCATCAAGCTCTAAAGATACCAGAAGAACAGCCTTTCCTTTATCACGATGTTCAATTAATCTTTTGTGAATATATTCAATGGATCCTACATCCAATCCACGTGTAGGTTGTACAGCAATAAGCAAATCAGGATCTAATTCCATTTCACGGCCAATGATTGCCTTTTGCTGATTCCCTCCTGATAGAGTCCTTGCAATGGATGCCCCGCCTTCACCAGAACGAACGTCAAAGTTTTCTAAAATACTCTTAGCATAATTCTTAATCGCAGAGCCATTAAGTAATCCAGCCTTTGCAAACGGCGGTTTATTGTAAACTTCTAAAACCATGTTATTTTCTAAAGTATAATCAAGTACAAGTCCGCGTCTATGTCTATCTTCAGGGATATGGCCTATTCCGCTTTCAATTCTTTTACGAATCGGAATATTTGTTATTTCTTTACCATTTAATAAAATTTTTCCAGATTCTACTTTTCTTAGTCCGGTAATCGCTTCAACGATTTCTGATTGTCCATTCCCTTCGACCCCAGCGATACCGAAAATTTCTCCTCGTTTAACTTCAACAGAAAAATTTTTCAGTCCCAATACTTTTCTATTATTTTTTACAGAAAGAGAATCTATTTGAAGTACGACCTCACCTGGTGTACTAGCTTTCTTATCCACTTTAAAGTTAACTTCACGGCCAACCATCATTTCTGCCATTTGTGCCGTGCTTGTTTCTTTTACGTTAACCGTTCCGATTCCTTTTCCACGTCGAATAACAGTACAACGGTCTGCAACCGCTTTAATTTCTTTCAATTTATGTGTAATAATAATAATCGATTTACCTTCATTAATAAGATTACGCATGATTTTCATTAGTTCTTCTATTTCATGAGGAGTTAAAACTGCAGTTGGTTCGTCGAAAATAAGAACCTCGGCTTCGCGATATAGCATTTTCATAATTTCTACTCTCTGCTGCATACCTACAGAAATATCTTCAATCTTTGAATGAGGGTCAACATTTAAACCATAATGTTTTGATAATTCTGCAATTCGTTTTGCTGCCTTATCAATATCTAGGACCATACCTTTTAACGGTTCACTGCCTAGTATTATATTTTCTGTAACTGTAAAATTTTCTACTAATTTAAAATGCTGATGGACCATTCCGATACCAAGTTGATTGGCAACATTAGGACTCGTAATTTTTACTTCCTTCTCCCGTATCTTTATGATCCCTTTTTCAGGCTGATACATGCCAAACAATACACCCATGAGTGTTGATTTACCAGCACCGTTTTCACCTAATAGGGCATGTATTTCCCCTTTTTTTAATGTCAGGGTAATATTATCATTTGCTACAATACCAGGGAACTCTTTCCTAATATTCAGCATTTCAACCACATAACTCATAGTAGCACTCACCTTTTTAATTAGACTCGGGGATACTAGGAGTCCCCTATCAGATCATCAAATACTGAAGGATATTGAAAAAATAATTTAGTACTAAAGCTAATTAGTAAACTATTTATTTTCAATAATAATTTTTATTCATCTGAAAAGTTAAACATTTAGTACATAAAAGAGACGGAAAAATACCGTCTCTTTTATGATCTTTTTTACTTGAACAAGTCACCTTGTTCAGCCGCAACTTTAATGTCGCCAGACTTAATTTTTTCAAATACTTCTTTTACTTTAGCAGATGTTTCATCGCTTAAGTTTGGATTTTCTTCTGGAAGACCAATACCATCGTTTTTAGCATCGAATGTTAATGTCTCGCCACCAGGGAAATCACCATCTAATTCACGCTTAATTAAGTCAAATGTTACGTTATCTAATTTCTTCATTGCTGAAGTTAAGATAATTGATTTTTCACCTTCATAGATACCATCCGCATATTGGTCAGAGTCAACACCAACGATCCAGATTTTGTCTCCCGCTTTACCACGTGTTTTTGCTTCATTGATCGCACCAACACCAACACCGCCAGCAGCAGTGAAGATTACATTTACACCACGGTCAAACATTTGTGCTGCGATTTGTCCACCAGCAGCTACGTTATCAAATGAACCTTGGTAAAGTACGTTTTCAGCTTTCATGTTAAGTTTCGTACCTAGGTTTTCGTTAGCGTATTTAACACCTTGTTGGAAGCCCCAGTTAAACTTTTGAACAGCTGGAATTTCCATACCACCGATAAATCCAGCTTCGCCTTCTTTTAATTCAAGTGCAGAAGCTACACCTGCTAAGAAACCTGATTCATGTTCAGCGAAGAATACTGCCACTGTGTTATCGTTAACAACTGGTTTAAAGTCACCAGAATGTGGATTACCATCAAGAATGACGAACTTTGAATCTTTGTATTTATCCTGTGCTTTGAATACAGCAGTTTCAAACTTGAATCCAGGTAATACAATAAACTTATACCCTGCATCATATAAATTGCCCATTTCTTTTAGGTATTCTGCCTCTGTTGTACCAGCTGGCTTAAGATATTTTGATTGAATGCCTAATTCTTTTTGAGCTTGTTGAATACCTTCCCAAGTACCTTGGTTAAAAGATTTGTCATCAATTGTACCAGCATCGGTAACCATACCTACTTTAACAGCATCTTTACCATTATCTTTGCTGCCAGTATCTTTGTCGTCAGCGCCACCACAAGCTCCTAACAATGTGCCTGCAGCTAAAATCATTGACATAGCCAAGCCAAAATTACGTTTTTTCAAGGCAATTTACCCCCTATATTTATTGTTTGATTTAGTAGAAATGTACTAAAGTGCAGACATGATTTATTATTCCGTAATATTTAAGAAAATTACACTCTTTTTCTTAATACCTGAAAACTAAATTTATCTGCTTTAAAGTAGTTTACCGAAAAAAGCACAGGTTCATCCATTTCATCGAAATGCATTTGCTTTAAAACGAGCAAAGAAGTTTCTGGTTCACATTCTAATATGGGAGAAATTTTCTCATGATAACCAATTGGTTCGATTTGAGCAACCGCATATGTAATTTTTCGGTTTGCCTCCTCTTCTAAAATGGAAAAAATGGATTCCTCTCCATGGGAAAAAGTCTCTGGCAAGATTTTTTCAGGTACCTTGTCGATACAATATACAACAGGTTCCCCGTTTGCAGTTCTAACCCGCTCCATGATCACAATTTCCTCATTAACAGAACATGAGAAACGACGAATGTCCTCTTCAGTAGCTCCAACAGTTGATGAACTTAAAAAGATTGTACCTGGCTTCATCCCCGCCTGAAATATCATGTCAGTTACACTATTAAGTTGTTCAATTCCTGATGTAAACAGCGGCTTAGAATTAACAAACGTACCTACACCATGGCGGCGAATGATAACGTTTTCTTCCTCAAGTATGCGTAGTGCTTCTCGAAGTGTGGCTCTGCTTACACCGAGATGTTTGGCAAGATCGAATTCAGATGGCAGTTTTTCTTTTTCCTTGTAAACTCCTTGTTCGATATCCTGTTTTAACCGATCGATAACTTGTAGGTATAAATGTCGGTTATCTAGCTTAATAGACATGCGGGTACCTCCAGCTTCTTCCTAAGACATCAGACATCTGATGTATAATCATTCCTACTAATCGAAAATAATATAACACTTTTTTTATCATAAGGAAATAGAAATTCATGAAATTGTCGAAAAAAGTAATAATGTCGAATAGTATTCAAAAAAATAGGCCTAATTACTCTTAAATCTGCTATAATTTATTATTGTCCAAATCAAATAGGAATATTTTAGAAAAATAAAAAGAGCCGTTTGGCTCTTTTTTAATTTACTTCTTCATTTGGTTTCGATTGTAATACCGCTCTCGGTTTGCTGCCTTCATATGCTCCGACAATCCCACGAGCTTCCATTTCATCAATCAATCGTGCCGCTCTTGTATATCCTATACGAAAACGACGCTGTAACATGGAAACAGAAGCCGTTTGCATATCGATTACTAGATCCACAGCGTCGGCATAAAGGTCATCATCTACCTCGCCAACTGCTTCAGGTGTATCGTCTGGAATCATCTCATCTTGATATTGTGCTTTTTGCTGCCCAATTACAAAATTAACCGTTTCCTCTACTTCATTGTCTGATAGAAAGGCACCTTGTACTCGAACTGGCTTTGAAGCACCCACAGGTAAAAATAACATATCCCCTCTGCCCAGCAGTTTTTCTGCGCCACCCATATCCAAGATTGTTCTTGAATCCGTGGCACTAGAGACAGCAAAGGCAATTCTTGAAGGAATATTTGCTTTAATTACACCTGTGATGACATCAACGGATGGACGCTGGGTTGCTATTATTAAGTGAATTCCGGCTGCTCGAGCCATTTGTGCAAGCCTTGTAATGGAATCCTCTACATCAGAAGAGGCTACCATCATTAAATCAGCAAGCTCGTCCACAATGACGACAATATATGGTAAAAGTGGCTGTTTATCATTTTCCTCGATGTTATGTCTTTTGATGTGGTCATTATACCCTTCGATATTCCGAGTTCCAGTATGAGAGAACAGTTCATATCGTCTCTCCATTTCACTGACAACCTTCTTTAAAGCTTGTGATGCTTTTTTAGCGTCCGTTACAACTGGTGCTAATAAATGTGGTACTCCATTATAAACATTTAACTCTACCATTTTAGGGTCAATCATCATTAATTTGACTTCATGTGGCTTAGCTCTCATTAATATGCTTGTGATAATACCGTTGATACAAACACTTTTCCCGCTTCCAGTTGACCCGGCCACCAGGAGATGGGGCATTTTATTTAATTCAGCAAGTACTGCTTCCCCGGTAATATCCCTGCCAAGACCAATCAGTAGCTTCGCTTCTGGCTTATTATTTTGAGTAGCTTCTAGGACCTCTCTTAGTGAAACAACTGCCACCTCTGAATTTGGTACTTCTATTCCAATCGCTGACTTTCCAGGAATAGGGGCTTCAATTCGTATATCTTTAGCAGCTAGTGCTAATGCTAGATCATCACTCAAGCTCACTATTTTACTAACTTTAACGCCGACATCAGGATGTACTTCATACTTTGTAACGGCTGGACCAAGATGTACCTGTGTTACTCGGGCCTTTACTCCGAAGCTTTGAAAAGTTCTTTCCAGTTTAGCTGCATTCGCATGAATTAATTCGTACTCCCCGCTTTGATCTGTTTTTTTCGGAAGCTTTAAAAGTCTTAGCGGCGGTAATTCATATGCAACATTCTCCACTTCTGTAAAAGTAATCGGAGGTGTACTATCTTCTTCTATTTTCTGTTCAGTCCCTTTATTTTTTGAATCCTCTTTTCTTCGTTTAGCTCTTTGTGGCTCTTCATCAGGATAAGCACGATCTGCAAAGCTTGAGATTAGGGGTTCAGGGATGATGATTTCTTCTTGATCATTTTGTAACGGTGGAATGATTTCTGGCTGAACGGATGCTGTTGCCCTGTTCTCACGTTCTCGCTGCAGTTGTATCCGTCTTTCTTCCCGCCGCTCTTGCTTTTTTCGTTTCCATTCTTCCATATCTAATCGAAAGGCACTCCATTGTCCCTTTGAAAATTCAATCATCGTGTTTCCTACTTTTGCAATAAACTCTCCGAATGATTTACCGGTAAGCAAAATAAATCCTATTAGAATAAAAATAAAGGCAATAATCTTTGTGCCTGTTTCAGCAAAGAGGTAATGAAACATAGCAAAAAGTACGGCGCCAATCATCCCTCCACCAAGGTCAATGGTGCTTGTTTCCCCTTTAACCTCCATCATAAATATTTCCCATGTATTACTAATCACACTAGGATTCTTAAAGTTTCCATCATTCGTTAATAAATGAAAAAGTGTTACATGGCTTAAAAGGAGAATAGAAGAAACGATAAGATAAATTCCAATTAATTTAATATGAAAAATAAAAGGAATTGTCCGTTTCCACATAAGATACACGCTTAAAATAACAAGGCCAATTAAGCTGAGCATGTACCATTCGCCCATCCAGAATCGAAAAAATAGTACGGCTGCTTCCCCAACAGCACCCAATTTAGCTATCGATATAATAGCAAGCGCTAATAAGGCAAGCGCAGTAAGTTCGTATTGTACAGTTTGTTTTAAATGATTATCTCGCTTTTTTGATCTTCTCTTTTTCTTCGCCATCATATCACCTGTCTATCTAAGTGTAGTACTATCATCATTATCAACCTTTTGCTTTATCAAACGCACTCCCTATTAGAAAATTACCCACAAAAGGAAGAAAGCAGCCGTTATTGGCTGCTTAAGCTAGGTATCCTTATTATACCATAATATTCTATTAGTTTGATGACAATCCTTCAATGCTTGCACAAGAAATTTTAGCACCTGGGCATAGGCGCTCGTCTAAATAATGCTGAGGATCACTACTTAATATGCGAATGACTTGGACATTCTGGGCATCCGATTGTTCTACTATCATTGACACTCCTTGATAGGTTACAGTTTGTTGTCGACTAAAGGCTTCTGTGTCATTTGGAAAAATTAATTCCTGCGGCATCATCGTATAAAGAATCATTGAACCAGCCCCTCACTAGCAGCTTTTGATTGATCTATTAATTCATTTAACTTCTTCATTGCCTGACCTAGTCCGCCAACCTCGTCAATCAAACCATACTCTACTGCATCAGGACCAACGACATTTGTCCCTATGTCACGAGTAAGATTACCTTTAGCAAACATTAGATCCTTAAATTTCTCTTCCGTAATATTTGAGTGTTTGGTTACAAAATTGACAACCCTATCCTGCATTTTATCTAAATATTCAAAGGTTGCAGGTACTCCAATTACTAGACCAGTCAAACGAATTGGATGGATGGTCATCGTAGCTGTTTCAGCTATAAAGGAGTAATCACATGAGACTGCTATCGGCACTCCTATTGAATGTCCTCCACCTAAGACAATCGAGACAGTTGGCTTTGAGAGTGTTGCCATCATTTCAGAAATGGCCAATCCAGCCTCCACATCTCCGCCTACTGTATTTAATATTATCAATACTCCTTCTATTTTAGGATTTTGTTCAATCGCTACTAATTGAGGAATCAAGTGTTCATATTTTGTCGTTTTATTTTGTGGAGGCAGCGCTAAATGACCCTCAATTTGGCCGATAATTGTCAAACAATGAATTCTAGAGTCGGAAGAAAGCTGAGGAACATTCGTTTGCCCTAGCTGCTGTATTTTTTCCATTAAAGAAGAAGGCTTATCCTCTTTTTGAGGTTCTTGCCCTTCCTGATTTCCCGATTCACTTTTTTGTATATCCTTATTCATCATAAGTCTCCCTTCACGCATGATAACGTTAGTATTGACCTATGAAACAATTTCATTCTTACATGGAATAAAATCCTAGGTAAAGAAAAGAAGCATTGGTTTACCCAATGCCTCCTTTACCTTCTTAAACTTCCATTATGATTGGAAGTATCATGGGCCTTCTTTTTGTTTTTTCAAACAAATATCTGTTTAGCCCATCTCTTATGTCCTGTTTAAGGCTTGACCATTCAAACGATTCTTTAGAAATGTTCTTCTGCACGATATCTCGAACTAATTTTGTGGATTCATCCATTAATTTTTCTGATTCACGGACATAGACAAAACCACGTGAAATAATTTCTGGACCTGCAGAAATCTGCTTATCCTGTCTAGTTAAGGTAACCACTACAATTAAAATACCATCCTGAGACAGTAGTCTTCGATCTCGTAAAACGATATTTCCAACGTCACCTACACCAATTCCATCAATTAATACATTCCCTGACGGAACTTTACCCGAGATAGAAAACTTTCCCTCCTTAAATTCAACCACATCCCCACGGTCTGGGATAAGAATATTCTCATCCGGTACTCCACAAGCAAGAGCCAGTCTCCGATGTGCCTTTAGCATTCTATATTCCCCATGCACCGGAATAAAGTACTTAGGCTTCATTAAGTTAATCATAAACTTTAATTCTTCTTGGCTGCCATGGCTGGAAACATGTAACGGTCTTTTTCCTGAGATAACATTTGCTCCTGCTCTAAAAAGCATATCCACTGTCCTGGATATCAATAGTTCACTACCTCTAAGAGTTGATGCAGCGATTAGAACCGTATCACCAGGTTTGATATTTACATGTTTTGACGTTTGCTTCGCCATTTTTTGAAGAGCTTCAATCGGCTCCCCTTGACTTCCTGTCATTAATACAACGATTTCTCTGTCTTCATAATTATTTATTTCACCAACAGGGATAATTAGATCTTCGCTCACTTCTAAATAGCCTAAATCCAGTGCAATATGATAAATTCTTTCAAGACTTTTCCCCACTACTGCTACTTTACGGCCATTATCCCTTGCTGCATCAAAGATATGTTGAATTCTGTTAATGTCTGAAGCGAAGCATGCAGCTATCATTCTGCCGCGTGTATTATAAAAAGCAGTGGATAACTCTCGCTCAACGATTGCTTCGGAGGTGGTGTATCCAGGCTTCTCTGCTTCCGTACTGTCTGAGAGTAAACATAATACGCCTTTTTCTCCTAGAGCGGCCATTTTCCCTATTTCAGGCTTATAAAGTTTTGTTGCTGCCTGATCAAATTTGAAATCACCCGTATATACGATGCTGCCTTCTGAAGTATGGATGCATACACCTACTGAGTCTGGAATACTGTGATTTGTTCGAAAGAAGCTTACTTGGACAGAATCCATCTCTACAATCGTATCCGATGTCACTTCAATAAAATTAGTCTTCCCACCATATTCCTGCTCCTTTAACTTTGCAGCCGCGAGCGCTAAGGTAAGTTTTGTTCCGTAAACAGGTACGTCCATTTGACGGAGAAGATAGGAAAGGGCACCGATATGATCTTCATGACCATGTGTAAGGAATACTGCCTTCACTCTTTCCTTGTTTTCTGTTAAGTAACTGATGTCTGGAATCACAATATCAATGCCAAGCATTTCATCCTCGGGGAACATTAACCCGGCATCAATGATATAGATGTCCTTGTCCACCTCGACAAGATACATATTTTTCCCGATTTCTCCAATACCACCAAGCGTAATAATCTTAATGGAACTATTTTTTCTATTTATCAATTTCCGTTTCCTCCTATGATGATTGTCTAGCTCTCTTTTTCGTAAAAGTTCTTCGACATTTCAAAATTGCCCGATCGAGTGGCAGTTATGCTTATTATACTTGATAGTTGAAAACCTTTACAACCAAATTTAGTTGTTTTACCCTTTGGAGGAAAATAAATGAATCGTAAGTTATGCCATTTAAAATGCCAATCGAATTTTTCCGATTGGCATTTTGTATAAATTATAATAGTATTTTAATTAATGTTGACCTTTCTTGTTCGGTTAAAGGAACAAGCGGCAATCTTACTGAACCTACATCGAGTCCTTTAACTTGAAGCGCTGTTTTAACAGGGGCAGGACTTGGAGCAGCAAAAAGTCCCTGCATAATAGGAAGAAGCTGTTGGTGCAGCTTTGCTGCTTTCTCATTTTCTCCTTCTAAAAAGGCCTTTACCATCTCTTGCATTTCATTCCCAATTACATGAGAGGCTACAGAGACAACTCCTACTCCTCCTATAGAAAGCACTGGAATGGCTATACCATCATCACCACTGTATAGATCAAAATCACTATCAGTATTCGCAATAATGTGAGTCATTGCATTTAAATCCCCACTTGCTTCTTTCACAGCTACAATATTTGAAACCTTTGAAAGCCTAATGATGGTATCAGGATGAATATTTACTGATGCTCTTCCTGGAATATTATAAACCATTACAGGAAGAGTAGTAGCTTCAGCAACAGATTTAAAGTGCTGATATAATCCTTCTTGATTTGGTTTATTATAGTAGGGTGCGACCACCATAATACCATCCACTCCAAGCTGTTCCGCTTTTTTTGTCAGTTCCACTGAAGCATAGGTATTATTGCTGCCTGTTCCTGCTATTACCGGTATTCTTTTCTTAACTACCTTTACTACATGAGCAAATAAAGCTAATTTTTCTTCTTTAGATAGTGTAGGCGATTCGCCCGTTGTACCTGCAACCACAAGGGAATCCGTACCATTTTCTATCAAATAATTTACTAATTGAGTGGTCTTCTGAAAATCGATATGTCCTTTTTTATCAAAAGGTGTAACCATGGCTGTTGAAACCCGCCCAAAATGAACCATTATACTACTCCTTTCAATTACGAAATCCAGGCAGCGACAATGGCATTTTTGGTTTCAAACTGCCATTTATCGTATCCTCTACACTATTAGATATCTGTAAGTTTTGTTTCAATTGCTTCTTCTTCCAGATGAAAGGCGTCATGCAATGCATTCACAGATTTTTTCAAATCATCTTGTTTCACTAGTACCCAAATGGTCGTATGGCTATCAGCTGATTGAAGAATCCGAATTCCATTCTCAGAAAGAGCTGTAACAATTTTAGAAGTAACACCTGGTACTCCGGCAATACCGGCTCCAACGACAGACACCTTTGCACAATGACGCTCCACCACAGGTTCATGACCTATTTCTTTTAAGACCTTTATTGCTCTCTCCGTCATTTCATCCGTAACCGTGTATACAACACCATTTGGTGAAATATTGATGAAATCCACACTGATTTTTTCATTTGCCATTGCTTTAAAAACTTCTGCTTGTAAATAGTATTGGTCTTTTTTTGCAAAAACTTTAATTTGGGTTACATTGGAAACATGTGCAATGCCCGTAACCGTTCTTTCTTTAATATCACTGCCTCGTGAATCTTTCGAAATAGATGTTACCAATGTTCCTAAATCATCTGAGTACGTGGAGCGAATTCGAATGGGAACCTTTGACTGCATTGCTATCTCAACTGCTCTTGGATGTATCACCTTTGCACCCTGATAAGCCATATTACATAGCTCCGTATAGGTAACCACAGATAGACGCCTAGCATTTTCAGCTATTCTTGGGTCAGCTGTCATAATGCCTTCAACGTCTGTAAAAATATCAATCCATTCTGCATTTAATGCAGCCCCTAAAGCAGCTGCTGAAGTATCACTGCCACCTCGTCCAATTGTTGTGATGTCACCGTTCTTTGCAGCACCTTGAAATCCAGCCACTACGACCACATCATTATGTTCTAACTCTCTTAGTAATCGATCGCATTTCATTTCAACAATCTTTGCTTGTGAATGCTCATTATTCGTTCGAAATCCTGCCTGAGCCCCGGTCAAAGCAATAGCGTTTATGCCATTGACTTTCAACATATTGGAAAAAACAACACTAGAAATGATTTCACCACAGGATAAAAGCAGGTCATTTTCACGTTTAGAAACCTTACTTTGATTACCCCCAATTAAAGAGAGAAGTGTATCTGTTGCATAGGGATCTCCCTTTCTACCCATCGCCGATACTACTACTACAACCTTATATCCATCTGCTAATGCTTTTTCGATATGTTTCTTTGCATGTTCCCTGCCTGCTTCATCCCTGACAGATGTCCCGCCAAATTTTTGAACTATTATTTTCATAGACATAGTAACCTGCCTTTATCATCAAACCATTATTTTTTTTCTTTGATTAATCCAAGCTTTATTAAGCTTTCTGCAATTTGAACTGAATTCCAGGCAGCACCTTTTAGTAAATTATCAGAAACAACCCACATATGGAAACCACGACTCTCATTTAAATCGTTACGAATCCTTCCTACAAACACATCATTACTGCCTACACAATTTGCAGGCATTGGATATACTTGATTTTCTGGGTCATCCTGCAAAACAACACCTGGTGCTGATTTCAATAATTCTTTTATTTCATTTGCACTGACGTTGTCTGCTTCAATTTCAAAATAAACAGATTCAGAGTGCCCCACTGCGACTGGTAATCTCACACAGGTTGCAGCAACAGCAAGCTCTGGTAAGTGCATAATCTTTTTCGTTTCATTAATCATTTTCATTTCTTCAAAAGTATAGCCGTTATCTTGGAACTTATCAATCTGTGGTATCGCATTAAAGGCAATCTGGTAGTGGTTCTTGTCACCTTTAACAGGTAAAATCTTAGGTTCTATTGTCTCACCATTAATGATAGCCTTTGTTTGATCCTGCAACTCCTCAATTGCAACGGCTCCTGCACCTGAAACTGCTTGATAGGTGGAAACAATCACTTTCTTTAGACCATATTTTTGTCTAATTGGTTCTAATGCTACGACCATTTGGATAGTTGAACAATTCGGATTTGCAATTATACCATTATGATTATGCAAGTCATTTTCGTTAACTTCAGGCACAACCAGAGGAATTTCTTCATCCATTCTAAATGCACTTGTGTTATCTACTACGATTGCTCCGTGTTTTACTGCTTCTGGAGCAAGTTCTTTTGATATATTGCCGCCTGCCGAAAATAAAGCAATATCCACTCCTGCAAAGCTTTCAGGCTTTGCTTCTTGAATCGTATGCTCAACACCGTCAATTGTAACCTTTTTACCGGCGGATCGGGCAGAAGAGAGTAGAGTTAATTGTCCAATAGGAAATTTTTCTTTCACTAATGTTTGGATCATTTGTTGACCGACTGCTCCGGTCGCTCCTACAACAGCCACATGATAACCTTTTGATTGCTTCATATTCTAGTACCCCTCTCAATCTTTCATCTATAATGATTGGTCATTTCTGTTTCAATGGTTTAGAAATCAGAAAAGATTAATATAAACTCTCATCAGTGAGAAAATTGGTCCCACTGATGATTGAATTATTAATATATTAACATATTCCTTAAAAGAAATAACCATATTTGACGAAAGGTGTGAGAATTAGTCTGCATCCCTATATCTTTCCACCAAGACAGGTTGAATTTGCCTGCCTTCAATTGCTGCTTCAACAGTTTCCATTAACATCGGCATTCTCGCCACCATCGAGTTAGGCTTTTTTACCGGATCATCTTGCCCATATGGGATAAAATATATATTTTTTGTTGCCATTAATCTCATTAAGTTAACTCCATTTAATCCCAAAGCATCATTTGTAGATATTCCAAGTACAACTGGTTTTAAATTTCTTAGCGTTGCCTTTGCAGCCATTAAAACAGGACTATCATTCATTGCATTTGCAAACTTACTCATTGAAACACCAGTTAAGGGGGCAATAACCATACAGTCTAAAGGAATTTTCGGCCCTAATGGCTCAGCATTAACGATTGAATCTATCGCTCTGTTACCTGTTAGATCCTCGATTCTCTGAATCCAGTCCTCCCCTTTACCAAAACGGGTTTCTGTATTTTTAACTGTAAAAGAAACGACAGGTAAAACTTCAGCACCTGCTTGAACCAGTTTCTCAATTTCTGGAAAAACTGCGTCATACGTACAATGAGATCCAGTTAAACCAAAGCCTATTTTTTTTCCTTTTAAACTCATTTTATTATCCCCTTTCGCTTACCTAAATCATCTTGAAGCAATTGGGCCAGAACATTGGCTAATATTTGACCAGCTGTTTTTGGCGCGACAATTCCAGGTAACCCTGGAGCTAGTAGTGCTTTTATTCCTCTTTTTTCAGCATACCGAAAATCCGTTCCACCTGGTTTTGAAGCTAAATCAATAATCAAAGTATGAGCAGGCAGTTTGGAAATAACGGATGCCGTTACAATTAATAACGGGATTGTATTAATTAAGATATCTGTATCCTTCACCTGTTGTTCTATTTCGTTTAAATGAAATGGAGTTAAAGCCATTTCGGTAATTCTTGCAATATGTTCGGTTTTCCTGGCACCAACCTTTATTTTTGCTCCAAGCGCATGGAACGTTCTTGCGACACTCATCCCAACTCTTCCTAAGCCTAATACTGTAATATTTGAGCCATGAATCGTGAAATCAGTATGCTGGATGGCCATCATAATCGTTCCTTCCACAGTCGGAATAGAATTGTAAATAGCCACATCGTCCCTTTCAAATAGCTGAACAAGCGGTCGATTCGCTTCCTTCGTAATACCATTTAAATAGGTATTACTAATTCCGGAGTAAATGGTACAATGTTCAGGTGTTTTCAAGAGCATTTCGGCTGTTAAAATTACCTTTTCATTCGAAAAGATTGTTTCAACATGCCCTTCTAAATTTGTACCGGGTACCGGTAAGATTAAAGCATCCATATTTGAAAAATCGACTTCATCCAACTTTTCCTTCACAGCGCCTGTGAATGCGTGGTCAAGCTGCTCGAAGCCAATTAAAGATAATCTGGCATCTAACTCGGTTAACTTCCGGATAATTTCCAGCTGTCTTGCATCTCCACCGATCACGGCTATCTGCATCCCTGTCAGCATGAAATCATTCACCTTCTTTTTTTAAAAATCCTAACAGAAGTCTTTTTCTTCTTATCACTTCAACATCTTATGTAAGAGTGAATGAATCTGTGAGTTTTTCATTCACAGATAAAAAAAAAAGCCCAAGCAAAATTTTATTTGCTTGGGCTTTTTACCGTTTCGTTATTCTTCAGCCTTTTCTTCTTCATGGACATCAATAATGATCATATCCGTTCCTATTTTTTTTATATGCTGCCATGGTACTCTTATTTCCCCGCCTTGTTTTCTAAATCCAAACCATTTTACAGACGGAATTAGCAAGGCTTGTATTTGCCCGGTGTTCTCATTGATTTCTAAATCTGTTTGACCAAGAACGCCTAACCGCTCTGCCCTTTTCACATCTACTATTTCTTTTCCACTTAATTCACTTAACCTCATTATAATGAACTCCTCTCTCTACACTCCTTACTATAAGTTTATCGATGGAAGTCCTAATTTAGACTAAGAAAAGTGAAAGTGCTAGGCCAACAGCGCTTGGGCAAAAAGAAAAACAGTTCTAAGAACGAACTGTCAGATTGTCGAGAAGGTATCTTTCTCGGCAATTTTTACTTTTCAGCCTGCCCAAAGGCCTGTTGATTTCCGCTTCAGGTGCTTCGCTTTCCGCGGGCGTGCCGGGGAGCCTCCTCGGCGCTTAAGCGCCTGCGGGGTCTCCCCAGCCCCGTACTCCCGCAGGAGTCTTCGCACCTTCCGCTCCAATCAACAGGGGGAATGAACCAGGAGATTGCCACACACTTTCTCAAATCTGGCTAAGTGCGTAGCAATCTTTTTCATATTTTGGCATGCTGTCATGAACATTTCCTGGTGTTACAAACGCATCAGTTATGACTTAACAGGTGATCTTGAGGCACTAAATCATCAATAAATACAAATTTCGCTTCATTATGTATCTCTATTTTTGGCTTTTACGTTTAATCACCGTCCTATTAATATTAATAATATTATATAAATTAATTCGTGAATCGATAAAGTTATTGATAATTAAAGGCTCTTTTCTAACAGATAGATGTTTTATCAATATTGAAAGCAAAGAGTGGATTGGAGCGAAAGGTGCTTGACTCCTGCGGGATGTAGAGGAAAAGTCGAGACCCCACAGACGCGCAGCGTCGAGGAGGCTCGACTTCCTCCCCGCGGAAAGCAAGCACCTGTAGAGGAAAGGAACGGTTCATTTGTATACAGAAGACAACATTTTATACGAAAAGAGCCAAAATAAAAGACTGTCGAGAGTTTCTCGACAGCCTGACAGTTCTAGAATGAACTGTTTTTTCTTTTAAATTAATGTTTTAGGTAATTCTCCAGTGGGACTAATTAATGAAACTGAGTATTTGTCTGTGAAAACTGATGTCGCCATCCCATTTACACTTTGTTTCGTAACTTGGTCAATCTGCTCAATAATTTCATCAAGAGATCGGTGACGCTTTAAGAGAAGTTCATTTTTACCGTTTCGGCTCATTCTGCTATTCGTACTTTCCAAGCCCAACATCAAACTTCCTTTTAACTGTTCTTTACTATTATTTAATTCTTTATCAGTTATTCCATTTTGTTTTAATTTTTCAAGTGTTTCTTGAATCGTTTCGTATAACACATCAAGCTGCTTGGCCCCCGTTCCACCGTATACAGTCACAACTCCATTATCCTGATATGCAGAATGGTAAGAGAAGACAGAATAGGCTAATCCACGCTGCTCACGAACTTCTTGGAACAATCTGCTGCTCATTGAGCCGCCTAAAATATTATTTAAAATGATTAAGCTGTATACATCTTCATGTCCAATCTTTAATCCTTCAAAACCTAGACAAAGATGAGCTTGTTCTGTTTCTTTCTTTCGTGATAATCGATTGGATTGGAAGACTGGAATATTTTCAATAATTGAGCTATCTCCGCCCTCATAGGAGCCAAAGTACTTCTCTACCTCAAGAATAAATTTATCCGAAACATTCCCAGCTATAGAAATAACAACATTTTCTGGTGTATAACGATTATGGATATAATCCTTAAGTGTCGATCCTGTGAATGTGTTTAAGGTTTCTTCTGTGCCCAATATCGGATATCCTAGTGGATGATCTTCATATATGGCCCTGCTAAGTAAATCATGGACAATATCATCGGGAGTATCATCATACATTTTAATTTCTTCAAGAACGACATTTCTTTCTTTATTTAACTCTTCTTCTACAAAGGTTGAATTGAAGAACATATCCGCTAAAACATCTAAAGCGAATTGTGCATGAGTATCCAGTACTTTAGCATAATAGCAGGTGTATTCTTTAGAGGTAAAAGCATTCACTTGACCGCCAATACTATCAAATGATTCAGCTATTTCCTTCGCTGATCGGTTTTTCGTTCCTTTAAAAAACATATGCTCTAAAAAGTGCGAAATACCATTGGTTTGGGGATCTTCATTTCTTGAACCAGTTCCAATCCAGACTCCAATCGCCACAGATCTCACTGTTGGAATATTTTCTAATACAATTCTTACTCCATTTTTGCAAGAATATTTGTTAATCATCAAAATCCTCCTGTCTATAGAAAAGCGGAAAAATTAGCTATTATCTTTTATTATCTGGATACTTTGTTAAATTTATTTCATAATTCTTTCTTCACTCATTAAGTCACTAACCGTACCTATTTTTAATCCTTTTTCTTCAATAAGTGTTATTAGGGTGTCTAATGATTTTGCTGTAGATTCAGTTGGATGCATGAGTACCATTGAACCTTTACCAACTTTTGAAGTAACACGATTAATTAGTTGGTCTGGTGATGGCTTTTGCCAATCTATGGTATCTACCGTCCACATAACTGTTTTCATCTTAAACTCTGCTGCTATTGAAACGGTTTCGTCCCGGTAACTGCCGCTCGGAGGTGCAAACCATGTGCTTTTTTTTCCTGTTGCTGCTTCAATTACTTCATTCGTTTTCAGTAATTGCTCCCTAGTCTGTGCTGCTGATATTTTTTTCATATCAGGATGTGTGTAGGAGTGATTCCCCACCTCATGACCTGCACTCACGATCATTTTTGCCAATTCAGGATTATTTTTCACCCATCTTCCCTCAAGGAAAAAACTTGCTTTGACTTGGTGCTTTTTAAGGGCAGCAAGCATTTCAGGCAAATATTCATTTCCCCAAGCTACATTTATGATGAAGCTGACCATTGGTTTATCAGGATGGCCCCGATAAATAGGAGATGGAGTTAAATCGTTAAGATGTACAGATGGTACTGTTTGTTTAAATACTAATTTTTTTTCATTGAACGTACCGATTTTCTTCATATTTTTATATGAAGCTTCAATATCGACAGTTATCCCATTATAACCTGGAATCGCTTTCCATACTTCATCAATTTTAGCATTGGAAGGCGGTATTTCATATGTAGAAGCATTTTTTACAATACTTTGATAAAGAGGATCTTCTTGCTTTCCCACGGTTAGCACGTTGCTTGTGAGCGAAGCAACATATGTATCCACAAAAGGATTATTAACTGATAACCATGCAGCAAACAATAAGAAAGCAAACAAACATAACTTCTTCATATACCTTCCCCCTTCATAATCAATATATGAATTAGGGGGACAAGGTAGAACAAGATACATCTAACATGGAAAAAGTCAGGGTTCCCCCTGACCTTTCTATATCACTTTTAAACGGGTAGGGCTTATTGTTGTTTTTCTGCTTCAGCCTTTTCACGTTGTTCCTTTAATATTGCTTTACGTGATAAGTTTACACGACCTTGTTTATCAATTTCTGTAACTTTCACTAGGAATTCATCACCAATTTTGATGACATCCTCCACTTTTCCAACTCGCTCTTCAGCTAGTTCGGAAATATGGACAAGTCCATCTTTTCCGGCAAATATTTCTACAAACGCTCCAAACTTTTCAATGCGTTTGACTTTGCCAAGATACATTTCGCCTACAACAACCTCACGAACGATATCTTCAATAATTTTCTTTGCCTTTTGGTTCATTTCCTGATTTGTAGAGGCAATAAATACTGTTCCATCTTGTTCGATATCAATCTTAACACCAGTTTCCTCAATAATCTTATTGATTTGCTTACCGCTTGGCCCAATAACATCACGGATTTTATCTGGGTTAATTTTCATTGTTAAGATTTTTGGAGCAAATTGTGAAAGCTCGATTCTAGGCTCTGCAATCGTTGCCAGCATCGAATCTAAGATATGCATTCTGCCTTTTTTAGCCTGTTGCAATGCTTCTTCAAGGATTTCACGTGAAAGTCCTTTAATCTTAATATCCATTTGAAGGGCAGTGACTCCCTTAGCTGTTCCTGCAACCTTGAAATCCATATCGCCAAGGTGGTCTTCCATACCTTGAATATCGGATAAAACAGTGTAATATTCTCCAGAAGCTACAAGACCCATTGCAATACCTGCAACCGGTGCTTTAATTGGAACACCTGCATCCATCATCGCTAATGTACTTGCACAGATACTTGCTTGAGATGTAGAACCATTTGATTCTAAAACTTCAGAAACAAGGCGAATCGTATAAGGGAAATCCTTTTCATTTGGTATTACTGGTTCTAGTGCCCGTTCACCAAGAGCCCCATGTCCTATTTCACGACGGCCTGGTCCACGGATTGGTCCAGTTTCACCAACGCTAAATAAAGGGAAGTTGTAATGGTGCATAAAACGCTTTTCTTCTTCGATACCCAAACCATCTAGAATTTGAACATCACCCATGGCACCTAAAGTACAAATACTTAATGCTTGAGTTTGTCCACGTGTAAACAATCCTGAACCGTGAGTACGCGGCAGGATCCCTACCTGTGAAGATAAAGGACGTATTTCATCGATTTTCCGACCGTCTGGACGGATTTTTTCAACTGTTATTAAACGGCGGACTTCACCTTTAACAATTTTATCTAGTATTTGTTTTACCTGCTTCAAATCATCGTCTGTTGCCTCGTCCTCTTGGAACTTAGCTATAACCCGATTTTTAACTTCTTTAATGGCATCCTCACGTGCATGCTTTTCTTGAACCTGAATAGCAGTTACCATTTCAGCTTCGCATATTTCTCTAACTTCAGCTTCTAAATCTTTATCTAGTTCATAAAGAACAACTTCTCTCTTTTCCTTGCCTGCTTCAGCCATAATCTTTTCTTGGAATTCGATGAGACGTTTGATTTCTTCATGTCCATACATGATAGCTTCTAGCATTACTTCCTCAGAAACTTCATCAGCACCAGCTTCAACCATGTTAATTGCATCTTTTGTACCTGCAACGGTTAAATGAATGTCGCTTTTTTCAGCTTGTTCTACGGTTGGATTAATCACAAATTCTCCGCCAACTCTACCAACGATTACACCAGCGATTGGTCCCTCGAATGGAATGTCAGATGTACATAGTGCTAAAGAGGATCCAAACATTGCTGCCATCTCTGACGAACAATCCTGATCCACACTCATGACAATGCTGATTACTTGGACATCATTACGGAATCCATCAGCAAAAAGCGGGCGAATGGGACGGTCAATTAAGCGACTAGCTAAAATAGCTTTTTCACTTGGACGACCTTCCCGTTTAATAAAGCCTCCAGGTATTTTCCCAACTGCATATAATCGTTCCTCATAGTTACATGTTAATGGAAAAAAGTCTAAGTTTTTTGGTTCTTTTGAAGCTGTAGCTGTACTTAAAACTGCCGTATCTCCATAACGGATCATTACGGCTCCATTTGCTTGTTTGGCTAGTTGTCCAATTTCAACGGTTAATTTACGTCCAGCCCAATCCATGGAATACTCATGTTTCGTATGTTCCATATTCTTACCCCTCTCTATCCAAATCACTTTAGAGGATAATGCGAAATAACTTCGCTCTAATCATCTAATATAAAAAAAGCGTTTTACGCTTATGTTATCAATACAAATATACTATTAGTATGCACAAATTTTCGCGACTTAAAATATGTATATAAGATTTTGTGTTGTTCGTATGATATTCTTTTTTTAACCTAACAAAAAAGCGGGAAAAATCCCGCTTCTTTTGATTATCGACGAAGTCCAAGTTTAGTGATTAATACACGGTAACGTTGAACATCTTTATTACGTAGGTACGTTAAAAGATTACGACGCTTACCAACCATTTTCAACAGACCGCGACGTGAGTGGTGGTCCTTTTTGTGAGTACGTAAGTGCTCATTCAAATTGTTGATTGATTCAGTAAGGACAGCGATTTGAACCTCTGCAGATCCAGTATCGTTATCATGAGTTTTGTACTCAGCGATAAGTTCGTTTTTACGTTCTTGTGTGATTGCCATCCTATTCACCTCCTAAATTTCATATCCCCTGTTACTGAGCAAGCGTCGGTGACTCGACTTGCCAAGCAAAGGTTATTTTTAATACGTTAATAAGAATACAACGTTTCACGTCAAAAAGCAAGTTATAACCTAAGAAAAGGCTATTATTCGCAATTATTCGGTAAGTGTTTGTCGATTTTACTAAAGTATTCAAGTGCATTCTGTTTATCTTTTTCGATTTGGGTTACTAGTTCTTTGATTCCGGAGAATTTTTGTTCTTTTCGCAGGTAATGATGCCATTCGACCTTTACTACCTCACCATAAATATCTTTGTTAAAGTCAAACACATGGACTTCAACTGACACTTTTAACGCTTCTTTATTAAAGGTTGGTTTGTAGCCTACATTACATACACCTTCGTACCAGTCTTCCCCTATCTTGATTTTCACTGCATAAACACCAAGAGGAGGTAAAATATATTCATCTTTCGTTTCAACATTTGCGGTTGGAAACCCAATCGTTCTGCCTCTTTTATCTCCATGGACAACAATACCTGCTGTCATATAAAATCTTCCGAGTAATTCTGGCAGCTCGACTGTTTTTCCATCTTTGATATATTGACGAATTCTCGTTGAACTTACCTTTTCATTCCCACTGGTTAATTTATCAACAGTGGTGAAAGTAAACTTTTCTCTTGAATGGAAAGGCAATACCTCCATGGTTCCCTTCCCCAAACGGCCGTAAGAGTAATCAAATCCCGCAACCACATGTTTTACATTTAAATCAATCACATACTGGTCGATAAATTCTTGTGGCAGCAGATTAGCAAATTCCGGTGTAAAATGGACAATAAAAAGAAAATCAATACCTAATTCCTCAATGATTTTTATTTTCTCAGCTAAAGGTGTTATGTATTGAACATGCTTGTCAGTTTTCCCTAAGACAACCGATGGGTGAGGGTCAAAGGTCATAACGGCAGAGTGGAGTCCTTTTTGGTGCGCTTGTTTTTTTGCCTCAAGTATCACCTTTTGATGACCAAGGTGAACACCATCAAAATAACCAAGTGCCATGGATAATGGAGGAATTTCAGTTTTATCTATATTTAATGGATATTTTAGCTTTATTACTTCCAATTGAAACTCACCTTTTCTTATCAGTAACCTTTTTAACCTTGATCATTACGCAAAACTTTAACTGGTTTTAAGAGCCCTGGCTTGTTCGGATGTACCGAATAAATGGCAAGAGCATTTCCCTCTTCCGTTTGAGCGATAATAGGTTCGTTACTATTTATTAAATACTCTGGTATAGGTAAAAGTGCGCCATTTTTCACTTTCTCTGCTACTTTATCATTTATTATGTATTTCGGCAAATGAGAAAGTGCCATTTCTAAAGGTCTTAAACAGGTTGAAATAGTACCACTTTCCATTAACTTTTCTATTTGTTCAAACGTCAGGCAATCATCAAGTGTAAATGCTGCTGATTGGACTCTAATTAGATTTGACATATGTGCCGGGTATCCAAGACTCTCGCCAATCATAACCGCTAATGTCCTAATATAGGTTCCTTTACTGCAGCTTACTCTAAATCGAAAAGAAATGGTTTCTCCTGAAAACTCTTCTCTTTCATCAAGAAGTTCTATCGAATAAATGGTCACTTTTCTAGTTGGGCGTTCCACTTCAATTCCTTTGCGAGCAAATTCGTAAAGCCTTGTTCCATTTACTTTTACCGCAGAATACATTGGTGGAGTTTGCTCGATTTCACCTGTAAAAGATTCGAGAACTTTAAGTATTTCTTTCCTGCTGAAGGTATCTACAACCTTTTTCTCCTCAACCTTTTCTCCGGAAGCATCTTCGGTTGTAGTGGAATAACCTAGGGTTACTTCACCTTCATAGCTCTTTCCGGCGTCTGTTATGTATTCAGCTACTTTAGTTGCTTTCCCTATACAGATAGGAAGCACTCCAGTTACATCTGGATCTAGCGTTCCCGTATGACCCACCTTTTTTGTTTTTAATATTTTTCTTAATCTAAAAACACAATCATGCGACGTTAGTCCAGCCGGTTTATATAAAGGTAAGATTCCTTCCACCCTTGGTCACTCCAATTCTTTTTTGTATCGAAAAAAAAGGATAGACAATTGTCTATCCATTTATTCTTCTTCATTTTTTTCCATGCTTCTTTCTTCATGGTGCAATTGGTGAATAAGCGAGTTAATTCGATTTCCGTAATCCATTGACTCATCCCATTCAAAAAGGATTTCAGGTGTTTTGCGCAAGCGAATACGATGTCCAATTTCAGTTCGGATAAATCCTTTCGCCTTTGCAAGACCTTTAAGTGTGTTTTCCTTTTGTTCTTCATCGCCCAAAACAGAAATATATACTTTTGCTTGTTGTAGATCTCCTGTTACTTGAACATCAGTGACTGTCACAAAACCGATCCGGGGATCTTTAATTTTTCGACCGATGATGTCACTTAGTTCTTTCTTCATTTGTTCTCCAACACGATTTGCTCTGTGGCTCATTACTTCACCTCTTAATTTAAAGCCATTCTATATCGGTGATTGTTCTTTCTATTTCAGGGAAAGAATCAATTAATTTAAGTGCATTTTGCAGCTCTAGTTCAGTCATTACCCGGCTGGATGTTACTGTAGCAATAGCTATTTTTGTTCTCTGCCACATATCCTGATAATCAACCTCTGAGACAGACACATTAAATTTTTGTTTTAACCTAGTGAGAATACGCTGTAGTACCGCACGTTTCTCTTTTAGAGAATGAGCATCGTAGATGATACATTCACATACTGCTAAACCAACAATCATTTGCGTTCAATTTCTTCCATTACGTATGCTTCAATAATATCTCCTTCTTTAACATCATTGAAGTTTTTAATGGTAATACCACATTCATAACCTTGTGAAACCTCTTTGGCATCATCTTTAAAACGTTTTAATGCGTCGATATTTCCTTCAAAGATGACAACCCCGTTACGAATTAAACGAATTCCGCTATCACGAGTAATTTTCCCGTCTGTCACGTAAGAACCTGCAATGGTTCCAACCTTTGAAACTTTAAAGGTTTGACGAATTTCTGCTTGACCAATTACTTTTTCCTTAAATTCAGGGTCTAGCATACCTTTCATAGCAGCTTCAATTTCTTCAATAACCTTGTAAATAATACTATGAAGTCGAACGTCGACCTTTTCTTGCTCAGCTGCACGCTTCGCATTTACGTCTGGACGAACGTTAAATCCAATCACAATCGCATTTGAAGCAGCGGCAAGGGTAATATCTGACTCATTAATGGCACCAGCACCACTATGAATAATTCTAATATTAACACCTTCAACATCAATCTTTTGCAGTGAAGCTGCCACAGCCTCAGCTGAACCTTGAACGTCAGCTTTTAGGATGATGTTTAAATCCTTCATCTCACCTTGCTTTAACTGTTCAAATAAATTGTCTAGGCTGACGATTGATTTCTCACCACGTTGTGCTACCAATGCTTGCTGTGAACGTGCTTCACCGACTTGACGAGCAGTTTTCTCATCGTCAAATACAACGAAACGGTCACCAGCCTGTGGAACATCACTTAAGCCCGTAATTTCAACAGGTGTAGACGGTCCCGCTTCTTTCACACGGCGTCCTAGGTCATTTACCATTGCACGAACACGACCATACGTGTTTCCTACAACAATAGGGTCACCTATTTTCAGGGTACCATTCTGAACAAGTAAGGTAGCCACTGATCCACGGCCTTTATCTAATTGTGCTTCAATTACTGTTCCAACTGCTTTACGGTTAGGGTTTGCTTTCCATTCTTCTACTTCACTAACAAGTAGAATCATTTCTAAAAGATTATCGATTCCTTCTCCTGTTTTTGCGGATAGTGGAACAAAGATTGTATCTCCACCCCAAGCTTCAGAAACTAATCCATGCTCGGTAAGCTCCTGCATAACACGATCGGCGTTGGCAGCTTCTTTATCCATTTTATTAACTGCGACGATAATTGGAACCTCAGCAGCCTTTGCATGGTTAATGGCTTCAACTGTTTGAGGCATTACACCATCATCAGCAGCTACAACAAGAATGGTTATATCCGTGATTTTCGCACCACGTGCACGCATCGTTGTAAAGGCAGCATGTCCCGGTGTATCAAGGAATGTTATCTTTTTACCATTTTCAACAACTTGGTAAGCACCGATATGCTGAGTAATTCCCCCCGCTTCACCTTCTGTTACCTTTGTATGACGAATGGAATCAAGCAAAGTGGTTTTACCATGGTCAACGTGACCCATAATCGTAACAACGGATGGTCTTTCAACGAGGTCTTCAGATTCATCCTCAGTAAAATAAACTTCAAGGTCAGTTGCATCGATTTTAATTTCCTCTTCAACCTCAACCCCGTATTCGCTCGCAATTAATTCAATCGCATCTTTATCTAATACCTGATTAATGGTCGCCATAACTCCCAATAAAAACAGCTTCTTGATGATTTCAGAAGGTTCACGGTAGATTTTCTTAGCCAGTTCTCCAACAGTCAATGAATCGCTAAAAGTTATTTTAGCCGGAAGCTCTTTCACTTTCCTTACTTGTGGCTGTGCTTGTTGAACCGGTGTATGATTCTTTTTCCGGTTGTTATTATTATTGCGATTTTGATTATTATTATTAAAAGGTTTTTTATTCCCTTTTCCAGCGCTGAAAACCTTATTTTCCTTGGATTGGAATTGTTGATTTTGCTTTTTAGTGTCAGCCGTTTTTGGTGGAGAGGCCACTTTCACCTTGCTAGGTGTAGTAGTTTTTGCGTCATCATCCTCAAAAGCTTTTGGACTTGTTTTACTTTGCACTTGTGGTTTAACTCCCTGCTGCTGTGGATTCTGATTCTGGCGATTTGGTTGTTGTGGTCTTGCTTGCTTTTGCCCAGGATTGCTTTGGTTTTTATTATAAGTTGCGTCTAGCTTTACAACTGCAGCATCCTCAATTGTTGCCATATGATTTGAAACTTCAATGTTCATTTCTTTCAATTTCGTGATTACATCTTTACTTGAAATATTGTGTTTCTTTGCGTACTCATAAACACGTATTTTACTCATATTTTCACCCCCGCTAGAATTAATCGAGCAACGTCATCAGTTTTTTCGCAAATCCATTATCCAGCACAGCTACAACTACGCGGGCTTCTTTGCCAATCGCTTGGCCTAGAAGGTGGCGATCTTCCACTAGTTTATAGGGAACTTCGTATGACTTACATTTATCTGTAATTTTTTTTGTCGTATTTGCAGATGCATCTGCCGATAATAAAACGAGCTTTGCTTTTCCGCTTCGAATTTCCTTAACAGAAAGCTCCTCACCCGAAATGATTTTCCGTGCTCGATTGGCTAAGCCAAGTAACGACATCCATTGATTTGTATTCATATAGACTGCCTGTTTTCCTTTTCTATCAATTCCAATAGTTCTTCATATAATGATTCATCTATAGTAACCTGTAAATGATTAGATAAGGTGTTTTTCTTCTTGGCTAGTAGGACTGCTTCTTTGTCCTTAGAAAGGTAAGCACCTCTACCCGACTTTTTTCCAGTTAAGTCGATAGAAACTTCCCCTTCTTTTGAGCGAACGATGCGAACGAGTTCTTTTTTCGGCTTCATTTCACCGGTTGCGACACATTTACGCATAGGAACTTTTTTACGATTGTTCACAATCTATTCACCTCATTTATTATTCCTTTTCTTCTTCTTCTTCGTTAAAGTCAACGTCTACTTCATCATCAAAAAGTCGAATCATTTCTTCACGTGGATAGATTCCCAGTTCACGTGCTTCTGTTTCGGACTTGATATCAATTTTCCAACCAGTTAACTTTGCTGCAAGGCGGGCATTTTGTCCACGCTTTCCAATTGCTAGTGAAAGCTGATAGTCTGGTACAACAACAGTCGTCGCTTTTTCACCTTCATTTACCATTACATCTAAAACTTTAGATGGGCTTAATGAATTCGCAACAAAGATGACTGGATTATCTGACCATTTAACAATATCAATTTTTTCACCTTTTAATTCATTCACAACTGCTTGAACCCTTGTACCTTTAGGACCTACACATGATCCAACCGGGTCAACCTCATTGTTATCCGAATGAACAGAAATTTTCGAACGGTCTCCTGCTTCACGAGCAACAGATTTAATTTCAACTGTCCCATCATATATTTCCGGAACTTCAATTTCGAATAATCGCTTGAGCAAACCAGGATGTGTTCGTGAAACGAAAATCTGAGGACCCTTTGTTGTTTTTTCTACTTTCGTAATAAAAACCTTTATACGGTCATGAGGCTTATAGCGCTCATTTGGCATTTGTTCATTTACAGGCAGCAGCGCTTCAATTTTCCCAAGGCTGACATAAATAAATTTTGAATCAAGTCTTTGAACAATTCCAGTCATGATATCTTCTTCACGATCGATGAACTCGGAATAAATAATTCCTCTTTCAGCTTCCCTAACCCTTTGGGTAACGACTTGCTTTGCTGTTTGGGCAGCAATTCTGCCGAAGTCCTTTGGTGTTACTTCCATTTCAACTACATCTTCAACAGAATAGTTTGGATTTATGTTTCTTGCATCTGCTATGGATATTTCAAGGCGAGGGTCAAAAACCTCATCCACTACTTCTTTCCTTGCAAATACTCTCATTGAGCCAGATTGCAGATTTAAATCAATCCGAACATTTTGGGCTTGGTTGAAATTACGTCGATATGCCGATACAAGTGCAGCTTCAATCGCGTCAATTAAAACATCTCTAGAAATGCCCTTTTCTCTTTCTAGTATTGTAAGAGCATCTAATAATTCGCTGCTCATCTGATTATATCCCCCTATCTACTATATATTTATCTTTCATTATGAAAAAATAACTGCTAGTCTTGCACTAGCCACTTTTTCAAAAGGTATTTCAATTACTTTTTTTCGGGTTTTGATTTTCATCTCTACTTTTACTGTTTTCCCGTCGTAATCTAGCAATACCCCTTCAAAACCTTTTTCACCGTTAATCGGCTCATACGTTTTAATAAACACATTTTTACCAATTGCCTTTTCAAAATCTTTTGCTTTTTTAAGCGGTCGTTCTGCACCTGGAGAAGATACCTCAAGAAAATAATTTTGGGTTATCGGGTCAAGCTCATCGAGTTTTTCACTAAGCCGTTCACTGACAATGCCACAGTCCTCTATATCAACACCGTTTTCTTTATCAATATATATGCGCAGAAACCAGTTTTTCCCTTCTTTTACAAACTCGATTTCCACCAATTCTAATTCAAGCTCCTGGATAATTGGCTGCGCTAGCTCTTCTACTACTTCTGTTACTTTGCTCATGTTTAACCTCCTTTACCGACATTCCACCCATATTATTACGAATTACACGGAAAGTTTTATTAGTTACTCTACAAAAAAAGCTTTATACAAAAATGAAAGAGCGGGTTTCCCCACTCTTGAACGAGAGTATTTCTTAGTATTTCCAATAAAACTATACCATAACCAAATTTTATATGCAAACAACAATAGCGGTGATCGCCTTGTTTAGAATAGAGATAACTGGTTTTGTTCTGGTAATGAACCTAGACAACCAAGTTTATCTAAATATTCTAGTATAGTTTTTGACACTTTTCCACGTTGCTGCAAATCTTCTTTAGAAAGAAACTCTCCATCCTGTCTTGCCTTTACAATATTATAAGCGGCATTTGTTCCAAGCCCCGGTATAGAGTTAAATGGAGGGATTAATGAATTTCCTTCAATGATGAACTCCGATGCGTCTGATTTATATAAATCATAATTTTGGAAAGTAAATCCTCTTTCCGTCATTTCAAGTGATAGCTCAAGGACCGTTAGCAAGTTCTTTTCCTTGTTTGATGCCTCAAGTCCCTTTGCATTAATGTCTTCAATTATTGCCCGAATAGATTCAGAACCACGGGACATTGCTTCAATATCAAAGTCCTCGGCACGAACGGTAAAATAGGCTGCATAGTATAACAACGGAAGATGAACCTTGAAATATGCTATTCTAACTGCCATTAACACGTACGCAGCTGCGTGGGCCTTTGGAAACATATATTTAATCTTTTTACAAGAATCAATATACCATTCAGGAACCTCATTTTTGCGCATTTCTGCTTCCATTTCTTCTGTGAGGCCTTTCCCTTTTCGGACCGATTCCATTATTTTAAACGCAAAAGATGGCTCTAGTCCTTGGTAAATTAGATAGACCATAATATCATCCCGACATCCAATAACTTCACTTAAGTTACAGGTGCGATTATGAATTAACTCTTGTGCATTTCCCAGCCATACATCTGTTCCATGTGATAAACCTGAAATTTGAACTAATTCGGAAAAAGTCGTAGGTTTTGTATCTTCAAGCATTTGACGAACAAAGCGTGTACCGAATTCTGGTATCCCAAGGGTCCCGGTTTTACACATAATTTGTTGTTCGGTAACACCTAATGATTCTGTGCCGCTAAAAATTTTCATTACTTCTGGATCATCTGTTGGAATGGTTTTAGGATCCATTCCACTTAGGTCTTGAAGCATTCTAATAACTGTTGGATCGTCGTGACCTAGTATATCTAGTTTTAAAACATTATCATGAATAGAATGGAAATCAAAATGAGTTGTCTTCCATTCTGAATTTCTATCATCTGCTGGAAACTGAATTGGTGAAAAGTCATAAACATCCATGTAATCAGGGATAACAATGATTCCGCCAGGATGCTGACCTGTCGTTCTCTTAACGCCCGTACAGCCCGAGGCAAGTCTTTCAATTTCTGCTTGACGTAATTGTAAATTATTGTCCTGTTGATATGCTTTAACATATCCAAAAGCCGTTTTATCTGCAACAGTACCAATCGTACCTGCCCGAAAAACATTATCTTCTCCAAAAAGAACCTTTGTGTAGTTATGCGCACGCGGTTGATACTCTCCGGAGAAATTGAGATCGATGTCGGGCACTTTGTCCCCTTTGAAACCAAGGAATGTTTCAAAGGGAATGTCATGTCCGTCTTTTCGATATTTACTTCCACATTGCGGACAGTCTTTATCTGGCAAATCAAATCCTGATCCAACCGAACCATCATTGAAGAATTCCGAATGCTTACAGGTTGGACAGACATAATGAGGTGGTAAAGGATTTACCTCGGTAATCTCTGTCATCGTTGCTACAAGTGATGACCCAACTGATCCACGTGAACCAACAAGATACCCATCATCCAATGATTTTTTTACAAGCTTATGTGAAATTAAGTAGATAACAGCGAACCCATGGCCAATGATACTCTTCAATTCTTTTTCAAGACGCGCCTCAACAATTTCCGGAAGTTGTTCTCCGTAAATATTCCTTGCCATTGAATAACTCATTTCCCGCATTTCTTCATCGGCGCCTTCAATTTTCGGAGTGTATAAGTCGTCTTTAATCGGTTTAATGACGTCAATCATATCAGCTATTTTGTTTGTATTCGTTATTACAATTTCCTTCGCCTTTTCTCCTCCAAGGAACGAAAACGCAGCAAGCATTTCATTTGTTGTCCTGAAATGGACATCTGGGAGTTTGTGACGATTTAGCGGGTTGGCTCCACCTTGCGAGTTAACTAAAATTTTCCGATAAATCTTATCATTTTCATTTAGATAATGGACATTACCAGTTGCCACAACAGGAATTCCTAATTTATCGCCAAGCTTTACAATATTACCAATAATATCTTCTAATGCCTTTTCATCACGAACGAGTTCCATCTCAATCAATGGAGCATTAACTTCCTTTGGCATGACCTCAAAGTAATCATAGAATTGAGCATAAGCTTCCACTTCATCAGGAGATTTTTGCATCATCCCCTCGAATACCTCTCCTTTATTACAGCCGGAACCAACAAGAATTCCTTCTCTGTATTTTTGAAGAACGGACCTTGGCAGCCTTGGTACGCGATAAAAGTATTCAATATGAGCAATCGATACGAGTTTAAATAAATTCTTCAAACCGACTTCGGTTTGTGCTAATAAAGTACAATGATAAGGACGTGCTCGCTGATAAGAATTTCCCTTACCCATGTTGTCGTTAAATTGATCATGGTACTCTATTCCTTTTTCAGAAGCATCCTTGAGCATTTTCAATAGCAGATATCCTGTTGCTTCTGCGTCAAAAATGGCTCTATGGTGCTGGGTTAATTCAATATCAAACTTCTTCGTTAATGTGTTTAACCGGTGATTTTTCATTTCTGGGTAAAGGAATCTACCAAGTTCAAGGGTATCAATTACTGGATTTTTTGCCTTTTCAAGGGCGATTTTTTTATATCCTACATTAAGAAATCCCATATCAAAGGATGCATTGTGTGCAACCAGGACTCCGTCTTCTACCCAATCATGAAACCTTTGGATTACCTCTCCGACTTCTGGAGCATTTTGAACCATATCATCGGTGATTCCTGTTAAATTGATCGTTGTTGCTGATAGTCGATGATGTGGATTGGCGAAGGATTCAAATCGGTCAATAATTTCCCCATCTCGTATTTTTACAGCCGCTAGTTCAATTATCGTGTCATATACGGCTGAAAGACCTGTCGTTTCAACGTCAAATACAACAAATGTATCTTCTGCCAGTAAACGATGGGCGTCATTATAGGTTATTGGAACACCATCATCCACAAGATTTACTTCAACACCATATAGGATTTTAATATCATTTTTCTTCCCAGCGCTATACGCCTCAGGAAAGGATTGAGCAACAGCATGGTCTGTAACCGCAATCGCCTTATGCCCCCAATTCTTTGCTTGAGCAATGAGGGCACCTACAGGAGTTACAGCATCCATTGAACTCATTGGGGTGTGAAGATGCAGTTCTACTCGTTTTTGATTATCAGGCGCCGTATCCTTACGGCCTGCAGGTTTAATTTCATTTATATCATTTCCAATCATGACTAAATCGCGGACGAATGTATCATTTTGGATGCTTCCTCTAACTCGTACCCACATTCCTTTTTTAACGAGCTGGTAAAGGGCTGCATCTTCTTTGTCGCGAGAGAACATTTTAACCATAAGCGAACTGGTGTAATCGGTAATCTTAAATGTTAATAGCGTACGTCCACTTCTTAGTTCCCTTGTCTCCGCATCAAAAATGTACCCTTCTACGGTGACTCTGCGTTCTTCATCGACAATATCAATCATACTTCTTAAGTCTTGATCATCCTTGATAGTCAGCCCGATGGAGAGAGGCCCTTCCGGAACCCCTCCACCAGCATCTTTCTCAGCTTCTTTCTTTTGTAAATCAGCTAAGGCCATTAGACCGCGTTCCTGATCTTCTTTTTGTTTCGCTAATAAGAATTGTTGATATTCGTCATTCTTTTCTCCGCTTTGAATATCCGTTTCAAACGATAAGCTTGGAAATCCATATGACTGATAAAGACTGGTAATCAGCCCTCCATATTTCCTTTTTATGGCCATTCCTTCCGTCTCATTATTCACTGATACCGTTAACTTATTACCGCTAAGTACCGGTACCTGTTCATTGAGTAATTTTAACATTGGCGGTGAGATGCCATCGATTTGCTGAATACTATAATTCCAATATTCCAGGAGCAATTCGGGGTGAAAGGTTGGATTTTCTACTTTTAAGTCATAAGAAATCTTGGCGATACTAGAAAACTTTCTTTCAAGCTGCGTAGTAAAACGAAGATATAAACTAAAAGGAAGAATTTTTTCTAGTAAAAATTGAAAATGCCATTTACGAGATTTCTTTTCTACAATAAATCTTTCAATTTGTGCATTTTGAAATTGTGCTACTACAGCGTCCTCTTGTAATTCTAGTTGCTGGAGCAAGAGTAAGAATCGCTCTTTTTTGCCAGAGGCATGTTCGCTCATCATTCCCTCTCCCATCTATATAAAGTCTCTCTCATTTTTCTTTAATCAAGAAATAATTATATCATATGATACATAATCAATCGGCTTATTTCGACAGAAAAATAAAACCAAAAAAGTAAATAAAAAAAGGTTCACCAGGGAACCTTTTTCTCAATTTTATTAATGAACTTACAAGAAAAATCTTTGAATATCATTCCAAGTAACCACCAGCATGAGGAGCATAAGAAGCGCAAATCCAATAAAGTGGACCATTCCTTCTTTATGACGATCTATTGGCTTTCCTCTGACAGCTTCGACTGCAAAGAACATTAGTCTTCCGCCATCTAGTGCTGGGATTGGCAAGAGATTCATGATTCCTAGGTTAATACTTAAAATAGCTGCCCACTTCATCACATAGTAAATTCCTGATTGAACTACTGTATCCGTGGAAGCATATATACCAACAGGCCCAGAGAGCATATCGATCGAGAACTGACCCGTAACTAACTGTCCAAGCATGACAAAAATTTGCTTTGTCCAAAAATATGTTTCCGTAAAACCTGCAGTAATGGCTTTTAATGGTGATTTTTCTATTGGGCTGTATACTCCAATTAGACCTATCTTTTCTCCTTCAACTGTTTGTTCTTTCGGAGTAACGGTAATTTCCTGTTCGCTGCCATCACGGCTTATTGAGAAATCTAGTGTTTCATTAGGATTTTCCCTGATAATTTCTACGACATCAGACCAGGTGGAGATTTCAGCACCATTAATACTTTGGACAATATCACCTTCTAATAATCCAGCTGCATTTGCAGCACCATCAGGTGTAATGACCCCCAATTTAGGCTCGTTAGTAGGAACACCTTGTAAAAAGGCGATAATAATGAACAAAAAGAATGCCAAGACGAAATTCATCATCGGGCCTGCAAAAATGGCCATCGTTCTCTGAGGCAGCGTTTTTGAAGCAAATTGACGATCATAAGGGGCCAATTGTGTTTCTATCCCATTTTCAACTGTAACAGCTGTTGGACTTATAGCAAAGGTTTGTAAGCTTTCTTCTTCGTCCTCTGGATATCCCTTAATAATCAACTTATGTTCAATATCTGCATACTCTACTTCCACAATCCGACAATTAGGATACTTTTCTTTATTGTTCATAATAATTTTATTTACGTTATTATCTTTGTCAAACAATAGCCCGATTCTGTAACCAGGTTTTAGTTCAACTCCCTCTGGATCTTCACCAGCCATCCGAACAAATCCACCAATTGGCAGTAACCTAATTGTATACGTAGTTTCCCCTTTTTTATGAGTGAAAACCTTTGGACCAAACCCGATTGCAAATTCGCGGCACAAAATTCCTGCACGTTTCGCAAAGACCAAATGGCCTAATTCATGGAAAAATACTAAAGCACCAAAGATAACGATAAAGGCAATAACTGTAGTCAAACTAAAAACCACCTTTTTTATAGAAGTGAATTTACATATTGTCTTGTTTCTTTGTCCACCTCTTGAATAATGGATAAGTCAGGATTTTTTATTAATTCGTGCTTGTTTAATGCCTTCTCAATCATATCCTCAATTTGTAAGAAATTAATTTTTTCATTTAGAAAAGCAGCTACAGCCACTTCATTTGCAGCATTTAAAACGGTAGGCATTGTTCCCCCTAGTTTGCCGGCCTCGTAAGCAAATTGCATGCAGCGAAAACGATTTACGTCCATTTCCTGGAAATGCAACTGAGCAATTTTAGCTAAATCTAACCTTTGAGAGGAAGTTAAGGGTAAGCGGTCAGGATAGGTGAGTGCATATTGAATCGGTACTCTCATATCTGGTGTTCCAAGCTGTGCTATTATGCTGCTGTCATGGAATTCAACCATTGAATGAATAATACTTTCTTTATGAAGCAGCACATCGATTTTTTCATAAGGCATGTTGTACAGCCAATGAGCCTCAATTACCTCAAGACCTTTATTCATCATCGTTGCAGAATCTATTGTTATTTTTGCCCCCATTGACCAGTTGGGATGATTTAAGGCTTCTCTAACCGTAACTCCTTCTAGCTCTTTACGTGTTCTATCACGGAAGCTGCCACCAGAAGCCGTCAAAATCAATCTTTCTATATTCTTTTCCTTTTCACCCTGTAAGCACTGATAAATCGCAGAATGTTCACTATCCACGGGAAGTAATGCCACTCCATTTTTTTCCGCAGCTTCCATAACTAGATGACCAGCCGTAACAAGTGTCTCTTTATTGGCAATCGCAATGGTTTTCCCCGCTTCAATTGCTTGTAAGGTCGGGTTTAAACCAACACTTCCAATCACAGCATTTACTAGGATATCAGCTGAAGGAAATACAGCTACTTCTACAAGACCCTCAACTCCATATGTGAATTTGATACTAGGAAATTCTGCTTTTAATGTAATACAGTCTTGATACTCTTGTACAGAAACTAGCTCTGGCTGAAATTCAAGAATCATTTTTCGTGCTAAATCTAGATTTTTCCCAATTGATATAGAGACTAATTTAAATTCAGACGGATGTTCACGAAGAATATCTAAAGTTTGGGTGCCTATCGAACCTGTAGCCCCCAAAATGCTAATCTTTTTCAACAGATGTTCAACTCCTAAAATTTACCACAAGTGAAAAAAGTGTAATAATGGCAAAACGAATAATAGACTATCGAAACGGTCAAGGATTCCACCATGACCT
Organism: Neobacillus niacini; assembly: GCF_023715415.1. GTDB lineage: Bacteria > Bacillota > Bacilli > Bacillales > Cytobacillaceae > Neobacillus > Neobacillus niacini_C. The sequence continues at coordinate 241,534 of NZ_JAMBOB010000001.1, forward strand.
GGCAGGATATTTCCTGAATCCTTTACATTAAAATGGCGTTTAAATGCTGATTGGACAAGATCCCCTATTTGTCCAAAGACAGAAAGGACAACGGTAATTCCCATTAATGTTAGGATTGTAGCATTGATTTCAGAAAATATAGCAAACAATACAGCAACAATTAAGGCTGAAACCACTCCACCTATGGAGCCCTCAACCGTTTTATTCGGACTAATTTCCGGCCATAGCTTGGTTTTTCCTGTAGCTTTACCGATAAAGTAAGCACCTGAATCCGTCGCCCAAATCATGAATAATGAATAGAAAATATAGACGATACCCGCATCACGAGTCTCAATAAAGAAATAAAATCCTATTCCCACATAAATGGCTGACAAAATCGAAAAACCAGCATCTTCAAATGTATATCGATTCTTTGTAATCACGGTATATGCCAATAATAAAAGGATAAAAGCAATACCAAGTTCAGTTTTTGTATAATTAAAAGTATCTACTATATCACTATACTGCACCGGAAAAAGAATAACCCAGAGAAATAAAACAGTTAGCAGTCCATGAACAGAAAAGATACTAAGTTTTTTCATTTTTAATAACTCATACAATCCCACAGTTGCGAGGAAATATGTTAAAAGGACAAAAGGCAGTCCTCCATAAAAAACAATTGGTAAAAATAAAGCAGCTGCTACAACTCCTGTAATGATTCTTTGCTTCATCTACGATTTCAACACCTTTATAGTACTTGAGTGAGAGATTTATTAGATACCACCAAAACGACGTTGACGGTTTTGATATACTTCTATTGCTTCAATTAGATGCTTTTCTCTGAAATCTGGCCATAATACATCCGTAAACCAAAACTCCGTATATGCTAATTGCCACAACATGAAATTACTTAGCCTGATTTCGCCACTCGTACGGATTAATAAATCAGGGTCATTGAGGTTAGAAGTCATCAGATACGAGGAGAAAATCTCTTCATTTAACTCTCCCTCTTTTAGTATTCCACTTTTATAATCATTTAAGACTTTTTGGGCTGCATCAATAATTTCGGCTCGGCTGCCGTAGTTAAGTGCAAAGTTTAATACAAGTCCATCATTATTCTTTGTATCCTGGATAGCTCTTTCAATTGCATTTAATGTATGTACCGGAAGTTGATCTTTATATCCCATCATCGTTACTTGAACATTTTCTTCAATTAATTCAGGTAAGAAGGTTCCTAGAAATTCCTCTGGAAGCTTCATTAAATAGTCCACTTCATTCTTCGGCCGCTTCCAATTTTCAGTTGAAAAAGCATATAACGTAAGTGTTTTAATTCCAAGTTTGTTGGCTAACTTCGTTATTTTACGCACGACCTTCATACCTTCATGATGTCCGGCAATTCGAGGCAAGGCTCTCTTCTTAGCCCAACGACCATTGCCGTCCATAATAATCGCAACATGTTCCGGTACTGGCAATTGTTTAACCTTTTCTATATTTTCTCGGAGTGTGGAAGAGTTATTGTTTTGATTCTTCCAAAGCCTTATTTTATTAAACATAACATTGCTCCTCCAAATTAAGATAATCATTTCCTCCGATAATAGATCATGCCCACAGAGCCTGTGTTGATATATATGAAGAATGCTGATTTTTGCATGCTTTTATCATACCAAAAAAGTAAAAATATATCTTCTACTAAATAAGTTATGTACTTGTACAAGAAATAAGAATGACTAATAGTGAAAAAAACCCCCTAAAAAAGAGGGTTCTCACAATAATTAAACTTCCAAGATTTCTTTTTCTTTGTCTTTTGTTATTTGGTCAATCTTACTTATGTGTTCATCTGTTAGTTTTTGAATATCATCTGAATAACCTCGAAGAGCATCCTCTGTAATTTCTCCGCTTTTCTCCAGCTTTTTCAAATCATCATTACCGTCACGTCGAATATTACGAATCGCAACTTTCGCCTCTTCAGATTCCTTCTTTACTAATTTCACTAGCTCTTTTCGACGTTCTTCCGTCAATTGAGGAATGGCAAGTCTAATAACCGTACCATCATTTGATGGATTTAATCCTAAATCTGATTTGAGAATCGCCTTTTCAATATCACCAAGTATCGATTTATCATAAGGCTGGATGACAAGGAGTCTTGCTTCTGGAGTTGAAATTCCAGCCATTTGATTCACTGGTGTTGGTGCTCCATAATAATCAATTGTAATTCTATCTAGTAAAGAAGCACTTGCTCTCCCTGCACGAATACTAGCAAGCTCACGAGAATACGCTTGAATTGCTTTAAGCATTCTATCCTTCGTTGCTGAAACCACTTGTTTTGGCATTAATTTTTCCCCCTAACAATCGTTCCAATTTTCTCACCCATTACTGCACGTTTAATATTTCCTTGTTCCATAATCGAGAAAACAATAAGTGGAATATCATTATCCATGCATAATGAAGATGCAGTTGAATCCATGACAGCTAACCCTTCTTTGAGGACATCTAGGAAAGAGAGGTCTTCATACTTCGTTGCATTAGGATCAAGACGCGGATCAGCAGAATACACACCATCCACATTGTTTTTTGCCATTAAGATAACTTCAGCGTCAATTTCAGCTGCACGTAAAGCAGCAGTCGTATCAGTTGAGAAATATGGATTTCCTGTCCCAGCTGCAAAAATAACCACTCTCTTTTTTTCTAAATGTCTCATTGCCCGACGTCTAATGTATGGTTCTGCAACTTGACGCATTTCAATTGAGGTTTGTACTCTTGATTCAATTCCCAGATGTTCTAAACTATCTTGCAGTGCTAAAGAATTCATTACAGTGGCTAGCATCCCCATATAATCAGCAGTTGCTCTGTCCATTCCCATCTCACTGCCTATTTTACCACGCCAAATATTACCTCCGCCAACAACAACTGCCACTTCAACACCAAGTTCGGCAATTTCCTTTACTTGTCCTGCGATTGATTTAATTACGGATGGTTTAATACCGAAGCTTGATTCTCCTGCAAGTGCTTCCCCGCTTAATTTTAGAACGACGCGTTTGTACTTAGGACCGCTCATATAAACCTCCTTATTATGTATATGATGATAAAAAACCTTTAAAAATAGGGAACACAACGTGTTCCCTATTCAAAACATATTTTTTCGTATCGTACTTAAAACCAATTACTTTTTATTAATTTGGTTCATAACTTCTTCAGCGAAGTTGTCTTCACGTTTTTCAATACCCTCGCCCACTTCGTAGCGTATGAATTCACGTACAGAAGCACCTTTTGATTCAACGAATTGACGAACCTTTTGATCTGGGTTCTTAACAAAAGTTTGGTCTAGTAGACATACATCTTCAAAGTATTTACCAAGACGGCCTTCAACCATTTTTGCTACGATATTTTCTGGTTTTCCTTCGTTAAGTGCTTGTGTAGTTAACACTTGACGCTCACGCTCAACTTCTTCTTGAGAAACTTGATCACGAGAAACATATAAAGGTCGTAGAGCAGCAATGTGCATGGAAACATCTTTAGCAGCATCTGCGTCAGTAGTACCTTCAAGAACAGTTAATACACTAATACGTCCGCCCATGTGAAGGTATGCGCCAAATGCATCATTATCAGTTTTAGAAACAACAGTAAAACGACGAAGTGATAACTTTTCACCAATTTTAGCAATAGCAGCATTGATATAGTCTGCAACAGTCACTCCATTGATTGTTTGTGCAGTAGCTTCCTCAACTGTTGCTGGTTTGTTAGCAAGCAAGTGTGCAGCTAATTCTTTTACTAGGCTTTGGAAAGCTTCGTTCTTTGCAACGAAATCAGTTTCAGAGTTTACTTCTAAAATCACTGCATCGTTTCCTTCTGCAACAACATATGTTAAACCTTCTGCAGCAATACGGTCACCTTTTTTCGCAGCTGAAGCAATCCCTTTTTCACGTAAGAAGTCGATTGCCTTTTCCATATCACCATTTGTTTCTGTTAAAGCCTTTTTACAATCCATCATTCCTGCGCCAGTTTTTTCGCGTAGTTCTTTTACCATTTGAGCAGTAACTGCCATGATTTTTTCCTCCTTCAATTCCTATGTACATACTTATATCTTAGCCATTGTTCGCTAAGATAAACCTTTAAAAAAAGGTGATAAAGGGTCTCCCTCTTATCACCTTTTTTTAGTTCAAACTATTTGACTTACGCTTCTACCGCTACTTCTTCACCTTGTTTTGCTTCAAGGATAGCGTCTGCCATTTTACCTGTTAAAAGCTTAACCGCACGAATCGCATCATCATTCGCAGGAATAACTACATCGATTTCGTCTGGATCACAGTTAGTATCAACAATTCCAACGATAGGAATGTTCAATTTTTTAGCTTCAGCAACAGCGATACGCTCTTTACGAGGGTCGATAATGAAAAGTGCATCTGGAAGCTTCTTCATATCTTTGATTCCGCCTAAGAACTTTTCAAGGCGTTCTTGTTCTTTCTTTAATTGAACTACTTCTTTTTTAGGTAATACTTCGAAAGTACCGTCTTCTGACATTCTTTCAATATCTTTTAAGCGACCAATACGCTTTTGGATTGTTTCAAAGTTTGTTAAAGTACCACCCAACCAACGTTGGTTAACAAAGTACATACCTGAACGAGCTGCTTCTTCTTTAACAGAATCTTGAGCTTGTTTCTTTGTACCAACAAAAAGGATAGTTCCGCCGTTAGCAGCTAGATCTTTCACCCAGTTATAAGCTTCTTCAACTTTTTTAACTGTTTTTTGTAGGTCGATGATGTAGATACCGTTACGCTCTGTGAAGATATATTTCTTCATTTTTGGGTTCCAACGGCGAGTTTGGTGTCCAAAGTGTACACCAGCTTCAAGCAATTGTTTCATTGAAATTACTGACATGTTTTTTTCCTCCTATGGTTTCGTTTTCCTCCGCAAGTCTCATTTTTAAACAGCAACTGTATTAACAGCACCGGCTGCTTAAATCAACAAGCGTGTGTAATAACACCGTAAAATAATATAGCATATGTGAAGATAACAATCAAGTTTTACTTCAGAAAAAAATCCCCGGTAAAACCAGGGATGTTTTCATTCATTAGTTAGAACGTAATTTATCTAACTCAACTAAGAATTTATCATTTAAAACTTTGATATACGTTCCTTTCATACCAAGAGAACGAGACTCAATGACTCCAGCACTTTCAAGCTTTCTCAAAGCATTAACAATTACAGAACGAGTAATACCAACACGGTCTGCAATTTTCGAAGCAACTAACAAGCCTTCGTGTCCATTTAACTCTTCAAAAATATGTTCAATCGCTTCAAGTTCACTGTACGATAATGAACTGATTGCCATTTGAACAACAGCCTTGCTTCGTGCTTCCTCTTCAATTTCCTCAGACTTTTCACGCAGGATTTCCATACCAACAACAGTAGCACCATATTCAGCAAGTATAAGGTCATCATCATGGAACTTCTCTTGCAATCTTGCAAGAATTAATGTTCCAAGGCGTTCACCTCCGCCAATAATAGGAACGATTGTAGTTAACCCCTCACGGAATAAATCTCTATTTTCTACTGGAAATGCTGTGTATTGACTTTCTACATCAAGATTTGAAGATGTCTCTTGAATATTAAATAGACCATTTATATATTCTTCAGGAAATTGGCGATCCTCTAGCATTTTTTTCATACGGTCATTTTCGATTTGCTGATTAATAGCAAAGCCTAAAAGCTTACCACGGCGACTGACAACAAAAATGTTTGCTTCAATTACTTCACTTAATGTCTCTGACATTTCTTTAAAGTTTACCGGCTTCCCTGCTGCCTTTTGTAATAACACATTAATTTTTCTAGTTTTTGTAAGTAAATCCATCTGTTTCTTCCTCCTAATTAACTCAGAACCATTATTAAGTTTTATTGTTCTATCATTACAAGATAAATTGGCTTAAATCTTTATTTTTCGCTATTGCTCCAAGCTTATCATCTACATATTGTGGAGTAATGGTAACCTTCTCCATTAAAATATCAGGTGCTTCAAACGATAAATCTTCTAATAACTTCTCCAATATTGTGTGAAGTCTTCTCGCCCCGATATTATCTGTATTTTGATTCACTTCAAAAGCAACTTCAGCTATTCTACGAATAGCATCGTCAGAAAATTCAATTTGTATACCTTCTGTTTCTAATAACGCTTGATATTGTTTAATCAATGCATTATCAGGTTCAATCAAAATCCTGAAGAAATCCTCAACGGTTAATTTTGTTAATTCAACACGAATCGGTAACCGCCCTTGTAATTCTGGTATTAAATCTGATGGTTTTGACATATGAAATGCACCAGCAGCAATAAATAAAATATAATCTGTTTTTATTGAACCATATTTTGTAACAACTGTTGAACCTTCAACAATCGGTAATATATCTCGTTGTACACCCTCACGAGACACGTCCGCAGAGGAACCTCCAGCGTTTTTGCTGGCAATTTTATCAATTTCATCAATAAAGATGATACCTGTCTGTTCAGCACGGTAAACAGCTTCAGTCGTAACCTCATCCATATCAATCAATCTAGCGGCTTCTTCATTTGTTAATACTTTTCTTGCTTCGTGCACAGTTAATTTTCTTTTCTTCCGTTTCTTCGGCATAAAGCTGCTGAGCGCATCTTGCATGTTCATACCCATTTGTTCCATCCCTGAACCTTGCAGCATATCAAACATGGATGGTGATTGCTCTTCCACTTCAACCGTAACCATCTCTTCTTCTAATTGGCCAAGAGCAAGCTTTTCCCTTACAATCTTACGTTTTTCAGTAATAGAGTAATCCTCTTGATGTGTGTCCTGATCCGGAGTTGCATTTCCGCCGCCAAATAACATTTCAAGTGGATTTTTATAATTTTGTGCTTTCTTCGCTGATGGAACGAGTAAATCAACTAGCCTTGCATTTGCATTTTCCTCTGCACGTTCCTTAACAGACAGCATTCTATCCTCTTTTACCAATCTAACAGATGTTTCAACGAGGTCACGAACCATAGATTCCACATCACGGCCAACATATCCGACTTCCGTAAATTTCGTAGCCTCCACTTTAACGAATGGGGCTCCAACAAGTTTCGCAATTCTTCTGGCAATTTCCGTTTTACCAACACCCGTTGGACCAATCATTAAAATATTTTTAGGAATAATTTCTTCGCGGAGTTTTTCGTTTAACAAGCCTCGTCTATATCGATTTCTAAGTGCAACCGCAACTGCCTTTTTTGCGTCCTTCTGACCAATAATATATTGATCAAGTCTCTCAACAATTTGACGCGGTGTTAGGTTATCTGTTTTAGCCATTGTAAGTTCCCTCCCGTTAGAGCTCTTCAACGATAATGTTGTGGTTTGTGTATACACATATTTCAGCAGCTATTTCTAAAGAAGCCTTTGCAATTTCTTTTGCTGTAAGATGGTCACCTGCATATTTCTTTAGAGAACGTCCAGCTGCCAGCGCATAATTTCCACCTGATCCAATTGCTAGAATTCCATCATCAGGCTCAATTACTTCTCCTGTTCCTGATACTAGGAGTATATCTTCCTGATTCATAACAATTAACATGGCTTCTAGCTTTCTTAGCACCTTATCACTTCTCCACTGTTTAGCAAGCTCAACAGCAGCTCGTTGGAGGTTTCCGTTATATTCTTCTAATTTCCCTTCAAACATTTCAAAAAGGGTAAAAGCATCGGCAACAGATCCGGCAAAACCAGCTAATACTCTTCCATTAAATATCTTTCTAACCTTTTTTGCTGTGTGCTTCATCACTACAGCATTACCAAATGTGACTTGACCATCACCTGACATTGAACATTGACCATTATGATGGATTGCAAATATCGTCGTGGCATGAAATTGGTTCATCATTCTTCCTCCTCTTGCATTTTTACTAATGGCTCTTTTCTAAGAAAAGAGCCTGCAAACTTAATTTCGAGCACAAAATAGTTTGTTCCTCGTTAAAATCGGCTTTAGGATTTTAACAACACTCTTTACGAAAACAGCCTGACTAGTAAACCTATGTAACAAGAGATTGTCATAAGTAGACAAGTGAATTACACTAGAATAGTATGAAAACTTTATTCATTTATTCCCGTCTATGTATGGGCATATACGTTTCAATTGATTCCACTAAATCCGCACTTGTTCATCCATGAACAAGATGAATTTACACTAAGCATATGGGATTGTCCAATTGTATATTGTGATAAAGTTCTCACCGTTTGTAAATAGTTGTGAACGAACGTTACTAAATCAGTCACATTTATTAATATGTCCACCTCACAAAGGCTACTAAAGCGTAACACACTTCTATTCCCCTTGCAATAAATTTTACAAAACTTTCACAAAGTTCTGAATTGTTTCTAAGGCCCTGTTTGCATGCTGCATATTTCGTTCCTGTTTTCCCTTGATTTTTTCTGGCAATTCCGGAAACAGTCCAAAATTAGCATTCATAGGCTGGAAGTTCTTTGCGTTCGCTGTGGTGATATAACGTGCCATACTACCAATAGCAGTTTCAACAGGAAACTCTACTGGGCTATTCCCCTGTGCCAATCTTGCAGCATTTATTCCGGCAGCTAGGCCACTTGCAGCAGATTCTACATATCCTTCCACCCCTGTCATCTGTCCAGCAAAAAACAGATTTTCACGTTCCCTAAATTGGTAAGAAGCTTTTAGAACCTTGGGTGAATTGATAAACGTATTTCGATGCATAACCCCATAACGCACAATCTCAGCATTCTCAAGTCCTGGTATTAACTGCAGCACTTCTTTTTGTGGACCCCATTTTAAATGTGTCTGGAAACCAACTATATTATAAAGGGTTCCTGCTGCATCGTCTTGGCGCAATTGCACAACAGCATAGGGTCTTTTTCCTGTTTTGGGATCCTCTAAACCAACTGGCTTTAATGGACCAAATAACATTGTTTTCTTTCCTCTTTGTGCCATCACTTCGATTGGCATACAGCCTTCAAAAAAGATTTCCTTTTCAAATTCCTTTAAAGGAACTGTTTCTGCTGTAATTAGCGCTTCATAAAAGGTGTTAAATTCTTCCTCGGTCATTGGACAATTTAAATATGCAGCTTCACCTTTATCATATCGTGATTTCAAGTAAACCTTATCCATATTGATGCTGTCTTTTTCTAAAATAGGTGCTGCAGCATCGTAAAAATAAAGGTAATCCTCACCCGTTAAAGTTTTTAATTGGGCGGATAATTCAGGACTTGTTAATGGACCCGTTGCGATTACCGTAATTCCCTCAGGAATTTCCGTCACTTCCTCATTAATGACCGTTACATTTTCATGATTTCTTACCATTTCTGTCACTTTAGCCGCAAACTCATGTCGGTCAACCGCCAAAGCTCCCCCAGCTGGGACTGCGCATGCATCTGCAGCAGCGATAATAACAGAATCGAGCAATCTCATTTCTTCCTTTAATACTCCAACCGCATTTGTTAAGGTATTTGCTCGTAAGGAATTACTGCATACTAATTCAGCGAATTTATCAGTATGATGAGCGGGAGTTTGTTTAACTGGTCTCATCTCATAAAGCCTGACTTTTACACCCCGTTTAGCGATTTGCCAAGCAGCTTCACTCCCTGCCAGTCCAGCTCCAATTACATTTATTGTTACATCGTTCATGATTAACCTCCTGATTCTTACAAAGCTAATGACCATAAGTCAGCTTTACTATTTACTATGTTTACTTTTCCCTCTTTTTAGCCCATCTTGCATTGTACTATACGAATCAAAAACAAAAAAGTTTTATGATTATAAAAAAAAGCGGCAGCATTGGAGCTGTACGGAAAGAAATATAAAAGAGTGAGCTGTGCTCACCCTTTAACTTTGTGGTTCTTCTTTGTAGTCACATTCTGTGCATTGTACTTGGACGCCTTTTTTTAATTTCTTTTCAACGAGCGTTCCTTCACATTTAGGACATGCTCTTGGTAAAGGCTTATCCCATGAAATAAATTCGCATCCCGGAAACTTATCACAGCCATAAAAGATTCTTTTCTTCTTACTTTTACGCTCAATGATATTTCCCTCTTTACATTTCGGACAGGTAACGCCAATTTCTTTTACAATGGCTTTAGTATTACGGCAATCTGGGAAGTTGCTGCATGCCATAAATTTACCGTATCTGCCCATTTTAAATACCATTGGGCTTGAGCATAATTCACAATCTTCGCCTGCTGGCTCATCTTTAATTTCAACCGACTGCATCTCTTTTTCGGCAATCTCTAGATGCTTCTCAAATTCCTGATAAAAACCATCAATGATTTCAACCCAGCGGACTTTACCATCTTCAATATTATCTAAATCTTGTTCCATTTTGGCGGTAAAATCAACATCTAAAATATCTGGGAAGAATTCAGACATTAATTCGTTACAAATTTCCCCTAACTCCGTCGGAATAAAACGTTTATTATCTAATGCTACATATCCGCGCTTTTGGATAGTATCCAATGTTGGTGCATAGGTAGAAGGACGGCCAATTCCTTGTTCTTCAAGCGTTTTAACTAAACGTGCTTCCGTATACCTTGGAGGCGGCTGGGTAAAATGTTGTTTTGGTTCAATGTCCTTCTTAAAAACAACATCGCCCTCTTGTAAGTTAGGCAGCATTTTGTCTCGTTCTTCAACTTGGTCATCCGTACTTTCGACATACACCTTCATAAACCCGGGGAATTTTATCTTCGAACCGGTCGCACGGAAAAGAACATTTCCATTCTGCAAATCAACGCTCATTGTATCCATTACCGCCTGTGCCATTTGACTTGCTAAGAATCGCTCCCAAATTAGTTTATATAACCGAAATTGATCCCTTGATAAAAATTGCTTTATACTATTTGGATCTCTGAAAGTACTAGAGGGACGAATCGCCTCGTGAGCATCCTGTGCATTTGTTTGTTTTTTCTCTTTTCTTTGTTCTTCCTTTAAATAATCCGCACCGTATACGTCACCAATATAATCCGCTGCCTCTTTTTGGGCTGTTTCGGATATACGGGTTGAGTCTGTTCTCATATATGTGATAAGACCGACCGTTCCATCTGAGCCAAGCTCAATTCCCTCGTATAACTGTTGCGCCAGCATCATCGTTTTCTTAGCTCGGAAGTTAAGCTTCCTAGCCGCTTCCTGCTGGAGGGAAGAGGTGATAAAAGGCGGTGAAGGATTTCGTTTGCGTTCTTTTTTGGTTACTGAGACCACATTAAACTTATCGCCATCCATTTGATTAAGGATTTCCTCAACATCCTCTTTTGATTTCAACTCTGTTTTTTTCTTATCTGCAAGAGAGAAATAAAGAGCACTAAAATGATCTTTTCCCTTAACAAAATCCCCTTCAATTGTCCAATACTCTTCAGGTACAAATGCTTTAATTTCCTTTTCTCGATCAATAATTAATCTGACAGTGATCGATTGAACTCGTCCAGCGCTTAATCCCTTTTTCACCTTTTTCCAAAGGAGCGGGCTAATGTTATATCCAACAAGACGATCTAAAACCCTTCTTGCCTGCTGTGCATCAACCAAATCCATGTTTATGGGACGTGGATGTTTAAAAGATTCTTTTATCGCATCCTTCGTTATCTCATTAAAAACCACGCGGCAATCAGAAGTAATATCAACATTTAAACTATGGGCCAAATGCCAAGCAATTGCCTCCCCTTCGCGATCAGGGTCAGCCGCGAGAAAAACTTTTTTTGCTTTTTTTGCAGCAGTTTTTAATTCCTTTAAAACTGGACCTTTTCCACGAATTGTAATGTATTTGGGTTCAAAATTATTTTCTTTAGAGACTCCCATTTGGCTTCGAGGCAAATCACGCACATGTCCCATGGATGCTTTAACTTTATATTTTTTTCCTAAGTAACGCTCAATTGTTTTCGCTTTTGCCGGTGATTCTACGATTACCAGAAACTCTGACATGCAACTAATCCTCCTCAAGGGGATATAAGAAATGTGAAAGCACTCAGATTAAACTGTGCTTACAATTTGAGAAGTTTTCCTAAATTCCAAATTTCTCAACTCGGACCTGTGAAAATACTTTACAAAAACCTTATCCCTGATTTACTCCATTTATATAACCATTTTTTTAAAATTGGAAAAAGTATTCATTATTAATACTTCTTATTCTTAAACAAATAACTTTTGATGTCAACAATGACGAAACCGTTTACAACTAGTTAATGATAATAATGCGCCAAATTATTCCTATTTAGACATTCTTTTTTTCAAATATCTGTTGGAAAATGTATAACATATTAGAAATAATTTCAAGCCTTTTTAGCATAAATCTCCAAAAATTCGAAAAAAACCTTTAAAAAACTGCAATTTTATTTAATATAAAGTAAAATCACTAAAGTTTATATCGGAAGTTCATCTAATATATCCTCACTACTCATTACAGGCTTAGCCCCCTGCTGAATTAGGTCATTTGTACCCAATGAATACGGATTAAAGATACTTCCAGGAAGGGAAAAAACCTCACGTCCCTCATTGACTGCATAGTTAGCAGTGATGAGAGAACCACTTTTTCGTTTTGCTTCTATTATAAATGTACCATTTGACATTCCGCTGATGATTCGGTTACGTGCTGGAAAATGCCACCGTTCTGGCTTTGTATCTGGCGGATATTCTGAAACAACCAATTGCGTTTTCATCATTTCTGTTGCTAATTCACTATTTTCCTTTGGATAAATATGATTCAATCCTCCAGCAATAACCGCAATGGTATCTCCGCCATTCTTCATTGCATTTTCATGTGCGAGAGTATCTATACCATTAGCTAATCCGCTGACAATAACCACTCCTTTTTCCACTAGTGGCGGAAATAGTAACCGAATGGCACTCTTACCATACTGTGTCGCTTGGCGTGAACCCACTACTGCAAGCTTTGGTTGTTTTTCGAGCAGAGAAAGATTTCCCTTTGCAAATAAAACCCAGGGCGGCTGGTAAATTTCTTTTAATAAACTGGGGTAATTTTCATCTAGTATTGTGATTACCTTAATCCCATTTTTTTCATATTTTTGGATTTGTTCTTTAATGATTTCTGATTGTAAAGAAGTGGTCGAAGGAAGGTTTGTGTGTGCTGTGGAAGAGAATAGGTTTTGTTGGATGTACTGTGATTTCCTTTGAAGAGTTGTGTCTTTCATTATATATTGTAAAACTGCAGTCCATGAAATACTTGGGTAGTGCATTAGAGCAATGAGTTTTTCTCTAAAATCATCCATTCTTGACCTCCATTATTAATGATAAAAAGAAGAAATAGTCCCTAGTTTAAAGGGACTATTTCTTCTATTTTTTAGTGTGTTACACACTTATCGTATATACCTTGTTCTTTTAGAACTTCAATTAACGTTTCACCCATAACAGATGGAGTGTCAGCAACTTTAATTCCGCATTCATTCATAACACGGATTTTTTCATCTGCTGTACCTTTACCGCCTGAAATGATTGCACCAGCATGGCCCATACGCTTTCCAGGAGGAGCTGTACGACCGCCGATGAAGCCGACTACAGGTTTAGTCATATTTGCTTTTACCCACTCAGCCGCTTCTTCCTCTGCTGTACCGCCGATTTCACCAATCATAATAACAGCATATGTTTCTGGGTCTTCATTAAACGCTTTTAATACATCAATGAAGTTTGTTCCGTTCACTGGGTCGCCGCCGATTCCCACAGCAGTAGTTTGACCAATTCCTGCTTGTGTTAATTGATGAACTGCTTCATATGTTAATGTTCCAGAGCGGGAAACAACACCAACATGTCCTTTTGTATGGATGTAACCAGGCATGATACCAATTTTACATTCATCTGCAGTGATAACACCAGGGCAGTTAGGACCTACTAAGCGAGTCTTTTTGCCTTCCATATAACGTTTTACTTTCACCATATCCAAAACTGGAATATGTTCAGTAATACAAATAGCAAGATCTAATTCAGCATCTACGGCTTCGATAATAGCATCAGCAGCAAATGGTGCTGGAACATAGATAACAGAAGCAGTAGCGCCTGTAGCAGCAACAGCTTCACTCACTGTATTAAAAACAGGTACTCCTTCAACCTCCATGCCGCCTTTTCCTGGAGTAGTACCAGCAACAATTTGTGTACCATATTCAAGCATTTGTTTTGTATGAAAAAGGGCAGTTGAACCTGTAATCCCTTGAACTAATACTTTCGTATCTTTATTAATAAAAACGCTCACGTTAATTCCCCTTTCTTTCGATCCTATTTCACAAGTGAAACGATTTTTTGTGCACCGTCAGCCATTGATTCTGCAGGAGTGATAGCTAAACCAGACTCAGCAAGAATCTTCTTACCTAAGTCAACGTTTGTTCCCTCTAAACGCACAACAAGAGGTACACTTAGTTGAACCTGCTTAGCAGCTTCTACAACACCCTCAGCAATGACATCACATTTCATGATACCGCCAAAAATATTTACAAAAATACCTTTTACGTTTGGATCAGAAAGGATAATTTTGAATGCTTCTGTAACTTTCTCAGCTGTTGCACCGCCCCCAACATCGAGGAAGTTCGCCGGGTCGCCGCCATAGTGCTTAACAATATCCATTGTTGCCATAGCAAGGCCGGCGCCATTTACCATACAGCCGATATTTCCATCTAATGAAATATAGCTTAAATCATATTTAGATGCTTCGATTTCCTTTGGATCTTCTTCTTCAAGATCACGGTACTCAAGTATATCTTTTTGACGATATAATGCATTTGAGTCAAAGTTTAACTTTGCATCTAATGCCATTACTTTTCCATCTCCAGTTACAACCAATGGGTTGATTTCGGCAATTGAACAATCCTTTTCAATATACGCATTGTATAAGCCCATCATGAATTTAACAGCTTGATTTACTAGCTCTTTTGGAATGTTAATATTGAATGCAATTCGACGAGCTTGATATGGCATTAAGCCCACAACCGGATCAATTTCTTCCTTGAAGATTTTCTCCGGAGTTTTTTCTGCTACTTCTTCAATTTCTGTTCCGCCTTCTTCAGAAGCCATAAGCACAACTCTTGAAGTAGCGCGGTCTAAGACAAGGCCCACGTAATATTCTTTTTTAATATCACAGCCTTCTTCAATTAATAGTCGCTTTACTTCTTTACCTTCAGGACCTGTTTGGTGTGTAACCAACGTTTTTCCGAGGATTTCGCTTGCATATGTACGCACTTCTTCAAGGTTTTTAGCAACCTTTACTCCGCCGGCTTTACCCCTGCCGCCTGCATGAATTTGCGCTTTTACTACACATACTTGTGTACCTAATTCCTTTGCGGCTTCCACTGCTTCTTCAACACTGAATGCCACTTTGCCATTAGGAACACTTACCCCATATTTTCTGAGGATTTCTTTCCCCTGATACTCATGGATATTCATTTCCCATCCTCCTATCAAACTCTTCAAAAAATTGACTCCGTTTTCATTTTATAGAATGACAGATACCTTGTCCACCATTATGCGCAAAAAAAATTATTATCCTCATAATATTATGAATTCTCACGTCTCATCAATTAAAGCGCTTTCATATAAGAAGAAGCCAAATTTTAACAACTAATTACTTTTTAACAATAACAAAACAAGCAATAAGATGCTTGTTTTGTTATTTGCCTAGAATCATTTCCTTTACTGGAGCAAAGCTTTTTCGATGATAAGGTGTAATACCATGCTTTTGAATCGCCAAGATATGTTCTTTTGTTCCATAGCCCATGTTGTTCTCAAGGCCGTATTCCGGAAACTCAGCCGATATTTTTTTCATTAGCGAATCTCTTGCCACTTTTGCAACGATGGAAGCTGCCGCTATGGATACGCTTTTTGCATCCCCTTTTATAATAGACTCCACGATATAAGGTGTTTCGAGCTTCATAGCGTCAACCAGTAAAACTTCTGGATTGGACGGAAGTGAAGCAATTGCAGCTTTCATCGCTTTTTTAGTAGCCTCGTAGATATTAATAGAATCAACTTCTGCTGCATCAATCATCGCAACACTAACAGCTATTGCATCTCTTCTAATGATTTCATCATATTCAGTCCGCTTTTTCTCTGTAAGCTTCTTGGAATCATCAATACCTGGCAAATAAAAATCCTTTGGTAAAATAACCGCTGCAGCTGCCACTGGGCCTGCAAGCGGTCCGCGGCCAACTTCGTCAACACCGGCAATATACTTATATCCTTGTTCACGCCATTTATTTTCATAGACATTCATCTCATTAAACTTTTCCTGAAGTTGTCTTTCCTGTTCCATTTTCCTATGCCATTTATGTATAAGGTGTTGAACACCTTTACGCTCATCCTGCTGGAGTTTTTGTAAGATAGGGTCATTATCAGACTTTATGTATTTAAGCTGTTGTTCTATTTCTGCTATTGTTTGTACTTTCATTTTCTTCACCCGTTGTAATGATACCTTCTCCTGCATTTAATTTCAATGACAAAAATAAACAAAAAACTCACCACATGGAGAGTTCATTTGTTTATTTATTTTCAATTTTATCCGCTATATCGCTTGGCCTTTCGAAAGTAAGCGGTCCAAATTTCTCAGATCTAATTTCTCGAATGACTAAATCTGAAACTTTATCATAATCAACGACTCCACCAGCCCCGAGACAGCCTCTGAGCTCCCCAATTTGGTCAAACATCTCTACCACATTATCAGGGACTGATTCAAGCTTATAGCGTTCCTTAAGTCTATCTGGATATCGTTCTTCTAAAAACTTAATTGAAAAAACAACGAGGTCCTGCAAATTCAGAAGAGTATCTTTGATTGCTCCAGTTACAGCTAACTTCTTTCCAACCTCTTGGTCTTCAAACTTAGGCCATAGAATACCCGGTGTATCCAATAACTCTAGCTCTTTTCCAACTTTAATCCATTGTTGGGCTTTTGTTACTCCTGGCATATTTCCTGTCTTTGCAATGTTTTTCTTTGCAAGTCGATTAATTAATGTTGATTTGCCTGCATTCGGGATTCCAACAATCATGGCACGAATGGCTCTTGGGTTAACAACACCTTTTGCTCTTAAACGATCAAACTTTTCCTTTAAGATTTCATGGGATGCCTTTACAATATCCTTCATACCCTCTCCGGCCTGAGAGTTAATAGCAATTGCTTTTATTCCTCTTTCAGCAAAATAGGCAATCCATTCTTTTGTAATTGCTTTATCTGCCAAATCGGCTTTATTTAAGAGGACCAGTCTTGGTTTATGTTGAATAATTACATCTATCATTGGATTGCGGGACGAGTAAGGAATTCGTGCATCCACTAATTCATAGATAATATCTACAAGTTTTAATTTCTCTGTGACTTCTCTTCGTGCTTTTGCCATATGACCCGGAAACCATTGGATTGTCAAAGCAGTCGTCACCTCCTAAACTATTTCAAGATATGCGCATCTTTTAATGGCCAGTAAACAATACTTGTTTTACCGATTATTTTTTCCATGGAGATGGTTCCAATATGCCTGCTGTCCTTACTGAAACGGCGATTATCACCCATGACGAACAATTCACCTTCTGGTACTGTTTCAACACCAGCAGGAGTTTCTTCAAGTGTAAACGGATCAGTTAAAGGTCCTTCGACTTTTTTCTTATACTCATCCAAATATGGTTCTTCGTACGCTTTTCCATTTACATATAAAGTATCATTTTTATATTCGATACGGTCACCCGGAAGTCCAATGACTCTTTTTATGTAATCCTTCTGTTCAGGCGCATGAAAGACGATAATATCAAACCGTTTAGGCTCACCTATATTATAGCTTAGCTTGTTCACTATCATACGGTCTTGGTGCTGCAGTGTAGGCATCATCGATAGCCCGTCTACTACAATTGGTGCAAAAAGAAAGTAACGAATGACAGCTGCCAATACAACCGCAATTAAAAGTGCCTTCGTCCATTCCCAAAGTTCATTTTTCTTTTTAATCATCTTTTGTTCCCCACCAATCACAAAAAAATGTTTGATAAGATAAGTACGAAAAAAGAGCTTGCAAAGCAAGCTCTTTCTTTTATTATCGAATTTCTTTAATACGAGCTTTTTTACCACGTAGCTTACGTAAGTAGTATAGCTTAGCACGGCGAACTTTACCGCGGCGCAATACTTCAAGCTTCGCAATTTTAGGTGTGTGTACAGGGAAAGTACGCTCAACGCCTACTCCGTAAGATACCTTACGAACTGTGAAAGTTTCGCTAATGCCACCACCACGACGCTTAATCACTACACCTTCGAATAACTGAATACGCTCACGAGTACCCTCGACAACTTTAACGTGTACACGTACAGTATCACCAGGACGGAACGCAGGTAAATCAGAACGAAGTTGTTCTTTTGTGATTTCTTCAATTAATTTTTGCATCGTTTTCAACTCCTTCCAACAGACGCTCATGCACATCTACTATCCTTTTCCATTGCAGCGGAACATCGTTATAAGACCATACTGAATACATTAATCAGCTCAAGTCACAAGAAGTATCTTAACATAAAAGACAACTTCATGCAATATCTACTCATATTCTTTTTTTATTTCATTCAGCCATTTCTCCTGATCCTTACTCAATTCTATTTTTTCTAATAAGTCTGGCCTCCTAAGGAGTGTTCGTCGTAAAGCTTCCTTGTTACGCCATTCTTCGATTAATCGATGATTTCCTTGCAGAAGGACCTCTGGAACCTTCATTCCGCGAAAGTCAGAGGGTCTTGTATAGTGAGGATGCTCCAAAAGGCCTGTGCTGAAAGAATCTTTCATATGTGACTCTTCATTCCCTAAGACCTCTGGCAGGAGACGAACAACACTATCAATCACAACCATTGCTCCAAGCTCTCCGCCAGTTAACACATAATCACCAATTGAAATCTCATCACTTACCACATGTTCACGAATTCTTTCATCGTAACCCTCATAATGCCCGCAGATGAACAGAAGATGTTCCTCTTTCGCCAATTCTTCTGCCAGTTTTTGGTCATACCGTTTTCCTTGAGGACAAAGTAATATCACTCTTGTTGTGTTACTGTTTGCTTTTTCCTTTAATGCTGCAACTGCATCAAATAGTGGCTGCGGCTTTAAGACCATACCTGCCCCGCCGCCATAGGGATAGTCGTCGACGGTTTGATGTTTATTATCAGCATAGTCACGGAAATTAACAACATTATAGTGAACAGCAGATTTTTGGGCAGCTTTATGTAAAATGGAATGCCCAAGCACCCCTGAAAACATCTCTGGAAATAACGTCAGTACATCTATTTTCATCATGAAAGTAGACCTTCCATCGGTTCAATTAAGATTACCTTTTCCTTCACATCGACTTTTTTCACAACATCTTCAATATAAGGAATCAATATTTCCTTGCCTGATGCCGATTTTATTACCCATACATCGTTAGCGCCTGGGGATAGGATTTCTGTAACCTTACCAATTTCCTCACCTCTAGTTGTCGCCACTAAGCATCCGATAATTTCATGGTAATAGTATTCATCTTCTTCAAGATTTCCAAGTTGAGATTCTGGCACCTTTAGGATACCGTCCCTAAACTTTTCAACCTCGTTGATATTTTCATACCCCTCAAAGGTAAGTAAATTAAAATTTTTGTGAGTTCGGTGGGTTTTTACCTTTAATTGAATGGGCTTATTAGATCCAGGCATAAACAAATACAATGTATTCCCCACTTTGTAACGCTCTTCTGGGAAGTCAGTTTTAGAAATCACCCTTACTTCACCTCTGATTCCGTGTGTATTGACGATTTTACCTACATTAAACCATTTTTCCATTTTGTTCGTCACCTCTATCTTATTTCCTCAATTATGCCATCTTTTATGATAATGGTTGTTTGCTCCATTACTTCATCCCAATTGTCGCCAACCTTCACTTCAACAAGGGCTTGTACTTCCTTTTGCTTTAGTTCACTGCCTAATGGTAGCATATGTAGTTGTTCAATTTGAAACTCATAAAGCTTTTCTTTGTCATGTCGTTTTTGCAGTTCTTTTTCAAAATGACTTTTAAGTGCGCTTGATTGATACTTTTTGGCTTTTTCTAACTTTTTTAACTCAAACTGTAGCTGCTCATATTCTTTTTGCATCTGCAGCTTGCCAGCAAAATATTTATCAAGTAGCTTTTGTTTACTTTGTTCCGTTAAGATTTGCTTTACAATAACAGTTTGAATAAGTTGCATAGAATTGCCTCCTCCTTCAATTTCCTGTTTTTCATTGTCTAGCTTCAGCGCCTAGGGGCTCTCAGGTCTAAGCCAATCCATCAAGAAGGTAAAAGAGCAACCTTCTCGCCGGCTCGTCTTATGCCTGTCGCCCCTGTGCAAGTCGCTTCCGCTTTTCATGATAGCAAAAAAGGGAGGAATTTTATTCCTCCCTTTCATCTAGATGCAAAAAGCTATTCACCAATTTCTAGAAAAATTTTCTTTTGTTGTGATGATCCTGCTGCATATACAACAGTCCTTATGGCCTTTGCAACACGCCCTTGCTTACCAATCACTTTTCCCATATCTGTCTTATTAACAGTAAGATGAAAAGTAATTCGTTGATCTTCTTCGTTGACATTAACTTGAACATCCTCTGGAAAATCAACAAGGGGCTTAACAATACTTTCAATTAATTGCTTCATAGCAATTACTTGCTGTGCTTAGCATTATGGAATTTTTCCATGATGCCTTGGTTTGAGAAAAGGTTACGAACTGTATCAGATGGTTTTGCACCGTCTTGTAACCATTTAAGAGCCAAATCTTCGTTGATTTGGACTGCAGCTGGTTGAACAACTGGATTGTAAGTTCCAATAACTTCAATGTAACGTCCGTCACGAGGAGAACGAGAATCTGCTGCTACGATACGATAGAAAGGAGTCTTTTTAGCTCCCATACGCTTTAAACGAATTTTTACTGCCATTTTAAATAAGCACCTCCGAATAGTTTCACACAAGATAGTATATTATCAATTATTAATTCATTTGTAAAGTGTTTTTTCTTTACAGTAGTATTGCCAATTTTTTCAGCTTTAAAACGGCTTGAACGGAAATTTAAATCCGCCCTTTTTCTTGCCTTTTTGCTGCATTCCTGTCATTTGCTTCATCATCTTCTTCATGTCCTCAAACTGTTTTAATAACCGATTTACTTCAGGAACAGTTCTTCCGCTCCCTTTAGCAATCCTTTTTTTACGGTTTGAATTCAATATCTCAGGATGATCTTTTTCTGCTTTTGTCATGGACCGAATGATTGCTTCCACATGTGCAATTTGTTTTTCTTCGATTTGAACATTGTTCAAACCTTTAATTTTATTTGCACCAGGCATCATTTTTAATAGTTCATCAAGCGGTCCTAAATTACGGACTTGTCCGAGCTGTTCCAAAAAGTCATCAAGCGTAAAAGTCGCCGTCCGCATCTTTTGTTCTAGCTCTTTTGCCTTTTCCTCATCAACATTCGCCTGTGCCTTTTCAATAAGCGTTAAGACGTCACCCATTCCGAGGATCCTTGAAGCCATACGTTCGGGATGAAAGGGTTCAATTGCATCCATTTTCTCGCCTAAACCGACAAACTTAATCGGTGTTTGAGTAACAGCACGAATAGAAAGTGCAGCTCCTCCACGCGTGTCACCGTCTAGTTTAGTTAAGACTACTCCCGTCAAACCAAGCTGTTCATTAAAGCTTTGGGCTACATTAACAGCATCTTGACCAGTCATTGCATCAACAACAAGAAAAATTTCGTCTGGTTTCGTAAGTTCTTTAATATCCTTCAGTTCACCCATTAATGCTTCATCAACATGCAAACGCCCAGCAGTATCAATAAGGACATAGTCATTATGATCTTCTTTTGCTTTCGCAATGGCTTGCTTTGCAATTTCGACCGGGCTAACTTGATCACCAAGAGAGAAGACAGGCATATCCAATTGTTTCCCCAGTGTTTGAAGCTGTTTAATGGCCGCAGGACGGTAAATATCAGCGGCTGCTAGGAGAGGCTTACGATTGTACTTTTTACGAAGCAGGTTTGCAAGCTTTCCTGTTGTCGTCGTCTTACCCGCACCCTGAAGTCCTACCATCATTATGACTGTCGGCGGACGATTAGAGGCTGCAATTTTGCTTTGTTCCCCGCCCATCAAAATCGTTAATTCCTCATTAACAATTTTAATGATTTGCTGGCCTGGTGTTAAGCTTTTTAATACTTCTTGTCCTACTGCACGTTCGCTGACTTTTTTAACAAAATCCTTCACGACTTTAAAATTAACGTCAGCCTCGAGTAATGCAAGACGGACTTCACGCATCATTTCTTTTACATCCGCTTCCGTAACCTTACCTTTTCCACGGATTTTTTGAATCGTATTCTGCAGTCGGTCGGCTAATCCTTCAAATGCCATTCATGCCGCCTCCTAATCCAATTTCTCAAGCTCGGCAACCATTTCCATCATTACCTGCTTTGAAGGGTTTTCTTCATTAAGCAATTCTTTTACATGCCTTAATAACATGCTGCGCTCTTGAAATTTTTGAAATAGTAATAGCTTTTCTTCATACTCCTCAAGCATAGCTTCCGTACGTTTGATGTTATCATAGACGGCCTGACGGCTTACATCGTACTCTTCAGCGATTTCTCCAAGTGAGTAATCATCTAAATAATAGAGAGACATATAGCTTTGCTGCTTTGGTGTTAACAACGAATAATAGAAATCATAGAGATAATTTATTCGCGTTGTTTTTTCAAGCATGCCTATACCTCCCTTGTTAAGTGAAAAGCCTTTACAAATGTAGTTTACACAGTCATTCCAAGTCTGTCAAGAAAATATCTTTACATCAATTTACAGCATTATCCACTTGATCAGCGAATAATCCATACACATATTGCTCTGCATTAAATTCCTGGAGATCATCCATTTTTTCACCAAGACCCACATACTTTACAGGTATCTTCAATTCATTTCGAATAGCTAAAACAATGCCGCCCTTGGCAGTACCGTCCAATTTCGAAAGAACAATCCCACTTACGTTTGTTACCTCTTTAAAGGTTTTTGCCTGAATAAGCGCATTTTGACCCGTTGTAGCATCAAGTACAAGCAGGACTTCATGTGGTGCACCCGGAACTTCTCGTTCGATTACCCGCTTCACCTTTTCAAGCTCATTCATCAAGTTAACCTTATTCTGTAAACGCCCAGCAGTATCACAAATTAATATATCAACTTTCCTTGATTTTGCCGCCTTTATCGCATCATACATAACGGCTGCAGGGTCAGAACCTTCCGCTTGCTTAATTACATCGACGCCTACTCTTTCTCCCCATACCTCTAACTGCTCAATAGCTCCCGCACGGAAGGTATCTCCTGCAGCTAAAAGAACGGATTTCCCTTCATTTTTGAACTTATGGCCTAGTTTTCCGATGGTAGTTGTTTTTCCTACACCATTTACACCTACAAATAAAATGACAGTAAGCCCATCCTCTTGAATGTTCAATTTGGTTGAGAGCTCCTCGCCTGCATTGTAAATGTCAACTAACTTCTCAGATATAACACTTTGGACTTCCTGTGGGTCCTGGATATTTCTCCGTTTGACTTCCATCTTCAGTTCATCAATTAGTTTCATAACCGTATCAAAGCCTACATCTGCTTGAATTAATATTTCTTCTAATTCCTCAAAGAAATCTTCATCCACTTTTCGGTACCTTGCAACTAGGTCATTTACTTTTCCAGAGAAGTTATTTCTTGTTTTCGAAAGACCATCTTTAAATTTCTCTGTAACACTCTCCGTCTGTTTCGTGATTTTCTCTTTTAATTTTTTAAAAAAACTCACTTTTCTTCACTTCCTATCCATTAAGTTTCGACAAGCTCCTTCGTATCCTCTAGTCGGACAGAAACAAGCTTTGAGACCCCTGATTCTTGCATGGTTACACCGTATAGAACATCTGCTTCTTCCATTGTTCCTTTTCTGTGAGTGATGACGATAAACTGCGTTTCTGCACTAAAAGTCTTTAAATATTGACTAAAGCGAAAGACGTTTGCCTCATCAAGAGCTGCTTCAACCTCGTCTAGGATACAAAATGGAACTGGGCGGACTTTTAAAATGGAGAATAGCAGAGCAATTGCTGTTAATGCTCTCTCCCCTCCAGATAATAACCCAAGGTTTTGTAGTTTTTTCCCTGGCGGCTGTGCAACGATTTCTACTCCGGTATTTAATAAATCCCCCGGCTGTGTAAGTTTTAAATCAGCTCTTCCGCCGCCAAATAATGCACGGAACACAGGTTCAAAGTGCTGACGAATTCCAGTAAAGGTCTGCTCAAACCGCTTTTTCATTTCTATATCCATTTCGTCTATAACCTGGTAAAGAGTATCCTTCGCCTCTTGAAGATCGTTTTTTTGTTCATTTAAAAATTCATAACGTTCAGAAACTCTCTCGTATTCTTCAATGGCACCAATATTCACACTACCAAGTTCGTCAATGGCTAGTTTTATCAGCTTTACTTTTTTTCTAGCTTCTTCTACTGGTATTGATAATGGAAATTGTTCCTTTGCACCCTCAAAGGAAAGTAGATATTCTTCTCTCAGATGTGCGAGTTTGTTTTCAAGTTCAACGTCTAAACGATTAATCTTAACTTCTTCATCTTTTAAAACCTCAACCATGCCCTTATGAAGTCTTTTTATTTCCTTTGCTTCAAGTTCAGCATCTTCTAGAGTTGTATGCATGTGGATACGTTCCTGTCTCCTGGAAGAAATAAGGGCAATTGTTTGTTCCTTATCCTGCTGTTTCCGTTTTGCAGCTGCCTCTAACTGTTCTTCTCCAGAAGTACTGCCTTCCATTTCTGAAGTTAGCAGCATCAAATCCTCTGTATAAAGAGCCAGCCTCTCTTGGGCTCCGTTTAATTCTTCTACTATCAAAGCTAATCGTTCTTTTGTATTTACAAATTGCTCATTTTTAGCCGCATACTCGACCTTTAAATCTGTTATTTCCTTTGTTAGTGTTTCTTTTGACGAGATATCATTTGTTTTTTGTTCTGTTAGTTTTGCAATTTGTTTATCTAATGTTTCTATTTTACCTTTAAAGCTTAACATTTCTGCATCGAGGTCATTTTTACGATTGTTTAAGGATTTCTGTTCCTCAGTAAGTTGTCCTTTTTCAAGATCATACATCGCCAAGCGATCATTAATATTCTTTGCCTCAAATTCAGCTTCCCTTTGATCTCCCTTTAACGTTTGTTCCTCTTGTCTTAATTCTTCTCCATACTTTCGCATGGACTCTAGTTCTTGTTCTTGTGCTTTAATATCTAGTTTTAATGACTTAACAAGATTTTCTAAATTAGAAGTTTTTTCAGTCATCACAACAAGCTTTTCTTTCAACTCTTCAAGCTCGCCTTTTCTTGTCAATAACGAACTAGTCTTTTGCTTTTGTGCCCCGCCCGTCATCGAACCGCCAGGATTGACAATATCTCCATCCAACGTCACTAGACGACAGCGATATTGGAGGATTTTGGCCAGTTCATTTGCGCCCTTTAAATCCTTTGTAATCACAACATTCCCTAATAGACTGCTGATGACGTCTGTATATTTTGGATCGAAGCTGACTAAATCAACCGCACTACCGACCAATGAAGGATGGTTTTGAATAGAGTATTGTTGTGAGGAGGACAACAATCTGCCCTTTATAACGCTTAAAGGTAAAAAGGTAGCCCGTCCGAATGAATTTTGTTTTAAAAATGTGATAGCCATACGGGCATTTTGTTCATTATCAACAACGATATGCTGCAAGGCCCCGCCTAAAGCTGTTTCAAGTGCTGTCTCGTATTCTTTTGGTACTTTAACTAGCTCAGCCACAGCTCCTTCAATTCCTTGAAGCTTATTCCCGCGGGCTTTTAGTACTTCTTTTACCCCTTGAAAGAAACCTGAATAATCTTCTTCCATCTCCTCAAGCATTTCTTTCCGTGATTTTGCCTGTTGAAGAATTTGATAGGCTTGATATAAGGTTTTTTCCTGCTTCTGATAATTGTTTTGCGCATTTTCAAGTTTCCGCTGCTTCTCTCTGAAACCTGTGACTTGATTTGATAGTTTTTTTTGGATTTCATCTAGTGCAGATTGAATTTGCAGCATCTTCGTTTGAGCAAGTTGTCTTTCCTCAATAAATTTTACATTTTCTGAATCAAGGCGAGTGCTCTTTATTCCCTGCTGCTCCAGCTGCTGGTCAATATATTTCAGTTCGTTTTTTGCTCCAGCTTGGTCATTTAACAGCTCGATATATTCACTTTTTAAGGTTTCAATTTTTTCATCAATATTTTCCGTGAATAAGTTTAATTTTTCCTGTTTTTCTTTTAACTGATGTTGAAGAACCTTCACTTGCTGCGTAAGCTTATTTACCAGTCCATCCTGTATATCTCTATTACTTTTTAATTGAATGATTTTATCGTTAAGTTCAGTAATACTTTTTTCTAGCTGAGCTCTATTTTGTGAGGCGTTTTTCTTACGTTCCTTTAATACTTCTTTCCTGCCTTCTAGCTTTTCTAATTCTTCACTAGCATGGAGGAGGACATTTTGCAAATCAGTAATGGATTCATCAAGCGAAGCAATTTGATTCCTTGTTTCCTCTATTTTTGCTTCCTTTAACTGTAATTTGGACGAAAGCCTAATTTCTTCTTGCTGGTGTTCTTCGAGTTGTGTTGAAAACGCAGTCCACTTTTGATGTAAATCTTCAATATCGTGTACCGTTAAAGCTACTTCAATTTTTTCAAGCTCTTCTTTTTTCTCTAAGTAATCCTTTGCTATTGAAGCCTGTATCTTTAGTGGCTCAACTTGTCCTTCCAGTTCATGAAGGATATCATTCACTCGATTTAAATTATCCTGTGTTTCTATTAGTTTAGATTCAGCTTTTTTCTTGCGATTTTTATATTTTAATACACCTGCAGCTTCTTCAAAGATTGTTCTTCTGTCCTCAGCCTTACTGTTTAGAATTTCTTCTACTTTTCCTTGGCTGATAATCGAAAACGCTTCTCTGCCAAGACCCGAGTCCATAAATAAATCAATAATATCCTTTAATCTGCATGGTTGTTTATTAATTAAATATTCACTATCCCCAGAGCGGCTGACCCTTCTCGTAACACTCACTTCGTTGTAATCAATCGATAATCCTTCGTCTTGATTATCAAGAGTCAGGGTCACTTCCGCATAATTTAACGGCTTCCTTGTATCGCTTCCCGCAAAAATGATATCTTCCATTTTAGAGCCTCTAAGTGATTTTGCAGACTGTTCACCCAATACCCAGCGAATTGCATCTGTTATATTACTTTTCCCACTTCCGTTTGGACCAACTACAGCAGTGACTCCTTGAACAAAATCCACCCCAATACGATCTGCAAAAGATTTAAAGCCAATGATGTCCAACCGTTTTAAAAACATATCCTTATCCTCCCTAAAGCTTGGCCGGAACCTTTCCTTAGCATTCTTATGTTGTTTAGCTATGATGTTTTTGCTTTAAAACCTCCAACGCCATTTGGGCGGCATGCTGTTCTGCTTCTTTTTTTGATTTACCATTACCGATACCTAATTCTTCACCATTTAACGAAACTCTTGAAACAAATTCTTTACTGTGGGCAGGACCTTTTTCAATTAAAACTTTATATTCAATCAAACCTGTCCCATCTCTCTGGATTAATTCCTGAAGCTGGCTCTTAAAATCCATCACATGAGAAAAAGCACCCTCATTAATTTTAGGGAAAACTACTTTGTCTAGAAATCCAATTACTACCTCAAGTCCCTTATCCAGGTACAACGCACCAATAAATGCTTCAAATACATCAGCTAAGAGCGCTGGGCGTTCCCTTCCCCCAGTCATTTCTTCTCCTTTTCCGAGCAAAATTAATTTGCCAAAGCAAAGTTCGTTTGCCAAGATTACTAGCGAAGGCTCACATACGATAGCAGCACGGAGCTTTGTTAGCTCCCCTTCACTCATCATTGGATATTTCTGGAATAGGAATTTCGACACAGTCAGTTCTAGTACAGCATCTCCTAAAAATTCAAGCCTCTCATTATCTTCATAAGGCTTTCTGCGATGCTCATTCACATAGGATGAATGAGTAAAAGCTTGTTTTAAAAGCTTTTCATTTTCAAAATGAATACCGATCTTGTCCTGAAAATCCTTAAATTGATTTTCTTTTGCGCGATTGTTCATTTCTTTTTCCTTACCTTTTCTGCGCATTAAAGTCTCCACCTTGCATATTTTTTACACACATACCTATCATTAGTTTAAGTAATCTCCAGTCAAAACGCAAAGAAACTTGGCAGTAATTTTTAAAACTGCCAAGTTCTATAATACAGAAAGAAGCTCCGTTTGAAAACGGAGCTTTTAAAGAAATCCAACGAATTAATTCTTGCTATTTATGTAAGTAACAGCATCACCAACTGTGCTGATTTTTTCAGCATCATCGTCAGAAATTTCCATATCAAACTCATCTTCTAATTCCATAACTAGTTCAACTACGTCAAGGGAATCAGCACCAAGATCATCTTTGAATGAAGCTTCAAGTTTAACTTGTGACTCATCTACACCTAAACGGTCAACGATGATTTTTGTAACACGTTCTAATACCTCTGCCATTGTAGTTCACCTCCCCTCAAGCTATTATAGAGTATTTCAATAAAATAATAAACGTATTAAAAAATAATTTTACATTACCATTCCGCCATTAATGTGAATCGTCTGACCTGTAATATAGGATGCATCATCTGACGCTAGAAATGCTGTCATTTTGGCAATGTCCTTAGGTTCTCCTAAGCGGGCTAATGGAATTTGTTTTAACATTTCTGCTTTGACTTCATCCGCTAATTTATCGGTCATATCAGTCGTGATAAAACCTGGTGCAATCGCATTAACTGTAATATTACGGGAAGCAAGTTCTTTCGCAGTTGTTTTCGTTAAACCAATAACACCTGCTTTTGCTGAGACATAGTTAGCTTGTCCCGGATTGCCGCTAACACCAACAACTGAAGTGATATTAATGATACGGCCCACACGCTGTTTCATCATTTGACGGGTAACGCCTTTTGTACAAAGGAAAACGCCCTTAAGATTAATGTTAATCACATCATCCCATTCGTCTTCTTTCATTCTCATTAGTAAATTGTCTTTTGTAATACCTGCATTATTAACAAGTATATCCAATTTACCGAATCTATCTACCGTATCTTTAACCATAGCAGCCACTTCATCACTATTGGATACATCACATTTTATTGCAAACGCTTCTTTCCCAAGGGCTTTTATTTCATCTACCACTTCATTCGCTTTACCTTCACTGCCAGCATAGTTGACTGCGACATTTGCTCCCTGTCTTGCAAGCTCGAGGGCAATTTCTCTTCCTATCCCTCTAGATGCACCCGTTACTAAGGCTACTTTGCCTTCTAAAGTCATAGATTTTCCTCCTTCAATGCCTCGATTACTGATTGACAGCTTTCCTCATCAGATATCGAATACGTTTTAACACTACGGTTGATTTTTTTAATTAACCCTGAAAGTACTTTCCCAGGACCAATTTCAATAAATGTATCAACACCTAAATCAATCATTTTGACCACAGAATCTTCCCATAATACAGGTGAGTAAAGCTGTTCAATTAAATTTTCTTTTATCTCTGATGCTGAAGTCATTGGATTTGCTGAAACATTCGCAATCACAGGTATATGCGCATCCTTCATATCAAGACCATCTAAAACCTCACGTAATTCCCCAGCAGCAGGTTTCATTAATGAAGAATGAAATGGACCGCTGACTTCCAAAGGAATCGCTCTTTTTGCACCTGCTTCTTTCGCTTTTCCCCCTGCAAGCTCAACACCTTTTCGAGATCCGGAGATAACAATTTGGCCTGGACAATTCAAGTTCGCCAGCGAAACTGGGAATCCAGAGTCACTTACTTCAGCTGTTACTCGGGAAAGTGCTTCACGATCAAGTCCTAAAATAGCCGCCATCGAACCTTCACCATTAGGAACTGCACCCTCCATAAATTCGCCTCTTTTTCTCACTGCAAAGACGCCATCAGGAAAGGTAAGTGCACCAGCTGCTACAAGGGCTGTATATTCACCAAGACTATGTCCTGCTACGTAATCAGGCTTAATTTCAGATTTTTGAAATCTTTCTAGAATGGCCATACTAGTTGTTAATAGTGCTGGCTGTGTATTTACGGTTTTGGTCAATTCTTCTTGAGGACCCTCAAATATAAGTTTAGTTAATTCAACCGAAAGTGTTTCGTCTGCTTTTTTAAAATAGTGCATTACCTCAGGAAACTGTTCAGCAAGCTGCTGTCCCATACCAACTACTTGTGAGCCCTGCCCTGGAAATACAAACGCTATTTTTCCCATATGCGCACCCCTTCCTACACTTCTAAATTAGTTGTCTTCTCATTTTCAATACTCTTTTTAATGAGACCGACAACATCCTTTTCAACCATTTCTCTTGTTTGACGAATCGCACTAAAGATTGCTTGTCCGTTTGAGGACCCATGCGCTTTGATGACAGGTGCCTTTAAGCCAAAAAGACCTGCACCGCCATACTCAGAATAGTCTAATGTGTTTTTTAAGACTTTAAATTCAGGTTTTAATACCGCAGCAGCAAGTTTACTTTTCATGCTGCTCATTAACGTAGTCTTTAGCATTTTAAACATAGATAGCGCTGTACCTTCAACGGTTTTCAACACCATATTTCCAGTGAAACCATCCGTTACAACCACATCCGCTGCGCCATCAAGCAAATCCCTGGCTTCTACATTTCCAATAAAATTAATATTTGCCTTTTTCAATAATTCAAATGCCGCTTTTGTTAGGTCATTCCCTTTCTTTTCTTCTGTCCCGATATTAAGAAGACCCACTCGAGGTTTAGTTGTTCCTCTAACCTTTTCCCAATAGATGGAACCCATGATGGCATATTGAAGCAAATGCTCAGGCTTGGCGTCTACATTTGCCCCGACATCTAATAATAGAAATCCTTCTCCGCCAATGGTAGGTAAAGTAGGTGTTAGGGCCGGCCGTTCTATTCCCTCAATCCTGCCTACAACAAACAATCCTGCAGCCATTAATGCACCTGTATTTCCTGCTGAAATACAAGCATCTGCATTTCCATCCGTAACTTGTTGTGCTGCTAGTACCATAGAGGCCGTTTTCTTGCGGCGAACTGCTCTCACAGGTTCGTCTGTTCCAAGTATGACCTCTGTTGTATGTAAAATGTTTATCCGTTCCGAATTTGTTAAGTATTCTTTAATTTTGGTTTCATCCCCAACTAGGGTTATATGTATATCTGAAAATGCTTCTACAGCTTTCATTGCACCGATTACGATTTCTTTAGGAGCATGGTCGCCACCCATTGCATCGATAGCTAACTTCATTTTTTCTCATCCTTTAATGATTTTTCTGAACGGTACATTTCGAATTCGCCTTTAAATACAAGCTCGTTATTGACAAAGCTTGTCACCTCGACAATTGTCCTGCCGATGCCGTCATCTATTTTAGTAACCTTCGCTTTGGCAATCACTCGTTCACCTTGTTTAACTGAGCGTTTAAATTGTATGTTTGCCTTTGCCGTTAACGCCAATTCATCATTAATGACCGCTGTCGCAAGAGAATTTGCTTGTGCGAAGACATGATGACCTCTGGCAATCTTGTTCCGGATAAAGACATGTTCCTCTTTCACATCCAAAATCGAAATGGCACTCTGATCTAAATCAATATCAATAATTTCTCCAATTACTTCCTCTATCGGCAGAGATCGAACCTCATCTTCAAATTTTTTCTCTGCCACATATTTTATCCTTTCCCGCAGCTCGGGAATCGATAATTCTAACCGATCAAGGCGAATGGTTTGCACACTGACTTGAAACTTATCTGCAAGGTCTTCGTCCGTTATAAATGGATTTTCTTTAATAGTCTCTTTTAACATCTGCTGACGTTCTTTTTTTGTTCTTCTCATCTCACACCGTCCGAGCTATTATGACTAGGTACTAATAGTAGTATAAAATTAGAAAAAGCAGATTGCAAGAATAAGTTTTTTATTCTTACAACCTGCCTATAAGTTGACTATTAAATTAATCTAATTTTTCACCTTCGAAAACACCTGTATCATCGAGTTGATTTCTTAGATATTCATATTCTTTATCATTCCAGAATGCATTAGACTGTATCATTAGCGATGCGTCATTTCTGGCTGTTTCAAGTGCACGGTAATCGTGAACCATGTCTGCTACCTTAAATTCAGGGACACCACTCTGTTTTTTTCCAAAGAAGTCACCTGGTCCTCGTAATTCAAGGTCCTTTTCACTTAAAACGAATCCATCATTGGTGTCGGTCATAATTCTCATTCTCTCCTGACCTACTTCTGACTTTGGTTCAGCTAACAAGATACAATAGGATTGGTCACTGCCTCTTCCTACTCTTCCCCTTAGTTGATGGAGCTGTGATAACCCAAATCTCTCTGCATCATAAATCACCATCATGGTTGCATTAGGAACATTGACGCCCACTTCAACTACTGTTGTTGATACCAGCACTTGTACTTCATTGCTACTAAATTCTTTCATAATTGTATCTTTTTCTTCCGAGCTTAACCGTCCATGCATCAGCCCAACCTTATATCGATTTTGAAAATGATGGGTTAAAGTGGTATGGACGTCGATTGCATTTTGAACATCCAGCTTGTCTGATTCTTCAATTAACGGGCAAATGACGTAAGCCTGATGCCCCTTGACCAGTTCCTTTTCTACAAAAGAAAGGACTCTTCCCAGCATATCTGGTTTTGCCCAGTACGTTTCGATTGCTTTACGCCCTGCAGGCATTTCATCGATGATGGATACATCCATCTCACCAAATACAGTAATGGCAAGTGTTCTCGGTATGGGAGTTGCCGTCATGAACAGAACATCCGGATTTTCTCCTTTTTCCCGTAACACTCTTCGTTGTTCAACACCAAAGCGATGCTGTTCATCGGTAATCACAAACCCTAATTTCTTAAAAGTTACCTCATCCTGAATGAGAGCATGTGTCCCTATTAAAATATCTACTGCCCCTTCAGCTAAGTTTTGAAGAATCTCTCTTCTCCGTTTTCCCTTAACAGAACTAGTTAATAATTCACATTTAAGTCCAAAAGGTTCTAAGAGTCCCTTGAGAGATTCAGCGTGCTGTTCTGCTAAAATTTCGGTTGGAACCATTAATGCTCCTTGATAACCTGCTGTAAAACTAGCATATAATCCAATAGCTGCCACTACCGTTTTCCCTGAGCCCACATCACCTTGCAAGAGGCGATTCATTCTAAGAGGTGATTTTTGGTCGTTTAAAATCTCGGTTACAACACGATTCTGGGCATTCGTCAACGGAAAAGGCAGAGATTGAATAAATTCCTCAACCTTTGAGACATCGTAGTTTTGTTGGATTCCTGGTGCATGTTCACGTTCAAATTTACGTAATGCCTGCATTTTTAGCTGAAATAGTAAAAATTCTTCATAGACTAAACGACGGCGTGCCTGTTTTATGTCCTCTTGGTTAACTGGAAAATGCATGGATTTCATTGCATCACTCCGGTTAGGCAAATGATACTTTTTTACTAGGGAGAAGGGCAGACTTTCTTCAATATATTTGCCAAATTGTTGAAAGGCAATTGAAATGAATTTTCGCATTCCTTTCGTTGTAATTTTTCCTTTAAGTGAGTAGACAGGCTCAAAATCTTGTGATTTTTCGTTTTGTCCAACTTGCATTTCATTAGCGGTTATCGTTTGACGATGAGCGTCCCATTTACCTGTAACGGTAATACTTTCATTCATGATTAGCTTACTTTTTAAATAGGGCTGGTTAAAGAAAACAACTTTAATAAGATATTGCCCTACAAACATTCTAAACATCAATTTCGATTTCTTCCGGCCAAAATATGTAAGAGAAGGTTCACTATGAACCTTCCCTTCTACTGTAATTTTCTCTTCATGCTGAACTTCAGTGAGTTCACGAAGTCGGTAATCTTCGTATCGGTAAGGAAAATACTCTAATAAATCCTGAACAGTAAATATTTTCATTTCTGCTAAACTCTCAGCTGTTTCTTCCCCGATACCCTTTATAACTGTAACTGATTGTTTAAGATAATGATTCATTTTATACTCGCGGAATACCGAAGATCTTGGCTTCGAGTTCACGACCTGTCGGGGTTGCCGCCAACCCTCCCTGTGCAGTTTCTTTTAAAGCAGTCGGCATCGTTAGACCTATTTTATACATGGCATCAATGACTTCATCACATGGTATTCTGCTAGTTATACCCGCTAATGCCATATCCGCCGCAACCATCGCATTTGCTGCACCCATTGCATTTCTTTTTACACAAGGTACTTCCACCAACCCTGCGACAGGATCACATACCAGCCCAAGCATATTCTTTAGTGTAATTGCCATCGCTTCTGCGCATTGCTCTGGTGAACCGCCTGCCATTTCAACAATCGCTGCAGCAGCCATTCCTGAAGCTGAACCAACTTCCGCCTGACAGCCTCCGGCTGCACCTGAAATCGAAGCATTATTAGCAACAACAAAACCAAAAGCTCCCGCAGTGAAAAGAAAAGCAACCATTTCCTCTCTAGTAGGATTTAGTTTTTCTCTCACTGCAAATAATGTACCAGGCACAACTCCTGCAGAACCTGCAGTCGGTGTGGCACATATCGTGCCCATTGCAGCATTGACTTCGTTCGTCGCTACTGCTTTACTCACAGCATCAAGGACAGTTTTCCCTGATAAGAAATTACCTTTTTCAATATACTTTTGCAGAAGAACAGCATCCCCACCGGTTAGACCAGAATGAGATTTAACCCCTTTAATTCCCCGTTCAACCGCTTCCTCCATTACCTTTAAATTTCTGTCCATAAAGGCCATTACTTCTTCCCGGCTGCGTCCAGTAACATCCATTTCCTGCTCAATCATAATTTCTGAAATCTTTTTATTTTTACTTATGGCAAGCTCTACTAACTCAGCAACATTTCGAAACAAATGCCCTTCCCCCTTGAAGTTCTGTTTTTTGTTTAATGTCCAGCTACAGCGCCTAGCCCCTCGAGGTCACTTCGGTCCAGCAGATAAAGTCGAAAAACGTGACTTTATCCACTTGCCCTCCAGTGCTTGTCGGGGCTGGCAAGGCGCTTCCGCTTTTTTTGCTAATCTACGATTTTTGTCACCTTCAAAATATTTGGCAGTTGCTCTAGTTCGTGAAGGATTTTATCTTCGATGTTTTGGTCAACCTCAATCGTCATAAGTGCAAGCTTTCCAGCTTCTTTTCTTGCAACTTCCATATGTCCAATATTGATTTCGTATTTTGCCAGTACATTTGATACATTAGCAATTGCTCCAAAACGATCATTATGAACCACTAAAATGGCTGGATGGTTTCCCGACAATTTAAGTTCAAAACCATTTAATTCTGTCACTTCAATTTTTCCGCCGCCAATCGAAATTCCAACTAGCTCTAATTCTCCTTTATCATCGCCAATAATCACTCTGGCGGTATTAGGATGGTCAGTGATAGCGTCTTCTTCTATAAATCGGAGTTTAATCCCCCGTTCGTTCGCTATATCTATTGCATTTATTATTCTTACGTCATCGGTATCAAAATCTAATAAACCGCCAACAATCGCAACATCTGTTCCATGTCCTTTATACGTTTTAGCAAATGAGCCATATAAAGAAATATTTGCCCATTTTGGTTCCCTGCCAAATAAACTTCTAGCGACTCTGCCAATTCTCGCAGCTCCAGCAGTATGCGAACTAGATGGGCCAATCATTACAGGTCCGATTATGTCAAAAACACTTCTATATTTCATTCGTTACTCCCCCTAGGACAAATAAATCTCTTTGGTATCCATCTATATTTATAACACAGAAAAAGGCTGATTTCTTAAAAGATTGTTGTTAAAATCTTAAAGCCGATTTTAACGTGGAAACATTTATTTTGCGCTTTAGAATTTAGTTTGAAGCTCTTTTCTTATTAAATTTTGTTCCAAAAGAGCAAAAAGGGTTAAGAAAACAGCCTTAAAAAAAAATAGAAGGGTTATTTCCCCTTCTATTTTATCACTTATTCAATTGCAAAGATAAATGAATATAATGGTTGTTTTCCATTATGAAGTTCAACTTCAACATCAGGGAAATGCTCGCTGGCAAACGTTACAAGGTCATTTACCTCATCCTCAGAAACGTCTTCGCCATAGATAATGGTTAATATTTCCGAATCCTCATCCACCATCTTAGAAAGCAACTCTTGTGCAACTTTTCCTTTGTCTTTGTTTTTTACAACTATTTTGCCTTCAGCAATTCCCATGAAATCATCTTTCTCAATTTCTAATCCATCGATTTGAGTATCGCGAACGGCAAAGGTAATTTGACCAGTCTTAACATGCTGCATTGCTTCCGTCATCGATGCTTCATTTGCTTTAACATCACCCGCTGGATTGAATGCTAAAAGGGCAGAAAGACCTTGAGGAACGGTTTTAGACGGAATGACATAGATTTCTTCATCCGATACTTCAGCAGCTTGCTGAGCAGCCATGATGATATTTTTATTATTTGGAAGAATAAATACCTTTTTCGCATTCACTTCTTTAACAGCCTTCACAATATCCTCTGTACTCGGATTCATGGTTTGACCGCCCTCAATGACTGCATGTGCACCGATACTCTTAAATAATTCCGCAATCCCAGAACCCATTGATACCGTAACAATTCCATACTCCTGCTGTTCTTTTGGTGCTTGTGGTTTATCAGAGACTAAAGGCGTGTGCATTTCTCCTACAATATTGGAGTGCTGCTGCCTCATATTTTCAATTTTAATATTGATTAGACTTCCGTACTTTTGTCCGTAGCTAAGACAATCACCGGGCTGTTCAGAATGAATATGTACCTTTACAACCTCTTCGTCCGCTATCACTAGTAAAGAATCACCAAGCTTACTAAGATCATTACGGTAAACTTGTTCATCGAATGGATGTTTTGCCAGCTTCGCTTCTTCAAACTTCACCATGAATTCTGTACAATAGCCGAAAACAATATCTTCTGTATTCATATGACTTTGGACACTTTTATGATGTTCTGCATTGACCATTTCATCCATTGAAGGGTAGCTGTCTGGTGAATCTGGAAGCTGTTCACCTTTAAGTTCAGCAAGAAATCCTTCATAAACGAAGACAAGCCCTTGGCCGCCGCTGTCCACTACCCCAACTTCCTTTAAAACAGGAAGCAAATCTGGTGTGCGTTTCAGTGATGCTTTCGCCTCTTTTAATACCTCTTCCATAATCTCGATAATATCGTTAGATTTTTGGGAAGCAAGAACACCTCTTTTTGCTGAATCCTTTGCAACCGTTAAAATCGTGCCTTCCACCGGCTTCATTACTGCTTTATAGGCAGTTTCGACGCCCGAGTCTAAAGCCGCTGCGAATTCTTTTCCAGTGATTGCGGCTTTTGTTTCAATTGCTTTAGAGAATCCACGGAATAATTGGGAAAGAATTACCCCAGAGTTACCTCTAGCTCCCATAAGTAAGCCCTTTGATAAAGCTACTCCAACTTTTCCAATATGTTCTTGTACATTATTTTTTACTTCCTTTGCCCCTGAGGTCATTGATAAATTCATATTTGTTCCAGTATCACCATCGGGCACAGGAAAAACGTTTAACGCATCAACCATTTTTGCGTTGGCACCTAAATGATTCGCACCTTGAATCACCATTTCTGCAAAACGTTTCCCATCTAAAGCTGTAATAGACACAAACTTTCCTCCTCTACATGCGGTTCGTTACACCACTTAAGGGTTCGTAACACGAACTCCCTGAACGTAAATATTTACCGAGTCAACGGCAAGTCCAACGGTCTTATCAAGTGTGTATTTCACCTTTGATTGCACGTTATGCGCAACCTCGGAAATCTTTGTTCCATAGCTGACAATTATATACATATCAATATGTACTTCCTCATTCTCTTGGCGAACAATAACTCCACGAGTAAAATTTTCTCTTCTTAAAATTTCTGTAAGACCGTCTTTTATCTGACTCTTTGATGCCATACCGACAATTCCATAACAATCGATAGCGGCACCTCCAGCGATGGTGGCGATTACTTCATTTGAAATATCAATTTGTCCGAACTTAGTTTTTAATTCGATGGACATGAATCGTTCCCCCTTTTGGAATTTGCTCCTTGACTAAAGTCATTTTACTATAGTCAAGAAAAATTTGAAAGCGATACTTTATTCTTATTGACTACACAATCCATAATCATGCATGTCAAGGTATTTTTCTTGAAAGGTTTATTAATCACTATTGCATTCAAACAGGTTGTATGATAAATTATTAAAGTATCTTTAGACAATAACGTAAATGCTGTATAAAGCTTTTGGTAATAAGGAGGGAATCATTATGCCACGTAAATGTGTTGTAACTGGAAGAAAAACAACGTCTGGTAATGCACGTTCACACGCTATGAACGCTAACAAGCGTACATGGGGTGCTAACCTACAAAAAGTACGTATTCTTGTTGATGGAAAGCCTAAACGTGTTTGGGTTTCTACAAGAGCGTTAAGATCTGGTAAAGTAGAACGCGTATAATATGTGAGGGCATCCTTAATCAGGGTGCCCTTTCTTACTATCTTACCCATCTTTCCCTCAAAATAAAAAAGCACCCATAATAGGTGCTTAGACATTCTTCTATTCATTCTTTTTAAATGCACCAATCATCGCTCGGACAAGTCCACCTAAAAACTTTGGCA
This sequence comes from Neobacillus niacini, assembly GCF_023715415.1. GTDB lineage: Bacteria > Bacillota > Bacilli > Bacillales > Cytobacillaceae > Neobacillus > Neobacillus niacini_C. The sequence goes on from NZ_JAMBOB010000001.1 coordinate 280,206, forward strand.
ATTTAATTGTATAAAACTTCATTTATGTCCCTCCTCACCATCTCACACATCTAAACTTCTCTCGTACGCCCTTACTATTTTATTCATACGGACGAAATCAGTACCACTTTATAGCTATTAATCAGTACTTCTTATCACTAATAATATGCCTTCTGAAAATGAAAAAGTACCATTATCACTAATAAGTTCATTACTAATACATAATGTTGAGCCGATGGTGATATGACAATCATTTAATGGATATTTAAATCCTTCAAGAGTGAGCCCTTTCACGTTAAGGGTTAGCGGAACAAAAGATACATACTTTTTATCTGCCCTCTTTCTCATTTTATAACTGCCGGGACCTTTTAATGATAGGATATTTTGGTTATCGATAAGAAAAATTTTCACATGGTTGTTTTCCAATAAAGGTTTGGTCAATAATTGGACATTCGCTAAGAAGTGGTCTAATCTCCCACCGCTGGCACCAAAAATCCGGATTAAATCAGGATTTTGTTTAATGGCCCAATTCAATGCAAGCTCCATATCTGTTTCATTTTTTTCAGGCTTATACCTCCTCATAGCCTTTACATGTTTTTCAATAACTCTATATTCTTCGTTGGATACAGAATCAAAGTCTCCAAAGCCGATTTTCGGGGTTATATTCATATTTATCAGGGTGTAAACGCCCCGATCGACACCTACCCACAGCTCATCTTCACCTAAATATTCCTTCAAATTAGGTAGAAGTTCAGTAGGTCCCCCAGCTAAGATATTTATATGCACTCTAAAATATCCCCCTTTTTACTAAAAAAAAGCCAGCATTATAGCCAGCTTTGTACTTTTAACCTCTTAATAATGAAATGGCAGCTGCGTAGTCCTCTTGATTATAAATAGCTGATCCAGCAACTAGAACGTTGGCTCCAGCCTCCATACATAGTTTTGCCGTTTCAGGATTTACCCCGCCATCTATTTCTATCTCAAGTTCTTTCCCTATTGAGTCGCCCATTTCCTTAACTTTCCTAATTTTAGGAAGGACTTCAGGTATGAACTTTTGTCCGCCAAAACCAGGGTTTACGGACATTAATAACACCATATCAATATCTGCTACTATATGTTGAATAGACTCAACTGGAGTAGCTGGATTTAAGACTACTCCAGCTTTAATACCAAAAGATTTAATATGGTGAATGGTCCGATGAAGATGCCTGCAAGCCTCAACATGGACGGTAATGTAATCTGCTCCTGCCTTAGCAAAATTTTCAATATATTGGTCAGGATTTTCAATCATAAGATGAACATCTAGCGGAAGCTTTGTTACTGGACGAATTGCCTCCACGATTAATGGGCCAATTGTAATATTTGGAACAAAATGACCATCCATAACATCAATATGGATATAGTCAGCTCCTGCCTTTTCAACTGCGACGATTTCCTCACCTAATCTTGCGAAATCCGCAGAAAGGATGGAAGGTGCTATTTTCACCATCATTAATACCTCGGCTTTCTTTCTTTTATTTCTTGTAGGAAATCAACATAATGTTGATAACGATATTGGGTAATCGTTTGGTCTTCAACCGCTGCCTTCACTGCACATTTTGGCTCACTTATATGTAAACAGGCTCGAAATTTACAATTCTCACTTTCTCGTGCTATTTCCGGAAAGCAATAAGCTAGCTCTTCTGCCTCAATCGTAGTGAATTCCAATGAACTGAATCCCGGAGTGTCAGCAATTAGACCATTACCGACACTAATTAATTCGACATGTCGTGTAGTATGCTTCCCTCTGCCTAAATGGGAGGAAATATCATTTGTTTTCAGTTCAAGGTCTGGTCGCAGCACATTTAATAGAGATGACTTTCCCACTCCTGATTGGCCGGCAAACACTGATATCTTTTCTTCGACATGCGGGTTTAACGCTTCAATCCCTGCTTCTGTTTCAGATGAAGTAAGTAATACTTCATACCCCATCTTCCTGTATTGCACAGCATATTCGGTAATCGCTTGCTTTTCCTTCTCATTGGTTAAATCCATTTTTGTAATACATATAAGTGGTTGAATATGATTATATTCAACCAGTACAAGAAATCGATCAAGAAGCGTGGTACTAAAATCCGGTTCAACAGCGGAGAAAACTAGAATGGCTTGGTCCACGTTCGCGATAGGCGGACGTACAAGTTCATTCTTCCTTTCTTTCACTTCCATAATATAACCTTCACGATCATTTTCGGCTTGAAAAACAACTTCATCGCCAACAAGAGGTGTAATCTTATTCTTCCGAAAAACACCTCTTCCGCGGCACTGAATCATTTCTCCGTCATGTAGTACATAATAAAACCCACTTAATGCTTTTACAATTTTCCCTTCAGGCATAGCCACACTCCTTGCCTTTTATCATAGCAATGATTTTAACGATTAATCTTCCGGGTAATCTACAGTCTTATCGTATATGACCGTATTATCTCTATACACTTTATATCCTGCACTCCCATCAAATGGAACTAATAGTTCTATCGTTTTATGGGTTGTTGCAAAAATTGGAAAGGTCTCTGCTGGAGTAATCATACTTCGATTAACATCTTCAATGTAAATAATAACCTTTTGTTCTTGACCTGGTATTGTTCCTGTATACTCAATCTGAATATCAACAGGTACAGTTTTAGGTGGTTTCTCTTCTTTTCCTTTTGAAATAACCACTGAAACTGTATCACCCTTTTTCATCTCTGTTCCCGAAGGTGGTGACTGTGATATTATATTGCCAGCTGGAATTGTATCATCATACTTTTCCACTGAGGCATCAAGCGTAAGACCGACAGAGTCAACATAAGCCTGTGCACCTTTTGTATTAGACTGTGTTAAATCTCTTAAGATTATTTTCTCCGGTCCCTTGCTAACTTCAAATTCAAGTATTGTATCTTCTGGGACTATTTTTTCGCCGCTTTCAGGCTTTTGACTTAGGATTGTGCCCTTGTCACTATCGTCGTATACCTCATTTATTTTGATATCCTTAAAGTCTTGATTATCTAATATCCGCATCACATCTTCATATTTCCGACCAGTATAATCCGGTAATTCGAATTTTTCTTTACCAATACTAATGTATATAGAAATTGCAGTATCTTCCTTAACGGTACTTCCTTCTTCGGGATTAGTTTTTATTACTTTTCCCTCTTCAATTTCTTGATGGGTACTGTCTATTTCTTCATCCACCTGTAAACCCGCAGTTTCTAACTTTGCAATTGCTTCCCCCCGTTCCAAACCACTAACGTCAGGGATTGTAACATCTTTAGGAGAAATTAGTCCTGGTAATACTAGAAAAGTAAATAACCCTAATAATGATAAGATTAAGAAAGTTGAAATTAGAATAATTGGCCACTTTTTACGTTTTTTCTGTTCTTTGCCTTTTGAAACAACATCATTACCTTTGTTTTTATCCTGACTATGTACCATTGTTTCACCAAGATTTTGCAGTGGACGATCATTGGTAATCACCGGTATAGCTTTTGTCGCTTCATCATCATCTGGAATGACAAATTTCTGTTCATTTAATCTCTCAGAATCGAGTGCTGTCCTTAAATCTTCTTCCATTTCATCTACATTGTTATAACGATGAAAAGAATCCTTAGCCGTTGCCTTCAGGACAATATTTTCAACACTTTGAGGAATGTTCGGATTCCACCTTCTTACGGATGGTGTTTCCGATTGCAAATGCTTTAAGGCAATGGAAACAGCAGATTCGCCTGAAAAGGGAAGTCTGCCTGTTAATAATTCAAACATGACAATTCCAAGTGAATAAACATCTGATTTTTTATTTGCCATGCCACCGCGTGCTTGTTCAGGTGATAAATAGTGAACGGATCCCAGAACTGAATTTGTTTGGGTAATACTTGTTGCACTTAGGGCCATTGCAATGCCAAAGTCAGTTATTTTGACATTTCCAAATCGGTCAACGAGAATATTTTGAGGCTTGATATCCCGGTGGATAATCTGGTTTTGGTGTGCATGGGAAATAGCAGAGGTCAGCTGTTTCATAATTTCAAGGGTATCTTCAACCTGTAAGGGTGAACTCTGTTGTATGTATTGTTTTAATGTTTGACCTTCGACATATTCCATGACAATATAATAAAGATCACTTTCTTCTCCTACATCATAGATACTTACGATATTAGGATGGGCTAAACTTGTAGCAGATTGGGCTTCTCTACGGAACCGGCGTATAAATTCTTCATCATTTGCAAAATCAAGGCGCAGCATTTTGACAGCCACATCACGATCAAGGATCATGTCGTGGGCTAAATACACATTCGCCATCCCGCCTCCGCCAATCATTTCTAATACTTTATAGCGGCCACTTAATCGTTTTCCAATCAACATTATGCATCACCCTCGCTGAAATCAGCAAACTCAACAATTGCAAGTGTAATGTTATCCTCTCCGCCATTTTCATTTGCAATCGAAATAAGGGTACTAGCTTTCTGCTCCAATGTTTCTTCATTCGTCAGAATTACACTCATTTCTTTTTCATTAACCTTATTGGAAAGCCCGTCAGAACATAATAAGAGGGTATCCCCTTCTTCAAAAATGATCGTTTTAATATCCATTTCTACTGCCTTTTCAGTACCAAGAGCACGTAATAGTACATTTTTCCGTGGATGATGCTCTGCGTCTTCCCGCGAGATTTGCCCTGTTCGAACAAGCTCATTAACTAAAGAATGATCTTCGGTAACCTGTTTAAAACCACTTTCATTTAGTAAATAACATCTGCTGTCACCTATGTTTGCAATGGTCACAAATCGGTTGGTACTAATTGCAGCAACAACCGTAGTACCCATACCATCACATTCTAAGTTGGTCATTGCATGATTAAAAAGCAAGCTATTTACATTTGTAATTTGGTCATTTAACCAACTTTCTGCATCACCCGCAGTTGCTATACCCGATGAATCTTCCCATTCGTTCTTCAACTGAGAAATCGTCATCTGGCTGGCAACGTCACCAGCACGGTGACCCCCCATACCATCTGCGACAATGGCTAGGCGGTTACCGTCCTTGTTTACAAATATTCCACCAGCATCTTCATTATGTTGCCTGACCTTGCCTTGGTCAGTCATAAATACTGCTTTCAAACCGTTCACCTCGTCTCCTCTTTTCGCTCCTTTGCACGAAGTTGTCCACATGCTGCGTCAATGTCGTGTCCTTGCTCCCTGCGAATCGTTACATTTATGCCACGATTTTTGAGTGTTTTTTCAAATGCAAAAATTTTATCCTTTGGAGTACGTACATAGTCCCGCTCGGGAACATAATTAACAGGAATTAAATTAACATGGCATTTTAACCCCTTCAGGAGGTCAGCTAATTCTTCTGCATGTTCCACAGAATCATTTACACCGCCAAAAAGACCATACTCAAAGCTAATTCTCCGCCCTGTCTTATCGATATAATACCTTACAGATTTCATTAAGTCATCAAGTTTATATGCCCTGTTAATAGGCATTAATCGGGATCTTAATTCAGTGTTAGGCGCATGCAAAGAAATCGCAAAATTAATCTGCATATTTTCATCAGCAAATTGATAAATCTTCGGAACAATACCGCTAGTTGATACGGTTATATGACGTGCACCAATCATTAATGCTTTATCATGATTGATGATTTTTAGAAATGCCATCATATTATCGTAATTGTCAAAAGGTTCTCCAATTCCCATAATCACGACCGAGCTGACACGCTCATCTGTTTCGTCTAGAGCTTGCTGAACAGTAACAACCTGAGCAACAATTTCTCCTGCTTCTAAATGACGCTTAAGCCCGCCAAGTGTTGAAGCACAGAAGGTACAGCCAATTCTGCAGCCGACCTGGGTTGTAACACAAACTGAATTCCCATAATCATGGCGCATTAAAACAGTCTCAATTGAATATCCATCGTGAAGTTCAAATAGAAATTTAATGGTCCCATCAGAAGAAGATTGCTTAATAACTGTTTTTAAAGTTGTGATTTGAAAATTATCCGAAAGCTTATCTCGTAAACTTTTCGATAAATTATTCATATCTTCAAAAGAAGAAATTCTTTTCTTGTACAGCCAGTCATAGATTTGTTCGGCCCGGAAAGGCTTTTCACCATTATTTGTCAGCCATTCCTTGAGTTCATGAAGCTGCAGGGAATAAATCGACGTTTTTTTCATTTCCAATGTTGTATTGTTCTCAGTTGTATTTAATTGTTCCAACTGTTACACCTTCTTTCTTAAGCTTGCGATAAAGAACCCATCAGAGCCAAAATCCTGAGGAAGAATTTGTAAAAAACCTTCTGTTACCAATGGTTGGATGGCCTCCGGCATTCTATCTCTTAAGGTAACATCCATTTCAAATTCAGGATGCTCCTGTAAAAATGTAAAGACAGTATTTTCATTTTCTTCCTTATCTACTGTACACGTACTATAGACAAGAATTCCACCTTTTTTGACTAAAGGCGACACAGATTTTAATAAATTTTGTTGAATTATACTTAATTGATTAAGATCTTGTTCTTTTTTAGTATATTTCATGTCCGGTTTCCTTCTCATAACCCCTAATCCAGAACATGGGGCATCGAGAAGTATTCGGTCAAAGTATTCCTTTTCAAAATGTTCTCCCGCATTTCGTGAATCCATTGCGATTGTCCTTATATTGCCCAAACCTAAACGTTTAGCATTTTCATTAATTAATTTTACTTTGTGCTCATGTAAATCGAGCGAGATTACTCCCCCGGTTAGTTTCATGGTTTCTGCAATATGAGTACTTTTTCCGCCAGGAGCTGCGCAAGCATCCAAGATTAGTTCGTTTTCATTGGGAGCTAGTGCATAGGCTGCGAGCATTGAGCTTTCGTCTTGAATGGTAATCATGCCTTTTTTAAATGCCCTTGAAAAGGCTAAATTTCCTTTTAGCGAGCGAATTGCTTCAGGAATAATTGGGCTTTTTTCGATTTGAAAGCCTTCTTCATCAAGATCCTCAATACATTCACGTATGGTAGTTTTCGTTAGATTCACTCTTGCTGTTTGCAGCGGTGCAGTTAAGTTGACCTCACACATTTCTTTTGTTCTTTCCATACCAAACTGACTTACCCATCTCTTAACGAGCCATTCTGGGTGGCTTGTTTCGATTGATAATCTTTCAATGGGATCACTAATCACATCCAAAGATGGAATGCCTTCACGCTGAATACTGCGTAGGACACCATTTACCATACCAGAAATACCCTTGTGGCCCCGCTTTTTGGCAATTTCCACTGCTTCGAATATTGCTGCTCTATCTGGGATTTTATCAAGGTATACCATTTGATAAAGGGTAATCCTTAACAGCTGAAGGACCCATTTTTCCAACTTTTTGCTGTTTTTAATAAAGGGCTTTAAAAAGAAGTCTAGTGCCATCCTTCTTTGTAAGGTTCCATATGTTAACTCAGTCAGAAGCCCTATATCAAGAGAAGAAATTTTATTTTTCTCAATCGTTGTATTAAGCAGCAGGTTACTATATGATTGGTTCTTTTCTATCGTATCCAGTAAATCCATTGCGGCTTCACGCACATTTTTCTTTTTATTCGTCATTTGATTCTCCTAGTCTCTTGCCAACTATGATTTTCGATCCTGCACCTCTGTAAAATTCTTCACTCGTCATTTTTGTTTTACCAGCGGGCTGCAGCTCTTTAATCTTAATAGCTGTTTCATTACCGGTTGCTACAATCATACCCTCAGGATTATTCTGAATGATAGTCCCAGGCACCTCACTCTTCACTCCTGTAACCTTTTCAGAGCGCCATAGTTTCAATGTTTGACCATCTAGAGTTGTAAAAGCAACCGGCCATGGATTTAATCCGCGAATATGATTATAGATTTCCTCACCTGTTTTGGACCAATTGATTCTTTCTTGATCCCTTTTTATGTTATAAGCGAATGTGGCTTTTTCATTATTTTGAGGGACAGGTGTTAATTTTCCTTCTAATAGCTTAGGAAGCGTATCTGACAGTAATTCAGCCCCTGCAGCACTAAGCTTTGTATGAAGTGAACCAACATTATCTTCCTCAGTAATTTCCACCTCAACTTGCGTTAATATATCACCTGCATCCAGTTTTTCTACCATATACATAATGGTTATCCCCGTTTTCTTCTTGCCTTGGATGAGGGCATAATGGATAGGCGCCCCGCCCCGAAGTTCTGGCAGAAGAGAGGCATGAACATTAATACAGCCATGTGTTGGTGCTTCTAATATTTCATTTGGCAATATTTGTCCAAAAGCGGCTGTAATGATGAGGTCAGGATTCAAAGAAAGAATCTTTTCCATTTCATCTTTTTGGCGGATTTTTTCAGGTTGATAGACCGGGATTCCATGTTTTAACGCTTCAACCTTGACAGGCGGTGGAGTAAGCACCTTTTTTCTGCCAACAGGTCTGTCGGGCTGAGTAACCACACCAATAACCTCATAACCGTCATCAATAATTCTACGCAGGACGGGTACAGAAAAATCCGGGGTACCCATAAACACGATTCTCGTCATTCCATTTCTACTCCTTTTAATTCATCTTCCTCGAGATATCGGCTTACCTTCGTTGTAAATAATATCCCGTCCAAATGATCAATTTCATGAAGAATCGCTCTAGCAAGAAATTCTTCTGCTTCGAGCGTGTACTTTTTTCCCTTGCGATTATAGGCCTCAATCTTCACATAATTTGGTCTTGTAACCTCTCCAAACAAATCTGGAAAGCTTAAACATCCTTCTGGCCCATTTTGCTCCCCAGATGTTTCTATGATTTGAGGATTAATCATCTCAATTGTCCCTAGTTCATTATCTATATCAACAATGGCAATTCTTTCATCTATTCCAATTTGCGGAGCAGCAAGTCCAACACCATCGTATTCAATCATTGTTTCATACATATCATCAAGTAATTTAGCAAGCTTTCTGTCAAATTTCACTACAGGTCTGCACTTTTTTTCGAGTACCTCTGCAGGGTACATAACAATCTTTTGTATAGCCAAAGGTGTTCCTCCATCTGATTCAAAGTTGTCCGATTTTTTTATCTGTTATAATTTATTACTATTCATTTTCACCCAAAATACTTGATCATAACCTTTTATATCAACGATTTTTGAGTATCTTACATTAATATAAATGGGTTTACGTCTATGGATACTAGTAATCCGCTTTTTGGGTCGTTTTGGTACTGGTCGAGTATGGTTTTTAACGTCTTTGTAAGCTCTGGTTCACGCTTATATTTAATAAGGCAATGGTAGCGGTATCGATTGTTAATTCTTGGGATTGGTGAGGCAGCAGGTCCCAAAACAACTGCTTGATTAGAAATTCGTGACCGTACAAAAGCAGCAATCTTTTCCGTTGCCGAAACTACGTTTATTAATTGTTCATGACTGATGGTAATTAAGGCTAAATAATAAAATGGCGGGTAATGATGTGCCTTTCGCATCATCATCTCACGATTATAAAAAAGATCATAGTCCTGTGTTCCAGCAAGTTCTATACTATAGTGTTCAGGAGTATACGTCTGGATAATAACTTCCCCGGGTAATTCATGCCGCCCCGCCCTGCCGCTAACTTGGGTTAATAGCTGGAACGTTTTTTCAGAAGAGCGAAAATCTGGTAAATGAAGCATTGTATCTGCTGAGAGAACTCCAACAAGTGTGATATTCGGAAAATCTAGTCCTTTGGCAATCATTTGTGTCCCTAAAAGAATATCGGCATTCCCTTCATGAAATTCCTTTAATAGCCTCTCATGCGACCCCTTTTTTCCTGTTGTATCTACATCCATCCGAATTACCTTTGCCTCAGGAAGAATTTTACCAAGCTCATCCTCCACCTTTTGTGTTCCTGTCCCGAAATAACGGATATAATCACTTGAACATTCAGGACATTGATTAGGCACATGGCTTTCATGTCCGCAGTAATGGCATTTCATCTGTTCCTTAACTCTGTGATAGGTTAAGGAAATATCACAATTAGGGCAATTCATCACGAACCCGCAATCCCTGCACATAACAAAAGAAGAGTGACCGCGTTTATTTAAAAATAATACAGTCTGCTCTTTCCTATCGATTCTTTCCTTCAATAGTTCAAAAAGCTTTCTAGAAAACATGGAACGATTCCCTGCTCTAAGTTCTTCACGCATATCAATAATTTCAACAGCAGGAAGTGCCCGCTGATTCATTCGGTTTGGGAGAGACAACAGTTTGTATACCCCTTTTTGAGCTCTTGCAAATGATTCTAAAGAAGGTGTAGCACTTCCGAGGACAACCGGACATTTATATTTACCTGCACGTTCAATCGCCACATCTCTTGCATGATAGCGAGGCATTTCTTCTTGTTTATAGCTTGTTTCATGTTCTTCATCAATAATAATAATCCCCAGATTTTCGAATGGAGCAAAAATCGCTGACCTGGCACCGACAACCACTTTGACTTCTTTGCGCTGAATCTTCCGCCACTCATCATATTTCTCACCTGCTGAAAGTCCACTATGTAATACGGCAACTAAATTGCCAAAACGCCCTTTAAAGCGATTTACCATTTGTGGAGTAAGAGCAATTTCTGGTACAAGAACTATGGCTTCTCTGCCTTTCTCAATGACATCCTGAATAGATTGCAAGTAAATTTCAGTTTTCCCGCTGCCTGTTACCCCATAGAGGAGGAAAACTTCATGGACCCTATCTTCAATTGAACCTACTATTGGCCCCATAGCTTCCTGCTGATCATTGGTTAATGGCAAAGGTTCCGTCCTGGTAAAAGTCCGGTTTTCATAGGGATCACGATAAACTTCCATATCCTGTTCAGTGAGGAGTCCCTTTTCCACAAGCGCTTTTACGGTCGCTGCTGAGATATTTAAGTTGGCTGATAAATGTCTCAGTTCTACTGGTTCAGGTTTTTGAATAAAGTACCTCAATGCCTGTTTTTGCTTTTCGGCTCTAGGTGATAAGCTATTGTGTTCAGCTTCTAAGTCAGCAGGAGATAGGAGCGGGCTGACATACTTTAATTTCTTTTTATTCAGCTTTCCTTTTACTAGATAGATTACTTCCAGCAGGCCTTTTGCTGCTTCTCTTTGAAGGATGGGGACCAGACCATTTTTCAATGCGTCATCCCAATTTATCGCTTCCTCATTTTTAAAAATCTCTTGAAGCTGTAAAGGTAATTCATAAATTGATATACCTGTAGACAGCTGTACCTTCTTTTCATATTTAGCCTTCAAGGCAGCTGGGAGCATAGCTTGATAGGCATAAATTTTAAAACACAGCGTAGTTTCAGTTAGCCAATTCCCTAGTTCAAGTAATTCCTTATTTAAAACTGGCTCTAAATCCATCGGCTCACAAATTTCACGGAGCTTTTTATATTCTGATTGAGCTTTTATCTCCGTAACAAATCCTTGAATTTTTCTTGGACCAAAAGGGACAATTACACGCATACCTGGCTGAATGGTTTCTAACCATTCATCTGGAATTAAATAATCAAACTCTCTATCCGTTTGTTTTGCAGGAACATCAACGATTACACTAGCAACTTTCATTTGGTTCCAAATCCTTTGGCAACGCAGTAATAGCTTCAATAATCCTGTAAGCAACATCCAGCTTTGACATTATTGGTAACTCAATTTTAGATCCATTTCGCATGAATAACGTAACAATGTTTGTATCCATACCAAATCCAGCACCTTCTGATTTTACATTATTGGCCACAATCATATCTGCATTTTTAGCCTTTAATTTTTTTAGTGCGTATTCTTCTACATTTTCAGTTTCAGCTGCAAATCCAACTAGAATCTTATTTCTCTTCATGGTACCAAGCTCAGATAAAATATCTTTCGTTCGTGCTAACTCGATTACCTTATCACCAGGCTGCTTTTTCATCTTATGGTCATAGGAAACTTTAGGAGTATAATCAGCTACTGCAGCTGTTTTTATAATAATATCAGCAGCAGCATAGTTGTTCATGACAGCCTGATACATATCATCTGCACTCTCAACTTTAATTAAATCGACACCTGGTGGTGGAGTTAAATGGACAGGGCCAGAGATTAATAGAACCCTCGCTCCTTCTTTCATCGCTGCTTCTGCAAGAGCATATCCCATTTTCCCTGTGGAATGATTCGTTATAAAACGGACAGGGTCAATATTTTCTCTTGTTGGACCAGCAGTGATTAAGAGTGTTTTCCCAATTAGCTTTAAGGAGCTTTTTTTAGAAAAATGCTGTTTTATTAACTCTACAATTTTCTCAGGCTCCTCTAGACGGCCCTTACCTACATACCCGCAAGCTAGATAGCCCTCACTCGGTTCAATAAATTGATAATGGTATGAAGACAAGATTGAAATGTTCTTTTTCACTGCCGGATGGTCATACATATGGACATTCATCGCTGGCGCAATCCAAACGGGTGCAGTTGCAGCTAATAAGGTCGTCGTTATCATATTGTCTGCAATACCATTTGCAAGCTTTCCTATCGTATTTGCCGTCGCTGGTGCTACTAGTATTAAATCTGCCCAATCAGCTAAATCGATGTGTGCAATCACATTAGGGTTTTTCTCATCAAAAGTGTCGATATACACTTCGTTACGAGATAAAGCCTGAAAGGTTAAAGGGGAAACAAATTTTGCTGCAGAGTCACTTAGTATTACTTTTACCTTTGCTCCTGCTTGGACAAGTTTGCTTGTTAAGGCAGCAGCTTTATACACCGCAATTCCACCTGACACACATAATAAAATCTTTTTATCCAACATCATCGTATCCCCCACTTCTATTCAACAAGTATTTATTCTTTTATTATGCTAGAAACACTTTATTTTTTCATCTTTTACAGCACTCTTTCGACAAAAAATAAAAAAGGCTGACATTTTGCTGCTGTCAGACCTTCCTGGTGGTTACTTGCCAATATTGCTATCTTTTCCGTATATAGCACCTGTTTCTGATTTCTTAGGAACACGATAGGTAAGTTCACCGCTGTATATTTCCTCGAGCGCTTTCCCTACATGCTTATAGGAAACATATTTAGGTAATCTTTCGTCATGGGTTTGCTGCATAGAACGAGCACGTTTTGCTGCAACAGAAACGAGTGAGTATTTTGAGTCAATTTTATTGAGCAATGAATCAATCGAAGGATATAACATTTATTCGACCTCCAGTAATTTTTTATATCGGTGTTCAACACGTTCTCTGCGACAATGTTCAGCGACAACAATTGCTTTCACACGTTCACAGGCCAATTCTACTTGATCATTTTCTACGACATAATCGTATAATTCCATCATTTCAATTTCTTCACGGGCAGATAACATCCTATTGTTAATTAACTCTTCTGTTTCCGTACCTCTAGTTACAATCCGGTTCTTTAACTCAGAAAGACTCGGAGGCATTAAGAAGATAAATAAACCTTCTGGGAACTTCTCCCTGACCTGCCGTGCGCCTTTGACTTCGATTTCTAAAAAGACATCTTTTCCAGCATCTAAGGTTTCACGCACATAATCTACAGGGGTACCATAATAATTTCCTACGAACTCTGCGTACTCTAATAATTTCCCTTGTTTAATTAATTCTTCAAATTCATCGCGTGTCTTAAATAAATAATCTACCCCATTTACTTCTCCAGGGCGTGGAGCACGTGTTGTTGCAGATATAGAATATTCAAAAGCCGTGTCCGGATGGGAAAATATTTCTTTTCTAACCGTTCCTTTTCCGACACCAGAGGGACCAGAAAATACGATAAGCAATCCTTTTTCCTGCATTTCCTATAATCCTACCCTTCATCCATAATTTCATCACGGTCGCTCAGACGATGGGCAACCGTTTCAGGCTGTACTGCTGATAGAATGACATGGTCACTATCCATGACAATTACAGCACGAGTACGTCTTCCATATGTAGCATCAATCAATGAACCCCGATCGCGGGAATCTTGAATAATCCTCTTAATCGGAGCAGATTCAGGGCTTACAATTGAAATTATCCGATTGGCAGATACGATATTTCCAAATCCAATATTAATCAATTTAATCGACATGAAAATCAATCCAATCATCAATAATATATTTTTGCCGTGTCAAACATATTCTAAACACTCTTATTCGATATTTTGTACTTGTTCTTTCAGCTTTTCAAGCAAACCTTTTATCTCTACGACTTTAATTGTTATCGTTGAATCATTTGCTTTTGATCCAATTGTATTCGCTTCCCTATTCATTTCTTGAACAAGAAAATCTAGTTTTCTGCCAATTGGTTCTACTTCGTTCAGCGTTTGAGTAAATTGCTGAATATGACTTTTTAACCTTGTTAATTCTTCATTAATATCAATTTTATCAGCAAATATAGCAACCTCTGTTACTATCCGCGTTTCATCAAATTGTCCCTGAACCAACTCTTCCATTCGTTTCCTTAATCGGTCCTTATAAGCAGAGACAACTAGGGGCGCAAATTCTTTCAGTTCATCTATATTTATAGCTAAAAGCCCCAAAGAAGTGAGCAAATCCTTTCTTAGCTCTTCTCCTTCCGTTACCCGCATCTGCTTACATACTAAAACCGCTTCTTCTGCAGCTTTAAGTACTAAATTTTCCAATTCTTCATTCCCAGCATCATTTTCTTCAATATGTAAAAATTCATTACGCGTTAATAAATCCTGAAGTAATACGTTTCCTTCAATATTGAATTTATCACGTGCTTGTTTAATAAATAGGTAGTATTCTTCAAGCAGCTTCCAATCAACCTGAATTTTTCGTGTTACCGCACCCTCCCCTTCAATCATTATATAAACTTCTGCTCTGCCACGACGAAGATGCTCATTTAATTTTTTCTTTATCTTATCTTCAACATTTAATAAGTGCCTAGGCATCCGAATATTTATTTCACTAAAACGATGGTTGACTGTTTTGACTTCTACATTCACAGAAAAAGAGGCTGAAGCAATCCTGCTTCTTCCAAAGCCCGTCATACTTATAACCATTAAGTACACTCCAATCAATTGAAGATGAGCGTTAACCTACTATGTAAAGTTTATTAATATCTGGAAACTAACAAAAGGTAATAGAGTAACCTCTACTACCTTTTGCATTATAACACACTTTATTTTGTTTTTCTTAACAAAAATGATCCGGCTAGTAAAAAAGTTGGAATAGAGGATAGTCCTATAATCAAAAGCCAATCTTTTGCTAGAATTGGTAAGGTGTGAAATATCGGTTGAAATGGCGGGTAATAGATTACCACAATCATTAGTGCAAGGGAAGAAATAACTGCCCAGACTAGGTATTGATTCCCGAATGGATTTCTTGATAGAACTGATTTTTCGCTCCGACAATCAAATACATGAATGAGCTGTGCCATAACAAGAGTTGCAAAAGCAATGGTTTGTGCATATGGCAAATTTGCAGGGTTCTGATTATAGACAATCATAAAGGCAAACAAGGTAACTATTCCAATAAGGAAGCCCCGAGAAACGACTTTCCAGCCTAATCCTCGAGCAAACACTCCTTCATTTGGACTCCTTGGTTTACGCTTCATTACATCCTCTTCTGGCCGGTCAAGTCCTAGAGCCATTGCTGGCAGCCCATCGGTCACTAAATTAACCCAGAGGATTTGAATCGGCACGAGTGGAAGCGGTAGTGCCATAATCATGGCAAACAACATAACCAAAATCTCTCCTACATTTGAAGCTAGTAAGTATCGAACGAATTTTCGAATGTTTTCATAAATATTTCTGCCCTCTTCAATGGCTGACTTAATGGTTGCAAAGTTATCATCGAGCAATACAAGAGAAGAAGCCTCTTTAGCCACATCTGTTCCCGTTATCCCCATTGCCACACCGATATCTGCAGCCTTTATTGCTGGGGCATCGTTCACGCCATCACCGGTCATCGCTACAATGTGGCCTCTATTTTGTAAAGCTTTAACAATTTTCAATTTATGCTCTGGTGAAACGCGTGCAAATACGGATACATTATCTACAACATCCTCAAGCTCTTCAACCGACATGGTTGATAATGCATTTCCATCAAGGACCATACTTTTCTTCGTTAAAATACCAAGCTGAGCTGCAATGGCTTTAGCTGTAATGATATGATCACCTGTTATCATCACCGTTTTTATTCCTGCTTCGTTACATTCTTTCACCGCATCTTTCACTTCTGGTCTTGGCGGGTCAATCATTCCTTGAACACCTATAAAGGTTAATTTATTTTCTGCTTCCTGTTCGCTTAAGATAACGGTATTGGCTGAAATAGGTTTAAAGGCAATCGCAATGGTTCTAAGTGCTTTGGAAGCAAGACTATTGATTGCCTCTTGCACTTGACTCTGAACATTTTGCCCAAGATATTGTGTTTTGCCATCCCAGAGGATTGATTCACTTTTACCTATAATGACATCCGGTGCACCTTTTGTAACAATAAAGTTCCTGCCTTGTTTATCTTTAACATGCATACTCATCATTTTTCTTGTTGAGTCAAATGGAAATTCTTTAATGATGGTAAATTCATCCAATAGATTTGTACGGTCAAACCCTGCTTTCATAGCACTTACGAGCAATGCACCTTCAGTAGGGTCTCCGTCAAGAATGTAATCTTCCTCTTTTAGCACTAATTCTGAATGATTGCAGATCATCCCAAAAATAAGCATTTGCTGCAGCGCCTTCTCATCTTTTGGAGAAACCTGTGTATTATCACGATAAAAATCTCCATGAGGCTGGTATCCAACCCCGTCAACTGTCCAAGTGTGACCTCCACTCCATAAATGAGTAACTGTCATTTTGTTTTGCGTCATGGTTCCCGTTTTATCAGAACAAATAACCGAGGCACAGCCAAGTGTTTCAACTGCCGGAAGCTTTCTAACAATGGCATTTTTCTTAATCATTTTTTGGACTCCAAGCGACAATGCAACCGTTACAATTGCCGGTAATCCTTCTGGAATAGCGGCAACTGCCAGGGAAACACCTGCTAAGAACATGGTATAAAGCTCATGTCCCTGTAAAACACCAATTGCAACCACGAGAACGGTTAACAATAAAGCTACACTTATTAAAATTTTCCCTAGCTGCTCTAAACGCCGCTGCAGAGGTGTTTCTTGTGTTTCGGCATTTTGGAGTAAATCGGCAATTTGTCCCATTGCTGTTTTCATCCCTGTCGCAATTACAACTCCTGCACCACTCCCCCTAGTAATCATCGTGCCCATAAATGCGATGTTTTCCATATCACCAATTCCAGGGTTTACTGTTTTCAAACGATCTATATGCTTAGACACGGGTACAGACTCACCAGTAAGGGCTGACTCTTCGATTTCTAAACTTCTAGATTCGATAATCCGTACATCGGCACCAATTCTATCTCCACTTTGAAACTTAATGATATCTCCAGGAACAATTTCTTTAGAAGGGATTTTCACCCACTGTCCATCCCGTAATACGGAAACCTGTGGTGCTGATAATTCCTTGAGTGCCTGCAAGGATTTCTCAGCTCTTCTTTCTTGATAGAAGCCAAGAATACCATTAATGATTACAATAGCAATAATCGCTACTGCATCAATATATTCACCAAGTAATCCGGATAATAATGTGGCTGCGAGCAGCACTAAAACCATAAAATCTTTAAACTGACTAAAAAATAAGAGTAAAGCAGATTGCTTTTCCCCTTCCTCCAACTCATTAAGCCCATGTTGGGCTATTCGTTTCTTTACAGCTTCCGGTGATAACCCAGACGAAAAGTCGGTATCTAAGACCTTTTCTACTTGATTTATCTCCATCTCATGGAATTTCATCCGACCATCTCACTTCCCCCTAAATTTCTTAGACATACTTCTTAAGAAAGCTTATTCAGCCTCGTCCCAAAAAATGCTATGATAATTTAGAACAGTTATCATAGCTAATTGAACAAGATAAAATGAGACATACTCTAACCTAGTAAGAGACATTCTCTTACCTAGTAAGCTATACTAAAGAAAAGAAACAGTTTGAAGTAAAGGATGTTTTCCATGTCATTTGATGGTTTATTTACAAAAGCAATGGTCGATGAACTCGTACGCACCTTAAAGGGCGGCAGAATCAATAAAGTACATCAGCCTTATAAAAATGAAGTAATTCTCACAATCCGTGCAAATGGAGTGAACCAAA
This sequence comes from Neobacillus niacini, assembly GCF_023715415.1. GTDB lineage: Bacteria > Bacillota > Bacilli > Bacillales > Cytobacillaceae > Neobacillus > Neobacillus niacini_C. Next base: position 298,290 of record NZ_JAMBOB010000001.1, read on the forward strand.
AATTATTATTTTCTGCACACCCAAGCTATGCACGAGTACAGCTCACTAACGAAGCATACGAGAATCCCAGCGAACCTCCTATGTTCTGTATGCTGCTAAGAAAACATATTGAGGGCTATATTCTAGAGGATGTCTATCAGGTCGGAAATGATCGAATGATTATTTTTGAAATTAAAGGACGTAATGAAATCGGAGATATCAGCTACAAGCAGTTAATTATTGAAATAATGGGCAGACACAGTAATATTATTCTAGTTGATAAAACAAGGAACATTATTCTAGATAGCGTGAAGCATGTTTCGTTTGCAGTAAACAGTCATAGAGCCATTTTACCTGGGCAGCCCTATATTTATCCGCCTGAACAAAATAAACAAAATCCGTTCTTAGCAGTTGAAGATGATGTATTAAGAAAGATTGATTTTAATAGCGGAAAGCTTGATCGGCAGCTGGTTGAACATTTTGCTGGAACCTCACCACTATTCGCAAAAGAAGTTATTTTCCAAAGCGGGATTGCCAATCGTACAACAGTCCCTAAAACGTTCATTCAAATAATAGATAAAATCAAGAGTGGAGCAATAGAGCCTTCTATTATTGCGACAGAGAATAAGGAAGTGTACTACCTCTTTCCACTTGAACATGTAAAAGGAGAAGTAAAAAGCTTCTCAACCTTAAGCGAAATGCTCGACCGTTTTTATTTTGGAAAGGCTGAGCGTGACCGGGTAAAACAGCAAGGAAATGATATCGAACGGTTAATCATCAATGAAAAAGAAAAGAATGAGAAAAAAATTGAGAAATTAGAGAATACCTTAAGAGAGGCTGAGAAAGCCGAACAGTTTCAGCGCTTTGGTGAACTGTTAACAGCTAATCTCTATGCTGCTAAAAAAGGGATGAAGGAAATTGAAGTGGTCGATTATTATGATGAAATGGGCGGGACGGTAGCGATTCTCTTAGACCCGCGGAAGACACCTTCAGAAAATGCGCAAAAGTACTTTTCAAAATACCAGAAAGCAAAAAATTCCGTTTCCATCGTAATCGAACAAATTGAAAAAGCACGTGAGGAAGTATTTTATTTTGAAAATTTACTTCAACAGGTGCAATCAGCATCACCAAAAGATATCCAAGAAATACGCGAAGAATTAATTGAAGGCGGTTATATCCGAGGTCGTCAAAAACGAAATGCGAAAAAGATATCTAATGCCAAGCCGATACTTGACCATTATCTTTCTTCCGATGGTACTGAATTAATTGTTGGAAAAAACAATAAGCAAAATGATTATTTGACCAATAAACTTGCAGCCAGAGATGAAATTTGGCTGCACACAAAAGACATTCCTGGTTCGCATGTTGTCATTCGAAGTAAGGATCCATCTGAAGGAACCATCTATGAAGCAGCAAACTTGGCTGCCTATTTTAGTAAAGCCCGAAACTCTAGCTCTGTACCAGTAGATTATACAAAGGTGCGCTATGTTAAAAAGCCTAATGGTGCAAAGCCCGGATTTGTCATTTATGATAATCAACAGACTGTCTATGTTACACCTGAAGAGGAAATGGTCCTTAAACTTAAGAAAAAATAAAATGGCCCCGGATTTTCCGGGGCTTTTAGTCTATTCGAACCTCTTACTCCACTCTGAAGGGGATTTACTCCAAGAAAGTAAACTCTCTTGATCATCTTTACTGATATAGTTCTTATCTATGGCTACTTCCACTAGATTAGCAAAATCAGTCAGTGATTCACTTTTAATCTCTTCTTGTGCGAATGCTTCCCTCCCTTTATCTAAACCATATGTAAATATTGAAACCACGCCAAGCACTTCACACCCAGCTTCTCGCAGTGCTTGGACCGCAGTAATGACACTTCCTCCTGTAGAAATTAGATCTTCTACAACCACAACCTTTTGTCCTGCTGCCACTTTGCCTTCTATTTGGTTTCCTTTGCCATGGCCTTTTGCTTTTGAACGAACATAGCACATTGGCAAGTTCAATAACTCACTAACCCATGCAGCATGTGGAATCCCCGCAGTTGCAGTGCCAGCAATTACTTCTGCATCTGAATATTTCTCTAGAATAATAGATTGCATTCCTCTTGCTATCTCTTTTCTTACTTCCGGATAGGAAAGTGTCAAGCGGTTGTCACAATAAATAGGTGAACGTAATCCTGAAGTCCAAGTAAATGGTTCGTTTGGCTTTAATGCAACTGCATTTATCGTTAATAATTTTTCTGCTATTAATTTTTTCATACTTGAACACTCTCCCATGCTTCTATCCATTTTTCATAACTTTTCACTGGATCCTTTGATCTTGTGATGGAACGTCCCACGACAATCGAGGTAACACCCGCATTTCTTGCGAATTCTGGGGTGGCAACCCGTTTCTGGTCTCCAGTGCTATCATTGCCCATCCGTATTCCAGGGGTAACGGTGTAAAACTTCTTACCTAGCTTTTCTCGAATAGGTACTGCCTCCCAAGCAGAGCAAACGACTCCATCTAAACCAGCTTCTTGAGTTAAAGAGGCATAATGTAGAACGGATTGTTCAAGAGAACCAGAAATGAGCTGCTCTTTGTTCATTTGTGCTTCTGATGTGCTTGTAAGCTGAGTAACTGCAATACAAGCTGGGCGCTTCCGTCCTGCTGCAGTCCCTGCTTCTAATCCTTCTATTGCAGCAGACATCATCTCTTTGCCCCCTGCAGCATGTACATTCACCAGGTCACATTCCAGCCTAGCTAGACCCTTCATTGCACTCAGTACTGTATTTGGAATGTCATGAAGCTTTAAATCCAGAAAAATCCGATGTCCACTTTCTTTTAAAAAGTGAACAATGTCAGGACCTTCCTGATAAAATAACTCCATCCCAACTTTCACGAAAAGTTCCTTTTGATTAAAAGGTTGTAAGAATTGTTCTACCTCTTTACGATTTGTAAAATCAAGCGCGATGATAAGCGAGTTCTCCATGCTCTTTCCAGCTCCTTCCCCTGCATTCACTGATATGTTCATAACCCAATTGATTTAAAAGTAAAGGTAATTCATCGATAATCGTCGGACAGACAAAAGGATCCACAAAATTGGCTGTTCCTACTGCTACAGCACTTGCTCCCGCATAAAAGAATTCAATAACATCCTCAGCAGACTCAATCCCCCCCATCCCTATGACAGGAATGGTTACTGCTTGACTAACTTCATAAATCATCCGTAAAGCAACTGGTTTTATTGCAGGTCCAGATAATCCACCGGTGTTATTAGCTAATATTGGCTTACCTGTTTTTAAATCAAGTCTCATTCCAACAAGCGTGTTGATCATCGTTAACCCATCAGCACCACCTGCTTCTACTGCTTTTGCCATTTCTACAATATTGGTTACATTCGGAGAAAGTTTAACATAAACCGGTACTTCCGAAACTTCTTTCACCCTACGAGTTAACTGCTGTGCCACTTCAGGAATCGTACCAAAAGCAATTCCCCCTGTTTTTACATTTGGGCAGGAAATATTCAATTCTAATGCATGGACGTTGGGAGCTTTAGATATGCTTCGTGCTACCTCAATATAATCTTCTTCAACGGAACCTGCGACATTCGCAATGATTGGAACATCAAATTGGGATAACCATGGCAATTCACTGCTGATAACTTTCTCTAAACCAGGGTTTTGCAGACCAATTGCATTTAACATCCCAGCAGAGGTTTCTGCCACTCTTGGGGTTGGATTGCCAAATCTAGGTTCCACCGTTGTAGCTTTAATCATAATCGCACCAAGTTTACTCAAATCATAAAATTGGCTATACTCTTTGCCAAAGCCAAAGCATCCAGATGCAGGCATAATGGGATTTTTTAGTTTCAAACCCGGAAGCTCTATATTTAATCGGCTCATATTAGTACCTCCCCTGCACGGAAAACTGGTCCATCGCTGCATACTTTTTTATAAGAAACTCCGGAAGGGTCTTCGCTGCTTTTACATACACAAGCAAAGCATGCCCCTATGCCACAGCCCATTCGTTCTTCTAAGGATAAAAACAGTTTCCTATCTGAATACTCTTTTTCAATTGCTTTCAACATCGGCGTTGGCCCGCAAGTATATAGGCAATCAAACTCTAAATTTTTAATAATATCCGTTACAAAGCCTTTTTTTCCATATGAACCATCAACGGTGGTAATATAGGTCTCTCCATAGTCCAAAAATTCTTTTTCATAAAATACTGCACTTTGGGTTTGGAAGCCAAGGACATGGATGACCCTTACCCCTTTAGCAATCAATTGTATTGAGAGTTCATATAAAGGTGGCACACCAATTCCACCCCCTACTAGTAAAGCCGTTTCCCCTGGACTTAGTTCATTGACAGGAAACCCATTGCCTAAGGGACCGAGAATATCTAACTGCATCCCCTGGCCTTTTTCAGCAAGAAGGGAAGTCCCTTTCCCTTCCCTTCGATAGATCATTGTAAATTGAGAATTCCCTTTATCAACCGAAGATATACTGATTGGTCTTCGCAATAAAGGGTCGAAAGACTTATCGACCCGAATATGCACGAACTGACCCGGTGCTTTTATCTCATTCACAAGATTTGCTTCAACGGTAAGTTGAAAAATGTCATTTGCAATTTCCTTTTGGGAGATGATTTTGCATAATTCCTTTTTTATCATGCAAAAACCGCCTCCTTTTCCTCTACAGCCATAGGTTCAGCTGAAAAATTCATTGATTCTATCACTTTAAGTATCGCATCCGCTGTATCTAATGAGGTTAAGCATGGGACCCCATTTTCAACTGCTTCACGGCGAATTCTAAATCCATCTCGTTCTGGCTGCTTTCCTTTTGTTAAGGTGTTAATAATAAACTGGGCTTCTCCATGGTGAATAACATCTAGCAGTGTTTTGCCTTCTGCTCCAATTTTCCCAATTACCTTTACTGGCAGACCTGCAGATTTAAGTACTGCCGCTGTTCCACCTGTAGCCATTAGACGGTAGCCGTTTGCAGCAAATCTTTTAGCAAGCTTTAATGATTCTTGTTTATCTTTATCTGCAACAGTAAACAATACTGTCCCGAATTTTTGTATACTCATTCCTGAAGCTACTAAACCTTTGTAGAGTGCTTTTTCAAGTGTGCAATCCTTACCCATTACCTCGCCAGTTGATTTCATTTCAGGACCGAGTGTGATATCAACACTTCTTAACTTAGCAAATGAGAATACTGGAACTTTCACATAAACACCCGTCTTTTCAGGGACGAGACCAGTCGTGTAGCCTTGTTCAGTTATTGAAATTCCTAAGATTGCTTTTGTTGCAATTTTTGCCATTGGAACATTCGTGATTTTACTCAGAAATGGAACTGTACGGCTGGAGCGTGGATTGACTTCTAGTACGTATACTTGATCCTTCGATATTACGTACTGGATATTTAACAATCCTACGATGTTTAGTCCTTTAGCCATTTTCTCTGTGTATTCAACCAGTGTTTGTTTAATTTTTTCTGAAAGTGTTTGAGGTGGATACACGGCAATGGAATCCCCTGAATGGACCCCTGCTCGTTCTATATGCTCCATTATTCCAGGTATTAATACATTTTCACCGTCACAGATCGCATCCACTTCTATTTCTTTTCCTGTTAAGTAGCGGTCAATTAAGACCGGATGTTCTGGATTAATTTTCACGGCATTTTCCATATAATGAAGCAGTTCTTCTTGTCGATATACGATTTCCATTGCACGGCCGCCAAGAACATACGAAGGTCGAACAAGGACCGGATAGCCGATATCATTAGCGATTAGGATTGCTTCATCCACCGATAATGCGGTTTTTCCAAGCGGCATTGGAATCTCGAGCTGCATGAGAGCTTGTTCAAATTTATCTCTGTTCTCTGCACGATCTAAATCCTCTAGACTTGTTCCAAGAATTTTTACCCCGTTTTCTTCTAAACCTGCAGCAAGATTAATCGCTGTTTGCCCGCCAAATTGTACGATTACACCCAGAGGATTTTCTAAATCAATAATACTCATGACATCCTCAATTGTTAGCGGCTCAAAGTAGAGCTTGTCGGAGATACTGAAATCCGTTGACACCGTTTCTGGATTATTATTAATAATAATTGCTTCATAGCCTGCTTCTTTAATCGCTTTAACAGAATGGACAGTCGCATAATCAAACTCAATGCCTTGCCCGATGCGAATTGGACCAGATCCAAGAACAATCACACTCTTTCTGCCTGTGACAATGGATTCATTTTCATCCTCATATGTTCCATAGTAGTAAGGTGTTTCTGATTCGAATTCAGCTGCACATGTATCTACCATTTTATATACTGGGACCATACCTAAATTTTTGCGTAGATTGTATATATCTTTTTCCTTTTGGTCCCAAAGCTCAGCAATCTTTTTATCTGAGAAGCCCTTTTGTTTTGCTTCCTTAAGAATTTCTATATCCATTGGGTTCCCAGCAAGCTTTGTTTCAAACTCGATGATTCCGCGCAGTTTGTGTAAGAAAAATAAATCGATTTGGCTCCATTGATGAATGGTTTCAACTGTAATACCTCGCTTTAATGCTTCTGCGATATAAAAGAGCCTCTCATCTCCAGCTTTCGTAATTCGTTTCTCAAGTAATTCATTGCTGATGTCTGCTGATCCATTTAATTCAAAATGATGGACACCAGCTTCGAGTGACCGTATTGCTTTTAATAAGGACTCCTCAAAGGTGCGTCCTATCGCCATAACTTCACCTGTTGCTTTCATTTGTGTTCCAAGTGAACGGTTCCCTGATTCAAACTTATCAAATGGCCATCTCGGGATTTTCGTTACGATATAATCAAGAGCGGGTTCAAAGCTTGCATAGGTTTTACCCGTTACCGGGTTAAGCATTTCATCTAATGTTAAACCTACTGCAATTTTTGCTGCAAGCTTGGCAATTGGATAACCCGTTGCTTTTGAAGCAAGAGCTGAAGAACGGCTTACCCTTGGATTTACTTCGATGATGTAGTAGTTAAAGCTATATGGGTCTAATGCAAGCTGAACATTACAGCCGCCTTCTATTCCAAGTGCACGAATGATTTTTAGCGAAACATTTCTTAATAGCTGATATTCTCTGTCACTTAATGTTTGGCTTGGTGCAACAACAATCGAATCACCTGTATGAACTCCAACTGGATCAATGTTTTCCATATTACATACGACGATGGCATTGTCATTTCCATCACGCATTACTTCATATTCAATTTCTTTATATCCGGCAATGCTTTTCTCAAGTAAGCATTGATTTACAGGACTATGCTTTAAACCGCTTGTCACGATTTCGTCCAATTCTTCTGAATTATGGCAAATACCTCCGCCAGTCCCTCCAAGCGTATAGGCAGGACGAACAATGACAGGGAATCCTATTTTTTCCACAAATGCGTGTGCTTCCGCCAATTCATGAATAATCTCACTATCCGGCACGGGTTCACTCAGTTCATTCATTAAACTGCGGAATAAGTCACGGTCCTCTGCTTGTTTAATAGCTGATAACTTCGTTCCTAAAATTTCTACTTCACATTCTTCCAAGACCCCTGATTTAGATAACTCAACCGCAAGATTAAGACCCGTTTGACCACCGAGAGTAGCTACAAGCGCATCGGGACGTTCTTTGCGAATGATTCGGCTTACAAATTCCTCGGTTAATGGTTCAATATAGACAGCATCAGCAATCTCTGTATCCGTCATAATCGTGGCAGGATTGGAATTTACGAGAATCACTCGATACCCTTCTTCTTTAAGAGCGATACAAGCCTGGGTGCCTGCATAATCAAATTCTGCTGCCTGGCCAATGACAATGGGCCCTGAACCTATTACTAAAATGGAGTTTATATCAGTACGTTTTGGCATGTTGTGGAAACCTCCTGTTTTTGGGCTTCAATCATTGCAAGGAACTGATCGAATAAATGGTTTGCGTCTTCAGGTCCTGGTGAAGCTTCTGGATGGTATTGAACGGTAAAGGCTGGATAATCGATGTGCTTTAAGCCCTCTACCGTACCATCATTTAGAGCAATGTGAGTAACTTCTAGTCTGGTATTCTGTAAGGATTTTTCTTCTACGGTATATCCGTGGTTTTGTGCCGTAATCGCGATTTTCCCAGTTGCTAAATCTTTAACAGGGTGGTTAGAACCTCGATGACCAAATTTCATTTTGTCTGTATTGGCACCGCATGCTAATGCAAATAATTGGTGGCCAAGACAAATCCCAAATATTGGTACTAAACCAAGTAACTGCTTAATCATATGAATAGCTTCTGGGACATCTTTTGGATCCCCAGGACCGTTGGAAAGCATAATTCCATCTGGTCGTAATTGAAGGATTTCATCCGCAGTTGTATGATATGGAACCACAACAACATCACAATTACGTTTATTTAATTCTCGTAATATTCCATGCTTCATTCCGAAATCGACAAGAACAATTCTTTTCCCTCTGCCTGGACTTGGGTAAGAATTTTTTGTAGAAACTCTTCTGACTTGGTCAATCGGCAGTTTTGTCTGTCTTAACTTACTGATTACTTCATTTGGATCACTTTCAATCGAGCAAATTGCACCCTTCAAAGTTCCGTATTGACGGATAATTCTAGTTAATTTACGTGTATCAATACCTGCAATCCCAGGAATATTTTTCATTTTAAAATACTCATCCATCGTAAATTCACTTCTCCAATTGGATGGGAATTCTGCAGCTTCTTTTACGATAAAGCCTTTCACCGCAGGGGTAATCGTCTCAAAATCATCCCGGTTGATTCCGTAGTTTCCAATAAGCGGATACGTTAGCATAACAATTTGCCCGCAATAGGATGGGTCAGAAAGTATTTCCTGATAGCCAGTCATTCCTGTATTAAAGACGACTTCTCCGATTGTATCCATATGACTTCCAAAACCTTCACCGATAAAAATCGTTCCATCCTCTAAAATTAACTGTGCTTTCATACTGTTACACGTCCCTTCTCCCAAACTACTTCACCACTTGCTATCGTCATTAGCGGCCAGCCCTTACAATTCCAGCCAGCAAATGGAGTGTTTTTTCCTTTAGATAAAAATTCTTGTGGGTCAATTGCTTTTTCTTCGTCAAGATTTAATAGAACAATGTCGGCTGGCGCTCCTACTTCAATTTTTCCAAAAGGGAGCGAAAAGCTTTCCGCAGGCTTTTTCGTTAGAAATTCAAGTAATTGCTCAAGACTAATAATGTTCTTTAATACTAAGTGTGTATAGAGCAGTGGAAATGCCGTTTCCAATCCAACAATTCCAAAAGGTGCAAGCTTCATTCCCTCATTTTTTTCTTCTGTTGTATGCGGTGCATGATCGGTTGCAATAAAATCAATCGTTCCATCGAGGAGTCCCTCAATTAATGCATCACGATCTGCAGTATCACGAAGTGGTGGATTCATTTTAAAGTTCGAATCAAGATTTTCTGGAATATCGTCTTGAGTTAATAATAAATGGTGTGGTGTTACTTCGGCAGTAACTTTAATCCCTGCTCTTTTTGCATCTCTAATTACTCGAACCGATTCTTTTGTACTAACATGGCAAACATGATAATGGCATCCAGCGGCTTCAGCCAAAAGGACATCCCTTGCAATCTGAACAGACTCACAAACTGAAGGAATACCGTTTAAACCATTCCTCTTCGAAAAAGATCCTTCATGGACGCAGCCTTTGTTAATCAGAGTATTCTCTTCACAATGTGCGACAATCGCCATGTTCACACTTGCTGCTTTTTGCATTGCTTCGAGCATCTTGCTTGCATCTTGAACTCCGACACCGTCATCGGTGAAAGCAAAGGCTCCAGCATTTTTTAACGCTTCAAAGTCTGTTAATTCTTTTCCTAATTGCCTTACGGTAATGGAGGCATACGGCAGTACTCTTACTTTTGCTGTTTCCTTAATTCGCGTTTGAAGCCATTCCATTTGTTCTTTCGAATCTGGAACTGGTCTTGTATTCGGCATAGCCGCTAGTGTTGTAAAACCACCTCTTGCAGCAGCATGTGTACCTGTAGCAATTGTTTCTTTTTTCTCGCCGCCAGGTTCGCGCAGATGAACGTGTAAATCAACAAAGCCTGGTGATACTAACAGACCTGCTGCATTAACTGTACGATCCACACTTACTTCAAGATGATCATCTATTCTTGTGAAAATCCCATTTTCTATTAATATATCAGCCTGTTTCGTTTCACCGTTAGATGCTATGTAGCTGGCGTTCTGAATAAGTAGTTTCATTCTCATACACTCCTTTTATACTTTCAATTGATCTCTTTAAGACAGCCATTCTTACGAACACACCATTTTCCATTTGCTTAAAAATTCTCGAACGTTTGCATTCTACTAAGCTATCTGATATCTCAACATTTCGATTAACTGGTGCTGGGTGCATAATAATACTTTCTGGCTTCATATTCTTTTCTCTTTCCAAGGTGAGACCAAATTGTTTATGGTAATCCGCTGCTGTATAGCTACCCTTTTTTTGGTGTCTCTCATGCTGAACACGAAGGAGCATGACCACGTCTGCATCAGCTATCGCCTCATCAATTGGTCTAAATCTTGCAGCACTTAGACTATGATGATCAAACCACTCGATTGGTCCTGAATAGATAACCTCTGCTCCTAATCTTGTCAGGGTATCCGCATTGGAACGGGCTACTCTGCTATGCCTAATGTCACCAATGATGGCTATTTTCAATCCTGTAAAAGTTCCAAACTCCTGGTAGATGGTTAAAAGATCTAGAAGTGATTGTGTAGGATGATGCCCACACCCATCGCCTCCATTTATAATTGGGATATTTATTTTTCCAACGAGCTCATCAAAGTAACGATCCTGTCCATGGCGAATGACTACCGTATTCACGCCAATGGATTCGAGTGTTTTTACTGTATCGTACAGGGTTTCCCCTTTCTGTACACTCGAAGTTTGTACTTCAAAAGGAATAACGTTTAATCCTAACCTTCTTTCTGCCATTTCAAAACTTGATTTTGTTCTTGTACTTGCTTCAAAGAATAAGTTAGCAGAAAACATTTGACCTTCTGGACCCCATTTCATTCCATCCGCAAAACGCTGAGCATCTGTTAAAATTTGATGTATCTCTTCCACTTTTAACTCATTTGTGGTTAGCAAGTGATTTAACATGCTATTCCCCCATCTCCATTTTAGTAAAAAAAGGCCCTGATCAAATCGACCAGGGTGCAATTGAATCTTACCAAGTACATCAATGTGCAGGCACATTACGATGGCACTTAGTATTACACCCTTATAGCCTCTCTGGACTATTTTTAAAAGGTTCATTCTCTCTATGCTGTTTTTTGCTTATCTTTTTCTACTGTTTGTTCAAACATATCCTCACTTACTGGTTCTCTTCCAGGAAGGATTAAATGTAAGAGAACTCCCGCTATTGCGGCAAATGCCATTCCTTGAATCTGGAAGGATTCTGAAACTTTTATAAAAGCACCGCCAATTCCGATGACAAGAATAACAGATGAGATGACCAAGTTACGCTTGTTACCAAAATCAATTTTACTGTCTACCAGCATCCGTAATCCTGATGAAGCAATAATTCCGAAGAGCAGGATGGAAACACCACCCATAACAGGCGTTGGAATTGTGCTGATTAATGCTGTTATCTTGCCAATAAATCCAAAGATTGTAGCAAGAACGGCTGCTCCTGCAATGACATACACACTGTATACTCGTGTTATCGCAAGGACACCGATATTCTCACCATAAGTTGTCTTCGGTGGTCCACCAATCAATGCAGATATAATGGTTGCTGTTCCGTCACCCAAAATCGAGCGGTGTAAACCAGGTTCTTTAATATAATCACGTCCAACTACTTTACTTAGAACGAGCTGGTGACCAATATGCTCGGATAGAGTTACGATTGCAACTGGTACCATTAGAAGAGCTAAATCCCATGTTACTTTTACCTCATAGCTTACAAACGGAATGATGAATTCAGGCATTTCAAACCAATTCGCTTCTAATACTGGCTTAAAATCAACAATGCCGATTGCAAAGGAGTAAAGGTATCCAATCACTATTCCTGTCAGAATCGGGATAATGCTCAACATGCCGCGCATGTAAATGGTACAGATAATGGTTGCTGCTAAAGTTACCAGTGCTGCCGAGAAATGAATCAAGCTATATTCACCTGCGGGATTGTTCATCGCCATGCTAACTGCTGTACCAGACAGCGCTAATCCAATGACGATAATGACTGGACCCACAACAATGGGTGGCAGAAGATTCATTATCCAGCGATGACCTGCTTTACTAATTATAAGTGCGACAATTCCGTAAACAAGACCTGCAAGGAATGAACCTATCATGGCGCCCCCTGGACCAGCCGTTGCTTTCGCCGCTATTACCGGAACGATAAAGGCAAACGAAGACCCGAGGTATGCAGGTACTTGCCATTTTGTAATCATTAAGAATGCAAGTGTACCTAAACCGCTTGATATCAATGCAATCGCTGGGCTTAACCCAACAAGATAGGGAACAAGTATGGTTGCTCCAAACATGGCGAATAAGTGCTGTAAGCTTAAAGTGAGCCATTGGACTGGATTGGGAATCTCTTTTACGTCTAAGATGGGTTTATTATTCAATTTTTCTCCTCCATAATCTTTTATTATTTTGTGTTTTTTCTCATAAAAAAACCCTCTTTGTCCATGAGAGTACAAAGAGGGTATGGAAATGCCATTTAAGCTTTTATTATGGCATTTTCCCCTTTGTCAGACTCACAGGACTGCAATTAAAGGGTTACTATTTACTTTTCAAAGATACTTACTTGGTCAACCTTATCGACATCTTCTAATTCTACAACTACTTTTTCACTACTTGAAGTTGGAATGTTTTTACCAACATAATCTGCTCTTATAGGAAGTTCACGGTGCCCTCGGTCAACTAGAACAGCAAGCTGTATAGTAGCAGGACGACCAAGATCCATAATCGCGTCAAGTCCTGCTCTAACCGTACGTCCTGTATATAAAACATCATCCACAAGAATCACTTTTTTATCTTTTAATTGTACTGGAATATCTGATCCCTTAACAAGTGGTTCCTGATCATCTGTTTTCTTCGTTAAATCATCGCGATACAAGGTAATGTCCAATTCACCAACTGGTATTGGTTTGCCTTCAATTTCTTCGATTTTGGCAGCGAGTCTCTCCGCAATGAATATTCCTCTAGTACGAATTCCTACCAGTACACAATCTTCAATCCCTTTATTTTTTTCGATGATTTGGTGAGCAATTCTTGTTAAGGCTCTTCCGATTGCTTGCGCATCTAATACTACGGCTTTTTGATTCATTCTCAACACCTGCCTATTTTAATAAAAAAACCTCTCACGCTTATCGAGGTGAGAGGTAAGAGTTTATCAGTATGGGCATAGGTATCCCAACCAATTAATCCGTTTCCTTCTCAGCCTCACTGGACTGTTTTAAAGGCATATTCAACTGTTGTTATCGTACAATAATTCGATAAATGTGTCAACGATTATTTCGTAATTGTTCTAAGACCTCTTCAAACTCTACTGGCAGCGGTGCTTCAAATTCAAGGTACTCATTTGTTCTCGGATGGATAAAACCAAGAATTCCTGCATGTAATGCCTGGCCATTGATATCAAGTGTTTTCTTTGGACCATACTTAGGATCCCCAGCAAGCGGATAGCCAATATATTTCATATGGACCCGTATTTGATGTGTTCTTCCAGTCTCTAATTGACACTCTACAAATGTAAAATCTTTAAATCGTTCAATCACCTGGAAATGAGTTACAGCATGCTTACCATTATCCACAATGGTCATACTTTGCCTATCTCTCGTATCTCTCCCTAGCGGTGCATCAATCGTTCCAAAATCATGAGGTATCACTCCATGCACAATGGCTCTATACTTCCGAGTAACAGTCTTTTCGACTAATTGGTTAACAAGCTTTTCATGGGCCATGTCATTTTTAGCCACCATTAAAAGTCCAGAAGTGTCTTTATCAATACGATGTACAATTCCAGGTCTAAGGACGCCATTTATTCCTGATAAATCTTTACAATGAGCCATTAATCCATTAACGAGCGTGCCTGTTAGATGTCCAGGGGCTGGATGAACCACCATGCCACTAGGTTTATTAACCACTAAAACATCCTTATCCTCAAAATAAATCTCTAAATCCATTTCTTCTGGGATAACATCGAGTAATTCCGGGTCGGGGATATTAATTTCGATTTCATCATTTAAACTGCATTTGTAATTTGTTTTTATCTTTTGTCCATTTACAAGGACATTTCCATCTTTGATCCATTGCTGAACCTGTGTTCTTGACCATTCCTCATCTAAAGTTGATATAACTTTATCAATTCGATCGCCTTTTTGTTCTTCAAGAATGGTGTGTTCCATTTTCTCCATATGATTTCTCCTTTGTTTCACGCTCATCACGCAGCATTTGAATCATTAATAATACTACGCCAATGACTAAAGCCGAATCCGCAATATTAAAAACTGGGAAGTTATAATTGAAAATATACGTATGAATAAAATCAACAACTTCTTTACGAAGTAAGCGGTCAATAAAATTCCCTATCGCTCCGCCTAGCATAAATGCTAGCGAAACACCTAACAGCCACTTACCCTTTGCTTCTTTTTGAATGTAATAAATGATCGCAATGATTACTATAGCAGTAATGACATAAAAGAACCACATCTGTCCTTGTAAGATTCCCCAAGCTGCACCGCGATTTCGGTGAGAAGTAATATACAAAAAGTCCTCAATAACTGGGATACTTTCACCAAGATGCATTTTTGTGACGATCATCCATTTCGTCACTTGGTCTAATAAAATAATAAAAATTGCGATTAAATAATAAAACACTAAGGAATACCCCCATCTATGAAGACTTTACTTCCTTAGCATTTTAGCATAATCTTTAGCGAAACAACAATGGAAGGTTAGAAAAAGCCGGAATTAATTGGTTTCTTGTAAAAATGCTCTAAGTTATCAGAATCCTTTGATGATTTTATTGTCGGCATAATCTTCAAAAGATAATCGGGGAGAGGTTCACCTGACGCTTCACACTGGCCAAAATTACCTTCTTCTAACTTTTGGATGGCAGTTGAAATATCCGCTAATTCATCTTCTAATATAGGGACCATCCATTCATTTTTCTGCTTATTTTTCAATGATTTTAAAATTTCAAATTGCGTCTTACGGAGTTCCCAAAACAGCTGTTCCTGCATTGCATTCATAGTTGTAACCTCCGTTAAGTCATTTTTTATATTATTTCCCCTTAATTTGAACTGACCCGGAAAAACATTTGACATCTGGAACAACAATTAACGGAAAAGGATAAAAAATGAAAAAACCCCATGAAATTTTTCATGGGGTTTTCCTATTAAGCTAAGTGTGTATAATTTTCATTTACAACTTCTGCACAGCGTGGGCAAAGTGTAGGGTGCTCTGAATCTTTTCCAACTTCAGGTGTTACAACCCAACAGCGTTCACAGGTTTCACCTTCTGCTTTCGTGACAAGTATGGCAGCAGTCTCTAATTTAATTGCGTTCTCAGGCGCTTGGTCATAGCTTCCTGCGACTTCAAATCCAGAGATGATAAACAATTGCTGCACATTCTCTTGAATTGAATCTAAAAGTGTTTTCGTATTCTCATTCACATATAAGGTAACCTTTGCAGTTAATGATTTACCAATCACCTTTTGGTTTCTAGCTTCTTCAAGTGCTTTTAAGACATCATCACGGAGCTTCATAAACGAAGTCCATTTTTCTTCTAATGCAGCTGCATTGTTTAGTTCTTGATATTCTGGCATATCCGTTAACTGCACACTTTCTTCTGTAACAGCAGGAATGAATTTCCATACTTCGTCAGCAGTATGAGAAAGAATTGGTGAAACTAACTTTGTTAATGCAAATAATGAGTCATATAGAACACTTTGAATGGCACGTCTTTCATGATTGTTAACGGACTCAATATAGAGAACATCCTTTGCGAAATCTAGGTAAAATGCACTTAAGTCAAGGGTACAGAAATTATTAATCGCATGATAAATTCCTGCAAACTCATAATTTTCATAGGCATTTCGAACATTTTTAATCAGTTTATTTAATTTAACAAGCATAAACTGATCAACTTCACGAAGGTTTTCGTATGAAACCCTATCTGTTGCAGGGTTAAAATCGGATAAGTTACCAAGCAAGAAACGGAAGGTGTTACGGATTTTTCTATAAACCTCTGCAACCTGCTTCAGAATTGCATCCGATACACGAACATCGGCTTGGTAATCAACAGATGCAACCCAAAGTCGGAGGATATCTGCTCCTAATTGCTTCATTACCTTTTCAGGTACCATGACATTCCCTAAAGATTTACTCATCTTTCTGCCTTCACCATCTAAAGCAAATCCATGACTTAAAACACCTTTATATGGAGCTTTTCCTGTTACTGCGACTGCAGTTGACAAGGATGAATTAAACCAGCCTCGATACTGATCCGAACCTTCTAAATATAAATCCGCCGGGCGAACCAAGTCGTCTCTTTCTAAGAGAACCGCTTGATGTGATGAGCCGGAGTCAAACCAAACATCCATGATATCTGTTTCTTTTGTAAATAATCCATTAGGACTTCCCGGATGTTTAAAGCCTTCTGGCAATAGGTCCTTTGCTTCACGCTCGAACCAGATATTTGAACCGAATTCCCGGAACAAACCAGAAACATGTTCAATACTTTCATCTGTAATGATTTCCTGACCATTTTCAGCATAAAACACAGGAATTGGAACTCCCCATACACGTTGGCGTGAGATACACCAATCGCCACGATCACGGACCATATTAAAAAGTCGTGTTTCGCCCCATGCAGGTACCCATTTTGTTTCTTTAACTGCTTCAAGAAGGTCATTTCGGAAATCTTTAATGGAAGCGAACCACTGGGCAGTAGCTCTGAATATAACAGGTTTTTTGGTTCTCCAATCATGTGGATAGGAGTGAGTGATAAATGAAAGCTTTAATAGCGCACCTGCTTCTTCTAATGCTTGAGAAATCGGCTTATTTGCACTATCATAAAATAATCCTTCAAAACCTGGTGCTTCATTTGTCATTACACCTTTATCATCTACTGGACAAAGAACATCAAGTCCATATTTTTGTCCGACATGGAAGTCATCCTCCCCATGTCCTGGTGCTGTATGAACACAGCCTGTTCCAGCATCTGTTGTGACATGGTCACCTAGCATTACTAACGAGTCACGGCCATATAATGGGTGTGCAGCAAGGATATTCTCCAATTCATTTCCTTTTAGCTTTTGAATAACCTCAAGGTCTTCCCAGCCTATTTCCTTCGTTACTGCTTCAAGAAGTGCTTCTGCTACTAAGTATTTGTTTCCATTCACTGCAACTACTACATACGTTAGGTCTGGATGAACCGAAATTCCTAAGTTAGCAGGAATCGTCCAAGGTGTAGTCGTCCAGATGACAATTTGAACATCTGTATCAAGAACCCCTTTTCCATCCTTAACTTTAAATCCTACATAGATGGAAGGTGATTTTTTATCCTGATATTCAATTTCTGCCTCAGCTAAAGCTGATTCACTTGAAGGGGACCAATATACAGGTTTAAGACCTTTATAAATATATCCTTTTTTCGCCATTTCTCCGAAGACCTTAATTTGCTGCGCTTCATATTCAGGCTTAAGAGTAATATATGGGTTTTCCCAATCTCCACGTACTCCAACACGTTTAAATTGTTCCCGCTGATTGCTTACTTGTTCGAGTGCATATTTTGTACAAAGCTGACGGAATTCTGCTACCGTCATCTCTTTACGCTTTACGCCCTTATTTGTTAATGCCTGTTCAATTGGCAAGCCATGAGTATCCCAGCCTGGAACATAGGGTGCATTGAAGCCGCTCATTGATTTAAAGCGAACAATAAAGTCTTTTAACACTTTGTTAAGCGCATGGCCCATATGAATATCGCCGTTGGCATATGGAGGTCCATCATGAAGCACAAACATCGGACGTCCAGCAGTCCGCTCTTGAACCTTTTTGTAAATATTCATTTCTTCCCATTTTGCCTGGATTTCAGGTTCTCTTTGTGGAAGATTTCCACGCATTGGAAATTCAGTTTTTGGCATTAATAACGTATCTTTATATTCCATTTTCTTATTCCTCCTGTAACACTCATCATAAACAGAATAGCCAATAGACAAATAAAAAAACCCTCTCATCCCATAAAAGGGACGAGAAGGTTTTATTCCCGCGGTACCACCCTGATAAATAGCACAAAAAAGCACTATCCTCTTTAAGATTCGTAACGTGAATAACCCGCCATAGCTTACTCTTCATAACATAAAGTTTCAGCTTGGGACTCAAGGGTGATCTTCCAATTTTTCACTTTTCCCAGGCTTCCACCATCCCCGGCTCGCTTTCAAAAGTTTATGAAAAAATGTACTGTCCCTCTCATTGTCATTTCCATTCTTTATTTACTTATTAGAAAATTATATGCGAAATAATACCAATTCGTCAAGCTAAGGAATCTTCCTCTTGATGGATTTTAAGTTCGGTTGCATCCACCTCATACTCTAATAAATGATCCCAGTCATCTGTATTTATCATATCCAGCTGGGCTTCTATTAACATTTTAAAACGAGTGCGGAATACCTTTGACTGTTTTTTCAAATCCTCGATTTCAAGAGCAATCTTTCTTGCTTTTGAAAGTGACTCATTAACAATACGGTCAGCATTCTTTTCTGCTTCTTTAATGATGAGCTTGGCTTCTTTTTGTGCATTACGTTTTACATCTTCTCCAGCCTCTTGTGCAATAATAATAGACTTGTTTAATGTTTCTTCAATATTTACAAAATGACCTAAACGGTCCTTCATTTCATTTAAGCGTTCTTCGATTTCTTTCTTTTCACGAAGGACTAATTCATAATCCTTTATAACTTGGTCTAAAAATTCATTAACCTCGTCCTCATCGTAACCACGAAAACCTTTATTAAATTCTTTATTGTGAATATCTAACGGCGTTAACGGCATGATGCCACCTCCAAGAATCTTTCTTCTGTATGTATTTAATGTATAGAGCTTAAATTCGACAAATTTTTCTTATATCCTGCAAAAAACAAAAAATTATTTTTGCTTTCCAACGACAATTCGCCATTTATCCTTTTTGGTTCTTCCTTCAATTGACAAAATCTTTACTCTTCCGTAGCCCCTAACTGACAACAGGTCGCCCTCTCGACAGTCAAAGGAATGATTTTCGATAGTAGTCCAGTTTACTTTTACCAATCCCTGTTGAATAAAGACTTGAGATTTTTGCCTCGATATATGATGAATACCCGAAATAATTGTATCAAGACGTAGGGAGGAAACAGTAATATCCTGTTCCATCCATAGATCATCAACAGCAATCGCTTCTTCAAGAACTACCTCTTTTAATCGGATTGATGCTCTTCCAATCGATTCTAAATTACTTTTAATATAGTCACTGATTTCAGAGCTTGAGAAAAATTGGACACGTCCATCCTTCATTAGGATGTCGCCAAATTTCCCTCGTTTTAATCCTAACGACATAAGCGAGCCAAGGACTTGGGGATGTTCTATCGAGACAAATTTAATGGGATATTCAATTTCAAACAGGTTAATTTGAAAATCCTCCGCAGTAGGTATGGTGTAATCCGGCATAATCAATGCCCGCTTTCGTTCACCTTCTGAATTACCCCCAAATAGTTGGAACTTAATACTTCCATTCTCACCTATTATCGTTTTTAAAATATGCTGTTCTCTTGGATCAAGAAAATCTGTAAGTTTCGTTGTATAGCTGGAATCAACAAAATCCTTCCAATGTAATACTTGATCAATATATTCCCGTTCCTCTGGGCGAAAATGCTGATAAATATTCATGTTGAACTCCTTAGGCCATGCACCGCTGGCTAAATTAAGAAATTAGGTTCTGCAAAACTCTTAAGCCTTGAGGGGCGAAAGAAAGAATAAGAAATGCGGCTAAAGGTGATAAGTCCATCATACCGATTGGTGGAATAATTCTTCTAAAAGGCTCTAGAAATGGTTCACATAGCTTACCGAGAATTGTCCCAATCTGTGAGTCTCTCATATTTGGGAACCATGATAAAAGGATATAAATGATAAGCATCCATTTATAAATTCCAATAATTTGGATCAAAAAGTTAAAAATCATATCCATTTCTACTACCACCTCGTATCATGATATTCTTGTTCCTTCACTAGTTCAGAAATATTGCCAGAAATCTCAACATTATCAGGTGTACATAAAAAAATACTAGAGCCAATTTTTTGAATATCACCACTTAAGGCATAGACTGCTCCACTTAAAAAATCGACAATTTGTCTTCCTTCTTCGTGACCGATGCGCTGAAGGTTTACGACCACTGCGCGTCGGTTTTTCAAATGATCCGTTATATCCTGTGCTTCAGCGTACACCCTAGGTTCAACTAATATTACTTTTGCACCCTTTTGAACACTCTGAAGGCTTACAACATTTTGAGGCTTTGAAGGCTGCTTTTGGGGCTTTATAGGTTCAACCTTCTCATATTCATCCTGGTTATTATCATCAAAATCATCATCTAAAAAGAAAAATGTTTTTAACTTAGATTTTATCGTCATCTTTTATCCTCCTCACCAGCCTCACCGACAAGTGCCGTTCCTATTCTAATCATCGTTGCTCCCTCTTCAATGGCAATTCCAAAGTCATTAGACATCCCCATAGAAAGTTCAGTACATGGTGCGAATTCTAGGTTGTAATTCTTTACTTGGTCACGAAGATTTTTTAACCTTTGAAAACAGGTTCGAAGCTGCGCCTCATCATCTGTAAATGGCGCCATAGTCATTAAACCTTCAATACTAATATTCTCAAATGGCTGGAGACTTTTAATAAAGTTAATTACATCCTCGGGAGCAAGTCCATGTTTTGATTGTTCTTGAGAGACATTCACTTGAACCAGGCATTTCACTTTTTTTTGTGCACGTTTATTAATTTCCTCTGCTAATGAAATTCGGTCCAAAGAGTGTATATATTCTACTTTATCAATGATATTTTTAACTTTGCGTGTCTGCAGTGACCCTATAAAATGCCATAGGGGCTTGTCCCCTAATACTTTCCACTTCGCTAATAGCCCCTCATCTCGATTTTCACCTAGATTTATTATACCAGCTTCCATTGCTTCCATGGCTCTTTCTGTGCTGACATATTTAGTTACGGCAATCAGCTTCACTTCATCAGGAGCCCGATTTACCCTTTGGCATGCAGCACTTATTTGCTGTCTGATATGTATGAGATTTTCTGCAACCTTCATTCGGAGGTCTCCTTCCAGCCTATATAACTTAGCATCCTTCCTGTTTTACCTTGGTCACGGCGATGAGAGAAAAATTCAAATTGATCACAGCTAGAGCAGAGTTTAGTCATTTGAATATTTTCTGCCGGGACTCCCGCTTTAAGAAGAATGATTTTATTCAGTTTTGGTAAGTCCAGCGTATACTGTCCTTCATTAATTAAATTATAGGGTTTTTCTTCGACATCTACTAGAGTATTTTCTACAAAGTTAATGACATAATCATTAACAATATAACATTTTTTACAAATAGATGGACCAATCGTGACAAAAATTTGATTAGGAGTTATTCCTTCTTCTCCCCATTTCTCTATCATTTTCCCTGCAATTTCATTTACAGTTCCTTTCCAGCCAGCATGTGCAGCACCAATCATCCGGTGTTCAGGAGAAATAAAAAAAAGAGGGACGCAATCGGCATAGCAAAGAGTTAATAAAATTCCCTCTTTATTTGTATAAAAACCATCGGTCCCCCTAAAGGAATCTTCATAAGAATCAGACCCAAACCCTCGATCAACACTTGTAACTTTTCTAATTAGAGTTCCATGGGTCTGTTCTGCCCCTACCCAATGCTTCACAGGAAATTGAATAAGTTCCGCCAACTTGTTTCGATTATGACAGACAGCTTCCTTCTCGTCTCCAACATGAAAGCCCATATTAAAACTTTCAAAGGGTCCCGTGCTGCTGCCGCCATTTTTGGTTGTTATTCCAGCAGTAAGCCCAGGATACTGCTTCATCCAATTTTTAATTGAAAGATATGATTGATTCTCATATGCAAAGGGTTCCATATTCAACCTCATTTGTTTTTTTCTAGTTTACCATGAATCGTTTAATTGGTCACCGTAAGATGAGATGGATTTCTATACTTCCATTTCTTCTGGATTCCTTTCTTCAATAGCCTTGAATCTCACTAAAATAACGTCTTGACCTATTTTAATTATATTTTTCCATGGAATAACAATATCTTCTTCTCTTCCAAAAAAGCCTAGAACTTTACCATTACCGGTAACGATAACCGCTTCTATTTTACCTGTTGAAAGATTAATTTCAATATCTCCTATATTTCCAAGTTTTTTACCATCCGACACATTTACTACATCTTTAATCTGAAATTCAGAAATTTTGACCATATCTCTCACTCCCGCCATTTTTATCCTAATGAAAATATATGATTAGATTAGTCAATTTATCTGTAAATGAATGAAAAAATAAAACTCCCCAATGGAGGAAAATTTGAGCACGAGAAAAAAAGGGTGAACTGCTACTTACTGTAGCGCATTCACCCTTTGACCGTTCCCGCATATTTGCAGTTTCCTCTTTGACCGCTTTAGCTTTGAATATTTTTATTCATCTGTTTAATTGCAGCTTTTTCTAAACGCGAAACCTGGGCTTGCGAGATTCCAATTTCATCGGCTACTTCCATTTGCGTTTTTCCTTGGAAGAACCGCTTTCTCAAAATTAACTTTTCGCGCTCATTTAAACGCCTCATACCCTCTTTTAAAGCAATTTCTTCAATCCAGTTAATATCTTTATTTCGTTCATCACTTAATTGGTCCATCACATAAATTGGGTCGCCGCCATCGTTATAGATTGGTTCGAACAAGGATACTGGGTCTTGGATAGCGTCAAGTGCAAAGACTATTTCTTCGTGAGGGACTTCTAATACCTTAGCAATCTCCTCAGCTGTTGGTTCCCGTGAAGTTTCACTCATTAATCGTTCCCTTACTTGAAGGGCCTTATAAGCGATATCTCTTAGGGACCTTGAAACGCGAATAGGATTGTTATCGCGCAGGTACCTGCGTATTTCGCCAATAATCATTGGTACGGCATAAGTGGAAAACTTTACGTTTTGACCTAAATCAAAGTTATCAATCGATTTCATAAGCCCAATACAGCCAACCTGAAACAGATCATCAACAAACTCGCCCCGGTTGTTAAACCGCTGAATAACACTAAGAACGAGTCGTAAATTTCCGTTGACGAGTTTTTCTCGTGCTGTAATATCGCCCTCTTGCATTTGCCTGAAGAGTAATCTCATTTCTTCATTTTTTAATACAGGAAGTTTTGATGTATCTACGCCACAAATTTCAACTTTATTTCGAGTCAATCCCTTTTCCCTCCTCATAGGAGTTGCTGTACAAAAAACAGTATTTCCTTGAGAAGGAAAAATATGCACTTGTACTTTCCAAGGAATTACCAAGGGATTGTCGAAAAATACCATTTTTACTTTAGTTTCAATGGTCTTTTCACTAGCAAAAAAAATCTTTTTTTAACCTTAAACCATCTTATTGAATTCTTTTCTTAATCTTTTAATTATTCTTTTTTCAAGACGGGATATATATGATTGGGAAATACCAAGCATATCGGCTACATCCTTCTGTGTTTTTTCTTCTCCATTTGTTAGTCCGAAGCGAAGCTCCATGATTTGTTTTTCCCTATCACTAAGCTGGTGCAGAGCCTTCGTTAACAGTTTTCGATCCACATTTGCTTCTAAATCCTTCGTAATGATATCATCATCGGTTCCCAAAACATCTGATAATAATAATTCATTACCGTCCCAATCAATATTTAGTGGTTCATCAAATGAAACTTCAGATCGAATTTTATTATTTCTGCGCAGGTACATCAGAATTTCGTTTTCAATGCATCTAGACGCATATGTAGCCAGCTTAATCTTTTTCTCAGGATTAAAGGTGTTGACTGCTTTAATTAAGCCAATAGTACCAATACTGATTAAGTCCTCAATATTAATTCCAGTATTTTCGAATTTTCTAGCGATATACACAACTAGTCTAAGATTACGTTCTATTAAAATCGATCGTGCAGCCTTATCACCGCCTGGAAGCTTATTTAACAGCAGCTCTTCTTCATCCTTACTTAAAGGAGGCGGTAAGGCTTCGCTGCCGCCAATATAATAAACCTCATCACTTTTAATTCCTAATTTGATTAGTATCTTATACCAGTAGTAGGATAAGCGAAGTCTCCATTTTTTCACGCAAGTTCCTCCTTCTAAAATCTGAATTTACGAGTATAGTATTATTAGCTTACTTTCGCCGAATCATCATGCTGTTTTGGCCCGGTGAGCATTTTTGGATGGACAATACATTGAAAGGCATCGTCGGCCGATAATTGCTGCATAGTAAACGATACAAGACCTTTTTCACATAAATAACTTCCACCCTTTGAGTCAATCATTATTGAATCAGGTTTTACAGCAACGATGAGTTGGTGCTCTTGTCCTACCACCCGGCAAGGTACAATCCTTAGCCTATTTTGCCATTCAATCGGAAACTCCATATTTCCAAGAATCAGAGATTCAGGATCGACTGCCATTTTTTTTACGGGTTCAGCCACATTTTCTAAGATATTCTTAATAGAAACAAACATAACAGGGAGCTTGGTTAATGGATCATAAAGCTGATTTCCACTATCGACGAGACCTTTAAAAGTATAGGATTCTGTATGAATTCGTAGAGTGACATTCACAATCTGATCAAATTGAATCTTGGTCATTTCCATACCCTCAATATTCCTTTTTGAAAAATGCCAAGCAATAGGAAAACCTAACAAAACAAAGAGCCAGCTGATTGGATCACCAACCCCCATAACATTCGCAATCATTACCTTTGTTGACATTTCTGCATCAAATTGAACAAAATAATGTACTCCGATTAACGCTCCTCCAATAAGAAAGGTTGTTACATAAAGAGTCATTAACGCCTTAATGAAAAAAGATAAACGTTTATATCCAAATACTACTAAAACCATTACAACTGAAAATAGAAGCTTGGATATTGGATGATTGGAATAGATATTTAATGATGTAAATGAAAATAAGATAATTAATGAACCAATAAAACCTCCTGCAAATAACCTCCATATCACAATTGGTCTTTTTAAAAAAATGGCAGAAAGATACAGGAGCAGGCTATCAAATAACAGATTAAGCGCCCAAATAACATCTAAATATACCGACAACAAGCCATCCCCCTTTTAATGTAAAAAGCAATTAGTAGCTTTATGAATATACATAAGGGTGTATTAACATCATCATTTCTATTATTCTGTTTAGGAAAAAGTATAACCTACTTCATGGGCTAAAGTGTGTCACTTTCTGTAATCAAAAAAACAGAAATTTCCACTATAAACAACGTATTTTGTCTAATTACATTTAAACAAAAAAAGCATGATCCTTTTGGACCATGCCTTTCGTCAAATTATCTTCTACGATTTCTGTTACGTAAGAATGTAGGTATATCTAATGTTTCTTCTTGAGGAGCGTTGTTGTTATGACGTACTGGTTCTTGTGGAGCCTCTTCACGTTTTTGCTCTCTCTTAACAGTACCCAGTTGAGGTTTTGCTTGACCAAATGCTGGACGAGCTGTCTTTGGCTGGATAACTTCTTCATTAAATCCAGTTGCAATAACGGTAACAATGATTTCATCCTTATGAGCTTCATTAATGACAGATCCAAAGATCATATTTACTTCCTGATCGGATGCTGTCGCCACAATATCAGCTGCTTCTTGAACTTCATATAGGCTTAAGTTGCTGCCGCCAGTAATATTCATCAGAACTCCTTGTGCACCATCAATAGACGTTTCTAACAAAGGAGAACTAATTGCTTTCTTCGCTGCTTCCGTTGCACGATTTTCACCCGTTGCCATACCAATTCCCATTAATGCAGAACCTTTGTTAGACATAATGGTTTTCACATCTGCAAAATCCAAGTTAATAAGACCTGGAACGGCGATTAAATCAGAAATACCCTGAACACCTTGACGGAGTACATTGTCCGCCTCACGGAATGCTTCAAGCATTGGAGTACTTTTATCTACAATTTCAAGAAGGCGGTCATTCGGGATTACAATCAAAGTATCTACTGCCTCTTTCATTGAGCCGATTCCACCTGCAGCCTGGTTAGAACGTTTTTTACCTTCAAATGTAAACGGACGAGTTACAACACCGACCGTTAATGCACCTAAACCACGAGCAATTTGTGCAATTACAGGCGCCGCACCTGTACCTGTTCCACCGCCCATACCAGCAGTTACAAACACCATATCTGCGCCACGCAATGCATCTTCTAATTGCTCTTTACTTTCTTCAGCAGCCTTCTTACCAACTTCAGGATTGGCACCAGCACCAAGTCCTCTGGTTAATTTTGATCCTATTTGCATTTTTACTTCTGCTTTGGAAAGGTTTAAAGCTTGTGCATCAGTATTAACTGCGATAAATTCTACTCCTTGAACACCATGCTCAATCATTCGGTTTACTGCATTGTTTCCTCCGCCGCCAACCCCAATAACTTTTATTGTAGCAAGAGAATCTAAATTTGTATCAAACTCTAACATGACAAATCCTCCTAATTCGTCGATATTCCTTTTCGTGTTTGCTTATTCGAAAAAGAGACCAAGGAATTTTTTTACTTTTGATGACATCTTATCTTCCGGATGTTTTTCTGGCTTTGCTTTTGGTTGTTGTTGTTGTTGTTTTTGAACTTTCTTTTCGATTGGTTCGGATACAGGTGCTGAAGCGACGAAGGTCCCACCTGGTAATCTAGCATTCTTGTATGCATATTTGATTAAACCAACCGCAGTTGTATATTGAGGTTCTCTTACTCCAATATAATTGGGAACGGCTTTGCGAACTGGACTTTGGAATATAGATTGAGCAAGTTCTAAAACACCTTGCATATTTGCAGTACCGCCTGTAAAAACGAAGCCTCCAGGCAAATCATTTATTCCTAATCGTTTTAATTCATGTGCAATTAATTCAAAAATTTCTTCCATTCTAGCTTCAATAATTTCAGAAACATATAATTGATTAAATTGCTGATGCTGATCACTTCCTATAATTGGAACACTAAAGAATTCATCCTCTGAGGCATCATCGTAAAAAGCATGTCCATATTTTACTTTGATTTTTTCTGCATCCTCAGTAGAAGTGTGTAAAACCTTTGAAAGATCATTCGTAATTAAATCTCCTCCAACCGGGATAACACTCGTTGCAGCTAAGTATCCTTGTTCGAAGTATGCTATGGTTGTAGACCCGCCGCCTAAATCAATCAGTGCAACACCTAAATTCTTCTCATCCTTTGACAGTGCATAATCACCAGCGGCAAGCGGCTGTAAAATTATGTCTGTAATTTCTAAACCGGCACGTTCAACACACCGCAGTGTATTTGTAATAATAGCATTCGATCCAGTGATAAGTGTTCCTTCTACTTCCAAACGAACACCAATCATGCCACATGGATTATTAATTTCATCCTTGCCATCAAGGATAAATTGTTTTCGTATTACTCCGATAATCTCTCTATCCTGAGGAATAGAAACAACTTGAGCTTCTTCTATTACACGTCTAACATCATCATTGGTAATTTCACGGTTTTGACTAGAAACCCCTACAATTCCACGGCATGGTTCAAGAGCAACCTGATTGCCAGAAATACCTACAATCACTTGTCGTATTTCCATTCCAATCATTCTTTCTGCTTCTTCAATAGCACGTTTAATAGAATGAACGGTATCATTGATATCAATAATAGATCCTTTACGCAGTCCTTCTGAATTAACATTTCCAACACCAATTATATTGATAGAGTCATTGACAATTTCACCGATGATTACTTTTACACTGGATGTACCGATGTCAAGACTTACATATATTTCATTGCTGTTCATTCTTTGGCACCTCCTTAGCATTACTTCAGTCGAACAACTTTTATATTTCACAAGATATATTAATAAAAAAGTACACACCTATATCTTATAAAATTATTCGTCACAACTAAATAATTCCCTTTAAAAAAATCAATTTTTTTCTATTTTTTCTTTGTTTGTTGACCATTTTGTCAATAATATTCGTCTTATAACAGCTATATTTTGAAATAAGCGTACACCAAAGGCAAAAACAGCTGCTAAATACAAGTCTACACCAAGATGAACGCCTAGAAAAGCTAAACTTGCAGCAAGTAAAATATTAAAAAAGAATCCAGAAACAAAGACTTTTTCATCATAAATATTTTGCAGATGTGCTCTTATCCCACCAAATAATGTATCAAGAGCGGCAAGAACTGCAATCGATAGATAATTAGAATATTCTTCAGGAATCCTTATATCTGTTAGTAGACCAAGGAGTACTCCAATGATTAATCCTAATAACGGCAGCCACATTATGTATTCCCTCCTTCATTCGCCTTCAATGATTCTAAATATCGAATCCGGATAGGATTATCATATGCGGGGATGGTAAGCTCAGAGGTTGGTTCTGAAATGATTAGCTTAAGATTTTCAGTGAAAAATTCCTCTGTTGCTTTGGACGCTTTTATCCTGTTGTATAATTTTTCAGCTGTGACTAAATTGTCTACACCAACCTTAACCTCTATAGGTAAACTCGATATTGCATGACCATCAATTTTCGTTTCATTATTGATATCTCTAATGACAGTCGTATTAATGACTCTCTGACCATCTACAGAAACGTATGCTGCGTCATACATATTCAATTCATTTAATAACCTTTTTAGTAGTTCAGGTGACACATCTTTTGATATCGGTTCTCCTATTTGGATTTCCTCCATGATAGGTTCAATTCTCAGCGATAAACCTGGACCTTTGACTTGCGTCAATCCAGCCTCAATCTTCAATTCTTTTATTGTATCTCTTAATGCCTGTTCCTTACTTTGTTTCTGCTTTGAATCATAGGCAAGAAGTTTTTCTTCAATGGATCGAATTTCACTCACCAACTCAGATTGTAATTCCTTTTCTTGGAGCAAAGCTTCCCGGAGCTGCCATAAATCGCGAGTATCGCGTTCGACAGGTTCTTTTACACTTTGAAACTGAATGGCAATCATAAAACCGATTACTGCAGATATTACAATAAAACTTAAATTATTTTTCTTCTGCTTGTCCACTTTTTTCACCTAACCTTTTATATTATCTTTTCGTGGACGTATTTAACTATCTATGAATTACCTAAAATGGGATTTAAGATAATTTCGTTCTGTTTTTCTAGGCTAAAGACTATATTATCGTTTACGAGCTGGTCTTTTACACCACCTGTAAGGTTTAACGCAGAAGTCAATACCTCTGGATCACCAATAGCCGTAATAACAAACGGTGCTGGATGTTGAATACCATCTACGGTAATAACGGGTCCATCACATAGTATATAAGACTGGCTTGTTAATCTCTGGCCATTTATGGCAATGGCAGCAGCACCTGAGATATAAAGTTCATTAATCACTTTAAAAACATGGTGTTCATGGACCAGATAGTTATTAATATTTTCTTCCTCTGGGTCGTACGCCCCGTCAGATAGCTGTACCTTTACACCCTGTCCCTTCACCTTTACTTTACCTAAGAACATTCGGTATCTCTCTGCATCTTCTGCAAGGTTCAAATAAGCATCTGCTTCTTTTGAAAGGTCTTTTTCGTTTTCTAGTACCTTATCTTGTTTTTGGTTTAATTCCTTTTGTAATTTCCGATTCAATTCCTCAATGTCAATTAGTTGGTTTCTAAGATCTAAGGTCTTTTCCCATTGCTTACTTGTTAGATTTGTATTTTTTTGATTTATTTCTTTTTGTGTAAAGTGATAAGAAAATGCAATCATAAACCCAAGAACAAGGCATACAAGGGATAAAATTACATGCTTACCCTTCACCTTTATCATTCTCAATTTCTGATTCCTCCGATTTCTCCGATTCCAATTCATAGGCCTTAAAATATGAACCTACCTCTAGATCGATAATACCCTTTTTGTTTGGATCTAATTGGCTAATGATTGAAGGATAATGGACCATTTTCTCCGAAAAACTCCGTAATGTAGCACTTACTTCAAAACCATCATTCATAAATAAAGTAATATGATATTGATCCGTTTTTTTCGGGGTATAGTGTACTTCAGAGATTGCGTTTAGAACACCATCCGGAAGTTCAAGAAGGGCAGAGACCGTTTCATTAAGGATAGCTCCCTCTTTAAATTTAAAAAGAATGGGTGCATTGATAGGTATTTCAACCACTTCCCTATCCTTAAGGATTTTTCCGTTTTCCATAACCGGGGAATAGGAGTTATCCGACTCGAGATAAGCAATTTTTTTTCGTTCCTCAATCTCTATCACTACTGTATTAGGCCATATTATTTTTACCTTTGCCTCTTTAATTACATTAATCTTTTGGAGATTAGAAGCGATTGAATCTTTCTTAACACTCCAAATATTTGTTTTTTTTGATAAATGACTAACACTAATTATTTCATTTGTTGATAGTAGATCATTACCTTTAATGGATATCTTTTTAACATGACTTAATGGCGACTGTACATAAGCGACGACGGCAATCATGGTAAAGAACAAAAATAGAAGAAAAATAAGCCTTCTGTTGGCTTTACGGCGCCTTTGCTCTTTAAGCTTTGGAATTCGATCCTCAAGAGCGACAATCTTACCTTTATCCATACACTTCCCTCCATTAAGTTTAACGCTTAGCATGTCCTAAAAGAAAACCTATGATATCTACCCGCTTTTCCTGCCTAAAAAGCGAAAACAACGGCACGAAAAATCATGCCGTCATTCATTTTCTCAGTTTATTTTCCATATTTATAATGAGTAATTATAACACAAAATTTGTAATAAGTACGACTAATTCTTATTACTGTCGTCCAATAATTTCTACCTCTGTTTCCATTTTAATTCCATATAACTGTAGAATTTTATCTTTAATATACTGAATTAAATCTAGTACATCCTTTGCAGTTGCATTACCGGCATTTACAATGAAATTCCCGTGCATTTCCGATATTTTTGCACCGCCAATTTGGAAACCTTTTAACCCGGCTTCCTCAATTAATTTACCTGCATAATTGGGGAGCGGGTTACGAAAAATACTTCCTGCACAAGGGAAATTCCATGGCTGTGTTTCTTTGCGATAATCTTTATTTTTTTGCATTTGGGAAACAATCGTATTTTTATCACCCATTGTCAGCATAAATTCTGCTTCAAGTACGATACCAGGACGCTTCTTTTGAAGGACCGAGGTTCTATAGGTGAACTCCATATCATCATTGGATAACCATTCTATTGACCCGTCTTCAAACAAGATGTGTGCCTTTGTCAAAATTTTACTAATATCAGAACCATGTGCTCCTGCGTTCATGTAAACTGCACCGCCAACTGATCCAGGAATACCACTGGCAAATTCAAGTCCAGACAAGCCCTTCTTTGAAATCAATGTTGATAGGCTTACTAAAGAATGTCCACCTCCAACCGTAATCGTGGACTCATTAATGGATAGATGGTTTAATCCGGAGCTTAACTTTATTACCACACCTTCAATCCCCTTATCAGAAACAAGAAGATTGGAGCCTCTGCCAATAGCTCTCCATGGGAGTTGACGTTCTTTAATCAAGGTCATTACTTTTTGGATATTTTCCAATGATGATGGTTCAATAAGGATATCCGCAGGTCCTCCAATTTTCATTGTTGTATGCTGGGATAGCAGTTCATTTCTCTTAACCTTGCCAATATTTAATTCTTGTAATTCTGTAAATAATCCGTCCATTCTTATCACCCTATCTTTCAAAACAAACGTATAGTTTTAGTTTATGCTAAAAACTGTATTGGGCTACTTTTGTTTTCCTTGGACAAGCTGTTTCATAAGTTTATACAACCTATCAGCCGAGTCCGGCACCCCTAAATTCTTTGCTTTTATTTTCATCATTTGTAAATTCTCATCGTCTAACAGAATTTTGTCTATATGTTGAATTAAACTTTTGCTATTTAAGTCTTTCTCGATTAGTAATTCTGCAGCTCCGTGGTCACTTAATGACCTAGCATTTTTTTCTTGATGATTATTCGTAACATAAGGACTTGGCACGAGAATACTCGGAATCCCCAATGACGTGATTTCTGCAAGTGTCGTTGCACCAGCTCTTGAAACAACTAAGTCAATCCCTGCCAGAACCTCAGGCATGTTATGAATAAAAGGCTTAATAACTACGTTTTTAGGATTTCCGACAAGTTCAGCTTCTTTTTGTACATCAGCAAAATGCACATCACCCGTAACATAGAGTACTTGATAGGGCTTTTCACCAAATTCAGAAAGCGCCTTAACTACAGCATCATTTATAGGTCTTGCACCACGGCTTCCCCCGAAAATTAATACTGCTGGCTTTGTCGTGCTTAATCCTGTCGAAAGTCTTCCTCTAATGCCATCTTGCCCAATGACTTCTGAAGCCCGCGGGTTACCAGTAAACACCACTTTCTCCTTAGGAAAATATTCTCTTGCTTCCTCAAAACAAATAGCAATCTTGTTAACGTATCTGCTTAAAAATTTATTTGTTAACCCAGGAACACTATTCTGCTCGTGGACAATGGTTGGTATCTTTAATTTGGCAGCTGCATATACAACAGGCCCACAAACATATCCACCTGTTCCAATGACAATATCAGGTTGGAACTCTTTTAACATTTTTTTACTGTCCCTGGCACCTTTTAAAAATCTTACTATCGTTTTGATATTATCTAAGGATAATTTTCTTTTGAATCCGGTAATATGGATGGATTTAAAAGGAATCTTTTCCCGAGGAACAATTGTACTTTCCAAACCGCTTTTAGTTCCTATGTATAAAAACTCAACATTTTTATTGTCTTTTTGTATTTCTCTTATGAGAGCTAGAGCTGGATAAATATGCCCCCCAGTTCCACCGCCACTAACTACTATTTTCATATGTTCACCTCAAATTAAAAAATGCATTACGCTCATTTCTTATCCTATCTTACTATAAAATTAACAGAAGAAAATGATTGATAAAAGAATGTTATCTAAATGTAAACAAAAAAGGAGATAAATAAAAAGACCCTGCCTCACTGAACAGGGTAAATTAATATCTAGAATAACGGCTTATGTTTAATAAAACACCTATAGCCATCAACATTAAGGTTAGAGAGGATCCGCCATAACTTAGGAACGGAAGAGTGATTCCAGTAACAGGCATTAATCCAGTTACTACTCCGACATTAATCATAACTTGAATCGCTACCATTGAAATGATACCAACTGCCAGAAAGCTTCCATATAAATCAGGTGCCCCTAGGGCAATACGTATTCCCCTCCATAACAACAATGCAAATAAAAGTAGAATGAAGGATCCGCCAATAAAACCTAGTTCTTCTGCTAATATCGCAAAAATGAAGTCAGTTTGTGGTTCCGGCAAGTAAAAGAACTTCTGTCTGCTTTCACCAAGTCCTAGTCCGAATAAGCCGCCAGGACCAATTGCATAAAGCGATTGGATAATTTGAAAACCACTCCCCAGCGGATCCTGCCAAGGGTCTAAGAAAGAAGTGATTCTTTTCATCCTATAGGGTGCAGAAGCAACCAAACCTACAAATCCTGCTAATCCGATTAAACCCAAAAAGGCAAAGTGTCCAACTCTAGCGCCAGCAATAAAGATCATCACCACACATGTGCCAATCATTACTGTTCCAGTACCTAAATCTGGTTGGAGCATAATCAGGGCAAAGGCAACAAATGCAAGGCCTAATGAAGGCACAAGTCCTTGTTTAAAGGAGGTGATTAACTTCTGTCTTTCAGAAAGAAACTTTGCTAAAAAGGCAATCATGGCAAGCTTCATAAATTCTGAAGGCTGAATTGAGAAGGCACCTACGCCAATCCAGCTTCGCGAGCCATTCCGAACATTTCCAACCCCTGGAATGAGTACGAGTAAAAGTAATACAAAGCAAATTATCAAAATAACCTTTGACCACTCTCTCCATGTCCAATAATTAATATTCATAATAAAAAACATGGCTGCAATCCCAACACCCGCAAAAAGCGTTTGTCTCTTTGCAAAGAAGAATGAGTCATCGAATTTATATTCCGCCCATACCGCACTCGCACTATAAACCATAATAAGCCCTACTGCCAATAACGTAAATGTACAAATTAATAATATAAAATCAGGAGTTGTTCTCTTTGTCGGCACACCTAACACCTCGAATAGCAAGTTTTAGGGCATCCCGGGGTAACCCCCTTGTAAGACAAGCCCTTACTTAAGCTTATGCACCGCTTCGATAAAAATGTCTCCCCTGACTTCAAAACTTTTATATTGATCCCAGCTTGCACATGCAGGAGATAACAAAATAACGTCACCTGGTTCTGAATATTCAAAAGCAACAGGCACGGCCTTTTCAACATTATCGACAGTGTTAATTTGTTTTATTCCTGCTTCTTCCCCTACACGCTGAATTTTCGCTGCAGTTTGACCAAAAGTGATTAATGCTTTCACATTTTCCAAGTATGGCTTTAATTCATCAAATTCATTTCCCCGGTCAAGACCGCCGGCAAGCAGAATAATAGGATTTTTAAAAGCCTGTAACGCAGGTATAGTGGCAAGTATATTCGTTGCCTTTGAGTCGTTATAGAACTTTCTATCAGCAATTTCTGTAACGTACTGAAGACGGTGTTTAACGCCTGTGAACGTTCTAAGGACACTTTGAATAGCATCATTCTTAACACCGGTTAACTTTGCAGCTGCCATAGCGGATAAGATATTTTCAAGATTATGAACACCTGGAAGTGCGATTTCATCTACTAACATTACTTTTTCGCCTTTAAAACAAATCCAGCCCTCATTAATGTACGCACCTTCCGTCAACACACGCTTTGTCGAAAATGGAATACCAGCAGCTCTGGATTGTTCAGCAATTTCCACCACTTCCTGCTGATCTGCGTTATAAATAAAGTAGTCTGTTTCTGTTTGATTTTTAGTGATATTTGCTTTTGCTTTAATATACTCTTCCCTAGTTCCATGATAATCTAAATGCGCATCATACAAATTTGTAATAATGGCTATTTTAGGATTGAACGTTTCTATTCCCATTAATTGAA
The DNA here is from genome assembly GCF_023715415.1 of Neobacillus niacini. Taxonomy (GTDB): domain Bacteria; phylum Bacillota; class Bacilli; order Bacillales; family Cytobacillaceae; genus Neobacillus; species Neobacillus niacini_C. Next base: position 333,515 of record NZ_JAMBOB010000001.1, read on the forward strand.
AGGATGATAATTCAATAACGATATTATTTTCTGCAGTTGCCTCTTCCGCTACACCAGATGCTACCGTTCCAATATTCCCCGCAATTAAAGGCTTCTTTTTACCTGCATTTAACATTTCAAAAATTAACGTTGTCGTGGTTGTTTTTCCATTTGTTCCGGTTATACCAATGAAAGGCGCTTCAGAGATTTTGTAAGCAAGCTCGACCTCAGTCAATACAGGTATTCCCTTCTGGGTAGCACCTTCAATGATTGGGTTTTGATAAGGAATGCCGGGATTTTTAACAATGAGTTCGAATCCTTCATCAAGTAGTTCAACAGGATGTTCACCACATATGACTTTAATACCTTGCTCTAATAGCCCCCTGGCCTCTGGATTTTCTGATAATGGTTTTTTATCGTTTACCGTCACGAACGCACCAAGCTTATGTAGAAGAGCAGCAGCTGTTACCCCGCTTTTTGCCAGCCCAAGGACAAGAATTTTTTTATGAAGATACGTATTTATCTGCTTCACTTATAACCACACCTCAATATAGATACCTAGTATCGCTAGTATTAATCCAACGCTCCAAAATGTTACAACAACCTTCCACTCTGACCAGCCAAGCAGCTCGTAATGGTGATGCAGCGGACTCATCCGAAAAATCCTTTTACCAGTTGTTTTAAAAGAGATAACCTGTAAAATAACCGACAAGGTTTCGATTACAAATACTCCACCTATAATTACTAACAATAATTCTAACTTTGTTAAAATAGCAATGGTTGCAATCGCCCCACCAAGTGCGAGTGACCCTGTATCCCCCATAAATACTTTTGCAGGATGGGCATTAAAAACTAGGAACCCTAAAACTGCCCCAGCTACAGCAACTGAAAAGATTGCCACTTCCATCTGCGATTGATTCCAAGCAAGGACAGCATAGGCACCAAAAGCGATTGCGGCCGTCCCCGAAAGTAATCCATCTAATCCATCTGTCAAATTGACTGCATTTGAGAATCCTACCAGCCAAAAAACAATAAAAAACACAAAAAACCAGCCTAATTCGATGGAGTAATCACTACCTGGAATAGTAATTTCCGTAGGGTAACCATTTTCTTTATAAACTAGATAAAATATAACAGAAATAATAATTTGCCCTAAAAGCTTTTGTCTAGAGGTTAACCCTAAATTACGCTTTAATGCAACTTTGATAAAATCATCCAAAAATCCAAGTAAACCAAATCCAAATGTCACGAGAATAAGCAGGTAGGTTTTAACAGTCGGTTCAGAAAACTTTCCAGTCATGACAAGAGTGGTAATTATAATGGAAAACAAAATCATAATTCCGCCCATCGTTGGTGTACCCGTTTTTACTTGATGGGATTTGGGACCTTCCTCCCTAATGCTTTGTCCAAATTTCAACCTTCTTAAGAAGGGAATAAAAATGGGAGAAAGCAATACAGTAATCAGGAAGCCCATTAAAATTGTGAAAAAAATAACTTGCTCCAGCATTCTTATCCCCTCCTCTCTATATCATTATTCGAGTTATTAATAGCTATCTTTTCTAACATTACAGCTATATCATATGTTTCTTTATTTTCTTTGAGAAGTTTTTTATTTAAAAATGCGAATTTAGTCATATTCATTTTCTCTTTATTATCTCCGTCTATTTTTTCTAAATAAAATCGTAACAAATCCCGGACTCCTGATGTTGGATTTTCAGTAAAGAAGATGGGAAAGTGATTTGGGGTATATCTCGGCAGCTGTTTCTGTTTATCCCAAATTGCTGCAATGGCTCCATTTGCGATGGCATCTAATAGTTCCCCTGAATCATCGTTTAACGGTATAAATAGACCTCTTGTCTGCTCTGTGTCTGCATTGTCAGAAACCGTAAAATATAAATGATCTGCCTCTCTTATACCCTTATAATCTGGGAATATTGTTACTAAATCTTCAAACGCTAAATACATTTCTATCTCTCCTCGATAGCTTCCCGAGCAATGACTCGGTCATCAAAATCATAAACTTTACTGCCAATAATCTGGTATGTTTCGTGACCTTTACCTGCAATTAAGATTACATCCCCATCAGCTGCCTGGTTAATTGCGTTAACAATAGCTTCTTTTCTATCAGGAATGGTAATGTAGCTTTCCCCAGAGACACCATTCTCCATATCTCTTAATATTGCTAAAGGGTCTTCACTTCTTGGGTTATCTGAAGTGAAAATAGGATTTGTACCATAACGACAAGCAATTTCAGCCATTAATGGCCGCTTGGTTTTATCACGGTCTCCTCCACATCCCACAACTACAAAAACCCTCTTTTTCGCAAAACTTTGTATTGTTTTCAAGACATTTTCTAAACTGTCCGGTGTATGTGCATAATCAACGATAACGGTAAATTCTTGTCCTGCATTTACGAGTTCAAATCTTCCGTCTACCCCTTTAACACTTTCGATAGAGTGAATAATTTCCTCAATCGGAATATTCGAAACAAAACCAGCAGCGATACTAGCCAAAACATTATAAACACTAAACTTCCCAATTAACTGTATGTTGATTGGATAACACTTCTCTTTTAATACTATTTCAAAAGTAGTCCCTGCAGAAGTCATCTTAATATTTCTAGCATGGAAATCGGCCTCATTATCAATTCCATATGTCACAACATGAGCCGCTGTTGATTTTCGATACATCTCAGAAGCAGAGTCATCAGCATTTAAAATTGCATATTTAGGTTTATTAGGGTCAAATGTATTTCCTAGCTGAGAAAATAATAAACTCTTAGCGTGCTTATAGTCATCCATTGTTTTATGGTAGTCTAAATGATCTTGGCTGAGGTTTGTAAATACAGCTATATCATAGTCACACCCATGGACTCTTCCCATATGTAAGGCGTGCGATGAAACCTCCATAATCGCTGTATCTACACCAGCATCAAGCATTTGTTGGAAACCCTTTTGAAGGATTAAACTTTCTGGTGTTGTATTTTTCGTTTCAATCTTCTGGCTGCCTATTTTTGTATACATGGTACCTATTAGACCAGTACTCCGATTTACATCAGAAAATATTTTTTCGATAAGGTGACTTGTGGTTGTTTTCCCATTTGTTCCTGTAATTCCAATTAAATGTAGTTTTTTTGTTGGATGGTCATAAAAAGCATCAGCTAATACTGCCATCGCCCTAGTTGTATCATTAACGATTATGACAGGTACAGAAAGAGCTAGTGGACGCTCAGCTAATACTGCAGCAGCACCATTATTCACTGCTGATTCTGCATAATCATGGCCATCGACGGTATATCCTTTAATACAAATAAATAAACTTCCCTTTTGCACCTTACGATTGTCATTTTCAATCGCTGTAATTTCAGGATTCGTCCCTTGATAAGGAACGAGGAGGTGCAAATGTTGAAGTAGGTCATGTAGTTTCATAATCTCAAATCCTCTCTTGCCTTTTGCAATACTAACAATTATTCACATAAAATTTTCTCTTAAAAAGATTCACCTTATTTTACAGCAAAACAAAGTAGAATGCCATTTATCCTTTAGTATTTCAAAAAAACAGGCGGCGGAAATCATTCCGGCCGCCTAACTTAAAGAATTTTATTTCTTTAATTATTCCTCTTTACCAAAATAAAGTCTTATTGTGGAACCTTCTTTTACTTTTGTACCAGGTTCAGGGGACTGTCTTACAACAATATCACCTTCACCACTTGCATCAATTTTAAGATTTAGCAGCTGTTCGGTAATTTCCAACTTCGTTAAACCTGTTAAGTCAGGAAGTGTTATTGGCGCCGTGTCCGGCCATCTTAATTCTTTTTCAATTTGATCTTTTCTAGGCTTTACACCCATGGCCATAAGTCCATCCTTCATAATACTGCCTACAATTGGAGCACTTATGGTTCCCCCGAAGATCAATCCGCCTTTGGGGTTATCTACCGCCACATATACAACGATTTCTGGATCATCTGCAGGGGCAAAGCCCATAAATGAAACGATAAAGTTATTTTCTAAATATCTTCCGTTTTGCGCTTTTTGTGCTGTTCCTGTTTTACCGCCAATTCGATAGGAGTCAACAAAAGCCCTAAAACCTGTACCTTGGGCGACAACACTCTCTAGAGCATGGCGAATTTCCTTAGAGGTTGCTTCAGAGATAACTCTTCGTTTCTCCACAGGTGTATTTCTCATCACAACTTCTTTTGTAACAGGATCAATTAATTCTTCTGCGATATATGGCTTATAAAGAATTCCGCCGTTTACTGCTGCGGCAACGGCTGCAACCTGTTGTATGGGTGTTACCGATACACCTTGACCAAAAGCAGTTGTTGCTAGTTCAACAGGACCTACTCGATCTAAATTAAATAAAATCCCTGAACCTTCACCAGCTAAATCAATCCCAGTTTTCTGCCCAAAACCAAAATCTTTTATATATTTAAATAAGGTATCTTTCCCTAATCTTTGACCTAGTTCCACAAATCCAGGGTTACAAGAATTTTGGACTACTTCTAAAAAAGTCTGGCTTCCATGTCCGCCGCGTTTCCAACATTTCAACCTTGCACCCGCAACTTCTACTGAACCAGGATCATGAAAATGTTCTTTTTCTAAATTCACCTTTCCTTCCTCTAACGCAGCTGCTAGCGTGATGATTTTAAAAGTAGAACCTGGCTCATAGCTGGACCATACAGGAAGATTCCGGTTATACACTTCTTGAGGAACATTTCTAAAATTTGCTGGGTCAAATGTTGGTCGACTTGACATTCCTAAAATTTTCCCATTATTTGGATTCATCGCAATTGCAATAATTCCATCAGGATTATAGGTTGCCTCCGCGATATCAAGCTCTCTCTCAATAATCGTTTGAATTTTGGTATCAATGGTAAGCTTTAAATCTAAGCCGTCTACAGGATGCTCGTAGTCATCAGCCATGTCATCCATTCTTTCTCCCTTGGCATTAGCGTAAAACTTAACGGATCCTCTTTCACCACTTAGCTCTTTATCATAGTACAGTTCTAATCCCATTAACCCCTGGTTGTCCACTCCTGAAAATCCTAAAACGTGTGAAAGATAGCTTCCAAACGGATAATGCCTTTTTGAGTCTTCACCTATATAAACTCCCTCGAGTCCTAATGCCCTGATTTCTTTTGCTTTTTCATGAGAAATCTTTCTTCCTTCTTTTATCCTTACAATCGATTCACCCTGGGTGATTTGTCGATAGGCATTTTCTTTAGGAATATTTAATACAGCTGCCAATTTTTCAGAAGTTGCAGCAGGGTCTTTGACCTGTCTTGGGACTACATATACAGTTGGAGCACTAACATTTGTGGCCAATGGGACACCATTACGGTCTATTATTTCGCCGCGCTCGGGTTCAAAAGGAATATTTCTACTCCAAGATCCTTTAGCTTGACCGGTCAACATATCACCTAGAACAAACTGTACATAACCAAGTCGGACATCAATGATTAAAAAGATTAGAATTCCCACGAACAATGCAATCATTAACCTCTTACGGACAGTTACATTTGAAACACGCATAAAATGAACGAGCCTCCTTTATCCTACTCGTTCATTTATATGCTTGTACTTATTTGGTTAGAACGAATACTAATACCGTTCTAGGCCTATTATCCACCTAATGGGACATCTTCTGTCACTTCATCAGGTAACTTACTATTTTCATCAACTTCCTTATTTTCTTCTTCTTCTAACTGCAAGATTTCTTCTGGAGTTTTTAAATCAATGATTAAAAAATCTCCTTCCCGTAAAAGCGCACCCTCTTTGAGATTTTGCTTAACCACATAACCGCTGCCAGTAGAATTTAGTTTAACACCTGATATTTTTGCAACCTTCATCACGTCCCGGAGTGACCACCCAGTAAAATCAGGTGCATTCAATTCACCCTCAGTTTGAAGGATAACTTTTTCACCTTCGAGAACCTTTGTACCGGCAGCTGGAAGCTGTCCCGTTACTTTTGTTCCTTTTCCTAAAACAACTACCTCAAGTTCCTGTTCTTCAAGTTTTTTCATTGTTTCTGTTACTGCTTGACCTTTGAACTCTCCTAGTTTTGTTGTAGAGGCTTTTTCTTGTTGTGAAGGTTGAATATTTAAGTATTGTAAACTGTTTTTCATTACGGGATTAAAAACCATAGAAACAGGAATAGAGCCCAAAGAATAGTGCTCAATTTCTGGTTGTTGAACTGCAACGTAAACAATTAATTTTGGATCATCTACAGGAGCCATCCCTAAAAATGAAAAAATATAATCCTCTTGGCCCCCTAAATAACCGCCTTTAGGATCTGGTATACTTGCCGTTCCTGTTTTTCCTGCTACACTATAGCCATCAATTTGATATCGATTCCCCGTACCCGTTTTTTGATTTGTTACGACTGTTTCAAGAATATCGAGGACATTCTTCGCAGTCTCCCCAGAAATAGGAGTGGCAACAACTTCTGGCACATTATCACGAATTACCTTTCCTGTGTCGTGATCGACGATTTTGTCCACCACATGAGGCTTCATCATTTTCCCCTTATTTGCAATCGCTGTTGCCGCCTGAATTTGCTGGATTGGCGTAATAGCTGTCCCTTGTCCATATGCAGTAGTGGCTTTTTCAATAGGCCAGGTGAATTGAATTTTTCCAGACGTTTCATTTGGAAGATCGATACCAGTTGCCCGGTCCAATCCAAATTTTATTAAATACTCATGAAATTTTTCAAAACCTAACTTTTCATTTGCCAGCTTTGCAAATGCAACATTCGAAGAGCGCTGAACTCCCTCAAGGTAGGAAATGGTTCCCCATCCAGATCTATTATGGTCATGTATCGGCCTGTCTTTAGATGTTACTCGATAAGAACCAGATTGGAATAATTCATTGGGATCAAATTGATTTTCTTCAATTGCCGCAGCAAGCGTGAAAATCTTCATCGTTGAACCTGGTTCAAAAGAAGTTTCAATGGCTTCATTATGCCAGCTGTTATCAATCCCTTCCTTTGTTTTAGGATGAAAGGAAGGTCTCTGTCCCATCGCTAAGATTTCACCTGTTTTTGGATCAGCAACAATGGCAATGATTTTCTTCGGATTATATTCCTCTACTACTTTGTTCATCGCATCTTCTAAGAATGTTTGAATTTTCTTGTCAATCGTTAAGTAGACATCGTTTCCGTTCTTGGCTGGGGTAACCTTTTGGTCACCGTTTGGAAGCAGATACCCCCATAAATCACTTTCGTAATTAATTTGTCCATCCTTACCGGTTAACTCCTTATTTAAGGTCTGTTCAATTCCCATTTTCCCAACGTAATTGTAGCTTCCATCACTTTCATCAATTCTGTCTGCATATCCAACTAGGTGAGAAGCAAAGATTCCATTCGGATAAAACCTTTTCGAGTCGCGTTTAAATGTAATTCCTGGAAGTTTTAGAGCTTCAATCTCTTTTTTTGTTTGGTGCGAAATATCTCTTCCCGCTTTCCCAAATTCAACCTGAAACTGATCTTTCGTTAAAACATTATAAATCTTAGATTCTTCCATATCGATAAACTTTGATAATTCCCTTGCGGTTTTCTCCGGGTCCGTAACATGATTAGGTTTTTTGGGATTCGTCGTCATCTTTTTATCTAAAACGGCAATCAACGTATAAGAAGTTGTATCCTCAGCGATAACTTCCCCTTTTTGATCGTAAATCACACCTCTTACCGCATCCAAATTCCCAGTTCGGCTGTATTTCTGCTGTGCTTTTGCTGCAAGCGGCTGGGAACCGACCTCACCCGTAATTTGAATGGAAAAGTATCTAATAAGCAATATAAAAAAGAGCAGGCCGAAGATTACAAACAATCCAGCTGCTCCGAAATTCATATTTGGCTGTTTCCTATTCATTTCTCGTGCACAACCTTGACGTTATTTTCGTTTAAAACAAGCCCCATTTGTTTTGCTTTTTCCCAAATCCGTTCATAGGTACTAAGCTCACTTACTTGAACCTGGAGGTCATTGTTTACCTTTTCTAGTTCATTTATCGAAGTTTGAACTTCCTGAATATCCTTATTTACCTGGTAAATTTCCGCTTGATTCGAGATGAGGTTGACAGCACCAAAACAAACCAACCCTGTAAATACGATTCCGATTATTTTCTCCCCAGGTGTAAGCCAGTGCTTTTTTGTTTTTACAATAGTACGTTCCTGTACTGTCTGTTCTACTTGCTGTTGTTGCTGAAATTTCCTGGCAAGATTACTCATTCTTTCCCCTCCACATAATTTTTTTATATTTTTTCTGCTATTCGTAGCTTTGCAGATCTGGCACGATTATTATGTTCTAATTCTTCTTCTGATGGAAGAATTGGCTTTCTAGTTATTAATTTCAAAATAGGTTTGAATTCCTCTGGTATCACAGGTAAACCATGCGGTAAATCTGGTATTTCACTTGCCTTTTTAAAAGCAGCCTTACAAATTCGGTCTTCTAAAGAATGGAAGGTAATAACACTTATCCTTCCTTCAGGATTAAGAATATCAATCGCTTTTTGTATAGACTTCTCGAAAACAGCCAATTCATCATTTACGGCGATTCTTACGGCTTGAAAAATCCGCTTAGCTGGATGTCCGCCCTTCCTTCTTGCAGGGGCAGGAATCCCTTCCTTTATAAGGTCAACCAACTCAAACGTGGTTTCAATTGGCTGAATCTCTCTTCTGGCCTCTATTTTTCGGGCAATTTGCTTAGAGAATTTCTCTTCTCCATAGCGGAAGAAGATTCTGACCAAATCCTCATAAGACCAATGATTAATGACATCATAAGCTGATATATGCGCTTCATTATCCATTCTCATGTCCAGCGGTGCATCATGATGATAACTGAAGCCTCGCTCAGGAGTATCTAATTGAGGAGAGGACACACCAAGGTCATATAAAACCCCGTCAACTTTTTCAATTCCAAGCTTTTCAAGCTCTTCCTTCAGGTATAAGAAATTGCTTTTAATTATTGTTAGTTGCTCACCATAGAGTGACAATTTCTCTTTTGCATGCGCAATAGCTATTTCGTCTTGATCGAAGGCAAACAATTTTCCGTTATCAGTAAGTTTTGAAAGTATCTGGGAACTGTGGCCAGCTCCACCTAAAGTACAATCCACATAAATGCCGTTTGGTTTAATATTCAATCCATTAACAGCTTCATCCAGTAACACAGTTGTATGTTCAAACATCATTATCACCTTTTCCAATCGAACGATATAAAACTCAAGTTATAATAGAATAACTTGTCCATTATATATCAAAACCAATCATATTTTCTGCAATTTCAGCAAAAGAATCTTCAGATTGTGAGAAATAGTCCTCCCAAATCTGTTTGCTCCATATTTCGATTCGATTGGAAACTCCTAAAACTACACATTCTTTTTCTAATTTTGCATATTGAAGCAATGGTGCCGGAATGTTGATTCTTCCTTGTTTATCTAGTTCGCTTTCTGTAGCTCCAGAAAAGAAGAATCTGGTGAATGCACGGGCATCTTTTTTCGTCAGAGGCAGGCCTTTAAGCTTTTCTTCAATCAGCGCCCACTCTGATAATGGGTAACCAAATAGACATTGATCCAATCCGCGTGTGATGATAAACATTTCGCCAAGTTCTTCGCGGAATTTGGATGGTACGATCATTCGACCTTTGATATCAATGCTATGATGGTATTCACCCATGAACATACCCGGTACCCCCACTTTCTATATAAAATGTACCACAATCCCCCACTTTCCTCCACCTATTTTTTAATAATTCTTGATTGCTGGCTAAAATCCTTTTTTATCCAGAATTTTTTTAAAAAAATGGCTGTGTTAATCGGACCTGTTGATTTACACTCCAGGCACTTCGCTTTCCGCAGGCGTTGCGGGGAGCCTCCTCGGCGCAAAAGGCGCCTGTGGGGTCTCCCCTGCTCCGTACTCCTGCAGGAGTCTTCGTGCCTTCCGCGCAAATCAACAGGGTGCAATATCAATAATTAGCTTTAACACAGCATTGCAAAAAAAAAAAAAAAAAAAGAAACCTCACATTGAAGTAAAGTTTCTTAAAGTTTTATTACCTTATGCCGGCCATCAAATAGGTACTCAAGTTCCATTAATTCTTTAATAAAATTAGTTCCATACTGATTTAAATAATAGAATATATTCCACACTCGCTCTTGAGGGAAACCATCCGGACGCAAGGATAAATCAATACGGTTAAACTTACTAAGAATCACATCAAACTTTAGCATTACTGATTCTTCCAGCTTTGTTTCCATAAATCCAATTTGCTTTAATAGATAGTTTTCATTTTTCTTTACTAACGGCAGCAAACTCTTATCCAGCTTATTTGTTTTTGCTTCAATAAGCTCATACTGCTTTAAAACTTGAGACTTTAGTGAAGAGAATAGTTCTGAAACTTCTTTATCTTTTATAGATTCTAGATATCGATCTCTTTCTTCTACACTTCCCCTGCTTAAAACCTCTGATAACTCTAATTGCAGCTCATTTATATCACTTTCAACGGCTCTTTCCAACAGGGTAATGTTTAATCTTGGCATAATAGGTGGCATCTTTATATCAAAATGTTCAAAGACAAGCTTCAATTCAGCCCAATAAGAAATTTCACCCGGTCCAGCAATAAAAGCCAGTGTCGGAAATAGCCACTCTTGCATTAAGGGGCGTGTCACCACATTATTACTAAGTTTCGCAGGATCATGGCTGGCAATTTCAAGTAATTCGTTTTTTGTAAAGGAAACTCCACCACTTTTCCCCACAAAACGATTACTTTCCAAATCAAATTCGAGTAAAATTCGCTCATGTGATTTTGGATGACAGTAAAAGATATTCGCTGCTCTTTCAGTTGAATCAATTGTAATAGGAAACCCATTCCTGTCTATCACACTTTGCTGTTCGAGTAAATAATTCGTAATTTCCCTATGGTGCTGAATTTGTTTAGAAAAGTTTTCTTTTTGTAAAAGACGGAAATTGATGTCACCTGAATCCACGATTAATAAGCCATTCTCTTTAAAAAGTTCCATAACAATATTGGCAAAAAAGTCAACAAAGGTAGTTGATTTCACTAACGCTCCTTCTGCAAAACGAATTAACTGTTTAGTATGATTCGTCTCCCCGAAATTTTCAATAAGATTATTTACCCATTCCCTGCAAATTTCTTTATTGAGGGTAATATCCGAGACCATCTTCTTTTGTTTAACTTTTTCTGGATAAGACCATTTATCTACTCTTTGCTCCACCGGCATAAACACATGATTAACCTCATGATAATCATGGTCTTCCCCTGCTATCCAAAATACAGGCACAACGGGAATTCCAAGCAATTTCTCTTTTTCCTCAGCCAATTTAATGATTGAGATTATTTTATGTATTGAATAAAGCGGTCCAGTGAGTATTCCTGCTTGTTGACCACCTATGACAACTACACTATTTGACTTTTTTAATTTTTCAAGAGATGTATTTACTGCCTCTGAGGATGGAAAACGCTCCATAAATTTCTCAATGTAATCAGCTACTTCTTCACGCGGAAAGCTTCTATTACTTAATTCATCCAATCTCTTCTGATCTTCGCCAAAGTCATTAAACCGATAATGAAAAAAGGACAAAATATCAGGAGATTGCTCAAGATAATTAGAAGCAAATCGGTTCGTTGCTGATAATGAGAGATTTAAAATCTCCATTTATGTACTTCCTTTCTAATCAACCGTATTCATTCCATATGAGTATAACATCTTCTATCCTAATAAAAAAAATCTTTGCTTAGGAAAATGTAAAAGTTACCGCACTCCGTAATATACCGAATAAAGTTAAGGATATATAAGCTAAAAAGAAGATTAGAAAATTAAATCTCCAAAAGCCTTTAAACACCCTCGTAAAGATAATTTCACCCTTTATCCTCCAATGTATTACAGCAAAAACCATTGCAATGATAATTAAAAATAACAGAATCCACCAGAAAAAGGATTTCCCCCATATGGTTATTAATAAAAAGTGAACGGCCAAGATAAATAAAATGTTTGAGTAGTCCAAGGCTTTATGAAAAGATTTTCGAGCGTTTTTAGTAATTAACTTATTTATTACAAAAATGATAAAAAATCCTAGTAGAGGTACTGTTAAGAAAATTGTAATGATTGATGAGATAAATGAATTCAATTAACTCCCTCCCTAGCCTTTTCTTTCCCTTTTAATAAATAATAGTAATTCTCAATATTTATTGCCTGCTTTTGTTGTTTTTTTGCTTCATCTAACAGAAAGCCAAGAATCGCATCAACCTCTGTCCTTCTTCCTGCCTCCAAATCTTTTAGCATAGAGGACTGATTATCAGCTGTATTTTTACATATTCTAAGCATATTTCTAAATTTTCTAATTGGATCTTTTAAGTTTAAAATAGAAGCGATTTCGAGAAATAGTTTTTTAACTGCAGCAAAATAGAAAGTGTTTGTAATTAATTCTCCATTTTTAACTTGAAGAATCGCTGTTAAAGGATTAATTACTGCATTGGCAATTAATTTATTTACCATCATTTGATAATAATTGTCTTTTATTACAATAGGAAAGTACATTGGTGCGCATATTTTTGCAAGCTCCATGAGAATTTCAGATTCACCTTTATATACAGCTGCATTTACAGCACCCTCACCATTGTGACGTACCGTATTTGAATTCACCTTACTTGCTCCGTGCTCAACGGATCCTATAAGAATAGCAGCAGCATCCATTTTTTCAAGTAATGGTAAATGTCTCATACCATTTTGTAAAAATAATAGATTTTGTGGGCTGCAATCGTATTTAGTTGCATGGTCAATAATAGAATGAAGGTGATATTGTTTAACCGCAATGATTGTTAATTCTTCATTACCCTGCCATTTTGAAATTGGAAAGGCCTTAACGCGGATTGTCCTTTGAGTACTACCCTTCTGAAGGATTATACCCTTTTGATTGATTATTTCTGCTTGTTCACTTGTTCTTGTATAAAGTGTTACAGAAAAGGACTTAGCCAAGTATGACGCAAATAATAATCCTATCGACCCAGCACCGACAATGCCAATAGTATTCATGATATCCACCCAATTTTATCTATTTTATTTATATTTTAGCAGATACTAGTTTGTAAGTCTGTTTAAAAAAAAGAAAAATCCCAATTCAATTATTTGTGAGTTGGGACTTCTAGATTAGAATTAAATTATCACCTTTTTTCCACCTAAATCCTTATGTTTTTAGGTTTTTACTACTGCAAGTCAGGAAACGCTTTCTTTCAATCATTTATTTAAAGAATTTTTTGTTTATTTGTTATATAATATATATTAATTCATTTTGAATAATCTTCTCATTAATCACATTCCATATTATTCAGTAATAAATGAATATATACAATTCATATGCAAATCAATTCTTAGGGGGCTTTATGATGGTAATGAAGGTTGAAAAATTAAAAGTAAATTATAAAACACTAGAGGAATTTAAAAAATTCAAAGAATATGGAATACAAGAGCTTTCTATGCTCGAGGATTTAGAAGCAAATATGGTTGATAATAATAGCGACTCTCCTTTTTACGGTATCTATTTTGGAGACAAACTAGTAGCCCGTATGAGTCTATATCAAATAGACTCGAAGTTTGATCGATACTTCTATCCTCCACAAAATTATTTAGAATTATGGAAGCTTGAAGTCTTACCAGAATATCAGGGCAAGGGCTATGGAAAAGTACTTGTAGAGTTTGCAAAGAGCTTTGGTCTCCCAATTAAAACCAACCCAAGAGTACAATCAAGAAGCTTTTGGGAGCATATGAACTTTACAAATGTTGAATACGATATGGAACGCGACAGAGGGGAAAATCCACTTGTCTGGTACCCAGAAGGTGTAGAAGCAGCTCATCACGAATAAGTAAAAGCGGACATATTGTCCGCTTTTTACTATTTTTCAACTCTTTCGAGGTTCCCGTTTTTATCCATTTGGAATTTTACTTTTTGCTGTCTATCTTCTTCTTGCAAGACAACCATTTTTCGTGCTCTTTCCATAATCTCAATTAAAGAACGGTAGTCCTCCTCGATTGCCTTTAGGTTTTTTGATAATCTTTCATTTTCCGCTGCAAGTGAATAAGATTTCTTTTCAAGATCTTTTATTTTTTGAATAGACTTCTCTTTCGCCTCCTCGATGCTTGACGCAGCCGAAGCTTTCTTATGAAGGTTTTCTAAAAAGTGCAGCACAGCTTGGAATGTAACCCCTTCACTCCTAGCTGAAACAGGTGACGTCGTTTCTTCATTAACTAACTCTTTCGGATAATCTTTTTCTGCAGGCACGCCCTGATTTTTTAATTCTTTCCGCTGCTTTTTTGCCAGTTCAATTCCTGATTTATATTGCTTCCTAACAAACGAGTTCCATCGGAATCCGCAGGCAGCCGATGTTCGAGATAGCTGTTTTCCAACTTCTTCAAATGCTTGGAGCTGCGTCCCGCCTTCTCGAATATGTCTTAACACAACTTCAGCAAGCAATAAATCTTCATCTTGGGACCATGCATCTTGGCGAGTTGGTGACATAAGTCAAATCCCTCCTAGTGTTTTTATTCATACATATGCATCTACTAGAAAAGATAGACTGATTAACAGATTGTCTTTATTCTTATTTCTGTATTTTTTTACTAATAAATTTTTGGACATATCTATGATGCGACTCACTTTCCCATAGGACACTACAACGACTAATTTCTTCCTCTATTCTTTCCAGAAGCTTACTTTCCTCCCATTTTCGAATCCACATCCTTTTATATGATTCTAATACACTTAATTCAACAGCTAACAACTTCTCCAAATAGGCTTCACAGGAAGCGATGGGGTCTTTTGAATAAATCAAATCTATAAAACCAGCTTCTCTTAAATAATCAGCTGTTTGAATTTCAGCTTCCATTAAAAGCTTCATACTTCCCGCGGCTGGTAGTTTTTCTGCTAAAATCGTGCCCCCTCCCCAACCAGTGGTAATTGCTTGTTTACCTTGAACAAATCCAGCTCTTATACCTTCTCTTGCTAAACGGAAATCACATGCGGCTGCAATCTCACATCCCCCGCCAATGGCCGTACCATTAATAAGCGCAATCGTTGGTTTCGTCATTGTCAGTATTGAAATAAGAATTTTGGACATCTTCGAAAGCATTACATAGGCCTCTTCTTTTGTTTTAAGCTGATGAAATACAGATAAGTCACCACCTGAACAAAAAGCAGTGTCACCTTCCCCCGTAATAACAAGCGCCTTTATAGTAGGATCATCTGCTAAGAAAACAGCTTCTGTTAATCCTTGCATGACATCATAATTTATCGCATTTCTTTTATTACTTCTTGCAATTGTAAATAATAAATACCCACTATCTCTTTTCTCAATCGAATAAGACAAACTGCTTCCACCTTTCTCCCTGTTTGTATGTAAATAAAATTCTCAGGTAACGACAAAAGCACAAGGGCATATTGCGCCTTGTGCTTTATCCTAATGGAAATTAGTCGTTAACAACGTCTTTTCCTTTGTATGTTCCGCAAGCTTTACATACGCGGTGTGAAACTTTCATTTCACCACAGTTTGGGCAGCTTACCATACCAGGTACATTTAATTTAAAATGTGTACGACGTTTTCTTTTTACTGTTTTAGAAGTCCTTCTAAAAGGTACAGCCATTCTTCCCACCTCCTTAAAGAGTATTAAGAAAGTAATGAAGGCCAGGAATGCTGGTTCTTCACTTTGCTTCTTGTTTTGCTGATTATGATTCGGAAGAAGAATTGTTTTTATCAAAAAACTTTGCAAGACCTGCTAGTCTTGGATCAATCTTCTTGGATTGATCTTGATCATGAACAACTTCCCAGTCCTTACCGGATTGTGGTGCAGCATCTTCATGATTAACATCCTCACAGAACACCTGCATTGGAACTTCTAGTAAAAGGATTTCTCTAATGACTGGCATTAAATCAATTACTTCCCCTTTTACTTGATATACTTCCTCTTCAGTTTCATATTCTGAACCTTGTAAGAGGAAAGTTTCAGTTGTGTCGACATTAATCGGAAGTTTTACATCCACTAAAGTACGAGAACAAGGCAGGATTAAATAACCTTCTATTTTCAAATGAAATGTCACTTTTGTTGAATCAATGTCACCCCGACCGGTAATATGCATCGGAGATACTTCACGAATCGATGGATCCGTTTCAATAACTTCATCAACTCTAATCGTATCATCTATCAGAAAATCCTTGTTTCGATATTTTTGTAATTGGCTTAATGTCCATTTCAATTGAATCACCCCAAGGCAACAAAGGTAATTATAGCCTTCGATTAAATTTTTGTCAATGTTTTTTCTTTACACCTAAAAACGTGATTTTCATCTTACTTT
This sequence comes from Neobacillus niacini, assembly GCF_023715415.1. Lineage (GTDB taxonomy): Bacteria > Bacillota > Bacilli > Bacillales > Cytobacillaceae > Neobacillus > Neobacillus niacini_C. The sequence goes on from NZ_JAMBOB010000001.1 coordinate 349,841, forward strand.
TTTCCAAAACACTTTCTTCATACTAGCTTACCCAGTTCAATCCTATTACAATCCACGTTTGCCATTATTATGAACCAATATCTTATTTTGGTAATTTTTGCTATAATACGATTACTGAAAAAATACCAAGATATTTTAAAGAATAAGGAGAATTTAATCATGAAAGCTGTTGGTGTAATTGTTGAATATAATCCATTTCATAATGGACATGCCTATCATCTACAAGCAGCAAAGGAAACTGCTCATGCTGATCTTGCTGTCGCTGTTATGAGTGGGAATTTCCTTCAACGCGGTGAACCTGCTCTTGTTTCTAAATGGTACCGGACAAAAATGGCACTCCTTAGCGGGGTTGATATTGTCATAGAACTTCCTTATCCATTTGCAACTCAAAAGGCCGAAACCTTTGCAAATGGTGCAGTCTCGATTCTAGATGCCATTGGGTGCCATTCACTTTGCTTCGGCAGTGAAAGCGGTGAAATTTCAACCTTCCAGAAAACAGTCGATTATATGGATTTGCATAAAGATTGTTTAGATGAAAAAATAAAAATGAATATCAAAACAGGTGTAAGTTTCCCTAAAGCATTATCGTTGTCTTTTCAGTCATTGTCAAGTACTGAAAACCTATTAAGTTTAGATAAACCAAATAATATCCTTGGATTTCATTATGTAAAAGCTCTAAAAAAGCAAAAAAGTTCAATTGTTCCATTTACGGTAAAGAGAAAAAATGCGGATTACCATGATGAACACTTTGCCACTGAGACCATTGCTAGTGCGACAAGCATTCGAAAAGCACTCTTTGCTCCTACAGGAAACAACAGCTCCATTGAACAATATGTACCTGATACAACAAGCACATTGCTCAAAGAGTATCTAAATGGTTACGGTAATTTTCATGAATGGGAAAATTATTGGAGTTTTTTACGTTTTCGCCTAATCCATAGCACCCCACTTGAACTTAGAGAAATTTACGAGGTTGAAGAAGGAATAGAAAACAGATTAATAGCAGCTGCACTAGAGTCCTTTAACTTTAAAGAATTTATGGAAAAAGTAAAAACAAAACGCTATACCTGGACTCGACTTCAAAGGATTTGTGTCCATATCTTAACCAATACAAAAAAAGCAGAAATGAGCGGTACTTTAGAAAAAGCTTCATATCTAAGACTATTAGGAATGACAAGACGAGGAAAAGAATACTTAAATAAAAATAAATCACAATTTAACCTTCCGCTTATTTCCAAACTATCAGCATATAAAGAAAACGATATTTCCCTCGATGTTAAAGCATCACGTGTATATTCCTTTGGGTTAGGAAAACAAAATGGAAACATCTTATTACAACAAGAATTTAAACAACACCCTATTTATGTAGAAAGATGATGCCTCAAAGAGACATCATCTTTCTTATTTCATAGGTAATTTCTTCAAGTAATTTATCGCATCATCAATTTTGTCTACCGGAACAATTTTCATTTTTGAATCAATGTCATTTGCTGTCTTAACCGCTATGTTGTAATTGGAATCACTGCTTCCTTTTTCATTCGGAGCAAAGAAAATTTCTGCTCCTTCCTTGTCTGCAGCAACAATTTTTTGGTCAATCCCACCAATTGGCCCCACTGTTCCTTTTGAATCAATGGTCCCTGTTCCTGCAATTTTGTAGCCTTTTGTAAAGTCCTCCTCCATTAATTGATCATAAATTTCCAATGCGAACATCAATCCTGCTGAAGGTCCGCCAATCTCATCGGTCTTAACTGTTACTTTTGGACTTACAATAATTTCTTTATCATCCACCAAAGAAATTCCAATACCTACCTTTTTCGCATCCTCTTTGAAAGCTTGAAGGGTAACTTTTACTTTTTTACTTTTATTATTCCTGATAATCGTTAATTCTACTTGATTACCAGCCTTTTTGCTGCCAACAAATTCGATAAAATGTTCTGAAGATGGAAATTCTTGACCGTCAATCTCAATGATACGGTCTCCAGGAAGTAATTTTCCTTCTGCTGGCATATCGGGGACTACTTGAACAACATAGACACCCTTATATTCGTATTCAACAGGATAACCTGCCTTTTTATAAGCTACTTCTATTGCATTTAGTTTCGACCCTGCCATCATGTGAAGCTGCCTGGCATTGTATTCATCCTGCGTTTCTGTTTCATGTAAAATGGCATCCACCGGATACAATTCAACGTAATCAAAAAGCTTAGCTTCCGCATAAGAATAGATATTGGCTCTTCCCATTCTTACAGTTGTTAGCATAAAGCTGCCCTTCCCAGCCTTTCGGTCCTCTACTTGAATGATGGGAGCTAATTCTTTTGCAATACCTGGTTTTGAAACATAATAAGGTAATGAATAAAATATGCCCGCAATCATCAGTATGGCAATAACAATGGAAGAACTCACAAATATTTTTCTTCTCATAGCAGTTTACCCCTTCCATCCCTCTATAACATGTTTAATTTGGTTTATTTGTTTTTTTGCTTCTTCTTCTCCACGAGTAATGATTTCGTCGATATTTGTGAATGCACGGGAGCTATATTCCTCAACCGGCGGACGAATCATGATATCAGAAGCAATTTCACGATTAATAAGGATTTCTGTTTGCATAATATCAATACTCTGCATAATGACATCATATATAGAGGTGATTTCCGCATTACGTTTTACCCTCGATACGTCAACAGCAATTACAATATCAGCACCCATTTCTTTCGCAACGGATACCGGAACCCTATCTGACACTCCACCATCCACCAGGATTCTTCCATTATATTTTTCAGGGACAAATATCCCAGGGATAGATATACTTGCTCTTACAGCCTCTGCCACGGGACCTTCTTTAAACACAACTTTTTCACCTGTAAGTAAATCGGTTGCCACAATCCCTAATGGAATGGATAAATCTTCAATATTTTTTCCGTGAGTAAAAACCCTAATGAAATCCTTTACTCTTTTTCCTGCAATAAATCCCATTTTCGGAACAGTAAAATCTAAAAAATATTTACGTTTAAATGCAGTTGATAATTTATATAAACGGTCAATTTCAATACCTGCCCCATAAAAGCTGCCAACTAATGCTCCCATACTGCTGCCGGAGATAATATGAATAGGAATTCCAGCTTCCTTCAAAACTTTAATGACCCCTAAATGGGCAAATCCCCGTGCTCCGCCAGAACCAAGTGCTAAACCTATTTTAGGACGCTCCATAGCATTCCCTCCCTTTCATAAGCTTTAAAAGCATATGACAATACAAAATATGTTAGGAGAAATCTCGTTCAATCTTATGGTCTAAATTAGCGTTCTATGAGTATATTTGTGTTATATGGGGACAAGGCCAGAGTGATAAATGAATGAATAATCCTTATTTTAACATTATTTATTTACACAGTATAACAAAACCCTCGGGGAGGAGGCTCTTTCTTTGTTTCAATCAAAAATAAAAACAATATTTTTATCGATATCTGCTATTATTTTAGCTGGTTCCATGATTGCATATCCTAAGGAGTCCTTTGAAGCCTCAATCCGTGGACTTAATATGTGGTGGGAAATTGTTTTTCCATCCTTATTACCGTTTTTTATTGTATCTGAAATGTTAATTGGGTTTGGGGTAGTTAAATTTATTGGTGTGTTATTAGAGCCTCTCATGAGACCTTTATTCAGAGTTCCTGGTGTAGGTGGGTTTGTTTGGGCTATGGGAATGGCTTCTGGATTCCCGGCAGGTGCTAAGTTGACTACAAGACTTCGCCAGGAAGGTCAGTTAACCCAAATTGAAGCAGAACGGCTTGTTTCCTTCACCAACTCCTCAAATCCTTTATTTATCTTCGGGGCCGTTGCAGTTGGCTTTTTCCACAACCCTCATTTAGGAGTCATTTTAGCTTTAGCTCATTACTTAGGAAATATATGTGTGGGTCTTATGATGAGGTTTTATGGCAGGGAAACCCCCGATAAAACGGAGGACAAGCAAGGAACATTTATACTTAGGTCTGCTTTCTCAGCACTTCACCAAACAAGAATAAATGACAACCGCCCCATTGGCAAACTTCTAGGCGATGCTGTAAGTTCTTCCATTCAAACTTTGTTAATGGTTGGTGGATTTATTATTTTATTTTCAGTAGTTAACAAGCTTCTCTTTCATCTACATATAACTGCTGCTCTCGCAAAAGGTTTTGATTTTGCTCTTTCAACATTTTCATTTCCTGAAATGCTTAGCATTCCATTCATTTCAGGATTATTTGAAATTACAATGGGAAGTGATTTAACTAGCCGAGTCGGGGACGCTACTCTACTCCAACAAGCGATTATTACAAGCTTTATTCTTGCATTTAGCGGTTTTAGTGTTCAAGCACAGGTTGCCAGTATTTTAGCCCAGTCGGATATACGCTTTAAACCGTTCTTCATTGCAAGAATTGCACAAGGGATATTCGCAAGTATATTTGCTTTTATTTTGTGGAAACCAATCTATGTTCGATTTTATCAAACAGAACAGCCATCTAACGCAATCCCGGTAAGTTTGTTTGAAGAAGGTACATGGATGCATACTTTATACCATAAAACCATTGAACTTGGCCCATTAATTACCATCCTTTCACTTTCACTATATGTTTTGATCTTATATTTCAATTCGGTAAGAACACCAAAAAAGCCTTAGGATTCCCTGAAGGCTTTTTACATTATCTATTAAATTTTTTATCTAGTGCATTTTTTACAACAGGTGGGACAAGCTCTGAAATATTACCATTGTACTTTGATACTTCCTTTACAATACTAGAGCTTAAGAATGAGTACTGGCTATTAGTCATAATGAAGAAGGTTTCAATTTCATCATTTAGAACTCTGTTCATGGAGGTTATTTGCATTTCATATTCAAAGTCTGAGACTGCACGTAAGCCACGAATGATAGCATTCGCATTAACTGACTTAGCATATTCAACAAGAAGTCCGGAATGTTCATCCACCTTCACATTTTGAAGATCCTTTGTTACTTCTTTTATGAGACTAATCCGCTCCTCGACACTAAAAAGCGGGTTTTTTGATGAGTTATTCATAACACTCACATAGACCATATCAAATACCTTTGCGCCTCTTCTGATGATATCTAAATGACCATACGTAATTGGATCAAAACTCCCAGGACAAACGGCAATACTTGCCACAAAAGACTCCCCCTTATTCCTCACTATGCTGTGAATAAATTGTTATTGCAATAATTCCATACTTTTCATGCTTATATTGTGAGAACTCCCCTACCCTTTCTGGCAAATCAACATCATGACTATGTTCGCAAATTATGTACCCGTCATTTGTTAATAATCTATATTCCGAAATTTTCTGCATCAAACTGAGTAACTGCTGCTTTTTATACGGCGGGTCTAAAAATATGTAATCAAAGTGAATATCCCTTTTTACTAGGGCTTTTAATGCTCTGTCTGCATCATTCCGATATACTTCTACCTTCTCCTCCATCCTGCATGCTTGAATATTTTCATGAATTGTTTGAATTGCCTTCGCATCCCGGTCGACAAAAATGACTCTTTCTAGCCCTCTGCTTAGCGCTTCCAATCCTAATCCACCGCTGCCAGCGAAAAGGTCCAGCCCTAATCCACCTTCAAAATAGGGTCCAATCATATTAAACAAGGCTTCTTTTACTTTATCAGTTGTTGGTCTTGTTGTATTTCCGGGAACAGCTTTTAATGCTCTTCCTTTACAAACTCCTGAAACGACTCTCAATACTAATCACCACAATTTTTCTGTATTCTATTTTAACAATATCCTATCATAATTGACTAAACTAGCCAACTTGTCGGATTATATTACGAAAAATTATTTTAAATACGTATAAGCTTGGTAGTTGTGGAAATAATGTAATTAACAACATCAATTCGAGGATGTTGTTGCCAACCGCGGAGAAGACTTACGTTTCCCCATAAGTTCTTCCTCCGGTTTCTCCTCTCCCTTTGCCTTCTATCCTTAATAAGGATATAGAAGGACCCTGCAGATGAATGTCTGCAGGGTTTTTTCTTTTTAAAGCTTTATATCTAAAAATATGATAAAGTATGGAATGAATTCTTACATAAAGGAGAGTTATCTTTGATACAACGCTTTATTGAACTAGGCGAGGGGTATTCGGATATATACGAGTTGCTTGAACTAGCAAAGGCTAATCACCACCGACTTCTTCATATGATGGCATTTCATACAGTAAAGAATGATAAGCAAGTGACATCTTTAGCAGTCGTTTTGCAGCTCACAGATCCAGGAAAATTCCAAGCACTCTATATTTGCCGTGAGGGTATCCCTAATCCAAACTTTACTCCGAATAAAAGATATGATTTATTTCAGCAGACTGCAGAGGAACTTGGAAAGCAAATTATTCAGCTTTCCGTTAAACCATCCACTATTTTTCATGAAAAGGACTTGTATTATCAACATTTAATCGCCATATTAAGACTAAATCATTATATTAAACCTCTTCATTAAAACAATAAAAAAGCTTCGGCGCATATGCGCTGAAGCCTTTTTTATATACCCATTTTATAATCATACTCTTTTGCTTTATCTGGTGCTGCGTTTTCAAATTCCATCTTTAAGAAAGGCTTATATGACGGTTCCACTTTCTTAACAAATGAAAAGGAATTTATCTTTTCCATAATCACTTCAAGTTCATCTTGATTACAATAAAGTACAACATATTTTAATTTTTTTGAAACGTAATGAACATTCCCAAAACGCCTTAACATCTTTGCTTGTTTTAAGGAATAGAGCCAAATAACCAATCCTTGCCTTTGAACGAACATACTTATTTTCCCCTTCAATAAACCATCATTTTAATAAGTCTAGCATATTAAAACACTCTTTTTCAATTCAAACTTTACTGATGATTCGGTAATTTAATCAAAACACCAAAGGATAATGGTGATCCATATGGATTTAGAGCCAATCTGGCAGCAATTTATTAAGAAACTCTCATCCAACAAGAGTATAACAAATGTATATTGGAAAAAGATAACTGGAATTCCTTTTTTATATATTATCATAACTCCTAATGTATCTCAGCGGACTCTTGAGGAAATCATTAAAAAATGTTCTGTTGTCGCAATGAAGGGTCACCGTTTGCACAGTGAGACAATTTTTGTGAGGCAGGATGGCGTGCTTTTGGTTTATCGCCACCGGTTTTATGTACCGCAAGAAAAAATGTTTTGCTGCGGGAACCTGTGCGTTGATTGTACGCGTTTAAAAAGGTAACAAAAAACGGCTTAATCAAAATTAAGCCGCTTTTTTAAGCTGAACAACTACAGCTTCCACCACCGCCACAGCCTGAGCCGTGAGAATCGGAATGGAAAAATGGGTTTCCGGTAGGAACCTTAATCTGTTTAGAAACTGCGCCACCCACTTGGATACTGATTTCATCGAGCAGATTTTGCAGGTCATTTTCTGCTAACTTGAATTCAGCCACATGTGGATCTAAGTCCATGTCCCTTTTATATTCACGAATTTGACTCATTACCCTTTTATAATCTGGATGGTACTTGCCAAACCGCTGCACCTCTTCATAAAGCTCCTTAAGGTTGACAAAACGATGAATCTTCTCTTGCGTTTCCTTATTCGTCTTCATTTTATATAGGCAAATCTGATACTGTTCTAAAATATCAGATTCTATAACCATTTGTGCTAATTCCTCAGCATATTCTAATAGTTCTACTCTTTCTGATGTAGCAAGCATGTACGCCCACCTCCATTCACATTTTAACATGAAAGGAGGCTGAAAGTGAAATAAACTATTACTTAGGGATATTTACCAAGAACTCACTCGTTAATCCGTAAGGTTTGTTATGTAAATCCACAACCTCCAGTTTAACCTCATGATTCCCAGGAGGAAGACCTTTAATGATAAAGGCTGCTGCGTTTACTTCCTTTGTTCTTTTCCCATCCACCCAAATTACCAACTTACCTACTTTCTGACCATTATGATCTGATTGCCGAAAGCTGATTCCAGATAAAATACATTCAACAAATACATCTTTGCCATTCGTTTTAGATTGAACAAATAACGTGGGATTCTTGACTGAGTATTCAGTGAAGACAGGTGTAACAGGTGAACCCCGGAAACCCGAAAGAATACTAACTAAGAATATAGAAAGAATGGTTACTTTCATGCGCTTTTTCAAATCCATCACTCCTTTTACCTGTATTGTTCACCTTGTTTATTTTTTTTACTCTTTAGCCTTTTTTTACACTCGAAAAAAGACCACAAGATATGTGGTCTTTCATTAATCTTGGTCTTTCATAGACTGAAGCATGTAAAACATCATGGATGCCATTTGTACATTATTTGTAAATTTCTCAACCTTGTGTGGAATCGTTTTTTTATAATAATGCAGTGACTCAATTTCTAAAGTCTGCAGATCATAAGGGTTCCTAGACAGCTTTCGATACCACAAAGGCTGTTCTCGGATAAATTTTTTTAATTCTTTTTGGCGATTTAAATATTCGAATACATCTCTTCTCATGAAAATTTTCCCCTTTAGTTAGTCTTTACGAAATGAAAAAGGATGTTTGTGTTCAACTTTTAATGGAGTTTGTTTAGATTGACTGCCCTGAAATTGGGAAAGTACGCCTTGGATAGCCCCCAGCGCTTGACTCAAGTTATTGACATAATGCTGGATTTGATTCGGATCCATTTTTTGTACGGTTCCTAGAATGGTTGATACCCAATCTCCATTTTTATCCTCTTCCTTTTCAACACTAGGACTAGTTTTAACCCCTATTGTATCCCAACGATTATCTTCTTCTCCAAGTAAATACCAATCTTCATATAACTCCTGCCAAGTTGAATTTCCATTCCTTACTTCCTTAATTAACGCCGGGTTATTTTTCACAAATTCTTTAAATTTAATCACGGAAGGATGTAAATTCTTTTGCATAATACTTCACCCCTGCCCAAATCCAATGTGCCTACTATACGATATGTGTTAGATTAAAAATTGTGAAAAACTACTTGCTGTAAAAATTATATTTATAATGGTAAGATGACTTCAGAATGAGAAACGAGAGAGGGATTACTGATGAAAGACGCACTACAACAATTATTAAACAATTGTATTGAAAAAGGATCTGAAAAGGACTTACATGCACTTGCCTATTTATTAGAAGGATTTCAAAAGAATATCGATAAAAAGTATACACAGTATATTGATGGACTCTTACATATGGAGAGAAAAATAGATAAGGAAAAGAAAACCTGTGAAATCACAGTGCCATTAAATGCCATTTGGCATAATTCATTAGATATGGTCCATGGAGGAATCACAGCCACTTTACTTGATACTGTCATGGGGACAGTAATAAACGCTATCCTTCCAGAAGGTTATGGAGCAGTAACAAATCAACTGAATATCCATTATATTGCCCCTGGAATAGGAGACTCCCTCCTTTGTAAAGCTGAAATCATTCATCACGGAAGCAAGACAGTTGTGATTTCAGGAGAAGCTTTCCGCTCGGACGGAAAAAAAATAGCACATGCAACAGGAACATTTTTCATTATTCAAAAATAGCGTGAACGAGGAGAAAGAAAAAATGGTTACTGCAGTTGTTATTCCCATACTTTGCCTTTACTTCTTTTGGATTACTAGGAAAGAAATGAAACTAAATGATAGTAAGTGGATAGCATCTGCTGAAGTAGCAAAAGAAGCGGTTCTGACTGGTGAAATAATAAGTATCAACAAAGAAAAACAACGTTTCTATTATCATCGCTTTATCCTTTTATATGAACTTTCAATCCAAACCGAAACGAAATTAATAAAAGCTAAAAAAATAGTCCCAATCAGAAATAATACTGAAATGGCAACCTTTTCGATTGGCGACGTTGTAAGAATATATGGCAGCTGGGTAGGAAATCATTTTCACTTTAACGAATACCAACAGGTACATATAGATAAAAAGTAAAAAGGTGACTTTAAAGTCACCTTTTTACCTTTTATCTATTCCTCATCCTTTTGAATAAAGTTTTGCGTATAATATTTTTGATATACTCCGACACCTAGGTGAGTGAAATCCTCATTTAATAATGACTCCCGGTGCCCTTTACTATTTAACCAGCCCTCCGCCACTGCAGGAGCATCTGTGTAATTAGCCGCAATATTCTCACCAGCAGACTTATAGGCAACTTCTGCAGCTTTTAGCCGATCAGATAGACTGCCAAACTTCTTAGATGTATGGGAAAAGTCATTGTTTTCGGACATATCCTTACTATGACCATAGGCTACCTCTGAAGTCTCCTCATCCCATTTTAAACTGTTTACATTATGCCTTATCCGCATAACATTAGTAATATCAAGTATTTCTTTCTCTGTACTTTCCTCGATGACTCTCCACAAATCTTCACTAGGCTCAAGTGCTTCAATTAATTCACCGCTATAAACTAGTTCATATGGCCGCTGTTTAATTAAGGTTTCATCGTTCAAAAAGCGCACACTTGAAAGACTGCCAGTAAATTGGTCTATATATAATTGGACAAAAATATCACCCAATTTTATTAATGGACGAATATTCAAATCCGTATCATTCAATTCAAAACGATAAGAATTCCCCTTAAACTCAATATCTATATTTGTATCAACAGTCTGTGAATTAAAAATTTCTTCAATTGGCTGTCCAATTATAAAAGGTGAAACATCCAAGCTATCACCAATTGCAAAAACAGTTACTACTTTGTTATTCTCCACACCAACCTGAACATAACGGGAGTAGTCAATATTATAAATATACCATTGGTACCCATATAGAGATGCATCGATTCTTTGTGGTTCTCCTAAGATTCCTTTTAAATAGGTGAGGTCTTGACCAATTAGTAAGCCCATCCCACTGTTTGGCCGTTCCCCAGAAGTTTTCTCTTGAATATTATTGTCCTGATTTTGATATAATGATTTATTCATTTCTAACGTATGGTCATCAGTAATTAAAACTTCATTATCGCCATTTTCATTGATATTTGCATAAAAACCAATCATTAAGAAAATAGACGTTAGGATGAGGATTCTGAAGAGAGTACGCAGATGTTTTCACCCTCTCTATTACTTTTCATTCTAATATGTCTTATGTTAATAATTATATCACCATTATCATCGTAAGTAATAGAGAATATTAAACTTGTCAGAAAAATATAATTAAGCAAAAAAACAGATACACCATTTTGATGTATCTGCTCTCCCTATTAGTGTTGTACCCCATTGTAATTCTGCTCTGAAATTTCTGTAAGTGCTTCTTTCGCTTGATCGTCAGTCAATTTTCGAATCGCAAAATCCCCCAGAGAAACAATGCCAACTAATTTATCACCTTCCACAACAGGGAGCCGGCGTATTTGGTGCTCAGCCATTAAATCTGCTGCTTCCTTTGTTGTAGCGTCTGCAGATATTGTTACAAGTTTACTACTCATAATATCTTCCACTTTTGTAGAACCAGGGTGTTTTTCAGCGACACCTCTAACCACGATATCTCTGTCTGTAATCATACCAACAATCTTGTCCTTGTCAACAATAGGAATAGCTCCAACATTTAATTCTTTCATCTTCACTGCCACTTCAAAAACATTATCCAACAAAGTACAGCACTCTACATTATCTGTCATAATATCACGTATCTTTTCCAATTCTACGCCCCCAGTTATTAATAATTTTTCTTTAACATTTTCTTATGTTTACCAAAAGGGAATAATATATTCGATGATGTATTCATTGCAAGTTTAAACATTTTCAACTATTATTAAATTGAATTAATTTGCTTAGATAAGGCATTGTTTCTAGGAGGGACTATTTATGAAATTCGAGAATACTGGCTATGAAAAGATGAAAGCTGATTTAAACCGATTAGATGATGTAATGCTTGAGTACGGTTTAGTTCGAGAAGGTCAGTGGGATTACGACCGTGTTACATACGACCGTAAGTTTGAATTAAAAGAAGGAACATTTTACCTACGGGTTCAGGGCTATGCAGTTGAAGGAAACGTTGATTCCAATAAGGCAGTTATCGAGTTAATGACGCCATTATTAGGGAAACATTATTATCCTCACGGTGTAGAATATGGTGAAGGGGAAAACTTCCCAACATCACTAGTAAATCAATGCAAGAAAATTCTTGAGGGTATCAAAACCGAAGTTGATAAATTTGCTTTGTAAGCAAAAAGACGCATGAATTGTATTCATGCGTCTCTTTATTTTTAGGCTGTGTTAAACTAGGCTGTTGATTTGCGCTCCAGGGCGCTATGCTTTCCGCGGGCTCGCCCGTGAGCCTCCTCGCAGCTTCGCTCCTGCGGGGTCTCACTCAGCTCGTTCATCCCGCAGGACTTTGATTTACATCCTCGAATCTGCCCACGCACGAAGAAAATGCGATAGCATTTTCGAGGAGTCAAGCGCCCTTCCGCTCCAATCAACCGGTTCTATAAATCAACAGTATTCTTTAACACAGCCTATTTTTAAAAGAAATCGTAAAAAAATGGTTTGGTTTGTGGAAACAGTTCTTCTAAGGCTTCTATTTCTGTTTCTTGACCATGTAAGTAACCTAGTTCAAATAATTCAGCAGGCCGTTTGTAACCAAATAGTAATGCGGTCAATGAATTAATATCTAATCTTACACCTCGTTTAGGGGACTGTACACAATTACTTCCTTGTTTGTTTTTATAGACTTTTACTTCTCCATTACTAAGGAGATAGGTGCCATTGTTCCAAGGCGCATATTCATCTTCAAGATGCAGGAATACATTATTAGTTATGTTATTAAAAGGATATTTATTTAGGCATTGCTCTGCATTGACAACCCGTGCCATAAAATACGGAGCAACCTCCATCTTTACTTTTGGTTGATGCAGGATAAATGGTAAAAGCTCATGGCTTGAAGTTAGAATGCTGACATTATCAACCATTGAGTCGTGCTGACAAATAAAATTCCACAATCCATACCTCGCCTCATTATTTAACGCAACAAACTCCTCAACTACCATTGTCCGGTCTTTTACTTCAAATAAGATATACCCTATTGCATCTTCATTTTTATCGTAGTAAACAGCAATCTGACCCTCACCATAGATGTTATTTTTCCACCAAGATGTCTCACGAACAAGCATCCCCATGAATTTCTTACTGTAGAGCCCATAAACAGTTTCAATGACAGCATCGTGGCTTTCTTTCGTAAACCGTTTAATGGAACCAGGTTGATTTTCTAAAAATATAAGATTCTTTTTTTCAATAAGCAACTTCTTATTTTCAGTAAATACTTCCCAGCCGTATTTTCGGTAAAAGCCAATATCAAAGGGATGTAATAGTGAAACAATCTGGTCCTCCAGAACCATGCGTTCTAATGCAGTAATGATTAATCTTTTTACATATCCGTTTCTTCTAAATTCAGGATATGTTGCTACTCCAGCTATACCTCCCATTTTCCAAGAATTGTCCTTCATATTAATATGATAAGGAATAATATGAAGCTTTGCTGCCAGACTATTATCCTCCCAGGCTCCTATTACTGTATGGTCATTTAGCATTTCTAGTCTTTGTGCTACACTGTCTTCAGGTATTTTGTATTGAAAAGCATACATTGATAGCTTAAGTGATTCTAAGTAATCCTTTTCATTTAGTTCTCTGATTTCCAAGACCCTCACTCCCTTTATAAAATATTTCTCTAAATAGCCAAAAATTCCTTTTTATCATACAAAAAAAGTACCATTGAAGGCACTTTATATTCCTAATATAGCTTTTATTGTCGAGGTTGTTTCTCCTCCGGTGTAAAAAACATAAAGTAATAAGTATACAGCCACACCTGTTATAGCTGTAAAGAACCAAATAACACTTGTAACCGGACCAAGCTTTCGATGTTTAGTAAGGTTATTTTTATAACCTGTATAGAGTGTCACGATTCCAAAAACTGCTCCAGTGGTTGCTAGAAAGATATGAAAGATTAAAAAAATCGTGTAATAAATTTTTAGATTATCTGGTCCTCCAAAGGCCGTATTTCCGATAAAAATAGTCCTTGATGCATAGATAATAAAGAAAATAAGAGCAAATATTGCAGCTAGAAACATAGTTTTTTTATGTGCTTCTATTTTCCTTTGTTTAATTTGCCACCAGCCAATTGCTACTGTAATAGCACTTAAAACGATAAAGGTGGTACTTATCGTTGGTAATAACACTAGGGAATTCATGGAATTAGCCTCACTTCTTTTTTTATTTTCTACAATAATCTTAGTTTAGATAACCTTTTTTTTCAACAAAAAGAAAATCTCCCAGTCAAATGGGAGATTTATTCAATAAGCGAAGGCTTTAGAGTCGGCTGATTCAGTTCATTTTCCGAATCTGCTTTATCCTTTCGGTACCATTCAAAGAATACATGACCTAAGATAACACCATAAACAATTTCTTGAATAATCTTCATTAAAACTCCACCGAGTTGTTGATCATGTAATAATGACATCGAACTAAATAACTCTGGACCACTGATACTCAACCCTGCAAATGTTGCTGGTCCAACACAAAGGCTCATCACTTGTGCCCATACCTCGGGATCAGAATAGGTTGCATAGATGGATCCTGGTGCAAAAATGATTAAGGCACATGCAGGAGTAATTAAAATACCATCAGCAAAGACATAACCAACCTTTTTTAATCCGCTTAATCTTTGATGTTCTGGAACAGGGTTAATTAGCGGCCACCACATGAATATCGCAACGATAAAAAGAAGAACAGAGTATCCAGCGTGGAACCAGAAGTTTTGCATAACACGGTCAAAAATCATTGGGATATGATAAAAAGAAAACAATCCATTAAAAATGATTAATGCTATTAATGGTTTTGTGAAAAACCTAAACAAAGAATTAATCAGCCTTACTTTGAAAAGCTTTCTCCATATCCACACCGGAATACCAAAAATAAATATTGGCGGTATGACAAGCACTAATATTGCCATTGATATCATATGGACGTAAAACATTAAATGAGCCATTAAATCTAATGGAGACCCTTTAATAGCATAGATTAGTGAGATAGAGAGCAAAAATAACCCTGCTTGTTTCTTTGTTAGTGGTTCACTATCTACAAACATGCTACGAAATTTTATGGTAATTAAAAAGTATACTGCAGTTATTGCAAGCAGACTTAATAGAAAGTACGGGCTCCAAAGTGCTTTAAAGCCAAAAATATCTAATGTAAGCACCGCAAATCACCTCTAAATAGTAATGAAATCATAATTTTATTATATACATTTTTAATTCATGGGCGCAAAGAAATGAAACAGTTCCTATACAAAGAAAATCGGCATACGCCGATTTTCTCTACTGTCTACCACCAAATAATTGTTGAGAAAGCTAACACTGTTACTAAGCCAACAAGCAATCCTGAATAAAGAAACAGTGATGGTGCCTCATGACCTTTATGGCTCATATGCATAAAATAGTAAAGCTGAAAAATAACTTGAACAATCGCTAGTAAAAGAATAAACGGCACGATAAACCAAGCTGAAAATCCTTTAGCAGCTACTACTGCAAAAGCGATTAATGTTAAGAAAATCATCAAAGCAAATGATACAACTTGATGTCTCATTTCTTCAGCGCTTTTTTTACGACGATATTCAATGTCAACTCTTGGGTTCCCTGAATTTAATTGTGAATTTGCCATCAGTTTATCCCACCATTCCCATTAAATAAACTACTGTGAAGATGAATACCCAAACTACGTCAATGAAATGCCAATATAGGCTGGCTACGTAAAATTTAGGAGCATTATATAGATCCAAGCCACGTTTAGCATTACGAACAATTAACGTAGTGATCCATAAAAGACCGAATGCAACGTGCCCCCCATGGAAACCAACTAATGTATAAAATGCAGAACCAAATGCACTGCTTGTAAAGGTATGATGATACTCATGAACATAATGAGTAAATTCATAAATCTCTAATCCAAGGAATCCAAGACCTAATAATAGGGTTAGGATTAACCAAAGATTCATTTTTTTAGCATTAAAGTTCTTCATGTGATACATCGCATACACACTTGTTAAAGAACTTGTTAATAACAACATTGTAGCTACAAATGTCAATGGCAAGTCATACAAATCTTTTGCTAAAGTATGTGTTGTATCAGGTACTTTATCTTTTAAAGCTAGGTAGGTAGCAAAGAGAGAGGCAAAAAGCACAGTCTCTCCACCAAGGAAGAACCAAAAACCTAAAAATTTATTTTTTGCCTCAAGGGTTGATTTTTCAGGCTCAGCAGGCCATGTTTCATATGTTAATTTATCTTCTGCTTGCATTATGCCTTAGCCCCCTTATCATTATCATCTTCCATTAAATCCTCTTTATGAATATGGAAACCATGGTCATCCTTCACAGAGCGTAAGAACATCGCTCCAAAGGTAATCAATAAACCAATAATAAGAACTGGTACTGACCATGCTTTATCATCCATGTTAAACAATGCACCAAACGCTGCAACAAATAAACCGAAAGCAATTACAAATGGCAGGAATGATGAATTAGGCATGTGAATATCTCCTAATGGTTCTGCTGGAGTCATCCCTTTTTTGCCTTCCATCTTTTCCAACCAGTAAGCGTCTAAACCACGAACCAATGGAAGCTGTTTAAAGTTATAGAATGGCGGCGGTGATGGTAATGCCCATTCAAGTGTTCTTCCATCTCCCCATGGATCATTTCCAACTCGTACATTTTTCACTGATGTCATGATGACATTGTATAATAGGACTAGCACAGCTAGTGACATGAAAACTGCACCCAATGAACTAATTAAGTTTGATGTTTCAAATCCTTGGCCAGGCAGGTATGTGAATACACGGCGCGGCATTCCCCATAAACCTAAGAAGTGCTGGATAAAGAATGTCATATGGAAACCAATAAAGAATAACCAGAATGTGATTTTTCCTAGTGTATCATTTAACATTGTTCCAAACATTTTCGGCCAGTAAAGGTGAGTCCCTGCGAGAATCGCAAATACTACACCACCAACGATAACGTAATGGAAGTGAGCGACTACGAAATACGTATCATGGTATTGATAGTCTGCAGCAGCAGACGCAAGCATTACACCTGTAACCCCACCGGCAATAAATGATGGAATAAATGCTAAAGCATAAAGCATCGGAGTCGTAAATTTGACACTTCCGCCCCACATGGTTAATAGCCAGTTAAAGATTTTAATACCTGTCGGTACACCAATTGCCATAGTAGCAACCGCAAAAATTGCGTTTGCCACGGGACCTAGTCCAGTAGTAAACATGTGGTGAGCCCAAACCATGAATCCTAAGAAACCGATTAATACTGTTGCGAATACCATTGAAGAGTATCCGAATAGGCGTTTTCTTGAGAACATTGCAAAGATTTCCGAGAAAATACCAAATGCAGGAAGTACTAATATATATACTTCTGGGTGTCCGAAGATCCAGAATAAATGCTCCCAGATAACCGTGTTACCACCCATGGTAGTAACAAAGAAATTCGATCCAAACATACGGTCAAACATCATTAAGACGAGACCAACAGTTAATGGAGGGAATGCAAATAAAATAAGTGCTGAAGTAACAAAAGTCGACCAAGTAAACAATGGCATCCTCATATATGTCATTCCTGGTGCACGCATGTTAATAATTGTTACAAGAAAATTTATACCACCAATAAGGGTACCTATACCTGAGATCTGTAATCCCAATACATAGAAATCAACCCCATGACCTTTGGAGGCCATTGCGAGGGACGCATAAGAAGTCCATCCAGCATCAGGTGCACCATCAAAAAACCATGAAAGGTTTAGAAAAACTCCTCCGAAGAAGAATAACCAAAATCCTAATGCATTGACAAACGGAAATGCAACGTCACGCGCTCCAATTTGTAATGGCATTACGGCATTCATAAAAGCAAAAACAAGCGGCATTGCTGCAAGGAATATCATCGTTGTTCCATGCATGGTAATAATTTCATTGAATAATCCTGCACTTACAAAGTCATTGTTTGGTACTGCAAGCTGGATGCGGATAAAAACAGCTTCTAATCCGCCGACTACAAAGAAGAATCCACCTGCAATAAGATATAGGATGGCGATTTTTTTATGGTCAACTGTCGTTAAATAATCCCATATAGTTGCGCCAAATCCCTTTTTTTGTGCGTAGGTACTCACGCTTTTTACCTCCCTTTCTACCAATTCCCCAATTATTCCTGAACTTTTAATCCCATTAAATATTCTGCTACATCATTAATCTGTTCATCTGTTAATGAATAACTACCTGTCATCAAGTTACCCGGCTTGTATTTTTCAGGATCTTTAAGCCACTTTTTCAAATCTTCTTCACTGTGATCCAATACACCAGCTATACGAGAACGTTCGCCAAAGTTTGTTAAATTTGGAGCACGTCTTGCTTCCGGTGGTGTAGCGTTTGCAGGTGTAACAGCATGACAGCCTATACAGCTTTTATTAAAGATTTCTTGACCACGTTGAGCACTTTCAGTTTCTGCTACTTTTGGTTCTTCAACATCTTTCATATCTGCAACCCAGCTGTCAAAGTCATCACGGCTCATGGTTTTAACTTTAAAGTCCATTAATGCATGCGATGGTCCACAAAGCTCTGCACATTTACCATAAAATAAATCCCCAGCTTCTTTAGCCTTGGCACTATCAAACTCTAACCAGAATTTATTAACATTCTCTGTATTGGTATCTAGCTTACCGCCAATTGCTGGCACCCAAAAGGAGTGCTTTACATCAGAAGATATTAAATTAAAATATACCTTCTCATCTGTTGGAACGACTAAATCTTGACCGGTAACAATTCCTTGGCCTGGATATTCAAATTCCCACCAATATAAATTGGAGCGTACATTGATGACAAGTGCATCTGAGTCTTTTTTATCCATTTCTTTTACATCTGCTAATTTAAACGTAGCAGAAACCGTTGGAACTGCTAAAAGCAATAGTAATAAAATAGGTATAACTGTCCAAATAATTTCTAGTTTGTGACTTCCTTCTACCTGTTTTGGTATCTTTTCATCTTTACGTCTGAACTTAATCAAAACGATAAAGAAAATTACCATTACAACTACAATAACCCCTACCATAATCAATGTACTTAGTTTCATCAGATCATATTGAATGTCTGCAACTTCACCAGCAGGCCTTAATGTCGATAGGAACGGTTCGCCACATCCTGAAAGGATAAGCGAAAGAATCGCAAATATCGAAATTAAACGCCATTTTGCAAGCCTTTTCATAGCTAATTCATACCCCTCTTTCGATAAATGATTTCTTTTCGTATATGTGATCAAACATGTATGTAGTATTGTTCCTTCTTAACGTTAAAAGAAACACGGAGACAAAAGAAAGTATAAATGCCTCCGATATTTTATTAATAACCTTTAGGAATACTTATAATCCCCATTATTAAGAAAGAACATTCCAGCTAAACTAATGTAACAATGACCATTGCAACAAAAATAATCGTTAAGTATTGCAATGAATACACAAACATTAATTTTGCCCACTTAATATCATCTTTGATCTTATATCCATAAATCCCTAATACAAGCCAACCGATATTTAACACGGTTGCCAAAATTAGAAATGGGATTCCTAATGAAGTAAGTAATAAAGGTGTCGGCAATAATGCAGCTACCCATATTAAAATGTGTTTCTTAGTTGTCTTAAATCCCTTTACTACTGGAAGCATTGGGATTCCTGCAGCTCTATATTCTTCTACCCGCCGCATTGCTAATGCATAAAAATGGGGAGGCTGCCAAATAAACATAATAATAAACAAAGCCCATGCTATCATATCAAGATTTCCATCAACTGCAGCCCAGCCAATTAGCGGCGGTACAGCACCTGAAATACTGCCTATGATTGTATTTGACACCAATTGCCGTTTAGACCATAAGGAGTACAGTACAACATAACTAAAAACCCCAAGCAGCCCAATCACTGTTGCAGTTATGGTAGTAAACAATAGAAAAATTGTTCCTAGAACAATTAAGAAAATACCCAATCCAAGTACCTTTGAAGGAACTATTTTCCCCGTTACCGTAGGTCTTGATTTGGTTCTTTCCATTAAGGGGTCAATGTCACGATCAATGTAATTATTTATACTGCATGAACCCGCAATAATAAGGGAGGAACCAATAACGGTAAATAAAACTATATCTATGTTACTTAGAAAACTTTGACCACTAAAATGAAGTGCCAGCCATATGCCAGTAAAAGTTGTAATAAGATTAGAATTTACAATTCCGATCTTTATAAGTGCCATAAAATCTTTCCACATAGTGGATTTTGCCATATGTGAATTTAGAGCCGTTGAGCCATTTTCTATCGTTGCTTCACCATATGCCTTTGAATTTGGCATCTTTCCCCCTCCTAAATATGTTGTAATTATTATTATAATCCCGATAGATAACTTTACCAAATTATAATAGTTATTTAAATGCTATTATTATTTTATAATACTGTTATTTAAGGAACGCTTTCTCTGTATATTAAATCACACTTTGGTATGTTTTTGTGAATTTTTTTTGAATAATTTTTGTCTAAATTGTGTCCAAGGGTTATTAATAACCATTATACTACATATTAGAATCTTTAGATAATAATATACACTCTAATTTAAACAAAAACTTAATATTTTCTTTGTGTTATAGACAACGAAAGCATTTAGTAATGTTGTTATAGATAAGATTAATTTAACCTATCTTTTTATTTCTAACAGACACTTCTCTTTTAGTAATAGTTTTCACTATAATAATAGTATTAACTTAAAGTTATCTGCAATCATATTTTATAAAAAGTTATGCAAAAATTTCAGTTTTATTTCTGTTCTTTTTCCTATGTTTTCGTTATGATAAGGTAGTACTTTTATCGCTTGATATCCCAAATCATTATACTTACAAAATATTGAATAAAATTTATTAGACTTTTATTAAGAAGGTGATTGTTTGCAACGCTCTTTAAAGTGGTTAGCTGTAGCAACTACTATTGGAATGATATTAGTTTTACTTGGGGGCGCACTTGTTACAAAAACAGAATCTGGGATGGGGTGCGGAAGGTCGTGGCCATTATGTAATGGGGAGTTCGTTCCAACCGATATTACTCCTGAATTAGTTATTGAACTCGCTCACAGACTAATATCTGGCGCGCTCGGTTTTATGGTACTCATATTATCCATTTGGACATGGAAAGTAATTGGGCATATTAGGGAAACAAAATTCCTATCCTTTCTTTCTTTTTTCTTTTTACTATTGCAAGGATTAATAGGTGCAGCAGCTGTTATATGGGAACAGTCAGACTTTATCCTCGCACTGCACTTTGGTATATCACTCATTTCATTCGCAGCTGTATTTTTGCTAACTTTATTAATCTTTGAAATCGATAAAAAGTTTGATGCAGATAAAATCTATATTGATAAAAGAATGAGTTTCCATATTATCTCTATTTCTATTTACAGCTATTTTGTTATTTATACAGGTGCACTCGTTCGCCATACCAAATCAAGTTTAGTTTGTCGTGATTGGCCATTGTGTATCAATGACAATCCTTCGCTACCAACTAACCTATTTGAATGGGTGCAGATGGGACATCGTGCAGCAGCAGGCCTCATCTTTATTTGGATTGGATATGTCACTTTTCTAGCAGTAAAAAAGTATCGCCAGCAAAAAGTTATCTATTGGGGCTGGATTACTGCGTTTACTTTAGTATCTCTTCAGGTAGTATCCGGTGCTCTTGTTATTTTTACACAGTTAAATCTTTTCATCGCTTTAATGCATGCATTATTTATTACCTGTTTATTTGGTGTTCTAAGCTATTTTCTCTTTTTACTATCAAGATCACGAAAGAAATAAGAAAAAAGTTGCCAGGTATTACACTTGGCAACTTTTTTTGACTATTTATCCAATTCAAGCAGCAAATCCCCAGTTTGAATGGCTTCCTCATTTTTCACGTGAATTTCTTTTATTACACCTGAAAAAGGAGCTTGAACGGTTGTTTCCATCTTCATTGCCTCAGTGATTAGGAGATGGTCTCCCCGCTCCACTTGTTCCCCTTTCTCCACTAATACTTTGACAATTGTACCAGGCATCGTGGCCGAAATATGTGTCTCATTTTTAGGATCGGCTTTTAATCGAGTAATTACTGCTGCTTTTATACTTTCATCTTTAATATTAACCTCACGAGGCTGACCATTTAGTTCGAAATAAACGATACGTGTACCATCACTCTGAGGCTGACCAATTGAGACAAGTTTAACAATAAGTGTTTTTCCAGTTTCAATTTCTACTTCAATTTCCTCACCAAGTCTAAGACCATAAAGGAAAGTAGGTGTATCTAGAAACGATATATTTCCATATAGGTCAACCGTATTCAAATACTCTTTATAAACTTTTGGATAGAGCGCATAGGAAATCAAATCAATTTCCGATATGTTTCGTCCCAACTCTTTAGCTAACTCTTCCTTTAATTCTGAAAAATTTATCTCAGGCAGTAACTCACCAGGACGAACCTCTAAAGGTTTTTTCCCTTTTAATATTACGCTCTGCAGTTTTTCCGGGAATCCTTGATGAGGCTGACCGAGATACCCCTGAAACAATTCCACTACCGAATCTGGGAAGTCAATAGAGTCTCCATTAGTAAGGACATCAGCTTCTGATAAATTATTTTGTACCATAAAGAGTGCCATATCCCCGACGACTTTAGAAGATGGCGTAACTTTTACGATATCCCCAAACATGTGATTGACCCGGGTGTACATCTGTTTGACTTTATCCCATTGATCACCAAGCCCCACTCCCTTTGCTTGTTGTTGTAAATTACTGTATTGTCCACCTGGCATCTCATGCTGGTATACTTCTGAATGGGGTGCAACCATTCCGCTCTCAAAATCATGGTAATATTTCCTTACATCCTCCCAATAATAGGATAGCTGTTCAAGGGCATTAATATTAACATTTGGTTTCCTATCCTTACCTTCTAATGCATAATAAAGAGAATTGGCGCTTGGCTGTGAAGTAAGCCCCGCCATCGTACTTAGGGCTGTATCCACAATATCTACTCCACCGTCTATGGCACGGGCATAGGTGAAGATACCATTACCGCTTGTATCATGGGTATGAAGATGAATCGGAATATCGATTGTTGCTTTTAATTCAGATATAAGCCGGTAGGCTGCTTCAGGTTTTAATAAGCCAGCCATATCTTTTATCCCCAATATATGTGCCCCTTGATTCTCTAGTTCTTTAGCTAGTGCTTTATAATAGTTTAAGTTATATTTCACTCTAGTTGAATCTAGAATATCACCCGTATAGCAGATGGCTGCTTCAGCGATTTTCCCACTGTCACGAACAGCTTCAATAGCAATTTCCATTCCCGGTACCCAGTTTAAGCTATCAAAAACTCTGAATACATCAATGCCTTCCGCTGCAGACTTTCTAACAAATTCTCGAATGAGATTGTCCGGGTAATTTGTATAACCAACTGCGTTGGAACCGCGGATTAACATCTGAAACAAAACATTCGGAATTTTTTCGCGAAGTGACCGCAACCTTTCCCATGGATCTTCTTTTAAGAAGCGATAGGCAACATCGAAAGTTGCTCCTCCCCACATTTCAAGAGAAAACAGGTTAGGCATAAGCTTTGCTGTCGGCTCTGCAATATGCAAAATATCGGTGGTTCTTACCCTTGTTGCCAATAACGACTGATGGGCATCTCTGAAGGTAGTATCCGTTAATAATACTTTATCTTGATTCTTTACCCACTGAACAAGACCTTCTGCACCCTTTTGGTCTAAGATTTGTTTTGTTCCGTCTTGGTAAGGAAAATCATATTTCAATTTTGGTACTCGCGGTTTTGAAAACACAGGTCTTTTCTTTTTTTCAACACCTGGGAACCCATTCACCGTAACATTTCCAATATACGATAGCATTTTGGTTCCACGGTCCTTACTAGCAGGAAATACGAATAACTCTGGAGTTGAATCGATAAATGAAGTGTCATATTCTCCTCTTCTAAAATTCTCATGTCTTACAACATTCTCAAGAAAAGGGATATTGGTTTTAATTCCACGAATTCTAAACTCCCTAAGATTTCGTACCATTTTAGAGGCTGCTTGTTCAAATGTTAATGCCCATGTAGAAAGCTTCACAAGCAAAGAATCATAATAGGGTGTAATCACAGCACCTTGATAACCATTTCCTGCATCAAGACGAACACCAAAGCCCCCTCCAGAGCGATATGCCATAATTTTCCCGGTATCAGGCATAAAATTATTAAGCGGGTCTTCTGTTGTAACACGCGATTGGATTGCAAATCCGTTAATCCTAATCTCTTCTTGGGGAGGAATTCCGACAATTGGACTGTGTAAATCCTGACCTTCAGCCACTAAGATTTGCGTATGTACAATATCGATTCCTGTTACCATTTCTGTTACAGTATGTTCAACCTGAATCCTTGGATTTACTTCTATGAAATAAAAGTCCTGACCAGAAACAAGAAATTCAACTGTCCCCGCATTTAAGTAAGCTACATTCTTCATTAACTTAACTGCAGCAGCACAAATTTTCTCACGTAATGAATCGGATATTGATACACTTGGGGCTACTTCTACAACCTTTTGATGACGGCGCTGTACGGAACAATCCCGGTCATACAAATGGACGATGTTACCCTGTTTATCTCCAAATATTTGTACCTCTATATGTTTTGGCTTCTCAATTAATTTTTCCAGGTAAACTTCGTCACTTCCAAAAGCTGCTTTGGCTTCTGATTTAGCACGATCAAACGCTTCTTGCATTTCCTCCTGGTTCCTTACAATCCGCATTCCACGACCGCCGCCGCCAAGAGCTGCTTTAATAATAATCGGATAACCATGCTGGTAGGTAAACTCCTGCACTTCTTTGATGTTTTCGACAGGTCCATCGCTTCCAGGAATTACAGGTATACCTGCTAGTTCAGCTTGCTTCCTAGCTTTGACTTTATCGCCGAACATATCAAGATGACTTGATGTTGGTCCAATAAAAATAATTCCTTCTTCTTCACAACGTCTCGCAAAATGAATATTTTCTGATAAAAAACCATATCCCGGATGAATCGCATTTGCTCCGCTAAACTTAGCAATTTCAATGACTCCATCAATATCCAGGTAGGCATCGATAGGTTTCTTGCCTTCACCAATTAAGTAGGCCTCATCTGCTTTATAGCGATGATAGGCTCCAGTATCTTCCCTAGAATAGATTGCAACGGTTTTAATATTTAATTCAGTACAGGCCCTAAAAACCCGAATAGCAATTTCTCCTCTGTTTGCAACTAACACTTTATTAATTTGTCCTGTCATTTTTTGCACCCCTTAACTCGTTTTGAAAAAAGCGCAGGGAATACCATTCTCCCCGCGCTATGATCTAAATTGGTATACGTTGCTATCCTGATGATTACTTTTCTTTTCTTGGTGCTGTTGTTTATATTTATTTTCATACTTAACAAACATAGAAACATTTACTAGAATTCCTGAAGCAATAGCTAATTGCAAGAGGGAAGAGCCTCCATAGCTTACAAACGGCAGCGGCACACCTGTAAGCGGTATAACACCTGAAACACCAGCAAGGTTTATGAACGATTGTATTCCAATCATACTAGAAATCCCTATGGCCAATAAACTTCCAAATGGGTCTTTACACCGCAACCCAATATATATACCTCTTAAAACAATATATGACAACGTAAGTACCACAAAACTTACGCCCCAAATACCCAGTTCCTCTGCAATTACTGCCATTATGAAATCAGTATGGGATTCTGGTAAATAGCCAAGTTTTTGGACACTTTTTCCTAAACCTAAACCATTTACCCCACCCGAACCAATTGCAATGTATGAATTTGCTAGGTGAAAACCTGCATCCAATTCATCCTTAAATGGATTACTTAAAACCGTAAATCGCTCTATTCGTTTCTGAGAAAATATTTCACCCTTTAAGGCAATAAGGAATGGAGAGGCTAAAATAAGCCCTAGCAGAATTAACTTTGTTATATTCTTAAAGTTCATTCCAGATGAAATAATAATTGTACCTGCGATTAAACCGATGATCATTGCAGTTCCAAAGTCAGGCTGCAAAGCAATTAAACCACAAACAATAACAAGATATGCTAAGGGAGGCAGAACTCCGTGATTAAATTTATTAATATATGACTGCTTTTTTGCATAAACTGCAGACAAGTAAATGATGACAAAGATTTTCACAAACTCTGCTGGTTGCAGGCTTAATGGACCGATTTTAAACCAACTCTGAGCATTTCCAGCAACATGTCCAAAAATAAAAAGTCCCAAAAGCCCAAAGACCGAAAGAAAAACCATAGGCACTAGAAATTTTGTGCTTTTCATTATTTTATAAGGGAATAATGCAGTAAAGAAAAATACTACAGCTGCGCCTAGTAAAAATAGTCTTTGCCTGGTGTAAAAATGGTCACTTGGAACTTCATACCGTTGGACGCTTGAAGCCATACTGGCACTATATACCATTACTAATCCAAATAAAGACAAAAGAATGATTGCGATAATGAGTGAATAATCATAGGATTTAAATATTTTTTTTAACATGTAATAACTTCCTCGTTTTTAATAGTATCGTTATTGCTATTATAATAGAAAATGGAACGAATTAGTTGAGGAAAAGTTACATTACATCAATCTTTTGAATGGGAATATTCTGAAAATGGTAAAGGTTAATAAAAAACTCAAACAACACATCAACATTGTTTGAGTTTTTTAGCTATTTTCTAAGGGATGCTTCATGAAGCGCAGATAACTCTCTTTCTAATTTATCTAGAATCGCTTTCCCATCCTTGACTTCAATTAAGCCTAATCTAACCGCAAATTCTATTTCTCTTGATAACCCAAACATTTGCGTATCCAATACCTCTTCATAAAGAGGGCATTGAGGCATCGTAAGATTTTCCATTTGCACCTTAATAAGCTTTAATATTTTTTCAGCGTCTGCCTGTAACAAGGCATAGGCTTTTTCCTGATGATTCACTATCATTTCAGACGCCAACATTGATCCCCCCATTTCAGAGCGATAACCCAACTTATCTATAAATTTTACCTTTTACCACAGAAAAATGCAAGAACAATAACCCGTGGCCATATACTTCATTCGTATTCCTTATATGACATTCACTCTATTTCACGTTATACTTTAGTAGAAATGAACTGGAGGAATAAAAGATGGAAAATATAATCGTACTATCCGGAAAGGTAAGGTTCTCAATTACTCTCGATCCCACAGTTTGGATTTTTGATGATCGAAAGGTCGATTTGACTACATACTTCTCTACGTCTTTTGAACAGACAAATGAACTGGAGGAGTACACTAAATCGGTATCTAAACATTGGGACCGTGAAATCATGGAGGGTGCTGTCTATCCACCAACATTAAAAACAGAAAAGAAATATGAGAAAGAAAAGGTGTTAACAGGTAGTTTCGGTATACCTATCCTGCCTTTTTTAAAAAATGCAGAACTTGATGTAGATGCTGTTTCTTTAATTATAAAAACTACAACATCAGAACATGAAATATCTCTTGATAAGGCAAAGAATCTACTATTAGGTTTTTCAAATAGTGGTAAACCACTTTCAGAAGATGGACCTGTCCATGTTTATTTCGGTGATGGTTCTAACCTAAAACACCCGATAAAAAATGTTAGAGAATTGATCATTAAATAGTAAACAACGGGTGCCAATTTGGTACCCGTTATAGCGATTATTATCAAATTCCCCCACTGTTATAGCAAATCTGCTGCCAGCCTTGCTAATCCTGATCGCTCCCCTTTTAAAAGCTTAACATGTCCGGAAATAACTTGGTCTTTAAAACGTTCCACGACATAGGTTAGACCATTATTGTAAGCGTCTAGATATGGATGGTCTATTTGTTCAGGGTCACCCATTAAAACAATTTTACTGCCCTCGCCCACACGAGTTAAGATGGTTTTCACTTCATGCTTAGTTAAATTCTGGGCTTCGTCAATAATAATAAATTGCTTTGGCAGACTTCTTCCCCTGATATACGTTAAAGCTTCTACCTCTATCGAACCCATTCCTGCAAGAATGGCATCCAATTCCCCAGGTTTTTTAGTATTAAATAGGTATTCAAGATTATCAAATATCGGCTGCATCCATGGTCTAAGTTTTTCTTGTTTTTCACCAGGTAAATACCCTAAATCCTTACCAACTGGTACAATCGGCCTGGCTACTAATAGCTTTTTAAATTCTCTAAAGTCCTCAGTCTGCATTAATCCAGATGCCAGTGCCAGTAAGGTTTTACCTGTCCCGGCTTTTCCTATTAAGGTAATAAGCGGGATATCCTTACGAAGCAGCAGCTCAATTGCCATCGTTTGCTGCACATTTCTAGGGTGAATTCCCCATACATGTTCTTGATTAATGGCAAGTTTCTTTACCTTTTTTCTTGTTTTATCGACCATTCCTAACGCTGATGCCGAGCCTCCTAATGCATCTTTCATGATTAAGTATTGATTGGGGTAAAATGAATACTTTCCAATTTCCGATAATGGTAACTCCCCTTTTTCATAAAAGGAACCCAGCAACTCTACAGATAAAAAAACTTCCAAAAATCCGGTGTAAATATGGTCAATTTCGACCACTCTGTCACTTAAAAAGTCTTCAGCAATTAATCCAATAGCGTCTGCCTTTACTCTGACTAATGTATCTTTACTTACAAGGATAACTGGCTTTCCATTTTCCTTTTGTTGTTCTTCTGTTGATAAGTTTTTTGCAACTGCAAGGATTCGATTGTCATTTGTTTTTTCTACAAAAATTTCCTGTAATTCATGAAAAGCACGGTGATTAAGTTCAATTCTAATCGTTCCCCCATTTTCAAGAGGAATTTTTTCATGAAGCTTCCCCGCTGCTCGCAATTCATCAATTAATCTTGATACATGACGGGCATTTCTCCCAATTTCATCCATGTACCTTTTCTTTGAGTCCACTTCTTCAAGGACAACTGCAGGAATGACTACTTCATTATCTTCGAATGAGAATATGGAATACGGGTCTTGTAATAAGACATTTGTATCTAACACGTATATTTTACTCAAAGCAACGCCTCCACTTTTCCTAGTTGATTGGTTTGATAATCCGTTCATTACAAACCTATTGCTAGATAGGACTTTGGTAAAATATATGTTTGTTCGAATAAAGATAGAAGGATTTCCGCACAATAAATGTAAGTTGAGTATAACAAAATTCAGGTGGATACAAGTGAATCGGTTATACAACTCTATTTCGGAGGTGGCTTTTATCATGAAGAAGCTTTTCATATTTACTACTTTAGTATTAGTCCTAGCAGCTTGTAACAATAACAACAGTAACAATGCCCAAAATAATGAAAAGCAATCAATGATTAACGTTAAGAACAGTTATATAGAAGATGTAGACCGGAAGACGGGTCAGGAGGTTTCCAAACGTTTAGTTGAACTTGCCACAAGTATTCCAAATGTTCATGATGCTACTGCAGTTGTTATTGGCCGATATGCCATTGTTGGTATTGATGTAAATTCAAAAATTGAACGGTCTCAAGTCGGCTCAATAAAATATTCAGTTGCGGAAAGCCTTAAGGAAGACCCCTATGGTGCACGTGCGATTGTAGTGGCTGATGCAGATACAAATCAGCGACTGAAAGAAATTGCCGCAGATATTGAAAAAGGGAGACCCATCCAAGGTATAATGGAAGAGCTTGCAGACGTGGCAGGCAGACTAATGCCTGAAATCCCTGGAGATATGATCGACCCTAATCCTAAAAATGCCCCAGAAGAACCAAAGAAAAAGCTGCAGGAGAACGAGAAGAAAAGTTTAGAGGATAAACAGCAAGAAGAATCCAAACATTATAAATAAATGAAAAAAGCTTAGTCGATGACTAAGCTTTTTTCATTGCCTCCATTACCTGGGTATCTAGCCGGGCAGCGGCATTTTTATCATATGTTTTGTCATACTGTGGTTCTGAAACAATTTTTGAACCATAGAACATAACATCCCTAACCTCGTGAATCTGGATTTTAATCAATGCAAGCTTTAAAGGAACATCCTTGAGCCGTTCTTCCTTCAATGATGCTTCACCTTGTATGGAATATGTAGATTCATTAGCAATTAAATTAATAACCACTTTATTATTTTGTGTGATATTTTGAATAATTCTAGATTTATTATCTACAGCAAAATAGATCGTCTCCTCATCTTTTGCTAAAATCCAAGATATTGCGCTAACATTTGGACCACCTGTTTCAAAATCTACACTTGCTAGTGTTACAAACCTTTCTTTCTGCAGCTCATCAAATAATGGCTTAATGAGTCTTGGTTCTACTTGATTCGGCATACTTACAACCCCTTCATTCAATTCCTTACATCTTCATGTCAAAAAAACAGACATTCTAATAGTACTATTATCTGTTTTTTTCAGCAACTTAAACACAATTGATTTACTTGTTATCACATTTGCATGATATACTATAATATATGAAAAGCAAGACTAGAATGGACCCAAGAGGTGCTTTATGAGAGTAAAATGCGTAATTTGCGACAAAATTGAATCAATTGAAGATGAATCATTTATAGCTAAACGACTTCGAAATCGTCCTATCCATACATATATGTGTCAAGACTGTAGTAGTAGAATCTCCGATAAAACAAAAGCGAGAATTGATACAGGTAATTTTAGATTTTATCGAACACAGTCTGAGAAGGATGACTGGTAAAAAACATGCCAATTCCATTATGGAATTGGCATGTTTTTTTATTCATTTTCAAATGGAAAGTTGCAATATTTATCTGGCTCTTGGTTAATTTGATTAAGCATTACTTCGATAAGTTCACGAGGAAATCTCGTCTTCTTTGATGCACCCTCAAGAATGTAAGTAACATAATACATTACATCATCTGTTGTCACTTCAATATTCGTTAAATGTTGTTCATTCTTAATAATGTCATCAAAAAGATCTAACGTTTCTCTTGCTGCAGTATCATCAGGACGAGCATCGCAAACAACCTTTATCGATAACCAATTATAGAGTGCATCCTGTACCGATTTCATGTTTATATCCCCCGTTACTTTGCCTCAGCGTGCTGTTTTTTCGACTGATGTAAGCGTATTTTGTAAATGATTAAAATCAAAGCTGCTACAACTAGCCCCTCTGTTATTGGTAAAAAGATTCCGAGTGCAGTAAGAATCGTACACCCTGCGGCTAAAAAGATATAAATCAATATTGATTTTATTAACGGCAGCTTTTGCTTCTGTGCAAAGCCAAGTTTATAAACCAAAATTGATAAAGCTACAATAGTAATATAAAGCAGCCACATCCCCAATTTGGGTTGTTCAGTTACGTTATAGAGGGCTGGAAAAAAAGAAAGCCGGTCCGCTACATTCACGCATATTACCTCCCCCGAAGAGATATTAACTTAATTCTGCAACCTTTTTCTTTTTGGCCATTCTTTCACGTTCATTTTTATCTAGAATCTTCTTACGTAAACGAATGGATTCTGGTGTAACTTCACAATACTCATCATCGTTTAGGTATTCTAATGACTCTTCAAGTGTCATTATTCTTGGTTTTTTAATAACTGAAGTTTGGTCTTTGTTCGCTGAACGAATGTTTGTTGCTTGCTTTACCTTTGTGATATTAACGGTAATATCATTTTCGCGCGTGTGTTCGCCAACAATCATACCTTCGTATATTTCAGTACCAGGTTCAACGAAAATTGTACCACGGTCCTCAACATTCATAATACCATAAGTAGAAGCTTTTCCTGATTCCATTGATACTAGCACACCTTGACGTCTTCCTCCCACTTGACCTTGAACCATTGGCTGGTAGCTGTCAAATGTGTGATTAATAATTCCATACCCGCGTGTCATAGTTAAGAACTCTGTAGTATAACCAATTAATCCGCGTGCCGGAACATTAAAGATTAAGCGTACTTGACCTGATCCATTATTAATCATATCAATCATTTCGCCTTTACGGGCACCAATGGATTCCATTACAGAACCTGTATGCTCTTCTGGTACATCAATTTGTACTCTTTCAATCGGCTCACTACGAACACCATCAATTACTTTTACAATAACTTCAGGCTTTGAAACTTGAAGCTCATACCCTTCACGGCGCATGTTCTCAATTAAAATGGATAAATGAAGCTCACCACGCCCTGATACAATCCATGCATCTGGTGAATCTGTATTTTCAACACGTAAGCTTACATCTGTTTGCAACTGAGCGTGAAGTCTTTCTTCAATCTTTCTCGAAGTTAGGTATTTACCTTCTCTTCCAGCAAATGGACTGTTATTTACGACGAAAGTCATTTGTAAAGTTGGCTCATCAATTCTTAGGATTGGTAATGCTTCTTGGTGTTCTACCGGACAAACCGTTTCACCGACGTTGATATCTTCCATACCGGAAACAGCAATTAAGTCTCCAGCTACTGCTTCTTGAATCTCTTGACGCTTTAACCCAAAGAAACCAAAGATTTTTGTTACACGGAATTGTTTAACTGTACCGTCTATCTTCATTAATGAAACCTGTTGGCCAACATGCATTGTACCGCGGAAAACTCGGCCAATCCCAATTCTTCCTACATAATCATTGTAGTCCAGAAGAGCAACTTGGAATTGCAGGGGCTCTTCACGATTGTCAACTGGTGATGGAATGTTCTCAACGATTGAATCATAAAGGCATTGCATATTTTCATCCTGTTTTTCAGGATCTGTGCTGGCAGTTCCATTTATTGCAGAAGCAAAAATAACTGGGAACTCAAGCTGATCTTCATTCGCATCTAGTTCAATAAATAAATCAATAACCTCATCAATTACTTCTAAAGGACGAGCAAAATCTCGGTCAATTTTATTAACAACCACAATTGGAGTTAAATTCTGTTCTAATGCCTTTTTTAATACAAAGCGTGTTTGAGGCATTGTTCCTTCATAGGCATCCACTACTAGTAATACTCCATCAACCATTTTCATGATACGTTCAACTTCGCCACCAAAATCAGCATGACCTGGTGTATCCAGGATATTGATACGTGTATCTTTATATTGAATCGCTGTATTTTTAGCAAGAATCGTTATTCCACGTTCTCTTTCCAGATCATTTGAGTCCATTGCACGTTCTTCTACGTGCTCATTTGAACGAAATGTTCCTGATTGCTTTAATAATTGGTCAACCAAAGTTGTTTTCCCGTGGTCAACGTGTGCGATGATTGCTATATTGCGAATATCTTCTCTTAATTTCAAATGATTCACTCCTGCCTCTATTTCAAAAATTTAAGCTATTTATAGTTTCCCATTAACAACTAAAGTATTATACCACATTAATGGTGGAAAACTAAAAGCATTTTCTATAGAATAAAGCTATATTTAATTACCATAAGAATTTTTCTTATTTTTGTGACAAGGGGGATTAGCAAAATGAAGCAAATTAAATGGATTTTTGTACTTTACGCTATACTTGCAACTGTAAGTATTATGGGAATTGGTGTAGCAATTGGTGAAGAAAGTATATTAGGAATCATTGGAAGTATCATCGTATTAGTACTCGTAATGGGATTAGGATTTATAACAAAAGCTAAATTTAGAGCTAATGGAGATTTATAGGACAAGCTGCAGCGCAAAATGCAATCTAGCTCGACAAAAAAAGAAGCCTATCCAGGCTTCTTTTTTACCATTTTCCTTCTTTTAAATAATCACTTATAATGGTTTGGTGTAATCCTGGTTTTGCGACGAGGAGTGTATCTTTTGAAAGGAAATCAAGCTCTATTCCTCTCAGATTGGTTACTATACCTCCTAATTCTCCAACAATAACAGCACCTGCCGCCACATCCCAAGGTGACAGCCTCATTGAAATATAGGCATCTACTCTTCCTGTTGCTACAAAAACCATTTCAAGTGCAGCTGTACCATATGACCTTGTACCTCTTGCCTCTCTAACCAGTGGAACTAGCAGGTTATGGTCAATTCGCTGATTCTCCATTACCCAAGTTGCATTTAATGCTATGATTGATTCTTTAACTGTTATTTTATTTAATGGAGGAAGCGGGGTGTCATTCATAAAGGCCCCCTTACCACTAACAGCATGATATAATTCATTATGGGCAACATCGTAAATAATCCCAATTTTACCAATACCATTTTCATAAATACCTAAAGATATTGCAAAATTCCGCTGTTGATGAATAAAGTTCATCGTGCCATCTATCGGATCAATAATCCAAACAACACCATCAAGATTATCTACCTCATCCCCAAACCCTTCTTCACCAAATATCCTATGGTTTACGAAAGTCCTTCTGATTTTATTAATAAAAAATTGTTCAATCTCTTTATCTATATTTGTTACTAAATCATTGGGATTGGATTTGGTTTGGATATTTAGAGTCTTAGAAAAAGAATCCCTAATTTTATCCCCTGCTTCCATTACCCATTGCTTAGCTTGAAGATCAATGTATTCCCAGTCCATATTTTCCCTCCCATATTATGTAATACATACTTAGCTTAATCAAAATTAGGTAAGCATTCAACTTTTAACAGTCCTATACAATTAGGACAAAACAATAAACGAACTCTCTAATTTCCTACACAGAGTTCGTTTTATAATTTCATTATAAAAATCTTTATGTTCATTCTAAATTGTATCCCCTTTGAAAACAAATTATCAAAGAGCTTTTAGTTTTAATAACTCTTGGCGGATTTTTTCTAACTTTTGTTTACACTCCTTCATTTTTTTTTCATTTTTTTCTTCAAGAGCTTCAAATAATGTTGCCAGCTCATAATCCATTTCCAATCGTAAATATGCCATTTTTTCCTTATCGCCAACTTTTTTTAGAGAAGTATTCATTAATTGTTTCATTTTAGCTTTCTCCTTTCAACCGTTATTTAATTTTTCAGACTATTTTTAGTAATATAATATGAACCATCATGGAAGGTTGCAACAAATATGTGCGTTAACCTATATAAGCAGTTCGTTTCAAGAATTTCCGCCAGTATGCTACAATGAATGACAAATGTCAGCATACGGAGGGTTGATTATGGACTTTAAAAACTTTACGAATGAAGATTTCGATGTTTTTCAAATAGATGGATTAGAGGCAAGAATGGACGCACTTAAAGAGAGAATTCGTCCAAAATTAGAAAGCCTAGGACACAATTTTGCTCCTGTGTTAACAACATTGACTGGGGATGAACTATTTGTTCATGTAGCCAAACATGCAAGGAGGACGATTAACCCGCCTAAAGATACTTGGGTAGCATTTGCAAATAATCCACGTGGATACAAAATGCTTCCACATTTTCAAATTGGTCTATGGCATACTCATTTATTCATTTGGTTTGCTGTTATTTATGAAGCACCCCAAAAACAAGACTTTGCTAAAAGATTTATAAAAAATTTAAATAAAATTTATAAAGAAACTCCAAAAGACTTTGTTTGGTCATTAGACCATACAAAATCGGAATCGGTGCCACATGGGAATCTTTCAAAAGAAGATTTACGGAGTATGTTTGAAAGACTGGAACAGGTGAAAAAAGCAGAATTATTATGCGGATACGAAATTAAACGGGAAGATGTTCTTAAATTAACCAATGAAGAATTCCTACAGCAGGTTGATTACGTCTTTAATAAAGTTGCACCTTTCTATAAAATTGCTCTTACTATCAAATAAAAAAACTCCGAACCTTGTTCGGAGTTTTTTCTCATTACTTCATTTTAATCCTGTCACCAAGAGAGGCATCTTTGGCTTTTTTTATTGCTCGATAGGAAGAATAACCACTCATTTCTTCAAACTCACCACAAAGTGTTTTTTCTTCCGCTTTACTCGGGACGATTTCTTTAAATCTCCGGTAAATAGCCATTAGTTCATCTCGGTCAATTCCTTTTTCATATGCTTGTTCAACAGCTCCGTAGAACTTAATTACATCAACAATCTCATCTGTTGTCCAATGATAATTAATTGGGTATTGGTATTCCAAGTTGTTTTCACCTGCTTACTTTTTTTACATATATGTATAATACTCTTATTTTGCCCATTTACCACGAATTTGCTCTGCATCAGTAATCATTCGATTAAATAATTCCTTAACGGTTGGTATATCCTTAATGAGTCCCATCACTTGACCTGCCCATCCAAACCCCTCATCTTCCACTCCATCATATATATATCGTTTGTTTGCCTGTCCGCTAATATAATTTTTTAATTGTTCATAACCGCCATTTTCTTTTTCAATCTCTAAAATTTTATCTGTCCAATTATTTGAAATTACACGTGCGGGCGCCCCAAGTGTGCGTTTAATTATAACTGTATTCGCTTCACTGCCCTCAACAAGTCTATTTTTGTATAGTTCACTAGCATGTACACATTCTTTTGTAGCTATAAACCTCGTCCCCATCTCAATTCCTTCCGCTCCTAAACCAAGAGCTGCCATGAGTCCTCTGCCATCGCCAATGCCACCTGAGGCAATTACTGGGATAGAAACCGCATCAACCACTTGAGGGATCAATACCATCGTTCCTATATCATCCCGTCCAAGATGACCGCCACCTTCCTGTCCCACTACCATTACCGCATCTGCGCCTAATTCTTCAGCCTTTTCAGCCTGCCTCCTAGCAGCTACAAGAACTAACTTTTTTATCGATGTTCCTTTTAACTGTTCAAATATCGGTGCAGGATTCCCACCTGTCATAGAAATAACTGGCACGTCTTCATCAATGGCTACTTGAAGCATATCTTCAAAGGGGCGATTATGCTGTCCAATTGCATAATTTATGCCGAATGGTTTAGTTGTCAGCTCCCTGACTTTTCTAATCTCCTCCCGAAGTTGATCCGGATTATCCAGTGACATGGCAGTAATTTGACCTAGTCCACCTGCATTGGAAACAGCTGCTGCTAGTTCAGAATAGGCTAGATGGGCTAAGCCTCCTTGTATAATGGGATATTTGATATTAAGAATTTCAGTAACTCGAGTTTGCCAATTCATTAAAACCCCTCCTAATTATTGTTACCTTCATATTTCGTTACTAAAGGTTAATTTTCCTGTTTAATTGATAAACTAACGTAACACTATAAAAAGTGGTTTAATTTAGACAGAAATTTCTATGCAAGCATTGGTATTAATGCTATAATTCATTTGTTTTGTATTTAACTAAAAGCAATTTGTATATAAAGAGGTGTGGAAATAAATTGTCTCAAAACCAAACACCGTTATTTAGCGGTTTATTAGAACATGCAAAAAAAAATCCCGTTCAATTTCATATCCCTGGTCATAAAAAAGGTGTTGGAATCGATCCTGATTTTAGAAATTTCATTGGTGATAATGCCTTATCGATAGACCTTATTAATATCGGTCCACTCGACGACCTTCATCAGCCAAAAGGTATAATTAAACAAGCACAAGATTTGGCAGCTGAAGCATTTGGCGCTGATAGAACCTTTTTTTCCGTCCAAGGAACCAGCGGGGCCATTATTGCTATGATTATGGCTGTTTGTGGACCAGAGGATAAAATCATTGTCCCTAGAAATGTCCATAAATCCATTATGTCAGCGATTGTTTTCTCTGGCGCTATTCCTGTTTTTATTCATCCAGAAATTGATGAAGATTTAGGTATATCCCATGGTATAACGATTGATTCGGTCGAAAAGGCTCTTAAACAACACCCTGATGCAAAAGCGATTTTAGTGATAAACCCCACGTATTTTGGGATATCCGCAGATTTAAAGAAAATAGTGGAAATTGCTCACTCTCATAATGTACCTGTTCTTGTTGATGAAGCCCATGGGGTCCATATTCATTTTCATGACGAATTGCCTCTATCAGCTATGCAAGCAGGTGCTGATATGGCTGCAACCAGTGTCCATAAACTTGGAGGATCAATGACACAAAGCTCTATTTTAAATGTAAAAGAAGGTCTTGTTTCTGCCAAGCATGTTCAAGCAATACTTAGTATGCTGACAACCACTTCAACATCCTATTTATTACTTGCTTCCCTTGATGTAGCTCGTAAGCAGTTAGCTACTAAAGGAAAAGAACTGATTGATAAGACAATCAATTTGGCACAATCGATTCGAAAAAGAATTAATGAAATTGACCATTTGCGTTGCATTGGCGAAGAAATTTTAGGGTCAAAGGCAACATTTGATTATGATCCAACAAAATTGATTATCTCAGTAAAAGAATTAGGCTTAACAGGCTATGAGGTTGAAAAGTGGTTACGAGAAAGACATAATATTGAAGTAGAAATGTCTGACCTTTATAACATTCTTTGTATCATAACACTTGGCGATACAGATAATGAAGGAGACATTTTAGTAAAAGCTTTAAAGGAGCTGGCCGAGGAAAGAGAACATCGAAAAGAAAGACTTGAACCTATACAAGTTCTTCTTCCGGATATTCCTATTTTAGCATTAACTCCAAGAGATGCTTTTTATGCGGATACGGAGGTAATTCCTTTTGAGGAATCAGAAGGTAGAATTATTGCCGAATTTATCATGGTTTATCCCCCAGGGATCCCTATATTTATCCCAGGTGAAATCATTACGAAAGAGAATCTCCACTATATTCAGGAAAATCTTGAGGCGGGTTTACCCGTACAAGGACCTGAGGATGATGAAATAAAAAGCATACGTGTCATAAAGGAATATAAAGCTATAAAATAAAAATACAGGATTCCGATGAGGAATCCTGTTTCTATTTTAAAGTAAGATTTATCGTTCTTCTTCTGAATGGTGATTATCGCAACAATTACATCTAGAATAGAGAACTGTTACTTTTTCATCTTCGAAATGATCAATTGTTGAGTCGCAAGCCTGGCATACGATTGTACCCATTATTTTCAATCCCCTTTTCATTTTTGAATGTTCATTACATTGAAAACGTTTTATTCTTGTTAATTCAATAATAATATAACACATTGAAATTATCAAGCCTAAATTGTATGTCACATTTAATTATTTTTAACCAAAAAAGACCTATAATTAGGTCTTTTACTTTCAAATTATTCATATTGGGTAACAAATGGGATTTGCGGGAGGGTTTCACGGAAGAATTCAGCCAAATCGGCAGCTTGTTGTTTATCTGGAATCCGGAATACATTTTGAAGGTATTCAATATCTTCAATTTCTTTAGGATCGAGGAGAGTGGAACGACCTGTTTGCATGCATACAACTAGGGGTTTTCCAAAGAACATGTTTGTGTAAATAATCCCAAAATCATAACGAGTATGTTCAGTAGTAAATCCAATAAACCTGACCTTTACATTCTCATGCTCATCATAGAGCTTGTCAAATAATTCCATAATTATCCTCCTTTTATTATAATAATATTTAGAATATTATTATAATTTATTTTTTCATTTAAAACAAATGACATTTATGTGTCTTAATGTTGTCACCATGGTTTTTACAATGCTAGAATAAAGGAGATATCAAATGATCAAATGGGACATAGGGGGGATGAAGATGGCTGAAAACGCATTTGTTAAACTTGTGCCTTCATCTGCAAAGCAAACAGTTACTGTAGAGGAAGTAAAGGAACTCTTAAATTACTATAAAGATATTACTAGTAAAACAGGAAACCAAGTTGATTGGGAATATGGTGACTCTGCTTTTCCTTACGAAATTAAAGAGAAAGATGATGGAAAAGGAAAATGGTTTTACTTATATTCTACTAATGAACGCTATTACGCTATCTTGATTGGTGTTGATCAGGAAAGTATTCGTGATGAAGATGGTACTGATAGAATTCAAACCTACATACAAGTAACTCTTCCAGAACAATCCACTTTCGGTGATAAGGGCAAAGCTAATGAATTCTGCAAATTCCTTGCAAAGAAATTACAAGGAGAGCTGCACCTTTTTAATGAGAGAATCATGTATTATTATCCAAGGAAGTAAAAAAACTAACTCCCAGCCCGGGAGTTTTTTTAATGCGTTAAAAGTGCGAGTGTATAGTGTATGGAAGTATATAGCATAAGGCTTAAAGATGTAATAAATAGTGTTTTGGCAGTTGATTGGGTAAATTTGTTACAAAGGACAAAGGCTAAATAAAAAAACACAAAAAACATTATCACCTTGTATAGTAGTTGATCATGCTTTGACATCCATTCAATCAAAGTAAAGGCACTCCATATTATTAATTGCAATATAATTACAACATACATTCGCATTTTTTATCACCACTCAACATCTTTTCTTAAAAATAAAGATTGTAGTGTTTTAAATATATGCTCAGAAGTGTTAATTTATCATTCGATTGAAAATAAGAAAGTCCTTTCTATTACTGCAGAAAGGACTTTCATTTTAGCTATTTTAAAACATGAATTGGTGTACCCATCGCTACTTCAGCAGCTTCCATTGTGATTTCTCCTAATGTTGGGTGAGCATGAATGGTCAAGGCTAAATCTTCGACTGTCATTCCTGCTTCAAGAGCCACCCCTAGTTCAGCAATCATATCAGATGCGCTTGCACCAGCAATTTGTGCACCTATCAAGACACCATCTTCTTTACGTGAAACTAATTTCACAAAACCTTCACCACTGTCTAGTGACAGAGCACGGCCATTTGCAGCAAATGGGAATTTGGCTGAATTAACTTCAATACCTTCTTGCTTCGCCTGCGCTTCGGTATAACCTACGCTTGCAAGTTCAGGATCCGAGAAAACTACTGCAGGGATACCTAAATAGTCAATAACAGCATTATGACCTGCAATTGCCTCTGCAGCGATTTTTCCTTCATAAGAAGCTTTGTGAGCTAATTGAGGACCTGCAACAACATCACCGATTGCATAGATATTAGAGACGCTCGTTTTACATTGATTATCAATTTCAATCAATCCACGGTCAGTGACTTTCACACCAATTTGGTCAAGACCCATTTCATCTGTATTTGGACGGCGTCCAACCATAACAAATACGTAATCTGCTTCAATTTTCTTTTCTTCGCCTTTAACTTCAAAAGTTACAACCACACCATTTTCAGTTTCTTCTACACCTTTAGCCATTGCCTTCGTATAGAATTCGGCACCTTTTTTCTTCATTGTTTTCTTAACAAGGGCAGCCATTTGCTTTTCAAAAACTCCAAGGCCTAAGATATCATCTGCACCCTCTAAGATTGTTACTTGAGTACCAAAATTTGCA
Source organism: Neobacillus niacini (assembly GCF_023715415.1). Classification (GTDB taxonomy): domain Bacteria; phylum Bacillota; class Bacilli; order Bacillales; family Cytobacillaceae; genus Neobacillus; species Neobacillus niacini_C. Next base: position 391,036 of record NZ_JAMBOB010000001.1, read on the forward strand.
TAGGCTCCACCAAGTTCTATACCGATGACACCGCCACCGATTACTACGATTTTTTCTGGAACCTCTTGCAGGTTCAATGCACCAGTAGAATTTAGTACTCGTTTTGAGTATTTAAAAGTTGGCAACTCAATTGGACGAGAGCCAGAAGCAATAATCGCATTTTTGAAGTTGTATGTTTGGGCAGAATTCTCGCCTATTACTCGTAATGAATTACCATCAACAAAGTATGCTTCGCCACGAACGATTTCAACTTTATTTCCTTTTAGTAACCCCTCAACACCGCCAGTTAATTTCTTAACAATTCCAGCTTTCCATTCTTGAACCTTTGTAAAATCAACTTTTACATTTTCAGCTGTAATTCCAAATGAATCAGAGTGCTTCGCTACTTCGTACCGGTGTCCAGCAGCAATTACTGCTTTAGATGGAATACAACCTACGTTTAAACAAACTCCGCCAATATATTCCTTTTCAACAATTGTAACTTTTTGACCTAACTGTGCTGCACGAATAGCAGCCACATATCCGCCGGGACCAGCGCCAATGACTATAGTGTCTGTATCGATTGGAAAATCTCCTACTACCATTTGTTACGCCTCCATTAACAATAGTTCTGGATCGTTCAATAATCGTTTAATATGATTTAACGCATTTTGAGCTGTAGCACCATCAATCATTCTGTGGTCAAAGCTTAATGACAATGCTAATACAGGAGCAGCTACAATTTCACCATCACGTACGATTGGTTTTTCTGCAATACGACCTACCCCAAGGATGGCTACTTCAGGATGGTTAATGACTGGTGTAAACCATTGTCCACCAGCCGACCCAATATTAGAAATGGTACAAGAAGCACCTTTCATCTCGTTTGGAGCCAACTTTCCATCACGTGCTTTACCAGCTAATTCATTGATTTCATTTGATATTGTAAATACTGATTTACGGTCTGCATCTTTAACAACAGGTACTAATAACCCTTTTTCTGTATCAGCCGCAATTCCAATATTATAGTAGTGCTTATGAATTACTTCACTTGTAGCATCATCAAGTGATGTATTTAATGCAGGGAATTCACGTAAAGCACTAGTTAATGCTTTTACGATGTAAGGTAAGAATGTTAATTTAATACCCTTAGCAGCCGCAACTTCTTTGAATTTTTTACGATGAGCAACAAGTTTCGTTACATCGATTTCATCCATGAGTGTTACGTGTGGTGCGGTATGTTTTGAATTTACCATTGCTTTTGCAATTGCTTTTCTGATTCCGCTCATTTTCTCACGAGTTTCAGGATATTCACCTTGTGGAATAGGCGTAGCTTTAGGAGCTTCCTCTGCCTGAGTTGTTGCTGCTGCTGGTGCTGGAGCTTCAGCCGCTTGTGGTGCTGCTGCAGCTGCACCGCCGTTTAAGAATGCATCAATATCCGTTTTCACGATGCGCCCATTTTTACCTGAGCCAGGAACTTGTGTAATTTCCACACCTTTATCACGGGCATATTTCCGAACAGATGGCATCGCAATAATTTTACGATTTGGGTCAACTTCCACTTGTCCTTGTCCTTGTGGTTGTGTTACACCAATACCATAAGCAGGCGGTGCCGGCGGTGGTGTTACAGGAGCATCTTGCACTGCAGCAGGTGCTGGTGCTGGTGCTGGTGCTGCTTCTTGCTTCGGTGCTTCTTCCGTATGCTCGTCACCTTTAAATTGCAAGTTTTCATATCCTGGCGCATCAAATGTTACTAGAACCTGTCCTACAGTAGCTACCGTTCCTTCTGCTACTTTCACTTCAATAACAGATCCTTCAACAGGAGATGGAATTTCAACGACTGCTTTATCATTTTGGATTTCGCAAAGGATATCATCTTCTTGGACTTTATCACCTGGCTTTATGAACCATTTAACAATCTCGCCTTCATGAATACCTTCACCAATGTCAGGCATTTTAAATTGGAATGTGGTTGCGGTTGCGCTCATCTCGCGATTCATCCTCCTATTTATACATATTTACGAACGACAATTATAAGAAAAAGCGGGAAACAGGAATCCTATTCCCCATCTTTCATTTAGAAATTTAGTACTTTTTTAGCTGTTTCAATTACATCTTTGTAGTTTGGAAGCCATACTGCTTCAGCCTGTGGGAATGGATAAATAGTATCTGGCGCTGCCACACGCAATACAGGTGCTTCTAAGCTTAAAATAGCACGATCGCTAATTTCAGCCACAACATTTGCCCCAACACCAGCTTGCTTTTGTGCTTCCTGAACCACGATTGCACGACCTGTTTTTTCAACAGAAGCAATGATTGTTTCAATATCAATTGGGCTAACCGTACGTAAATCAATAACTTCAGCAGAAAAACCTTCTTTTTCTAATTCCTCAGCTGCTTTCAATGATTCATGAACCATCGCACCATAAGTAATGATTGAAATATCAGTACCTTCACGCTTTACATCTGCTTTTCCTAGTGGAATCGTGTATTCACCTTCAGGAACTTCTTGACGGAAAGAACGATATAATTTCATATGCTCAAGGAAAATAACAGGATCATTATCACGAATAGATGAAATTAAGAGACCTTTTGCATCATAAGGTGTTGATGGAATAACTACCTTTAAGCCAGGTTGTTGTGCCATTAAACCTTCTAAGCTATCTGCGTGCATATCAGGCGTGTGTACGCCTCCTCCGAATGGTGAACGGAATGTTATTGGAGCATTGAATTTACCGCCTGTACGATAACGAAGACGGGCCGCTTGGCCAGAAATAGAATCCATTACTTCATAAACGAAACCAAAGAATTGGATTTCCGGTACGGGACGGAAGCCCTGTAAGCTTAGACCAACTGCCAAACCGCCAATTCCTGATTCTGCAAGTGGTGTGTCAAATACACGATCTTCACCAAATTCATTTTGTAGCCCTTCCGTTGCACGGAAAACACCACCGTTTACGCCGACATCTTCCCCGAAAACTAATACATTCGGATCATTTTTTAGTTCTACACGCATTGCATCTGTAATTGCTTGAATCATAGTCATTTGAGCCATGGCTTACTTCGACTCCTTTGCTTTATATATTTCATATTGTTCTTCTAAGTTATAAGGCAAGTCCGTATTTGTAATTGAGATTAAATCAGTCACCTTTTGTTTAGGAGCAGCATCTGCCTTTTTAAGTGCTTCTTTAATATCTTCTTTTGCTTGCTCAATTACTTCGTTTTCTTTTCCCTCATTCCATAAGCCTTTCTTTTCCAGGAACTTACGGAAACGTACAAGCGGATCTTTCTTTTCCCATTCATTATCAAGTTCAGCTGTACGGTAACGAGTAGGATCATCTCCGGCCATTGTATGTGGACCATATCTATATGTTAAAGTTTCAATAAACGTTGGCCCTTCGCCGTTAACAGCACGCTCACGTGCCTCTCTAACTGCCGCATACACTGCTAATGCATCCATACCGTCTACTTGGATACCTGGGATACCAGCTGCAACTGCCTTCTGAGCAAGTGTTTTAGCTGCTGTTTGCTTTTCAACAGGAGTCGAGATAGCAAAACGATTATTTTGTGCAATAAAGATGGCTGGCGCTTTGTAAGCTCCTGCAAAGTTCATTCCTTCATAGAAATCACCTTGAGAAGTTCCGCCATCGCCTGTATATGTAAGAGCAACAGCTTTAACTCCACGTTTTTTAAAGCCTAATGCAACACCTGCTGTTTGTACGTACTGTGCACCAATAATAATTTGAGGGATTGCGACATTTACTCCCTCAGGAATCTGACCGCCTTCGAAATGACCTCTGGACCATAAAAATGCTTGATATAAAGGAAGACCATGCCATACGATTGGTGGAACATCACGATAACCAGGTAAGATAAAGTCCTCTTTTTCAAGTGCAAATTGTGAAGCTAATTGGGATGCTTCCTGTCCTGCTGTTGGTGCATAGAAACCAAGACGTCCTTGGCGGTTCAACGAAATGGAACGTTGGTCCAAGATACGGGTATATACCATTCTGCGCATTAATTCCTGCAGCTGATCGTCACTTAGATTTGGCATTGCTGCTTCATTAACAACTTCGCCTTCTTCATTTAAAATTTGAAGCGTTGTAAATTGATCTTCTACTACTTCAAGTACTTTTTTAGCATCGACTTGAGCGTTCTGAGTTTTAGAAGCCATTCGTCACATCTTCCTTTCTTTCGTTACAAAAATGTAAAAATAAATTCACTCATATTAGATTACCCAAAAACCTAAAACAACATAAACAATTATTTACTTTAATCGCCTGCTGCCCTGTACTATAATTTTCGTAAAAAATAATGGTACAATAAATAATTCCATATTGAGTTTACATCATCTAAATACGCTCGTCAAATACTATGTTTCATTATTTTACATCATAATAATGTTATTAACTTTTTGATTAATGCCAACCTCTGTATCACTCTACACTTTATCCTGTTATATTAAAATAGATTCTGCTTTATCAAAAAAAAAGAAATCGGCCCAATCAGCCAATTTCTTACTTTTCTTCAGCAAGGTTAAGACCTGCTTGTTTATAAAATTCAAGCTTTTTTTCATTATATTGTGCTGTTACATCATTGAATTCTTCATTTGCCTCATATACCTTTTGATAGGTAGTATTTAAATCAACTATATGTGATTCAAGCTTGTCATAAGAAGTACTTTCCTCTTTGAGCATTAAATATAATTCTTTATCACGATCTAGCGCACTTGAATACTCCTTTGAAAGTCTATTATGTATTTGGTATCTCTTCTTCATGATTTTTGATAAATCTTCTGCCTTTTTCTTTTGGTCAGTATCTTTTATATCATTTATTACTTCTTGCGCTTTCATAAATTCCGATTTAGAAGCATTTATACTGTCAATTTCCAGCTGTAAATGGTTTTTTCTTTCTTCAATAATAGAAAGGGCTTCGTCAGAAAGCATGATAATCTTTTCATGCTGCTTCATCCCTAAAGTCATAATTTCATTGTAGATTTCCTTTTCTTGCTTTTCTAACTCTACAAGCGGCTCTTGCTGCTCTTCAAATTCTTTCTCTGCATCCACAACATCCTCTAATACTTGATACAGCTTTTCAGCTGAAGAATCCTGGCTAATACAGCCAGTTAATAAGAAACCACTAATTACAACCGTTATAATAATACGTGTTAATCTAATAATAGACAATTCGCAACCCCCTTACTGATTACAATTTCTACTATATCTATACTTCTTATTTTTGACAATATCCCCTGGAATTTCTCTCCTATTAATCAGAATAATTGTTGATACTTTCAATTAACTTTTCTGGAATAGTCTGATAGACTAATGAATATCAATAATTTTAGTTTATAAACAGGAGTGAATCAATCATGTTAATGATGAATGATATCATTCGAGACGGCCATCCTACTCTTAGAAAAGTAGCAGTTGAAGTACCTATGCCGCCATCGGAGGAAGACAGAAAAATACTTGAAAGCCTTTTAGAATATGTAAAGAATAGTCAAAATCCTGAAGTTTCTTCACAATTTGGATTACGACCTGGAATTGGGTTAGCTGCACCACAGATTAACGTTTCCAAGCGCATGATTGCCATTCATCTTCACGACGACAAAGGAAATTTGTATAGCTATGCATTGTTTAATCCCAAAATTGTCAGCCATTCAGTCGAAAAAGCTTATTTAGTTTCAGGGGAAGGCTGTCTTTCTGTAGATGAAGACATTCCTGGTTATGTAGAAAGGTTTGCTCGAATTACTGTGAAAGGAATTACCCTCGAAGGCGAAGAGGTTAAACTCCGCTTAAAAGGTCTCCCAGCCATTTGCTTTCAACATGAAATTGATCATTTAAACGGAATTATGTTTTATGATCATATTAATAAGAAAGACGCTTTTAAACCAATTGAGGGTGCAATCGCAATAGAAAGATAAAAAAAGCGCAAGTGCTCTTGCGCTTTTACTTTTTATTTAAGTTTTATATAAGTTGTAATTCTTTCAATCCATTCCAAATTCCATCTTCCGATACATCGGAAGTAACGAAGTTTGCAAGTGCCTTTGCCTCGGGAACACCATTCCCCATTGCAACACCCGTTCCAACAGCTTTAAGCATTTCTAAATCATTCAAGCCATCACCAAATGCATAAACATCCTTCAAATCAAACCCTAATCTGTCAATCATTTTCTTTATCCCTTCAGCTTTAGATCCACCTTTAGGTAAAATATCTACTGAATAGGGATGCCATCTGATAAAATCAAATTCAGGAAAGTTTTCAAAGTATAACTTTTCCTCACCCTCTTTACAGAAAAGTAAGGATTGATAAATTTCCTTATCAACAAAGAAAGATTTGTCTTCATCTGGATGTGGAAATAATAAACTGCCCAAACTAGTTTCAATAAATGGATGGTAATGAGTAGTAGCCTTCATGGTTAATTCATTCATAAATATCAATGGATGTTCGTTCGTCTTTGTATCCAGTAGAAATCTTTCTAACTCAGATTGTTTTAGCGGATTCTTATAAATCGCTTCATTTTCAAACACCACATACTGGCCATTGAAACTAACGTAGGAATCAATATCAAGTTCTTTTTTTAAACTTGTGAACATAAAAGGTGCTCTTCCCGTTGCTATTGCAACAAATACACCATTCTCCTTTAGTGTTTGGATAGCTTTTTTAGCACTAGTGGGGAGTTTTTTTTCATGATTGAGCAAGGTTCCATCTATATCAAAAAAAACAATTTTCTTCATATAATTTCAACTCCTCTTTGCCTTTTTCAATTATGATTAAGCTTTATAATAATTTCTCTAATAAACACTAATCATAATAAGAATAATTGTCAATTTATTAAACTTTCATCATTCTGCCATGTTTATCCATGAAAGATTTCTTAATTATTCCATATAATATTAGTATAAAAACCCTTAAATAAAAAAAAATCTACAATATCTGTCATGGCTTGCTTTACATTGGACAAGGATCGTTTAAAATAGGAAGTAAGGAGATGATCCACTATGTTAAAGAAGCTAAGAAAGAAGCTCTTAAAACAGTGGAAAGATTTACTACGAAAAAAATCAATTGCTTAACAACAACTTTTTTCGAGCCCTTCAAACTTGCGAAGGGCTCATTCCTTATTGTAAATTGATTATCAGTGTATTTATTTACATATTTTTCTATAAGTCCAAATGCTTAAATTTAGGCGAAAAGTGAAATTAAATGAAAAAAATGTAATTATTTAATATAATAGAAAAAGTCATGATCGATTAAGGAGCGATTTATTATGGTATTTAAAGTTTATTTTCAAGAAAGAATCAATGAAGTCCCTGTAAGAGAAAAAACAAAGGTTCTCTATGTGGAGGGAGAATCTGTTCTAGATGTTCGCAAGAAAATTGCAGATCGTGGATATAACGTTGAATTTTTACAGGCAGTGACAGGAGCATATTTAGAATATGAACAACAAAATGAAGATTTTAAAGTATTGGAGATTTGATAATTTATGAAATTTGTTAAAAATGACCAAACTGCTGTTTTTGCCTTAGGCGGTTTGGGCGAAATTGGAAAAAACACATATGCAGTACAATTTCAGGATGAGATAATATTAATTGATGCCGGCATTAAATTCCCAGAGGATGAGCTATTAGGAATTGATTATGTCATCCCTGATTACACCTATTTAGTAAAAAATGAAGACAAGATTAAAGGATTATTCATTACTCACGGACACGAGGACCATATTGGCGGAATTCCATATTTATTAAGAGAAGTAAATATTCCAATCTATGGTGGAAAGCTTGCATTAGGACTAATCAAAAATAAACTAGAAGAGCACGGTCTCTTACGGAATGCAAAGTTAATTCCCATTCAAGAAGACGATGTGATAAAATTCCGCAAAACGTCTGTTACTTTTTTCCGAACAACACACAGCATTCCTGATTCTTATGGTATTGTTGTAAAAACTCCTCCTGGGCAAGTTGTCCATACGGGTGACTTTAAATTTGACTTTACACCGGTTGGCGAACCAGCAAATTTAACAAAAATGGCTGAAATCGGTAAAGAAGGCGTATTGTGCTTACTTTCAGACAGTACAAACAGCGAAATTCCTGAATTCACAATGTCTGAACGTCTTGTAGGTGAAAGCATTGATGATATTTTCCGAAAGGTTTCCGGCCGGATAATATTCGCAACATTTGCATCAAATATCTATAGATTGCAACAAGTTGTGGAGGCTGCAGTTGCAAATGGCAGAAAAGTAGCCGTCTTTGGCCGCAGTATGGAATCAGCTATTAATATTGGTCAAGAATTAGGGTATATTGTTGCACCAAAAGAGACATTTATTGAAGCAAATCAAATTAATCGTCTTCCTGCAGATAAAGTTACAATTCTTTGTACAGGAAGCCAAGGCGAAGCTATGGCGGCCTTATCTAGAATTGCCAATGGCACTCACAGACAAATACAAATTATCCCGGGGGATACAGTGGTATTCTCATCTTCACCTATTCCAGGGAACACTATTAGTGTAAACCGGACAATCAACATGTTATTTAGAGCTGGTGCCGAAGTTGTTCACGGGAAACTAAGCAATATTCATACCTCGGGTCATGGTGGCCAAGAGGAACAAAAGTTAATGCTGCGCTTAATAAAGCCAAAATTCTTTATGCCGATTCACGGTGAATATAGAATGCAAAGAATGCATGCCAAACTAGCTGTGGATTGTGGTGTAGAAGAAGAAAATTGTTTTATCATGGATAATGGTGAAGTATTAGCTCTTTCTGAAAACAGTGCGCAAGTAGCTGGGAAAATCCCATCTGGTTCTGTTTATATCGACGGAAGCGGGATTGGCGATATCGGGAATATTGTTTTACGTGACAGGAGAATCCTTTCGGAAGAAGGATTGGTCGTTGTGGTGGTAAGTATTAATATGAAAGACTTTAAAATCGCTTCAGGACCTGATCTTATTTCTAGAGGGTTTGTCTATATGAGAGAATCTGGTGATTTAATTAACGATGCACAAAATCTGATTACTAAGCATTTAAATAAAGTGATGGAACGCAAAACAAGTCAATGGTCAGAAATTAAAAATGAAATTACTGATACATTAGCACCTTTCCTTTACGAAAAGACAAAACGCAGACCAATGATTCTACCAATCATTATGGAAGTTTAAAAAAAAGCGGAAGCACCGTTCAGGCGCTTCCGCTTTCTTTATTGCAAGACTTTCCTCTCAAATCGATCGATATCTTCATCCGTCCCAATCACAATTAACACATCATTCGCTTTGATATCTTCATTTGGTTTTGGAGAAACGATTATATCCATTCCTCTTTTAATTGCAACAATATTTAATCCGTATTTCTTTCGAATGTCTAACTCGATGATAGTATGACCACTTATCTTGCTGTTTGCCACGATTTCAACAATGCTATGTTCATCAGATAACTCTAGATAATCCAACACACTGCTAGAAGCCAAATTATGAGCTATCCGTCTTCCCATGTCCCTTTCCGGGTGAACGACCTTATCAGCGCCTATTTTGACTAGCACTTTTTCATGATAATCATTTTGTGCCTTTACAGTAATATGAGTGACTCCGAGTTCCTTCAAAATCAAAGTGGTTAAAATACTCGATTGTATATCATCACCAATTGCAACGATTACACGATCAAAATTACGAATACCCAGGCTCTTTAGGACTGTCTCATCCGTTGTATCCCCTACAGCAGCATGTGAGGCAATCATGGCGTATGCATTTACTCTTTCTTCGTTTTTATCAATTGCAAGCACCTCAAAACCTTCATCAGAAAGAGTTCTGCAAATACTCCCGCCAAATCGACCCAATCCTATAACTGCAAAATTCTTTCTCACTACAATTCCCCCAGCAAAGTCAATTAATTATTTTCATTTTAGCATAACCAAATTAGTTGAATATACTTATTTAGTCGATGTCATTTCTTTTCCGAACTTTTTTCTTAAAATATAGAAAGATAAAAACAGTAACCACTGCTAGGATTCCTAAAATAGGTAAATTACCAACGATAAAAACAATAAAACCTGAAATAGCTGCTAACAACATGTTGGTACTTTTCATAAATTGTTTTTTTGTTTTATCCCAAGTATTAAGATCTTCATCTTCAAGATTTGGCACAATCACTTTATTTTCATAAAGTGAAATATGAATGGTTGATAGCGACGTCTGATTTTCTAGATATTTCATTCTCCCTAGTATTGTTTCAATTTCCTCTTGTATGGCAGCAAGGTCAGCAGAAATCTTTAACAAATCTTCTGTTTTCTCTGCCGATTTCATAAATAAGGTTAACCGTTCTTCTACCACTCTTTTGGATTTTAGTCTGGACTCTAGGTCCACATATTCTTCTGTCACATCTGTTCCACTAATCGTACGCTGCAGGACCTCTGCAGCCTGCCCCTCGGCGTCATGTAAGAATGTTTGGAAATTCTTTTGAGGTATTCGAACAACAATTCTTCCACTAACCTGCTCTACTCCATCTTTAGAGACGTTAGATTCCGCAATGTATCCACCATACTTTAGTACTTGTTCTTCTAAGTTTTGTAAAGTCTGCTCAAATTTCTTTACCCGGAGCTGTAAATCTGCTTGATAGATGATCATTTGGTTAGGGACATCTAATTCAGTTTGAGCAGCTGACTCTTGTTTTGTACTATTGTCAAGTGCTACTTGTGTCTTTTCTTCCATACCTGCCTGTCCTGAATCCATTTCTGCACTTTTGTCACTGCTCATCCTCACTTCTTCACTTTTACTGGTAGAACTGCATGCTGCCAAAAGTAGAATTAGTGATATCATAACGAATATTTTAAACATTTTCTTCATTTTATGAAAGCCCCCATTTCTCTATTTATTAATACGGACGATTAAAGTTTCATATAGTTACATAAAAATAAAAAAGACTGCTCGTTGTAAAACGAACAGCACCCTTTATTACACTTATTCTGTTTTATCTATTTCGTCTAATACACGGTTAACTCTTTTTTCGAGCATTTTCATACCGCTGCCGCCGGCTTGGAAATGGCGGAGTTTCCCCTCACGATCAAATACGTAATAAGCAGGAACATATTGATTTTCAAAGGCCTCAGCTAGTTTATGATCACTATCAACAAATATAGGCTGGTTAATTCTATGTTCTGCAGCAACTTGCTTGATTTGCTCTAGGTCTAGGTCCTCTTCTGACCTTGGCATATGTACAGCAATTACATTTAATTTATCTTTATATTGATCACGGAATTGATTAACCTGCGGCATAGCTTCCTTACATAGGTGACAGCTTACAGACCAGAAATGAATGAGGGTAGGTTTTTCACCGACTAATTCCTCTTTTCTAACTTCTCCATTTAACCATTCAACTGCACCTGTTAATTCTGGCATTGGTTCACGTAATTTCATGATCTATTCCCCTTTTTAAAAAGACCTACCACTAAGGTTAGGTCTCTTATTTTTATGAGCGATCGGAATTAAGCATTAAGAGTCGCTTGACCTGGTTTCCAGTTAGCTGGACAAAGTCCGCCAGTTTGAAGTGCTTGAAGGACACGTAATGTCTCATCTACATCACGACCGATATTGTTGTGGTTTACTACAGAATACATTAATTCACCTTCTGGGCTGATAATGAATAAGCCACGAAGTGCAATACCTTCTTCTTCAATTAAAACACCGTAGTCGCGAGCAACCACATGGTTTGTATCTGCTGCTAATGGATAGTTTAGCTCACCAAGACCGTTGTTTTTGCGGTCTGTGTTAATCCAGGCAAGGTGAGTATGAATGGTATCCGTAGAAGCACCGATTACAACTGCGTCAAGATCATCAAATTCTTCATAACGGTCTGAAACTGCTGTGATTTCTGTTGGACAAACAAAAGTAAAGTCCATAGGATAGAAGAACAGCACTGTCCACTTGTCGTTTTTCATGTTCTCTTCAAGGCTTACCTTTCCAAATTCTTTGTTCGGTAAGACTGCATCCATTTCAAATCTAGGCGCTTGCTTAGCTACCATACGTTCTGGCATGTCTAATCCCTCCAAATAAATATTAGTTCCTTCATTGTTTTACCCTTTTATCATAAAGAATAAACGACGATATGTAACAATCTTTTCTAATTTTCAGTTTAACATTTTTAGACATAAGAATGAAGTAATACGTTTTTTGAGCTGCAATTTTCATCAATTTCCTTTATACGTTAGGTAGGTGGTGAGAATATTTATAGCAACTTCAATTGCTTCTTCCTTTGGATTTAATTTCGCATGATGGAGTCCATATGAGGAATCCACTCCCAGCCAAAACATCAAACCTGGAATTTCCTTTAACATATAACCGAAATCTTCACCAGTCATGGCTTCCTTACATTCAATAACATCAATTTTCGTCTGTTCCTTCATAAATTGAGTGAAATCTCTTGTAATATTCTCATCATTGTAAACCTGATGGTACATCGATCCATAATCAATAACAACTTCACATTCAAAGCTGGTTTCTATTCCTTTCACAACTGCATTGATTCGTTGTTTGACTTTATCCATTGTATCATCAGAAAGAGTCCTAATAGTCCCCTCAAGTCTTGCCTTTTCAGCAATAATATTCTGTACGGTGCCGCTCGTAATTTTGCCAATTGTAATCACTGCACTATCTAATGGATCCACATTACGGGAAATAATTGTTTGCAGTTGACCAACAAGTGAACAGGCTGCAATCACCATATCATTTGTTAGATGCGGATAAGCAGCATGCCCACCTTTGCCTTTAAGGTCAATAAACAGTTCTGAAGTATTAGCAAATAATAACCCCTCTTTTAGAGCAATGGATCCGACAGGATATTCTGGGGCGATATGCAGAGCAAAAATAATATCTGGCTTCCATTCCTGCATGGTGTCGGATTTTAGCATTGGTTCTGCACCGCCTGGCCCCTCTTCAGCCGGTTGAAATATAAATAAAAGGTCATCATCAATTGGATTTTGTACAAAGTGTGTTAAAACACCAAGAGCGATACTCATATGAAAATCGTGACCACACGCATGCATTTGTTCGTGATGGGTTGAAGAGAATTCTAATCCCGTTTCTTCAACTATCGGAAGACCATCTATATCGGCGCGGTAGCCGATTGTTTTTCTAGGATTTAAACCGTGAACTTTAACAAAAAGTCCAGTTTTCCATTCTTTTATGGATACTCGTTCCTGTGATAAGGTTTCTAAATATGATAACAAATATGCTTGTGTTTTATATTCTTGAAATCCTAATTCAGGAATAAGATGCAGGTCACGTCTTATTTTAACAAACGGGTTCATTCATTTCTCCTCCTGTACTAGAAAGAAAGCGTGGAGTGTTTGTCCACGCTTTACTTTGTCTTACGTTTATAATTGGCGAAGTTCTTGCATGATTTCGGTTTTGGATTTTGTCTTCTCATCAATATCCTTAATTTTTCTTGCAGGGGTTCCAGCAACAACTGTATATGGCGGAACATCCTTCGTAACTACTGCACCAGCAGCAACTACAGAGCCTTGTCCAACTCTAACACCTTCTAATACCACTGCATTTGCACCAATTAAGACATCATCTTCGATAATAACAGGCTGTGCGGATGGCGGTTCGATAACACCCGCTAAAACAGTCCCAGCTCCAATATGACAGTTTTTCCCAACAGTAGCCCTGCCACCAAGAACAACACCCATGTCAATCATTGTTTTTTCACCAATAACTGCGCCAATATTAATTACAGCACCCATCATGATAACTGCATTATCACCAATTTCAACTTGGTCACGAATGGTAACTCCTGGTTCGATACGAGCATTAATGTTTTTAGTATTTAATAATGGAATCGCAGAATTTCTACGATCATTTTCAACTACATAATCTTCAATTTTTGCTTGGTTTGATTCCAAAGCTGGGTTAATGTCAGACCATTCACCAAAAATTACACCGGTATTGCCATTAATAAAAGTTTTAGAATTGCTTCCAAAATCGATACCTTCTAAGTCACCCTTTACATAAACCTTTACTGGTGTTGATTTTTTGCTATTTTGAATAAAAGAAATAATTTCGTTTGCATCCATCATTTTCATAGTAGTACCTCCAGATTAAATTAAATTTTACTTTATCAAACAAAAGTGTTGAAAACAAGAAAAATGAATAGCAAGCATCAGTTGCTTTGACTGCTATGTTCTTTAATTAGGTCCACAAATGCCTGAACCTGTTTGAGTTGAAAGGATGACTCATACGCTAATAACCATGTATCACGTTTAAGGGGATCACCATTTTCATTTAGTAACGGAATTTTGTAAACTTCCTTTTCGGTGTTATTTAACGTAATGCCTGGTAGGATAGAATATCCTAAACCATTGAAGGTTAATTGCTTACATGTCTCAATTTGATCAACAATGATTGTTCTTTTAGGTGAGGTTTTGAATTGACGCATCCACCAATCCTGGATTTCTTGATAATAATTAGAATCACTTTTAAACTGAATGAAGGGTCTATCTGTTTCTAACAGCTGATTAGGTCTAGTAATTTCTCTATCCACCAAGAAAAGCGGGTCGCTAAAAAGTTTAATTTTTACGCCTTTCCAATCTGGTAATCCTCGAATAATCCCGATATGTACTTGATCATCATATAGACTTTTCAGTATTTCACTGCTCCACCCCGTTATGAGTGAAATTTTTGCTTGCGGATAGGCATCACTATACTTTTTTAAAACGGGCGGCAGCCAATTTTGACCAACAATCGAAGCAACTGCAATCTTTAATGTTCCTGAAACTCCCGATTGAAGAGAATGGATACTTTCCCGAACCTTTTCTTCTTTTACCAGCACCTCATTTACAAAATGAATAACAACTTCTCCGGCTGGGGTAAGTGAAAGTCCTTTTTGTGAGCGGATAAAAATTCTTGTTCCCCACTCTTTCTCTATCGTTTGTAGACGCTGTGAAAGCGCCGGCTGAGACACGAATAGCCTCTCTGATGCTTTTCGCATATTCATTTCTTGGGCTAAGATAGATAATAAATGAAATTCTGATATTGAGGACAAAACCATCCACCTTTATGCTTTATTAGATATCCGCATTACTTATTATATAGAGAAAATGAAATCATTTCATCAATAAGCTTTCTTTTATTTCAGAAAAATAACTCTGCATCATGATGCAGAGCCTTTTTTATGTTTAGGAATAAATGAAATTAGGATTAAACTTACTAGAGCAAAGGTAAGTACAACATAATAGACCCAATGCAATGATTGAGTCAGCCCTTCCTGAAGTAGTTCTCGAGCAGATTCAGATAAATTGGATCGCTCATCTTCCTTTAATAAAAGGTTTGCAGAATCTACGGTTAGTTTTCCCTCAGATTCTTTGGAGTTCTCGCTAAGGAAATTCCCCAGCCGATTATTAAGAATTCCGCCAAGTAAGGCTGCACCAATTGTGTTTCCTAAATTCCTCATAAACATATTGGCTGCTGTTGCAATCCCTCTTTGCTGCCAGCTTACTGTTGCCTGGATAGAGACAATAAATGAAGTTGAGGTCAAACCCATACCAAAACCGACAATAAGAGACCCTAAAGCAGCCCATAGAGGCCCAGAAGAGCCTGTCATCGTTACAAAAACTACACTGCCGATAACTAAGGCAACACCACCAATAAGGGATGTTTTCCTGTATCCGAATGAAATAAGCATCCTTCCAGAAAGTGTCGAAGCAATGGGCCATCCAACGGACATAGCTGTTAATGTGAACCCTGCAACGATTGGTGTTTGTTCCATTACCCCTTGGACAAAGGTAGGAAGAAAACTTGAAATTCCTATCAACATAATACCCGTAGTTAAAGAGGTTACATTCGCAACGAAAATGGATCGTTCCTTCCAAATAGTAAAGGGCATTACAGGTTCTTTCGCACGGCCTTCGTGATAGACAAACAGACTAATCGTTACAATAAATAAGACAAGCAAGCTGACAATTTGCCAGGAACCCCATGACCACCGCCCCCCGCCCTCTACTAACAAAAACATTAAGGAGGAAATAGACAGTGTTAATAAGAATGCACCTATGTAATCAATTTCATGTTTTTTCTTTTCAACGTTCTCGTGCAGGTAGAATCCTATACCAATCAAAGAGAGAATACCAAGTGGGATGTTTATCCAAAAAACATAATTCCAGCTTACGTATTGAACGAGTAATCCACCTACAGCTGGTCCCGTAACAGCAGAGATTCCCCATACACTTGCTAAATATCCCTGAACTTTCGCTCTTTCCTCAGCCGTATAAATATCACCAACAATAGTGGTTGCAATCGGCGTAACGGCGCCTGCGCCAAACCCCTGGATTAATCGAAAAATGATAAGTGCTTCCATCGATGTTGCAAAGCCGCAGAGGATGGATCCAATTAAAAAGATAGTAATTCCAATAAAGAGAATAGGTTTTCTACCAAATAAATCAGATAATTTCCCATATATCAGGACCGTTACCGCATTCATTAATAAATATGCTGAAAAGACCCAGCTATAGAGAGTAAAGCCACCTAAGTCAGCAACAATAGCAGGCATAGCAGTTGAAATAATCGTTGCTTCTATCGCTCCCATAAACATTGCTAGCATTACAGCTGCTAGTACAAGCGGTCTATTTGTCTTTCCTCTCTTTGAATTAGAGATAGGATTCGCCATCATTACACCTCATGATTCTCAATAAAATAATACAGCCCCCTTGTGGGAGCCTTATTTCTCACTTTTATTCATCTTGTTTACATCTAAATTCAACTGCATTAATACTGTACTTCGAGGCAATATTCCTTCAAAATAACCATCTTCTGTATCAACACAAAGAAAAGGATGGTTAACTAAGAGCCTAAGACAGGTCTTGATTGAAGCCGTAATCTTTACACGAGGAACAGATTTATTCATAACCTCTTCCACTCTCTTTTTTTCTAACTGTTCAAATTCAATCCTTTCAAGTCCAAGAATTGAATCCATTATTATAGGAGTGCTAATAAGACCATGTAGTTTATAGAGTGGATCTAGTACGGGTATAGCTGTATATCCACTTTTAGTTAGGACTAATAGGGCATGCTCAAGATTATTTCCAACCTGTACATGAGCAACACGCTCAGAAGGTATCATCAATTTTCGTATATCTATTTCTAAAAATTCACCACTGTGAAGACTAATCATCGCCGAAAACTCCTCAATGTTTGTTTTACCACATGTATATTCTACCATAGTTTTCGGAGAACTGGTTTTTTTTATGAAAAAGTAATAAATAAGAATTGCCGTAAAAAAGGAAAAAAATAAGGAACCGTTGCCGGCTCCTATTGAATTAAATCAAAGATTTCAATTGTAATCATGTCTACATTATCGAATTGATAGCGTTTTGGCTTTTCCTTTTCATTATATATTTCTAATTCAAATGTTTCTGTTTTGGGATGAAATGTTACTTGACACTTTCTTTCGCCATTTACTTCAAAATAGCGTTGTGCCGGCTCACCTCCGTTAGACTGTTCCTGAAGGTTTTTTAACCGTGTTAATATTCCTTGAAGCTGTGACATATGCTCCGTCTCCTTTCAAACACAAGCAAACTTTCTACTGTTATGTTTCTCTTTTCGCATATTTCTATCCTTATGGATTTTTTCCAGCATAATTTCATCTGGTGAATATGCCAATATTAAAAGAATAAAATAACAGACAGCATCTGTCCATGTAAAAGTGAAAAAAATGGAAAGTTTTTTTTATTTATTTGAATTTGCTTTCTCCAAAATAGAAGCAGGAATATTATTATACAAAAATTCATCCACCTTCCAGCCGTCATCGAATTTTTTTAATAAAACCCCCTCAAAATGATTTTCATATCCAACTGGACCGTCTGTTGTGGCAGGGAAAAATTCAAAAACGTAAATGCCTTCAGGTGTAAAGATGACTTTGGTCTCATCCGAATAGTGAAAAAAGGGAATATAAAATAGTGCAAAATCCGAACCATATGTAACAAATTTTCCATCTTCTTCAAAAACATTCTCTTTCCAAAACAATTTTTGATAATTTTTAGAAAAGTATGGATTTAATAAATCATTAATTTTTTCTTTTGTACTAGTCTTTACACTAAGCGAGACCTGAACGTGAAAGGCTTCCTGGAGCAAACTAAAAACCTCAGTTTTTGTACTTAGATTTACTTTTGCTGTTGGAGACAAAGGTATTAACAATAAGATGATAAAAAGTAATAGTAAAGTTTTCTTCATTTTCCTTTTCCCCCTTACTCTAAAAATCTTAGGTATTATTCAATTTTAACAACAAATATTCCTGATAATTGTAAAAATAAATCGCAAAAAAACATCAGTAATAGACATTAACCTACAAATTATTTACATATCCACGAAAAAACTTTTAAAAAAAATAGGCCTCAATGAGGCCTTATCAATAGAAAGTAATTGCTACAAAAAGGATGATAAATAGTACTAAGGTAAAAAATATACCATATGCCCAGAAAATCGGGTTGCTCAAGTAAATATGTCTTTGTACTGGCTCAGCTATTTTCGTATCCATTTCTCCTTCAACTACCTTTTTTTGCCTGGCCACTGACAATGTATAAATAAGCGAAACCGCAAGAATTCCAACAATTAGGATTGATAGGGCATTTACAAACAGATTCATAAGCGATTTCTCCTTTAATAATGTTTCTATTAAAATTCCACCGTATGAACCATTCTATACTAAGTAAGTTATAATAATTGGTCATTCTCAAATAAATACTGATAGGTAATATCAATGAATAAGTAATCACGCCCGTTTATAGGAATGGAGAAAGTTCGTATGGTCTCCCCGGTTTCAATATCACTATATAAATCAGATAATATCCCCTTACCATCATTTCTCATTTTAATGATATTTTCTAAAAAGTAAGGACGCCAGCTCCAATTCTTTTCAATATATTCTTTTTGGGTATACCAGCCGCTTTCACCCTTGAAAATATTTGAGGATTTCTGAAAACCATCTTCATCACATACATACATTCGAAATGCAATTTGATCCATTTCTTTTATGAGCGAAGAAAACAAATCTTCATAATTAGCCTTCTTATTTTTCACTAGAATATCTTGTACTTTATTTTGAAAATATTCGGCAGCTGAATATATTGCTTCTAGTTTCCTTTTCTCATAAGCGATAAATTCATGGAATTTCCCTTTTAATCGCTCTTTTAATAATTCACGCTCAATAAACTCAGGGGCTGGGGGATACAGATAAAATCCTTGATAATATCTCCCGCCATTTTTCCATGCAAATTGAAGCTGGTAACTCATTTCTATATTTTCAAAAAGTAATGTGGCTCCAATTTTCCTTGCCAATAATGATAAAGAAAATAAGACATCCGTAAAGCTCGCTGCTGTTGCATTTGATTTTAAAGCACGTAAATTTATTTTTATGACTTCAGGTCCTAATTGGCCAATTCGTTCAAAGAAATTTGTGTCACTATCTATACTTGCAATAGCAACTTTTATCCCATAGGTTCGGTAATATTGTAATAAATGATCTAATTGACCAAAATCACCCTTATAATTTCCTGCAGAAATTTCAAGGACTATTCTCTTTAAATTCAAGCCTCTTTTTTCAAAAGCCAGCAATTCTTGTAAAAATGGCTCTCCATGTCGATACATGAGTAAATCGGCATCACGATTCAAATAGATGCTAACATCATCTTCAAGATCAAATGCACGTTCTAACGCTTTCTGAACTAATAATTGGTCAACTTCGAATTTGTATTCTTCTGGAATACTATCATCATGGAAAAAGCTGCCCAAACTAATGATGTTGCCCTCTGATTGATATCTACCTAAAACCTCATAAGCAATTACACGCTGCTCATCGGCACTAAAAATTGGTTGAAAATAAGGAATGACATTTTCAAGATCCGTTAGGATATCCAATGCATCCATTCAAGCACCCTCCGCAAAAAAGATTTTCCTCATTATACCATACCCTTATATACAATACGCTCAACTTGCACATCATGTTCTTTTCCAAAAGAATACCATCATAGACATATTGAAACTGCCGAATGATAGTACCAAGTCCATTTGAATGGAGGATAGCACTTGAAAAAATTTTGTTTGTTATTTTCCATCCTTCCACTGTTTGGATGTAATAATACAGATGAGACAGTTTCTATGCAGCCGGATAAGAAAAATTACACAGAAATATACGAACAAGTTCCGAGACCTGAAATTCAAAAAACCAGAAATGCTACCACTAATAGTGAAACCAATAAGCAACCTTTTTCAAATACAAACGTAAATCAGCCGGTATCTCAACCTGCCAAAAAGGATTCAATGATGCTTGATGTTGTCTTGATTAAACAAAATCCTGAGTTAAGATATGGATGTGAAGTGACAAGCCTTGCCATGGTTTTAAACTTTGCAGGTGTCAAAACAGACAAAATGGATTTGTATCACTCCATTCAGAAAGATCCTGATCCTATCAAAAGATCTTCTAATGGTGATATATTAAATTGGGGCAACCCTGCAGAAGGTTTTGTAGGAGATATGACTGGTAAGCAGGCAGGTTATGCAGTATTTGATAAACCAATGGAGGCGCTTGTTAATCAAAAACTTCCAGGCAGAGCTGTTAACCTAACAAACCAGCCCTTTGAACGTGTTCTAGAGCATGTATCTGCCGGTTTCCCTGTAGTGGTTTGGACAACAGGAGATTATCGATTACCTGATCGCTGGGAGTCTTGGCATCACGGACAGGAAGTTATTAAAACACCATTGGATTTGCATGCGGTTGTCCTAGTGGGTTATGATGCAAATTTTGTTTATTTGAATGACCCGCTTTCTGGAAGAAAACAAGTAAGAGTGGGAAAAGAAAATTTTATCGCTTCCTGGAAAGCACTTCAATGCAGGGCAGTAAGTTATAAGTAAAAAAGCAGAAGCAACAAACAAAAGCAGCCAAAAGGCTGCTTTTTAATAGGAATTTTTTCTATATTTAAGAATATGAACTAATGTATACCATTTTATTAAAAAATTCTCTCTGCCTTTTCGCTTGCAAAAATGACCATTTTTAAAGAAAATACGAATGACTCTACTTTTAAAAACAGAAATAAATTGGAGATGGGTTGGTAATATAATTATGCCTAAAAAAATGAAAAGGAGATCTTTCCTAAAAAGTACTTTTGGTACACTTCTCACCTTTTTCGGTCTTGGTTCAGGCGGTTATTTCTATGCCAATCGAATTGAACCTTCACTTCTTGAAATTAATCACCTTGAAATCAAGCACTCCTCCATTCCTGCAAGTTTTAATGGAGTGAAAATTATCCAATTTAGTGACACTCATTTAGGCTTTCATTACAACATAAACCAATTAAAGAAATTAGTTAGTAAAATTAATCAGCTTAAGCCAGATCTAATTTTTTTCACAGGAGACTTATTGGACGAGCCAAATAAATACAATGAACTTAATAAAGTACCTCCCATTTTGCAGCAATTAAAAGCAACTATGGGTAAATATTGTATTTATGGAAATCATGACCACGGGGGCTATGGTTCGGAAATTTATAAAAATTTAATGGAAATGTCCAATTTCACTCTCCTGTTAAACGAATCCCTCCCCATTAAGCATAAGGATGGAAGTTTTATTTCTCTCTTAGGTATAGACGATCGAATGCTTGGCAGACCTGATTTACAATTAGCAATGAAACATGTACCAGAAAACTCGTTTAAACTTCTTTTGTCACACGCCCCTGATGTTGCGGATGAAGCCTCTGCCTATCAGATACATTGGCAGTTAAGTGGACACAGTCACGGAGGGCAGGTAAAGATACCTTTTGTGGGAGCTCTCGTCATCCCCCCTTTTGCACAAAATTATCCCGAAGGCTATTATTCCATTGGTGAAATTAATCCATTGTCCTTATACGTAAATCGAGGTATTGGCACAACACGACTCCCTTTTCGTTTCATGGCAAAACCAGAATTAACTTTATTTACTTTGATTTCAACGGAGACAGATTAAAAAATCCTTTCCCATTAAACGGTAAGGATTTTTTAAAAAGTTCTCGTTTTTTACAATAATGTTTTTACTTTCTTGTATTTCTATTTTACAATTAAATCATAATAAGGATAAACAATTTAAAGAAAATAGTGACTATTCTACAAAAGTTTTCAAAAAACCTAATTGAACATAGTATTTTATTCTGTTTTAAAAATAGAAAGGAGTACATATCTTGACTCACGATAGGGAAATCCCCCACTCAAAAGCAAAGCTAACGATTGATAACCTCTCTCAAGCTCTCTTTATTGTTAATCGCCATGCCAAAACTGCACCAAATCCCAAATATTTATATAGACTAAAGCATGAATCATTAAAAAAGTTAATTGATGAAGGCAAAGCAAAAAAAATTGGACTTCATTTTTCGGAAAATCCTCGTAATAGCAAACAGCAGTCTGATGTCCTCGTTCAGTGTGGTCATTATACTTTTCATATTCCTCCCACAAAGTTTGATTTTGCTGAGCTTCCACATTTGGGTAAATTAGATGGAAGTGTGAGAAATCCAAAAACCTCACTCCCTCTTAATCAAGCAAAAGGTATATTACAGCAATATACCGGCATTACAGAAATAGAAGAGCCACCTTCAAATCATCGAAAAAACCGTCCATATCAAAAACCAATTTTTAAAAAGTTAGGGGAACGTTATACGTAGAATGGCCAAATATTAACTGGCCTTTTTACGTTTGATTATTTTGTACATAATTTCGCTACAGTTTATTGATAATTTTGTGAACTCTCTCACAAGTTATAGACCCTTTTAACCATCAGGTTTACAATATACTCATAAGAAGACTAAATCATAAAGAGGTGCCTTAGACATGAAAGGGACAGCGATTCTTTTTCAAGAGCAGAGGATTACATTTATCGAAGATGTTGAACAAACAGTGTTCGAAGAAATAAAAAACCAATGTGGCTGTGATCAATGCAGCTGCAAAGTAGATAATAAAATTGTTACTTTTGATTCCGTCTCTCCCGTTTTCTGGCATGAAGATGAAGTTGATTGGGACTATGGTTATTAATAATACCCTATAAATTGATATATTCTTCCCCTTTAAAACAGCCTGATAAAAATTCAGGCTGTTTTACTATTCTCTCTACTTTCACTAGTCCATTATTGTAGAATATTTCTATAAATCTGTTTATAATCAGAGTATTCATGAACGCAATGGAAGGATGAACAGGGGTGGAGCATTTAATTAATAACAAAGTTCAAAAAATTGAGGTCTCAGGCATTAGAAAATTTTATAATATGGTATCACATATAGACGATGTGATTTCATTTACAATTGGTCAGCCAGATTTTCAAACACCAGAGCATGTAAAGCTAGCCGGAATTCAAGCAATAGAGGAAAATTTCACTTCCTATACACCGAATGCCGGAATCACTGAGTTACGAACGGCCGCTTGCGATTTTGTAAAAAAGAAATACGGTCTTTCCTATGAACCAGAATCTGAAGTCATTGTCACCATGGGTGCAAGTGAGGCCATTGATATAGCCTTTAGAACGATTCTATCAGAAGGTACCGAAGTTATCCTTCCAGGACCAATTTATCCAGGATATGAACCGATTATTCGGATGTGTGGAGCACTTCCGATTCATGTCGATATAAGGAAGAATCAGTTCCGATTTACCTTAGAAATGATTAAACCTTATATTACAGACAAAACACGATGTATTGTTTTGCCTTATCCATCAAACCCAACAGGAGTAAGTCTCACTGAGAATGAGTTAAAAGAAATCGCTGATTACTTGAAAGAGAGAGAAATCTTTGTCCTCGCAGACGAAATATACAGCGAACTCACTTATGATCACCCTCATCTTTCAATTGCTTCCTTTCTAAAAGAGAAAACAATTGTAATCAATGGATTGTCAAAATCTCATTCGATGACCGGCTGGAGAATTGGCTTCCTTTTTGCTCCTAGAGATATTACCAAGCACATATTAAAGGTGCATCAGTACAATGTATCCTGTGCAAATTCAATTGCACAAAAAGCGGCTTTAGCAGCATTAACTACAGGGATAGATGATGCCATTCCAATGAAAAGGGAATATATCCAAAGACGTGAATATGTTTACAATACACTTATCGCAATGGGGCTAAGTGTAGTCAAGCCTGACGGGGCATTTTATTTCTTTGTTAAAATCCCTGATTCCATCCCTTTGAGTAGTTTTGACTTTGCTCTTGAGATGGTTCATCAAGCAAAGGTAGCTGTTGTTCCTGGAAGTGCGTTCTCTGAATACGGTGAAGGTTATTTTAGACTATCCTTTGCCTGTTCACTCGAAACGTTGGAAATTGGGTTAAATCGAATGGAGCAATTTTTAAATAATAGGCTCTATTAAACTTAGCTTTAACATAGTCAATAATAAAAAATACCCTCACTGCTAACAAGTGAGGGTATTTCTGTTATTGACCTTTGTATTGTCCATTATTTTTGGATGCTTTTTCTTTTTTTGCTTTATCTTTATGAATTTTATTTGCTGCTGCAGATCCCATTTCATGAGCAAATTCTTCATTTAAGACAGCAGAATCGAATCCCTTTTTGTTTTTTTGCTGGGGGTCATTCTTTTTAGTTCGTTTAGCCATATTCAGGTTCCTCCTATTTCAGCTTCAGTTTATTTTTTGAAAGCTAGAGGAATTTATACAACTAATATTAGGACTTCCAATATTTATATAGAGCCTGTGTTCCGCTATTCTCCTCGCCCATTTCCACAAGTTGATCATATAATGATTTTGCCAATGCTAAACCAGGAAATTTCATTTCCATTTGCTCTGCTTCATCTAAGGCAATTTTCATATCCTTAATAAAATGTTTTATGTAAAATCCAGGTTCAAAGTTCCTGTTAAGCATTCTAGGAGCAAGATTGCTTAATGACCAGCTTCCTGCAGCGCCAGTGGTAATACTTTTTAACACTGATTCTGGATTTAATCCCGCCTTCTCAGCATAAATGATGGCCTCGCAGACACCAATCATATTTGAAGCAATCGCAATTTGATTACACATTTTTGTATGCTGTCCTGCTCCTGCTTTCCCCTGATAAACAATATTTGTTCCCAGTAGATTTAGGAGATGTTTAATGGCTTTTACGTCTCGTTCATCTCCGCCTACCATAATGGACAGTTTCGCTTCCTTTGCACCAACATCACCGCCAGAAACAGGGGCATCAATGGTATGAATCCCTTTTTCTTTTGCAGCCTCAAATATTCTCCTTGCAAGTGATGGGGCTGAAGTCGTCATATCGATAAGATAACTATCTGATTTAGCATGATTAACTAATCCATTTTCCCCTAAATAAATTTCTTCGACATCAGAAGGATAACCAACCATTGTGATGATAACATTTGCCTTCTCTGCCATTTCTTTTGGAGCATCTACCCAAGTAGCGCCTTTTTCTACTAGTTCATCTGACTTTTCCTTGGTCCTTGAAAAAACAATTAATGGATACCCTGCTGCCATTAAATGTCCTGCCATACTTTTCCCCATTACGCCTGTCCCAATAATACCGATTATAGTATTTTCTGGAGTTAACAAAATAAATCAATCCTCCGATTTTGTATTTTCATCTTTTATTATATATGGAATAACGCAAAAAAACCGGAACTAAGTACTTTCCGGTTATCGTGCTCAATCTCCAAATTTATGCACCTTCATAGTTTCTCCTAGTTCAAATCAAGATAAACCATAATTCAAAGCTCCGATGAAAAATTTGTTAAGTAGACACGACCAAAAACTTCCTGATTATTGTATATTTCAATCGAAACTGCTTGGTTTTTTTCAATCATATTCTTTAGTTCATGGATGTGTAAATCTTCCTTTAATGGGAGCGGGTCCATAAAAATATATTTTTCACTTTTTCCCTTCACCTCTAAATACTCTCCATTTAGAACTTGATCTTCTCCATAGATGATTTCACGTTTACCAATAGCAGCGGCAAGCTGATCATCATGTATTGTAACCTTCACTTTATATAACTCATGTCTATCTAAGATTTCATTATTAATTCTGAAACGGAATTGAAGTTCATTATTTTTAGTTAACAAGGCGTCGGCGTAACGATTAACAATTAGTTCTTTAGATAAAGGTAATCCACAACCAGTAAGTATCGTTCCAATAAACATGATAAACACTAGAACAAAAACCACTTTTCTACTTCTCTGCATGTTTAAACACTCCTTTATGTTTTTACCTTATCCAAATATTTTTGGTAATAAACGTAAAACGAGGTTGATTATTGGAATAATAACGGTGAGGTTAAATTGCTTTAATCATGCCCCCATCAACTAAAAACGAGCTCCCTGTCATATAGGTATTGGCATCCGAAAGAAGAAAGGCTGCTACGTTTGCAAATTCCTCTGGAGTTCCATATCTTTTAAGAGGAATTGTCTCTTTTATTGTTAATTCAACCGTTTTAATGTCGACTCCTTGTTTATCCGCATTTATCTGATCTAGATGCTTAACGCGATCAGTTGATATTCGACCTGGGGCAATAGTATTGATTAGAATATCGTATGAAGCCAGTTCAGATGCTAAGGTCTTCGAGAGTCCAACAATGCCCGTTCGAAAGGTATTGGATAGGATTAAGCCTGGAATGGGTTCTTTTATTGAAGAAGAAGCGATATTTAGAATTTTTCCTCCATGCTCCTTTAAGTACGGAAGTGCTTCACGAATGACACGTATATAGGATAATAAATTTAATTCAAATGCACTCTGCCACTCATCATCTGATAAGTCCTCAAAAGACCCTGCCGGTGGACCGCCTGCATTATTGACAAGGAGTTGAAGACCTCCAAATATATCAATGGTTTTTGATATGAGTAGTTTAATATCTTCTGGCTTTGTGACGTCTGTTTTTTGAAAACTAACTTTCCCCATCCCAATAGATTCTAATTCTTCTGCCTTCTTTTTTAGTTTTTTCTCATCTCTGCCTGAAATCATTACATTGGTTCCTTCTTTTACTAACGCTTTGGCAATAGCAAATCCAAGCCCTTGGCTGGAAGCAATTACGAGCGCTGTTTTGCCGCTAAGATTCAAATCCATCATACATCCCCCTTTAACTTGTCTATTTCTATTATACTAAAAATTCCCTCTTATTCATAAAACATGTACGACAAAAAGAGACAGAATGCTTCTGCCTCTTTTACGTTCATGTATTATTTTGTTACAGCATTAACTGCTTCAATTACTTGTGACGTTGTTTGCATATTTAAAACCTCAGTGGCGAGCTTCTCCATTTCGGCTTTACTTAACTTTTTAATTTGTGATCGTGCTTTTAAAATAGATGTTGCACTCATTGAAAACTCATCTAATCCAAGACCAAGGAGCAGCGGAATTGCTGTTTCGTCTCCAGCCATTTCTCCGCACATTCCAGCCCATTTACCTTCTGCATGTGCAGCATCTATAACCATCTTCACAAGTCGTAAAATAGACGGGCTATAAGGCTGGTACAGGTAGGATACACGCTGATTCATACGGTCTGCAGCCATTGTATATTGAATCAAATCATTCGTTCCAATGCTAAAGAAGTCAACCTCTTTAGCGAATTGATCAGCTAAAACAGCAGTTGAAGGAATTTCAACCATAATCCCCAGCTCAATACTGTCGGAAACCTTTTGGCCTGCAGAAATAAGCTTTTGTTTTTCATCTTCAAGGATTGCCTTCGCTTCACGGAATTCATCTAAGGTGGCAATCATCGGGAACATTACCTTTAAGTTACCATAACTACTTGCACGAAGAAGTGCACGAAGCTGGGTACGGAAAATATCCTGTTCCTCCAAGCATAAACGAATCGCCCGGAATCCTAAAAATGGATTTA
Source organism: Neobacillus niacini (assembly GCF_023715415.1). GTDB lineage: Bacteria > Bacillota > Bacilli > Bacillales > Cytobacillaceae > Neobacillus > Neobacillus niacini_C. Next base: position 418,834 of record NZ_JAMBOB010000001.1, read on the forward strand.
GCTCCTTTGGTAATTGAAGATATGGAAGTTCTTTATCTCCGCCGATATCTAAAGTACGAACAACAACTGGCTTACCCTTCATACCTTCTAAAACAGCTTTATAGGACTCAAATTGTTCTTCTTCAGTAGGCAGCTGGTCCCTTCCCATATAAAGGAATTCAGTTCTGTAAAGTCCTACACCTTCTCCACCGTTTTCAATTACTCCCTTTAAGTCATTAGGAGTACCAATATTAGCAGCTAATTCAACATGATGTTCATCCGCTGATACCGTTTTTTCATTGACAAGCTTTGCCCATTCGGTTTTCTGAGCTTCATATTGCTGATGAATGTTACGATATTCTTCCACCAGTTCAGGAGTCGGATTTATATGTACTTCACCTTTTAGACCATCGACAATGACTAAATCGCCATTGTTGATATCTTCTGTAGCACTTTTTGTTCCTACTACTGCTGGAATTTCCATGGAACGAGCCATAATCGCAGAATGGGAAGTACGTCCGCCAATATCAGTTGTAAATCCTAATACATACTGTCGGTTCAATTGAGCAGTATCGGATGGCGTTAAATCCTCTGCCACAATTATTACTTCTTCAGCAATCATACTTGGATTCACTAATTGTACGCCAAGTAAGTGTGACAGAACGCGCTTTGTAACATCACGGATATCGGCAGCACGTTCCTTCATATACTCATTGTCCATTTGTTCAAACATCATGACAAACATGTCTGCAGTATCTTTCAGAGCAGCTTCTGCATTTACTTTTTCGGACTTAATCTTATCTTCAATTGGTCCATTTAATTCTGGATCAGTAAGCACAAGTAAATGTGCCTCAAAGATAGCTGCTTTATCCGCACCAAGTTCAACCTGAGCACGATCTCGAATTGCCTCTAGTTCTGCTTTAGATTTATCTATAGCTTCCTTAAAACGAGATACCTCTGAATCTGCATCCTCTATTGTCTGTTTCTCAAATGATAAATTTGGTTCTACTAACCGATATGCTTTTGCAATGGCAATGCCATTTGAAGCAGCAATTCCTTGTAAAAATGTCATTACTCAGCCAGTCCTTCTTTTTTCAATAATTCTTCAAGGCTTCTTAATGCTTCTTCATTATCACTGCCCTCTGCACTAATTGAGATATCTGCTCCCTGGCCAATTCCAAGAGACATAACACCCATAATGGATTTCAGGTTAACTTTTTTACCCTTATATTCTAAATTGATTTCTGAATCAAATTTGCTCGCAGTTTGTACAAGCAGGGTTGCAGGTCTTGCGTGAATCCCTGTATCAGCTGTTACTTTAAATTGTTTTTCTGCCATGTTAAATCAAACTCCTTCTCGTTAATGTAAAATGACTCTGGCTATTCCATATCTAACAACATATAGTCAGATAACTATAACTGAACTAATTGTTATATTTTCTCCAAAAGAAAATGAAGTATGTAAACAGCTAGACTCATTTATTTTTTTGAAATTCATACAATTGCTAGGATAACATTTTCGAACAATACAGACAACATAAAACATTTTATGTAAGCGCATTTAAAAATCGACATCTTGTTTTTTTAAAAAAGTTCACAAATTTGACATAATTTATTCCAATTTTTATAAAAAGAAAAAGCTGACTATTTAGGCAGCTTTTTCGTTCGTTCAATTTACAGTGCCAGTTGCAATCTTCAGAGCGGTTTCTAATTCTTCTGTGTGAAATTCTTTGGTAATGTCATTCCATTTTAATTTTTCAGCCATATACTCAATTACTGGTCTTTTATAGTTATGGACAGAATGAATGTTAAATAAGACAGCCCCAGTTCTTCTAGTAAAGAAATCTATTGGAGTTGCTGCCATTTCACATTGAATCGAATAAACGAGCTTTGCAAACAGCTGGATTGGAATACCGTATTTTTTCGCATCAATTTGATTCTCAAATAGTACTTCATAAACCTGATCAACATTGGAACCATACATAGTAGCTAACTGCTCTGAATCTTCTAAAGTTAGCCCATTTTCGATACCTTTAGCTGTTTTTTCTCTACAAAAAGCAGAATAATGGTGTGAACCTCCCACATGACCGCCGGAGATAGGCAATTTTTTTGTAATACAGTTTTGAAAATTGGTGCTATGTTCCTTACCCAGACTTACTAATACTGTGTCAACTATGGCTTCTGCCATTTTTCGATAACCCGTTAATTTTCCACCAGCTATCGTAAGCAAACCAGTTTTTGACTGCCATATTTCATCCTTTCGTGATATTTCCGATGCCTTCTTTCCTTCCTCATAAATGAGCGGACGTAACCCTGCCCAGCTTGACTCAATGTCAGCTTCGTCAATTCCCACCTCAGGAAACATGAATTGAATGGCTTTGATTAAATAGTCTCGATCGTTCTTAGTAATGAATGGCTGGTGCTTATCTTGATTATAAAAAGTATCTGTTGTGCCAACATATGTTTTTCCCCCACGAGGAATTGCGAATACCATCCTTCCACCTGGGGTGTCAAAATATATGGATTGCTTTAAGGGGAAACGGCTTTGATCTATTACAAGATGGACCCCTTTGGTTAATTGCAAGGTTTTCCCATTTTCAGAATGATCAAGTTCACGCACTTCCTCCACCCAAGGGCCCGCAGCATTAATAATTTTTTTAGCATTAATCTGATATTTTTCTCCTGTTAACTGATCCTCAACAACAACACCGGCAACCATTAGGTTTTTATAAACAAAGTTAATGACCTTTGTATAATTTATTGGTGCTGCACCAAAACGATATGCTTCTTTCATTATTTCAATGGTCAAACGGGCATCATCCGTACGATATTCAACATAGTAGCCGCTCCCTATTAATCCTTCTTTCTTTAATAAAGGTGCTTTTTCTAATGTTTGTTCCCTTGTTAACATGGTCCTTCGCTCTATTCTCTTTACTCCTGCAAGATAATCATAAATTCTTAACCCAATTGATGTGCTCAGCCTTCCAAAGGTTCCATCTTTATAAATCGGAAGTAACATCCATACAGGTTTTGTTACATGAGGACCATTTTCATAAACAATCGCTCTCTCTTTACCCACTTCAGAAACCATTTTTACTTCAAATTGTTTTAAATAACGAAGTCCGCCATGAATTAACTTGGTGGATCGGCTTGATGTTCCAGCAGCAAAATCCTGCATTTCAACTAGTGCTGTTTTCATGCCTCTAGTTGCAGCATCCAGTGTAATCCCTGCACCAGTAATCCCCCCGCCAATAACTAGAACATCAAATTCTTTATTTTTCAGGCTATCAATCATTTTATTTCTATTTATGTTAGAAAACTTCATCTCTTTTCCTCCTAAATAGAAAAAGACCTTCATTTTATTAGGCTGTGTTAAACTTGGCTGTTGATTTGCGCTCCAGGGCGCTATGCTTTCCGCGGGCTCACCCGTGAGCCTCCTCGCAGCTTCGCTCCTGCGGGGTCTCACTCACCTCGTTCATCCCGCAGGAGTCAAGCGCCCTTCCGCTCCAATCAACAGGTTCCAAAAATAAAACAGTATCCTTTAACACAGCCTTTTATTTAAAAGTCATTGCAGCATTCACTGCTTTTTTCCAGCGGTTATAAAGTGTGTCACGCTGTTCTTCTGCCATGTTCGGTATGAATGTTCGATCGGTTGCCCAATGTTTTGAGATTTCTTCCTGACTCTCCCAGTATCCTACTGCAAGACCGGCTAAATAGGCCGCACCAAGTGCTGTTGTTTCACTTACCTTTGTTCTTTCTACTTGTACATTTAAAATATCACTTTGAAATTCCATTAAAAAATTATTTTTTACTGCCCCACCGTCTACTCGAAGGGTTTTCAATTTTATTAAGGAGTCTGATTCCATAGCTGTTAGTACATCTTTGGTTTGATAGGCTAATGATTCGAGTGTAGCTCGGATAAAATGTTCTTTCGTTGTTCCTCTCGTTAAGCCAAATACCGCACCTCGTACATCACTATCCCAGTATGGCGTCCCTAAGCCAACAAATGCAGGAACAACATACACACCATCCGTTGAATCCACTCTGCTAGCATAGGACTCACTATCCTTCGCTTGCTTAAACATCCTCAAACCATCACGGAGCCATTGAATAGCAGAACCAGCAACAAATATACTTCCTTCAAGACCATATTCGACCTTTCCATTGAGCCCCCAGGCAATAGTTGTCAATAAGCCTTTCTCAGACCGGACTGCTTTATCTCCCGTATTCATCAACATAAAACAACCTGTTCCGTACGTATTCTTAGCCATCCCTGGTTCAAAACATGCCTGCCCGAAAAGTGCTGCCTGCTGATCGCCAGCAATCCCAGAGATTGGTGTTTCCTTGCCAAAAAAATGATAATCTACTGTTTTTGCATAAACCTGTGAGGAGGGCATCACTTCAGGAAGCATACATTTCGGAACATCCAATATCCTTAATAATTCATCGTCCCACTCAAGGTCATAAATATTAAACATTAGTGTTCTCGATGCATTGGAATAGTCGGTTACATGTGCACGACCTCCGGAAAGCTTCCAAACAATCCAAGTATCCATCGTTCCAAATAAAAGCTTACCTTGAGATGCTTTTTCACGAGCTCCATCGACATGATCCAAAATCCATTTTACTTTTGTTCCTGAAAAATAGGCATCAATAAGAAGGCCCGTTTTCGAGCGAAAAAGATCACTATAGCCATTAGTCTTCAATTCCTCGCAAATATCACTTGTTTGCCTTGATTGCCACACGATTGCATTATAGATTGGTTCTCCTGTTTCCTTATCCCAAATCACCGTGGTTTCGCGTTGATTGGTAATACCTATTCCAGCAATCTGCTCTGGTTTTATTCCTGATTCAGACAAACTTTCTGCGACAACTGACAGTACGGAACCCCAAATTTCATTTGCATTATGCTCCACCCAGCCTGGTCTAGGAAAATACTGAGTAAACTCTTTCTGTGCAGAAAAAACAATTCTTCCCTGCTTATTGAATAGAATAGCTCTAGAACTAGTGGTGCCTTGGTCTATAGAGAGAATAAATGTCTCCAAAGAAATCCCCCTATTCACTTTATGGTTTATTTTCTTTTAATAAAACAAGGTGGATCATTAATATTTAGCTTCTAGGCTCCTCCAAATATTGATATAATACATCTCCTCCCCGTTGACCTATGCCGCGAAAATGTTTAAAGTCATCCCTTTTAACAAGGAATTGTCGAAAATCCATAAATTCCTCCTTCTTAACATAGTATTCTGAAAGTTCACCTGACTTTAGTTTTTCTAAGATATCCTTCACATAATGTTCCTGCATTCTTCCTCACCTCTATTACAATTTTATAGTAAGATTCAAGCTAATAGTCAATAATTGACCCTTATTCCGTTGAAAATAAGGCAAATAATGAAAACGATTGCATTTTTTACTAACAATTAACAAAATTATCAAATAAAACCCTTTACGAAACTATAAAAGTAGTGCAAACTGTTATGTAAATAAGTATATACAATTTGTCAAGTAAAGGAGAGAGAGACTAATGAAAAAAGCAGAAGTTGGAAATATCATTGAATTCCGCGGTGGATTAAAAGGGATTGTAGAAAAGGTAAATGAAAATTCTGTCATAGTCGACCTGACATTAATGGATAATTACCGAGATCTAGAATTGGATCAGCGGACTGTTGTAAATCATAAAAATTATAAGATTGTAAAAGAAAGCGCTTATTAAATTAATAGCTTTATAGATTAGGCAGCCAATGGGCTGCCTTTTTATTTGCCTGTGTTAAACTAGGCTGTTGATTTACGCTCCAGGCGCTATGCTTTCCGCGGGCTCGCCCGTGAGCCTCCTCGCAGCTTCGCTCCTGCGGGGTCTCACTCAGCTCGTTCATCCCGCAGGAGTCAAGCGCCTTCCGCTCCAATCAACAGGTTCTAAAATCAACAGTATCCTTTAACACAGCCTTTTATTTATCCTGTCCAGCTTCTTTTAGCAGTTGGTCTTTTGTTTTTACTTTTCCATGTGGATTTTGGTCTTGTTTACGAACTGTCCATTCCCGCTCTTGTTGACTTTTAGATTTGCTCATCGTCCTTCCTCCTTTCCATTCACCTTACTATTTTTTTCAATTTCTTCAATCTTATTAGTGAAATCGGTCAAAAGTGTGATGCAATCATTTCCTTTCACAATTCTTTTTTGTTAAAATAAATTTTATTGTTAGAAAGGAGGTAATAAATACTTGAAGAATCGCTATTTTGATCTTCGGCTGGTCACTGGGTTAATCATTTCCCACGCACTTATGTATTTCACTTTTCATGATCGGGCAATTTTCTGGTATATTTTTACTGGATCGCTCCTTATTTTAATCACTTATGCGATGTTTCAGGAAGCTGTGGATGATGAAGCATCCTTTTTTACATATCTTTTTATAGGTACTGTATCAGGATTAATCCTCTATTTCGTATTTTGGCTGGGGATTCAAGCCTTTGACCTTCTTAATCTGCCTTTTGGAAAAAGCGTTAATAAACTTTATCGCTGGTTTGCTCCTGAATTATTTTGGCAATATCTCGCACTAATCTTAGTGGCAGCTCCTGGTGAAGAACTCTTTTGGCGAGGTTTTGTTCAAAAGCGACTGCTTCACCACTTCAGACCATTAGCGAGTATTTTCATTGGTGCGCTGCTTTATGCTACCGTTCATGTTTATTCAGGTACACTAATCTTAATGCTTGCTGCATTCCTCTCTGGCCTTATGTGGGGTGCACTTTATCTATGGAAGAGAAGCATGCCCTTAGTCATTGTTTCTCATATTGTTTTTGATTTAATGATTTTTATTATTCTTCCGTTAAAATAGGAAAAGCATCGTCTAAATGAATGGACTCTGCTTTTCCTATTTTTATGATTTATTAACTTTATCGTTTAGAGGCTTCATCCATAAAAGGACAAAAAAGATAAGACTAATATAGCCAAACAATGGGTAAAGATTGGACAAAAGTTTACTATAATCAATAAGACTGATGATATAAGAAACAATAAAGATAAATGAAATGGTAATCAAAGTTGGTACATTAATAAATTGCTTTATCTGACGATCGAGTCCAAAAACATTTCCAATGACTGAAGTGAAGATTTCCCCATAAATAACCAGGACAAATATCCAATAAAAAAAAGGTGCTGTCTGTTTCATAATTATTGCCATTGGTATCTCATAAATTTCAAAGTTTGGCAGCATAATCAAGGTGAAATGGCTTGAGATTAAAATAACAGTTAATGCTGTCCCTCCTAAAATCCCTCCCCATTTGATGGTCCAATCATCCTTTATTTCATTTGCAATCGGAACGAGCACAGCTTGTGCCAAAGCAAGGTTCAAAGCTGTATAAGAAAAAGGTGCTAAAATACTTTTCCAGCCATCTTCAGCATGTGGTACAAATAATAAGTGATTCAAAAAATCTGCCTGTTTAATAGAAAGTGTCATTAACATTAAACTGAAGCAAATCATGATGGGAACCACAAATGAATTGACCGCGAATAGCCCCTTTGTACCCACAAGCATAACTAAAAAAGATAAAAAAATAGTTATAAACACACCTAAATTCTTTGAGAGGCCTAATTGTTCCTCAAACACCGCTCCTGCACCTGCAAGCATTACTGCACATACTCCTAAAAGCATAAAAAGCATGATTATATTAATACCCCTGCCTGCCCATTTCCCAAACAAGTGTACATTAAATTCCTGATAGGAAACCGCATTTATCCGAGCAGCAATTCTCATCAACTTTGACCCTAAGACGATAAGGAGGTAACCGCTCAGTAAAATACTTAAAAATCCAATGAAACCAAACCGTGAGAAAAACTCAACGATTTCTCTTCCTGTAGCAAATCCCGCACCGACGACTGTGCCTACATAGACTGCCGCGATTTGGAAAGCTTCTGACCAATTTCTTTTCAACTCATCTCCCCCTTAAATAGAATATATGACCAATGGGACAAACAAAGACGAGCTTTTTTTAATGAGTTCAATTTCCATGTTGAAAAAATTACCATAAGCAGGATGCTTGAAAGTCAAAAAAGGTCAAAGTATACTATATGCATAAGGTCAAATATAGTCAAAGTCAAATCTTTAAGGAGGTTTTATTTTATGCTTTGTCAATTGTGTAAAGAAAACCAAGCCACTGTTCAATTAAGACTAAACATTAATGGAGCTCACAGTGATTTGAAACTGTGTCATGAATGTTACGCAGCCAATAAAAGTAAAATCAGCACTGGGTTAACTCCTAATATGAGTTCCTTTCCTGGTTTTCCATTAGAGGACCTATTTTTAAATATGAAGGCTAGTGAAACAATCCAGCCAAAGAGCCAGAAACAGGCTTCCGTGCGTAATGGTGGTGACATTATTGATAAATTTGGTCGTAATTTAACCCATATGGCCAAAGCAGGTCTAATTGATCCTGTCATTGGTCGTGATGAAGAGGTTAAAAGGATTATTGAAATAGTAAATCGCCGCAATAAAAATAACCCAGTACTAATTGGTGAACCAGGTGTCGGGAAAACTGCTATCGCTGAAGGGTTGGCAATGAAAATTGTTGATGGACAGGTTCCTGCTAAATTAAAAAATAAAGAAGTATTTTTACTAGATGTTGCTTCTTTGGTCGCCAACACTGGTATTCGGGGTCAGTTTGAAGAAAGAATGAAGCAATTGATTACAGAATTACAGGAGCGAAAAAATATCATCCTATTCATTGATGAGATTCATCTCCTAGTGGGGGCTGGTTCAGCAGAAGGTTCTATGGACGCTGGAAATATCTTAAAACCAGCTCTCGCACGCGGTGAGCTTCAACTGGTTGGTGCAACTACTTTGAAGGAATATCGTTACATTGAAAAAGATGCTGCCCTAGAACGTCGTTTCCAACCCGTACAGGTTGCCGAACCAACACCCGAAGCAGCCATTGAAATCTTAAAAGGAATTAAGAAAAAATATGAGGACTTTCATGAAGTAACCTATTCAGATGCTGCACTGAAAGCATGTGTTCAGTTGTCACACCGTTATATCCAGGACCGTTTCTTACCGGATAAAGCTATCGATTTATTAGACGAAGCAGGGTCTAAATTAAATCTAACTTCAGATGGTAATAGCAAAGAGCAGATTGAGAACACATTAAAAGAAATTGCGCTTCAAAAAGATTCGGCTCTTAAGAATGAAAACTATGAATTTGCAGCTACACTCCGAGACGAGGAAGCCAAGCTGGAAAAATCATTAAATAAAACATCAAAATTCAATAGACCAGTTATCGAGCTAACACATATTCAAGAAATTATTGAACAAAAAACCGGTATACCTGTTGGTAAATTACAAGAAGATGAGCAGCAAAAGATGAAGTATCTACAAGATAGCTTAAATACAAAAGTCATCGGTCAGAAAAAAGCTGTTGAAAAGGTTGCAAAAGCCATAAGAAGAAGCCGTGCCGGCTTAAAATCCAAGAATCGTCCGATTGGCTCTTTCCTTTTTGTCGGTCCAACAGGAGTTGGTAAAACAGAGCTATCTAAAACACTCGCGGAAGAATTATTTGGTTCAACTGAGGCAATGATTCGACTCGATATGAGTGAGTACATGGAAAAACACAGCATTTCGAAACTAATTGGTTCACCGCCAGGCTATCTAGGTCATGATGAAGCAGGGCAATTAACTGAAAAGGTACGCAGGAATCCCTACAGCATTATTTTGTTGGATGAAATTGAGAAAGCCCATCCAGATGTCCAGCATATGTTTTTGCAGATTCTTGAGGACGGACGACTAACTGACAGTCAAGGAAGAACCGTCAGCTTTAAGGATTCAGTTATTATCATGACAAGCAATGCTGGGGTTGGACACAAAACGATTCATGTTGGTTTCGGTACGAATGAAGCGATTGAAGAAGCTTCTATCTTAGATTCACTGGGCAGCTTCTTCAAGCCAGAATTTTTAAATCGTTTTGATAGTATTATTGAATTTAACTCACTTGAAAAAGAACATATCATGCAGATTGCTGATTTAATGATACACGATTTACAGGAAACCCTAAAAGAGCAAAATATTGAATTTACGATTACACTAGAAGCAAAGGAAAAACTAGCAGAGCTAGGCTATCATCCAGCATTTGGTGCACGCCCGCTCCGTAGAGTAATCCAAGAGCAAATAGAAGATAAAATCGCGGACTTTATACTGGACCAGCCAAAGGCAGATTATTTATCCGCAGTCATCGAAGACGGCCTTCTGAAGGTGACTACAGAAAACCTAAAAGTTATTCAATAGGAAAAGCGAAGCCTAAGCTTCGCTTTTTAAGTTTATTATTATAATTTTTGGTCCTCAACAGAATTTAACCAGGCTTCAATTTCACCAACAACAGATTGTACACAGCCATCTTCAAAAGGTGAAATCAGATTTGCTTCTTTCACAAGTGTTGTAAATGACATACTGCCACCGAGCTTGCAAAGATTTACATAATCACCCCAAGCCTCTTTTTGATTTTCTCTCGAACGTTTCCAAAATTGGAAGGCACAGATTTGCGCTAAAGTATAATCAATATAATAGAAAGGTGAGTTGAAGATATGACCTTGACGCTGCCAGAAACCACCATTCTCTAAATAAGTATTCCCGTCATAATCTTTGTGAGGTAAATATTTCATTTCAATTTCACGCCATTGCTGCTTTCGTTCCTGAGGTGATGCTTCCCAATTCTCATATACCCAGTGTTGGAATTCATCAACAGAAACACCATATGGCAGGAATAATAAAGCATCACTTAAATGTGAAAATTTATATTTATCCGTATCTTCCTCAAAGAATAATTCCATCCATGGCCAAGTAAAAAACTCCATACTCATCGAATGAATTTCACAAGCTTCGTAGGTTGGCCAATAATATTCAGGGATTTCAAAATTCCTGCTGGAATAAACCTGGAATGCATGCCCTGCTTCATGTGTAAGTACATCAATATCCCCAGAGGTGCCATTAAAATTAGAAAAGATAAACGGAGCTTTATAGTTTTCAATGAATGTACAATAACCTCCACCTGCTTTTCCCTTTTTTGCTACAAGGTCCATTAGGTTGTTATCCTGCATAAATTGAAAGAACTCTCCTGTTTCCTTTGAAAGATCTTCATACATTTTTTGTCCATTCGCAATAATCCATTCAGGACTGCCCTTTGGTACAGCATTACCTGTTTGATACTTGAAGCCTTCATCATAATATTTTAATTTTTCCACACCAATACGTTCTTGTTGGCGGGCTTTTAGTGAGGTTGCTATTGGAACAATAAAATCCTTCACCTGCTGACGGAAATTCGCCACCATCTCAGAATTGTAATCCGTTCTCATCATTCGGTAGTAACCAAGTTCAACAAAGTTTTTATAACCCAATGCATGAGCAATTTCCGTTCTAACCTTAACTAAATCATCATAAATTCGGTCAAGTTCTTCCTCATGCTCAGCTAAAAATCCAAATTTTGCTTCATTTGCACGCTTTCTCATATCCCTATCCGTTGATTCAGTAAAAGGTTCTAATTGCGCAAGAGTTCGTTCTTCCCCTTCAAATATTATTTTTGCTGAAGCAATCAGTTTTGTGTATTGTGTGGAGAGTCGATTTTCTTTTTGTAATAGAGGAACTATCTCTGGTTTAAAGGTCTTTAGTTGTCCTTCAGCTAAGGCAAATAATTGTTTGCCCAATTTAGCTTCTAACTGTGCACGAAACTTGGAATGAACCAGTGCCTGATAATACTTGGTAACCAGCCCCTCGATTTCTGGCTGCATTTCATCCATATAATCTTGCTCTGCTTTATAAAATTCATCGTTTGTGTCAACGGAATGTCGAATATAGCAGAGATTAAACATTGTGCCAATATCATTTCTAATTTCATTTACTTCGTTCATCGCCACGCTTTGCTCTTCTATTGAACTTGCATTTTTAAATTTTTCTATTGCACCCTCAAATTTCCCTGTAATACTTTCTAAGTTCGGACGGGTATATGTATACTCTTCAAATCTCATTGAAACATCCCCTTTAATTAAATAATTTCAACTATAATCAATTCAACACTATCCATTAATATTCCTTTAAAATGAAAAAAATACGGCTGATGAGCCGTATTAAAATTTCCCTGCTGGCAATCCAAGTTTTTTCAACAATTCAATCGCATCCTGTTTTTCGGAATCTGTCAAACTAGACATGAGTGAATGAATTTGCTCTGCATGTTCTGGGAAAATCTCTTGAATAAAGTCTTTTCCTTTATCTGTAATTTGTGCAAACGTAACACGTCGGTCATTGGGACATGCAATTCTAATCAACAGTCCTTTTTGTTCCAATTTATCAACAACATAGGTTATACTTCCGCTTGCAAGTAAGATTTTCCCGCCAATTTGCTGCATTGGCTGATCACCCTTGTGATATAAAAGCTCTAATACGGCAAATTCAGTCGGGTTCAAGCCACTTGCTTGTATCACTTTATTAACATGTTCATTAATCGCTTTATATGCTCTTGAAAGAACAATAAATAACTTCAACGATTGAGATACTGAATCATTTTCCATTAAAAACTCATCCTTTTTATTCAGCTTCCGCTTTTCTAATTATCCTGCAACTAGGAAAAATTTAACTGCATTTTTCTCTGCGCAAAAGCGCTTCCGCCTTATTATTTATCCAGCTACAGCGCCTAGGGGCTCGGGGTCATAAGCCAATCCGCTTTCGCTTTCTTATTATCTCGACTTCAAGATTATTATAAGAAAATTTTGAGTTGGTGTCAATTTAACCTAGTTTCACAATGGGTTCTTTTTTTATGATTCTTGATTTCAATACTTCTAGCATTTTATTTATATTTTCATCTCTTTCTTCCGGTGAGATTTTTTTATGTAAAACAGAATAAAGGGTAACGTCTCTCAGCCTAAAAAACAGCGGCAGCTGCTCCTCCCAACCGCATGGCAAGGCATTATAATGCTCATATCCTTTAATAAAATGGGCAAGAAAATTCATGGCAAACTGCTCCCGCTCACGTTCACTTACATCCTGATATCCGTACAAAATGGAATAATAAAGCGGTATAGCAATATCAGAAGCAAACCAATGATAACTGCAATCATCAAAGTCAAAAATATGAACAGATTCACCATCATAAAAAAAATTACCTGAATGGATATCACTGTGGATAAGTCCAAAATTTTCTTTGCTTCTTGAAAGTAATTCTAACTCTTTAATCAAGAGTTTCGTATTTTTAATTATTTCATTTTCTTTGGGAACATAGTTTTCAATGTCCAGTAATTCCTCTTCCTCCCAAGATGGCCTGAGCTTTACGTGTTTCCTTGGCATATAATCCTTTGTGACAGAATGCATCTGACCAATTGCTTTACCCCAAGCAATAAATAATTGTTCATTGAATTCATTTGATTTAATTTTCACAGGATTTCCAGGTACTTTTGAAAAGAGACAGGCATAAAAAGATGAACCGTCATCACCTGGGAGGGTTTCAATTAATTGATTCTTGGATGATGTAAAAACTGCTGGGCAATATACACCTTGTTCATGTAAGTAATTTATCCAATCAAGTTCCGCTAGTATCTCGTCCTTACTCCGATGAGAACTATGAGTGATTCTTAAAATCATAGGTTTTTCTTCAAGATAAACCTCAAAAACATAGTTCTCAAAATCCCCCAGTTTCTTCACTTTTGACTGTAAGCCAAAGCAGTCCAAGAATGTGTTTAGAATCTCTGCTGTAAACAAAATTTCTACTGATTTCTCCATCCTACACCCCTAACTATTTATTTAAAGCTGCTACCTTAATTATATTTATTTATTCCGAACTTTGAAACATTCCATTTCTCATTTTTATAGATTTTATGTAAGATAAGGTTATTAAAAAATTGATATAATTAAACGAGGTGAAATATGAGTCAACCAGCAGCAGTAACAGCAAAGGCACCAAAAACATCAGACGCAACAATGTTTAATATTCTTTTTATCATCGGGCTTTGTCATTTACTTAATGATGCCATACAAGCTGTTGTCCCAGCGATGTTTCCCATTCTAGAAAAATCAATGGGTTTATCATTTACTCAGCTCGGTATTATTGCCTTTTCCTTAAATATGGTTTCATCTGTGCTGCAGCCAGTAGTTGGATTTGTTACAGACAAAAGACCAATGCCCTTCGCATTACCAATCGGACTTACCCTAACATTGGGTGGTGTTCTTGGAATGGCGTTTGCGCCTTCCTTCGGTTTGATCGTTCTTTCAGTCATTTTTATTGGGCTTGGGTCAGCTGTTTTTCATCCTGAAGGATCAAGGGTAGCCTATATGGCTGCCGGGAATAGAAGAGGACTGGCACAATCCATTTATCAAGTAGGCGGTAATACGGGGCAGGCATTAGCTCCACTTATCACAGCACTCATCCTTGTCCCACTCGGACAGCAAGGTGCTTCGTGGTTTTCGCTCGTTGCTGCATTGGCAGTATTGTTATTAATCTACATCGCAAATTGGTATAAACAGAGATTAGTTGAAAATCTGCCTTTACTAAAAATGAAGAACACAATGTCAGGTAAAAAAATGGGTCTTTCAAAAAAGGTAAAACAATCACTATTTTTAATTCTTTTACTAATATTTGCAAGGTCATGGTATATATCGGGGATGACTAATTTTTACGCATTCTTTGCAATAGAGAAATACTCCTTGACGATTAAGGAATCACAGCTCTTCCTATTTGCGTTTTTAATTGCTGGCGCCTTTGGTACTTTTTTTGGCGGTCCGCTGGCAGACCGGTTTGGCAAGAAAAAATTAATATCTGTTTCAATGTTACTGACTATACCATTTTCCATACTTATTCCTTTTGTACCTTCTTTTATTGCTTTTATCTTCCTAACACTTACTGGATTTATTCTAATGACCAATTTTTCAGTTACTGTGGTTTTTGCACAAGAGCTTGTACCAGGGAAAATCGGAACAATGTCTGGACTAACCGTAGGACTTGCCTTTGGTATGGGGGCTATCGGATCAGTAGGACTGGGATATTTAGCAGATTTATTTAGTATGTCAGCCATGGTTTCTTCGATTGGATTTCTGCCATTACTAGGATTATTGGCATTCCTCCTTCCAAGTGATCAACTGGTCCAAGAAATGAATCAAGAGTAGGATGGGCCTTAGCCCATCTTTTTTTTGTTGCATCTTTTAATTTTCGAAAAATTTTAACATTTACCCTCAAGAAATCTCATAAACTATCATATAATATAGTTAGAACATAAAAGGGAGGGCTAGAACATGAAAACCCCTAATTATCATGACTTTTATCAAAAGGCGTTGATACCCATTGGTTTCAATGACCTACTGGCACTAAAGGAATACGAATCTTATGACCTCGATTCACCTTTTACACATTGGCTCTTTGCGGTGGAAGGAGTGCAGCTTCCACAGGCAAAGATATACTTTCATTGGAAGGTAAGTATCTATCCGTCTAATTGTGATGGTGATTTTATTTGGAAGAAACCTTTCTATTGTTCTCCAATTATGATTTCTATGGATCATGCACATGAGCTTGCTTGCTCATTGGTTACTTCAAGTAAACTAGATAAACTCTCCACCTTAAACCTTCAAGAAAAAATAAGTTAAGCCTCAATAAATATCCCCTTTTCTGCTCCACCTTCTTTTTTACACTCACTTGTGAAAAAATCTACATATAGGAAAAATAGCAATCAAAAAAAAGAGAAAACACATGTTTTTTGTGCTTCCTCTGCTTATATTTGTTCTATTATTAGTTAGCTTCCTTAAGATATTGGGATGAATCCTCCACTTTCCTGCTTTTCTTTATTTTATAAGCAATGAACAAAACTCCTAACCAAACCGGTGCAAGATAAAGAGATAAACGAAAATTTGGAAGAAAAGCCATCAAAATAACAAGCATTATGAGGTAGCCCATTGTTACATAATTAGATATTGGATAAAAAGGCATTTTAAACTTTAACTTTGCAACTTCCTGAGGTCCAATTTGTTTTCTAAACTTGTTATGAGTTATTAAAATCATGACCCAGTTGATAATAATAGCAAGAATGGCAATGGACATTACAATACCAAATACTTGTCCAGGCAGGAATGCATTTAATATTACAGAAATACCAACGACTCCAGATGATAATAATACACAATACGTCGGAACGCCTGTTTTACCAATTTTCCTTAAAACCTTAGGTGCATTTCCTTGCTCAGCAAGACCAAATAGCATACGAGCATTACTATATAAGCAGCTGTTGTAAGCAGAAAATGTAGCCGTAAGTACAATGATATTAAGAATGGAGGCAGCAGCCGGAATTCCTAACTGATCAAAAATGAGAACGAAAGGACTTCCAGTTAGCCCTACTTTATCCCATGGGAATAAAGTTACTAACACAAGCATTGATCCAACATAGAAAATGAGAATTCGATATAGTACCTGGTTAATTGCTTTAGGAATTGTTTTATCTGGATTTTCCGCTTCACCCGCAGTGATACCAATAAGTTCAACACCGCCAAATGCAAAGGTTACAACCACCAAGGATAGAATTAACCCTGTAAATCCTTTTGGTAAAAACCCACCATGTTTATATAAATTCTCAAATCCAATAGCTTCTCCACCATTTCCGAAACCAAAGAATATGATAGCTAGTCCGAAAAGAATCATAACTATAACTGCTAAAACTTTAATAATAGCTCCCCAAAACTCAATTTCTCCAAATGCTTTTACTCCAATTAAGTTAATGCCAGTAATAATTAAGAACATCACGAAACCAGATACCCACTGTGGAATATCAGGGAACCAATAATTCACATAAATCCCAACTGCTGTTATCTCGGCCATCGAGACAGCTATATAACAGAACCAATAGTTCCATCCAGAAATAAAGCCCGCCATTTCTCCCCAATATTTGTATGCAAATGTACTAAACGCACCAGAAACAGGTGTATGTACAGTCATTTCCCCCATACAGCGCATTACAAGGAAGATAAAAAATCCACCAAGTGCATATGATAACATTACTCCGGGTCCTACAAGTCCGATTGTTGCTGCGGAACCATAAAACAATCCTGTTCCAATCGCTCCCCCTAGAGCTATCATTTGGATATGCCTATTCTTAAGACCTCTTTTCAATTCTTGGCTTTCTTGCATACTTCTCACTCTCCAATTAGGAATGAATATCATTATATAGATTTTTCAAAATAAACGTATATCTGGAAAATTAACGAGAACAAGATGGGACAAACTGAAAGAGTTTTTAAAAATAGACATCCTCGTATAGTTGAATAACTGTGGGGAAGGTTGGTTGCCATTTCGGCCTCTTTCATATGGGAGACAAAAAAATTTAATTAACTAGAATTAGTTTTTTACAGCAATTGCTTCAATTTCACACAATACTCCCTGTGGAAGCTGCTTTACAGCCACACAGCTGCGTGCAGGTTTTGATACAAAGTACTCTGCATAAACTTTGTTAAATTCGGCAAAATCACTCATATCTGTTAAAAAACAAGTAGTTTTAAAAACGCTTTCAAAATTTAGTCCAGCTGATTCTAAGATTGCACCGACATTTTTACAAGACTGTTCTGCTTGCGCACTAATACCTTCTGGAATTTGACCGTT
The DNA here is from genome assembly GCF_023715415.1 of Neobacillus niacini. GTDB lineage: Bacteria > Bacillota > Bacilli > Bacillales > Cytobacillaceae > Neobacillus > Neobacillus niacini_C. The sequence continues at coordinate 436,404 of NZ_JAMBOB010000001.1, forward strand.
TTCAGGATTTATTGGTATTTGTCCAGATGTATATACTAATTCATTTATTTCATATCCTTGTGAATATGGGCCAATTGCCCCTGGAGCTTTAACAGTTTCAAGCTTTTTCATATATTTCCCCTCCTCTAAGAAGTGTTTAATGATTGTTGTAGTTTTTATATTTGGACAAAACAGCGTCTTTCGACTAAGAAAGCCACTGTCTTGTCCTTTAACCATACAAACTTCAATTAATTAAATGGAAACAAGCTCATTTTCTTTTTCTGTATTTTCTATACCAACTTTAACAATTGGCTCTAAACTTGCTTGAAAGTGGCGAAGAATTGGCGGCTCCCAAGAGATTTTATAACCACGTTTAATTTCATTCGCTCTCTCTTTAATAGCGATTAATGCATCTACCACGACATCTAAATGGGCTTGTGTATACACTCTTCTTGGAATAGCCAGACGTGTAAATTCAAAATCTGCTTTCAATTGTTCTTTTGTATCTGGGTCATTCCCTAGCATATAAGAACCAATATCACATGTACGAATTCCAGCTTCTTTGTACAGTTCAATGGCTAAAACTTGTCCTGGATATTCATTGTATGGAATATGCGGGAACATTGCTTGAGCATCAACAAACACGCCATGTCCACCTACAGGTGCCTGATACTGAATTCCAGCTTCATCTAAACGAGCTGCAATGTACTCACTTTGACCAATTCGATAGGCTAAATAAGATTCATCGATACCTTCATATAAACCGATTGCAAGTGCTTCTAAATCACGTCCTGCTAATCCGCCATAAGTATAGAAACCTTCATAAGAAATACAGTTCGCTTTTATTTTCAGGATAAGTGGAGAATCGCCATCTTTAACCCCGATTAAGCCACCCATATTTACAATCGTATCTTTCTTAGCAGACATAGTGAACATATCACCATAACTAAACATCTTTGTGATTATTTCTTTGATAGACATGTTTTTGCATTCTTCTTCTCTTTGCTTAATAAAGAAAGCATTCTCTGCATAGCGTGCGGCATCAATATCAAGAGGAATATTGTGTAGTTTACAAATTTCAGAAACTTCTCTCATATTTTGCATTGAAACTGGCTGCCCGCCGGCTGAGTTATTTGTAATCGTCATAACAACAAGTCCGATATTTTCTGGACCGTACTCATCGATAATTCTCTTCATTTTTTCTACATCCATATTTCCTTTAAAAGGACTGCGGATAGATGGATCTTTTGCTTCTTCCACTACACAATCAATTGCTCTTGCACCAGCAAGTTCAACGTGCGCACGAGTAGTATCAAAGAACATATTGGAGATTGCGTATTTGCCTTCACTTAAAAATGTCGGAAATAATACTTTCTCAGCAGCACGACCTTGATGAACAGGCTGTATGTATTCATAGCCAAAGATATCTATTCCTGCATCACGAAGTTTAAAGTAACTAGAGGCACCTGCATATGCTTCATCACCTCTCATAATTCCTGCCCACTGTTCAACACTCATTGCACCAGTTCCGCTATCAGTTAGAAGATCGATATATACATCTTCCCCTTTTATTCCAAATAAATTGTATTTCGCTTCCTCAATTCTCTGTTCTCTTTCTTCTCTTGATAAAATTTTTATCGGTTCAACTGACTTAATTCTAAATGGTTCCGCAATATATTTAATAGCCATAATAAATTCCTCCTAATGGGTAATGTAAGATTTATAAATTACTAGAATCCTAATGTAGGTATAATCACTAATTGTTTATAGTAAGGTTCTTTTCCTCCTTTATTGAATATTTAAATATTGATGTGAAGCAAAATTTAAGTTATTATTAATTATGATAATTTTTTATCAATAGGATAAATTATTATCTTAATAACAATTTATCATAACCAGAAAGCGTTTTCAATTAGCTTCCCTATTCATTTTGTGACAATTTTGTTAACGTTTTTTTCGCAAAATTTCGTATTTACATAAAAATTCTATTAAGCAGGAGGAAATAGTAATGGATGAAGAATTATTACGTCACTATAGAACGTTAGTTGAATTTTTAGGGAAAGTTTTAGGTTCCCAATATGAGGTTGTTTTACACGTTGTTACTTCGGAGGAAGAAGCTTATATCGGTGCAATAGCAAACGGAGAGGTAAGTGGACGTTCATTAAATTCGAGCTTAACGGACTTAGCAAGAAATATGATCAAGGATAAAAAATATAAAGACTGCGATTACCTTTTTAATTACGTTGGAAAAATGGCGAACGGTAAAGAGTTTTCCTCTTCAACCTATTTTATTAAAGATTCTAAAGGTGAGCTTTTAGGCTTACTTTGCTTTAATTTCGATACGACTAAACATAAATTAGTAGCTCAGGAAATTCTTCAACTGGCAAACATCAGATTACCTATTTCAAAAATGGTTTCTGATACTCAAAATGATGAATATGTGGAGCATTTCCCTGGAAGTATTCAAGATATTATTTATGATGTAGTTGATTTTGACCTTTTTCAATCTGATTTACAACTAACGAAAGATAAGAAAATTAACATTATCAAAGAGCTAAATGACAGAAATGTCTTCCAAATGAAAGGCGCTGTTCAGGAAGTGTCTTCCGTATTGAAAATATCCGAAGCAAGTATCTACCGCTATCTACAGTTAATTCAGCGCTCATAAGATAAGACAAGAACTCGCCAGATTTGGCGAGTTCTTAATTTATACTCCTTTGTTATGCGAGCCTAAACACGATTCCATGTCCGCCCTTAGGATATTCCCATTTAATATTTTGGTACGGGCAGCCTATTCGGCAGCTTCCGCATTCGTGACAGCCCTCATAACCAACCTGCATCCTTAACCCTTCCCACTTGTACACTTCAGCTGGACAGAAAATGGTACAAATTTTATCTGGGCATTTTGTGGCACAAATATCATCGTCCATTACGGTTAAATGTGACTTCGTATCAGCTTTAAATCGAAGAAGATACTGTTTTTCTTCAATATTCTTAGTTGACATTATTTCACCGCCTTCCAAGCTCGATAAATATCTTGTATAACTTTAATCGTTCCTCTTTCAGAAGTTACACTCTTCATAATTTCTTTTTGTTTATCACGTTTTGGTGTTCCGTCAACTGTAAAGAATTTACTCATCGCTTTGTTCATCATTGGTACGTATTCTTTAAAATATTGTGGGTTATTCTCAAATGTATGTGTTGCGTCTTTATATTTCTCTAAATCTTTGATTATGAAGCTATCATAAAGTTTTTGTCGATAGAGATTTAAGCTAGATTCCGAGAAGTCTCCACGGTACTTCGCCTCAATTACAGTTTCAGCAGCAAGTAACCCTGAGTGCATTGCCATGTTCGAACCTTCACGATGAATAGCATTCACAAGCTGCGCAGCATCACCGACAACGACAACACCATTCCCAGCTACTTTCGGGACAGAACGATATCCGCCTTCTGGAATTAGATGAGCTAAATACTCTGCAGATTCACCGCCTGCAAGCATTGGTTTTACCATCGGATGTGTTTTTAAGTAGTCTAAGAGGTCATAAGGCTTCAATTTTGCCTTTATCATACTAGATAGGGTTGTACCTACCCCAATATTCAAACTATCCTTATTCGTGTATAGAAACGCAGTTCCGAGATTTCCTTTTGTTGAATCGCCAAAGATTTCAATCGTACAACCCTGATTATCCTCTAAGTTAAAACGGTCATTAATTTTTTCTTTCGGTAAATTGATTACTTCCATTACCGTTAACGCTACTTCATCTGGACGGAATTCTTTATGGAAGCCTAACTGTTTGGAGAGTAGTGAATTTACCCCATCTGCTAGGACAACTACATCTGCATAGACTTCACCATTAGGGCGGTCAGTTCGAATTCCAACAACCTTCCCGTTTTCTACGATACATTCCGTTACAACCGTTTCATTGATTAAAAGGGCACCTGCTTCAACGGCTTTTTTCGCAAACCATTGGTCAAATTGCGCTCGCAATACAGTAAAGTTATTATATGGTTCAACACCCCATTCAAGACCTTTGTAACCAAATTGAACGACAGATTCCTTATCCATCATCCAAAAACGCTGCTCAATAACTGGTCTCTCAAGTGGGGCTTCTTTCCAGAACTCTGGAATCAATTCTTCCATTTGCTTCCGATATAGTACACCGCCCATTACGTTTTTGCTTCCTGGATATTCTCCTCTTTCAATAAGCAATACGTTTAAGCCTTTTTGGGCACATACAAGTGCACATGAAGTCCCCGCAGGACCAGCCCCAACCACTATAACATCAAATTTTTCTGGCATAGCTCATTTCACCGCCCTTTTCATTACGTAGCTGTTTAAATTGCTCGATAAGTTTAGGTACAATTTCCAATGCATCTCCTATAATTCCATATGTTGCCACATCAAAAATTGGTGCATTAGGGTCCTTATTTATGGCGATGATTAAATCAGAGTTTTTCATACCGACTACATGCTGGATAGCTCCAGACAAAGCAATCGCGAAGTAAATTTTAGGCGTTACCGTCTCACCCGTCTGACCAATTTGAAGCTCGTGAGGCAGCCATCCCGCTTCAACTACATCACGTGTACCTCCAACTGTTGCACCAATAGAATCTGCAAGCTCATAAAGAATCTGGAAGTTTTGTACATCGCCCATCCCCTTCCCGCCGCAAACAATCACATGAGCATCAGCCAAATTCGCTTTTTTTGTTACGTCATTCACAATTTGCAGCACTTTTGTCCGCATATTTTCTTCTTTGAGATCTATGCTTTCTTCGATAATCTTCCCTATTTTACTTGAATCTGGTTCAAGTGCCTTCATCACCTTTGGTCTAACGGTTGCCATTTGCGGGCGATGCTTTTTACAGAGAATCGTTGCCATGATATTACCACCAAATGCTGGACGGCTCGCTTCAAGCAAACGGCTATCAACATCCACATCGAGCATGGTTGTATCAGCTGTCAACCCAGTGACTAAATCTGTTGCAACAGCACTTGCTAAATCCTTGCCATTGGGTGTTGCTCCGTATAGAATAATTTCTGGCTTGTATTTTTCAACTAATAGCATTACCCCTTGCATATACGATTCTGTCCGATATTGTTTTAACACTGGATGGTCTACCATGTAAACTTCATCCGCACCGTAAGCAATCACTTGCTTGGCTAAGGGTTTAACTTCACTTCCTAGTAAAAAACCCGCAAGTGGAACTTGTAATTTGTCCGCAAGCTTTCGCCCTGCACCAAGGAGTTCTAAAGAAACCCCTTCAACTTTTCCGTCATTTTGCTCAATGAATATCCAGACACCGCGGTACTCATCAAAATTCATGTAAACCCCTCCACGTCAAAAAGAATAATCTTTATTGTTTAGATGACTGTAATGTTAATACCTCTTTTTTCTCCATCAAGATATCCATGAGTTGTTTAACTTGCTCATCCGCAGTACCTTCGATTTTTTTCCCGCCTTCAGGTCGTGGCGGTGTAAACATTTTTCCAACAATTGTTGGCGACCCTTTAAGACCAAGCTGAGAACGGTCCACATTTTCAAAATCATTTACAGTCCAGATTACTGATTCATATCTAGCTGCTTTTATCATATTTGGCATTGGTGAATATTCGATTTGATTTATTTCTTTTTCAACCGTTAACAAACAGGGTAATTCAGCCTGTATTAGTTCATAGCCGCTTGATAATTTCCTTTTTATTAAAACGGTTTTTTCTTTTAAATTGACTTCCGAGACTTCAATTACATTCGTTATTGGCGGAATATCCATCCTTCTAGCAATACCAGGTCCTACCTGACCCGTATCTCCATCAATTGCATGCTTACCACAAATGACCATATCGACTGGAATTTCCTTATTGATTTTTTCTAATGCTTTAGATAAAGCATAGCTCGTAGCTAGTGTGTCAGCGCCTGCAAAGGCACGGTCTGTAATCAAATATCCGCGATCTGCACCAATCTCTATACTTTTTTTAATAACAGCTGTTGCTTGCGGTGGTCCCATCGATAAAACTGAGATTGTACCTCCATTCTTTTCCCTTATGCTTACTGCTTCTTGAACAGCATGTGCATCGTAAGGATTTAAAATGGCTGGTGCGCTGCGGCGGTCGAGTGTGTTTGTTTTCGGATTAATTTTTATGATTTTTGTATCTGGTACTTGTTTGACACATACGACAATGTGCATGTAGGACATTCCCTCCCCCATATTGGCTATGTTTATTTTGAAAGCGCTTGCCTTCCTTGGTTATAAAAAATGCCATATTACGATATATGACTCGTAACATTAGCATATTACCAAACAATGATAGATTTCTTTTTTTAAAATTGATAAATTATTGGATTGAGGTAAATTCTAGAAGTATAAGATTTGATGGTGCTCGTGATGAAGTGAGTTTTTTAAAAAAATAGTGATAATTTAACTATAAGTAATATTCAGAAATAAACAATGATAAAAATCACAGTTTCTGTCTAATCATGTAGAAATAATATTTGCGCTATTCATACTGATGAAAGGTTGAGGCTATAGAATGGTGGAAGTGTTTGTGGGAAGCGTTCTTTCTGCTTTATCAACAGGTGCAGGAGCTCTAATCATTCTTTTTATTAATCAATCAGTTACACACCGGTGGATGGATATGTTATTAGCTTTTAGTGCTGGAATCATGATGGCTGCCTCTACAATTGGGCTAATCCCTGAAGCATTAAAATTGGGTGGTTTTGTCTCACTTGCAATTGGAGTTTTCTTGGGGGTTTTGGTATTAACAACTCTGGAAAAAAGGATTCCACATATTGATCTTGAACATAATCAGTATGGAATTCATTTTGACGAAAAGGCACTGTTAATCATTGCAGCCATTACTCTGCATAATATACCTGAAGGCTTGTCGGTCGGTGTCAGCTATGCTTCACAAACAGAAGAAACGGGGAATTTAATCGCAATGGCAATTGGTTTTCAGAATGCGCCAGAAGGCCTTCTTGTTGCGCTCTTTTTGGTTAATCAAAAAATTAGCAAACTTAAGGCCTTCTTACTAGCAACTCTAACTGGTGCCATTGAGATTGTAACATCTATCATGGGTTTTTATTTAACCTCTTTTGTTCAAGGAGTTGTCCCTTACGGTCTTTCCTTTGCAGCTGGTGCGATGTTGTTTATTATATATAAAGAGTTGATCCCAGAAAGTCATGGTGATGGAAATGAGAGGGTATCTACCTATGCTTTTATAACCGGTCTTTTAGTAATGGTTCTTATCATTGATATCTTCTAAGACTTTCTTCAGCCGATTTCTCTTAAACAAATGCCTTCGGCCAAACCATAATCATTTGATTAAAAGCAAGCTTTATTTCTTCATTTGGTTTTGAAAAATGCTGGGAAGCTTTCTGATACTCATTTATTAATATATCAAGCTCCTGGCTGTATTTAATCGTTTCTTCACTTGTAAAACCTTTTGTATTCGCACAATTTATCATCATTGCTCGTTTAACTTTTATTGCGCTAAGCATCTCAGAAGGGTTATTACCTGACTTATACAATTTCTCCACCTACTCCTACTCTTTTGCACTAAACTGCTAAAATATTGATTACTTGATGAATTATGACAAGATTTAAGGCAAAAGTAAATACTTTCGCAAAAGTAGACAAAACAAGCATTTTACCCTTTTTTTCGACAAAATTCACGTCTCTTTTTCTCCTTTTGCGACATTTTTCACTACTACTTTAGTGTTGATTTAGTAAATATATTTACTAAAAAGATAAAAAAACTGGCTGTCAATCAGCCAGTTTAAATGATTTATTGATGAATTTCATCTTTCTCGTAAATCGGTACCCATCCCTCTGTTGTAACAAAAATTCGAACTGCAACTACTTTACGATCTTCTTCTAAGGTAAAGTAATGTCTTGTGTTTTCAGGTACTGAAATTAAGTCTCCTGGATTTAGGTGAACTTCGAAAAATTCTCCATCCTTAGCTTGAATAACAAAAACTCCATGGCCGCTTACAATAAAACGAACCTCATCGTCGGTATGGTGATGTTCATTTTTAAAGTTTGTTAGCAGTGTATCAAGATTTGGGGTATTATCTGATAATGAAATAACATCTTGAGCTTTGTATCCCCGGCGAGTTGAAATATCTGAAATCTCTGCTGAAAAAGCTTTTAGGATTCCTTCTTTCTCTTCATCACTCAATAGATATTTTTCCACTAGGGATTGAGGTAGTTTCGTAATATCCCAATTTTCATAAATAACCTCTTGAGATGCTAGAAAGCTCGCTACTTCTTCTTGATTAAGAATTTGTTCTTCTCTACTTTGAAATGTAATGTATGCCATGATAAGTCCATCCTCTCGTATGAAATTTAAACTACTTTATTAAATTGAAATTGTTTTTGTTCTAAGAGACGTAATTGGTATTTAAATAAAAACTCAGAAGCTTCAAGAATCTTTTTTGCCTCAAAAGCATCTCTTCCCCAAACCGTTATTCCGTGATTTCGGATTAATACAGCTCCAGAATCTTCCTTGATATGCTCAGAAAATGAATCTGCAAGAGTAGGAATGTGTGCATAGTTTTTAATGATTGGAATCGACAGCACGGCGTCCTCTTCCCACATATTAAAGGCCTTAATCAATTCCTGGCCCTTAAATGTTACCACACCTTGGTTCCCATATAGCTCTGAAATCACATTATTATCAATCGTGTGAACATGGAGTGAGCAACCTGCATTTGTTTTTCTGTATATTTCGACATGAAGCAGTGTTTCTGCTGATGGTCTCAAGTGTGTTTCTTCAACTGCATGCCCAAATTCATTAACCAGCAAAAAGTCCTCATCCGTTCGCTTGCGTTTATCCTTACCACTTGCAGTAACTAGAAACTGTAGAGGATCATCACTAACCTTTATAGCGAGGTTGCCGCTCGTGCCCATAAACCAATCACGCTCTGCCAGTTCATCTTTTATGTCTGCTAACTCAAGCCATTTTTCCTTTAACATGATGCCCTCTTCACCTCAATTCGATTTTTAATTTCATCTATACAGTCATAAAAGGTAGTAAATCCTTTATAATTCAAACCCCATTCAGAACATTTTTCCTCTAAGAGATCTCTTGCCAGCACAAAATCTGCTTGTTTAGCTGCCTCAAGGTCGGTTACAGAGTCGCCGATTACGATCGTAAAGAATTCTTCATCGTGGTTTGTCTTCCGTATAATACTAGGTTTACAGCAGCCGCATTCGTTTTGACAATCAGAATCACAAGTATATGGCCAAAGTATTTTTATGTTTTCCCCTGAAAAATCACTGTGGTTACAATATATCCCCTCAAACGGTCCGAACTTTTCAAGAATCGGATATACAAAAAAATCAATTCCACCGCTGACAATATAAAGAGGAATATCTTCGATTCTTGTAAATTCGACAAATTCAGAAAATCCTTTGCGAATTTTAGCATTTTCTATCGCAAACTTTGTAATTTCATCTCTTTGGCTGCTTGGTAATTCCGAGAATAACTTTCCTACACCCTCACTGATCGAGATTTTCTGCGATAAAATTTGGTCTTTAATTTCTTCCCAATTAGGTGGTGCAAATTTTTTCATGATTGCAATGATGTTATCACTTTCAGTAATCGTACCATCAAAATCACAGTATATGACTGGCCTCTTCATTTATACTGACACCTCAGCATTTCCCCATAACTGCAATGCAGTTTTTAGCTCTGGATACATTTCTGCCCCTTCCGCTAATGTCTTTCCTTGAAGGTTCACTTCAATCGCTTGTCGGAATGCTAGACCGCCGCCATGCGCACCACTAGGATGACCGTGAACTCCGCCTCCTGCATTGATAACAGAATCTATTCCAAAATCTCGAATTAAAAGTGGTACTAAACCAGGATGTATACCGGCAGAAGGGACAGGAAATGAAGTTTTTATTGTATCCTTTTTTGTTAATTCCTCTGCTATTGAGATAGCTGATACTTTCTCCAATGCCACAGTTCCATATGGCGATGGGAACAATGACAAATCTGCACCAGCAAGGCGCAGGAGCTTACCTAGCAGCAATGAATGAGAAAGACCATAATGGGAAGATGATGTTAACGCACCACTTACAGCAGGATGCGCCATTAATGGTAGTGCAATTTGATCATCTTCACGAAGCTCCTGTAAAACATCCAATCCATAGGCAAATACATTGAATAATAAAAGGTCTGCTCCAAGCTCTTTCGCTTTCTTTGCTTTGTCCTTTAGCTGTGATGTCCGACCAGTTAGGTTTACTGCGTACAAAGTACGATGTCCTGTTTGTTCATATACTTCCTGTAATATTTTATTGCCTGCTTTTATTCTTTTTTCAAAGGGGGTTAGTTCATTTTCAAAGAGAATTTCGTCATCCTTAACAAAATCAACACCGCCAAGAGCCTGCTGCTTCAGCTGTTCTGTTAAGAAATCTAAATCCTTGCCTAGCACCCCTTTAAAGATGCTCATTAATAATGGACGGTTAAAAACACCGAGCTTTTCTCTTAATCCATCAACACCAAATCTTGGACCAGGAAATTTATTTTTTAAAATATCCTCAAACTGTAAATCAAGTAATTTTATTTTTCCATCTAATGAAAGTTTTCCAAAAACGGTAGTCAGAATCGCAGGAATATCATCAGAAAAATTGATGGTTGGATAGGCAATATGTATGAGTGCCTGTTCCTCTTTTAAAATTTCAGTCGACACCACCCTGCCTTTGTGTTTACGTAATTGACTCTGTTCTAGTTCTGGTAAGTTCGTCCATGAACCGACAGTTAAACCTAAAGCAATTTCCTCTGCTTTTTTTTCTGGATTTTTTTCACCGTGGATTAGGTATGTTGCTATTAATTCAGACAATTTTACTCTTCCTCTCTAGAAAAACATAAAAAACCTCTTCGCAAAAGAAGAGGTTAGCATCGCAAACTAACATCTTCTCATCTATCAGCCTTTATGCTGCAAGATTTAGCACCGTGCTTAACATTGTGTTAAGTCGGTTGCCGGGCTTCATTGGGCTTTTCCCTCCACCTGCTCTTGATAAGAAAACGATCGTATTATTTACTTTTATCACGTTGATAAACTATATTTTGGATTATCCCAAGAATTATATTCTTTGTCAATCTATTTTTCGAAAATTTCCAACTTGCTAATTCTTCTCACTGCTTCACCTAAACGTTCCTCACTTGTGAGTAAACCTACTCGGACAAATCCTTCACCCAGTTCACCAAAAGCATTCCCAGGTGCCACAGCAATATGTGCTTGTTCTAGCAGGATGTCGGCAAATTCAGTAGAGGTTAGTCCCTCAGGAACTTTTAGCCAAGCAAAAAACGATCCCTTTGGTGCAGTAACATTCCAGCCTAATGAACGGAGTCCATCAATCAAGACATTTCTTCTGCGCTCATAAAGGTTATTCAAGTCTCGAACACATTCCTGTGGACCTGTTAATGCCTCAGCGGCCGCTTCCTGTATACCGCCAAAAATACTGCAATAGAGATGGTCTTGAATAAGCTCAATTGCTGATATAACACTGCTATTGCCTACTGCAAAGCCGACACGCCACCCAGCCATATTGTAGGTTTTTGATAGAGTATATATCTCTATGCCCACATCTTTTGCCCCGTTAATTTGTAAAAAGCTTAATGGCTTCTCTCCATCAAATCCGATTGCACCGTATGCAAAATCATGAACAACACAAATATCATGCTGGTTTGCAAGAGTGACAGTTTCCTCAAAAAACTCCTTTGTTGCTGTTGCCCCTGTTGGGTTGTTAGGATAATTAAGGAACATTAATTTTGCTTTTTCAATTGCATCAGAAGATAATTCACTGTAGTCTGGCAGAAAATTATTACCTTCTCTGAGCGGCATCAATACCATCTCCGCATTAGCCAGCGCTACCCCAGATAAGTAATCTGGATATCCTGGATCAGGTACTAGCATGGTATCTCCTGGATTTAAAAGGCATTGTGGGATTTCTACCAACCCAGCCTTACCGCCAAACAAGATTGCCACTTCTTTTTCTGGATCTAGGGTAACACCGTACTCTCTTAGATAAAAGTCAGCAGCTGCCTGTTTTAAGTAGGCATGACCTTGAAAAGGAGAATATTTATGATTCACAGGATTAGCCGCTGCTTCCTGCATCTTTTTTACAATATGCTTTGGGGTTGCCTGGTCTGGGTTTCCTTGACCTAAATTAATAACATCATATCCATCTTCAATGTATTTCCCTACTTTTTTTACTAAAGAAGCAAAAAACTGCTTCGGGAAATTATTTAATAGTTGAGATGTTGAAAATTGTTTCATCTTGTCACCTGCTTTATTTATTTCATTTTATTGTTGAATTCTAGTCACAAATGATATAACTTTTAAGACAGCTTGTAAAGAAAAAATTCTAAAAAATTCAAATGAGGTGAATATTGATGAAATTTAAAATCGCTTGTTTGCAGATGGACATTGCCTTCGGTAATCCCAATGAAAACTACCAAAAAGCTGAAAGATTAATTAAAGAAGCAATGAAGCAGAATCCTGATATCATTGTTTTTCCAGAGTTATGGACAACAGGATATGATTTAACTCGACTTGATGCAATCGCAGATAAGGGGGCAGCAAGTACCATTGATTTTTTTAAGAACGCAGCAAAAAAATATCAGGTTCACTTTGTTGGCGGATCTGTAGCAAATCATGGTGAACAAGGAGTAAAGAATACCCTTCTTATCATCAATAATAAAGGTCAGCATGTCCATTCATATAGCAAACTACATCTATTTAAGTTGATGGACGAACATCTCTACCTTGAGGCCGGAGAGGAGAAAGGTTTGTTCGAATTGGATAATCACCCTTTTGCAGGAGTAATCTGCTATGATATTCGTTTTCCTGAGTGGATTCGTGCACATACATCTAAAGGAGCAGAAGCCATTTTCGTTGTTGCTGAATGGCCAGCCCCTCGTTTATCGCATTGGAAATCTCTGCTTATTGCCAGAGCAATTGAAAACCAAGCTTTCGTTATTGCATGTAACCGCTCTGGTCATGATCCCAATAATGAATTTGCCGGTCATTCTATGATTATCGACCCATGGGGAGAAGTAATAGCTGAAGCTGGAGCGACGGAGGAAATACTGTCTGCAGCTATTGAGTTAGATTTTGTAAAAGATATTCGTAAACAAATCCCAATTTTTGAAGATAGAAGACCTGATTTGTACTAATCAAAAAACCACTTCCTACAATAGGCAGTGGTTTTTCTAACTTTTAAGAAAATGTTTTAATGGTAACATAAGCTTAAATATTGTTCCTTTTCCCTCTTCACTTTCAACTTGAATTTCTCCATCATGTTCTTCAATAATTCGGTAACTAACCATTAATCCTAATCCCGTACCTTTTTCTTTGGTGGTATAAAAGGGTTCTCCGAGTTTTATTATTTTATCCTTTGGAATCCCCATTCCTTCATCTTGAATACATATTTGGACTTTGTGTTCTTCTATTTTATTTATCTTTATTGTGATTTGGCCACCGTTTGGCATGACTTCAATAGCATTTTTTATTAGGTTAATAAAAACCTTTTTCAGTTGATTGGGTTCACAATAAACGAATGGTAAATTAGCTTCATAGTCTGTATGAAATTGAACATTGTAAAGCACTGCTTGAGCACTTAATAAATCAACCGTTTCCTTCATAATTTGACGGACGTCTTTTTCTTGAAATCTAATTTCCTGTGGTTTTGCAAGGATTAGGAACTCATTAATAATCGAATCAATTCTGGCTAGCTCTGAGGTAATTACATCGTAATACATCGAATTTTCAGCTTTAATACTAGGCTGTAGCAATTGAATAAACCCCTTTAATGCAGTCATTGGATTTCTAATTTCGTGTGCAATTCCAGCCGCAAGCTCACCGACAATATTTAATCGATCAGACTTTCTCAACTGTTCCTGCATTTTAGCCTTTTCCGTTACATCAATAATAACGGTTAGATTCTGGCCATCAATAATTCCGAGCTTTGTTGAGTAATCAAAATGTCTCGTCGTCCCGTCAATCATTTCAATGACTATCGAGGAACATTGCTTGCCTAATTCCATTGCTTGTTCAATGTGATCCATAATCTCCTGCTTTTTCTCTTCTAAAGTAGTAAATAAATCTAATAGGGACTTCCCTATAAGTCTATTTTTTGAAAGCCCGAAGATTCTTTCTCCAGAGTGATTGATATCGATAATTTGAAGCTTGTCATTCCATAAAATCAATCCGTCCATTGAATACTCAAAAATTCTCTGGAATTTTTGTTCACCAGGCAATGCCTCGTTCTGTTTCGCTGTATTCTCCACTTGCTCCACCGCCTCACGAAACCCAAAATAAGGTAATATCATATATCCTAATATTCTACATATTTAAATAAAACCCTTTTTACTTGACAAATTTATTACATTGGAAAACTTAAAAAAGGTAAAGCGAAAATTTCCCCGCTTTACCTTTATATTTAGGCTCTGTTAAAATTGGCTGTTGATTTGTGCTCCAGGCGCTTCGCTTTCCGCAGGCGGTTCGGGAAGCCTCCTCGGCGCTAAAGCGCCTGCGGGGTCTCCCCTGTCCCGTCCTCCTGCAGGAGTCTCGCGCCTTCCGCACAAATCAACAGAGTGCCAAAATCAATAATAAGCTTTTACACAGCCTTTAATTACAGTAATGGATTTTCGTGCTTTGCTTTAAGACGCTGCCATCTTTTTTCAACTTCTGCTTCAAACTCTTCTAAGATTGATTTGTTCTCTTCTTTTAACATATGTTTTGTTTTACCCATGTATTTAAGCCATTCAGAAATAGCTACACGTTTGTTTTTATCTTCTGGGTTATAGGTAATGCTGGTAACACCTTGCTCAACCTCATATAGAGGGAAGAAACAAGAATTTACAGCTTGCTCCAAAATCGTGGTTCCATAACGATCCTCTGATTTCCAGTTAAGCGGGCAAGTAATCAGGATCTTACCATAAACAGTACCAACATTTTGTGCATACCACTGTGCTTTCGCACCCTTTTTAACTAAGTCCTGCGGGAAGCTTTCCGCCCCTGTAAATACGTAAGGGATATTTGTTGCTGCCATAATTTGCGCAGTATCCTTGTGGTGGAATCCTTTTCCCTTTTGTGCTTTCCCTACACCTGATGTGCTTGTCATATGACCCAAAGGCGTAGAATAAGACATTTGTGAACCAGTATTCATATAGCCTTCATTATCATACTCGAGCATAATCAACTTATGTCCACGAAGGGCAGTTCCTATCGCAGATCCCATCCCAATGTCCATTCCGCCGTCACCAGTTATCATGACAAACGTAGCATCATCAGACACTTCGATTTCACCGCGGCGTTTTAATTCCATAAACGCTTCAAGTGTTCCAGATAACGTAGCAGCGCCATTTTGGAATAAGTTATGCATCATGGTTTGTTTATGAGAACTATGCGGATAAGAGGTTGTTGTAACATACGCACAGCCGGTTTGGAATAATGTGACGATGTCACCTTCTATTCCTTTGAAGAATAATTCCAATCCACCAAATATTCCACACCCAGGGCACGCACCGTGTCCGGAAGCAATTCGCTTAGGCTTGCCAGTCAACGCACGAAGCGGTGGAATTTTCACCTTTAGTTTGTTTGCTTCTTCATCCATTTTCACATCAATTAAACCAGTTCTGTATACATCACCGTGCTGCGGTGTAATTACTGGCTTCAGAATATCATCTGGATTACCAGGAACATGACCATAATAATCAAATGGCTTTTCAGCATAGCCTTTTTCCATTGCATCGATGGCCATATCAAAGAAATTATGTGCATCAGAAGCGTAGAAATCTTTACCGCCTAAACCGAAAACTCGACTTAGCACGATAGTTTGATTTTCACGGTCTTCCTGAAGGGCAGATTTCACTTCATGTGTTAAATTTGGTCCATTTGCTCCATAGGAATCTGCACGTTCACCAACTAATAATGCTTTTACATTTTTAAGGGCTTCACGAATTTCCTTCGCTGGGAATGGACGGATAATATTCGGGCTGATTACTCCAGCCTTTATTCCTTTTGCACGTAATGTATCTACTACATCTTTTGCTGATTCACCAGCAGAGTTCAACAAGAATAACGCAACCTCTGCATCTTCCATTTTATATAAATCAAGTACTGAATACTCACGGCCTGAAATACGGGCATATTCTGCTGCAACCTCTTTATAAACCTCACCAGCAGCGTAAATGGCTTCAGATTGTTGGAAATTGTTGTTGATTAGGTCATCCCCATTCATATGAGCACCAATTGTTACTGGTTTCTTTGGATCTCTCGCAAAATGGTAGTCTGTTGGACATTCACCCACAAACTTCTGCACGACACTACGATCCTTGAAATACTCAACTCTGCGCTTTTGATGGGAAGTGAAGAATCCATCATACGCAACGATAACCGGAAGACGGACCTTAGAATGTTCAGCAATTTTCAGAGCCATTATATTCATGTCATAAACAGCTTGCGGCGTACTAGCTGTTAAGATAACCCAGCCAGTATTTAACGCAAAGTAAAGATCAGAGTGATCTCCTCTTATATCAAGCGGTCCACTTACCGCACGTGTGACAAGATTCATAACCATAGGAAAACGGGTTCCAGATTGAACTGGCAGTTGTTCAATCATATAAAGAAGACCATTTGCACTTGTTGCATTGAATACCCTTGCACCGGTAGCTGAAGCACCATAGCAAATACCTGCAGAACCATGTTCACCATCAGCTGGAATCAGCTTAATATCGTGCTCGCCACGGGCTTTCATTTGATCCAGAAATTGGGCAACTTCTGTAGATGGTGTTATAGGGAAATAACCCATAATATGGTAATTTATTTGTGCAGCAGCCATTGCAGCCATTTCATTTCCTGATTCAAAGGTTGATAGCTGTTGAGCAACCCCTTGATTCTTTAACTTATCTTCTAAAATTGCCATTATGAAATCCCCCCTGCTAGATACGGAAAGTTCTGTTTTACACGGTTAGCATCTGCATATCCAATCATTTCACGAAGATCACCTAAAGCGTCAGTTGGACAAGCTTCAACACATTTTAAACAGCCCTTACAATATTGATAATCAATCCCTTTAAGGAACATTTGCTTTCTGCCCTTCTTATCTTCGCCAGCTTCCCAAACGAAGCAATAGTCTGGACAAACATTATCGCAGGCAGCACAGTGGATACACTTATCCTGTTCAAACTGTGGAAGAAATCCTTGTCGTGAACCACTTAAATCTTTTAATATACTATTACCTTGAGTGGTCATTACTCCGCCGATTCCCTGGGTCATGTATCCTAATTGTGGCAATGTCCGTGAAAAATTTTTACCTTCTGCCCCTTCTGGCACTTCATAGGTTTTAAATTGAACTTCATTATAGCCACGGTCAAACGTGCGGATATTCGGTTCAACTAAATGCGGATATTTTTTTTCAAATGTTTTGCGAATAACATTTCTCATAGAATCAGGATCTAGAAAATCGCAGATACGATATAGCGCACCGAGCATTGCAGTGTTTACCTTTGTTTTTTCTTCAACTGCAATCGTTAAAGCGTCAACAATAGCAAGTGTCCCATATTCTAACTTTAAATCCTTTCTCACTTCATCAAACTCTCTAGCTGTATTTATAAGTGCGATTCCATCAGCATTTAATCCACTTACAACATCGATTGTTCTATATAATGCTTCATGGAATACAGCAACAATATGTGGCTGCTCTATTGGGCTGTGATCTCTTATTTCTACATCTGGATCACAATACCGGATAAAACTTTTTACAGGTGATCCTTTCTTTTCAGAGCCATAAGATGAAAAATTAGATCCGTTCAAACCTAGACCTAGTACTCCAGCTTCGGCTAACATTTTTCCAGCTAAATTTGCTCCAAGTCCCCCAATTGATTCAAGGCGAATCTCGAAGAAACCAAGCTCATTTTTCTTTGGCAATATAGACATAATGTCCCTCCCCTTCGTGTATAAAAAAAACATAGAAAATACAAAAATATAAATTCCCCTAATTCATTGTAGGATAGATTTTTTTATTACGCTGTGACAAAAATCAAACATCTGCAAAAAAATTCTATAACACTTTTTAAAAATTAAATAAAAACGTTATTTTATCTGGTTTTGGTATAGCATTTTGTATGTATAACAGCTCTCTCCCTGTAATATAACAGGTGTTTTTTATATCGATTATGTTTTTTTATAAAAATAGGATATAATATACTATTGTTTTTAATTTGCCCGAAGGAGTTTTATTATGAACGTTATTTGCTGTACTTTAAATGCTAAATATATACATACGAACCTAGCTATTCGCTGCTTAAAGGCTTTTGCTGCTCCGGAATTTAACATCCAATTAAAGGAATATACGATAAAAGATCCGGTAATGAACATTGTGTCAGACCTCTATCAGCAAAAACCAACAATTATTGGATTTAGTTGTTACATCTGGAACATTGAAGAAACCATTAAGGTGGTCAATATGATTAAAAAAATTGACCCATCTATTCAGATTGTATTTGGTGGCCCAGAAGTATCTTATGACACGGTAGAATGGATGGAAAAGCTTCCAAGTGTTGACTTTATTGTGATGGGTGAGGGTGAACATTCATTTAAGCAGCTACTTTCTGAGTTGAACGGCGAGGGCAACTTTAAAAATGTACATGGACTCGCCTATCGTGAAAACGGAAAAGTCAAAGTGACACCCCAAATGAATAAACTCGACCTTAAGGAACTCCCATCCCCCTATCGATTTCCTGAAGATAAAGCTCATTTAGGTAAACGTGTCACCTATATTGAAACAAGCAGAGGCTGTCCATTTAGCTGTCAATTCTGTCTTTCTTCTATTGAAGTAGGGGTACGTTATTTTGATAGGGAGAAAATTAAGGAAGATATTCGTTATTTAATGGCTAATGGGGCAAAAACGATTAAGTTTGTTGACCGTACATTTAATATTAGTAGAAGCTATGCAATGGAAATGTTCCGATTTTTAATTGATGAACATCTTCCTGGAACAGTTTTTCAGTTTGAGATCACTGCTGACATCATGAGGCCAGAGGTTATTGAATTTTTAAATAATGAAGCACCAAAAGGCTTATTCCGCTTTGAAATTGGTGTGCAATCGACAAATGATTATACAAATGAGCTTGTCATGCGGAAACAAAATTTTGCAAAACTAACAAGAACCGTTACCATGGTGAAGGATGGCGGAAAAATCGACCAGCACCTTGATTTAATCGCTGGTCTGCCAGAGGAAGATTACGCATCCTTTCGGAAAACGTTTAATGATGTTTTTGAACTTCGTCCTGAGGAACTGCAGTTAGGATTTTTGAAAATGCTGCGGGGAACTGGGCTAAGACTTCGTGCTGATGAACATGAGTATATTTATATGGATCATTCTCCATATGAAATTTTGGGGAATAATGTCCTCTCCTTTAATGATATTCTCAGAATTAAACAGGTGGAAGATGTGTTAGAAAAATATTGGAATGACCATCGCATGAACCACACAATTGAGTATTTAGTGAGGAACGTATTTTCTTCACCTTTTGACTTTTTCCAGGAGTTTGGTACCTATTGGGATGAGCAAGGCTGGTCAAGGATTGGTCACCAGTTAGAGGATTTATTTCGAAGATTGTTCTCCTTCCTTCAATATCGGAAGGTAAGTGACCTCGATATTATTGCTGGCATGATGAAATATGATTATTTAATAAACCATAAATATAAGCCACGAAAGCCATGGTGGGAACAAAGCTTTACTAAACAGACAAGAACTGAAATCTATAAACAAATCGTCGATAATCCACTGCTATTAGGGCAAGCCTTTGTGGAACTAGAACTTGATGAAAAAGAATTATATAAGCATACGATGATTGAAGAGCTTTCCTTTAATCTTTCTGAATACTTATCATCTGGAAAAATAACTAAGCAGTCATCTAATTTAATCGCTTATTTTGATCCTGCTAACAAAGGGACACTAATCTTTTCATATAAAGGATAAAGAGAAGCCGGCATAGAGCCGGCTTACTTCTTTTTTGAGGACTTTTTATGTTCCTTGTTTGACTGAAGCACCTCATATAGCTTGATTCCATTTACATCTCCAAATTCAATGCTAAATTCTTCACGTGTGTTTTGCACACTTTTTTTGTCTTTCATTAACTTCTTCCTTTTTTACCTAGTTTTGAATTACGGTTTGCAAATCTTATAGCATTGTTATTATCAGTAAATTCTGCAGAAAATTCACTTTCCTGTACATTCTTATGTGGTGTTTTAGAATATTTTTCTACTGCATTATGCTCTGCTTTTCGTTTAGCCATTTTTTCGTCCTCCCATCATTGATGTTACATCTTTAGTTTTCTTCAAAAGAGGGAATTCAATCACTTCCTTATTTTTCATAAATAAAATTGTCCATCCAGCGGAAAATAAAGAAAAATAGGAGTGAGTAAAATGACCAATAAGAAAAAGCAAAAACCTGATAATCCTACAATGAATGAAACAATTCCACATCAAATTAATGCTCCAAGTTTCGAGGGAACAGGTATTAAAATGCAGCCACCATTCATAAATGAACATGGGGTTGTCATTGGAGACAGCTTATATTCTTCTCCAAACTCTCCTTTGGAAAATTGGACTGAAAATACAGACCCTGAAATTATGGCCGGGGACGAATGGGTTCACCCAACCAATGATATTGGTTGGAATACAGCCGAAAATCGGGAATTGCTGGAGAGTAAAAAGAAACCACAAGCATATCCCTTCATGCATCCAGACAAGGATGTAAGCAAGGGAACTGATTAGATAACTTTCAGTATCCATTTCCGCAAAACATTACCACTTATTAAATTACAGAAATGAATCATAATACCAATACAGAGAAAAGAATTCTCTGTATAGATCTTAAGGAGTTGACAAAAATGGCTAACAGCAGCAATAAATTATTAGTTCCAGGAATAGAGCAATATCTTGATCAGGTTAAATATGAAATTGCACAAGAGTTTGGTGTAAATTTAGGATCCGATACAGTTTCCCGAGCAAATGGGTCTGTTGGCGGCGAAATTACGAAAAGGTTAGTTAAACAAGCTCAAGCGCAAATGGCTGGCCAATCTACACAACAATAACGCAACTAAATAACATGGAAAAAGTCCGGCATTTTGCCGGACTTATTTTTTCCCGTTATTCTCTTGTTTTTTTAATTTATTATGATTATTTGTCTTTGGTTTATCTTGTTTAATTTGTTTATTTGCTGTGTTATTCTCTATCTGTTTCTCTTGATGAGGTTTCCATTCTTCGCTGCCTATAGTATTGATGCCTTTCCTTGTATCAGGTGAAGCCTGCTTCCCATTTGTTTGCTTTTCTACAGCATTATTATTATTGCTTCTAATTTCTTGCTGACGATTATCAGCATTGGGACTACTATTTATTTCTGCCTGCTTTTTTAGCTGACCTGGCGGCAATGTTGAGTTTCCAGATGATTTAGTTGGATTATTCTTTATTTGTTTAATTTTTTCTTTCTTTTGCTTGTTTTGTGCAGAATTATTTTTACCACTATGATAAATTCCGACAGGAACACCGGAGTTGCGGGCTTTTTCAACCTCAGCTTCTGTTGTTGTATACATCTTTACTTCTACAGGATGTTTATCAATTGTTTGTTTAATTTTATCGACATTTTCTTGTAATTTGGCTGCCGCTTTTTCTTTAAGCTGAAGTGTTTTTACCGTTGAGATCACAACAGGCTCTGTCTGTGCAATTATCCCTTCATCTTTTAACTCTGCTACAAGAATGGCCGTTAATTCAGAAGCGTCTTTTTTCTTCCAATCTTCAAGCTGAGAGATGATGGTTTCTGCTTCTTTAGTAAACCCCTTTAATTCAACGACCTCCATATTTTTATTAAGTCCCATTTCAATACTCGTGTTAGTATCTATAGACATATAGGCATATGTCTTATTACTTTGATATACCGGGAAAAGAGAACCTAAACTAACCATTAGAACAGCCATTGACATCAAAACTTTTCTTAACGTAAAAAAGTTTTTAAATAAATTTGTTTTATTTCTTTCTAGATAGCCAGTAACGGGAAAAAAATCTATTTCTTCACCTATAGAATAAAGTCTATCCATTTTACGGGCACGTAAGAATTCTCCATCTGAAGTTAGTAAAGTTAAATAGGGATCGTCAACTTCCATTACAATTCCTTTTTTCATGTCTCTAGCACCCCCTTAAGTAATCATTTAGGTATACATAATCATTCGATAATATAAGTGCAATCGCAATAATATATTTTCGATTTCGCTCAATTGTCTTTCGACTGACATTCACTTTTTTTTCTAATTGTTTTATCGGAAGGCGCTTTTTTTCAATTAGAAAGTTTTTTAATTCCTTATCATCTACTAAAAGCTTAGCGACAAGAATAGCATTCACCCTTGCATCTGCATGTTTAGGTGAATTCTCAACTAAATCACTAAAGCTTAAATCAAATGAAGTTAATAATGCTTGAAATTGAATAATTTCATCTTTTCTTAACTCTTCATCCGATATTTTCTTATATTCCTCTAGGGATAGCTCATTCACAATTACCATGCCTGCTGTCTCATCCTCAAGTGATGAGTAGGTCAAGTCGATACTAACATGCTGATTTTTCGTTTGTTTTCGAATATAATCAATAACTCTTCTCTTGATTATGACTTCTGCAAAACTAAGCAAAGAGCTGCCTTTCTCAGGTGAATACTTTTCAATAGCCTCATTAAAGGCAATCAGACCAATACTAAATTCGTCGTCGGTTTCATAAATATATCGTTTACATACTGCAGAAACATTTTTCGCTATAAATGGTTTATAAGAATCTATTATTTCATTTAATAGTAAACGGTCCCCTTGTTGTATTAAAAGAACCGATTCCTCTAACGTTCGTTTTTTATACTTGCTTAAAAACAATAAACCTAGCATTGTCACACCTCACAATAACCCAATTATACCATAGTGCTGGGATCTTGGATTTTATGAGTATCAAGCATATGTGGAAAAATTAAACCCCAAGAAAGGCTATTTTTTCCTGTGCTTTTTTATAGCTCTATTAATTTCTTTTTCCGCTTGTTCCTCTAATTCTTTCACCTCAAAGTTGTTAACACCCTTTTTCTACTAAAGATGTACGTTTCATTAGACCCTTTTATGGGGGCATAAAAAAATTCTAAACAAAAAAAGCTACTAATCAGTTTCTGATTGGCAGCTTTTTTCGGGATTTTAATATCCATCCTATCAAGAATCCAATGAGTAACCCCGGAATAACAAATAGCATTGGTAAAAAAACAGGACCTGGATGAACATTAAAAATTGTAACCTTTGGTGAAATCATTAATCCTACTGTGACAAAATAGGCAGAAAATACAAATGGTAAATATGAATACTTTTCTTCGGCAGGCATTGCATAACGATAGCCATCCCACATTGAAAACATATAAACACACGGGTAAAACATTAGCCACTGATAATTTAAGACTGATTCAGCCCTTTTAATTTCACCAAGGAAACTGTACATGATTGCACTATTAAAATGACTCTTCACATTAATAATAAATTCTAGTATTACAAACAAAACACCCTTAATGTACTGGCCACTTAATAGCTGACTGAATCCTGGAAAGGCTATGCTCCATAATACTGCTTCTAATTTACTCATTTTTTTCATTTCTCTATCTCGCTTCTGATGTAAGTTACTTCCAAATTAGTTTTACCAGTAACGGACCGAATAAACGAGGTTGAGAAGAAATATTTTAAATCATGCTAGTATCATAAAATGGGTATTTGATAATTAGGATTATCCTTTTGTTTTAAGTAAAAGGCAGTCATTGGCTTTAGACCATCTTTAAAATCAGGACACATAATTCCTGATTCTTTTAAATCTTTCACTGCCTGCGTGCAATCAAAATGACCCTTCCAAGTAAAATAATCGAGTGCTTCTTTTTCTACCCTTAGATATTTTCTCATCGGCTTTATGGAAAGAAACCATTTGCCCACTGTTAACGGTAGGGTACCCATAGGTTTCTTGTTCATCAATTCATCCATCATAAAGGTATAAATTTCAGAAGCACGATAGGGACGAGGGTCTGTTAAATGATAGGTTTTACCAACCCCTTTTTCCAAAAAGCTAAGGTAAGAAGTTGCCTGAATGATATAATCTATTGGTACTAAATTCACATAGGCTTCTCCCTTGCCCAATTTCGGGAGAAGTGGAAGAAATTTTAATCGATCTAAAAAATTCATGATAAAATAGGGGCCATCAAATTTAATCGTCTCTCCGGTTTGAGAATGACCTTTGACGATTCCTGGCCTAATAATGGTAATTGGAATTTCCTTTTTTAGTTTTTCCACCAAAACTTCAGCCTCATACTTTGTTTCCTCATAATGATTTTTAAAACTTGTCGGTCGAATAAGCTCTGTCTCGTATAGATTTCCTTCACGACTACCTACAACATATGCCGTACTAAAATATACATAACGTTTTAACTGAGTCAATCCTCTTACCCAGTTATTCACATTATCTGTACCATTCACATTAATTTTAAAAGCAATATCCCTTGGTACTGCCAGATCATAAATCGCAGCAAGATGAAATACATGTGTAATCTTTCCATTTAGGAATTCTTGGGTTTCATCTGAAATCATGAGTGATGGCTGAGTAATATCACCTTCAATAAGGACAAATGCTTCATCCTTCAGACCTAGTTCTGTAAGAATAGCTTGACGTTCCTTTCTTGCTTTATCCATCATCCCTTGAAGTACTAGTACGTATATGACACCCTTTAAATCATTCCTTTTTAGTACTTCCCGAATCAATTGGTTGCAAATAAAACCCGGAAAACCTGTAAAAAAGTATCCATATTCCATCCTTATCCCCCCAAAATATGATAATGGCATTTGTACTAATTGTAAGTCGATTCCAATAATAGAGTCAAGTTGTAATCTGAATTTTCAGTATATTTTATCCGAAAGAAATGACGGGAATATCCCGTCACTCTTAGTCCTGATCCATTGGGTTATAGAGCTTCACATCTGGATTTTTTTCTTGGAACCAACGAAGCGCAAAATCATTTTCAAATAAAAAGACATAATGATCAAAGCGATCCTTGACAAGGAGACTTCTTGAGCTTGAAAGATTTTCATCTACACTATCTCCTTCAACCCATCTTCCTATTTTAGATCCCATACGCTCCATCAAAACTTCAGCATTGTATTCATTTCTCATCCGATGTTCAAAGACCTCGAATTGTAATTGTCCAACTGCACCTAACAAGTAATCATCAGTTTTCACAGTTTTATAAAGCTGAATAGCTCCTTCCTGTACTAACTGCTGGATTCCTTTATAAAAAGATTTTTGTTTCATTACATTCTTAGCAGAAACCCTAACAAAGAGTTCCGGAGTAAATTGCGGAAGTCTTTCAAATTGGAAATTCTCTTTACCGGAGGTAATCGTATCACCAATTTGATAAGTACCAGTATCATATAGGCCGATTATGTCCCCGCTGACAGCTTCATCAACCGTGCTTCTTTCTTCAGCCATAAAGGAAGTGGACTGAGAAAGCTTTATTTGTTTACCTAATCGCGGAATATTTACGGTCATTCCTCGTTCAAATTTACCCGAACAAATTCGAACAAAAGCAATCCGGTCACGATGGGCAGGATTCATATTTGCTTGAATTTTAAAGACGAAGCCCGAAAATTGCTCTGCAAGTGGATTAATTTCACCAATGGATGAATTTCGAGCCATTGGAGCTGGAGCAAATTGCAGGTATGTCTCTAAAAAGGTTTGGACGCCAAAAGTGGTTAAGGCACTGCCAAAGAAAACGGGAATAATCTTTCCTTCAGCTACTTTTTCAGGTGAGAAATCATTGCCAGCTTCGTTTAACAGCATAATCTCTTCAAGCGTTTGGTCATACAATCCTGAAACCTTTAAAGGATGGTCACCTTCTATTTCCCCATCATCATTCAAAGCTATGAAACGATTTTCTTCATTTACTCTAAATTGTTCAATTCGTTTGTAATATCGGTCGTATATACCAAGAAATTCTTTACCCATCCCAATTGGCCAGTTCATGGGATATGTTTCAATTCCAAGAACCTCTTCTAATTCAGCAAGCAACTCTAAAGGAGCTTTCCCTTGACGGTCAAGCTTATTAATAAATGTGAAGATAGGAATTCCACGCATCCGGCACACTTTAAATAACTTTAAGGTTTGCTCCTCAATCCCTTTTGCAGAGTCGATAATCATTACCGCACTATCTACAGCCATTAGCGTACGATAGGTATCTTCACTAAAATCTTGGTGACCTGGTGTATCCAAAATGTTGACACGGAAATCATTATAGTCAAATTGCATAACACTGGATGTTACAGAGATTCCACGTTGTTTTTCAATTTCCATCCAGTCACTTGTCGCAAATTTACCAGTTTTTTTTGCTTTTACTGTTCCAGCATCTCGTATAGCTCCGCCAAACAATAATAACTTTTCTGTAAGTGTAGTTTTCCCAGCATCCGGGTGAGATATAATCGCAAAGGTTCTGCGTGATAGTACTTCTTCTTTAAGTTTGTTACCCATTTCAAATTCCTCTCTTTTAACAATCAAAAAATTTTTCTCGTACCCTTAATCTTATAGTCTGGCGTTAAAATTTGCAATCCTTTAATAAAATCCAACTGGAAATTCATTTCCACCCATTCCCACATCCCCTTTTGATATTTTCCTTTTATAATAGAATGAGACTCTGTACAAGGAGATGACAATAATTGAATCAAAGTAAAAAGCTAGTTTCAAAGATTATTCCGCTTATCACAGCGTTAATACTATTAATAGTTGGGATTACTTGGATTATCCAAACCACAAATCAAAAAGTAGAAATTCCTTTTTCTTCAGTAGAAAACACAATTCAAAATCAAAATGGCAAATCAGTTACACTAAAACAATATTCAGATGGCAGCCTTCATCTTGAAGCGGGTGACCATAAATACGTATCACATGTCCCTCCAAATAGCCAAATGGTTGAAAAGCTGGTTGAAAAATATAATATAAACTACTCTTTTTCAAATAGCAGCGCATTTGGAAAGTGGATTATGGGTGGTATATTGCTTGTCCTTGTTGCAACAGCCCTAATACTTCAAAAAACAAAAGGTGGTTTCGGGCTTTCAAACTCGATGAAAAGCAGTGTTTCACAAGCACGCCCACTTCCTGCCATTAGTTTAGAAGACGTTGGTGGGATTGGTGAAGAAATGAAGGAAGAAATCCTTCAAACACTTTCAACACTTAAAGAACCTGAAAGGGCCATTCAAATGGGGATTAAACCACCAAAAGGGATTCTTTTATATGGACCTCCAGGTACAGGAAAAACATTATTAGCTCAAGCAATTGCCCATGAACTAAATGCAGCTTTCTTCTCTGCCAGCGGTTCTGCTTTTAATGAATTATTCGTTGGTGTTGGCGCGAGCAGAGTCCGCTCTTTGTTCCAGACTGCAAGAAAACAAGGTCCAGCTGTCATCTTCATTGATGAAGTAGATGCCCTAGCTGGGAGACGAAAAGCCCATGGCGGTGAAGAAGCTGAAAAAACATTAACAGAACTGCTTGTTCAGCTTGATGGCGGGCATTCAAATGATGGTATATTGTTTATTGCCGCCACAAATAGAAAAGATATGCTTGATGAAGCATTTTTACGACCAGGAAGGATTGATTTCACCTTCCAAGTCCCACTCCCTGATACAAAAGGCAGAAGGGAAATTATTGGTATTCATACAAAAGGTAAAGCACTTAGCGATGAAGTAGTTGCCACTTTAGATGGACTAGCGGAAAGCACCTCCGGCTTTTCAGGAGCGGAGCTGCAGTCATTATTTGAAACTGCCTCAAGACGGGCAGTACGAAACGGGCAGGAAGTATTAACAAAAGGCGATCTTGATTATGCTCTTGACCGAACCATATTAGGAAGTACTTCCCGTTCTTTACAGGATTTTGACACAAAGCGTCGTGTAGCCATCCATGAAGCGGGTCATGCTATTGTTGCATCGTTAACAAAGCCAGGCTCAGTTAGAAAAGCAACCATTATTCCACGTGGTGAGGCACTCGGTTATGTGGCACCAATACCAAAAGAACTTCATTTATCAACAACAAGCGACCTATTAGACAGAGTCGCAATGGTGCTAGCTGGCGGCGTCGCCGAAAGAATGCTTCTTGGCGAACATAGTATAGGTGTAAGTGGAGACGTTCAGCAAGCTAAGCAGATTATCGAACAAATGGTTGATACTGGTATGCTTCAAGGAGGTTTCACCCTTACATTTAACAAACAGGATAAGGAAGCAAAAATGCAAGAACTGTTTGAAAAAGGAATAGAGAAAGCAGAAAATTTTATTAAGAGTCATTATCCCCAGTATCAGCATTTAGTTGATAGCTTATTAAAGAAAGAAACACTTGAAGGCTTCGAGGTTGAAGAAATTGTCCATGGGAAAACTTCAGAAAAAAATGATGATGTTTTTCGCATAAATGAAATGAATGTTCCTGAGGTACACTAACTTTATGTATTTCACTTAAGGAAGTGTATGTAAATGGTTGATGCAAAACTTGAATTTGAAGCAAAAAAACACCAAGAAGGTGCACTGGGATACCTTGATAACCCCAAAAGGACAGAGGGCTTACTTAAGAAGGCAATCCTTAAGGCGAGAAATAACAAAGGTACTTTAGGAGAGGCTTGGGGGAAACTACAACTTTTTTTTGATTTAGTTCAGGCATATTCAAAAGGGGAATATCGTAACGTTTCCCCCGCTACAATCTTAACGATTATTGGGGCAATTCTGTATTTCGTTTCTCCTTTAGATGTGGTCCCCGATTTTCTGGTTGGCTTAGGTATCCTTGATGACGCCGCAGTGATTAGCTTTACGTTAAAAAAATTATCAGTTGAAATTGAAGCATTTAAAATTTGGAAAAGAACAACAACAAAAAGCCCTCTTGATTGATAAGAGGGCTTTCTTTTACATCTAATTATCTAAAGCAAGCTGCTCCAACGATAATCAATAGGATGAATAAAACTACGATTAGCGCAAAACCGCCGCCAAATCCGCATCCGCCGTAACCATAACCGCCAACACCACATCCGCCGCCATAACCATATCCATAAGGCATATTTATAACCCCCTCTTTAAATTAATAGTAATCTCAGCACCAGGAAGCCCCGATAATAATTAACAAAATGAACAATACAACGATAAGAGCAAAGCCTGCGCCAAGCCCGCCATGTGAACCAGACATTTACATTACCTCCTTTTTTAATTCCATATATCCTATTCATATCTCTAAAAATGTGCGATAGACACATATATAAATAACCCGCATTTCAAAAAAAAGAATAAGCCCATTCTATATGGGCTTTTAACACTTTGGATCAATAATTGGCAGTAAACGATTTACTAATCTAGGTGATAATGGCTGTAATGAAGTAAAGCAGGAGAGGTCAACAATAATACAATTCCTTGTAGATCTTAACGAAAAGATATTGTCGCACATTTCTACTGGATTGCCATCTAGGTCTACCGGTTCTAGGAGAGATAAAGTTGCACAGCATTTCCTTTCATCTATTGCCTCTAATCTAAAAAAAGTTGTTGTAAAAAAATCTCCATTATTTGTCCAACCCCAAGCCTCAAATTGACATTTCCCCGTTGAAAGTATAAACGGAATCGTGTCATATCCAAAATCACCGTTTACAAATCGAAAATCGTCAAATGATAATTTTTTTTGTTCTTCTAATAGTTGTTGCAAATCATGACAAACACATGTTTTTTTCTGATGTTCCCCCATAATCAAACCTCCTTTCAATTATTTATATCGGCTGTAGGTAAAATTGAATTTGCTCTGCACCCTTTATGGCGCACTCCTTTGCTCGACTTTTTGAATCAGCTGCTGCTAATACATATCCATAACGTTGCCCCATTGATCGAGGTGGTGTAACAATTTGACCAGTTGCTGCTTTTGTGTAAACCTCTATGACACCTGCTTGTTCTTCAGCAGATTCACACCCCGATATTTTAAGTAATTTCCCAATAGAGCTAACGATTAAATAATGTGCATAAATAGCTTTTTCTCGCCTTTTTATTAAATCTGGCTCTTTTCCTGCAAACAACTTTACCGTCTGTTCTGCAAGATTAACGCCAAACGCTTCCTCAATCATCCGATTCATAGCTCCCCCTGCCATTCTCGGATTAATTTCAATTAGCTTCCAGCCTTTATTTGTTAATTTCATTTCTAAATGGCAAGTACCATTTCGAAATTGAAAATCCTCTACTATTGAATAGACAGTTTCTTTTAATCCCGGAAGTTGTTCCAACGACAACTCAGGACATATAGAATAACCTGTAATAATAAATCGGTCGCCCTTTGTTATTTCCTGTTCAACAATTGCCACAATTGTGATGGTTGAATGAAAAACAATTACTTCAATCAAATATTGCGGCCCCACAAGATATTCCTCAATTAATATAGGTAATTCAGGATTTTTTCTTTGAAGTTGTTTCACACCCCTCTTACATTCCCAAATATTTTCGACCAATAATACATCCTTTGAACCATTTGATTGTGGTGATTTAATAATTAGTGGAAATTGGTCTTTTAACTCACTTACCTCATTATCGATAGCTTCCGGCGAACTTAGCACCTTAAAAAAAGGAGTATAACTCTTTCCATCTAAAAATCTTCTCGTTAATATTTTATCGGCCATAATTTCCAGTGGTTCAAACGTGAGTGGCGTATGACAAATTATATTAGTGAGCAATGCAGCCAAATAAACATACTCATCTAAAAAGCTAATAAAACAGTCGACACTTTTTCCATCATTTATAAGGTCAGTTATTGCTAAGAATATTTCATCATTGTCCGACATATCAATGAGCCGTATATCATCTATTTCTTTATAATCCTCCCTTTCCTCAATAAAAATAGTGCGATTCGTTAAAAGGATTGTCTCGTAACCTAGTCCTTTTGCTGCTTTTATTCCTTCATAACTCGATCCTGTTTTGTTCGTCCCTAAAAAAACAATTGATTTCATTTATTGCACCCACCAAAGATTTTCAGCATCTTTTTTGTGATAGTTTATCTGTTACAATAAAATATTCTTTTTTAAGATAGTTGGTGTAGGCTAGTTCATTATGTACAAACAGTTATTTGACCAATAAATTTAATGTGTGACAGTTGCCTGTAAAAAAAAGTATGGACAAGTGTTGAGAAAGAAAATAAACCATATTCTTAAGGTAGTAATCCTTAAAAATATGGTTTACAAAACTTACTTTTTCTCACTAAAAGGGCTCTTTGTCCGGATACCGGATCTTCTTATTTTGACATTTACATCAACATTGACGATGGCTTCTTTGAAATATTCATCCCACTGCTTTTCGATTCGTTTGAAATTATTATAATCTTGGCGGAAAAGTATTTCTCCGAAGCCAAAAATATCGGCCTCATAATTTTGTTGAAGCTTTTTTATAGTAGTTTCAAGATCCTTTTTAATTTGTTTATCCGTTAACTTTCCAAATTTCTTAAAAGTTTTAATTTGTGTTAGATCATCATCTTTACACTGGGTGCTATCTAAATAAGCTTCAGCCCTTATCTTAAGATTTATTATTGCTCTGCCCTTAACTAGACTTCCTTTTGATTTTGTTACAGTATTGAATATACGAACACCAAGGAATTTATTTTTACTACATTCCACGGTAACTACTGTTTTTTCTAATTTATTTATTAACCACAAGTAATTTCTAGTATCCTTAAGTGGCAGGAAATCTAGAAGCTTATCTTTTTTTAATATGGCCATTGAATCAACCACCACCATCGCATCTGGTGCACCCTTTTTCATATTATCAACACTGCCCCCTTTTTTGGGGTCACCATTAATAGTTAGTGCGGCCAACACTCCCCTTTTTCCAGCAGAGGTATAGGCTTGAATGAAATCGTTTAACCGGATATCTGGGTCTCCTCCCCAACTTTCTACGAAAGAATTTAATTGTGTATGAAGTTTTAGAGAAGATGACTTTTGCACTAAAAAAGTTACCTTTAGGATATCTGCTGCTTTTACATGTCTTGCTGTAACAATGTTAAAGTCATCCCTAATTTCACGATTTCTTTCCAAGAAATCAATAAAATCTAATATGCCTTCCCTTAGAACACTCTCCCCAATGACAAGCACCTTCATATGTGAGAATATTAAATTCTTTGAAATGCCAATATTCATTTTCTGGGATAATTCAGCCAAAGTATCCCCTTTTAGTGAAAAAACAACAGATGGAGCAAATCCAGAAGCCGTTTTATCACTCAATTCCTTGGCGTTTATCCCTTCTATAGTTAATGTGAATTTATCATCATCACCCTTATCAACTGCCATGCCAACCACAACAGTTATTTCTGATATTTCACGATGATCCCAGCACCCAGTCAATAGCGTAACTATTGCGATTACTATTACAACGCTTTTAAGTCTCAACTAGTGTTCCCACCCTTCATTGAAGAGGGGGAAGGAGGAGAAGCCGAAAATACCTTTTGTTCAGATTCGCTTCTTATATATTTCGGTCTTTTTTTCATGTTCCAGAATGGAAACCTGACAAACACATCCTTTTGGTCCTCAATAATAAAAGGTGCTATGGGTGCTAAATAAGGCACTCCAAACGAACGTAATGCTGCTAAATGGGCAACCATAGCCACCAGAACAAGTAATACCCCATATAAGCCTAAAATTGCCGCAAAAAAGATTAATAAAAAGCGCAATAATCTGGAGGCTGTTGCAAAACTGTAAATCGGGGATACAAAATTAGCAATTGCCGTGATTGAAACAATAATAATCATTATATTTGATATAATCCCAGCTTCTGCTGCTGCCTGGCCAATTACCAATGCACCCACAATCGAAACCATTTGGCCGACAACTCGCGGCATCCTGACCCCGGCTTCTCTTAATATCTCAAATGTGATTTCCATCACCAATACTTCAACGACGGCCGGGAATGGAATCCCCTCACGCTGTGCAATAACGCTTAATAGTAAAGTAGTTGGCAATAATTCATGATGATAAGTTAAAACACCTACATAAATAGATGGTGTTAGCAGCGCAATCATGAACGAAAGATATCGAATCATCCTCAAAAAGCTTCCTAAGAAAAAAGACTGATAATAATCCTCTGGACTTTCAAAGAAGTTTACAAAAACGGCAGGCACAATTAAGGCAAATGGCGTGCCATCTATGAGAATGACCATTTTCCCTTCCATTAAATTGGCTGCAACGGTGTCTGGACGTTCTGTATTAAGTGCCAACGGAAACAATGTGAATGTTTTATCAGCTATTAACTCCTCAATATTGCCACTCTCAAAAATGGCACTAACCTTTATTTTCTTTAATCTATTTCGAACTTCCTGTATAATTGCCTCGTTCGCAATCCCTTTAAAAAATCCTAAATAAACAGTGGTTTGAGTATCTTCTCCAATCGTATATTGTTCAAAACGAAGATTTTTGTTGCGTATCCTCCTTCTAATGAGGCTGACATTTGTCGAAATGGATTCAATAAACGCATCCTTCGGTCCTCTAATTACTGTTTGTGAAGTCGGTTCTGCAACTGACCTTTTTTCTCCATTCATTATGTTAACAGCTAGTGCTTTGTCTATATGTTCTACAACAATAACAACGCTCCCATTAATAATTTCATGTATCGATTCATCTTTTGAACTGACAATTTTATAGCTTGCTCCACCAAAAATTCCTTTACAATAAGCTGATAATTCATCAATATTTTTTAAATATTCACCGATTGGGGAGATTGAAGATAAAAATTTTGATGTAGTCTCCTTAAGACTTGTTGAATCAACCATACTTTCCAAAAAAAGGATTTTGACGTTCCTTTCTGATATTATACCTTCAATCATCTTAATATCTGCTGAATTTCCAAAAGCATTAATCACTTCTGATGGCAGCGTTTCAACGGTTAAATCAAAACTTTCCTTTTTCTCTTCCACTTTTTTTTCAGTGTTCCTTAATTTATCTTCAATTTTTATTGGTTTCTTTAATAAACGACGATTTGGTCTGCTCGGTGCCATCCTGTTCTCCTTTCCTTTTCGATTTTATTTTCCGTTGTTTCCACATCACCAATAGAAATAGTATCAAAGGAAGTACAACTTGGAATGGAAAGTGCAGGTAATAAGGAACCATTTTAATGCCTTCTTGGATGTGGTCAGCAAAATCAACGGACACTAAAATTGAAAATAAAGAAATAATCATTGAGATTGGGATGGCAAAATACCGATAAGGCAGCTTAAAAATATACTCCAAACCTTTTAAACCAGCATAAAAAAACAAGGAACCTTTGATAAAGACACCTAACATGATTATAAATACAACCAATGCATCAAGTCTCTCAATAAAATTCCCAATTGAGACTAATCTTGCCGTACTTAACAGGGGAAAGTTAGAGCGTGCAACGGAATCAGCACCAAGGGAAACAATCATAAGGATGGCCGAAACGCTAAGTATAAGGGTTGCCGTACCCACACCCACTATCGAAACCCGAAGACTATATTTTTTATTGGTTAAACTAGCATAAATGACACTAAAGGCAATCATTTCTCCATATGGAAAAAACGCTAATTCAGTAAAAGCAGTTTTAATAACAGGCATTACTCCCTCGCCTAGGATAGGCTGCAACTGCTTAAACTCTAGGCTGCCACTGGCAAATAAGAAGATTGCCAACAATAAAAAAAAACCGAAAAGATAAGGTGTAAAAATTTCAGATGTCCGGGCTAGGACTTCAATTCCCAAATACAAAATATAGCCCATTAAAAGACAAAAGGTTAAGGACATCATTTCAATCGGAGAATTCGGTAAAATGGCAGTAGCCATTAACTCTCCAAAGTCTCTAATGACTCTGCTGGATATATAAAGATAATAAACAATGTAAATAAGTGTACAAACAATGGTAATCTTTCTGCCAATGCAAAATTCAAAAACTTGAAACATATTTTTGTCTGGAAAGCGATATATGAAGAAATGAAAAAATGTAATGATACCTATTCCTATTAATCCACCAAGTAATATAGCTAACCAGGCATCATTTTTCGCATCTCCACCCACTCCAACGACAATCGCACTGCCAAGTAAAAAATTTATTAACAGTGTTAACAGCTGACTTAAGGATATATTCTCCTTTTCTATTTTCATCCTTGTGTCCTCTCATCTGCATTGCTCTCTTTTTTTGAACGATGGATACGAAAATCGATGATTACACTTGAAATCAAACCCAAAACAGCCCCAAACAAGGCTATATATCTGCCAATAGCAATTTCTGAATATAAAATATTTTTCATTGCTTCAAAAAAGGAGAATTCAAATAGACTCATATCAAAAAGGGCAATAAGTATAGTTAATAAAATTACGAGTAAAATAAAAGCAAATGTTACCATATATAGGAAAACCCCATCACCGTCTTTACCTTATGTTTCCAAAAAACATCTGTTTTTATCCAACAAAAGAACCAACAACTTTTTGTTGTTGGTTCACTTTACTTAAAAATACACTAGAAAAATTATTAAAGCTAACAGAATCCGATAAATCGCAAAGGGTACGAGCTTAATTTTATCGATTAACTTTAAGAAGAATCGAATTGATATTAATGCAAAAACAAAAGCACTAATAAATCCCGCAATAAAAAATGGGAGTGCATCCATCGTCATATACTGCCAGTTTTTTAATAAGGAAAGAAAACTGGCACCTGCCATAATAGGTACTGCCATTATAAATGTAAAATCAGCTGCCGCCCGATGGCTTAAACCTAATAGAACACCACCTGAAATAGTCGAACCGGAACGAGAAAAACCTGGCCACAATGATAAGCATTGAATGAGACCAATTGTTAGTGCTTGTTTATACGTAATCTGGTCAACAGTTTGAACTTTTGGTGTTTTTGGACCAAAGCGATCTGCAATTATCATGAAGATGGCACCAATTACTAAACCTATTAGAACAGTTTCAGTCGAAAATAAATACTCATCTATATAGTCTTCAAGCAGTACCCCAAAGATTCCAGCTGGAATTAATCCAACAATTACTTGAGATAGTTTTAAACGATTGCCACTTTGTTCAGATAGCTTACTTTTTATTCGACCCATCCCTAACAGGTCAATGATCCTATCTTTAAATGTCACCACAACTGCTAAAATGGAACCTAGCTGGATGACTACTTTGAAAGTATTCGCTCCATACTTTCCTAAAAACGCTTCGGACTTCAGCCACATATCATCAACGATAATCATATGCCCGGTTGAAGATACAGGGGCAAATTCTGTTAAACCTTCTACAAAACCTAAGATAATTGCTTTAATAATCAATAATAACTCCATTTACATAACTACTCCTAACTTTATCTACTGTTAATATATTTAAGGACATGGAATAACCTTTTAATTGTACTCAATATCCATTGTCTTTAGCAAATATTATTTAACACAAACAGAAGCGAGGCTATGCTAGCCTCGCTTTTTTATTGTAAAATAATGCGATTAACTCGCCCGTTAAATTTCTCTAGCCAGTAACCAGTTGTCATATCTGCAATTGCGACGCCTGTCGAACTTTGTGATCCCAAGAACTTTCCTGCACCTAGATAAATTCCGACATGACCATCTTTTTTATAGGTATCAAAAAATACAAGGTCTCCTGGAAGCATTTCCTCTACTACGATAGGTGTTCCAGTATTTTTCAAGACTTCCGTACTAGCACCAATTTTAATTTCCACCTGGGAGTACGCCCAACTGACAAAAGCGGAACAATCAAATCTTCCATTTGCAATATCATGTTCATTTCGACCACCGCCAAATACATAAACCGAATTCCCTATATACTTAATTCCTTCTGAAATTAGACTTTTAATAGTTTCATTTGTTAACAACATCGAATCATTTAGTATTTGGTTTGGATCAATATCGGAAAGATTATACATCGTGGTAAGTGCAGAATCCTGTTGCATTAACTCTGCCTGTTCTGCAAGTGTAATTTGCTCTTTTTTCTTTAATTCTAATCTTAACCATTCATTTTGTTGTTTTTGTTCTAGAATTTGTGCCTGCATTCCTTCTAATTCCACTTTCATACTCTGAAGCTCTGTTAATTTATCTTGTACCAAATCTTGCTTCTTCTGAATATCCTGTTTATCCAATTCATACTGCTCTATAATTGATTGGTCTGCTTCAACAAAAGAGGCGACAGCACCCATGCGTCCCACAAAATCCTTAAAACTTGAGGCACCAAGTAAAACATCAAGATAA
The DNA here is from genome assembly GCF_023715415.1 of Neobacillus niacini. GTDB lineage: Bacteria > Bacillota > Bacilli > Bacillales > Cytobacillaceae > Neobacillus > Neobacillus niacini_C. The sequence goes on from NZ_JAMBOB010000001.1 coordinate 473,679, forward strand.
TTTACCTTTCCACCATTTTCCTGAAGAGTGAGAGCACGCTTTTTTAAGATTTCATTACGCTTTTTTACTTTTTCGTTTAAGTATTCAATCTCTGAATCTAGGTCCTGTATTTCCATTTGAAAAACTTTTATTTTGTTCTCCGTTTCGAGAATAATATTATTATTATCAATGATAGCTTGCTCTACCCGGTTGATTTGCTCATTAATTTGTTTAATTTCTTCTTTTACTTGATTAAGCTCTACATTCCCTTTAAGAATTTCTAATTGAATCCTGGAACGCTGTTCGTCTATAACCTCATGATTTTTATTTTCCTCTATTACTACTTGCTGGTTATCATTTTCTTCGGCTTCTACTTGAAGTAATACAGTTGGACTTCCAAACGTAATTATTGAACAAAAAGCTATAATCTTCTTTTTCAATTCTTTTCCCCTGCTTTCCTTCATCACAAATCGCAACATAGTAAATTTTTCCGGTTATGTAAAACTATATATTTATTAGTTTGTTAAATTACCATAAATAATCCTATATACCCATTTTTATCCTATTCAGTTTCATCTAGAAGTATAGCATGAAATCTTGTCAAACTAATAATAGTAATATTAAATTTATGTATCAGAATGACTTAAACAAATGTTCAATGATAAACATAAAGAAGCAGACCAATTTGTTTGATCTGCTAATTAATGGGTAACATCTTTAATTTGTTTTAAAAAGCTCTTTAACACTATTTTTACCACGATTTACAATCTCATTATGAGTACTTCTAGCCATTTTAACATACTCATTGGTAACTTGCTGCCAAGCATTTCTACGTTCACGTGCATAGTCAATGTTAGCTTCAGTACTCTTTTCGAAATTATCTTCTAACTGGTCAATAATTTGGAATACAGATTTGATTGGAGTGAGAGCCAGGTTCTCTAATTGATTCGATACCTCTTTAAGTTGCTCTTTAAGCTCTACCCTTTCATTCATCATTTCTGCTTCAACTTTTTCTTCGTCTTTGTTGAGCTGTTCCCTGCGAGTATTCACTTGCTCCATCAATCCAGATACAACTTCTTTGTTTGTTATTTTAGTTTGATTATAGAGGTCACCAAGTGACTTTCTATATTGCTTGTTGAACTTAATGACTTCCTTTAGAGCGTTCACATATGCATCTTCACGGTTTTCACGCAATTGTCTTGCCCGTTCAAGTGATTGCTCATACTGATTCCATAGTGTATCTACAAATAAACCTTCATTCTTAGTTTCTTCTGCAGCTGGTATCATTTTTTCTTCAACTGCAAGAACACTTTCACTCTTTTTCTGTGCCATCGTCTTTCCTCCTCTTTTTACTGTTTACTTTCTCTATCGAATCCTTCTTTTGAAATGAAGGAATATAGAGCTCAAGGAAACTTGAATACATTGTGAAGAATTGGTCTAGCATCGATTGGTACGATTCTAGTTGATTGGCATAGCCTTTTAAGTATGTAATACCAGCTTTTGTTATGGAATATCTTCTTTTGGCAGGGCCACTGCCATTTGTATCCCACTCAGATGATACTAGTTCTTCCTTTTCTAGCTGTCTTAACAGTCTGTAGAGATTTCCCTGATCAATCGTTTTAAACCCAAATGTTTGTAATTTCTGGCTTAGCTCATATCCGTGAAGAGACATTCTGCTAAGAAGCAATAGAATAAATGGCAGAACAAAGTTTTTTGAAGGATTGACAGATTGATTCTCTTGATTTACCATTTTTATATCACCTCACCTATATGTATTTTACACCTATGAGTAATATTTTGTCAACTCGACAAATAAATGTTATTATATGGGGTAACATCACGTTTACAATTTTCGTATGTTGGTAATAAAGTTTAATAAAAAATTGAAGGTGGTGTCAAATTGAACCAATCTAAGGTAAGTATGTTGGGGATGCCATATTTACATTTTGGCAAGGGTGAACCAGTAGTTCTAATTCATGGATTAGGTGAAGTGAAGGAAGGGTGGCATTCACAATTTGAATTAGCTGATCAGTATGAGTTAATAATTCCTGATTTGCGCGGTCATGGTGAATGTACCAAAACCGAAGGGATATCTATTCCAAATTTCGCTTCAGATGTTATTGCTTTATTAAACGAATTAAAAATTGAAAACGCTAACATTTTAGGCTTGTCAATGGGCGGTGCAGTTGCTCAAGAAATTTATCGTCAAGCCCCCCACCTAGTACGCTCTCTCATGTTGATCAGTACATTCCACTTTTTCCCAAATAAACTCAGAAAACCGTTATTAAATTTTAAGAAAATAAGATTAGGTGCCGCTGCGACGGATAATGAACTAAAAGAAACAGCAGCACATATGAGCCTCTATTCTTGGTCAGAGGAGAATATGAATCACTTTAAACAATATTTTCAGCCGAAACGTAACATCTTTTTAAAATCTCTAAAAGCTTGTTTTCAAGTAAACAATATTTCTTTATTACCTTCGATAAAAGTTCCAACACTTATCATTGGCTGTCAATATGACTCGGTTTTACCTGTTTGGATTCAATATTGCATGCACAAGCTGATTCCTCATTCAGAATTTATCATTATGCGAAATTCGGGGCATTTAGCAAAGTTAGAAGCAACAAACCGGTTTAATCTTCTGCTAAGAAAGTTCTTAAACCGGCATAAGGCTGCTGCTTGATTTATTGAGAGGGAAGGATGGGGGTCCTTCCCTCTATTAACACGTTTTTTAATTGGCTGTGTTAAACTTGGCTGTTGATTTGCGCTCCAGGCGCTACGCTTTCCGCGGGCTCGCCCGTGAGCCTCCTCGCAGCTTCGCTCCTGCGGGGTCTCACTCAGCTCGTTCGTCCCGCAGGAGTCGAGCGCCCTCCTCTCCAATCAACAGGTTCTTAAATCAACAGTATCCATAAACACAGCCTTTTAATTAAACAGTTGTAACTAATTCTTTTTCTTTCGTCTTGCCTTTTTGATTTTCTTTACCCACAAGCCCCTTTAATAAAGCTAATTCGTTTTTGATTTCTGTTAATTGACCTAATCCAACTTTTACTTCCTCTAAATCAGTGTGAATGGTTTTACTCTCATCACGACTTTCCATTTTCAAGATTTCCTTCTGTGTTTCTTTTATTTCCTCAAGTTCCTCTCTAACATTACGAAGGTTAACTTGAATAATTTTTATGTCTACTAAATCCTTGCGTATTTCTTGAAAGTCATCCTTCATTGTTTTCAATTCAGATACTTCTTGAATGGTTCTTTGGAATTCTACTTGCATTTGTTTAACCATACTTACCATTTCTTGAAACAATGCTAGATTTTCTTTATTTATTTCACTAAGACCCTCCTGTAATTTCCAAATCCGTTCTTCTAAGATATCCATTTTTCCTTCCGCTTGTATTGAAAGATTGGCAACATTAGCAACATCCTTTTTGGTAGGGATATTCATAATACCAGCCATAAGCTCTTGATTTTTCCTTAAAAGTTCCATGTTACGCGAGTGAACACCTAAGCCGGTATTGGCTAAACGAACAAATTCATTATTATCTGCAGCCATAAAGAATAGACCGTTTATTTGTTTTTCCCACATCTCACTAATCTGTTTAAAACCTTCGTACGGATTATACATCTTTTTGTTTGCCATTCTTCATCATCCTTATTCTTATGATTTTGTGACTTCTTCTGCTGGTTCCATATATTTATTTAGAGGAAATATCACCGTTTTTAATTGACCGGTCAAAAGGTTAACGAAGCCTTTTTGACTTTCATATATAAGAGAGGCAGCTTGTTTTAAAGTTTTTATATATTGCATTCTTGCATTCTTCCTAAGAGAAATATATTGCTCAGCCATTTGTAGATATTGATCCATCATTTGATTATTTACCACCTTTTGAAGTGGTGCGTTCAAAATTGAAGCTGTTCTACTTTGAATTTGGTCAATTTGCTGATTAATATCTTCATAGGATATTTTCGGGAAAATATGCTGAAGAACTGTAGTTGACATTAAAAATTCCTCTCTTGCAGTTCTCTCCCAATTTCCAAATTCTTTGTTGAACTGTTCTCTTACAGATTTAATATTCTCCTGATTTCGTTTTATACTTTCAGCAAAATACATTGCTTCTTTCAAAAACACATCATCACGAAAATCGGCTTTTTTCGCCCATTGGTCTAACTCCCGAAATGCATGGTTCCAGAGAAGGTCCAGGGATGAATATTGATCTTCCTCCACAAGGATTGGCTCCTGTTCCTTTGATTCTAGAATGGGTTCTGTTCCCTCATTTTCTATAACTTCATTTTCAACTTTAGGATTATCCACAGAGTTTCGTCTCCTTTTAGTCGTTTTTGGTGTTTCGGAAATCTTTGGATTGGATTCTTTTTTATCAGGCATTTATTTCTCCCCCTTATTCATTATTAAGGTAAATAAACGTGTTGTGTCATGGAAGGTTTCTTGATGTGTTCTACGAAGATTTGTGTAATAGGATGGATTGTGATGCTTAAAGTTTCTTATGAATAAATCTTTTTATTTTCTTCTTGACGAAGCATTCTCCTTAATAGTTTACCTACAGAAGACTTAGGCAGCTCCGCAAGAAATTCTATCTCTTTTGGTACTTTATAAGGAGCTAGATTTTGCTTTAGATATTCTATCAATTGCTCTGGTGTAACATTTGCACCACCTTTCACTTTCACATATGCCTTAACTGTTTCTCCTCGATAGGAGTCAGGTTTTCCAACTACAATTGCTTCTTCAACTGCAGCATGCTGATAAATAATTTCCTCAATTTCACGAGGGTATACATTGTATCCGCTTGCAATAATCATGTCCTTTTTGCGATCTAATATATAGAAATATCCATCTTCATCCATTTTGGCAATATCACCTGTAAAGAGCCAGCCGTCTCTAATTACTAATTGAGTGTCACTAGGACGTTTCCAGTAACCCTTCATTACTTGTGGACCGCGTAGAATTAACTCACCTGCTTCACCGACAGGTACATTTACATATCCATCTTCAGTCTCTTTAACAATCCGTGCTTCTGTCCCTGGGATAGGAATTCCTACACTTCCTAGTTTACGAGGAAGAAATGGCGGTGTAGAAATAGCTGAAGGAGCTGTTTCTGAAAGTCCATAGCCATCTGCAAGTCTTATTCCTGCACGTTTTTCAAAAGATTTCACTTGTTCTACAGGGAGTGGTGCACCACCACTATTAAAATAGAAAATGTCCTTAATTGCACTTTCTTCCAATTGTGGGTGACTGTTTAATGCAAATATCATCGTTGGGACTGCAGTCACCTGGAATGGTTTCTCTCTATTAATTATTTCGATTAATTCATTCACTTCGAAACGGGGAAGAATTAATTGGTTACAACCAATCCGTATCGCTGAAAGTGCATTGCATGATAATCCATAGACGTGAAACATTGGGAGAACACTGATGATTTTAAAATTTTCTGGTTTCTCATCAACAGCATTATAGGTAAAATCACAAACTTGAATAATATTAGCAAGAAGATTCTGATGGGTCAGCATTACCCCTTTGGAAACTCCAGTTGTTCCGCCAGTATATTGTAGAATAGCCACATCTTCTTCTATGTTTATTGGAATATCAGGAATCACATTATCATGTGTAAGAAAGTCATCAAAGTAAATATCACCTTCAGCAAGGCTTACCCTGCTTCCGCCAAAACCAACTACTATTATTTTCTTCAAAGAAGTTTTTGGCTGAACTTCCTTTACCTTTTGATAGAATGCTTCAAATACCACCATATAGCTTGCCTCAGAATCGTTTAGGGCATATTCAATTTCTCTTTCGACATACATAGGATTAACTTGAACCGCAATTCCACCCAAGCGGAATGCTGCAAATAAGCTAAAAATATAATGAGGGCAGTTAGGCAGCATGATACCTACTCTATCACCCTTTTTGAAACCAATGCGATACAAGGAAGCAGCCAGCCATTCTGAAATTGCTCTTGTTTCTTTGTAACTCCATGACCTTTCATAGAAAGTAAGAGCAGGTTTTTCCCCGTGAATAGTTGCAGCTTGCTGCAAAAGATCAAATAACGAATCATAGTCTACTGATACCTCATTATTAATTCTTGGATCATAAAACTTTAACCACGGCTTTTGCGAATAAACCATACAATCCTCTCCTAATTCAATCAAGTTATTATCCACTTAAATTATTGTTTTAAAGAAGGTATTTGTAAATATACCCAAATCGACATTTTTCCACACTTTACAAGTAATGGATGGTATTTACAAATTGCCTATAACGGTTTAAACAACAGTACACAAAGAAGATTGGTGTTTTTTGTCGAAAGATTAACCCTTGTTCACACAACTTTCGGAATTACTACAAATTTTTAGAAGCCTTTATATGCCTGTCGATAGATAGTTGCCAGCTCTGTTACAAGGGGTTGTTTTGGGTTTGCAATCGTATCTTGATCATCAAAGGCATGTTCTGCTAAACTATTAATTTTTTCTTCAAATACACTTTTGCTTATACCTACCTCTTCTATGCTTATTGGTAATTCCAAGTCAACAATAAGCTTCATGGTTGCTTGTACTAGACTCTCTACCCCTTCTTCCGTTGTCTTTGCAGGCAGACCAAGCATTTTAGCAATTTCAGCATAGCGCTGATCTGCTATAAAGTGTTCATATTTTGGATAAGTCATGAATTTATTCGGCTTTTGTGCATTATAACGAATTACATGTGGCAGCAAAATTGCGTTAGCACGACCATGAGCGATGTTAAATTCAGCACCAAGTGCATGTGCTAGGCTATGGTTAATTCCTAAGAATGAATTTGCAAATGCCATACCAGCAATTGTTGATGCGTTGTGCATCTTTTCTCGGGCAAGCTCATCTTTTCCATCACGGTAAGCCTTTGGTAAATAATCAAAAACTAATTGAATTGCTTTTAAAGCCAATCCATCTGTAAAATCATTGGCAAGCACAGAAACATATGCCTCAATAGCATGTGTTAAAACATCTATTCCCGTATCTGCCGTAACATGCTTAGGAACAGTCATTACAAACTGAGGATCGACAATAGCCAAATCTGGTGTTAGTTGAAAATCTGCTAGCGGATATTTGATATTTGCCTTCTTATCCGATATAACCGAGAAGGAGGTTACCTCAGAGCCTGTTCCAGATGTGGTCGGTATGGCAACAAGAATAGCCTTCCCACGAAGTGAAGGGAATTTTACCACTCTTTTACTAGGGTCAAAGAATTTTTGTTTTAAACTATTAAAATCTGCTTCTGGATGCTCATAGAATAGCCACATAGCTTTTACAGCGTCCATGACAGAGCCGCCTCCAAGAGCGATTAAACAGTCTGGCTGGAATTTTCTCATCCTTTCTGCACCTCTGTGAACCACCTCAATATCTGGTTCAGCTTCAATATCATACAAAACTTCGTATTGGATATTGGAAGGATTCTTTTCCAACTGGTAAAGTACTTTATCAATTGATCCATTTTTCATTTGACTTGAACTCGTTACAATAAATACCTTTGAAGTCCCGGGAATAGAAGAGAGCACTTGAATGGAGTTTCTTTCAAAAAATATTTGTGATGGAACTTTAAACCATTGTGTCATGTTTCTCCTTTTTGCAACTTTTTTAATGTTCATTAGATTTTCTGCTCCGACATTCTGAGACACCGAGTTCCCTCCATATGTTCCGCACCCAATTGTTAAGGACGGTAAAGATGTGTTATAAATATCACCAATGGCCCCATGAGTAGAAGGTGTATTAACCATAATTCTTCCTGCCTTCATTCGTATGGCAAAGGTATCGATGACATTTTGGTCAGCTGTATGAATAGCTGCAGAGTGGCCAAGGCCACCGTATTCCAGTGTTTCTTCTGCGATTAGCAGCCCTTCAGCTAGACTATTTACTTTATAACAGGCAAGAATAGGACTTAATTTTTCACAAGAAAGCGGGAATTTAGCTCCTACCCCTTTTAATTCTGCAATTAATATTTTGGTATTTACAGGTACATCCACTCCTGCCATTTTTGCAATCATAAAAGCTGGTAATCCTACAATCATCGGATTTAAAGAGGCATTCCTTTCATCTATCACTGCCTTTTCAATCATTTGTTTTTCTTCATTATTTAAGAAATAACAATTGTTATCGATCATTTCCAGTTTTACTTCATTATAAATCTCATTGTCGATAATAAGTGCTTGTTCAGAGGCACAAATCATTCCGTTGTCGAAGGTTTTGGATAGAATAATGTCGTTTACTGCTCGTTTAATATTGGCTGTTTTTTCAATATAACAAGGAACATTTCCTGCCCCTACACCAAGTGCTGGTTTTCCAGAACTATATGCGGCTTTCACCAAATTAGGTCCCCCAGTAGCCAAGATGAGAGATATTTTTGGATGTTTCATCAAAGTCTGAAAAGCTTCATGAGAGGGAATATCAATCCATTGGATGCAATTCTCTGGTGCACCTGCCTTTAATGCAGCAGCCCGAAGAAGTTTTGCAGTTTCAACACAGCATTTTTGTGCATATTTCGGAAATGCAAATATAATGGGATTTCTGGTTTTAAGCGAAATCAATGATTTAAAAATGACGGTGGATGTTGGATTCGTAATAGGTATAACGCCTGCAATGACACCCACTGGCTCAGCCATCTCTACCATGCCTTCATGCTCATTTTCACTTATGACTCCCACTGTTTTCATATCTCTTATGTTGTTGTAGATATATTCAGTCGCAAACATATTTTTGAAAACCTTATCCTCATATACACCTCTTCTTGTTTCCTCAACTGCAAGCTTTGCCAGGTCTTTGTGATGGTCAAGTGCAGTATAAGCCATTTGCTTGACAATCTCGTCGACCATCTCCTGATTGTAGCATCGAAATTCAGCTAATGCCTTTACACCATTTCTTGCTAAGAAATCTATCCCCGCTGCAACATTTTGCTTTTCCTGAACTACTTTTTCTTCAACTGCCATTGCCTATCCCTCCAAATCAATCTTTTTAAGTGGGAATTTTTTTACTCCCATTAACCTATTCTGGCTAAAATATATCATGGTAAACAACGCAAAATTTGTCGAATTACGTTCAAAAATGAATGAATGCCCATTCATTTTTGAAAAATTCACAAATTGTTCACTAATTATCTTCACCTTCTCTTATATAAATAAAACCGCATCCCTTAGTCTGGGATGCGGCTTGAAATTAAATCAACCAGTATTACGTAATCCAGCTGATATTCCACTTATGGTAAGAAGTACTTCAGTGATTAATTCTTCGGAAGGCTCGTCCTGTTTCCTTAATTGTTTAATTAATTCGACCTGCAAAAAGTTTAACGGATCGACATAAGGATTTCTTCGATAGATTGAGTCCTTAATGTTAGGTGTATGATCAAGCAATTCTTTATCTTGAGTTATTTTGAGAAGAATAGCTTTTGTTCTTTCATATTCTTCAAGGATATTTGAAAAAATTCGCTCAGCAATTTTCTGATCCTCTACTAGTGATAAATATTCCTTAGCCGTTGTGATATCTGCTTTCATCAGAGCCATTTGGAGATTATCAATCGTTGAGCGGAAAAATGGCCATTTTTCGTACATTTGCTGTAACTGTTGTAAATTTTGGTCACTTTGTGATGCAAAGCTTTCTAAACCAGATCCTGCTGCATACCAGGCTGGGAGCAGCTGCCTGCTTTGTGTCCAAGCAAAAACCCAAGGAATAGCTCTCAAATCCTCAAATCGACCGCGATTCTTTCTACTCATTGGTCTTGAGCCTATATTTAAGTCACCAAGCTCTCTTAATGGTGTTGCTTCATTAAAATAGGTTAAAAAGTCTGAATCACCAAAAACAAGCGATTGATACTTCTTTAGTGATATGCTGGAAATCTCTTCAATAGCTAACTCCCACGATTCATCCCTCAAATTTCCATGTTCTGCTTCTTTTGAAACATGCGCTGCTGCCAGCATTAAAGTAGAAGTAGCCTGTTCTAAGCTCCTATAAGCGATATCTTCAAGCAAATAACGAGATGATAGCACTTCACCCTGCTCGGTAATTTTCACTCCATCACCAATTGTTTCTGCCGGCTGTGAAAGTAGACTTTTATTTAATGGGCCGCCTCCACGTCCTAGTGAACCCCCTCGGCCATGGAAAAACTTCAATCCAATATGGTACTTTTTTGCCATTTCATGAATCTCGAGCTGGGCTTTATATAGCTTCCAATTTGCGGTTAATGTACCGCCGTCCTTACTGCCATCTGAATAACCCAGCATAATTTCCTGTTGGTCATTCATTACCTTCAAATGATTACGATATAGAGACATTTTGAACAAGGTTTCCATAATTTTAGGTCCGGCAGATAAATCATCAATCGTTTCAAGTAATGGTGCGACATTTAATTGACTTTCAATCGTCCCATCAGCATGTAATCTATAGATCCCAGCTTCTTTTGCCAAAACAAGTACTTCAAGTAGGTCACTAGGCGATTTAGTCATACTGACAAGATAAACGGATATCGCACGTACGCCAAATTCCTTCTGAGCATCTTTTATCATTTGGAATACCTGAATCATTTGTTGTGTTTCAGGTGTATAATCTTCATTTAGCAGCAGAAGTGGTCGAGGATCCATTAACGTATTTTCTAACGTTCTTATCTTTTCGTCTTCAGATAGTTCCGCATAATTATCAGAAATTCGTACTTTACGCAATATCTCTGTAATGGCTGCCTCATGCTCACCGCTATGATTGCGAATATCAAGTGTAGCGAGATGGAACCCGAATAGCTGTACCTGACGTATTAATTTTTGGATTGTTTTTAACTCATGTGCTGCGGGATGATGTTTATTTAAGCTTCTTTTAACTAAAAACAAATCTTCTAATAATTCTTCCGAAGAAAGATAGCCTAATTCAGATTTACCAACTTGTTTTAAACGTTCGATGATTATGGCGAATTTACGACGATATACTTCTGTTGTAATTGGCCATTTCTTATCTTCGGTTAAATATTTGTTTTCTTCTTCCTCTAAGGATTGAATTAGTTCTTGACTGACTTCCACTCTAGTTGTGGAATGGCTGTAGCGTTTCATTAAATCGACAAGGACGTTTTTATATTTTTTTAAGACAAGCTTCCGCTGCTTATGTAACGTCTCCCATGTGATTTCTGGCGTAACGTTTGGATTACCATCCCTGTCGCCGCCAATCCATGAACCAAATTTAAGAAAGTTAGGAACATCCCAATTTTTAGTTGAAAAGTTTTTCTCTAAGCAATCTTCAACTTCCCGATGAATTTCTGGAAGAACTTCAAATAATGTCTGATCAAAATAATATAGTCCATTTCGTACCTCATCCAATACTGTCGGCTTGGTATGGCGAAGTTCATCAGTCTGCCAGAGAATTGTTACTTCATTAAACAAACTTTCCTCAAGCTTTCGACGTTCTCTTGTTGTTAATAATGGATGATCCAGCTTCATTAAAATACCAGCGATACGTTGTTGAATTTCTAATATGGAACGTTTTGCAGCTTCTGTAGGATGCGCTGTAATAACCAACTCTAGTGACAATTTGTTAAGGACATCCTGTATCATCTTTTCATCAATATTGTTTTCCTTTAGAGATAGAATTGCACTCTCAATGGAATCAGGTTGAACAATGGTATCGTCTTGTAGATGATATTGTCTTTTTCTACGAATTCGGTGATTTTGTTCCGCAATGTTTATCAAATGAAAATACATCGAAAATGCTCGAATAACCTGTTTTCTCATCGGGCTGCTCAAGTTTGTAATTTCTTGTTTTAATTCAGCATAAATGTCTTGATCAAAGTGGATTCTAAGTGTTTTACATGTCATTCTAATTTTTTCCACTTTATCTAATAGTTCAGTTCCACCATGATTCACAAGGATTTCACCAAGTATTTGTCCAAGTAATTTAACATCGCGACGAAGTGGAAGACTGCTGTCATTCATCTTCAATTCTGTATTCATGCTTTCACCTTCCCTGTACTAGTTAATTGACTAAATTTTTTATTTATTAATATAACATATCTTTTCGCCTCATGTTAGAAGTTTTTTAAATAATAAAAAAAAACAACCCGGATTTTTCGGATTGTTCCTGCAATTTATCATCTTTTGTTAAACTCTTCAAGTTTCAAAGAGATGGCTGATGCCACTTCATCCGTAGATTTGGGAATCGCATTTTTAAGAAGCGAATTTGCCAATGAACCTAGTGCCCCACTCGCATTAATTTCAAGAAAACCTGTCAACAATGTCTTATTTCTATTTAGTGCTTGTGCTTCAAAATACCCCTCACCAATATACTTTTCATTCGTTCGCCTTAATTCAAAGGTTACTCGAGTTGGTTCGTTCCACTCTTTAATATCAATAACCAGACTAACCTTTTTTTTCATTATGCCAAGGTCACTTTTGAATTCCCATGTTATTATATTGTCATTAATTTGTTCATGCTGTATATAACCAGGCACAAGTGGTGCCCAATTATTTGCATCTCGAATGAAGTCCCAAATCACGTTTATGGGGATAGCTAATTCTATTTGTTGCAGTTCGCTAGGCATTGGTATCCCTCTTTCGTCTAAAATGTAAAAGACCTTCAATGCTGAAGGTCTTTTTTAAATATATATATGATAAATAGTGGTTTTATAGAAGAATGAATTGATGTTGTAAAAATTCCTTTTACTTTAAATTCTGAAAATGGTTGATTATCAGATACACATCTTTTAAGATTTAGAATAATTGACTGATTAATAATTCGGAGGTAACGTGTAAGTGAAAGCAATTCGGTATTCAATATTTATATTGGGATTGACCTTTTTTGGCTTGGGTAATGCGATAGCCGTAAAGGTGAAACATGTTGGTTTACATCCCTGGGAGGTCTTAAATGTGGCTTTATATCAACATTTTGGACTTACTATTGGGACTTGGGGAGTAGTCTGCGGACTATTACTGGTTATCATCTCTTTTTTTACTGCAAGAAAGTATATTAGAATTGGGACTTTCTTGAATGCCCTTTTAATTGGGCCCATTATGGACTTTTTTCTATGGTTGGATTTTTTACCTGAACCAACTCATTCTTGGGGTGATTATCTTATAGTATTCTGTGCCATTGTCATTGCTGGTATTGGCGGGGGAATGTATGTGGCTGCAGGTCTTGGTGCAGGACCAAGAGATGGCTTTATGCTTTCAATTTCAAATAAGACTAAATTATCCGTAAGTCAAGCACGTATCCTGGTTGAGAGTTTTGTCTTAATTTTTGGCTTTATATTAGGAGGACCAGTATTTATTGCGACCTTCCTCTATACATTTATCCAGAGTCCAGTATTCCAAAGGTCTTTGAGCCTCTTTAATAGCTTAATTGAAATGTATAAAAATAAGAATAAACAAATGAGAGAAGACCTGTATTTATAAAAAATACATCTTCTCTCATTTTTACTAGATAACTTCTACTCTATCGGTACTGAAATCGTGATAATATTTTTGATGAGGTATTTCGTTTATTTCATGTTCATTTTCCTCTTCAAAATAGGCTGACAATTTTCCTTCATAGACTAATTCTAGTGAGGCTGATTCTTTTATGTCATCTGGCGTAACAAGTGATAGCGGCTTTTGTTTATTGATTTTTACTCCTGATTCCTCAAGAAGTGCTGCAACGAAATGGGAACAAAAGAATGCATTTTTCCGATCTAATTCCCAATTGAACATAACAGCAAATAAACCTAAAAGATTATAGCGATATTCACCCTTATTTTTCTCAATTTCCTTAATTTTTTGACAAATTGCATCATACTGTTTTTCTGAGATTGTACAACAATAAATCGCACAATCAGCATTGCGAAATATTCCACCACGAATATTTTCTCTGACAAAACCAGCTAGGAAAGGATTGCGAGGTCTTTTTCTTCCAAAACTATAGACATCCCATAATTGGTCATCTAATGCGATGGAAGCATGATTATGCGGCTTCTTCGTATATAGTTTAATCATTTTTGTTAAAACCGTCCCAGTATCAGTAAGAAGTACGTAAACCTTCCTCATCCTATATTCCCCCTTTATCTTTCTATAGGAAGGGATTTCTCTCATTCTATCCCTTAGTGAATATCATTTATTTTATTTTAACGTGTATGTCTACAGACTTACACAATCCCGAGAATTATTTTTATCTAAGACTTAAGTCTTATCCACTTTATGCTCTTATATTATTATTTACTAGATTTAATTCCTCATAGAAACACATTTTTCCTGTTTTATTATAAAAATTTCCCATTTTTAACATTTCATGCATATAATACTACATTCACTGATGTAAGGGGTGCAATAAATGGGATTATATATTAACAATGGTAAACATCCAAGAGTCTATAAAAATAAAAAGAAAATACATGAACCACACCAAAAGTTGGTGAGGAGGGATTATCTTTCAGATGTAATAGACGAACAGTACCACGCAAATGTTTCATTACTTCGGGAAATCCATGAAATAAAACACCAGTTTCGGAGCCAAGAGGTTGTACAGACAAATAATTGGGATAAAATCGTCAATCAACTAAATGAACTTAGATCAAGTAATCAAAAACACACAGAATATGAAGAATTAATTATCCATTTATTGAAAACACAAGAAGAACTGCAAAAACAATTATCCGAAAAAATTAGTAAGCAAGAAGAATTTCAAACGGGGGTATTAAATCGGCTGGACCAGCAAGAAGCATTAACCGAGAAAATCTTTCGTCAATTAAATCATATTCGCTCCATCCTTTTCGAACGAACCAACTACCTTGCTGAAAAGATTGATGAAGGATATAAAATTACCTCTTCTTATGTTTATAACCTAATGACTGGTTCAGACCAGCCGATTACCTTTTATTTAATGAACAATAAAAAAGAAGAAAAACAGAAGTAGATTCCGGAGCCATAAAACCATGGCGCCGGTTTTTTACGTTAGGCTTTTACTTTTCCATAATATTGGACAAAGTTTTTGAGAAGCTGTTTTCCCCCAATCGTTAATATTGATTCAGGGTGAAATTGAACACCTTCAAGCGGGAGTTCTTTATGACGTATCGCCATAATTTCCCCCTTCTTCGTCCAAGCAGATATCTCAAAACAGCTTGGCAGCGTCTCCCTTTGCACTATTAAGGAGTGATACCTTGTTGCCGGAAATGGATTCGGCAAGCCTCTAAATATTGTTTTTTCATCATGGAAAATATCAGAGGTTTTTCCATGCATTAATTGCTCAGCAGCAACAACATCACCCATATAAGCCTGAGCAATTGCCTGGTGCCCAAGGCAGACACCCAGGATTGGAATAACCCCTGAGAATGCCTTTATAGCCTCAAGGCTAATTCCTGCTTCATTGGGATTACCAGGACCAGGAGATATCATTAAAAACTCAGGATTGAGCATTTTTATTTCATTTAAGGTTGTTTGGTCGTTTCGCTGTATGACTAATTCTTCTCCTAACTCCCCTAGGTATTGAACTAGGTTAAAGGTAAAAGAATCATAATTATCCACCATGAAAATCACTGATGTTCACCCATTTCCCTTTGACCATTCATTTCTTTATTAGTTTTTTGCTTTTTATCCATCATACATGAATTTTAAAAACAAAAGAAGCCCTTTCGAGTATGAAAAGGGCTTCCAATATTAATAAAGTCTGTTAGGTAACTTTTGCTATGAAATTTTCTTTAACTCCTCAGATAACTTGAGGAAAGCTTCCTTATTTCTTTCTTGTAAGGAGAGGTCGATTTCCTTACGGAGCACATCTCTTCTAAATTCAATCAAAGCATGGTTTAAAAACATTTCAGCAATTGCAGAATCGTTGTTTTCATCTGTTTGTTGTGGTGAATTTAATAATCTCTTTTCCATGGAAATCAACTCCTTGAGCTTTTTTTTATTATACTGTTAATTATCTAAAAATTCAAACATTTTATTTATTATTATTAAAAGAAATTTTTTCCACCCCTTTTTACTGCGTTAATTTAAGAAAAATTTAATAGTTTGTTTAGATTGCTTTTATATCTCCCGATTACACTGAAAATGTAACAAAATATTGAATGGAGGAAATGAATATGAATAAGAAGCTTTTAGCGGTTATCGGGATAAGTGGAACGCTTATGTTAGGCAGTGTTTATTCAATTTCAGCAAATACATCTGGTTACGATCTTTACAAGGAAGCCTTAAAGAAAACTCATTTGGCTGAGAGTGCAACATTAAATTTTAATTTTAAAATTGAGGACAACAAAAAGTCCATATTAACATCTGAGTCCATTTTCAAATCTGATTCTATAAATCAGGTAAATTCCATCTCTACACGTTTAGCTAATGAATCTGAAGTTAGTAATATGAACTTGTATAAACAGGATGGAAATTGGTTTGTGATGAAGGATGGACTGGATAAAATTTACAAAATAGACACCTCTAATAATCCACATCACAGTAATACAGCTGAATTAAAAGATGATGTAGAAAATCTAATCGATGTCATGACAAAAAATCTTCAACAACAAATTACAGTCGCTGATAAGCAAAATGGTAATCATGTAATTGAGCTGGATTTAACAGGTAAAGAAATCCCTCTTCCAGCGAATGCTTTAAGTACATTGATGATTAAACATGCAGTGATGATTCAGGACAATAATGAAACAGAAAGCTTAGACTTCCACATTAAGGCAAAGTTTCCTGAGTTAGATCATGATATTACGGTCAAGCAAGTCAAACTTACAGCACGAGTGAACAAGGAAAATTATATTGAACAGCAAACAATCAAAGTGGTCGTAACAGGAAAAGATAAACAGGGCGCCATCCATGAAGTAGTTCTAGATATTAATTTAAATGCTTCTGACTACAACCAAACTACAGTGACACCCGTTGAAATTCCTGCTGATAAGGTAGTCGAATTCAATCATGGTAAAAAGTAAATTGAAATAAGTAATAATAGAGGGTGACAATTTTGGAAAAAGCAGTGGTTATTACTGGAATGACGAAGCAATACTCAAATATCAGAGGTATACAGAATATCAATTTAACCATTGACCAAGGGGAAATAGTAGGGATTCTTGGTCCAAATGGTGCAGGTAAAACAACTTTATTAAAATGCATGACCGGTCTAACTTCGCCAGATAGTGGAAAAGTTGAATTATTTGGTGTTGAGCTTCAAAGTAATTACAAAGAAGCAATACGACCTGTGGGTGCGTTAATTGGGCCTGCTGTTGCTTATGAAAACATGTCGCCCTATAAAAATCTAAAAATGATTTCTCGCTTGTATTCTGATATTACTGATACAGATATAGAAAAAGTATTGCAACAGACGGGTTTAACTCCATATAAAGACGAGAAAATATCCTCCTTTTCTATGGGTATGAAGCAGCGTTATGGGATTGCTTCAGCCCTTATCTCTAAGCCGCGATTGATCATTTTAGATGAACCGACTAACGGCTTAGATATTGATGGTTTGCTTTTGTTAAGAAAGACAATCCAGGAGGTATCAAGCCATTCCGGTGTAACCTTTGTGATTTCCAGTCACCATATTTCAGAACTAGAAAAATTATGTAGTCGTTTTTGTTTTCTCATTCAGGGGGCTGCCTCATTTTATGAAGCCGGCAGCGAGCCACTAGAGGATGTCTATGTCAAGAAGGTTGAGGTGGCAGGTAGATGAACACAATCCGAGCAAATAGCATAAATGAAATACAAAAGCTACTGACAAAAAAAAGCACCAAACTGTTTCTACTTGCTGCGGTGCTGATTCCTGTCCTGACTAAGCTTCTTGTAAATAATCTTTTTTTAACCGATTGGATGGCTTTACCGACTGAAAATATAAATTTCAGCTTATTAGATTTATTTGTCACCATTTTTATTCCTTTATTTATTTTTATCTGTGCAACAGATTTATTTACAGGAGAAGGTGAGCGCGAAACTTTATTTCAAGTTAGACCTATCGGTCGAATGGAACTTTTCCTTTCCAAGGTTATCGCAATAAGTATTTTTAGTTTAATTCTTCTTTTATTAGAATGGCTGGCCGTGATGATTAGCAGTTCAATTTTTGATAAAGCCTTCACCTTGACCACTATTCCCTCTAGCCTTGGAGCTTTTTTTGTTTCTTGGTTTCCAATTATCGTTCTGACGGCATTTGCGGTTATGTTGGCACTTCTGGTAAAGTCTAGTGTCCTTGCTATATCTAGTATGATTGTCCTTTATTTAATCATGCTGTTTATTCCTTATGTTCTCCCTTCTTCCTTATACTTACTGCCGGCAACCTATTTAGATTGGTATAGGCAGTGGCTTAGCGATGCTTCACTTCAGTGGATTTTGCAAACTGTCACGTATTTGTGCTCATCTTTCGCATTGTTTTTTTCAGTAGGCTATTATATGTTTAATAGAAAAGAAGCCTAACCGAAGGGTGCAAATCTTATGTCTATCAAACTTCGTCTGATATTATCAAATATTGCGATGATTACGGTACCAATCATTATGTTTATGATTACCTCTTTTCTGTTAATGATGGTGTTTCTCGGTGATATTCGTGAAATCGCCAATTTCTTACCAGAAAGCCACAATTATCACAAAACAAAACAAGAGGACACATTGCTGTTTTTAGAATTAAAAGGAAAATCAGCCGTCAACCCCATGGAATTGATGAGTAAGGAGTACTTGGAATCTCTAAATACTGAACTTAGTAAAATTGATTCTGGATTAATAATCCGTGTAAACGATGAGATACTTTATCATACGGAAGACCTAGAAAAAGTTCATACAGAAGCGCTGCCGGATTTTGGGACAGAGAGAAGCTTTCGCAGCTTAGAAGAAATAGGTGAGCAGACGTTTGCCATGAAGCAGCATGATTTCTATCTGCAGGATGGCAGAGAAGTATCACTCTTTTTAATGAGAGACGCAAGCCCATGGAATCAGTTTGTAAGAACTTTTTTCCCAATCCTATTCGGTTTATGTTTATTGATATTAATTGCAACTAACGGACTCCTAACTTATTTTGTATCTAAAAGCATTATCAACCCTATCAATCAATTAAAAAAAGCAGCACATTTTATAAAAAGCGGCAACCTTCATCATTCCATTACAGCGACTAGGAATGATGAGATTGGTCAGTTAACACAAGCATTTGAAGAAATGCGGATTCAATTAAAGGAGTCACAGGAAATTCAAAAACAATATGAGGATAACCGGAAGGAACTAATTGCTCATATTTCTCATGATTTAAAAACACCGATTACTTCCATTAAAGGATATATTGAAGGTATCCGCGATGGAGTGGCAGATACACCTGAAAAGAGAACACGCTATATTCAAACCATCTATACAAAAGCAGTAGATATGGACCATTTAATTGATGAATTATTTTTATTCTCAAAGCTGGATTTAGGCAAGGTTCCCTTTGAATTTGAAAGAATTGATATAAAAGATTATCTAAGTGATTATTTCGAGGAATTAAGCTTTGACCTTAGAAAACAGAATGTAGAGTTAAATTTCCAATTTGTCCCTCAAGGTCATTATCATGTTTTAGCTGATCGTGAAAAGTTTAAACGAGTTCTCGCAAATATTATTAACAATAGCTTAAAGTACATGGAGAAGGATAAAAAGGAATTAATAATATCTATGCATTCTACCAATGAAACTGTAGAAGTTTCTATTGCTGATAATGGACCAGGTATTCCTGAAGAGTCGATTCCCTTCATCTTTAATCAGTTTTACCGAGCTGAACAATCAAGAAATAAACTAACCGGAGGCAGCGGATTAGGACTTTCCATTGCAAGGATGATTATCGAAGAACATAACGGTTTGATAAAATTAGATAGTACTTTAACAGTAGGAACAAAAATTACCATTATTTTGCCGCATCAAACCTGTTCCGAGGAGGCCACATCATGAAAAAAATTCTGATTATTGAAGATGAAAAAAGTATTGCTGAATTAGAACAGGATTATTTAGAAATCAATGGCTTCCAAACAGAAATGGTCCATACAGGAGATATAGGACTCCAAAAGGCATTAACACAAGATTACGATTTGGTTCTGCTAGACATTATGCTGCCGAACATCGACGGCTTTGAGATTTGCAAGAAAATAAGAAGTATAAAAGATATTCCCATCATTATGGTGACAGCAAAAAAAGAGGAAATTGATAAGATTAGAGGTCTAGGGCTGGGTGCTGATGATTATTTAGTCAAGCCCTTCAGTCCGAATGAAATGGTTGCGAGGGTGAAAGCACATCTATCCCGATATGAGAGATTATCAATGAAACAAACTTCTGAATCACAAGGAGTATACATCCGTGGTTTATTCATTGATCGATCCTCAAGGCGTGTCTTTGTTAATAACAAAGAAATCACCTTAACCACAAAAGAATTTGATGTTCTTACCTTTTTAGCGTTAAATCCAGACCAGGTATTCAGCAAAGACCATCTATTCGAAAGAATATGGGGTTACGACAGCAATGGAGACGTCTCAACTGTCACGGTACACATACGCAAAATAAGGGAAAAAATTGAACACGACCCCTCCAACCCTGAATACATAGAAACCGTATGGGGATCGGGTTATCGTTTTCATTAATTTGGTGAACATTGGTGACAGGCACCGCAAAAAGACAGTGTCCACCTCAGGTGGACACTGTCTTTTTGTGTTAGTGGATTTGACTTTGAAATAATGTGTTCCGATTACTAAATTTAGTGACCAGTTTTATTAGGAAAAAATTCCCTAATAATAAAGCAGCGCCTATTATGAAAAGTGTTAATGGACTTAAGAAGAACATTCCACTTGCTTGGCTTATGATGATTCCCACGATTGGTAACACTAGCAGACCGCCGAATTGCTGGGCTTCCTGGAACGTTTTGACTTTGGCCGAAATGAAAACATTTAAGATGATATTAAACAGAACTAATATTGGAATAACCCAAAACATTAATATCATCCAGGTAGTGTTAAAAAATAGAATTACTTTAAAATGCGGATAGGTGATTACATTAACTACAATAAAACTAATAATAAAGGCAGCAAAGGAAATACCTAAGGTTGGAATTAGAGATGCTAAAACCTTACCAAGAAACAAGTCCTTAATTGAAAGAGGTGCAAACAACAATGTCTCTAATGTATTTCTTTCCTTCTCCCCTACAAAACTATTTGATGAAGTTACCATTGAGTTAATAATGGCTACCATTAAGAAAAAAGGTATCATCATCAAGGTTAAGAAAAAATAAACAAATTTGTAGCTAAGAGTCGGTAAAGCAGCAAGTGTATTCCTCATTTCCTCATTTGGAAATTCTTTAATAAATGCATTTATAGGTTTTTCTATTTCCTGTGTAGAGGTTCCAATTAAGTCAAATTGAAGTCCGAAAAAGGCAATACATGATGGTACTAAAATACAAATGATGAGTGCTACAATAATCATGGGAACCCAAACCTTTTTGGAAGAGAAAACTGCTTTCATATCTTTCACTGCAATGGTTAGGATGCTATTTTTATTCAACCTCTTTCCCTCCCCTAATATGAAAATAAAGTGCCTCGAGACTTCTATTGGTTATTTCACAATTATGAATCCAAGATTCACTAAGAATATGAGCTAATAAAGGAGTAATCTCGTCCTTTGAGGAAAGAATAAATTCCAATTGATTGCTTTTTTTTCTCCTGTAGGTATACCCTTTGTAGTTTTGGTTGTTTAGCGGACTAAGGCCCGTTTCTATATCTAACACAACTTTCTTTAAATATTTATCCTCTAATTCCTTCTTTGTTCCTTTTTCAACTATACTTCCCTCATTTAGAAACAAATAAGAATCACAGATTGTTTCGAGCTGATGAAGTACATGAGAGCAGATTAAGATGGTTACCCCTTCTTCCTGATTCACTTTATGTAAATAGCGAATCACCTCATTTATTCCCTCTGGATCTAAACCATTTGTCGGTTCATCTAAAAATAGAATTCTAGGATTATGCAATAATGCCTTTGCAAGTGAGATTCTTTTTTTCATACCCGTTGAAAAACTTCCAACTAATTGGTCCTTAAAGCTCAGCATGTCAAATTGCTCAAGCAAATGTGTGATCCGCTTTTTATCATGTCTACCATATATTTTTGAAAAGAAGACAAGATTATCCCATGCGGTCATATCATGATAAAGACTAGCACTTTCAGTTACAATGCCAACTCTTTTTCTGATTTCATCTCCATATAGCTGTGGGTCAAAATCCATCACCTTCATCGTTCCATTTGCGGCCTCAATGACTCCATTTAATAAACGGATAATTGTGGTCTTTCCAGCCCCATTTGGCCCAAGCAATCCATTTATTGTTCCTTCTTTAATTGTAAAAGAGACTTCCTTTAATATTTCACGATGATTAAATTGTTTGCTAACTTTATTAACCTCTATTATATTTGTCAAAATTTCTCCCCCTATAACCTTCATCCTTCTTTATAACGACTAAGGATGGTAATTCGTTCACAAAAAATTAATCTTTTTTTGTTAGACTAGATATAAACAATAATCATATGTTCTAAAGGTTTTTAACTAATGAGAGCCGAATAGTATGAAAATAAAAATAAAGGAGATTAGAGTACAGATGTCAACTAAAAAAGGAACCATCCTAGTTGTTGAGGATGAAGTAAAGATTGCCAGAGTGTTAGAACTTGAACTTGAATATGAGGGCTATTCTGTGACAAAAGTAATGGATGGTCTTGAAGCACTAGAAAAATACCGCACCGGCAGCTGGGATTTAATCTTATTGGATGTTATGCTGCCCGGACTAAGCGGAATTGAACTTCTTAGGCGAATCAGAAAGAATGACCTCCTTACACCCGTCATTCTCCTAACAGCAAAAAGCTCAGTTGAAGACAAAGTGTCCGGTTTAGACCTAGGGGCGAATGATTATATTACAAAGCCTTTTCAAATTGAAGAACTGTTGGCTAGAATTCGCGCTGCATTAAGAATCAAGCAAGTTGAACAACCTCAGGATGAAGACCCAAACCTATTGCGTTTCGCTGATCTTAGTATTGATCAAAAAACGCGAGAAGTGTTAAGAGCTGGAGAACCTATCGAATTGACTCCAAGAGAATTTGATTTACTAGTCTATCTTATGGATCATAAACGTCAGGTGTTAAGCAGGGATCAAATTTTAGAGGCAGTTTGGGGGTATGACTTTTTTGGCGATACAAATGTAGTGGATGTTTATATCCGATATATTAGAAAAAAAATAGACCTTCCGCATTTACCTTCATTAATTCATACTGTTCGCGGCATTGGTTATGTCATGAAGGATGCCAAATGAAGCTGAGGAATAAAATTAACCTTTATACAGCTTTTTTATTTGCCTTCCTGCTGCTAATCTTAAATATTACCGTATATTATACCTTCAATAAATTACTACTTGATAGCGAGCTTGCAACCGCACATAAGGAGATGGAAAAAATATCCGATAATTTCGGAGAGTCTCTTGGAATAATTCCTGTTGATTCCTTACTTCGATCTTACGTTCCTGTAAATGGCATGATTGAAATTGTGACTGAGGATAACACGAACAAGCCCCCTGCGTTTACGAGTGCAGACGAGCAAAACCTAAGTAAAAGGAAATCAGTATTTTATAAAAGTGAGGTTAGTAATACGACAGAATATGAGGGTCGTCACTATACCTTTGAATCCATGCCCATCATTATGCAAGACGGCAGTGTTGCCAACCTTCAGATAACCAAAAGTATGGAAACATCAACCAAAATTTTGTCTATTCTTCGACTTGTCTTAATCTTAGTTACACTGATAGCGCTGATACCTGTCTTAATATCCAGCAGGTTACTGAGTAACTTTATAACAAAACCGGTCACCTCTATGATTAATACAATGATGGAAATAAGGAAAAGCGGATCCTTTAAGCGACTAACGCTAGAGGCTAAATCAAAGGATGAGCTCTATCAAATGGGTCAAACTTTTAACCATATGATTGATCTTTTAGAAAGGAACTTTGAAAAACAGGAGCAATTTGTTACAAATGCTTCACATGAACTTAAGACACCTTTGACCATTATAGAAAGTTATGCGAGTCTTTTAAAAAGAAGGGGCCTAACGGAGCCAGAGCTATTCGCAGAATCGATTGAAGCCATCCACTCTGAAGCACTCCGTATGCGGGAAATGACCGAGCAGCTTTTGATGTTAGCGAGGCACGATGAACAGTGGAATATCGAGCTTAACCCGGTGAATCTCAACCAATTAATAGACCAAACTGTAAATGCGTTCAAGAACGCCTATAAACGTGAAATTATATTTGAAGCAGTGAATGAGGTTCCCATATTCATTGAAAGTGATGAAAAAAAACTTAAGCAGCTGTTGTTTATTTTCTTAGACAACGGAAGGAAATATAGTGATGAAATCATTTCAGTCGAACTAGGGAAGGAGAATAATGAAATTTATATTAAAATTATGGATCGTGGCATAGGCATCCATGAAAGCGATTTGCCAAAGGTTTTTGATAGGTTCTATCGTGTGGATAAAGCAAGAAGCAGAAAACAAGGCGGTTCTGGTCTTGGATTATCGATTGCCAAGGAAATTGCCGATGCAATTGGAATTGATGTACAACTAGATAGTGCAGCTGGTATTGGGACAACTGCCACCCTTCTTATAAAAAAAGGTGAAAAAATATAGAAATTCTCATCATTTTCTCATCTTTATATAGGAGAATAATTGTATGTAAATAAGGTGGTGAATATAAATGAAAAAGATATCTTGGTTTTGGTTGGCGATTTGCTCAATAATCCTGGTTATTGTTTTTGTCAGCTATCAGCAATTTGGAAAACTTACTCCCTCAGCTGACATGTTAACAGAAGAGGAAGCCGAGAAGCTTGTTAAAGAGCGCTATCACGGAAATATTTCATCAATAAAATTAGCCAATCAACAGTATCATATAGAACTAGAAAAACAAAATCATCTTTATAGTATGATGTTAGATTCCTCTAGCGGTAAAGTTTTATCTTTCACACAAAAGGGTACTACAATTACGTTACCCACACCGTCCGAAACACCTCCTCAACAAGATGAAATCCCATTGGAACCTCCTAAGAGATTGAGTGATAAAGAGGCTGTTGAAATTGCACAGACACAGGTTCAGGGAGAGGTGGATGATATCTGGCTTGAAACTGAAAATAACCAAACCTATTACTTTATAAAGATAGAAACAAACGATGATCGTGAAGCAACCGTTAATATACATGCTATTACAGGTGAAGTAATTTCGGTCGCCTGGGATGACCATGAAAATAAACAGAAGGAAAATAATGATGACGATGATTGATACAGAGGAACTACTATCTTTCTCATTAAATTCTAATGTTTCTATCCCTTTCCTCTCATTTTTACTGGATATACTGAAAGTGTAGAAAGGTAATAACAAAAAGGAGGAAGACAAAATGAGAAATAAAGTATTAATTGGCGTTGTTTCATCTTTACTTGTCTTAGGAGGAGCAATTGCGGTAGGTGCATCTAAAAATGATAACCCTCAAGATAATTTGGTTCAGGTAGATGATAAAAATTCAGTTATTCATCTTGGTACACAAAAACTGCCTGAGATTAAACCAGGTCAGGAAATTGAGCTAGAAACAGAGCATGGGCAAACATTTTATAAAGTAGAAAATGATGATGATGATGACGACAATAATTCTTCAACTTCCCAATCATCAAACACTTCCACAATATCCATTGAAGAAGCAGCAAAAATTGCTACCAATGAAGTTAACGGCAAAATAACCGAGGTTGAAAAGGAAATGGAACATGGCAGACTTGAATATAAATTTGAGATTCAATCGGACCGAGGAGAAGTTGATATTCGAGTAGACGCTGAATCAGGAAAAATCACAAGAGTAAAGTTTGATGATGACAGTAGAGATGATCGATATGATGACGACGATGATAATGATGATGATGACAAGGGCAGGGGCAGTGATGACAGCGGAATTGATGGGTAAATATTAACAGGACAATCGACAAGTCGATTGTCCTTTTTTAAGTCCATATATGTAATTTACACCTATTGGTAATAATTAGAAAAGAAATTATATATAATATGTTAATTACTACAATATCCCTGTTTACACTATCCGAATTATGGCCAAAAAGATTATTATGTTAAACCATAGGAGGTAGTTTATTTGGGTGAGTTATTCTCTGGAATACCGTATTTACGCTTGGGTGCTGGTGAACCTTTAGTTCTTATTCATGGTCTAGGAGAAATAAAGGAAGGCTGGTCTAACCAGTTTGAGTTTGCAGAGGAGTATGACCTGATTATCCCAGATTTACGGGGACATGGAGAGTATATTACAAATGAGGAAATTTCCATATCAAACTTTGCACGTGATGTTATTTCCTTGTTAAGGGGGCTAGGGATTGAAAGCGCCCACATTTGCGGGTTATCCATGGGAGGAATGGTCGCACAAGAAATCTATCGTCAGGCACCAAAAATGTGCCGGTCCCTCATGCTCGTAAGTACATTCCATGTTGCACCTAAACATCTTGGAGGGTTATTTTTAAAAATTAGAAAGTTGCAGGTGAAATGCCGAACAATCGAGGAGCAAAAAAATATTGCAGCTCGCGTTTGCCTATACTCATGGTCTGAGAAAAATTTCGAGGATTTCCATAAATTTTATCAGCCTAATCAAGAATTTTATCTACCCTCAGCGAAAGCCTGTTTGGAAGTAAATAATTTATGCTTGCTTTCAAGAATAAACGTTCCAACGTTAATTATTGGCGGCCAATATGACACAATCACACCTGTTTGGATACAATTATTAATGCATAAACAAATTAGACATTCTGAATTTGTTATTTTTAGAAATACAGGTCATATCGCCAAGCTTGAGGCAAAAGAAGCGTTTAATGAGGTTCTGTGGAACTTTTTACACAAACATAAAAAAGCAAGTTAAGGGAAGGCATCCCCTTCCCTTTCTCTCTTAAACATTATATAATCTTGTACTCACCTTTAGTACAAATTTAAAGCGGATTCGAACGAACTGAAGCCCATTCATCGACAACTACTGCGAACAAACCAGTTAAAGCTAAGGAAATATGCCCTGCTTCAACCAACTTGTAAGTCTTATCTTTGCTCGAAACTAAATCCATAATCGGCAAGCTTTGTGGTTCCAAAACTAAATTATCCTTTGTTGAGGAAATAACAAACAAATTTGATTTAATATTATTCAAATCTGCATACTTATTTCCTATCATTAATTCTCCCTTTACAAGCTTGTTCTCTTTAAAAAGGTCATTTGTTAATTGCCGGAATGCTTCACCAGCAAACGAAACGTGGTCTGTTGTCCATTTATTCATTCTACGCCATTTATCAACATAAAGCTGATCATCCGCTCGGTTTAACAACATGGTATAGTGACTGAAATAAATGGGGGCTGATACTGCCCGGAACATTGCTTCCACATAAGAAGATGGAATAACACCATAAACATCCACTAAACGGTCGACATTAATATCTCCATTTCTGAGACCCTCCGCCCATTTATCCGGACCTGCCAACGTACTGAAATCAATTGGAACAGTAGCAACAATCAAGTTTTTAATGGGTTCTTCAGCAATCGAAGCGTATATAGCAGCAATTGTCCCACCTAGGCAATAACCGACAAGGGTTATCTCCTGTGCACCAGAATGGCGAATAGCACGCTTAACTGATGTTCTTAAATACTTTTGAATGTATGTATCTAGACCAATATTCTTATCTTCATAACCTGGTGTACCCCAGTCCAGTAAATACACATCATATCCTCGGTTTGTAAGACCCTCTATTACACTTGCCTTTGGGGCGATATCAAGTATATACGGTTTGTTAAACAAAGAATAAACGAAAAACAAAGGAATTTCATACTTTTTTTGTTTTGCCGGGTAATGCCATAAAACTGATTTATTTTTTCTCCAAACCTCTGTCTTAGGAGTATGTCCAATCTTCGGTTCCGGCTCATTTAATACTTGGAAAAGGTGCTTCCACCGTTTCATTTCTTTCTCATAATCCAACGGTGGAAATAAATCCGTAAAAGGTGCATCTACTGTCACGTCTTTAACCCCCTTTCTTAATTATTTTGTTGAATCAGCACCTGTTAAGACGGGTTCTTTTGGAGTGTCCTTTTCTACGTGACCTTTAAGTATCTCTACTTCATCTTTTAGATTATTTAATTTATTTAGCTCGAACTTTATCTCTTGTAGTTCACTTTGTAAATCCTTGGAATCTGCTAGTTCCTTTTTCGTTTTCACTAACTCTGTTTTTAGTTGTTTGGTTAATTTTATGATTTCTTTGGAAACCTCAACAACCGTTTCAATTTCCTTGCTTTGTGTCTTCAATGTATCCTGTAAGCCCCAAATTTGTTCCTCTAGGGTTTCAATTTTTCCCTCGGTTTGAATGGTTAAAGAAGCTATATTAGCCAAGTCATTTCTTGTTGGAATATTGAGAGCACCTGCTAGTGCCTCTTGATTCTTTTTAAACATTTCAAGGTAACGGGAGTTCGCCTCTGTCCCTGTATTTGCCATTTTGACAAATTCATTGTTATTTGACAAAAGAAAAATAAAATCATTTATCTGTTTCTCCATAATTTCACTGTACCTTTTGAAAGAATCAAATGGGTCATTCGGTTTTTTTGTCGACATCTTGGTCACCTCAATAAAATTATGATTTATTTGAATCCGTCGTATTCTTCATATATTGCTGAAAGGGTAAAAATGCAGACTTAACCTGATTTTCAAAAAGATTCACAAATACTTTTTGATTTTCATATAAAACATTGGTCGTACTCTTAACACCTTCAATATATTTCTCTCTGCCTTTCTTTCTAAAAGAAATATATTGTTGGACACTGTCTAAGTACTTATCAAGCGCTTCGCCATTCGTTAAAGCACGAATTGGTGTAGATAATAGAGAAGTAGTTTTATTCTGAATGTCATCAACAACTTGGTTAATCTGTTCATACGATTTAATAGGGAAAAAATGTTGAATGGCAGTCGTAGTCATGAGTAATTCCTCACGAGCATACTTTTCCCAGTCAAGAAGCTCTTTCCTAAATTGCGCTGTAATTGCTTCACTATTTTCCTGATTTCTCTTTATACTCTCAACATAATGCTTAGTAGCATTTAAGAATAAATCATCATGATGGTTTAAGCGACCTGCCCATTCATCCACTTCTTCAAAGGCAGCTTTCCACATTAATTCAAAACTTGAAAGCTGATTATCCTGACTAGATTGATTTTCCACCACTGATTCATTTCTAATAGACATATTCTTTCTCCTCCAAATGTTTAGTCATTAAATAGCATTCTCAAATCTTCTAAATCCGTCTTTAATGTTTTAATTCTGTTAGCTTTTAAGTCCTTCACTTCATTTTCAATTAAACAAAGCAAGTCACATAAGGATTTATTAAGCTTCTTCAACTCGGAATTGTCCTTTTTCAAACCCCTGATTAACATAAAAAGAGTGTCTTCAAGATGATCAATCTTTTCCTCACAATCTACTTTTTTCTGTGCTAGATTAGCAAAATCATCTTTCAGTGGAATATCAAATAAAGCTAACCAATTGTTAATCACCTCTTGTTGAATGACAACATGATCTAAGTGGTTTTCGATTGCTTTTCCTATAGCATGTGTAAAGGTTAGACAATTGGTATACGCATGAATCCGCTTATTACACTCTTTTTCTAGGTCTTTGTAAAAAGATACAGAATCCTGATGTCTTGATGCCATAAATGCCCCTTTATCTATCCGGTTAGTATGTAAGAAACTGTTTATTCCTTGTTTATTAATATTATAGCAATTTGTATTAGCTATTTACTAGGTCATTTTTCGACTTTTCTATTTAATCAAAATAATAATACTCTCGTATATGCGCTCCGACACCATTTGATGAATCTTTAAGTTCTTTAGTTTTATTAATAATCATATAAATGGCAATATCTAGTAAAAAAGGAGTTGTTTATTATGCCTATAACGAAGGCAAATGGAATTGATTTATATTATGAAGTCCATGGTGAAGGTGAACCATTGCTATTAATCATGGGGTTATCACTTACTTCTAAATCGTGGTTTCGAACAATCCCAGCTTTAAGTGAACAATATAAATTAATAGTATTTGATAATCGCGGCGTTGGATTGAGCGGGAAACCCAATTCTCCTTATTCTATTGAATTAATGGCCGAGGATGCCAGAGCCGTTCTTGATGCAGCCGGGGTAGAGTCTGCTCATGTATATGGAATTTCAATGGGGGGCATGATTGCTCAAAGACTTGCATTGAAATACCCTGAGCGAATTAAGTCCCTCATCCTCGGCTGTACGACATCAGGTGGGGCAAAACACATTCAACCTAGTGCTGATGTTTCCATGCTGATGCTGTCAAGAGCCTCTTCTACTGCCACACCGGAAGAAATGGCTTGGGCAACTGCACCAATCCTATACAGTCAATCTTTCATTGAAAACCACAGAGACCTAGTCGCTGAGGATATTCAAAAAAGAATCGAGATACCTGTCCTTCCATTTGCCTATATGCTGCAGCTTCAAGCGTGTCTTGCTCATGACACCTACAGTGAAATTGATGAAATAAAAGTACCTGTTTTGGTGATTCATGGCGATGCAGATAAATTAGTCCCATATGAAAATGGATTAACTCTAGCAGAAAAAATACCAAATGCCGAATTCCTTACTATTAATGGTGCAGGTCATATTTATGTAACTGAAGCGAATGATTTAGTAAATAATCGAGTGCTTGAGTTTTTAAAAAATCAATAAATCATAAAGAATGCCCAACTAAAACTGGGCATTCTTTTATTATTAAACCATATTCTGGTAGATTACTTAATTACTAAATCAATTATTTTATAGGCAATGAAAAACGCAGCTAAGGAAAAAACAGCCTCCTTTATTCCGAATATGTAAATGGAGCTGCTAAATATAAAAAAGTTAATAAACATAACAATTTGTCCAATCGAAAAAGGGGTTCGTTTACTTAAAAGTATTGCCAAAACCTCCGTACCATCTAAGGAACCACCATAACGAATGACTATCCCTACACCCAATCCTAAAATCACTCCTCCTATGGCGATTACTAGAAATGGATTATTTGTGACAGAAGGTAATGGTTCCAGAACATGAGTACCTATTGAAAGTATAGAAATAGCAAAAAGACTTAGAATTAAAAATCTTTTTCCGAGGTAAGAATAACCTAAAAAGAAAAAGGGAGTATTTAGTAGTAAAAGAGACAAGCCAATCTCAATACTCGAAATGTGCGAGAGAATGATACTTACACCTACGATACCACCATCAATTACTTTATTTTCTATTAAAAACAGCTGCAATGAAATGGCAACGAGTGAAGCACCACAGAAGATATATAATAACCTTTTATAGATAGATATATAGGCAAATCTTAGATAACTTAGATAATAATTTTCTCTCCTCTTATACATATTCCGCCCCTTTTTTTTCAATTATCTCTCCATAGTATGGTTTATTATATTCCTCTTCATCAGAAAAATACCCGGCCAATTGGTCAGGTATTCCACTAGAAATAATGAAAAGCTATTCGTCAAAACCTTCCTGATCTAAAGATAGAGTATAAAAGTAGCAGGAACATCATTGTTGCAATACCAAAACCTATTTCTATTACTGGCAGTTTGTCTAACAGGATAGATGTTTGTCCTGATAAGGAAGCACCAATAATGACTCCTACCAAAATAATACTAAAGGACAGCAATATAATACTAAACGAAAGTCTATTACTTATACGATTAAGTTTATGAAGGACTGGCTCCATTTCAGGAGTGGTTATTTCAATCTTCATTTTTCCTTTTTTCATAACGGCGGTAAAATCTTTTATCGTTTTTGGGAATTCTTGAAGGATATCCCCATATTCTGTGAAATTTGACCATGCATATTCTGCCATGTTTTTCGGCTTAAAGCGATCTATTAGTAATTGCTTTCCAAATGGTTCGGCTACTGCTAGAATACTTATTTCGTGGTTAAGCTTTTCAACGGTCCCCTCTAATGTCAGCAAGGTTTTTCCTAATATCGTTAAATCTGTCGGTATCATTATTTTATGGCGGTATGCTACAGCAAAGAGTTCGTTAACAGCATTTCCAATACTCATCTGACTAAATGGAACGTCTAGATATTTTTCCCTTAGCTTATCTACATCTGAATGTAACTGTTTTACATTTACTTCATCTGGTACAAGCCCCATGTTCGTGAGTGCCCTTACTACTTCTGAAGTGTTTTTCCGCATTAATGCAATGACAAACGAAGCAATGTGAGCTCTCATTTCGGGAGTTATTCGACCCACCATACCAAAATCCATGAATGCAACCACTTGGCCGGGCAGAGCAACAATATTTCCTGGATGAGGATCTCCATGAAAAAATCCATCGATTAGGATTTGATGAAAAATAGCATTTACTATTTTCTCACCTAATACTTTTGTGTCGTGTCCCTCTTGTTGAAGCTTTTCAATCTCATTTAGTTTAATCCCATCAATAAATTCCATCGTTAGTATCTTTTTTGTACTATATTCCCAAAATACCTTAGGTATACGGACCTTGGAATCATTCATAAATTGTTTAGCAATCTTTTCGGCGTTTCTACCTTCGTTTTCATAATCTAATTCTTCTCGAAGCGACCTTGATAATTCTTCTATAATCGTCCGAATTTGATACCTTTCAACCCAATCAATCCTACTTTCCGCTAACCTGGCTAGATCCTGCAGGATTTCTAAATCTGTATCAATTACACGCATAATATTGGGTCGTTGAATTTTAACAGCAACAGGCTCTCCTGTTAGCAAAACTGCATGATGGACTTGCCCAATTGATGCCGCAGCTAATGGTATCTCACTAAATTCTGCAAATGAATTTTCGAGAGAGTCTGCCAATTCCTCTTCTACTATTCTTCTCACTTCATTAAAAGAAAAAAGAGAAACATTGTCCTGAAGCTTTACCAGTTCTTGAAGAATATCAGCCGGAATAATATCAGGTCTAGTACTGGCAATTTGGCCAATTTTCACAAATGTTGGTCCAAGTTCCTCTAGAAACATTCGAATTCGTTCTCCCGTTGTCCTGCTATTCCGTGATTGGTTTCCTTCAACAAATACTCTCTTTGGAACAGCTAACAAATCAAGCAGTCCTAACTCTTTCATAACAAATCCAAAGCCATACTTAGTAAAAGCATAAACGATATCTCGATAACGGTTAATATGGCGGATTTTTTTCTTAATCATTCTATCCACTCCTGTTGGGAGTATTTTAATTAATATTTCCTCGAATCAAGATTCTCACTTTTACGAAGGATTTACAAGTGTATTATCGCATTGTTCGATTAATCAACAAAAAGACGTATCTATATCAGATACGTCCTTGTCACCTCTATTATTTTTTTAACATATTAAAAACCTGCTCCACATCTTTGTCACCACGACCTGACAGATTGACAATCAAGACATCATCTTTCGATAATTCCTTTGCTAATTTTATAGCATACGCAACAGCGTGAGAGCTCTCTAATGCTGGGATAATCCCCTCGGTTTTACTTAGCAGCAGAAATGCCTCTAATGCTTCCTGCCCTGTAACCGTAACATATTCGGCTCTTCCGCTTGTTTTCAATTGACTATGCTCTGGACCAACTCCTGGATAATCTAATCCGGCTGCAATAGAAAAGGTTGGCTGTGGATTACCATCTTCGTCTAATAACGTCAAACATTTAAAACCATGAATGACTGCAGGGGTTCCTTTTGTTAAGGTTGCTGCTTCTTCGGGCTCCACGCCAATTAAGCGTACATATTTTTCATCAATATAATGGGCGAAGGCACCAATCGCATTACTGCCGCCTCCTGTACAGGCAATAACCGCAGTTGGCAGCCTTCCCTCTTTTTCAATGATTTGGCGCTTTGATTCTTCACTAATAATACTTTGAAAATGTTTAACCATAGATGGGTATGGATGTGGCCCAACAGCTGAACCCAATAAATAAAAGGTAGTTTGGTAGTTTTGCACTAAGTCAGCCAATGCTTCATCCACGGCATCCTTTAAACGGCCCTGCCCTTTCTCGACTGGAATAACTTTTGCTCCTAATAGTTCCATTCTAAAGACGTTTAGGGCTTGACGCTCGGTGTCGAGTTTCCCCATATAGATAATACATTCCATTCCGAACATGGCACATGCAGTTGCTGTTGCAACACCATGCTGGCCTGCACCCGTTTCAGCAATAATTCGTTTTGCACCCATTCTTTTGGCCAATAATATTTGACCGATTGCATTATTTATCTTATGAGCACCAGTATGGTTTAAATCTTCTCGTTTTAGATAGATTTTTGCTCCGCCTATTTGTTTTGTTAAATTTTCTGCATATGTCAGCGGATTTTCACGGCCAACATATTCCTTGAGGTAATAGTTGAATTCCTCGATGAAATCCGGATCATCTTTATATTTTATAAATTGTCCTTCCAACTCGTTCAGTACAAGCTGAAGCTCATCAGGAACAAAACTACCTCCAAACTCACCAAAATAGCCTCTACTTTCTACACTAACTTTTTCCATACTCAGCTCGTCTCCCTGCTACTATTATTTTACTTGAAATTATTATAGTATATGTTTACTGAATATTCAAATAAAATATTTATTCATATCTTAATGATTCAATAGGATCTAATTTTTTCCTAGTGCTTTTATTGTCGAAGGGTTTCTATAATATTTGATTTTTACTAATCCTATAATAGTCTATAAGGACTACAAGAAAATAGTCTATAAAGCTTGAATTTTATAATAGTTAAAAGGGGGAAAAAGAATGGCTAAAGTTATCGTAATTTATGACCAGCCGAAGGATCAAGAAGGATTTGAACAGTATTATTACAATGTACATATCCCATTAGTACAAAAAATGCCTTATCTAAAAGGGGCAGAAGTTCATCGTGTGTTACAGTCCCAAAACACGAATGATCAACTATTTTTATTTGCTGAACTACAATTTGATAGTCAAGAAACATTGGGCCAAGCGATGTCGTCACCGGAAGGGATAGAAGTACAAGGGGACGTTAAAAATCTAATGCCATTCTTGAGTAAGCCGCCAGTTATTTCGATTGTAGAATAAGTCAACACCTATTCAAAAGAACCCTAACATTCATTACATGTTAGGGTTCTTTTTATTTAAAATACTCTTTCAGTCCTTTGAAAATGAATTACTTTTAACAACGTGATAAGATTAATACTGACTGAAAGGAGAGATATTCATGAAAATAGTTGTCCTTGTTGGCAGTAATCGAAAAGAATCTTTTAACAAGAAATTAGCTGAATACATGCAAAAACGCTATCAAATGACCGCAGAGATTGAAATTTTACCTATTGAAAAGCTCCCGATGTATAACCAAGATGATGAGCTGACACCGCCAGAAATCGTAACGGAGATCAAGAAAAAGGTAGCTGAAAGTGACGGTGTTTTATTTGTTACACCTGAGTACAACCACTCTATTCCTGCCTTTTTAAAAAATGCAATTGATTGGTTTTCCCGTGTTGATAAAGTAATGGTGAACAAACCTGTTATGATTGTCGGTAGTTCCCCAGGAGTATTAGGAACCGCCCGTGCACAAATGCATTTACGACAGATATTAAATTCTCCTGGAATTTCTGCATTAACACTACCAGGAAATGAAGTATTTATTGGAGCTGTTCATGAAAAGCTCGACGATACTGGAAAACTTGTTCATGAGCCAACTGTTCAGTTTATTGATACCGTGATGGATAACTACATAAAGTGGATAAACAAACAAAGCCTTTAAATCCAAAAAACGCATGGAGAAAGTAATCCATGCGTTTTAATAATTTTTTAATTCATTCCATTGTTTTTCAAAATTTACAAATGGATCTGCTTCTTCTTTAACTACAGAGTGTTTGCTGGAATTCCAGTTTTTATAAACTAGATAAAGAACGTAAGCAGCAACTACACCGATAATGGCAGGTGCATTAGCGATAGAAACCAATAGAAAAATAACCCCGAAAATACCAAGTGCAATTTTCCATCCGGTTGATTCTGCTTTTAAAAATTGTTTGTAGATGAAATATAAAACTGCCAGACTTATTAATAACCCCACCATCGGGCCAATTGTAGAAAGTAAGATGATGGCTGCAATTCCTCCTGCTAAACATAAACCAAATTTTTTCATTTTGTTTTCCTCCTTTGCTTTCTTGATATCATCTTACCTTTTTTCAGTGTTTCACATAATTGAGCCTGAGCTTGATTTTCGAATAGGGCTAGAGACGTAGAAAGGGTCAGCCCCAAAGGAGACAAACTACAAATTTATCGTTTAATAATATTTGTTACTATAGAATGTTTGTTTTTTATTCAAAATTAAGCTAAAAATACCTTTACCCTATAAGGTATAATGAAACCATCTGCCACTGAAAGGAGGAACCCACCCTTTGCAGAAGATACGACTTCTCATGCTCAGTAAAGGTGAAATTATTGAGGCCCAACAATTAGGTGCTTTTGGGGAGAACTAGCCAATATTATAAAGCATTAATTCCAAGGTGGTTATAAAATGAATCGAGTCTCACACTTATTAGTAATATTACTAGTAGTAGTCCTTACTGCATGTGGTATTAGTTCCGAAGGATATAGAAATGTATCATCAGAAGAAGCAAAGCAACTCATCGACAACAAGGAAGTAGTTGTGCTAGATGTTAGAACCCCTGAAGAGTATCAAGAAGGGCACATCCCTAATGCAATATTGCTACCACTACAAGAATTAGAAAATAAATTGAACGATTTAGATAAAGAAGAAACCTATATAGTGGTATGCCGCAGCGGAAATCGCTCAACTCAAGCTAGTGAAATATTAATAAATAATAAATTTACAAATATTAATAACATGACCGGCGGTATGAATAACTGGTCATATGAAGTTGAAAATTAAATATATGAGAGATAAGTAAAAGAACCCAGCAATTAATGATGGGTTCTTTCTTTCTAAACTAATTCATAACGATTTTGATGTGTTGATAGGCACTTTTATATCATTCAAATTTATACCTTTAGCACGACAAATTGTCCGCCACCGAATAAGGACTTGGTATAATCAATCTTTGCACTATTGAAATAAACCTTATCTCTTTCATTTACTAAAAACTTGATACCACTTTCTTCTGTGATTTCATCACTTTCTAAAGCTGACTCTTCCAGAGCCAGACGTAACTGAGGGCCTCCTCAACCAATGCCCATTGATAAACGAATAAGGGGCTTATTATCCTCATTCATTAGGTCTTGTATTTCTTCCGTTATCGCAACTATTGCAGCATGTGTAATTTTAACCATTGTATTACCTCCATAACCATAACAAATAAACCGCCATCTATTATTTTTATATTAAGAAATAAACTTATAAAATATCCATCCAAATTTTTATTGCTGTTGCTAAAATTAATAGCGCTAATACCACTTGTAATATCTTGGTGTTTATCTTCTTTCCAGCCATTGCACCCAATGGTGAGGCAATTAAGCTGGCAACAATCATAATGGCGGAAGGTAAATATTCTACTTGTCCCGTGGTGATTTTTCCTACAGTGGCACCGATTGAAGATAAAAACGTAATCGCCAATGAAGAAGCAATCGTCATACGTGTAGGTATTTTTAATACGACTAGCATGATAGGAACTAATAAAAATGCTCCTGCCGCACCAACTATTCCAGAACCAATTCCAACAATTAATGCTAGCGATGCTGCCAGCCATTTATTAAACTTCACTTGATCTAGCGGGATATCGTCAATTCCTTTTTTCGGAACAAACATCATGACAGCTGCAATAAGTGCCAAAATACCATAAACTAAGTTAATACCACCTTCTGTCATTACCCTTGAACCATAGCCGCCGACAAAACTACCAATTAAGATACTTGCTCCCATATACCCAATAAGCTTTTTATTTAAATAGCCACCTTTTCGGTATGCCCAAACACCACCGATTGTCGCAAAAAACACCTGAACAGCGCTTATTCCTGATACTTCATGGGCACTAAATGCAGCTAAACCAAATAAAGGTGGAATATATAAAAGCATCGGATATTTAATAATAGAACCGCCTATTCCTAACATTCCAGATATATATGAACCAATAAAACCTATTAAGAAAATAGTAATAATAAAGCCAATATCCATGGTACTGCCTCCCCCTTAAGAAAAGGGAACCCAATCTGGTTCCCTAATTCTTAGCCTTTTTTAATCCAAAACTTTAAAACATCATTCTCCACTTCGTGGCTAATTAACTCGTGCCCGCCTGATTTTGCCCATGCTGCAAGGTCATTTTTTGCTCCCTTATCCGTCGCATGGATTTCTAACACTTGACCACTTTCTAATTCATTCATTGCCTTTTTTGTCTTTACAATCGGCATCGGACATGCCAAACCTTTCGCATCTAAAATCTTATTTGCTTCCATTTCTTTTACCTCCTAGTTATTGTTGTTTTTATCGAACTGCACAGCGATTTGGTCCAATTTCCATTTCACGTTGCTTTTCTTCATCAGGATTTAGTTTTCCCATATTCGTTTCACGAATTTCTTGATACGCATTTGGTTGTGGTGGTAAATTTTCCGTCACCAATTTTCTAAACTCATTTTCGTCTTCAATGTTCAAGCCGTGGTTCTTAGCATACAGTGTTCCTAATTTTTCCGATACACTTCCATCTTCATTCAATTCTTCAATGATCATAAAGTGAGCAGGAAGGACGATTAAATCCTCTGATAATTCTCTATAGCGTTTATAAAGACTTTCTCTCAAATCCCCTACCCAATCCTGGGCCAAGCCGGCTAAATCAGGTCTACCGATTGAATCAATAAACAAGATATCTCCAGATAGTAAAAACCTTTCATCCACAATAAATGAAGTAGACCCAATTGTATGACCTGGAGAATATAGGGCATGAATATTGATTTTCACGTTACCGATTTCTACGTCATTACCGTCCTCTAATGGCTGATAAGAAAAAGTTACTTCTGTTGCATCCTTTGGAGGCAGCCAATAAGTTGCGCCTGTTTTTTCTGCAATGTTTCTTCCACCTGAAATGTGGTCCGCATGTAAGTGTGTGTCAAAGACATGAGTAATTTTTGCACCAATACTATCAGCAAATTCAAGATAAATGTCTGTCATACGAGTGGCATCAATAACAGCTGCATCTCCGTTCGAAACAACCATGTAAGATAAACATCCTTTACCAATACGTACAAATTGATAAATTTCGCCACCATCTTTCAAATCACCGACTTTTACAGGCTCTAAATGCTCACTCCAAGCTTTCATACCACCCTTAAGGTAAGAAACAGTAAGCCCTTCATCAGAAAGCATTTCTGCCACCATAATAGATGATCCTTCCTTCGCACATACCACCAAAACTTCCTTATCAGAAGGAATCTTATCCATAATACCTTCAACACCATCTAGCAATTCAAAATAAGGGATGTTAAAATAATCGAAGTTTTCTCCTTCAATTTTCCAATCCTGAAAATCACTTTCATTTCGAACATCCAGAATAAACAATTCTTCCTTATCAAATACTTTCTTCGTTACATCTTTTGAAGTCATTACATTTACAGTCATTTATTTACCCCCTATGGTATATTTTCAATTAAAAAAATTTGATTAACTAAAATGTCAAAGTAATATCAGCATCTTTAGCAAAATCTAAAAAAGTAACTGCGCCGCCTACTTCTATTCCATCAACAAATGCTTCTTTTTCAAGTCCCATAACATCCATTGTCATTTGGCAGCCTATGAATTTAACACCCATTTCTAGCGCCATTTCAGCTAATTCTGGAATGGTTGGAACATTTGCGTTTGCAAAACCTTCGGCAAAATGTTCTTTCCCTTCCGGCATTGGAAGTTGTTTGTTTGCATTTTTATGAATTAAATTTAAACCTTCAAATGTAAAGAATATCGCTACTTCTTGGTCAGTTGCAGCAGCTGCAGTTGCAATATTAAACACTTTATATGCATCAAATAGTCCACCATTACTTGCGATAATTGCTACTTTCTTATTCATCAGAATTCCCCCTAATTATTTAGACTTGTAGTTTTTCCGGACCACTTACTCATTCCAGGCAGAATGTTAATTACTTTAGTAAATCCCTTTTCTGCTAGCTTTTGTGCTGCAAGGTCACTACGGTTTCCTGTTCGGCAAACAACATAAATTTCTTTTTCTTTATCTAATTCGCCTAATCGTTGCTCTAGTTCTCCTAAAGGAATAGAAATAGAATTAGTTATGTGATTAAACGCATATTCTGCTGTTTCCCTAACATCAAGAACCACAATATTTTCTCTTGCTTCCAGTTTCTTTTCGAGTTCGTCATTATTCATAACATTGGGATGTTTTCTTTCAATGGATTCATCACCAGATGACTTCCTTATATAATGCTTTAATACATCGCCTTCCTCTAACGTGCCCAAATATTGATGACCTGTACTGTCAGACCATGCTTTTAAGTCAGCTTTAGACCCTTTATCTGTTGCTTGCACTTCCAATACTTGACCAGCCTCAATTCCAACCATTGCCTTCTTGGTTTTGACAATTGGCATTGGACATGCTAATCCCTTTGCGTCTAAAATTACGTTTGCTTTCATGCTATTCATTTAATATCCTCCTCTTTTATACCCATACGGGTATTTAAACTATCAAAAAAATTTATTCTACTTTACCTTCCCAGGACATCATTCCACCTGTCATATTAATTACATTAAACCCTTGATACTCAAGAAATTGCGTTGCTTGAGCACTTCTGCCACCTGAACGGCAAACCATAATATATTCTTTTGATTTATCTAATTCATGCATACGGAACTCCAATAATCCTAACCGAATGTTTATAGCACCAGGTATCTTTCCTCCCGCTACCTCATCTACTTCACGAACATCAATGATATCTAATTTTTTTCCTTCATTTAATAATTGTTCAACTTCCTTAGTTGTGATTGTTTTCATATTAATATCCTCCTCTTTTCGCTTTTATTAAGACCAAGCGTTCATGCCGCCCTTAACGTTGGTTATTTTTGTATAGCCTAATTTTTTTAATAGCTTACTTGCCTGACCGCTTCTCATACCGCTTTGACAAATAACAATTACTTCTTTGTCTTTTGAAAGTTCTTTCTCCGCTTTTTGTGCAAGTAAATTAAGTGGAATATTCTTAAATTCTTTAATGTGTTTTCCTTTATATTCTCCAGGCGTTCTTACATCTATAAATAATTTATTTTTATCCTTGAGTTCATTTTTTAACTCCGCGGTTGATATATTTCGTACACCTTTAGTAGGCATGAATCGATAACCAATAAATAATATAAAGAGTGCAATTAATAGGTAATTTATATATTCCAAGTTTATTCCCTCCTATAGTTTGGGGGATAATATTCCCCCAATATTAATTAAATGAACAGATTAACATTACCATCTTCAGCTTCTGCTAAATATGCTGCAACTCCTGCATATTCAATATTATCTAAAAGCTCTTCTTTTTGAAGACCTAGTAAATCCATCGTCATGGTACATGCGATTAATTTTACATCCTGCTCTTGAGCCATCTCGATTAGTTGAGGAAGAGGAAGTGCATTGTGTTTCTTCATTACCTTCTTTATTAACTTAGGTCCAAAACCTGCAAAGTTCATTCTTGATAGACCCATGTTATCAGCGCCTCTTGGCATCATTTTTGCAAACATTTTCTCCAAAAACCCTTTTTCAACAGCAATAGTTTCATCTTTTCGTAACGCATTTAGACCCCAGAAAGTGTGAAAGATTGTTACTTCATGATCATAGGCTGCTGCACCATTTGCAATAATATAAGCTGCCATTGCTTTATCATAATCACCGCTCAATAAGACGATCGTTGTTTTTTTCGTTTCAGTCATTTTTTATAACCTCCTATATAATAATTACCTATATGGGTATTTATTTCAACAAAAAAATAATCTTTTTTACCTTTACCCCTATGGGTATAATGATAATAAAAATAAAAGAGGGTGTCAACCCTTTTTTATCTACTTTTAACTAATAGGTCTACTGCTTCTTTAATTAATTCTTCTGCACTTCTTTCTTGCGTTTCCTCTGCTTTTTTAACACACTCAACTAAATTCGAACTTACAATTACCCCTATTGTTCGATCAATTGCTGTTCTAGCAGCTGATAACTGAGTAATAACATCTTTACAATCCTTATCTTCTTCCATTAAACGAAGGATTCCTCTAAGCTGCCCTTCGATACGTTTCACCCTATTTTTTATTTGATCATTATAGTCCATAACTTTTACCTCCTAACAGTGAACTTTTACTTCTAAATGGCTTTCCTCTAATTTATTACCTACAAATGAATATCCAACAACTCGATATCCCTTCTGTCTTAAAACACGGGCTCCAACATTTTTTTCAAGTAAACTTGATACAACTAAATGTAAATCTATATGTGGAATCTCATTGATATTCCTTTTAAGATAACCTAAAGGAATATTCATAGAACCTTCTATTGGATTCTTGTAAGAATCATTATAGTCTCTTATATCAAGAATTTTCACTTTAGACAAATCAAGTTCTCCTAATTGATAATATTTTACACCCAGAACTGGGAAATATCTGTTATATATTATAACTAGTATTACTATTGATGCTAATATTAAATATATCATTTTAGCCTCCCACAAAGAAACAAATTTCAATGACATGTTCTATATTATACCCCTATAGGTATAATGTCAACTGTTAATAAAAAAGTTTTTCGAATAAAAGACCGCTGTTACCAGCGGCCAATAAGTAATACAAAGATTCATTAATATAACAACCATAATAAATACCAATGTATTTAACCTTCATATACTATTGTTTAATACATTAATCAGCCTATCTTCAATATCTTTAGCAAATAATTTCATTTTCTCATCGTTTAGTAAGCTAAATAGCGCAGTTGGTTTTGACATTCCTATTTTCGTTTTTCCTTCATGTTCATATACCACGATTTTACAGGGTAAGAAATATCCTGCCATTTCATTCTGATTCAATACCCTTTGGGCCTCATCAGGATTACAAACTTCAAGCACTTTAAATTCCTTTGAAAACTCTAGCCCTTTTTCTTGCAATTTTTCTTTGATATCAAACATCCATAAAACTCCAAACTTTTCTTGTTTTAAACTTTCTTCTAGATTATGTATGGCTTCATCAATAGTTTTATTAGTTATAACAGTATAATCGAACAACATTTTATTCTTCCCTTCTATATATAGAATTAGCTTACTATTCAAAAGGAAAGGTAACTGTGACAGCTACCTCTCACAATTGTTAAGCCATATTTAATCCATCTATCTGACAGCGCAGCGATTTGGGCCAATTTCCATTTCCCGTTGCTGTTCCTCATCAGGAGTGATTTTCCCCATATTTGTTTCCCGTATTTCTTGATAGGAATTTGGTTGTGGTGGTAAGTTTTCAGTAACCGTTCTTCTAAATTCATTTTCATCCTGGATATTTAATCCATGATTTTTTTGATATAGCTCACCAAGCTTATCAGAAATACTTCCATCTTCATTCATTTCATTAATCCCCATATAATGAGCTGGCAGTACCAATAAATCATCTGCTAATTCTTTGTAACGGTTATATAATGTGTATCTTAAATCCCCTACCCAATCTTCTGCCTTTCCTGCCAAGTCTGGGCGACCAATGGAATCAATAAATAGGATATCTCCTGTTAACAAATATTGTTCATCAATTACAAATGAGGTACTTCCGATTGTGTGCCCAGGTGAATAGACTGCTTTAATGGTTGTTTTGCCTACTTTATATTCGTCACCATCATGTATTTGTTGATAACTAAAGGTTACTTCAGCAGCATCTCTTGGAGGAAGGAAATAAGATGCCCCCAATTTTTCCGCCAATACTCTTCCACCGGAGATGTGGTCCGCATGTAAATGAGTATCCAGTACATGCGTTAATTTAATATTTTTCTCTTTAATAAGTGTTTCGTAAGGTTCGAGCATACGATTGGTATCAATCATGGCACCTTCGCCATTGGATTCTATGAGGTAGGATAGACAGCCTTTCCCAATACGGACAAATTGGTAAATAGCTCCCCCATTTTTCAATACACCAATCTTTATAGGCTCTAAATGTTCACTCCAAGCCTTCATACCACCTTCAACGGAATAAACATCTGTAAATCCTTCTTCAGCAATTTGTTGAGCAACGAACTCTGAGGAACCACCTTTTGCACATATTACATAGATTTCTTTATTCTTTGGCAACCTTTCTAAAATCGAGTCTACTCCTTCTAATAAATCAAAGTATGGTGTATTAATGATTTGAATATTTTTCCCTTCGATTTTCCAATCGTCAAAATCGTCCGTATTTCGAGCATCAAGGATGAAGAGATCTTCATGATTTAGAACCTTCCTAGCCAATTCCTTAACCGTTATGGTTTTAATAGCTATTGCTGT
The DNA here is from genome assembly GCF_023715415.1 of Neobacillus niacini. GTDB lineage: Bacteria > Bacillota > Bacilli > Bacillales > Cytobacillaceae > Neobacillus > Neobacillus niacini_C. The sequence continues at coordinate 518,082 of NZ_JAMBOB010000001.1, forward strand.
CTCCAAGCCTTTTCCCTCCTTTGTTGAAAAAGTCTTTAGTTGTTAAAAGGTTAAGGTTACGTCTGCTTCTTTAGCAAATGTTAAAAATGTAACAGCTCCTCCAACATCTATTCCTTCGATAAAATGTTCTTTTTCTAAGCTCATAACATCCATAGTCATTTGACAGGCAATCATTTTGACACCCATTTCACTTGCCATACCCACTAATTCTTCCACAGGAGGCACATTAGCCTTTTTAAACCCTTCTTGAAAATGTTCTGTACCTGCAGGCATAGGCAAATTTTTATGTGCTTCTTTATGAATAAGGTTTAATCCCTCAAAAGTAAAAAATATTCCCACTTCTGCATCCGTGGCTGCCGCCGCTGTTGCAATATTGAAGACTTTATAGGCATCGAACATTCCGCCATTCGCGGCAATAATTGCTACTCTCATGATTTTAACCTCCTTGAATTTATTGTTTCGTTTCAACAGGTCCTGTCCAATCCTTCATTCCAGGAACCACATTTTTTACGTAATTAATGCCTTTATCTGTTAGTTTTTGAGCTGCTAAGTCACTTCGGTTTCCTGTTCTGCATATTACATGTAGATTTTCAGCGTTTTGTATTTCCTCAAACCGATGCTCCAATTCCCCAAGAGGTATATTTATGGAACCAGGAATATGACCAAAAGCATATTCAGCTGGTTCTCTAACATCAAGAACAGTAATTTTCTCATTTCCATCTAAATTTTTTAGAAGATCATCTAAACTAACCACATCAGGGTGTTTTGTTTCTGTTTTTTCTTCTTCTGCACTAGCTTTACGAAGATAATGTTTTAAAATATTGCTATCCTCTACTGTACCTAAATATTGGTTGCCTGTGCTTTGTGCCCAAGCTTTTAAATCAGCAGTTGATCCTTTGTCTGTCGCTTGTATTTCTATTACTTGCCCTGGTTCAAGGCTAGTCATTTCTTTTTTAGTTTTAACAATAGGCATCGGACATGCTAAACCTTTAGCATCCAACACCTTATTAACAGTAACTTCCATCTATTTCCCTCCTTTCTCGTTTATTATCACCCTTTGTCGTCAATATCCCGCCTGCCATATTTTTTCTTTTTTAATGTCAAATAAAAAAAGCATGACTCCAATGATTGAGTCATGCTTTTGATTTATTTCTTTTTAATCCAGAATTTAATAAGTTTTTCTTCTTGTTCTGTCTTTAAAAGGGTATGTCCTGCATTACTTGACCATGCTGGAAGGTCATTTAAAGCGCCACGGTCTGTTACATGTAGCTCTATGACTTGTCCACTTTCCAATGAATCAATGCCTTTTTTTAATTTTATGACCGGCATTGGACATGTTAAACCACTAACATCTACTACAGAATCTACATTTATTTCATTTTCTTTTACTAACTCTGTCTCACCAAGGTCGTTTGTTTTTGTTTCAACATTTTTATTTATATTGCTTCCATATACGGACGAATAAGTTTTCCAGCCACCATCAACATTTTTCACTTGATAACCGTTATTTTTTAGAATCCGGCTTGCTAAATATCCTCTTAATCCTACCTGACAGCTTACATAAACGGTCTTATCTTTTGGGATTTCATCTAATTTTGTTCTTAGGTCGTTTAGAGGGAAATTAATGGAGCCTTCAATAAAACCAAATTCACGTTCCATTGGTTCACGAACATCGATTAGAATTCCGCCCTCTGATACGATTTGATCAACCTGGTGCCATTGAATATGGTCTAATTCCCCCTCCATAATATTCGTTGCCACATAGCCTGCCATATTAACGGGATCTTTTGCAGAAGAAAATGGTGGTGCATAAGATAATTCTAAATTCGTTAAATCTTCTACTGTTAAACCACCCTTAATCGCTGTAGCAATTACGTCCATTCGCTTGTCAGCACCATCTGCCCCTACTGCCTGAGCACCGAAGATTTTTCCCGTTTCCTTATCAAAAATTAATTTTAGGGCAATTGGTGCCGCGCCTGGATAATATCCCGCATGAGAACTTGGATGAATATGAACAACCTCGTAGTTAACACCTAAACGCTTTAATGTTTTCTCATTGTTTCCAGTTGCCGCTACCGTTAAGTCAAACACCTTTGCAATCGAGGTACCTAATGTCCCCTGGTACTTCTCATATTTGCCCATCATATTATTTGCAGCAATACGCCCTTGTCGGTTTGCAGGACCAGCTAATGGAATCATCGCCTTGGTACCACTAATATAATCAATAACTTCTACTGCGTCCCCAACAGCATAGATATCTTCATTAGAAGTTTGAAGGAATTCATTAACAACAATACCACCACGCTCTCCTAATTCCAGTCCTGCTGTTTTTGCTAATTCATTTTCTGGTCTAACACCAATTGATAGTATGGTCATATCTGTTTGGATTTCCGTTCCATCTGATAGGATTACTTTCTTACCATGTTCCGCAAATGATTGGACTCCATTTTCTAATATCAGCTGAACACCTTTCTCTTTTAAATGAGTGTGTAAAATACTCGCCATTTCAAAATCAATTGGTGCCATTATTTGATTGGCCATTTCAATAAGTGTCACTTGGATTCCTCGATCAACGAGGTTCTCGGCCATCTCAATTCCAATAAATCCACCACCGACAACAACAGCCCTTTTTGGATTATTGTTATCTACATGGTTTTTGATTTTATCCGTATCAGGAATATTTCTTAACGTAAATAAATTTGTATTTTCACTTAATCCAGGAATAGGAGGAACGATTGGTCTTGCTCCAGGAGATAACAATAATTTGTCATAAGCTTCTTCATAAACTTCCCCAGATTGTAGATTCTTTATCATAACACTTTTCTTTCCAGGATTTATGCTCATTACTTCACTTAAGTTTCGAATATCTAGTTTAAATCGTTCCGACATTCCTTTAACTGTTTGTACTAATAGTTTGCTTCTGTCTTTAATTGTTTCACCGATATAATAAGGTAAACCGCAGTTTGCAAATGAAATATGTTCTCCACGTTCTACAAGAACAATCTCTACGTCTTCACTTATTCTTCTTAGTCTTGCTGCAGCTGTCGCTCCACCAGCAACCCCACCAACAATGATAATTTTCTTAGTCATAATAACATCTCCTCCAAATTGAGTATCTTTGTATATAAACTATATTTATTTTTAAATTCAACCTTAAGATATACCCCACTAGGTTTATACCTATATGGGTATTATAAACCACAAAAAAATATTGTAAATACTCTTTTTAACTTGTTCACAATTCCTTCATAATTACTGTGAAGTCCATTAAAAAACCTAGTATTCTATGGGTCTGCCCTCAATAGATATGAGAATTTATATTATATAAGTAAGAAATATGAACCAAATAATAAGGCAATAACAATTATAAATACACTAAGAGTAATAATATATTTTTTTGATGCTGTATATGTTTGGTTATTAATCGTATTGATTTTTATTAGATAAACAACGGTTGCCATAATGATTGTACTGATTCCGATACCAACTGAAGCAATTCCTATCATATTTGCAAGTAAATCTCCAACAGGAGAAAGACTTTCTTTCATATTAAAATGTAAATTCGTAACTAAGAAACCCACTCCAATGATTGCAATAGCAGTCCTAATCCAAGCTAAAAACGTTCTTTCATTTGCTAAATGCTGCTGAATATACTTCGAATCGAGTGTTGGTATGTTGTCTCTCTCTTTTTCTATTTCTTTTCCGATACTCATTGCTTCCTCCTCCTTAATTTTGCTTTCCTTTTTAATTTATACCCTTATATACTCTTTATACCTCAAAAGAGACGATATCCTGATTTCCTAGGAACCTAATGGCTTTTTTTAAAATTGAGGATATTGAACAAATGCACCCGTTTATTGAATAAAAAAAGCGATCCTTTTTAAGAATCGCGTCCGATTGTCGTAGAACGAAAATGTATAATATTAATTCAACTACTCATTTCTATTTCAAATTAAAAGCATACTGAAGATTATTGAGTAATCCCTAAATTCTACCAATATACTTTGGATCCCTAATAATTCCAGGTTGCCCTGGGACCCAATTAGCCGGGACACCTTCTCCAGTGCTTCTACTATATTGTATTCCTTGAATTACCCTTATAATTTCGTAAACATTTCGACCAACTTCTAAAGGGTTTAGAAATTTTGTAACAATAGTTCCTTCTGTATCTATAATGATGGTTGCCCTGAATGCAGCTCCCGTTTTCTCGTTTAATACTCTGAATGCTTTACTAATTTTATGTGTTCGGTCGCTTAAAAGTGGAAACGTCACTTTTGACGCAGAGGGAGAAACCTCAGTAAAAATTTTATGAGAATATACACTGTCTGTACTTATTGCAAGGACTTCTGTATTCAGAAACTTCAGTTGATCATAAATAGCAGCGACCGCTGCCAACTCTGTCGGTCAAACAAAAGTGAAATCACTAGCATAGAAAAATAAGATCACCCATTTTCCACGATAACTTTCCAGACGAATTTCTTTTATTTTCTTTTCTACATTGTCGTAAGCTTCAGCCACAAATAATGGAGCAAAATCCGTTGTTTGAGCACAAAAAGGAAGAACACAGTCTACTAAAATATCGTCCGGTCTTTTAAATTCCATATTTCCACCTCAATTCTTATACCAATTATTTTATGGAAAACACAAATATGTAGTGCAAGTCTAAAAAATTTGTGTTTTAAAAAAGGATTTTGAGAAAGATAAATAAGAAAACTTTAGAGGGGGGGATGTGTGATGGAAAGGAAACTAACAAGATTGCCAAACATTATTATAATGGGCTTTCTTTTTCTTTTTGCCTTTTATAATGTTGAAGCAAGTGCTGAAACTCAACTTCCACAAAATTACGGGGCTAAAGGAGCACTTCAGGATTCATCTATTACTTTAGAAAAAGCTTTAACTTACGCAATTCAAGATGAGCATCTTGCACAAGCTAGATACGATACTATTATTGCAAAATTCGGTTCCATTAGACCTTTTGCACAAATTAAGTCAGCGGAACAAAGACATATTTCAGCACTTCTTTCTTTATTTGAAAAGTACAAAATTAAGGTTCCTGAAGACAATGCAAAACTGTATACAAAAGAACCTGGTTCTTTAAAAGAGGCTTTTCAAAGTGGTGTTGTAGGAGAAGTTGACAACATAGCTATGTATAATAAATTAACATCAATATCTGATATTCCTCAAGATGTTAAAGTTGTAATGAAACAACTTGGTGAGGCTTCCCAAAATCATTTAGTTGCTTTCAAAAGAGGTCTAAGTCAATATCAGTAAAATAAATTGCACCTTATCAAAGATAATTCCCCTTTTTTGGGGATTTTTTTATTTCGAGATAAATGGTGTTTATTCCACTAACTATACAGGTTGTTCACTTTAGTAAAATGTCAGTACTAAAAAAAATATACAAAAAAACTGAAACCCTGATTAATCAAGGTTTCAGCCCTAAAAAATGGAATGACCTGTGAGGGATTCGAACCCACGACCCCTTCCCTGTCAAGGAAGTGCTCTCCCACTGAGCTAACAAGTCGTATTAAGCTACAAATATAATTATAGTAAAAACTCATAAAATGTCAATAGTTTTATTAAGGAACATACGTTCTAAAATAACTTGAATAAAGAACTGACGTTCGGATATAATAATAGTATACAATATCAGAAAGGCGGGATTAACATGGAAGGGCTTTTACTACGTTCTATAGAGGAAAATATTCCATTGGAAATGATTTACCTATCTGGGGACCAGCAGATTTCACAACGGAAATTACTTGTGAAAGAAGTGAATGATGAGTACATTCGGGCTTATTGTCTCTTACGGAAACAGGTTCGGACCTTTCGTAAGGAAAATATATTATCTATCATGCCAAATCCTCACTCTAACAAACGATTCCTACACTAATATATCCCCCAATATAAACTTCACTTTCCACTTGAGCAATTCTAACAATGTTATGATAAAATGCAGTTGTATCAATCGAACATTGGGGGATTTGTCGCATGGAGATACCAAAAGGCACAATTAAAGAACATAGTATTAAAAGTAATGAGCTCGGAGAAGAAATACAGCTTCTAATCTATTTACCAGCAAATTTCTCACCATTATATAAATACTCACTGTTAATCGCCCAAGATGGCAGAGATTATTTTCAACTTGGCAGAATTGGACGATTAGCGGATGAGTATCTTTTTGAGCGGGAAATTGAAAATTTAATCATCATTGGGATACCCTATAAGGATGTGGAGGATCGCCGCAGGAAATATCACCCTGCTGGAGAACAAAACAAACAATACATTCGCTTTTTAGCACATGAATTAGTTCCGTTCCTAGATAACAAATTTCCAACTTATCAGATGGGTTCAACTAGGGCGCTAATCGGGGATTCACTAGGAGCTACCGCATCATTAATGACCGCTCTCCAGTATCCGCACACCTTTGGTAAAGTGTTATTACAATCACCATATGTTGATGACCAGGTAATGGATTCTGTCCAAAAATTTACTGAAACTGAACTTTTAGAAATCTATCACATCATTGGTACGGGGGAAACTGAAGTCAAAACCACTAACGGTAAAACAAGCGACTTTCTTAAATCAAATCGCAAGCTTTCGACTCTTCTTACTAGCAAGTCCATTACATACTTTTATGATGAATTCGAAGGCGACCATACATGGACATATTGGCAGCCTGACTTAAAAAGAGCCTTAAAGATGATGTTTTAGCTAATGATAAGGTTTTCATATTTTTTGAATATTTGCTATAATATCAGGAAGGTCCATGACTGCACCGACAAATCACAGTAAAATTCTTGTTAAATGGAGGTTAGACAAATGAAATTTGGGGTTGTTATTTTTCCATCAAAAAAACTACAGGATTTAGCTAATTCCTATCGAAAGCGTTATGACCCGCATTATTCACTCATCACTCCACACCTAACGTTGAAGAATGCATTTGAAGCAAGGGAAGAGGATGTTGTCCACTTTGCTGATAAATTAAGGCAAATCGCACGCAATACCAATGCGTTTACATTAAAAACAACAAAAATCAGTTCATTTCAGCCAGTAAATAATGTTATTTATTTTAAAGTAGAGCCAACTGAAGAGTTAAATCTATTACATCATGAAATCAATCAAGAATTTAGTGAGCAAAATTTAGAATATGCTTTCGTTCCACATATAACGATTGGTCAGGACCTTTCAAATGATGAGCATTCAGATGTTTATGGCTCATTAAGAATGAAAAGATTCGATCATGAAGAAAGTGTTGACCGCTTCCATTTACTCTATCAGTTAGAAAATGGTTCATGGACGGTTTATGAAACATTTCGCCTAGGAAAGGAATAATCACCTATGAATGCAAAAGTTGTAGAAAATGAAAAAGAACTTGAAGATGCTTTTTCTGTCAGAAGAACTGTCTTTATTGACGAGCAAAATGTCCCTGCCGAAGAAGAAATTGATCAACATGAGGATGAATGCACGCATTTTGTTTCCTACCATGAGGATTCACCAATTGCCGCCGGCAGGTTCCGTGTTGTCGATGGCTACGGAAAGGTAGAACGAATTTGTGTATTAAAAGAAGCTAGAAATACTGGCTCTGGAAAAGCCCTTATGAGAGAAATTGAAGCATATGCACTCAAAAAAAATCTACATAAATTAAAGTTAAATGCTCAAACACACGCTATCCCATTTTACGCTGGTCTCGGTTATGAGGTTGTTTCCGAAGAATTCCTAGACGCTGGAATACCTCATAAAACTATGATTAAAAAAATTTAATTTCAAGCGCTTGCCCTTAAGTGGCAAGTGCTTTTTCATTTCTTTTATCGATATGTGCCCTTTTCGATAGGTACTAGTTTTGCTATGATAGAGTTTGTCGTATTTTTTAAAAAAAGAGGCTAAAAAATGAAAACTGCTATGCATCAAAATCAAAGGATTGTTCTTGACCAAATAGGTAGAGAACAATATCAATTATTATATTTGCAGGGAAAAAACGGTGAATTATCCTGCCCTGTCTGTAATGAAAAGGTACGGTTATTCCTTGGTATACTCGAGCAGCCTTATTTTTATCATATAAAATCTCCTGAACATCCATGCCCGGAACCTGTTATCGAAGAGAAAGAACCCGTAATGGTTGAGCGGAATGGATTTCGTATCCCCCAAGGAAGAACTATTATTGAAACAACTAAAAGTATCGGGTTATTCCGTCCAGCAAAAACAATCGAATGCTCCCTTCCATTTATTAAAACTGAAGGGGTCAACCATATTGAACAAGACGCCTATCTAAGTCAACTGGCAGGACAAGGAGTCATACTTGATAAAAGTCAAGCAGCTGCTGTTGTTGAAACTGAAGGCTCATTAATCGTCCTTGCTGGTGCCGGCAGCGGAAAAACACGTGTACTCACAGCACGTACTGCTTATATGTTAAATGTAAAAAAAATTGACCCGAGCACCATCATGCTCGTCACCTTTACCTCAAAAGCTGCTGGTGAAATGAAAAATCGTCTGACTACGTATCCGCAGATGAACAAGGGACAAATTAATAAATTGGTGACAGGCACCTTCCATAGTATTTTTTATCGTATTCTTGTGTACCATGAGGGGAGTAATTGGTCCGGAGAGCGGCTGTTGAAGAAGGAATGGCAGCGCGATAAGATTTTGAAAGAGGCTGGTAAGGAAATCGATTTATCTGAGAAGGCATTTGCTTATGATTTAGCACTTCAGCAAATTGGCTTTTGGAAGAATTCACTCCTATTTCCTCATGAAGTGAAGCCGCTGACTGATTGGGAGGAAAAAACCGCCTTCCTTTATAAGAAATATGAGGAATATAAAGCACATAAAGGATTATTTGATTTTGACGATATGCTGATTGGCTGCTATCAGCTGCTGAGTACCAATCCTTCGTTGCTTGAACTTTACCAGAATCGTTTTCATTATTTTCTCATTGATGAATTTCAAGATATCAATAAAGTTCAATATGAACTGATTAAGCTGCTTTCAGGCAAGCATAAAAATGTTTGTGCCGTTGGGGACGATGATCAAGCTATCTATTCCTTCCGAGGTAGTGACCCTAGTTATCTATTAGAGTTTGAAAAGGACTTTCCTTATGCAAAATTGGTCTCACTCGAACAAAACTACCGTTCCTCGCATGAAATTGTCTCTGCCTCCAATGAAATGATAATGAAGAATAAGGGTAGAAGATATAAGAAAATGAAAGCACAATTTGAATCTGGTACCTCTCCTGTCCTCTTCTTTCCTTTTGATGAAGAGGAAGAAGCAACGATGATTGTAACCGATATTCAAGAGAAAATTGTGCAAGGAGCAAAACCATCAGATTTTGCGATAGTATATCGTACTAATGCAGGGTCTAGGGCCGTGTTTGAACGACTGGCCAGTTCGAACCTGCCTTTTAAAATAGATTTGGATTCAGAGGCTTTTTATGAACGACGTATTGTAAAGAGCGTTCTTTCCTTTCTAAAAATAAGCTTAGATGAAGATGACAATCAGGCATTAGCTGATATTTTACCTGCTCTTTTTTTAAGTCAGACGGCAATAAAGGATATAAAGGCAGAAAGTATACTTAAGGATTGTACTTATCTAGAGGCGCTTTCCCATTTAAAAACAAAACATGCTTTTCAAGAAAAGAAATTAAAAAAGGCCGTGCAGCTGATTCGTTCGTTGAAATTTGCCTCCCCTTCTAAGTCAATCGAAACCATTGAAAAAGACCTGGGTTTTCTTGACTTTTTGAAAAAACGAGGAACTGAATCGAATCAAGATAAAGGATCTGATGATTTAAAAGATTTAAAGGTTGCAGCAAAATGCTTTTCGAGTATTCAAGCCTTCCTGTCACATACGGAGCATATGTCTGCGATGAACAAGGAAATCAAAAATTTAAGTAAACATTTCCCTGACGCCATTAGTCTAAGTACGATCCATCGGGCAAAAGGATTAGAATACAAACACGTATATATTATTGGAGCGGTCGACGGCAGTCTGCCGCATGATTACGCATTGGATAGCTCGAGAAATGGCGATTTTGCGGCACTAGAAGAGGAAAGAAGACTATTTTATGTTGCGATGACACGAGCGAAACAGGAGCTTCTTATCTCTGTTCCTCAGAATCGAAGAGGCAAAAAGGCTAACTCTACGCGGTTCCTAACACCTTTAATGAAAAAAAGGAAAAAATAATGAAAAGACCTGTTTCCATCATGGAAAGAGGTCTTCTTTCGTTATTTCTTATTAATCATCTTTGAAATGGTATTGAAATCAAGCTGTTTTCCATCATTAACGATAGATTGCACAATTTTATCTTCTGTTTCTCTATTTACTGGTTTATTTGCAATTTGCGAAACTCGGCGGATAACATTACGAACGGTCTTTTCATCTTTAAAATTCGCATTTTGTAAGGAATTCGCTAATTCAAGAATATCTTTCATATTAACGCCAGTTTTCTTTTCCACATTTTTAAAGAAACCATTATCCATGGTAAAAATCACGCTCCTTCATAGGCTACTGTTATTGTATGAAGGCGGGATAAAAGTGTGAAAAAAGAATAACTAAAAAGAAAAAGGCTGGCCACCTGATGGCCAACCTTTTCTCGTCAATGCTATTTTTAATAAAAGCTAGCACCAACAATGATTAAAAGAATGAATAATACGACGATTAAAACAAAAGTTGAACCGCCGCCATATCCACCGCCGTAGCCACAGCCGCCATATCCATAGAACATAGAGTGTCACCTCACTTTGTAAGTCTCATTAATAACATATGAGATATGGCATCAAAGTGTACTAGGCGACATGCTACAGACAACCTATGAAATTTTCTTAACCTTTAGGTTTAAAGATTAATGCACCAATAAATCCAAAAATAATTGCCGCTGAGATACCTGAACTGGTAACTTGAAACATGCCAGTTAAAACTCCTATAAGTCCGTGCTTTTCTGCGTCCTGCATTGCACCATGGACTAAGGAATTACCAAAGCTTGTGATAGGTATAGTTGCACCTGCACCGGCAAAATCCACTAATGGCTCATACAGCCCGAATCCATCTAATATGGCACCTGCCACTACTAATAAGCTTAGCGTATGGCCAGGTGTAAGCTTAGCAACGTCAAATAGAAGTTGTCCAATCACACAAATTAATCCCCCAACCACAAATGCCCAAAAAAACATTGCTAACATCAGAATTACCTTCCCTCTTCATTCATTTCAATGGCCACCGCATGTGCAATACATGGTATCGATTCTTTTTGTTGAAAACTAAGTGGTGACAAAAGCGCCCCAGTTGCAACCACTAATATCCGCTTATACCTTCCTTGCTGCATCTGGTTTAGTAAATGACCATATAAAACAACAGCTGAACAACCAGCACCGCTTGCCCCAGCTTGAACCGGCTGATCATCCTTATAAAGTAATAGACCACAATCCTGAAATTGCTTCCGTTCTAATTTAAGACCACTCTTGCCTAGTAATTCAAAGGCAGTATCATGTCCAATTCTGCCCAAGTCACCTGTAATAATTAAATCATAGTAAGAGGGGTCTAGTTCCATATCACGAAAATGAGCCATGATGGTATCTGCCGCCGCTGGCGCCATAGCTCCTCCCATATTAAAAGGATCAGACAATCCCATATCAATTACCTTTCCAATTGTTGCTGAGGTGATGACAGGCAGCTTTTTCCCAGGGTTATTTTGTGTAATCAGGCCAACCCCTGCACCTGTAACTGTCCATTGTGCCGTAGGAGGCTTCTGTCCTCCATACTCAGTTGGATAACGAAACTGTTTTTCAGTAGCAGCATTATGGCTTGAGGCTCCGGTTAACACATTTCTTGCCCCCTGGTAATTGACAACAAAGGATGCTAATGCCAATCCTTCCATTGATGTTGAGCAAGCTCCAAAAAGGCCAAAATAAGGAATTTGCATGGTTCTTGCTGCAAAACTAGTGGGCGTTATTTGATTAATTAAGTCTCCAGCAAATAAAAATTCAACTTGTTCTTTCTCTAATTTTGCTTTTGCTAAAGTGGTTCTAACTGCCTCTTCCAGCATAACTCTTTGTGCTTTTTCATAGGAATCCATCCCCATCCATAAATCCTCATGCAGGATATCAAAGTCATTGGCTAGGTTTCCATTTGCCTCGAAGGGACCGCCGGAAACACCTGTTGCTGCTATCATTGGCCGGTTATTAAAAACCCAAGATTGATGCCCTTTTAACAATTACAAAACCCCCCACATTCCCAACAGCGTTTTAATTAATGCAACAACAAACGCAGAGAACACTCCGAAAAGAATAACGGAGCCAGCAAGCTTGAACATATTCCCGCCAACACCTAACACAAATCCTTCTGTTCGGTGCTCAATTGCGGCAGATATAACAGCATTTCCAAATCCGGTGACAGGCACCGCACTCCCAGCTCCGGCATACTGTCCAAGGCGATCGTAGACACCAAATCCTGTTAGCAGCATAGACAAGAATACCATTGTAGCTACTGTCGGATTGCCGACACTCTGTTCTGTGAAATTAAAAAAGTAAATGTAAAAATAACTAATTGCTTGCCCAACAACACATATTAATCCACCTACCCAAAACGCCTTTATACAATTCTTTAGGACAGGTCGTTTTAGTTCATGCTTTTGCTGGAGCTGCTGATATTTTTGCTGTTGGGGCGTCATATTTTTCTGCTTGCTCGCCATTGATATTCATCCCTTCTTACTTCATATCTGATGTCATTTTAACAATCTCGTTAAAACGTTTTTCAGCCTTCTTATCAGAAAGTTTTCCATTATTCTTCCTCTCAACTAGGCGCACAGCTTCTAAAAATACCTTATAATCACTCGACACTGTAAAGTTTTCCTTAGGATATTTTTTTTCTAGAATTTTATTTAGATCCTTTTCGACTTTTTTCATGTTGAACCGATGCATATGCTTCACTTTATAGACAACAAGCGTATCCTTTTTCCCCTTTACAACTGCAACATCATAAATTTCATCGAAACTTTCTACTTCCTTTTCAATTTTTTCTGCATTGTCCTGGCCCTTATTTTCCTCCGTAACAGTCGGGTTAGGATTGGTCGTTTTTATGAGAGCCAGTTGGCTATCCTTCTCATTTTGCCCCTGACTACAAGAGCTCATTAAAAAAATTGATACAAATAATATTAGCCGAATTATGTAGACCATTTATTTTCCTTCCCTTATCCGAATTATAGAAATATCACTCTCATATAGTTTTTTCGAGAATAACCAAAAATATGACTTGATTCTGGTAACTTTTGTTTTTGGATTCAAGTGACAAAAAAAAACTGCCATTAAATTCTGGCAGTTAACAATTATCTTTGAGTTTTTTTACCGCAGCCGCAGCCTTTTTTCTTAGTAATTTTCTTTGTTTGTGTTGTTTTTGTTGTTTGCGTTTTCTTATTATCAATATTCACCCTTTTTACCACTCCCATATCGTTATTACTACTACTAATAAGATATGTTAGAAATAGATAACTTGTCTCGGGCGTACAACCATTTTAGCTTATTTCGCTTATATCCAAAGCTGAACAACAGCTTCTAAAAATGCCGCCATACCCGCAACAGCAAATACGAGAATAATTGGTACGAATAAGGCAGGTAAAAAGAAGTATCCAGTTACTACTCCTGCTGAAATCCACACCCCCGTACACCAATAACAGCTTAGCAGCTCGCCAATAAATTTTTTAATGGGTGTACTCTTCGGAAGATAATACACCTCTACAGTACCATCTTCATTTTCTTCTGCGATTTCATCAAAAAATGGTTGTCTTAGAAATTCAGTTATTTTGTCAAAAACAATAAGCCTTGTTAATCGGAAGCAGGCTAATCCTAATAATATAAAAGTTAAAAGGTCAATGTTCACTTTTTTCTCTCCTTTTCCATTTAATCAGCCTAATTTTTGTCAAAAAGGCGTTTGTCCGTTACCCAATTGGTCCTGTTTAAATATGTTAGTAATGTAAGATATATATCACGGATAGGAGGAGTAATTAATGGGTTGTGGCAGAAATAGTGACTCACGGAGCAGCAATGGCTGTGTATGTGATGTTGTTCGTGCAATAAAAGATATCCAGGACAATGCTGTATTAGATGATGAATGTGTAGATTGTCCAAGTTGTTTCTTGGAACCACTTGGTTCACTTGTATCGCCAGCAAGAAGAGATCGGGCTGATACTCGTGTGTTTGTATTAAAAAACGCTGATGGTTCACCATTCCACGCATTCTTTAGCGGCGAAGGCAATGCATGTGTATCAATTTTCTTCCGCGTAGAAGATGTTTTTGATAATTGTTGTGCAACGCTTCGTGTTCTGATTCCAGGGCGCAGAGAAGGCGGGAACTTTATCCCAATTAACCTTGTTGCCGGCGGAGACAGATGCTGTATTAACCTTGAGAGAGTTTGTCAGGTTGAACGCTTCCGCGCCAGCAATGACTGTATCACAGTTGACTTAAATTGTTTCTGTGCAATACAATGTATTGCTGACGTAGATCTTGGTCTATGTGACTAATTATTTTGAAATAAAATGAGCCAGTCGATAACTCGGCTGGCTTTTTTTTACTTTTTTTACCTCTTTATGCCAATCATCATGACATCCTTTAAGTTTTTTAATAATATAGTCTCTGTTGTTTGATTTGGAAAGCGAATCGTAACATCCTGATCATTGTATTCAACTAAATATCCTTGTAAATTCTTTTCTTCCGTATAAAAGACGCAAGGAACTGGCGGTAATGCTTTAGGGAAATTTTCTAGGTATTCTAAACGCTCCATAAGGTCCATTTCTCTAAAGCCTTTTACTTTGTTAAATGTACGGGGTTTATCTTGTTTTGGCTGAATACTGTTGCCGTATTTCATTTCTTTTTCTTTTTCTTTAGGTTCTTTAGCCTCTTTAGGTATTTCTGCTTTAGCCAGTGAGACTTCAAAGAATTTTTTCTTGTTAGTTTCCTTGTTGCTTTCCCTGTTGTTTTCCTCCTCTAGCTGTGGTTCTTCAATTGGCAGCTGAACCTCCTGCCTGTTTGTAAAAACTTCCTGCATATTTTTCATAGGTGTATCTAGAAAAGTCTGTGAGACGTAAAGTACCGGCCCACGCTTAGTCTTTTTCTCCATCCAATTCACCTCCATTTACCTAGCCCTACATTCTATATGTATGCAGTTTGCCTATACCCGTTCATGAAAATTAGAACAGAAAAATGCCCGCTAATTACTTAGCGGGCATTACAATTATAAAATGTGGTAACCTGAGTCAACGTGTATATTTTCTCCTGTGATTCCTCTTGAAAGGTCACTGAAAAGGAATAAAGCAGTATCGCCAACTTCTTCAGTTGTTGTTGCTCTTCGTAACGGAGCTCTCTCTTCGACTACTCTTGTAATTTCGTTAAAATCGCCAACACCCTTAGCCGATAATGTTCTAATTGGACCAGCTGAGATTGAATTCACACGAATTCCCTCTTTTCCTAAATCAGCTGCAAGATAGCGAACGCTGGCATCAAGAGATGCTTTCGCTACACCCATAACATTATAATTTGGTAATGCGCGCTCTCCTCCAAGGTAGGTTAAGGTAACAATACTACCGCCATCTGACATTAACCCTCTAGCTTCCTTTGCCACAGCAGTTAAAGAATAGGAGCTGATATTATGTGCTAATAAGAAACCTTCTCTTGTCGTATTCAAATATTCGCCTTTTAGTTCTTCTTTGTTCGCAAAAGCAATACAATGTGCAACTCCATGTATCGTACCTACTGTTTCTTTAATTGAAGCAAAGCATTTAGCCACTTCTTCATCATTCGTTACATCACAAGGAAGAACCAAGGTCCCTTCCGCTTCTAACGATTCCGCTAATTCACGTACATTTCCTTCAAGTCTTTCACCTGCAAAGGTAAAGACCAAACGTGCGCCTGCATTATGCAGTGAACGTGCAATTCCCCATGCAATACTACGTTTATTTGCTACCCCCATTACTACATAGGTTTTTCCAGTTAAAGAAAGATTCATATAGAAAAAGTCCTCCCACTCTATCCATTATATTAGTTATTAGTACTTGGTACTAAGTTTACACTATTTACTAACAAATGAAAAGTATCAGCTTTCTCAAGGTTATTCCCTAGAATTCTAATTCCCTTTTTAGCTCATCCACATACTCCTTTGACCCAGTCACAATCAAACGATCATTTAGGAGCAACTCAGTGTCACCGTGAGGTACAATAGAATCCTTTCCCCGAAATATACGAACAAAGATAACATCACCTGTAAACGGGAACCTTCTTAAAGTCATTCCGTCGTAATACTCATTTTGCATTCTAATTTCATATAGTGAGCTTTCTTGATTGGTTAAAATGTTCATAACACTTGGAGCTTCAATTAATGCACGCAGCAATGTTTTTGTTGACATAAAGGATGAGAAAACTTCAATTTCATTTTCTTTCAGACTTTGCTCAAATTCGGGACTTTCAATTCGAGCAATTACCCTGGATACACCCATTTCTTTAGCCCTTATAGCCAATGTAGCATTTGTCTGATCCTGGCCAGTGGAAATGACGACAATATCCGTTTGAAAAATCTTATTCTTCTCAATTGTCTCCAACGAAAAATCAAAAATCTCAACGATATCAAATAATGAATTAGAAATTAGTTTATCTGATTTTTCCATTCTTGTATGGTATAGCGTTGAATCATATAAGCCTGATTTTAGTTCCCTTGAGACAGGAAGCGTAACTTGGTTTGCACCTAAAAATGCAATCCTTACATTTTGGTTTGCAGCCACTTCTTTTGGGAATAATTTCTTAAAGGCTATTGGCGTAAAAATGGAGGTAATGACCGCAACGAGTATGAGGGTCCCACTCATCTCTGGAGTAATGACCTCCATCCGCTCACCAATTGTCGCCGCTGCAATGACTAACGATAGAGTAGACGTAAGTAAGAAACCCGAAGCAAGAACAGTTTTTGTATCATACCAGATTTTCAATAAATAAACTGGAACAATCTTGGAAAGCAAAAGTCCTACTAGTAAGAGTGGTATTAATAACAAAAGTTTTTTATCCGCAAATAAAGACCAGACATCCAGCCCCACGCCAATCATTACAAAAAAGATTGGGATTAAGAAACCATAACCGAAGGAATCTAATTTATGGATTAGTTCCTGATTTGGGGATAAGAGAGAAACCAATACACCTGCTAGGAAAGCTCCTAGGATATTTTCTGCACCTACAGTTTCTGAGAGTCCAACTAAAACGATGATGAGCATGAATACAGCACGGGTGCCGATTTGTACGGTCCCTTTTGACATTGATTCAAGCAAGGGTCGATTTTTAAAACGTTTGCCAACAAAATACAACAAAATACCAGCAGCAAACAATATGAGTAGAAGCCATGTATTCCCCTGTCCAGGGTCATAAATAGACACAAAAATGGCCAAAAGTATCATGGTCACTAAATCAGCTACCACTGCAACCAACAAAATGATTTGTCCAATGTTTGATTTCATCAGATGTGCTTCTTTTAATGTTGGTACAACGACACCTAGAGAAATAGTTGATATAATTAGTGTCATTAAAAAGGCATTGTCTATAAAACCTGCAAATACAAACAAATAGGATAACCCGAGTGAAAAAATAAATATACCAATAAAGATGATAGATGAAACCATGAACGTGTTCGGTTCTTTTTTACCGCTTGGAAGTGTATTTTTTTTCTTTCCTCCTGTGAAGGCAGTAAAATCAATTTCTAATCCACTTAGAAACATGAGGAAAATAAATCCAAGTGTCGAGAGCGTTGTTAACCACATATCTTCATGAACTACATTTAAGCCGCTTTTTCCAATCACAAGACCCATAATAATTTCTGCAACGACAACGGGAATAAAATTTAATTTTAAACGGTGCAGTAAAAGGGGGGTTACAAACGCAACCGTTACTACCACCAGTA
Source organism: Neobacillus niacini (assembly GCF_023715415.1). GTDB lineage: Bacteria > Bacillota > Bacilli > Bacillales > Cytobacillaceae > Neobacillus > Neobacillus niacini_C. Next base: position 535,992 of record NZ_JAMBOB010000001.1, read on the forward strand.
AAGATATTATAGAAGCATGCTGTTCCATAAATGACCTCCTTCATTTCTTTTTATAAAAATTACAAAACAAACAAAAAATAAATATAAGGGGGAATATTCCATGAAAATTGATATCATTGGAGATATACACGGCTGTTTGCCAGAATTGGAAGCATTAACTAAGAAATTGGGCTACCACTGGGTAGACGGAATCCCGTCTCATCCCGAAAACAGACTGTTAGGTTTTGTGGGCGATTTAACGGATCGTGGTCCTTCTTCTCTGAAGGTAGCAGAAATAGTATGGCGTCTTGTTTTAGAACAGAAGAAGGCATTTTACACTCCCGGAAACCACTGTAATAAACTTTATCGTTACTTTCTTGGTAATAAAGTTCAGGAAACCCATGGGCTTGAAACAACTGTCGCAGAATTCAAATCACTTCCACGGAAAGAACAGCAATCCATTAAAAGGAAATTCATTGAACTTTATGAAAAGTCGCCGCTTCACTTAGTATTAGATCAAAATAAGCTAGTAATTGCACACGCTGGGATAAAAGAAGAACTTATCGGTAAATCAAACTCAAAAGTGAAGACGTTTGTCCTTTATGGAGATATTACTGGTGAAAAACACCCTGATGGTTCTCCCATAAGAAGAGATTGGGCTAAGGAGTATGCCGGTAAATCTATAATCGTATACGGTCACACACCCGTAAAAGAACCAAGAATTATCAATAATACCTATAATATTGATACGGGAGCTGTTTTTGGCGGTAAGTTAACTGCACTTCGGTACCCAGAGTTAGAAATAGTTTCTGTAGATTCTACTATGCCATACATAGAAGAAAAATTTAAAGACTTTGCTTAAAAAAGGGGTAATATATCCTAAAACAATCGACATATTTCCTAGGAAATCACCAAAAAACGCAAAAAGGCTGACTTCTTTAGGAGTCAGCCTTTTACTAATTCATTCATATCTAAAGGAAGGCCTGATGTGAAATTCATATCCTGCCCACTAAATGGGTGGGAAAAACGTATCCTTTTACAATGTAGCGCCTGCCGATTAATCAGCGTTTGGTTTCCTCCGTATAGGCCATCTCCCAATAATGGGTATCCTAAAAAAGACATGTGAACCCTAATTTGATGTGTTCGCCCAGTCTTTAGCTGTAATTCAACGTGTGTAAACTCTTTATACCTATTGAGTACTTGATAATGGGTACATGCATATTGCCCATCACTGCGTACCTCTCTTTCAATAATACTTTCTTGCTTTCTTCCAATCGGCTCCTCAATTGAACCTTTCCCAAGTGGAAGGTTTCCCTCAGCAAATGCCTCATATGTTCTATTTACATTACCTTTTTTCTGTTGTTTGCTAAGTAGATGGTGAACATGCCGGTGCTTCGCTATTAAAACAATCCCAGAAGTATCTCTGTCCAAACGGGTAACAATATGAGAGGTAGCTCTTATTCCAATTTCTTCATAGTATCCTACCAAGGCGTTTGCCAGACTGCCTGTGGGATGTTCTCGCGATGGAATGGTACTCATACCTGCAGGTTTGTTTACAACCAATAAATATTGGTCTTCAAAAAGAATCTCCAATGGAATTTTTTCTCCTGCTGCCCCTTCACTTGGGTTTTCAGGTGGAAAAATTACAGTTAGGACTTCTCCTTCTTTTAACATATATCGAACATTTACTTCCATATCATTTACAAGAATTTTCCCGCCATTGAATTTTATATCCGTTAGGGCAACACGTGATATTTCCTCTTCTTTCAGGACTTCTCTAATTATTCTACCTGCTTGCACTTTATTAACTACCCACTGAAGTTGAAAACCTGATTTCATCTGAGTTTCCTCCGAATTAGTCTGAGTCTGATATAAAAGAATCATGGACTCTCTTCCAAAAAGGAAATGGTCGGAAACGGGCAAAGCGAATTTTTTCATCTGGCACCCTAAATTGAATTGATTTTACATCTTTATGAAGTAAAGTAAGATGATCAACCGTTACTTGGAAATCCACCCGATTAACCGGTTTCAGCATACAAGTATGATGGGATGGCAGAATGAGCGGTGATCCAACCGTTCGAAACACGCGGTTATTTATTGAAGCCATCTCTGCAACCTGTAATGCCGATATCGATGGATGGATAATAGCCCCTCCAAGTGCTTTATTATAGGCTGTACTGCCAGATGGTGTGGAGACACATAAACCATCACCTCGAAACCGTTCAAAGTGCTGCCCGCGAATTTCCACATCCATAACCAATGTCCCTTCCACACTTTTGACCGTTGATTCATTTAGTGCGAGATACCTAGATTCTTTACCTGCATGCTGGTAACGAATGATTACTTCAATTAATGGATATTCAACAACCTGATACGGTGTTTTGGCAATTGCGATGACCAGCTTTTCGATTTCATCAGGTGTCCAGTCGGCATAAAACCCAAGATGTCCCGTATGAATCCCAACAAAAGCGGTCTTATCCAAGCGGCTGCTGTATCGGTGAAAAGCATATAGGAGTGTCCCGTCGCCTCCAATTGAGACGACAATATCTGGTTGGTCCTCGTCGTAAATAAGATCAAAGTCAAGTAAATACGTTCTCATCTTGTGCATTAAGATATTCGACTTTTGATCTCCTTTGGATGTAATGGCAAATTTCATCATCGTATACTCCTTATACTAAAATTCACGTAAGCACTATCAGCTTTTCTCTTCTTGTTTAAACTCTTTATTTCTTGTAAAAAACGCTTGGGCTTCTTGGATTTCACCGCGAATCAACGACATTTCTTCATCTAATCGAAATGCTGCTTCTGCAGCTCGCTGCAACCTCATTTGAATATCAGTTGGAAAAATACCTTTATATTTATAACTTAAAGTGTGTTCAATTGTTGCCCAAAAGTTCATCGCCAAGGTTCTTATTTGTATTTCAGCAAGAATCTTTTTTTCTCCATGAATGGTTTGAACAGGATACATAATAACTACATGATAAGAGCGATATCCACTTGTCTTTTTGTGTGAGATATAATCCCGTTCCTCAACAATTTGAAGATCATTCCGATTTCTTAATAAGCTTACAACTAGGTGAATGTCATCCACAAATTGACACATGATTCGCATTCCAGCAATATCCTGCATTTCTTCTTCCAATTTATCTAGGGGAATACCTTTTTGATTTGCTTTATCAAGGATACTGGCAATTGGTTTAACTCTCCCCGTCACAAATTCAATAGGTGAATGGCTGGAATCTAGCTCAAATTGCCCTCTCATCCCTTTTAATTTAATTTTCAGTTCAGACACTGCCTGTTTATATGGAGCTAAAAACTGGTCCCAATGCTTCATCCTTCCACCCCAATGACAACTATATTATGTTTAAAAAATCTCTTCTACTTTCGTGACCATTTCTGCACCATAATTACTATTGCCTCTTATGTTGTTTATTAGTTCAGTTAGTTCCTCATAGAAATTAGTTAATTCCAATTGTGTATCCCGGGAAAGAATCCAAACGGGAATTGATTGTTCCATTACCTTTTTTAACAATGGCCAAATGGGTTCTTTCATGTCGATATATGTATACCCCTCTTGATTTTCCATTAAATAAACAAAAGAAAATTCTTTAGAATCAACAAGAATTTGTTCTGCGGGGCTTAACCCACTAATGGGCTCACTTGCATGTAAATATAATTTACTATCCAAAAAGTTTGCTTTAGTAATGTTTATTCTTTTATTCATCTTTTTTTACCTCCACTATTCACTCCCTTATTTTATCATAATCTATCCATTTCTCCCAAGAATTGCGGTTTAACTTAAAGCTAGGATACAATAAAAATATGTTTGGAAAGGAATGGACCGTAAATGGCAGAGACAATTGAGATTGAATTTAAGAATTTACTAACTAAAGTCGAATATGAAAATCTTCTTAAGACATTTAATGTTGAGGAGAAAGATATTGTCAAGCAATCAAATCATTACTTTGACACACCTGATTTTTCATTAAAAAATTTAGGTTCTGCATTAAGAGTCAGAGAAAAAATGAATGGTTTTGAATTAACATTAAAACAACCTGCTGCTGTTGGACTTTTAGAAACGACACAGCATTTATCCTCAAATGAATTTGAGGCAGCAATTAAACAGCAGATATTTCCTAAGGGAATCGTTCAAGAAAGATTAGAGCAATTAAATATTGCTTTTAACAATATTTTATATTTTGGATTTCTCACAACCAAAAGGGCTGAATTCCCCTACAAAGAGGGTTTACTTGTATTGGATCATAGCTTTTATTTAGAAAAAGAAGACTATGAGATTGAATATGAAGTGGAAGATTTTCAAACGGGGCAGCTTGTTTTCCAAGAACTACTCAAGCAATATGAGATACCCATTCGAAAAACTCAAAATAAGATTGCTCGGTTTTACCAGCAAAAATTATAAGCGGTTTATTTGAGATATGAAATTGGCATTGATAAAATAAGGATACAAACATATTTAAAGGAGTTGTCAACATGAATGAGAAAAAGCCTACTCCATATGAGGCACTTGGCGAAGATACTCTAAATCGCCTTGTGGACACTTTTTATGGTTTAGTTGCACAACATCCTGATCTTGCTCAAATCTTTCCAAATGACTTTTCAGAAATTGCCCGAAAACAAAAGCAATTTTTAACACAATATTTGGGAGGACCACCTTTGTATACGGAGGAGCATGGTCATCCGATGATGCGTGCACGACATTTGCCTTTTCCCATTACTCCTGCTCGTGCAAAAGCATGGCTTTCATGCATGACACAAGCGATGGACAAGACTGGTTTAGAGGGTCCGTTAAGGGATGAATTTTATTCAAGGCTCTATCTTACTGCTCAGCACATGATTAATAAGCCTGATGACAGTGAGATACCGGGTGAAATTTCGTGAGTTATCCTGGGTACACTTCAAAGCCAAACTCCTACAGTTATGACAAGAAGCCGCTTGAAATATATATGTTCATCGATCCTTTATGCCCTGAGTGTTGGGCACTTGAGCCTATCTTAAAAAAATTGCATATTGAATATGGCAGATATTTTTCCTTAAAACATGTTCTAAGTGGTCGTATCACAAATTTAAATGTCAGCAAAAAGAAAAATTTTGAAGTGATTGCGGAGTTATGGGAAAAGACAGCAAGCAGGTCAGGGATGTCCTGTGACGGAAGCCTTTGGTTAGAAAATCCAGTATCTTCCCCGTATATAGCCTCTGTTGCAATAAAAGCAGCTGAGCTGCAAGGAAGACGAGCAGGTATACGGTTTCTACGCAAGCTACAAGAAAAACTTTTTATAGATAAACAAAACATCTCCGACATTGAAGTGTTAACATCCTGTGCTAGAAATGCGGGCTTAGACGTAGAGGAGTTCATATCCGATTTTCATTCTGAAAGTGCAGCTAAAGCATTCCAGTGTGACCTAAAAATCACTACCGAGATGGAGGTACAAGAAATACCGACACTTGTATTTTTTAACGAGAATGCAGAGGATGAAGGCATAAAAATTACTGGGCCCTACCCGTATGAGGTCTATGTCCAAATTCTTGAAGAAATGCTTTCTGAAGAGCCTGAAAAAAATCAGCCCCCTCCTTTAGAGAAATTTCTTGAGTATTTTAAACTAGTGGCTTCTAAAGAAATTGCAGTAGTTTACAATATGTCCATTTCTCAAGTAGAGCGGGAAATGAAACAAATGCTTCTACTTCAAAAGGTGGAACAGCTTCCGGCAAAGTATGGGACATTTTGGCGTTATGTTGAAGATTAGATTTAATCGGCGTGATTTTTTACATGTGAAAAGACCTTGCAGTCAAACTGCAAGGTCTTTTTCTATTTTATACGAACAAAGGGGATGGGAGAAATTTTTCACGGTCAAACAAAGGGGTATATGTTTGTTGTGACTAACTTCACGTATAGAATATATCACGTGATGCATCCACGTGACAATGTGATTGTGTGTTATTTCACATAATTGTCAAAATCATAAATACCTATTTTGGACAATAAACTAGTACTAGGTCAAAACACGAGATTTAAAAAGGTGGAATATAGTATGAAAAGTTTACCTGTTATCCTCATGATTCTCTTTATCTTTTGTGGATTTAGCCTTCATGTCTTAGCGTTGATGAAGGTATTCCCACTATTTATCAGCATACCGCTATTTTTCATAGGTATATTTACTCTTCTTTTTTATTTGAATAATAGAAAAAGATTTAGAGGTTTTTAAAGGGATGGTACATTTTCGTACCAACCCTTTGACTCATTATGATAATAACTGCTCTAATTCATTTAATTTTTCTTCAAATACTTTACATGCATCCTTGATTGGGTCAGCACTGGTCATATCGACTCCAGCTTTCTTAAGAACTTCAATTGGGTAGTCAGAGCTTCCAGAACTTAAGAAATCGATGTAGCGTTTTACAGCAGGCTCACCTTCCTCTAGGATTTGCTTACTTAATGCAGTTGCTGCACTAAAGCCGGTAGCATATTGGTATACATAATAATTGTAATAGAAATGAGGAATTCTAGCCCATTCTAAGCCGATTTCTTCGTCAATCACAATATCCTCATCACCAAAATACTTCTGATTTAATGCGTAATATTCACTCGTAAGTAAATCGGCTGTCAGCGCCTCATTATTTTGAGCCTTTTGGTGAATTAAATGCTCATATTCTGCAAACATGGTTTGACGGAATACAGTACCTCTGAATCCTTCTAAATAATGATTTAATAAATAGATTCTTTTTTGTTCATCATCAATCGTTTTCAATAAATAATCATTTAAAAGTGCTTCATTACAGGTTGAGGCTACTTCAGCAACAAAAATTGAATAGTTTCCATACGGGTATGGTTGATTCTTTCTCGTATAGTAGCTGTGAACGGAATGGCCAAATTCATGCGCTAATGTAAATAAGTTATTCACATTATCCTGCCAATTCATTAGGATATAAGGATTGGTGCCATAAGCTCCAGAAGAATAAGCTCCACTGCGCTTTCCTTTATTCTCGTGCACATCTACCCAGCGGTTTTCAAATCCTTCCTTTAAGATTTGTGAATACTCTTCCCCTAATGGAGCAAGCCCTTTTACAACAAGCTCCTCTGCCTGTTTATATGGAATTTCCATTTTCACATCTTTTACTAAAGGTGTATATAAGTCGTACATATGCAATTCTTCTACACCTAATACTTTTTTCCGAAGTTTAACGTAGCGGTGCAATAAATGTAAATTATCGTTTATGGTGTTAACTAAGTTATCATAAACACTTTCAGGAATATTATTAGCCGAAAGTGCCGCATGCCTTGCAGAATCATATTTTCTGATTCTTGCGTTAAAATTATCCTTTTTTACATTGCCGCTAATCGTACTGGCAAAGGTATTTCGGAAGTTTCCATACGTTTCGTAAACAGCTTTAAAGGCGTCTCGACGAACATCTTGATTTCCACTTTCAAGGAATCGGATGTAGCGTCCATGAGTAATTTCAACTTCTTCACCATTCTCATCTTTAACAGACGGGAATTTTAAATCAGCGTTATTTAGCATCCCGAAGGTATTACTAGATGCATCCATCACTTCACTTGCCTCAGCTAACAAGGCTTCCTGCTCTGCAGACAAAACGTGTGGTCTTTGAAGGTTAATTTCCTCAATGGCATGTTCATAAAGCTTTAATTCAGCTTTCTCCTTTAAAAATCCATTCACCTTACTTTCCTCAAGTGCAAGAATTTCAGGGACAATGAATGCTAATTGACTGCCCGCTTGAGAGTAAAGGTTTTTCATCCTATCATCTAATCCTTGGTAAAAAGAATTGGTCGTGTCCTGGTCATAGCGCATATGTGCATATGTATAAAGCTTACCAATTCTTTCAAGAAGCTTATCTTGAAATTGAAGCGCCTTATAAAGCGTATCTGCACTCTCTCCAAGTTTCCCTTCAAATTCCTTAATCCCAGAAATTTGGTTTTTTACTTCTTGAAACTCTTGCTCCCATTCCTTGTCACTTGAAAAGATATCCTCTAATTTCCATGTATCTTCAACAGGTATATCGTTTCTTGCAGGCAATGCTTTAACTGCAGCTTCATTTGCCATAATTCTTCCTCCATTCGTTTTTTCGAGTTACGAAAAGTTATTTAACCCTTTTTATATTCTCCTTTTTCATACGATTTCCTTTATTATTAATAAGATTTACCCATTATATTATGCCCTAAAGTACTATTTCATTTATGTTTTTGCTAGGATGGTCTTATTTTTTCGAATAAATTCGTTCCTTCTTTCTTCCTTTTCTCGATTTGATGTTGGGATGTAAATCCTATTTTGTAGTTGATACATCGTATCGTTTCGTTTTAGTAGTATTCCAAGTCTCTCAAGTTGAAGAAAATACTCTTTTACCGCTAAAAAAAATGTTTCCTTTGGAATCTGAGGCAAAGTCCTTAACGTAATCTCCTTGGTTTTTATTCTATTGTTAAAATTTCTTTCAACCTCTTTTAGATTAATAAGATCATTGGGAGATAGGTCCTCCAGGGCGTCTAAATACAAATAGGTTTGCCAGACAATTGCAGGTGTTTGGATTAGAAGAGAATGATGAACGGGTAAACCGAATTCTGGTGGAAGCAAATATAGGTTGAGGTTATGACGATAAATCTCGCGAAGAAAACGATTTTGGTCCGGACTAGGATGAAGGGACCAATTCATAGTAAATCTCTCAATTTCGTTTGACCATTTAGAGAAGTTTGAATGAGCTATCCATTTGGGCTTTAATATATCTTCAATTCCAGCATTTTGGATAGAAAAATGGAGGGAATTTGCGATTGTATTCTTTATTGAATAAGGAAGAATTGAAGTGAGGATTTGAAACTGTTTTTCTTCGGGACAATAAGAAGGAAGTATCAACTGTCTGCCCTTTGTCTCTCTTAAAAAGAAATAATGGAAGTTTGACAGTGTGAAAACATTACTCCTTTTTGCTTTTATTTGCTTACTGCCAATAATCCAAAGTGGGATATAGTCCTGTTGATAGTAGGAATCCGTTCGTTTTATAAATATCTCTTCGGTTATGGGCGAACATTGAAATTCCAATGCGTATTTGTTTCCACCATAATGAAACACGATATCTGGGCGCTGCCCGATGATTGAATCAAAATATTCTAATTCTACAGGGATTTGCTGACCTTTAAGCCATTGGTAGAGCTGGAGCTTTCCTTCCATATGATAGATTGTTTCACTTTCATAGATATCCCTGCAAACCGTACCGCTTCGATGAGCAAAATGGTGAATTCGTTGATTTCCTAATTTAAGAGAAACTGCTTCCCCACAGACTGGACAAAAAAATTTCTCCGTGTTCCTAAGAGACAACAGATTCTCCCTTCCATAATTATTACCTAAGCTAAATGTTGTTCCTGATCTCGTTTTAGCATTTAACAAATGAATTTCAGCCTCCTTTTGTTTCTTACATTCGTTGTCCCTTAGAGAAAATCCTGTAATATTCAAAAAGAAAACTCGCCAATTTGACGAGTTTGTGAACTTAAAGAAGCGGTGAGAGTAACCTTGCTGTTGACTCAATTAACCGTAAGCCAATATGCCTTTTCCTAAATGAGACTAATTCAAGCTCCTTTGCGTATTCTAAATCATTTATATATTCTGCCACTAATTTTTGGGTGCTTTTTGTCCGAAATAAAAAGGCATTAACCTCGAAATTCAAATGAAAGCTGCGCATATCCATATTTGAAGTCCCTATAGAGGCAAGTTCATGATCAACAATGACGATTTTACTATGCATAAACCCGCGTTCATATTCATAAACCTTAACACCAGCTTCTAATAACTCTGGAAAATAGGAACGTGAGGCATGAAAGACAATTCGTTTGTCAGGCCGGTTAGGTACAAGCAATCTCACATCAATCCCACTAAGGGCAGCTACTTTTATCGCAGAAAAAATGTCCTCATCAGGGATAAAATATGGTGAGGCAATCCAAACAGACTTTTTAGCAGAGGTAATCATCGAGAAAAAAATATTTTTGATTACACTCCATTCATTATCCGGACCCCCAGCAATTAGCTGAACCCCACCATGATTTTTTTCATCTATTTGCGGAGACAAATATTCTGCCGTTAAGAAGCTATGATTGGTCATGTAATACCAATCTTGTAAAAAAATCAGCTGCAATGATCGAACGGCTTCCCCTCTTAACATCAAATGGGTGTCTCGCCAGTAGCCATAGGTTTGATTCCTTCCTAAGTATTCATCACCAATATTAAGCCCGCCGACAAACCCTATCATTCCATCAATCACAATAATTTTCCGATGATTTCTGAAATTAAATTTATTATTTAAAAATGGCAGTTTAACAGGTCCGAAACAAACCGTTTCAATCCCAGCCTTTTTCATATCATTAATATACTTCTTTGATAATTTCCAGGACCCTACTGCATCATAGAGGAATCGAACCTCTACCCCTTGCGCAGCTTTCTCAATTAATAGCTTTTTTATTTCTTGCCCAATACCATCATCACGGACAATATAATACTCGATATGGATATGATGTCTGGCTCTCTTTATTTGTTCAAGAATATGATGGAAGGTTTCCTCCCCATTTGTTAATACCTTTGTTGACGTGTCAAATGAAATGGGGCTGTTCCCTAACTTTTGTGCCAATGAAAAGAGCCTAGCCTGGTGCTCCCCCATTAAACTAAGTTTTTCTTCACTTCGTGGGTCATTTTCACCCTCCACAGTTAAAAAAGCCTGTTTATCAAGAAAGTACTTCTTCCGGTACATTTTCTCCTTGCGATAATTCCTCCCAAATAGTAAATAAAAGAAAAAGCCAACTAAAGGAAAGCTTCCTAAAACCACCAGCCAAGTAATCGTTTGAGTCGGATGTCGGTTTTCCAAGAAAATAACAAATGCAATAAAAATGACAGACAGCGAAATTAGGAGGCTTAAAAAACCGAAAATACCGCCATCTAAATATTGCTTAAAGAAAAACGAAAGTACGGATAAACCTACTATAAATAGAACAACCCTTACCGTGTTTTTCAGCCTCATCACCGCCATTGTTAATAAATCCAATGTAAAAAATACCGATTTCAATAGTAGAAATCGGTACGTTTATTTGAAATGTTTTCTTATTTCAGCAAACACATTTTCAGCAATTATCTCTTTACCATACTCCTGAATTCGATGGATAGTTAATTGTGTTTCATAACCATATTCTAATAAGATACTTAGGATATCATCTATTTCGTCCTCTTCAAACAATTCTTCAGGAAACTCAGTATATAAATAATATTTATTATTAAAGTTGTACAATACAGTGATTAAATCATCAAGTCCGCCTCGATTTGACAACATAATGACGTCCTCAAAATCTTTGAAAGCAATTAAAAATTCTAAAGACTCTTCTTCAAGAATAAGTTCATCATCGTCGCGATGTCCAGGATTGAAATGCTGATCCAAGATATCTTCAATATTGCCATCAATAGGCAAATCCTTTAATTTTTCATTTGGAATTGGAAGCTCAAACTTTTGTCCGTCCTTTGAAACATGTGCTTTCGTTACAAGAATTTCCAGTCCTTTTTCTAACGCCTGCACCTGGATCCACAGAGGTCCCTCCACAACAAACTCTTCTTCTTGATGGACTTCATCCATCATTTCCCAAAAGAGTTCTTCACTTCGCTCCCGATTGTACCAAATTTCTTCACGATCAAAGCCTCGTTCTTCTATATCACCATAAGAGATGTAAAACTTTACTGTATTCTCATTAATTCGTTCGATTTCCATCTTTACCTCTCCCTTCCGTTTCCATATTGAAGGGACAAAATACCCCCAGCAGACAATGCTTTTAGCAATTTCCCAAAGAATTATTGTAGTGTAAAAAAGAATATAATCCTTGTACTTTCATTTTATGATAAAAGTATTAATTTGGGAAATAAAATAACCTTTAATTGCAAAAACCATTAATTTGCCTATTAATTAGATATTCCTTACATTGTAACAAAATGAAAGAGAAATCTCAAATTAATTGGCATCAAGAATAGAAAAAAGCCCTCATAATGAAGGCTTTATCGTTTTAATTTAGTTCACCATGCGCTGAGCTTCTCTTAATTGGAAAGTTCTTACTCTCCTCGGAAGAAAACGTCTAATTTCATCTTCATTATAGCCAACCTGCAAGCGCTTTTCGTCGATAATAATAGGGCGACGTAATAATCCAGGGTTAGCTTTAATTAATTCGAATAAATCTTGCAATGGCATTGTGTCTAGATTTACATCTAATTTTTGAAAAGTCTTAGATCGTGTAGAAATAATTTCATCCGTACCGTCTTCAGTCATTCGAAGAATTTCTTTAATTTCTTCAATTGACAATGGCTCAGAGAAAATATTTCGTTCAGTATATGGAATTTCATGTTCTTCTAGCCATGATTTTGCTTTTCTACATGATGTACAACTTGGTGAAGTGTATAATGTTACCATTCGTCTCCACACTCCTCTTTTAATTACTATCCATCTAAATCTATAGTAAATCGCTTGATTAAAATTATTATAAATAAGTAATTTATATCATTAATTATACACCACTGTTCCTAAAAAAGGTATCCCTTTTTCAAAATTAATTGAATGTCCAATTAGTAAGGTTTATTATTAGTTTTCAATATATTTGACGAATATAACGCAAAAAGGTTTCATTATTTCAAAAGGTTTTAATCTTGTCATCAAAAACAAATAATCTAATATAATCTTCGCTTTAATCATTATTTTTTTGTAGGTTTCACAGATAGTAGTGAAGCTAAAATTACGAATAATTTTCTCAATTAAATTCATAAGGTTGAAAACGCATTCATTTTTTTGTAATAATATCGTTTTTTATTCTTTTCCCTCTTTTAATAACCGGCAAGTTCTTTTAAAATGAACATAAGGGGTTTTACAATACAAACCGGTTAATCATAATGATTGATTTGTAAAATGGAGGTTTTATCATGGGTGGGTACATAGCTGATTTAACAATGGTTGCAATTCTTATTATTGGTATTACTGCATTTATGGGTGTAATAACGAATGGATTCGGTGAAAAGGTCTTCGGAGGTAAAAACCGTTCTGAATTCGTTGAACAAAGTGCGAGGTTCCAAACAGGATGGAAAAGCGTAGGTGGAAAGAAGAAGTAACACGCAACTGACTTGATTACCAGTATATATTTATTTATAATAGATATAAATAAATGATTAGCTTTAGCGATGATAAAGAGTAGTACGTATTTTTAACCGATTCAGAGAGTTTGTGGCTGGTGGAAACAAACACGGAAAAATACCGAATGGACTTTTGAGCTTCTTTTCTGAACCTCTATTATTGATAGTAGGAAAAGACGTTTTCCTTGCGTTAAAAGGATACCAGACTGTCTTTTAGGATGGCTGGAAATGAGTGACTCTTTTGAGTAATTTAGGGTGGTACCGCGAACCATTCGTCCCTATCGTTGTGGGGACGAATGGTTTTTTTTGTATATATATATTTAGGAGGAAATCGGTCATGAAAACAATTTTTTCAGGAATTCAGCCAAGTGGTACGATAACAATAGGAAATTATATTGGAGCTATGATGCAATTTGTTGAATTGCAAAATGATTATAATTGCTACTTTTGTATCGTTGATCAACATGCCATTACTGTCCCACAGGATCGTTTAGAGCTTAGAAAAAATATCCGCAGCTTAGCTGCCTTATACCTGGCTGTTGGTATTGATCCAGAGAAAGCTACCTTGTTCATCCAATCAGAAGTTCCAGCACATGCGCAGGCAGGATGGATGATGCAATGTATTTCTTATATTGGTGAATTGGAGAGAATGACCCAATTTAAGGATAAGTCATCAGGTAAAGATGCAGTTTCAGCAAGTTTACTAACCTACCCTCCATTAATGGCTGCTGACATTCTCTTATACAATACCGACCTAGTCCCTGTTGGAGATGACCAGAAGCAGCATATGGAATTAACCCGCGACTTAGCGGAAAGATTCAATAGAAAATATGGAGAGATTTTAACCATCCCTGATATTCGTCTACCTGAAGTTGGTGCAAGAATTATGTCACTGCAGGAACCAACCAAGAAAATGAGCAAATCTGATCCAAATAAAAAAGCATTTATCACACCATTAGATGAACCCAACCAGATTACGAAGAAGATTAAAAGTGCTGTAACAGACTCAGAAGGAATTGTTAAATTTGATAATGTGAATAAGGCTGGAATATCTAATTTACTCTCTATTTATTCCATACTAGCCAATAAGACAATCCCAGAGCTTGAAGAAATGTATCACGGTAAGGGCTATGGTGATTTCAAAGGTGATTTAGCTGATGTAGTTGTAAATGTATTTAAGCCGATTCAAGAAAAATATAATCACTTAATGGAATCCAGCGAACTTGACAGGATTTTAGACGAAGGTGCCCAAAAGGCAAACCAAGTTGCCAGCAAAACCCTTAAAAAAATGGAAAATGCAATGGGACTAGGAAGAAAGAGAAGATAAAAAAATGCACGGCCGCATATCAATTGCGGCCGTGTTTTTTAATTTACTTTAGGTCCATGCTCCATTTCCCATAGCTTTTCAAAAAATGGCTGACCTTTTATTAGATTTTCACAAAATGTTTCATGACGTCTTGACCAACCATATTTTGTTTCCTCAAACAACTGCTGCCAAGCACTTTCAAAATTCAATTCCTGAATGGCTGAATATCGCTCAGGACACCATTCAGTAAACCAATATCGAACTTCCGCTTCATTCTTTGATGTATGTAATTGATCTAGTGCCATAAATAAAAGCTGCTTTAGCTGACGCTCTTTTCGTGTCAGTCCAGTCATCAATTCAGGCTCAGGTGATAAAATATGAAAATCCTTATCCATTGAACTCTTTTGAAAATGATATTGTTTTGCCTCGTGCGCTGCAATCATCTCATACACTAGCTGCTCTTGCCTTGGAATTAACCTGCTCTTTCTAATTGGTATGGAATAACCAATTGTATCGACGGCTAATATCCCCACTCCATCTGTCACCACAAAGCAGTACTCGAGTTGAACTCTTTCATGGTTTTTTCTTAAATAGGCCTTTTGAAAAATATCATCTAGAAGCTGTTGAGGTAACTCTGAGAGATCGTTCTCAATATAATTAAAGAGAATCGGTTCAACTTTTAACAAAGGAGCTTGGTCTAACAGCTCAACACCGTCATCTTTGCGCCATTCATGAAAGTGGCACACATTATATCCGTTTTCTTCACCTTCAAACCAATTTACCCAAACATCATGAAGATACAACATTGTACAACCCCTCACTTCAAGAAACTGTTTGTCAATCAGTATGGGCAGACATAAGTTAATTTATTCCTGAGTTGGAATGTATAAAAAAAAAGCCTATTTTTTTCGGCCTTTTTTAGATTGGATATCTTCAGCGAGTAAATATTTCTTTGCTGGTAAAGTAAAGGATACTTTTGTAGAGTAAGAATGGATTTTATAATAATCTTCCACAATTTTAAAACCAGCTGCGTACCCAAGCAATTTAGGAAATCTTCCTTCTCCAAATAATAAATCATCGTGTTTTCTTGAACCTTTTTTCAAATCCAAATTGTCATTCAAATAAGTTTCCCACCATTTTTCCAGTTCGGTATCACTGTACAGTGTACACCAATCAGCTAAATAGTTTCTCCCACAGTGGACTAAAACAGCGTACTCCGCAAGACCTTCAATTATGATTGAATCCAGCAAGGTATACTCTTCGAATCTTTTAGATTGTTTATTTAATCGGCAAATATGATGGTATTCATGAACAAATAGCGCCTCTAACTCTTTAGAGGTTATACGGCTTGAAAGAAATAGAAACATTTTATCTGGGTAGGAGACTCCTCCTTTAACCTTTTCTGTTTGTCGGGAAAAGAAGCTTCTATCTTGACCAATTGGAAACAGATAGATTGGGATATCTGGTCCTTCCCATTTCCTCTTATAAACATGAAAAAATTTTTCTACTTCTTCCCAAACATTATTATCTTTCAAGGAAGTGAAAATTTCTTTGGTCATTCTAGATGGCCGATACATTCCAAACTCGATTAATTGATTATAAATTTTTGAAGCACTTAGTCCTTTAAAATCAGGGAGGAGCTTTTCGCATATTTTAGTCGGACGATCAAACTCCTCCTCCAGCCACTTATCTGTTCGAATGATACCCATATCCTCACTCCAAAACATATCATTTTTTACATTTTATGAATGATATGAAAAGTGGTTCGGGTTGGTTGTCCGAATATAGAAAAAAAGCCGACCAGGATTATTTCCTGGTCAGGCTGCTTATTTTTCATATTTTTTGAAGACAATCGTTGCATTGTGGCCGCCAAAGCCTAGCGAGTTACTCATTGCTGCTTTAATTTCTTTTTGGCGAGCCGCATTTGGAACATAATCTAAATCACATTCTGGATCTGCTGTTTCATAATTAATGGTTGGAGGTAGAATGCTCTCTTTCATTGCAAGTACAGTAAAGATTGCTTCAACACCACCAGCTGCTCCAAGAAGATGACCAGTCATTGATTTGGTTGAACTGATTGCGAGATTGTATGCATGGACTCCAAAAACTTCTTTCACTGCCAGTGTCTCAAATTTATCGTTATACTCCGTACTTGTTCCATGAGCATTAATATAATCGATTTCTTCAATATTTAGTCCGGCATCGTTAATCGCCATCTTCATCGCACGTGCACCGCCTTCACCGCCAGGGGCAGGTGCTGTTATATGATATGCATCACCTGTTGCACCATAACCAACAATCTCAGCATATATTTTTGCACCTCGGGCTAATGCATGTTCTAACTCTTCAAGAACTATGATACCAGCACCCTCACCGATAACAAAGCCATCACGATTTTTATCAAATGGTCTGCTCGCACTCTTTGGATCAGGATTTGTCGAAAGAGCTGTATTCGCACAAAAGCCAGCTACTGACATTTTTGTAATTGGCGCTTCCGCTCCACCAGTAATCATGGCATCAGCGTCACCACGCTGAATGACTTTAAAGGCATCACCAATTGAATTCGTTCCTGTTGCACATGCTGTTACTGTACAAGAATTAAATCCTTTTGCACCTAGTCTAATCGAAACTTGACCTGTTGCCATGTCTGGAATTAGCATCGGTACAAAGAATGGACTTACCCTGCGGTACCCTCTTTTTTGAAAAACTTCATACTGTTCTTCAAATGTTTCCATTCCGCCAATCCCTGAGCCAATCCACACTCCAATACGGTCCGCATTTTCATCAGTAATCATTAATTTTGAATCTTCAACAGCCATGAGTGCTGATGCAACCGCATACTGAGTAAAACGATCCATTTTTCTTGCTTCTTTTCTATCCATAAAAGTTTCAGGATTAAAGTCGTTAATCTGTGCGGCAACCTTAGCAGGATACTCCTCTGCATTCACTCTTGTTAAAGGTCCAATACCAGATTTCCCTTCAATAATCCCTTTCCACGTCGTTTCAACATCGAGTCCTAGCGGGGTAACCGCCCCAAGACCTGTAACCACAACTCTGCGCTTTTCCATTTGTGACATCTCCTTTAATACACTTCATGGTATAGTTAACTACCCTTTTATTTACCCCATCTAATTGCAATGGCACCCCAAGTTAATCCACCGCCAAAGCCTACCATAACAATAAGGTCATCATCTTTGATTTTTCCAGCCTCTATTTCCTCGACGAGAGAAATCGGAATAGACGCAGAGGAAGTATTTCCGTATTTATTAACTGTCTTTGACATTTTTTCAACCGGCAGTTCCAACCTTTGTCTTGAGGCTTCCATAATCCGAATATTGGCTTGGTGAGGGATTAAGAAATCAACATCATCTTTTGTCAGTCCTGCCTTTTCGAGAACATGGACACAGCTTTCCCCCATCTGTCGAACCGCAAATTTAAAGACTTCCCGTCCATTCATAATAATATACTCATCTTGATAAAGATGTTTAGAACCAGTACCGTCTGCACCCAGTTCAAACGATAGAATTCCTCTACCTTCAGAAACCGCTCCAACGATGACAGCACCAGCACCGTCTCCAAATAGTACTGCAGTGTTTCGGTCATTCCAGTCGGTTATCTTTGAAAGTTTTTCAACACCCACTACTAGAACATATTTATAAGCTCCGGATTCAACAAACTGCTTTCCGGTAATAATACCGTACATAAAACCTGCACAGGCTGCACTAACGTCCATTGCTGCAGCTTTTTTCGCACCTAACCGCTCTTGAAGCATACACGCAACGGAAGGGAAGGGCTGATCTGGAGTTACGGTTGCGACCAAAATTAAATCGATATCTTCCGGCGTGATTCCTGCATCTTCAATTGCCTTTTGTGCAGCTGCAAGCCCCATATCAGAAGTCTTTGTATTATCATCTGCGATACGGCGTTCTTCAATGCCTGTTCGTGTCCGAATCCATTCATCTGATGTATCCACCATTTTTTCTAAATCTGCATTTGTTACTATCTTCTCTGGTAAATACCTTCCAATTCCAACAATTCCAGCGTTCAAGGAATCATCTCCTTATATAATTCATCTTTAATTATTATCAATTATTATGACTTGGTACTAATTTTATCAAATAAAAGTGTATTTAAGCAACAATTAAATCACCAGCCCCCGCATATGTCCATACCATCTGTTCATAAACTTCATAATCTAAATGGAGAATTATAAGTAAAAGGAGGAGCTTACTTTATGGGAAAAGAAAGTCATCAGGATGACCGCTTTTCAAGAATGATGTTTGGTGATAGAAGAGAGAGTATACGAGGCAGTCACCATCGTGACACTGACAACAATTCATCTTCACTTGATATTGAATCTATAATCGAAAACATAAGCAAATTGAGGGATTCCTCCCAAAATTTAAAACCATTATTTCAGATGGTTTATCCTTTTGTACAAGGATTTTTGAATAAAAAATAAGCTGCCTTTATGGCAGCTTTTTTACTTTTATTTACTATATATTCGATGCGCATGTTCTATTTGCTTGGCCAAGCCAACGGATATTGGAAGAGTGCTAGTAACGATCATTTTTGTTAAATTTTCTTCCTTTATTTTCATTAAGCGGTTTGATTCTTGTTCGTTTATTCGAAGGAATGCTGCACATTTATCCCATTGATTACTCTTTCCACTTTGGAGTAGGTACCTTCCAGGTTCATGGTTTTCGATGATTTCTACTAATAATTTGGCTGTATCCTGAACAAACAAGGCATCACCTGTCTCCTCCCGTAATCCTCTAAAAGGTTTTCCTCTATTCATTTCCGATAAAATAGACGATTGAAACATAAAAGTATCAGGCTGCCATGGTCCATATAGTGTTGGTAAATAGAGTAAATGAACTTTTTCATTCTGAACTTTGATCCTATTTATGAAATCTTCGATAATTTCCTCAGCCTTTGAATCAATGTCTTCGCTTAACATTTGGCTTGGTACTAGGATAACAATTGGTTCCCATTGGTTCTTAGTTATTAACTTGAGTAACATGTTTTCATTTAGTAAGTATTCTTCCTTATATCGCATATAAAGGTCGTAAACAGAGAGTACAATCGCCTCGTTTTCGTTTGAATCATTTGAAATATCCCCTAATGAAACCTCAGTAAAGTTAGCATTTCGGCCAATTTCTAATCTTTTCTCAACGAGGATATCACTTTCATCTTCTGTTTCAATTTGTACTCCCCTTACTTCTATGCCTTTATCCAGTAATGCTTTGCATACATGAAAATTCACAAAGTCAAATACTCCAATCATTACGACCTTGTCCATTACACTTCCTGCCTCCCCGAGCTTCATTATTGAATCCTATGCGGCTTTATTCAGAAATATATCTCATCCGGGGAGGAAGTGTCATAGTACTTTCTCAAACTGATTAAAAAACTTTTTCATCATATTTCCAAGTTGTTGCTTCTTTTCAGGCACTATATATGTTGGGCTAATATCTGTGTTAGCCAGTAAATGTTGTAACTGTTTGGATTGATTATAGGATTTCCCACTCGCCATAACATGGATAATCTTTATCGGTACACCAAATTGCAATTTCACTTCATCATCCATGCTTTCTAGTTCCTTCACAAGCAAAAGTGGATCTATCTTATGGGCAGCAGTCACTTCCCGCATTAATTTTTTGTAAAAAAACTTATGTTCCTTTTCAAGTTCGATATGTTTTTTTAATGAAAGAATGGGATTTAATAAAACGACTGATCTTAGTTGCCCTTGCATTTTCTCCATTAATCTGACAGCTACAAGAGCCCCCATACCTTCTGCGATTAGGTGAACTTTATTATTAAGAATCTCGCTTCTAATTACTTGTTGATACAGCCTCTGTGCAAGGTCTACTGCTTGATCACTTCCCCAGTTTCGCCCATACAAATTTGAGGAAAAAATAGTATATCCTGATTCTTTCAATTGGTTGATAATGGCCAGTTTTCCTTCATTTTGACTCCAAAAGCATTTGCTTTCGTCAACAAAATGTCTTTCATCTCCAATTATTAAAATTCCAAAACCTGTGGGCTTTTCAGGGTAATGGATGATATTCCACTGGGTATCCATCTGAAAATTCCGGTTCTCCATCGCTAAATCTCCTTTTACATATTTCCTCAAAATATTGTATGTGATTTCACATGATATGAAAGGGAAAATAGCCTAGCAAATCGGAAACAATCCCAGTTTTTATCATCAAATTTAAGCGAATGGATGAATGTCAATTTTTGCGTTTATTATTTGAAAAGCGTATGGTAATATTATTAGAGATGATAAATAGGGTAGAGGTGAAAGATAGTGCGATACTTTTGGACTTTTTTCTGGGCGTTTGTTTTAGTGCAAATGCTTTCATATGTAGTTAGTTCAATGACAGAAGGTGGAGTTTTCGACTTCAAATCAGGGGCCATTATTTCTGTTGGTGTTTTCATTTTAATTGTTATTGCTTCAGCAGTACTTCCAAATGAACCTGTAGAAAAACATTAATTTCGTATAAAAAGGTCATCCATAATCTGGATGACCTTTTTATTTTCCTTCCTTATCCAATGGTTATCGTTAATTCACCAGTTTCAATTGTTACACTCACCACCGAATGATCAAGAACTTTCCCAGCTATGATAGCCCGTGCAAGTTTTGTTTCGATATTCCTTTGGATAAACCGCTTTAATGGTCTTGCTCCATAGATTGGATCAAAGCCATTTACAGCAATGAACTCTTTGGCACTGTCAGAAATCGTAATTTCAATTTCCTGTTCCTTTAACCTGATTTGAAGCTCCTTCATCATTTTGACGACAATATCCTTTATTTCAGTTAACGATAAAGGTTTAAATAGTATCGTTTCATCTACCCTATTTAAAAATTCAGGCCGAAAATGACTTTTTAATTGAGCAAGAACCTTCTCCCTAGTACCCTCTGATATTTCAACTTCATTTTCATTACGTTCCAGTAGAAAATGAGATCCAATATTGGAGGTCATGATGATAACTGTATTTTTAAAATCCACTGTTCTTCCTTGTGAATCTGTTATTCTTCCATCATCAAGTGCCTGCAGGAGAATGTTAAATACCTCAGGGTGAGCCTTTTCAATCTCATCCATAAGGATAACGGAATAAGGTCTTCTTCTGACCGCTTCAGTCAGCTGCCCGCCCTCTTCGTACCCTACATATCCAGGAGGTGCTCCGATTAGCCTTGAGACAGCATGTTTTTCCATGTATTCAGACATATCTATACGAATGATTTGCTCTTCACTATCAAACAGAGCCTCAGCAAGGGCTTTTGCAAGCTCTGTCTTTCCAACACCGGTTGGCCCTAAGAAGAGAAATGACCCTATCGGTCTGTTTGGGTCCTTAATGCCGGCACGTGCACGTAGAACTGCATCTGAAACCAATTGTACCGCTTCATTTTGTCCAATTACTCTTTCGTGTAATATGGACTCTAATCGAAGTAGTTTCTCTCTCTCTCCTTCGACCAATTTGGAAAGTGGGATTCCTGTCCATCTTGATACGATATTCGATATCTCTTCTCCAGTCACTTCCTCACGAAGCAGCCGTTCATTATTTGATGCGCCTGATTCTAGCTCCAATAATTCTTTTTCTGCCAAAGGAATTTGACCATGTCGAAGCTCAGCAGCACGGTTTAAATCATATTTATCTTCAGCTTGCTGTAGTTCTCTTCGAAGTTTCTCTAGCTGTTCCCTTTTTTCCTGCAATTTTTGTATTCCTTGTTTCTCATGGAGCCATCGAGCCTTCATGCTGTTTGCTTGATCCTTTAACTCAGCAAGCTCCTTTAAAAGGGACTCAAGTCTTTTTTTACTTGCATCATCCTGCTCTTTCCTTAAGGCTGCCTCTTCTATTTCCAACTGCATCACCCTGCGCGTTACCTCATCTAGTTCTGTTGGCATCGAATCAATCTCAGTCCTGATTAACGCACATGCCTCATCTACTAAATCTATCGCTTTATCAGGCAGAAAGCGGTCAGTAATATACCGGTCTGATAATGTAGCTGCTGCAACAAGTGCATGGTCATGGATTTTGACACCGTGGTGAACCTCGAATCTTTCTTTTAAACCACGTAAAATGGAGATTGTGTCCTCCACATTAGGTTCTTGAACAAGTACTTGTTGAAATCTACGTTCAAGTGCTGGGTCTTTTTCAATATATTTTCGGTGTTCATCAAGTGTAGTTGCCCCAATACAATGAAGCTCACCACGAGCTAACATTGGTTTTAACATATTCCCAGCGTCCATAGCCCCATCCGTTTTTCCTGCTCCGACTATGGTGTGCAGCTCATCAATGAATAACAGGATTTGTCCTTCACTTTTTTTTACCTCATTCAATACTGCTTTTAATCTTTCCTCAAATTCACCTCTAAACTTGGCTCCCGCAATAAGTGCACTCATGTCTAATGAAAAAATGGTTTTATCCTTTAACCCCTCTGGAACATCTTTTCTTACAATACGCAGGGCCAGCCCCTCAACGATGGCAGTTTTTCCTACTCCAGGCTCCCCAATCAATACAGGATTATTTTTTGTCTTCCTCGATAATATTCTGATAACATGACGGATTTCAGCGTCTCTTCCAATTACAGGATCTAGTTTGCCTGCCTTTACTTCGGCCACAAGGTCCCTTCCATATTTATTGAGCGCATCGTAAACAGCCTCAGGATTTTGTGATGTCACCCTTTGGTTCCCCCTTATTTCCTTAATTGCGGACAGGATATATTCCGCTGTTTTTCCATTCGATTTTATTATTTTTCCCATTTCCGAATCTTTATCGTAGCAAGCAGCTAATAAAATATGTTCGATAGAAATAAAGTCATCAGAAAACTTTGCAGCAAATTCCTCTGCAGTAACAAAAAGTCGTTGCAGCTTGGACGTAATGTAGAGCTTTCCGTGCTCAGCACCGCTTCCAGTAACCTGCGGCTTTTTATTAAGGGCAGTCTGCAAAGCTTTTTCTATGGTTTCTGTTCGAATATCTGCTTTCTCTAATATAGCTTTTAATAAACTATCCTCTTGACGCAGAAGTGTTAAGAATAAATGAAGTTCATCTACCTCTTGATGGCTGTTTTTTATAGCTAGGGACTGGGCATCGATAATTCCCTTTTGCAACCGCTCTGTCATACGATTTAAATCCATCCTTTTCACTCCTTTGACCATTATTGACCTTTATAAATTTATTATATACGAATATGTACTCAAATATAAAATAAAAGCCATCCGCTGGGGATGACTTTTACAAATGTATTAAGGTTTACGCTGGTAAGTCCAAATGCGTTCGTCGTTTGACGATTCAGGAAACTTGTCTCCTGCTTTAAGTTTTATTTTCTTTGGATTGTTAACAGTAGAGCCTGTGTCACCAATTTCTATATACACACCATTATTTGGTGCCTTTTGTCCAGATTTAAACTGACGATTTTGACCCATTTTTGTCCCTCCTTTTCATGTACATCTTTATTATTTCCATTTAATCTGAGGGTCATTAAAGGAATAATTATGAAATAGTTTAATTTTGACGATTGTATGAACTTATGCCACAATCATTGATATATAAGCTTAGTTTTCAATATAATTATAGTATTATCTACCCCTTTAAAGGTGGTTATTCTTATGCAGTCAATAAAAGAAATACCTGTAAAGTTAACACAACTGTTTGAAACGGTTCACCATATGAAGAAAATTGAAAAAGGCACTTTTCTGTTCCAGGAAGGTTCCGCAGGTACTGAACTATATATCGTTCAAAGTGGAATCATTCAAATCAGCAAGATTATCCCTGATGGCCGTGAACTCACACTAAGAATGTGTTCAAGAGGAGACTTTATTGGAGAACTGGATTTATTTTCTCCAGCCCCTAAGTATTTATTAAGTGCCCGCGTTGCTGAGAGCGGCGAGGTAGCTGTTATTATGAAGGATGTTCTTGAGTCGAAGCTTGCAAACAACAATGAACTCTCGCTTGAATTTATGAAATGGATGAGTATGCAGTATCGAAAAACGCAGACCAGATTTAGAGACCTTGTCCTACATGGCAAAAAAGGTGCATTGTATTCAACACTCATCCGAATTACTAATAGTTACGGTATAAATACCAATCAAGGTATTCTGATTGAATTACCATTAACAAATCAAGAATTGGCAAATTTTTGCGGAACATCACGGGAAGTAGTCAATCGTTTGCTAAGTGATTTGAGAAAAGCAGGTATTATCTCAATTGATAAAGGGTCCATCACCATTCATGATTTAGATTATCTCAAAAACGAAATTGACTGTGAGGACTGTTCTACAGAAATTTGTAAAATAGATTAAAAAAATCGGTCACTTTGACCGATTTTTTTAATTACCAATTTCTCCTATCACATGAGCAAGTTTTATTAATTCTTTCGAGATTTCTGTCATTGCATTTTCCTCAAATATATGAAATACGGGAACCTCCAACTGTTCCCTGACCACATTTATCAAAGCATGAGTCCAGACTAGAACTGCCTTAATGTTCGTTACATTGGAAATCAGTGAAAGGTCGTTCTCGTTTCTAAGAATCAGTAATTTGGGGTACGTTTGCTTTTTATGACCTTCGATTAAGATAATATCTGGCTTAAAAAAGTCCATAAATCTAATTTGTTCGTCAAGAGTCAAAAAGGATTCATCCGCTTGCAGGACTAGTCTCCCATCGCCTTCCACCAAAGCAGCAAGTGCTCCAGCTTTTAGATGCTTTGTCGAATCCTTTTGGGGAACAACATCTGGCCTTCCACCATGTCCATGATGCTTGATGGTAACACTTTTTATTCCTTCACTTTTTAATACCTCAATAAGTTTTAATATAAAAGTGGTTTTACCACTATTTTGGTATCCTACAACTTGATAAATGATTGGCTTTACCAAGGCCATTCACTGCCAGCAGGGTCTTCAAGCAACAGGATATCCACTTCATCCCCAGCTTTAAAACTTCTTGTTCCTCCTGGAAGAATCATCAGAGAATTAGCTCCTGAAAGGCTCATGATAATATTAGATTTATCTAATCCACTTGGCGTCGCACTTAATCTGCCATCTTTTATTGAAAATGCACTGCGGACAAATCTTGTGAATGGGTTAGCTTTTGGAAAATCAACCTCTAGAACCGCTTTTTCTTTTCTAAGATGAGGCCTAGTAGAAAACAGCATGGTACGAATAATTGGTCGAGCAAACAACTCAAAACCAACATAACAGGCAGAAGGATTTCCTGATAAACCAAACAGTAGTTTCCCTTCTAATTGAGCAACGGTTGTTACACTTCCTGGCCTCATTGCCACTTTATTAAATAACACCTCAGCGCCAAGCTTTTCATAAATCGCAGGAAGATAATCAAAATCCCCAACAGAAACGCCACCCGTTGTGATGAGTATATCCACTTTTTCTAAAGTATTTTTTACTGCAGTGAAACAAGTATCAAAGACATCAGGTAGCTTACCATAATAATGTACAATAGCACCAGCCCTTTGAATTTGAGCCGCTATCATATGTGAATTACTATTTCGGATTTTACCAGGTACCAATTCCTCATCCACTTCCAGCAATTCCGTCCCAGTCGCAAATAAACCAATAATCGGTTTTTTAGCAACAGGAACTTGGTGGTAGCCAAATGTAGCCAGCATTGCTTGTATACCAGGGTTTATTAATGTGCTCTTTTTAACCAGGACTTCACCTTCTTTGGCATCTTCTCCTCGGAAGGAAACATTATCTCCCTTTTTAAAGCTTCGTTTTATCGACATATATGGTGTCCCATTTTTGTCATAGTCTTTTGCAATTTCAAACATGACCACTGCATCTGTACCTTCAGGCATCATCGCTCCGGTCATAATTCGAACCGCTTCATATTCTTTAATTGTCTTAGATGACGTCATTCCCGCACCAAGATGATCTACAACTTTAAATTCTACTGGATTATTTATGGAAGCTTCCTTCGTATCTATAGACCGGACAGCGAAGCCATCATAAGGTGCTCGATCAAAATGAGGGACATCATTTGTTGCGATTAAGTCTTCTGATAAAAAACGTCCATAACTTTCATCGATTGATACAAATTCTGTTTTACCGCTTAACTGAAATTCCATAATTTTTTTTACTGCATCCCCAATCGGGATTGGTTTTCTTCTCTCTAACATTCCATCAACTCCTGCAGGAAACAAATACTATGTAAATAAATATTATACATATTTCATTATAAGCCTATCTAAAAGTCTCTAATATAGCAAACATCACACCATTAAACATAAAAAATAATAAATACTTTTGAATGTGTGATTCAGGTCACCCATTTTTTCAATGGAATACCTTATCCTTAAGGTAGAAATTAGAAACAGCAAACAAAAATATTAGGAGGAAAATATGATTACTTTCCCTTTTTCTACAAATACATTGGTTAAAGATATCGTAAATGAATTACCAAAAACGAGTGATGTTTTCAAGAAATTCAGAATTGACTTTTGCTGTGGAGGTAATATCCCACTTTCCGAGGCCATTGCAGCAAATGGATTAAATGAAGAAGCACTAATGAATGAATTAAAAGCAGTATTTGAAAAGTACAGTTCCACTGAAACGGACTTAGAGGTTTGGACTGCATCAGAGTCAAATACCATCATCGATCATGTTATCACCTATTATCACCGTACATCTGAAGAAGAATTATCACTGCTTAGCCCTTATGTTACCAAGGTTTCTCGTGTTCATGGCGATAGTCATCCAGAACTTTTAAAGGTTAATGAGCTTTTTTATGAATTCAAAAAAGAATTAATGGAACATATGGCTAAAGAGGAAGCAATTGTATTTCCTTTAATCAAGCAACTTGCTGATGGTACGGTTGAAAATCGTGAAGAAGCGATTAATATGATTGTTGAGCTTGAAAAGGAACATGATCATGCAGGTGAAATACTTAGACAGATTCGTGCGATTACATCTGATTATGCGCTTCCAGCTGATGCTTGCGGAACATACACATTAGTATACAAGCGATTAGAAGAACTAGAAGGATTAACATTTATGCATGTTCATTTAGAAAATAATATCTTGTTCCCTAGATATATTAATTAAATGTTTAAAGAGGCTGAATAATTCAGCCTCTTTTTCTATGTAAAAAAACCTCTCTTTTGAGAAAGAGAGGTTAGCCGCCGATATAGGACATTTCTATTTTCTTGCGGTTTTTTGCTGTCTCTTCGGTTCTTTCATCTGAATACCTGTCACTTCGATTATTCCAAATAGCAGAGATTCGTTTCCTTAATTCTTCATCTGTAGCACCGTTTCTCATAAAGTTTCGAATATCATGACCATTCCCATTAAATAAACAAGTGAAAATTTGTCCATTTGCAGAAAGTCGTGAACGTGTACAGCTGTTGCAGAATGATTCTGAGACAGAAGAAATAAATCCAACATTAACATCTGTGTTCTGATAATTATATAATTTTGCGACTTCGCCAAAATAGGCAGGGTCAAGAGACTCTAATTGATAGTGCTCTTTTAATACTTCATAAATTTGCTTTTTGGTGATGACATCATCCATCTTCCAGCCATTAGAAGAACCTACATCCATATACTCAATAAAGCGGAGCTCCAAACCATTTTTTAAACAAAAATCAGCCATTGGGATGATTTCCGAATCGTTGAGGCCTTTCTTAACGACCATATTGAGTTTTATTTTGAGTCCTGCCCTCTTAGCTGCTTCAATCCCATCTAAGACAGGCTGAGTGCCAACACCACGACCGTTAATTTTCCCAAACAACTCATCATTTAAGGTATCAAGGCTAATATTGACTCTTTTAAGACCAGCCTTTTTTAACTTATCAGCAAGTTTGGGAAGAAGAACTCCATTCGTCGTTAATGCAATATCTTTTAAACCCTCAATCTGTGAAAGTTTTTCTACCAATATTGGAAGATCTCTACGAAGAAGTGGCTCACCGCCAGTTAGACGTATTTTTTCCACACCAACACTAATAAAAGCCTTTGCTATCCTCTCGATTTCCTCATATGTCAGAAGCGCACTTTTTGGCAGAAATTCAAAATCATCACCAAATTGATCGGCTGGCATGCAATATTGACAGCGGAAGTTACAACGGTCAATTACTGAGATTCTTAAATCACGTAGAGGGCGATCTAATTTATCTTTAATAATGGTCTTTTCCATTCATATCAACTCCATTATTTTAAAAGCGAATAATATACTGAAAGTGTACCAACGATTAATAAAAAATACTGTTACTTTATTCACTATCATAACATTTCTTTTACTATTTATTAATGCAATCATTGAAGATTTATTTACAGTTGAACATTAAATCAGGGAGTTTTCACTATATTGTCATTGTTTACTCCGTAAAAACTTCAAAACCTACGTTAAAATAAGACTAACAAAGTTTGAAGTTAAAGGACAAACAATACCCTCGAGGTGAGAATACATGTTGACTAAAATTAAACCAACCCATTCCATAGAAATTAAAGAACTACTTAAATTTGCTGATCGGAAAATTAGAAGTGAACGAGGATCCTATCTATTCCAAGAAGGTATGCTTGCAGAAGAACTATATATTATTATCTCTGGAAAGATTCAAATCAGTAAAATTACTTCAGATGGACGTGAACTCTCTTTAAGGATATGTGGCGAAAATGATATTTGTGGAGAATTAACACTTTTTACGGACAATCCAAGGTATTTACTAAGTGCTAGAGTTCTAGAGGAAGGTGAAATCGTCGCTATCAAAAAAGATGTAATCGAAAGTGAAATATTTCAAAATAGTAAGCTGGCCTTTGAATTTATGAAATGGATGAGTGACCATTTCCGTAAAACCCAGACAAAATTTCGTGACCTTGTCTTAAATGGCAAACGTGGAGCACTCTTTTCTACGTTAATTCGGATGTCTAATAGCTATGGTATTCATAAAGAAAATGAAATATTAATTGATTTACCATTAACGAATCAGGAACTTGCAAACTTTTGCGGAACTTCAAGAGAGAGTACAAATCGTATCCTAAGTGAATTGAAAAAAGATAAAAAAATAAGTATCAAAAAGGGAAAGATTTCTATTTTAGATCTTCAATATTTAAAAGATGAAATTGGCTGTGAAAATTGCCCAGCCGTATATTGCAGTATTGAATAAATAAATGGAAGCAATCACAAATGATTGCTTCCATTTATTTTGATTATGATTGTGCCTGTTTTTCTCTCATGGCTTTTGGAATATAAACACAGAATGGTTCACTTTCTAGGTAATCTCCAGTCATTGCATAAGCCCTTGACCTTGAACCGCCGCATACATGGCGGAATTCACAAACACCACATTTCCCTTTATAGAGATCTGGATTTCTTAGCGATTTAAAAATTGGTGACTCGCGATAAATCTCCGCTATCGGAGTTTCACGAACATTTCCTGCTTTCACAGGTAATAAGCCGCTTGGGTATACGTCCCCAATATGTGAGATGAAGACAAATCCATTACCATCATTAACACCTTTAGGTGCTCGTCCCAGACCGTCAATTGATCCTGTTAATCCCTGTTCTGTTAAAGCACTTAAATAATTTATCTCATCTGTCTGATCTTTTGCTTCACGCATCTTTTGTTGAATAACAACACGACGGTAATGCTGGGCAGCGGTTGTCTTAATATCAAAGGAAACCCGTTTACTTAGGTCATATAGCCATCTGAACACTTTCTCATGCTCAACAGGTGAAATCATATCTGACTCTTGACCTCTGCCTGTTGGAACAAGGAAAAAGACACTCCAAAGTACACAGCCTAAATCCTCAACCATTTTTGCCATTTCATCAAGGTACTCTATATTATATCTTGATATTACTGTGTTGATTTGGATTGGAATTTCGAGTTCATGTAAGTATTTAATTCTTTCCATCGTAAGGTCGAAGGATCCCGCAGTACCACGGAAGTGATCGTGAACTTCAGCTGTTGGCCCATCAATACTAAACGCCCAGCGTGAAAGACCAACTTCTTTCGCCTTTTCAATGGCTTCTTTTGTAACATTTGGTGTCGCACTTGGTGTCATGGACACTCTAACGCCTTTTTCAACTGCATATTTTGCAATATCAAAAACGTCTTGTCTCATTAATGGGTCACCGCCTGTAAATACAAGCATTGGATTATTCATTTCGTATATTTGATCTATTAAGTTCTTACCTTCTTCAAATGATAGTTCACGTGGGTCTCTTTTTAATTGAGCTTCTGCACGACAATGTAAACAAGCAAGTTGACATGCACGTGTAAGTTCCCAAATTACGATAAATGGATCTCTATTAAAATCTCGGCCAAAAGCCATATGAAACGCCTCCTAAAACGGCCATTTCAACAAAACCAAACAGCCTTATTACCCGTATTATATAGGGGATTCCACTATGGATAAGTGAACTACCTCACATTACGTCCAATATTATATGTCCTTTTTGTGAAGGGCCAAAATAAAAAACAGCAGAAACTCTGCTGTTTTATTATCTCTTAACGAATTCCTAAAGCGATTTTTGCATAACGGGACATCATTTCCTTGTTCCATGGCGGGTTAAACACGATATTAACCTCTACCTCTTTTACTTCCGGAATATCTGCTAACGCTCTTTTTACTTGGTCTACTATAGTTCCTGCAAGCGGGCAGCCCATTGACGTTAACGTCATCGTAATCGTTACGTTTCCTTCATCATCCATCTCAGCATCATATACTAAACCAAGATTTACAATATCCACGCCTAATTCAGGATCTATAACCAATTCTAATGCACCCATGATATTTTCTTTTAATTCTTCATTCATCTTATAAACACTCCTTTTATTTTAATAAATGTTTCTCGAACCATTCAACAGTGGCTTTTAAACCTTCTCTCGAAACCTTGTGATCAGCTTGTTCATCGCTGATAAAATGAATATTTGCTGGTGTCTGATAATTTCCTTTTATCGATTGATAAAATTGATACGTTAAGTGAAAGGGTACGATTGGATCTTTTTGTCCATGCCAAAATAATAATGGCCTATTTTCCAACTTTTCTGGTTGAAGACTTAAATCATATGGTCGAAGGTACGATAATTGCTCTTCAATTTCCTCATCTGTAAAAGAAAGACTAATGCGAAGGCTTTTCATTTGTTCTAATTGCCATTTTAAATAATCTTCATACGCTGGCATCCCCATTAAACTGACTGCTGCTTTAACCCATTTATATTTAGTTAAAGCACCCAAGGTCACGATACCTCCCATTGAAGTTCCTGCGAGTCCAATTTGCTCTTGATCTGCTAATCCCTCATTAACATAGTATTCCTTATAATCATTTAATTCATGGATAGTCTTAATGACAATTTCCCAAAAATGACTGTATAAATTTTTCTCAGTTAAGCCTTGCCCTCTTTCACCATGGTAGATTGCTTCTGGTAAGATGACCCGAAATCCCTTTTCCGCTAATAAATAGGCGTAATGGAGATTGTGCTCCTTGGCTGAGGTAAATCCATGATTAAAAATGATGAACGGAAGCTTTCTTTGTTGTTCACTCTTATTTACTATATGTAGATGAGGATTATTTTTCAGTAAACTTTTTTCTACGATAATCACTTAGGAAGAACCTCCTGGACAAAATAATTATATCTACTTTCTAATTCCTATGAAGTGAATTTTTTTACAGGTAAGGTATAAAATTGTTAACATAGTATTTATACAATTTGATTTTCAACCAATAAAGAAAATTCATAGTTGTAGTGTAACATTTCATTTAGTAATTATCTAAAGCTTAGACTTATGAAATATTAAAACAATTAAAGAGGAGTCAATATGGCAGAAAAACATTTAATTGCACTGGATTTAGATGGAACTTTATTAAAAGATGATAAAACGATTTCTGATAAGACGAAAAACGTTTTAACAAAGGCTCGAGAACAAGGTCACGTGGTAATGATTGCAACAGGAAGACCTTATCGTTCAAGTGAACCCTATTATCACGAACTGAAGTTAGACACGCCAATTGTTAACTTTAATGGTGCCTTCATGCATCATCCACTGAATTCTAGCTGGGGTTTTTATCATGATCCTCTGGACTTAAAAGTAGCCAAAGATATTGTAGAAGCATGCCGTTCATTTAAACTTCATAATATTATTGCCGAGGTCATCGATGATGTTTATTTCCACTATCATGACGAAAAACTGTTAGATATTTTTGGAATGGGGAATCCCAATGTAACGACAGGTGATTTGCGAAATTTTTTAAAAGACTCCCCAACTAGTTTGTTAATTCATACGGAGGAAGATGAATTAAATCAAATACGCCAGCATTTGTCAGACGTCCATGCTGAGGTAATAGATCATCGCAGCTGGGCGGCACCATGGCATGTAATTGAAATCATCAAAACAGGTTTAAGCAAGGCTGTTGGATTAAAAAAGGCTTCCGAATACTTCAACATTCCACCTGAAAGAATTATCGCATTTGGCGATGAAGATAATGATTTAGAAATGCTGGAATATGCAGGTCGTGGTGTAGCCATGGGAAATGCGATTGATAAAGTCAAAAATATTGCAAATGAAGTAACTCTTACGAATGAGGAAGACGGAATCGGCGTATACTTGTCAGATTTGTTAAATATAAAATAATTCAAGTGGTTCACCATTGTTTACCTAAATGAAAAGCTCTGATTTGAGCATACTATTTTTGTAAGGCAGTTAACACTGCTTCACACCAAGCTCACCAAATTGGAGGGATTGCAATGGGTAAACGAAACAAATCAAAACGCTTTGTCCAGCAAGGAGTAGATACTGTCAGTAAGCACGCTGAACGTATTCCTTACCACATGACCTATGCTGAAGCGGAAGCCCAGAAAATGTCCAATGTGCGTGACTCCTCGCTTGGAGGAATATAACTATGGGAAACCAGTTGTTCCAAGAAGCAAGAAGATTTGTTGAGATGGCGAAAACGGCCGACCCTGCTGAACGTAATTCTGTGGTTTCTAAAGCGAAAAATGCATTAAGTTCTGCATACGCTAATTCAACAGTCGCAGAACAAAGTCAGCTGCAAGAAATGCAAAATGAGCTTGAGCAATTGAAATAATCTCAGAAAAGCTGGCACGTCCATACTAGCGTGCCAGCTTTTCCATTTCTATCAGGAAGTCCAGAAGGCTTCATGGTTACCACTTTTTTATTTTTCCTCTGATTTTTGTCATCATGAACGCTTCGTGGTAACCGTACCTTCTCCTGGAAGATTGAATTTTACCTTGCTAATTGTTTTTTGTTTATTTTTTATAGGATGGTCATTTAGTTTTCTTGATAAAAGACTGGCAGTAACGGTATATTGTCCTTCAGGAACTCTTTGCCCATCTTCTTGGTAATTCCATTTCTCCACTTTACTAAAGGTTTGATAAGGGGCAATTTTAATCGTTTGCAAAGCCTGTAAAAAAAATCGTCCTTTTGAATATCGATAAACCTCATGCCCAGATGGGTTTGCCACAGAAATCTCAACATATTGAGAGGTAGGAAACTCAAAACTTAATGGGTAATCCCCTTCATTTTTGATTAGGATCTCGAATTCCAGCTTTTCATGTCCAGCAATAGGTGTAACGGAAAATTGAAAGGGATAATCGTTTTCACCATTATTTGCTGCTCCTTTTAAACTAAAGGGAAACAAAAACAAAATTAAACATAAAACGCTTTTCACGTTTCTCCTCCCTCCTTATTCACGCCTAAAGAATCCATAAATTCCAGTTGTCTGAATGATATTAGTAAAGGCATTTGGATCAACCTCAGCAAGGATACGTTCCAAGTCATATAGCTCATAACGAGTAATAACAATCATCAGCATGTCTCTCGGTTCATTTGAAAAGGCACCTTTTGCAGGAATCAATGTAATTCCTCTCACTAACTTCGAATGAATGGCTGCCTTTAGCTCATCTGCCTTTTTGGTAATAATCATCGCTGTAAGCTTAGCATGCCTCGTATGGATAGCATCCACTACTCTTGTTGAAGCATACAAGGAAACAATCGTATAAAGGGCTTTTTCCCATCCATATAAAAAACCAGCTGTAATAATAATAAATGCGTTTAAAATAAACATATAGCTGCCAATCGGTTTATCTTTCATCCTTGATAAAACCATTGCAATAATATCTAAGCCGCCAGTTGAAGCTCCCCATTTCAACGTAATTCCGACACCAACTGCTAAAATTACCCCGCCAAATACAGCATTAAGGAGAATATCTTTTGAAACCTGTGTAATGGGAATTAATTCTAAGAATAGTGATGATAAAGCCACACTTAAAAAACTATAAATGGTAAAGGATTTACCTACCTTCAACCATCCTAAAATTGCTACAGGTATATTTAGCAGGAGTAATAAAAATCCCATTGATATATTTAAGGGGGTTTGTTCACTTAATACTTTCGATAATAATTGTGCTATCCCAGTAAATCCACTAGAATAAACATTTGCTGGAATTAAAAATAAATTTATAGCCAGCGCATTTAGAAATGCACCTACAATTACAATTATTGATTTTTTGGTTTGTTGCCATAACAAAAAGCACCATCTCCTTTTATTTTTAATGTCATAACCAAGCAGATAATTGTATTTTTGAAGTGAAACCGATAAACTGAAACTAACTATATTAGCTTGAAAGCAGGTGAGCTTCATGCCGGTAAAAATACTAGCAGACAGCGCATGCGATTTACCAAAAGATTTTTACTCTAAGCATAACGTGACATTGTTTCCACTAAAGGTGCAGGTTCAAGGACAAGAATATGAGGATGTTCAAACCATTGATCCCAAAACTGTCTATGACGCCATACGTGCGGGCGATGTTCCTAAAACGTCACAGGTGTCTCCATTATTATTTGAGGAAGTCTTTACAAAAATGGCTGAAAATAATGAAGATGGAATCTATATTGCTTTCTCTTCAGCACTATCT
Source organism: Neobacillus niacini (assembly GCF_023715415.1). Lineage (GTDB taxonomy): Bacteria > Bacillota > Bacilli > Bacillales > Cytobacillaceae > Neobacillus > Neobacillus niacini_C. The sequence continues at coordinate 571,333 of NZ_JAMBOB010000001.1, forward strand.
GGTACATATCAGACATCTGTTATGATTCTTGACCAAGTAAAGGAAAAATATCCAAATTTAAATTTAACGATTGTCGATACAAAATGTGCTTCTCTTGGTTTTGGGCTTGTCGTAAAAGAAGCTGCAAGGCTTTCAGCCGAAAATGTTTCTAAGGAAGAAATTTTAAACGATGTGTTATTTCGCAGCCAGCATATGGAACAGTTGTTTACGGTAGAGGACTTAGATTATTTAGCCAAGGGCGGCCGTGTTTCAAAGGCATCAGCATTCTTAGGTGGGTTACTTAATATCAAGCCTATCCTGAATGTTGAGGACGGGAAGCTCGTTCCAATTGAAAAAATACGAGGAAAAAAGAAGGTTTATCGTCGTATAGTTGAACTGATGCAAGAACGTGGTGAAAACTTTAGTGATCAAATAATTGGTATCAGTCATGCCGATACGGAAGAAACACTTGAAGAAGTGAAAACACTAATTGCGGAAGAATTGCATCCAAAAGATATTTTCGTTTCCTCCATTGGATCGGCTGTTGGAGCCCATACTGGACCTGGTGCAATTGCCATTTTCTTTTTAAATAAACAGCCATCTTAATACATTAAAACAAGCGGGGAAGCTCCCCGCTTGTTTATTATTTATGATCTGTTTTTTTCGAGTATTGGTTTTTACCAGCTTGACGATTTTTTTCACGCATCATATTTTTCTCATGTCTTAATGCATTATTGTCTTGGGCTTTTTTATCATTATCTGATGTATGTGGCATATAAATACCCCTTTCAAAATTCCTTCAGGGTTAGTGTCCGTCATTTTGAATAAGAGTATGTATCCTATTTACTAATCTTTTTTCAAGTAAGTCCAGCTTCCTTCTTGATATACTCGGCCATCTTTCATGAGTTTCCCAAGGGCACGCTTAAATGCACCTTTACTTAATTGAAAACGGTCTTGTATCTCCTCTGGCATGCTTTTATCACTAAATGGCATCGCACCATTTCTGCTCATTAAATACTCAAAAACACGTTCTGAATCAAGGTCCTGAGATTCTTCTTTTCTTGCAAGTAAAGAGACATTTACCGTCCCATCTTCCTTGACATCAATAATTCTTCCTTCTACCATTTGCCCCAGCCGTGGCTCTATACGTCTTTGAGACTCATGAATGAAGCCTTTATAGCCTTCAATGGTATAAATCCAGCTGCCAACCTTTGCTGTACGATAGATATGCCCCTGGATATTTTTGTTAAAATCTTTTCTAGTCGCCTGTGTAGAAATTGATTCTATGACAGGGTCAGTTGCAAGCTTAGCATATAAAAGATAATTATTGTTCACTCTTAAAGTAACATAAACCAAATCCCCTGCCTTAGGCCAGACTGATTTATGGACGGGAAGATCATCAATCCCCAATAATAAATCCTTTTTAATCCCAATATCTAAAAACACTCCAACATGTGGGTTGGAATCGACTACTTTAAGCCACGCATATTTGCCAATGGCTACTTCAGGTATAGTTGTAGAGGCGGATGTCCTGCCTTCTGAGTCAACATAAAGGAACACCTCAACGGATTCATCTTCTTCGTATTCTCGGTCAACCTCATTTTTATGCAACAAAACATCTTCGTTTCCATCTGTTAAAAAATAGCCAAATTCAGCTTTTCTTGCTACCGTTAAGGTAACAGTTTGACCAATAAGTTCTTGTAAAGACATTATTAACTCACCTTTTCTCTCCTATGTTATCCATAGGGTTGTTTGACTTGCTATATTTTACTATAATGAAGCCATAAAGGGAAACTTTAGCAGAACTACTTACCGTTATTAAAAAATATATTGGGGGTATTATTACTATGGCCAAAGATGAATCATTTGATATTGTATCCAAAGTGGAATTTACGGAAGTCAATAATGCAATTACTGCAACAATGAAGGAAATTAAAACCCGATATGATTTTAAAGGCAGCAAAAGTGAGGTTACACTAGATAAAGAAGAACTTGTACTAGTTTCAGATGATGAGTTTAAAATGGACCAGTTAAAAGACGTCTTGCTTGGCAGGCTAATCAAAAGAGGTGTTCCTGTTAAGAATCTTGACTATGGCAAAATGGAAAAAGCATCCGGCGGGACTGTTCGTCAAAGAGCAAAGCTCGTTCAAGGAATTGATAAAGAAAATGCAAAAAAAATTAATACCATTATTAAAAATAGCGGTGTTAAGGTGAAAAGCCAAATTCAAGACGACCAAGTCAGAGTGAGCGGAAAAAATCGTGATGATTTACAAAAGATTATTTCGTTGGTACGAGAAGCAGACCTAACTGTCGATGTTCAATTTATTAATTACAGATAATAAGGCTCTAAAAGGTGAAAAGAAAATTTTTTTCACTAGGTGAAAAGGAATATTCCTTTTCACCCTTTTTTATTTTGCTCATATTTTCGTGCATATTCCTCAAACTAAAATGGTAAATATCCTTGGAGGTAGAATAAATGACCAACAATAATCAACAGCAGCAAAAGAAGGCTTTCCCACCACAACACCAAAATCATCAGCCTGGTATTGAAAGTGAAATGAATCCTCGGCCCGTGTCCGTTGACCCCAACTACAAAAGTGCTGGGAAGTTAGCTGGGAAAACAGCTATTATTACTGGCGGGGATAGTGGAATCGGTAAATCAGTTGCCATTTATTTTGCTAAAGAAGGTGCAGATGTTGCCATCTCCTACTTAGAGGAGCATAAGGATGCAGAAGAAACAAAAGCGCTTGTTGAAGCAGAAGGCCGTAAATGCCTGCTCTTTGCCGGCGATATTGGCAATGAAGATTTTTGTAGGGATATTGTAAATCAAACATATGAGCAATTTGGAAAAATTGATATTTTAGTCAACAATGCGGCAGAACAGCATCCGCAGCAAAGTCTGTTAGATATTACCTCTCAACAGCTGGAGAAAACATTCCGAACCAATATTTTCTCCTATTTTTATATGTCTAAAATGGTGCTTCCCCACTTAAAAAAGGATGCTACTATTATTAATACAGCCTCCATTACTGCATATGCAGGGAATGAGCAACTATTGGATTACTCTGCTACGAAAGGTGCGATTGTTACCTTCACTCGCTCCCTGGCTAAATCACTTGCACCACAAGGAATAAGAGTAAATGGCGTCGCACCGGGTCCGATATGGACACCGCTTATTCCCTCAACATTCACTGAAGACCAAGTCGTAAGCTTTGGCACCGATACCCCTTTGGGCAGGGCAGGTCAACCCTATGAGCTTGCCCCAAGTTATGTATATCTCGCATCTGATGATTCTTCCTATGTAAGCGGCCAAATCATTCATGTAAACGGCGGGAAAATCATTAATGGGTAGGTACTACCCCTAGAAAAAATGCGATGCTTCCAATTAGGAAGTACCGCATTTTTTTCGTTATTTTTTTCGTTATTCTTTTCTTCTTTTCCGAACTTTTATAATGAATAAAGTAAATAAGAGATAGACAACCACTAGTGAACCTATTAGCGTTAGATTAATTCCGCTCTTATTGGCTAGCACATAAATTTCTGACTCATCACGGTCAATAATAAGATCATATTGGTTATCATCCGTACTCCTGACAAGGTCTCCATTAAGCATACCTCGAAGTTCTTTTCCACCTTCAATATGTTCCTTGTTTAACGTAACATTTTGAGATTCACTTGTATTATTAACGGCAATAATCGCAGTTTCATCTTGATAGACACGTTTATAAACAGCCATTCCATCTTTTTCATAAAGCATTTCCATACTTCCCCTCGTCAGAGAAGGAAGCTGATTTCTTACTTCACCGAGCTTCGTAATATAATCAATGAGTTCCTTTTCTGTCCGAAAATTCATTGGCTGCCGATTATCTGGAATTTCTCCGCCGTTTAATGCAATTTCACTGCCATAAAAGACAACAGGGATTCCAGGAGTAGAATAAGTATAGGTTAATGCTGTCTTCCAACGAGCACCTGGAAAATGCTTATTCTTAACGATATCACTCGTAAACCTTGTAGTCATTTCATTATCAAAAAATTGTGGCTGCAATTCCTGATTCTTACTGTCACTTAACTCACTAAAAGATTGATTGGTAGTTGCGAAGACCTTTCTTAAATTTCCGCTATGTTGATAATTCGTTAGGCTGTCAATACCAGCATTTTTAAATCCTTCAAAGTCTACCTCACTGTTCATAGAGGTAATCCCTAAAAGAAAAAAGTTATCTTTTTCATTTTTTACATCTTTTGAAAATTCACTCCAAAAGGCTATTGGGACATGATTTACCTCGGGAAGACTATATCCGTCTATATCTGTCTCATTTATCCACCACTTAGCAGCATCTACTAAATAATTTTTGACTTCAGGGTTGTCCTGATTAAGGTCAGGCAAACCATTCACCCATCCATTCTCTCTTTCCTCCTGATTTGTCAAATTATTAATTTCAGTCTTCACATGGAACCAATCCTGCTTGGTTGCATCTTTCACCCATGGGTGTTCTTTAGAGACATTATTGGTTACAAAATCAATGATTACCTTCATATCGCGTTGATGTGCTTCTCGAACAAGTTTCTTAAAGGTCTTTAACGTGCCAAAATGCTCATCGGGCTTTTTAAAGTCATTTACCCAATAGCCGTGATAACCACCAGCAGTATTATCGAATATAGATGTTAGCCGGATTGCTGTGAAGCCCATATCCTTAAGATAATCCAGCTTATCTATAACTCCCTGAAAATCTCCGCCATTATAGGCTAAAGGGTCTAGAGTATTAACATCAGTATCATTCTTCGTATCAGCATTAAAAAAACGATCCACCATTATGGAATAAACAGTTTCATCCTGCCATTCCCTTGTTTCCTTTTCTTTTGCCCCGTAAGCTGGCACTGCTGAAACAATAAAAGTACAAAATAAAATGAGTGTAATCAAGGTTTTTTTCATCTTCAATCCCCTTCCATACACTCATTTTAATCTAATAAAGTTGTGAATCCAACTATAAACGTCTATGCATTTACTATATTGATATTGTAATCTTTAAACCATATATCTAATTGAATAAAATAGGCCAATAGCTGTGGTCCTGACATTAATTGACCAAACCATGGTTCTTTGAAGGAATTACCACCGGATTCTACCAGTTCATTTAGTAAATCTCGATTAAATAATTCGTAAAGTACTGATGACTTATCCTTTAATATCTCCTTCAATTGATGTTGAACGGCAAGTGTATATCCTGGATTATGTGTTTTTGGATAAGGACTTTTTTTACGATAGAGCACCTCATCAGGAATAACCCCTTCAAATGCTTTTCTTAAAATCCCCTTTTCCCTGCCATGTACCATTTTTACATCCCATGGAATGTTCCATACATATTCAACAAGACGATGGTCTGCAAAAGGAACTCTGACTTCTAGACTTGCTCCCATACTCATTCTATCTTTACGGTCAAGTAGCGTTGTCATAAAATGTGTCATATTAATATAAAAGAGCTCTCGCCGTTTTACTTCTTCGATGCTTTCTCCCTCCAATTTTGGAGTTTCTTGAACGGCTTTCTTATACTTTTCAATTACGTAATCCTTTAATTTCAATCTTTGCTGCCAATCGGATCTTAACAAATTATTTCTTTCATTCACTGAACGCATCCAAGGGAAACCTGGTCTCTCTAGATCTTCCTTTCGGTGAAACCATGGATATCCACCAAATATCTCGTCGGCACACTCACCCGAAAGACTAACAACAAAGTCCTTTTTTATTTCCTTGCAGAACCAAAGCAAGGAGGAATCAATGTCAGCCATACCAGGACAATCACGAACATGAACTGCTTCTGTTAAGTCTTTCACTAATTGTTCTTGAGAAATTGTTTTAAAATGGTGCTTTGTATCAAACTCACTTGTCACAATTTTAATCCACTTCTCATCCGCATTTGGCTGGAATTCGTTTGCTTTAAAAAAGCGATCGTTTCCTTCATAGTCAATCGAATACGTATGAAGCTGACCCTTACCTTGGTGTTTAAATCCTTGTGCAGCAATAGCAGTGATAATACTTGAATCAAGCCCTCCTGATAAGAAGGTAGAAAGCGGAACATCGGAAACAAGCTGCCTTGTTACAGCGTCTGTTACCAAATAGCGCACCCTTTCAGCGGTCTCTTCTACAGTTTCCTTATGCACATCACTCTTTACATTCCAATAACGCCATATCTTTAAGCCCTGTTTTGAAAAAGTCATGGCGTGTGCCGGCCGCAGTTCCTTAATGCCTTTAAAAATCCCAGATCCAGGAGTTCTTGATGGCCCTAAACCGAAAATTTCAGCAAGCCCTTCATTTTCTAGCTCTGTTTTCATTCCAGGGTTTGCTAGAATTGCCTTTATTTCTGAAGCAAATACAATTCCTTTTTTTAATTCTGTAAAAAACAACGGTTTTACGCCTAATCGATCCCGTCCGATAAAAAGCTGCTCTCTCTTTTCATCCCAAATGGCAAAAGCATAGATACCGTTTAAATGATTTACACACTCTTCTGCCCATTCTATATAGGCAGTTAACAGAACTTCTGTATCAGAATGACCTTTGAAAGAATATCCTTTAGTAAGGAGGATTTTGCGGATATCTTCAGTATTGTACAACTCCCCATTGTAACAAATTGTATATTGTATACCATCTTTTTGTTTAGTCATCGGCTGTCTTCCCCCTTCAGGGTCAACTACAATTAGACGCTTATGACCAAATCCAACATGAGTATTCGTCCAAAGGTTCGTCTCATCTGGCCCCCTTTTCGCAAGGGTATTCGCCATTTTTTCTAATGTATCCTTTTCATTCTTCATATCAATTGTAAAATCAACCCATCCTGTTACTCCGCACATAATAAAAACTCCTCTCTCCAGTTTAGCAGCTGGATAAACGTTACATGTTTTATAGTATTCAGCCCAATTTATTTGGTAAATTGTCCAAATTAAAGATAAACAAGTTATAAAATCTGACAAAGATGTCTACAAAGAAAATGAAGTATTAGGCACGGAGGTTAAACATGAATCGACAACAAAGAATTAAACTTTTAGACTTTCAACTGAGGGCCTATAACGAAGGAGCAGTTGAACAAATAAGTGATCAATGGATATTTTTTGATGAAGAAACAGAAGAAGCAGCGATGCTCGATGACTTTCTTCAACAGGAGATAGAAATATTTCGTGTTAATCGATGGAAGAAAGGAATTTTAATTGAATCTGGGAAGATACGAAGTGGAAATGAAATCATTATGCTTCGTGACCATGATTTGGTTAGAATAAGAAAGCATTTAATCTACTCATTGGAAAGACTTTTAGAGGGAATGAATGATGATGCCTTTTTTCAATTTGTTACAACATTAAACTCTTTAGATTTTTCTATCTATGATTGTATCTATTGTTACAATCACCTATCTTTCTTATCAGATGATAATCGAAGAGATGGGGTAAACTTTATTGTTTTTGATAATCAGGAACAAATTTGTAATGTTCAGCACCATTTTTGTTATTTTGAAAAGGTAAATGATCGCTTTGAATTCACCTTAAATACAGGAAAACGGTTGGTTATCGAAAAGATGATTTCATAATAGAAAGGTGTGTTTTTCATTTGAATGAAAAGCACACCTTTTTTTAGTTTCCTATATATTTCGAATAAAGCGATTTTGCTTTAACGATATCGTTTGTACCATGTACCAGTACTCGACCATCTTTGAATAGAACGATAGTGGTTTCTGGATTAGGAGAGAAACGAAGTAAAAATTGATTTCCGTTGACTGTCCCGCTCTTTTTTAGGTGTTCACTAAGTTTTATTAGATCTCGTTCACGCTTTTCTCTAAAATAAATTTGCACGGTATCTCTTCCGCAAAGAGAACTATAAGATTCCTGTTGGCTGGATAAACGATCTAGAAAGTCAAATTGACGATTTACACATGTCGGACATTGTGGATTTCTCCCTTCACTGATATCCATTGAAAATAAGTCAGTATCCCATACATCAATTTGATCCAGGTTAGAGCTTGTGGCGGCACCAATTAGTAGTTTTATCGTTTCCATAGCTTGAAAGGAACCGACGATATCTGTTATTGGTGATAACACACCAATCGTATCACAGGTCTCTCCCCTGCCATCTGGGATATGTGGAAATAGACAGCGGTAGCATGGAGTTTCTCCAGGTTTAATAACGGCAAACATCCCTCTTGAACTAACTGCTGCCCCATGGACCCAAGGAATTCCAAACTTAACTGCAACATCATTGATTAAGTAGCGGGTCATAAAATTATCCGTTCCATCTACAATACAATCAACCCCTGCTAATAATTCCTCAGCATTATCAAGATTTAAATCTGTGATAGCAGCATCAACTGTAACAGTAGAGTTAATAGTATTCAGCCTCTTCCCCGCTGCAACTGCCTTTGGTAGATTTAACTGAACATCTTCTTCATTAAATAATGATTGACGCTGTAAATTTGAAAGGTCAACTACATCTCTATCAATTAATCTTATGTACCCCACACCCGACCGGACCAAATGGTTGGCACATACTGTTCCAAGTGCTCCGACACCGACAATAGCCACCCTGCTTTTCAGCAATTTCTTCTGTCCCTCTTCCCCTATTCCGGAAAAAAGAATTTGTCTTGAGTATCGTCCTAAATCGTCCATTTGTTGTCCTCTTTTCTAGATTAGTAATAACATACTAACGAGCCACATAATCTACGTTAATTTTAATTGAAATTTAGAAAACTTTAAATATTAAATATATAAAAATAATTGTATAATAGAAATTGGGTTTATTTATTAATTTTGAGAGGAATATCCTATTACTTTTTTTTACTATAATAGGAGAGAAGCTTCAATTTATTAATGAAAGAGAGGGAGAAACTTTGAATTTAGGCGGTTTTAAAAACAAAGAAGTAGTAGTTGATTTAACAGCGGGTGAGATTAATTACAGACCTATTAATGAAGATGATGCAAAAAAGTACATTGGCGGCCGTGGTCTCGGAGTTAAGTATGTACTTGATAATGGTCCTGAAGTAGAGCCATTATCAGCTGAAAACATGCTTTGTATTATGACTGGTCCTGTAACTGGCTCACGATCTTCCATGAGTGGACGTCTTTGTGTTGTTACGAAGTCTCCGTTAACAGGAACCGTTACAGATTCTCATATGGGAGGATGGACCGCAGCACGTTTAAAATGGGCAGGGGTCGATAATATCATTCTTACAGGTAAAAGTGATAAGCCTGTTTATCTTTATATCGAAGATGGTAAGGCGGAACTGCGTGATGCGTCTGATTTATGGGGTAAAGGAACAAGAGAAACCGTTAAAACCATGCAGGCTAGATACGGTGAACAAGACCTTAGTGTCATGACGATTGGGCAAGCCGGTGAAAACACAGTTAAGTTCGCATCCTTTATTAACGAGCATGACCGAGCTGCTGGACGTGGCGGAACAGCCGCTGTTGCAGGCTATAAAAAATTGAAAGCGGTTGTAATTAAAGCAGCTCAAAAAGGTAATATGCCTCAGCCTAAATTAGAAACAGAGTATAAAGAAGCGAATAAAAAGGCAGTAAAGGCAATTCTTGACGGCGGCTTAACAGCACCAAACAAAGGCGGTCTTTCTGTTTACGGGACCAACGTTTTAACCAATATCATCAATGAGGTTGGCGCCCTTCCGACCAAGAATTCTCAGTTTACTCATTGGGATGAAGCAGAAAAGCACAGCGGTGAATATGTAAACAAACATTTGCTTGTTAAAAACAATACATGCCACGCCTGTCCTGTAGGCTGCAAAATTGAAGTAGAAGTAAAGGATGGCAAGTATAAAACAAGAGTCGAAAGCTTTGAATTCGAATCTTCCTGGTCACTTGGTTCAAACTGTTTATTAAGTGATGCACAGGCCATTTCCTATCTGATTGACCAATGTAATGAGTATGGGCTTGATACGATTGAGCTTGGCCATTGCTTTTCTGTAACGATGGAAGCCTATGAAAAGGGACTAATTACAGAGGAACTCATCTGGGGCGATGCCGACTCCATGATAGACCTAACAAAGAAAATTGTATACCGTGAAGGATTTGGCGGTCTCCTTGCAGAGGGCCCTGCAAAAGCAACAGCTTCTTGGGGCGCACCTGAGCTTTCTATGTCTGTAAAAGGACAGTCAATTCCTGCCTATGACCCACGTGGAATTCAAGGGATTGGTCTTGGCTATGCAACAAGTAACCGCGGTGCCTGTCATTTACGCGGATATACGGTTGCGAGTGAGATCGCTGGTATTCCAGAGCCAACAGATCGCCTTAAGCCCGAAGGTAAAGGTGAGTTATTAAAAATATTCCAAGATATGCTTGCATTCTCTGATTCTATGAATATCTGTAAGTTTTCATCCTTCTCTGAAAATGCAGAGCATTATGCTGAACAATACAGTGCAATGACTGGTGTTCCGATGACCGCTGATGATGTAATGAAGGCCGGAGAAAGAATATATAATCTTGAGCGTTATTATAATAACCTAGCAGGATTCGATAAGGAAGAAGACGACTATCTTCCAAAACGATTTACGGAAGAGCCTGCCTCTGGTAATAGTGCCGGGGAAGTTAGCAGAATGGATATCATGCTTGGAGAGTACTATCAAGTACGCGGCTGGGAAAAAGGAAAAGTTACACAAGCAAAACTTCGTGAGCTTGAAATTATCGATCCGGAAAATCAGTTGGTATAATGAAACAAAAGGCTTCTGCATTTTGCAGAAGCCTTTTGTTATTTGAAATTAACTATCCGCCTATCCTCCTGGTCTTCACCCGATAATTTTTGATAAGCTCCTTAAGCGTCATTTCCTCTGAAGCATGAAACCGAATATGTACCGAATTGACTTTAAATGTAGAAGTAATGGAAATCTCCTCTTCCCTAACTATTTCCCCGCACCATTCATTAGATTTATAAATGTAGGGGAAATTATCTGTCAATTGTTTTCCCCCTAACTCTTCAAAATACATCCCAAGATGCTTCCGATTGATACCACGAAATTCCAATTCCTGCTCTGGCATCTTAACCACCAGCAACTGGAGGAAATAATGCAAATTGATCGGTTTCTTTTACAATGGTCTCAAGACCCTCCAAATGAATAATATTTCTTCCGTTTATAAAAACATGAACAAATGGAAGCAGTTGTTTTTCAGGAGTAAATATTTCATTCTTTAAATCTGGAAACATCTCAACCATTTTATCTAACACATCAATAACACGTTGACCATCTGGGTTAACCTCTACTCCAACTCCGCCGCAAATTTCCCGGAGATTCGCAAATATTCTTACCAGCATATCAAACACTCCTCTCCCCATACTTAAATAGTAAAACTATTTGCACTAATTGTCATCCTTTTTTAAGCGTAGAAAGAGCTGCCGGAAAACCCGGCAGCTCTTTTATTTAGGCAAAATTATACATTAAAAATGGACATAGGTAATTTGTCAAAACCTAAGTATAAGACAAGTAAGAATGCAACGACAAATTGTACCCATAAAATTGAAGTCTTTCTATTTTGTGCAACCTTACTAAGGATCATTTCAAATAAGCCTATTACCCATATTCCAACGATTGCTTTTAATATATACAACATATCAATATTGGACAGCATGAATATTAGCCCAACACCAGTTGCAATAATGAGCAGATAAAGAACACGCAGTATCATTTGAACAATTTTAGCGCCCTTTTCTTTTCCGCCTTTTAGTAAAAATATTGCAACAATAAATAAAATTAGGGCCAAAACCCAGGCTGTAACGTGACCATGAATCATTTGTTCTTCCTCCTATGTATGCATTGCTTTTAGCAACACTATCATACCATAGGCCATTCCAAAATCCTAAATAAAAGCTGAATGCTAATAAGATTCTTCAAGAAGATTAACAGAAAAAATATCTCTTAGCACGATATTATCCCCAGCAATTCCCTGAACCTCTGTTATCTTCGTAACTTTTCTTCTTCCATCATTTAATCGTGAAAGGTGGACAATGATGTCAATCGTACCAGCGATTTGTTCCCTTATCGCCTTGATAGGCCTTATCCCTTCAAGATAGGCAATGATCTCCAGGCGATCAATCACATTACCTGGACTGCTAGCGTGTCCTGTTACAAGAAATCCATCATTTCCGTTACTATCTTTCTGGAGTATTTCACGTCCATCCTTATCACGAATATCTCCAATCATATTCCTTTCCTCAATTGGAATGAAAGTGGAAAGTGCATGAACAAGGGTTGTTTTTCCTGCTCCTGTCCCTCCGCTCACTAGAATATTTAATCTAGCTTTAACACATGTACAAAGGAAGAGAGCCATTTCCTTTGACACGGTCTCGTTACGGATTAAATCCTGCAGTTCTAGAGATTTCCATGAATACCTTCTATTCCCCAGCCTTTTTGACAGGTACAATTTGTTCTCTGCACCTTTTCCCTGATTATTTTGTTCAATCTGTTTTAATAGTCCCATACAATGCCACCCGCCTTATTCTTGTTTTTTTGAAAAATCGCTTTGATCACAAAACATAGAGAAATGATCGGTTTGGCAGGGTTGAAAATTGCAAAAAATAACCCCGCCTTTACCGAAAGGGGGGTTAACAATGTTGTACAACAATATATACAGAAATACCTATGTATATTGCTGTAGCATACGTAAAACACCCTGTTCTTTCGGTAACTGGCTGGCGTAGTGCAGTTGCACCTTAGCCCCTTTAGCTTTGCGTCACTGATTTTCACCAGTTTTGCCTTTATCGAGAATCAGTGTTTTTTTCCGACTGACCTCTTAAACACATCATAAGTCCTTTTCCTATTATCTCATATCCTACTAATATACTATTTTAAATAAAAATATAGGTAAATATACCTAATTCTATTATTTTCCCAACATCCATCTATAAGACTTTTTTTAAATCCCTTTTTACTTTTATTGGGCGAATGAATCACATTACACCACCCCATACATACGATAGTAAGAGATAATCAGGTGGAGGGTGTTGTTTATGCCAGCGATTGTAGGAGTTGCACAAGTTATTTCACTTGGCACCAGTGCAGTTTTTCATATTGGAGATGTCTATAAAATCATGCCTTTTTCATCCGCAAAAACTTTCTCCGGAGCTGGGTCCTTTAATACAGGCGAAAGTTTAATTGTTCATAATAATAATTTAAGTAACACAAACACAAATGATTCTGATGGTATTGATCAAGGATTCTTCCTTAATGCCTAAGGAAAGGTTGGTTTTTTAATGAATTTTTATATCCAGCAATCCATTCAAATAAACTTTATTAAAATTAACAGTATTACAAATTCTTCTGTTCTGCAAATTGGCAGCGCAGGAATCATTAAACCTGCTTCATATCTATATAATACGGGCGGTTTTAAAGGTCCAGCACCGTCAGCAGGAGGTACTCAAACAACAAATGGGCAATCTAGCAGTGTTGCAGTACCTTTAAGCGGAGCTGGGAGGGAAGAGGCTAAACAGTGAGGTGATGGTATGTATCAGGATTATTCACAACTTTTTCAATGGGTCCAATTGACTTTGCAAACACAGGAAAATAGAATTGCCACTCTGGAGCAGACCATTCAAAAACTACAGGATGAAATAAAGCAATTAAAGGATAAGCCTAGCATTAAGGTAGATAAGATTGAATATAAATTCGATCAATTGAAGGTTGAAACTCTTGATGGAACCTTAAACATTGGGCTTAACCCATCAGATTTGGCAGGAATTGAAGATTTTGCTGTTCAAAATCAATCAATAAATTCACCAATACATCCTAAGGCACAAATGCAGCGGTCTATGAAAATAGAAGAATCTATTTATCAGTATTTAGAAACCGACCTGTCAGCACTATTTAAGGAAACCCAAAATCAATTAAATGTAAGTTTAGACGACTCCTATTTAGACTTTATCAAACAAGATATCTTGAAGCAGCTTCCAGCTAGGGTTGATTATCATCTCCAAAATTCTGCAGCTATTCACCGTGAAGGTGAAGGTGAAGGTAATAATGATGAAAGTATTATTGAATTAATTAAACAGGAAATCAGAAAAGGTATTTTAATATTTATTAATCATTTACCGGAGAACGTGAAAGGAATGAATACACACAAATGAACTTTGAAGTATATAATCGTGACCTCCAAGTAGATACCATTCGAATTTTGGGAGTAGCAAGTTCTTCACTCGTATTGGTTGGCGACACTCAAACCATTCAATTGGCCTCCACTTTTGACACTCCTGCAGAATCACTTATTATCGGGCCGTTTGTTCCATTATTTTAGGGAGGCTTAAGAATATGCTTCAGAGAACTTCTGCAGTAAATGCCATTAAAGTGAACTCGGCCTCCTTTGCCACTACCATTCAACTGGGAGATTCCCGTATCATTAATGGATTTTCACGCGCCTTAGCTGTACAACGGGAAGCTGATTTGTTTTATGGCAATGAAGGAAATTTCTCAAAGTATCCTGTTTTTTCAGAACCAATTCCTTTATTGCCCATCAACGAAAAAATAACAATGTCTACTCATAATCCTTTTCCTGTCATAAAGGTCAATCATATTTCTATCCTCGCAATGTCTTCTGCCGCCATCCTTCATGTTGGAAACAGTGAAAATGTCTCTATGGAAGCCAGGGTTAAACATATCCGGCAGCTGTTCCATAAAGATGATGAACAATGACAAATACTTTTGAATACACTATTACATGTTTAGTAAGCTTTAGTGAAGAAAAGGATGTATTAAAATGCCAGCGATAATTGGTCCCGTTCAAATTGTAAATGTAAGTGGTGGAGTTGTACAATTCGGTGATACCGTCTATATCTCTCCAAAAAGTGCTTCAAAGACAAATGCAGGTTCTGGGGGCTTTAATACCGGAGGGATTATTTTCACAGCCAGTGGAATAAGCGGTACCAATGTACTTGACGCTAATTTGCTCGACCAGCCAATCGGAGGAAATAATTAAAAAACGACATAAACCACAGTAGGTTTATGTCGTTTTTTTATTTTTCTAGCTTTAAAATATGAGCCCCGTCAAAGAAGAATAAATATCTTTCATTGACTTTTCGCTTCCAGATTTGTTCCAATGCTTTTGTATATAAATTGATTTGCAATCGGTAGCGCTCTTTGAGTATTGGTTTAGCTTGAATAAATCCACCCTTGTATCGATCAGTGATGCCATCTGATTTAAAGTCAATAAGAACAAGTCCATTCTCATCCTCAAAAACACAGTCGATAATTCCCTGGACAAAAACAGATTCATCTTCATCCTTCCATGCTGGATAAACTTCTGATGCAGGCAATGAAAGAGTAAAGGGTATTTCACGATTAACCACTTTTGCGTTGATAATCCTTTTGCCTAAATCCGACTCAAAAAATTCCACAATAAGCTGGGGATTAATGACCTCCGCCTGCTCAACTGTTAACAGTTCATCATTAACCATCCGTTCTACTTGGGACTCAACCTTCTCTGTCGTAACAGGTTTGGTCAAATCAACATGCTGCATCACCATATGGAGGGCAGTCCCTCTCTCAGCAGGGCTTAAGGACTTTTCCTGCATAAACTTAGGACGTTTTGTGATTGATTTTTTAAACTTACTAAGCAATTCGGTACCACTTTGCTCATCAGACATTTCCCGCTGACGTTTCATTTCTGAAACGGATTGCTTCGAGCGATGTGTCGAGGCATTGGCAAAGGAATATTCCCATGTTAAGCGAGACTTAATTTCATCTCCAAAGGGAGAAGTTATCGGAATCATTTCCTTCATTTCTACCTGTTTTAGTAAGGAGTCTGTCTCCAGTTTCTTAATGACTTCTTGACTTTTTACGTCTTCAGCGCTCATTACTGTCATTTTCCATGCTGAAGGGTGACAGGTAATCTCCGTTGGAACAAGTGGATTTTCAGATTTTCTGAATTCTTGACTATCCTGATGCCGAATAAGCGCTGGCCCAACCCAATCCATATAACAGGCTGCACCTGCTCTTTCATAATCCTTGAGCAGCCAATCTGTATTCGTAGTTACATCATTCCACTGTTCAATTTTTTTATCTGCTTCTTTCACTGTACCAATTAAATAAAGCTTTTCTTTCGCCCGAGTTAGGGCAACATATAGAACGCGCATTTCTTCTGCCAGCATTTCCATTTTCTTTCTGCGCTTAAAAGCAATCTGAGGTAAAGATGGGTAAGAGATTCTTTTTTCTATATTTACATATTTTACAGCTATACCGTACTCTTTATCGAGCATATATGGTTTACGGATATCAGACATATTAAAGTTTCGCGACAATCCTGCAATAAATACGACTGGAAATTCAAGCCCTTTACTGCTATGAATGGTCATAATCCGAACAACATCTTCCTGCTCCCCAAGCGCTCTGGCTGCTCCAAGGTCGTCTCCTCTTTCAATCATTCTCTCAACAAAACGTAAAAAGCGGAATAACCCTCGAAATGAAGTCTGCTCGTATTGCCTTGCCCTGTCGTATAAAGCACGCAAGTTTGCCTGCCGCTGTTTCCCGCCTGGCAGCCCACCTACAAAGTCATAAAACTGTGTATCCCGGTACAGCTGCCAGATTAGTTCTGAAAGTGACCCTTGGCGTGCCATGGAACGCCATTCATCCAAATAATCATAAAAACGCCGGACCTTTTCGTATACCTGTTCGTTTTTTTCTGTAGGTGTGCTCTGACAGAATCTCTTAAGAGACTCCCAAAACGTTCCCTTGTTATGCAGACGAATTTGAGCAAGTTCCTCCTCGTTTAGCCCGACGATTGGAGAGCGTAAGACTGAAGCTAATGGAATATCTTGGAACGGGTTATCTATTACCCGTAACAACGACATCATAATTGCAACCTCAGTTGCTTCAAAATAGCCAGTGGAAAGGTTAGCATAAATCGGGATTCCTTGTTGTTTGAACTCTTCAATTATTTGAGGTGCCCACGTCATGGAACGAAGCAGGATTACCATATCTCGATACATTACTGGACGGGATGATGCTGTTTTTGGATTATAAACTTTTGTTTCATTTTCAATTAATTGTTTAATCTTTGAAGCCATCACCCTAGCTTCTAGCTGCGATTTTTCTAAATCCACCTCATCAAACTCAGAAGGTAGTGTCTCCGTTTCTGGTTCAGCAGCCTCTGATGGCAATTCCTTCCCATCATTAGTTTGATTTATCAACAATAGTTCGATTGGAAATGGTTCATCCTCAGGGTATGGTGCGCCAGGCCGGAGTTCAGCGGCTTCATCGTATTCTATCTCTCCTACTCTTACACCCATGATTTGTTTAAATAGATAGTTCGTCCCTTCAAGAACCTCCTTCCGGCTTCTAAAATTACGTGCAAGATCAATTCGTAATCCAGTCCCATTGCCGTCCTGCCTGAAACGATTATATTTTCCCAAGAATAGATTTGGTTCTGCTAAACGAAACCGATAAATGCTCTGTTTGACGTCACCGACCATGAACAGATTCCCATTGATTTCATCTTCTTTTGCAACAAGCCTTAAGATGGTTTCCTGAACCATATTGACGTCCTGATATTCATCAACAAATACTTCATTAAAATGGTTTCTATAGGCTAATGCAGCTTCTGAGGGGAGAAACACTCCATCTGAGCTGATTTCCACTGTTAAGATGGCTAGACAATAGTGCTCCAAATCTGCATAATCAACCAATCCCTTTTCCCGTTTTGCTTTCTCAAATCGATTAGAAAAAGCAATAACCAAATGGACAAGAGTTTCGATTAGAGGGCGCATTTGGTCCATATCACGTAAATAGCCTTCTGGCTTTCTTAAAAAAAGCTCTTCTTTGATATCCTGGATTTTCTTTTTTGCTTTATCACGTAATTTTTGAGCCTTTTCAGTCAACTCTTTATCAAAGTGGTCCCCCTTCACTTGTTTTGCTCTCGTGAAAGACCATGTCTGCATAGCATTGTAAAGTGCTGACCATGAATCGCGATTTGCCTTGATAAGCATATCAATTACCTTTAGATCATCTAGGAAATTTTCTGCCCTTGGCGCCGGACCGCCTGGAAGCTTTGTTACTTCCAACCCACGCTCTATCATTTCCTTAGCGCCCTCTAGTTGCAGCTGAATATCAAACAACAGTGCTTGTATAAAAGGTAATTCTTCAAGATTTGCTACCTTAGTAGTATCATACATTTCAATCATGGACTGTAAATAATGACTAGGCATAGGGTTCGACCTAGCAAAATCATAAATATCCCGGACAATATCCATTAAAGCAATATCGCTCCGGTCGCTTGTAAAGGAATCAACTAACCGAAAAAATGGCTCATTATCCTTTATTCCATACTCCTCTTCAAACAGCTCATCCATTACTTCATCCCGAATTAGTTGTGCCTCAGTCTCGTCAGCAATTCTAAAACCTGGATCCACATCAATGAGATAATAGTATTTTCGGATAACCTCCATACAAAAGGAGTGCAGGGTCGAAATGGATGCTTTATTTAATAAGCTTAGCTGCTTGCGCAAATGCCTTGATTTTGGTTCTTTATTTATCGCCTTTTCCAATGCCTCGCCAATTCGATGACGCATTTCAGCCGCAGATGCATTCGTAAATGTTACAACTAATAATTCATCGACATCAATCGGGTCATCTTCCGAAAGAATTTTTTGGATAATCCGCTCTACCAAGACAGCCGTTTTACCAGAACCTGCTGCTGCTGCAACAAGGATATCTTTATTTTTCTCCATAATGGCTTTCCATTGGTCTTCCGTCCAGGTTGCACCGGCTGGCTTGGGAGGTATTACAAAATTACTCATTTACACCTGCCTCCTTTCTGATTAATTCAAAGATTGTTTCCTTAGGCTGTGGTGTTAGAATTCGGTAATGATTTTCAATTGACTCGTCAAATTGACAAACAGATTTGTAGGAACAAAATGTACAAGGTGTTTTATCTTTCAGTTTAAAAGGGGCGATTTCAACTTGGCCGTCCACTATAGCATCCCCTGTAGTTTGATAGAGGTTTCGAACATAATTCCTTAGATCATCAAATTCATTTAGGCTTGCTACTTTTGACTTCTTCGTCAGGTTGCCATCTTTTTTAATACCCGCTGAAATAATCTGTGAGTCACCTGACTCAAGACTTTGGTCCATTAGTTTGATGACATCCTGGTCACCGACCATTAAACCGTTCATCTTGAATTTTTTCATGATTTCCTTTTCTATTTCTTCAACGGTTAGCAATTTGTTCGTGCTTATCATCGGGTTGTGAACATGGAAATAAAGGACTCCCGCAGGACTTGCTTTCATTTCTATCAGTTCATCCGAATGCGTAATGACGATATCTAAATAGGTTAACATTTGGAGAGCAAGTCCATAGTATACCTCGTTTAAATTAACATCCTTTTCACTCGATTTATAATCAATGACACGTAAATAGGTATTGTTATTTTCACCTTTTGCCTGATCTACTCTGTCAATACGGCCAGCTAATTCCATTCGTTTTCCATTTTTCAATGAAAACGTTAATGGCGGAAGCTTGCCATTCTTTCCAAAACTCAACTCTAATCCGATAGGCGAGAAGCCACTTACTTTTGCGTGATCACTTAATACTTGAGAAGCCCTTGTAATAATTTGTTCTAATTTACGCTTTATATAATGATGCCGCTCAGAGCTTAGCAGTATTTCATTTTGGAGCTTTGGCGCTAAAGCATTCACTGCCTCCTTAGCAAGATCTTCACATTGCTTACTTGAAAGAGAATCCCAGCTAAGTTTTTGTTCATTTACAAAGTCAGATATATACTTTAAGGCTGCGTGAAATAGCTCACCAATATCAGGGGCTTCCAGACGAAATACTTGGCGTTCACGGAGCTTTAACCCATGTTGTACAAAATGAGAAAAGGCACAGCCATTATACAGTTCCATCCTTGAAACACTTGCTTGAATACTATCACCATACAATTCATCCGCCGTTTCCTTTGATAGCTTGACGGTCTGGTTGGTATAAAAGAGAGAGGAGAATACCTTTTCTGCCCTTGTCTTCCACTCATTTGTGATATAAAAGTTGTATACATCCCACCATAGGTCTGATATGGGATAATTACGTTTTTTCAATTGAAGCTGTGAGGTTAAGAAGGACAGTGTTGTTTTGTGGTTAGTAACAAAGTTTAACTGCTCCTTTTCAGTTAACTCAGCAGGATCTGTACCAAAAAAATGCTCTTCTACTTCAGGATACATGTCTTTCAATCTCTTAATATACGAAGAAGGTATTAATGCTTTTCCCTCATCATTTGCAAGCGGGTAACTGACATAAAGAGCTTCTGAAGGTGTAGTTAGTGCTTTGTAGGCTATAAAGTTCTCATCTAATAAACGTGTCCTACTGCTGGGTGCCACTGTTAAATCAGCAGCTATTAACATTTCACGCTCTTCATCAGATAATATCCCTTCATCAGCAATTTTAGCAGGTAATATTCCCTCATTTATCCCAACAACAAAGGCAGCCCTAATATCTGTTAATCTAGATTTTTCTAAATCTCCGATTATTACCTGATCTAGTGCTGGCGGAATAAGTGAAAAATACAGCGATTCAAACCCTGCTTCTAAAATAGCTGAGAATGACTTTAAAGAAACATTTTCATCCCCTAATATTTCAACATACTGATCTAGAAGATCAATACATGCGTTCCAGACTTGTTCATGCTCACGCATTTTTACAAGATTGCCTTTTTGTTCTGCTTCTATTTTTAAATTTTCTAGCTTTGAAGGAATATCTAATTCTTCTAAATATAAATAGATTGCTTCACAAAGCTTTCTCCCTGAATCTGCTTTTTTCAGCCTTCTAGATAGGCGCAGGATTGGGGCTGATACCATTAGCTTTAATTCATTCAGTTGTTGTTCCATTTCTTTTTCAGCATCTGTTTGGACATTAGCTTCCAATTCTAATCCTTTGAAACGGCGGTACGTCCAACGGTCTTTTTTCGTCCATTTACTCCCTTTAATTCCATATGCGAGGACATAGTTTTCTAACCTATCCATTTTCTCCCGCATTTTATCTGGATTTTCTTGAAGTGGATATAATAATTCTGTTTTAATTACCCTAAACACAGGCTCATATCGCCAAAATGACTGAATGACTTCGAGGGTTGACCTTATTAATTCAATCAGCGGATGATTCAGCATGGTCCTTTTTTGGTCAATAAAATAAGGAATTTGATAATCGGAGAAAACAGGCTCTACGATTTCATGATAATCACTGCCATTTCTAATCAATAGCGCTATGTCCTTGTAGCGAAAATTCTTAGTCCGAACCAACTGGAGAATTTCGCGTGCAATCCCCTCAATTTCTGCTCTACGATTAGCTGCTTGACCAATATGAATATCCGCTTGTCCATAATAAGGGGAAGCTGGCCTAGTATCAAAATGCCTCTCTAAATGACTTAGAGATGGATTATTCCATTTTTGTTGAGAAGATAGAAAGGTTGGATTCTCTATATCAATTCCTTCAGATTTTGCCAATTCTTGAATGGAGTAACTTGCCTCCGTCGACAAGCGAAACAATTCTAATTCATCTGGAGGTGCAGTAATGGAATCTCGATCCGTCGTCATTGTAATCGTCACTCTCGGGCAATGTTTCATTAATTCCTTTATGACTAAGTATTCCTGTGGTGTAAAGTTATAAAAACCATCTATATAAACTTCGGCATCTCTCAAGTAAGCCGATACTGAAATCTTTTCTGAAAGCAAACGAAAATAGTCTTCGGAATCGATGTATTTTCCAAAGACTTCATCTTCAAATTGTCGATAAATAATTTCTAAATCGTTCAGTTTATCCTTCAAGGCTCTTGAAGCTGTTTCACCATTTCCAATGTTCTTTTCAGCCTCTTGTATCAGCTCTTCTGGTGTAACGCAATATCGCTTAAATTCAGTAATCATCTGTTCAACTTGCTGAACAAAACCGTTTTTGTCAGCTGCACGCTGAAATAATCTTAATTGGTCTTTCTTATCTTCAATAATTCTCCGAATGAGCATGCTTATTCCAACACTGCTAAGATGATACCGGCTTATACCGCCGGTCTCCTGCAATATTCTCCAAGCTAATCGTGAGAAACTGTACACTTGTGCACGAATCATTCCACCAAGTATGGGATTCGTCGCCAGTACATACTCTGCCTGAAACGTCATTTGTTCTGGAACAATATAAATAATCGGTGCTCCCTCTGGATTATCCAGCAGCCGGTCTTGTATTTCATTCATACACATTTGAGTTTTACCGCTTCCCGACCTTCCAGTTATCATTCTTAATGACATATTTCTACCCCGCTTTCCGATTACCCCTTATCGTTTCATACACTCATTTTATCACAAAAGGAGCACAAACGTTTGGAACACTTCTCATAGATTTAAACCAGTTATGGTAATTTTTTATATAAAAAAAAGAGACGATATCCATCGTACTCTCAGGTTTCGATTATATTTAGAATTGTACATCCATTTCGTTAAGCGGCCAGTACCGGAGGTCTACTTTTCCAACAACCTGGCTGACAGAGATGAAACCAAAATGCCTGCTGTCCCAGCTGCCTAAGCGGTTATCCCCAAGTACAAATAACTTTCCTTCTGGTACAGTACTTTCTCCTGTAATCTCCTTCAAACTAAAATCACCTGTGAGTTTAATTCCAGGTATTTCCTGCCTATAAACAGATAAAAACGGTTCCTGGTACTTTTGTCCGTTGATATATAATTGATCGTCTCTAAATTCAATTTTGTCCCCTGGAAGGCCGATAACACGTTTCACAAAATCCTCTTTCTCATTGGCATGAAATACAATGACGTCAAAACGACTCAAATCACTAACTTGGTAACCTAGCTTATTGACTACTAATTTGTTTCCATCCTGGAGGGTAGGCATCATGGATTCTCCCTCAACAACATAGTTAGAAAAGAAAAATGTTCGTATAAAAGCAAAAATAATAATTCCAATTGCAAAAGCCTTAATCCATTCAATCCCCTCTTTTTTCCATTCAATATTCATTATTTTTAGCTCCTCCTTTTCTTCAATTCTTTCCCTCTATTTATCTCCTCATTATGGTCATTTTCCATACTCTTATTCAATCTTACTTCAATTCTTTTTCCAACATACCAAAGAATAAAAATAACTAAAAAAACTACTGCTGTGCGGTAAGGCTGAGTAATCAATGAACGAAGATCATATCCTACAAAACTCATGGTGAAAATCATTACCATTTTGCCAATTGCCACGGCAAGCATATACTGGTATATACTGATTTTTGAAAGCGCCGCTACAATATTCACAACCACTGAAGGTGTGAACGGGAAACATAGCAGCAAAAAGAGAGGACCAAAACCGTGACGGTCAACCCAATCCATCAACTTTCTAACCTTTGGATGTTTTGAAAAAAATGAAAATACTCTTTTTTGCCCATATTTTCTTATAAGTAAAAAGAGTAGTAATGCCCCTAAACAAGACCCCAGCCAAGAATATAGAAAACCGAGCCATAGCCCAAAAGCACTTGCATTCGCCATTACAAATAATACCAACGGCAGAAACGGTAAAAATGCTTCAAGCATGGGCAGCACTATCCCTGGAAATGGTCCAAAAGATCGATACTCCTGAATTAAGTCCATGATATTTTCTAGTGTGAACCATGCCTTGATTGCTTCAAAGTCCATATGATTACTCCTTACTTTCATGCTTTGTGTTGTTTAGTTTGCTTACTGAGTTAGGAATTGGTGAAAAGCCTCTTTATTCTCCTCTAAATCTAACTCCAAAACAGCACCTTCCCCTTTTATATTTGCATCTCTATAACCATTCTCAATAGGGATTCTAAAGGTTTCAATACTTCCTCTGTCTTTTCCAAAGAAATCCTTTGCCATAAATAATATATCGCCTGTATCCATATTTGTATTGATATAGGGTTTGACAACCCCTACTAATTTTGGCAGCTTTGGAATTGTTTGAATGCCTGAAAGTTGCTCTCCAATCGCCTGAAGTGCTTGCTGTTGTCGTTGAACTCGGCCAAAATCCCCTATAGCATCATGCCGAAATCGTACAAAGCTAAGCATTTGATCCCCATTTAACTTTTGCAAACCTGGTTCTAGTGGTACATCAACGTATTCTTCCATTCTTTTCTCAACGTTGATTTCTACTCCTTTTGGAAAAGCTTCATCAACCAATTGTACAAAACCTTGAAAGTCAACTATCGCATAATACTGTAAGTCAATATCAAAGTTCTCCTTGATTGTTTTTCTCATAAGCTCTGGCCCTCCACGCATAAAGGCGGAATTGATTTTATGCTTACCCTCACCAGGTATACTTAGATAGATATCTCTCATGATGGAAGTTAATTTATAGCTTCCTTTGTCTTCATTATAATGAGCAATCATGATTGTATCGGCTCGAGATACTTTATCACCTTCTCTTGCATCACTACCTAATAAAAGGATATTGGTGGCCCCATATTGACCCTTTTTCCCTTCAAAGGTGAACACTTTTTCATTTATATTATTTTCTACATTCTCATTATTAATTTTCTCTAAAGATTGATTTACTCCTTGTTTATACTGATAATAAACATAACCTGCACTTGCACCAAATAGGAGCAGCAGAACTAATAATATAGATGTCGATTTTCTTTTTTTCCTTTTATGTTTTTCATATCTCATCGTCGACTCACCCATCTATGTATTATTTTAAATCCCTAATGTACTTTTACATGTGTCTATATATAATTCATTTTCCCCGAGTTAATATCCTTCTATCAAAAACTTTCTCATACAAGTACCAAATTTTGCAAATAAAAAACGCAAGCTTTTTAGCATTGCGTTTTCAACAAGATTTTTGTATGATAAAAAGGAACGTTTGTTCCTATTGCAGAAAGGAGCCAAAGATAGGATGACCAGAATTCCAGAGGATGATCGTAATATAATGGAAAAAGCCATTTATTTGCCAATGGTATTAATTATCTTAAATCGGGATTTGTCTGTTGTGGAGAAGAGTCCATTTAAATTAAAAAAACCTTATATAGCACTAATTGAAGAAACCATGAAAATCATTCAAAGGGAATTAGCAGAAGTTAAACAATATATGAAGAAGAATAACCTCAAAGTAATCGAAACCAAACGGGATGATGCTTTTACCATGTATATGTTTTTATATAAAGGCTATGAAGAGGCTCATAATTACTTTAATCCAAGAATACGCAATAAAGTTCAAGAATTAATGGAGTTTTATTATTTAAAACAGCACCCATCTCAATAAGCTGTTAATGTTTATTCTTAATTTTCTTTTTACCATATTCGAAAGATTCTTCTGAAGCCTCCAGGTTCTTTGGACGCTGCAATAAATAAAATGACTTTCGTTCATTATATTCAATTCTTTGCATTAACTTTGTCCTTAAATACGATGTTCTCTCCAGTTGAGAAGTAATCGAACTGCATGAAACAGGTAATTCAAATGATTGATTATTATTAAAAAGGATTAAAGTTTCTTGAGGATTAATTCGAACCAGTTTTTTTACATGTTCATGCGAAATCCAAATACACTCTTGGCGGTTTGGTGATGTGGTAGGGAAGAAAAAAATGCGGTTGGTGGGATCAATCGCAATCGGAATTTTATGTGCATAACCGACTAACTGTTTTGTACCATTCCGGCGACCTTCATAATCACATCCATAATACTCACAACTATTCTTGATAATATCAAGCGGTTTAAAAGGGGATAAGAATTCATCTTCTACTTCAATGACCTCTGAATAAATTTTACAGCCATATACGATGGGCTTTATGAACATTGTAAATGGGTTAACCTCATATTCTTCAATTTGCTTCAGCTTCAATATTTTCAACTCCATTAGCAATTTTATCCATCATACCATGATTAATTCATGGTTTATTTATTTTTCAGAATTGTTGCGAATATATTCACAAAGTTTTTACAAAAATATATGTCAGAAAATTATAAATATTTATTGATATTATCAGAAAAAATCCATATAATATTAAAAAGCATCTGAGGTGATTTTGATGAATGAGAAATCATACACGGAATTAATGAAACTTGGTGCCATGAAACGTCAACGGAAAGAGAACTTTGTCCAGGATTTATACATTGATATGCTCTTATCAGAAATTCAATTAACGGTTGAAAAAGAAAAACTGCTAAAAAAAATTGATTGTGCCATTGACCATCGGGATAAAAAAGACTTTTACCTTTTATCCAAACAGCTTATAGAGATAAATAAACGCTTTGGGACGTAAAGACACATAAAAAAAAGGAATGAGAAAGGAGAAAACTCTCCTTTTCCATTCCTTTTTTGGTTATTTATTCTTCATTTTTATTTCATATTCTTCGAGCATAGAGATTCGTTCGAGCATAGTAGGGTGACTGTAACGGAAAATCTTCACCAAGAATGGCGGATTGATCTGACTTAAGCCTGAGCGGGTTAGTTCTTGGAAAGAAGTAATGGCAGCGTCAGGGTTCCCGGTCATATTTATTGCATATCTATCTGCCCGTGTTTCCTCATACCGAGAAATTAAATTTGAAAAAGGACTGGCGGTAAACAGTAACATCGAAAGTATCATGAAAAAAAGTGGCAGGGATCGGATATCTTTTGCATCTGGGATTTTTAGTTCTTTTCCAAAACGTGCAATCACCCAATTCATTATTCGATGGGTCAGATATAAACCTAACAGTGAAAGCAATAAATACAAGGCTATTCCAATATAAATATGATTTTCAACATAGTGACAGATTTCATGTGCCATGATAAATAAAATTTGGTCGTCTGATAATTTATTTAAGGTTGTGTCCCATAATACGATTCTTGCATTTGCGCCAATACCAGTTACATAGGCATTTAATGAATTTGTCTCAGCAGACATATTCACTTCAAAGACATGTTCTGCAGGAATTTGAGCTTTGTCTGCTAATTCCAATATCTTTGTTTCTAATTCTTTATTTTTCAAAGGATAAAAGTCATTATATAAAGGATCGATAATTACCGGCTGTAAAAACATCATGAACAGTGTAAAAGGTATCGACAACGCCCAAGCATAGAGCCACCAGCGTTTTACACTTTTTTTCATCAGCCAATATAATACCGGAACAATGATTAGTAACGTTCCATAATTAATCCAAAAATCAATTAGCTCTTCCTTCATCCATAATGCAAAGCTTTGTGTTGAGATATTATACGCTTTAGACAAGGAATAACTAATATAGCTTAAAGGGAATGTCGCTACAAAAGCAAAAAATGAAAGCCATATAAGATAAATAGCAGTTTGCAGAAGCTTATACTTCGACGAACTCTCTGCCCATTTTTTAAATGCCTTCGAAAATCCAAATAATAAAATTAAAAAATAGAAAAGCCATTCAAATGGTGTGGAAAGAAAGAATAACAAATTCCTTATTTTCGAATACTCTTCACTCAACATTAACTCTCTACCATTTAAAAAAGTGGCTGGATCTGCTTTTGTTCCTTGATATTCAAAAGGCAGGCTTGTATCTGCGAAGTGAAATAAATACCAGTAAAAAAATAATCCATATAATATATAGGCTAAAACCGCATAGAATCCCATTTTCCTAACCATGTAATGTGTTGTCCCTCCTTTTTGTACAACCTCCCTATATATAGTTTAGTTAAAAAGATAATATTTAGAACACTAAAAAAAGCCGGATTTACCGACTTAAAGAAAATATGAATATAGGGCAAGGACTGTTATAGATCCTAAAACCACAATAATGACATTTGCCCCTAAGAAAGCTGCAGCAAATGCGGCGGCAGCACCTGCTATTCCATACCATATATCATCCTTTTGCAGCAAAAGAATCGCCGGGAAAATTAATGCACCCAATGTTGCATATGGAACGTTTTTTAGCACCCCTTGGATAAACGGTGGAAGCTCCTTACCTTTAAACAATACGAACGGCAGCATTCTCGGTATATATGTAACTAAACCCATCCCAATAATCATCCAGAGAATTTCACTTTTCATCGTTAACACCCCAATGCTTTGCCTTCACCATTTCAATCAGCTCCATCAAAACAGCAGAC
The DNA here is from genome assembly GCF_023715415.1 of Neobacillus niacini. Taxonomy (GTDB): domain Bacteria; phylum Bacillota; class Bacilli; order Bacillales; family Cytobacillaceae; genus Neobacillus; species Neobacillus niacini_C. The sequence continues at coordinate 599,318 of NZ_JAMBOB010000001.1, forward strand.
AGAATCGTTGAAACCACAATTGACCATCCTTGTGCCATCACGCCGCCCAGCGTAAAAATCGAATTAAAGATTGCGGCAAGTACTGCTAGAAATAACACCTTACTGCTTTTTTTCAAAGATGGTACTAAGAGTCCCACAAACATCGCATAGAGGGCAATTCCCATACTTTCTTGTAATGTTTGAGGAAGACTTGCCCCTATCAAATGACCAACCCCAGTAAATATAACCCAGCTCGAATACGCCAACAAATTTAAACCTAACATGAACCCAGTCGTCGCAGTCCCATCTTTGGTCGCTGCGACTGAAAATGTTTCGTCCGTTATTCCAAAGGAATATAGCATTTTATTCCCTAGAGTGTCATCTTCACATTTCTCATTTAAAGTTGTCGACATTAGAAAATGGCGAATATTTACGATAAAGGTTGTTAAAACAATTTCAACTATCCCAGTCCCATAGGCTATCAGACTTAATGAAATATATTGTGAAGCGCCTGCAAATACAATCATACTCATTAATACAGATTCATATATAGATAGTCCCGTTGTTTTAGCAAGGAGACCAAAAGTCAATGCAATGGGAAAATAGCCAATCCCAATGCTTATCCCTGCCTGCAGGCCCTTTTTAAATTCAGATGATTCCTTCCCGATAGCAACCTCCGACAACTTAATCCCCTTCTCTCCGTATGTTCAAAAATAAATTTTATCAAATTTTCAAATAGAATGAAATAAAAAAACATGGCTAGGATTCAGCCATGTTTTATTTCTAATATCCAGTATGATTTTATACGGTCTGAGTAATTTGAGTTTTTAAAGCTCTTCGCAAGATTTTACCAGTTGTGTTTTTAGGAAGTTCTTCTAAGAACTCAATTGAAGAAGGAACTTTATACTTCGCTAAATGCTCCCTGCAATATTCTAGGAATTGCTCTTCGGTTGTGTTCGGATTCTTACTCACAACATAGCATTTCACGGATTCACCGAATTCTGAATCTGGTTCCCCGAGTACAGCCACTTCCACAACATCAGGATGGTTATAGAGGACTTCTTCAACCTCACGAGGATAAACATTATACCCGCCAACAATAATCAAATCTTTCTTTCTATCAACGATATAGAAATAGCCCTCATCATCCATTCTTGCCAAGTCCCCTGTATAGAGCCAGCCATCACGTAAGGCTGCGGCTGTTTCTTCTGGCATTTTATAATAGCCTTTCATGACATTTGGGCCAGAAACAATTAACTCACCAACTTCTCCAACAGGAAGCTCCTCTCCTAGTTCATTGACTATTTTGTTTTCCACATGAAGAATGGACGTTCCAATAGATCCAGCCTTACGCGGGCGATCCAGTGGGTTAAAACAGGTAACCGGCGAGGCCTCTGACAAACCATACCCCTCTGATACAGTGACATTAAATTTCTTTTCAAAATTATTAAGCAGTGCAACAGGTAAGGAGGCACCTCCAGAAATACATAACCTTAATGTTTTGAAATCCTCTGGGTTAGCTTCTGGATATTGAAAAAGGAAATTATACATGGTCGGTACTCCAGCAAAAACAGTTGCTTCATACTCTCTTGCCAAATCAAATATTTCCTTTGGACTAAATCTAGGCGCAATCAATAAGGTTGCTCCACTTAACAATGGTGCATTTAAAGCTACCGTCAAGCAGAATACATGGAACATAGGAAGAGTCGTGATGACTCGGTCTTGATTGTTCATCCTTAAATAATCACCGACATCACTGGCATTGCTGAATAGATTTTTGTGCGTAAGCATTGCACCCTTTGGTTTCCCTGTGGTTCCAGAGGTATATAGAATAATGGCGGTATCATCATCCTGCAAATCAGGTCCTTCAAAGGAGAGGTCACCTGAAGCAACGACATTTGTAAACGATTTCATTTTAGGGTAAAGGGTAAGTGATTCAATATTATGCTTAGCAATTCCATTATCACTAGTTTCACAGAATATAAAATTCTCAACCTTAGGCAATAGAGGATGTACTTTTTCAGCTAACAGGATGGCCATATCCAGTGCGACAACAAGCTTTACGTCACCGTTATTTACTATATATCCAATTTCATCTGGTGTGTAAATTGGATTAACGGGAATCACTGTAGCTCCTAACCGTAATGCACCATATAATCCAATAATAAAATGCGGTGAGTTACCAAGTAATAAAGCAATATGGTTTCCTTGCTTTACTCCTAATTTTTCTAACCCAGAAGCAAACTTTGTAATCGCCCCATCCAATTCAGCATATGTAGTTCCTTGGCCCATAAAATAATAAGCAGTTTTGCTGGCTGACTCTCTTGCAGTTTCCTGAAGTTTTGATGATAAATTCATAATTTCCCTCCCCTTGTGAATGAATGTTCATTCACTTAATAATAACAATTTTCTAAATATATTATATTTAAAGGAATTTAAGTATACAAGCCTAAAGTTCCAAAAAGATACAAATTTCTACTTCCTCACCTCGCATAACAGACAACGCTGTTTTAACATAAGAAAAAGCCCTACAACTGTTATTTCCGAAATAATAACGGTTAGGGCTTTTCAAAACATTTGCATTATTTTTTTTGTACTTCATTTATGGGATACTATTTTCATATAAAAGATATTTACAATAAGGAATAAGGCGTTTGGCAACGTCAAATTCCCTATTTTTTGAACCTGGTCTCCAATTGACTTCAAATAACCACAGCCCTTGGTTTGCATCAATACCAGCATCTATACCAAGCTCATCAAAGGAATGTTCATATAACGTATCAAAATGAGCAGAAAAGGTTAAAGCAAAGTCCTCAAGTCTTTCTTTTACCTTTTTCGCATCCTCATCAAATTCATCTTCTAAAAAGGAGGCTAATTCTCCTCGGTAGCCGCCACTACTAATATTACTTATCATTTTTGCATTTCCACTTATTCGAGGATATATTAAGGTGATTTCCCATTTCCCTTTACCATTCTTTTGAACATGTAATCTAAAATCATAAGTAAGACCATTTTTTGTTTTACATTCGATGAAAGGCTGCATCAGAAACTTTTGTGCCGTAATAATTGGCTGAAAGTATCTGCTAAGTTCTTCCTCATTCATGTTCATGATGGTGAATCCTTCTGTTACTTTATACTGTGCCTCCGTTTTGTCGATAAAAAACACCTTTTTCCCATGATTTCCAGATAAAGGTTTTATTACGGCTCTCGGTTGATTTTTTAGAAATGAAATAATTTCTTCTGGCTTGAGTAGAGTAGTGGAGGGAATTAGATAAGAGGCAAACACTTTTGCTTTTTTTACCTTTTTATAGACTTTCATTTTGTTCCCTACAGGAAAGCTTGTAAAAATGGCATGTTTTTTTAACTTCTTTAATATTCTAGACTGGTTCTCTGTTTTTGGATTACAGCTGTTTATCACAACAGCAGGGAAATCAAATTGTTTTTGAATCCATTTCCCTTCCTCGTACATCCACCCATTAATCTTCATATTGTCAAAATCCACATTATTAAATGAAAAGTAAAAAAAGTGAACACCCTCCATTTTCGCAACAGCTGCAAAGGGATACGCCTTTTTCACATCTACAGGATTTTTCCGGAAGTGGAGCATACCGATACCTTGCAAATAAATCACATCCCATTGAGAGTCTTCATAAAATTAATCCTCATCAATCTTGGAATCAATAAGATACCGTGCATAACTGATTGGTGTTGTATATGTTGCTTTCCATACGTCATACATTTGAGCCTTTTCAAATAATATTCGAAAAGCACGGCCATTACATTCAATAAACATGGGAAAACCTTCATTGGTTAAACCAATATCCAGCCCAACATCTGCTAGGTTAGGGAAATACTTATTTAATTCAGATACCGCTTTTATTGATAAGTCTTCAATAGATTGATAGACTGCGTTGAAATCCCAGTCAGAGTAATTGCTTAATAATTCAGTCAGCGTTTTACAGGTACCACCTTTTGCAGCATTGGTTACATAATTCCCCTTTTTTGCCACCTTACCAACCACACCTGTTACCTGCCACTCTCCTAATCCATTTTTTTGGACAGAAACACGTAAATCAAAAGGGTTTCCTTGAAACTGCGCAAGCTGAATTCGTTCCTGAATAATGTAATTTTTGTTTGAAACCTTCTTACGAATAATTTCTGGCCAATCGTTAGCAAATGCCTCTCTCCGCTGGTTATAATAAACTTCCCAAAGTTCACTATCTCTTTTTTCCACCATAACGACCCCGCTGCCTAGACTTCCGCTATTTGGCTTAATCATTAGCTGTTTATGCTTCTTTAGCATTTCTGTGAAATTCAACGAACTTGCTCGTTTCGTTTCAGGCAAATGGGGCCGCAATTCTTCATTTTTCATTAATATTTCTTGAACATCCCATTTTCCATAACGATTCCTATCATTAAAAATTATAACCCCCAATTTTTGAAGATTTTTTAGCTTTATCTTTAAATCCTTTCTAAAATAAAGGCCACGATTATGAATAACTTTGGGGATGGTAATAACTTTTAATTCATATTTTCCCATAACACCTTTTACTAACGCATTAATTTGACCTGTCTCAAGCGATATATCTTTTATCCTAAATATGCAAGGACTAAGCCCATATTGCCTACAGGCTTCTTCATAAAAACCGACTTCCTCAAGATAAGATCTGTTATTCTTAATTCCACTGTATATCAACCCACTTACTAATATTCCAACAGTTGGAGTATTCATTTTTCTAATCTCCCTTATTTCTAAGATCCGGTGCTAAATCCTTGTATATGAACAGCATAAAAAATAGGCTGAGTGCGTATTTTCGAATACATTTCATAGTCCATTTCTTTAAAGCCTTTAAAACTCGGAAAAATATTTGCCTCAATAATCCATGGAAACCCCTCTTGATCAAGGCCGATATCCAAACCAAATTCTGCATAATGTTCGTCCTTTATATCTACTAAATTACAGAACTTCTGACACAGATTTATAATACTCTCATAAATCTTATCGTATGGTTGATTAATTCCTGAACCAATTACTACTTCCTCCAAGGTCATAGCTTCTCCGCCTCTTGCAATATTCGTTAACACCTCATTTTCACCGGCAACTCTGCATTCGATACCGGAGCATTTCCAGCTATTTTTATCATATTTTTGCATAACAACTCTTACGTCCAAGGGGCGGTTATATATTTTTAGAAGCGGAATGTAGGTTTGATACAAATATTGCTTATTTAATATTTTCAACTCCTTTAACATTTCCTCTAATCCTTTACTATTTGGAATCAAATGTCGGCGTAGAATTTCATTTTGATGATCGTATAAAATATACCCACCATCTTGTTTTGGATTTTTTTCTAGTATAAAGATGCCTCGCCCTCGTGAAAGGCTAACGGGCTTTAATATAACCTTTTCCCTATCCCGAATAAATTCAATTAATTCATCGATTTTTTTCAATAGATGGGTGGCCGGGACGTGGTTACGAATTTCAGTTTCATCTTTTAATAAAATTAGATCAGATTTCTTAAAGTAATGGGAATTGAATAAATTCTTATGGGTCATTTCAATTAGCTGGTTAACCCTATCAAGATTTTGATGGAAATTCCTTCGGTATAAGGCAGCTGGAATCGGTGCAGAATCATATCTCCACTTTTTTTGAGTTGGATCATACAGCATCCCGTAGGCTATCTTTTCCTCCCAATCGATGGAACGGGTGGAAAAGGCCATTACTAAGCCGCCAAATTTCTCATATTCCCCCAAACGGTCAGAGTACTTTTCCATATAGGTTGGATTATATAGTTGATTGTTTTCCCCTAGCAACAGCCCAATGGAAGGACCAATAATTATTTTATCTTTTGATATTTTCAACTGATATATCAAGTCTATAGGGATATGCAGCTTCTTTAAAAGAGAACTAGAAATATATACTTCTGCAGGATTGGTAAATGAATTGCGGTTTAATCGAAAATCACTTTCAATGTTGTCAAGTTTACATATTTGTTCTTTAATTCCAAACTGAAGGGAGATTTGGTCACTAGTGATTAATTTTGACTGATGCATTGGTATTTTCAGGCACATTTGCTCGTCCTGAAACTCCTTCAATTTAATCCAGAGATGAATACTTTCCTCATTTGAAAGCATGATCTGGTTATCTTCAGATTCTGGAGTTGATAAAAGTTTGGTTGGTTGTGATGGATAGGCCAGGCTATATTCATTACTGATACCATCGTGAGAATACTTTTGTTGTAGTATTTCCTTAGCAACCTTAAATGGGAATTTACATATTTTCTCAGAAATCTTGGTGTTCCATCCAAAAATGTCTTTAACAATGGTATTGATTGAACAGGTTGAACTTAAAGAATAGGCACCATTTTTATTTAATGAAAATACAATGCCAATCTCGAAAATTCCAGGGTAATAAAAGTGGATGATATCTAAAACCTTTAGGCTGCACTCCCATAATACATCCATTGATGCTTCTTCTATAAAGTAAAAGTTTTGGTTAGAATCTTTTGCGTACATAATCGGGGATTTCCATTTATTATTTAACTTTTTCTGACCTACTACATATAAAGTAAATAAAGTATTGTTAGCGTCGTTTTCTTCCTCAATATCTATTTTGATATCAGAATATGAATCTATTAATGCAGATAATTCCTTTTTCTTTATGATATGGTGCTCATTAAGGACTTGAAATTTAGGGTGATTAGAAAGTTCCCTTAATTTTTTGATATTCTTTTTTTTATAAAATATTGTTGGGTTATAAATAATTGATGGGATATCAACTGTATCCTTTTTTTTCATTGAATTATTTTGATGTTCAATTGCTTGTGTTTTTAAACTTTCGAGAGAAATATCAGTAAGTGTAAAGAATTGAATTTTAAGGCCTAACTCTCTACCCTTCTTAGCATACATATGCCAAATTTCGTCCTTTTTGTTTTTTTGGCTAAGTAACTTACTCCATTCCCTTTTAGAAAGCAGTACACCAACCGAATTCATCCTATTTCCTCCGCCTCCTAATATAAATAGGTAATTAGGACCTTTACCATAATTTATATTCAATTCTCATTAAAAGGTATAGGCAGATGATAAACATAGCCATTTTTCATCCCTTTTTATAAGATTTAATGGTTTCATAAGAGCCATCATTTAATAATTTAAACATGGAAACAGCAGGTCTTAGGTTTGCTTCAATAATCCAGACCTTCCCATCTAAATCAATACCCAGATCTATTCCATATACACGTTTTTGGGTATAGGAATTTGCTAATTTCTTCGCAATTAACAAGGAAACCTCCTCTAAATCAGCGACAATATCTTTCATCTTGTCATTGTTTATCAGTGAATTATCTATAGCATCTTCTACTGATAAAACTGTTTTTGCTACGTTAGTAACAACAAAATTATTTGCTGCCACCCTAGCAAGTTTACCCGTTACTACCCATTCCAAAGAATCCTTTTTCCTTTGTACCATTACCCGAACATCAAATTGATTATTATTTATTGTTGCAAGTGGAATTCTTTGCTGGACGATATACCGTTGTCTTTTTCTTGGAAAGTAATTCTCTTTTAAGTAATCGTAGATGTTCTCTTTTTTGCTCATGTATGATTTCCTGCGTTCAATATGAAGTTCGAAGCTTTCATCAGATAATGAAGAGATTTGGATAATACCTCTCCCTTGAAAACCGTGGCACGGCTTTACCATGATTTGATTATATTTGTCTAACATTATAGATAAGGAGGTTCTATCCAAATATTGTGTATCAGGCAAAAAGGCAGCAAGCTTTTCATCCTCCAACATCAATTTATGTTTTGTCCATTTCCCAGCAGAAACACGCATTTTATTTGTTTCCCCTTCCTAATTAAAAACAGCCAAATTCCTCGGAACAAACCAATAAGGTTAATTCGAAAAATCTGGATATTCTGGTCATTTACACTTTGAAGTTTATTATTCACTCATAATTTATTCTAAGGAATTAAGAAGGCTTGGACTTTTAAGCAACAAGCTTAAAAAATAATGAATACAAGTAAACGATAAGACCCCCATAAACCAGTGTGGGGATCTTTTTTACTCTCTTCTTAAGTGAAAGGTAATCTCATTCGCTGCCTGCTTTGCACTATTTTCTGCCTCTTCAAGCGTATCTCCTTTGGCAATTACATAAGCATAACGTTGCCCCATTGATAAAGGAGGGGTTACATATGTTCCTCTCTTTGGCTTGACATATACTTCTTCCACACCAGGTGTAGCTGCAGCCCTTCCCTTGCCTGTTACCTGTTCTAAAATGCCTTTATTTTCAAGGATGACATACTGTGTAAAAACATAATGGTTTCTTACCTTTACTAATGAAGGAATCTCTCCTATTAACAACTTTAGTGTTTCCTCCACTAAGCTATAACCAAAAGCAGCATGAATCATCTTGTTCATTGCCCCACCAGAAATTCTAGGATTTATTTCGATTAGTTTCCAGCCATCCTCTGTCAATCTTAGTTCCAAATGAAAGGCACCATTTTGAAACTCTAAAGAGGACACGATTGTTTCAATTAAATCCAGTAAACTTGCTTCTAGATGTCGCGGTACTTCTGCCAATACCCCGTATCCTGTTACAATAAATCGTTTCCCTTTTGTAATTTCTTGTTTAATGACGGCACCAATAAGAATCATCCAGTTGCTGACCAGAACCTCTACTAAATATTGGTCACCTTCCACATATTCTTCAATGATGATGGTTTCACTTGGATTATTGGAACGCAGCTTATTTACGTTTTTTTCTAGTTGCCTCATATTTTCTGCAAAGATGACGTCCTTTGAGCCAGTGGAAGTAGCACACTTCGCTACCACCGGGAACTTTACTTTCTGGTAAGCTAGATCATAAGGCATTGACATATCTTTTGTTAGTAACGTAAAGCTGGGTGTAAAGGATTGGTTTGTAAAAAATAATCTAGTTTTTTCTTTATTTTCCATAATAGCAAGAGCTTCCGTTGATAAATAGTTTTCGCAGTATATGTCAGCCAACATTGAAGCTGTTTGAACGAACTTTGCGACAAAACTGGTAATAATCATTATTTCATTTCCACGATTCAGTATTCGTTCAATTTGTTTTATTATTTCTTCAATATTGCTAAGGTCCACTAAAGTCAGTTGATGAACATCCTTATACTCACTTCTTTGCTGGATTTGCTTTTCCTGATTGGTAAAAACAACTGTATAATACCCTAATTCATTTGCCGCTTTTACTGCCTCTCTACTTGATCCGGATTTATTCAAACCAATAAATATAATCGTCCTCATTATCCTCACTCCTATTTCCCCTGACAAAGATGAACGCCCTATATATTATGAAGGAATTTGAGTTTTGTATGGAATTTTTACGTATTTCACATGTTTTATGAAAAGAATTTATGCCTAATCTGCATCACCTTCCTGAACAGAATGCAAAAAAAATACACGGTGAATAGTTCACCGTGCAACTCTAATAAATAAGGTTGATAAATTCTTCTTTGGTTACTTTTCCAAAATAAAAGGTTGTGTCTACATCTCTAAGTGCTGCTTCTAACTCGTTCTTCTCATAGCGAACAGCTTTAAGTTTATTCTCAATTTCACTTACATCACCAACACCAAAGAAGTCACCATATATTTTACAGTTTTCAATAACACCTTTATCCACATCTAATCGAACATCAATCTGCCCCACAGGGAAACGGTGTGAATGCTGGAAATTAAACTTTGGCGATTTTCCATAGTTCCAATCCCAATTTTGATAGCGTTCTTTAGACAGCTGGTGAATTTTCTCCCAATCCTCTTCCGTAAGCACATACTCTGTTACTTCTTCGCCTTGAAAAATAAACTTCAGCAAGGCAGAACGAAACTCTTCAACTGATAATTTCTCTGTCAAAAATTCTGAAATATTAGCCACTCTGCTGCGGACTGACTTGATTCCCTTAGATTCAATTTTATCCTTTTTTACCCTTAAAGCGGAGACAATATGATTCATTTCGGAATTAAACAGAAGCGTTCCATGGGTGAACATACGGCCCTTTGTTGAGAATTGGGCATTACCAGATATTTTCCTGCCTTCAGCTAAAATATCATTTCTGCCGCTTAATTCCGCATTTACTCCCATCTGTTTCAATGCAGCAATAACCGGCTCTGTAAATTTGCGGAAATTATGAAAGCTGTCTCCGTCATCTTTTGTAATAAAGCTATAATTAAGGTTGCCAAGGTCGTGATATACCGCTCCACCTCCAGACAATCTGCGTACCACATGTATACCATTGCTCTCAACATACTCAGTATTTATTTCTTCTATTGAATTCTGGTTTTTGCCAATGATAATCGATGGCTCATTTATGTAAAATAATAGATACGTTTCATTGATATCAAGATTTTTCAAGGCATACTCTTCAATAGCGAGATTTATACGTGGATCGGTGATGCCTTTATTATCGATAAATAACATACTATCCTTCCCCTTCTTATAGTGAAATGGTTTGAAATTCATTCGCAAGTTTTATTATACCAGTATATTCAGAACTAGCCTCACTGATAAGCTTAGATATATCCCCGTAATGTGGAAGATGGGTTAGAATTAATTGCTTAACACCTGCACTTGCTGCGAATTTCCCTGCATCCGTGCTATTCATATGACCTGCAGGCTTCCCATTTTGATGCTGATAGAAATTACATTCACATAACAATAAATCTGCATCTTTACCAAACTCGATAAATTCCTCTTTAAAGGAGCTGTCACCTGTATATACGAGTGACTTTCCATTTACTTCAATTCTCATTGCATAGCAGGGTGCTGGATGATCTGTTTTTAAGAAAGAAACCTGGAATGGTCCGACAGTAAGAACAGCATTCGGCGAATAGGCAATTCCCTTCGTGATTTCTTTATAGGTTAATTTTGCGAATTCTGTTTCGTCATAAGAGTGTCCATAGATAGGCAAGGTCGGAAAGCTCTTCCCTAAAAAACCCTGAATTAGGCGGGCATGCTGTAATACACCTATATCTGCAATATGGTCTGGATGATAATGGGAGATTAATACAGCATCGAGTTCTTCAGGCTCAATAATATTTTGCATTTTCGCAAGCACTCCACTGCCACAATCGATTAATAGGTTAAATCCCTCATGTTCAAGTAAGTATCCAGAACTTGCACCATTTTGTTTTGGGTATCCACCCCAAAAGCCAATAACTGTCAACTTCAACTTTATGCCCTCCTTATTTATAAAAAAAGAAGCTATTATTGCAACAGCTTCTGGTTTATTATTTTACATTTAAATACTCTAATACACCTTTTACTGCTTCTTCCCCTTGGTCAATACAATCAGGAAGTCCGACACCGCCGAATGATGCACTAGCTAAAAAGACTCCAGGCAGTTCAGATTTAATATGCTTTCTAATGGTCTCAAGGCGCTGTTTATGGCCCACGATGTATTGCGGCATAGAATCTTTCCAGCGAGAAACGATAGCAAAATCAGGTTCCATTCCAATATCCATTGTCCTGCTTAAATCATCAAGTACAATCTTAATAATCCTATCATCTGAAAGTTCTACGATTGTTTCTTCCCCGGCTCTTCCTACATAACAACGCAGCAGCACTTTCCCTTTCGGAGTAGAGTGTTCCCACTTTTTATGTGTCCAAGTACAGGCAGTAATAGAATAATCACCATTCCTAGAAACCACAAATCCTGTTCCATCTATATCCTTTTTTATGGCTTCTTCTGGGAATGCAAGAGCCACAGTGGCAACAGATGTGGATGGGACTGACTTAAAAGGTTCAAAAAAGTGATAGTCTGAGAACATTGATTGCGTGATTTTATGTGGTGTTGCTGCAACAACACAATCAGCAACCAATTTTTCACCGTTATTTAGATAAAGCTCATACTGCTTATTTGTTTTTGATATTTTATCGACCCGATGCCCTTTGAGAATGGAATTAGGGTCTATTTTTGCTTCAATCGCTTCAGCAAAAGACTGCAGACCCGACTTAAAGGTTAAGAAAACACCCTTTTTCTTCTCGGCAGGTTCTGGTGCTTTCGGTTTTGCAGGCGTTGTCTTTTTCATCCCTAAAATAAGACTCCGATGTTTTTGTTCCACCTCATAAAATTGCGGAAAGGTAGACATTAAACTCATTTGATCGATATCACCAGCGTAAATACCCGATAATAAAGGTTCTATAAGATTCTCTACCACCTCATCGCCTAACCTTCTCCGAAAAAATTGACCTAAAGACTGATCAATATTACCTGGTGATTTCGGTAAAATAAAATCTGCAGCTGCCCTGACCTTCCCTGGGATGGAGAATAACCCTGTTGTAATAAATGGCCCTATTTCCGTTGGAATTCCCATTATCGAACCCCCAGGCATTGAATGAAGCTTGTCATCGACAAGAACATAGGATTTCCCTGTTGAATTAGAAACTAATTGCTCCTCCATTCCTACTTCCTTTGCAAGTCTAATCATGCTCACTTTTCTTGCAAGGAAGGAATCAGGACCTCTTTCAATGGTAAAACCGTCCCTTACCACTGTTTGCATTTTACCTCCGAGACGGTGAGATGCTTCAATAAGTATGATTTCGAAAGGCAGCTGTTTTTCATTTATGTTTTTTTGAAGGTAATAGGCTGCAGTAAGGCCTGCAATTCCTCCCCCAATAATGGCTACCTTCTGTTTTTCTTCCGCCACGGATGTCACCCTTCTTTCTTTTGCAATTCTAATCAGATGGCTAATCTTTTTAAGATAACCGTTGACATTGCATCAATTAAATCGTCATTAGCGTTTGGCATTGCAGGACGATAATAACTTGCTCCTACTTCTTCAGCAACAATTCTACATTCGTAATCGTTATCATAGAGGACTTCTAAATGTTCACAAACAAAACCAACAGGTGCATAGACAAATGCTTTATATGGGTGTTCTTTCGCTAATTCTCGAGTTAAATCTTGTACATCTGGTCCCAACCATGGATCGGGAGTATTTCCTGCACTTTGCCAGCCAATCGCATAGTTACTTATTCCGGCTTGCTTTGCAATTAAATCAGCTGTTTCTTGAAGCTGGTTTGGATAAGGATCCCCAAATTGTAAAATCTTCTCTGGAAGACTATGAGCTGAGACAATCATCATAGCGTTATCTTTTTCTTCTTGAGGCATTTGCTCATAAATTCCTTTTATCTTTTCTGCCCAGTAGGTAATAAATTTAGGCTCATCATACCAGCTGTCAATAGAAGTGATGTTCATGCCACCAAGTTTGTCCGCTTCTTCCTTTGCCCTGTTATTATAAGATTTAATACTAAACGTTGAAAAATGCGGTGCCAAGACAATACTAACAGCTTCTTTAATCCCGTCTGCATGCATTTCCTTAACAGCATCCTCGATAAATGGTTCTATATGCTTTAAGCCAAGATACATTTTAAACTCTATTTCATCTTGGACCCGATTTAAATGTTCTTCTAGTTTGTTTCCCTGCTCGATTGTAATTTTTGCAAGTGGTGATATACCGCCGATTGCTTCATAGCGCCCACGTAATTCGTCAATCATTTCTGGAGTAGGCTTTCTGCCGTGCCTTATATGTGTATAGTATCGTTCTAAGTCATCTAAATGATATGGGGTTCCGTAAGCCATCACGAGTAATCCCATTTTCTTTTTAGTCATCATCCGCACCTCGTTATTAAGTCTTGTTGCCCTATCCTAATCATAAGACCTTGTCCCTTTAAAAAATGGCCTCATTCGGATTTAGAGGGCCGCTAAGTGTTTAGGGCCCTCTTTTTTTATGCATATTATATTGTGCCAAAAAAACAGCAATCTTACCAATATTAACACTTGAAGATAATTTATCTGCTGCCCTTTGTTGCAGAATACTCGTGAATGAACGATGTTAATCTTTTCAAAGTGGCAGGATTAACGGATGGGAATACCCCATGACCGAGGTTAAAGATATAGCCCCCCTCCGCCATACCCTGATCTAGAATGGCTTTAGCTCTTTCTTCAATCACTTCCCATGGTGCTAAAAGGATTGCTGGGTCAAGATTACCTTGAACGGTTTTTTGAATGCCCAATTCTCTTGCTTGTTTAATTGGCAAACGCCAGTCCAATCCAACGACATCAAGTGGAAGGTCATTCCATTCTAAAGCAAGATGACTCGCTCCGACTCCAAACATAATAAGTGGAACATTCTCTTCTTTCAATTCTGAGAAGATTCTATTCATGACCGGCTTAATAAAGTAGCGGTAGTCTTCAACATTCAAGGCACCAACCCAAGAATCAAAGATTTGAATCGCTTTCGCTCCTGCCTTAATTTGTGATTTCACATATGTAACAATCATATCAGCAAGTTTATCCATTAAAGCGAACCATGCTTTCGGCTCAGAATACATAAAAGCTTTTGTCTTATTATAATTTTTAGAAGGTCCGCCTTCGATCATGTAACTTGCGAGTGTAAAAGGAGCCCCTGAAAATCCAATTAACGGAACAGACAATTGTTCTTGAGTTAATAATTTAATCGTATCTAAAACATAAGGTACATCCTGTTCAGGATGAATTTCGCCAAGTTTTTCAACATCTGCTAAGGAAGTGATTGGGTTATCAATAACAGGACCAATTCCTGATTTTATTTCAACCTGCATTCCAATCGCTGGCAGCGGAGTCATAATATCCTTATATAGAATAGCCGCATCAACATTGTACTGCTCAACTGGGAGGCGGGTTACATACGCACAAAGTTCAGGCTGGTGAGTAATTTCAAATAAAGAGTATTTTTCTTTAATCTCTCTATATTCTGGCTGAGAGCGACCTGCCTGACGCATAAACCAAACTGGTACGTGGTCAGTCTGTTCCCCTCTTGCTGCTTTTAAAAATGTTTCGTTGATTTGCTTCGTCATCTAAATAAATCCACCTTTCGAAAGACATGTCTAATTATATTCTAATATATGTAGCAAAAAATTAAAAACTTCATAGAGTACATCGCACTCTTTTCACTATATCGGTTATTCCTATTTGTGTATAGGTAACGATGATAAGTGTCAAAAAAAAGTCGTTTTTACGTTATTATTTCATCAAAACTCTTTCACCACTTTAATGCAGATTCATATTCTGTATTACATCCGAAAGGGCGAATACCCATCTTTCGCCCTATGGATGAAGATGAAAGGGGGTCATTTTATGCTTATTGAGCTTTCAGCTCTCCATTGGATATATGTTGTCTTTATTGCTCTTATTATCGGATTTATGGTTAAACGAAGAGATACTACACTTATTTGTATCGTCGGGATATTCTTGATTGCCATTACGGCAACAGGATCATTAAGCAGTTCCGTCAGTAGTATTTTCAACAGTTTTATTTATGCGATTACAGAGCTGCTGTCAACCATCTTAGTCATTTCCATAATTGTGGCCATGAGCAAAACCTTAACTTCTACCGGGATAAACGATGTTATGATTTCGCCTTTTACAAAATTAATACGTAACCCTGCACTCGCATATTGGACCATTGGTATCTTAATGATGGTCATTTCCTGGTTCTTCTGGCCGTCTCCTGCTGTTGCCCTTCTAGGAGCAGTGCTCCTTCCGGTTGCTTTACGAGCGGGACTTCCAGCCTTGGGTGTTGCGATGGCAATGAACTTATTCGGACATGGAATCGCTTTATCAGGTGACTTTGTCATACAGGCTGCACCAAAGTTAACTTCAGATGCTGCTGGAATTCCAATTGGTGATGTCATCAGTGCTAGTATACCCTTAGTATTTGTAATGGGGATTGTAACGACAATAGCTGCCTTCTATTTCCTCAAAAGAGATATGAAAAACGGAGTTTTAAAACCAACTCCATATGTTCCAATGGAGACAAATGAAGAAACCACATCCGAGAAAAATCTCCTAACAATTGGCCAAAAGCGATTCTTTGCCATTCTTATTCCGATATTATTCGTCATCGACGTTGCAGCTATGTTTATCCTTGACCTGACTGGCGGTGACGCGACTGCATTAGTTGGCGGAACATCAATTTTTATCCTTCTGCTTATCACCATGGTCAGCCATAAAAATAAGGGTCTCGAAAAAACAACAAGCTATTTAATTGAAGGATTTACCTTCGGGTTTAAGGTGTTTGGTCCAGTTATCCCAATCGCTGCCTTCTTCTATTTAGGTGATGCCGGTTTTGGAAAGATTATCGGAGACTTTTTACCAGATGGTTCTCAAGGTATTGTGAATGACCTTGGTATTGCCTTAGCCAATGTAGTTCCATTAAGTAAAGTGGTCGGAGCAGTGACGTTAACCACAGTAGGAGCGATTACAGGTTTAGATGGATCAGGATTTTCTGGAATATCACTTGCAGGGTCTGTCGCAGGCTTATTTGCGGTTGCAATTGGTAAAGGTGTCGCCACTCTCACTGCCCTTGGGCAAATTGCAGCTATCTGGGTTGGGGGCGGAACTCTAGTACCTTGGGCCTTAATACCTGCTGCCGCTATTTGTAACGTTGACCCATTTGAGTTAGCAAGGCGGAATCTACTTCCTGTTGTTATCGGACTTGTCGTCACTACGATAGTAGCAATGTTCCTAATATAAAAAAGAGGCCTCCGCCTCTTTTTTTGTTACTTTATTAATTTCTTTTTGAAGAAGTTGTAAATAAATATAGATAGCATCACCCAAATATAGCCAAATGCATAGCCGCCAATGACATCAGTTGGGTAATGAACTTGAAGAATAATCCTACTGGCCCCAATTAGCAAAAGCAACAATACCGTTACAGTGATGACGATTCTTTTAGCGGCCGCTAACTTCATACCTTCTAAAACGAGATATGCAATAAAAAAGTAAAAAATCAATCCAACCATCGCATGTCCACTAGGAAAACTTAAACTATCAACATGTGCCAAATGTTCGAGCTCTGGCCTTGGACGTGAAATCCAGTCTTTTAATAGCTTATTCACTTCATTTCCCAGTGCTGTTGATAAGGCAATAGCGGCGGCTCCCAAGAAGTGACGTTTTATAAATAACAACCACACTAAAACGATCAACGCGGCTATACCGATTCCCTTTTTATCTCCCAATTCAGTTAGTAATAGAAAAAAGGGATTTAGTGCGTCTGGTACATAGGCAAATAAATCAGCGATCCTATCATCTATCCAAAAAGTCTGTCCAGCAGCTACTTTGATAGAAATATAGATTGCTATTAGAGTAGCAAAGCCTAAGATTAAGTATGTAAAACGATTTCCTTTTTTCATTGATTACATTATCCTTTCTCAGTCAAAACTCTATAAAATTATAAAGAAAATAAACTTAAAAATCTACATAATAGTGTAAAAGTGTTAAAATAGTTTGAAAATACCACTTTGGTGTTGGGGGTAATTTATATGAACAATCAATTGTATTCAAAATTAGAAGGTTACTATGATGAGATGGTATCTATTCGCAGGTTTATGCACCAGCACCCTGAATTGTCCTTTCAAGAGCATAACACGGCACAGTTTATTAAAGCTTATTATGAAAAGCTTGGGATAGAAGTGAAGGGAAATGTTGGTGGAAATGGAGTTGTTGCGAAAGTATACGGCAAAAAGCCTGGAAAAACGGTGGCATTAAGAGCGGATTTTGACGCCCTTCCTATCCAGGATGAAAAGGACGTACCTTATAAATCGCTAGTCCCTGGAGTCATGCATGCCTGTGGTCATGATGGACATACAGCAACTTTGCTTGTCCTCGCAAAGGTGCTTGATGAAATGAAAGATGAGCTGGAAGGAAATTATGTCTTAATCCATCAGCATGCCGAGGAATTTGCACCAGGCGGAGCCATCACAATGATTGAGGATGGCTGCTTAGAAGGTGTTGATGTTATTTTTGGTACTCATCTATGGGCAAGTGAACCCACAGGAACTATTCAATATCGAACAGGCCCGATTATGGCGGCAGCTGATCGTTTTGAAATTGATATTCAGGGCAAAGGCGGGCATGGTGCACAGCCTCATAAGACAAAGGATGCCATAGTCACCGCTTCACAGCTAGTATTAAATCTGCAGCAAATTGTCAGCAGGAAAGTAAATCCAGTTGAGTCAGCTGTTATTACAGTAGGCACATTTATGTCAGAAAATGCATTTAACGTAATAGCAGATAAAGCAAAGCTTGTTGGGACCGTCCGAACATTTAACGATGATGTACGTCAATACATTGAAGAAGAAATGGATAGAATTATTAAAGGAACTTGTTACTTGTCTGACAGCACCTATAACTTCTTGTATGAACGAGGTTATCCAGCAGTCGTCAACCATGCAAAAGAAACAGAATTTCTAGTCACTAGTGCTAAGGAGGTTCCTGAGGTTCTTACCATCGAGGAATCTGAGCCGCAAATGGGTGGAGAGGATTTTGCTTATTATTTAAAGAAAATACCTGGCACCTTCTTTTTCACAGGCGCTAAACCTCCTGGCGATGACTCTGGCTACCCACATCACCATCCGAAATTTGACATCGATGAGACTGCAATGTTAATCGCTGCAAAAACACTTGGCACTGCAGCTATTAGAATACACCAAGAAGATTAATGCAAAAACCCCTGAACATTATTAAAGTTCAGGGGCTTTTTCTAGGATTCTTAATCTGTATGCGTTCATCGCAGTCTCACCTAATTGTTTCAATAAGTTGTTATTCGCATATGCACCCACAAATGCACCAATGCCCGGCACTAACTGGAACATCTTAACAAGGTCAATATAATCTCTATATTCCTGTTGAAATTTTCGCCAATCCATTTCCACGAGTGTCTGCTTTCTCTCTTCCCAGTTTTCAATGTCAGCTAGTGTTTCTCGGCGAATATCATCACTTGAAAATGCAAGCTGGAAGATATGCAGTAGAAATAGTCGTTCTTCAAATTCCTTTGTGTTAAATCCATAAATAGCAGCTGCTTCAAAAAGAAATTTCATTTTTATGGAAAGCAGTAATGGAAAATCGGCGAGACCAAGCAGGATTCCTCCAGCGCCCGTCCCCGCCCCCTCCACAAGAGCCGTCTTTTGAAATACAGCCGTCTTTTTTCTCATTAATTCATCACGTTCTTCTAAGGTCATACCTGCAGCTTGATTTTTGTTTGTCGTGAGTTGGGAACCAAATAAGGTGGTTTTGACCATTCCCTTTATGCTTTCTGTCATGACCTCATGGACCTTTTCCGGGATCATTTCATTTATTTTCCCTTGAGCCTTTTTAGATATTCGATTCATCATCCCTGAACGTCTCGTTAATTTTCTTTTCCACTCAACCACTTCACCGTATACCTTTAACTCATATTCATTCATGCTCCCACTCCCCTTTAGCAAAAGAATATTAGGTTGTTTCCAAATCCATTCATGCTTTTAGTCTTTTCTTACTATAAACATTTACAAATAAAATACTAAACAATAATCCTGAGAGTAGGACTGCTAATGCATACATCCATTCCCCTTTTACCAAAACAATCAAGGTAAAAACGGTGGATTGAATATAGAGAATAGTTTTTAGAATGGAATGGAATGCAGCCATTTTGTACTTTTGGGAAACAGGATATAAATCAATCCAAAGCTTGTTTTGGTGATGATTCCATAAGGGCAGCAATTGAAATCCAGTTAAGTAAATAAACAAGAGCGACAGAACCATTTGCCCCCACCCAAAGGAAATAAAGTACAGCGCTAAAGCTCCAATTACAGTTAAACGAATAAAAAGTCCTAAGTAATCTGATGCTCTTAGGAATGTCCGAGCAAATAAGTAATGATAGGTTTTATTCTGTGAAAAAGAAATGGAATTAATAAATAAATCTAACCACTTTCTCCTTTTAACAGTGTCTTTTAATTTCGGTACATCTGTGAATAAATTAGCTAAGCGATAAAAGGATGCCATACGCTTCTCTTCTTGTGCAATAAGTAAATCCCACTTCAACCCCATTTTTTTCGTTTTAACATAAAAGGATTGATAGTAAAATGCCAAAATGAAGGCAAATAGTAGTAAGAACAGGATATTAGCATTGCTAAATAATAAAAAGGTAAAGGTTACATTAATGAAATATCGGACAAACATGTCCCAAATATAAACGGATGGTTGCACATAATAGTGAATTCTCCAGTTAAGTGCAAGATTCCATGCTTTTATGATCAATAACACCAGTAAAAAAATAAAAAACGATTGAAAACCATCTGCACTAACGTGTGCATACATTGGCATTAATACAGCTAATACCATTAATAAAATATATCCTTGAAAGATTAAACTTATTAACCCAGATCGCAAGAAATATCCCTTTAACCTTGTTTCAAGTGGAATCAAAAATACCTGATCAGCCTCAAGCAAAAAAGTATACACAGGACTATGTGTTAATAACATCCCTATTACTAACGCTATAATAATTTCTACAGGAAATTCTTGTGACAATGAGCTTATCCATTCTTGATAATAAAAGGCAGCTGTACCAATTAGAAATAGCAGCACGACAACTAGATGACCATTTAATATGTAACGAAGATAAATGCCCAATTCTTTTAGACGATGAACAGATCTGTCCTTCCATAGCTTTTTCTCATCAAACATATTTTTCTTCCTTCGTTAATTGGATATATAAATCATCTAATGAAGCTGTGGGCATTGAAAATTCCTTTCTGAGTTCACTAAGTGTCCCTTTTGCACGAACTTTTCCTTCATGGAGAATGATAAATGAGTCACAGTATTTCTCCGCAGTGGTAAGAATATGGGTTGACATTAGTATCCCTGCACCGTTTTCTTTCATTTTTTTCATTAAATCAAGCAATGATTGAATCCCAAGCGGATCAAGCCCAACAAATGGTTCATCCACTATATAAAGAGATGGCTGCACCAAAAAGGCGCACATAATCATTACTTTTTGTTTCATCCCTTTGGAAAAATGAGCTGGAAACCATTTCAGTCTTTTTTCCATTCGAAATTCAGCTAATAATTTCTCAATTCGTGTTTTATATGTAGTTTCATCTAAACCATATGCCATTGCCGTTAATCTTAAATGTTCCTCAAGAGTTAGTTCTTCGTATAAAACAGGCGTTTCTGGAACAAAAGTAAACATTTTTCGATAAGCTTCTTTATCTTCGGTTATTGTACGTCCATTTATTTTCACTTCTCCTTGGTGTGGTTCCATTAAACCAATGATATGTTTAATCGTTGTACTTTTCCCAGCACCATTGAGTCCAATTAATCCAACTAATTCTTTTGCGTTTACTTCAAAGGATACATCTTTTAGAACAGGGTTCCTGGTATATCCGCCTGTAAGACCTTCAATCGATAATAAAGACATGCGCTCCGTCCTTCCATATCATAATTACTTTACATTTTACCAAATCGCAGTTGATAAAAATAGGAATTCAAATTTTCATTACTTTTTTTGTATATTTGAAATCAAAATGGTTATCATAATATTTGAAGGGGAAACACCTACTACTCGATGAAGTGATTCATCAAATTTTGAAATGAGGTGTCTGTCAAAGACATTAACCTTTTCAAACAAGTAGCTTCTAAACGTTTCAAATAAGGGGATGGTTGTTTTGCACAAGTTGCCTGGTAACCATTTAGAGTTCAAATAACACCAGCTATTTATCAAAAAAATAAATGAGGTGTTTACCGCAGATTATCATCCGTTTTTATAAGTTGGAAAAACTTTAAAAACACATAGGGGATGGTCAGCTTGAACAATAATTACTGTTTTTAAAAAACACTATATTGCCAAATGAGGTGTTTATCAAACGTAATTCCTGAATGAACGTATAATTGAAGCAAGTCCCCTTCGAGAGGACAGGATTCCACGCGGATCCTGTCTCTTTCTTTTTTTATTCCCCAAACATATGGTAAAATACGGATATCAAACAAATAAAGGGGTTGTCTACTCAATGAGCGATTGTATTTTTTGCAAAATAGTTAATGGTGAAATTCCAGCTGCAAAGGTATTTGAAAATGAACATGTTATGGCCTTCTTAGATATCAGCCAGGTAACAAAAGGACATACACTGGTCATTCCTAAAGTACATAAAGAAAATTTGTTTGAACTCACTCCTAACATCGCTAAAAACCTTTTCGAATCTGTTCCAGAGATTGCAAATGCACTTAAAGAAGAATATAAGCCGCTCGGCTTAAACCTAGTTAATAATAATGGAGAACAAGCGGGTCAAACGGTATTTCATTTCCATGTGCATCTAATACCACGTTATGGTCAAGGAGATGGATTTGGTGCAGTTTGGAAATCAAATACAAGCGATTATACTCCACAAACACTAAAAGAAATGGCAGAAAATATCAGTAAGCATTTTTAGTGAGAAAGAATAAATTATCTGAAAATTATATCTTTATTATTTTTATATACCTGTGCTATAATGATATAAAGTTTTTCGCTGTAGGCATTAGCGCACTACAGGAGGAACCATTAGCTAGGTGAAAGAGAAATTCTTTCACTAGGTGAAAGGTGAGAGCCTTTCACACTGAGACAGCAGAGGAGAGATGAGAAATGAATACAAAGAATCTAGTAGTCCTATCACTTTTGGCGGGAATTGGGGTAGTCTTGCACACGGTGATGCCAGCCTTTTTAACCATTAAACCAGATATGATGCTTGCAATGATGTTTTTAGGAATTATTCTGATTCCAGAAATTAAGAGTGTTATGCTTTTGTCTATTGTGACCGGAGCATTATCTGCACTAACAACTGGTTTTCCTGGCGGCCAGATTCCTAATATCATTGATAAGCCCATTACAGCGTTAGTCTTTTTTGGTTTATTCTTGGCATTAAAGAAATACCGTAATTCGATCATAAGTGTTGCAGTCTTAACTGCAATTGGGACATTGGTTTCGGGTTCTGTCTTTTTGGGAGCAGCCCATTTCATTGTTGGCCTGCCAAGTTCTTTCGCTGCACTTTTTGCTGCAGGTGTCTTACCTGCAATTGCTCTGAATACAATTATTATGGTCATTTTGTATCCAGTTGCACTTTCAGTTGCCAAAAGAACGAAGTCGTCATCATCTATTATCATTTCCAAATAATACAGAGAGAAAAGAACCTAAGAAAGGTTCTTTTCTTTCTATAAATCCTGACAATAGTTGTTTAAAAACTTGATAGTATAATAGCCACTATCAAAAAAATCCCTCCACCCCCTGCTAGTGCTGAAGCTCTTTTCTTCAAGACTTGCTTAGGTGGATAAAATCCTGGCCTCTTTAAGGCTGCCATATTCCAAATAGCACCGACAAAAAGCAATACACTAAGTAAAAAAAGAATCGTACTTACGCTTTTCATATCCTACCCTCCTATTGAAGAACAAGAGTTGATACTTTCATTCATATGTTTTAGTGTCCTTCTCTATGTAGAATATTCAAAAGGTTGAAATTATTAGGCAGAAAAACGTAAAATAAAAGAAGTATTTTTATAGATTTTAAAATTTCAAGCAGAAAAATACGTAATTTCTAAAAATTTTGTGAATTTACACTTTATTAATTTTTACTTTATTGGCATAATGTTAATAGAGAAATAAAAAAGTAGGTGAAATTGGGGATGTCGGAGAAACAGTATTCAATGAAAGAAGCGATGCTATTTAGCCAACGTATTGCGCAGTTAAGTAAAGCCTTGTGGAAATCAATTGAGAAAGATTGGCAGCAATGGATAAAGCCTTTTGATTTAAATATCAATGAACATCATATCCTTTGGATCGCATACCATTTAAATGGGGCTTCCATCTCAGATGTGGCGAAATTTGGGGTCATGCATGTCTCAACAGCGTTTAATTTTTCGAAAAAGTTAGAAGAAAGAGGATTGCTTCAATTTTCAAAGAAAGAGAACGACAAAAGGAATACGTATATTCAACTCACCCCTGAAGGTGAAGATATCTTTCTTCGTATAATGGAATCCTATCAGCCAACCGGCAATGCTGCATTTGCTGGAGCGTTACCGTTAAGAGACCTATATGGAAAGTTTCCCGATATTATTGAAATGATGGCCATTGTTCGCAATATCTATGGAGATGATTTTATGGAGATTTTTGAGCGTTCTTTCCATAACATCGAAACAGAATTTAACGAAGATGCTGGTAAGCTTAGGAAGTCCGAGAAAACTGAAAAAGAACTACTTTAATGTTTAAAGGCATTTATGGAACTCTCTAAAGAGAGGTTCGTATAGTTTTTGATTTAAACAAGTTTGAATTACTTCCTTCACGTTGAATTTTGCGGGCAACGAATATAGAAACTCATCGAAAAGCGGATGAAAATTAATAAATCCTTCCGCTTTTTGTTCTTCCATTTTTTTGTTCATTTCCTCACAAAGTTTCTTGAAGGCTTGTACTTCCTGTTCTGATATCCCATTTTCAATGACTAATTTATAGAATTCGAGATTGGGGGCAGACAACATTTTTAAAAGCAGCCTTTGGTGGTATTCAAGAAGCTGCACTCTAGATTGTAATTCAGCATATTTATCCATACACTTTGACCTCCGAACATTTATACATTTCTAATAATCATTATTTACCTTATTACGTCAGAGGTAAACCTTTTTCTTTGGTAAACACTGTTGGAAAACTTTATTGGCAGCAATTTCAATTTATTTCCTACTTTTCTACCAATCGTTTTAACTATCTTTTTTTGTGAATTTTTGATAATGTAGTAACATAAATGAACATCAGGGAGGGAATCGTTGATGATCTCCATTTTTTATATTGTCTTGGCCATTTTTATTTTATTTTATATAAACAAAATGACCAATTCCCTTTGTATTCAAAAGGATATCCCAGAGGAACGTCAGCACAAAGTGTTTCGCACAATAAATGTACTTGTCACGATATTACTGATTTCATCCTATGTAGAAATACTCTATACATAGGCTTAATTTATTCTGCTTTATTTTGTAACAGAAAAAAATAGAAGCGATGAGAATTTTCTCATCGCTTTTTATTTTGTCTTCAGGTTATAGCCAAGAAGCCCCAATAATTATTAACAGGATGAAAAGAACTACGATTAACGCAAATCCTCCACCGTGGAATCCAGAACCAGACACACAATTCTCCCCTTTCTTAGATGGTAAAGCTGTTGTCTGCATCAGGGGTTAACCTTTATTAAAACCAAGATGCTCCAACAATAATCAATAGAATGAATAGGACTACAATCAATGCAAATCCTGCTCCGTATCCGTGTCCACCACTCATCGTAATACCTCCTTTATGATTTTCTACGATATACTATTCAAGCTGTATTCATTTCGACTAGGCTCTTACCTTATTTTCTTATGAAAAAGTCCATCTTTTTCATTTTGGGTAATAATCCACCTGAGAATCTCCTGCTTAGCCGATAGGCAGTTGAACAGTATTCATTTTTTCTTACATTGTATCGTATGTACAAATTCTGAAATCGCGATAGGTATATGCCCAAAATTCTGTAAACCACACAGGAAATATTTTTGCAGTAGTTACCATTTATGTTATAGTATACTTTGTGGACAAAAACCCACAAGAATTTACTGTTTAGGAGAGGTTCCTCATGAAAAAATGGATGTTAGCCCTTACATTAGCTGGCGGGGTTATTGCCTTAAGCGCATGTAATCAAAACGGTTCTACTGTGGCAGAAAGCAGTGCTGGAGATGTTACACAGGAAGAACTTTATGAAGCAATGAAGGAAAAGGTGGGGGCACAAGCATTACAACAGCTTGTCTATGAAAAAGTCCTTTCCGAGAAATACGAAGTAACTGATAAAGAATTAGATGCCAAAGTAGCTGAATTAAAGGAACAGCTTGGAGAAAACTTTGAAGCTGCACTAGCACAATACGGCTATGCAGATGAAGAAGCTTTTAAAGAGACGATGAAACTTGGCATGATGCAAGAAAAAGCTGCTATGAAGTCAATTAAAGTAACAGATAAAGAAGTAAAGGAATACTACGATAACTATAAGCCTGAAATTAAGGCTCGTCATATTCTTGTTGCGGATGAAAAGACAGCACTAGAAGTGAAATCCAAGCTTGATGCTGGAGAGAAATTCGAAGATGTAAGCAACACTTATTCTACGGATGAAGCGGCTAAAGCAGCGGGCGGAGACTTAGGATGGTTTGGTCCGGGAGCGATGGACCCTACTTTTGAAGAGGCAGCATATGCACTTAAAAAGGATGAAATCAGTGCACCAGTTAAAACTTCATTTGGATATCATGTCATTCAATTAACGGACAAAAAAGAGAAGAAGTCCTTTGAAGAGATGAAAGAACAAATGGAAAAGGAATTAAAATCTTCAAAATTAACCAATGAGAAGATTAACGAAATTATGCAAAAAGAAATAAAGGACGCAAAAGTAAAAATCAGCGATAAAGATTTAAAGAACGCGCTTGACCCACAAACTGCACCAGCACAATAATAAAGCAAAAAAGAAGGAACTCTGAGTAAATCGAGTCCCTTCTTTTTTTATTCCGCAGTGGCTCTATCCCCTTCACGTCTTTCTTTTTCTTGCTCTAGACGGGTTAAATAAATCTCTCCCTCTTTTTCGATATTCTCCATTTCTAGCAAGCGTTCTTCTCTGCCTGTTTTGATTGCCATCAACGCACTTATTACAATCCCAACCACGACTGCATATACCCAAATAGGAATAGACATTTATTATTGCTCCCTTCATTAGTGGTTGTCCACTTTTTTATAAAACATATTCGAGTTATAGATAATTATTCATACGTACTCAAAAAAAAATAACCCAATTGGGTTATTTTATTTATGAAAAATTGGCTTATAAAATGAGCGATTCTCTAAGGCATATACTCTTTCGGTAAATTCTCCAGGTTTCACTCTTTCTAATGCCCGATCAAGCATGTTCATTTTTGCATCCAGATTATCGATATAGTGAAGAATTTCAGCTTCTTTAATTAATGGCGGCTTTGGACTCCCCCACTCCGCTTTTCCATGGTGGCTTAAAACAAGATGCTGAAGAATTAAAACTTCCTCACCAGATATCCCCAGCTCCTCAGCTGCTTTTCCGATTTCATTTACCATTATCGTAATGTGACCGAGTAAATTTCCTTCGACTGTATAAACAGTAGAAATGGGGCCTGATAATTCTACAACCTTCCCCATATCATGCAGTATCACGCCTGCATAAAGTAAATCCTTATCGAGACTAGGGTATAGCGTTGCAATAGACTTGGCTAAATCAAGCATACTTACAACATGATAAACTAGGCCTGAGACAAACTCATGATGATTCTTTGTCGCTGCTGGATATTCTAAAAAAGCATGCTGGTGCTTCTTCAATAAATGACGGGTTATTCTTTGGATGTTTGGATTTTTCATATCAAAAATATATTGTGTTAGTTTACTATTCATATCCTCTTGGCTTAATGGGGCCGTCTCTAGAAAATCTTCCAATTTTACTGAATCACTCGGTCCAGTTCTTCGAATCTGGCGAATTTTCAGCTGGCTTTTACCTCGATAGTTATGAGTATCACCAATAATTTTAACAATTTTTTGGGCAGTATAATTCTTTACATCCTCTTCATTTGCATCCCAAAGTTTTGCCTCTATCTCACCGCTTTGATCTTGAAGAATAAGGGTTAGGAATGGCTTTCCATTACTCGCTATCCCTTTTGTGGCACTTTTGATAAGTAAATACAGATCAACCTGTACGCCAAAGTCATAATTTAGAATTCCTTTATTCATTTAACTCGCTCCTTCCCATTAGTACAAGTATAACATTCTCTATCAAATTACTTCGACTGCCCCTTTATGAAGATTAAGAACTTTTTCAGGTTGAAAGTATTGAAGTAAATGTGTATGACAGGTAAAGAATAAAATTTGATTATGTTGTAGTGTTGTTAATAGCTCCATCACTTTTTTTGTACGGCCTGCATCAAAATTCACAAAACTATCATCAATAATGATTGGAAAGTGATACTTTTCATATAGTGTAGTGGCAAGCGCAAGTCTAATAGAAACGTATACTTGCTCGGCAGTAGCTTGACTTAACTCATTTGCCTCAAATAAAGTGTGATCACTTCTTTCAATTAGGAACCCAGATCCGGACTGTTGCAGGTGTATACGCTCATATTGTTCATCCGTAAGAAAAAATAGGTATTCCTCTGCCTTAGCCAACATTCTAGGCAAATGGACGGTTTTATATTTTTCAACCGTTTTAGAGAGGATGTTTTGAGCTAAAGAAAAAACAGACCATTCCTTCGCTGCTTCTTCTAACTCAAACTTTTGCTGTTTATAGTGGTGAAGGATTTCAGAGTAAGACCCGCCATCTTCAAGAATTTGAATCTGGTAGTTAACTGCTGCTTGCTTTTCCTGCAGTTCAATTAGTCTGGAGGAAAACGATTCTTTCTCCTCATGATAGTGGAGTAATAGACCTTCTACATTATGAATATGTAAGAGTCTTTCTATCTCGTCCTCCTCTAGGAATGAATATTCTACCTGCTTACTTATATCCGCAAGCCTCTCGATAAGCTTACTCTTTTTTTCTACCTTATTACCAAGCACATAGAATGCCTCTTCTTCCTCTACATCTGCTTCATCAAGGAGTTTTTTCTTTTCCAAAATCAGATGGTTCTTCTCCTGTTTCATTTGATTTAAATCTGCCTCAAGATCATCAAGCTTTCCTTGCTTTTCTTGTATTTTTATTACCTTTCCATGCTCTTCCTTTAATTTGTTCCGCAATAAATAGGCAATCTTTGAAAAATCACTACCTTCATCTGCTAAATATTGATTTGAGTAAAATGTAATTCTTTCCGCAATACTTGCCTGTTCCAAATTAATATCTTGCAACCGTGCTTGCAAATATTTTTTTTCTCTTCCTACGAGTTTATATTGTTCAATTAGCTGAAATGCCTCCAGTAAAAATGTTTGGGCAATATATTCAGGGATATGAAGTTCGCTGCTCAGTTTCACTAACATTTCCTTATTTTCTGCTGCTTCGATTTCCCACTCTTCAAATTTCCTGATGACTTTTTCATATTGTGTTTGCTGCTGTTCTAGCCTTATTTTTAATAGCTGGTACTGCTCTTTCCGAAGATTATCTTGATTCAATTTTTCTTGAATGGCTGGGATGTTACTATTTTTATATTCCTCTAGTTTTTGAATTAACTTTTTTTCACTTTCCAACAACTGACTTAGAGACTGATGAATCTTTGTTTCATTTCTTTGGGTAAGGTTCTTACTAAGAAAGACACCAATAAGTAAGCTTCCTAATCCACCAACAACTACTAGTGTCCATTGCTTAGTAAACAACCCATAAAGTAATAGAACCAGAAGTATCGCACCAATGGTTAGAAATTGAATTTGTTTTTGCTTGTTTATCTTAGCAAATGTTTTTTTGTCCTGCTCATGTGTATGTTGAAAATATTCAATTTTATCTTGGACTGCCTTTAGTTCGTATTCTACTTTTCTTTTTTCCCCCTCCTCATCAACTAACTTTTCAAGCCTTGCTCTTTCCTGCGCTGAGATTAATTGAATTTCTGCACTGTGAACTTTTCCTTCTATCTCTTCTAGAGAACTTTTTTCTTCACGAAATTTATCTTCAAGATCCTGCTTTACTTCTAAAAGCTTTTGCTTTTTACCTGCTATTTGCTCCACCTGATTTTTCATATAGATATTGGTGTTTAACGTTAGGACTTCTTCTTCGTTTAAAGGGAGGTGTAGTTTTTCGGTTATGTTGGAGATTTTTTCTTCTAAATCAACTAATTTCAATTCACATTTTTGTTTTTCTAAAGTCAGCGCTTCATATATTGGAATTTGCTCTATTGCAGCAAGAATTTGGGACTCATCAGCAAGAAATTGCCTTTCAGGTTGTATCAGAGCAACTTCTTTTTTTAATTGAGCCACTCTATCCATTAAACTTGAAATCTGAGCATTATAAGGGTAGATTAGCTGATTTACTTTTTCTAGCCGTTCAACACCTCTAATAGGGAATGAACTTTCCCCTAATAATTTGATTTCAGAAGTGACCCATATTTCCTCTTTGACAAGTGAATGGATTCTCTGCCATTCATTTAATTTTTCAACCTCGCCATTTACTTCCTGCAGAGAATTATTTACCCTCTCTACTTCCTTTTGTAAATTTTCTTTATCTGAAATGAGAGCATCGTATTCTTGATTTTTAGCAGCAGCCTTCTTTAGTTCGCCACTAAGTTCGTGAAGGGCTTTTAGTTTTTCATTCACCACAGGCTTCTTTCCACTTGGTTTAAAACGGGCTTCTAATTCCTTTTGGAGTTCTGCCTCTGACTTCGCTAGCCTTTCAGTTCCGAGTGTACCCGTTGAAAATAAGAACTTGCCGAGTTCGTCCCCTTTCATTTGGTGGATATTTTGCAACCCATGGATATTGAATGAAAAAATGGCTTGGAATAACCCTTTATCCATATTTCCAAGTAATTGCTTAAGAAGAGTTTCATCTCCTGTTGTTCCGTCCGAAAGTGTTACTGTAACATCCCCGGAAGCTTTTCCTCTAATCCGCTCAATTGTGGCCATTCCCATCTCATCAAATAAAATTCTTAGCTTCCCGCCATAATTTGTTCCGTGTTTTGGCACATAGCGAAGTTCTGAAGTTTGCTTTGTTGGGAACCCAAAAAGTATTCCATGAATAAATGCCATAATCGTGGATTTTCCTGCTTCATTTTCACCATAAAACACTTGAAAATCAGTTAGGTCTTTTATGACCAGATTATTTAGTTGACCAAAGCCGTATATATGTATTTCTTGAATTTTCAGACTAATCATCCCCCTTCTCTATTGATACAATAAGCTAATTAATAGTTTCTCAGCCTTTTCCAATAATTCTTTCTGTTCACTTTCTGTTAAACCTTTTAAATACTTTCTGCCCATTTGATGTTCGTATAACGGGGCTATTGCAGCTTCGGGATTCTGATAGTCATCAATCGTTGCAAACAACTCAGAATAAAAATCTGCTTCTTTCATTAAATTTTTTCTATCCAACTGCTGGTTATCCTCTAGGGATAAATGAACAATCCAAACAAATGATTCTTCTTCATTTTCATAATCGAGTAGTAATTCTAGAAGCTCAGTATCTAACACTCTTTTCTCATGGTAATCATCCAATTGAACATTTTTTAGATTCAATGTAAGCAGAGTCCCAATACCAGCTTTACGAAAACGTTCAATGGTAATTTGACATAAATGAAAGATATCTTGGAAGCTTTGTGCCGAAGCAGCATCAATATAAACTTCTTCCCAAACCACATCTGAAGTTACAATAAATTCCTTTCTTGCCTCTAGTTCATTCAATGTAATACAGTAACAACCTTTCATTCCTCCTTCCTTTTTATTACGTCCTTGGAGATTTCCTGGATAAATGATTGGCGGTGTTTCAGATAATATCGTCCGTTTATGGATATGTCCTAAAGCCCAATAATCAAAATCTTTCTCCTGAAGGTCCTTGATCGTAAATGGTGCGTAATTATCGTGTTCAGTACCGCCGCCTTCATTTCCATGAAGTATCCCAATATGAAAATCTGCGGGCTCTTGTTTATGATAGTCATCTATTCTTTTATCAAGAATATGCCGCTTGAGATAACTGAAGCCGTATAAATGAACCTTTTCACCACGTTTCGTATGGAAAATTTTCATTTCAACATCACTGCTAAAAAAGTGTACGTTTGAAGGCATATCTAGGTGTACCCATGAGCCATTTAAATGATCATGGTTTCCGTGAATAACATAAACAGGTATACCCTTTTGTGAAAGCTTTTGCATTTCATTCCGGAAACGAGATTGTGCACGTAAGCTCCTGTCTTCACCATCATATAAATCTCCTGCTAAAATAACAAAATCGACGTTGTTATCAATAGCTGCTGAGGTGAGATTCCCTAAAGCTGTGAAGGTACTCTCTCTCACTCTTGAAAGGATGTTAGCAGGCAAATTCTTTAAGCCAACCATTGGGCTGTCCAAATGCAGGTCAGCAGCATGGATAAATGATATTTGTTTCATAATAAAGCTCCTTTGGAGTGAGTTTTCTTTCATTGTAACATCTCGAAAATACGAATGCACGTTCTAACTGAAAAGCGGAAGCGCCTTGTCCAGGGGCGGCGACAGGCATAAGACGAGCCGGCGAGAAGGTTGTTCTTGAACCTTCTTGACGGATTGGCTTATGACCCCGAGCCCCTAGGCGCTGTAGCTAGACTGAAAGAAAATATTAAAAGAGCTTTGCCTTTTTTTGACAAAGCTCTAAACATTTTATTCTTTTTTTGTTAATTGCAAAGCCTTTTTGATATCCTTGAAGGAATTTGATTTTCCGTACATTAGGACTCCCCCACGGTATACACGGGCACCAAATACCGCTAGAAAAGCTATAGTCCCCAATAAGATTGAAATTCCTAACAATGTTTCCCAAACTGGAATATTCAGCATACCTACGCGTAAAAACATAATCATTGGAGTGAAAAAAGGTATATACGATGTAATGACAATAAATGGCGAGTCCGGTTTTCCTAGACCAAACATCGCAATCATAAATCCTGCTACAACCAGTAAAGTCATTGGTGTAATCATTTGCTGTACATCTTCAATCCTGCTCACCAACGAACCTAGAAAAGCAGCAAGAGTTGCATAAAGGAAATAGCCCAGGATAAAGAAAATAACCGCATATGTGATGGTTGACACCGAAATATTTCCAAATCCAAATGCGTCAAAAAAACCACCTTCTAGAGAAGACAAATTCCGTTTAATAGAGAAATACCCTACAGATAAAAGTACTGTCAGCTGAGTTAAGCTTAATAGACCAATTCCCAGTATTTTGGCAAACATCTGCTTGATAGGTGAAACACTGGAAATCAAGATTTCCATCACCCTTGAAGACTTCTCTGTAGCAACTTCCATTGCAATCATACTGGCATACATGATAACAGCAAAATAGATGACAAACAGCAGAACATAAACAAGTCCTCTAGCTTGATTCAATTCTTCCTCCGTTTTCGCATTTTCTTCAAGAGCAATTTTCTCAAAAGAAACTGGTTCATAAAGCTGCTGGAGCTGCTCTCCCGTTAGATTAATTTTCGAAGCCGCAACCATCGTTTTCATTTGTTGAAGTCCTGCCTGAAGATCAGTAAATAATGATGAATCCGCTACACTCATTGCTTTAAATGTAGCTTCAGGCAATTGTTCTGCATCATAACGAAGCTGGACAAATCCTGCATATTCTCCTTCTTCTACTGCCTTTTCCGCCTCTTTTTCTGTGCCATCGAACTCTGTCAGTCGAAGGTTTTTATTTAAAGCACTCATTTGTTCTTTTAGCGGTGCATATAGCTGACCTGTTTCATCTAAAACAGCCACCTTATCTTTATCCCCGCCTTTATCAAAAACTTCTATGATACTATTCATATTGGTCAACCCTAAAGTGATAACTACTGTCAACAAGGTTGTAATCAAAAATGATTTTGTTTTTAATTTATTAAAATAGGTATGGAATAAAATGATCCAGAATTTATTCATAGGAATCACCTACTTTCTCGATAAAAATATCATTTAAAGAAGGCTCTTCAAGGTCAAACTTTCTAATGAATCCTTTGTTTACGATATCTTTTAGTATTTTCTCTGCAATGTATTCTCCCTCGATTTGCAGATGAATTCCCTCTGTTGTCGATCTAGTCTTAACCACTCCTGGGTAACTTTTCAAAGAATCTAAAGGAAAATCCGCATGAATAACAAGGTTCTTTTTACCAAAAGCACGTTTTATCTCTTTTAAAGACCCGTGTACAACCTGAGTTCCTTTATGCATAATACAAAGATGCTCACACATCTCTTCTACATGGTGCATTTGGTGGCTTGAAAAAACAATGGTCGTTCCCTTTACCTTTAAAGAGAGGACAGCCTCTTTAAGCATTTCAACATTTACAGGATCCAAACCGCTGAATGGCTCGTCGAGAATTAATAATTTTGGTTTATGTATGACTGCTGCAATGAATTGAATTTTCTGTTGGTTTCCTTTTGAAAGCTCTTCAACTTTCTTATTTTCATATTCCGGAACTTTAAATCTTTCCAGCCAATATTTCAATTCAGTAACCGCTTCACTTTTAGCCATACCTCTTAATCTCGCAAGGTAGACAATTTGTTCGCTGACCTTTAATTTAGGGTATAAACCTCTTTCTTCTGGCAGGTAGCCTACTAAATGGCTCGTTGAATAATTGATAGGCTTGTCGTCCCAGGTAATCCTGCCACCACTTGAATCCAGCAGCCCTAAAATCATTCGAAATGTTGTTGTCTTCCCTGCACCATTTGCTCCTAAAAATCCAAACATTTCTTTTTCAGGAATAGTTATGGATAAGTCCTTAACTGCCGTAAACTCGCCAAATCGCTTTGTTACATGTTCTAGTTTTAAAACCATACAAATTCCCCCTCTTGAGAATTACTACGAAATTCCTCTGAAAAAGTTTCACCTTTGCAAAATATCAAGAATTATGCAAATATTATAATATCATAACTTTTGGGGAGGATTTTTGATGAGGACTTACAAGTTAACCGCCTTTGAAGCAAACGGGGAAAAAATAGTAGATGAAGCGTTTCAAGCCGAACATGATGAGGCTGCAAAGGCATTAGCCGAAAAACTAGTAGCTGAAAAGAATTTACTAGATAAAACACATCGCTGCACATCACCAAGTGGTAAGCTTTTGCTGTTCCATTCGTAGTTTATAAACAGAAAAAAGAAGCAAAAAAATGCTTCTTTTTTTTTACTTTCCGATAAACTTTGGATTTCTCTTTTCAATAAACGCTCGAATTCCTTCTTGGTGATCAAAGGTTCGACGCATATTTAATTGCCCTTGTTTTTCTAGTTCTAATATCTTAAGTAATTGCGGACGGTTACAATCTGCTAATATTTTTTTCGTTTTTATCATTGCCTGAACTGGCCGACTCAGCCAATCAGAAATTCTTGCTTCTAACGTTTCTTCTAGATTTCCTTCGGCAACCTCCTGGATTAACCCTAGTTCTAAGGCTTCCTGTGCATTCATCATTTTTCCATCCCAAATGACTTGCTTCGCTTTTATTTCACCTAATCTCTTTTCTAAGAAGAAATGGGAACCGCCATCTGGTATTAACCCAATGCCAATAAAATTCATTGCCAGTTTGCTTCTCGTGTCAGCAATGATGTAGTCAGTGGCCAATGCTAGACTGAAGCCAAGGCCTGCTGCCGCACCATTTACAGCGCTAATGGTTAATTTAGGAATACTGTATAAGGTAATGATTAATTCGCTAATACAGTCCATTACCGGGAAGAATTCGCTCTCACTCAATTCAGTCAGCATCGTTTTAATGTCTCCACCTGCAGAAAATGCTCTGCCACTCCCTGTCAAAACGACAATATCAATATCATCGGAGTCCGATATTTCTTTAAGTTTGCTGACAAGTCCTTTTATCATGTCCACATCAAGTGCATTTAATGCTTCCGGTCTATTCATTTCCACCGTTGCAACCCGGCCGTTTACCCTCACTTTTACCTTATCTGTTACAAAGTTTATACTCATGCCAAACCCCTCCCATTAATTTACTCATTTCTATTATAGCTTGAATTGGTATGATAAAAAATAAATTTTCATAATATATGGAATTTTCACTACACCTATTTACTAAAACTATTTGTTACGGCAAAAAAGACAAAGAGCACCTCTTTGTCCTTTTACGAAAATTACTTCCTTTGCACTTCTTTTTGTACCTGCTCTCTTAGTGTCATCTTTAAAAACTTTCCTACAGAGGTCTTCGGAATTTCCGCTAAGAATAAGATTTCATCAGGTAACCACCATTTAGCGAACTGTGGTGTTAAAAATTCAAGTAATTCTTCCTTTGTCACCTTATCTTTATAGGCATCTTTCAAAACAACACAAGCAACTGGTCTTTCCTGCCATTGTTCGTGAGGGACAGCAACAACTGCCGCTTCAAACACCGATTCATGTGCCATTAAGGCATTTTCCAAATCAACGGAAGAAATCCATTCACCGCCGCTCTTAATTAAATCCTTTGTCCGGTCGACAATTTTCACAAAGCCCTCCTCGTCGATTGTCACAACATCTCCAGTGTGCAGCCAGCCATCCTGGAAGGCATCTAGTGTTCTCTCATCCTTATAATACTCAGAGGCGATCCAAGGGCCCTTTATACATAGTTCCCCCATTTCCTTGCCATCCCATGATACTTCTCCGTCCTTGCCAACAACTTTTATGCTTAAGCCTGGAACAAGAACTCCTTGTTTTGCTCTTATTTCTAGTCTTTCTTCATAATCTAAATTTTCCTGATAGCTTTTTAGTGTGGAAATAACCACCAGCGGACTTGTTTCAGTCATCCCATATGCATGTAAGAAAGGCACCTTGTGACGTTGTTCAAATGCCTTAATCATTCCTTTTGGAGCTGCTGAACCGCCGCAAAGTACTCCTCTTAAACTACTAAGGTCATAAGAGCCCTCATCAAGTTCTTTTAACAGCCCAAGCCAAATGGTCGGTACACCCGCCGTAATGGTTACCTTCTCATTTTCTATGAACTCTGCTAGTAGTTTCGGAGTAAAATATGGACCTGGCAGCACTAAAGATGTCCCAAACCATACAGCAGCAAATGGCATCCCCCAAGCATTGGCATGGAACATTGGTACAACTGGCAATGCAATGTCTTTTTCACTCATTGCTGCACTATCTGCCAGTCCTAATGCCATACTATGAAGAAATATTCCTCTATGCGAGTATACGACTCCTTTAGGATTACCTGTGGTCGCAGAGGTATAACACATACCTGCTGGATCATTTTCTTCGATATCTTCTGGATAATTGAAAGTAGGATTAGCTTCAGCTAACAAATCTTCATAATGATAAATTGGAGAAAGGCTGGTTTCAGGAAGTTCCTTTTCGTCTGTCATAATCACATAAGCCTTCACACTTTTTAAATCGGGTGCACATTTTTCTAGTAAAGGAATTATGTCTGGGTCTACTAAGAGGACACTATCTTCTGCATGATTAATAATATAGGAAATATGATGTGGAGCAAGACGGATGTTGACGGTATGAAGAACGGCGCCAATACACGGAATTGCAAAATAGGCTTCTAGGTGGCGATGATGATTCCACGCAAGTGTTCCTACCCTATCACCTTTTTCCACTCCTAGTCTTTTTAGACTATCAGCCAGTCTTCTCGTTCTTTCACCGATTTGTTTATACGTAAATCGATGAATGCCGCTGGATGTTCTAGAAACTACCTGTTTCTTTGGAAAATACTTCTCTGCTCTTTCAATCATCTGTGTCATTGTTAAAGGCGTTTGCATCATTGCTAAATCCCCTCCATAACTGAAAGCGTTTTCAAATCGTAGTATTCTATGACTCTTATCCTATAAAATATTCTCCATAATTATGACATTTCCTCTATTAAGAACAAGGATTTCAAAAAAAATCTCCTGCCTATCAGGCAAGAGATCCTTTTTACGAGAATAGTTCATCTAATATTTTTATTTTTTCTTCTGTGTAAGCTTCAAAGCTTTCATTATATGTTTTTGGATCTTTAGGATTCGCAAATTGGGTGATTTTCCCTGTCTTTGGGTCAATAAATTTACTTGCTGCGCCGCATCCAAGACCAATAATCGTCTGCTGCTCTTCCATAATCATGATATTATAAATGCTTTCTTGATTCGGAAATGCATAGCCGACATTTTCAAGATTCCCAAGAATGTTTTTTTGACGGTAGAGATAATAGGGAACATAGCCATGACTGTCTGTCCACTCTGTTGCTAGATTCATCATTTGTTCTACTTCTTCTCGACCTGCCACTTTGTATTTATCCTTGTTTTTTGTCATTTCTGAGGCACGCTTAAATGATAAGGTATGGACGGTTAATGATTCCGGCATTAACTTTTCCGTTTCAGCAAGTGAATGTGTAAATTCAGCTATACCTTCACCTGGAAGGCCAATAATAAGATCCATATTAATATTATTCATGCCCATTTCTCTTGCTAAATGATATTTATCGATTGTTTCTGTAACCGTATGGTGCCGCCCAATGGCCTTTAAGGTTTCCTGTGTATAGGATTGTGGGTTAATACTAATCCGGTCGATATTCCATTTCTTTAATACCTCTACCTTTTCAGGGGTAATCGTATCGGGACGACCTGCTTCGACTGTAATCTCACGTAT
Organism: Neobacillus niacini; assembly: GCF_023715415.1. Classification (GTDB taxonomy): domain Bacteria; phylum Bacillota; class Bacilli; order Bacillales; family Cytobacillaceae; genus Neobacillus; species Neobacillus niacini_C. The sequence continues at coordinate 637,345 of NZ_JAMBOB010000001.1, forward strand.
CTTTTCAACCTCTGGGAAAGAAGCATACATTTCCTCATAAAGCATATCCATTTCTTCAGCTGTAATACTCGTTGGTGTACCGCCGCCATAGTAAACGGTGGTGATCCTAACACCCTTTTCCTTCAGCCATTCCCCGATTTTCTTTATTTCATAATGCAGACCGCCTAAGAATGAATCAACTGAACCTTGTCTGCCGTTGATTGCATAGGCAGGGAATGTACAATATGCACATTTTGTTGGGCAAAACGGAATACCAATATAAATGCTCACTTCTTTTTGAAGTGAGTAGAGGTCTGGCACAATTGCCAGCTGCCTGTCAACTATTTGCTGCATGAGATTAATCTTTTCATCTGTAATAAGGTAATCATCTTTTAATTGCTGGTGGGCTATTTCTTGAGGAATTCCCTCTTGAACCTTCCGGTGTAACAGCTTGGTTGGTCTAATCCCAGTTAAGATACCCCACTTTTGGGTAATTCCTGTGCAATTCTGCAAAAGTGTTAAATAAACATGAGCAACTGCATTTTTTATTTGTTTGAACTTTTCCTTTTCTGATTGGGACTGGAGGAATTCCTTTTCATAGCTCTCTCTATAAGAATTACCGTTTTGATCTTCCAAACCAGCAGAAACATGAATAAAGTCATTTTCTACTAAAGAAAAATTTATAATTATATCTGCAGTCTCATCTTTAACTTTAATAATCTGTGTTTCTTCAAAAAATAAGTTTCCGATTAGCTGCAGCATCCGATTAAATCGTTCATCATCTAAACCTAAAATGCTTATACGCACTATCAATCACCTTCTTCTATTTAAAACTCCTTTAAGTTTACAGAATCAAGTATATTAGGTCAATATAATGGAAATCATTCACAACCGTAAAAGACATCACCGTAGATACGATGATGTCTGCTAAATTACTTTTTTATAATATTCATTTTCCTTAAAAACTCAATTGGCTGCTGCTTTCTAAAGTGTTCTTTAACCATATACGCAACGCCATGCTCATTTTTCGATCTAGTTACCCAGTTCGCTGCTCTTTTCACCTCAAATTCGGCGTTCCACATTGCTACGCCCAGTCCAGCAGCCTCAATAGCCGGAATATCATCTAATCCATCTCCAATAACCACCATTTCCTTTAACTGAATCCCAAGTTGGCTTCCAAGAAAAGAGAGACCCTTTAACTTTGAGACACCTGCTGGGACAATATCTAATCGCAAAGAGTCAAGCTGTATCGTCTCAATTTCTGTAAACATCTTTTCGATTGCCTTTTTTGCATCCTGAAGATCACTTTCCTCTTCAAAATAAACCTCTATTTTCGGCGGAGTAACCGGTTGATCATGCAAGTATTCACTTAGAGACGAAACAAATTGCTGTGAATAAAATACTGGATCACCTGATGTAAACACAGTTTTCGCTAGCAAATTGTTGTTTAACTTCAACCTATTTGCTAATGAAAATTGTTCATGAACCAACCTAATCTGACAAGGCATTCCCTCTAGGAAACGGACTGTATCATAGGTGATATTTTCGTTTATTCTTTGGACAAGATTTTGTTTATCTTGACTGTTTGCAATATAGGCACCTTGATGAGTGATGAGCGGGTTCTTTATCTTTAATGCCCTTGCCACCTTCTTGGCTGAGGGAAAACTCCGTGATGTCATAAGCGTTACATAAATTCCCTTTTGCTGAACATACTCAATGGCTTCTTTTGTTGACTTATGGATTTTACCATTGCTCTGTAAGAGAGTTCCATCAATATTTAATGCAAGCAAACGATAAATCATTATGTGAGCCCCCTGTTCTTGGTGAAGTTACCCTTATAACACTTTTATGATTTTTCACCGAAAGATAGAACAAGGGCAGTTTAGAAAAGAAAAAACTTCCGAATGAATCGGAAGTTTTAAAATCCTATTATAAATTCCCGTAAAGCTCCTCAAGCGGCTTCATAATAACTTGGTTTAATTCACCAATAATCATGCTCATCCGCTGTTCTGCCTGCATAAGTCGAGATATTTTTTCATTTTGCTGAACAAGAGCTACCGTTGATTGAGCGTGCTGAACCTCTTGTTCTGATATTTCCTGCCCCATCATTTGTTTTTGTTGTAAATTCATTTGAATTTGGCGAAAGTTATCAAACATATTTTTTGCTGTTGGATCAGCATTTACTTCATTATACATTTGCTGTAAGTGTTTATATTCATCACTTTGACGAATCGCTTTTTCTAAGGCATTAGCTGCATCATATAAATTAACGGACATTGATTCCACTCCTCTTAAGAAAATAATCTTAATAACTATAACAAACTATGTTTGTAATTGCGAGGATGTTCAACTAGGGTGCAATTATGTATCACAAACTATTGGGCGGTAACATACGATACCATATCAAAGAATGCCTATTTAAACACATATTCGCCGATAAATGAGGAATGACTATGCCCATCATCACAATAGTTCCTATGGAATCAGTTAACAGGACAGATCATTTTGTTCAGATGTCCTCAAAACTTTATAGCCAATTACAGCCCAAAACGAGTGAAATCAAGATTTCTGTAGGAAAGAAAATAGTGAAAGTAAAAATAATGACAGTTGAAATGTCTCCTAACGAGATTCATTTCCCTGAAAATCTATTTCAACTTTTTTGTTTACCCATACAACGATACAAATTTCACTCCATTTATAAGGAAGAAATCGATTCACTTTTTTTGGGTCCAGTCGTTGGTCTGGTAACAGACTTTAAAAATAATGGAAATGAAGAACCCTATTTCCGTTCAATCCATAGCTTTTGTGAAGAACTTCATCATGGATTAACGGAGAATGGCGGTTTCTTATATGTATTTTCATACCCAGAGTTTTCTGTTCATGGTTATTATTTCGAAGATGGGAAATGGAAATCTGCAAATCTCCCTCTCCCTGATGTCATTTATAATCGCATTCATTCTCGCAAAATTGAATTTGGCAAGGAGTACCATTTATTTCGTAACAAACTTGCCGAGTTACGTATTCCTATTTTTAATGATCGCTTTCTTTCAAAATGGGAGGTTCATGAGCATTTAATCCATGAAAATCATCTCCAATCCTATATACCTGACACAAATCTGTTCACTAAGGATCATTTAGCTGCATTTGTAAATAAGTTTGAGACTGTTTTTATTAAACCCGTGCATGGAAGTCAAGGGAGAAATATCTTCAAACTAAAAAAAGAGAATACCAACTTGATATTAGATTCCTCGGTTAAATCACACTCAGAAAATAAGCAAGTCCTATCGTCCTTTGAAGAAATATATCATCATATTAAACCATTATTGAACAATAGAATTTACATTATCCAGCAAGGAATCCCCCTCCTTACCTATCAAAATAGAGGAATGGACTTTAGAGTCTTGTGTCATAAAAATCAACGAAACACCTGGAATGCTACCTCTCTGGTTGCCCGAATATCAGCAGAGGATGAGTTTGTTTCCAATATTGCCAGAGGCGGAGAAATAATGACTCCCATAAATGCATTAAAAGATAGCATGAGTGTAAGTGATGCAAAGGGGTTAATCACAGAAATGAAAAAATTAGCCATTGAAACAGCAACAATTATCGAAAGGAAGTCATCAGGAATTACCGGAGAACTTGGAATCGATATTGGAATTGATCAAGAAGGTAACCCCTGGCTCATTGAAGTCAATTCAAAGCCATCGAAAAACTTTGAAGATGGTCAAATGAAGATAAGACCATCTGCCAAAGCAATTATTCAGTTTTGTACCAAGCTCGCATTAGATTCAACCTCAGAAATGGAGGATTCATAGATGATTACCTTTGGAATTATGACATTAAATTTAGAAAGTGAAGCAGCCTATATTCGGGAAATGGCTGCTCGCGGTCAATCTTGTGGGATGGAATGTTATCACTTTCTTCCTTCTGCCATTAATCCTAGCACCACACAGGTTCTAGGGAGAGTGTTTGATACATTAAAACAATGTTGGGTAGAAGATGAATTTCCCATCCCTTCCATCATTTATGACCGCTGTTTTTATGGTGATGACGAACATTCAAAACAATGTATCCCCATTGTTTCCTGGTTAAAAAGCAGAGAGGATATAACCTTTTTAGGCTTTGGGCTTCCAAATAAACTAGAATTATATGATACCTTACGTCATTCTCGATTAGTTCCTTATTTGCCTCACTCACAGCCTATTAAAGATTGCTCGCAAGTTGGAAATGCCCTACGAAAACAGAAAAAAATCATTATTAAACCAATAAATGGTTCTCAAGGTTATGGAATCTATTATTTAAAGAAAAATGATAAAACTATCCATGTCAAAACCGAAAAAAACAAAAAAATCATCTCAAGAATCTTTCCTAATGAGAAAAAATTATTTCAATGGCTCCAACCCTTACTAAACTTCCGGCCATATCTTCTTCAGCCCTACCTTGAATTATCTAATGCTGCTTCACAGCCATTTGATATTAGAATTTTACTTCAAAAAGATGAACAAGGACTCTGGGTTGAACGTGGAAAGGCTATTCGCCAAGGAAATACTGGAGGTATTCTTTCAAACTTAAGCGCTGGAGGCTCAGCTGTTGACTTTTCAGACTGGTGCAATTCCCTCACCTTAGCAAGCAAGGAATATATTTTATCAGAATTAAATTTTATAACCCAAAACATTCCACATATACTCGAAAGTGAAATTCTTCCGTTATTTGAAATTGGTATTGATATTGGAATGGCAAAGGATGGTGCCCTTTGGATTCTCGATGTAAATTCAAAGCCTGGGAGAAAGGTAGTCTTACAAACACAGCCAGATCTAAAAGAAACCTTATTTTTAGCCCCACTTCTTTATGGGAAACACCTTACTCAGTCAGATCGTAAAGAAAGGAAGAGCTACTATGAGAAAACGCTATACCATTGAGATTGCTGAAAACAGCCATTTAGTTGTTTACTGTCCTCAAGAGCTCTTAAAAGATAATGTACTAAAAAAAATTGCCTTTGGGTCTAAAGCAATTGAAGCTGACTTTAGACCTGCTCCAAAGAAAAATAATGGTATTGTGATAAGCAAAAAGATTCAAGAACTCTTACTTTTTCCTGATTTTGCAATAAAATTGCATGTATTTGTCGAACAGCAAGTTCTCAATATTGGACCGCTTGTTGGAATATTTACTGCAGGCTTCACCCCATTCCCTCACCGGCCGATTGGCGATAGAACCAACTTTTTCTCCAAACTGTTATCGGTAAAAACCAATGTTGGAGCAATACCATTTGTATTCGGTGAAAAACATATTAACTGGGAAAACGGTACAATCAGTGGAAATTTTTATCATGATAACCATTGGCAGAGTATTGAGGTACCCTTTCCTCATGTTATTTATGATCGCATTCCAAACCGGAAAAGTGAAAGAAATCCCAAATTAGTCAAGGTGAAGGAAACCCTGCAAAAGGACTATCTAATTCCTTGGTATAACCCAGGATTTTTTAGCAAGTTAGATATTTATGAAAGACTACAGCAGGACCATACAGTGGCTGTCTATCTCCCGGAAACCCATCCATTTACGTCCTTTTCATTGATAGAAGACATGCTTTCTAAATATGGTCATGTCTATCTTAAACCTATAAATGGAAGTCTGGGGTTAGGTGTCCATCAAATCCTTTATGATAAAACCCAAGATGAATATTATTGCCGTTATCAAGATCGTGAAGGTGTGAACCGGCTCCGAAAATTTTCTTCCTTAGAGGGCTTGTTTCAAACTGTTTTAGCTAATCGTAATTTAGATAAAATGCTTGTTCAGCAAGGAATTCATCTCCTTAGGCAAGAGCAGCGCCCCATTGATTTTCGGATACACACGAATAAGGATGATGCTGGTGTATGGCATGTTACAGCTTTGGCTGCAAAATTAGCAGGCCAAGGCAGCGTAACCACCCATGCCCGGAGCGGAGGAGAAGTTAAAACAGTGTCAGAGCTTTTTCAGCTGGATGACTTAAAACTTTATACTGAAAAGCTTGTTAATGCCGCCCTTTTGTTAAGTAAAAGCATCTCAAACAATATGGAAGGCATTATAGGCGAAATTGGATTTGATTTAGGAATTGATAAACATGGTGATGTTTGGTTATTTGAAGCAAATTCCAAGCCAGGCAGATCCATATTCAGCCACCCGGAACTAAAGGATTTTGAAAAACTCACGTGTAAGCTTTCACTGGCTTTTGCAGTTTTTTTAACGGAGCAAGCCATTTTGCATCCTGAGGAAGTTATCAAATGGTAATCATTAATTCATGGAGCAAAAGTATGCAGCCCGTCATTGGAATATTAACTGCAAAGAAAAAGAATGGAACAATTGGTGGGAATAGCTCGCTTTTTATTGAGCTGCAAAAGAAGCTTATTTCACTTAATGGAATAAGCTTTATCTTTACACTTGACGGGGTTCACGATGAATCAATAGATGGATTCACGTTTAACCCAGAGAAAAACGAATGGGAAAGGATTAATTTCCCCTACCCCGACCTTGTTTACAACCGCATACCCTTTCGAAAGTCAGAAGAGGAGATAAAAAATAGTGGTTTTTTTTCTCACTTAAAAGATAAAAATATTCCTTTTTTTAATCCAGCCTTTATTGATAAATATGAACTATACCAACTCTTTAAAGACCACCCCATTCTTCATTCTTATCTGCCTGCAACAATCCCTGCCTTTGAAAAACAAAAACTATGGACTTTCCTATTGCAATTTCAAACCATTTACTTAAAACCAGCTCAATCTGCAAGAGGAAATGGGATTTTTCGATTAGAACTAGATACACAGAAAAGGCTCATTTTAAAGGGAATAAGCAGGAGCAATGAATACATTACTTTTGATCATTTTTGGAATGAGTGGGAAAACATACTTAAGGAAAAAAATTACTTGGCACAAGAGGAAATACTGTCTAAAAAGTATGATGGGAAACGGTTCGATCTACGCATTCTTGCTCATGCTGAAAATGACAACTATATTGTTACAGGAGTAGGAATAAGACAATCCCAAAAGCAGGAGATAACCACTCATATACCTTCAGGGGGAAAGCTATTACCATATAACTTATTCCAAACGAAGGAGCAAGATTTGCTTATTGAAAATGTCGTCAAACAAATTGGGATTGCACTCTCACAGAAGTTTGGATTTTTTGGGGAGTTTTCCATAGATTTCGGCATAAGCGAGACTGGACACTATTATATATACGAAGTCAACTCAAAACCAATGAGTTTTGATGAGAAAGAAATAGAAGCTAAAAAAATTGACCATCTCTGTCAGTTGTTCCTGCAGCTAACTGATCCTAACAACTAAGTGAAAAAAATATACTGGAATGTATTCGTTCTTTCCCTTAAGCTAGAAGTAACCACTAGTATATAAAGGGAGATGGATAATATGTTGACACATTTTCAATATAAGCCTTTATTTGAGAATAAGAATATTCCTGGATGGAATTTTTCCTTTTACTATAAGAAACTAAGATATTCAGGTATTTATCATCAAACGGGAAAAATTGAATGGACTGCCAATACTCCCGAACAGGATGACATTGACACACTAACGAGTCAAATCCATGAGCTCATGCTCTTCCATGTTTATGAATAATGCTTGAGTGAATGAAATACTTCCCTTTCCGTAAACTAAAGAAAAATTAGGAAAGGAAATGATAGCTGTGGAAAAAGGAAAAAAAGACTTGCAGTATGAAGGAAAAGACAAAGTTTACCTAGATATTGACAGAATAATTAATGAAGGATTGTCGGGAGGTTCCGTCCATTCTCGCCATGATACTACCAATATTGAAGAAGCCCGTAATCTTACCGAAGAGGAACCTCCTAATCATTCAACCGAATAATTTTAAAAGGCTAACTCGTTAAAATCTTCACGAGTTAGCCTTTTAATATGATTGCCAGATTAATGCTATAATTAGTGTATTATTCTTAAAATCATCATATTGGAGAAGTTGCTCTTGTTAAAAAAAATCATGTCCTTATACGAAAATTCAGTACTATCTTCTGTTCAGCCAACCCAGACCTATGACCAATATTACATATTTTATGACCAATCTGAAAAGAACTGGCTTTCCATTCCAAAAACAAATTTAACAGAAAATGAGCTAAATCTTCTAAAAGTTCTATATGAACAAGTAAAAATGTCATCCATGCCGCTAAGCTCACTGTCTAGAAAATGGCATGAATTTTTGTTAAAAGATGGATCAATTCCTACTCTAAATAGTGAAAGTAATTTTCGCTTTATCCAATTCCATATTAAAGGTCATGGAGTTGATCCAACAGAAATTGAGTCGGCCATTAAAGGTTTTTTTTCTGATGAAGTACAAATTATTTGGGAAGATGACCATAATGGGATTGTCGTCGAAGAAAGAAGACAAATATCCCTCACCGAAAGTGAGTTAACTTCCATAGTTGATACACTAGAAAGTGACTTTTATGTAAAGGTTTCCTTTTATATTGGCAAACTCTACCCGGCTTCAAGTCAATTACGAAACCATTTTATTCAAGAAAAGGAGTATTTTGAATTTGCTAAGAAAAACCTAACGAGTACAAATATTACTTCCTTTGAAAAGATATTTCCAGCTTTTGTTGCATTTAATTTACCTGATGACATTAAAGATAAAGTTAATACGGAACTTTCATCCATATTCATAGAGGATCCTGAGTTATATACAACTATAAAAGTGTTCTTAGAGAATAATTTAAATGCCAGTTTAACAGCAAAGAAATTATTTATTCATCGCAATACACTTCAATACCGAATTGATAAATTTATCGATAGGACTGGCGTCCAATTAAAAGACTTTTATGGTGCTTTTACCGTCTTTTTAGCCTGTCTGCTTTTTGAACAAAAAAAATAGGACACACTGCACAAATTCCATTTTAGGAACTTTGTGCAGTGTGTCCATATTGTTTGTAAACCTTTTCATGTAAACTGAAGTTAATCAAAACAGGGAGGTTTTACACAATGGCTGAATTAAAATTAGATCATATTTATAAAATTTACGATAATAAAGTTACAGCAGTTACAGACTTTAATCTTCATATTCAAGATAAGGAGTTTATCGTATTTGTCGGTCCTTCTGGCTGCGGTAAATCAACAACTTTACGTATGGTTGCCGGTCTTGAAGAAATTTCAAAAGGTGACTTTTATATTGACGGTAAAAGAGTGAATGATGTAGCTCCTAAAGATCGTGATATCGCAATGGTATTCCAGAACTATGCCCTTTATCCGCATATGACAGTATATGATAATATGGCTTTCGGTTTGAAACTTCGTAAGTTTCCGAAGGATGAAATTGATCGTCGTGTAAATGAAGCTGCAAAAATTCTAGGATTAGAAGCTTACTTAAAGAGAAAGCCAAAGGCATTATCAGGTGGTCAACGTCAGCGTGTTGCATTAGGACGTGCGATTGTCCGTGACGCAAAGGTATTCTTAATGGACGAGCCTCTTTCAAACCTAGATGCAAAACTTCGTGTAGCCATGCGTGCAGAAATCGCTAAACTACACCGTCGTTTAAACACAACTACAATCTATGTAACACATGACCAAACAGAAGCAATGACAATGGCTTCAAGACTTGTAGTTATGAAGGATGGTCTAATTCAACAAGTAGGAACACCAAAAGAAGTTTATGAAAAGCCTGAAAACGTATTTGTTGGCGGATTTATCGGTTCTCCTGCAATGAACTTCTTCAATGGTAAACTTGAAGATGGCAAATTTGTAGCTGGTAAAATCTCTATCGCTGTTCCTGAAGGTAAAATGAAAGTTCTTCGTGAGCAAGGATATGTTGGTAAAGAAATTATCCTTGGTGTTCGTCCGGAAGATATCCATGATGAGCCTGTATTTATTGAAGCATCTACTGGTACAAAAATCACCGTAAATGTTGATGTTGCTGAGTTAACTGGAGCAGAATTAATGGTCTACGCTAGTTTAGATGGTCAAGACTTCGTTGCCCGTCTAGATTCAAGAGCTGACATTCACCCAGGAGATTCACTTGAATTAGCTTTTGATTTAAATAAAGGTCATTTCTTTGACGCTGAAACTGAGTCCCGTATTCGCGTGGCTAACGAATAGAATATAGACAAAGAGGTCCCTCCTATTGCGGGACCTTTTTGCATTTATTCTTTAATAAAGATTACTTCATCCTTTTGACAGATTGGACATTGATATAAGTGCAGGCATTTCCCCCCTGAGTTACTGTCTGGATAACCGTCTTCCATCTTCATCAAATCAATTTCCATATACGGACTGTAATCATCATAAAAGTCCATTAACCTTCCGCTATCTAGCATTTGTTCCCCGCAATGTGTACATAATTGAGTTACTTCACGTAAACCGTTGCATATTGGGCATATCGACATTCCCATTCACCCTCTAAGTTATTGTATATGGTTAGTTTGTGTTACTATTACGGCACTATGTAACGGAATAAATTACCAGTAAAATCTTTCGAATAAGTTGTCCATTTTTAATCATAATAATATTACAAAGCAAGCAACAACCCAGCTACACAAAAGAAGGTATGAAGCATCTCCAACATCTAATAACTTTTAAGATGGGTTAGGCCAAGGTGGCAATGGTTTATCTTAACCATATGGTTCAATTCCATACTGACCCCAAAATTATTAAGAGGAGTGTTATTCAACTATGGCTAGTAACAACAACTCTAATCAACTTTTAGTACCTGGAGTGGAGCAAGCACTTCAACAAATGAAGTATGAAATTGCAACAGAATTTGGAGTAAATCTTGGTGCCGATACTACTTCTCGTGCCAACGGTTCTGTCGGTGGAGAAATCACTAAGCGTCTTGTAGCAATGGCAGAGCAACAACTTGGCGGATTCCAACGCTAATCTTTAAGCAGACACAGTAAAAAATAAATAATATGGCTTAAGCCCCCTCCATCATCGGAGGGGGCTTTCAATGTTCTATATCATCTTTTCAGGTTTAACCCATTCATCGAATTGCTGTGGGGTAACATATCCTGTTTTGATAGCTGCTTCCCTTAATGTGCTATTTTCTTTATAGGCTAACTTGGCAATCTCAGCAGCTTTCTCATAACCAATATAAGGATTTAACGCTGTAACAAGCATTAATGATCGCTCCACATGCATTTTAACCACATCTTCATTTACTTCAATACCAGTTGCACATTTTTCATTAAAGGAACGAATGCTATCACCTAAGATGGTAATGGATTGAATGAGGTTGTAAATAATGACCGGCTTAAAAACATTTAATTCAAAATTCCCTTGGCTTGCAGCAAAACCGATGGTCGCATCATTTCCAAAAACCTGACAGGCAACCATTGTTAAGGCTTCGCTTTGGGTAGGATTTACCTTTCCAGGCATAATGGAACTTCCGGGTTCATTAGCCGGTATCGTTAACTCACCAATCCCGCTTCGTGGTCCACTTGCCAGCCATCTGACATCATTGGCAATTTTCATTAAATCTGCAGCCAGTGCCTTTAGTGCACCGTGAACAAAGACGATTTCATCATGACTCGTTAATGCGTGAAATTTATTCGAAGAAGCTTGAAAGGAGTAACCCGTCAATGTTGAAAGCTGTACCGCCATTTTATCCCCAAATTCAGGATGGGCGTTAATACCCGTGCCAACTGCGGTGCCGCCAATAGCAAGATCCAGTAGATACCTGCTTGAATCAGCAGCCATTTTTTCAGACTTTTCGAGCATAGCTCGCCAGCCGCTTATTTCTTGACCAAAAGTCAAGGGAGTTGCATCCTGCAAATGAGTCCTGCCTATCTTCACCACATGCATAAATGCCTTTTCCTTTTTTAAAAAGGTAGCCTTTAGCTCCCCAATAGCCGGAAGTAAATTCTCCGTTAATTTTATGTACGCAGCGATATGCATAGCTGTCGGAAATGTATCATTCGAACTCTGCGACATATTGACATCATCATTTGGATGAACCCTCTCTTTACTTCCTTGACTCACTAACAAATCATTTGCTCGATTTGCAATGACCTCATTCACATTCATATTGGTTTGGGTTCCGCTTCCGGTCTGCCAGACAGCAAGTGGAAAATGGCCGTTATGTTTACCAGCAAGAATTTGGTCGCAAACCGATACGATAGCCTTCTTTTTATTCTCAGCTAATTTTCCTAATTGATGATTGACAATAGCACCAGCTTTTTTTATTAAGGTTAACGCATATACTACTTCAATCGGCATTTTTTCCGTGCCAATATTGAAGTTGATTAAGCTCCTCTGTGTTTGTGCACCCCAAAATTTATCACTTGGAACCTGGACCTCACCAAGTGTATCTCTTTCTATTCTAAAGTTTTCCATAACTATCACCACCTCACTATCATATATATTCCCAATAAATAGAAAAAAACTACAGACATTTGTCTATAGTTTAATGTTTAACAACGATATAACCAATATAGTACGAAAGAATTAAGAGACTGCCAATAACATTAACAATTGAATAATCTGCCATCTAATCCACCCCTTTATTATGGAAAAGCTTAAACACATTTAAAATATCATAATAAAAGGATTTTACATGTGATAAAAATAACAGGTTATCGCTGTATTTGTGACATTTTTGTGAACCTTTACCCAGCCAATTCAGCACTGCCTTTTTGAAGCTGATACATTTGATAATACTTTCCGTTCACTAACATCAATTCTTCATGTGTACCGCGCTCGACAATCTTCCCACGGTCTAGAACAAGGATTTGGTCAGCGTTCCGAATGGTGGATAACCTGTGCGCAATAATAAAGGTGGTTCTTCCCTTTTTCAAGACATCCATTGCCTCTTGAATGATGGCCTCCGTCTCGGTATCAATACTCGACGTAGCTTCATCTAGAATTAAGATTGCCGGATTAAATGCAAGTGCTCTAGCAAAGGAAATTAACTGGCGCTGTCCGCTTGAAAGGGTGCTTCCTTTTTCAATCACAGGTTCATCATATCCATTTTCTAAGTTTTTAAAGACTTTGTCTGCGCCTACATCCTTTAAAGCCTTTTCCACCATGTCTCTTGTGATGGATGGCTCGTTAAGGCTGACATTAGAGGCAATCGTCCCAGTAAACAAGTATGGATCCTGCAGCACTATCCCCATATGATTTCGAATCGTTTGGCGAGCTATACTGGCAATGTCCTTTCCATCAATTAGAATCTTCCCTTTTTGACAATCATAGAAACGGAAAAGCAGATTCATAATTGAGCTTTTTCCTGAACCGGTGTGCCCAACAAGTGCAACCGTCTGCCCTTGTTTAGCTTCAAAGTGAATGTCTTTCAGTACATATTCACCCTCTTTGTATCCAAACGACACATGATCAAATTGTACATTGCCGTGAAATCTTTCGATTCGCTCTGCACTTACATTCTCTCCCTGTTCATCCATTAGCTTAAATACTCTTTCACCTGCAACGAGGGCGGTTTCCAAATTGGCCAATTGATTGACAATTCCCTGTACGGGCTGAAAAAGACGATTAATGTAATCAACAAAAGCATAGAGCACTCCGAGAGAAATGACTGAAGCAGGATTTAACGACTGACCCCCAAAGTACCAAATGAATGCAACAAAAACGAGATTTCTAAGAACCCCAACCAAATTATGTGAAGTTAAAGCATTCAAACTTAATAATTTGTTTTGATAGGTAAAATGCTCTGTATTAAGCTTTTCGAATTCCTTTTCTGTCTCTTTTTCCCTTCGAAAGGCTTGAATAATACTCATTCCGCCAATCGATTCATTGATAGTTGCATTGATATCACTGATTCGAGACCGAATAACATGATTGTATTTTGAAGCAAACTTTCGATATAATAACATCCATCCATAAAGGATTGGCAAAAGTAATAGACAAATGGCTGCCAGCTTCACATCTAAGATAAATAGGGCCGCATATATTCCTGTGATATAAATAGCACTGGTGAAAAATTGGGCTAAAACAGTCACATATAATTCACGTATGGCTTCCGTATCATTGGTAATCCTAGCGACTACTTTTCCAGCTGGCAGGTTATCAAAGTATTGGATTGGGAGCCTTTGAATTTGGCCGTATACATCCTCCCTCATTTTTTGAATGATTCGATTTGCAGAAGTCTGCAGCAGCAACCGCTGACCATATTGGAAAATAGCGGATATCACTAAAAGAAAGAAATAAATAATCAGCAATTTAATAATCCCTGGGATTTCAAGTTGATAGAACGCCATTAACTCTCTATTGGTAAGTTCATTTGCATCATACTCAACCTTCTCTGTTCCTTTTTGAAGGGTTACTATCCCATTTTCAAATGTCCTTTTCCCATCGAATTCAAGCTTTTCTTCCACCATGACAAACTTTGCACCAACCTGCAAAATTCTAATTTCTTTCCCCTTTTCTTCACCATTGGAGAAATTCTTTTCTTTCTTATAAAATTTCTCGTTATATTCTGCTGTGTTCTTCCCCTCCGTCGTTTCATACCAAACCGACTCGATGCCTAAAATGTGTTCATCGATAATATTCTTGGCAATGAATGGACCTGCCAAATCAGTAGCAACGGAAATGCTCAGCATGAATAATGCAGCAATAATGATTTTTTTATAGTTTAAGGCATACTGGGTTAGCCGCTTGCCTGTACTCATGCCGTCACCTCCTCTTCAAGATTATTTTCAACTTGTTGTCGTAAATATTGTTCTTTATACCAGCCATCAGAAGCAAGCAGCTGCTCATGCGTTCCTTCTTCAATGATCTTGCCATCATCAAGAACAAGGATTTGGTCTGCATGTTGAACGGCAGACATTCTGTGAGTCGTGATAATGGTGGTTTTGTCTTTTCGTATATCACGAATATTGTCAATGATTCTCTTTTCTGTTTTAGCATCTACTGCAGACAAAGAATCATCAAGAATAAGAATTTCAGGATCTCTTATTAGCGCACGTGCGATTGAAATTCTTTGCTTTTGACCGCCAGAAAGCGCTACTCCTTTTTCACCCACAAGAGTTTCTAACCCTTCTGGGAGCATTTCTAAATCCATTCTTAGTGCAGATAAGTCAATAGCTTTCTCCAACTCTTTGTTGGTTGCTTCACTGTTCCCAAAAAGAATATTTTCTTTTACACTTTTTGAAAAAAGAACATGGTCCTGAGGGACATAACCAATCCATTTACGAACTTGGTACAGTGTCTGCTCTTTAAGCGGAACGCCAGAGATGGAAAGGTCTCCACTTCCAAGCGGGTATTGTCTTAATAGCTGTTTAATAAATGTTGTTTTTCCACTTCCGGTTTTTCCAACAATACCTAAGGTCTGCCCTTTTTGCAGTTGAACGGAAATATTCGTTAAATTATCCTCCTTTGATGAAGGATATCGAAACGTTACCTTTTCAAAATCAATTCTCTCTGGAGTTTCAACCTTAATAGGCTGTTCAGGATTCTCTACAGTCTCCTGAAAGGAAAGAGTTTCATTGACCCGATCTAAGGATGCATTTCCTCGTTGCATGATATTAATTAATTCTCCTATTGCAAACATCGGCCAAATTAGCATCCCTAAATAGACATTGAAGGCAACCAGATCACCTAAGGTTATAGCCTGATTAAAGACTAAATAGGCGCCATAACCAAGACCAATCATATAGCTTAATCCCACTAGTACTTTTACTGTTGGATCAAACAAGGAGTCTATCCTGGCAACTTTGATATTTTTTTGAAAGACATCCTCTGTTAATTGGTGGAACCTTCTGCCATCGGCCTCTTCCTGAACGTAGGCACGAATAACTCTAACACCTGCAACAGATTCTAAGACGCGGTCATTTAACTCCCCGAATGCATCCTGTGCTTCCATAAAGCGCTTATGAATTCTATTCCCATAGATTTGCATGATATATGCCATAATCGGAAGTGGCAAGATGGCTGCAATCGTTAGCTTCCAGCTAATTAGTAGTCCCATGGTAATAATAAGCGTAAGCATCCAGACACTTGAATCGACCAGCGTCAATATCCCAAACCCTGCGGTAATGGATATTGCCTTTAAGTCATTTGTTGCTCTCGCCATTAAATCGCCTGTTCGATTCTTCTCATAAAAGGTTGGAGACATTTTTAGTAAATGTTTCATAAATCGGGATCTTAATTTTCTTTCCACAAGAAATGCCCCGCCGAATAATTTATACATCCAAACGTAGGTAATTCCATAGGAAAAAACCATGATTAAGACAAGATAACCCACATATTTTACTATTTTTCCATTACTCATTTCGCCAACTTGAATATCATCAATAGCCATACCAATTAATTTAGGCGGCACCACATCTAAGATCCCAACTAGAATTAACAAGAAAATGGCAATGACATACCGCTTCCAATATTCTTTAAAAAACCAACTTAATTTCTTTAAAACCGAAAACATCCTGTTCCCCCCCTATGCAAAAGAAAAAGACATACCGCAATAGTGCAGTATGCCTCAAAACTAAAAAAAGAGACAAAAAAACACACGTTACGTACGAAAAAGAACGCAACCTGTGTTTTGATTATCATCTAATTAAAATTGGACTCATTAAAAAGAGATCATAATGGAGCAGGTTACATTCAAGTATTCAGTTGCTGGTAAAGTGCTGTTTAATACAATCATTTCGTAACCCTCCCTTTCCTTTTTTTTCATCCTTTGTTAGATTATCACCAGATTATTTAAATGTCAATTCCCATTTTTCAGAATTTTCCTATCTAATTATTCAGCTCTTTTTCGAAAGATTTTACGAATAAACACTAAGTAAAAAAGGGTTGGCATTGGAGCTTGTATGAGACCCACGATTCCCCATAGCCAATAGTTGTGGTTTCGTTTCCTAGCATCTAAGAATAAATAAATACTTTGAAGTAATAGGATAGTTGCAACGATAATGATCACAGTTGGCGATAATTCATTACTCATTGATTTTCACCTTCCTACTAAAACTAGAAATTGTATAGTATGCAATAAATACCGGAGTAATTATTTGAATTACAATAAAAACTACTGGCAGTTGATAAAAAGATACAATGATTCCACTTAAGATAAATAATGCGATTATCAGAAATAAGGATAGTTCCTTCCTTAATTTTTTTCTACTATTTTCCTTCTCATTTCGTACCATGCTTTCAAACCACTGGAGATCCGGAGTATAGACAGGGAATTGATCCACCTTGCTCAACCCTTCTTGCACTTTGTGAATAGCATCCAAGTCATGTTTATTTTGTTGTTCGTTGTCGAGTATGACGACCTTCTGTTTCTTCACCTAGTTTCAGCTCCCTTCTTACCGCCAAAATTCCATTATGAACTCTTGATTTCACTGTTCCAGAGGATATTTTCATCCATGCACCAATTTCATCATAGGAGTAGCCATAATAATGCTTCAGCACAATAGGAACCCGAACGTCTACTGGTAATTTACCTAACGCTTCCAGCGCATCGTTCCATTCCTCGTTTCGGCTTTCAAAATGCCATTTCAGCTTTCGATATACTTCTTCTTGTCCTTTCCATTTGTTTTCTCTCTTTTGTTTTCTACATTGGTCAATATAAGCATTCGTTGCAATGGAAATCAGCCAAGTGGAGAATTTGCTTTGACCATTAAAAAGATGAATTTTTTGAATACATTTTGCCATTGTTTCTTGTGCAAGTTCCTCTGCCATATCTGGATTCATTGTAATTTTCATTAAATACTTTACAAGGAATGGATAATTTTCTTTAAACAACATGGCAAATGCAAGATGATCCCCTTCTTTTGCACTTTTTATTAACGGATCCATCACACTTGTCCTCTCTTTCCCCCATCTATCCCTCTTTTTTTACGTTTATGTATAAGACGTGAAAGCGTTAATATCGTTCATATTTTATAATAATTTTGATGAATATTAAAATTTCTAACACAAAAGGCACGAATAGCTTCGTGCCTTAACATTAATGATTCATCTTAGGACCTATTCTTTTCCATCTCTTTTCCCACTTTTCCTTTTGTTTCTTCCATCTTTCTTCCCATTTTCTCGCACCTCTATTAAAATGCTCTTCAATTGTATCTGGGGTCAATTCTATTTCTTCCTCTTGCTTCTCTTGAATCAACCCATCAATGCGTGGGACATCAAAGCTAGTTGAAGGCTTATCTTTTAATGCCTCCTTCATGACTTCACGAAACACAATGGCTGCACCCGCACTGCTAGTCGTTTTCAAAAAGTGTTTTTCATCTGTTTTATCGTAGCCAACCCAGAATGCTCCTACTAATTGCGGGGTATAACCAACAAACCATTGATCCTTGACACCTTTAACTCCTTCAATTGGTACTTGTGTTGAGCCTGTTTTCCCAGCAATTTCTCTTCCCGGAATTTGAGCGTTTTTTCCAGACCCGTGTTCTACAACACCAAGCAGCATTGTGTTTATTTGATCGGTTACAGCTTTAGTGGTGACTCTTTCCTTTTTTCCCTTCCATTCTGCAACGGGATTCCCTTCTGAATCCACAATCTTTTTGATAACATGTGCTTTCATCCGGACTCCATGATTTGGGAAGGCAGAATACGCCTCAGCCATTATCAAAGGAGATACTCCTCCTTCTAATCCTCCAAGTGCAAGTGATAGATTGCGATCTCCCTTTGCTAGTGGTATTCCAAAACGTTTGGCACAATCTAAGCCCTTTTCAATCCCAATTTCATTCAATAACCAAACAGCCGAAACATTTTTTGAATCCTTTACTGCTTCATACATGGGAACTTTACCAGCATATTCATGGTTGTAATTACTTGGCTCATACTCACCAAAGCTCATCGGTTCATCCATTAACATATCAGTTATTTTCCAGCCATTTTCGAGGGCAGGAGTAAAGACAGCAAGCGGTTTAATGGATGAACCTGGCTGAGCCTTTAACCCCGTTGCACGATTATATCCTCTAAATGTGTGCTCTCCTCGCCCACCAACTATCGCTCGAATTCCACCTGTTTTGGGATCAACTAATATTCCACCGCTTTGGACCATTTGGTCAGTACCTTTTGGGAATATATCGTCTTTTTGGTACGTTTTCTCCATAGCATTCTGCATAATAGAATCTAGCTCGGTATAAATCTGATATCCTCCAGTCAGCAATTCATCCTGTGATAAATGATAAACATTAATCGCCTCTTCAAAGACCTGGTCAACATAGTGAGGGTACTTCCCTCGGAACGGGTCTCCACCTTTATCATTTAACATTACTTTTTCAGCCAATGCGTGATCATACTGCTGATTCGTTATATAGCCTTGATTCTTCATTTGTAATAAAACTAGATTTCTTCTCTGTCTTGCTTTTTCTAAGTGATGATATGGATTCAATGCAGAAGGCGCCTTTATTAAACCTGCCAGCAAAGCTGATTCGCTAATGGATAGGTCCTTAACTTCCTTAGCAAAATAATTTTGTGCTGCGTGCTTAATTCCCCAAGCACCATCACCAAAATATATCTGGTTTAAATACATTTGAAGGATTTCCTGTTTACTGTATTGTCGCTCAATTTGCATCGCTAGGAATACTTCATCTACTTTTCTCTTTAATGTTTTTTGAGAAGTAAGCAGTGTATTTTTCGTAAGTTGCTGGGTAATGGTACTTCCGCCTTCAACCATGCCCCGTGCTTTGATATCCCTGATTAGTGCTCTTGTTATACCAATATAGTCGACGCCATGATGCTCATAGAATCGGCGGTCCTCTATAGCAATGACTGCATTTTTCATAGAGTCAGGTACCTCATTGATTGGGACACCTTCGTTTTTATTTGCTGATACTTTACTTGCAACCTCCCCATTCAAATCATAAAAAACCGTTGCCTGGGGCAGTTCATTCTTAAGTGAAGAAATATCTAAATCCATTGAATAAGCATAGACGATACCTAGAAAACCTAGAACTAAAAGCGAAAACGAGAGAACCATCAATTGGTTCATATGCCATCGCTTCCAATTATTCACTACCTTTTTCATAATTCCTCCTGATAAATAAAATACAAAATGAAAGGCATCATTTTCTTTTTCCCTAAAAGGGGAAAAATTATCCAAAAGAAAAAGCACTCGAAAAAAATTCGAATGCTTTTTCTTATTCGTTCTTGGTTAATTCTTTAAATCGGATTTTGGCTTGTTTTTCGTCGAAGCTGCTGTATACCCGATAATGTTTGTCATCCAGAATTCGAAAATGCTTGCTAAGAATATTCTGTTGAAGGATAAATCCGTATTTCCTTGCGACCTCACGCCACCAAATTCGTCCTCCAAACGTTTTCATTCTCCGATAATCAATTCCTTCTCGAGCAACAGTCTCCAATACTTCTAGAGGTTCATTTCCAAATAGAAATTGGACGGTTTCTGTTTCCCTAAATAAAGCACATACGGTAACGACAGTGGACCAGCCTGCAAGGACCCTGCCTTTTTCGATCTGAACAAGAGTTTTCTTTGATACTCCAATGATTTCTGCCATTTTATCCTGGGTATAGCCTGCTTCTGTACGAATCAATCGCAATTTATCTGAAACTATCATAATAATTTCTTCCCTATTCATGCAAAGACCTTCTTTCAAAAACCTACTAGTGTAATTTTACACAAGTTGCCTTCTATTTAAAAGAAAAAACTGCTATCGTTTTAAGGATAGCAGTTTCATCGTTTTATTTTGGCGGAATGCCACATTGACTTTGGGTAGAGCAGGTCTTTTCAAGATCACATGCCGCACATTTTCCTTTTTTCGATTTATTAATAAACTTCACTAATGCCCAAGCAGCATAACCAAAAATCGCAGTGCCTATTATGAAACTACCTATATTTGCTATCATACGAAAACACCTACCTAATTAGACTAATCCAAACAGTTTACCGCCCTGATATATGACCAAACATAAAACATAAGCAATAAATAATGCGTAAAGGATAGAGAATGCAGTCCATTTCTTTGAACCTGTTTCCTTATAAATCGTTGCAGCCGTTGCTAAACATGGAATATATAATAGTATAAAAACCATAAAACTATAGGCAGCCAGCGGTGTGTAAAAATCGCTCAATAACCCTTGTAGACTCGCATTTTCTGGAACAAAGTAAATAATATTCATCGTTGAAATAATTGCTTCTTTAGCTAAGAATCCTGTTATTAAAGAGGCGGCAGCCTGCCAAGTACCAAAACCTATTGGCTCTAAAACAGGAGCAAACAAATTCCCTATCGCTGCCAAAAAGCTATCATCCATATCCACTTTTAATCCATTCGGTCCAGCGTACGATAACAGCCAAATAAAAACGGAGCCAGCAAAAATGAATGTTCCTGCCTTTCGAACAAAGCCTTTCCCCTTATCCCAGGTGCTTCTCCAAAGCGATTGTACCTGCGGGAGGCGATATGGCGGCAATTCTATAACGAATAAAGATGCTTCTGATTTTAGCAATGTTTTAGTAAATATTTTTGCTAGTAGTAATGCGACAACAATTCCTAAAACATAAAGACTTAATACCACCAGGGCTTTATGCCCTACAAAAAATGCTCCAACAAATATTGCATAAACTGGCAATCGGGCAGAGCATGACATGAGTGGTGTCAATAATATGGTCATTAATCTCTCTCTTGGTGTTTCGATTGTTCTTGCGGCCATAATCCCAGGGACATTACAGCCAAATCCAATCATCATTGGAATAAATGCCTTTCCATTTAGTCCAACAGACTCCATAATCCGGTCCATTACTAGGGCAACCCTAGCCATGTAGCCAGAATCTTCTAACAGGGAAATAAAAAAGAAGAGAATAAATATCTGTGGAACAAATACCAGTACCCCACCGACACCAGCAATCAGTCCTTCAATAATCAATGCATGAATAAAATCTGAAGCATGAATCACACCAAGGAGTTTTTCAAAACCGGCTGTCACCGGTCCTGTTAATATTCCATCCAAGACATCAGATAATGGAGTACCCAGCCAATCAAATGTGAGCATGAACATCAAATACATACATATTAAGAAGATTGGCATTCCTAAATACCGATTGGTTACGATGGCGTCAATTCTTTCAGACAAGGGAACAATGGTACTAACCTTTTGAACAGATGCCTCTAGAACTTTTTCGATAACTTTTTTTCTCTTCAGATAGATATAGTTTGCCAGCGATTTTATATTACCATTTTCCTCTTTTATGGCAGATTCCAAATTTGAAACGAGTGTTACTAGTTTATTAGGTTCTATTAAGTCGGAAAGATAACGATGGATGTATTCATTCCCCTCAAATAGTTGAATGGCAAGCCATCTTGGTGAATGGTCTGTTTTTCCTATTAACTCCATACTCAATTTGGTAATTCCATCCTCAATTACTTTTCCATAGTAGACATGTTTTTTTACCTTTGAATGGTTCGAACTTGTTGAAATTACTTCTATTAAAGTGTCACAGCCTTTACCACTTCTTGCCACAACAGGTACAACCGGTACCCCTAAAATCTGGGATAACTTATCTGTATTTATTTTTATCCCGCGATTATTCGCAACATCAATCATATTCAAACCAATTAGTGCAGGTTTCTCATATTCGAGCAGCTGCAAGGTCAAATGTAAATTTCGTTCCAATTGAGAAGCATCCAGAATATTTAACAGTCTGTCCACTTGTTCCTCTAAGAAGTAAGTGGTAACGACCCCTTCATCCTTTGATAATGGATTCAAGGAATAGATTCCAGGCAAATCAATTAATTTTCCTATATGATTCTTAAAAACCCCGACTTTCTTTTCAACTGTAACACCGCTCCAGTTGCCCACATACTCATAGGATCCTGTAAGATTATTAAACAATGAGGTTTTTCCTGTATTTGGGTTACCAATAAGGGCGATTTCCATTAAATTCTCTCCACTTCTATTAAACACGCTTCTTTGCGCCGGAGTCCTACACACTGTCCGCAAGACTCAATCATCACTGGTCCACCAAAAGGCATAACACATTTGACACAGACCTCAGATCCTTCTGTTATTCCTAGGTCCAACAACCTTCTTTGGACTAGGCGGCCAACCTTAGAAATATTAATGATTTTTCCTTTTTCTCCTGCTTTAAACGAGCCGAACATCACGATCACCCTAACTATGTTAATTGAGAATGATTATCTTTATTTATAACCTCATTTTACCATTGAACAATCGCTTATTCTGTGACAAAAATTTGAAAAAAAAATAGAAAAGTCACAGACTTTTCTATTTTTCAACTCTTATATCATTTTTTTTGGTACTGCACTAATGACGAGTATTACAAGGATTGCGCTTACGATAAAGCTTGGAAGCATATAGGTTCCATTGTAAACAAAGGAATAAACAGCAACTGGCTGACCAGCAGGTGCATATTCACCAAAGAATACGATACCCGAATACACATGAGCAAGATAGCGCAAGGCACTTCCTAAAAACGTTCCTAAAAGAACAAATGTAACCCAGCTTTTTGTATTATTCTTCAGAGAATTCTTCACCTTTGAAGCAAAAACACCTGCTAAACCAACCACTGAAAAAGCAATTCCATAATCAATAATTCCTTGAAGAAGTGTATAAATTTGAGAAAAACCAAGGATGAATTGAAGTAAACCGAGTAAAAATCCTGATAAGATTCCACCTTTTATACCCCAGCGAAATGACATTAGGAAAATCGGAATCATCGCTATTGAAATCGAACCACCCTGTGGCCATATCTTTAATGATAAAAGCCCTGAAACTAAATCCAGTAAGTAAGCAAGTGCTGAAAATACGGCCACTTCCACTAAAAATAATGTGTTACTACGTTTTTTTTCCATACATGTTCCCCCTATAGTTTGTATATTGGAGAACGTTCGACAGGTATTACTCCTAAGAATTTATATGGCGCCTTAAAAACAAAAAAAACAATGCAGGACAGTTAGGATTGTCTGCATTGTTAGCTTTAATAGTCGGCAAACCACATCCCTACGCTAGCGTTAACTAACAGGTTCATAGGGTCAGAACTCGAACGTTCACTCTCAGCCACTTATAGCAGCTCCCCCTGTGGAAATATTTAATTGATTTCATTAACGAATATACTATTTTTATAGAACTTTTACAAGGATAAACTTCCATACATGGTATAATAAAATAACTAGTCAGTTCGGCATTGCTGCCTTAGGAGGAAAACTGTGATGTTATCTGAAGTACAAACGGAATTAATAGCCTTTTTTGATGAGAATAAAGAAAGTTTAGTACGTGAGTGGGAAAGCTCAATTGTCATTTCTAACGGGGATCCTTACAAAGAAAAAATACGTGAAAATGGGATTGCTTTATTTAATGTTATTCTCACTATGCATACAATGAGTGAAGAAGAGCTATTAGAGATTATTAAAAAATATGCTCTTGAAATTTCTGAGGAAAGAGCACTAGCGAATATTAATATAGGTGACTTTGTTTATAATGTTAATCTTGGCAGAAGTGTGTTCTACAGCTATCTAAGTAAGGCTGACCTTCAGTGGGAAGACCTTCAGGAATCGATTAATAAAATAAATTACTGCTTTGATAAATTTCTATATTATGCGGTTACACACTATACAGAAGCTAAAAACAAAATCATTGAAGAAAAAACCATGTTTATCGATTCAACTCATCAGGACCGATTAACACTTCTTGGGCAAATGACATCTAGTTTTATACATGAATTTAGAAACCCTCTAACATCCATACAGGGGTTTGTTCAGCTGCTTAAGGCTGACCATCCTAATATGAAATATTTAGAGATTATTTCAAGTGAGCTAGAACAACTGAATTTCCGGATTTCGCAATTTTTACTTTTATCTAAAAAAGAACTAATTGGGAAAGAAAAAGAACAGTTTCACCTCAATAAATTGATTGATGAAGTCTTAAATTTCTTATATCCGAGTATTTTAGACGGTAAAGTTAAAATCAAAAAAGAAATTGTCGATGAAATCACACTTTATGGGTATGCGGATGAAATGCGTCAAGTATTCATTAATATTATATTTAATGCGATTGACGTGTTAAATCATCATAGAATCTCTAATCCAATTATTGAGATTAAGAGTCATATAGAGAATGATACACATGTAATACTCTCTATATCCAATAATGGTCCAATGATTCCTTCAGAATTAAGTAAAACCATATTCGAGCCATTCTTTACAACCAAAAAACTTGGTACTGGTCTTGGGCTATTCGTTTGTAAAGAAATCATTGAAAAACATAAAGGTGATTTAACTTGTCTTTCAACTCCAGAATTAACCGTATTTACACTTAAACTACCTCTAGCTGCGTCTCCTATGTAGGAGGCGCTTATTTCAAATTATTTTTTGAAAATTTATAATTTTCCAATTCATATAGACAAGACTTTTTTCATAAAATGTTGATACCAACTAATATGCGAACTAGAACGTTTGACTGTACAGTTGTAATTTACTATAATTGTTGTTAAATTTAGTTACCCGAGGTGATTTGATGGGGCTGTCTATCGTATCGGTGAATTAGCAGAAATCGCAATGGTTTCTAAACGGACAATTGATTATTATACATCAATTGGTCTATTAAGCGCAGAACGTTCAAAATCTAATTACCGAATTTATTCTGATGAATCCTTAAGGGATTTAAAGTTTATTGAAGATTGTAAGAGTTTACATTACCCGCTTGACGAGATTAAAAGAAAACTAGATATGAAGAAAGACATAAAAATTCATGATTCAGAAGTGGAGAAACATGTAGATGAAGTAACACAGCAAATGCAGCAGTTACAGAATGATTTAGTGGGTCTAATCCCAGTTGTTGAAAAATTAGATAATCTGCAAAAAGAGAAATTCACAACGAATCTTATGATGCTAAAATCAGTCTTGATGAAATCCCTTTTGAATGTAACGAGTTAATTTTTTTAAATTACTAGGAGGTGACTCCTTAACTCGTATTTAACGAGCTAAGGGAACTTATTTGGACATATTTAACTTGGTTATAATAGCCATTTTAATTGCTTTAACTGCCTTTTTTGTAACTTCAGAGTTTGCTATTGTCAAGATTAGAAGTTCAAGAATTGATCAGTTAATTGAAGAAGGTAATTCGAGTGCTATTTCAGCAAAAAAAGTAATTTCAAACCTGGATGAATATCTTTCAGCCTGTCAGTTAGGAATTACCATTACTGCCCTGGCTTTAGGTTGGATTGGGGAATCAACCATTGAGCATTTACTCGCTCCCCTTTTTAATGGGCTGGAAATCCCTGACGGTGTCTCCCACATCTTATCCATTGGGATTGCCTTTGCGACAATTACATTTTTACATGTTGTTGTAGGAGAGCTGGCACCTAAAACACTGGCTATACAGAAAGCTGAAATGATTACTCTTCTTATGTCACGGCCTTTAATTCTCTTCTATAAAGTGATGTATCCCTTTATTTGGTTATTAAATGGGTCAGCACGTATCGTAACGAGCATTTTTGGTCTTAAGCCAGTCTCTGAAAGCGAAATGGCACATACAGAGGAAGAGCTTCGAATTATCCTATCTGAAAGCTATAAAAGCGGCGAAATTAACCAATCTGAGTTTAAGTATGTAAATAAAATTTTTGAATTTGATAACCGGATTGCCAAAGAAATTATGGTCCCCCGGACGGAAATCGTTTCATTATCGAAAGATGATACGTTAGATACGTTTCTCCAAGTAATCCGTGAGGAAAAATATACGAGATATCCAATTATTGATGGTGATAAAGACCATATCATTGGTTTAGTGAATATTAAAGAAATGGTGACAGATTTAATTAGTAAAGAAACCCTTTCAACTAAAACGCTAGAGCATTATACCCGCCCAATTATTAGAGTAATTGAAACAATTCCTATCCATGATTTACTTGTTAAAATGCAAAAAGATCGAATGCATATGGCTATATTAATGGATGAATATGGCGGAACATCGGGTTTAGTTACGGTTGAAGATATTCTCGAGGAAATTGTTGGTGAAATCCGCGATGAATTTGATTCCGATGAAATTCCCATGATACGTAAAATTAAGGAACATCACTATATTATTGACTCCAAAGTTTTAGTAACAGAAGTCAATGACTTGTTGGGAGTCGAAATTGATGATGAAGATATAGACACCATTGGCGGCTGGATATTAACTGAGAATTATGAAGCAAAAGAAGGAGACTCCATCCATCACGAATCATATAGCTTTAAAATACTCGATATGGAGGAGCATCACATTAAATATATTGAGGTAACAAAGAAAGTCAATGATGAAGAACCCAGCGAAAATAAAATTTCCTTATCACAAACTGAGGTTCTTTCTTAAAAACGGATAAAAAAAAATGGCCAAAATCATATTTTGGTCCTTTTTTTGTAATATAATTGTAATAATTTCTCTATAATCCAATCACCTCCCCCTTTGAAAACATATTCTAAACTAAAGGGGGGAGAAATTACGATGGAATTAATTTTCTTATTTTTAGCATCTATACTTTCCGGATTTGCTTTAATGAGCGTTGAACCGGTATCATTCTTAAGTTTCTTAGGTCCAATTTTTGATATCGTTGGCGCCTTAGCAATCATTATTTTTTCTGTAGCACTGCTATTTAAAGGTGCTAAATCACTTTTTAAATAATTTTGTAAACGGTTACATTCACTGTCAATTAAATGAAAAAAGATCAGACTTTTACACTTCTGATCTTTTTTTATTGTAATTATTTGTTTTTTAAGATAATGATATCTTCTTCTGCTCGGGCTAATTTAATGAGGTGTGAATCCAGTCGACGGTTAATATGTTGAATATCCGCACCATTTCCTGAATGATTCTTTATTTCTTTTACTACAGTGCTCTGTACTTCTTCAATACGCTGCAATGATTCTTTAATATCTGACAAGTCAATCTGGTTAACCTCTACTCGATGCTCAATACTGTCCATTTGCTCCAATCGAGAAAGTCTGTGCTCAATATTTTCTAAGGTTTTATTAAAAGTATGAATTAACGTTTTTATATCTGAAATGTTCTCAGTCAATTTATCAAGTTTATGTTCCATTGGAATAACTCCTTTTTCGTAGTAAATATATTTTATCATCTTTAACACTTTAAATATGTTACAAATTCTAAAACAATACTGATTGATTTTTATTTTAGTATTTACCTTTTAGGATGATTATTGCGGAAATATGAACGATTTATAAATTCCGTCTTATAATAGGTATCCTTGTGAAAAATGTCACATGCAATTCTAACAAAAAGCCTTAATCTAATATCATAAGAAATGATTTTTTTCTTTTGAATTTTCCCGGTTTTCAATCTTAGTTATGGCTATTACCATTTTGAAAAGGTTGGTGCATATTATATGTTAATTTCAATTGATGAAAAAGCTGCAAAGTGGTTTACAAATGAATTCGAGATCAATACCGTAAGAATGTTTCCACAATACAGTGGTTTTGGTGAAAAACACAAGGGCTTTAGTCTTGCATTTTCAGCAGAGGCACCAACAAATGTTGGCTTTACGAAAGAAATGAATGGGATTAACTTCTATGTAGAAGGAAATGATGTATGGTTCTTCGAGGATACTGAAACCTGCCTATCCTTTAACGATGAAATAAATGAAATTCAAATAACTTTTAAGGAAACTATGGCTATAAACTAGTTTTCCTCCATCTAACAACTTAGGACAGCCATCTTAATTGGCTGTCCTTTTTCCTTTGCTTATTACTATTCCAATCAATATAAATTGTATAACCAACTACATATTAAAATTGTTTGTAACCTTGCTAACTTATTTTTTCTGAAAATTAGCAATAAATTGTGAACTATGTTGCAATAATATTAAATTAGATCTATAATGAAAGCGCTCACCTAGTACATATTTCCTAGTGTTTAAGCAGTAAAGCTTAATTTAACCTACTATATGAAAGGGGTTAGACATCATGGAACATTCTAGGCCACAAGTAGTATTATTTAATTTAACCTTCGATTTATCCATCATCTTGACCACCACCGTTGCATCGATTATGGTCTTTCTAATTGCTTACATTGCTACAAGAAACCTCACAGAAGGTATACCTAAAAAATTGCAAAACTTTATGGAATGGATCATGGACTTTGTTAAGGATATCATGAATAATTCATTAGGTCCTAACAACAATTTATTTATTTTGTCTACTGGGGTATCTCTATTAATGTATTTGTTTATTGCCAATCTTTTAGGTGTCCCATTTTCAATCATTACAATTGAAGAACACCCCGTTTCATGGTGGCGCTCCCCAACCGCTGATGCTCATGTCACAATGACATTAGCCATTATGATAATTGCCTACACCCATTTTATCGACATACGTCTGCATGGATTTAAACATTATTTGCACAGCTTTTTCAAACCCTTTAAAGCCTTGTTTGCCATTAATATTTTGGAACAATTTGCTACTACTTTAACCTTAGGGCTAAGATTATTTGGTAATATATATGCTGGGGAAGTAATGCTTGCTCTACTTGCTGGTGCTATAACCCATGGATTTGCAATTGCTTCACTAGCTGCTATTCCTCTCCTCATTTGGCAGGCATTTTGTGTTTTCATCGGTGCAATCCAGGCTTACATATTTGTAACACTTACAATGGTTTATATTGCTCACCGCTTAACATAATGGCTGTGTTAAAGGATACTGTTGATTTATTGAACCTGTTGATTGGAGCGGAAGGGCGCTTGACTCCTGCGGGATGAACGAGCTGAGTGAGACCCCGCAGGAGCGAAGCTTCGAGGAGGCTCACGGGCGAGCCTGCGGAAAGCATAGCGCCCTGGAGCGCAAATCAACAGACTAGTTTAACACAGCCAACATAATAATAAGAAAGTAATAGTGGAAAGCAAACCAATACAATGAAAGGAAAGGAGTTGAATTATTTTGGGTGATATTACACTGTTCGGACTTCCCATCTCTTTAGGAACCATGATTTACCAAGCTCTTATTTTTACTGTTTTAGTCTTTATATTAAAGAAACTTGTTTTCAAAAAGTTAGTTGGTGTCTTGGATAGTAGAAAACAACATATTGAAAATCAGCTTCAATTAACCGAACAATATAAGCTGGAAGCAGAGAAAAATCTGGAACTCAGTGCCGAAGTTCTTAACCAAGCTAGAAAAGACGCCAGGGAAATCATGAGGCATAGTGAACACGAGGCCAAATTAATGATTTTGGACGCAAAAGCACAGGCTAAAGATATACAGAAGGAAGTGAAAGAGGATGCATTCCGTTCCCAATCATTTATGCATAAAGATAGTAAGGGGGCGTAAAATATGAGACACAAGTTTACTAAATACTTAGGCAGAGTATCGGAGAACCTTGAATTGGGTTTTGAAGAAAAATTTATTTACGTTCATTACACAAAAGGAAAAACAGAGAAAACGGCATGTATTTTAAAAAATAATGATAAAACAAAGAGTGAATACTTAGAGTCCTTCTTCGAAGAAAACAAGGTATCTGAAGAAATGAAAAAGGAGGTTAGAAAATTTCTTAACAATGAAAAGAATTTTAACAATCAACATTGGAACGAGTTTTCAAACTTTTTAATGAAGGCCCTTTCATTAAATATGGTATTTGGGTTAACAATTGCCTTAACGATCTTTGGGTTTTATAAACTTGGCTCTTTCTTAGATACCCAATACGGTTTTCAACCGTGGTTAACTGTTATATTTACTTTTATTGGAATAGCTATTGGAGGACTCACAGGGTACGTAATGGTGCAAAAGTATTTTAAAAAACCTGATAAAGATACTTCTCAGGAAGAGTATGGCATACAAAGAGAACAAACTAAAACGAATGACTATCCGATAATTGATGTCACCATAGATCAAGTTCGAAAAGCTGTGAGACAATTTTCAGATAATCTGCCAAAAGGTGTATACCGTACGATAATTGTCCAGGATGATAACAGCATCGATTTTAAACAACTGACAAATATTTTAGGTGGGATTCCCTCTAAGAAGTATTATATGTCTAAGGAAACCTATGATCTTTTTGAGGAAAAGGACAAGAAAATCCCTGCAGAAATGGACATGGTACAAAAAGCAGTAGACTTGTTTGTAAAGGAACGTAAGGAATACCCGATGCTGCGCTTTGACCCAAATCGGAGAGTTAACTATTACCAATTACTTCAAGAAAGTTATTTGAAATCTGCCCCTGAAACACAGTTTTATATCACGGAACTAGATGGGCTTATTACGCATATTAGACCTGAAACGAGGAAAATGGAAAACTCCTAACAATGATAGGAGTTTTTTTTTGCTTTTTTTTGCGATATTGAGATAATAGCATTAGCAATGCATACTTTAGTAAAAAAATGAGGGATTCAAAGATGTCGAGAAAAAAGAATAAATCGAAGCACTTAGCGGCGATTTCCTTAGCTGTAATGGGAGTAGGTTTTGTTGTGACATTCCCTTTTCAGGATTCCCTATGGGGAATAATCCTTCAAGGGGGATTTGAAGCAGGGTTGGTCGGGGGACTTGCTGACTGGTTTGCAGTGACTGCATTATTTCGTCACCCACTAGGTATACCAATACCTCATACAGCACTATTACCAAAAAACCGTAAAAGAATTATAGCAGCGATTATTTCAATGCTTGAAAATGATTGGCTGACCAAAGAAAGTATTAGAAAAAAAATATCGAGCATTGCATTTACCGAGAAGCTATATAATTTAGCACAAAATTCGCTAAGCGCACAGCATGTGAGAAACGCTGTTGTTAACTTGATAAAACATTTACTTCATTCTATTGATAGTAAAAAACTGGCACCCATAATCACAGAAGAATTGAAAGTAAAGCTTAAAGATATAGACGTAAGTAACTACCTTCCCCTAGCCATTGATCAACTGCTAAATAGGAAGTATGATGAAAAAGCTCTTGATTTTATCCTTAAGGAAGTAGATGACTGGGCAAAAAAAGAAAGTACTAAGGATAGACTAGGCAGGATGGCAGTAGATGCACTTGAAAATATCAAAGCAGATGGTTTTATGCAATTTGCACTTAAATCATTTACGAATATTGTCAATGAGGAAAAGTTAGGGAGTATTCTTCAGGGTCTTATTCAAAAAGGAGTAAAAAGTTTTAGTGACCCTTTTAATCAAAATAGGCAAACCTTACTATTTCATATAAACACAAAACTGCAAGATATTAAATCCGATGAAAATCTTGCTGCGGAATTAAATACCATAAAGGAACAAATGATTTCAGAATGGCAGTTAGAGGATAAAATCACAGAGTTTATTGAACAATTAAAACAAAAGGCTAGTTTCCTTATCGAAATACCTACCTTTTACGAGGGGTATCTCCTCCCTCTTTTAACAAAGGCACTTGAAAACCTGAAAGCAGATGATGAAAAAGTCAAAGCAATTGAGACTTGGATTCAGGATCAAATTTCTATTTTTGTCGATAATAATCATGCTAAAATTGGAAAACTTGTTGAGGAGAACTTAGAAAAACTGGATAATGAAACTCTTATTGACATGATTGAAAACAATGTTGGTAAGGACCTGCAATGGATCCGCGTAAATGGTGCAGTTTGCGGATTCATGATTGGACTTATCCTAGTTGGATTGAAATTGATTTTTTAGTAAACACGCTATCTTGTATATGCAAGATAGCTTTTTCTTATAATAAATACCTTTTATGCACAATCTAGTAGGAATAAACAACAAGGAGATTTTGCTATGAGAAAATATCTGCTAACCCTATTTGTGATTCTGCTATCCTTTGGCCATCCATTCCATGAAATAGTTCTAGCTTCTAAACCATTTCAAGAACCCATCAGAGGTATCTATGTAAATGCGCCAAATACAAATAAACCCGTATTCAGCCAGTTGATTTCACTTGTGAATAGTACAGATTTAAACGCAATGGTCATTGATATTAAAGATGATTATGGCAATCTTACCTTCATTCCTTCAAAAAAATCGCCCTATTACTCAATTGGCCGTCCATACATTCCAAAACCATCTTCACTCATGAATACGTTAAAGAAAAATAACATTTATCCAATCGCTAGAATTGTCGTCTTTAAGGATAATGTACTAGCTAATAAGAACCCAAATTTATCCTATCAAACCACTAATGGAGTATGGAAAAATGCCCGGGGGGATTCCTTCACTAACCCCTTTCTTAAGGAAGTTTGGGATTATAATATTGGGTTGGCTGTAGAAGCAGTAAGATTAGGATTCAAAGAAATTCAATTTGATTATGTACGATTCCCTGAGAAGTTTGAAAGGGTGGAAAACCAGCTTGTCTACGATAAATCTGCATTTCAAGGGAATAGGGTAACGGCTGTAAGTGAGTTTGTAAAATACGCTAGAGAAAAACTTAAGCCCTACAATGTGAAGGTTTCAGTCGATGTCTTTGGAAATGCTACCGTCATTCCTGAAGCATCAGGAATTGGCCAGAATTTCACTACTATTGCCCAGAACGTAGATGTCATTTCTGCGATGATTTATCCAAGTCATTGGACCGCCATTTTTGGTATTCCAAAGCCCGATTTACAGCCGTATCAACTCGT
Organism: Neobacillus niacini; assembly: GCF_023715415.1. Taxonomy (GTDB): domain Bacteria; phylum Bacillota; class Bacilli; order Bacillales; family Cytobacillaceae; genus Neobacillus; species Neobacillus niacini_C. The sequence goes on from NZ_JAMBOB010000001.1 coordinate 670,749, forward strand.
TGAGGGCTATGCTAAAGTGGAGAATATCAGGCTAAAACAAATCTCCAATCCTCCAATATCACGGCCTTGGTTACAGGATTTTACCGCTTCTTGGCTTGGGGCAGGCAATTATAAGGTATATGGGAAGAAAGAAGTCGAAGACCAAATCCGCGCCTTACATGCTCAGGGAATTAAGGAATATTTATTATGGAATGCCGCTAATATATATACACCAAACGTGGATTACACCCCGTACTGAGCTCTAAAAAGTGCTGAAGGCGGTGGTCCTTAATTTAAGGAGAAATGAATAGTAGAAAAAGAAAAAGCAATACTATTTAGGATAAAGTATTTAGATTAAATGAGGTGTTCTTTTGAAATTTCTAGTAATAGGCGCAATTGTAATTGGTGCTGCTGTTTTTTCCTTATTGCCAATTTTATCTGCTTATTTTTTTCAGCCAACTTTAAAAGACAGCATCCGATTTAACATATATTTTCTTCCGCTTTCTTTTTTGGGGAACATTGCACTAGCTTGGGGCTTCATTCAAGGGAGTAAAACATTTGGAAATACGGTCATGCTAGGCGGTATTCAAACTGGGGTAAATGCAATTCTTGTTACCATTTTATCTATAATAGTTTTACGTCAGAACATTTCAGTATACTCCATAATTGGGATTTTCCTAATTGCTATCGGCGTAATCCTCTTAAATAAATGACTTAAAAAACATAAAAATAATCATAAACAAAAAAACACCATGGTGATTGGTGTTTTTTTGTGAAGCATTGCCATACACAACTACTTTTTACATATACTTCCGATGAACGCCTTTCCCGTCATAAGAAAATAACATTCTACGATCTTCAATCAAGGTCTCAATATGGACTGGTCTGCCCCATAGCTGCTGGATATATGGCAACACCTTCTCAAGGTATTTCACATCTAATTCTACGCCCTCATACCAATGCTTTAAATAAAGTTCACCGTTCTTTAAATAGTCACCATCATTCACGGTAATGTACGGGAACCCTCCATTTACACGCATATTTACTAACTGGTCACGAACATGCTCCCATTCCTTATCGACGATTTTATAGTCCCTTCCTTGCTTCTGGAAGAGATACATATCTTCCCTCATCACAAGGTCTTTGTTTAAATAATTCCGTAAAAAGGATATATCTGATTCCACTTCACGAACCTCAAACATCTTTTCACGGCCAGAGCCTGGGATAACTCCTCTTCTAATCATCTCTTCTGTTGGATTATTATAACGCTCTTCAATGTCTTCAAATATCTTAATTCCTAGGTAATAAGGATTTATTCCGGTCTTTGACGGCTGTACAACCCCTGCGTTTAATTTTGCAAATTCGATTGCTTCTCCGCTCGTCAAATCCATCTCTCGGATGATTCTCTGGTGCCAATATGACGCCCAGCCTTCGTTCATGATTTTCGTTTCTAACTGCGGCCAGAAATAAAGCATTTCCTCACGCATCATCGTTAATATATCTCGCTGCCAATCCGTCAGTTCCCTGCTATAGGTTTCAATAAATAATAATAGGTCCTTTTCCGGTTTTGGCGGAAATTGTTTCTTTCTTGGCTGACTTGGCTGCTTATTCCCACTATCGTCTAACTTCCATAAATCATCATAAGGAGTCGCAGAAATTTGTGGTGATTCTTCTTCACTTTCATCTTCCAGTGACCATGCAAGCTTTGGTCTCATTAATGAAGGATCAATATGTTCATCAATGGCCAGTACGGCATCAAGAAAGGTTTCCACTTCCTTTTTTCCAAATTGTATCTCATAGGTTCTAATTCTTTCAGCAGTAGCAGCCATGCTTTCAACCATATCTCGTTTGGTATTTTGGAAGCGGACATTATTCTTAAAGAAATCACAATGAGCCAGTACATGTGCAACAATTAATTTATTTTGGATAAGTGAATTGGAATCTAATAAGAAGGCATAACATGGATTTGAATTGATAACAAGTTCATAAATTTTACTTAATCCTAAATCATAATGAAGCTTCATCTTGTGGAATTGCTTCCCAAAGCTCCAGTGTGAAAATCTGGTAGGCATTCCATAGGCACCAAACGTGTAAATGATTTCAGCTGGGCAAATTTCATATCGCATAGGATAAAAATCCAAGCCAAAGCCCCGAGCAATTTCAGTAATTTCACTAATCGCATATTCTAGAGCTTTGCGATCGTCCCCATTCATAGCCATTCCCCCTTTTCCTCTTACCACAATGTATGAAGAAAAACCGGGAATGATGAAACAAGATGTAAAAAACAGCAAGTCTTCTGCTTATTTTCGCTTTTTTAAGTTCTTTGCTTCTTTTGCAAGAGTAAGACCTACATATTTATTTCTTTCCCACTCTGTTTTAAAGACTGATAAAGGCGGGGAAGTTTCACCAACTAGAGGACTAACCTCAATCGTCATTGCCGGACGATGATAGGTAGTAATAAACCAATCCGTAAAGCCTCCCCCAGTGGCATGTTTAGGTGGTTTTGCTAATGGATAACCGGTCAATGTTGAAATTTTCTTTGCAATCTTTTTGTCACGTTTAAGGTGCTTGCCATTTTTATAATTCCAAAAAATCTCTCTACCAGCCGAATGATAAGCAACAGCAATTTCAGGATCAATGTCGTGAATAAATGCTGTTACTGCCTTTATTTCTTTTGCGGCTAGTGGCCTCTTCCCCTTATAAAATTGGTAAAAGGGAACTGGCGGACCATCGGTAAGTTCCTTCCACCCCGCTGGATATTGTCTATTTAAATCAATGCCGATTCCATTCGCTTTCCAGCGCTCAAAGTTCTCTAAACCACCATTCATGGACACCAGCGCTTTCAAATGCTTTTTAGGGAACAGGTTAAGTTTATTTTGTTGGATGGTCACACCGTCTGGATTGAGCATAGGAATAAACCAGATGGATACATCATTTAATATATCAGTTGAAATCATCCCAAATTCTCTTTTCCTTTGATACAAATCTGCATACACTTCAAGTTTCTCCATTAAAAGCATACTTGTTATCCATTCACGTCCATGATGGGCTCCAATTAAAACGATATTCTTCTTTCCTTTTCCAAGCCTTATTGCATAAATGTCTCTTCCAAAATGTGTTTCCCCAATTTTTTTTACTTTTACTGCCCGATATTGATGATTGAGCTTTTCAAGATCATCCTTCAATTTCTCATAGGTATAAGGGGAATCTGTTTCAACAACTTTAGCCATGGAGACATTTCCAAACTGGAGTGAAAATACCAACATCATACATAATAGCTTCTTCATACCGGCTCCTTTTCATAACCATTGGCGCTGCTTGTTATACAGGTAAAAGTTGAAAACAGCGCTAGGACGGATTGTCCAACATTTTCTGTGAAAGTTATCGCCAAAATATCATAAAATAACTTCAACTCCTAGTAAGGAGGAGACAAAACAAATGAATAAAATGGATTATGATCGAGCTTTGTATTATACACATCGATCTGAATGGGATAACTTGCTGATACTTATGGTACGAACAAAAGACCAAATTCTATCAAAGAGAATTGAGCATTTCCTGCATGCTTATAACTTTGAACGTGACTATTCAGTGATTGAAAAAAGTTTATATTCTTTACTTCGTTATATCGACCATGCTAACGAAACCGTTGAACCTGATAATGAGTTACCGATGTATAGTCTTTCCTGAAAAATCAAGTGGATACAAGTTTTGTTGAGAAATATTTAACAACCGGCCCAAAGAATTCCACCAAAAAACGGCTCCCTCAAGGAGGAGCCGTTTTCTTATGTTATGCAATTGTATATTGTTGTACAAGTGGATGTAGTACAATTTCATCTATAAGCATATACTTAGGAGCGGAAGCCATATACACCACAGCGTTTGCTATGTCTTCAACCTTAAGCCAATCCTTTTTTTCCGGTAAACCTTGTGTTGAGTCAGCAAAATAGGTATCAACCATGCCAGGATTAATGGTACCTACTCTAATTCCATATTCACGTACTTCTTGTGCTACAGAACCCGAAAATCCTTGTACTGCGTATTTTGAAGCTGTATAAGCTGAACCGTTAGCTATCGTATATCTTGCTACATCAGAAGCTATGGTAATAATCGTTCCTGATTTCCGTTCCTTCATATGAGGAATAACAGCTTTAGTGGCAAGAAACACACCTTGTACATTTACTTCAAACACCTTTTTCCACTCTTCAAGGGTTACTTCTTCCGTTAATTTAAAGAATCCGACACCTGCATTATTAACGAGTATATCTACGTGTCCATATTCTTCAATCGTTTTCTTGACCACTTGCTGTAAATCTTCTTCTTTTGAAACATCTGCTTGTATCGGAAGAACATGATGGAAACCTATTTTCTTTAACTCATCTGCAGTTTCTGAAATTTGCGCTGAACTTCCAATTATCGCTAATTTCACTCCTTGCTCTGCAAGTTTAACAGCAATCTCCTTGCCAATTCCTCTGGAAGCTCCTGTTACAATAGCGATTTGATTTTTTAACATGGTTGTAGTTCCTTTCATGTTGATGTACTTAGATGATTAATGACAAATTAGTTTCCTGTTACCCTTTTGACTTTTTCGTCCACCAGATTCATGAAGTTTTTTTCGATTTCAAGTAATTTGCTTCTGCTTTCTTCTAAACCGTTACTATTCACTCCAAAATAGAATTTCACTTTTGGTTCTGTACCAGATGGTCTCAAGCAAACCCATGAACCATCTGTAAAGGTATATTTTAAAACATTGGATTTTGGCAAATCGATTTTCTCTTCCCCATTTGAAGTTTGCTTAAGGCCAGTCAAGTAATCTTCTGCCATTGATATCGTTAAGTCACCGAGCTTTTCAATTGGCTCTGAACGGAAGGAAGCTAGAATTTGCTGAATCTGTTCTGCACCTTCTTTTCCTTTTAACGTTAAGGATCTTAGACCTTCTTGATAGTAGCCATACTTTTCAAATACCTGCAGCAAGCCTTCGTAAAGTGACATACCTTGTTTTTTATAGTAGGCACATACTTCTACAGCCAAAACAGCTGCTTGTACAGCATCCTTATCCCGGGCAAAATCTCCAATTAAATATCCGTAGCTTTCTTCATAGCCGAATAAGAATGTAAATTCTCCGGATTCCTCATATTCCTTTATTTTTTCTGCAATAAATTTAAAACCAGTCAGCACATCAAAGGTTGGTAATTGGTATTCTTGGGCGATTTTCCTACCGATTTCTGATGTCACAATTGTTTTTAATACCACTCCATTTGAAGGAAGGGTCCCTTTGCTTTGCTTTTGTGAGAGAATGTAATCTAGTAATAGGGCGCCAGTTTGGTTTCCTGTTAAAACAACATATTCTCCTTCATGGTTACGTACAGCAATGCCTAGGCGGTCCGCATCTGGATCTGTTGCAATTAAAAGATCTGCGCCCACTTTTTTACCATCCCGAATGGCTAGTTCAAACGCTGCATGTTCCTCAGGATTTGGACTTTTTACAGTTGAAAATTCAGGATCAGGCAGTTCTTGTTCCTTTACAACCGTTACATCCGTGTATCCCAGCGCCGTCAAGGCTTGACGCACTGGTTTATTAGCCGTACCATGCAGTGGTGTAAAGACAATCTTTACATCTGTTTCTTTTGAAATTGAAGGATTCTCAGAAATCGTTTTGAGCTTTTCGATATAGGCTTGGTCTATCTCATCCCCAATTGTGTTAATTAATCCAAGAGATCTAAGGTTCTCCTCCGTATCTACTTCGATTAATAATTCATTATCTATTTCGTCAACCTTCGTGATTACTTCGTCAGCTGCTGCAGGCGGCAGTTGTCCACCGTCAGAACCATATACTTTATATCCATTGTATTCTGGCGGATTATGGCTGGCTGTAATAACAATTCCGGAAAATGCATTTAGATAGCGTAATGCAAATGATAGTTCAGGAGTTGGTCTTAATTCATTAAATACGTAGGTTTTTATCCCTTTAGTCGCAAGTGTTCTGGCAGCCTCCATACAAAATTCAGGAGATTTATGCCGTGAATCGTAGGCAATCACTACTCCTCGTTGTTTTGCTTCACTACCTTGGCCTTCTATGTATGCAGCTAATCCAGCAGAAGCTTTACGAACCGTATATAGATTCATTCGATTGGTTCCTACACCAATCTCGCCTCGCATTCCACCGGTACCAAACTCTAAATTTTTATAAAAAACTTCTTCAAGTTGTTTTTCATCTTCCTTTATTTCCTCAAGCTGCTGTTTTAGTTCCTCATTTAAATCTGAAAATTCCATCCACCTATTTGCATTTTCTTTCCAATCCATTATTAAATCCTCCCTTTTTACCGTATTTCATATTGTTTGATTTTCCCAATAAACTTACACCTTCTATTTATTTTATATTTTTTCTCTGTAAGTTCAAGGATAATAAAAAAAATGTCTGCATTTGCAGACATTTTCTCTAAAAATTATACAAGGAGTTCATTTGCGGCTTTGATATAAACACTAAACACACTGTTCTTCATATTTTTAGCTTCTACGAATTGTTCATACTCAAACGGAAAGAAAAGACCAAATTCTTGCAGGTTTGAAACATTTTTATTAAATAGAACTGCATATTGCTCATCAAGAGTAGGAGACTCAAGTATGGAAATCACTGTTTGCATACTTGCCATCACTTGAAAAGCATCCTTTAATGTATTAAAGTCATCTGGAGTATGCAATACTTTTAATTGTTCAAACTCACTAATTTCCTTATCCGTAAAATAGAGTGGAAAAACAGTGGAATAGATGTACCTCACAAGTCCACAAATTTCTTCTTCCTGACCTGGTGTCGAGGCAAAAACAATTTTCACTTGTAACCCACCTTTGCGATAACTATAATCTATCGTAATATATATACATAAGGATAGCATAAATAAGTCTGAATTTCGGTGGTAATTATAACCACGCCATTACTTTAGAGAAATCTCATGATATAAGGAGTTCAAATGCTAAAAACGACACGTAAAGGGAATTGGATGGAAATTAATACATCCAAAAGCTGGAAAGGAAAAACCCTAGAGAAAATTTTTCGAGATGAATGGGGTGTCTCAAAGAAACTTACTCATCTATTCCGAATGGAACACAGAGTGATTGTTAATGGAAATAAAGCCTCTTGGACATCCCCTCTTCATTTAGGAGATAAGGTGCTCATTAGATTATTTGAAGAGGGGGAACGAATGAATATTCCTGCTTTCTTCTATGATATACAGGTGCTATTTGAAGACGACCATGTGATTGTTTTTAATAAACCTGCTTTTATGAACACACATCCAAATGACGAAAACGATAAAAACACACTTTTACAAGCAGCACAATTTTATCTGCATTCCAAAGGTGAAAAAGTTGAAATCCGCCATGTACATCGGTTAGATAGGGACACTACAGGCGCTATCCTCTTTGCTAAACACGCCTTAGCAGGAGCGATTTTGGACAGAATGCTCGAAAAACATGAATTAAAGAGAACGTACCTTGCTATTGTTCAAGGACCTTTGAAAAAGAAGAGAGGGACTATACAGGAGCCAATTGGACGTGATCGTCATCATGCAACTAGGAGAAGAGTTTCTCCAACTGGTCAAGAGGCTACAACAAATTATCAACTTGTTAAAGAGGTAAACGGTTTTTCTTATGTAAAGTGTTGGCTTGAAACGGGGAGAACGCATCAAATACGCGTGCATTTCAGTCACATTGGTCACCCATTGCTGGGCGATATTTTATATGGAGGAAAGCCGCTATTCGATCGACAGGCATTACACGCAGCAAAATTAGAATTCACTCACCCAATTACTGGGGAGGAAATCATTTGTTATGCTCCATTTATAGATACTCCACCTATCTTTAGGGAAATTGACGTAAATCAATTATAATGCCAAAAATAAGGAGGCCGCCCATTTTTGGGCGGCCTCTCTTCCAATTATCTGTCTGTTTTTCTAAATGCCCTCATTACAAGTGATAACAAGAAGACCAGTGCAACTGATCCGATGATGGCAGGGATAATCGCAAAATCGGCAACATTTGGTCCCCAATCTCCTAATAGTAAAGTACCAAGCCATGCGCCGACAAACCCTGCTATTATATTACCTATAATACCACCTGGAACATCTCTACCAACAATTAGACCAGCTAACCAGCCAATTACTCCACCGACGATTAATGCCCAAATGAAACTCATTAGAACACTCCTTTTTTAGTCTTTCTTTAAGGATCACACTTACTTAACAAGCAGTATTAATTTTTTCAATACTGTCTTGTACCATTAAAATACCCATTTTATAACTTTACATACTAAGGAAATTTACTCATTTCAGTTAATACATATTAATTGTTCTACAGGAAACATTAAAAAAAATATATAAAGCTAATTCCACAAGATAAAATTCAGAATTTTCTTTTGTTAAGTTTTTGTAAATTACGTCAAATTTTTATGTTTTTTTGGTTTATTTTCTGTAAAATGTTGTCCGTTAGTGTAAAAACTTTTTACATAATTTTTAGGGGGATTAAAAGATGGCAAAAAAGGTTGATAAATTTTCTGCTCTATTAAGTAACATTTCTTCAAACTTAAAGGAAGGTGCAAATTACTTTGCTGATTATAAATTAAAAAATATTAGTGATTTGAAGATTTTCTCAGAGAAGATGAAAGAGATTGAAACAAAGGGAGATACCTTTGTTCATGAAGTCATTAAACAGTTAAATGATGCATTTATTACTCCTATTGAACGTGAAGATATTCTTCACCTAGCAAACAGTATGGATGATGTATTAGACGGACTCGAAGCAACAGCTGCATTATTTGAGATGTATTCAATCACACAGGCAGATGACTTTATGCTTCAGTTTGTTGATGCGATAAAATCCAGTGTTCATGAAATCGATGATTCGATGGGATTGTTAGCGAATAAGAAACTCCCTCAAATGAGAGAACATGCAATCAAAATTAAAGATTATGAATCAAAATGCGATAATATTCTTCGTCAGTCTATTAAGCATTTATTCACAGTTGAAAAGGATCCAATTCGAATTATTCAATACAAAGAAATATACGAAAATCTCGAGGATATTGCTGACAGCTGTCAATCAGTTGCGAATACACTTGAAACCATTATTATGAAAAATGCATAAGGAGCAAACAAATGGAAATATTAATTATCTTAGTTGTCGTTGGTGCCCTTGCATTTGACTTTATTAATGGGTTCCATGATACGGCTAACTCGATTGCAACTTCTGTTTCTACAAAGGCACTAAGACCACGTCATGCCATTCTGTTAGCTGCAATTATGAATTTTGTAGGCGCAATGACGTTTACTGGTGTAGCCAAATCAATTTCCAAGGATATTGTTGACCCATTTACGCTTGAAAATGGATCGGTAGTTATTCTAGCAGCACTAATTTCAGCCATTTTTTGGAACTTATTAACATGGTATTACGGAATTCCGAGCAGTTCATCACATGCAATTATTGGGTCCATTGCCGGTGCCGCTCTTGCATCAGCTGGGTTCGGTGCCCTTAATTACGGTGGATTTATGAAGATTATTCAAGCTCTCCTTCTTTCACCAATCTTAGCATTCGTCGTTGGGTTTATTGTTTACAGTATTTTTAAAGTAGTGTTTAAGAATGCAAATTTAGCAAAGACGAATCGAAATTTTCGTTATATGCAAATCGCTACTGCAGCCTTACAATCTTATTCACATGGAACGAATGACGCCCAAAAAGCAATGGGTATTATCACGATGGCTCTCATTGCAAATGGGTATCTAGGTGCGAATGCAGAAGTTCCGTTTTGGGTACAATTCTCCTGTGCGCTGGCAATGGGATTAGGGACATCTGTTGGAGGATGGAAAATCATTAAAACCGTTGGCGGTAAAATCATGAAAATTAGACCAATTAACGGGGTGGCAGCAGATTTGACTGGTGCAGCTGTTATCTTTGGTGCTACATTCTTACATGTTCCTGTTAGTACAACTCACGTTATTTCTTCCGGTATTTTAGGGGTTGGTGCCTCACACCGATTAAAAGGAGTAAAATGGGATACAGCACAACGTATGCTGATTACTTGGGTAATAACCCTTCCTATCTCTGCTGGAATCGCTGCAATCTGTTTTTTCATTTTAGATCTTTTCTTTTAAATAGGAGATTCAAGAGGATGGTTATTCCATCCTCTTTTTTATTTGCACCACTTCTTAAATCATAATCATTTTCATACTTTTTATGTAGGGACAAGTTTGGAGTGATTTTATTGAAACAAAAAGTTATTGCGATGCTGATTGGTAGTTTATTATTAAGCCTCGGTGTTAATGGGTTTCTCGTCCCCTATCATCTGCTTGATGGAGGCGTGATTGGTTTAGGGTTAATCATTCACTACTTTTACGGCTGGCCTACTGGTCTTAGTATGATTGTTTTAAGTCTCCCTCTCTATATCCTGGCATGGTTCTTTGAAAGGCGTTATTTCTACTACAGCCTGCATGGGCTTATTATTTCTTCCTTTTGTATTGACTTACTGTCCTTTATGAATGGGAAAATTCAGGTTGGCATATTTCCAAGTACGATCCTTGGGGGGATACTGGTCGGAGTGGGGATTGGGCTAATGCTCCGCTATGAAACAAGTACGGGTGGAACAGATTTACTAGCCCAAATTATCACCAAGTTTACATCTGTTAATATAGGGATCATCATTTTCCTCATTGATGGACTCGTCATTACTAGTGGAATTCAGGTAGTGGGTTTAGAAAAATTCTTCTACTCTTTATTAACCATTATTTTTGTTGGATTGATGACATCGATAACCGTTATTAGAAGACCAGAACCAAATTGAAAGAACCTACAATCCATTGCAGGTTCTTTTTCATGACAACATATTAACCTAACGATTTCACCTTTTTTGTGCAGCTTTCCATCGCTGCAAGAACTGCCCCGCGAAACTGGTTTTTCTCCAGAGTAGATATGGCTTCGATTGTTGCTCCCCCAGGAGTACAAACATTATCCTTAAGTACTCCAGGATGACTTTCTGTTTCTAGTACCATTTTAGCAGCACCAAGGACCGCCTGCGCTGCCAAACGATAGGCTTTATCCCTTGGAATTCCCTGACTAACACCTCCATCTGCCAGCGCTTCAATGAACATATACACATATGCAGGTGATGATCCACTTATTGCCGGTATAGCGTCCATTAATTTTTCATCCATTCTTTCGGTCTTACTAAACGTACGGAAAAGCTTCTCTACCTCCAAGATTTCATTTTCACTCATACTTTCATTAGGACAAATCGCACTCATGCCTTCCCCCACTAATGAAGGGGTATTTGGCATTGTCCGAACACTCTTGATTTTATAACCAAAATCCCGTTCAATGTCGGCTAATGTAACACCAGCAGCAATGGTTATTATGATTACATCTTGGCTAATCTCACTTTTTATCTCTTCAATGATTTTTGAATGCAAGTCAGGTTTTACTGCAAGAAATAGGATATCTGAAAACCTGGCAACTTCCTTATTATCATTGGTAACTCCTATTCGATAGGTGGTTTGAATTCTATCAATTGTTTTTTCCGAAATTGCACTAGCCATCATGTTTTCTGTTTTTATTAGATTTGTTTTTAAAATCCCCTCAATCATTGCTTGAGCCATTTTCCCTGCTCCAATAAAGCCAATCTTTTTTTCCACTTACCCACACTCACCTCTCCATAAATTCTTTTAATGATATCATACGCTTATTATCCTTCGTGATAGGTTAGATTTTTCCTTTTTTTAAAGATGGATGAAAAAAGAGACAGAATAGTTTATCCTGTCTCAACTTTTTATTTTAAATCCTGAGGGGAAAAGGCACCGGGAAGAAGGTCTTTCACTAGGATTCTTTGAACATCACCTTTTAAATTCGTAAGGACAACCTCCATCTCAGCGTCACATAGCTCTGAAATTACTTGCCTGCAGGCACCACAAGGCGGAACAGGGCGATCCGTATCCGCCACAACTACTAATGTGTCAAACTGAGTAACACCTTCAGAATATGCCTTAAATAAAGCCGTTCTTTCGGCACAGTTCGTCATTCCATATGATGCATTTTCAATATTACATCCACGAAATACTTTTCCGTCCTTTGCAATAAGAGCAGCTCCGACCTGAAATTTTGAATACGGCACATAGGCAAACTCTCTTGCTTTTACCGCTTCTTCCATAAGCTGTTTTTCATCCATCGTATTTTCACTCTCCATAGTCCTCTTTATCCTTGGAAAAATTTAACCATCCAACTGGCAATAACTCCACCAAAATAAACACCGAAAACGCCAACTACTGCAGAAAATACTGGAGGTGCGGGTAATGGCAGCTTCATAAATTTAAATATGACACCTACAATTAAACCAGCAATTAATGCTAAAACTGTTTCTCTCAATTTTATCCCTCAGATCTAAAGATTAGTAATTGCTTTGAGAAATTTCACCTTTACTGATAGACACTCCAGAACTTGCACCAATACGAGTAGCTCCTGCTTCAATCATTGCAAGTGCATCCTCACGGCTGCGAACGCCTCCAGAAGCTTTAACTCCTATTTCAGGTCCAACTGTTTCACGCATTAAAGTGATATCTTCAACTGTTGCTCCGCCGGTTGAAAATCCTGTAGAGGTTTTTACAAAATCTGCTCCAGCCTTAACAGAGAGTTCACATGCTCTTACTTTTTCCTCTTTCGTTAATAGACAGGTCTCGATGATTACCTTTGTAATTGCTTTACCTTTCGCAGCTTCAACCACCGCTTTGATATCTTTTTCAACTAAATCATCTTGTTTATCTTTAAGTGCACCGATATTGATCACCATATCGATTTCATTTGCCCCATTTTCAATCGCATTTTTGGTTTCGAATGCTTTTGTTTCTGGTGTAGACGCTCCTAATGGAAATCCAATTACCGTACATACTTTTACATCTGGGGTATCTTTAAGCATATCTGCTGATATTTTTACCCAAGTCGGGTTTACACATACGGAAGCGAAGGAATATTTCTTAGCTTCTTCCACTAACTTCACGATTTCTTCCTTTGTAGCATCGGCTTTTAATAATGTATGATCAATCATTTTAGTTACATTTTTAGTCATCAGATGTTACCTCCTTAAATATAAAAAGCATTTCATTTATTGTTACTTTTCACAAGCTAACTATAACAAAACTTTTGAACATTTGTAAATATCATTTTGAACAAATGTAAAATATTTTTCAAGAAAAATCTATTTTTTATCGAGAAGGAACTTTGCAGAGAATTGGTCCGTTATTAACACATTGGCATAATTCCCCTTTAATGCACCATAGATGCCTTCAATTTTATTCGGTCCACCTGCCACAAGTATCGAGTATTCTTTGTTCCGTAAATCCTCTAATTTAACTCCAAGTGTTCGTTCGTTCAGACTTTCATTACATACTTCACCATTTTTATCAAAGAAACGTGAACAAATGTCTCCAACCGCTTTTTCATTTAGTGCCTTTTGATCACTTTCTGTAAAATATCCCATCTGAAACAATAAAGAATCCTTTTTAATTGAACCCATGGTGAACACTGCGATATTTGCCTGTTTGCCAAGTTCTAGGATTTTATGAATATGCCGGTCGGCCTCCATTGCCTGCTTGACGACAACATGGTCCACTATCGCCGGCAACGGAAGATTATGTGGTGTAGTATTGTATGCTTTTCCAAAAAGGTAGAGAATTTCAGATGCGTATGTATTCGTTTCTGCATGGCTTACCCCTCCTTTAAGCTGAACAACCTTAACATCCTTGACAAATTTCTGTTTTAATTCAACGGCAATATGGTATAACGTGGTTCCCCAGGTTACTCCGATAATGTCATGATCCTTTACAATCTCATGTAAATATATGGCCGCTTTTTCACCAAGGTAATTTTTGATAATATGGTTTTCAAATTGTGGAATCGATGCAACAATTACTTTTTTTAAGTTGAACCTTTTTTCTAACTGAAAAGCCAAATTTTCAATATCCTCAGTTGGGTCCATAATCGTTATTTGGACGATTCCTTCACTCTTTGCCTGCTGTAATAAACGGGACACTGTAGGGCGCGAAATACCCATTTTCTTCGCAATTTCGTTTTGATTATAATCCAATAAGTAATATAGTTTTGCTGCTTCAATCACCTTACTTAGTTTCTCTTGGTCCACTTTTCATCACCTTTTATCCGATTTTTCTATTATTATAGCAAGAAGTGAGGAAAATCCCCAAATAACTTTACATTTGTAAAATCCGTGTTGAACATTTTTCAGCCCTTACCTTTTTGCATTTTCATTCTTAAAAGAGGGAATGATTCTTATCATATTACTATGTCCAATATCGTCGACACGAAATAGTCAACCACTGCTCTTGGTCTGTTCTGCTATACTAAGTTCAGGGATAAATTACCTATAAAAAAGGAGGTCTCAAAATGGGGAAACTTGGGGGACTCATATACCGTCACCGGAAAACGGTGCTTGCACTTTGGCTGCTTATCATTGCACTATCAGTGGTCTTCGCCTTAAAATTACCTTCCGTATTAAGCGGTAACGGCTTTGAATACGAAGGTGAATATAATGAAACAAGAATGCTGCTTGAAAAGGAATTTGGACATGCAAAATCATCCATTATCCTTGTATTTGAAAGAGAGCCTACGGTAAATGGTGGTGACTGGAATCAATATATCAAAGAGACCTTTGAAGATTTAAGAGACTTCGACGGTGCCAAAAGCATAACAAGTCCTTTTGAAAGAGAAGGAATGATAAAGGACGAAGTTGCCTATGGTCTATTGGCATTTGATAAAAAAGCAGAGGATCTTAGTACGGAGATTAATCAATTAAATAAGATTCTTAAAAATAAACCGGGATTAACCGTTACTATGACGGGGGAGCCAATTATTGTTCAAGACCTTAATATTGCCAGCCAAGAGGACTTAGCCAAAGCTGAAATGATTGGACTACCGATTGCGTTACTCGTCTTAGTCCTTGCTTTCGGGGGGCTAATTGCTGCCTCCATTCCGATTGTAATCGGGGTTGTATCGATACTAACCACGATGGGCGCTGTGTTCTTTTTTAGTTACGGGACGGATTTGACCATCTTTATTTTAAATATTGTCCCGATGATTGGACTCGCTTTAAGCATTGACTTTGCCTTATTACTAATAAACCGTTACAAAGAAGAGTTACATACAAAATCTATTAAGGAAGCAATTGAAATCAGCGTTGCAACGGCCGGACGGTCAATTATTTTTTCTGGGCTTTGTGTTTTTATTGGCTTGTCAGCTTTATGGTTTATCAAAATTGATATTTTTCAAAATGTTGCTCTAGGCGGTATGGCCGTTGTATTTATTTCTGCCCTTTGTGCTTTGACCTTCCTTCCTGCCTTATTGGCTGTGATAGGGACTAGAATAAATAAATTTAGCATCCTGCGATTAAAGGATACCAAAACTAGCATTTGGCATCGGTTTGCAAAATTTGTGATGCGCCGTCCAATCCTCATGGCAGGGGCTGCCCTGGCCATACTTCTAGCTGGACTTATACCCGTTGCACAAATGACAATGACGATTCCAGGGACTGAATCTCTCCCGGCTAAGTATCCGTCAAGAGTTGCATTTGAAACCTTTGAGGAGCATTTTATTCCAAAAGATAAACGCAATGAAAAGAAAGTATCCATTGTGCTTGATACGAAAGGAAATATATTAGAACCAAATAATCTTTTGAAAGTAAGCAGCTTTCTTGATCAACTATCAAATGATAAACTTGTTGATACAGTTGATTCTCCATTCTCTGCTACAGGTATTCAGGACGAGGAAACATTGTCTCAACTGCTACTATTTGGACAAAAGCAACAGACAGCTCCTATTCTTGACTACTTTATTCGAGATAATAAAATGCTGATTGAGGTATATTTAAAAACTACGGACCATTCCTCAAAAGCAAGGGAATGGATTACTGATTGGTCGAACAGGGAATTGGGTTTAACCACCCATTTTGGAGGAGCAATAAAGTTTGAGCAAGAAATCTTTGATGAGATATTTGAAAAGGCTCCTTATGGATTGTTACTAATTGTTGTTTCAACCTTCTTCATTCTAATGGCTGCTTTTCGCTCAATCCTTATTCCACTTAAAGCCATAATAATGAATATATTAAGCCTTAGCTGTACGTTCGGAATTGTCGTCTGGATATTCCAGCAGGGGCATTTAGGAGTAGAGCCTGCAGATATTGCCTTAATCCTACCTGTTTTTGTATTTACCCTCGTCTTTGGGCTATCAATGGATTACGAAGTGTTTTTGATATCGAGGATTCAGGAGTTTTATTTACAAACAGGAGATAATACCGAGGCTACGATATCGGGGCTAACATACACAAGTAAAATCATTACCTCTGCTGCGGCGATTATGATTGTAGTGACAGGTGCTTTTGCCTTTACAGGCGTCATGCCGATTAAGCAGCTTGGTGTCGGCATCGCGATTGCAATTTTCATTGATGCTACCATCGTACGAATGGTTCTGGTTCCAGCTTTAATGAAGTTGTTTGGTGATTGGAACTGGTGGTTTTTTGGACTTAAGAATAAAGCTCAACAGAAGGTAAAAAGGAAGCCAGCCTAGTATCATAAATTGTTCAGATAACGTGGAGAAAATAGAGAAACGAGTGTGAAATCGCAATGTTTTCATACTCGTTTTTCATATATATATTTGGTTGTTATTTATTGTGCCCCGCTAAAGTCCTTTCTCCTTTTCCGGGAAGCATTCCCCTTAAATGATTACCGCTCAAGCTCTTTTTCCTCTTCTACGGGAATCATTCCTCATGAATGATTCCGCTAAAACACTTTTTCCTCTTTTTGGGGAACAAAATACTGAACTACTTAGATTATTAGGCTGGCTTCACTTGTATAATTGGTCATTAGATATTTTTTGCGTATTGTTCGCTAGGTACTTTACTTAACACGACATATAAGCTGACAGGTTCACTGCCATTATTGTTAAAGGCAAGCTCTTCTTCGCCGCCCACATGAACTAAATCTGCTTCTGATACAGGGGTTTCCTGACCATCAATGATGAAGGTTCCAGTCCCAGTGACTACGTAAAGATAAACTTCTGCACCAGGATGCTTATGTACGGGAAGCTGTTGTCCTGGCATGAAATTTAACACAAACGCTGTCGTTTCACCTTTTTTGTAAATAATACGTTTTGTAAATCTTTCTTCGCTGAACTCTTGATAGGCTTTAACTGAATTTTTCTCCATCCTTGTTCCCTCCTAGTAACATCTTACCTATATCTTAACTGAAAATCATTTTCAATTAAGTGAAACGTATCACTGTTTATTATTTCTAATCGTTTCAGGAAAAACCCATAAAAAGAGTTATAACATTTAGTTACTGCTGTATTATCTGAATAAGGTTGCCGCATGTATCGTCGAAGACAGCTATTGTGACATTGCCCATTGTTGTCGGTTCCATAGTGAACTTTACGCCTTTTTCCAATAATCGCTGGTACTCTTTATGAATATCCGCAACGCCAAACATTGTTGCTGGGATGCCTTCAGAAGATATCTTCTTTTGATACTCCTTTGCGGCAGGATGAACATTCGGTTCGAGCAAAAGTTCAGTACCGTTTTGTTCATCTGGTGAAACAAGTGTTATCCACCTATATTCTCCGGTGGGAACGTCATGCTTTTTTACAAATCCTAGCTTTTCGGTATAAAACTCCAGTGCCCTTTCTTGATCTTGTACAAATAAACTGGTAACAATTATCTTCATACTGTTTTCCCTCCTTAGAATGGTAACTCAATTACATTTTTATTATAATCTAGAGATGCCTTATCCACATAACAACACTTACATAGATAAATAGATAAAAAGCCTAATCCCTCAACATTTTAAGTGAGGAATTAGGCTAAGAATTTTTCATTAATACGCCGATAGTTGAAGAATGAAATTAAAGACTTTCTCTAGGTAATATCAAATTTATCTATCTGTGTAAAATTTAGACCCTTAATGAGCCACGGAAACCTCTGGCACCATAGTAGGAGTCTGCACCGTTGTGATACAAGAAGACGTGACCGAAGCGACAATCGCAAAAAAGGGCACCGCCGAGTTTTCGAATATCAGAAGGTGTTTGCACCCAACTCGACGTTTTCAAATCAAAACTTTCAAGTTTCTGCAAGGCACGATATTGTCCTTCCGTTAAAACTTCAATGCCCATTTCAACTGCCATATTCATTGCGCTATTTTCTGGTTTATGTTTTTTCCTTGCCTCTAGCGCTTCATGGTCGTAACAAACACTTCTGCGTCCTATAGGACTTTCCGCTGAACAATCACAAAAAATGTATTCATCCTTCTTTTCATCATAACCAACAACATCCGGTTCACCGCCAGTTCTTTCCATTTCTATGAGCGACCACAGTTTTTCAGTATTAGCATCCAGCTTTGCTTGGACTTTAGCCCATTCAAGACCTTCATGGCGGTGCATGTTTTTCTCAAAACGGGCTTTTAATACGCTGAGTAATTCTTCAGGGTGTTCTAGTGACAACTCCTTTTTAATGCTGACTTCATTACTGTTTGTCATGTTCATTTCCCCCTTAATAGCTTATGTGAATTAAGTTTACAATAATTTGTCTGATTATGAAAATCGAGTTCCTCAAGATTAAAATAAAAATAAGGAAACTGTATACTTCAATACCAATACCACAAACTAATCTTAGAATAGAAAATGAGTAAAATTGGAGGTATTTCCTATGGGAATTTTCAGGAAATCAAAGGCCAATACCTTGACCGCTGCAGAAGTATCCGCCCTTTGGCTTCAATATTTGGGTGATAGTATGGCAATATGTGTTTACAAATATTTTCTTAACATCGTTGAAAATGATGAGATAAAACCTATTTTAGAATTTGCATTACAGTTAGCTGAGAGCCATATTACGAGAATTACCGAATTCTTAGATAAAGCAAATTTCCAAATCCCTATAGGATTTACAGAGAATGACGTGAATGTTAATGCACCTCGTCTATTTTCTGACCAATTTCTACTATTTTACTCCTATATTATGACCATCCATGGGATAACCGCATATGGCTTAGCGGTTACAAACACGGAGCGTCAAGACATTCAAGATCACTTTTTTGATTGCACAGTATCCTCTAAAGAGTTGTTCCAAAAAATAGTGGAATTGGCAAAAAATCAACCAAAATATACAAGTGTTCCTTCCATTCCTTCACCTAATGGAGTGGAGTTTATGGAATCGACAGGATTCATTTCTAATTTAATTGGAGACAAAAGAGCACTAAATAGTTCGGAAATCAGCACTCTTTTCTTTAATTCTACGAAAACTGGATTCATCAGTTCGTTAAGTTTAGCTTTTAGTCAGGTGGCGGTGCGTGAGGATGTTCGTAACTTTATGTTAAAAAACGTTAAATTAGCAGGGAAAGATGCTGAAAGTTTTGACACTTTATTACAACAGGATCATTTACCAATACCCGAGAAATGGGATGACGAGATTACAGATTCTACCGTAAGTCCATTTTCTGATAAATTGATTATGTTTCATGCCGGGTTTTTAGTAAATGCGGCTCTTACTTATTATGGTGCATCATTAGGTTCAAGCTACAGGTCCGATATAATTGTAAACTATAGTAAAGTATTTACCCATGCTATGGAGGCAGGTGCGATCTCTTACAATATAATGGTTAAACATGGATGGTTGGAAAAACAACCTGAAGCTAATTGACAAATGTAAAAACAGCCTGAATGATAATCAGGCTGTTTTTACTAAACTAAGCCCCTTATTGAGAGCTTGTTTGTTAACCTCAATTAAATGGTGTTTTTCTTCTGACAGTACTTTTTTCAATGATTCGATAATGGAGTCACACGAAACCACCTTTGTTAGTTCGATAAAGGCACCCAATAAAATCATGTTCGCTACCTTCGCATTTCCTAGGTCAGCTGCCATATCAGTTGCAGTTAATTCAATAATTTCGATATCACTGCGGTTGGAAGCTCTTGTCACTAATGAGGAATTAATCATTAATATTCCTCCTGGTCGTACGAGCGGCTCGAATTTCTCAAAGGAAGGGTTATTTAGAACAATAGCTGTCGAAGGATTTGTGACTAGCGGGGAACCTACGGGTTCATCGGATACAACCACCGCACAATTTGCTGTTCCCCCGCGTTGCTCAGGACCATAGGATGGCAGCCATGAAACACCTTTTCCCTCAAGCATGCCTGCATATGCTATCAGTTGACCCATCGACATAACACCTTGCCCGCCAAACCCTGCGATAATGATTTCCTCCAACATGTTTACTCAGCCCCCTCTTTATTTTTGTAAACGCCTAGAGGATAGGCTGGAATCATATTGTCTTTTATCCACTCAAGGGATTCGTAGGGATCAAGTCCCCAGTTGGTCGGGCAGGTTGATAATATCTCAACCATAGAAAAGCCAAGCCCCTTCTTTTGTGTTTCAAATGCCCTACGAATCGCACGTTTTGCCTTTTGTATATGTTGCACATCATGTGCTGAAACCCTTTCAATGTAGGCTGCTCCGTCTAACGTAGACAGCATTTCACAGACCTTTATCGGCAAACCCTGAATACTTTCATCACGTCCAAAAGGGGTAGTAGCTGTTTTTTGGCCGATTAACGTGGTCGGTGCCATCTGTCCACCCGTCATTCCATAGATAGCGTTATTTACAAAAATAACCGTTATTTTTTCCCCTCTAGCTGCAGCATGAATAACTTCGCTAATACCGATGGACGCAAGGTCCCCATCACCTTGATAAGTAAATACAAAGCGGTCAGGCAGCACCCTTTTCACACCTGTTGCAACAGCGGGAGCACGACCGTGGGCGGCCTGAGTCATATCACAATTAAAATATTCATAGGATAAAACCGAACAGCCGACAGAAGCGACCCCAATTGTTTCCTCTAATATATCCATTTCTTCTAATACCTCACCGACGAGCCGGTGGATGATGCCGTGTGTACAGCCCGGACAGTAATGTGTAGGGTTATCAGTCAAACCGGTCGTTTTCTTAAAAACTGTTTTCATGCTCATACCGTGATCCCCCCGCTACAGATAAAATCTTTTGATAAATTTCTTCTTGTGTTGGAACTACTCCACCTGTCCGTCCATAAAAGTCTACCTCTGCATGGCCGTTAACAGCTAATCTTACATCCTCAACCATCTGCCCTGCACTCATTTCTACAGAAATATATCCTTTAACTACATCTCTCGTTTCTAGGAACGGTTTTTCAGGGAAAGGCCAAAGCGAAATCGGACGTATTAATCCTACTTTAATACCTTCCTGCCTTGCTTTACTAATGGCATTCATCGTAATTCGGGCAACCGTGCCAAAAGCTACCATAATATAGTCAGCATCGTCCGTTTGATAGGTTTCGTAACGAACCTCATTTTCTTTTATTCTCGCAAACTTTTTCTGCAAAGCTGCATTTCGTGTTTCCAAGCTTTGCGCATTTAGCTCCAGCGAGGTGATAATTCTTCGCGGGCCGTCTCCACGGGTTCCGGTCGTTGCCCAATTCTTTTCTGGAAGTTCTGAGTGTGTACGTTCACCAAACTCAACAGGCTCCATCATTTGACCAAGCATCCCATCTCCCATAAGAATGACTGGTGTCCGGTAGCGGTCGGCGATATCAAATGCTTCATTTGTTAATTCAACAATTTCTTGTAATGAGGCGGGTGCTAACACGGGGATATTATAGTCACCATGTCCGCCGCCTTTTGTTACTTGGAAGTAATCCGACTGTGCAGGCTGGATATTCCCTAAACCCGGACCGCCCCGAACGATATTAACTACAACAGCAGGTAACTCTGAACCTACTAAATAGGAAATTCCCTCCTGTTTTAAACTGAATCCAGGACTTGAAGAGGAGGTCATAACCCGGACTCCTGTCCCAGCAGCACCATATACCATATTGATTGCAGCGATTTCACTTTCCGCTTGAAGAAATAATCCGCCTACCTCAGGAAGTCTTCTTGCCATATAAGCTACTAGCTCACTTTGCGGAGTAATCGGATAGCCAAAAAAGTATTTACAGCCTGCCTGGACCGCCGCTTCCGCGATGACTTCATTACCCTTCATTAATACTTTTCCCATACATAAGCCCCTTTCAAATTAAACAGTTTGCAGCACCTTTACTGGTCTATACACCGATATGACACAATCCGGGCATATTTGAGCACATTTCGCACAGCTTA
This sequence comes from Neobacillus niacini, assembly GCF_023715415.1. Taxonomy (GTDB): domain Bacteria; phylum Bacillota; class Bacilli; order Bacillales; family Cytobacillaceae; genus Neobacillus; species Neobacillus niacini_C. Next base: position 692,937 of record NZ_JAMBOB010000001.1, read on the forward strand.
TACAATTGCCCTGATCAGTTACAGCCGCTGGACGATAGCCTTTTCCATTTAAATAATCTGCTAGAAAAATAACATTCGTTGGGCATACCTGAACACAAAGTCCGCACGATTTACAAATATCCTCATTAAAAACAATTCTCTTATCCACCTTTTACCACTCCTATCCTTCCCAAGGTAATTTCATATAGCGCTTGATGAACCTTACCTGATGGCTTTTTGCAAAACTATTGGCCTCATTTTTTAAATCCACAGAGATGGTTGTGTATAGCAGCGGGATTGAAAGCATCTTTGACAGCTTCGAGCATAATTCATACCCGCTCAAGATGTCAGCCATACCCGTCTCGTTGCCGATATTTGAATTGTTGATGATTCCCGTTACCTTTAATCGTGCCGCCTTTTCAATCTCCTCAATACAGTACCTCGCTCCTTCTAAGGTACTAACATATGGACGGTTCGCATTTAAGACAAATAAAAGTTCTGGCTCTAAATGCTTCCATTCATGATAATACTGCCCTAATGCCATGGCTCCATCTTTATCGCCGCCGGCATCAATAATCACTCGATAGCGGTGATCATGTAATACACGATAGATTTCTCCCGAAACAATGGGTAAATCTGAGGTTGCCAGACGGTTGGCAGGAGCTATTAATTCAATATCCTGCAGCTCGAAAAGATTGGAAACATCCCTTGAACGAAAATAGGGGTTAATGATATCTAAGTCATTAATAGCTGTTTTGTTATGTATCTTTTTCTCATTCAATGCCATATTTATCGCAATCTCTGTTTTGCCACTCCCAAAGTGACCGGTTAGGATGGTGATTCTATTCAATGTAGGGCCCCCCTTTGAACGGAGTTCTTTTGTAAACGATTACATTTCTATAAATAACGATTATATACTTTATTATAAAGTACCTTTTCACATATCTGCGTTGACCAATGTCACAGTTTAATGAACACGAGCATGTACTTTTAATGGATAATCTCATGTATCAACAGCTGTAATCTGCCAAATAATAACACATAAATCATCATTTAGAGGAGGCTGACGTTTATGAATAATAAAAAGTTATTCCTTTTACTCTTTCTGTTTGCAATCACTCAAGCACTATTTCCTTCTAACATGCATGCAGAAAACAATGGAATCGTTGATTTACGAATCCTCGAGACTACTGATTTACATGCTGCTTTAGTGAATTATGATTATTACCAGACGAAAACAGACAATACGATTGGGCTTGTCAAGACCGCAAGCCTAATTCATCAAGCGAGAAAAGAGGCAGTAAATTCCCTTCTGTTTGACAATGGAGACCATTTAAAAGGCAACCCTCTTGGTGAATACCTGGTGAGAATCAAAGGTATTCAAAAAGGAAAAATACATCCTGTATACAGTGCTTTTAATTATCTGAAGTATGATGCGATTGCTATCGGAAATCACGAACTAAATTATGGTCTAAAATTTCTAAAAAGTGCACTAAAGGGTCCAAAAATGCCTGTTGTCAATGCAACCGTCTATAAAGCGAAAGCCATTAAACCTTACTTTAAGCCTTATGTCATTTTAAAAAGGAATGTTCTTGACAATCAGGGACAAAGTCATGAATTACATATTGGCGTCATAGGATTTATGCCGCCTCAAATTATGCGATGGGATAAAGCAAATCTAGAGGGCAAAGTGATTGCGCGGCCGATAGTGGAAGCCGCGAAGGAATTCGTACCGAAGATGAAGGCTGAAGGCGCAGATATAATTATCGCTCTCGCGCATACAGGTATTGATAGTGAACCATACCATCCTGAAACAGAAAATGCAGTCTATTACCTTAGTGAGATTCAAGAAATTGATGCCATTCTAGCCGGACATTCACATGGCATTTTTCCGGGGCGCGCTTACAAGGAATTGCCTAAGGTTAATATTGATGAGGGAAAAGTCAAAGGAAAACCAGTTGTCATGGCAGGGGCCTTTGGCAGCCGGCTTGGCATTATTGACCTGAGCCTAGAGGTTCAAGAAGGAAAGTGGACAGTGAAAAAAAGTAGTTCATTTACAAGGGCAATTGCAGATGAGAACGGAAAATCTCTTGTAAAAACAGATAAAAATTTATTAAAACTGATTAAACCTGCGCATCAGGAAACCGTCGATTTCTTAAAAAAGCTTGGTTTATAAGAAAAAAAGCTGGAGCCATTATAGTAATCGTAGCTCCAGCTTTTTTTGGGGATTTTGATATGGTTGCAAATTTTAATCGCTAAATTTTTTAAATACCAAAGTAGCATTATGACCGCCAAATCCTAATGAGTTGGATAGAACCACTTGAACATCCTTTTTCTTTGCTTCGTTAGGGACATAATCTAAATCCAGTTGTTCATCAGGTGTTTCATAATTAATTGTTGGCGGGATGATTCCATCCTTGATTGCTAAAAGAGAAAAAATGGCTTCTATTGCCCCAGTTGCGCCCAACAAGTGGCCAGTCATTGATTTCGTGGAACTGACAGATAATTTATAGGCATGGTCTTTGAAAACTTCCTTGATGGCTAACGTTTCATACAAATCATTATAATACGTTGAGGTGCCATGTGCATTGATATAGTCAACATGTTCTGGTTTGATTCCAGCGTCAGCTAATGCTAATTTCATTGCTCTTGCAGCCCCTTCTCCCTCAGGTGCTGGAGTCGTAATATGGTGGGCGTCGCCTGTAGCTCCGTACCCTGCTAATTCTCCATAAATGTCTGCACCACGGGCTAAAGCGTGTTCTAATTCTTCTAAGACCAAGATACCCGCGCCTTCACCAATGACAAATCCATCGCGATTCTTATCAAAGGGCCTGCTTGCTGTGGCCGGGTCTGGATTTTTTGAAAGTGCGGTCATATTTGAAAATCCTGCGACCGTCATCCCGGTAATGGTGGCTTCCGTTCCACCCGCAATCATTACATCCACATCCCCCTTTTGAATCACGCGGAATGCATCACCAATAGAATTAGCGCCAGAGGCACATGCTGTAACCGAACAATTGTTGATCCCTTTAACACCTAGTGTAATGGATACTTGCCCTGCCGCCATATCCGGAATAAACATAGGTATCGTAAACGGGTTAACCCTTCTTTGACCTTTTTCAAGAAACTTCCGATGTTGTTCCTCGAATTCAGCCAATCCGCCAATTCCTGACCCAATCCAAACACCAACCCGTTCTGGCTGAATCTCTTCTCCTATTTGTATCCCTGCATCCTTAACAGCCATTTGACTTGCTGCAATAGCAAACTGGCTATACCGCCCCATCCTTCTCGCTTCTTTTTTATCCATAAACTCTTCTGGTGCAAAGCCTTTAACTTCTGCTGCAATCTTAACGTCAACCTTTTCTACATCAAAAAGGGTTGCAGGACCAATACCGGAAACACCACTTTTAATTTGCTTCCATGTTGTATGTGCATCATTTCCCAAAGGAGTGACTGCTCCAACACCTGTAATTACTACTCTTTTATTCATTGTGCGCTCACCCCTACATATATTTTCACATGATCCTCCTATAGTTTAACGAATTTTGATAGGCTGGACAAATAAATACAGACCTTTGTGTGAAAATTTAAGATAATTCACTAATTAAACCCCAAATATTCTGCCAAAACTGATTCATAAAAGTTTATAATAGATTTATGTACATAATTAAACAATAAAGACAAGGGATTTGGTGTGAATGATTGGATTAGTAATTATCTTAATTTTGGTTTTATTTTTACCCTTTTCAGTAAAAAAGGTCGAACACAATTTAGAAATATTCTTATTTGTAATGGGGATTGCAGCTGCTTCGTTAAGCGGCATGATGAATCTTCATTTGATTGAAAAAGCTCTAGTTGATCCAATTAATATTACCCTAGCTGTCTTGATTGCAGGATTAGTTTGTAAATGGGGACAGGCTCAGCTCGAAAAATCAATACTATGGTTAAGTAAATTACTAACTCCTCGAGTTTTCTTCGGATTAACCGTCATTATTCTAGGACTGGCCTCAAGCATCATTACGGCAATTATTGCAGCAATTGTGCTGGTTATTATTATCAATGTCCTTCCACTTGATCGTAAATCTGAAATCCGCTTTACTGTTTTAGCCTGTTTTTCGATTGGCCTTGGTGCAGCCCTAACACCGATTGGCGAGCCATTAGCAACGATTACAATTAGTAAGTTAAATGAAGACTTCTTCTACTTATTGAAATTGATTGGCCCTGAAGTTATTCCTGCGGTAGTCCTCTTTGGATTATTGACCATCTTTTTGGTTAAACCACGAGAAAGCTCTGATGGTCTAACATCTGACCAAAAGGTAGAAAGCTATAAAGAGATATTAATTCGATCCGCTAAAATTTACTTGTTTGTAATGGGACTAACCTTCCTAGGACATGGATTTGAACCTTTAATTAATGAGTATATTCTAGGTCTTCACCCAATGCTTCTATACTGGATAAATATGATTTCCGCTATTTTAGATAACGCTACCTTGGCAGCTGCTGAAGTTAGTCCAGCAATGGACCAAGCAACCATTCAGGCAGTTTTAATGGGGCTAATTATTAGCGGAGGTATGTTAATACCTGGTAATATTCCTAATATTATCGCAGCAGGAAAACTCAATATTACCAGTAAAGAATGGGCAAGCTTTGGCGTTCCCGTTGGACTTATAACTATGGCCTTTTATTTTGTTATACTGTTTATTATTTATTAGAGTTAAGGTAGAAAAAAAGAATCGAATTCACTCAAAAGGTGATTTTCGATTCTTTTTTATTTTTGTGCTGTGTTAATTGATACTGTTGATTGGAGCGGAAGGGCGCTTGACTCCAGCGGGATGCACGAGCTGAGTGAGACCCCGCAGGAGCGAAGCTGCGAGGAGGCTCACGGGCGAGCCCGCGGAAAGCATAGCGCCATGGAGCGCAAATCAACAGCCTAGTTTAACACAGCCTATTTTTATAAAAATAATGGCCATGTTTCGACACTTAATGTTCACGAACTTCACCTTTTTTACAAAAGTTAAGCAAGTTATTTTTCTTATAATAAAAGGTATGAGAGTTACTAAAATGATTGGATGTGTCTATATGGGAAAATTATTATATATTACAGCAAATCCAAAAGGACTTGAAAAATCAAAAGGTCTGAAAATCGGTGAAGTATTTATCAATACAATCAAGGAAGAATGCCCAGAGATGGAAATAAAAACAATTGATTTATTTTCATTTGATATTGCACATATGGATGCAGAATTGGTGTCTGCAAGAGGCAAACTAGCTGGATATGGTTATACATTAGATCAGTTAACAGATGGTGAACGAGAGAAAATTCTAAAAATGCATGCCCTTGCTGATGAATTTCTATCTTATGACTATTATGTTTTCGTTTCTCCTATTTGGAATTTAAGCTCTCCAGCGGTGCTAAAAGCATACTTAGATAACTTATTTATTGCTGGTAAAACCTTTGCTCATACTTCAAATGGTCCCAAAGGACTTCTAGCTGGAAAAAAAGCCATTCATATCAATACACGCGGTGGCCTTTACACAGGTACACCGATGAAGGAATTAGAATGTGGAGATCGTTATTTAAGAATTGCGCTTGAATTCCTAGGTATTGAGGTAATGGACACCATCATTGCAGAAGCTTTAGATCTATATCCGCAAAAGGTACCGGAAATTGTTGAAAAAGCAAAAAAGGAAGCGATTCAAGCTGCCAAGAAAATGATAAAAGTGCCTGTTCTTATGTGATAGCATAAAGAAAAGCTTCCTTTAACGGAAGCTTTTTCTCTATGCAAAACGATAGTAAATGAGAAGAAAAGTGGCTAATGTAAAAACAAAATTTAAAAATACAAATACCATTTGAGCTATTTTTGTCCGATGTATTTTTATTGGGGGATCGTAAAAAGAAACTCCTTCAATGATAAAGATAATTAACACGATATGAATCATCAGGTGTCCAATAATCTCCGTGACACCAAACAGCATGGTGGTGGAAATAAAAATCAACGTTAGTACAACGGCCAGGAGGCGATTTAAGATCCCTACTATTAGTAAATACCCCACGACAAATTCAATAAAAGCAGCAAGTACCACAAAGGTTGCCGGAGGAAAACCAAAGGTCGGCACAGCATGCTGATGAATAATATCCATACTCATTGCAGGATAGACCCATTTCTCTACGGCTACCCAGCACAAAGATAATCCAGTACCTAAATAAAGAAACGGAAATCCCCAATCTTCAAGCTTCGTTTTCCCGACTAATAATACACCAATAATAGCAAGATAAAAGCCATAATCTAGCATATGAAACAAGCCGGAGTGGATGAGTTGATAAACAAATAATCCCAATAAAATAAGGGCACCGGCTTTTGTCGCATAATGAATAGGGATTAATAAAAGGATAATCGTTATCCACATCAATATTCTTATGTTTTGATTTGTGATAGCAAATTCTGGTGCAAATATCGTCCCCGCTAAAACCTGAATTATTAATGCAATCGCTGTACCATATTTTAAAATATACCTAGAGGATGTACGGTATCTGTCCAGTACCCCATCAATCTTTTTAGTAATTGGAACTTTATCTAGCAGCGGCAATAACTGAGTCAGTACAGCAAGCAAAGCAGCAACCAATAAGGTAATGGTCATGAAAAGTGGCGATAAGATATGTTCAATTTCTTCTTTTTCTGGTGTAACTTCTGTAAACCACTTTACATGAGCGTCTACAAAAAGTGGTGTACAAACAATAATCAAAACTAATAAGATGATGACTTTACCTCTATTTTTCATCAGATCCTCCCTAAAAGTATTCATCTATATCGTTTTCGGTTACTAGCATAAATATTCTATTTGAAGAAAATATACATATGTCAATTCACAGGAGAATGTTTTTCTTCTATAATAAATGGATAATAAAATAGGAAAAAAGTAATATAAAGCTTATCAAATTATAGGAGAACATGAATGATAAAAGATTTTGTTTCCAATGCAACAATCTTGATAGCATCATTTACAGTGATGGGTCAAATTTTTAAAAATATGCCATTATCTCCCTCATCACCACATTCTTCAAAGCTTTATTGGGGAATTTGCTATGGGGTTCTTGGAAATATCTTAATGGTATTTAGTTTTCAAATTAATTCTACTACTATTGCTGATTTACGGCACCTTGCCATTGTCGTTGCTGCTGCCTTTGGGGGGGGTGTTCCTGCAATCATTGCTTCTATAATCATTGCTTTAGGAAGGCTTACTCTCTTCGGTATCACGGACACCGCTTTTGTTGCAGCCATTAGTGCACTCCTGACCGGAATCGTGTGTGGCTGGTTTTCTAAATTAAACATCAAACTAACCTTAAAAGCATTTTCTATGAATATTATTGGTTTATTTTTTATTTCAATTGTCTTTGCCATTTATATTGAAGACTCAAAGACCCTTTTAAATGTTTTAATGCTGCATTATCTTATTTCTTTAATTGGTGGATTTTTTGCTTTTCATTTATCGGTATACATTGTTAATACTAATGCAGCTGAAAGAGAACTAAACCTTAGTCTACTAAAATTACAGGAAAGTGAACAGAAACTGCATAAAGCAAATGAACTTCTAAGTGAGCTTTCTTATATGGACGGGCTGACAGGCATAGGTAATCGCCGGCATTTTGATGAAATTCTTAACAAGGAATGGACTAGCTTAATTTCAATACAATCACCATTAACTCTGCTCATGTTTGATATTGACTTTTTTAAAAAGTATAACGATACCTACGGTCACCCTGCTGGTGACCAATGTCTGCAAACCATTTCTTCCGCCATAAACAATCTTGTCGCGAATAATCCATACTCAACATTTTGTCGATACGGCGGTGAAGAATTTGCCCTAATCTTATCCAAAACAAAGTTGGATAAGGCAATAGATATCGCAAAATTACTTCAAAAGAAGATTCAGTCTCTTAATATTGAACATAGAAATTCGGAAATATCAGATATCGTTACAATTAGTATAGGGATTGCCACAATCATTCCGAATTCGGAAGTGCAGCCAAAAGATTTAATTCATTTAGCCGATACTTCCTTGTATACTTCCAAAACGAACGGAAGGAATACCATTTCAACCTTGTAAATATAAAACGGAAGGGGTTTATTCCTTCCGTTTTTATACAAATTTCTACAATTTCCTTCTTATATCATTCATTTATTCTAAATAATTAGTAAATTCTGTTGTATAAATACGAAGAAGAATGTAAAATTTTCCTATAAGCACATTGGATGGTGAAATAGATGGAAATTACTAAACACCTTTTTTTAAATCTTTCTATTTTAATAATATTGCTCCTTTTTTGCTTAATTTGGCTTGACCGAAGCAGAACACTTCCTTTTTCTAAAACGACTATCATCATTATTTCTGTCCTATTATTATGGATATGTCTCCAATTCGCCTATACTCCTGTTCCCTATGCACGATACGATTTGCGTATCATTCCAATCGTCATTGGCGGTTTATACTTCGGAATCGGTCTTATCCTTGTCGCAGGATTGATAATTATTAGAAGCCTATATGGCCTTGACTCAGGGTTCTTCGGAACAATCCTACTTTATGTACCACTGGCTATTGTTTTTTTTCGGTTATCACCTTGGTTTTGGAAACAATCTTCCGAACGACGAATTTACACTGCCATTTGTTTAGGTATGATACTTGGTATTCTGAGCACCGCTGGGGAATTACTTAAAGACACAGGCAGCCCATGGTATGATGTGTTGTTTTCCTACCTGGTACTCCCCCCGCTTGGGATTGGTCTTATAGCCTATTCGATTGAATTTATCAAAAAAAGTGTAGAAATTAAACATCAATTAATTAAAGTGGAAAAACTAAAAGCCGTTGAACAAATGGGTGCTGCCATCTCACATGAGATTCGAAATCCGTTAACTGCTGCCAGCGGGTTTGTCCAGTTACTCAATGATGACTACCTCCCTAGACATAAACGTAGAGAATACCTTTCAATTGTAAAGGATGAACTTAATTCCGCTGAACGAGTCATTGAAGATTATTTAACATTTGCTAAGCCTTCTTTAGTATCTATTGAAGAACTAAATGTTAAAAATGAACTTAGGCAAATTATTAACATCTTAACTCCGATGGCCAATCAAAATTCCGTGGAAATTATCACTGATTTTTCGGTAATTGGATTCATTAAAGGGGATAAACAAAGATTTCGTCAATGCTTCATTAATATCCTCAAAAATTCAGTTGAAGCGATGCCGAATGGCGGCCATCTATATGTTGAAACTCATTTTAACAAGGATTATGTAACCATCTGCATCAGGGACACAGGAATTGGTATGACCTCTGAACAGCTTGAGCGACTCGGTGAGCCTTATTATTCAACGAAAGGGAAGAATGGTACAGGTCTCGGAATGATGGTCGTTTATAGTATTGTCCGTGCTATGAATGGTTTTATTCGAGTCGAAAGTGAATTGAACGCAGGCACCACTTTTCACATAAAATTTCCAACTATCACCTCGTTTATCAAAAATGAAAATTCACAGGTACAATAGAAAATCGACAGGTATTGTACCTGTCGATTTTTTCTATATATATCGTTCATACACTTTCAAAACAATTAAATTTATATAGGTACATATCCATAACTTTACCTATTTGTTCTATTTTGAAATTCTCCAACAGCTGTTGGTTTTGAGTAATCCTCCTGATCCATTCCACTATTTTGAATCCTTGCGATTACCTTTTTTGTAGAAGGACTAATGTCAACTTCAAAATATGGTTCGTAAGCTTCCACTGGCGGCTTTTTGGTTGCAAAGACAGCAATGATAACACCAACAAACGCAACAGCTAAAGCAATAATAAATGGATTAGTGGCACCCATTACCTTGGCGGCAACATAAACGATAGAACCAAGGACAATGTTTGCATAGGCACCTAAACGATTCATACGCTTCCAATACAATCCTAAATATACGACAAAAAAGAATGCTGCACCAAACCCGCCATAAACATAGGTGAATCCCATAGCTAATAATACTGGTGGATTAATTGCACTGATTACAGCTAGGATACCAAGGGCAAAAATACAATATCTAAGTTGTTTTCTTTCCGTATTTTCGCTTATTTTCTTATCAGGAAAAATGTTTTTATAAATATCATTGTAGAGTGAAGTACCGCAATGCAGCAGCATAGAATTCGCAGTAGAAACTGCCGCAGCACATAATGCTACCAAGGTTAAAGCACCAACTAATGGGTGTGCGTACTCCATTATTACGATTGGCATGATATAGTCAGTAGTTTGCCCTGCCGGAATACTAGGAATGAGCGTTTTAGCTCCTAATCCTATTACAATTAATGGAAGGAAGATAGCAATTAAAACAACTACTGATAACACCATTTGCATAATTGCCACTTTTACACTTTTTGGCGCTAACATCCTCGTTACCCAGTGAGGCGATACAGCTGCTCCCATTGAATTAGAGATAAAGATTGAAAAAAGTGCACCCAATCCGAATGTACCAACAGGAGATAAAAGGACACCTGAACTTAAACTTTCTCCCCCTTCAATCGTCGGACTTGTTGTAGTAGAAAGCGTGTGATAGATATTCTCTAATCCTCCTGTTGCTGCTAACACAGCTCCTGCTCCCAAAACTACCCCTAAAACGATTAAGACTGTATTTACAGTGTCCGTAACGGCAACAGACCAGAATCCGCCAATACTAGTAAAGAGTAAAAAGAGTAGAAATACGAAAATAGCAATTTTATAATCTATCCCTGTTATGGTTGAAAATACAATCCCGAAACCTACAACTTGTAAATGGGTAAATACGAAGTAACCAATTAGCATTAATGCAGCAACCAGTGTTCTTAAATGACTGCTTTTCTTAAAAGGCTCATATCTCATTTGAACGTATTCAGGAAAAGTCCTAGCAGGTGTTTTTGGTCTTCTGACTTTATAGGCAACAAGCGGAATTAATGCTGTTCCAAAGAACCATCCGGCTACCCAGCCAATGACCGCCGCTACTCCTGAGCTATAAAGATATCCCGGTACACCCATTACCGAAGCAACACTCACCCAGGTCGCAACAGAGGTCCCAACCCCTATCCACAGCCCCATCCGGTGTCCTCCTGTTGTAAAGTCAGACATCGATTCAACGTTCTTTAAACTCTGCAAACAGGACCAAATCAAAAATACCATATAAAAGCCAAAAACAGCTATATACCAAGTCATTTCTCTTCCCCCCTATTATTTAAATAGTTTTCCTGAAGCACCCCAGCGCTTTACACCTGACTTTTCAATACGATAACAAAGGTACGTTCCAAATCCAATTGAAAATAATATCGTAAACAACCAGATAGAAAATGCTACTATCATAATAATCACTCCTATTAAATTAATAAAAGATTATTTTAATACAGTTCCAAAAGATTCAAATCGTACGAGGTTCGTTGTAAAATCCGGAACCTTTTTAGTATTCTCCGCTTCTTTTACTAGTTGAACAACCAAATCGTTAAACGGAGTTTCTACACCCACTTCTTTCCCCTTTTTACTAACAAAACCATTGATATAATCAATCTCAGATTTTCTCTGCTTTTCTAGATCTTGAAGCATACTTGCTTTTAATTTTCTATGCGGTCCCCAAACCTCTTCATAAAAATCCATTTTTTCAGCAACAGTTTGTCCATCTTTTAGTTCCAAAAACTCCATATCTTTTCCTTGCATCTTGGCTAACTCAATACCATGTGCACGTGCTACCTTAATGGTTTCATCGGCAATATGAGCCAAACTAGTCATAGCACTTTGATTATCGAGAACTTCTTCAAAAGTACAGCCTAGTGCCGCTGACATCCCGCTAAAGGTTGCATTCATTAGTACCTTCGACCATTTAATACCTAGAATATTGGATGAAATTTCACAATAGCCAACATGTTCTAAAACTGCCTTAATCTTTGATAATCGAGATGTAATTTCTCCATCTATCTCACCAATATCGAATGCATATTTTTTTACCGTCTCCCATTCTGTAGTTAGTTCAGATTCACCAGGACCTTTCCATGTAGCCCCAAATCCAACTACTCCGCCAACCGTCCTTTTTGCACCAATAATTGAAGCCACGTATTCTTCAGGGACTCCATTTTGAAGGGTACAGACAATACTATTTTCATGAAGATGTGGGATTAATTGATTTAAAGATTCATAATTGTAGACCTGTTTTGTTAATAAAAAGACCAAGTCATATGTTTTATTGATATTCATTGGTGTTATTGCGTTAACAGGAATCGTTTTATTGATAAAACCCGTCAGCTTTGCACCAGACTGATTTAACCGATTAACATGATCTTCATTGATATCAATTAAATCTATCTTTTCCCCGCCCTCTGTCATTAATGCTCCAATGATTGTTCCTAAAGAACCCGCCCCCATTATGGCAATATTCAAAATAAATCCCCCTATTCTCCCTAATATAAGTTTAGTTATTTATACAAGGTTCTGACTTTGGATATTTGATACACTAGTTAGCAGAGTATTTCTTTTCAATTTATCTAATCCTAAAATCTTTCTTGCCTCATTAGGAGTGGCTACTTCTCTTCCTAAGGCAGTGGACAATTCTGTAATTCTCTTAACAAACTGCGCGTTTGAAGTGGCAAGTTCTCCTTTGCGGTAATAAACGCTATCTTCCATACCAACTCGAACGTGACCACCTAATAGGATACTCATCGTATTGATGGTTAATTGATCCTTGCTTGCCCCAATGGCTGACCATGTCGATCCCTCAGGAATACTGTCTATTAAAAACATTAAGTTTTTCGGTGTGGCCGGCATTCCACCATGAATACCAAGTACAAATTGGAAGTGTAATGGTGTTTCAATTAATCCCTTTTTCGCAATTCTTAAGGTGTTATGGATCATTCCTACATCGAAAATTTCAATTTCCGGCTTAATCTGACGTTCCTTTGTAATCGCTGCCAGTTGTTCCAAAAACACTGGTGTATTATGAAAAACACCTTGACCAAAGTTCATAGTCCCAGCATCAAAGGTGGCCATTTCTGGATTTAATTCGCAAACTCTTAATCTAGCTTCATCATCCATCCCTATTCCACCGGCAGTGGTTAAGTTTAATATAATGTCACATTTGTCTTGAACGCGGTCAATGACTTCTTTATATGTATCAAGTTCTAGCGTATTATCCCCCTTATGATCCCTAACATGAATATGGGCAATGGCTGCTCCTTCTTTCCATGATTCATAGACAGAATCTGCAATTTCTTTTGGCGATAATGGTACATAAGGCGTATGTTCTCGAGTCGTTGCTGCTCCTGTCGGTGCTACAGTAATGATTAATTTTTCCATCATTTTTTCCCTCACATTCTATACTTTTTAAATTTCAGTTTATATAGATGCAATTTCTGTGCCAATTGATAAATATGTACAAGAATAAAGATTTTCTTTATATACCTTAAATTGAGTCGATGAAATAATTCATCGGTTTTTATGTAAAAACAAAATTTTCCGATTATTTACACAAATAACGAGTGAGTAAAAAAAGAATCGCTTTTGATTCCTTTTTTACTCACTCATCTGAATCCCTAATTTCTTGGCTTTTTTTACTACTGACGATTGGCTGATTTTTAAGACTGCCGCAGCTTTTCTTGTGCTTCCATAGTCCGCCAATGCTTTTTCAATCGTCTCTTTTTCTACTTTTGCCACAATTTCTTTAAGACCCAGTTCAATGTTTGGTTTTTCTATGCTTTCAGTATGTATATTTAATAGTTTTTTTGCTAATCCAACTTGAATATTTCTGTTTTTTTCAGAAACGATAACCATTCTCTCAACTATATTTCGCAGCTCACGAATGTTTCCTGGCCATGTGTAGACTTTAAATACGTCATATACCTCATGATCCAGCACTACTTGCTTTTTATACTTTGAGTTATAAAAGTCCAAGTAATGCTTCGTCAGCATTTCAATGTCCGTAGTGCGGTCTCTTAGCGGCGGGATACTAAATGGAAATACATTTAACCTATAGTAAAGATCTTCCCTGAATTTCCCCTTTTTCACTAGATCATATAAATTGCAATTGGTAGCAGCGAGAATGCGGACATCAAATTTAATAGATTTCGTTCCACCTACACGTATTACCTCTTTTTCCTGTATAATCCTAAGAAGTTTCGATTGTAATTCAAGAGGCATTTCTCCAATTTCATCCAATAGCAATGTTCCCTTATCGGCAAGTTCAAACATTCCGACTTTCCCTTTACTTGAGGCTCCGGTAAAAGATCCTGCTTCATAGCCGAACAATTCTGCTTCTAAGAGACTTGAAGGAATGGCCGCACAATTGACCTTAATAAATGGTTTTCCTTTTCTGTTGCTATTCATGTATATTTCATTAGATACCACTTCTTTCCCTGTCCCCGTCTCTCCCGTTATGAGTACGGTCACATCTAAACTCGCTACTTGATGGATCATTCGAATAAGGGATTGTATTTCCTCACTCTTACCAATTAAATTATTAGAAATATGCAGATTTCGCAGGTGTTCAATTTCATTTTGTGTAGAAACCAGCTTTTCTTGCATTTCCAATAAATCTGACATATCCCGATTGATAACAACAACCTTTTTAACATTTCCATCCTCATCAAATATGGGAGTTCCAGAAATTAATACCTTTACTCCCGTACGAATCTCTGCCATGGCATTAATTGGTTTTTTAGTTCTAATTATGTCAGGCGTAATGGCATTTTTAAAAAAACCTTCCTCCATTAGATTACTAACATATTTATTCAAAACAAGATTTGCTGGCAAGCCAGTTATTTTGCTATAAGATTGATTAACATATAAGGTTTTTCCTTCCCCATCGGATATATAAATCCCATCATAAATTTCATCACATATTTTTTTATAATCAATGGCCTCGTCTAATACATCCAGCTCCTTGCAAACTCTTTTTAAATCTGATTCCATCTCCGTTCGAATCGAAGAATTAGGCATCTTAGTTTCCAAGGATTCTATTAATTCTTTAATTAATTTCTTTGAAGAATATAATTTTTCCTTATTCATATTTCCCTCACTACTCTGTATTTTCAGTCTATTAGAATAATATTATCATTTTTTCCTGTATATAGGGATATTTAGATGGAGATTTTATTTACCAAATCATGAGGGATCTTATACAACATAAAAAGGCAGGCTCTCGGCGGCCTGCCTTTTTATATTAAGCATACATCTTATTTTCTTCCTTTTGGAAGAAGCTTTTCATCGCATGGAATACATCCGCTTTTTGCTTAAGAATATAATACCGGAACTGCTCATCCTTGATATTCTTGTAGGCTGACATTAATGTGGAATGACGATTATACTGATTCACTTCCCCATAACCAAACATGTTTGAAACCTTCATTAGTTCTTCAACAAGCTTGACGCATCGAGCATTATCAGATGTTAAATTATCACCATCAGAAAAGTGGAATGGATAAATGTTGAATTTACGTGGATTGTACTTTGCATCAATGATTTCTAAGGCTTTTCGGTAAGCCGAAGAACAGATGGTTCCCCCACTTTCACCCTTTGAGAAGAAGTCCTCCTCCGTAACAACCTTAGCTTCTGTATGATGCGCAATAAATTCAATTTCAACCGTTTCATATTTCGTCCGTAAGAATCGGGTCATCCAGAAGAAGAAGCTTCTAGCCATATATTTTTCCCAAATTCCCATACTTCCACTGGTATCCATCATGGCAATAACAACTGCCTTTGAATCTGGTTTTATTACTTCATTCCAAGTCTTAAATTTCAAATCTTCCTTATAAATAGGATGAAATGCAGGTTTCCCCGTCATCGCATTTCTCTTAAATGCAGACATCATGGTCCGCTTTTTATCAATATTACCCATTAATCCTGTTTTGCGGATATCATTGAATTCAATATTTTCGACTAAATGTTCCTGGTCTTCTTTTCTTTTTAGATTTGGAAGCTCTAGTTGTTTAAACAAAGCTTCCTCTAATTCCATTAATGAAACCTCTGCTTCAAAGTAATCCTCACCAGCTTGGTCCCCAGCGCCCTGCCCTTTTCCTGGTCCCTTTTGCTGACTTGACCCGTCACGAGCAACTACGTCACCTACTTGGCTTTCACCGTCACCTTGGCCCACGTGTTTGTTTTTGTCATAATTGTAGCGGATTTTATATTCGTCTAATGAACGAATTGGGATTTTCACCACATCACGTCCATTGGACATAATAATGCTTTCTTCTGTAATTAAGTCGGGAAGATTATTTTTAATTGCCTCCTGGACTTTTTCTTGATGTCGTTGCTGATCATCGTGGCCTTTACGGTGGAGGGACCAATCTTCTCTTGAAATTACATATTGATGGTTATTGTCAGACAATGTAAACCCCTCCTTATTAATTTTTATTGATTTTAATGAGTCACATTTTTTTTGAAAAAACATACTATAACCCGAGTGTAAAAATGCAGATAATGTTGATTACTTTATCCTATGCAGAAGCCGCAAATAATTTACAAATTATTTTGACAATTAGGCTTACACCTTTAAAAATGGACGAGCTTTGTTGTGTTGCCTAATTATTAAATAAAACTTATCAACCCATTATTGAAAAAAACAGACTGGCAGATTCCTTCCGCCAGTCCCTCCTATTTCAATTACCGGTTTAATAAACTTCCTACATATCGTAATAGTTCATTTGCGGATGTAGAATTATAGCCGTGTTCATCAATTAATCTGGCAACAACATCATTGATTTTCTTTAATTGCTGTTCATCAGGTGTTTTGGAAGAAGTGGTTATCTTGACAACATCTTTAAGGTCTGCAAATAATTTCTTTTGGATCGCTTCACGAAGTCTGTCATGTGAGTTGTAGTCAAAGCGTTTACCTTTTCTGGCAAAGGCAGAAATTCTAATTAGGATTTCTTCTCTAAATGCTTTTTTCGCATTTTCAGATATACCAATTTGTTCTTCAATGGAACGCATTAATTTTTCATCAGGATTAATTTCCTCACCTGTTAACACGTCACGCAGTTTTGCTTTGTTGCAATATGCCTCAACATTATCAAGGTAATTATCCATTAATGTTTTAGCTGACTCTTCATAGGAATAAACAAAAGCCTTTTGAACTTCATTCTTGGCAATATTATCATACTCTTTCCGCGCAACCGAGATATAATTCATATAACGCTCACGTAGTTCAGCTGTGATAGATGGATGTTGATCTAATCCGTCTTTTAAGGATCTTAACACATCTAAAGCATTAATGGATGGTACTTCTTTACGGATGATAGTTGATGATATTCGGTTAATCACGTAACGTGGATCAATTCCACTCATGCCTTCATCTGGATATTCTTTCTTTAGTTCACTGACATCAACGGCATTAAAGCCTTCCACATTTTCTCCATCGTACAGGCGCATTTTCTTAACTAAGTCAATATCGCCTTTCTTTGGTTCCTTCAAACGGGTTAGAATTGTAAACATTGCTGCAACCCGTAACGTATGCGGTGCAATATGCACATCAGATACGTCACTTTCATTAATCATCTTTTCATAGATTCGTTCTTCCTGTGAAACTTTTAAATTGTACGGTATAGGCATAACGATAATCCTGGAATGCAAGGCTTCATTCTTCTTGTTCGAAATAAATGAACGGTATTCTGTTTCGTTTGTGTGAGCTACGATGAGTTCATCCGCACTTATTAACGCAAACCTTCCAGCTTTAAAGTTTCCTTCTTGCGTTAAAGATAGCAGGTGCCATAAAAACTTTTCATCGCACTTCAACATTTCCTGGAATTCCATCATTCCGCGGTTCGCTTTATTCAGTTCACCATCAAAGCGGTAGGCTCGTGGATCTGATTCTGAACCAAATTCAGCAATAGTAGAGAAGTCAATACTTCCTGTTAAATCGGCAATATCCTGTGATTTTGGATCTGATGGGCTAAAGGTTCCGATTCCAGTTCGCTTATCCTCTGAGAAAAAGATTCTTTCAACCAACACATCTTCAATTCTTCCACCGTACTCCTGCTCCAGGCGCATCATATTCAATGGTGAAAGATTTCCTTCAATTCGAATACCATACTCTTCATAAAAATCTCGACGTAAATGATGTGGGATTAAATGAAGCGGATCTTCATGCATCGGGCAGCCTTTAATGGCGAATACAGAGCCTCTATCCGTATGGGAATAGGCCTCTAATCCACGTTTCAGCATGGTAACAAGAGTAGATTTACCGCCGCTGACTGGACCCATCAGCAATAATATCCGCTTTCTTACATCCAGCCTTTTAGCCGCAGGATGGAAGTATTCCTCGACAAGTCTTTCCAATGACTCTTCTAAACCAAATAATTGATTCCCAAAGAAATTGTAATTCTTAGTCCCTTTGACTTCCTCAATGCCAGCGTCTTTGATCATATTGTATACTCGTGAATGTGCAGATTGTGCTACCCATGGCTTCTCTTTTAACAACAATAAGTAATCTCCAAATGACCCTTCCCAACGTAGCTTTTCTTCCTCTTCTCGAAACATCTCAATTTTTTTTAGGATATCCATAAGGCCCTCCCCCTGTAGAGTTATCAGAGACGATTAATATACTCTATGCACCAAAGAACTTGAACATGCGTAACGTTGAAGTATTCCTGCCTATCTTTTTTCTTTTATGAAAAGATTGGAATATTGCTCTTTTCATTTTTTTAAGATAGGCTATAATAAATGTATATGTGTCTAAGCTAAGAAATATCTTAAAAAATAAGGAGGCTTTACATAAGCATGGGAACTTTTCTAATTGTTTTAGTTATGGTAGCGTTTCTAGCAGCTATCTTTACAGCAGGTTATAATGATAAGCCAGGATCCAGTAAATAATATTTCTCCACAAAAATAGGCTGCCATGAGGGCAGCCTTTTCTATTTATGTAGAAGCTGTACACTTCTCAGCAAAACCACACCCTTTATCGTAAATCCATCTTATTTTTTTGAACAAATTCCTTCATATACATCCGAGTTTGCTTTTCAAGCATGTTTCCCATTTGCTCCGTCCAGGTATCCTTCCTTTTCCCACTTGTTCTTTCTACATAATAGTTGGAGATCAGTTGATTATATTCTTGCAGCTGCCGCAAATAAACTTCTTGATCTTGCTCATATTCTTCCTCATGATAAAGATGCTCAAATGGCAGTCTTGGCTTTTGGTCATTTATTTTCTCAGGATAGCCTACCGTCATGCCAAAGAGCGGGATGACCCTTTCTGGAGTTTTTAATAATTCTTTTACACCCTCAAGGTTATTTCGAATTCCACCTATGTAACAAATGCCAAGCCCCATCGATTCCGCAGCAATTGCAGCATTTTGAGCTGCCAACGTCGCATCGATGAGCGCCACCATAAATTTCTCTGTACTTTCAATCGATGCTAGTACATCTTTCCCTTCCATCTTTCCAATGTATTCATGTCTGCTTAAATCGGCACAAAACACAAATAGATGACCATTCCGAGCAACATATTCCTGGTTTCCTGCTATCTCCGCAAGCTTTCGCTTTTTTTCCTTATCTTTAATGCCAATAATCGAATATGCCTGGATAAAACTAGATGTAGATGCAGCTTGTGCACAAGCAACGATGGTTTTTATTTGATCATCACTTAGCTGCTCGTCCTTAAAATGACGGATTGATCGGTGATTTAACATAGTAGTAATGGCTTCGTTCATATTAATACTCCCTTTCTCTGTTTAGCAATAAAGTAGGGAAACCTCTCTCAAGGCTTCCCCCTTATCAAACCGTACGTGAGTCTGTCTAACAATTATTTATAATTTTATAAAGTACTAAAAAAATCATGAATATTTATGACAAAAATAATTAAAATCACAAAAGTCATTAAAAAAGGGGGACAAATCCCCCTTTAATTTAC
>NZ_JAMBOB010000020.1 GCF_023715415.1 Neobacillus niacini
TGAAAGATGATCAGGTTGATAGGTCAGAGGTGGAAGCGTGGTAACATGTGGAGCTGACTGATACTAATCGTTCGAGGACTTAACCAATTTTTAAAGGCAAACTCGTTTTACAAAACTTCTTCTGAAAATTATCTAGTTTTGAGGGAATGATTTTTTTAAAAAACCTCTTGAAAAGTTTCAAAAAGACAGTATAATAATAAATGTCTTTGAGAAAAAATAGTCTGGCAATAATGGCGAGAAGGTCACACCCGTTCCCATACCGAACACGGAAGTTAAGCTTCTCAGCGCCGATGGTAGTTGGGACTTTGTCCCTGTGAGAGTAGGACGTTGCCAGGCTTTATATTGTTCCGCAGTAGCTCAGTGGTAGAGCTATCGGCTGTTAACCGATCGGTCGTAGGTTCGAGTCCTACCTGCGGAGCCATTTCTATTTTTATTCGAAAATTAGCTATGCTTCCATAGCTCAGTAGGTAGAGCACTTCCATGGTAAGGAAGAGGTCAGCGGTTCGAGCCCGCTTGGAAGCTTTCCTATTCTTTAATTATATGGCCCCTTGGTCAAGTGGTTAAGACACCTCCCTTTCACGGAGGTAACACGGGTTCGAATCCCGTAGGGGTCACCAATGTTTTTATGCGAAAGCGAAAATAACTTACTATCATACGGAGGATTAGCTCAGCTGGGAGAGCATCTGCCTTACAAGCAGAGGGTCGGCGGTTCGATCCCGTCATCCTCCACCAATATTTTTTTGCGATATCAAATTAACTTTTGATATTTTTACCAATAAAAAATTATATTTAATATATGCCGGGGTAGCTCAATTGGTAGAGCAACTGACTTGTAATCAGTAGGTTGGGGGTTCAAGTCCTCTCGCCGGCACCATGCTTCTTACTTGCTGAATTTACATCAGCGGAAGCATGCGAAAAATCCCAGAAGGGATTTTAAACAGTTTTTATAAGTGGAGGGGTAGCGAAGTGGCTAAACGCGGCGGACTGTAAATCCGCTCCCTCCGGGTTCGGCGGTTCGAATCCGTCCCCCTCCACCACTTATATTTTTTAAAAATGTTGGACAAACTAGTTAATGTCCTTAACATTGGGCTATAGCCAAGCGGTAAGGCATCGCACTTTGACTGCGACATGCGTTGGTTCAAATCCAGCTAGCCCAGCCAAGAGCCATTAGCTCAGTTGGTAGAGCATCTGACTTTTAATCAGAGGGTCGAAGGTTCGAGTCCTTCATGGCTCATCATTTTACAAATTGACCCCAAGGGATATTTTATCTCTAAGGGTCTTTATCTATGAAAAATTGAATATGGGGCCTTAGCTCAGCTGGGAGAGCGCCTGCTTTGCACGCAGGAGGTCAGCGGTTCGATCCCGCTAGGCTCCACCAAGTTAATTTCACGATAGTGAATTTAACTATGATTTTTTGCCAAGCAAAATAATCAAATTTTTTTGTAAAGCAAAATAACCATCACACTACATATTAAATTTCGCCTTAAATCATTACGATTTAAGGCTTTTTTATGTTCAAGCAAAAGTCCTAAGTTACTGCCAATTCAAAGACCTAAAGGCTAAGGCTAAAAGTTGGCTACCATCAATGGATGTACATAAATACCGATTCCGCTGCAACCGTATATATATACAAAATCTTGTCGAGTTGAGTCATTTACCTGAAAGCGGTTAAAATAGTAGTTAATGAAGGGGCAGGAGGTACAGTATGAGAAAACTATCTATAATTGGAATGCCAATGGATTTAGGTCAAATGAGACGTGGAGTTGATATGGGACCTAGTGCTATCCGATATGCAGGAATAAATGAGAGATTGAAACCACTTTTTGACCAAATTCACGACATGGGAGATATTCCAATTGGAAGACCAGAAGTAGTAATCGATAAGGAATCAAATTTGAGAAATTTAGACCTCGTTGCTGAAAAAAGTACACTGCTAGCAGAAAAAGTGGATGAAGTTATTCAATCAAGGTCTTTTCCGCTTGTTTTGGGGGGAGATCACAGCATTGCCATTGGAACATTAGCAGGTGTTTCGAAGCATTATCAGAACCTCGGGGTTATATGGTATGATGCACATGGTGATTTGAATACGGCAGATACCTCACCTTCTGGAAATATTCATGGTATGCCATTAGCTGCGAGTTTGGGTGTTGGTCATCGTTCCTTAACAGATATCGCAGGGTATGCACCAAAAGTAAAACCAGAAAACGTGGTTATCATCGGTGCGAGATCGCTTGATGAAGGTGAAAAGATTTTAATCAAAGAAAAAGGCATTAAAGTATATACAATGCATGAAATTGATCGGCTAGGGATGGCAAAAGTGATGGAAGAAACGATTACATATCTAAAGGAACGAACAGATGGTGTTCACCTATCACTTGATTTAGACGGTTTGGATCCTAACGATGCTCCGGGTGTAGGGACTCCGGTGATGGGCGGCATTAGTTATCGAGAAAGTCATTTGGCAATGGAAATGCTAGAAGAAGCCCAGATTATTACTTCAGCTGAATTTGTAGAAGTTAATCCCATTTTAGATGAGAAAAACAAAACTGCACGAGTAGCTGTTGAATTGATGGGATCCTTGTTTGGAGAAAAATTATTATAAACATTAGGCAGCAGCTTTCCAAGGAAGCTGCTGTTATTATTTCAGTTTAAAAAATGAGTAAGCCTTCTTATATCCAAAATTAGTTAATTTTTGTTAATATAAAAAGTATGTAGGAAGATATTATTTATATTGAAACCTTTTTGCTTATGATTCGTAAGATTGTATAGCCGCATTGGAGCTGAGATAAATTAATGGAAGCCCTTATAAAAAAGAGAATTAAACAGGTTATAAAAGGCGATCAGGATGCATTTGCTGACATTGTTGAAATCTATAGTAACAGTATTTTTCAGCTGGGGTATCGAATGCTGGGAAATCGCCATGAGGCAGAGGACATTGCACAGGAAGCCTTTATCCGTGCATATGTTAATATTAAGTCATTTAATCAGGATTTAAAATTTTCTACATGGTTATTCAGGATTGCAACCAACTTATGTATCGACAGAATTAGAAAGAAGAAGCCTGATTACTATCTGGATGCAGAAGTTTCTGGGACAGATGGTCTTACCATGTATTCACAGCTCTCTTCGAACTCCCCTTTACCTGAGAACGAATTGGAAAGTCTTGAACTCCAAGAAAGTGTTCAAAAGGAAATATTAAAGCTGCCTGAAAAATACAGGTCTGTGATTGTTCTGAAATATATGGAAGAGTTGTCATTAAATGAGATAAGTGAAATCCTTGATATGCCATTAGGCACAGTCAAAACCCGTATCCATCGTGGACGCGAGGCATTGCGACAACAATTACGTTATGTGTGATAAGAGGTGAAACACGTTGAAGTGTAATGATGAAATCGTTGACTTAATGCATGAATACTTAGATGAAGAAATTGATCCTACAAATGAGATGATTTTAAGAGAACACCTCAAAAGCTGCAAGGAATGTGAGACACTGTTCAATGAATTTAAGAAGACGATTGCAGTTGTAAAAGGCACGTCTAGAATGCAAGCACCACCTGACTTTACAGCAAAAGTGATGGCTAGTCTTCCAAAAGAAAAGAAAAAAGTAGGTATGCAAAGATGGCTGAGAAATCATCCGCTCATTGCTGCTGCTTCCTTATTTTTGGTTTTAATGATGGGCAGTGTATTTTCAACATGGAATCAAGAACGGGAATTTTCCGTTTCTAAACAGGAAAATTTAATAGTACAAAACAATACGGTAATTGTTCCCGAAGGAGAAGTCGTCAAAGGGGATGTCATCGTTCGAAACGGAGAATTAAAAATCGAGGGTGAAGTTCAAGGCGACGTAACGGTAATTAATGGGGAAAAGTATTTAGCTTCAGCTGGACATGTAACGGGCCAAATTGAAGAGGTTAATGAAGTATTTGATTGGATTTGGTATCACATGAAAAAGACAGCCTATGATGTTATTGATATTTTTAATGATAGTGAAAAATAATAAAAGGAAGTCACTCAGCAAGTGGGTGATTTCTTTTTTAATTTTTAGTATTTAAATGACAAATAATAGGTACAAGTTGCATTTATGGTATAATAAATGGGTTATAAGTTAGACAAATTTACGGAGGAAAAACAATGCCGTTTTTTGAAGATTTTACAATATGGAAGTACCTAGCTAGTATTGTTGATATTCTCCTTGTTTCGTATGTCATTTATAAGTTATTAAACCTTATAAAAGGAACGAAGGCTGTTCAATTATTAAAAGGGATTGTAGTAATTCTTCTTATAAGAGTGGTCAGTGAGTTTTTTGGACTAAATACGCTAAGCTGGTTAACACAGCAAGCGATTGATTGGGGATTCTTAGCCGTTATCATTATTTTTCAGCCGGAGCTTCGGAGAGCTCTTGAGCAATTAGGTAGAGGGCGTTTTTTCTCAAGAAGCAGTGGACCTGATGATGAGGAACAAGAGAAAATGGTGGACGCCATTATTAAAGCAACAGATTATATGGCGAAGAGACGCATTGGAGCCTTGATTTCCATTGAGAGGGAAACAGGGATGAGTGATTACATTGAAACAGGTATCCCGCTAGATGCGAAAATATCTTCTGAATTGCTCATAAATATTTTCATTCCAAATACACCACTTCATGATGGTGCTGTCATTATTCAAAAAAACAATATTGCGGCGGCGGCGTGTTATCTTCCCTTATCTGAAAGCCCCTTTATCTCAAAGGAACTCGGTACAAGACATCGTGCTGCTCTAGGAATAAGTGAAGTAACAGACAGTTTAACCGTTGTTGTTTCAGAAGAAACCGGAAATATCTCTCTCACTAGAAACGGTGAGCTTCACCGAAATTTAACATTAGAGGGTTTCAAGGAATTAATCTCTCATGATTTAATCATTACCAGCACGAAAGTAAAACCGGCTTCTTCAGCTCGTTGGAACTGGAGGGGAAAGAATAATGGATAAACTAATGGATAATCCTTGGTTTATTAAAATAATGGCGATATTACTGGCCGTTCTACTTTATTATGTCGTCCCTAATACTGGCAGCAAGACAAACGAAATAAATGTACCAGGCGGAAATACCACAGAAATCTTAGCTGATATCCCTGTAAAAGCTTATTATGATACAGAAAACCTTGTAGTTTCAGGAATTCCGGATACGGTGGATGTAACAATTGAAGGACCAATGCCCCATGTTCAGTCAGCAAAGGCTTTAAAAAACTTTGAGGTATTTGTAGATATAACCAATGCTAAAATTGGAAACCAAAAGGTGAAATTTGAGGTTAGTGGTTTATCTGATAAATTAAAAGCAACCATCAAGCCAAGTACCATAACCGTAGCGATTCAAGAAAAGGTTACGACTGAGTTTACGGTGGAGGCAGAATTTGATAATGATTTGATAAAAGATGGTTATTCGGCGGGACAACCTACCGTTAAGCCAAATAAGGTAAAAATTACAGGTGCCAAAGATGTAGTCGATCGAATTACATATGTAAAAGCAGCACTTGAAGGCGGAGATCTACTCGATAGTACTGTGACAAAAGAAGCACAGGTACAGGTACTAGATAAAGAACTAAATAAACTGAATGTTGTCGTTGAACCGGAGACCGTACAAGTTACGATTCCAATAAAAAGCAATACAAAAACTGTCCCAATAAACATCATTGAAAAAGGTACCCCACAAGAAGGAATCACGATTGAATCAATGAAATTAGATGTTGAGGAAGCCGTTATTTCTGGAGCTGAGGATGTTTTAAAAGAAACGGATAGTGTCCGCGTTGAAGTGGATGTAAGTAAAATAAGTGAAAATACGACACAGACTTTACCGGTTATTATTTCAAACGGGGTAACAAAAGTAACACCTGAAACGGTAAAGGTAACCGTGGTTGTGAAAAGTGAAGTAGAGAAAACTGTATCTGGTGTTCCAATAAAAATTAGAAATTTACCGGAACAATATGAGGCGGTCATCAATGAACCAGCAAATCGAGCAGTAAATTTATTAGTCTTTGGACCAGGAACAGAGGTAACTGCTTTAGGACCAAACAACTTCGATATATTTATTGATTTGAATGGACTTACAGAAGGCGAGCATAATGTGAACATCCAAGTGAATGGGCCGCCTAATGTAAAGTGGGCACCTGATAAATCATCTGTAAAAATTACAATAACGAGAGACAACGCATAATACACAGCAGTAAACATGATAAGGAGCGATTTTGAAAATGGGAAAATACTTTGGTACCGATGGCGTCCGAGGCGTTGCAAATAGTGAATTAACACCTGAATTAGCTTTTAAATTAGGACGTTTCGGGGGTTTTGTATTAACAAAGGATAAGGACAGACCAAAAGTGCTAATTGGTCGTGATACCCGTGTTTCCGGACATATGCTTGAAGGGGCATTAGTAGCTGGTTTACTTTCTATTGGTGCTGAGGTAATGCGCTTAGGAGTAATCTCAACTCCTGGGGTATCCTATCTAACAAAGGCATTAGGTGCTGAAGCTGGTGTAATGATTTCTGCTTCACACAATCCGGTTGCGGACAATGGAATTAAGTTCTTTGGTCCTGATGGATTTAAGCTTTCTGATGACCAAGAACTTGAAATTGAAGAATTAATTGATATGGAAGAAGATCAATTACCTAGACCTGTTGGGGCGGACCTAGGACAGGTTATGGATTATTTTGAAGGTGGTCAAAAGTATCTTCAATACTTAAAGAATACAGTTGATGAGGATTTCTCAGGCATACATATTGCCTTAGATTGTGCACATGGAGCTACTTCTTCACTTGCCACTCATCTATTTGCAGACCTAGATGCGGATATTTCTGTTATGGGTGCTTCGCCTAATGGCATCAATATTAATGCTGGGGTGGGTTCCACACATCCTGAAGCCTTAGCAGCAATGGTTAAGGAAAAAGGTGCAGATGTTGGGCTATCGTTTGATGGTGATGGTGACCGTTTAATTGCTATTGATGAAAAAGGTAATATCGTTGATGGTGACCAAATTATGTTTATTTGTGGAAAGTATATGAAAGAACAGGGTCGTCTAAAGCATAGCACGATTGTTTCGACTGTTATGAGTAATCTTGGATTTTACAAAGGCTTAGAAGGCTATGGAATTCAAAGTGTACCAACTGCAGTTGGAGATCGGTATGTGGTAGAAGAAATGAAGAAAAACGGCTTTAATCTTGGTGGGGAGCAATCTGGTCATATTATTTTCTTAGACTACAATACCACTGGTGACGGATTATTAACGGGGTTGCAATTAGTAAATATTATGAAATCAACTCAGAAGAAATTGTCTGAACTAGCTGCAGATATGAAAAAGTTTCCTCAGAAGCTTGTTAATGTACGTGTAACGGATAAACACCATGTTACGGATAATGAGAAGGTTAAAACGGTTATTGAACAGGTGGAAGCAGAAATGAATGGGAACGGCCGTATTCTTGTTCGTCCATCAGGCACTGAACCACTAGTCCGCGTGATGGCTGAAGCACCTACAGAAGAAGTATGTGCTGCATATGTAGACCGAATTGTTTCTGTTGTAAAAGCTGAAATGGAATTAAAAGAATAGATCATTGTATATGCATAAGGGACGATATTGAGCCCTTATGCATATTTTATTATGTGAGAGGGAAATTAACTACTTTCCCATTTTTTATTTTATTGACGAATGGTGATTCATCAGTTACGATTAGTTTGCTTTGTTCCTTAATAGGCAAAACTAATTATGAAGGAGGATAGTGGATAAGAGAGTTTAGATTTAAATAAAAGCGCCTGAACTAACCAGTGTGGGTTAGTTGACGAGGAGGAGGTTTATCGAATGTTCGGCGGATACCTCCCGGTTGAACGCACAACCGATTATTTCTTCTTTAAAACACCAAGGCAACTCGGTGCACAAAGAGAGGGAAATGCGCATACTAAACATAGCAATAAAAAGAAGAAGGTATATACAGATACCTATCTAAAACAGAGATAAGGGGGCAAGGTGAGCCTCCAAAGCAATCTTGCCCCCTCTATCAGGGAGGAAAAGAAAATGTGTGGAATTGTTGGATATATTGGAAGTAATGATACGAAAGAAATTTTGTTAAAGGGCTTAGAAAAGCTTGAATATAGAGGCTACGATTCAGCAGGAATTGCTGTTATGAACGAAAACGGTGTCCATGTTTTTAAGGAAAAGGGACGTATTGCTGATTTACGTGAGATTGTAGATACGGACGTAATGGCTAATAGCGGAATTGGTCATACACGCTGGGCTACTCATGGAGTACCAAGCAGAACAAATTCCCATCCCCACCAAAGTGCATCTGGACGTTTTACCCTCGTTCATAATGGTGTAATTGAGAACTATGATCTTCTCAAGCGAGACTATTTAGCAGATGTAACGTTTGTTAGTGAAACGGACACAGAAGTCATTGTTCAATTAGTTGAGAAGTTTGTTCACGAAGGCTTAGAGGTTTTAGAAGCTTTTCGTAAGACACTTTCACTTTTACATGGCTCCTATGCCCTTGCTTTATTAGACGAACAAAACAGTGAGACTATTTTTGTTGCAAAAAATAAAAGTCCATTATTGGTAGGCCTTGGTTCAGATTTTAATGTTGTTGCAAGTGATGCGATGGCAATGCTACAGGTAACAAACGAATACGTAGAGCTTATGGATAAAGAAATCGTGATCGTTATGAAGGACCAAGTAACCATCCAGAATCTAGATGGAGAAACAATTACTCGTACTTCTTACATTGCTGAATTGGATGCAAGCGACATTGAAAAAGGCACATACCCTCATTACATGTTAAAAGAGATTGATGAGCAGCCTGCGGTTATGCGTAAAATTATTCAAGCCTACCAAAATGAACAAGGTAAATTAACGATTGATCCCGATATCATTTCTGCAATGAACAACGCTGACCGCATTTATATTATTGCGGCCGGTACCTCTTATCATGCAGGTCTAGTTGGCAAGCAGTTCATTGAAAAGATGGCGAAAATTCCTGTAGAGGTTCATATTTCTAGTGAGTTTGGTTATAATATGCCTCTTCTCTCTGAGAAACCTTTGTTCGTCTTTATTTCACAGAGCGGTGAAACTGCTGATAGTCGTGCCGTTCTTGTTAATATTAAGGAAATGGGTTATCAATCATTAACAATTACGAATGTTCAGGGTTCAACTCTTTCTCGCGAAGCTGATCATACTTTATTGCTTCATGCAGGTCCTGAAATTGCTGTTGCTTCAACAAAAGCCTATACTGCACAATTAGCTGTGTTAGCGATAGTAGCAGAAGTTACTGCGAAAAGCCGAAATCTTGACCCAGGATTTGATTTAATTCATGAACTTGGTCTAGTGGCCAATGCGATAGAAGTTCTTTGTGATTCAAAAGAAATCATTGAGCATATTTCGAGAGAGTTTTTATCTGTAACACGTAATGCCTTTTTTATTGGACGTGGAATTGATTACTATGTTGGGTTAGAGGGAGCATTGAAGCTAAAGGAAATTTCTTATATTCAGGCAGAAGGCTTCGCTGGCGGAGAGTTAAAGCATGGTACCATTGCTTTAATTGAAGAAGGTACACCAGTAATTGCACTTGCTACCCAAGAAAGTGTAAATCTAAGCATTCGCGGTAACGTTAAAGAAGTTGTTGCCCGCGGCGCAAACCCATGCATCATTTCAATGAAGGGTCTAAACATGGACGAAGACAGCTTCGTTATTCCGGAAGTACATGATTTATTAACACCACTTATCTCTGTAATACCATTACAAATTCTTGCCTACTACGCTGCACTGCACCGTGATTGTGACGTTGACAAACCACGTAACCTCGCAAAATCCGTGACAGTTGAGTAATAGGTAAAAATTACAACGAATATAGATTGGCTCTATCTAATTTTTTAGATGGAGCCATTTTTTTATAATCAGTATCTAAGAATAATGAAATTTGGATAAAAATACTGTTGACGGAATAAATATGTATGTTAAAATCAATTTTATATATTTAGAAAATATAGAATTATCTTTCTAGGAGGAGGTATTAGAATGGTTACAGCGTTGTTGATTTGGCTTGGCACGATGATTTTTTCGTTTGTATTAGGTACATACCTATGCATGAGAATTGAAAAATCTGGCGTTAAACGTTGGGGAGCTACGGGAAAAATTTTTAAATATAAATAAGAGATAAAGAGGGCGAAACTTCATGATGTACATAATTGTATTAGCTTTTTACTTATTATTTACGATATGGTCGAGTGTAAAAAGCTTAAAGAATACAGAATCCATCTCTGATTTTACAACGGGTGGACATCGAATGGGATTACTGTTAGGAATAGGCACAACAACAGCTACATGGGTAAGTGTAGCATCTGTTCTAGGAGTACCTGGCTATTTATATAGCTCAGGCGTAGCAGCAATAATTGGTTGGGTTGCAGGCTGGTGTTTAGGGGGAGCGTTAATCCCACTGGTGGCTTATAAAATAAGAAGACCGGAAACTCCGGTACGAACATTTCCAGAGTTTATTCATCTTAGGTACGAGCCTTATAAGCAAAATAGCCCTTTACGGATGATTGTTGGGATTTTAATGACAATCGGCTATTTCCTTTTAGTTCATATCCAAGTAGTAGGGTTCGGAATTGTTTTTGAAACGATAACTGGAATCGATTATAAAATAGCCATTTTTGCCTTTTTGATATTTCTACTCTTTACGAGTATTGGCGGCTTTTGGTCTGTTGCCGCAACGGATACACTTAATACAGTTCTTATTGTAATTGGAGTTGTTTTAGGAAGCGGTGCAGTTTTAGCTGCAACCGGCGGATTACAGAATATTGTAGATACACTTTCTACGACAACTGCACCTACGATTGCAGGCGGACCGCCGCTTGAGCAAGGAATTCTTCTATCTCCATTAGGGACCTTTAGTCTTAGTGCACTCATTTCTATTTTTATTTCAAATTCATTAGGCTCACCCGCATCGCCGCATTGGGTTACAAGAATGCTGGCACCAAAAAATATCAAGGTTGCTATCTTGCAAATCATGGGTACAATCGGAGTGTTATTATTCATCATGGGCCCACTAATCATCCTTGGACTTGGTGCAAAAGCATTATTACCTAGTCTACCTGCAGGAAAAACGACGGATTACATAGTTCCATTAATCATTCAGGACTATGCACCCCCGCTAGTCGGCGCCATGACATTAGTTGCCCTTTGTGCAGCTGCTGTTTCGACTGCAAACTCTATGCTGTTAACCGCAGGGACTACCCTATATTATGATGTGTATTTAGGCATCTTTTCGAAAAAAGTAAGTGATAAAGATTTTAATAAGCGACTTAGATTAATTATTTTCGTCTTGGGATTCTTAGCTGTTATTAGTGCTATTAAGCCGCCGTGGTTTCTGGCAATGGGCTTTGTCTACGTTTACGGAGGATTCGGGGCAGCATTTTTCTTAGCCGTCTTCTTAGGATTGTATTGGAAGAGAATGAACGCAGCAGGAGCTTATGCGGGAATACTAATTGGCTCTGTTGGATATGTTGTTTCCAAGGCAATGGGAGCTTCAAATCCATTTCTAATAGCAGCTGGTATTTCTTTAATAGGGGTAATTCTTGCCGTTTATACGACTAAAAAGCCGCCTATTGAAGCCTATGAACCTTATTTTGAAGAGAAAGTTAGTAAATCCACGGATCGAGTATTGTCCAGTGTAATTAATCGATCTGAAGGAGCTTAAATTTTCGATAAATTTCAGTGATTAAAGGACTGGTAGCAAGCCTAGCTATCAGTCCTTTTTTAAATTTTATTATATGTGAAATGCGTGAAACCAAAAGGAAGGTAACCATTAGTATTCGTGATGCCCGTAAGCAAAGGAATTTTGAAAAAGTGGTAACCATACTATTCTAAAAATTCTTGACACTTATCTCCATCAGGTGATATTATTTTCCTCTGTGACGAAAAAGGGAGGGAATACCAGTTGATAAAATTAGAGGGCATATCGAAATCCTTCAAAGTGCCAAAGCGTTCCAATGGATTGCTGCAAGCCACTAAATCACTTTTTTACCGGGAGCATACTATTGTTGAAGCTCTTAACGAAATCTCCTTCGCAATCAATCCTGGTGAAATTGTTGGGTACATTGGTCCGAATGGTGCTGGAAAATCGACAACGATTAAGATCATGAGCGGCATTTTAGTTCCAGACGGAGGAACCTGCAGTATCATGGGTTTCACACCATGGAAGGACCGGGTCGAGTATGTAAAAAATATCGGAGTTGTCTTTGGACAGCGTTCGCAGCTTTGGTGGGATGTTCCGGTGATTGATTCATTTGAGCTATTAAAGGATATATACAAAATCCCGCCACAAGATTATAAAACAACCTTAGATCTGCTTATCGAAACACTAGAATTAAAAGACATCATAAACGCTCCGGTTCGTCAATTAAGTTTAGGACAACGGATGCGCTGCGAAATTGCTGCTTCATTACTACATAACCCCAATATCTTATTCTTAGACGAACCAACGATTGGCCTTGATGCCGTTTCGAAAATAGCAGTCCGACAGTTTATCAAAACCATCAATCAGGAAAAAGGCGTCACCGTTGTCCTGACTACCCACGATATGAATGATATTGAAGCTCTAGCCAATCGAGTGATATTAATTGGGAAAGGCAGCTTGCTTTATGATGGAAAAATAGAGGAATTGAGAAAACGGTTTGGAACGCATAAAACCATTACGGCTGACTATCGTAAAAATACCAATAGCTTTGATATACCAGGGACCACCATCATCCATTGGTCTCCTGAGCACACTGTACTTAGTATTGATACCGAACAGACTCTCACATCTGACGTCATTACCCAATTATCTAAAAAAGTGGACCTAGTAGATGTCACAATCGAATCACAGCCAATTGAGGATATTATTGTCCAGCTGTATAAGGAGTTCCAAATATGAAGGTATACGCTTCGGTATTGAAAATTAGGCTGTTAATTGGTATGCAATATCGTTCTGCGGCACTAGCCGGGGTGGCAACGCAATTTTTCTGGGGATTTATTTCGATCATGGTATTTGAAGCATTCTATCAATTTGCTGCTGTAACACCGCCAATCTCATTGAAAGAGTTAATCACCTACATATGGCTGCAGCAGGCTTTCCTTGCTTTCATCATGCTTTGGTTCCGGGACAATGAATTATTTGATCTGATAACAAGCGGGAATATCTCCTATGAACTTTGCCGTCCTACTGACCTTTATGGTTTCTGGTATGCAAAGCTTCTGGCACAGAGACTATCAAGCGCATTGCTACGCTGTTATCCTATCTTAATCGTGGCTTTCTTTTTACCAAAACCCTACAACATGACACTACCTCCAAATGTTATAACCTTTATTTTGTTTGTCATTACCCTATTATTAGGTTTACTGCTGTTAGTAGCCATTTCCATGTTCTTATATATCTCTGTTTTTGTAACCTTATCTCCAATGGGATCACTATTGATATTTGGGGTGCTGGGAGAATTCTTTGCAGGTTTGATTATTCCCATACCGCTAATGCCTCTATGGCTACAAAAAATTGCCTACGTCCTGCCTTTTCGCTGGACTGCGGATTTTCCATTTCGGGTTTATTCAGGACATATTGTGCAAAGTGACGCTATAATTGGAGTTTTTATTCAATTAGGATATCTTCTAGGTCTCCTTTGGTTAGGAAAAGTTGCTCTTAACAGTGTCCTAAGAAGAGTGGTCGTACAGGGGGGATAATGGGATGAATCTTTATTTAAAATATTTATTAATCTTATTTAAATCACAAATGCAATACCGAACATCGTTTTGGCTATTATCAATTGGACAGTTTTTTATTCCCTTTTCGGTTTTTGCAGGACTTTACTTTTTGTTTGAGCGGTTCGGTCAGATAAAAGGGTGGGATTTCTTCGAAGTTGCTCTCTGTTTTGCTGTTATACACATGGCCTTTTCGTTAAGTGAATGTTTTGCACGGGGATTCGACACTTTTTCCAGCTTAATTGTGAAAGGAGATTTTG
The DNA here is from genome assembly GCF_023715415.1 of Neobacillus niacini. Classification (GTDB taxonomy): domain Bacteria; phylum Bacillota; class Bacilli; order Bacillales; family Cytobacillaceae; genus Neobacillus; species Neobacillus niacini_C. Next base: position 14,006 of record NZ_JAMBOB010000020.1, read on the forward strand.
ACCGGGTTCTGGTACGCCCTCGAAGTACCTTTCTTCAAGTTCTGGGGTCAAAATTTGAATTTACACGGATAGGCAGGCTCCTGCAAAGTGCGATTGTTCTTATATGGGCATTGAATAATCTACCCATCGAATGGAGCTTTATGAAAGCCGCTACCCTATTTTTTATGATTACCAGTGGTGTCCTAATCTTTACGGGTATCTATATGCTCGCCGCAACGATGTGTTTTTGGACTGTTCAGGGTTTGGAGGTAGCAAATATCTTTACGGATGGCGGCAGAGAGATGGCGCAGTATCCGTTAAATATTTATCAAAAGTGGGTAGCTCGTTTCTTTACCTATATCATCCCTTTTGGAACCGTAAATTACCTGCCGCTGCTGTTTATTCTTGGAAAAACAACTGGGAATCAACTGCTTTATATGCTTACGCCCATTGCGGGAAGTCTGTTTATTCTTCCTTGTTTTCTTGTGTGGCAATTCGGAGTAAGGCATTACCGGTCCACAGGATCATAAAATAAGCAGTGGGATTTCCACTGCTTACCTTTTTTTAGCCATATTTTCTTGAGCCATTTTGACGAGCTCCCGAACCATGCTGCCGCCTAATCTGCCGCCGACTTTTCCTGCCTGTTGTGAAGTGAGCTGACCATTGTAGCCTTTCTTTAATGGAACACCTACTTCTTCTGCTGCCTCAAATTTCGCATTCTCGGGATTTTGTGCTTGAACAACCCTTGCCTTTAATGCATCTAATCCATTCCTAGCCTCTGGGACAAGGATTTTATTTCTTCTGGCCATACTATCCCTCCTTAACGTTTAGGATGACCAATTTGAAAAAATAATCTGCAGTGACTAGATAAATCCTTTTTTATCCAGTATAATAGCTACAAATAAAGTCGGAAAAAATCAATGAAAAAGAGAGTAATTCTTTGTGAAGTCAAAGCGAGTCAGGGATGGTGGGAGCCTGATACGAAACAAAGGATGAAGCGCACTTTTGAGATGTTTGCCTGAATAAAGTAGGGGAAACCGGAGTAGTCCTCCGTTAACAAGTCAAGCTGGTTCCTTTGGAACAAGTAGAGTGGTACCGCGAGTTAACTCTCGTCTCTTCATATAGAGACGGGAGTTTTTTGTTTTTATAAAGAGAAGCAGGAGGTCTTACTAATGAAATATAAACAGGAGCTTGCAAAAGTGTTATATGAAGTGCTAGGACAGGAAATGCAGGTAAAAGAGCTTGAAATGCTCATTGAAAAGCCGAAAAATCCACTTCACGGTGATTTAGCCTTTCCGTGTTTTTCATTAGCAAAGCTAAAAAGAAAGGCTCCAAATAGGATTGCCGAAGAGTTAAGTGAAAAGATTCAATCACCCATTTTTGAAAAGATCGAAGTAGTGGGCGCATATCTAAATATCTTTTTAAATAAAAAAATGGTTGCAGAAGATACGATTTCAGAAATTATCAAGCAAAAGGAAAAGTATGGTTCCCTAAATGTCGGAAATGCCCGTCCAGTAACGATTGACCTGTCATCACCCAATATCGCGAAGCCATTCTCCATGGGTCATCTGCGTTCAACGGTTATCGGAAACTCTTTGGCATTTATTGTAGAAAAATGCGGATATACCCCTATACGAATTAATCATATAGGTGACTGGGGTACTCAATTTGGTAAGCTGATTACTGCCTATAAGCTTTGGGGAGAAGAAGAGAAGGTTAAAGAAAACCCGATTAAGGAATTATTATCCCTCTATGTTAAATTTCACGATGAAGCAGAAAATGATCCTGCACTTGTTGAACAGGGGAGAAGCTGGTTTAAAAGACTTGAAGATGGGGATGAGGAAGCTTTAGCCCTTTGGCGTTGGTTCCGTGAAGAGTCTTTAAAAGAATTTTCAAGGATATATGAATTAATGAACGTTCAATTTGATTCTTTTGCAGGCGAAGCTTTTTATAATGATAAAATGAATCGTGTTGTCCAACTGCTAGAGGAAGCAGAAATGCTAGTAGAATCTGACCAGGCTCAAGTTGTTGACCTGACAGACGAAGGATTACCGCCTTGTTTAATTAAAAAATCCGATGGAGCTACGCTTTATGCAACACGTGATTTAGCTGCAGCTCTTTTCCGTAAAGAAAACTATAACTTTGATTGGTCATTATATGTCGTTGGGAATGAACAGAGCCTTCATTTCAAACAGTTAAATGCTGTATTAGAAAAGATGGGCTTTTCATGGGCAAAGAAGATGGTCCATATTCCGTTCGGGATGATGCTTAAGGACGGAAAGAAGATGTCGACCAGAAAAGGGAAGGTCGTCTTATTAGAGGAAGTACTAAATGAATCCATCACAATGGCTAAATATAACATTGAAGAAAAAAATCCAAACCTCACAAACAAAGACGTGGTAGCGAAACAAGTGGGCGTCGGTGCCGTTATGTTCCATGACTTAAAAAACTATCGAATGAATGATATTGAATTTTCATTAGAAGAAATGCTTCGTTTTGAAGGAGAAACCGGTCCTTATGTCCAATATACTTATGCAAGGGCTTGTTCTATTTTACGCAAAGCAAACTGGCAGATAGACGATGAAGTAAAACCATCCTCTCCATCCTGGGAAAAGGAGTGGAAGGTGGTAAGCTTGCTTACGGAGTTTACGAACGCTATTAAAAGAGCGTATGAACAGTTTGATCCATCTCAAATCGCAAAATATATTGTGGACCTCGCTCAAGCTTTCAATAAATATTACGGCGAGGTGAAAATTCTTGAAGATGGTGAAGAGCAACAAGCACGCCTAGCTCTTGTATATTCTGTAACGGTTGTATTAAAAGAAGGATTGAGATTATTAGGGATTGAAGCACCAGAGGAAATGTAATAAATAGGTGGGGGAGAAGTAGAATGAGTGAACTTTTGTTTAATAACATGGAGCTAACAAGAAGTTTCTTTATCAAGAATGTGGCAGCAATTGAGGAAGGGCTGGCTGATGTACAACCCAAAGGTTTTAATAACACCATTCATTGGCATATTGGGCATGTATTAACGACAGCTGAGGTTTTGATTTTTAATTTTCCTAAAAATCCAAGTCATTTACCAGCAAACTATATGGAATTATTCGCAAAGGGAACGAAACCAGCAGATTGGGAAGGTGATGTCCCTTCTATTTCAGTATTGACTAGTCAGTTGAAGGAACAATTATCAAGAATGAAGGAGATTCCTGTTGAAAGCCTCAATGTGGAGTTAAAAGAACCATTTCTTGGCCAAAAAACATATGGTGAACTCGTAAATTTTGCATTGTTTCATGAGAATTTACATTTAGGACATATCCAAGCTATGAAACGTGTAATCGAAACTGCCGAGTAGCATAATCTAGGATAATATGTAAATCCACCTTTTAAGGGGTGGATTTTTTTTGTCTAAAGAGTAAGAAATGGGGAGAATGGCATAATAAAAAGTGAAAAACCTGAATTTTATTACTTTCCTTGAATGGATTGACACTAGGTAAAGGTGCTTTTATAATCTTTGATATGCTCGACATTTGTCAGAAAATGTCGAAATTAATTATGTTTTCTATCTTCTTACATAATCGATAGAACATCATGAATTGGAGAGGGATTAGGATGAAGTATCTACTTTTTTTGGCTGCAATTGCTATCATTTTTTTGTTAGCCTATATCGCTAGTAACAATAAGAAAAGAATTAAGGTTAAACCGCTTGTTACTATGTTAGTGTTACAGCTCATTTTTGCTTTCTTGCTGCTGAATACAGAGGTTGGGTTTGTCATTATTACGGCTGTTTCTAGTTTGTTCGACCATCTTTTAAGCTACGCTGCAGAGGGAATAAACTTTGTTTTCGGTGGAATGGCGAATGAAGGTGCAGGTCCATTCTTCATAAATGTTCTGCTGCCAATTGTTTTTATTTCTGTATTAATCGGAATTGCACAGTATATTAAGATTCTTCCTATTATCATTCGGTACCTTGGAATTATTTTAAGTAAGGTAAATGGATTAGGTAAGCTTGAATCTTATAATGCTGTTGCATCAGCAGTCTTCGGCCAATCAGAGGTATTCATCTCGGTAAAAAAACAGCTTCCCTATATTCCTGAACACCGTCTTTATACATTATGTACCTCAGCAATGTCAACGGTTTCAGCCTCCATCTTAGGGGCGTATATGACGATGATTGATCCGAAGTATGTAATAACGGCACTGGTTTTAAACTTATTTGGCGGATTCATGGTTGCCAATATCATTAATCCTTATGAGGTTTCAGCGGAAGAAGATATTATAGATGTACAAGAGGGAGAAAAACAAACCTTCTTCGAGGTTCTCGGCGAATATATTCTGGATGGATTTAAAGTAGCCATTATTGTTGGGGCGATGTTAATCGGTTTTGTTGCATTAATTAGTATGATTAACAGTGTATTTGATGCAATTTTTGGAGTTAGCTTTCAGACAGTTCTAGGATATGTGTTTTCACCACTTGCTTTTATTGTGGGTGTACCTGCCGAAGATATGGTGAAAGCGGGTACGATTATGGCTACTAAATTATTATCAAATGAATTTGTTGCGATGATGGATTTAGGAGAGATAGCAGATACTCTATCCAGTAGAACAGTTGGAATTATTTCCGTATTCCTTGTATCTTTTGCAAACTTCTCATCCATTGGGATTATAACAGGGGCAGTAAAAGGACTGAATGAGGCAAAAGGAAATCAAGTAGCTAAGTTTGGACTTAAGTTACTTTACGGTGCTACACTAGTAAGTTTATTAACAGCAGCAATCACAAGTATTATGTTATAAGGAAAAAAACAACCACCGATTTTTAATCAGTGGTTGTTTTTTTCGTTTTCTTTATTAGGTAGTAGATGACACCTAGAATAACAGCTCCAATAATAATAGGCAATGTATATTGCGCTGCGTATTCTTTAATATGTGACCAATTCTCGCCTAACGCATGTCCTAAGTAAAGGAATAGAATGGTCCATGGAATAATAGCTGCTACCGTATAAAGAGTAAATTTTGTCGCAGACATTTTAGCGATTCCAGCTGGAATCGATATCGCATGCCTGACGACTGGAATAAATCGAGCAAAGAAAATAACGCCGACTCCATATTTGCTAAACCATTGTTCAGACAGGTCAATTTGCTTCTTTTTAATAAAGACATACTTTCCGTACTTCTCTAAAAAGGGACGGCCTCCATAATAGCCAGCCCAATAGAGAAATAGCTGTGCAAAAGTTCCACCAATCGTCCCAGCAATGATTGCTCCTGGATAGCCAAGAATGCCCTCTGAAATCATATAACCGCCGTAGCCTAAGACTATTTCGCTTGGAATAACTTCTATCATTAACCCTAGTGCAATTCCGAAGTAACCTAGCTCTGATAAGAACTCCAATATTGAAAAAATAAATTCCTTCATAATTCACCTTCACTTGTAAATGTTCTTTTGCTTTTATTAATGTCTCTTAAAGCTCTTCTAAGTTTATAACAGTTTCGACAATAAAGAAATAAAAACAGCGGGAATCCGCTGCTCTCTATTAACTACTTAGTGACTTTGATGATGTAAACATGTAATTACGATGATGAAAACGAATACTGTAGACAATCCCCATTGCAAACATATTGCCCATTAACGAGCTGCCTCCATAGCTGATGAAGGGCAAGGGAATTCCTGTAATCGGAAGGACCTGAATGGTCATACCGACATTTTGAAAAACATGAAAAGTTAGCATGGAAATGATTCCTGTGCACACATATGTATTAAACGGATCATTCGTATCTAAGGCAGTTTTTATTAAGTGGTAAATTAATAGAAAGAATAGTCCAATGACAATACTGCCGCCTACAAAGCCATACTCCTCACCAATTACGCTGAATATAAAGTCTGTATGTCCTTCGGGAATGTATACTTCCCGATTTCCAAACCCCTTACCAGTTATCAAACCAGAGCCAATGGCACTTAAGGATTTCAATAGGTGATAGCCCGAGCTGCTTGAGTGATTAAATGGGTCAAGCCACGCGTAAATGCGGTTAAACTTGTATTGCTGTACATGTAAATACTTTTCAAGGATATCCGGTCTTTGTACGACTAGGTAAATAATGAAAGCGCCAAGTGATGCCCCAGTACTAAATAGGGGTAAGATAATCTTCCATGTGATCCCTGAGACGAGGATAAATCCAACTAAGATGGATAATAAGACGAGAGAGGTGCCCAAATCATTCTGCTTCATAATAAAGAAGATAGGAACGAATGTGGTGATTCCCAGTTTAAGCAATAACCAAAAGTCTCTTTTAAATGATTTCTCAAGATATTTCTCCTGATGCTTAACTGCAACAGAGCTAAGAGCCAGGATTAAAAACGTTTTTACAAACTCTGAAGGCTGAATGGAGCCAACAGGAGTGATAAACCAGCTTTTTGCACCGTTTCGAATGGGAGCAATGCTTTCAGGAGCAACTAGTATGACTATAAGTAAAAGAAGCCCAAACCCGTAAAAATACCAAGAAAGCCGCCTATATTGATAGCCATCGAAAAGGATTGTAATCGAAATGATGGCAGCTCCAACCACATACCAGAATGTTTGTCTAACTAAGAAATTATCTTCGTACTGCCCAGCAGTCTGTGCACTATAAATGCCTACACAGCTAACGAGGAAAAATAGAAACAGAATTAATGTTAACGTCCAATCAAAGCGATCTACTTTTTTTGTGATATTGTCCATATGCCACACCCAATTTTATCTGTTTGTATAGTGATATGCTAACAAAGAAAAGATTTGGTAACAATATACTTAGGAAAATTATTACAAGTTGTTACCTAGTAAGACGAATCAATTAGAGAAAAGTTTCAAAAAAATAAAGCACGGTTATAAGGCCGTGCTTACAGAAGATAGTTTAGGAACATCGTGGCAATTCCAAAGTACGTGAGCAATGAAAAAATATCATTAATCGTTGTAATTAATGGGCCAGAAGCGACGGCTGGGTCTATATTTAAACGAAATAAAATGAGCGGGATTATGGTACCAGCCATGGTGCCAATAATAAGGGTAAAGAATAGCGAAACACCGACCACTGCCCCTAAGATAAGGCTCCCCTGCCAAATGTAGGCAATGATTGAAATGAGGATCGCGCAGGTAATGCCAATTGTCACTCCAACCCCAAGTTCCCGCAAAACTAAGCGAGCGATGACACCTTTATCGATATCGTGCGAAATGAGGCCTCTTACGACAACTGCAAGTGATTGTGTTCCAGTATTCCCTGTCATACCTGCAATCATTGGCATGAAAAAGGCAATAGCGACAACTTGATTTAATGTACTTTCAAAACTACTGATAATGCTTCCGGAAATGAGTCCGATAAATAAAAGTAAAATAAGCCATGGAAGTCTCCTCGTAGCAGCAACAAACGTCTTTGTATCAAAATCGATGGATTTCCCGGAGGCTGATAACTTTTCTATATCTTCATTTGCTTCCTTTATGACGACATCGATGATATCATCAACCGTTACAATACCAACCAGCACATTGGCTTCATCCACTACAGGAATGGCCAGGAAATCATATCGTTCCGTCATGCGGGCCACTACTTCTTGGTCGGTGGTGACAGAAACCGAAATGACACGTTCATACATAATACTGCTAATTTTTTCATTGAGATCTGCCAGAAGTAAATCTCGATAAGAGACAACACCAACCAGCTTCCGTACTTCATCGACGACATACAGGTAGTTAATGGATTCAGCAAACTCTGCAAACGTTTTTAACTTATCAACAGCTTCTCTGACAGTATAATAACTTCGAATCCACACAAAACGGTTGGTCATCAATCTTCCAGCTGTTTCGGGTGGATAATTCATGATATCGGTAACGGCTTTAGACTCTTCTATCTTCATTCCAGAAAGAAGTGACTCTTTTTTCTCTGGGGATAGTTCATCCAGGAGTAAGGCTAAGTCATCATTGTCCATTAAATCAAGGACTTTGCTGGATTTTTCAATTCCAAGTTTATTTAATACTTCAAGCTGTTCTTCTTTCTCGAGTTCCTGCATTAAGTCAGCAAGGACGTGAAAATTTAAGAATAAAAGAAATCGAAGTTTATGCTTTTCAGGTAAATCCTCGTAGATCTTCGCTGTGTCATAAGGCTGTAATTCTTCAAGAATCGAAATAAAGTCTGCTTTCTTGTTTTCTTTTAGTAATTTAATAATATGGAGAGTGATCTCATCCTGCGTCATATCTTTAATCATCTTATACTCTCCTTTCTACCGGTGCGTTTGTACACTCTATACAGGTATGTTAGAAAATGATTTGTTGATTATTTGCAAATACTAGTTAGGAGTTTAAAACTAGTATGTGTAAATCGTAAAATAATCAAGCTAACTGTTTCAAAAGTATCACAAAATCCTTTAGAATTGTAAATGAATTGAAATAAGCTATTTGGACTATTAATGATAAAATGAGGAAGGATTAGTTAAGATTGGTACCATTTTATAGTGTACGTTCAAACTTATTATATAGATTTTATTTTTCCCGATCGGAGGAGTTTGGCTTTGAAAAAGCACCATCAAGACATACGGGATCTCGTTTATGTCCATCTAAATCAAAATGATCAGTATGTATTGTCTTACGGTATCGAATTTGCCGAATTTGCTGCTGCCTTTTCCGGTGCTTTAAATCCGCTGCTATTATTAAAGCATCACTTTGAAGATGGTGATTTTAATATGCATACACTGCTCGAATATTGTCCAGAGGATAAAATCAAAAGATTAGCTAACGAGGATATATACGGCTACGGAGACTTTTGCTGGATTGACTTTGTTGAAGAAGAAGGATTAAATGAACTCACTGGGCAGGAAATAGCAGAATTATTATATTTGGGTCACCAGAAGCAGCATTTAAAACTTCCCTTTTATAATAAGCTTGGTAATCGCTTTGTTTACTTAGCACATGATGATGGTTTCTTTAATAAAACCTATTACCGAAGTTTCAAGGATTTTTTCCAGCTCTTAAGTCAAGCCCTTTCAAGTAAATTAGGAGAGTTGAAGCTTGAGAAGTCCATCCTTGGAATTAGGAAAAAACGTCTATATCCACCGATAAATAAGGAAATTCTCCTATCTCTAACCCCTTTTATTAAAGAGGGTATCTGTATTTCCTTACGAGATGTGGATCATCAGCGAAGCAGACTGGAAATTCCTATCTGGGTGATAGGCGACTTTGCCACAATGGATGACATGTATGAGGAGTATGAACAAATTTCTGGTGAAAACTGCCATGCGAAAATTATCTTTGATAAGAAAACAAAAGAGTGGAAGCTTACCGTAATCTAATCTCTCCATTTCAGTGGAGAGATTTTGTTTGTGTAAGGAATAATAGTAAGTTTTTAACCAAGCTGTAGGTTTCATAAAGTAATAAAAGTGATAAAATAAAATCGTGAAATGCGAAAATGGAGGTTTAGTATGAAAACTAAAATTGGTTTATTGTACGGAGGAAAATCCGCTGAACATAAAGTATCATTACAAACGGCTCTTGCGGTAATTAAAGCGCTTGATCTAGAAAAATTTGAAATACATCCGATTTACATAAACGTAGAAGGTCAATGGATAAAGGGACAACAGCTACATGCACCAGTAGAAAACGTTAAAGCATTAGAATTTACAAATGAAAATCAGGTAGCAACCACATTGGCACCAGCACTTTTTCAGCATAATCAAGACTCATTGGATGTAATATTCCCATTACTTCATGGTCCAAATGGAGAAGATGGAACCGTACAAGGATTATTGGAGTTATTAAACCTTCCGTATGTCGGGAATGGTGTATTAGCTTCCGCAGCGGGAATGGATAAAGTAATGATGAAAAATGTGTTTGCTCAAGCAGGGTTGGCACAGGTGAATTATGTTGCCTTTATTAGAACGGAATGGGAAAAGGGTAAAGAGTCTGTCTATACGAAAGTGGAAGAGGAACTCGGATATCCTTGTTTTGTAAAACCAGCCAACCTAGGTTCAAGCGTCGGTATCAGTAAATGTACAAACCGAACAGAACTTGAAGCGGCATTCGTTGAAGCATTTCAATTTGACCGTAAAGTAATCATTGAAGAGGGCGTCGTTGCCCGTGAAATTGAAGTTGGGATTCTTGGAAATGACGAACCAAAATGTTCAGTGGCTGGTGAAATTGTTCCAAAGAAGGATTTTTATGATTATAAGGCGAAATATGAAGATGGTGATACGGCACTAATCATTCCGGCAGATGTTTCTGGGGAAGAGTATCAACAAATACAAGAAATGGCCATTCAAGCCTTTAAAGCGTTGGATTGTTCAGGACTTGTCCGAGCTGACTTCTTCTTAACAAAAGACGGTAAGGCCTTAATTAATGAAGTAAATACGATGCCTGGATTTACGCCTTTCAGTATGTTCCCGCTGTTATGGAAGCATACAGGTGTGGAATACCCACAATTAATTGAAACATTAGTGAATCTTGCAAAAGAAAGACATGCAGAAAAACAAAACATAAAATACACGTTCTAAGTAATTGACACGGCTCAGGTGCCGTGTCTTTATTTAAAATCATAACTAACTGGAGGTTTGAAATGATAAAAAGAAACCTAAAGCAGATATCCGAGATGATAGCTGTTAACAATGATATCGCCTCATTTGGTGAGGTGGAAATTACTGGTGTTTCTATTGACTCTAGAAAAATTGAACCTGGTAATTTGTTTGTTCCTTTTAAAGGGGAAAGCTCGGATGGTCATAGATTTGTAGAAGAGTCACTGAAGAAGGGCGCAGCTGCTGCATTGTGGCAAAAGGATGTGCCCAATCCACCCACACATTTACCAATCCTGATAGTGGAAGATTGCTTAGTTGCCCTGCAGGAATTGGCGAGAGAATATCGTAAACAATTACCAGTAAAAGTGGTAGGAATTACCGGAAGTAATGGGAAAACAACTACTAAGGATATGACAGCATCTCTCTTATCCACCACCTATAAAGTACAAAAAACAGAAGGAAATTATAATAACCATATTGGATTGCCACTAACCGTATTAGGTTTGGATGAGGATACTGAAATTGCCGTATTAGAAATGGGAATGAGTGGCAGGGGGGAAATAGAATTTCTCACAAAACTTGCTTCTCCAGATGCGGTTGTCATTACAAATATTGGAGAATCACATCTTCTTGATCTTGGGTCAAGAGAAGGAATTGCTGAAGCAAAGCTTGAAATCCTGCAAGGGTTAAAAGAGGGGGGAATGGCCGTCCTTCATGGCGATGAACCACTTCTTATGGAACGAATAAATAAATATAAAGGGAATGTTAACGTCTTAACATTTGGAAGAAATAACAGGAATGACTTTTATCCTACAGAAGTCAATCAGGTAGAACATGGCAATCGGTTTACGATCAATGAGTCCACTGAAAACTTCGAACTTCCTGTATTAGGAACTCATAATATATTAAACGCACTTGCTGCGATGATCATTGCTCAATACTTTGATGTGCCATTTACTAAAATGAATGAAGGCTTAGCGAGCGTTAAACTTACCAATATGAGAATGGAGCTTGTTGAGGGAAGTCATGGTGAAAAGATTATCAATGACGCCTATAATGCTAGTCCTACCTCGATGACTGCGGCAATTGAACTGGTTTCAAACCTGAAGGGCTATCAAAAAATCATTTTGGTTCTTGGTGATATGCTCGAATTAGGACCTCAGGAAGAACAATACCATCTGCAAATTGGTGAAGGATTGAATCCGGGTAAAATAGATTTGGTCTTTACCTTTGGAAAGTTAGCAGAGCACATTGCCCAAGGAGCACGTTCCGCTTTAGGGAAACACAGAGTTTTTTCCTTTACAGACAAGAATGAGCTAATTAATGCGTTAAAGCAGCATGTAAATAACGAGTCATTAGTCCTCGTAAAGGCTTCAAGAGGGATGAAATTAGAAGAAATTGTGACAGCATTACAGAAAAAGTAATCCAAAAATATGACCGTATGCTAAATGCAGTTATTGGAACACTAAAGAAAAATATTCTTCAAAATAAAGTAGGTGGAGAGTCTTGATTGGCTGTTTGTGTATTCATGGCTTTACAGGGGCACCATATGAAGTAGAGCCTCTTGCTGAGTATTTAACCAAGCATACAGACTGGATATTCAGTGTCCCGACTCTTCCTGGCCATGGGGAAAATCTTTCACTAAAAGGTGTTCACTATCAACAGTGGATTGAACATGCAGAGAACGAATTAAAGAAATTAATTGCTACCTGTGATCAGGTATATGTAATCGGATTTTCCATGGGTGGTATGATTGCAAGTCTTTTAGCTGCCAAGTACCCAGTGGACAAGCTTGTACTACTTAGTGCAGCTGCTTATTACCTAAACCCAAAACAAATGGCAAGCGAAATTAAATCAATGATTTTGGATTCATTAAAAGGAAACTTAGAAAAGAATGAATTTTTTCAGCGATATAAAAGAAAAATAAAAGCAACTCCCATAAAAGCGACTCTACAATTTCGCAGGCTTGTATCTTACATTAAACCACTTCTCCCGCAAGTAGAAGTGCCAACATTGATTGCACAAGGGGAATGTGACGGAATCGTCCCTCCTAAAAGTGCCGAATACTTATACCGGACAATTAATGCTAAAACAAAGAGGCTTACGTATATCAAGGACTCCAGCCATCATATCTGTCATTGTGAGGAAAAAGAGGCCCTTTTTTCCCAGGTGTATGACTTTTTGATGGAGAGGTATGCCGATATGGGACCGTAAATGACGCATTAATTGCAATTAGCGTGTAATAGTGTTATGATTATCTGCAACGTGTCTAAAGAACGATGAATAAAGGGCATACTCCTTGAAGGGGAATGTCTTTTTTTGGTAAAATATAGATGTTACCTACTAGCGGCATTTTGATGCGTGTCTAGCTACGGCGCCTAGGGCTCGACCGCTTCAGTCCAACGATGAAGTCAAAAGCGACTTCACCGTCAGGCCCTACAACGCTTTCGCCCCTAAGCAAGACGCTTTTTCGCATTTCTGAGTATCGGGCGAAAATATTCAGCACCTTAAAAATATTTTCACATAGATGAAGGAGAATGAAAACATTGACAAAGTTTGAAGATTTAGGCCTAAGTCAGGCTACTTTAGAAGCTGTCCTCAAAATGGGTTTTGAGGAAGCAACACCAATCCAAGCAGAAACAATTCCAATGGGACTTGCAAACAAGGATTTGATCGGGCAGGCTCAAACAGGAACTGGTAAAACAGCTGCATTTGGAATTCCGTTAGTGGAAAAGGTTGATGTAACCAAGGATGCCATCCAAGGAATCATCATTGCACCAACTCGTGAGCTTGCTATCCAAGTATCAGAAGAGCTTTATAAAATCGGATCAGGGAAAAGAGTTCGCGTTCTATCTATTTACGGTGGACAGGACATCAGCCGCCAAATCCGCTCATTAAAGAAATACCCACATATCATTGTAGGTACTCCTGGACGTGTATTGGATCATATAAACAGAAAAACAATGCGCTTAGATACAGTTAATACTGTTATTCTTGACGAAGCAGATGAAATGTTAAATATGGGATTCATTGAAGACATTGAAACTATTCTTGCTTCTACACCATCTGAGCGTCAAACATTACTTTTCTCAGCAACAATGCCAGCTCCGATTCAAAGAATGGCAGAAAAGTTTATGAAAGACCCACAAATTGTCCGTGTCAAGATGAAAGAAATGACTGTACCAGCGATTGAACAATTCTATCTTGAAGTGATGGAAAAGAATAAATTCGATGTCTTAACAAGACTTCTTGATATTCAATCACCAGAGTTAGCGATTATCTTTGGACGGACTAAACGCCGCGTTGACGAATTATCTGAAGCATTAACCTTAAGAGGTTACACAGCTGAGGGAATTCACGGAGACTTAACACAGGCGAAACGTATGCAAGTCCTTCGTAAATTTAAAGAAGGAACCATTGATGTATTGGTTGCAACAGACGTGGCAGCAAGGGGTCTTGATATCTCTGGCGTAACACATGTTTACAACTTCGATATTCCACAGGATCCTGAAAGCTATGTCCACCGAATTGGACGTACAGGTCGTGCTGGTAAATCAGGTATGGCATTAACATTCATCACACCGCGTGAAAAGTCTTACCTATCTGTTCTTGAAAGAACAACGAAGCGTAAGATGGAAAGAATGACACCTCCTACATTGGATGAGGCGTTAGAAGGACAGCAACGAGCAGTAGTCGATAAGATTGTTGCAACGATTGAATCAAATAATCTTCAGTATTATAAAGCTGCTGCGAAAGAATTACTTGAAGAAAATGATGCTTCAACTGTTGTTGCTGCAGTATTAAAAATGTTAACAAAAGAGCCTGATCAAACACCGGTTAAGTTAACTGAAGAAGCACCAATGCATTCTAAGCGTGATAGAAAGCCGCAAGATCGTGACCGTAGAAGAAGAGATGACAATAGAAGCTATAATTCTTCACGTGGCGGCGACCGCGATCGTAAAAAGGCACCTGCTAAGCCAAGAACAGGTGAAAAGCGTTCATCTGGAAAACCAAGAAGCTTTAACAGATAATAAAGATAGAGAGCATGGACATAATGTCCAATGCTCTCTTTTTATTTTAACAGGGTGTTTAATGGGAACATTAATGGTAAAACCCTGTTAGGAGTGATGAGGATGATTGTTAAACTTGGATATGTGGCCATGAGCGTTGAGCTTCAAAATGCATCACCATCCCAAACGATGACATTTGCACAATTTAGCAAGATAAAGGACCGTGAAGCTGCAATTAGAAAGTTAGAGCGAATTGCAGAATCGAATATCGATAATTGCTTAAGGTTATTAAAACACAATGCCGGAAATCAAATTCATTTCTTTCGTTTAAGCTCCCGCTTAATCCCGCTCGCTAATCACGAGGAGCTGCTTGATTGGGATTATATAAAGCCACTAAAAGAATCATTAAAAAAAATCGGTGACTACCTTAACCAATACCCAATGCGAATTGACTTTCACCCAGACCATTTCGTTGTCCTAAATACGCCCAACAAGGATATACTTTCGAATGCATTAAAGACACTTGTGATGCATTTGAAATTGCTTAGGGGAATGAAAATTGATACAGAACACCGGTGTGTCCTGCATGTTGGCGGCGGCTATGACGATAAGGAAAAGGCACTTGAACAGTTTATTTATAATTGGGGATATATCCAGCCTGCTATTCAAAAAATGATCATTCTTGAAAATGATGATACCACGTTCACAGTTAAAGAAACGCTATACCTTTGTGAAAAGTTAGGGATTCCAATGGTATTTGATTATCATCATCATTTGGCCAATCATGAAGAGGTGGAATGGCAGGGAGACTGGGAACGAATCGTTGCCACATGGAAGACGTCACCTCTGCCTGTTAAAATGCATATCTCAAGTCCTCGCTCTGATAAGGAATATAGGGCACACGCTGATTTTGTTGATCCTGAAATGTTTCTGAAATTCATCAATAAAATCAAGGGAAGTGTTCCTGAGGTCCATTGCATGATAGAGGCCAAGCAAAAGGACGCCGCCCTCTTTCGTTTGATGAAGGATTTACAAGGCAGGACTGGAATTAAATTAATTGACCAATCGAGTTTTGTTGTTGAGTAACATTGATGTTTCCTTCCAGATTACCATGTATACTTAAGAAAAGGCGTAGTAAATGGGGGGGGAGAGTATGATACTAGAGCCACAAAAACGAATATCTGCAAAGGCGTTAACCGTTTGGAAAATCTCAGGCGTGATTCAAATTGTCATTAGCTGGATAGTAACAGGAGTAGCTATTTTTCTTTTACATACTTTTAATGGTCCATTTTGGATTTCCGTACTATTAATTGTAATAGAACTAATTTCTACGTATTTATTTATTTTTTTATTGCCGACCATAAAGTGGCGACGCTGGCGGTATGATGTTAGAGATGAGGAAATAGAACTTCAAGAAGGTATTTTCATCGTAAAGCGGACGTTAATTCCAATGGTTCGCGTTCAGCATGTTGATACGGTACAGGGACCTATTTTACGCAACTATCAATTAGCCTCTGTTATTATTAATACTGCTGCAACTTCACATGAAATTCCTGCATTAGAAGAGAGTGAAGCAGAAGAATTAAGGCACTTTATTTCTACTCTTGCAAGGGTGGCGGATGAAGATGTTTGAACCGAAAAGACTTCATCCGATTGTGATTGTGCTGACTATTGGTAAAAGGTTAAAGGATTTCATTTTTAGTTTTATCGCCTTGTTCTTTATTTGGAAAAATGGTGGAAAGCTGCTGCTATTTGGCGCAATCGGTATTGCCATGGTAGCTATCGTTCTGACAAGTATTCTTTCCTGGCTGCGATACACGTATAGATTGGAGCAGAATGAACTTCGGATTGAATATGGTGTTTTTGTTCGCAAGAAAAGGTATATTCCTTTAGAACGGATTCAAAGTCTGGATATTTCAGAAGGGATTCTTCAGCGTCTATGCGGGATGGTGAAGGTCAAAGTTGAAACTGCAGGCGGAAGCGGGACGGATGAAGCAGAAGCGGTTCTAGCAGCTATCTCTAAAGAAGAAGCACGCTATATTCAAGAATATGTAGCAGCAGCTAAAAATCCTGCTGTTCAAGAGGTTGAATCGAATCCTGCAATTTCTAGTCATACTGTATATAGAATGGCTCCATCGCAATTAATCTTACTATCACTTACATCGGGCGGAGTAGGTGTGGTCATATCAGCGGTATTGGCATTTTTTTCACAACTGGATGATTTTATTCCATTTGAAAGAGTATTTCGTGGAGTTGAACAATGGGCAGTAAGCAATCTAATTATCATTGTCTTGTTTGTTTTTGGAGGCTTGGTGGTTGCATGGGTTATTGCCCTCGTTGGAACGATGTTAAAATATGCTAATTTTAATGTCACCAAAACTGAACATGATTTGGTTATTTCTCAGGGTTTATTAGAAAAAAGACAGATTACGATTCCGTTAACTCGAATTCAAGCAATCAGAATCAATGAAAATATCGTTCGTCAATGGCTAGGTTATGCTTCGGTTATCGTTGAAAGTGCAGGTGGTTCAGTGAGTAATCAGGAAGGTTCAAAGGTACTGCTTCTGCCGCTTGTAAAGATCGATTCCATCGAGGATATCTTGGGACCCTATCTTACGGATTATCGACTATCTTCAAGCTTTCATCCAGTACCAAAAAGAGCAATGCTCCGCTATATTTTTCGGAGCTGGATCATTATTGTTCCGATAGTGGCTGCGGCTATTTTCTTTCTAAAGGCGTGGGGGCTTCTTTCGTTAATCGTCCTAGCGTGGTTTACATTTTGGGGAATATTAAAATACAAGGATGCTGGTTGGAAGCTGGAAAACCAGCAATTAAATCTCCGCTATCGAAAAATGGTTAGGTCTACTGTATTTATCAAGAAAAATAAAATACAAAGTCTAGAAGTGAAAGAAAGCTACTTTCAAAAAAGAAAAGACCTAGGATCGCTTGAAGCATTTGTGAAAGTTGGCTTCGGTGGTGGTGGCAGCACTGTAATGGATATGGACCAAAATGATCTAAAGAAAGTTTACTCTTGGTTTTCTAGGGAAGCTAAAAAAAGGGATTGAACCAATAGAATGGCTCAATCCTTCTTTTTATTATAAAAAATGGCTCCAAGTAAAAAGCCTCCTAATAAACCAAATATATGGGCAGTAATATTAATATTGGGCTGGATGAAGGTCATAATCAAGCTGAGAGCACAAATGATAAGGATAATTTGCGAATTTTGCTGTGAGAGCATATGCTTACGAAAGAGAATCATGCTTATATAATAACCAAATAATCCAAAGATTGCTCCACTAGAGCCAACGTGTACGTAGGTTAAGGGTTCAAGAATTAGTGTGGCTACATTAGCCAGAATGCCAGAAACAAGATAGACAAGCAGGAATTTGCCCTTTCCTAGGAGTTTTTCAAGAGCCGGACCAAAAAGAACAAGCGAGAAACTATTAAATAAAACATGAGTAAACCCACCGTGCATAAAAATGGGAGTAATCAGTCTCCAATACTCACCTTCCTTAATATAGAGATTTACCCCTGAAAAAGTCGCTTTAAACCAAAAGTTTGGGAATATTGGTAAAGCAGTTAGAAGATATAATAGGAAATGGATGGCAATAATAATAGAAACAACCGGATAAAAGCGGATAAATTCGCGAAAACTCTCTGTCCTCGTAAACATAATAACCTCCCCGAAAATACTTACTACTAATATTAGACTAAAACTGTAGTCTTGTTGTACTATTATGCATTTTTTACTTTAAATAGAAGGGAACCTTGCAAATGATTAAAGGGATTGGGATTGACATCATTGAACTTTCAAGAATTGAAGAGATTGTCACAAGACAAAAGAAGTTGATAGATCGAATACTGACGGAGAATGAAAAACAAACGTTTGTTAAACTTCCTGAGCGAAGAAAAATTGAATTTTTAGCTGGGCGATTTGCGGCAAAAGAAGCCTATTCTAAGGCTCTTGGAACGGGTATCGGTAAGGAGTTATCTTTTTTAGATATTGAAATCCAAACAGATTCTTCAGGAAAGCCTTACATCGTAAAGCCTGAAAGTTATGGATTCCTTTCGATTTCTCACAGCAGGGATTACGCTGTTGCCCAGGTAGTCATCGAGGAAAAATAGAAAAATTCATAATAGCTTGGCAAACCTTTAATCATATTCCAAAAGGTTGTCTCATATATTCATAGGGAAATGGGAGAGACAAGTCTTCTTTATATTCATATGAAAATGAGACAAGAAGGGGTTGAAGGAATTGAGGAAAAGGTTTTTGCTTGTGTTTACGGGGTTAATGGTCATCTTTCTATTAGCGGCCTGTGGTTCTAAGTCAAAAGATGATGTGGTGAAAGAGTTAAATGGAAAACTAAATGATTTAACTGGGTATAAAGTAGATGCGAAAATGACGTTGAAAATGGGTACTGATTCACAGGTGTATAACGTAGAGATTTGGCATAAGGACCCAACATTCTATCGGGTCAATCTAAAAAATGCAGAAAAAGACCAAAGTCAGATGATTTTACGTAATGATGAAGGAGTATTTGTATTAACACCTGCATTAAAAAAGAGCTTCAAATTCCAAAGTGATTGGCCGCAAAATAGCAGCCAAGCCTATTTATATGAATCGTTAATTAAGGACATTGTAGAAGATAAAGAGTCCAAATTCTCTGCTACAAAAGAACATTATGTATTTGAAACCAAAACCCGTTATCAAAACAATAGTATGCTGCCAATCCAAGAAATAAAATTAAACAAGGAAGATTTATCACCGGCAATGGTAAAAGTGATGGATCCAGATCGAAATGCGCTAGTGACTGTAGAATTCTCAAAGGTTAAATTCAATGCCAGCTTTGATGAAAGCGACTTTGATATGAAAAAGAATATGACTCGTGCGGATCTTAACTTGCCTGTAATGGCAGACAGTAAGGATGAAGCCTTTACGGTAAAATACCCAACTGCTGATATGGGTGCGAAGTTAGTGGATGAAAAAGTAGTCAAACTTGAGGATGGAAAACGTGTTGTCCTAACCTACGAAGGTGATAAGTCATTCACACTTGTACAAGAAAAAGTAGCTGTAAAAGAAGCTTCCACTTCACCAACGTATGTGGATGGAGAATTAGTTGATTTAGGTATTACCATCGGTGCAGTTTCTGAAGGTTCTATTACTTGGACTGTGGATGGTGTAGACTACATGATTGCATCGAATGACTTAACAGAAAATGAACTCATCGAGATTGCAAGAACCGTTCAAGGTGATGTAGAAAAATAAGATTATTGGATGCAGGCCCTTAGAGAAGGGTCTGTTTTTCATTTGACAATTAAATTAAGTAGTTTGATAATCAATAGGGTAAAAATAAATATAATAAAAGTGACTTTAAGTAATTAGGAAGTGGAATTATGACTGAGCAGGGTTATTTTTATAGAGATACATGGGCAGAGGTGGATTTAGATTATATTCTCGCAAATGTTACCTCTGTCAAAAAACTTTTGCCTCCCAATGTGGAGATTATAGCTGTTGTAAAAGCAAATGCATACGGACATGGAGACTTTAAAGTGGCCGAGAGTGCACTAAAAGCAGGTGCAACATATCTAGCAGTAGCATTTATGGATGAAGCCATTGCCCTTCGGAATAAGGGAGTACTTGCACCCATTCTAGTCCTAGGTGCAACACGTCCAGAGGATGCTCCGCTAGCAGTCAAATATAAAATTACTCTTACAGTGTTTCAGTTAGAGTGGATAACAGCGGCACAATCCTATCTCCCAGTGGATAAGGTACTTCCCGTCCATATAAAGCTTGATACGGGAATGGGGAGAATAGGAATCCGAACAAAGGAAGATTTAGCGCAGGTTGTAGAAACGATTTCGGGTGATGAACGGCTAGCGATTGAAGGTGTCTTTACACACTTTGCCACAGCAGATGAAATAGACCATACTTACCTGGATAAACAATTAGCGTTATTTCATGATTTGCTGTCTGTCATGAAGGAACAGCCTAAATATATCCATTGCAGCAATAGTGCTGCTGCATTACGTTTTACAAAGGCGAATTTTAATGCTGTTCGTCTTGGGATTGCTATGTATGGATTAACACCTTCTCCCGAGATTGAAAATGAGTTACCTTTCCCCCTTCAGGAGGCATTTTCGCTCCGTTCGAGGCTTGTTCATGTGAAAAAACTCGTTAAGGGAGATAAAGTAAGTTATGGTGCTACGTATGAGGCAGAGGACGAAGAGTGGATTGGGACGATCCCCATCGGTTATGCGGACGGCTGGATTCGTCGGCTTCAAGGACAGGAAGTATTGGTTGAAGGAAAAAGAGTACCAATTGTTGGCAGGATTTGTATGGATCAATGTATGGTAAAATTACCACATGAAGTTCCAGTGGGGACAACTGTTACGTTAATAGGAAACCAGAACAATGAATTCATTTCTGTTAATGAAATTGCTGAGAAACTAGAAACAATCAATTATGAAGTCCCATGTATCATCTCAACTAGAGTACCCCGTCTATATAAACAGGGTGGGAAAATTGTCGTATTAAAAAACTATCTTTTGCATGAATAAATGGCCTATTATTAAAAATGGGAACATATTTATGTTAATGCGGAATTTTAGTGCATAAAAGGTAGTTTGTTTGGCCTATAATACAGAAGTATTATAATTAGTCTATGCATGGTGGGCATTAAGTGGTATTATTAAATATGGTAGATAGAAAAAATGGTGTGTAGTGATGGTGGAGGTGTATGTTTGTGTCTGAATCCGGCGCAACTACGGAAATCTTAGTAAAATTACCGCAACATCTTTTAACCGAGTTAGATGGTTTTGTAAAATTAGAAAACGTTAACCGGAGCGAGTTTATTTATCAGGCAACTAAAATGTATTTACGCGAACGAAAAAAGAGACAAATTCGCGAATCCATGAGACGTGGATACATGGAAATGGCAATGATCAATTTATCAATTGCATCGGAAGCATTTCAAGCAGAATTTGAGGCAGAGCACACAGTTGAACGTCTTGTAAGCGGAGGGTAATCCCTTGATTGTCAAGCGTGGTGACGTTTATTTCGCGGACCTATCCCCAGTTGTTGGTTCTGAACAAGGCGGCGTCCGTCCTGTACTTGTCATTCAAAACGACATCGGGAATCGGTTTAGTCCCACAGTTATTGTTGCAGCGATTACAGCACAAATTCAAAAAGCGAAGCTTCCCACTCATGTAGAAATTGATGCGAAGCGCTACGGTTTTGAACGAGATTCAGTCATACTTTTAGAACAGATTCGTACAATTGATAAACAGCGGTTAACCGATAAAATAACCCATCTCGATGACGAAATGATGGAAAAAGTGGATGAAGCCTTGCGAGTAAGTATAGGTCTCATCGAATTTTAACATGAATGCACGCTCTTCTTAGAAAGAGCGTTTTTTTATACGTATGCTCTAACCTCATATTTGTTTCTGCTTAGCAAGCTAATTAGCTTGCTATTTTTTTTATTTAAAACTTTGTTAATTTCATTGTTGATTATTAGTACAGCGGTATAAAAGGTCGATGAAAGACAAATTAGGATAGTACGCAGTGAGATTAGTCTTTCATAAGGGTGATGAAGGACAAACCAGAAGAATCCTCAGTGAGATTAGTCCTTCATAAGGATTTTCGTAAGAAAAATCAACATCTGTCTTTAACGAAGCCTTATTTTAAGAAGAAATAGTTCCTATAATGAATCGATTGAGGGAATTTGATACAATATGGTAATAGCAATGGATGGAGGTTTTTGAAGTGAACGATACAGTTGTAAAAGATGAACAGCTCCTTGGGAAGGTAGCTGCCGAATTAACTATACCTCTTAAACAGGTAAAGAGTGTTATTACGTTATTGAATGAGGGCAACACCGTGCCATTTATCGCCCGCTACCGTAAAGAAATGACAGGGGCACTAGATGAAGTCCAAATAAGAAATATCCAGGAACGCTGGCAATACATACAAAACCTTGAGCAAAGAAAAGAAGAAGTACTTCGGACCATTGCAGAGCAAGGTAAACTAACGGATGAGCTTTCACAAAAAATAACGAAGGCAGAAAAGCTTCAAGAGGTGGAAGATTTATATCGACCTTATAAACAAAAACGACGTACAAAAGCAACAGTTGCAAAGGAAAAAGGGCTAGAACCTTTGGCGGAATGGATATTAACATTCCCAAATACGCCGATTGAGGAAAAAGGAAAGGAATTTTTATCGGATGAAAAGGAAGTCCTTACGGTTGAAGACGCAATTTCTGGTGCAAAAGATATCATTGCTGAAATGATTTCTGATGATGCAGAGGGGCGGAAATGGATTCGTAACGAAACCTTTAAGTCGGGTAAAGTAGAATCAACGGTAAAAGATGCGGAAAAAGACGAGAAAAAAGTTTATGAAATGTACTATGAATATGAAGAGCCAGTAAATAAAATCGTTCCCCATCGAATCCTTGCGTTAAATCGTGGTGAAAAGGAAGATATCTTAAGGGTATCCATTAAGGTGAATAATGACATCATCCTCTCTTATCTATCGAGAAAATGGATACGCATCCAGCATTCGCCTGCGGCTCCTTTTGTACTAGAAGCAATTGAAGATAGCTATAAGCGGCTTATTCAGCCCTCGATTGAAAGGGAAATTCGAAGTGAGCTAAATGATAAAGGTGAAGAGCAGGCCATTCATATTTTCTCTGAGAATCTCCGTAATCTGCTTTTGCAGCCGCCTTTAAAAGGAAAAGTCGTAATTGGTGTAGACCCGGCATACCGGACAGGCTGTAAGTTAGCGGTTGTGGATGAAACAGGTAAGGTATTGAAAATTGATGTGATTTATCCGCATCCACCCGTATCAAAGACAAAGGAAGCGAAAGAGAAGTTCGTTCGAATCCTACGAGATTATAAAGTAGAGATGGCTGCTATAGGCAATGGAACCGCCTCACGGGAAACCGAACAATTCGTAGCGGATATCCTAAAGGAAATGAATGAAGAAATCTATTATCTAATCGTTAATGAAGCGGGTGCAAGTGTGTATTCTGCCTCTGATATAGCGAGAGAAGAGTTTCCAGATTTTCAAGTAGAAGAAAGAAGTGCTGTCTCGATTGCAAGAAGATTGCAGGATCCACTTGCTGAGCTAGTGAAGATTGACCCGAAATCAGTGGGTGTTGGTCAATACCAGCATGATGTTACACAAAAGCGTCTTTCCGAATCATTGCATTTTGTTGTGGAAACTGCGGTAAACCGTGTAGGTGTGAATGTAAATACTGCTTCAGCCTCCTTGTTGCAATATGTTGCCGGGCTGACAAAAACAGCGGCACAGAATATTGTGAAGAGAAGGGAAGAAGAAGGGAAGTTTACGAGCAGGGTTCAATTAAAGAAAGTCCCTCGTCTAGGGGCTAAAACCTATGAACAAGCCATTGGCTTCTTGCGTGTATTAGACGGGAAACAGCCGTTAGACAAGACGGGAATTCACCCAGAAAGCTATAATGAAGTGAAAAAGTTATTAGAGAGTCTGGGCTTTTCAACAGATGATTTAGGAAGTGCTGAATTAAGAGAGGCTCTTGGTGGTCTTGATTTAAAAGCAGTTTCTGCAGAGCTGTCAATTGGTGAATTAACATTAAAAGATATCATCGACGCACTTGTTAGACCAGAACGTGACCCGCGTGATGATCTGCCGCGTCCATTATTGAAAAAGGATGTCCTTAAATTAGAAGATTTAAGTGCAGGGATGGAACTTCAGGGGACGGTTAGGAATGTAGTAGATTTTGGGGCGTTTGTAGATATCGGCGTTAAGCAGGATGGTCTTGTTCATATTTCTAAGCTAAGTAATCGTTTTGTGAAACATCCATTGGATATCGTATCTGTTGGTGATGTGGTTACGGTTTGGGTGGATTCGGTTGATATGAAAAAGGGCAGAGTAGCTTTAACCATGCTGCCGCCAGCTAAATAATCATTGAAGATGACCATTTTTATTCGGATGGTCATCTTTTTGTTGTGTAAATTTTGAACTTGGAGTGATTCATGGTGACCAATAAAGTCTATTAGTTGCCAAAACAGCAAGAGAAAATAATATAGCGGTAACCAATAGACTTTATTAGTAACTGAGCACTGTGTTCTTATGAAGTATGTTTCTTCCTGTAAAAAAACCAGCATTGGTTTAACAGTTTTATTTGATATCGGTCCTTCTCGTAGAAAGCTCTTTTCATTTGGTTTTGGAACCAAGTCGGCATAGTTAACCCTCCCGAAAAGTAGATCATTATAGGTATCTACAATATATGCTATAATAGGTTGTCACGTTCGCATTATTGAAGGAGGAAGGCAAATGGAGGATAAAGAACTACAAAAATTAGTCGAAAAAGTCTCGATTGAATTCTTTGGTAAGCCTTTTAGGCATAAAGCCTCCTTTAATAGCAGGCTGCGTTCAACAGGGGGAAGATATCTGCTTGGCACCAATAACATCGATATCAATAAAAAATACTTAGATCAACTGGGCTTGAATGAACTAATCGGGATTATTAAACATGAACTCTGCCATTATCACCTACACTTAGAAGGAAAAGGGTATCAGCACCGTGATCCAGATTTTAAAATGTTATTGAAAAAAGTAGGTGCGCCAAGATTTTGCAGTCCACTGCTAGACAAACCTAAGAAACGCACCCCTAATAAAATTCTCCTATATGAATGTACAAAATGCCGTCAGCAATACAAAAGAAAAAGGACGATTAATACAAGTCGATATGTATGTGGAAAGTGCAGAGGTAAGCTAAAGAAGGTAAAAGAGGTACAAGAAGAATAAGGAAATAATAGGATGCTTATTTTCTATGAAAATCGTATTGACTTTATAATACATCGTCATTATAATGTAAAGAGTCGACAAGGTGATTGTCCTAGTTTGACATCGAAAAATTTAGTTATTCCGCAGTAGCTCAGTGGTAGAGACGAGCATAGCTTCATTAATTAGCTACGAGTTGTACACACCGAGCCGCTCCTTGCGTTACTTTCTGAGGTGGGGACACAAGATTGTAAACGAGGTTTAGGGAACAACATCATATTATTCCGCAGTAGCTCAGTGGTAGAGCTATCGGCTGTTAACCGATCGGTCGTAGGTTCGAGTCCTACCTGCGGAGCCATTTTATGGGGAAGTACTCAAGTGGCTGAAGAGGCGCCCCTGCTAAGGGTGTAGGTCGGGTAACCGGCGCGAGGGTTCAAATCCCTCCTTCTCCGCCATAAAATTTGGCCCCTTGGTCAAGTGGTTAAGACACCTCCCTTTCACGGAGGTAACACGGGTTCGAATCCCGTAGGGGTCATCAGGGACGGGAGATGATTTTAGCTCATTTCCTGTTTCTTATTTATAACACATTTGGTCCGGTAGTTCAGTTGGTTAGAATGCCTGCCTGTCACGCAGGAGGTCGCGGGTTCGAGTCCCGTCCGGACCGCCATTTTTTAGCAGAAATTATAGTATTGGGCTATAGCCAAGCGGTAAGGCATCGCACTTTGACTGCGACATGCGTTGGTTCAAATCCAGCTAGCCCAGCCAAGAGCCATTAGCTCAGTTGGTAGAGCATCTGACTTTTAATCAGAGGGTCGAAGGTTCGAGTCCTTCATGGCTCACCATTTTATGTTTGATATTTATTTTTAGTTTGCGGGTGTGGCGGAATTGGCAGACGCACCAGACTTAGGATCTGGCGCCGCAAGGCGTGGGGGTTCGACTCCCTTCACCCGCACCAACCAATTATTAACTCTTGAAAAGACGTTGATAATCTGGTATGCTAATAAATGTCGCTACAAACGTATGCGGTCGTGGCGGAATGGCAGACGCGCTAGGTTGAGGGCCTAGTGGGGGCAACCCCGTGGAGGTTCAAGTCCTCTCGGCCGCACCAAAAAAAGATGTTGACATATCAAACTCGGTTTGATACAATATAAAAGTTGACTTTGAAAGTTTGCGCCCGTAGCTCAATTGGATAGAGTGTCTGACTACGGATCAGAAGGTTATGGGTTCGACTCCTTTCGGGCGCGCCATATTTTACGGGAAGTAGCTCAGCTTGGTAGAGCACTTGGTTTGGGACC
>NZ_JAMBOB010000021.1 GCF_023715415.1 Neobacillus niacini
ATAGGTCAGAGGTGGAAGCGTGGTAACATGTGGAGCTGACTGATACTAATCGTTCGAGGACTTAACCAATTTTTAAAGGCGAACTCGTTTTACAACTTCTTCTGAAATTATCTAGTTTTGAGGGAATGAATTTTTTTCAAAAACCTCTTGAAAAATATCGAAAAGACAGTATAATAAAGATTGTCTTTGAGAAAAGTAGTCTGGTAATAATGGCGAGAAGGTCACACCCGTTCCCATACCGAACACGGAAGTTAAGCTTCTCAGCGCCGATGGTAGTTGGAACTTTGTTCCTGTGAGAGTAGGACGTTGCCAGGCTGCATCAATTATATTGTTCCGCAGTAGCTCAGTGGTAGAGCTATCGGCTGTTAACCGATCGGTCGTAGGTTCGAGTCCTACCTGCGGAGCCATTCTTTTATGGAGAGCTGTCCGAGTGGCCGAAGGAGCACGATTGGAAATCGTGTAGGCGGGTAACCCTGTCTCAAGGGTTCAAATCCCTTGCTCTCCGCCATATAAACACTATCTATTATAATATGGCCCCTTGGTCAAGTGGTTAAGACACCTCCCTTTCACGGAGGTAACACGGGTTCGAATCCCGTAGGGGTCACCAACGTTTTTTCGCGATAGCGAAAATAACGTTCCATTAATATGGAGGATTAGCTCAGCTGGGAGAGCATCTGCCTTACAAGCAGAGGGTCGGCGGTTCGATCCCGTCATCCTCCACCATGATTTTTTAACTTTTATTGTCGCGGGGTGGAGCAGTCCGGTAGCTCGTCGGGCTCATAACCCGAAGGTCGCAGGTTCAAATCCTGTCCCCGCAATTGGTCTGGTAGTTCAGTTGGTTAGAATGCCTGCCTGTCACGCAGGAGGTCGCGGGTTCGAGTCCCGTCCAGACCGCCATTTTCTTTTTGGAAATTGGCTTTATAGTATGGCTCAGTAGCTCAGTCGGTAGAGCAGATTGCTTGCTTCACTGAATAGCTTCTGCGGCAATCTGCGAGAAAAACCGTGAGGTTTTTTGAGCAAAGATTATGCAGCTATTAAATTTTAGGTAACTTTACTATGTGGCTCAGTAGCTCAGTCGGTAGAGCAAAGGACTGAAAATCCTTGTGTCGGCGGTTCGATTCCGTCCTGAGCCACCATTTTTATTCTATTGATTATATTCTTGCCGGGGTAGCTCAATTGGTAGAGCAACTGACTTGTAATCAGTAGGTTGGGGGTTCAAGTCCTCTCGCCGGCACCATTTGGTTTTAACATCATAATATGTGGAGGGGTAGCGAAGTGGCTAAACGCGGCGGACTGTAAATCCGCTCCCTCCGGGTTCGGCGGTTCGAATCCGTCCCCCTCCACCATTTTATTTTTAACTTTAGTTGAAATAACATTCCTTTATAGGGGTATAGTTTAAAGGTAGAACGAAGGTCTCCAAAACCTTTGGTGTGGGTTCAATTCCTACTACCCCTGCCAATTAATCTTATTATGGCGATTGTGGCGAAGTGGTTAACGCACCTGATTGTGGTTCAGGCATTCGTGGGTTCGATTCCCATCAGTCGCCCCATAAGGACATCTTTGGATGAAGATAAAATTATCAATGGGCTATAGCCAAGCGGTAAGGCATCGCACTTTGACTGCGACATGCGTTGGTTCAAATCCAGCTAGCCCAGCCAATTTGCGGAAGTAGTTCAGTGGTAGAACACCACCTTGCCAAGGTGGGGGTCGCGGGTTCGAATCCCGTCTTCCGCTCCATCATATGGCGGCATAGCCAAGTGGTAAGGCAGAGGTCTGCAAAACCTTTACCACCGGTTCGAATCCGGTTGCCGCCTTTATTTTTATTAAGTTTTAATAGCGCATTTTATTGCGCCGGGGTGGCGGAACTGGCAGACGCACAGGACTTAAAATCCTGCGGTAGGTGACTACCGTACCGGTTCGATTCCGGTCCTCGGCATTACCTTTACTAATTTTATTATGCCGGTTTGGCGGAATTGGCAGACGCGCACGACTCAAAATCGTGTTCCGCAAGGAGTGTCGGTTCGACCCCGACCACCGGTATCTAAAAAACTCACTAATGTTGTTAACACAACGTTTGTGAGTTTTTTTGTTATGTGGATTCTTAAGCGACGTTAGGTGTAATACCCTTTCTAATGCTAAAGAGGTTTCGGGCAAATTAGACAATCCATCTGATTCCCGATGAATAGAAAAAAACATGGTAGAGGGTGATCAGGTGAAGCCTCAGATTCCCGTTGAACGAGAAAAAGCATAGTAGAGGGAATCAGGGAAAGCCTGAAATCCCCGTTAAGGGCGGAAGCGTGACCGTTATAGCAAAAAAAGAAGATGGATCGCTCACAAGGTAAGTGAGAGCCCGTGAATAAGCTTACAAAAGATAGAGAAGCTATTACTCTACTATTGCCCCCAATTAAACTGGAAGTAAAATACAAGTTGACGAAATTCGACAAAATGCTGTAGTATATTAATATAATTTAATAAGACCTCACTTTTTTTCAGTGAGGTAGAGGCGCGATATTTAACAGTCTTTAGTGGAGCTTGAGAAGCCATGATGCTAAGGAGAAGGAAATGTCGCCGAAGTTTGTAATATTCTCGGTATTACATGCTGGGTCTGTAGCTAAGAACTGCAGGACTGTCTCAATAAACTCTTCCGGTTTATTGAGTTGTGCTATCTCATTTGGGATATAAGAGGGGACTTTAGGAAACTATGCATATTGCGGCCTGAGTTTATCTCAGGCCGTTTTTTGTTTTTAGTAAACTATTAAAACTATTAAAAAACAGGGGGAAGAGCATCATGAGAAATAAGTTATCATTATTTATTGTTTTATTGGTTTCGGCTATGGTTCTATTAGCTGGATGTGGGACAAGCAAGGGGGCGGATTCTGGAGCATCAGAGGATAATACATTTACGGTTGGTCTTGAAGCAGGATATGCTCCGTTTAACTGGACACAAAACGATGATTCCAACGGCGGTGTTAAAATAAGCCAAACTAAAGAATATGCAGGCGGATATGATGTGGAAATTGCTAAAAAAGTAGCTGAAGGATTAGGAAAAGAATTAGTAATTGTCAAGACAGAGTGGGATGGCTTGGTACCAGCTTTAACATCAGGTAAAATTGATGCCATTATCGCTGGTATGTCACCGACAGCAGAACGTAAAGCAACAATCGATTTTACGGATAATTACTATACATCTAATTTAGTAATGGTTGTAAAAAAAGGCAGTAAGTACGTAGGCGCTACTTCTATCCAAGATTTCAAAGGAGCAAAAGTGACAGCTCAATTAAATACATTCCACTATTCAGTAATCGATCAAATTAATGGTGTAGACAAGAAAACAGCGATGGACAACTTCCCAGCAATGAGAGTGGCGCTAGAATCAGGGATGATTGATGGATACGTTTCGGAGCGTCCAGAAGGAGTTAGTGCATCAGCTGCAAATGAAAACTACGTAATGGTTGAATTTGAAGATGGCTTTAAAACATCAGCAGATGATACTGCAATTGCTGTCGGTCTTAAAAAAGGCAGTGACTTAACAGATAAAATCAATGAAATTTTAGCTGGTATACCTGAAGATGAACGAACTAGCATTATGGATAAAGCTATTAAGAATCAACCAGCAGCAAAATAAAAAATGAAGAAACCGGCTGTATCTCAACATACAGTCGGTTTTATACAGTAAAGGAGGATATAAGATGAGTCTTGAGTGGGTCATTACAATCATTTCTGAAAACTGGCCTATGTTCCTTCGTGGTGCTGGTTTAACACTTTTAATTGCTCTAATTGGGACAGTTTTGGGGGCAGTAATTGGTTTATTAGCAGGGGTCATACGAACCATTCCAGTACCTGATCGTGGAGCAAAAAAGGTATTTTTAAAAGTAATAAATGTAATCCTTTCTATCTATATTGAATTCTTCCGTGGAACACCGATGATTGTTCAAGCGATGGTGATTTATTATGGTTCTGCGTTAGCATTTGGTTTAGATATGAATGTTTTTGTTGCTGCTATTATAGTAGTATCAATCAATACAGGAGCATATATGGCAGAAATTGTTCGCGGCGGGATTGTTTCGATTGATAAAGGACAGTTCGAGGCTGCGCATGCGATCGGCATGAATCATGTCCAAACGATGTGGAATGTTGTATTACCACAGGTTATTCGTAATATTCTACCTGCAACAGGAAATCAATTTGTTATTAATATTAAAGATACGTCCGTTCTGAACGTTATTTCCGTTACAGAATTATATTTTGTTACAAAGTCGATTTCAGGTAATAACTTTAGATATTTCGAGTCATTTTTCGTAGCATGTATGATTTACTTTGTGATGACCTTTATTGTAACTAGAATCTTGCTTTACCTTGAAAAGAAATTAGATGGCTCTGACAACTATACGATGATTGGAAATGATACACAGCTAGAAGGAAGTCAAAAATAATGGGAGAAGGAGGAGGAGAATATGGAAAAGATTATTGATATTCAACATTTAAACAAATCCTTTGGAACACATGAAGTATTAAAAGACATTAATTTTTCGGTGAATAAAGGAGAAGTAGTCTCCATTATCGGGTCCTCAGGATCTGGTAAATCAACTCTTCTTCGTTGTATTAATCTTTTAGAAAAACCAAGCGGTGGACAAATTATCTATCATGGTGAAAATATCCTGGATGATAAGCATGATGTAGCGGATTACCGGAAGCATTTAGGCATGGTGTTCCAACAATTTAACTTATTTAATAACCACAATGTACTTAACAATTGTGTAGTAGGACAAATAAAAGTATTAAAACGCTCTAGAGAAGAAGCTGAAAAAATAGCGATGAAATACTTGAAGGTTGTTGGAATGGACAAATATATCAACGCGAAGCCTAAGCAGCTATCCGGTGGTCAAAAGCAACGTGTGGCGATTGCAAGAGCACTTTCCATGGAACCCGATGTGATGTTATTTGATGAACCAACATCTGCACTTGATCCAGAAATGGTAGGAGAGGTTCTAAAGGTTATGAAGGAACTCGCTGAATCAGGTCTTACGATGCTAATCGTAACGCACGAAATGGAATTTGCAAAAGAAGTATCAGATCGCGCTGTATTTATGGACAAGGGAGTAATTGCAGAAGAAGGAAGCCCAGAGCAAATTTTCAATAATCCAACACAAGAACGTACGAGGGAATTTCTACAACGTACCTTAAAACCATCACATTGATTGTTGACAAAGTGTTTAAATACTATTAAAATTAAAAATTATTTGAAGATAGTTAACATGAGTGAAAAATTTAATAATTTGGGGCTATGATTGCTATGGATTACACTATAGCAGGAGCAGCTTCTGGAGAGACCGCTGAAAGTTAAGCGGCGCCGAAGGGTTCACAATCTCAGGCAAAAGGACAGAAGAGTACTGGATATTTATTTGTTGTGCTGATAATGGTTAGCATGACAAATATTATTTGTTATTCTTATACCTAAGAGATTGGAGGACATCCAATCTCTTTTTTTCGTTTAGAAAAGAAGAGAGAGAGGTCACTCATAAAGTTATTGGATAAAATTATTGCTCATCGTTGCACATTAAAGAATGGTTTTAAGGAGGAGTTAGGTTTGGCACAACAAGAATTAAAGAGAGAGTTAAAAAATCGGCATGTTCAACTAATTGCAATTGGCGGGACAATCGGCACCGGATTGTTCTTAGGATCAGGAAAAGCGATACAACTAGCAGGTCCATCCATCATCTTTGCTTATTTAATCGTAGGTATCGCCGTATTTTTTGTTATGAGGGCGCTAGGGGAACTACTTTTGTCTAAGGCAGGTTATCAATCTTTTACAGACATTGCCGAGGATTATCTTGGATCTCGTGCAGCATTCGTAACCGGGTGGACGTATTGGTTTTGTTGGATTATGGTTGCAATGGCTGATGTGATTGCAGTTGGTTTATATGTACAATATTGGTTTGATATCCCTCAATGGATACCTGCCATCATTTGTTTAATTATTATATTAGGACTGAATTTATTAACGGTAAAGCTTTTCGGAGAATTAGAGTTTTGGTTTGCTTTGATAAAAGTTATAACGATTCTTGTATTAATTGGCATAGGCGTTATTATGCTGGTGATGGGATTCAAGACCGATGTTGGAACCGTTACGGTTCAAAACCTTTGGCTACATGGAGGACTTTTTCCAAACGGCGTTTCAGGTTTCTTACTTTCATTCCAAATGGTCGTCTTTGCCTATGTCGGTGTGGAATTAGTGGGTGTATCGGCAGCGGAAACAGCCAATCCAGAAAAAAATATCCCATCGGCGATTAATAAAATTCCTGCAAGGATTCTATTCTTCTATGTTGGCGCTTTAATCATCTTATTATGTGTAAACCCATGGACAGAGCTAAATGGTGCAGAAAGTCCTTTTGTTAAGACCTTTGGTTTAGTCGGAATTCCGGTTGCAGCAGGAATTATTAATTTTGTCGTCTTAACTTCAGCCGCTTCTGCTTGTAACAGCGGGATGTTTTCAACCAGCCGGATTCTGTTTAATTTAGGCAAAAATGACCAGGCGCCATCCAAGTTTGCAAAACTGAATAAAAATTATGTACCAAGTAATGCCTTATGGATATCCGCACTTGTCGTATCAGTAGGAGCTCTATTAAGCAAACTTATTCCGGAACAAGCTTTTGGTATCGTGACAACAATTAGTGCAATTTGTTTTATTTGGGTTTGGGGTGTCATTCTCATCTGCCATTTACGGTACAAGAAAACACAGCCACAATTGCATGAAAAGTCAACATTTAAAGCACCATTTACACCATTCATTAATTATGCTGTCTTAGGACTGTTTGGCATGATTCTCATCATTATGCTGGTTGCTGAAGAAACACGTCCAGCCTTATTGTTGACACCTCTATGGTTTCTTCTATTATTTGCTCTGTATTCTAATAGAACAAATAAGGAAAAAAATCTCAAGATACCTGCATAGAAGCAAACAATAAACGAGCGCTTTTCACACATTGAAAGGCGCTTTTTTTTTATGCAATTGGATAGAACGATTCCTGGTTGTCCGAATCAACTTCCCATGCTATTCCTAATTTTTAGCGAATCTACCGACAACTTCAACGGTCTCAAATATATTAATAAATGCATTTTCATCATGGTTACTGACAATTTTTTTTATTTGTGTGGTCTCGTAGCGTGTAACGACCATCATGATAATCTGTTTTTTCTCTTGGGAGTAACCGCCATAACCTTCCGTGATTGTAATCCCTCGATAAATTGATTCCAGTAAATCTTTTCGTATTAACTCTCCTTTTGTAGTAACAATCTGCATGGTCAATTTAATATGATCCGTGTGAATGGTATCAATCATTTTACCAGTTAAATAGATAGATAAAAGCGTGTATAATGCAATATCCCAACTAAAAGCAGCACCAGAAATAAGAACGATGATGCCGTTCATTCCTGTAAGAAGGAGACCAACAGAAACATTACTTGTTCGGGAAAGGATAATCGCAATAATATCTAAACCACCAGAAGTTCCGGAGGACTTTAAAATGATGCCGATTCCAATGCCTCCAATGATTCCTCCAAAAATGGATGAGAGCAATATATTGTCAGTCACAGGAGCTGCGGGCAATAGATATAAGAAACCCGAAAGTGATAAAACACAAATGAGTGTATTAATCGTAATCATTTTCCCAAGTTTATAGTAGCCTAAAATCAGTAAGGGAACATTTAGCAGCAGATTCATTAAGCCAATATCAAATGGAGTGATTAACCCAATCAAAATAGCAATACCACTTATACCACTACTCAGTATTCCATAAGGAACGAGAAAGAAATTAAAGGCAAAAGCCACAATTAATGAACCTGTAATCACAAATAAATTTTTCATTTCGAGTTAACCTCCGTGAGTATAAATAGAATTATTTTGCATAAAAAAACTCGCCCCTAAATTGGGACGAGTTTGTTCTTTCTCGTCATAGATTTTATTTGTTAAAAAGTAATTTATCACGAGTGAAATGGTGAGTCAATAAATTTTATTAGTATAATTTCAGATTGAATATTCAAAATAATAGATCTACAGTTAAAATGCCAATACTAGATTTGATGTGTATAATATATGAAGGAATATTTGTAAATAAGCTTTGCTACAGAGGTGAACCAATATGGCTACTAAAGAACTGTGTAAAATTATTATTGTAGATGATGAAATTTTGATTAGACAGGGGATAAAACACTACATTAATTGGGAGCAAGAAGGCTTTCATATTGTGGGAGAGGCTTCAAATGGAAAGGAAGCACTTGAGATAATTGAACGAACTCAACCCCAAATCGTTATAACCGATATTGTGATGCCTATAATGGATGGAGAAGAATTGACTAGAATTGTTAAGTCAAAATATCCAGATATCGAAATCATTATACTCAGTAGTTTTGGGGAATTTGACTATGTTCGTTCTACCTTTCAAAGTGGAGTTGTTGATTACATATTAAAGCCTAAGCTTGATGCACGTACATTGTTAGACGGGCTAAATAAAGCAGTAAGCAGGATGGCAACTACTAATTCAAGTGAGACAAAACAGCAGGATCGTATGTCTGTAAATCTTGTAATTGAAAAGTTAATTTCTGGTTTTGAAATGGATTATGACGAAGAGCTATTATCGAGAGTATTTCCCTATGACAACTTCTATATATTAGGTGTAGTTTTTAATGGGCAAATTCCTAGAGGGGATTTGCTTCAAATTCAAGATAATATTACAAATCAGTACCATTTTTATTTACCGCAAGCAGCACATTATTCCGTTACCTTGGATAAGAATAAATCAGCAGTCATTCTAAATGTAAATAGAGGTCAGTCCAAAGAGGTAATCAATTGCGTACAAAAGATTGCGGAAGCCAATAAAGATTTAGGCTTTGTTCTTAGTGAACAATTTACTGATTTTTCAAAAGTAGGGCTTATAAATAATGAAAAGATATCAAAATTGCTACAATATCAATTTTATTTCCCAAACATTCCTTTTTTAAGAGAACAGGATTTACAACGAGAAGTACCGATTAGTGAAGCTTTCAAAATGGATTGGTTCACAAGTGAATGTAAGCAAAGTCGCTTTCAGGAAGCTTTTAGCTATTTACAGGAGTATGTATCAGGATACTCTAAATGTTATTCAACGGATATTTTTGAATTTAAATCTTTCTTTGAAAATATCATCTTTCACATTACTGTCATACTAAATAACATGGAATACGATGTCACTGAAATAAAGAATGCCAAATATGAGTATTTTAGGGCAATTAACGAGGCGCAGTCATCAAATGAAACAGTAGAACAACTAAATAAATTTATTGAACAAGTGAACAAATGTTTACATTCAGAGAAAAATCAACCTAGTAATTTAAATATGAAGAAAATCCTGCAGTATATTGAAGAACATTATGCAGAACAACTCAGCCTTTCAGACGTAGCTGAGCATTTTCATTTTAATCCTTCCTATTTGTCTAACTATTTTTCTACACATAATAAAGAAGGGTTTATTGAGTATTTGAATAAGGTTCGAATTGAAAAAGCTTCGCAGCTTTTACTTAAGGATTCAGCCTCGATTTCAGAAATTAGCGGAATGGTAGGTTATTCAGACCATAGCTATTTCTGTAAAGTATTTAAAAAGGTCAATGGAATGTCACCTAGTAAATTTAGAAGAAAACACAATTGAGGTTAAGAGATGGGATACAAATGAGAATAATATTGAATCGTTTTAAACACAATAGCTTATTTTATAAAATGTTTTTTATCACCATACTAATCATTGTTACTGTGTCCACTCTGATAACCTGGACCACATTTCGTATGTCAGAGAAATTTTTTATTGATCGGTTTAGTTTAAACAATAGCAAGGTTATGGCTCAAATAAAGGAGAGCTTAGGTACTTTTCAATATTCGATTGTTATTGCTTCTAATAACCTAATGAACAACGGAACAATCAAGAGTTTTCTCACAGGTGAGCACTCGAACGTAATGTTGGGTACTTATTATTATAATGTAAAAAAACAAATGGCCAATATCAAAACAAGTGTAGAAGCCTATGATGTTAGTATTTTGGTCTATGGTATTAATGGTATTAGTTATGCAACAGATAGACCTTCATGGGCCGCATCAGACGAAGCGTTACATAATCACTTCATTACCACCAATACACTCAGACAACCTAAAAAACTGCTATTTCATCTTGAACAACAAAGAAATCAAAAACAAAATGATAGAAGTATTGTTGCTTCCAAGGCTTTTATGGAACCAACTTCAAAATATATTTATGGATTTATGTACTTTACTATTCAAGAAAAGGATTTTAGAAAGTTTTATAGCAGCTATACAAGCTTAGGTAATAATGTGTTAGTAATGGATCAGTCTGGGACTATTTTATCCAGTAATCGTAATGAGTTTATTGGAAAAAAAGAACCGGAGCTCCTGAAATATGCCACCAAGCTAGAGGAGCAGCAAATAGATTACATGGATGCAGATTTTAAGGGGAAGGACCATTTAATAATGGTCGAATATCTACCTACCTTTGATTTGTATTTGGTGAATTTAATAGATAAAAAAGCTGCATTTGCAAATATCATTGATAAAAAGTCGATTGTTCTCATATGTATACTTTTCATCTTTCTAGCCATCATCATCGTGTTTTTTGCTTCTAGGGGATTAACAAATTCGTTGTCAAACCTTGTGAAACAAATCGGAAATACTCCGAAAAATGACTTTGACCATTATATACCTGTAACGGGTACATACGAAACTAGACAGATTGGTCTAGCTTTCAACTCTATGCTTGATGAGCTTCATGAGTATGTGAATAAACTTGTGCTAGTCCAAAAACAGAAACGGAATGCGGAATTAGCCGCACTGCAGCAACAGATCAATCCACATTTTTTATATAATACGTTAACTTCAATCAAATTTATGGTCCAGCAAGGTGGAAAAGAAGAGGCTGCCGAAACCGTTAATGCGTTGATATCCTTATTACAAAATACGATAGGTAATATTAGTGAAACGATAACTGTGAGGCAGGAGATAGACAATTTAAAAAGTTACGTCTTAATAAATCAGAAGCGCTATGGCGAACGTATTAGAGTGAATTATTTCATCGAGCCAGAGTGTTTTGAAATCCAAATTCCCAAACTGATTTTACAACCCTTTATTGAAAATTCCTTCTTTCATGGTTTCAATAAAAAGAATGGGGGAACGATTAATGTCCTTGTTTGGAAAGAAGGAGCTACCCTTATTTGTGAGGTATTGGACAATGGCGACGGAATGGAGGCATCTGCAGATAACAAACTTCCGATTACGAAGCGCAAACAGGCGATGTTCAGTGGGATTGGTGTTCGAAACGTCGATGAACGTATTCAGCTGATTTATGGTGAAGCTTATGGTGTTACCATTTCAAGTAAGATAGGTGAAGGGACAAAAGTTCGTATTTCACTTCCAGTACAAAAAAACTAAAAATTGTCATATAAACTGAAAATAGTACAAATGAATAAGTGAAAACGTATTCAATATGCAAAAATATCACAAGTTTACAAAAATATCGTCCTAACTCGTACTCTCTAAGTGATGGTACCATAGTTATTGTAAGTAAGATAACGCTTACTTAAGAACAAGTAATCTTAGGGGGATTATAGATGAAGAAAGTATTGGCATTATTGATGGTAAGTATGCTTTTGTTGGCTGCGTGTTCTTCGGGATCTTCAAATGGGACTGAATCAAAGAAGGATTCAGAAACAAATGAAATTACTGCTTGGGCATGGGATAAAAACTTTAACATCAAAGCATTAGAATTAGCGAAGGAAGGTTATGCATCTGAGAATCCAGACCTTAAAGTGAATATTATTGAAAATGCTCAAGATGACATTGTTCAAAAACTTAATACGTCTTTAAGTTCTGGTACTACAAAGGGATTGCCAAATATTGTGTTAATTGAAGATTATAATGCAAAAAGTTTCCTTCAAGCATATCCAGATATGTTCCATCCACTAACTGGATCTTATGAAACTGATGATTTTGTTCAATATAAAGTGGAAGCCACTAGTGTAGATGGTGAAAACTACGGACTTCCATTTGATACTGGAGTAACTGGATTATATGTTCGAACAGATTATTTAGCAGAAGCAGGTTATACAGTTGAAGATTTACAAAACATCGACTGGAAAGAATACATTGAAATTGGAAAGAAAGTTAAAGAAGCAACGGGCAAAAGATTGCTTACTTACGACCCAAGTGATTTAGGAATTCTACGGACAATGATTCAGTCTGCAGGTAAATGGTATGTGAAGGCAGATGGTACTACACCTGATTTGGCTGATAATGATGCACTTAAACTATCATTTGAAATTTACAAAGAACTTGTTGATAATGATTTAATGAATTTTCATTCAGACTGGAATCAGTTCTTAGCTACATTCAATGGCGGAGAAGTTGCTACAGTTACTACTGGTAACTGGATTACACCTTCCATAAAAGCGGAAGCTTCACAATCAGGAAAATGGGCAGTAGTGCCACATCCTAGTCTTCCAGGAATGGAATCAGTAAATGCATCTAACTTAGGTGGTGCATCATGGTATGTTCTAAATGTTCCAGGGAAAGAACAAGCAGTAGATTTCCTTACAAAGACTTTTGGATCAAATGTAGATTTATATCAAAAATTAGTCAATGAAATTGGCGCAATCGGTACTTATATCCCAGCTACTGAGGGAGAAGCATATCAAACAGAAGATGAATTCTTCGGTGGCCAGACCATTATCTCTGATTTTTCAAAGTGGGCTGAAGAAATTCCACAAGTGAACTATGGTATGCACACATATGCGATTGAGGATATTTTAGTTGTTGCCATGCAGAAATACCTTGATGGTCAAGACCTTGATAAAGTGTTAGAAGAAGCACAACAACAAGTGGAAACGCAAATCAAATAATTTGCCTTGAAATAGCCTCGCTCTTCCGAGGCTATTTTCATACCAATAAGCAGGGAGTTGAAGAAATTGATACAAGCAACTACGAAGCAGAGCATAGAGTCGAAACCAAGAAAATATAATAACAAACTTCGTTTAAAAAATGGATTAATCGGCTGGTCATTTATTGCTATAGCAACGGCGATGATAGGTTTATTTTACTTTTATCCAATGGCCCAAGCACTTATTCTATCTTTTCAATCAGGTGCTGGAGCCAATCTACAATTTGTAGGTTTCGATAATTATCTGCGATTATTTACAGATCCAACATTTATAGCTGCTGTAAAAAACACAGTAATCTATCTCATCATCCAAGTTCCTATCATGATCATTCTGGCATTGCTTATATCTGTGTTATTAAATGATAAGAAATTGAAGCTAAAAGGATTCTTCCGTACTGCAATATTTTTACCATGCATAACGTCACTTGTCGCGTATTCGGTAGTATTCAAATATTTATTTGGTACTGACGGTATCATTAACCAATTGCTTATTAATGTTTCTCTCATTTCAGAGCCAATACAATGGCTTACAGATCCTTTTTGGGCAAAGGTGACGATTATTATTGCTATTACATGGCGTTGGACAGGCTACAATATGATTTTCTATCTTTCTGCTCTTCAAAACGTTGATAACTCAATTTATGAAGCAGCTAAAATTGATGGTGCTAATGCATTTCAACAATTCTTTAAAATAACCATTCCAATGCTGAAGCCAATCATTTTATTTACATCTATTACATCTACCATAGGTACGCTTCAGTTGTTTGATGAAGTTATGAATATAACAAAAGGTGGACCTGGAAATGCAACATTAACGATTTCTCAGTATATCTATAATCTTTCATTCAAATATACTCCTGATTTTGGCTATGCGGCGACTGTCTCATATGCAATTGTTATCATGATTGTAATCTTTTCAATCATTCAGTTCAAAGTGGCAGGTGATAAAAATGCATAAAGTAAATCGAATATTCATTTATATTATCCTATCAATCTTTACGATTGTCTCTATCTTTCCATTTATATGGATGATTGTCAGCGCAACAAATAAATCTTCCGATGTTACAAAAGGAAGATTAGTGCCAGGAACCCACTTGGTAGAGAATTTCCAGAACCTTATTAATTCGGTAGACCTTGTTCCGGCGTTAACAAACTCAGTCATTATATCCATTTCAACTACCGTTTTATCTCTAATCATTGCATCGCTTGCTGGCTATGGATTTGAAATCTACAGAAGTAAGGCAAAGGATGTTGTATTTACTATTTTGCTTCTTTCAATGATGATTCCATTTGCTGCAATGATGATACCTTTATTCCGTATGTTTGGGACAATTTCACAAATGGCACCTGGGATTGGTATTGATACACTAACATCTGCAATGTTACCGAGCATTACAACAGCTTTCTTAATCTTTTTCTTCAGACAAAATACAAAGATGTTTCCAAAAGAGCTACTAGAAGCTGGAAGAATAGATGGTTTAACCGAGCTCGGTGTTTTCTTCCGTATATTTGTTCCGACGATGAAAACAACATATGCAGCAGCTGCGATTATTACCTTCATGGCAAGCTGGAATAACTTTTTATGGCCACTCGTTGTTCTACAGTCTCCTGAGAACCATACGATTCCATTGCTCATATCTAATCTTGGATCAAGTCATTCACCTGACTTCGGAATCATTATGACAACCATTGTAATCGCAACTTTACCTACAGCACTCATCTTCTTCTTGCTTCAAAAGCATTTTGTAGCAGGTATGATGGGGTCAGTTAAATAAGCACTTTTGATAGAAGAATAGATAGGAAGGGTATGAATATGACCAAAACTCAAATCCAAGATAATAAAGAGAACCAAATTCCAACTATAGAGTGGCTTACTGATTTAAATGTGTTCGCAGTTAACAGAGTTCCTGCACATTCTGATCATTTATACTATGAAACAATGGAGGAAGCAAAAGAGGCTTCTGCCATGAAAATGCGCCATAGCTTGAACGGAAATTGGAAATTTAATTATTCTATTAACCCAGACTCAAGACCAAAGCGTTTTTATGAGGTTGACTTTGAATACTCGGCTTGGGGAGATATCACAGTTCCTGGCCATATTCAGTTACAAGGATATGGAACTCCACAATATGTAAATACAATTTATCCATGGGACGGACATAGAGACGTACGTCCTCCAGAAATCCCAAAGGATTTTAACCCAGTGGGAAGCTATGTGAAGTACATTGCAGTACCTGAGAATATGGAGAACAAGCCTGTTTATATTTCATTCCAAGGTGTAGAGTCAGCATTCTTTGTTTGGGTAAATGGCGAATTTGTTGGATATAGTGAAGACAGCTTTACTCCTGCAGAGTTTGAATTAACGTCTTTTCTAACAAAAGGGGAAAATAAACTTGCGGTTGAGGTGTTCCAACGTAGTACTGGCAGTTGGCTAGAGGATCAAGACTTTTGGAGATTTTCCGGAATTTTTAGAGATGTATATTTATATACAGTTCCTGAAATTCATGCACAAGATATACACATTCATACGGATCTTGATTCAGCCTTTAAGAATGCAGAGGTGAAAGTAGATATAAAGTTTCTGCCAAACATTCCTGTAGGGTCTCAAATAGTAGCGGAGCTTTGTGATGGTAAAGGAAACTTTGTAGCGAAAAAAAGCACCGAACTTACTGGTGAAATTAGTTCAGTTTCTATAGAAGTGGAAACTCCAAAACTTTGGAGTGCGGAAAATCCTTATTTATATAAACTCTATATCCAAATCTATAACGCTTCAGGTGAACTTGTAGAGGTCATTCCACAAAAGGTTGGGTTCCGAAAGTTTGAGCTTGTTGATAAAATCATGCGATTAAATGGCGAAAGAATTGTGTTCAAAGGTGTGAATCGTCATGAATTCAATTGCCGAAGAGGTCGTGCTGTTACAAAAGAAGATATGCTTTGGGATATTAAAACATTGAAACAACACAATATAAATGCAGTTCGAACATCTCATTATCCAAATCAGAGTTATTGGTACGAATTATGTGATGAATATGGTATCTATGTGATTGATGAAATGAATTTGGAAACACATGGTACATGGCAATGGATGGGTGTTGTTGAACCTTCACGGAATATTCCCGGGGATAAACCTGAATGGCAAAATATTGTTTTAGACCGGGCAATTTCCATGGTCCAAAGAGATAAGAACCATCCATCCATATTAATTTGGTCTTGTGGTAATGAGTCCTATGCAGGTGAGGTAATCCTAAATGTTTCCCGTTACTTCAAATCTGTTGACCCAAGCCGTCTTGTGCATTATGAGGGTGTATTCCATAATCGTGACTATAACGACAGCAGTGATATGGAAAGCCGTATGTATGCGAAGCCAGCAGATATTGAGGAATATTTAAACGATAATCCAGAAAAGCCTTATATAAACTGTGAATATATGCATGCCATGGGTAATTCTCTTGGAGGTATGGACAAATACACGGCTCTTGAAAATAAATATGCGATGTACCAAGGTGGATTTATTTGGGATTATATTGATCAAGCATTAATAAAAAATGACCGTTATGGTCAAGAGTTTCTTGCATACGGAGGAGATTTTGGAGATCGTCCATCAGACTATGGATTCTGTACGAATGGAATCGTATATTCAAATCGAGAGCTATCACCAAAGATGCAGGAAGTTAAATATTTATACCAGAATATCAAGCTAAATGTTGATAAATCCGGAGTTTCTATTCGAAATGAAAGTTTATTTGAAGATACATCTGCCTATGATTTGGAATACATTCTATTCAATGATGGGAAAGAATTGTATCGGAATCAGGACACTGTGGTTGTCCTGCCGCAAAGTGAAGGTCGAACCGAATTTAACTGGCCGGCTGAACTACTAAATGAAGCGGGTGAATATGTCATCCATACCTCATTAAGGCTAAAAGAAGAGAAGCTTTGGGCGAATGCTGGTTATGAAATGGCCTTTGGCCAATATGTGTTCGAAGGGAAAAAACAAATGGTTCAGCTTCCTAGTGGAAATTTTAGGGTGGCATATGGCACTCAAAACATTGGTGTCCATGGTACTGATTTTACCATCATGTTTTGTAGAAAGGCGAAAAGTCTTATTTCTATGAAATATGGAGGCAGAGAAATGATTGAAGCTCCACTGCTTCCACTTTTTTGGAGAGCAATTACCGATAATGACAGAGGATTTTCTCAAGGGTTTACCTCAGG
This sequence comes from Neobacillus niacini, assembly GCF_023715415.1. Lineage (GTDB taxonomy): Bacteria > Bacillota > Bacilli > Bacillales > Cytobacillaceae > Neobacillus > Neobacillus niacini_C. The sequence goes on from NZ_JAMBOB010000021.1 coordinate 17,184, forward strand.
ATGTTGGTATGCAGCCAGCCTAGCACGTCAATCTGTTGGGTTAGATGTAAAGGAACAGAAAGACAAAGTAGAGGTTACGTTTACCTATAAGTTTTCGATTCATTCAGAAATAGAAGTGAAAAATACCTTTACTGTACTAGCAGATGGAAGTGTGCATGTGAAATCCGTCTATCATGGTACTGAAAACCTTCCACAAATGCCGACGTTTGCCGTTTCATTCAAGGTTCCTGCGGATTACGACCAATTAAAATGGTACGCAATGGGACCGGAGGAGAATTATTCCGATCGGGCGGCTGGAGCAAGACTTGGGGTATTCACCAATACGGTTGCAGAAAATTTATCGGGTTATGTAAGACCGCAAGAGTCTGGCAATCGCACCGGAGTACGCTGGGTAAACCTGACAAACAGTGACGGACACGGTATTAAAATTTCTTCTACCACTCGTCCGGTAGAATGTAATTTTTCACCGTATACGGCATTTGAAATAGAGAATGCGGCGCATCACTATGAACTGCCTAATGTACACTATACAGTTGTTACTGTAGCCGGTAAACAAATGGGTGTTGGTGGAGATGATAGCTGGGGAGCACCCGTTTACCCGGAACATCTAGTGAAAGCTGACGAAGATATGGAATTTGAATTTATGATTCAACCAATTAAATAAAAAGAGTAAAGAGCCTGAATTAAATTGCAGGCTCTTTATTCATATTTAAAGAAGATAAGTCATGGATTGGAAGTGAAGAGTTAATGTGACTTTTTATGCATTACAATGAACGCTCATAATAATAGTTTGGTATTACTTTTTTCGAATTCTAGAAATAGTTAAAGGCGTTCCCCTTGACATCCTTTCTAAAAAAATATATGGTTATCTTCGGTAATAGTTATTAATGGTAACTATTTTGGGCTGGAGGGGGAAAAAAATTGGAAGGTTTTTTTCAGCGATATTTAAGTCTGTATAGATCACTTATCACTACATTGAATGAACTAATGAGTACGTATGAGCTTTCTTATTCTCTATGGCAGGTTATTTATTATTTAAAAAACAATGGGCCATCGACACTTGTAGATATTGCAAATCATTATAACGTAGAAAAACCAACCATTACGAGGAGGGTTCATCGTTTGGAAGAGTTTCAGATGGTGGTGCAAATTCCTGGTATGGATAGGCGAGAAAAGGTCATTCAGTTAACAGAATTAGGGGAAGAAATTTACCAAGCATGTAGAAAAAAAATAACGGATTTAGAAAATAGTGTTATGGCAGGTATCGCTAATGAAGAGCAACTGATTACGTTTCAAACGCTTCCTAAAATCCAGGATAATATTTTGAGAGGCGGAGGAAGCAAAAATGAGTAAACCTAAATTATGGACAAAGGATTTTATCATAGTATCCAGCGTCAATTTTTTGCTGACGTTAGTCTTTTATTTATTAATCGTAATAATAGGTGTTTATGCCGTAGATGAATATCATGCTTCTACAAGCCAGGCCGGGCTTGTTACCGGAATTTTTATTGTTGGGACTTTAATTGGGCGCCTGTTCATTGGACGCAGTATGGATTCAATTGGCCGAAAAAAAACGTTGTTCATTGGATTAATTCTTTATATTTTAACAACATCTTTATATTTCATCCATTTAGGTATCACCTTTCTGCTTATAACCCGTTTATTACATGGGATTACATTGGGTATCGCAAGTACAGCGACAGGAACGATTGTGGCCCAGATTATTCCTAAAAGACGAAGAGGAGAGGGTATCGGTTATTACAGTATGAGTTCGACATTGTCTACAGCAATCGGACCGTTCATTGGACTATATATGAGCCAGCATACAAGCACTCAAGCAATTTTTAGTCTCTGCTTAGCTTTAGGGATTTTCAGTCTGATTACAGCATTTTTTGTAAATGTGCCTGCATTGGAAGAATCAACAAAGAAAGCTGAACTAAAAGGAGTCAAACTCTCTCATTTTATTGAGCCCAAGGCAGTTCCCATTGCAGTAATTACGTTACTAATCGGTTTCTGTTACTCTAGTGTTCTTTCTTTTATTAATTTCTATGCAATTGAAATTGACCTAGTTCGTGCAGCAAGTTTCTTCTTTCTTGTCTATTCAATAGCAGTATTGATTTCACGTCCATTCACAGGCCGTTTAATGGACGTAAAAGGGGCAAACTATGTGATGTATCCGGCCTTTGTTCTCTTTACTGCTGGGCTGCTGCTTTTAGGGTTAGCCCATAGCAACATCACTTTGTTAGTAGCGGGTATCCTTATTGGACTCGGATTTGGGAATATGCAGTCATGCACTCAGGCAATCGCTGTGAAGCTGACACCTCCTCATCGTATGGGACTGGCAACGTCGACTTTCTTTATATTTCTTGACGCAGGCCTTGGATTCGGTCCGTATCTGCTTGGATTCTTACTTCCATTTACGAGCTATAGTACTCTTTATATGATTCTAGGATTTGTAGTGTTGGTTTCTTCTGGTCTTTACTTTTTACTGTACGGAAGGAAAGAAAGAGCTAGTATCAATGCATTAACTTAAAAAGGTTAAGAAGGGACATCTTTTATTAGAGATGTTCCTTCTTTGTATAAAAATTAATAAGAGGAAATAAAAGTAAATTGTCGAATAGTGCATATAGGAAACTATTTGAAGAGACGTTAAAAGATTTTAAGGGAATGTAAAGGGGGGACACGTTAATGATTCCAAAAACAGATTCCATTTCAATCTCTACGATAGGTGAGAAAAGCGTGGAATCCATCGTCGATTGGTTTGTTCAGAATAAACAATCGTTCTATACACTCGGTTGGTCCTACCTTAGCAATCAGCAGCAAATAGAAGAGCTTTTTTACCAGGCGATTATAAAAGTCCACAAAGAATTACCTAGATTTAAGAGTCAAATATCATTCGAAACGTGGGTAACATCCATTTTCATACATACCTGCCGGGAACTATCTAATGATAGTAGTTTACTAGCAAGAGTGGAAAGCGAACAACGTCACGAGCTATTTAAAGCGTTAGATCAATTAAAAGAGTATGAGAAAGATGCGATGGTGCTAACCTATGTTAAAGGAATCTCTAAGGAAGAAGGTGCCCAGCTTCTCCAAGTTTCAGTGGAAAAGATGGAAGAACTTTTGTTCTCTGGAATTCAGTCCCTTAGAAAAGTATTGGGGGATGGATCGCCCTATAATGGCTGTAAAGAGTATCAAAAGGATTACCTCGATTACTTAGAAAGAACCATGGATCGTTCCAGAAAGATTGAGTTAGAGAAACATATCTATCATTGCCCTGACTGTCAGAACGATTTAGCTACATTTCAAGATGTTATGTTAACCCTGTTAAATCTTACTGATAGGATGGTAGATTTGCATGTACCATCTGATTTCATGGAGAACGTTAAAGATAGACTGGCAGAAAAGGAAAAGTATAGACAACAGAAGAACAGGAAACGTAAAAGAAAAGGACTTGTATTTGCAGGTATATTCGCAGTATTAATAGGAATAGAATTTTTTACAGGAGCGTTTTCAAAATCCTACTATACATGGACAGAAGAGGATCAGGAATTACGCGCCTTTCTTAAACAGGATTTGGGTGAAAGTCTCAACCTTGAAGCTGAAAGCAATGGGGTGAAAATCAGAATCAAGAGTGCAATTGCGGACGATGTTCAGACGCTTGTTTTTTACGAAATCGAAGATAAAGAAGAAGACAATCAATATGTTTTGGATGCTTATGATGGGGTATTTGTGGAGAACGATTATGAAATCCTAAACACAACAGTAGGTCCAAGATATTATCCAACTGACCTTGGAAGTGCTGTAAATAATGAGGAAAAGAACGTGTTTCAAGGGAAGATAGGTTTGCAGCCACTTACAAGTGATAACGGGACCATTAAATTAAAAATCTCAAAACTTCATAAAATAATGCGTGAAACCTCTGACCAGAGTGGTGTTGTGTCTTACGTTGGAATGGAAAGTGAAACAGGGGACTGGGACTTTGAAATCCCGGTAACAAAACAGCCTTCCGTTGTGTATGAATTGGAAGGTGAAACAGAAGTCGATGGAATCCCGGTTCGATTTGATAAAGTAACCCTTGCACCAACTGCGACGGTTTTACAATATGGTGTTAATATTGAACAGAGTAAGAAACGGTTAGAAGTGATTAATTTTAATAATCTAAAAGTGAATAATAAAAAATTGAAAGTGGATGCGTATGGCAGTTCTTATGTAGAAACGACCTATGATGAAAATTGGATTCCTATGCAAACACACTTTGAACCACTTTTTGGAGAAAAGCCAAAAGAGGTTAACGTCCAATTTGAATCGATATATTTTACTTATGATGAGCCAAGAACCATCGAATTGGATGCTTCCGATGAATATCCTCAAGCCTTTGAATATGCAGGCAGTACACTGTCTATTGACAAGGTAGAAGTAGGAAATCCAACGAAGGTTGTCATAAGTAATCATCAGAATCGGACATATGAATACCTTAACTTCCAAGTTGTGGGTGAGGATGAAAGTAGAATTGGTTCAATGGAGATGAGTTCTGAGGGAGTAATCGTTGATAAAAACGGGGTGGAATACAATATGAATGACCCTATATCCTATGGAGAAATCGAGCAGCCCCGCCATTTCATTACAGTTCTTAGCACTGAGCTGCGCCATACCACCGCTGGAGAAAAAGTAATTCCTAAAAGGCTGGAGATTTATGGATATAATGCAATGAAATATTTGGATGATGTTGTCAAGGTTAAGTTGAAATAAAATAGAGTTTCCTAACCCTTCCATCTGTTTTAATTGAGTGCTGGCTCATGATATAATAAGTAACTTAGTTATTGGACGGATGCCCCAAAAAGCCTCCGCATAGCGATAAAATATGGAGGTGTAAGAGAATGAATAAAAGATGGACGATTGGTAAAATTAAAGAATTTGTTGAGAACAATTCAGAAAGTAAGTTGCTAACGACGGAGTATCACGGCTTTTCTCAAAAGTTACTATTTAAATGTGCATGTGGCAGCAACTTCGAAAAAACATTAACAAAATTTAAAAATAATAACCAACGTAAATGTGATGTGTGCCAACCTCCAAGAGCAACAAGATAACGTATAGTGAATAAAACGATGTGTTGATTTCTTTTTATGATTTGCAAAATCTATTGAAAGATGTTAAGCTTTAGAAGAATTATTTTTGTTCGGTGTAAAGGATAGTATAAGATTAACTTTTCGTCTTGATGATCACTGAGTGCAAGGATAGTAACACATTGTGTGCAAAGCACACAGCAGGAGGAAACAAAAATGGAACAAGGTAAAGTAAAATGGTTTAATGCAGAAAAAGGTTTCGGATTTATCGAGCGTGAAGCAGGAGAAGACGTATTCGTTCATTTCTCAGCTATCCAAGGCGAAGGTTTCAAATCTTTAGACGAAGGTCAAGCAGTTACTTTTGACGTTGAGCAAGGTCAACGTGGAGCTCAAGCTGCTAACGTGCGTAAAGCTTAATAATAAGCTTAAACTAGCAGGCTCTTTATAGAGTCTGTTTTTTATTTGCCTTATTTACATACAAGGAACCCCACACCACTTACGTGTGAGCAATATACAAACTATTAGCAGGTTTAATTTGGCAATTAGATAAATTTGTGTCAATATGGACGTTGATTATTCTATTATTAGGCTCTAGGAGGATTTGTATGCCACTTTTAATCATTAGGGGAGTATCAGTAGATCAGGTAAAAACAATTAGTTCTTCTTTAGTACAAGAATTGGCGAATTTATGTGTTTGTGGAACGGATAATTTCACCTTAGAAGTTGTCCAATCCATCTATGTGTTTGATGGCGATGAAGTGCAAGGGTACCCATTGATAGAAGTTAAATGGTTCGAGCGTGGTCAGGAGATACAAGATCAATTTGCCGGGATTATAACCAAATATATTCAATCACTCGGAATTCCAGAGGTAGAAGTCGCTTTCAGCACATACTTAGAGTCCGCTTATTATCTAAACGGGAAGAGTTTTGCTTCTTCGTGACCGATAAAAAAGTGCCTGGCACCGTCCATAGATTTGAAAGGTGCCAGGCACTTTTAGTTGAAAAATTAATTAACGGAATTTATCCTGTGAGGCTGGCATATCTTATCATTAAACAAAATGGTCCAATGATATTTTTAATAATGATTTTTTTCGACAAAAAACGCCAAATTTTCTTGACGATAGGAAAAAAACTATGTATTATAATAATAGTGTTTAAGTTCCTTATTTTTTGTTAATAATTATTTTTGTGCGGGTGTAGTTTAGTGGTAAAACCTCAGCCTTCCAAGCTGATGTTGTGAGTTCGATTCTCATCACCCGCTCCATACATATTACCAAACGCAGTGTATCGTTACTTGAGAACGATGCATTGCGTTTTTTCTATATTTAGGATTCTTTATAAGCGGCTCAAAATGTTTCCGACTATAAAGAAGCTTGCGTCGCCGCCATGAATTTGTGTGAACATCTTCATCAATGACTCTGTCAGCCTTTCCGCACTATTCACTGCTGTTGAGGGCTGTAAATAGATGATCTGTAAAGCATTTTTTGTTGTTTCCGTTACTGGTGCTCTAGTGGAATCTACAAAGGGGCTCCCAAATGCTCCAAACTGATCAGATGAGACAATCAGGTTTTCTAATGAATTCATCCGGCCATTCAGGCCAAAATATTCTTCTCCTGCCTCAGCAACCTCAATTTTGATGGGTCCATCAAGTTTATCGCTGTCATAAATCCCAATAGGCACTTGATATTGCAAAGAGAAAAAGTTATTGATATCAATGGCACTTTGGACCGTGGTTAGATAATTCTGTTTCTGAACTCTGCGGTATAGAGCCTCTGCAGAATGACGATATCGGTTTGGGTCCTTGCCGAACGTTTTAAAAATACTGCGCCATTCTTGAATTCCAGGTAGCTCTATTAGATTTTTACTTTCTAAGTCAAAGTAAATCGATTCTTGAAAAAGCTGCAGTCTTCCTTTAACCATTTGTGGGGAATCGCCTACAGTAATATTTTTATATTCAATGATTCCAAGCTTTAATTGAGGAATCTTGCTGATTATTTCTGACGAAAGCTGAATTTCCAATGATTCCACCTCCAAAATTTTATAAAAATAGTTTATCATAATGAGATGTGGAACGAGAAATTAGCGGCTTACTATAAATCATTTTAGAGGAAGGAGGTTTCCGAAATGAACATTGATCAATTCAAGGAGGACGTTATTGCGTATAGTAAAACAATCGGTATTGATAAGATTGGTTTTACCACGGCAGACCCTTTCACTGAGCTGAAAAATAGACTGATTCGCCAGCAGGAGCTCGGATTTCAATCTGGCTTTGAAGAGCCTGATATTGAAAAACGGGTGACACCAGCCATGCTTCTTCCAGAACCACGGTCGATTATTTCCATCGCTCTGGCCTATCCTTCAAAAATGAAGGTTCGAGTCGAAGGGAAAAGAGGAGAGCGCAGAGGGTTCTTTTCCCGTGCATCATGGGGATTAGATTATCATCATATTTTACGGGATCGTTTAAAAAAGCTGGAGGCGTTTATTTTAGAAAAAGTACCAGAGGCTCGTGTCAAGTCAATGGTTGATACAGGGGAGCTCTCTGATCGTGCGGTTGCAGTTAGGGCGGGAATTGGCTGGAGCGGTAAGAACTGCGCCGTGATGACGCCGGAGTTTGGCTCCTACGTCTATCTAGGCGAAATGATTACCAGCATTCCTTTTGCTCCTGATACCCCCATGGAGGATCAATGCGGTTCTTGTACAGCCTGTATTGAAGCATGTCCGACAGGAGCGTTGGTACAAGGCGGACAAATTAATGCTCAGCGCTGTGTCGCCTTTTTAACACAGACAAAATCTGTAATTCCTGAAGAATTTAGAGATAAAATTGGCAACAGGGTGTATGGCTGTGATTCCTGCCAAACGTCCTGCCCTGTCAATAAAGGGAAGGATTATCACTTCCATGAGGAGATGGAGGCTGACCCCGAGGTAGCCAAGCCACTCCTCCGACCGATGTTAAAAATGAGTAATCGAGAATTTAAGAACAGATTTGGCCCCGTAGCTGGATCGTGGAGAGGCAAAAGACCTATCCAACGTAATGCCATCATCGCTCTGGCCCATTTCAAGGACGAAAGTTCCATTCCCGATTTACTAGGTGTGTTAGAAAATGAAACCAGTACAGTCCTGAAGGAAACAGCGGCTTGGGCTCTAGGTAAAATTGGCAGTCCGGAAGCGGTTGTGGCATTGGAAAAAGCAGCAGCTAAAGAGGAAGATTTAGAAGTGAAGATTGAAATTGAAAAAAGTCTACTAAAACTTAAGAACTAAATGAGTGAGGACATTTTGTCTTTGCTCATTTTTTTTGATTAAATTTTTCCTTCTTTACATATGTATGAAACAGAAGGGGGAGATGAAGGTGAATCAATCACTCCAAGAATTGTTTGAAGGACGAGTCGAACAATTTGTTTCAAAGAGCAAGAGACTTTCGGGGAATTATGAAAAGGCCGAACAGAAGCTGGAATCCTTTGCAAAACGGTCCGCAGAAATCGTTAAGGTGAAGGCACGGGGAAATGTCATTAATCAATCCCTGGACGGAGATTTTCAAACAACAATCTATCAGGTTCATTACCAATATTTGATCAAACAAAAAGGAACGCTGTATCAAGAGGAAGAAGTAGAAGTACGGATGTGCAAGTTTTTTAAAAATGATTTGATTATGGATAAAGAAATAAATCCTTATACGAAACAGCCTGAGTTGGAAATTGCCACAGAGGATGAACTGGAAGAACGGATAAGTTATCAGTATAATCGTTTAAAAGCTGTTCAATATGCGGAACGGTGGTGGAATAGCTATAATCCAGCGTTTATAAAATTTGAGAATAACTGTACAAACTTTATTTCACAATGTCTTCATGCTGGAGGAGCTCCAACAAGAGGATATCCTAACCGAGGCACTGGCTGGTGGCTCCGAAATAAAAATTATAGTTATAGTTGGGCTGTAGCACATTCTATGCGGTTATATTTAGGTAATTCTAAAAGTGGTTTAAGAGCAAAAGAAGTCAGCAGCCCGGACCAATTATTATTGGGTGATGTCATTTGCTACGATTTCGAAGGGGACGGCCGTTATAATCATAACACGATGGTCACCGCTAAGGATGCTAATGGAATGCCGCTAGTTAATGCTAATACGTACAACAGTCGTATGCGGTACTGGGCCTATGAAGATTCATCCGCCTACACACCAAATATTAAATATAAATTTTTCAAGATTGTTGATGGTTGAGAAAATTTGTATGGCTGGTTGATAATGGTATAATGATAAAAGAGTTTTTTTTATGAGGTGAGATTCTTGGCAATACATGTCGTACTATATCAGCCGCAAATACCATCAAACACAGGAAATATCGCAAGAACCTGTGCTGGAACCGATACATCCTTACATTTGATTCGTCCACTTGGGTTTTCAACGGATGATAAAATGTTAAAGCGAGCGGGATTGGATTATTGGGAGTTTGTAAACATTGTTTATTATGATTCACTAGATGATTTCTATCAAAAAAATGAAGGCGCAGAGTTTTTCTATATTACTAAATTTGGTGAAAAGCCCTATAGCTCCTTCGATTATAGCAGCCCTGATAAAGATTATTTTTTCATTTTTGGCCGTGAAACGACGGGTCTTCCGAAAGACGTAATTGAAAATAATAAGGATGTCAGCTTGAGAATTCCGATGAACGAAAATATTCGTTCCTTGAATTTGTCTAATACCGCTGCGATTCTTATTTATGAAGCATTAAGGCAGCAAGACTATCGTCAATTAAAGTAGGAGGCCAATATAGGCCTCTTTTTGTGCGACGGGCAGTCGCATAGAGTGTTGACTCAGTCAACACTCTTCTTTTCATTATCTGAAAAGAGACGTCATTTCGATGAAACGACTTAGTGAAGATAATGAATTTGAATCCCAGATGGTGAAAATCCATACCCAAGGAGACTAGCTTGGGAAGCTTAATCTAGGGCAACACCGTGAGGTGTTGTCTGAAGGAGATGCGGAAAATCGAGAGACCCGCAGGCGAGTAGGTAGACCCTAATGCAATAAGTGTGAAGCACAGCGGCGAGATAAGTTGGCGACTTTTCGAAAAGTGAGGAAGCCCACTCAAGAGGCATTTTCTTTAGAAGTCAGAGCGAGAAAATGTGACTTATAGCGTGATGGTGCAGGGTATGCTTATAAGGGAAATGCGATGACCCCGTGAGGACTCCACCTTACCGAACAGGCAGGGTTCTAGTCTATAAGGGTAATCCGAAGTGACGAAGAACTGGTGGAGTAGTCAGACATTCTCATAGTACGGAAGTAACTTGATGACCAGAACATCAAGTGAACGGAAGGGGAATGACCTATGGCTCCAAGTCATGGAAAAGATGTAATGCCAACAATCATGTTACTGCGGTAAAACCGTTTGAAAGTACATCAAGGAAAGGCGTGGAATATGCAATGAATCAAGAGTGGAAATTTAAACTACACAGTGTCTATGGACAAATATTGTTCGACCGAAAACTAACCCAAAGCTTTGAACAAGTAAAAGCAAACAAAGGAGCAGGAGGGATTGACGGAGAAACGATAGAAAGCTATGACGCTAAACTAGAAGAAAACATCATGACACTTCTAGGAAAATTAAGGTTGAAGACCTATCAAGCTCAGCCAGTTAGGAGAGTATACATTCCGAAGAAGAACGGGAAGAAACGTCCACTGGGAATTCCAACAATTGAGGACCGCATTGTCCAACAAAGTGTGGTGAATGTGCTTCAGCCAAAATTCGAAGATAATCTATTTCATAACTGGTCAGTAGGTTATAGACCAAATCGTGGAGTTCAAAGAGCTTTACAAATAATCCTTTGGAATATTGAACAGGGATACAATCATATTTACGACTGTGACATAAAAGGATTCTTTGACAATATACCTCATAAGAAGCTCAATGGAGTTCTTAAGAAGTATGTTTCGGACCGTACGGTCTTAGGCTTGATTGAACAATGGCTTAAAGCTGGGCACATGGAAGAAGGAAAACTTATTCACTCAGATTATGGAACACCTCAGGGCGGTGTAATTTCACCACTTTTAGCAAATGTATACTTAAATGAAATGGATTGGGAATGGGACTTGAATAATATTCGTTTTGTCCGCTATGCAGACGACTTTCTGCTCTTTGCAAAATCGAAAGAGGACATTAAGAAAGCTGCTTCTATTACTAAGGATAAGTTGAATGAACTTGGACTAGAAATTTCTAAGGAAAAGACAAAAATCGTCGACTTTAAGAAAGATGACTTTGATTTCCTAGGCTTTACCTTCCATCACTGGAGAGAAGGAAAGAAAGATAGAAAGCCTATCTTTCATGTAACTCCTAAAGAAGATTCAATCAAAGATTTTCGACTTAAGATAAAGGATAAGACCCGTAAAACACTCACGCTAAGTAAAGAAGATTGGATTGAGCGAGTGAACCCAATTATCAGAGGGAAAGTCAATTACTACCTGACAATTGTTAAAGCGATAAAAGAAAATATAAAGTTAGGTAGTACAAACCACTGTATTACAAGATGGGTTCGAAGAACCCTTACCTCTCTAGATGGTTATATAAGGAGAAGGTTAAGGGTTGCTTTTATTCATAAACATCCTTCTCAAAGAAAAGAGAAAAAGATGCGAAGTCTCTGGAATAAAGCCTTCTTTCTCAAAATTAATCTGATTCCTACATACTGGCTATATTTAAATAAGGCATATGGGTACACAAAGGAACAGTATCTAAATGAGATGTCCAGTAAGGCAAAAAGAGACCTTAAGAATAAAATCAAGCGTGCAAAAGCAAAAGGTGAGGAGTATTATACACCTCACCGCCTCCAAAAGATGCAAAATGCCTGGAATGCATCCTCTTGATAGAAGTTGTAACATATTGGTAAGCCGTATGCCTTAGTAGGGCACGTGAGTCTGTCTAACAATTGTCACTTTTCCCAACTTGTCCGATAGGAAAACACATACTATTGTCGAATTTATAGTATAAGGAGATGATTGTATGCCATATATTCTTGGTGAGGATAGAAATCA
>NZ_JAMBOB010000022.1 GCF_023715415.1 Neobacillus niacini
AGGTGCAAGCACCTCTTGATTCGCTCGACTTGCATGTATTAGGCACGCCGCCAGCGTTCGTCCTGAGCCAGGATCAAACTCTCCAAGAAAGTTGATATAGCTCATTTGTTACGTTGGCTTAGCTTTTTTCAAAAAGCTAAAAAATTGTTTGTTGACGTTCTTGTTTGTTTAGTTTTCAAAGAGCAATTTGCTATGTCTTAAGCGACAGTGAAACTATCATATCACGTCTCTATCATTATTGCAATATAATATTTTAACTTTTTTCGCTCTCACTTTCAACTAGAAAATCCGTCGTTAAAAGCAACTCCCTTATAGTATCACCTTCAATTCACTTATGCAACAAAAAGTTTTATTTTTTATAAAAAACTTTTCTTCAAAACCTTTCTCAAGAAAAATCTTTTCACTTTAAGCAATTACCTTATGTATCAAAGTAATAAAAACACTATAATGAAGAGATTAAGAAACATCTTTCGTTATTGCCCTTAAAATGCCTTCAAATAAAAGGATAATTTGTTTAGTAGAGAGGAAGTTTTTTTTATGATAGCTGAGATTTTTGCCACGCTTTTTGATGTAATTGTCCCGCTCTCTTTACCTGTCATAGCTGGGGTCCTACTTAGTAGGTTTGGGAAACTGGAAATCAAACCGCTTTTAAACTTTGCGTTATATTACATAACTCCGTTCTTGATTTTTGATACATTAATGGAGGCGCGCCTGTCACCTGAGGATGTTTATTTGACTCTTGCTTATTCCCTTTTAAATCTAATTTTGCTTGCGGTTGCAGCGAATATTTTAGGCAAATCACTCAAACTTCCTGCCAATGATATAGCTGGATTAACCTTGATTTCCTCCTTCACCAATTCAGTTAACTACGGGATCCCACTCACCTTGCTTGCTTTCGGTCAGCTTGGGCTCGAAAAGGCATCCGTTTACATTGTCATGCAAATGGTCATGATGCATACGTTAGGAATCTTCTTTGCCGCACGCTCTCATTTTACAATAAAAAATGCCTTTAAATCGGTGTTTGCCCTGCCGGCTATTTATGCGGTATTGCTAGCTATGGTGTTACGCACATTTGAATGGGGCCTTCCAAGTGGTATCTCCACCGGAGTTTCCATGATTGCAGAATCCTATCCGCCCATTGTTCTAGCTGTCCTAGGAGCGCAAATGGCCAGTGTGAAAACAGAAAGCATCTCCAGAAATACCCGGATTACCTTTTGGTCAGGCATGGGCATGAGATTACTGATTGGCCCACTCATTGCACTATTGTGTCTAAATCTATTAGAGATTGAAGGAATCATGTTTTCCACGCTATTAGTATTATCCTGTATGCCCGTTGCGATCAACGCCGGCATTCTAGCGGAAAAATTTGATGCATCCCCAAAAGTGTTAACCAAAACGATTCTTTGGACTACCCTATTGTCCTTTTTCATTTTGCCAATACTGATTGTTTTGGTTAAGTAAATCCAAGGAGACATCCTTCAAACATCATTCAAATTTGTATAGTTCTATCATTTTGTAATTTTTATAAAAAAAAAAAAAAAAATGCTCAGTTCATTCATTATACTGAGCATTTCTTCTGTCCATTTTCGATACTTCTTCAAGTAGCGATCTATATTCCCCCCAAGTTGGACTTTTTACTACTAATTGTCTCCTCGTTTTTAATATAGTTGTCATAAAAGTTGTTATATAGTAATGATTTTTTACAGCTGCTTATTTTCCTTTTAGTGATAGATTAACAGGTAAATGGAAGATTACCGCTACTAGTTGCATATATTATCGAATTCATTTTAATAGATACATAGGGATAAGATACTACTATCCTATCTATTAACGCAGGATCCACACATGATGATACCTTTATTTTTCAGAAATAGTATTGCAATATGATTGCCACGTTAGTAAACGAATTAACACCTCCCTGTTCTTTTTCTCAGAAAATTCTATGTTACGATTTAATTAATAAAAATTAGCAACCAAAGAACATGGAGGGTAAAAGAATGCTTAAGAAAATAATATCTATTTTAGCAGTTGCTGTACTCTCAGTAACTGTAAGTGCTAATGTGTATGCAGCTACCATCACTGTGGAAAAAGGGGACACCCTTTGGGCTCTATCACGTGCAAATCATTTATCAGTAGAAAATCTCCAAAAGTTAAATAATCTCACCACAGACCTCATTCATCCGGGGGATGTACTAACCGTTGCACCTGAAAAACGTTATACGGTTATAAAAGGCGACACATTATGGGATATCGCAATGAACCATCAGGTAACTGTTTCTCAAATTATGGAATGGAACCAACTATATAGCGATCTCATCCATCCAGGATTAAATCTAGTAATATTTGAAGGATTAAAAAATAACACTATCTCTCTATCAGAAAATCCGGTACAACATGTAGCAGAAGCACCGACTGAAAGTGCACCTGCACCTGCAGTTGAGGCTCCAGCTCCAACGGAAAGCACACCTGCACCTGCGGTTGAAGCACCAGCTCCAGTGGAAAGTGCACCTGCAGTAGAAGCCGCAGCACCTAGTTCAAAGGAAATAATAGTAGAAGCTACTGCCTATACAGCTTCATGCGAAGGCTGCTCTGGTATTACGGCAACCGGCATTGACCTGCTAGCCAATCCAAATCAAAAGGTCATCTCTGTTGATCCATCTGTTATTCCTCTCGGCAGTAAAGTTTATGTAGAAGGATACGGCGAAGCGATCGCAGGAGATACTGGCGGGGCCATTAAAGGAAATAAAATTGATATCTTTATTCCTACTAAACAAGAAGCGATTAATTTTGGTAGAAAACAAGTAAAGGTGACAATACTAAACTAAATATTTTTTAAAAACGTGCAGAGCCTGTAGACTCTGCACGTTTTAATTATCTATTTACGAATTTCCTCCGTGTGATAACAAAAAGGATAGATCCTAAGACTACTAAACCAAGACCAATTACTAACAAGTTAAAGCTATTAGTTGCAGTGTTTGGCAGACTTCCTGGTTTTGGCGTTTCTTTGATATCTGATGTTGAACCATTTTCAGTCACTTTACCCGGGGCAGTTTCTTGGTCAGTTGGATTCTTCCCTTCTCCAGCAGATCCATCACCTGGCTCTTCAGGGGTTTCTCCTGGATTCTTCTGTTCCGTTGCTGTTTTTACACTGGTTGTTCCATAAACAAAGCGCTCAAAGTCATCACTCATACCAATGATTTCAATCATATATTCTGTATCTGGTTGAAGATCATTTAAGGTATAGGCAGTATTATCAAGGTCGATTGCTATTTCCTCACCATCGAGCATAATATAGTAGACAAAATCCTCGTAGCCATCCTTAGTAACAGGAAGCCAACTAATCTCAATCGAATTCTCCGTTACTTGATTAACGGTAATATCGAGATATTCGTAATTGACGATAACCCCATTGTCTTCTAATGTCCGAATCACGGTAAGAACTTCAGAACCTTCACTTAAATCTAATGGATTCTTCATTAGTTGGACGTATTGTAATTTCTCCAATGCCAGCAAGCTCGTAATATCCTCAATTTCATTATAGCTGATGTTAAGATATTCAATATCTAAACCCACTAACGGTGTAATATCTTTTATTTGATTCCCTTGTAAAGACAACATCATTAGCTTTGAAAATTTAGATAGAATACTAATATCCTTTATTTCATTACTATCTAAAAATAAAGCTTCTAGATTGGTAAAGGGTTCTAAACCTGTAAGTTCTGACAATTTATTATCGCTCATCGATAAAAAGGTTAAACTCGTTAATCCAGCTATCGGCTCTAAGTTACGAACCAAGTTAGAATCCAATTGCAATTCCATTAGATTAACAGCTAACTCTAACCCGTCGAGCTCCTCAATCCCACGATTGCTGGCATCTAAGCTTGTTAACATTTTCATATCACTTTCGTAGAGATCACGGGTGTAAATATGCAAGGCATCACGTACCGCTTCTTTTAGAGCTGTGTCTTTAAACGGAACAATCTCACCCTCTGGTACAAGCGGAGTCATCACGTACGCAAACGCACTACCCCAAATAGAACCGTCTTGATCGACCGCGTCCACTGTAATCTCATAATCTGTTAACGGGTCAAGATTTGAAAACTCATAATTTGTTTCGCCAACTGGAATCTCTGCCACTAACTCACCATTAAGATAAAGATGATAGTTGCTGATGAAATCTGAAATGCCAGGGAAACTAATTTCAATTCCAAGCGATGATTCTGTTACTTCTTGAATGATAATTTCGTAACTGTCTAACATCCACTCCACATTAACACCTGCTGAGATAAGGCTTTTTAACACCTCAGCATCTTCGGAACCTTTTGTAAAATCAAGACCTTCGTTCCCGTAAAACGTCACACTTGTGAGATTCGGAAAATCTTTTAGAATCTGAATATCTTCGATTTGGTTAAAAGACACTAACAAGTTCTCCAGGTTTTTTAACCCTCTTAAATCATCTAAACTCGTAATCACATTTTCATCTAAATCTAGAAACACTAGATTTGTCAGGTTCGCAAGCGGTGAAAGATCTTCAATTTGATTCCCATAAAGCATCAGGTCAGTAAGATTGACCGCGAGCTCAAGGCCTGTTAAATCTTGAATTTCTGAATAGCTTGCGTCAAGGTAAGTAAAGTTTTCCATGTCATCTGTGTAAATGTCACGATAATCAATTTTCAGTTGCATTTTAATCGCATTTTCTAGATTTTTATCAGCAAAAACAACAACTTCGCCTGTCGGAAGTGGTGAGGTTGTCACATCTGCACTTACAGTCTCAATGGTTCCATCCTTGTAGATGTATTCTACTTTTACCTGATAAAACGTCTCAGGCGATAATCCTGAATACGTAAAATATGTGGCGAACGGATCGTTGATACTTTCAACGAGCTTGTCATTTAAATAAACAAGGTATTTTTCTATCTCCTCGGGCTCGAACGGCTCATCCCATCCGATTGAAATAGATTGGTCATTTACAGTTTCAATTTTTAAAACCTTTTTTATTTCAAGCTTTTCATCAGGTAGCACCATTTCAATTGGGTTTGTTACATAATCCTTCCCACTCTCAATGGTGAACTCAGCGGAAATTTCTTCGTCTGTTGAGTAGTTGGTTGTATTCAAACGGTAGGTACCAATAGGAAGTTCAAGGTCACGGGATTCAGAATCGTAGTCAATAAAAAATCCTTCCTCTTCCAAATAACCATAATAACCGATTTCAGATACCTCTTCACTAATACCCTCAACGGAGAAATCTAAGGCCCAAGGTATATTTCCTTGATCGGAGACCACTTTGATATTTGTCATGACGACCTCTTCTTCTTCTTCATTGGCCGCTAACAATTCAATTTTTGCATCTTCTGCTTGTCCAACGAAAGTATGCTCGATGGAGGCACTTACAACTTTTTCACCTGTCGATAGGGCTGCAGAGATTTCATATGTATACAAGGTATTCTTTTCTACAGATTGATCCTCGTAGGAATACCTTCTGACATTGTCTTCGGCCGATTCATTTAATGGTATCGGCTCAATGTCCAGCACTTCACCATTTTTTATTAATTGGTAGTTTGATAGTTCTTCCCCATCATTGTTCACCACTTCCCAAACAATAATAGTGGATTCCTTTTTATCTGTAACATTTAGTAAATGTAACCCTGCCGCGGCAAAGGTTTTTAAACTAGCAAACGGGCTAAACAGAGAAAATAGTAATACTAAAACAATAGTAAGATTCGTCCATTTTCGATTATACAAACCGCTCTCTCCTTAGTATAAAGTTATCCTAACCAAGTAATTATATATCGAAAATGAGTCATTTGATATAATATTTTTCTAAATTTTTACAAATTTCGTTTTACTAAATATATATATATACATCTAAAAAAGCCTGACCTCCATAAGAGGTCAAGGCTTGATTACAATCACACTATAAGGCTGCTGTCCGCCTGAGGTGGACAGTGTCCACGAGCGGTGACAGGCACCCAATTATTTCTTTTTCTCAAGGATTCTTACTTCGTATTTTTCTAATCTTATTTCACCAGAAACTTCTTCACCCGTAACCAAATCTTCCACGTGAGATTCAATTGTAACAGGCTGCTTTTCTTCGGTGAAGTTCATGATAAAGATGTAATCACTTTCTACTGCTTGTCTAACTTGAACGGATACACCCTTTTCGTGTTTCACTTTAAATACCGGTTCGAGTGACAGCTCATTAATCAATTCTTGGTAGAAATCGCGCTGGAATTGATTTTCCAAACGCCCCCCAATATAGTAGGCTTTTCCACTTTGATACTCATGGCTTGTTACTGCTGGAGTTCCTGCATAGTAATCATCCTCATAGCTTGCTTCAACCTTCGCAGATTTCACTTCCAAAATCGTCGAATAGTCTTTTAACTCATATGATTGATTGCGATACATCACAGAATTCCGGTCTGATGGATAATACGTATCTGTTTCCACTGGGTTAATACCAAAGATCTCTTGCAGATCCTTGTGCCATCCACCCAAATACGTTAAATCGTGTTCATTGACAATACCGCTGATATACGTCGTGACTAAACTGCCGCCGCCGGCAACAAAGCTTTTCAAACGAGCAATTGTCTCTTCACTTACTAAATAAAGCATCGGGATAATCAATAATTTATAGGCTGAGAAATCCTGTTCCTTCGTAATCACATCAACAGGAATATCCTGTTCCCAGAAGGCTCGGTAATGCTCCACCAAGGTTTGCGGATAGCGTTTCGTCTCCAAGCCAAATCCTTGTGCATCATTAAGCGCCCAGTTGCTTTCCCAATCATATAGAATCGCAACGTCACTCGGACGATTCGCCCCAACAACCTCACTTAACTTTTCAAGTGTCTGACCGACTTCCGCCACTTCCTGGAATACCCGGTTTTCGGAACGATTATCATGATCGACCACCGCACCATGAAATTTTTCCGAAGACCCTCGGGACTTCCGCCACTGGAAGTAAAGGATACTATCCGAGCCATGCGCCACCATTTGCATCGATGCAAGCTTATGCATGCCAGGTCGTTTTGCTTTATTAACAGGATGCCAGTTCACCATGCTCGGTGTCGATTCCATTAATAAAAATGGCTGCTGTTTTAAACAACGGTACAGATCATCAATAAAGCCAACTCGCATCGCTAAATCGGCCGTGCTCTCCCAATCATTATGCCAAGCAGGATACGCATCCCAACTAATCACATCCAGGTGCTTTGCAAATTTGCTGTAATCAAGCGCCTGGAAGGGAATTAATTCATGCGTATCCGCCATAAAGTTGGTCGTAATCGGAACTTCTGGCGTCAATTCTCGAATCGGAACGATTTCATTTTCATAAAAATCAATGGTTTGGTCGGTCACAAAACGGCGCCAATCTAAATTCAAGCCATGTACCATGCTTTCTCCAATCGATGACGGAGATTCAATTTGAGACCAATCCGTAAATGTATGGCTCCAGAAAGGACCCCACCACGCATCATTCAAAGATTTCAAATCGTTATTGTATTTCTGTTTCAGCCAGGCTCTAAATGCATCTTGGCATAAATCGCAATGACATTCGCCGCCATACTCATTGGAAATATGCCACATCAATAAAGCAGGATGATTCCCATAACGTTCTGCCAACAGCCTATTAATCTTCTGTGTTTTTTCACGGTAAACAGGTGAAGTAAAACAGTGATTATGCCGGCCGCCGTGCAGCTGCTTCACCCTAGCCCCATTCACACGAAGCACTTCAGGGTATTTTTGTGACATCCATGCAGGTCGAGCCCCGCTTGGTGTCGCTAAAATCACTCGACCACCGATACTATAAATGTCATCAATTACTTTATCGAGCCATTCGAACTGGTAGACTCCTTCTTCCGGCTCAAGTGCCGCCCAAGCAAAAATTCCAACCGAAAATGTATTGGTATGAGAGAGCTGCATTAATTTTATGTCATCTTCCAAAATATCTGGACGGTCTAACCATTGATCAGGATTGTAGTCTCCGCCATGAAGCATAAAGTCTGCTTTGGTCACGTAAGTTTTTTCATGTTTAGACATAGTAACCTCCTTTTAACAACTAAAGATTCCTTCTTAAGGCAAATCTTTTTGTTACCTTTAGAGTTTTGTTTTTAAGGTCTATCGGTTAATTACAAATCGACTTCCTTTTCCTTGAGATTTGTCTTTCATCAGGGTTCTTAAGGACATATCTCCTTCCTCACTCGAGTGATTTGTCCTTCATCAGGGTTCTTAAGGACAAATCTCTTTCCTCACTCGGGTGATTTGTCCTTCATCAAGGCTCTTAAGGACAAATCGGCTTCCTTACTCAGGATTTGTCTTTTACCCCTTCGTCCCACCTGCAGTTAACCCAGATACAAATTGCTTTTGCAGCAGCAAGAAGGTAATCGCAATCGGTATACTAATTAAAATCGCACCCGCAGCGAAGGTCGTATAGCTCGCACCCATTACATCGTTCACTAATTTATATAAGCCAATTGGCAGTGTGTAAGAATCCGGTGTTCGGAGGATAACCGAGGATAATACGAAATCACCAAGCGGACCTGTAAATCCGTTCATCGCCACAACCGCTAACATCGGTCTTGATAGAGGCAGGATAATTTGCCAAAAAATACGAGTATTACTTGCGCCGTCAATCTTTGCACTTTCATCTAAGTCCATTGGTATCGAATCCATATACCCCTTCATTAAATAGGTATTCATCGGAATTTGCCCGCCAATATACAGGAGAATCAATAACCAATGACTATTCATCATCCCTAGGATTTGCGCTAATACAAACAGAGCGATTAACGCAGCAAATTGCGGAATCATTTGTAATAACAAAAACAGCATTAATGCATTTTTTCTACCTTTAAAGCGAAAACGTGAAAAAGCAAACGCCGTAAACGATACGGTAATCATTGTACCTAGCATGGTAAAGATGCTTATTTTTAACGAATTCCAATACCATTTGCCATACTGAAGACTCTCTTTTCCCGCAAATAACTCCTTATAATGATCAAGGGTTGGATTTTCAGGGATAATCGAGGTACTGATTAAACTGTTACCTGGGTTAAAGCTTGCCCCTACAGTCCAAAGTAAAGGATAAATAATCAGGACGGTCACAAAAAGAAGGAAGGCATAAGTAAAAAACAAACGGAGTATTCGGTTGGTTTTCATAGTTGTCTGCATACTTTACGCCCCCTCCTTGAATGAATTCGTACGTCTGAATTGCCATAAGGCGATGCCGATAACGAAGATGGATAACAAAATCGTTAAGGCTGCTGCCAGCGAGTATTGACTTGATTGCATGGTTAACTTATAGATCCACGACACCAAGATGTCGGTTCCGCCCGCCGTTGAACCAGCAACAGCAGGACCGCCGCCATTGAAAAGGTAAATAATATTAAAGTTATTAAAGTTAAAGGTAAACTGCGTAATGATAATCGGTGCCATTGCAATTAATATCATCGGCATCGTTATGTTCTTAAATTTCGCAAAAATAGAGGCACCATCAATCGTGGCCGCTTCATATAAATCCTCAGGAATCGACTGAAGGACACCGGTTGTCACGATGAAGATATAAGGGAATCCAAGCCAGCCCTGCATAAAAATGAGTGCCACTCTTGCCCACTTCTCATCGGTCATCCAAGGAATCGGATCCATACCGAAGAATGCTAAAATATCGTTATTGATAGCTCCAAAACTATCATTAAATAGTCCGGCAAAAATCAAGATCGTTACAAATCCCGGAACCGCCCATGGTAAAACCAAAATGGTACGGAAGAATTTTTTGAAGCGCACTTCCTTTTGGTTCACGACAATCGCTAAGAAAACACCAAGACTTACTTGAAGGGACGAGGCAACAAGCGTCCAAATAACCGTCCATGCTAAAACATCAAAAAACGTGGAACGCCAAATATCAACAGTGAAAATCTCCGCAAACGTCTCGAGCCCAACCCAATCTGCCAGGTTTGCCGGTGGAGAATGGTATAAGTCATAATTGGTAAATGCTAACGCAAAACTAAACAGAATCGGAAAGATTACCGCAAAAATTAACAGAAACAAGGATGGACCACTAATTAAATAAGGATATCCTTGTCCAATTAAATTTTGATATTCACTCTTTAATGAAGTAACAGGGAAATTTTCATCCCGTAATTTTCCATTATGATAAGCATCTTTAAGATTCCAATAATAAATACCTAGTCCAAACGCAGAAACAATTAAAGCAATAATCCCTTCAGCTAAAAGAAAGATGGAGTTATCCCTGGGCACTTGTGTACCGAGTGTAAAAAGTCCCCAAAACCCCATATTTAAGAGATCCCCAAAGGCTACAAAAAACGAAGCAGCTAGGATCAGGAAAACAAGTCCTTTCACCCATTGCTTATTGTAAAACTGTCCAAGTCCAGGAATAATGGATAACAGCGGAGCTATCGTACGATGTTGCACTATCTTCACCTCTTTATATAGATGACCATTAAATTTTAATGGTTCTACTATTCGAATTCATATAACAAATATGGTGTCAAACATAATTAGCGTTTGACACCATTATTGTGATAACTAATTATTTTCCGCTATGCTTTGCTTCAATTTGACCTTTGATGGTTTCAACCGCTTGATCTAATGCAGCTTTTGGTTGTGCTTTACCTGTTGCAATAGTTTGCAACGCTGAGTCAGCAGGTGCCCAAACCTCGTTCATTTGAGGAATATTCGGCATTAACACAGAGAACTTAGATTGCTCAGCTACCGCTTTTGCTGCCGGGCTTTCTGTAACTACTGGGTCCGTTGCTAAAGAAGCAACAGCTGGAACTTCTTGTGTAATTTCATATCTCTTTTTAGAATTTTCTTCGTTTGAAATAAATTCAACAAACTTTTCAGCAAGCTCAGGATTTTTAGAATAAGAGCTTACATTGTAGCTTTTCACACCAATGAATGCTGCCATGTTCTTACCGTTCCCAAGCTCAGGTAACTTTTGTACACCAAAGTTTACGCCAGCTTTTGTAAACGGCTCGATATTCCATGGACCAGAAATAATCGCAGCAGCTTTTCCTTCAGTAAATAATGATTCAATTACATTAATACCTTGTTCACCCACAATACCTGCTGGGAATAAACCTTCTTTATAGAACTTCTGAATGTACATCGCACCTTCAACGGCACCAGCATTATTGATTCCGATATCAGTTGGATCGTAGCTTCCATCATCTTTTTGACCAAAGATGTAGCCGCCATATCCACTTAATACACTGTTTGCATAATAAATTTGATCAAAGAGTGCTAAGAAACCAAACTTTTCACCATTGGCGACACCTTTAGAATAGTCATACCATCCTTCAAGTGTAGTTGGAAGCTTGTCCTCTGTGATAAGATCTTTATTGTAGAAAAGCATCGTTGTTTCTACTGCTTTTGGTAATCCGTAAACCTTACCCTCTACCTTTTGCGCATCCATTGCTGCTTCCGTATAAATTCCTTGAGTGGCATCATCCACATCGAGCTCTTTAATCAAACCCTCTGTAACCGCTGTACCTATTTGGTCACTTGGCATTGTAAGCACGTCTGGACCTGTACCCGCTGGCCCATCAAGACGCAAGTCTTCAATTTGCTTCGTATATTGTTTTTCTACCATCTTAACTTTTACATTGTTTTCTTCTTCAAATTTGGCGATGGCGTCTTTAATTCCTTCACCCTTCATAATATCTTCCCATACAAGTAACTCATTTGATTTATTTGCTTCCTTTTTGTCTCCAGTATCTTTCGCATCATCCTGCGGTCCACAGGCAACCAAAGATAAACTTAAAGCAATTCCACTCATCACGCTAAAGTACTTTTTAAACTTTTTCATGGATATACATCCTCTCAAAATTAGTTTGGTCTTTCTTTGTCACGCACTTTTTTGAAAGCGTTTCATTAAAGTTAATATATCATTGCATAGGAAACATGTAAACAATTTATTTACTAAAATCAGTAAATACTTTTACAAAATTAATTACTACTCTTAAAATTAATTTGTGCTTTTTCTAACCATTAGCTCACTGCCAATGTATAAAGTTTTAACTAGTTTGCGTTTTTCCACCACTTGTTCAAGCAATAACTGAATACCATTTTTACATATTTCCCTCATATCAATGTGGAAAGTAGTGAGTGGCGGTGACACGTATTTTGCCACACTAATATTGTTAATGCTGACAATACTCACTCGATTGGGTATCGCAATTCCATGTTCATTCAATGCTTGAAGGCAGCCCACTGCGATTGGGTCAGCAGCAACAAAAAAAGCTGTTGGCAACTGATCTCCCAGCTGTCTGATAGCTTTCTTCATCAAAGAATAGCCCGTATCAACTGAAAACCCTCTGCCATGAAAGACATATTGATCCTTTAATAAACCTTGTTTCTCCATATACCTGCGAAACACGCGTTCACGCAAATCCATTTCGTCCTCATCGTTGTTCGGGTTGTGATACGTACCGCCAATAAAACCTATCTCTGAATGACCTTTTTCCATTAAGAAATCGACCGTTTTTCTTGTAATTTGCGGCAAATCCGGCCTGACAGAATCAAAATGGTTCGGGTCAGGTGAGGTATCCAAAAAGACTCCATTCGTCGTAATACTTCTCAAGTACGCCAGCTCTTTGTCTGAAAACGTACCTACAGCAATGAATCCTTCAATCGAATCTGGAATTTGGCGAATACCATCGTTAATTTTATAGGTAATCAATTCTACATTGTATAGCCTTGCCATTTTTTCTAACTCAATGCGCATTGTTTTAAAATATACATCTTCTAATTCCTCTATATCCGTTAACCAATATAAAAATGCAATATTCTTAACGAGAAGCCTTACTGTTTTCTTGCGGTAATTGAGCTCTTCAGCCACCTCATAGATTCTTTCACGCGTCTCATCTGAAACAGAAAGACTTTGGTCATTGTTGAGGACCCGAGAAACAGTAGAAGTGGAAAAACCCGCCTTTTCGGCAATATCCTTTATTGTGGCCATAACGAAACCTCCATATATTTTCTATTCATTAGTATCTAAAAAAGGAATTAAATTTAGTAAACTTATTTACTAAATATTACTTTATTTTTTACGAAAATTCAACCGTGTTTTTTCGATTTATGGTAATAAAATTCAATTGTGCTGCAATGATCACTATGCTTTAATAAATTTCAGGAATAGTATCAAAAAGATTGAGGGGAACATTTTGAGTACTGCACAGAAATTTTTACTCAGTATCCATGCTTGTTACGGGTTAGCCACAACTATGTCAGGTTTATTCCTGAATCTTTATTTGTGGAGATTGTCGAATGATTTGACCGTGAATGCTTCCTTTATCCTGGTAACCTTCTTTTTTGGGACACTCTCATTTGCAGTTGGTGCCCTGCTGTCTAAAAAGACAGACCGAATCTTTAGTTTTCAGATTGGAATTGCCTTTACAGCTATTTTTTATTTACTTGTGATTATTCTTCAAGAAAAAACCGCAGCTTATCCGATGGTAATCGGGATTCTAAATGGAACCGCTGCAGGATTTTATTGGCTTGGCTATTTGGTGTTGATCTATGACCTGGTGGATAACCAGTCCCGTTCGCAATTCATGGGAAAACAAATGGCCGTATTTGGAGTGGTCAATACATTTGGTCCCGCCTTTGCAGGATTTGTCATTTCCAAATTAAACTTTACTGGCTACAACCTTGTATTTACTCTTTCCTTATTATTATTTTTTACAGGTCTTATCCTTAGCTTCCGGCTGCCAAAGGATACCTCAGCGAAAAAACCTTTGTACCTGCGCTTATTATGGAGATTTAACACCCGAAAGCCAAATTTGAAACCCATGTGGTTCGGATGGATGATTTGGGGTGTTTGTGAAGGCTTGCTGGGATTCTTCCCGACCGTCATTTTGTTTATGAGCGTCAAGAATGAATTCCTAGTCGGAATCAGTTCGATTTTGTTCGGGACCGTTGCTGTCCTTTCCAGCCTATGGCATTCCAAGTACAACCATAGGGAAAGAGAGCCGCATACCTTGTTGATTGTCTGGGTAATGTATTTTGTCGCATGTGTCCCGATGGTACTCAATATGAATATATGGACAGTGTTTATCTTTCTCATCGTAAATGAAATCAGCAAAGCCCTATTAGGCGTCACTTATTTTAGCTTTATGTTTAGAACGATAAAGGATTTGCCGAAATCAGGACTTCGGACCGAATCGATGGTCATGAGGGAGATTATGCTCAATATCGGAAGAATTCTTTCAATTCTCACGTTTATCGTCCTGTACCTTTTTGCACAAGAATTTACCTATTACTACCTGCTCTTTGCGATCTTCATTCAAGGATTGTTGTTCAAGATTATTTCAACAGAAAAGATGGATTTTTTTGTAAAGAAGGATGTAAAAATAAAGCCCTAGATGTAAATTCCTTTTACAGCAACGATCCCATGTTGCTGTTTTTTTATGTACGATTGGTTACTCCAGTCATCTTGCATTGACCTAATAACCTTTTCTTTTTTCATTTCGGTCACTCCAGACATCCTGCATTTACCTAAGCACCTTTCCATTTTTCATTTCGGTCATTCCAATCTCACAAAAATAATTTCCACTTATTTACATAAATCGACAAAGATTTTACTATTCAATCTAGTATAATAGGAGTAGTATTTTATAAAGGAATTAAAAAGCATTGATGAACATCAAATTACTGTTGCTGGACTTCGAATGCTGTGTTTAATGGTAAGCGGGGGGATTTACATGGAAAATGCGATACAAGAAACAAGGGTAGAAATCAAAACAGGAAATTCATTTAAAAGGTTTAAGAATTGGAAGTTCATTACAGCAGGTGTCATCCTAGTTATAGCACTTATTTGTGGTGCAATGAGCTTTTACCAGGCAACTCACTTTAATCCAAAGGCCAAGATTAATGGCATTGAAGTTGGTGGTCTGACCGCGGAGAAGGCGCTGGAAAGATTAGAAACCACTGTTTTAAGTAACGTTGTTTATGTTGGTGAACAACAACTGATAGATGGAAAAGATACGAAATTGGGATTCGCAGAAAATGACCTGCCTGAAGTGAAAACACTGCTTAAAAGTCAGTGGGCATTTTTCCCTAAATTCGAGACGAAAGAGTATACGTTAACACCAAGCAAGCAAGACACCTATCGCAGTGTCGAGTTGAAAGCGGAACTGGAACAAAAACTCATCTCCATGAATCAGAATTTAAAAGCACCTACAGATGCTCAAGTTAAGCTTGTGCAAGGCGAAATTTTGGTTACCAAAGGCAGTAGCGGAGAGCAATATGATATAGAAAGTCTGCTGAAGGACTTCCAAAGTCAGAATTTTTCGAGTGAAATCCATTTAAAACCTGCACTTTTACAGCCGTTAACAGAGGAAAGTACAGCTATTAAGAACGAAAAGAAAAAGCTGGAAGCACTTCTTCAGCATACGGTGGACTATCAGGTACAGGATAAAGTTCATTCTTTAAAGGGCAGCGATTTGATTAAGAATGCTACTGTGACAAAAGATTTGAACATCACAATCGACCCAAGCGATTTGAAAAGTAAAATAGCTGAAATTAATAATGCACAATCGACGTTAGGTAAAAATTTCACCTTTAAGACCCATTCAGGTTCCGAAATATCCGTTAAGGGAGAAGGTTATGGGTGGGCGCTTGATGTCGAAAAGGAAACAGCGCTGGTTCAAGTAGCCTTTGAAAAAGGAGAAAAATCCCTTTCTGCTTCAAATATTCACGGAAATGGCTGGAGCAATGAGGGCTATGGCTATGAAACGACAACAAACAATGGTATTGGCGGTAATTATGCGGAAGTATCCATTGCCGAACAGCGGATTTGGATTTACAAGAATGGTCAATTGGTCCTAACCACAAATGTGGTTACCGGAAAGCATAGTACTGGTGAAGATACATCCAAAGGAGTATGGTACATTCTCTTCAAACGAACACCGTACACACTTAAGGGCAGTGCCGTCGGCAAAGCTGATTATTCCGTTGATGTCGATTATTGGGCGCCCTTTACAAACAGCGGACAAGGATTTCACGATGCTGGATGGCGTACAAACTGGAACGGCAACGCCTATCTTACCCAAGGGTCCGGTGGATGCGTAAACGTATCTCCTAGTGTGATGAAAGCCGTCTATGATAATCTCAATGTCTACGATCCAGTTGTAGTTTATTAGAAAATAAAGATCAGGGAATCGAATGATTTCCTGATCTTTTTTTGTGAAAAGGGGCTAAGCGGTGGTTCTCTCATTCTTCATTCTACAGGCTAAAGTTTGAGAATACCTTTATAGAAGAACTTTAAATTCTTACTTCTAAAAAAAAGGGTGATTACTTCTATGTTTTGGAACAGGGATAGTAAAGAAAACAACTTACCCTTCATTACAAAAATAAGAAATCAGAGAAGTCTCACCTATAAACTGGTTGCTTCTGCGTTAATGAGTTTAATCGCCGCTATATTGCAGAGCGCAGGCGGAATCATCCCTGGAGTAGGTATGCTCATGAGTCCCTTTTCCTCTGCCCCCATCATCATAAGCGTGTTGATTTCCCCTTCCTATGGGATATTGAGCTATATTCTTACCATCTTTCTATTACTGCTCATTCAGCCTTCAGAGCTTATTGTCTTTCCATTTACAACTGGAGCAATGGCCATTGGAATAGGGTTAGGATTAATCCTTTTTAACAAGGTCTGGAAGGTAATTACCTTTTCAAGCTTATTTCTATGTATAGGAATCTGCCTCCTACTCTACCTCCTTCAATTCCCTGTCCTAGGACCATTCTTAATCGAATTTAGCGCATGGAATATCCTCATCATTTACTTCTTTTCACTTGTATATTGTTCAGTATGGATCGTGGGTGGACCATGGGGACGGTTCTGATGGTCTTTTTTTCTAAGCAGTAAGACAATCTACTAAGTCAGTAATACCCATTAATGACCGTAAGAACCGTCCCCACGGACACCCACGGACACATTTTTACTGCACAAATGGGAAAGATAGGAAAAATGCAGGTAGAGAGGGGCTTCTTATGAAAGCAACAGATTTATTGGTTCAGTGCTTGGAAAATGAGGGTGTTGAGTATATTTTTGGCATTATGGGGAAGGAAACTCTTGATTTGATGGATTCATTGTCTAGGTCCAAACAAATTCAGTTTGTTAATGTCCGTCATGAACAAGGGGCCGCTTTTATGGCGGACGTTTACGGTAGATTAGCAAAGAAAGCTGGTGTTTGCTTAGCGACTATTGGACCTGGAGCAACTAATCTCCTGACCGGAATAGCAAGTGCAAATCTCGACCATTCTCCGGTTGTAGCGATTACTGGACAAGCTGGACTTGAACGGCAGCACCAAGAATCCCACCAATATTTAGATATCGTTAAAATAGTTGAACCCGCTACCAAGTGGAGTGTTCAAATTAAGGATTCACAAACACTATCAACCATCATCCGTAAGGCATTTAGAGTCGCACAAATGGAAAAGCCGGGTGCTGTTTTAATTGAATTACCCGAGAACTTAGCGTCTCAAATGATTCCAACCCAGCCATTACCCATCACACCTATTCCTAAAAGTATACCAGTTTCACAAGCTATTGAAGATGCTCGTTCGTTAATTGATCAGAGCCAAAAACCAGTTGTTATATTAGGAAACGGTGTTATACGGCAAGATGCAGTGAAAGAGTTACTCACATTTGTCGAGAATCTAAGTTCACCTGTGATTCATAGTTTTATGGCCAAAGGAATTTTACCTAAAAACCATCCACTGAATTACTTTTCCTTTGGTTTTAACAAAGATGATGTAGCCTTACCGATTATCGAGGAAGCAGATTTATTAATCGTCGTTGGTTTTGATTTGGTTGAAAAATTACCCAAGGACTGGAATAAAAAGAGGCGCCCTATTTTACATATTGACCCACTGCCAGCTGAAATGGACGAGCATTACCCAATTAAAGGGGAATTGGTCGGTGATTTACATGAGACACTCCAAGCACTAAATACTATGGATTTATCTTCTAAACCATGGGTTCCGATTGGAAATCTAAAAGAAAAAATAGAGGATGCCTATCAACTAAATTTAGATGTAAAAGGAAATCAATCCTTATCGATAGAAAATATCCTGACACTTGTCGAAAAATATACAACGGAAGAGACCATTGTCATTTCAGATGTGGGTGCCCACAAGGTATCCATTGCTCGTACCTATCAGCCAAAACAAGCCGGTGGACTCATTATCTCCAATGGATTAGCCTCAATGGGGATTGCCTTGCCTGGTGCCATTGGGGCAAAATTAGCCTGTCCGGATGCACCAGTTATAAGTATTACCGGGGATGGCGGGGCATTAATGAATATTTCCGAATTAGAAACTGCGAAACGATTGGGGTTATCCTTTATCATTATTGTTTTAAATAACTCTGCGCTAAAACTAGAAGAACAAATGATGCAAGAAAAATTTAATCATAGCTTCGGTACAGACTTTAGAAACCCTGACTTTGTGCAGCTAGCTGAAAGCTTCGGAATAACAGCAGTCAGACCCACTCAATTAAACGAGTTTGAACAAATATTGAAGGTTGCATTAAATCAGTCTAATGAACTTACAATGATTGACATTATCCAGTAAAACCCCGGGGACTGTTCTCCTGGTCTTTTGGATTAGAAACCAGAAGAACAGTTCTCTCGGCATTCAGCATTGTTACATAAAGGGCCTCGCACTAACAAACTTCGACATCTACTGACAAGAATCTATCAAAAACCAATAAAAGCGCTTGCATATTTTAAAAATCGTATTATAATACTTGTATACAAGTATTCTTGTATTATAATAAGAGGTGAACTTATGATAGATTCAAAGGAATTTTTATATCCCGAAAAGAGCCTTTCAAAAGCTTCTGCTGGTGAACGTGTAGCATGCGAACTTAGAATGCGTATCATTTCTGGTACGATTGAAAGCGGCTCCATCCTATCGGAAAATAAACTAGCTGCAGATTTTGCGGTGAGCAGATCACCTATTCGTGAATCATTAAAAATCCTAGCAGCTGAAAATCTCATCCGATTAGAAAGAATGGGTGCAATTGTTATTGGTTTAACAGAAAAAGAAATACAAGAGATTTATGATGTCCGGCTTCTAATTGAAACATTTGTGTTTGAACGTATTATCAAGATGGATACGGTTCAACTATCACGAGAACTTAGTAAAATACTAGAAATGATGAAAGTTGCGATAAAGTATCGGGATGCGGACGAATTTGCCCTGCAGGACGTCTTATTTCATGAAACGATTATTCGTTCTATTAACCATGCGCACATGCTGATGATTTGGAATAATTTAAAGCCTGTTATGGAATGCTTAATTCTATTATCGATGCGTTTACGTATAAAAGAAGAGTTTGAGGACTTTACAAGAGTTATAAGAAATCATGAGATTTATATAGAAGCGATAGAATCTAAGAATCGAGACCTCATGCTTGAATCTTTACATCTAAACTTTGATGATGTTCAAGTTCAAGGAACAGTAGATGACCTATGGATTTCACAACAAATGCTGGCTAAAGGAGCTGTGCAAAAAAATGACTAACTACATGTTAGGTGTAGATATCGGTACAACAAGTACCAAAGCCGTACTTTTTACGGAAAAAGGCAAAGTCATTCAGGTAGAGAATCATGGGTATCCACTTTACACACCAGATATGTCTACAGCCGAACAAGATCCGAATGAGATATATCAAGCTGTTTTACAAGCGATTACAAATATTACAAAATATCATTCTGATAAAAAACCATCTTTTATTTCATTTAGCAGCGCCATGCATAGTGTCATTGCCATGGACAAAAACGACCAGCCTCTGACGCCTTGTATCACTTGGGCGGATAATCGCAGTGAAGCTTGGGCACATAAAATAAAAGATGAGTTGAATGGACACGAAATCTATAAGCGTACGGGAACGCCCATTCACCCCATGTCGCCTTTAACGAAACTGGCGTGGATTGTCAATGACCGTCCTGAAATCGCTGTTAAAGCGAAAAAATATATCGGAATTAAAGAATTTATTTTTAAAAAGTTTTTCGACCAATATGTTGTCGATCATTCCCTCGCATCATGCATGGGCATGATGAATCTCCAAAACTTGGATTGGGATGAAGAAGCATTAAACATTGCCGGTGTAACGCGTGATCAATTATCTGAGCTCGTTCCAACAACGCAAGTTTTCCGGAACTGTGACCCTGACATCGCCAAACAAATTGGTATCGATCCACAAACTCCTTTTGTCATTGGTGCGAGTGATGGAGTCCTATCCAATCTGGGTGTCAATGCGATTGGAAAAGGCGAGATTGCCGTCACCATTGGGACAAGCGGTGCGATTCGAACAATTATTGACAAGCCGCAGACGGATGACAAGGGTAGAATATTCTGCTATGCCCTAACCGAAAAGCATTGGGTCATTGGCGGTCCGGTAAACAATGGTGGAATGGTCCTTCGCTGGATTCGGGATGAATTTGCCTCTTCTGAAGTAGAAACGGCGAAAAGATTAGGAATTGATCCATATGAAGTATTAACCAAGATTGCCGAACGCGTACGACCAGGATCAGATGGATTGCTATTCCATCCCTACCTCGCAGGTGAACGGGCGCCATTATGGAATCCTGATGTGCGCGGATCATTTTTCGGTTTAACATTGTCACATAAGAAGGAGCATATGATTCGAGCAGCCCTTGAAGGTGTTATTTACAATTTATACACTGTTTTTCTAGCATTAACCGAATGCATGGAAGGTCCTGTTACCCGAATCCAAGCAACGGGGGGCTTCGCAAGGTCGGAGGTTTGGCGGCAAATGATGTCCGATATATTCGAATCGGAAGTCGTCGTTCCCGAAAGCTATGAAAGTTCATGCCTGGGTGCTTGTATTTTAGGACTCTACGCAACCGGAAAAATCGATTCATTTGAAGTCGTTTCTGAAATGGTTGGCAGCACCTTTACACATACACCAGAAGAAGCTGCTTCAAAAGAATACAGGCAATTGCTGCCAATCTTTATTCATTTATCAAGAGTATTAGAGGAAGACTATTCACGAATAGCTAATTATCAAAGAAAGCTTACAAAACACAACTAGAAAAAGCACGGGGGAACTTAAAATGCCATTAGTAATTGTAGCGTTAGGAATTATCGCCTTACTTATATTGATCATGGGCTTAAAATTAAACACCTTTATTTCGTTAATCATCGTATCGTTTGGGGTTGCGTTAGCCCTTGGAATGCCATTAGAAGAAGTGGTTAAAACCATCGAAGCCGGATTAGGCGGAACACTTGGACATATAGGGTTAATCTTTGGACTTGGAGCCATGCTTGGAAAGTTAATCGCTGATTCAGGCGGTGCGCAGCGAATTGCGATGACGCTTGTGAAAAAATTCGGTGAAAAAAATACACAATGGGCAGTAGTAGTTGCCTCATTCATTATCGGTATCGCGTTATTTTTTGAAGTAGGTTTAGTATTATTGATTCCAATTGTTTTTGCAATTTCACGAGAATTAAAAGTTTCTATCTTGTCACTTGGTATTTCCATGACAGCAGCATTATCTGTCACACACGGTTTCTTGCCGCCGCATCCAGGACCAACGACGATTGCCGGTGAACTTGGTGCCGACATTGGGGAAGTATTACTTTATGGTTTCATTGTTGCTGTCCCTACAGTTATCTTAGCTGGGCCAGTTTTTACAAAGATTGCGAAAAAACTTGTCCCTGAATCATTTACAAAAATGGGCAGCATTGCTTCATTAGGTGAACTAAAAACATTTAAACTTGAAGATACACCTAAATTCGGTATCAGTGTATTTACGGCTTTACTTCCTGTTATTTTAATGTCACTTGCAACGATTATTACCTTGATGCAAAAAACATTGGGCTTTGAAGATAACTCTGTACTAGAAGTCATTCGATTTATCGGTGAAGCTGGTACGGCCATGTTGATCTCGCTATTATTTGCTGTTTATTCAATGGGTATCGCAAGAAAGATTCCAATGAAGGATGTCATGGAGTCTTGTACACAAGCCATTCTACACATTGGTATGATGTTATTAATCATCGGTGGGGGCGGAGCCTTCAAGCAAGTATTAATCAACGGCGGTGTTGGTGACTATGTAGCAGAATTATTCAAAGGGACTGCTATATCACCGATTATCCTCGCATGGGTGATTGCTGCCATTTTACGTATTGCATTAGGATCTGCGACAGTAGCGGCATTAACAACAGCTGGTTTAGTGATTCCAATGTTAGGTCAATCGGATGTTAATCTTGCACTGGTCGTTCTTGCAACAGGTGCTGGAAGTGTCATTCTTTCCCACGTAAACGATGCGGGTTTCTGGATGTTTAAAGAATACTTTGGTTTAAGCATGAAAGAAACATTTGCAACATGGACGTTACTTGAAACGATTATTTCTGTAGCTGGTTTAGGATTTATCTTATTACTAAGCTTATTTGTTTAAAACTTTCAGGGCAGTAAAACCACGAGATAAGGGGTTTTACTGCCTATTCATCTTACATAAAGGGAGTAGAAGTAAATGTTAAATTCAATTGGTGTTAT
The DNA here is from genome assembly GCF_023715415.1 of Neobacillus niacini. Lineage (GTDB taxonomy): Bacteria > Bacillota > Bacilli > Bacillales > Cytobacillaceae > Neobacillus > Neobacillus niacini_C. Next base: position 22,544 of record NZ_JAMBOB010000022.1, read on the forward strand.
TGGTTTAGGAGTAATGGGTAGTAATATTGCTTTAAATATGGCTAATAAAGGGGAACAAGTAGCCGTTTATAATTACACGAGAGATTTAACGGATCGACTTGTTGAAAAACTTGATGGACAGAGTATTACTCCTTACTACGAAATTCAGGATTTTGTACATTCGTTAGAGATTCCGAGAAAAGTTTTTGTAATGGTTACGGCGGGCAAGGCGATTGATTCAGTGATAGGATCATTAGTACCACATCTTCAAGAAGGCGACGTGATCATGGATGGCGGTAACTCCCATTTCGAAGATAGTGAACGTAGATACGATGAGTTAAAGGCTAGAGGAATTGGTTATTTAGGAATCGGAATTTCTGGCGGCGAGGTCGGGGCATTAGAAGGACCATCTATCATGCCAGGTGGTGATTCAGACGTTTATGAGAAAGCAGCCCCTATTCTTACAAAAATAGCAGCCCAAGTGGACAATGCCCCTTGCTGTGCTTATATGGGTCCAAAAGGTGCCGGTCACTTTGTAAAAATGGTCCATAACGGAATTGAGTATGCAGATATGCAATTAATTGCAGAAGCCTATACTTTTTTAAGAGAAAGGCTGCAATTATCCGTTCATGAAATTTCCGACATCTTTGAAACCTGGAATCAAGGGGAATTGAAAAGTTACTTAATTGAGATTACGGCAGAGATTTTGCGGAAAAAGGATGAAGTAACTGGCTTACCGCTTATTGATGTGATTTTGGACAAAGCTGGCCAAAAGGGCACTGGTAAATGGACCAGTATACAAGCCATCGATAACGGCATCCCTGCATCGATTATTACAGAGTCATTATTTGCCAGATACATCTCTGCTTTAAAAGAGGAACGGGTGCATGCCCAATCGATTCTAACAGGCCCTAAATACGAACAGCCACAATTGGATAAAAATGAGTGGATTGACTACATTAGACAGGCATTATATATGGGGAAAGTTTGTGCCTACGCACAAGGATTCACCCAATATAAAATGACTTCCGAGCTTTTCGGCTGGGAATTACCGTTGAAGGATATTGCGCTGATTTTCCGTGGCGGCTGCATCATTCGCGCAGAATTTCTAAACGTAATCAGTGAAGCTTATCAAGCAGAACCAAATCTGGCTAATCTATTAATCTCTCCATATTTTGCTGAAAAGGTTATTGATTACCAAATGGGCTTGCGAAAAGTGGTATGTGAAGGGATCAATTCTGGTATTTCGTTCCCATGTTTAAGTGCTTCCCTTACCTATTTTGATAGTTATCGAAAAGGCATCTCTAATGCGAACCTTTTACAGGCACAACGTGACTATTTTGGTGCACATACGTATGAACGCAATGATCTAACTGGCATCTTTCACACAAATTGGAATTAAAACTAAGGGGAAGGTTCTCCTGGTCTTTTGGACCAGGAGAACCTTCCCCTCGGCATTTTATGCAGCTTTCTGAATGGAATTGACGTATTCCTTCCCTTTTTTAGAATCAAATCTACCTTCCCATTTAGACATGACGATGGCTGCTAATGAGTTTCCGATTACGTTTACGACGGTACGCGCCATATCTAGGATTCTATCGATTCCTGCGATAAACGCTAGTCCTTCTAGTGGAATACCTACTGTTCCTAATGTAGCCAATAGCACAACGAAGGAAACACCTGGTACTCCAGCAATCCCTTTAGATGTTACCATTAACACTAACATTAAAGAAAGTTGTTGTGAAATACTTAAATCGATTCCGTACATTTGAGCAATAAAGATGGCGGCTAGTGCTTGATAGAGCGTTGAACCATCTAGGTTAAAGGAATAACCTGTAGGAACGACAAACGAAACAACGTCTTTTGGACAACCGTATTTCTCCATTTTTTCCATCACTTTTGGCAGAACGGTTTCTGAACTAGCTGTAGAATATGCCAAAATCAGTTCGTCTTTTAGTATCTTTACAAGATGTAGTAAACTAGCTCCACATAACTTCGCAATACCACCTAAAATAACAATAATAAAGAAAATCATGGTTCCATAAACACTAATCACTAATTTACCAAGTGGAATGAGAGACTCTACACCAAATTTTGAAACGGTAACCCCGATTAAGGCAAAAACACCAAATGGAGCAAATTTCATAATCTGATTGGTTACCCAAAACATGGCGTCTGCTGTACCTTGGAAGAACGCCAGAACCGGTTTTCCTTTTTCACCGATGGCCGCAATTCCTAAACCAAACATAACGGCAAAGAAAATGATGGCAAGCATGTCCCCTCTTGCTAAAGCATCAATGATATTACTTGGAATAATGTTGACAAAGGTATCGGCAAAACTATGACTAGTTGCTTCACTTGTTGCATCCACATACTTTTGAATATCACCTTTTGCCAGTTTAGACATGTCCACGCCTACTCCAGGCTTGAATATATTCGCCGCAAATAATCCTACAAGAATTGCGATGGTTGTAACAATTTCAAAATAAAGAATGGTTTTCCCACCGAGTTTTCCTAACTTTTTCATATCCCCGGTTCCTGCAACCCCAATGATAAGGGTAGAAATAACGATAGGAACGACAATCATTTTTATCAAACGGATAAAGATATCCCCGATTGGCTGTAAATAGGTACTAACGGCAGGGTTTCCATAAAAAATAGCCCCAACGATAATCCCCAAAACCAAACCAACAAGAATTTGATAAGCTAAACCAAACTTGATCTTTTTCATCAAACAACCTCCCCATATTTTTATGAAAGCGCTTCATTGAATTCTGTAAATTATAAAATGTATTGTAATAATACGGGTAACCTATTGAATCCTACAGAATCCGACATGACTGAAAAGATTCGTAATCTAATTTTAATCTTATAAAAAAAATCCCTTCTCTTATGTAGAGCAAGGGAAAGGGATTCTTTTATGAAGGTTGATTAAATTTTTCGACCGTATCAAGGTATAAGACTTGAAGGAACTTTTTTATGTTAACTTTTACTTTCGATGCAGAATGATTAGTTGAATCTACTTCTTTCATCCGCACCCTTATTTCCTGAAAATCGAAATACCGGGGGGCATAATATTCAAATTTTGGGTTGGTATAATCAAAGTTTCCTAACGAAGCTAAGTTGTTAAGTGCTGCCAAAATGGCTCTGCGGATACGTTGTTCGATTGATTTCGTCTCTTTTTTAACATCCTTTTTGGAACTGCAAATGTTTTCGTATAATTCTTTTAGAGGGGGCAATAATGCAGCGGAATCCTTCCGATTCATTAGAAATTCCATGATCAATACCATATCCTCACTACCTGCTTCGCCGATAATTCCCATTTCATTTAAAATAGAGTGGACAATTTCTTTTACACTCCGTTGTTTTGGCGCCATCCCCTCTGCACCGACGTATGCCAGTGATTCACGGATGGTCATTAATGATTGTTTAAGGCGAGCTTGCTCTGCTGTTTTTTTCAGAATGCTTTGGACTTCTAACCGATTGATGGGTTTATGAATAAAGAACTCAATCCCCTTTTCATAGGCTTCCCCCACCATCTCCTTGTTAACAACTTGAGAAATCATGATGAATTGTCCTTGAAACCCTTGCTGCTTGAGACTTTCAATGGTTTCGATTCCGTCTAGTTTTGGCATTAAAAAGTCGATTAAAACAACATCTGGATGGATGGAAAGGATAGATGAAAGTGATTCAACCCCAGACCCTGCTTCGCCAACTACAACTCCAAGATTGCCCTCTAAAATGATTTTCTCCAGCATTCTACGGCTTGCTGAATCATCGTCTACAATAAAATAGCGCATGGTCCTTTACCTCTTTCTAATGTTTTCAGCAGGCAGCAAAACCCGAAAGGTCGTACCTTCATTCGTCTGTGATTCTACGTCAATTTTCCCTTGAAGCGTATGTACAATTTCATGGACATGTGAAAGACCAATGCCTGTTGCCGCAACTCCATGGTCATTGAATTTAGTGGTATAGCCCGGTTCAAAGATGATGGATAAATCCTTCTCTGGAATTCCATTACCAGAATCTTTTATGATGAATAAAATGAACTCCAATTCTTCCTTTATTTCAATATCAATTTTTCCCTTTTCTGCGATGGCTTCAACACCATTAGCAGTCAGATTATTTAATAAAGCGAGCAGTTGGATATGTTGGTGAGTAATAAAATCAATGGTCATTTTTAAATTTATCGTAATTTTCTTCCCTAGCATGGCACTATATTTTTCATTCGCTGAAACCACGAATCCTAAAACATCAGAAAGAAAAAGTTCATCGTTCCCTTTTTCGATGGTTATTTTAGTCAGACCCGAAAGAATCCGTTGTGAATCTTTTTTCACTTCATGTATTTCTTGTGCGATGAGCAAGGCTTGTACACTCAATTCAGGCTGATTGCTTTTCTTTAATTTTCGATATAATTCATGGCTGGATGCCGTAATTTGTTCAATATGATTCAGTAGTTTCTGTAAATAGAGAGTCTCTGAATATAATCCCGAACCCACTTCGAGCATTTCCTGCATTCGCTTTTTTTGTTCCGAAACCGTGATGGAGCTGTATATCCCCACAACAAAGTAACTCCGCAGTAAGGCTACTGCAATTAATAATGCCCAGTCCCGAAAGCCTAAATCTGCATGGTCTAGGAACAGAGTGCGCATGATATGCTCAGCTCCGTTTCCGATAATTTCCATTCCTGCAGCAATCGAGCCAAGAAGAAGCGGAAACGTTTTGTATTTCTCTATTTGAAAGATGCTAAGCCCCAGCGCAAATAGGAAGTAAAACAGAAAGGCCGGCAGATTTTGCCTGATGCTTGCCAAGATAAAATCAGGCTGGACCATGATATCTGCTAGACTCCGAAAGCAAACGACAAACAAACCAGTGAAAAACCCCGTTCGAACCAAGGAAGCTGGAGGATGTATAAGTATAATGAGAAAAAAAGTAATACTCCCTAACCCGAAACGAAACGCCTCTCCATTGAACGGAGTCACTTTGATTTCACTAGCGAGGGCCGTTAAAAGAGCCGTAAGAAGTAAAGACATCCATCTAGACTTAGTAAAAAACAACTTAAAAAAAGAATAGGAAGAAAACATTGAGGACTCCTCTAGATTAATTGAACACAATAAGTATTTTAGACAAAAAAGAGAGGCTAGACAAGGGGAATGGGACCGTGGGTGGACCGTGGGGACGGTTCTGATGGTCTTTTTTTAATTGGTTACTTGTTACAAGGAGACACGTTCCGGGTAACTATGGCCATAGAAATGACCAGGAGAAGAACGAAATCGCTCCGCGATGGCTCTTTGGAAAATTCCTTATCCCTAAAAATGAATAAAAATAAAAAAGTATGTCTATCGTAGTATTGTTCAATCGCCAAACCAAACAATCTACGG
>NZ_JAMBOB010000023.1 GCF_023715415.1 Neobacillus niacini
GGGCAATCAAAAATTTTGCGCATTTGGTTTTTCAACGATAAAAAAGCAAAGGCACAACTAGCAATTATCACTAGTTGTGCCTTTTTACGCGCAAAACTTCCGATTGTCCCCTATAAGAACCGTCCCCTGGTCACCTGGTCACACAACATACTTCTTTTTGGCAGATACATGCTTTTTTAGATAGGGGATAGCAAATCGATCAAGGCCGTAGTAGTATCTTCCTTTTCCAATAAGTAATAGGATGATGGCGATTGTGAATAGCTTAGAGTCGGGGCTGGATAGTCCAACACCTGCCATAATAAAGTTAGCATTCATGAAGGCTCCTGCCATTAAGGCCGGAACGGTCACCAACCCTAAAATCAATCCTAAGCCAACAAGAAATTCTCCCCAAGGGATTAGGATGTTAAAAAACTCTATATTGGGTAAGGCAAATCCTTCGAGGAAACTGGCATACCAGCCTGGAACGGTAGGATGCTCTCCTCTCGCATTTGCAATAGCGCCTTGTAAAAATCCACTTACTTCAAATCCTGATATTATTTTATAATAACCAGCTTCGATCCATTGAAGTCCTAACCAAATTCGTACTATTGTCCAAACGAATGCCATTTTTGTTCCATTTATATGTTTTCTCATCGTGAGTTTCTCCTTCTGATTGTGAATCACTTCACAATATTCATTAAAAAATTTTGATTTACTGCAGCGTATTCTGAACATTATGTACTATTTCTAATCAGCCCCTCTGCAACCCCCCATTCATTTTTATACGTTTATATTAACGGGTCGAATCAACCATTACCTTGATTTAGGTCAATAAAACCGTGTAAAACCGTCCCCATGGTCCTTGTAGTTTGTCTGAATTTATTGTATATTAGGAATGCAATCGTTTGCACATAACACTTCACTCTTTTGTAAGCGATTTCTATTCATAAATTAATAGACATGAAGTTTCCGTTTATTGATTCTTTATGTTGAATCGCACAACAAAGCGTTTCTTTTTTTTGCATTTTGTGCAAACGATTGCGCAAATAGGGCTATTCTAAGAGTAACAGACCTTTACAGCAACTGACTTGCAGCAAAAACGCTCTTATACTTCCCTATTTCAAAATTTAAAAGGGGGTAATTGTGTCAATGAGAAAAACCACAAAAAGGACTTTCTCCATCATCATGACTGCGATTATGCTCTTGAGCTTGTGGATACCCTATATCCCAAGCCAGGAAGCTTTTGCAGCCGAGACGAAGGCGGAGACAACCGCTTCAACCAATCGCGAGATTCGTTTCACGTACATTCGTGACGATAAGACATTTGGCGATTGGAACATTTGGACTTGGAATACTGGCGTCAGCGATGGTCAGGTTAATTTTGATTCCTATCAAGATAACCATGCCACTGCTACGATTCCCGTAAGCTCCGAAACTGCCCAAATGGGCTTTGTACTTCGCAGCACGTATGACTGGAATACCGCACAAAAGGAATTCGGAGATCGTTTTATTCCTGTTAATAAGAATGACTCGATTACCAAAGCTTACATCACAAGTGGAGTGGAGCAAATCACCATCGTTCCAGATGGATCCGCCCCTATTATCGACCAGGGGAATGCGACGTTCTATTATCGCGATAAAATGCTTTTTGCTAGCGATGCAATGGATACCATCGAAAAAGTAGATTTAAAATTTGATGGAAAAACAACTCCGATGACGTTTGAACCAGAGAATGAGAGATTTGTAGTGACATACAACAACATTCCGAATGGCAAAAACGAATATTCTTACCTCGTGACAAAAAAAGATGGCACAACGGAAGAAGTAAGTGACCCTTACAACACTGTTAACAGCGTTTCAGTGATAGATTTCCAGAAAGCTAATCTAACAGTTTCAGGTACCGTTCAGCCTGCAGTAATTGACTATAATCAAAATGCGGTTCTGACTGTCGATGTACAGGGACTGACGAATGAACTGAAAGTCAACAAAATGTTTGCAGACATCTCATCCCTTGGAGGAGCTGAGCAGCTTGAGATTGACCCGGCGTTAAAAGAAATCAGTATTGCCGTGGATGACCATATCACAGCAGGAACAAAAACGATCCCTCTTACGGTGATTGATTCCTACGGAAACTACTATCGCAGTTCTGCTTCAGTAGAGGTGAAAGCCCGCCAGTCCGTTGGGGAAAATGATTTTGACTGGGATGAAAGCATCATCTACTTCATGCTGACAGACCGGTTCTTTGATGGCGATTCTACCAACAACGACCCTTATAATCAGAATTACGATGCCAAAAACGACCGTGGAACCTACCAGGGAGGAGACTTCAAAGGCATCACTGAAAAGTTGGATTACTTGGACAAGCTTGGTGTCAACACCATCTGGATCAGCCCAATCGTGGACAACGTTAAGTACGATGCTCGCTATAACAACCCGGAGGGACATTCCTACTACGCTTACCACGGCTACTGGGCAAACAATTTTGGACAATTGAATCCTCACTTTGGTAGTATGGAAGATTTCCATCAACTGATTGACGATGCCCATGAACGTGGTATTAAAATTATGGTCGACGTAGTATTAAATCACACGGGTTATGGATTAAAAGAGATTGATGGGACTGTGGCAAATCCGCCTGCAGGCTACCCAACGGATGAAGACCGCTCCCGGTTCAGCTCCCTTCTACGCCAAGGTTCTAATGTTGGAACCGATGAGGTTGTTGGTGAGCTGGCAGGCCTTCCGGATTTAAAAACAGAAGATCCAGCCGTCCGCCAAACGATCATTGACTGGCAAACAGACTGGATTGAAAAGTCTAGAACAGCTAACGGAAATACCATCGACTATTTCCGTGTGGATACAGTAAAACATGTGGAAGATGCTACCTTGATGGCATTTAAAAATGAACTTACCAAAATCATGCCGGAACACAAAATGATTGGTGAATTCTGGGGCGGAAGTGTTGATCAAAACGGCGGATATCTCGAGTCAGGAATGATGGATTCCCTGCTTGACTTTGGTTTTAAAGACATCGCCCACAATTTCGTTAACGGCAGCCTAAAGTCGGCAAACGACGCCCTGATGGCCCGCAACGGAAAAATAGATAATACGGCCACTCTCGGCCAATTCCTGGGAAGCCATGACGAAGATGGATTCCTCTACAAGGAAGGAAATGACAAAGGCAAGCTGAAGTTGGCAGCATCTCTGCAGGCAACAGCAAAGGGCCAGCCGGTCATCTATTACGGCGAAGAGCTTGGCCAAAGCGGCGCTAACAACTATCCACAGTATGACAACCGTTATGACCTTGCCTGGAATCAGGTAGAAAACAATGATGTACTACAACACTATACGAAGGTCTTGAACTTTAGAGCTGATCATTCAGAGGTGTTTGCCAAAGGTGAACGCTTGACAATCGGCGGCTCTGACAGCGACAAGTTCCTTGTTTTTGCCCGAAAATACGAAAATGAAGCAGCATATGTCGGCTTAAACATCGCAGACAGCGTTAAGGAAGTTACTTTTACATTGAATTCCCAAGACGCTGTTGTAACAGATCATTATTCAAACGAGACTTACACAGTTTCAGCAAATGGCAAGGTCACAGTAACCATTCCTGCAAAAGCAGACGGCGGTACAGTCCTGCTTACCGTTGAAAACGGCAGCATCACAGCTGCAGCAGCTGCGGACAGTGAAGATGGTGGTGGAAGTGTTGAACCCGTTCCTGCGAACCACCTCCGTATTCACTACAACCGTACAGATGGTAATTATGAAAATTACGGTGCGTGGCTGTGGAATGATGTAGCCTCCCCTTCTGCCAACTGGCCAGTTGGTGCGACTATGTTTGAAAAAACAGACAGCTACGGTGCCTATATTGATGTACCGCTTAAAGAAGGCGCGAAAAACATTGGATTCCTCCTTATGGATATAACCAAGGGCGATGCTGGTAAAGACGGCGGAGACAAGGGATTCACCTTTACATCTCCAGAAATGAACGAAATCTGGATTAAGCAAGGATCGGACAACGTCTATAACTACGAGCCAGTAGATCTGCCGGAAAATACGGTCCGCATCCATTATGTTCGTGAAAACAGCGATTATGAAAATTTCGGCGCATGGCTCTGGGGTGATGCTGCATCACCATCTGCCAACTGGCCGACCGGAGCATCCCCATTCTCCGGCACAGACCGCTATGGCGCGTATGTTGACGTGAAGCTTGCACAAGGGGCAAAAACCCTTGGCTTCCTTGTGATGGATGTAACCAAAGGCGATGCTGGTAAAGACGCTGGAGACAAATCCTTCAACCTGCTCGACAAATACAATCACCTTTGGATCAAACAAGGTGACAACAATGTCTACATCTCACCTTATTGGGAGCAGGCAACCGGAATCACAAAAGCAGAAGTCATCTCTGAAAATAGTATTCTGCTTGGTTTTACAATGACAGAAGGTCTGACACCAGACAGCTTGAAAGAGGCACTTGAAATCAAGGAGGCTGACGGCGGCACTGTGGCCATTGAATCGGTTGAAATTACTGGAGCCGCTTCTGCAAAAGTAACCGCAGCCTTCGACATTAATAAACTCCCATTATCCGTAACGTATGCTGGCCGGACCGTATCAGCCACTACGGGCTGGAGAATGCTTGATTCTATGTACGGATACGAAGAAAATGACCTTGGCGCAACCTATAAAGACGGCGCTGTTACCCTTAAACTATGGGCTCCAAGAGCAAGCAAGGTCGTGGCAAACTTTTTCAATAAGAAGAATGCAGCTGAGGAAATCGGCAGCATTGAGCTGACAAAGGGTGAAAAAGGGGTTTGGTCTGCTGACGTTGCCCCACTCGACCTAAATATAGCTGATTTAGAGGGTTATTTTTACCAATATGAAGTGACAAATGATGGAGTAACAAACAAAGTTCTCGACCCGTATGCCAAGTCAATGGCAGCCTTCACTGTCAATACGAAAGGTGAAGCTGGTCCTGATGGAGATAGTGTCGGCAAGGCGGCGATTGTTGACCTGAGCAGCACTGACCCTAAAGGCTTTGATTTTGCAAACATCAAAGGGTATGAAAAACGCGAAGATGCTATCATCTACGAAGCACATATTCGTGACTTCACTTCCGACCCGTCTATCGAAGGGGATCTGAATGCTAGATGGGGATCCTACAAAGCCTTCATTGATAAACTCGGTTATCTGAAGAAAATGGGCGTCACGCACGTTCAACTGCTTCCGGTAATGGCGTGGTATTATGGGGATGAAACCAAAATGGGACAACGAGAGCTTAACTACTCTGCCGGAGGAAATGAATACAACTGGGGCTATGACCCGCATAGCTACTTCTCTCCAGATGGCGCCTATTCAGAGGATCCAACGAATCCTGAAAAGCGCGTGAAAGAGCTGAAAGAACTGATTGATGCCATCCATGATGCCGGAATGGGGGTCGTGCTTGATGTGGTTTACACGCATATGGCAAAATCAAGCATGTTAAATGACATTGTTCCAAACTACTATGCTTTCCAAGACGATAAGGGCAACTTCCTTGGCGGCTTCGGAAACAACCTGGCAACAAGCCATAAAATGGCCGAAAAGCTGATGGTCGACTCTGTAAAATACTGGTTTGATGAGTATAAAATCGATGGTATGAGGTTTGACATGATGGGTGATGCTACCTATCCTTCCATCCAAAATGCTTATGATGCCGCAGCTTCCATTAATCCAAATGCCCTGTTCCTTGGCGAAGGCTGGAGGACATTTGCCGGCCATATCGGCGAGCCTGAACTAAAAGGAATGGGAGCGGACCAGGATTGGATGGACAAGACGGACAATGTCGGAGTATTCTCTGATGAAATCCGCAATGAATTGAAATCTGGCTTCGGTTCAGAGGGCGAGCCAAGATTTATCACTGGCGGAGCTAGAAGCATCGATACCATTTTTAACAACATCAAAGGCCAGCCGTCCAACACTTCTGAGGATGATCCTGGTGATATGGTTCAATACATTGAGGCACACGACAACATGACACTTTACGACGTCATCGCCCAATCTATAAAGAAGGATCCTTCCATTCCGAAAAACAACCTGGAAATCCATAAGCGTATCCGTATTGGAAACTCCCTGATTCTGACTTCACAGGGAACTACCTTCCTGCATGCAGGACAGGAATATGGCAGGACAAAGCAATGGCTTGGTGAAGGTGTTCCGGAACAGAAATACCATGAACTGAAAGACGAACAAGGCAGCTCATTTGGATACTTTATTCACGATTCTTACGATTCATCCGATGCCATCAATATGTTTGACTGGCAGAAGGCTGTGAATAAGAAACAATATCCAATTAATACAGAAACGCGCGAATTTACGCAAGGTTTGATTGAACTTAGGAAATCAACAAATGCTTTCCGTTTGGGCGATCAACAGCTGGTTAACCAAAATGTAAATCTGCTTGACCTTCCGGAAATAAAGGATACAGACCTTGTGATCGCGTACAAAGCTGTTTCTACTGATGAAACAGGAACCTATTATGTGTTCGTCAATGCCGATACTGAGACACGCACTTTGACACTTGGAGACGTTAACCTCTCTAAAGGCAAGGTAGTCGTCGACAGCGACGAAGCAGGCGCAACCCCAGTTTCCAAAAAGTCAGGCTTCACACTTAAGAATGGAACCCTGACCATTGACCCATTAACAACAATAGTAATCAAAGTGGACGGCAAGACTGGTAACGGTAAATAGGACAAAGCTAATATAAACAAAGAGAGACCATGCTTTTAGCATGGTCTCTCTTTGTTGTCCAAGTGTCCAAGGGGACGGTTCCCATGGTCATAAATGATATTAATGTGGACTACAAGAACCGTCCCCTTGGTCCCCCTTACGAACCTATACCTAACTCGTTTAGAATATCTTCTAGTGTTTTTCCATCCACTTGATCTACTGGAGCTGGTGTCTCGCTCACATATGGATTCACTTTGAGATAGTTGGTTTGGACAAACTTGATATCTGTTCCATCCACGGTTCCATCCCAGTTGATGTCTGCCGCACGAGTATTGGTACCCCATGCTTTTTGAATCTCCAGTGCATCTTTGATATCAATCACTTGGTCTTGATTCACATCTCCTGCAACTGCATTTTTAATAAAGTATTTACTTATAAGTATCTTTTCTTGACCATATTTCGTACCTTTGTATTCAAAACCGGACATCATTGGAATATTGACCTTAAAGTGACCTGGTAAAGTAAATTCCCATGACCATAAATCGCCCGTCAGTGGTAATTTAGAGATAGCAAAGCGATTGACATCCTTTACTAAACTTGGCGTAATATCAAATACGGTACCGTTCGATTGTGTTAGTTTAATGGATGCACCTGAGTTTGGCCAATCCACATTTTTATACTTATTCGTCGTGCCTGGATTCAAAAATCCTTCGGCAGTAAGCGGACCTTCTAGCTCAGAGAAGCTAGATAATAGACCCCAAGTATATCCTGCTTTAATTAAATTAGTAGTTCCTTCTGGGTTGGTAACCGAGACAGTAGGATCTAGTTTAACAGAAGTACTAAAGGCAGACTCTTTCACTTTTAAGGTAAGATCGACAGCAGCCACTTTGTCATGGATTGGCGCTGTGGATGGCAGATCCAATTGTACGGTTGGAGTACCTGAATTCGTAAGATTCACCTTTACTTCACCATATTGACTTAACTCTGCATTTGGTTTGGCATCGACAATTTCAAAGTTTTTATCTAGATTAGCGAAAGTCCAACTAGCAGATGATAGGGATGAAATATTATCTAATTTAAGAGTTGCCTTTACGGTATCACCCATCGTTACTTCTTTGATTGGGCTGTTGATATATGCGTTTGGCGTACCTTCTTTGATAAAATAATATTGTTTTGCTACTGGACTATTTACAGCAACATCTCTTCCTTTTACTATGAAACTTAAAGCAGGTATTTCTGGATGCATCACAATGTCTTCAGAAAACTTACCTTCTTTATCCATATTAATAATTGGGGATAGAGATGGAGTATGCATAGCATATTGAAAGGAGGTATCGGATAAATCTACTACCATCCCGGCATCTTGCATTTCCTTCACTTGTGGATCAGTTACTTGCATCGAAAATGGATACGTTTCTTGACCAGGTTTGTATTCGTGAAAAGGTGATTCCTGATCAAGTGATGTAGTAACTTCTGGTTGTTCAATATCTACATAATGATCAACATAGCCGGTTATGGTCTTACCAGTCACAGAAGTTGAAATCAATTTAAACTTGTAGTAGCCTGGTTTTGCGTTTTCAGCAATGGCAGAAATCGGATGATCAGGATCACTAGTAAATGGATAATAACTGCCAAGAATGGAAAGCATGGCGATAATATACGTATTGGTGTTAAATTTAGATAGATTCAATGAGGTAACATAACCAAGATCTTGACCAGTTTTTCCATCTTGCAAAACGATATCCATTTTTTCCATAGGTGTTTTCATATTAAAAGTTAGTGTAGGCGAAACATTACCTGAAGCCATTCCCATCGGTTCTGTTTGCGAAATTCTATACTCTAGAGTTGTTGAAGCTTTATTGAGGGCATAGCCATAAAAACCTTCCTCTATTGTTCGAACGCTAAATGGAATACGATATTGTTCGTTTTTATCTTTTTGGTTTGTTAGGATAATATAACCTGTATAGACGCCTTCTTTTGCTGTTTTCGGTAGAGTGAGCGATACGTTTACATTTTTCTTTTCATTTTTCTTCATTTGAATCACGGGATCAATAGCTACTTTTACTCCATTGGCTTTTGGATCAGATGTTCCTTTTATCATTTGAAAATGAACGTTTGCGTTAAACTTTTTATTTTCTTTTTCAAAGTTTTGTAAAGTAACTTTTTTATTGATGGAATGGTCTGCACCTGTATAAAGTTCTCCAAAGCTGATTCCACCAGTTGTTTCTTCTATGTTGACCATTTCTTCCCCATAAGGAATAAGAGTTTCATCTTGGACTTGAACTTTCATTCCAGGATGTACGGCTTCAAAAGGATCGACACGTCCTGCTCCCTGTTCTAGCGGTAGGTAGTCTCCATTCAACGGTTCAGCAGTATTCATTAAGATAGTCTTAATATCGCCCGGCTGCAAATTTGGATTTGCTTGTATCATTAAAGCTGATATATCTGCAACATGTGGTGTTGCCATCGATGTACCATTCTTACGGGCATAGGCACTTGTGTAATCGGCAGGAGTTGCTGGGTTGGTGATAAAGCTCGGCTCCGTAGAGAGAATACTTACACCTGGTGCAACTACTTCCGGCTTTATATCAAATGTTTTTAATGCTGAACCACGAGAGCTAAAATCGGCAAGTGTATCTCCCTCTGTTGCAGTAACCGTTACATCAGTAAAGGTAAATGTGTTTTTTCCTGCTGCTACTTGCGCTTTTAATGCTTTTCCATCTTGTTGTGTAACAGAAAAGGTTGGGATAAAATCCTGTGCCTCGCCAAGATAAGCTCCAATATGTCCTTCTACATTGTTATAGAGGAGAACGGCACTCGCACCATGTGCTTTTGCAAACTTAATTTTGTCTGCCAGTGCATGGGTGCCACGTTCCACCAACGCGATTTTTCCTGTCACATCTTTATTGGTGTAGTCGGCATCTCCACCTAATCCAACATCCACCATTTCAAAGCTTTTACCTTTAAATGTGGTGAGATCATTGGAAAAACTTCTCGCCATTGTTTCTAGTTCGATTGATCCTCCAGATGCTGTGTTCCCCTTCATCGTGGTAATTGGTATTGAAATATCACTTGCGCCAACAGTAAGTGCCATAGCGGCTGTTCCAGGAGATCCTAGGGAATAGAATCCCGGACCAGAGTTTCCAGCTGCTACTACTGCCGTTACACCGCTTAACACGGCATAGTTAATCGCTGTACTGATTGGAAAGTATGGATCATTTATAGCAGCTCCTAACGAAAGATTCATAACATCCATTCCCGAAATGACAGCTTGATCGATAGCAGCGATAATATTATCTGAAGTCCCATTACCATAAGGACCAAGTACACGGTACACATATAGATCGGCATCAGGAGCAATCCCTTTGACGGAAACCTCACTGTTATTTTTTGCTTGTGAAACGATGGTACCAGATACATGCGTTCCATGATCTGTATAATAGGCAGAGCCATTGGCAGCCAACTCAGGTGATCCAGACTTTTTCCAATCCTCATAAGTGGCTTCCATCGGATCATTGTCATTATTGACAAAGTCATATCCGCCTTTGTAAGCATCTTTGAGATCCGGATGATTGTAGTCAACTCCCGTATCGATAACAGCTACTTTGATTCCTTCACCTGTGATACCCTCTTTGTGAAGCTTGTCCACTCCTAAGAATGAAACAGCATCTCCTGTCGGTGGTGATTGGGGTGCATCTGGTGTACCTGGTTTCCCTTTAGAATCTGCAAGGGAAGGCGGTTCTATCGTGAAGGTGGTATCTTTGTAGATTGATTGAACAACATCCGACTGGAGCAATAATTCTACTTGATTCGCTGGTAAAGTCATCGACACTCCATTATAGGACGTTTTGAAGGATCGTTTGATTTGGTAAGGTGTTTCTACCATATTTAACCCTTTTTTAGCGGAAGGAAGCGACCGTTGCGCACTGGTTGCAGGAAAGATCTTTTTGAGATCATTTTTGAACGAATCATGTTCTTGATCAACTTTACCTTGTGCTGCATCTCTTGTTAATGATTTTCCATCCAGAGCAGCATCTAAGACCGCCACTTGTCCTGGTTTCGATTTGAACTGAACGATAACAGAAATCTCTTTGTTCTCCTTTAGTTCCTTTTCTTCAAACCCTTGAAGTCCATAGTTCTCCTTTGCCTCGGATTGGCTTAGGGCTGCTCGTTGTTCATCCGTTAAGGATGCTAGGATTTTTTCTGCATTACTTTGTGGTTCGGCTGAGGCAATCGTCATACCTGACTGCATGGACGGAAAAATTAGTCCTACCGATAGGGCAAGCGCAGTTGTATTTTTGACCGCTTTGCTAACCCATCTTCTTTTTACATTTTTCATAGTTTCCCTCTTTTCATAGTCTAGTTGAAAATTCTCGAAAATTACCCCCACTCTTAATTTTCAAAAAATTAACACAATAATAGATTAATAACTTTTCTACTAGGTGACAAACGGGGTTTCAGGCAAGACTTTCCACCCAAATTTCATCATTTTTATAAGGAATAAAGTGGGAGTTAGTATACGAAGAGCTTTGACTACAATTAGTTGAGTTGGGGTTTTCAAACATCCAAAAGAGGAAATAAGCAATTTGATAGATTACTATTATCCATATCATAAAAAAATAAAGGACTAACGATAAACATCGCTAGTCCTTTGTACTTAATTTAATCCCAATTTCGTAAGGATATCTTCCAAAGTCTTGCCTTCATGGATTTCCTTTGGCTCAGGTGTTGTACTTGCAGTTTGATTTTTCATCAAGTAATGGTCTTGTATATATTTCATATCTTTTGCATCTACCATTTTATCAAAATTAATATCAGCTCTACGTTCATTTGTACCCCAATTTAGTTCTAAATAAATGGCATCTAGTACAT
Organism: Neobacillus niacini; assembly: GCF_023715415.1. Lineage (GTDB taxonomy): Bacteria > Bacillota > Bacilli > Bacillales > Cytobacillaceae > Neobacillus > Neobacillus niacini_C. The sequence continues at coordinate 11,554 of NZ_JAMBOB010000023.1, forward strand.
CGATTACATCATCTTTATTTACATCACCTGGAATGGCAGCTTCTATATTTATTTCAGGATTCCAATGTGCTGTAATGTTACCATTGTCATCTAAATACCCTACATGAAAGGGTTTATATACAGTAAAATGACCTGGAATGTCAACAGTTAATTCCATTTCTTCAAGTACAGGTGGTAATCCCCCCACCTCTATTTGGGCATATCTGTTGATGGTTCCCGCATACTCTTTGCCTTTTTGATCCTTAACAGTAATAAAAGCACCTAGTTGAGATGGATCAACCTGTAGGTTCCATGAAGTACTATTGCCTCTTTGAAAAGGTTTGGGAGCAGCCATGGTACCCGAAATTTTTGAATAGGACGGGACGATAAGAATCGGTGCAACAGCTGAAACCATTGAGGTTGTTTCATTATTTTCATTTATAAAAGAAGCAGTTGGGCTGTTAAAATACGTGATGATTTCGTGCGAATCATTTTTTACATTTAGAATGACTTCAGCGAATGGAATATCTCCCGTAACTTTTCCGTCCGTTAACGCCACATTTACATTCAATTTTGTCTCATAACCGTCAGAGACCGATTCTGATAGGATTTCGGCATTGCCGAATTGCTTGAGATCTGGATGGATCTTCACGTCTACAACTTCTAGTAGATTTTTATCAAATGTAAAACTAGCAGCTAAATTTTTAGCCTCTGAAATATTATTCGCTGTTAAAGTGATCTTTACACCATCACCCATTTTTCTATATTTATTTTCTAAGCTTCCATATACATACGGAGTTCCTTCCTGAATAAAGGTAAAAGATTTGATTTCTTTACCGATTCCAGCTGTGTTGAATCCTTGAAGTTCAACATTTACACTTTTAGCAGATGGATCAATCGGAATATTATAGGCAAATTTCCCTTCTGCATCAACGAAAATTTGATTGGTAAACATGAAACTATTACTCTTTTCCATGACAAAATGGCCAGATTGATCGATCGCGATTCCTTGATTTTTATAGTCTGAATAATTTTTGTCAATGAGTGTTCCTTTAATTGGATATGATGTCGTACCAGGTTTATATTCAATAACACCTTCCTCGATATCTGTCTGAAATTCAGGACCTGTTAATCCATCATGACATGGTCTGACATTAGGAATGTTTTTCCTTCTTTATTTGTACCAATCATTTTCACCTTATAGTGTCCTGGTCCATACGGTACTTTTACCCTGCTTTCTGAAATCGGTTGGTCTGGATCCCCTGTATATGGGAAATACGACCCCTGAAACACACTAGTAACATAGTACTCTATATCTTCCATAAGAGCAGAAGCCTCAAGCCGTCCTAAAAAGCCAAGTTCTTTATCTGTTTCACCATCTAGTAATACAAAATCAATGGTTTCCATTACTGACTTTGAAGTAAACCTAACTCCTGCTTGATAGGCTATATACGGATAAAAAAACGTATAGCTCGATGTCATGACCTTTGGATCTGTCTTCATTTCACGAAACCCCTCTTCTGTGACAGCAAAAGCAAAAGGTATTCGATATACTTCATTTTTGTCATGTTTGTTTTGATAAGTAACAAATCCTTCGTACGTACCAGCTTCTGCGGTTGGAGGTACAACGATGGAGATATTCGATGCTTTTTCTTTATTACCTGGTACGGTCATGATTTTTCTGTCTACTTGTAAGGATACCCCATTTTTATTAGCATCCCTTGAACCACCCATCCCAACTTGAAAATCTGCTGTTACTTCAAACGTTTTTGGTTTTTTATCTTGATTTTTAAAGGTAATCGCTCTGCTTTCGTTTATGGTCTTTCCGGTATGCAGGGATGCACCAAAGTTTAAAGCACCTGATTTTGACATAATTTCTTGTACTTCTCCATTCGTAATCGTTACGGATGGATTTTCTACCATGATTTCGATTTGTGAATGCAATGCTTCATTCGCATCTACTTGACCACTTCCCGCTTCAAATACACTGTAATCTTTGCTCAGCGGATCAGCCGTATTCATTAAAATGGTCCTTACATCATCTGGTGTTAATGTTGGATCTTGCTGCAATAGTAAAGCGGCTATCCCCGCAACATACGGTGAAGCCATAGACGTACCAGAAAGTTGTTGATAGGCAGAGTCATAGTTTCCTATATAAGCTGCTCCATTCGCATAGGATGGAACAGTTGATAGCACTTGTACTCCTGGAGCGGTTACTTCTGGCTTAATCTCGTATTGAACTCTTGAAGGACCACGTGAACTAAAGTCAGCCAGATTGCCTCCCTCCAAAGTAAAGTTCCCTAATCCGGTGAAAGTCACGAATGCCTCACCTAATGCTAATTGCTCCTTTACAGATACCCCATCCTCGAAGTTTAAGGAAAATGCCGGGATATAGTTGACGGTTTCACCTACATAATAAGGGATATGCCCCTCACTTTCATTGTTATTGTAAAGAAGAACAGCTGCAGCCCCTTTATCTTTCGCCAATTTTATTTTTTCGTCAAATGAGGTTTCGCCACGTGCAATCAGTACTGCCTTCCCTGTTACATCTTTTCCCACATAATTTGAAGATTGTCCTAAATCAACATCCACAATGGAAAGAGTTTTTCCTTCAAGCAGGGAAATGTTATCACTTACATTTCTGCCTAACAAACGTAAATCGACATCTGTACTGCTGCCGTTTCCTGCTATTCCACCAGCAAATGTCGGAAGCGTAACAGCCATATCATTTGCCCCTACCGTAAGTGCTAGTGTTGATGTTCCTGGCGACCCTAGTGTTTTCATTTCACTTCCGCTGTTTCCGGCTGCGACAACAGCTGTTACACCTGCCAAAACTGCATTGTTAATTGCAATAGAGGTTGGATAAAACGGATCATTGATATTGGCTCCAAGTGATAAATTCATGATGTCCATTCCCTCACTTACTGCCTTATCAATAGCGGCAATAATGTGACTCGACATCCCACTTCCGTACCGTCCAAGAACACGATAGGCATAAAGGTCTACTCCTGGTGAAACTCCCTTAACACCGTAATCGTGATCATTTTTTCCTTGACCCGCAATAATTCCTGCTACATGTGTTCCATGGGAAGTATAATAGGAGCTTCCATTATTTATCTCCGGCCAACCTGATTTTTCCCATTCATCGTAGGTGGTTTCCATCGGATCAGCATCATTATCTACAAAGTCATAACCACCTTTATAGGCATCTTTTAAGTCTGGATGGTTGTAATCGATTCCTGTATCAATCACAGCAACCTTAATTCCCTCACCAGTATATCCCTCTGTATGAAGTGGTTCTGCCCCATGTGAAGGATTTATTGCTATCCGTGCTTTCTCATTTTCCTTTTCAATAGGTGGAGCAGCGTTAATGTTCACATCGCTCCAAATAGCTTTAACTGTCTGTGAATCTAGTAACTTCTCTATTTCATTTGCTGGCAGTGACATAGAAACCCCGTTAAAGGCTTCCTTAAATGAATGTTTGATGGTAATAGGGCTACTTGTGCTTTTTTTGTTTTTACTACTGAGTGCATCTAAATCCTTTTTGAACTGATGGTGTGAAGCATTCACTCTCTCTTTTGCTTCTGATAGAGAAATCGTTTTTCCGCTCTTTTCACTTGAGGCAACAGCTGTTTTTGCTGGTAATGTATGAAACTGAACAATGACATTGACTACCTCACTGCTTTCGAGATTTACATTAGGGTCTAAATGCATCCCCGATTGTTCTGATGTCTGTAATTTATGGAGTGCAGCCAACTGCTTGTCCGATAAACTCTTAAGAATCGTTTCTGCCGAAACATTTTCATTTGCATAAACAGTCGATAGTGGAATGATGCTAGTAGCAGTCACTCCCATTCCACCGGACAATAGAGCAAAAGCTGTGATTCCATTTAAAAATCTTTTCCAAGTTTGTTTTTTAGTCATGATTTGATCTCCTATTCAACTAATTTCCTAAAGTAAGAAAAGGGGAGATGCTTATTAAAACATCTCTCTTCTTTGCTTCCTAGATCCTACTTTGATACTTTTTAAATATTCATAATAAATATATAATTATTATGATAATCTAATAGTATATTTCTCCTTCCTTTCTATCAAATGGGGTTTTAAAACCGCAGCAGGACTACTAAATACAGTTAAAATGCTATAGAATGATAGTTTTTGCAGATAAGAATAGTAGAAAAGACCCGAATAAGTAATACCTGAGTTGGGGTCACAGAGTGCAGTAAGAGCAAAAATAGATTCTATTTAGGTATAAGACAAAAAGGGGGGCTAATATGATCCAAGGAAAGATCATCAAATTTCACCGGGAACTTCAAGTATTGAAGCAAATAGACCTAGGAGAAGGCATATGTTCAAAGACTCATATAAGCAAGATTGAACGGGGGCTTACAGAAGTATCAGAGGAAACCATAGAGCTTTTGGCCAAGAGGCTTTGTATAGACATGCAGTCAGAGATGAATACCTACGTAGGCTTGGATTTATTATTAAAAGAATGGCATGAATCGATCATCCTGAAACTAAACTCAAAAGCAGAAAGCATAAAGAAGCAATTAGAGTCTGTCGCTCTCTTGCAGCTGCCTGATTTCTATTGTTCCTATAAACTGATACTCACCAGGTATTATTTATTGATTGGCGAAGGTAAACTTGCTCTGTCCCTTATTAATGAAATGGACAGTTATCAAGATTTTACTTCATACAATCAAAACATGTTTTTACACATTAAAGGGAAATTTTGCTTAGATTACGAAAAAGAATACAATAAAGCCATTTCACATTTAAAAAAAATCGATATCAATTATTACAATAATCCTGAATATTATTATGATTTAGCTATTGCCTATCATTGCATGGATTCCCATGTATTAGCTTATTATTACGCGAATAAGGCCCTGCAATTTTTTACAGCTGCACGCAGTTTTACTCGAATGATTGAAGCAGAGATGATGATGCTAATCCAAGTTGAGCAAGCAGACTATTTTGACCCGAGAGATTCAGGGTTTCCTAGATTAATTGAGATGGCCGAAAGTTTGGGGTTAAACAATCAAAAAGCCAAGCTGCTTCACAATTATGCCTATCAGCAATTTCGCTTCGGAAACTATGAAAAAGCCGTTGAATACTATGGGCAAGTCTTGAAAATAAGAGAGACAACGAACTCACTCTATCTAGTGGCGTTGGAAGGATATTTAAATGCCTCTACAAAGCTGGGTTTAAAGTCTGATTCAGATTTAATGAGTTTAGCCAAGGAGGGTTTCTCTCTAGCAAATAAATTAAAGGATACCATGTACAAACACTATTTTCAGTTACATTTATATAAGCTTCAAAACCAACAAGAACAGTATTACGATTATCTAGAAAGAGATGCCTATCCGTATTTTAAAGAGATGGGTTACGGCCTTGCATCGGAGCACTATGAAATGAAATTATTGAATTATTATATGGAAAAAGGAAAAGTAAACGCAGCCAATAAATATGCATTGTCGATTGTGGAAAAATACCAAAAAAACAGCGAACTCGTTTGAGGGACCATAGGGACGGTTCTGGTGGCAACTTCAAATCCTAGTTTATTAAAAGAGTTAGGTGCCCAACAATTTCTTTCGCTTCAAATTTTTCCATCGGTGGAAGTGCTATAACGGGCAAAGAACCTGATTTAATCTCAGTTATATTTCTTGAAAAGATAAATTGTACGTATCATGTATAATATAAATATCAATCGAACCAATGAGGTGCATCGGCTTGGAATATAAAAAAATTAAACCAAAAAAAATATATGAGGAAGTTACCGAAGCGCTGCATGAAATGATTCGAACCGGACAATTGCCGCCTAAGAGTAAACTTGAATCAGTGCAGCAGCTGGCAGAAAACTTTCAAGTAAGCAGGTCAGCCATACGCGAAGCACTATCCGCTTTGAAAGCAATGGGATTAGTCGAAATGAAGCAAGGAGAAGGAACGTTTATTAAGGAATTTGATGCGAAGCAAATGACCTTTCCCCTATCTACCGCCATCCTTATGAATAAAAAGGATGTAGCCCATCTTTTAGAAGTCAGAAAAATTATTGAAACGGGCACAGCTGCTTTAGCAGCAAAAAATCGACGTGATGAAGATTTAGAAGCGATGGGGCAAGCCCTTGAAGAAATGAAGTGGATTAAAGGCGACGAAGAGCTAGGTGAGAAGGCAGACTTTCAGTTTCACTTAGCGGTATCTGCTGCAGCTGGCAATCCCCTTTTATCCACTTTACTCGATCAAGTGTCAGAGCTTATGATTAAAACGATGAAAGAAACAAGGCGTTTATGGTTGTTCTCCCAACAAACGACGACGGAAAATTTAGTAATTGAACATGCTAAAATCTATCATGCCATTTTAGAAAAGAACGAAGAAAAGGCCCGAATGGCAATGATCGAACATCTCGAAAATGTCGACAATGTCTTGAAAATGTATTTTTTTGAAAGTGCGGAAAAGTAATTCAAACAAATTAATCGATGAAAGCCTTCATACGATTTGAAGGCTCTGTATTTTTTTCAAAAAGTCCTGAAGTTAACATTTTTTTAAAAAAATAAATGCAAACACTTTCAACTATCTGAATATTTGTTATAGTATTAAATATTAGATATGATTTATTATATTCAGGTCATCAGATGACCTGTTGTTTAAGAATAACATAATGAGAATAAGGGAGCGAGGAAAATGAAGGTCACCCTTTTTGCTACTTGTTTAGTAGATATGTTTCAAGGTGATGTGGGAAAAGCAACAGTGGAAGTGCTAGAGCGACTCGGATGTGAAATTGACTATCCAGAATCACAAATTTGCTGCGGCCAGCCTGCCTATAACAGCGGCTATGTAAAAGAATCAAAGGTAGCAATGAAAAGTATGATTTCTACCTTTGAACATGCGGAGTATGTCGTTTCTCCCGCTGGTTCCTGTGCCTATATGTTCAAAGAATACCCCCACATCTTTAAGGGTGATCCTGTTTGGGAGCCAAAAGCACAAGCACTAGCGGATAAAACCTATGAATTCACTGAATTTATCGTCGATGTGTTAAAAGTGGAAGATGTTGGTGCGAAATTAGAAGGAAATGCAACCTTCCATACCTCCTGTCATATGACAAGATTACTGGGAGTCAAACAAGCACCGATGACCCTTTTGAGTCATGTAGAGGGATTAAACTTTACCGAGCTGCCAGGTAAAGAGAGATGCTGCGGATTCGGGGGGACCTTCTCCGTGAAAATGGGGAATATTTCAGAGCAAATGGTCGATGAAAAGGTTTGTACTGTTGAAGAAACAGGGGCAGATATTTTAATTGGCGCAGATGCTGGATGCTTAATGAATATTGGCGGTCGCATTGATCGAAAAGGCGTTCCGGTTAAAGTCATGCATATTGCAGAGGTCCTAAATAGCCGATGAAAAATAGATCATACGATAAAAAGGGGGATGACCAATGTCAATGAAAACAAGCGAAGATACGTTTACGGACCGCGTTGATAAAGGGCTGCACGATTCCTTCATGCGTGGAGCGGTCTCAAGTGCGCAGGGACGTTTTCAATCACGACGTTTAAGTGCAGCAGAAGAGTTAGGAAACTGGGAGGAATGGCGCTCACACGGTGAAGAAATCCGCCAGCATGTACTAGAAAATCTAGACTATTATTTATATCAGCTAAGTGAGAATGTCGCGAAGCGTGGAGGACATGTCTTCTTTGCGCAAACTGCCCAAGAGGCAACGGAGTATATTAAGAATGTAGCAGAAAAGAAAAACGCTAAAAAAATCGTTAAATCCAAATCGATGGTGACGGAAGAAATCAATTTAAATGCAGGTCTTGAGCAATTAGGCTGTGAAGTGATTGAAACTGACCTTGGGGAATACATCTTGCAAGTGGATGACCATGAGCCCCCTTCTCACATTGTTGTTCCTGCGCTCCACAAAAATAAGGAGCAAATCCGTGATGTTTTTAAAAAGAACCATGGATATCAACAGACAGAAAAACCAGAAGAGCTCGCTTTGCATGCACGTGAAAAGCTGCGTCAAGAATATTTGAGTGCGGATATCGGAATCACAGGATGTAATTTTGCCATTGCTGACACCGGCTCGATTACCCTCGTGACAAACGAAGGAAATGCCGATTTGGTATGCGCCCTGCCGAAAACACAAATCACAGTCATGGGTATGGAAAGACTGGTTCCATCCTTTGAAGAGATGGAAGTCCTTGTTAGCTTATTAACAAGAAGTGCCGTAGGGCAGAAACTGACGAGCTATATCACCACGTTAACGGGACCAAAAGAGGAAGGCGATGTTGACGGACCAGAAGAGTTTCACCTTGTCATTGTTGATAACGGCCGGTCGGACATCCTTGGCGGAGAATTTCAATCGATTCTCCAATGTATTCGATGTGCTGCCTGTGTAAATGTCTGTCCCGTTTATCGGCATGTCGGCGGTCATTCATACGGCTCCATCTATTCGGGCCCTGTCGGTGCGGTGCTTTCACCATTACTAGGCGGCTATGATGATTATAAAGAGTTACCCTATGCCTCTACTTTATGCGGGGCTTGTACAGAGGCATGTCCAGTGAAGATTCCGCTGCATCAGCTTCTTCATAAACATCGCCAAGTCATCGTGGAAAAAGAAGGACGAGCTCCGATTTCTGAAAAGCTTTTGATGAAGGCATTTGGTTTTGGTGCATCTTCCCCTGCTCTATATAAATTTGGTTCAAAACTGGCAGGACCAGTCATGTCACCATTTACGAAGGATGATAAAATCTCAAAAGGTCCGGGACCATTAAAAGCATGGACGGAATCAAGGGATTTCCCTGCACCAAATAAGGAAAGATTCCGTGACTGGTTTAAAAATCGTCCACAAGGAGGGAATCCATCATGATTGGTAACATACAGAATCGCGAGGCTTTTTTAGGGAAAATCGCTAGCTCACTTGGACGGGAACAGAAAGCGGCAATCGAAAAACCTGTCTGGAAATATCATCCCCAAGATGAAGTGCTAAAAGGCGCCACACAAAATGAGCTTGTGGACGTGTTACAGGAACAATGTAAAAATATTCATACGAATTTTGTCAGAACCTCAACGGCTTCGCTATCTGACTCAATAAAAGAAGTCGTAAACCAGTATGGAGGCGGCCCCATTGTCACATGGAAAGATGAGCGCTTTTCTCAATTTGGCCTCGAAACAGTAATGAAGGAAGACTGGCCACAAGAGGGAATTGATCTACATATTTGGGATCATACAAAAGGCGAAGAAAATATAGCGAAGGCCGAGGCTGCAAATGTCGGGATTACCATCAGTGATGTAACGCTGGCGGAATCAGGTACAGCAGTTCTTTTCAGCAGCAAGGATAAAGGAAGAACCGTCAGCTTTTTACCGGCGACTTCTATCATTATTATCCCGAAAAGCAGCATCGTTCCCCGCATGACACAAGCGGCCCGAATCATAAGCGAAAAAGGAAAGAACGGCGAACAAATTGCCTCCTGCATCAACTTCATCACAGGACCGAGCAACTCAGCAGACATCGAAATGATCCTAGTCGTCGGCGTCCATGGACCTATCAAAGCAACCTACATCCTTGTAGATGACATGTGACCATGAAGACGGTTCTGCTGGCAAAAAAGGCGAATATATAAAAGAAGGCAGTTATCTACGTTTAGTAGGTAATTGCCTTCTTGTTTTATTACCTAGACACTTTTTCTGTAATCTCGAGCCGTCCCCATGTCTCAAAAAAGGGATTTTGGAGGTTTTTGGAGAAATTATTTAGTATCTAAAAATAATACTTTGGGTTTTTGTAGGTGATGATATGAAGATTTCAATTGAAGAGATAAGCAATGAACAGATAGAGGAAATCCTTATTCGATGTCATGAGGTCGATGACGAAATCTATGAAATCGTCAACAAGCTAGAAAGTGAAAACTTCATGGTTCTTGGATATCAAAATGAAAAGGTCCATCGTATTAAGCTTAGTGATATCTATTATTTCGAGGCAGTGGATGGTAAGGTTTTTATTTACTGCCAGGACAATGTTTATGAGGTAAAACAAAAGCTATATGAGTTAGAGGAACTATTCAAAGAAAAGAACTGTTTTCGTGCATCCAAATCCACCATTTTGAACATAGCGAAAATTTCATCCATTTATCCGTCCATAAGTGGCAGATTCGAAGCGGTACTCGATAATGGGGAACGAGCGGTTGTATCAAGACAGTATGTGCCTGTCCTGAAAAAAATGCTCGGATTGTAATGGAGGGATGAATAATGAAGACAGCATATAGTTTACAAAAAATAATGAAGAACTTCTTGATGATCTTTGCATTGATCATCATCATGCTTACGATTTTGCGACAAATCTATGCTCCCACTCTGACCTTTGATTTGAAGTCCATTTATATTATTATGGGGTTCTCATTTATAAGTGCACTACTAGGATTAATTTTGGAGTCCCCTCATGATGGAAGTGAGAGAAAAATGCGAATCAAAATGGCCATTCATTTTTTTACTTTGGAGATTCTATTGATTACCCTTGGCACCGTTTTTGGACTCGTGAACAATTTTACCGATGGTGTTATTTTGGCACTGCAAATTGCTGTTATTTATATCTTCATTCGTCTGCTCTCGTTTCAAAAGGATAAAAAAGAAGCTCAAAAAATCAACGAAAAACTACAAGCACTTAAAAATAAGTAACAACCTGCAACCATCATTTAGCGGTAAGCTACCCCTGCTTGTCGCTCTTTTTTTGCAACTTACCTGCCTGTGGATGCAACTTACTGATTTTCTATATACTTCTTTTTTGTAATTTATTATCCTGAGTTCATGATAATGAATTTTAAAAAAAGGGGTAATGAGGATGGGAACTGTATTATTGTGGATTACATTAATTTTTGAAGTCTCTTTTGCAATCTTCTGTATGGTAACAAAGCAAACTCATAAAAAAATAAAGAATTGGATAAGGATGGCTATATTTATAGTATTTGTTCTACTCACCCTATCTCCGGTGATTGTGTGGAGCTTCCGCTGGACCATGCTTGCCATCCTGCTTTTCCTACTAGCTATAAAGGGAGCGGTTTCTCTTATCCGCAACAAACCAACTAACTACAAAACATCTTCTGTTGTGTGGAAATCGATTATGTTGGTAATGGCATTCATTTTTGCCTTTGTACCTGCACTTGTATTCCCGCAGCATCCATCACCAAAAGTGACAGGCAAATACGAAGTTGCAACCGCAGCTTACACATACGTTGACAAAAACCGTATCGAGGAATTTACCGATTTAGGAGAGAACAGATTTGTAAATGTGGAATTTTGGTATCCAAAAAACGCAGAAGGAACATACCCGCTTTTGGTGTTTTCACATGGTGCTTACGGTGTTAAAGCAAGCAATACTTCCACCTATAATGAGCTTGCAAGCAATGGTTATGTCGTTGTTTCTATTGATCATCCATACCATTCGTTTTTTACACTTTCAGAGGATGGAACGAAGGCACTAATCAATACAGATTATAATCGTGAAGTGGAAAACGCCAATAAAGAAGGAATTTACACGCAGGAAGAAGTCAACGGACTCATTCAAAAATGGATGAAGCTGCGGACAGACGATATGAATTTCGTCCTTGATACGATACTTGAAAAAGCAAAAAGTGACAATATCACACCTTATCAACATATCAATACAGATAAAATTGGCGTGTTTGGTCACTCAATGGGCGGTGCTGCAAGTGTATGGTTAGGAAGAGAACGTAAGGATATCGATGCAGTCGTAAATATTGATGCCCCGTTCTTTAGCGAGCTTGTTTATCAGAAAGACATCGATGATTTCGTGGCAAGCACCGAAGCCTACACGACCCCGCTGTTTAACATTTATTCGGACGACGTTTGGGAGCAGCTTGACAGCAATTCCACCTATGCAGCGAACAAACTGAATAATAAACAATTCAAGGAAGCCTATACCACTCATTTTAAAGGCGCCAAACATCTAAGCTTAACCGATCTACCGCTAGTCTCACCGATTCTCGCAAACATCCTGCAAGGCAGTAAAGCTAAAATTGATCCATATGCCACAATCGAAACTGAAAACAAACTAATACGGGAATTCTTCGATTACACATTAAAAGGCATTGGCCAATTCACACCTGAACAAACGTATTGATGGAGCTTGGGGGAGCCAGGGGGACCATGAGGCGGTTCTCCCGGCAACATCCAATCCTAGTTTTTTAAAAGAGTTAGGTGCCCAACAATTTCTTTCGCTTCAAATTTCCCCATCGGTGGAAGTGCAATAACGGTCAAAGAACCTGATTTAATCTCGGTTAATCCACTATCCCGAATACTGAAATATCCTCTTTTTTCTAACCTTTCAAGCTCGGCTTGTTTCCCCTTCAAAATAATTTTCTTCATTCCAGTTTGTACCCATTCTACAAAGTCATCATGCCGATCAGGAAAAGGAGATTGTGTAGATATCAGGTTAACCGTACTGAGAGTTGCCGCATGAGCCACTTGCGCTGCTGTTTTCCCCTTTGACATTATTAAATCTTGATTTACAATAAAGTATTGAACCAGGTCTCGTTTATCCATCTTTATGATCAATCCTTAATTAATATATATCATTCTATAATACAATCTATCCTTTTTTTTGGGAAACTAACTTAATCATTCCATCAAATGTTAGAAATCCTGCCTTTATGCTCGTTCCAGAATCCCCTTACAACCTGTGACCAGCAGAACCGTCCCCAGGGTCATGGTCATATCATGCATTTCTTAGAGGTGAAATAAAAGGTGAATATTCAAAGAATTCATAGTAAAAATGTGTTGTTGATCCGTATTTTATGGGGCTGCTTTTTTCTGTGTATGTTGGTTCAAATTTTAAAACATAAAGATCCTATTTTTATCGCTATCCTTTTTGGCAGCGGAATTTTCGTATGTGGAACTATTTCAATTTTTGTTTTCAAAAAACTCTTTATTAAGCAAACCATGTATTTATGTGCGCTGGGGATGTCCTTTGTTACATTTGTACTTATAGAGAATGAACCTGTAATACCTAATTTCTACCTCATTTTTTTAGTCATTTTTATTTTAACTTTGTATCATGATTACCGCCCCGTCATTTTAACGAGTATCCTTAGTATTTTTATAGGGGCCTATTTTTATCAATTCGAAGAGCGTCTGAATTATGTTTACCGTAATGGTGACTTTTTTTACTTTTTATTTACCCTTTCTGTTACCTTTCTAGTAGCTTTCCTGCAAATTCGCTATAGCAAAGCAGTAGAAAGAGATGATAATGCGAAAAAGGAAGAAGTCAGAAAGGACAATGAACAACAAATTTTAGCCCTTATCAATTCCATGCCCGATTTAATTTATATTCAGGATGGCAAAGGAAGATTTATTGAAATGAATCAATTTGCTATATCCCTATTTAAATTGGAAAACATTGATTATAGGAATAAACAGTTAGACGAACTTTTTTTCAAAAATGAATGGTTTAAAAACTTTCAAAATTGCTTTTCAAACGATGAAATAGCTTGGGAGCAAGGAACTCCCTATCGATTCGAATTGGATTTGTCGATAGAAAATCAATTCTCCGCGATTTTCGATATCATAAAAGTTCCTACCTTTTATGCAGACGGCAGCAGAAAAAATTTACTGGTGATTGGACGTAATATCACAGAACAAAAGAAGGCAAATGACCTCATTTTAAGATCAGAAAAACTTGCTGTGGTAGGTGAGCTTGCTGCGGGTGTTGCTCATGAAATACGAAACCCACTTACTTCAATAAAAGGGTTTTTGCAGTTAGCGAATCAAAACGGAGAGTTTGAACACCAGCACGTACAAATCATGTTAGGTGAAATATCGAGAATTGAGTCTATTGTTTCCGAATATTTATCCTTAGCAAAACCAAACCAAAAATCACCAAGAGCTCTTCAAAACATAGATACGCTCGTAAGAAATGTGATTACTCTTTTTGAAAGCCAAACCAACTTGAGAAATATTACGATTCACTCAGAATTAGAGAATTCTTATCAAATAATGTGTAACCCGAATGAAATGAAACAAGTCCTTATTAATATTTTTCAAAATGCGATTGAAGCCATTGGGAGTAATGGAGACATTTATATCTATTTGAGGAATGTCCCTGAAAGTGGAGTAGAAATTATCATTATTGACAATGGATGCGGGATGGAGAAAGAACGGTTAATGAAGATAGGTGAACCCTTTTTTTCAACCAAGGAAAAGGGAACAGGCTTAGGATTATTAACCTCCAACCGCATTATTGAAAAACATAATGGAACGATAAAGATTGATAGTGAAGTAAATAAAGGCACCGAAGTAAGAGTTTTTTTGCCTGCTAGCTTCTAAGTTAAATACAACAACACATGTTCAGCTAATCCTCCAAACAGCACCTCTCCTACTCTTTGGAGAAGGTGCTGTTACTATTTTTTACAGTAGAAGAACGAAATCGCTCCGCGATGGCTCTTTGGAAAATTCCTTATCCCTAAAAATGAATAAAAATAAAAAAGTATGTCTATCGTAGTATTGTTCAATCGCCAAACCAAACAATCTACGGAAGGACA
>NZ_JAMBOB010000024.1 GCF_023715415.1 Neobacillus niacini
GGTGCAAGCACCTCTTGATTCGCTCGACTTGCATGTATTAGGCACGCCGCCAGCGTTCGTCCTGAGCCAGGATCAAACTCTCCAAGAAAGTTGATATAGCTCATTTGTTACGTTGGCTTAGCTTTTTAAAAAAAGCTAAAAAATTGTTTGTTGACGTTCTTGTTTGTTTAGTTTTCAAAGATCAATTTTACTCTTTCGCTCAAAAGCGACTTTATTAATATATCATAATCAAGTTATCAATGTCAATAACTTTTCATGTGTTTCGCTATCGCTTGTGACGACTTTTCATATATTACAGCACATCCCTCAATTGGTCAATAGTTTTTACATAATTAAATGTAATTGTTTTTTGAGCAGTAAAAAACCGCTGTTTTTCAGCGGCAGTTTAGATTTAGATAATAAACTTTTGAATGGCAGCCAGCGCCACTAATCCTGGAATTCCTAGAAAACCTGATACAGCCGATGTTGCAAAATTAATAGGCACATGAATACCAAAACTATTACCCGCTGTATTCAAGAAGAATAATAGCAGTGCTCCAATTAATAGTTTGACTACAGCTTGACCAATAAATCTTGCTGGCTTAAAAGGAGCCCCAGAAAACAACAGAATAAGTACGAGCCCGCCTAATATCGAAATGATTAAAATTGGTTCCAAAAAGCTATCCCCCTTCAACTCTTTTTATAACAACATATGTACAAGTTATAAGAAGTAGACCTTGAACAGGAATATCTAGATATTTACCTTTTTATACTTACATTTTTTTCTTTTGCTACCTTTAATAGAAAGAAGTACTTTGCTTGGGCAATTTTTGTCTGACAAATTGCTTCCTCTGAAGGGTCAAAACTTTTTTCTAACAATTGCTTTTGCTCCTGCCAATGTTCTTTATATTCTTGTAACTGAGTTAAAAGTTTTCCATCAGACTCTTTACGCAGCCACCCTTTACGTTTAAAAAACATTGTTATTCCCCCGGACTCTGCTTTTTATTAAATTTCTCTTCTTCCCTCAAGAGCTTTTGATAAGGTAACTTCGTCTGCGTATTCTAAGTCTCCTCCAACAGGAAGACCATGAGCGATCCTTGTGATTTTAATACCTGATGGTTTCAGCAAACGAGAAATATACATCGCTGTCGCTTCCCCTTCAATATTGGGGTTTGTTGCTAAGATTACTTCCTGTACGGTTTCATCATGAAGACGCTTTAGGAGGTCAGGTATATTAATATCCTCTGGACCAATACCATCCATAGGTGAAATCGCACCATGCAGGACATGGTACTTACCACTGAATTCCTTCATTTTCTCCATCGCTATGACATCCTTAGGGTCTTGAACGACACAAATTGTACTCTTATCTCGACGTTGGTCTTCACATATATAGCACGGATCCTGGTCAGTAATATGACCACAGACAGAACAATAAGATAAATTTCGTTTGGCATTTACAAGCGCCTTAGCAAAATCCAGTACAGTGTCTTCTTTCATACTTAAAACATAAAAAGCCAATCGACCAGCCGTTTTAGGTCCGATACCAGGCAGCTTCATGAAACTGTCAATCAACTTAGAAATCGGTTCTGGATAATACATTCGTTATTATTCCTCTCCTAGAAAAGCATATGCGCCTTTAAAAAGGCGCATATGCTTGATCATCATTAATTTAAAATGGAAGATTCATTCCTTTTGTAAATTGGCCCATTGTATTGTTCGTGAGCTCTTCAACCTTTTTTAAAGCATCGTTTGTTGCTGCTAATACAAGATCTTGAAGCATTTCGATGTCATCAGGGTCTACAGCTTCAGGTTTAATTTGTACATCTACCACTTCTTTATGTCCTGTTACAATGACGGTTACCATACCGCCGCCAGCTGTTCCTTCAATCTTCTGCTGTCCTAGTTCTTCTTGTGCCTCTGCCATTTTCTTTTGCATTTTTTGCATTTGCTTCATCATATTTTGCATATTACCCATTCCACCACGCATAATCTGTTTACCTCCAATTAATTAGTCAATTATTTCAACAAACTCAGCACCGAACAAGTTTTTGGCCTCCGCAATATGCGGCTCTTCTTCTGATTTAGACTCAAGTGTTTCTCCTTCAACTTGATGCTGAGTACTTAAGAAGTTTTCTCGAATCGTACCCCATTGCTCTTCTGGTACCCCAAGCACAAGATATCTATTTCCTGTTAACTCTTGAAGAGCAAGCGTAATCGTCTCGATAAAACGGTTATTATCCATTGCCATTTGACAGTGAATTTCATGTTTAAATTTTAAAATAAAAGCATTGGCTGAAGCAGCAACAGGCTCTGCTTCATTTAATAAAGCTGCATGAGATTTCATTAACCGTCCTCTCATGTCACCCCATTTGCCTTTAATTTGATTTAAATCATTCTTTGTTGCACTCTTTAATACTTCATTTATTCTTCCAACAGCAGGCTGGAATCCTTTTCTTGAACTTCTTTGTGCAGGCTTTTGGGCATTTTGCGGCGCTGCATCTTGGACCACGGCTGGTCCATTCGTTTTTAACTGTTGTAGTTCATGCTCTAGCTGTTCTATTTTGGTCAGTAGTTGAGCCATTTGTCCAGAAGGCATTTGTTCTTGCTGTTTTATCTCCGTTTGACACAGCTTAACAATTGCTACTTCTAAAAAGATTCTTGGATGGTTAGTCCATCGCATATCCTGTTGCGTTTTATTTAACAATTCAATGAGCTGATAAATCTGATCATAAGGAACAGACTCAGCAATTTGAAGGAATTCCTCATCTAGCAAGACTCTATCTAATGACTCTTCAAGATTAGGTGCTGTTTTATATAGCAGCATATCTCGGTAGTATAAAATAAAATCTTCGATAAATCTTGAAGGATCCTTCCCGTGAAATAACAATTCCTCTAAGGCTTCCAAACCACTGGCTACATCCTTTTCGAGAACAGACCTTGCAAGTTTGTTTAAGAAACCTTGTGAAACAGATCCCGTTACCGTTAAAGCATCTTCAACTGTTACACTTTCCTGGCTAAAGGAAATAGCTTGGTCCAAAAGACTTAATGCGTCACGCATACCACCTTCAGCCGCTCTCGCAATCATTTTTAGAGCATCCTCTTCACAATTAACCCCAGTTTCTTCAACGATTAACTTCATTCGATTTACAATAGATTGTGCTGTAATCCGTCTAAAATCAAATCGTTGACATCGAGAGATAATCGTTAGTGGTATTTTATGCGGCTCAGTCGTGGCTAATATGAAGATAACATGCTGAGGTGGTTCTTCTAATGTTTTTAACAAAGCATTAAAGGCACTAATCGATAGCATATGCACTTCATCAATAATATAGACCTTGTAGCGTACAGAGGTTGGTGCGAACTTTACCTTATCTAGAACATCCCGCATTTCTTCCACTCTTGAGTTAGAGGCTGCGTCAAATTCTAACACATCAGAGATTGTACCATTCGTAATTCCCTTACAGGAAGCACATTCATTGCAGGGTTCTGAAATGGGTGCTCGTTCACAATTTACTGCTTTAGCCAATATCTTCGCTGCACTTGTTTTACCAGTTCCTCGCGGCCCATTAAATAAATAGGCATGGGAAATTTTTTGTTGAAGTAGGGCGTTTTGCAATGTTTTCGTAACATGTTCTTGTCCTACTACATCAATAAATTGCTGAGGACGCCAAACACGATATAAAGCCTGATAAGCCAAAAACATCGCCCCCTCCAAAGTTTCTATCCTATCCATTATAACTTAACCCTTTTCAATTTTTCAATTTTTCTAGGAGAATACAAAAAAACTCATCTCTTCACTGAGATGAGTTGTTTTTACATTATAAACTGCCGTGCACCTTCCGTCGACTTCGCACCCATAGGCGCTGCTTAAGCAGTTAGCTCGGCCCAGGCCACCCTGCGGCACATGGGAGCTTCCACTTAATGCTGCTTCCTTCCGGACCTGACATGGTTCATGGATTCCCATTGCGCAGGACCCGGGCGTCAACACCACTTACTTAAGCCGGACCCTACAGGATACCAGCCTCGGGAAGGGATTCAGCCTCGCTAGAGCGGATTGCGAGTACAGGGCACCGCTACCTCCCCGCCTAGCACGGCAAAGTTGATAATAATTTTAGGCGCCTTATATGACGCCTTCTTAGTATACTAACTTTCAATAAAAAAATCAATCTTTATCAATTGTAAATTCCTGTAAGGATTGTTTTTTTACTATTTTCCTTTGTTCTCGGAGCTTACGAAAGAAGTCAGAAAGTAACTGGCCGCACTCTTCCTCCAACACACCGCTCTTTACTTCACTTTGATGATTGAACCGTTCATCCTGCAGGAGATTCATAAACGTTCCTGCACATCCTCCCTTTGGATCAGATGCACCAAAAACTACTTTACTTACCCTTGATAGGATAATCGCTCCTGAGCACATGGCGCAGGGCTCAAGCGTGACATAAAGATGTGCATTCTCTAGACGCCATGAACCTGTTTTCTTGCACGCCTGTTCTATTGCCAGCAGCTCTGCATGGGCAACTGCACTTTGTTTACTTTCGCGTAAATTATGTGCACGGGAAATAATTTTCCCGTCGATAACGAGAATTGCTCCAATTGGCACCTCTCGTAAATCCTCTGCCTTCTTCGCTTCCTTAATAGCTTCTTTCATATAATATTCATCAGTAAATTCTTCAATTATCAAAAGGATTACCACCCTATATTACCTTCAAAAGTTTCATCACAGAAGATTGATATTTTTTCCATTATATCATGAATTAATTCTTTCACTCATAGAATAAATGTAGCGTTCTTGCTTAGGAGGGGAAGAATATGCAAATTCATGTTGTGAAAAGTAATGAATCTTTAACCACCATTGCCAGAACATATAACACAACAGTTAATGATATTGTTGAAGCAAATGACATCCCTAATCCAAATAATCTTGTCGTCGGTCAAGCAATGGTGATTCCGATCGTTGGCAGTTTTTATTATGTACAGCCTGGAGACAGTCTATGGTCCATTGGGCAAAAAACAGGTGTGCCTTACCAACAGATTGCCTCAGTGAATCGTATTTCATTGAACCAGCAGCTCTATGTCGGATTTCGTCTTTATATCCCGCAAGCATCTAAAAGAAGAGCAGAATTTAATGCCTATGTAGAACCCCGTGGTACATCTGTAGCACCAATCCTAGAAAGCAGCGCACGGGAAGCAGCACCCTATTTGACTTATCTAGCCCCATTCAGTTTTCAAGCTCTTCGTGATGGCTCATTAAAGGAACCATTATTAAATAACTTTCCAGCCATTGCTAGAGCCAATCGAAATGTATTAATGATGGTTATCAATAACCAAGAAAATGATCAATTTAGCGATGAATTAGGCCGTATTTTACTTAATGATATCCCGATTCAAGATAGATTTTTAAACAATATTGTGGCTACTGCAAACAAGTACGGGTTTCGAGATATTCATTTTGATTTTGAATTTTTACGGCCTGCTGACCGTGAAGCCTATAACGCATTTTTACGAAAGGCAAAGGCACGGTTCCAAAGGGAAGGCTGGTTAATGTCAACTGCCCTTGCTCCTAAAACAAGTGCCACACAAAAAGGAAAGTGGTATGAAGGACACGACTATCGAGCACACGGTCAGATTGCTGATTTTGTTGTGATTATGACTTATGAGTGGGGCTACAGTGGCGGACCTGCCATGGCAGTTTCCCCCATTGATCAGGTTCGAAGAGTGTTGGAATATGCAATAACGGAAATGCCCCCTAATAAAATCATGATGGGACAGAACTTATATGGATATGACTGGACACTGCCATTCGTTCAAGGCTCTGTAGCAAAGGCAGTAAGTCCACAACAGGCCATTGAACTTGCAGCTAGGTACAAGGTCCAGATTCAGTATGATACAAAGGCACAAGCCCCTTTCTTCCGATATACGGCTGAAGACGGCAAGCGGCATGAGGTTTGGTTTGAGGATGCACGCTCCATTCAGGCAAAGTTTAATTTGATTAAGGAGTTAAAGATTCGAGGGATGAGTTATTGGAAGCTGGGCTTAGCATTTCCACAAAATTGGCTGTTAATTGTTGAAAATTTCAATGTGGTCAAAAGAAGTTAATATTATTTCTTAACATAAACTGCCGTAATTCGGCAGTTTTTTCATATAATCGACATTTTAATTACTCCTTCTATAATTTCCATATCCCTTCCTGCGTCAGATTATGATAATATATTATTTGTGCCTTTATTGAACTTTGAATTTAGTACTTCCGGCATATTGCTGGATAACATAGAAATCGCAGGCAGTTGGAGAAGGAGGATCTTAAAAATGGGGTATACTCCCTTTATTACCGTTGAAGGGCCGATTGGTGTGGGTAAGACATCTCTCGCAAAAGCCATTTCAGATCAATTTAATTTTGCTTTATTAAAAGAGATTGTTGATGAAAATCCATTTTTGGGGAAATTTTATGACAATATTGAAGAGTGGAGTTTCCAAACGGAAATGTTCTTTCTCTGCAATCGCTATAAGCAATTAGGGGATATTAATACCCACTACTTAAGTAAAAATCAGGCTGTTGTAGCAGATTACCATATTTTGAAGAACTTAATTTTTGCCCAGAGGACTTTAAGCTCCGATGAATATCAAAAATATTATAAAATATATCAGCTCCTAACAGAAGACATGCCAAAGCCCAATGTAATTATCTATCTCAATGCGAGTCTAGATACTCTGCTTAAGCGAATAAAAATAAGAGGCCGTGAAGTAGAGAAAAATATCAGTCCCTTATATTTAGAACAGCTATCCATTGATTACGAGCAAACGATAACGAGCTTTGAGCAAACACATCCAGAAATTCCTGTTTTACGCTTTAATGGTGATGAAGTAGATTTTGTGAAAAATGAAGATGATTTACAGTTTATTATTGAAAAGCTTGTAAGCTCATTAAAAAAAAGCAGCACGACAAACATAGTATGAGAATTGGGGGATGTAAGTGAGTATCGTTATTGGTGGTATGATTGGTCTTGGTAAAACAAGTGTAGCTGATACATTAAATGCACATTTTCAAAAAAGCGGCATTGAGAGTAAGGTCTTTTATGAGGCTGTTGATGATAATCCGATTCTTCCTCTTTATTACGAATTAACACCTGAGGAACTAGACGCACGGAGAATTCCCTTCCTTTTACAATTGTTTTTCTTAAATAAACGGTTTAAAACGGTAAAAGATTGTGTGAGTTGGAGAGAGCCTATTTACACGATTCAAGATCGCTCTATTTATGAAGATTGGTATTTTGCTTATGTAAACAAAAATCTAGGCAGAATTTCTGAACTTGAATTTAAAATATATGAAGATCTAGTGGAAAACATGATGGAAGAGTTAAATGAACTTCCAAAAAAGGCTCCTGATTTAATGGTTTATTTAAAAGGATCCTTCGATACGGTCATTGATCGTATTATGGCCCGCGGCAGAAGCTTTGAAATTAACCCAGAACTTAAGGAATACTACTTTGAAGTTTGGAAGGGTTATGATGAGTGGGTTATTAATAACTATAATGCTAGTGATGTCCTGATTATTGATATGGACAATACGGATGTTGTTAAAAGACCTGAAGATGCGATACGCGTGTGCCGTGAAGTGGATGAGCGATTAAAAGAAATATTAAATATAACAAAAGCACATATTGGGTAATCCAATATGTGCTTCTTTTTTTATTAATTAAAGAAATACGTAAAAAAATCCGCCCAATTGCTTGGGACGGATTTTATCTCCAGTTTTATGCGCGATTATAATAAAATTAATGGAGGAGGAAGAGGGATTCGAACCCCCGCGCGGTATGACCCGCCTGTCGGTTTTCAAGACCGATCCCTTCAGCCAGACTTGGGTATTCCTCCGTGTTGACAAGATATAGATTAACATAATGATTTATATCTGTCAACAAATTATCAAATAAAATTATTTTATTTTAGTCTGGCACAATAACTTCTTTATTTCCCATATACGGACGTAACACGTTCGGGATGACCACACTACCATCTTCCTGCTGATAATTTTCTAAGATAGCAGCGACTGTTCTTCCAATTGCCAAGCCAGATCCATTTAGCGTATGAACATGCTCAGGTTTTGCCTTAGGATCACGACGGAAACGTATATTGGCACGGCGAGCCTGGAAAGCTTCAAAGTTACTGCAAGAAGAAATTTCACGGTAGGTACCATAGCTTGGAATCCATACCTCGATATCGTACTTTTTTGCAGCCGTAAAGCCAAGGTCACCTGTACACATGCTTAACACACGGTAAGGTAACTCAAGTAATTGAAGGACGCGCTCTGCATCGCTTGTTAGTTTCTCAAGCTCCTCGTAAGAATCCTCTGGCTTAACAAACTTTACTAGTTCTACTTTGTTAAATTGATGCTGGCGAATCAATCCTCGAGTATCACGCCCTGCAGAGCCAGCTTCAGAACGGAAGCATGCACTGTAGGCTGCAAAGCGAATGGGAAGCTCATCTCCGCTTAAGATTTCATCACGATGGAGATTGGTGACAGGCACCTCTGCGGTTGGAATTAGGAAATAATCTTCATTTTCAATTAAGAATGCATCTTCCTCGAATTTAGGAAGCTGTCCAGTACCTGTCATGCTCGCACGGTTAACCATATAGGGTGGTAGAATTTCTTTATAACCATGTTCATCCACATGGAGATCAAGCATAAAGTTCATAAGTGCACGCTCTAAGCGAGCCCCAAGCCCTTTATAAAAAACAAAGCGGCTGCCGGTAACTTTGCCCGCACGTTCAAAGTCAAGTATTCCTAAATGGTCTGCAACGTCCCAGTGCGGCTTCGCTTCAAATTCAAAGTCGCGGACATGCCCCCATTTTCTAATTTCAACGTTATCATCTTCCGTTTCACCAACTGGAACACTTTCATGAGGAATATTGGGAATGCTCATCAATAACAAATCAAGTGTTTCCTCGACACTGCGGAGCTCCTCATCCAATACTTTAATTCTGTCGCCCACCTCACGCATCTCCACAATAAGATGATCAGCATCGGCTTTTTCGCGTTTTAGTGCTGCAACCTGTTGAGAAACCTCGTTACGTTTGCTTTTCAATTGTTCAGCCTCAACAATTAAATCACGTCTCTTCTGATCCAAGTCCTCGAATTTTCCTAAATCAGTTAAATCCTCCCCGCGGTGTTGTAGTTTTTCCTTCACCTCAGTAAAATTCGCTCGTAACAATTTAATATCAAGCATACCTATCAACTCCTAAAAGATTAAATAAATACAAAAAACTCCCGTCCCCAAAAACAGGGACGAGAGTTACCCGCGTTACCACCCTGGTTGACAGCTATTAGTCTGTCCACCTTGAAAAAAATTAACGGTTTATACCGAAAGTACTTACTGACCCATATAGGGTGTTCCGCACCTTGCTCGAGGAGGGATTCACAAGCTCCAAACACCGATTCACACCAGCCACCGGCTCTCTTTAGAATGAACTTCCTGTTACTAGTTCCTCTCATTGCTTTAACTTTATTTATTTATTAAAAATTTACTATAATTATCTACCAAATGCAATCAAATTATACCAATTGTTTTGCTTTTGTTTCCTTTACCATGTCAACAAAGTAAGCCGTAAGGTCATGCTTATCTGTTAATTCTGGATGGAATGAGCAGCCAAGGAATTGACCTTCACGTGCGGCCACAATGCGGCCATTGTGCTTCGAAAGAATTTCCACTTCTGAACCTGCCTCAACAATATGAGGCGCACGGATAAAGACTGCTGGGAAACTCTGAGCCACATCCTTGATCGCGAGGTCTGCCTCAAAGCTATCGACTTGGCGGCCAAAGGAATTGCGTTCAACCGTAATGTCCATCACACCAATATGCGGCTCATGGCCAACTAGGTTTTTGGCTAAAAGAATTAGACCTGCACATGTACCGAACATCGGTTTACCTTCCGCCGCAAATTCCTTAAGTGCATCCATGAAATCATATTTATCAATCAATCGGCGCATCGCTGTGCTTTCACCACCGGGAAGAATCAGGCCATCTACCTCTTTTAATTCTTCTTTTCGCTTAATCGCAACAGCTTCAACCCCACATTCCTCAATAGAGCGAATGTGCTCACGAACAGCTCCTTGTAAGGCAAGTACCCCAATCTTCACCATAATCTACCAGCCTCTATCTTGCATGCGAGCTTCAGGAGCCAAGGATGAGATTTCGATACCTTTCATTGGTGTACCTAAGTCTTTAGAAAGCTCAGCAATCAATTTGTAATCTTGATAATGAGTAGTAGCTTCAACAATAGCTCTTGCAAACTTTGCTGGGTTCTCCGATTTAAAAATTCCTGAACCTACGAATACTCCGTCAGCACCTAACTGCATCATCAATGCCGCATCAGCAGGAGTGGCAACACCGCCAGCTGCAAAGTTAACAACCGGAAGACGGCCGAGGCGCTTTATTTCAAGGAGTAACTCAAATGGAGCTCCTAATAGCTTTGCTTCAGTCATAAGCTCATCTTCATTCATTCCTACTACTTTACGAACTTGTCCATTTACTTTACGCATATGGCGTACAGCTTCAACGATATTACCTGTTCCAGGTTCGCCTTTTGTACGAAGCATAGAAGCTCCTTCACCAATCCTGCGGGCAGCCTCACCAAGGTCACGGCAGCCGCATACGAATGGAACGGTAAAATCACTTTTATATAAATGATACTCTTCATCTGCTGGAGTTAAAACTTCACTCTCATCAATATAGTCAACTCCCATTGCCTCAAGCACGCGTGCCTCGACAATATGGCCAATTCTTGCCTTTGCCATTACAGGGATTGATACTGCATTTAGTACCTCTTCAATAATTCTAGGGTCAGCCATTCTAGCAACTCCGCCAGCTGCACGGATGTCAGATGGTACACGCTCTAGAGCCATAACAGCTACCGCACCAGCCTCTTCTGCAATTCTTGCCTGCTCTGCATTAACAACGTCCATAATGACGCCGCCCTTTTGCATTTCGGCCATTCCGCGTTTAACTCGATCTGTACCTGTTTTCACGATAAATCCCCCTTGTAAGTTTAACTTTTATAAATATTACAAAAAATTAACGTATAAAATTAGGAAATATTGTTAATTTGTTCGGAAATAGATTGTTTCTCCTAAATTCATTAAAGCAACAAAAAAGGATTCCTGTCAAGACAAGAATCCTTTTGCTATATTTTTCCTAACTATTAAAACCAACCTTTAACCGTTGAAGAGATGCCTCCCCAAAGGTTTCCAAAGAATCCGCCGATTCCCCTCATCATTAGAACGAACCAATTTGCTTTTTCAACATCATTAGCTGCAATGACGTCAACAGAAATATCGTTTTGTCCTTTTTCAGTTAAAAACCCTAAAGTTTCAGCATCCTTAGTTTGAATGCTTAAAGTTCCAACCTTTTCACCTTTTTTTATAGGTGCAGTAAGTTCGCCTTGTTTATTAACCTTCTTCTTATCGAGAGTTAAAACAGTTTTGAAATTACCCTTTTCCCCGTTCTTTACGACCATGTTAACAGCATCTTTTGTATAAACCTTCACTTGGTCTTCTTTACCTTTGATTACAGGTAAAGTCTTTTTGCCTTTAACTTGATAATTCTTAGGTATAATTTCTTCCTTTTTAAAATTATTAAAGGCATAATCTAGAATCTTTCTTGTTTCTTTGAAGCGTTCCGATTGGGAACCTGTATTCATAACAACAGATATAAATCGTTGACCATCTCTAATAGCTGTTCCCGTAAAGTTATAACCTGCAAAAGGAGTAGAGCCCGTTTTTAACCCATCCAAACCATCATAAACAAATTGTTGATAATTTGGGTAATCCGCTGCAAGCTCTTCGTATCCTTCTAACATCCAGTTCCAGTTGTCCATTACAAATTCATCTTCCGTACCCTTTGCAAAAATCTTTTCTGGGATGCTGGATGTTTTCAGTACCTCAGGGAAGTCATGTAATAAATGCGATGCTAATGACGCAACATCCTTTGCAGACATGATGTTTTCCTCATCAGGGTCACCCACAACTTCAGGAAAGTGCTTTAAAATATCACGATTATTTAAACCTGAAGAGTTTACAAACTTATATGTTTTCAGACCAAGCTCTGCTGCCTTTTTATTCATCATTTCTACAAACTTTGCTTCAGATCCGCCAACAATTTCAGCAATGGCCATTGTAGCGGCATTGGCAGATTCAATCGCCATCGCCGCATATAAATCTTCTACCTTATACTTTGCTTCAACACGCAAAAAAACATTACTTAAACTATTGTCATGTGACATTTTTGAAAGTTCAGGTGAAACCAAATACTCTTGATTCCACTTTACTTTCCCTTCTTTTACTGCTTCTAAAAGTAGGTACTCTGTCATCATTTTAGTCATACTTGCAATTCCTAGAGCGGTTTCAGAATTTTTTTCATAAAGAATCATGCCCGTATCAGCATCAACTAATATTGCTCCGGATGCATTAACATCTAATCCCACAGTTTCTGCCTCTGCTTTATTTATGCCTGCAAAAAGGCTAAAAGTCATGATCATTGCCAAGGAGCTGGCGATAAGTTTTCGATAAAAAAGTCTATTCACAATAATACCCTCCAACGATTTTGTACACTTTGGTTATTTTAACATAACTAAAGTTCAAATCATAGACAGAGGATAGGACTATCTTTTTACAAAAAAAAGACAGAGAAAGCTCGCTTCTCTGTCCTTGTCTCTTATGATAATGAGTAATTAGGTGCTTCTTTTGTAATTTGAACATCGTGAGGATGGCTTTCTCGGAGTCCAGCCCCTGACATTTTTACAAATTGAGCATTATTTCTTAATTCTTCTAGGTCCTTTGTTCCACAATAGCCCATTCCGGAACGTAAACCGCCGATTAATTGGTAAATAGTCTCCGCTAATGGTCCTTTATAAGGCAGGCGCCCCTCGATTCCTTCGGGTACAAACTTCTTATTATCCTCCTGGAAATAACGGTCCTTTGAACCCTTCTCCATCGCTGCTACAGAGCCCATACCGCGATATACCTTAAAGCGGCGCCCCTGGAAAATTTCAGTTTCTCCTGGACTCTCGGTTACTCCTGCAAGCATGCTTCCTAGCATAACCGCATGGCCCCCTGCTGCAAGTGCCTTTACGATATCGCCTGAATATTTAATGCCGCCATCTGCAATGATTGTCTTGCCATATTTTCTAGCCTCTGTAGCGCAATCATAAACAGCCGTGATTTGCGGTACACCTACACCTGCTACAACTCGAGTTGTACAAATGGAGCCAGGTCCGATTCCGACCTTCACAACATCCGCCCCTGCTTCTATCAATGCTGCTGTTGCTTCTCCCGTTGCCACATTTCCTGCTACAATTGTTAAATCAGGGTATTGACCTCTTATTTCCTTAACAGTATCGAGGACACCCTTTGAATGGCCATGAGCTGTATCTACAACAATGACATCAACATTTGCCTTTACCAGCTTTTCGATACGCAGCATCGTATCCTTTGTTACTCCAACTGCTGCACCAGCTAATAAACGGCCCTGACTATCCTTTGCTGAATTTGGAAATTCAATTACTTTTTCAATATCCTTGATGGTGATTAACCCTTTCAACACACCTTGGTCGTCTACTAGCGGCAGCTTTTCTATTTTATATTTTTGAAGGATTTTTTCTGCCTCTTTTAATGTGGTTCCTACTGGAGCTGTTACAAGATTCTCCTTTGTCATCACATCTGAGATTTTAAAAGAGTAATCTTGAATAAAACGTAAGTCTCGGTTGGTAATAATACCCACTAAAATCTGCTCATCCAGATTATTCACAATCGGCACTCCTGAAATTCGATATTTGCCCATCAAATGCTCAGCGTCATATACCTGATGCTCTGGAGTTAGGTAAAACGGATCAGTAATAACACCACTCTCTGACCTCTTAACCTTTTCAACCTGTTCAGCCTGCTGTTCAATCGTCATATTTTTATGGATGATACCCAGACCACCCTGGCGAGCCATTGAAATCGCCATTTCAGCTTCTGTTACGGTATCCATCCCTGCACTGATAATTGGGATATTTAGCTTTACTTTAGGCGATAACTCTACTTGAAGATTTACATCACGCGGCAGTACTTCTGATCTACCAGGAATTAATAGGACATCATCAAACGTTAAACCTTCTTTAGCAAATTTACTCTCCCACATTTTTATGGCCTCCAGGAAAAAATTTTTAATTGTAGATTATCAATTGGACAAAATACTGTCAAGGAGAACGATTTAGTCAAACTTTTCTGAAAAAGGTGATTACCATTGGCAACAGACTTTAATGGATGGAAAAGCTATGCAAGTTTTTTTTCTGCAGAACATTGCCAGACCTATTTAAAAAACAATTATAAAAAGTGTAATATCGATAACCCTGATCAAAAAAGCTATGAAAACTGCTATGCCTTTCTCTATTATCTCGAACATGGGCAAGTTTATTACCAACAGGCAGAGAACGCACCGCTTATTTTAAAACCCATTTTACTTTTTTACGGTCTCGTCCATTTAATAAAAGCATGTATTTTAACAATCGACCCGGCATATCCCGAAACGACATCTGTATTAGCTCATGGAGTTTCAACTCGAAAGAGAAAAAAACAAAACTACCAATTTTTTCAGGATGAAGTGAAGTTTCAAAAAAATGGACTCTTTCCTTTTATGTCAGAAAAAATGTTTCATATGAAACAATTGGAAGGGGATAAGATTACGATGGAAGAGCTACTAGAGCTCGTTCCAGAATTAGATGATCTATTTATGATACATGAGTCGAAAAGCACTTTTACACCCATATATACTCAGAATGGGCAATTGGTAGTACCAGAAAAAATACTGGATCAGTATCATATGACAGAGGATAGACTAAAGGAATTTCTTACATCAAAATCAGGAAATCAGATTGAGTTTTCAAAGGAAGGACTTCTGTTTCAATTCAACAAAAGTACATTTACTGGGATTTCACCGATTAAATACAATCTAGAAAATAGTTCTTTTGTATTACCGCTGAAAAAGGAAAATTTATTTGTTTTCCCAGAATTAATGGTCCATTATCTTCTGCTTTATAATTTAAGTATGATTGCAAGATATGAAACAGAATGGTGGAGCGAGCTAACAAAAATGATGCCGAATCGAGATTATCCTTTTATTAAAACCTTTTTGGAGATTACGCTACAGAAAGGACCGTTTTTGATCTATGAGTACCTGATGAGTTAATTGTAGACTTACTGGAGGATTAGTGCTGCTTTGATTTCCTTTAATCTTAAGAAATAGTGGGTATGGGAGTCAAAAAAGTATTTTGGTTCCCTCTTTCTATAAAAAATTAGGTTTGAGGGAACCAAAAGTGGGTTTTGGTTCCCTCAAACCTTTAAAAATCAAGCAAAAGGGTACCAAAGTTTTTTCATCCAGTCCCCAGGAAGACACAAAAAAGCACAACCCTATTAAGATTGTGCTTCGTTTGCCTGGCAACGTCCTACTCTCACAGGAACAAAGTTCCAACTACCATCGGCGCTGAGAAGCTTAACTTCCGTGTTCGGTATGGGAACGGGTGTGACCTTCTCGCCATTATTACCAGACTCAAAAAGAGTTGAGGTTTCATTCCCTCAAAACTAGATAATTTCAGAAGAAGTTGTAAAACGAGTTTGCCTTTAAAAATTGGTTAAGTCCTCGAACGATTAGTATCAGTCAGCTCCACATGTTACCACGCT
>NZ_JAMBOB010000025.1 GCF_023715415.1 Neobacillus niacini
TAAGCATGCCTTCATGTAGCCAAATGGTCTAAAACTCATTCAATACATCCCACTTTAATCTTCTAAGTGTTTTGAAATCCTGCGAATAAGTGAGTATTTGAGAGATAAATGTATCTTACTGAGGGAGTACAATAAGAAAAAGGCTGCCGTAGCAACCTAAACTTAAAGTAGAGCACATTGTTAATTGAAGAAGGGCTCCCAATTTATGATGAATTTTCATCTATAATATGTATCTTTCCAACTCATCTTTTTGACGCAAATGATGACGAAAATGCATTTCAATCAAATTATACCATTCCTTTGCGTTCAGCCAGCCGAATCCTCCATGTTTCACTTTATTATTTGGGTTAATATAATCCACTTTCAATTCCCATTGACCCATTCTTTGAATTAACTGATCCATCCTGATAATTAGGTCTTCCTTACTGTCTGAATTATTGGGTGGAGAATTTAATTCATCTGGTAATTTTATTTTAATAGGTGGAAACCCGCCGTTCCTAAATAATTGCTCACCAAACTGGGTTTTCCCAAGGGGCTGTTCCTCATTTAATGTTACACATGTCTCCATATTATCAAGATACTCATGGGCAACAACAATTAAGTGATCATACATTTGTCCAATAGACCAAACCCCTTCTTCCGAGATATATCTAAGCTGTTTCAATGAATAATTGTAAAGATCGCTTTTGAAAGTAATAAGCAGTTTATTTTCACTCATTTAAATACTCCTTTGTATTGCGATATCTCTTTTTTTATATATCCCTTTAATTCGTATTCCATAATATACCACCTGTTTTCAATTAATTTATTTATATTCTCCGTTTATTGCTGATATCGACCTTAAATTAAACTGCCCCGTTAGAGCTCAATAAGAAAAGCCGATAAAATGGCAGCTGATTCTTCAATTCAATATGAATGAAATTTATAGACTGAGTAATACCGCTTGAATAAATAACAAAATTAAAACAACTATAATAATATATTTTGAAAAGATTTTAAGAGTTTTATTATCGAATATATTAATTAAAAAGTAAAAAAAGCCTACAACCCAAATACCGTTCTGAAAAAATGTTGAAATTATATTTTTTATCATATTAAGAATAAAGAATAAGTCCATTAAAATCCCCACCCATTAAAATATTTTACCACAGTTACCCATAATCCTACTTCACCTAACCTACTTCGTTATTTCGACAAGAAAAGACCGTCGCAACGATCATTATCTTTAACTATTGCTAACCATTAGCGGTATAAAGAAGACTGAAAGGTAAATTTATTACTTAGTTCCCCTAACCGCAACGGTATGATCCCCTCTTGATCTGAACCTCTGACTAAAGAAACTTCCCTAAATCCTGCCATAGACAAGTGGTGCACTCAGTTAAAGCGTACTTTTTTTGTGTATCCATATATCCCAATAAGCTGTGAAGATATATATTTGCCTCTTCCTTTTTCCCGCCAAATAATCATGAATATGTCACAACCAACTTAAACATTGTTTGGATTTAATCTAGACAGGATAAACTATTTGATAGGAAAAAAGTGGAATAGGGAGAGAACTTTATGACAACAAGTCATGACGCACGATTAAAATATTTTGGACGCAATCTTTTGTCGGGCTGCTTACTAGGCCTCGGCTTTGTTGCTTTTATTGATGAGGCCATTTTCCACCAGATTCTACACTGGCACCATTTCTATGACAAGTCTACACCTGATATTGGTCTCGTTTCCGATGGAATCTTTCATGCCTTTAGTTGGTTTTCAACGATAGCGGGGGCATTTCTTGTCTCTGATCTACGGCGAAGAAATGCATGGTGGCCCAAAAGATGGTTTGGAGGAATTCTATTGGGCGGGGGTGCGTTCCAATTATACGATGGAACCATCCAACACAAATTAATGAAAATCC
This sequence comes from Neobacillus niacini, assembly GCF_023715415.1. Lineage (GTDB taxonomy): Bacteria > Bacillota > Bacilli > Bacillales > Cytobacillaceae > Neobacillus > Neobacillus niacini_C. The sequence continues at coordinate 1,904 of NZ_JAMBOB010000025.1, forward strand.
ATCAGATTCGTTATAATGTGGAGATTGCCCCATACGACTGGGTATGGAATATCATTGCTGCCATACTGCTTATTGCTGGGTTAATTCTTATTTTTCAAACTGGCCGGGGATCAAAAGTGCTGGAAGGGACTACTTAATTGGAACCTAATCATATCCATCATGTTAGTGGGCCACCTTTCGAACTTTTTCAGGCTCTCCCATTTGTCCTGGCAATTTTGATTTACTTTCTACTCGCATTGTTCTCAAACCGCCGGCATAAACGCTGGCCATTTATTCGATATGTATGCTGGATACTAGGAGTTCTTTGTGCTGCGGCTGCACTAATAGGCCCCATTGCTACTCTCGCTCATGAGAATTTCACGGCGCATATGGTCGGTCATCTATTCCTTGGAATGCTTGCTCCGCTCCTATTCGTCCATGCTGCTCCAATGACTCTTCTGATGCGAACATTACGTGTTGGCTCTGCTAGAAGGCTATCACGAATATTAAAAAGTTTACCAGTAAGCATTTACTGTAATCCAGTTGTGGCTTCCATCCTCAATATTGGGGGATTATGGGTATTGTATACAACAGAGCTATACGCAGCGATGCAGGATAATTTCCTTCTGCATATACTCGTACATACACACGTATTCCTAGCAGGTTATCTCTATACAATATCCATTCTTTATATTGAGCCTGTACCCCACCGTTATAGTTTTGTTTTTCGCACTGTTGTGTTAATCCTCTCCTTAGCTGCTCATGGAATTCTATCAAAGTACATTTATGCTCATCCGCCTGTTGGTGTACTGAGAGAACAAGCGGAAAGTGGAGGAATGATGATGTATTACGGCGGTGACTTAGTCGAGTTAGTCCTGATTTTCCTGTTTTGCCAGCAATGGTATAAAGCTGCACGCCCGAGAGCTGTTGTATCTATCACTCAATGAAACATCGTGTTGTATGCAAAAGAACCTGTATTGAAAATCATCAATACAGGTTCTCCATTTATCCCAGCAGGTATGAAATAATCTCATTATTTGTAGTTTGAAGGGATCCTGGTAGATCATCACGGGTTGACTGTAATGTAAAATAGTATGTTTTGTCGTTGTCTAGGTAATAGTTAGATTTCAACAAATCCAATTCACTGCCTAATTTTGTTAAAACCACTTCGTAAAATTTACTCTGTGTCATGGTATCAACAGAACCTAAATGGAATATACCTTTAAGCTTATTTTCAATAATGAATCGGAGCTGTCTTGCTAAATGGAAATCTAAGAGATTATTACATATGAGATTACTGTAGACATCGATCACTGTCGTATTTTTTATGCTATCAAGAATCATCTTCCATCTAGGGGAATCCTTCCCCCATATTGCTGGAATACGGATAATATTTACCCTCTCCTTAAGAATTTCTGTTAGCATAATCTCACAGTCGATTTTAAATTTCCCATAATCAGAATCTGCAATCGGGACGTCTGTTTCGGTATGAGGCTTTGAGAAGTCGCCATCAAAGACATTTGTAGTAGAAAAAAAATAAACCCTACTTGAAGTGTTTCGCAGTTCCTCAGCCAGTTCTCGATGAAACGTAAGCTGCTGACCGAACTCTCCTCTAAGACATGAAATCACTATGTCAGGTTTAACGGAACGCAGGATATCCCTCAGCTCTTTGGTTTGGTGAACCTCCAGATGGAACTGTTTATCGTGAGGGAGCTTCGTTAACGTAGAAGCGTACGTACCATATAGATCATATCTGTCCTTAAATTCCTCAATTAATGCTCTTCCAACCAAACCGCTTGCACCCAAAATAAGTACCTTTTTCATACATGTTCCCCCAAATCCAATAATAAATATCAGTCCTTTTGTCTATCATGATAATTAAGGAAATTAGGCAAGAACCCTTCCCCAAATACCTCATGTCCTGCATAAGTTCAGCTATATGGAAATATGATTAAAATAAGTATCCTAAAAAAGGAGTTGTTTGAATGGCAATCTTTAATAAAATCGCTCTATTCTTTGTTGTTTTGTACTCAGTTATTATTATCTTTAATACTTATTTAGGAGAAACAGAACGGGTACAATCCAATGTTATTTACTTCTTAATGAATGGATTTGCATATATTGTATCGGCGATGGATATGGAAAAAAGAAAAGTCGAGCTATCTAAGGGCTAATACGTTTAAATCCCTATAAAGCTAAAATTTAATTAAACGTTTGATTAGTACTATTACATCCTTCGTAAATCCTTTTATACCAAGGCACAAACCATTTAATCAAACGTTTGATTCGTTTTTTTCTGCAATTTTCTTTAATTCTTTTGCACGGATAACTATAAATCTTTTCATGTATTTTTCTAGAAACAATTTATCAATTAAGACACCAATGGGACCGAAACGTGACTTATATTGAAAATGGTCAATCATCATTGTTCCTTTTCCTTCTGCTGTAAATTGGTGGATATGGATGAAGGACTTGAACGCTCCCTTTACCATTACATCCACGAAACTATGAGGCTTTTCCATAAAGATTACTCTTGCTGTTAACCTCTGCTTAATACCAAAGTGCACAGCTTCCCAGGTTACACTGTCACCTTCCTCCAACAGTCCCTTAGTTACACCCCCAACAGCCCTTTCCTTTGTTTTCAAGGTAGTTTGAGTATGAACATTGACATCTCTGGCAAGGTCAAAACAAACCTCAATTGGAGCTTTGATAAACTGCTTATGTTCTATAAGAGGCATTCTACTTACTCCATTCTTACTTTCGTTTTAGAGGGTTTCCCAGCTGGCAATATACTCCGTTTGCTCATTTAGGAGAAGCAGATCTGGTTTTTCTACACTCCATCGTCCCTCAATATCTAATTCCTTGCAGGCTAATTCAAATTGACACATAGCAATTCCCAAATCCAAAAGCTGCATATCATACCCTAATTTTGAGCTGTAATTCGGTGTATGCTCAATGTAAAAATGACAAACCTTGCGATCTTCTGTTAATAAAAGTCTCCATGGCTGTTTATTCGATGCAGATGGTCCAAGCCTTACCATCTCGATTGGTACTTCAAGTAATCCTGCGTTTTGTTTATCCAATGGAACGTCAAAAGTGGAATCATAAAATAGCTTTTCCCAAGGCTTTTTGTTATCAGCTTTTACAACGTATCGAAGTGCCTTATCAAAAACGCGTTGCTTTTGATTTGGGTAGCCGATGGGTGTTATACAGGGTATGAATTCTTCTTCCCTGAGCTGAATTTCCTGTTCAAACGAGTTTCGGTTGAATGTCCCACCCATCCAGCAAGTACCTATTTGTAACTCAGTTAACAAAATAACTAATTTTTGAAAGGTGTAAGCAAATTCTACAAGTGAGTATTTATTATTTTCTGTTACTCCAACTAAATATGCTTGTGGATTTTTAATAAAACCATAGGTACCTAACTTAATGCCTTTTTCGCTGACATTATTGGTTACTTGAATCAACTTAATAACCCCTTTACTTCCAAATGGTCCTATTAAATTGTCTTCATTATTTATGTAATCGTTAATTGTTTTCAAATGCGATTCTGTTATGTTTTGGCTATCATATGTTCTGACTGAATGTCGTTTTTTCATGGTTTCAATGGTTGATTGATTAAAACTCATATTGAACCTTCTTTCTCATTCGGAAATATTATAAGGAGGTTTCCGACATGGTTGCACTTGTTGTCTATTCGTTACCACTTTTTCAACTTTTCATCTCTTACGGTCACTTATAACTCCTATTCGTTACCACTTCCACGACTTTACACCGTTTTCGGTCATTAATAAAAAATACTACCTTCCATTCCTATTGTAACCACCCATAATATAAAATCATAGAAGAAGGTATCATCCCATTTACAATAGACGAAAAAAAGAGTGATTACTGTATATAGTAATCACTCTTTTAAAGTATTTATGGGCCTAAATGGACTCGAACCATCGACCTCACGCTTATCAGGCGTGCGCTCTAACCAGCTGAGCTATAGGCCCTTAAAATGGAGCGGGTGATGAGAATCGAACTCACAACATCAGCTTGGAAGGCTGAGGTTTTACCACTAAACTACACCCGCAAATAAAAAATGGCTGGGCTAGCTGGATTTGAACCAACGCATGTCGCAGTCAAAGTGCGATGCCTTACCGCTTGGCTATAGCCCAATATTAAAAGTATATAATGGGGCGACTGATGGGAATCGAACCCACGAATGCCTGAACCACAATCAGGTGCGTTAACCACTTCGCCACAACCGCCAAAATAATATAGTTGAGGTTTAACACATAAACCTTGAATTTTAATTGGTTGCGGGGACAGGATTTGAACCTGCGACCTTCGGGTTATGAGCCCGACGAGCTACCAGACTGCTCCACCCCGCGATAGTAAAAATGATAAAATATATCCATGTTCTTAGCTTGAAAGACCGCCCCGATTTCAGTAAGACTATTCAAGAAGCAGTTCAATCGGTGCGCTGTAGCTTATTCGAAGAAGCTTATTCGAACGTGCTCCACACCGCGATAATAAGTATTGAAGATAACTTTCTTTTTTGTGAAAAAATCATGGTGGAGGATGACGGGATCGAACCGCCGACCCTCTGCTTGTAAGGCAGATGCTCTCCCAGCTGAGCTAATCCTCCATGTAATGGTATGTTATTTTTGCTAGTGCCATGGAAAGTTATTTTCTTATACGAGAAAAAACTCTGGTGACCCCTACGGGATTCGAACCCGTGTTACCTCCGTGAAAGGGAGGTGTCTTAACCACTTGACCAAGGGGCCATCAAATATTTACAAAATAAAAGCCCCATAAGGGATTGCCTGGCAACGTCCTACTCTCACAGGGACAAAGTCCCAACTACCATCGGCGCTGAGAAGCTTAACTTCCGTGTTCGGTATGGGAACGGGTGTGACCTTCTCGCCATTGCTGCCAGACTATTTTTT
>NZ_JAMBOB010000026.1 GCF_023715415.1 Neobacillus niacini
CTGAGCCAGGATCAAACTCTCCAAGAAAGTTGATATAGCTCAAAAAATGTTACGTTGGCTTAGCTTTTCTAAAAAACTAAAAAAATTGTTTGTTGACGTTCTTGTTTGTTTAGTTTTCAAAGAGCAAGATTTGCTAGTTTAATAGCAACAAAACGTATAATATCATATTCACTTCATAAAAGTCAACATATTCTTTCGTTTCACTTGTATGTTTGACTCCCTCTCGAAGGGAACTTTTATATAATAACATCTGTTTACATCCACTTCAATAGTAATATTTTCCAATAGGCAACTAATTGCCTTACATAAAAACAAACGCGTGAAACTCTCCACGCGTTCTAATTTATAATGTCCTAGGACATAATTCTTTTTTCTCCTTCAATTGCCTTGATTGGATCAATATTTTGCGTAAATTCAAGAGTGCCCATGTATTTACCGGTCTCGTCCCTAACGGCAAAATAACGAATATAAACATATTTATCACGGAACTTAATCCAGAAATCTTCTGTATCCTTTCTGCCAGCTTTAAAGTCAGCTAACAGTTCCTCCACCAAATGTACACTTCTTGGCGGATGACAATTTTGGACAGTACGGCCAATTACTGCTTTTGTGCGGGCGAAAATTCGTTCTTTTCCATGAGAGAAATAACGAACTACATCATCTTGATCAATAAATGTGAGATCCACAGGCAAATGATTTAACAACAACTCTAATTGTTTTAAAGACAACATCCCTGTTTCCATTTTAATAAATCCTTCAGATATTGCTTTCTCCTCCAACGCATGTCTTTCAGGCTTCCAAACCTCTGTAGGTGCAATCAAGCAATATCCAATTTCATCACTTTCACGTGCAATTTTTACCCATTCATCCTCTGTGAAATTATTCAATGCCATTGGAAAGAGTATATTTTCCTCTCTATAAATCATGGTGATAACTTCTTGAATAACAAATATTAATACTTCGATAACCGCCTGCTTGTCCCCGTTATATGAACTAAGCTTCATCCTAGCATCTTTAATAGCATCACGAATAAAGTCGTTTATACGCCACATATTATTTGTTGGCCCATAAATGCCATACGTTTCTAAATAAGGAAAAATTAAATTTTCTTTCCGGCTGTAGTGTTTGTCAACATCCAGAAGAAGATTAATATCCTCTAAAAGCTTAATAATATTCTCAGAATTGTCATCCTTTTCAAATTGCTCTAAATGTACTTGTAGTTGGATATTTACCAATTTATCTAGTTCTTTATTTTCTAATATAAAGGTGTGGATAGGATGTCCTGGCTGCTCCTCAGGCTTATAGGTTTTTTCAACTTCCTCAATAGCTCCTCTAAAGATTTCTGTATGTTTCGCATGTAAACGATGCATCTCTTCAACAGTGAGATCTCCAAAATCATGCTGGAGCTGGGAGATTTCATCGATAGTTATTTTTCCGATAAACGCATCAAAATGTGCTTTTACCTCTTTTACATTTTTGCCTTCATGAAGATCTTTAAAGATTTGCTTTAAGATTGCTTGACGTTTACTTGGATTATTAGTTAGTAGTTCACGATTATTAATTAATTCACTCATGTGTATTCTCCTTCGCTAGTTGCTCTTATTTATATGGTATTGATAATTAATCTCATACATAAAATAACACCTTTTATAAACTCTGATTGTGATTAACATCATTGGTACAGAAATTAACCTTAAAATGTGATAAATTTATGACGTTGAAATTGACAGAGATTTTTATTCATGTTATATTTATCTCGAATTAAAGATATTTTACTTCAAGAGATTGAATAATCCCTATCATAGGGAAATATAAACAAAGCATACTATTAAATGGAGGAATAAACTTGAATAATTTAAAAGGCATCCACCATGTAACAGCTATTACTAGCAGCGCAGAAAAAAATTATGAATTTTTCACCTATCTATTAGGTATGCGTCTTGTAAAGAAAACAGTAAATCAAGATGATATTCAAACTTATCACTTATTTTTTGCAGACGACACCGGAAGCCCTGGAACAGATATGACATTTTTCGATTTCCCTGGTATTCCAAAAGGCACGCATGGAACAAATGAGATTTCAAAAACTTCTTTCCGTGTACCAAGTGACGCAGCAATAGATTATTGGGTAAAGCGTTTTGACAGATTAAACATTACCCATACCGGGATAAAAGAACAGTTTGGCAAGAAAACAATATCGTTTGTTGATTTCGATGACCAACAATACCAATTGATTTCAGATGAGAACAATGAGGGAGTAACAGCAGGTGTACCTTGGCAGAAAGGTCCTATTCCATTAGAATTCGCTATTACCGGACTAGGTCCAATTTTTGTAAGAATTGCTAACTTTGATTATTTTAAAGAAATGTTGGAAAAGGTTTTGCATTTTAAAGAAATTGCTCAAGAAGGTGCCTTTCACTTATTTGAAGTTGGCGAAGGCGGAAATGGTGCTCAAATAGTAGTTGAATATAATGCAGTCCTTCCACAGGCACGGCAAGGATTCGGGACAGTTCACCACGCAGCATTCCGGGTTGAAGATCGTTCTGTGCTGGATGAATGGGACAAACAATTACGCTCTTTTGGATTCCAAACATCTGGTTTTGTCGATCGCTACTTTTTCGGTTCTCTATACTCAAGGGTTGCCCCTCAAATCTTATTTGAATTTGCAACCGACGGTCCTGGATTTATGGGTGATGAACCATATGAAACCCTTGGTGAAAAACTATCCTTACCACCTTTCTTTGAATCAAAACGTGTACAAATAGAAAAACTCGTACGTCCAATTAACACTGTGAGAAGTACTATAGATTTTAATAAAGAATAATAAACAAAGAAGTGCCAGCAGTAATAACTGCTGGCACTTCTTTGTTTATTATAGTGTAGTAATAATGGGTCCATTCTTTGATAGGATGATGGTATGTTCGTATTGGGCAACAAAACTTTCTTCAGTCACATAAGTCCAGTCGTCACCTTCAACCTGAAAAACTTCTTCCTCTTTAGTTGAAATAAAAGGTTCGAAAGCGATAACCATGCCTTCCTTTAATAGCTCATCATCCCAGGTATCATGATAATTATAAATATGATCAGGCGCTTCATGTATTCTTCGTCCGATTCCATGTCCTGTTAGATTCATGATAACTGTTAATCCGTGTTGACGCGCCGTTTGGATGACGGCCTTTCCAATCCCGCTTTTCTTTGAACCAGGTTTCGCTTTCTTTAAGCCTGCTTCAAAAGCCAATTTCGCCACATCACATATCTTTGTTAGTATCTCTTCCCCTTCACCTACAACAAATGAAATGCCTGTATCAGCAAAGTAACCATTCTTTGAACCAGAGACATCAATATTTACGATGTCACCTTCTTGAATGACTCTATTACCAGGTATACCATGTGCTACTTCTTCATTGATACTTATACATGTGTAGCCAGGGAAATCATATTCACCCTTTGGTGCAGAAATTGCACCCGCCTTGTCAAAAAGCTGACCTGCTATATCATCCAGTTCCTTTGTGGTTATGCCAGGTACCGTTCTTTGTACCAATTCATCTCTAATTTCAGCACAGATTTTGCCGATTTCTTTCAATGCATTAATATCTTCTTCTGTTTTTGCTATCATATGTTTTCCCTACTTATCATTTTTTTATCGTTGTAAACTTTCCATTCTTATATTTTAGGCTTACCTATACTAAAAATTCAAGTATGTTTCCTTTTTGTAAAAAATTGATTTATTCTTAAAAATCTATTCTTTTCACACCCAATGAGCTGACTTCACTAATGCGGCTTGTAATTTAGTTTGTTTAGTCCCCTTAGCGGCGATTGCTTTAGCCTGTGTTAGAAAGATACAGCCAGTTAGATTAGCACCACTGATATCTGTATTCCTAAAATCCGCACCTCTTTATGAATCGATTTTGCAATGTTGAATACTATGAATTCCGAATCTATTAATTGTTCCATCCTTACATATAAACAACACCACACTGGCAAGATTCTCTGTCTATCGTTCCTTCTAACCATATAAACAACGCCACTAGGGAACGATTCTCTATCTATCGTTCCTTCTAACCATATTAACCACACCACTAGGGAACGATTCTCTATCTATCGTTCCCTCTATCCATATAATTGTCGCCTCGGGGGCACGATTCTCCTTCTTAGACGACAAAAAAACACAACCCTAATAAGGTTGTGCTTCGTTTGCCTGGCAACGTCCTACTCTCACAGGGACAAAGTCCCAACTACCATCGGCGCTGAGAAGCTTAACTTCCGTGTTCGGTATGGGAACGGGTGTGACCTTCTCGCCATTGCTGCCAGACTATTTT
>NZ_JAMBOB010000027.1 GCF_023715415.1 Neobacillus niacini
AGAAGAGAGATTCATTTATATGGTTGTCTGTCAGTTGCTTATGGTATTTTTTTGAAATTTAATGCGTGAGGTGTATTTCCTATACGCAAAAATCGAAATTTCTTACTTGACATAGTACGCTGTCACCTTCGTGAGAAGGTGACAGGCACCATCCGTGGACACTGTCCACCTGAGACGGACAGTTACATTTAACCATTGAGCATGTATTAATACCAAAGGATTTTCTCAGGGAGGAGCTGTTCATTTGAATATGGAATTAGACCAAAAGCGTATTAAAGAAATGTGCGGAACAGTCTCCTTTAAACGAGGAGATTCTTTTTATAGAGCGGGTAAGGTATCGTTTGATTATTATAGTCCAGAGCGTTGTGAGGCAAGTGTAAAAGGTACAGAAGATTTCTATGTCACGGTAGATATAGAAGAAAGTGGTAATCTGCGGACATCATGCAGTTGTCCAACGCTCGCTTCCGTGAAAACCGACTGTCAGCATATTGCAGCTGTGTTACTCGCTATTTATGAACACCAACAGCAAGGAACAACGCCTATCGTGAAAAGTGATGAACCTGTTGATCCTTCAACTAAAAAGGCGCTGACTACTGGATTACTCACCCTTTTCACGAAGCAGCCTAAACGAAAAAGTGGACATCAGCTTCATTTTGAGAATAGACAGGTTCTCGAAGCGAATTTTCTCTGTAAACCAGTGAAAATTGGGAAGGGACATAATCTGTTAGGGATAGAAATGGAGATAGACCACCGTAAAGTGGAGAACATCCGACATTTCTTAGCTAATGTAATAGAAGGAAAGCAAAGCGTTCTTTCTAATACTTTTACCTTTAACCCAAACCTGCACTGCTTTCAAAGAGAGACAGATGATGTCATTCAACAACTATCTCATGTGCTGCAGGATGAAAAAATGTATGTAAGCACCAAGTCAAACGAATTTGATGATTGGTACAGGCAGGAGCAGCTACTCATAACGCCATCCTCTTGGGAACGCCTTTTATCGTTATTAGTAAAGGCCCCATTCGTACAAGTTGCGAATAAGGGGGAAACATTTGAGGGGCTTGTTCTAACAGAAAAAATTATCCCTCTAAAATTTAATTTTGGGTCCTCAGCAGGCAGGAGCTATCATTTGAGGATTAAAGGATTAGATCAATTAACCATACTAGATTCTTATCAATTTGTTCTATATAAGGGCAAGTTTATTAGGATTGAAGAAACAGACTGCAAACGTTTGGCAGACCTTAAAGAAATGTTAGAGGTTTCGAAAACAAATCAAATAGAGATTCCACTTGAGCAAATGGATGATTTTGTAGAAAGTGTCGTCCCAGGGTTAAAGAAACTCGGTGAGGTTGAATTACCTCTAAATATAACAAACAACTATAGGAAAGAGCCTTTAGTTGCCAAGCTTTATTTGGATCGTTTAAAAAATCGTCTGTTAGCGGGCCTGGAGTTTCAATACGGAAATATCGTGATAAACCCGTTGGATATCCCACAAGATGTTCCTGTGCTTATAAGAGACGTAGAAAAGGAAAATCAAATACTACACCTGATGGAAGAAAGCTCATTTGCAAGTACGGACAGCGGCTATTTCTTGCATAACGAAGAATTGGAGTATGAGTTTTTATATCATGTGGTTCCGAAACTGCAAAAGCTTGTACAAATTTATGCAACAACCGCGGTCCGGAACCGAATATTTAAGGAAAATACAATTCCAAAGATTAGAGTAAAAGTAATAAAAGAGCGAACCAACTGGCTGGAATTTAAATTTGATATGGATAGTATCCCGCAGAAAGAGATAAAAGAGCTTTTATCTGCACTTGAGGAAAAAAGGAAATATTATCGACTGCGGAACGGGGCCCTTCTCTCATTGGAGACGAGGGAATTTGAAGAAATCCAACGCTTCCTGCAGGCAGCGCCTGTACAAGCAGAGGATCTTGAAGCCGGGTTGAATGTTCCGATCGTGCGGGGATTAAAGCTGCTTGACTGTGTTGAAGACAACTCAACCTTTACACTCGAGGAATCGTTCCGTCAGTTTTTAGATACCATCCAAAATCCAAGTAGTATGCAGTTCAAGGTTCCAGAATTAGTGGAACCAATTTTAAGGGATTATCAAGTCCAGGGATACAAATGGCTGAAAACGTTAGCTAGTTATGGATTTGGCGGAATTCTTGCAGATGATATGGGACTAGGAAAAACACTTCAAAGTATTACCTATATCCTTTCTGAACTTCCAATCATCCGTAAAAAACAGCTGCCGATTCTGATTGTCTGTCCAGCATCATTAACATATAACTGGCTAAGTGAAATCCATAAATTTGCCCCAGGAGTGCGTGCGGTTATTTTAGATGGCACGAAAACAGAGCGGACAGCTAAACAAAAACGTACCACTGATTTTGACGTTGTCATTACCTCTTATCCTTTGCTGCGTAAGGATATCATGTGGTACGAAAAGCAAACCTACCATACCGTGTTTTTTGATGAAGCACAGGCTTTTAAAAATCCTATTACGCAAACAGCAAGGGCAGTGAAGAAAATACAGGGGGATTATCGTTTTGCGCTAACAGGTACTCCTGTGGAAAACTCTTTGGAAGAGTTATGGTCTATCTTTCATGTGGTATTTCCAGAACTATTCCAAGGGCTGAAGGAATATAGCCATTTAACCAGAAAGCAGATTGCAAGAAGAATCACTCCGTTTTTACTTAGAAGGATGAAGGAAGATGTTTTGGCAGAGCTGCCTGAAAAAATTGAATCTATTGACTTAGTGGAGTTATTGCCAGAACAGAAGAAACTCTATGGAGCCTATTTAGCAAAACTAAGACATGACACGCTGAAGCATTTGGATAAGGACACGCTTCGTAAAAATAAAATAAAAATCCTCGCAGGGCTGACGAGGCTGCGACAAATCTGTTGTCATCCAGGTTTATTTGTGGACGGTTATAAGGGAAGTTCTGCAAAGTTTGAGCAATTACTGCGGATTATGGATGAATCAAAGCTTTCGGGAAGAAGAGTGTTGATTTTCTCTCAATTTACAAAAATGCTTCAGCTTATCGGAAGAGAAATGGCCATTCAAGGTCTGCCTTTCTTCTATTTAGATGGACAAACCCCATCAGAAGAGCGGCTTGAACTTACAAATCGCTTTAATGCAGGAGAACGTGACCTTTTCCTTATATCCTTGAAAGCAGGAGGAACAGGTCTTAATTTAACCGGCGCAGACACTGTTATCCTTTATGACCTATGGTGGAATCCGGCGGTAGAGGAACAAGCAGCAGACCGGGCACACCGGATGGGACAAACAAATATAGTGCAAGTCATCAAATTGGTTGCACGAGGCACAATCGAGGAAAAAATGAATGAACTGCAGGACAAGAAGAGAGAATTAATAGAGGAAATTATCGATTCAAAAGATAAGGGAACTTCTTCTCTAACTGAGGAGGATATTCGAGAGATACTAATGATTTAGATTTTCTGAAAAAAAGCTAAAGGAATCCTGATAGTAAGGAAACCTTTAGCTTTTTTCATTTTGCTCGTGCAGCTCCAAGGTTAAAAGAAAGGAAAATCCTTTTGCAAGAAGAGCAGTAACTTTTTTAAAATAAAATTCATTATTCTATTGATTTTTTTAAAGTATGATAGTAATATAGTAAATCTGACGAGGGGATAAATCATAAACAGATTGCTTCTTCATCAGTGGAATGAATAAAGGTTGACAACATGGATGTTATTTAGTAAGATGAATTCTGTTGTCGATTTCGAAAAGATATATTAAAAAAGTAATTGACACGATTGGAGCAAAAATGTTATATTAATAACCTGCTTCAAAAATATTGCTCTTTGAAAACTAAACAAACAAGAACGTCAACAAACAATTTTTTAGCTTTTTATAAAAGCTAAGCCAACGTAACAAATGAGCTATATCAACTTTCTTGGAGAGTTTGATCCTGGCTCAGGAC
>NZ_JAMBOB010000028.1 GCF_023715415.1 Neobacillus niacini
AGAAGAACGAAATCGCTCCGCGATGGCTCTTTGGAAAATTCCTTATCCCTAAAAATGAATAAAAATAAAAAAGTATGTCTATCGTAGTATTGTTCAATCGCCAAACCAAACAATCTACGGAAGGACATACTTTTCTTATGAAGACACTACCATCGACAATTCAAAAAATACAAATACATATTTCTCTTAAGTTAGGGAGAGCTCCACCTTCTGATTATTGACTTATTTATTTGATATTAATCAATTATCAGGAGGAAATTTCATGAAACAATATGAACAAAAAATTGAGCTCTTCTTTGAACTTAAGGGTACCCCAGACTCCTCTCGAGAATCCTATTGGCGACGAATGCGAGCTTTTTTAAACTTCATGCAAGAGCTAAAAAAACCTATAGAAGAATTGACCCATGAGGATATCCAACAATACATCCTTTATCTCAAAAAAGAGAAAGGCCTTTCGGCCGGTACCATTAATAATTACGTTTCAGCGATTAAATTTTTCTATACCTATGTATTAGAAAGGGAATGGAACCCCATAAAAGTTCCAAGAATGAAAAGAACTCAGAAATTCCCTATCGTCCCTGCTAAAGAGGATGTACTTTTACTATTAAATTCTACTGTTAATTTAAAGCACAAGGCCATACTAGTATTAATTTATGGCAGTGGTCTTCGTGTGAGTGAAGTAGCCAAACTAAAAATTAGCGATATCTGTAGTAAGACCATGCGAATTCGAGTAGATCATGCAAAACACAATACCAACCGATATACGATTTTATCTCAGACAGCACTGGAAGTGCTTCGTGAGTATTTTAAAACTGATTTCCCTACTAAAAACTATGAACCTAATGATTGGCTGTTTCCAGGTAGAATTGAAACGGATCATATAAATGTCAAAAGCATCAAGAATACCATGATTAGGCTTAGGGACAAACTCCATCTTGACTCTACTATCTCTGCACATACATTAAGACATTGTTTTTCTACCCACTCCTTAGAAAACGGAGTAAATCCAGTGTTTATACAACAGATGCTCGGACATAAAAGTCTAAAAACGACACTAACGTATTTACACATGACATCTAAAAGTTTAATGGGCGTTAAAAGTCCGTTGGATTCCATGGGGAATCATGAGGAATGACTACTGTTCAAGATATTTTTAAGGCATTCTATCCCCAATATAAAGAAAAATATAAACCATCTCCTGAACAGGCCAAAGCAGCTAACGACATCATAAGATGTCGTACTTCACAGTTAAGTGGACATGCTTATGAATGTGAAACTTGTGGTCATACTCAAGTTCGATATAATTCATGCCGAAATCGGCACTGTTCCATGTGCCAAGGAGTTAATAAAGAAGTCTGGGTGGATAATCGAAAAAAGGATATTATCAATGCCCCTTATTTTCATGTCGTATTCACCATGCCGGAACAGCTACACATGGTAATCTATCATAATCAGAAATCACTTTACGATTTAATGTACAAATGCGTAGCGGAAACTCTTAAAGAGCTTTCCAATGATAAGAAGTATCTGGGAGCACAAATCGGTTTTTTCTCTGTCTTGCATACTTGGGGTCAAAACTTGCATTTTCATCCACATATTCATACAGTCGTTTTAGCCGGAGGGCTTTCCAAACAGAATCAATGGCGGACCTCCAGTAAAAAATTCTTTATTCCTGTTAAAGTACTGTCCAAAAAGTTCCGTGGAAAGTATCTGTATTATCTAAAGCAATACTATGAACAAAATTTGCTTGTTTTCTATAATAAAGGAAAAAAATATGAAAATCCGAAACAATTTCAGCGTTTAATCGATGAATGTTACGCACTAAATTGGTATAGCTACACCAAACGGACATTTTCAGGTCCCCTGGCTGTAGTCCAATACCTTGGGCGATATACACATCGAATCGCTATATCTAATAATCGAATCGTTTCAATAGGTAAAGACACGGTTACCATTCAAGTGAAGGATTATCGAAATAATAATCAAAAGAAAACCGTAACCATGAAGGCTGTAGAATTTATTCGCCGGTTTCTCATGCATATACTCCCGAAGGGATTAGTGAAAATCAGACATTATGGGATACTGGCTAATCGTAATAAAAAAAACAAGCTTAATATATGCCGAAAATTAACCAATAGCCCAACTTACGAGCCAATATTTACAGGACTAAGCACAATAGAAATTGTCTCGATTATTGCAGGAAAAGACGTCACGATATGTTCGTCCTGTAATAAATCACACCTTAGATTAGCTGCCCAACAAGTGGTACCGTAATAAGTGTTGAAATTAATACTTTTATAAATTGCCTCTTCAATGGGGAGGGGGAAATTGTATCCAAAAATAGATTAAACTTTGAAAAAGGTGCTAATCAAAAATAAAAATAGGTATTAATATCGAAATTTTACCTGATAGCCAAAAATTGAAACCCCATAGACCATGACCACGACTTCATTCTTCTCGGGCAATCAAAAATTTTGCGCATTTGGTTTTTCAACGATAAAAAAGCAAAGGCACAACTAGCAATTATCACTAGTTGTGCCTTTTTACGCGCAAAACTTCCGATTGTCCCCTAT
>NZ_JAMBOB010000029.1 GCF_023715415.1 Neobacillus niacini
CTCCCTCAGTAAGATACATTTATCTCTCAAATACTCACTTATTCGCAGGATTTCAAAACACTTAGAAGATTAAAGTGGGATGTATTGAATGAGTTTTAGACCATTTGGCTACATGAAGGCATGCTTAAATAGAGGAGGTAGTTACATCTCCAAAAATTTCCATATAATGTACGCATTCTCCACGCCACCCTTGGAGGTTTTCACTCCCATGTCTCAACGGGTCAATTGCCCTTTCATTCCTTCGTCACACCTATCCAAGTGGTAGAGGCCGGTCTTTCTAACGGAACGGGTCTGAGCCCTTTTGCACAATAAATCCGGTACTTCGTACTTTCTTTGAGATCCTACGAATAAGCCAATATTCGAAAGTTATAAATCTTAAAGCTATTTGAATACAGTAATATATATAATTTTTAGTTTACTTTATGCAGCTACTGGTGTTATAGGTTTAACTTTGTCAGGGCAATAGGCCTCATTATTACGTGCAATTCCTACTATAATTCTTGCGAATTTATTTATTAATTTCATAATGGATTTCATTTTTTTCATCTTTTTCACATTAACATTGTAAGAGTGCAGTTCTTTAAATTCAGGGTTGTTCATGACAAGACTCATTGTCGCTAGGTAAAGGAAACGTCGTAATCGAGACCTTCCTCGTTTAGAAAGGACGATTTGTCCTTTCCACTTTCCTGAACTTGCCTCTACTAAATGTAATCCAGCATGACGTAATAATGAGCTACCATGAGCGAACCTACTTAGATCTCCTGCTTCTCCTAATATGCCTGCAAGTGCAATCTCACTAACTCCTTTAATAGATAATAATTTTTTTGCGAAGGTAATTTGTTTAAGGACGCAAGTCACTTCCTGTTCAACTCTTTCAAGCTGTGCAGTGGCAAGGTCAAATTCTTCAATTAATTGTTCCAGGTGTAATTTATAAGCATCAAGTGCTTGATGGGTACCAACAGATTGTTTAGCCAAAACAATTAGTAATTGGGCCTTTTTTAATCCCGCGTGTCGTTGCATTGTTGATTTCCAACCATCAACGATATCTTGTGCCTTCATAGAACTTATTTCTAATGGTGTAGGGAATAAGCGAAGAGTAGCGATTGCACCTTTTCCTTTCACGTCTTTAAAGACTTGGCGAAGTTCAGGAAAAACGATATCTACCCAACGATTGATTTGATTGACAGCACTAACAAATCTCTTAACTGTCATATCACGATTAGCCATTAATACTCGTAGTTTTTCAAATGCCTCTGAAGTAGGACGTAGAAAGGAATAGTATCCATTCTTAACCATATCAGCTATAACCAAAGCATCTTTTTTGTCGCTTTTTGATTGGCTATTATCTCTATTTTCTTTATTCCTTTTAACAAGATGAGGATTAACGGTTACTACTTCAATATTTTGTTCATATAGCCATTTTGATAGGTTAAGCCAGTAATGTCCGGTTGGTTCCATACCAACTAACGTTTTATCAAAACCTTTGGTAGTTTTTAGCTTGTTAATCCAGTTAAGTAATCTATCAAATCCTTCTTCGTTATTTTCAAAAGAGAGAGGATCACCAACAATAATGCCACGGAAATTTACAGCACGTGCAACATGAATATGTTGAGCAATATCTACACCGATAACAAGGTGTTTATTAGAAATTCTTTCAATTAGTTGATTTTGTTTGTCTTGCATCTTAAACTTCATATTAGGTTCCTCCTTAGGGTTTGAGTTAGAGTGGTGTCTAGACTCATATCTTACTGAGGAGCCTTTTTATTTTCAAAGGTGAAAATTAACCATCTACAGGAATTCTA
>NZ_JAMBOB010000002.1 GCF_023715415.1 Neobacillus niacini
TGTCCTTCCGTAGATTGTTTGGTTTGGCGATTGAACAATACTACGATAGACATACTTTTTTATTTTTATTCATTTTTAGGGATAAGGAATTTTCCAAAGAGCCATCGCGGAGCGATTTCGTTCTTCTCCTGGTCCCAAAAGGGCCGGACGAACCATCCCCATGTTTTTTCAATTATGAATGGATGCTTTAGACATGGTATAATTATATTCCTTGGCAGGGGCACAAATAAGAAGCAGGGGGTCAGGATTAGGTGACCCCTGCTTCTTTTCCGTTCCTTATATAATCTTTCCAATCAGTTCTTCACAAGTTCCCAGGTATCACTTGTACTAGTTACGTGAGGACGCTAAATGGATTTTATCAGCAGTAAATACAGAAGGAGTGTCAGCTTCGAGTCTCGTTAGGACTAAGTGAAGAAGTACAAAAACGGGCCAACGAGAAGCTTTCTTTTTCAAAAATGACCTTCCCCCATCAATTGATGAAATTAATATTAGTGGAACAGATTTATAGAGCCTTCAGGATAAATCGTAATGAACCGTATCATAAGTAAATGAGGTTATTTAATTATTATTCGATGGTAAAGCAAGGAAGTTGCGTAATAATTAAAAAACATTTTGAGGATACTGTATCCCCAATTTATGTTATTGAAGACTCTATATTATTAATGAACTTAAGTTGAAGTAAATTATAGACAAGGAATTTTTGGGTAAAATTTCATTAAAAGGCAAAAGGTACAGTAAAATAAGATCGTACTTTTACCTTTTCATATTTGATAGATATAAGGATGAGAACTGTTAAATTGGAAACACAAAATCCACACTGAATCTATATTTATAAACTTCAGGTATAGTGTATAATTTAAAATAATAAGTTTGGAAGAGGTTGGGAATGAATTATGAGTAACGGAATTAATGCAAAGGATGTTGCCAAGCTTGCAGGGGTATCACAACCTACTGTCTCAAGGGTGTTTTTCGGAGGGGCTTCTGTTTCGGAGAAAACGCGTAAGAAGGTGTTAGCAGCTGCCGAGGAATTAGGGTATAGTCCAAACGAATTTGCCCGTAGTTTGATTACAAACAAAACGAGAATTATCGGCCTTGTGATGAAAGGAGTTAAAAACCCGTTTTATCCGCAGGTATTAAAGGAGTTTACCTCTCATTTCAAAAAATTAGGGTACAGTATTTTATTTGTCCATACCAGCAATGATGAAATTCAAAAAGAGGATGTTGAAACCCTATTAAAATACAATGTGGCCGGCGTAATTATTACTGATGCGACGCTATCATTAAAGGTTACCGAGGATTTTAAAAAGAATAAAATTCCACTTGTGTTATTTAACCGGAAAGTAGAAGGGCAGAATTTCTTTACGGTGGGAACCAATAATCTGGCTGCGAGCCGGAAGATTGCCGAGTATTTGATTCAGAAAGGATGCTCCGATATGGTGTATATTTCAGGGGAGCGGAATACATCCACGAGCATTGAGCGGGAGAAAGGTTTTTCCGAGGTTCTTGAAAAACATCAGCTCGGTTATCAACAGTATGACTCGGATTTTTCCTATGAAGGCGGCTATAAAACGGCCAAAAAAATCATTCAAAAAGGAGAGATTCCTTCTGCGTTTTTCGTGGCAAACGATATTATGGCATTAGGTGTGTTAGACGCGCTTCGGGAAAATAACATCCTAGTTCCGGCAGAAACGAAAGTAGTTGGATTTGATAATATCGATATGGCGGGCTGGCCGCTTTATAGTTTAACCACCTGGGAACAGCCAATCTCTGAAATGGTGGAAAAAACGGTAAAATATGTGCTCGCAGAGATTGACGAATATACCGGTATGACTGAAAACATCGAAATCAAAGGGCAATTAATTGAAAGAAAAACAACTTAGAAGTGTTGACAAATCCGTTTTATTAGAATATTCTTTATTTAAAGTATTTTGCATACGTATTCATTTAAAGCTGCAAATTTTTTTCTTCATTTTTGAATACGTATTCATAGAGGCTGTATCTCAGATTGGGGTATATTTTCTATTATTCTTTTTTGAAAGGGTATTCACTAATTTAGCGAATACAAAATCTATTCTACAAACGTATTTATCGATTTAGATAAATACCAATCTATCATTTTTTGCATACGTATTTATTTAATGAAAGCGTATGCAACACTTTAAAGGGGGACTTTTTCATGGTAAAAGTAATTAAGGCTGGTAAGTCAAAAGATGAGGTTTCAAAAAATGACCTTCAAGTATCGAAAATCGTAGCGGATGCGATTCAGGATATCGAAGCTCGCGGGGATGCAGCTGTTCGTGAGTATTCCGAGAAATTTGATAAATGGTCTCCAGAATCATTCCGTTTAACCGAAGAGCAAATCAGCGAGATTGTGGCAAAGGTGCCTGCAGAGGTCATTGAAGACATTAAATTTGCGCAAAAAAACATTCGTGAATTTGCCGAAGCACAACTGGCTTCATTAAATGATGTAGAAGTAGAAAACATTCCTGGCGTAATCCTTGGTCATAAAAATATTCCTGTAAGCAGTGTCGGCTGTTACATTCCTGGGGGACGTTACCCGATGGTAGCCTCTGCACATATGAGTGTGTTAACGGCAAAGGTTGCGGGTGTAAAACGTGTCATTGCCTGCACACCGCCAATTAACGGCGAAGTGCCAAACGCTACGATTGCTGCGATGTATCTAGCAGGTGCAGACGATATTTATTTACTTGGCGGCATTCAGGCAATGGCAGCTATGGCAATCGGAACGGAAACCATCCAGCCGGTTGATATGATTGTCGGACCTGGTAATGCTTTCGTAGCCGAAGCAAAACGCCAATTATTTGGCCGCGTTGGAATCGACTTATTCGCCGGTCCAACGGAAACATTAGTGGTTGCCGATGAAACAGCAGATGCTGAAATGGTTGCTACCGACATCCTTGGTCAAGGGGAGCACGGGCCGACTTCACCAGGTGCATTAATTACAACATCTGAAAAGCTTGCTTATGAAACGATTGAAGAAATTGAAAGACAGCTGCAAGTGCTGCCAACAGCTGATATTGCCCGTGTTTCTTGGGCAGATTATGGTCAGATTTTAGTCGTAGACAGCCTTGAAGAAGCAGTCGTGGAAGCCGATAAGCTGGCGTTTGAGCACGTGGAAATTTTAACAGAAAATCCTGATTACTTCTTAGAAAATATGACGAACTACGGTTGCTTATTTTTAGGACCTGAAACAAACGTTGCGTATGGCGATAAAGTAATTGGTACGAACCATACTTTGCCGACAAAAGGTGCAGCCCGTTATACCGGCGGACTTTGGGTAGGTAAGTTTATTAAAACGGTAACATACCAAAAAGTGACTCCAGAAGCTTCTGCATATATAGGGGAATATGCAGCTCGTCTTTGCCAGTTGGAGAACTTTGCCGGTCATGCGGAACAAGCGTTACTGCGTGTACGCCGATACGGTAATAATAAGTAATCCTATTACGGGGGGAGAAATGATCATATGGTCTTAGGATTTATTGGTCTGTTTGGTGGATTAGCCCTGCTAATCTACCTGACCATGAGGGGTATGAACTTACTAATCGCAGCACCGCTTTCGGCTTTATTTGTCACACTGTTAAATGGCCTGCCGCTATTTCCACAGCTTGCAGAAGAAGGGGCGGCGAACTTTTTAACGAACTATATGACTGGTTTTTCAGGCTTTATTGCTTCCTGGTATTTAATGTTCTTAACTGGAGCGATTTTTGGAAAAGTCATGGAAGACAGTGGAGCAGCCGACAGTATTTCTAAGTGGATTGTAAGCAAAATTGGAATGAAACGTGCGGCATTAGCGATTGTCATCGCATGTGCGGTGTTAACGTATGGAGGAGTAAGTTTGTTTGTCGTCGCCTTCTCGGTGTATCCAATGGCAGTCAGCTTATTTAAAGAAGCGAATTTACCAAGACGCTTCATTCCGGCAGCACTGGCTTTTGGTTCGACAACGTTTACGATGACGTCTGCCGGTTCACCTGAAATTCAAAACTGGATTCCCATTGAATTTTTAGGAACAAATGCTTATGCCGGCTGGGAAGTCAGCTTGATTGTGGCGGTATTTATGATGGTCTTTGGTTACTGGTGGTTAACAAAGGCAATCAAAAGTGCCGTGAATAAAGGGGAAAAGTTTATTGAAAGAGAATCTGACCATCACGAGGTACGTCAGCAACTGCCAAATCCGATTCTTAGCATGATTCCATTAGCAGTTGTATTAATCATTTCGTTTATTTTTCATAATAGTTTAAAGCAATCGGCTTTAATTATTGCGTTAACAGGCGGTATTCTTGCTACCTACCTGATTAACCGTAAATATTTTTCCAATATTGGAAAAGCAATTTCAGATGGTACCATTGGTGCGATTATCGCGATTGCGAATACATCAGCTGTCGTCGGTTTCGGTGGTGTGGTAAAAGCAACACCTGCATTCGGAGAAGCAGTAGATTTTATGACGAACATTCCAGGAAGTCCACTGATTGGCGGTGCGCTCGCGGTTGCGATTATTGCCGGGTTAACGGGGTCAGCATCAGGCGGACAATCGATTGCCTTACCATTGCTTGCGCCACATTACCTGGATTTAGATGTAAATCCAGAAGCGCTGCACCGGGTTGTCTCGATTTCCTCTGGGTCACTGGATTCTCTGCCACAAGGTGGATACGTTGTAACCACCATCCGTTCTATTGCGGGAGAAACACACAAAGACGCCTATCCAATGTTCGGTGCACTAACCGTAATTGTTCCGGCAATTGGTACTATATTAGCAGTCATCCTATTCTCAATTGGATTGTAAAGGTGCCTTTCACCACTTGTAGGTGGAAACGCAGATATGTCATTTTTTATACCCAACATTCGGTTTCGTTTGTTGGGTTTTTTTCTACTATTATTAAAGGAGTGAAGATGATGGAGAAGTTATCAATTATTGGCTGCGGCACGATGGGGCATTCGATTGCGTTATCGGCTGCATGGACAGGCTTCGACGTAAAGGTTGGTGGGGTCAATGAAGAGGACCTCAACAGGGCAGACAAGGGGTTGCAAAATAAATTAAGCGTAATGGTAGAAAATGAATTAGTTGATAAAAGCGAAGCAGAGGCGATTCGTTCGCGGATTACCCTGCTTACATCATTGAAAGAAGTGGTGCAGGAAGCGACATTTATCATCGAAGCGATTCCCGAAGTCCTCGAAATGAAACATACATTATATCAGGAACTCGAGCAGCTGATAGGTGAAGATGTCGTAATCGCCAGTAACACCTCCGGATTTACTCCGACTAGCTTGGCGGAAAAAGCCCTTTATCCTGAGCGTTTTATTGTGACCCATTATTGGAATCCAGGTCATTTGATCCCGCTCGTGGAGGTAGTAAAAGGAGAAAAAACGAATCAAGAAACGATCGAACGTGCGATGGCATTTATGAAAAAGATGAACAAGCAGCCGATTTTCCTCAACAAGGAGATTCCAGGATTTATCGGAAATCGCCTGCAATATGCATTGTTCCGTGAAGCGCAAGCCTTATTGGATCAAGGAGTGGCAACAAAAGAGGACATTGATGCAGCGGTTACGTACAGTATCGGACGCCGGCTGCCGATTACCGGACCATTAATGACATCTGATATGGGCGGCCTTGATGTATTTTCTGCCATCTCTAACTATCTCTTTGAAGACTTAAGTACTGCAAAGAAGTCGGGCAGAGTTTTAACAAGTTTAGTAGAGGAAGGCATGCTCGGTGATAAGAGCGGCCAAGGCTTTTATCAGTGGGACGAAAACGCTTCTAAAAAAATAAATGCTGAGCGGGAGAAAACATTAATTCATTTCCTAAAGCTTGACCGTGAAAGGAACGAGTAAAGATGAATATGTACTTTTCGGACCTGCACAATAAAACGGTTATGGTTACGGGAGGCAGTAAAGGGATTGGGAAAGATATTGCCCTTTCCTTTGCTAAGCTTGGTGCCCATGTCATTATCATCGGACGGGGTGCAGCTGCTTTAGAACATACACTTGGGGAGCTTAAAGAGGCTGGCAGTGGGAATCATAAAGCTGTTTCAGCGGATGTGAATGACATCAAACGTGTACGGGCAATTGTTGAGGAAGCGGTACGTGATTATGGAACCGTCGACATATTGGTGAATAACGCTGGCGTCAATATTCCGAAGCCGGCTATAGAGGTCACCGAAGAGGATTGGGACAAGGTCCTCGACACAAATTTAAAGTCGGTTTTCTTCTACAGCCAGTCGGTCGGCAAACATCTGATAGAAAGGGGAAAAAAAGGGAGAATTATTAACATTGCCTCGCAAATGTCGTTTGTCGGCTATATTAAACGGGCGGCGTATTGTTCCAGTAAAGGCGGAGTTGTTCAGATGACAAAGGCGTTGGCTGTGGAATGGGCAAAATACGGAATCAACGTAAATGCCGTAGCCCCTACCTTTGTAGAAACAGAATTTACAGCCGATATGTTTGAAGACGAAAACTTTAAAAAAGACGTAGAAAGTCGAATACTTTTAGGTAAGCTTCCAAAACCAAAAGATATTTCGGGTGCTGTCCTATATTTAGCCTCCGATTTATCCGATTTTGTAACAGGTGAGACAATTAAGGTAGATGGCGGATGGACCGCGATCTAAGACCTAGGATACAAATTAGTTAAAACCTCATTTAGATACGTTACGGTGAACCGTACCATAAGTAAATGAGGTTTGATAGAAGAAAGGAACAAGCCGAGATATGAAGTATTATTTTAAACTTGATATCTCGGCTTGTTATCCTATTGATAAATAATTATATTTCTAATTAAACTTTTCGATCAATAGATTGGGGAGGTTGTTCAAACCACTTTTCTTTTATCGCTAAAAGTAGACCCATTCCATAGAACTTCTTCATGTCATCAGATATTTTGCCTAACTTAGTAACGATATCCGTTCTTAAACTGGAAGCCATAGCCTGATTTATCATAGTAAAGCAGAATATTCCTAGACATGTATTCACAAAAAACAACATTAACTTATCGGAAAAAGGGGATATTTCAACATTGGAAATTTGATAGTCCCCTGAGGCTGCAATTGGAATATTTTCCTTTTCAAGAACTTCTTGAAGTAAATCTAATACTTTTTGAATCCCATCTCTACCTTTACCAAAATGTTGTTTTAGCTCTTTCGTATGGGCTAATTTACTAAAAGTAACAAAGACCATTTTTGAAAACTGTGCCCTATATATAATCCTTGAGACATTAGCGATTTCAGCAACATTTAAAGGCCTTGAACCACCAAAAAAACCATTAAAATACATGAAGCTATCTGCAAATTCCACCTCACTATCTATCGCAACTTGTGGGGGTTTCAAGTATATACCTTTTGATAACATTAAATCTTTAATTTCATTCTGGATTTTCACAGAAAATGCAATGTTCTCTTGAAAATGATCACGGACATCGTTTCTGGTGCAATCTGTTAATGCAATAGGATATGTACTCATCATAAGGTGGGTTAAATCAAAAGCAAACTGCACAATAAATGTATTAGAAAATACTTTAGGTGCATTAACCCTTATGTCTTCCTCGGTAAAACCATGAGGAGCATTAAGATTCTCTTTGGCAAATATTTCATTGAGTTCGTTTATATTGTCTTGTGATTGAGTCAACATCTTTTCTATTACTTCTTTAATTTTGCTATCATCTATACTGGCCGAAAAATATTCTAAAAGTCTTTGTTGCATACTATTCATTAAAAAGGAAGACCAGATGTTAGATACTTCGGTTGCAGTTAATTCTAGGAAAGGCGTATGTTTATTTGTATTACTCATTTTATCCACTCCTTTCTAAGTAGAATTTCCAATACTTCATCATTATATAAGGGGGACGACCTCTTAAATTAAAACCTCATTTAGATATATTACGGAGAACCTTACCATAA
The DNA here is from genome assembly GCF_023715415.1 of Neobacillus niacini. Lineage (GTDB taxonomy): Bacteria > Bacillota > Bacilli > Bacillales > Cytobacillaceae > Neobacillus > Neobacillus niacini_C. The sequence goes on from NZ_JAMBOB010000002.1 coordinate 7,908, forward strand.
ATAGGGGCGGTTTTATTAATGGTTCAAGTTCGGACAAGGAAGAGCTGAAAAAGAGAGAGTGTGTCTGAAGCCGAGCTGACTGGATTAGCTACCCCCTGCTTCTTTTCCTATCCTTATATAATCTTTCCATTGAGGGAATACTATTTTTAATAACCAAGGGGCTGGGCTAACCATTCCCTTGGTTTCAATGTGTCAGCCAGGAGGATTAAAAGAATGAACGAAATAAAAAAGATAGTATTTCCAGAAGGTTTCTTATGGGGCGGTGCAACGGCAGCGAACCAGATAGAGGGTGGGTTCAATGAAGGGAATAAGGGCTTAAATATTGCTGATGTTCTTCCGGGCGGAAAAGAGCGCCTTAAAATACTAATGTCTGCTGGTTTTAACTTTGAAATCGATCGTGAAAAGTACAGTTATCCCAATCATGAAGCGATTGATTTTTATCTTCGTTACAAAGAAGATATCGCTTTGTTTGCCGAAATGGGCTTTAAAGTATTCAGGATGTCGATAGCTTGGACAAGGATTTTTCCAAATGGTGACGAGTTGGAACCTAATGAAGAAGGTTTGGCTTTTTACGACCGGGTTTTTGATGAGTTACTAAAATACGGAATTGAACCGGTAGTAACGATTTCTCACTATGAAATGCCGCTAAATCTGGTAAAAGAATTTGGAGGTTGGAGGAATCGACAGGTTGTTACTTTCTTCGAAAGATATACCAATGTTATTCTTCAGCGTTATAAGGAGAAAGTGAAATACTGGATGACCTTTAACGAAATCAACGGTGCCTTGAAGATGCCAATTATGAGCATGGGATTTTCCCCCAAAAAGGAAGAGGACCGGTACCTAGAGACATTCCAGGCCTTCCACCATCAATTTGTTGCTAGTGCTATAGCAGTAAAAGCCTGTAAGGAAATGATTCCTCATGCAAAAATCGGCTGCATGATTCTGTTTGCACCTGTCTATTCATTCGATTGCAATCCAGAAAACATTATCTATGCATTAAAAGAAGAGGAATTGTTTAATTATTTCTGTGCTGATGTCCAAGTGCGCGGGGAATATCCAGCCTTTATTAAGCGTTTCTTTAAGGAGAAAAATATTGAATTAGAGATTCAAGCAGGTGATTTGGATATCATCAAAGAAGGTACAGTGGATTATATTGGATTAAGTTATTACATGTCCCGTACGGATAAAAAAGAAAAGTCCGAAGCGGAAAAATCACAAGGAAATATTGTGGGCGGAGTGAAAAACCCATTCCTCGTGGCAAGTGATTGGGGCTGGGAGATAGATCCGATTGGTTTGCGTATCAGCTTAAACAAGCTTTATGGAAGATATCAGGTACCCCTATTTGTAGTAGAAAATGGCTTGGGGGCGTACGACCAATTGGAGGAAGATGGTTCAGTCCATGATGACTATCGGATCGATTACCTCCGCGAACATGTGAGGGCAATGGGAGAGGCACTAGAGGATGGCGTGGAACTGATGGGTTATACAAGCTGGGGATGTATAGACTTAGTCAGTATGTCAACCGGTGAAATGTCAAAGCGCTATGGATTCATTTACGTTGATAAGAATGATGACGGAAGTGGAACACTGGAAAGAAGAAGAAAAGAATCTTTCCATTGGTATAAAAAAGTGATTGAAAGTAACGGAGAAGTCCTATAATTTTCCTTCGCTAAAATAAATTTTCTCAAGACTAAATCAACACATTCCTAATGAATGGTTTGGTTTAGTCTTTTCATGGGTGATAGTGAGTTTACAAACAAAAAAAAGACCTCATTATAAGGTCTAAGAGGATTGCTTGAGGAAATCCCTAATTTCGTCAAATGGAATCCCTATATTTCGTGCTTCTAAAATTAGTTCTAACCATTCTTGATCAAGTTCTTTTACATCAAGTAACGTTATTCCCATAATGTTTATGTATCCTCCAATATATCGAATAAAACATACTATTCATCATAGTTTAAAAGTTTCGATGCGCATTTTTTACAGGTTACCTTGCCAATTTCAACGAACTTAATTTGTTTAAGTGTTTTCCGTTTAATAACCAAATCAGTATGATACTTTAAACCACATGCACAGGAATTAATATCTTTAACAATATGAATCTTTTTTTTCTGTTCAATTAGTGGATATAACATTATTTCACGCCTTTATAAAGAAAATGTTCTTGATTAAGAACTACTTTTGATGCAATTGTAATACAATTGTTATAATTTGTAAATATCTTTTAGGGAAAATACCCATCCTACTCATTCGTTTTTCTGGAGGGTGTCTTTTTTAATTATATATTGATAGATATTTATGGCTAAATGAATGTTAAATAATGTTTGACTATCATTCAAGTCCGTTAATAGAATTTCCTCAATTCGTTTTAAACGATAGCTTAAGGTGTTTGTATGAATATGCAATGTAACAGCCGTTTTCTTGATGTTTTGATTTTGGTCTAAATATACAATCAGAGTGCTTAACAATTCGCCTTTTCTAGATTGTTCATATTGAATAAGAGGGCCTAATACTTCTTGAATAAAATCAATTAATTCTTCCTTTGAATTCTGTAAAATAAACCTCTGAACGCCCAGGTCTGTATAACTAAGAATTCGATGATCAAAATGATAGTTCTTGAGAAACTTTATGCACTTGGTCGCTTCTACAAATGACTCATGGACAAGGGTAAGCCCTTGCTTCATTCTTCCAATACCAATTGACACGTCTACCTCACTATATTTATTTTTAATCTGCAGCTGTAACTTTTTTGTAAGTTCCTTTATTTCAGCAACAATATTGAGCGAAGATACTCTTGAGTGCATGGATAGAAGAGCAACAATTTGACTTTCATCTCTTACTGCTGTTACTTGAGAGTTCCCGCCCAGTAAAGGCGTATTGACCAAATGGAGTAAATTCCTTATCACATAATCACCAAAAACCTTTTGCTCGGTTACCTTATCTTCAAAATTAATAATAAGGGCAACATAATTCCAGTTAGGATCAAAATTTAAATTTTTTGCTTTCTGAATCAGTACTTCATCCATCTGTCCTGAAAAAAGCTTTGTTACGAATTCTCCTCTTAAACGCTGCTGTGTTTCAAAAACGGCTTGCTCTTTTACCAATTCAAGCGAAATGACCGTACATGCATGTTCTAGAGCAGCGATATCCACTTCATTCATTTTTTGTTTTGAAAGGATAATTAGCCCGCCAAGAGACTTCAGTTTGGACCCAAGCGATAAGACAACTAAGTGATACGTATCATCATTTATGGTAATTTCGGAAACGGTATGTGAGTTTTCTAGTGTTAGAATAAATTGTTTTGCATACGCTTTCATATAGTCGGTCATTTCAGTAGTAAATGACGAATGGCAGGCAGATGCTTTAAGTTCTCCAATCTCATCAAAGAGCAGAAGATGCTGCCCAATTGTATTATGTATGAAGTTCATAATCGATTGAATTCCTTCTCCATTTACAACAAGATTGGATAGGTTTCTATGTATTTCAATGGAATGGGAAAGCTTCCGAACCATTATTTCCTTTTCGTTATAAAGACTGGATTTTTCCAAGGCAACCGCTGCCTGATGGCCAATTGCTTCTAGAAGATGAATATCCTCCTGTTTAAACTGCAAAGATTGTTCAAATGAGTCCAGTGTAATGACGCCGATACACTTTCCTTTTTGTAAAATAGGTGAAGAAATGACAGAGGTAAAATGAAAGTTACTCGGAATAGCCCGATCTAATAAATCTCTATTCTCAAGAGTTAATGTAGACAGTGCCTGTTTAACTTCTACCTCGTCCCAAAAAATGAGACACTTTTTTGCTGCAAAAGCCATCCCCGTCATGGATTCACCGCTAACGAGTTTTATTTGGCGGAAAATCTGTGGATAAAATAATCCCTGAGCTGATTTTGCGATGAGCCGATTCTGGCTTTTGTCAAAAATCCATATAGAGCCTCCTCCAGCAGCTTCAACGACAGATATTGTTTCAGTCATGATTGAATCAAAAATGGTATCAATATCTAATTTGGAATTGATAACGTTGGACACATGAATCAAGGACTTTAGCTGCCTATGAGTTAATGTATCTTGCATCTTTCATCATCCTTTCCTGGATAATTTGTCTTACATTTTTGTTTTTTGTGTAAAAGTCACAAATTTCTCCTATTTATATTCATGAAATTGAACATAGCAATATACTCCTAATAGTTATATTCTGATTATATGAAAATTTCGAAAGTATGGATAGGGGGTCGGCAAAAGAGTTTTAGGAGAGATTTGATATATGTTAAGAAAAAAAGGTCATTACTAACAACAATCATAATATCTGGAAAGGGGTTGTAGATAAATGAATTTTGATTTAACGAAAGAACAAGAGATGATTCGCAGTGTAATTCGTGATTTTGCTGATGCAGAAGTTGCTCCGGGAGCAGATGAACGTGATCGAACGGGGGATTTCCCTAAGGAGATTTTTTCAAAATTAGCAGAGTTAGGAATCATGGGTCTTCCTTTCCCTGAACAGTATGGCGGCGGGGAAGCAGATACAATTAGCTTTGCCATTGTTGTTGAAGAGCTTAGCCGTGTGTGTGCATCAACAGGAATTACATATTCAGCTCATATTTCATTAGGAGGGGCACCGCTTAATTTATTTGGTACCCACGAGCAAAAAGAAAAATACTTAAAACCTATTTGTACGGGAGAATCCTTCGGAGCATTTGGATTGACTGAACCGAATGCAGGCTCTGATGCAGGGGGAACGCAAACAACGGCTGTTCTTGATGGAGAAGAATGGGTCATTAACGGCTCCAAATGTTTTATTACAAATGCTAGCTATGCTAATCACCTAGCAGTGACAGCGGTAACGGATCGCTCAAAAGGAATCAATGGTATCAGTGCATTTATTGTTCCAACTAATGCTCCAGGATTCACTGTAATCGACAACTACGAAAAAATGGGTCTGCATGCCTCAAATACCACAGAACTTATCCTAGAAAATGTAAGAGTACCTAAAGAAAATCTTTTAGGGACAATTGGAAACGGTTACAAACAGTTTTTAGCTACGCTTGATGGTGGAAGAATCGGAATCGGTGCCATGGCTGTCGGCATTGCACAAGGTGCTTATGATAAAGCTCTGCAATATGCAAAAGAAAGAAAACAGTTTGGAAAAAGTTTATCCAACTTCCAGGCCATCCAATTTAAATTAGCAGACATGGCTATGAATATCGAATTAGCTAGGAATATGGTTTTCAAAGCAGCTTGGTTAAAGGATCAAGGACGTTCATTTAAAAAAGAAGCAGCGTTCGCAAAATTATTTGCTTCAGAAATATGTATGCGTGCCTGTGATCAGGCTGTTCAAATCCATGGCGGATATGGCTATATGAAGGAATATCAAGTAGAGCGATTCTTCCGTGATGCGAAACTTTTAGAAATTGGTGAAGGAACATCTGAGGTTCAACGAATGGTCATTGCAAAGCAAATTGGATGTTAATGAATTTTTATAGTAATAACAAAAAAATTGTAAAGGGGTCATGACATGGATATCAGTGGAATTTTACAAGTGGTTTCAAATAGCAAACTCATTTATCCTAGTGAAGAAAAAGTGCGCTCAACCTCTATTGGGAGTAACGAAGATTTCCAAGAACTTCTTAAATTATCCCAAGAAGATCCTGCTGCCTTTTGGGATACTGCAGCACGCGAGCTTGATTGGTATGAACCATGGAATGAAACCATTAGTGGGCAACTTCCCGATTTCCGCTTTTTTTCAGGGGGGATTAGTAACCCAAGTATAAATTTACTTGATCGGCATATAAAAAATGGTGCAGGAAACCGGACCGCTCTCATTTGGGAAGGTGAAAACGGGGACACCAAATTTTACACCTATAATATGCTTCTTGCAGAAGTGAATCGATTTGCGAATGTTCTTAAATCATTTGGTGTTAAAAAAGGTGATTGTGTAGCTATTTTTCTTCCGAATTTAGCTGAAGCCATTATTTCTGTATTAGCATGTTTCCGAATTGGCGCCATTTACAATACGATTTTCTCAGGTTATTCCGAGAAATCATTGACGGACAGACTCATTAATTTTGAGCCCAAGGTATTGATTACTGCGGATGCAACGGAGCGCCGGGGTAAACTTATTCGATTAAAAGAAAAAGTCGATAATGTTGTACCGTCTATTCCGTCTATCGAAGCAGTTATCGTTGTCGACCGATTAGGATCAGAAGTTCAAATGAAAGAAGGCCGGGATTACTGGTGGCATGAACAGACAAATGCACAAAGCATTGTTTGCGAACCTGAGAGAATAGAAGCGAATGAGAGTGGCATCGTGTTTTATACAAGCGGTACGACAGGTAAACCAAAAGGTGTCGTGCACTCTGGTATGGCTTTTGTTATTCAGAATTACATATATGCGAAGTATCATATGGATCACCGTAATGATGATGTCTTCTGGTGTACCGCAGATATCGGCTGGTTAACTATGCATATTTGGGGGATTACTGGTGCTTTAGCGAATGGTGTAACAACCGTTGTCTTTGAAGGGGCAGTTGATTATCCAACAAAAGATCGTTTTTATCAAATCATTGAAAAATACAGAGTGAATAAACTGTTTACTGCTCCAACAGCATTAAGAATGTTAAAAAGTATGGGAGAAAAGGCATTAGAGAAATTTGATTTATCTTGTCTTGATGTCATTTCCCTTGTTGGTGAACCTTTTGATCCTGAAACCTGGCAATGGACCTATGAAGTATTAGGAAAGAAGAAGGTTTATATCAATAATACATGGGGTCAAACCGAAACAGCGGGATCTCCTATTGCTGGCGCTGCTTGGCTGACGCCAATGAAACCGGGTGCAGCGGGTACTGCGTTTTTAGGTGCTGTTATGGATGTAGTGGATGAAGAAGGCAATTCAGTTAAACCTGGCAGGTTAGGAAATCTGGTGATTCGAAAACCATTTCCAATGCTATGCCGAACTCTCTGGAAAGAACCTGAGCGATATTATGCATCCTATTTCAGCCAAGTAGATGGCTGCTATTATGCCAGCGACCTTGCATTAATAGATGATGATGGATATTTATGGGTAGTTGGCCGTTCCGATGATGCCTTTAATGTGGCAGGACATCGGTTAAGTACCATGGAGATGGAAAGCGCTGTACTAGAAATTAAGGGTGTTTCTGAAACCGCTATTATTGGAATCCCTGACGAAATTAAAGGAGAAGTACCGCTCGTATTTGTCCGTTTAGCTGATGGCTATCAAGAAACAGAAGAATTAAGACAACAAATAAATGATCAGATTATTCAACAGATTGGTAAGATTGCAGCTCCAAAATCCATTGTTTTCACGGATATGCTGCCAAAAACAGTCAGCGGAAAAATCATGCGCCGTCTATTAAAGGAAATTGTTGTATCAGGACAGGTTCAAGGTGACATTACAGGACTAGAAGATCCAGCTACTGTAGCACAAATTCAAAAACTACTAGCTGAAAAAGCATCTGTTAAATAGGTGAAAAGTAGATCTGGTCATTTGTCGGGAAAATTCTCGGCAAATGACTGGTTCCATTTACTAGATTAGGATTTCAAGATAATCGTATGAATGATTAGAATATTACATATCTCCTCAACGGTAAAAGGTTATGTTTGCTAATATAGCAAATGACCTTTGGACCTTATTAGATAGAAGATAGAAAGGGTGGAAAGGCATGTTCAAAAAAGTATTAATTGCTAATCGCGGTGAAATTGCTGTTCGTGTAATCCGTACATGCAAAGCCTTAGGAATTACAACGATTGCAGTTTACTCAGAAGCTGATAGTGATGCTCCACATGTAAAAATAGCAGATGAAGCCTTTTTAATTGGAGGCTCTCGTGTAGCCGAAAGCTATTTAAATATCAATAAAATTCTAGAGGTCGCTCAAGGAACAGGGGCGGAGGCAATCCACCCGGGATATGGCTTGCTTTCTGAAAATGCTGAATTTGCCCGCCGTTGTGAGGAAGCTGGCCTTGTATTCATCGGACCATCTCCAAAGGTTATTTCTAAAATGGGAAATAAGATTGAATCACGCAAGGTGATGGAGGAAGCTGGTGTTCCTGTCGTTCCAGGTATTACCTACCCGCTGGCAGATGCAGAGGAAGCGGTAGAAGTTGCGGATCGAATCGGCTATCCCGTAATGCTGAAAGCCTCCGCAGGTGGGGGCGGTATTGGGATGCAGGTGGTCCATAACGGGGATGAAATCCGAAAAGCTTTTGCGGGTAACCAAAAGCGGGCTACTGATTTCTTTGGCGATGGAGCGATGTATATCGAGAAATTCGTTGAAAATCCAAGACATATTGAAATTCAAGTCTTAGCAGACGGCTTTGGTAACACCGTATACCTTTGGGAACGTGAATGTTCAATCCAGCGCCGTCATCAAAAAGTCGTAGAGGAAGCCCCATCATCATTTATTTCTGAAGAAACTCGTGCCAAGATGGGGGAGGCAGCGGTAAAAGCGGCGAAATCAATTGGGTATAAAAATGCAGGTACCATCGAGTTCTTAGTGGATGAGGAGCAAGGATTCTACTTTCTTGAAATGAATACTCGTTTGCAAGTAGAGCATCCGGTTACGGAAGAAATTACGGGTTTAGACTTAGTTGAACAACAATTGCAAATTGCTGCAGGTGAAGCTCTGAACTTTACTCAAGAAGAGGTAAAACGTGAAGGGCATGCAATTGAGGTTAGAATCTATGCAGAAGATCCCAAAACATTTTTCCCTTCACCTGGAAAAATAACTAATTTAGAGCTACCGAACGGACCTGGCGTTCGACATGAATTAGCTATTCACGGTCAATCTGTAGTTACACCTTTTTATGATCCTATGATTGCTAAGCTAGTTGTTAAAGGCAATAATCGTGAAGAAGCCATAAATCGTCTGCAAGCTGCATTAGCTGATTATCATATTGAAGGTATTAAAACAAATATCCCAATGCTAAAAGAGGTTATTGCTCATTCGGCTTTCCATTTAGGTGATACGACAACAGACTTTGTTAACAAGTATATTAAAACGACAAAAACAAAAACACAAAAATAGGAGGAATTATCATGAGTGAAATCATTGCAAGTATGGCAGGAAGTGTGTGGAAGGTATTAGTTCAAGTTGGAGATCAAGTAGAAGAGGGTCAAGATGTTGTGATTTTAGAATCAATGAAAATGGAAATTCCGATTGAAGCTGAATTCGCTGGAACGGTGAAAGAAGTAAAAGTGAATGAAGGCGATTTTGTAAATGAAGGCGACGTCATTGTAGTAGTTGAATAGAGCCTAGAGGTAAGGCGGAAAGGGGATGGAGCACTTGAAGTGGCCTGCAGGTGTAACCATTAAAGAGGTTGGTCCTCGTGATGGATTACAAAATGAAAAAACGTTTATTTCAACTGAAGATAAAATTGCGTGGATCAACCAATTGTCTGAAAGTGGTTTAAAACATATTGAAATTACCTCTTTTGTAAATCCAAAATGGATTCCGGCACTTTCAGACGCAGTTGCCGTTGCAACGGGCATTAAAAAAGTACCTGGTGTCACCTATACTGCTCTTGTTCCAAACCTTCAAGGGTTGGAACGGGCATTTAAAGCGGACATTGATGAGGTGGCCGTGTTTATGTCAGCGAGCGAAACACATAACTTAAAGAATATCAATAAAAACATTGGCGAGACTTTCCCTGTGTTAAAGGATTTGGTCAGAGATACAATTTCAGCAGGAAAATTAAGCAGAGGGTATGTTTCGACTGTTTTTGGATGTCCGTATGAAGGGAAAGTTGATATTGAGAGTGTCATAAGAGTTTCGGAAACATTATTTGCTATGGGTATTGAAGAGCTGTCACTCGGAGATACCATCGGTGTAGCAAATCCAAAGCAAGTCCAAGAGGTTTTGGAAGTTTTATTAAAGAGATTTCCAGCAGATAAATTGGCCATGCATTTTCATGATACCCGAGGAACAGCTTTGGCGAACATTCTAGTATCGTTAGAAATGGGAATTACCACTTTTGATTCTTCCCTTGGTGGATTGGGAGGGTGTCCCTATGCACCTGGAGCAGCGGGAAATGTAGCGACAGATGATTTACTTTATATGCTTCATGGAATGGGAATTCACACCGGAGTTGATGAGCAAAAGTTACTACATGCGTCTCAATTTATACAGGATAGGATAGGTAGAACTTTACCTAGTAAAAGTTTTCAAGCCGCAAGCGCAGTGCTAAGCGGAAAGCTTGGAAATACCAAATGAAAAAGGTGAAATCATGAGTAAAACCATAGTAGTTAACAAAATGGAAAATGGAATCGTGATGATTACTTTAAATAGGCCGGAAGCTGCAAATGCTTTATCGATAGAGATGTTAGAGGGTCTACGTGACGCACTTCTTACATGTAAATATGACCGTGCAGTCCGCTGTATTGTCATAACAGGGGCTGGGGAGAAAGCGTTTTGCGCAGGAGCTGATTTAAAAGAAAGAGCTGGAATGGATAGTGTTCAGGTGAGGAAGACTGTTTCCTTGATTCGCGAAAATATCAACTCTCTAGAATCATTACCCCAGCCGGTCATAGCTGCTGTGAACGGAGTTGCTTTTGGCGGAGGAACTGAACTAGCGCTCGCTTGTGATATCCGCATTGCCTCTGAAACTGCAAAGCTTGGTCTTACGGAAACATCACTGGGAATTATTCCTGGTGCCGGCGGAACACAACGTTTACCAAGATTAGTAGGTAAGGGACGTGCCAAAGAGCTCATTTTCACTGCTAGAAAAATTGATGCAAACGAAGCCCTTGAGATTGGATTAGTAGAGTATACTGTCCCTTTTGGTAGCTTAATAGATAAAGCATTAGAAGTTGCGCGACAAATTGTTCGGAATGGCCCGATTGCTGTTACACAAGCAAAGTTTGCCATCGACAAAGGATTTGACATTGATTTAAATACGGGCCTAGCCATTGAGCAAAATGCCTATGAAATAACAATTCCAACAAAAGATCGTTTAGAAGGATTACAGGCATTTAAAGAGAAACGCAGCCCTAATTATACAGGAGAATAGGAAATAAAGGAGGAACAATAATGACAGTGGATAATAACCCTCTACAACAAACACTGCAGGATAGAGTCGAGCAAATTAAAAAGGGTGGACCCCCCAAATATCATGAAAAAAACCAAGAGCAGGGAAAACTGTTTGTTCGCGATCGTTTATCATTATTATTCGATCCTGGCTATGAACTAGAGGATGGTCTGTTTGCAAACTTTAAGGCGGGAGATCTTCCTGCAGACGGAGTTGTGACAGGTATGGGCAAGATTAATGGCCAGCTTGTTTGTGTGATGGCAAACGATTCAACAATTAAAGCTGGTTCATGGGGTGCTCGTACGGTTGAGAAAATCATTCGTATCCAAGAAACTGCAGAAAAACTTCGAGTGCCATTATTATACTTGGTAGATTCAGCTGGAGCGCGGATAACGGACCAGGTAGAAATGTTCCCAGGTCGTCGTGGTGCAGGAAGAATCTTTTACAATCAAGTAAAACTTTCAGGTAAAATTCCTCAGATTTGTATTCTGTTTGGACCGTCTGCTGCGGGTGGAGCCTATATTCCAGCTTTTTGTGACATTGTCATTATGGTTGATAAAAATTCATCGATGTACCTGGGTTCACCGAGAATGGCCGAAATGGTAATTGGTGAGAATGTAACGTTGGAGGAAATGGGCGGCGCTCGCATGCACTGTTCGGTTTCAGGATGCGGTGATGTTCTTGCGAAAAATGAGGAAGAAGCCATTTCAATGGCTAGAAACTATCTTTCTTATTTTCCTGCTAATTTTTCAGAAAAACCGCCGGTTCGAGAGGCAGTGGATCCTAAACAATTGAAGAAACCATTAGAAGAACTGATTCCGGTTAATCAAAATTCACCATTTAATATGCATGATCTAATTGGTGGGATTATTGATGAAGGCTCCTTCTTTGAGATAAAAAAACTTTTTGCTGGTGAACTTATTACCGGACTTGCCCGCATGGATGGGAAGCCTGTGGGAATTGTTGCTAATCAGCCGCGTGTTAAAGGCGGGGTATTATTCCACGATTCAGCAGATAAAGCCGCAAAATTTATTAACCTTTGTGATGCCTTCCATATTCCACTTTTGTTTTTAGTTGATGTGCCTGGATTTATGATCGGTACAAAGGTAGAAAGGGCAGGAATCATTCGCCATGGTGCGAAAATGATATCAGCGATGGCTGAAGCAAGTGTTCCGAAAATCTCTGTTATCGTACGTAAAGCATATGGAGCTGGTCTGTATGCAATGGCTGGCCCTGCATTTGAACCAGATGCGTGTCTTGCTTTACCTTCAGCATCCATTGCAGTTATGGGACCAGAAGCAGCAGTTAATGCCGTTTTTGCCAATAAAATTGCAGCACTACCCGAAGAGGAGCGAGCACCTTTCATTGAACAAAAACGTGAGGAATATAAAGAGGATATAGATATCTATAATTTAGCTTCCGAAATGGTAATTGACGGAATTATCCCAGCAAACTCATTACGTAAGGAACTTGTAAATCGTTTCGAGGCATATACTTCAAAATACCTCATCTTCTCAGAACGGAAACATCCAGTATATCCGGTTTAAATTTTAAAAAAAGACCAAGGGGACGGTTCTGTACTGACCCCCAAAAGTTAGAGTGAAATCTGGCTTTTGGGGGTCTTATTTATGGGCAAATATAGTGAGGAATTAAAACTTTTGGTGGTAAGTGAATATCTGGAAGGAAATCTTGGGTATAGAGCAATTGCTAAGAAACATGGGATTAAGTCGAAATCAGCCATCGAAAGATGGGTGAAAGTTTACGAGAAGTTCGGGCAGAAGGGGTTAACTAGTAAGAAACATCTCGAAAGTTATCCTGTTCAATTAAAGCTGGATGTATTAAGCTTTATAAAAAGAACGGGATCTTCAGAAACTGAAGCTGCGCTTCACTTTGGGATAACCACCCCAACGATCATATCCTCGTGGAAAAAGGCTTTCTTAGAGGATGGGAGTGAAGGCCTGAATAGACCGAAAGGACGGCCATCCATGTCTGATATAGCTAAGAACAAAAAAGACAAACAAGCAAAAAAGAGCGAAATGACAAATGAACAAAAGTTAGAAAGAGAAAACGAACTTTTACGTTTAGAGGTAGAATACTTAAAAAAGTTGCGAGCTTTTCAGATGGATCCGAAGGGCTATCTCGAAAAGCACAAGCAGCGTTATCATTCGAACTCAAAGAAACCTTCAAACTAAAAGATGTTTTACAAATAGTCGGCATTCCCGAGTCCTCCTATCATTATCATATAAAAATGATGAATAAGGAGAATCCGGACCAGGAGCTGGAGAAACTTATTCAATCCATTTTCGAAGAACATGACGGAAATTACGGTTATCGTCGTATTCAACTAGAATTGAAAAACCGAGGGGTTAAAGTAAATCATAAAAAGGTGCAACGCATCATGAAAAAACTCGGACTCAAAGGTGATAAATTCAGACTAAAATCACGCAAGTTCAGTTCTTATAAGGGTACAACTGGAACTGTTGCCAAGAACCTTATCAATCGTCGTTTTCAAACAAATGTGTGTCATCAGAAATTAACCACAGATATTTCGGAATTCAAGTGTACAGATGGAGTAAAGCTGTATCTAAGTCCAATTATGGATATGTTCAATGGAGAGATTCTTTCGTTCGGAATCGGGAAGCGTCCAACCTTAGAATTGGCCCTCACCCCCCTCAAGGAGGCACTAGAAGTAGTAAAAGATTCAAAGTTTAGAACTACTATTCATTCTGATCAAGGGTGGCACTATCAACATAATAAATGGGTGAAAACGCTCAAGAAAAACAAGGTGTTCCAGAGTATGTCGCGTAAAGGAAACTGTTTAGATAATTCTCCTATGGAGAACTTTTTCGGATTACTGAAACAAGAAATGTATCATGGAGAGACACTGTGCTCATTTGAGGAATTAAAAAAGAGAATTGAAGAATATATCTATTATTATAATAACAAGCGTATAAAGCAAAAATTGGCAGGCATGAGCCCGGTTCAATACCGTAACCATACCAGCCAATTGGCTGCTTAAAATAAAACTCTAACTTTCGGGGGTCACATCATTCTCCTGGCCATAAGGCCAGATGAAGCCGTCCCCTTGGTTTTATTGTTTATACTGATCCAACCTGCTGAAATATTGGATAAGGAATTGATAGAAATTCTTTTCGGAAGGCGCAATTTCTCTATGTTTTGGAATTATAACCCCAACTGTACGCATGGCTTTTGGTGTTTCAATCGGTACTTTAACTGTGAACCGGGGAACAGAGTCATAGAAAGTACTCTCAGGTAATAGGCTAACACCAATTCCTGCGGAAACAAGCCCTTTTAATGCATCCATATCCTCCCCTTCGGACGCAATGTTCGGTTCAAAGCCGGCCTCATGACAGGCGTCTACAGCAATTTTTCGAAGAATATATCCATCTGGAAATAAGACGAATCGATCTGTCCGTAAGTCACTTAAATACAGACTTTTTCGATCAGCCAAGGGGTGATGCTCAGGAATTAATGCAACGATATTTTCCATAAATAAGATTTTAGCCTCTAAATCTGGTTCCTTCATAGGGACAGGGCCGAGAAAGGCTAAATCGAGTTCTCCGTTTTTTACCGCTTCAATTAAGTAAGCATAGGAGCCATGCCGCAAATGGAAATTAACATTTGGCGCAACTTCCTTATAAGCCGAAATTAGATTTGGAAGCCAATAGATGGAGAGACTTGAAGGATATCCAATATGAAGCGGTCCTCCTAGTGGATTGAGGTATTCTTCAACTTTTTCCTTTCCCTCTTCCAATGTTTTTAAAGCCCCTTTTGCAAATTCTAAAAAGATATTTCCGACCGGTGTAATCTTAATATTCCTGCCGACCCTTTCTAATAACTTAACCCCTAGCTCCTCTTCCAGTTTGGTAATTTGATAGCTAACGGCTGATTGTGCAACGTTGAGATTGTCAGCTGCCTCTGTAACATGCTGCCGTTCCGCAACTTCGATTAAATAACGTAATTGACGAAGTTCCATAGCTATTCCTCCTTTTATTTATCTAATAATTAGATTGGTTTGATATAAATTATATATTGTTTGTATAAATTAGAAAACCTAAAATAGTTGGTATAGATATTTCGAGAATTTAACTTGCAGGGAGAGATTGGATATGACGTATCATCAACTACCAAAAGCACAAGGTCTCTACCGTCCAGAATTTGAACATGATGCTTGTGGAATCGGCTTGTATGCTCACATAAAAGGAAAAGCAACACATGATATTGTGGCAAAAGGACTAAAAATGCTGTGTCAATTGGATCATCGCGGTGGACAGGGGAGTGACCCGCTAACAGGCGATGGAGCGGGACTTATGGTTCAAATACCGGATCAATTTTTCCGCCAAGAATGTTCAACCATAAATTTACCTGAAAAAGGGAAATACGGTGTGGGGATGCTGTTTTTCTCGAAGGATGATGGTGAACGGGAAGAAATTGAAAACTATATCAATAAAATGGTCGAACAAGAGGGGCAAACGGTGCTTGGCTGGAGAACAGTCCCAGTGAATGCAGAACCAATAGGGGTAACGGCACAGGAAAGCTGTCCTGTCATTCGCCAATTGTTTGTTGGTGACAACGAAAATAGTACGGATTCATTAGCTTTTGAACGGAAATTATTCGTCATTCGGAAACAAGCGGAAAAATGGGCAAAGGAATCAGAATATCGATTTTACTTTGCAAGTCTTTCGAGCAGGACTATTGTTTACAAAGGTCTGTTAACGCCTGAACAAGTTGACCAGTTCTATTTGGATTTGCAGGATGAGAATTTTGTCTCTGCGTTTGCTTTAGTGCATTCTCGCTTTAGTACAAATACATTTCCAAGCTGGGAAAGAGCACATCCTAACCGTTATTTAATTCATAATGGCGAAATTAATACACTTCAGGGAAATATTCACTGGATGAAGGCGCGTGAAAGTCAATTTGTGTCAGAGGCATTTGGAACTGATTTGGAAAAGGTGCTGCCAATCCTTGATACAGATGGAAGTGATTCATCGATTTTAGACAATGCGCTTGAATTTTTAGTGCTTGCCGGCCGTAAGCCAGCGCATGCAGCGATGATGCTTGTCCCAGAGCCATGGTCTGAGAATCCTCATATCACAGAGGAAAAACGAGCTTTCTATGAATTTCACAGTACTTTAATGGAGCCTTGGGATGGACCGTCCGCTATTTCTTTCACTGATGGTAAACAAATTGGTGCTATTTTGGATCGGAATGGCCTACGTCCGGCTCGTTATTATGTTACAGAAGATGATTATATTATTTTTTCATCAGAGGTTGGCGTCATCGATGTAGAGCCTGAAAAGGTGTTATACAAAGAGCGCCTTCGCCCGGGAAAAATGTTATTGATTGATTTAGAAGAAGGACGAATCGTTTCCGACGAGGAAATCAAATCACAATTGGCACTGGAACAGCCTTATCAGAAATGGCTAAATGATCAGCTGGTTCGATTGGAAGATAGAGA
The DNA here is from genome assembly GCF_023715415.1 of Neobacillus niacini. Taxonomy (GTDB): domain Bacteria; phylum Bacillota; class Bacilli; order Bacillales; family Cytobacillaceae; genus Neobacillus; species Neobacillus niacini_C. The sequence goes on from NZ_JAMBOB010000002.1 coordinate 24,423, forward strand.
AGAGGCTGAGGGAGAGATCCCGGCAGATTTACTGGTCCTTCAAAAAGCCTTTGGATATACGTATGAAGATATTCAAAAATATATCCTTCCAGCCGTGACTGAAGGTAAAGACCCGCTTGGAGCAATGGGAAATGATATGCCGCTTGCTGTATTATCAGACCGGCCACAAAACTTGTTTAACTACTTTAAGCAATTGTTTGCCCAAGTAACCAATCCACCGGTTGACTCGATACGTGAAGCAATTGTCACTTCAACGATTTCCTATCTAGGAGCAGAAGGGAATTTACTTCATCCATCGGCAGAAAATTGCCGTCGGATTCAGCTGGAGTCACCAATCATAACGAACAGCCAGCTTGAAGATTTAAAGAAGAACGAATTATTTAAAAGCAAAGTAATCGACATCTTGTTCACAGAGGATTTAGAGAATAGCCTTAACGAAATTTGCCGTGAAGCAGACAAAGCAATTGCAGGCGGTGCCAGCTTAATTATCCTGTCTGACCGAAATATGAATGCAAAAGGGGTTGCCATTCCATCTTTATTGGCAGCGAGCACCCTTCATCAACACTTGATTCGTGAAGGATTAAGAACGAAGGCAAGTATCATTATTGAAACAGGGGAAGTAAGAGAAGTTCACCATTTTGCTGTACTGCTCGGATATGGTGTTGATGGTATTAACCCATATCTTGTGTTCGCTACCTATCAGAAAGCTGTTGAGGAAGGAACTTTACCATTCACCTATCAAGAAGCAGTTAAGAAGTATATCTATGCCATGACTGAGGGTGTTGTAAAGGTCATGTCAAAAATGGGAATTTCAACTGTGCAAAGCTACCGTGGTGCACAAATTTTTGAAGCAGTGGGGATCAGCTCTGATGTCATCGACACCTACTTCACTGGAACAGTTTCCCAGTTGGGCGGAGTTGGTTTAGACACCATCGCCGAAGAAGCTAAGCTGCGTCATTCGGAAGCTTATACTGAATCAACCGACAAGACTCTTGAATCAGGCAGTAACTTCCAATGGAGACATGATGGTGAACACCATGCCTTTAATCCAGGAACGATTCATACCCTGCAATGGGCTTGCCGCAACGGTGATTATGAATTATTTAAAAAATACTCCACACAGGCTAATGAGGAAAGACTTGGCTTCTTACGCAACTTATTCTCCTTTAATGGAACGCGTACAGCTGTGCCGATTGAAGAAGTAGAATCCGTAGATTCAATTGTCCGCCGCTTTAAGACTGGTGCGATGTCGTTTGGGTCTATTAGTAAGGAAGCGCACGAAACATTAGCGATTGCTATGAACCGGTTAGGTGGAAAAAGCAATTCTGGTGAAGGCGGGGAAGATTCAAGTCGTTTTGTTATCGATGAAAATGGTGATAACAGAGGAAGTGCTATTAAACAGGTTGCTTCCGGTCGTTTTGGTGTAAAGAGTCATTACCTTGTTAATGCCCAAGAGCTGCAAATAAAAATGGCACAAGGTGCAAAGCCGGGTGAAGGCGGCCAGTTGATGGGTACGAAAGTATATCCTTGGGTTGCCGACGTTCGTGGGGCAACGCCGGGAGTCAGCTTAATTTCACCGCCGCCGCACCATGATATTTACTCAATCGAGGATTTGGCGCAGCTGATTCATGATCTAAAAAATGCCAATCGTGATGCTCGCATTAGCGTAAAGCTTGTTTCTAAAGGCGGAGTCGGAACGATTGCTGCAGGAGTGGCAAAAGCGGTAGCCGATGTGATTGTTATCAGTGGTTATGATGGCGGAACGGGTGCGTCTCCGAAAACGAGCATTCAGCATGCCGGATTGCCGTGGGAACTTGGATTAGCAGAGGCACACCAAACGCTAATGCTGAATGGTTTACGTGATCGTGTTGTGCTTGAAACAGACGGAAAATTAATGACTGGCAAGGATGTTGTAATGGCGGCCTTACTTGGAGCGGAGGAGTTTGGCTTTGCAACAGCACCGCTAGTTGTCCTTGGCTGTGTCATGATGCGTGTTTGTCATCTAGATACATGTCCGGTTGGGATTGCCACTCAAAACCCTGAGCTTCGCAGAAAGTTCACAGGTGAAGCTGATTATATTGTTAACTTTATGCGTTTCGTTGCACAGGAAGTACGTGAGATTATGGCTGAACTTGGATTCAAAAGTATTGAGGAGATGGTCGGCCGTACAGATGTATTAACCGTAAGTGAGCGGACAAAAGCACATTGGAAGGCGCAGCATTTGGATTTAACAGCGTTGCTTTACAAGCCTGAAGGACACCGCACCTTCAAAACTCCACAAAATCATAGAATAAACGAATCACTTGATATCAAAGAAATTCTTCCGGCTGTTCAACCAGCTTTAGAGCAGGGGACACCGGTCGATTTAAGTTTCCCAATTACGAACATCAATCGCGTGGTTGGTACGATTGTCGGAAGTGAAATTTCCAAACGCTATGGTGAAGATGGACTTCCGGAGGATAGCATTACCTTACGATTTACCGGTTCCGCTGGGCAAAGCTTTGGTGCCTTTGTACCAAAAGGAATGACACTCCAACTTACCGGGGACGCGAACGATTATGTTGGGAAAGGTCTTTCTGGCGGAAAAATTATCGTTAGAGCAGATGAGCATACCAAGCTCGCTTCTGCCGAAAATGTCATTGCAGGTAATGTTGCCTTTATCGGGGCAACAAGCGGCGAGGCTTATATTAACGGACGTGCTGGAGAACGTTTTGCTGTTCGTAACAGCGGTGTAAATGTGGTGGTTGAAGGAATTGGCGACCATGGCTGTGAGTATATGACGGGCGGACGTGTTGTTATTTTAGGTGATGTTGGCAAAAACTTTGCAGCTGGAATGTCTGGTGGAATTGCCTATGTTTTAGCAGAAGACAAAGAGGCATTTAAGCATTTATGTAATAAAGAATTAATTGAATTTGAATCAGTATCAACTGCTGCCGATCAGGATGAGCTAAAACAGTTGATTGAAAATCATTTCTGTTACACACAAAGTGTAAAGGCTAGCTGTGTTCTCGAAAACTGGAAAAAGTGTGTGAGAAAATTTGTCAAGGTCATTCCGAAGGATTATAAACGGATGATTCAATTGATTGCTGAGCAAAAAATAGCAGGATTATCGGAAGAAGAAGCAGTGATGAGCGCCTTTTTAGCGAATTCCTCTGCAAAACCAAACTCATCTAAACAGCAGGAAGCTGCAAACCGCTAAGAAAGGGGAGAGGAACAATGGGAAAACCAACGGGATTTATGGAATATTCCCGCGAAAAAGTGGGAGAAAGAAATCCGCTGACACGGCAAAACGATTGGAGCGAATATAGTGTTCCTTTTTCAGATGAAAAGTTACGTATACAGGGGGCGCGGTGCATGGATTGCTCCATTCCCTTCTGTCATACCGGGATGGAGATCCAAGGAGCAACGTCAGGCTGTCCAATTCACAACCTGATTCCGGAGTGGAATGATCTAGTGTATCGCGGCCTTTGGAAAGAAGCACTTGACAGGCTGTTGAAGACAAATAATTTCCCTGAGTTTACAGGAAGGGTTTGTCCGGCTCCGTGTGAAGGTTCATGTACATTGGCGATTTCCGACCCGTCAGTTGCAATTAAGAATATTGAACAAGCGATTATCGATAAAGGTTTTGAAAACGGATGGATTACACCAAGGATTCCAAGGTCTCGGACTGGAAAGAAAGTGGCGATTATCGGTTCCGGCCCTGCTGGTTTGGCAGCAGCTGATCAGCTTAATCAAGCAGGCCACTCCGTAACTGTTTTTGAGCGAGCTGACCGTCCAGGTGGTTTGCTGATGTATGGAATTCCGAACATGAAGCTTGAAAAAGAAGTAGTAGAACGCCGGGTTCGTTTATTGACTCAGGAAGGCATTGACTTTGTTACCAATACAGAAGTGGGCAAAGATATCACAGCTGCAGAACTTCAAGCAAAGTACGAAGCGGTCATCCTTTGTACAGGAGCCCAAAGGCAGCGGGATTTAGTGATTGAGGGCCGGGAAGCAAAGGGAATATACTTTGCGATGGATTATTTAACCCTAGCGACAAAAAGTCTGTTAGATTCGAACTTTGAGGATGGTCAATTCATCAATGTAGAAGACAAAGACGTTATCGTTATTGGTGGTGGGGACACAGGGGCCGACTGTGTGGCAACAGCGCTTCGTCAAAAAGCCAAGAGTGTCGTGCAGTTCGGCAAGCATCCGCAATTGCCTGCTGAACGTACTTCAGGTAATTTATGGCCTGCTTTTCCAAACGTTTTTACAATGGATTATGCTTATAAGGAAGCTGAAGCGAAATTTGGGGATGATCCACGCCAATACTCGATTCAAACAAAGAAAATCGTAGCCGATGAGAATGGGAATCTTAGAGAGCTTCATACCATCCAAATGGAAAAACTAAAGGATGAAGAAGGTCGTTATTATTTTAAAGAAATCCCAGGCACTGAAAAAGTATGGCCAGCTCAGTTTGTGTTTATCGCAATCGGCTTTGAAGGTACTGAACAGCCTCTGTTAAGCCAATTCGGTGTAAAAGCACTCAACCAAAAGGTTGCTGCGAAGTACGGTGATTTCAGAACAAACATCGAAGGAGTGTTCGCTGCAGGCGATGCAAGAAGAGGTCAAAGCCTCATCGTTTGGGCGATTAACGAAGGTCGGGAAGTGGCACGGGAAGTCGAAAAATACTTGATGGTTTAAAAACTCCATCTAACCTAATAAATTTTGTAATAATATAAAGACCGCACGGTGAAGCTTATCACTCGTGCGGTTTATTTTTTAGAAAACTCCATTCACTAATCAACAGTTCCTGTTTGTAGGATTTCTATATCTGCATTTACAACGACTTTAACGTTTGGATAATACATATTCCATTGTTTTTCATTAAATCCGCGATAATGTTCTTTATATTTTGCTCCTAAACCTAAAGGATCAACTTGATGCTTCTTAAATTGATTGATGATATTTATGGCGCTTTTTTCTAATTCCTGTTCAACCTGTTTTTGATACTTTTTCTTATCAAAAGACTGCCTTTGTTTCTCTGAAGGAGCGAACTCATGAAGTCTTGTTTTCATTTTTAAATTAATCGTAAATTCTGGTCTACCCTGTACAATTTTCACTTTATACTTTACTTTTGAACCGAGAGTATCAAGTACAACATTATCATGTTTTTCTAAAATAAATTGGCGTAATCCAGTTCTATTTATATCAACAAGTGCCTTGAAAATAAAAAGATCCTCCATTGAAATCGAAGTAACATATTGATCATCCTTAAAAATTGCCATGCCAGTAATCCTAATGTTATCTTTTTCCTTTTTTATTAAAGGTAAATAAGGATCCTGTCCAATTTGAAAAAATTGAAATAAAAAGGATTGTAAATTTGTTTGGGGAAGTAGTCCCATTTTCATATTTTGCTCCAGCAATTCTTGGATATGAATTGAAACATTCTCATTTTTATATTTCTTCATTTTAAATAATTCATTCGAATCGCCATCAACAATAGCCATTTGTACAAGACTCCCGATAGCAGGATCACGATGTAAGGTATCTACAAAATCATTTATCCCTTTCTTTGCCATTTTTTTGCCATACAGAGCTACACGAACCTGACCACTTACCAATGTGTATCGAGTTTCGTTATTTAAGATCGAACGAATTTCTTTACTGGATTTCCCTATAGCTGTTCTGACTTCTGTAGTAGAAGTTTTGTCTTTTTTAAATATAGGAAATACAATCGTTCCCTTTATGTTCTTTTTTTCGGCCAGATCATACCCTACCCCTTGAGCCATATCGATTTCATTGACAATGTTGGTAGGAAGAAAGCTGCACCCTGATAATAATAATAATAATATAAGAATCAAACAAAACGCAGACCTATTCATCATTTTGCTTTCCCCTTTTTAAAAAAGTTAAAACAAGTAAGAGTATGGGGATATAGCCGTAAAATATCCATAAATTCATTTGAATGATATATTTATTCAGCATATCTTTGAAGGAACCGTTAAATTGACAAAGGATAATACTTAAGAGGCAAAGAAGGAGTAATGTATATTTTTGCTTCCTGTTAAAAATTCTCTTTAAACCTCTGCTGGAGCACCATAAAAAAAGTGCGATTAAAACACTAATGATAATTAAATACATGGATATATATAGGTATTCAAATCGTTCCAAGAAAGACAACGTAACTGTTTTTGTTAAAGAAAGTTCAGGCCAAAGTGTTGTTTTTAACTGATTTTCACTATAAAAGGTAAAGGAAACAATAGCAGAAATGGTATACAGGATAGTGGTAAATAAAACACCTAAATGAGCGAATTTTTTTGAAGCTTTAGGATCTCTTATAAAGGGATAGTACATCAACAATGCCTCAGTTCCCGCTATTGAATACATCGAGCTTTTAATGGAGTCCGCTAGGTCCATAAAGGAATGGCTCATGATCGGAAGTAAATTTGAAAAGTGGGCAATTTTTAACGGGAAAATAAAAAGTACGATTAGCAAAATTTGCGGAAAAATAAACGATAAAAAGGACATGCCGACAATAACCCGAAATCCTCCAGAAACACAATAATATACTGATAGTAAAATAATAGTAGAAAGTATCCATGAAGGCATGGTAGGAAACATCCATACTTGAATGATCTCTATAAACCCAATTAAAACAGAAATACTTGCTAACCAATAATAAATCATGATAAAGAAGCTAAGAAATTTACCTAGTCCATTTCCAAAAATAGTGGTATGTACATCGATAATATCTCCATTGGTTTTTCCTAAAAGTTTGTACATCACCCAAATAAACGCTTGTACTAAACACCCAGCAACTAATACACCAATCCAGGCATCATATCCTGCTTTCGCGGCAATTGTCCTTTGAAAACTTAAAATCCCAACACCAACCTGAGAATTGTAAATAATAAAGAAGACTAAATAGGGAGAAACTTGATGTCTAATATTGGCTTGCAAATTGTTTTTCCCCTTTACGATTTATTCATAAAAATCGTTTGCCGGCCCCGTTTTTTTTCCTGTACCTGTTGATTTCCACTTTTTTTGCGGTCTCAAGGTTTTTGGGTTTTCTTTTTGCATGGAAAATGGCAGCCTTACCCATAAATCTTGAAAGGAAGTATTCCGTATTGGATACTGGCTTAAATAAGGTCGCCCAAGTGACGTTAACCGAAGTAAATGGATTTGTGTAATTAGGAAGGCTAAAAACACCCCAAGCAAACCAAACCATTGTGCAAGAAAAATAACTGGAAACTTAATAAATCTAATGGTATTACTAAATTTATAAACAGGTGAGGTATAGGAAGCCAAAGAGCCGAGTCCTACTAAAATAAGCAATACATTGCTAGTTAATCCAGCTTCCACAACAGCTTGCCCAATTACAATACCACCTACAACACCGAGGGATTGTCCTATTTTAAGCGGCAGACGGATTCCGGCCTCTTTTACCATTTCAATCATTAATTCTAAAAAAAGAGCCTCTAAGAATGGGGCAAATGGAACAGCTGCCCTTGATCCAACGAGCGTTTCTAATAAACGGGCCGGGATCAATTCATAATGATAGGTCATAATGGCTACATACATTGGGGTTATCATTGTCGAGATAAACATAGCAGCAAATCGCAATAACCGAAAGAAATTTGAAATGATCCAGGAATAGCTATAATCTTCCATTGCAATAAAAGATTCCATTAGGGTAACGGGAAGTATGACAAGATTCGGTGAACCATCTGATGCAATGATTATTTTTCCTTCTGTTAGTCCAGCAGCAACTCGGTCCGCCCTTTCCGTTGATATCGATTGTGGAAACAAAGAATTAGAATTGTCTTCAATCATCGACGCGATATATGAACTGTCTTGTATATGATCATATTGAATATCTTTTATTCTTTGGATGACCGTGTTTACATTTTCAGGATCTGCAATTCCGTCCATGTAAAGGACTGCTACTCTTGTTTTGGATAGCTCTCCAACCTTCATTTCTTTGACGAGCAGTTCTGGAACAGGCAATCTTTTTCGAACTAGATTGATATTAGTATCTAATTCTTCAATAAATCCAACCTGCGGTCCTAGTGTAGAGGATTCCATAGTTGCCATGCCGACATCTCGAAATTTACTGTTCGCAATATTGATTAATAAACATTCGTCATCATATTGGTGCTTTTGAATAGCTAGGGACCCATTCAAAATGTTTTGGATGATTTCATCTGCATCCCTTGTAAAAATAATCTCTTGAACAGGGATTCTACTTTTTAATTCTTCTAATGGAAGTTTTTCTTGTAAATATGGCAGAACATCTTTATGTAAAATGTCTGATGAAACAAGGGTGCGATAATATGAAATCCAAAAGGGCTCATCGTCTCTTAAGGAAGTATGCTCGTGAACGAAATCATTTGATTTGGATAATCGTTCAAGCCAGTTTTGATTTGAGCCTGCTCCATATTCCTTGTCTCCATTTTTTAACTTCATTATAATCCCTCGAGTAATTTTTTCTCAGTTTGTGTAGATATGGAGATTTTATACAAATCAACATTTATTACCCTTTGGAAATTTCATTTTTTTGAAGCATCTGAAGTGGCAAGAACGAGTGTTTGAACATTTTTACATTAATCATTATATGATGAATATGTCAGCATTCGGGAATAGAATTTAAAATGTTCTAAAAATTTCTTTGTGTTAAGTGAATAATGATTATTCTCTGAGCGTACCCATCCTAAACCTACATTTTCCTGTTCGTACTCTTTAATTTCGAGAGGGACTATTTCACCGCTAAGAACATCAGGATCATTTTTTATAGTAAAGTCAGGTACTAAACTAATTCCTAATCCTTCAATAATCGCTTTTTTTATTACTGCTGAATTGTCCGTGGTAAATAAAATATTTAATGGCCCAAATTGACTGATTATGTTATTTACAAATCGTTTCACATATTCACCATTATATAAAATAACGTTTTGAGTTATTAATTGTTGAGGCGTTATGTTTTTATGTAACGCTAATGGAGACGTTTTGCTGACGGCCACCATCATCTTTCCTTCAAGGATTACTTCAAATAGTAGATCTTCTCCTTTTTTTAATAAATCTTCGTATATCGTGATTAAGCCTATGTCAATCTGATTATTTCGGACATGTTCAATAATATGCTGGGTGGTTTTTTCAGAAATTTCTATATTCACATTTGGATAGGCTTTTTTAAAGGCGGCTAATGGTTCCAACAGGAACAGCATAAAGCCAGGGATTGATGATAATTTTAGATTTCCGGTATGCACTGTGTTATAAGTTTGGGCTTCTTCTTTAAATTCGTGAAGCTTCATTAATACTTCATATGCCTTTTTAATTAAAGTTTTTCCTTCATTCGTTGGAACGGCACCAAGTCGTCGGTTGCGTTTAAATATTTTAACTCCCAGCTCATCTTCTAATCTAGTAATGGATTGACTGATTCCTGATTGCGAAACATGAAGTTTTTGTGCTGCGATAGAAATAGAGCCTGTTTCCGCAATCTTTACAATGTACTCAAGTTGTTCGATATGCATAGGTTTCTCCTTTTAATATAGAAGCATAGCTTATATATTCATAAGTAATGGTTGATTTATTTAAGTGTAGATTATATATATAATAAATTCAAGCAATTCATAATTTTCATAGATTTAAAAAGATTGGAGGAGAAAGAAAATAATGGTTTTGAATTTGAATGAGAATTTAAAGAACAGTGCTGCAAGATTTCCAAGTAATATTGCCTATACGTTTTTGTACCAAAGTACAACGTATGCTGAACTTGATCATGAGGTAGATTGTGTTGCAGCGGGGTTATCTGCTGCAGGCATCAGAAAAGGGGACAAAGTTGCTTTACTCCTTGGGAATTGCCCGGAGTTTGTTACTGCTTACTATGGGATTCTTCGTGCAGGTGGAGTAGTTGTTCCAATTAATCCAACCTTCACTTCAGGAGAAATTTCATATATTTTATCAAATAGCCATACGAAAGCTGTGATTACTGATGCTTCTTTAGAGTCAACCATATCTCAATTGAAAGAGCAATTAGAACATTTGAAGATTGTCATCTATACAGAATCGATCAAGTCTGAATTATCATGGGAGATTGTCTTTCAAGAAGCAAATGATATTTTTGTAAGCCCTTCCATCCAGGAGGATGATCTGGCGGTTATTCTCTATACTTCCGGAACAACTGGAAAGCCGAAGGGTGCTATGTTGTCTCATCGAAATATGGTGTCCAATGTTGCATCATTATCTAGGCTAACAGAGTTGACAGAAGAAGATCGTATTATTACTGTTCTACCAATGTTCCATGTGTTTAGTTTGTCGGTTTGTATCAACATGCCTATTGCCTGCGGGGGCACAATTGTCATTGTTCCGAAATTTAGTCCTGCTGAGGTGATTAACACGATTAGAAGAGAGAAAGCGTCATTGTTTGCTGGGGTTCCAACCATGTTTAGCTTTATGTTACAGGTGCCAGGAGCGACGGCAGAAGATTTTTCATCTATACGGGCATGCTTTTCAGGTGGAGCTTCCATTCCGGTTGAACTACTTCACAGATTTGAAGAGAAGTATAACGTTCGGATTATAGAGGGCTATGGCCTTTCTGAAACTGCCCCCGTTACAGCCTTTAACCCATTGCGGGGAACACGCAAACCTGGTTCTGTTGGTATAGATATACCTGATGTAAAGAACAAAGTGGTGGATCCGGATGGAATTGAAGTTCCAAGAGGAGAAATTGGAGAATTGATTGTAAAAGGTCCGAATGTGATGATGGGTTATTTAGGAATGCCGGAGGCTACATTTTCAGCATTAAAAAATGGATGGTTTTATACAGGTGATTTGGCCCGAATGGATGAAGAAGGGTACATCTATATCGTGGACCGTAAAAAAGATATGATCATCGTTGGCGGGTACAACGTCTATCCGAGAGAAGTGGAAGAAGTATTATATCAACATCCGGCAATTGTGGAAACAGCCGTAATTGGAATGAAGGATAAAGATTTTGGAGAGATTGTAAAGGCTGTCGTTGTATCAAACGATGAATCTATAACGAAGGATGATATCTTGCATTTCTGCCAGGACAAGCTTGCAAAGTACAAGCTTCCAAGACAAGTGGAATTTATGAAGGAATTACCTAAGAATAGTACAGGTAAAATTTTGAAAAGAGCTTTGCATGTTGAACAAGTGGAAGTTAATTAGTTTGATAGAGAAATATTTTAAAAACATTTGTCAATATTCAAAGAGTAATTAACAAGGAGGAATTTCTATGAAAACAGCAGTGCAAATATTGGAATTTCCACTCTATATAAACGGGGAGTGGAAGCCAGCTATAAGCGGAGAAACGTTTAATGTAGTTAACCCTGCAACTGGCGAAGTCGCGGCAAAGGTAGCGAAAGCTGGGATCGAAGATGTGGAGGTCGCCGTTTCCTCAGCTCGTCAGGCTTTTGAATCGGGAGTATGGTCTAAAAAATCCCCGCAAGAACGTGCTCACGTACTTGTCCAATTTGGAAACAAGATCATTGAACATGCTGAAGAATTGGGTTACTTAGAATCTATTAGTTCAGGGGCTACCGTTCGACGTATTTCAAACTTAGACATCCTATCCATTGTCGATCTCTTACAGCAAACAGCAAAGTTTACCGTAGAGTATCCGTATGTTGAGTCACTTCCAACTGTACCATTTCCTGGACCAAGCAATAACCAAGTCTGGCGTGAGCCGCTTGGAGTTGTAGCAGCTGTGACGGCTTGGAACTTTCCAATGATTTTAGCTATGTGGAAAATTGCCCCCGCGTTGGCAATGGGGAACTCGATCGTAGTCAAACCAGCATCCAATACGCCGTTATCTACCTTGAAATTAGCGGAATTGGCAGCTGAAGCAGGAATCCCGGCAGGTGTATTCAATGTTGTATCTGGTCCTGGTGCCAGCATTGGAGAAGCACTTGTCACGCATCCAAGTGTAGACAAAGTGGCTTTTACCGGTTCTACAGAGGTAGGGAGCCGCATTATGGAGCAGGCGTCTAAAACGGTGAAACGCGTCACGCTTGAGTTAGGCGGGAAATCACCTGCCATCGTATTGCCAGATGCTGACATGAGCATTACCATTCCTGGCATTTTATTCGGATTCTTAACACACTCTGGGCAAGTTTGTGAATCCGGTACGCGAGTATTAGTACATGATTCCATTTATGAACAAGTAATTGAACAATTATCTGAACTTGCAAGCACGATTAAAATTGGGAATCCATTAGATATCGCAACGGGAATGGGACCGATGGTATCACAGCAACAATTGGATACCGTACTTTCTTATATTGAATCCGGTATTCAAGAAGGGGCACGATTGGTTTGCGGAGGTAAGCGTACAATTGTTGAAGGATTTGAAAATGGGTATTTTATTGAGCCTACGATTTTTGCGGATGTTCATAATGACATGAAGATTGCTAGAGAAGAAATTTTCGGTCCTGTTCTTTCAGTCATTCGTTACTCCACTGTTGAGGAGGCGATCGAAATTGCGAATGACACGATTTATGGATTAGCAGGTGGAGTTTGGACTAAGAATGTAAATAAAGGAATGAAAATTGCCCGTGAATTAAAGGCTGGAACGATCTGGATCAATGATTGGCATATGCTCCGTAGTGATGCTCCATTTGGGGGATACAAGCAAAGCGGGTTCGGGAGAGAATTAGGCCGCTATGCACTAGACGAATATTCGCAGCTAAAGCATGTTCACTGTTCACTCGTACCTGAAGTAAGCCAAAGACCTTGGTACCAAATATTATTGGGGTAATACAGGTTCATTTAATAATACAAAAATAAAAAAGCAGGTGATTCTATGTCAACATCATTTTTTCAATTTTCTGTTCGAACGGTTGTAAATAGCGGGGCGGGATCAAGAACTTTGCTTCCTGAGATGATAAAAGGGCTTGGGGGTAAACGAGCAGTACTTTTCACGGATAAAGGTTTAACCCAGGCCGGAATTACAGCTCAAATTAAAGAATTATTTGAAATCATGCCGGGTACGCCAGAGCTTGTTGGGGTGTTTGAAGATATCGAACAGGACGCAAAAGGTGAAATTATTAATCGCGGAGCTCGTTTCTTTAAAGAGTGCAACGGTGATTCCTTAATCGCTCTTGGCGGCGGAAGCGTTTTAGATACTGTAAAAGGGATTAAGTGGATGCTTCATAAAGGGCTCGATGATATCCGTGATTCCCTTCTTACTGGAAATGTGATGGAGTGGTGGCCAGAAGCCCAATATATTTTTATTCCGCATGTAGCTATTGCGACAACGGCGGGGACAGGTGCTGAAGTATCACCGGTAGCCGTTATCCTTAATGAAAAGCTTGGAATAAAAACAAATCTACTTCATCAATTTATCAATGCGGATATGGCTATTCTTGATCCGGATTTAACAGTAGGGCTTCCTCCTAAAATCACTGCCTTTACAGGATTTGATGCATTAACTCATGCAGTGGAGGCTTATTTTTCACAAAAGGCCAATCCGATGACAGATGCATTTGCACTTCAATCAATTCGAATGATTGTAGACAATTTACAGACTGCGGTCCAAAAAGGGGACGATCTTTCAGCAAGAGCGAATATGCTAATGGCAAGTTCGATGGCTATTTCTGCTTTTTGCCTTGCGATGAATGCGGTTCCAGTTCATAACATGGCACATGCGTTAGGGGCAAAATTTCATATCCCGCACGGGCTAGCTAACGCTGTATTGTTGCCGAATGTAATGGAGTCCCTGCCAACGTACTATTTGCCAAGAATTACGGGGTTCGCCCAAGCGTTGGGGATTGCAAATCCATCAGAACAACCAGAAAAATGTTTAGAGGAAGTTATCCAATTTATAAAAGATCTCCGCACAGCAGTGAATTTGCCAGACACTTTTGGTGAATTTGAATGTAACGAAGAGACACTTCAACATTTGGTACCAGCTGTTCATAATGACCCAGCCGGAGTTTTCTATAAGATACCAGCTACGATAATCACCAAAGTGATAAATGAAGTTTTCGAGGTACCTGCGATAAAGGCTTAATCTCGTTTACAAGATGTAAAGCGCTACTTTTACATTTCATAATCTGGCTATCTAGTTATATGGAAAACACTTGAAAACCTCCTCTTAATGTTTGGTTGGTGAACTGACATTATAGCCAGGTAGTCAAAAGTGTTTTCCTTTTTTTAAATTTTAAAATATTAATCCTTGGAGGTTTGTATGATTAGTAAAGTATCAACTCAACCTTTGTCCGCTACTTCATTTACAAAAAAGGCAAATTTAGCAGTGTACGAATTTCTAAATTTTGATGATAGACAGGATTTTGAAGATGCATACCGAGGCTTTATTGCACCACTAGAATCTAAAGTTATTAAAGATAATTCTGGGGAAGTCGTTTGGGATATAGAAAAATTAGATTATCTAAACGACACTGCTCCTGAGACAGTGAACCCGAGTCTTTGGAGAAATGCACAATTACAGGCTATCTCTGGTTTGTTTGAAGTAGTAGAAGGGGTTTATCAAATTCGTGGACAATCTATCGCCACCACTTTCTTTTTTGAAGGTAAACAAGGAGTCATTGTCTGTGATGCATTAGGAAGTACTGAATCTGCTGAAGCTGCAATGGAATTATATTATAAGCATCGTCCAAGAAAGCCTGTTTCAGCCATCATTATTAGTCAAAGTCATGCTGACCATTTTGGCGGTATTCAAACCGTTCTAAAATATGCAGAGAATCCAGATATTCCAATTATAGCTCCCCAATATTTTACAGAAGAAGCGTTAAGTGAAAATGTGCTTTTAGGCACAATCATGGCGCGTCGAGCAGAGTATCAGTTTGGTAAAAATTTACCAGACGGCACGAAGGGCTCCGTATCTATAGGTATAGGTAATACAATGAGTTCAGGGACGATGAGTTTTGAGAAACCGACTGTTGAAATTGTAAACGAAATCCAAACGATGGAAATCGATGGGGTAACCTTTCAATTTCTATTAACTCCAAACACAGAAGCACCAGCTGAAATGCATTTTTATATCCAAGAGTACAAAGCATTATTCGTATCAGAGAACGCCAATAAATTGATGCATCAAATTTATACGGTAAGAGGGGCAAAAACCCGGGATGCCCTTCATTGGGCTAATTCACTCGATAAAACAATCGATTTATTTGAAAATGAAGAGATTGATGCATTGCTCATGATCCATGCATGGCCTGTTTGGGGTAAGAATCAGGCATTAAACCATTTGAAATTGCAACGTGATTTATATAAATATATGCACGATCAGACAGTGCGTTTAGCCAACCACGGATATACGATGGATGAAATAGCTGAAACAATCAAACTTCCCAAAACATTGGATACTTATTGGGGGAATCGTGGGTATTATGGTACTTTAAAGCATAATTCAAAGGGCATATACAATTTTTACTTAGGTTATTATAGTGCTCATCCATCAGATTTAGATCCATTACCACAAGTGGAAGCTGGCCTTAAATATGTTGAATACATGGGTGGAGCAGCTAATATTTTGAAACAGGCAAAAGTAGACTTTGAAAATGGTGAGTATCGCTGGGTAGCTCAAGTAGTAAAAAATGTCGTTATGGCCGACCTAGAAAATTCGGAAGCAAAAAATTTATTAGCGGATGCATTCGAACAATTAGGATACCAAGCCGAATCTGCCAATTGGCGTAATATTTATCTTGTCGGTGCATCGGAACTAAGAAATGGAATTAATAAAGATAATTCTCCATTAGATGTTTCTGGAATCATTAAAAATATGCCAGTAGATGAATTCTTAAAGCTGATCGCTGTTAAACTAAACGGTCCAAAAGCAGATGGTAAAAAAATAACGCTGAATGTAACGTTATCAAATTCCAATCAAGAATATGCGATTTATTTAGAAAATTCCGTTTTAATTTATAAAGCTGGTAAGTTAGATGCTGATTCAGATGTTTCCTTAACTCTTGATCAATTAACATTCTATGGAATTGGACTTGGTATGCTTTCTCCAGAACAAGCAGTAGCAGCAGGTAAAGTAATCATTTCTGGTGACCAAACAAAATTGAATGAATTTTTATCCCTTTTAGATAAGTTCGAAGCTCTTCCAAATATCGTAACTCCTTAATTAACAGAGAAAAATAATTTAGATTCAATTTTTTCAAAATAAGCACCTGCTCAATCTTGCTCGCTATTAAGGCGGGCAAAGCAGGTGTTTTATCTCCTTAGGTATGATAGCTAATTTTTATCGAAAGAAATGAATGGATGAGAGGCTGGAGTTTGAATGAAAAATTGGACAAAATGGATTATTTTACTTGCACTTTTTATTATGTCTATTATTAATTTTGCTGATAAATCAATTACAGGTTTAGCCGGAATTCATATTATGGAGGATTTGAATCTAACCTCCACTCAGTTTGGCATTGTTGGCAGCAGTTTTTTTTGGTTGTTTTCAATAGTTGGAATAATAGGGGCTTCTTTATCTGATCGTTTTGGAACTGGGAAATTACTGGCTATAATGGCGATTATTTGGACAATTGCGCAATCGATGTTGTTGGTTGTATCAAGTCTGCCGATGCTTATATTTAGTAGGGTATTACTAGGTGCAGGAGAAGGTGCTTTTTCTGCAACCGCAGTCAGCCATATTAGTAAATGGTTTAAACCGGAACGCCGTGGACTTGCAATATCGATCATAAATTTTGGCAATGTTGTAGGAATAGCTGTTACTGCCCCAATTGTGGTTTTTCTAATCTCAAATTATGGTTGGAAGCAGGCGTTTTTTGTTTCTGGTATTTGTAGCTTTGTCTGGTTAATTTGTTGGCTTTGGCTGGGACGGCTGAAAGCACCTGTATCTTTTGAAGAAGAAGTAAGTAAACAGGAAAACATACAAAATATTAATGGGAAAGATATTTGGAAGGCTTTACGATCTCCCATTTTTATTTTTACAACCTTAACTTCATTTGTTGCCTATTCTTTAATTGTCTTTGGACTCACCTTTAATCCTGCATACCTCATGAAAGTAAAGGGATTGACTGAACAACAGACGGCAATGGTTATTGCCATTTCCGGATTAATAGGAGCGATTCTTGGAATGGTACTAGCCATAATGTCAGATCGTTTATACAAAAAAACTCAAAGCTTGTGGAAGTCGCGAACTCTATTTACTGCCATTTGTGCTATTCTAGCAGGGATTTTGTATTCAATGTATCCCCTTGTAAGTGGATTAGGTTCAATTATCATCATTCTTTCTTTAGTAAATACATTAGTCATCACAATAAACACACTTAATCCTACAGCTGTAACTAGTTTACTCCCACAGCGAAGAGGTGTTATGACAGGTACTTATTATGGAGTAATGTCTTCATCAGGTATCATTACTCCCATTATTTTTGGAAAACTCATCCAAGATTCTGGTACAAATCTTGCAGGTGGTTTTAGTGCATCCATTTATGGAATGTCTGTTGCTATGGTGATTGTAGCAATACTCATATACCTTTTCGGAAAACCAAAACAACGAGTTTCAACTGAGAATCATAAAAGAACAGTGAACCTCTAATGGCAATTTTGATTAAAAAAAATTTAATAGGATGTGCGTAATATGGCTGCAAAAAAAGATAATCTAAAAGAATCATTGAAAGAAACAAAAATAAAGAAACTACAAGAAGTTGACGAAACGGTAGAAACTGTAGGTGAACCATTACTAGAGGAAAAAAAGGACGAAGAAATTAATGTCGATGGCGAAATTGAAGCATCGCTTTCTAGCCTAGACTTGCTCTGGAAATATAAATTTCATGAATTAGAAGAATTGGCAAAATGTGCTGATGATCGAGACGAAGTCTTCCTAAAAGAGGTCAGACGATTCTCTGAAAGTGTACAACGGAATCAGGGAAATATAAAAAAAATAGCAGAGAAATTTACAAATGAATTCACTGAATGGGAAAAGACTGCACGAGATGAATTTTTAATGTCAACCACCATCTTGCAGAATTTCTTTCCGATTCGGTCTTATGAGGAAATTAATGCGGACATTGATCAGAATCAAAAGAGAGTATTGTCTCTCTTAAGTACACCATGTCAAACTATTGCAAACTGCCAGGCGATAGAGAAATACCTAGAAATGATGGATCATTATATTGAGCTTAGGAAAAAAGGAAGGTTGCAATATATCAATACTCTTAAACAAGCTGGAAATCCGCTTTATGAATTTCAAAAAGGATTTGTCAATCTGTTTACAACACAATTCAAAGAACTAATCTTCCCACTAAATAAATATATGGAAAATATGGAAGAAATTACAAAATCATAATTTAAGGAGAGTAACTATATGTCAAATGAAAAAAACTTCGATCCATTTTTTGGATTCAACCAATTGAGTGAAATGTGGGACAAACAAATAACTGGCCTATTATATAACCTAACAGACAATAAAGAATTTGTTCGCACAGCAAGCTTTGGTATCAATTCCTATTCATTTTACTTAGAGCGACTTAGAAAGAACCAAGAGCTTATTGCGACACTAATGAATATCCCGACAAAGAAAGATGTTGCAAATGCTGCGAAGCAATCTATTCAGACAGAAGAAAAAATTGATATTTTAGAAGAAGAAATTTGGAAATTACAAGACAGTGTAAGCTCCATTACGAAAGAAAATGTAGGAATGTTCGAAGAGATATTAAATATTGTCATGCAAATGAAGAATGAATTCCAAAAGATGGCCCAAGAGGTGGCGGAAGCCCAAAAAATGAATGATGACCTTCAGGAATTGCGGAAAGAAATAGAGAGAGGTTTGATCGAAATAGAGCAGGAAAAGCAGAAAAAAGAACCGAAAAAAAAGCAGGATAAAGATCTAGTGCTCACCGGAATTAATACAATTTAATAACATTGAAGAGAGCAGTGATAATAATGAAAGCATTAGGAACAAACCTTTTTCCAATCTTAAACTTAGAAAAAGAAACGAAACGGTGGAACCAGCTTTATAAAATTATAACCGAGCCTAAGCCAGATATTGTACCTACACCGAGACAGAGTGTTTGGAAGAAAAATAAAGCAACCTTATGGTATCATCCTGCAAAGGCTAAAAGACATGCAATCCCTGTATTTCTAGTCTACTCCTTGTTAAATAAGGCGTACATTCTTGACATTGGGGAAGGAAGCAGCGTTGTAGGCAGACTTACCGAGCGCGGCTATGATGTTTACCTATTGGACTGGGGATCCCCTGGGCTTGAAGATTCTGATATCACACTTGATCATTATATCATTGATTATTTGGAGAACGCCCTTAAACGAGCTTTAAGACATTCAGGTGCAAAGGAAATATCCCTTGCCGGTTATTGCCTAGGTGGAACCATTGCAGCCATTCTGGCTTCCATAACGGAACTGCCAATTAAGAATTTATCCCTGGCAGCCGTTCCAATCGATTTTAGTATCGGCATCTTTCCTGATAAATTGCTGGAAGGACTACAAAATGGGCAGCTAAGTCTTGACCGTTTTGCCGATGCTCATGGGACCATTCCAACAGAAATTATGCATTTGATATATAGGATGGTATCACCGGGTTTTGCAAGTTCTAAAATCAATCTGATAACCCGTGCACATGATGAGAAATATGTAGAAAAGTGGCGCCGAATGGATAAGTGGACAAATGACTCTGCTGCGTTTGCAGGTGCTGCATTCAAACAGATGTTTAACGATCTCTATCAAGACAACAAACTCTTAAAGGGAGAATTGGTGATTGGCGGCAGGAAGGTGGATTTAAAGAATATAAACTGCCCGCTTTTTGTCTTCTCTTGCTCACGTGACACAATTATATTAGATAAGCAAAGTCTTCCGTTGATGGACCTTGTTTCAAGTAAGGATAAAACTTATGAGGTTTTTGAAGGTGGACATGTTTCACTGGTCTTGACCGGGGTATTCGCTGAAGTTTGGGATAAGTGGCTTTCGGCTCGATCGAATGGGATTAATAATTAATGAAAGCTTTATATAGAATAGAAGATTCACCAGGAGATAGTGTAAAGTATGCTCAGCAGCATTTAGCAAATGAAAGAACATATCTTGCATGGATACGTACAGCCATATCGATAACAGGAGTAGGTTTTTTAACAACTTCATTACATTTTACAATTAAAATCAGTTCAACTCCCTATATTAATACCCTAGTCATAATTCTTGGAATCTTTGCATGTGTGATCGGTTTTATAACTTGTCTATTGTCAACAATACAGTATACAAGGAAAAGAAAGGAAATTGCAGAAGGCATCTTCACACCGTCAAACCAATCCATTCTCTTTGTTTCTTGTTTATTTTCTCTCTTAGTGTTCATGATTTTTATGTATCTCTCTTTTTTATTATTAGTGAATTCCTAAGTAATCTCTTTTCAAACTAATACTGTTTGTTCTCTTGTAGCAATTATTTGATAGTAAAAGGCATGTCTCTCAACGGGACATGCCATTACTATTTATTGATTAATAAAAATTTGTGCCATTTTTAATGCTTTACCAGTTTGTTTTTGTTGAAAACAATAATTAAATAATTCTTTTTCGGAACGTTTGATTAAATAAACAAAACCAAATTTTTTAAACAAAGGTAATGAATATTCGGACAAGTATTGATGGTATTCCTGTTCTTCATTTTGAATTAAATAACGGAGTAAGGTAAATAAGTTTATATATAATGGTTCACTATTCTTTTGAGCCTTTTCAAGTCCTTCATTCGTAAGCTGCAATAATTCATCTTTTGGAAGTAAACTCCCGTAGTATGCACTGCGTATAACCCCTTCTAAAGAAAGTAAGTAACGGCTTGAATCACAATTTTTAAGAATCATTGACTCTTTATAGTATTTATTGGCTAATTCATAATTTTTTCTTCTAAAGTATTCAAAAGCCAAGTTGTGTAATACCTTTGCCTTTCGATCAGGTGAATGACAAAGGTCACAGCTTTTGATTAAGCTTTCAAACCTCTGAATGGTTTCTTTAAAATCTCCATCATCTTTTACTTGAATCGCCATAAGCATTTCTGCATCAATGACTCTGAGATAGTTATTAATTTCTTTAAAAAATTGACGAGATTTATCTGCAAAAAAATAAGCCATAACTGGTGATTCATTTAAATGATAGGCGACTGCTAAATGATAGGTATATTCTTTGTTATTGTAATCTGTATCATTTATTGATTTTAATACTTGAATGGCTTTGAGATTTTCATGTTTCGCTAAATAGTAAACTCCTAAAACGTGTTTGAATAGATTAGCTTCATAGGATGATAATTTATGTTCTTTCTTTTGGATTTCATTGATGATTTCTAATGCTTCTTCAGTCAAATTATGAATAAGTAAATACCTAACCTTAAGTAATTTGTAAAGATTGATATAATCAGAGATTTGAATTAAATCTTCTTGTTCAAGTTCATGATTAATAAGATCCATTTCATCAAATAATTGCATGACAATTACATCATGCCAATGATTTAAACGATTTTTGATATTTTTCAGCTTAATTAATTCAGTTTCGATATTTATCCCTAGTCTCTGGGATAAAAGAGTGATAATTTCAGGTGCATATTCAGTATGTAAACGCTCAATTTTACTAATATGTGTTCCAGAACATATTCCTTTTCCTAATTGCTCCTGAGTCATTTGGTATTTTTCTCGATAATACTTAATGATTTTCCCCTCATTCATATTGAATTTCTCCTTTTAGAATAATATTTGGAAGTGATTGAGTAGTAGGAAAACCAAGATTCCCCCAAGTACAAAATGATTTTTTCGATATAGTTTAACAATTTTCATTTGCTAGAAATCTAAAGTTTTAAAACTTTGCATGAAATCGTTTACATTCTTTTGAGTTTGACAATATTCTACAAGGTTTTTAATTCGTGATTCAGTAGAATTAGGAAAAGTTGACGAAGAATTCCCCCAATTTACCGCATCTAAAAGCTAAAGTACAATATGAATTAATAGAGTTATCTAATTATTCATACTCTTATTTTACACTATCTTTCTTTCAGGAGGAATGCGATGCTCATAGGAATATGTAACCATTTTATAAGGAAAAATTTGTTAGATTATTATTTTTAAAAAGTAATAGAATTAATATTTACAGCAGATATCAAAATAGTAGAAGGAGCGTTACTTAATGAAAAATCGAAAAAAACAATTTCTAAATGTTATGGTATCAGGTGTAATAGCGTCTGGCCTTCTTACATCTTATTTAATGCCTCAGCAAAAATCTTATGCGATTTCGAATTCTACTGAAACGATCTTAAAAGGACTAACTGAGGAACAAAGGCAGTCTGTAAAACGATTAACTCCACAAGAAGGCTTCATTATTGATCCAAGTTTATTGTCTATTAAAGATAAAACTGCAAATGTCATTGTTGAGTTCAAAACAGCTCCGGTCGAAAATGCCCAGCAATCAAGATCAAAAGATACATCAAAAAATAAAGTTGAAAAGATTAAAGGAGAACAGGAACATTTCAAGCAACGCTTAGAAGAGCTTTTCAATAAAAAGAAGGAATTGAACCCAAAATTAAAAGAAAAATCACTTCAATATCAAATTAAACAAACTTACCAGAATGTATTTAATGGTATGGCTATGACAATTCCTACATGTGAAATTAATACCTTGCTTGAGACTGGTGTAGTTAAAAGGATATGGAAAGACAATGTCGTTAGTTTACCGAAAAATGAATCGACTATTACTCAAGAACCAACAACTGGAAAGGTAATTCCACCAGCACTTCCTCATATAGGAGTTGATCGTTTACATAATGAGGGCTTGAAAGGAAAAGGAATCAAAGTTGGGGTACTTGATACAGGGATTGACTATAATCACCCTGATTTAAAAGATGTTTATAAAGGCGGATATGATTTTGTCGAAAATGACTCTGATCCAATGGAAACAACTAGAGAGCAATGGCTTGCGTCTGGTCAACCTGAAACGATAAATGGTACTGCATACTATACAGAACACGGAACTCATGTCGCTGGAACAATCGCATCTAATCCTAAAAATGATGTTGAATATGCAATGACAGGTGTAGCACCAAATGTTGACTTGTATGCATATCGAGTATTAGGAGAATATGGATCAGGCTATGATTCATCCGTAATTGCGGGTATAGAAAGAGCTGTAGAAGATGGAATGGATGTAATTAATCTATCATTAGGTAATGGTAATAATCATTCCTTAGACGCTACATCTGTAGCAATCAACAATGCAGCCTTAAAAGGGGTCATACCCGTTATAGCCGGAGGAAATGCAGGGCCAAATCCAGGAACGCTAGGATCACCAGGTGCTTCTCCACTAGCAATAACTGTTGGTGCAAGTGATGTGCCGACGGATATTCCAACGGTTAAGGCGAGTTTTGCAGATGTTTCAGTGCAAAATACATTGATGGGACATGGCCTTGGTAAGGATTATCTACAGTTAATTGATAAAGAGTATGATGTTGTTGAAGTAGGAATTGGTACAGAAGAGGATTATGCAGACAAAGACGTAAATGGGAAGGTGGCATTAATTTCTCGTGGCACGATCTCATTTGATGAAAAAATCCGACGTGCACATGAAAAAGGTGCAACTGCAATTTTACTTTACAATAATGAAGATGGCGAAATTCCATTTTTCTTAGGTGAAAATCATGGTTATGTCCCAACATTTAAAATGTTACAGGCCGACGGAGTAAAACTTTTAGAAAAATTAAAAGCAGAGCCTTCAGCTAAACTTAAATTAACAGACTTACAGTCAAATATGACTTCAGGGGATGTGTTAGCTGATTTTAGCTCACGTGGACCAGTTAGTAATAACTTTGATATTAAGCCAGATGTAGTAGCACCTGGGGTTTCTACTTTCTCTACTGTTCCAGAATATATTAATAGTCCGGAAGATGGTGTAGATTATTTTAGTGGTTATGCGAGTTTAAGTGGAACTTCCATGGCAACACCACATGTTGCTGGAGTTGCGGCTTTATTATTACAATCACATCCAGAATATACAGTTGCAGATGTAAAAGCTGCGCTAATGAATACGGCTGATCCTTTAAAAGGTCGTACGTACAATGTGAATGAAGTTGGAGCGGGACGTGTAGATGCTTATGAGGCAGTCCATAATACAACGTTATTTGAAGTACAAAATAAGGCGTCTTCCTTAGATGAGAATGGAATAAAAATAGAAATCGATGACATTTCAGGATCTATTCCTTTTGGCAGTATTGCACAATCAAGTGAGACTCAAAATAGAACAACTTCGATTTCTATTAAAAATTTAAGTAGTGAACTAGAAACATATCATACTAGAGTTGAATTTTTAACAATCAATGGTGTCTCAAAGGATGCTGCAAAGAGTGGTGTGAAGCTCCAATTACCATCTACGATTGAAGCGAATGGCAATGAGAGTAAAAATATGAATGCAGAAATATCCATTCCAGCTAATGCAGAATTTGGTGTATATCAGGGATATATTTATATTGAAAATGAGTCAAAAACGGCAGAATATCAAATTCCCTTCCATGTTCGTTATGCCAAACCTGGATTCGAAAAACTAACATTTTATAAACATGCACTAACGAATGACCTTAGTAACTTTCATCCATACATCGAGCCGTTTACACCAGTCGATTTCAAGTTAAATAGTCATATGAAAACGATTGATGTCGTGGTTAGCGATCTAGATGGAAAACCAATTGGGTTTTATGGCACGTTTAATTTAGAAAATGCGGCAGTTGATACGGATTACTTCATATTCTTCGGATTTTCAGGTGAAGTAAAACATTTTACAGGTGATCCAAATAAACCTTTAGCACTTGAATATGAACCACTTAAAGAAGGTAAATACATTGTTTCTTATATTGGTACAGGGGTAGATGGCAAAACATATAAAATCGATAATGATATGGTGATCGATAATACAGCTCCAACACTGGAATTTGATAAGAAAACAGGAATCAAAGAACTTACAAGTTCAGATTTAACAACTGAAAGTTATGATGGACAAGATTATACAGCCTATTGGGTGCATGGAAAATTGTATGATGATACGATTGACTATTTAAAAGGTAGAGGACATGACATCACTCAAGAGGCAAATACCGCGTACGCTTATCAAGATTCATTTTGGCCAACAGCTGAATTTTTCCCAGATGCAAATGGTGAATTTAAATTTGGTGTCCTACCTGAAGAATATGCAAACTATCCAACAAATATAGCTATTTATACTTATGATTACGCTACAGCAGGAAATCCGACTTTCCCTGACTTTACTTTTATTGATAAGGGAGATCAATATTCTACAATTAAACCAATAACAAAAGGAGTAAGTCTTGGATCAGAGTTTGTAAATACATTTACCGTTCTAAACTCGAAAGATTTAACAAGTGCTTCTGTAACAATCGATGTCCCTAATTTCTATAAAGTGGTAGACGTTGAGCCATCAAAACAGCTAGTGGATCTTGCAAAGAAAAATAATTGGACTATTAATGTCGCAAAGCCACAAATTACAGAAAACACCTGGTCTAATCTTTCAGCATTTGCTGTAGATATTTCAGACAAAAAAACACAATTACCAGTTTCCATTAATGATGATATTGATTTATTGGATATTACCTTAAAAGTTGTCGATGACCATAATTATATGGTAGAAAGTTCATTCTATTATCAAGAATCTTCTTATCAAACAAGCTCGGGTAGTAAGTCTTCTTTACCAACATTTGCTGAAAGGTTTAGATTCATTTCCCAGCACTCTTGGTTCGAAGGGTATTATCATGGTGAAGCAGTTAATTTAGATAATTATGATTTAGATTATTCGAAGATTGGAACAAAAGCTTATCTAGTTGATAAAAAAGGTAAAAAGTACACTGCCGATATTTCAGAAAATGGTTATATGACAATAACGAATATTCCTGCAACGAAGGATGAATATACATTAATCGTTGATATTCCTGGGCATTTCCAATACAGCAAAAAAATAACTTTAAGCAGGACGATCGATGGAGTAGTCCAAGGTATTTTCTATAATGTATATACGGATACGGCAGCTGCTGGAGATGTCAACGGAAATCATGTAATTGATATTTATGACGCAAAGCTTATTGCAAATAGTGCTGGAGAAACAGGAGATAAACTAAAAGCAGATTTAAATAAAGATGGAATTGTAGATATAGTAGATTTCAACTATGTCGAAAAGAACTTTATGTCCATCAATCCTTACTTCCCAACATCCAATAAGCCAGTTGAAAAAACAGATAAACTTACTTTAGAAGATTTAAAAGCACGTTTTAATTAATCATTTGTTCTCCAAGAGAAAACTCCCTACATTGGATGGGAGTTTTCTTTATCAATAATCATTAGGATGAATAGGTCTAGAAGGAGTTATCGAATACCTTTCAAACTCCAGCATGCACCATCTTCATTAGATGGTGTTTGTTTTAGTTCTTAGATATCACTGGGTATCTGCCACGTTAGATGTTTCGTCGGGTCTTTGCCCATTCTGTAAATCGGCAATTGTCAGTCCAAAGTCCATTTGGAAATGCGGATAATCTTTAAAATCTTTCCAATCTCCGCCCCATTCAAACCCTAGTGCCTTAGCTATTTTTACCACCTCGGACCAATCGGCCTTTCCATTTTGATTACGATCATATTGACGATCCCAAATAACGTCTCCTGCAGGAGTTTCAAGTGCAAAATCAATCGCAAGCCCGTAATTATGATAGGACTCTCCACCTTTTGCATTCGTAACAATATTTCCCTCTGCTGTACGTCCTTGTTCATAAATTGTGTTCTGCTCCTCTATACTGCGGAACCCGTCAGTAATTAAAACGACAATTCCCATTTTAGCTGCTTGTTGGACTAATTGATCGCTACGTTCCTTTACGACGGGATGGAGTTCAGTGGGTAAAGGTACATCTTTTTTCTGTTCAATACCTGTTGCTTTAGATGGTATGGTTTCGTTGTCTTTTAATATGAAAATAGTACTAATCCCTATAGCAAGTAGGAAAAGTAACCATTTAATCCTTTTCATGGTGCAACTTCCTTTCGTGTTTAGAAGACTACTAAACTCTTTAAAACCGAGCTTTTGTCCTTCTTCTATTTAACTATTAATCCCTTTAATTATTCAATATAAACCTTAAACAATTCTTAACTAGTATCTGTTCCATAATAAACAACCATGGTCTTCTAGTAAAGGTTATCTATTAATTTTACCATAGGCTACTCTCTTGTATTCTTGCAGACGAAATAACCACCATTCCTTTCCGTGATTCAAATGGATTGAGAGGTAATCCAAACGTTGGATTTGTGGGGGATATTTATTCGTTTGAGAATCTTGGATATGGCGTGTATCATGTCCCAATCGCAGCTTTAGCTAAAAACTATTTACCGGGTAGAATAATAGATTTAACAGGCGGAAGTATTGATTCTGTTTACATTATGATAGACAATGGTTCTCCTGTTTGGGTCATTACAAATTCAAGATTTTCTCAGTTGCCGGAAAGTGAATTTACCACATGGCAAACATCCTCTGGGGATATTCAGATTACCTATAGTGAGCACAGTGTTTTAGTAGTAGGATATGACGAAAATAATGTCTATCTAAACGATCCATTAGCAGACCTACCATATACTGCTGTTTCAAGAGATAGTTTTGAAGATTCATGGATTCAAATGGGAAAACAAGCTATTAGTTATCGATAATATAAATCTTCATAAGAAATCATTTGTCAGCAACAGCCGATTGCCATCGTTCGTTTGTTGCTCGGTAATCATACTTTAGTAATAACCAAAAAGGCATGAGTTGGTTTGATTTCCAACTCATGCCTTTTATGTTGCTTAAATGAACTTCCAAATTAAATGGATGCACGATTTGAACCTAGATTTTTCCTCCATGAAATTTGTGCCATGACTAAGACGATAAGAGCACATAAACCAACCCCTGCTAAAATGTAAAATCCAGTGGCATAGGTTCCTGTCATTTGTTTAAGTGACCCGAGTATATTGGGGACAAAGAAACCTCCCACGCCCCCAGCAGCTCCAACTATACCTGTTATCACACCTATTTCCTCTTGGAATCGCTGAGGAACCAATTGGAAAACCGCTCCATTTCCCATTCCAAGACAAAGCATTCCAAGAAACAATACTACAACAGCAATGGGGAGAGCAGGGAGCAGGCTAATACTGAACATGGTGATTCCGACTCCAATAAATAAGAAAGTTAACAATCGTACCCCGCCGATTTTATCTGCAATGTATCCGCCGACTGGTCGGAAAAAACTTCCAGCTGCGACACATAAGGTAACGAAATCTCCAGCACGTACCTTTGTTAACTGATATTGATCTACAAAAAAGATGCTTAAAAAGCTGGATAGTCCGACAAAGCCGCCAAAGGTAACACTATAAAGAAGGCAGAAATATAAGGTGTCTTTTTGTTTAAAAACCTGAAGGTATTCTTTAAGTGGTTTTGCTTTCGGCTGTGATGGAGCATCTTTGGCCATTACAACATATAAAACCATAACAATGAGAAGGGGAATAAGAGCAAGCCCCATTACATTATGCCAGCCTATAGTTTCAGCCAAACGCGGTCCGAATAAAGTAGCCAATAGCGTACCGCTGTTGCCCGCACCTGCAATACCCATGGCCAATCCCTGTAAATGCGGCGGGTACCACCTGCTCGCCATTGGAATGGCCGCCGCAAAGCTTGCACCTGCTACTCCGAGAAGTATTCCAATCATGAAAAGTTCTGAAACGGTTTGACCGTATAACCATCCCCATATGAGTGGAATGATTGTCACAGTCATCCCGCTGATGGCTGTTTTTTTAGGACCAATTCGATCTGTTAAGAAACCAAGAATCAATCGAAAAAAAGACCCGCTTAAGATGGGAACAGCAACTATTAAACCTCTCTCCGAAGGAGAGAGATTGAAATCATTTGTGATATAAACCCCTAATGCCCCCAACATAACCCAAATCATGAAACTGATATCAAAGTAAAGAAATGATGCGACCAATGATGGAGCATGGCCCGCTTTTTTCAAATCTGCTAGTTTCATCCTATCTACTCCTTTCAAGTAATCTTGTTTTTTCTATCAGAAGCTACCACCCGATATTTTTCGTTCCTTTCGAAAATAGAACCTTAGCCAGTAAAAAGACGAATGTAACCAATCCAATATTATTTTTCATTTTCCATACCTCCTAATTTTTATAGTTTTAAGAATAATCTGACGCCTGAAATTTGTCTCAATTGTTGTTAAGAAAGCTTACACATGTATTTTTTTCTTCCAAGTAGAATCGTTATAATTGCAAGGTTTATCACTTTTTTTAAAAATCAAATCTCAATAAGGATTCATTATTCTTTTAGCTGAGAAGAAAACTAGTATGTAAGGAAATATAACGTGATTCATTTTTTTATTTTGACTTTATGTGATAATTGGTGGCATTAAGTTTGATGTGAGATGAAATAACAGCCGGAGGTTTAGAATGGGTAAAAAGAAGCTGGTATTAGTTGGAAACGGTATGGCTGGTGTCCGCTGTATAGAGGAAGTTTTGAAGCTGGATCCTACAGGTTTTGAGATTACTATTTTTGGAAGTGAGCCCCACGTCAATTATAATCGTATTCTTTTATCCTCCATTTTACAGGGGAGCACTTCTATTGAAGGTATAACGCTGCATGACCGTGAATGGTATGAGCATAATCATATTCATTTGTATACCGAAGAAACAGTACTTGAAATTGATAAACATTTGCAGGTTGTCAAGACGAATCAAAAACGAATTGTATCTTATGATCAACTGATTATCGCTACTGGCTCTGTTCCGTTTTCGCTACCGATTCCAGGTGCCGATAAACAGGGAGTAGTTACGTTCAGAACAATAGAAGATTGTCATAAAATAATGGAGTTCTCTAAAAAAAGTAAAAAAGCAGTGGTAATTGGTGGAGGAGTGTTGGGATTAGAAGCAGCAAAGGGGCTTCTTAATCTTGGGATGACTGTGTATGTCGTTCATATTGGACCCTATTTAATGGAGAGGCAGTTAGATGAAACAGCGGCAAGAATGCTTCAAAAAGAATTGGAAGGTCAAGGAATGAAGTTCCTATTAGAAAAAGAGACGAAGGATATTGTTGGAGGTATTGAAGCGAATGGTGTCCGATTTAAAGATGGGACTGAGGTTGAAGCCGATTTGGTTGTGATGGCTGCTGGTGTTAGGCCGAATGTTCAACTTGCTAAGAGAACTGGAATAGAAACAAACCGAGCGATATTAGTAAATGATTATATGGAGACAAGTGTACCGAACATTTACGCAGTGGGAGAATGTGTGGAGCATCGAGGAACCATTTATGGGTTGGTACAGCCTCTTTATGAACAAGGTAAAGTATTAGCAAAACGGATTTGTGGTTTTGAAGGGCACGGGTACGAAGGAAGTGTTCTCTCCACCCAGCTGAAAATTTCAGGTGTAGACCTTTTTTCAGTAGGAGTCATTCATAATAAGGATTCTTCAAACCAATCTATAAAGATTGATGATGAAGTTCAAAGAGTTTATAAAAAAGTAGTATTTCAGGATCAAAGGATTATCGGCGCTGTGTTGTTTGGTGATACAAAAGAACGAACCAAACTGCTAGATATGATTCTTAAATCTCAGGATGTGTCCGATTTAGAAAAGGTTTCACTTTTTCCAGAGGTAAAGGACGGTGGATTTTCTATTGCATCAATTCCAGCCAGTAAGATTATTTGCAATTGTAATAGTGTGACGAAAAGGGCTATTCAAGAGGCTATTCAACGAGAAGGGTTAACTACGGTTGAAGGGATCAGAAAATGTACAAAGGCTTCAAGCTCCTGCGGAGGATGTAAATCACTCGTGGCCGACCTGTTGTCATATATACAGAATAATGAAGTTGAAGAAGTCTTCGATGAAAAGTCATGTCTGTGTTCATGTACAACATTAAATGATGATGAATTGGTTCAGGAGGTGCAGATGCATGGATTATCAACGATACAGGAAGTTATGGAAGTCTTAGATTGGAAAAATAGCGAAGGCTGTTCTATTTGCCGCCCGGCGATTAACTATTATCTAGGAATGATTAATCCAGAATATGAAAGTAAACAAGAAGTTCTTTTTATAAATGAAAAAATGAATGCAGTGATTCAATCTAATGGAACCTATACCCTGATCCCACAAATGTATGGTGGGGTCACAAATTCAGAGCAATTAAGAAAAATTGCTCAAGTAGCTGAAAAGTATCACATAAACGATGTGGCAATTACGAGTGACCAAAGAATTCATTTATTAGGTGTTAAAAAAGAACATTTGTCCAATGTATGGGCAGAATTGAACATGCCCTTAAGTTCGCCGCAAGCTCATGGTGTCCAAAACATTAAAACGTGTATAGGGGAACATATTTGTTCATGTGATAAAAAACCTTCTATTGAGCTCGCAGTAAGCCTCGAAAAGCAATTTGAATTTCTCACTACCCCTTACCGGATCAAAATGGGTATATCCTCTTGTTTGCATAATGGAGCAGGTTCGACCACAAAGGATGTTGGCGTCATAGGGGTTGACCGGGGCTGGGAAATTTATATCGGCGGAAGCAGCGGCCGGCTTGTTCGTTCGGGAGAGATATTATGTGTTGCTTCCACCAGTGAGGAAGCAACTCAGTTGATAAAAGGATTTGTTCAATATTATCGTGAAACAGCTAATTATCTGGAGCGTACGTGGGAGTGGGTAGAAAGAGTCGGATTGGTTCATGTAAGGGAAGTTTTATTTGACAAGGAACTTCGTCAGGAGCTGCTCGAGCATTTGGCAGAGGAAATTGTTTTACGCAAGAGATTAGTAGAGAAGAGCTTTTTATAATAAATTCAAAATAGTCTTAAAAGGGGGAGTGACTGTTGACGGAATTTTTATTGAAGTATTTCCGCTCCAAGCAGCAGGAAGTGAAGTCAGAAAAAAGATATGATACACAATGTCCATTTTGCAGTATGCAATGTAAAATGCAGCTCCTAGAACAATCCATTGTTACTAGAAAAAAATATGTAACGATTGGAAGAAACAACCCAACTTCTGAGGGTCGATTGTGTATGAAGGGGATGAATGCCCATCAACATAGCTTTCATAACGAGCGGTTAAAATATCCATTGCTTAAAAGAAATGGAGAGTTTGTCCGCGTTAGCTGGGAAGAGGCATTGGAACATATCAAGAATAACTTTACAAGAATCCAAGCGGAAGATGGGCTGAATGCCTTAGCTGTTTATGGGAGTGCGTCCATTACAAATGAAGAAGCTTATTTACTTGGGAAATTTGCTCGGGTGGCCTTGAAAACGAGATATATTGATTATAATGGTCGATTATGCATGTCAGCAGCAGCCTCTGCAGCCTCTCAAACATTTGGGGTAGACAGGGGATTTACTAATAGCCTGCAGGAAATTCCATTTACTCGATGTATTATTCTAGCGGGGACGAATATCGCAGAATGTCAGCCTACAATCATGCATTATTTTGAGAAAGCAAAGGAGAATGGTGCTTATATTATTGCGATTGATCCACGCGAAACAGCGACAACGAAAATAGCAGACTTGCACTTGAAAATTAAACCTGGAACAGATGCGGCTTTAGCCAACGGGTTATTAAAGGTGATGATAGATGAAAATTATATCGATTATGCGTTTATTAATGAACGGATAAAAGGTTTTGAGGAAGTCCGACAAAATTTATTATCTACGGATTTACAAGAAATTGAGGAAATAACAGGTATTCCAAAAGAGCAAATTCAAAAAGCAGCTCGTAAGTTTGGTAAAGAAGATACGGGGATGATTTTTACTGCAAGAGGGGTGGAACAGCATACGGACGGCTCGATTGCTGTTAGAAATTTCCTGAATATTCTTATTTCAACTGGAAAAATTGGCAAGCAGAATTGTGGTTTTGGAGCGATTACAGGACAGGGAAATGGTCAGGGTGCAAGGGAACACGGTCAAAAAGCAGACCAACTGCCAGGTTATCGGTCGATTGAAAATGAGGAACACCGTGCTTACATTGCAAGCGTTTGGGGTGTAGAAAAGGACGAAATACCTAGAAAAGGTGTTTCCGCTTATGAAATCATGGAAAAAATCGATCACGGTGAGATTACAGGAATGTTTTTAATGTGCTCTAACCCGGTAGTTTCCAATCCGAACGCACAATTTGTTAAAAAAGCATTACAAAAGTTAAAGTTTTTAGTTGCGGTAGATCTGTTTGTGTCAGAGACTGCAAGATTAGCAGATGTTATTTTACCGGCTTCCTCTTACTTAGAGGATGAAGGAACGATGACGAATGTGGAAGGAAGGGTGACCTTGAGGGAAGCGAGCTATCCTTGTCCAGGTGAAGTAAAACATGATTGGCAAATTATCTGCGAAGTTGCTCATGTTCTTGGAAAAGGAGAATACTTTAACTATTCGTCTGCGGAAGAT
The DNA here is from genome assembly GCF_023715415.1 of Neobacillus niacini. Lineage (GTDB taxonomy): Bacteria > Bacillota > Bacilli > Bacillales > Cytobacillaceae > Neobacillus > Neobacillus niacini_C. The sequence continues at coordinate 57,804 of NZ_JAMBOB010000002.1, forward strand.
ATCTTTAATGAATTACGGGTGGCGAGCTCTGGGGGGAAAGCGGATTATTATGGCATCACCTATCATCGTCTGCGGAAGGAAGGAGGCATCCTTTGGCCGTGCCCTGACCTTGAGCATAAAGGGACAAAACGTTTGTTTGAAACTTCGTTTTCCCACCCTGATGGCAGAGCGGAGATGGTTGCAGTCCCAAACCGTCCAGACCCTGCGAAGGAACAGCTGAGTGAGGAGTATCCCCTCTATTTAACAACAGGAAGAGTGATGTCGCACTATTTAACAGGAGTACAAACGAGAAAAAGTCCCGCTTTGGCAGCTAGAGATGTAGAATCTTTTGTAGAAATTCACCCGGCTACTGCTAAAAAATACGGTATTGAAGATCGTTCATTAGTAAGGATTGAATCCAAAAGAGGTAGTATTGTTGTCAGGAGTAAATGGTGTGAAACCATCCGTCAGGATACTCTATTTGTTCCTTTTCATTGGGCAGACTCGCAAAATGTGAATCTATTAGTTTCAAAAGACCTCGATCCGGTTTGCAAAATGCCAGGATTTAAATTAAGTGCAGTAAAAGTAAGGTCTGTAATAAATATATACTCTCATTAATTAGAAAATGCAAAAGCTTCTGAAGAAAAAGGAAACATCAAAGCCAGAGATAATCAACTGAATGCATTCCTCAATAATGTCATTGCCAAAAAAGATAAAGCAGTAAATAACGAAATATATTGGATGGATAGCGGGGTAGAGATACTAGGATCTCGCCCCATTTTTAGTTTTTATCTATTTACTTACTTGATAAGCTTTGATTCTTATATTGTTTTGGAGTGATTCCTGTAAACCTTTTAAATGTTTTAGTAAAATGGCTCTGATCATTATAATTTAATAGCGAAGATATTTTCAAAATTGAATAATCAGAAAATGTTAATAAAGATTTAGCTTCATCTATTTTTGATCGCTGGATATACTCTGCGAGTGAAACTCCGACCTCTTTTTTAAACAAGGAAGAAAAATAATTTGGATGCATTTTATTTAATTCGGCTAGTTTTACTATTGTTAAATCTTCATAAAGGTGGTTAAAAATATAATTTAAGCAATTATTAATTGGTTTTGAGTATTTCGTTTGCCTATTTTTTCTAACTCTATCTGCAAGATCACTTAACGCCTCTACCATATAATGTTCAACACTAATACTATCATTTAGTTCCTCAATATTTTGTATATATAAATCACTAAGTGTATAGGCAGTTTCATGCTGTAATCCCCCGTCCATGGCGGCGCGCGTTGCAAGGGTGATGGCGGTGATAGCCAAGTTTTTTTTGTTTCGAAGCTGACTTTTTTTAGCCAAAATCCCGAACTGATTATCCTCATTTTCTAATTTGTAGTGTTTAATAAATTCCTCCTTTCTCCCCTCTTTAATATATTGAAGTAATCTTTTTTCAAAAGTTAAATCATGATGAAAAGTTATATTTTGACGTCTTTCGGAGATACTTATCGACGGATCCTCAGTGGTCAGTGAAATGCTTTCATTCGATTTATTGTTTTGGACGATATTTGCAATATCTAGCTTTTGTTGATAAATCATGTAATACAAATGCATGCTTAGTTGAATAAATTTAAGATTTGAAATAACAGGAAGCGACTGGAAATAGTCTAGTAAAATCATCTCTTCTTCTTTTCCAATCCGCATTTTCCCCAATGCCTCTGATAGGATGGGAGTTAACATTTCATCCGTAAACACAGAATTAATGGTTGGACCAACGATAACGATTCCCCTAAATTCGGTCTGATCATTTATTCTGATCCCACAGAAACGTTCCATATACTCGGTAGTTTGAAAAATAGGAAATTCAAAAGGTTTATTCTCGTTAAAAAGCTGTACGAGCATCTTCTCTTTTGATGGATATAAAGGATTATGTCTAAAGGATGCACTGTATTCAAATACCAATTCTTTTTTTTCATTTATAAAAAAAACCGGTATATGAAACGAATCATATATCAGCTGGCAAATATAGCCTAAATCTTTATAATTCATGTTTATTTCCTCCCATTGGTAAACGGTCAAAAACAGATTAATATTCTTCATCAATTTTAATATTGTAAAAATTCGTCTTTGAAATACACAAAAAATATTTGAAATATACCATAATTATAAATCCTTATTCCTTATAATCAAGTCATGGAAAACGTTTACGAAATAAACTATCCTTTTGGAGGTTGTTATGATCAATCAAGATATAAAACAATTAATTTTACAAATGACCTTGGAAGAAAAAGCGGGTCTTTGTTCTGGATTAGATTTTTGGCATTTAAAAGGTATTGAAAGACTGGGAATACCTTCGATAATGGTAACTGATGGTCCGCATGGACTCCGTAAACAAAAAATGGGAGCAGACCATTTAGGGCTGTTTGACAGTGTTCCTGCTACATGTTTCCCATCTGCAGTGGGTTTAGCTAGTACTTGGAATAAAGAGTTAATAAATGAAGTTGGGGTTGCATTAGGACAGGAATGCCAAGCAGAGGATGTGGCAGTACTTCTAGGACCTGGAGCAAACATTAAGCGTTCACCTCTTTGTGGCAGAAACTTTGAATATTTTTCGGAAGATCCATTCCTTTCATCTGAAATGGCTGCATCCCATATCAAGGGTGTTCAAAGCGAGGGTGTTGGGACATCTCTTAAGCACTTCGCTGCAAATAATCAAGAACATCGAAGAATGTCCACCGATGCGATTGTGGATGAAAGGACTTTAAGGGAAATTTATTTGGCCAGCTTTGAAAACGCAGTAAAGGAAGCGCAGCCGTGGACTGTGATGAGCGCATACAACAAGGTCAATGGAGACTTTGCGTCAGAAAATAAAACTCTGTTAACTGACATCCTGCGAGATGAGTGGGGATTTGAAGGATTTGTTGTTTCTGACTGGGGGGCGGTTAATGAACCTGTTGACGGATTAGTTGCCGGGTTAGACCTGGAAATGCCTTCAAGCAGTGGGATTGGTGAAAAGAAAATCATCGATGCTGTAAGAAATGGTCAGCTTTCAGAAGATAAACTAGATAAGGCGGTTGAAAGAATTCTACGGATTATCTTAATGGCAGTAGAAAACAAAAAAGAAAACGCTGACTATGATAAAGCACAACATCATAAGCTTGCAAGAAAAGCAGCAAGTGAAAGTATGGTTTTATTAAAGAATGAAGATAATATCCTGCCGTTAAAGAAAGAAGGAACCATTTCGTTTATTGGTTCATTTGCGAAAAAACCAAGATATCAAGGCGGAGGCAGCTCACACATTAACCCGACAAAGCTTGAAAATATCTATGAAGAAATAGAGAAAACAGCGGGTCAAAATGTGAACGTTTTATACGCCGAAGGATATCATCTTGAAAAGGATCTAATCGATAATCAATTAATTGAAGAGGCAAAGAAAACCGCAGCAAAATCCGATATAACTGTATTGTTTGTAGGTCTTCCTGACCGATATGAATCTGAAGGGTATGATAGAGAGCATCTGAATATACCGGAAAATCAGCGTCTGTTAGTCGAAGCAGTTGCTGAAGTACAAAAGAATATAGTTGTTGTGCTAAGTAATGGGGCACCGGTTGTCATGCCATGGCTTGATCAGGTGAAGGGTCTACTGGAAGGTTACCTGGGAGGACAGGCACTAGGAGGTGCGATTGCAGACATCCTATTTGGTGAGGTTAATCCAAGTGGAAAGCTTGCCGAAACTTTTCCATTAAAATTAAGTGACAATCCTTCTTATCTCAATTTTCCGGGAGAGGGAGATAAAGTTAAGTATAAAGAAGGCATCTTTGTTGGTTATCGTTATTACGATACAAAACAGATTGAGCCGCTGTTTCCATTTGGATATGGTTTAAGCTATACAACCTTTGAATATAAAAACCTTGTAATTGATAAAAAAGAAATAAAAGATACAGAAACTGTCACAGTAACCGTGAATGTGAAAAATACCGGAAAAGTTCCTGGAAAAGAAATCATTCAGTTATATGTTAAAGATATAAAAAGCAGTGTAATTCGCCCTGAAAAAGAATTAAAAGGCTTTGGAAAGGTTTCCTTACAGCCTGGGGAAGACAAAACCATATCCTTTGAATTGGATAAACGCTCATTTGCATATTACAATACGGATTTGAAGGATTGGTATGTAGAATCAGGAGAATTTGAAATTTTGGTGGGGAAATCGTCAAGAGAAATTGAACTAACAGAAGAAATTATGGTTCAATCTACTACTCCAGTTTTCTTGAAGGTTCACCGAAATTCAACGGTTGGAGATCTTTTATCCGATCCAATTCTAGGAGAAAAGGCTAAGACTCTAATTAGTGAGTTAACAAAAGGAAGTCCCCTATTTGCTGTAGAATCCAATCACGGTGAGGGTGCAGAAATGATGGAAGCGATGTTAAAATACATGCCTTTGCGTGCTCTTATGAATTTTAGTGGTGGAGATATTACCGAAGACAAACTAACTGAACTTATTAAGGAACTTAATTCTACTAATTATGTAAGCCTTTAAAAGAGGTGCAAGCTACCATTAGATTTTTGTTTAACACATTAAATGTAAGGGTAGAGGATTTTGGTTAGAGAAAAATCGACGAAAAAGGGAGTCAATCAAGCATGTTATACCCAATTATAACTGACACTCGCACTATCATCGACTTAAATGGTATCTGGAAATTTAAATTAGATAGTGGTGAAGGACTAAAGGAAAAATGGTATGAAAACGGTTTAACAGACACCATCAGTATGGCTGTACCATCCTCCTTTAATGATATTGGAGTTAATGCTAGTATTCGCGATCATGTTGGCTGGGTATGGTATGAGCGGGAATTTTCCGTCCCCGCTATACTTCAATCTGAGCGTGTTGTTTTGCGATTCGGTTCTGCAACACATCTAGCTAAGGTATTTGTAAATGGTGAACTAGTTGTAGAACATAAGGGCGGTTTTTTACCGTTTGAAGAAGATATAAATAAGTTTTTACAAAAAGGGAAAAATCGATTAACGGTTGCTGTCAACAATATTCTTGATTACTCAACTTTACCTGTTGGCACAGTCATAGAAAAGGATATTCCTGGTGTTGGCAAAGTAATACGCAATCAGCCAAATTTTGACTTCTTTAACTACGCTGGCTTGCACCGTCCAGTGAAAATCTATACTACTCCGACTACTTATGTTAAGGATGTAACGATTGTTACGGAAGTAGATGGACAGGTTTACTATTCAATTGAGAAAGCTGGCACTGCACAAGTAAAAGTAAAGGCCATAGACGAATCTGGTGTTGTAGTAGGTGAGACAGAAGGAGTTACCGGAAAAATTAACATCCCCACTGTAAGGCTATGGGAGCCATTAAATGCATATTTATACACACTTCAGGTTGAGCTGGAAAAGGATGGGGAAACTGTCGATATTTATGAACAGCCGTTTGGTGTTAGAACGGTAGAAGTAAAAGATGGTAAGTTTCTTATCAATAAAAAGCCATTCTATTTTAAAGGCTTTGGCAAACACGAAGATACACCGATTCATGGAAGAGGGTTTAATGAAGCTGCGAATGTAATGGATTTCAATCTGATGAAATGGAGTGGAGCAAATTCATTCCGTACGGCCCATTACCCGTATTCAGAAGAGATCATGCGACTTGCTGACCGTGAGGGGTTTGTCGTCATTGATGAAGTACCAGCAGTGGGTATGCACTTAAATATGTTGGTTGTGTTTCTCGGCGGAACTAAACGGGATACCTGGAAGGAGCTTAAAACATTTGAGCATCATCAACAGGTGATCAAGGAACTAATTTTACGTGATAAAAACCATCCTTCTGTGGTTCTGTGGAATATAGCCAATGAAGCCGCAACTGAAGAAGAGGGTGCATATGATTACTTTAAACCGCTAGTCGAGCTGGCAAAGGAACTTGACCCACAAAAACGTCCTGTTACGATTGTTACTGAAATACAATCTTCTCCTGAAAAGGATCAAGTAGCGGAATTGCTGGATGTCCTTGCTTTTAATCGCTATTATGGCTGGTATGTTGATGGCGGTGACTTGGTCATGGCAAAAGAAAAACTTCGCGCAGAATTAAATGAATGGCTAAATCGCTGCCCCGACAAACCATTTATGATGACTGAGTATGGTGCTGATACGGTTGCGGGTTTGCACGATGTAGAAGCAGTTATGTTTACGGAAGAATATCAAGTAGAATTCTATAGAGCAAACCACGAAGTGTTTGATGAAGTTAACCATTTCATTGGCGAGCAGGTTTGGAACTTTGCTGATTTTGCAACGGGCCAAGGAATTGTTCGTGTCCAAGGAAACAAAAAAGGTATTTTCACACGTGATAGGAAACCAAAATATGCAGCTCACGAGTTGCGCAGACGTTGGACAAGTATACCGGACTTTGGTTATAAAGGTTAAAACCACAAAGGGGTTCACAATGTCAAAGGGGTGACTCAATCATCACTTTGGTATTGTAAATATTCTGAATTGTAAATTTTCATAAAGGGTTTTAGCTAAGGGGAATAATTTATCTTTTTAAATGATAGCGGTTTATTTCAAAAGGGGGTAGTGATCATGTTAAATTCAACCATGAACAATTTAGAAACAACTAATAAAGCAAAACTATGGCAAATAGCCTTTTTTACCCTAAACAACACATCAACGAATCTTCATGCGTTTATCCTAGCGTTTGTCACTTATTATGCTACAGGGATTGCAGGACTTGCTGTTATGATAATCAGTTCGGTTTTAATGGCAGCGCGAGTATTTGATGGGGTAATTGATCCTGCCATTGGTTATATCATCGATAAAACAGAGTCAAAGTTTGGTAAGTATACGCCATTAATTGTATTGGGAAATATCATTTCGGCTGGTACAATCATTATTATCTATACTGTAACGCATATGTTGCCAGATTCAATGCAGTTTATTTTCTTTACCGCTATGTTAGTTATTAATAAAATTGGTTATTCATTACAAGCAAGTGTTACAAAAGCAGGTCAAACGGTATTAACGAATCATCCAAAGCAGCGTCCGCTTTATGCCATTTTTGATAGTATTTATAACATTGGAGTTTTCACGGGCGGGCAAATTTTTGTTTCAAACTATCTAATTGCTAAGCACGGCAATTTTACTTTACCTTTATTTATGGAATTGAATAGTTATGGGCTTATTGTTTCAGGTATATGTGCTGTACTTGCTATCGCAGGTATATGGTCAAGAGATAAGAAGGAATTCTATGGATTAGCAGAGGAAGGAACAAAGACCACTTTACGAGAGTATTGGGGTGTTATTAAAGATAACAGGCCATTACAAATGCTTTCGATTTCAGCTTCATTTGATAAACTAGCGATGGGTATTGCTCGTTATAATGTAGTAGGTGTTATGTTTTTTGGGATTTTACTAGGTGATTATGCGCTAAGTGGTACCGTTGGTATGATAACAATTGTACCAACTCTATTAATAACATTTTACGTGGTTAATATTGCAAGGAAGACTGGGTTGAAAAAATCATATGTAACTTCCGCGTGGATCGGAATACTGTCCTTTGCAGCCTTAATTGCTTTATTTTTGCTTATAGATAATCCATCTGCAATCTCACTTAAGGATATTGGTTTTACGACTATCTTATTCTTAGTTTTATATTCAGTAGCAATAGGGTTTGCAAATATCCCAACAACACTAGTGGTTCCTATGATTGCAGATGTTTCAGACTATGAAACACATAAATCAGGACGGTATGTACCAGGTATGCTTGGAACGATTTTCTCTTTTATTGATTCACTCGTTTCATCATTAGCACCTACCATTGTAGGAGCTGTTGTCGCAATTATTGGCTACAAATCGAAATTCCCTGAAGTTGGGGATGCTTTAACAACACCATTGTTTGTGACAACTTTAGTTTTAGCATTTGGTATACCAGCCCTTTGCTTAATAGTTTCGATTACAGCAATGAGGTTCTATAACCTTGATGCAAAGAGAATGGTAGAGATTCAAAAGGGAATTGCACAAAAGAAAGCAAAAGTTAAAAAAGACGAAATTGCAGCAAGTTAAAAATGAAAACGATTTTATCTCCTGGAAATTAATACTTCTGGGAGTTTTTTTTGTATTATAACCACATGCTTCATACTAGCTCCTCGAAGGAGCGTCCCTTTCCGAAAATCTGAATTTCCCGACCGATACTCCAGTCCTTGGTGAGATTGAAAAAGTTTTATTTGTTCTTTTACAGCCGAGTCATTATAGTAAGAAAATTTCCTTTACCAACCATACCACAACTAGTTTATAATAAAAGGATGTCCAAATTGGATAACAGGAGTAGAACTCTATGAAGTTAGAAAAGATCTAAGTAGGTGAGTACAATCGACATCATTGAAACTCGGGTGAGAGGTTTTATTGCCGATATCCAACACCCTAAACAAAAAAAGAAGATCAATATAAATGATTTGGAGATTCAGCTGCGCAGGCTTTTGGATGATTATTTCGAAATGGACGGGTATACATTGTTTTTCCGTTCCATTGAAACCTTGCAAGCGGAGGGAATACTTATCCCTATTCTAAATAATCAATATAATGGAAGAACTCCTGCACTTGCGCAATTTTACTGGGTTAATATAAAAGTTCAGGAAAACAAATGGGATCGCCTCGAAATGATGAAATTAGGTGATCAGTTTGATTTTTCTTTTTATGAACATCATCCCGAATGGCAGACATTAGATGAATGGGATCGCATCCAGAAATTATATAAATTCCTGCAGACTAGCCAGGTACGAGAAATCGTGTCTTTTGAGGAAAGAAGCCTAGAACTCTTTGGTCATGAAAAATTCTTACTAGACAGTGATAGCTTTCCTGACGGAAAAGGGTTTTTAGCTAGAATTGGAGTATCAGAAGAGCAGCTTAAAATGGTGAATTTATGGGAGCCATTTGTATTTTGGATAAAACAAGGGAAGGAAATAAAAGATATTCAGCGGGTATTGATTGTTGAAAATCTATCATTCTTCCATACTTCAATAAAATTACTGGAATTAAACCAACTTGATTATGAACCGGAACTGATAATTTATGGTGAAGGAACGAAAATTGAACGAAGTTTTTCCTTTTTCTTCCGAATGTTTCCACCGAACAACTATCTATTTTATTACGCAGGAGACCTAGATGCGGCGGGATACGGGATCATTAGTAGGCTGATAGAAAAATACCCGGATTGCTGTATTCAGCCTGCCTTAAAAATTTATCGCAAAATGCTTGACTGCTATGAACAGAGAAATGACCAAAAACGAGGTCAAACACAAAACATTAAATTCCGTGATTCATTCTTTGAATGGTTTACGGAAGAGGAGCAAGCACTAATACAACAATTATGGCAGGAAAATAAACGGATTCCGCAAGAAGTCTTAACAATAGAAACATGGAGGCGATGGCAGTGAACGAATCATGGGAAGGCTTCGGCAAGCGCCTGCAACGATTAAATCCATTGTTTGAGCTTGGGAGAGGAATGGAAGTAGGTGAACTGAAGCCTCATATCCAGACCATTCTCATGCAAGTGCTCCTCACCATCTTTTATCGAGAATTAAATGATGATGATCTCAGAAGGAAATCAGATATTAAATACATGGTGGAAGACTCTATCAAACAAATGAAACTGTTAGCAGACGAAAAGCAAATTGAACGGATTACCAGCGGGCTCCTGTACCAGGGAAAAGAAGAGTATAGTAAACCGTTCGAAGCCTTATATTATGATGAAATAAGACAATCCTGGGAGACGCAAACATTCCGCTATGTGACCATGGATGAATTATATACAAATTTAGAGCTAGGCGGATCGATTGTTTATAAACTCACTGATGTCGCTCAGGAAATGATTTTTATGAGCAGGGAAATGGCTGAGGAATTCTCCATCACCATTGAACAACTTTATAGTATTCAGCTGATTAAGAATGGTAATTTTCGAAAAGCAACTCGAAACCTCGATCACCTCATTTCACGCGTGAACCGCTTAATGGCAAATGAATTTTCTTTTCAAAAGGAAATGATCAACAATCCCAAAATCTTATTAATTGAAGAAGAATGGCAAAGAGCCGACAATCGTGTTGAAATTGAGAAGCAATTTGAAGAAGAAAAAACTCACTTCCGTACAATTACGAGTATGATCGATAAAACGAAACGCAGGAATGAAGAAGATGATTCGATTCAGAAGGAATTAATCCTTCTCCAAGAAAAAATTGGTCATACAAGACAATTGCATGATCGTTTTGCAAAGCTTGTCATTCAAAATATTTCCTATGAGATGAAATTAAAAGCGGAAAACCCTTCCTTATTTTGGGAAACAAGCCTGGTTTCATTTCGAGAGCATTTTTATGAAAATTGGTTCATGAAGGAAGGCGTTCCTAGTTTCACAGTCATCGAAAAAGTGCTTTCTCCTTTATTCTCACCGAAGAATGAATTTATTTTGCCTCTTGATTGGATTTGGGGTGAACAAGAATTCGACGAAAAACAGATAACCGAGACGATAATCGAAGAAGAGGCAGATGAAAGCATTACACGTCTGCGAGTGACAAACTGGGATTCAGTTATAAAAGCATGGAGTTATGTATTTCAGTTTTTACAAACAAACAGTGAATTTTCATTAACGGATTTAAAAGAGCTGCCATTAGAAGTGCAGGATTTATGGTTCGAAGAATCCGAGAGTATTGATTTGTGGATGATGTTCGATAAAAAGCCGTTGAAGGTTCAAGTGCTGCATCGGAAGGAAGAAACATTATCCGATGAGAGAGAAATTCTTTTATCTAAATTAATGAAAGAATACCCGCAATTTCAAGTGTTTGAAGGCTCAAAGAGTTTTACAAAATTTGACCATCAAGCTGAGCCCTTCCTATGGTATCAAATGAAAATTACCCCATTTAAGATTTGTGTACAGGAGGGAAATTAATGAATTCAAATAGTATTAAAAAGGCATCGGCTGTCTATTTTACTCTACTAAAGGATAAAGTCATCGACGAAAATAGTGAACACTTCCAAACTTATTTTGATCCGGAAGTGAGGCAGACCGTGCTTTTATTAGCAGACGAATCCGGTACATATATCATTGAATCGCCTAAGCGCATCCAATTAGTTGTCCAGCCAACCGGCTCTGTCTTTGCTACAAATTTTACCCATTTGAAAGAAAAGCATAAGCAAGTGGAAACGAAAAAACACTTCCATCTGATTAGTGTTGTCATTATGGCTTTTTTAGCAGCCATCGATCTCAATCAGGCTGCAAAAATACGTACGAAAAGGGAAGGGATTAGTTACTACGCATTAGAACGGCAAGTCAATGACCTTATTATTAAATGGGATAGTATGCTTAAGGTCCACCCGAATTTCGGTGAAGAAGAACGAATTGATATGAAGGAAGTTGTGACCACATGGAAATACATGGAGGTTGATACAGACGACTATGGGCTTAAAAAAGGCAATAGACGAACGAGAATCGGATTAATTGCCGGAGCAATGCGCGTATTAGAGACTGAAGGACTAATCGTCATTCTTGATCGGGAAGATATACCAAAAGTGATTCCAAAAACTGAGCTTTTTGAGCGAATTGAATACTTGTATCACGATTATGATCGTTATGAACTATTCAAAAAGTTACTGACTACAGAGGAGGATGAGCATGCCGAAAATCCATCGAATTAGAATTGTCAACCTGAAGTATGATGGCATGCAAAAGCAATATAAAGATACCACATTTAATTTCCATAATGATGAGACATCAACGAATGGCCTGATTGCCATGATGAATGGCGGCGGGAAAGGTGTATTTCTTCAAACGATTTTCCAAATCCTTAAACCTGGAACCTCCTGGGGTAAGCAGAACAATCGATATTATCAGCAGTTTTTCTTTAATAATAAAGAGCAATTTATTCCCTATACCTTTCATGTCCTCATTCAATGGGAATTGGATGGTGCAGATCGCCGCCATCTCATAACGGGTGGAATGTTTTCAGCTGAACAGCGGATTTCAATGAGTGAAGAAAGCGGAAATGAAAATAAAACCTTGGAACAGGAAGCAAAGATTCTCCCCAATATTACCTTTTATACTAGAGAATTTGAGCGTAAAGAAGAGGCGGGGCTTGAGCATATTCCACTTTATGAAAATGATGAAGTTGCTGATAGTGAAAGCTTGAAGGACTATTTAAAATGGAATGGATATGATGTTTACCGAGATACGAAGAAGCACTACCGAATCCTTGATACATACGGAATTAACCGTAAAGACTGGGATATTATGAAAGATATTAACAAGGATGAAGGCGGCGTTGGGAAATACTTTGAGGGAGCTGAGGATGATCATTCGCTGTTCCAAAAACGAATCATTCCTACAGTGAGTCAAGTCTTACATCGAACCGAACATCAAAAGGACGATCTCGTGGAGATATTCAAGAGTCAGGCAAGTATTGCGAAAGACCTGCCTGTTCTTTTAAAAAGAGAGCAAGCCCATAAAGAGTTTTTAGAAGATATTGTTCCATTTGAAGAGAACTTAGCCAAAGGGGTAGAACATAAAGAAATCGTTCATGCAAGTACACAGACAGGAAGACAACTCCTTGGTGCGCTGCAGCATTTGAAGCAATCGGAAGAGGAAAGTTTGCTTGCTATTGAAAGAAATATGGAAAAATTAATCATAAGGCAGGCAGAACTTCGCTTTCAAAAAGATAATTTAGAATTTGCAAAAGCTCATCGAGATGTCATGGATTGGGATAAGAAATTAGCCGAAGAAAGAGTTAAACATACTTCACTACAAGACATTGTTAAAGAGAAACAGGAACGAAAGGAACAATTGGTCTTCCAGGCTTTATTAAAAGAGTGGAGTGAAAACGAACAAAGTATCACCTCTCTGTCACAGCAGATTGCGACATTGGAACAAAATAGCGGCTTAGAGCAAGTGAATCAAAGAATGGATGAAATCAAAGTAAGTGCTAGAAAACAGTGGGAGCAATCTTATCAATCCATCCAAGATGGTGTTAAACAATACTTGGGGTATCAAAAGTATTTAAAGAAAAAAGCAACAGAACTCGCGCAGCAGGATAAACAAAAGACAAAAGAAATTGCCCAGCTTAGTACAGAAATTGATTACCTATATACACAAATGCATAGCTTTGAGACGAAGGAGGCCGCACTCCTCAAGGCCTTCGGAGACCGCTTAAGCTACGACTTTCAGGGCTTAAAAGAGAATCTTCATAAACAAATTGAAGATAAAAAAGCTAGAGTTATAGAGTTACAAGCAAAAGATAAACAATCTAGTGAACTTCAAAATCAGCTTGCAGCTTCACATGGTACTCTCGTTCAATCGATTCAGTTTACAGAAGAAAAATGTGAAGAATTAAACGCAGCAAATGAAGTGCAAAAGCAAAAAGAAGCAAAACTTTTAGATAGGCTCCTTGGTATAGTAGAAGACGTTACAACACCGTTTACTCCTTCTCTATTATCAAAGTATAGCTTACAAATAGAAGAAACATTGAACCAAAACCGTCAACAAGCGGAACAATTGAAAAAAGAGCTCTGGGAAACACAACTCGACCATTCCTTAAATGATGAGCCTTTCTGGGTCGCAAATAAGGACGTGAAAGAATTAAAGGAATGGATTGATGAAAAAACTGGGATTGATGTGTTTTATGGAACGCAATTTCTTCAGTCCTTAGGGACAGAGGAAATGGCGAGCTGCCTGATGTCAAATCCGCTTCTTCCATATGGATTAGTCGTAAGTGGGCAGCAATGGCAAAGAATTAATCAGCAGGTACTTTCAGGTAGAATGTTTAAAAGTCCTGTTCCGATTTTCTTGCGTGAGGAAATGAACAGCGAAAATCACCAATCATCTTTTGTAATCATTAACGGGACTGAGAAGGAGCTACTATCGAATAAAAACCAATTCACCGAATGGAAAATAAAGATTGCAAAACAAATAGAAGAAAAGAAAGATGTTCTCCTTGAAATTGAAAAAACAGAAACCTCGTTACGTCGAATTTTAAAAGAAATTGATCGGTTTCTATTGGGTAGGCTTTCTAGTGATATTGAAAAAGCTTGGAGACTGGAGCAAAATGCTCTTCTTTCCAAGAAAACGAAATTACAGGAAACCAAAACCCAAGTGGATAAAGAAAAAGAATTACAGCTTGGTATAAAGGAACAGTTGGAAAAAACAAAAGACAAGATAGAAAAGCTGACAAAAGATGTAGAAACATTAGAGGCTTTTGATCAAGAAAAAACGCTTCACCAAGAAAGTAAACGGGTCAAACACGAGAAAGAGAAACAAAAGGATGCCTTGACTATTCAGCAGCAGGAAATAGGAAAAGAGTATCAAAATATGGTTGACCTCCAGAATCAGTGGAATCAAACCTATGTAGAATGGAAGCTTACAACTGAACAAAATATCAAGGAGTTATCCTTCTTTATTGAAGAAGCCGTTTACCCATCTGATCAAAAAGCGGACCTTAGCGAAGACGTTCCTCATCTTTCTCTACATTTATTACAGGAGATAAATGGAAATATTGAAGAGTTAAAGCAGCTGCAAAAATCAAAAGAAGAACAAGCTAGAGAACTTCTCGTTCTTCAAGCAAGGAAAGAAACAGAACAAAAGCAGCAAAAGAAATTAGAGAAGAAACTTACTACTCATAACGAGGATTGGAAGGATGTTCCGGAACCTTCAGAACCAATCAGTATTTTAGAAAACATGCTGCAAACTGCACAGAAGGAAGCAAAGACAGCGGAAAAAGATGAACGGGATCAAGGAACGGCTGTAACTGTTGCAGAAACGACCTTAAAGCATGCAACTGAACAACGTGAAAAGTCAGGCAAAAAGATAGAGAAGCATGAAAAACAGCCTGAAGAATGGGCTGATCTGGACTTAGCTATAAAAGAAGTAGAAATTAAAGACCAAACCAAGGTGATGAAAGAGGAAGTAAAGCAAACCGAGAAACGTAAAAAGGAAACTGAAACGAATATTACTGGTTATGAAGGAGATTTGTTAACACTTTCTGTCATTCTAAAGGAAGAAGCGGGAGTATTTACAAATGGGGATGTAGAAAAAATCAAGAGTCAAGGAAAGGCATGTATCTTATCCTGGTGCGAAGAACATCAAGCAATACAAGAAAAAGGCCAAGAGAAACATGCGAAAATCGATCAATCATTAAGGAATTTAAAACTAACCATTGAAGGCAAAGACTGGGAGATTCGTTTTAAAAATGAAGTATTAACAACGCTTGACCATATGGATACCAGACACTATACGCATATCCAAAGCATTGTTAAAAATATGAAGCGTTTTTCGCAAAGTGGATTAGAGCAATTGGAACGCGATAAGGAAAGGGCAGAAAAAGCGCAAAACTTCTGGGCTAGCCGTGCCAGCATGAAAGTGATGAGCATTTCAGAGGCAATTCGTTCGATGGTTGCGAAAATGAAGCTGAAGAATGAACGTGGATCCTTTCCACTCGTTCAGCTTAAAGAAGATATTTTACCTAAAAAACCTGAAGATATTGAGCCATTGCTGAAGCAGCATTTTGTAGCGGCCATTAACAAAATAACCAAACAATTTGATCTAATCGATGATCAAAATCGAGTGTTAGATGAAGAAATCAAACAATTGATTAGTGATGAACAAATTTTGTTTGTATCACTAAGAAATCGTTATCCTGAACTGCTTGTCTATAATATGAGAACAGATAATGCCTTTATGTACGGAAAGCCGCAAAGAGAGCATTATTCAACCTGGCAGACGATTAATCAAGGTTCGAAGACAAAATCGGATGGCAGTGGAGGACAAAAGTTATCAGCCAGAATGGTAATGATGATGATGTTATTATCCGTTAAAAGTGAAACAGATCAAAGCTGGGTTCCATTAGTCTGTGATAATCCGTTCGGACAAGCGGCTTCTGCACATGTGCTAGACCCGATCTTTGCTGTTGCCGAAAAACTAAAGTTCCAATTCATCGTCGTTACGCCGCCTGAACTGGTGAAAACAGAAATAAGCCAAAGATTTGAATCCTATTACAAATTAGACTTCATTCGTGAAAAAGGAAAAGAAATTGTTTCGGACACCATTGTTCCTGCATTTCGGATTTACCAGGGAGAGGAAGTCGCTCAGGTAAGGTAACAAAATGGTAAATTGAGCGTAAAAAACTCGCCAAATGGAGAAGAGACTGATAACCTTATCAGTCTCTTCTCCATTTGGATTCTTGTTATACTTTTCTTCTTTTAATTCTGAACAAGATAGTTCCAGAAAGCAGCATTAGCAATCCTGCTAGTAAATAATTGAATGTATTTGTAGCAGTATTAGGTAGTTCTTGCCCTTTAACTGTTTCTTGTTTAACTGTTTCTTGTTTAACTGGCTCTGGTTTAGCTGGTTCTGGATTAGTTGGATCCGGTTTAGTTGGATCTGGATTAGTCGGTTCTGGATTTTCTGGCTCAGGTTTTGTATCTGTTGTTTTTACAAGTGTTAGTTCGCCGAACACTGATGTATCCTGATATCCGAGACCAGTCATGTCGTTCCATGTGGCAGAACTTTGACGGGCACCGTCTTTGCCGTCATTGATTTGTAAATCAAAACCAATCTTCGTGCTGTTTACGGGAGTAATAGTTTTTAACGGAATCTTCACTTCTACTGTGTAGCCATTACCCGATACATGGGTTTTAGATTCAAATCCCTCTGCAATGCTTACAGGATTGAAGGAAGTCTCATTGTCAAAGTTTACTCTATATTGTCCGTCTCCATCTTCGTAGAAAGATGTCTTTGCATTGTTCTCATCCACGAATACCTCGATTGAATCCTGCTCCCATGGATTTGGGCTTGATTTATCAAGCTGTGAATCGCTAACCTGGATTAAAACATACAGGTTTTCATTATCCCAAAGGACCTTGGATACGCCATTTGCTCCCTGCCATGCCATCTGGTAGCGATTAATCGGCAGTTCCGTTGCATGGCTCCAAACACCATCTACAGTTCCATCAATTACAGGTGTGCCGAACAATGCCGTTCCTTGATTAGTTTCTCTTTCTTGAGGGGCATTTTCTGCAATAAATTTATCCGGATTAATGACAGCGTAGTAAGCTGGTTTTGCTTGCAAGTCCTTATCGAACAATAATGGACTCTGAGCAGCTCTCCAGCTCGTTGCATCATTCAATCCCCAGAAGGTTACGCGAGAGATATGCTCGGCGTGCTCTTTGTAGATCTGGAACAATTGAGCGTATAAAAATGCTTGCGCAAGCTCTTCTTTCTCAGTAAGAACGTTGTTGGTTCCGGCTGTAACATCAAGTTCGGTCACACTTACTTCAACACCCAAGGAAATAAACTTCTCCAAAGAGAGTCTAACATTTTCTGGATTGGTGTTTTTATTGTAGTGTGCTTGCATGCCGATACCGTCAATGAGTAGTTCCCCAGGATGCTCTACTGCATACTTCTCATTAATTTTTTTCACCATTTGGTAAATAGCTTCAGCTTTGTTCTGATTGTCATCGTTGTAATCATTGTAGTAAAGCTTGACATCCTTACCACCGAGTGCTTCTTTTGCCGCTAAGAAAGCCTGTTCAATGTAGTCATCTCCAATTGCTCTTTTCCAACCGGAATCACGTAAAGACGCTGTCCAATTTGAAGGGTTCTGCGGGTTATCGTTCATAGCTTCGTTGACAACGTCCCAAGAAATCACTTTTTCACCAAAATGTTCTACCACAGTTTTAATGTGATTTTTCAAATTATCGAGTGCAATTTCTCTACTCAAAGGCTGACCATTTTCACCAGTGTGCAGTGATTCATTTGACTGTTGATGCCAAACGAGCACGTGACCATGCATTTTAAGTCCTTGTGCTAAAACTTTATCGACAAGTTCATCTTCAGCAGTAAAATCAAATTCTCCTGCTTCGTTATAGGCATAACTTGGTTTCATTGCGTTCTCTGCAGAGACAACATTGTGATGCATAGTGAGAAGCTTAAGTCTATCGCCCTCAAAATCTGAAGTATTGACTGCATTACCAATCAAGAAATCGTCTTTATAAACATCCTTGATCGGTGTTAAATCCTGAACTTCGATTGGTCCCGAACCAGTAGACTCGAACTTGATATCATCAATATAAAATGATGCTGTACTGTTATTTGAGCTTTCCACATAAATGGTCAAGAACTCATTGCCTACACTGCTATACCGGTAAGTTCCCTCGAACTGAACCCAGCCGTCTTCAGTGCTGATTGTTTTTCCTTGTAGGTTATTATAACTAGCGCCGTCACCTTCTCCAACTTGTGTGGATAGTTGAAGCTGTGAACTGGTTGGTGAAATCAGCTTGACCCATGCTGAAATTTTATACTCCGATCCCTTGTCTACATATTTCTCTACCCTTAATGAGGGACCATGCCAAGTATTTGATCTGTTTTCAACTTTCAAAGCGGAGGTACCGCCCTCAGTATGATTCGCTTCATTGGTAACAGTCAGCGTTTCAGTACCAGCTCTGCCTTCGAATCCGCCTGTTGTTTGATCTTCAAAGGTAATCGTTGTGAAATCTTGCGCAGGTGGTCTTGAATCCTCTGGCTCTTCACCGCCACCAGAAGCTAACTTCTCTGTGATTAGGATATCTCCGATGTAGAAGGGAACCGCTGCTCCTGTTGAGTTAGACTGAATTCGAAGTTTTGAATCTTTGCTAGTATCAACAGTAAATTCTTTTGTTAAAATAAATGCTTCCCCAGCTACATAATTTACATTTGACAACCAGGTATAACTGTTTACGGTTGAAAGCACAGCTTGTCCACCGGTTGGTACAGTTTCGCTACTGTCAACATAACCTGTTGCGGTTACCGTATAGGTTTTACCGTTTTCCAGACCGATGTCGCTGAAATTGAAATCAACCGAATCCCAGTCGTTTGCTCTAGTGCTGACATAGATAGCAGTTCCGTCATTATTTCCAGTGAACACTTTCTCAGTTACAGGGGTAAGGGTAGCGCCACCTGATTTGGTTGCAAAACCTTGACCGTTTGCGAAGGTTTCATGGTAGACTTCTCTATCCGTTTCTGGTGCAGGAGCCGCTTTTTCCGCAGTAATGAGGATCTCTCCGATGTAGAACGGAACCGTTGCCCCTGCCGGGTTGGATTGGACCCGAAGTTTTGCATCCTTACTAGTATCAACAGTAAACTCTTTTGTTAACGTGAACGTTTGTCCTGCTGCAAAATCTACATTCGACAACCAGGTATAGCTGTTTACGGTTGAAAGAACAGCTTTTGCACCGGCTGGAACAGTTTCACCACTATCAACATAACCTGTCACGGTTACTGTATAGGTCTTACCGTTTTCCAGACCGATATCGCTGAAATTGAAATCAGCCGCATCGTAGTCATTCGCTCTGTTGCTTACATAAATAGCGTCTCCGTCATCATTGCCTGTAAACAGTTTATCGCTAACATGTGTCAAGCTAGCCCCACCTGATTTAACGGCAGCTCCTACACTTTCTGAAAAAGTCTCATGATAAACCGTTTCTGTATCTGTCTGGTTTCCTGGTTCTGGGGTTGGTTCCGGTACAGGGCCGCCAATCATTTGGGCAATTTCAGCCACACTCTGAGTTGTTACATAGTGACGACCCATAGCATAATTATCTTCATTAGGATATCCAACTCTAAATGCGTACTTGATACCATTTTCTTGGTTTACTATTTTTGTAGTATCATTATAGCTCCCATAAGGGTATGCCATTAGGACTGGATCTTTACCTGTAATGCTCTTAAGATAAGTATTTGCTGATATAATTTGATCCTCAGCTTGTTCTTTCGTTATAGTACTTCTTACACCGCCATCAGTTCCCCAAATAGCACCGTCATGGGTTTTCGTATGATTTTGGAGACTTACAGATGACTCATCAGCCATACTTTCCAGTTGTTCTTCAGACATGCTGTAACCCTTGCCAATCCAATCACTGACAACAAACAGAACAGCGTTCATGTTATATTGCTTCAATACTGGAAGAGCATTGGTAATGAAGTCAGGAGTTCCATCGTCAAAGGTTAATAGAATTGGATTTTCAGGGGCCGTTTCCTTTCCTTCCATGATGCTCACATATTGTTCTGCAGACAAAGTGTGGTAACCATTGTCATTTAGATATTTCATGGTCTGTTCAAACTGTACAATGCTGGTATCCGTCCATTGATTGGAAGGATTGCCGACCACTCGATGATACAGAAGTACTGGAATATCAGTGTTCGTTGCCGCTTCTGCAACCTTTGGTATCCAGCTTGTCGGAATTATTAAAAGTGCTACAAGTAGTATTAAAATGAATCTTTTAAACCTTTCCCTCATTTTCTGCATTCCCCCATAAAGGATAGTATTAGAATAGATAAAGCGCTTACAAAATAAAAGTCCCTCCTCTCTTTCTAACATTCTAGCTTGGAACCCAAAACATTGAACCGTAAAAACTAAAGATAATACTTAAGAAAGTAAATATGCTTTTTGAATATTTACTTTATTGACGTAAAAGCATTTATAATAGAAACTATTAATGAAAACATACACGAACGAGGTGTTTACAAAATGCAGAACAATATGGCGTTCGGGAAGCTTTATATTGGTTGTGAATGGATCATGAAACTAGCTTATATTAATCTATTATGGATATTCTTCACCATAGGCGGCCTCTTTGTTTTTGGGGTTATGCCTGCTACCGTTTCACTATTCTCCATTGTACGAAAATGGGTGGTGAATAAAGAAGGTGATCTGCCAATCTTTCATACTTTTTTTCAAATCTACAAAAATGAGTTTTTTAAAGTAAATAAGCTTGGTGGTATTTTAGTTATTTTTGGTCTGTTTTTGTATTATGATTATCAATTTATTACAAGTGCTGGGGGAATGCTGCAATATACATTAACAATTCCCTTATTAATTATCACTAGTTTTTATTTCATTACCCTCCTTTATATATTTCCTGTTTATGTTCATTTTGATCAGAAGGTTTTTCAGTACGTGAAGAATTCATTTTATATCGGATTAATAAATATTGATATCACCATTCTGATATTGATTTTGATAGGACTAATTGGTTATTTTTTCTCCGCTATTCCAGGGTTAATTCCATTTTTTGGTTTGAGTTTAATAGCGGTTGTCATTATGTGGGGAGCAGCTTTAAATTTTCGAAGAATAGAAAAGAAACAGCAACATCTTAGTTCTCAAAAGTAGGATGTTCCAATGTCCATAAAACATTATTTTTTCCTGAAAAGCTTTGTTTGTCCGATAGACAAACAAAGTTGCTGAAGATATAATAAAATAAAAAACAGAGTACATAAATAAAAAACAACAAAAAAATATAATGAAATACCTGTAAGCGTTATCATGTGATTTTCTATAAATGTGCTGAAGTTTTCAGCACATTTTTAAATAGTAACAATAAGAAAGGCAGTATTCATTAATTTAATAGAGTAGCAGCGAAATTGGAGGGGTAATATGTCAAAGCTAGTAGAAATGCAAGAAGGTTCTTTTTATACTGGGCAATATCGTAATCTATTTAAAGAAATTGGTAAAACAGACGATGAAATTGCAAAAAGAATTCAGCAAAATTGGGATGAGTTATTTAATGGGGACGAGGACACTAGAATCTACTATCCAGTAGGAGACGATATGGGATACATGCTAGATACTGGAAACCTAGATGTGCGGACTGAGGGTATGTCATATGGAATGATGATGGCTGTGCAAATGGACAATAAAGATGTCTTTGACCGCTTGTGGAAATGGACAATGAAGTACATGTACATGACAAGTGGGGAAAACGCTGGCTACTTTGCTTGGTCTTGTGCCCAGGATGGTACAAAGAATTTCTTTGGTCCGGCACCGGATGGAGAAGAATTTTTTGCTATGGCATTGTTTTTTGCTTCACATCGATGGGGTGATGATGCTGAACCATTAAATTACAGTGTACAAGCAAAAAATCTTCTGCGAACTTGTCTTCACAAAGGTGAAGATGGTATTGGATTTCCAATGTGGAACATAGAAAATAAATTAATCAAGTTTATTCCAAATTGTGAGTTCTCTGACCCATCCTACCATTTGCCTCATTTCTATGAGTTGTTTGCTTTGTGGGCATATGAAGAGGATCGCTATTTCTGGAAAGAGGCAGCATCAGCAAGCAGAGAATACTTAAAAACTTCCTGTCATCCTATAACAGGTCTGGCTCCAGAGTATGCTTATTACGATGGTACTCCTAATAATGAAAAAGGATATGGTCATTTCTTTAGTGATGCTTATCGAGTGGCAGCCAATATTGGTTTAGATTATGAATGGTTTAGAGGGGATGATTGGGAAATAGAAGAGGCAAATAAACTTCAAGCCTTCTTTTCAGATAAAGACCTTTCCGATTATCGCCGCTATAAGATTTCAGGTGAACCATTTGAGGAAAAATCCTTACACCCCGTTGGGTTACTTGCTACGAATGCTTTTGCCTCTCTTGCAGCCGATGGACAAGATCGGTTAAAGTTGGTTGAATTATTTTGGAATACGCCAGTAAGAACAGGTGTTAGAAGATATTACGATAACTGCTTATACTTTTTTAGCCTATTGGCATTAAGCGGCAATTATAAAATTTGGAAGCCTTAAAAAACACGCAAGACCCCTCAAAGTTACGTTTGAGGGGTCTTCCAGAATATTTCGAAAATGATTAATTTTTCCAAAAAATGGAAACGATTTATTGTCTATGGAAGCTGTCCATTCTACTAAATATGATAAAAAGGGGAGGATTGGAAATGTACAAAGTTGTGCTAGTTGATGACGAAATCTATGTTCGAAAAGGACTTAGAAGTTTAATTGATTGGAAAGTATGTGGGTTTGAAGTAGTAGAAGAGGCTTCAAACGGTCAACAAGCCTTAACGGTCATTCGTAATCTAAAGCCTGATTTGGTAGTAGTCGATATTCGTATGCCAATTTTGGATGGTCTTGGGTTAATAAAGATAGTAGCACAAGAAGAAATTCAACCCAAATTTATTATTATTAGTGGATATAGTGATTTTAAATATGCTCAAACGGCACTTAAATATGGTGTTCATGATTTTATACTCAAACCTATCGATAAAGAGGAAATGGAGCAAACTTTAACAGTACTCTCTAAATCACTTCATAAACAGAAAACTCTTCAAGAAAAGGATAGGGAAATAAAATATAAGGAAATTATGAATCAGCTTTTATTTGGTAATGCGGATGAAAAGGAAGTTGCTGGTTATTTACCTATATTAGGAAATCCAAAGGAATTTTACTACATCATTATTGAGGTAAATGGACTAATAAATAATACATATGAGCAAAACGTTGCAATTTACAAAAAGGTTTGCGAGAAAATAGCCAAAGTAATACGTGATGTTTGTGACCTAAAGGAAAAAGTTTGGATTCAGGACTTAGAGCAGGGAAGCATGGGTGTTCTAATCACTGCTAATTACTTAAATAGGTTTCAAATGAACGTCGGTAAATTTGTGAATTGGGTAAAAGAAGAGCTTTCCAACCAACTTTTAGAAGAGGTAACATTTTATATCGGCTCTTCCGTTCCTGACCTTCGTATTTTAAAGGAATCTTATGAAACTGCTCAAAGAGGTTTACAATTCAAATACGTACAAAAAGATGGAATGATTTTTAGTAGTGAAATTACTAAAAAAGCACTCCATTATACTGAACTAGATGATTCATTCTATTACTTGGTATTGGAGAAAATGGAAGATGAGTCTTCAGGTTCTATTAGAGGTATCGTAGATTCTATTTTTGAAGAATTTCACAAGAGAAACATGGCAAGGTCAGCGATACATTCGTCGATAAACCGAATTGTCCATTCCATTTTTAGATTTATCAAAAAATTAGAAGGGGACCCATCACAATTAGTTTTCTTTCAAACTATGCTCAAGGTACAAGAGTTTAATGTCACATTAGTTCAATTAAAGGAACTGCTTATTGATTTTGTATTAGAAAGTAAAGAGGAAATTACTAAATTAAGAAGGCTGTCAACAAAAAGTGAAGTTTATAAAATTAAACAATATATTGATTCACACTATCATGAGAATATAAGTTTAAAAACGATTGCTGCAAAGTTTTACATGAATCCAGTTTATTTGGGTCAATTGTTTAAGAAAACATACGGAATTTATTTTAAGGAATATTTATTGCAAATTAGGGTCAATGAAGCGAAAAGACTACTGCGACAGTCAGATAATAGAATCTATGAAATTGCAGAGAGTGTTGGTTTTAATAACACCGACTATTTTGTTACGATCTTTGGAAAGATTGAAAACATAACACCGTCAGAATATCGGAATCATCTTAAAAGAAAAGTGTGATTATGAATGATGCTACGAAAAATAAGCTTTCATAATGTTAAATTAAGTAATAAGTTATTAATCATGTATTTTTTTGCTGTGTTCATTCCCATCGTTTTAACAAATATTACATTTTATTATATGACAATTGAGAATGTGAAAAAACAGCAAATGGAAGATTCCAAGTTAGCCTTGCAGCAGATTACAAACAATTTTGGGAGGATTGTCGACGAAGCAGTTGGTATATCTTCCTCCCTATATACCAATAGCAATATTAATTCTTTTCTAGAAAAGGACTTTAAAACGGATATTGACTATATTGATGACTATAACACTTATATCAGAACGTTTAACCAATCAAGCCCTATCAATCCCTCCATTAATTCAATACGCTTCTTTACAGAAAATCCAACGATGATTTACTCTGGAGGGGTTTATTTTATAACAAAGGAAATAGAACAATTTGAATGGTATAAACAGGTGTCTTTGGAGGGAAATACTGGACCGATTATCGTTCATTCTCCAGCTGGTGTTAATTTAAGAACGTTTGCCATCATCCGAAAGCTTGATTATTTTAATTTTAATAATAAGGAAAAAATAGTAAGGATTGAAATTAACCCTGCAAATATTAAACAAATTTTTGAAAATGTAACGTTCAAAGGAGATTTATTCCTTCTAAATGACGAGGGTGAAATTGAATATTCCACCAAGAAAGGACTCGATTGGTTAAATAAACCAATAAACTATAACCAAATAAGTTATCCAGACCATACCGTTACAATCAATACAAATATAAAAGATCGTACGTATTTACATAACTGGAAGGTAGTTGGGGCTATTTCGGAAAAAACGATGCTTGAAACGGTCTATGATTCAGGACGTTTTATTATTCTCTTAGCATGTATCAATTTACTACTCCCTACAGTTATCATTATTATCATTTCACGCTCCTTCTTGATGAGACTCCACCGTGTTCTAAAGCATGTCAAAAGGATGAAAAATCAGGATTTTGAGATCATTCATGGTCAGGAATTCAAAGATGAAATTGGCCAGTTAACGATTGAATACAATCGGATGAGCCAAAAGATTAAAGACCTCATTGATGATGTGTTCGTGGCTAATATTCAAAAAAAGGACTTAGAAATTAAACGCAACCGTGCACAACTTAGTGCACTGCAAAGCCAAATTAATCCTCACTTTTTATTTAATGCACTTGAGACAATACGAATGAGGAGTGTAATTAAACAAGAAATGGAAACAGCTAAAATCATCCACAATATGGCGAAAATCTTCCGTAATTCGCTGACATGGGGAAAAGATATGGTAACGGTACAAGCTGAGGTAAAACTTATTAATAGTTTTTTAGAAATACAGAAATACAGATTTGGAGACAAATTAGATTACAAGATTAACGTCGATGATGCAGCTTTGGATTGCTGGATACCTAACATGTCCTTCTTGCCTTTTATTGAAAATGCAAGTATCCATGGCATTGAGCCATTAGCTGACGATGGGAAAATAATGATACATATTTCAATTATCAACGGTTTGTTAACATGTGTTGTCATGGACAACGGAGCTGGAATGACCATTGATAAAAGGGATCAATTGTTGTCATCATTAGAACAAGAAGAAGAAATAGGTGAAAATGTAGGAATTAAAAATGTTTTCTATCGATTGAAGCTATATTACGGAAATCAATTTGAGTTCGAATTGGAGAGTAAAGAGAACGAGGGAACAAAGATTACGATAAAAATCCCAGAAAGACTAAAGGAAAAATTCGTAAAAACGAAGGATGAAGAAAAAAAACTATACTTTATTAAGTAATAACTATACTTTTTAAATGGTTCATGAAAACCCTTACATCGTATAATGAAGGTGCTTTCAAACACATTAAGGGGGTTTCAAAATGATTAAAAAGTCCTTATCTGTTCTTTTGATGGTTATGATGCTTATCACCATCGTCGGCTGTACAAAAGACGATAGTACAAGCGGGAAATCATCGGACGGTGATTCCAAAGACAAGGTAACATTTACGTATTTTAATGCTGCTTCCCCAGGAAAAGACTTAAACACAAATGAAACAAAGATTGGGAAAATTTTTGAAGACCAAACAGGTGTGAATTTTAAAACTGAGTATTTAGTTGGTGACATCAATACAAAGATTGGAACGATGATTGCTAGTGGGAAGTATCCTGATGTTCTAGTTCCAGATATCGCAATTGATAAAATATTAGATGCTGGAGCATTTATTGACCTTACTGAATTGATTGAGGAACATGCTCCAAATATTAAAAAGTTATACGGACCACATTGGGAGCAAATGAAAGATAAGGACGGCAAAATTAACTTTATACCATTTGCTGCAAAGCAAGGATTTATTAAAGACCCTAATATTACACAAGGTGCATTCTGGATTCAGCGTGGCGTATTAAAGGAAGCTGGTTATCCTAAGATTAAGACACTTGATGAGTATTTAGCATTAATTGAAGACTATCAGAAAAAACATCCGGAAATGAATGGAGCTTCTACCATTGGATTTACAGCTTTAACCTATGATTGGCGCTTCTTCGCACTTTCAAACGTTCCGAACCATCTTGCAGGCTACCCTAATGATGGTGAAGTTATTGTAGATATGAAGACACACAAAACGGACGTTTATGCAGATAACGATGTTACAAAACGTTATTTTAAAGAGTTAAACGAACTAAATAGTAAAGGTCTTTTTGATAAAGAAGCATTTGTAGCGAACTATGATGAATATCTTGCTAAAATAGCTTCTGGCCGCGTTTTAGGATTCTTTGACTACGGCTGGCAGGTTCAACAATCATTGGATAATCTGAAGGTCGCTGGAAATGATGATTTACGATATATGCCGCTTCCAATCACATTTGATGGACAAAAAGATCAATATATCGATCCGCCTGCTTTCATTAATAACCGTGGAGTTGGTATCACAGTAAGCGCTAAAGATCCCGTCCGCATTATTAAGTATTTTGACAATATGGTTAAAGAGGAAAATCAAAAGTTAATGTTCTGGGGAATTAAAGACGAAACCTATAGCGTGGATGACAAAGGAAAATTCTATCAAACTGAGGAGCAGTTTGCGAAAACTAGTGATGAAAAGTACCGTGATGAATCTGGTTTAAACACTTTTGAGTATTACTGGCCAATGGGTGACATGCTTTATAGTGATGGAAATGCTTGGGTTCCAGGTAAACAGCCGGAAGTTGCTCAAGTATCTTACACTGATGGTGATAAGGCTATTCTAAAGGCATACGATGCTGAAGTATTCTCCGATTTATTTGCAGATCCAGATGATCGTCCATGGTATCCAACATGGAGTGCTGTTATTGAACAGGGCTCTGATGCTCAAATCTTTGGACAAAGAAAGACAGACTTAACAAAAGAATTCTTCCCTAAATTAGTTCTAGCTAAGCCAGGTGACTTTGACAAGGTTTGGGACCAGTATATCGAAGAATTTAACAAACTTGATGCAAAGGCTTTAGAAGATTTAATGGATAAAGTAGTGAAAGACCGCATTAAGGCTGCTGAAGCAAAATAATAGTTTAATAGTATAAACAATAGAAGGCCGATATCGCCCAATTGGCCATATCGGTCTTCTGCTATTAATAGGTTTGCGTGCATACTGAAGTCATAAGCCACTCCCTTTAAAAGGGTTCACGAATAAGAGAGTAGCTTATGATTTTAGTATATATAGTTTAGAAAAAGGAGGGGCAAGTATGGAAATCGGAACTAGAGCGTCAGAGGAAGCAATAAATCCTTCAGTATCTGTTTCTAAGAAGAGGAATAAAACATTCTTCACGAAGTTGAAGTCACAAAAGGTACTTTTAGCCATGAGCCTTCCGTTCCTAATCTGGTTATTTATCTTTAAATATATTCCACTATGGGGTTGGTCGATTGCCTTTCAGGATTTCAAACCAGCTAGAAGCATAATGGATCAAGAATGGATTGGAATGGAGCATTTTAAGTTTCTATTCACTGACGAGAACTTTTGGCGTGTCCTTAGAAATACAATCGGTATGAGCTCTATTAACCTAGTATTGGGTTTTGTTACAGCTATTGGTCTCGCCCTTCTTATTAATGAAATTAGGCATTTAAGATTTAAAAAGTCGATACAAACGATTAGTTATATGCCTCATTTTATTTCGTGGGTCGTTGCTGCGAGTATTGTCTCTTATAGCCTCTCACTTGAGAACGGGATTATCAATATTGTTTTAGTGAATTTGGGAATTGTAGATGAACCAATACTATGGCTGGGAAAAGAAAAATGGTTCTGGGTAATTAACGGTTTAGCGGAGGTTTGGAAGAATGTGGGCTGGAATACGATTATTTATCTAGCTGCCATCACGATGATTGACCCTGAGCAATATGAAGCTGCAGATATTGACGGAGCATCAAGACTGCAAAGGATAAGGCATATCACACTTCCATCGTTGAAACCTACGATCATTATTTTAATTATTATGAATCTAGGTTATGTATTAGAATCTGGCTTTGAAGCGCAGTACTTATTAGGAAATCCAATGAACCTATCCTACTCTGAAAACCTTGATATCTATGTATTAAAGTACGGTATGGCAATGGGGAACTTCTCGATTGCTACCGCTGCTGGGATTTTTAAAACAGTTGTGAGTTTCATCTTCTTATTTTCAGCTAACCATATTGCCAAAAAGTTTGATCAGCCGAGGCTTTTCTAGGGGGGGATATTATGCTAAAGAAACCATTATTCAAAGCAACTCGACATCATTCTGGTGTGGGAGATTATCTTTTTGATATTTTTAACTATTCTTTTTTAACTTTTCTATGTGTGGTCATGTTATATCCATTTCTCAATCAGTTAGCTGTATCATTAAATGAAGCAAGTGACTCCTTAAAGGGCGGTATTTACCTTTGGCCAAGAGAATTTACCTGGGCAAATTATAAACATGTTTTTGGTGAAGCGAGTATCGTAAATTCTTTCTTTATTTCAGTTTTAAGAACAATCATTGGTACACTAACATCTGTGTTGGGTACTGCAATGGTTGCTTACACCATTAGCAGGAAGGAGTTCGTATTAAAAAAGTTTGTAACCATAGCCTTTGTATTAACCATGTATTTCAATGGAGGACTTATACCGAATTACTTACTAATCAGGGAGTTAAATCTATTAGATAGTTTTTGGGTTTATATTATTCCTGGAATTATCGGAGTTTTTAACTTAATCGTTATTCGTTCCTTTATTGAAGGAATCCCAGATAGTTTGTTTGAATCTGCGAAAATAGACGGGGCAGGCGATTTTACTATATTTCTTAAAATTGTTCTTCCATTGTCACTGCCAGTATTAGCGACAGTATCACTATTTGTAGCGGTTTACCAATGGAATTCCTGGTTTGATGTGTTCTTGTACAATTCTTCTAGTGCAAACTTAAGTACACTGCAATACGAGTTAATGAAGATATTACAGAATTCAAATGCATCTATGTCTGGAAAAACAGCTGCGGATGCTTTTGCAAATGCGAATGCTAGTGCAAATATGGTTTCACCTACTTCCATCAGGGCAACGATGACCATTGTGGCAAGTTTGCCAATTATTATGGTTTATCCATTCCTGCAAAAATATTTTGTAAAAGGTTTAACCCTGGGCGGAGTAAAAGGCTGATCAAAAATCGATTTTTTGGAGGGAACACTAAAATGTTTGAAGAAAATGCTCTAGGAACAAATGTGATTGCTCAAATTGGTATTCTTGTGAATGATATTGAAAAAACCAGCCAGGCTTATGCTGATTTCTTTGGTATAGATAAACCAGAATGGAGTCTAACTGACAAATTGGAAAAGGCACAAACTGAGTTTGAAGGTGATCCAACAGAAGCACGAGCAAAACTAGCATTCTTTGATATGGGCTCCCTTCAATTAGAATTAATTGAACCAGATCATTCCCCTAGTACATGGAGGAAGCATCTTGATGAGCATGGTGAAGGGCCTCACCATATCGCTTTTTTCATAAAAGGGATGAAGGAGAAAATTGCACTTATGGAAGGTAATCAAATGCCATTGCTGCAAAAGGGTGAGTACACCGGTGGAAGATACGCTTACATGGACACATTCAAAGACCTAAAAATAATACTAGAATTATTGGAAAACGATAGATAAAAGGACATTTAAAATTGTTCAGATTATTACTTTATATAAAGGTGGAACAAAAGGATGCGGATTTTGATAACGGGAGCTAATAGAGGTTTAGGGCTAGCTTTATCGCAAGTCGGGGCAGAAAGAGGCCATCAAATTCTTGCTGGAGTACGAGATCTCCATAATGGCAAAGAAAGTTTAACACAATTAGAATTAAATAAATCAATTACACTTCTGCCCCTAAATGTAATAAATGAAGAATCAGTATCTTTGGCCGCTAAATCAGTTAAAGAAAACTTTGGAAGTATTGATGCTATCATTAATAACGCAGGGGTATTGTTAGAACGAGATAAGCAGATTGAGGAATTGGATCTTGACCAAGTGAAAGTAACATTCGAAGTGAATTTCTTTGGACCAATTCGAGTGGTAAAGCATTTCCTGCCTCTTTTAATGATGGGGGACCGTTCATCCATTATCAATATTTCCTCTGAAGCAGGAAGTATAACAAATGCTTATGGCGGTGATTACGCATATGCCAGTTCAAAAACAGCATTGAACATGTTTACACAGCAATTAAGTCAATATGTAAGTGGCAGTAATATGAATGTTTACTCCATTCATCCAGGGTGGATCAAGACTGATATGGGCGGCGACCGTGCACCAGGAGACCCAATTGAGACTGCAAAAGGAATATTCGATATTATAGAGAGAAAACGAGTGATTGACAGTAAGAATGTTTTTATCTCCCATGATGGATATCCCATGCCGTTATAAAAAGAAAAAAGTGTGGTGAAGGAAATGATTCGATTGGCAGCAGTGCTAGGCGATTATTATCATTCGAGTGAATGGGCGAAACAATCACTTGAAACTGCTCTCAGCTTTGGTAAGGAAGACCTGCAAATTGACTATTGCACATCTGAGCAATTACCAGAAATACTTGAGAAGCAGCCGGATGTGGTAATTCATTTTAAAGAAAATAGAGTCAACCCTGCGAACGAAATCGTAGAGACATGGTTGACACAAGAAGTCACATCTAAGATTACCAATTATGTTGAAAATGGAGGAAGCTGGCTTGCATGGCATTCTGGTTTAGCCTCCTTCCCTGTTGAGGGTGCTTATATAAAAATGTTAAAAGGATATTTTTTATATCATCCACAAAAGCATCACCTTGTTCATTACAAAGCTATTGGAGGTAACTCCGTTCTCCCTAGCACCACTTCATTTGAAATAGTAGATGAGCATTATTTTGTTCATTGTGATAGTGAGAATACGAATGTATTTCTATTTTCTGAATCTATTGATGGACAATCACCAGCTGGATGGTGCCACAGTTTTGGCGCTGGTAAGGTATGTTGTTTAACACCTGCACATAATAAAGAAGGATTGTTGAATGAGGGATTTTTGGAAACCTTAAGAAAATGTGTGAATTGGCTGATTTTAAGATAGAAAAAAATAAGAAACAATTTTAAAGGAAGCTTATTTTAGCTTGTAGACAAAATCTAGGTCCTAGATTAGTCTACAAGCTTTTTTAATGGGACTTCCCTTTCGTGAACAAAATGAACAAAATGGTTATTAAGTTTTTAATGCTGTTTAAATGCATAATCTACTAAATATTCAAAAGTTTTGTAAAATTAAGAAAACGTTTACAAGGGGGAATTGAAATGTTTTCTATCAAAAGAATTTCTGCTTTAATGTGTGCAGGAGCATTGGCCCTAAGCCTTGGTGCCTGCAGCAGTAATGAAACAGCAAGTCAAGGTAAAAAGGAAGAAAATACTGGCTATCCTACGAAAGCGATTACAGTAGTAGCGCCTTCAGGGGCAGGGGGAGGATGGGACTTAACCGCTCGAGCGTTTACAAAAGTGCTGGGTGAAACGAAAATCGTCGGACAGCCTATGACGGTAGAGAACAAGCCTGGCGGCGGCGGTGCTGTCTTTATGGCGGAATATGCTACACAACAGGTTGAAAATAATGACATGCTCTTTGTCAATTCACCACCGATTGTGATTAACAATCTGAAAAAAGAAGGAAACAGTCCATATGGCTACAAAAATACAACACCATTGGCACAGTTGACAAAAGATTTTGGGGCAATTGTTGTAAAAGCGGATTCTAAATTTACAGACTTAAAATCAGTTTTGGAAGAGGTAAAGAAAGATCCTAGTAAACTAACATTTGCAGGTGGGTCTGCACCAGGTTCCATGGACCATTTAATTTCCATTCTACCTGCTTATAAATATGGGGTGGATCCAACAAAGGTTAAATACGTTTCCTATGATGGCGGCGGTGAAGCAATTACTGCACTGCTTGGCGGTAACGCAGATGTAATTGGTACCGATGCCTCTAGTGTTAAAGAATTTTTAAAGGCGGGTAAGGTGCGCGTGTTGGCGATTACCTCAGATGAACGTTTAGCGGGTGATTTTAAGGATATTCCAACTGCAAAAGAGCAGGGTGTCGATGCAGAGTTTACGATTTGGAGAGGGGTTTTTGGTCCGGAAAAAATGACAAAAGAAGCCAAAACATATTGGGAACAAGCAATTGATAAGCTTGTTAACTCTCCTGAGTGGGAAAAAGAAGTAGAGACACAAGGCTGGGAATTGGAGTATAAAAATAGTGCTGATTTCAAAAAGTTTTTAGAGGAGCAAGAAAGCCAAGTCCAGCAATTACTAACGGCATTAGGAATGCAAAAGTAAAAAAGGAGGGAAGGAGTTAACTTTCTCCTTCCCCTAGTTTTTTGAAGGGGGATTATGAATGGCATTAAAATTCGATTACATTGCATCAGTATTGTTTCTCACCGTAGGTGTTCTTTTCATTATTGGGAGCAAGCAACTTGAAAGTTCGTCCTATGGCAGTGCTGTTGGCCCTGATATATTTCCACTTATTCTTGGTGGTGCACTTATTTTATTAAGTATCCGTTTATTTTATGAAACCTTCATTACGAAGAATCAACAGGGAACAAAAGAGAAATTACAGTACAAACCGTTTTTAATCATTTTTGCGGCAACATTGTTTTATATTTTAACGTTGGAAACGATTGGGTATGTAATCTCGACCTTTCTATTTTTATTCGTTTGTTTTCAAACGCTGGAACGTTCGAAAGTGATTCTATCTCTTATCATATCTGCTTGTTTTTCAGGACTTGTTTATTTTTTATATGTTGAAGTTTTAAAAGGGACACTTCCAGACTGGCCAATTTGGTTTTAAGCGAGAAAGAAAGGAGGACAGAAAATGAGTACACTTGATTATTTATTTCAGGGATTTGGTACGGCACTTATTTGGTACAATATCCTTTTTGCTTTTGTTGGGGTTTTAATTGGGACCGCTGTTGGTGTGCTTCCCGGTATTGGACCGATGAGTGGGGTTGCCCTTCTCATTCCAGTGACGGCTTCAATAACGGGCGGACTCCCGCCAGAAAGTGCAGCAACTAGCGCAATCATTCTGCTCGCTGGAGTCTATTATGGAGCGATGTATGGCGGATCTACCACTTCCATTCTATTAAATACACCAGGAGAATCTTCCTCTGTCGTTACGACTTTGGATGGTTATCAGATGGCCAAGAAAGGGAGAGCAGGGAGTGCCTTATCCATTGCGGCAATCGGTTCTTTTGTGGCTGGGATTATTACCTTAGTGGCACTGATTGCCTTAGCAAAACCTTTATCAGCTGTCGCACTCAAATTTGGACCAGCAGAATATTTTTCCTTAATGCTATTAGGGTTGGGGGCTGTCAGTGGATTAGCTGGAAAATCGGTAACAAAAGCACTTATTATGACTATTTTCGGTTTATTACTGGGTACGATAGGAATCGACAATGTATCTGGAATTGCTAGATTTACCTTTGATGTCCCGTGGTTGTATCAGGGAATTGAATTTTTAACGATTGCGGTAGGGTTGTTTGCCGTTGGTGAGGTTTTTAAGACCATTTTGGAAAAAGAAGAGGAAGATACCGAAATTGCAAAGATAAATAATTTACTTCCATCTAAAGCTGAGCTAAAAGAGTCCGCAGGACCCATTGTCCGAGGTTCACTCTTAGGCTTCTTTGTGGGCATATTACCAGGTGCTGGGGCTACACTGGCTTCCTTCTTTTCTTATATACTTGAAAAAAAGATTTCAAGAACGCCTTCAAAGTTTGGAACAGGAACCATTGCAGGGGTTGCGGCACCTGAATCGGCGAATAACGCAGCATCAGGTGGGGCGATGATCCCGCTATTAACATTAGGTATTCCAGGTTCAGGTACTACGGCTATATTAATGGGAGCATTGATGATGTATAACGTCCAGCCGGGGCCATTATTGTTTGAAGACCATCCACAAGTAGCATGGGGACTGATTGCCAGCATGTTTATCGGGAACATCATGCTATTAATATTAAATCTCCCACTTGTCAAAGTGTTTGCGAAAATTATTCAAACACCAAAGCAATTCTTGATTCCTATGATTATTGCAATCTCTATTTTTGGTGTCTATGCAGTCCAAGTATCAACGAACGATCTTTTACTTTTATTGGGATGTGGACTCCTTGGCTATTTCTTAAGCAAAAACGATTATCCAATCGCTCCGCTCGTTCTTGGGTTGGTATTAGGGCCCATGGTAGAGAATAATTTACGAAGAGCTTTAACAATCTCTAATGGGGATTTTAGTGTTTTCTTTACACGACCGATTTCACTCGCTTTTCTAATCATTACCTTTCTCTGGCTGTTAATACCGTTCATCATGAAAAGAAGAGGGAAAGATGTAATTATTAACATTGAAGGATAATTTTTTTAATAATGTGAAAACTCCTTTATTTAAGGAGTTTTTTTACTATAATAAGTATTGAGGTGATTGCGTGCGTTTACATTCGAAGTTAATGCTAGTCATTCTTCTTCTTATTATTTCGATTGGAGTTATTTTTGAGGTTACGTTTAAAAACATAATGGAAACCAATCTTAAACATGAAATAGGTTCTAAAGCCTTATCTGTAGCTCAATCAATAGCAAATATGCCACATATCCAAGAGGCATTTA
Organism: Neobacillus niacini; assembly: GCF_023715415.1. Classification (GTDB taxonomy): domain Bacteria; phylum Bacillota; class Bacilli; order Bacillales; family Cytobacillaceae; genus Neobacillus; species Neobacillus niacini_C. The sequence goes on from NZ_JAMBOB010000002.1 coordinate 93,187, forward strand.
AAGCAGGGAATCCTGCAGCTGTTATTCAGCCGATTGCAGAAAGTATTCGTAAACAGGTTGGGGCAGAATTTATTGTTATCGGGAATACGGATGAAATTCGCTATTCGCACCCAAATCCGAAGCGATTAGGACAAAAAATGGTTGGGGGAGATAATGGACTTGTTTTTAAAGGAGAATCTGTCATCTCGGAATCTACCGGGACGCTAGGTCCGTCTCTACGGGGAAAGGCACCCATCTTTAGCCAGGGAGAAGTTATTGGAGTTGTTTCAGTCGGTTATCTCCAGACAGATATTGAAAAGGAAGTTTCAAAAATACAGAAAAAAATCTTTTTTGTCACACTTCTTATTTTAATTGGTGGATTACTAGCGGCATTACTAATCTCTTTAAATATTAAAAAAGCAATGTTTGGGTTAGAACCGAAAGAAATTGCCTGGATGTACCAAGAGAAACATGCCATATTAGAGTCTATTCATGAGGGGATTATTGCCATCGATACCGACGGGCGAATAACGGTAGTGAATGAAACGGCTCATAAAATTTTGGGAGTTCCAAATGAGATTCTTCTCCGAGGAAAAAGAATTGAAGAGGTTCTAGAAAATACGAATCTACTTGAAGTAGTTCGAAATGGACAAGCAGAATATGATAAGGAAATTATCATATCTGGAGATGTATTTTTGGCAAATCGGATTCCGATTTTCAATAAGAAAGGGAATGTGATTGGGGCTGTTGCGAGTTTACGTAATAAATCAGAGCTGGCCCAGTTATTGCAGGAATTATCCCATGTAAAAGCCTATGCAGAAGGTTTGCGTGCTCAAACCCACGAATATTCAAACCGTCTATATACCCTTCTAGGACTGATTCAGCTTGGCTCATATAAGGAAGCCATTGATTTTATCTCAAAGGAAGTAGATGTCACTCAAGGATTCATTCAATTTTTAATGAAAGAAATACCCGATCCCATTATTGCTGGATTTATCTTAGGGAAGGTAAGCCTGGCAAGTGAATTAAAAGTAAATTTTTCAATAGATAGAGAAAGCAGCTTTAAAGATATACCACATGAAATCAGCAGAGATTCATTAGTAACCATTATTGGCAACCTTGTTAATAATGCTTTTGAAGCTGTTAGGGAGAATGGAAAAGAAGATAAAAGAGTCACGCTGTTTCTAACTGACCTTGGTAAGGAGCTGATAATTGAGGTAGAAGATAACGGGAAAGGAATCGATACTAGAAATAGCGAACAGATATTTAAAGCAGGCTATACCACAAAGAATACCATTAGTAATGCAGGGCTTGGGCTTAGTCTAGTTCAAAAGGCAATCAATGGCTTAGGTGGATATGTCACATTTTCATCAAATGTGGGAGAAGGTACGGTTTTTACTGTGGCTATGCCAAAGAGCAGGGGGAGATTGTGAAATGAAGGGGAACCGAGAGATTGAAGTATTAATAGTCGAAGATGACTTAAGGATAGCAGAAATACAAAAGCGGTTTCTTGAACAGATTGAAGGCTTTCAAGCGGTCGGGATTGCGGCAAGCTATATAGAGGCTAAAACCTTAATTGATATACTGCAGCCGGACTTACTTTTGTTAGATGTTTATTTTCCTGATATGAACGGATTAGATTTGCTAAAAGAATCAAAACAACAAACGAAACAAATGGATGTTATTATGATTACAGCTACAAAAGAAATCCATAAAGTACAAGAGGCTATTAGTATAGGAGTATTCGATTATATTATTAAACCGGTCGTTTTTGACCGCTTTAAACAATCGTTGTTGAGATATAAGGATTATCATGGAAAGCTATTACAATATGGAAGAGAAAATACTCATGTGACTCAGCAGCAGGTAGACAAGCTGTTACGGAAAGAAGTGGATGGAGCTGGGAATGAAAAGTCTTACCTCCCAAAAGGAATCGACCCACTAACGCTTGAAAAAGTGATGGAGGTTCTCGTGAAGGTTGAATATGGGCTAACAGCAGAGAGTGTCGCGAAAGAAATAGGTGTAAGCAGAACAACCGCAAGAAGGTACCTTGAACATTTAGTATCGAATGAAAGTATAGAAGCCGATTTATCATACGGAACAGTAGGTCGGCCAGAACGAGTGTATATCGTTTCAAGAAAAGCAACTAAATATTAAAAGCTTTATTTTAATAGGGAGGTTTTCTGCCTGAAGACAATAAAAGTGTCACTACAAACAAAAATATTCGGGCTGGTTCTCTCACTAGGTTTATTGTTAATCATACTACTGACAGGATTCTATAGTTATATGGAAAGTAAACAAATTGAGGAAAACAAGGGAAGGCTGGCATTAGAACTATCGAGAACCGTATCATTTATTCCAACTATCATCGGTGCTTTTCAAACGAGCGATCCTTCTAAAACGATACAGCCTATAGCAGAAAAGATACGAAAAGAAACCGGTGCGGAATTTATCGTCATCGGAAATCGTGATGGAACCAGATATTCACATCCATTGGATACAAAAATAGGGAAAAAAATGACAGGAGGAGATAGTAAAAGGGCCCTGAAAAAAGGGGAATATTATATCTCTAAGGCAGAGGGATCACTCGGTCCATCTATTAGAGGGAAATCTCCTATTTTTGATAATCAAGGTGAAATTATCGGAATTGTATCCGTAGGATTTCTTCTTGAAGATGTCCAACAGCAAATTATAAATAAAATCAGCAGAGTGCTCATAGTTTCTTTCTTTGCTCTTTTGATTTCCCTTCTAGGCAGTATATTACTAGGACGTAATATTCGCAAGGATACCATGGGGCTCGAGCCTTACGAAATTGCATCCCTTTATAAAGAGAAAAACGCTATCCTCCATGCTGTAAAAGAAGGTATCTTAGCGATAGATAATAATGGTTATATTACCATGATGAATCAAAAGGCGAAGAGGATGCTTCATCTTCAAGGAACAGTGAAAAATAGGAAAGTGGATGGGTTATTTCCTTCAAATTATTTGTATGAGGTATTACAATCAGGAAACTCTCAAACAGATAAAGAGATGGTCTGGAAAGATAAAACGGTTATCGTTAATTGTACTCCAATCGTCGATGAAACAGGTATTAAGGGGGTTGTTGCTTCTTTTCGTGATAAAACCGAAATTAAGCAAATGTTAAATACCATATCGGAAGTAAAAAGTTATTCGGAAGATCTCCGTGCTCAAACGCATGAATTTACCAATAAATTATATGTTTTATTGGGCCTGCTTCAACTTGGTGAATATAACCAGGCAATTGCGATGATACAAAGTGAGACACAAACGCTGCAATTTCAGAATTCAGTCGTGTTTAACCAAATTAAAGATACAAAAGTGCAGGCAATCTTATTAGGGAAATTAGGGAAAGCCTCAGAAAGGAAAATTAAGTTTGAGATTATTTCAGATAGCTATTTAGAGAGTTTACCTTCCCATATTTATCTATCAAACTTAATCGTGATTCTTGGAAACTTAATTGATAATGCCTTTGAAGCCGTCTATGATTGCGAAATCCCGACGGTTAAGTTCTTCGCTACAGATATTGGAAGAGATATCATTTTTGAGATTTCAGACAATGGGAAAGGAATAAGCGACCTAGAATTTCCTCTTCTTTTTGAAAGAGGTTATACCTCTAAAAATGGCACGGAGCCACGGGGATTTGGCTTATCAAATGCTGAAGAGGCTGTATTGGAATTGAATGGGATTATCGAGGTACAAAGCACCGAGGAAAGCGGAACTGTTTTTACCGTTTATCTTCCAAAGAATGTGCAAGGAGATGAAAAATTTGGATAGGATAAAAGTGGCTATAGCGGAAGACGACTTTCGAATAGCTGACATTCATGAGAAATTTTTGGAAAAGTTTAAGGAAATCGATGTGGTTGGCAAATCATTGAATGGTGAGCAGACTTTGCAAATATTGGAGCAACAAAACCCTGATCTACTACTGTTAGATGTGTATATGCCGGATATACTTGGTTCTGAGTTGCTTCCTGTAATCCGGGGGAAATTCCCAAAGGTCAGTATTATTATGATAACAGCAGCAATAGAAAAAGTTTTCCTTGAAAAGGCATTAAGCTATGGTGTTGAGAATTACTTAATTAAACCTGTAAGCAGGGAAAGATTTGATGAAGTCATCCAGGATTATATTAAAAAACATTCGCTTCTATCTGCCACTCAAGAAGTAAATCAGAATTATGTAGACCTGCTATTTCGTAAAGGGAAACAGGAAGAACCGACAAAGAGTGCGGGATTGCCAAAAGGAATTGACGAAATTACCTTAGGTAAAGTTAAGGCTGTTTTCCACGTAAAAAGAGCGGGACTTTCCGCAGAGGACGTGGGCAAGGAAATTGGTGCTTCTCGAATCACTGCACGAAGGTACTTGGAATATCTTTCCTCCAAACAGGAGGTAAGAGCAGAAGTGGTTTATGGAATTGTGGGAAGACCGGAAAGAAAATATTATCCAGTTTAGAAAGGGGGCCAATGACCTCCTTTTTTTTATGCTCAGTGAGTATTCTTATATGGAAATATTATCCTCGTGTGAACAAAATGTACAAAATCAATTTTATATACGTTAATAACTTTATTTTGGTAACGTTTTCACATCTGAATATTTTGATTATAGTTAATTTACAAACAAAAGAGGTGAAGACGATGCTTGCAATATTAGGGTTCTTGATGATTATTACTTTTATGATTTTAATTATGACCAAACGCCTTCCCGCTATGATTGCCCTTATAGTGATCCCTGTCATTTTTGCCTTGCTTGGAGGATTTGGTAAGGAAATGGGGCCAATGGCGCTTGAAGGCATAAAAAGTGTTGCCCCAACGGGAATTATGATCCTGTTCGCAATTCTCTTTTTCGGCATCATGATTGATGCAGGGGTATTTGATCCGATTATATCAACTATCTTAAAAGTGGTGAAGGGAGATCCAGTAAAAATAGCTATTGGAACCGCAGTCCTTGCACTTTTGATATCCCTTGACGGGGATGGAACAACTACATATATCATTACCATTTCTGCCATGCTGCCTTTGTATAAACGAATAGGCATGAAACCATTGATTCTTGCTGGAATTGCCATATCAGCTTCAGGTGTAATGAACCTGCTTCCATGGGGAGGTCCTACTGCTAGAGCAATGACGGCATTACATCTTGAAATGTCCGAAGTTTTCACTCCAGTTATACCTAGCATGGCGGGTGGAATATTGTTCGTTTTGTTTATGGCATACTGTCTTGGGAGAAAAGAACGGAAGCGAATTGGTGTATTGCAAATTGATTACAGCACGATGTCCGAGGTAGCCGCTACAACAGAGGACGTATATTTAAAACGACCAAAGTTAATTATAGTAAACTATTTTATTACAATCCTTCTATTAGTTGCGTTAATTAAAGAGGTGCTTCCAACAACCGTATTGTTTATGCTTGGATTTGCGCTGGCGATTACGATAAATTATCCAAAATTGAGTGATCAAAAAGAACGTGTTGCTAATTATGCTGATAATGCGTTATCGGTCGTTTCAATGGTTTTTGCTGCAGGTATTTTTACTGGAATTCTTTCAGGCACGAAAATGGTAGATGCCATGGCAAACACCATGATTTCCTATATTCCAGATGTACTTGGTTCTCATTTTGCAATCATTACTGCTATTATCAGTGCACCATTAACGTTTTTCATGTCTAATGACGCCTTTTACTATGGTGTTTTACCTTTGCTTGCTAAAGCAGCAAGTGTTTATGGAATTGACCCTGAGTTTATCGGACGAGCATCACTATTGGGGCAGCCTGTTCATCTATTAAGTCCTCTAGTACCTTCAACGTACTTATTAGTCGGTTTGGTTGGAGAAGATTTTGGGGAATTACAGCGTACATTCCTCAAATGGGCTTGTGGTTCGACTTTAGTAATGATTGTTGTTGCTATTGGTTTATCAATCATTCCTTTTTAAAATAGAATGGAGATGAATGTTAATGTGGATAATCACTGTCTATTCAAAGGGTAACAATATTTCAATGTTTGAATTTAATTCCGAAAAAGAAGCCAAGGAAGCCTTTAAAAATGTCTCAGGTTGTAAGATTCTTTCCGAGGTCATTTATTTTAACGATTAGGTAGTGTAAGAGGTAGGAATCTTTTTTTCTTCAGAGAGAGAAGGTAAGTTGGATGAGTATTTTATTTCATATTTTACTAGATATCATTTTTCCGATATTCTTGTTAATAGGGGCAGGGGCTTTACTTCAGCGTTCAATTAGGCTTGACTTATCTACACTGTCAACATTGACGGTGTATTTCTTATTGCCAGCGGTTTGTTTTGTAAATATATATGAGAGCAAAATGTCAGGCGAGTTAATTAGCCAAACGTTAGTATTTTTACTACTTTTTAATATCCTCCTAATCCTAACCAGCATGTTAATTGCAAAAGCGAACAGGTTTGACCGTAAGCTGACAGCTACTTTTAAAAACAGTATGGTTTTGAGCAATTCAGGTAATTACGGTCTGCCTGTTAGTGAACTAGTATTTGCCGCTAATCCTGCAGGTATGTCGATACAGATTATTATTTCTATTTTTCAAAATCTCCTTACATTCACATATGGTTTTTTCAACAGTGTCTCTGCCGAGAGCAGTGGTAGAGATATCTTTTGGAAAATTTTCCGTCTCCCGGTTATTTATGCTTTATTATTGGCAATATTATTGAAATGGCTACATATTGATATCCCTGAATTTGTGTGGAGGCCTATTGAAAATTCCTCGAATGCGTTTTTGGCAGTTGCGCTTGTTACACTTGGGGCTCAAGTGGCATTTTTAAAGATTACACGAATTTCTAGACCCATTGTTTGGATAGTAATCGGTCGGTTGATTATATCTCCTATCATTGGATTACTAGTTATCTTTATTCTTGGATTAACGGATATTACTGCTCAGGCTTTATTTATCGCAAGCTCATTCCCTTCTTCAAGAAATAGTGCTCTGCTTGCACTTGAGTATGATAATTATCCAGAATATGCTTCACAAGCGGTTCTATTAACTACTATCATCAGCGGTATTACAGTTGCAATTGTTGTTTATCTATCAAAAATACTCTTTTTAGTATGACAGTTTTCACTTCGTTTTTATTTGAAACCGTGATTATCATCACAAAATTATCCACACGATTGGCGTATGATTTAAGAAGAGTGAATAGATACGATCGAAAACATGGAGAATAGGAAATTCATAGGCTGGGTATGAACGTAATGAGGAGGGTTTCACGGTGGAAACTTCGAACGTTGTATTAAGCGCTCCGTTGCAACAATTAATGGATGAACATGTGGCGCTCCGGAAAGATATGAACCATTTCTATGAAATCACGGAAGAGATAGAATCCGATTCTGGGCCCGCAGTGGTTCAATTGTTTGCGAAATTGCATGAACAGGTTTCAGCTTTTTCTATTGCGCTGAAGGCACATTCCAAACGTGAGGATGAAGGGTTGTTCCCTATGATGTCTCGCCGCTTAGGGGAGAATGATAGAACAATTGAGGTAATGGAAGAAGAACATGAGAAGGCAGAGGGGCATCTTCAGGATTTTCTAAGTGAAGCTGAACAGGCGGGATCAACTATATATGAAAATACTGCTCAATGGATCACCGTATACGCAGTCCAAGCTTATGCTACCTTAACACAACACTTTGCAAAGGAAGAAAAAGTGTTGTTTCCATTGGCAGAGAAGATACTTTCGGTTGAAGAGAAAGAGGAACTTAAACGACTTTTTCAGGTGAAATAATGATATAAATAACAAACCAACTAAGTATTCTTTTAAAAAGTACACTTAGTTGGTTTGTTTCATTTAAAACACTATAAAATAAAGTTTGCAAAAAGATATAAGATCACAATACTTACTAACATCGTTATATTTGCCATCGTCGCAATAAAACGGATGCTAGTAATGCTATATTTAAATTCAACTGCAAAAGTTAAGGCAGAAGATGCAACCGGCAGCAATAGACCAATCAGAATGGTAGAGCGAAGCATGATGCCAGATGGAAGGGTAAAGAATAACACTAAACCCACGATAAGACCTAAGCCATATCGGAAAGCTAAAAATTTCAACATAGGCCTAATAAATTGTTTGTCAAACTTAAAATTTAAAAAGAGTCCTAATAGTATTAATGATAATGGTATATTTGCTGCTGAGATTGTACTTGCAACTTCAATGAACATATCAGGTAGATGGATATGGCTAAAGTTTAATATACTAGCAATAATATAAGTCATTAACGGAATAGACTTTCCAAGTTTTTTTAGAATTTCTAAAGGGTTAAGACGAAGACCTTCATTTGAAAAATAACTTCCAAAAATAAAAGAGATTCCAAAGACAAGAAAAGATGATCCCACATCGAACATACTAAAGTAAGTTAATCCTTCCATTCCCCAGATTGCATAAACTAAAGGAAATGCAAATAAGCCAACATTAAAACCGTCAGATAACATCAAAAGGGAACCTTTAAGTTCTCTTTCCTCATTTTTAAAGAATAATAGGCCGAGAATAGCTGTTATCATTCCATAAAAAATTATAATGACTGGTAACAAAATTAATGAAGTTTCTATTTTTACCGTATCAAAAGTTACAATAACTAGGGCAGGAAGGGTGATCTTAAAAATGATTTTCGAAATTACTTCCCCATCTTTTTCTTGTAGTATATTTAATCGTTTTAATAGATAACCAAAGGCAATGATGATAATAATCGTAAGAAACTCCTGATTCATGAATAAATAACGCTCCTCTATGATGTAAAATAACTCCCTTACTAGTTTAGTTCTAATGAACCCATAATTTCAATCAAAATAATTTACTTCCCCTGTTGTATAGTGAGAAACATTTTATGGTTTCGTCACATTTCGAAATAGTCTGAATATATAATATAATCCATTCAATTCCTATTAATCTTTAATTAAAGTGAATGCGGCTTTTCTTTTTTGTACCATACTAACAAATGATTCTCTAAGAGGCGGTGACTATTGAATGCTGCCAAAACGATTGTTGGAGACAGAAAATAGTAAAGTCTCTTCTAACCCTGATAAAAACCAACTGGCCTGATTCCTCCCAAACCTAAGCCAGCTAAGAAACGAAAGTTAGTTTGCAAGAAATTTAGCAGAGGCAGAGTCCACTGAGTTGGAATTTTACCGCCTACTTCCTCCGATTCAGAGTTGACAGTAAAAGAAGCCTATTACATCCAGCTAGAAAATATAAGGAAAAAGGTAGAACAGGGAAAGAAAATCGTTGAAAAAAAGATTGGTTTAACTTCCCTGTCCATGTAAAATCTATTTGGTATGGATGAGCCGGATTATGGACATCTATTAGACAGTATGGGTGGTTGAAAACGGAGGCACTATTTCGATTGAACAAGTTCTACATCCAAAAGTGGAGGCGAAGATTGCCTTTATTTTAAAAAAGGAATTACGTGGTCCGAATCTTACTGCTCTAGATTTGCTTTATCGGCGGCGATTGAAGCCCGGGCAGGGGATACATTTAAGGCAAGATTTGCACACATTGGGCAGGTAGGCGTCCATTTTTAGAACGGAGGAGAAATTTTAATGAGTCAATACAAGGAAATTGCCAATTACCTCGTTTCTGCTGAGGAAGAAAAACGTGTAGTTCCCAAGGTAAGTGAAAACTTGAAGAGTGATTTATCGGTGGAGGAAGCGTATCTAGTTCAACAAGAAATCGTAAATCGCAAAGTAAGCGAAGGAAGAAGAATCGTTGGACCTAAGATGGGCTTAACGAGCTTTGCCAAGATGAAGCAAATGGGCATTGAAGAGCCTATTTATGGATATGTGTTCGATTATATGTTGATTGAAAATGGCGGTAAAGTCCGTTTAAGTGATTTGATACATCCAAAAGTGGAAGCAGAGATTGCATTTGTGATTGGAGAAGACATTGAAGGTCCAGGGATAACTGGGGCTCAGGTTCTTGCGAAAACGGAATACGTTCTTCCTGCATTGGAAATTATCGATAGCCGTTATGAAAACTTCCAGTTTACGTTACCTGACGTTATTGCTGATAATGCTTCAACATCACGGGTTGTGTTTGGAACAACCTTGAAAAAACCGGAACAATTTGAGCTGGACCTTGTCGGCGCAACGCTTTCGATTAATGGTGAAATCAAGGAATTGGGTGCAGGGGCAGCTGTCCTCGGTCACCCTGCACACTCTATAGCGATGCTTGCCAATATGCTGGCAAGAAAGGGTGAAAAGGTTCGCAAAGGTGACGTGATTTTAACGGGCGGAATTACGGCTGCCGTTAAATTGAACTATGGTGATATCGTAACGGGAAGATTTGATGGTTTTGGCGAAGTGTCTTTTACCGTTACGGATTAAAAATTGTAAATAGAGGTGACTTTTATGCCTATTATTCAAGTGCAAATGTTGGAAGGAAGACCAAAAGAAAAAGTAGCTGAGTTAATTCGGAATGTAACGAATACTGTTTCGGAAACGTTAGACGCACCAAAAGAGAATATTCGAGTCATCGTAACAGAAATTCCGAAAACTCATTGGGGAAAAGCTGGGGAGCCAATTGAAAAATAAAAAAGTGACTCTAGCATGGTGGTAAATACCTCCATGCTAAGTTGCGGCTAAAGATTTAAGTTTAATAGGTTCTGATGTGAAAACGAATACAAATACAACAAAAAGGCACTTTCCGGGACAGGAGGGTGCCTTTCAACATTTTACTTAAAATAAATCTTCTATTATATATATTTTTTTTTTAGAAAAATTTGGGTAAACCAATAACAACATTATCTTTAAGGGAGACACTGTCATGGGAGAATTTCCGAAAGAAATCGTTCCGCAATCCCAGAAATTTTTTGAACAACCAACTCTGGAACTGGCAAAGGCATTGCTCGGATGCCTCTTGGTAAAAGAAACTGATTTTGGTATGGCTGCAGGATATATTGTAGAAACAGAGGCCTATATTGGTCCAACTGATAGGGCTGCTCATAGTTACAATAACAAGCGGACGGGGAGAACAGAGATCATGTTCCATCGTTCTGGCCTTGTCTATACCTACCTCATGCATACTCACTGTCTCTTCAATGTGGTCAGCGGAGGTGAAGGAAATCCTGAAGCTGTATTGGTCCGTGCCTTAGAACCACGTTTTGGGATTGAACTGATGAAAAGCAGGAGAGAAATCAAAGAGCTGACAAAACTGACAGACGGTCCTGGAAAACTAACGAAATCATTAGGGATTACAATGGAGGACTATGGCAATTCACTGACACTCCCCCCTTTATTTATAGCTAAAGGTTTTAGTCCAGAGAGTATATCAGTCGGGAAAAGGATTGGAATTGACAACTCTGGCGAAGCCAAGGATTATCCATGGCGTTATTGGATTACCAATAATAAATTTGTTTCAAGACATCAAAAAGCTGAATATGTTGTTAAAAACGAATAATAGAGTAGGGAAGGCAGCTGCCTTTCTTATTTATTTGAGGAGTTTGGATAATCCCGATACCGGCTATAGTTCTTCTCAAATGCGAGCTTAATAACGCTCACCGGTCCGTTTCGATCCTTGGCAATATTGACGTTAATTAGTTCACACTCATTTGGACTCACTGGTTCATAATCATCCCGACTTAAAAGCATTATCACATCTGCATCCTGCTCAATTCTTCCCGAATCCCTTAAATCAGACATCACCGGACGTTTGTCTGCCCGTTGCTTCAAACAGATTTTCTTGGTGAATATTCGGCAAGCCAGGCTGGTATTGATCTTCGTTTGTTTGATAGAGTGTCGCATTCAATTCGCTCACGTCCTTTCTTCATCCATTCTTGCAATGTTTCTGGAAAATCATTATCTTCAAAGGGAAATACAGCAATATCACTAATCGCAGGTGGAAAAGGACTTTTTCTAATATGGTTTTTCACCTTCGCCAATACTTTCTCAAAATCCATTTCAGAACATAATTCAAACCATTGCAGTAGCGTATCATCCTTAATTATGAAGTTGGAGTATACTGATTCAATCAGTGCTAAAAGTTTGACTACTTCCTTCTTGGTCATTGATTTTCCTCCTCTAACAAGATTTTCCCTTCCTCAATTAACCGTTCGATACGATTAGACATGGATTCTTTCTTTGATTTTCTCTTCTGTTTGGTGTTCTTCTCTGCTTCTAGTTTTGTCCCTATCACCTTTTCGCAATACCATACGCTGCTAATTTTCCCGTTTGGATTCTTCGACTGATACTCATCCAAAATTTCAACTAACAATGGTTCTAGCTGCTCCGTTGTCACAGTTAGATTACAGATTCTATCCATTGCAATTTAATCTTTTGGGCTTAAAAGTACTCCTTGATTTCGTAAGGCGATAAAGGTGTTGGAAAGTTTCTCAACCCGCTTTTTCTTTGCGAAATCATCATTCGAATTTCTAGTGAAGGGAAGTTCAAGTTTTCATGAGGAGGATGATTATTTTTACTATTTTACTTTCTTGTTTTCTAAAAAGGACAGGGTCGAAAAAAATATTTTTTAATCAGCATTTCCTTTTAGGAAAGTTTATTATGAATGCTAGCTGGAGTTATTTGTAGGAGGGGAGGGCTTTTTATTGTAAAATAAATGAATTTTTGGAAAATAGCATTGACTCGTTCGAATGAAACATGATATAAACACAGTAAGAATTTTAGTACTTTAAAGCATATAGCTTACAAATAATGACAAAAAAGGATATACGGGAGGAATCACTTTCATGGGTAAACATAGCAAAATAATAGACTGTACCATTCGTGATGGAGGTTTAGTTAATAATTGGGATTTCAGTGTCGAATTTGTTCAAGACTTGTATAATAGTTTAAGTGCTGCGGGTGTCGAATACATGGAGATTGGTTACAAAAATTCTCCAAAACTACTCAATGCGACTGAACCAAATCCATGGAGATTTCTAGATGATAACTTTTTAAAAGAAATCTTTCCTGAGAAAGGCTTCACGAAGTTTTCTGCACTAGTAGATATTGGCCGTGTAGATCCAAATGATATTTTACCACGAGAGCAAAGTGTCCTAGATATGATTCGAGTGGCATGCTATATCCGTGAAGTAGATAAAGGATTAGAGCTTGTACAAATGTTCCATGATTTGGGTTATGAGACTTCACTTAATATTATGGCTTTATCGAGTGTACCTGAGAAGCAGCTTACGAAGGCATTTGATATGGTGAGGGAAAGTCCTGTAGATGTTGTATATATCGTCGATTCCTTCGGAAGCTTAGATCCTACAGATATCGAACACCAAGTAAAAAGGTTCCAAGAGCTAATCCCTAACAAACAGCTAGGAATCCATACACATAACAACATGCAGTTAGCATTTGCTAATACATTAGCGGCATTGCAAAACGGGGTTACATACCTAGATTCATCTGTTTATGGAATGGGTCGTGCTGCAGGTAACTGTAATACAGAACTTCTTGTTAGCTACATACAAAAGCCAAGCTATGAACTGAAGCCAGTGCTTGGTATGATTGAAAAGCATATGCTCGAAATGCGCCAAAGGTGGGAGTGGGGTTATATCATTCCGTATATGATTTCTGGTGTACTGAATGAACATCCACGTGTTGCCATGGCTTACCGTGATACCGATAATCGTGATAAATTTGTAGATTTTTATGACAAGGTAACTTCACCTGAGTCCTCAATTGCACCAGCAGTGAAATAGAAAATACAGCAAAAAGCACCTCACTTGTTTGAGGTGTTTTTTGTTTGGGTATCTGTCAAATTTAGCTATGCGCAAGTAAAATCGGTTATGCGCAAGTAAAATCGGTTATGCGCAAGTAAAATCGGTTATGCGCAAGTAAAATCGGTTATGCGCAAGTAAATTCGGTTATGCGCAAGTAAAATCGGTTATGCGCAAGTAAATTCGGTTATGCGCAAGTAAAATCGGTTATGCGCAAGTAAAATTGGCTATCCGCAAGTAAAATCGGTTATCCGCAAGTAAAATCTGCCTTCCGCAAGTAAATGCGGTTATCCGCAAGTAAAATCTGCCTTCCGCAAGTAAATGCGGTTATCCGCAAGAAAATCCGCTATCCACAAGTCTCCTATGCTCATAAATGATTGATAAATCCCAGATAAGAAGTAAAAACTATGTCATCTGGCATAATTTTAGGGAGGTAGACAAATGAAATGGAAAGGTAGACGGCAAAGTACTAACGTTGAAGTCCGCAGGGGAATGGGCATGGGTGGAAAGACAATGATTGGAGGCGGAATAGGAAGTATTGTCGTAATTCTCCTCTTTACTTTGCTTGGTGGAAACCCTGGAGATTTAATGAACAATAATCCGCCAACGAATGGTTCGAACACCAACGCCCCTATGAATGTATCCACCCAAGAGGAGGAATTGGCGGATTTTGTTTCTGTAGTTCTTGCTGATACAGAAGATGTGTGGTCCAATCAATTCGAGAAACGAGGAATGGTATACGAAAATCCTAAGCTCGTTTTGTTTAGGGACAGCGTTCAATCTGCGTGCGGATTAGCGAGTTCAGCTGTAGGACCTTTTTATTGTCCGGGTGACCACAAGCTTTATATTGATTTGAGTTTTTATCAGGAACTAAAACAAAGATTCCAGGCACCTGGTGATTTTGCGATGGCGTACGTCATTGCCCATGAGGTAGGCCACCATGTCCAAACCCTTTTACATAGCGGGGACGAAGCTTCACAAGCCGAGAAGCGGACCAATGAGTATTCAGTCCGATTTGAATTGCAGGCAGACTACTTGGCTGGAGTTTGGGCCCACTATGCCGAAGGGAAGGGCTATCTTGAAAAAGGTGACCTTGAAGAGGCGCTTAATGCGGCAAATGCGGTAGGAGATGATAATATCCAGAAAAAAGCACAAGGGTATGTTGTTCCTGAAAGCTTTACACATGGAACCTCCGAGCAGAGGGAAAGATGGTTTAATAAAGGTTTTAAAAACGGTACATTAGAGGGTGGAGACACCTTTAACGCCGCAAATCTTTAAAAATAATGATAAATTAACGATTGAACATCTAAAGGCTCCTCTACGCATTAAGCGTAAAGAAGCCTTTTATATTACGTAAACGTTTATGTATGTAGTCATTTAGTACGTATCTATTTATAGTTTCAAAAGAAGTTTCTCTCTTTTTTGTAGGAAAATTAGAAATTTCTAATAACTAATATCCTACTTATACTAAATTCCAAGGAAATATATGTTATAATTCTATCAAATTAATGATAAGCACTAGACTATTATAGCAAGGAGTGAATCCAATGATAATACGAAGTAAAGCGGATGTTGAGCAGTTTTGCGAGAGGTTTGGTGATGTGGCAAGTTGGGATGGTTCGAAGCACTATATTGCCGTACAAGATGAAGAAAACAGCGGCACCCTAACATTTATGCAATATCCAGATGGCACACTGACTGCACATAGGAAATATAAAACGTATTGGGACATCAATGAGCTTCCTGTTGACAGTAAAGATATATGGAAGTATAGAAAATTTTTAAATAGCTACTTGAAAACTATCAATAATTAACGAAGGCGACTCTTTTTTCGGGGTCGCTTTCTTTATTTTAGTGATATTTTCATAGAATTAAATAGTATGCATTAAATCATATTTTTTAGAAAAACTAACGGATAGTCTAGATATAATGGAAAGCAATTTAAAGAGGTGAGACAAGTGGATGTCACACATCCAACTGAGTTTGAGACATATCTTTTTCACGAAGGAAATTTGTTTGAGAGTTATAAAGTTTTTGGTGCACATTCTGAAACACAAGGAAGAGAAAAGGGCACTCGCTTTACAGTTTGGGCTCCTAGAGCTAACCAAGTCCATGTTGTCGGGGATTTCAATAATTGGAATGGTAGTAATCATGAAATGACTCGACTTAATAAACAAGGAATTTGGTCACTGTTTATTCCTGGTCTGCTTGAAAATGCCCTATACAAGTATCAAATAAAAACGGCTGCCGGAGACACCATCCTTAAATCAGATCCATATGCATTTTATTCAGAAGTCAGGCCGAATACAGCATCTATTATCTATGACTTGGAAGGATATAATTGGCAGGATCAGAAGTGGTTTCAAAATAAGAAAAAGAAAACTGTGTATGAACAACCGCTTGCCATTTATGAGGTGCATTTAGGTTCTTGGAAGAAAAAGGCTGAAGAAGAGTTTTATACATATAAAGAGCTAGCGGATGAGTTGATTCCATACGTACTTGAACATCACTTTACACATATTGAACTTTTGCCACTCGTTGAACATCCTTATGACCGTTCTTGGGGATACCAAGGAACAGGATACTATTCTGCAACAAGTCGATATGGGTCGCCGCACGATTTAATGTATTTTATTGACCAATGTCATCAAAGTGGAATAGGTGTCATTCTTGATTGGGTTCCGGGGCATTTTTGTAAGGATGCCCATGGTTTGTATATGTTTGATGGACAGACTACGTATGAATATGAAGATGTTTACGTAAAAGAAAATCTGATTTGGGGAACAGCGAATTTTGATTTGGGAAAAGGTGAAGTGCAAAGCTTTTTAATTTCTAACGCTTTATTTTGGATCAAATACTATCATATTGATGGATTCCGGGTTGATGCTGTTGCCAATATGCTTTTCTGGCAAGCCGGGGGGGAATCTCAAAAAAATGATTATGCGGTTAGCTTCTTAAGAAAGCTGAATGAGGTTGTGTTTGAAGCCGAACCTAATCTGCTTATGATAGCTGAGGATTCGACAGATTGGCCACTTGTGACAAGACCCACCTCTGAAGGCGGTTTAGGCTTTAATTATAAGTGGAACATGGGTTGGATGAACGATATTTTAAAATATATGGAAGCAGAACCGCAGAACAGAAAGTATTTGCATGATAAAGTAACCTTCTCCATCCTATATACTTTTACAGAAAACTTCGTCTTACCTTTATCGCATGATGAGGTAGTTCATGGAAAAAAATCACTGCTAAATAAAATGCCAGGAGATTACTGGCGGAAATTTGCACAGCTGCGTCTTTTATTCGGGTATTTACTGACACACCCTGGTAAAAAGCTGCTGTTTATGGGTGGAGAGTTTGGTCAGTATGATGAATGGAAGGATTTAGAGGATTTAGATTGGGAGTTACTCGATTTTGACATGCATCGCATGTTGCAAGATTACTTTAAAGAATTGATGCAGCTATATAAACGGTCGAAAGCGTTGTGGGAGCTGGATCATACGTACGAAGGCTTTGAATGGATAGATGCAGATAACAAAGATCAAAGTATATTCTCGTTTATCAGAAAAGACAAAAAAGATGACACTCTTATTATCGTATGTAATTTTACAGAGGTTGTTTATGAGAACTATAAGGTTGGTGTACCTTCTCACGCATTTTACAATGAAATTTTTAATAGTGATCTAATTCAATATGGCGGTTCTGGTCAGGTGAATAAAAAGAAAATCCAAGTAATCAAAGAGCCGTTTCACAACCAGCCATGTCACCTCGAAATGACAATCCCGCCGTTTGGGATCTCCATCTTACGACCAGTTAAAACCAGAAAGGGGACGAATAGCAATGGTACAAAAAAAGTGCGTAGCAATGTTGCTAGCAGGAGGACAAGGTAGCCGTCTCGGTGCTCTTACTAGATATATTGCCAAGCCGGCTGTTTCATTCGGTGGCAAATATCGAATAATAGATTTTCCATTAAGTAATTGTACAAACTCTGGAATTGAAACTGTAGGTGTGTTAACACAATATCAACCACTGGTTTTACACTCTTATATCGGAATCGGTGCAGCTTGGGATTTAGATAGAAGTAATGGCGGAGTCACAGTATTGCCTCCGTATGCGGAAACTTCTGGCGTGAAATGGTATAAAGGCACTGCCAGCGCGATTTACGAAAATATTAATTATATAAAGCAATACAATCCGGAATATGTACTTATTCTTTCAGGTGACCATATTTACAAGATGGATTATTCTAAAATGCTTGATTATCATATTGAAAAGGATGCAGATGTTAGTATCTCTGTAATAGAAGTTCCTTGGGATGAAGCAAGCCGTTTTGGAATTATGAATACGAACATGAACTTAGATATTATCGAATTTGAGGAAAAACCAAAGTCTCCAAAAAGTAATTTGGCTTCTATGGGGATTTACATCTTTAATTGGTCCGTTTTAAGAACGTTTTTAGAGATAGACGATAATAATCCAGAATCCTCCAATGATTTTGGGAAGGATATTATTCCATTATTACTGGAAGAAAATAAAAAGGTGGTCGCATATCCATTCAAGGGATACTGGAAGGACGTAGGTACTGTAAAAAGTTTATGGGAAGCTAATATGGACTTATTAAATGAAGAAACTGAGCTAGAACTTTATGACCGAAATTGGAGAATTTACTCTGTAAATCCGAACCAGCCCCCACAATATATCTCTCCCACAGCTCAAATAGAGGAGTCTCTCATTAATGAAGGCTGTATAGTAAAAGGAAACATAAAGCATTCTGTTTTATTCCAGGGCGTAACGGTCGAAGAAGGTAGTGTCATTCAGGACTCCGTTATCATGCCCAATGCTGTGATTGGAAAAAATGTAATCATCGAGAAAGCCATCATCGCTGAAGAAATGGTTGTAGAGGATAATACCATCATTCGTCCTGAAAAGAACAAGGATGAAGTCATACTGGTTGCTAAGGATGTTTAGTAAAAACTCATAGGAAAGGA
Source organism: Neobacillus niacini (assembly GCF_023715415.1). Lineage (GTDB taxonomy): Bacteria > Bacillota > Bacilli > Bacillales > Cytobacillaceae > Neobacillus > Neobacillus niacini_C. The sequence goes on from NZ_JAMBOB010000002.1 coordinate 111,835, forward strand.
ATTAGATACTATGCCGCAATCTATGCTTGGAATTATTAATGCAACCCATGAGTTGGATACGTTTCAAAATTTAACAGCACATCGTTCCATAGCAGCACTTCCTTTTGCAGGACGATATCGTTTAATCGATTTTATGTTATCGAATATGGTGAATTCAGGGATTACGAGTGTGGCTATTTTCACCGGTCATGGGGTAAGGTCCCTTATGGACCATTTAGGATGTGGAAAGCAATGGGACTTGGATAGAAAACGAGATGGACTATTCGTGTTCACACCTGATGGCAAATCTAAAAACGAGGAATTTGGATCCTTCGCACATTTAGCAAAGAATATTACCTTTTTCTTACGCAGCAGGCAAAAATACGTTGTGATTACAAATTCCAATATTATTGGAACTATAAATTTTAGTTCTGTTTTGGATTATCATATTGAAACCGATGCGAATATTACAGAGGTCGTTCATAATGGAGAATCGTTGCAGACGTATATTTTAGAAAAAGAACTATTGCTCTCTTTATTTGAGCAATACAAAGATCAGGGCTATTACAGTATTATAGATGTCATAAATGAGCGACTTGATCATTTTAAAGTTGAAAAGTATGACTGTAAGGAATATATTGCAATTATAGACTCTCTCAATCATTACTATAAACATAGCATGGATATGCTTCAGTCAACAGCATATCATCAGGTATTTACGAAAAACGAGCCCATCTTTACAAAGGTAAAGGATGAACCTCCAACCCGATATAAGACCGGTGCCAAAGTTTCTAATTCCTTGATTGCAAATGGCTGCATGATCCAAGGAGAAGTGGAAAATTGCATTATTTCCCGTGCGGTTAAAATCGGGAAAGGCGCTGTTATTCGTAATTCCATTATTATGCAAAAAACGCAAATTGAAGATAATTGTGTTATCGATGGAGTCATTATTGATAAGGATGTTAAAATTGAAAGTGGTGTCAAATTAACAGGTACAAGAGAAAACCCTTATGTGGTAGAAAAAGGGACAGTACAAAAGGGGAGCTAAAAAAGTGAAAGTTTTATTTGCCGTATCTGAGTGTGTTCCGTTTGTGAAAACCGGTGGCCTTGCGGACGTAGCAGGCGCACTTCCTAAAGAGTTGAAAAAATTAGGTACAGAAGTTCATGTTATGTTACCAAATTACAGTTTAATTTCTGATGAGTTTAAACAAACCTTTCAATTTAAAACATCTATTGAAGTGCAGGTAGGATCGACGAATCAATATTGTGGCATCTTTACTACGGAACTTGAGGGAATTACCTACCATTTTATTGATAACGAATATTACTTTCATCGGAGTTCATTGTACGGACAAGATGATGATGGAGAACGATTTTCGTTTTTCTCAAAGGCAGTACTCGAGTGTATCCCACATCTGGATTTTATTCCAGATGTGATTCATTCTCATGACTGGCATACAGCCATGGTGAATTTTTTATTAAAGTTCCAGTATCGTCATCAACCGATGTATGCAAATATAAAAACCGTATTCACGATTCATAATTTGCAATTTCAAGGTATCTTCCCATTTGAGAAAATTAGTGAACTGTTACGATTAGATCCTCAATATTTTAACATGGAACTGCTCGAATTTTATGGAAATGTTAACTTTATGAAGGGTGGTATCGTTTCATCTGATAGTGTCACAACCGTAAGCCCAACCTATAAAGAGGAAATACAATTTCCTTATTTTGGTGAAAGGCTGGATGGACTATTACGAAAGCACAGCGATAAACTAATAGGAATTGTAAATGGTATTGACGATTCAGTTTACAATCCAAAAGTAGACCGTGATATCGCTGTTCCTTATGACCTTGATACCATAGAAGGAAAACTAGAAAATAAGAGAGCATTACAACAACATTTCGGGTTACCCGAAAAAGAAAACACACCTATTATTGCAATGGTAACACGCTTAACCTCACAAAAAGGTTTAGACTTAGTCATGCATGTATTTCACGAAATAATTCAAGATGATGTACAATTCATCTTGCTTGGTTCTGGTGACTATTATTTTGAAAATTTCTTTAATCAAATGACCCAAGAATACCCGGATAAAGTGAAGGTATACATTGGTTTCAATGAGGCGTTAGCCCATCAAATTTATGCAGGGGCCGATTTGTTTTTAATGCCTTCGCAGTTTGAACCATGTGGATTAGGACAGCTAATTGCCTTGCAGTATGGAACAATACCTATCGTTAGAGAAACAGGCGGATTAAATGATACCGTTCAATCTTATGATGAATCAACTCATATTGGTAATGGCTTTTCATTTAAGAATTTGAACGCCCATGATTTGCTGTATACCGTTAGAAGAGCCTTAAATTTTTATCATCAAAATGAAAATTGGAGTCGCTTAATAGAGAATGCGATGGCTCAGGATTATAGTTGGCTGCAGTCCGCTAAGAAATATAATGAAATATATGAGAAGCTGCTTGAAGCCTCAGTGGAGTAATGGAGAATTGTTATCATTCAAAGGGAAGATGTAAGTTAATTTGCAGCTTACATCTTCTTCCTTTTAAAGGTAGTTCATTTTAGATTTAAACAGTTTGTTGTTGCTGTTGGCGTAGTTTTCGTGCAGCTGTCACCATATTTTTTAATGATAGAATGGTTTCATCTTCATGTCGTGTTTTTAATCCACAATCTGGATTCACCCAAAACTGTTGTTTTGAAATAATCTCTAAGCTGTCTTTTAAGATGGTGTCGATTTCTTCTACACTTGGAACACGGGGACTGTGTATATCATACACACCTAAACCGATACCAAGTTCATATGGCTTTTGTTTTAGTGATTGAATTAATTCTCCATGGCTTCTGGATGTTTCTATTGAAATGACATCTGCATCAAGGGCACGAATCGGCTCTATAAAGCTATTAAACTCGCAATAACACATATGAGTATGAATTTGTGTTTCATTTCTTACACTAGAAGTCGCGAGCTTGAACGCATTAATTGTCCATGATAAATATTGATTCCAGTCTTCTTTCCTTAATGGCAAGCCTTCACGTAATGCAGGCTCATCCACCTGAATAATGACAATGCCTGCATTTTCTAATGCTTGAACCTCTTCTTTTAGGGCTAAGGCAATTTGGTAGGCTACAAGATCACGGGAGATATCATCACGGACAAAAGACCAATTTAAGATCGTGACAGGTCCAGTTAACATCCCTTTAACATACTTTGTCGTTAATCGCTGTGCCTCTACTACTTCCTTCACTGTCATTGGGGATGTCCACTCAACGTCACCATAAATAATCGGCGGTTTTACACAACGTGACCCATAAGATACCACCCAGGCTTTATCTGTAAAAGCAAACCCTTTCAGCTTTTCAGCAAAGTACTCTACCATATCGGTTCGCTCAAATTCCCCATGCACTAAGACATCCAGGCCAATTTCTTCCTGAATTCGAATCCATCGGGCGGTTTCACTTTTCACAAACTCAGCGTAATCAGAGTCGGTTATTTCTTTTTTGCGCCATGCCGTCCGTGTTCGTTTTACTAGATCTGATTGAGGGAAGCTTCCAATGGTTGTTGTTGGAAAATCCGGTAATTGTAACGCCTCTTGCTGTAATGGTTGACGTACCTTAAAGGGCATTGGACGTGTAAAATGTTCTGGTTTGACTTGTAATAAAAGCTCCTTTACATATGGGTTTTGCCTCGCCTTATGCTGCTCTAAGGCTTGAATTGCCGCCATACTTTGCGACACACTTTTACTTCCTGACCAATTCTCGTCTAATACGAAGGATGTAATATTTGTTAACTCGACGATTTTCTCATCGGCAAAGGACAATGCATTTAGTAATGTCGCATCAAGAGTCTTTTCTGTTTTAGTTGTGACAGGTACATGCTGTAAACTGCAAGTAGATTGAACCCAGGCTTCATTTACACCGCTTAAGGATAAAATTGCTCTTGTTATCATTGCTTTTTCAGCTAAATTTGCCCTCCAAATATCACGCCCGTTTATGATTCCAATCCCTAATACTTTATCTTGTGGGAAACCATATTTACGGAGTGAAGCCATATTCTCATCAGCACCATGAATAAAATCTAGACCAACTCCTGCAACAGGTAGGTTAATGAGCTCTTCATACGATGACAGTCCTTCAAAATAGGTTTGTAACATCAGTTTCGCTGCTGGTACTTCTTCTGCTAATTGTTTATAAATTTGTTGAACTAGTTTAATATCTTCAGGTGCTAGTGAAAGGACTAAAGCTGGTTCTTCCACTTGAATCCACTCTGCCCCTGCATCTACAAGTTGTTGGAGTACTTGAGCATAAAGAGGTAAGAGTCTTAAAATAAAGGATGCTTTGGATATCGAATTGTAGCCCTTCGATAGGTGAACAAAAGAATAGGGACCTATAATGGTCGGCGTTGTAATTAGACCTAGTTCAAACTTCGCTTCTAAAAAATAATCTAAAATATAGTTTTGAGTTAATTCTAGTGACTGGTCTTCATACTCAGGTACAATGTAGTGGTAGTTTGTATTAAACCATTTGGTCATCTCAGAAGCCACAACATTGTTAGCCCCGCGTGCCATTGCGTAATAAGTGGTAAAATCTACCTTTGCACCTGTCCAGTTATAACGGGCTGGGATTAAACCGAACATAGTCGCAATGTCCAGCATACGGTCATAAAAGGTAAAATCTCCGACCGTAAGAATGTCTAAGCCTAAGGTTTGCTGGTGTTTCAAATGATTCAAGCGTATGGTCTTCATCTCAAAGATAAATTCTTCCTCTGATTTCTTACCCTTCCAAAAAGATTCAACACAACGTTTCCACTCCCGATTACCACCTATGTATGGGTAACCTATGGCAGTACTGACTAAATTCATTTTACGCTTCCTCCTTTACATTTACATATTCCAAATACAAAAAAGCCATCTCCACGAAAAGGAAATGGCTCTACATTCAAGTTAAAGGTATGTCCAAGAAATGAAACAACTCATAACTCGTTTGTCGTACGAATGTCACCACCTATTCCACGTAGGTATTTGGTGTGTACTAGAAATGGCAGGTCTCCTGGCTCATCATCAATGTTCATCACACCTTCCCATCAAAAGACAGTGGTATTTGTGATTCACTCAGACTTACAGTTGCGGGACAGCGACGGAATTTCACCGTTCTTCCCTTTTAAGCCAAGCCTCAGCTTGGCACCAATTCTTACACGATATGTAATTGCCAATTAATATAACATACTCATAATCTGGTGTACACAATTTTCTGTGAATTTATTTATGTTATTGTCAAAGTAGACAATGTATATTATATTTGTGGATATACAATATTTAGTGTTTATTATTAGGATGTAACACTAAATATAGATAATGACCAAGTATAATGGTGTCTGTATAGACTTAATAGGGAATCTGGTGAAAATCCAGAGCTGTACCCGCAACTGTAAGTGCTGACGAAATAATCATATCCACTGTCTTTGGACGGGAAGGGATTAGAGTAGGTAGAAGCACCAGTCAGGAGACCTGCCATTTGTATTACGTATTATCTTCTTCGGGAGTTGGGAGGATATAACGAGGGTATGCCTACTATTACAGTGACCAAGTACTGTATGAATAGATTATTCCACGTTATAAACCCATCTTCATTGATGGGTTTTTTGTTGTTTCACTCGCGAAGTCAATTCGATAAGAAAAGAGGAATGGCTATGGTGGAAAATAGTGTTTATTCAGAAAAAGAAACAGTTCTTGCAGCAGTGAAAAGAGTTTCTGAAAAATATAATCTGGATACAACTGAATTATTTAAAAAAATTGGTAATCTAGAAGACTCAACAATCTATGAACAATCCCTTTTTTATGCATTAAATCAAATCTCAATGACCGACCCAAATTGGACATTTCTAGCAGCAAATCTGTATTTACATGAACTTTATCGGAATGCTTCAAACAGCAGGGGGTATAAGCCTGATTGTAAATACGGAGATTTTTACATACTAATCGCTGAATTAACTAGAATAGGAATCTACTCTAAGGATTTATTACAAGATTACACAAAAGAAGAGATTGAAATATTAGCTGGAGAAATAAATCCAGAACGGGATTTTTTGTTTAATTATATAGGGTTATTTTTACTAGCCGATCGTTACCTGGCAAAAGATTACGAAGGTAATCTATATGAATTGCCTCAAGAACGTTTTATGATTATCGCCATGACTTTGATGAGAAAAGAACAAAAAGAGAACAGGTTAAACTTTGTAAAAGAAGCATACTGGGCACTAAGCAACTTATATATGACAGTGGCTACACCGACTCTATCAAATGCTGGGAAAAGTTTTGGTCAGCTCTCTTCCTGTTTTATTGATACAGTAGAAGATTCTTTAGATGGAATTTATTTGAATAATTGGGATACTGCTAGATTAAGTAAAGATGGTGGTGGTCTAGGTGTGTACCTTGGAAAGGTACGTGCCTTAGGTTCAGATATTAAGAAATTTAAAGGTAATTCATCTGGGGTTGTACCTTGGATTCGTCTTATTAATGATACAGCTGTGAGTGTCGACCAATTGGGACAAAGGCAAGGGGCTGTCGCTGTTTATTTAGATGTTTTTCATAAAGATATTATGAATGGCTTTTTAGACCTAAAAACAAATAACGGAGATGAAAGGCGAAAGGCTCATGATATTTTTACAGGTGTTTCGATTCCAGACTTGTTTATGAAAAAATTAGAAGAGGTTGATGAAAACGGTAGAAGTATTGGAGAATGGGATACCTTTTGTCCTCATCAAGTAAAACAAATCATGGGGTGGAAGGATCAAGAAGGCAATCCCCTGGGCTTGGAAGATTTTTATGATGAGTGTGACATAAAGTTTTTTACAGAAAAGTACGAGGAAGCCGCAAAACATCCACTACTTCCTCGAAAAACCTATCGAGCAATGGATATTATGGCAAGGATTATGATTTCTCAATTAGAAACAGGTACTCCATATATGTTTTATCGAGATGAAGTAAATCGCCAAAATCCCAACAAACATGTAAGAGGCAACGGACGTGCATCGATTTTTTGCAGTAATTTGTGTACAGAAATAACCCAGAATATGTCTGCCACAACAATTATTAAAGAATTTAAGGATGAAGAAGGAAATATTGTCATTGTTCGAAAACCTGGTGACTTTGTTGTCTGCAATCTATCATCTATTAATCTGCCGAAATCCGTAAAAGCAAATGTTTTAGGAAGATTAATCCCAATTCAAATGAGAATGCTTGATAATGTTATTGATCTCAATACCATTGCCGTCGGACAAGCTGAGGTGACAAATAAGCAATATCGTCCAGTGGGATTGGGTACGTTTGGCTGGCATCATCTACTTGCATTAGAGGGGATTTTTTGGGAATCCGAAAGGGCTGTTAAATACGCTAATCAACTTTATGAAGAAATTGCATATCTTACGATTCGTTCATCTATGGAATTAGCCAAGGAAAAGGGTGCCTATCAAAAGTTTGAAGGCTCAGAGTGGCAATCAGGCAAGTACTTTGAACGCAAAGGGTATGAATCAGACCGATGGATCCAATTGATGAAGGATATTTCAACGTATGGGGTTCGAAATGGCTGGATGATGGCGATCGCCCCAAACTCATCCACCGCAAAGATTGGTGGTTCAACAGATGGAATCGATCCTTTATATGCAGTTGAATATGCAGAGGAGAAGAAAAATTTCAAGTTTAAAGTCACCGCACCTGATTTAGATTATAACAGTTACAATTTTTATCGGCGTACTAGGCATGTTCTGGATCAGAATTGGAGTATTTTGCAAAACGCAGCCAGGCAGCGCCATATTGACCAATCGATAAGCTTTAATCTCTATGTTCGTCATGATATTAAAGCACTAGAGTTATTAAATCTTCTTATGCAAGCATGGAAGCAGGGCTTAAAAACAACCTATTACATAAGAAGCACTTCACAAACTGAGATAGAAGAATGTGAAGCATGCCAAAGTTAGAACAAATGATTGAGGAGGTCTTTATTTGATGATACATACACCAATAAACAAAATAAAATTACTAAATCCAAATTTTCCAAACAAATCTACTAGGATAATAAATGGAGAGTCATCAGGTATTCTTAATTGGAATGATATTGCCTATCCGAATATGTACGACTTATATCAAACTCTATTATCGAACTTTTGGAAACCGCAAGAAATTAATATGCAGGATGATATTAAACAATGGGATTTCCTTAGTGAACATGAAAAGGATGTGTTTCTGCGTATTAATACGCAGCTTGCTTCACTAGATAGCTTGCAGACCCCAACGATGAGTCAAGTAATGGATTATGTGAGTGACTCTAGTTTCAAAGCGATCTTTGCGGTTATTTCACAACAAGAAGCCGTTCATAATGAATCGTATTCTTATATACTAAGCTCGCTTGTTCCCATTGGCGAACAAAATGAACGATTTAATCAAGCAAAAAGTGATGACATTGTCCGAAAACGAAATCAATTAATTTTAGACGCATATGAAGAATTTAGACAAAATCCAACCCCACAATCGTTATTTAATTTATGTGTAAATTCCATCAATCTTGAAGGTATTTACTTTTACGCAGGTTTTGCTTTCTTCTATCATTTAGCACGTCAGCAAAAAATGCTGAAAACAAGTACGATGATTAGTTATATTCAACGGGATGAAATGCAGCATGCCTATTTTATTTCTCAATTTATTCGAATCCTTTTAACTGAAAATCCTGAACTTCATACGGATGAAAATATCCAATATGTCCATGAAACAATTAGTGAGGCAGTTGCACTAGAAAAAGAGTGGGCTCACTATATATTATCCGAAATAAAAGGGATTGATTTAGTAGAATTCGATGGATATGTAGAATATTTGGCAAATAAACGATTGAGACAACTTGGCTTGAAAAATCTTTATGATGAAAGAAGCAATCCAATGCCGTGGATTCAAATCTTTGGAGATGAAATGATGAATGAAACGAAGTCGGATTTCTTTGAACAAAAGTCCAGAACCTATTCAAAGGTTTCACAGTCCAATGGATTTGACGAATTGTAAAATATCCGTTGCCATTGTTTATGCGTCCGTATCCGGAAACACGAAAGTATTGGCTGAAGAACTTTATCGGATTTTGCTAGGGAAGGCAGGCAATATATCAATTTATAGTATAAATGAGTTTTCATTAGCAGACTTAAGTAAATTTAATGCAGTGGCTATAGGAACGTACACATGGGGAAATGGTGAAATTCCTAGGGAAATGAGGCAACTCTATCAAGTGTTTGAATCAATTAAGGGAAAAGACATTACTACTGCCGTTTTTGGAACGGGAGATAGCTTTTATCCAATGTTTTGTGGAGCGGTCGATCAATTTCGAGACATGCTGTACGTCCACACAAACTTAGCTGCTACATTGAAGGTAGAACTATTGCCGCAAGAACAGGATTTAAATCGTTGCAGAAAATTTGTTGAAATACTGCTATTGCGAACAAGTATGCAAAAACAGGTAATGTAGTTTATGGGGTGGATTTTCTGTAGATTTAAAGTTATTATTTTTTAAATATATTGTCACCTGATTATTATCATGTTACTATTAGTTGAAATTAAATCCCTTTAAATCTGGTCCAGAGAGGCCAAAAAGGCGAATGTATACTTCATAACATATTTATTATGTCTATGAATGCCTTTTTGTCCTTTGGATGGAAAGGCATTTTATTTTTGCTCAAAATCTTTTAAGTTGAGTCCTGTGAGGCTCGAAAGGAGAACAACAAGAATGGATTATCGTAAAAAAACAGTAGTCGCATCAGTAGCAGGTTTAACACTAGAGGGAATGGATATTATGTTCATATCCTTTGCCATGTCGATGATTATTTCTGAATTTCAAATTGATATGGCAGCCGGTGGACTTATTTCTTCTATTACTAATTTAGGAATGCTCGCTGGGGGAGTCATTTTCGGTATTTTAGCAGATAAATTTGGGAGAGTTAGAATCTTTACCTATACCATCCTATTATTTGCTGTCGGAACTGCCTTAACCGGGCTCGCACAAAATATTGAACAAGTATATTTATTTCGATTTATTGCAGGCTTAGGTGCAGGTGGAGAATACGGTATCGGGATGGCTCTAGTAGCTGAGGCCTGGCCAAAAAATAAACAAGGGCGCGCTTCCTCGTATGTAAGTGTCGGTGCTCAATACGGTGTTATCCTAGCAGCTCTTCTTAGTGCGATGATTCTTCCGTCTTGGGGATGGAGAGGGTTGTTCTTCGTAGGATTGGCCCCAGTTATTTTCGCCTTTATCGTTCGAAAGAAACTTGACGAATCACCGGCATGGCTGGAGTCTCAAAAGAATAAGCAACAGGTTCAGAAGCAAGGGAAACTAAAACAATTATTTGCAACACCTAAAACTACAGTAACTACGCTTGCTTTAGCAATAATGGCAACTGTACAAATTGCTGGTTATAATGGTTTGATGATTTGGCTTCCATCCATGCTCCAGCAATCGCAAGGCTTATCTGTTTCAAGCTCGGCGCTTTGGACCATCAGTACCGCAGCGGGTATGATTGCTGGGATGTTAACATTTGGACAATTTATGGATCGGTTTGGTATGAAGCGCTCATATGGAATCTTCTTATTAGCTTCGGCTGTTGCTGTCTTCCTATATTCCTTTGCTTCAGGCAGTACAGGACTCCTAATTGGCGGTGCAATTGTAGGGTTCTTCTCAAATGGAATGTTTGCAGGTTATGGAGCTTTAATTAGTAAGTATTATTCAGTAGAAATTCGCAGTACAGCAACGAATACTATTTTTAACTTCGGAAGAGCTTTAGGGGGATTATCACCAATCTTAGTTGGATATATCCTGCAACACGCAAATGTAACGGTAGCCATGACGTACCTAGCATTACTTTACTGTATCTCCTTTATAGCGATGATTAGTTTGCGAAAAGGTAAAGGTATTAAAGAAGAATTCAATAGTTTATCAGAAGCAATCTAAAGTAGAAAGCCATTCTCTCCATCATGAATGTAGGTGGGAATGGCTTTTTACTGTTATAAAATAAATTTTTGAATAATCATTTGAATCGCTTGAATGAAACATGATGGAGGTACTTGGTTTGTCTTCACTAAAAACTCTACTTTTTTAATCCTCGATATGTTGCAGTGGTTAATTCTAGAATATATTCCTCAAGCTCGGGCATGTCCATTTCTTTTGCGATATGTATGGATGCTTCGATATCATATGGAACTCGAACAAGCTGAATCGAAAAAACTCCATTTTCACTTTGATTATATTCTCCTTCGAGAATGGCATAGGATGCCTGAGTAAGGTCAAGAGGATTCCCTACGCTGCCCACGTTACATAAGGTTTTACCTTTAATATTTTGTTGATATGCATTATGAATATCTCCATAAAAGACAATATCAGGCTCTCTTTTTCCTGCAATATTTTCTGTGAGTTCTGTGTTTTCGAACATACTTAAGCGACGTTCAAGAGAGTCCCACGGTTGAATTCTTTCATATACACTCCGCGGTGAAGCATGAAACATTCTAACTAGTTTTCCGCTCATCATAAATTCTTCTGAAAACGGTAGTTCTTCTAAATCATTCATTTGTATTTTCGTTAATTGGTTTTGATGCCATTTGATTGTGTCTGACTCTTGGGGTTTAGGAAAGAAATCATCCCAATTCCCTCTAACCACTTTTTCACAATGCTTTTGGACCATTTGTATTGCCATGCTTGATTGAGGTCCTTTGCCTACTAAATCACCCAAGCAAATAATTCTCTTAATTTGTCTAGATTCGATATCAGCCAGTACAGATTCTAAAGCAGGTATATTTCCGTGAATGTCTGAAATAATAGCAATTTTCTCCATTTTGCAAAACTCCTAATGATTAATATGAAGGTAATTCTCCATTTAAATCTTCATATCCTTTATATCCTCCCGAAATGGTTTATGCAAGTTTTAATAGCTATCCGCCGCTACATTCAATTATCCTCTAAAACCGATGTTCATAAGACGTGCCATAGTAGAATAAATTTCAAATTAGTGTGGAAATTTTTTTCTAGGAGGAAATGAAATGAATGAAGTTTTTGAAAGGTCAGCCAGATTTGAACATCGTTTTTGGCTTCAAATAGTAGGTGATCATTCTAGGTTTATTTTTGAAGCCCTTGCCCCCATTCAAAAAGTTGAGCTTGAGATTGCCACGAATTTTATTAATATATTTGATGCACTTCTAGAACACGCAAAATCCTCTCCATTGACACAACTAACAGCTCAAGTAGAACCAGAGGTCCTAAAATTAAGGGAATTCAAATTAGACTTAATTAGACAACATCTCGTTGGAAAAATCAAAATCCACCTCTCACCTACTTTTATTAATCATATGGTAAATGAATTAGAGGAATATTTAAGGATTATCAATCATTTAAAAGAGGGGAATATGCCACCAGTTTACCATGAACTTCATCATCACCTGCTTTGGTTATTAGACGCAGCAGGTCATTCAGACGCTATTTATTCAAATTTAGATGGTGTAGAAGTGCAATTAAGAAAGAAAAGTAAGACATTTAAGAAGGATTTCGAAGGCTTTTATCTAAAAGCTGTAGAGCTGGCAGGCTATTTAAGAACCAATTTGACGACCTTTCCAGCTTTGGCAAAAATGACGAATGAGGCACAATTAGAAATTAAGTTATTTCAAAATTTTTTAACGGAACTAGAAGAATTAGAACTAAGTAACCAAGCATTAGGAACATTTGCACCTCTAATGGCTGACCATATGTACCGGGAAGAATGTTATTATCTAATGAAATTAGCAGAATCGGCAAACATTGATCCGCCAAATTGTGACCCTGCTAAACCTCGACTTAAGGAATGAAAAAACTTGTGGACAATGTTCTTAAGAGATATGGCATTTGTTGCAGAACGTTACCAAAAAAACACATAATAAAATAAAATTAAAGGATTATTTATATAAATCCATCCCCCTTCATATTATTTAATAATTATTAATAGGATAGTGGGGGATCTCGGATGGATATTCATAAATGTCCGGAATGTAGGGCATTAAGACTGTTTGAAGAGGGTAAATGTATAAATTGTGGGTATTGTTCCAGTATTAGAGCATCAATAAATGCACTTTATTCTAAAAAAAAGAATAGTAAATACCAAGAATATGAAACAATAAAAAGGTTAAGAGGAAATAGATTTAGTTCGTGAGGTCATTAAAGGAGTAGGGGAAAGATAAAGAAAAAATAAGGTGACAGGCACCCCCAAATTATATGGAGTGTACCTGGCACCTTTTTGTACTTCATGTTCTCTCTACACCTAGATTCCTAATTTAAGAGGCGGATTCCATTTCCAATGTTGTTGACCTTTTTTTGGTATGTGTAAACTTCAAATTACCTGCAACTATTCCCCCTAATATTAAAATAACACCCAGCCATTGGAACATACTAACATGCTCGGATAGGACTATCGCGGATAAGATTACAGCTATTGGAAGTTCAGAGGACGTTAAAATGGTCCCAAGTCCTGGTCCAACATGCGGCATCCCGATAGTAAATAAAATCGGCGGCAAGACTACCCCTAATAGGCCAAGATACAAACCGTACGGTGCAATTTCCAATAAAACTGGTAATTGCAAAAACCCTGTTGGCGGATTGAGAATAAAAACAGTAATTAAGCCCCCAGTGGTAAACAGAGCACTCTTTTGCACGACTGGTGTATCTTTTTCAACTGAGCTGCTAACAAAGATAAAAGTGGTATAGGTCAAAGCGGAAAGCATTCCCCAACCAGTTCCTTGCCAAGTAATATCTCCGAAGCCCACTCCAATAATTCCTGATGCAAAAATGGAACCAATAAGTAGAATTCCAATAGAAACCATTTTTCCAAGTGTGGGTGCCTTTTTATAAAAAATCCACTCGAATAAGCTGCCAATCCAAACAAATTGAAATAAAAAGATAATCGCAAGCGAAGCATTTAGGGATTGCAGTGATTGGTAATAAAATAGACTTGTTAAACCAAGTGGAATTCCTGATATAAGTAATTTGCCTATTTTCGGCAGTGTCAGTTTTTTCTTTTTCGAAAAAAGAGCTGCTATCCAGATTAAAAGAGTCCCCATTAAGAATTGACTTCCCGTTACCTGAGCACTCGTAAAACCTGCGGAATAAGCTAGCTTTACAAAAGTTGATAATGCTCCATAACAGCAGCCTCCTATTAAAACAATTAGTGCGTATTGCCAAGTTTTCATGTTTTTTACCCCTTTCAATTCTAAAAAAACAAACAAAAAAGCCACACAGCTATATAAAAGCTGTGTGGCGAAAATAGAGATTCTCTAGAAAAGTCCACATACAATGTTTTTTTGAAATTCAATTTACCTTTGCCATCATAAATGAAAACAAAACGAATGTCAATAAAAAAGAGTTTGGTTATGAATAAAAAAACTTGTTAAGGATAGTAAAGTCAATTTATTTTCAAAACAAAAACGGAACTTGAGGGTGAAAGTTGTGCGAACTACAGGATTTCTAATCTTAATTTTAATAAGTACAATCTCTCTAGTTGTTCTTATAGACAAAATACAAGGCCATGATTTGTCCGAAGCATGGTTTAGTCTTAGTAAATTATTAAAGGTAGCTAAAGGAGAAGATTATTTTCTTATTTTGATTTGTTTCATAATATTGGTTCTGCTAATTTTGGATAAAATCAGAAAAAGAAAATAACTTCTTTGAATTTTCAATTCATCACATTTTTTATTTTCCCCTTTATTAAGACAGTGAGTAGTAATAAAAGAGGGACGACTATCTGTAATGGAATATGAAGCATATAAGGTACGATTTCTAGCCCTTCATCTAAATGTTTTTGATAACTAGGTGCTATCATAATGGACGATAGGAATATAATTCCCCCTATTGAATACGTGGTTAGTGCACTTGATTTTATCTTAAACAGAGTGTTCATTCCAATGACTGCACAAAAGAAAAACATAGATACTTTAATAAATCCTAAGAACACAACTAAAATGATGACAAAAGAATCTAAACGCTGGATAAATCCTGCAATATCTATAAAACTGGCTGCTTTAAGTGCAGGAAATGAAGATCTTGCCAAGACGTCAGTTCCTAGTACACAAATTAATAAAAGAATGTTTAAGGTAAAATAGAGGCCAGCAAATAGTACGGCCATCATTCCCGTCTTGAATATTTTTGTTTGTTTATTCAAATAGGGGAGAATCATTGAGAACGTAATTAATTCCCCATAAGGAACGGTTATATTCAGCGGCAGTTCTTTTACGATCGGTTTCCATCCTTCTGCAAGTATTGGTCTAATATTTTCGATATGGATTAGCTCGGTTATGATAAACATGATATTTATGATTAATATGGTAAGACCAATCAAAAAAAAGCAAATACTTGCTACCCTTGCAAATACTTCAAACCCAAAATTCACTGTGTAGATTAAGGTAAACATCATACAAATACCGATAACCGTGATTGAAGTTTTGAAGTAGGCAGAATTAATGAGTATTTCTTCAATATCTCGTAAAACTCTTGATGCTATATAAATAAAATAAATAATATAAAAATAACTGATGATGCTTCCTAGGAAATTACCCCAAATTTTTCTTACATATTCTGTTAGGGGAAGAGTAGGAAATTTCTTATGAAGTTGAAAGTAAATCGTGAATAATATTAACCCAGCTAAAGGTGAGATAAGGGTTACGATCCAGGCATCTTGTTTTGCTCCGCTGCCTATGTCTAAAAATATGGTGGTCCCAAACAAAAAAAGGACGATTAAGCAGAAAAGTTGATACCCATCAATTCTCTCATTAGACATTGCTGCTCACCTCTTGGTTATTAATTGGGTTCATAGGGATCGGTTACGTGGCCTGAATCATTTATAGAAGCTTTTACGTTAACCGCCACTTTTGCCTTGCTGAAAAGGGTATTCCACTCTTTTTTGTGTTTTTTCCAATAACTAGGATTATCTTTTGACAATTTGGTTCCAAATCCAAACACATCAGTTCCTGTATCCTGTGAGATTTGAATGGTTCGCTGGACTTGTCTTGTTATTTCTTTTTCTAAATCCTCCTCTATATCTGTTAACACTTTTGTGTTAGTTAAATCTTTATTACAGTTCACTTCCGATATTTCAGTGTTTATTGCTATGTTCACTTGTAAAGTGGGAATAGGCTTTAAAAGGGTTTTTATTGTACCTCTCATTCTTTTAGAGATAAGTGTCATATTCTTTTTTTCACAGGGTATTGTAAATGACGTACTGTCAATTTCTGATAAAACTAAATGGACGTTCCGTGCCATTTCACCATCATACCAGGTTACCAATTTATCTTTATTAAATAATGCTAAACCACTAACTTCAATAACAGATGGTTTAATATTATTTAAATTGTCAGTTTGGTTTTTGGATGTTAGGTTTTTATTTAACTTAATTCCTGGTAATACCAGGTCTTTTCCTTCACTTGAAAGAATAGTAATGACTTCATGTAAGGACATAACTTTTGAAATCCCATACATTTTTTGGTTGTTTTCACTTGTACTTCTAACACTTTTTGTTGGATTTGATTCAAGCGGTTCAACCACCCCGAGTACATTTTCTGCTGAAGTTCCTCTTGCAATAAAAATGGGAAAAGTAGATTTTGCTTGTTTTCCTCGTTCAAATGCATCAAATACCAAATTTGTACCTTTTCGTGCCAACTCTTCACTAATGACGACCAATGATAAGTGTGAAAGGTCGTTATATCTCGGGATAATAATAGATGCTCTCCGATAGGCTTCTGTTATTGTCTCTGCTTCTACCGTATAGTTAGAAACTGGTATCCCGGTAGGAGCCCCTGTCGGAGACAATTGGCTTGGGTTAATCAATTGGAACGTAACTCGATATCCATCATCAATATCCTGAGAGACATCTATTCCCATGGCAATAATAAGGCCTAGTTCGTTTAACTCCCTATAATTGGAACAGCCAGGGATTAACAATAGGATGAAGAGTAAAGTGACGAGTTTTCTCATTTGTAACTCCTGCTCGAATTCATTTTGTTTTAGTATCTTTTTGAATATTTGAATGAGTCATGTTTAAAGAAGTAATTGGAAACCGGATTAAGCTATCTTTTTGAGCGCCCATTCTGAATGGTGCAAAAGGAGCAACATAAGGCACGCCGAACGAGCGTAGACTACAAAGATGTACTAATATACATAATGTGAGTAGCAAAATGCCATAAAATCCTATAAAAGCCGAACTGAAAATCAATAAAAACCGCAAGCCTCTTGCAGTGTTGACAATATTTGTGTTCGGAAGTGTAAAGCTATTTATAGCTGACGTGGCTACAATGATAACAATTGCTGCAGAAACAAATCCTGCTTCCACTGCAGCTTGTCCTAAAATTAGTGCCCCAACAATGGAAACGGCTGGACCAATTGCTCTAGGCATCCGAACTCCAGCCTCTCTTAGTACTTCAAATGCTAGTTCCATAAGTAATAATTCAATGATTACTGGAAAAGGAACCCTTTCTCTTTGTGCCATTAACGTGACCATTAATGTAGTAGGGATTAATCCCTGATGGTGCGTAATTAAAGCTAAATAAATGGCGGAGGCATACATATTCAAAAGGAAAGAGCCAATTCGAATTAATCTCAAAAATGAGCTGAAAACATTATTTTCATAGTAATCTTCTGGAGATTGAAAGAACTGAATGAGTAATACCGGTAAAATTAAGACAAATGGTGTTCCTTGGATAATAATAGCAATTTTGCCCTCTAATAAATTCGCAGCAACTATATCAGGTCTTTCAGAACTTTGCATAAGAGGAAAGAGTGTTTTTCTGTTGTCTCGTATTGCTTCTTCTATATAATTGGCTTCAAGAATGCTGTCTATCTTAATCTTATTTATCCGAGACATCACTTCCATGACAATGTTGTGATCAGCAATTCCCTCAATATACATAAACCCTACGTCTGTTTTGGTTACACTGCCTACTTTTGTTGTTTTAAGCCTTAATTTAGCATTTTGGATTCTAGACCGAACCAATGATATGTTTGTACTTATATTCTCTGTAAAGCTATCCTTAGGACCTTTAATAACGGTTTGGGTAGTAGGTTCAGTAATCGACCGGGATTGAATTTTTTTAGTACCTAGAATGAGAGCTTTTGAATAATCTTCTATCAAAATAACGGTATTGCCTGCCAAGATGCTATCTAAAAGTTCTGACCAATCTAAGATAAACTGGATAGAGGGCACAGAAATAATTTGAACCATTTTGTCAGCTATATCATTCTCTGTTTTAAAAGAAGGGGTTTCTTTATGAAGTTGTATAATCGGGCTGATTACATTTTCATTAATGCTATGTTCATCAACGATGCCTTCAATATGTAGAATCGCTACATTTTTAGTGGAAACTTTGAGCCTTCTAATTGATAAATCATCGCTATTTCCGAGTTCGATTTCTAGTCTTTTAATGTTTTCCTCTACATTCTCGCTAAGTGGAATTAGATGATTTTGATTCCTACCAGACATAGTAAATTCCCCTTTAGAGAAAAATTTTCTAAACAATATTATTTTTTCCAGGAATATCTTTATTATGTTTAAATAAATAAAAAAGACTTAACCCCGTGGTTAAGTCTTATTAATATATAAATTTCCTTCATTCAGATAGCGATTAAACCTTTCCTTATTATTTTTTTCTATCTATTCAATCGAAAAGGATTATTCTCATAGTCCTTATGTTTCGATTTGTATATCAGTATGAAATTGTCTAGTCCTTTTCTAATAACTGCATTTAGCCTCCCTTCATGATAAAAATGGGTTGGTTGTGATCACCTGGACCGATAAAATCTAATGCGGCAGGAGAGAATACCATAACTTTTCTTTTAACGCCCTCAAATAACATTCGGATTGGATCTATCACTTCAGTATCTTGAAAGACATGGGCTCCAAAGAATATACTCTTTTTGGTTCTCCCTCCGAAGACAATCATGTTTCTCTTTTTAACTGTTTCAACTTTGACACTTTCATTTGACTCGTTATAAAGTGTCATTGGTACTTTTTCTGTTTGTAAAACCTCTTCTTCAATCGAAGCGACTAATCCTATTTCACGATTATTTAAAACTAAGACGAATTCATAACCTGCTGCGGTTTTCTTTTGAACAACTGTCACCTCATTTGTAATAAACGTGACAAAATCATCGGATTCATTCGTTGCTGAGTCTGGAGAGGTCTCTTTTTTCTTGATGACGCGAAAATATACTTTAGCTCCAATTTCTTCATCTGTGAAGTCGAAGGGGTTTATACTGTGTGTGTGTACGAGGTACAAATTATTTACCTTATCTTTACTGTTTAGTTGGACACACAAAGCAACATCTTCATTCACCGCCTTACCCATTTCGTTCGAGAGCATAGGGACATTCATTTTCATTCCTGGAAATTGAACGAAGATGTAGCTGAAGTTTTTCTTTGGCTGTACATCCAGAAGTCTCATAAACTCACAACCTTTCCGAATAGTTACAAGATTATTACCTTGTAAATGTATAATTCAATATTCTTTCTTACTTTCCTGTTTTGTATGACGAGTTTCCATCGTCACTTTCTTATGAAATGCGATGGTTCCTCCCTATAATTGAGGATTTATGAGCAATTCTATTATCGAAAAACAAAGAATGGAAAGTATTTGTCGTTTAATTCAACAATTCCCTATTACCTTATAATCTGTACTCCCATTTAGGATTAACTGAAAGTAAACAATAAATGAATTTCATCCATTTTACACGATCATTATTACGAGTTAGATGAAATTAATAATACTTATTAGAGGAAAAATTTATATATGTAATTTACATATATGGATAAAACGAGTTATTATATATGTAAATTACACATAAGAGTAAAATTATACAATAGGTGCTAAAAGGTTATCATTATTTTAAGAATGGAGGCATTTTTGTGAGTGAGAAAGAAGAAGTTTTAATTTATAAGACATCCAATATTCTTAGGAAAGATACGAGCATAATGAGATTAAACGATATTATTGAGGAACTGGTACGAATCATTGAATCCAAAACAATAGATAAATGATAGCTTGATTATGACAATGTAAAGATAAGAGCGATTCTCATTCGAGAGCCGCTCTTTTAATTAACTGGCTCCATGATGAGGTGAAGGGAGAAGCGGTGAAAAAGCAGTAGTAGTACAGAAAACAGTGAATAGTGTGAACGAGCCATAAGATTAGCTTAATATTAATGATTTTCCTAAATAGTCAAATAATAGACAAAATAACAAATTTTATGCATATTTTCGTTTGACTAATCATTACTTATATGTGTAAAATACATCTATAGTAATTTTGATGATTACATTGGTAAAGCGTACTTAAAGAGTTATGCTAGACAACTCGAGCTATACCAATCTATGCTCTATCAATTATTTAAAAGGTATTTTAGTTTTCTTGAGCTCTACATACCTCCGGTTCATAGCGAGGATAAAATAGAGAAATTTAAAAAGTAAATGAGGAGGAACGAAGATGGTTCAAAATGTAATGCATAAAAAAGAAGAAATCCTAAAAAAGGAAGTTAAAAAAGTTGAGGTATCGAAAGTAGAGGTTTCAAAAGTAGAGAAGCAAAATGAACCAAGCTATGTTACGGATTCATTTATTGAAACGTTTTGGGATCAATTTGAAGGTGCAGTATCTCGAACAAGAGATTATAGAGAACAAACCCAAGAACTTTACTTAAACGCTATAAAAGAAACAACAAAGTTCCATGGAGTATACAGCAAAACTTTACTGGGTCTTTTTAATCAAGCCACAAAATTAAATGGCGATTTGAGTAAAGGGTTATTCCAAAACAACATTTTTAAAACAAATGAATCTACTCATGAAGTGACTGAATCTTTAAAAAGTCAAGTAAGTGAAGCAACTAGTAAATTAGAGGAGCTTTATTTAACTCCAATTAACTCAGCCTTAGATTTAATTGAAAGTACTGAGAAGCTTTTTGAACAAAATAGCGTGGCATTCATTGAATATACAAATGAAGCAATGAATGCTTGGGAAGATGTCACAGACAATTATTTAAAACAAGCTAGAAAAACTCATCAAAATGTTGCGCATTTATTTGAAGATAGCGTGCGTGTACTTGCTGCTTCAAGTAAATAATGTAAATATCTAAAGGATTCTTTAATGGATGAGCTCTTCTTTGTTAATAAAAATCCTATATCACTCAAAAAAGCAGCTATACCCACAAGGCATGCTGCTTTTTTAATTTCTTGATTGCTGATGACATTTTACAAAGGAGTATTCCCTCTGGGTCATAGTTCAACTGTAGGCGGTGTTTTTTTTATTAATAGGCTTTAAAAGTAATATTTTTTATTTGACGTCTACCTGTTTCTCTTATTGAGAGACAGGTAGTTTTATTTTTTACTCTTTGAGCTGTTCTTTGGATTATTATATACCTTATTAAAGCATAATAATCCATGAAAGATGATGGGGAAATCCATTGTGATTGGTTGAAGGGTACGTTATTCTAAGCATATTCCTTTATGAAGGAGGGGGTATGATGAAAAATAAACCTATTTTTAAGGAGCATTTTGTCCTACATAAATGGAGTTATTTGCTGGGCACAATCCTTTTAACCGTCTCCCTTGTTTTGCAATTATTTGTACCCGTTTTATTAAAAAAGTTCACAGATGGCCTCCAAAATGAATCGATTCATGTTTCGGATTTATGGGAGTTGTCTCTTTGGTTTATCATTGTCGGGATTGGAGCCTTTCTTTTTCGGTCGAGTGGTCGAATTTATATATTCAAGATGTCAAGAATCTTAGAGCGTGACTTACGGACTTCACTGTTTTCACATTGGGAGAGATTGCAGGCTGAATATTATCAAAACCAGCGAATTGGGAATTTGATGGCTCATGCCGTAAACGATGTCAATATTATGAGGCAGATTGTCATGCAGGGATATTTTCAGATGGTGGAAGCCGCTGTATTAATTTCAATCTCTGTATTCATGATGGCAAGTACGATTCATCTCTATTTAACGTTGCTGGTCTTATTGCCTTTACCAGGATTAACGTATATCGCCTATCGTTTCCGGTCCAAAATTCAAATGCATTCCCTAAAAGTACAAGAAGCGATAGGAACAGTGACAAGCCGAGTTCAAGAATTTTGTTCGGGTATCAGTGTCATTAAGACTTATGTTCAAGAGCAAGAAGAATGTAAGAAGTTTACAAATGACAATCAGTCCAATGTCGAGGTCAACAAACAGTTAATTGTTTCAAATTCGCTTTTCACCTCATTAAGTCAAGGAATTGTCGGATTAAGTTATTTGATTTCTATCGTATTTGGTTCCATTTTAGTGATGAAAAGTTCCATTTCTCTTGGAGACTTTGTTGCTTTTAATACGTATTTATCTTTGTTGATCGCCCCCATTGAAAACATTGGGAAGGTCATTAATCTCCTGCAGCAGGGGAAAGCCGCAGATAACCGAATTCGTCATGTATTATCTACGGAACCGGCAATAAAAGATGAAGAAGGGATTACCCCTATAACCTCTCTTCAAGGAGAAATTAGAATTAATAATTTATCGTTCAAATATGAAACAAGTAAAAAGTATGCATTAAAGAATATTACCATTACCATCCCCAAAGGAACTAGTTTAGCCATTGTCGGAAAAGTAGGCAGCGGAAAATCAACCTTAGTCAATTTACTCTTACGTTTGTACAATCCTCCCAAAAATTCAATCTTTATGGATGAACAGGATATCCGTGATGTTCCATTAAATACACTTCGTACATCGGTTGCATATGTCCCACAAGACAATTTTTTATTCTCCTCAACCATTAAGGAAAATATAGCTTTTGACCCAAATCCTTATCAGGATGATCAAGTCTTTCATGCTGCAAAGCAAGCCCACATTTATGATGATATTATGGATCTTCCTCATAATTTTGAGACCGAATTAGGAGAAAGAGGACTTTCCTTATCAGGTGGACAACGGCAGCGTGTCAGTATTGCAAGAGCATTGATCAAACCATCTCCGATCATTATTTTTGATGACAGCCTTTCAGCTGTTGATTCTAAAACGGAATCCATTATTTTAAACACAATGCGATCCGAAATGAAAAGTCGGACCTCAATCATCATTAGTCATCGGATTTCTACGATACAAGAAGCGGATCAAATCATCTTACTGGATCAAGGTGAAATCGTGGAAAGTGGCACACATCAATCCCTTTTAAAGAAGAATGGAATATATAAAAAAATGTTTGCCCAGCAAACAACGGATTTATCATTTGCTCATTCAAGCTTTCCACCACTTAATGGAAGAAAGATTCTCATTAAGAAAAGGAGGGGGTAATCATTCGAAAAATAAAAGAGGGGATGCATCCCCCCATAGGCGACCGTCAATTATTGAAGGGGATGCTGACGTTTGCGAAGCCATATAGGAAACTCATTTTATATGCGCTTCTGTTGACATTCTTTATTGTATTAGCCAGTTTAGCTCAGCCATTTATTATTAAGGTGGCCATTGACTCTTACATTAAGATGAACGATTATCAAGGGCTGACGTATTTAGGCATCGTCTATTTCATATTGATTTTGGTTTCTTCTATTTGTACGTATTTTCAAAATAATATACTTCAATTTACTGGGCAGTATGTAATATATGATTTTCGGCAGGCAATTTTTAAGCAATTTTCACTGATGCCAATGAGTTTTTTTAGAAAAAATCCAATTGGCAGGTTAGTGACAAGGATTACCCATGATGTGGAAGCCCTAAATCAGCTTTACTCACAAGTGATTGTGAACTTAGTAAAAGAAATACTGATTCTCATTGGAATCATTATCCTTATGTTATATATGAGTGTAAAACTTACTTTAATTTGTTTTATAGTCATACCCGTGATTGCTATCGTTACTTTTTATTTTAAAACGGTATTGCGTAAAACACAGAGAAATTTGAGGAGTATCCTATCTAAACTTCTTTCCTACCTAGCTGAGAATCTTTCTGGAATGAGTGTCATTCAACTATTTGCCCGCGAAGGGAAACAGCTTGATCGGTTTAATCAATTAAATGAGGAGCATTATCGGGCTGGGATGCATCAAACCGTAGTTAATTCTATCTTTAACCCTTCAATTGGTCTATTCGGAAACATTTCACTCGCGCTATTAGTTTGGTATGGAGGAAGAAGTGTATTAGATAGTAGTATTACCTTTGGTACGGTGTATGCCTTTACACATTATGTCAGACAGTTTTTTGAACCGCTCAGAGGACTAGCAGACAGATTTAACCAAATACAAGCTGCCCTTGCATCAGCCGAACGAATATTTGAAACATTAGAAACGAAACCAACGATATTAAATCCTGTTCAACCTGTGAAACTTCCAGAAAAAGTTCAGGGAAACATTGTTTTTCAAAATGTTTGGTTTGCTTACCAACATGAGGAGTGGGTATTAAAGGATGTCCATTTTAGGATCAATCAAGGAGAAACAGTGGGTATTGTAGGCTCAACAGGTGCAGGCAAAAGCTCGATTATTCAACTTATCAACCGGTTTTATGATAACCAAAAGGGATCAATACGCCTTGATGGAGTAAATATTAAAGACGTTCATTTAAACGACCTCAGGAAGCACATTGGAATTATACAACAAGATGCCTTTGTCTTTTCAGGAACTGTTTTTGACAATATTCGATTGAATCATAAGCATGTTAGTAATGAAGAAATTATAAAAGCAGCGAAGGCTGTAAATATTGATTCTTTTTTTCGGATGCTGCCAAAGGGATATGAAACCATGCTAGGAGAGGAAGGAACCGTACTGTCGGCGGGGCAAAAGCAGCTGCTCTCGTTTTTACGAGCCATGATTGCCAACAATGATGTTCTCATTCTTGATGAAGCAACAGCCAATATTGATACAGAAACAGAACAAGCGGTTCAAGCTACCTTAAGAGAAATGTCCAGGAATCGAACAACAATTATCATCGCCCATCGACTTTCAACCATCCAGCATGCAGATAAAATCATTGTCTTAGATAAAGGGAGAATTGCAGAAATAGGGAATCATCAACAGCTCTTAAGAAACCAATCCACGTACTATCAATTATGTATGAATCAGACCAAAGGCAAGCAGGTAAAGGTTAAAGTATAAAACAGCTCTCTTCATAACAAAGGATGGTTAATCTTACGATTAGCCATCCTTTGTTATTGTCCTGCTAGTTTTTGTTCATCACTAAACTGAGTGGGGGAGACTCCGACTATCTTTTTGAAAATTCGACTGAAATACAGTTCATCTTCATACCCGACATTTTGACTCACTTCTTTGATTCTAATTTCAGAATGGGCAAGCAGCTCCTTTGCCCGATCAATCCGTAGATGGGTTAAGTATTCAATCGGACTGTAACCAGTAAATTTTTTAAAAAGTCTAGAATAATGACTTTTACTTAAGCCGGCCATTTTTGATAAATCTGTTACGTTTATTACCTTATGATAATGATGACCTATGTACTCAATCGTTTCCTCAATCACTTGTCTTGTATCCTTAGAAATCGTTTGAACATGAAAGTCTTGTATTAAGGTTAGTAGTAGTTCTTGAAATAATATTTTTTGTTTAAATGCTATCGTTGCTCCTCTTCGTTTAGATAAAGAGTTGATTTCATCTAATAGGAGGAAAACTCCTGAGCTGTTATTAATCGTATATACTCCATGTAATGGAAAGGATATTTCCTGTGGTAGTATAAAATGCCATTGTTCTTTTTTCTCAAATGCCGCTGCATGAGTAAATCGGATAAAATAAAACTCAAGAGGATTAGAAGGGGAAGTTTTTTTGTCGCAGATCATACCTGGAGTGAAAACGATCAGTTTTCCTGGCGAAAGGTCATTTTTTTTCCCATTTATAACGATTTCTCCAGTTCCTTTCGTAATAAACCAAAGAGAATGATTGAGGGTTCTTTTTCCCTTTTTACTCCAATTTGGCGGACAAGTTTTATAACCTGCTAATAATAAGGAAAATGTTAACTCATTAAGTTTAGATGTTAAACTACCAAGATCCATACACAAAGAACCTCATCCTTTCCTGGTATATTCTATGTTTTTCATATTTTGATAAATCCCTAGTTACAAAAACACATTGGAGACCTGGATTCCAGGTCTCATTTATTTACTTCATATTTAGTTTTATCTCTTTTATCTTTTGATATTGTTCATCGGGCCACCAGGCACCGCAATCGTCGGATACAACACATGCCGCACATTTTTGTAAGTCATATACAATCATTCCGGAAATGGGTGGGGAATATAGGTGAAGAGTAACCATATCTGTATGGTTAGAGGCTTGCATTTTATGGACAGCCTTTTTGGGTGCATAAAAATATTGACCTTCATGATGGTACTGATAAAACAATTCTTTAGGTAAGCTATTTCCTTTAACTTCATAAACAGAATTAAGAGAAGTACCAGAAATCACTTGTATCCATCCGTGGGAATTGCCATGATCATGAGGGGCACACTCCAACTGCGACCAATTCATGACAAGCAGCTCGACTTCATCATTTTTATATAGAAGCTTTCGATTGTACGGCTTACCTTCAGATGGTTCTGGCAATTGTGCAAGGTCTTCAAGTTTTATATCAATTTGTAACAAGGCATCCTTCAAATCGGCTTTAGATGGACTTTTTAAGGATTCCATAACACTCTTAATCTTAGCTGTCAAAGTCATAAAGCTTCTCCTCCTATAGCCGTCATTTCTTTAAGAAGCGCAACAACCTAGGCACAAGCTGACCGTTAACGATAACCACTCCTATAATAATTATGATTCCTCCTGCCACACTTATGAATAAAACCTTTTCCTGTAAGAGTAAAACAGCAGCAATTAAAGTTGCAATAGGCTCCAAATATAAAAACATTGAAACCTTTGAAGCTTCTAACACTTCAAGTGCTTTTCCCCAATACCAATAGGCAATTCCCGAGACAAATACACCAAGAAACAACAAATGGGCCCACTCTGTTTGGTCCAGCAAGGTTAGCTTCTCCCACCCTCTGATTCGGATAATAAAAGGTGTAGTCAAAATCAAACCTACTAAACACATATAAAACGTTACAACAAGAGGGGGATAAGGGATTTTTAAACTTTTTAATAGCACAGAATAAACAGCCCAATTCAACGTGCTGAGAATCATCAGCAGGAAACCAATATTCAAGGCGAATTGAAAGGATTGTCCACTTCGTGTTGTGGTAACGATAAGGACACCAGTTATCGCTAGCACCATTCCGATAGCCTTAGTAAAGTTCATTTTTTCATGTAAAAAAAGTAGCGAAAGGATCACTGTAAAGATGGGGGAGAAGGAAATAAGCCATCCTGCAGCAGAGGCGTTGATTGTAAGTAATGCCGTTGCCTGGAGAACCTGATGAACAAAAACCCCTAGAATCCCTAATACCATTAAGTGAGGAACATATTGTAGGGAGATACGCAGCCGTTGACGCTGCAATAATAAAAGCAATAATAGAAATAATGCTCCTATTCCAAAGCGAATAACGAGTAACGAAAAGGGGTCTAGCTTACCGAGCACAGCCTTGGTCGATACAAATGAAACTCCCCAAACACTAATCGACATTAACGCATACAGCGAAGCGGTTAACCTTGGTCTATTAAAAGTCATGACTGAGCAATCCCTTTCGGTTAAAAGATAGTTATTTCATTTTATGCTTGTCCTAGGATAACAATCAAAGTTATTTTATTTAATTTTGAATAATTAGCTTGAGCAGATGATATTTTTCTTTTTAAGGGAAAACTATCGGTAAGAAATGTAATATTTTATCTGAATCGGGAGATTGTATTATATAAGTGGAATAATCAGGAGGATAACGTATGAGAAGAATTAATCCTGGCTCCGTCAATTCTTACATTAGATATGGGAATGTTAAAATACCAAAGTGCATACAAAGTGAGTGTCCAGAATGTCGAAATACAAACGAGTTTGTGATCAATGCTAACTTCCAAAGCAGTAAGAATGGATTGTTAACGGAGTCTAGTTGTCCTACATGTAAAAAATCTACCGTTTTTATTATTATGACCAAGGATGGTCACGATGAAGGGGAACACGCAGATACCTATATTTATGATATCCAAGCGTCAAAACATCTTATTAATCATATCGAAAGTCTGCCAAATATACCTAAAGATCTTATTAGGGCTTATCGCTCTGCGATTAATGTGCATCAAACACGAGAAAATTCAGCAACAGCCGTTATGTCTAAACGAGTTATTGAAAGTATCTTGAAACATTTTCTCAAAGAAAAAAGTAAAGGTCAGCCTTTATCACAACAACTTGAGATCCTTCCGAACCATGTTGATTTAGCAAAGCCCATTCAATCCCTTAGCCAACTGTTACAAGCAGAGAGTTCTTTAAATAAGATGCTGGAATTAGAAACGGAAATGGACTATGAGACCACTTCATTACTGGTAGATCTGCTAGAAAATATCATTGAATATCTTTTTGTTCTGCCAGGGAAAATTGAAGTGACTCATAACAAAATAGCCAAGAAATTTCATTAATCATAAAACCCCCTGAATATAGTATTCAAGGGGTAATTTAAAGATTAAGCCTGCTCAAGCTCAGAGCGGTAATTATCAAATTCTTCTTGAACTTCCTTTGAAGGAGCTTTGTCGATTAGGCTTATAATAATAATCGCGAGACTGCTAAATAAGAACCCAGGTGCTAATTCATATAGATCGAATAATCCACCTTTAAGAGATGACCAGACAATAACGGTAACAGAACCGACAATGATTCCAGCGAGGGCACCATTTCTTGTCATTCGTTTCCAGAAAAGACTTAAAATAATAACAGGTCCAAATGCTGCACCAAATCCTGCCCAGGCATAACTTACAAGTTCAAGGACCTTACTTTCAGGATCGTATCCTAAGAGAATCGCAATAATTGCAATTCCAAGAACAGCAATTCTGCCAACAATCATTTCTTCTTTTTTAGAAGCATTTCTTCTGAAAAGTGATTTATAAAAATCATTCGCTAGCGCACTAGAAGAAACGAGTAATTGTGAGTCAACAGTACTCATGATTGCTGAGAGAATGGCTGCGAGTAAAAATCCGGCTACCCATGGATTAAATAAAACCTGTGAGAACATGATAAAGACTGTTTCAGCGTTTTGAAGAGGTGAATCCCGAAAGTAAGCAATACCTGCAAATCCAACAAATACTGCTCCGAATAGGGAAAGAATCATCCAAACCATTCCAATTAAACGTGCTTTTGGAACGTCTTTTGTTGACTTTAATCCCATAAATCGTACAAGTATATGTGGCTGACCAAAGTAACCAAGTCCCCAAGCTAATAAAGAAATAACACCTATTGTGGTAGCACCAGAATATACATCAAGATGTGTTGGATCAATTGCTCCAATTTTTTGAACAGTTTCATTCCATCCGCCAAGTTCAAAGATTGCAACAATAGGGATGATAATTAAAGCTAAAAACATTAAGATTCCTTGAATAAAATCTGTCCAGCTTGCTGCTAGGAATCCCCCAAAAAGAGTATACGAGAGAATAACAGCTGCTCCGACCCATAAGGCTAATTCATAGTTCATTCCGAAAGAATTCTCTAGTAAAATAGCTCCGCCTACAAGACTAGAAGAAGTATAGAAAGTAAAGAATACAAGAATAACAATGGCAGAAACCACACGGAGAATTTTTGACTGATCACGGAAGCGATTCTCAAAAAAGTCTGGAACCGTTATTGAATCTTTTGATACTTCTGTGTAAACACGTAGCGGTTTGGCAACAAATTGCCAATTGAGATAAGCTCCAACGGCTAATCCGATAGGCAGCCAGATTTCGCTCATTCCACCTATATACATTGCTCCAGGAAGTCCGAGCATTAACCAGCCGCTCATATCTGAAGCCCCTGCACTTAAGGCAGCAACTCCCGCACCGAGCCGCCTTCCGCCAAGTACATAATCATTCAAATCTTTCGTCATTCTTGCTGCTACAATTCCAATAACCAACATCACTGCTAAATAAATAATAATTGAAATTAACGTAGGTACGTTAATAGTCATTTAACCCTCTCCTTTTTCAGTAAAATATGTGACAACAGAAAGTACAATGAGTGAAAGCATTGGGACCATTAGCCACGCCCAAGTTGCTTCTGTAATAGCGTATTCCATAAAATATCACCACCTTTCAGATTGTTTTCTATAAAACTACTACTATATTGTTATCGGATTTGTCCATTACCGCTCATAACATATTTCACGGTTGTTAAAGCTTCTAACCCCATTGGACCGCGAGCATGAAGTTTTTGCGTTGAGATTCCAATCTCCGCACCAAAACCTAAAGCGCCGCCATCCGTAAATCGAGTGGATGCATTATGGTACAATGCGGCAGCGTCTACACGCTGCATAAAATATTCAGCAGTTTCATTGTTATCCGTAATAATGGCTTCAGAATGCTTTGTTCCATAGGTTTCAATATGTTCAATTGCTTCATCCACGTTTTTAACAACCTTTAATGCAATGTGTAAACTTAAGTATTCATTTGCCCAGTCCTCCTCGTTTGCAAGGGAAGCATTCGGAATATCAGTTACAATCTTCTCGTCGCCATGTACAGTGATGGAATGAGCAGATAATGTGTTGATGAGGTCAATTTTATGTTTTTTTAGCCAATCACGATGCAAAATTACCGTTTCAATCGCATTACAAACTGCAGGACGATCAGTTTTTGCATTCACAAGGATACGAAAAGCCATTTCGGCATTTGCCTCTGAATCAATGTAAAGATGACAGTTACCAACGCCAGTTTCAAGAACTGGAACACTTGCATTCGAAACCACTTCATTAATTAACGTTCCTCCGCCGCGAGGTATTAAGACATCGATATGTTCCCTCATTGTAAACAACTGCTGTGAGACTTCTCGGTTCGTACTATTGATAAATTGAACTGAGTCCTTTGGGATTTTTGTATGGCTAAGAGCACGGTGCATGACATCAACAATGGCTTTGTTCGAATGAATCGCCGATGAACCGCCTTTAAGGATAATAGCGTTACCAGATTTTAATGCCAGCCCTGTTGCATCCACGGTTACATTTGGTCTTGCTTCATAGATCATTCCAATTACACCTATTGGAACGGATACCTTTGAAACATTTAGTCCATTATCCAATTTTTTATTCAATAGGATCTTACCAATTGGATCTTCTAACGCTGCAACTTGACGTAGACCATCTGCAAAATCAAAGATTCTATTTTTCGATAATGCTAAGCGATCCATAAAGGCTTCAGTAAAAGCTTTTTTCCTTCCCTCTTGTAAGTCCTTTTCATTTGCCTTTAATATGAGATCAAACTCCGTTTCCAATCTTTTAGCTAATGCAAATAATGCATGGTTTTTATCTTCTGTTGATAGAAGACTTAACACTTTTCCTGCTTTTTTAGCCTGAATCGCCTGAGCTTCTACTGTTAATTTTTCATTTAATAAATGCATCAAATCCTCCTCTTTTTTTTGTCTCAATATTATTTCCAGTTCTCCCTAAGGTACTGAGTTAAAGGCTATCCATTTTTCCTTATGGTTTAGATACGTTGAAGGTTTTTCACTTTTAAAGTAGGTTCCTTTTGCTTTACCTGCTACCCCATTAATGACTACATTTTTTCGTGCAGCATTTCCTAGAAAGGTAGTAATTCCTGAGGCCATGGCTATCTTTACAGCCTCAATTTTAGATTTCATACCGCCTGTTCCAATCATAGTCCCGGAACCAACAGCAGCAGCTTCGATTTCGGGAGTAATTTCAGTTACATATTCCAGCAATTTAGCATTAATGCTTTTTGTGGGGTCCGCACTATAAAGCCCATCTATATCAGACAAAATAACTAATTGATCAGCATCTATTAATCCAGCTACCTTTGCTGAGAGTGTATCATTGTCACCAAAATTCATGCGATCATTTGTAACGGTGTCATTCTCATTGACGATGGGAACCATACCTCTTTCTAATAATACGTTTAAGGTGTTTCTGACATTTTTATAGCGGTCTTCGTCCAAGAAATCACTTTTGGTAATTAATATTTGAGCGGCAACATAACCGTGGGATAGAAAAAGCTCTGAATAGGATTCCATCAATAATCCTTGGCCAATGGAGGCAGCAGCCTGTTTTTCTGGTAATGAATTTGGACGTTCTAAACAACCTAATCTTCGGTATCCAGCAGCAACCGCACCAGATGAAACTAATACCACTTCATACCCATGGTCTTTTAGATAGACAATTTCATTCGTAAGCTTTTCAATTTTCCTCCGGCTAATTTCACCATGACGGCTTGTTAACGAACTGCTGCCAATTTTAATTACTATCCTAAGTGAATTTTCGTTTGTGATCATCCAATCACTCCTGTGCTAATCTTTGATTCTTCTAGCTGTAAGCTAATTTCTTTGGAGCGATGGGCGGCATGTTTTATTGCCTCAGCGATTGCTTTTCCACCGCCATTTCTCTTAAGTGCCTCTAAACCTGCTGCTGTAGTTCCATTTGGGGATGTTACGTTCTCTCTAAGAATCTTAGGGGATGTGCCATCTTCTTGTATCATTTTTGCAGCTCCAACAATCGTTTGGGCGATTATTTGCCGAATAATCTGTGAATTCAGTCCGCTTTTTTGTGCTTCTTTTTCCATGTGCTCCATTAAGTAATAAAAATATGCGGGTCCACTTCCAGCAATCCCTGTAAAGAAATCCATCTTTTCTTCAGGTATTACGTAGACTTCGCCAATAGATTGAAGTAGCTCTTGTGCGATTGTAATGTTTTGTGCAGAGGTATGATTACCAGATGATATTGCTGTAGCAGATTCCCCAATCATGCTAGATGTATTTGGCATTACTCGAATTACCTGCTGACCAAATGGCGCATTTTTTTCGATAAATGTGGTGGATACACCAGCTAAAACTGACAGAATTAGATGATTTGGTTTTAGGGAATCAAAAATTGATTGTAAAGAGGTTTCTGCATCTTTTGGTTTCATAGCGAGGACGATGATATCAATATTACATATATCAAGGTTATTTCGGTTGACCCCGGTAATTCCATACTTCTTTTGTAGTTCTTTTAAGCGGTGGTTATTACTCCGATTGGTAACTGTGATATTTTTGGGTGGAACTTTCTTAGAATGAACGATTCCTGAAATCATCGCTTCCGACATCGATCCAGCTCCAATAAATACAATTTTCTTGTTTCCTAACATGCAATCTCTCCCATATTGTTCGTATTGTTGTTCTTGTTTTTTTCAATGACCTTATACTAACATGTGAGAAATCGATTTCAAGGGAAAAAAGGGAAATAATGTGTATAAGACCTAATTAGTGAGCATGAGGTAAAATACCACCTTTTAATTAACCAAAATGAGCTCTCACGGTCGAAAATCGACTCTCAAGGGGAAATTTGAGGTTTTTTTGGACAGTGATAAAGATGGGTGCGAGATTTATTTGCTTGTAGCATAACACCCACCTATTACATAAACTTTTCTTAGAGATATAAGACATTGAGGAGATGGGTGTATGTACTTCGAAAGGCAAAAAGCTATGAATTTGGCGCAAAGTATAAAAGAGTTTATCGAATTTATCCATCGTCAAAAAAATAAAAACAACTTTCGAATCGATTCAGATAAATTGTATCAGGTTAATCTTTGGATTGAAGATTTTAAGTTTCAGATACTAGCAGATGAACTTAATAGAATAAATCAGTTTGACTGGGATGGTAAATACACGTTTTATTTAGTTGGAAGATTACAACAAGGAATTACTATAATTGATGAATATGTGAAAAATAACTATCATGAATTGTTTATTTTAACTGCAAGATTATATACATTAAAAAACCTAAGTACAGCATTTAGTAAAATGGCATAATCCTAGCCCGAATCCGCTCACAGTGCGGAGTTTTTCCTTTATAAAGGATAGAAAATGCTTATGTTTTGATAAAGTTAGAACAATAGGAGAAAATAATAATGGATTCATACTTAATAAGTTATCCAGTTAATTCAAAAAAAGGCGGTCTTATATATGTTTAAAAACTTTTTTAAAAACAAAAAAGATGATAGTGAAACTACGATTTTGCAGCCATTAGAAGGGGAAATACTGCCCCTGGATGTTGTTCCAGATCCTGTATTTTCTCAAAAAATGATTGGTGATGGTTTTGCCATTAATCCAACAAACGGGAGTGTTGTTTCTCCTGTTGATGGAGAAATAATCAGTGTTTTTCCAACAAAACATGCGGTTAGCATAAAGTCAAAAGGCGGCAGGGAAATCTTAATTCATGTGGGTCTAGAAACCGTAAGCCTAAATGGTGAAGGATTTACAGCGTTTGTAAGTGATGGTCAAAGTGTCCAAAAGGGTCAAAAGCTTCTTGAAGCTGACTTTCAATCCTTTAAAGACAAAGTACCTTCGATTATTACACCCGTGATATTCACCAACTTGGCTGAAAACGAAAAAGTCGTTATTGAGGGACAGGAAGTAAGAATTACGAAATAACCAATAGGGTGCGGTTCCTCATCTGGAATCACACCCTTTTTTTGTAATCAAAAATAATTAAATTAAAAACAAATATGTGGGTAGAGGGAAGCGAATCCAACTTAGCAACAATGAAGGCTCATAACTTTACAGGACTAAATTTAGAAGATATCCGCCCATCTCTTTTGAAGCATTATTAAAGTAGTGGATTAAAACAATTTTTTATACTAAAATTATATTTAACTATCATTGGAAGTCGACTATCTGTTATGGAAGGGAGTAACAACATTTGAAGCAAAACATCAAAGCAATCCTCGCACCCATGAGTCCAAAAGAAAGAATAGCTTATATCTGGGAGTATTACAAGTTTCTTATCATTGGGACTATAGCTGCCATCATTCTATTATTTTCTCTGATTAATAGTATCGGTGAGAAAAAGGAAGTTGTTCTAAATATGACCATTGTTGGAAAGGGAGTGTCTACTGAAGGTGTTGTTCAATTACAGGAATATTTAACTAACGAGCTTGTTAATGACAAAGCAGATGAAGAAGTTTTTATCGAAACTTTATCGTATGATAAAACAAGCCAAGACTCTGTTTCCCAAACAGCGCTGCAAAAATTGTTTGCACAGATTAGTATTGGAGCTATTGATTTGCTCATTGTTGAAAAGGAAATATTTGAGGACATCTCAGCACAGCAAAATTCTTTGTTAGCAATAAATGATTTTAAGGGAATGGATAAAATTATAACTATTAATGAAGAAACCTATGGAATTAGCACCTCGGACATAGATTTTTTGGAACCGTTAAAATTGGGTGAAAATATGGTACTATGCATCCCTAGTAATACAAAAAAATTGAAGGAAATAAATGAGGTTTTTTCACTCTTTTCTGAATAGACGAAGTAAGGAGATCATTTTAAAAAATTTTTAATAGAAATAAATAAAAGGTGTGTTCCAGACATGGAGCACACCTTTTTATTCTAATGGATGCTTGCAAATGGTATTATACTCAGAGCCAACAAATGATATAATTTTAAAATATTGTTATTTATTACACCTAAGGAGATACATCATGAATTTTTCTGCGAAGCAAGTAGTCTTTATTAGTTTTATGTTATTTTCAATGTTTTTCGGTGCAGGGAACCTTATTTTCCCACCTTTTCTCGGTCAATCAGCTGGGGAACATATTTGGCTGGCCTTAGCTGGTTTTATTGTTTCGGCAGTAGGGCTGCCGATATTAGGAGTGGTTGCAATTGCAAAGGTTGGAAGCTTGAATGAGCTGAACCTTAGAGTTCATCCTCTATTTGCTTTAATATTTCCATTTTTGATTTATATTGCAATCGGCCCAGGACTAGCGATTCCTCGTGCAGGAAGCTTAGCTTTTGAGATGGGGGCCGCACCGTTCTTACCGGAGAATTTGGTTGAAGGTCCAATCTCTTTATTACTCTATAGCATCGTCTTTTTTGGATTAGCGGCATGGCTGAGTATGTATCCCTCTAAATTGATTAGTCTCTTTGGGAAACTGTTGACGCCAATCCTTTTAACCTTGATAGCCATTATTTTTGTAAAGAGTTTAATGGATCCTATCGGTTCATTTTCATCGCCGGTTGGGAATTATCAAGAGAATCCCATGTTTCAAGGAATATTAGAGGGCTATTTAACAATGGATGCCTTAGCAGCACTGGCATTTGGAATTGTTATTGCGAACACCTTGACATCACAAGGTGTACTTGACTCTAAAAAGAAATCACGCTATATGATGTATGCAGGTTTAGGTGCTGGATTATTATTAACCGTGATTTATCTAATTTTAGGATATTTAGGCGCGGCGAGTTCTTCATTAGGACAAGCTGAAAATGGGGCCATCATTTTGTCCAACATCATGACCTACCTGTTTGGGAAAAGCGGAACCTTGCTACTAGGGATTGTCTTTACCCTTGCATGCTTCTGTGTGTCAATTGGTTTAATTACATCATGCAGCCAATTCTTCACCAATGCTATTCCGAGAGTCGCATATAAAGTATGGGTTGTTATATTAGCTGTTCTTAGTACTGCCATTGCAAATTTAGGATTAACGCAAATCCTGCAGATTTCAGTACCTATACTTGGAATGATATATCCAATTGCCATCGTTCTAATTTTCTTGGGTCTCATGGATGATTATATAAAAAGAAATCCATATATTTATGGCTCTGTAATCGGCTTTGTTGCTCTATTTAGTGTTTTAGACACAGTTAATAAAGTATTTTTAGAAAATCAATGGAATGGAGTATTTGAAATTCTTCCTTATTATATAGAAGGAATAGGGTGGCTACTTCCTGCGTTGGTTGGATTAATTGTTGGATATCTGTTAGGAAAGTTAAGAGATACTCCTGTACCAAGAACGAATCCATAGTCTATGGTAAAAAACGAGAAACCCATCGATGTTTCTCGTTTTTTTTGTTTTCGTTACTAGCCCTGAATGGTATGATTTAGTAATCAGTATCAATTATGGCAAATGGGAGAGGTGTAGTTATGCCAGATAAACAGGACGAATCAACTACTTTCAACAAGTATCAGAATTACATTGACTCATCAGAAAAACAGAGGGCTTTATATAGACGAACATTAATCATCGTTGTTTTATCACAAATATTTGGCGGTGCCGGGCTGGCAGCAGGCATCACGGTTGGGGCGCTTATAGCTCAAGATATGTTGGGAACCGATAGTTTTTCGGGTGTTCCAACAGCGTTATTCACCTTTGGTTCCGCAGGGGCTGCACTTCTTGTAGGGCGGTTATCTCAAAGATATGGCCGCAGGTCTGGATTGGCTGCTGGTTTTCTTGCCGGTGGAATAGGGGCAATCGGGGTGGTACTTGCAGCAATAACAAATAATATTCTCCTGTTATTTATCTCCTTATTAATCTATGGTTCTGGCGGTGCCACAAACTTACAAGCCCGTTATGCAGGAACAGACTTGGCAAGTCCTAAGCAGCGAGCCACAGCTATAAGTATTGCAATGGTATCAACAACATTTGGTGCTGTTGCTGGTCCTAACTTGGTTGATGTTATGGGGCAGTTTGCAATAAAAGTAGGTGTTCCAGTATTATCTGGACCCTTCATTTTAGCAGCAGCAACTTATATTCTAGCTGGTTTGATACTACTCCTTTTACTGCGCCCAGATCCGTTCATTGTTGCAAAAGCAATTGCGGATGAGAAGAGAAAGAACAAGACCATTCATTTAGATAGTCATACAAATACACTAGCGTTTAACAAAAGAGGAATCATCGCAGCAGCAACATTAATGGTGTTAACTCAATTGGTTATGGTCGCAATTATGACGATGACACCTGTACATATGGGGAAGCACGGACATGGTTTAAGTGAGGTTGGTATGATAATTGGGTTTCATGTAGGTGCTATGTATCTTCCATCACTTCTAACAGGAGTCCTTGTTGATAGGATTGGACGGCTATACATGGCAATTGCAGCGGGTGTTACCTTACTTTGTGCAGGGATACTTGCTGCCATGGCACCGGGTGAATCGATGACCCTCCTTACACTAGCCCTCATATTACTTGGCCTAGGCTGGAACTTCGGATTAATAAGTGGTACAGCTATTCTGGTAGATTCAACGAATCAGGCCAATCGTGCAAAAATACAAGGAACTGTTGATGTTATGGTTGCTTTATCCGGTGCCACGGGAGGCGTACTATCTGGGTTGGTTGTTGCGAATACCAGTTATGCGACACTATCCATTGCAGGTGGAATTCTTTCACTCCTCCTAATACCCGTGTTAATTTGGTCGAGTTCTAAAGCGGTAAAAGTTCAGGCGTGAATCCAAATGGACCTGCGCCTTAATTATGTTATTTTAATGCGAAACCCTTCCGATACGCGAAACATAGACTATTGTATCAATAAGGTAAGGGTGTCATATTTATGAGAAGGTTAAGACAAGTACAGCCAATGATTGGGCAGGCATGGACCGGCAGACATGTGGTATTGCTTCATTGTACAATGAATAATCAATTAATTAATGTATACAAAAGCTACCATGCACCAATCGAACCTCCACGCGAAAATTGTGCAGAAACTTTATCTCAATTACTAAGTATTGGCTATTCGCTAAAAGCAATTACAGCCATTTCACCGAATCAAATTCAATACTTTCTGGTTCTCGAATAAGTTACTATTTATAACCCACTAAAGCCGCTTTTAGTTTCTTAAAGTGGCTATTTTCTAATTCCCTTATGAGTATAATAGAATTTAAGAGAAGAATATTGGGGAGAGGGATAGGTATGATATTGACAATAGAAGATGCAAAAGAAATGGACATTGAAGATAGCTTATCCAAATTTCGAGAAGAATTTTACATAAAACCCAACACCATTTATTTGGATGGCAATTCATTAGGTCTTTTGTCTAAAAGAGCGGAGCGTACACTTTTAGAATCGTTAAACGATTGGAAAGAACATGGAATTGATGGCTGGACAAAAGGGAATCACCCATGGTTTTATTTATCAGAAACGCTAGGTAAGCGGATGGCACCCTTAGTAGGGGCTGCAGCTG
Organism: Neobacillus niacini; assembly: GCF_023715415.1. Classification (GTDB taxonomy): domain Bacteria; phylum Bacillota; class Bacilli; order Bacillales; family Cytobacillaceae; genus Neobacillus; species Neobacillus niacini_C. The sequence continues at coordinate 150,842 of NZ_JAMBOB010000002.1, forward strand.
ATGAAGTTGTTGTGACCGGTTCAACAACAGTAAATCTACATCAACTTGTTGCCACTTTTTATAAGCCGGAAGGAAAGAAATCAAAAATTCTAGCAGATGAATTAACCTTTCCATCTGACATTTATGCCCTACAAAGTCAGCTTCGTATTCATGGACTTGACCCCAGTACCCATCTTATTACTGTAACAAGCAGGGATGGCCGCTTTTTAGATGAAGAAGTTATTATCGAAGCCATGACAGATGAAATTGCGCTGGTTATTTTGCCCACTGTCCTCTACAGGAGTGGTCAAATCTTAGATATAAAGAGGTTAGCAAGAGAGGCGAATAAAAGAGGCATCTTAATAGGTTTTGATGGATGTCATTCCATCGGTGCCATTCCGCATTCCTTTAGTGAATGGGGTGTTGATTTTGCTTATTGGTGTAATTATAAACATTTAAATGGCGGTCCAGGTAGTGTTGGCGGATTATATGTAAATAAGAAACATTTTGGAACTATGCCTGGTCTTGCAGGCTGGTTTGGTTCGAAAAAGGAAAAACAATTTGATATGGAACATACCTTAACACCATCTGAAACAGCAGGAGCTTATCAAATTGGGACCCCACATGTCTTAAGCCTTGCGCCATTAATTGGTGCTTTGGAAATTTTTGAGGAAGCCGGAATTAAAAACATCCGGAAAAAGTCATTAAAGATTAATAGATTTCTTATGGATTTGGTGAAACAAGAGTTATCAGAAATGGGTTTTATCATTGGAAATCCTCTGGAAGATAATCGCCGTGGAGGCCATATCAGTTTAGAACATAAGGAAGCGGCCCGTATTTGTAAGGCCTTGAAAGAAAATGGAATTATTCCGGATTTCCGATCACCTAACATTATTCGGATTGCTCCTGTTGCGCTATATACCTCATATGGTGAGGTGTGGGAAGCGGTTCAAATACTAAAGAGAATTATGATAGAAAAGCAATATGAAAATTTTAAGAATGAAAGAGAAGTTGTGGCATAAGAGTGTAAACAGGGGGGTTAGCAAATAATGAATTCACCTGAAGAAAAAAGCAAATTAGAATTAGAGAAAAATATTCAAACAGACTTTCAAAAAGCAATGACATATGGCGATTACCTTCATCTTGATAAGATACTATCTAGTCAACAACGGCTTTCTGGTCATCATGATGAAATGTTATTTATTATTATCCATCAAACAAGTGAGTTATGGATGAAATTAATTATTCATGAATTAACAGAGGCGATTCAATCTATTCACAAGAACGAGCTAGAGCCTTCTTGTAAAATTCTATCGCGCATTTCGCGAATTCAGCAGCAATTGATTCAATCATGGAGTGTACTCTCTACCTTGACACCTTCAGAATACCTGGAGTTTAGAGATAAACTAGGTCATTCCTCCGGGTTTCAGTCCTTTCAGAACCGATTGATTGAATTTGCCTTAGGGAACAAAAATGTTCATACGCTTACAGTTTACAAGCATCAAAAAGAATTATATGAGGAAATGGTGGTGGCTCTCCATAAACCAAGTATTTATGATGCAGCCATCCAAGCACTTGTTGCTCGGGGAATTCCTGTGAATGAAGAGGTCTTACATCGCGATTTGTCTAAAAACTATGAACCAAATGAAAGTGTGGAAGAAGCATGGCTGACAGTCTACCGTAACGTTGACCAATACTGGGACTTGTACGAGCTGGCTGAGAAGTTAGTTGATATAGCGAATCAACAGCAATTATGGCGATTTAACCATATGAGTACAGTTGAGAGAATCATAGGTCATAAAACAGGAACTGGCGGATCATCAGGTGTAACCTATTTGAAAAGAGTTCTAGATCAGCAATTCTTTCCTGAGCTTTGGAGCTTACGAACAAAATTATAGAATAGGATCAAATCCACCGTTTTACTTCAATGGTGGATATTTTTAAATTTGTTTGATTCTAGTATGACTTTCAGAGGTGCTATTATATACTTAATTATAGTAATTTAGGAAATGGGGATTGGAATATGAAACCAAAGATAATCGTTTATAAAAAAGTGGATAAAAAGGTAATCAATCTATTAAATGAATATTTTAAGGTTATTTATTTTGAGAAATTGTATCATCAATCATATCCACAATTTCTAGAAGAATTAAAGGACGCCCAAGGAATAATGGGGTCAGGTTTAAAAGTAGATAGTGAATTTTTAAACCTTGCACCTCAGTTGAAAATTGTTTGTAACACATCTGTAGGATACGACAATCTGGATTTGCCGGCTTTGGCAGACAGAGGAATCATGGCGACGAATACACCAGAGGTATTGAATGACACTGTAGCGGATACGATTATGGGATTAATTCTTTCCACTGCTAGAAGAATACCAGAATTAGATCATTTAGTGAAAACGGGTCAATGGGAAACAGGACTCGAAGAAAAAGCGTTTGGTGTGGATGTTCATCACAAGGTACTCGGGATTATCGGAATGGGAGGGATTGGTTCTGAAGTAGCTAAAAGAGCACATTTTGGATTTGACATGGAGATTCTATATCATAATCGTTCCCAGAACCAAGAAGTTGAACAAAAGTTTGGCGCTACATATTGTTCGATGGAAGACTTGTTACAGAAGTCTGATTTTGTATGCTTAATGACACCGCTGACTCCTCAAACAGAAAAGTTAATGGGAACAAGAGAATTCGAGTTCATGAAAGAGTCGTCGATCTTTATTAACGCTTCTAGAGGGAAAACCGTAGATGAAGAAGCAATGATTCATGCACTTCAAACAGGGAAAATTCTTGGGGCAGGACTTGATGTTTTTGTGCAGGAACCAGTGATGAAGGACAATCCTCTTCTATTCATGAAGAATGTTGTCACACTACCGCATATAGGTTCAGCAACTTATGAAACAAGATTCAAAATGGCGATGTTAGCTGCAACAAACCTAATCGCAGGATTACAGGGGAAACTACCACCCAACTTAATTAAATAATCTACTAAAAATGCTACTCATTTTATTAATGAGTAGTTTTTTTAATCCTCTCAAAATATTTATGGCTTAAAAATAAATAGTATAGCAAACAATAATAATTAGTCTTTATAAGTCGAGTGATAATCGTAATTTGGAGGTATAGGTATGAGTCGACTAGACAGGCTCAAAATGGGGAAAGTAGAAACCAATCACTTTCAACAGTTTAATGAGTTATTACGATATGTATTCCAAGTAACCAAGAAGGATTTACAAATGGTGGGCTGGGAAGAACGCGAAATAGCTTTAGCGAAGAAACCAGTATTGGATCAGGCAGATGTGTTAGGCTGGTTTGATGGTGAAAAACTCGTATCACAATTAGCTGTTTACCCTTTTCAGGTAAATATTTTTGGAGTGTCATTTCAGATGGGGGGGCTGACAGGCGTCGGCACTTATCCAGAATATGCAAATATGGGGCTAATGTATAAGTTAATGAGGCAGGCGCTTGCAGATATGCGGGAAAGAAAGCAATCGATATCTTATTTATTTCCCTATTCGATTCCCTATTATCGCCGTAGAGGCTGGGAGATTATTTCAGATAAGATGACATTTGAAGTAAAAGATGTTCAATTGCCTAAGATAAAGAAGGTTCCAGGATATGTGGAAAGATTGCATATCGAACACCAAGATATAAGACAAGTATACAGTCTCTTTTCTAGTAATATGCATGCAGCCATGCTTCGAAATGACTTGGCGTGGGATGAGTATTGGAGATGGGATGTAGATGAATTAACGGCAGCACTTTATTATGACAGCTCACACAGGCCCCAAGGGTATCTGCTGTATTGGATATCTGAGGATGTGCTTCATATTAAGGAAATGATTTATATGAACCAAGAGGCAAGAATGGGATTATGGAATTTTATTGGGGCACATTTTTCAATGGTGTCAAAGGTTACAGGGAACATCTTTATGAATGAACCTTTAGCTTTTTGGCTGGAGGATGGAGATATTAAAGAAACAATCTCTCCCTATTTTATGGCGCGGATTGTTTGTGTCGAACAGTTTATTGCTCAATATCCTTTTAGACCAACAGGAACTGGTGTACAGTTAACGTTTAAGCTTGAGGACCCAATGCTTGAGTGGAATCAAGGAATATTCACATTAAAAGTCTCTCCATCAGGTCAAGGTGAATTATTTAATAGTTCAGAAGAGCCAACCTTTTCTCTCGATATACAGACACTGACGACCATGTTGCTCAGTTATAAGAGACCCTCATACTTGGCTGCCATTTTACGACTAAAGGGAAATAAACAGGTTGTTGAGATATTGGAGAATATTATTGAGAGGCAGACACCTTACTTTTCGGATTACTACTAATAATTAAAACTAGGAAGGGTGATACCTAATGAAAGAAAAAGGTGGAGAACCTCAATTTCAAAGTGGGAAGAATCTTAAAAAAGCTGAAAAAGGGTTATATGGACTTGACCCAGAAATGAGTTTGTTGTCGGTTAATTTTGCAACCACAGAAAATCCTTATTTGAATGAACATTACCAAGAGGACTCTAAAAATAATGAGTCCGAATAAGAAAGTTAGCCAGAAATGCCAAATGAATATAGTCCTGGAATAAGTGATTTATTTAATTAATGAAAAAGGATGAGACACAATCGTGCTCATCCTCTTCGTCATTAAATTAACAATCACCATGCTTATTAGGATGTAAGGGCGGAGGAATTAGCCATCCTTTTTCCTTATTTAAACGGAGTACTTTTCCTCCAAGTGCGACCTTTTGTGCATGGAATTGTGCATTCATCATAGCTATGTCTTCCCTGATTGATTTCCCTATTGCTTGACTGCAGGCTACTAACCCAGCGGCTATATCAGCAGAGAGGCCAGCAGCAATGGCTGGGTCTATGATTCGAGCACCAACTGGAATATCTTCTAAACATGCTTCAGGCGGCTCTGGTTGCCCAGGCGGTAACCCAATGCCGTTTTCTTTTAAAAGTTCTTCTAATTGCTTGTTTTCACCCTGACAAAGTTCACTTGCTTCTACTAATAACTTCTTTAGATCCTCATCACCTGCATGATTTAACATGGTTTGATAGCCTGCAATCTTCCCGTTATTCACTAATACAGCCGACCATAAATCAAATACTTCGCCATAGTGTAAAGGCTCTTCTTTAGGGTTTCCACTTAAAATTCCCATTGTTGCCCTCCTTAGTGTGTATGAAAATTTGTTCATTATCAGTGCCACCTTTCATTAAGCACATAGATAGGATAACCATCTTACCTAGCAACCATGAGTTTTAAATCCTTATACCAATGTTAATTTCTGGACATGTATCAGTCATGTTTTTCATAAGATGTACAAGTTAAGACTAAGGCTGAGTGGAGTGGAGGGGTTATTTGAGTATCAGCATATTAGTGAGTTACATCATTTTGGGATTTACATTGGCAGCTCCGATTGGGCCAGTAAATTCTGCGCGATTAGATAAGGGGATTAAGAATGGGTTTTGGCATGCATGGATTGTGGGTGCTGGCTCTATGGTGGCAGATGGATTTTTTATGCTGCTGGTTTATTTAGGGATGGTCCAATTTTTGGGGATTCCTATTATCCAAATATTTCTTTGGTTATTCGGTGGCTTTATCCTTATTTATTCGGGATTAGAAAGTATCAAAAATGCTAGTACAATCACCTTAACGTATAGCAGGGAAAAAGAATCATTAATGAGGTGTTTTCTGACAGGGTTCATAATGTCCATTACCAGTCCATTATCGGTGCTGTTTTGGTTAGGTATTTATGGCTCGGTATTAGCAAAAACAGCCCAAACAAATGGAACAGAATCTCTTCTTATTTATAGCTGTATGATTTTCCTTGGTTTAACCATTTGGGATGTATTTGTTGCTGCCCTAACAACAGGCTTCAGAAAACTTCTGACGGTAAAAAGCTTGATTGCTATCTCCATTATTTCTGGTGCTTCACTCGTTTTGTTTGGTCTTTATTTTGGCTTCCAGGGCATTCATGCACTCATTAGTTAAAGAACTTTTTATACCCGACCCTCACTTGACTTTTGAAATAATATCCGTATAATACAAATTTGTGTTGAGTTATTTTATAATCTGTTCATAAATTATTCATAATTTGCTGGTACAATAAATGATAGATTTAATAATAGATTAGATTATTAATATAAATTATCCAACTTAAATAAGTATTATTTCTTAAGGCAGGTGCAAAAAAATGAATAACTTTACTCAAAAGGGTCAGGGTATTTTAAATAAATATATTGGCTTTTTCTTTTTGGCTGTATTCTTCCTTTGGCTGAAAACCTATATAGCTCAATTAACTCAATTTGATTTAGGTATTGAAAATACACTACAAAAGTTCCTATTATTTATTAATCCGTTAGGGTCATCTTTATTATTTTTAGGATTGGCTTCATTATTTAAAGGGCGCAAAAAATATATTGCCTTACTTGTGATTGATTTCTTTTTATCCTTTCTTTTATTCGCCAATGTTGTGTATTACAGGTTTTTTAATGACTTCATTACTTTACCGACATTAACTCAAACTCAAAACTTTGGTGACGTAAGCGGAAGTGTCGTAACATTATTAAGACCATATGATTTCTTATTCTTTATGGATATCATTCTTTTGGTTGCTTTACTTGCTTTCCGCTTCGTGAGAGTGGAATTTAAGGATATGAATCGCAGAAAAGTAGCTGCTTTATTTTCTTTATCACTGGCTATTTCATGTGGAAATCTTGGACTAGCTGAAAGTGATCGTCCTCAATTGTTAACAAGAGGATTTGACCGTAATTATATTGTGAAGTATTTAGGTATGTACAATTACACGATTTATGATGCTGTGAAAAGCACAAAAGCTTCCGCACAAAGAGTTATGGCAAACAGTGACGATATGACGGAAGTTATTAACTATACAAAATCAAACTACGCTCAACCGAATCCTGCATACTTTGGTGCGGGTAAAGGAATGAATGTGATTTATTTACATCTTGAATCAATGCAAAACTTCCTTATTGACTACAAGTTAAATGGGGAAGAAGTAACACCGTTTTTAAATTCATTAACAAAAGATCAAAACACGCTTTATTTTGATAACTTCTTCCATCAGACTGCACAAGGTAAAACATCTGATGCAGAATTTATCCTGGAAAATTCATTATATGGATTACCACAGGGTTCTGCTTTTACAACAAAAGGTTTAAATACGTATCAAGCAGCACCTGCAATTCTTGGTCAGCAAGGCTATACGTCTGCTGTCTTCCACGGGAACTCAGGAAGCTTTTGGAATCGTGATGAAATTTACAAATCGTTTGGTTATAACAACTTTTTTGATGAAAAATACTATGATATGAAACCTGAAGACCTTGCTGAATATGGTCTCATGGACAAGCCGTTCTTCGAACAATCAATTCCAATGTTGGAATCATTGCCACAGCCGTTTTATACAAAGTTTATGACTGTAACACACCATTATCCGTACCCTCTTGCTGAAGGAGAAGCAACAATTGCACCGCATACTACGGGTGATAAATCAGTTGATACTTACTTCCAAACTGCTCGTTATGCGGACGAAGCTTTGAAACAATTCTTTGATTACCTGAAAGAATCTGGGTTATATGATAATTCTATCATTGTCATGTACGGTGATCATTATGGTATTTCAGAAAATCATAATAAAGCAATGGAACAAGTTCTTGGTAAAGAAATTACAGATTTCGATAGTGCTGGATTACAACGCGTGCCTTTCTTTATTCGTGTACCTGGGATAGAGGGTGGAGTTAACCACGAATATGGCGGACAAATTGATATCCTGCCTACATTGCTTCACTTGTTAGGTATTGATACAAAAGATTATGTTCAGTTTGGAACTGACCTTTTATCCGAACAGCATGATGATCTTGTTCCTTTCCGTGATGGAAACTTTATGAGCGCAACGATTTCATCCGTAGATGGTAAATTCTACGATTCAACAACTGGATTGAAATTAGATGAAAATAGAATGGAAGAGGCAATGAACCTCCAAACAATAGTTGAAAATAAATTAGCTCTGTCAGATAAAGTTGTAAATGGAGACCTATTACGCTTCTATACTCCTGAAAACTTTACACCTATTGACCGAACACAATATAATTACAACCAAACTCAAAATGATGAAGAATAAACTTTAAACCTGGCTGTTTAGGAATTCCTAAACAGTCTTTTTGTATTATTTTTTATTAAAAATGTCTAAAATATGAATTTTTTTAATACATAAAAATTTAGAAGGAAAGTTTCCTTTGATTGTCGAATGAATGAAGGACAGATGGGGGATGAGACAAATGATATTACAAATGTCTGCTGCAAATCATGTTGTTACAGGGGAAAAGGCGTGCATTCTATGCAGTAAGGACTTTGAGTATGCTGCAATCCTTAGTGGAGAAAAAAATGTAGAGGATTTGTCATCAATCTATAAGGGAAAAGTAGTAACCGATCAAGTGGTTGTTCTAAAAAAGAATTTTGCCAACAATGGAGCGTTACACATTATTGATGTTGAGATTACAGTTAGATGCCCACATTGTCAATCGAATCATCGATTTAATCAGTTTCTTACATTGCAATCATAGTAATTAATAAGATAAAGTTAAAAGCACCTAATAATGGTGCTTTTATCGTGTAGAATAAGGACTTTTTGAAAAAATTCAGAAAAGGTCTAGGACCAGCCTGGTTCGAATATTTACTAATAATAAATTACTGTAAGGAGGTAACAAATGTCAGTCTATACTTCTAGAAATGATGTACCAGTTAATGAGAAATGGAGCCTTGAAGACATTTATTCCGATTTAACTAAATGGGAAAACGACCTTCGACTGGTTGAAAAAATGGCCGAACAACTGAAGCAATTTGATGGAACCATTAAAGATGGTAAGAGTCTGTATCAATATTTAAAACAAAGAGAGGAATTATCGTATACATTCAATCATGTCTATGCTTATGCCATGTTGAGGGTAGATGAGGATACCAGGGAATCTAGCTCACAATCTTTATTAGACCGTGCCAAAGGACTAAGTGTTAAGGTTAGCTCCTCAACATCGTTTTTTATGCCATATTTATTAGGTTTAGATAAAGAAACCTTGAGTAATTTTATCGCAGAAGAAGAGGGGCTTAAGTACTTTGAGGAGGATTTGTATGAATCCTTTCGATACAAGACACATGTCCTTAGTAAAGAGCAGGAGGAAGTTTTATCACAATTAGGCGAAGCACTGTCTGCTCCAAGTACAACCTTTGGGATGATCAATAATGCGGATATTAAGTTTGGTGAAGTAACCAATACCAATGGTGAAAAGCTTCCGTTGACAAGAGGGATGTATTCGAAATTAATTGAGGATGAAGATCGGGAAAGACGGAGGGAAGCTTATAAGGCCTATTATAAGCCATATGTTGAATTAAAGAATTCCATTGCGAGTACACTGTCTGCAGCAATCAAAAATAACGTCACCCTAGCAAAAATCAGGAAATATCCTTCTGCATTAGAAAAAGCCCTATTCGGTGATATGGTGCCAAAGGAAGTATATGAGAATTTAATTACGGCAACAAAAGAAAATATCGCACCCCTTCACAGGTATTCAGAAATCCGCAAGCAAAAGCTGCAGCTAGACGAACTTAGGCAATATGATATGTCCGTTCCATTAGTACAAGGTGTAAAACAGGTCATACCCTATGAAGAAGCTTATGAAACTATGATAAAGGCTCTAGAACCTCTTGGGGAAGAATATATAACCATCCTAAAAGAATTTAAGGATGCCAGGTATATTGATGTCCGTGAGACTCCTGGTAAGCGCTCTGGTGCTTATAATTTGGGGATATATGGGGTTCATCCATTTATCTTATTAAATCATCAAGATGATTTGGATAGTTTATTTACGCTTGCCCATGAGTGTGGTCATGGGGTCCATAGTAAATTAAGCTCTCAGCATCAGCCTCAAATTACGGCACGTTATAGTATTTTTGTCGCTGAAGTGGCTTCTACAGTCAACGAAATTTTGCTGATTAATTATTTATTAAATACAGAAAAGAACCTTGAAGTAAGGAAGCATTTATTAAATCATTTTATTGACCAATTTAAGGGAACATTCTTTACTCAAGTTATGTTTGCAGAATTTGAAAAAATCACTCATGAGCTGGCAGAAAAGGGTACCCCATTAAATGTTGAGGTATTTAATCAGACTTATGAAAACTTGTTCAGGAGATACAATGGGAATGTGGTGGTTTTTGACGATGAAGTGAAGTTTGGCTGGTCCAGAATTCCGCATTTCTATCGACCATTTTATGTCTATAAATACGCAACTGGTTTTGCCTCGGCGATTCATTTAGCAACGAAAATTCTTGAAGGAGATAAAGAAACGTTACAATCCTACCTTACCTTCTTAAAGAGTGGAAGTTCTGATTATCCACTTGAGTTGTTGAAAAAGACTGGAGTAGATTTAACCACGCCAGTGCCAATAGAAAATGCCATGAAAAAGTTTGGAGAATTGGTGGAAGAATTCTCTGCTTTATAATTGTAAAAGGATGTCACAAATTTTCTTTTGTGACATCTTTTTTTATCACCGTTAATTGTTGCATGGTATGATGTGTTTAAGAATATATTTACTCATACTCAAGATTACCTTAAATGAAAATAGGTGATTAATATTTGGAAAAAAATCATTTCCTTAATCGGGATAATATTGATCATTTTTTTAGTTATTCATAATACTGAAACGTTCCAATTACTCAGAATTGGAGATTTGGATTCTATCATACTGTCTTTGAAAGATACTACATTTTCAAAATTCTTCTTTACTTTTATTATTATGGTCATTCAAAATTCATTTACCATCATTCCACTCATTATTATCATTACGATTAACTATGCATTGTTCGGTTTTTTTAATGGCCTTATTTGGAGTTGGTTCACAAGTATCATTGCTGCGGGCATTTGGTTTATTTGCAGCCGTTATTTTTTCAATGATTGGGTACAGAAAAAAACGAATCCAGAACTATTATCAAAGATGGAGCAGAATGGTCTGCTATTTGTGTTTCAAGCTAGAATTATTCCGTTTGTACCGACGAGCTTAATCAATATTTTGAGTGGATTAAGTTCTATCACCTTTAAACATTTTATGTTGGGGACGATGTTTGGAAATCTCATCTTTTTCTTTGTGTTAACGCTCATTCCCGCAGGATTCATGGAGGGGAATATGGAGCAAAATATTCTGTTTGGTTTAGCGCTCGTTTTTATAGGATTGGTTATCTTCTATCAGTTAAAGAAAAAGCAGAAAAGAAGGAAACAAGTAAATTAATTGAACTTTTATTTTATATCTTGCACAATCAAAGAAATTATTGTACTCTAATATTTGCTTGTTAAATAGACTGTAAAGCCTCTTTTTCTAGTTTGGAAAGAAGAGGTTTTTTTATGTGAATAGAAAGAAAGGGTGTTTACTATGAGTACAAACAAAATAGGCAATCCATGGGCGCTGCTACCATTTGCTGTATTTTTAGTATTATTTATCGGGTCGGGAATTATCACGGGCGATTTTTATAATTTTCCGGTTATTGTGGCAATTCTTATTGCAGCAGGTGTTGCATTAACGATGAATAAGAAAGAAACATTTAATCAGAAGGTTGAAATTTTCACTAGAGGTGCAGGAGAGTCAAATATCATGCTAATGGTTATGATTTTCCTTTTAGCTGGTGCCTTTTCAGCAATCGCTAAAGGCATGGGTGCAGTTGATTCTACAGTCAATATGACATTATCTGTGGTCCCTCAAAATTTGTTGATGGTCGGAGTTTTTATGATTGCTTGTTTTATTTCCTTGTCAATGGGGACAAGCGTGGGAACCATTGTCGCATTGGCACCAATAGGAGTTGGCATCAGTGAGCAAACAGATATATCTCTTGCTCTTTCGATGGCAGCAGTGATTGGCGGAGCCATGTTTGGGGATAACTTGTCGTTTATTTCGGATACGACGATTGCAGCAGTAAGGACGCAAGGGACAAAAATGAAAGATAAATTTAAATTGAATTTTCTTATTGTTCTTCCTGCCGCCATTATTACTTGTATCATTCTTGCTATATTAACAATGGGTGAACAAGCCAATATCAGTCAACAATCCTTTAATTGGATAAAGATACTACCCTATCTAGGTGTACTCATTACTGCTTTGGCAGGAGTAAATGTATTTTTGGTTCTAGCTTTTGGAATACTGTTTGCCGGTATTATCGGGATTGTTGATGGCAGTTATAATCTAATGGAACTCATTCAGAAAACTGGCGAAGGTATGGCGGGAATGTATGAAATATCCTTCCTGGCAATTTTAATTGCAGGTATGGTGGAAGTAATAAAGCATAATGGAGGGATTGACTATTTACTCCATCTCGTAACGAGTAGAATTAAGACGAAAAAAGGTGCTGAATTTGGGATTGCAGGACTTGTAAGCTTAACAGATCTTTCAACAGCCAATAATACAATATCAATCGTTATTGCTGGACCGCTTGCCAAGAATATAGCAGATCAGTACGGAATTGACCCTCGGAGGTCGGCAAGTTTACTCGACGTTTTTTCTTGCAGCATTCAAGGCTTAATCCCATATGGAGCGCAAATGCTCGTTGCTGCGGGGGTGGCTGGTATCTCCCCAGTTAGTATTTTAGCCTACTCTTATTACCCAGTATTAATAGGGATCTGTGCAGTGGCAGCCATTTTAACTGGTCTCCCAAGGCTTACAATAAAAAGTGCTAAAGAAAGTACAACCAAACAATTACGTTCTGATCTCCAATGATCAGAGCGTTTTTTTTGCATAATCGAGAGGTATTAAATAAAGTAATGAGTAATAATAAATTCTTGAGTTAAGAAGGTGAGGTAAATGTGTATTGAAATCGTACCATTAGGTGATTGTGCAATCACGATTACCTTTGGTAATAGGATTGATGAAAGGCTTCATCAACAAATACAACAATTTCTACATCTTTTTAGACGAAGTAAGGTGGTTGGTGTATTCGAGAGTGTTCCGGCCTATACTTCTATTTCCATTTTTTATGACCCCACAATAATTACTTATAGTCAATTAGAGAAAGAAGTATTTTCAACCTATAAGTTCGCACTGGAAACACCTCAAATAGATTCAATTGTCTATAAGATCCCGGTTTATTATGGAGGGACAACAGGGCCAGATTTAAGATTCATTGCCGATTACAATAAAATGAGTGAGCAGGAAGTCATTAACCTTCATGCAAACAAAGAATATTTGATACATATGATTGGGTTTGTACCAGGTTTCCCCTATCTTGGTGGACTTTCCCCTAAAATCGCCTCTCCGCGTCTAGAAAAGCCGAGGCCCAAAATAGCGGCAGGGTCTGTAGGGATTGGGGGAAAGCAAACGGGGATTTATCCTGCTGAAGTACCTTCGGGTTGGAGGATTATTGGAATTACCCCTTTACGTCTATTTGATATCGAGAATGAAAATCCGTCGCTTTTGTCGGCAGGAAATTATGTAACCTTCCAGCCTGTGGTTTATGAAGAGTTTCTTTCACTAAAAGAAAGAGTAGCTACTAAAAAGTATGAAATATTGACTTACAAAAAGGGAGGGTAATAATGGACATGAATCTTATTGACCTTAATTGTGATCTTGGAGAGAGTTATGGGGTATATAAAATTGGAAATGATAAGGAAATTTTGAAGCATATCACTTCTGCCAATATTGCTTGCGGCTACCATGCTGGTGATCATAATGTGATGATGGAGACCGTAAAACTAGCTAAAAAGTATCATGTGCGAATTGGCGCCCATCCTGGATTTCCTGATTTAGCAGGATTTGGCCGGAGAGAGATGAATATTAGTCCAACAGAAATCTATAATCTCATCCTCTATCAAATTGGTGCACTAGCAGCGATTTGTCAAGCACAAGGTGTAGCATTGGTTCATGTAAAGCCGCATGGTGCACTATATAATATGGCAGCCAGCAGTCGTTTAATCGCTGATGCTATCGCACAGGCTGTAGCAGATTATGATAGGAGATTTATCCTTTTTGGTTTATCAGGGAGTGAACTTATACAGGCAGGTAAAGAAAAAGGCTTGCTGACAGCATCTGAAGTATTTGCTGATCGTACCTATCAGCCAAATGGAACATTAACATCAAGAAACGAACAGAACAGTATGATTCATGATGTGAAGGTTGCTGCACAAAGAATGATTCGAATGGTTAAGGAAGGTAAAGTAACAGCAACAGATGGAACCGACATAGATATCTGTGTAGATACAATTTGTGTTCACGGTGATGAACCTGCTGCCTTAGATTTTAGTAAGGAACTAAAGGAAGCTTTAGTAAATGAAAATATTGAGATAAGAAAGAGTTGGTAAGTAAGATGAATACGCCAATCTTTAAGGTAATAAAGCCAGGATTGCAAACAACCGTGCAAGACCTTGGGAGATATGGATTTCGTGAATACGGGGTTAGCCCATCTGGAGCAATGGATTCCTACTCTCTGCAAATGGGAAATTTATTAGTTGGAAACGTTTTAGGTGAAGCTGCACTTGAGGCACCACTTATTGGACCCGTTTTATTGGCTTTGCATGATATCTCTATTGCAATTAGCGGCGGAAATTTCACTCCGGAAATTAATAATCAGGAGGTACCACTTTGGAAAAGCATCGTCATCAAGAAGGGACAAACTCTCTCGTTTGGCAGCATAAAAGAGGGAGCAAATACGTATATAAGTGTTGCTGGAGGTATACACGTTCCACAGGTACTGAATAGTAAATCAACCTATTTAACTGGGGGTTTTGGTGGTTTAGATGGCAGGGCTTTAATAGAAGAAGATATCCTTTATGGGAAACCTTCTATCAGAAGAAATAGATTTCTTCACTCAAAGTTTATCCCAGAATATAAAAGTCCATTATTCGTTAGAATAATAGCAGGTCCTCATAAAGATGCATTTACGCCATTAGGATTCGAAACATTCCTAACTGGAGAATATATCATATCTTCTCAATCAAACCGAATGGGATTCCAATTATCAGGGCCAAAAATTGAGCATAGCAGTACAGCAGATATTATTTCGGATGCCATTCCCTTAGGGGGAATTCAAGTACCGTCAAGCGGGCAGCCAATTATTCTCATGGCTGAGCACCAAACTACAGGAGGCTATTCAAGAATAGGAAGTGTCATATCAACAGATATCCCTCTTCTTGCTCAAGCTAAACCGGGAACAAGGATAAGATTTAAGGAGATTTCCCTTCACGCTGCTCAAAAACTCGTAATTGAGAGTAGGAATAGAATAAAATATTTAGACTGGATATCTCGGTCTTAACTATCCAAAATGTGAACTTAGATTCATATTTAATAGATTTTATGGTATAATGATAGGGATAATTAATTCATGATTGCTACATAACATGGTAATAATAACCTAGTCCGATAATTAACAATGGTAATTAAATTCTAAGTAAGGTTTTATTTAATAAATTTTTTGATAAGGTGTGATTTTGTGACAGAACTGGTAAACGGAAAAGTACAGCATCGAAAACTTCCTCTTACTAAAAAAATCTTTCGAGCGATATCCATTACTCTCGGAGCAATATTAATGGCTGTCGGTCTAGAAATCTTTTTAGTCCCAAACAAAGTAATTGATGGGGGCGTAACAGGTATATCGATCATGTTATCTCATCTAACGGGTCTTGAGCTCGGTATCTTTCTATTCCTGTTAAACCTGCCATTTGTATATTTAGGGTACAAGCAGATGGGTAAAACCTTCGCTATTTCTACAATTTATGGAATTATTGTTTTATCTATTTTTACTACATTATTTCACCCTGTACCAGCCTTTACCGATGATATTCTTCTTGCGACCATTTTTGGCGGCATGATATTAGGTATTGGGGTTGGAATTGTTATTCGCTTCGGCGGAGCATTAGATGGTACAGAAATATTATCGCTGGTTATAACCAAAAAGGTGCCATTCTCCGTTGGTCAAATTATTATGTTTATCAACATATTTATTTTAGGTGCTGCAGGTTTTGTATTTAGCTGGGATCGTGCGATGTATTCCTTACTTGCTTACGTAATTGCTGCAAAAGCGATTGATACGGTAGTGGATGGCTTTGAGGAATCCAAATCTGTTTGGATCATTAGCGATGTAGCAGAAGAAATTGGAAATGCCGTAAATGCACGCTTAGGTCGTGGTGTAACCTATCTTAAGGGTGAGGGAGCCTATACGGGTGACCATAAGAAGGTTATTTTCAGCATCATCACTCGACTTGAAGAATCGAAGCTAACAACGATTGTTGAGGAAATTGATCCAAATGCCTTTTTGGCGATAGCAGACATATCTGAAGTTAGGGGCGGACGTTTCAAGAAGAGAGACATCCATTAAATTACATATATTATGGTAAATCTCAGGGATTATTTCTCTGAGATTTTTTATTATCCTCTTTCAACACTTTTTATGTTACATTTGATGTGTAACTTCAAGATTACTAGAAAAGGATGAAACGGGATGCCAACAGACAAGAAAAGAATTGAGAAAGATTTCTTAGGAGAAAAAGAGATACCGGTTGATGCATACTATGGAATTCAAACAATTAGGGCAGTGGAGAATTTTCCGATTACTGGATATCGCATCCATGAGTCCCTGATTAAAGCGCTTGCAATGGTAAAAAAGGCAGCAGCGATTGCTAATATGAATACAACTAGATTATACAAAGATCTTGCTGGTGTTATTATACAAGCATCAGATGAAATTATTGCTGGTAAGTGGGATGATCAATTTATCGTCGATCCGATTCAGGGTGGTGCGGGTACTTCGATGAACATGAATGTAAATGAAGTCATCGCAAACCGTGGGCTCGAATTACTTGGTCGAGCGAAAGGGGATTATTTTCATTTAAGTCCTAACACACATGTAAATATGTCACAATCTACGAATGATGTATTTCCAACAGCTATACATATTTCAACTCTTACCTTATTAGAAAAATTACTAGTCACAATGGAAGATATGCAAAAAGTATTTAAACAAAAAGCTGTCCAGTTTGAGAAGGTTATTAAGATGGGCCGTACACATCTTCAGGATGCCGTACCGATTCGTCTTGGACAAGAGTTTGAAGCATACGCTCGTGTTCTTACACGTGATATAAATAGAATCAAACATACCCGAGAGCATTTGTTAGAAGTGAATATGGGAGCTACGGCAGTAGGAACAGGACTGAACGCTGATCCTAAATATATTAAAGATGTAGTGAAGCAGCTCGCTGAAATCAGCGGTTTTCCACTTGTAAACGCTGAGCACCTAGTGGATGCGACACAAAATACAGACGCATATACAGAGGTTTCAGCTGCTCTAAAAGTCTGCATGATGAATATGTCGAAAATCGCAAATGACCTTCGCTTGATGGCTTCAGGTCCTCGAGCTGGGCTAGGTGAAATTCGTCTTCCTGCACGTCAGCCAGGTTCTTCAATTATGCCAGGTAAAGTGAATCCGGTTATGCCAGAGCTAATCAATCAAATTGCCTTCCAGGTGATTGGAAATGACCATACGATTTGTCTTGCGTCTGAAGCTGGCCAACTTGAGCTGAATGTAATGGAGCCAGTTTTAGTCTTTAACCTTCTTCAGTCCATCAGTATTATGAACAACGGGTTCCGTGCTTTTACAGATCATTGCTTAGCAGGCATTGAAGCAAATGAAGAGCGTTTAAGAGACTATGTTGACAAAAGTGTTGGAATTATTACGGCAGTAAATCCACATCTTGGATACGAAGTAGCAGCTCGAATTGCGAGAGAAGCCACTATTTCAGGAAAATCTGTTCGTGAACTTTGTTTACAGTATGATGTTTTAACAGAAGAGGAATTAGACATTATCTTGAATGTGTATGAAATGACTGAGCCAGGGATAGCAGGGGAAGAACTTTTGGATAGAGATTAATAGTTATATATATAAAGGGTGCTCGTTAAATGAGCACCCTTCTTAGTGTCTATAAATCAAGTAATTCCGTTAAGGTTACCAAGTTATACCCCATGGATTTTAAAATAGGGATGACTCTATCAACTGCTTCAGGTGTATTGATTCCTCCAATATGCATGAGGATGATGTCGCCGTTGCTTGCTCCTGATTGTATTCTTGAAATGATCACTTCAACAGAAGGCTGCTTCCAATCAATGGTATCAATGGTCCATTGGATGCTATATGGATATCCTGCTCCGCCAACAGCTTTAAGGGCAGCTGCATTATATGTTCCAAATGGAAAGCGGAAATATGGACGTGGAGTAACACCAGTTGCTCTTTTTATTGCTTCTTCTGCTTTTATTATATCCTGAACAAAAAGATTCGTATTTGTGTTAACTGCATCTGGATGGGAGTAGGTATGGTTTCCAATATCATGCCCTTCTACAGCCATTCTCTTAGCGTAATTCGGAAACTTATCTGCCCAGCTGCCTGTAAGGAAAAAAGTCGCTTTCACGTTATGCTTTTTCAGTACATCCAAAATCGCAATTCCAATGGCGTCACTGCCAGCATCAAAGGTTAAGGCAATCTCTTTTTGCTGAAGGCTGCCGTTAGTAATAATGACAGATGGCTCTGTTGTTGGTGGAGTTTCTTGTTTGGGCGGTTCTTGTGGCGGAGGTGGTTCAACATTTTTTCCATATAATTTTAAGATTTGCCCAACAAAGATAGTATCCGAAGTTAGATTATTCCATTCCTTTATTTTAGCAACTGTCAAATCGGCTCTCTGTGCAATTGACCATAAGGTGTCTCCAGCACCTACTTTATAATCCACAGTTCCATTCTCTGGGACAATAATTTTTGCAGGTTCTGCAGGAGGTGGATTCGTTGGCTCCTCATCTTTTGGCTCCTCATCTTTTGGACCTTCCTCTGCTGGTTCTTCATCTGTTGGATTTTCTGATGGAGGAGTTTCCTCAGGAGGATTTTCTTTACCTGGAACCTCGTTTCCATTATCAGGGGTTTCGGTCACGGGTGGATTAGGATTGTTTTGTCCAGGCTTTGAAAGGTCCCAATTTAGGAAAAACAACATAAAGACAAGGGCAATCAAACTCAAGGCTGTAAGTGTAAAGTAAATCCACTTCCCACCCCTTTTTTGGAAGTATGAAACAACTCCCAATACGAGGAATATTGAAAATATCATAACTGTAAGAATCATTATTATTCCGGTCATCGAAAAATTTCCCCCTTATTGATTGAAATGAATAGGGAGCAGAATTTAAATTTAGGATTAGTATTGACTGTGGCTACATAATGGGTGGAATAGAGGAGGTAAATAAGAGGAACATATTTCTGCTTTAATTATATCATATGAAGGTTTATAGGCAGATGGTCACGAATTATTGGTAAAAACATAAAAAGAACCGCCATGATTTATATCCATGCGGTTCTTTACGTTATTTTTCACTCTTCTTATCATTCTTTTTGTCATTCTTTTTATCACTTAACCCTCTGTAAATCTGCGTATACATACTTCCTTCTTTGATGTTTTCTAGGAAAAAAGGACCGATGAGTTCTATATATTCTTCATCATCAAACATTCTTTTGTTTTCTAATTCCATTTCTCCTAATCCATCGTATGTAGAAAGCAGTGCAAAGGTATGATCTTCACCGGAAATAGGTGTAAGAATTTCAACATGATGATTATAATTGTCATTTCTAAACTTTTTAATCTCACGTAAATTGTCTATCGCTTCTTTAAATTTATCTTGTTTAATAATAAACGTCTGATAAACAAAAACAGACATTAAAGCACCCCCTCTAGAAATATACAAGCATACATATCTTTATAAATCTCCAGAAAGGGTAATAAATATTCTACGTATAATAATTACAATAGCGTGATGTTTGCTTTTTTACAGTTTTCAATGATTTCATCATTCCAGACCGAAACCTGAACCTCACCGATGTGAACTTTTTGTAGGAAAAGCATACATATCCTTGATTGACCGATACCTCCACCAATCGTATATGGCAATTCCTGATTTAGAATGGCTTGATGGTATTCTAAGGACATCCTATCCTCGGTATTTGAAATCTTTAATTGTTTTTTTAGTGCCT
The DNA here is from genome assembly GCF_023715415.1 of Neobacillus niacini. Lineage (GTDB taxonomy): Bacteria > Bacillota > Bacilli > Bacillales > Cytobacillaceae > Neobacillus > Neobacillus niacini_C. Next base: position 170,872 of record NZ_JAMBOB010000002.1, read on the forward strand.
CTTCATCGACACGAATGCCCATAGATGAAACTTCAATGGATTGTTCTAGAAGGGGATACCAGAAAATAATATCACCATTTAATGTCCAGTCATCATAATCTGGTGACCTTCCATCATGTTTTTCACCAGATACTAACTGGCCTCCAATTTGCATAATGAACACAGCACCATATTCTTTTGCAATTCTGTCTTCTCGCTCTTTCGGTGAAAGATCTGGATACATGGTTTCAAGTTCCTGCGTGGTAATAAAATGAATCTCCTCAGGCAGAATAGGCTCAAGTACAGGATAGTACTCATGTAGATGGTTTTCTGTCTTTTTAAAAACTTGAAATATTTTTTGAACTTCAGATTTTAAAGTACCAAGGTTACGCTCTTCTTTTGTAATAATTTTCTCCCAATCCCATTGGTCTACATAAATGGAATGTAAGTGGTCTAGAACTTCATCTCTTCTAATCGCATTCATATCTGTGTATAATCCTGCACCAAGTGCAAAGCCATACCTTGCCAAAGCCATCCTTTTCCATTTTGCTAATGATTGAACGATTTCGATATTAGAATTTTTTATATCTAACGCCTCGAAGGAAACCATTCTTTCGACACCATTTAAGTCATCATTTAAACCCTTTCCAGATTTTAAGAGGATAGGGGCTGATACTCGGGTTAAATTTAAGCTCTCAGCTAAGGAACTTTCAAAGTAGTCCTTTGTTCTCTTTATTGCCACTTCTGTTTGTAAAAGATCTAATTTTGAAGCATAAAGCTGTTGAGTAGAAAGTGAATTTTGCATTAATCGAATCCTCCAGTAAAAATCATTATTGAAAAAGTGTTTTTATATGCAATCAGATGTATTCCAAAAGAATATTCTGAAATTATAGCAAAATTATGATTTCCTTTCCATAGGTTTAGATCAAACTACAAAAAAAATCTCTCCAACGAGTTAACTCGTATGAAGAGATTTTTTTCATTACCTCAGTTGATCCCAATCTGAGTAGGCACCACTGCCTTGACAACCAGGACATTCCACTGAGTTATAATAAGCAAATTCATTATAAGGATAAACGGTAAAGCCTCTCCCGTAGCAATCAGGACATTTTTCTTGATTCTTCATATGAGATACATGATTTTGATATCTTGTTTCTCTCCACTGGTTAAAGGAGTTAATTAAACCCATGTTCTACACCTCATTGTTTTTTTCTTAGTATGATTAAAAAATGGAATATTTATGCAGAAAACAATTTGTGTATGTTTTTTACCATGATTCCCAAACTAACTAAAGAGGTGATACTTTTGAGTGATTGGAACGAACAAGCAGCGCCAAATAATAATATACCTCCAAGAATTGTTAGACCCTTTGAGCGTCGTGATCAAAGTGTTAATCATGAGTTCTCAGAGGAATTATCTGATGGCGGTGAACGTGACGAATTTATTCAACATCAAAAAAAGATAAAGAAATAGTCAGGTTTGGTGACGATTAATAAAATCGTCACTTTTTTGTTTTACAAATTATATTAAGTAGTGTAGAATTTCTATGTACCTAATATTTCTAGGTAGGTGAAGTAATGTTTAATCGAGAATTGGTAAAAGGAAGTACATCCTTAATCTTGCTCCAATTGTTAAATGAAAGAGATATGTATGGCTATGAATTGGTGAAAGAATTGGAGCAGCGAAGTGATAATGGCTTAAGCGTGAAAGAGGGGACATTATATCCAGCTCTGCACAAGCTTGAAAAACAAGAGTATATCGAGTGCTATTGGCAGGAGCAGGAAAAAGGCCCTGCACGTAAATACTACCAAATTACTGACGCCGGAAAAGAAGTTCTGAATGAAAAAACCCGTGAATGGCAGGATTTTGTAAAGGTGATGAACAAGGTAATAGGGAGATCAAAGCATGGAACGGCCGAAGAATAAGTTTTTAGAAGAGCTCGAAAAAGGGCTTGGAAACCATGAAGATAAGAAAAGTATTCTACTGGAATATGAAGTCCATATCGATGAAATCCTTATAGAATCTTATGACTGCAATGATGAGACTGAAATGATGGAAAGAATTATTTCCAGATTAGGGAGTCCTGAGGAAATTGCAGCCATGTGGAAAGAGGAGCTCTCTGTTACACCAAGTAAAATGAAATGGCTTTTTATTCTCATGAATATTCTCTTTTTTGGGGGAGGAAGCTTATTAACGCTATTCCATAATCTATTTCAATGGAATTGGCTTTCCGTTATTTGGAGCCATCTAACCGATATCCCCGTCTTAATTGCCTTTATTTATATGTTATTTTGGGCATTGCTCGGCTATGAGATTGGTAAAGGCTTTGGACATGGAGGAAAAAGCCTGCTAAGGAAGACTTTTTTACTTTCATTGATACCAAATCTGTTGTTGATGGTCTTAACAGTATTTGAAATTATTCCGCATTCGTGGTTTGAACCGTTATTAACAAAAACATTTATTATTGCTTGTATCATTTTGACTATCATCTTATATCCAATTAGTTGGCTTGGATATCGATGGGGTAGGAAGGCATCGATATAAGCAGCTTTTTTTACCTACATACCTAGTAAAACTATGTATATAGAATTTCTATATGGAAGAGGGATATTTATGGAATTGAAAATAGGTAAATCAGATTGGATTTTTTTATTGTTGTGTATGGTGTTGGGAATTGTGGCGGAGGAGGCTTTTTTTAGAGCTGAAATAGGCATTTCCTACTTAGTGTTTATTGTTGCCTTTTATGGGATATTTTTTTTCCGATACCGCCGTTTTTCCTTCTCTCACCAGCGATTCGGTTATCTTGTATTAATTTGCATCTGGCTGTTAGCAGTTAGCTATTTTATAAATGATAATATGTATTTTTATGCTTTGAATATTATCGTGATTCCAGTACTTGTTCTTTTCCATCTTGTATTAGTAACAAGCCAAAAAAACATCCGCTGGAATAAACCAGCCTTTGTCACCTATTTATTTTCGAAATTAGGTGGTGCAATAAAGTATAATTTCGTATTTGCGTCACTATTGGGCAAAGTTTTTAAACAAGGCGTTGATGAAAGTAAGTTTCAAGTGTGGAAAAAGGTTTTAATTGGAGTCTTAATTTCCATTCCCGTTTTGATGGTTGTCTTATTGCTTCTGATGTCTGCAGATACTCAATTTGAAAAAATGGTAGGGGGAATTCCACAGTGGTTTCAAGTAATTGATGCTGAAGTCGTTTTTCGTATCATCGTAGTTTTGTTTTATACTTTTGCCTTCTTTGGTCTCATGCAGGTTCTGATGAAGAAACAAATAAATGTATTGAATCAGAATGGCAATCAACTAACCTTTAATATGGATGGTGTCATTACCATTACTGTCCTAGTGTTAATAAATGCGGTATATGTCCTCTTCACCATTGTTCAATTTAAATACTTCTTTAGTGGGTCGCTACAGGGAGACTTCACCTATGCTGAATATGCAAGAAAAGGCTTCTTTGAACTATTATTTGTTACCCTGATCAATCTTTCGATTACAGTACTTGTTTTAACCTTTGTTAAGAGCACGGTTGGTTTCATAAAAAGATTTATCCAATTGCTGCTAACCGCTCTTGTTCTTTCTAGTGCAGTGTTATTAAGTTCAGCTTTCATGCGTCTAAGCATGTACGAGGACGCATATGGATTTACCTTTATAAGAGTCATGGCGCATTCGTTTATGATTTTTCTTGTTGTTATTTTCATGTATACCTTAATTAAGATTTGGATTGAAAAACTTTCCTTATTCCATTTTTATTTTATAAGCGCCTTACTCTATTACACTGTGATGAACGTAATAAATGTGGAGCAAATTATCGTCAACAAAAATATTGAACGATATGAACAAAGTGGGAAAATTGATTTGCATTATCTAAATAGCTTATCTCACACAGGTATTTTAGGGTTAATGGAGTTATATGAAAAAAACCCCCAGCTTCCGGGTTTGAAAAATGTATTACTTGAAAGAAAAAATGAAGCAAATCTAAGCAATTATTCATGGCAGTCCTACAACTTAAAAAGAGTGCAAGCAAATGAAGAATTAAGAAAACTTCATTTAGAATAAAGGTTATCAAGGGATTTGGTCGAAACTATTAGGATAAACATTTATCTAGGGGAGATTGGATGATGAATCGTAAAGATGTATTACTTGAACAATTCCTTTGTTGTCAAAAAAAGAGTCATTGGTTTGTCTCGTTTGAAAAAGCAGTCGCTGGATTAACTCCGGAGCAAGCGTTATGGAAAAAATCGGATTCTGAGAATTCCATTTGGGAACTCATTAGTCATTTAGTTTTTTGGAATGAGAGATTTTTAAAGCGATTTAAGAATATTGCGGTTCTAAAGCTGGAAGGGAATAATGATACTACTTTTACCTATATGAATGAGTTGGAATGGGAACAGGTAATAGAACGATTTAATATGGTGATGACTGACTGGTATGAGACAATTAAGAATAGTGATGATGAAAAGCTTGATCAACGTATTAGTGAGGAATCGAAAGAAACATGGTCTGAATCATTGTCGAGTATTATCCTTCATAATGCCTATCATATTGGACAAATCGTTTCTATTCGTAGAATGCAGGGTGTTTGGAGTAAAGAGCAAGGAGTAAGTTGAAAAAGTACAGCCAGCCGGCTGTGCTTTTGTATTTCTGTAAAGTTTTTGTAAAATAGTACTTTGTGATAGTGGATTATGAGGTTATTTTCCTTTTTAAGGAAAATTTCTAGGAGTTTTTAACCTGTTTATTTTTCGAATATTTTGGTAATATTTGTGTTTAGTAAGACGAAATACTAGGATATGACTAGTAAACTGCTAGAAATTCATAACTAGAAAGGATATGTTACCTTGAAAGTTTTAAATCCAGTACCATGTCAGAGCGAAAAGCATTTAACTCAATTGGCATCAGTTGGTCAAATTGCAGCAGGGATTGCTCATGAAGTTCGTAATCCATTGACGGCTGTTAAAGGTTTTCTGCAATTACTAGAACATGAAAGTAATCCTGAGTATATTAACATTGCACAGTTGGAATTAGAAAATGCCTTATCAACACTGAATGAGCTTCTTCAAGTTTCTAAACCAGACCAAGAAAATGAGGAACCGCAAATGTTTCTCATAGCGGTCGAACTGGAATCTATCTTAAATTTATTTCAAGATAAAATATACGATATTCAAATACATACAAGTTATTTCGACACTACAACTGCTATATATGGTAAAAAAAACCAGTTTAAAAAGGCATTTTTTAATCTAATAAAAAATGCTCTGGAATCGATGAATGAAATAGGGGAATTGTCTATCAGCCATTTTGCTGAAGGAGAAGAAATCGTGGTATGTATAGAAGATACTGGAATAGGGATCCCAAAAGAAAAATTATCCTTATTGGGGACACCGTTTTATTCAACAAAGGACCTCGGAACTGGGATGGGGTTAACCCAAGTGTTTTCGGTGGTCTACCAGCAGGGTGGAAGAATCAATGTCGAAAGTGAAGAAAATAAAGGAACAAAATTTTCCTTAAGAATTCCAATTGGAAATGATCCTAAAAGGAGAGGTGTTAAAAAGTTGGATTTAACCTATGAAGAAACATTATCAATAAGAGAATTTTTTCATGCAAATAAAGATATATTTGAGAAAAGATTATTAGAAGAAGCAATTAACGTAAAAGATAAAATTGATGAGATACATAGGATTGGCAATATAAATCTATTAAGTAATGCACATAAACTCGTGTTACTGATAATTGAGGAACGTGAACATGAATTAATAACATTCGCAAAACAAGAAGGAATTGCCTGGGCTAAATATTCGATTACGATTGCTTTTAAATTGGAATGGATACAAGCAATAAGAAGAACCGTTTGGGATTTCCTCTATAATTTTGATTTAAATGAAAATAATGATCATTCATCTGAATTTTATTTTACTTTGGAAAAAAACATCAATCGGCAATTTGATCATTTCTTAACTTCGTTCTTTATTCAATATACTAAATATAAAGATGAATTGTTGGACGCTCAGAGAAAACTTCTAGAGAACCTATCTGTTCCCATTATTCCAATCTCAAAAAATATTAGCATTATACCGTTAATTGGTGCAATTGATAGCTTTAGAGCCAATACAATTGAAGATAAAATCATCACGGAAATTGGTAATTCCCATATTCAGACGTTAATATTAGACCTTTCGGGTGTAGCTGTGATGGAGGTTGAAGTCATCAAACATCTCATTCGGGTTATTAATGGAATCTCGATGATGGGGTGTAAGACAGTAATAACGGGACTCCGTCCAGAGATTGTAAAGCTCGTTATCAATTCAGGAATCTCTTTTGATCATGTTGCCGAATTAAAAGGAACCCTACAGGTTGCTCTTTCAGAGTATCTTGGGGTGAATACATTGAAATAGAAAAAGGGCAGAATTTAACTCTGCCCTTTTTCTATTAAAGGTAATTAGTCTCCATTGAACATATCAAAAATTCCTCTTGCAATACTGCCTTCATCTTTTCCCCCGCCACGATGCGGTGCAGCTGCAAAGACACGGCTTGCAAGTCTGCTAAATGGCAGAGATTGAATCCAAACTGACCCTGGCCCTCGTAGTGTGGCGAAAAATAACCCTTCACCGCCGAATAGGGCTGTTTTAACTCCCTTAACAAATTCGATATCATAATCAACACCACTTGTCATTGCCACGAGACAGCCGGTGTCTACTCTTAATGATTGGCCTGGTTGGAGCTCCTTTTTTGTAATTGTTCCACCGGCATGAACAAAAGCTAGGCCATCACCTTCAAGTTTTTGCATAATAAAGCCTTCACCGCCAAAGAACCCAGCACCAATTTTTCGTTGAAATTCTACTCCAACGGAAACACCTTTGGCAGCTGCTAGGAAGGCATCCTTTTGACAGATGATTTTTCCACCCAACTCACTTAAATCCATTGGAATAATTTTACCGGGGTACGGAGAGGCAAAGGAAACATGTTTTTTGCCATGACCTTGATTGGTAAAGGCCGTCATGAATAAGCTTTCACCTGTAATCACCCGTTTACCTGCGCTGAATAATTTGCCCATCAGACCGCTGCCTCCAGAGTTACTAGATCCATCTCCGAAAATCGTCTCCATATGTATGTCATCTTCCATCATCATAAAGCTTCCTGCTTCAGCGATAACTGTTTCTTGCGGATCAAGCTCAACCTCAACAAACTGCATATCATCGCCGTAGATTTTGTAATCAATTTCATGATTATTCATCTTTTTCCCTCCTCTAATGAAAAATCCCTTATAATTCCATTTTATAAGATTTAGGGGAAAAGTGCTAATTTTAACCATAAAAAAGACGCCTGCATATAGCAGGCGTCTTTGCGTATTGAGGCGAAAAACCACACTCCACATAGTGTGCTCCAAAAAGGAATGTTTCTCGACTTACACAACTCAGCTCATCGCTCAATTAATATACCACAGAGATGGGGGACAATACAACTGGAAATATTTTTAAAACAAATGTCTTGATTATTACTTCGTATTCCTCTATATTCAAATAATCAGATATACAAATTTAAAAGATAAGAAGGGTTCATATGTTTAGTGACAAAAGATTCCATCAATATTCCTTAAGTAACGTTCCAAAAGATGTCCTGTCAGGACTGATTGTCGGTGTAATTGCCATACCTCTTGGGATGGCCTTCGCGATTGCTTCAGGAGTGAAGCCGGAATATGGAATCTATACAACAATTGTTGCCGGAATTCTCATCTCCTTGTTTGGAGGCTCTAAGTACCAAATTGGCGGTCCAACAGGTGCGTTCATTCCAATATTATTTGGAATCGTAATGACGTACGGATACGAAAATCTGTTAATTGCAGGCTTTCTAGCCGGAATTATGCTGGTCTTAATGGGAATTTTTAAACTGGGATCATTAATTAAATTTATCCCAAGACCTGTAACGATTGGATTTACTACAGGGATTGCAATTACCATTTTTACTGGACAAATTGCTAGTTTCCTAGGGTTGACAGGGATTAAGAAACATGAAGAATTTATCAATAATCTAAACGAACTTTTCATTCACATTGATAGTATTAACCTTTTGAGCATCCTAACAGCGGTCATATGTTTAGCAACCATTATACTAACACCCAGGATTGCCCCTAAGGTCCCAGGTCCATTAATTGGATTAATTGTTTCAACTATGATTGCAACTTTGCTTTATCCAGGGCAAGTAGCAACAATTGGAAGTGCCTATGGACAAATTCCAAACTCTCTGCCACAACTCCAGATACCTAATTTGAGCTTTGAGATGATTATTACTCTATTAAAGCCAGCTTTTATCATAGCGATGCTTGGCGGGATTGAATCCTTGCTTTCAGCAGTCGTGGCCGATGGTATGACAAATAGTAAACATAACAGCAACAAGGAACTCATAGGTCAAGGGATTGCCAATATGGTAACACCCCTATTTGGAGGAATACCGGCAACCGGGGCGATTGCCAGAACGGCTACGAATATAAAAAACGGGGCAGTATCCCCATTATCCGGGATTATTCATGGAATAGTAGTATTGCTTGTATTACTGTTTTTCGCTCCATTCGCATCCTATATTCCGCTCGCCAGCATGGCACCTATTCTAATGGTTGTTGCCTGGAATATGAGTGAACGCAAAGTATTTGCCCATATTTTAAAAACCAAATCAACAGATTCACTTGTCTTAGTCGTTACCTTTTTGTTAACAGTTTTTGTTAATCTGACAACTGCGGTTGAAGTTGGTTTAGTGATGGCTGCGGTTCTATTTACTTTGAGAATGAGCAATTTGATGACCACAAGAAAGGCATTGCCTAACCTTCAGCATAAACATGCAAAAGTGGAGACTCAAATGGTATCGGATTCGCATGATTGCCCTCAGGTAAGTATTTATAATGTAGAGGGACCATTATTCTTTGGAGCTGCACAAACCTTTGAGACATCGATTATGACTACGATAAACTATCGACCTAAGATTCTCTTATTACGAATGAGCAGAGTGCCTTTTATGGATACTACGGGTGAAGCCAATTTAGCTAGTATTGTGTCTCACTTTTCAAAAAATGGTATAGTGATTATATCGGGAATAAACGAACAGCCCAAAAATGTTCTAAGAAGTACGGGTTTATATGATGTGATTGGTCAAGAGAATTTCTTTGAACACACAGGTGACGCCATTCAGTTTGCGTTATCTGAACTGGATCGCAATAAATGTCTTGGCTGTAAACACTTCGCCTTTAAAGAGTGTAAAAAGCTTTCGGCACAAGAAGTAATGGAAAGCGGCAAACAGAAGCTCTCGGCTACTTACTAGGATTAAGGACGTGAATAGATTGAATTTAGAAATGCAGCAATTTAAGGCGGAATTTTTCAAGGCACTCGCACATCCTTTGAGAATCCGTATATTGGAGCTGCTAGCTGAAGGGGATAAAAATGTAAATGAAATTCAAACCCTTGTTGGCAGTGAAGGATCTGCTGTTTCTCAGCAGTTAACAATTTTAAGAGCGAAGAATATTGTCTCGGGAACAAAGGAAGGAAATAAAGTCATTTATACGCTAAAAGATCCAATGATTGTTGAACTGCTTGCCGTTGCTCGACAAATTTTTAATAATCATCTTGTGGATACGATTACGATTTTAGATAAGTTCCGAGACGAGGATGAAGAAGTAGTAACCATGCCGAAGAAATAATTTTCTTCGGTTATTTTTATGTTTAACCCTAGGAATATCTTGTTTTTTAAAAAATCAATTAATTGTAATATTTGAACCATCATTTTCCTTGATTTCTATATTACTATAAAGGTGTATACAAATATTAGGAATTTAGGAAGTGATCAAATGATTTACGACTTGGTACTGCTGCATCCGCCTACAGTATATGATTTCAGAAAAGAAATGCTATTTACCGGTCCAATCAGCGATGTGGTTCCATCATCACCCGTATTTGAAATGTATCCGGTTGGTTTAACTAGTATCGGGGATTATCTTGAACGGTATGGATTAAAAGTGAAGATTGTCAATATCGCCAATCGAATGCTTTTAAATCCGAATTTTGATGTTGAGAAAAAAATTAAGAATATGAAAGCAAAGGCATTTGGGATAGACCTTCATTGGCTGCCACATGCACATGGAAGTGTGGAACTAGCAAAAATCGTTAAGAAGTATCATCCGGATACACCGGTTATGTTCGGAGGACTCTCCAGCACGTATTTTCATAAGGAATTAATTGAATATCCTTGCATAGATTTTGTTGTCCGCGGTGATACCACTGAGAAATTAATCCTAATGCTGCTTAATAAGTTGCAGAAGAAGGATGTAAAGGGATTTGCAGATATTCCAAACCTAACCTGGAAGCAAAATAATCAATATTTTTATAATGAAATTACGTATGTACCAGATAGTCTCGATGAGTTTAATTTGCCAGGTTATCGCTATGTTATAGGCTCAGTCTTTAAATATTTTAATCTATTAGACCCATTGCCATACAAAGGATGGCTGCAATATCCAAATACCGCTATTTTAACTTCTAAGGGTTGTAACTATAATTGTTTAATCTGCGGAGGTTCCAAAGATGCCTATGCGTTAAATTGTAATCGGAAGAAGTTAGTCATGCGTTCCCCACAAAAAATGCTCGAAGATATTGCTTTAATCCAACGTTTCACACGTGCACCTATTTTTCTTTTGAATGATATAAGGCAGGGTGGCAAGGAGTACGTTGATGAGTTTCTTGATGGCTTAACAAAAATGAAGTTAAAGAACGAAATTGTTTTTGAATTGTTTAATTATGCAGATGAGAGATTTTTTGAAAGATTAAATAAAGCAATGCCTAAGTACAGTATCGAGCTTACCCTTGAATCGGCGGATGAAGATATCCGTAAATATAACGGCAAACTGCCTTGTAGCAATGCCAAGGTAATAGACATGCTCCAATATGCGTTAAAGCATGGATGCGCAAAAATTGACTTATTTTTCATGACAGGTATACCCAATCAAAGTTATGAAAGTGCGATGAGAAATGTCAATTTTTGTGAAATTATTCACAAAGAGTGTGGGGAAGATACACGAATTTCCTATTTTGTTGCGCCACTTTCTCCATTCCTTGATCCAGGCAGCCCGGCGTTTGAAAACCCAGAAAAATATGGGTATAAAAAATTCTGTAACAAGCTAGAAGACTTCCGCGAAGCTATGAAACAACCATCCTGGAAAAATATGCTTAGCTATGAAACCAACAGCATGACAAGAGAGGAAATTGTAAAAGCAACGTATGATTCAGCTTTAAAGTTAAATGAATTTAAATACAAGAATCATATTATTGCTAAAGATGTTCATGAAGAGGTTAGGCTGAAAATAGAAAAGTCAGTCGAGTTCCTTGCCAGACTTGATGCACTAGCGCTTCTGCCAGAGGATGAAAAAGTAAAAGAGCTTTCCAAAATAAAAAAAGAAGTGGAACAAATCAATCGCCACAGTATTTGTGGTGAGAATGAGCTGAAATGGGAAGTCAAAAAGCTGTTTGCAAACTTCCCATCACTAACCTATATCGGTTTAGAATTACTCATCAAAGATGTCGTAAAGGATATAAAATGTAAAGTAGGCAGGATTGACAGGAATCAAGTTTTGGACACAAATCCAAGCAGTAATCAGCATAAAAAGTAAGGTGATACAAACAGCCCAAAAGCCTTGCAAACCCCGAATTTTGTAGGCTTTTGTCTATCGTATTTTATTGACTATACAGCTTAAAAATGTTAAATTTTAGTCAGCCGTTGCACGAGATTAGATTTATGTTACAAAGCTTGTTCAAGTTTTAACTGAAGTTGGATAAGAAAGAGGAAGTAAAGCTATCACGTTGTAATTTGGTGAATTTTACACATGGCTTTGTCTAAGCCAATAGGAGGATTTTTTTACATGAAAAACGGTAAAGTAAAATGGTTCAACTCTGAAAAAGGTTTCGGATTTATCGAAGCTGAAGATGGAAACGATGTATTTGTACACTATTCCGCTATCCAAACTGAAGGTTTCAAAACTTTAGAAGAAGGTCAAGAAGTATCTTTCGAAGTTGTTGAAGGTGCTCGTGGACCACAAGCTGCTAATGTAACTAAAAAGTAATTTATAATGCCAATGATTTAACAGCCCGACCAAAGTGTCGGGCTGTTTTTTGCATATATTGATATAATCATACCCCTATTTACCTTTAATTGCTTCGTTTTCCATCCTCTTTTAGGATGGTATTTTGCTATAATAGTATTTATGAGATTAAAAAGATGGGGTGACTAAAATGAAATTTATCCATACTGCCGACTGGCATTTAGGTAAGTTAGTGCACGGTGTCTATATGACGGATAATCAACGTGAAGCACTAAATCAATTTATTGAAATTGTTACAGAAGAAAAGCCAGATGCGGTTGTGATTGCAGGTGACTTGTATGACCGTTCCGTTCCGCCGACTGACGCAGTTGAATTATTAGATGAAATTCTGTTTAAAATTAATGTTGAGCTAAAAACGCCAGTTGTTGCAATTGCCGGAAACCATGATAGCGCTGAACGTCTTTCATTTGGAAGCTCGTGGTATAAACATAGCCAACTCTACTTATCTGGTAAGCTGTCCGATAGCTTTAAGCCTGTACAAGTTAAGGGAGTTAATTTCTTTTTAGTCCCTTATGCAGAACCTGGAGTTGTACGTCAACTTCTATGTGATGATTCGATTCATTCCCATCAGGATGCTATGAAAGGATTGGTTGGCAGGATGGAGGAAAACTTGAACCCCAATGAGCCCAATGTGTTGGTAGGACATGCCTTTGTCTTAGGCGGGCAGACTTCAGACTCCGAACGTGTTTTATCCGTTGGAGGATCTGGCTGTGTAGGTGCTGAACTTTTTGACCCATTTTCTTATACAGCACTGGGTCATCTCCACAGTCCGGATGCTATCAAACATGATAAAGTAAAATATTCCGGTTCCCTTTTAAAATATTCCTTTTCAGAAGCAAAGCAAAATAAATCGATTTCCATTATCGAAATGGACGAGAAAGGAAATTTTTCTCATCGCTATAGGTCCTTGAATCCAACACATGACATGCGTGAACTTGAAGGGCATCTTGAGGAATTACTAGATCCTTATTTTTATGAAAAACAGAAATTACATGACTATTTGAAAATTACCTTGCTTGATGAGGGTGCACTGCTTGACCCAATCAATAAACTACGTCAAGTATATCCGAACGTCCTCCATCTTGAACGGAAAATAGATATTACGGATTTGAAGAAAAAACAATCATTTATCATTACTTCGAATGAGAAAAAATCGGAGATTGATTTGTTTGAGCAATTTTATTCGGAAATGACAACCTCTGAGTTTACAGCCGATAAAAAAGAAGTTATGGCTGATGTGATTGAAAAAGTGGTACGAGAGGAGGCTGCAAAGTGAGACCATTAAAATTAACCATGCAGGCATTTGGTCCTTATGCAGATGTAGAAATCATTGATTTCACCCAGCTGGGGAATCGTACGATGTTTGTTATTTCTGGTAAAACTGGATCTGGGAAGACCACAATTTTCGATGCAATTAGTTATGCGATTTATGGAAAAGCAAGTGGGGAAGATCGTAACGGACCTGAGTTACGAAGCCAATTTGCAAGACCGGATTTGGTAACAGAGGTTTCACTTGACTTTGCTATTCGTAACAAAGTGTATTCGATTACCCGCTTACCTCAACAGCCTAAAAAGAAGGAAAAGGGTGAAGGATTTACGACTTTACCAGCCAAAGCTGAATTATACAGCTGGGATGAAAAAGGTGAAAAAAAATTAATCGCCACCAAAATCAATGAGGTAGAGGAAAAGATTAAGGAAATTATGCTGATAGACAGCAACCAGTTCCGCCAAATCTTAATGATTCCTCAAGGTGAATTCCGAAAGCTATTAACCTCCGACAGTAAGGACAAAGAAGTTATATTACAGCGGTTGTTCCATACTCAAATTTATAAAATGGTTGAAGACAGGCTGAAGGTAGAGTCAACCGAATTGAAGAATTCTGTTGAAATGCAGGTTCAGACTAGAAATGAAAACCTCAGGCGTATTCAAGCGGTGACAAACGAAGAGCTAAAAGGATACTTGGAAGCAGACAGTGTAAATGATTTAATCATGATGCCATTACTACAGGAAGAAGTCAGTGGTATGGAAAGTCTACTTGAAAAATTAGTTACTAGCTTGAAAGAAAAGGACCAAGAACAAGACTCCTTAAAAGGTAAGTTATTTGAAGCAGAAACAATTTTAAAGCAAATTCAAACAAGAGAAGCATTAAAAGCAGAAAAGATTCAACTTGAATCACAAGCAGAGGTTTTTGCTGAAAAAGAAAAGCAGGTTCAGCTTGCGCATAAAGCTGCATTGTTGGCACAGCAAGAAGAGCTCTGCCATCGATTAAAGCGAGAATTGGACATTCTTCAGGGTAATGTAACATCTATACAGAGCGAAATCGATAAACTAGATGTTCTTACTAAACAATATGAGCAACTATGGCAGACAGAGAAAGAGCGTGAAGGCGAACGTCAAAAAGCACTAGATGCCATTAATCAATTAATAAACATGAAGGACGATGTTTATTCCTTCGCAGCTTTGGTAAAGGATTCATCAATTGTGGAGGCCTCGCTCAAGGATGCAAAGGACAAACATCTAAAAGCAGAAAATAACTTTAAAAACCTGGAAGAACGAATCAAAGTACTAAACGACAAAAAGGTAGTCATTGAGAAGGGTAAGCTTCAATATTTGGAAAATGACCGACAGATTGAAAAAATGCAAATCGAACTTGATAAGCTAGAAAAATATGAGTTTAACTTGGGACGTCATCAAAAAACGGTACAAGACCTTAAAGTGAAGTCCAGTAAGTTCGAAAATAGTACTGCAAGGTATTTGGATGCCAAGGCACTAGTTGAAGATATGGAGAGCCAATGGCTGCATGGCCAAGCATCACTTCTCGCAGCACGCCTTACTAACGGTGAAGCATGTCCAGTTTGTGGTTCGGAGCATCATCCATCTCCAGCGTCCTCGAATCAAGATCTGATACCAAATGAAGAGGATTTGAAAGCTTCAAAGCAGCAGGCAGTTCTTTTGGAAAAAGAAAAATCAGCGGCAGAATCTCAGTATTTTGAAAGTCAATCGATTGAAAAAACACAACGAGAAAAGTGTGAAGAGATTTTAAAAGAAATACACGCTTATCGGATTGATTTTAAGGAATCAGATTTACACTTAACGAAAACAGAAGTGATGACTAACAAAAATAAGGTACTTGAATCACAAAAAATACTTGCTGCTCAAATTAAAATGCTTGATCAAATTATTCTTGAACTCGAAAAAAGCGATACGGAAAAAATAGCATTACAAAGTGCTATTCAGCAGTTTGCAACACATGTATCAGAGTTGACGGTACAGTTTACGGAGAAGAAAACGAATTTAACTAGGATGATGAAGGTTATTCCAGAGAATCTTCGCAGTGAAGCAGCTTATGAAACAGCACTAACCAATTCTAAAAAACATCATGATATGTTAGTGAAAAAGCTTGAAGAGGCGCAGCAGCGATTACAAGCAGTGAAAGAAAAACAATCGGCTGAAACAGCTCGATTACAGGATGCCGTGAAGCACCACTCTGGCAAAGAGAGCGAGTTGAAGATAGAGAAAGAACTCTTTGTTAAGAGACTTGCAGAGCAAGGTTTTATTAATTATGGAGAATACCACTCTGCTAAAAAAAGTGAAGCTGATATACGGAATCTTGAAGGTCAAATCCGCAGTTATCGTGAAGAGTTACGCTCTGTTTCAGACCGATTAAAAGAATTGACTGAGCTCCTACAGGACGTTAGGACTCCAGATGTTGATGGATTAAGAGCTTCGTTAGAAAATTTAGCCCGTGATATTGAAGAGCTAATCAATCAGCGGACAGATCTGTTTGTTAAGAAACGGGACAACCTTGAAATTTATAGCAATGTCGAGAGAATAAATGCGCAAATGAAGGTGCTTGAAGAACGATATAAGCTAATTGGACACCTATATGAAATTGCTAAAGGACAAAATACGTATCGAATTACGTTTGAACGCTATGTACTTGCTGCTTTCTTAGATGATATTTTGCGGGAGGCAAATGTTCGATTAAGGAAAATGACAGCAGGCCGATTTGAGCTTCTAAGGAAAACGGACCGTTCGAAGGGGAATGTTCAAAGTGGCTTAGAGCTTCTAGTCTTTGACCAATATACGGGTCAAGAGCGCCATGTAAAAACTTTATCCGGCGGGGAAAGCTTTAAAGCCTCACTATCTTTAGCTCTTGGCCTAGCGGATGTCGTCCAAAACTATGCAGGCGGAGTTTCATTAGAGACGATGTTTATTGATGAGGGCTTTGGGACGCTTGACCCTGAATCACTTGATCAAGCGATTGAAGCATTGATGGATATCCAAAGCAGTGGACGCTTAGTCGGTATCATCTCGCACGTTCCAGAGCTTAAAGAACGAATCGATATTAGACTAGAGGTTATTGCAGGGCAAACCGGAAGTAGGACAGAGTTTATATTTACAAACTAATTTTGTTTGAATGCCCTCTTTGGAATGATGAATGATTGCGGTCACTCAAGTATGTCCAGAGTGACCGAAAGTGAAAAAGTGTAGGCTCGATGGTCACTAAAAAAGCCACGTGAGTCTAATAGGAATAACAAAATATAAAAAACCAGAAAAAAATTCTGGTTTTTTTGTTTGATTTTAATTCTTTTCAAGGTAAGTTGTTAACTCTTTCATATTCTTGCCTTGGTAAATAACCCCAGCTTGGTCAAATAGTATATAAGCCGGTTCTGTTTCAATGTTAAGCTCGGGATATGCTTGTTGTGACATTTCTAGCTCAGGCAGACTCAAAATAGTATTCACTTTTTCTGTGATTTTATTGTTTTGTTCAATCGGATTATCATTATCCCCGATGACTAAAAGCGAATAGGATTGTTCACTTTCAGATAATAGATTTGGATAGGGGAATGCGGCCTTTGTTACCATTTTAGCTGATGTCTCCTGTTGATTTTGTTCTGTTGATTGTTTTGTTTCTTCTTTAGGTTCAGTGTTTTGACAACCCACCAACAGTGTAAGTCCTATAACAATAGGCCAAGTAATTTTCTTCATATGGTATCTTCCTTTGTTGTATAGAATTCTTTTCTACACAATAGCACATTAATTGTGACTTTGAACGGGTCGATTGTGTAGGATTCGTGACATGAAAAGCAGGATTAATAGGGAGTATTGTCAAATAAGTAATAAAATCAGTTTCTTTTGAAGGAGTGGGAGTTATGCAACATATTACTGCAGGAATTGATGCTGGTGGTTCTTTAATCAAAATCGTTTATCAGGAAAATGGGAGAATGCATTTTAAGAAGTTTTCAATAAACAAGCTGGATTCCGCCATTTCATGGTTAAGAATGGTAGCTCCCACTTTAAAAGTTTCAATAACTGGCGGAAAAGCGCTTGCTATACAAAATAGTTATTTTCAAGACAGCATGTTAATCCCTGAATTCCAATCTACATGTAAGGGAGCACGTTTCTTACTAGCAAAAGAAAATAAGAGTATCGAAGAAGCCTACTTGGTCGTAAATATCGGGACGGGGACTTCGTGGCATCTGGTAAAAGGGGATAAAGCGGAACGAATTCTTGGCAGTGGAATGGGCGGAGGCACGTTCACAGGTCTAGGTTCTTTATTAACGAAAGTCCAGGATTATCAACTGCTTACCGTTCTTGCTGAAGAAGGACATAAAGGAAACGTGGATATGCTGGTTAAGGATATTTATGAAGCAGCAGACAGCCCAATTCATGGTGATTTAACAGCTGCAAACTTTGCTAAAGGTAAAAAACAGACCCATAAGGAAGCGGACAGACTGGCCGCACTTTCCAATATGATTGCAGAAACCATTGTATTGTTAACCTCGCAGGCAGCAACCATTCATCAAGTAAAAAGTGTGGTTATCATCGGAACCGCAGTTATTGGCAATCCTTCACTAAAAACCGCTCTAGAATACTATTTGAATATGTTAGGTTTAACTACGGTGTTTTTGGAAAAGGGAGAATATTGCGGTGCGATTGGAGCTTATCTAAGTGTCTAAAAATGTTCTCTTGAACTATATGTTCTTTAAAGATAAAGTAAAAGGAACATCGAAAAAAAGCAGGTGGCAACTTTGGAAAAACGATATTTTACAATTGGTATGGCTGGGCATATAGATCATGGTAAAACTTCCTTGACGAAAGTTTTGACCAATGTGGATACTGATAGATTAAAGGAAGAAAAAGAACGACAAATCTCGATTGAACTTGGATTTGCTCCATTATATGAGGATCAGGATATTCAAATTTCGGTTATTGACGTGCCGGGACATGAGCGCTTTATTCGGCAAATGATTGCTGGAGTCGCAGGGATTGACCTTGTGGTACTGGTTGTCGCTGCGGATGAAGGAGTCATGCCGCAAACGAGAGAGCATCTGGATATCCTAAAATTCTTAGGGGTGAAAAACGGGCTCGTTGCGATTTCTAAAATTGACAGGGTTGATGAAGAATTTATTGAGCTTGTAAAGGATGATATTTTAGAAGAATTAACAGGGAGTGTCTTTCGTGATGCCCCGTTTGTATTAGTGGACAGCATTTCGAAAAAGGGCATAGAAGAGTTAAAAGCATTAATCATCAAAACGCTTAAAGAGCAGGAAATGAGAGACGCAAAAGGTGCGTTTCGTCTGCCGATTGACCAGGTATTCACGGTTAAAGGTCAGGGTACAGTTGTTCGTGGGACTGTTTATGAAGGAACCGTGGAAGAGGGTCAAACAATTAAGATTATGCCGCAGGGACTCGAAGTTAAAGCCAGGCAAATTCAGGTTCATCATAAGCAAGCACAAAAAGCATATGCTGGCCAGCGAACGGCTATTAATCTTTCGGGTGTTTCGAAAGAGGACTTAGAGCGCGGTGATGTTCTAGTATCTTCTGAGCACTTTATTGTTACGAAAACAGTGGATGTAGCGATACGAGTTGTTGAAGATCTCGAACATTTGGTGAAACAGCGGATGCCGATTAAGCTTCATATTGGAACCTCAGAGGTAATGGGACGGATTGTCTTTTTTGACAGGAACGAGATTAAAGAAGAAAACGGTGAAATACTTTGTCAGCTTCGATTAGAGGAAGAAATCCTTACTAAGCGGGGGGATCGCTTTATTTTACGTCGACCAAGTCCGCAAGAGACGATTGGCGGCGGCTGGGTAATCGATCCAAGAGGAAATAAATATCGGTTTGGAAATCAAACCATTGAAGAATTGGAAAAGAAAAAGGTTGGATCACCTAAGGAACGAATAACTGCAGCTATTTTTGAAGCGAAAAGCTTACTTTTAGGCGAGTTAATAAAACGGACTGCACTTGATGAGGATACCTTGAAGGTATTTTTAGACGATGATGATTTTGTCTTATTCAATGGTAAAGAATATACACTCAAAATGTTAATTAACTCGATTGAAGAAGACATCTATGACCGCTTGCAAGAGTTCCATCAAACGCATTCAATGAAACCTGGACTTAATAAGGCAGAGCTTATGCAATCAATGCAAAAAAGGTTTCCAAAATCGTTACTAGATTATGTCGTTGAAAGTGGAATTGTCAATGGCGTATTTAATCGAAAGGAACAGTTTGTTTCATTGTCTAGCTTCGTGCCTCATGTACCGAAAAGCTGGCAAAAGCGGGCAGAAAACATGCTGGGTGAACTTAAGAAGGACGGGCTAAAGGTTCGTTATTATAAAGACTACTTTGCAGATTCAGGCATACCTGAAACGTTAGGGGCAGATTTAAGGCGTTTTCTCGAAGACCAAGAGGTTGTTGTCCATTTGGATGAGCAATTTGCATATCACGGGGATGTCTTTAAAGAAGCTGTTGAAAAACTGCGAAGTGGAACCGAAAAAGAATTTGAAGTCGGTGATGCAAAAGAAATTTTAGACCTTTCACGGAAATATATGATTCCATTTTTAGAAAGATTGGATTCTAAGGGTCTGACGAAAAGAATTGAAAATAAACGAGTCTGGCAAATATAAGCAAGTAAAAACCTCAATCCAATGTAGCGGATTGAGGTTTTATTTCCTATGAAAGAAATTCGCCAGGGTTTAGTCCTAACTCGCGGCAAATATCGCTGACCATTTGCATTTCATTGTGGTCAAAATTACCGTCTGCATACCCAATGGCAATACAATAGCGTGCAACTAAACGGGCAATTTCTGGCTTTGATCTAATTTTTCCAAGGGCACGGAAGGCTTCAGCCCGGCCAATCATCCGGTCTGCTTCAATCCGTGAAACAAAGTAATTAAATCTTTGGATGACTTTGTTACTATCAAAAACGCGTAACTCTTCGCTGGAATTAACAAATTCAATCATTTTCTGACGTTCAGTGGCATCCAAATATCCGTCCGCCATGGAAACCAGTGCACATGCAGCTACTACTGCCTCTAAAACTTCTTGACTCTTGTATCTATTAAACAATTCCTGAGCTTTTCTTTTTGACTGATTTGCCCATTCTGTAATGTCCGTTTGATTGGGGGACCAGTTGTTACCACAGCTGTTACAAGTAAACTTTAATTGGTTTTTTCCGATAAAACCGCCAAGCAATCCAACTGGACCAAGAATTAGCCCGCCAATCGCTGCTTTTCCTAACCCAAATCCCTTTTGCCCCGTTCGAACATTTGATGAGTGACAGCGCGGACAATGAATATCATCCCCATATGTACGATGGTTGTTTGGCGATGATGTTTGAGTTGGATATCCAAAAGCTGGCTGCGAATAGGAAGATTCCGGTTGTAAATGAATCCGCTGAGTCTGTTGGTTTTGCTGATAAGGGGTAGAACCATTTTGATTTTGATTAAATGTATTTTGGTTGTTGAATTGGTTCTGATTGTTATATTGATTTTGATTGTTATTAAATTGGTTCGGGTTGTTAGTAAAAAGATTTTGCTGCACAGGTGGTGTCGGTATTGGTGCAGGTGCATCATCTACTGATACACCAAAATTACGGCATAAAGCAGCCAGTCCACCTTGAAAACCACTGGCAATTGCATTGAATTTCCATTCTCCATTATGACGATAAAGTTCAGCCGCTACAATCGCTGTTTCAACAGTAAAATCTCTGCCAAGGTTAAAACGTAGCAGTTCCTCATTGGTTTGTTCATTAAAGATACGAACATACGAATTTGAGATTTGTCCAAAATTTTGCTGCTTCACTTGAGCGTCATGAATCGTAATCGTGAAAGCAATCCGATGGATATGGCTGGGAACTCTTTGTAAATCAATCCGGATTTGTTCGTCATCCCGTTCTCCAGCACCATTTCGGTTATCTCCGCTATAATTGATAGACCCATTGCCGCCGGATGGATTATTATAAAAAATGAAATCCTGATCACTTTGAACCTTTCCAGTTTGCCCTAATAAAAAGGTTGAGGCATCCAAATCAAAGTTAGAACCATTATGTGCAATATCCCATCCTAATCCAACTACCACATTTTGCAGACCAGGATGTGACTTTGTTAAATCAACTTTTTGTCCTTTGCTAAGCGTAACTCCCACGTAATTCACTCCTAATCATGTTTACTCTTCTTATCTTATTATAATGCAAGCAATGTAGAAGAAAGAAATGATACCCCTATAAATTTTTCCGCTCCTAACATGTACGATAAAATGGCGAAAAAGTTTCATAATTGTATATAGTAGAAAATAAGAAATAATTTTTCCACCCGTATCTTTTTAATTCGTTAAAACGTTTAGAATGTAGAGAGTGTTTAAGGGAGTGAAAAATAATGGCTACCAAACTTAGTCTGTACACCTTTGAAGATGTGCAGTACGAGGATTTCCTTTTTAATGAATTGTACCCAAAATTACAGAAATATTGTTACTTTCTATCCCAAAGTAAATGGGATGGGGATGACCTCGCACAAGAAGCTGTGTTAAAGGCTATAACCTATTATCATAAAGATAAAATTACAAGTGCATTATTAACTAAAATTGCCCGCAATCAGTGGATGGATACTCTTCGAAAGAGAAAAAGGGAAGATTTAAGAAATAATCAGATGGTTGAGGAGACCTATTTCCAAACCGGAGATAGTATGGATTCGGTCGATTTGTTGATGGATCACTTTACTCCAAAGCAAGCGATTATTTTTATCTTAAAAGAGGCCTTCCAATATCAATCGAGGGAAATTGCAGAGATAGTAAACACAACAGAATTTGCTGTAAAATCATGTTTAAACAGAGCGAGAAAACGGATAGAAAATCAAAGGGAAAGAGAGGAACTTGATTCACTTTGGGAAGAAGAGGAAAAAGAACAGCTTTGGAAGCTATTCCAGGACTCTTTAGTCAACCAGGACCCGACAGTTTTAATTGAAGCCATTCCGTCCATCCTAGAAACAACGGAGGTACCTTCCGCAGTGTCTCGAGGAACTGTCCCATTCAAAGCTTCATCTCCTTTAAGCACTCTCTGCATGGCTGCATAGCCTACTATTCGCTTTTAGGGAGGATGATTTGAAATGAGTACCATTCCTTATGTTATAGAACAATCTAACCGTGGTGAACGTTCCTATGATATTTATTCACGTTTGTTAAAGGATCGCATCATTATCATTGGTGATGAAATTAATGATCATGTTGCAAATAGTGTTGTTGCTCAATTATTATTTTTAGCAGCGGACGCACCTGATAAAGAAATTTCACTTTATATAAACAGCCCAGGAGGCTCAACCTCAGCTGGATTTGCTATCTATGATACCATGCAATACATTAAGCCAGATGTTCGTACTATTTGTACAGGGATGGCCGCATCTTTTGGAGCGATGCTGCTGCTCGCAGGTACAAAAGGTAAACGGTATGCTTTGCCCAATAGTGAAATTATGATTCATCAGCCACTTGGAGGCGTTAGAGGGCAGGCAACAGAAATAGAAATCTCTGCAAGGCGCATCCTAAAATTAAGAGAACATATTAACCAAATTATTGCCGATAGAACGGGTCAGAGCGTAGAAAAAGTTGCAAAAGATACCGATAGAGATTATTTTATGAGTGCCGAAGAAGCCAAAAAATATGGAATTATCGATGAGATTCTATACCCCAAAGAATAAATGGAAAATAATCATGCAAAATATGAAGAAAAAGGTTAGCACTTCGCTAGCCTTTTTTTTATTGACACCATTAGTAACATACCATATAGTTAAACAGGTGAATAGTTTAACAGTTTAACTAATATTTTTTTTTAAAAAGAGAGGGGAGAAATGGGCGATGGATAAAAAAATCATTCAAGAATTAATCGACCGATATGTGTCCGTTTCTTTTGATGTCAATAAGAAAGCAGAGTCATTGATTAAAGGTCAGATAGAAGAAGACTTAACGATTGATCAACACTATATTATCAAATACATTCAGAATTCAAAGGAATGTACATCTTCTGAATTGGCAGAAGCCTTTGATGTCAATAAAAGTGCGATCACTGCCATCATTAACCGATTGGCAGATCGAGGTCTAATTGAAAGAACGCGTGATGAAAACGATAGAAGAGTGGTTTATCTAACCTTAAGTGATAAAGGAAAACAACTGCTCCAAAAAACACATGAAAAGGTACATCTTTTAGTCGAGTCAATTATCACCCAATTTGATGAAACTGAAATTACCAATTTTATTAATACTTATGAAAAATTAGCCCTGATATTAACCAACATGAAAATGGAAGAAATGGGGGAATAAATGTGAGAGCCATTATTAAAGGAAAATGGTTTATCCTTATTGCCTGGGTAGCAATGATTGCTGTGCTATTTATGGCTGCACCAAATATGGAAACCCTTGTCCGTGAAAAGGGGCAAATTAACGTTCCAGAAGGTTATTCATCAACACTCGCTGAAAAGATTCTTAAAGATGTCCAGTCGAGTGAAAACAGTGGGAATGAGCTGCAAACAGCGTTAGTCTTTCATAGCGATAAGAAGTTAACAAAAGAAGACTTTGCGAACGCAGAAAAAGCAGTTAACACGCTTGAGAAAAATAAGGAAGAACTCGGTATTACCTCGATTCTAACTCATTTTAATCAAGAAGAATTAAAGGAACAGCTAGTATCTGAGGATGGAAAAACCATTCTTGTTTCTGTAAATGTCATAGCAAATGACCGTGAAGGAAAAGAAATATCCAAAGCCTTATATGATGCACTTGATAATGTAGAGCTAGAACACTATTACACAGGAAACTGGCTAATTTCCGAAGACCTTGTAACTAACTCTCAAGAAGGTCTAAAGAAAACAGAAGGTATTACCGTTGTATTCATATTGTTCGTACTATTACTTGTGTTTAAATCAGCTATTGCTCCGGTTATTCCATTAGTAACGGTAGGATTCAGCTATTTAGCTTCACAATCGATTGTTGCTATTTTAGTAGATAAGGTGGATTTTCCGTTATCAACCTTTACGCAAATTTTCTTAGTAGCAGTCTTATTTGGAATCGGTACAGACTATTGTATTTTGCTGCTTAGCCGTTTTAAAGAGGAAATGTCTAAGAATGATAATGTAGTAGAAGCAATCGTTATTACCTACAAGAATGCGGGGAAAACGGTCTTTTTCAGCGGATTAGCCGTTATGATCGGATTTGCATCAATTGGTTTTTCAACCTTTGTACTTTATCAATCTGCAGCAGCAGTTGCAATTGGTGTAGCGTTATTGCTACTAGCCCTATTTACTGTTGTCCCATTTTTTATGGCGGTGTTAGGAAAGAAACTATTCTGGCCTTCAAAGGGTAAGCTTGAACATGGGGAAAGTAAGTTTTGGGGATTTGTTGGTAGTTTTGCTCTAGCACGTCCTTTACTTGCCTTGCTCATTGTGGCTGCTATTTCGGTTCCAGCTTTATTTACCTACGATGGAGATTTATCTTTTAACTCTTTAGAAGAGATAGGGGATGAATTTAATTCCATCAAAGGATTTAATCTCATTTCTGATGGCTTCGGTCCAGGTGAATCTATGCCTACTCAAATTGTCATTAAAAATGATGACGAAATGAATACTTCAGAATATATCGCCATCACTGAAAAAATAAGCCAAGAGCTTAGTAAAATCAATGACGTAGATTCGGTTCGTTCTGTGACACGTCCAACAGGTGAAACCATTGATGATTTATATATTTCTGAACAAGTTAAAAGTTTAGGTGATGGACTTGGGCAAGGAAATGAAGGTATTCAGAAAATTAGCAGTGGTCTTGCCGAGGCAGGAGACCAGCTTTCTGCTAACCAGCCTAAAATGGAAGAAGCTGTAGATGGAATAGGCCAGTTAATTACTGGTACGAACCAGTTACAGTCTAGTATAGGAATTATTCAAGAAAACCTTGCTAAAATTGAAGATGGTTTGAATCAAGGTGCAGCTGGTACTACTAAAATAAAAGAAGGATTAACAGTTGTTAAATCTGAGTCTGCCAAAGTATTAGCAGGCAGCAAGCAATTGCTTGAAGGGTACAAACAAGCAGATAGTGGACTTGCGGCTCTTTCTGGAAACTACGAACAAGTAGCAAAGGGTATTGGTGATTTACACGAAACCTTAGCGGCAACAAATCAATATTTTACAAATCTAGAAAGTCAATATAATGGGATTGAGGAAAATGGTAACTATCAAGCTATAAAAATGACCATTCAAGGTTCTCAGGTAGCAACAGCAGAATTAGCTGGGAGCTTAAATCAATTAAATGCTGGATTAAAAGGCGCACAAGATGGTATCAGTTTTGCTAATGGGAAATTCTCAGAAGCCATCGCAGGTCAGGAAGCCCTTGTGAAAGGAATGGAGGACCTTATAAATGGTCTAACAGAAATTGAATCAGGACTTTATACAATGGGCAAAGGCCAAGGACAAATTGTGGATGGACTGCCTCAATTTTCAAATGGTTTAAATAGTGTTAATAACGGTCAGCAGCAAATTATGACAGGTTTTCAAGACTTGGGTGGTCAAATTACGCAGTTGACAGATGGATTGACGCAAAGTGCTGATGGATTAAATCAAGTTTCTGATGGTTTGGAGTCTGCACAAGAGTATTTAGATGGAGTAGGGAGCCAAAATAAAAATGGTTTTTATATCCCACAGGAGGTTCTAAACAGCAAAGATTTCGAACAAGTTCTAGATACTTATATGTCAAAGGATCATAAAGTAATGACGATTGATGTGGTATTTAGCAAGAATCCGTACTCTAACGAAGCCTTAAACACAGTTCCGGAAATTAAGGAAACAGTTGAACGCGTGGTAAAGGGTACGAAGCTTGAAAATGCAGAAGTAGCAGTAGGTGGAGTATCAAGTATGCACCATGACCTTGATGAAATATCACAAGCGGATTATTCACGGACCGTTGTGCTAATGCTGATAGGGATTACGCTTATTCTAATCATTCTATTCCGTTCCATCATAATGCCGCTTTATTTGATAGGGTCATTAATCTTAACCTACTATACTTCTATGGCCCTAGCAGAGGTTATTTTCGTAAACTGGTTAGGTTATTCAGGCATAAGCTGGGCTGTTCCATTTTTCGCATTTGTTATCTTAATAGCGCTTGGAATTGACTATAGTATTTTCTTAATGGACCGATTTAACGAATTTAAACATATGCCAGTAGAACAAGCCATCCTTATCGCAATGAAAAAGATGGGAACTGTTATTATCTCTGCAGCAATCATTTTGGGAGGTACGTTTGCTGCTATGATGCCGGCTGGTGTTTTATCCTTGCTCCAAATTGCAGGTATCCTATTAATCGGACTTTCACTCTATGCACTCGTGATTCTACCATTGTTTGTCCCCGTCATGGTGAAAACTTTCGGGCAAGCAAATTGGTGGCCGTTTAGGAAAGATAACGATAGTGTTGTAGATCAACATTCTACACATATGTAACAAGAAGCAGCTCGCTGAAGATTTCAGCGAGCTGCTTTATTAGGTTATTCAACAATTACAGTACCTTTAAACATATTCATTCCACAGCTAAAGGTGTATTCGCCTTCTTTATCAGGTGTAAAGGTTAACTTTGTTGTACCTGCCTTTAGGTTAACGCTATCTAAATCAAAAGCAGGCATCATAAAGGTAGAGAAACAGCTATTATCACCTGGATTTGTAATATTTAATTCCACTAGCACGCCCTTTTTTACTTTAATAACATTTGGCGAATAGCCAGTTGGTGTAATCATCATTTCAATTTTAGGTTTGGTTTCCTTCGTAATATCAAGTTCAGTTTGTTTTGGAGTGGTACTTGTATTCGTCTCTTGGGTTGCAGCTGCCTCACTCTCACCAGGAATCTTAACCAAATCACTGCTGTATAAAAACAAGAATATGGCAATGAGTACTAATCCAGCGGATAAGATATTAAATGGTGAAATTCCTTTTGTATCAAGTGTAAGTTTTCCATTTGTGTCTACGATGATAAATAATAGGACGAGGCCAAGAATGATTACATAAACACCTAGTAAAATTCCTAATATGATCGTAGGGTTATCGAACTGAAGAATAGCCCCTAGAAGAGCACCCATTATACCACTTACCACTCCAGATGCTGACCCTGTTAAAATGGCAAGGATACCTATCGGCTGACCAGCAATAAAACCAAGAATAAAGCCTATTAACGTACCCAGTCCAACAGGGAAAAATAATTCACCTGAAAGAATACCGCTAATATAACCAGCTAATAGTCCACTCATCATGGTTAGTACTGTTACGACTACCAGTCCAGATAAGGTAGCTAGCTTATTTTTATTACGATGTAAAAGGAAAATAGAAGACCCTGTCATTAAACTCATAATCACTATTGTGAATATCGATAACATATACATTTATAAAACTCCCTAAAGTTAATAAACAACATATGAATATTATAAATGCTATGTATTGTATTTTTAGAGGCTTTTATGAACGTTTAATGAAATTTGGAGGAAAATAAAAAAGACGTCAGTAACGTCTGATTAAAAAGTAAATTATTCTTTTTTTTCATGATCTAACGTGTTTTTATAGATTCTTTTTAAGGCTTCATTCTGCATTTTCATGAGTTCCAGTAAGTATTGCTTTTCCTCTTCTTCCTGTTCTATCTCATTCTTTTCATCATTTTTCAAGGAAATCACCTCATTAACTACATTGTAACCTAATAGAGGTCCATCATAAAGGGATGGAGAAGTGGAATTCAGAATAATTTTCCATAATAATATTTGACATTTTTGTATCTGAAATATATAATTTTGAAAAAATAGTATTGAAACTGTGATGAGGATTAGTAAAATGTAAATGGTCTTACAAAGAGAGGAAACCATTGGTGTAAGGTTTCTTAAGACAAACATTTGAACCTGCCTCGGAGTTCTGTATCGGATCATCTTGTTGAAGATACATGCGGATAAAATCCGTTATCATGTCGAGAGTATAAAGCATTTGCTTTATGAATTTAGGGTGGTATCGCCAGGTCTTGGTCCCTTTTTGGGGCCAAGGCCTTTTTATATTCAAAAAAATAATGAGGTGTCAAAATGGCAAAGGAATTTGTAAAAGATGTTACCAGTATGGACGAGGATTTCGCCCAGTGGTATACCGATGTAGTAACAAAAGCAGACTTAATTGATTATTCAAGTGTACGAGGATCGATGATTATCCGACCTTATGGGTATGCCCTTTGGGATAATATAAAAAATGAATTAGACCGCCGAATCAAAGAAACAGGGCATGAAAATGTTTATATGCCTTTGTTTATTCCTGAAAGCTTATTGCAAAAAGAAAAGGATCATGTTGAAGGGTTTGCACCTGAAGTAGCTTGGGTTACACATGGCGGTTCCGAGGAACTGGCTGAACGATTAGTAGTTCGCCCTACATCAGAGGTTCTTTTTTGTGAGCACTATAGCCACATCATCCATTCTTACAGGGACTTACCAAAACTTTATAATCAATGGGCAAACGTTGTCCGCTGGGAAAAGACAACTCGTCCATTCTTACGGACATTAGAGTTTTTATGGCAGGAAGGTCATACAGCACATGCGACGGATGAAGAGGCAATGGAAGAAACCATCAAAATGCTGAATGTATATGCAGCGATTTGTGAAGAGATTCTTGCAATTCCAGTAGTAAAAGGGCAGAAGACGGAAAAAGAAAAATTTGCTGGTGCGAAAGCTACTTTTACAATTGAAAGCTTAATGCATGATGGAAAAGCACTACAGTCAGGAACTTCCCACCATTTTGGAACAGGATTTGCGGAAGCATTTAATATCCAATATACCGATAAAGAAGGAAAGCTTCAGTATGTACACCAAACATCATGGGGCTTTACAACAAGAATTATTGGGGCGTTAATTATGGTGCACGGCGACGACCGAGGATTGGTAATCCCTCCAAAAGCGGCGCCAACTCAAGTGATGATTGTACCAATCGCACAGCACAAAGAAGGAGTACTTGATTTCGCCTATGATTTGAAGAAGTCATTATCTGGCGTTGCTCGTGTAGATATCGATGCTAGTGATAAAAAGCCAGGCTGGAAATTCAATGAGTACGAAATGAAGGGAATTCCAGTACGTTTGGAAGTTGGACCAAAAGATATTGAAAACAAGCAGGTTGTATTGGTAAGAAGGGATACTTTAGAAAAAGTATTCGTTCCATTGGCTGAACTTGAAACAAAACTTGCAGAATTACTCGATGACATCCAATCCAATTTATATAATAAAGCTTTAAATCACCGTGAGGAAAGAACATCCGTTGCTTCAACACTTCCTGAACTAAAGGAGAAGCTTGAAGCAAAACCAGGCTTTATTAAAGCGATGTGGTGCGGAGAACTTGCTTGTGAGGAGAAAATCAAAGAAGATACAACAGCAACTTCAAGATGTATTCCGTTTGAACAAGAACAAGTTTCAACTACATGTGTATGCTGTGGAAAAGAAGCTGACAAAATGGTTTATTGGGCAAAAGCATACTAATATGAATTTTAGACTCTTCCATTTGGAAGGGTCTTTTATTAAAAGGGGGAGACAGAATGAAACCAAGTTTAAAAGAGTTTCCAGAGGAGTTTACTACAGAGAGATTATTGATACGAAAACCCTTACCAGGTGATGGCAAAGCGGTATACGAAGCCATACAAGCATCACTAAATGAACTAAAGCCGTGGATGCCATGGGCTCATATGAATCAAACAGAGCAAGATGTAGAAGCTAATATACGCAATAGTATTGCTAAATTTATTACCCGAGAGGATTTACGCTTACATCTATTCAATAAAGAGACCGGTGAATTTATTGGTTCATCAGGTTTGCATCGAATAAACTGGGATATACCTAAGTTTGAAATCGGATATTGGATAGATACTCGTTTTTCTGGCAGAGGGTATATTTCGGAATCAACTGATGCAATTACAAAATTTGCATTTGCAGAACTCAACGCTAAACGTGTTGAAATCCGTTGCGATTCCAAAAATATCAAAAGTCGTGTGATTCCAGAAAAATTAGGTTTTACACTTGAGGGTATCTTAAAATATGACAGTATTTCGGTAGCAAGTAAGGAACCTAGAGATACCTGTGTTTTTGCAAAAATTATAGAATAGAAAATTATCTTAAAAAGAGTATCTAATACAAATTAGATACTTTTTTAAATTCACTAACTCGATAATATCGTTCTTACTAGGTATAAAGTACTGATTCAAAGTATTCAAATATAATTGAATGTGATTTACATCACTTACTCCTTGTGCGAAATCTCATATAATCACTATATAAATAGTGATAACCACATAAGGGAGTGTTAGTATTGTTAAATCAACAAACAATTGAAATCATTAAATCAACGGTACCTGTTTTAGAAAAACATGGAGAAGCAATTACAACACGTTTTTATCAAATGATGTTTGGAAATCATCCAGAACTATTAAATATCTTTAACCATGCAAACCAAAAACAAGGAAGACAACAAAGGGCGCTTGCAGGGACAGTGTATGCGGCGGCACAATATATTGATAACCTTGAAGCGATCCTTCCTGTTGTTAAACAAATTGCTCATAAACATAGAAGTCTTGGAATTAAACCTGAGCATTATCCAATTGTCGGCAAACACCTGCTATTAGCGATTAAAGATGTACTTGGTGATGCGGCAACAGATGAGATTATTAATGCCTGGGGTGAAGCATATGGAGTAATTGCAGATGCCTTTATCGGTGTTGAGGCAGAAATGTACGAACAAGCTGAAAAACAACAAGGCGGTTGGGATGGATTCCGAAGTTTTGTGGTTGACCGGAAAGTAAAAGAAAGTGATGTTATTACATCCTTCTATTTAAAGCCGGTAGATAACAAGGAAATTGCTCCATTCCTTCCGGGTCAGTATATTAGCATAAAACTTGAAATCGATGGCGAGGAATTTACACATATTCGTCAATATAGCTTGTCTGATGCACCTGGCAAAGATTATTACCGCATTAGCGTAAAACGTGAAGCTGGAACAGCGAACCCTGATGGTATGGTATCAAATTACCTGCATGACGGTATAACAGAAGGAGAAATCCTAAATGTAAGTGCTCCAGCGGGAGACTTTGTCCTTGATATTGAGAAAAGCACACCTGTAGTGTTATTAAGCGGTGGTGTAGGATTAACACCAATGTTAAGTATGTTAAAAACAGTGGTTGAAGTTCAGCCGGAAAGAAATGTAACCTTCATTCATGCTGCGGCAAATGGAAATGTTCATGCACTTAGAGATGAAGTAGAAGCCCTTGCTTCGAAGGACAATGTGACCTCATTCTTCTTTTATGATTCACCAACGGAAGAGGATCGAAAGAACAATACCTTCGATGTTGAAGGCTATGTGACACAAGAGTGGCTTGTAAACAACCTATCAAGTTTAGATGCAGACTTCTATTTCTGTGGTCCACTGCCATTTATGAAATCTATTAATACTTCTTTAAAGAATTTAGGGGTAAATGATGAAAGAATTCACTTTGAATTTTTTGGGCCAAAAGATAGTTTAGAAGAAAGTGTGAAGAAAGAACCGGTTTCCGTTTAGGAACCGGTTTTTTTATGCGTTGAAAGTTTGATTACGCCACTAATTGTGATTAAATAAAAGGTAGAAATAGCCTGAAAGGATGAAGCTTTTTGAATAAGAATGTCATAAGGTCGGTTACCATGGTATCAGTATTTTTTTGCCTCCTCTGGCTAGTTGGACTTGGCTGGGCCGTAGCCGAATATTATGCAGGCAAGCCGGATAAAATCCCAGAGAAAACCGTTATTGAAAAGAAAGCAGAGAAAAAAGAAGGTATGCATATTGTTGCCTTAGGTGATTCCTTAACAAGAGGAACCGGTGATGAAACTGGAAAAGGCTATGTTGGTGTCCTTATGGACGAAATAAAGGAAAAATCAAAGCAGGAAGTGCGGCTAACGAATCTAGGTATTAGCGGACAAGTGTCTGACCAGCTAAAGGAGCAAATTCAGCAAACGGAAGTTAAGCGGCAAATTCAAACGGCCGATATGGTTTTAGTCACAATGGGCGGCAATGATTTGTTCAGGGGTGGACAAGGTTTACTCGAATTTAATCCAGAAGACATTACTGAAATCGAGAAGAATTTCCTTGAGAACATGAATTTTATTTTCCAGCAGATACGGACAAGTAATCCAAATGCAAATGTTTTCTGCATTGGCTTATATAACCCATTTATTGACTTAGATGATGGAAAAGAACTGTCAAAAGTAGTTCGTCATTGGAATTATCAGAGTGCCGAGTTAAGCGCCACTTTCCCGAAGATTGTATTTGTACCAACATTTGATCTTTTTGAGCTGAAGGTTAATGATTATCTATACACTGACAAGTTTCATCCAAATACAAAAGGGTACCGTTTAATAGCTGAACGAGTGGCTTCATTGCTTACTTGGTAAGGAGACAGGCGAAGATGGAGAAAATAACTTTATCTGTACATAATTTGAAAAAAATAATCGGCAAAAAAGAAATCATTAAAGGGATTAGTTTTGATTTAAAAGAAGGTGAGGTATTTGGATTCTTAGGTCCAAATGGTGCCGGTAAAACAACGACCATCCGGATGTTAGTGGGATTAATTAAACCTACTTCCGGAAGCATTCAAATTGGCGGCTATAATATTGAAGAAAACTTCGAGGAAGCAATGAAACATCTCGGCTGTATTGTTGAAAATCCTGAATTATACCCGTATTTGTCTGGATATGATAATCTGCTGCATTTTGCGAATATGCTTGAAGGCATCGGCAAAGAGCGTATCAGTGAAGTGACAAAGCTTGTAGGTCTAAAGGATCGAATTCATGATAGGGTAAAAACCTATTCACTTGGAATGAGACAAAGACTGGGGATTGCACAGGCGCTATTAGGAAGACCCAAGGTATTAATTCTGGATGAACCAACGAATGGGTTAGATCCTGCTGGAATTAGAGAAATGAGGGAGTTTATTCGGTTCCTTGCTGAAGATGAAGGACTAAGTGTTCTTGTATCTAGCCATCTATTAAGCGAAATTCAACTACTTTGCGACCGAGTTGCAATTATTTCAAGAGGAACCGTAATTAAAACGGATTCTGTTCACAACCTGTTATCAAATAGAGAAAGAGTTGTCTGGCGTTTCCATCCCCTAGAGGAGGGGAAGCAGGTTTTGCGTTCTGTCACAACCATTGAAGAAAAAGAAGATGGTTCCATTTCGACCGAATATGATGAAATTAAAACAGCGCAGTGGAATAAAATGCTTGTCGAAGCAGGGGTTTCTGTGACTGAAATGAATCGCAAAATGCCTGTATTGGAAGATTTGTTCCTCGAGTTAACCGGGGGTGATTCCATTGAATAAGCTGGTTCAAAATGAAATGATGAAGCTGATAGCCAAGAAACGTCTAATTGTGATTGCGATTATTATTAGCATTCTGGTTGCAATGTTTACTTATGCCCAATATAAAGAGGTTGAAAGGCAAAGAGAAAAGTTAGGAACCGACGATTGGCGGACGATGATCCAACAAACGATTATTGACCAGCAAAACCGAATTAGCAGTTCTCGAATTTCGGATGAATGGAAAAAACAACTGCAAATTGCCTTGCAGCAAAATCAATATTATTTAGATCACGATATAAACCCCTCCGAGCCTGGTGCTCCGACGTTTATGAGGATTTTTTTAGAGAATTCAATTGAACTATTTATCCCTTTGATGGTGATGGTCATTGCCAGCGATATTGTATCCTCTGAGCATAGTCAAGGCTCGATTAAGTTACTATTAACGCGGCCAGTAAAAAGGTGGAAGGTCCTGCTGAGTAAATATATAAGTTTAACTTTTGCCATCTCGTTAATTGTGGCAATAGCTGGAATTCTCTCTTATGGTATTTCAGGATTGGTGTTTGGTTATCAAGGGTGGGGAGCACCCGTATTGACTGGTTTTAGTGTGAATGATGCAGGTTTAAATACCGCTAGCGTGAAGTTAATTGATCAATGGCAGTTTCTATTAATGGACTTTGGACTTGTATGGTTTGTAGCGATTGTCGTTGGGACATTGTCTTTCATGCTATCTGTATTAATTCGCAGCACGGCTGCTGGTATGGGTGTTATGCTGGCTGCTCTAATTTCTGGAGCGATTCTTAGCAATATGGTTTCATCGTGGGAGTCAGCTAAGTATTTCTTTATGGTGAATTTAAAGCTAACAAACTATATGAATGGGAACCCTCCGCCAATTGAGGGAATGACATTGTCATTTTCAATGTTGGTTCTCCTTGTGTGGTGGGCGATTGGATTATTTGTATCATTCTTTGTATTTACCAAAAAGGATGTATATTAATACAAGTAAGGAAGCAATTCCTACAAATAGTAAAATGAAAAAACCACCTGTAAAAGGTGGTTTTGCTGCCTTAATTGGGGGATTAAGGCGATGATTAAACAAGGGATATTCTATTCAATGGCAAGAAGGGAGGGATTCCTTTTCCATTGGTTTAACCATTTACTGATTAGCTGTCATTTTTACTGGTTCTTTACTTACTCCAAGGTGCTGTTTAATGATAAGGGAAGGGCCGCCAAGGTTTAATAAATAGCGAGCTTCAATTACCTGTTTCATGAAAGCACCAAATAATCCTGATAATCTAAAGTTTCCAACTTTTCCTACTGCAGCCAAGGTTCCGATTGATGCAACAGATCCTTTGTGATGGTATTCAAATGCTTTCAAACTGCCTCCTCTTAACGCAGCTACAATATTCTTTGCACAAACATCAGCTTCTTGAAGGGCAACCTGTGCAGTTGGAGGAAGAGCATTTTTTTCATCCTTCATAAATAAGGAACAGTCACCAATACTAAAGATGTTCTTTCTATCCTTAACACGGAGGAATGAATCTACTGGAAGTTTACCTTTTACAATCGGTAGGCCGCAATTCTGTACAATTTCATTGCCTTTCACACCACATGACCAGATTAATGTTCGAGTAGGAATTTCGATATTATTTTCAAGCACAACCTTTTCAGGTGTACATTCTAAAATCTTAGTTGCCATATACATTTTGATATTAAACTTTTCAAGAACTTCGGTTGTATATTGGATGGATTCCTTAGGGAAAAACGGAATAACCGAAGGTGCAGCCTCTACGGCAACAATTTTTACATCTTCAAATGGAACATCATATTTTTTACAAAGTTTAGGAAGTCCTTCAGCTAATTCACCTAACATTTCTATTCCTGTAAATCCGCCGCCCGCTACAACAAAGGTGAGGCGAGATGGATCTTTGTCTTCTTTATAAAGGGATAATTGTCGAATGATTTGATTATAAATGGCTTTGGTACTTCTAAAGCTGCGAATGGCAAAAGCATGTTCCTTAATACCGGGAATTCCGAAAGTTTCGATATCAAAACCTAAAGCGACTAATAGATAATCGTATTCTACCGTTTCGCCACCTTCTAGGTGGACCGCTTGCTTTGTTGTATCTACCCCCGTAACATTGCCCTTTTTAAAATTTGTTTTTTCAGGATTAATTAAGTCTGGAATCTCCATTGCAATTTGACGATCTGCCGCAGTTCCCGCTCCAGTTTTATGGAGTTGTGTCGTAATGTAATGATATTCATGTTTATTGATTAAAGTAACGTCTGCTTCGCCAGACTTTAGTAACTTTTCTAGCTTTTTACTTGTGATGATTCCACCGTATCCTGCTCCTAAGATCACTATTTTTGGTTTATTCATTTTAACCCTCTCCTATCACAATATCTATGTATAATTTGTGAAAAACTTCACATTTATCATTAAAAAATATAGAGCAATTTGCTCGTTAATATTGTGAATTTTTTCACATATCTTCTATATTCATAGAATACGATATCTTTTAAGAAGAAACAAGTGGTATTTACTATTAAAATTTGTCGAATTGGTAAATTTTTTTCGACTTATAGGGAATGATAAATTCGTGCCAATTTAAAAACTGGTTAAATATGACGAATATAGTAAGAAAGAAGGAGACTAGTAATGAAAAAAAGAATGTTGATTATCTTGCTAGGATTAATACTAGCAATGCCAGGCTTTGCATTAGCAAATGTACAAACGCCAGGTGGAAATGAAAAACCAGCAGTACCAGACTCTCAGGATAAAGATGGAGAGAAGGATACAGAGGAATGTGATTGTGAAAAACAGGAACATAATCACAAAGACTGGCAGGCAAAAATGGCAGAGCGTGAACAAAAACTGCTAGGATGGGTCGATCAATTTACCCCTGATAAAAAAGCAGAATGGACAAAGGTATTAGCTGAGAAGAAGGAATTAAGAAACAAGTGGCTAAGTCCTGAAAATGCTGCGAAACGTGAAAAGTGGAAGCAAGAAAAAATGTCGAAGATTCAAGAGTTAAAGAAACAACTGGATGCAGGAAAAATAACAAAAGAGGAATTTGTTCAAAAAGCTCACGGAGGCAAAGCAATGGGTCATTGGAAAACCTATCATGACCTAAAGAAAGCAGTTGAGGCGAAAAATGATAAAACTGCAGCAGAATTGTTAAATCAATTGCTCGATCAGTCTAAACAACATAATGAAAAGATAAAGACAATGTTAGCAGAATAGAAATGTGGAGTTGATTCACTTGGCTAGGAATCGATTGTTAATGACAACAGCTGCACTAGGGGCAGCGTATTTACTAAGAAATGATAAAGCACGGAAGAAACTAATCAATCAACTTCAAAACTTTGCGGATAAATCGCGAAGATAAAAAATGCAAGCTGCGATAGTGCAGCTTGCATTTTTCTTATTTTTTTAATTCAATCTTTTCCTTCTGTGCCTCTTTAAGATCATCCTTAAACTCTTCCTTAATGTCATTGGTAATTCCATCTGTAGCACGCTTGAATTCACGAAGGGATTTACCAAATGCACGGCCAATTTCAGGCAGTTTATTTGGTCCAAAGACAATTAAGGCAAGCACTAGAATTAAGATTAATCCGGGTACACCAATGTTTGAAAACATATTGAACCTCCTTAAATGTATTAGAGAACTAATTTAGATTGTACGTAATGTAATAAAAGCTTTGCTGTATTTTCAATTGATGATTTGTGTGTTCGTTCAAAAGCGTGCGAGGAATCGATTCCTGGACCTATTAACCCGTGTACGATGTCGTGACCAGCGCGAATGGCTGCTGAGGCATCGGAGCCATAGAAGGGATAGATATCGAGTTTGTACTTAATATTATTTTCTTCAGCAAGCCGTACTAAATTTTTTCGGAGTTCGTAATGATAGGGTCCACTTGCATCCTTAACACAAATAGAAACCGTGTATTCATCTGTTGATTGTCCATCACCCATTGCCCCCATATCAACGGCCAAGTACTCGACTGTTTCGGGTGTAATATTGGAATTACCACCGTAACCGATTTCCTCATTGTTTGAGATTAAGAAATGGGTGGTGTACGGTAATTGTATGTTTTCTGTTTTTACTTGTTTAATTAACTGAAGTAAAATCGCGACACTTGCTTTATCATCCAAATGACGCGATTTAATAAATCCGCTTGGAGTTATTTCTACCCGCGGATCAAAAGAAACGAAATCGCCAACTTCAATCCCTAGTGCTCGAATATCCTCTGCATTATGTACTTTTTCATCCAGTCTGATTTCCATATTTTCTTGATTTCGTTCAGCTTTTCCAGCGTCCTTATAAACATGGACAGAGGTTTGATGCATCAGAATGGTACCGGTGATTTTTCTTCCGCTGCTGGTTTCAATTTGGCAGTATTCACCCTCAATCGAGTTATACTTAAAGCCGCCAATCAAGTCAATTTTAAGTCTTCCGTTTGCCTTAATTTCCTTAACCATTGCCCCGAGTGTATCTACGTGTGCCGTAAGCATACGATGCTGACTAGAATTCTTTCCTTCTAGAGTCGCGATAAGGCCGCCTTTACGGTTTCTTCTTGTCTCAACCTTCAATTCTGCCAGATACTTTTCAACATAGGATATCACTTCATTTGTATTCCCAGATGGACTAGGAATCGATACTAAATCCACCAATAATTTCATTGTTTCCTCTGTATTCTTATTTGTCAAAGCTTTTATCTCCCTTCGAAATAACACTCTTTCTTATTATAACATTTTATAGAAAACTCAATCGAATTCAAAATTCGGCAACTTTTTCGTGTTCACTGCATAGTGTAGGAAGTGTGGTTTTTATTGAAAATGGGTATAAAAGGAATAATTTAGAATTATTAAATAACTTATCGTTTATGGGGGAGAAAAATGACCAGATTTGAACTATATCACCAAAAAACAAAGCAAATTTCCTGGAAGAGACCATTTTCTATCATACTAATATGTATGATAGTGAGCATAAGCTTTTTTGTGTTTCGGTATTATTATCAAAGTACAATTAAAATTGAATCACCAGAGGAAAATCTAGGGTCCCAGGTCGTCATCCATCTTCCTGATGGAAAAGAAGTGTTTACCTATGAAAATTACATTTTTGAAAAGGATGGAAGGACTTACTATAAGGGTGAGCGGAATACCATTGATTTAACCGGGGGTAAGGTAACGTACGAAAATTGGGAGTAACAAAAAAAAGACTAAGCAGCCTAGTCTTTTTTTGTTATTTGAACCAGCCCTTCTTTTTAAACCAGAGAGACATTCCTAAAACGACTAAAAACATTAAGAATAGAGTGGAAAAATAACCATATCTCCATGTTAATTCCGGCATATAGTGAAAGTTCATCCCATAGATCCCTGCTATAAAGGTAAGCGGCATAAATAAGGTAGTAATAACTGTAAGAACCTTCATCACATGGTTTGTTTGATGTGAATTTAAAGAAATATAGCTGTCTCGGATGTCAGACGCTAATTCTCGATTGGCTTCAACCATTTCGGTTAGTTTTAACAAATGATCATGGATATCAGAGAAGTACTCCAATTTGATCTGCATTTTGGTCATGCGTTGTGAATTAATGATTCGATAGACCAAATCTCTCATAGGAGTAACGGTATGTCTTAAAGCTAGAAGCTGGTGTCTTGTATCGAAAAGATCCTCTAATAAGGCCTCCATTGATCTCCCCTTAGAATTCTCATCTAATTCATTTAAGGTATCCTCCACTTGATAGACAAGCGGAAAATAATTATCCACCATTTTATCCAAGACATGATATAACACTTGAGATGGATGCCACTTCTTAACTTTTGTAGAGAGTGAAAATCTGTTCCAAACTTCATCAATTTCGGGTGATGGCTGGTGGTGAAAGGTTACAATAAAATTCTCAGCAAGGAAGAAATCAATTTCTTCTTTAGTAATAGTGGTTGGATTTAAGGCTTGTGTGACAAAAAAAGTATAATCCTCATAATAGTCGAGTTTTGGGCGCTGCAAGGTAAAGATACAATCCTCGATTGCCAATGGGTGAAATTGAAGTGGCGAATTTAAAACCTCTATTTCACTTTGAGATGGCTGGTGAAAATCAATCCAATACCATAAGTAATTTCCATTGACTAACTCTGTTGCGTCCAAATTATGGATCAATTGATAATTTTGGTTTACTGCAATCGTTTTAATCATATTTAACACCTTATTCATTCTTCAGGATTTAGACAATAATCTACATTCCATAATCATACCGATAAAAGCTATTAATTTCAAAATAGGATTAGGGGATATTTCAATTATCGGAATAAAATACCATTAATCAAGGAAAGGTAAGGGGAAAGAAGTGGATTTGAGGGAAGGTAATGTCATCTAATAAGGTTCAATCCATTCATGATTCCATAAAATCGAAAATTCAAAAGTCTGAAGACATTGTTTTGAAGGAACTAAAAACAAAGGAAAAAAATCTTGACACTTTTTATTTCAAAACACTTACTGACGAGACGCAATTACAAAATTTCTTAATTAAGCCCTTCTTTGAAATCATAACGCCAGATCGGTTTTTATCCTATTTACAATCACACCCGAAAATTAAACCTTTTGAGAGTGAACAGCAAACCCTGGATGAATTGATTGGGGGAGCGGTGATTCTTTTTTATATGGATACTATTTTTATTTTGGATAGTAGGATAGACCGCAATAATTCAGTTTTGGATACAACGGTCGAAACAACCATTCAGGGGCCGCAATCAGGGTTTAGTGAAAGTCTTGGCACAAATCTTGGATTGATTCGTCACCGTTATCCTGAGCCTTCCCTACAGGTGGACTCAACTAAAATAGGTTCCATATCCAGAACCCAGGTTATGATTGTTTATGATAAAAATAAAGTGGATCCGGTAGTACTTGATAATGTGAAAAAATTCCTTTCGTCGATTGACATTGAAATATTTCAGTCAGGAGAGCAATTGTTAGATTTTACAAAAAAATCAAGGCGAACTCTCTATCCAACCATAATGGTTACGGAACGACCTGACCGTGTTGCTGTTAACCTCACAACAGGAAAAGTAATATTACTCATTGCAGGGTCACCTTTTGCAGTACTTATGCCTACAGTAATGAAAGATTTAATGGCTTCAATGGCAGACATCTATCAAACCTATTGGATAGGTAAGTTTTTACTAACACTGCGATATATTGGATTGTTTACGAGTACGATGCTCCCCGCCGTATACGTAGCATTGACAAGCTATAATCCGGAGGTATTTCGAGTTCAATTGGCTCTATCCGTAGCAGGTAGCCGTCATGCGGTTCCATATCCATCGTTTATAGAAGTGTTACTGATGTTAATAATGATGGAGTTGCTAATGGAGGCAAGTATTCGACTTCCGAAAGCCATTGGTCCCACAGCTACTACGGTAGGGGGGTTAATATTGGGACAGGCTGCTACCGATGCAGGACTTGTAAGTAATATCATGATTATCATAGTTTCATTAGGAGCAATCTCTAATTTCGTGATTCCGATAAGTATTTTTAGCTTTGCAGTTAGGATCTCAAAGTATTTACTACTGTTATTATCGATATTTTACGGGTTAGTGGGCGTGATAATAGGATTCTTCCTTTTGATAGCCTACATGGTAAGTCTTGATAGTTTTGGTAAGCCGTTTTTTACCTTTATCGAAAACAAATCAACGAATTAATTCCTTTTGGCTTAGGGTGGTGGGTATGAATCGCTATTTTTTATATTTAGTAATATTAAATATGCTGACAAATGTTATCATTTTCGTACCCAATTTTCTTATTCAATATCGATACGATGGGGCAATAATGAGTATCCTAATCGCCACTATCAGCGGAATGATCTTAATGTACTTGGATAGCATCGTATTCGCAAGATTCCCAGGTAAGGGTCTACCTGAAATTATCGAAAATAGAATGAGAGTGCCATTTAAAATTATTTTGTTCGTGGGTTTTTCACTTTTTTGGTTTACAGCAGGACTAATAACGCTGCTTGGTTATATAGATATTCTCCATCGGTTTATCAATCCTGATTTGCCAAAGGTTTGGTTAATGGTTATTTTCCTGGCAGCTATTTGTTTTGTGATACAACTTTCTACCCAAAAGGTCGTCTACCTTCTTGAAATAATCTTACTCTTAAACGGCCCGTTGGTCATATTTATCTTCTTCAAAGCGATAACAAGTGATTACTTAAACTGGGATTCTATTTTTGAAATAGGTACGCATTTTTTTACACCGCCGAAACTAACACCTATTGTTGTGGCTAGTTATGTATTTTCTGGCTATACCAATATCATCATTTTTAACCGATTGTTTAAAGAGAAAATCAAAAGTATCAATTTCGCTTTGATCCTGGGTTTATCTATCTTGAATTTGTTTACTTCGTTCTTAGTTCCAATTGGGTTTCACGGTGCAGACGGTGCGCATGAATACATGTATCCGTGGATTATGACTTCAGATTCTATCCGCCTGGTATATAGTCCGATTGAACGTGCATTATTTATATTTCTCATGTTGTATATCAGCATCACCTTATTAAGTGTTTCTGTCCATTGGCATGTGGCTTTTGAGTTAATAAAAGGCTCTTATATAAAAAAACAAAGCAAAAAGAAAAATTGGCTGGTATTTGCTTGTTTTATTGGTTTTTCAATCTTGGCCGTACTTCGCATAGACTTACTAAAGCCGGAAATGGTTATAAAGTTTTGGTTAATCGCTCGATACTTTTTTGAAATCATCATTGTATTCTGTTTTTTCTTTTTCCTTAGGAGGCGGAAAGCTTGAAGCTCACTGGAAAGTGGTTTAGTGTCGGTGTTCTTTTTATCATAATTTCATTTTTACTAACTGGCTGCGGCTTTAAGGATATTGATAAACGGCTTTTCGTGGTAAGTATAGGAATTGATCCAGCAATAGATAGTTCGAAGAAATACCTTATCAGCCTGAAGTTTGCCATTCCAATAATAGAAGAGAAATCAAATGAATCCATGATCGTCTCAGAGGAAGCTGACACCATTTCCGAAGCAGTAAGAATGATTAAACCGAAAGTAGATAAAGAGATTGATTTTAGTCATGCAAAAGTTATTGTTTATAATCAAAAGATAGTACAAAAAGAGATTGAACCTAATCTTTATTATTGGTTTATTCGAAGGCGGGACATTCAGGAGGTTTCCTGGGTAGCAATAGGGAAGCCGTCCGCATTAGATGTCCTGAAATTAAAACCTAAATCCGAACGACTACCATCGAATTCACTGTTTCTTGCCCTTGGCAGAGATGGCCCAGAAACAGCCTATATTATACCTGAATTTCTTTTTGATTTTAAAAGAAGATTTAGTGAAAAGGGATTAGATCCTTACCTGCCTATTATTGAAGTAAACAAAAATGCATTTGAAATTAATAAGGTTGGGCTTTTAAATAAGAAACAACTGAAGCTAAGTTTAAAGCCTATGGAAACAATGGCATTAAATTTCTTATTAAATAACGAATCTAAAAGTGCTTTGGTAATCGATGATAAAGATAAAAGGTTAGTGATTGATACGAAAAGGGTAAAAACCAAATATAAAATTGTTCCAGATAATCAAAAACAGCCGTATATCAAATTTGATATAACAATAAACGGACGAATAGAAGAAGCAGATTTTTCAGTGAATAATGCGGATATCCCGGAATATGAAAAATTAGCTAGAAAAGTAACACAGGAAAACGTTTATCAGTTTTTAGTGAAGATGCAAAAAGCCAATGTTGATCCGATTGGTTTTGGGCTGCGTTATCGTGCCAGGCATTTTGAAAAAGATGATTGGAAAACATGGCAGCAGTTATATCCTTCAATTAAGTTTAAAGTAAATGTTGATGTGCAAATTGAGGATACAGGATTAGTGGAATAAAAAAGGCACTCCGATGGGGAATGCCTAAAGTTTATTATACAGTTTGTTCTGATTTTTTTCTCATTGACTGAGGGATATAAACACAGAAAGGTTCGCTTTCCATATAGTCCCCAGTTACAGCATAGGTTCTTGAACGGGAACCGCCACAGATTTTGTTAAATTCGCAGACTCCGCATTTGCCTTTATAGTTATCTGGCTGTCTTAGGTCTTTAAATACTTTTGATTCACGGTAAATTTCGGCTAATGGCGTTTCACGGATATTACCACCAACGATAGGAAGCAAGCCGCTTGGCATTACATCCCCTATATGGTTAACAAATGCAAAGCCATTTCCATCATTTACACCCTTTGGTGCACGTTTTAATCCATCGTGCATCGAAGCAAAATCAGTGGTGATCGAGTCTTCGTAGCGAATATCACCTTTTTCTATAACATGATCACGTGCTTTTTCTTGTAAAACAACACGACGGTAATGCTGAGCAGCAGTTGTTTTAATATCATAAGGAGCTGTCTTACTTAACTGATACAACCAACGAAATACCTTTTCATGTTCGGCTGGAGTAATACATGCATCCATTTGACCTCGTCCTGTTGGAACTAGTAAGAAGATGTACCACATGACGGCACCAAGCTCTTCAACCAGTTTAGACATTTGTTCAAGATGGTCGTAATTGTAACGGGAGATAACTGTATTGATTTGCAAAGGCATTCCCAATTCGTTTAAATACTTAATCTTTTCAATCGTCAAATCGAAGGAACCTGGCACTCCACGGAATTTGTCGTGAATTTCTGCTGTCGGTGCGTCAAGACTCAAGCCCCAGCGTGAAAGACCAACCTCCTTAGCACGTTGCATTTTTTCCTTTGTAACATTCGGAGTTGCGCTAGGCGTCATTGAAACCCTCATGCCTTTCTTAACTGCATAATCTGCAAGCTCAAAAAGGTCTT
This sequence comes from Neobacillus niacini, assembly GCF_023715415.1. Taxonomy (GTDB): domain Bacteria; phylum Bacillota; class Bacilli; order Bacillales; family Cytobacillaceae; genus Neobacillus; species Neobacillus niacini_C. The sequence continues at coordinate 215,463 of NZ_JAMBOB010000002.1, forward strand.
CACGCATCATACAATCTCCGCCTGAGAAAACAAGCATCGGATTATCCATTTCATAAATTTGATCAATTAAGTTAATACCTTCTTCGTGTGTCAATTCACGAGGGTCTGGAGCCAGCTGTGCATCCGCACGGCAGTGTACACATTTTAGTTGGCATGCGCGTGTTACTTCCCAAATGACAATAAACGGGTTAACGTCATAATCAATTTTTTTCATTCCATGTGGATGTCCTTTACTTATTCCTTGCATACTTATCACCAAGATTCATAATATTTTTTTAACCAATTAAAAACCATAAAAAATGTTTCTATAGGTTTATTATAAATTTGTCCTTTGGTTGTGCATGAAAGGATTGTTACAATATTTCATAAGGTTTGTTACAAATTTTCTACAATCCTATTTTCAAAAAAATACCAAACTACTACTATCGGTTGTTTTTTTACTAGATAAAGTGAATAGAAATCCTTGATGTATAAGGGTTGGAAGTATTTTCAAAGGTTTGTTACTAGAGGGCTTTCATTCCCACGTTAGGGAAATCCTTCCTGAATACCCAAATGTTAAGGATGTAAACAAATAGGCGTTCTCCTTTATGATGTATGTACTACGATAGAAGGAGACCTACAATGAAAAAACATTTACTGACAGTCGCGGCAGCTGCCGGCATATTGTTTACCTCTTTTGGTGGATCTGTAAGTGCACATGAAAATGTCTATACTGTAAAATCTGGTGATACCCTTTGGAGAATCTCGCAAAATAATAATATATCCGTTACAAATATTAAAGTTTGGAATAATCTTTCTAGCGATAGCATCTATGTAAATCAAACACTATCATTAGTAGCACCTCATTCTCATGAAACTCAATCAGTAACCACTTACACCGTCCAAAAAGGGGATACATTATGGGGGATTTCTTCTCGGTATAAGTTAACCGTAGCCCAGCTTAAATCTCTTAATAACATAAGCAATGATACTATTTATGTTGGACAAGTTCTAAAGGTTTCTGGTGAGGCTTCAGCTCCAGCCCCGGCGCCAATTTCTACTGTTTCAAAAGCGCAAATGGTAATAACAGAAGCCAAGAAATATATCGGCACACCTTACCTATGGGGTGGAAATACTCCGGCCGGGTTCGATTGCAGCGGCTTCTCAAAATACGTTTTTGAAAAAGTAGGAATCTCTCTTCCGAGAACAGCAGCAACTCAATTTTCAGGCTTAAAAACTGTTAGTAGCCCAAGCCCTGGTGACCTAGTTTTCTTTTCAACTTATGCACCTGGTCCTAGTCATTTAGGGATTTATATTGGAGATAACAAATTCATTCATGCCGGTACGTCAACAGGTGTAACCATCACTGATATGAATAATCCTTATTGGAAACCTAGATATCTAGGTGCAAGAACAGCATTTTAATAGAACGAAAACAACCTTTATCAAACGATAAAGGTCTTTTTTTGTTCAAAAGATCTGAATATTTATGGTTTATGTAAGGGGCATTTACCTTTATACTTAACTATGAAGAGAAATTAGATTAGGAGAAGTCGATGGTTAAAAGAATCCTAAGCATATCATTATTATTGGTTGTCATTGCAATTGGCTTTTTTCAAAAAGATGAACTGCTTGCATTAATTAAGGCAGGCGGAGTAGTTTCAATTTTCATAAGCATGCTGTTTGTTTCCATATGTGTCTTTTTTCCTGTCATCCCATTTCCAGTTTTAGCTGGTGTTATCGGAGGTGTATTTGGAACGACCCAAGGTGTAATGGTTTCTTTGATAGGAGCCATGGCTGGGACGATGGGTTTCTTCTTTTTAAGCAGGTACGGTTTCCGGGATTATGCACAATCTAAGTTAATGAAATATCCTAAAATCCAGGAATACGAGGATTTTCTTTATCGAAATTCCTTTGTCGCAATCTTAACCTGCCGACTGATTCCAATCATCCCAGCACCTGTGGTCAACATCATTTGTGGTTTAAGTAACGTGAATTGGCTTATATTTTTTACTGCATCAACCATAGGGAAGATACCAAACATATTGATTTTATCCTATGCAGGTGCTTCTTTTAGCAGTAACAAGCTGTTTTCTTTTGGTTTATACGGCGGCTATATTCTCATTCTAGTCCTAATAAATTTCGTGATCATGTATCGTAAAATGGCAAAGGAAACTGTGGACTAAACAATGTATTTTACTGGAGAATCCTTTTCTTCGATTGTAATAACTTCATTAAAGAAGCTTTTTAATATAAACCATCGAGCCGGGTAGGTATTCATAAAGTCTTCCATTACTAAAGGAGAGTATTGGATTAGACAATCAAGATAGTTTCTATGTTTTTTAAGATCATGTAATAGTGCATGTGGAATGGTGTAGTAATCATAAATTTGATACGGATTTAATTTTACGACTTCGATTTTATGTTGTTGAATGAATGATAATATAGATTGTTCTTGAAGTTTAAAGCTTTCTTCCTTCGAAAGCCCGTTTATACTTATCCGATCATTAATAAAGTAGATTCCTTTCATACCATGACACCTCTTTCTACTAGTGTTTTGGTATTGTTATTGACAGGTGTGGAAGGAAGTATACTTCAGTAATAACAAGATAGTAGTTTATTCCTAATATATGGAAGGTGATGAAACATGGCTAGTTGGGAAAAGGATGGTTTTACGATTAGTACGGATAAGCAATATCTTGATACAAATGTCATTCACCATTTTTTGTGTGTTGATTCTTACTGGGCCAAAGGGATTACAATGGAAAAAGTAAAGAAATCAATTGAGAAATCCTCGATTTGTTTCGGTATGTACGAAGGAAATCCTGCAATAGGGGAAGCGAAGCAAATCGGTTTTGTCCGAGCAGTAACAGATTTTATAAGATTCGCTTGGATTATGGATGTATTTGTCCTTCCGGAATACAGAGGCAGAGGCTTATCGAAATGGATGATAGAGACGATGGTAGCGGAATCGGAATTAAAAGAAGTTCGGAAAATGATGTTATGTACGTATGACGCACATGGTTTATATGAACAATATGGTTTTCAAACACTCGATGACCCTGAAATTTTTATGCAAAGAAAAATATAGTATATTGTTAAACAGGCTGTCTGCTAATGAGTAGACAGCCAGTATTATTATGTTGGGAGAGACAAAATGATTAGTGCTGCAATACATGGATTTATCTTAGCATTTGGACTTATTCTGCCTTTAGGTGTACAAAATGTTTTTGTATTTAATCAAGGAGCCTTACAGCCTAAATGGAAAAACGCATTACCTGTGGTCTTAACAGCTGCACTCTGTGACACACTCTTAATTTCATTGGCTGTATTAGGTATTTCTGCTGTTGTGTTAGAAATCAGTTTTCTAAAACTTGCTTTGAGTGTGATTGGAATTGGCTTTTTGCTTTATATGGGCTATGTGACATGGAAAAGTAAACATAGTACAGAGGGGAATAGTGTTCAATTATTTTCAAGTCGGAAACAAATTACCTTTGCCGCATCTGTTTCCTTGTTAAATCCACATGCCATAATGGATACCATTGGTGTAATCGGAACAAGTTCATTAACGTACACAGGAGTTGAAAAAACAGTCTTTACGATTGTATGTATTTTCGTTTCTTGGATTTGGTTTTTTGGATTATCCATTGTTGGCAGATTGGCAGGAAGACTTGATCAAAGTGGAAAATTCATTAACACGTTAAACAAAATATCTGCTGTAATCATGTGGGGAACGGCGGTGTACCTAGTGTATTCCTTATAAAAAATTTACCCGGCAAATTGCCGGGTATGGGAAAAAATCTATAAAATAAAAGGGGGGAGGATCGGTTCGGTTACTGAACCTATATTTATCTTAACGAAAAAATATGAACAAACTATGAATGAATAATTAATAGATTGGTAAATCTGTGGAGGGGAAAGAAGTGAAGGATTTCCATTGTTGTGCCACCTGCAGACATTTTAAAGCTGAAAGAAAATCAGATTCAATGATCTATTACTGCAGTCGTTTAGGATTTGAAACCAAAACTAATTATAAATTTAACTGCTGGACTCCAAAAAAGAGCATAATAGATTTAATGGATAAATTGAAGAAGAGTTAAAAAAGGAGTTTTGCGAAATGGCAAACACACATGTATTTTCACGGAAAGAGGAAGTTGCCAATTCAATCACGCATGGGATCGGTGCGATTCTTAGTATTGCGGCTTTGGTCATATTGATTGTTTTTTCGACCCTATACGGAACGGCATGGCATGTTGTTAGTTTTACGATTTATGGTGCCTCGATGTTCATTTTGTATATGTCATCAACATTGGTACATAGTTTTCCAGAAGGGAAAGCGAAAGACCTATTTGAAATCTTTGACCATTCCTCTATCTACTTATATATAGCAGGAACCTATACTCCATTCCTGCTCGTTGTCATTAGAGGTCCACTGGGCTGGTCCTTATTCGGAGTAGTATGGGGACTGGCGATTGCTGGTACAGTTTTTAAATGTTTTTTTACAAAAAAATATTTATTTACCTCGACAATTCTCTATGTGGTGATGGGGTGGATGATGGTTTTTGCATGGAAACCCTTAGCAGCTAAGCTCCCTTCTGAAGGGATGACCTATTTAATGATTGGCGGCCTCCTCTACACATTTGGAGCGATTTTTTATGTATGGCGCGGATTTCGATATCATCACGCAGTCTGGCATCTATTTGTCATTGCAGCTACAGTGCTTCACTTTTTCTGCGTATTGTTTTATGTATTGCCAATAAAATAGTGGATTCAAAAAGGCGTCTGGTTAAAAAGTACCAGACGCCTTTTTCTAATTAATTGTTTTTCATTGAAAAGTAGGTGTCCATTACTCTTCGCCCGATAAGAAAGTTTGCTCCATTATCGGTGGATCCTTGGTAGGCCCAAGGGACAATCACAGCCATTGCCACTTCAGGATTGGTGCTCGGTGCATATGTGACTAAGCTTAAGTTCATTACCGGAGGTGGCTCCTTACCGAAATTAGCACGTAATGGACCATCGTAAAATGCCTCCGCTGTACCAGTTTTCCCTGCAGGAGAGTAGGAGACGCCGGTAAACCGTCTAAATGCTGTTCCCCCTTGCTCCTGGAAAACTTTCTTGAAGCCTAATTGGACACGATCCATCCATGCAGGTTCAGCATCGATTGTATTGAGGACAGTCGGTTTAATTTCTTGAAAAACAGGGCCAATTTCGTCAGTATTATTATCAATAGGCTCACGTATTTCCTTAACAATATGTGGTTTCATCCTTTTTCCCCCGTTTGCAATGGTTGAAATATATTGCGCTAACTGCATAGGAGAATAGGTGTCATATTGTCCAATAACTAAGTCCATTATATGTCCAGGGAGTCGGCTTGGTCCCTTTAGTCCACTTGATTCATTAGGCAAATCAATACCTGTTCTAGAACCAAGACCAAAGCTTGCAAAAGAATTTCGGATAATTTCAACCGTATTTGGAGCAAGGCTTAAAGGCTGCTCAAATTGGTAATTTCCTTTACCAATTCTTATGGCAGTATGGAACATATAAACGTTTGACGATAATTTTAACGCATCGACATCATTCAGCGTTCCTAAATAGGAATAGGACTTTTTCAGGGGAGTGTCCTTGATTTTAATTCCCGTGTCATCAATACGAGTTCCTGGTTTAATTACACCTGTTTTAAAACCAGTTAAAACCGTAGCACCTTTTACAGCAGAACCTACATTATATGTAGTGGTAATGGTACCTAATGCGTCGTCCTGCATTTCTAATTGTCCAGTCTCAGGATTTTTCACGATTCTTTTTCCTGCCATTGTTAAAACGGCTCCATTATTCGGATCCATTAACACGACATAGGCGCGATCCAAAAGTGCGGTATTAGGCGTTTTTTTCAAACCCCAAAGTTCTTCTTCAATGATTTTTTCTACAGCCTGTTGTAAATCCATATCAACCGTAAGGACGAGGTCCTTTCCTCTTTTTCCATCTGAAACTACTTCGGTTTCAATAACATTACCCTGCTTATCTGTTATCGTTTTAACCTTTGATTTGTATCCGTGGAGCACATCTTCGTATTGCAGTTCGAGCTGGCTTTTTCCTACTCTGTCATTGCGGTTGTACCCTAATGATAAGAAATGATCTAATCGGTCTGCAGGCAGACCTTCCTCGGTTTTCGTTACGTTCCCAAGGATAGATTTTATTGTTTGATCAAAGGCATAGGACCTATCCCAATCTGTTGTAGTGTCAACTCCTGGGAGGGATTGTAAACTCTCACTCACAATCGCAAATTCCTCAGGTGTGACATCTTCATTTTTGACAATCTGCGGGGTGAATTTATAACCGCTCGAAAATTCAAGATAAATAGACCAGATTTCTAGCTCATCGGGTGTTAAAGTACTTATTTCTTCCTCGGTGATTCGCTCAATCTTTAATTTATATAAATCATTATCTTTTAATTTTTTTGCCTTAAATAAATCTAATTCTTTTTTGGTGATTTTTGCATCCGCTTTCTCCGGATTTTTGAGTATCCAAAGATCCTTTTTTTCTCTTTGTGTCATCTTCTCAAAATTCTTAACAATCAATTTTGCTAATTTTTCAGCTGTTTCTAACATCTCTTCCTGGCTGGCACCCATGTTTGTGTATGTAATTGCACGCTTTGGAACATTGTCAACAATGACTCGGTATTTACTGTCAAACATTTTTCCCCGGGGTACAGGGTTATTAATCGTAATATCTTCTTTTCTTTCCAATTCACGTTTGAAGTTTTCCCCGTACACAATTTGAACAAAGCCCAGGCGCAAAATTAGGATGGAAAATAACAAAAATACACTGAAAAATAGCAGATTGAGGCGTATTGGAAAATGAGATTTCTTCTTTTTCTTTTTCTCCAAATTTTTTCACATCCTTGATACTTTTTTGTTTAGTATGTCCTCGAAAGAGAATTGGTAATTATTTATTATTTTACGTTTATATTTGAAGAAATGTAAAGGATTTCCTACCAGTAATATCCGTTCTGACGTTAATGGCCAATAGCTATATTTTGGTATTGACGAATTGTTGGTTCTATCATATAGTAAGAGTAATAAAATATTTCCTTTTAAAGGGGAGTAGCTGGACAATAAAGTCGTCATTCCGAGAAAGTAACTTTCTCCGGCTTTATTGGCAACGTGACGTTGTTAGCAAGACCTTTACTGCACAAACGGTAAAGGTCTTTTTGTATTTTTATGGCCTTTACCGGGGTAAATGCGAATTTCGCTTTTACCTAGGGTAAAGGCTTTTTTATTGCAGCAAAGGGATATTTTAGAAAAAAACTTACTTTTTAGGAGGACTTATTTATGGACTTTTCTCTTTTGCTGGAGTATGGATGGGTATTGTTGGTGTTAGTGGCACTGGAAGGTTTATTAGCAGCAGACAACGCCTTGGTGCTTGCCATCATGGTAAAGCATTTACCTGAAGATGAACGAAAGAAAGCTTTATTTTATGGATTAGCTGGTGCGTTTGTGTTCCGATTCCTTTCTCTATTTATCATTTCTTTCCTTGTGGATGTATGGCAGGTTCAAGCAATTGGAGCCCTTTATTTGTTATTTATGGCGATTAATCATATTGTCCGAAAAGTGGCGATTAAAGGAAAATCGAATAGTAACCAAGAAGAGAAGCCAGTTAAGAAAAGTGGATTTTGGACAACGGTTTTTAAGGTTGAATTAGCGGATATTGCTTTTGCAGTGGACTCTATTTTAGCCGCTGTGGCACTTGCAGTCGTACTTCCTGACACGCCACTTCCTAATATCGGGGGTCTTGATGGAGGAAAGTTCTTAGTTATTTTTGCTGGTGGGATTATTGGTCTAGTGATTATGCGTTTTGCTGCTAATCAATTTGTTAAGTTGTTAGAAAGAAGACCTGGATTAGAAATTGCTGCATTCGGTATTGTTGGCTGGGTAGGAGTAAAGCTTGCCGTTTACACACTTTCACATCCATCGCTTGCCGTATTAAGTGAAGAATTCGCCCATTCAACAGAATGGAAACTAACGTTTTACGCAGTGTTAGTGGGTATCGCTGCAGCAGGTTGGTTCCTATCTAAGGATCAAGTTGTTGAAAAGGCGAAATTAGATACAAAAGCCTCATAAATTATTGTCAAAAAAGGAAAACTAAATAATAGAAAGATTTGAAAGGAAGCTGCATTCAATCGATTGCAGCTTCCTTTCGGTAAAAAAAGCTGATTATGGGAATGAATAAAGGTATACATACATTTATTATGGAGGTGTAAGCCTTACACCATGTAAGGTCAGCGATTGACAATCATAAATCTTCTCTTAATTGCACTACTAATCGCATTAACCGGATTTTTTGTTGCGACCGAATTTGCTATCGTGAAAGTAAGAGGGTCCAGAATTGAACAATTAATTGCAGAAGGCAAAAAGGGGGCAGAAGCAGCTAAACATGTAACTACCCACTTAGATGAATATTTATCAGCCTGCCAGCTTGGAATAACCGTTACAGCTTTAGGTCTCGGCTGGCTGGGAGAGCCTACGGTTGAGAGCTTATTGTTTCCATTATTTAAGCGGCTTGAATTAAATGAGGCAGTATCGCATATTTTATCGTTTGGTTTGGCATTCGCTTCTGTAACGTTCTTACACGTCGTCATTGGAGAGTTAGCTCCAAAAACAGTAGCTATTCAAAGAGCAGAACAAATTACTCTTGCTACATCAAAACCATTAATTTGGTTTTATAAAATTATGTATCCATTCATTTGGGTCTTAAATAATTCTGCTAGAGTACTTGTAGGCTGGTTTGGATTCAAAAATGTTTCTGAAAATGAATTAGGACTTTCGGAGGAAGAATTACGAATACTGTTGTCAGAAAGCTATGAAAGTGGAGAAATTAACAAAAGCGAACTAGAGTACGTGAACAATATTTTTGAGTTTGATGAAAGAATTGCAAAAGAAATCATGGTTCCAAGGACAGAAATGGTTACCTTGAATATGAATGATAGTGTTGAAACGGTTAGGGAAGTCATAAAGAGAGAGAAATATACCCGTTACCCTGTTGTAGTTGATGGGGATAAGGATAATATATTAGGACTTATTAATATAAAAGAAATTTTAACAGAAGAGATTAAAAAAGAGGAAATTCTAAAGAATACTACCTTACAACCAATGTTAAAACCAGTTATCCGCGTCATCGAATCGATTCCCATTCATGACTTGCTGGTGAAAATGCAAAAGGAACGTTCCCACATGGCGATTTTGCTGGATGAATATGGGGGGACTTCTGGTTTGGTGACCGTTGAGGACATTTTAGAGGAAATAGTCGGCGAAATACGTGATGAATACGATACAGATGAAGTCGCTGAAATTCGGAAACTAGGTCCAGATCATTATTGTTTCAATGCAAAAGTATTGGTCAATGAAGTGAATGATCTTCTAGGGACTAATTTATCGGATGATGAAATGGATACGATAGGCGGATGGTTTCTAACCCGGAATTTTGATGCTAAAAAGGGTGACGAGATTGAAGAGGATGGGGTTATCTTCACAGTAAAGGAAATTGAGGGACATCATATTTTATTAATAGAAGCGAAGAAGGTTTTTACGGAAGAAGAAAAAACCTAAACAAGCAATTCCACCTAAATGGGGAATTGCTTGTTTTTCTATGTCAAGAAAAGTGAGTTGATTTCGCAAAAAAAGTTTGACAATTTTGTGAACACGGTGAATAATTAATATATAGAAAGGGGATACGTTGTTATGAAAAGTAGAGAGAAATTCCTGACTGCTGTGACGTATGTTGGCCTAACGGTTCTAACCATTGGAATATTGGCTTTTCTAGTCGGGGCATTTGTAACCGGTTACAATATTTTGATTCCAATTGGAATTGGGACATCCGTTGGGGCGGTGTTTATTTTTCTAATTGGTGTATTTTTAGTCGTTACAGAGGAAATGTTAGAAAAATCATATACAGGGACGAAAGTAGTTCCAATTAAATCAAAAAAAGGAGCACCTATTCAATAATAGGTACTCCTTTTTCAATTACATATCCCATATCATGGCTAGTAACGTTCCAAACACTGTTACTAGTGCTATGATCAAACCGTAAAATACATTTGTGTAAATAGCACCTTTATCCTTGGTCTCTCCGGCATGCATAAAAACAACTAATTGGAGTCCTGCCTGTATAAATGCTGTTACAAGAAGGATTGTCATTCCTGCTGTAAATGACATGTCTAAGAAATATACCGTAAGTGCTACGGTTGTAAGGAGTAAGGAGAATACAAAACCAAGTACTTGTTTCGCCGGAAATAGTTGGCTCATATTACATCATTCCTTTCAAATAGATGAAGCTGAAGATAAAAATCCAAACGACATCTAGGAAATGCCAATAAAGCGAGAAGATAAATGCTTTATTGGTTGTTTGTGGTGTTAAACCACGTTTTTTAATCTGCAGAATAATGAACAATCCCCAGAAAAAGCCAAGTGTAACGTGTACCCCATGTGTTCCGAGTGTTGTTAACAGAGCAGCTGTAAATGCGCTGGTTTGAATCCCAGCACCTTCATGTACATAGGTAACAAATTCGAAAATCTCCACTCCTAAAAAGGCAAGACCGAGCAGAAGTGTGATGGAGAAGAAGGTGATCATCGCTTTTTGTTTCCCGATGCGCATTGCATGAATCCCAAGTCCAACAGTGAAACTACTAGTTAATAAAAGGATTGTTTCAAATAGAACGGGCGTAATTTGGAAAATCTCTGCTCCAGTTGGTCCGCTTCCAGTTCGATTCTCTAAAGTGAAATAGGTGGCGAAAAGGGTAGCGAAAAGCATAATTTCGGCACCAAGGAAAATCCAAAATCCTAAGATTTTTAAACTGTTTTCTTCGGTACTATATTCTAATGGAAGCGAGTTATCTATTTTCATTTTTTAAGCACCTCGCAAATTTGTTTCTGTTTCTTCAATTTCTTTAACAGAGATATAACGGCCATGGTCTTGTTCAAATGACCTTAATGCCATACATCCGAAAATTCCTAGAGTAGTAACGATAACAGGAATCCACAAGCTGAAAATAAAGGAGAATCCCCAAACAAAGAAGATACAGCTCATAATGAATGGGATACCGCTATTATTTGGCATATGAATTTTCTCATAGTCACCTTTAAATAGGACATGACCATTTTTCTTCGCATCCCATAATGCCTCATTTGACTCTACATCTGGTAAAATAGCAAAATTATATTCTGGTACAGGTGTATGTGTAGACCACTCTAGTGTACGTGCATCCCAAGGGTCATTACTGATATCTCTTGATTCATATCGAGTACTAAAGTAGATATTGTAGACGATTAGCACAAAACCAATGGCCATAATTGCTGCCCCAACAAACGAGATCATATTCATTAAGCCGAATCCTGCAGCTTCAGAGTATGTGTACATCCGGCGTGCCTGGCCATCTAAACCTGATGCATACATAGGCATGAAGGCTAAGATGAAGCCGATTGATAGCAGCCATACGGTTCTTTTTCCAATTTTCTCATTTAACATAAAACCAAACATTTTTGGCCAGTAATAATGCAAGCCTGCCAGCATCGCATAGACGACACCAGGAATAATAACATTATGGAAATGAGCAACTAAGAACATCGTATTGTGATATTGATAGTCTGCTGCAGACATCGCCAGCATTACACCTGTAACTCCGCCAAGTGTAAATAACGGAATGAAATGCATGCTGTAAAGCATTGGCGTAGTAAAAACGATTTTTCCTTTTCTCAGCGTAAGAAGCCAGTTAAATATTTTAACTCCAGTCGGAACGGCTATCGCCATGGTTGTAATCGAGAAGATACTATTTGTTAAAGCACCTTGACCCATCGTAAAGAAATGATGCGCCCAAACTAAGAATGATAGAAGTGAGATAATAACCATCGAACCTACCATAGATTTATAGCCATATAGGTTCCTGCGTGCAAAGGTTGAGATAATCTCACTATAAATACCAAACGCTGGCAGGATTAAGATATACACTTCAGGATGTCCCCAAACCCAGAAAATGTTGGCCCATAGCATATCCATACCGCCATTATCCATTGTAAAGAAATGTGTTCCAAATTGGCGATCCAACGTTCCCATAGCTAGTAACACAGCTAAAACTGGGAATGCGAAAACGATGATAACGTTCGCGATTAAAGCAGACCAAGTAAACATTGGCATTTTCATTAATGTCATACCAGGTGCTCTCATTTTGAGAATCGTTGTAATAAAATTAATACCTGTCATTAATGTACCAATACCTGCAATTTGAATTGCAATCATATAATAATTGGTACCGACAGATTCACTAAATTCATTACCTGCAAGCGGAAAGTATGATGTCCAGCCTGCGTCAGGTGAGCCGCCGACAACAAATGAAATGTTGAATAACATTGCACCCATAAAGAATAACCAGAAGCTTAAGGCATTCAAACGAGGGAATGCCACGTCACGTGCTCCAATTTGTAGTGGAACAACAAAGTTCATAAAGAACATGATGAATGGCATTGCCATAAAGAGGATCATAACGATCCCGTGAGTCGTGAAAATTTCATTATAATGTTGTGCGTCAAGCAGCGTGTTATCTGGTACTGCAAGCTGAGCACGCATCATGATTGCGTCAACCCCGCCTCGGAATAACATAAGAAGGGCAGAAAGCAGATACATGATACCAATTCGTTTGTGGTCAACCGTTGTTAACCATTCGCGCCATAGGTAGCCCCATTTTTTAAAATAAGTTAACCCAGCAATAACTGCGATAATGGTAAGGCCAATCGCTGCCATTGAGGCATAAATCGCAATACTTGGATGTGGAACGGCAAATCGATCAAAGAAATCCATTTATTATATCTCCTTTCAACGGAAGATTACTTTTTTATATTAATGACTCATACCTTCATGTCCGGTATTGGAATCTGTGTGAGATTCTGTTTCATGTGTTTCTGTTGATTCTTCGGTATGATTATGACCTGTTGGCGGCGGCGAAAACTCTAGGTGAGTCCCAGTGTATGTTTGTCGCCCAAGATGTCCTGGTTCTAATAATTCTTCGAATTTTTCCTCAGTAATCGGCTTAGCCGTTTCTTTTACTTCTTTAACCCAGTCATCAAAATCATCTTGAGACATGGCGGTTACATCGAAGGTATTTTCAGCAAACCCTTTACCAGAGAAGTTAGCATTTCGTCCCATGAATTCTCCAGGGACATCTGCAGCTAAGTGTAAGGTGGTAACCATGTCAGCCATTGCATACTTTTGCCCGCCTAACTGCGGAATCCAGAAACTTGTAATAGGTCCGTGTGAATAAAGTCTAAATTCAAGTGCCCGGTTTGTTGGGATATATAAGTAGTTAACTGTTTCAATTCCTTCTTCTGGATAACTAAAGTGCCATTTCCAGTTTGAGGACGAGGCATAAACCACTAATGGCTTTGTATCTTCATATCCCTTCGGTTTTGCCTCAACAATATAGTTACTTTGAACGGATACGAAAGATAGAAAAGCAACGATTAATACCGGAATACCTACCATAATGACCTCAACCCAAAGGTTTCCTTCTATATGAGGCGGTTCATAATCTGGTTTTTGTTTAGAAGCTCGATATTTTACTAACATGTAGACGAGCAATGCAAATACGACTATGACAATAATAGCCATTAATCCTATCGATAATAGGATGTCACTTGCCTGTCTTTCTGCTTGAGGTCCTTTAGGATCCAGGACTAGTAATGGCTCACATCCAGATAATACGGTGATGATTGTCAAAAACACTGAAAATAAAGCCACTTTAATACCCTTTTTGTGCATGTTTTTTAACTCCTCTCATTGATTATCATTGTGGTTGCTCGTGAATTCATTCACAAACTAAGATGAGATTTATCTAAAATAATTACTACCTAATAATAATTACGTAATTAGTGTGATTCTCCCGTACCACAATATTAACAACATTGGTGTGATGTTTATATACGTTTTTCAAATAATTTGTGACAAATTTGTTAAGGTTTTAATTTCCTTAATTAGATTTCTAGTGGGAATCTCTTCAGACTAAGGGAGAATAATTGTCTAATCTTAGATATTAATGGGATAATGTAAATGAATACATAGGAATAGGAGAGACACATTATGAAAGTCAAAATCAATCGCCATGCAGCGAAAGCATTGAAGAAAATGTTGGAAGGACCAGAAGCGGAAGGGAAGATGTTCCGTGTGTATGTAACGAATATGCACGGTGACCATGCCCATTATGATTTAATGCTAGATACACCAACAGAGCATGATGAAGTGGTTAAAACAGATAAGGACATTGATCTAATCCTGGATCCTCGAGACGAATATCTAGATGGAGTATGGATCCAGCTATTCCATGTTCCGAAAGAGGAATGGCTGATTACCAATCCATCAAAAGGCGGTCATCATCACCATCATTAATTAAAGCGAATATAGATGATTTCCACCTGAGATTATCTCAGGTGGTTTTTTTGATTGTAATTTTCAAAATATTTTCATATAATCCAATTACTTAACTACAAAGGAGATCTGCGATGATTCGACGTTTCTTTTCTTATTACAAACCGCATAAGAAGCTTTTTATTCTTGATTTTAGCAGCGCAGTTGTTGTTGCGGTGTTAGAACTAGCCTTTCCATTGGCAGTATCTTGGTTTATTGATGAATTGCTGCCGGGAGGAGATTGGCAAACCATTGTGACAGTTAGTATCGCGCTATTAACTGTTTATGTACTGAGTACCTTCTTGCAGTTTGTTGTGAATTATTGGGGTCATAAACTTGGGATTAATATTGAAACAGATATGAGGCAAGAACTCTTTGAGCATGTTCAGAAACAGTCTTTCCGCTTTTTTGACAATACAAAGACAGGACATATTATGAGCAGGATTACCAATGACCTTTTTGATCTCGGTGAACTTGCACACCATGGACCAGAAGATGTTTTCATTGCAGTGATGACTTTTATTGGTGCATTCTGGATTATGTTGACTATAAATGTGAAACTAGCACTTGTTGCAGTTTTGATTCTCCCATTGTTAGCATTATTAGTGGTAGTTTGTAATTTAAAGATGAATAAAGCTTGGAGTCATATGTACACGAGCATTGCGGATGTGAATGCGAGAGTGGAAGATAGTGTATCAGGAAGTCGAGTGGTTCAATCATTTACAAATGAAGATTTTGAGATTGCAAGATTTCGAAAAAATAATCATAAATATCGAAATGCAAAACTAGTAGGATATCGCGTGATGTCCTTCAGTTTATCTGGTATTTATATGATGACCAGGTTAATCACCATTATTGTACTTGTTTATGGAGCATGGCTTAGCTTTACAGGGCAGCTTTCATATGGGGAGCTCGTCGGATTTGTCCTTTACGTAAATGTTCTTTTTAAACCAATTGATAAAATTAGTGCAATTATGGAATTGTATCCGAAAGGAATGGCTGGATTTAAACGTTTTATGGAAATAATTGACTCTGAGCCAGAAGTAAAGGATACGGATGATGCCATCGAAATGGCTTCACTTAACGGTGATATTGTCTTTAAAGATGTTTCCTTTAGTTATGACCAGCAAAAATCAGTACTTGAAGGCATAGAACTAAACATTCATGCTGGTGAGACCATTGCGTTTGTTGGACCATCGGGAGCAGGTAAAACAACAATTTGTTCATTGATCCCTAGGTTTTATGACGTGAGCAAAGGCAGTATTATGATTGATGGATTCGATATTCGTAATCTGACAAAAAAATCACTGCGTTCTCAAATCGGAATTGTTCAACAAGATGTCTTTTTGTTTACGGGAACGATTCGAGAAAATATCGCCTATGGAAAGAGGAATGCTACAGATGAGGAAATATTTGAGGCTGCAAAACGAGCTCATCTTGAGAAATTTATTCTATCACTGCCTGATGGTTATGAAACGGAAATTGGTGAAAGAGGATTAAAGCTATCCGGAGGACAAAAGCAAAGGTTAGCAATCGCAAGAATGTTTTTGAAAAATCCACCTATATTAATTTTGGATGAAGCAACTTCTGCACTCGATACTGAAACTGAAATGGTCATCCAAGAAGCCTTAAACGAACTTGCAAAAAACCGAACAACTCTGATTATTGCTCATAGACTTGCAACTATTCGGAATGCTGATCGTATTATTGTCGTGACGGAAGAGGGAATTGCCGAAGAAGGCGGTCATGACGAGTTAATTGAACAAGGCGGTATTTTTGCAAATCTTCATCATGTCCAATACCAGCAATAACTTTTTCGGAAAAATCTCTACGAAGTCCGTGGGGATTTTTCCTATTTTGAGGATTGAATAATTTGGTTACCCTATAAAGGTAGGGTCAAAAGGAGTGGATTTACTAATGCAGAATTTCAAAAGTGATAACGAGATTAAACTAATTGCACTTGATATGGATGGAACACTGCTAAATGATGAACACGAAATTTCAGAGGCAAACCGACAGGCGATTTCAGATGCACAGGAAAAAGGTATTCATGTAGTCCTTAGTACTGGCCGATCTCTAAGGAAATGCGAAAAACATGCGGATTCACTTGCGTTGTCCTCCTATCTAGTAACAGTAAACGGCAGTGAAATTTGGGATGATAAACGAGGTTTAGTGGAGAGAAATCTTTTGAGGACAGAGTCCATTCAATGGATGTTAGAGCTTACTCAAAAGCATAAGATAAGATTTTGGGCGATTAATACCAACCGAAACTGGTTTGATGAAATGCCGGAAGATATTCATGCAGAGGAATGGTTGAAATTTGGGTTTAACATAAAAGATGAACCTACAAGGGATAAAATTCTTAAAGAGCTGCAAACAAGAGGAGAATTTGAATTAAGTAATTCGACTCCAACAAATATAGAAGTAAACCCAGTTGGGATTAATAAGGCAAAAGGGCTGGCTTTAGTCTGTGAGCGCCTTGGAATACATATGAAAAACGTTATGGCCGTGGGTGATAGTCTGAATGATTTAGCAATGATTGAAGAGGCTGGGCTAGGTATTGCAATGGGCAATGCTCAGGATATAGTTAAACAAGCAGCATCTTGGGTCACTACTACCAATAATGAAGATGGTGTCGCGGTGGCAATCCGTAAATGGGTACTTTAGTACTATCATTTGCGGACAAATAAACATTATACTCAGGTAGAAATTTTTATTTTTAATGAATTAAAATAGACTCTTTTGAGAAATACTTATAACCAAGAGAATATTGTTTAAAAACAATTTCTCTTGGTTATAATAATCGGGCAAGACTATATTGCAATTTCATGTAATTGTTACATGCTAGGAGGAGCTACAAAGATGGAACATGGTAAAGTAAAATGGTTTAACGGTGAAAAAGGCTTTGGATTTATTGAGCGTGACGGAGGAGACGACGTATTCGTTCATTTCTCTGCAATTCAAGGCGAAGGCTACAAAACGTTAGATGAAGGTCAAGAAGTAACGTTTGAAATCGAAAATGGGCAACGTGGTCCACAAGCGGTTAACGTTCGTAAAGCATAATTAACCTTCTAAATCAAAAACAGACTCTAATTATGAGTCTGTTTTTTTATTGTTGAAAGGCGATGAGTGCTCGAGTACGGCGAAAAGGGCTCACTCATCCTAAAAGAGAATCCCAATAAAATAAAAAAACCTCTACAAAAAGGTAGAGGTTAATATGTGATAAGTAAAATGGTTATTTATAGTATGGGGTTAATATAGAAAATTCATACCTAAGGGCAGTCCCTATAACCCTTTAGGTGACTTTGAATTCAATATTTCCTGCACTCTGCCAACCTGTCCATCCGTTAACCTCACTTTAATCCCATGGGGATGAGAGCTGGAATTTGTTAAAATATCCTTCACGAAACCCCTCGTTAGTTTTCCGGTTCTTTGATCGGCCTTAAGTACAATAGTAACCTCGGTACCAGCATTGATGTCTTTTCTACTTTGTCCGTTCATTAAACACCCATTTTTCTACGAGTATTACTTACTTTTTTTGTTTGCTGACTTTTCATCTTTTGGCTATTTTGAAGACCGCCTTGGGCGTTATTCGCTGCTGCAGCTTTGTTTTTTTTATTGGCTAGCTGCTGCTTCATTGCTTCCTGCAAACTCATTTTCTTTTTTGGTTCTTCATTTTGATTTGTTTGATTGTTTTCTGACATAAGGAAATCCTCCTGAAAAATATGTACTAAGATACTAACAGTATAATCTATTTTTAATGAAATTAACAAATTTATTAAAAAGGATAAAGTCACGGAATATTCACTTTCTTAAATTGATTTGCTTTTTAATGACAATAGCGAAAATATCTTTAAGGCTGTTCATTTTGACAGTCTTTTTGTTATTTTCTGATAAATTATTAAAATGTCGTAAATTTCGACACCTTTTTTAACATCCTCATATTAAACTAGTGCATAGGAGAAAAGGGAGATAGACATAAATGGATAACAAAACAGCTATTGTAACCGGTACATCAAGCGGATTTGGATTAAGTACTTCAGTAGAGTTGGCACGAATGGGATTTACTGTGATTGCTGCTATGAGAAACTGCAATAAAAGCAGTGAGCTTCTGCTGCAGGCAAGGAAGCATCGAATTGAATCGAATATTATCATTCATGAATTAGATGTTACAAATGGAGAGTCAATCAAAGCCTTTCAAACATGGATAAACGAGGAGTTTGGAAGAGTTGACGTATTGATTAATAATGCTGGATATGCTGGTGCGGGGTTTGTGGAAGAAGTATCGATGGAGGAATATCGAAAACAATTTGAAACAAATGTATTTGGAGTTTTCGCCGTTACCAAGGCCTTTTTGCCGTTAATGAGGATGCAAAAACAGGGTTGTATAATCAATATTAGCTCTATTAGTGGTAAAGTAGCTTTTCCTGGTCTTTCACCCTACGTTGCCTCTAAGCACGCCATCGAGGGCTGGAGTGAGAGTCTCCGCTTAGAAATGCTGCCATTTGGTGTGAAGGTGGTATTGATTGAACCTGGATCCTACAAAACCAATATCTGGTCAACCGGTAAACAGGTTGCAGAAGAATCATTGCAGTCCCACTCACCCTATCAGGATTATATGCAAAGTATTGAAAAATATATTGCAGATGGGGAAAACAGCTTTGGCGACCCAGAGGATGTGGCAAAGAAAATAGCTGAGATTGCAACAATGGAAAACCCGGAAATTAGGTACCCAATTGGCCGTGGTGTAAAAGCTACTATCTTTTTGAAAAATCTATTACCAGGGAGATTGTGGGAAAAAATAATCCTAAGTAAATTATTTGTAAAATAGAGCAGCTTTGCTTGAAAGTATAAAAATTGTTGTTGTTTAATGGAAGGAATTTCAGGGGGAAAGTGAGAATAAAAGATATATAAGCAACAAAAGAGGAGTGATAGGTTTGGAGATTCAAGTATTAGAAAAAGAAGAAATAAAGGTAATTGGAATTTCTGGAAGTGGCACTTATTCTCAAATGGACAATATACCAGAATTATTTAATGAAATGAAAGTACGATTAGAAGAGGTACCCAATCAAACCAATGATGCAATCGTAATTGCACCCTTTCATAGCAGAGAAACAGAATTCACCTACTATGTAACGACACCAGTCGAAAAGGTAGAAAATGTCCCCGATGGAATGGTCGGATTTACCATTCCCCGCAAAAATTATGTGTATTCCTCCTATAAAGGAAGTCTTGAAGAAATAGAAAGTAAATACCGGCAAATGTTAGTATGGATGAAAGAGTATGGGTATGAGTTAGACAATCATGCCTTGAGCTTAAAGGTTTTTAAAGAAAATGAATTTGATAGCAAAGGTAGCATGCATTTCGAACTTTATCTGCCTGTGAAAAGCTATAAGGATACTTACTAAAGACTTGTATTTGGGAGAAGATTTTATCTTCTCTTTCTTTTTTTAGCATTTCTTACTAATATTATGTATACTAAAGGTAATCATATTGAATATTCCTTCGGGGTCGGGTGAAATTCCCAACCGGCGGTGATGAAGCAAAAGCTTCTTAGTCCGTGACCCGGTTAACGTAAAAGTTAAGCGGTGGATCTGGTGCAAATCCAGAGCCGACAGTAAAGTCTGGATGGGAGAAGGAAAAAAGTTCTGGTTTAGCCAAGGGAGAAGTCTACCCTTTTTTAAGCCCTATTTTCTTATTGCCTTTTCCAAGGACCCTGAAGTGCGTCATCTCTTCAGGGTCTTTTTTTATTCATTTATGAGTTTTTGCAAAAAAAAGGGAAGGAGGGAAAAACTATGTTTACCGGTATTATTGAAGAATTAGGAGTGGTAGAAAATATTCAGCGAAGTGGTGAATCTTTTGTACTTTCCATTTCAGCCCAAAAAATTCTAGATGATGTCCACCTTGGTGATAGTATTGCTGTAAATGGAGTCTGTCTAACAGTTACTAGCTTCTCAGGTAAGCATTTTACGGTAGATGTTATGCCTGAAACCGTAAAAGCCTCCAGCTTACGTTCGCTCAAACGTGGTGCAAAGGTGAATCTCGAAAGAGCGATGGCTGCAGGAGGCAGGTTTGGTGGCCATTTCGTTTCAGGTCATATTGATGGAACAGGCGTCATTAAAAGTAAAAAGCAGGTTGAAAATGCAATTTACTATGAAATTGAAGCCTCACCAGACATATTAAGGTATGTAATCGAAAGAGGTTCAATTGCCGTAGACGGGACAAGCCTGACTGTATTTGGAGTTACAGATGAAACATTTACTTTATCACTTATCCCCCATACATTATCTGAAAGTATTATTGGTCTTAAGGAATCCGGTGATATTGTCAATTTAGAATGCGACATGATTGGAAAGTATGTTGGACATTTTATTACGAGCAGTTATAGTAACAAGAAGAGTCCAGCAGGTATTAGTGCGAGTTTTTTAGAAGAGAATGGTTTTCTTTAGGTATATAAAAACCGTTTTAGAAAGGGGAGATTAGCATTGTTTGATAAAATTGAAGAAGCATTGAATGATTTAAAAGAAGGTAAAGTCATCATTGTTTGTGATGACGAGGATCGAGAAAATGAAGGTGATTTTATCTCTTTAGCTGAAAAAGCTACACCTGAGGTAATCAATCTAATGGCTACGCATGGAAGAGGATTAATTTGCGTTCCTATTGATGAGGAATTAGCGCAGAGGTTAGAACTTTTTCCAATGGTTACAGTTAATACAGATGTACATGGTACGGCGTTTACAGTCAGTGTTGACCATAAATATTCAACCACAGGAATTTCTGCCTTTGAGCGTTCCGCCACCGTATTAAGCATGCTTGACCCGGAATCAAAGCCGTCTGATTTCAAGCGACCAGGTCATATTTTCCCTTTAGTGGCCAAAAAAGGCGGGGTTTTGAGAAGGACAGGACACACCGAAGCAGCAGTGGATTTAGCGAGACTTTGCGGTGCTAAGCCTGCTGGCGTCATTTGTGAAATCATGAATGAGGATGGAACAATGGCACGTGTGCCCCAGCTGCGGAAAATTGCCGATGAGCTTAATGTGAAAATGATTACCATTAAAGATTTGATTGAATACCGCAATAAAAAAGACAAGCTGGTTAAACGAGAAGTGGAAATAAATTTACCAACGGAATTTGGACAGTTTAAGGCAGCAGGGTATTCGAACGTTATCGATGGAAAAGAACATTTAGCGTTAATAAAAGGTGAAATAAATCCTGAAGAACCGATCCTTGTTCGAGTGCACTCTGAGTGTTTAACTGGCGATGTGTTTGGTTCGTACCAATGTCAGTGTAGACCACAATTACATGCTGCCTTAACACAAATTGAACAAGAAGGTAATGGTGTACTTTTATATATTCGTCAGGGTGGCAGCGGTTTATTAAATAAATTGCGGGATGATAGTCATAACACCTTTGGCGGAAATGAAAAGAATACGATTGGAGAAGAACTAAGGGAATTTGGAATAGGTGCCCAAATATTAAAAGATTTAGGGATAAGAAAAATGAAATTGTTAACCAATAACACACGAAAAATCAAAGGTATTAAAGGATACGATCTTGAAATCGTAGAAACCGTTCCATTGCAAATGGAAATACTAGATGAAAAGGTTAAATAAAACATATTGGAGGGCTTAAGATGAGTAATTTTTATGAAGGTAATTTAGTAGGCTCAGGTTTAAAAATCGGTGTGGTTGTCGGACGTTTTAACGAGTTTATTACGAGCAAATTGCTAAGCGGTGCACAGGATGCTTTAAAAAGACATGGGGTAAGTGAAGAAGATGTGGACATTGCATGGGTGCCTGGTGCATTTGAAATTCCGTTGATTGCTCAAAAAATGGCTACTAGTAAAAAGTATGATGCTGTTATTACATTAGGTACCGTAATTCGCGGCTCCACTCCACATTTTGACTATGTATGCAATGAAGTAGCCAAGGGTGTTTCAAAAATTAATCTCGATAGCGGCATCCCGGTTATTTTTGGAGTATTAACAACCGATTCGATTGAACAAGCAATTGAGCGTGCAGGAACTAAGGCTGGTAATAAGGGATGGGACGTAGCTGCGGGAGCTATAGAAATGGCAAATTTAATCCGAAATATGGAATAATAAGATTATTTTTGAAGAATTTTGTGGAAAATGATACATTTTGAATTTTTATTCGATATAATAGGTCTATCATAAAAATATTTGAAGAATAGGTGCTTAAAATCTTTTTCTTAAAGATTTTTAGCTTAAAAGGGAAGTTTGGTTAAAAGCCAACGCGGTCCCGCCACTGTAAATGGGAGCAACCTACAATATGTCACTGTCAATTTGATGGGAAGACGTAGGAAGCTATGACCATGAGCCAGGAAACCTGCCTAATTCTTGTGCCCCAAAAAACCTACGAGGATAGGGAGGTGTGGACGACTAGAGTCATTTTTTATAATGGAATCTAATCAAACCAACATCTCTACGTTATTGTAGAGATGTTTTTTTGTTTTTTGGGTGCAGGCTTTTTTATGATGTATTTTGACTTAAAGTCATTTAGGGGGAAGAAAATTGAAAAAATTATCATCATTATTACTTATTCTTTTGTTAACAATAGGTGCTTTAGCAGCATGCGGTGAACAGAAAGAAACTATAAAGGATGAAGCTAACAGCAGCACTGAGCAAAAAGAAGAAGAAACTGCCTTTCCAGTAACCATTAAAGATGCATTAGATAATGAGGTTACCATTGAGGCAAAGCCAGAAAAAATCGTTTCTGTTATACCGAGTAACACAGAGATTGCTTTTTCCTTAGGACTTAATGAAGAAATTGTAGGCGTATCTAATTTTGACAACTATCCTGATGAAGCAGCATCAAAAGAAAAAATTGGTGATATGGAACTAAATATCGAAAAAATTATTTCGTTACAACCCAATCTAGTATTGGCACATGAATCAACTGCTGATAATGGGAAAGAGGGACTTCAACAGCTTAGAGATGCTGGAATTGCCGTATTAATTATTAATGACGCTCTTAATTTTGAAGAGGTGTATGACACAATCAACGTGATTGGAAAAGCTACAGGTGAAACAAAGGCAGCGGAGGATTTAATTAAAGGGATGCAGGATAAATTAGCTGAAATTAAAGCCAAGGCGGGCGAAATAAAGGAAAAGAAAAAGGTGTTTGTAGAGGTATCTCCTGCTCCGGAAGTGTTTACAACGGGAAAAAACACATTTATGGATGAAATGATTAGTTTGATTAATGCTGAAAATATTGCAAACGATCAAGAAGGCTGGGTTAAAATGGATCAAGAATCAATCATTGATCGAAACCCGGATGTCATCATTACTACATATGGTTTTTATACGGAAAATGCGACAGATTTAGTGTTAGGTAGACAAGGCTGGGAAAATGTCAATGCCATTAAGAATAAGCAAGTTATCGATGTAGATTCTGACACTGTAACACGATCAGGTCCAAGGATTGTAGAAGGAGTAGAGGAACTTGCCAAGGCTGTCTATCCGGAAGTTTTTAAATAATAAAGCATTAGCCTATTTGATAGCGGGAAGCTTCTTGCTCCTTTCAATTTTATTAGGAATATCGATAGGAACCGTTTCGGTTCCTATCTTTACCATTATCCAAATCATCATATCGAAGCTATTTGGCTTTATTTCACTAGATCAAATTGACCCTATGTTTTCGAGTATCGTTTTAAACATTCGTTTACCACGAGTAATATTGGCTGGTTTAGTAGGAGCATCTCTCGCCATTGCAGGAGCAGCTTTTCAAGGTCTATTAAGGAACCCATTAGCGGATCCCTATACGTTAGGCGTATCATCAGGTGCGTCCGTTGGAGCGGTACTCACTTTGTTTTTTAACCTATCAATCCCTATTATCGGAAGTTTCACGCTGCCATTACTCAGCATTTTATTTTCATGGGTCACAATCTTTTTAGTACTGGCTTTCGCCCAGAAAATAGAACGCTCAATGAGGGTGGAAACGATTATCTTGACGGGAATCATCTTTAGTTCCTTTCTCGGTGCGATTATTTCACTCATGATTGCTTTAACGGGTGATGAGCTTAGACAGATTATTGGCTGGCTCTTAGGAAGTGTATCGATGAGAGGCTGGGAATACATAAAAATTATTTTTCCTTTTTTTGTAATAGGATCAATCATCCTTATATTTAATGCAAAAGAATTAAATG
Organism: Neobacillus niacini; assembly: GCF_023715415.1. Lineage (GTDB taxonomy): Bacteria > Bacillota > Bacilli > Bacillales > Cytobacillaceae > Neobacillus > Neobacillus niacini_C. Next base: position 240,051 of record NZ_JAMBOB010000002.1, read on the forward strand.
CAATGTCCTTTGGTGAAGAACGTGCCCAACATTTAGGTGTAAATGTTCAAAAAAGAAAACTGATGATTTTAACTGCAGGATCGATATTAACCGGAGCCGCGGTTGCGGTTTCAGGAACGATTGGTTTTGTGGGGCTGGTGATTCCACATCTTTCTCGATTATTATGGGGTCCCGATCATAGGCACCTGCTTCCACTATCAATCATTACGGGAAGTGGATTTTTAATTTTAGCAGATTTAATCTCAAGAACAATTATTTCCCCAACTGAGCTGCCAATTGGAGTCATTACGGCTTTATTTGGTGCCCCAGTATTTGCATTAATTCTGTTACAGAGAAAAAGAACTGAAAGGAGGGGATAAAGGATGCTTAGGGTTCAAGATGTTTCAGGCGGATATTCAGATGAATCTGTACTGAAGGATATCTCCTTTGAAGTTGAAACAGGTGAGTTATTCGGGATATTGGGACCGAATGGAAGCGGCAAAACAACCTTGTTAAAAATGATTAGTGGAATCCTGCCGATTGCTAGAGGTGATATTTATATTAAAGAGAAAAGGCTTCAGGAATATAATTCTAAACAACTTGCACAAATCGTAGCGGTTTTATCACAGCATTCACAGCAATCCTTTTCCTATACCGTTAAAGAAACCGTTTCACTTGGTCGTTATGCCCATCAATCAGGCTGGTTTCAGACCTGGGGAGAAATGGATGAAAGTATCGTACAGCGTGTAATGAAGCAGACGGGTATCGCTTCCTTCCAAAATAAAAGTATTCAAGAGTTATCTGGTGGTGAAAAACAAAGGGTATTTCTAGCGCAAGCACTTGCTCAAGAACCTGAAATTCTCCTTTTAGATGAACCAACAAACCATTTAGATTTATCTTATCAAAAAGAATTGCTGGACTTATTAAAAAATTGGACAACAGAAACAGGTTTGACGGTCTTATCTATTTTTCATGATTTAAATCTTGCAGGCTTATATTGTGATCGCTTGCTACTCCTTGAAAACGGAAGTATTAATATCAACCATATTCCGAATGAAGTGCTTAGGGAAGAAAGAATACGAGACGTCTATCATACTGATATTAAGAAGCATCCTCATCCAAGGGTAGCTGCCCCTCAAATGGTGTTACTACCCGAAGAGAAGCAGGAAAAGAAAAAAGTACAAATCGATGAAAAGGTGATGCGAAGGACCAATGAATTTATCGAGTTAAAAGCACCTTCACATTTAAGGACGATGTCTTCTGGAGTTATTGGATCGGGAACTGGCTGGCATCATACGTTTGTTAATCGCCATGTTGATAAGAATTATAACTGCAGCGATCATCGTAAGGAAATGGCAGACTTTTTAAAAGAAAAGGGTTTTGAGCCTTCTGAGACAGTTGGTATGATGACGGCAGTCGTCCTCGAAGATGTTTCCTATAAGCACATCGAAGGGGAGGGATTTTCAGTTTTTGTTGTTGTAACTGCTGGTGTTGGTAACGCCATTGACTCTTCTAAGGGTGAACAGCATTCCTATGAACAGGTGCCTGGCACCATCAATACCTGGATATTCGTTAATGGAGAGTTAACAGAGGAAGCATTTATTCAATCTATTATGACTGCTACCGAAGCAAAAGCGAAAGCGCTCCATGATTTAAAAGTGATGGACGCGGTGACAGGCACCATTGCTTCGGGTACTTCAACGGATAGTATTTTAATTGCCGCTACACAGGCTGGAGAAATTCTAGAGTATGCGGGAACGATTACTCCTTTAGGAAAACTCATTGGAAAAGCCGTATACGAGTGCACGGCTGAGGGAATCCGGAAATCTCAAAAAAGGAAATTCGTATGATTGTCTATCATTTACTTGCCATAACCATAGCATATTTCATTGATAAGCTAGTAGGAGATCCCCCTCATTGGCCACATCCTGTTAGATGGATAGGATCGTTGATTTCATTCTTTGAAAAAGAGTTAAACCATGGAAAAAATAAAATGATAAAAGGGGTTTTCATGCTCCTTTTTGTGTTATTGATCGTATTTTCCATAGTAACTTTACTAGTAATAATTAGTTATCGAATTCATCCTATTGCAGGGATTGGGGTTGAAAGTATTATTATAGCAACAACTATCGCCCAAAAAAGTTTAAAGGAAGCTTCGCTTGATGTCTATCGCCCCTTAGAATTAGGCGACTTGGCAGGAGCTAGAATAAAACTATCATACATTGTTGGCAGAGATACAGAAACATTAAATGAAGGTGAAATTGCACGAGGAGCTATCGAGACGGTGGCTGAAAATACTAGCGACGGGGTGACAGCACCCTTGTTTTGGGCGCTAATTGGGGGTGCACCGCTGGCAATGGTTTATCGGGCAACGAATACCTGTGATTCAATGGTAGGATATGTGAATGATAGATATAAAGATTTCGGCTGGGCTTCTGCTAAATGGGATGATGTAATGAATTGGATTCCAAGCAGGGTTACGGGAATCCTTATGCTGATCGGGACAAAGCCTATCAAAATGGAGTATCGACGGGCGTGGGTGATATTGTTCCGAGATGCCAAGAAGCATCCGAGTCCAAACAGCGGCTGGGGTGAAGCAGCGGTGGCTGCCATTTTAGGGATTCAGCTTGGCGGCATCAATTATTACAAAGGAATACTTTCAAATCGGGCAAAGATGGGGGAGCCTCTTTACCCCATTCAAGCAGGTCATATTTTATTGGCTAATAAAATCTTGGATAAAACAGTCTTTTTATTTTTGCTGTTTTTATGGATAGGAGGGATGATTCTTGAAATGGCCTTCACATGGTTCAAATCCGCAGCACCTTTTTAAGTCGATGGGACTTTCGCTCCCAGAAAAGTATATAGATTTTAGTGCAAATATTAATCCAATAGGTCCGCCCCCTGTTTTAAAAGAGAAATGGAATGATTTCTTTCAGGAAATTACCGTGTATCCAGACCCATTTGCTGAAAAACTTAAGAATAGGATTGCTGAAAGTGAAGAAATTTCTGATGATTCCATCTTAATTGGGAATGGAGGAGCGGAACTCATTACCCTTGTGGCTAGGTTCCTTCAAGGTAAAAAGGTCATCGTGGCGGAACCAACTTTTTCTGAATATGAAAAGGCTTGTCGGGCTAATCTTTGTGAGATTCAGTATTATCAAATGAAAGAGCCGGATTTTGCGCTAAATATGGAAGAGTTACTCCCAAGCTTACCAAATGCAGATGCTTTATTCTTATGTAATCCAAATAATCCCACGGGTATTCAATATTCTGTATCAACTATACTTTCAATGATTGAGGAATGTGAAAAACAAAATTGCTTCGTGATTTTAGATGAAGCTTTCTATGATTTTTTAATAGATTATCACTCTTTTATCCCTTACATAAATAGGTTTTCGAATTTAATCATCATCCGTTCGATGACAAAGATGTATGCAATCCCTGGACTCCGTTTAGGATATTTGGCTGCAACTTCTGAAATAATTGCTTTACTTAGTAATTTGCAGCCACATTGGAGTATCAATACCATTGCCTTAATGGCGGGAGAACTTTGTCTGCAGAATAAAGATTTTATTAAAGAGACTCGAAGTTATATATGGGAAGAACGGGAGCGGTTATCTACATTTTTTTATAAGAATAATTTTGAGATTACTCCTTCTCAAGTTAATTTTTATTTGTTACGAGATCCCTTTCGGAAGGATCAGTATAGCTTTTTTGAATTTCTTTTACATAAAGGAATCATTCCTCGTCATACGTTTAATTTTCCTGGGCTGGAAGGGAATTGGCTTCGCTTTGCAATAAAAAGTAAGGAAGAAAATAGTAAATTAATGGAGGTGTTGCTGGAATGGCGGCAGCTTCATTAATCTTTATTTCTGGCGGGGTTAGGAGCGGGAAAAGCAGCTTTGCTGAAAAAACAGCACTAGAGCTCGCAAAGGAAAATGGTGGTAAATTAAACTATTTGGCAACAGGAGTGGCTTCCGATCCAGAAATGAAGGAACGAATTGCAAAGCACCAGAGTGACCGAGAGATAGGGGAATTCCAATGGAGAACGGTCGAACAGTCTCAAAATATTAGCGAGATTGCTGATTTTTTTTACGACGAAGATATTATTTTACTCGATTGTGTTACGACTCTCTTAAATAATGAACTGTTTTCTGCAAACCAAAAATGGGATGAGTCTTTTTTTACACAAATAATGGAAACGATTATAACAGGGATAAATGACATACGTGACAGAGCAAAGGTTTTAATTGTGGTTAGTAATGAAGTTTTCTATGAGTCCATGGCCGAAAATGAACTGGTATTTTCATATGGACGAATTCTTGGGAAGATTCATCAGCAATTGGTGATGGCTGCTAATCAAGCATTTTTAGTGGAAGCGGGAATTGCAATCAACATGAAGGGAGTTAGGATATGAAAGGAGTTATGATCCAAGGAACCGCATCCGATGTTGGGAAAAGCCTCATTGTGACAGCACTCTGCCGGATGTTTGCCAATGATGGAGTAAAAGTAGTTCCCTTCAAATCTCAAAATATGTCCAATAACTCGTTTGTGACAAAAGACGGAAAAGAAATTGGCAGGGCACAAGGAATCCAGGCGGAAGCCGCAAAAATTGAGGCAACAGTATGGATGAATCCGATATTATTAAAGCCCCGCTCGAATCAGGATTCTGAGATTGTTTATTTAGGTAAGTCGTTGAAAACTCTTTCTGGAAGAGGGTATCGGGATGATTTTTACGAAAAGGGTCTTGATGTAATTAAGAAGTCTCTTCAACACCTATCAAGTGAATCTGAACTATTGGTAATAGAAGGAGCAGGAAGCCCGGTTGAAATCAATCTTAAGGATAGAGAGCTTGTGAATATGAAGGTGGCAGAGCTGGCGGATGTTCCTGTGATACTAGTAGCGGATATTGACAGGGGCGGAGTTTTTGCCAGTATTGTTGGCACTCTTGAGCTTCTGGAACCAAAGGAAAGGCAGAGAGTTGCGGGCGTTATTATTAATAAATTCCGCGGAGATGTCAGCTTATTTGAAGATGGCATACATTGGTTGGAAAAGAAAACAGGTATTCCCGTTTTAGGTGTTCTGCCATACGTAGAGAATCATATGATCGATGGAGAAGATTCCTTGTCATTAAATAATCAATTTTTCAGCAGGAAAAAGGGGAATCTGGATATTGCTGTCATCCATCTTCCGTTTGTTTCGAACTATAGTGATCTGGAACCTTTTTTATATGAAGAGGATGTTTCGATTCGCTGGGTCAACCATGCTTCCGAATTTGGAAATCCCGACGCAGTAATTATTCCAGGGACAAAGAGTACAATCAATGATTTGAATACTTTAAGAGAAAGACAATTAGATTTTTTGATTCAAAAACATATAGAACATGGCGGCTATGTTGTAGGTATATGTGGAGGATATCAAATTCTCGGTGAAGAAATTATCGATGAAATGGGTTCGGATACTGGGATACCCAACAAAAGCGTGGCAGGACTGGGATGGATTCCAGGCAGAACCATTTTTTATGATGAAAAAGAAACTGTGAGAGCTGCAGGAGTCTACCACGAAAATACAGGTTTGATCACAAATGGAAAGCTTGAAGGGTATGAAATTCATTTAGGGAAGACATTACTACATCAGCAAGGCTGTTCATTTCTAGTGCTTGAGAATGGAAAAGAAGAAGGGTATTACGGCAAAAATGGTCAAATTATTGGAACGTATCTACATCATCTTTTTCATAATGATGAATGGAGAAATCATTGGTTAAACATGATTCGAAAAAGCAAAGGCTTGCAAAGTAAAAAAACCATTTATATAAGTGAGTACAAAGATAAAAGATATGATGAAATTGCGGGAAAAATGAAAGCACATCTAAATTTAGAACAGCTAAATGACATCATCCATAAGTGGTGCTCAAAATGAAATTTCTAAAAGGATTCTTACTGGACCTGCAGTTTTTTACTGCCATTCCCATACGTTTTGAATTACCAATGGATAAACCTCATCTAAAAAGTGCTGTTCAAGCCTTCCCTTTAGTAGGACTTCTTCAAGGGGGGATATACTTCTCGCTTTTTTATGTTTTTACACAATATACGCCTTTTTCCACACTTGCCGTAGCATTCCTACTTTGGTTAATGACGATTCTATTAACTGGCGGAATCCACTTGGATGGCTGGATGGATGCAAGCGATGCTTATTTTTCATACGACAATCAGTCGAAAAGGCTTGAAATTATGAAGGATCCAAGAACGGGAGCTTTTGGTGTAATCTCGGTTATTGTATTGTTAAGCAGCCGGTTTCTCTTTATTTATGAGATTACCGAAAATGTACAAGTAGTTTCATATTGGATGATTGCAGCTATCCCATTTTTGAGTAAAAGTGTCATGGGTATACTGCTGTTAACCGTGAAGTCTGCTAAAAATGAAGGATTAGGTGCTTTATTCCAAAGTGCCGCTACCAAAAAGGTATTATGGATATATCCCATTTATCTTGCTGTTATTCTTGCGCTCATGACGTTTGTTGGTAACGGGTTCATGCTGCTTTCGATTTTAATCATGAGTGCCTTTATTAGTTTGTTAGTATGTCGCCGAGGAGCAATAAAGTGGTTCGGTGGAATTACCGGGGATGTTTTAGGTGCTGCCGTTGAAGGGACTGAATTATTTCTATGGATGACACTGTGGTTATTGCATTATTTCGCCATGGCCTAACAGAGGAGAATAAACGGAAAGCCTATTTAGGATGGAACGATTCTCCTTTATGTGAAGTGTCTGTGAATCTGAGCACAGGCAGCATGTACGATTTCTATTTTTCAAGTGATTTGCCAAGATGTATAACGACAGCAAATATCCTTTTTCCAAATAATGATTTGAATCTGTTACCTCATTTAAGAGAAATGAATTTTGGTCTATGGGAAGGAAAAACCTATCAAGACTTAAAAGAACTCCCTCAGTATCAACGATGGCTTTCGGATCCAGTATCTTATTGTCCGCCAGGGGGAGAGTCATATTCGGAATTCACGCATAGGGTTCAAAATGGATGGGAAAAGATGACGCAAGAGATTCTTTCACGTGGTGTCGGAACATGTGCCATCATTACACATGGCGGGGTGATTAGATATTTATTAACCGAATTTGCACCTCAACCTCGTGATTTTTGGTCGTGGCAGGTACCACATCACCAAGGATTTGAACTTGTTTTTAATAGAGAAGCCTTAAGGAGGGGTGATCGTTGCACTTTATTACGGGAGGTGCCTTTAACGGCAAAAGAGCATGGGTAAAGAAGACGTACGGTTTAACTGGCAGATGGCTTTCAGCATATCAAGAAACACCTCTGACAGAAGGCTTTACCCATTTAAATAGCAATCTTCTAGTATTAGAAGGTATTGAAATTTGGTTGAAAGAGTTAGCGGAAAACTACGACTCTACCAGATGTCGTGAAATCTGGAATCACACCGTTAACAATTGGCTTATTTGGGAAAAAGAAAAGCCACAGCGCCAACTAGTAGTAATTGGGACAGACATTACTAAAGGAATTGTGCCGATTGAGAAAGAAAATAGATTATGGCGGGATGTAACAGGATGGGCGTACCAAGATCTTGCTGCTAAAGCAGATAAAGTAGATGTCATTTGGTATGGATTAAATCAAACAATCAAACAAACGGGGGATGAGAAGCAATGAAGCTTTATACGAGAACTGGAGACAAGGGAAAAACAAGCATTATCGGCGGCAGGGTCGACAAGGATGATATTCGAGTGGAAGCTTATGGAACAGTGGATGAAGTAAACTGTTTTGTCGGTCAGGTTATGACGGAGCTAGATGAGGTAGTCTTTAAGGATGTTTTAGCGGATCTTGAGAAAATCCAGCATGAATTATTTGATTGTGGCGGGGATCTTGCCAATATTTCCGATAAAGTTGAGTATAAGCTGGAGAAAGAAACGATTGATTACCTAGAAAAGAGAATTGATGAATACATTCAAGAAGCTCCTGAGCTCGAGAGGTTTATTTTGCCTGGGGGAACCAAGCCTTCTGCCTCGATTCATATTGCCAGAACGGTGACAAGAAGAGCAGAGCGATTAGTTGTAACTTTAATGAAGAATGATGAAAAAACTTCTGAATTAGCATTGAAATATTTAAATCGTCTTTCCGATTATTTCTTTGCTTTAGCAAGGGTGGTAAATTACCGACTCAATGTAAAAGACGTGGAATATGTTCGAAGTGCAAAAGTATTCAGGGATGGGAAACGTAAAGATGAAAAGTAGAATGCTCATTTTACTGGCATTGTTTTCCGCACTATCTGCAGTTGGAGCTGCGATAAAAATTCCAGCAATCGTAGGCAGTGTAGCTTTTGATGTTTTTCCTGCTTTACTTGCAGCGGCCTTGTTAGGGAGTGGTGCAGGAGCCATTGTAGGTGCGTTTGGGCATTTGTTATCTGCTTTAAACTCAGGTTTTCCATTAGGACCCATGCATGTATTAATAGCAATCGAAATGGCCCTGCTTGTCTTTATTTTTGGTATTCTTTATAAGAAGAATAAAAAAGGCACTGCTAGTATATTATTTATTCTTATGAATGCAATTGCTGCCCCATTGCCGTTTATTTTTATTATGAATAAAGCTTTTTATGTTGCATTAGTTCCATCACTTTTACTAGGATCAATCATTAATACAGTCATCGCTTTAGTGGTGATTCCACGACTCAAAGCTTTGGTCAAACAAGATTTGATTGAAAAAGATGTAAAAATATGAGGGATATCATCACCATCCCGTTAACTAGTCACGAATCGCTTATTATTGCAAGTGATAATAGCGGCGGCATTGGAATGAAGGAAGAGGATTATGTACAGGTTTCCTATGAAACTGTTGCCTATTACTCATTTAGAGTAGCAGCAATGGAATGCATCGCTGCAGGAGGAGAGCCAGTTTCAGTTATTCTACATAATTTTTGTGGAGATGACTCATGGAGTGAGCTTGTAAATGGAGTTCAAAAAGGATTGGCAGAATTGAACCTAGGGGATATACCTATCACTGGCAGTACAGAGAGTAATTTTCAACTAAAACAATCTGCGATTGGCACAGTAGTAATAGGCAAAAAGTCTTTAGATAAAATAACAGAGAAGATTTTTTCAAATGACCTTACATTTGCCGTAATCGGTAAGCCTTTAGTTGGGAATGAAGTAATTGAATATGCGCACGAGGTTGTACCTTTATCGACTTTCAAGAAAGTCTCTAACCTACAAGATAGTATGATTTGGCCCGTCGGTTCAAAAGGAATCTTATATGAGTTGAATCAGATGTTTACAAATAAAGAATTTACGAAAGAAATGCTGCGTACGAGTTTTGATGTCTTAAAATCATCAGGACCGGCAACCTGCTTTATTATTGCCTTTGAACCAAATCAAGAAGAGGTAATAAAAAAAATAGCAGCTGCGTTTTACCATTCAATAACTATTAAATAGATAAGCACGCCATTACGGCGTGCTATTCTTTTAATCCTTGAATTTTTTGGATTATCGAATCAATGCCTTTTCCAATTGAAATCATCGTATCTTCAAAACCCTTTTTCCATACTGGAGCCTGTTCTTGAATTTTTTCACCAAGCTTTTGGGCATTTTGATTTAATTCTTCTTTGATTTTCTCTGCCTGTTCTTTTATCTCTTCTCTTGTCTGTGTTTTACCAGCTAATTGGTCATTAATCGAAACGACATCAAACGTTTCTCTTTGTATGTGAGGGATGGATGATTTCATGATTTCTTTGAAAATCGGGACAACATTCCCAGAACCGCTGCTTGGGAGATAATGCTGTCGATCGGTTTGGTCATATCCTATCCATATCGCTGCGACTAAATTAGGAGTGTAACCGACCATCCATTGATCCTTCGTTCCGGTTATATCATTAAAGGGAAGCTGGGTGGAACCTGTCTTCCCAGCTATCTGAACATCGGGAATCCGTGCGTTTTTGCCAGTACCAGATTCTACAACATTAAGAAGCATGGCTGTCATCTTATCGGCATTTTCCTTTGAAGTTACCTTTGTGGTTTCCGGTTCCCGCTCCGCAATGATATTTCCGGTAGGACCTACAATTTTTGTAATAAGATGGCTGTCTTGTCGCTTCCCGCCATTTGGAAATGCAGAGAATGCATTTGCTAATTGAAGAGGAGATATTCCTTTGCTCATTCCGCCTAATGCAATCGCAAGGTGTTTGTCCTCTTTTTCGACGGGCAATCCAAAGGATTTGAGCTTGTCTAATCCTTTCTCGAGACCAATCTCATTTAAGAGCCATACGGCTGGGACATTTAACGAATCCTCCAAAGCTTTATACATCTGAACCTTTCCCTGATAAGTTTTTGAGAAATTTGCAGGATTGTATTCCCCAAAGGAGGTAGGTTCATCAACAAGCTCGGAGTTGAATGTATAGCCGTCTTCAAGAGCTGGTGTATAGACTGCGAGCGGCTTAATCGTTGAACCAGGCTGAGCCTTTAATTGGGTAGCTCGGTTAAAGCCTCTAAACACATGTTCACCCCGGCCGCCAACAAGAGCGAGAACACCTCCAGAAGAGGGTTCCATAAGAACAGAACCGGTTTCAATCATGCGATCTCCAGAACTTTTCGGAAAAAGGAATTTATTATTATTTACCTTTTCGAGTTCGGCCTGCAGGTTTTGGTCTAATTCGGTATATATTCGGTAACCTCTGGTTAAAATTTCTTCCTGTGTTAATCCGTACTTATTGATTGCTTCGTTTAGGACCGCATCCACATAATAAGGATATTTACGCTCAACAAAACTTCCGCTGCCGCTATTAATCTGGATTTTTTCATCCTTAGCATCTGTGTATTGTGCCTTCGTAATCATCCCAAGCTCATTCATCTTGCTAAGAACGACATTTCTGCGTTTCATTGCAACATCATAGTTTTTTGTTGGGTCAAGGTAATTGGGTGATTGTAATAGCCCTGCAAGTAAGGCAGCCTCACTAATGGTCACATCGGTAATTGGTTTATTAAAATATCTTTTTGATGCATTACTGATTCCCCATGCACCACTGCCAAAGTAAACTTGATTTAAGTACATTTGTAGAATTTCTTCTTTTTTATATACCTTTTCAATCTTAACTGCTAAAAATAACTCCTCAGCTTTTCGTTTATAGGTTTGTTCAGGTGAGAGTAAAGCATTTTTCGCTAATTGCTGTGTAAGCGTACTGCCGCCGCCAGTAATCTCTCCCGCAAATAAATTGTTGAATAAAGCCCTCATAATGCCTTTAATATCAAATCCTTTATGCTCATAAAAGCGCTCATCTTCAATGGCAACCACTGCACCAGGAACATATTTCGGGAGCACTTCAATCTCTATCCCTCCAGTCCGATTGGTCGCTACATTTGTTGCCACACTTTCATTACGATCATAAATGACAGTCGGTTGACTTAAACCTTCCTTTAATGTCTGAACATTGGCTCTTGTTGCAAGCCAGCCGAAATAAACAATGGTTGTGAGGATGACAATCAAAATAACTAATAATAATAGCTGTGTTATATGCTTCTTTTTCCAGAAACGGACTATCATTTCCCAATAGGGACGTAATTTCTCCATTTGGTCTCCTTTCCTTCAAAAGGGAATTTGCTTAATTCATTATAAATTTATTATCAGAAAAACACCAATCATTGCATTTTTTGGAGAATGACAAAAATTTTTAAATGGCCATAGTGGGTGAATAGAGAAATATAAATAAGATTTTGTGATAGTAGCGGACAACCATTTTCGGTCCAAGCATATGTTAGTAGAAAGACATCTAAACAAAAGGAAAGGGATGGGGAAATGATTAACTGGAAGGTCCGTTTTAAAAATAAAAGCTGGGTTATGGCTTTTGTTGCACAGTTAATGATTGTTGCACAAATGCTTTTGGGAGGGTTAAATGCATTAGGAATTACAGATTTTCAACTTTCAGATGCCATTCAGCAATCCATTTTAACGTTTGTTAATGCATTATTTATTTTACTTTCAATGATGGGGCTTGTTCAAGATCCAACAACAAAAGGTATGAGCGACAGCGCACGAGCAAAAACCTACAAAGAACCAAACTAATATTGAAACAAAAACAGCATAGCTTCCCTTATTTAGGGAAGCTATGCTGTTTTATTGTTGAATATTGTAAATAAAAGGGGATTGAAATTTCCGAATTGTCCGAATGATAGACGGTATAATGAAGATGAGGTTATTAGACAATTAAGAAAGTATTAATCTAAAAAGGGGGTTCTTGCTATGTGGTATTGGATTGGTATGGCAGCATTTATTTACATCCTATTTATTATCCTTGAAGAGTCAATATATCTATTTTGGAATCGGTATGTTTACGGTCCAAAAGTAAGAAAAGCACGGCTATGGAATAATAGAATCATATTGGGAATTGCCTTTTTCATCCGGTTACAGGTAAAGGAAATACGACAAAAACCTTCACGTAAAGCAAGTTCCCATTAGTTGAAAATAAAAATAATAAAAAATTGCCTTTCCAACTGGAAAGGCAATTTTTTATGCTGTTCCTACTAAGAGGTTTTTTGTAACTGAGGGATCTTGTACGATTGGCAAGGTAATATGAACCGTGGTCCCGCAGCCAATCTCACTATCGAAATTGATATGACCATTATGGGATTGGACAATTTTATAGCTGACCGTTAAGCCTAAGCCTGTCCCTTTTTCCTTTGAGGAATAGAAGGGTTCTCCGATTTTTTCAAGTCGTTCCTTGGAAATTCCGCATCCATTATCTTTCACAGTAATCACTATTTTATCCTGCTCAATTTGATTAAGACTAATCGCAATTTTACTGTCATGATTGGAGGCTTCAATCGAATTTTTGATTAAATTAATAAATAATTGTTTTAACTGATTGGGCTCACACTCAAGAATAATATCCTCTTTTGGGAAATTAGACTCTATTTGTACATTATAAAGAGATGCTTCAACCGCTAATAACGAAATAACATCATTTAATATCCTTTGTATAGCTAGTTTTGTATATTTTAAATGCTGTGGTTTTGCTAATAACAAAAGTTCACCAACAATGTGGTTGATTCGATTTAACTCATCTAACATGATTTGGTAATAATCCTGGTGTTTATCATCTTCCATTTGCAATAACTGTACAAAACCCTTTAAGGAAGTGAGTGGATTCCTAATCTCATGAGCGACACTTGCCGATAGTTCACCGACTACAGATAATTTTTCTGTCCTATTTAACCGTTCTTCTGTTTGCCTTAGAGTCGTAATATCACGTCCGATAATGACTAAGCCTTCTCTAGTTCCATCTTCATGAAATAGTGGAACTTTAATCGTATCAAAAATTTTCGCTGTTCCATCTGGACGTGGTACGACCTCCTCACAGCGTGAGATAACACCCTTATTCCAAGTTTCCTCATCTGAGACCTCACAGTACCTGAGCGCATCTGCATAGAACTCAGTGTATTCTGCTAATTCGGAGTCTTTTTTACCAAGATAATCGACATTTTCAAGCTGAAATAATTTCAGTCCAAAGTTATTGGCCTTAATCCATCGACCTTCACCATCTTTAAAGTTTACAAAATCTACCATTGAGTTAATAAGGGTAGATAGACGTTTCTCTTGTTCCTTCGTAGAATCAAGCTCTTCTTTTTTTAGGATGAAAAAATAAAAAATTCCGCCAGTTACAAGAATATAGAAAATTTCTTTCCCTCGCTCAAAATAATTTATTAGGGGTGAAGGGATATAATGAATCAGTATATAATTACTTGCGTAAATCCAAATCAAGCTGGTAATTAAGTACAGGATTACTAATTGCGTTTTATTCATTTATTTCTCCTATCCTCTCTTGGAAGGAAAGTTTTCCTAGATTTTTACAAATGTTAAGACTCACATATATTATATTACTAAAGTTTAAGGAGTTTTGGAATATCTGAAAACAGGAAATCTACATAAATACAATAAAAAGGTTACAAATTGGTAACAACTTCTTTTAAAAGTGGTAACCGATGTGTAACCCTTTTTTATGGTAAAAAAAGTATGATTTACACGTAGATAAACATCGTACGTACTGTTAGAAGGTTAAACCTTTAGTAACAAGGGACGGGAGAGATGAAAAGTGGAAGCCATTTTTAATGATCTATATAAAAAATATCATTATGAACTTTTTAATTTTCTTTTTTATATGGTCCAGAGCAAGGAGCAGGCAGAGGACCTTGTCCAAGAAGTGTATATTCGTGTTTTAAAATCGTATCAGCATTTTAAGGGAGAAAGCAGTGAGAAAACGTGGCTGATAGCAATTGCACGAAATGTTGCGATTGATTTCTTTCGTAAACAAAAAGGATTGAATCAGCGAATGATAAACAAAGTAGAGATGATAGACCTGCCAATAAGGGATGAATCACCATTACCGGAAGAGATGGTTTTTCAATCAGAAGATAAGAAACTCATGTATCACTGTTTAGAGAAATGTACACTTGATCAAAAAAGTGTCATAATACTTCGCTATATTCAAGAATTGTCAATACTTGAGACAGCCCAGGTACTAGGCTGGAAGGAAAGTAAAGTGAAGACAACGCAGCACCGGGCCATTAAGCAATTAAAGGTCTATATGAATGAGAAATTGCGTCAGGATAAAGCGAGTTAATTTTTAATACTAACAATTTACTAAATATTCTAGAAAAAACTTTTCTAAGTTTTTACGGAGTTGTAAAATAATAGAAGGAGTGTATTTTAGTAAATTGTGAGGATAATAGGATGACAGAAGCTAAGATTCTAGTGGTTGAGGATGAAATACCTATTCGTAAGTTAATCGTATTTAATCTGCAAAGGTCCAATTTTGAGGTACTAGAAGCGGGGGACGGGAAAGAAGCAATTAAGCTAGTTTCTGACCAGTCCCCCTCTTTAGTGTTGTTAGACTTGATGCTTCCTGATATGGATGGATTTGAGATTTGTACCAAGCTTAGAGAAAGTCATCCTGAATTGCCCATTGTCATTGTATCGGCACGAGGGCAGGATATGGAAAAGATTATGGGGTTGGAGCTAGGTGCGGATGATTATATTGTGAAACCGTTTAACCCTTTAGAATTAGTAGCCCGTATTCGATCAGTTCTTAGAAGAACAAATCAAAACAATCCCAAACCACCTGCAAATGAATTAAGTACAGGTCCATTTGTTTTAGAAACGAAAACGCAGCGTCTATATAAATCAGGTCAGGTAATTAAATTGACGGCGAGAGAATACCAATTAGTGAAGTTGTTTTTTGAACGTTTTAATGAGCCTATCACAAGAGATGAACTTTTAGATGAGGTTTGGGGAATCAACTATTTCGGTGATCCTAAAACCGTAGATGTTCATATTAGGCGGTTAAGGGAGAAAATTGAAGATAATCCCTCGCATCCTGTCCATTTAAAAACAATCTGGGGCTTCGGTTATTGTTTTCAAGAGAGTGAGAAACAAGAATGAAAAAGGGTATTAAAAGAAGAGTAGTGTGGAGTTATTTGCTGTTAATCATTTTTAGTGTGGCCTTGTTTGAAGCTATGATTCTTTTTGCACTGAGACTTTACTATATGGATGGGATGAAACAGGCATTACGTGATCAAGGGACGATGTTTTCTTCTTTTTATGAGCAGGAAATAATTGATGATCGTTTAAAGATTGATGCTGGAAACCTGCTAAATCAATATAATTTTCTAGTAGATGCCCAGGTACAATTAATAGATGAAAAGGGACTTGTTTTGGCGGATACACATCAAGGGAATGAAAGAAATGTAAGTGAATTTGAAGATGTAGAAAATGCATTAATGGGGTCAACAGGATATTTAGACACTATCCTTGAAAGGGAAAGGGTATTAATTGTAACACAGCCTATAAAACGAGGCAGTACTGTGATTGGGGCGATACGATTTACAACGTCGCTCGAAAAGGTGAACGACATCTATTTTCAAAATACATTATTACTTTTATTCTTTGGTGGAATTGTTATTTTGGCTGCAGCCATTATGAGTTTCTTCTTAGCCAATACGATTACCAAGCCTGTAAGCGTCATTACGACAGCAGCTGAGCAGCTGGCGTCTGGTAATCTCTCAACGCGAATTCCGAAAGAAAAAGACGATGAGATTGGTAAATTAGCAGATACGTTAAATTATATGGCCAAGAAAATTGAAAAAAATGAACAACTAAAAAATGAGTTTATTGCATCCGTGTCACATGAACTTCGAACGCCGTTAACTTCTATTAAAGGATGGGCTGTCACACTACAATCCTTATCAGAAGAAGACTTTTTTCGAGATGGTTTAGAGATTATTTCAACGGAAAGTGACCGTCTAAACGGCTTGTTAAATGAATTATTGGATTTCTCTAGTCTATCTTCAGGAAGACTGCCATTGGTTTTCAACAAAGTCTCCCTGCCATCCTTAATTCAGCAGGTTGTTCAGCAATTGGAGCCAAGAGGTTCAAGACAGGGATTGGAGATCATTACACAAATTGATAATACGGTTGAAGATATTTCTGCTGACTATAATCGCTTAAAACAGGTTTTGATTAATCTGCTTGATAATGCGTTAAAGTTTACTCCAAGCGGAGGTTTGATTACTGTTCAACTTTCGAAAGAGGAACAAGAGGTAGTAATCACCATTAACGACACCGGTATTGGTATTTCTGAATCAGATCTTAAACATGTAAGGGATAAATTTTTTAAAGGGAAATCACAAGCAAGTGGAAGTGGATTGGGACTGGCCATTGTTGATGAAATCATACAGGCGCATTATGGTCGTTTTTCATTAACGAGTAAGGAAGGCAGCGGAACAGAAGCGGAAATTCGCTTGCCCTTATGATGAAATTGTTATTGTGGGTGATGGGATGAGTGGGAAGCAAATAAAATTCGCTGTAATTTTTGGAATAAGTATTCTGTTGTTTACTGGCTGCAATTTATTTCCTGCTCCGGAGAGTTTAATAAAAGCACCAAAGCAGGTGAAAGCAGTGAATCCAGCACAAGACTTAGTATCCATCGCTAAAAGAAATTTACCAAAGGGCTCAAAGCTTTCTGTACCCAATGGTCCTGTTGGCGTTGATTCTGTTATCCATGTTGATCTTGATGGAGATGAAAACGAAGAAGCACTCGTATTGTACAGGTCCATTGGAAATGAAAATCAAGTGGGAGCATTTGCATTAGAAAAAGGTAGTAATGGCTGGAGTAAAATATTTATAACCAAGGGTGCAGGGACTGAGATTGATTGGGCATATGCTGCAGATATTATGGGTGATGAGCGAAAGGAAATATTACTTGGCTGGCAGACTGAGGGGTCTGCAGAAAATGTTCTTGAAATTTATTTTTGGAAGAATGATAAACTGGCAAAATTAAAGGAACTAACGTACAACGAAATAGAAGCGATTGAAATTGATGATGAGGAAAAGACGAGGTTAGCGATTTGGAAACGGGACATGGCAGATGCTTATAAAGTCGATTTGTTAACGTGGAAAGGTGACTCTGTTGTAGCGGATATAAACTATTATCCTTCCTATTTTCAAGAAGTTATTGCCTATTATCAACGAAGAATTTCAGAGGTTCCGGATGCAGCCTATTATTGGTATTATTTAGCAGATGCCCATTTGAAAGCAGGTCTTCCAGAACAGGCTATTCATGCTATTGATAAGGGATTGAGCTTGAAGTCCGTAGTACCGACGAAAGGCTATTTCCAACAATTAAGAATCCAAGCGGAAAAAATGCTTCCAAAGGAAAGATTTCCAAGGGTAATTACCAGGAAGGATACTCGTAAATATTGGAGCATAGAGGAAGTACTGGTTATTCAAAAGGTAAAGGAAGCAGCAAGTAAATATTGGTATGTAATGAGTGGAGGAAAATATCCGGAGGGAACAATCGAAAAGGTAACCGTTAATAATAATGAATATCGGTATCTTGGTAAGGATTTAGATACCCATGCCGAATTAGTGAACTATCTTTCTAGTTCCTTTACATCAAGTGCCATAGATTCATTTATGCAAAAGAAAATAATCTTTGAGTTTTTTGGTAGACTGATCCAGCCTAACTCAGACGGAGGATCACTTTTCAATTATGAACGAGCGGAAGTTGTCCAGAAGAAGGATAAGGGAAATGAAATGGAAATTGACCTTAAAGTCCCTGTTGGCGATACAAATTCCTTTGAATTTGTGCATATTAGTTTCCAAAAGGCTGAAAATGGATGGAGGATATTCTCGGAACCGGGGACATTTTAAATGTAAGCAGCAAGGCTACTATCCTAACTTGCTGCTTTTTTCCATGGTTCTGCAAAATCATGAAAAAAGAGATAGAAGATATGAATAAAAAACTTGTTTTATCTGAAAGTTCAGAATAAAATTAGGGTAACATACTAACCAGTAGGTATGTATACGCTATTGCCTGCATACTATTAATACGAGCTTTTAAACTATATTCTATATAAGGATGGAGTGAAAGGTATGCATTTACGTCTGACAGATGAACAAAAAATGGTCCAAAAGACAATTAGAAGATTTGTAGAAAAAGAATTGATTCCACTAGAAAATGAGGTATTAAGAAATGAAAGGGAAGGAAAACCCAGCCTTTCTAAAGAAATACTAAAGGAGCTTCAATTAAAAGCAAAGGAAGTAGGTTTCTGGGGTATTAATACACCTGAAGTGTATGGTGGAGCTGAATTAGGGCAAATGATGATGGCTATTGTATTGATGGAGGTTTCTAAAACGTTTGTACCATTTAGCTTTGGTGGTTCTGCAGATAATATCCTTTATTATGGGAACGAAGAACAAAAGAATAAATACTTGGTGCCAACCATTAATGGTGAGAAAAAATCATGTTTTGCGATGACAGAGCCTGGTGCAGGTTCTGATACGAGAAACATCAAGATGAGTGCTGTAAAAGAGGGCAGTGACTGGGTGTTAAATGGAGAGAAGACGTTTATTACCGGTGGGAATGAAGCGGATTTTGTTATGGCGATTGCAATTACAGATAAAGAATTGCACCAATCTACTCAAGGACGTGAAGGAGTTACCTGCTTTATTGTTGACCGGGATATGGGCTGGAAGTCAGAGTATATACATACGATGGGAGAATGGGGTCCAGCCAGCCTAGTTTTCGAAAATGTTCGTGTTCCTGAAGAGAATATTCTTGGTGAACTGCACAAGGGTTATAATCTTGGGTTAGAATGGATTGGTTTTGCTAGATGGGTGGTAGGTGCAAGAGCGGTAGGAGCTGCAGAGCGACTATTGCAAATGGCGATTGACTATTCAAAAGAAAGAATGACCTTTGGAAAACCGATTGCAGAAAGACAAGCGATTCAGTGGCAAATTGCTGATTCAGCAGTTGAAATCGAAGCAGCTAAATGGTTGGTTTTAAATGCTGCCTTCACTCTTGATAATGGTGAAGACAATCGTCACTTAGCTTCAATGGCAAAGCTTTATGGTTCAAATATGGGAAATAGAGTGGTAGACCGTGTGCTTCAAATCCACGGAGGAATGGGGTATACAAGAGAACTGCCAATCGAGCGCTGGTACCGTGAAGCAAGACTTTGGAGAATTTATGATGGTACCGATGAAATTCAACGAATGATTATTGCTCGGAATTTGATTAAGGGACATGTAAAGATTGGTCAGTACGTATGATATTTTTTGTAAGCGTTATCTATTGCGAGAATTCAAGATTATGAAAATGATAAGTTTGGAGGAACTAGAAATGACAGGAAGATTTACGGGAAGAGTGGCGTTTGTAACAGGAGGAAGCAGGGGGATTGGTAAGGGGATTGTAGAACGATTTGCCGAAGAAGGCGCGAAGGTAGCGTTTATTGATTTAAATGAAGAATCATTGGTAGAAACAACGAATGAACTAAGAGAAAAGGGGTATGAAGTTTTTTCAAAGGTCGCAAACGTAGTCGAAGCCGAGCAAGTGGAAAGTGCCTTTAAAGAGGCGTATGAAGCACTTGGCTCAATTGATATTCTAGTCAATAATGCAGGCGTTATCCGTGATAATCTTTTATTCAAAATGACAGACTCTGACTGGCAAATGGTTATGGATGTTCACTTAAAAGGCTCTTTTAACGCAGCTCGTGCGGCACAAAAGTATATGGTTGAGAATAAATATGGACGCATTATTAATATTTCTTCGACTTCTGCTCTTGGCAATCGCGGGCAGGCCAATTATGCAGCAGCCAAAGCAGGGTTACAGGGTTTCACGAAAACACTTGCAATTGAGCTAGGGAGATATGGTATTACGGCAAACTCTGTTGCACCAGGGTTTATTGAAACGGAAATGACGATGGAAACGGCGGCTAGAATCGGGGTTCCATTTGAGCAATTAATCCAAGCGAGTGTAGCTAATATCCCTGTTGGAAGAAGTGGAAAGCCTGAAGATATTGCCAATGCTGTGGCATTCTTTGCTGATGAAAAATCTTCCTTTGTTAATGGTCAAGTTATTTATGTTGCTGGTGGTCCAAAAAATTAATAACTAAAGTGAGGCGAAGATAATTTGTTCAGTAATCAAGTTGGTAAACGTTCCAATAAAGTGAAAAACGATGTGGAACGAGGAGCTGTGAAGAAATTTGCGGAAGCAATCGGAGACCTTCATCCCATTTATTTTGATGTAGAAGTAGGGAGAAATTCAAGATTTAAAAACAATATTGCACCTCCAACATTTCCAAGGACGTTTGACTATGGAGTGATTGACAGATTAAATCTTCCCACCAAAGGATTAATCCACGGGGAACAGACCTTTCATTACGAACGGCCGTTAGTGGTTGGAGAAGAGATTCTTTGTTATTCCGAAGTGAAAAAATACTTTGAGAAAAAAGGTAATTTTGGCGAAATGGGTTTTCTTGTCCTAGAAAGCTTTGGTGAGGATTTAGCAGGTAACACGATTTTTAGTTCCACCTCGACCATTGTTATTTCTGAAGCAGTGAGGAAGGTGCTGACAAAATGAGTACTCTTACACAGTTACAGGTTGGTGAATCCGTAAAAGAAATTCAGTTAGAGGCTGTCTCAAGAATCGATTTAATTAAATATGCAGGTGCGTCTGGAGATTTTAATCCAATTCATACCATTGATGAGGAAGCCAAAAAGGCTGGATTACCAGGTATAATTGCACATGGTATGTGGACAATGGGTAATCTCGCAAAGCTTTTTACACCGTATTTTGAAGAAGGCTTCGTCAAGGATTATTCCATCCGCTTTAAAGGAATGGTTTTTTTAAATGATGTGATTACACTGAAAGCTACCTTGAAAGAAGTAGAAGAACCAAATCTTCGCTTTCAAGTTCTGGCTTTAAACCAAAATGGGAACGAAGTTTTAAAAGGTGAAGTTTTGTTTACCAAATTTTAATAGTTACTGATTAATGCCCAGGTGATGAATCGACACCGATTCGATTTGTTGCCTTTTTTTTTCTGAAATTGGTGAAAAATAAATATTGAATAGTATAAATATTTTATATATTATGACTTTAGTGCCATACTGACTAGTTAGTATGTAAGTTCGAAATAGATAGAGTAAATTTGGCTATGGGAGGAAACATCCATGCATGTGAAGGAGTTATTCGATTTAACAGGAAAAGTAGCAATTGTAACAGGCGGCGGCAGGGGATTAGGTCAGCAAATCGCAGAGGGGTTTGCTGAAGCTGGTGCTAGTGTAGTGGTTTGTTCAAGAAAGTTCGAGGCTTGTCAGGAAGTAAGTGAAGGGTTAATAAAAATGGGTGTAGATAGCCTTGCATTAAAATGTGATGTAACCAATCCAGAGGATGTAAAAAATGTGGTCAAGCATACTTTGGAAAGGTTTGGGAGGATAGACATCCTCGTTAATAATAGCGGTGCAACCTGGGGAGCACTTACAGAAGATATGCCCCTTGAGGCCTGGAAAAAAGTAATCGACGTAAACGTAACGGGTACCTTTCTAATGTCTCAAACTGTGGGAAGAGTCATGCTCGAGCAGAAATCCGGAAAAATAATTAACATTGCCTCAGTTGCAGGCCTTAAAGGCAGTAATCCTAAATACATGAATACCATTGGCTACAACACCTCTAAAGGAGCGGTAATAACCTTTACAAAGGATTTAGCGGTTAAATGGGGGCC
The DNA here is from genome assembly GCF_023715415.1 of Neobacillus niacini. Lineage (GTDB taxonomy): Bacteria > Bacillota > Bacilli > Bacillales > Cytobacillaceae > Neobacillus > Neobacillus niacini_C. The sequence goes on from NZ_JAMBOB010000002.1 coordinate 262,088, forward strand.
GCACGGTATCTATGTAAATGCGATAGCACCAGGTTTTTTCCCTACGAAAATGTCAGAAGGTTTGCTAGAAATAGGCAGTGAGGCTATTTTAGAAGGAACTCCATTGAGAAAGTTTGGTTCCAATCATGATTTAAAAGGAGTTGCATTATTCCTAGCATCACCCGCTTCTGATTTTATTACGGGGGACATTATTGTTGTTGACGGCGGTGCCCACGCAATGTAGAGAGAATCATAATCCTTCGTGATTTTTATAAATGATAGCGTTTACAAGCGGATGATTAAATTGCAAATGCAGTAGAAGAAAATTTGATCCATTTAGAGTAACCCATTACCAGAGAACATCCTTTTCTCTTTGATTTTGTTGTCGGCAAAGAGATTTATAGATTTTCAGAAAGTAAATTTGGTGTTTTATAAAAAGGAGGAACGAAAAATGGCAGTAAAAACGGATGTTCAAAGTTTCCCGCTGTTTATTAATGGAAAGTGGGAACCTGCAAGCAATCAAGAAACCTTTGATGTTTTTAACCCAGCCACTGGTGAGCTCGTTGCTAAAGTTGCAAAAGGCACTGTAGCAGATGTTGATCGTGCAGTAATGGCGGCAAGGGAGGCGTTTGACAACACCGAATGGAAAAACATGAACCCGAAAGACCGGGCTAAAGTTTTATATGCAATTTCTTATCAAATTGCAGAGCATGCAGAAGAGTTAGTGTATTTAGAAGCAATTAGTTCCGGCGGTACCGTACGTCGGATTGGCAACAGTGATATTTTACAAATGGTAGACCTTTTCCAAACATTGGCGAACTTTACATTAGAATATCCGTTCTCTGAAACCTTACCAGTACCGCCATTTCCAGGACCGGCACATAATTTTATCTGGCGTGAGCCAATTGGTGTCTGTGCGGCAATCACACCGTGGAATCTGCCAATGGTCATCGCTACTTGGAAAATCGCACCTGCGCTGGCAATGGGAAATACAGTGGTCATTAAACCTGCAAGCTATACGCCATTATCAACCTTAAAGCTGGCCGAATTGATTTCAAAGGTAGTTCCACCTGGAGTTATTAATGTTGTAACAGGCCCTGGGGCTGAAGTTGGCGAAGGATTAGTTCGCCATTCGATGGTTGACAAGGTTGCTTTTACAGGATCAACAGAGGTGGGCAGGAGAATCATGAGTTTGGCTTCTGAAAGTATTAAAAATACAACATTAGAGCTTGGAGGAAAATCACCAAATATACTCTTAGAGGATGCAGATCTCAGTATTGCCCTACCAGGAAGTCTTTTTGGAGTATTCTTACATTCGGGACAGCTGTGTGAAAGCGGAACTCGATTATTTGTGCCAGATTCTTTATATGATCAAGTTGTTGCCGGACTTGTCTCATTAACAAGTAAGTTGAAGCTCGGAAACCCATTAGATCCTGAAACGGATGTAGGTCCGGTTATTTCTAAAAAACAAAAAGAAACCATTCTTTCCTACATCGAGGCTGGTAAACAACAAGGAGCCACGCTTGTCTGCGGTGGGAAAGAAGTGAAAGTGGCAGGCTGCGACGATGGCTATTTTGTGGAGCCAACTATTTTCACCAATGTGACCAATGATATGAAAATTGCTCAGGAAGAAATATTTGGACCTGTGTTATGTGTGATTCGCTATTCTGAACTAAACGAAGCTATCAAAATGGCAAATGATAGTATTTATGGTTTGGCTGCAGGTGTTTGGACACGCGATGTTAATAAAGCCTATGGGGTTGCAAGAAAATTACAGGCTGGAGTTGTCTGGATCAATGACTGGCACATGCTTAGAAGCGATGCGCCATTTGGCGGATACAAGCAAAGCGGCATTGGCAGAGAAATGGGTCAGCAATCACTAGACGCTTATACACAAATAAAGCATGTGCACACATCCATGTCCCCAGAGCTTGAGAGACGCAACTGGTATGGAATTCTGTTTGGCCAAAACTAATGAAGAGGTGAAGAAATAATGAAAACTTCCTTATCACAGTTTATGCTTCGCACAGGAATTTACAGCGGATCGAACTCACGGGCAATGGTACCAAGCTTGTTTGCTGGCCTAGGTGCAAAAAGAGTCGTTCTTTTAAGTGACAGAGGATTAGAAAAAGCTGGTGTCGTTGAGAAGGTTGCAGAAATATTTAATTTAACCGGTCATGGCAGCGGACCACAGCTTGTTGGTCAATACCTTGATATTAGTCAGGATGCCGAAAGCAGATGTATTAACGATGCCGTTCGGTATTTTAAAGAAGTCAGCGGGGATGCCTTACTGGCTGTAGGAGGGGGCAGTGTCCTTGATACTGTTAAAGGGGTAAAATATGCACTCCATAAGGGATTGTCTGATATTAAGGAAGCAATTCCAGGAGGACTTTTATATGAACAGTTTCCTAAGGCAAACTTTATCCCGATTCCACATATCGCAATTCCAACTACAGCGGGAACAGGTTCTGAAGTTTCCCCAATTGCAGTCATTTTCAATGAAGATATTCAAATGAAGACAAATATCATAAACCCATTCATAAATGCGGATATGGCGATTCTGGATCCTGATTTAACACTTGGGCTACCGCCTTTTATCACGGCCTTTACTGGGTTTGATGCCTTAACACATGCCATTGAAGCACTTGCATCGCCGACGGCGACGGCACTGACTGATGCTTATGCACTGCATGCAATACGCTTAATTGAAAAAAATCTTCCAGTAGCAGTCTCAGACGGTACGAATCTCGCTGCCCGAATGGATTTACTTCAAGCAAGCTTAATGGGAATTACCGCATTTAGCTTTGCATTAAATGCTATTCCCGTACACAATTTGGCCCACGCCTATGGTGCATTGTTTCGTATCCCACATGGCTTGGCCAATGCTGTCTTCCTTCCAGTGGTTATGGAGATGGTTCCTTCATTATACCTGCCAAAAGTTTATGAGCTTGCAGCCGCCTTGGATGTAGAGGTGAAAGGTGATACTGCTGAAACGACTTTAGCAAAAGTAATAGAAAAGATTCGTCTACTGCAGCATAAAGTCGGTCTCCCTGAAGATTTCAAACAGTACAATATTACGGAAGAAAACCTCGCACAGACAATTCCTGCTGTTATGAAAGATCCAGCAGCACTAAGTTTCCCAATGCCTAAAGAATTGATTGCAGCGATCGGACAAAGAGTTGTACCACTTGGTGTAAAATAAATCAAATAGTCTTATTCTAGGAACAGGATGCCATAATGGATGTGGTGTCCTGTTCTTATTTTAATACAACATTTTATTTTTTTTTTGAATACTCGTAAAGTTTCATATATAATTTTCGTTAGGGTCAAACTCAGTAATAGAGCTTGTCTACATATTTTAATACGATTAGGAGTCAAAATAATGGAAAAAGTACTTATTTTTGGTCACAAAAATCCTGACACAGATACGATTTGCTCTGCGATTGCTTACGCAGATTTGAAGAAGCAGCTTGGAATGGATGTTGAACCAGTACGCCTAGGTAGTGTGAATGGTGAAACGCAATATGCACTGGACCAGTTTAATACGGAGGTTCCACGCTTAGTTGAAAATGTTGCTGCTGAAGTAAATTCAGTTATTTTGGTCGACCACAATGAGCGCCAGCAAAGTGCGAATGATATTAATGAAGTTCGTGTTTTAGAAGTAATCGATCATCATCGTATTGCGAATTTTGAAACAAGCGATCCATTGTATTACCGTTGTGAGCCAGTAGGCTGTACAGCAACAATTTTGAATAAAATGTATAAAGAAAACGGCAAAGAAATTAAAAAAGAAATTGCTGGACTTATGCTGTCCGCAATTATTTCTGACTCATTATTATTTAAATCGCCAACTTGCACAGAAGAAGACGTAGCAGCTGCAAGAGAATTAGCTGAAATTGCAGGTGTCGATGCGCAGGAGTATGGCTTAGAAATGCTAAAAGCTGGTGCAGATTTAAGTGATAAAACAATTGAACAATTAATTTCACTTGATGCAAAAGAATTCGACATGGGGTCAAGCAAGGTTGAAATTGCACAAGTAAATGCAGTTGATACGGCTGAAGTACTTGCACGCCAAGAAGAATTAGAAGCTGCTATTTCAAAAAATATCGAAGAAAAGAACTTAGATTTATTCTTGTTTGTTGTAACAGATATCTTAACGAACGACTCTGTCGGTTTAGCGTTAGGAAGTAAAACGAACGCTGTTGAAAAGGCATATAATGTTACCTTGGAGAATAACACTGCAGTATTAAAGGGTGTTGTATCTCGTAAGAAACAAATCGTACCTGTATTAACTGATATTTTCAATCAGGGTATTTAATAAAGAAAAACCGTTCTTATGAAATAGGGACGGTTTGTTTTTTAGAGTAACTATTACGTTGACTGTACACTTTCTACATGATATATTAATAATATTGTAGAAAGGGGTGAGTGAGTTGGGAAGTTGTATCGTATCGGCGAACTAGCCAAGCTAATGAATCTCTCTAAGAGAACAATCGATTATTACACCCAAATAGGCTTACTCAACCCTATTCGGACGGATTCTAATTATCGATTGTATGGAGAAGACAGCATTCAAATTATGCATTCAATTGAACACTATAAAAATCTTAATATGCCACTTGAGGAGATTAAGTCATCAATTGAATTAATTAAGACGAAGGATTGTTTTGACAAACAAAAGATAGAAAAGCACTTTGAACAAATTGGAATTTTAATGCGTCATCTGAAAGAAGAAATGGAAGCAATCGAACCGATTCTTGATAAATTAAACGGCAATCAAAAAGAAATGGTTGTGAATAAACTTTCTTCTCAAGGTGTTCCATTAGCACAAACATTATTATTATTACTGAGTTAAACATACTTTTACAAAAACCAGGAGGTGTATTCCTTACTTTTTCATTAAGGTAAGGAGACCATTGACCATTATTAACTTGATTGTAATTGCAATTTTAATTGCTTTTACGGCATTCTTCGTGTCTTTCGAATTTGCCATTGTAAAAATCCGCAGTACACGAATCGACCAGCTTGTAGCAGAAGGCAATAAAAAAGCAATTGCAGCTAAGAAAATTGTATCAAATTTAGATGAATATTTATCAGCTTGTCAATTAGGTATTACCGTTACAGCTTTAGGATTAGGTTGGTTGGGTGAGCCGACTGTTGAACACATGCTTCACCCATTGTTTACTAAATTAAACGTAGCTGAATCAGCAGCTAGTATCTTGTCCTTTATCATTGCTTTTGCTTCAGTAACCTTTATTCACGTTGTGGTTGGTGAACTTGCACCGAAAACAATTGCGATTAATAAAGCTGAGGCAGTTACGTTGATTTTTGCAAAACCAATGATTCTCTTTTATAAAATTATGTATCCGTTTATTAAAGTGTTAAATGGTTCGGCTCGTCTGATTGTCGGTGTCTTTGGCTTAAAGCCTGCCTCTGAACATGAAGAAGCACACTCAGAGGAAGAACTGCAATTAATTATCTCTGAAAGCTACAAGAGCGGTGAAATCAATCAGTCTGAATACAAGTATGTAAACAATATATTTGAATTTGACGATCGCATTGCAAAAGAGATTATGGTTCCTCGTACTGAAATCGTCGTATTCGATCGATCACAGACTTTAGCAGAATGTCTTGAAATTGTGAAGGTGGAAAATTATACAAGGTACCCAGTTATTGATGGTGAAAAAGATCATATCGTCGGTATGCTGAACATGAAGGAAGTAATGACAGATTATATCAGTGGTAAGCACCTTGATACACCAATCGATGAATATACTCGACCTGTGATTCAGGTAATTGAATCGATTGCCATTCATGATTTATTAGTTAAAATGCAAAAAGAACGTGTACACATGGCCATCCTAATGGATGAATATGGCGGTACGGCAGGTTTAGTGACGGTTGAAGATATTCTGGAAGAGATTGTTGGTGAAATTCGTGATGAATTTGACCAAGACGAAGTTCCAGAAATCAACAAAATTAGTGAACATAAAACCGTGGTGGACGGTAAGGTTTTAATTGATGAAGTAAATGATTTATTCGGCTTAGACATCCAGGAAGATGAGATGGATACCATTGGCGGTTGGATTCTATCTGAGAAAATGGATGTTGTCGAAGGTGATAAAGTTAAATACGGTGATTACGAATTTAAAGTTCTTGAAATCGATGGTTATCATATAAAATTATTAGAAATTGTGAAATTAATGAAACATGAATCTATAGCATAAACTAACAGTAAAAAGACCCAGGTGTTCCTGTGGTCTTTTTTTTGACGATTAAAGGGTGGTTAGTGTCCGAGGCTTTTACAAGCTACTCCCTTTATCATCATTCAAGTTGGTATTTGTCGAACAATCTATAACTGTGTTTGGTAGTTTTTACTTAGTATATAGGGAAAGAGATTTACATCAAAAGTACTATTATTCAGTGTAAATTGTGATATTAATATTTTCAGCTGAATAGTAATGATATAAAACAAAAGGAGGCTCATCTTGAAAAGAATCAGCCTGCTTATAATGTGTATGTACGTTTGTTTATTTCAATCTATGGAAAATGGCGGGTGGTTAATAATATGAATCTATTTAGTTCAATTGCAGACTTAGGAAACTATCTATTGTTTTCGTTGTTGGTTGGTCATATTGTCCTGCAATTTGTTCCAGATTCGAAAAAACCCACCATTCAACTTCCAAGGCCCTTTTTGCTCATCTGTACGCTTGGGATTATATTGTTTACTTTTGTGCCAGTGTTCACTTTAATATTGTTGTTTGAGGAATCCGTTGGGTTTGCCGCTGCGGCTGCCTCTGTTTTGATGCGTTTCCAAATTGGGCAGGGATGGCTATTTAACACAGTGTTTACTATTTTCTTATGGTTAACACTGTATCTTAATCGCTCGAAATATTTGCAGGCATTCTGGATTGTATTAATGGTGATTACCATTGGTTATAGCAGTCATGTCTCAACTCAATCGTTTGTTGTTGGTCTATTTTCGCATACCACACACTTTCTTATGGTCGCGATTTGGGTCGGTGTCGTCCTTCAGGTATCTTGGTTTTCTAAAGATAAAGAACATTGGTCTGAGTTCTTACAATGGTTTTCACCGTTGGCAGTTGTATGTATGATAAATATTTTTGCATCAGGATTTGTCATAATGTTTACCATTGAGAAGCCCGCAGAGTATGTAAATGGCTGGGCAACACCATACGGGCGTATGTTATTGTTCAAGCATATAAGCATCATTCCTATAATTATGTTTGCCTTTATTAATGGGATATTAGCTAGAAGAGCTGCAACAGTCACGAAATATGACCCTCGAAATTGGTTGAAAGCAGAAAGCGTCATTCTTCTACTTGTTTTTTTCTTTACTGCCGTTATGGGCACATTATCACCACCTTATGAAAAGGTCTATACCCAGTTGGCACCAACAGCACCAACTTGGGTAGATTGGCTGTTAGCAAAGAATCTTCTTGTGCCGATACAAATTGAATTCGCTCCAACCTTCCTATCTATCATTTTGGTTATAACTGCACTTCTATTTTTGTTGTTAATATTTGTGAGTTATAAAAGTATGAGCCCGGTTTTTGCTACTGTATTTGGGGGTTGTTTCATTCTCACTTTATACTTAGGCTTAATGTTTTCTTGTATTCTTTATCCAATCATTTAAGCAGAGATGGGCGCTGTTCATTTTTACTATACATTTAGGGGAAAAGTGGGTGAGTATGAAATAAGGAATATTACATTTGACATGGACATAACATTTTATAGCAGTGCGAAACTATGACTATCGTACTAGCGGGACCATGAAAGGGGTACAAAGATTGAAACAAAAGAAGTCTCTCTTACTATTATTCAGTTTCCTTTTCCTATTTTCGATTGTATCTCTCTCAATTGTTTTTATTGTTCATTCTTCAGAATTAAAACATGCCCTAACTATTGAAAAAGTAAAATCTGTCACTGTATCTAAAACTACTATTAAACAAAATTCCAGTAATCAACACATCCTAAAAACTGCAAATAAGTCTCCATCAAATGAAACCTCCACTGCAAACAGTCAACCAAGCGAAGCAATTATCCAAACGAAAGCAGCACAAACCAATACGGTTCCCCTTTCATTAACTAGTTTAGATATGCCAAACGAGAAATGTCTTAAAGGCGCACCTATTCGTAATTTTACTATTGCAGCGATACAGGTAGATATGGTCTACAACAAATTTGGCGACCATGATCCAAAGGCGAAAATATATGCCCTACAAGAAGATGTTGAGAAAATTCGACAGGCGATTACTGAAAATCCAGGAAAGCCGGTCAAGGAAATCCAGCCGCTGGCACTCCGTGCAAATAAAGGCGATTGTATTCAAGTTACCTTTCATAATCAATTGAGTGAGAAAGCATCCATTCATATTGAAGGAGTTGGATATGATGTAAGGGGATCTGATGGAACATCTGCAGGATATAATCCTGACTCCACTGCTGTACCAAACACAGAAATTAAGTACACGTGGAATGCTTCGGATGAAGGAACCTTCTTTTTTTACAATGGTGCAGATCTCACTTATTTTACTGATCCAACTGGCGGCAGGGGGACAATGGGTGATGGTTTATTCGGGGCGTTAATCGTTGAACCAAAAGGTGCGACATGGACTGACCCTGTAACAGGGGAAGAGTTAACTAGCGGGTTATACGCAGATATCCATTTACCTGATAAACCTGATTTCCGGGAGTTTACTCTGTTTTTCCATGATGGGATTAGTGCTCAATTTGGTACCCCTCCACCTCCTGGAACTCCTGAAGAGGAAGAGCATGAGGAAGAAGAAGGCGTGGAACCTCATGGAGAAGAACCCCATGTTGAAGATCTAAATGAAAAAGAACTTTATGCTGTAAACTATCGTGCAGAACCAATGGATGAACGCTTGAAAAATGCAATGGGTGAGGATGGTAAAGATGCAACTATGTTTTATTCATCCTGGGTTTTTGGAGATCCGGCAACACCTATTACAAGAGCCTATGTCGGTGATCCGGTTAGATACCGAGTCATTGGAGCTAATAGCGATGAAAACCATGTATTTCATTTACATGGGCACAGGTGGAAAAGTGATACGAAGAAAACGAACACGGTTGACTCTGATACCTTGAATATAGGAGATACTCAAACAGCTGAATTAGCCTTTGGTGCTGGATATGACAAAGATAAAACCGGTGCACCTGGTGATTATTTATGGCATTGTCATTTGTTCCCACATTATTTAGAAGGCATGTGGGGGTTAATGAGGGTATTCGATAAAGCACAGGATGACTTGCTGCCATTGGCAGATAGGGAATCTCCAACAAGTGCAACACAACAAAAACCTGGCTTTCCACATTATATACCTGGTGAAATAGGCAAGCGTGCCCCAAAACCACCGGACCCTGAATTACGTCCAGCGACGGAATCAGAAAAAGCAGCACTTGGTGCACTCGTACCAGGAGCACCTAATTTTGATCGCTGTCCAAAGGATGCACCAGTTCGAAAATATGACATTGTCGGGATACAAACAGAAATTGTATACAACAATGCAGGTGATCGTGATAAGGAAGGACGGATGTATGTCCTGGCAGAAGATGAGCAGAAGGTCCTTAATGGAGAAATAAGACCTCGTCCTCTTGCTATACGGGCAAATCAGGGAGACTGTGTGGAAGTTACATTAGAAAACCACCTATTTAATGCAAAAGAGCCGAATGCATTGTCAATACACATTCATTTTGTGGCCTACGACCCGTTAGGTTCTGATGGAACCACTGTTGGCTGGAACTACAATCAAGGTACAGAGCCGGGAGAGAAAATCCGTTATCGCTGGTATGCAGATGAAGAGGGCTCAATCTTTTTCCATGATCATATGTCAGCTGGTGAAAAAGGCTTTCACGGGACATTTGGTACTTTAATTGTCGAACCTAAAGGCTCAAAATGGCTGGATCCACAGACAGGAAGGGAAATAAAATCTGGTACAGAAGCGATGATTGTTCACCCTGAAAAAGAAGATTTCCGTGAACAAGTTCTTATTTACCATGATTTCGCAAGACTTTGGGATAAAAACGGAAACCCGCTCCCTTTAGAGACAAATCCAGCAAATTTCAAACATGCACATGGGTATGCAGGTGTGAATTATTCGAATGCACCTTTTTTTCGCCGAAACAATGCAGACCCTGCTTATGCGTTTAGTTCATGGGTTCATGGTGATCCCGAGACCCCAATAATTCAAAGCTATACAGGAGATCCGATAAAAATACGCTTAATTCAAGGGGCACATGAAACACAGCATAATTTTAATTTGCACGGGTTAGCATGGAAGCGCGAGGCAGGAGTAGAGGATTCAGAATTAACTTCTACTCAGACAATTGGTATATCTGAGCAGTTCACTATGGATATCCAACCAAACCCTGTAGGTGTAAATCAGCGGGATTATCTATGGTCATCTCAGCCTATTGAAGACTTATGGAGTGGATTATGGGGCTTTGTCAGGGTTTGGGGAGAAAAAACGCCAATTCTACAAAAACTACCAGATCGTCCGTCTTTGAAATCGTCTGTTGTTCCATGGAGAGTAAGTCAAATGAAGAAAAATGGATCAAAACCACCAAAGGCGCTAACACCTGGTAATCCTTGTCCTCCTGGTGCATTAGTACGAAAGTTTGATATCACTGCATTTATGAAGGACATTGTCTACAACAAGTTTGGTGATCATGATCCTTTCGGAATGATGTTTTCCCTTACTAAAGATTATTTGGATATTAAAAATGGTAAGAAAGCTGCCGAACCACTCGTCATCCGAGCAAATGAAGGTGAATGTATTCAGGTTACTCTTTCTAATCAACTACCATTGGACCCACCTGAAAATCAAGCAGATCCTGCTTTGTTAATGGCTAATCAGGTAAATTGGAAGAATTCAAACCGAGTTTCCTTACACCCGCAAATGGTGAAGTATGATATGCAGGGATCTGACGGTGCAACCATTGGCTATAATTATGATCAAACTATCGGACCAGGTGAAAAAATTACCTACCAATGGTATGCAGATAAAGAATATGGAGGAACTATACTTTATGACTATGGAGATATCCGCAGTCATCGACTACATGGTGCATATGGTTCGCTAATTATTGAACCAAAAGGCTCGAAATATCAAGACCCTAAAACCGGTAAAGAAATCATGTCGGGGGCAAGGGCAGACATTATTGTTCCGAATTCACCTGATTTTAGAGAACAGGTATTAATGTTTTCAGATGGGCTTTATACCATAGGCAAGGACGGAAGTATCCCAACACCGGGGACTGCCGATCTTGACATGGAAGATCGGGGTGAAAAAGGAATCAATTATAGCTCTGAGCCGTTTAAACATCGATTGGCAGCTAATCCGGATAAATCGCTCATTTTTAGTTCGATTATTCATGGTGATCCTTCAACTCCAGTTCCAGAAGCATATGTTGGAGATCCAATTCGATTAAGGGTCATGCATACTGCTGATCGATCGAGAGGTAGCGTATTTACACTTCATAGTCATCGCTGGCGATATCAGTGGACAGATCCAAACTCTAAGCTTGTGTCCAGTCAGGGCTCACTTACGCCTGGAGAAACCTTGGATATAATCCCTGTACAAATTGATGGATTAATAAACCAAGTAGGTGATTATGTTTTTCGGGAAATGAAGCTTAGGAGATATTTGGAGGGGGGGTTATGGGGGATGCTTCGAATCCATAATCAGCCCAAATATCAACTGCAGACACTTCCTGACCGCCGTCCAGAAGTTCCCTATGACATTAGTGGGGTATTATCGTCTAATAGACAGTTTATTAACTTCCAATGGAAAACAAATAGTAACAAAGATATTGCCGGCTTTAACCTATATAGGACGACATCAACGGCGATGGGGTATCAGCGGATTAATAGTAGTTTAATTCGCACTTTATCCTACAGTCTGCCAGTAAGTCAAACCAATCCTACATTTTATTACACGGTTACGACTGTGGATAAATTCGGGAATGAGTCGTTATATGCAAAACCTATTTTAGTAGATACAAATTTAAAAAGACCGGCATTGAGACGGTAATAGTTGGTAGGTATTCATTTAAGTAGGAGGGGGAAGAAACAGTCTTGCTCCTCCATTTTTTTGAGTATTAATTCATAGGAAAATAACACTATATCACTGATAATAAATAGGTCTATCTATTTATTATATGGAATAAAATTGAAAAAAGGAAAGGGGTAATAGGATGAAATGATCAGTAAACCTAGTTTTTTAATAGGTTGATAACTTAAAAAAGGTGGGATGTGAATGTTGCCAAAAGGTAGGAGAAGGAAGAGAAAGAAAGCGTCAACTTTAAAAAGTGTTTTTCTTTTGGCCATAACAGCCGTATTAATCATTAGCAGTGGTATTTGGGGTGGTAATGGAGCTAATGCGGAATACGGAGTGCCAATAGAGGATATCCCAAAGCTTAAAAAAGTTGGTCCTATCGGGGATTATGGTTATCCTGTCTGGTACAAGGATTCAAATGATAAACGATTAGAGCTGTGTTTAGAAGGAGATAATCCACTTTGTGGTTTTCCACAAGGGGAATTTCCGAGTGACCCGGTCCTAAATGTTAAAACGGGTAACTTCCCGGGCGAGGCATTTTATCAGTTGGCAAGTGCCTCTATCACATTGCCTTCTGGAGGAGATGCAGATGCTGTATTCGCTCTTGAAGCGGCATGGGCAAATGAGCTTGTCCAAGATGGGGATCAAATCGTATTCGGAAGGGTCCGGTTTCGAATAGACGATTTAAAAATCGGGGGTGAATACACCATCACTCATCCATATGGTGTGGATAAAATTATTGCTACTCCTGAGGATAAGGATGAAACTGGAGTAAATGACCCCGGAGAAATTAGATTTGTTGAAGATATTGGTATAAATGGAGGATTTGAAGGAGCAAAAACAAGCCGCATTGGGACATTCCTAGAATGGGATACTGTAGATGATAGACCACCAGGGTTTGTAGGTGACCCGGATATCCCCCATAAGGTAATAAATGGATATAATGGTCAAAACATTTTTAAAATCCAAGGACCAGAGATTGGCAGCGATGGTACATGTGGTTCAAACTGTGTCTCCACAGATTTATTCAGCCTAATGGGTAAAGAAGCAACAACTGCTGGTGTTGATGTCATGAGAGCTACATACAGCGAGGATATTGAAGGTGGTGGTACGATAGACGTATTTGCTTCTACAGAAGAAGATAAAGAATACACGATTGATGTTACAGGAGACGGAATGAGTGCAACAACAATGAGGGGAACAGATGGCCAGTACTTTGGTCGTTTAACATTTACTGGAGATGTCCCCGAGGAAATCATCGTCACGAATAAATCTGATATTCCAGTTAGTACCAAAAAGCTAAAACCTGTGGATCACATAACAGGAACTGTAAAATATGATACAAATTCTGATACTCTTTTTATTTCGGCATCGTCCAGTGATAAATTGAATCCACCAACTCTTACAGCCAAAGGGTTCGGTGATATCCCAGCTTCTGGAACACTAGTCATAAATAAACCGGCGTATATTCCGCCAACCATTACTGTAACTTCTCAAGCTAAGGGAAGTGAATCTCTGCCAGTAAATGTTACAGCAGACCCGGCAATTGCAAATGCGGGCGAAGCCCAAACCGTTAAACAAGGCTCATTGGTGACCTTGGATGGAAGTACTTCTATTAATGCAGCAACATATAAATGGGAGCAGGTAAGTGGTCCAGAAGTTCAACTAGATTTAGTAAACCCTGCAAAACCAACATTCACGTTCCCTAAACAGTTTATTCCAGTAAGCTTTAAATTAACAGTTACAACCTCAAATGGTCAGACCTCAACAAATGAATCAATTGTTACAATTACACCAGCTCCAAATAAGCTTGCAACGCAATCGGTTATTTTTTCATCAAGTATAACTACATTAAACATAGTTGGAACAAGTGATGTATTTGGGCCGGGAGTAAGTGTCACAGTATTTAAAGGAAATCAAGAGCTCGGAAAGGCACTTGTCGGTCCTGATGGAAAATGGACCTTCAGCAGAAGGGGAATTTCTTTCATCACAGGTGATACCATCAATGCTGTATCCACTTCTGGTGGAAAACTAACGAATGTACCGGTTACTATCCGTAACAGATAAAAAAGAATTCGGGAGCCAGGTCCTTTTACATAGGAATCTGGCTCTTTTCTTAATGCCTTTTTGCATGTAACTAGGTATAGGCTCATATGGTGTAGAGAGGAGGTATTAAATGATAAATATAAATGGCCGGAATGTTAAGCCTGAAGAACTCCATAAAGAAATAATAAATAATGAGCAAAGAGCAATGTTGAAGCAAATGTCAGCGTACCCTGTGATTTATTATTACCAGTCCCTTCAACAATTAAAATTTGAATTATTATTCAGAGAAAATACGATAAAAGCAGCAAAAGCATTAGAAAAGAGCGGGATAAAGTTTACTACTTTTACTTATTCCTTTGCTAACAAAAACTATTGGAATCGATTAGCGAACGGAGGGTTTCTTTTACGAGAAGGGGTGAATCCTTCAGAAGGGATGGAAGATATACTGAAAAATGGGAAGCTATATGCCACTGAATGTTCTACAGGGATTGCCATTGTGTTGTACATTGCAGTCCTATATACCATTGGACCAAGGGCATTTAATACCTACTTCAGGCGCCTTTTTTTAATGGATTGGCAATTTGACGAGGATCTCCCCGTTTATCATTCATTTGGGGAAGATTTTATCATTGGTGATGTTCTGCATTTTAAGAACCCAGATTTTAGTCCTAAGGAGCCTTGGTGGCGGGCCGAAAATGTTGTTTTTCTTGGAGATGACAAGTTCTATGGCCATGGAGTAGGGATACGTGACTCGAAGACAATCATTAACTTTTTAAATGGAAAAAGGAAAGATAACCCCGATGAATCTGCCTATCTTATGCGTATGATAACAAGACCAAATTATAAAACAATATTTTTATTACGATAATGATTAGAGGAGCTTCCAAAATGGAGGCTCCTCACTTATTTATATATTAACAGTGTAATCTTCCGTCAAAATCGGCGCTAAGACGTTTGCTGATTAAATAATCCAGCTCACGCCGTTTTTCAACTTCCATTCTCACATTTAATTTTCGTTTATATTCTTCATAACATACTCCGTGTGCACTCAACATCGCTTTTTCCATTTCACTTGTATACTTTAGTTTCAAATAATGGATAATGAATCCCTCCGGTTTATACCGCTTTAACGGCTTTATTGGTAACACAATTACAATGATAGCACTGCAAATATTTCCAAACAAAGTCGAAAAAACGGCATATACGGCGTTCAGCTTTACTGACATGGATACTCGTGAATATAACTCTTACGTCCTTAAAATTGATGCCATATCCTCCCAATAGGAGCTTGTAATGTCTTTTCCTTACAAAAGAAAGCCCATTGCATTTGCAGCAATGGGCTTTCTTGTTATAGGTCGCAAATAAAAATCTTTTTAATTCATAGATTTATCTAGCATGAAATCAGCTTTTGGCAGAGTAATAATCTTGCCGCCAATTTGCACGTGTACGGTATCGTTGAAAATGGCCTTTACAATTCCCTTTAGCGAAACACTTGAGTTGATTGAGATATCTTTTTTATCAGATTGGTTTGCCATATTAATCAACACCTTCCAAAGTTAATTATAAATATTATATATGAATAAAAACAAAAAATGCGAATAAAAAGTCTCGAAATATCAAAAAATAAATAATTTGTTTTCATGTTATTTACAATCGACTGCCAAGGGGTGTCAACAGAGATTGAAATAACATGAACTATAGTTCAAGTATTACATGTTAAAGTGAGTCTGTCAATAGAAACATGAACTGTGGTTCAATATTTAATTTTTGTGGTATACTAGTTTTGAGGTGAGAAAAATGTCAGACCGAGAAGACCAGTTGGTTGGTGAGTTTCCCCTAATGCCTAAGCAGGAACGTGCCCAAATAAAACGGGATTTGTTAGTAAAAAGTGGACATGAATTATTTATTTCTAAAGGATTTGAGCATACAACAGCCAAGGAAATCGCTGCACATGCAGGGGTAGCAACCGGTACTTTTTATCGCTACTTTTCGGATAAACGACAGCTATTAATGTCTTTGTTAGAGGATCAAATTGAGATGTTAATGCCACCTGAACCAAAATGGGGCGTTTCAAATCCAGAAAGTATGTTAGCTTCCTTATTAGAACTGCATGATGAGCGTCTCAAGAAGATGGGCATGCAGCGATTACTTCCTGAATTACTTGCTAAAGATAAAGAGTTTGCGCAAGTTTTAGCAGCTGCAAAACAAAAGATTTTTACTAGGATTCTTTCTGGATTAAAAAGAGCTTACGATAATGATTTAACTTGGAACGATTTAGACTTGAATACCGTAACTTGGTCGGTAATGACCCTAGCCGAGCATGCTCCAGAGAAAATGAAACAATGTGGGAACCAGACAGATTATCGTGAAGTAGCTAAGGTGATATGCCGTTTAATTTTCCCACCGGATGTCATGAAAAAAATAAACGCAAATGAAAAGGTAACAGAAGAAGAGTAACGATTTCCGAAAGGATGTAAGTGATAGTATGATAAATACCCTTGATATGAAGGATTTAAAAGCAATTAAAATTGAATTGACTCGTTTTATGATGGCTTATAAATTTGCTTTGGACGAAATGACAACGAAAATTAATATACTGAGAGATGAATTTAATTATATTCATGACTATAATCCAATAGAACATGTTAAAACACGATTAAAATCACCTGAGAGCATCTTTGGAAAAGTTCAGCGCAAAGGGTTGGATTTCAACCTAGACAGTATAAAAAACAATATAAAAGATATAGCAGGTATGAGAATAACCTGTTCGTTTATTTCCGATATTTATGAAATAAGTAGGATGATTGCCAATCAAAAGGACATTCGAATAGTAGAATATAAGGATTATATAAAAAATCCTAAGCCTAATGGTTATCAAAGCTTGCATATGATTGTAGAAATTCCGATTTTCATGTCCGATCGTGAGGAATTAACCTGTGTCGAGGTTCAAATCCGTACCATTGCCATGGACTTTTGGGCTAGCTTAGAACATAAAATTTACTATAAATATAACAAAGCAGTTCCTCAAAAAATGCTTGATGAATTAAAAACAACAGCAGAGATGGCTACACTGTTGGATAATAAAATGGAAAGTCTTCATATGGAAATGAAGAAAATGAAACTTGCTGACGAGGCTGAGGACAGCTTTCCGCCTATTGGCATTGGAAACAACAAATTGAAATTATTAGAGACATTTATGGAAGATAAACTCGGAATCAAATAATATTGAACCTGCCTATTACATTTTTACTGTAATAGGCTTTTTTACTTATTTTTTTCAGAAACATGACTAAAAATTCAAAAAATTCTTTTATTAGTAAGATAAGCTGTTATATAATAGAAAATATCAATGAGTAAAGGGGGATTTACTTGGAACAAATTGTGAATTGGCTAAATGGAATTATCTGGAGTCAGGCACTTATTTATTTATGTTTAGCGGTAGGATTGTTTTACACGTTATCAACTAGGTTTCTTCAAATCAGGCATATGAAGGATATTTTTAGGTTAACGTTTAAAGGTCAAAAATCAGAAGCTGGAATTTCGTCCTTTCAGGCGCTAAATCTTGCTTTATCCGGAAGAGTTGGAACTGGTAATATTGCTGGTGTTGCGACTGCGATTGCTTTCGGGGGTCCAGGTGCAGTTTTCTGGATGTGGTTAATTGCTTTTTTAGGAGCAGGTTCAGCCTTCATCGAATCCACCCTCGGCCAGGTGTATAAGTCCAAACAAGCCGGCCAGTTTCGTGGTGGTCCAGCTTACTACATAGAAAAAGGCCTAAAGCTGAAATGGTACGCTGTATTATTTGCCATCGTTACAGTTATTGCTACTGGCGCGCTTTTACCAGGGGTACAGGCAAATAGTATTGCGGTCAGTATCGATAATGCCTTTGGAATCAACACAAGTATTACAGGTATTGTGTTAATTTTAGTGTTAGCGGCAATTATTTTTGGCGGGGTAAAACGTATTGCACGTACTGCTGAATTTGTTGTGCCATTTATGGCTGTCGGTTATATTATTGTGTCTTTTATCATTACATTTGCAAATTTCTCTCAAATACCTGAAGTCCTTTCTTTAATTTTTTCGAGCGCATTTGGCGGAAATGCCGCTTACGGAGGAATTTTAGGTGCTGCCATCTCTTGGGGAGTAAAACGAGGCATTTATTCCAATGAAGCAGGTCAAGGTACGGGACCACATGCCGCTGCAGCTGCAGAAGTATCACATCCCGCTAAGCAAGGAATTGTGCAAGCCTTTTCTGTTTATATCGACACATGGTTTGTTTGTACGGCTACAGCCTTTATGATTTTGATGACTGGAATGTACAATGTCACACCAGAAGGAAAAGAACCGATTGTTACAAACCTTACCGAAGTAGAAGCAGGTCCTGGCTATACACAAGCAGCAGTTGAATCCGTTTTACCAGGATTTGGTGCACCTTTTGTAGCGATTGCATTATTGTTCTTCGCGTTTACAACTATCATGGCTTATTATTATATGGCGGAAACAAATCTTGCCTATATATTTAAAAATAAGAACCGTTGGACTGAATATGTCCTTAAATTTGTTATCCTAGGAATGGTTTACTATGGCTGCGTTAAAGAAGCTGGTCTCGCTTGGGCACTAGGAGATGTCGGTGTTGGAGCAATGGCATGGCTTAACCTTATTGCCATTCTTTTATTAACGAAACCTGCCCTAAAAGTCCTTAAGGATTATGAAGCTCAGTTAAAGGATGGAAAAGATCCTGTTTTTGATCCGGTAAAATTAGGTATCAAGGATGCAGATTTCTGGGAACATGAGTATAAGTACCCTGAAAAAGAAACAGTTGAAAAAACTGGTTGATGCTTCATGGTCATACGAGAAAACTGACATTCAGGTGTCAGTTTTTTTCTTCTTCAGGATTAAAGTTAGGCTTCGCCTTACGTTAGGGGGGTATGATATAATACAGAAAATGAGGTGATGGAATGTCTTTTGAACATGAAATGGATGAAGAAATGAATAATGAATCCTGCTGCAGTATGGAGGGCAGCCACCGAAAAAGTCATCATTCTGATAAGGTGAAGAGTAATCTTGTAACGAGACTTAATCGAATCGAAGGACAAATTCGTGGAATTAAAGGTTTAATTGAAAAAGATACGTATTGTGACGATGTAATTACGCAAATTTCAGCCACGCAATCGGCACTTAATAGCGTTGCGAAAATACTTTTAGAAGGCCATCTAAAATCATGTGTGCTGGAAAGAATTCAAGAAGGGGACAATGAGGTATTAGATGAGGTCCTGGTAACAATTCACAAATTAATGAAGAAATAATGCTTCTCCTCTTTAGGTCGTACTTATTGTACGTCTTTTTTTTATGCCATTTATAGTTTTTGTTAGAAGGAATAAGAAAAACCTGTGAAGAATATTATAGTTATAATATTCTGATAATTAAAGAGGTGAGGAATATAAAGGCGACAAAAATCATCCTACTGGTATTTGCTGGACTCATTCTGGCTTTTAGTTTTTATGCTTATACAGTATTTTATGGGACACCATGGGGAAAAGAAAAGCATGAAGAAAATATGCAGACTTATATATCGGAGAAATATCAAACTGAATTTGTCCTTACAAAAATTAATTACAATTTTTTAAGCGAAACCTACCAAGGATATGCCTATCCTAAGGATCATTCAAACCTCTTATTTATCATTGAGCAGGATGCGGATTCTCCAAGTGGTTACTCCGATAATTATCCGAAAGTTATGTGGGATAGTGAGTTATCAAGTAACCTAAAAGCTCAAATCAAAGAACTTTTTCCGAATTTGGATGAAGGAATGTTTAAAGCACTGCAAATTAAGGACAAAGGAGAAATCCTTGGTCGCACTATTCCTACCTATGAAGATATAAATGTATCGCTCCTTTCTACATCTATTCCTATTGATATAAAAGCAAATTGGTCAAAAATAAACCAACATAACGAGTTACAGAAAATGAAGAAACTTAGCCGATTTTTACAAGAGGCTCGTTTCCCTGTATTAATCGAGGTTAGATATTATGAAACTGAACTGGATGAACACGCAAAGGTCATTTTTATTACAGAAAAAGGGGATATCATTGAAAAATAGTGCTCCCAAACGGGCTGCACTATTTTTAAAGATTTCTATTGTAGGGTGAATTGTAGAAATATTGCCAATATTTTTCTCAGATATTTATTATTACTGCATTATAATTAAAATAAGACATCAAAAGGTCTGATGGATATTGTTCATTTGAAGGTGAAAATTTTTCCATGGAGGGTAGGATGTTATATGAAGACATTGATTGTGTATTGCTCATCACATGGCACAACAGAAAAAGCTGTCCAATTACTGAGTGAGTGGATGGAGGGAGAAGTCTTAGCTGTCGATTTAAAAAGGGATAGAATTACTTTTAATGTAAAAGATTATGACTTCGTGATGATTGGCGGATCAATCCATGCTGGCAGTATCCAAGGGAAAATAAAACATTTTATCGGCAAGCATCATGACGAGTTGTTGACAAAAAAACTGGGCCTTTTTCTCTGCTGTTGGCATGATGGAGAAACAGCTATTGAGCAATTCAATCTTGCTTTTCCAGAGGAATTAAGGAAAGTATCAATCGCAAACGGTATTTTTGGAGGAGAGTTCCTTGTAAGTAAAATGAACTTTATTGAAAGGCAAATCGTTAAAAAAGTGAGTGGTGTTACTGAAGATAGCTCGAATTTAGATACAACGGCCATCATGACCTTTGTTATGAAAATTAATGCAACCTTTGCTCATGTATAAAAAATACCTGACCCACCAAGGGGTCAGGTATTTTTTATAGGCTTAACAGATTTTTTGAATCAGCTGGATAGAATTATTTTTGGGTGAATTAACAAGTGGACTTACTTCATAGGCTTCCATTACACTATGTTCAAGTGGTTTCAGTAAGTGATGAAGCTTATCAGACTCTGTTATGGCAGGGTCAAGCCAAACCTTTTCATCTTCCGGTTTTAAGATTACAGGCATCCGGTCATGTATGTCTTGAACCAGCTCGTTAGGACTTGTGGTAATCACCGAACAGGAATAAATTGATTTTCCATCAGGGGATTTCCAATTCTCCCAGAGACCAGCCATAGCAAATAATTCATCTGACTTCAGCTTAATCCTCATCGGAACTTTGGTTTTACTATCCATTCTTTTCCATTCATAAAAACTATCGGCCACAATTAAACAGCGTTTTTTCTTATAAGCATTTCGAAAACTTGGTTTTTCAGATAAAGTCTCAGCACGCGCATTAATCATTTTATAACCAATTGACATATCCTTCGCCCAGGGAGGAATTAACCCCCAGCGTAAAAACCCCATCTTATTATGAGTTCCATCATTAATCACTGCTAACACCGATTGCGAAGGAGCTACATTATAATTCGGGGAATACTCCTCCTCCTGAAGAAAAAACTCCACATCAAACCGATCAATCAACTGATCAACCGTTGCAGTCAAAGTAAAACGTCCACACATCTATAATACCTCCTTGGTGCCTGTCACCGAAGTGACAACGTAGTTGTCACCATTTATTCATTTTAACACCAATTATACATCGAATTATACAACGAGTTATATAGTTGGATGTATAAAATGGAAATTATAGGCGGATAATGTTTAAGGTTTTTAGTTTGAAGAATTCATCGAGAAAGAGGTTACGTATGAGAATTTGGTTTAATAGGTGGTTTACGACGGTTACCCATTTTATGGAGTTGATTCGTGGAAATGAGGAGGGGCGACGATTCGAAATTTTTGGCACTCATTCGAATAAGGATGCTCTCTATTTACAGTATTGTGATTATGCCTTTACAGAACCCACCGTGTCAGGTGAAGAATATATTGAGTTTTGTTTGGAATTTTGTCAGAAGCATAAGATTGATATTTTCATCCCAAGAAAAGAAAATACTGTAATCGCAAAGAGGCTGGCTGATTTTGAAGCAATTGGTGTGAAGGTGTTGGTTTGTCCAGACTCCGAATTGATGGAGACACTTGATAATAAGGCTGCAGCCTACCATTCCATCTTGCAAAAGGAAGAGAGTGGAGTGAACCTTGTTTCAATACCAGATTTTTATGTTGTTAATAATATCGACGATTTCAAAACTGCCTATCAATGTTTGCGGGATAAAGGACATACAGTATGTTTTAAACCTGTAGTAGGTGAAGGTGCCACTGGTTTTCGTGTTATTGAAGACCAGATTGAAAGTATTGACCAGCTGTTTAGAAGGGCAAGCAGCCGCCGCCTCCCATATCATTACGCCTGTGAAATCTTAGGCCAGCAAGAGGTTTTCCCGGATCTAATGGTGCTAGAGTACTTAGAGGGGACGGAATTCAGTATTGACTGTGTAGCATCGAATGAAAAGCTGTACGCAGCAATACCTAGAATGAAAGGGGATGGAAGGATAAGAGAAATCTTAGACCACCATGAGCTTATTCAACTTGCTCACCAGTTTCATCAACACTTTCCTATACCATATATCTTTAATATTCAGGTTAAGTATAATCAGGGTGTCCCAAAGTTACTCGAAATCAATCCCCGAATGAGCGGAGGCATGCATTTTAGTTGTCTAACTGGCCTGAACCTTCCTTACCTAGCCATAAAATTATTGCTAGGCGAGGAAATCGGTCAATTGAAGCCAAAATTTGGAATTCGGGCTAGCCATCTCGAGAAAGAAATGATTCTTGATAAAAATCTTTTTGCCTAAAAACAAACAACGCCTTAGGATTGCCCAAGGCGTTGTTTGTTTTAGTCGTTATGATTGATTGACCTGGATTTTCTCATTGGTTTCTGGGACACGCAGCAAAACGGCGCCGCCAAGAATAAATAATATAACTAAGCTAAAAACTCCAGCGTTTGTATTACCCGTTATTTGAGCGGTAACACCGACTAAGGCTGGTCCAAGGATAGAGGCGAATTTATAAAAAATATTATAGAATCCAAAGAACTCGTTTGCATTTTCCTTCGGTACCAGCTTCGCAAAATAAGAACGGCTGAGTGCCTGAATCCCTCCTTGAGAAGAACCGACAAGCATCGCTAATATCCAGAAATCTAAGGTTGTTTTCATGAAATAGGCATAGATACAAATAATAATATAAATAAATATGCCAACTAATAACATTCTCTTTCCTGTGAATTTATCTGCCAGCCTTCCATAAAGAAGCGCGAACGGAGCAGCAATCACTTGTGTGGCAAAAAGAATGATTAACAGATTTGTGGAGGATATACCAAGATCGGTTCCATAGGCAGTGGACATGGTAATAATTGTGTGAACACCATCGATATAAAAGAAATAAGCAATAAGGAATAGAAATAAAGGACGGTAAGCTTTTATCCTTTTAAGCGTTTGAAATACTTTTTTAAAGCTGGTAGAAATCGGTTTAGCTACCCGGTCGACGTAATAGACCTGTTCCACATTTTTTAACATTGGGATGGTAAAGGTGCCCCACCAAATTGCAGTTATGGCAAAGGCGATTTGCGTGGCTACCGTGACAGATAATGGCAGAACCCCTTGCTGAGATAATAGAATCAGAGCAATACCGATAATGAAAGGAATAGTACTTCCGATATAGCCCATCGCAAACCCCCGTGCCGATATCTTATTCATCCGTTCCTCACTCGTAACGTCTACAAGGAAGGCATCATAAAAGATATTGGCTCCTCCAAAGCCAATGACGGTAATAATATAACAGATTAAGAGGATAAGCCACTGGTTACTTGGGACAACTGCCAGCATGGCCGTAAAGGCAATACCTAGAATGACAAAAAAGGTAAATAATCTCTTTTTTAAGCCCCTAAAATCACCAATCGTTCCTAGAATCGGTGCACATATGGAAACGAGCAGTGTCCCAAAGGAATTCGCATAACCCAAGTAGGCAGTAGAGGTAGATCCAGCAAGACCTGCACCATTTGCTGCTGCTTTAAAATATAAAGGGAAGATAGCGGTTGTAATTAAAATAGAGTAAGCAGAATTTGCCCAATCATAAAAAACCCAGCTTTTTTCTTGCTTCGTCAATCGACTCATAGAATGTTCCTCCTATTTAGTTGTCAACTACAATGGTAAAAGCACCTCGATAATCTTTACTGCTGTGTATTACCTAAATTTACACCTCTTTTACCTAAATATATGCGGACCCATCACAACTTTTACAATAGGCCATCCAATTATTTATCGTTTTCGTAGCATTGTTGGAAATGTGCTTTGTTGATGATATAGCCTATCTGGCCTTTTTGTATGTAAGGTATGTCTATCATAATTGTACAATAAATAAAGGGCATAATTGTTAATTTTTCAATAATTTTAACACTTATGATACTATTGCAATTGAAAAAAGCCAGTTCCTAATTGAGGATCTGGCTTTCTACTGCTTATTGTTATGTCTTTTGTACTTCTACTAGCATGGTTTGATGGGCATTGCCTTTGGCTAGAGGGGTAATCCGTTGGCTAGTGAGGACGTTGGCACATCCTCCTGTATCGACTCCGTTTTTATCTGGATCGTACCATGCTCCTGCCTGCATGGCCACGACTCCAGGCATAATACGGGTGGTGACTTCCGCAGCAATCATGATGGTTCCTCGGCCATTATAAATTTTGACTTTATCGCCTTTTTTTATGCCTCGCTTCTCGGCATCAGCAGGGTTAATCCAAAGTACCTGTTCAGCCACCTCTTTTAACCATGGGTGGTTAGCAAATGTAGAATTTGCACGGTTTCTTCCTTTCCATGTAATACATTGAAGAGGGTAGGTGGCTTTTAGTGGATCCTCAGCTCCTTCCCATTCAGGAATATAGGTTGGAATCGCTGGAATTTCACTATGGTTCATATCATATAAGCGTTTGGAGAAAATTTCGATTTTCCCAGATGGTGTTTCAAATGGATGGTTAACAGGGTCCTCAATCTGATCCTTGAAGGCAATCCTTGGTCCATCATAACGCCAATAATGAATCCGTTTCTTTTTGAATTCCTCGAAGGTTGGAGTATCCGGCTCTACTTTTCTCGTTTCATCTAAGATATAGTTTATCCAGCCAATTTCATCACGTCCTTCGGTAAAGGCTTGACCTACACCAATACCTTGGGCCACCTCTGATAACCAGTCATAGTCTGAGCGTGATTCATAGTAATTCTCCACAACTTTTTCCGATAGAATGATATAATCTCCAGATGCCCAGGATTCGCCAATATTCCATCGCTCAAAGAAGGTGGTCTCTGGTAAAAGAATATCAGCATATTTCGCACTTGGTGTGAGGAAATGGTCGCTGGCAACGATAAATTCTACTAAACTTTCATCTTCTAAGATTTTTTTTGTTTTATTGATATCAGGCTGTTGGTTAATTAAGTAATTTCCAGCTAAATTATAAATTAATTTAATGTTAGAAGTAAGCTTGTCGCCATCCTTAAGTCCATTTTCGGGAGTGACATTACTAGGATCTGTGATGGCATCTGTCCAGTTCATAATAGAAATACTCTCTTTAACTGGATTATCAGGAACTGGGATTCCCATAGGGAATTTTCTCGGAATTCCTCCATAACCAGATGCCCAGCCGCCTGACACACCGACATTTCCTGTAATCGAAGCTAACATGGTTCCACCACGGGCAATCCTCTCACCGCTTGCATGACGCTGCGGGCCCCAGCCTTGAATCAAAGCTGCTGGTTTAGCTGTTGCATATTCACGGGCAAGCTCTGTGATTTTCTTAGCAGGCACCTTACAGATTCTCTCTGCCCATTCAGGTGTTTTTTCGATGCCATCTTTTTTTCCAAATAAATAGGAAACGAGTGATTCATTCGCAGGGACACCCTCAGGCATATGTTCTTCATCAAAACCAACTACAAATTTATCGAGAAATTCCTTGTTGTGCAGGTTTTCTTTGACAATTACATATGCCATAGCATCCATTAAGGCATTGTCTGTTCCTGGTAATAAGGGAATCCATTCGTCCGCAAAAGCTACAGCCGTATTGGAATACCGAGGGTCAATTGAAATAATCTTGATTCCGGCTTCTTTTAATTTTTTATAATAATGAAGGGTGTTTCCAAAAATGGTTTCAGAAGGGTTGTGCCCCCATAAGAGAATCAGTTTTGAATCTTTGAGGGAATCAAGGCTGTTTCCGGTTTGGTGTGTACCATATGTATAAGGTGTTGCCGCAGCCGTATTTCCCATACTTACGGAATGGTAATAGTTTAAAAATCCACCACTTAATGCCATTAATCTTCTTGCCAGTTGGGCTCCGCCTATTGTACCGCCAGTAACAGCAGTACCCTGATGAACGTACCGAGAGGCTGGACCATATTGTTCAGTAATCCGTTTGGTTTCTTTAATAATAGTAGCAACTGCTTCTTCCCAACTTATTCGCTCAAATTTTCCTTCGCCGCGTTTACCTACTCGCTTCATTGGATACTTTAAACGATCTGGATGGTATTGATTTTTTCGATAGGAGCGTCCTCTAACACAGGCCTTCATATATGGATTAGCTTCATCTAATTCTTTATCACTCCGGGCACTTATTCTAGTAATTACCCCGTCCCTTACATGTGCCTTAATCATACATTTACCGCCGCAGTCCAAGGTGCTACACGTTGGAACTATAGTTTCACTTGCTTCCACAATGTTTTTGTTTTCAGATAGATATTTAGTGGACCAGACTCCGCCGGCAATAACCGGGACAGTGGCAATACCCGTCCATTTCAATAATGATCTACGTGAAAGTTTACTCTCGCCAATTTTAGTTAAAATATTTTTATCACTCATGTTTAGAGGGCCTCCTTCAAGGCAGGGATTAGTTCTTTTTCTAGATTGAGATACTCTTCTAAGAGCAGGGCAGCACCTTGGTACAATTCAAACTGAGTTGCTTTGCTCAATAGTTCACAAAAAGTGGGGCACCATTTTAAAAGATGATTGTTTAAAAAGGAATATTGATCATCTAATAATCTTTTTTTCGTTTCAACATCTTCGCAATCTATTGTTTTTTGAATAAGATAGCTTAGAAACTCTAATTCAATCACAATGTGATCATCAGGCTCTTTACTCTCACGGATAAAAGTTAAACCATACTGACGATAGCACTTCCTAACCTCTAAAGTCACTTCTTCAAACAGTAAATGCTCACTGCCTAAATAGACAGATTCCCATAAGGGAGCGGGCAAGGCATTAGGTCCTACAAACAAGCGATTATACTCTTCCTGCAATCGTTTAATTTTCTCACCGTTATCTACACGAAGTTCTTGAATGGAATCATCTATGTGACGAAAGCCTTCGCTGATTTCGCAAAGGGGCTTCCATTGTGGATGATTGATGAATGTAATTAATTGCTGCCTATTTGATGGTGCGTCAAAAATAAAACGAATGAATTGATTAATATAAAGTCGATTTTGTAAAAGGGAAGCTTCATTCCATTGGCTGCTCTCAATTGTAGACATAAATTCTCCTTTCAAACTAACTGATATAGTAATAGTAACCTATGTTATCGTCAGAAAATTTCATTCTATAAATTGTTAAGAAAAATTTAATGACTTCTTTAACAATATATGGACATTGAGAATAATTTTCATTTGAATTTGGTATTGGTAATGATAAGAAAGGGATACATTTTTTTATTTTATAGTCAACTGCCTTAACACTTTATACATCAATT
This sequence comes from Neobacillus niacini, assembly GCF_023715415.1. Taxonomy (GTDB): domain Bacteria; phylum Bacillota; class Bacilli; order Bacillales; family Cytobacillaceae; genus Neobacillus; species Neobacillus niacini_C. The sequence continues at coordinate 289,852 of NZ_JAMBOB010000002.1, forward strand.
GAATCTATTATAATAGGCAGTAAATTTTTAGGGTTTCGAAATAGACAAGCCGAATGCAAATGGATACTGCCAAATTAAATGAAATGAATCAAGCTTCCAACTTGAAAAGAAAGGAGGGAATATATGGATATTAAGAATTTACAACAATGGATGAACAACATTAAAGTAACCAATCTAATCAATGCTGACGTGGAAGTAGTGAATAACTCACCGTTAGTCATGATGGGGAAAGGGCGACAAGGTGCTGTTTTCCAAATTAATAATGACATTTGTGTGAAGGTATTTGGTAATACCGAGGATTGTGACCGCGAATATTATGCGCTATCCCTTGGTCAGCAAACTGCTTTATTTCCAAAGCTTTATGGGAAAGGTCCTCTCTATATTGTGATGGAAATCATCAGGGGCGTAGATTTACGTGAGTATTTACAATCCCAGCCATTAACACAGGCACTTTCTGCAAAATTAATTGAAATGTTAATCACGTTTAAGAAAATTGGCTATGAGAGAATTGACCACCATAAGCGTCAAATTTACCTGCAGTCTGATGGAAGTTTAAAGGTAATTGACGTTGCTAGAACCATTTGGCGCGATCGCGTCTACCCATATCCAAGAAAGTTATTGACATCCTTAGGGGAAGAAAATAAAGCCATCTTTATGGCGCATGTCCAAGAAATGGCCCCAGAATTATATGCGGAATGGCTCCATTACATTCGGATGGAGGAAATCTCACGAGAAATCACAGCATTACTTCTCCCACAAGAGCCGGATAAAAATAAAATAAAAAATCTTAGTAATAGTTTATTGACAACAGCGGATGAGAAAAACTATGTAAACCTGCTCCATGGTCTCGTTCATAAGGTTTTTAAGGAAGAATGGATTAAAACGATGCTTGCACGAGGAGTAGATCCAGAAGCAGTAATGGCAGAAATTGATGAACATTGGGACAAACTCGAACAAAGTTTTGAACAAAGACACCCAGTAGGCGAGAGAGAGTATAAGGGCGAGGTACGCTTTGAAGGTGATCGATCCTCTAGAGGTGATCGTGGCCGCAGAGGTGGGAAACACTTTGAAGGTGATCGAGACCGATACAGCAAAGGCGCTAAGGGTGGTAAAGGTGGAAAACACTACTCTGGTGATCGATACGATGACCGTGACCGTCGGGACGATAAGAAAGGCAAAAACAAAAATAAAAAACGTCATTAAACAGTGATAAGGGTTGAAATAAGAGACCTAACATGATGGGGAGGAGCCTAATGAAAACAAGGAGAAACCATTATGAAAGTATTAGTAATCTGGCGTCTGCTGACAGTTGGAGGGGTGAATGCCGGCTGGCGTAATCGCTCGATTTATTTTAAGAAACATGGAATTGATACAGAGTTTCTATACACTACCGATCATGGCGGGCTTCATATTATGGAAGATGTCGCTCCCGTATATTTGACAAAGGATGAGCAGGAGATTATCAAGATTATTAAAAACAATCAGTATGACGCCATTATTGTTGTTGACACAGGTGCTGCATTTAAATGGCTTCATAAAGCAAATTATCAAGGCCCAGTATTGGTTGAGGCACGCACCCCAGAACTGATAAAGCTCAAGCCTCATTTAAAATCATTCAGAGGAATCGAGCCGAAAGCCATCATTGTTCCTTCACAGTATCAAAAAAGATTGGTTTCCATATTAACAGACAATATTCCGATTCATATTATCTACAATGGCATCGATACGTCGTTCTATCACGCTTTATCAGCTGATGAGATAGATGTTAACAGCGAGCCTAAACTTCCAAATGGTAAAAAAATAATCGGATGGATTGGCCGTTTGGACAAACGCAAAAACTGGCAAATGTTAGTAGAAGTGGCTAAGCAAATAAAAGGTCAGCGTGATGATATTGAATTTTGGGTGATTGGCGGGGCACAAAGTGTCCAGAGGGAGGAATTTGCAGCCAAATGGCAGGAGGAAAACCTCACGGATATAGTCAAATGGTTTCCAGTGATACCTTATCAACAAATGCCGCAGGTGTATGCGAAAATTCGCCAATCAGGCGGCTGTACACTGGCAACTACAAAGACCGAATCCTTTGGAAATACCTTCATTGAATCGATGGTTTGTGGTGTACCGGTAGTTGCCTCGAAAATGATGCCAGTCACAGAGTTGGTGGTACATGGTGAACATGGGCTGCTATTTCGCGGTCAAAATGTAGAGGATGCAGTGAACCAGCTTTCTAGTATAGTGGATAATCCAATCCTTCATCAACAAATGTCAGAGGCTGCGATAGCCCGTGTCCATGAAAAATTCGCAATAGAGATTGTGGCAGAACAATATGTTGATTTATTGAAAAAAATAGGAGGGGAGAGAGCGGGGAATGATTAAACCAGTCGCCTATAAGAAAACACTAGAAGGAAAATCAAATGCTCACTTGTTAACATTTAATGATGGCCGTGATTATGTCGTGAAATATTTCCAGCCAGGATTTGAAAAAACATTGGCCAATGAATGGGTCGCTTATTGCTTAGCCCGTTACCTTGGACTGCCAATACCTTTTGCACAATTAGTAGAAATCCCTCCTGAATTTTCCGCACAATACCCTGAACTCTCTCAAATGACTCAAACGCAGTTTCAGTTTGCAAGTCTTTACGTGCCAGATTGCTTTGATGGACATCAAGTGACAGAGGTTCCTGCCATTTCTAACAATGAAAACCTAGCAGGTGTTATATTATTTGATTACTGGATGTGTAATCGTGATCGAACAAGGAAAAATATCATCTTGTGTGATGACACTCCGAAATCCTACCGCTTATGGATTATCGATCATGCGGAAGTATTCGCCTCCTTTAACTGGACACTGCAAGATTTGGAAACACTGCCGATTACGATTTTAAAAAGTGCAACACATCAAATAATGGCCTATTTTATTGAGGATGAGCAGAAGTTTAGTGAACAGCTTGAAATCATTCAAACACTGCCTATTCACTTAATAGAGGAAATTGTAGCACTCATTCCGGAAGATTGGCAGGTTACGAGTGAAGAAAGAAAAGCGATTGTTACCGCCTTGGTCGTACGTCGGAAAAGAATACTAAAAAAACTGATGGAAAGGTTTATTAAAAGGGTTTATCGGCCAATACATGAACAAGATAAATGACTCCCTTGGCACTCATGTAAAGGGAGTTTTATTTTATAGAAAAGGTCTGTTGAAAACGATTTTAATAGGTTCCTAACGTGACAGGTGGTTGTCCATCTGCATATAAAGAATAGAGGAGAAAAGGAAAGGAGGCAGCATATGAAAATCCGAAAGGCCATTATTCCAGCAGCTGGCCTCGGAACTCGATTTTTGCCAGCGACGAAAGCGCAGCCAAAGGAAATGTTGCCGATAGTTGATAAACCTACCATTCAATATATTGTGGAAGAAGCTGTCGCTTCTGGTATTGAAGAGATTATCATCATCATCGGCAGAGGTAAAAGGTCCATTGAGGATCATTTCGATAAATCGTATGAGCTTGAGGACACACTTTATAGAAAGAACAAACTTGATATGTTAGCAGAAGTTCAAAAAATATCAAACTTAGTAAATATCGTTTATGTCCGCCAGAAAGAGCCGAAAGGGCTTGGACATGCTATTCTTTGTGCGAAAAGTGTAATTGGCGACGAACCATTTGCGGTTTTACTTGGTGATGATATCGTCATGTCGGAAATTCCCTGCCTAAAGCAGGTCATTGATGTATTCGAATATTATAATAGTTCGGTTGTTGCCGTTCAAAAGGTTCCAGAAAAAGATGTAAGTAAATACGGAATTATTAAGCCAAAAGGGACGATGATTGAGTCAGACCTATTTAATATTGATTCGTTAATTGAGAAGCCAAGCCTAGAAGAGGCACCTTCAAGATATGCCATTATGGGACGTTATGTTTTGAGCCCAAAGATATTTGAAATATTGGAGCAAATCCCAGTGGGGAGAGGCGATGAATTACAGCTGACGGATGCGATCAATGAACTAAATAAACATCAGGCGGTATTTGCTTATAATTTTCAGGGAAAGCGATATGATATCGGCGATAAAATTGGATTTATTAAAGCCACGATCGATTTCGCATTAAGTCGGGACGATATCAATGAATCGGTATTAGCTTATTTGCAAGAAGTCATTACCATACAGAACCTTCAAAATAGTAAAAGAGAGATTGATTGATATGAAGATTACTGTTTTAGGAACAGGCTATGTAGGATTGTCAACGGGTGTTTGTTTATCACAAATCGGTCACCATGTCACTTGTATGGATATAATGGAACAAAAGATTGAGCAATTAAGGAAAGGGATTTCCCCCATTTATGAACCAGGTCTTGAACAATTATTAGCTACTAATATGGCAGCAGGCAGACTTCATTTTACCACTTCTCTTTCTAAGGCGTTAGCAGCGGAAACGGAAATCATCGTTATTGCAGTGGGGACTCCACAAGGCGATGACGGTGCAGCGGACCTTTCTTATTTAGTACAAGCTGCAAAAGATATTTCCCCATATTTATCTCCGCAAACCATCATCGTCATTAAGAGTACTGTGCCAGTCGGAACGAATGATTTTATTGGAAAGCTGATTGAAGACCATTGTGGATTTAAAGTGAAAATGGTTTCTAATCCTGAATTTCTTCGTCAGGGGTCTGCGATAGAAGATACGATGAAAGCTGACCGAATTATTATCGGTTCTGAAGATGTAGAGGCAGCAGGAAAAATTCATGAAATGTATCGGCCTTTAAATGTGCCAGTGCTTCTAACAAGCACCAAAAGTGCAGAAATGATTAAATATGCCTCGAATGCGTTTTTAGCAACGAAGATTAGTTATATCAATGAAATTGCCAATTTGTGTGAAGCAGTCGGAGCAGACGTAACAGACGTTGCGAGAGGAATGGGAAAGGACAAAAGGATAGGTGAAGCATTTTTGAATGCAGGTATCGGCTACGGTGGCTCTTGTTTTCCAAAAGATGTCAAAGCCTTGCTGCATACTGCTGGGGTAAATGGAGTTAATTTTCCGCTGTTACAAGAAACCATTGCAATTAATGAGTATCAGCGAGAATTGCTGGTGACAAAGGCATTGAAGAGGTTTGGGGGATTAAAAGGCAAAAAAATTGCAATGCTTGGCCTTGCCTTTAAACCAGAAACAGATGATATGAGAGAGGCACCATCTATACCAATTGCACACGGCTTAACAAAATTAGGAGCAAATGTCATCGCATACGATCCTGTTGCTACTCAGAATGCTCGTCGAATTATTGGGGAAACCATAAAATATGCTGGTTCCATCGATGAAGCTGTGTTTGAAGCAGACGCCGTATTGATTGTGACAGAGTGGAATGAGATTAAAAATATAGACGTAGCAGAGATGGCAGGGAAAATGAAAGAACCCATCATCTTCGATGGCAGAAACTGTCTGCCGGAAGAAAAAATCCGAAACTGTGTTTCAGTAGAATACTATCCGATAGGCAAACCGCCAATCATCATCTAAAAAATAGGCATGATCTTTGTAGAAACAAAAATACTACAAAATCATGCCTAAGCTTTTTTCATTAATTGCAAACTTTGATACAATAAAAAAAGTATCAAATGAAAATACATAAAGAAAACGAAGTGTCCACTGGAGACGGACATTTGTTCATTAGTGGTGCCTGTCACCAAGGTGACAAGTGGTGGTTGTCACCAAAAGTGTTGCCCATAGAAAGGTGTGAAAAGATGGTTATTGAGCATGAACAGTTAGAACGGAGTGGTTTGACTCGTTATGTTCCGCCAAAAGGGGATTTTGAGGGGTTTCGTGATGATGAGCATTACCGTGAGAAGTTGAAGGAGTGGGGGCTTTCCTCTGCGAAGGAGGCGAAGCGGGAGTTTCTGTTTAAGGAACGGAATTACCAGCGTGTGGTGATGATTAAGGGGTATGAAACGTACGGGAAGTCTGAGGAGTTTAACACGCTTGTGATTGAGTTCCGGGATGGGAATTTAACTTGTATAAACCCTGCTTTTTTGAAGGAAATGCAGTCATCCAGCTTTGGCAGGGAGAGCATGCTGCAGGTTGAGGAGAAGGATTTTAGTACACCGGAACAAGTTAACGAGACTCAGGTAAACGAAGAAACACCTGAACCAAAGAAGGTGGCAAAATCTGAACCCAAAAAACCAAAGGCAACAAAACCAAAAAAAGAGCAAGAGCCTAAAATCGAGCTTCCAGTAGATAAAGTTCACTTTACTGCAAGCGTCAAACAGTTTGCGCTTACGTACAACCCATTTAATGAAGAAAACGATGAAGTGGTTGTTCTAGAAAATGTCAAAGTAGTCCAGGATCCACCGATTGAAATTGGACTTGCCTGGTGCAGTCACAGCAAAACACTAAAGAAGTTTGAATTAGCACCAGGAGATCAACTGGAATTTGACGGAAAAGTGGCAAAGAAGAAATTAGCAAAAGGCAAAGACGTAGAAGAAGAGTTTGTCGTCGATACACCGGTCTTATATAAAGTCAACAATCCATCAAAAATCGTGAAAAATCAATAATTTCCCTTATAAAGAAATGAGTCTTCGAAACAATGGAAGACTCATTTCTTTTATTAAAACTGTCTTTTATTAAAGCACTTGTCCACTCAAAATAATGGGATATTCATATAGTATAGTAATCGTTTTTATTAACGAAGGCGGCTGATGGGTAAAGAGATGTGAGTGTCACGTGGAATAGAATAAGAATAATTTATAACACTCCCTCTTTAGCTCACAGTCAATGGAAGGAGGGGATTAGATGGCTGCTATTCAAAAAAGTGTTGACTCTTCAAGCTTAGCAGAGGTAATTGACCGTATTTTGGATAAGGGTGTGGTTATTGATTTATGGGCTCGTGTTTCTTTAGTTGGAATCGAGCTTTTGACAATTGATGCCCGTATCGTTATTGCCAGTGTAGATACATGGTTAAGATATGCGAAAGCGGTTGGTCTTCTTAAGGATCATCATCATCATCATCCTTTTGTAGAGGAGTCGTAGTCGTGTTTTGAATTTCAATCGAAGGAGCCTAGGCTTGACTGTGCCTTGGCTCCTTTTTTACGAAACTTTAATCTTAAGGAGGAAAAATGTTGAATCCGTCAGATAAACAAAACGGAACCGGTGAGTTTGTATCCACTCCTTTTTTCGAGAACATCATTTCAAGAACCTTGCACTATTTGAGGGCAGGTTTTCCTGTCCATTTTGTTGGACCAACAGGAGTTGGAAAATCAAGTTTAGCATTATATATTGCTAAACAACTAAAGAGAAAGGTTACCGTAATTCGTGGTCATCATGAATTATCCAACAAAGACCTATTGGGTCAGTATTCTGGAGTAAGAAAGAAAGAAATCATTGATAACTATATTCACACTGTTTTTAAGAAAGAGCAGGAAATCAAACCTGTTTGGATTGATGGTCAACTCATAGAAGCAGTAAAAAATGGACATGTCGTAATTTATGATGAGTTTTCACGTTCCCTTCCTGAAGCGAATAATATATTTTTATCCCTATTAGAGGAAAAGGTTTTGCCTCTTTATGGAAATGGAAAGAATTCATTTATTAAATGTCATCCCGACTTTTTAATCATTTTTACCAGTAATCCCGATGAGTATGCTGGAACCTTTCATACACAGGACGCACTTTTAGATCGACTTATTACCATCCATTTAGATTCTTGCGACAGGGAAACAGAGATAGAAATTCTAAACCAAAAAACAGGACTAAAAAAACATGAAGCAGAGGAAGTAGTTAGGCTGGTTACCAATCTAAGGTCTTATGGTAATGGATTTTGTCCTAGTTTACGAGCCACAATCATGATTGCGGCTGTTGCAAAAAAATCAAACATTGAAATAACTCCAACGGATATCCAATATCAGGCACTTTGTATGGATGTATTAATAAGACCAATGACTCAAATTCTTCCGAAACAGCCACCTGTGAAAATAAGGGAACTAATACTAAAGGAAATTCTGAGAAGGGAAGAAAAAAAATGAGTACACAAGATGGTGTGTACATTTTTTGTGCGATACGAGAAAAGACGCCTAAGAAATTTGGAACCGTTCATGTAAATGAAAGAAAAAGCGGTGTTTATACCATCCATTTCGAAAATGTAGCAATGGTGGTATCCAAAGTTTCAGGAGAGGTTTTACCCACACGGAACAATTTAATGGCCCATCAACAAACAATCACGGAAGTAATGAAACAATATAGCGTCATTCCATTCAGTTTTGGAAATGTATTTCACTCCAAAAACGATGTTCTTTTAATTATGAAACACTTAAATGAGGAGTTCGAAAAATTGTTTTCGCATTTAGAAAACAAAATGGAAGTAGGCTTAAAAGTAATTCCGAAGAAAGAATGGCTTGAACAGGAGATGAAGAATAATCCGATATTAAATGAGTGGAAAACCAAGAAGAAAGACCACGCTGATCCTGCTTCATTTTATGAGCAGATACAACTAGGTGAGCAAGCCCAAAATTTCATTCTTCATTTAGAGGAGAAAGCGGCTGCAGAAATTTTTGAATCATTGCTTGAGCTTGCGGAAGCAGGAAAGCAGAATAAAACCATCCCAGGAAAAACACTGTTAAATGCTGCCTTTCTAATTGATTCTAGTAATGAAGAATCTTTTGATAAGAAGATAAATGATCTCTATGAAATATGGAAGGATAAAGCGGAGTTTAAGTATTCTGGCCCATGGCCAGCATACAACTTTGTGAATATCCGTTTAAGGATTGAAGGGGAATTATGATATTCAAAATATTTACTTTGCCCATTCGTTCACTCATTAAACTTGGTGAAAAAATCAACAAAGAGGTAGATCAAGAACTTTACGACCTCACTTATATTCAACAACAGTTGATTGAACTGCATATGATGTACGATATGGAGGAAATTGATGAAATCGCCTATATAGAAAAAGAACAAGAATTACTTAATCGGTACAAAATTGCCAAAGAACGAGAAAAAAATGAATATTAATTCCTTGTTTAAAGGAGGAGGTCTGTATGACACATATTACGGCTGAAACTGATTTTCTCTATTTGTATGGTATCATCCTTGCAAAGGAACTAAAGGATGCTGAAATCCCTGCCATTATTGGAATCGATCAAAAGAGAGCCTCAGTCATTCCCTATAAAGAACTAGCTGCAGTAATTACCCCAGTTAATCCCCTGAATTTTTCCCAGCAGTATATTGATCAACAGCTAAAAAATACTGAATGGCTTAAGGAAAAAGCATTTCATCATCATGAATGTATTTCGGTTTTGTATAGCCAGTTTACCGTCCTCCCAATGTCATTTTGTACAATTTTTCAAAAAGAAGAGAATTTAAAAAGCTTACTACACGAGCAATACGACGTGATTCTTCAAAAGTTAAATGCCCTGAAAAATATGCAGGAAATGAATGTGAAAATTTATTGCAACCCAGAACAGGCATTTTCCTATGTGGTAAATCAAAATCGAGCAGTATTGGAGTTAAGAGAAAACATCGTAACGATGCCAAAGGGAAAACAATTTATTATGAAAAAGAAGCTGAATCAATTGATAGCTTCTCAATTAGAAGAAGAACAATCTGGGTGGTGGCATCGGATTGAGCAGGAGTTACAGTTATTATTCGTGGAGTCAAAGCTTCGAAAAAATTGGGGAAGAGAGATAACCGAACGAAGTGACGATATGATTGTAAACTGTGATTTTTTACTAGATAAAAAGAAAACAGAGTCATTTTTAAATAAGATTCTCGAATTGGAACATGAATACGCAGAATTAGGATGTACCTTTGAAGTAAGCGGACCCTGGCCGCCATATCATTTTTCAAAGGAGAAATAAAGATGGAACAGTATCATCTATTTCAAAATAAAGAAATGACACTGTTGGACCTCTTGGATGGAATTATTGATACGGGCGTAGTTGTTAGTGGAGAAATACTCATATCGGTTGCGAATATCGATTTAATTGTTGTGGACCTTAAACTGCTTATTTCATCGATTGAAAGCGCCTTTGGACCTTATGAACGAAAAATTGTCGAGGAGGTAAGAGAGGATGGAGAGATTACCAATTGATTCTAATCAAGTCGAGCAAGGGTTAGCAAAATTAGTCCTTACAATCATTGAACTACTCCGTCAGCTTATGGAAAGGCAGGCGATGCGGAGAGTGGAAAATGATTCATTAACTGATGAACAAATGGAAGAATTAGGTTTAACATTAATGAGACTGGAAGAAAAAATGGAAGAATTAAAGCTAGTTTTTGGTTTAGAAAATGAGGATCTCAATATTGAATTGGGCCCATTAGGAAAACTGCTTTAATCGCAGATTAGGAGGGGTCATATGCCCATACATCACCCGCCGCAATCATCGAATTTACTTGATGTTCTTGAAAAGATTCTTGATAAAGGAGTCGTCATCGCTGGGGATATAAAAATATCTTTGGCAGATGTTGATTTGTTAACAATAAAAATTAGGCTTCTGGTTGCCTCTGTAGACAAAGCGAGAGAAATAGGCATGGATTGGTGGGAAAAAGATCCATATTATTCCTCAAAAGGCATAATGGCAGAAAAGGAACGTGCTCAATTACAGGAAAGAATTCATCGGTTAGAGCAGCTGGTTGAGAAAAATACAATACCACTTCCAGTGAGGGAGAAACCCATTCCCATCTTGAATGAAGAAAGCTCATCTTCAACTTTTCAGAATTCATCTCCCGTTCATATGGATGAAAGTTCATCATAATTCAGTAAAAAATTTTTGAAAGAGGAGTTATGCTCCTCTTTTTGCTCGGACTTTTCCTAAACAATCTTCATTACCTTACCAAACGGTGCTTTTGGAACAAATTCTGTCGGTACCAGCCAATACACCTCAAATGGAACTTGCATGTCCTCTGGTAAAAAACCTGTTAAATCAGTGATATAAAAAACCGTTTCAATTTTCTCTTCTTCTGCCCACTCAAGTGCTAAAGTATAGGAAGCTTTGCCGTGCGTGTGGTACTTTATTTCTGAACCTTCCGTAATGGGCTCTGTTGTCCGTATTTTAAAATCGGCTTGAATGAGTGTAGTTTCAGGAGTCAGCTCTTTGAAAAATGTTACAACATTTGCGATGAGATCAATTTTTGTTTCATTTGTGGAGGTGTCCACGACTAAAGCCAGTCTTTTACCTTGTCGGTCCTGTACAATTTTTAGTAAATTCTTGTGCCATTTCATCCCTAGTTTTTCCCCTCTCTTCAATAGTCACAAAAATTATTATGCGCATAATGAACCTATGAATTCGATTAAAATATTTTCATTTTATGTATAAGATCTTTAAACCGAAAACAGTTGTAGAATATCATATAGGATGTATACTTTTATTATATTAGTAGCACTATTTTTAGATGGGAGGAATTTCAATGGAAGGCAAATGGCTGATTGCAGACCGTGATTTAAATGAGCGAGAGGGATTAAAATGGCTGTTAAAATCATCCTCCATACCTGTGTCTACAATCCTATTGGCCTCCAATTATCAAGACTTTATTGTTTCTTTTGAGAAAGATTCACCGGATATTATCTTATTAGAACTAGATATGGTTACAAGTGATAATTGGTCTAGTTTCAGAGAATTAGTGCAAATCTATCAACCTATATTGCTAATTACGAGTGCAGAGGCTACCTTTGAAAAAGCTCGTTTAGCGATTGACCTTCAAGCCATCGAACTAATGATTAAACCCTTTTCTGCGACAAAGGTGAAGTCTGCTTATCAAAAGGCAACAAAAGCACTGGATAAAAAAAAGGATACAAAAGCATCTCCTCATCTACCATTCAATAAGGACTTATCGTATGAAGCTCTTTTTATTTCTGAGCGCCCAGTTTCAGAGGACTATATCATAACTGCTTTTAAAATTGAAAATACAAAGAACCTTGATGTACTGTATTCCTTCTTAACAGATTATCCATTTAGGGAGATTCATGGGATATTCCCTTTAAACGATATGGTGGTTCTTTTATTTAAAGAAACTTGCCAGAGTAGTAAAGAACAATGCCAAAAGGCCATGAGGAAATGGGATGAAGAATTCTCTGACACGCTTGCTATTGTGGTTCGTACCAATAAGTCACCACAAGAAAACCTTAAAGAAAAATTTCATGAAACAGTAAAAATGCTGGAATTTACTTATTATCGCGGCTATCGACAAATTGTGGAGTTTTCATACACTCCTAAATGGATACATATCGATCCTTTTTTGGCACCCCCTGAACAAAGGGGTTGGGTGGACATGCTGACAAATCATGATATCGAAGGTATAAAAAGATGGCTTTACAATGAATTTCTCCAAATGGAAGATCCTTATCCAGATCCGGGGCTGGTAAGAATTAGGCTGACGAGCATCTTAGCGCAAATAAGACGATTTATGAAGACCTACGAGTTAGATGAACAGCAAAATTACGAAAATGAATATCGCCATATCTTCCATTCCATTTTGTATGATAGTGTGCTCTATCGGTCAGTTCAAAATTTAATCCTATTTGTTCAAAAATTATTTTTAGCAGCAGGAACGAATCCTCAGATGTTCAAACAAGACCTCATTGAGCGCGGGATTGCTTTTATAGAGTCCAATTTCACTAACAAGGACCTAAAACTAGAGGATGTAGCAAAGTATGTCGACCGAAATTCATCTTATTTCAGTCACTTGCTCATCTCAAAGACAGGCAGAGGCTTTACGGACATCCTTTCAGGAATAAGACTAAAGGAAGCGAAAAGGTACTTACTTGAAACCAATAAGCCAGTAAAGGAAGTAGCAATGCTGGTAGGTTTCCATAATCCCAATTACTTTAGCAGAATATTCAAAGAAGTAGTCGGAGTCTCGCCGAGAGAATATCGGATGAATAAAAAGTGATAAGACTCAGAATATATTGAGTCTTATTTTTAGGCTGTGTTAAAGGATACTGTTGATTTTAGAACCTGTTGATTGGAGCGGAAGGCGCTTGACTCCTGCGGGATGCACGAGCTGAGTGAGACCCCACAGGAGCGAAGCTGCGAGGAGGCTCACGGGCGAGCCCGCGGAAAGCATAGCGCCTGGAGCGCAAATCAACAGCCTAGTTTAACACAGCCTATTTTTTATAAAAAAATTACATTTTTCTAAAAATAATATAGTTATAGGCTAAAAATAAACGAGTTATATAGATAAAAAGTGCTAATTTTCTAATGATTGATTTGTATTTTTCAGAAGATTTTATTTTTATAATAAAGGAGAGATATAAGAAATAGAGGAGTGAATAGTATGGAAGCTGGTACATCGAAATCAAGAGTAATTAAGAATTATAAAGGGACAGAATTACATGCAAAAGGCTGGATTCAAGAGGCTGCCCTAAGAATGTTAATGAACAACCTTGACCAAGAAGTAGCAGAACGTCCAGAGGATTTAGTCGTTTACGGTGGAATTGGAAAGGCAGCACGTAATTGGGAATCCTATGAGAAAATCGTAAAATCGCTGCTTGAATTAGAAAGTGATGAAACCTTAATGATTCAATCAGGTAAACCTGTAGCTGTTTTCAAATCACATAAAGATGCACCACGTGTACTACTGGCAAACTCCAATTTAGTACCTGCCTGGGCAAATTGGGAGCATTTCCATGAGCTAGATAAAAAAGGGCTAATGATGTACGGGCAAATGACAGCAGGAAGCTGGATTTATATTGGGACGCAAGGGATTGTCCAAGGAACCTACGAAACGTTCGCGGAGCTTGCACGGCAAGAATTCAGCGGATCATTAAAGCATACGATTACATTAACAGCAGGACTTGGCGGTATGGGTGGCGCACAGCCATTAGCGGTAACCATGAATGATGGGGTATGCCTGGCGATTGATGTCGATGAAACAAGAGTAGATCGTAGAATTGAAACCGCTTACCTTGACGTAAAAACGAGCGATTTAGAAGAGGCTATTCATCTCGCAATCGAGGCAAAGAAAGCTGGAAAGGCATTATCAATTGGCTTGATTGGAAATGCTGCCCAGCTGCTGCCGATTATGATTGAAAAAGGGTTTAACCCGGATGTGTTAACAGATCAAACCTCTGCTCATGACCCATTAAATGGGTATGTTCCAGTGGGTTATAGCTTAGAAGAAGCAGCTGAGCTTAGAAAAGAAGACCCTTCTAAATATGTAAAACTATCAAAGCAAAGCATGGCCATCCATGTAAAGGCAATGCTGAAGATGCAGGAAAAAGGCGCTATCACTTTTGACTATGGCAATAACATTCGTCAGGTGGCAAAGGATGAGGGTGTAGAAAATGCGTTTGATTTCCCAGGCTTCGTTCCTGCTTATATCCGTCCGTTATTTTGCGAAGGAAAAGGACCTTTCCGCTGGGCGGCATTATCTGGTGACCCTGAGGATATTCGAAAAATCGATGCGGCGCTGCTTCGTGAGTTCAAGGAAGATGAGCACCTATGTAAGTGGGTAAGAATGGCACAGGAAAAAATCAGCTTCCAGGGGCTGCCTGCTCGTATTTGCTGGCTGGGTTACGGGGATCGTGCCCACTTTGGCAGGATAATTAATGACATGGTAGCTTCTGGTGAGGTTTCAGCACCAATTGTGATTGGCCGCGATCATTTAGACGCTGGTTCTGTTGCATCTCCTAACCGTGAGACGGAAGCAATGAGGGACGGGAGTGATGCAGTTTCTGACTGGCCAATCCTCAATGCGATGATCAACGCTGTCGGTGGTGCTAGCTGGGTTTCGCTCCACCATGGCGGTGGTGTAGGAATGGGTTATTCTCAGCATTCAGGGATGGTTATTGTTGCAGATGGAACCAAGGATGCAGAAGTACGATTACAGCGGGTATTAACAACTGATCCTGGGATGGGCGTTGTTCGTCATGCGGATGCAGGCTATGAACTGGCGATTAAGACAGCAAAGGAAAAAGGCATCAAAATGCCAATGCTGAATCAAGACTAAGAGGTGATAGGGTTGGGTCATCCAATTTTTATAAGAAATGCTTCTCAGCTCGTGACATTACAGGGGAGTTCACAGGCTCCCCTCGTAAAGGAAGCGATGTCTGAGCTGGGTGTTATTGAAAATGGCAGTGTTTGGATTGAGAATGGAGTCATTTGTGCTGTAGGTACAGATGAGGCGCTTTTTGAAAAATATGGAGAACGTTTAGGTGAAGTGGAGATTGTGGATGCAGGTGGAAAGCTTGTAACACCAGGACTAGTAGACCCTCATACTCATCTTGTTTTTGCCGGAAGCAGGGAAAATGAGTTTAATATGAGGCTTCAAGGAGCCACTTACATGGAAATCATGAATAGTGGCGGTGGAATTCATGCCACGACGAGAAGGACAAAGTCAGCCTCTCATGAAGAGCTTTTTAAAGAGAGCTTTGAACGCTTAAATCAATTCCTCCGTCACGGCGTGACAACGGTTGAAGCGAAAAGCGGCTATGGAATGGAGTGGGAAACGGAGCTTAAACAGCTTGAGGTTGCGAAATTGCTCAATGAAAAGCATGTTATTGATGTGGTTCCTACCTTTATGGGTGCTCACGCCATTCCAAAAGAGTACAAAGAAAATCCTGATCAATTTGTAGAGTTGCTCATTAATGAATTGATTCCAAAGGTAGCGGAGCTCGGGTTAGCAGAATTCAATGATGTTTTTTGTGAACATGGTGTATTTACCCCTGAGCAGTCGAGGCGGATTCTTGAGGCAGGAAAGCGTCACGGATTGATCGCTAAAATTCATGCCGATGAAATCGAACCATATGAAGGAGCAGAACTAGCTGCAGAAGTTGGAGCGATTTCTGCAGACCATTTATTAAGAGCGTCTGAAAAAGGGATGAAAGCGATGGCTGAAAAAGGTGTGGTTGGAGTGCTACTACCGGGGACAGCCTACTTTTTAATGGCAGAATCAGCAAATGGTCGAAAAATGATTGACATTGGGGTACCTGTTGCATTGTCGACCGATTGTAACCCTGGTTCCTCACCAACAGTGTCATTGCCTTTTATTATGAATCTTGGCTGT
This sequence comes from Neobacillus niacini, assembly GCF_023715415.1. Classification (GTDB taxonomy): domain Bacteria; phylum Bacillota; class Bacilli; order Bacillales; family Cytobacillaceae; genus Neobacillus; species Neobacillus niacini_C. The sequence goes on from NZ_JAMBOB010000002.1 coordinate 305,820, forward strand.
TTGAAAATGGGGATGACGCCTGCAGAAGTGATAACTGCCGCAACTATCAATGCTGCACATGCGATTAATCGCGGTCAGGAAATAGGCAGTATAGAGGTTGGTAAAAAAGCCGACATTACGATTTTTAATGTGGATAATTATATGAAACTGCAATACTCATATGGGGTAAATCATACACATACAGTCGTGAAGTCTGGAAAGGTCGTTGTTAGGGGAGGTCAATTACTTGAAGAGCTTTCTCTATCCAAAAATTAATCCTTCTAGTTTTATGTGGGTAGTGCCTGAAAATGGGGCAGGGGGTAAGGTTCATGAATGGATTCAACACATTACAGCTTTAACTGACCCTGAAAAGAGCAAGGACGCCGAGGTTGTCATCCTCGGTGTTCCTTTGTCCCGTTCTTCGATTAGTGCTTCAGGTGCTTCAGAATTTCCGGAAGCCTTCAGACGCTCTTGGCGCAGCTTTGCTACTTATAATCTAGATGATGATGTCGATTTGTCTGAAATGACTGCACTTGATGCCGGGGACGTTCCCATGCATGTTACGGACATAGCAAGGTGTCATGAAAATATTGTTGAAGCATCAGCAACGATTCATACTCATTTCTTTAATTCGAAGGTTTGTGCCATTGGCGGTGACCACTCCATCACAGCGATGATGGTGAAGGGAATGAATCAGGCAAAACCTTCAGAAAAAATTGGGATTCTGCAATTTGATACCCATTTTGATTTGCGGGATATGTCGGATAATGGACCTTCTAACGGAACACCCATGCGAAATTTAATTGAGAGCGGTGTGGTAGAAGGAAACAATATGTACAACATTGGTCTCCATGGATTTTTTAATACAAAGGATTTAAAACAGTATGCAGATGAAAAAGGAGTCAACTATTTTACACTTCGTACAGCTAGGAAAAAGGGAATCGAAGAAACCGTTCTGCAATGCTTAGATGAGCTATCTTCAAAGGTTGATACCATTTATTTAACTGTTGATATGGATGTGTTAGACATAGCTTATGCTCCAGGGGTACCGGCATCGACGCCGGGGGGCATGACAACTGAAGAACTGCTAGAAGGGGTATTAGCAGCAGGTCGACATCCAAAAGTAAAAGCAATGGACATCGTCTGTCTAGATCCACAAAGAGACACACAAGTCCAGCCAACGGTCAAACTCGGAACACACGTATTCCTAACTTTCCTTACGGGAGTCATGCTTCGACAAAGTGCTAGCAAGTAGCTAGTGGTTGATATCATATGGATAGCTGTGGTGACAGGCACCACTAAAACACAACTGTCCATTCTGGGTGGACAGTTGCCGGGTACGAATACTGAACTAAGGGAATTTATTTGAACAAGGGGGATTGGGTATGGAAAATCAACCGTTACAGCAAGTGCAGCAGCCAGAATTACAGAATAGTAATATGTTGAATGTAATGAAGTTCTTTGTTTTTAGTGCGATTGGTATTTTTGTGTTTTTTGTACCAGTTACTTTAAATGGAAAGTCTTCCATTATGCTGGATCATTTTGTCTCATATATTCAACTTGCGGTCCCGAGTGTTTTACCTTATTATGCATTACTGGTCATATTGTTAGGTGCAGTATATCCTTTTGTGACGAGGACCTGGAATAAGGATGTTGTCACCATAGTGTTTTCATTTCTGAAAATATTTGGACTAGTTGCTGCTATCATGCTTGTGTTTAATTTTGGTCCGAAATGGTTTTTTGATCCAAATATGGCACCATTCCTATTTAACAAACTCGTGATTTCTGTTGGACTGTTAGTTCCAATTGGCTCAGTTTTTCTTGCTCTCTTAGTAGGCTATGGTTTACTTGAATTTATCGGAATATTCATGCAGCCGGTGATGAGACCGATTTGGAAAACACCGGGAAGATCAGCCATTGATGCGGTAGCCTCTTTTGTAGGAAGCTATTCCATTGGACTTTTAATTACCAACCGTGTGTTTAAAGAAGGTAAATATTCAATAAAAGAAGCAGCAATTATTGCAACCGGTTTTTCTACTGTATCTGCAACCTTTATGATCGTTGTCGCGAAGACATTGAATCTAATGGAGGTATGGAACGCCTATTTTTGGGTTACCTTTGTGGTGACTTTCATCGTAACTGCTATTACGGTTAGAATCTGGCCGCTAAATAAAATGAGCGACTCTTATTACCAAGATATGGAGGGAGAGAAAGAGGTCATTATCAAGAAGGACCGTGTTAAAACAGCATGGAAAGAAGCGATGATTACCGCTAATCAATCTTCAAGCTTGGGTAAAAATATCTGGGACAACCTTAAAGATGGCTTTATCATGACCATGGGTATATTGCCATCAATCATGTCAGTTGGGTTACTTGGACTTATATTGGCAGAATATACACCTGTATTTGATTGGCTGGGTTATCTTTTTTATCCATTCACAGCACTCGTTCAATTACCAGAACCAATGCTGGCCGCAAAAGCAAGTGCGGTCTCAATCGCAGAAATGTTCTTGCCTGCTTTATTGGTAACCAAAGCAGCCATTGTTACTAAATTTGTTATCGCTGTTGTTTCGGTATCATCGATAATTTTTTTCTCAGCAGTAGTACCATGTATTTTATCGACAGAAATTCCTCTTACGATTGGAAAACTCGTCGTCATTTGGTTCGAAAGGGTAGTATTCACCATTCTCCTTACTGCACCAATAGCATTCTTAATTCTTTAATAGAGTTTGGCCTGTTCCTTTTTATGGAGGAACAGTTTTTTTTTTACGAAAAGATACATAATAATAAAAGGAAATTATTTAGATGCAAGTTAAGTGATTTAATAATTGTTGTTGAGGTGTCCTAATCAATGCCAATGATGGATGGAAAAGGTGTCAGCCTATATTATCATGTTAAAGGAAATGGAACTCCTATCGTTTTTATCCATCCGCCTTTACTTACTAGTGAAAATTTCAGATATCAAATGGATGGACTTTCTCAGGATTATAAAGTGATTACTTTTGATATAAGGGGCCATGGCAGAAGTCAGTACTCGTATCAATCGATAACTTATCCATTAATAGTGGATGACATTAAACGTTTACTGGATCATTTAGGTATAAAAAAAGCATTCCTGTGCGGATATTCGACAGGAGCTTCTATTGCCTTAGAATTTATGCAGACTTATTCCGACAGATCCTTAGGAAGTATTTTGGTAAGTGGAATGTCGGAAGTTAGCGATTTTTATTTGAGGAAAAGGATTTCTTTAGCGGTTAAACTTGCAAATCCTAGGACATTTTCTTTTTTGGCGCAGGCGATTACATGGGGCAATTCCGATACAAAAGAGACGTTTAGAAAATTGTACAATGAAGCAGTTAAAGGTGATGCCAGAAACATTAATCAATATTACCAATATAGTTTAAAATATAATTGTACAAATCAATTAGAAAATATCGATCTTCCCATATTAATGGTCTATGGGAAGAAAGACAAATCATTTTATCGGTATGCGAATCTCTTAAAAGAAAAATTGCCATGCAGTGATTTAAAGTTCATTGATAAGGAAAAACATCAAATACCTACAAAAGCATCGGGAGAATTAAACCATTTGATAATCGATTTTGTCCGAGTACATAACGAGAAAATTAGGTAAAGAAACTGAAGTTATTTTAATGAAAAGAAACGATTGTAAGTATGGACAACTCGTGTAAAAAAGGGATCCCAAAAGTTTGATGAAAAGTTTACAAATAAAGCAACTATACTTCCTATCAAAGCACTGCCGATAATATCAGAGGGATAATGCTGTCCCATCCAGATACGAGATAAACCTGCTAGGAAAGCGAATACGGACAGGATACAACCTAATGTGCGCTTGTAAAAAAGTACTGAAATTGCTATGGAAAATGCTAAGGTCGTGTGTTTACTTGGAAATGAAGAATCCTTTTTTGAAGGGACCGGAGCTAAAAGATTAACCCTTTTCTTTGAAAATGGTCGATGCTTAAAATAAACCAATTTAATTACACTAGTGAGCAGTAATGTAATAAGTGCAGAAATTCCTGCAAAGGTAGTAAGTCTTTTATGTATGTTATTTCGAAACCACATGATTAACAAAATTAACGCAAAAAGATAGCGGAGTTTTTTAGAAATAATTATCATAAATGTATCAAGAAAACGATATCGGCCTGTGAATTGATTTATTAATCTAAATACTTTGTCGTCCATGAATATACCTCCATATAACGTGCTGACAATATTTTTTCCTTAAAATAATTAAATATGTAAGCGGTTTCTTTGTAATAAGTATTAATAAACTTTAAAGAATGGAATAATGATTAATTTGAAAATTCGGGAAATTTTTTATATTTCTTGGGAAAGCGCAAGAACAGACATTACCTTAGCACTGATGTCAAATGTTGTTGTCGGAATATGGTGGGAAATATCGATTTTCTGCAAGCTGCCAGACGGAATAGAGAATTTTTTCGAAAATAGAGAGGAATAAGTGTGAAAATTGTCGTACTTTCAGATACTCATTTACCAAAAAGGAAAAAAGGCTTGCCAGCTAGATTTTTAGAGGAATTGCAGGATTCACATATGATTTTGCATGCAGGAGACTGGCAAACCATTGATGTTTATAAAGAACTGCAGTCATATGCAAGGGTTGAAGGTGTATATGGAAATGTAGATGACCAAGAAATAATAGAATTATTACCTTTTAAAAAAATGGTAGAAGTATGTGGCTTCAATATTGGTATTACACATGGACATGGTAAAGGGAAAACAACGGAAAAACGTGCAATCGAAGCCTTTAAAGGTGAAAAAGTAGATTGTATTATCTTTGGGCATTCTCATATCCCGGTGAACCGATATGAAGGGGAAATATTAATATTTAATCCAGGTTCACCTACAGTCAAAAGAAGACAGAAGCAGTATTCTTTCGGGATGTTCTCCATAAGTGATAAAATAGCAGCAGAACTTATTTATTTTGATGAAGAGTAACAACGGATGGAAGGAGAGGATAAACAATGGCTGAAGGAGTCATCGTCTATACCACAAATGACTGTATAGAGTGCACAATGGTCAAAAAAGTCCTTACTGAGGAAGGCATAGCTTTTGAGGTAAGGGATATTTCAACAAACGAGGATTATCGAACAGAAGTTGAGAAGTACGGGTTTTTAGGTGTTCCGGTTACGGTGTTAGGAAATAAAGCAGTAAAAGGTTTTACTAATGAATTAAAGGTAATAATGGAAATAGCAAAAAAGAGCTAATTTTAGTTAGCTCTTAAAGGTTATTAAAAACCTGCTAGTTTTTTTGCATAAAGCATAATGGTTTTTAAGATTTCGTAGTATAGGTTCGGATAGCCAGCGACTAATGCTATTTCATGAGAGGGATTGAAGTAATCAATTTCAGAAATCCAGATATCGCCTAATTCTCCGATTATTATATCTACAGCTGCATTCGCAAAATGTACCCCCATGCTCTCAATTTCTTTGACTGTGTCAATCGCAATATGGGTTAATTCCTGATGGGTCAGGGAGGCATACAAATCAGTTTGCTGCAAGAAATCTGATACCATCTCTTTTTGAAATTTCACCAAAGGCATTAATTTACCTTCATTCTCTCCTGATTGGTCACCTCGGGTAAATAACCCCATGGCCTTCCACTGACCCGATTGATCTTTAACAGTAATGATACGTATCGACATCGTTCGGTAACCTGTTACATCAATCGATTCCTGAATCAAATATTCTCCATCTTTAAAATATTGTTTGAATATGGAATAGGCTTGATCCCGATTAGTAAATTTGAAACTCTTCGTTTCCCTGGTTCTCAGATTAGATAGAACGAGAGTGTTGGAGTTTTTCAAATACACTCTTATTGCCGAACGATTAGCGTTGTTTAGTGGTTTAACGGTTAAATTAGGGAATTTCTTTAAAAAGTAGTACAAATCTTGAGGAGAACCATAAAGAATGGTATCGGGCAGGTAACATTTTACACCTATTGAACTTGCTAATTTCTTGTGAATACTCAATCTAGTGAGGAAGAAATCATTAAAAACGACATCGCCAATGACAGATTTGAAATGTTGAATCCATGCAGAGCTTACAGAAGATGTCATTACAAAAATAGCGGAAGGATAGGGGTAGGTACCTTCTTCCCATTGTTTTGTTCGAGGATTGTATAAATATCCTATCACTGTATGATTAATCTTATCAACATGGTCAAGAGAAAAGACAAGAATTGCACCTTTAATCTCATGATAAAGGAAGACATAATCTCGTAGATGTTCAAGGTATTTCTTGATAGAGCTTTGATAATAACCTGCAAGTAAACCAATAAAGGGTCCAATTTGTATTTCATTTCCATTCTGCTTGATTTCAAGACTGCAATGCTGAGGGATGTTCAGCATGTCCAAAATATCTTCAGATAGGCTTGCCCCATTCAAGGGTAGCTCATCAGAAATTTCTACAATAGATTGATAGGTTTTTGCTCCGAATCTAATCTTTCTAGCTGTAATTTGAGTAATTCCCATTGATTCTGCTAAATTGGGATGAAGAGTTAGTATCCCACTGTTAGTGGTGTTTCTTGATATCAGAATAACATTATCCATTTTTATTCCTCCCAACCATAAATACTGGATACGTTATTATATGTACCAATCATCAGTTTGTCTTTAAAATGTGAGCGATTCTAACAATTTGGACAAGTGTACCATTGTTATATCGGTATATGGAGGGATACGATTATTTCTCTTATTCATCACTCCTTTTATCTTCTTCTTGTTCTTTAGGTGCACCATATATTTGATTGATTTCGTTTGCCAGTTCATCTAGAAAGGCATCTGACAATAGGGGCTTTTTCTTTTTAGTCATATATTTCTCCAATCTTATTTTTTTATAAAATTTTAATTTACAATTGATAAACACAGGAGTTTGATAATCACAGTTTCATATTTCTAAATCGCTGAGACCAAATGGTGCGGGGGACCCATTCATATGGATAGTATATCCAAGGGGTGAATCCTTTAAAAAGGTAGGGCTACTCAATGGCCCGAATCCGACAGCTAACCTCGTAAGCGTTAATGAGAAGGAAGGTGGAGCTTGTGAGACAAGTATATAATGTCTACAGGTCTATTTAACTTTGACCTGTAGGCATTTTTTTTGTGTTTTTTTTAAAATAAAAACTATAAAACTCACAAAGCTTGGTGGTGGAAATATTGGTTTCTTCAGTTAAAAGGTTCCTAATTGGCAGACCTTTTAAGTCTTGAAGAAAAGTGGAAAAAGTGGCAGCCAAATGTAAGATTGGTTACACTAAACTCCCAGTACAGGAGCATTATTCAGCCGCTTACAAAATTTGTGGATACCGTTCAGCATAAAGCCAGTGAAGCGAACTACCGAGTCACAGTCGTCATTCCACAATTCATCACCAAAAAAGGCTGGCACAATATCCTGCACAATCAATCAAGCTTATTAATAAAAGCATACCTGTTATATAAAAGAAACGTCATTATTACAACCGTTCCTTTTCATCTTAAAAAATAATTAAAACAGCAGCTTCCATATGGGAGCTGCTCAATTTAGGTTATTTTCAAGAATACAGAAGATGCATCCCGGCACTTCAAAGGTGCGTCCATTAGCGGATAAAGTGATGGAGCAGATGGCATTACCAATAATGGTTCCATGGAGGAAATGTATGTTTGTTAGAATGGCGTTGTCATGAAAATTTACTCCAGTGGCTTCACCTTCGGCCGTCAGAATTAATCCGATACCTCCACCCGATACTTGTTCATATGTTGGTATACTAGATAACATGGATTTAAAAACAAAGCTATTGTTTTGATCTTGTTGGTCACCGTAAAGAATGGAGATATAACTGTTTTTGACTGAACAATTAACATCACAAATTCGTGCAGATACCGTAATCATGCCGCTGGAGGGAAAACGATTAATTAAGGTTTCAACTGGTACGGCAGTTGCGGATAATGTTGCACGACAATCACAACTTTCCATAAAACACCTCACATTAATATTTAATAATTATATATATGAAAAAGCTTGTCTGTTGGATTGGACAAGGGGTGAGTAAAAAGGAATTTTATCTGCGAGTGTTGAATGTTTAAGGAGAAGTCAATTAATATAAGAAGATAGTGGAAATTTGAAAGTAACTTCAAATTTGAAAATATGAGATAGAGGTGAAGAGTAAATGAGCAACACAAGGGTGAGATTTGACTTACATACACATCATGATAGGTGCGGGCATGCCAGGGGTGGCATTCGTGATTATATTGAAGCCGGTATAGAAAGTGGATTGAATATCATCGGGATATCCGATCATACACCTTATTTTTCAAGTAAAGAAGATCATCCTTTTCCACATATAACCATGGCAGTCAGTCAATTTCCTGAATATGTAGAAGAAGTCTTAAAGTTAAAGCTAGAGTACTCTGGTAAAATTGATGTACTTTTAGGAATTGAGGCAGATTTCTTTCCAGAGCAGGTAGAAAATTATCGACCTTATTTTGACCGATATCCATTTGATTATATAATTGGATCTGTTCATCATGTTGATGGGATAAGCATTTTTAATAAGAACCGCTGGGAAGGGTTGAGCTCAAAAGAACAAATACGGACGAAAGAAAACTATTATTCTTTAATCGAGCAATCTGCTCGCAGCGGAATGTTCCAGATACTAGGTCATATTGACGCAATGAAGGGCTACTACCCTGACTTTTCAAACATTCAAACTGCAGCCGTTGAGCACACCTTAAAGGTCATTGCAGAATGTGATATCGCCATAGAAATCAATACCTCAGGAAAAACAAAATACGTTGGCGGCTGGTATCCAGCCGATAACATATTAGAGATGGCACTCCATCACGGAGTAAAAGTCACCTTCGGCTCCGACGCCCATGACCCACACCGAGTAGGGGACGAATTCGAACAAGTCCGAGCACAACTCAAAGAAATAGGCTTCAAAGAATGGGTTTACTTTAAAGCGAAAAAGAGATATTCAGTCAAAATATGAATAAGTGCATAAATGGTGACAGGCACCAAAAAAAGGGCACCAAAAAATGTAATGGCGAAGATTCCATTACATTTTTTCTTGTTTGCATTTTTGTTTTCGGTTTTTGGATATTTTTCTAATCAGGTAGATACCACCGATGAGTGCTAGTACATTTAATGAATCTCCAAGGTTGATGGTTAAGTTGAAGTTGTTGTTGACTAGTACTGTGTTTTTATTGTTGTTGGTACTTGGTTTAGACTTTGTTTCCGGGTTTTCTTTTGGCAAAAGAACCACCTCCATAGGACTAGTATATCAAGTTGGTCATACAAAAAATGCCAATTTTCTAGAAAAAATTACTGTCTTTTTAATAATAATACTTTCGTATATTTCCTTGTACGAGAATACATGAGTAGAAATACCAAGGCACTTCCTATTCTCATAATGGAATTTAACTCCATTGATGTTTGTAAGCCTAAACCTTCTAAAAGCAAAATACCAATCTGAGGGGCTATAAAGGCAACAAATGATAGGAGTACATTATAGGTTGTAATACAATATGTTCTCGTCACGGCAGGTGATTGCTCCAACAAAAGATTGAACAATAACAACACAACGCCGGAAATAAAAAAGCCGGATAGTGCTTGGACACAAGTTAAATAGAATAGATTGGTAGATAGAATCGTTAAAAAGGGAACAAGTGCCATCCCTAGTGCTGCCCATACCAGCATGAGGGTATTAGATTTTTCCTCTGCCCATTTCTTCCACAATGGGAAAGTAAAGATTTGAACCAATTGACATGCGACCGAAAAGATACTAATCCAAAGGATGGTTGCTTCTGCGATTCTGACATGATAAATATTGAATATTCCCCATGACATCTGCCAGGTGAAATTAAAGCAAAGTGCCGCAATCAGGAACCATTTGTAACCATGATCTCTAAAAATAGACCAATCCATTGATGATTTTTTCGTAGTCACAACGGATTGGACGGTCTCTTTATGTTTCATTAAGAAAAACACTTCAAGTAATCCAAAGATTAAGGCTGCGAAAAATAACCACTGGTATGCGGCGGCATTACTTGTTTGGTTTTTCATGATAATCCCAATGACTAATGTTGAAATCATACCGGCAATCGTTAATAGCCGGTTACGATCACTAAAAAAAGCACCTCTTCGTTCGTCGTTAATCATACAGCTAATTAATGTTTGCCAGCCTATGTTGGATATAGTAGCGGGCACATTCATGAGTGCGATAATAATTAAGAATGCCCATGCTTGGTAAGGTGAGGAGACATAAACAACTCCGATGAGCAGCAAAAATAATAGGCGAGCCCACATCACTGCTATGGCTACTGTTTTTTTCTGTGTCTCCAATCGATTTAATAGAATAGCAGCAGGAATTGTCATCAGAAGTGCAATTAAAGGGGGAAGTGAACTAATCAACCCCACCTGGTAATTGGTTGCTCCGAGAATGGAAATAGCAAAGATGGGATAAAAGTTCCCTGCAAGGTTGATAGCAATGGTTGAAACCATGCCGTGATAAATACTAATCTTTTCATTATGAGTGCGCATGAATCTTCACCCGTTTCTCTATTATTCAATAACGATACTATTATACAACTCCGTTCTAAAATTCTATATAAAACTTTTTATAAGTTTCAGGAAAAAAATCGTTTTTTGAGAAAATAAAAATTTCTGTGAAAATCTAGCTAAAATCCAGTATAATGAATCTTTGGTTTTACAATTCAGCTACTCTAGGAGTTTTCAAAATGAATCAGACTTTTACATTGAAGGAAAAGACAAAACAGATATTTGTCATGTTAATACCTATCTTAATTACACAGCTTGGAATGTTTTCGATGGTGTTTTTTAATACGATTATGTCAGGAAGGTATAGTTCTTCCGACCTTGCTGCTGTTGCCATTGGTTCTTCCATCTGGAGCCCGGTCTTTACAGGAATAAGTGGAATTCTTCTAGCCGTTTCTCCAATAGCAGCTCAGCGCTTTGGGGAAAAGAGGAGCGGGGAAGTTGCTTCTGTTGTACGCCATGGACTCTATCTTTCTTTTATGATTGTGTTAGTGGTAATCGGACTCGGATTTTTCTTTTTAGATCCGCTATTGGATAAAATGAATCTTCCCAGTGATGTCCATGAGACAGCCTTTGACTATTTGGTGGGGCTTTCCTACGGAATTCTTCCTTTATTTATCTTTAACGTGTTAAGGTCCTTTATATACGCTTTAGGAAAAACACGGGTAGTGATGTATATTCTCCTTCTGTCCTTACCTATTAATTTCTTTTTAAACTATGTTTTAATTTTTGGATATTGGGGATTTCCGGAACTTGGCGGAGCAGGTGCTGGTTACGCCACCTCAATCACCTATTGGGTGATCACGGGAATGACGGTGTTCATTGTAAAAAAACAAGATCCTTTCGCGAGTTTTTTTGTTTTCGAGAATCTGAAAGAATTCTCATGGGCGGAGTGTAAAGAAATTTTAAAGATTGGGGTTCCGATGGGCCTTTCAACGTTCTTTGAAACAAGTATGTTTGCAGTGGTAACGATTCTTTTAAGTAAATTTAATGTTACGACAATAGCAGCCTATCAATCCGCATTAAATATAGTTTCCTTCCTTTATATGATTCCGATTAGTATTTCGATGGCCCAAACGGTGCTAGTGGGATATGAAGTAGGGTCAGGAAGATACAAGGATGCAAAAAGCTACAGCTGGCTGGGAATCTATTTGGCTATCTTAATTGCTCTTATTACCGGTGTGTTAGTAGTACTGTTCAGGTACCAAGTGGCAGGACTTTATTCGAATGAAGCGGAAGTTATCAATTTAACAGCACATTTTTTGATTTTTGCGTTGTTCTTCCAAATTTGTGATGCCATTCAAGCTACGGCACAGGCAGCATTACGGGGCTATAAAGATGTGAATCTTGCTTTTATCATGACCTTAATTGCATACTGGCTAATTTGCCTTCCAGTTGGATATGGATTGGCGAATTTTACAAATTTAGGAGCAACCGGTTATTGGCTGGGACTTACTGTAGGTTTATTAGCCGCAGGAATCGCCCTATCATGGAGACTCATCTACATTCAAAAACGAAAATTCATCGACACACCTAAATTAGAAGTAGTTTAATCATTCAACATGCAATACAACCGTAACCTTCAGAAAAGACCTCATCGCCACTTAGTGGCGATGAGGTCTTTTCTGTTCCAATTGTCCGCCTGAGGGATGGAGGTGTCCACCCTAGGTGGACAGTGTCCACGAGCGGTGACAGGCACCACAAAAAACACATAATAATGTTATGTAAACTAAAGTGTCGAAAAAATAATCTTACCCTATCAATAGGGGGTGAAATTATTTTAGTAAAATAGTAAATAAGTATTTTCTGTGTATAAATGAATTTTCAGTTAACATGCGATAAAGCCATTTTGAAAGGTGTTCATGGAGATGTAAAATGGAAGAAAAGGTAAAAAATTCGTGATTAAAGTAAATGTCGAACCACGTCGTATAGAGAAATTGAGAAATTGTTCATAGTAAGCCATTTATTATACGTTTAAAACAAACGTCCGTCAATATGTGTTAACAATCATGAAAGTGCTTATATCGCAGAGAAAAAATTATTTGTTTGCTAATAGATTTACATAAATTTACTAGTAAAATATACTTATTTTGAAGGAGGAATATTGTGGAAGTATCTCATGTAAGCGGTGTAAAAAAGTATCACCCCCGGGTAATGATCTTGCAGGAACGATACCCAAGGGCAAAGCAAGTTGAGTATACAACTTTATCGTTAGTATACTCTTATTCTTAAAAAAATCAATAACTACTATAAGAGAAGAGGGTAACGAATTTATGGATGTTAAAGATACGCATTTACTTAATGAAAAGAGTGTTCTAGTAACTGGAGAGTTCAGCGAAAGAGGTGAGTTATGGTCAAGGGTTATGGAAGGAGAGGAAACCTTTCTCGTCAAAAAGACACCAACGGCCATAATCGAGGAAACATTATTGCATGTGGGTTCGGATTTCCTAGGAGCAAGACGTAGTTCTAAATACCTGCTTCCGCCGATGAGAATGCACCCTATTAGTGTTAATCCTCAAATGGGCATCTTATTGTTTCCAACAAAGAATATAAAGTGCCCTAACTGCATATGGTTTTCACTTATCCATGTGAAAACAACAAAGCGTGTTGGAATCAATCAGACAGAAGTAGTAACAAGCTATGGTCACACAATCTTAGTCGATATGACAGAAAGAGCCTTTCGCACTAGACGACATAAGGCAATGGAGCTTCAAGAAACCATATCCAAAAATCTTAAATGTCCGATATTTTTCTATGTGGAACCAAAGACGGGCTATTATATTAGTAAAAAACAAAAGGAAAATAACTTCAGCCTTGAGAAAAAATAATAAAAAGAGAGCAGCCTCCTTACCGGAAGCTGCTTTTAAAATTGGGTAGCTTTGATTTACGACGAAGTAGAAAATCACTGAAGGCTAATACGACGCCCATTAAAATAGGAAAAAACTTTAGTCCGATGGTCTGGTCATACAACAAATAACCAAAAACATTAATCATTTCAGTTAGAAGCACCCCGATTACAAAACCAGTAATAAAAATTAGGATTATTCTCATTCTAGACACCCCCCTCCACTTTGCTCACAACAATTTCCCCATTCAAAAGTATTTTCTATTAACAGGTTAGCATTTAATTTAAAACTTAATAATGAGCCACAGTAGTAACTTTTACTAAGTCTCAAGTCTTATAAGTTAATAGAGTTGAGGGAAAATACTCATTTTTTGTTTACGAATGGGAAAGTAGGAATAAAATTGGCGAAATGGTAAAAATTATAAATTAGGAGGTGGAAGTGTGTCCTTATTTCGAACAAAAAAACGCAGCATCAAAAAACCACAATTGTTAACTCCGAGTAAGCTGGGGGAGGAAAAGGGCAGCACACCAACTTCTAGCTCATTAATAGAGACAGAGAAGGCAGTAAAGGAAATTCTTGGTGTTAATGGAGATTTGCAAATAAAACATTTTAAAGTTTTCGGTCAATTTTCAGCAGCGAGCGTATACCTTTCAAGTTTAGTTAATCAGGATGTCATTAATCAGGATATTTTAAAGCCATTAATGTATGAACCTGAGCATTTAATGGGCAGGGAAAAAACCCTTAACAATTTAATCAATCTCATTATAACTGAGACTCTTTACCATAGTCAGGCGAAGACTGATGCAAATATAGATGAGTTAATTGGGGGGCTGCTGCTCGGGGAAACCGTTATTATTATTGATGGAGTTAAGGAAGCCATTCACATTGACACACGGAAAGTAGAAAAGCGGGCGATTGCCCAACCAGAAACAGAACAGGTTATTTTAGGACCAAGGGAGGGTTTTATTGAAAATATCTCTACAAATATATCTCTGCTTAGATATCGACTCCCTACACCAGACTTCCAGGTGAAAACATTGAAAATCGGACGACTGACTAAATCTACGGTGGCGATTTGCTATCTAAAAGGGATAGCAAATGAGACGGTTATCAAAGAGGTGGAAAAAAGGCTTTCAGAGATTGATATTGATGCCATCCTAGATGTTGGATATCTTGAACAATTTATTGAAGATAATCCTTTTTCTCCATTTCCTCAGACACAATCAACAGAAAGGCCAGATAAAACAGTGGCCAATTTAATAGAGGGAAGAGTGGCTATTCTTGTCGACGGTTCTCCATTTTCTTTGGTAGTTCCCGTTGTGTTTAATCAATTTTATCAAACAACAGAGGACTACTCTTCAAGGTTCTTAATGGGGAGTTTTGTGAGGCTGGCACGTATGCTGGCATTAGTATTTTCTTTAATATTTCCTTCTCTATATGTTTCGCTAATTTCCTTTAATCCTGAGTTGCTGCCAACAGAATTTGCAGTGGCGGTGGCAGGAGGACGAGCTGGAGTTCCTTATCCTGCAGTGATTGAAGTTTTGATTATTGAAGTATCAATGGAAATTTTAAGAGAAGCTACAGTTCGTTTACCAAAACAAGTAGGGGGAGCCTTATCAATTGTAGGTGTGTTAGTCATTGGACAGGCAGCTGTTGAAGCGGGATTAGCTAGCCCGATAACAGTCGTCGTCATTGCTTTAACCACGATTGGCTCGTTTGCAACACCTACCTATACAGCAGCGTTTGCCCTCAGAATGCTACGATTTCCCATAATGATTTTATCTGGGATATTTGGACTTTACGGTATCATGGTAGGGGTCATCTTTATTTTTAATCATATGCTTTCATTGAAATCGTTTGGTGTTCCTTATATGGCACCCGTTTCTCCGGAGAATTATCAAGGGATGAAGGATGTCATTATTCGCAGTCCCTTATGGTGGATGCCGAAAAGACCTGGATTTCTTCAACCTTCCAATCAAAATAGATTGAGTAAAAATGCAAATAAGATACTAGAGCACAACAAAGTCGGAAATGATCAGCGGGAGGATACTACAAATGGGGGATCCAAAGGAGATCACAACACTTCAAGCAACGACAATCTTAATTAGTACCATTATTGGGGTTGGCGTTCTTCCTTTACCGTTATTCGCAGTCAGGGCAGGTGAAACAAGTGCCCCGTTTGTAACTCTAACAGGTATTTTACTGGCTGCTATTGGTTTAATGATTCTAACATACCTTGGGATGCGTCACCCCAAAAAAACAATCATTACGTATAGTCAAGATATAATAGGTAAATGGCTGGGAAAGCTCTTCAGTATCTTTGTAATCTTCTTCTTTGTAATCTTAACCAGCCTGGCGGCTCGTGAATTTGGTGCGGTTGTCGTGACAGCTGTTTTAAGAGAAACACCACTAGAGGTCACGGTAATTGTCATGCTTTTATTGGCTTCTATAAGCTGCAGGAATAATATCAATGTCTTTTCCTATATACACAATTTTTATGTGCCAATGATTTTGGCACCAGTATTAATTGTCGTGGCATTTTCATTGAAAAATGCCAACTCCTTATATTTGCGTCCGATTTTTTCAGGAAATGATATTCGAGATATGGCTGCTGGAATGCTTACCATTTCAGCATTATTTCAGGGGTCTTTTATCATCACTATGATCATTCCCTCAATGAAATCGCCAAAGAAAGCTCTTAAAGCAAGTTTTTGGGGTATTTTGGTATCAGGAGGTTTATACCTATTAATTGTCATAGCAACTGTGGCAATTTTTGGTCCGGAAGAAATTAAACAAATCTTTTGGCCAACCTTAGAGCTGGCTAGGACTACAGCAATACCAGGGAATATCCTCCAAAGGCTTGATATTATCTTTTTAGCTGTATGGGTACTGGCAGTCTTTACCACGTTATTTTCAAGCTACTACTTTTCCATCCATTCTATTAAAGAGCTTTTAGGACTAAAGGATCATAAAATGCTTTCCTATTTTATTTTGCCTTTTGTGTTTTTTTTGGCAATGCTGCCGCAAAACATATTACATATGTATGAGATTATCCAGTATATCGGAAGGGCAGGCTTGTTGATTACAATTATGTATCCAGCATTCCTTCTAATTATAGATTTCCTCAGGAGTTGGAGGAAGAAAAAAAATGTGGCAAAATCATCGTGAGATAAAAGTTGTTATCCTTTTCTTTATCCTAATCCCTATATTATCAGGATGCTGGGACAGTAAAGAAATCGAAAAGAGAGCGAATGTTTTGGCAATTGGAATTGATAAAGCTAGCGAGGAAGAACGAAAGATGGAAGAAGATGTTTCTCATCTAGGAAAAAAGTTTCCGATTCCGGATGAAGAAATGATAAAGGTTACTGCACAAATTGCCGTTCCTGGAAGAATACCTCTTGGCCCTCAGCAACCTGGAGGTGCTGTAAAACCTGTATTGGTTGTAAAGGTTATTGGGCATACCTTTCAAGACGCTATGCTGAATTTGCAGCAGGAGTTAGCCGATGAAGTATTTCTAGGACATTTACGGATTATAGTCATAAGTGAGGAAATAGCAAGGAAAGGAACAAGCCGGTTTAATGACTTACTGAGACGCAATCCTGAAATACGCAGAACTGCTTCTCTAGTGGTGTCTAAAGAGACTGCTTCGAAATATATGGATTTAACCCCAGAGTTGGAACGGATTCCATCACTTTATCTAGCAGACATAGTAGATAATTTAACGGCAATCGGGAAATTTCCACCCAGCTTCATCGGTCTTTTCTGGACCATTTACTCGAGTAAAGGTCAGGACACTTATCTCCCTTATTTAGCTTTAAAAGGAAAAAAGACCATTCAATTAAACGGTCTTGCGTACTTTCATGGTGATAAAATGGTTGGTAAAACAAGTCCCTTGGAAATAGGTGTCTTTATGGCTGTAAGAGGAATTGGTAGAGGCGGGTATGGTGCCTTTGTCGAAGTGCCTGGGGAGGATGAATCGGTTTTAGTAAGGGCTGTTAGCCGAAAAACAAGAACGAAAGTAAAACTTAAAAATGGCATACCGCATGTTTCAATTAGAATACAGTATGAAAGTGAAATAGATGAAAAGGAAAGTGCAAAAATACTGCTCTCTGATTCAGATATGCTGAAAAAAATTGAAAAGGAATCCTCAAAAAACACTAAAAAATCGATTGAAAAATTAATTGCTAAGACGCAAAAATTGAATTCTGATATTTTTGGGTTTGGTGAACACTTTCGAGCGAAATTACCGCAATATTGGAACAAAAATGTAAAAACAAAAGAAAAGTGGAGTGAAATTTATAAAACTATAACGTTTGATGTAAAAGTAGATTCCCATATCCACCGGGTTGGAATGAAATCTAAATAAGGATCAAAGGAGAATGCTTCTTGTATATCGGCTATTTAAATTTCGTAATCGCCATATGCTGGGTGACAGGCCTACTGATTCTGCTGACAGATGTAAAGGCTTATCAAAATGCTTCACTGAAAAAAGAACAGAAAGTGTCAAAATTTTTAGGATGGGTTAATATTTCAATTGGTTTTGGCTTAATTGCAGCAGATTTTATTTATACACGATTCATGTGGTGATACTGGTATTGGACTTCAATTTTGAGGTCCATTTCTTTATGGATTTTTTATAAAAATGTATCCGTTATCACCATCGTGATATAAGGGTTTATAACGTGCTTTATCGGGTTAAAGTGTTGAAATAATATGTTAGATAACCTTCCAAACTCGTGTTAATAAAGTTGTCATAATGTTATAAATAATTCAGATAATTCAAATGAAAACAAGGAGGGTGTTCATATGAAAAAACAAAAGCTCGTTCTCATAGGGAATGGAATGGCAGGTGTTAGAGCCATTGAAGAAGTGTTAAAAATCAACCCAGATCGTTTTGAAATTACGATATTTGGCACAGAGCCCTATCCAAATTATAATCGAATTCAGTTATCTAAGGTGCTTCAGGGTGATACTTCGGTGAGTGATATCACTTTAAATGATTGGGAATGGTACAAAGATAACAAAATCTGCTTTTATCCCGGGGAAACAGTTACTTCAATTAACACTAAAACCAAATGCGTAAGTACCGATAAAGGGACAAAAGAGTCCTATGATCAATTAATTATTGCAACAGGATCTAACCCATTCATGCTTCCATTACCTGGAGCAGATAAGGACGGAGTTAAGGCGTTTAGGAATATAAAAGACTGCAAAGAAATGATTGAATATTCAAAAGTATATAAAAAGGCAGCTGTGATTGGCGGAGGATTACTAGGCTTGGAAGCAGCAAGAGGACTCCTTAACCTCGGGATGGAGGTAGATGTCATTCATATTTATGATTACTTAATGGAACGTCAATTAGATCGAACAGCAGGAAAGTTACTGCAAGCAGAATTAGAGAAACAGGGCATGAACTTTATTTTACAAAAAAATACTGCAGAAATTACCGGAAAAAAACAGGTAACAGGACTAAAGTTTTCGGATGGCACCAAAATTAAAACCGATTTAGTAGTAATGGCAGTTGGAATTAAGCCGAATGTCGCTTTGGCTCAAGAAGCTGGAATACCGGTAAACCGTGGAATCATAGTGAATGATTATTTAGAAACAGATATCCCGGATGTGTTTGCTGTTGGGGAATGTGCCGAGCACCGCGGGATTGCCTATGGATTAGTGGCACCGTTATATCAGCAAGGACAAGTGTTAGCAAAAAGACTCTGTGGGATACAGGATGAAGGCTACAAAGGGTCAGTCCTTTCTACTCAATTAAAGGTTTCTGGTGTAGATGTTTTCTCTGCAGGAAAAATCAATGAGGATGAGAGAACAAAAGTATATAAAACCTACGATGATTGGCATGGTGTTTATAAAAAGGTCTTAATTGAAGATGGGAAAATTGCAGGAGCTGTATTGTTCGGTGATACGAAGGATGGAAACAAGTTATTTAATTTTATCAAAAATGGAGCAGACATTGAGGAATATTTAGAATCTGCACAAAGTGTTGAGTCTGAAGTAAATCTGGTGGCAAGTATGTCCGATGAAGAGCTTATTTGCGGATGTAACGGTGTTACAAAAGGTAACATTGTAGAGGCAATTAAAGCAAATGGATTAACGACAGTAGACCAGGTAAAAGGCTGTACGAATGCATCTCGTTCGTGCGGAGGTTGTAAATCTCTTGTTTCTGATTTACTGGCTTGTACACTTGGTGACCAATATCAGGCGGAACAAAAGGAAGCGATTTGTGCCTGTACAACTTTATCAAGAGATGAGGTCTTGGCGGAAATTCGTGAAAAGGGACTTACCCATATTCGCGAGGTAATGAACGTTCTGCAGTGGAAAACAGATGGCTGCTCGAAATGTAAACCAGCTCTAAATTATTATTTAGGAATGATTGACCCGCTGAATTATCAAGACGAGCGAGAAGCCAGGTATGTCAACGAAAGAATGCATGCCAATATCCAAAAAGACGGTACCTATTCCGTTGTTCCAAGAATGTATGGCGGCGTCACAACCTCCAAGGACTTACGGAAAATTGCCGATGTCGCAGATAAATATAAGGTTGGCTTGATTAAGGTCACCGGCGGTCAGCGGATCGATTTACTTGGTGTATATAAGGAAGACCTGCCAAAGATTTGGGAAGAACTCGATATGCCATCGGGGTCTGCTTACTCGAAAGGACTTCGCACGGTAAAAACATGTGTAGGGGAGAACTATTGTCGATTTGGTACTCAGGATTCAATTGGAATGGGAATTCGCTTAGAAAAGAAATTTGAAGGCTTAAACACTCCACATAAAGTGAAAATGGCTGTGTCAGCCTGTCCGCGTAACTGTGCAGAAAGTGGAATTAAAGATGTAGGGGTTGTCGGTGTAGAAGGTGCATGGGAAATGTATGTTGGCGGCAATGGAGGGACCCATCTACGTGAAGCAGATTTGTTGTTCAAGTTCAAAACAGGTGATGAGTTGGTCGAAATGATTGGAGCCTTCCTCCAATATTATCGTGAAAGTGCTAAATATTTAGAGAGAACCTCCGCTTGGGTGGATCGCTTAGGTTTAGAACATATTAGAGAAGTCCTTTCCGATGAGTTAATGGTGAAGGAATACAATAATCGAATCGATGAAACTTTATCTGTGGTTCAGGACCCATGGAAAGAAGCGATTCACAATAAAAATCTCTTAAGAGACCTATATCAAACTGTAAAAATATGACGAATGGGGGAGTTGGGGATAATGGAAAAAACATTACGCAGCGTGTTCATCGGGGAAGTAGCAGACTTACCACAAAAGTTAGGAAAAACAGTCACCATCGGAAGTAAGGAAATTGCTGTTTTTAAATTGGAAAATGGCGATATCACTGCCATTGAGAACCGATGTCCTCATAAAGGGGGTGTCCTTGCGGAAGGGATACTGAGCGGCGAATATGTATTTTGCCCGATGCATGATTGGAAAATCAGCGTAAAAGATGGCAAGGTTCAAGCACCTGATGTTGGCTGTGTCCAGTCTTATCCCGTTGAGGTTAAAGGGGAGCAAGTCTATATCCTAATCTGAGAATAGATAAGAGGTTCATAGTGACCATATCCGAAGTAATATGGGGAGTGATACGATGACGATTGTGAGTCCAAATGAAGTAGTGGAAAGTATGATCCAAGTGGGTGAAATGAAGGCGAAACTTCCGATTAGAGATTTGCTCATCAGAGGGGCACTAGGAGGGGCGTTGCTCGGGTTTGGAACAACATTAGCTTTCACTGCTGAGGTCCAAACAGGACTAGGGATTGTCGGGGCATTATTTTTTCCAGCTGCATTTGTCATTATCATTCTACTTGGGTTGGAATTAGTTACTGGTAGTTTCGCTCTAATTCCTGTTGCGGTGATGGCGAAAAAAGCTACAGTTGTACAAATGATAAAGAATTGGTTTTGGGTCATTATTGGTCATGTGCTAGGAGCTGGTATTTATGCCATTCTATATATCGTTGCTGTCACTCAGCTTGGTCAGGTCAACAATCATGCTGTAGCCACAAAAATCCTCGCAGTGGCCGAAGCCAAAACATTAGGATATAAAAGTCTAGGTGCAGAAGGGATCCTGGTCGTTTTTGTAAAAGCGATACTCTGTAATTGGATGGTTACTCTTGGTGTGGTAATGGCGATGACCACGAAGTCTGTATTTGGAAAAATCGCGGCAATGTGGCTTCCAATTTTAATCTTTTTTGCTCAGGGCTTTGAACACGCAGTGGTAAACATGTTTGTGATTCCAGCTGGCATGATACTTGGTGCGGATGTTACGATCACAGATTGGTGGGTATGGAACCAAATCCCAGTATTAATTGGAAATTTAGTAAGCGGTGTTCTTTTTACAGGAATGGCGCTCTATTACACTCATAAAAAGACAGAATCCAAAAATATTCTAGAACTGCCACAAACAAAGGCGGCGATACCGAGTACACAGCGTTAAGAAGGAGGGCTGATTATGGGCAAGGCATATATCGTTGGAGCAGGTCCTGGTGACCCTGAGCTGATAACAATTAAAGCGTTGAGATGTATTCAGAAAGCAGACGTGATTCTTTATGACCGGCTGGTTAATCCAGAGCTCTTAAAGGAAGCAAAACGGGATTGCCACCTTATTTATTGTGGTAAAAAACCGAATTTCCATACACTTCAGCAAGAAACCATTAATCACCTTTTAGTCAAATACACGAAACTGGGGAAAAATGTTGTTCGATTAAAAGGTGGAGATCCTTTCGTATTTGGACGCGGGGCCGAAGAAGTAGAAGCTTTAGTTGAACACGGTCTGCCAGTCGAAGTAGTTCCTGGGATAACAGCAGGAGTAGCCGCTCCTGCTTATGCTGGCATTCCGATTACTCATCGTGAATTAGGAAGCTCTTTTGCAATCGTTACGGGACACAAGCCAAAGGGTAAACCTGCTGACATCAATTGGAAGAGTCTAGCAACAGCTGTTGATACATTGGCCATCTACATGGGAATGACAAATCTATCATATATTTGCGAGGAATTAATGAAGCATGGTAAAAAAGCAGATACCCCTGTTGCCGTCATACAGCAAGGGACAACAAGCGCCCAGCGTACGGTAACAGGAACGTTGAGTTCTATTGTAGACAAAGTACTAAAAGAAGAAATACAAAATCCTGCCATGATCGTTGTTGGAGAAGTCGTATCCTTCCGTGATAAAATAAGATTACTAGAAGAAGGAGAGAAGGCGGAAAGTTATGCAACAATGGCTTAAAGAGGTCGCAAGAGGAAAAAGAGGGTCTAAAGACTTAGATTATCACCAAACAAAAGAAGTCGCCCAATCCATTATAAATGGGGACGCGACAAATGCTCAAATAGCTGCCTATCTAATAGCACTACGTTTGAAAACGGAGTCGCCTGAAGAACTGCTTGCGTTTGTTCATGCCTTTAGTGAAAACAGTGAAAAGATAGAATCGACCCAGCAGCCAATGATTGATCTAGCCAGTCCTTATAATGGAAGAAATTCTTTTACGGGGAGTATTCCTACGGCTATTTTGATGGCAGAATATGGGCTGCCAGTTTTTTTACATGGAAGTGATTCGCTGCCGCCGAAATATGGAACAGCGATAAAAGAAATACTTTTACATTTAGGAGTGGATGTTGCCCAATCAAAGGCAGAACTATCAATAACAATGGATGATGCAAAAATTGCTTTTGCATCATCCGAGAAATTTTGTTCTAGTTTAGGAAAATTGCGCCAAATTCGTGAAGAGCTAGGGGTAAGAACTCTCTTTAATACAGTAGAGAAGTTATTAAACCTAGCAAATGCAGATACACTAATGATGGGGGCTTATCATCGAACAGCGATTAATAAAATTGTTCCTATATTCAAAGGACTGTCCTATAAAAATGTGTATGTGGTCCAAGGGATGGAAGGTTCTGAAGATTTACCTGTTCACCGCAATAGCTTTATTTTTAAAATAACAGACAATGAGATGGAATCATCCATTGTTAGCCCAGAGGTATATGGATTATTGGCACCTGAAATAAGTAAAGAAACTAAACTTTCAGCAAAAGAACAATCAGATATTACGATGGCGATACTCAGTGGAGAGAATTCAAAAATGCTTCAATACTATTATAATCAAGTCGTATTTAATACAGGAATACGGTATCACCTGTTCGGTGCTGCTGCTAGTATTGGAGAAGGGATAGAAATCGCAAAAGAACAGATTAGAGAACGAAAAGGCCTGCGTCAATTGGAAAAATGGAAATCAACACAGCCTACTAATGTTAATACGCTATAACCAAATGAAAAGCGTCATGGAAGGTATCACCTTCTATGACGCTTTTTTAAATATGGTGACAAACTAATTTTTCTAAATTTTATATTTTTTTATTTACATAAATCCTATTGGTATGGTAGGATTAATTTCAACAAATACCAAATACTTATCAAGAGAGGCTGAGGGACTGGTCCTATGAAGCCCGGCAACCTGCTGTGCAAGGTGCTAATTCCAGCAAAATGATCTTCATTTTGGGAGATAAGGCGTTAAACAAACGTGAGATGCCTTCCTTTTTTGGGGAAGGCTGTTTTATTGGTGAAAAGGAGGATTAGTAATGACTACACCGGTAACATATGAAAACTGGAATCAGATATCGGATACGTTTCCTATCGAGGATAAAACAAAAGGAGCAAAGTCGGTATTGGAATGGGCATACAGCTCTTATCCAGAAGAACAAATTGTCTATGCATCCAGTTTTGGTGCTGAAGCAATCGTATTAATTGACCTCATTCAACAGGTGAAGCCAGATGCTCATATCGTTTTCTTAGATACTGGCTTACACTTTCCGGAAACCTATGAGGTGATTAACAAAATCGAAGAGCGTTTTCCTTCATTAAGGATTGAGCGAAAACTTCCAAAGCTAACTTTAGATGAACAACGCGAACAATATGGATCAGCATTATGGAAGAGAGAGCCCAACCAATGCTGTAATATCCGCAAAGTCATACCATTAAGGGAGACACTAACGGCGAAACAGGCATGGATCTCAGGGCTTCGTCGGGAACAATCGCCAACAAGAGCAAACACAGAATTTCTAAATAAAGATGATAAATTTCAAAACATTAAAATCTGTCCGCTTATTCACTGGACATGGGACGAAGTTTGGGCCTATATAAAGGAAAAAGACCTCCCTTACAATGCCTTGCATGATCAAAATTATCCAAGCATCGGCTGTTTTCCTTGTACACAGCCAGTTTCGGCAGATGGTGATTCACGAGCAGGACGCTGGGTGGGTAGCGGCAAGACGGAGTGTGGCTTACACACATCCTAAAAGGGGGCTTATAGTTTGCTCACGATTATCGCGGTTATAATTGGGTTGTTTTTTGCCATCAATATTGGTGCGAGTGGTGCCGCTGCTTCAATGGGGATATCTTACGGTGCAGGGGTAGTTAAGAAAAGGCTGGCATTGTTCTTATGTGGTATTACTGTATTCTTTGGGGCGTGGCTTGGTGGTGGTGAAGTGGTCAAAACCATAGGAAGCGGAATTGTCCCGAGTAGTACCTTTAGCGTACCGATTGCACTTATTGTTTTAGCTTCTGCTGCGCTTGCGTTATTTTTAGCCAATATTTTCGGGATTCCACTTTCGACAAGTGAAGTAGCAGTAGGATCGGTAGTAGGGGCTGGAATTGTCTACCAATCAGTATTTGTCGGAAGTTTGGCATGGATTATGGTCTTTTGGCTGCTAACTCCTGTCGCAGCGTTCATCATCGCCATCCTTTCTGCTAAGCTATTAAAAAACAAAACGCTAAAACGCTGGATGGAAGCACCAAAAGCCGTTCCTTATCTTTCAGTTCTTGTCGTTTGTATGGGATTATTTGAAGCTTTTTCAGCGGGAATGAATAATGTGGCAAATGCAGTTGGACCGCTAGTCGGCGCAGAAATTATGTCGACAACTGACGGTATTTTCTGGGGCGGGCTGTGTGTCGCATTAGGTGCCATCTTGTTAGGACACCGTGTTCTTGAAACAAATGGGAAGAAAATTACCACTCTCCGTTTGGAAGAGGGATGTGTGATTTCTGGTACCGGAGCAGCCATTGTCACCTTAGCTTCTGTATTCGGGATTCCGGTCCCGCTGACTCAAATCACGACATCCTCGATTATTGGAATCGGTTTTGCAAAGCATGGCAAGTCAGTATTAAAAAAAGGTATCGTTGTTCAGCTGCTTACGGTTTGGATTGTTTCACCAGTCTTATCGATGGTGCTTTCCTATACGCTGATCCAGCTGCTAATTGAACATAACTTCTATCCGATTGTAGCGATGGCAGGCGTATTAATTTCTGTATTCGGTGTAATGTCACTAATGAAAAAATCGAACCAGCCTGTAACAGAAGCTGTAGAAAAGTAGCTTGATAGTTTCACTGATTTAAATCTCTTTTTTTGAAGGGTTTAATAATAAAACTTAAATTTAATGAAGAAAGGTTTGATTCTGTTGTCATTTTTACCAGCGCCTCATGGAGGTAAACTAATCCAAGCATTTGATCCAAACTATGATTTTACGTCTATCCAAAAAGAACTTGAAATTGACGCCATTGCCTTAAGTGACCTTGAGCTAATCGGTGTTGGGTTATTTAGTCCATTAACCGGCTTCCTTGGGAAAGCTGATTATGAAAACGTCGTGGAGAACATGCGTCTTAGTGACAATACAATTTGGTCTATTCCGGTTACACTTCCTGTTTCCTATGAAACAGCAGCAACACTTGAAGTTGGGGAGAAAATCAAGCTTGTATTTAATAAAGAGGTTTACGGCGTTATTACCGTTTCGGAATGGTATGAACCAAATTTAGACAAGGAAGCAGTTGAGGTTTATAAAACCCTAGAAACTGCTCATCCAGGAGTTAAGCGTCTTTATGAAAGAGGACCTGTCTATGTGGCTGGCGATGTAGTTCTAGTTAAAAAGCCGGAAAAAGGAATCTTTGGCGATGTTTGGTTTGAGCCAAAGGAAACACGTGCCTTATTTGAAGAAAAAGGCTGGAAGAGTGTTGTCGGTTTCCAAACAAGAAATCCCATTCACCGTGCCCATGAGTACATTCAAAAAGCAGCACTTGAAACAGTTGATGGATTGTTCGTGAACCCGCTTGTTGGGGAAACGAAGTCTGACGACATCCCAGCAGATGTTCGCCTAAAAAGCTATCGTGTTCTTCTTGAAAATTACTACCCACGTGAACGTGTCCAGCTTGGTGTCTACCCAGCAGCAATGCGTTATGCTGGTCCAAGAGAAGCGATTTTCCATGCAATTGCCCGTAAGAACTTTGGCTGCACGCATTTTATTGTTGGCCGTGACCATGCAGGTGTAGGTAATTATTATGGTACGTACGATGCTCAATTAATTTTTAATGAATTCCCTGAAGGGGAGCTTGGCATTAAACCATTATTCTTTGAACATAGCTTCTATTGCAAAAAATGTGAAGGAATGGCTTCTGATAAAACTTGCCCGCATAGCAATGAGGATCGGGTGATTCTTTCTGGAACGAAAGTAAGAGAATTGCTTCGTGCAGGACAGCTTCCTCCATCCACTTTCAGCCGTAAAGAGGTTGTTGAAGTGTTAATCGAAGGCATGAAAGAAGAAACGCACGTTTAGGAGGAGAACATGATGACAAAAGCTACCAATATTACATGGCACGCAAGTTCAGTTACCAAATCTGACCGTCATGCACAGAATGGTCATGGAAGCTGCGTACTTTGGTTTACAGGACTATCTGGTTCTGGTAAATCGACAATTGCAAACGCCGTATCGAGCGCTTTGTACCGTCAGGGGATTAATGAATATGTTTTAGATGGTGATAATATTCGCCATGGATTAAATAAAGATCTTGGTTTTTCAGACAATGACCGGACAGAGAATATCAGAAGAATTGGCGAAGTGGCCAAATTGTTTGTAGATAGCGGTGCAGTTGTAACGACAGCATTTATCTCTCCTTTCCAATCCGATCGTGACCAGGTTCGAGCCATTTTTGAAGAAGGCGAGTTCATGGAAGTTTTTGTAGATTGCCCTTTAGAGGAATGTGAAAAACGTGATCCGAAACAGCTTTATGTAAAAGCTCGACGTGGTGAAATAAAGGATTTTACGGGGATTGATTCTCCTTATGAAGCACCGGAGCGTCCAGAAATCACGGTCCGCTCTGATTTATTAACCGTGGAAGAAGCAGTAAATCAGATTTTTAATTACCTCCAAGAAAAGAACATTCTCTAATATGAGTCGGTAAGAAAGGATGGTTGATCAATGGTTGGCAAGGTTTATTTAGTAGGTGCGGGTCCTGGCGATCCAGATTTAATTACAGTAAAAGGGTTACGCTGCCTCAAGCAAGCTGATGTCATCCTCTATGATCGGCTGGTAAATCCTGAACTTTTGGAGAATGCGAAAGAGGGGGCACAACTTGTCTATTGCGGCAAGCTTCCTCATTATCATACAATGAAGCAGGAGACAATTAATCATTTCTTGGTGAAATACGCCAAAAAGGGATATAACGTGGTGCGATTAAAAGGTGGAGATCCTTTTGTTTTCGGCCGCGGCGGTGAGGAAGCAGAGGAATGTGCGAAGCATAATGTGCCATTTGAGATTGTTCCAGGTATTACAGCTGGAATAGCGGCTTCTGCTTATGCTGGGATTCCTGTGACACACCGTACCTTGAGTAAAAGCTTTGCCTTTATTACCGGACATCAGGCTGGTGATAGTGCGACGGCGGAACACCAATGGGCCCACTTGGCGATGGCAGTAGATACGATATGTGTTTACATGGGCGTATCTCATCTACCAACTATAATCAAACATTTAGTTTCCAATGGGAAATCTTCGCAGACTCCTATCGCCTTGATCCATTGGGGTACATTAAGCGACCAAAGGACAGTCGTAGGGACGCTTGAGACGATTGAAGAAGTGGTAGAAAGAGAGGGAATTACCAATCCAAGTATGATCGTGATTGGGGAGGTAGTAACCTTGCACAAAAAATTGAATTGGTTCCAAGAAGAAATAGTAGCCAATATTCCAGCCGCCAACCGGTAACAGCAGAAGGGAGCACATTTTATGAAAGCAATTCTTTATATCGGCCATGGTACTCGTTCGAAAAAAGGTGCGGTCGAGATACGGGCTTTTATGGAAAGAGTAAAGGCACGAATTAACGTACCGATTCAGGAGCTGAGTTTCTTAGAGCTCACAGAGCCGCTGATTGAAGAAGGCTTTGAAACATGTGTCGAGCGAGGTGCAACGGAAATTGACGTTGTTCCACTGTTTCTTTTGGCAGCGGGACACATAAAACGGGATATTCCTGAAGCCTTGTCACCCTTTATTGCCAAATATCCTACTATTCCGGTAAAAATAAAGAACCCTTTTGGGGTACAGGATGTTATTCTAGATGGTGTGGCTGAGTTAATTAGGGAGTCTGCCGGTGACGTGACCACTACAGACAGGATATTAATTGTCGGTGTCGGCAGCAGTGACCCGGATGTCCATGTGAATTTTGGGGAAATTGCAGATGGAATCAAAGAACGGCTTGGGCCGGAAAGGGTATCTGTTTGCTATTTCGCGGCAACACAGCCTAGGCTAAGTGAGGGTTTGGAGAATATTTCGGCAGGTGCAAAAGGTCGGGTTATTGTTGTTCCTTATATGTTATTTACCGGACTCCTGCTTGCAGAATTAAACAAAACCGTTCGCTTGCGCCAAAAAGGTGGTCAGAGGATCCTTTGTACCGCAGCTTTAAGCAACCATAGCGTGATTGAAGATATCGTAATTGAACGCGCGGTTGGTAAGTAAGTCTAAAAAAAACTGAAAAACTTTGTAAATAGAGAACTGGGTCAACAAATAGACCAATTTAAATCGAACAGCCTCTAAAAAATACTGTATGATAAGTTTATATTCCATAGTGAGGTGGATAACGTTGCAACTTCAGGTAATGAATAGTCCGTTTAATCAGGAGCAGGCGGAACTCCTAAATCGTCTTTTACCTACTTTTTCTGAATCACAAAAAGTATGGTTGAGTGGGTATCTCGCCGGTGCTGCTGCAGCGCCAATTGCTTCTGTACTAGGTGTGCCAAGCCAACAAGCAGTTGATGGCTCAGCATCAAAAGAAGTGACCATTCTATACGGATCACAAACAGGAAATGCTCGCGGCTTAGCAAAAAAGGCAGGCTCTACGCTAGAGGCGAAAGGGTTCACAGTAACGATTTCTGCTATGAGCGATTTTAAACCAAACAATATTAAAAAAGTTAAAAATCTACTTATTTTAGTAAGTACGCATGGAGAAGGCGATCCACCGGATAATGCTCTAACATTCCATGAGTTTCTTCATGGCAAGCGGGCACCAAAGCTTGACGACTTAAACTTCTCGGTCTTATCTCTGGGAGATAGTTCATATGAATTCTTCTGTCAAACAGGAAAACAATTTGATGCTCGTTTGGAGGAGTTAGGGGGCACAAGACTTTATCCACGTTTCGACTGTGATCTCGATTATGATGAACCCGCAGCAGAATGGCTTGAAGGAGTAGTTAATAGTCTAGGTGAAACAAAGGGTGGAATTCCTGTCCTAACTCAGGTAGCTTCCACTCAAACAGTTGAATCAACCTACTCTAGAACCAATCCATTTAGAGCAGAAGTGCTTGATAATCTAAACTTAAATGGTCGAGGCTCCAATAAAGAAACACGACATTTGGAGTTATCACTTGAAGGATCCGGGCTTAGCTTCCAACCGGGTGATAGTCTTGGAATCTATCCAGAAAATGATCCAGAACTGGTAAGCCTGCTTCTAGAAGAATTAAAATGGAACCCAGAAGAAAGTGTGACCATTAATAAGCAAGGTGAAGTACTTTCCTTAAAAGACGCACTTTCAACCTTTTACGAGATTACTACATTAACAAAGCCGCTTCTTGAAAAAGCAGCAAAACTTACTGCAAACAGCGACTTACAGGAGATTCTAAATGATAGTGAAAAGGTAAAATCCTATCTTGAAGGACATGATTTGCTTGATGTGGTCCGTGACTTTGGACCGCTCTCTAGCTCACCTCAAGAGTTTGTTTCGATTCTTAGAAAAATGCCGGCACGATTATATTCGATTGCCAGCAGCTTAACTGCGAATCCTGATGAAGTTCATTTAACGATAGGTGCTGTCCGTTACAATGCCAACGGTCGTGACCGTAAAGGTGTCTGCTCCATTTTTACCGCAGAACGATTACAGCCTGGAGACAGTGTACCAATCTATATTCAACAAAACGAAAACTTTAAGCTTCCTGCGAATCCTGAAACTCCAATTATTATGGTAGGACCAGGAACAGGTGTAGCGCCTTTCCGCTCCTTTATTCAAGAGCGTGAGGAAACTGGGGCAGAAGGTAAGTCTTGGATGTTCTTTGGAGACCAGCATTTTGTCACTGATTTCCTATATCAAACAGAATGGCAAAAGTGGTTGAAAGACGGTGTATTAACGAGAATGGATGTTGCTTTTTCACGTGACACAGCTGAAAAAGTTTATGTCCAGCACCGCATGCTAGAACAAAGTAAGGAATTGTTCCAGTGGCTTCAAGAAGGTGCTCATGTTTACATTTGCGGTGATGAGAAACATATGGCACATGATGTCCATCAAACGCTTATTGGGATCATCGAAAAAGAGGGAGGCTTGAGCCGAGAAGCGGCAGAAGCCTATCTAGCAGATATGCAGCAGCAAAAACG
The DNA here is from genome assembly GCF_023715415.1 of Neobacillus niacini. Taxonomy (GTDB): domain Bacteria; phylum Bacillota; class Bacilli; order Bacillales; family Cytobacillaceae; genus Neobacillus; species Neobacillus niacini_C. The sequence continues at coordinate 336,886 of NZ_JAMBOB010000002.1, forward strand.
GTACCAACGCGATGTATATTGATAAGGTAATGGAAGGAGATTTTTCATAAATGGTTAAGCAAAAATTAAAAGCACCGGATGGCGCACCAAGCGATGTTGAGCGTATTAAAAGAGAGAGTAATTTTCTACGCGGAACACTGAGAGAAGTCATGCTCGACAGAATCAGTGCAGGAATCCCAGACGATGATAACCGTCTAATGAAACATCATGGCAGCTATTTGCAGGATGACCGAGATCTCCGCAATGAGCGCCAAAAACAAAAACTTGAGCCTGCCTATCAGTTTATGCTGCGTGTCCGGTTGCCTGGCGGTGTTGCGACACCGTCCCAATGGCTGGTTATGGATGAGCTAGCTGATAAAAACGGTAACGGTACATTAAAGCTGACTACACGTCAAACATTTCAAATGCACGGGATCTTAAAATGGAATATGAAAAATACGATACAGGAAATCCATGCTACGTTATTGGACACGATTGCTGCCTGCGGCGATGTTAATCGTAATGTATTGTGTACATCAAATCCCTATCAATCTGAGATTCATATGGAAGTATACGAATGGGCAAAACATTTAAGTAATTATTTATTGCCGAGAACAAGGGCGTATCATGAAGTTTGGCTTGATGAAGAAAAAGTAGCTGGTTCACCGGAAGTCGACGATGTTGAGCCAATGTATGGACCGCTTTATTTACCACGTAAATTCAAAATTGCTATTGCGGTACCGCCTTCGAATGATATCGATGTCTTTTCACAAGACCTTGGTTTAATTGCAATTGTAGAAGATGGAAAACTGATTGGTTTTAACGTGGCAATCGGCGGTGGTATGGGAAGTTCACATGGGGATAAAGAAACTTACCCGCAACTTGCCAAGATAATTGGCTTCTGTACACCAGATCAAATTCAAGATGTAGCAGAAAAAGTCATTACCATTCAGCGAGATTACGGAAACCGTTCCGAGCGAAAAAATGCCCGCTTCAAGTACACCGTTGACCGCCTAGGATTAGAAACCGTCAAGGAAGAATTAGAAAATCGTCTTGGCTGGAGTCTTGCTGAAGCAAAACCTTACCATTTTGATGATAACGGTGATCGTTACGGCTGGGTAAAAGGCGTTCAAGGAAAATGGCATTATACCCTTTTTATCCAAAACGGCCGTATTGCGGATTCGGATGATTATAAGCTGAAAACAGCTCTTAGAGAAATTGCAAAAGTTCATAAAGGTGAATTCCGTCTAACAGCAAATCAGAACGTAATTATTGCCGATGTTTCAAGCCAGAAGAAGAAAAAAATTAATGAACTTATTGAACAATTTGGTTTGACGGATGGCAGTCACTATTCTGCACTTCGCCGTAGTTCAATGGCATGTGTTGCACTTCCGACATGTGGGTTAGCCATGGCAGAAGCAGAAAGATACTTACCGAAGCTTATTGATAAGATAGACGATATTTTAGATGAAACTGGACTTAGGGATAAAGAAATTACGATCCGTATGACAGGTTGTCCAAACGGCTGTGCACGCCCTGGATTGGGAGAAATAGCTTTCATGGGTAAAGCGGTAGGGAAATATAATATGTACCTCGGAGCGGCTTTTGACGGCAGCAGACTCAACAAAATGTACCGAGAAAATATCGGTGAAGAAGAAATCTTGAGCGAACTTCGTGTCATTCTTTCCCGTTACGCAAAAGAAAGAGAGCAAGAAGAGCACTTCGGAGACTTCGTCATTCGTGCTGGCATAGTCCAAGCTACAACCGACGGCACAAACTTTCATGCTTAAACATTTATCGGAAATATACGAATAAATGACAAAAGCAATACTAATTCATCTGAATTGGTATTGCTTTTTGTATTGCTACCTGAATTTCTCATAGTTTGTCTTTGAGGTCATAATACAATGCCACAACAACATCAATATTATTATCAATAAAACTTAGCCGTTCTCTTGAAACCTTCGTCCATTCACTCGAAAAATCCATTGCTGATAAAATATGTCTGAGACTAAAAGAATAACGATCATTTAATTGTGATATGACATAACTTACTCCAATATGTTTCCCTTCTTCTTTTTTCAAAATGTCTTGAATGTCGCTTTTTACCCAATCAGGTGCAACAGCAACCGTTTTTTTTAGCAATTCATCATATTCTTCAAAAAGCATCATTTTACCTCCTGATTTTTCCGAAAACTATATAGTAAATTTTCACCAAACCAAACATAACCATATGGTAAGTATTGGCTTGATTTACTTTCAGCATACTGCATTATCCTATAATCCTGCGGAATAATCTTGCGAAAATTATTTTATTGAATAGTCAGAAATTTTGGAAATCGTCTAGTTTTGTCATATTTTAACTTGTTTTATCGAAACGATTTAATAGATTTAAATACATGCTATAATTCATTTCATGACTAATATATTTAAAGCATCTGGGTAATTAATAGAGTTAGAGGTGTGTTTTTGTTATGAATATAGTTGATTTAGAAGAGGCAATAAATGAGAAGAGAAACGAAATGATAAAAATAGGTATGACAAAGGGACTTTCTAATAGAGAAACGATAGTTTGCAGTCAAGAACTAGATAATCTTCTAAATGAATATAGAAGGTTAAAAGTAAACCAGATAAGGTCCAAGTCTACCTTACTAGATGATTTTGTGGAGTTAATACAGCATTTTTACAAATTAGCATCGAGACCCTACAAATTTATGTCTCCATATAAAGGTAATAAATTCTATTAATGATTGAAGTTCCCAATAAGACATATTTAGACCCAGCCCCTTGGCCAAGGATGGGTCTTTTTCTTTTTATAAAATACTTACGTTCGCTGAATCGTAGAAGTAGAAAAGCTTTTTACCATTTTCTGCAGGTTTCTGTGGGCTTCTCTTAATTTTATCGTTTCTTCGATGATTTTTTGGAATCCTTCAATGTCTCTATCAGATGCGTTTAATAGTGTCTTTGGTACACCTTCTGCAATTTGTTGGAGGGTAATATCTTGGCTCATGGCAATGACCACCTTTCAACTTATTGATTAGACTAGCTTTTCGTCTACTCTACTAATTTTAGATACGGGTGAGTTTCTCCTGCCTGAACTGTAAAAAACTTATCTACATGAATCACCAGATTCTTTTAGAAATAGGAAAGTTCTTGCAAATAACGACGGTAATCCATTTTCATCGATAGTCGTTTGTAGAAAAATAGTTAAATATTCAGTAAATAAAAAAGAGTAAAATACATAAAATTTTGCAGATTTATAGAATAGTAGTTGACTTACCCATCGTTTGTAATATAATAAAACCAATAGTTTTACTTGGGATTAAAAAAGAGGTGACATTAAATGTATTTAACGATAGATTCAATCGAAAAAAGCTTTATAAATGATAGAAAAGAAAACGTGAAGGTTCTTGATGGAATAAATTTAAATGTCAAAAAAGGTAGTTTTGTTTCGATTGTGGGGCCATCAGGTTGTGGGAAGTCTACGCTGCTTTACCTGGTTGCTGGACTCGACAAAGCTGATAGCGGAGAAATCCGCGTCGATGGGAACTTAGTATCAAAACCTGGTCCAGAAAGAGTAGTAGTTTTCCAGGAAGCAGGTTTGTTTCCGTGGCTGACCGTATTAGAAAATGTAACCTATGGTTTGAATCTTAAAAAAATGCCAAAAGAAGAAGCGAAAAGAAAGGCACTTGATGTCTTAAAGATGGTTCACCTCAGCCGCTATGTAAATTCATATCCTCACGAATTATCAGGCGGAATGAAGCAGAGAGTTTCAATCGCTAGAGCGTTAGTAATGGAGCCTGACATCTTGTTAATGGATGAGCCCTTCTCGGCCTTGGATGAACAAACTAGAATGGTGCTGCATAAAGAACTGCTTGAAATTTGGAGAAAGACCAAAGTAACAATCTTTTTTATCACACACAATATTAGAGAAGCGGTACTCCTCTCAGAGGAAGTGGTTGTATTTGCCACTCGTCCTGGCAGGATTAAAGAAATTATTCCCGTACCTACCATGAAGGATGGTGTAACACCTGACAGTGTGACATTAAATACCGAGCAAAGAATTTTATCAATATTACAAGATGAAATTGAAAAAGTATTGAAGGAGGAAATGGGTGATGACTACAGCTTTAAGACGGATCATCTTCATCGCGGTGATAGCGGCGATATGGGAAGTCACATCTAGATTTTCCAGCCTTCCTGATTTTATGTTTCCAAGCCTGACCCAAGTACTCGAAACACTTTTTAACGGCTTAATGAGTGGTCAAATTATTCTGGCGATTGGTAAAAGTATGGGACGTATCCTCCTAGGATTTACGATTGCCATTATTGTCGGATTGATATTAGGATACTTCATCTGGCGTTATAAACTTGTCGAGGATACCCTTGGATTTGTCGTAACTGCGCTCCAATCAATTCCTAGTATTGTCTGGTTTCCACTAGCAATCATTTGGTTTGGTTTAAACGATTTTTCCATCTTGTTTATTGTGACAATTGGTGCGACATGGACGATGACGGTTAATGCAACAAGCGGCTTTAAAAACGTACCTCAGCTTTATCAGCGTGTCGCAAAGGTGTATGGTTCAAGTGGATTGCACTTCCTTCGTACTGTTATCCTTCCAGCATCTGTACCGCAAATCATTTCAGGATTGCGAATTGCTTGGGCATTCTCATGGCGTGCCTTAATGGCCGGTGAACTTCTTGGGGGCGGAGGCGGCCTTGGACAGCTGCTAGAAATGGGTCGTTCACTTGGTCAAATGGATTTAGTTATTTCTGTCATGATTATCATTGCCATTATCGGGACCATAGTCGATAATGTTGTTTTTTCAAGATTAGAACGCAATGTAGAAGTAAAATGGGGTATTCGAGGAAGAGCTTAATATAAATATTATAGAGCCAGGAGAGAAAAATCATGTTGAAAAAATCGACGCTTTACCTATTTATCACACTTTTGTTTATTGGATTACTTAGCGGATGTGCTCAATCTTCGAATGAAGGTGGAGAAGAGGCGAAAACAGTTAAAATCGGATATTTTCCAAACTTAACACATATCGGAACCATTGTGGCACTTGAAAAAGGCTATTTTGAAGAAGCATTTGGTAAAGATGTAAAGATTGAAACGAAAACTGTAGCAAATGGTGGACTATTTATGGAAGCAATGGCAACAAAGGCTATTGATGTTGGTACAGTTGGACCAGGTCCATTACTCAACTTTTATGTGAAGAATAAGGAATACCACCTAATTTCTGGAGCAGTAAATGGTGGAGCAGTCCTTGTTGCGGCTGAAGGAAGCGGCGTTGAAAAGGTAGCAGATTTAGATGGAAAAAAAGTAGCAATTCCGGTTATTGGAAGCACGCAGGATGTAATGTTACGTAAATCTCTAAAAGAGGCTAATTTAAAAGCGAAAACGAGTGGTGGTACAGTAGATTTATTTGCTGCAGCTCCAGCGGATACAGCTTCACTTTTCATTCAAAAACAAGTGGACGCAGCAGCGACGCAAGAGCCATGGGGATATGTACTTGAAAATCAAGCAAATGGAAAACTGCTACTAGACTGGGATGAATTTGCTTGGGGGAAAGAATCCACCAATACAGTAGTTGCTGCAAGAGCAGACTTTTTGAAAAACAAAGAATTATCAAAGCAGTATTTAGATGCTCATAAAAAAGCGGTAAAGTTCATTCAGGAGAACCCTGAAGAGAGCAAAGAAGTTGTCATGAAGCATTTAAAAAATCTTACTGGTAAAGAGTTAAATAAAGACGAAGTAGACGCAGCGTTCTCCCGTTTAGCGGTGACAACAGATGTAAATGAAAAAGTAATTCAGGAAATGGCAGATATCAGTAAAGAAGCTGGGTATATTCCAAGCAGTGATATTAAAGGACTAATCGACTTGTCCTTACTTAAATAATAATAGAAGGTTTTGGACTCAATTAGGAGTTCAAAACCTTTTTTTAAGGTAAAATAAGGATGAAATTACATAGAGGAAGGGACGATAGAAATGAAATCAAAGATTACATGGACAGGAGATATGGCCTTTACCGGAACGACGCCTTCAGGGCATGATTTACGGATGGATGCCGCACCAGAAGTTGGCGGCCAAAATAGCGGTCCTAGACCAACAGAATTGCTCTTATACTCACTTGCAGGCTGTACAGGAATCGATATCGTGATGATTTTGAAAAAAATGCGATTAGAGCTGACTGGTTTTTCGATGGAAGTAGAGGGTACGAGGGCCGATGCAGAACCAAAGAAATTCACCGATTTTCATATTCATTACTTAGTAGAAGGGAATTTGCCAGAAGATAAAGTAGTCCGTGCGATTCAATTATCCAAAGACAAATACTGCTCGGTTTCCCATTCTTTAAGTGCAAACATAGTAGCAAGCTATTCTATTAACGGAACAAAAGGTAATCAAGTCTTATAAAACTAGGCTGTGTTGATGGATACTGTTGATTTTAGAACCTGTTGATTGGAGCGGAAGGCGCTTGACTCCTCGAAAATGCTATCGCATTTTCTTCGTGCGTGGGCGGATTCGAGGATGTAAATCAATGTCCTGCGGGATGCACGAGCTGAGTGAGACACCGCAGGAGCGAAGCTGCGAGGAGGCTCACGGGCGAGCCCGCGGAAAGCATAGCGCCTGGAGCTCCAATCAACAGCCTAGTTTAACACAGCCAATGGCAAAAAGGATTCAGCTCTTAGCTGGATCCTTTACCTTTTCATAGTGGTCATAAAACACTTTAAATAGTCGTTCGTCGCCGCCTCTATCAGGATGGAGGGCCTTTAATATTTTCTTGTATTCCTTCCTGATTGTGTCAATATTTGCCCCAGGTTCTAAACCCAATAAGGAGGTAAGGGTCAAAGGTGGAGAGTCGGATAGCGCATACTCTGCTTTTAGCATTCTTTTTAAAGACCTATTTTTTGCTTGTTCTATCCGAATCGAGGTTTGTAACTGTTCAATTTCTTCTTTGAATTTTTGATTTTCGTGGAACGTTTTTTCCCACTCGTGAAAATCAATTCCAAATTTCTTTGTCTTGAACTCAATCTTCTTTTCTAAAATAAATGACGCTAAATCAACAGGATTTATTGAGTATTCTAGATTCAGATGCTTGGTTCTTCTCGCCTTGATTTTCCCATCAAGAATCCAACGAATGACAACCTCTTCATTGTCCGTAATCCCCTCAGCCCTAAGCTGTTCAGTAACCTCTTTAACATTCAACATAGGATCAACTCATTCTTCATTTGTCTAGTAATTACTAAACTCAATGTATCATATGAAAAACGTTACAGGTTTACAGGACTATTTAATTTTTATTAAAAATAGTTTTCAATTATCGATTATCCACTTTTTCCGGATACAGGTCGTGGTTCATCAAACGGAATGTAGCCATTTCTTCGAACTTGGTACCTGGTTTCCCGTAGTTACACCATGGATCAATAGAAATACCACCGCGTGGAGTGAATTTTCCCCATACTTCAATATATCTTGGATCTAGAAGCTTAATTAAATCGTTCATGATAATATTGACGCAATCCTCATGGAAATCACCATGATTTCTGAAGCTAAATAAATAGAGTTTAAGAGATTTACTCTCAACAATTTTTTGATTCGGGATGTATGAAATATACATCGTTGCAAAATCGGGCTGATGTGTAAGCGGACAAAGACTAGTAAATTCAGGACAATTAAATTTTACGAAATAATCACGCTCGGGATGAAGATTATCAACTGCTTCCAAAACCTCTGGTGCATATTCAAATGAGTATTGTGTATTTTGATTACCTAATAGTGTTAAATCCTTTAATCCTTCTTCAGCCTTGCGTCCAGACATAAAAAAACCTCCAAGTCAAAATGTATCCCAACACTTTCTTTACAAGAGAGTCCCAGCCATCTTACTACAGCAAACCACAAGGATAAAAAAACAAAAAGCCACGTCCGGTATGGACATGGCGTAGAGTCATGTATCCATAGTTTTTTATAGAGGGTATCAGCTATGAACCTCTCCCGTGTAAGTACGGGTATTATCTTCTTCCATATGATAAAGGACATCAACAAAAACGTCAAATAAAAAATTATGGTTCCTATTTTCATTTTTTTTATGTTATTATACTTACAGCGTAATTCGATAGAGGTTCTAGCACCCCTCGTTAAAAAAACTAAGATGAAGCTGTACTTCTATCTTGGGGTACGGCTTTTTCTATTTTGGAAGGAGTTTCCTTAAATATGTTAAAAAATGAAAAAGCCATTGTCGTATTTAGCGGCGGGCAGGACAGCACTACTTGTTTATTTTGGGCGTTACAACAATTTAAAGAGGTGGAGGCAGTCACCTTCGACTACAATCAACGGCATAGTTTAGAAATTGAATGTGCCAAAAATATAGCCAATGAACTAGGTGTTAGACACCATATATTAGATATGTCTTTATTGAATCAGCTCGCACCCAATGCGTTAACACGCTCTGATATTGAAGTCAAAGAAGGAGAAGATGGTGAACTTCCTTCAACGTTTGTCCCGGGAAGAAATCTTTTGTTCCTTACCTTTGCCGGAGTGTTAGCTCGTCAGGTTGGTGCCAAGCATATAGTGACGGGTGTTTGTGAAACAGATTTCAGCGGCTACCCAGATTGCCGTGATATTTTTATAAAATCACTCAATGTTACCTTAAATCTTTCCATGGATGATAACTTTGTGATTCACACACCGTTAATGTGGTTGAATAAGGAAGAGACATGGGAATTAGCAGATCAATTAAATGCTTTTGAATACGTACGGGAGAATACGTTAACCTGTTACAATGGCGTTATTTCTGACGGCTGTGGAGAATGTCCTGCATGTGTGTTAAGAAAACGCGGACTCGATGACTTTCTAAGTGGGAGGACTCAAAATGTACGGATTTAGAATCGTCGATAAACTGCAGAAAATAGATGAAGACATTCAGCGTAGGGAGTTAAAGTATCATACGAAGCGTGTATTGGTAAGTAAGGAATTTACCTTTGATGCCGCACATCACTTACATTGCTATGAAGGCAAATGCAAGAACCTCCATGGCCACACCTATAAAGTAGTCTTCGGGATTAGCGGCTATGTGGATGAAAGAGGATTAATGATGGATTTTGGGGATATCAAGGAAATTTGGAAAAATGAAATTGAGATTCACTTGGATCATCGATACCTAAATGAAACACTGCCTCCGATGAATACAACCGCTGAAAATATCGTGGTTTGGATTTATGAAAAAATGCAGGAAGCATTAGCTAAGGAAGAGATTAAGGATCAATTTCACGGAGCTAGAGTAGAATTTGTCCGCCTTTTTGAAACGCCTACTAGTTATGCAGAGGCTAGAAGGGAGTGGATGGAGGTATGAGCAGAATTCCCGTTCTAGAAATTTTTGGCCCCACCATCCAAGGCGAGGGGATGGTCGTTGGCCAAGTTACGATGTTTGTTCGAACAGCCGGCTGCGATTATTCCTGCAGCTGGTGTGATTCTGCCTTTACGTGGGACGGCACCGCTAAAGACGACATTATGTTAATGACTGCCGAAGAAATATGGACAGAATTAAAAGCCCTTGGCGGGGACAATTTTTCCTTTGTAACCATCTCTGGGGGAAATCCCGCATTACTCAAAAATCTAGATTCACTGATTGATTTGTTAAAAGAAAATCAGATTTCGATTGGAATTGAAACACAAGGAAGCAGATGGCAGGATTGGTTCTTAAAAATTGATGAACTTACCATTTCTCCTAAACCGCCAAGTTCAACGATGGAAACAAACTTTGAAGTATTAGATTCGATTTTTATTAATCTAGATGAAAACCAGTTTGAAAATAATGTTAGTTTAAAAGTCGTTATTTTCGATGAAGCTGATTTGGAATATGCTAAAATGATTCATAAAAGATACCAAGGCATTCCATTTTACCTTTCGGTTGGTAATGATGATATCACGAATTCAAATAATCAAGACCTGATTCAAAAGCTTCTCCTTAAATACGAGTGGCTAGTTAATCAAGTAGTAGTAGACAACCAATTAAACAATGTTAGAGTGCTTCCTCAATTACATACCCTGCTTTGGGGTAATAAACGTGGAGTTTAAATGACAAGGCTCACCTATAAAAATAGGTGGGCTTTTTTTATCTTGTAGACCATTAATAAAAATACAGTTTATTTTCATTTATTAAATTAAGATGAAGTTTGCTTTAAGAGTAGGTAAATATGCAAAGATTCGACACACACCAAATTAGCAAGACGTTAAAATCGTATAGGTAGCTAAGGAGTAGTAAAAAATCTGGAGGTGACAAGGTATGAAGAATATTCTTCGAACCGCTGTCCAGCAAAGAAGGCAATACCTTATAGATAAACTGCTTAAAATTGGTGTGTTTAAAAAAGAAGATCGACATCTTTATGAATGGACTTTAAGTGACCTGGAAAGGGAATACGAGTATATGGAAACAAATCAAGTTAAGGGTAAGATGGAACAAGAAAACCAACAGCTGCAATAATCAGCTTTAATACTTAGATCAGGAAAAAGCCGGCTGGAAAGTCCGGCTTTTTGCCTTATGGTTTATGTATTTGGTGATCCTAATTCTCCACGGTCTGTCGCCATCGGGGGCTGTTCCATCCATTTATTACGAATCAGGATATTGGAGCCATCCTCTGAATACAATTGGACTTCTAGTGAAAGTCTGTTATACATGACACCCAAATCCATTCGAGGACTTTGAGCTACACCCGTACCGTAATAACCTATACTTAATGTGATTAACCCAGTCGTAAAGAACATCATCAGTTTATCGGAAAATGTGTAGGATGTACTAGATGAAACTTCTGCAGAAAGAACAGCCGGAACAGGGAGGTTACATTCCTCTAATTTTGCGCCAAATGCCTTTATATGTTTCTTTCCAATATCGATTCCTCTAAGAAGAAACTGGGTAACTTCCTTGTCTTTTGCAACTTGACTAAATCCAAGTAAGGTAGCCACACCTAGGATGTTTCGCTGGATGTTTGCATATAGATTGCCTACTTCAGCAACAATTAATGGTCTTTTTTCACCAATAACATCAAAAAGAAAGGCTTGTTTATTAACAAATTCGACTTTTTCACTCGGTATAGCAGGTGACCTTACATAAAGACCTTTTGCCAATAATAGATTCTTTGATAGTTTGTATAACTGCATGGTTTCTGACACGCATTCCATATAATAATCGGTAATGTCTGCTCTTACGGATGAAGCGACACTTGCCGAATAATTGGTTAGACCAATCTTCGCCATTTGATGAATAAATTGAAGTACGAAGCTGTCTGAATAAAGTTTTGGTGCCGATACATCCACATCCTCTTCTAGCTTAAAACCATATGGGACAGCAAACTTTTCTTCATTAAAAAAGGCTGTTAATTTCTCTATATGTGTCTTTGATAATTGTAAAGCAAATTCAACAATCTGTTTAATTTCCGAATCTTCAGCCTTTTCTAAAAAAAATGTCAGTACACAAATACTGCCGCTATCATTCATATATTGTGCCCAAATTTGAGCAAGTTCGGCAGACGTAATTTTTACTTTTCTTTCATTCTCCATTAAATTTCCTCCATAAGTAGAATCCCTATTACCATCATTTCCATAGTTAATGATTATATGTATCAATGGTGTGTCTTTTTTGATTATTGGGCGTTATGAACTAGAAAATGTAAGACTTATTTCTCATTAACTTTAATGGTTTTCGTTTTAAAATGAAGCGATATGTAAAATGATAATGGAGTTAGAAGAGTTGAAGGTGGTAATAAGACGTGGGACGAATGGAACGAAGACAGCAAAGAAATGCGTCAAAATGGGATTGGAAGCAGTTTTTTACAAAAGGAATGGCGAAGAAGTTAATGGTGGCAGGGATTGTTGCTGCCCTATGTGGTCTCCTTATTGTAAATATTTTTATTTGGACGAGCGATGTAAATAAATTAAATAAGCCAGCACCTCAGCCAACGATCATCTATGATCAAAATGGGGAGATAGCGAGTAAGATTTCCAACTCAAGTATCGAAGGCGTAGGGATTAAGCAAATACCAAAGGAAGTCATACACGCAGTAATTGCAACGGAGGACCAGCGTTTTTATAAGCATAATGGTATCAATTACTTTGCAATTATGAAGGCTTTCTTCAAAAATATGTTGAGCGGTGACATTGTTGCAGGCGGTAGTACCGTTACACAGCAACTCGCAAAAAACGTATTTCTCACACATGAACGGACATATACACGTAAGGTCAAGGAGTTAATCATTACGAAAAAGATTGAACGTACTTACTCTAAAGATGAAATCATGGAGAGGTATTTGAATCAGATTTATTTTGGAGAGGGTGCATGGGGAATTCAGCGGGCTGCTAAGACGTACTTTGGAAAAGAAGCAAGTGAATTAACGTTAAGTGAGTCGGCGATGCTTGCTGGATTAATTAAGGCTCCTTCGATTCTTTCACCATTTAAGAATATGGAAAAGTCAGTACAAAGACGAGACCTTGTTTTATCATTAATGGAAAAAGAAGGATATATTACACAAGCAGATGTTAAGAAAGCCAAAGAACAGCCAGTAGTGTTAAATGAAGAAAAAGTCGAAGATGAGTATGATGGCAAATATCCTTATTATGTGGACCATATTATTCAGGAAGCCATGACCAAATATAAGCTTACTAAAAACGAAGTTCTGTCAGGCGGACTTCATATTTTTACAGAATTAAATCCTACTATTCAAAAGGGAACAGAAGAAGTATATCAGAATGATAACTTTTTTCCGGCGAGTCAAAACGATCAATTACTCCAAAGTGGAGCAATTTTCATTGATCCTAAAAGTGGAGGAATTCAAGCACTTGTCGGCGGGCGTGGCCAACATACGTTTTTAGGATTTAATCGGGCGACCCAATTAGTCAGACAGCCAGGTTCTACTATGAAACCATTGGCTGTTTATACTCCAGCATTAGAAGAGGGATATGAAGTCTTTGATTTATTACAGGATAGACCGCTAGACTTTGGAGGATATCAGCCAAAGAATTTCGATTGGCAATATCGAGGCGAGGTAACGATGTATGAGGCCGTTGTGAATTCGTACAATATTCCCCCTGTTTGGTTGTTAAATGAAATTGGGTTACAGCAGGGCACGAAGGCAGTCGAGGAATTTGGAATTCCTTTACAAGAAAAAGATTATGCACTGGGGATTGCCTTAGGTGGTATGCACGAAGGAACCTCTCCTCTAGCGATGGCACAAGCCTATTCCACATTTGCAAATAATGGAACGATGGTGGAGGCACACGCCATTCAAAAAATTGAAGATATAGATGGAAAAGTTATTGCAAAATGGAAAAGTAAATCAACTGCAGTGACCAAACCAGAAGTGGCGCAAAAAATCACCTACATGCTAAGCGGTGTTGTTAAGGAAGGTACTGGGAAGAAAGCCTTCATGGAAGGTCTTGATATTGCAGGAAAAACAGGATCTACCCAGCTGCCATTTGCGAATGAGGGTGGAACAAAGGATCATTGGTTTGTCGGCTATACACCCGATATTGTCGGAGCGGTGTGGTTAGGCTACGATCAAACGGACGAAAATCATTACTTAGGCACATCAAGCAGTGGAACCACTCCAGTAATTTTTAAAGAGATACTGGAGAAATCGAAATCAGTGCTTTCTGATGAAAAATTTGCCTTAACAACCGTTGAGAAAAAATATAAAATTGAAATCAAAAAAATAAAAGAAAAAGAGGAAAAGGTTAGGAAAGAAAAAGAAAAAGAAGAGAAAGAGAAAAATAAAGGCAGAGGGAAGGGTAAGGAAAAGAATAAGGAGAAAAAGGGGAAAAAGGATAAAGAAAGGGATGAAGAAGAGGAAGACGAAGAATGAAGGATATCATTAATATAGGATGGCCGAGCTTTTCTTGAGTTCGGCCGTTTTTGCGTTTTAATGAGGAATGGCGATGAATGACAAAATAGAAGGAATATATCAATTGGTGGCGAAATTTGTATATAATAAAACATTTTAAAGGATGGTGTTAATTATGTATCGTTTTAAAGCCATAGATCACATTCAACTAGCGGCTCCAACGGGTTGTGAGGATTCTGCAAGGAAGTTTTTTATAGATATTTTAGGATTTGAAGAAATGGAAAAACCAGAAGAATTGAAGAAGCGTGGCGGTGTTTGGTTTCGAAATGGACACACACAAGTACATATTGGCGTAGAGGAGCCCTTTGCTCCTGCAAAAAAAGCACATCCTGCATTTGAGGTGGAAAATATTGAAGCTTTGAAAAAACACCTATTGGCAAACGGAGTAGACGTGATTGAAGATCATAACCTTCCGGGGGCAAAACGTTTTTATACAACCGACCCGTTTGGTAATCGTATTGAAATTCTTGAGTGGATTTAATCTATTATTGAGGGGGGAGTGACGTATAAGGCGATAAAACCATTGAAGAATTAGAAGAGATTGAAGGACGAAGAAATTGAATATCGTTAAATTACAGGGCTGTCTTTTCGAATATTTATAAGTGAAATGAATATTAGTTAAAATAGGTATTTTTCTTGAAGACCTTCAAAGATGGAGGGGATGGCTCCTGAAAATTGAATACCAACATATTTTTAGTTTGCCAAGGAAAATTGTCTGGAAGTACATCAAGGATGAAAAGGTACTTGAAAATGCAATTCCTAGCTGCAGGTCATTTGTGCAAAGCTCACCTGGATTATATCAAGCTGAAATCGACATTAACATAGGACCACTAAAAGATGTTTTTACACTCGAGGTTAAGCTGGAAAAAGAACAGGTTTTGTCATATTATCATCTACTTTTGCAGGGAAAAGGTAATTTAGGGGAAATTAGTGGAAATGCGCATTTATTCTTCAAAGATCAACAAGGCAGCACGCAACTCACTATCCAGTCTGAAGTGAAAATCACAGGAGCATTGTCTGGGGCCGCAGAGCGGGTGTTAAAAGGAGGTTCAAACAAGGGGATAGAGAAATTTTTTCTAAGTCTTGAAAAAGAAATTAAAAAAGAAATTTATCTCTTGCGAAAAGGAAAAGGTCGATAACGAGGAAGAGCAACGCATTGAGCGTTGCTTTTTCTGATTTAATCTATTCATGCTTTGGATAATTAGCAAATTCTTTTATTCCAACTATCCAGTCCTTGAAAGTGGCATACTTATTGGCATCAAAGCCAAAGTATTCTTTAATTAAGGTGATTGACTTTTGTTCGTTTTCATGAACGATTCCATCTGAATAGACAAGGCGGAGGATTTCAATTAGAGCAATATGTTTGGAGTGTTCATCTTTAAAAACCTTAAGAATATCATCTATCGCTAAGCCTTTGATGGTATAATCCTCAAGATCCATTTCCTTTTGATACTTTACGATAATCGGATTTTCAAAAACCGAGAATTTGCCATCAATGGTAGCCATTAAATAGGCTAACTCTAGAAACGCTTCTTTCTCCTCTGGTTGAAGCTTTGTCAAAAACATTATGTGTAGCTCCTTTATCAATAATAAATATATAATTATGTTATTAGTCATCTTACCAAGATTAAATACCCTTTGTCTAATGTTAATTGGTTTAAAAAGGAAAATATTGTTTTATAGCGAATAAAATATAGAGTGGTGTAAAAAGGTGATATGTAAGCAATTCACATCCTAGATGGCTAGAATGTGAAAATGGTGACCCTCACCATTTATATCTTATTGAAAGGAGAATAAGGATTGGAAGATAAATTACTTAGGATTGGTACTACATATTTACCAGTTAGCAATGTAGACATTTCATCAGAATGGTATGTAAACAAATTAGGAGCTATTTTAAACTATAAAGATAAAGAAAAAGCCATACTGAATTTTGCCAATCAAAGTTTTTTTCTGGTAAAGGCAAAGGAAAATCAAAGCGCAAATTTCTATAATATGTATGGTGACGAGTGTTTCTCTATCACATTTGAAGTGAATGGACTTCATGCCCTTGAATCCTTTCATCGAGAGTTTAAAGAAATTGAAATTAGAGTCGGAGATATCGAGGACAGAGGACATAGTGGGAGAAACTTTGTTTTCTATGATCCTGATGGAAATAAATTCGATGTGTGGAGTGAACTTAGTCCAATATTTAAAGAAAAGTTTCTTAATAAATAGATAATAATTCATAATTAGTGAAAGCGTTTCTGTATCAGCAGAGGCGTTTTTTTATCGAGAGTTTGACTTCACAGTAATTACCTAAGTAGAATAACCATTTTATTTCCAGTTAATAATAAATACGATATGATCTTTTATTGATAGTGAAAAACGGAGATGATGATGTGCACTTGTTGTTGAATAGCCTGTTTCTCATTGCTGGTGTGAAATGGGGGGACTGGAGGAACTGGAGTAAATATCATTCCACTATTTTATTCTTTTGGTTTGGTGATTTGTTGTATAATTTATTATGTAAAGATTATTTGATGTGGGAGTACAAGGAGACAATATTTGGACAAAATCTTCTGCCTAATCATCTAGCTGTTTCATTATTAATCATGTTTGTTGCGTACCCTGCTACTGTTATCATTTATCTAGGAAATATCCCTAAGGATACAAGTAGAATAGTTTTATGGCTTATTTTCTGGGTGACACTATACTCGTTGGTAGAATACATAAATTTACGTTACCTTAACTTAGTTTCTCATCATAACGGCTGGTCTATGGGATGGTCTGTATTATTCAATTTAATCATATTTTCCATGCTGCTACTGCATTATAAACACCAAGTTGCAGCGTTGCTCCTCTCCATACCAATCATACTATTCTTTGTCATCTTTTTTAAGATTCCCATTAATTAATGAGCAATCGAATATATTTCCGAGGGTTGTAAAAACTAAATGAAAATTGAGGTTAAGGGGATTTAACATGGATTTAATGAAACCAATCAACATAAGCTCAGATAAATTAAGCCCTGATCAGCCATTTACTGCCATCGAATTGGGAAAGCTTTGGGCTGCCTATTTAGGAAATAGTATGTCTAACAAAATTTTGAGCTACTTTCTTAAAAATGTAGAAGATGAACATGTAAAAATTTTATTGGAAAATGGATACAACCTCACAGTGGATTTTATGAAGACCATTGAAAAGTTTTTCACGAATGATAAAGTCGTAATTCCCATAGGATTTACTGAGGAAGACGTTAATCTCGGGGCTCCTAGGTTATTTGAAGACCAATTTTACGTTCATTATTTAAAATATGCTGCAAAGGCTGGACTTAGTTTATATTCGATTGCCATACCATTAACGTTGAGAGAGGATATACGTGAATTTTTTATCCATTGTAACACCACGACCACAATTTTATTAGGGCAGATTAATAACGTATTACTCGAAAAAGGATATATTATAAAGGCTCCTACAATACCTGTGCCGACAAAAGTTGATTTTATCCAAAAGGATAACTATTTGAATGGATTTTTCGGCGATGTTCGAGAACTACATGCATTAGAAATTACACATTTGTACGATAATATTGAAAATAATATTACGAGCAAAGCACTATTGATTGCTTTCAGTCAGGTTGCAAAAAAGGAAAAAGTAAGAACTTACTTTGTAAAAGGGAAAGATATCACAGATAAGGAAATACAGCGTTTTCAGGATAAAATGCATAAAGGAAACTTACCGTTTCCTTCTCAAATTGATCATTTAGTTACGGATTCAACTTTTTCACCTTTTTCTGATCGGATCATGGTTTTCCATAAAGTAGATATGTTTTCAATGAAGATTCGTTCGTTTGCAAATTCAATGGCGGTCAATGGAAGACGCGATATTGGATTAATGTATATGAAATCACTTTCTGAGGTTGCATTATATGTAGAAGACGGGGCAAATATTATGATTGATCATGGTTGGATGGAACAACCACCTAAAGCTTTAGATCGTGTGAATTTGTCTTCAAAATAGTTATGAGTTTTTATTCTGAAGATCCTTTAATCGGAAAGGAAGACTGATATGGAACAAACAAGAATTTCTTTGACAGCCCCAGAAGTTTCTAGTTTATGGACACAATACATGTTTGATTCCATGTCCATTGGTTTTATTAGGTACGCACTGGAACACTTAGAAGACGGAGACATCATAGAAATATATAAAGATTCACTGGAGCTTTCAGAAAGACATGTAGGAAAGGTGAAAGAGTTTTTTAACAGTGAGGGCATTCCCATCCCACAAGGATTTACAAATGAGGATGTAAACATTCATGCCCCTCGACTATTTCAGGATCCTTTTTATTTGTACTATATATACATAATGACCCTTCAAGGACTAACCGGCTACTCCCTATCCGTTGGGACTTCTATTCGAGCAGACCTTCGTAAATACTTTATTTCTTGTAATACTGAAACCATGATGCTCTTTGAGAAAACGATTGATACGATGCTAACGAAAGGACTATATTCAAGGCCAGCCGTCCTTACCCCTGCTGAAAATATCGACTTTATTAAACACCAAAGCTTCTTAACAGGTTGGTTTGGTGAGAAACGTCCATTAACGGGGATTGAAATAGGGGATATTACCTTTAATATGAACAAAATGAATATGCATGTCGCATTAAAGGTCGGGTTTAGCCAAGTGGCTGCATCGAAAAAAGTAAGGCAATTTATAAATAGGGGAATGGAAATCTCTAATAAACATATCGCTGCCTTTGGAAAAATCTTTCGTGAAGAAATGTTAAATTCACCGATGTCATGGCAATCTCATGTAACAAGTTCCACCACATCGCCCTTTTCAGATAAATGGTTGATGTATCAGGTTCAACTATCTTCCCAAATTGCTATTGCCTTCTATGGAACGGCTTTGAGTGTGACCTCTAGAGCTGACATTGCAGAAAAATATATCGTCATGATAAGTGAACTTGTCAGATATGCTGAAGATGGTGCTAATCTAATGATAGAAAATGGTTGGATGGAAGAGCCGCCAAAAGCAAGTGACCGTAGGGCCCTATCCAAAGGAAATAAGGAAGGTATTGAAAGTAATCATCATGATAAATAAAAAAGCTGAAATATCTCAGGGGATAGATACCTAATCTATCCCCTGAGATATTTTTTTAAAAAAAAGGTAAATAACTCATGAAGGTAGAATATTAGAGTGTGAAAAGTCACAATTAATAAACTGAGGTGTTCATGAATGCTAACGAAAGAAAAATTAAATGAAATAAAAATGCTTCAAGAGATTTGTGAGAAAGAAGGCAGGCTTCAGTTAAAGCTAAATGATGACATGCTGGAAAGCAGGTCTGAGAATCGTAAAGAAGACTTTTTCCATTATGAAAATGGCCAACTTGTTGGTTTTCTTGGAAGCTATTATTTTGGAAGTAAGGTTGAGATTTGCGGGATGGTACACCCGGATAATCGAAGAAGAGGGATATTTTCAAAGCTATTAGATGAAGCACTAGAAGAAGCGAAGAAACGAGAAGCAAGAACCATTTTGTTAAATGCTCCGACCGAATCTCAATCTGCGAAGGAGTTTTTAAAGAGCATCCCTTGCGACTTGTCGATGGTTGAGTACCAAATGAAATGGCAAAAATCAGAGATAGCTGATAATCATTCTGTTACGGTAAGACCCTCTATTTCCGAGGAAGACTTTGAGGCGGAAATACAACTTGATGTTCAGTGCTTTGGGGTAAATGAAAAGGAAGCACGTCAGTATAAGGAGGAAACGAAAGACCTGAATACGGATCTCAGATTAATAATTGAAGCAGAAGGAAGAATTGTTGGGAAAATAAGACTTTCCGAAATGAATGGTGAGTCTTGGATATATGGTTTCTCCATTTTTCCAGAGTTCCAAGGGAAGGGGATTGGCAGAAAAGCCCTTTCCAAAGTAGTGAAAATGGAGGATGAAAAAGGGTTGTCTATCTTTCTAGAGGTTGAGGCAAAAAATGATCATGCACTAAAACTCTATGAATCATGTGGATTTAGAAGCTTTCATTCACAGGATTACTATAAATTAATTCACTAACAGAAGGGGGGAATTTCCCCTTCTGGATCACTTTTCCTCTCTTTTTTTAAAAAAAAGTAGAGACAATTGTAAACGTTTACATTATAATAATAGTAAGAACTAGGAGAGGGGAACTAAATCATGGAACTTTTATTAAAACAATGTGAACATAACCAGTCAGAAGAACCTTGTGAAGAGTGTGCCCCAGATAAAGATAGTGAAGATAATATGGATTTATATGAGTATGATTATAATAAAAGAATTTGGTTTTAGAGCAAACTACAGCCAATTCAGCTGAAAATGATTTAATAATAGTGATAACAGAGCTGTCAAAATGACAGCTTATTTTTTCGTTAAAAAAAGTGAAATGAAAATCATGCCCGGAATCTTTGCTTAATGAAGGTAATGCTTTAACTGCTCAATCTGTCTTCGACTCGTATCAATGACTTCTTCCGCAAGCTGCCTGCTTTTGGGATCTAGGTCGCCACGCACAAGTTCCTCAGAATATTGTACTCCGTATTGATCTAAGCCCTTCAAAGCATCCTCAATTATTTCATGTGTATCATCCGGGAGCATCACATTGTGCATAAAACTATGCATCGATCCTGAGAATCCCTCACCGTCTGCAGGAACGCCTCCTAAATCTTGAATCCGCTGTGCAAGTTTTTGTGCATTCGACTTTACATCCTGCTGCATGGATTGAAAGACTTGCTTTAATTCTTCCTTTTTAACCTTATGGATATAGTGTTCAAAAGAACGAATCCCCATATATGTGCCTCTTAATAAAGTATTTAATTCCTCAACAATAACTTCATTTGACATTTTCACACATCCTTTCATTCTATTTTGACACGGTGATAGGCTTTTTTATTCGAGATTTTGGCGTAAATCATCGATAATAATAAATGAGAAGGCAGCTGAAGTACGTAATGACCCGTATGAGCTGACGATTCTTGGTAAGGATAAGAAGGAAATTAATTAAAAATAGTTAATGAAAAGGACCAAAGCTGGTCCTTTTGTTTATTTTTTAAAGACGTGTTGTCCAATTTCTAAAGTAGTTGCTCTTGAATCTAGCCATCTGCTGGTAGCAATAGCAGGATTGTAGAAAAATAGGGCCCCAGGGGCAAATTGCCTTTTATCCGTAAGAGCTGCCTTTACAGCTTGAATCGACTCCTCATCAGCAGGTTTATCAATTTGACCATTTTTTACTGGTTGAAATTGACCAGGAGCATAAATGACATCTTTAATGCTGTCGGGAAATTGAGCACTTTCGACTCTGTTCAGTACTACACAAGCTACTGCAATTTTCCCTTCTAAAGGTTCGGTTTGTGCCTCAGCTCTTACCAATCTCGCCAGTAAATCGACTTCAGAATCTGAGAGACTGGTGTTGTTAACAGACTCTTTTTGGATTGATTCATTGGTTATAGTAGATTTAGCAGGAGTATTAATGTTTTGACCTATGTAAATGAGATTTAAATTTGAAATTTGTGGATTCATATCTGCTAGTTCTTGTAAGGTGACATGATGATCTCTTGCTATACTTGACATCGTGTCCCCAGACTTTACGTCATATGCAAAAGCAGGGGTAGCAAATAGTAGGGTGGCAGTCAAAGTAAGGAACGTAATAAGTTTTTTCATAATTCTAGTCCTCCAAGTTGGTTTAAAGTATTTAAATCTATTACTATGAAGTGAAAAAATAGAATAGTATTACAGTTAAGTTACATGGATAAGTCAATTAGAAGTCTACCGATTGGGATTTAATACCATTTTAGTAGAGTTTGAAATAGAATTTAATAGATTGTTTGGAGAGAAATGGGAAAGTGTTTCTCATGAAACTTACATACCCATATGAATCGTTTATTTGGAAGCTAGAAAGGATAAATTAGGTAAGCATAGACACTCACTCGGAGCAAATAAGTTTGTTTCCTTTATTTCTATTGTTACTATAGAAATATACCCTTTAACAAAGAAAGGACTTTATAAATAATGGGAACTATTAACATACCTGTATCAGTATTAAATCTCGCACCAATCCGTGAAGGTCAAAATTCACAGCAAGCGATAGAGGAAATGGTGAGTCTAGCTCAAGCAACGGAGGCAATGGGATATAAACGCTACTGGATTGCTGAGCACCATAATTCTCCGACGCTTGTTAGTTCAGCAACGGCAATATTAATCAAACATACACTGGAGCATACCCAAACCATTAAGGTGGGTTCTGGCGGAATCATGCTGCCAAACCATTCGCCGCTTGTCGTAGCGGAACAATTTGGTACGCTGGCAACAATTTATCCAAATCGAGTAGAGCTTGGACTTGGACGTGCTCCTGGAACCGATATGATGACAGCCAGTGCATTAAGACGTTCAAAAAATGATTCCGTTTATACCTTTCCAGAGGATGTTCAGGCATTACTTACTTATTTTGGGCCGGAGGAGAACCAAGGATATGTAAGAGCCTATCCAGGAGTAGAAACCAATGTTCCACTTTATATTCTAGGTTCTTCCACAGATTCGGCTTATTTAGCAGCAAGCTTAGGATTGCCATATGTATTTGCTTCACATTTTGCACCTAAATTCATGGGTGAAGCGATTTCAATTTATAGAGAGAGGTTCCAGCCTTCTGAGTATCTAGATAAGCCTTATATGATGGTTTGTCTAAATGTCATTGCAGCAGAGAGTGATGAAGAAGCGAAATACCAACAAACCACGATGCAGCAGTTTTTCCTAAATGTGGTTCGGGGTACACGTAATCCTTTACAGCCCCCTGTTGAAAGTATGGACGGTATTTGGAACCCGATGGAGGAAGAAATGGCGAAGTCCATGTCCAGCGTGACTTTGTTAGGTAATAAAGATACCATTCGTCAGCAGCTAACAAGCTTCCAAGATCGCTATGCTGTGGATGAAATTATGGCAGTTTCTTACATTTATGATTCGGAAAAACAAAAACGTTCGTATGAACTATTTAAAGAAGTTGTAGAGGGGAAGTAAGTTACTTTACTTACCAACCATTCATTCACGTCACCACCCATTGTCTCATAGGATACAGTAACGAATGCGGGGTGATTTGGGTGAATAAATGGGTGAAAGCCGGTATTTTACTATATCTTTCACTACTGTTTTTCGGGAGTTTCCTAGCTATTGGTGTAGTTTGGACAGGAGCATTAGACGAAAAGTTACCCTTTATTGAGGATATCAAAATTTTCTTGTATTACTTCTTCGCTGGTTCCGTCGGAGGTTCACTGCGGCATTTATATATGTTTTGTTCCCACTATATGAAAGACGAATTGAATGACTATCGACTATGGATTATGTACATCTTCTATCCTATATTCGCCACCGGAACAGCGGTAGTAGCAGTCACCTTAATTCAAAGCGGAATCCTACTAATCGATTTCGTCGACTTTGAGGACACTCCATATGCACAAATAAGCTTCGCCTTCTTCGTAGGCTTTGGATTTAATCGCTTCGTAAACAAATTAAACGCACTATCCAAAGACATATTCAAAACCAATAAACAGGAAACCATAAACACCGAAGAAAAAAATGAAAAAGAAGCCAGAGTCCAATAAAAAATGGATTCTGGCTTCTTTTACTTTACGGTGACAGGCACCATTTATACATTTTTAGCTATTTATGCAGCTTTTTTTGTATATGAAAATAATCTTCTACGTATATGTTTTATTTGAAAACATACATATTAACGATTTCTGAAAATAAAAGGAGATGGTAACTGTTGTGGAATAATCAAGGGTATCAGAATGGGCAGTTTAATCTATATAGTTACTATGTAGGCTACAATCCCCCGACTTCGGTGAACCCGTATCCAAGGTTTCCGAGTATTCATAGTCAAGCATTCTTAAGTCCCTTTACCTATGTGGTAGGGGATGTTACCATTCAGAAAAATACTTATGTTGGGCCGTTTGTAAGCATCCGAGCCGATGAAGGGACTCCGTTTTATATTGGAAGTAATAGTAACCTACAGGATGGTGTCATACTTCATGGTTTAAAAGATAAGTATTTTGAAAAGAACAGCAAAAAGTACTCCATATATATTGGGAACCGAGTTTCTTGTGCTCATGGTGCCCTAGTACATGGGCCATGCCGGGTGGAAGACGCCGTTTTTATAGGATTTAAAGCAATCGTTTATAATGCAATCATTGGGGAAGGAAGCTTTATTTCTTCTGGTGCTGTTGTTACCAATGGAGTAGAACTTAAACCAAGAAGCTTTGTACCACCTGGTGCAAATATCGATTCGCAGGAAAAAGCAAATGTATTAGGCATTGTTCCTGAAACAGAAGAGGAGTTTGCTATCGCGGTCCAGCGGGTAAATTCAGAATTCCCAGCAGCCTATTCCTTGTATTTTGGGAAAAATAAATGTTCGTGCGGTTTAGCTTGCTAGGTAAATGTAAGCAACCTTCAAACCAGTGAAAGTAATTCGAGTAGGTTCATTGCATTTCCGTTATGAAGGGCTTTTTTTGTCATTTACAGTTCACAATATTGTCATATATTTTCGTAATTTTCAAAATACATTTCGACATTAACTGAATGTTTTCTAGTGATATTCTATTCAGTTTCAGGATTATAAAGAAATTTACAGTGAATTTTGTAGGATTTAGGTAGAATCAGTCGACCTTTTTGATTTTTCAATAAATAATTTGTTTGGTAAAATGAACAATATACTCACAAAAAATATAGAAGATAAGAAATTTATAGATAAAAATCCGTAGAATTGTGTAGAAGTATCTATTGCAGAGCTCCAATTGTAGAAATGAATAGGAGGGCTTTTTATGTATTTCAAAGTAAGTTTTTGGAGAAGATTAACCAAAAAACAAAAGATAAGATTACTAAAACAAAAAGCTCATATTAACTTAATCAATAAAGGATTTATTGCTTAAGAAGAATAGCTGATCATTTAATTAGCGGAGCGGGAGTAGGCTTCTTCATCGGATTAATCATAAAAATGGATTATCTGAAAAATTCGTTTTTTGGTCTGATGTCAAAGTAATCATTTTTGGTCGCAATCGGTGACCACCTCATTATTTTCACACTATTAGGTGCCATCCATGGAATATTCATATATTGTAAATAAATTTTTAAGCAAGACGTTGTCTTTTTTGAGAGATAACGTCTTTTTTTTCTTGTTAATGATTTTTACTAAAGATAAGAATATTTAGTTGGCTTGACCCTTGTGTAACGACATGTTACTATAAGGTCACATGAAAGATATGTGACTTTTTATTCACATGAAAAATATGTGACTTTTTATTCACATGTTTTTTGAATCCTTGAAGAAAGGGATTTAATTATGGAAGAAGAACTTTCAACAGTATTTAAAGCATTAGGGCACCCAATCCGAAGGCAGATTCTGGATATCCTAAAACAGTCACCCAGAACTACCGGCGAACTAGACGAATACTTTCCGGATGTCACTAGGTATGCCATCATGAAGCACTTAAAGATACTAGAGGAAGGCAATTTGGTGGTGGTCAGGCGTGAAGGGAAGTTTAAACGAAACTTTCTTAATGCGGTACCTCTGCAGGAAATGCATAGACGCTGGGCAGGGAAATACATGCAATCAAACGCCAGCAATCTATTAAACATCCGGTCGGTAGTAGAACAAAAAGGAGGAAATGGAAAAATGAGTGAATTTCGTATTGAGCAGGAGTTATTTATAGACGCACCACGTGAAGAGGTTTTCAAAGCGTTAACGGAAAAGGTGGAGTATTGGTGGGAATTTCGTATCGCTCCTAAAGGAGTAACCTCGCACTTTACATTTGATCCCGTCCCAGGAGGACAATTTATTGAAAAATGGGGTGATAAAGAAGGTGCGATATGGGGCAATGTTTATTATGTGAATGCTCCTGCAGAAATTCGACTCTTTGGTCATCTGGGGATGCAGGGAGCAGTTAACAGTGCCTATACCTATCGTCTTCTTGAAAAAGATGGGGGAACGTTGCTGCAGCTTTCACATACAGCCTCTGGTGTTATACAGGAACAATGGGAACAAGAGCACAAAAAGGGCTGGGAATACCTTCTTGGAACCTTACTAAAAGATTATGTAGAAAAGCAATAAGAGGGTAATTATTATGGTAGATGTAGTTACAGAAATAATCATTAATTGTCCTATTTCACAAGTATCGGAGTATGCCTCGAACCCTGAAAATGCCCCAGAGTGGTATGTAAATATCAATTCTGCAGAGTGGAGAACACCAAAACCACTAGCAATTGGTTCACAAATTGCATTTAAAGCGAAATTTCTAGGAAGAGAACTAGCCTATATTTATGAGATTGTAGATCTAATACCGGGAAAGAAACTAGTGATGAAAACAGCGCAAGGGCCATTTCCAATGGAAACCATCTATACCTGGCAAGACATGGGTCCAAATCGTACCAAAATGACTTTAAGAAATGCAGGGAATCCCACAGGTTTTTCAAAAATATTTTCTTCGTTTATGTCTTCCATGATGAAGAAGGCGAACATGAAAGATTTGAAAACAATTAAGAGGATCCTTGAAAAATAATGGATCCTTGAAAAATAATCTCTAAAGTCCGAAACTCCTTCCATCAATGGACGTTGTTTTGGACTTTATTTAATTGGTATTAAAGAAGTTTGTAATTGTGTAAATTCTCTAGATTCTTGGTATTATAGAATAAATATGCAGGTACAACTCTTTAAAAAAGACGGGGGCAATACAATGTACAGCTTTAAGAACGATTACAGCGAAGGAGCACATCCTAGAATCCTACATGCATTACTTGAAACCAACCTGGAGCAGGACGAAGGGTACGGTGGGGATCGATATTCGAAGAAAGCAATTGAACTAATAAAGGAGAAAATCGAAAGCAAAAACGTAGATATTCATTTCATATCAGGTGGAACCCAAACCAATCTAATCGCCATTTCAGCTTTCCTACGACCACATGAAGCAGCAATTGCCGTTAGCAGCGGACATATCCTTGGACATGAAACTGGCGCCATTGAGGCTACTGGTCATAAAATATTATCTGTTGAGGGTAAAGATGGAAAACTTTCACCAGCCGATTTGCAAGGAGTTCTCGACGGACATCCGGATGAGCACATGGTGAAGCCAAAGCTAGTATACATATCAAATTCTACTGAAATTGGGTCCATTTATTCAAAAAGCGAACTTCAGGATTTACATGAGTTCTGTCAACGCAACCACCTAATATTGTATATGGATGGTGCGAGACTTGGTTCTGCGTTGTGTGCGGAGGAAAATGATCTTCAGTTAAGCGATCTCCCTAAATTGGTGGATGCATTTTATATTGGCGGTACGAAGAATGGCGCTTTAATTGGTGAAGCCTTGGTGATTTGCCGTGATTCCTTAAAAGAGGATTTTCGTTATCATATAAAGCAAAAAGGTGCACTTCTAGCAAAGGGAAGATTGATGGGCATACAGTTTCTTGAGCTTTTCAGTGACGATTTATTCTTTGAGTTGGCAAGCCATGCGAATAAGATGGCTGGCATGATTAGAGAGGAACTCAATAAAGCAAATATCACGTTCCTGACGCACTCACCATCTAATCAACTTTTCCCGATTCTGCGGAATTCGGTCATATCTGACCTTCAAAACAACTATGATTTTCATATATGGGAAAAGATAGATTCTAATTTCTCTGCTGTTCGCTTCGTCACTTCATGGGCAACAAAAGAAGACGAGGTCACTGGCCTTATTGAGGAATTGAAAAGACTGCTTTAATTGGACCCAGAACGCCTCCTGACAATGGAGGCGTTTTTTTGCTTATAGTTTGGCTGTACAGACCCACATCAATTGTCACTTCTATTTCACAGATATATGAAAATGGATACCTTATAATAAATAGTGGGAATATTTTTTTTACATAAGTATGTGAAATGTTGCACAATGAAAAGGAGGAGTTGGATGAAGTACAATCATTTATTTTCAAAAGGGAAAATTGGAAATCTTGTCTTGAAAAATCGTGTTATTATGCCAGCAATGGGAACCAATCTTGGTGGTCCTAATGGTGAGGTCACCGACCATCAAATTGCCTATTATGAAGAAAGAGCGAAAGGCGGGACTGGATTAATTATCGTGGAATACACATCCATTGATTATGAGTATGGCAGATCAACGTTTAATCAATTGAGGATCGATGAAGATCGTTTTATTCCCGGAATTCACAGGTTAGCAACAGTCGTACAAAAATATGGAGCAAAACTATTTGTCCAGCTGCAGCATTCTGGGAGGGAAACCACTTCAATGGTTTTAGGCGGGGCGAGGCAAATTGTCGCACCTAGTCCAGTTACCTGTGCAGCAATTGGTGAAGAACCTAGGGAGTTAACCAATTTGGAAGTGAAAGGATTAATCGACAAATTTGTAATGGGTGCTTTAAGATGTAAGCGTGCCGGTGCAGATGGAGTCGAGCTGCATGGAGCTCACGGCTATTTAATCAATCAATTCTTAAGCCCACATACCAATTTACGGACTGATGAGTATGGCGGCAGCTTTGAAAACAGAATGAGATTTGTCGAGGAAATTGTTGTTGGGATTAAGGAAAAATGTGGTCGAGAATTCCCAGTAAGCATTCGTTTAAGTGTGGATGAATTTGAAGAAGGCGGAACAACAATAGAATTAAGCAAAGAAATCGCACGTCACTTAGAAAAAATCGGGGTAGATGCAATCCACGCAAGCTGCGGAAACTATAATTCGATGGACAAGATGATTGAATCGATGATGTTCGAACAAGGCTGGAGAGTGTACTTGGCAGAAGCTATAAAAGAAGTGGTAGATATCCCGGTCATTACGGTCGGAGTCATTCGTGAACCAGAATTTGCTGAAGATATTTTGGCAGAGGGCAAAGCCGACTTTATTGCGATGGGGCGTTCACATCTTGCGGATCCAGAATGGGCCAAAAAAGCGATAGAAGGCCGGGAAAAAGAAATTCGCAAATGTATTTGCTGCCTACAATGTACGAGAGGTGGTTCTCATGTAACCTGTGCAATAAATGTGAGAACGGGAAGAGAACTGGAGTTTAGAGAGCTCAAACAAATTGAAGAAGAGCGCAATGTAGCGATTGTTGGCGGTGGTCCTGGCGGGATGGAAGCAGCAAGAGTGCTCACCTTAAAAGGATACAAGGCAACAATTTTTGAAAAAGCCCATAAACTTGGAGGTCAATTAAATCTAGTAACATCACCAAAAGCACAAGAGAAAATGAACTGGATGATTCAATATCATACAAACGAGATGGAACGTTTAAACGTGGATGTTCGTTTAAATACCGAAGCTTCTATCGAAAGTATAAAAGCCTTGAAACCAAATGCTGTCTACCTAGCAACAGGTGCCAAACCTATTATTCCCAAAGTGGATGGGGTAAAAAACACACTTGTTTGTGACTATGAAGATGTATTCTTGCAAAGAAAAGACTTTTCCTATAAAAAAATTGTTGTAGTAGGAAGCGGGATGGTTTGTTATAGTGTGGTTGGCCAGCTAGCTGCAAGAGGCAGCGATGTAGTCTTAGTGGAAGTACCGACAGAGACAGGCAGCAAAGTTACACCACACACAAGACTAATGCTAATCAATCGTCTGAAAAAGGCAAACGTCGACATTATTGAAGATCATAAAATAGTAAGAATTCTTTCAAATTCCATCATGATTGAAAACAGCGAAGAACAACGTGAAATTAAAGTAGATCACGTTGTGTTCTCGATGGGAACAGAGTCTGTCAATCCTTTAGAAGAGTTGTATAGTCAACATTTTGATAACATTTTTGTTATTGGGGATGCAATTAATCCAGGTTCTATCACAAATGCAATAAAGGATGGATTTGAAAAGTCTTATGTGCTTGAATCTCTTGTTATTAACAAAATCCAAGAGAATGTTTTGGTGGAAGCATTCTAATTCAAGAAGAATCTTTAGTCATTAACGCAGGGGATTTCATAGTAAGAGTTTCTTACATAATGATAAAAATTGGAATTAAGATTACGATTCTAATCATAAACTCGCGCATTCCAGATCCTCCTTCCAAAGGCATCCTGTGTTAAGCTCAGTATAAGAGAAATTTGTTAAGATTAAGTTATTGAAATGTAAATACTTTGTCAATTATTCAATATACCAGATTTAACTGAAATAGTTGACGAAAGTACCAAGGAAAAATAAACTTAAAAGAGGATTTTTTTCTTTTAAAATTTAGAAAACTTAAGGGTGAAGGCAAAAAGTATGGCACAAAAAGAACCTCTACTTGTATTTGAATTTGCAGACTCAAACGGACAGATAAATCCATTAATGTTTAAAAACCCAGTCAGCGTGATTACCGCAAGCAAAGTGGAGGATGTTTTACATTGTTTCCAGCTTGTACAAGATGCTGTTGATAAAGGTTTTTACGCTGCCGGATTTCTATCATATGAAAGTGCTCCAGCCTTTGATCCTGCATTTATGGTCAATAATGGAGTGGCATTTCCTTTGCTCTGGTTTGGTATTTTTTCAGAACCAGAACCAGAACCTGCTCAACTAGGCAGTTCAGGAAAATTTAGCGTAACGGAGTGGAAACCATTAATATCGATGGAAGAGTACAATCAAGGAATTACCTCGATAAAAAAATCGATTCAGCTTGGTGATACATACCAGACAAATTATACCATCCGTCTCCATTCACAATTTAATGGGGATAGTTACGCATTTTACAATCGGTTAAAAAAAGCACAAAACTCTAATTATTGTGCCTATATACATACAGGAGAACAGAGTATTTTGTCTGCCTCACCAGAATTGTTTTTCCACCTTGATAATGGAAAGGTTACAACCCGTCCTATGAAAGGAACCATTCAAAGAGGAACAACGGTTGAAGAAGATGCTGCAAATGCTGACTGGCTGCTCCATTCTGAGAAAAACCGTGCTGAAAATCTAATGATTGTCGATTTGCTTCGAAATGACCTCGGAATGATTGCTCAATCTGGTACGGTTAAAGTTGAAAAAATATTTGAAATTGAGAAATACCCAACGGTCCACCAAATGACATCTACCGTATCAGCACAGGTTTCGGAAACTGCAACCATCGTTGATATTTTTAAGGCTCTTTTTCCATGCGGATCGATTACAGGGGCACCAAAGATAAGTACAATGAACATCATTGCAGACTTAGAAAATGAACCACGTGAAGTCTATTGCGGAGCGATTGGCTATATTACACCAAACAAAGAAGCTATTTTTAATGTACCGATTAGAACCGTGCTCATTGACCATCAAACGGAAAGTGCCGTCTATGGAGTGGGTGGAGGAGTAACTTGGGATTCGACACCTGAAGGTGAATACGATGAAATTCTTGCAAAAGCAAAGCTATTAAAAGAGAATCCCTCTGATTTTCAATTGCTAGAAAGTTTATTACTAGACAATGGAGATTATTTTTTGCTGGAAGAGCATGTAAAGCGACTAGAGAATTCAGCTCGATATTTTGACTTTCCTTTCAAAGAACAGGAAATCAATAAAATTCTACACGATTATAGAGTTTCAAATCTGAATGGTCTGGTAAAGGTCCGTTTGCTTTTGGCGAAGAATGGAGAAATAACCATTGAAGGACAACCGATAACCCAGCAGGATACATTATTGAAGGTAACAGTAGCCGACAGTCCAGTTAATAAGTCAAATATCTTTTTGTATCATAAAACAACCAGACGAGAGATTTATACAAAATTTCAAGAACAGAAGCCATCACATGCATTTGATATATTGCTTTGGAACCATGAAGGTGAGCTAACCGAATTTACAAATGGAAATGTAGTTTTGGAAATAGACGATACATTATGGACTCCACCAGTAGAGTGTGGATTATTGGCTGGTACGTTTCGTAATTATTTACTAAAATCAGGAGAAATTTACGAAAAAACACTTACGCACTCAGATTTAAAAAAGGCTACCAGGATTTGGTTTATTAATAGCGTAAGAAAATGGAAAGAAGTTAAACTTTGAAATCAAGATTGTCGATTGGTTTACGTAATAAATCAATCGGCTTTTTTGTTTCTACATTCAATACTTCCTCTTCAAAGCTTAAGAATATCTTAAGGATTCTATGAAACTTTTCTTAAGTTTTCGTATGTATAGTATAAACAGAGAAGTTTTCTTGAAAACCTTTTAAAGAGGATGAGGATGATGAAAGAAAAAGAGGTTTATATTCTTTTAACGAATACAGGTTCAATATTAACAAAATTAATAAAGTTATATACGAAAAAACCTTACAACCATGCTTCAATCGCATTTGATTCTCATTTATCTGAGGTATATAGCTTTGGGAGAAAAACAGCCCGAAATCCATTTATTGGAGGGTTTGTAAAGGAAGATGTTCGGACGGGTTTATTTAAACAAGCAGACTGTGCTATTTATTCTATTACCGTAACGGAGAGTCAAATCCAAAAGATGAAGTATTATTTACAAGAAATTGAGGATAAAAAGAAACAGTATCGTTATAATTTTTTAGGATTATTCGGTGTGATGTTTAATAAACCGATAAAAAGAAACAATGCTTTCTTCTGTTCTCAATTTGTTGCTTTTTTACTTAAGAAATCAAACATTATTGATTTTCATAAACCTATTTCTCTCATAGCACCATATGATTTACAAACTGTTTCAAAGATCCAATTCCTATATGAAGGAAAGCTTAAGGGTTATCGGAATGAAGAAAATCCTGAGAAAATTTGTCCTTCTTTTACAAAGGATCTATTTTCACAAAAATTGAAATGGCTCAGTGCAGCCGATTGAGTTAATTTCATTATTGCAGGTTTACGATATATTTTTGTGGAATAGTAGTGGAATTTTACGGAAGGACCTTATCTGTTCCTTTTTATTGTTGGTTTTCGGTAAAAAAGAATATATGCCACTCGTGCACGGAAATGGTAATATAGTATCATCTAGAGCAAAAGAGGTCATTGGATATGAACAAAGTAGAGGTCATTTCACGAAGAATACTAGGATGGAAATTAAATCGATGGGATCGTTGGTATGATCCGGAAAAAGGTGTATTTATATATGATTTTAATCCACACGAAAACCTTGAGCACGCACTTTTAGTTGTTGAAAGGTTAAAAAGCTTTGGCTATACATATATGGAAAGAGGAAAATATGAAGTTTGCTTTAATGAGGTTTGTGAAACAGGAGATTCGTTACCAGAAGCCATCACGAATGCAGCCTTCTCTCTCGCTGACAATAGCACGATTGCGGATGAATGGTTATAAAGTATAGTAATATTTATGCGGAACAAATTATTTAAAAAGCCCAATGACTCGAGATATTATCGAGCATTGGGCTTTTTATATCATCCTTTTATTGCATCATGCTTAAATCCGCTTTGGGTCGCATAGACTTCATACCATTCATATTTTGGTGCTTTAAACCATTCGTATTTTGGAAAATACACAAGGTACCTGGTATTGCCTTCAGCATCAAGGACGGTTTTAAAGATTGTAACATTGCCAAATCCAAAGGTTTTATCTAAATAACCTTCCATTCCGTCTCTTACGATATTTTTTTTCTCTTCCTTTTCTTGCTTATGTAACTCCAGCACACCATCAATGAACATACTCATCAAGACCAACGTAATTAGAATTAGAACGAAAATAAATAATTTTAACAAAAAAACATCCTCCTGCCTGTTTATGATGATTCATTATTATTTTAACTCCGTAGGATTGAAGAAGATGTGATAAAAATAACAGTGACCAAAGGAAGCAGCAATTTATTTTATTATTTTTTTGACCATGTCCTTTTTTGTTAATTATCTATATATAAAGGGTGAAATGAATTAGGGGACCAATCGAAGTGTTGTCATTATCTTGACAGCCATTTAAGGTTCCTTTTTCGAAAAAAAGGAGGATATCTTTATGTTAAAAATAACCCATGCTGCAGGACATGCACTTGTCACTCCAGGAAAGCAGTCACCCGATGGCTATAAGGAATGGCAGGTTACGAGTGAGATTGTAAAGCTTGTGATGCTAGAACTAGAAAATTATGAAGGTGTTATTCAAAAACGGATTGATGATCCAACTGGGAAAAGTGAAATTCCGCTAAATAAACGCTGTGAACTTGTAAACGGATGGGGTGCAAATGTCCATATCGACTATCATCTGAATGCTTATGGGGCTGGTTGGAACGATGCCGGCGGAACCGAAACTTACATGTATATAACAAAGCCAAAAGAGGCCAATGCCCTTGCTGAAAAAATACAAACGAATCTAGTGAAAGAATTAGGATTCCGTAATCGTGGAGTAAAAGCAGCTGATTTCCAAATGGTAAGAGAAACGAATAGGACGGCAATTATAATAGAATTTGCATTTATGACCAACCAAAATGAAGCTATGAAAATGAGGACAAAGGAATATCAGAAAAAAGGAGCAAAAGCGGTTGTTGATGGACTTGTTGCACAGTATGGACTGAAAAAGAAACCATCAGTTTCATCAACTCCCGATGTGCTTTATCGTGTACAAGTGGGGGCATTTTCAGATATCAATCATGCAAGGGGACTTGGAGAAGAGTTGAAGGCTAGAGGATATCCAGCCATTATTGTTACTAAATAATTTACTAGATATTTTTTCCTTACTATCAGTCATAAATGGATTT
Organism: Neobacillus niacini; assembly: GCF_023715415.1. Classification (GTDB taxonomy): domain Bacteria; phylum Bacillota; class Bacilli; order Bacillales; family Cytobacillaceae; genus Neobacillus; species Neobacillus niacini_C. The sequence continues at coordinate 371,376 of NZ_JAMBOB010000002.1, forward strand.
ATTTTACATCTCTTGTATAGAGGTGTTTTTTTATGAAAAGGAAGCTTATTTTTTCTATTATTTTATTAATCCTTTTAGTTTCATTCTATGAGGTGATGGTAAAAGGAAAAACGGTTACCTATATGGGTGAGGATGTGAATTGGCGGATTTCCATTCATGCAGAGATAGAAGGACTTAATAGTAGTTATCGAGTTGTAGTTAAATATAAAGGTAACGCAGATGTTGAAAATCTCAATTTTAATATTCATCCTCATTATGAAAGTGGGCTTCCGACATTAGATGAAAATGGTTATTATATTTATGAATGTAATAATGATTGTTCCTACTATGATAAAGAGTCCAAACTGCTTTTATTCATTATTTGGAAGGAAAAGGATCATTCGGTGGAAAATCTGGATTTTATAGAGTTGAAAAAAATAAAAAATGAATAGGACTATAAGTCTACCAGAAAGTTATATCTTTCTATGTGACAGCATATGATTACTGTACATGCTATGATTATTCATAGTAATCGTTTTATAAATGAACTGGAGGTTGTTGAATGGATTTTATGAACAGAGTTGCACCAGAATTGAAGGAAATACTAACGGTTTTCCCGCCGCTTAATCTTCCCGAAGGATTAGAGGCAGCAAGACAAGCTCCCGCTATTCCAATTGAAAAATCTGAAAGCGTTAACATTTCATCGCGCACGATACCGGGCGGTGATGGCCAGGATATGAAGGTTAAAATTTATGAACCTGTATCCAGAAATACGCAAAAACTTCCAGCACTGTTGTTCATACATGGAGGTGGTTACGTATTAGGAGATGCGGATGGCTCTGATGGCGACTGCCAACTCTTTGCTGAAGAAGCACAGTGTGTTGTTGTATCCGTGGATTACCGCCTAGCTCCTGAGCATCCATATCCTGCTCCATTAGAGGACTGTTATGCTGCTTTGGTATGGATGACCAATGCTGCGGATGAACTTAAGATTGACGTTTCACGGGTAGCTGTCGCAGGTCAAAGTGCTGGTGGTGGATTGACTGCTGCATTAAGTTTGTTAGCCCGTGATCGTAAAGGTCCCGCCATCTCTTTCCAAATGCCATTGTATCCAATGATTGATGACCGTAATGTAACACCTTCTAGTTACGAAATTACAGACGAACGTGCCATCTGGAATCGTGGAAATAATTTAGCAGGCTGGAGGATGTATTTGGGAGAGCATGCAAACGGAGAAATCTCACCGTATGCAGCACCAGCACGTGCAAAAAACCTTTCTAACCTTCCGCCAACCTTTACGTGTGTTGGTCAATTAGATCCGTTCCGTGATGAAACGATTGAATATGTAGCAAAATTGGCACAAGCAGGAGTTGCTGTGGAATTCCACCTTTATCCTGGTGCTTACCATGGCTTTGAATTATTAAATCCAACTTCAGTAATAGGGAAACAAGCAAGAAATGAATATGTTCAAGCGTTGAAAAAGGCGTTACAGCCTCAACCTGAATCAGTCAGTATCTAAAAATAACTCTAGCGCAATGGATTCGTTACGATTCCATTGCGCTTTTTCATTTACAGACAAAACATAGAATTATAAAATAAATGAATGAGTTTTTTATTAGTTTGGGAGGGTTCTGCTATGATTATTAAACCAAAAGAATTTACTATCAATGGTCTACGTTATATTATCAGGTCTGCAATGGAGAAGGATGCGAGGACCTTATCTGAAGTACGAGTACAGATAGATGGAGAAACGGAGAATTTAGATAGAGAACCAGGCGAGGCTTACATAGATGAAACGGGTTTTAAAAAATTGATAAAAGAAGATTCTGCACGGGTCAATCACTTATTTTTGGTAGCAGAAGTGAATGATAGAATTGTAGGTTTTTCTAGATGTGAAGGGAACCAACTGAAACGTACCTCCCATACAGTTGAGTTTGGTGTTTGTGTATTAAAAGAATATTGGGGGTATGGGATTGGAAAAAATTTTTTAAAAGAATCTATCCTTTGGGCTGACGCCGTTGGAATCAAGAAAATGAATTTAAATGTTCTAGAGACCAATGAAAAAGCTATAAAACTATATAAAGAATATGGTTTTGATATAGAAGGAATTCTAAAAAATGACAAATTTTTATCCGATGGAAAATACTATAATACAGTTTTAATGGGGAGGATTAATCAGAAATAATAGTTGGTACATAAAATTTTTTAAAAAATCTTTCAAGTGGATGGTCTATTTTTAGATGAATTGGATGGTTAAGAATACCTCAAGTTGCGCTATCATTAATTAGTAAATAGCACTAATAAAAAAGACGAGGTGCAGCATGGACATATTACCTGTTTTAGTCGTTTTAATCTTAATTATTGCAGTGGTTTCAACCCTAGTAATAACGGGGAAGCCTGATGAAAATTATAGCGATTCCACAAAAAGAAATACAACCAATTTAACATTAATATATGTGGTGATTATTTTTATAGCGTTGGTTGCTCTAGGAATCTACATTTGGATGACTTAGAGTATGGTTAAGAGGATCAGAATAAATCCTGATCCTTATCATTTATTGGAAACTGCCTTTAGTGCATCCGCAAACCTTCTAATACCTTCATTAATATATTCTTCTTTTTCCCGTGAGAAAGTAAATCGGACAAATCCCTTTTCAGAACCCATTGTTGATCCAGGTACATAAATGATTCCCCGTTTAATGGACTCTTCTAGTAATTGAATTTCATTAAATTCTTGTACTATCCTACACCAGATATGGATTCCGCCTGTAGGAATATAAAAATCTACCTTGTCGTTTAGATAAGTTTGAAGGCTATTGACAATTTGATTTCTTCTACTTTTTAACTGAATAACTAAATTCTTAATATGTGACTCGAAATTCGTTGAATCTAGAAAGTCATTTGCAATCCATTGGGTGTAACTGGCATGTCCAAAATCAACTTGCTGCTTGGCATCCGATAACCTTTCGATAACAGCTTTTGGTCCTATAATCCAGCCTATACGCAAACCAGATGCTACTATTTTTGTAAGTGAACTGATATATAATACATTTCCAGTCGTATCAAATGATTTTAGCGTTTCGACCTTTTCTCCTGTAAAAGCTGTTAAACTATACGGATCATCTTCCACAATCGGAATTCCATACTCAGAAGATATTTCAAGGATTTTCTTTCTTCTATTTTCAGCCATTAAGGTACCTGTAGGATTTTGAAAAATAGGATTCAAAAAAATCATCCGGATTCTATGTTTTTTATACAGTTCAGATATATCATTGGGGTTTATTCCATCCTGATCACCTTTTAAATAATAGGTTTTGATTCCTGCTGATTGAAACACCGGCAGATTGTAATGATAGGAAGGATTTTCAATTGCTACTGCATCTCCTGGTTTTAATAAGCATTGAACAACGAGGTGTAAAGCCTGCTGTGCTCCAGATGTAACTAATATAGAAGATGGGTTTGCATCTATATTCCGATATTTTTTCACATGATTGTTTAGGGTTTCCCGAAGAATCACATTGCCTTGGGGATGGTCATATCCCAATGATCCAATAAAGGATCTATTGGAAGTAATCTCTCGTAATGACTTCATCGGAAAAAGATCCTGTGATAATTCCCCGCTGGCTAAATTAATTAGGTTTTGCTCTGCCATTTCCTTGTGGATTCTTTGCGTTACAGGCAAGTTAGGCAGAAACGAACCAGCCTCTATGTACCGGTTCCAGCTTGGAATCCGTTTCTTGGAAATGCCCCAAATATCTTTACTGATTGTTGTTCCGCTGCCTCTATTCCGATCGATTAGCCCATTAGATTCCAATTCGGCATAAGCAGCAATCACCGTGCTTCTGTTTATTCCGAGTTCTTTGGCCAATCCTCTTTCAGAAGGTAAAGGATTATCAGGTGGAAAAGTGCCATCAGCAATTCCGGATTCAATATATAAAGCTAGTTGTATATAAATAGGTGTTTTTGACTCCCGATCTGGTTTCCAATCCATTTGATACATCCTTTAAATTAGGTCTAATACCTTCTATTGTAACCTTTTTCATTTAATACTTCATCTATAGTTATAACTCTATGTTTCAACTCATTGTTATAATCCAAAAAACCGATCACAATTTGTTCATTCTCAGTTATGGTCGCATATCTGAAATGTTCATTCTCATTTATCATAAAGGCATATTCCTGATTAGCCTCCATCTTCGCAAATACATATTCACTGTATGCAAGCGGCAGGATATCATCGATTCCCTCTGGGGGGCTACCGACCCATTTAAACAGGAAGTCTTTGATTGTAAATTGCTCAATCATCGATAGTTTTTTCTTGAAGGCTAGCTTATCAACAGTAACAGTGTTCAACTTTATCACTCCTTAAATAGTAGATAAAGTTTATACTTACAAACTACGAACATCAACTCTATTACAGTAACAGAATATTTACATTTTGATTGCGAGCAAATGTCACTCTACTATTTTCAACGGTTTTTATTGCCTATTGTATAGAAATTTATTATTTGATTTTTAAGAAACTTTTCCAGCAAATTCTCGTCTAATGATTACCTTTAGGGGAGGTAATACCCGAAGAGGGGGAATTTTTAAAGGGGGTAGGGTTATGTTGGAAAGTATTAAATTAAAAAATGTTTCAAAGGATTACAAAGGAGACGGAGTGAAAACGAGGGCACTCTGCGACATTTCGCTTGAGTTTTTCAAAGGTGAATTTGTATCAATCATGGGCCAATCCGGTTCAGGAAAATCTACATTGCTTAGTTTAATTGGCACTTTAGATAAACCAACTAGCGGACAGATTTCCTTTGATAGTAGTTTGATCACCAATTTTAAAGGTGATGACTTAGCAGATATACGATTTAATAATTTTGGCTTCGTCTTTCAGCAATTTCATTTACTGCCTATGTTAACGGCTTTGGAAAATGTGATGATTCCTTTGTTTAATAGAAAAATATCTTTTCATAAACAAGATCGGGCTAAAGAACTATTAAACCTTGTAGGTTTAGACGACAAAATAAATTCATTCCCATCACAATTATCAGGTGGTCAACAGCAGCGAGTAGCCATTGCTCGTGCGTTAGTCGCGAATCCAGATTGGATTTTAGCTGACGAGCCAACCGGAAATTTAGATACAGAAACGGGAAATACCATTTTTGAATTGCTAGTAAAGTTGAATAAAGAAAAAAAGTGCGGAATTATTTTAGTCACACATGATAAAAATCTTGCTGAAAAAGCAAATAAAGTGATTGAAATGAAAGATGGATATGTCATCAGTGAACGGGTAGGGACTGTCATATGATGTCATTTATTATGAAAAGTTGGAGGCGGCAAAAACAACGTTTTATTCTGATGATTATAGGTGCATTATTAATCAGCGGGGGTCTAAGTACACTAATCGGTCTGTCAGAAACCAATAAAGGTACCGTGATTAATTCCCTTCAAAAGAAGTGGGCAGCTTCTTATGATATAGTCGTAAGACCTAAGGAAACAAAAAGTATAACCGAAGAAAATAATCTCTTTGATCCGAATTATTTAAGCGGAATCTCGGGGGGAATTTCGGTTGAGGATTATGAGAAAATCAAAAACATTCAAGATGTTGATATTGCTGCACCAATCAGTATGATTGGATTTACCGGGTATGGAGTAATCTTTAAAAGTCTAGACATTAAAGAACCTGGTATTTATCGTGTTACCAATACTAGTACTGATCATAATGGACTTGAAGAGGGAAAAGAAATAGAAGAGTTTTATTTTTCTAGAGGAATCCATGAGGAACCAGATCAAGAGGTAGTTGATAAATATGGATTTGTTGGGTTTAGTGCACTCTCCGATTACACAAGAGTTTTGTTGGCAGCAATTGATCCTGTTGAAGAAGCTAGACTGGTCGGTTTAGATCAAGCAATGGTCCCTCTTGAAGGTGAGAAAAACTACTTTTCAGAAAGTGATATTGTAAGTTCGATTGATTTAAGCAAATCACCAGGACCTATAAAAATAAATGCAATGGAAACAACCTTTCCCGTTATTCTAAGTAATCGTTCCTTTATTAATCAAACAATCAATTTTAAAATTGAAAAATTAGATATTCCATATAAAGAGGTCAGTGAGAAACAAAAAGCCTTAGAGGAAATTGAAAAAAATGGGGGAGCAAAGTATTTAAAGACATTTCCAGCCACTAATACAGAAAGCTTTACCTACAATTCCGATGAAGCTCATAGAGTTATGATTGAGAATTTCTTAGGAATTGATACAAAAACAGGTAAAAAGAAACCAATGGATGAGGAGCTGGTAGTCGACTATCGAAGTATTCTAGGTGAGAAAACAGGACCACTTACTTACAAAACTATAACAAGTCCGTTTCCAGACAGATGGACGAACGCTTTTGAAGTCATTCCTTATAAAGGTGAATCCATTGTGAAAGAAGTGTCGACTTATCGTAAACCACAGATTACAGAAAAAAGCTTGCTGAAAAATCCAAGATTGAATCCAATCTTTATTGGATTCTTTGATCCGGGTAAATTAAACATCTTACAGGATCCCGAAAATGAATTGCCGATGGAAACCTATAAAGCCCCAATCGCTAATCTTGTTTTAAATGAAAAGGGGGAACCTTTGAATCCACCCAGAAGTATTAATCCAACATCCAATATGTATGGTTTCATGTTGCAATCCCCATCGATGCTAACAACCATTGAAGCGGCACAGCAAATTTTAGGTGAAAGTCCCATTTCTGCCATTCGAATCAAAGTCAAGGGTGTAGAGGGACTGGGAGATGAAAGCCAAGATAAACTAGAATCCGTTGCAAGTGAGATTGAGAGAATAACAGGTCTTAAAACAGATATTACATTAGGATCTTCACCGCAGCCATTACTAATAAATATCCCGAAAGTAAATAGTGATGAATCACTTGGCTGGATTGAACAGCCTTGGATAAAAATTGGGGCTTCAATCAATATTTTCAATGAAACAAAGGTAGGGTATACAGGAATCATTCTTTGTAATATTCTTGTTGCCATCATCTATGTCTTTTCAACAAGTTTAGTTTCATTCTTATCGAGGAAACAGGAATTTGCTGTTCTTTTAGCAATAGGCTGGAAACCAAAACAATTAAAGAAACTTTTACTAGTGGAGTCTTTATTAATCGGTGCCATAATAACGGTTATTACACTATTGGCTCAATTAGGATTTAGTTTTAGTGGAAATTTTTCTATTATTGATTCACTTTTGCTCACGGTATTTGTCATGATGATCTATCTAATTGGTCCTCTCTTTCCGATGCGTTTAATCAATAAAATTCATCCTTCACAAGTAATGAGAGCAGGAGAAATAAGTGTCACAGCCAAAAGGGTTTTTGGAACCCATGGATTATGGTCCATTGTTCTTAACTCCGTCCTAGGAAGGTTGCCAAGAAATGCTGCATCCATTTTAGCCATTGCGTTACCAACTTCATTACTCATCTTGTTCATTTACGTGACGTTTCGATTAAAGGGTGTGTTGTACACTTCGTGGCTGGGTCAATACGTATCAATGGAAGTGGGGACACAGCATTATATCGCTGTCGCTGTATCCTTACTCATTTCCATATTAACCACCTCGGAAATCCTGTATCAGAATATAAATGAGCGAAGAAATGAAATTTCTTTATTGAAAGCATTAGGGTGGAAAAATAAACATGTCCGTTCAATGGTGTTGCTGGAAGGTGCTGTAATTGGGTTAATCGGTGGTGTGATTGGAGGAATTCTTTCACTACTGATTATTTCTTTTATGTACGGACCACTTCCAGTTTCCGAGTTATGGCTGCCGCTCATCACCTGCTTAAGTCCGATCATTGTTGGAATTCTCGGAGGATGGTTGCCTTCTAGAATGGCGATGAAAACAGAGCCGATGGAAGGAATGAAGGGAATCAGTGGGAGTTTTCCTAGTGAGAAATCATATTTCATTGGGTAGCAATAATATTTTAAAAGTCGTGTCAAAACTGAATCATATTGCACTGCCTTAAGGTGGTGCTTTTTTTTATTTGGGCATTAATAATAATTTTAATCTACCATAAAAATACAATTTTTTACAAAAACTTTTATTTATTTTGTTTCCTAAAACTAGTATGATAGGAGAATAGGCACGTTTACTATATCCAAATAAAGTTCAATGATACGATAGTGGACTTTAACTTAGCAAAAAAAAAACTGAAAAAAGAAGGATTCTGGTAATAATGAAAGATAAATTCTTACTGACGGATACTGTGACTGAACAAATATTTTCTATCGTTAGGTGGATATTTCTAGTTGTAGCAGTTATTGTTTTTTATTATCCGCCCATTGCCTCCATCGTAAACTTCGAATTACATACCTTTAATTATTTACTCATTTTTGGTATTACCTATATGACAGTTGCACAGATTGCTTTATGGTTAGCACCTGGGAACCATACGATTTTTAAATTGCTTATGAAAACGGGAATTCTTTTTGATTATATAGCACTTATTTGGCTTTTGTTCTTAACGGGAGGAGTAACGAGCACGCTGTTTCCAATATCTTACCTGTTGGTCATGCATTCGACGATTTATTGGAAAATCCATGGAGCTGTTCTATCTTGTACAGTAGTGGTGATTAGCTATTTTATATTGTTTTGGACCAGCCTGCCTTTACCTAAACTATCCATTGTCATTTTCCTATTAAATCTTACCTTTTTAATCGTAATTGGTTTTTTTGGAGCATTGATTGTGAATAGAGAACGACATCATCAAAAGCTTCAATATGTGTATAAGGATTTGATTGTTCGTGATTATTTAACAGGTTTGTATAATCATCGACATTTTCAAGAAACGCTCAAAAACTCTTTTTCTAGTAATAGTAAGTCAGGGATGGCTGTAGTGCTGGCTGATATTGATAATTTTAAAAAAGTAAACGATACTCATGGCCATGTAGTAGGGGACAAAGTATTAATGAAAATCGGCGAGATACTGCAAAATACCATTCCTTCCACACTAGGAAACTCGTTTCGTTATGGAGGGGAGGAATTTGCGATTCTTTTTAATACAGCAGATAATGAGAAAATTATTCCGTGTCTGGAGAAGGTCTATAAAGAATTACGAGAAGTCCAGTTTGTAAGTGAAAATGGAAGTTTTTCCGTGACGATGAGCTTCGGTTTATTTTCGAATCAACAAGGTATCTCAAATCAAGTAGAAATTGTCAGGCGCGCAGATAAACTATTATATAAGGCGAAGCATAACGGCAAAAACCAAGCGATTTTTGATTGCGGGACGGTCATTAGGGGTTAGTATTCGTTTTAGCTGCTTCCATTAAGGCGCATATCCATGAGGGTGCGCCTTTTTTTACTTTATGGAGTAAAAGAAGGGATTTTTGTAATAAATAGAGAATTTACTATCTTTGAAGTGGAAGATTTTGTAGGAGGTTTTTGGATGAAGTTTATTTTGATATTTGGTCCGCAGGCTGTTGGAAAGATGACGGTGGGTCAGGAATAAAGATAGATTCAAATTATAACATTTAAGAGGAGACCATCATGAACTTAAAATTTATCAAAATAATAGAACCTAGCGAGACTCTTGTAGACGTTTTTAATCGTTGGGATAATGATGAGGTATTAATCCCATTGACACGCCCGAATAAAAACAAGGCTGCGTTGGAACGTAGGGATACCATGACCTTGGATGACCTAAAACAAAGATTAGAACACCATCACATTTATTTAATTTACCTGGATGACCAATTAATCGGCGAAATGAATTATACGGTTGACCCGAACTACCTTTTCAAAAAAGAAAAAGGAACTGCATGGATTGGGATTACAATAGGAGAGCTCGAAGGTAGAGGCAAAGGGATTGGCTTTCAGGCAATTCAATACTTAGAGGAAGAAATTAAGAAACAGGGTCTGAACCGGATTGAGTTGGGTGTATTTGAATTTAATACACAAGCACAGAAACTTTATCAGAAACTAGGATATAAGGAAATTGGACGTATCGAAAATTTCACTTATTGGGCGGATAAAATGTGGTTTGATATCCGAATGGAGAAGTATTTATTAAATATATAGAAGAACCCGAAATAAATAAAAAAATAAAGGATGGAGGAACTATGACCAACATTAAAACGTTAGACACCCCAACCTTGCTGTTAGACCGTCAAAAGCTGTTAAAGAACATAAGTGATATCGCTAGCTTTGCAAATGAACAGGGTGTCTCTTATCGACCACATATCAAAACACATAAATCCATGAAAATAGCCCAGCTCCAGGTGGAAGCAGGAGCAGTGGGAATAACAACGGCTAAAATTAGTGAAGCAGAAGTAATGGCGACTGGAGGAATTAAGGATATATTAATCGCGTATCCCATTTCAAATCCAGACAAAATTAATAGATTAATAAAACTATTACAAAAGGGCGTTCGTCTGAAAGTATCCGTAGACAATCCTGTATCCTTAAGTAATTTACAAAGAGGACTAGAACATACACCTTATACTTTAGAAGTATGGATAAAAGTAAATTCAGGTCTCAATCGTTGTGGAGTAGAACCCGGGGAGGAAGCTGTTCTTTTAGCAAAATCAATTATGACTCATTCAAAGCTTAGACTCGGGGGGATTTTTACACATGCTGGACACTCGTATGCAGCAAATACCTATGAAGGAATTGAAAACATAGGCAAACAGGAAGGGCTGGCAGTCGTTGAAAGTGCAAGGGAATGTGAACAAGCTGGCATTCCAATTCCAGTTCGAAGTGTTGGTTCTACACCTACATTCAAAATTGCAGGAAAGGTACAAGGAATCACAGAAATCAGGCCAGGTAATGCGGTGTTTTTTGACGCCATTCAAGTAGGTCTAGGTGTAACAAACATTGAGAATTGTGCACTAACTCTACTAGCATCTGTGGTGGGTATCTATAATGATAGGGTTATTTTTGATACAGGCAGTAAGTCTTTATGTTTAGACAAGGGTGCACATGGTAATCAGAGTGTTAGCGGGTTCGGTCATATCATCGGACACCCTGAAGTAATTATCGAACGCTTATCCGAAGAGCATGGGGTAGGAGTTATAGCTCAAGAAACCAATTTAAAGTTAAATGATAAAGTACAAATCATTCCAAACCATGCCTGTCCTGTCGTTAATCAGTTTGAAGAGTATGTGGTTCATGAAAATGGACAGGTTATCGATGTTTGGAAAGTCGACGCTAGAGGAATGGTTAAATAAATTTCTCGGTGATCAATAGAGGACAACAAAAATATAACCCTGACTAATCCAAATACCGTCCGCAAAACATGGGCGGTGTTTATTTATTTATCAAAACACAAACTGTCTATAAATTTGATGGCTACAACCTTGTTAGATATGATAATAGAAGGAATCATGTTAAGTTTCCTTAGTTCTTAAGGATAATCGTGAAGGGAGACCAACAATCATAATGTTATATCTACTAATCATAATAAGCGTTCTAGCAATTGGAATCATACTCTTTATTACTATACACCCGACGTTTGGTGGCAGTCCTAGTAAGCAGGACCGTGAGCGTTATCGTTATTTTGACCATTATAAAAATAAGGAATTTGTCAATCAAAGACCTACCGACATGAAGATGGACGTACCTACCATCCTTTCTTTAATGAAAGACTCCTTAACGGGGAAAAAAGATCGGAGTCCCATGAACCCTATTCCTATTTCTATAGATTGGGACAAGATCCACAGTGTTGAAGACAACTTGACATGGTTTGGTCATTCAACGATACTCCTCACATTAGACAAAAGGAAAATCCTGATTGACCCCATGTTTGGACCGTCTCCATCACCCGTATCATTTGTTGGCAGCAAGCGTTACAGTGAAAATCTATTATATGTGATCGAGAAGTTACCACAAATCGATGTTGTGTTAATTACACATGACCATTATGATCATTTAGACTATCCATCCATTATCAGGTTAAAAAATAGAGTGGATCATTTCATTGTCCCGCTTGGAGTAGCTGCACATTTAATGAGGTGGGGAGTAAAAGAAGATCAAATAACGGAATGTAATTGGTGGGATGAAGTCAAATGGGAAGGTTTAACGATTGCGTCCGTTCCATCCCAGCATTTTTCCGGGAGGGGATTGTTCAATCGAAATAGTACCTTATGGAACGGCTGGGTGATCCTTGGAGTAAATCAGAGAATTTATACAAGTGGGGATGGGGGATATGGACCGCATTTTAAGCAAATTGGTGAAAAATATGGTCCTTTTGATCTCACTTTAATAGAAGGCGGCCAATATGATAAACGGTGGTCAGCAATCCATATGCAGCCAGAAGAATCTGTTCAAGCTCATCTTGATGTAAGAGGCAAAAACATGATGCTGATACACTGGGGAGCTTTTACATTGGCGTATCATAGCTGGACAGATCCAGTAGAAAGAGCCATACATGCAGCTGAGCTAAACAAAGTTAATTTAATCGCACCAAATGTAGGGGAAACGGTTGATTTAAATGGAAGATTCCCAGAACCTAGTTCCTGGTGGAAAGCACTTAGTACAAATATCTCTTTAAAAATTGAATCCTCAACTCCAAAGTAAATAACCGATTTCATCACTTTTTATAAAATGGTTTGCGACAAGACACTTCGCTTACTATTATTGGCTTTATCTTTGTCTTAGGCTCTTTTCTAACAGATTGGTGCTTTAATCAATATGGAAAGGAACGTTCCATTTGTATACATACAACATTCTATACGAAAAGAGCCTTGTCTTAATAGGAAATATTGTTTTATAAAGAATATGTCGATTTTAAGTCCTAAGGTAGTACTGCAGATAAATTGTCAAGTATTACTATTTTTCTTTTTGAACAGTATAATCATGGATGGGAGTTGAGAAAATGAATGCAAAAGACATAGCTAATATCCGGAAACAGTTTAAATTGAACAATGATCTTATGAAAATTCGCGAAATCTTAAATGTTTATGTTCAGAAAGAATCAGGTGAGATTTACCACTCCGTCATTTCACCATTTGAAATGCTAGAACAGGAGTCGCAAGAATTATTTTTGATGAACTTTAAGAAGATTTTAACAGGGGCTCTCGATGCCAAATTATTTGAGCTGAAGTTTCATCGAGATGCAGAAGATAGTACCCAAATGATTCTCTTTGATGGATTGCAAAGTGATACAACCGATGATTGGATAGAATATATGCACCAAATCGTAGGAAAAATGTTTGCTCATACGGTTTATGAATTTGATACAGTGGTAACGTTTATCCGAGGAGAATATCGCAAAGCGACCAAAAAACGAGATCCAGAATCCGGAGAAGGCGGAGATGACGCGGTTTATTCCAACGAGTTTATTCTCTGCAGTCTTAATAAAACCGACCAGCCGAAAAAAGCTTTGGTATTTGATTATGTTGAAAGAGAATTTAGATCAAATAACGCCTTTGATCCAATTATTAATTTAGCGCAGCCATTGTCAGGATTTTTGTTCCCTGCTTTCAATGATAACGCGGCAGATGTGAACCATATCCTATATTGTGCTGGTAAAGCAAATCAACCAGATGAAACATTTATCGAACAGGTACTCAATTGCGAAGAAATCATTACGGCTATGGAGGAAAAGGATAGCTTTGAACTAATTCTGAATAAAGTAATTGGAGATACAGTAGATGCCCAGGTAATTTCTAATGTCTATGAGGAAATTGACAGGGTGGTTCAAGAGAATAAGGAAAATGAGGAAAGTGAAGCACCTAAGTTGGATTCTCGAGATATCGAACGGATTTTAACCGTCAGCGGCGTTGAAAATATAGACACTGCTAAAGTGGAACATGCATTCAAAGCGATTGTAGATGATGAAAAACATGAGTTAAAAGCAAGCAATTTAGTCCCTAAATCGGTAAAAATTGAAACAAAGGTTGCAAACTTATCTCTCAGTCCGATGGATTTGAAACATGTAAAATATATTATGTTTCAAGGTAAACGGTGTTTATTGTTGGAAATCGATGATGATGTTATCGTTGAAGGATTCAGGCTAGAATCAGAAATACACTAATGTAGTGGGTCAGTCCCTTTTGCTTTAACGCAATAGGGGATTGACCCTATTTTCTTACTGTTTATATTCCTTTTGCAAATTTTTAGGAGAAAGATTGTATTCCTTTTTGAATAGTCTATAAAAACTTGAATAATCAGGAAAACCGCATTTTAAGGCAATTTTCTCTATCGGAATCTGATTTTGTTTAATCATCGTAACCGCAAAGGATAACCGTTTTAGTGATACATACCGGTAAAAAGGAAGGTTCATGTGTTTTTTAAAATAATGTGAAAAATAGTACCTATTTAAATGAAAATAGCTTGAAACTTTGTCTAAGCTTAAATCTGGTTCCGCTAAGTGGGATTCAATGTATTCCAGTATTGACACGATCCTTTCGTCGTGTTCTTGCTTGTTATTTAGGTTTGGCAAACTGCTAGCAGGATCAAATATGATTTGAAGCACTTGGAATAAGAGATATTGTAAGGTGAAGGAAAAATTTTCTTCACCATTTTTTATTCTATGAGTCATTTCATGCAGTAAAGAGATGATTTCTTGAAAATTCGCTGCATTCAGATGTAACACATAAGACCCTTGTGTTTTTTGATAAACAATATTCTCATTTATAGATGGTGAGACTGTTACAAAGTTAGCCATTAAACGATTACTAATGTTGATGATGATTCGTTCATAGTCATCGATATTCTTAACGATTGCTTGATGAACCGCAGTAGCAGGCACCACTACAATATCCCCTCTCCTAAGGGTGTAGGTCTTTCCTTCACAGAAAAAATTACAATCTCCGCCTAAAAATACCAAAATCTCCAAACAATCGTGAGTATGTAAGCGAAATAAAGGATCTAATTGATAAAATCGTTCTGCGGATTCGTTATATTTTTTGAGCAAATTATAGGATTGATTTTTATGGCTAAAATCATGAATTTCAAAAGATTGATTGACTACTGGGATATGTATCGACTGTTTCATGCAGGTCGTCCTCTCAAAAAAGCAACATTTACAATATTTCTAGCAATAAATGATATTTTTTTATTACATTTTGTTGTTATTATAACACTGTAAAAGAATTTGATATAATGATAAATCCGAAAATTGAGCACTTTAATAAAAGAGAAATTTTTGTTGGATCTAGAATCAAGGATTATGAGTAGGAGGGGTTAAAGTGGAAAAAAATCATAAACAACCAGAATTAGAAGTCAGGGTTAAAAACATTATTGAAGTAGATGGGTTGAAATTTAAAGACTTAAATAATAGTGGGAAATTAGAGCCATATAAAGATTGGCGTCTAAGTCCAAAGGAACGTGCGGAGAACCTAGTTTCATTAATGAATATCGATGAAAAAGTCGGTATGATGCTAATTAATACACGTTTTATGGGGCTTACTCAAAAAGATAAGAATAAGACCAGTCATGATGGTGTGCTAGATGAAGCAATTGTTGAAAAAGGTGAAAATATTTTTACTGCTTCTGCAAAAATGTACGGAACAACACATACAATTGAAAACATGCATTTACGTCACTTCATTCATCGAGACAATCATAGTCCGGCCGAAATGGCAGAGTGGATTAATAAAATGAATGAAGTTGCTGAGGGAACACGTCTTGGTATTCCAGTCTTAATTGCATCCAATTCTCGAAATGAAAATGGTGAATCCATCTTTGGCATGAACGATGCAGTTGGCATATTCTCCACTTGGCCAGGAACATTAGGGCTTGCTGCAGCAGCTATGGGAGATATCAATAATGGCGGTGATGCATCACTTATTAGCCAATTTGCTAAAATTGCACATGACGAGTGGGATGCTGTTGGAATTAGAAAAGGCTATATGTATATGGCGGATACTGCTACAGATCCTAGATGGCAGCGTACATATGGCACATTTGGAGAAGATCCAGAGTTTATTTCAGATGCAATTGGCCGCATAATTGACGAATTCCAGGGAAAAGAGTTAGGAAAGCATAGTATTGCTATGACAACCAAGCATTTTCCTGGCGGCGGTGCAAGGGAAAATGGCTTCGATCCTCACTATGAAGAAGGAAAGTGGAATCTATATCCAACTCCTGGAAGCTTAGAAAAGTATCACTTACCACCATTTAGAACAGCGGTCGAACATGGAACTTCTTCGATTATGCCATATTATTCAATCCCTCGTATCAATAAGAGTACGGTGCAAGAATTCGAGGGTGAAGATATTCCATTTGAAGAAGTTGGATTTACGTTTAATCATTATTTCTTACAAACCATCCTTAGAGACAAACTAGGATTCAAAGGCTATGTAAATAGTGACAGCGGAATAGTGAATAAAATGGCTTGGGGCCAAGAAACGAAAACCGAGGCAGAACGTTTTGCAAAAGCAGTCAATGCCGGTACAGACCTTGTTGCGGATACAAATGATATTGAGAATCTTAAAAAAGCAATCGAAAGTGGCTGGATTAGTGAAAAGCGTATTAATGAAGCGAATACACGCTTACTAGAAGAAATGTTTACGTTAGGATTATTCGATGATCGTACGTATGTTTCTCCTGAACAGGCTGCAGAAGTAGTTAGCACACCAGCTCACTGGGAAGCGGCATATGAAGCTCATAAAAAATCTATAACCGTTCTTAAGAATTCAAATCAAACATTACCTTTAACAGCTGAAAAACTTAACGGTAAGAAAGTGTATGTTGAGGTTTTCCATAAGGATCAAAAACTAGCAGATATGTACACGGAACAAGCAAGGAAAGATTGGAAAGAACTTGGAGCCATTACTTTGACTGAAAATCATGCCGAAGCAGATGTAGCGGTATTGATTTTACAACCAAAATCTGGAAACTATTTTCATGCGACGCCTGGACTGTTAGAACTTGAATTAGTTGAAAATAAAACGTTAAAAGCGTTAGATGGTTCTGAGTATCAAGATACGACATTAAGTGGAATGAATCATCTAAGGGAAGTTTGCGACAGCATCCATAATCGTGATGGAAAAGTCATCATCAGTGTCAATATCACATTGCCGTGGATACTTGAAAATGCGGAGCCTTTAGCAGATGCATTGGTGGCTGGTTACGATACCTTCTTTAAGCCACAATTTGAAGTAATTACAGGCAATTTCCAACCAGTAGGCGTCCTGCCGCTGACATTGCCAGCAAGTGAAGCAGTGATTGCGGTTGATGAAAATGGAGACTGTTTCTCAAGAAATGATGT
Organism: Neobacillus niacini; assembly: GCF_023715415.1. GTDB lineage: Bacteria > Bacillota > Bacilli > Bacillales > Cytobacillaceae > Neobacillus > Neobacillus niacini_C. Next base: position 388,537 of record NZ_JAMBOB010000002.1, read on the forward strand.
TCCAGGTTATGACAAGGACAAGTATATGCCAGAAGGAACTTCATATGCATATAAAGACAGCGATGGTAATGTTTATAAACTTGGTCATGGACTAAAATATTAAAAAAATGGATTAACACTTAAAGTTAAGGTGATTTGCCTTAGCTTTTTTTGTATACAAAACTGGGTGTAACAAACTATTAGATGGATAGGTAATATGGACTAACAGTCTATTCATATATATGGGAAGGAAGTGTATAGCTAAGGAGGGACAACATGGCAGCAAATCCGATTGTTGCTAGATCATTAGACGAAATTAAATTCTGGTCTAGGATTATGAAAGAACATTCTTTATTTTTAAGTCTGGGATTCACCTATGAACAGAAACAATTAATTGAGGAAGCCCAGCAGTTTATGGCTTTATTCGAGAGAATTGAGGAGAAGCTATCCAGGTTTACGGTCAATTCGGATTTACGTCAAGTTCAAGCTTTTAATACCGAGGTTTATCAAGCAGCAGCAGCGATTTATGCCTATAAAAGGAAAGTATTAGATTTAACACTTCGCTGTCAAATCAGGCATAACAATTTCCCTTTATTAATTGACCATATTAGCAGGGAAGCCGCATATTTTGCTAATCGTTTAAAAGAATTAAATGAAGGGATATTAGCCCCGACACCTGATTCAATAATTGAAGAGAATGTCTTTTTCTTAAAGATTATGGCTGACCATGCAAAATTTATCGGGCACCTTTTAGATCCTTCGGAAAGAAAGTTAGTGGAGCAGGCGAGAGAATTTAGTAATGATTTTGATAAATTGTTGTTCCAGGCCGTTGATTTAGACTATATGCGGCCGCAATCTGAAACCAAACCATTACTCGATCAATTTTTAGACCAAAATAAGGTATCCGTAGCTTCATTAAGGGATTTCAAGAAAACGGCAAGAGACTTAATAGAAGAATGTCGAATAAAGAGCAACATTCATCCACTCCTAGCTGACCATACATTTAGAGAAGCCTCTAGATTCCTAGAAATTATTGATATGTTTGAGGCTAGCCTGAGCAGAGACTAGATTAAGAGTTTAAGAGATTAATACATGATACAAACAAACCTTCCACCTAGTAATGGTGGAAGGTTGTTTGTATATTATTTGGAAACGTTTTCGATATAACTAAATTAGGCCTCTTTCGTTCTTGTTTCTTGATTTAAAAGGTGTCCAACAAACGAAATTTCTTTTATCGTAACCGAAAGTTCCCCGGTTGGAATTTTTAACGAAATCTTCTCACCGATATTTTTAAAAAGAAGCTGTCTGCCCACTGGAGATAAGAAGGAAATATAGCCAAGATCCGGATTCGATTGCTCTGGATAACAAATGACGTAATCCTCTGTTTCGTTATCTTCGTCATACAATACGGTTACCTTTGTCCCGATTAACACCTTTGGAAAGAATGAAATATGATTATTTTTTTGATTCACTTTTAATAAGTCCTCAACTTCTAATACATATAAATTAAAAAAGTGTTTTAATCGGTCCTGTATTGGGGTCGATGAGAGATAAGCTTGAGTTAACTCCTTGATGTTTTCATCAATATAAATTAGTTGTTGAACGAAGTAGTCTCTACTTTGATTCGCACTACGGTTCATAGTAGATAACCCCCAAGCTAGGATTTAACTTTTGGCAAAACTTCATTAAATTTCTCATAAAAAATTCCTCCTAAATAAAAAAATGAAACCTTCCATACAAGAAAGCAGATAGACCAACAGTAATATTGGCGCAGCTGTTTCTGTAATAAAGAGGACTATAGCCCCTTTACTGAATGGAAGATATTAGTTTTATCTTAACATATATTTACCAAAATATCATGAATACCTATCACGTATGTTAAATATCTTACTTTCATTTGGGGAACCTAAAGATTATGAAGGAATATTTTATTTTGCTTAGGAGAACAAAATGAAGACATTCGTAAAACCACCTGCTTTATTGGTTTTAGACGTTCAAAAAGGCTTTGATGATTCCTATTGGGGGAAGCGTAACAATCCGCAGGCAGAGGAGAATATTTTAACACTCTTAACAGTTTGGAGAAAACGGGGCTGGGAAGTCATTTATTCAAAGCATTTATCGTTATTGCCTAAATCACCTCTCAATTATCAAAATAAAGCAGGTGTTGAATTCAAGGAAATCATCCAACCCTTACCGCAAGAGGTTATTTTTCAAAAAAATGTTAACAGTGCGTTCATTGGGACAGAACTAGAATCGTACCTAAGAGATAAGCAGATGACTTCCGTTATAATTACAGGGTTATCAACACAACACTGTGTTTCTACCACCACAAGGATGAGTGGTAACTTAGGATTTGAAACGTTTCTTGTAGAAGATGCAACTGCTGCATACGAAATTACCGACCATAAAGGGAATACCCTTTCACCAGAGGATGTGCATAAGTATGAAATTGCAGCCTTACATAAGGAGTTTGCAACGATTGTTACTACCGATGATGTATTGGCACAGATTTAGTAGGTAAAGGCTAATTTATAGAATTTCATATGGAAAACAGAGGAGTAAGAGCAGTGTGCAGCTGCTCTTTTTTCTTGTGCGAATTTTGAATGGGCTGTAAAATAACTATCAATCACACAGATTGAGGGACCATATAATGAAGAGATATACATTAATAAAGAATTACAGAGGTATTCATAAGAAAGGGACGATGTTCTTTCTTATCGCAGAATCAGAGTTTATCGGTGTAAAAGAGTTCGTGTTACAAACCGTGAAATTGGATGGAAAAATCATCCTAACTGAAAAAGAACTGAAGGATTACTTTAGGCAATTGTATTAATTATTAAGAAAACAAATAATTATTTGTAAATAAACATTTTTCGTATGAAATTTTATTAATCTTCAGCTAAAATTAATTTAGAATTGTATTTTATTGACCTCTATCCAATAAAAATTAGGAGTTGGATGAAGATGTGGTCTTTTATTTCCAAAAGGAAAAAGAAAGACAAATTAGAAAGTCTGAATGTGATGTCCATACAAAAAAGTACGAAAGTGGACGAAATTGAAAAAATTTCTAATACTCTTAAGGAAGTACTTTGCCAAACTTCAAATGAAATCGTCTTTTTATGTGTTGGATCAGATCGGTCCACAGGTGACTCACTCGGTCCAATGGTGGGGACCATGCTGAAGGAAAAGAATATTCCATTTCCGGTTTATGGGACTTTAGAACAACCCGTTCATGCACTAAATATAAAAAAAGTTATCAAGGAAATCCATAAAACATATAAAGAACCTTATATTTTTGGAATTGACGCTTGTTTGGGGGATGAAGGGAAAATAGGATCGGTTTTTATAAAAGAGGGAGCCTTTATTCCAGGAAATGCGGTGAATAACATATTACCCAGTGTGGGTAATTACCACTTGAAGGCCATTGTGAATTATCTGGATCCACTCTCACCGGTACAGTCTCTAAATAGCACTCGTTTGTATACCGTTAAAGTTCTTGCAGAAATAGTAACGGAAATTATCACTAGGGCTGCATTTGATGATGGGAACGTTAATAATAATCAAGTAACGTAATGTTTCACTTAGTAAAAAATGTACCGCAATAATCTTCTTGCTAGGGAAAAATGCCTAAAAAATGTTATAATTGGTATAAAGTATACGGAGTTTGAAGAAGGAGGAAAAATGGTAAGTAATTGGACGGAGGATAATTTAATCTCGATTCGTGAGAGGGTTTATATCCACATTAAAGATTTGATTTTAGAAGGAGAGTTCAAAGCAGGCGATCGTTTAGTGGAGAGGGAATTGGCAGAAAGATTGAATATTAGTCGTACGCCTATACGTGAAGCATTATTTCGTTTAGAATCACAAGGATTTGTGAAAACCGTACCTAGAAAAGGTGTCATTGTTGCAGATATCTCGGAAAAAGAAATCATTGAGGTATTTACAATCCTCTCATCTCTTGAAGTATTGGCTGCCAAATTAGCTGTCCAAAAGTTAGACGATAGTACAAAAAATAAATTCATCGAATGTATTAAAAAAGTGGAAGCAGCTTTGCAAGATAAAAGAGAATCGGATTATGCAGATATCCACTTTGAAATCAATCATCTTTTATACAGTGCTGCTAACAATACTAAATTATATGAGATTCTTAGTGGATTATCGGATTATATCAAAGCATTTGCAAAGCTTGGCCATAAAAAAACCGGAAGAGCAGAACAGGCAATGGAAGAGCATATAAGAATTATGGAAGCCATTGTGAATCAAGAAACAGAAATGGCAGAATTTCTTACAAAAATTCATATTGAAAATGCGAGAAAGGCCTACATTGAATCTGTTAAAAAAGGATAGGGCAAAAAACAAAAGAAAGAAAGAGCTAATCTATAGCTCTTTCTTTCTTTTGTTTATACACCGATTACAATGGAAGAGGTTAGGTTTTTTAACACCTTGGCGACACTCATCGCTACAATAGGACTTGATTTAGGATTTTGTTGGTATGGTTGATTTTGGACAGATATCTCAATCTCGCCAAAAAATCCTTTCGCCTTAATGGTATGAAGATTACGTTGTATGGTGGGATCGACATAAACTTGAACATTCGTTTTTTCAAAGCCAATTCCTGCTAGACTTAATGTAGCGGAGACGTTGACATTTTCAGGGAATAATTTTGCAGCATTTCTTGCATTCCCTTCAAAAATACAATGGGGCTCAGAAATCGTTTCTAGGTTAACTTTTTCCTCCGCAATCGTTCCGTACCAACTTTTTACTGGTTTCCTCGTAATAAGGGTAATCTCTTCAATTTCACCTAAAACCCCAGCAGCAATTCTATCTAAACCACCTATAGCAGCAGACGGAATTAAAATTTGTTTGTTGTTTTCTTGTGCTGCTTTATGGAGTGTATCCAGAAACTCATTGTCAGCTAACGCACCCACCGAAATGACAACTAAATGACTCCCACTTTCCAAGGCTTTTTTTCCGTATAATTGTAAAGCATGATGACCTGCAGCTTCTATTACAATATCTAAATCTTGATTGAAAAAAAACTCTTCATCGTTCGTGATGGAAAAAGGAAGCTGTAAAAGCTCCTCCGTTTGATTTGGGTTTCTGACAAGAACGCTTTGTAGCTTAATATCACCAGCTTGCTGGGATTGAATTAATTTTGCAATACCTTTTCCTATAGTTCCATAACCAATGATTCCAGCTTTTAGCATAATACAACCACCTCATATTATTTTTGAAAGATTAGTAACGTTAAATTAGTAAAAACTCTGTTAGATTTCCTTACAACTTTCTACTATAAACCATTAAACCATGATATCGTAAACGTAATAAAAGTTTAATTAGGAGTAATATCCCAGGATAGAAAGGAGAAATGGTAAATATTGCATAAACTATTTGGTATACGATATACCGATTTTTCACTCTATTTTACCTAAATCTATCAAATTTAGCAATAGAGTAATTTTAAAATACAAAAATATCAAAATATTTAAAATTATTTGCACGATTAACTCATTGATGTTATTATGTTTTATAAGGTGTTTATAGTGATAATTTTTGGGGGGGTGGTTAGGGTACAAATAAAATTTGAAAGCGTTATCTTTGATTGGTTGAAAATCATTTGTTAGCAACGTGATTAAGCAAGGACTCATATTTTTTTTAAAATGAAAGAAATTTTTTATATTACTATGGTATACAATCTACAATGCACAATATACAAATCTTGTATATTGGCAAACATCTATGTACCTATTTTTAAAAATGAGGGAATACATAAATTTGGCAGCTAGCAGAATCATTACCTCATCAAACTTTGCAAACTTGAAATTTCTCGCCATCCATAAATGGATCCTGAACCAAAAAAATGCGGAGAGTCGGAGGGGAATATATGGAATTAACATTAGCTCATTGGATTTATGCTCTTGTAACTGTTTCTGTCATTACTACGATGCTATTTAGAAAAGGTGTTGTATTACCTGTCATCATAGGTACTTTTTTAGTAGCGGTAGTATATAAAGGAAACTTAATCTCAGGATTTCAGGCAGTCTTCAATGCAAACCTCGTTGCTGCTAAGGAGCTATTCAGCATTTTCTTAATTATCTCCCTAATGATTGCACTACTTAATTCATTAAGAGATTTAGGTGCTGACAAAAAACTAATTATTCCCATTCAAAAAATAATGGTTAACGGACATGTATCATACTTGGTACTAATGGTCGTGACCTATGTCATATCCTTGTTTTTCTGGCCAACACCAGCTGTCCCTCTTATTTGTGCTTTATTAGTACCGGCTGCAGTCCGTGCAGGATTGCCTGTCATGACAGCTGCTATGGTGGTTGTTATTGCTGGTCAAGGGATGGCACTCTCATCCGACTATATTATGCAAGTTGCTCCTATGCTTAGTGCAAAGGCAGCAGGAATTGAGAAAACTTTAGTTACAGATAGAGGCTTAATTCTTTCACTGATAACAGGTTTTAGTGCATTAGGTATGGTCTATTTTGCACACCGGAAATCAATCGTGAAAAGTTCCAATGTAGATTCTAATATGAATTTTACAGGGGATAATGCATTTTTTAATGTTGCGGATGAACTTGCTGCTACTACTGAAGAAAGTGCTGTGCTAGAAAATAGAAAGAATAAATGGAGTAAGAGATTCGCAGTCTTAGTCCCATTATCCATGCTGGCTGTGATGATTTATATGTTCCAATCCAAATTCTCTGGTGGTGCGGGTTTTGAAGGAACAGATGGTGCAGCTTTTGTTGGTGGTGTGGCGGCAGTTCTATTAATCCTTGCAACCATTGCTTTTAACCGAATCCATGCGCTTGATAAAATTAGTGATCATATTACTGAAGGTTTTGTATTTGCATTCAGAGCCATGGCCCCAGTTATTCCGATTGCAGGTTTCTTCTTCATGGGGAGTGGGGATTTTACACCAAGTATACTTTCACTTGACGCAGAAGCTGCGAAGCCGGCATTCCTATTTGATATGATTCAGGCAGGACAGACTTTTATTCCTCAAAACTCCTTTATTGCTGGTTTTGGTATTTTGATTGTTGGATTAATAACCGGGTTAGACGGCTCCGGGTTCTCAGGGCTTCCGTTGACAGGTGCTCTGTCTGGAGCATTAGCGAACGGAAGTAGTATTGATCCTTCGACCATGGCAGCAATTGGTCAAATGGGTGCGATTTGGGGTGGAGGAACCATTGTAGCTTGGTCTTCTCTTGTTGCAGTGGCTGGCTTCTTACAATTATCGCCGATTGAACTTGCCAGAAAGAACTTCATTCCTGTTTTGACTGGTTTATTCATTGCAACATTAATAGCTTTATTAATTTGGTAACAAAAATAAATTATACTTAGATGAAAAATTGAGGGGCTATCGGCAAAGTCAAATCAGACCAAGCTAATAGCCCTGTTTTTTATGTTTAATATAATATGGAGAGGTGAAAATTTTGAAGAAAGTAAAAGTGTGTTTAGTTGGTATTGGTAAATTGGGGAAAGCTTTAATGGAACACTGGAACAGTGCGAATCTGTCAATAGGAGTTTATCATCCTTCAATAACGAAAACCGAAGATTTTGTTCAACACTATCAAAATAGTTACCTTTTGACCCCTGGTAAATTTAACGAAATCGATGTATTCATATTGGCACTTCCAGCGAAGGAGGTAATCCCTTTTATTTCAAATGAAATGATAAAAGTGCAACCAATTTCTTCTATTAATATTGTTAATATGGCAACGGCGATAAATACAAATGATCTTAAAAATAGTTTCCCATCCTTAAATGTTTTTGGTGTCAAATATATGGGGCAATGGAGAGATTTATTGGAGAATGGCAATGGTTTATTTATTACAGAGGCAGCTTTACCAAAGCAAATTGAGGATTTGTTTCTACCCTTAGGTCAAGTGAAAATAGACCTGGAGAATAATTTGATTAAAGTAAATAGGTTGGCAACGTACCATGCATTAAAAACAGCTATTGCGATTGAGAAGGTTATGACAAAATATCAATACTCACCTGAGTATTCGAAAAGGGCATTAACATCCCTAGCACCTGAAGTGATCCGTTCCTATAGTAACGGAACTCTTGGTCACTTTGCAAAAGAAATTCTAAAAGAAATTGAGTCAGAAAAAGAATAAAGGAATGAAAAAACCAGAAGTTGAATTGTACCAGCTCCTGGTTTTTTCTTTGTTTTAATTTCCTCATCAGCCAGTAAATACTTGCAAGAGAATCAAGTAAAGCATAACGATGATGATATACGATGAGGCAAAGGCAATATTCCAATTTGATACTTTATAAGAAGTATCTTTTACAAGATTCGACATAAGTCCTAATGTCGCATTATAAGGACCTACTAAGAAAGAAGCGACTGCCCCAGCCAACATGGCCACTGTTAGTATGTGTGGATTAAGACCAAGGGCAGAAATGTCCAAGCCTCCTGTCATCAGTGCCAGTGAAACCGCTGGATGAAGTCCTAAGAAGGCTAAAGCTAAAGGGACCAAGGGAAGTAGAATCATAAAGATTTCCACACCAGCCACGTCAATAAATGTCAAAATCCAATCATTCAACCATTCATTAGTATGGGAGATTGTGATGGTCGAGATAAAAAAACCGGCCGATAGAAAAATAAAAAATTGGTCTTTCATACTGATTGAAAAGGAGTGAAAATGTTTTAATAATTGACTGCCAAATTCTGCTCCTTTTTTTAGGAATAGGGACCAAGCAAGTGCAAATGGAATGACAAGAAATGAGACTAGAATTAAAAACGAATAATGAAACAGTGACTCAGCTATTGATATGGCAATAACAAAAATAAGAATCGCTAAGAAAATTTGCAATATCCTGATTGGAGAATTCACTTGACACTGTTCAATACTTGCTGCTGTTTCATGAGCAGAAACGTCTTGAACAGAAGAAGTAAGCATCTTCTTCGCTCTACGTGCTCCAATGAACCAATCCATCCCCAAACCTAAAATGCTTAGTGGAATCACATAGGGTAAAATGGAGATCCAGCGTACGTCGGTTACAGAGATAACAATACCTACGATGGGGGTAACCGGAGCCCACAAGAGGGGCATGGCAAACCCTCTAGTAATCGCTCTACTCATAAATCGTTCTTTATTTTCAACTGAAAACATGTTCAATGATGGGCGTATCGAATAATAGGTCATCGGCAAAGTTGCGAGATTCATAAAAATACTAAAAAAATACGAAATACCTGAGGTTATGATATATAACTGACCAGAATTTTTTACCTTTTTTTGAATAATCGTTTGGATGCCGCCGCTATATCCTCCTAATTTAATTGGGATTCCTAGAATAGGAACTAGGGTAAATAAAGTAATCAAATCAAGCATGGGTCCAAAAGATAATATGTACTCATACCATTGTGCTTCGGATTTCCATAACAGTGCGAACCCCAAAAGCAGGAATGCCCCCCCTAATAGTTGAACGGAGCGTTTAGCAAGAAAAAATGTGCAACAGACAATAATAAAACATAGAATCGATAGCAGGACGCTAAAGTCGAGTTGAGGCAGTAAAGTAGATAATAAAAACATAAAAATAACGAATAAAAATAAGAATCTTAACATAGCAACACCCTGCTTTTTTGTATTTGGTCCATATCCTAAAACAGTAAACTATATTTCTTTGGTATACCAAACATGAGATTTGTTCACCATTTATACACATTATACACTGTTTATTTGGTATATGGTATACAATTTACTTGTAATTTCTTCAATACCATTATACAATAAGGGTAAGCAATACATGATAATAATAGGGGGAATCGGGATGTTTAATTTTCTTTTTGGATCAAAAAAGGCTATGGAAAAAGCTGAAAAGAAGTTAGCGCGTTTAAGAAAAACATTAAATTTTTAAACTTCCTTCCAATATAATAGAAAAAGCCATCACGGGGGGGGCTGGTTAACAGCCCCGGAGTGGTGGTTTTTTTCGTTCTCAAATGACTAAAAAAACCGGAGATGAGTGGGTCAGCTCCGGTTACGTAATAATTGAATAGCTTAGATTTCTTATCTTATGAAGCTACTTCAGTTGCTTTCACTAGCTTGGAATGAATGGAATCTTCACTATTCCCTGATGCTCTGACAATTTCATTTAATTCTTCACGTGCCGCTTCAATCGTTTCAAATCTTTCGAAAAACTTCACAGCAATGTGGTTTACATAATCCTTACCTTCAAATTCTTCAAATAATTGAATCTTAATACTTTCATCGAGTACTTTAGCAATCGTGTATTTTGCTTTCAATTTATCAAAGAAATAAAAGTTATAGGTCTCAACGGTCTCTAGCCCTGCATTATCAAGAATGGTTTGAAAAGTATCTTTATTTGTAAGTACAATATAGTTCCCCATTATACACACTCCTTCTATTTTTTCTTTTTGATATAGGTTTTCCTTGAAAATGTAAGTATGTAAGAACCACCTCTCAATTTGATATTTTGTATACCAAATACCTTACAAGTAGTTTATCTTAAGTTATCAAAATGTTCAATGGTATATTCTAATTTTTTAAAAAATTATAAAAACTTCTTTTCTTCTTAGGTAAATTGATTGTATAATTCTTAAAAAGCATCAAATTCTTTGGTCTACAATCAGAAAGGGGATATTTTATGCCAAAAGTAATTCTTCATGTGGATGGAACGGTAGTCGAACAACAAGTAAAGGATAATGCGAATCTAGTAGTTTTAGCAGGTATCCGACAATTTCCTCAATTAAAGTATGGTTGTGGAATGGGCAGGTGTACCAAGTGTACATGTCGTGTGATTAGCGGAGGAGATGCAATCGCACCTCCAAATTGGAAAGAAATAAAAATGTTAGGTGACAAGGTGGAGGAAGGATACCGCTTAACATGCCAATTAACAATCGAACAGGATATCGAAATTTCTCAAGAAAACATCTCCATTCAACCGCCAAAGAAGCAATCTGCTACCCTAAGATAGTAGATTATTTTTTAAAGTATTATTGGTATACAAAAAACCTAAATGAATAAGGATATTGTGAGGGGATTTTATTGGATTGTTATAATCTAACAAAAATGACGTGGCAGGAAGTAAAAGAATCATTAAAGACCGTTACGTTTGCCATCATTCCAATTGGAGCACATGAACAACATGGACCACATATGGCTGAAAGCTGCGATGCTGTATTGGCTGAGAAGATGGCGGAAAGACTTGGTCAAAAAATGTTTCCTCATGCATGGGTGACTCCAACTGTTAATATGGGAGTCTCACCACACCATATGAACTTTCCTGGAACGATTTCATTGCAGCCGGACACACTGATTTCAATTCTAAGGGATATGATTTCATCCCTAAGTCACCATGGAATAAAACAATTTTTATTGTTAAATTCACATGGAGGCAACCAATCAACCTTGAGTGTTGCCTCAATGACGTTGACAAAAGAGTTGAATGTAGATATTTATTATGCAAAAACGACAGCCTCGGCTAAACAAGCAATCGGTAACTCTATCACATCCCCATTGTTTGGACACAGCTGTGAAAGAGAGGTATCTGAAGCTTTGTATTTAGCTCCAGAGCTAGTACGGCTTGATTGGCTTGAAAAAGGCGATATACAAGAACAGGGAAGATGGAAGCAGCTTCGACCGGGAAAAGCGATTCAAGGTTTTTATTTCTATGAAGAAATGACCCAAAATGGCTGTATAGGCGATGCTACTCAAGCAAGCTATGAATTGGGGCAACAGATTGTAGAAGAGGCATTGGATAATCTCACGAAAGACCTCTATAGTCTATTAAAAATAAATAAGGATGTTTTTATATAATACCCGGTTTTTGGTAATTATTTAATTGATATTTTAAAAAATTCTAAAAATTATATTTACAAATAAAAAATAATAGGTTAATATTTTAATTAAGGTATACCAAATACAATAATTTAAAAACAGCAGAGAGAAAGCACTTACACTCTCTAATTTTTACAAGCATTATGGTATACAAAATATCAAATACAAAAATGGCGAGAATGCCCAGGAAACAGGAGGAGTTAAAATGACAGAATTATTATCAAAAGACGAATTCCGTAAAGAACTAGAAGAAGCTATTAAAGGTAATCATAGCCAGAAGGCTCCATTTACAGTCGCTTGGGCTGAAGGAAAATTAGAAAGAAAGCACTTTGCGAGATGGGCAGAAAATCACTACCACTATGTAGGACCTTTCGCAGATTACCTTGCGTATATCTATCACAATACTCCATCTGATCCAAAATTTGCAGCTGCTAAAGACTTCACATTACAGAACATGTATGAAGAGGAAATTGCAGCAGATCGTCATACAGATTTATTGATTCGCTTTGCAGAAGCTTGCGGCACAACAGCTGAACGAGTCATTAACCCAGATAATATGGCACCGACAACTCTAGGTCTTCAAAGCTGGTGCTTCGCAGTAGCTGCTCGTGAACACTTTGTTGTTGCTACAGCTGCCCTTGTAGTTGGTTTAGAATCCCAAGTACCTGATATCTATCGTAAGCAAACGCCAGCATTACGCGCTCAATATGGATTTACAGATGAAGAAATTGAATTCTTCGACTTACACATAGTTTCAGATGAAATTCATGGTGAACGAGGATATAAGATTGTTCTTGACCACGCAGATACTCCAGAATTACAGCAGCGTTGTCTTGAAATCGTTAGAGTGGGTGCTAAAATGCGCCGTATGTACATGGATGGTTTATGGAGAGAGTATCTTGAGCAGGACTTAGGGTCTTTAGTTCAAACCAACTAAAATACTTAGTTTCATACAAATAGATGGAATTCCTTGGGATAATACCCATTGATAGAATCTATCTTTCCTGGCCGTCATACTAATCTTGTAATTTCGAGGTTCAAAATGACGGCCATTTTCTATTAAAAAAGAAAAAGGTGATATTTTGTTAACAACACAAGTGAAAACGTTCAATAACTATATAAATGGTGAATGGCAGGAATCGGTCAGCCAAAAACAATTTGTCAGTGTGAATCCAGCAAATACAGAGGATATTGTCGGCTCCTTCCAAGCTTCCAATGAACAAGATGTTCTAGCAGCGATAGATGCAGCTCAAGCTGCTTTTCCAACTTGGGCAAAGACATCTCCATCAAAACGGGCAGCGATCCTAAACAAAGCAGCAAGTATTTTGGAGGAAAATGCTGATCAATACGCAGAAGAGTTGACAAGAGAAGAAGGAAAGCATGTTACCGATGCTAAGAATGAAGTCATTCGGTCTGCACAAACTCTCCGTTTTTATGCCGTTGAAGGACAGACGATAACAGGTGAAACCTTTCCAAATGATGACCCAGATATGAAGGTTATATCGGAAAAAGAACCACTTGGGGTGATCAGTGTCATTACGCCATGGAATTTTCCGCTATCTATTCCTGCTAGAAAGATTGCACCTGCATTAATTACTGGTAATACGGTGGTATTTAAACCTTCTTCAGATACACCATTAATCGCTTTACGTCTAGTTGAAGCACTACATCAGGCCGGTATACCAAAAGGGGTCATAAATTTTGTGACAGGGAAGGCTTCAGAAGTAGGCGATGCTCTGGTTAACCATCCTGCCATTAAAGCGATTACTTTTACAGGTTCCACTGCTGCGGGAGAAGATATCCATAAAAAATCTTCTTTTACCACCCGAACACAAATGGAGCTTGGCGGAAAAAATCCTTTAATCGTCATGGATGATGCAGATATTGAATTAGCCGCAACTTTAACGATTAACGGTGGTTTCTCCTTAACTGGGCAGGCGTGTACGGGAACAAGCAGGGTAATCGTTATGAAAAATGTAAGAGAGCAATTTGTGGAAAAATTAATCGAAAAAACGAGCGCATTAAAAATCGGAAATGGCTTTGAAGAGGGCGTGAAAATCGGACCTCTGGCAAATGAAAAGCAATTGAAAAACGTTCTGAAGTACATTGAGTATGGGAAAGAAGATGGAGCATCCTTGGTGTTTGGCGGTGAACAACTAACAGAAGGCCAATATAAGCAGGGGTATTATGTTCAGCCTACGGTCTTTATCAATGTTAAACCAGATCATCGAATTGCAAAGGAAGAAATCTTTGGTCCTGTTGTGGCGGTCATTGAAGTCGATACATATGAAGAGGCCATTCAGGTTGCAAATGATGTTGAGTATGGTTTGTCAGCTGCTATTGTTACAGATAGTCTGAAAATCGCTTCTAAATTTACAAAAGACATTCAAGCAGGGACGGTTAAGGTTAATCGAACCACCACTGGTAATTTAATGAATGCTCCATTTGGAGGGTTGAAAAAATCTAGTACATCAACATTCCGTGAGTCAGGCCGGGTTGGTTTGGAATTTTTTACACAAGTAAAGACCGTTTATATCGGATATTAAAGTAGAAAGTTAGAGGAGAATAAATAAATGAAAACCATATTAAAATTAGAACTAGAAGAAGCAAAATTAATGATTGAAGCAGCAAAGAAGAAATCAGAGGACATCAACGTACTAGAAACGATTGCCATTGTCGATGACGGCGGGAATTTACTTGCACTTGAAAGAATGAATGGAGCAAGAATTACAGGACCTGAAATTGCGATTGCAAAAGCCTATACCGCTTCAGGTCATAAACGTTCTACTCATTTATTTAATAAAGAGCCAAATGGTCCAGCTCTACCTGGTAACGAGGCATTTGGGATTCAACAGATGCTCCCAGGAAAGTTCGCCATTTTTGTTGGCGGATTCCCAATTGTAGTGAATGGTGAAGTGGTCGGAGGAGTAGGCGTAAGCGGAGGAAACGGAGAGCAGGATATCGCCGTAGGAACCGCAGCACTAGAAGCCTTGCAAAAGCATGTAGAAAGCAATGGCCTGACAGTATTAACACAAGCCGATATTAAAATTTAAGCTGTGTAAAAAGGTCTTTGTTGAGTTTCTAACTTCATGTGATTGGAGCGGAAGGTGCGAGACTCCTGCAGGAGTAAGGGGCAGGGGAGACCACACAGGCGCATGGCGCCGAGGAGGCTCCCCGGACCTCCTGCGGAAAGCGAAGCACCTGGAGCGCAAATCACCAGGCAACGATAAATTGTCTACAATTTAAGTAAATGGGGACCTCATGTTTGTCCAATAAGGAACAAAATGAGGTCCCTAAATAGTCATAGCACCTCAGGAGGCTAGCTACAAAGGAAGGATGGAGAATCATTTGAATAAATATTTGGAATTAGCCATTGGATTTGCGCGCACCGGAGTTACTGGCTATGGAGGAGGACCTTCTACCATCCCGTTAATTGAATTTGAGGCAGTGAAAAAATATAAATGGATGTCAGAGGAAGAATTTGGCGAGGTTTTGGCGCTTGCAAATACGCTTCCTGGTCCCATTGCTACAAAAATGGCCGCCTATATCGGATATAAAGTGAAAGGAAACATAGGGGCTACTGTAGCCATTCTTACCCATGTTCTACCTTCCGTCATTGCCATGCTTGGTTTGTTAGGGGTCCTTTATTCATTTAGTAATTCTCCTATAGTAGGTGGCATGGTTCAAGGGGTTACGCCTGTAATAGGGTATATGCTAGCGGAAATGGCTTATCGTTTTTTCCAAAATGGCAAAAAAGGTTTAGGTTTATCGAAGATGGTATTGCTCTCAGCAATTTCATTCATCCTTATCCAATTGGTCGGACTTCACCCAGGAATCCTAATTGCTACATTTTTAATTTCTGCATTTTTCATTGCTAGCCGCAAAGAAAAGGCTGCAAACACTCCTCCAAAAGATGTGGTTGAACTAAAGGAGAAAAGCTCATGATCTATTTTGAAATATTTTGGTCGTTTCTTATTGCGAATCTTTTGGGATATGGAGGCGGACCCGCTACCATCCCTTTAATACAAATTGAGGTTGTCAACGAACAAGACTGGATGACTCTATCCGAATTCGGTGATTTGTTAGCCATCGCAAATGCTTTACCTGGTCCAATCGCAACGAAGATGGCAGGTTTCATTGGATATGAAGTAGGTGGTGTCCTTGGTTCGATTGTTGCACTTGCTGCTACGATTCTTCCATCAGCCATTGCCGTTATCTTGCTGTTTAAATTTGTGAATTTATTTAAGGATTCCCCAAAAGTAAAGCTAATGACAAAGTCTGTTCAGCCAATTATCGCTATCTTACTTGCCGTTATGGCGTATCAATTCTTTTTAACAGCTTTTGAAAATAGTGGAATATTTCATTTGGTTCTACTTGCTGTACTAAGCTTTTTCACCTTAAGCAAATTTAAGGTTCATCCATCTTTTGTCATTATTGGAGCACTTGTTTATGGCGGAATCTTTCTATCTTAAACTAGGAATATAAAAAAATAAATGGGAGGTGAAGGGATGGAAGTAAAATGGGAGGAAAATAATTTATTATCAATAAGAGAACATGCCTACCTATATTTAAAAAAGATGATTCTCGAGGGTGAGTTTAAGGCAGGTGACCGTCTAATTGAAAGAGAGCTAGCAGCTAAATTAAAGATAAGCCGGACGCCAATTAGGGAGGCATTGTTTCGGCTTGAATCACAAGGATTTGTTAAAACTGTTCCGAGAAAAGGGGTCGTACTTTCCAATATATCAGTAAATGAGGTTATAGAGGTTTTTACGATTCTTGCTTCATTAGAAGTTCTTGCTGTGAAATTAGCTTCGCAAAGAATGGATCAAGAGACAAAAAATGAATTGGATCAAAAAATAAAAGAATTGATGGAGATTCAAGAGAATGAAGAAGAAAACTTTAATTTTGAACATATTAAAATGAATCATTTAATAAACAAAGCATCGAAAAGTCCGAAATTATTAGAGATTTTATCCGGTTTAATCGACTATATTCATATGGCAGCAAATATGGGCTATGAGACACCAGGCAGAAGGAAAGTATCTTTAAAGGAACATATAGATATTATGAAGGCATTAAGGAATCAGGAAACGGAAATGGCTGAATACTTAATGAGAATTCATATTGAGAACTCCAAAAAAGCATACATTACCTATATGGAAAGTCTACAAGAGAAGCTTCTTAGAAGTAATAGTTGAGGCAGGCAGCTAAATTCCAAGCAGCCTGTTTTATTTTTATCCTATATTAATAGAAACTTAAAAATAAAACTAAAATTATTAGAAAATTTTAAATTTAAGTATTGTCTGAATATTAAATACATGGTATATTGTATACCAAGAAGAACGTTTCGAGGAGGAATCATAGATGCCAACCATTCGATTTATTAATAGTAATAAACAGTTAGAAGTTCCAGAGGATTCAAATATTTTAAGAATGTCACTTCGCTATGATGGAGAGCTTCCAAATCGATGTGGCGGAGGAATTTGCGGCACTTGCGTTTTTAAGGCAGAAGAAGGATCTGAATTCCTTGACAATGTAAAAATTCAGGAACGAAGGAAATTAGGTGAGGAATGGCTTGAGAAAGGGTATCGCTTAGGCTGCCAGACCTTTGTTACAAATGGAGATATTGAAATCTCGTGGGATGAGGAAATTACCAACCAAGTAAAAATGAGAAAACCTGATAAACTAAAGAAGGAAGTATCTGCTACTAAATAATAACGGTATACAAAAGACCATTTAAATAAATCTATCATTTGAGGTGAGAACAATGTGGGTTTGTCACACGCATATGAAAGAAGCATTATCAGTATTAGAAATTCCCCATATACGGAAAGCTCCATTTAAAATTAAGTGTACGCTATGTGATAACACCGCATCTGCAAAAGTATATTATACACATCAGACCTACAAAGCAACAAAATATCAATACATGAGTCTCCAAAAAAAATTAGGTTAAATAGAATCTAAGGAAAATAAAGCCGTGGAAATCAACACAAATCCACTGCTTTATTTTTTTATTAATGAAAGAAGTTGTTTATTAGGAGAAGATTGTTCAAAATAGGATGTGTATGTTTTTTGAAAATGAGAGGGGTAAAGGAAATGATAAAAGTTGTTGCAAAATGCAAATTAAAACCAGGTGTTAAGGTGGATGAATATTTGGTTCAGGCTAGACAATTGGTTGTAGAAACCAGAAAAGAAGAAGGATGTATTACATACGCTCTTCATCAAGATATCAATGATCCATCAATTGTCACGATGCTAGAGGAATGGGTCGATGAAGAGGCATTGAATCAACACAACCAAACGGAACATGTAAGAAGAATTGTTCCAGGGCTTAGGGAACTTAGAGAAAGTACCGAAATTAACATTTATAGAGAAGTAGAATAATTCATAAAGGTAGAATAGTGGTTGAGTAGGGGGGAGTTTCATGAAGTTGGACAAAGTCCGATGGGGCATCATCGGCTGCGGTGATGTGACCGAAGTAAAAAGCGGTCCCGCATTCCAAAAAATTAACAACTCCGAGCTAGTTGCGGTCATGCGTAGAACAGGGGAGCTAGCAAAAGATTATGCCAAACGTCACCATGTTCCCAAATGGTACGATGACGCAGATATGCTCATTAATGATCCCGATGTAAATGCAATTTATATTGCCACACCGCCTGGATCACATATGGAATATACCCTTAAGGCAGCTATGGCTGGGAAACCGGTATATGTAGAAAAGCCAATGGCACGCAATTACTCGGAATGCCAAGAAATGATTGCTGCTTGTGAAAAAGTAGGAGTCCCTTTATATGTGGCATACTACCGCAGGGCACAGCCACGATTCTTAAAAATAAAAGAACTGTTGGAGAACGGGGCAATCGGCGAGATTCGATTCGTATCGACCACACAGTATCAAAAAGATACAGAGGAAAAGCAGAATGCGGATAAACTCTCTTGGCGCGTTAAACCTGAAATTGCGGGTGGAGGTTTGTTTTTTGATTTAGCCAGTCATACACTCGATTTATTGGATTTTTTACTTGGACCTATCACGGCTGTAGAAGGATTTGCATCGAATCAAGGTGGCTATTATTCGGCAGAGGATAAAGTTTCAGGTACATATTTGTTTGAATCTGGCGTTCATGGTATAGGGAACTGGTGCTTTACTGCATTTGAAGACGTGGATATCAATGAAATTGTAGGAAGCAAGGGGAAGATAACTTTTTCTACGTTTGGAAATGAATCAGTGAAATTGATGACCAAGCAGGGAATGGAAGAGTGGAATTTCGAACGGCCAGAGCATGTTCATCAATCCCTAGTGGAAATAATTGTGTCAGACCTAACCACTAATAGCAGGTTGTGTCCTAGTACTGGATTGACAGGTGCTAGAACGAATTGGGTTATGGGTGAACTGGTAAAGAATTATTATCAATAAAGATATGTGTACCAAAAAAAAAGTAACCATTCTAAACACTAAATGGTTACTTTTTTTAAACCTATTAAACTAATATTAGTCTCAATGCTCCAATGAGGGCAAAGCCAAGAATAAGTGTTTGAAAGACTTTTTGCGGAATTAGAGGAACCACTTTAATTCCAATAACAGCGCCTATTAAAATAGTAGGAATCAGCCAAGCATTAAATGTGATAGAATCAACTGTAATTAAACCTAAACTGATATAGAAAGGTATTTTTATTAAATTCACGCACATGAAAAACCATGCCCCTGTACCAACAAACTCATTCTTTGGCAAACCTTTCATTAACAAATAAATGGCCATTACGCCGCCTGCAGCATTTCCAATCATTGTAGCAAATCCTGCTAAGATTCCCATAGAAATGGTGAACCATAAGGATTTAGGTAGCGCCTTTGTAAACTTTTCTCCGAATCTCTCACGACTAATATGCAAGATAATCAGGGATAATACAATGATGCCAATTAGAGGTTTCAATTGTTCGCTGCTTATTTGATTGAGGACAAAATAACCGAATATAATACCGATTAATACCCATGGAATCAGTGAAATAAGGTATTTCTAGACAACACTTCTACGATAAAAAATAACGGCGAAGATATCACCTATTATCAACATGGGCAATAGAATTCCTATCGATTCTTTTGCTGGAAAGACATACATCAAGATTGTAGCAACCAAAATACCCATACTGGATACTCCTGTTTTTGTAAAACCAATAAAAACTGTACTTAAAATAACGATAACCCATTCGATGTAGGATAATTCAAAAATGATGTCTCACCTCAATTCATTAAAATTCATTTACTATTTTAAAGCAGAAAAGGATTTTTTTCTAGGATTAGTTTTTGAATAATTGCATTACTTAACAGCAAAGATGAAGTTTTCATATTTTTTGATACATATGTAGTAAACTAGAGTGTAAGGTAGAAGTTATAATGGAAATATCCCATAGAAGGAATAGGTAGACGATGATGAATGTACTTATACAAATTAGCTATATTTCAAGGGATAATAATGTGATGCGGCGTGGTTCCTTCCAATTGAACGGTAATTCAAAAGAAAAAGTGGCTTTTGATTGGTGGAAGAAAATACAAAGGGAAATGCCTTTTGGAGCAGATATGCAACAAGTAATTGTGGATGGTGAAGATATTACTGACTTAGTAAAAGCATTAGATAAATAAATTAGATCAGCCCCTCTCTTAAAAGAGAAGGGCTTCTTACTATCATTTGTTGAACACACCGTAATTCAATTAACGATGCTTTTCAATATAGTTTACGACATCGCCGACCGTTTGAAGTGTAGCAGCAATTTTGTCACTAATTTCAATTGCGAATTCATCTTCAATTTCCATCGTCAGGTCAACCATATCAAGCGAATCAGCATCAAAGTCATCCTTGAATGAGCTTCGAGGTGTAATCATCTCCATTTTGACCCCAAGCTGGTCTGCAATAATAGGTTTTAATTTTTCAAATGTTGTCATTTTGAATTCCTCCTAAGTTGTCCATACCAACATTATAACAACATTTCTGAAGGTAAAACATTAATATAATATTACATTGTTACTGTAGAGATTGTATCGGAGTTTGTCATACGTTCTTTTTGAACTTACTGCCTTTACTCTTAGAACGAAGCTTATGAATCATGTTATCCACTTTTTCCTGTTCGGAAAGGGTGGTTTGTTCATCTAATTTCATGGAGGTGATTTTTTCACTTTCGATGGTAATCTCGAAATAGGAATTTTCCTTACTGCCTTGTGGAAGCTCCTCTTTTGGAATGATGAATTCTTTTTTCAGTTCTTCAACTAAGATTACAGCAAATTGATTATCTTCGATTCTGTCTAGATATCCTTTAATGATCCTAGCCTCCTAAGCAAGCAAGTCCTTGCGATTTAATATCAGCAATTCTAGCTGGTCCAATTCCTTTAATTCTTACTAAATCATCTACTGAGGTGAAAGGTCTTAATTTAATTAAATCCTGTGCACGAGCAGCACCAATGTGAATAATTTCTTGTATTTGTTCAATGCTAGCAGAATTTACGTCAATACAATGACCAACAATGGGTGCATGCTCAACTTTTGCCTCATCTTTTGGTGTGTTTCCACTGCTAGAGGGTGTAATGGTCCCATCTTTTTTCGTCAGTATCTTATAATCTTTCCCATCTGTTTCCACCATTACGGTCCCATGTACATCGGTCCCATAGAGTTGAATCTTTGAATTTTGGACAAGATTGACAACTTCTTCATGCGGATGACCATAGGTATTATTCAAGCCGGCACTGTAAATCGCAACACTTGGATTCACTTCCCGCAAGAAAGTAGGGTGCGTTGATGTGGAGGAGCCATGATGACCAAGTTTCAGAATGTCAGCTTTCATATCAATTCCACTTTGAAGCATTTTCAACTCGTCATCCGTTGTGGCATCTCCTGTTAAAATAAAAGAAACATCACCATAGGTAAGTTTTAACGAAATCGATTCTTCGTTATCATGCTCGCTTATCGTTTTTGGATATAATACATCAATCTTGAGTGGACCCACTTCAAACTGATCACCCATCCGTGGTTCATAGTAATCAACCGCTTTTGAATCGATTGCTTTTAAAAGTCTTTGAAAGGTTTGCGAGGGGTTTGTGTTCCCTGATAACCAGATTTCACCTACGTTAAAGGTGTTTATGACTTGGTCTAACTGGCCAATATGATCGGCATCTGGATGAGTCCCCACCGCAATATCGATTTGCGAAACATGCTGCAGCTTAAGGTACTGGATGACTTCATCCCCAGTCCAATTCCCAGCGTCAATAAGTATCGTAAAATCCTCTCCATCATCAGAAAATTGAAGTAAGGTGGAATCACCCTGACCGACATCAATGAAGTGGACCTTAAGATTTGATAAATCAGCAGGTGCAGCTTTTTTTTCTTTCATACTTTGAGTTTCTTCATTTCCCCCTGGTATTGACTTTTGCGTTATACTTTCTTTTCGTTGTGCTATGTCTTTGGATTCAAGTGGTTCTTGTCCACAACCACTTAATAAAAAAATAATGATGAAGCTAAATAGAGCAAAAAGGTAACGTTTCTGCATTCAATTCCCCCTTTTCACCTACTAGCTTATCACAAATCAACCATTTTCAGACAATTCAAGTCTGAAAGGCTCAACAGCATTTTATTTATTAACAATGGGATGTAATTTTTTGGCTTTTTTGTTGATAATAAACAGTATTTTCATTATAATTAAGTTAAGTTAAATATTTATAAAAATAAAATGTTTTATCAGCTTTTATTTTTATTTGATAGAAAAAGGAAGGGGTTGTTGGTGATGGCAAGAGCAGCCGAATTGGAACGGTATCAAGGGAATGAGGGAATCCTTTTCACGTATCACAAACAGACAGGGTATATAGGATTCATCTGGGCGATGGTGGTTGTCATGGTTATAGAAACAGCTGGGGTATCGTACCTCTTATATAACTGGAGTCCTATCCTGCACTGGATTCATTTGGTTCTATCCATCTCGGTCATTGTCTTTTTACTCGTTGATTTAAGAGCAGTCACTAGGAATCCCATCCAGATAAAAAATAACGAACTTTCTTTAAAAATTGGCATACGACCAAGAGTAATAATAGCAACAGAGAATATTAAGGAATTGAAGAGCGGAAGTCTTTACCAGGAAGTTAGAAAGAATAAAGAAGTGCTAGATCTATCATTATTTAGCTTGGATGATCCAACCTTTGAATTAGTTTTAAACCATCCAATACAAGATAAAGCGTTGTTTGGAAAAACCAAGGATATCACGAGAATTTTCTTTAGTGTCGATGACAAGAATGCTTTCTCTGCTATGATTAGTGAAAAATAAAAAAAAGTGCCAGGCACCATCCAAGGAAAGGAAGGTGCCTGGCACTTATTTGTTTTCACATGTTTGTTTCCATTTGATTAAGGCGCTCCAGGATTCTCCGTTTCCGGTATAACATTTTTCCTGCTTCTGCCACATCCCCGATAGAGGAACGATTTATAAATGCTCCAAAAATCATTCCAGCAATCGGAATCATTTGAAACAGCTTTTTCCAGCCAAAAGAATCTCGATAGGTGGTAACCACTTCCCGCCATCCTTGCAGCTGTGAAATCATTTGATTGTTCTGATTGCCTTGATTGAAGGAAGTAAGGTCCTCTAGTATTGCCTTTTTCCCAACAATGTCAGATGAGGAAAATTGCAGACATTTTACAATAAAAATTCTTTCAGACTTTTCTTTAGGGTCGTACCCATAGCATATCGCAATCTCTTGTAAAACTTTAAGGGATAATCCTAATAGAACAGGTATATCAACGGCCAGTGTAAACAGCCCTCCGATACCCGTTGTTGCCCCTTGAACTGTCGCTATTTTTGTTCTGGAAATCTTTAATTCCTCAGCAATTTCATCCATTTTACTGATTGGGACCTGTTCAATGAAGTCAAGGCGAATCTCATCTGGTAATGTATCCTGAGGTGCAAACTTTTTAAGAATACTTTCTTCCTTGACTAAATATTGGCCGCCAGTCTGGATGTAGTTCCCTAATTCATCAATCGCCAAGCCGATTTTATCTTGAATAAATTTTGGTGTTAGCTTATCAAGCAGCATGAAGGGTAAACGGCCAAGCTTTTCCCAAAACCATAAATCCTTCTGTTCATTTTCCCATACTTCAATCTTTTTCAATTCGTCCCTTAAATAATCAGTAGATTCTACTGCCATTAATCATTTCACTCCATCTTCATCAGTTAAATTAGGTATGTAAGTATATACGGAAAACACACGAACAAGTTTCACTATTACTATGTACAATTGTAAAGAGTGCAACCGGATGAGATAAACAGTAAGAATGGCATATTTTGTGCGTAAGGAAAATATTTATAGTAAAAGTGGTACATGTAGTGTTCGTAGCAAAGCTTCTAGAAGGGAGCAAATTTTTTGAATCGGAATCGAAATACAAATGTCCAGTTAGCTATTTTATTGCTTATTTGTCTGCTCATTATTCTGATTATCCATGCCATACTTCATATTAAAATACACATTGTGTATACCACAGGTGTTGGTCCAATCCTATTAATAGGGTTGATTATTTTCCTCATTGTCCTTCTTTATACCAAAGGGTGATAGAATTCGGCTTTATTTTTTAATTATTATGAAAAAATAGATTGTCTTATTAATTTCCGAATGGTAAAATATAGCTCCATTGTGTATGAAAGCATCTACAAAAAGGTTGTAGATGTTTCTTTTTGTGCCTGATTGAATGTACGGAGTCTATAGGAAGAGGTGACGGTTTTAGAGAATGAGTTCAAAAAAACAAAGATCTGTTCGTGAGCATAAAGATTATCAATCAGAAATTGAACGCTTAGAGTTTACTAAGGAATACATAAAGAGTGTTTTGGAACAATCAAAGGGAAATAAAGAACAATTTGTTGAGAATTTGAAAGAAGCCTTTGCGGACCTTGACACTTCTGATAGTAGTTTAAGCTATATGACCCTTTTGACGAATGCTCAGTATTTAGAATTGGCAGAGAGTGAACTAGAAAGATTAGCGAGCGTCCTAGGCAAGCCGTACTTTTCTCGGATTAATTTTACGAGCAGCGGTGACACCAATGAAGAGATTTTATATATCGGGAAAGCGTCACTATTTGACCGTGTGAACCAGATTCCGATTATCGTTGATTGGCGGTCACCGATTGCAAATGTTTACTATGATGGCCGTCTAGGGGATGTTACCTATGATGCCTATGGGGAAACGCAGAGTGGTTATTTATCTCTGAAAAGACAGTATGAAATTGAGGACGGATTATTAAAAGAAATTCGAGATATCGATTTAACCACACATGATGAGCTCTTGCAGAAATCCTTATCGGGTAAAGCAGACAATCGCTTAACCGAAATTGTTGCGACCATCCAAAATGAGCAAAATGATGTAATTCGAGCTTCTCTTAAACACCCCATCATCGTTCAAGGAGCTGCTGGAAGTGGAAAAACTACAATCGCACTCCATCGAATATCCTACTTTCTGTACTCTTCTGGATATCGATTTCCTCCAGAAAAATTAATGATTCTTGCACCGAATCGATTGTTTATTGATTATATTTCCGCAGTTCTTCCTGATTTAGGGGTAAACAAAATTAAACAAACTACTTATGTTGATTTTATGAGAAGTTGTTTGGGGAAGAAAATAAAATTAATAGCTCCTAACTCAAAGCTAATGACGCTTCTTAAAGGGGAAACAAAAGCAAAATGGTTACAATGGATGTCGGGTTATAAAGGTTCACTTGATTTTAAAGACTGTATCGATGCCTACTTGAAAGAGATTGAATATAATCTAGCACCATCGAAGGATTTTATTATTGAAAAATCACTTCTCATGAGAGGGCAAAAGATTAATCGTTTATTTTTGACAGAATTTCAGTATTTACCCATCTACAGCAGACTCGATAAAATTAAAAATCTTTTGGCGAATGATTTAAGAATAAAAAAATCGATTATTTTATCGAAAATTAATAGTAAATATGATGAGGCTTTGGAAAAGGCATTGTATACCACAAGGCTGGATTCAGATAAAAGAAGAGAAAGAGTCGTCTCCATCATGGATTTAAAAGCAAAAAGGTTAAGTACAGTGGAGCAGGAATCGAAGGTAGCAGTAAAAAATTATATGGAGCCATTTGTAAAGAAAGATATTTTTGCACTATATAAGGAACTGATGACGTCTCCAGAACTGTTAAAAAAGTATTCACGCACTCTTTCTGAGATAGAATGTAAGAAATTAAGTCAATATTGTCAAAGAATTTTTGATAAAAAGGCACTAGAGCTGGAGGACTTGGCTCCGTTATTTTACATGAAGGCAAAGCTTGAAGGAATCGATGAGAAATATAAAATGAAAAGTGTTTTTATAGATGAGGCTCAAGACTATAGCTATTTTCAGTTTGCGGCAATGAAAGAAGGCTTTGAAACGGATTTATTTACCATCGTTGGCGATTTAGCACAAGGAATTCATTCCTATCGAGGAATAAACAGCTGGGAGCCGTTAGTTACCGATATCTTTCCAAGTGCGAACTATCATGCTCTCCAAAAAAGTTATCGTACAACGGTCGAGATTATGCACCTGGCAAATGACATTCTATCAATTATGAATAAAGACTTGCCCATCGTTCAACCCGTTATTCGGCATGGGGACAAACCTCATTTTACAAAAATTGACCCTAGCAATCTGCAGCAGGTAAGAGAAACACTTGAACATGATATCCATTTACTCAAAGAGGACGAACTCAACTCGATTGCCATCATTGGAAGAACCGACAGCGAATGCATGCGCATACATAACATGCTAGAAAATAGTAATCTTCCTATACAGCTATTAGAAGAAAAGCAAGATATGAAAAAGGGAAGCGTTGTAATCTTACCTTCGTACCTTTCAAAAGGATTAGAATTTGATGCCGTCCTGATTCTAAGCCTAGAGGAAGCATACTCGGAAGAGGAAATAGATATTAAATTGTTGTATGTGGCGATGACCAGACCGATGCATAGGTTGTATTTATATGCGAATGAGCGATCAGATTTATTATTAAATAAAGCTTCCTCTGACCATCTTGATACTTAAAGAAAAAGAAAAAGAAAAAGAAAAAGAAAAGTGCCAGGCACCTCCCGTAATAAGGTTTGTGCCTGGTACTTTTTTGGCTTCCAATGAAATATGACCGGGAGATCCGTCCCCATGGTCAAAATAATTATTAAATAAGACGGAATATTCTAATAAATATTCGTATATATGTATAGAGAAAGTTACTAACCTAATGAAGGGATGATGTCTGAATGGATTGGCTATGGCTGATTGGTCGGGCGGTATTTGGTCTTTATTTTGCTTATTCTGGGTTAAATCATTTCATCCAATTTCAAGGTTTGAAGCAGTATGCATCTTATAAGAAGGTCCCAGCACCAGGACTCTCTGTTGTCGTAACCGGATTAATGCTCCTTGCAGGAGGCTTGAGCATCCTTACGGCATATTGGATTGAATGGGGACTATATTTAATCGTAATCTTCCTTGTTCTTTCGGCTTTCATCATGCACAATTTCTGGAAGGAAACAGATTCGAATGCAAAAGTAGGCGAGATGAATCAATTTCTAAAGAATATTGCATTAGCCGCAGCTACTTTAATGTTACTCTCCATCACAAATTGGACTTGGTAAATAAATTAAGGTTTGATCTGTGTTCAAATAATAATTATTATAAAAGCCTACTCACTTTCCGAATATTGGAAGGTGGAGTCGGCTTTTTTTTGATGAAAACTTAAAGAAGTTTTAAAATTAATATTAAATGAATATTTAAAATGTATTGTAATTATAAAATTTTTAAAATATAATAAATTAAGTTTTTAATCTTACTTAGATGTTTATATTGTTTATCTAAAAATACCTGATATTACATATTGTTTACCTTATCATGAGAGGCAGAGGGACTGGCCCGTTGACGCCCGGCAACCGCTATTTTTGAATAGTATGGTGCCAAATCCTACAGAACGAGTGAGTTCTGAAAGATAAGGAAGAGTATATACATAAACCCTCTTCCTATTTTAGGGAGAGGGTATTTTTATTAGGTGACAAAAGCAAAACACGAACATTTAAATAAAATATTTTAAAAATGTTCGATTTTGTATTGCTATATTTAAATGTTTTTAGTAAATTAATAGACATATAGTAATAAAAACGAATATATTACAGGGGGAACATCATGAGAAAACTACTTTCACTTTTCGTAGTGGCTTTAGTCCTGCTCGTCGCTGGATGTGGAGCAGAAGAATCAACAGGTAAAGATGAAACATCATCAAAAGAGGGTAAGAAGAAAATTGCTCTCGTTCTGCCTGAGAAAATCGGTGTAAACCCATTCTTCCAGCAAATGGATGAGGGTGCGAAACAAGCAGCAGAAGAATTTGGAGTTGAATTAAAGACAATTGAATCTACGGATCATTCTGCAATCGAAGAAAATATTCGCGTAGCCGTAGCAGAAGGATATGATTTAATCATTACATCTTCCTTTGAATCAGAGGATGCATTGAAAAAGGTAGCAACAGAAAATCCGGATCGTCAATTTGCAATTATTGATACCGTTGTAGACCTTCCAAATGTACAAAGTGTAAATTTCCGAGAGCACGAAGCAGCGTTCTTACTAGGAGCTGCAGCAGGTCTTTCTACGAAAACCGATAAAGTTGGAATGGTAGTTGCGATGGATATTCCATTAATGAAAAAATGGTCAGTTGCGTTTGAACAGGGATTAAAGGAAACCAATCCAGATGTAGAGTTTCTAGTAAACTATGTTGGAGGCTTTACGGATCCTGCGAAAGCAAAAGAATTAGCGTTGTTACAAGCATCTAAAGGAGCAGATTTCGTGGCAGGCGCTGCTGCAGTCGGCGACCTAGGTGTTTTTGAGGCAGCAAAAGAACAAGGATTCTTTACTTCTGGTCAGGACGTTGACCGTACAGAGGTTGATCCAGAGCATGTCGTTCTGTCACAGCTTAAAGGGACAGACGCGGCGGCATATGAAACAGTAAAAGCATTTGCAAATGGCAATTTTAAATCAGGCATTGTCGAGTATGGCTTGAAGGAAAAGGGTGTTGGCTTAACATATGTAACACATGAAAGCAAAACTCCTCTTAACAGCTTTGTTGGACAAGAAGTTATTGACCAAGTAAAAGCACTTCACGAAGAAATTGTTACTGGAAAAAGAGAAATCAAAAATCCATTAAGCAATTAATCTGAAAAAGGTAAACCGACTGCACATTGTAGTCGGTTTCGATTTTTAAAGGGGTGGAAAACTATGACCTATGTGTTAGAAATGAAGGATATGAGCAAAAAGTACGGTGATTTTCTTGCGAATGACACGATTTCAATACATCTGAAAAAAGGAGAGGTTTTGGCCATTGTCGGAGAAAATGGTGCCGGCAAAACAACCCTCATGCGGATGCTTTACGGTCTTGAACAGCCGACTAGCGGGGAAATAGTACTCAATGGTAAAACCGTGAAATTTTCGGGACCGCACGATGCGATTGAAAATGGAATCGGTATGGTGCATCAGCACTTTATGTTATTTTCTGATTTTTCCGTAACAGAAAACATTGTGATTGGTCATGAACCGAAACAAAATGGTTTCTTTAATAGAAAAGCCGCGGCAGAAAAAGTGAAGGAACTCAGCGAACATTATAAAATCAACGTCAATCCATTGAAAACAGCAGGGGATTGCTCGATAGGTGAACAGCAACGAATTGAAATATTAAAAGTGTTATATCAGGGTGCAGATATTATTATTCTCGATGAACCAACAGCAGTCTTGACACCTCTTGAGATAGAGGAACTTTTAAAAACAATTCAATTTTTAGCGGAACAAGGGAAAAGTATTATCCTCATAACCCATAAGCTGCCTGAAGTGATGAAGGTAGCAGATCAAATAACCGTGTTAAGAAATGGAAAGGTTACAGGAAATGTTTTAACACAAAATACCGATGTCGAACAGTTAGCCACCATGATGGTTGGTCGTGAACTCCAGAAACTTACCGACCGAATCCAATTAGACGGTGATCCGCTTCTTGTGGTAGAAAATCTTACAATCGGCGGGAAAAATGCGAAACCAATCTTGGATCAACTCTCCTTAACGATACACCGTGGAGAGATTGTCGGGATTGCCGGAGTATCGGGGAATGGGCAGTCAGAACTAATCCAGGCGATTACAGGCTTGAGAAAAATTGATAGTGGCAGTGTTCACTTAGGAGATACAATCTTTTCAGGTAAAACAGTGGCTTATAGAAGAAATGCTGGTCTCGCTCATATACCTGAAGACCGTTACTTATGGGGAGCGGCGAAAGAAGCAGCTGTAGAAGAGACAGGGTTGATGGGATATTATCGAAAGAGAAATTTCAATCAATCTTCCTTTATTAAACTTAACTCGTTTCGCAAGCTTGTTAGAGGATGGATTGACCGATTCGAAATTAAAACACCTTCATTAGATGAAAAATCAGGAAACCTATCAGGTGGAAACTTGCAGAAATTAATTGTTGCCCGCGAACTTGGATTTGAAACAGATTTTCTCATTGCTGCTGAACCAACACGTGGTGTCGATATCGGCGCCATGGAATATATCCATGAAGCCATTATCGAGAAACGAAATAATGGAGACGGTATTCTCCTGGTTTCGTCAGAGTTATCGGAAATCCTGACTTTGTCTGACCGAATTGCTGTGATGTATGAAGGGAAAATAGTCGATATCCTCAATCGAAATGAAGCGACGGAAGAGAGATTAAGTGTACTTATGGCAGGAGGAAACGAGAATGAAGCTTCAACGAAAACTACAACAACTGCTTAAATCCTTGATACAGCCTCTTACGGCCGTGTTGATTGGGCTTTTGACAGGGGCAGTTGCTATTAGTCTAGTAGGTGCATCTGTACTGGAAACCTATAAAGTCATGTGGGACGGGGCATTCGGAAACTTTTACTTTGTAACTGCAACACTTGCGCGGGCTACTCCTATAATATTGATTGGTTTAGGGTTGGCAATTGCTTTTCGAGCTGGTGTCTTCAATATGGGAGCAGAAGGGCAGATGGTGTTAGGTGCGGTAAGTGCAGCACTTGCTGCTTTATATGTTCCAGGATCAGGAATTATCAAAATCCTGGCGGCATTGTTGGCTGGATTTTTAGCAGGGGGCTTATGGTCGCTCCTGGCGGGGTGGATGGAAACTAGATTCAAAGTACAGTTATTGATTTCTACGTTACTCTTAAACTATGTGGCAGTATTATTTGCAGGTTATTTAGTTTCGAGGCCGTTTCAAGACAAAAGTGGATCGGCTGCATTAGCACAGACTCACATGATTGATCAGGTGGCATGGCTGCCTAAGTTATTCCAAGGTATGAGTGTTCATATGGGATTTGTTATTGCGATGGTTTTGGCGATTACTCTATATATTATTTTGCGCTTCACATCAGCGGGGTATGAGGTAAGAATGCTGGGCTATAACCCATTCTTTGCTGAGTATGGAGGGATTAATAAAATAAAGGTACTCCTTTTCAGTATGTTTTTTAGCGGCGGGATCGCAGGACTAGCTGGGACGGTTGAAGTTCTCGGATCACAATATCGTTATGTAGAAGGTTCCCTGACCGTTCCAGGATATGCCTGGACAGGGTTAATGGCAGCCCTTTTGGCAAACTCTAATCCTCTTGGTACTGCTGTAGCGGCGATTCTGCTTGCAGCACTTCAAACCGGCGCAATGGGAATGGAGCGTAATACAGAGGTTCCGTTGGAAATCGCCAGTGTGATTCAGGGAGTTCTTATTCTTTTTGTTACAGCAAAAATCACCATGAATTGGTGGAAAGTAAAGAAGAAAGCGGGTGACATCCATGGAGCTGCTTGATCTCTCCTTTTTTACCTCAGCGATTCGAATGATCACTCCTATTCTTTTGGCAGCTTTAGGAGGAGCCCTTTGTGCTCGTGTTGGAATTTTTAATGTAGGTCTTGAGGGATTAATACTAGCAGGTGCTTTTTCTGCCATCGTTGGAAATTACTTTAGCGGTAATGTGCTTGTCGCTGTTTTAGTAGGTGCACTCGGTTCTGTCCTTGTTTCACTGCTATTCGGTATGGCAGCCATTCGATTTAAGGCAAACCCAATCGTAGCAGGTATTGCTATCAACTTTTTAGTTCTCGGTTTGACCACGTTTGGACTGCGAGCCATCTTTAATGTAAAAGGTGCCTTTTATGATAAAAACATGGAAGGACTTCCGAAGCTGGACATCCCGGTGATTGAAGGCATTCCGGTTGTTGGGAACCTTCTTTCGGGACATTCACCACTCGTATATATCGCCTTTCTAGCAGCAATAGTATTGTACATTTTCTTTTACCGTACGGTTACAGGCTTTCGCGTTCTTGCGGTTGGGAAAAATGAAGCAGCTGCGAGAAGCCTTGGCTTAAAGGTTACACTTCTGCAATATGGCGCCATTGTGGTGTGTGGAATACTTTGCGGTTTGGCAGGTGCCCAGCTCTCTCTGGGACAAGTTACGATGTTTACAGAGGGAATGACGGCTGGAAGGGGCTTTATTGCTCTTGTGGCGATGATGTTAGGTCAGTCCCACCCAATCGGAATCGTAGGGTCAAGCTTGTTATTCGGGCTGATGGATGCGTTAAGTATCAGACTTCAGGGCTTTTCAATGCCAACTCAATTTACAGCAATGCTGCCTTATATTATTACGATCATCGCAATGTTCTTCCTAAAGGACCGCGGGGCAGATTCACAGCTATCTGGGCAGCAAAGCTCTAGGTAAGAAGGAGGAACGAAATCATGAATAAAGCAGAAAGAATTAAAAAGACTAGAGTTCCGGCAGTTGATCCCAAGCTGGCTAAGCGACTTCCGCCTGGCCAGGCATTAACAGAGCGTTTCCCGATTCTTCATGAAGGAGACGTGCCTGCGTATGATTTGGAAAAATGGAATTTAAAGGTGTTCGGTGAAGTCGACAACGAGGTCGTACTAACTTATGATCAAATCAAAAAAATGCCTCAGACGACCATCAATGTAGATATCCACTGTGTCACGCGCTGGTCTCGTTTTGATAATAGCTTTACCGGTGTCAAATTCAGCGATTTCCTAAAGGAGATTGGTGTGAATCCTAAAAGTAAGTTTGTTATGTTGCATGCAGATCATGATTATACAGCCAATATTGCTTTGGAGGATCTGCTTAAAGAGGATGTAATCTTGGCTCACACTTTTGAAGGTGAGCCGCTAACGGGTAAGCATGGCTGGCCGCTTAGGCTCGTTGTACCGCACCTTTATTTTTGGAAAAGTGTAAAATGGATCCGAGGAATTGAGTTTATTGATGAAATCCAGCCAGGGTTCTGGGAGCAAAACGGCTTCCATATCAATGGTGATCCGTTTAAAGAAGAAAGATTCTCAGGGGAAGACCTGCCAATACCAGAGGATGAATGGGAGCGAAAAGACTTTGACTAAACAATTGCCAAATTTAAAATTAACATCAGATATCCTGCCAGAACGTGTTCTTGTATGTGGGGATCCAAGCCGTGCCAAGATTATTGCCGATTTATTGGATAATCCTGTTCTAATCGCTCAAAATCGCGAGTATCACACTTACAGTGGAAGCTGGAAGGGGAGTCAGGTAGCGGTAGTCAGCCATGGTGTTGGAGCACCTGGCGCAGCTGTATGTTTTGAGGAACTTGTAATGGGTGGTGTACAGTCCATCATTCGAGTAGGAACAGCTGGTTCTTATCAAAAAGATGTTACACCTGGAAGCCTTGTGATCAGTACAGCTGCTGTAAGTTGTGATGGATTAACGAAACAAATTGTCCCTACTGGATTTCCAGCAGTGGCAGACCGACATATTGTTGAGGCATTAATGAATGCGGCAGATTTAGTTGATGGAGGCGTTCCTGTTAATGAGGGAATTACCCTTACACTTGATGCCTTTTATTCAGGAGTTCTTGAATTTCCACATCAGCTTTATAAAAAAGCTGGAGTTCTAGCAGTCGACATGGAAAATTCCGCTTTATTTGTTATTGCCGCTTTGAAAGGAATAAAAGCTGGGGCGATTATGGCCATCGATGGATATGCGGATGCAGAGCTTCGAGACGAATATAATCCACACAATGACTTGGTTTCCAACGCGGTGGAAGCAGAAATGAAAATAGCCTTGGATGCGATTACGGCATTATAAGTATTACGTTTTCGATGAAACATTAGGATTTAAAATAAAGCCGACTTACCTTCCGAATTACTGGAAGGTAAGTTGGCTTTTAATCATTCATTTACAAAAAAGTGCTCTTATAATTTTTCTGGGGATTATGTATATCTTTCTGGAAATATGTAGTCTATCCACCTTTTTCATGTATAGTAGAGTAGAAGAATTTAGTACCAATCGTATGGGCTTTTAATTAGAAGGTGGAGGATATTGATGAGAAGAATTATTTTGACAACAGAGAGTGGTGCAGATTTACCAGTAGATTTAGCTCAAAAACATTATGTTCAAGTGGTCCCGATGCATGTGATTATGGATGGGCAGGATTATTTAGATGGTTCCTTACCTGTAACAGATATTTATGATTTTTACGAGCGTACAAAAAAAATACCCTCCACAACATCCACAAATTCGCATGAATATCTTGAATTTTTCACAAGAATTAAAAATGATTTTCCTGATTGTATCATTGTTCATATTGGTTATACTTCGAAGGCATCTTCATCCTTCCAAAATGCGATCATTGCAACAGAAGATTTAAAAGATATTTTCCTCATTGATGCTTTGAATGTTACAGGGGGATTAACGGCAATTGTGATGTATGCCGTTAACTTGTTAGAAAATGAACCTTCGATTGACCCTGGACTGTTAGTGGAGAAGATAAAATCAATGGTTCCAAAATCAAGACTTGCGTTCGTTCCCGGCAGCTTGGAATTCTTAAGAGCAGGAGGGCGAGTAAGCAATCTTGCATATCTTGGAGGGGCATTGTTAAAAATAAAGCCGCGTATTGAATTGGTAGATGGAAATCTTGTTTCAACTAAAAAGTATCGTGGGAAAATGGATGTCGTTTCAGAAAAACTGATGCGAGATTATCTAACTCAATACAACATTGATAGAGAACAACTTTACTTACTCTATTCTATCGGACTTGATGAAGAGATCAAGCAAGGATTGGAAGCTATTGCAAGA
Organism: Neobacillus niacini; assembly: GCF_023715415.1. Classification (GTDB taxonomy): domain Bacteria; phylum Bacillota; class Bacilli; order Bacillales; family Cytobacillaceae; genus Neobacillus; species Neobacillus niacini_C. Next base: position 423,472 of record NZ_JAMBOB010000002.1, read on the forward strand.
GAATTTGGTTTCCAAAACGTTAAATGGATTCAAGCAGGTGCAATGATCTCGACGCATGCAGGACCGGGTGGCGTGGGAATTGCTGGTATAGAGGTTTAGGAACTTTACCTTTAGTTAGAAGAATTTTTGAAAAAGACCATAACGAAAGGCTGATTTTATGAAGGTTGCAATATTTGATTTTGATGGCACATTATTTCCTGAGGAGACTTTCCCCCTATTGATGAGTCATTTAAAGAGACATCCTATACATTTTCAAAAATATCGGAAATTCTTCCTTAGGATCTTACCGGTCTACTTGGCCTACAAATGTAAACTTTACCCCGAACAAAAAATGAAAGAGTACTCCATGTGGTCCTATATATCTGCTTTTGGTTCAACTTCGAAAGCAGAAATCGAGCAGTTTTTTTCGCAAATTGGCGGAATTATGAGTCAAAACCTGAGTGATCATATGTTACATAGACTAGAACAACATAAAAAAGATGGGTATTATACAATGCTTGTCTCAGGAGCGTATGAGCCGCTCCTAAACTCTGTCACAGAGGATGTCACCTTCGATTGTATCATTGGAAGCAGTATTCCATATGATGATGAAAAACTGAAAAAGAATGCTTCAATCAACTATATATACGGTGAACGGAAAACAAAATTTATTAATAGCCATTTATCGAACATGAAAGTGGATTGGCAAAATAGCTTTGCATATGGGGATAGTTACAGTGATTTAAATGTGCTTGAATTAGTTGGAAATCCCGTAGCTGTGAACCCAGAACCTCGTCTATTAGAAATTGCGAATAATAAAAAATGGGAAATCATTTCGTAACAATGAAAAGTCTTGAATAGACAGTAGAACATGCCAGGCCATGTAGTGGGGCCAGAAAGACGACCACAAAAAAACGAGAGCGTATCCTAATTCAGGGATTCGCTCTCGTTTTTTTATTAATTCTATAATAATGATAATACAAGGACAATCACAAGCGGCAATATGAAAATGAAGTATCCTAGTGGGTTGGCGAAATTGAGGGTCCAGCCCACACCGAAGCGTTTTTCTACAAAAATGGAGGGATCATTTCGGTTGAAATAAAAGAGACCGCCTTTCCAGTATGAATCTTCGTCGTAATCGGTTGATTGCTTCCTCTGTTTCATCGACGGGGTGTTTATCAGAACGTCCCACTTTTACAGCAAAAGCAATGGTGGAGGCTAAGGTAACAGCAAGGAAAATCATGGGTGCTGCAACCATGGCAGTTCCCGCAAACAAATCTGGGTGAATCGTTGTGAATTGAAAGTAACTAAACAATACCGTCAGCAAGAAACTAACACCAAACATCAGCCAGCTTGAATATTTCCGTAATGTTAACTGTCGTATCCTTGAAGCATTTGTACCAGTTGCACTTAATTTAATCCCAGATTTGTTTTTTCCAATATGGATCCCTAAAAACATCACCTGCATTGCTAAAAGCGTTAGAGGCATTAAAATCGCTGACATTGGCGTTTTCTCCGTAAAGGCATCGGCTTCACCATTTATTCCCCAGTGAGTAGGAATCTGTTCAGGCAGAAGGTCATATTGGAAAACCGTATATCCGATGACTCCGACGGTAACAATCATTGGAAGTAAAAACAGATACCAAGGAATCATTTCATCCTGAGAACGTACAGACAAGTCTGATACTTTAACTTGTTTTAGATTCTCCATCCAATTATTTTTCCTTTTAAGTTGTACCGTTTTTCCATGAAAGAAAAAATAGAGGGAGAGGCTGAAAAGAATAATGCCAAATTGGATGAGCGTTCCAACTAGGACAGTTGGTTCTTCTCCAGGGTTCGTACCGAGAACCCAAATTACATAACCCGCTAATACCACCAGAGAAAGAAGGGAAACCAATAAGGTATATCTTTTTTTATAGGATAGAAGTTGTTCGTTTTTAATGTGCTTTTCAGGGACGGTGATTCCAAAGATGATGGTTCGTTTTACTAAAAAGGGAATAGCTGTTTGGATACCGAGCAGGATAATCGAGATGAATAGAAAAATGGCTAAAGTCATATGGATTCCTCCTAGAGTTAATTTCTTTTCTTTATGTCTTGAATAATAGAAGAGATAAGTTCGTGAATTTGCTCCTTAGACATACCAACCACAAGAGATTCAGCAATAAGTGGTTTATAGACAGCTTTTAATCGTCCGAAAGAGATTTCATTGAAATCTAGGGGAGAAGAGATAATCGCTCCTGACTTCGGAACAATTGTGATAATTCCTTTCTTTTCTAAGAGGTGGTAGCTTTTATTAACGGTATGCATGTTAATGCCGAGGTCAGCTGCAAAAGCCCTCACAGAAGGCAGCGAATCTCCTGGCTGAATCAAACCTCTAGCGATTCCTTCAACAATTTGATTAGATATTTGCTCATAAATGGGAATGTCGGAGTCAGGTTCAATTCTAATTATCATTATCGTTTCCCTCCAATCTGTTCTATATATATTATAACAAATCTGTTCTACTTTATCTAGAACAATAGTAAAAAGTGCGAGGGACCCTCCCGTTCTGGCAGGGGTCATGCACTTTGTTTTATTATTTCAATCCAAAACGTAAATGAGGGAGAGAAGGTTCTAAATACTTTTAAAAGGGGGTATTAACCATTTGTTGGAGTTACTATTTTGTGCGTAAGGTTTATTTCGATAAATTACAAAGTGGAATAGAGCTAATTTTTGTAATGTTTTTTTATGAATCACTAAATTAATGGGGGTTTCGGATAAATTTGCAGTATAAAAATAGTAATGGGGAGAGGAATCAGAGATTGTATGTAGCCTTCCATACTTTTTTGCTTTTATAATTTCGTCAACGGCAATTTGTATGTTGGTTTTATTGAAACCATAATTCTTATCTAGGTATTCTTGAAGATCTTTTCTGCAAAGCAGCATGACTTCTACTTTTTGAATATGTTCCATCTTTAATTCAGACAACTTTACATCCTGCCTCTGTGGCCACGCTAAAAGATAATATCCTGTTTCTTTTGTTTCATCATAAAACCAGCCAGGATGCCACATATTATCTTTTTTATAGCTAAGTTCAAAGGCAAATGTAGGCAATCCATTTGGATAATATAGAGTGGCTTTCTCATCAACAATATAGTCAAATCTATTTGAGGTAAAAGAAACATCAATGCCCTTAAATTGATTGCTGAGATAGTTGTTTTTATCAGGGGTATTTCTAAAAAAGGTCTGAATTTCTAATTTTTCATAGAGATATTTATCTAGGAAATTTGCTAGTACATGCTCACCTTTTAAATCATCCATAAAATTACTCTTCGTAGTTTTCATTTTACTGCCTCCAGGCGGGATAAATTTGTTATCGTTAAAGCTATTCTACAAAAATAGTAATAGTCCTTCGCCATAAAATGAATGTTTTATGGCATTATAATTATTTTAAATAGTTAATAGAAAATTTCAAAAACGGGTTGACGAGATAATAAATATTATTTATTATAATAATCAGATAAGTAATATTTATTCCAACATAAGTAACGTGCAAACTATCTTAATCGCAAGGGGGTGTTATAGCCTTTAATATAAAATGGATACGCTTTCAATAGGGAGTGGAATCCTGTCTTAACCTTCTATCCCAAAAAGTCGGAATACCATTATTGTTGTGGTAAGGTTAAAACATAGTAAGGATAGGAGTGTTAACGCATTATGAAGAATAGAAGTGAACAATTAGTTAGTGAGCTTGGACAAAAAATTGTAACGGGTGAGTTAAAACAAGGGGAAATCCTCCCAAAAGTAGAGGATTTAGGTGAAATTTATAAAGTAAGTCGAACGGTAGTCCGTGAAGCCTTTAAAAGCTTATCTACCATGGGTCTTGTTAGGTCCAATCAAAGGGCTGGTACAATTGTCCTTCCACGATCAGAATGGCAATGGTGGAATATTGAAGTCATAAACTGGGTCCTTGAAGATGAGAATAATCGAGATTTTCTGCTGCATTTAACAGAAGTTAGAATGGGCCTTGAACCCATGGCAGCAGCACTAGCAGCACAAAGAGCAACCGAACAGGATTTGATTAGCATTAAAGATGCTTTCAATCGACTCGAACAATCAATCGGAGATGAAAAGGCATGGGCAAATGCTGATTATGATTTCCATGAGAGTATATTAAGGGCTTCTTACAACGATCTAATCATTAACACTGTTAGAACATTACGGAAAGCGCTAGTTATTAGTCGAGAAAAAACATTAAAAGCAGCGAATGCTTCTCCAGAATCGCCTTTTGATACACCGACGAATGAAGTATTAGAAAGACATCGATCTATCTATGAAGCCGTCATCGCACGTGATGAAAAATTGGCCCATGATAAAATGATGGAGTTAATCCTACGGGTTAAAAGGATACTTGAAAAAATATACTCTTAGTTACATATAACTTAAAAATTTAGGAGGGGTTAAGTTGGGAATTCAAGTAGTAAGATTTGAAAAGGAAAAGAAAGAACAGTGGGGAGTTATTTCAGATAATCGTATTTTGGTATTAAGGGAAAGCTATTCTACTTTAGCTCATTTTTTAGAAGAGGGTGTTGAAGAAGCTAGAAACTTAAAAAATCAAGGGCAAGCTGAATCTTTTTCATTAAATGAAGTGACCATTTTAAGCCCAATTACCAAACCAGCAAGAATTGTCTGTCAGGGTGCCAATTACTCCTCTCATCGTGCAGAATCTGGAATGGAGGCAGCCCGGCCGCCATATAATATGTTCTTTAGTAAAGCAGATAGCACACTTTGTGGTCCGAATACAGAGATTATTCGCCCGTCACATGTTAAGCTATTAGACTATGAAATTGAGTTGGGACTGGTCATTGGAACAGAGATTTCATCAGCCGTTGAGGTCACAGATGAAAACCTTCACCAATATATTGCAGGGCTTGTCATTATGGATGATGTTTCTGCTCGTGATGTACAACTTTCTGAGGGGCAATGGTTAAAAGGGAAGAGCTACCGTACTTTTGGACCTACAGGACCTTATTTTTACTTACTTGATAAAGAAGAGGTTCCACTCATTCATGATCTAGAATTAAATTTATGGGTAAATGATGAATTACGCCAATCAGCAAACACGAATCAATTATTATACAAACCTGCTGAAACTCTGACAGAGCTTTCTGAAATCATGGATCTTTCAAAAGGTGATTTGGTTATTACTGGTACAACTGGCGGAGTAGCACTCACTCTTACTCCAGAGATATTAGGAAAACTATCAAGTCATCTGGTACCTTATGCGGAGAAAGTAGATTTGCTTGTTGAAAGTCAAACCAAGACAGGTAAATATTTGAATGATGGAGACGTTATTCGCTGTCAAATTAAGAGCAAAGATGGGAAAATTGACCTAGGTGAACAAGTAAATAAAGTAGTTTCTAGTAAAGTAGCCATTTCTTAATAGTGTATTTTTTCAAAAATGCTGGGATTAACGATCCCAGCAGCCTCTAGTTCTTACATAAATAAATTTAATATCGATGCAAATGAAAAAAATAGTTTAATAATTGATAGGAATGTATGCGTTTACAAAATGGGGTTTGATTAATTTTGTATAGGGGTGTGGAGAATGAAACAAGAAATGGTTGACGTTGCAATTGTTGGTTATGGTCCTGTATCAAAGCTGTTAGCTGCATTACTTGGTCAAAAAGGATGGAAGGTTGGGGTTTATGAAAGATTCTCTGAAGCCTATCCACTTCCTCGAGCTGTTCATTTGGATGATGAGGTTGCTCGCATGCTGCAATCAATCCTTCCAAAAAGTGAGCTTGAAAGAATTTTGCAACCAGTCCCTGATTTATATGAATGGCGAAATGCTGAAAAAGAATTACTATTGGCCCTCGATTTTTCACAAGATGGTATTTCAGGATGGCCAGGACATTTATTTTTCAATCAGCCAGAGCTTGAAAGAGTGATGGATGTTGCTTGCCGTAAACAGTCTAGTGTAAATGTGCAAATGGGAAATGAGGCAATTGAGTTAAAGGAATTTGAAAATCATGTAGAGCTTATGGTAAAGGACCAAGAGGGAGAAGTTCGTACCATTCATGCAAAGTATATTGTTGGTTGTGACGGTGCGAACAGTTTTGTTCGTAAAAACATGGAAACTACAATTACAGACCTTGGATTTGCGGCAGATTGGCTTGTTGTTGATATTGTGACGAATGAAGAAAGAGAATGGAACCCAATGAATTTGCAGCTATGTGATCCAGCCCGTCCTACAACCGTTGTTTCAGGTGGCCCTGGGAAAAGGCGCTGGGAATTTATGGCTCTTCCTGGGGAGACAAAAGAAGAACTTAACTGTGAAGAAGTAGCGTGGCGCTTGCTTGATCCTTGGAATATAACTCCTGCTAATGCAGTATTAGAACGGCATGCCGTTTATACATTTAAGGCATTATGGGCGGATGAATGGCAAAAGGGCCGGCTTATTTTAGCAGGAGATGCAGCTCACTTAACACCGCCATTCATGGGTCAAGGTATGTGTTCTGGTCTTCGTGATTCCATTAATTTAGCATGGAAGCTAGACCTTATTCTAAGTGGAAAAGCTGCAGAGTCTATTTTAGAGACGTATACAGCTGAGCGTAAACCTCATAACCGTGAGGTCGTAGAAGCAGCCTTGTTTTTGGGAAATGTCATTTGCGTAACAGATCCGATAGAAGCTGCAAAAAGAGATGAGGCATTTTTCACTGGCGGTGTCCCTGAATTTCCGGAATTCCCATTCTTAACAGAAGGAATACTCTACCAATCAGCCGATGGGAAAAATACTAAATACAGTGGTAAACTTTCATTTCAAGGTCAGGTAGAGTATAGCGGGAAAACAGGATTATTTGATGATGTAGTAGGAAGTGGATGGACAATTATGAGTCCAGTGAATAATCCTAAGAAGGTATTGAGTGAAGAACAGATTGCATTTTTAGAGAACTTCGGTGTTAAATTTATTGAAATCTCCGAATCGTCAGAAGGCAAAGAGGAATTATGTGATATAGCTGTCGATATCGATGGAAAATACAAACAATATTTTAAAGAAACGAGTCTTGAAGCTGTTGTGGTCCGTCCAGATTTCTATCTATTTGGTGCTACAGAGAGTTTAGCTGAACTCCCATTACTTGTTGAAAATTTATCAAAACAATTCAGGAGATTCCTAATTCCAGCAACTGCATAAAAATAAGCAAAGCTAGTTTTTATACAGCTGCTGACTAGGGCACAATGGACTGGCATCCATTATGGTTCGTTTTTATTTGCTTGGGGGCAAATGAAAAACAGGTAAGACTTTATCAGACTCTGAAAGTCTAAATTTGAATTATATCATATTCTCTTAAATAACGTTTAAAAAAGGATTTATGTATCTATTATTTAATCACATGGAGGAATGGGATATGTCAAAAGTAAAAGTTTTTAGATTAGCGTATGTTGATTTTTATTCAAAAAATGCAGATATCATGGTGGAATATTATACAAATGCAATGGGTTATCGTATTTCAGAAGAAGTGGATGGCATTACATATTTAAGCAATGCTCTTGACCATCATAATATCGTTATTACTCCTTCTGATAAAAAAGGAATTCGCCGCTATGGATACCAATTAGATGGAAAACTTACATTAGAAGAAGTACAGGAACAGCTTCACGTACTTGGGATTAACTCAATTATTAAAGTTGATGTTAAACCTGCTATTTCACGGTTGATAGAATTACAGGATCCTGCAGGGAATACTCTAGAGTTATTTACGGAGATGGATCAAACAAATGTTGGCTTTGGCATTTCAGGGGTTGTTCCACATAAATTAGGACATGTTGCGTTTTATGCGAAGAATTTCCAGAATACCATAGAATTTTACCGAGATGCATTAGGTTTTGATTTTACAGATAAAATCGGTGAAAGCTTTGCAAATTTCTTAACTTGTAATACCGAGCACCATGTATTAAATATTGTGGCATCAGATGAGACACGTCTACACCATATTGCTTTCCAATTAAAAGATGCTAGTCATCAATATGCAAGTTCGGATATATTGGCAAAACAAGGTTATCCAATTCTTTGGGGACCATCACGTCATACAGCTGGTCACAATATTGCAACCTACCATTATGACCCTGAACAAAATGTAGTGGAATTGTATACAGACATGGATATTTTCATTCCAGAACTCGGCATTTTTGAACCTCGTCCTTGGCATGAGGAGCTGCCGCTAAAACCAAAAGTTTGGGAATCACTAAGTGCTTGGGGAACAGAGTTTGTATTAGATCTGGCTAAAGTATAGATTTTAAATAAATTTTTGAGAAAGGGGAAAAAAGGGTGTATAATGCTGCCTTTTCAATCCCCTTTTTTTATAGGTTAGTAAGAATAGTAAAATGGAAAAATAGTAAATCTAATTTGAATAAGGGGGAATTAAGGATGGAAACGTACATAGTAGATGGGGCACGAACAGCTTTTGGTTCGTATGGCGGTTCATTAAAGGATATCAGCGATATTGAATTAGGTGTCGCGGCAACAAAGGAAGCGATTAAAAGAAGTGGTATTCCAGCATCAGATATTGATGAAATTGTGTTCGGCAATGTGATTCAAACGGGAGAGGCTTCTGCATACTTGGCAAGACATATTGGTTTGAAAAGTGGAATGCTTGAGTCATCAGCTGCCCTAACCTTAAATCGTTTATGCGGTTCAGGACTCCAGTCCATCGTATCAGGTGCACAGTCCATTGCATTAGGAGAGGCAAGAGTCATTGCTGCTGGTGGAACCGAAAATATGAGTTTAGCACCACAACTGTTAAAGGGTACCCGCTTTGGTTCACCAAATAAAGCACCTGTGGTCGTTGATATGCTGTGGGAATCACTCATTGATCAATATGTTGGCTGCGGAATGGGAATGACGGCAGAGAATCTAGCGGTAAAATATGATTTATCTCGAAAAGAACAAGATGAATTTTCGGTTTATTCGCAGGAGAAGGCAATTAAAGCAAGAGATAACGGACGTTTCGCGGAAGAGATTGTACCTATTGTGAGGAAAGATAGAAAAGGGAAAGAGTTAATTATTGAGGTGGATGAATATATTCGAAACGGCGTAACACTTGAAGGTTTATCCAAGCTAAAGCCAGCTTTTAAGAAGGATGGAACTGTCACACCTGGAAATGCAAGTGGTATAAACGATGGAGCAGCAGCCGTTTTATTAGCTTCAAAAGAGTATGTCTTTGAACATGGATTAAAACCACTAGCAAAAATTGTTTCTTGGGCAGTAGCAGGGGTTGATCCGAAAATTATGGGAATCGGTCCTGTACCAGCCAGTATTAAAGCACTAAAGAATGCTGGATTAACCTTAGGTGATATTGACTTATTTGAGTTTAATGAGGCATTTGCTGCACAATCTCTAGCCGTTCTAAAAGAATTAGGGGTAGATAGGGAAAAAGTGAATGTCAATGGCGGAGCGATTGCTTTGGGACATCCACTTGGTGCAAGCGGGACAAGAATTACCTATTCATTAGCCCTTGAAATGAAAAAACGAAATGTAAAGTATGGACTAGCCTCCCTATGTATTGGCGGAGGTCAAGGTATTGCGATGATTTTAGAAAGGGTTTAACGCTTTTATTAAAAGGCTGTGTTAATGGATACTGTTGATTTTAGAACCTGTTGATTGGAGCGGAAGGCGCTCGACTCCAGCGGGATGAACGAGCTGAGTGAGACCCCACAGGAGCGAAGCTGCGAGGAGGCTCACGGGCGAGCCCGCGGAAAGCGTAGCGCCTCGTGACAGGTAAAGACCACCTGTCCCTGCGGTGATTATTCAAAGAAGCTTTCCTTAGTGGAGCGCAAATCAACAGCCTTATTTAACACAGCATACAAAAAAGAAAGAAGGTTTACTAGTGGAAAATAAATTTGTTCAGTTAACAATCCAGAATCGTGTAGGAATTGTCAAATTAAACCGTCCTGAAGCTGGAAATGCCATTCATTTAGAAATGGCAAAGGAACTGATGGATGTTGCGATATTTTGTTCAGAGAGTGAAGACATTAGAGCGGTGGTTATTACAGGTGCTGGAAATAAGTTTTCAGTCGGCGGCGATTTAAGAAGTTTTGCTGAGAATGGGGAACAAATCAGTTCTCATCTAAAAAGTGTAACCGCCTATCTGCATCAAGCAATTTCCTATTTTACTAGAATGAACAAACCTTTTATTGGAGCAGTGAATGGAGTCGCAGCGGGTGCCGGGATGAGTCTCGTATGTGCCTGTGATTTGGCTTATGCTTCTGACCATTCTAAATTTGTCATGGCTTATAACAAGATTGGATTAACCCCGGATGGTTCTGGAAGCTATTTCCTACCGCGTCTTATCGGGATGAAACGGGCGCTTGAGTTAATGTATACCAATCGGCCATTGGATGCAAATGAGGCATGTGAATGGGGGATTATCAACCATGTTGTTGCCGATGAGAAATTAATAGAGGTTGTCCTAGAGTTAGCTGAGAACCTTGCAAATGGGCCCATGAATGCATATGGAGAAACAAAAAAGCTCTTTTATCACTCGTTGCAAGAAACACTTGAATCCCAAATGAATAAGGAGTCGTTAGTCCTTGCTGAGAGAGCAAGCAGCCTGGAGGGAAGAGAAGGGATATCCGCTTTTCTAGAAAAACGTGAAGCTAATTTTATAAAAGAGACCATTACATCAAAATTGTAGGTTCAAGGTAACAGCGGTGAATATGATTTTTGAATAGTTTGGTGATGGATGGTTACCAGAAACTTGGAATGATTTTGATAGGAGGGATAGGATTGAAGACCGCAAATGTTAGTGGAAACTTACTCTGGGAACCCTCACGTGAAGTTCAAGAAAAATCAAACATAAAGAAGTTTATGAAATGGCTGGATGAAACACGTGGGTTAAAGTTTGAAGAGTATAATCAGTTATGGGAATGGTCCGTTACCGACGTGAAAGGATTTTGGTCTGCTATTTGGGATTATTATAGGATTATTTCCAAAACAGATTATGATGTCGTTCTATCTGAAGGCAAAATGCCAAATATCGATTGGTTTCCTGGTGCAACAATAAACTATGCAGAACATATATTTAGGAATGAAACAAAAGAAAAAGCGGCTATCATTTATAAGTCGGAAACACGTTCACAGCAGGAACTTTCATGGGCAGAACTTAAAAAGAATACAGCTGCAATTGCTGGTTATTTAAAGGCAAAAGGGGTTAAGCCAGGTGACCGCGTTGTTTCATATGCACCTAATATTCATGAAACGGTAACTGCATTTTTGGCTTGTGCGAGTATTGGGGCAGTGTGGTCAAGCTGTGCACCAGAGTTCGGTATTCAGAGTGTTATTGATCGATTTAAACAAATACAACCAAAAGTAATGTTCGCATCAGATGGCTATCAATACGGAGGAAAGAAATACGACAGACTTGAATTAGTTGGAAGAATTCAAGCGGAATTACCTACTTTGGAAGAAACAATCATTATCCCTAACCTACAAGATCAACCTGAATTATCAGGTTTGAAGAATTCCGTGCTTTGGAATCAGGTGATAAGTGAACATAATCATGTCCCATTAACCTTTGAATCCGTTCCGTTTAATCATCCGCTTTGGATTTTATATTCATCCGGAACCACAGGAAAACCAAAGGGCATTGTTCAAAGTCAAGGTGGAATCCTGCTTGAACACTTAAAATTTCACGGACTTCAAATGGAGTTAACAAGAGAAGATCGATTTTTTTGGTATACGACAACAGGCTGGATGATGTGGAACATAGTTGTTAGTAGTTTGTTAACTGGTGCAACGGTCCTACTATATGATGGAAATCCAAGCTATCCGAATGATGAAACACTGTGGAAGTTTGCGGAATCAACCAAAATGACCATGATGGGTACAAGTGCAAGCTTTATAGTGGCCAATATGAAATCAAATGTGAAACCAAGAGAATTTGATCTCTCACACTTAAGAAGCATTGGCTCAACAGGTTCACCTTTGCCTGAAAGCGGGTTTGAATGGGTTTATAAAGAAGTGAAGAAGGATATTTGGCTTTATTCTACTACCGGAGGAACGGATATTTGTTCTGGTTTTCTGGGGGGAAGCCTGTTATTGCCCGTATACTCTGGAGAACTACAAGCTCGGTCCTTAGGAGTAGCCGTTACTTCTTATAATGATGCAGGAGAAGAGGTAGTGGATGAAATTGGGGAACTAGTGGTTACAGAACCGATGCCATCTATGCCGATTTATTTTTGGAATGATGAAAATGGGGAACGGTACAAAAGTAGTTATTTTGATGTTTACCCTGATATTTGGAGACATGGTGATTTTATTAAGATAACCTCTAGAGGATCTGGAATTATGTATGGTCGGTCAGATGCAACCATCAATCGGGGCGGAATTCGAATGGGGACAAGTGAAATATACAGTGCTTTAGAAAGTATTTCAGAAATACTCGATAGTTTAATTGTCGACATACCAATTAACAGTGAGCAATCCTACATGCCATTATTTATCGTTGTAAAAGAGGGCATTCGATTTTCAGAGGAATTGAAATCCCATATTAATAAAACGATAAGACAAAATTGTTCCCCTAGGCATGTACCGAATGAAATTTTTAGTGTAAAAGAACTGCCTAAAACATTAAACGGGAAAAAAATTGAGGTTCCTATAAAGAAAATATTAATGGGAATCCCCGTCAATCAGGCTGTTAACTCAGATTCATTACTAAATCCACAATCGTTGCACTATTTTATTGAGTTTCAGAAATTGATAGAATCTGGTGATGTCTCTTTGAAATTATAGGGGAAGCAAAATACTTAGAAAATGAATATCCATAGCCTAGAGGAAATTGCCTCTAGGCTATTTATTATGAATTTTTATATGGCTATTTAGTCATTGACCCATGGGCTTCAACCGTTATAAGTGCCATTGTAGTAACACTCGTCGTTACTATACCAAAATGCTGCACCAATAATGACCAACAGGATAAACAAGATAATGATTAAAGGAAAACTTAAACCTACACCATATTCTGAACTCATGTGTGAGACCTCCTTTTTTCTGGGAAGGATATATTCTATGACAAACGCCTATCGTATGTTACAAAAGTTTTGAATAACGGAGTTATTTAGACTTTTTTCAGAATTTTCTTGAGTAAAAACGAATACTGGAATATATTTTAAATAACCCGTAACAAGCTATGTTTAAAATGGGAGAATGAACTGGAATCATACATAATTATTCTTAATAAGAGGTGTTTTAAATGAGTGTTGGATTTATTGGCGGCAAGTTTCTGCCACTCCATCTTGGTCATGTGCATGCCATTGTTCAGGCTGCATCCATTGTGGATGAACTTTATGTGATTTTGTCACATAGTGAAAAGCGTGATAAAGAGTTGTGCCTAGATACCAAAATGGAATACGTTTCCGCACCAATACGCTTAGACTGGCTGTCACAATTAACGAAGGATATGCCCCATGTTCAAGTGGTATCGGTTGAAGATGACCAAGGGAATGATGACTACGACTGGAAGGAAGGAGCTCGATTAATTAAGGAAGCAATTGGAAAACCGATAGATTATGTATTTAGTTCGGAGACTAATTATACGGAGATTTTTGTAGAAAATTATCCAAGTGCAAAACATTATCTGATTGATCCTAGCCGGTCAAATGTGAATATCTCAGCGACAGCTATTCGCAAAGAAGGAGTCCATTATCATTGGTCATACCTTCCAGATGTGGTAAAACCTTATTTTGAAGAAAAATTGAAAGCCGATAGATGACGGTCAGCTGGGTTCATGGACAGAGGACGGAGTCACTCTAATTTTTTTGAGAAACAGAGATCATAGACAATCTATTTTTTAAATAATCTAACCATATTATTACAGTTTTTCTGTATAATAGAAGTAATTCTACTAGTAAGTGATAATCTTAAAAAACTTATTTTGAATGGAGGAATAGAGTCTATGTCAAGCATTCCGTCAATCCTGAAAAATTTGAGGATTCCTGTCATTGGTTCACCACTTTTTATTATTAGTAATCCGAAGCTCGTGATTGAGCAATGTAAGGCAGGAATCGTTGGATCAATGCCAGCTTTAAATGCGAGGCCAGCCTCACAGCTTGATGAGTGGCTGGCAGAAATTACAGAAGGACTAGCTACATATAATACACAAAATCCAGAGCGTCCCGCTGCACCATTTGCGATTAATCAAATTGTTCACAAAACGAATGACCGGCTAGAACATGATATGGAGCTATGCATGAAATATAAAGTTCCTATTATCATTACCTCACTTGGAGCCCGTGAAGAAATCAATGTCGCTGCACATAGCTATGGAGGTCTCGTGTTCCACGATGTTATTAATAACAAGTTCGCACACAAGGCAATTGATAAAGGCGCAGATGGGTTGATTGCTGTTGCAGCAGGTGCTGGCGGTCATGCGGGGGATAAGAGTCCGTTCGCATTGATTCAGGAAATCCGCCAGTGGTTTAGTGGACCGTTAGCATTAGCGGGCTCCATTGCAAACGGAAATGCAATTCTTGCAGCTCAGGCAATGGGGGCTGACTTTGCCTATATTGGTTCGCCGTTCATTGCAACCCACGAAGCAAGGGCTGCTGAAGATTATAAACAAGCGATTGTGGAATGCAACTCAGATGATATTGTTAACAGCAGTCTTTTCACAGGTATACATGGCAATTATCTTGCGCCGTCCATCCGGTCTGCAGGCTTAGATCCCTATGCACTTCCAGAAAGTGATCCATCGAAAATGAATTTTGGCGGAACGGGTCAGGCAAAAGCATGGAAGGATATTTGGGGAAGCGGCCAGGGGATTGGAGTAATAAACGAAGTCACCAGTACAGCGGAGTACATCGATAAACTACACCAAGAATATATTGCTGCAAGAGTGAGAGTAATAAAAATGAGCCAAGTTTTTGCTTGAAAAAAAGTGCCAGGTACCACCAATTTTTGGTTGGTGCCTGGCACGTTTTATTATTTTCGATTGATTACTTTAACACCTTTATAAAAAACGGTTTTTATCTGATCAATTTCTGTAATTTCTAGTCCAGGTATACCTTCAGCTACTAAGAAGTTTGCATCTAATCCTACTCCTAGCCGGCCAAAGGTATCACCTTTTCCTAATAGCTTAGCAGGATTGTCTGTTAATAGTGCTAGAATTTCATTTTCATCGTAATGTTGTTTTTTTAATAGCTGCATCGCTGGTTGAGCGATTAACATTAAGACGTCAGGTCCTTTTAATGCTTGGTCTTGAAAAGGCAGCCATGAAGTTCCAAGGTACGGCGGGAGATAGGAGTCCGTTGAAATCGATACTGGAATGTCTTTTTGAAAGAATTTGAGAATTTCTTCTGGTGAGTTCGGCGGTAAATGTGTTCCGCCCATTGGGGTGGCAACGATTTCAACTCCTTGTCTAGCAGCAAATTTAATTTGTTCATCAGTCATTCCATGCGCATGGTGCAGGACGTCAATTCCAGCCTCTAAGGCAAGTTTGATCCCTTCTTCACCTGCAACATGAGCACCTATTCGTTTACCTAATTGATGATAGATTTCTACAACCTTTTTTAATTCCTTAAGTGTGTAAATAATTTCTCCTGCTCGCGGGACATCCTTTTCCGTAAAATTCGCTGGTGTCGCATTGATAAAGATATTTTCTCCTGGATAGTCACTCTCATGAGCAATCATTTGAACTAAGACTGGGTCGGATAAATCGTATTGAGTAACGCCCCGTGATTGTGTAATGGCAGTAAAATGAGCCAAGTTCTCGAAACCAATGGAAATACTAGTGGTTGCAAAGGAAATATCCAGTGGAAGATCGAGTACGGCTTTTTGATAATCTTCCTTTGAAAAATCACAAAGCGGGTTGCCGCAGATTTGTTCGCCAAGTGCGGTGATACCGGCTGACAATGCTTGAAGGAGGATTGCTTTTCCAGCTGAAAAATGAGTTTCAGGCGTCACCGGATAAAGAGAGGTTGGAGCAAATTCTAGTAAATGGGTATGACAATCTACTAATGATGGTGTTATCACATAGTCTGAAGAATCCATTACATCGAGGTTTGGAAATTTTCCCTTCAAACAATCAAAGCTGCCAATCTCCGCTATTTTTCCATTCTCAATCACCATCGCCCCGTCTACCAACGTCCCTAAATGACTGACAGTTACTAACTTTTTACTTCGAATCAAGTAGATCATCATTCATCACACCAAAAATGGAGTTAAAAAATATCCCAATACACAAGCCGTCATAAATCTTAAAACCATGCCAATAATCGCTGCCTCTAACGTTTCCCTCTCATTTAGACTCGATGTTTCTGCCCAGGTGACAGGCACCTGGCCAAAGATAACGGATAATGGCAGTCCAGAATTGGCTAATACAAATGAACCGACAATTAAACGCGGGTCAATGGTGCTGGCAAATTCCGCAAGCTGAGCAACCGCAAGTGTTGGAGCAGCAAGGATGGACACAATACCGGTAGCGGGTTCAATACTTATGAACGTGAGAACGGAGGATAAACTTGATTCTATGAAACTCCAAACACCTATAAATTTTAAGGCTCCGATAAAGAAAAAGACGGCTGCAACGGCTGGAATGATTATTAAGAATAGCAGTTCAACACCTTCTTTAGCAGATGAGAAAATCGTTTGCAAAAATTTAGTGGTTGGTGTAAAACGTGGCAATTCCTCGAGCTCCACTTTTTTGGTATCACGATAAATGGTTCTAGATAGAAGAAAGGGTACGACAATGATTGGGGCAAAAATGGATAAGATTACGAGTGGGAAGGCGTTAATGCTAAATGCAGATAGTGCGATGAGTCCTAGAACAAAGGTAGCAAAGGATTGCGGAGATTGAATCATCGTCGCAACCGCTATTTTTTGCTCGGCTTTGGTTGCATTTGCTTTGACAAGGATTGGACCAGAGATTTTTCCAGCAGCATTAATATCGCCAAGGATGTTGTATACGCTTGGGATGATGACCGCCGGATTGATTTTGAACCACTTCATAATCGGAACGAATATTCGGATTAACCCATCTGTAAAACCCAATCGCTCCAAAAGTCGACCTACGATAACGCTTACAATTATTGCAATTCCGACTTCACTTGTCAGAAAAATATCTACGACAATCGGTTTTACTTCTTTAATGATTGTATCAAAAAGGCTGGACAGGGAATTAGGCGCAAATAATAGTAGAATCAAAAACCCAAAGACTAACAATATACCAATTACTTCAAAAGTCTGCCATTTCGATCTTGCTGACTTAGTAAGCGATGCTTGTTTATCTTCCATGGAAAGACCTCCCGACATTTTTATTTAAAGTATGTATGGGCGAAATATTTGTGCCTGTCATTTAATTTATGGGTAAAATATGGTATATTTTGGTTTGGAAGAAGGGGGAAAGCCCTTTCATGTTCAAGCGATTCAAGAAAATAGACTGGTAGAGGACGAACAATAAAAGATACCTTTTACACGGGAAGGATGTTACGGTATGTCAAAAATTACGTTTATGGGTGCGGGAAGTACGGTGTTCGCGAAAAATGTATTGGGTGACTGTATGTTCGTCCCAGCCCTAGAGGGATTTGAATTTGCTCTTTATGATATCGACGCGCAGCGGTTAAAAGATTCAGAGAATATGTTGACGAATTTAAAAAGTCATTATCAAAAAAATATTACGATTAAATCGTATGTTAATAGAAAGGAAGCTTTAAGAGGGGCGAAATATGTCATTAATGCGATTCAAGTCGGCGGTTACGAGCCTAGTACACTTATTGATTTTGAAATTCCGAAGAAATATGGTCTTCGTCAGACGATTGCAGACACTATTGGGATTGGCGGGATATTTCGTTCTCTTAGAACGATTCCTGTCATGCTCGATTTCGCCAGGGATATCGAGGAGGTTTGTCCAGATGCGCTGTTTTTGAATTATACCAATCCGATGGCAGTGCTGACGGGAGTGATGCTTCGTTATACCAATGTGAAAACCGTGGGGCTGTGTCATAGTGTTCAAGTTTGTACGGAGCACCTTTTTAGAGATTTGGGAATTGACCATGTAGGGATTGAAGAAAGAATCGCAGGGATTAACCATATGGCATGGCTCTTAGAAGTCAAATGCGATGGCCAGGATTTATACCCAGAAATTAAGAGACGTGCAAAGGAAAAACAAAAGACAAAGCATAAAGATATGGTACGCTATGAGTTAATGGACAAATTCGGATATTATGTGACGGAATCTTCTGAACATAATGCGGAGTATCATCCTTATTTTATCAAGAATAGTTACCCAGAGCTTATAGACAAATTTAATATTCCTCTCGATGAATATCCCCGTCGTTGTGTGAACCAAATCGAAGGCTGGAAAACGATGCGGCAAGAAATGGTGAATAATAGTAAACTCACACACTCTCGGTCTCGAGAATATGGTTCTAGAATTATAGAAGCCATGGAAACAAATGTACCATTTAAATTTGGCGGAAATGTACTTAACACTGGACGGTTAATCAGTAATCTTCCAGAGAACGCCTGTGTAGAAGTGCCTTGTGTAGTCGATAGAAGCGGAATCATGCCTTGTTATATTGGAAATTTGCCAGAACAGCTTGCTGCACTCAATAGAACCAATATCAATACACAGCTTCTAACCATTGAAGCGGCCATCACTGGAAAAAGGGAAGCCGTTTATCAAGCGGCGATGCTGGATCCACATACAAGTGCAGAGTTGTCCATCGATGATATAATCTCATTGTGTGATGACCTCTTTAAAGAACACGGAAGCTGGCTACCTCCATATTCATAAGATAATAATTGCTGGGACGGTTTACAGGGGATTCGTTAGTAGACGAAGGCAGCCTGAAGACCGTCCCTTTTAATTTCTAATATTTGTTGTCTTTCGAAATGTTGCCTGTCATGATAAAATGAATAAACTATATTATTAGAATATAAACTTTCAATATTAATAGGTGTGGTGAATTTGCAGAGAAAAAAACGAGCATCGATGACATTCATTATTATGGGTATTTTGTTATTTGGAAGCGTTATATATATATTTATGCCAGATCGTGACCAATCAAATGTGGAAACTGTAAAGGCAATCGCTTCTGTTAAACAAGAACAAACAGAAAGTACGATAGAATTACCAGTTGAAAATACTCCAGAAGTAGAAGAAGTACAAACTGTACAGGAGAAGGATAACGATAAACCAATTACCGATGATATTAAGGCTAAAGTCAGGGAAGTAGTGGAAATTGCATTAGATCTTTTCAAAAAAGATGAAAAGATTGTGGCAATCGGCGACTCTCTAACCGAAGGAGTTGGTGATGAAACAGAGAATGGCGGTTATGTTGGCATCCTTAACCATACTTTCGAAGATAATAACCTAAATATCAATGTTGAAAATTTCGGTAAAAAAGGAAATCGGTCAGATCAACTACTGAAACGGCTGGACAAAGAAGAAATTGCCTCAGCCATTAAAGAGGCAGATAAGGTACTAATCACAATTGGTGCGAATGACATTATGAAAGTACTAAAATCAAATTTTATGAACGTTACGATGGAACCCTTCCAAGAGGAAAGGTTAAAATATATCGAGCGTTTAACAGCCATTATCAATAAAATCAATGACTTGAATCCTGATACCCAAATTTATTTAATTGGATTTTATAATCCGTTTGAACGGTACTTTGGTGAAATAAAAGAACTTGGTATGATTATAGATAATTGGAATAATGATGGAAAATCCCTTGCAGAGGAATATGATAATGTAAGCTATATCCCAACAAAAGACCTATTCAGTAACTCAAACGAAGACTTATTGGCAAAAGATGAATTCCACCCAAACACAAGTGGCTACAAACTAATGGCACAGCGAGTATTAGAATACTTGGGAATGTGACCGTGGTGACCGTGAGGACGGTTCTCTTGGACATAAGTCCTAAAAAAGCACCGGAGGTTTGATATACCCCGTAAATGTTAGACACTCTACTAACATTTACGGGGTGTTTTTTTACCATTTTTATCTATCAAATTAGTAGTACATAGCGTAATCAATCTATTCTTATTATCCAAAATCCATTTGCAGCGTACCGCTGATTTTTGAATATATTCTTTAACGATATCAATGGTGCTAACCTGATCCATATATCGCCCTAGAAAATGAATGAAAACGTCAAGACTTCTAAGTTGGATGAGGACAGGAACTGCTTCAATTTCGGATTCTGTCAACATTAGAGATTGACCATAACCTGTAAGAAATGCATTAATTTTTGCCCAAGTAATGGTTGAATCTTCGCTGGGTTGGATGAAGTCTGATAAGCAAACAGCCAGTTCCATTACCCGTAAATCGTTCGTAACAAATTCAAAATCGAGAACAGCTGACACCACTCCATCTTCATTGACCAGAATGTTGGATGCGTTTAAATCGCCATGGACCAGCTGATGCGGCAATTGCCTTAATTTAGACGCTTGCTCCATAAAAGAAGAGAGCTGTTCAAAAATAACGAGTAAATCAGTAGTCTGTTCAGAAAATTCTCCTGGAGGATTTTTGCAAAAAATCAATATATCCTGTAGAGAACAACTAGGATGAGTGTTTTCAATCTCATAATACGGTCTGTAGGCAGGAAGCTGATCGATTTGAACATGTGCGAGCGAAGCTGACAATTGACCAGCAGTTCTCCCAAAAGAATGAATTTCTGTCAATTTATTAAGTGTAGGATTTACACCATCCAAGTACCGAAATAAACCAGCAATCTTTCCATCCCTGGTTTTTACAATTGTTTTTCCATCACATGAACGAACAGGCTGGGGTATTGAAAAAGTTAGAGGCATATCCGCTAGCGCGTCAAGAAGTACATGCTCATATTTTACCTTATCTTCATCTTGATGGGTTTCATAGATGCGGAGTACATATTGCTCATCATCAACAGTAACAAATCGTGTGGTATTGTTTGCACCACTTTGCCCAACCCGTGTCTCCCAACTGCCTGCGGGAAAGAATTGAGCAAGTATTTCATCTATGTATATATTCTTTTGTAACATCATAATCAGTAGTCCTTTGCATTTTTTGTATGTATCTGATGGGATATTGGAAGGTCTTATAGACAAAAGACCGGAAGAACTGTCCCCATGTCCTCCCCATTTCCTCAAAGATTAAAATATTTTTTTCTTATTTCTTTGAATCGTTTTTCATTAATACTTTCCTTGCTCAATGCTCCATCAACCCATTCTGTAAATGTAGTGTCTGTTAATGTAATGTTCCCTTTGTCTGTTACTTTAGTGATCAATGGCTTCTTATTAAATATAGATTCAGGATGTTCAATGATAATTCTTTGGACCTCGTTTAATTCAGTTATATCTTGAATTTCCTTTTTAGAATTAAAAGCATATCCTATCTTCCAGTTTTCGTCTTTATGATTCAATTTCATGTACAAAATATAATCCCCATGTTCACTTCCTACACAATCCACTCTGAATTCGCCATTACTAGAAACAACCGTCTCTCCGCTTAACGGAACAGGCTTTAATGGTAAGAACCCTCCAAAACCCGTATCAACAAGATAGGCCTGCCCGTTATGGGTAATAAGATTAATCACATGGGTATTTCCAGTCGCACTCCATTGTTGATTCATTTGATTATAAGTTACTCCTCGGATTAAGGTTGGGTTAAAACCATTTTCACTTAAGAAAATATAGAGAATTGAATTTAGTTCGTAACAAAGTCCTCCTTCGTTTTTTTCTAGTATTTTATCAGTTATATTCTCTTTTGTAATTTCCTTCGTTCTTTTTTCAATAATACATAAATTCTCAAACGGAATGGACTTGGCCGTCTTTTCAAGAACCATATCTAAGTTTTGAAACGTAATCATTTCATTTTGCGGGATCCCTATTCTATTACGAAAAAGTAAGTTAAAGTCACTCATTCACCGAACCTCCTTAATACAATCCTATTTATATGATAGCAAAATGCTCAAGGTAACCCAAATAAGTATGAGCAAGGATTACGTGAAGGATCAATATCATTTTTCCTCACTCTATAACCTAGAATGAGGTTTACTATCTTATTAGATGTTGTCACTAGTAAAATTCATTTCTATTAAAAATGATGAAAATCACCTAATTCAAACGTACAAGCTACTTTTGGTAGTCTCGCATCTACTATTATGTAAGAGAAATTTATATGAAAGTAGGTGTTATATAAATGCCAGTAGTTTCTATTGTTAGTATTTTTACTAGAGGTGCTAGATCAAGTGAAACTCCTGAACTACGAAACGCTAGGGTGCAAGGCGATATTCAAAGAGCAAATGAAGTTTGGGGGACAGGGAACCCACCCGGTGTGGCTTGTGGTATAACGTTTGTTTCACACAGTCTCATTTATCGCCCGGAGGTAACAATTAATGCGTCTACCGTTACGAGTTCAGCAGACCCAAGAATTATGCAGGTAATCGATGAGGCAAGAGCCGCAACAAATTTCGCTACAGCGATTTATGTCGTTTATTTAAGTGGTGAAACCTTTAACGGAGGACATGTAGGAAATGCAGGTCCAGTGGTCGACAACGTAACGAACACAAATCTTTATAGTATCTATGGACGTTGCTCATTAAGTGATGGTGCATTCGAAACATATTTGCTTGCTCATGAAGTCGGTCATATATTATTCTATCGTATTCTGAGTCTAAACCCTATCGTCTCTACAATTAATGACCCTTCAAACCCTGGTGATGATCATAACAATGATCCTCAAAATATCATGTTCCCTTTTGTTCCTGCAATGAATCCCTACATCAATGGTGGACAATGTACTGTAGCTCGTCAAAATAGAATTATTTTGGAAAATGCACAATTTACAGGTGTTAACCAAGGTACTGCATTAATAGGTACCGGCAGCGGATTTGCAACACAAAATCAGTTCAATTCCATGGAGGATAATGAATCAATTGACAATTTCGAGTCAGGTAATCAATGCAGCTGTAATAACCCACAACACCATCACAGCAACTCAAAAATCGTCAAAAAACTCAATGAAATAATAGATAGTTGGATTGAAGATATGGGTCCTGAAAGACCTCAAATATATCCAAAACCACCTCAAATATATCCAAAACCACCAAAGAAGAAAAAAAAGGATAGTAAATAATACTCCTTGCTAATAAAGATGAGGAAAAGGGAGCCAGTGACTTGTTAAGTGACTGGCTCCTTTTTCATGTGTGGAAGAGGAAAACAAAATATAAATTACCATTGTTAATTGATAATCATGATAGTGTCGGAATAAACATTAATTGTGACCACAGGGACGGTTCTCGTGGACATTAGTTAAACAAATAAAGACCAAAAAAACGTCCCACTAGACCTAATGGACTGAGGTGATAAAAATGGAAGCAATCGTCTTGGCTGCTGGATATTCAAGGCGAGCAAATGCATTTAAAATGACTTTGCCATTGGGGAAAATGTCTGTGCTGGAGCAAACGATTTCTAAATTCGAAGGGATATGCAACAGAGTCATTGTCGTTGCGGGGTATCAACAGGAACTCATCCAAGAGGAAATTAGGGTAATTAACAATAAAAAAGCCTATTCCTTTGAGATAAAGTTTGTTTATAATGAAAATTTTAACCTGGGAATGTTTAGTTCCATCCAAAAAGGATGTACAGAAGTAGATGCCAAAGCCTTCTTTATAACACCCGGAGATTGTCCGCTTGTTAAAAAAGAGACTCTGCAGCTACTGGCGGAACACAATGGGAATATAGTGATTCCAAGTTTTAAATATAATGGTGGTCATCCCATTAAATTATCCTGCGAATTAAAACAAAAAATTCTCGAAACCAATCCAGAAAGTAATTTGCGCATGGTCCTCAATGGTTACGAAAAGGAATACATCAATGTGGATGACCCAGGAGTACTCATGGATGTTGATACGGAGGAGGATTATCAAAAAGCCATTGCGACCGTAGGACCGTAGGGACGATTCTCATGGTCCACTTTAGTCAATAAAAAGAGACCGCGAGAACCGTCTCCATGATCATAAATCATCATTTTGATTTATAAGATTGTAGGAAGAGGTTTATATAAAAATGAGTCGAAGGGTGTTGTTGGCATGAATCTTAAGGACATTAGCACCTCAGTGCCCAGAAAGGACCATAAGGGTAAGGTATCGGGCCAGTTGCCCTATATTAGTGATGTGAAGGTAGAAAATATGGTGTATGGTGTTTTGTTTCGTTCGCCGATTGCATATGGGAAAATCAAATCCATTCAATTACCTGACCTCCCGGAAGGATATGAAGCGGTTGGGGCTGAGCATATCCCCGGTCCGAACTATGTCAAAATTATAAAAGAAGATCAGCCCATTTTTGCCAATGAGTGGGTCAATTATATTGGAGAACCGATTCTCATGCTTGTTGGGGAAAATCTAGATGTCCTGTACCGTTTGTTAGATGAAGTGAAGATTGAATTTGAAGAACATCAGGCTATCTATACCTTAGAGGAAGCCATTAAGCAAAAATCAGCACCTGGGGTTAATATGGCAAACTATGAATTTGGAGAAAGCTTGGACACCATTACTTCGATTGAGCTAAAAGCCCATCAAATCATTGAAGAAGAATATGATACAGGTTATCAGGAACATGTCTACCTTGAGCCACAAGGGATGCTCGCCATTTACAAGGAGGATGAAATCGTCGTCCAGGGGTCGATGCAATGTCTATATTATATAAAAAATGCATTGGTAAACGCTTTAGACTGTGGTGATGATGATGTCAGAGTGGTTCAAAGCCCTACCGGCGGAGGATTTGGCGGCAAAGAAGAATTTCCTTCGATGATGGCGTGTCACGTAGCTGTAGCCGCAAAAGCAGTAAAAAAGTCAGTAATGCTCGTGTTTGACCGTTCTGAGGATATGGTGGTGACCACAAAAAGGCATCCAGCCAAACTCAAGTATCGAACGGCCATAGATAGAGAAGGTAACATTTTGAGCATGTGTATAGAGATTTTTCTAGATGGCGGAGCGAATGTAGGTTTGAGCTCAGTCGTGCTGCAGCGTGCCTTATTAAACAGTGCTGGTGTGTATAAAATTCCACATTTTCATGCAAAAGGCTATGTTTTAAAAACCAATACTGTTCCGAATGGTGCCTTCAGAGGCTTCGGAGCACCTCAAAGCTTCGCTGGAATTGAAAGTCATATTGGTCATCTTAGCAAACTAGCAAACAATGACCCGCTGGAATATAAAAGAAAATACCTTGTTAAACAAGGAGACCCCACGATTACAAAAGGGAATTTCCGTGATCCCATCTTAATGGAAGATATGATTGAAGTTTTGCTAAAAAGCTCCAATTACAAAAAGAAAAAACAGAAATACCACCAGCTCAATCAACAAAATCAGCGTTATAAAAAAGGCATCGGTACATCATTGTTCCTCCATGGCTGTGGATTTACAGGCAGCGGGGAAAGAGATCATATTAAAGCAAAGGTGAAGCTGGCTAAATCAAAAGACGACCAGGTGTCACTTAAAATATCAAATTCTGATATGGGACAAGGCATTTTGACAACGCTGAGTAAAATTGTCGCCAAAGAACTAGACCTCCCATTAGAGAATGTTCTGTATCCATATCCCGATACAAAAGAGGTTCCAGACTCCGGTCCGACTGTTGCCTCCAGAACGACAATGATAGTTGGAAAATTACTTGAACGGGCTGCAAAAAAACTGAAAGCTCAGTGGCAGACTGGGGTGGAACAAGAAGTAACAGAGGACTACGTTCATCGGGAAATGATTCCCTGGAACGAAAAAACCTTTACGGGAGATGCCTACCCTGCATATTCATGGGGCGTGAATATCGTTGAAGTGGAAGTGGATACGTTAACAGGAAATATAAAGCTCGAAAAGGTATTCGCCAATTATGAAGTAGGGAAGGTCATTGATGACCGGGTTATGAAAGGCCAAATTGACGGTGGTTTAGCACAAGGATTAGCATATGGTTATCTAGAAAAGATGACGTCAAAAGAAGGGAAAATCCAACAAAAAAGTATAACCGATTATGGCCCTCCCACTTCATTAGATGTTGTTTCAATCCAAAGCAAGGTGTTTGATAATCCCTATGCCGATGGTCCGTACGGGGCGAAGGGAGCAGGTGAATTAACACTAATTGGCGGCGCCCCAGCAGTCCAAGCGGCGATTGAGGATGCATTGCAAATTCCTTTTCAGCAAATACCGATTACACCAGAAGTCATAATAGAAAGTCTTTATGTGAGAGAAGGTGAACAGGGTTGATTAAATTTACCCTGAATGGAAAAACAATCGAAACAGACGCCCCCGCCACAGTGAGATTGCTAGATTTTATAAGAGAGGAACAACTGTTAATTGGAACGAAGGAAGGCTGTGGGGAAGGAGAATGCGGTGCCTGCAGTGTGTTTGTAAATAACCTCCTGCAAAACAGCTGTCTGATTCCAATTGGATCCATTGAGGGAGCCGATGTTGTTACCATAGAAGGAATTATGGAAAGTGAACAATTTAAGAATCTAGATGAGAGCTATAGCCATGCTGGAGGAGTACAATGCGGCTACTGCATTCCAGGGATGGTTATGGCAAGTGCAGCGTTATTATCGCAAAACCCACATCCGTCAGAGGCTGAAATTCGTGAAGGGATTTCCGGAAATCTGTGCCGATGTACGGGCTACAACATGATTGTGGATGCAATAAACCTCGCAGCGAAAAAAGGGGACGGCTTATGGCAGAAAAAATAATAGCGTATCGGTTCGATTGTTTAGACCAAACCTTAAGCCAATTGAATAAAGAAAACTGTGCAATTATTGCCGGTGGTACCGATGTCATGGTCATGTATAAAAGTCGAAGGGGAGTACCTCCGAAAATCCCGAAACCGATTGTTTTTATAGATCATCTCTCTGAACTGAAAAAGGTATATCAAAACCAAAAGGATCTTCACATCGGAGCCTGCTGTACTTATAGCGAATTACTTGGAAACCCGCTCATTCCTATCGTCTTAAAGAAAGCAATCAAAACGATTGCGGCACCTGCAATTCGTAACAGAGGGACATTGGGAGGAAATGTTTGCAACGCTTCCCCGGCAGGTGACACACTACCTTTATTATACGTTTACAACGCAAAACTCTTGCTTCGCTCTGTAAAAGGAGATCGCATCGTACCAATTAGCGATTTTATTCAAGGGGTGCGAAGGATTCAACGGGAGTCCAATGAAATTCTAGTTGAAATAATCTTGCCGTCCGTACTAGATGATGGCGCACATGTTATTTTTGAAAAAGTAGGCAACCGCAATGCAGATGCCATTGCCAAAGTGGGGTTTGCAGGCTATATCAGGTTAAATGGAGATGGAATTGAGGATGTTCGCTTTGCCTTTGGAGCAGTCGGACCGACAATGATTCGTTCCGTAGCTATTGAAAAAATGCTGCTGGGTAGGACCGTACCTTTAACAGATTCAGACATCGCCCAGGTGGTGGCTGCCTTTGACAAAATCATTAAACCCATTGATGATCAGCGCTCGACAGCTTTATACAGAAAAACCGTCGCCTTAAATCTCCTACGTTATTTCCTTAGTATGAAACAATATCAACCTACTTAATTTTTACAAAAGGGGGGAGCTAGATATGCTATTAATGGAAAAAGTCGCCTTGCTGAATCGTCAAAATGAAACCTTTGCTCTAGCCATGATAATCGAATCAAAGGGCTCAACTCCCAGGCATGTGGGAAAAATGATTGTCTACACTGATGGTTCAATTGAAGGTACGGTTGGCGGGGGCTTGGCTGAACACTATATCATTCAAGAAAGTGTAAAAGCAATTCAACTGTGTAAATCGAAAATTGTTGAATACAAATTGAATAAACATGCAAAAGACGGAATTCAAATGAATTGTGGCGGTACGCTGAGGGTTTTCATTGAAGTCTATACCAGCCGTCCTGAACTCGTTCTCGCTGGAGCCGGTCATCTGGCAGGTGCGTTATCAAAGCTTGCTGATTCTCTTGAATATCCGTATTGCATTGTCGATGATCGCATTGGTTATGCCACTAAGGAACGCTTCCCTAATGCGACGAACCTTTTTATCAACGAGGATATTGGGGAGGCAATGCTCGCTGCCAACCTAAACGAAAAGTCGT
Organism: Neobacillus niacini; assembly: GCF_023715415.1. GTDB lineage: Bacteria > Bacillota > Bacilli > Bacillales > Cytobacillaceae > Neobacillus > Neobacillus niacini_C. The sequence continues at coordinate 451,528 of NZ_JAMBOB010000002.1, forward strand.
ATGTAATCATTGTGACAAAGGATCGCGATGATATTGTCTTAAAAACAGCACTACAATTTCCGATTGCCTATGTAGGAATGGTTGCCAGCAAGCGAAAAACCATCACCATTTTTGAAAAATTAAAAAGTGAAGGTGTCACAGAAGAACAGCTTGAGCAGGTACATTCTCCAATTGGACTAGAGATAGGTGCGGAAACAACGGAGGAGATTGCCATTAGTATAATGGGAGAAATCATCAAATTAACCAAAGAAACCAAGCCAGCAAAAATGAAACAATTAACTAGGTAGAATATTCAATGAGTGCCTGTCTTAACGGTGACAGGCACCCTTTTGTAATATATTGTAAAATAAAGCAAAAATAAATTGAACGATATGGCTAACGTAGACGTTCTATCTGTAGTTAATAAAATTATCCAATATAAGTATGATAAATAACGAATAAAGGCGATGAAATGATGAGTAAAGAGTACGAAGTAACGATACCAGGGCAATTTCCGTTAGCCGCAACATTAACCATCCCAGAAGGCAGTAACGAAAAATGTCCTTTAGTTGTGATGGTACACGGAAGTGGTCCAACCGATCGGGATTCCAATGCGAAAGGAATGCCGATGAATATATTTAAGGAATTAAGTGAAGTAGTGGCAGAAGAGGGTTTTGCGAGTATTCGTTATGATAAACGAGGAGTAGGGGCGAGTAAAGGGGACTTTTATGAAACAGGTGTGCAGGATTTAATCGACGACGCACAGGCTGTGTTAGAGTTTGCAAAAAGTCATCCAAACATAGATGCAGAGAGTGTGATTTTACTAGGTCATAGTGAAGGTAGTATTTTAGCGCCTTATGTGAATGAAAAAGTTCCAGTTGAAGGAATTATTCTTCTTGCAGGAACGGCTGAACCACTAGCTGATACCATGACATGGCAGCGTGAGGCAATCATAAATGATGTTAGATCTGTAAAAGGGTTTCAAGGCTGGTTGCTTCGACTATTAAAAGTAGATAAAAAAATCACAAAAATGAATGATGATTTAATCGAGGCACTTCTTGCATCGGATGAGCCGGTTATAAAGTATAAAGGGAAAAAGATAAACGCGAAATGGAATCGAGAGCATATACAATTTGACGTATCACAACCATTACAAAAGGTCACTTGTCCTGTGCTGGCAATTACAGGTACGAAGGATGTAAACGTAAAAGTCAGCGACTTAGAAAAAATCAACTCATTTGTTCAAGGTGAATGTGAGACACATATTATTCAAGATATGACGCATATGCTTCGTAAAACAGATGTTGAATACAGCATAAGCAAAATCTTGAATCATAATAAAAAGTCTCTGAAACAACCCATTGACGCTGAACTAAAAGATATAATTAGGAATTGGTTAAGAACTTGGAAGAGTAGATGTGTTTCTATCGATAAATCCGAAATGCTGGTAAAATGAATCTCCCATTCGTTCATACGATGGGATTTCTTTTTTCTATGCATTTATGCTTAACAGGATTTGGTTTAGAAGTATGAATCAGGGGCAATTCTACTCTGAAAATATTTAATGTATCAGGTATACTTATAGAAGAATGGATTTTTTACATTACATCGGAGGAAGCATCATGGATTTTCAAAAGAAGAAGTTTGTCATCATTTTCCTTACAGCTATAGTGTTAGTTAGTGGAGGAATGATAGGTTACCAGTTTTACCAAAAAGAAAAGAAAGAAGCTGTGATTGAATCTCAACTAAAGGCAGAGAGAGAAGCTATACAAGAGGAGAGTGGATTTGCTGAAACAAAGGTGATTAGTGCGGAAATGAATCCGACAGAAGAGAACATAGAAGCGGCGGAAGAAGCGGTCTATTTATTGCCAGATAGTGAAGAAAAGCTAAATCTCAAGGAACGAGTAGCACTTGTAAAAGAAGAATTTATCAATAATAGAATGGCCAAGGAAGAGGCACGTTTGGCAGAATTGAGAAACGACATTGATCAAGCAAAAATTGCTTTAGGTTTAGATAAATCACCATCCGAAAATGATATAAGCGAGATTCTTCATAATATGACACATCAAAAAGTGCGCTCAGAAGAAAAATGGGGATTTGTTCAAATGACCGAGGTTAACCTTTTAGCAGTAAAGGAAGCTCTTAAGAAGAATCCAGAGTTCAATCAAAATATTGATTATCTTGGGATTGTAACGGAGTGGTTAAATAATGATTTTAGTAATATCGTAGCTGAACATAACACAATTTGGAAAATGAATAAAGGAACAGTTGGAAAAGCATACGGGATCCTAAGTCCAAGTGAAGAACAGGCATTAGTAAAGGAACAATTTGGGGCTCACTAATAGATTCATTCTTTTGTTTAGTGGTGATACACATAATAGTATTATGTTAACTAAATAAAAAATAGGGGAAGAATGAAATGAAGACTCTAAAACTAAATGACTTATTACATATTCGCCAAGAAAATGAATTATGGTTTGCAAACAATGAAAGATCTGTTTTTGTTTCAACCAAAGCTTTCGGAGCAATGCAGCGTGATTTAATTGAAAATATTGGGATTAATCGGATGAAAACCTTTTTCTTTAAATATGGCTATCAATTGGGAGTTGAAGATGCACAAAAGGTGGCTAAAAAAGATTCCTTAAGTTTACTGGAAAAGATCGAATATGGTCCGATTATCCATGCCTTAAAAGGACATGCGAAATCCCACATCACCGAAAAAGAGTTTGAAGTGGAAGGAAACGAATTTAAATCGTTTCGATTTAAAGGGGTTTGGGAAAATTCATATGAAGCGGAACAACATCTTAAAAACTTTGGGATTAGCCAAGGGCCTGTTTGTTATACGTTAACCGGTTATGCCACGGGATATGTTACTGGTGTGGTTGGAGTGGACGTCTTTTTCAAAGAATTGCAATGTCAGGGACAAGGGGCACCGTGTTGTGTTTGGGAAGGGCGTCTTGTTTCGGAATGGAAGGATGAGGCGGAGGAATTCTTTTCTTATAGTAAAGAATTGCCGATTTTGACGGAACTGGAGCAAACAAACGAAAAGCTGATGCTGGAAAAAAATAATCTTGCACTTGTGTCGAAAACATATAATGAGATGACCAATGAGCTGATTAAAGGCAATAACATAGATTCAATTCTCGATATTTTACATAAACAAAATCAATTTCCAATTGTCGTGGAGGATAGTCGTCAACATGTCTTAGCCTGTAAAGGCATTAACCTAGAAGACTTGGAATCTTTAAGAGATACATTTTCTGAGATTCCAGATAAAAAGCAATGTCATTCGAAAGTGGGTATTTTCTCGTTTGAAAAAGGGATTAGTCTGAAGACTCCAATCTACCTTTTAGGCAAGATTGTAGGTTATTGTTCTTTTATATACGAACGAGAAAGAACCCCTAATTATGAGATTGACTCGATGATTCTTGATCGCTTAGCCTCGATTTGCTCGCTTCTGTTTTTAAAGGAAAAAACAGAAGTGGAATCGATGGAACAAGTGAAAGGACATTTTCTTGAAGAAATTATTAGTGGGAAATATTCGCAGCAAGAAATCATGAGGAAAGCGGATTTTATTCAGCTAGATCTATCTGATCATTATCATATTGTGGCATTGACCTACAAGTTTTTAAATACATGTGATGAAAAGGCATTCACGCTTCATAAAAAAACATTTGAAATGGTGTCTACTTACCTTCGAGAAGAAGAAAGCCTCAATGTGTTAATCGGCCAGCGACCTGACACCTTAATTCTTCTGATAACCGAGAAACAAGTCCGTCAGCATAACTTGGAGAAAACGACTCAGGCTTTAGTCTCATTTTTAAAGAAGCATTTAAAAAATGCGCTATTCTTAGCAGGAATAAGTTCGCAAAATAGCAACATCCTTGAAGCTGGGGTTGCAATGGAAGAAGCATGTTCAGCCGTTCGGCAATCCTCTAGGGATGAACCGATCACGCTTTTTAGTGATTTAGGCATGCTTGGAATCTTGATTAATGACCAAAATGAACAAGCAATCAAGAAAATGATTCGCGATCATCTTGGAGTTCTTTACGAAAATCTTGATAAGAATAAACTAGAGTTGATTGAAACGCTCTACCATTTTCTTGACCAAGGTGGAAATTTAGATCAAACAGCGGAAACCCTCGCACTCTCTAAAAGCGGACTTCGTTATCGTCTTAACAAAATTACCGATCTTCTTGATTGTGACTTGCGTGATCCTCAAAGACAATTTCAGCTAATGATGGCGTTAAAGGCATTGAAAATTGTTGAGCATGAAAGAATCAAAAAAATACAAGCAGAGTAAATGGATATTCTTAAACAAGAAATCTAGGAGTTTAAAAAACTTGAAGCCTATTCATTTATGAATTAGCCGGACTACCCACAGGAGTGCAGCCTGTAGGGATGTTCGGCTTTTTTTTACAGAACTGACACAAAGTAGTAGTATTTACTACGTTTTCTATCATCCTGTGTTATTGTTACGAATTTTCAGATAAATTATGATAGTACTAGTGATGGACAGATCAATCACACTTATAATTGCAGGAATCTAAGAATGGAGTTGAAGAAATGTACACAGGTAAAGAATATTTGGAAAGTCTAAATGACGGCAGGGTAGTGTATTTAAACGGAGAAAAAATTAAAGATGTTACAACGCATCCCGCTTATCGAAATTCTGCTCGTTCGTATGCGAGAATGTACGATGCTCTTCATGATCCAGCTACACGTGATATCTTAACAACAACAAGCGAATTTGGCGACAGAACACATAAATTTTTCAAAACTTCTACTAGTTCTCAGGATTTGCTAGAGTCAAGAGATGCCATTGCTCAGTGGGCAAAGCTAAGCTATGGTTTTATGGGAAGAACTCCTGATTACAAAGCATCTTTTACTGGGCACCTAAATGCATTTGGTCATTTTTATGAAGGGTTCGAAGACAACGCAAAAGCATGGTACAAAAAAGCGACAAAAGAAGTACCATTCATTAATCATACCATCATTAATCCACAGGTAGATCGTTCAAAACCTTTACACGAGAATAAAGACGCCTTTGTTCGAGCGGTTGCGGAGCGCGATGACGGCATAATTGTAAGCGGTGCCAAAATGGTTGGGACAGCTTCTGCTTTAACACATTATAACTTTGTTGCGAACTATGGACCGAAAGATTTAGGCGGTGGCGATGATAGTCATGCACTGATCTTCTTTGTGCCAATGAATGCTGAAGGCCTAAGCATGATTAGCCGCCAATCCTATGAATTAAATGCATACAAAACCGGAACGCCATTTGATTATCCGTTATCCAGCCGCTTTGATGAAAATGATGCGGTGATTGTGCTCGATAACGTGTTCATCCCTTGGGAAAATGTGTTGGCTTACCGAAATATTGAAGTATCGAATAACTTCGCAAAAGTAAGCGGTTTCATCCCGCGCTTTACTTTCCATGGTTGTACACGACTCGCCGTTAAGTTGGATTTTATGACCGGGCTGTTATTGAAAGCAACGGAAGGAGCTGGAACGAAAGATTTCCGTGGGGTTCAGGCAAAGATTGGCGAAGTCGTCGCTTTACGAAATATGTTCTGGGGTCTTTCTACCGCAATGGCAACGGATCCTGAAAAAGGGCCAAACGGCTTAGTGATTCCAAACTCTTTCTCAAGTGCTGCGTACCGCGCGTTAGCTCCATTGGCTTGGGTGAAAGTGAAAAATATCTTTGAGCAAGTCGTGGCTGGCGGATTAATACAATTGCCTTCTAGTTCAAAAGATTTCCTCAATGAAGATTTAAAACCTTACTTGGACACGTATTACCGCGGAACAGGAATTTGTGCGGAAGAACGTGTGAAATTATTGAAAATGGTTTGGGATACAATCGGTACAGAGTTTGGCGGCTGTCATGAATTATATGAAGTCAACTATGCTGGAAACCATGAAAACATCAATATGGAAGCGTTATTCCATTTTGAGGCAACAGGTGCTGCGAATCAACAAAAGGCATTCGTTGATTCTGCATTAAACGATTATGACCTTAAGGGTTGGACAAACAAAACGTGGGCAGAGGCTGCTGATAAAGAAGCTGTTAAATCATAAAGCTTTATAGGAGGGAACAGAATGGATGACCGTCAATTTCGCCAAGCTATGGGGAAATTCGCTACGGGTGTCACCGTAATAACAACGGAAGTAGAAGGAGAGGTGCACGGCATGACGGCTAATGCCTTCATGTCGGTCTCTCTTGATCCAAAGTTAGTAGTGATATCCATCGGAGAAAGGGCGCAAATGCTCGAAAGAATCAAGATTTGTAAAAAATTTGCCGTCAATATTTTATCGGGAGAGCAGCAAGAATATTCAATGATCTTTGCTGGTCAGATAAAGGAAAAAAGAGAAATCGATTTCGATCAGCTGGCTGGACTCCCTGTCTTAACAGGAGCCATCGCTCAGGTAGCATGTGAAGTGGTAAATGAACACATCGAAGGAGATCATACATTGTTTATCGGCAGAGTAATCGATATTAAGCTTGAAGAAGGAGAGCCGCTTATGTTCTTTAATGGCCAATATCGCTCTTTTTTGCCTGAAGTTAGTCTCGCTAATAAATAGTCTATTTCAATCAATATAAATAAAAGGGGAATTACTATGACTTCATACCAGGAACCAATTTTTGATGTAGCACAGCTTGCTCACGTAGAGATTCTTTCTCCGAAGCTTGAAAAATCTGTTGAATTTTTTACAAGATTTCTTGGAATGGAAGTAACCGCTCGTTCTGAAAAATCCGTTTATCTCCGTGCTTATGAGGATTTCTATCACAATACATTAATCATTACCGAATCCGAGCAAGCGGGAGTCGGCCATGTTGCTTGGCGTGCCACTTCACCGCAAGCGCTTGAACGTCGTGTAGTGGAAATTGAAAAAACGGGCTTAGGCAAAGGCTGGATTGATGGTGATATCGGACATGGAAGGGCCTACCAATTTACAAATCCAGATGGTCATTTAATGGAAATTCTTTGGGACGTTGAGTATTTCCATGTGGAAGAAGGCCAAAGATCGAAACTATTAAATCGACCATCCAAACGCCCAGATCGAGGTGTGCCGGTTCGCCGCTTAGATCATATTAATCTCATGACTTCGGATCCAGGGGCCGATACGGACTTTATGCTCGACACACTCGGATTTCGATTAAGAGAGCAAATCCAAGATAATGGCCATGTGCTAGGGAGCTGGATTAGTGTTTCCAACCTGGTTCATGAAATTGCCTATATGCAAGAGCCTAACGGAGTACAAGGAAAGCTGCATCATCTTTGCTACTGGTATGGAATTCCTCAAAATCTTTATGATGTGGCAGATTTGCTTAAGGACCATGGTATTAAAATTGAAGTTCCACCGAATAAGCATGGAGTCAGCCAAGCTTTCTGTATGTATGTGATTGAACCAGGCGGAAACCGCATTGAATTATTCGGAGATGCAGGTTATATCATTACGGACCCAGCATGGAAGCCGGTGGTATGGGATATGAAGGATGTTCCTGGCAATGGCGACACTTGGATCGGAACTGAATTCCCACAATCATGGTGGACGCAGGGAACACCGCTCACACCAGTGAAAACAGAGGAAGTCGTGAAGTCTTAATAGTTTGTTAGAAGAAATGCATTAAGAGATCCGTAAATGGTGAACAATGGGGGGAGCTATCTTGGAATTCATTCATGTGACAAGCAACAACCGTGAACAAACTCTTTTACGAACAAAGCCCTGTGTAATGGCTCTAGGTTTTTTTGATGGTGTGCATTTAGGTCATCAGAAGGTGATTAAAGAGGCAAAAAGAGTTTCGGAAGAACAAGAACTCCCTTTGGTCATTATGAGTTTTTTCCCTCATCCGAAAGAGGTCCTTTCAAATGGGAAAAAGATAATCCCTTATCTCATGCCAATGAAGGATAAGCGTAGAATTTTTGAAGAGTTAGGGGTAGATAGTTTTTACTTGATTCAGTTTACCAAAAAATTTGCGAGGTTATCTCCAAGGGAATTTGTTCATACCTATCTTTTGGACTTTGGAGCAAAACAGGTGGTAGCGGGGTTTGATTTTACATATGGACACCGGGGCGAAGGCAATATGGATACCATGAAAAGGGATTCAGATGGAAAAATTGAGGGAGTCAAGGTGGATAGAATTGAGTGGGAAGGCGAAAAAATCAGTTCTACACTCATTCGTCAACTGGTTTTTGCTGGTGAACTGGAAAGGATTCCTTCCTATTTAGGGAATGAATATCAAAGTGAGGGCAGAATTATTTTCCGTAAAAAACATGTGGAGGTAGTACTGCATCCGTATTATTTGATGCCTGCTTCAGGTTGGTATGAAGTCACCGTAAACCTTCACCAAGAGGCGACCACACAAATCGCGGTCGTTCATGAAGGAAGGCTTACTTTACTTTCACCCCAAGGGGGGGTGTTTCCTTTTTATGAATGGGAAAGTGTTCGACTTTCTTGGAAGAAAGTTTTGCCTAAGGGATTTGTTCAACAAGTGAATTCAAAACAGGTCTTAAGCTCCTCTATAGGAGTCTATGAGGAAATCTACCTTTTCCAGTAACCAAGTCTCTCTGAAATTAATTCTCCGGAATGGATTAATTCACTCGCAAAATACTCAATTCTTTGTTTGGAGATTCGTGAACTAGGTCCAACTAGATTAATAGCAGCTATGACTTTTCCTGTATGGTCTCTCACAGGTGCCGATACGGATGTCCGTCCAATGGTATATTCATCGACACTAACGGAATAGCCGTGCTTTAAGATTGTTTTCAACTCTTCTAGGAACCTCTCTGGGTCTGTGATGGTTTTCGGTGTAATAGGATCAAGTCCGTTTTGAATCACCAAATCAACCAAGTGGTTTCCGCTATGAGCAAGAAGAAGCTTTCCTGAACTCGTACAGTGAGCATAATTATGTAATCCTAAGTGTGAGGGTACTTTATTCGAAGTTTTACTTTCGACTTTGTCTAAATAGACCACATGATTTCCATCTAAAATTGCCAGGTGAGCGGTTTCCCCACATTTATTAGCAAGGTCGGTTAAAATCGGACGTGATTCCGTATGTAGATCGATGTTACCTAGGACAATGGAGCTCAATTCAACAACGGAGAGACCTAACTCAAATTTATTGGTCTCTTTATTTTTTTTTACTAAGCCTTCGGAAGCAAGGGTTGTAAGAATCCTTTGGACACTGCTTTTTCCCAATCCAAGCTCTTTCGCAAGCTCACGTACCCCTTTTTGTGGTTGATCCATTTTAAAAGCACGCAGGATTCTAATGGCATTTTTTACAGAAGAGAGAAGCTTTTCTTGTTCTTGTATCATATTTTCCTCCGAATAGTAAAAATTATATAAAAATTTAGAAAGTGTCCCGCATAAAGGGACGCTGTCGTTGTGAGTAGCTTACCATCCCTTTAAGATTAAAGCATACATCAAGTTTTCGACAAAAGAAGAAGAATTTGATACCGAATATAATGAAAACGGTATCATTATTCATTATATTTCGTCAATAAAGTGTGTTCATGGTTTACCAAAACAAAAAATTAAAAAGGTAATTTAGGAGGAACGGACATGACTATTTTTAAAGAACCAATTTTTGATGTTGCACAACTTGCACACGTGGAGATTCTTTCTCCAAAACTAGAACAATCTGTTGAATTTTTTACAAGATTTCTAGGAATGGAGGTAACGGCTCGTTCAGGTGGTTCCGTTTATCTTCGTGCTTATGAAGATTTTTACCATAATACATTAAAAATCACCGAATCAAAAGAAGCGGGAGTCGGCCATGTGGCATGGCGGGCAACGTCCCCGCAAGCCCTAGAGCGCCGTGTAGAAGAAATTGAAAAGACAGGATTAGGAAAAGGCTGGATAGACGGCGATATTGGACATGGAAAAGCTTATCAATTTTCTACTCCTGATGGCCATTTAATGGAAATCCTTTGGAACGTTGAATATTACAATGTTCCAGAACAGCAGCGCTCAAAACTATTAAACCGTCCATCCAAACGCCCAGATCGTGGGGTACCGGTTCGTCGCTTGGATCATATCAATCTTATGACTTCCAATCCCGCAGTTGATACGAACTTTTTAATCGACAATCTTGGCTTCCGTTTAAGAGAGCAAATTCAAGATAACGGTCATGTCCTTGGAAGCTGGATAAGCGTTTCTAATCTTGTTCATGAAATTGCTTATATGCAAGAGCCTAATAGCGTGAAAGGAAAGCTTCATCATCTTTGCTACTGGTATGGCATTCCTCAAAACCTTTATGATGTGGCTGATTTAATGAAAGATCATGGTATCAAGATTGAAGTTCCTCCTAATAAGCATGGAATTTCCCAAGCATTTTGTATGTATGTGATTGAACCAGGCGGCAACCGCATCGAATTGTTTGGAGATGCAGGTTATATCATTACGGATCCAGCTTGGAAACCAGTAATCTGGGAAATGAAAGATGTTCCTGGCAATGGAGATACTTGGATTGGAACCGATTTCCCAGTATCTTGGTGGACGCAAGGAACACCACTTACATCAAGTGAAGTTGTTGAAAAAGAAGTTGTAAAACCTTAATTCTAAGAATACTAGAAAAGCGGGGTGTGAGGTCTTGACGAAAGTAAAAGTAGCAATTTTAGGATCGGGAAATATAGGAACAGACCTGATGTACAAAATTTTAAAAAATGACGGCAACATGGAGTTAGCCTTAGTGACAGGGATTGATTCAAATTCCGAAGGACTAGCAAGAGCAAGGGAAAAGGGAATTGCAACTAGCCATCATGGGATAGAAGCGATATTGGAAGATTCAGAGATTAAGATTGTGTTTGATGCGACAAGTGCAAAAGCCCATAAGCTGAATGCTCCAGTACTAAGAGAACAAGGGAAAGTAGCCGTTGATATGACTCCTGCAGCCATTGGACCGTTTGTCGTGCCAACCGTTAATTTACATGATCATCTTGAAGCGATGAACGTCAACTTGATTTCTTGCGGCGGCCAGGCGACGACACCACTTGTTCATGCTGTCAATCGCATAGTGCAAGTTCATTATGCAGAAGTCATTGCGACAGCGGCAAGTCTATCGATTGGACCAGGAACAAGACAAAATGTCGATGAGTTTGTTCGCACAACGGCAAATGCGGTTCAGCAAATTGGCGGAGCGAGTATAGCAAGAGCCATTCCTGTTTTCAATCCAGCAGAGCCTCCGATTAATATGACGAATTCTGTCTATGCGGTGATTAAAGAAGAGTTTGATGAAGCAGCGGTCATTGAATCGGTTCAATCGATTGCAGCTGAGATTTCGAGCTATGTTCCAGGCTATCGTTTAAAAGGTGCGCCATTTGTTGATTATCGTGAAACTCCATGGGGGCGCTTACCAACAGTGGTCATCATGAATGAAGTGATCGGAGCGGGAGATTTCTTCCCTACCTATGCCGGAAACTTGGATATCATGACTGCATCCGCCTACCGAGTAGGAGATGTATATGCCGGACATTATCTTTCTGCTAAGGAGGTAACACGATGAAGATACCTAGACTGACAGATACAACACTAAGAGATGGCGATCATGCGGTTAGCCATAGTTATACGCCTGAACAGGTGCGGGCGATTGTAAAAGATTTAGATGAAGCCGGTGTGCCTGTTATTGAAGTGAGCCATGGTTCTGGTTTAAACGGTTCGACGATTCAGCAAGGGTTCTCCATTCATTCTGAATATGACTTGATTAAAGTGGCGGTTGAAACCGCGAAACAAGCTAAAATTGCTTCTTTATTCGTTCCGGGGATTGGGACAAGTAAGGAGTTAAGAGAAGCGGCTGAACTTGGCATTTCTGTGCTCCGAATCGCCGTTCATTGTACAGAGGCAGATGTTACGGAGCAGTACTTCCGCTTAGCGAAAGAATTAGGACTTGAAACGGTTGGTTTCCTCATGATGTCTCATACGCAGCCTGCAAGCGTGCTTGCTGAGCAGGCGAAGCTGATGGAATCGTATGGTGCCGATTGCGTTTATGTTGTTGATTCTGCTGGTGCTCTTGTCCAAAGCGGCGTTCGTGAAAGAGTGTCTGCCTTAAAAGAAGCGTTGTCGATTCAAGTCGGTTTCCACGCTCATAATAACCTTGGCTTGGCCATTGGCAATACGATAACGGCGCTTGAAGCGGGTGCGGATCAAATTGACGGAACACTGAGAGGACTAGGAGCGGGAGCTGGAAATGCTCCAACGGAGGTACTAGTTGCAGTGCTTAATAAAATGAACATAGAAACCGGTATCAACTTAGCGATTTTAATGGATGCTGCAGAGGAAAAGATAGCCCCTCTCATGCAGTCTCCCATCGTGATTGATAGAGGCAACTTATCAAGTGGCTATGCCGGAGTTTATAACAGCTTTTTATTACACGTTAAACATGCAGCAGAAAAGTTTGGTGTTGGGGTATCCGAAATTATGCAAGAGCTTGGTAAAAGGCAAGCGGTTGCTGGCCAGGAGGACTGGATTTTAGACGTTGCGGTAGAACTAGCGGAGAAAAAAGGGATAAAAGTATAGTGCTAGATAAGGAGGAAACAGGTGTGTCAATCATTCAAGAAGCCGCCACTCATCTTTTGGAAGCAGAGGAAACGAAGAAGGTTATCGAGCCGTTAACGGTTTCCTATCCAGGGATAACCGTCGATGAAGCGTATCATACACAGTTAGAGGTTATCCGCAGAAAAGTGACAAATGGTGGAATCATCGTTGGGAAAAAAATTGGAGCGACAAGCAAAGCGATTCAAAATATGTTTGGTGTCAACCAGCCGGATTACGGTCACTTATTAGCAGATATGATGTTTGTCGAAGGCGAAGAGATTTCACTAGAACAATATATTCAACCAAAAGTAGAATTTGAAATTGCCTTTATTTTAAAAAAGGATTTAAAAGGTCCAAATGTTTCCATCCTTGATGTCATTGAAGCTACAGATTATATTGTACCGGCAATTGAAGTGATTGATAGCCGGATTGAAGATTGGAAAATCAAGTTTGAAGACACAGTCGCAGACAATGGATCTTCTGCAAGTGCAATTATTGGCGGGAAACCAACAAAGCTTGATGGCTTAGATCTTACCCTGATCGGTATGGTCGCTTACCGAAATGGAGAAATGATTGATTCAGGAGCAGGGGCAGCCGTCCTTGGTAATCCACTGCGTTCGGTTGCATGGCTGGCGAATTCATTAGGTAAGTACGATGTCACCCTAAAGGCAGGGGAAATTATCCTTTCAGGTGCATTAACAAGTGCAATTGAAGTGAAGGAAAATGATACATTTACGGCTGAATTTGCCCATATTGGTTCAGTCACGGCTTCTTTTAAAAAATAAAATGAAATCACGAGAGGCGGGGGTTTTCCCCCTCGCTAATCGGTGCGATTATCAAAAGAAACTAGGTGATAACATGATTAAGACGGATATAATCGATCAAATAGCTTTTGAACTTTTCGAGGCGGAAAAACAGAAAAAAGCAGTGAATAAGTTTGTTGACGCCTATCCTGAACTGGACGAAGCGTTAGCTTATAAAGTACAAGAACGCTTACTCGAAATGAAGTGCAAAGAAGAACACACAAAAAGGATAGGCCTGAAACTTGGATTAACGAGCAAAGCAAAACAAGAGATGATGGGTGTTCACGAACCATCTTACGGGGTTTTGCTTGAAAGCATGCAGCTGTTTGAAGGGGAAAAGATTTCGCTTTCACCTTTCATCCATCCAAAGTTGGAGCCAGAAATTGCTTTTATTTTTAACAAAGAGTTGAAAGGGCCGCATGTAACAGTAGCGGATGTTCTTCATGCAACTGAATATATTGCGCCTGCTGTTGAAATCATTGATAGCCGCTTCCATGGGTTCAGCTTTACCTTAGCAGATGCGGTGGCAGATAATTCATCATCTTCCCGCTTTATTATTGGTGAAAGATTCTATTCACCGGAAAATTTCGATTTGAAATTGATGGGAATGGTGTTTAAACAAAACGGAGAAGTCGTTGCGACAGGTGCAGGTGCAGCGGTAATGGGACATCCTGCGCGAGCAATTGCCTGGTTAGCCAATCGGTTGTATAAAGTTGGTCAGAGTATTAAACCAGGAGAAGTCGTGTTAAGCGGCTCCTTATCCGCGGCAATTAAAATCGAAGCCGGTGACCATTTCTCGGCAAGCTTTGACGGACTTGGCTCAGTTGAGGCTATATTCATGGAATAAACATCGTGGCGAAGGGAGAGTGCTATTATGCCATTTATTCAGATTAATATACTTAAAGGAAGATCGCCTGAAAAAAAGGAACGATTAATCAGAGAAGTTTCTGACTTGGTATCAGATGTGTTAGAGGCTCCCGTTCAAAGTGTACGTGTGATGATCAATGAACTAGAACCTGAACATTGGGGCATTGCGGGCGAATCAGTTAAGAAGCGAAATGAGGTTTCAAAATGACAAACGTTCAAACCGGAGTTAGAGAAGTTGGTCTTTATATAAACGGGGAATATATAAAAGCTAGCAATGGTGCTACTTTTGAAGTGAAAAATCCTGCTACACAGGAGGTTATTGCAAGAGTCAGTGAAGCCACACAAGAAGATGTGGATCGTGCTTGCCGTATTGCGCGGGATGCTTTTGAAAATGGCCCGTGGAGAACCATGACAGTAGCAGAGCGTTGTGCAAAGCTTCGTCGTATGGCTGAAATCATCCTTGAACGAAAAGAGGAAATCGCACGCTTAGATGCGACCGATGTAGGAAAACCATTTCATTCTGCGGTCCAGCATGAAGTTCCACGTTCAGCCAACAACATCAAATTCTTTGCTGACTTCATGGAGCAGCAAGGCGGTGAAGTGTACCCCATGGGCGAAGAGTATTTAAACTATACTCGCTACGAACCAGTTGGAGTAGCTGCACTCATTACGCCTTGGAATGTTCCATTTATGCTGACTACTTGGAAACTTGGTCCATGTCTTGCTGCAGGCAACACAGCAGTTATTAAACCAGCTGAAATGACTCCGCTTTCTGTTTCACTTCTTGGAGAAATAGCGAAGGAAGCAGGAATTCCAGATGGCGTAGTCAATGTGGTTCATGGTCTAGGCGGTGTTGTTGGAACGGCTCTCTCGACCCATCCGGAAGTAGATCTTGTTTCCTTCACGGGCTCGACGGCGACTGGAAAGCGAATTATGAAAAGCGGCGCCGACACGTTAAAAAAGGTTTCGTTTGAGTTAGGTGGTAAAGCAGCAAATATCGTGTTCGAAGATGCCAATCTTGATAAAGCGATTCCTGTATCGATTCATGCAGCATTCATGAATTCCGGTCAAATCTGTCTTGCAGGGTCAAGAATCTTGGTGCAACGGACGATTTTAGATGAGTTCCTTACAAGATTTAAGAAAGCAGCAATGGAACTAAAAGTCGGTGATCCACAAAATGTGGAAATCAAAATGGGACCAGTTGTGAGTGAAGAGCATTATAAAAAGGTAACAAGCTATCTTGAGATTGCTAAAGAAGAAAATGCGACATTAATATGTGGTGGAAAGCGCCCGAATCTGCCTGAATATCTACAAAATGGTTATTATTTGGAGCCTACAGTCTATTTAACTGAAGATTCGAAGTCTAGAATTTGCCAGGAAGAAATCTTTGGACCTATTGTGACCATCATTCCGTTTGATACGGAAGAAGAAGCTCTGCGAATTGCCAATGATACCGACTACGGATTGAACGGAGTTGTATGGACAGAAAATCTCCAGCGTGCTCACCGTATTTCACATTCTGTACGTGCCGGTACAATATGGGTGAACTGCTGGTTCGTTCGTGATCTTCGTGCTCCATTCGGCGGCTTCAAGAAGAGCGGTGTCGGACGTGAAGGCGGCCATCACAGCTTGGAATTTTTCACTGAAGCGAAAAATATTTGTATCGCATTAAAATAAATTCGGGGATTTTATAAAGATATGAAAAGTATAGAGGGAAAGGGGCATAGATGCATTTTAAACTATGAGCCTTTCCTACATTTTTAATAAAAAGGAATAGATTGATAAAAGGGGAGGGAGTTTGATTTTATGATGAGTGATTTTAAGTCTAAATTTCCAAATCTCTTTAAAGCAACCGTTTTTGGATCTGCTTTATCGATGATGGCTGGCTGCTCGGCGAACTTTTCCGGTGAAAGAGTAGTAAAGGCGGATTCGAATTCAGATAAATCAGCCAATAATAAGAAGCCCGTAAAGGAAGAGGCACAAGGGGAAAAAACAAATGTAATCTACATTGTTTTGGATGACTCGGGTTATTCAGATTTAGGTGCCTACGGTTCAGAAATTAAGACCCCGAACATTGATCGATTAGCTGAAAATGGAATTCGGTACAATAACTTTCATGTGACGCCAGTTTGTTCGCCAACAAGGGCCTCGTTGTTAACAGGAAGAAACAGTCATGCTGTAGGAATGGGACATGTTTCCAACTTTGACTTTGGTCCAAGCTTTCCAAATCGAAGAGGAGAACTTGTCCCTGAAGCGGGAACCGTAGCCGAAGTACTCTCTGAAAACAATTTTACGAACTACGCACTTGGGAAGTGGCATATCCTTCCAACAGCAGAAGTTTCGCCTGCTGGGCCCTATCATAACTGGCCATTGGGAAAGGGATTCCATCGTTATTTTGGAAATCTAGAAGATTCCTCAGATCAATATCGTCCAGAGCTTGTAGAAGACAATTCGCATATTGAAACGCCTATCAATGAAGACTTTCATTATTCTAAAGCAATTGTAGAAAAGGGCAATCAGTATATTATTGACCACGTTTCTACTCAACCAGAGAAACCATTTTTTATGTACCTGGGATTTGGGGCACAACATATGCCACACCAGGTACCACAAGAATACATAGACCAGTACGATGGGGTTTATGATCAAGGCTGGGAGAAGGTACGTGAAGAGCGTTTTGAAAGACAAAAGGAAATCGGTCTTATTCCTAAGGATGCTGAATTAGCTCCGCCAAACCCAGGCGTTCAACCTTGGGATGAACTGTCGAAGGATCAGAAGGAAGTGTATACGCGTTTCATGGAAACGTATGCTGGATTCTTAACGCATACGGATGAACAAGTTGGAAAAATGGTGGATGTTTTAGAGAAAACCGGGGAACTAGACGATACAATGATTGTGCTAATATCGGATAACGGTGCCAGTTCAATTGGCGGTTCGAATGGTGCTACAAACCAAGCAATTGCGTACAATGCGATGCAAGAAGATTTTGAAACGGTGCAAGCAAAGCTTGATGAAATCGGTGGGGATTCTACAAATGCGGATTATCCTGCTGGCTGGGCACAAGTGAGCAATACGCCATTTAAAAGTGTGAAAAGTACAACATATGCAGGTGGAATTAGGACACCAATGATTGTACATTGGCCTGCAGGAATCGAAGATGAAGAGGAAGGAAAAGTAAGATCTCAGTTTACGCATGTGAGTGATATTACGGCTACGGTTTATGATGTGCTTGGAATCAACTCGCCTAAGACCCTAAAAGGAGTCAACCAAATGCCGGTCACTGGGACAAGCTTTGCATATACTTTCAAAGATGGCAATGCCAAGTCTAAAAAGAAAACACAATATTTTGAAATTACTGGAAATCGCACCATCTATCATGAGGGCTGGAAAGCGATTGCCTTCCATAAAAAAGGTCAGCCGTTTGAAGACGATGATTGGGAGCTATACCATGTGGATGAAGATTTTTCGGAACTGAATAATCTTGCAGACGAAGAACCAAAGCGATTGGAAAAGCTAATTAAAATATGGGAGAAGGAAGCTAAGGAAAATAATGTCCTTCCACTTACTGAACATTTTCTCAATTCATTAGCGAATCTGCCGGAAGATTCACCGAGAGCAAGAAAAACGTTCACTTTTTATCCAGAAATGACACATTTAAGTGAATCGGCAGCACCTTTCACAATCAATCGTTCATACGAGATTACGATACCGTTCGAATATAAACAAGGTGATCAAGGGGTATTATTAGCGCTTGGAAATGATAAGAGTGGATATACATTCTATGTTAAAAACAATCATTTAATCTATGAACATAATTCTGGTTTTGCTCGATATAAAATTGTTTCTGATAAAGACCTTACGGATGGAAAGATGACATTGCGTTTCCAATTTGATAAAACAATTAATAATGAAGGTACGGGCACCCTCTATGTCAATGACGAAAATGTTGGGAAGATTCAGATCAAATTGCTGCCTTTCAAAGTATCCTTTGAAGGCTTAGATATTGGGGAAGATTCGCTGTACCCAGTGAGCCCTGAATACAAAAACCAAGGGAGATTCCCTTATACAGGAAGCATTGAGAAAGCCGTTTATTCATTTGAAGAAGCAGCCGTGGTTACGATTCCATAAATTAAGAAGGAATTAAGGGGTACAAAGGCGAATGTCTTTGTACCTTGTCCATTAGGAAAAGAAGAAACGGGGGAACATTATGAATCTGCTAAAACAACGAGAAGATAATTTTCATATAATCGCAAAACCAAGCGGTCCACTATGTAATTTGGATTGCCATTATTGTTTTTATACAGAAAAGGAAGCCTTGTTTCCAGGACAACCAAGCTATAAAATGTCTGATGCAACATTAGAAAACTTTGTCCGAAATTATATAAAATCTCAAAAAGCACCGGAAATCCCTTTTGTTTGGCAAGGGGGAGAACCTACCTTAATGGGTCTCAACTTTTATCAAAAGGTCGTCCAATTCCAAAAAAAGTATGCTGGTGACAAAAAAATATCCAACTCTTTACAGACAAATGGAACATTACTAGATGATGAATGGTGTGAATTTCTCGCAGATCATGATTTCCTTGTCGGCTTGAGCATTGATGGACCTCCTGAGATCCATGATTATTATCGGGTGAACCGTGGGGGGAAACCGACTTCAGGCCAAGTGCTTCGTGGTCTATCACTCTTGCAAAAATACAATGTTAGCTATAATGTCCTCACCTGTGTGACGAAGGAATCTGCGCCGCGGGCACTCGAAATCTATCGATATTTTAAAGATAAAGGGGTTCAATATCTTCAATTTATCCCGATTGTGGAACGATTGCCAGATGCTAAAGCCTTGAAATTAGGGCTTCGCCATGCAACACCGCCGTCATTGACTCAATCGGAGGTACAGAAAGCCGTTTCTCCTTGGACGATTGGCTCCGAGCAATACGGTGATTTTCTGATTGAGGTATTTGATGAATGGGTTCGCAATGATGTCGGGAAAGTTCATGTGATGAATTTTGAATGGGCACTTGCTTCTTGGCTGGGTCTTCCTTCGCCGATCTGTTTATTTTCAGAAACGTGCGGAAATGCAGGGATCATCGAACACACAGGGGACGTTTACTCATGTGATCATTTTATGTACCCAGAATATAAACTCGGAAATATCTCCGAAGATTCTTTAAAGAAAATGATGAGTTCTACAGAGCAGAAGGACTTTGGAAACGTGAAAAGAGATACTTTGCCAAAGCAATGTCAAAGCTGTGAAGTACGCTTTGCTTGTCATGGTGAATGCCCGAAACACCGCTTCCTTCTATCTGATGATGGCGAGCCCGGTTTAAATTATTTATGTGTGGGTTATAAAAAATATTTCTCACATATCCACCGCTACATGAAAGTCATTGTCCAATTACTCGAACATAACCTTCCAGCTTCTGATATCATGCAGGTTATCAAAGGGCCATTGATAGTGAGAAGCTGAAACCATATTTTAAGCAGAATCGACAAGTGACAGTTATTTGTCGGTTTTTTTGTAATAAGAGCATTAAGAGCGAATTAACAAAAGCAGAAACCCTGCAGGATTATTCAATCTTATACAGGTTTTCTGCTTTTTATTGAAGACTACATTTGCATAGGTTGTTCTGTTGATTCTTCTATTCTTTGTTTCTTAGACTTTTTAAAGTACAACAACTCATACACACATGGGATGACGATTAATGTCAAGAGGGTAGCGAGAGCCAGCCCGCCAATAACGACTACAGCCAAGCTTTGAGAGACAAGGCTTCCTGTCTGAGATTCTTTAAACAGGAGAGGAATCATCGCACAAATCGTTGCGACTGCGGTCATCATAATCGGCCTCATTCTAGTAGCCGTTGCTTCAATAATTGCTTCGCGAATACTCATATTTTCTTCATTTTGTCTAACACGGTCAATCAGAACAATTGCATTTGTTACGACAATACCAATCAGCATTAGCGCTCCAAGTAGGGCGGTTATATCTACTGAAATCCGGCTGATTAAGATTCCTAAAATCGCACCGATGGCAGCAAGCGGCAGGGAGGTTAAAATCGCAATTGGCGCTTTAATCGACTTAAACGTGATGACCATAATCAAGAACACAATTCCGATTGAAACGAGCATCGTTAAGAAAAGGTCAGTGAAATCCTCCATTTGCTGGGCACTTGCTCCGCCAACGAGTACTTCCACATCGTCTGGGATATCCATTCCTTTATTGTCTTTTTGATTTCCAAATAATTCTGTGTTAATCTTTGTCGAGATTTCAGAGAGCTTAGCAGGATCAACGGTTGCTGTGACCTGCAGATACGTTTCCCCATCCTTATGGAATTGGTTTGTTGAACTCTCAGTCTTTTCTAGTTTTGCTATTTCAGAAACCGGCACCATCCCACTTTCCGTCATAATCGGAATGTTTTTCAGGTCTTCTTGTGTTCCTGTGTTAAGTAAAGGCTCCAGCACAACGGTTGTTTGTTTTTCATTTACCATAATCGAACCCAGTGGCGTTTGATTAAGCATAACACCAAGCTGCTGGGCAATTTGTTGTGTATTACCTTTTGCAGGATTTACTACTAAAGAGTAGACGGTTTTCTTTTCATCTTGATTCGTTGTTACTTCTTCAACGCCGTCAATATCAGATACTACATCTTTAATATTGTTTGCTGTTTGTTCCAGCTGATTGATATCCTCACCAATTACATCGATCGTAATCGAGGTGCCAGCTCCACCCATCATAAACGAAGCTGTTGCAACTTCTAACACAGCATCCTCATAGTCGTCTTTTTTCTTTTCAATTTCTTTTAAAACCTTATCTGTATCATCTTTATCTTTTAACATGATACTGATGACGGCTTCGGTAGCTGAACCAATTTGGCCAAATTGAGCGGAATCAGCTGAAGAACCGACTTGGTTAAAAACATAATCAACTTCATCCATTGCAGTTATTGAATCTTCCAGCTGTATTGCCTTATCTTTCACTCTTTCAAAAGGTGTTTCATTTGGATATTTCAGAGTTGCAGTAATAAAGTCGGCAGAAGAATTGTCTACAGCACCCTTTGGTACGGCAAAGTAAGCCCCTATCGATCCGGCAAACAAAAGGATGGATATCGTAAATACAATCCATTTATGATTTAAAGACCATTTGACTGCTTTTGGAAAGCGAAAGGCAGGTTTATGTTCAGGAAGCTTTGTATTTTTCAATAACCCCGCACTCATCAACGGAACCACTGTCAATGCCACAAGAAGGGAAGTAAGCAATGAATAGGTAACCGTTAAGGCAAAAGGTAAAAGGAATTCCCGAAGTCCACCGTTTAATAAACTCATTGGCAGGAAAACCGCGACCGTTGTTAACGTGGAGGCTGTAATCGCAACACCTACTTGTTTCGTTGCATCAATCACCATTTGAACTGAAAATTTCTCTGTTTGCATTTTGCGGTAAATATTTTCAATGACTACGATACTGTCATCCACAAGCCGCCCAACGGCAACGGCAACCCCTCCGAGTGTTAAAATATTTAACGTTACCCCGGAACGTGACAGTAAGAACAAGGTAAAACAGAGTGACAGCGGGATGGAAACAATCGTAATAAACGTGGTTCGGATATTACGTAAAAAAATCATAATCACAATCGTAGCAAATAAAGCGCCAAGAAGGACTTCTTTCATCATCGTTTGAACCGATGTTTCAACCATGTCCGCTGAAGCTACATAAATAGTAGATTCTTGTTGATTGTATTTTTTGTTAATTTCCTTTGTTACTTTTTCAATTTCTTTACTAATGGTTACAGCATTTGAATTACTGTCCTTTGTAATACTGATGCTTAGTGCTTCGTTCCCGTCGAAACGATTAAGAAAATTGGATTGTTTTGTTTCCTCTATGGATGAGATATCCTCAAGCGTTACATTAGCTGCAACTGGCAGGCTTTTTAGTTTATTAAGACTTGATAAGTCGCCAATCACCTTAATATTGCTAGTTTTTCCGTCAATATTCTTTTCGCCAATGGCAAGTGCGGTGTTTTGACCTTGAAGAATCCCAAGCACACTTTGAAGGGAAATCTGGTTTTGTGCTAGCTTTTGATTATCAATTTTTAATGAGATAACCGAAGCTACTAAACCATATGTTTGAACTTGGGCAACACCGTCAATTTCTTTGTATAATGGTTCAATTTTTTCTTTTACCAATTCTAGGTTTTCGGTCGTGAGGCCATCTTTAAAGGTAACAGCGATATTGGAGATAGGAATCATGGAGGTATTTAGCTGCGAAATGATCGGCTTTGATATGTATGCTGGTAATGGCACATTTGATAAAGCCTCTTGGACATCTAATTTTGCCTGTTTCATGTCTGAACCTGCTTCAAAAAATAAATCTACTTTTGAAAAGCCGTCTCCCGTTGTAGAATAGATCGAATTTTTTCCTTTTATACCAGTAACAGCCCGTTCAATTGGTGAAGTGACATCACTTTCCATTGTTTTTGAATCGGTTCCTTGGCCCATTGTAATAATGGTTACTTGCGGATTGTCTGCTGAGGGCAAGAACTCCATGGGTAATCTAAAATAACTAACGACCCCAATAATTAATACCAAAATTGTCATCAATGAGACAGCGGCTTTGTTCCGAAAAGCCCATTTTGTAAAAACTGACACAATAAATCTCCCCTTTTATATAGATATAAAGTCCCGAGTAAAATAGTAACATAATTCTGTAATTTTTAGCCATTATTTACCATAAGTTTTCTAGAAATTTACAATCTTTTAAGAAAACTTTCTTAACACCTCCTTTTTGAATGAGAATCTTATAGTAGCTTTTAACGATAGTATCAATCTTGCTCCTGCTACCTAAATATCCCATATTTTCCTTACTTTGAGGAGACCGAATTTTTTCTACGACTTAAGTCTTACTTATTGCTACATAAGCTGAGTGGGTGTGTATTAAACCCGAATATAGTAAAAAGAAGCGTTACAATAACGCTTCAAATTTTTTCAGGGGCTAATAATTTTTAGTTAATAAAAGTTCGGAATAGTGAACGAGGAGAATATTGAAATGAGAATATGAATCTTGAATTTCACAATAATCTGAGGAGTATCGGTGAAGAAGAATATATTTCTTACCCTTGTACTTAACGAATTGTTTTTTCAAGTAGAACACTCCTTTTACTTAACTTTATTGGTTATGTACTATGAATCTACTAGTAACGGCTCCACCTACGCCAAATACCATGACAGCCACACATGCTATCCCCACTAATAATAGAATAATGAATCATTGTTAAGAGGCTGCTTTGTGGATGTTAAGGTTCTGTAAATCTTTTATTAATAAGCCGGGTAATCATACTTCATTTTCGCATAACGACTTGTATGGAAATCATCTTAAGTTTTTCTGTGATATTTTAATGGGTAATCGTCTAATCTTGGGACAATCGTGGAACATAGTATGAGATTGTGGTTAATTTATCTAATCTAAATAACCTTTTCATTTGTAAATGAGGATGATGAAATTAAACAACCTGGGTGGGGGAATGTATAAAATGAATGGACAAAAGCAATATCGGGAAGATTTGTTGGTATGGTGTCATGAAACAGCTAAAAGTTTATCTGAACAATTGGAACTGCTATATAGAGAATCAAATGGCTTTCAAGAAGAGATTGAAGTCGATTCATTAAATCGTTTGGAAATGGAAGAACAAATCCAAATCGAGGAAGATTATTTGGTAACACATGCTTTTCAAGACGGGTTGGAAATTGAAACGGACCAATATATTGATACGGAGGAACTTAACCAATACCGAGAGGATTTATTGAACTGGTGTAATATCCTTTATTCAAATTGGAATAGAACGAAACCGAGGTTATCAAACCATGTCGATAACGAAAGCTTAGAGGGATGGGAAAGTATGTGCTCTCGTTTAAAAGAGAATTTACAGGAAGGTCTGTCATTAGATTACGAAGACTATGCGACAGCTAATACCTTGTATGAACAGTGGGAACAGTTTCTTGAGGAATCATATTCTTATCAAGAAGATAGGGAGTTATAGATTATTGTGTAATTGCTAGAGTTTGGAATTACGAAATGGCCTAATTTCTCAATTTTAATGCTGAGAAATTGGGCTTTAATAGTAGTTATTCAAATAAGTCGTAAATCCATTCTTTCCTGACGTAAAACCCCAGTCCAGGAAATCGGCTTTTTTCCTCCTCAATGAAGGTTATTAGCAAGGTTAATGGTTAAAATTTACTAATGCATTACTTTTGACAATACGATTCAGTGTGAGTAAGGTTACTTAGTAAGACACAACAATAGAGGTTAAAATCTCATAATTAAGACAATAAGAAATTTTCTTAAACTATTTATAGTAGAGTTGAACCAAACGATCATGTCATCTAGGAGGAATTATTATGTCAAACTCTCAAACTATAGAAAAGCTCGAACAGCAAATGTTCATAGATGTTATTCGGGAACGTCGATCTGTACGTGTATACGATCCAACCGTGCAGATTTCACGTGAAGAAATGACTGAAATACTAGAGTTAGCAACATTGGCTCCTTCATCATCAAATCTGCAACCATGGCGATTTCTAGTTATCGATAATCTGGAATTGAAGGAAAAGCTTTTGCCCATCGCATTTAACCAACAACAAGTAGTCGAAGCTTCTGCCGTTATTGCGGTTCTTGGCGATGTAAAAAGCTATAAGAAAGCCGAAAAAATTTATGGACAGGCTGTTGAAGCGGGCTTTATGCCGGCTGATACGGCTAAATCATTCATTGAACGAACAGTCGGCATGTACTCAAACTTGCCTCCTGAAGTGGCTCGCCAAATCGTATATACGGATGGTGGTCTAATCTCGATGCAGCTTATGCTTGTGGCACGATCCAAAGGTTACGACACGGTACCGATGGGAGGATACGATAAAGTGAAGTTCGTTGAAGCTTTTGGAATTTCTGAACAGTTTGTGCCGGTTATGCTAATTGCTATCGGGAAAGCAACGAAACCAGGACATCCTACTACACGTCTCCCAATTGAGGATGTAGCGTTTTTTAACGAATTGCCCGAGGTAGAAGATTGAGAAACTACTAATGAATAGAACTTGTATTACTAAATACTCACAATTACTTATTGTGAGTATTTTTTTGTTTTATTCACCCGAGGGAATCTTGTATTGGTTCAATTATGTTTAACCTTAGTAAAGAACTAGTAGACCTTCTCAAAAGTTTTCCAAGGTGAGATCAAAGGAACCGTCCCCATGGTCCCAAAAATATCATATGGACGATAATAAGGAATTTAAGTATGATTAATAGTGGGAAAATTTTTACTAGTTATTTATTTAGGAATCTATCAATTTGATCCATTGAATATAGGAAATTAGGAGGGTTTATGAGATTTCGAACGAAGCTCTATACGAGCATAGGATCATTACTTTTGTTTATTACGGTTATTGTAATAATTTTAATGAACATGCTTGAAGAATCGACTGTTAAAATGAATGTTGTGATTAGTGATTTAAATAAGAGAATCGAAATTGCTTCAACGATTAAAGATGAGACCTCAATAACATCATATGTGTTAAATACCATATTGAATGATCCTGGGGAGACAATCAATTCAGACTTGTTGAATGCATGGGAAAATTCAAATTCAAGATTACAAATGGCAATTAACGAGCTTGAGAGGAAGGACACCCAAGAGAAATCTCAGGAACTCCTTGGGAAACTTAAAATCTTACATGAAACTTATCGAAATTTGGGTCAGCAAGCGTTGAAGCAAAGAGAACTCACTCCTAAATCAGAACTTATTCCTGCTTCTAAGACAGATATTGAACAATACAGTCAGAGGATGGCTCAATTGGCAGAATTGCTTCATGGCTTACAAGAACAAGGGATAAAGAATGAACTTGTACGTTCCAAAGATACCTATAATTGGGCAGTTGAAAATATTTATATCTACCTTGTCATTGGTTTAATCATCGGTATAAGTTTTGCCGTTTGGATCATCAAAAGCACCAGCAACAACCTTAACAAAGTAACAGACGTGATGAAACAGGCAGCGGCCAGTGATTTTGATATATTACCACGTATTGATATTGCCTCAAAAGGAGAACTGAGTGAAATTGCTGTTGCTTTTAATAAAATGGCCAAAGCACTTGAGAAACATAGTAGAATCGAGAAGAAATTAATAGAAGAGGCAAAAGAAACGAGCTGGCTGAATACAAAAATTGCTGAAATTGCAACACTGTATCCAGAAGTTGAAAATGTACAGATGCTAGCCAATATGCTAATTACAAAGCTGGTACCTATGGCAGGAGCAACCTACGGTGCCTTCTATTTAAGGGAAGTTAACAAAAGTGACCAGTATTTAACAAGAATGTCCTCCTTTGCCTCTTTAGCTGGGGATCAGGAACGAAAGCAATTTCGTTTAGGGGAGGGATTAATTGGGCAATGTGCACTTTTAAAGCGCCCCATCCATTTAAACCAAGTTCCCGACGATTATCTTAAGATCGGTTCAGGTCTAGGAGAAGCTTCTCCTAAAACGATTATGATTTTACCAGTATTATTTGAAGACCAAGTACTTGCTGTAATTGAAATTGCCTCTTTTGAGTCATTAACCCCATTACACCTAAGGCTGCTTGAAGAAGTGAATAACAATTTAGGTATCAAAATCAATAGTATTATGAACCACATGAAGGTAGAACAGTTATTGCAAGAATCACAAGCCCTAACAGAAGAACTACAAGCCCAATCAGAGGAGCTCCAGGTACAGCAAGAGGAGTTAAGGTCGACAAATGAGAAACTAGAGGAACAGTATGAAGCATCGAAACAGAGGAACTTTGAAATACAGGAGGTCAGTGCGGCGCTGGAAGAAAAAGCACAGCAGCTACTCCTTAGTTCTAAATATAAATCTGAGTTTCTAGCAAATATGTCCCATGAACTTAGAACTCCTTTAAATAGCTTGCTCATTCTAGCACAAATTCTCTCTGAAAATGGGGAAGGGAATCTCACACCTAAGCAACAGGAATATATTAAAACCATATACGCTTCTGGAAATGATTTATTGAACTTAATCAATGATATTTTAGATTTGGCAAAAGTAGAGTCTGGAAAACTAGATGTGATATCAGAAGAAGTAGCAATAAGTGAGGTAAGAGATTTTCTTTATAATCAATTCTTACCGATTGCAAATCAAAAGAAGGTTTATTTTACAATCGTAAGCGAAAGCGAATGGCCAAAGACATTCCTAACCGATGAACAACGGTTACAGCAAATCTTAAAAAATCTACTTTCTAATGCGTTTAAATTTACAGAAAGCGGCAGTGTCACATTACATATCCGCGAAGTCATGAAAAATAGTACAAAGAATATGGGGGAAGAACGACAAGCGCAACGAATGCTTGCTTTTTCCGTCATTGATACAGGTATAGGCATCGAAAAAGAAAAACAAGAAACGATTTTTGACGCTTTCAAACAAGCTGATGGTACGACAAGCCGTCAATATGGTGGTACGGGCCTAGGCTTATCCATTAGCCGCGAATTTGCTCATTTATTAGGCGGATTTATAGAAGTTTCAAGTGAAATTGGGCAGGGAAGTACATTTACCTTATATTTGCCATATCGTCAAATGAATAACAAAATAGTTAATCTATCTACGGCTCGAACGGAAGCAGCTGTCAGTTTGGAAGCGAACTATTTAGTGAACACCAATGATCAAGTTTTACAGGAAGAGCCAATGATCAAACATGGGAAATCGATTCTGAAGAACAAGAAAGTTCTAATTGTCGATGATGATATTCGTAATGTGTATGCCTTAACAATTGCTCTTGAGAATTTTGATATGGAGATCCTGGTTGCCGAAAACGGCAGGGAAGCGTTGGAAGTACTAAATGATCATCCTACTACCGACTTGATTTTAATGGATATTATGATGCCGGAAATGGATGGGTTTGAGGCCATCCAACACATTCGTAAAATAAGTATATTTGAAACGTTACCCATCATCGCACTTACTGCAAAAGCAATGAAACACAGTAAAGAAGAATGCCTAGAGGCAGGTGCTACGGATTATATTAGTAAGCCGATTAACTTGGAACAGCTTTTCTCGTTAATGCAGGTTTGGTTATTTACGAAGGAGGGCTAGAAAATCGAACAGGGCAAATTGCATGAATCATATAATCTAGTTCAGTCTGAAGAAATCGAGAGGATTGAAATCGATTTATTACTAGAGGCTGTGTTTCGATATTATGGATATGATTTTAGAAACTATGCCTTTCCTTTCATCCAAAGGAGAATAAACCATCGCGTTCAGATTGAGAGACTATCAAGTATTTCGGCTCTGCAGGAAAAAATCCTTCGTGAACCTGGAATGATGGCAAGGGTACTTTCCGACTTTTCAATCAATGTTACTGAGATGTTTCGAGATCCATCCTTTTTTAAGAGTATCCGAACCAAGGTGGTCCCTTTAATAAAGGATTATCCATTAATTAAAATTTGGCATGTTGGATGTTCTTCAGGTGAGGAAGTGTATTCAATGGCAATTCTCTTACATGAAGAAGGGATTTACGATAAAACAAGAATCTATGCAACAGATATAAATAAGAATATTCTCGAAAAAGCAAAACAGGGTACCTTTCCTTTAGAAGGGATGAAGACTTATACCAAAAACTATATTGAAGCAGGAGGGAAACAGGCCTTTTCTGAATATTATAAAGCGATTGACGATAAGGTTTGTTTCCACTCATTTCTTCAGAAAAATATGATTTTTGCTCAGCATAATGTAGTAACAGATCATTCTTTTAACGAGTTTGATATAATTTTATGCCGAAATGTTCTCATCTATTTTAATAAGAATCTTCAAAATGACGTTCATCAATTAATATACGAAAGCTTAAGTACGTCAGGTTTCCTTGGCTTAGGAAAAAGAGAGGGGGTTAAATTTACACGTTATGAAGACTGTTATGGAGAATTTGATGAACCCGAAAGACTCTATCGAAAAGTTAAATAATACGTATGCTCAAAAGGTGAATATTTTAATGGTGGATGATCATCCAGAAAACCTTTTGGCTTTAGAAGCAGTACTTACTTCACCAAACTACAATCTTATTAGCGCACAATCAGGAAAAGAAGCATTGAAATGCATGCTTCAACATGAATTTGCGGTGATTTTGCTAGACGTTCAAATGCCAGGACTTAATGGCTTTGATACGGCTAAGCTTATCAAGGCGAGAGAAAAAACAAAAAATATCCCGATCATTTTTATTACAGCTATTAGTCAAGAAGTAGAACATGTACATCAAGGATACTCAGTAGGTGCGATCGATTATATTTTTAAACCCTTTCAGCCGGAAACGTTGAAAAGGAAAATAGAACAGTTTGTCAAAATCCATCAAAACCATCAAGAAACGATCATTCAGACGGATTTAGGACATTTGCTTGAACTGAATAAAGTCAACAAAAGACTGGATAGAACCACCCTAAATTTGCGTCGGACAGAGGCATTATCAAAAGCCATAAGTGAAACGATAACTGACACCATCGTCACGTTTGATAATCAGGGTTTGATCCTTTCCGTAAATCCTGCGGTCACTGGTATGTTTGGCTACCACGAAAAGGATTTGGTAGAAAATCACGTTCTGAAGCTTTTTCCTAAATGGGAGGATGAAGTGTTATCTGATTCATCACTCTCATTCCTTCCTATGATTAGAAAATCGGTAGGAAAAATTATTGAAGTAGTGGCTGGTCGACAGGATAAAAGCTGCTTTTATGCGGATTTGTTAATTGCATCAACCAGCATTGAGGATGAACAGATTTATGTTTGTACGATACGCGATGTAACAGAAAGAAAGCAAATAGAAGAAGTTAAAAAACAGAGGTTTCATAATTTGGAACATATTGTTGAGGAGCGGACGCTTGAACTGACCAAATCAAATGAGAAACTGCAAAAAGAAATTGAAGAACGAAAAAGAATGGCCGACCATCTGTTCCGTTCCCAAGAAAGGTTTCGAAAAATATTTGAATCCAGTCCATTATTAAAAGCGATTCTATCACAGAAGGATCTGACATTTATCGACATCAATCCCAGCTGGAGCAAATTCACCGGTTATAGCTGTGATGAGTTGACGCATCAAAAAATTAATAGTAGAAATTTTATCGATGAAGCCACAGGGAAGTCGATTGATTTCAATAAAAAGATTCTAAACAAAAAGATTAGGTATGAGACGAAAAACGGGGAAGTTCGCTCAGGGTTATTGTCCACGGAGATGATTGATATCGATTCCGAACCATGTTCGCTTGTCGTATTAAATGATATTACAGAAAGAGTACATCTCGAGAATGAGATGTATCGACTGGATCGTTTAAATTTAATCGGCGAGATGGCAGCAGGTATTGCCCATGAAATCAGAAACCCAATGACAACCGTACAAGGATTTTTACAATTAACAAGGAATAAAGTCGACAAATTATCTACTGATATCATCGATTTAATGTTAGAAGAATTGAACAGGGCAAATTCGATTATCACAGAATTTTTAAATCTAGCTAAAAATAAAATCAGTGTCAAAAGGAATCAAAACTTGAATACGATTATTGAAGCTTTATCTCCTCTGATTCAAGCAGAAGCATTACGTTCGAATAAACAACTTAAGCTTGAATTAGGAGAATGTCCTGACATCTCCCTGGACGAAAAAGAAATTCGCCAGCTCATCTTGAATATTGCCTTAAACGGATTGGATGCCATGACGTCTAATGGGAATTTAACCATTAAAACCTATAAAGACAAAGAGACCGTGGTTCTGCAAATAAAAGACGAAGGCCAGGGAATCAGCCCAGAGGTATTATCAAAATTAGGGACACCTTTTTTTACCACAAAGGAAACCGGAACAGGATTGGGGTTAGCCATTTGTTACAGTGTAGCAAAACGGCATGATGCTCAAATTGAAATTGAAACGGGTGATGAAGGGACCACTTTCTCAGCTCGATTTCAGCTCATTCCCAGCTTAACTAATGCGTAGGTTCATTCTTTAACAGGAGAGGGGGAAGGATGCCGTGTTAAAGAAAGGGAAAATTTATTTGATTATGGGTGCTGTTATTTCTGTCATGGTTCTAAGTTTTATAACCGTATCTTTTGCGGATAAAAAGCCGACTGTGGTCGTTGTGTTAAAAGAAGGAAACACAGAATATTGGAGAATTATGAAAGCTGGAATTGAAAAAGGGTTTAAAGACTTTGACATCGATGGAAAAGTGATGGTTCCTAGTGAATCAAAAGCGCAAGTTCAGGCAGAATTAATCATGAGGGCATACAAAGAAAAGCCAGATGTAATCATTGCTGCACCTAACGGTTCATCTGTAAGCCCAACATTAGAATCGGTTACGGATGTTCCTATTTTGCTAGTGGATACCGATCTTCCAATTAAGAACAAAACAGCGTATATTGGAACCGATAATCTGGATTTAGGTAAAAAGGCCGGAGCCTTTTTAGCCTCGCAGCTGCAACCAGGGGATAAGATTGCTATTATCGCAGGAGATTTGTCTTTATCCGTTTTTAACGAGCGAATCGATGGTGCAACTATATCTTTACGAAATGCTGGAATCCAAATCGCCTATGTAAAAACAGGGATACAGGATAATTCCAAAACGATAAAAAGTGTGATAACAAAGCTTTTACGTGACCAGCCTGATATTAAGGGGTTCGTGACCACACATGACACGATTGCGTTACCAGTAATTAAAGAGTTAGAGGAACAAGGACTCTTGATGCCTGTCATTGGGCCGGATGGCCTTACAGAAATGCTTAAGTTCATTGCTAATGAAACCATTCCTGGTACCATGGCCCAAAACCCTTATGATATGGGATATTTAAGCGTTGAAACCGCCATGAAGGTAATTCAAGGAGAAAATGTGGAACCCTTCGTGGACAGTGGTGTAGATATTATCATAAAAGAGAATGCCCAGCATAGATTAAACTTTTATGAGAAAATAGTGAAATAAGAACCATAGGAACCATAGGGACGGTTCTCGTGGTCACATTAGGCAAAAAGTGGACCGATAGAACCGTCCCCATGGTCCTTACCCACCTATTTTCTTATTTCTTTTATTGGGTTTTTCTCAAATACCACAACCCTAGATTGATGGAGTAAGTGGAAATCTTCTATTGACATAAGTTCGAGTTTCAAAAGATCTTGGGTTGTCGTATAATCAGGTGGTAATCTTCTATTTAAAGAACCGAACCTTTTTATATTGTAATTTTTCCAGCTCCAGAGTCCAATGTAAAAGATAACCCAAATAAAAAAAACGAATAACATGAACGAACGAATATCAGTATTGGTCATCTTAAAAGCCGTCTTTAATAAAATTAAATACGAGTCATTATAGTTAAACAAGGCACTAATAAAAAAAAGAACAACGACTATACAGTAAAACCAGACAAAAATAGAAAAAATGGATAGGATTATTTCCCTAAGCCAATTCGTCTTGGTTTGGACAATTATCCCATTTTTCGGTTTCCTCGATCTGGACTTGACCATGTAGCATATCCACCCTTCAATCTGGATTTTATAGCTTTTGGAAAAGCAAAGATAACTATAAATGCATTTAGAATCCAGTAAATGACAGGGTACCAGGCTGCCCACAAATAGTATTTTGTAATATTGTCATACGGTGAATCTAATTTTAGAGAGATCCAGAGTTGAATTAGACTCATAAAAACGAGGGCGAAAGATGAAAAAGTTATCCATATAAAAAGCTGTTGAATGGTAGAAGCAGTAACTAAATAATAAAAGGTTACAAATACCCATGAAAAGGACCATATCAAACTAATCCATTGTTCTAGATAAACCGGCCAAATTCTTCTTTGCCTCCAATCCAATAAAATTCCCCAATGCCTAAGCATAACCTCTTGTCCACCTTGTGCCCAGCGAATTCTTTGTTTCCAAATACCACTTATTGTTTCAGGGACAAGCATCCAACACAATGCACGTGGTTCATATCGAATGTCCCAAAATCGTTGCTGTAATTGCCAAGAAACGGATATATCTTCTGTAATCATATCGCGATCCCATAGCCCAACATCGACTAGTGCCTTTTTTCGAAATGCAACAACCACTCCCGAAACGGTCATAACTTTACCGAGTATCCTTTGTGTTCTTTTTATTGCTCCAATAATCGATGCGTATTCAACAATTTGTAATCGACTAATCAATGTATCCCGATTCCGAATTCTTGGATTTCCCGTTACG
Organism: Neobacillus niacini; assembly: GCF_023715415.1. Taxonomy (GTDB): domain Bacteria; phylum Bacillota; class Bacilli; order Bacillales; family Cytobacillaceae; genus Neobacillus; species Neobacillus niacini_C. The sequence goes on from NZ_JAMBOB010000002.1 coordinate 484,920, forward strand.
GCCCCTAACCGCTCTCCTTTATGAAGAAAGTGGTAAATAAGATAATGTGCTGCATAAGAATCTAAGATAGCATCAGAATCAACACAAACCAAGAACTCTGCATTGGATGCATGACAAGCAATGTGTAAAGCATTTGCTTTTCCTCTGTTTTCTTTACAATCAATGACTTTAAGTTCATTATATTGATTCACAAGTCTCCGAAGCGTACTAGAGGTGTTATCGGTACTCCCATCGTTTACAGCAATGATTTCTTTTCTAGGATAATTAAGACTACTCAAATACTTAATCGTTTCTTCAATTGTGTCTTCTTCATTGAAGCATGGAACTAAAATGCTAATTAATGGCCACTCAATTTGATCGAATGAAAGTGGGCCTTCTTTTTCACGATATTTAAAGAATAAACTAGAACCGGCTATCCAAAGCAAAGACATAACTAATGGATACCAAAACACAAACTCTGATAGAACACTTATAAAAATTTTCAATTGTTTCTCCAATCATATTAATGGATTGAATTTTGAATTAAATTAGCTCTATTTGTTTTTTAGAAGTATCTATTATTAAAAAAGCTTCGTTAAATTATTTTTCCGGTTAATGACTACTTATATACGGAACCAAATTGATTTACAAATGATATCAAAATGCAAAAAGAAATTCTAAGCAGGGCGGAAAACGGAATGTAAAAGAGAAAATGCTTGTTCTATAATTAATGGAAAATAAAAGGGGGTGTAGGATGTGAGACCTTACCTAACAATTGAAATTTTATAGACTGTTAGAATATGGTACTATATTTATAAAAAAGATATTTGTGAAGGAGATCCTATGTTAAATTTAGAGAAAAATTTAGAGAAATATGCTGAATTAGCAGTTAAGGTTGGTATTAATTTGAAGGAAAACGAAGGCTTGATTATTACTGGAAATACCGACACATTACCTTTAGCAAGAAAGATTATGAAGGTAGCCTACAGTATAGGAGCAAAGCATGTAGAGTTTTTATTAGTTGATGATGAAATGAGTTTAATCCGATATGAAAATGGTAAGGACTTCGTTTTTGAAAGCTTTCCTCAATGGAAGGTAGACTCCCTTGAAGCCATGTATAAGGACAATTATCATCATATTTTTATATTAGCTCCTAACCCTGAGTTATTAAAAGATGTAGATAGTGAAATCGTGGCGAAGAGTCAAAAGTCCACTTCCTTAGCTATGAACCAAGTCCGACACTATCAAATGACAGGTAAAACGAAATGGAATATCAGTGCTGTTCCATCAAAAGAGTGGGCAAAATCAGTATTTCCAGATTTAGACGAAGCTTCAGCTGAGAATATGCTTTGGAAATACATTTTTGAAGCAACGAGAGTAGATCAAGACGACCCAATTACATCATGGACAATGCACGATAAAAATCTTAAACGATATAGAGATCTATTAAATGAAAAACAATTTGATAAATTAGTCTTAAAAGGTCCTGGTACAGATCTAGAGGTTTATTTAGCGGAGGACCATTTCTGGATGGGAGGCTCCAAAATTAGTCAATCTGGAGACTCCTATGTTGCCAATATTCCTACCGAAGAGGTATTTACAACGCCTCATAGATTGAAAGTCAATGGTACTTTAAAAGCCACAAAGCCACTTAGTTTAAACGGCAAGTTGGTTGAAGATTTTGAGTTTGTATTTAAGGATGGGAAGGTAGTAGACTTCAAGGCTAAGAAGGGCTATGAGGTGTTAGATAAACTTTTTGCTAATGATGAGGGTGCAAGGTATTTAGGAGAGATTGCATTAGTTCCACATGACTCCCCCATATCTAACACTGGAATTTTATTTAACAATACCCTATTTGATGAAAATGCCTCCGTGCACCTTGCATTTGGTAATGCCTATAATTATGCCATGAAGAATGGTTCGAATATGACTCAATCTGAGTTAGGTGAAAAAGGTGCCAACTCCAGTTTGATACATGTAGATTTTATGGTTGGCGGTCCTGAACTAGATATTTCAGCCTTTGAAAAAGATGGTACTGAGGTTCAATTATTTAGAAATGGAAACTGGGTGTTTTAAACCGGATTTGGGATTGCTGTAGAGTGAATTAAACAACTAGCATCCACTCCTTTCCAGAGCAACAAAAAAGCCAAATTCCTTAATTTCGTCATTGAGAAATTTGGCTTTTTAAATTTCACAAGCTCATCGAAATAATATTTAGATAGGAGTTTCTCAACGATACTGTTTAAATGATAATTGAAAAAGCCACTAATTATTTTCAGTGGCTTTATTATTTGGTATCTTGTTAATCCAATTACGACATTTTAATTCAAGTAATAATTCATGGTCAACGTTTTGTTCAAAATCCTTGGGCTTGTCCAATTGTATCCCTCTTTTTGATGCGGCTGCAATTATTAATCCTATTTCATAGTACATACTTTTAGAAACTAATCCGTTTGAATTCATTTTCTTCACTTCATTATAGAATTGAATCAAAAAATCACTAGGTAACTTATCATACAAAGACATTATTAAAAACACCCACAATCCCTACTATACTAATAGGAATAATATCATTTAAAGTTGAGAATGAAAAGATTTTTTCTCAAATTCACAGATTATTATTTTCATAATTCTTGATGATGATCTAAAGTGGTTGTTTAGTGCGATAATTCAGTTTATGAAGGGTTTTTTACCATTTAAATTGAATGTTAGTTGTTGAAATAAAAAAAAGGGTGATTAAATGTTTCCTATATTAGAGACAGACAGGCTAGTTTTAAGAGAAATAACAAAAGAAGATGCAGAAGGTATTTTCGCTTGTTTTTCTAACGACGATGTAACACGTTTTTATGGACAAGAAACATTAGAGAATATAGAACAAGCAGAGAAATTTGTTGATTTCTTTTCAAAAAATTACAATGAAAAAAGAGGCATACGCTGGGGGATTGAAAGAAAAGGGGACAAAGGTATAATTGGAACAATTGGCTTTAATACTTGGTTGCCTAAACATAAGCGAGCAGAAGTAGGTTACGAAATCCATCCGGAGCACTGGAGGAAAGGATATACTTTGGAAGCATTATCTAAAGTTCTTTCATATGGTTTTGATAATATGAGTTTAACTCGTATAGGTGCTGTTGTATTTATTGATAATGAGGCATCTAACAATTTATTACTTAAAATTGGTTTTCAGAAAGAGGGGGTTTTGAGAGACTATATGTATCAAAATGGTGTAGCACACGATACATACGTTTACTCCTTACTTAAAACTAGCAAGTAGTTAAACTTATTAAGCTAATGCGGCATAAGGTAAATAGTGGATTGCTGGGTTTATAGAAATAACTATTGTTGCACTAAAGGGTGCTTTCCTTAAAAATCAAGCTGCTAAAAATGCAGCGATTTGTAATTGAACTAAAGGGGCGGTTTAGTTGTGTGTATTGAACTATTCCAATTAATTTGTTTATTAAACAACAAATTACGTTAATTATCCAATTCTTCTATCCACTTTAGAAATCAAGGAAGAACTAATAAGACTAACAATAAGAAAGTTTGTTCTATCACTAGTTCTGGACTTAGAATCGCGTAGAGTTCGTAAAATCTGCCCTTGCAGCAGGTTGTCGTCGCCACTGGTCGGAATATCTACAAGATAGCCAAAATCCTTGGCGATGACGAAAATCTGTTGAACGTGAAAATGGAAATTACTGACCCAACAGATGCCAAGGCTGCCGTCAATTCAAAGAATTTGATAATTTTGCCTGAATTTCTTTTAAAAACGTTTCAGCAGCAGCGGAAAAAGTCTGATGCTTTTTCCAAACAATATTTAAGCCGGATTCAAGATTTGGCTTTAGCGGTTTAAAACAAAGGTTGCTATCACTAGATGTATTCACTATTTTATCAAGGACTACTGCATAACCAATGCCCTCTTCTACCATAATGGAAGCATTATATGCAAGATTGTATGTAGCCACGATGTTTAATTTATCAAAATCTTCACCAAACCAATCAGCAAATTCATTTTTTGAAAATGTCTGTTTTATAGCCTGTCGTGAACAGATCACCGGAACATTTAATAAATCCTCTGCTTCAATTGAATCTTTGAAAGCAAGAGGACTGTCTTTCCTCATAACAACGCCCCAAACATCTTTGCCTGGGATATCGATGTAATTGTATTTTGATAAGTCTGCTGGTTGAATTAAAATACCAAAGTCAAGCAATCCCTTGTCAAGCCGTTCAGTTACATCGTCTGAGTTTCCGCTATACAAGTGATACCGTATATTTGGATAACGCAACTGTAATTCTTTTACTACCTGTGCAATCTGTCTTATGGCGTCTGTTTCCCCGCCACCTATGTAAACATCACCACCTATTGTGTCTTCCATAGAATTAAATTCTGCCTCTAATTTATCAACCATATCAACGATTTCTTCTGCCCTTTTTCTCAGGAGCATTCCATCATCTGTAAGAATGATGCTGTGACTACTGCGAATAAATAGTTTTTTCCCTAACTCTTCTTCAAGATCTTTTAATTGTCTTGACAGGGTTGGCTGTGTCACATGCAAAAAAACAGCAGCCCCTGTAATGCTTCCTTCTCTTGCGACAGTAAGAAAATAGCGCAAAACTCTTAATTCCATATACACTCCTCCTTCATAATGCTTTAGTATATACGCAGTAGAAATGCTCATCAAGCATAACATGTTATAAGATATGGGTATTTGTTATGTACAAAAGGCACAGCTAGAATAAATAACAGAGAGTGAAAACAACAGTAAGATGGTGTTATCTTAGCTCAATATTAACAAATGTAACGATTATAGAAGAAGTCAGTAAAAAATTATATTCCTTAAGGAGAAAAGTATTCAACTTGGAGTATTAGTCGAAAGAAGCCCAGTCACAATGAATTTTAGAAGAAAATTATATGAAACCTGGAGGAGATAAAAAGTATGAAAAAATCAATAATTCATTCAGTTGCATTGTTGCTGCTAGCCTTCACCCTTACCGCTTGTAACAACAATGATACTGAAATAAAGGTCATTTCTCAAAAAGAAGAGAATTCCTCTGGGACTAAATCTGCGCAATACGCTGAGATTGGATCTGGGGCTAAACTTGTAAAATTTCCTAAAGACCTTGAGAAGGGGATTGTGTTTGCCACTTACGATCGAGGAGATATTCATGAAAACATCTATGTAAATAGTAGGGAAGCAATTGAAGCAGTGCAGAACGGAGAGGAGCTTCCGAGCGGCACCGTTATCACTCTCGAAGGATTTCGAGATGGAGAGATCGAGCATTATTTAGTGATGGAAAAGCGTACCGGCTGGGGTTCCCGGTACTCGCCCGATGAGCGTACTGGGGAATGGGAGTTCCAGGCATTTACTCCTGAAAAAGAAGTGATGGTAGATGGTATTGGTGGACCAGCCATTGGGCGATGCTATACCTGCCACGCAAATCAGGAAAGGGATCAATATATGAATTCGTTAGATCAAATGAAAGAGTTTGATTTGGAAGAGATTTCACAATCAAAGAACAGCAATACAGAAACCTCAATCGCAGCTATCACTGACCACTGGCAGGTAAGTGAGATATCTGCTCAAATGAATGATTCCTCTAAGGATATAAATAAAGAAGAAAGCAATGCAATTGATGGTAAGGATAAAGCTAAAATTATTCAGGACGTTCTTTTAAAGATGTATTTACAGCAATTTGAAAGCTAATGGGTGTGTTACCATTATAAGATATTTGCATGTCCACTATGGAAACACAATCCAATGATAAATCAAATAGAAAGAGGAAAATACTTTGAATCCAAAGGTGTTATTCAGGCTTGTTAATGACCTTGTAATGACAGTTCTTATGTTGATTGCAATGGCTTACTATATTACTGGGAATATGGTCCACGAAGTTATTGGAGTTGTGGTACTTTTATTGTTTATCGTCCATAACTTTTTAAATCGACGTTGGTATAAATCGATATTTAAAGGAAAATATAATATGCGGCGCATTCTACAAATAGCTATCAATCTACTTTTTCTTGTAACTATGGTTTTGATGATGATAAGTGCTATGTTGATTTCGAGCGACTTATTTCCCTTTATTCCCATAAATAACGACATGGTGCTACGACAAATACATGTTCAGACAGCTTATTGGGGATTTATCATCATGGCAGTCCATATAGGGTTTTCTTGGGGGATGATTCTTAATTCAGTGCGGAGGATGACGGGAATTACCGGTACTAGCCGTATTCGCACCATTGCGTTGCGTATTCTGTCAGTATTAATTGTTGTCTACGGGGTGCATGCTTCCTTCGAGGGAGAAATGGGTTCTAAGCTATTCATTTACAACCCTTTTGGTTGGTCCTATGATGTTACCACTATAAGGTTTTTAATTGACAACCTATCTATTATGGGAATCTATATTTTTGGGACACATTATGCTTTGAAATTTATTCAAAAGCAGGACAAAAGAGCAGAACAGACAATCTAAATTAGCCTTAAAAGTGAAGGATATCAATTAAACTTTTAGACTGGTTTTTCCGGCATAGGTTCAATGGGGAGGAGAAATAGTGAGAAAAGGGGTTATATTCACACTTTTGTTTTTATTGGGTATTTCAACGTTTATTACAGGTTGCGGAAGTAGTAGTGATGGGAAGGAAAACAATGCTAATGTTACTCCAAATAAAAATTCAAATGGTGAACAAATAGACAAATTCGCTGAGCAGGATAAACAAAATGGTAAGGATTCAATGATTGATAATGGAGGTTTAGTTAATATGGAAGATGTTAAAGTCAAATTGACATTTATTAACGAGGAAGTAATTGTAGCTGAACCCACAAATGATCTTATTATACTAGGTGAGATTGAATCTGGAAAAGAAAACTTTGAAAATATTCAGGGGGATTTCACAGTTCATATTGAAAAAATCGATTAAAGGAAGATGACCCTCTTTGCAAAAACAAAATAATTTACTTATATTTACATTGACCCTTGGGGCTTTCGGCATCATAAATACTGAAATGGGAGTTATAGGGATATTACCTTACATTGCTGATCACTTTCATGTCAGTGTATCAAAAGCAGGATTGCTTGTGAGTCTTTTTGCCCTTGTTGTTGCTGGATCTGGTCCCACAATGCCGTTATTATTTTCGGGGGTAAATCGAAAGAAAGCAATGTTACTTGTACTTGGTATTTTCGTTCTAGGTAACATTGTCTCTATATTTACGTCTAACTTTGCCATCGCAATAATTGCCCGTGTGATTCCAGCCATATTTCATCCGATCTATTTTTCAGCGGCTTTTACAATGGCGGCTAACTCAGTTCGAAAAGAAGATGCTCCAAAAGCTGTTTCAAAAGTTTTTATTGGGGTATCTGCGGGAATGGTACTTGGTGTACCAATCGCAAGTTTTCTTGCCAGCGCAATATCATTTCAAATATCAATGACATTTTTCGCCATCGTTAACGCTATAGTATTTATTGCTACATTAGTATCTTTCCCTTCTATGCCTGTAAAAGAAAGACTTTCTTACGGAGCTCAATTATCGGTATTAAAAAAACCAATTACTTGGCTTTCCATTGTTGCTGTCCTTTTACTTAATTCAGCAGTATTTGGGGTGTATAGTTATCTTGCTGAGTATCTTAAAACCGTAACACATACCTCTGGGAAAACAATTAGTTTAATGTTAGTCATATTCGGGGCGGCAAATATTATTGGAAACATTTTGGCAGGGAAATTACTTACTAAAGATGCCATCAAAACTGTAGTATCTTTTCCTTTTGCATTGGGAGCCGTTTACATTCTATTATTCTTATTAGGACAATTTACTTTACCTATGGCTATCATTACTTTATGTTGGGGAATATTGGCTGGTATAGGAACCAATATTAATCAATATTGGATTACGTCTTCAGCTCCAAATGCCCCTGATTTCGCTAATGGATTATTTTTATCATCTGTTAACTTAGGAACAACAATAGGTACAGCTGTAGGTGGATTATTTATTTCAGAAATAGGTACACAATACGTGGTATTAGTGGGATTATTATCGTTGGTATTTGGGCTGGTATTTATTTTACTAAGAAACTATATGCACAGTCCTACCAAACAACTTTCTAGATAAATAGGTGAGAAATGGGCGAATTGATATAAGGCTTAGCTAAGAGGAGCAGATAGAATGAAGAAAATCCTTCTAGTATTTTTTACAGTAGCTGTTATTTTTACTTTTGCAGGGTGCAGTAATTCTGCACCATCTGAAATATCTGCTGTTTCTAAAAACAATTCAACAGGGGAAGATAATAAAAGCCAAACAGGCAGCTCGAAGGAGACAACAACAATGAAAAATACGATAGATATCATAGTTGGAAATAAGACATTCACGGCGACTATTGAGGATAACGATACAGCTAAAGCGCTTGTTAGACAGCTGCCGTTAACAGTGGATATGTCTGATCTTAATGGAAATGAAAAATATAATAATTTGTCAGTAAATTTTCGGGCAGATTCGTCTACCAGTCCAGGTAAGATCAATGCAGGTGATTTAATGCTCTATGGTAACAACTGTCTTGTTCTTTTTTACAAGACATTCAACACTTCTTACAGCTATGTAAAGCTCGGACACATAGACAACACTACAGGTCTTACTGAAGCCATAGGATCAGGTAGTGTGAAGGTTACATTTTCAGTAAGTGAATAACGTTAAGATGTGCATATAAACCTCAGTTTATTAATGAAATAATTCTAAAAGGAAGTGTGGCAAATGTCCAACGAGCAGCTTGATCAGCGTGCAAAGTATTACGTGGCTTATGCATTGAAACCTGAAATAGAAGCACTTGCTGTACGCTAATTCACACAAAAATAAACAGCTAAGAGTTAGTGGGATCCACATGTCCAAACTTTATTTATAAGATGTAAAGTCAATAAGATACTACAAAAAATATAACAATACAAAGGAGACAAAAAGATGTTTAATGAAACTTACAAACTATCAAATGGTGTAGAAATTCCAAAATTAGGTCTTGGTACCTGGCTTCTTGACGATGCGCAGGCAGCACAGGCAGTGCGTGATGCAGTATCTATCGGCTATCGTCATATTGATACCGCTCAGGCTTATATGAATGAAACGGGTGTAGGCGAAGGAATCCGTTCCTGCGGTGTCGCAAGAGAAGAACTTTTCATCACAACAAAGGTTGCGGCAGAATTAAAAACCTATGATGCTGTTACGAAGTCTATTGATGAGTCTTTAGCAAAGTTGGGACTGGATTACATTGATCTTCTGATTATCCACAGCCCACAGCCTTGGACGGAGTTCCGTGAGGAGAAGTGTTACTTCGAGGAAAACAAAGAGGCGTGGAAAGCAATGGAAGATGCTTATAAAGCAGGAAAGGTAAAGGCAATCGGTCTTTCTAACTTCCTTCAGGATGATGCAGAGAATATTCTTTCAAACTGTGAAATTAAGCCTATGGTCAATCAAATATTGGCACATGTGAGCAATACTCCTTTGGAATTAATCGAATTCTGTCAGAAGAATGACATCCTGGTAGAGGCATATTCTCCAATTGCGCACGGTGCAGTTCTCGATAATGCAGAGGTTAAGGTAATAGCTGATAAGTACGGGGTATCTGTTGCCCAGCTTTGCCTACGTTATGATATTCAGCTTGGTCTTGTAGTAATTCCTAAGACGGCAAATCCGGATCATATGAGAAACAATGCAGAGCTTGATTTTTCTATCAGCGATGCAGATATGGAGACTTTAAAGAATGTAGAGCAAATCCAGAATTATGGTGAGCATAGCTTCTTCCCGGTATTTGGTGGTAAGTTAAAATAAACAGGTGGAGGAATTAAAATTGGCAAAACATGAAGAAGTAAAAAATGGCGTTATTTTTCCAGCGGGGGAAAAAAATCCTTTTTCACAATTTTTTGTGGGTCAAAGTTATCTTAAAGGATTAGTGTCTGACCCTAATATTAACGTTGGTGTTGGAAATGTGACTTTTGAACCGGGATGCCGAAATAACTGGCATATACATCGTGATGGATTTCAAATTTTACTCGTTACTGGCGGAGAGGGCTGGTACCAAGAAGAAGGAAAACCTGCCAAATTCTTAAAAGCTGGTGATGTTATAGTCACTCACGATGGCGTCAAACACTGGCATGGCGCTACACAAGATAGCTGGTTTGTACACATTGCCATCACTGCAGGTAAGCCGGAATGGTTGGAACCTGTCGATGATGAAACCTATAACAAATTGTAAATAATTAACGCATCGAATCATTTGATTCGATGCGTTAATTATGACGGTCATACAAGAATTTTGGTTGATTTGTTGAGTAATAAACAAATTGCGTTAATTTAACCATTGAATGAATTCAGTGTCTCTTTATTATAATAAACAGGTGTTGATTAATGAATTATCATTGATTTTTTTAAGTGTTTTATGAACAGGTTATGACCTGAAAATTGAACTTGCTTAAAAAAATGCGGGGAAAGGAGATGGTCATTATACGAAAGGAGATTTGTTTAAGTACATTCCCTCAAAAATTCAGTGTAATTTCGGAGTAGCAGTCATTGTAATAGTGGAAAGAAATCGAACTAATTATTAGGCGGTAATAAGTTTCCTATGCTTTAGAACAAGCCGATTTCCAAAAGAAAATCAGCTTGTTCTTTTTTTTGGAGAGGTATTAACATTTATTAACTCCCATTCTTTAGGATTCGTGTCATCTGAGGCTACTCCATTGATAATATCAAGGTAGTGATTTGCTTTTTCTTCCATATATTTAGCTCTTTGTTTTGCTTCCTCCAACTGTTCCATAGCAATGGCTTTTTGTTTCATAATGATTTCATAACGTTCTTGAATGGTAGATCGTCCTTCCAAACACAAGTCTACATAGGATTTAATGTCTTCTACTGACATACCACATTGTTTTAGATATTTAACACCTATAAGCCAACTGATTGATTCGTCATCAAAAAGTCGATTATTGTTTTTGTCTCGCTGTACACTTGGAACTAATCCTTTATCCGTATAGAAACGCGGCTGTCCAGGTATCGTTTTAGCCAAATTTCACATCGAATTGTTCTTCAGCTATAGGTGCAGGATAGTTCAAGAACAGCAGCCAAAGCAGAATTAACTCATTTAAATCATTGATTTATATTAAAAGGTAAACTTATGCTATCATAGACATAGACCTAACTTTAGGTTTAGGTAGGATTTAGATTGGATAAGGGTGAGTAGAGGATGCGGAATACAATAGGTGAAGTAGCTAAGAAATTCAATTTGAATATATCAACTCTTAGATATTACGATAAGGAGGGTTTAATTCCAAATCTTGAAAAGAATGAAAGTGGAATTCGAATCTTCGACGAAGAAGCAGTTTCAGCATTAATTGCCATTGAGTGCCTAAAAAAATCAGGAATGTCTATAAAAGACATTAAGACTTTTATTGATTGGTGCCAAGAAGGAGATGAGACATTGAAAGAACGTCTAGAAATGTTTTTGGCTCGTAGAGAGGCACTCCAATCTCAAATTAAAGAATTAGAAAGCACATTGAATTATATTGAATACAAGGTTGAATATTATACGAAAGCCGTAACAGATGGAACCGAAAAAATGGTTAAAGAAACAATGTCTAACCCAAGACTCCTAAACCTGCAATAAAATAGTAAAACCGTCGCCTATCTGATTCGTAACGAGTCGGGTAGGCGGCGGTTTTTTATGTAATCAGCGTAAAATTGGTCAAAATTTCTTACATAACCTTCATCCCTAAATTTTCTTAAAATCACACTTGACCTAAAGTTAGGTTTAGGGTTTATCCTAATAATGCATACACAATATTCAAGTCAAATAGATATAGGAGTGGAGAAAAGATGAAAGAAAATTTAGCTATTACACAAGAATGGGATAAAGTTTTTTCAAAAAGTGAAAAAGTTACTCATCGTAAGGTTACTTTCCATAATCGGTATGGAATTACATTGGTAGCTGACTTATATGAACCGAAACAATATGAAGGAAAGCTTCCAGCCATCGCTATCTGTGGTCCATTTGGAGCGGTTAAGGAACAATCATCGGGTTTATATGCTCAAACAATGGCTGAGAAAGGATTTTTAACCATTGCCTTTGACCCATCTTTTACAGGTGAAAGTGGAGGAACCCCTCGCTATGTTGCATCGCCAGACATTAATACAGAGGATTTTCAAGCGGCTGTAGATTTCTTATCCGTTCAAGACAATGTTAATCCTGACAAGATAGGCATTATTGGCATCTGTGGTTGGGGAGGAATGGCTTTAAATGCTGCTGCTATTGATACAAGAATCAAAGCAACGGTGTCCTCTACCATGTATGATATGTCTCGTGTGATGTCCAAAGGATACCATGACACAGTGGATGAACATGCACGATATGAAACAAGAAAAAGGTTAAATGCACAAAGAATAATAGATTTCAAAAATGGAGAGTATGAAAAAGCCGGTGGAGTAGTAGACCCACTTCCAGAAGATGCACCATCGTTCGTCAAAGATTATTTCGATTATTATAAAACAAATCGTGGGTATCATGAGCGTTCATTAAACTCTAATGATGGATGGAACATCACTACCTCATTAGCATTCATGAATATGCCACTTTTACAATATAGCAATGAAATCCGCAGTGCTGTACTCATGATACACGGTGAGAAAGCTCATTCTTTATACTTTAGTCAAGACGCATTTAAAAATTTAACAGGTGATAACAAAAAACTGACGGTGATTCCGAACGCTAGTCATACCGATTTGTATGACAAGACTGATTTTATACCATTTGAGGAAATTACAGAATTCTTTCAAAGAAATTTGCTTTAATTATTTAAAACAACTTTTGATGATAAATGGTAAAGAATTAATAATTAACTTTTACTGGACAGCCAATATGTTGAAATTGGCTGTTTTTTTATGTTTGTGAAAAACTGTACTTAAACTCCCATGAAAATAAAAACTGAAAAAGGGCATGAAAAAATAGACCCAGAAAAACCAGTTTTTAAAAAAAGCTGAGCCTCTTGAAAGATTGTATATAAGATTGGCTGGTACATCGACTTGTGAAACCGTTATACTTAAAATGAAATCAGTTAAAGCTGGCGCAACAACCAGAAAAAGGATTAATCTCCCATGAGTGCTACCCCTAAAGGGCGCAACAGTCGGTGGTACACCGTGATCGTTGGAGTCAGACTAACGGATGGGCTCTAAGGCACCATAGTTCAAAGACCTTCTTCGCCAGCATTAAAACAGTATAGACGGTCTTAGCCATTGAGTTGCTTTCTAGTTTTGAAATAGAATAAGAAGGAGATAAAAGTGGATTACATAAAACATTTAAGGTCTATGGTTGGTCAAGAAAAAGTAATTATGGCTTGTAAAGCTAACGGGGAATTTTATGAAGATAAATCAGCATTTACTTTTTTTTGTAATGTTAATTATTTTATTAACATCTTTTTTATTTCCAAGTAAGCCATTAGCAACTTCTTGGGCTTATCCATTTGTAGTTTGGCAAGATTATATTTATGTAGTAAGTGATGAGGATGTAACCGAAATAAATAGAAAGATTGGTCAAGTTACTAAGTATTCAGATATGAAATCTTATTCTGGTAACTTCTCAAACACCTTTAAAAAAGGGACAAAGTATTATTCCATCAAAGGTATTAGTACAGATGAAGCAATAGCAATTGAAGAATCAAATGGTCGATATATAAGGGCGAATAGAGAAGGGAAATATGAAGTAAGAAGTGCTTTTGATGGATATTTTGATGGGCAACAAGGGATTATTAAAATTTTTATTTTTTTAATGATAGGTCTTATAACTGTTATTCTCATTTATAAATTTAAAAAGAATAATCGCTAATAAAGATAAGGAGTTCTTCAACTAATGGGTTGCGTTTCTACAATAAGAGGAGAGTCATTTTTTCTTATTGAAGGAACTTGGCAGATTGGGAGTTGAAGAATGTTGTTAACTTGTGTTTACCAATCGGGCGATTTTATGGAACAACTCATATTATGATTTAATTGTATTTTGTGATATGGTTATTCGCCGAACAAAACAAGAAGTAAAATCAAATGAATAGCAAAAAGGGTAGGTGATTTTTAAAAATGGATATGAGAGAGTTTATAGATTTTTGTAGGAAAGGCAATCCAATATCAGGTGAGGATAAAGAATTACATGGGCTGCTAACTGAATGTAGTTATGAAGCCCAAAAGATCACAATGGCATTGAATACGTCCTATCATTCAAAGGAAGAAATAGTAGAGATTTTTAGTGAGCTAACAGGGAATAAAGTTGATTCGTCCTTTATGTGTTTCCCACCATTTTATACGGACTTCGGCAAAAATATAACGATTGGAAAAAATGTGTTTTTCAACACAGGATGTTCCTTCCAAGATAGAGGTGGAATTAGTATAGGAGACGGTTCAATGCTCGGTATGAATGTCACGATCGCTACACTTAATCATGGGTTACCTTTAGAAACAAGAAACACAACATATCCCTTACCAGTTATTATTGGTAATAATGTATGGATTGGATCAAACGCAACAATCCTACCTGGTGTGACTATCGAAGATAATTCTGTTGTAGCGGCAGGAGCAGTTGTCACTAAGGATGTCCCAGAAAATACTGTTGTTGCAGGAGTGCCAGCTAAAGCTGTAAAAAAAATTAATAATGATTTAAAGTAATTTTGGTTCCAATGGATAAAAAACAAGAACTCGTGGAGGTAGCATTTTCTCACAAGGTACCTTGGAGTCAACTTTTCAATAATACATTTGATTGTAGTTGAACAAGCTAATTGAAACCAACAAAAGAAAGGGCTCAGTTTTGTAAAACTTAGCCCTTTCTTTTATTACAAAAACAAATACAATACACGGTACAAATTGGGTTATAATTTTGGCTGCATTTTCAGGATTCGCGATAGGAAAAGGATCCCTTTATGAATTGATAAAGTTATTTTTTTGTGGTCTTTTTTAATGAAATGAGGTAATCATTCGTTCCCACAACGGCTTAATCTTTCCTGGGTTTGCTACCTCTGTGAAGATCCACTCCGTTTCATTGGATAATAGTTTACATATAAGTTTAACTGCCTGTTTGTGCTTCTGGGGTGTAATATTCTCATAGACTAGTTTCATTAAATGGACTGTTTCAGCGGGAAGAGAAGTCTCGATTGTTTTCATTCCCAATTGTGCCCTGTTTGGATTGTATTTGTGTAATAACACTCTTGAAAGATGCGTCATGACTTGGTGGAGGATAGTAACAGACCATATATCATTACCACGTGCAGATGAATTTTTATATTGGAAAAGAAACCACCCAATATCGTCCACAGCGTCTTGAAAATCAACACTTGAAAGTTTTAGGTTCTGGTTTTGTTTGAATTTATCTAATTTATTGTATGGATCGTATAGGACTTTAATAAAATCCTTTTCGGTATAGGTATGTTCTGTTACGGTAAACAAGTCAACATGCACTAAATTTTCATAGACTGCTAGGATTTGCGGAGCCACAATAAATATGTCATCGTGAAACAGTAGTTTGTTATAGGACTCTAAATGTTGGATTCTGCTTCGATTGAATGCTTCTACATCTTCTTCATTCACCAGGCAATACATATCGATATCCGAATACTCATCCTGTTCACCGCGGCCTATCGAACCTTTTAAAAAAATCGACTGGACCCTTTTGTCCTGTTTAAGGCTATTTGATATTGCCGCTACTGCATCCTCTAAAATCATAATCAGTTCACCTACCAAAATATAGTTATTACGATAGTTTAATATAATGAAGTATATGTTGCAATCTTCATTTGAAAAAGTGGAGGTGAATAAAAATTTAATATTGCAATAAATTTACATAACCTGTTAAAATTAGTGTAAAATTACACTAATTGGGGTTGGTTGGGTGGAGACTTCTCCTAAAAGGAATAAAAAGCATTCAATACATAAAAATCCATGGTTTCTTGGAACGGTAGTATGTATTTTTGTTGTCTCCGTTTTAGTAAACATTCCGATTGAAAAAAGAAAATACGGCCTTTCTCAAAGCAATTTGACAACAGATTATACAGGTCTGCTTCCTGAACGGATTGAAAGAATCGTCAAAGTAGGAGGACGAACAGAATTACAAAAAATAGTAAAAGAAGCAAATGAAAAGCGCCAACATATTTCCATCGCTGGAATGCAACATTCACAAGGCGGACATACGTATTACAAGGAAAGCATTGTATTGGATATGAAAACATTCAATAAAATCCTGGAAATAGATAAACAGCACAAAAGAATAAAGGTAGAAGCTGGAGCGACCTGGGAAGATGTTCAGGAAGCGATTCAACCTTATGGGCTTGCTTTAAAGGTTACACAATCACAGTCGATTTTTACCATAGGTGGATCGCTCTCCGTTAATGCGCATGGACGGGATATCCGCTTTGGCCCAATGGCGGGAACCGTCAGAGAAATGACCATTCTGACTCCAACAGGGGAGATAAAAACCGTAACTCGAAATGACTCGGAGGAATGGATGAAGTTTGTATTTGGCGGCTATGGATTATTCGGTGTCATTTTAGATGTTACGTTAGAATTAACGGAAAATGATGTTTACAGCATCCATACAGAAGAACTTAAAACAAATGAGTATGAAGCCTACTTTTCAAATTTATTGAGTAATAATAAAACCTCTATGCATTATGCAAGGGTAAGTGTTGCGCCTCATTCTTTTTTGAACGAAATGTATGTAATAGATTACAAGAATACTGGAAAAAAGGATCATCAAACGAAGCTAAAAAAAGAACACGGTGCCCGTATTGGTAAGCTGGCACTAGATATTGGCCGGCAAGGCGGTGGGTTAGAGGACCTTTTCTGGAAAAATCAAAAGCTACTGATTAAGTCACTCGATGGAGACGAGATAACTCGAAATAACGCAATGCGCGGGAATTCCGCATTTATGGAATTTACAAAACCTGGTCGGGTAGAAGTACTACAAGAGTTCTTCGTTCCAGTGGAGCAGTTTGAAGAATATATTCGTGAATTAAAAAGATTTCTCTCAGCGAATGATAAAAATGATGATTTTAAAATTCATAACATTACTGTTCGTTATGCTGCAAAGGATGACTATACTTATTTGAATTATGCCAAAGAAGATATGTTTGGACTCGTCATTTTAATCCAACATGGCTTAAAGGAAAAAGAGATTCAGAATGCGAAAGCGATTATTCAAGGATGGACGGATTTGACACTCAAGCACGGAGGGGGATATTACCTCCCATATTATCCTTATCAAACAAAAGAACAATTTAGAAAGACTTATCCATCGTGGGAGATGTTTCATGAAGAAAAATTAAAACGAGATCCAAACGGTGTTTTTCAAAACATATTTTATGACTATTACTTTTAATGAAGGAGCATCGGATGAAGATTTTGAGTGAACTCTATGTCCCTTTGGTTGTATCCGTCGGTCAGGTTGTCATTTTTCCGTATTATATCCTTTGGTTAAAAGAAGCCTCACTGACATTTACTTTATTTACCTGGCTTTTTGCTGCTTTTTCTTTTAGTGCTGCCCTGGGTTATCGTATGCACCAAGCAGGAAAAAAACCTGCCAATTCGTATATCCCTTTTCTCTACATGGGGATGGGGGGTGTTTATTTATTCGTTGGCAATATAAGTACTTCGTTTGAAGTGCTTCCTTTTCTTGCTCTCCTATTTCAGGTTATTTTGGGATTCTTACAAGGTTACCATCACGCCTGGCATATAGAGCAGAATACCTTTCGTTTACACGCCATCAATCACTATCTCCTGGTTGGTATAATTATGGTTGCACTTTCCTTTGTAAAAATAATCTCCCCAACCATTTTCATTACTATCTTTGGGGCTACTTTATTCATTTGCGGGCTTGTATTCATCTTCATGAAAAATAATATGGATAGCGCTGTTTCAAACTGAATGTATCTCTACATGATTTTGTTATGCTAACTCTAGTGAAGTAATGTATTGTTGCCGCAAGTTATAAATAACAAAAAACACCGGTGATCGGTGTTTTTTGCTGCGGCTGTTTTATACAGTTTTTATCTTAAGTAGGTATTCATCTAATTGTTCAAGGGTACCGCTATGTCCTTCTTGAACCATTTCTTTTGAATCTTCGAAGGTGTTGATTTCTTCCTGAGTAGGGGATACGGGAACCAGAATCATAGTAAGGGTTGTTTTTCCTTCATTCTCGTTGAACGTAATAGTATTCAGAATTTCCATTGGCCAATTTACGTTAAAGGGTGCACGTACTTCGGTACCTTCTTCATCAGAAAAGAAACTAGTGTAAACGATTTTCTCAGGTGTAATCATATCACTGTAAACAAATTTAACCCACATTTTGTTACCGTCATCAGGTTTCTGGCTGTAATGAAAGACTCCGCCCGGACGAAATTCTGATTTAAAAACCTCAAATGTCCATCCTTTTGGACCCCACCAGTTCTTTAGGTGATCTGATTCAGTGAATGCCTTAAACACAAGTTCTCGTGGGGCATTGAAAGTATGAGTGATTTTGATTTGAGTAGGCATTGTGATTCCTCCAATATTTTTAGTTTTTATTTTTATTATTCTCATCACAAATGATAACAAATTTACCATTAGTAAAAGAAATTAATCGTTTAAATAAAGTAATTAATCACCAAAGAAAAGTTGGCGCTATTCACTTAGTA
This sequence comes from Neobacillus niacini, assembly GCF_023715415.1. GTDB lineage: Bacteria > Bacillota > Bacilli > Bacillales > Cytobacillaceae > Neobacillus > Neobacillus niacini_C. The sequence goes on from NZ_JAMBOB010000002.1 coordinate 503,569, forward strand.
GAGGGATAAAAAGAATTAAGCAATATATTCTTCTCTTGCAATATCATTTGCTTCTTCTTTTATATAATATCTTCCATTTGTAAAAATGGCCAAAATAATCGTTAAAATAGATGCGAGGATGGCTGCAAAAAATGCTGCCGTACTTTGTAGGAATGTTCCCATAAATCCAAGTGCAGCAACAGTACCAAGGCTGCATGAAATCAGAAGTGAGCCAACACCAACAGGATTCCATTTATGCAAATTCTGTTGTCTCGCTTCATAATACCCAGGACCAATCTTTAATAGTTTTTTAACGAAAACAGCATCTGTCACAAGAATAGCTGCCCAGGATAATAGGAAAACTCCTTGGAAAGTCAAAACGGTTTCAAGGTGATTCACAATGTCCCCAAGCATTAAGACAATGGCCGATACCCCCGTAACCACTACCCAAAAACGCCTGCCTGGTTTAAATTTAAACACATTTTCAAAAAAATTGGATAGTGACAGTGAACCACTATAGATATTGGTCACATTTATTCTTATTTGAGTGATCATCGTAAATAAAGCTCCCCAACCACCAAGGAGCAGGACGATATAGATTCCAGGATTCGGTTCTCCGAGACGAACGCCGAACCAAATTCCAAGACCCCCCATCACTCCAAAACAAAAGATTTGCGGGATAAAACCGATAGCAAATATTCCAATTTTCATATCCTTCGGTTTGAGGAAACGTGCATAATCAGAAGCGAGTAGTGGAGTTAATCCCATGATTCCGTGCTGCATGCCAATACAAAGTAAAAGGGCAGTTCCTCCAACCTGAACATTTTCTGGCATATAAGACCAAAAGCTTCCTTCATAAAAGGACGGTTCGATGGCAGCAACAACGATGGCTGCAATTAGAAATATACCAAACAGGGGCAAGGACCATTTTTGTAGTTTATCTAATTGCTTGATTCCAAACCAATTTAATGGAATGACGATGATCCCAAAGAAAAGAATTAAACCCCATTTTGGAATAAGAGGAAAGAATTCGTGTACAGCCGCAACTAAGATTAAGCCTTCAAGCGCACAGTACATAATAAAATTTGTGGCATAAATAACGGAGGTCAAGGAGGCGCCAATATAGCCAAATCCGCCACCCCTTGATAATAGATTAACGTTCATTCCTGATTTTGCAGATAAATAGGCAATTAAGGTTCCAAGAATACCGGCAACAATGATCGCATATACAGCGGAAATAATCGCATTGATGGCGCCAAATTGAAGGGCCATCACACTTCCCATTTGAAAATAAAAGATAGCCGTAGCAATTCCAAAAGTAATATTGGTAATGCTTAACCAGCCCATGTTTCTTTTGTTAAGAGGTACTCGATCCAATGAGTAATCATCACTCAACTCTGTGTTGCGATTCTGAACGGTAGTAGTATCAGATCTCAACATTATCAACTCCTTTTTGTGATGGATTTCACAAGGATGCTCCTTGCAATAAATAAATTCATAAATAGTGAACTAATGGACTAATCATAACAATAATTACAGTCTGTACTCAAACATGATTATTCGACATAATCTGTGATATAACACCTCTAGCGTAACATAATCACCCAAATACTGCTTCTATCTTAGTATTCGTCCAAGATACTCCGAATATTACAGGAGTAATATTGTAGAATATACGCTTTAACACGGTGCGATTGACTGTTTTTTATCTTTATCAACCTAAACTTTCAGGTTTTAGCTATGATAAGACGCTATATGGCTAATAATGGAAATACATGAAAGAGGGAAAATTAAATGTAAGCCAGTTTCATTTATTCCAACAAGACAGTCCGATGGAAACAGCTAAAGAATAAAGGGGGAATCATAGGCTAGATGAGAGCCGGAGAATAGCTAAAAGAAGAAAGAGCGGTCACTCATGCACTTGCCACAACTACGGTTCTCAAGGTTAGACCAAAAGAACCGTCACGGTCTTTTCCACGGTCTTTTAGTAATCAGGCGCATTTCCTAATAAGGAATGTGTCTCTTTTTTTCAAATTTAGAGGATAATAAGTAGACCAGGAAGAATATGACTAAATTAAGTGAAATATTATACTTAAAGCAATATTGGATTCCATCCTAATCCTTTTTAAATAGAACATTTTAAAAGGTGGTACTAGCGTTTTCTAGTAAGAAATGCCAGTTTAATAGTTAAAGGAAAACGCTTGAAATCCAAGCGTTTTTTATGTTATTTACACTCTCTGATTCTATTTATAACTCAAAACTGTATTGTTACTTTTAATACATTTTCCTTTGTACCATATGTTTTCTTGGCTTGTTTTGCTTCTATTATTGTTTTCATTTAAATTTTTCCTCCATTTTGTTTTTTTTCGAATAAATTGAAAGTTGGTTTACAAATTCTTGATTCCAATTAAGTGTGGGTATTATGTTGCTGTATCCGACACAGTACAACAATCATACAAAATTAAGAGTATGTATAAAACCGGCCAAAGCCTAAATAAAAAGTAAGACCTAAGGCTTTGTTTTAATAACTCGATCAAACGGACTATAGATATGAAGATAGGAAATAAGTGGCACAGCTAATATACATTTTAGTAGTTGAAGATGATAATGATAGTAAACAATTACTATGCAGGATAATAAAAAAAAGTAATGCCTTCCCAGAACCAGTACATCGTTTGCGAAGGGACAGCAGTGGAATAAAAAGGAGAAGAAATGGAGATTGGTATGTGTAAAATTTTTTTTATACTATTGACATTTATACTTGTACAAGTATGGTATGAACCTTTATCAGCCCAGGCAGTTAAAGCCTTTGATACTGCAGATGTTGATGAATATGTTACGAAGTATATCGAAAAAAACGGACTGCCTGGTGCAGCGATTGTAATCGTAAAGAATGGGAAGACCCTATATGAAAAAGGGTATGGCCATGACTCTACCGGAAAACCACTGACAGCGAATTCTAAAATTGGTATTGCATCTGGGTCGAAGCCATTTACAGCATTTGCTGTTTTGCAGTTAGTTGATGAAGGTAAGGTAAAACTGGACGACCCTGTTATTCATTATCTTCCGGAACTCACACTTGATGACGAGAGGTGGAAACAGGTTACGGTACGTCATTTGCTGAGTCACACATCTGGGGTGCCAAATCCGACCATTGTCGCCCCAGCCAATACGTTAAAAGAAGGGGTAGAACGACTGCATGATTGGAATCTCCAATCGAATCCCGGAGAAAAATATCTTTATAGTAATGCAAACTACTGGACCCTTGCCTATTTGGTAGAACAAATGAGTGGGATGGAGTTTAATGACTATTTAAAGCAGAATGTCTTCTCACGGCTTGGAATGAACGACACTATCTCGGCAGTTAACTCGGGGGATATTGTAAAAAAGTTCGGTATACCTCTAGGATATGTTACGTTATATGGCACGGCAATGCCCTGGACAGAGCTTGAAAAAATGTTCAGTGGTGCTGGGAGTATCTTTACAACAGCTAGTGACATGGGAAAATGGCTATCTATGCATACAAGCAGTGGGGAAAATGAAAAGGGAGAACAATTATTGTCCCTAGAGCTACTAAAAGAGTCGTATTCACCACAACCTGGAACTGAAAAGTATGGGCTTGGCTGGTCAATTAGCTCACCTGATAGGAAACCAGCACGTATTTCTCACAGTGGATCAATCTCTACTTTCCAATCTCAACAGGATATTGTTCCAAGCAGCGGCTATGGTGTTGCTGTTTTACTTAATAGTTTCACCACTACATTTGAACATTCATATGAAATCAGTTCAGGCATAATCCAATTAACAGAGGGCAAAGAACCTGAATTGAAAGCTGCAACCCCTAGGCTGATTGATTTATCACTTGGAGTTATCACATTGATCTACATAACTTTAGGCATAAGAGGAATACGGAGAAGTGAAAAATGGAGTTTTAAACGCAAACAACATCCAGCTTGGAGATTCTATCTGCGTTTAATTCCACAATTGATACCAGTCATGGGGATAGGGTGGTTATTCTTTATTGTACCAACGCTAAAGAATAACAGTTCGACGATGATGGATGCCTTCGGTCTTTTTCCATCTGCGATGATTTTATTGGCAATCGTATTCATCATTGGTTTAGTTCTTACAATAGTAAGAGTTTATTATCGAATTAGTAATCATATTTAGACTTTGAATAATGTGGAGAAAATGAATAGGTACATAAAGAAACGCGATTAGCCCAGCTAACCGCGTATTCTTTTATATATTTTCCTGCTTTAAGCTCTCAATGATATTGTCATTTTTTATTTTTGAAATCGAATAGAGCATTGCAGAACCGACAATCAGGAATAACACAACGATGACGAAAAGTATGCTCATCCAGGGCAGCTGAAATCCGTATTCAAAGGTAAAGTTTGTAGAGCGGTGAATAGCTAACATGACGAGTAAGCTGATAGGCAGTCCATAGGTAAGGGCCTTCACTCCATAAAAAATACTTTCATATTGGATCATTTTGTTAAACCCTTTTGGGGTCATACCAACAGAACGCAGCATCGCAAATTCCCGTTTTCTAAGCGAAATGCTAGTGGAAATGGTATTAAAAATATTAGCAATCGAGATAAGCGAAATCAGTGTGATGAAGCCATACGTAAAGACCGACATCAGCATAATCATCTGTTCCTCTTGCTGTCGCTGCTGGTAGACATTGAACACTTGGACGTTTGAATCTTTCCGGTCTTCAATCGCGGTTTGGGTTGCCATCGGATCTGAACTATTGAGATACACATAAGGGAACGCCTCAATGTCCGTCTTCGCTAATAAGGAATACATAGTATCTTGAGGGACAATAAGGTTAACACTCCCTAGGGAAGGGGTAGTCACACCCATGGGCACATGGTGTGTCAGTGCGCCAATTTCAAAGCTGCCGACTACTTCTCGGTCACGCTGCTCATTCTCCATATCTCCTGAAGGCATCATAAATAAATTGATTTTCTTTCCAACCTCTGACTGTATGGATTTTGTTTCAATAACCCTTCCCGTGCCAGCTTCCTCATAGGAAATTTGCTCAATGACAATCGCTTTTGGTGTGTCTGGGTTTGAAAACTCCTTCGCATCCACACCGACTTTGCTGGCATACTCTTCAAAACTTTTTTGATCCAAGCCACTTAGAACTACATAATATGGATACGTATCATCATCGGGGACAGGTTCATTCTCTAATTGCGTTTTCAGCTGTTCTGAAACTTCTTCCCAAGGAATGAGCGCCTCCAAATTCGCTTCCTCAATCATGGTAGATTTGGTCACATAATCAAGCTTTGTGTACTCTGTCAAATCTTCCTTCTTCATTTGGCTGCTGCTAATTTGAATATCATATGTTAGTTCATTTTGCGACATGCTTAGTGATTTTTTTAGATTTTCGGTGAAAAAGGTTACCGATAGGAACAGGACAATGCTAATCACGAGTGAGAATACGGTTGCCAAGTATTTTTTTCGATTCCTCTTGACGTTCTTCAACCCAATTTCTGCTTCTAAACCAAAGACTTTTCGTACAAGCTTTGAAGTTTTCACCGTTTTCCCCGTCAACTTAATATCATGGGTTTGTCGGATTGCATCAATGGCAGAAACCTTTGATGCTCTTTGTGACGGAACAAAGGTAGATATAAAGATTGTTAGAATTGATATTCCGCAGGCAATGAGAATCGATGATGGTGTGACGACCAATTCGAGCTTCTCGGAAATTCCGAGGGCATCTTCTAAAAGACCGTTTATAAACAAAAAAGTAATTCCAATCCCAGCTATACCTGCAAGAATCCCAATCGGAATACTGATGGCACCTATCACGGCTCCTTCGAAAAAGACAGAATTCCGCTTTTGCTTTTTGGTTGCGCCAACGCTTGAAAGCATCCCTAAATGTCTGGTCCGCTCAGATACACTAATAGAGAAGGCGTTATAAATCAAAGCCACGGAGCCGATGATAATGACGCTCATAACGATGGCAGCTAAGGAGTAGAGAGTCTTGTGTAACTGAGCATTATTCGTCAGGCCATAGTAACGAAGCAATTCCCCATTAAAACTTACTCTTTCAATCCCTTCCTCGGCAGCAAGACCTTTTGCATGTTTATAAAGGGAGCGGTCGAGCCTCGTTACCATCACAAAAGCATCGACAGTATTGGTATTGCTGACTGCAGTTTCATCAATAAAGCCAATCGCGGTGTAACCAGGTGACCATGTCGGTTCCCAGGCAGGGCGTGCAATCTTTCCCACAATGGTGAAAGTTTTGGTCTCGTTGGTTCTCAGCTCCTCGATGACACCGTCCTCATCTCGTTGAAGAAAATCTGTCTGTGTTAGCACTTTTTCAGTGACTGGACTCCACCGCTCACCGATATCCACTGTGAGTTGATTGCCAATTTTGAAATCGACTTTTCCGTTTGTAATCATTGCTTCGGAAATTGCGATCTCATTTTCAGTGCGAGGAAGTCTGCCCTCGACCACTTCTATAGGAAAGTTCTTCAAACCAGCATTATTATAATTTTGAAAAAATAAATAAGGTTTATCTTCATTTTCAGATTCTTTTAATTCCGAATAGCCATTGCTTGAAAGAATCATGTTTTTCGTTTCGCTGTCCTGTTCAATGGCATTGATTTGGTCTTTGTTGACATCTTTATACACAACATGCCATTCTCCATTTTTGGCGATATGCTGGCGGATCATTAAGTCCAAAAAGGAATACCCAAGGGTGGTCACCGCAGTGATCATCGCTACCGAAATAATCACTCCAATCATCGTTACAAGGGAGCGGCGTTTGTTTTCTTTCAAATGTCTTATTGTGACTTTTTGGACAATGTTCATGGACGAATCACCTCATCCTTTGCTACCTTTCCATCCTCAATGGAAATAATACGGTCCGCCTGAAGGGCGATACGCTCATCATGGGTAATGACAATTAGTGTCTGATTGTAGGTTTTGTTAAACATCTTGAGCAGTTCCATAATTTCCTTACTATTTTTGCTATCGAGATTACCTGTTGGCTCATCGGCAAGCATGATGGCAGGATTGCTGATTAACGCTCGTCCAATTGAGACGCGTTGCTGCTGGCCGCCTGAAAGCTGGTTGGGCAGGTGGGAAAGCCGTTGGTTTAACCCCAAGATCTCAACCACTTTGTTAAAATGACTGGGATCTACCTTTTGCTCATCCAAAAGCATCGGCAGCGTGATATTTTCCTCCACGGTTAAAATAGGAATCAAATTATAAAATTGATAAATCAAGCCGATTTGCCTGCGTCTAAAAATTGCTAGCTGCGTTTCATTTAAATCATAAATATTTGTTTGATTTATCAGGACCATACCGCTCGTTGGACGGTCAACACCGCCTAGTAAATGAAGGAGCGTGGACTTTCCGGACCCAGACGGACCGATAATACAAACAAATTCTCCTTTTTTCACGGAAAAGGACACATCATCAAGTGCCGTAACCGCTGTTTCACCTTTGCCATATACCTTTGATAGATTCTTTACCTCTACAATATTCATAAGAAAACCTCCATTATTTCAAGTCTTGAGGTTAGTATATCGAGCGAGTATGACTTTAAAGTGACTCTAAAGTGACTATTTATTCACATTGGGCTCGACAAAAAAAGCAGGCAATCTAGATTACCTGCTTGTAAAACTTTATCTGAAAAGTGGTGCCAGCACCAGGTTGACTCTTCACTTCGATATCGCCATGCTGACTCGTGATGATACTATACGCCATCGCAAGACCGATACCGACACTTTCATCGCTTGCATTCTTCCCTTTGTAAAATCGTCTAAATATGTAAGGAAGGTCCTCTTTAGCGATGCCTTTCCCGTTATCAGAAATACAGATTTCTGTGAATAAAGCATTCTCGGAAAAGTGAATGGAGATTTCGCCGCCTTCGGTCGTGTGCTCTATTGCGTTTTTGATGATATTAATGAGAGCTTCTGCAGTCCATTTAAAGTCTCCTAAAAAGGTTGCTTGACTATCCCCATGGATTTTTAGCTGTTGCATTTTTATATCCATAGGAATCAGTAATGGATCTGTTGCTGCCTGAATAAGGGGAGCGACATGGACCATTTCCTTTTTAAACGTAATCGTACCGGCATCGATTTTTGAAAGTTTTAATAGAGAAGAAACCAGCCATTCCATACGTTCGAGCTGCACTTGAAGATTTCGAGTGAATTCAGTACGTTTCTCATTTTCCAAACCTTTGTCACGTAACAGGTCAGTCATGACAATCATCGAGGTAAGGGGGGTTTTTAATTGATGAGAGATGTCAGAAATCGCATTGGTCAATTTTGCTTTATCTTCGTGTAAAACAGTTCCCTGTTCAGAAAGCATTCTTGTAACTTTAAAAATATCACTTTTTAAGAGGCTCAACTCTCCTTCGGAATTATCCCGAACGTCCAAGTGGAAGTTGCCACTGCTAATTTGTTTTAAATAGCTTGATAGTTTTTCAATTTCACGGTAACGCCATTTCGTGAAAATCAACATGCAGCTAATCAGTAAAATGGATACTGCCAGTAATAAACTGGCCGCAGGCATCGATATGAAAAGTGCAGCCGTTAGAAAGCCGATGATACTTATCGAAAGGAGAAGGGTGAGGAGGATTTGAACTTCTCGATTGCGAAGCAACTCAATCACCCACCTTATAGCCCATGCTGCGAACCGTCTTCAATATCGTTGGTTTTTGCGGGTCATCCTCAAGCTTTTCCCGTAAACGTTTAATATAGACGGTTAAGGTGTTATCATTGACAAAATCACCAGCGACATCCCAAATGCGGTCGAGCAGTTGTGCTCTGGTTAGAACTTGTCCTACGTGAGTGGCGAATAGGAGGAAGAGTCGATATTCTAATGCTGTTAACAGGATTTCATGGCCATTTTTGAAAACTTTTCCTTCTAATGTGTTAATTTGAATATTTTCGAAATCAATGGTGTTTTTCGGTTGGGAATTGAGGTTGTAGCGCCGATTGACCGTTTTTATTCTTGAAACCAGCTCACGAATTCGAAAGGGCTTTGTAATATAATCATCCGCCCCCATATCAAGCCCCATTACGACATTCACTTCATCGTCAAAAGCAGTTAAGAAAATGACCGGGATATCACGACGTTGTTTCACATGCTTACACAAGTCATAACCGCTTCCATCCGGTAAGGACAAGTCAAATAAGCATAAGTCGATTTCTTCTATTTTTTCATTCATCACTTCTAAAGCTGAGGCTGCAGTATGACAAAGCACAATATCATAGTTTTCTTGCTTCAAGGAATACTCCAACCCCGAAGCAATCGTTCGATCATCTTCCACCACTAAAATTTTCATTTTTCGTTCATCCTAACATACCATTTTCTTTTATCTTATTGGAACAGTACGCTAGGTGTCCAGAGGGACGGTTCATTGGGTTTGGAAATAAGCGGAGAATTTCCATTTATATTGGGAAATACCCATATTTCCTCAAAACTAGGCGGAGTTTTTCTGCTTATTGTATCCAAATCTTTGGATTTTGTCTTATTTAAAGCAGTTAACCGGAATATCTCCGCTTATATCTGCTTCTTAAATTCCTTTATATACAATAGCCGGAAATTCTCCGCCTATGAATTCTCAACCCTACACGAAAATCAACAATATATAATAACAGAGCCAAACAATAAATAAAAAAACCGTGTGAACAGTCCCTAGGGTGCTATTAAATAGTTTATCCTTAATTAATATTATGTTTAATAAAATTTCCACCTTTAACTTCCGCTACGTCATAAACGGTAACAAAGGCTTTTGAATCAATTTCATTAATTATTTCCTTTAGCTTGGTTTCTTCTAAACGATTAATTACACAAGTAATTTCTTTAAATTTCTCGTGAGAAAATCCCCCGTAAGCTTCTTTATACGTTGCACTGCGACCTAACCGTTCGCGTATTGTCTCGACCATTAATTCAGGATGGGTTGTAATAATTTGAAAGGTTTTAGAACCACTTAAGCCTTCCTCCACAATATGAATAACTTTAGATGCAATATAGTAAGCAATTGCGGAAAGGAAAGCACCTTGTAAACCAAACACCGTTGAAACAAAAATAAACACAAAAATATTTAAAAATAGAATGAGATCGCTCGTTCCAAATGGTAAACTTCGAGAAAGCAGTACCGCAAGCATATCAATTCCATCCAAAGCACCACCATTACGCAGTGCTAATCCCATTCCAAGGCCAAGAATAATTCCTCCAACCACAGTAACCAACAAAGTATCTCCCTCTATAATAGCTGGGATGTGGTGCATATTAACGGTACCAATGGCAAGTGAAGCTATTCCGATAATAGAAAGTACAGCAAAGCTCTTACCAATTTGCTTATATCCTAACCAGATAAATGGGATGTTAAGAGCTGCAATAAGAACTCCTAATGGTAAACCAAAAAGTTGTGAACCAACAATGCTAATGCCCGTCACTCCTCCATCAGATACACGGTTTGGTATTAATACTGTTTCTAAACCATATGCGGCAATAACACCTCCAATAATTACCATTAAACCCTGTAATACATATTTAAACGTTAATCGCTTATGTTTTTCACTTGTATTCATATGTTCCCTCGCTTAAGTTATTTTGTTATATAAAGGCTTTGTCAAATAAACATTTGTTGATTCCATTAAAAAAAGAGCCTTGATAGGCTCTATAAATATAATCCTTGTACAAATATATTTCCTCGAGCACTTTTACTGTTCATTCCGGAACATTCATTTATACTATTTCCCTTTCATTATTATTATATTAATAATTTTTGTGAGTAATAAGTTTCATTTTTGGTCTTGTTGAAAGAACGAAGTAGGTTCAATAAAAGCATTTGCATTATGCTATAATTCAGAGGAAATAGAATACTTTTTAAGGAATGGAAACAAACACATGAAAAAGAAATTACTACTAATGGGAATTGTTTTTTTATTAATGGCTCTTTTATTTGTTGGAATGTTTAAAGTATCGAAATTAAGAACCTTTCAATTATTTGGAGGGCTAACATACCAAGTTAATACGGATGACAAGGTCATTGCATTAACATTTGATGACGGTCCCACTAAGAATGTTGATCAAATTCTGCCTTTATTGAATAAATACAAGGCAAAAGCTACTTTTTTCCTTATCGGAAATGATATTGAAAAATACCCTGAAGAAGCAAAGAAATTGGTAGAAGCAGGGCATCAAATTGGAAATCACACCTATTCACATGAAAGAATGGTATTAAAATCACCTTCTTTTATTAAAGAGGAAATTGAGAAAACAGATAGGTTAATTAGAAAATATGGATATAAAAGTGAAATTGACTTTCGACCTCCCTATGGAAAAAAACTTGTGGGACTGCCTTATTATTTATATAAGAACAAGCGAGAAACGATTATGTGGTCACTAGAGCCGGATACATATTACACAAGTGCTGATGAAAAAGTAAATGATGTTGTAGAAAACATTAAACCAGGATCGATCATTTTATTGCACCCAATGTACGATCAAACCGGTAAGGAAATCCAAGTAATTGAAGATATTTTACGAGAACTTACAAAGGAAGGGTATAAATTTGTGACCGTGGATGAACTTCAGGAATTATAATAAAGCAATAAAAAGGGATCAAACTTTCATAAAGTGAGTAGTAAGTACTAATTTAAGTGCGAAAGAAAATGGCTTAGTCCAAATACTGAGCCATTTACTTTTGTTTATTAAAGTCCGCAAGCTTCTCAAGAACTTGACTTAAACTTCCTATCACTTTTGTACATTAAGTGTTATTTCGTTTTAATAACATTTTTTTACTTATTACAGTGGTCAACAGAACAATACCTAGGATTCCAATAACTAGAAAACTAAACTGAGTTTCGGTTAACGCCAATGACTGTGCAAAATTTACTGAATAGGCTAAAGAAAATGAAGTGATTAGTTTAGCAATACAAGCTATTATTAGAAATCTCCTAAAGCTGACTCCGCTTAATCCTGCCCCAATACAAATGATTTCATCAGGTAAAATAGGTATCATGAATAAAATGAATAAAATACTAATCTCGTTTCTCGAAACATATCGTTCATACTGCTTCAAATGATGGTCCTTTACCCATTTTCTAATGATCGTTTGTCCACCAAATTTTGCGATGAAATAGGCAAAAATTATTCCTGAAAGTGTACCAACAAAACCAATACATGCTGCAGGAAAAGAACCGAGAACAGCACTGCCAGCTCCGACTGTTGCTGCCTCTGGAAAGGGTAATAATATAGGTTGTAGAAAACAGATTGTAAAGTAAATAAAAGCAACGACAAGCTGATTTTCGTGTAATAAAATCTCCATTTAAGTTCACCTCTTTATTATATTGCTATATTCGATTATAAGAGGTGAATATTAGGATTTTGGTATATACTTCCTTAAGATTTCCTTAAATTTTGGGTGTCCAGATGGACGGTTCTCATGGTCATATTTGTGGAACAGGACCACGAGAACCTTGCCCAAGGTTCACCATAGTTCAGAGGTCAATCAAATTCTACTCTTGTTATTTCACCTGATTCAGCATCAACTCGAACATTTACTTCTCCGCGATTTGACTCGATCTCAAATTTGTATTCAAGTCGTCCATGTTCCATTTCCCTTTCGACTTCTGTAATGGTTCCATTTACTTTAGACAGAGCTATCTTAGCAGCCTCATTGACCGTTAACCTTGCAGCTGACTGACTGGTAGAAGGAGGATTGGAATCATCTGTCTCTACCTTATAAAATGTTTTGCCATGCTCCGTCTCCAATTCTATCTCTTGCCCAGGGGTAATTTCAGGCAGGGTTGGTGCACCAACGCGAATAGCGGTATTTTTGTCCTCAAGATGAACCGAATCCTCTGGCTGAGTTCCACTTTTTGAAGCCCCCACAGCAGCTGCACCACCAAAAATTAATAATGCTGATAACCCACCAATTATGATTTTCTTTTTCATTTTTATTTCCTCCATTTCATAATTTTTTTCTACACTTTCACTATATCCACCGAAAATGAGAATAAAGAGATAGAAACATTAGAAATAAATGAGAGGTTTTTATTATTAGTAATTTTCGCTAAAAGTGGTTCCTGAAAAATAACAAGGTGACAATGGAAGAAGTGGCAATTGCAAATCATGCTGTCTATATTCATATCATTGTTCGAATACCCTTAATATGGAATATAATGTATATGATGTAGATGATTAGAGGTGAGGAATTTGAATAATACGTGGAATAAATTTATCTATAAAGTTGGTTCACCGCTGTATGATTATTTTTTTAACTCGGGTATGTTCTTAACTGCAAGAAAACATATTTTCCGAGATATTCCATTTAATAAGAAACACAAAATTTTATTTGTTGGTGTAGGAACGGGCGCTGATTTGGAATTGATTGACCATACTGGCCTAAATATTACGGCGATTGATTATTCAAAGGATATGCTCAGGAAAGCAAGGGCGAAGTTTCGAAGTTCCACTATTACATTTTTAGAAATGGACGCTCAAAAGCTGGCATTTGAAGATGAGTCGTTCGACTACGTAGTGGCAAGCCTGATCCTTTCGGTAGTGCCTGATGAAAATGAATGTTTTAAAGAGATGGTACGAGTTCTACATAGAGATGGAAAAATCATCATTTTTGATAAATTTGTCCCTGACCATAGTAAACAATCATTAGCGAAAAAGTTTTTAAGACCCATTATTTCTGTGTTAGGGACGGATATTGGCAGGAGTTTTGAAGAAATTGTTCGTCACACTTCTGAAAAGATAAAGGTAGAGGAAGATATCCCGATTATGCTTAATGGGATGTACAGGAAAATCAAGATTGGAAAAAGTAATTAGATGTTAGTCGATTTCTGAGCTATTACAAATAGAAGTGTCATAGAAAAAACTCATGACCAAGATTGTTTGAGAAAAATCATTTTTTAATTTTCTTGAATCTTTTTCTGATTAATAACCGTATGATAATTTGTTGTATTGCTCCTATTTACCTTTTATTTTGGCTCAACATTGACAAATGAAGGAAGTGTAGTAATTGAAGAAAGTGCTTTTTGTGGTTTTAATCACAGTATTTTTGATGATTTCTCCAGGATGTTCTAATTCTCCACAGACAGCTACTAGTTCGCCGAACACCAATATAGAGGAGGTAACTTCTGATGCATCAAAAGAATCCCCAGCGAAACAAACAAGCGATACCCCTTCGAAAAATGATTCAATAAAGCTGGTTGATAAGGAGGGAAAAGAGCTACTAGCCCCGTATTCTAATGAACAAATTGAATACGCTCGAATTTGGCTGCAGCGAGGACCCAATCAAGAGATTGACGAATTAAATGTGCTACATATTCCAGCAGGCACACCGATCAATCCCGATGATGAAACCAGCGCCCGGTATCCAGAGAATGTCATTCAGTTAGCAGGTTCCCGCTTGGTAGATGGATCTGTAACGTATAGTAGTAATGGGGATGGCACTATAAATGTATACAATGTTCCTTTACGCTGGGATGGCAATTATCCTGCTGGTGAAGACTTCTACACAGAGATTATCGAAAATACTGAGCTCGTGTCCGTACAAGAAGGTAACAATGAAAAAATCATAGAATTAATCAAATTGTTAATTGTTCATTCCTAAGGTAGTTGGTATGTTGCATCAAATGTGAAATAAAAGGAATTTATTAAAGTGGAAATGAATGATTTTAAAGTGGTTCCTGAGGATTAATAGTTTGAAACCAAGGCGTTGATCCAAAGTGGATTAACGCTCTTTCTTGTAGAATCTTTACTCCAGGTTGTCGGCCTCCTTTTCACCTCTAACGTAAGAAGTCAAACTTTTTCCTAGACAAATGCCTTCAAAGATTAAGAATCGTTCTTTTTACTTCTGAATGAGAGAATGGCTATTTTTAATGAAGCATAGGAACCAATAGCAGCATTTCCATAAAACCAACCCATAAACAAACCAGCTATGAGGTTATGCCGATGACTTATAAAAACGGAGATACTTACTCCTATGAGTAAGGCAACAGTTGGAATGAATTTTTTTTGTAATTTCAGAAACCATTTTAGTAGTTGGGTAAGGACCATTACGACGGGAACGGCGATTACAGCGTCCCAAAAATTAGTATGTATTGTAGGGAAATCCATTTTTTCAACACCTTTAATATAAAGTAAGGTTAATTCGTCTACTATTTGTACATCTCATTTTCTAAAATAACTACATTTTCATTAAAAGTGGTACGACCAACTTGTTTGGTATTTTCAACTAACCGAAATATATTACCACAGCATTGTTTAGCACCAATCACTAATAAGGGTACACCTATAAAGTCCAATCCCAATCCTCTTGAGAAAAAACCACCAAATGACATAGCTATTGGGACAGTAGGGGATGTATTGGAGAAAACGATTTTTTCTTCAAAATGATATTTTCCTTCTAGAAGTAAAGTTAATTCTTTTAAGGCAGGTACTACAAATTTGTTTCTTTTCCGTCCGATGGAATAAACTGAGTTTCCTTCTTCATCGGTTCCGTGAAAAAGTATTTTACCAAAATCCGATTTCGTTAATTTATTAAAATAATTTACATTTAATATTTCTTCCGTGGTTAGTTTTCGTTCTGATTGAGGAAGTTGTTTTAAATGATAGGCAGCAGCCAAGGCCGTGGAATGTGTCCCTGCATAATCATTATAAATATAAATCATAGTAATCATCCTTTATTGTCATTGTCCCTATTAATATGGACATTTATTCAATTTTAGATTCTAACGCAACTTGCGAAGTTGAATTCTTAATTAGTGGCTGTTCAAAAGGAAATGACCGACTTCTAATTAGTGTAAAAAAAGATAAATGTAAACACAGTTGAAGTTGACGGTTAGAAACGGGGGGCGTTTATCCAAGAAGGATTAACGCTTTTTTTTGTAGAATTTTAATGAATTATAGGTCAGGATACTTTGAAAAGAATATAGGGTTTTCATATAACTATCTTAGCAAGGGGGAAATAAAATTGAGTAAAAAAGGGAAGTTACTATTCAGATTTTCAATTGGTTTGAATCTATTACTCGTCGCAATTGTTGCTTGGGGAGTAATAAAGATGAATTTCGTAAACCAGCAAGTTCTGTTACAGAGGCACAAAATAATTTAGTAGAATTGGAGGGTTTAATTGCTTACCAGAGTGATAACAATTGGACTGAACTTAACTTGGTTACAACAGAATTAGGAGATGTGTTAAACGGAATTTGGCTTGGTATGACCACTGGAAAGCAGCTAGGAACTCTATCTAAAAGAGACAAGGAAATTCTAGAAAATTTGTATTCCAAATTAGATCAAGATCAATATCCTAATGATGAATTATATAGCTTTGCCGATTTAACCGAATCGGATAAAAAGAATTTGGAGGATCTACGGAAAACACTTCGTGAAGTTGGATTAGGAGTAAATATTACTATAAGTGTTAACATGGATTCCTTTATGGATCAAGCAGAGGCATTAAATGAAAGGATTGAATCTCCATTAAATTAACAATTCTTGATATGATGTATTCCGATATATTCCGTATAGAAAAGATCGAGTGAATAATAAATTTTAACGATAAAATTTATGTGTAAGGAGGGAAATGAATGTTACAGGAATTCAATCAATTAATGGATTACATCGAAACACATTTGACGGAAGAAATCTCTGGGAAAGATATATCAACAATTGTAGGACTATCCGATTACCATTTTAGAAGAATGTTTTCATATATGGCGGGTATGTCATTGAATGAGTATATCAAAAATAGAAGACTATCTGTAGCAAACGTTGAATTAATAAATGGAGCCAAAGTGACAGATCTTGCCTATAAATATGGTTATCAATCAATTGAAGGATTTTCAAGGGCATTTCGTGAATGGAGTGGTTTTCTCCCTTCAGAAGTAACGAAAAACAAGATTCAGAAGTCATTTCCCAAATTCACATTCTATATAGATATAAGAGGAGGAACATCAATGGAATTCAAAATTGAAAAGAAAGCGAAGTTTACTATCGTAGGTGTATCGAAAAGAGTACCAATTCAATTCGAAGGTGTAAATAATGCCATCTTAGAACTAGCCCAGTCCATTACACAACAACAAAGAGATGAGATGCATCAACTAGCTGATTTGTATCCGCATCAAGTCTTGAATGTATCTTATGATTTTGATGAAGGTTTCTTAGAAGAAAAAGGCTTCTTAACACATATGATTGGTTTTGCAACAACAAAGGAAAATCCCTTCGATGATTTAGAGCAAATTACGATTGAAGAAAGTTTATGGGCCATTTTCCCGAATCAAGGTCCATTTCCAGCAACATTTCAGGAAACGACTGCAAAAATTTATTCTGAATGGCTGCCTTCCTCAGATTACGAAGTGATTGATATACCGGGAATTTCCTTCACACAGCACAATAGTCCATCGGAAAATAAATATAGTGAAATTTGGTTGCCAGTAAAGAAAAAGGTTAGCAATAAAATTGGATGATAGTTGATTTAGAGAAGTGTTAGTACATTAAATTTCTAAATTTCAAAAGGAAAAGAGAATCATGGATTTTAAGATTTTGCAAAGAGCCCATTGTAAGGGCTCTTTTACAGTGCTGGTTCATCAAGTTGTACAAGTTGCGGATCAACCTCCTGTAGTTCTTCCTCGTCCTGTAGTAGTTCCTGCTCAAGCTGTGGTGGGGGTGGAGATTAATAAAAGATCCTTTTAGGATTTTTTAGATTGTTTTTGTAATATCTTCTTAGAACAAAAGGAGCGGATTTTTTAATCCACTTACCAATTATTGTCTTTTGTATGGTATAATAAAATTACCATTAATTGAATTTTAGAATAACTTTATGGAGGAGGGATTTTATGTCAAGCATCGCTTACTTATTTTGGGGAACTTTAGTAGCAATTGTACTGTTGGGTGTAGTAATTGATAAACTGTTTCCAAACAAAGTGAAGTTTAAAGATTCAGGACACATCAAATCCACGAATCAACAATTAAGCGAAAATGCTTCTTTGAACAATAAGAGTACAAATGAAATAACTGGATCTTTTTTACCCTGATTGATCGAGTGGTAAAATTCTTGAACTACCATATTATGCAGTTGTATAAGGGTTGAGGTTATTACATTTTTTAAATTGTTATTAAAATAATCTTGTCTTTTACAATGGGGCGGGAGTTACAAAAGGAGTTGCTGCGCAGCTCCTTTCTATATAGAGGGAGTTTAGTTTAAGAACTAGGTTGAATAATTTTCATACTTGTTGTCGCATTTGACGATTACTGTGACATAAATAAAAGCTAGAAATAATTTTATCCTAGCTCAAAAAAATATTAATTCATCTTAGAATTGTATTTTTTACTTCGTGCTAATTTGTTGCACAGGTAAAACAAGAATACGTATACAGGGAATGAATATATTGAGTTCCAATGTAAAGGCTCATATACTTTAAAAAACAGTGCTAATGGTTCTCCTATTAATGTAACCAATAATGCATAAATGATTGCCTTTTTAATTGGTGACCATTTAGGCTTCATCTCAATTAAAAACATTGCAGAAACGGGTAATAGGGTAAGATCCCAAGGGGTGTCGCCGGGTATAAATGGAAATACGTCGTAGGGATATATCCAAAGTCCTAGTTGCACTCCAATGGAGTCCATTAATAAAGCTATTAATGCCATAAATAAACCTGCACGAAATATGTCACCAGTATAGTTTTTATTATGGAATTTCCACCACATATACCAAGGAATTAGCCCCAGAAAAATTCCTACCCACCATCTAGGTGAAAGAAAAACGAAATCATACCATTTTTCTTTAAGTAAATCATTGGCTTCTTGATATTTTATGTATGCTTTTAACATTTCAGCAGTTACTTTTTGAGGATCCAATAACATCACTCACTCTAATTAGATTTCACTAATATATTTTGGATATATCAAAAATATATTCATACGATTAATGAACAATTCATCTATTGTGAAGAATTGCACTTAAGCTTAAACGGTGATTTAGTTAAACAAGTAAACTGTTGCATTTCAGTAATATTTAGCTATTAGAGTTTCTATTAGCACTTTTATTACTACTTAAAGTTATAGAGAAAATAAAGAAATCCAGTTTCATTCACTGGATTTTGTTCTAGATATGAATAAATGGTATGGATAAATAACAAGAGCAAAACAAATCGAAACGAAAAAAACGTGTTTCGATTTAAAATTAACTAATTTATAGATCTTTAATTTTTGCATTAACCAGTTAATCGGATAAGCAAGAAATAAATCCATAAGCGTATTTGTCAAAAGATATATCCAGAATTTCCCGAAAGTTAAACGAAAAATCCAAATGGTGCCAATAAAGAATGGTCCTAATATGAAGCATAAATCATTAAAAACTTTATTTAGTAATCCTCCTTTCACTGTCCACCATTTAAAAGGAACAGATAACATACAATTAATAGAGACAAGCAAGGACGCAAAGATTGCAACAGGTGTATACTTTTTAAACACAGTTTTTGGAATAAAGAAAACAGTTAACCACGGTATTAATAAAAGACCAATTCTAATTATAGCCACAAACATTTTAATACTCCTTAGCTGTTTTCCTTTATATTGCTTATAACAGGAAAAAATATACTTTTGTTCTTTGTATAAAAATTTAGGCAGGTCGAAAAATTTTGTGCAAGTGAACGGAGAATGGTCCTTGTTCAAATAACGGGTACTTTAATAAAAAATTTAGGGGCATTTTTGGAGCTTTATTTCATTTTTCATTATTTCGCATTTGAGTGCTTTAATTGCAAGTGAGGTATTATTAATTTAATAGTTTAAAATAGAAAGGGAGTGTTTTTTGTGATTAATTATAATGAGAAGACTTTTGTTTCAACTGAAAATAGTTCAAACGGTGAAGTTTCTGATAAAACCTACTTTAAATATAAACAAGAAGGAAATATACTTTCAGCAACATATAGTGGAGGCGAAATCGTAAAAGGAACACTAATTGGAATTGTTAAAGAAAATGGGAGTTTAGAATTTAGGTATAATCATGTAAATAGAAAAAATGAAATTCGAGGCGGAAAATGTTCTTCTTCTCCTGAAATATTAAGCGATGGTCGAATTAGGCTATATGAAAAGTGGCAATGGCTTGATGTTGAGAGAACTGAAGGAAATTCAATTATTGAGGAAGTTTTACTATAAACCGTTAATACATATTAAATATCTTCTTCCACAAAAGTGCAGGATGTTTTAGTACAATGTTTCACAAAGAAAAGCCGAGCTTCCTAACCAAGGATCTCGGCTTTTCTTTGTTTAAAACTTTGGGAGTTCGGGTCTTTTCCTGAAACTCTTTTTTGGAGAAGGCATTTAGTGAATAGGATACAACATTTCTTATCAACTTAAGAAAGAATAAAAGTAGAAGAAGGTGTATTATGGCGAAAAATGGTTATCTGACATTCACCATCATTTCTGTAAGCATAGCATTATTATTAATCTCATCCTGTAGTCAATTACAAAAAAAAGAGGAATCCATTAAGGCTAAAACTCCTCGTGAAGTTTTAGGTTTTTACACAGAGCAGGAGGGAACGTATCCAGGGTCGCAACCTACAGTGGACTCGCAATTCGACAATTTGAGCAGTATTGCACCCTTTTGGTATAAGCTTGATGATAAGCAACCAGGCAGTCTTATTTCTTCCGTTACAGCAGACCATAAAAGGAAAGTGATTCAGAGTGCTCATGAAAAACACTTAAAGGTATATATGCTTGTACATAATCTATTTTATGAAACTGTGGAGAAGGGCAAGCAAGTAGCGAGTAATGTCCTCACTAACGATGCAAACCGCAATGTTTTCATTCAGAACTTACGCAATGAAATAAATCAGTTTGAATATGACGGTATAAATATTGACATGGAAAATTTGTATTTGACTGACCGAGATTCCTTTAGTCTGCTGATAAAAAATTTGTCTGATGTACTAAATTGTGATGGCAAAATAGTTACGGTTTCAGTCCCGGCAAACACAGGTGATTCCCGTGCTAATCCCTGGTCACCATGGTTTGATTATGAGAAGCTTGGTCAATATTCAGATCGGTTAGTGATTATGACATATGATGAACACAACCCAAGAACAGCACCTGGGTCAACAGCATCAGTCAATTGGACAGAAGCAACGATTCGTTATGCTTTGAAACAGGGAGTACCATCATCAAAAATTTTACTCGGTATCGCTGGTTACGGATGGGACTGGGATACAACAACAAACAAAGCCTCGTATAGCTCCTATGCACAGTTAATGGATCAGAAAACGAACTATAAAGCGAAGGATATATGGGACTCCAGTTCGCAAACGCCTCATTTCAATTACATAGATAATGAACAACATAGCCACCAGGCATGGTTTGAGAATAGCCATAGTCTGCGGTTTAAGCTAGATCTTGTAGAAAAATTTAACTTAGGAGGAATCGGGATTTGGCGGCTAGGCTTAGAAGATCCTATGTACTGGAAGACTATACCTGAGAAAATTAAGGTTAAAAAGTGATGAAGTAATCCTCTAAATTCGTAAGAAAATTTAAGAAAGACATTGCTAAGGATTAGGAAGAATAATACAAATTTATTTACTAAATTGATTTTATGTATTATTCTTTATATATACCTAGATAATCTATATATATAAAATTACTATGTATTATAAGATTAATGTTTTTGAAAAATGGATTTATAATTAAAAGTTGAATGGAGTGCGCTTAATGGGATTTTATTATTTGTTCATCCTCTTTTTAGGTGTTGTTCTGCTGGGTGGAGGAACCATTAAATGGGTTGTTTCTCGGTCTGTAAAAAAGGTTTTATATCTGTTTGTTTTTGGAATAGTATTGATTGCTACCTCGTTATTCCTTTTAACTCCTAGTAGTTCCGAAATTATTTATCATCTTATTCATTAATTAATTTTTAAAAAATCGTTGAATTTCATTTGAACAAATGTTTGTGAAAAAATACTTACCGGGCCTTTTAATTGTATAAGATTACGCAAAAAAGTCGTTTTCCTTTGTTGAGGAAATCGACTTTTTTAGATTGAGGTTTGCTTTATTATAAAATTTTCTCGCTTCACCAATGAAATTGCCTAAAGGTTTGTTGGGTTCAAATCCCGTGTCTCCTAAAAACCGAATGTTTTTAAAAATGAAATAGAATTTTCCTTTTTGTGATAACGTTGCAGTGTTGCTCAAGAAGGTAATACTCATAAATAGGACGAATTATATATGTAGAGCTCTATTTAAAGAGATATCAACACAAATATGTTACCTTGATAGGAATTAATCAGCATCCAAAAAATCAAATGAGGTGAAGGATTGTCACACGTAAGAATACGATGTACAGGACTAATAGTCGAAAATAATTCTGTACTTTTAGTTGAGTATGATGATAATGGGATTCATTATAATTTACCTGGAGGCGGACTTGAGCCAGGTGAAACTATTTTAGAGGGTGTTGCTAGAGAGGTGTTGGAAGAAACTACAGCACAAGTTGATGTTGGTCCGTTAGCATTAATTTATGAGTTGACCCCGCATAAACAGTCTGGAGATTATAACGTCAATGAGAAGCATGGATTGCACCTCATTTTTGAATGTACAGTAAAGAATAATTCAATACCACAATTACCTCAAAATCCAGACCCTCATCAATCGGGCGTTAAATGGGTCCCTCTAAAAGAACTAGACTCTATATTGCTGATACCGAATATTAATAAGCAAATAAAAGAATATATTCAGAACCAAAGGAATATCGAATTAATTGAGGATTATAGGCTAGACAGACTCCGATTAGAATAGAAGTAATTCATACATAAGACAGTAATTGAAATTTTCCTAGATCAATAAGAGGGTTGCTACGGCGTTCCTCCTTTATTGAACTAACGAAGCAGGTTAGTTTAAGTGCAATCCTTCACAAGATTTCCACATATGAAAAATCGACTTTTTTCTATATATTAATTTCATATTATAATTTCTTATACCATTCATCATCGACAGGTTCTAACCAATCCGTTTCTCCCGGTGTAATTGCTAAGTGTACAAACCAATTGTCTTTTGTCGCACCATGCCAATGTTTTACAAGCGGTGGAATATTCACCACATCCCCGTTTTGAGTAATTGGGCTGGTTTTCCTTCTTCTTGATACCAACTCTCACCACCTGTAACTAACAAAACTTGCCCAATTTTATGAGAGTGCCAGTTATTGTGAGCTCCTGGAGCAAAGGTTACATTCTCGAATGATGCATTGAGTGGCGTTGGATCGGTAAACACCATTTGTAAGTATGCATCACCGATATGGGGGTATCTGCAGGTATGGTAATAGGTGTACCAATCACTACCTTTATTGCTAATGCAACTTCAGTTGAAAATGCGTTGATATTCTTTGCTGTCATGAATGCTATAGCATTCATTGGTATATTACTATTTGTACCATCTATGCCTGTTAAGGAGAGAAATTCTTACGGAGCACAATTAAGCGTATTAAAAAAACCAATTTTATGGCTATCCATTTTTGCTGTGATCTTTATAAATGCGGCAATATTTGGTGTTTACACTTACCTAGCTGAGTATCTTAAAATCATAACTAAAATATCAGGGGAAACTATCAGTTTAATGTTAGTTATATTTGGAGTGGCTAGTTTAATAGGAAACCTCGTGGGAGGAACGATCCTTACTAAAAATGCCATCAAATCTGTAGTGTCTTATCCATTCGCATTAGGAGCTGTTTATATCTTAGTATTCCTAATGGGGACGCTTACTGCACCTATGTTTATCATTATTTTGCTATGGGGAATCTTATTTGCTGTTGGTAATAATATTAGTCAATATTGGATTGCGTCTGCAGTTCCAGAAGCTCCTGAATTTGCAAATGGCTTGTTTCTAGCATTTGGTAGCTTAGGAATAACCATTGGTTCGGCAGTAGGCGGAATGTTTCTATCGGGCATGGGAATCCAAAGCGTATTATTAGCAGGGACCCTATTCTTGATATTAAGTATAGTATTTATTTTACTGAGAAACACCATGTATAGTTCCAAAAAACAACTTTCTCAACATTCTATGAAAGTTGCCAATAATTCTTAATTTATATCCTTGTCCTTTTTCCTTGAGAGGATTGGCAGTTGAAAATGTAAATACCCTAGCCAAGGTTGTTAGGAGAAGAGAAATGGAGGATTTTAAATGTCACAGGATAATAAAAAAGTTGCTTTTGTCACCGGCGGGAATCGAGGAATTGGATATGAGCTGGTTAAACAATTGGCTACGAAAGGGTTTAGGGTTATTTTGGCAAGTCGTGACCCAAAGAGGGGTCATGAATCTGCCCAAAAACTTAAGGAGTCAGATCTGGATGTTTCGTTTGTGGTGATGGATGTCGAAAATCAAGAAAGCATCCGTCAAGCTGCGATTATAGTAAATGAAAGGTATGGAAGATTAGACGTATTGATTAATAATGCTGGCGTGTATCTGGATGAGTATGAAAAGTTATTGACTATGGACACTTCCATACTTGAGAAAACGATGAGAACTAATTTCTTCGGCGTTTACCATGTCATCCATTCCTTTATTCCGCTCATGAAAAAGCAAGGCTATGGGAGAATTATTAATGTTTCTTCAGAACTTGGGGCGATGAGAGAAATGTCCGTTCAAGGAACAGGTGCCTATAAGTTGTCTAAGCTTGCCTTGAATGGATTGACACAATTGGTAGCTGCAGAAATCAAAGGAGACATCAAAATAAACGCAGTCTGTCCGGGATGGGTAAGTTCAGATATGGGTGGACCATCTGCTCCAAGAACTCCAAAGAAAGCCGCAGAGTCTATCCTCTGGTTAGCGACTATTGGACCTGAAGGACCTGATGGGGGGTTCTTCAGAGATGGAAAACCAATTGGTTGGTAACATAAAAGTATGAATAAATTGATTTAATGTATAAGTGTGGTTCGTTAGAACCATCTTAGGTCCAAATTTGGTAGTTTTAAAGTTTAATAACAAAAGATAGGAGGATTACAATATGCAAAAAGTAATTTTGAACAATGGTGTGGAGATGCCTATTCTAGGATTTGGTGTTTATCTGATTGAAGATGCAAATGAATGTGAACAAAGTGTTTATGATGCTCTTATGGCAGGCTATCGTCTGATTGATACCGCTGCTGCATATCTAAATGAAGAAGCGGTTGGCAGAGCAATCAAACGGAGTGGCGTGCCAAGAGAGGAAATATTCATTACAACGAAACTTTGGATTCAGGATGCCGGTTATGAGAATACAAAAAAAGCATTTGTAAAATCACTTGAAAAATTGCAAGTGGATTATTTGGATTTGTATTTAATTCATCAGCCTTTTGGCGATATATATGGTTCTTGGCGTGCTATGGAAGAATTGTATCGTGAGGGAAAGATCAGGGCGATCGGAGTGAGCAACTTCAAGATGGACCGTCTGGTAGATTTAATGGATCATAATGAAGTGGTTCCTGCCGTGAACCAGATTGAAACGCATCCTTTCACCCAGCAAATTGAAAGTGCTAAATTTATGAAAGAGAACAATGTTCAGATAGAGTCTTGGGGTCCTTTTGCTCAAGGAAAAAACAACATTTTCCAGAATGAAGTTTTAGTATCAGTAGCAGAAAAATATAATAAATCCGTTAGTCAGGTGGTTTTACGTTGGTTAACACAAAGAGAAGTCGTTGTGATTCCAAAGACTGTTCGTAAAGAAAGAATCATCGAAAACTTCAAAAACTTTGACTTTGAATTAAGCCAAGAGGATATGGAGACGATTGCTACTTTAGATACGAAAAAGAACCTTATCTTTGATCATAACGATCCTGAAAGCGTTAGAATGATCGGTAACCGTATTTATGATATTTAATGCTCTAATACAACACAATGAAATGAAGTATGGAAAACCATTTCACAAGTGATTGTTTACTTTAAAAGTAAGCGAACAATCGATATAAATACAATGACAAATTTTTACAAGGTATGAATGGTAGCAAGTAGGATAAGGAGAAACTGCAATGACTGAAAAAAATGTAGGAAAGGATAATACTCTGATTGAATCAATCAATGACTCTATTACCGAATCTATTCAAGAAGCAAACGAATCTGCTGTAGTTGTCGGTGCGTCGCTTTCAGGACTAATGGCAGGGATTGCTCTTGCGCGAGCTGGATTAAATGTAACAGTTTTAGAGAGAGCTGGAGCTAAACCACGTAGTGGCGCTGTTCTTCAAGTTGACAGTGGAGATATTGATCGAACTATAACAGCGAAAGTCTTAAGAAAACTTGCTTCTGGTGGAATTAAGTCTGTTGAGGCTTGGTCATCTGTACAGTCTCGATTGCGCGCAGAAGCCGAAGCTGATCCTAGAATAGATTTACGTTATGATACTCGCGTTCAAACTGTTAATCAGGACGACGACTCTGCTTGGATTGTGACGGATAAGGGAGAGACATTCCGCGGAGATATTTTGATTGGTGCTGATGGTCACCGCAGCACGGTGCGAAGTCATGTTGCACCACATAAACCGGACGCAACTTTCGCGGGATACTTGATATGGGTAGCTATTGTAGATGAGAATGATATCCCTGAAGAACATCGACCTAGCCGTAATGCCCCGATGACTACTATGCCAGAAGGTATTGGTGACTTTTTACTCGGTTCTATTGTTGCTGGAACAGACGGTTCTCGCGCTCTAGGACATAGAAGACTAGGATGGGCTTGGTACGATAACACTCGAAATGATTTGTTACGTCGTCTTGGATGTGTGGAAGGAAACGTTGTGCGACATTCGCTTAATGCTCCTGACATTCCAGAACAGACACTGATTGAGCTAGCTGAACAAGCTTCTGTTAGATGGCCTCAACCATGGTTAGACGCGACTCTTAATAGCATTCAAACACGTAACCTTATAGGAACACCGATTGCCGAATACGTTCCTGATAATCTTGTGAAAGGACGTATAGCAATCGTTGGAGATGCTGCACATGTACCCACACCACTAACTGCATCGGGATTTAATGCTTCATTACAAGATGCTGCTACCTTTGCCGACTGCGTTGCAAAGGGAATTAAAAGATCCGCAGCAGCTGAAGCTCTTTTGGAATATGAGTCTCTCCGTTTAAAAAATGCACGTCAGATTGTGCAATCTGGACAATCTTTCAGTCGCTCTTTTGGACGATAAATGCGGAAATTAGAATAGAGGTAGAGTGAGACTTTGTTAAAAAGGAAACAAGAGAAAATACCTAATGAATAATAGGTATATGTTTAGTAATAGAAGTAGATCGTGAAGTATTTTACTTAAACTAAAGGGTGCGATTCTTCCATAATGAGGTTCGCTTTTTCCTTATTGAAGTAACGAAGCAGGTTAGTCCAAGAAGATGGTGCAAAACTCTCTTCTTTTATTAATGTTTCAAACTATTAAAAGTCGAAAAAAATTTTTACTAAGGTGTTCAATTTTTTGAGTAGGAACATTTGAAATAATTCCTTAAGTAAGCATTTATTGATGGACGACACAAAACCCCTTGTGAGCCAAGGGGTTAATTGTAGTTGGTTTTCGATAGGAATGGTTATGTTAACTTCACATGTATAACATAAACATCATGAAAAAAGAGAGGGCGCAAAATAGAACCCTCTAGCCTAATACCGTAAAAATCGCCAATCCGAAAGGAGTAATTAAATCTCCTGCACCAAACTCACCCACATGTTCAGGATCTGTAGGATTGGAAATATCATAAATTTCTACCGTGTTATCGCCAACATTTACTACATACAAAGTGGTATCTGTAGTAGCCAATCCGAAAGGACCATCTAAATTTCCTCCATTAAATTGTCCTATACGTACAGGAGTGATAGGCATGGAAATATCATAAATTTCTACCGTGTTATCGTCTTGATTCGCTACATAAAGAGTAGTACCTGTAATTGCTAATCCTTCAGGTCTACTTAAATCTCCCGCACCAAACTGTCCGACATGTAAAGGAACTGTAGGATTGGAAATATCATAAATTTCTATCGCGTCATCTGCAAGATCTCCTGCATAAAGAGTGGTACCTGTAATTGCTAATGAAGCAGTAACACTTAATTCTCCTACGCCAAACTCACCCACACGTACAGGATCTGTAGGATTGGAAATATCAAAAATTTCTGCCAAGCCTGCAAAATATGCTACATAAAGGGTGGTACCTGTAATCGCCAATGCAATAGGAACAGCGAAATCTCCATTAAATTCTCCGACACGTACAGGATCTGTAGGATTGGAAATATCATAAATTTCTACTGTGTCATCGGCAAAATTTGCTACATAAAGAGTGGTACCTGTAATAGCTAATCCGGTAGGGTTTCTTAAATTTCCTCCATTAAATTCTCCGACACGTACAGGATCTGTAGGATTTATAATGTTATAAATTTCTACCGTGTCATCGTCTTGATTAGATACATAAAGAAATCTAGCTATCACAACAGGAGGTGGAGGAAGAGTTGCGATTAAATCCAGAACGTTTTCAAACTTGAACTCCAGTAGCATTTCTTTTTTGATCACGTCACGAAGGGTTCTTTGAACACTGGCATTGACATCAAGAAGATCACCTAATGATACCTCAGCGGGAGATAGCGTAACACCTGTATCACCTAGTGTTCCAAGAACAAATTGTAGCTTCTCTGCCTCAGCGTTCATAATATGAGCAAGAGCCAACTCCTCAAGAGCAATGGAAGACAAAAGCAATGGAACCGTCTGCTCGGTAGTAACTGAAATAAATGGAGTTATATTAGGGATATTTGGAAAAGACAAATGTTCTCACCTCTTTCATTTTAAGTTGATAAATCTATATATTATATGGTTAATGAAATGAATTGGACAGGCAGTTTTCTCAAGTTAAATGTAATTTTTTCTATCATTATTTAATTCCTTAAAATGCTCATTCAATTGGCAAGAAATAGGAAGGATTGTAAAAGAATATTTTAACTATTGGGTTCGATACTTAAAAAAGTATCGCCTTTTATTGTTTGAATATGTGGTAGATTGTGAAGAATTGTACTTAAAGTAACGGGTGCTTATGCTCAATAATGATCGCTTCGGCGATCTTTTTCTTTGCTTTAGTAAAGGAGCAGTTTAAGGCAGCCTCAGGAATAAACTTGTGTTCGTTTTGAAATTTAATCTAATTTCAGTATAAAGAACGCTAACCGAAATAATTAACGTTCTTTACGTGATGGAAGGGAAAACGCAGGCAGGTCGGTCCAGTGTTTTAATATAGAGTTGGTGTCGGAGGAGAACAATGGAAGTTAACAATATCTCTTACAGCAACCGAATATTGATTCCATCTT
Source organism: Neobacillus niacini (assembly GCF_023715415.1). Classification (GTDB taxonomy): domain Bacteria; phylum Bacillota; class Bacilli; order Bacillales; family Cytobacillaceae; genus Neobacillus; species Neobacillus niacini_C. The sequence goes on from NZ_JAMBOB010000002.1 coordinate 532,823, forward strand.
CCGCCAAAAAACCTATAGCCATAAACCCTTGATTCCCCTACAGTCGTTAAAAAAAACCAGAAATTGTCTCCGTTTCTAAGCCACAGATACGTGAAACGATAAATACAATTTTGAAGACCCCAGGTATTCTGTGCATAGAGTGGCATTTGTCGTATATTTTCCATATCTCAAAGTTCACTCCTTATTGATATTAGACTAATAACCAGTTTATGATCAGGGTCAAAGCTGGATTGGATGAATGCCTAGTAGCCCGCCTAACTTCAAATAAGAATGAAGCAGCTTATATGAATGGATTGGGCAACTATTTTTATTGAGAACGTTATCTCTAAACCAAAGGAAATTATGATCAGTTTATAAGCCATAGAGTTGTTCAATTAACGGGGGCACTAGTAAAAGGCAGCGGATTATCTGTTGCCTTTTACCATCCATATCTAAAAGTATTTTCTGTAAAATTCCCTTATAAGACTTCCGCTTAACTGAGCATAAATTCTTGTCGTCTCGCTCTTTTCGTGCCCAAGTAAACTTTGAATAACATCAATAGGAGCACCGTTATTCAAAAGGTGCGTGGCATAGCTGTGGCGTAGTTGATGAGGATGAATTTCTTTATTGATTCCTGCCCGACTTGATATTCGTACATCCAAAATTTCAAAAGCAAGGCATAGCGAGACAGATTATGGAGTATTTGCTCGATAAACTAAGTAATATATCGTGCGTTCATTTAATTTCTACCTCTGGAAATGAGGACTTTTATTAGAAACTTGGATTAAAGAGAATTAAAACAGGAATGGCAAGGTACTTAAACCCTAATCTAGCCAGTGAGTATTTAGAATAACCATCCTCTTGTTGTACTACCGGGGCAGTTTAGTTGCAGAAGGAATGTCACTGCCTTTCCAAGACACACTAATACGGTTTACAAAAAACGCCCAGAATTAGCTTCTGAGCGTCTGATTTGTTATCCTAAATAATTTGCTATTAAAAATTGATGTAATTTAAAATAATATAACATCCAGTGAATATTGTCCTGCACCTGTTAGTGCTACACCAATTGCAACGACTAAAATAGCAAGGCAGTATTCATATCCACCTTTTGTAAGCCAGTATCCATTTGGTCCATGAACTTTTAAAATTGCTACAACCATGCTTCCAGCAATTACAATGCCTGCAAGTGGTGTTAATAATCCAAAAGTAAACAAAGCACCACCTATAAATTCGGATAACCCAGCGAGAAAAGCCATTGTAACACCTGGTTTTATTCCTAATTTCTCAAAATGCTCTCCAAATACTTTTATTCCTCCACCATCAAATGAACCGAATAACTTTTGGGCTCCATGAGCCATAAAGGATAATCCAATTACTAAACATATTAACAATAAACCTAATCCTAATAACACCTTTTGTTCCTCGCCCTTAATTATCTTTATTTAATTTGTTCGTTGTTGAGTTACGCCAATACCTATAACTATGTCTTAAATCCCTTAATCTGCTGGAGTTTCAAATTTCCCCTCTTGATAATCTCGATAAGCCTGTCGTATTTCTTCTTCTGTATTCATTACAAAAGGTCCATATGCTACTACAGGCTCTTTGATAGGTTCACCTGCAAACAGAACAAGTCTTAAGTTTTCGTTTGCAGAAACATGAATACTACTCATATTCTCAGCATCTGCGGAACCTAACCACATCGCTTGCCCTTTTTTCGCTTCGACTTGATTTTCTCCGAATGTGCCACTTCCTTCTAATACATAAATATAACCATTATAGGTACCAGGAAGGTCTTGAATAACGGATGCACCTTTTTCCAAAATCATTTCTACAAATGTGACAGATGCGTAATTCAGTGTATTAGATACAATATCTCCTGACGAACCTGAATATACCCTAATTAAAGCACCATTCTCCTTACGAACAGGCATGTCTTTTGCGTGCATATTTTGATAACGGGGTTTTACCATTTTATATTGACGAGGTAGATTAACCCAAAGCTGAAGAAGATGAACTGTTTCACCGTCAAGTGGTGATTCATTATGGATTACTCCTCTCCCAGCACTCATAAATTGAAGGTCCCCTTTTTCTAGGATTCCACCCGCTCCCGTAGCATTGTCATAATGATTAAGCCTTCCGTCAATGATAAATGTTAAGGTCTCTATACCACGATGAGGATGCTCACTAAATGCTCCTTTTTGAAATTTATCTTCCATTAGTAATAAGAACGGGTCATAATCTACCCAGTTGCCAGGTGCAAGGATAGGACTTGCGGTATGAATATTGCTTATTTTTTGTTCGGTTACTGTCCATACTTTTTTTATTTCACGTCGTTTAATATTTTCGGTATTCATATTATTTGCCTCCTTTTCATAGCCATAATAAACTATTATAATTAATTTAGAAAGTACGCACTTTGAGGAGATATAGTATCCAAAAAGATACTATTGGAGGTTAAGATGAAAATAAAACCTGAATATTGTAAAGTACACGATGCACTTTCCATCTTGGTTGGGAAATGGAAGCCCATTATTTTATTGTACCTAATGTCGGAAGGCACAATGAGATATGGAGAATTAAAAAAAGCACTGGTAGGTATTACCCCTAAAATGCTAACAAATCAATTACGGGAATTAGAGGAGGAGGGGCTCATAAATCGAAAATTATATCCTGAAGTCCCACCTAAAGTGGAATATTCTATAACTGAATATGGAATGACATTGAAGCCAATTTTAGATTCAATGCACGAATGGAGTATGCAACATAAAAAGAGGAAATTGGAAATAACAATGGACTAACATTTACTTCCTTCTTTAGCGATGTGCATAGGAGCTACTGACGGTAGCTCTTTTTTATGAGGAAAGTTTGTGAAGAAGTGTACTTAAACTATAGGGGGCTTTACTTCAATAAGGAGTGAGGCTTATTTCTTGTTCAACTAAATAGCAGGTTAATAAAAGAAGGAAATCGAGTTCAACATGCTAAAGAATAATTATCTAGTTTTTAAAAATTATATTAGAATTACTTTTGTAATGAAATTATCATATTGATGTGATGAGTCTGTTATACCTTTCTAGTATAGTGATAGTATCAAATCACGCTAGGAGGAAACAACCATGCTTAAGAAATTCATCGTAGCCTTTACCATTTTAGCTTCTTGTGGCTCTTTGTTTGCCGCCAAGGGTGATAAAGCGGAAGCGGCATATTATCATACAAAAGCAATCTCAGTAGCAAAAGCAAATCTCGGGGTTCCATATAGATGGGGCGGTATTTCGCCGAGCGGGTTTGACTGTTCAGGTCTGGTGAAGTATTCCTACGGAAAAGCTGGAATAACACTAAATCGAACCGCTGCCCAAATGTACTATGGAAACGGATATCGACCATCTAATTTGCAGATAGGTGACTTACTGTTCTATGCACCAAATAAAGCAAGTGCCCCAACGCATGTTGCCATCTATATTGGATACGGGAAAATGATTATGGCATCCTCCTCAAAAGGGGTCATTACCACCAACACAAGCAACCCGTATTGGCATCCTAAATATATTGGAGTAAAGCGAATATAAAGATCATCGGTGACGATGGTCTTTTTCATTTTATAGTATTTTTTAAAAAACTTATCCTAAAATAAGTTTTTTAAAGTAATTGAAAATTTTGATGCTTAAGCTCTAATCAATGCCAGATTCCACAAACAACATTTTTCAATGGTTGTATTGCTTAGACTTTTTTATAGGTAACTTCTTCCGAATAATTCCAAATAAATTTATAGCAGTTTATAATATAGGTAGAATGCTTATAAAGATAGAAGTTAAAGTATAAGGGGGAGAAAAACCAATGATTAAATTAGTATTAATGAGTTCCGATGAATATCAAGAATATATTTCTTCAGCAATTAAATCATATGCGGAAGAAAAAGTTTTATCTGGAAATTGGAATCAGGAAGAATCAATGAGTAAAGCGGAAGAGGAATACACAAGACTTTTGCCAAATGGGGAGAAGACGGAGAGTAATTTCTTATATACGATTCAAAAGGATGACAGTGCCATTGGTGTTATATGGCTTGCACAGTTATCTGAAATAAAAGGATATATTTATGATATTTATATAGTAGAAAAATATCAAGGAATGGGATATGCCAAGGAAGCAATGATTCAAATAGAGAAGATTGGACAGAAACTTGGAATGAAAAAAATAGGTCTGCACGTATTTGGTCATAACAAAGTAGCGAGAGGATTATATGATAAATTAGGTTATCAGACAACAAATGTTTTAATGGAAAAAGAAATTTAATACTCTTTGTTGTTCAACTGACGGAGGCGTTTATCATAAACAAAAGTAAGTGGCTTTTGGTTTATTATGAAACTATAATTTAGGGAGGTACTAGATGGAATCACTTATTATGGTTATGTTCGTATTTTTTGTATGTATTATTATTGGTTCTGTATTAAATTTGCTACTAAAGACGACGAAAAAAAGGGATTGGATTATAATACTTTTTATTAGGTTAGGTGTATCAATAATAATCGTGCCTCTTTTGAATACAAATTAATGGGTGAAGAGAATGACCATTCTTAAGTAACAGGGGCGAAACTTTCAAAGGTAAGGATCGCCCCTGTTACCAGATAACTGTCCCCATGGTCATAACCTAATTGAAACTTCTGTTCCGTCTTTAAGGTTTGTTTCAAGCAGCAGTAGACCTCTTTGCTCTGAAAGTTCCTTTAGCAAAGGTTTCAAATCATTCCAGCTTATATAAGGAAATTGAAAATGGTTCTGTCCATTTTTTTCAATGGCACGATTTATATGCACCAGGATTGTCTTTGAAGTGAGAACCCTAGTAGATAGATGTAAAAAAGCATACGGGATTGGAATAATAATACGCCTGTCTTTTACTTTAATTTTTATCTTTATCATTTTACTCAATGATAACCAGTACTTTGTCACCATTTGCTGAGGTAACATCTACAATTTGTCCGTCCAATTCATTTTCAATTGCCTCAATCAAAAGTTCAACATCGATATCCTTTACATATTTTTCGGATTCGGGAATCATTTTAGCAACATTCGTTCCTACTTTTAAAACAGCTTTTATGAGTTTAATTGGCAGATTAACATTTACATTGTCACCATCTTCAGAAGTAACACGGATTTTTAACATTTTATTTAAATAGGAGGTTGAAGCCCGTTTATTTAGATCTACTTGATTTCCCTTACCTTGCAATGCGTCAATTAATTCAGCAGCCTTCTCCTTGGTCAGCTTTCCTTCCTCAACCATGGTTAATACTCTAGAAATTTCTTCATTCATTAGGATTCCTCCCCATTTAATAACTTAATCGCTTCATCAGCTGGTATTTCTCCATTTTCCAGCATTGAAATTACTTTCTTTCGATCCATTTTTTCAACTTTTTTAGTGGTGGAATATCCAAGAGAAGAGATAATGTCATCTAATTTCCCACGCACGGTAGGATAGGATATTCCTAGTTCTTTTTCAACTTCTTTGATATTTCCACGGCACCTTAGAAAAGTTTCAATAAAACCAAGCTGTTCCTTGCCAAGCGCTGCAAAATTAGAGAGTTCAAATTCATTTTCAATCGTGGTATGACAATGAGTGCATTGTAGCTTTGTAATCTTTAATTGCTTACTACAAACAGGGCACTCTGAAATAAGAGGATATGCCATAATTCCCTCCTTCATAATTTATAAAATAATCATACAACAGCTGATTAAAAAAATAAACAATAAAATTAAATAATTTAAAAAAGAAACAAAATAAGTTAAAGATAATTAATTATAACATTAATTATTTGATTGGATGGGTGTGGCCGAAGGTGACCATGGGGACGGTCGTCTTTTTTACAAACAATTTGAAAAGTATATTAACCATACGAAACGCTGTCAAATGCTGAATTATCAGTGTTTGCGAGTGTTTTTTTGTTATCAGAAAAACATTGATGGAAATGTGTGTTAGGTAGGTTCACATGGTCATCCCACAACGACGTTTCTTCAGGATGACCATAAGAACCCTCCCCACGGTCACAGGACAATTCAGTGGAATTTAGAAGGAAAACAATGTAATCTGTAACAGTATATTTTTAATTAGGGAGTTGGATGAATGGAGAGTTCAGGAAACAAGCAAACGATGATTGTGGGCCTTTTACTAGCAGGGGCTTTTATCGCGATTCTGAATCAAACGCTAATGATAACAGCAATTCCTCCAATTATGGATGAAATGAACGTTACCGCAAATAGTGCACAATGGCTGACCACCGTCTTTATGTTGGTGAATGGAATCATGATTCCAATTAGTGCCTTTTTATTAGAAAAGTTTACTACAAGACAGTTATTTATCTCTGCCATGAGTGTTTTTGCAGCAGGAACGGTTGTCAGTGGGATTGCTCCTAATTTTGAAATTCTTCTAATAGGAAGAGTTATTCAATCTGTAGGAGCGGGAGTCATGCTGCCATTAATGACAACCGTATTTTTACTCATCTTCCCAGTCAATAAGCGCGGAGCAGCAATGGGTCTTGTTGGCCTTGTGATATCCTTTGCACCAGCCATCGGACCAGCATTGTCTGGATGGGTGACATCGCAATTTTCATGGAGAGTGTTATTTTTTATTATTTTGCCTATTGCTCTTATCGATATTGTTGTCGCATTCCTTTTTTTGAAAAATGTCACAGAGGTTTCCAAGCCAAAAGTGGATGTTATTTCAATCCTTTTATCGTCATTCGGTTTTGGCGGGCTGCTTTATGGATTTACGAGTGCTGGAAATTACGGTTGGTCTCATGCTGCAACCCTACTATCACTCACAATTGGCGGTGTATCACTGATTGTATTTATTTTCCGCCAATTAAGACTGAAACATGCAATGCTGGAATTTCGTGTTTTTACGTTTTCAATATTCCCTTTTGCCGTAGCAATTGGAATGATTAGCTTTATGGGCTTAATTGGAGCAGAAACAATCATTCCGCTCTTTATGCAGAATATGAGGGGATTTTCTGCCTTTGAGGCCGGGCTTGCTTTATTACCCGGTGCACTGATTAGCGGGATTATCTCACCAATTGTTGGAAGAATATTTGATAAAGTCGGTGCAAGATGGCTCGTGACGGTTGGATTAACCATCATGACAACTGCTTCATTTGCGTTTATGACTTTAAGTCCGTCGACCACACTGCCATATATTACTATCCTCTATGGGATTCGAATGTTTGGTCTTTCCATGGTAATGATGCCGGTCTCAACAGCTGCCTTGAATCAGTTACCAAAACGATTAATTCCCCATGGGGCGGCTATGGATAATACGATGAAAATGATTGCCGCTTCCGTTGGAACCGCCATCCTTGTTACCGTTATGACAACCACAGCGGAAACAGCAAAACAGCAACCGGATATTGCCTATCCGGATATACACGGAGCGAATATCGCCTTTATGGTCGTTTCCATTCTTTCCCTAATAGGACTGATTCTCTCCTTTTTCATTAAACATAACCGCCAGGCAGAGGGGATGGGAGATGGAAAAAGGCAAAGAAATGTACAAGTAAAACTTCAGGAGTAATGGATGTAAGGCAACGATTGTTGAGGTATTAAAGAAAAACGAGAAGTAAGAGAAAAGGCAGATTGAAAAATACGAAAACGATAACAATAATCAACAATTACGTCAACACTATGATGAGAAACCATATGTTGACCTTGTACTAATAACTAATCAAAATTAACAGTTGAAATAGAATTTCTATTGTAATGGGCAATAGGGACACTGAAAATAATTTTCTAAATCGCATATTTAGCCCGTTGCAGTATCTCCAATTGAAACGATAACACCGTCTACAATAACAAACGTGTAGCTGTTGTGGGGCAAGGAGTTGGTACGGCAACATCTTTTTTTATGCAATAAATTTCAAAATTAATGTATGTTTGTCCAAGCATTTCGCTTCCTTTTGAATTTAATGTAATCAAAAGGGAGGCGGAATGTAATGAATAATGATGTTGTTTCGATTGGTGCAAATTGTGTAGTAAGAATTCGAACTCGGTTCTTTCTACTGGTAGAAATTGAAGTGGAAGATATAGATTTAGAAGAATTTATTTTTATCCGAATTTCTGAGCGGGAGTTTAGAACATTAATAAGAGCGGGTGTCCAACGTTGTACAATCGCAGATCGTATTCCACGTAACAATGCAGAATTCAATTGTGTTTTAATAGAAGATGGTCAAGCATTTTTGGTTTTCGACGTGGAAAACAATCAAGACGAAGCTGTCCTTGTACGAATTTCATTAACTAGAGCAGAGGAGTTAATCCGTAATGGAGCAATGAGGTGTACGGTTATTAATCGATAAAGAAATTACGATAATGGTTTGCTTATTTAACCAATTGAGTCGTTCACACGGCTCTTTTTTAGTAAGCCAGATTGTGAAATATGGTACTTCAATTCAAGAGCAAGGGATAGGGGGTATGCAAAAAGCATACCCCCAAATGTTCTTTATCACTTTATATTATTTACGAAATAGACCATAAAAAAAATTTACCAATCCAAAAGGCAAGTAAAAGCCAAATCTGTATCGGAAATTAGGTAATTTATTTATTATAATCTTACCAGTGTACTTGAAGTTTATTACCATTTGGGTCATAAAAGTGGAAAAAGGCATGACCATTATCTTCTTTTATATCCTCCACCTTAACTTGATTATCAATTAAGTGTTGATGAAATTTAGATAATTCTGGACTTGTAAAGCCAATGCTAAATTCTTGTTCATTATCAATTGTAAAATGTGCAAATGTTTCATCTTCGGTAGGAACTAAGATAAGTAAGAAAGGTCCTTCATTTACTTTTAAAATTGCAAGTTTCTCAGTAATGTTTAGTAACTGGAGCCCTAATACATCTCTATACCATTGTGCAGACAGTTCTAAATCTTTTACAGGAATTCTAATATAATGTACTTGTTCAATAAATGATTTACTCATAGACTTCTCTCCTTTATTTAATCTGGTATATCAAATAGTTCCCTTTCTAGATACCTTTTTCCTTCCGATTATTGAATTAACCTGCCATAGCCTAAAATTAAAATGAAAGGATATTATATTATGACGAGTGAAAAAACACGAGAATGCGACTATAGCCACGAGCCCTTACTCCAATGCAGGAAGTAAGGCATATTTATTGAATATATATATAATAAAAAATGAAATGATAGATTATTTTTTAAATTGGAGAGGTTAATATGTCCTATATGATGGTGAAAAAAGAGTTTAAGCTTGTTGGATTAAAAGGTAAGGGAGAGTTTGTTAACTTTGGTTATGTAGTACCCATGCTTGCAAAGCAACTTTTAAGTCGAGAAAAGGAAATCGTAAATTCAACTGAGACGGAAATAGCATTATTTGAGCCTAAAAAGGATGAGGAACATTTGATTGGCCATTTTTATGTAGGGTTGATTGTGAATGATAAAATAAATAAAGTACCATCAGGAATGGAGTATATTGAGGCAAATAAAAGTTACGTAACTACTAGAGGGCATCTTTCAAAAGTGGGAGAACTTCATTTAAATTTATTGAATTGGGCAAAAGAACAAGGTTATCAAAGAGATCATGATTCTTATATTATCGAGACCTATCATCCTATCGGTAATGGTATTGAAGAGGTACAGATTTATTTACCCATTCATGCATAAACATCAAAATGTATTATGAGGAGGAAAAAAATGAACTGGGAATATGGCGATGGTTTTACAATAAGAAGGGCAGCGAATGAAGAAAGCAGCGAAATTATTAACCTGTTAAAACAGACAGCACAGTGGATCAAGGAAAATAAGATAAACCAGTGGAGGTTTCTATTAGAAGGTAACCAAGATGAAGAGATTAAACAGGACATACTTAATGAAAAAACGTATATTGTTTTGAAAGGTAACGAAGTGTTGGCTACATTTACGCTTTTATCAGAACAAAGTGAATGGGATAGGCATCTTTGGGGTGACGATCCTTCCTCTAAATCGGTATATTTACATAGACTTGCTGTTTCCTCTACATATATGAAGAGAGGGATGGGGAAAAGTATCCTGGACTGGGTCCAGAACAACGTAGGTGGAACAGAGTATCTAAAATTAGATTGTGTTGCCGAAAATAGAAAGCTAAATAACTTTTATAAGAATAATGGGTTTGAACTTGTTGGTTTAACAGATGGGCATAATAAATATCAAAAGTTAACTAAGAATTGTATAGAATAAATTGGTAGGAGTAGATTATGAAACCACAAATTTCTGTTTTAACATTGGGTGTAGATGACTTGGAAAGGTCCTTGAATTTTTATAAGGATGGACTTGGATTACCCACAAAAGGAATAATTGGCCGAGAATTTGAGAGTGGAGCTGTAGCATTTTTCGATTTACAATCTGGATTAAAACTCGCAATTTGGCAGCGTAAGGATATAGCTCATGACACAAGCTTAAATCAGACACCCAAAAGTCCAACTGAATTTACGATTGGTCATAATGTTGGGAGTAAAGAAGATGTCGATAGTGTAATGGAAGAGGCAAGGAAGGCTGGGGCCATTATTACAGTTCACGCACACGATACCTTTTGGGGAGGATACTCTGGATACTTTCAAGATCCAGACGGACACCTGTGGGAAGTAGTCTGGAATCCAGCCTGGGAAACTACAGAATAAGGGCAGGTTAGCTTTGTCGTCAAATAGTGGGTGCTTAGCTTAATTCTAATAAATTTATTAAAGACATACGACAAGAACCTAATTGTTTCAGTGAAAAGGGAGTTGCTGAGCAACTCCTTTTCTAATGGAACAAAGCGTTCAATTTAGTTAATAGAAGGGCTGTCTAAGAACCATTTTAAAATAGCTTGAAACCTTCCTTCATCCAATTCGTCCTATTATAAAAGGGGTGAAGCCAATTGAAAAAATCGTTAATGGCTATTATTGGAATTCTTTTTATGTGTATCGTAGGTTGTTCTAATGCTATAGAAAATGAGGAACAAAGTATCAAAGTCCAAAAGAATCTAGGGAATGAAAATAATTATGAGGATTTTAAAGAAATTAATCAAAATGAGCGAGTTAAACAAGTGAAAGAAATTGTAAAGGATATTGATTGGGAAAATGCCAAAGTTTCTATGGTACGACCTCCTGATTACAGATTTGGGTTTCAATATAAAAATCCTAATATTGAAGCAAAAGCAGTGTTGTATGAGCTTTGGATAAGCCCAAATAAGGATAGGGTAGAACTAGTTATTGACGCTGAAAGTAAATATACTCAATTAGACAAAGAAACATCGGCAGTCCTTTACGAACTTATTACGGAAGAGAAATTATCTGACTTAAAATAATGATATTTAACGGTGGTGATTAAAAATAAAAACATTCGCTTTTATATTTGGTTTTATTCGTTTTATTATTTTAAGCTGCCTTATAAGGCGGCTTTCTGTATTTAACTAACGGCATTAGATCATTCTAAGAATTTATGATAAGCTTTTTTGTCAAAGAAAAAGAACTCATTATGTGAGTTCCTCCGTTAGATATATTTACCTTTATTATTGGAATCAATATCGTTATCTGTTTCATCTGTATCTACAATCTGATTACCAATAACACCACCAGTAACTCCGCCAATTACAGCACCAAAAAGTCCAAATGGAGCACCTATCATAGCACCTGCAATCGCATCATTTATAGTTCCAGCTGTTTCCCCTGAGTCAGTGGGAGCTAGATTAGTATTACTTTCAGCTTGTTTGTTGACGCTTTCTTCTGCACTTTCACCAAAGTTATTGGGTTCGTTACGATCAATCATCAAATCACTTCCTCAATAATTAGTAGGATTCTAAAATATGAACGTACATCATCCTGAACATATTCTACCCAGTTGAAGTAGTTTTACTCACTTCAATTTAGGAAGTACACTTTACTCTTTTATATTCAGGGTCTGAAAATAAAGCAACTAAATTTGCCTGCTGTATGCGATTAACCATAAGGGTAATTTCCAAATTGGAGGGTCTCCGCTTATTTTTCAAACACGCTGAAATCAACATTAAAAAAACCTATATTTTAAAAGGAATTTCTTTACATGCCTATTAATCATAAATTATAATTTGAATGGATAATTAAGATAATTTTAAAAATTTCAGGAATAGGAGGTATAAGGAAATGCTTAATGGTTTACGTTTTATGGTTAATTGGATAGTAGAAGTTCATTCCATCACATTTGTACATATGTTTAACGGGAGTAGTGTGCCCTGTTTTAACTATAAAACGATGGATCATCCATAAGTTTTCCTTACCCATTCTTCTTTTAATTTAAAAGCCGTGGGCAGGTTTAACTTGCTCACGGCTTTTTGTGCTTTTCTAATGCTTTGAAAAAATAAGACTGACAAAATGGATGTCAGAGAGAAATGAGGAAAAAAATTGAAAATGACATTACAGGCTTATCGAAAGATGGATCGTAATATTTGGATACGTTTTATCGGTGAATCGATTAATGGTATAGCAATGATGATGTTAATGCCTTTTTTTGCCTTATATATGAGTGATAAGGTAGATCATTTTTGGCAAGTGGGTGTGGTGATGGCGATGGGGCCACTTGCCGGTGTGCTTGGTTCATTATTAGGTGGAAAGCTTGCCGATCAATATGGAAGAAAGCCCATAATGATTGTCTCTATGGTTGGTAATGGATTGGTTATGCTTGGGTTTATTTTTTTCGATGGTTTCTATCCATACTTAATAATTTCGAGTTTTTTCGGATTGTTTAATTCTCTTTTTCATCCTGCGGCATCAGCCATGGTTGCGGATGTAACGGATGAGGCGGGAAGGACGGAGGCCTATGGGTTGCTGCGAATGGGACACAATATTGGAGCCGCAATTGGTCCATTGCTTGGAGCATCCGTTGTGTTTTTATCAAAATCAGTTATTTTCATCATTGCGGCTTCATCCGTTTTTATTTATTCTATTTTTTTAGCACTCTTGCTTTCAGAAACATTACCAAAAAATGAACAAAAAAAGGATACGAAAGTTCTTGAGGAAAAAGAAAAACTACCTTCTATATTTACCGTGCTCTTCAAAGATAAAATTTTATTTTTCTATATAATGACAGGAATTGTTATTTCAATGGGATTCTCACAAACAGAAGGGATGTTGCCACTTCACTTTAATCAACAATTGCCTGCACTTTCCGATGCCCAAAATCCATATCCTTATTTAATGGCTTTTAACGGTGCACTGGTCGTTTTCTTCCAATTTGCGATATCGAGATGGGCAAGCAAGCGTAAACTTGGAAAGGTCATGCTATATGGTTCGGTTTTATTTGGTTTTGGGCTGCTTGCAGTAGGATGGCTGCCAATCATTTTTACCAAGCTCCAGTTTTCCTATTGGAGTATCCTTTTAATCCTTCTTGTGATTTATGGAATATACACCTTAGGAGAAATGCTTTTATCCCCGGTACAAATGACATTTGTAGCGAATATTGCACCGGAACATTTACGTGGTACCTATATGGGGGCAGCGAGTCTTCAGTGGATTGTTGGTAGTGCAGTCGGACCCATACTGGCAGGATTTTTGCTTGATGATCATCTTGGTCAGGTATTATTTACCGGTCTGGGAATAGGGTGTATTGTAGCAGGTATTATATATTTATCTCTTGATAAATGGGTATCTGAAGCGAAGGAAAAGAATTTTCAAGTTAAAAAGGAAGTTTCAGCAAGAGGAACAAACTTAACATAGCAGAATAAATAGTGGATCTTGGTATCGGTATGAGAATTCATAGGCGGAGAATTTCCGCCTAATGAATAGGGAGGGAAGCGTAGAAGCCTATATAGGCGGAGATATTCCGGTTAACTGCTCTAAATAAGTTAAAAATCAATGATTTGAAACAGATAAACGGAAAAACTTCCCTTATTCTTAAGGAAATATGGGTATTTTCCAATTTAGTCGGAATTTTTCCGGTTATTATTCATACACATCAACAGTAATTTTTTCTGTTAGAGAATAACAGGTTTCCACAGGGATGTTTCATCTACATGGGTAGAAGACTAAGATTCCCTTAGCCTAGAAGGAGAGGATATGGTGTCAAATCTGTATTATTATGTAGGCTTGATTTTTGTATCGATTGTATGGGGAATCAATTTTGGGGTATCACGGTGGGCCATGGAAGTGTTTCCTGCCGAGGTGTTTGTATTTCTAAGATTTGGACTAGCGTTGCCTGTCTTATTTTTACTATTAAAGTGGACAGAAGGCAGTGTAAAAGTGGAGAAACGGGATTTGGTAAAATTAGCCTTCATTGGATTAATCGGCATCACGGCGTTAGAAATTATGGTTATGTATTCAATCAAGTATACAACACTTGCAAATGCCTCTTTATTAAATGTTGCGCCATGGCCCATTTTTGCTGCGCTTTTTGCACCGTTATTTATTCGTGAAAAGATAACAGCTAGAGTCATAACCGGAGGATTAATTGCGTTAATGGGAGTAACGATGATTATCCTTGGTGGAAAGGACGGTTTTGATCTAAGTTCTGAGTATATGATCGGCAATTATATTGCTCTATCCATTAGTTTAATCGGTGCCTTATTTAATTTGGCCACCATGCCGCTGATGGAAAAATACTCTCCTCTTCGCGTAACCACATGGTTCATCTTTTTTGGTTCACTCTTTTTATTTCCGATTACCCTCAATAAATGGAGTACGATCCAGTGGGAAAATCTATCAATCGTTACATGGGGAGCCGTTGCTTACAATGTCATAATGTGTACCGTCGTGGCAATTGTTGTTTGGAACATATCGATGAAACGCGTTGGTGCAGCGAAAGCGAATTTCTACCGATACTTCGTCCCAGCAGCAGCAGCCGTGGCAGGTGCCTTATTCTTTAAAGAACCGATTTGGGCAGCACAAATCATAGGTGGAGTCGTTATTATTTTTGGATTAGTTTGGATAGGGACAGAGAAAAAAAGGTGACCATGGTGACAATTCTGATGGTCATTTTTTAATATATCCGTGGTCCCGCTGTACTTAAAATAGCTAGATGAATGCGACATGGATGGTGGGAACTTTACCTATGGTAACTTCACAACGCCGAGTCAAAGAACGGACCAAGGGAACCGTCCCCACGGTCACCCCCTCAATTGTAACTTTTCCGTAGCACTTTGCAATAAGGACTAAAAATGTTATGCATTACCTAGTTATTCATAAGTAATCCATTAGGCGTTTTCATTTTCGTTTTCCTGGTGATAATGTTAAAAAGTGGATGTTGTCTCACACGCAATCGTAGGAGACCAATAGCTAGGAGAAGAAACGATGTATGAAATAACCGTCAGACTGCCAACCAAAAAGATTGAAAGAATTATTCCACATCTATATCAAAAGGGGTACTATCATACCTTTTACGAGGTTCCTTTAGATGTGGTGACAGACGCCAATGGTTATGCCTTTGTTGAGAAGAAGAATGAAACCACAGACTTGAATATTTATATCAACGATTTTGTGGAAGCGAAGGAACGGCGAAAGTTAGTAGAATTATTAGACATTAATGAATCCAGTTTAGTCGTTAAGGAGGTAAATGAGCAGAATTACCAGCAAACATTTGATGATATTTTTCTTGAAAATGGCTGGGTAATCACGACACCTAACAGCATGAATCATTACGACATAACCAGGCGGATTGTCCTGGACTCACAAGGGAATTTTGGAACAGGCTATCATGAAACCACAAGAGATTGTTTGCACTTTATATTAAATCAAGATTTCAGAGGATTAAGTGTAGCTGACATTGGCGCCGGTTCAGGGGTATTAAGTATAGCTGCTGCACTTAAAGGAGCCCGCACTATCGATACTTATGACATTCAGCCGGTTGAGAGGGAAATTCATTATCAGTGCGAATTAAATGGTGTAAAGCCGGTGAATGTGTTTCATAGTGATTTAATCAAGAATAATAACGTGATTAATAAGGAATATGATTGGGTCTTCCTTAATATTGGAACACAGGAAAATAGGGATATCCTTAACGCCCAAAGACTGTTAACGTGCAAAAACACTACATTTATTCTGTCCGGTATGCTTGAATGGAATTTCCAACTGGTAGAATCTATTTTTATAGAAGCAGGGTTTAAGTTGAAAGAAAAGAAACAGAGTAACGAATGGGTGACATGTCTATTCAAAACAAAATAATTATTAAAGGAAGGTAAAGCTTTAGAATCAAGGTGGGGGAACGACGATGCTATTCGGTTTACTATTGCTATTTCATTTTTCGTAAATCCAAATACTGAACGGTCTTTCCATCTCGATCAATTTGAACGATCAATTGACTTTTATTAAACACATAAATAATTTGTTCACATTCTGCGCTTTCATAGCAGGAAACAATCTTTACCTCATTTGGGTGTCCGTAGGTATCGAGGATTTTACTTTTCTCAGTAGGAATCGAAGTGGTCTTTAAAAACTCTGGGTAAACTTGCAGCTGAACAATCGAGTCATTGGCATTGACTGTTACAGAGACACCGACACCTTCAATCGTAAAATAAAGCGACCTGATATTTTTTTCATTTTCTGTTTTCGTTGGCTTCCCCAATTTTTGAACAAGCTGATTGTAAGAAGAACCTACTGTAATTCCGTTAATATGAAGAGGCTTCTCCGTTAAAAAGAAAGCATCCTTTATCCCGTTTTTCTTTAACTTCGTAATCATTTTCTCCGCTTTCGATTTACTTGCAAAGGCACCAGCCTGAACACGATAATAATTCTTCCCATTTATAACTTTTTTCACGACGATCACTTCAATGTCTTTCTTTTTCAAAAAAGCAACTCGCTTATCTGCATTACTTTTTTTGCTAAATGAGCCAGCGACGGCCACATACAAGGGTTTGATTTGTTCAAGATCTGGAATGAGTAATGTTTTGCCGGCAATAATCTTGTTGCTTGTTAATTGGTTGTATTCCTTTAAAATATCAATAGGGATATTGTATTTCTTGGAAATGCTATATAATGTATCACCTTTCTTTATCGTAATAGATTGATCCTCGGCAAAAGCCTTCCCAATACCGAAATAAAAGATCGACCCCATCAACACTGTACAGAGAACTACTTGCATGAAACGTTTAAATTTTTTCATGTTATCTTATCACCTCATTTAATTTGACGGGGTATTTTTTGTTTTGATTCGAATAAATAAGCCCAATTATTGTTTTCAAACAAAAATGGGCGGATTCTACTCGTTTTTTACTTTGTCTTGGTATTAATGCTTACTCCCTAAATGTTCCGACCCAGGAAGAGAGCAAGGTGTTCACTAGTGTTAAAACTAGTGTTTCATCTGGTGGAATTATGAAACGAAAATGAAACAAAAATCAATATATGTATAAATAAATGGATTAAGAATGGTTGAGAGGAGTCTAGTGAATTTAAAGAAATTTATAATTTTATGATAGATTTTCCCAGAAGATTACTTATTTTTAATGGTTGGCATAAAATTTGCAATAGATATGGTGTGGAAACATTTTATTGGGGAGAAGAAGGAGAACAGGAAATATTGCCGAATCCTAAAAACAACTGTTTTTTTATCAAAGTTGAAGAATAGTCTACTACTTTCGAAAGTGTGGCTATGAAAAAATGGATGAAATGGCAAACCTATCTCCTTTAATCATAAAAGTAGGATGTTTACCCATCTGGTAAGTTGCTAGATTTTAATAAGGAGGAGAATGATATGAAAATTGGTGTTGATGTAGGAGGTACCTTTACAGATTTAATTTTGGTTGATCCACAAGGTGGAAAATCGATTGTACATAAAGTGCCTTCGACTCCAAAAGACCCATCTGAAGCGGTAATTCAAGGTGTCTTTGAAATTTGCGAAATGGCAAATATCCATCCTGGACAAATCGAGCAATTTTTCCACGGGACAACCGTAGCTACTAATATCGTTTTAGAGCATAATGGCGCTAGTGTGGGAATGGTGACAACGGAGGGGTTCCGTGATGTGTTACATATCGCAAGGCACAAACGTCCCTACAATTTTTCGCTATATCAAGATCTCCCTTGGCAAAAATACCCTCTGGTAAAAAGACGGAATCGTTTGGTCGTTTCTGAACGGATCACAGCAGACGGTGATGTATTGATTCCTCTTGATGAAGAAAAAACAAGAGAACACATCCGAAAATTAAAAGAGGCAAAAGTCGATGCAATTGCCGTGTGTTTCTTGTTCTCTTTTAAAAATCCTCAGCATGAAAATCGTGTGAAGGAAATCATCTTAGAAGAATATCCTGATGTATTCCTCTCAATTAGCAATGAAGTGTTACCTCAATACAGGGAGTATGAACGGTTTAGTACAGTGGCATTAAATGCGTTTATCGGACCTAAAACAAGCAAATATATTAAAAAACTTAAAAAGAACCTGGAGGATATGGGAGTAAAGTCAGAACTGCATCTCATGCAATCAAATGGCGGGATTGCAACCTCAGAAATGGCTGCAGAAAAACCAATCAATTTACTGTTATCGGGGCCGGTTGCTGGTTTGATTGGCGGAATTAAAGCAGCACAAAACGCTGGTTTTAAAAATGTCATTACCTTGGATATTGGCGGTACATCCGCAGATATTGGTGTCGCACCAGGTGGAGAAATGAGGATGCGTCATTTATTGGATACAAGAATTGGCCAATATAATGCAATGATTCCAATGGTAGATATCGATACGATTGGGGCTGGCGGCGGTTCCATTGCCTATGTGGATGAGGGTGGAATTTTCCGCGTTGGACCGCAAAGCGCAGGCGCCGATCCAGGACCAGCTTGTTATAATCGCGGGGGAATTCTGCCAACTTCAACAGATGCAAATGTTTTATTAGGCAGAATTCAAGGGGAAAACAGGTTAGCTGGAAGTATGCAACTAAAACCGGAGCTATCGGAAAAAGCCTACCAAGAACATATAGCAGAAAAATTAAACATGGATGTCCGGGAGGCTGCTGCCGGTGCTTTAAAAATTATGACACATAACATGGTAAATGCCATTGAAATGAATAGTGTAAGAAAGGGCTATGACCCTCGTGAGTTTACGCTGGTAGCAGCAGGTGGTGCAGGTCCTTTGTTTGCATGTGATATTGCTGAAGAGTTAAATATTCCTTATGTTGTTGTTCCACCATTCCCTGGGATTACGGCAGCAATTGGTCTGCTTGGTACTGACATTACCTATGAAAGTGTATCTACAGTATGGAGTTCATTAAAAACCGGAAGCATCCAAAAGCTTCGTCATGAGTTTGCTAGACTTGAAGAACAAGCAATTGCCTCTTTAAAAGCAGATGGAATGAGTAATGATAAGATTATTTTAAAAAGAGTTTGTGATTGCCGTTATGAAGGCCAAGGATACGAATTGCGTGTGGATGCGCCTGCAGGTGAAATTAATGAAGCTTGGGCAGAAGAAGTGAAAAATGCCTTCCACGCCGTACATGAGAGAGAATATGCCAGCAAATTTGAAGACCAAGAAGTCATTGCCATTAATATCCGTCTGATTGGTGTGGGTGTGGTGACAGATGAAAGCGGCTTAGCGCCACAGCCGGAGGCTTTGAAATTTAATCCAGCTAATGGGAAGAAGGGATTTGTCTACTTTTGGGTGAATGATAGATTAGAAGAAGTAGAAACCTCCTTTTACCATCGCTCAGACATTCCTTATGGCACTCAATTAATAGGCCCAGCCATTATCCAGCAAAAAGATAGTACGACAGTCATTCCTCCACTATGTAAAGCTATTTTTGATGAGTATGGCAATATCGTTATAGATATGAAAGAAAAGAATGCTAGTAAAAATCAAAAACTTGTTGCCATGGTTTCGAAATAAGAGAAAACGTGAGTACTGAAACAATAGATTTTGGTGAAAGGGGTTACATTTAATGGGGAAATTACATGAAAAAAATATCGATCCTGTAACATTAGGCGTTATTGCCGGTTCACTAAATGCGATTGCGAAGGAGATGGCACTAGTCCTTTATCGAATGGCTTACTCGAGTATTATTCGGGAATCTGAGGACTTAGGTGCGGGGTTATTTGATGAAAATGGAAATGAACTTTGTGAAAGTGATTCCTCTCCAATGCATATCGGGTCACTTCCTGGTTATATCTCAGGAGTTAAACATTTTCTGAAAGATGATATCCACGATGGAGATGTGATTCTTCATAACAACCCATATTATGGCGCATCTCATACACCAGATTTAGCGATCATTGTTCCTATTTTCTACAAGGGAGAGCTTGTTGGCTATGCAGCCAATACAGGGCATGTCTTGGATGTTGGAGGAATGTCCCCTGGCTTAATGGTGGATGTTGTCGATGTGTTTGCGGAAGGCAAACATTACAATGCCCTTAAACTTTACAGTAAGGGTGTGAAAAATGAAGACATCTGGAAGCATGTTCTAGAGAACGTACGGACACCTAAAGAAAACAAAGGTGATATTGAGGCTATGATTGCTTCAGCACGCTTAGGTAGAAAAAGATATTTAGAGTTAATTGAACGTTATGATTTGGAAACGGTAAAAACAGCGGAAAAACGTTGGCTGGATTATTCGGAACAAATGTTAAGAAAAGAGATTGAGAAGCTTCCTGATGGTATTTACAAAGCGCCTACCGGCTGGTTGGATGATGATGGCCGAAATTACGGTGTTCCGTTAAGGATTGAAACAAGCGTTGAAATCAGAGGCAGTGAAATTATTGTTGATTTAACAGGCAGCTCTCCTCAGGTTGAAACAGGCTATAATGTTCCTTTTTCTGGATCAACCTTGCCTGCCATTTATACCATTGTTCGTTCCATTCTCTTAGATGAGGCAAACTCGGAGGTTTTTGTTCCACAGAATAGTGGGATTTTCCGTCCAATTAAAGTCATTGCCCCTCTTGGGACCATTTTCAATCCAAGATTCCCAGCTTCTTGCTTTGCCAGGTTTAATCAAATAAACCGATTAGCGGATCAAGTAAATCTGGCATTCTCGCAAATCTTGCCTACCAAAACGACGGCAGGGAACTCGGCACATATTCATGCCAATTCCTACGCGGGAGTAGATCCTGATTCAGGTTCCTACTGGATTAGCATCGAGATTAATGAGGGGTCATATGGTGGAAGATATGGCAAGGACGGATTAGACGCAGTTGATACATTAGTGGCGAATACGCGTAATAACCCTATTGAAGAATTAGAAATGAGAACACCGATGCGCTGCCATCGTTATGAGTTAAGAGAGGAAGAACCAGCTTCTGGAAAATGGAGAGGTGGTATTGGAATTGCCAGGGAATGGGAATTCTTTACCAATACTCTCTTTACAGGTGAAGGCGATCGGCATTATGACCCGCCAAAAGGTGTTCGAGGAGGGCATGATGGTGAAACGGGTTCACTCGGTTTGACTCGAACTAATGAAAAGGAGCAAAACCTGCATGCAAAGGTCACCAATTTTAAGATAAATGCAGGTGACAGGCTCTTAATCAAGACCCCAAGTGCAGGTGGATATGGGAATCCATTAGAGCGGAACCCGCAAGAAGTAGTAGAAGATGTGCTTGATGAGTTTATCAGTAGGAACACAGCTCGAAATGTATATGGTGTTGTCATAGATTCAGAAGGCAAACTTGACTTGCCAGCAACGCTTAAGTTACGAACCAATTTGGAAAAAGAAAAGGTATTGAATTAATTATAAAAAGGGGAGCTCGTATATGTCATTAAATCCCTATCAAAAGGCAGGGTATGGTCAAGGAAACGTGGGCATCGGCAAAAAACCGGCAATCCTTATTGTAGACTTTCAAAAGGCTTTTACTAGCAATGAATCACCTTTAGGAGGAAGTGAATTAATTACTTCAGCCGTTCAAAAAACAAAGGAGTTAATCTCTCTCGCAAGACAAGAAAACCTGCCTATTATCCATACTGTGGTGGGTTACCGAAAAGATAAAAAAGATATGGGACTTTGGCCATTAAAGGTTCCTACACTTTCTGAAGTAACACTGGGATCAAAGTGGGTTGAAATTGATGATGAACTGGAAGTGAAAGAGGAAGACATCATCATCGTTAAGAAAATGCCTTCTGCTTTTTTTAATACGGACTTAACCAATATTTTAATAAGCAATCAAATTGATACCGTTATTATTGCAGGGTGTACAACAAGCGGCTGTATCAGAGGGACTGCTATTGATTCGTTTTCTTA
This sequence comes from Neobacillus niacini, assembly GCF_023715415.1. GTDB lineage: Bacteria > Bacillota > Bacilli > Bacillales > Cytobacillaceae > Neobacillus > Neobacillus niacini_C. Next base: position 554,918 of record NZ_JAMBOB010000002.1, read on the forward strand.
TGGCTTCCGTACGATCATTGCAAAAGAGTGTGTAGGTGACCAAGGAATAGAACCTCACCTGGCAAATTTATTTGATATTCAAAATAGATATGGTGATATTCTTAGTAACAACCAGATTATCAGCCACTTTACAAAAGTACTACGCTAAACATAAAGGCGCCAATTTTAATTGGCGTCTTTCGTATTTTTATCACTCAATTTGAAACATATATTTAGATCACATTTATGAAACAGCTAGTTTTTATGGCGTTTGTTTAACAAAGTGTTTCATCTTTTTAAAAGAAATGAAACTAATTGGAACGTTTTATGATGAAACAAACGAATAAAGAGTCTGGTTGTATTTAGAAGAGTCGTAATTTAACAAAAAAACATATCAATAACACTTGTCATTACTGGTTTTCCTTAATTTTCCCCCATTTTTTAAAAAGTTGGCACAGAACTTGCTTTATATAAGGTGAGAGCAAAAATTAAACAAAATGATTCAAGGAGGAAGAAAATGAAGATTGCAGAAACGTTTGCACAAATGGTACACACCTTACAGTACCAAGATTTAAGTGAAGAGGTAATTGACAGAACCAAATACTTGGCGCTTGACTTTATTGGTTTAGCTGCCAGGGGCAGCCAGTTTGATTCAAGTAAACCCATCCATGATTTCATCAGAAATTATGGGGGACAGGGGAATGGAGTGGTGATTGGAGCTAAGGATTTAAGCCCGATGCCGCAATATGCTGCACTGGCAAATGGATCCGCCTCTCATAGCTTGGAGCTAGATGATGTCATCAATGAAGCTTCACTGCATCCTGCAGTCGCGGTTTTCCCAACAGCTTTCGCGCTTGCGGACGCTTATGATAAGTCAGGGGAAGATCTTATTGTTGCAGCTGTAATCGGTTATGAGGTAATGGGCCAGCTTGGCAGAGCGTTGAATCCTTCAAGTGTTTATGCCAGAGGCTTTCATCCTACCGGAGTAGTGGGTGCCATTGCGGCAGCAGCAACAGCGAGCAAATTGTTGGGATTAACCTATGAACAGACGGTTAATGCATTAGGAATCGTAGGAAGCCAGGCAGCAGCATCCATGGAATTTTTAAATACAGGATCTTGGACAAAGCGCCTTCATCCGGGTTGGGCAGCACATAATGGTATGATTGCGGCTGAACTTGCAAAAACAGGATTTACAGGTCCAAATTCCATTATTGAAGGCGATAAAGGTTTTGCCAAAGCCTATTCAGGTGAGCTGAATGAAGAAACATTGAATGGTGCTTTTTCCAATGAGGATAACTTCATTTTAAAAACAAGCATTAAGCCTCATGCCTGCTGCCGATATAAGCAGGGACCTTTAGATCTTGTTCTCGAAATCGTTAAGACACATGATTTAAAACCAAGTGATATTAATAAAATCAATGTTTATATCGTTCAAACAGGACTTCCGATTGTGGCATTGCCAGAAGAAGAAAAGCGGAATCCACAATCTTCTGTAGATGCTCAGTTTAGCATGCATTTCGGTGCTGCGGCTGCTGTTATTTATCGAAATACGTTACTAGAGCAATATGATGACTCCGTGGTTACCCTTCCAGAAGTCAAAGAAATGATGAATAAAGTTTACTGTTTTAGAGGTGAAGATTTGGAAAAGGATTTCCCGAAAAAATGGCCAGCAAGAGTCGAGATACAAACAACGAAGGGGACATTCTCCAATCGAATTGATTATCCAAAGGGTGATCCAGAAAATCCATTATCATGGGATGAAATGATCACGAAATTTAATTATGTGACTTCCACTGTATTTGATCAGAAACAGCAGCAACAATTAGTTAAGGGAGTAAGGACATTAGAGGAGTTTGAAACAGTAAGTGAGCTATCTGTTCTATTAAAAGGAGGAGTTTTTGCATGAGTTTATTTACACTCGCACCAGATAAACAACAAGTCCTTAATTTAGTGAAAGATTTCTGTAGAAAAGAAATTGCACCGGTTGCCAGTAAATTGGAACACGCTGATGAGTATCCACATGAGATCGTTGAAAAAATGAAAGAGCTCGGTTTCTTTGGATTTACCATATCTGAAGAGTATGGCGGATTTGGGGTTGACTTTGTCACCTATGCGCTTGTAATAGAGGAAATTACCAGGCATTGGATGAGTGTGGCAGGGATCTTAAATAGCCATCTGATCATGGCCTATATTGTTGAAAAATATGCAACAGAGGAACAAAAGCGCAAATTCCTGCCACGGTTTGCTACAGGTGAATGGCGCGGAGGTCTGGCACTTTCTGAAGCCGATGCAGGGACAGATGTACAGAATATGTCAACAAAAGCAGAAAAAATTGGGGACTCTTATGTGGTGAATGGAAGTAAAATGTGGATTACGAATGCTCGCTACGGAAATACCTTTATTTTGGCTGCTAAGACAGATTCAAAGACCCAGCCGCGATATAAAGGGATCAGTTTATTTTTAATTCAAAAGGGCGGAGAAGGTTTTGAGGTTCAACGTGATATTGATAAGTTGGGCTATAAAGGAGTGAAGACGTGTGAAATCACGTTTGAAAATTTCCGTGTTCCTGCTGACCAATTAATTGGTGGAGAGGAAGGAAAAGGATTTAAGCAGGTGCTTGGCGGCCTGGAGTTAGGACGCGTAAATGTAGCGGCACGTGGTGTTGGTTTAGCACGTGCGTCGTTCGAAGATTCAATCAAATATGCACAAGAACGGAAAACATTTGGGGTACCGATTTGTGAACATCAGGCCATCCAATTAAAACTGGGTGAAATGGGAACAAAATTGGAGGCAGCACGTTTATTAACGTTAAATGCTGCGACTAAGCTTCAAAATGGTGAACGCTGCGATCTCGAAGCGGGGATGGCCAAATTATTTGCCACAGAAGTTGGCTTTGAACTAGCCGGTGAAGCGATGAGAATTCATGGGGGTTATGGCTATACAAAAGAGTTTAATGTTGAAAGATATTATCGTGATTCGCCGCTCATGCTGATTGGTGAAGGGACAAATGAAATGCAGAAAATTATCATCAGCAAAGGTTTAGTTCAAAAATATAAAATCTAACATTCATAAACAAATTAAGTAGGAGGTATTTATTATGGCGGAAATTCATACACCATTTGGAAGAGTATACGAGGATTTTAATGTAGATGATGTAATCATGCACTGGCCAGGAAGAACCATTACGGAAGCGGATGATATGATGTTCAGTCTGCTTGCTCTTAATCAGCATCCCCTCCACATCGACGCACATTATGCATCCAAAACTCAATTTAAACAGAATCTAGTAAATGGAACACTTGTCTTTTCTGTAGCGGTCGGTATGACCGTAAATGATATTAGCGGTGCTGCCATTGCGATGCTTGAATATGAAAATATCAAACATTTAAAGCCTACATTTCGAGGAGATACCCTTTATGGAAGAACAAGGATTCTAGACAAGTGGGAAACGAGTAAAAATGATCGCGGTATTGTCTATGTTGAAACCATCATTAGCAACCAAAGGGAAGAAGATGTGATGAGCTATAAACGGAAACTATTAGTGCCAAAGCGTGAGTTTGCGCCGCGTCCAAATACACACCGCAATCATTCATAAGAGTCCTGTAAACGGGAGGGGAAAAGATGAGACCATTAGAAGGGATGAGAATCATTGCTGTCGAACAATACGGGGCAGGACCTTATGCCACGCTTCATCTGGCTGATTTAGGAGCTGAAATCATCAAGATTGAAGATCCTAGTACGAAAGGTGAGGTTTCTAGAACAGTAATTCCTTATGCGGAAAATAACGACAGTTTATTTTTCCAATCATTGAATCGTAATAAAAAGAGTATTTCCTTGAATTTGAAATCAGAAGAAGGCAGGAAAATCTTTGAGGATCTCGTAAAGAAATCAGATGCTGTTTTCAATAATCTTAGAGGCGATGTTCCTGAAAAGCTAAAGATAAACTATGAGCACCTTAAACACTTAAATCCTAAAATTGTCACCTGTTCATTATCAGGATTCGGTACATGGGGATCAATGAAGAAGGAACCTGCCTACGATTACTTGCTGCAGGCGATGAATGGGCATATGAGTCTAACGGGAGAACCAGGCGGTCCGCCATCTAAATATGGGCTTTCTATCATAGACTTTTCCACGGGAATGATGGCAGCTTTAGGATTAATGGTAGGGATTTACCAGGCGCAAAACCATGGGGTAGGCTCAGATGTAGATGTTAGTTTATTTGATACCTCTTTATCCGTATTAAACTATCTTGCCATTTGGCATTTAAATAAAGGTTACGAACCGGTAAGAACAGCAAACTCTGCCCATCCTACTCTTGTTCCGTCACAACAGTTTCCAACTAAGGATGGGTATGTGGTAGTGATGTGTAATAAAGAAAAGTTTTTCCCAATCTTGTGCGATGGTTTAGAAGCACCAGAGCTGGCAGATGATGAACGCTATAAAAACTTCCAATCCCGCTTTAACAATAAGGAAGAACTATTAGACAAGCTAGTGTCTTTATTTAAGAAGCAGACAACACATTATTGGCTGGAAAAACTAAAGGGAAAGGTTCCAATCGCACCAGTGAACACGGTACAAGAAGCATTAAGGCAGCCACTCGTCGAGGAAAGAAATATGATTGTGGAAGTAGATACCCCGACCTTTGGGAATGTGAAAATGGTGGGCACTCCTATTAAACTATCGAATGATCAGCCGGACTATGTGGCCGGTCCAAGCTTAGGCCAGCAGAATGAAGATATTTATAGAGGTTTACTGGGGTATAGTTCTGAATATATCGAACTGTTAAAGAGTAAAGAAATTATTTAAATTTTTAGAGGGGTAGATACTTAATTTTCTACTCCTCTTTTTTAAGGAGATGAACATTTTGGGAGAGGTTTATTTATTTGCTCCTGGTAACAGTGAAAAAAAGATACACAAGGCCTTAAATCTTCATACGGATGCTGTCATTATTGATCTGGAGGATTCCGTTACATCGAATGAAAAAGAGATGGCTAGAAATTTGGTTTACTCACTCCTCAAAACAGATGTAACGTTTCGTTCTAAAATATACGTTAGAATTAATTCAATTAAAACACAGTGGTTTTTTGAGGATTTGAACATGGTGAATGAATTAAAAAGAGTTGACGGAATCATGATTCCAAAGAGTGAGGATAAAACATCCATTTCATTAGCAGCAGAACTCCTAAATAAGAATGTAGAAATCATTCCGTTAATCGAATCAGCTGCAGGAGTAATGAATATAAGAACGATTTTAAGCAGCGATCAAGCAGTCGATAGAGTGGCGTTTGGTTCCGTTGATTTTGCTTTGGATATTGGCGTAGATTGGTCTGTGGAGGGAACAGAACGTGCATACGCCATGTCAAAATTGGTGCTGGCATCGAGAGCGGCAGGAGTGAATCCGCCTATTGATGCGGTGTTTCCTATCATTGATGATAGGGAGAGTTTTATAAAAGATACCCAAAAGGGTAAGCAAACCGGATTTAATGGAAAAATGGTCATACACCCTAAACAAATTGATTGGGTGAAAGAAGTGTATACACCTTCGAAAAAGCAGCTCGAATGGAGCAGGAAAGTCATTGATGTCTTTGAATCATCAGCTCATTCCGGTGCCATTGATTTAGAAGGAAAGTTAATTGATCGTCCTGTCTATTTGCTAGCCAAGAGATTAATCAAATCCAGTTAACAAAAAAAGCGCCTATATCCCAGCTCGTTTAAGAGCAATGGTATAGACGCTTTTCTATTTAATTGGATACTTCTATACTAGCAGAAATGGGGCGGAGTTTTTTCGTTTCCTTTAAATCAACCTCTTTACCTTTAATCACCACTCCATAATCCTCTCGTGCCTGCGTTAAGCTGATTAACCCATCTAAGTAGTCATTCAAGACTTTATCGATATCCCGTTCCATTGGATCCCCATATCCACCGCTGGTTACGCCATAGATGACAAGACGTTCACCTTTCTCAAAAGTTGCCGCATTATTCTTAGAGTATAATTTTTCCTTTTCACCATTTAAATGGATTTTATAAAAGGCTCCAGGTGTACCTGGCTTGCCGCCATGTACCCCAGGCGGCGGATCAATTTCGCTATGGCGTTCCGATTCCGTTGTAATAACAGATGGAGTCAAAAATTCATACTCACGGACAGCGCTGGTACCACCGCGGTATTTGCCAGCACCAAATTTCTCTTCGATTAACTCATACCGATAAAAACGAAACGGAAGGTGCAGCTCAAGCTCTTCGATTGGCTGATTCTTAATGTTTGCGGATAAACAGTCAACCGCATCCATTCCATCCTTGCCAGGTCTGCCCCCATAGGAGCCCTCATCTACTTCAATCGTAATCCAGTAGTCACCATTTTCATACGTTCCGCTCATATACATCCCGTTCAATTGGGCGCTATTTCCGGCAGTAGCACGGTCCGGCATGACAGGGGCTAATGCCTGAAGGATTAGGTCAGCCACACGATTGGCAGGACAGAAGCGGATTTGGGTAGCCACAGGGAACTTAGGATTAAAAATCGTTCCTTCTGGCGCTACCACTGTAATAGGGCGAAATCCCCCAGAGTTTGCAGGAATATATTTATCTGTCAAATAAGTGTCCAAAAGCAGCGATCTAAATAAGCTGTATACCGCTACGCACGTACTTCCTTCAAATGGGGTGTTTAGTGCATTTGGTCTTTGCGGTGGTGCTTCAGATAAATCCACCGTAATGTTACTGCCTTCCACAATAACTTTTACACCAATTTTTTCAGGCTGATCACGATGAATGCCATCATCATCCAGATAGCCTGCAGCGTAATATTCCCCATCTGGGATCTTTTCAATTTCAGCCCGGAGCATTCTTTCTGAATAATTAATAAGCTCTCCAGAATACAACTTAATCGTATCAAGTCCATACTTATCGATCAATTGTGTATATCGCTTCACGCCATATTGAGCAGCAGCAACCTGGCATTTTAAATCGCCAATGACTTCTCTAGGGGCACGAGTGTTTCCTTCGATAAAATGCCACATGTCATCACATTTGACACCTGCTTTATAGAGGAAATTAGCATTGAAAATTCTACCCTCCGCAAACATATCAAAGAGATTCATAGAACCGCCAGGCTGAGCCCCGCCAATATCAAGAGCATGAGCCGTATTTCCTGCGAAACCTACTAGTTCACCTTGATAAAAAATAGGGGCTATGACACCTAAATCCAGGGAGTGGCTGGCTCCTAAATAAGGATGATTATGAATTAATACATCACCAGGCTGCAGTTGTACGCCGCGTTCCTTTAACGTTTTTAACGCTCCGCGCGTATATGCGACTAAAGAACCAACATGGAAAGGAGTGTTATCTGATTCAGCAATTTCTTCCCCGTCAATATTAAGGATTGCACAGCCCATATCCTCAGATTCACGTATGATGACGGAATAGGAACTGCGTACCAGCTGATAGGCCATCTCTTTCGCAATACTATCAAGTTCACCGCCAATGATTTGCAATAGCACCGGATCAAGGGTTTTGCTCATTATGAAATCACTCCTTTTCTCGTTAATTTAATAGTAGAATCATATAAAACTTCACCCTGCCAATTTGGATTGATGACAACCGTACTATCTAATCCATTGATAATCGCTGGTCCTTCTAAAATATAACCCTTCGGTAAATCGACTCTTTCATATTGAGACACCTCGTAATCCTGATAATTTTTTGGTGTCCCAAAGACCGCATTTGTTACTTTTGTTGGAACAACAGCATGTTGAGTATCGTCCGCATGGGGAACCTCCAAATCAGGCATCACGCCCACAGTACGAACACGCAGATTAATAATTTCAATTGGGTTTCCTTCGAATGCAAATCCATAGGTTTCATGGTGAGTTGTATCAAATTTTTGTTGAATTTCTTCACGCCAATATTCGTTGAATCCATGAAATTCAATCGATAATTCATATCCTTGGCCGGCATAACGGCAATCCATTTGCAAAAGGGTAACGGTGTCACGTTTTTCCTTGCCCTGCTGGCTATCCTTTGAGATTTGCAGCTCCGCTTCGATCTGCATTTCACGGTAATATTGGTTAATGCGTGATTCCTCTGCCGAATCAAGCAGCACGCCAATCGTACGAATATAATCAAATTTTAAATCGGTGGATAATAGCCCCATCGCCGAAGTAATACCAGGTGCAGGAGGGACGAGAATCGTTGGGATATCCAGGGCATCTGCCACATCACAGCCGTGAAGAGGGCCGGCCCCGCCAAAGGCAACCAGTGCGAATTCCCGAGGGTCATAGCCTCTTTGGATGGAGTGGATCCGAATGGCCTTAACCATGTTGGCATTCATAATTTCAAGGGTGGAAAGGGAAGCCTCTTTTAAATCCATATTAAATGGTTCGCAAATTGAGCAACTCATCGCTTCCTCAGATAATTGCTTTTGAAGCTTGATTCTGCCGCCAAGGAAATTATTTGGATCAATTCTGCCCAAAATCACATTGGCGTCTGTAACGGTAGCTTCTGTTCCGCCGCGTTTATAACAGGCAGGACCCGGTTCGGCACCTGCACTTCTTGGTCCAACGTTAAAACCGCCGCCACTGTCTGCCCAGGCAATACTTCCTCCGCCAGCACCAATGGAGATAACATCCAGTTGTGGAAATAAGACTGGATAACCGGCGATTTGGCAGTTTTGGAAATTGATTTCTAATAACTGCTCCGGTATGACTGTAATATCAGCAGATGTACCACCGATATCAAGACCGATTAATTTCGTGTGATTATGGAGATTCCCAATAAATTGTGTCCCAATAACACCTGCAGCCGGTCCGGACATAAGAGTGGAAACTGGTTTTTCAGAAACACCGTCGATACCACTGATCCCGCCGTTTGACTGCATGATTAAAATTTCAGCGCCACAGCCGATTTCCTTTAAGCCTTTTTCAAGTGATTTCATATAGGATCTCATTTTTGGTTTTGTAAAAGCATTAATGGCTGTGGTAGTAAACCTTTCAAACTCCCGGTATTGAGAAATCACTTCGTGTGACAAGGATATTTCAGCTTCTGGATAATATTCAGTGATCAGCTCGCCAACACGTTTTTCATGAATTGGATTCAAAAAGGAAAATAAGAATGCTACCGCAATGGATTTTACACCATCAGCTTTGAGCTCCTTGATGGCTTCAATGACATCGCTTTCATTTAAGGGGACAAAAATGTCTCCTGGTGGAATAATCCTTTCTCTGACTACTTTTCGATGTTTTCTCTCAATTAGTGGTTTTACTTGGAAGGGGATATCTTGCATGATTGAAAAATTGTGAGGGCGTCTGTGTCTGCCAATATGCAAAATATCTCTAAAACCCATGGTTGTAATGAGTCCAGTTTTAGAACCTTCATGCTCAATCAGTGCATTCGTAGCTACTGTAGTGCCGTGTAAAAACATATCAATATCGCTCGGCTGAATGCCAGCTTTATCACAAATCTCTTTTACACCTTGAATAATACCGATAGATTGATCGGCTTTTGTCGATGGAACCTTATGGTAAACATGTTTTTGACCCACACCTGTGAGAATTAAGTCGGTATTTGTGCCGCCAACATCTACTCCAACTCTAATCATCGTAACCCTCCTTATACCCTTTGATAGTTATTTAGATATTTTTTATAAATTTCTGGCTTTCTTTCATTATTCCAATCAATTCGTGCTTTGCTGCTCGTTACTAGAGAAAGGTCGATGTCTCCAACAAGATAGGACCATTCTTGGTCATTCATTTGTGTAATGACCGTTCCAAAAGGGTCAATTAAGCAGCTATTTCCAAAATGGTGTCTCTCAGAAGGTTCACCATGTATTTGTTCGTTCCCCGCTTTATTTACGCCCATAACAAATACATTGTTCTCCATTGCTCGTATTTGCAATTCTTTTACGTACATATCCTTTCTAAAACCAAAGGTAGCGGTTGGAACAATGACTAAATTTGCACCCTGCACCGTAAGGGTTTTCCATGCTTCAGGAAACGATCGGTCAAAGCAAATTAAGATTCCCACTTTCATTCCATTATCAAGAGTAAAAACAGGAAACTCTTTACCGCCGCCGCCAAATTGTTCAAAGTAGTATTTCTCATCAGTAGAAAGACTAGGACTGTCCACTTTTGGCAAATGGACCTTTCGATATCTGCCAATCAATCCTTTTGTTGGAGAACAAATAAAGGCGGTATTATAATAGTTTGTTTGTCCATTTTCCTCCGCTTTTTCAAATAATGTACCTAAAATATGAACGTCATACGTTACGGCCATTTCGGTAACTTTTTTTACAGTAGAGCCGTTGATGGTTTCTGCGTACGAGAAAAATTTTTCATCTTGGAGCACACCAAAATAGGGTGCTGTCATAAGCTCTGAATAGGATATGAGATAGGGCTTATCTCTTAAAATGAGTTCCTCCGTTTTTTTGGCAAGGATGGCCCAGTTTTTTTCATAGCTTCCGGGATATGAACCAATTTGCAATCCAGCAACTTTAATTTTATGCAACAATTTCACCTCCCTTTTTAAAGTCCACAATCGTATAATTGCAAGAATTGTGCCATCTTCTAATTAATAGAAAAAAGAATATAGGATGGTTGTTTACAAGGATTAGAAAATGAACAGGGTCAAAATCCGGAGATGATTGTTAAATTTTTTAACACAACATGAAACAAAAGGAACAAAATTTGAAACAATACTATTCTGACTATTTTTAATATTGTGTTATTATTAAGTTAATAGAATTAATTGTTAAGGAAAAGTTGATGCAAAATAGGAGATGAGTAGAATTGCCAACCAAAATACTTGCCATCACACATAAGAATTTTTCACATTTATACTACGAAGTAATAGAACTGTTAAATTTACCTTTAAGTTTAGAAGTATTAGAGGTGAATTTTGGAGAGTTACATAAAATTGACCATGAAATGTTTTCACGCTTTGATTTAGTCATTACGAGTGGTGCTCATCTAGAAATGATTAATAAGGATTATTATGAGTTAACCTATCTTGTACCCTTTTATCCTTTACATTTTACAGAGGCCGATTTGGTTAAGGGACTGGCTCAAGCTAAAAAATTTGGAAGGAAAATTTTGTTAATGTATTTTCCGGAAGAGGATTATCAGCTCGAACAATATGAGGATTTATTAGACATAGAATTGAAAAGGGTTTCATTCTCTAATTTAAAGGAAGCAGAGGAAATCATGAATGATTGTTATCAAAAAGGGTTTAACGTCGTTATTGGGACCAGTTCAGTCTGTGAAATAGCGGATAAAAAAGGGATAAAAAATGTTCTCATATATTCGATAGATTCTTTAAAACTAGAAATTATTAAAGCTTACCAGTTAGCTGCGACAAAGAGCAAAATGGTAAACTACGGTAAAATCAAAGATGTCATCCTTCAATATGCAGGTAACCCTATTTTTCTATTAGACCAACATCTAAGAATTATTGATACCAACGCGCATGGGTTTAAGTATGTAAAAAAAAGCAGCAAGTACGAGATCATAGGAGAGCAGTTTAACACGTTGATTAACATTGATTTTAAAGGTATAGGAACCGAATCGGTTAGTTTTACATATAAATCAGAACAAATAGTCATTGAACCGATTATGAATAGTGCAAACAGTAAAATGTATATTGTTGCTGTAGAGGGTTCTCGTACTCGTGGACCAAGTGAAAATAAAAAGGAAGATACCTTAAACCCGAAATATCAATTTACAAATATTATCCACACTTCTCAAATTATGAATAAGGTCATCATTAAAACCAAACAGTACGCCCAAACGGATGCACCGTTATTGATATTTGGTGAATCAGGAACAGGTAAAGAATTAATAGCCCATAGCGTGCACCACTATAGTAATCGAAAGGCACAGCCATTCCTTCCAGTGAATTGTTCGGCGATTCCGCAAAATATTCTCGAAAGTGAATTATTTGGCTACGAAGAAGGAGCTTTTACCGGTGCAAGAAAAGGAGGGAAACCAGGATATTTTGAAATGGCTCAAAATGGAACCATCTTTCTTGATGAAATTGGGGAAATTCCTTTGGATATTCAAACAAAGCTTCTAAGGGTTCTGCAGGAAAAAGAAGTAATCCGGTTAGGCGGCAGAAATATCATACCACTAGATGTTAGAGTGATCACAGCGACGAATAAACCGCTAGTCGATTTAATTAGGAAAAAGACCTTTAGAGAAGATTTATATTATAGGATTAATGTACTTCAAATTAATGTACCGCCAGTTAGAGATAGAAAAGAAGATATTCCGCTGCTTCTTAATCACTTACTTGTGAAATACGGAATGGATACACACCAAGCTAGTTATTTAATCAATATGGCCAAAAATAGTTTATCTACGTATAACTGGCCAGGAAATGTCAGGGAGATGGAAAATTTTGCTCAGCGATTTTGTGCACTTCAATCTATTTCTAATACTACTTTGGACTTAATGAAATTATTTACAGATATTTTGAGTGAATTTTTTGAACAAAAGAATCAAATAGTAGGTAGTTTCGTTAGGAGCGAAGAAGGTGATCTTCAAGAACACATGCCGAAGCCTGAACTTGAAAAGTTAAAAATAATAAATGTCCTCCTTGAAACAAATGGGAATAAGAATCAAACTGCGGTTAAACTTGGCATGTCTAGAACGACACTATGGAGGAAGATAAAGGAATACGATATTGAAACAAGTTTTTAAGGGTGATTTTTTGTTAATGAACTGAATGAATGGATTTACCCCCACGCCTACTTTTAGAGATGCGGGGGTTTTTATTTTTTATCGTAAGACTATAATCCCTAATCAATTAAGTCCATAACGTTTCGTTTGTTGTTACGTTGAAACAACGTATGAAACAAAAAGCATATTAATCAACATATATTTTTATTCGAATCTAAGCAATGGAATGATAAAAAAGTGTGAACAGCTTTTTTAGAATAGAGTTCCCTGAAGTTTAGTAGAAAGTAAATAGGAGAGTAACAACAAAAAAATTTAAAAGTTTTCTATATTATCAAAATATTCAAAAATAAATGGCATGGTAATTGCAATTATATAAGGTAAAGGCAGGTGAAATAGTAGAAATGAAATTGGAACATGTGAAAAGTACCCCCTCGTTTGTCATTTTAAATAAATACCTTCTTTGGCTTTTAGTCATTCAAATGATGACAGCACTGGCGTATTATGGGTATGTTCCTCTGATACCTCAAATGGTAAAAGAGTTTTCATTAAACAATACCCAAATTGGCTGGATGACCTCGGCTGTATTCCTTGGTTCTTCTATTATTGCTATTCCTTCTGGTATGATTACCGATCGATTTGGGGCAAGGAAGTCTTTATTTGCTTTCTGTTTATTACTCGTTTTTGTCATCTTTTCTTTTTCCATCTCAAATAGTTACTTTGTCATTTTAGTGCTGCTATTTTTGTTGGGGACGGGTTATGGAGGTATTACTCCGGGGACGAACAAAAGTATAATGGAAAACTTTGATGTACATAACAGGGGAACAGCAATGGGTTTAAAGCAAATGGGGGTTTCCTTAGGCAGTACCTTGGGCAGTTTGTTGCTTCCGCTCATAGCCAATCAATGGGGCTGGCGAATCGGCATTCTAAGCATTGCTGTTTTGTTGGTACTTGTGTGTTTGTTTCATTTTAAGGTGTTAGACGAAAGAGAGGATTATCACAAACAAACAAATGTGTTAAAAAATATTAAAGACATTACCAAAAACAAAAAATTAATGAAGATTATCGCCATTATTACCTTTTTTATCTGGGTGCAGCTTAGTGTGATGACTTACTTAGTTCTCTATTTACATGAATCGGTTCACTATTCCCTTTCCTTTTCTTTATTTTGTTTAGCTTTATTACAAATTGGTGGGGCTCTAGGGAGGGCATGCTGGGGAGTCATAAGTGATCGGTTTTTTAATCGGAATCGAGGAGTGATTATTGCACTGATTGGATTAATTTCAGGTGTATTAGTCTTAATCCTTGGAATGTTGTCAGGTGAAATCCCGGAAGTGATCATTGCATTCCTATCATTATGCCTAGGCATTACCACACAGGGATGGAACGGAATGTTTGTCTTAATGATTTCAGAGGTGGTAAAGAGGGAACAAATTGGTTTAGCCAGTGGAGTTGGACTAGCAACCGTATATGCAGGTGCCATCTTCGGTACTCCATTATCAGGTTGGATTATTGATTTTTCCGGTAATTTTGAGGCCATGTGGATGATTTGTGGAGTTGCTATTTTTATAATAGGTGGCTTAACAATATGTTTAAAGCTCGATACCAATTTGAATGATTAATAAATTAGATGGTTAATTTTGAAAGGAGAATTTTATGGAGATTATCATTTTCTTAGTCATCCTTTTCCTCTTGCTAATTATTGGAACCCACATTGGTGTGGCGTTAGGTGTAAGCGCTTTAGTTGTTTTGCTAATGTTTCAAGAAACAAGTTTGGACATTATTGCGCAGCAAACCTTTCAATCTGCCAATAGCTATGCGTTAGCGGCGATTCCATTCTTTATTCTATCCGGGGACATCATTATGAAGGGAAGCTTGGCCCAAAGGATCTTAGATTTTACAGATCTCATTACACGAAAAATTCATGGCGGGACCGCAATGGCAGCCATGTTGGTAAGCGTTTTTTTTGCTGCTGTTTCTGGTTCGAGTGTTGCTTCAGCTGCGGCAATTGGGAAAAACTTGGTTGAAGTTATGGGAGAAAGAGGGTATCCAAAACGCTTTATTGCCGGTTTAGTAGCCACTGGAGGTACTCTTGGACTGCTAATCCCTCCAAGTCTTAGTTTTATCTTAATTGGCAGTATGGTTGGGATTCCAATCGTCGATTTATTCACTGCAGGGATAGTTCCAGGGCTTATGCAGGCAGCCATGTTAATGGCACTCACCTATTATCTTTGTAAGAAAAATGGCTGGGAGACTGCTTCAAATCTTTCTACTTTAAAAAAGGTAGTTCCTCTAAAGCAATTAAAATCATCTTCAGGTGTATTATTGCTGCCGGTTTTAATTTTGGGCGGAATTTACCTTGGTTTCTTTACTCCTACCGAAGTATCAGCTGTTGCTGTTCTATATGCCGCTGTTCTTGCAGTTTTCATTTATCGAGCCATCAAAGTAAAAGATCTTTGGAATGTCAGCCGAGAATCCTTGTTTCAATCTGGGATGATTTATTTAATATTAATTGGTGGATCCTTAACAGCTTTTATGTTAAAAAGTTTAGGGTTAACCGCAGGATTGATCACGATGATAACGGATCTTGGACTTGAGCCTTGGCAGTTTCTACTCCTTGTAAATGTACTCTTATTTATTCTTGGTATGTTCTTGGATGGCATTACTGTTATCGTTTTAGTAGCGCCGATTCTTTTCCCAGCAGCCATCGCTTTAGGAATAAATCCGATTCATTTTGCCGTTATTATTACCATGAATATCGAGATTGCAACTTTAACTCCACCTGTTGGTCTAAATCTATTTGTCATGAGCGGGTTAGCGAAAATTCCAATCCAGGAAGTAGCAAAAGGGGTAGGACCTTATTATGTTATTTTATTTATTTCTTTACTGCTAGTTACCTACCTGCCACAGATTAGTTTATTATTGTTTAATTTGTAGAAGTAGAGTTACAAGGTTTAAAGATAGAAACCTAATACAAATTTTGTTTAAGAAGGGATGGTTTTGGATGAAACAAAGAAAAAAGGTATGGTCGATGATGGTAATCATGGTTTTAGCTCTATTCATGGGATTGGCAGGCTGCGGCAAAGACAAAGCATCAGGAGGAGAAGGGGATAAAAAAACTTATAAAATCATCATGACTCACGAGTTACCCGAAACGTTCTTTAAGCACAAATATATGGAAAAATTTAAAGAAATTGTCGAAGAAAAAAGTAATGGACAACTAGAGGTAACGATTCATTCCGGAGGTCAATTATTTAAAGACGGTGAAGCGATTCAAGCTTTAGGAACTGGTTCCGTTCATATGGTTTGGCCAGTAAGCGCACACCTAGAAGCCTTAAACCAGAAATATGGTATTGTTAGTTTGCCTTTTGGTCTTAATGATAAAACCATTTTAGAAAACCAAGAATATCGTACAGAATTAACGGGGTTGCTTAACTCTTTTGTTGAAGATAAAGGGATAAAAGTTTTAGGACTTATGAGAACAGCGGAGGGGATTATTCTAACAAAAGATAAAGAGTTAAAGAATTTAAAGGATTTATCGGGTTTGAAGGTTCGGACTGTTTCAGGACAGGTAGCCACTGACATGATTGAATCATTTAAAGGAAGTGGTGTTTCCATGCCAGCAACTGAAATTGCCACTTCCCTTTCCCAAGGCGTTATCGATGGAGTAAACACTTCACCTGATGGATGGAAGGACGTTGTTGGATCTTCAGCAAAATACGGGCTTGTTGTACCGGGAATGCAATTATTTACCTATTCCATTGCTGCGGATAAAGCATGGTTTGACGGACTCCCTAAAGATCTTCAAATGTTAATTTCAGATACCATTAATGATATTACTGTTACTCAATGGAAGGAATCGATGGAGTTAGATAAAGAATATATTGAAAAGGTAACAAGTGACTGGGGTAAAGTGAATTATGTCCCTGAAAGTGATGTGAACGATTGGAAAAAAGCAACAGAAGATGTCTATAAAAAATTTGAACAACGCCACCCAGATGCGTTAAAAGCATTTAATGAATTAACAAAGAAATAATAGTAATCTAGTAAATTCATCCCCCATTAATTAGGGGGATGAATACGCTGCCTAGAACATCCTTAACAAAAAGGAGGATTACCATTTGAAATTAATAAACTTTATTGAGGACAAAATTGTTACCACTATTGCTGTTTGTTTATTCATTTTTTCATGTGGCTGGATGTTGATTGAAGCAATTAGCAGACAAGTTTTTTCTAAGTCATTTTCTATGTCGGAAGAAGTAGTGTTGTTTTCGTTAATATGGGCGATCTTTTTAACCTTAGGGAAAAGCGGAAAGGAAGGAAATCATATATATGTTGATTTAATCGTTATGAGACTTGGAAAACGATTAAAGAAAACCACTTCTATCTTAAACGCTATTATTGGTTTTCTTTATGCTTGTTTTTTGGTCTATGTAGGATTTAACTATGTGCAGCATCTATTCGATACCGGAATTACTTCTAATTCATCATTAAGGCTTCCAATGGGGTATGTATTCTTAGTAGTTCCGATAGGGATGATCTTTTTTGCTGCTTATTATTTAGAATCTTTTATTAAGGAAGTTCCAAAGGTTCAACAGATTGAGGCGGATAAAGTTCAAGAGACGGTGAACAGTTTGATGTAGTGGTTCAATTTTTGTGACCAAGGGGACGGTTCGAACCGTCCCCTTGTCCACCTTATCACCTCATTTAATTTGACGGGGTATTTTTTGTTTTGATTCGAATAAATAAGCCCAATTATTGTTTTCAAACAAAAATGGGCGTTTCTAGTCGTTTTTTACATTGTCTGGACAATAAAGTACAATAATCATACTGATTAATGGAAGAATGAAAGGATACATAATGACTTTTTTAGAAAAAATTAAACCACACTTGATTAGCGAGGATATTTTAATCCAAGAGGTAGTAATGCATGCACTCCATGATTATCCGAATATCCCAGAAGAATGGACCAATGAATTACTGAAAGAAGCATTTAGAAATAATGAGAAACTATCTTCGATCTTAATCTATGTAGATAATCAAACCTTCAATGAAGAGGCTGTTAAGATATTAATTGAAAATATTCCATTAATGGACCCATCAAAACGCCAATTAGCGGTGAAATTGGTCCAGCGTATCGAACCGGAACTTGCTCTTAAATATAAGGAACAGCTTCAAGGATATATTCCCAAGCATACTTGGAACTTATATGAGTTATTGTTACATGGTTCGGAAGAAGAAGTTTACTCAGAATATGGTCAAATCTTAAATGACCTTGAGCGGGCCGGTTCAAAGCAGCATGATTTCTACATAAAAGCAAAAAAACTGGCAGCCTGTTTAGTAAAAAAGGGCTGGGTTACAGAAGATGAAATAGACTTAGTACTAGAAGACGAGTTTAAGGAAAAATGGTTTTCATTTAATGGAACCTTGACGGTCTATATGATTGGATTGTTAAAAACACAAAGATATATACCTTTATTGGTTAGCCTGCTGGATCGCGATGATGACAGTTTGTTAGAAGAAGTTTCCGTAACGTTAACCAGTTTCCAATCGGACGAGGTGGTAAAGGAAGTAGCACCCTATCTTAGGAAAGATAATTCCATTATTTATGCCGCATCCATCGTTGAAAACATAAAATCAGACTTCGGTGTCAAAGTTCTAAGAGAAGCCTACCGTTCTGCAAAAGAACTGGATCATCGAGATATTCTAATTGAAGCACTTTGTCACCAGCTTTCCGAAGAAGCTCTTCCTGAAATTAACGAACATATGAAGCTCGATTATTCTTCTGGCCTAGTTGATATTGAACAGACCGTCTATGGCTACTTTTCTATTCTGGGATTAAAACATCGTGAACTAGCTGTCTGGCGACAAGTAGCAATGGAGAGAGAACTGGACTTTAGACTACAGGGGAATGACCTCCCACTTTCTCCGGTCCGAAATAATAATAAAGTCGGCAGAAATGATTCATGCATTTGTGGAAGCGGCAAAAAATATAAAAAATGCTGCGGGAAGTAAAGATAATGAAACATTGGTACGAGGATAAAAACAATGGCAGGTGGCATTCAAAAGATATAACGAGTATGTACAGCAAGGTCCCACTTCTTTTGCCTTTGATTTTAAGCATACTTTTGATAAAAAAGGTGTGAAGTGCGTAGTAAAGTAGCTGGGTTCGTGAAAAAGGGCAACACAACATAAATAATGATTGTCAGGCACTTTCCAGGTAATTGGATGGTGCCTGACACTTTTTTAAGCACTAATATCGGAACTCCTTCAACTCCTTCAAAGTTTGGTTCAAAAATTACTAGATAGACGATTTAGAGAAAAAGTTTAACTTTTTTATAGGAAGGGTTCTCATGGCAAGGGCACGACGACGATTATTATGGATAGACCAAGAGATCCGTCCCCACGTTTTTTTTTACATATACAGAACGTATGTTTGTGTATAATAGAAGGGGAGGAGTGATGTGATGGCAATTAGGGATAGAGGGAAAATTAAATGGCGGCCAGCGTCATTTATGCCGTTAGGTTTTGAGATGACTCGTGCCATGTTTAAGGACCAAGAACGGACCATGAAACCATTACTTGATGAATATGAGAAGGAGGAGTTTGATCGGAGTATTGCCTATGCAATGGAATTCAATCTTTCAGTGAAGATTAACGTTTGGAGCGATGGGTTTACAGAGACGATTACGGGCCGTATTCATTATGTTGATCCAATAACGTTGCAGCTTCGCATGGAGCTGGAATCTGGTGAGTTTCAGCGGATAGCTTTCGAAGATGTTTTAAGAGTAAGCGTGGTGGAGTAGTGTAACGAACTATCTCCATTTTTCAGGCAAACAATTCAAGAATGAAATGGTTTGGGCTTCCTTTGGAGGTCCAATTTCTTTGATTTCAGTAAAGAAAAAAAGATTGAAACACTCTTTGATGTAAAAAATACTGGACCAAAAGAGCGTTAAAGGAAAATTCACATTTATCTACACCATCGACAATTCTCAACATAAATCTGCTATAATAAAAATTAATAATTGAAGGAGGGTTTGCAAAAGTGGAAAAAACACTTAATCTGATTTTGGCTGAACAAAAAAGACAGGGTGAGTTAATCTATCAATTAATTAATACTGTTGCCGCAACAAATGTAAAGGTTGCCGAAATGAACGAGAAAATTGTCATAATGGATGGAACCATTAATAAAATGGATGAAAGAATTAATAAAATGGATGGAAGAATTAATAAAATGGATGGAAGAATTAACAAGATAGACGAAAAAATTATCGAAATGGATGGCAAATTTTCTACTATTGAGAAAAAACTAGATTCCGTCCTCGAGGAGGTTAAAGAAATAAAGGCAAGAATGGCAACAAAACACGACCTCGAATACTATGATCAAATGATTTCAGAGCATTCTAGGGAAATTTATAAGTTGAAAAATCATTAAACACCTCCAAAGAGACTCCTCAATAATATATACTTACTTCAATCTGAGAATTTCCTATCAAACTTTTGAGTTTATCCTTACAAGGAATCCTATACTCATAGGAAAAAAAGTAAGGTGCCACAATTAAAAGGAATTCCCTTCACATCAATTATATAGTAATCTAATATATTGCAATACTAAGTGCCAGGCAAATCGATTAGAAGATGCCTGGCGTTTTTTTGATTTTTTGTATAAGTAACAAAAATAAAAGTGCCAGGCACCACGTGCCTGACACTTTTTCCTACTATTTAAATGTCCAATAGTTATTCAATATGAAGTTGATGATGGGAATTATCAATGTTGTGATTAGCTCACCGATTACATAGTGAAGTGAAAGGATATTTACTACTAGATACATGAGACCAAAATTTAAGGTGAAGCCAATGGCAGAAACAACGAGAAAACGCAACATTTGATTGTAGGAGAAGTGGCTGCCAAAGGTATATTTTTTGTTTAATAGAAATGAGATGTAAGTCATGATGATAAAGGAAAGTGTTGATGCGAAAATAGGATCTTTGTCAAAATGTTCAACCAAGACGAAAACAGACAGAAAATAAATGAGTACGCTTATGCATCCCACAATACTGTATTTAATAAATTTAAGAAATAGTTCTTTACTTACGAGCATCATTAAAGCCTCTCATTAGGGTCATTCAAAACGCCATTTTGTGATAGCATTTTTAATAGAATTATTTTTTCTTTCCTTATGATCTATTAAACTACGTTTATAGTTGATCAGAAAAAGCAGTTGTATAAAAATTACCGTCAGAAAGTTTTTTTTGTAAGCTATATATTTTGGTTCCCAATCGGTGGTAAATTTACTTTTAAATTCTTTTAGACCTTTAAAATTATATAAGGAATTCCCGTAAAGATAGGCTAGGCGAATTATTTTTTCACTTGTAAATGAATGTTTGCAGTTTCCCACATTTGATAATGGAGACATACCTAAACTGCAGCTTTGATATCCATTCTTTTTTGCCCACTGAAATATATGAATAAATAATACATCCATTGTTCCATGAGGGCTATCTGAATATTTTCTCATCAGGTCAATGGTAACCGTATTTTTATAATCAGTTGCTAACGTAGCAAAGGCAATGGCTTCACCTGCAGGGTTGTGTAAAAGTGCAATAGGGAAACGTGAAACATATTCTTTGCTAAAAGAGACGACTGAAAACCCTTTTTCCTTCTGACTGCCTAACCAGGAATCGGAAATATGTTTTAACTCGGAAAGCAGGTGATTAGAATAAGGGGGGTGGACCACGCTAAATGTATAAGAATTTCGCGTAAATTTATTCAATTTTGTTCGTAATTTTGCTCCTTGTTTTCCTTCTAAAGAAAATTGTTGGAGATTCACTAACCCCACTTCGCCCACCTTAAGGAAGCGAAAACCTGAATCATGATAATAGTGCATATACTGTGGGCTTATTTGATAGAAAACAGGTTTAAAGCCTCTGATTTTGCTATATTCACAGAATTCTTTGATGGCTTCCTTAAACTTTGCTTCATCTCCGATTGGATCACCTAAAACCATAAATTTATTTGCAATGCGTTTATATACAATTAGAACATCTCGCTCTTTCGTCCAGAAAATCTCTTTATCTTTTAAGAAAATCAAATGAGAAGCATGATTTCCTCCATTTTCCTGTAAAAAAGAAGATAATTCATCATATTGAAGATCAATGTTACTTGTGGGAGACTTCATCATCTCACCTTTTTCTTTAATAAAGGATGTATTCACATCAAGCATGAAAGGTTTCCTCCTGAAAAAAATCAACTATTATATAATAACATAGGAAGGGTTAATTGACTGTGTGGAATTTATTGTAAATTTATATGTAAGCATTTGATTTAATGGAGTCAATCGGCGACTTACTAACCGAAAGTGTTGGAGATGGGACAGGGGGTGTCGACTGTGTCGGCATCCTGAATCATAATTTTGAAGAAAATAGCCTAAATATCATAGTAGAAAGGACCGTCAGAATGTACTGACCCCCAAAAGTTAGAGTGAAATTCTGACTTTTGGGGTGTTTTTTATGGGCAAATATAGTGATGAATTTAAACTTTTGGTGGTAAGAGAATATTTGGAAGGAAAACTAGGATATAGAGCACTCGCCAAGAAACATGGGATTAAGGCTAAATCATCCATTGACCGATGGGTGAAAGTTTATGAGAAGTTCGGTCAGAAAGGGATAACGAGTAAGAAGCATCCTGAAACTTATCCTGTTCAATTAAAGCTCGATGTATTAAGCTTTATAAAAAGAACAGGTTCTTCAGAAACTGATGCAGCCCTTCACTTTGGGCTAACAAACCCTACAATTATATCCTTATGGAAAAAAGCATTTTCAGAGGATGGGAGCGAAGGCCTGGAAAGACCGAAAGGACGACCGCCCATGACTGATAAAGCTAAGAGTATAAAAGGAAAACAAGTAAAACAGAGCGAAATGGCATACGAACAAAAATTGGAACGAGAGAACGAGCTTCTGCGTTTAGAGGTAGAATACTTAAAAAAGTTGCGAGCTTTTCAGATGGATCCGAAGGGCTATCTCGAAAAGCACAAGCAGCGTTATCATTCGAACTCAAAGAAACCTTCAAACTAAAAGATGTTTTACAAATAGTCGGCATTCCCGAATCCTCCTATCATTATCATATAAAAATAATGAATAAGGAGAATCCGGACCTTGATCTAGAGAAACTTATTCAATCCATTTTCCAAAAACATAACGGAAATTATGGTTATCGTCGTATTCAACTAGAATTGCAAAACCGTGGGGTTGAAGTGAATCATAAGAAGGTGCACTGATTGAGGGAAGTAAGGCGTTCGCTAAGGAATTAATGATTAAGTATCAGATTCCGACTGCTAAATATGCAGCGTTTACAAACTACGAGGAGGCACTAGACAATGTTCGCCGCGAAGGGGTACCGATTGTGATAAAAGCGGATGGCCTAGCTGCAGGAAAAGGTGTGGTTGTGGCAAAAAGCTTAGTAGAAGCTGAGGACGCACTTAAAAGTATGATGAAAGATGTTACGTATGGTACGGGTGGTTATTGAGGAATTTCTCGAGGGGGAAGAGATGACCTTGCTCTCTTTTGTGAATGGGTCTACAGTGAAGCCAATGGTACCATCACAGGATCATAAGCCAGTGTATGATGGTGACAAGGGACCTAATACAGGTGGTATGGGAACGTATGCTCCTTTGCCGCATATTGATCCCTCCATGACTGAGCGGATTATTATGACAATCGTCCAACCAACCGCCGAAGCGATGGTTGCAGAAGGAGTACCTTATGAGGGAATTCTCTATACCGGTTTGATGCTGACAAAAGAAGGACCAAAAGTCATTGAATATAATGCGCGGTTTGGCGATCCGGAAACCCAGGTTGTTGTTCCTTTATTAGAAACTGATTTACTTGAAATTTTAAATGCTAGTCTCACCGGTAAGCTGGAAAATGTAGAGGTGAAATGGAAAGACAAGTCTGCAGTTTGCGTAATTATGTCTTCAGCTGGTTATCCAGGTCCATACGAAAAGGGACAAGTCATATATGGTTTAGACCAAGTCGTTGAACCAACCATTATTTTCCATGCTGGTACCGACACGAAGGATGGAGAAATTATTACAAATGGCGGTCGGGTTTTAGGAATTACAGCGATTGCAAAAACGCTTAAAGAAGCACGTGAATTAGCTTATCAGTCAGTAGAAAAGGTATCATTTATGGGAGCATATTACCGAACAGATATTGGATCAAAAGCATTCCATTGATTGGTGATGAGTAAAAACTCGTATAGCCTTTCAAAAAGATGGAATTTAGGGTTCTGCTTAAGGTAGGTCTTTTTTTAAGAAAAATAGTTCTGCGTTCAATACATTTATTGCATTCTACACTGATACCTTAAAAAAAGAAAAGTGTCTGACACCTTCCAGATTTTTGGTTGGTGCCAGGCACTTTTTTCTGAGGGAGGAGCGGGTATACTTTTGCTTCCGTAATTCCATAAATATGTAAGTTAATGTCTTCTTCTGTATTGTAGAAATAAAACTAGTGTATGCAGTTGCATACGCATTTAACCCTTTCATTCCGGGTTTGCAACAGTAGTGTCAAGAGCGATTTCTGCTTAAGAAGGTTTACGTAAGGAAAACATTCAAAATCTTAATAGAGTAATGCTACGCCCAGTAAGAACCCCAGTATTTCATTTCTTTTATGATGGTATGTAAGGATTGTCCCTTTTCAGTAAGTGAATATTCAACTGTTACGGGTACTGTAGCGTAAACAGTCCGAATTAAAACACCATTGGATTCTAAATGTCTTAGCGTATCGGTTAAGGCCTTTGGACTTACGTTTGAAATAGCCTTTTGTAATTCTCCAAACCGTTTTGTTCCTTCGAATAACTCTCTTAATACGAGAAAAGACCACTTTCCTCCAATTACACTAAGTGCTTTTTCAATCGAACATTTAATCTCTAAGGGTTTCGTTTCTTTTATTTCGCTCATAGACTACCTCTTTCTAATTTATAGAAACTATAAATTTTATAGTAAATAATATATAGGTTAGTATATCAAAAATATTTCAGTGGTTGTTGTTTAAATGATGAAAACGTATACTTTTTTGTGTAAGGTTATTTATCAAGATATAGAAAGGGAGATCAAACAAATGAAATACCGCAAGCTTGGAAAATCAGATTTAAATGTGTCTGTTGTCGGAATCGGTACTTGGCAATATGGCGGCGAATGGGGAAAAGATTTCAAACAAAAAGAAGTAGATGAAATCCTAGACAAAGCCAAGGAAATGGGAATTAATTTGATTGATACAGCCGAATGTTACGGTGACCACCTTTCTGAAAGATTTATCGGCAACTACTTAAAAAATCAAAACAGGGAGGATTGGATAGTCGCAACAAAATTCGGCCATCATTTTCATGAATCCTTTACCCGAACAAATCATTGGTCCGCTGGGGAAGTCGTTAAGCAGTTGGACGATTCTTTAAGAGCTCTTGGAACAGACTATGTAGACATATATCAATTTCATTCTGGCAGTGATGACGTGTTTCAAAATGAAGAATTATGGACTGTATTGGACAAGCAGATGAAGGCAGGTAAAATCCGCCATCTAGGAATATCAATCGGTTCTAACGAAAATATCTATCAAACGGACCTAGCAACGGAAGTAAATGCCAGTGTGATTCAGGTTGTGTATAACCGGTTAGACCGTAAACCAGAGGAACAAGTTTTTCCTTCCTGTGAAGTGCAAAATCTTGGGGTCCTGGCCCGGGTTCCATTAGCAAGCGGTTATTTAAGCGGCAAATATAAGCCAGGTGCAGTATTTGATCAAAACGATGTTCGGAATAACCATTTACAAAGTGAAGTGTTAAAGCAGCTTAAACTAGTTGAAGAAATTCAACAAAATGAAGTCCCAAAAGGAGTTAACATGGCTCAATGGGCACTTGCATGGTGCCTAAAGCATCCAGCCGTTACGAGTGTAATCCCAGGATGTAAAAATGTAGAACAAGTTGAATTAAATGCACTCGTTGCAGACTTAGAATTAGTATCAGATAAGCATCCACAGGCTGTGAAAGTTTAAATAGGTGTATATTAGGCATCCAAAAGAAGGCCTTTGTAAAACTTTGATTACAGACTTAACAAATCTTGGTAATGCTACACCCAATTCATCGAGTACAGAGGCAAATACCCCTATAACAGCCCATAAATAAAAAGTTCATTTTCTATATATGGCTGCCAAAAAGCAGCCTATTCACTTTCGATTAGTCGGTTACGGTTAGTTTTTTTAAGAATTTAATATTCATTTCATTCAAGATACCTATTCAAATAAACTCTCTACCTTTTTTAGAGCTGATTTTGCTATTTTCTTCTATTTTTTGTGTAAAATAGAAGAAGTGAAAAATAAAAAAAAGAATAGGTGAGAACATGAGTCAATTATCCGATTTTGTATCGAAGCAGCATCAGCAAAATGTGGAGGAATTAAAGGAATTACTTCGAATTCCAAGCATAAGTTCCTTATCTGAGCATAAAGAGGATATCCAAAAAGCAGCTTCCTGGATTTCCAATAAGTTAGAAAGCATCGGAATGGAGAACGTTGAAATCGTCCAAACAAAAGGTCATCCAATTGTTTATGCAGACTGGCTTCATCAGGAAAATGCACCGACTGTATTAGTATACGGTCATTATGATGTACAGCCTGTTGATCCACTTCATTTATGGGAAACCCCTCCGTTTGAACCAACGATCCGTGATGAAAAGATCTTTGCCAGAGGGGCGACAGACGACAAAGGGCAAACGTTCTTACATATTAAAGCAGTGGAAGCATTACTGAATTTAGAAGGTAAATTACCGGTTAATGTAAAATTTTGTATCGAAGGTGAAGAAGAAATCGGGAGTCCTAATCTTCCTCAGTTTTTATCCGAGAATAAAGAAAAATTAGCCTGTGATGTCGTGGTCATATCCGATTCTGACATGTGGGATAGAGGAGTTCCAGCGATTACGTATTCATTAAGAGGTCTTTGTGCACTCGAAGTTTCTCTTAAAACAGCGAATACAGATTTGCATTCAGGCATGTTCGGCGGGGGAGTTCAGAACGCTAACCATTTGCTAGTGAAGCTGCTTTCTACTCTTCATGATGCAAACGGAAAAGTAAATGTTGATCAGTTCTATGAGGATGTCCTAGAATTGACAGAATTTGAGAAGGAACAAATTAAAGCACTGGGCTTTGATGAAGAAAAGCTAAAAAAGCAGTTAGGGGTAACGGAATTAACGGGAGGGGAAACAAATTATCCTTATCCAGAGAAAATCAGTTCTCGGCCAACATTAGAATTAAACGGGATATGGGGTGGATTTCAAGGGGAAGGTACAAAAACCGTCATTCCGAACGAGGCACATGCCAAAATCACCTGTCGTCTGGTCAATAATCAAAACCCTGAAAAAATCCAGGGCTTAATCAAAAAGCATCTTGAAGAAAAAGCACCAAAAGGATGCAGTGTAAAAGTGACCCTTCAAGACACCGGTAATCCATTCTTAACACCAATCGATGATCCAATGATTCAAAAAGCGGCTGAAGCCTATGAACGGGTTTATGGAAAAGCACCTGTTTATAAAAGAGAAGGGGGTTCCATTCCGATTGTATCGGATTTCAACCATACCCTAAATACTCCTGTTGTCTTAATGGGATTCGGGCTGCCAGATGAAAATCTCCATGCTCCGAATGAACATTTTAACTTAGAAAACTTTGATAAAGGAATCTTAACGATCTGTTCCTTTTTGGAATTAATTTGAATAGATAGGTAAAAGGAGGGATCGCATAGCATCCCTCCTTTTTGCTGTGAAGCGCTAAGTCTATTTTGTTATACAATAAGAATAAACAGGCATGAATGGTTGGGCTATTTATGAAAGATGATAAAGACAAAGAATTTACCACGCTGTCCATGTATAGCCTGGTTTAGGGGACTATTTAAAAAATAAATGGGAAAAGAGTTATTAATTCTTTTCCCATTTTGTTAGCAACGCCGAATAGAGGTTTTTATATCGTTTTTGTTTTTTGTATGATTCAACTAAGTTTATAGCCGTCCGCTCAACCTTTATGTCCTTTTCTTTAAACATGCTAAGGAAAGCATCCGCAACTTCAGGATCAAACTGTGTCCCCTTATTCCGTCGAATCTCATTAAGAGCAAAATTCAAATCCAATTCATTTCTATAAACACGGTTGGACATCATCGCATCAAACGCATCAGCAACGCTGACGATTCGAGCAGCAAATGGAATTTCGCTGCCTTTTAATCCTTTTGGGTAGCCTTTACCGTCATATCTTTCGTGGTGATATAAAACAATATCCAGAACACCGTTTTTCTTAAAACCATCAACATGTTTAAGTATTTCATATCCAATTTCTGGATGCATCATTATTGTATTATATTCTTTTGAAGTTAATCTATCTTGCTTTGTCAAAATGTGTTCAGGAATACCAATCTTTCCAATATCGTGCAATAATCCCCCTGTACGAATGATATTGCACTGGTCTATAGAAACATTCATCTTTTCGGCTATTTGCACAGCGTATTTAGATACATTGGCTGAATGGTCAGAGGTATAAGTATCCCTGGAATCCAATGCATTAATAAGAGATTTTGTTAAATCTAAACTGTCCTTTTTCACTTTTTGGACATATAGCGTCATACCCGCTGAAGTTAATGAAACTAAAAAATAAGATACCAAATAAGTTAAAAAGGCACTATCGTCTGCCTTTGATACGAGATGGTACCTAAGATAAACCACTAAAACAGTGAAACCAACCAAAAATACGGGTTTATTATAAAAGCCTATTCCTAAAAAACACACGGCAACCATAAACAATACGAAATTATCACTACGAGGAAAAACAATGCTGAGAACTAAAGTTAATGATAAAAGTATAAAAAAGCCATAGCGAAAGGATATATAATTCCCTATTTTCTCAAAAAATTTATCCAGCATATCTTCTCCTTTATGTCGGTCAAATATGGTAAATATGGATTACAAGATACCTTTCTAAAGTACCATACTTTTTCCAAAGAAGATCTATTTTCAAAATAGCAAATTATTTCTGTTTAGTTAACCCTTACAATGATGAGAATATTGCTTAATCGAACATAGAAATATTCAAATGGGAAACTCTAAAATAGAGTTTCTTATTTGGAGGGTAAAGATATGGATATGTCCTTTATCTGGCAGTCACTTTTATTAATTGTTGCTGGAATATTGCTTTTAAGACTGGCTGGAAGAAAATCAATATCCCAAATGACTCTTGCTCAAACCATCGTTATGATTTCCATGGGAACCATAATCGTGCAACCCATTGTAGAAAAAAGTGTAATAAAGGCTGTTATCGGTGCAGCCATTTTTGTTGCCACTATCGTTATTATTGAATTCTTTGAAGTAAAGTTTAATTCTTTTGAAAAATTTATTACGGGTAAATCTAAAATAGTTATTGAAAATGGTACTTTGAATACAAAGAATCTAAAAAGATTACGATTAACCGTAGACCAATTGGAAATGAGGCTGCGGAATCATGGTATATCAAAAATTGCAGATGTCAAAATCGCAACGATTGAACCGAATGGACTTCTTGGTTACGAACTAAATGATAATGCGAAACCTTTAACGGTAGGAGAGTTCAAACAACTTCTTGATTTGTATTTTCCATTAATCCAAGGGGCAAAGGATGCAACACAAAACAAATCTCAAGAGAAGGGAAATATTTTTGAAGAAATTAAAGAAAGAAAACCCCAAGACCATCCAGATTACCTTATGTAAAAACCTTTTCCAGTTTGATTCTCTATTTTTATCCCCCTAGATTTAGCTAGGGGGAAATTTAATAAGTTTAATCAACCCGTTAGCTTAAGTACATTTCTTCACTAACTTTCTCACTTTGTTTATTACTGAGCTGAAAGTTCACTCTCTATAACCCACTTATGATTTTTTACTATTGGTCCTCCAGTCGTCGGAATGTAATCAATCATATAAACTGTTGTGCGTACTGCTGAAACAATAATCGCTTTTGCTCCCATCATACCTTCCATATGGTTTGCTTCTAACGTAACTTCCGTTTCAGGTTTAAGGTGTTTAGTACCAGCATTTTTAATTTCTTCTTGAATAACCCATTTATGATTTTTTACTACTGGTCCTCCAGTAGTCGGAGTGTAGGTCACCACATAGGCTGTCGTATCATAAGCACCTACAATGATTGCTTTAGCACCATACATCCCCTTTAGGTGGTGGGCTTTAACAACTACTTGATTACCAACTTTATAAGTTGGATTTTTAGCTTCTTTTAAACCTTTAGGAACTTCGGCAGAACCAGAAGGCATCTCACTGATTTTTATCTTCTTATAGTTCGTATTTATATTTTTATAGTTACTATTTTGATTATTAATGCTCGTCCATGCTGATAACATAAACACAAATAATAGCATTAAAATCCCAATTGCAATTTTTTTACTTTTCATCATGACCTCCTAATAACTTGTTTCACCAGTAAGCTACAAACAATGAGCAGTTATATTGTTTCCTCCAACTTTTTAATTATTTATGTTTATGTATTAAAAAAATCATATGGCGTAAGCCCCCGCAAAACAGGAACGTAGCCACTACTGCTGTCTTTGTATCCTCAATTTTCGATATTCCCTGATTTCGAATTCTCTCCTCTAATTGGTCAACGGTTAGGCGTAACCTCGTTAGATTTTGTTCATTCAACTTACCATTCTCGATAATTTATCTCCTATCCAGCAAATCTCCAGGAAACATAGACAAATAATCCTAATATGGTATTCTTTTGGTGTATTTAAAGATTGAGAGGTTGAATGTGATGTACAAGAAACAAGATTTAGTAAAGCATCTTAAAGAATTGGGAATCGACGAAAATGGAACATTACTTGTTCATTCATCAATGAAGAGTATTGGGCATGTAGAGGGTGGGGCGGATACTGTCCTCGATGCACTTTCAGAATATATGAAAAATGGTCTTTTGGTTTTTCCTACCCATACATGGTCGTATATTAATGCGGAGAATCCTCGTTTTTATGTCCATGACTCACCATCTTGTGTTGGATTATTAACAGAACTGTTTCGCAAACGTCCAGGTGTTGTTCGCTCATGGCATCCAACGCATTCGGTAGCTGCCCTGGGAAGAGGAGCACATGAATTTATTGCGGGAAATGAACAATTTGACACACCTTGTGCACGCGAATCGAGTTGGGGGAAATTACTTGATCAAAAGACAGCCATCTTGTTAATCGGAGTCGATTTACGCAGATGTACCTATATTCATGGAGTCGAGGAATGGCTTGATATACCAGGTCGATTGACACATGAGCACGAAATGCTATACACCATATTACCGGATAAAACGGAGATTTCCATTCCGCAAAGAAGACATATTGGTCATACCTCTGAAAAATACGAACGAGTTGAAGCTACTTTTCTAAATAATCAAGTTATGTACAAAGGACAATTTGGCGATGCAACAGTGAGAGTATGTGACACAGTAAAAATGACAGACTTGCTAAAACACATACTAAAAGAAAAACCTGATTTATTTTCTTGATGAATATAGCGATAGCTGAACAAGGCTGTCGCTTCTTCAAGGATTAAAGGGGTGCAATAGTTAATGATGATGATCGCTGTGGCGGTTTTTTTTTGTTGAACGAACGGGGCAGGTTAGTTAATTTAGTGATAAAAGCCTTATTACAGTAATGGTTATTTTTGGAGTTGTGCAAATAGTGTATGTTATTATTTTGGTAAGAAAAATAATTAAATTACTACATTTCAGCGTTTTTACATGAAATAAGGTGGCGGAAAAATGGATAATCAAATAAAATTGGCATTTGAAAAATCAAAATCGGGTGATAAAGATGAGCGTTATGAAGCCTATCAAAATATTTTAAATGCAACTGATCAACAAGTTGATTGGGCTTACGAGGTATGGAATCAACTAATAGAGGACTTAACTCATAAAGATAACCATCAACGCTCTCGTGCAGCACAATATTTAGCCAATCTAGCTAAAAGCGACCCAGAGATGAGAATTATGAAAGATTTCCCAAAATTGTGGGAGGTAACAAAAGATGAAAAGTTTGTTACGGCTAGACATAGTCTTCAATCTATATGGAAAGTCGGAATTGCTGGTACAGCCCAAAAAGAAATGGTTATGGAGTTTATGGTTGAACGCTTTAAAAAATGTGCAGATGAAAAGAATTTTACTTTAATTCGTAATGACATTATTCAAAACATGAAAAATTTATATGACAATTTCAATGATGAGGTTATTAAACAAACGGCTCTGGATTTAATTGATACGGTTGACGACAAAAAATACAAAAAAAAATATATGGATATATGGAAGTAGTTTAACTATTTAATGATTATAAAGCAGAAGATATGAGTGTCTTCAGCTTTATAATTTTTATTCTAGTTGTAATATACTTTTTTAAAATACAGATCTATTTATTGAATAGTAAATGGATACTACTCATGCAACAACTACTTTTTCTCTACTATGCTTAATTTATTATTAATCAACACTTGTCCCATTCAGCTTTATTCTGAGCGCATAATTTATTAGTAAGCCGCCAAGCCAAAATAACCACCTCACAAGAGGCGTTTGCATTGTAATTGCAGACGCCTTTTTTTATTTATAGAAATTGTTTTGTCCTTACCACGATGATAGATGTCCAATCAATCCTTGTCTTTAAAAATATACATAAGGAGAAATAGCTTTTGTCCGATTGGTGGTGAAAAAAATGGGTTGGTTCGGCGGTTATGGATACGGCGGTGGCTATGGCGGCAGCAGCTTTGTATTAATCGTTGTGTTGTTCATTCTTCTAATCATTGTAGGGGCTTCATTTTGCTAAATTGTAAGAGCAAAAGGCAGGACTTCTGAAATGAAAGGAGAATCAATACACATGGGATTTTTTCGTAACGATTTTAGAAGAAGACGGTTTTTCCCCTTTGAATTCTTATTTTTCCCCTTTGTATTTAAAAGAGAAAGAAGACGACGACGGAGATTCTAATGAACAGATGAATTAATCGTATTTTCATGGGCCTACGGGCCTTCTTTTTTTCTAAGGAATCAATCACATACATATTGATAAGGGACTTTATTTGTTCATATGAAGGGATAAAAGCTGGATAAGCCGAATAAGTCATATTGATCATGGTTTTGTTGTATTCTCAAAATAAAAGATTATTACATTAAACAGTGAGGAGAATGGTTGTATGCAAGTTGTAACCAAAATGTATTTAGAACAACTCGATATGCATTTCCATGAGAATGATTGGTTTGCATCTATGGATCAGGCACTTCAGGGAGTCCTCGCAGCTGAGGCAGCATGGACAAGTTCGGGAACCAGCAATTCGATTTGGCAGATTGTCAACCACTTGATATTCTGGAATGAAGACGTAATTCATCGAATAAAGGGCACAGATAATCCGCACAATGCAGAAAACAATGAAGAAACCTTTGGAAATCAGGGCGATCCAGAAGACGAAATTGGGTGGGCCCAGACAGTAGAGCGCCTAAATGAAGTTATGAATAAATTAAAAACGGTCATTGCGGACCTTGACGATGAAAAGTTAAAAGCTCCTTATGCAACGAACAGATATTCTATAGAGCGTTTACTCAGCAATATCATGATGCACGATACGTATCATCTCGGCCAAATTGTTCTGTTGCGGAAATTGCAATCCTCTTGGAGTGGCGTTGATTGGTCCTAAAGCGTAGAAGCAGTATTGAGGGTATGAAGCCCTTTTCATTCTCTATGGATTACGTTTAATGAGTTGTAAAAAAACTGGCCATTATATTAGCAATTCGCAAATGATGAAATAATGCACTTAAACGAAAGGGTGCTTTTCTTTAAGAGCTGCCTGCGAGTACGGCTGGCTTTTTTTTTATTGAATGAAAGGATTAAGTAACCAATAAGATTTGAAATATAATAGGATTTAGTAAACTAGATTAAATGAAGGAGGGGGTGTAAATGATGATTCGAAAAAGAACTTTACATATTCTAAATGGGCAAGCTATGTATAATTTTTTTAAAAGGACAAATTTTCTTGAACAAGAATTGATGGTCCCATTTAACGAGGCTATGTGTTATGGAGAAACGTATAAGGATCTATTTTCAAATGAGTTTATTGAAATACGTGCTATGGTCCACCACGTAACGCCAATGCAATATAGTGAAACTGTACTAAAACCATTGGTGCCACTCTTTAGTGAAAAATTCCCTCATATAGCCTTATGGTTTGATGCTGATATGTTTTGTCAAATCAATATACTAACACTATTAGCTTGGTTAGACCAAGCAGATTATACAGGGACTATTGATCTTAATATAGTCGGTGATCAATTTGTACCTATAAGTCATCTTACATTAAGAGCGAAGGGTTATTATGCTAATTACAAACATGTGTTGATTGATAAAAAGATGCCAGAAAATATCCATCCAGATCCCTTAAAGAAGGGGGTTGAGCTATATTTGAATTACCTTAATAATGACAGTGATCTTATGATGTATATTCTCAAGTATAGAGATGTTCCAGAAGAAGAACTTATGTTAGCATTACTTAAAGAATTTAAACATTATGGGTTAGGAGATACACAATATTTTGAAATTATAAGATCTATTCGCCAAAACGATTAATAAGATTCTATTCTAGTGTAAAATTTAATTTTTCTCCATGCGAATCGAAATCGCTAGTATATTCTACTCACTACCACCGCCATCATCAATCCCGTCTACACTGCCAGCATCACTATCAGAATCGAAATAATCATTTATTTTGTATATAATAGTTGTTTCCTTGTGTTCAAGATAGCTTTGATGTAAAAAGTCTCCTAAGGAAAAACTCTCTAGCACTTGATCCTTGTCCTTTCGAGTGAATAAAAAGATAACTAATATTAATAAGAACAATATAATCATTATTAATAACTTCATAAGTTACACCCCTAATAAGAATACTATTCCCAAGTGTGCAAAAAAGAACTGTGACCACAGGGTTCGTCCTTTCCAAGTTCAAAGTTTTTCTTGTTGTATTAAGGAGCAGGTTAGATCCATATGGGTTATAATGGAAAAAATATAATTGATGTAAGGAGGTAGTAAAATGGTCTCATTTATTATGATTATTTTTGTATTTTTACTTTGTATGTGTATTGGTTCGGGACTGAATATACTCCTTAAAACGACTAAAAAGAGAGATTGGCTTATAACATTCTTAATAAGTTCAGTTTTATCAATAATAATAGTTCCTATATTAAATACATTTTAAATACTTATTATACTTCTGCTGTTACTGCATTAGTTTTAAAGGTTAAAGACTAGGGGGAAAATGTATGGAAAATGAACCAACAGGAATAACTACTATCTTCATAAAAAATACCCCTCTTATTTTTCAAAATATTAATAGTTTTTTGGCTGTGAGTCCAAGAAATTTTTTATAGGTTTTTGAAGTACGTCCACAATGGCTGCGATGATACTTGTTGCCAAGATGCCCATTAGACCTAGAGATATAGGGCCGGCTGCATCATCACCTGTGAATTCAACAAGCACCCTTAAATATACTATTGGTAAAAAAATGAAGAAAATGACAGTAAAAGTGCATTTTTTAATAACCTTTAAAGATTGAAGAGATAACTCAGAAAGAGCATTATTCTTTTCGATATAGGTTAAAAGTTTAAATATTTGATATAACGCCACAGAAAACGTAATACATATTCCATATGCACATACCAAAAGTGGATATAAAGAATAATCACCTGGGCGTTCTATTGCATCTCTTCTGGCTGATTCAGGCAAGAAATATATGCACAAGGCAAGTACTGCAATTCCAACCAGAATAATAATGATTTTCAAGAAAGTGGTAGAACCTCGTTTTACATTCATTTAAGACCCCTCACTTATTTAATGATAATACGAATTTAACATATAGTTTATCGTTTTTCAATAAATTATTATTGTTTTTTTTGCGTTTGATATTTTTATTGAAATATCCTTTTAATTTTAAACAAAAATAAAAAGCATTTCTCTAATTTAGAAATGCCCTTACATAAAAAATGTTAACTTTACTAGCAAAACATTGATTCTTCAAGTAACGGGCAGGATAGTTGAGGATGAAATTTTTATTCAGAAGAATTATTAGGGTGGTAATATATTCTACAACAAAGGAGTGGGAGAAATGATAAAGGGATTATATGAAGCACATTTACCTGTAAAAAATTTAGAAGTGTCTATTGAATTTTACCGAAAATTAGGTTTGAAGTTTGCTTTGCGTGATGAAGAAACAGCGTTCTTTTGGTTAGAGGAAGGTAAAAGTTGGTTAGGTTTGTGGGAAGGGGAGGAGTACCAAACACCTTCCCACCCTTCTTTACGGCATATTGCTTTTCGAGTTACATATCAGGATTTAAAAGAGTCTTTAAAATGGCTTGAATCCAACCAAGTTGAAGCTGTTCCATTTGGAAGAAGAACATCGATTGAACCTTTTATAAGACCCAATCAAGGAAATGCTTCTGTATACTTTGATGATCCAGATGGAAATAGTTTAGAATTGATGTGTTATGTTGAAGTTCCTAGTGAATTAAAACATATTGCGGAAAAGCTGTCATTTGAAGACTGGGAGAATTTAGTCAGTAGTAAATTGAAATAAATGAAAACCCCTTTCTCTTAGATTGTGAAGAATTGCACTTAAACTAACGGGTAGCATTAGTTTAACAAAGAAAGTACTAAAAGTCGGTTCCTTTACAGGAGTTCTAATTTTATATATTGAATTTACTAAGCGTTGTAAATCCGCATTTTCCTAACGCTTCCCCCCTATATGGGGATAAATCTTTCTTCATGTTTAAAAATCAGTAATTAATGGAAAATAAAGAATGGAGGGATGAGTATGAAAGTTCTTATTATTGGTGGAGATGCAGCAGGGATGAGTGCTGCAATGCAAATTGTACGAAACAGTTCTGGGCATGAAATCACTGTTTTAGAAAAAGGTGGAGTGTATTCGTACGGACAATGCGGACTGCCTTATGTGATCAGTGGGAGGATTGAGTCAACAGATAAGTTAATAGCACGTACACAATCTACTTTTAAAGAGAAATATGGGATTGATGCACGAGTATATCATGAAGTCCAAAAGGTAGACACGGAAAATAAACTGGTAAGTGGAATAAACCATAGTAATGGTGAAACGTTTAGCTTTCCGTATGACCGCCTTCTTATTGCAACTGGAGTTGGCCCGATCATTCCAAACTGGGAGGGTGATAAAATTCCAGGTGTTTTCACATTAAAAACAATTCCTGATGCAAAGATAATCATGGAGTATCTTGAGAAAGATATTAAAAATGTGACAGTTATTGGTGGCGGATACATTGGACTCGAAATGGCTGAAAGTTTTGCGGAGCTCGGCAAGAAGGTAACGATTATTGAAAGAAATGAGCAATTAGCAAAAATATTTGATAAAGAAATGGCAGAACTTATCCATGAAGAAGCAGTTAAGCAAAACATTGTGTTAAAAATGGGTGAATCTGTTGAAGCATTTCGTGGTAGTGAGCATGTTGAATATGTGAAAACTGATAAAGGGGAGTATGAGACAGATTTAGTATTAGTCGCTATCGGTGTAAAGCCAAATATTTCATTTTTAGAAGGGACTGGAATTAAAACAAGTGTTCATGGTGCTATTCAAGTAAATGCGTATATGCAAACAAGCATTAAAGATATCTATGCTGCAGGAGATTGTGCAACCCAATATCATCGAGTAAAAGAAATGGATGATCATATCCCATTGGGAACACATGCCAATAAGCAAGGTCAAATTGCTGGATTAAACATGGTGAATATACATAAAACATTCAAAGGTGTGGTAGGGACATCAATTATAAAATTTTTTGATTTAACTTTAGGGAGAACAGGAATAACAGAAACAGAGGCAAAAATGCTGAACATCCCATGTGGTTCTGTAACAATTAAATCAACAGATATCGCTGGATATTATCCTAATCATAAAAAAATGAAATTGAAACTTGTTTATCATAAAGAAACGTATAAAGTTCTTGGCGGGCAAATTATTGGGGAAAATGGGATCGACAAACGAATCGATGTTCTAGCAACTGCAATATTCCATTCGATGACAACTGATGAGCTGCTTGATTTAGATCTTGCGTACGCACCTCCATATAATGGAGTATGGGATCCAATTCAGCAAGCAGCTAGAAGAGTAAGGTAGCATTAATATTAAATATATTATGTACTATCGGGGTTTCATTAAAATAAAACCTTTCTAATATAAACGGGGGCGATTCTTCATAAATAAAGGATCGCTTTTCTTATTAAATCATTATAAACATCACACATCAATCCCTTGAATAAGTATAAAGGAGTTGAAAAAATAGGGGAGTGGAATGATTGGGGATAAGAAAAGCGAAAGTTGACGATTGGAAGCAAATTTCTTTGTTATTAAACCAGTTGGACTATCCAGATGTGGAACCTTTTATTAGAGAAAAAGTTCAAATCCTTCTTAAGGACCCAAATGAGGTGTTATTAGTGTTTGAAGAAGATAAAAGTGTTATTGCTTTAATTTCGGTTCATTTTATACCTCAATTAGCTGTAAAAGGAGATTTCGCAAGAATAAGCTATTTTGTAGTTGGTAAAGACAATAGTAGTAGGGGGATAGGAAGTAAGATTGAAGAATATTGTACGGATTTAGCCATAAAAAGAAATTGCGATAGAATCGAAGTGCATTGCCATTCAAGGAGAAGAGAAGCACATAGGTTTTATATGCGGCAAGGGTTTACGGAATCCCCAAAATACTTTATTAAAATGTTACCTCAATCATTCTAATATCCTAATTCTTTCTTCAACTAACAGGTGCGATTGTAAATGATATAACGATCATACAGTCATGGTTACTTTTAAATATTATAAATATTAATAATCTTCAAAAAAGCGAATAAGGTAAAACAGTATATGCTTGAAGGGGGAGTCTAATTGAAATACTTTAGAAAATGGATAAATCAGACGCTCAATCATTTTCCCCGAAAAAAATTGACTCTCGTTATGGGAGCTCAATACGAACCGCAAACATTTGGACAACCAGTTGAACGAAACCAAACTTCATTACAAGTACTATAAATGCAGAAAAATACTTTCGTCCCTCCTGCCTCCCTATAAAAATACCCTTGTCAAGAGCAGCAAATTTTTTGATCCCTATTATGAAAAAAGCTACAAAGAAATTAAACTCCCTGCAACACTTACCCGGACTCCTGATGAAACGGTTTTAAACTACTTTAGTATTTTAAGAGAGGCAGAAAACCTCAGTCAAATCCAGTTGGGTGGGTGCGGAACTGTGGGAATGGCAAAGCTGCCCTATCCAATTGCGTATAACTTTTTTACTAAAGAATATCACAAAAGGGTTTCCTATAATGAATATCTTCAATCTTTTGCTGGCATTGGGCATCTAAATTTAATTAAGATGAACAGACTTCCTGATGAAAAAGACATTGTTCCTTATTTCATTGAGCTAGAAAGCATCGAAGGTTCATCAAAAGGTGTCACCTATTTTGCTTATTACTACGGATATATCCAATTAAAAAAAGTTCAAAACCAGTATAAAATTGACCAGATGAAATTGTACGGAGAGGACTTCCTATGTGCGCCCTATCACTTATGGCAGCATGATGCGGAAGCAGTCGTTGGAATTATGTATGGAGAATGGTGCAAATTGATAAAAAAACAGATGCCAGTTAAACAAGAAGGATACGTCAAAACCATTGATTATATTGGTAATGATGGAGCGGATTATCGGTTTATCTTTTATCAGTTAACAAATGATACAGATGTATTAATTTCTCAATATAAAAAGGGTTCTGAAGGAAAATGGAAACACATAAGAATTGATCCTTACAAATGTCTGAAAAACTAAGCGCATCGTAAATATACTCAAGCCTTTACTCTATGCACAAAAAATGGCTTTCATTTAAACGGAAGCTCTTTTTTCTATGTGAAATATAATACTTAAACTAAAAGGTGGCATTGGTCAAATATTACTTTTTGAAAATTCTATAATTTGTTATGATGTACTTTGTAAGTAAAGTAATTAAAGTATACAGAGGAGTGCTTAAAAATATGGAATACATATCGCTTAATAATGGGTTAAAAATGCCAATTGTAGGTACAGGTACAAATACTTATGGAAAAGAAAATAACGAGTATAACGGGGCGTTAACAAATGAAATTCCTGAACTCGTAACAGCACTTGAGTTGGGTTACCGTTCAATCGACGCAGCCATCATGTATCGAAACGAAGAACTTGTCGGAAGAGGTTTAGCAGAAAGCACAGTGCCTCGAGAAGAGTTATTCATTACGACAAAAGTTCCAGGCAACGAAGAATATATCTCTTCAAAGAAAGCTACTCGAGCAGCTATCGATAACAGTCTAAAAAACTTCCAAACAGACTATCTCGACCTGCTTCTTATTCACTTCCCAATCGAAGACAAAGGACAACTTAAAAACACTTGGGAAGTCTTTGAAGAATATTACGAAGCGGGCAAACTAAAAGCAATCGGCGTTTCAAACTTTGGAAAAAATCATCTAGATGAATTGAAAGAATTCGCTAAAGTGAAGCCAGCTGTAAATCAAATACAAGTTAACCTAAAAGAACCTAACAAAGATCTCCTTGCCGTGTTAAAAGACGAGGGCATTACACCTGTTGCATGGGGACCTATGAAAGCCGAAGCCCATCAAGCAGAAGTTTTGGATGAAATCGGTAAAACCTATAAAAAATCTGGTGCACAAGTCTTATTAAAATACCAAATCGGGCGCGGTGTAATCGTTATTCCTAAATCTCACAACCGTGAAAATCAAGCATCTAATATAGATCTTTTCGATTTCGTATTATCTGCAGAGGATATAGAAAAAATTGAAAACTTATAATTAGTTAGTCCTTCATCCTAGCGATATAAATAACACCGCTAGGATTTTTATTTTTTCAAAACTCGATATTTCTGAATGTACATTTCCTTGAATAGGAAGGTCCATGATAAAGGGACAGTACCTGCATTTTTAGGTACAATCCCTTTTTATTATTTCTTTAACCCAGCAGCAAAGAGGGGACCATTAAATGTTATGGTCGATAAAATACGAGCCATTTCATGAGGGGTTTCTTTCATATCACTATTCAACCATTGCTGAATGTGAGAAGGATCGTATATAAAAATGCTCGGAGTCATGATAGGCTCCAAGCATTTTTTCTTGAGAATTCACTTAATATTTTGCCTGCGAATCGTAGAAGTCCGCTCGTCCGCCCGTATAGGTAAAGCATAGACATTTATAAATAATATGTAGACCGGAAACAGCAAGGAAGACCCAAAAATTAAGAGATTAAATCTAGGAAAAAGAGTCACTCCTGTATTAAGAGGAACGAAGACAGTGAAAAAGTAGAATAACACAATGAAATAAGGGACCCACAGAATAAGAGTCCAAAGATGGTGTTTTCTACCGGACATCCACTTTTTTGTTAAGCTAAAAAAGATAAGGGTTGAAAGAAGAAGTCCAATCACATTAATAACAGCAATGACAATGTAAACATGGTCCCATTGAAAGCCATATACTTGACTAATATGAGAAACATTAATAATGAGTTGGATAGCAATAAACAACGCCAATGCGTATAAGGCACTAATAGTATTTAACTTTAAAAAAAACTTCATCATATCCTCCGTCATTCAGGTAATCTCGTAATCCATTATACATCTTCTTAATGGAAATGGGTCTGAATTCGCATTTTACACCCTATACATGCAAATCGAGTTGGGGGAAAATACTCGATCAGAAAGTGGGCATCTTGTTAATTGGAGTCAATTTACGTAGATGTACCTATATGCAAGGAGTCGAGGAATGGTTTGATATACCAGGTCGGATGACATGCAATCACCAAACCCTTTACACCATATTACCGGATAAAAGGATAAAAAGTGCCTGGCACCTTCAAGAGACAATGATTAAAAAAATCAATGTCTCTTTATATTGTAGGAATTTTTTACCTCTAAAATATGTTATGATAGGAATATATGTTCGTAATATGTGGATTATACATATTAATGGAGGTAACTAATGGAGAAAATAAGCTATCCGAAAGTATGGAATTTGGATAAGATTTTTATGGGTGGAGGCAAATCAAGTGAATTTTTAGATCATATTAATCGATTAGAAGTTCTTGTGCTTGAACTAGAAGGTAGTGTTACTTCATTTATTACCCCACTTACAACAAATGAAGTAATCAAAGTGGTCCATTTAATAGAAAACATCGGTAACATTCGCTTGTACGTATCGCAAGCTACTTCGTTTATCACTTGTCTGCTTGCACAAAATCCAAAGGATCAAGATGCTGCTATTTTACGAGGCAAGATTGCTCAAATAGAATCTCGTTTTGAAAAAGAATTATCGAAAGTAAATATGATATTTACATATACAAAGGAAGATGTTTGGAAAAGTTTACTAGAGACCGAAGAACTAGAAGAATATAGATTTATTCTAAACGAGTGGCGTGAAAATGCAGATAAGAATTTATCTGAAGAGGAACTCAGTTTAATCTCTGATTTAATGGTTGATGGATACCATGCTTGGGGGCAACTCTATCATGATCTAGTAAGTAGGATTAACGTAAAAATTCTTATTAATGGAAAAGAAGAAAATTTATCAGTTGGTCAAGCCATTAACTTGCGGTCGCACCCTAATGAAGAAGTCCGTAGGGAAGCTCATTATGTATTAGAATCTATATGGAAAGAGAAAGAAGAAGTATTTAGTAAAATAATCAATCATATTGCTGGCTTTCGTATACAGGTAAATAACCAACGCGGGATAAAAAGTGTACTAGAAGATCCTTTGAAAAAGAACAGAATGCAGGAAGAAACGCTGCATACGATGTGGAAAGTAATCAGTAAATATAAACAACCATTCTCAAATTACTTGAAGCGAAAAGCCGAAATGATTGGCGGATCTAGTATGAAGGCTTATAATTTTTGGGCTCCCGTTACAACAAGTAAGCAAGAGATAAAATTCGAGGAAGCTGCTACATTTATTACAGAACATTTTAGTCAGTTTGGAACACAATTAGAATGCTTCGTTAAGAAAGCTTTTTATGAAGGATGGATTGAAGCAGAAGATCGTCCAAATAAGTCCGCTATTCCGTTTTGTGCTAGTTTTCCACTCACAGGAGAATCAAGAGTTTTTATGACATTCAATGGTACTTTTACAAATGTATTAACGCTTGTTCATGAGCTGGGACACGCTTTTCATAATCATGCTATGAAGTCTGTAAATGGGTTGAATAAGCGTTATCCCTTAAGTATTGCTGAAACGGCTTCCACTTTCTCTGAAATGATTCTTTTTGATGCAGCTATGAAAAAGGCAAATTCAATAGAAGAAAAAATATTTATTCTGGATGAAAAATTAAAACGCAGTGTAATGAACTTTATGAATATTCATTCGAGGTTCTTATTCGAGCAGAGATTTTACAAGGAACGTAAAAGAGGTATTGTTTCAGCTCATCGACTAAATCAGTTAATTGAAGAATCAATAAATGAAGCATATGCTGGTTCCCTTGAACAACCATCAATATATTCGTGGGTTTGGACGCCACACTACTATATTACACAATCGCCTTTTTATAATTTCCCATATACTTTTGGGTATTTATTTGCATTGGGTATTTACGCAAAGGCAAAGGAGAAAGGAAAAGACTTTGAGAAAGATTATTTAGCCTTACTTCGTGATTCAGGAAGTATGACTGTGGAAAATTTGGTTATGAAACATTTAGGAGAAGATATTACTTCAGAGGAATTCTGGAAAAAAGGAATCGAATTATGCGTAAGAGATGCAGAGGAATTCCTTAAACTAACTTCTTCTTAAATTGTTGGATGAGAAAAAGTTGCATTAATCACAGGGGATAAGCAGAGGTATAGGTTTAGAAACTGCTCATTATCCCATAAATAAAAGCGAGGCTGTAAATTAAATGAAAGGTGATTTAAAGAAAGAAAGCTTATTTTCCTGCCGGTATTTATGAGGAAAGTCACTTATATAATAACGTGAAAAGGTGAGATAAATGTTAATCCAATGTACGAAATCCTTGCTTGATCAGCTTGGAATAAAGAATAGTGAGTTGTATTCTCCAGAAGGACATGAGCAGTTCCCAAATAGCTTCATGGCATGGCATGCTAATCTTGTCAGTATTGATAGAAAAAAAGCGATTGTTCTGATGAATAATGAAACAAGGTATTCGATTGTTATCTACAGACCAAGTAAAAAGGATTTTTCAAAAATAAATGAATGTATTCGGGAGGCAATCATTACGGCTTTCCGAATGGAAGGTGTCCGTAAAGAAGTCATTGAAGCATATCTGGAAAAAGCGGGTGAAATGAAATTTTCGAAAACGGCAAGTAGAAGTATGCTAGGAAAGCTGAATAATGCAGTGCGTGAAATTGAATTTACTCAAGAATATTTAGATGAAAAGATCAGAATTCAACGATATATTAGCATTGTAACCGGTAGATTTATTCAATTGTCAGGAAACGATCCAGGGTTCTATCCGATAGAAAAAATGCTCAAATGCCTCAGCCTTATTTATGGTAAGGAGGATCATGAAGGTGTGGAAGATGTTCTTGAAATCGACCTGTATCAACTGAACATAAAAATCAATCTAGTGGGTCATGGAATTTGGCGACGGGTTTTAGTGCCTTCTACATATTCCTTTAGACATCTACATAATATTATTCAAACCGTTTTTGATTGGCATGACGCTCATTTACATGAATTCGTTGTGGAAAGAGCGGGAAAAAAGGACCTCAAAATTGTAATGGATGAGGACCCAGAGAAAATGGAATATATGAATTTTGATGCATTTGAGATTCGTCAGGAGCAATTTGTTGGCCTTGAAGAAATTTT
Organism: Neobacillus niacini; assembly: GCF_023715415.1. GTDB lineage: Bacteria > Bacillota > Bacilli > Bacillales > Cytobacillaceae > Neobacillus > Neobacillus niacini_C. The sequence continues at coordinate 599,486 of NZ_JAMBOB010000002.1, forward strand.
TCCAACCTATGGTGAAGTCGTATATGAATACGACTTTGGAGATTCCTGGGAACATACGATCACATTGGAAAACGTCCTAAAATCAAATGAGTTTCGTCCAACATTTGTAGAAGGAATCGGAGAGAGACCCCCTGAAGATGTAGGAGGAGAGGGGGGATATGAGGATTACCTGCGAATTATGGCAGATGTAAACGATCCAGAACATGAGGATATGAAAGAATGGGCTGAAAATCTGAAGGAAAGAAACATAAGCCAGGAAAAGATTAATCATAGACTTAAACAAGTAATCAAAGGCTATCATTATTCGCATTTTTTGTGATTTGATTGAGGATTTACATATCGGAATCAGTCAGTAGACCATTTCGTAATTAGCGCACATTGTTTGATAAAAAATTGCGGCCAATCCAGGTAGTTCGCTTGTAAACAAGTGAACTATTTTTTTTGGAGTTAATTGGAAGAATTATGATATCCTTTTTAAAAAGGGGGAATTTAATTTGAAAGGAAGCATGATCAAATTTATCGCAACCGCTTTATTCACTATACTTCTATTAATATTAGTTGGATGTACCGAAAAAAAGGAAACGATAACTAAAGATGAGAATATAAAGACCATTGAAGCTGTATTACAGAATAGCCTTACAGGTCCAAGTGATGAATTGAAACGAATATTGGATAATGAAAGTGAAGAAAAGTTTGAAGCGTTAAATCAATATGAAGAAAAGATATTTAAAGCTTATTTTGCAAATGAAATGTCCTACAGAGATTTCGTTAATAACTACGGTTCGCGGGTAATGATTCAACCAAATAGTGATTATTACAATTTTAAGATAAAGAACATTGAATATGAAGAAGTAGACTCAAACGATAGCGTTTATAATTTCTCAGTAGAGTTGCAGTTCCAAAAAGAAGGCAGCGAAAAATTAGAAACTGGGCTCGTAACTGGGCAAGCGAATTTAACGGAAGAGCACAAAATAGAAGGAATGGTAATTCGTACGAAAGATTTTTGGAGTTCAATGAGTAAGGAAATGAAAGAAATTAGAGATATATATGTAAGAGATGGGAAAGTGTTATTGATGGTTGCCCCAGACCCATCTCTTTCAGCAGGAAAACCTTATGGATACCTATTTAGTTTCATGGCACCTATTGGGACTTTTAAAGGGAAAGAATTAGCTATTTATGCTTACCACATAGAAACTGGAGAAAAAATTACAGGATTGGCCCCAGAAATTATAAATGAGCCGTCGACTAGCTATTCCACTTTAGATCGCTTCACTGCTACCTTTGCAGTTCCAAAAAGCGGCTTGTGGCGTTATGAAGTGGTAGTAGATGGTGAATTTTATGCTGATGTTGTTTTAGCGGTTAAAGAATAAAGAGTGTAGTTGGAAAAGGAGCAACTGAGCAAATTCAGATGCTCTTTTATATGCTTTTTTTACAGTTAAATGATGTTCTGATTAGTTACTAATTACATTGTTTATTTGAGTTTTCTCCCCTATATCTGAACATGTTAGATTGTGTGACATGCTTCTTTTATATAGATTACAGTATAAAGACTATAGAATCTGTTACAAATAAGAAGGACTATTTACTTTGATCAATTGATGATGCAAAACCGACTCCACAAGCAATACCGTTTCAAAGGTCGACTGGTAATCTACTGCTTCCGTTTCCTTATGTTCATTTTTGTAACCCGCCGATAGATTGACTGAAGGGATGCCGTACTCTGCAAAAACCATCGCATCACTAATACCGCCTGCAGTGACTTTCCAATCATCCATTTCAACTAATGTGCCTGCCTTTTCAAATAATCTGCCATACTCTTCTGGACAAAAGTGTACATAGTTGCTCCACGACGTTACAATATCACGATTTCCACGGCGGTCAATCACAATCGCAGCGTCAACATCTTCAATAAAATCCTGGTCAATGGCGCGAGATCCAAGGCAGCCAATTTCTTCTTCCACGGTAAAAGCCACTTTCAACGTTCCTCTAAAATTCGTCTTTTTTACTCTTGATAGAATTTCGAGAATCGCCGCAACTCCCGCACGGTCATCTGCGCCAAGAATTCCTTCAGAGCTCCTAAGAACGGAATTTTCTTCGATAATTTCTCTTCCTTCCACGATTTCTTCCACGGTATCCAAATGAGCGGAGAGAAGAACAGTGGGACCATCTCCAAGTTCCACGAACCCGAGAAGATTGCCTTTCCGGTCGATAAAGGTGTGATTGAGAAGCGAGGTCAATTTATTTCGCACCCTTGAACGAAATTTACTTTCATCGGTGCTAGCACCTGGTACATTTAAGCACTCTATCAGCAATCTTTTAAAATGATTGGCCTGAAGATCCTTTAGGGAACTAGGATTCTTCCAGACTTGATAAAGATTTTCAGCGAAATCAAGTAACAGTAACTGACCTTTCTTAGGATAGGCTACTCGGATATTTTTACCTTCAATTCTGATTCGTAGACTTGGTGGTATGGCTGCCTTCAATAGTTCAAGTTGTTTTCCATTCGGGTATTTCTTTAGAAAAATTCTTGCCTCACATCGACCATGTCCGTCACAGCTGCCGAATGTATAAATACCAAGTTCGTTCAGCCAGCGGATTACTCCACGGATATAGGGATCAAAATCCGTAATAGGCAAATCGCCAAGGACGGGATCAATCAGCATACCTCGCCCAGGGGAATCGATGGTTTTAGCAGATTCCTGCAGGAGGGAAATAAAATCCTCATCGGTAATCCCATCACCAACTTCATGAAACCATTGTTCTGTATCCATTAGTAGTTTGCCAGCATTGCAACCTTCACCATGAATGGAACGCTTCAAATCCTCTTTTTGCAATCCGTGTCTCGCCAATAAAATTTCTTTGTTTTTCATACCAATCATCTCCTCTTTGTTTATAATCGGATTATAGCAAGGCAGTTGTGACTGACTGTCACAGTATGAAAAAAAGGAACTTGACAAAGGTAAAGGGAATTTTTCATGAAAGGTGGAAGGTTAGATGAGGGAACGTAGTGATGAGATCCATCCAATGATGGAAGAAAAACGATTACAAGAATTACTGGTTGCGGCGAGAAAGCAAAGAGATAAAACCCTTGAGAAGGAAATAACTAGGAAACTGGTTACGTTATATGTTTATCAGGGGGAGTATTTTAAAATGGGGGATAAGCCCGACACAAAAATAGCAAGAAGATATTTAGAAAAAGCACAACAAATGCAAAAATACCACCCAGTTGCAAATTATCGCTTGGGCTATCTTTATTATCGAAACAGGGAATTTACGAAAGCCGTTTCCTTTTTTGAAAGAGCATTGGACGGTTCCTTGGATGAGGAATTAAATGATACCCAAAGAATGCTTGCAAACATGTTTCTCGTCAATTGCGGTATCAAAATAGCAAAAGAAGCCATTCAGGAGATTAACGATATAGAGGGTAATGTTTATACGGAACTCGAAATGGAAAGAATCGAGCAGTATAAAAATGAAATCCTCGTGCTGGATGAAGAAATCTTTAATAAAATGTTCTACCGAAAAATTGAAAATGGAAAAGAAGAAAAGATTGGAGAATATGTATTTATAAACTTCAAACCTGAAAAAAACCAAGTGCTGTTAAAAAAATCCGATCACGGAATGGAAATTCATTTTCAAGATTTCGAACCAATCTCGCTAAATCCAAAAGCTTTTTATACCACTTATGGAATCGTAACAGCAAGAAGTAGTAGGACTTATAGAGAGTTACAGGAAATAGCTTCGAATGGATGCGGACAAGAGGTAAGTGATGATTATCTTCGTCAGATTATCCGCAGATTATCAAGAGACCTTCCTTACTGGGGACAAATTGTAGAAACAACCTCTATCGTACATCCTGAAACACGTAGGACAATAGCAGCGATTAAGCTGGCAGATAAGTATTCGGCTTGTGTTCTATGTCGGGTGGAGGATTTTTTGCCTGATTAGACGGGTGGATAAGATTAATTCAACATCTGTGAATACATTTTCGTCTAGTTCGACACCGACCACCGGTATTTTTTAGGTAAAAACGAGTTAAAGGAATAAGTAAATGCCTTAAAGTGTTGGGTTAATGAAGATGATAAAATATTTATTAAATAGATTCAAAGTTTTTCAAATGAGGAGTTTTATGAGTGAGAAGTAAGAAACGAGGTCATTTCTGCAAAGGATGTGGGGGTTTTCTGCCTAATGAAAAATTTAGCGGAAGAGGTCACCGTGAACATTTGTGTAAAGAGTGTAAAAAAGCAGGTAAATTAGTAAGTACTGAGTCAAATTCGGATTATAATCGAAATTTCCACCTTCTCTCCAAAGCTATTAGAAACTGTATGATCGTTTATATGGAGTATGAAAGTTTTTTTCTATTTGAATATCAAAATTCACGATATATTATTGGGGATGATCTTAGCTCCGACATCTATGTGTATCAGGGAGATAAAGAGCAAAAGTTCCTTGTCTCAGAAAAATTACAAAAGAGTGAAGTCGTAATGGAAGTTTTATGCAAAAAATACTACGATACAATGGATAACGGCCATAGTTTTGATTATGAAGAATTGAAATACGATGAATTTGTAGAAATATCAAAAAAACGCAGACAGCACCTGGAAGTAATATCATCTATTCAACATTTTAAGTAATTGAAGAAAAACCGGAGGAAGAATATGGAGGTTGAAACGAGAACCTTACATTTAAGATTTAATTTATTAAATTTACTTGAAGGGAAAAAAGAGTATATGAAGGTGAAGCTTGAAAATATAATTGAAGGAATAGAAATGCAATCGGATGAAAACCAATCGTACCTTAATATAGATACTGGGGAAATCGTTTGTGTCTCACAAATGGCGCTAACAATTGCTGAAGATGGAGAGGACTATGAACACTTATCTGAATGGGAACGAGATGAAGTGAAGCTAGCCTTGGATATAGTAGACAATTTTGGAAAGTTTGCTGCGTTTCCATCTCAATATGATATTAATGAGTATGATATGATGGAAAGTTTTTGTTATAGAGTAACAGATATTAATATGCAGAATGCATTACTCAAATCAATTCGTGGAAAGGGAGCATTCAGACGATTTAAGGATCATATCAATCGTTTAGGAATCACTGAGAAATGGTATGATTACCGAGATATGAAATATAAGGAAATAGCTAAGGGATTTTGTGAAACGAATGGTATTGACTATAGCAAATGAATGCTTATAATCGTGAATAAATATAGCTAAAGGGGCAGTGATATGTTTATACTATCACTGCTTTTATTAATTTAGGAATGTGATTTTAGCGGTGGTACAATATTGCTCAATCGTCTTTTTATAATTTCCCATATACTTTTGGGTATTTACTTGCATTTAGGATTGATGCCCAAGTCAAAGGAGAAAGGGAAGATTTTGAGAAGGATTATTTGACCTTACTATGTGATCCAGGATTGTATGACTATGAAAAAATTTAGTTATGAAACATATAGGAGAAGATACTACTAAAAAGGGATTTATTAAACTATGGATGACTACCCCGAGACGATGGATATGAGATTAGACAGGAGCGATTTAAACGAATTCAATTCAAAATCCACCCAAAATGCATAAAACGTCTTCAAAAGTCTTTTTTGAAGGCGTTTTTTGACGTTTCGCCCTAATAATGCCTTCAAAAGTAGAATAGGGCAGTTCGATTTACTTAGCCAATCTCGTTACTGTAGAAGTGTTGGTCGTGACTTTCACGTAAAGATCTCACGAAGGAAAACGAAACACGGTGATGAGAGGGAGTTATTTAGCATGAGTATAAAATCGGGTAATACGGAAGAGTTTAAACAGTTCTCGCAATTTAGTTCCCTTCAGGAATTTAATCAGCATACAGAAATGTGGTTATTAGAACACAAGCATGATTTTACTAAGGGAGAGCTGGTCGGATTAAAAAGGCTCGTGCGATTTGCCGCCAAAGTTCCCGGCGTATGCAATGCCAAAATCGGAACCATCCTAAAAGCCATTCACGCACAATATGATGATAATGGCATATCAAGGTCTACCTTTAAACGCATGATTTTGAAAGCAAAGGAATTCGGGATCATTACAGTCTTTGAAACAGAAAGAAAAAACGGTTCGCAGTCTAGTAATTTATACCAGTTTAATCGTTTTCCATCGAATGAACTACCCAAAGAGGAAAAAATGAACCACCAATATAAAACTAGTAATCTTTTAAAAACTAATAATCAAAAGATAAATAAACGTTACGAGGAACCGTCAACATTAGATTACTCCTATGTTAGCAGCATAGTCCCACAGCCCTTTGTCCAGCTGGTAAAATACTCTTTCTCCGATGCTAAAACCATTGAAGAATATTGGCAAATGGTGCAAATTATTGCTTTTCGCTTTGAGTGTACGAATGACACAGAAGATATACTAGACATCTCTATCCAGGCCTTTAAACAACTGATAGGTAAAATAAAAAGGACCCATCTTGTAAAAGTTCCAATTGCCTACTTTTATGGAATTTTAAACAACAAATTCATGACATTCTATTTGGAAAAGGTATCTGCATTGGGGACTACAACGCCTATATCCCTTTCTTTTATAGATGGCATAGATCCAGACTGGGATTGGGTGCAGCCAATGGAAAACCAAGTTTTCGATAGAGTGAATGCTCCGTTCTAAAATATGAGGAAAAATCTGACTTTATTTTCTTGAAATTGACCTGTATCAACTGAACATAAAAATCAATCAAGAGGGTCATGAAGTTTGGCGACGTGTTTTAGTGCCTTCGACTTATTCGTTTAAACATCTCCATAATATTATTCACACCGTTTTTGATTGGCATGACGCTCATTTACATAAATTCGTTGTGGAAAGAGTGGGTAAAAAGAATCTCTAAATTGTAATGGATGATGACCCAAAGAAAATGGAATAGATGAATTTTGATACATTTGAGATTCGTCAGGAGCGATTTGTTGCCCTTGAAGAAATCTTTCAAACCTTTGGTGAAGTCGAAAACTTGGATAGTGTCCAAAGCGACGGTTCTCATGGTACAAATTAGACAAAAAGGACCGCGAGAACCGTCCCCACGGTCACCCCACGGTCACCCCACGGTCACCCTTTTACTTTCAATGTTAATGGGAGCCCCTTTTTTACTGTGGCGGTTAGCACTTGTGTAGTAGGTTGTGTTAGATGTGTAACACTTTCTAGGTTATCTAAGAATATAGGGTAGGAGCTATTTTTTTCTTGGTTAATGACTGCTATTATTTCTAACATGCAACGAATTTTTTCGCTGTTGGACAAAACTCTGTACGGCCGATTATAGTAGGTAATCTGAAAGTCTGGTCGTAATTCGCCATTCTTTAGCTGTTTGAAAAGTTCGACTTTGGTGTGGGTTAAGTTCTTATTGATTTGGTTTTGATAGGTATTAGCTAATTGGCCAAGTTGATGTTTAAGCTTTTTTAGGTCCTCTCCAAGGCTGGCTTTCTTTTGGATCAACTCACTTAATGTAGATTCAACATTTTTTAGTTCGTGAATCTGTGAAGTCGGGAGTTCTACCATCGGCACTAACGGAAAACTATTATCTAATTGCGCAAGAGTTGACTCCAGTATCGATTTCTTCTCCATAAATTTTCTGTGCTGATAGCGGTGCGCACGTAATTCTGCTTCTAGAAGTTCCATTTCCTTCTTCACTTCATCTAATTTTGCTTTATGTACAAAGTGAAGAGTTTCTGCCTGACTTTTTGGCAGAGATTGTTTGCAGGTGGGGCAAGTTTCATCCTGTAAATAAGGAAGTGGCCCGAGTTCTTTTAATTTGTCTTGGTAAACTTTCATTCTTGTTTGTAGCTGATTTTCTACAACTTGATGTTTGTCGAGATTTTCGCAGATTGCTGTGATTCCTTCCTGCAATTTTTCTTTTTTATCCATGATTTCGTGGGGAACGGGAGTATAGTTTTTCTGTTTATCTAATATCGAGTCAATCTGTCTCTTTAAAACTGATTTTTGTCCTTCATAGAAGGTTTTAGAAGAATCTACCTTTTTTTGTTGACTCAAAATACTGCTCTTCTCTTTTTCGAGTAGTTCGAATTCATCTTTGGTTGCTAATAAATTCTCAATCAAATAAGTTCTTGCTGCGCTTTTGTCTTCCTCTGGAAAAACTTCAGGAAAAAAGCAGTAAATAAATGAATGGTAATCACCCACTAATTCGGAGAGTTCCTTATCTTTTATCTGCTTATGATTCAAGTAAACAGTAGTACCTTTCAGATTCATCGTTCTCACTACAAGGTATTCCTGATCATCTTTTTCAAAAACGACATCTACCTTCATGTAGCCCTTATTTTCTTGTAAATAGTCTTTGACAAAACCTTTGTACCCATGTTTTGTTACCCCATATAAACAAAAAACGATAGCTTCCCCGATAGAGGATTTTCCTGAATAATTATCTCCAAAAAAATGATTGACCATGCCCAATTCATAAAGGCTAGTCGTGTGGCATTTAAAGTTGGTAAGCTCAAGCTTTTTAATAAACATACCATCATCCTCAATATCACAATAATTTCTATTCCACCCATATTATTACATGATTTTAGGATAATAGAAATATAGAAATAACCAGAATGTTCAAATGTCCAGTGGTGTCCAGAGGGACGGTTCTCATGGTACAAATTAGACAAAAAAGTCCGCTAGAAGCGTCCCCACTGTCACAAGGAGTACCTTCAGCTTCTTAATATTTGGCTATTAAACCTCCTAGGAGGCAGAAACAGCAAAAAACCATAAACTTTTTTGGATGGTTTTCATGAGGCCGTCAAAACGACCATTCTAAGGTTGGACAAAAGAAGCGTCCCCACGGTACCAAAAATCAGGATTTTGAAAAGGTCTTTGAAAAGGGAACAAAAGTGGCACTATGGGGGGATAAAGGATGGTAGAAAGATTGTTATTTATATCTCAGTAAAAAAATAAAAAGCAGATTTTACCAATACTAAATCATATTTTCATAGGTTACTTAAAGACAGCATTGAACATAGAATATGTGGTATCAAAATCATCTAAATCCATAACTCCTAGTCTTTTAATAATCATACTATCTTCAACAGAAAACACTTTATTAGGAAGTACCCATTGATCTTCAAAAAGTAACCCTACATCTGGAATGTTAGTTTTATTTAATTTATGTTCATATCGGTCCTTGCTTTCTTTTTTTTCTTGGCTAGTTATTGCTAAGCAAACATATTTTGAATATTGATTATAATGTTTATTATTGCTGATAATAACAGATGGCCTTTTTTTAAAGCCAGGTCTATCATTAAACGGGAACGGAACCAGTACAATATCTTGTTTTTTAAAGCTCATTGTATGCGTCATCCTTTTCGTTATCCCAGACTTCTTCAAGGGATTTATTCACAATACCATTATACAGTCGATCTTCCTCATCATTTAATAATTGTTGAACCTTCTCCTTTATTTTGTTGATTTTGTTTGCAAAAGCTTCCTTATCATCTGATGATAAGGATTTAATAAATTTTTGTAATTCATCGAGTTCGTTAAAAATATCTTCTTTTTTTAGCGCAGACATCTTTTACACCTCACAAGTAAGTTTTCTCAATTATTATATCAGTTGAATGGATAATATATCCACATCTAAATCTTCTATAAAAATTTAGACGGTTCTCATGGTACAAGTTAGACAAAAAGGACCGCGAGAACCGTCCCCACGGTCACGCACGCGGTCACAAATCCGTCACAATTTTATTAATACCACCCTGTCCTTTTGCCTCCTAAATCCATATATAACTTATGAAAGATATTTTATAAGAAGAAGGGTCAGTGATGATGATGGCAAAGTATCGTATGGTGCGTGTAGATTTTTGGGATACTCCGATAGTTGAAGAGGAAATGTCTATAGAGGAGAGATATTTTTATCTTTACCTGCTTACAAATCCCAAAACAACTCAAATTGGAATCTATACCATTACGAGTAGACAGATGGCATTTACTTCGGGCTTTACGATTGAGAAAATACATTCGTTAATGGATAGGTTCATCAATCTCTTCAAGTTGATTCGCTACAACCCTGAAACAAGAGAACTCGCAATTCAAAACTGGGGAAAAGACAATCTGCATAAGGGCGGAAAACCCGTTATGGATTGTATCTATTCTGAATTAAAAGAAGTACAGGATACCACACTGATTCAATATGTTTCGGAACATATTCTTAAGAATGATATTCGCAGCCTTTATAATTCTTTTTGTGACCGAGGAAGGATGGATTACGAACAAGAAGATAATGATCTAGATGAAAATGATACATATAAAGAAACAGATGGTGAGCAAGATGACGAATCGTTCACGCACCGTTATACGATACGTGGGCAAAAAGAAAAAGAAAAAGAAAATGAAAAAGAAAAACAACAACAAGATCTTTATCCGAATGTAGTGAGTAATCCGGACTATGAAAATTCCTTACAGAAAAACAAAACCGATGTGAAAGAAATTGTTGAGTTTTGGGACAACAATGGATTTGGTTTTTCAAATATGAATGCAAAACAGCAGCTTTTATCGTGGTTAGATGACTCTAGCTTTCTGCAGCCTAAAGAGATAATTATAAAAGCGATGAATATTGCATGTGCGAATAACAAACGAAAGCTGAACTATGTGGTTGGGATTCTTAAAAACTGGGAAAAAGAATCGCTACTGACCGTTGAGGAAATAGATACCTTGCATGAGAAGCAAAAGACCATACCAATACATAGGCAATCCAAACGATCCTTTCCCGCAGGAAGAGACATTCCAATTGGATTTGAACTTGACATAACGGCTGGTGAAGAATGATGAGCGTTGTAGAAAAAGCGTTTTTAGGATGCCTGATGAAGGCGGATTACTTACTCAAGGATACCGTGATTCAACCTGAACAGCTTGAAAGTATACGTCATCGGGAAATCATGCAAAGAATGCTGGGATTAACCCAAGCCGGTAGGAATATTGATTTAATTTCGTTGACAACCTTACCGGATCTTCATTCATTTGGCGGTATGTCCTACCTTTCGGAACTGTTATCGCATGCCGATTTGGAGAAATTTGAAGGAATAGAGGAAAGCATTCTTAATCTGTGGAAGGAACGGGAAAAGAGTAATATCTTAACCTTAGCTGCCACGAATGATTGGGAGATTGCTAAGGTCATTGGTGAACTGGATAAAATTAACCAAGCAAAGATGGATGATCACACATCGTTACAACAAGCGTTGTCAGATATCTATGAGGCACCTTGGGAAGATAAAATGATACTGAAAACCGCAACAACGGGCATTAAAAAGCTCGATGTAATGACAGGAGGCTTTCAGGGCGGGGAAGTAACAATCCTCGCTGCAAGACCATCAATGGGGAAAACCGACGTGATGCTTCATTTTGCAAAAGTTTCAGGTTGGGCTGGTTATTTGCCACTCGTCTTTTCTTTAGAAATGCCTGAAAAGATGCTAACTTCTCGTTTGATAGCTTCGACAGGGGGCTTTAACCGTATAAAAATGCGGGATCCAAAGAGATTGCTGAATGAAAATCAAAAAAATACATGGTCGGATGTAATGGGGAATCTCAATGACACACATATGCAAATTTTTGATGGGTCGGGACAAACGGTAGCTGAAATAAGAGCAAAAACAAGAAAAATGATGAATCAATTTCCACACAGGAAACCCATCATTTTTATTGATTACTTAACACTCATCCATTCTGGACAATTTTACGGCGGGAATTCTCATCAACAAGTAACGGAAATATCTAAATCTCTTAAGGTGATGGCGAAGGATTTTGATTGTCCCGTTATTTGTTTGGCGCAGCTCAATCGTTCAGTGGAATCAAGAGCAGATAAACGGCCGATGATGTCTGATATCCGGGAATCAGGTAGTGTGGAACAGGATGCCGATGTCATTTTGTTCTTGTATCGCGAATCGTATTATAATACGAAAACTCAGAATCTAGACCTAGAAATCATTGTCTCGAAAAACCGTAATGGCCAGGTGGGATCCGTAGCTGTGAACTACAACGAGAATACAGGAAGAATTGAGGACCACAAGAGATAGAGTCATTTCTTCGAAGTACTGTCATTAGCCCTTTAGAATACTTAAAATCTATTACCGAGGTGTTCAACATGTTTGTAAAAGAAGTTTACCTTGATAGTTTACGATTTGAAGATACAGCGTTGGCCCATTACATCCACCATTTACTAGCAGAAAAGAAGATTTCACTAGAAGACGATATGTCCAAAATAGACTTAGAACAAGCCAATCACCAGAACGTAAGGGAAATGATTCAAAACAATGTTTTAGGAATACATAAAAAACGCATCTACTCACTAAAGATGAACCAGAAGGATTATGTGTTTATCTTTGCAATCAGCCAGAGAGAGGCAATCCAGTTCTACACAAAAACATTTCATCAAGCCCCATTAAACTGTCACGAATATTCGCTAGATTTCCAACTTGCGAGAGGATATGAAGTGATTTCGTTTCGGGACATGAGGAAGGAATTTGAGCGTTTTCCTGCTATTGCGGGGTATTTCAAAAAGCAATCTTGCAGTTGAAGGGCAGGGGAATATTCATGAGAAAACGAACAAGTGGAATGGCCATGATTGCAGCATCTACATGTATAGCATTCTATTCATTGCCATTACAGAAAGAAGAAATTGCACAAAAGAAAACCATGCAGGTGACTGAAAATCAAGGTAGTAAGATTCCCATTATGTTAATCGATATCATTGACGGGGATACCATTAAAGTCCAAGTTAACAGAAAAATAGAAACGGTGCGCTATTTATTGATTGATACACCGGAGTCAAAAAATCGAAAAACATGTGTCCAACTCTATGCAAAAGAGGCATTCTTAAGGAATAGCGAGCTCGTAAAAAGCGGAAAGCTCACATTGGAGTTTGAACCCGGAAACACTAGAGATTCCTACGGACGAATGCTAGCCTATGTATTTGTAGATGGAAAATCGGTACAAGGAACGCTGCTGAAAGAGGGGTACGCACGAGTAGCTTATATCATGAATCCTCCATATAAATACCTTGAACCCTTTAGGAAAGATGAAAATTCAGCAAAAAGGGATAAAACCAACATCTGGAGCAGGCAGGATTTTGTGAAGAGCTGGGGATTTAATGGCTGTTTGGGTGTCCAGAGGGACGGTTCTCATGGACACGTTAGACAAAAAGGACCACTAGAACCGTCCCCAGATAACTACCAGATAACTATTTCCTTGATTTATAAGGAAAACGTCCAAATCCAATCCTGCAGTATTTGATAATTGTAAAAATTGTAAAAATTTTATATAGTTTATCTGAAAGTCCTTTTCAATTATCCAAGGGAGGTATGATTTCAATGAAATACAGACGTTTAGGGAATAGTGGGTTAAAGGTAAGTGAAATTAGTTTAGGAAGCTGGTTAACTTATGGAAAAACGGTTGAAGATAACACAGCTGAGAAAACCATACATAAAGCATATGAACTAGGAATTAACTTCTTTGATTCTGCCAATGTTTACGAGCGTGGTGAAGGTGAACGAGTTATGGCAGGTGCATTAAAGGAATATCCACGTGAATCCTATGTCATTACGACAAAAGCGTTCTGGCCAATGGGTGAAGGTCCGAATGATCGCGGACTATCGAGGAAGCATGTGATTGAACAAGCCAATGCGAGCTTGAAGCGAATGAACTTAGATTATGTTGATATTTTTTACTGTCACCGCTATGATCAAGAAACGCCAGTTGAAGAAACGTTGAGAGCTATCGATGATTTAATTCGTCAAGGGAAGATTCTTTATGCTGGAGTAAGTGAATGGAGTGCAGCCCAGATTGAAGAGGCAGTCCGTGTGGCTGATAAATTCCTCTTAGATCGAATTGTCGTGAACCAGCCTGTATATAACATGTTAAACCGCTATATTGAAAAGGAAGTCATTCCGGTGAGTACGAAGCATGGGATTGGACAGGTGGTCTTTTCTCCTCTAGCACAGGGTATTTTAACAGGAAAATATAAAGTAAATACTATTCCAGAGGATAGCCGCGCATCAAATGCAGAAATCAACAACTTCATGAAGGGGATGTTGACGGAGACTACCTTTACGAAGGTAGAACAGTTAGAGAAAATCGCCAAGGAATTAGAAATCACTCTACCTAGCCTTGCGTTAGCTTGGATCTTACGTAAGCCAAATGTTGCAAGCGCATTAATTGGTGCAAGTAGACCAAGCCAAGTAGAAGAAAATGTCAAAGCCGTTGAAATTGAACTTACGAGTGAGGTTATTGAAAAAATTGAGGGAATTTTGGCATAGAAATAATCTTTGAGCAGACACTTGAAAAGGAAGTAGTTCAATTTTTGAGGAGAAAATAAACATAACATTATAAATAGAGTGCTAAAACATCTAAGGTTTTAGCACTCTATTTTTCAATCATTATTACGAAAAATGAATTGGAGGCACTATATACAATATTTCTAATTCTACAAATTTTTCCTCATAAGAGATGCCACTTTTATGTTATCATGTTTAGCAGTGCTTTCTAGATGTTTAATAATTAACTCTTGTCGTTCTACAGGATGATTTTGGCTTAATTTAGCTTTTGCTTCAATTTTTGTGATTTTTATTTTGAACGCTACAATTCCTTTTGCCATCCCTTGGATATAATTGGGATCTACATCGTTTAAATTGTATGAGCTATCTGGTTCTTCATATTTGTATACCATATCATTTAAAGTGTCCAATATTACTTTTTGATCTTCGACTATCTCCAACTTGCCTAATAAATGGATAGATACATAATTCCATGTAGGTGCCGCCGCCTTAGATGTTTCATACCAAGATGGCGAAACATAACAGTGTGGACCTTGGAAAACCACAAGAACTTGCTGGTTTTCAGCATCCTTCCATTGTTCGTTCGGACGAGCAAAGTGACCATATAAAGCATCTTCAGATTTTTTCAATATAAGCGGAAGATGAGTGGCGTAAGGTTCACCATTATGCTGAGAAAATAAAGTTGCAAAGCTGTACGTTTCGATAAAGTCATAATTAACTTCTTCATCGTCGATTTTAAAGTATTTTGGAATATACATTATGGATTCACCCCGTAGTAATTATCTTTTAATCTACCTTTTATCGTATGCTGTTAGGAATTAATGAATAACTATCGTATTACCATTCTATTTCTCTATACAAATAGGTTAATCCTGCATTAGGTAAAATTATATTAATCGGTTAACCAATTAATTTTGATGTTCTTAGGCTATCATAGGTTTCTTCCACTGGAAAAAGACATGCATAAATAAGCATATCTTTTAAATTTGCCTTTGTAGCTAGACGTTAAACCTAACACCTTACGAAACACAAGCGGGATATGTTTGATCCTTTCTGTAACAATAGCAAAAAGCCGTTTCCAATAGGGAACGGCTATTCGGGTTTTGTGCTTAAATTCGAGATGAGACAAGAATCATTCAACTAGGAGCATATTAAACAAAAATGGCCATCTAGACTAACTTCAAATTATTCAGAAAATTTAATTTTTATATTGATTTTTTAGTGGGCTCTAATTTATAATGAGTATGTACAGACATACGAACATTCGAACATAAATGTCAAAAGCAGCAGATTATCAAATTAAACGGAGCAGTGGCAAAAAATGAATGATATGAGGGATTAGCATGAAACACCTAATTAATGAAGAAAGTGGGATTCCACTTTATTATCAAATCAAGGAACTAATAAAGAAGAAAATCGATAGTGGGGAATGGAAAGGTGGAGATAAAATTCCAAATGAAATGGAAATGACGGAAAATTTACAAGTTAGCCGTTCAACCATCCGTCAGGCCATTTTGGATTTAGTCAATGAAGGAATCTTAACCAGAAAAAAAGGGGTAGGCACCTTTGTTGCCAAACCGAAATATGAAGGGAACTTTATTCATTTTGCCTATCCGAATGAGCTTGGGACCAAGCATATCCCGTTAAGTATGAAAATGATTGATAGTTCGATGGCAAAAGTAAAACAACTCAATTTAACAGAAAATGAAAAAGTCTATGAAATCATTCGTTTGCGTTATTTTTACGATGAAGTGGCAGCGATTGAAAAATCATATGTCCCTGTCAATTTGGTTCCGAATTTATTAGAGGAAAAATTAGAGGGCACACTGTTTGAACTAATCACGGAAAAATATCAAATCTCGATTACAAGGTATAAGAATTATATCGAACCAATCTTACTAGATTCCAATGAAGCAAGGGTGTTAGAAGTTGAGCCCAATCAACCAGCTTTGAAAATTACCAAGCTATGGATGACGCCACAAGGAACACCCGTGGTGCTTAGTACTAGTATTTTCAGGGGGGATCGATGTAAATTGCTGTTCAGTTCAGAGTAATTCAAACGTTATACTTTTGTATTAAAAATATAAAAAAAAGGGATGAAACGATCCAATGAGAGAACGACTAAAAGCTGACCTTTCAGATGAGGTCATTGATTATCTTCTAATGCCAGCTCTACTAGCTGACAAAAACCGTTCATTCAACAACATGATGAGCATTAATAAAGGGCATTTATTCATGCTCATCGCACAAGGAATCGTTACTTCTGAGGTAGGAAAAAAAATAATGGATGCCCTTGATGAAATTAGTCAACAGGGTGCAGATCGTTTAGAGTTAAATCCGAAACTGGAAGAATTATATTTTAATATTGAAGCTGCCCTGATTAAACTAGTAGGAGTGGAGGTAGGGGGCCAGTTGCACACGGGAAGAAGCAGGAATGATATCTATGCAACGGTTGCCAGAATGAATAGCCGTGATTCTCTTTTAACCATAAGTGAGCTACTTCTTCAGCTAAGGGATGAAATACTGACGATTGCTGAAAATTCGCTTTATATGGTGATGTCTGGGTATACCCATATGCAGCCTGCTGAACCTATCACCCTTGCCCATTACCTATCAGCCATACTTCACTCACTTGAGAGGGACCAGACAAGATTTCAACAGACCTTCAACCAGATCAACATTTCCCCGCTAGGTGCGGGTGCAATGGCCTCAACATCTTTTCCCATAAACCGCCAAGAAACTTCAGAACTGCTAGGATTCGACCGTGCCATGGCCAACTCCCTGGATGGGGTTGCTTCCAGAGATTATGTTTTGGAAACGATTTCCTCTATGAATATACTAATGAATAATTTAAGCCGTTTTTGTCATGACTTATACATTTGGAGCACAGATGAATTTGGAGTAGTAGAGGTAGGAGATGGCGTTGCTGCTTCCAGTAGTATCATGCCTCAGAAGAAAAATCCAATCACACTAGAACATATTAAAGCAAAGTCAGGTCATATCATTGGGGCGCTCGTTTCCGCAACATCTTGCTTGAAAAATACTTCCTATGGTCACTCCAGGGATACGGCAGAAAGTCTTAAATATCTTTGGGATTCATTTTCCGAAGTAGAAGCCAGCCTTCATTTATTGATTGCGACCGTCAAGACATTGAAATTTAACGAGGAAAAAATATTCCACCGTTCCTTGGAAAACTTCTCAACCCTAACGGAATTAGCCAATACCATTGTGCGGGAAGCGAATATCTCCTTTAGAGAAGCGCATCAGGTGGTAGGGAATTTAGTGATTGAAATGATCGAGCGAAAAATTCCAGTGACGCAAATCGATGCAAAACTAATCGATGATATTGCTAAAAAGGTCATTGGAAAGGAAATCTCGATATCAGTAGAAGGAATTAGAAAAGCTTTAGATCCAATCGAAAATGTAGAATCGAAGAATACCTTTGGAGGACCTGCCCCGTCAGAAGTGAAAAAGCAATTAACTTCATTAAAGGAACAAATTGAACTGGATAAAAACTGGTTGGAGCACCAGCAGAAGCGGATAACAGAAAAAATCAAACAATTGTCAGAGGCTCATGTAAAAAATTAATAGAGTATGTTGTGGTTGTAGTCTTAGGGGAACTTCTAGGATGAAGGGAGGACGTTTGTTTTAAAAAGACGGAATATTTTTTATATTCATAAAAATCATAGTCTATTAAAAACAAGGGGGAAATTTCATTGAAAAAAGGCCTTTCAAAGCTATTTATCTTATGTATTGCACTGATGTTTGCATTAGCAGGCTGCTCTGACAGTAGTACATCCGGTGAAACCGGTGGAAATGATTCAAAACAAAAAGAGTATAAACTCCTTTTAGGTACATCCAGTCAAGGCGGTACTTACTATGTATGGGGAGGCGGTTGGGCCGACATTATTGGAAAGAACGTACCAGGTACGGACGTTGCCGTCGAGGTTACCGGTGGTCCAAACTCAAATATTCAACTAATCGAAAGTGGAGATATGGATTTAGGGTTTGTTACCGCTTGGCTTGGCGGTGAAGCTTATAATGGCGAAGGCTGGGCAGATAAAAAGTATGAGAAGATTCGGTCCATTTTCCCAATGTACGCAAGTGTCATGCATATGTATAGTCTGAAAGATAGTGGAATTAAAACGATTAGTGATTTTGCAGGTAAAAATGTAAGTACGGGTGCTCCGGGCAGTACGAGTGCTGAGGCAGGAAATGGCCTATTGGAGGTTTTAGGAATTAAACCAAATCGTGTAAGTGGAGTACCTACCAATACATCAATTGATGGTTTACGCGATGGAACGATTGATGCCGGATTCGCGGTAACGGGTGTTCCGGGTCCATTCATGTTAGACCTTGAGACCACACATGAAGTTGAACATATCGGCTTAACAGAAGAGGAAATGAAAAAAGCATTAGAAAAGTATCCATATTGGTCAGAAGCTATTGTCCCAAAAGGAACCTACAAGCATCAGACAGAAGATCTGTTACTCCCAGGGTTTTGGAACATTGCGATTGCATCTAAAGACTTACCAGACGATCTAGTCTATAACCTTGTCAAAACGACGTTCGAAAAACATGAAGAATTATTAGCTGTCGACCCAAGTGCGAAAGAAACATTGGTAGAAAATTTAAAATATAGTACCATTCCGTATCACCCAGGTGCCGTAAAATATTATCAAGAAGTTGGAATTGAAATACCTGATCACCTTCTTCCGCCAAAAGCAAAATAAGACAGGATTTCTAAATTAGAATGATAAAAAATGAGCCTTCTTGGTGAGCTTGGCAGGCAAAACCTGATGCCAAGAAGAGCTCGATTTTCGGGGGTGCTCTGTGTCTCAAAACCAAACAACTGAATTGGGAATACAAGAGGAATCGAGTTCAAAGAGAAACTTACAAGGCTTCAATTTAAAAATCTTTACGGTAATCGCTGTTTTTATGTCTTTATTTCATATTTACGTGTTAGGGTTTTACCCAATCACCCCATGGATACTATATACGGTCCACTTAGGGTTGGGAGCTATCTTGGTTCTAATGCTCTATCCGATGAAAAAATCACTATCCAATAATGGCATAATGGTTACTTCAATAATCGATTATATTTTAATCGGACTTAATTTCTTTGCGGGCGCCTACCTGATTGTTGAAATGGAAGAGTTGGTATTCAGAATCGGTGTTGCACCTACACCCATGGATTTATTTGTCAGCATTATATTAATTATAACCGTACTCGAAATTACTAGAAGGACAACAGGCTTGATTTTGCCAATCCTGGCTGTACTATTTATTGCCTATGCTCACTATGGACAATTTATCCCTGGTGACCTCGGCCACCGAGGCTACAGTTGGGATCGAATTTTAAGTTATTTAAACAGTATGGATGCGATTTTCAGTGTTCCTATTGGGGCTTCCGCCACCTTTGTTTTTCTTTTTATCTTATTTGGCTCGTTTTTAGCTGAAACGGGAGGCAGTAAGTTTTTTATTGACTTTGCCATTGGAGTAGCTGGAGGAAGAAGGGGTGGACCAGCAAAAGCAGCGGTACTCTCAAGTGCGCTTTTTGGTACAGTGTCTGGGAACTCAGTAGCGAATGTCGTTTCTACGGGTGTGTTTACGATCCCATTAATGAAGAAAATTGGCTATTCCCCTCGGTATGCAGGGGCGGTTGAAGCCGTTGCCTCTACAGGCGGACAAATTATGCCCCCAATCTTAGGTTCGGCTGCCTTTATCATGGCCCAGTTACTTGGCGTATCCTATTTGAATATAGTGGTTGCTTCGATTATCCCTGCATTGCTGTACTTTTTTACCGTTATGATTATGATCGATTTTCAAGCGGCAAAATTGGGATTAAAGGGGTTGCCAAAGCATCAACTGCCGAATATCAAGAAAGTATTAATAAATGATGGCCACTTATTTATTCCGTTGATTGTGTTAATTTTTACGATGACGATTTTAAAAACAAGCCCAATTAAAGCAGCAATCTGGGCAATCGCCTCAACGATTATCGTTTCCTTTTTGAAAAAACATTCGAGAGTGACCATTTCGAAAATTATTAAATGTTTAGCTGGCGGAGCAGAATCTGCTTTAAGTATGATTGCGGCCTGTGCCACTGCCGGTCTAATCATTGGAGTGTTAAACCTTACAGGTGCAGGGTTAAAATTCGCTTCTATCATCGTATCACTAGCGGGAGATAATCTAGTTTTAGCTTTAATTCTTACGATGGTTGCAACCATCATCCTAGGAATGGGATTACCTACAACTGCAGCTTACTTAATCACTGCGGCAGTTGTTGCACCAGCACTCGTCCAGATGGGGGTCACTCCTTTATCTGCCCATATGTTTGTATTCTATTTTGCATGTCTATCTGCGTTTACACCGCCTGTTGCGCTTGCCGCTTATGCAGCAGCCGGAATCGCCAATGCGAAGCCAATGCAGGTTGGATTAACAGCCTGTAAGATTGGAATCGTCGCGTTTATTATTCCATTTGTGTTTGTATACGGACCAGCCATCTTGATGCAGGGGACCGCCGGTGAAATTATCATGGCGACAATCACAGCATTAATCGGGGCGTTTGTGTTGGCTTGTGCGGTGGAAGGTTGGTTTATTGGGAAACGGGCGACTATCATCACTCGAGTTCTACTTGGTGTCGCTTCGATTACACTCATTGATCCAGGTCTAGTAACGGATTTAATCGGTCTTGGACTTATTTTAGCAGCGGGACTTTTCCACCACTTTGTTGGTCCTAAAAAAGTAGAGGATTCATTGCAAAACCAAATACCACAAAATATAAAGTAAATGGAGGAATTATCATGAAATTTACAATTATCGGTGCGGGAAACGGCGGTCAAAGTATGGCTGCGCATCTTACCCTGTTGAATCATGAAGTCATTTTATATGATATTCAGGCGGAATTAATTCAAAAAATCAAGGAAAATGGCGGCATTAGAGCAGAGGGAGTATTGGAAGGATTTGCTTCCGTTCAGGCAACAACAGATTTGGAGTATGCGATGTCTGATACAGAGGTGATTATGGTCACTACAACCGGTACAGCTCATAAGCACGTCGCCCGGGCGATTGCACCGTATCTTAAGGATGGACATATCATCATGATGTTTCCAGGATATTGGGGGGCACTCGAATTCCGAAATATCTTTAATGAGGTCGGTATGACCAAAGATGTCTATGTTGCGGAAACAGAGTCCCTCATTTATACATGCCGCTATATTGAGCCTGGCCATGTACGGATTAGAAAAATAAAAGAAAGATTAGAGTTTGCTACGCTTCCAGCAAGTGATGCTAGGATTGTGAAGGAAAGATTAAAAGAGGTGTACCCACAGCTAGTGGAAACGGAGAGTGTCCTTACCACGACACTGAATAACGTGAATCCAGTTTTCCATGTTCCAATTTTATTGTTAAATGCAGGAAGAATTGAAGCAGAAGGTGATTTCTTCTTTTACCCTGATGGAGCCACTCCATCTGTTGTCAATGTGATGGAACAATTAGAGCAGGAGCGGTTAGAAATTGGCAAAAAATTAAATATTAATCTATCAACTTGTTTAGACTTGCTTAAACGATTTTACGATGTGGATGAGACAAATCTATATGATGCGATTCAGAACAACCCTGCGTATAAGACAGGTAAGGCACCAACCACATTAAATTATCGCTATATTTACGAGGATATTCCTTATGGCTTACATCCGATTGAGAAACTGGGTGAAAAATTAGGGGTGCCAACACCAGCCGCCACCTTGCTGATCAACCTTGCTCAACTCGTTAGGAAGGAAGACTTACGAACAAATGCCCTTACATTATCTGACTTAGGGTTAGCGGAAAAAACACCGGAGGAAATGGTTGAATACTTGAAAGGGGATAATAAAGCTTATAAATAACATTTTGGGGGACCGGATTTTTCGGTTCTCTTTTTGTGTTCATGCCGGATATATGAGAAAAACGATAAAGAATTTTTTGATGGTAAAGGAAATTTATATAAAAAGGCATTCATTAACTTGATGGGGGCCAGGCACAATATTTGGAATAATGTTTATAAAGTGCGAACAGGTAATTTTTTCTCTTATCATTTTTTCTTAGTTATCAACTATGAATGTAATGAATCACTAATTAATAATAAAGGAAAAATTTCACATCATGCAGAATTAATTGATAGGACGAAATAACTAGATATAGTATGGGGGTAAATGACATGTTGTCATTAAGTGAAAAAAGAGAAATACTAAATTCTTTTAAAGAATTAAGAGAGCAGGAAGACAAATTTGGCCGTTTCTTTTATTACTATGATAAATCTCCTTCAAGGAAGAAAATGGCAGTTAAATGAACCCTTTCAGGATAACGATAATGAAATGGGATCTAAATCGATTCCTCCATCCATTGCCGAATTACCTAGGAAGTTAGAATAGTAAAAAGTAAAATTTCAAAAAGATATCAAGCTTACCTTAAAAAATATATCGAAAATCAGATTGAGAGTGAATTTTGGCCAAAGCAGTTAACTCGTGATAAAGAATCGTTTATCCATTCTAAAACTAGTAAGCTAGTCACAACAATACAAAGAATCGTTAAAAGTAAACTGGAATTCTAGTATTATTTTACCGTATGTAGTGGATCTTATAGTTAAAGTGGATGCCATTTGAAATTAAAGAGGAGGCAAAAAATGAACGGTCAAATTAATAAATTCCAAGCTGTACTTCAGGTGCTTTTACAGCAGAGGACGAAAGAGCAAATTTGTTTAGAATTCAATATTTCAGAAGCAGAATTTGATTTATGGGAGCAGCAATTTTTAGCTGCAGCAAAAGATGCACTACATGGCGTGGATGAAGTTAGTCTCCAGATGGCACAAGATTCAAGCCTATGGTATTCTCTCGCATTTAACTCGAGTTTTGTACCTGAATTCTACTCTCATGAATATCGACGGATTCATGAACTATTGGCGACGAAACAACCATATGGTGCATTATTACAAATAAAGGATTTTTATGAAATCTTATTAAAGTTTCCAATTTTAGCCACTGTTAGTTTTTGGTTATCACGCGGTTCATATGATAAACTTACTAAACCATATAAAGAGACCATTTTTAAGATACTTAGTGAAAAGCTAACACTTGGTAAATGGCTTGGAATTGCAAGAGATATCTTAGAAATTCAAAAGATGTACACACTTGATGAGCACGAAATTAAATTAAATACAATCTTACAGGCAGTATATGATTTATACGAGGAACAAAATATAGTCAAGTGGCGGAATCAATATATAGGTCACGGCGCACTTGGGAATTTTGAGGATGAGTCGTTTCAACAAACTTTAAAAAAACAACTTACTCACATCAAAAAGCATCTAAGTGATCCAGTTATACAGACGTTATACCCTTTGTTAAATATTTATTGTAAAGAGGGAAACTGGAAGATATCCATACATGATTACATATTTTTCCTGAACCCATTCATGTACATAGAGAACGAGGATGTACTGCTCTTTGAAGGATATGATGAAGCAAGTGCATTTGTAGAATATTTAAACTATAAACGTGGTAAGAAAAATACGATTCATCAAGAATCAATGAAAGCCATATTTAATGACCTGGTCCAAAGTCAGCAGCACCTGATGCCCATGCAAGATCTTGACTTTGCGTACAAAGAGGATGTCCGTGCATTTGAAAATCAACTGACTTTTTTAGATTATATTGAACCATCCTATTTAACTTCATGGATTACAAAGGTTACAAAAGAACAGCCAAGCGGTTTTCTCTACTTGGTAATGGAGGAAGGAATGGGCAAGACTACTCTTGTTCAGGCAATGGATGAGTTGAAGCTCAATAAATGGAAGCATCCGAATATCATGTGCCGTGCTGTTTATTGCAATAAGTATTTCATTAATCAAATACAGACACTTAAAGAAGATATCATTACATGTCTTAGTAAAGTTGTTATAAATGGTACGACAAAGACAATGAATAGTTATTTTTCATTTAATGCAAATCATACACTTGATCCACAAGAGTTTTATGGAGTTTTAACGGATTGTTTCTCAAGATTAAAATCTGAAATAGGAAAAGAAAAACTTCTTTTCGTCTTAGATGGCCTTGATGAATTATTAGGTACGAATGCAGATCATTTAATAGAAGTACTTTCTGAGATTCCCCCGCTTCCAGAAGGCATGTTTGTGTTATTAACAGCAAAATATCAGGGAAAGCAAACTATTAAACTTCCAAATGAAATGAACGTAAAAACAAGGGTTGTACATCAAAATGATGATGAAAATATGAAATTGTTAATGAACTTTGTGAAGGACAAGCTAAAGCTTAAAGGCGAAGAGGGGAAACGATTTATTAATAATCTTGAGGATAAGCGTATGTTGTTAATTCAGCCATATGCGATATTACGGAAAAAAGTGCCCGATGCCAGTCTTAACTCTGTTTTTGATGTAATGAAAAGTTATATGGAGTATATGCGAAAACTCTATGGTGAAAAATATTATGCTCAATTAACCCAATTGGCTACATTATTGTCATTTTCACAAAAAGCATTAACTCTAGATGAAATTAGCTTCCTATTAACTGGTCGTGCTACGGACTATGAAAACCTCGGGCTATTGCAAGATATGAAGTATTGGTTAACTGTACGAAAAGAAAATTCGACTAATACCTACGCATTAGTGAAAACTTCTGTTCGAGATGCAATAAAAAAGTTAAACTTTTACCGGGAGGA
This sequence comes from Neobacillus niacini, assembly GCF_023715415.1. Lineage (GTDB taxonomy): Bacteria > Bacillota > Bacilli > Bacillales > Cytobacillaceae > Neobacillus > Neobacillus niacini_C. The sequence goes on from NZ_JAMBOB010000002.1 coordinate 624,495, forward strand.
TTTAGAGGCTATTAGTTCTAGATGGCTAATTTTAGCAGGAGGTGACTATTCGAACTTAGACCCTCTACCATCACATATCGGTCTTTTATATGAATATGTGAAACTTGTTCCCTCAATAAAACTTACTGGAACGTATAAAGACAAGCTACCGCTAATTGCAAGACAATGTTACGAATTGGCAGAAACATATCCAGAAATGGAGCAGGCAATAAAGTTACTAAAAATAGAGCGTGACTTCCTTTCTAGCACTGAGGCAGCATATTTAGTTTCTGAGGGATATATGAAGATGTTGGAAGATGATCAAGCCTTATTGGAAATGGACATCTTGTTCCCAATGCTTCTTGGTCAAGAGAAATCAGCACTTTATTTTAAATCGATTCAGCTTCAATGGCTGCTTCTTATAAAGACAGGCAATAATAATGAGTTATTAACATTAAATATGAAAATGTATGACCGAATAAAAACAAATAAAAAAAATGCTTTATCCTTGCTGCGTCACGCACTTAACTACAAAAAGGCATTATCTCTTGAACATATACGTACAGCAATAGAGAGCAACCATCCTCAACTTGTTTTTTATTATGAATATGCATTGCAGCAAATTCGTACTTTTGCAAAACACGATAAAACGAATGAAATAGTTTCATGGACAGAGGTACTATCCAATGCCATTAGAAATAAACAATGTCTACGATTATATGATCATATCATTCTTTGTTATTTGGATGGCTTACTACTTTGTGGCCATACATTGCAATTAGCAGAGAAAACAAAAACTCTACAAACGATTTCATTTGATTATCCTGTTAGCTGGTACGTTCAAAAAATTTATATATTTAATGAGCCATTTATTCTTAATTATTATCAATATTTCGAAAGCTTGCAAAAAGTAGTAAGAGGTATTGAAAAGTTAAAAAAGGAATTTCCTCTCTTAAATGAACAGGCATTTATTATTATGCCTGAATTTCACTTGCATTTGTTTGATTATGAGGAGATTTTGAAATTAACTATGTATCACAGAATTGAGGCTGAGCGATTTTTTAAAAGAATGTTTCGTTCGTCATATGACAGTGATCAACTTGCTATTTTACAAGCTCGAATTGAGGAAATCGAGGAAAGACGTTTTATCACTAAAAAATATGCATTAAATAAAATAGTAGAAGCGCTTCCCATTCCTTTACATCGCCAATCTATGACGGAATTCTATCAGTTATTATTCGAGCTTCCTGTATCAGAGGAAAAGTTTATCGTCGGTACGGAATTGCTAACCATTCATAACACCATGCTCCAAGAGAGACTAGAGGCGATACCGGAAGAACTTGTAAAAGAGGTTCATTTTCTTTATGCAGTATTAGATAAAACATTACTTCCTACGATAATAAGAGGCAGATTTTTATTTGAGTATGCTCGAATGACATATTACGATGTATATAAAGGTTCGTGCGAGCCCTTCCTTGTGCACAACACCGAAAGGAAAGTATTGGATTTGTTCCAACAAGGTTTTACGGCATTTAAGCAAGCTGTTAAGGAAGGAAGCGGAATGGAAGACTATCTTTATGAGGATATTCTCAAATATATTTACCGCATTACAAAAGAATTAAAACATAATGGTCATCGTGAACATTCATTTGTTCAGTTACTCGATGCAAATGAAATATCCGCTTTACGTCCCAAATTGCACAGACTTACGAGGGTTGATGAAAAACCCGAATGGCTATTAAATTAATATGAATTTTTAACAATGAATATCTACTTTACTATTAATTAAATGGAAATATTTAGTTTATGGTGACGGTGTTTTATAGTAAAAATAGATATATGTTAGTAAGAGAGTCAATGATTAGCAGTGTGAAGAAAAATTAATTATCTGGAGAAGTGAGAATGGACTTTCAAACATTTTTAAATCAATTCAAAAGGAAACTTACGAATGGCAGCTTTAAAGTTTTTTATGAATCTAATAAACTTACGGCAAATCAAAATGAAATACTTTTCGGAAGAGGGGAAATAGACAATGGTGGCCTCATCCTAAATAATAAACGGGTAGAAACCGACAGTGTTTCTGTGTCACAACTGATAATGGACACAACTGAAGAGGAAATCAAGGCTTGGGAACAACGTTTAGTAGGTGAACCAATTCTCTATATAGAAGATATGTCTGCTGATACATGCCTTTCCATTATTGTTCTATTCGCAAGATGGAGCGCTGTATCGACTCAAGAGATACCTTCTGATTGGATCTCCTATGTGAATCGTTGGGAAAAAGGTGATGTCAAATCTACTGGAGAGCCTAGAAAGTCCTGGGGCACACTCTTGAATACACTTTCACATAAATATTTTTTTCTGAAATCTGACATGTTTGATGAGGAAAAAATCAGAACTGGGTTAAATGAATGCTTACTTTTTACCATAGAACTTTTGATGAGAAATGCAAATCCCGCGGATGTTCCTATCTTGGAAGGATCGGTAGTCTATAGTACTGCAATCACAAAGTTAAATATTGACTACCAAGAGTATAAGGAAGTCCTCGATAATTCCGAGAAAATACAACTGCGTCTCCCAGTTAAAGGGTCCGATCGTAAAATCTTAGTGGATGCCATTATTGTAACCGAATTGTCAAATGTAGGGACACTTAAAAACTTTGCACGTAACGACCAGGATCACTCATGGTTAAAGTCGGGCTTTGGATTAATGGCGGTTTATAGCCCCACATTAGCAAGTAGGGGTGGAGAAATCACTTTTTCGGTTGATCCAAGTATAGGTGTACACCTAGAGGATTTATGGACAGCCCTTGAGCAGGAGGAAGATAGAAAATGGGCAGGTATGCGACCAAATAATAAGCCGCGTTCAGGTTCTGATTTTAATCAGCCATGGCATGTTAGTGATGACAAAACCCTTGTGGCAGCACCCTATTTAGTTGAAATGGAATCAGGGCAATACGAGAAGGGGTCCAAGCTTTCATGGGAGGAGACTCTTGACCAATTATGGAGACTCTATCATCCATCTTCTGAATTATCGGTACATTCTTTACATAGCGATGGTACTTGGGGGCCGGAATGTACACTTCAAAACTGCGGTACCTTATACAAGGATAGAAGTAAACAATTTATGGGCGTTAAATGGGCTCTAAATAAAAAAAATTCCGTACTTCTGACACCGACTCTTGAAAGACATTTAGTTGCTTTACTATCGGGAAATAATCAAAACGAGATTGTTCATTTACCTAGTAAAGAAAGTTTTGACTTTGTGGATTTTCCAGGTGGATTCTGTTTGATTCATCAAAATGGAGTAGTCGTTTTTGACGATTGGTCAAGAGACCAAACGGATATCGTTTCCTATCATACTGAATTTGTTAATTTGTTAAAACGTTATGATGCCATAAAGAAATTTCAAATGACGATAGAAAAAGAAATCGAACTCGTCCTTAATAAACTCCAAGATTTAAAAAAGATTAGAGGAGAATTAGTTTCCCTTAGTGATAGTTTAGCCAAGATAAAAATTCAGTTAAGGAAGGATATCTTCCAAACTATGCCATCAGTGGAAGATTATCATTTAGAAGAATTCCGGAAAACGATTGAAAAGCGATGGGGATTGAACACACAACTTAATGAGCTTTATGATACGGTTTCTGAAATAGAAATCACAATTAAAAGCATGGTGGAAACAAGAACAAATAAGGTTATCAGTGGGATTACCATTTACGGATTTCCATTTGCAGTCCTTGCATCTATATTTGCAGGTACATGGGAAGATATTTTTACAAAGCAAGAAATCAGTTTTGATGGACTATTTTCCTTCTTCGCCCTTTTATTTATATCCATTAATATTCTAAAAAAGATTATAGACAAAGACAAAGTGTAAAGAGCTGATATGTTAAGAAGCGTTTCATCCATTTGGATGAAACGCTTCTTAGGAAGGTCGATATCGGAATTTTATTTTTATTTCCTTAGGAAAACACTCCTATTGTTCACTTGTTGTTAAGTATTTTTTGAGAAAATAATACTTGAAACGAAAGAGTTAAACAATTCTTTAGTCATCTTGCCTTGTTCTACCCCTTGTATCCAACTGTGTATCTGCATTTTAATAAACTCATTTTCGATGGTAGCTATCCATGAATTGATATTGTCATAGGTGTAACGAGTTGGAGAATCTAGAGAAAATTCATCAAGATTCATTACGTTGCTTAATTCTGTAATTAAGTTCTGGTTGTCTTTATGGAACCAGACAATTGTAAAGAGCAAATTAGTTAGACCATGGTGGTGTTGAATTAGATTAGGTAACGCCTTGTAAAATATAGTAAGTGCCTCATCTTTCCTAAGGGGAATAGCTGCTTCAATTATTTTTCTATAAACATACGATTGAATAGTTTTATTGGTTATGTTATTTTGAACCAAATTCATTACAAAATGTAGTTTTTTTACATCTCCAGTAGACTCACCAATGATACCATCTAAAAATGTTAATAATATTTCTCCTCTTGTTTCAAATAATAATAAATGTTTGATATACTGTTTATTTCCTTCTGTAGATAGATAAATCCCGAGCTCTTGATAAAAATCCAGAACCGTATCTTCGTCACGTATTAGTGCAGTTGTAGTTACTGCTAAATCCAGTTCCTGGCTCATAACTTGTTGAACAGCAGTATAGTACAGGATAGAGTCAGGAACTTCCGCAATCGCAGCTAAGGAATTGATATAATAATAAGAATTTTTATTCAGTATATCAATTGATATTTCTTCAATAGCATAGCGATATAATAAATTCGTAAACGTTTGTGCAAATGCCAATCTATCACACTTTTCAGTTATTTTCTGTGCAACCTCAATTGCCTTTTCGAAACATCCCACTTTACTGTAGGTGGTGGCAACTTTTTGTAGGGCAGCTGCTCTAACAAAGGTTATGGAAATCTTTTTTGCTAAGGCATAAGCATATTCTACACGTTCCAACTCACACATTTTTTTGACTATATGATACAACGCTTTAGCCCGCACATGTAATGCTTGATTATAATAGAACTCTTCCATACTTGGGTCAGAATGATCGAGATACTTAAGCTCTTTCGTAATAGATGAAGTAGATCTAATTACCTTTACTGCTTTGAACACATCACCTAGTTCACATAATTGGATACCATACTTACATAAATCTTTTACTTTTGAGTATGAGTTCCTTTCGGTCAATGTCTCATGTATTTTTCGAATGATTTCGTCATACGGTAATAGGTCTTTTAATTCTTCTTTATCAATTAGTTCTTCATGATTGGACAATACATAAGCGGGAATCGGAAGTTGGTAAAACTCGCTTTCCAATTCCTCTGCATTCCGCAAGTTTTCAATTTCCTCTTTACCTATGGGGGAACCATTCATTTCAATTCCCTTATATATTTTTTGTAATAGATGGTTGAAATGTTCCTGATAATCAGTTGACATATCTTTTTCTTTTATTTGAGTACTAGTATAATTGAAATTCAGATTTTGAACCAATAGATTATTTAATGCTTCTGTAAAATAGTTAATATCTCTCATGATACTGGTTTTTATTTTACTAATCCCTCCACTGTAGGGAATTGTTTGAACAGATTGATTTAATGAATCAATTAACTTCTTCAGTCCAGCTTCATTTTTAATCCTTATAAGAGTATCACCAATTTGTTTGAGGATAGAAGCTCTTAAACCTCTAATGGTAGTCCTATCTCCTTCGTTTATTATCACCCCATGGGGCACCTTTTTAATCCAGTAGAAAATTTCCTCAATGATAAGATTTTGTACATAACGCGGAGTTCTTGGATAGACCTGTTCGAGTTTTAGTAAATAAAGGTCAAACAATGACAAAATTTCATCTGGGTGTTTCCTATCTTCACCAATCTCATCGAAAATCTTATATCCAGCCAATTCCTGTCCAAATTCAAATAACTTGATGGACAAATAAATGAGCGATAAGGATCGTTCGTTCTTATTTTGAACAAACATGTTCTTCATTAAGTTATTAATCACAAATACATCGTCATGACATTTCCAGTTCACAAACCGCAACAGTTCATTTACCTGAGAATACTCAGCTTGAATTCTCATTAGAATTGGCGATATGGAGAAATTCTTTTTCTTAAGTGCAGTCAATACATAAAACAAAAGAACATGTTCATCACTTGACATCATGTTAAAGAGGGCAGGGTCTTTTGGTAGTTGTTCTTCTATTATAGATAATTGGATCTTGATTTTTTGGTAATGTTCCTGTGAATAATTCCTTTCAGTTAACCAGGAGTATAAAAGGCAAATATACATATTACTTTTTATTTGAATTGGATAATGCTTAATAAGTGAAAGGGACTTGATAGTATTTTCAATATCAGAATGAAGAGCACTTTGAAAAATCTCTAAGAGATTACTCTGCAATTGCAGGTGCAGTTGTACTGCTTTTTTTGACAAACTGATGAGTTCTTGATCATCACGTATAGGATACAAAGTCCTAACACTGTTCTGGATTAATAGAAAACTCTGATGATAGTCTCCTGTAACCTTTATTTGAGCATCTAAAAAATCTTGGTTTTTTGCAAGAGCCTTCAATGAACTTATATCTTTTACCGAAAGCAGATGGTCACCAAAATGCTTTAAACTATATTCCCTAATGGATCCGTGATAGGATAACCATTTGCTCCATTGACTGCAAAACGTAACGAACCATTGCTCAACATCCCGAATTTCATTTTCTTTGTATGTATAAAGGTAGTCTCTAATACTTTCATGAAATAACTGGTAATGTTTTGGATGCTCTTCACTTTCATACAACAATTCTAATAATTCACTGATGATATTTTCGGCATCAGCAGGACCAATATGAGGGATTATTTTCATTAGATGTGCACTGGTTAAATAATCCTTTGATGCACCGAAAGAGTATAATCCTTGAAGTATAATATTCCCATTTTCTTTATTGGAGAAGCGATGAATGAATTCATCATAAAACTCTTCAAACTTATCAGGTAACTGTTTTAAATCCTGAATGGTCCGATCCCCATTTTCAAGTGTGTTACATAATAGTTGTAAATAAAGTGGATTTCCTTTTGATTTTTCAAAAATAAAATCAATCTCACTACTTTTTCTCGGGATAGAATATTTATTAGTATAATCGTAAAGAATTGATCTGATATCTTTTTTGGATAATCCTTGAATAACATACTCGTTAGTTAATTGAAATGGTAAAGTATGATAAAATTGAAGCGTCTTTTTTGTTGAGCGACCAGAATAAATAATGAATACATTAGGATAAATGTCATGTATAAAATATTTAACAAGTGATTCCTCCATAAAACGTGCTTCGTCAATTCCATCTATGCAGATAATAAGCTTTTTCGTTAAGAGGTTTTGAGAAATATATTGTAAACGTGAATGTAAATAGCTCTTCTTTTCATCAAGTGTCTTTCCAAAAGGAATCTTTGTTGAAAATAAACGTTCAAGCTTGCGGTTTAGATAATCTAGGAATTCAGATGCCTCAGCATATTCAGTGCCACGTTTTATAAAATATTTAATAACATGGTTGGAATCCAAATCATTTTGATTTTGATAGAGATTTGCTATGATTGATGATTTCCCAATCCCTGGTTGTCCTTTCAACACTAAATAACCCATGTCATGTTTTGATATATATTGATTGATAAATGAAAGTTCCTTTTTTCGCCCCTTAAAGGTTTCTGTTAGAAGGGCAATTTTTTCACGGAATTCATCCGAAGTTTCTGCCTTCCATTGTGTAATATTTATAACGGACATAAATTTTTGATAAACAGATTCATCATGAATGTGTTCAGCATTCGGATAATGCAAAAATGATATTTTTTGTTTATCAATCTTTTTTAAATCGTTAAAGAATACAAGTTTATCTCCTTTACAAGAAATGATAGGAAACAGATTTAACACTTCACCTTTTCCATTGATTAGATAAGGTATCCCTGTTTCCATTTCTTCTTGAGAAGTCTTGTCAATTAGAAGGGTTATCTCATGTTCCACTTCCTGACCATCCAACTTAGTAAACACATAGGGATTTGATGACTGTATGACAATAATTGTTGTTTCCTGAAGCCAATTAGCCTGTAACCAGTTAGTTAATACCTTTTGTAATGCCTCGACTTTTTTTGTACAATACTTATCACTTGGAGTTGCCCCATGAGCAAAGTAATTCCTGACACCGATTACATCGCCTACAGACGTATCCCATTGAAAAAAATATTTTCCAAAACGCTTTACAAATAAGCGATCTGGAATAGGAGGTTCTTCTAAGTCTATTAAATTAGCAATTTGTTGTTGTAAGAACCCTGTTAATTTCTTTCTTACGATATCACGTCTAATATAGTAATAATCTCCTTCTTTTTCATAAATCTCTTGAAGCTTTACTTTTAGGTCCACATTTTTTATCGATTGAAATAGGCTGTTGTACTGTTGATTTGTAAATGTATTAAAGTACAATTCATCAAAAAGTAAACGGCTAAAGAATTGCCATGTCCCTAAGGAGGGGGTGCGAAGTCCTTCTGCAAGATGAGCTTTTACATTTTTGGAAAGTTGATGCTGTTTAAAATAGTTGCCCATCAACAAGGCTGTGTGAGTCTTAATAATACATTCAAATAAATCAATCATTCTATGAATCTTTCTAAAAGGTTGTTTTTCTTGATCGAACAAATCAATCAAATAATTAATTTGCGGATGCTTTGTCTTTGGTAAATGCGTCAAATTCCCATCACTCTCCCTAAAAAAATGATTCTATATTAACCATATTATGACATAAAACTATGTTATCTACTTTAAAAAGTTGGGGCTGGATTGGAATTTGTGCCAGGCACCCAAGATTGTGGAAAAAACACTTAATATCATTTTTGGATAAACAAAAGATAGGGTGAGTGATTTATTGCTTCAATTAATTAATGCTGCAAAAGCAATAAATATAAAAGTCGCAGGATTGGACGTTGACGAAATACCTAGGTATTAAATGAAGTAACAAATAAACCTCAATATTTAATAGTAAGAGTCATGTAAAGATGCGGTGAGCCGTTGCCTTTTTCTTTGTACCAGTAAATCAATGATATATAACTTTAGAAAAGTGCCGGGCACGGCCTTTTATAGGAATTATGTATGGCACTTTAGTGTTACATCACGTTATATAGGTTTTTTATTTCATAAACGGACAAAATAATTAAATAAGTAAACTTTTCAAAGGATGATAAAATGATGTCACAACCAACGTCAGAAACGAATGATTTTATCACATCATATTTTGAAAAGGTGAGTATGCCTTTTCATAAGGGAATAGAGGACTTTGAAGACTATTTGTATAACCAACATCCGAAAAGAACGATTGATCGAATCCTAAAGATGATGGGGAACCGGATGGATGAAGGGGGAAATATTTACACCAATATCTATCGTAGGAAAAATGAATACCTTAGATTGAGCTTAGATATCTCAAGTTTTTCTTCGAATCAGTATAAACACTTTTTTGAATGGCTGATGTCGCTACCAGATATAAATCCAACTAAGATATTGGATATAGGATGTGATAATGGGTTTGCTTCCTGTTTTTATGCTTCGTTATTTCCAACTTCTCAAGTTATTGGTATTGATGTAAATGAAAAGGCTTTGGAATGCGCAAAGGAACTGGCTTTACAGCTGGATTTACAAAATATTGAGTTTAAAAAGTTAGATTTTGCAAACATAGAGAATCAGTTTTCTCCTGACTCGTTTGACCTCATTGTGTCCCTTTGTTCGCTTCACGAGATTGCTCAGCCTATACTGCTGCCTAGATCCTGGAGTTTCAAGGAAGGAGTACAACTAGCTGAGGAAAGCTTTAAAAAGGTTGACACGATTACAAAACTAGAATCTCTTCTAATGGAACATGGTGCCATTCTTTCAATGGAACGATTACCGAATGTGGAAATTATTGCTGCTAGAGCGGTGTCTTTTGAGAAGTCGGATATTTATGTGGACTGGAGTAAAACGAAGAAAATTACCTATGATGAATCGGGTAAACCCCAGACAATGCCGGCATTTTATTTATCTAAACAAAAACCAGATCAAAATATCACAGAAGGAGCAATGAATCTATATCTAAACCGGGACCTACTTTCTTCCTCGTTTGGAACACATTTAACTGATGAAGAAGCAGAGGTTCAATTCCATGAAGTAGAGAATAAAGAATTGGTTTTAGGTATGCAAATGATGTACTATAACGGATCAGGAACGATGAGAATGGAAGTTTGGAAAACAGGAGCTAAATTTCTTGCTTATAGGTACAGTAATACAGGTTACCGTGACCTAAAGATTGTTCCAAAAGGAACCCTTACAACCATAAAAAAGGAATTCAAGAAAATGGAAGAGGAATTTGAAGCATATGCCAATGTATCTTTTTACAAAAACATCGAAGAGCGTGATCAATTAGAGGTAATTTAGGATTTTAGGTTTTTTTCAAACTGGCCGAAGCTGGGAAGAAAACTATAAATTGTCCCACCATCGTCAGTAGTTTAGAAGATGGAAGAAGCAAAGTAAACTGGTTTCAAGGAAAAATCTTTAATGGCAGCTAGTTACATCCAGAAACAAGGAGGGCTACAGCAGCTATTAATTGACAGATGGGTTTTCGTCTTATCTTCTATATCGTGTCAAGGATTATTTTCCTGTACTTAGGGGTTAGCCATCCATAGGGATGGCTATATTTATTTTCTGCGTTCTACTTGTTTTCCGTTTTATGCAGGATATCTTTCATATGAATAGGCTTTCAATCAAATTGCTCAATCATCCCAAATAATCACCGGAACAATAGTCTTTATAAAGTAAGGGGGAATTTAATCTCTAAATAATTCCTTTGCATTTATTAACCTTCAATTTATGCAAAAACAAGTATTAGCTATGTTTATTTAGAAACTCGGCCATGTAAAATCTTTTTTATAATAGGTATTCTTCAACCTTTCTAAATCGTGTTCCCATTCACCAATGGAGTAACTAAATTTGGTTAGACCGTTTTTATGGCCTTTTCTTAAACGTACGTTATAAGCAATGGTGTATGCAACCTTTTTTAACCCTAATGCGGGTACGGCTTTTTGAAGAATCGCCCAGCGTTTGGCTCTTGTTAGACCTGTAATTTGATAGCCTTGTTTTTTCAACTCACTGTATTCGTTTAATGCCGGTTTATCTTGTGAACTTGTCTCAGTGTTTTCTTTTAGTTCTGTACTTGGCCACTGAAAAGTAATCTCCTTTTGATTTTTTAATATTGAAGGAGAAGGCTGAACATGCTCGACGTACTTTTCTGTTTTGATTCTTTCTGGAGAGTTTCTTTGATTGATTTCATCTACAATCTCTTTAGCGATGAAAGCCTTCTTCTTCTTTTTTTTCTTTTTTTTGTCTTCATAGATGGTTACACTTGCATAGCCGCCACTTGGCAAGGAAACCGGTCCATTCGAATATAGGGGAACTAGAACGTTTTTTTTCTGTAACTTTAATTCCTTTATTAATTGGTTGAGTTTCATCGAATCTACCATTTGCAAAGCTTTTGTATAAGTAGGTATGACGGCAGCAGGAGTTGTGACGATTAAGATATCTAATTTTTCATGGACTTTATCCAATATTTGCTGTGTTTCTTTGCTATCAAATATTTTATTTTGATTAAACCCTAGAATTAAATCATGTTGTTTTTGTTTATTCACAACCTTATTAGCATTTAAGCAGTCGTACATAAACGTATATAATTGAAAAACACTATTCTTTTCTCCTAACCATTTTCTACTTTCCTCGGTTCGATCAAGCAGATCCTGATCTAGGTCAAACAAGAACGAGTACCATAAAAAGAAGCAAAACTCTGCCTTTGATACATTAGAATCGAGGAATCCCCATTCAACCTTAATAATATGGGCAAGTGCTTCCGACAATTCAGACTCAAACTGGTATTCATGTAATAGCTTCAGGAAGCGAATAATGGTCTTCGGTTCATTAATATAAAGGGCACAATCCAATAAATCTGGATAATTCTCCTTTAAAAAAAGGGTAATATAGGCAGTGTGATGCTTGCGGAGAAGCGATAGTAGTCTGAAAAAGTTAGCCACAATTTTATCGCTAAATTCATTTTCCGTATTATCAGCCATAATCACATAATGAAGGATATTATAGATGAGCCCCTTTATTCCAAGATTGGCTTCATTTAACAGGTTCGGTTTTTGGCAAAAAAGTTCAAGAATATGATATACCTTTTCCATGTCATTTTCTTCAATCGAATCATTAAATTGAGAGAGTAATAAAAGAGATTGGTCCTCCTCCGGGATTTCAGTATGCGAATCATCCTTTTGTTCAGCAGGCTTTAATGACGCTGATGCTTCCAGATCTTTTTTCCTTAATACATTCAATTCTTCAAATAAGACACCTTTTTCCTCATTCAAAAGTTTGATTTCCGAAATCAGTTTTTGATTCTCTATTTCTAATTTCTCAATTTGCTCTTTATATGGAACCAGTAGCTGCTGCAATTCATTTTCAAGATATGAAATGATATGACCAATACTAGACATCATCAATGAAATCCCTTCTTTTTATGCTATATTCCTTTCATTATACTGGAAAAATAGGATGATATAAATATCGTGTAAGGTGCCTTGAGTGAATAAGGAATAAATGAAAGAACAACAAGAGAGTGAAGTAACCTTGAAATAAAAAATCAAATAAATGCGAAAACCTTATAAAAAATATTATAAGTATTCTAGCCCCTTCACTCATTTGTGAAGGGGCTTTTTATATTTATCAATTACCTTATAGAAAGTACGAGATATTTTATTGAAAAATGCGGTAAACCGCGGCCTTTTTTCTTCGCATGAGTGAATCAATGATATATAACTTTACAATATTTTGGTAAAATAAGATTATTACGAAAACTAAAGGTAGTGGGAATTTTGTTGCAGCAATTGGTCTTGGGGTATTTAAGTACGTTGAAAGAAATACATACGTTAGGTACCGGAAAAGTAAATAAAATTATTTCGGTAGAATTGAATGAATTTTACGTTGAAACAGAGTCCTCAAAAGCAAAATATCTCGCCGGTGAGAAACAGCAGCCCTATGATAGTATTCCTGAATCATATATTTTAGAGGTTTGGAAAACGCTTTGTGAACAGAGGACGATACATGCGGGTGACCTTCAGAAATCAAAGGGGCGCTCTTCCTTTTTATTGGCGTTGTTTTCGAAGCTGCCCTTTGTTCGACAGACCCTGAAGAATGGAAGGACAGCCCTTGAGTTAATCGAATACTACGTATCTGAATTGCCCGAATCCAACATAACGTTTGTTCTAGATTTCCTTGATGAGGTAGCGGCAGGAAAAATCCATCCACAAACCTTATCGCAACAAATTCATGATAAAAACCTACAGCGGATTAAATCAAGCTATCGACAAGGACTGCGTCTTCTTGGATTTATTGATGGAAGGTTTAATGTGAACAGTGAATTCGTGGACCAATACCGAAATTCCAATGAAAAAAAGGAAATTCTCAAAAATCAAATCCTAAAGCTTCCCTATTTTTTCATGGTGAATACGTTGCTTTCGGCTGCTAACAACTTAAACATGAGTGAAAAAATCAAAGCCGTAAAAGAGCTTGGTTTGCTTGTCGTCAGAAATCCGATTGGTGGCAATTTGATGAAAGAGTCTGTTGGGGACAAGCTTTCGAGAAATACTGTTTCTTGGCTGCAATATGTGGACCTTCTCGATGAAGGGATAACGGAAAATTCGATATCAATGGATAAAGGAGTGAGACCTATGCAAACGGTGAATAAAAGTACACCTGGAATTTGTTACAGTAATATCAGTTTAATAAAAAAAGCGTTATTGCAGAATTCAGATAATATCCTTCCTTATCCTGAAATAATGCTATATTTAAAAAAGAATTGGACGAATCTGAATTCGACAAATGAGGACATCAAAAGAATTGTCGATTTAGCACTTTATGCACCAAAGTCCTATTTTTATGAGGTGGAAGAAGGGTTATGGGGTATCAAAGATAAAATCGATGCTAGACTTAATCATATCTATCTATATATGAACCCTCGAAAGATTCCACTTAAAATATCTGATATGAAATATAGACTAAAGGTTTATGAATCAGACGATGTTCTAAGACAAATGCTGCTAAGTGATATTCGGTTTTCCCAAATTGAAAATACTGCTTACTGGGTATTATCTGAATGGGTGATTATCAATAATTATGTCTATGATTACATCTTCAAAAGTGAACTGTTAGGAATTGATCGTGAGAAGGCAATAGAGAAGGTTGTCCAATTTCATAAACTAGACAAAGAAAAGGTCATTTTCCTTCCTCAATTCGATGATCGTTTCTCTGTTTTTGGTACCAGAATCGAAATAAAAAGAACGTTGGGAATGAATCAGATTCAAAATGAGACGCAAGAATTTGAAGTCCCTGTTGAAATCAGTGAAGAGGTTGGACGATTAAGCTATAAAATTATCAACTTCATAAAAGAAAGCAAAACAGAAGTGACGACGAATCAAATTGTTAATCATGTGTTTAATGTCATAGAAAATCATCCTTCCTTCTCCATTTATAGTGAGGCGGTTAAAGACCTATTAGAAGCTGTATTAGAAATTAATCAGGTAGAAGAACATAAGTGGATATATAGGAATGAGGCTCCTCTATTACAAATAGAGAATGATAAAAAAGTCTATTACGCTGTAAAAAACTCATTACCCATAATTGAAAATGTTAAAGAATTGTTGGATAACAAAAATCAAGCAGATACCCAATCCTATAAGAATGCCATTCATTTTAGCAGGTATGATACTAAGACAACAGAGGATAAATTGAATGCTTATCATACCGTATCCTATTACGACAGGGTAAAAGGTTATTTTATTATCCCAAAAGCACTAATTGAAATGTCTGTTTTGTTCAGGCAGAGTAACCACGGAAAAGTTACGATTCAGCATGAAGAATACCGATATGAATGGAACTGGGAGAAAAACGCCAATAAGCATTATTTCTTTGGTGATGGTGTCATGGACTTTTTTGCTGATTATTTGATTGAGCCAGGGCATAAATTGAGCTTTGAAATTGATAAGCAGGTGATGTATTTAATTCGTGTGCATAAAGTTGGCTTTGATGAGCGTTATGCTTCTGAACAGCAGAGATACTTAGATATTGGCCGGCTGGTGGAAGAAAGCAAATCTGTAAATAAATCCATTTTTAGTTTAATGTGTGAGACGTTGGCGGTTCATCCTTCCGGAATGCATTGGACGACGCTGCAGGACAAAATTTCCGAAAAGCGTTCAACCACAAAAAATACGGTAACCAATCTCCTCAGCAGAAATGAATGCTTCGAACAAGTGGAAGGAAAAAAGGGATATTGGAAACTAAATATAAGTAAGCTATCGAGATATTACATCAATGAAGAAAATCAAGAAATGATAGAACCTGCTGAATCAGAAATCGATTCTCTTGAAGTTGATAAAGAAGAAGATGAAAGCCCAATTGGGGTTCCAATAGAGGAAGAATTACCAGATTCATTTATAAATGATGAGACAGAAACAGCGGTATCCAGCGTTGAATTAAACGAACTGCAACAACTAGACACACAAACATTAATTCAACAAATAGAGAGTTTATTTAGTAAAATTGCGGAGGATGAATTAACATTTAAAGAGTCGATTTCAGAGGTAGTTCAGGAGAATTTTATCCACGGGAACATTTCTGCCATTGAAGAATTATACAAGTCCGTTGAATCAAACATAAAGTTCTTTGAGAGAGTAAGGAAGCTTGAAAATGAACGAGAGAGGAAGAATGAAGAATGAACCAAGAATCATCCTCTAATCTAGTTAACCATTGGAATCATGCTGTTAGTGGGTATAGATTAACATTAAAAAGTTATTTAGAGGCATTGAAAACGAAACAAAGGGACTGTGAAAATGAACTGCACCAATTAGTTACCAATACGAAAATATCCGAACGAAAAGATCGAATGTTGGTACTAATAGAGGAACAGGACAAGATTTCGCAATTAATCGATGACGTAGAAAGAATCTTGGATGAAGGTGTTGCTTCATGAGTGTGCTCTCTGGATCTAGTTATCAATCCTCACAAATAAAGAAAATGATTAATCCAAATCATAACATTAGTCACAGTGTTGAGGTACTAGAAAGATTATTTACAGAATGTAACCTTTTTGATGAAATAAGGGAATCCTTCGGAAGCCCGTTTAATCATATCTTCTATAAAAAAGACGGTGAAGAAGTAATCGTAATTGGGTTAAATAAATCAAACTATTACATGAAGCTTTCAGGCTACAAATGGAATCTTGCACACTTTCTTTCTTTGCCTATCGAAATCGAGTTTGTGATGGAAAAGACTCTTTCCTGGAAACTAATGAATTTGGGAAATGTTGAAACCTCACAAATAGGAAAAGCAATGAAACTGTCTATGGAATCCTCGCCCAACTTACAACACTTAATGAAATATATTCTATTAATCATAAGGGCATATGTAAGCAAAGCGTCTTTCCTGAATGAGTCCGCCGATCAACTGAAAGAGCTGGTGCTCGAACATTTTTGGAAGGGTGAACTAAGTGTCATTTCACAGCTTTACGAAAAGAGCACACAATCAAAGAGTGAACAGTATAATCAATTTATTAATAAATGGGAAGAAAGGTTAAGTTATTCGACCGAAATAGATGCGGATCAATTATCATCCGCTATGGATATAGGAACCACAGAACTTAACAATCTTATCAAAACGATTCAGGTTTATTTAAACCAGTCACTGAACAAATATATCCATTCGATAAAAAACCTATGGTTTGAGGAAGAACTCCTACAGGATGAAGGGAAGTTCCTTGATACGGTTGATGAAATAAGGTCAATGATTCTTTTTACGAAAGAATTCCATAAAGATATGGACGGTCTCTTTTACGAAGAGAAAACAGAGCGAAAGCCAATGGAAGATGAAAGTATGAATGAGGCAGAGCCGGAAATGGGTCTCTCAGCCTTTCTATATCAACATCCAAATTCAATTCAATCTATTCGATTCTTAACTAAATCTGATATTTTTGAAGGCGATCCTACACTGAACATAAATGAAAAAAGCCTGGACCAATTGGCAAGTTATATTGCGAATGGAAACAAAAATAAAAAAGAATATATGAATTTACTAAGAATTATTTTTAATAAGAGCAACACAAGAGGTTTTACCGTTAAGTCCATAGTCAAAACCTTCTTCATGAGTAAGTATGACAATGAAATGGAACGAAAAGACTTTGAACAAAGACATGATGTCAAACGTCTCTTCGTAAAATCAACTCTCGAAAATGTGTTTGAAACGCTAAAGGATAAACTGAAGGAATTGAATATCATAAAAGAAGAACTGAGCATACTAAATTCCAAGCAGCAAGAAAAAATATCCTTTAATTATAATTATCAAATATATGATCATGATTAAGGCTGTTACTTCATTCTTGAAAATGAAGTTGCTATAAAACAGGGCCAAGTACAGTTATTGAATTCTAATTCTTCCGCCCATCAATATGACCTGTAGCAGTTCGACCCCGACCACCGGTATCTTTAGGTAAAACGAGCTAAATTAAGAAACGATAGAACACTCAAAAATGTTGATTTATCAATTTTTTTGGGTGTTTTTTGTTTTGTGCGAAAATAGGGCAAAAAGGTAGATTTTGAATTCGTTTTAGACATTTTTACAGAAAGTATTTGTGTCTGTGATCAACACATGCCCCCGTCGAGATAGTCAAGTTAACATAAATTCACCCAAGTACACTCTAGGGCAAAATAGCTTCGAGTGTTATTATAGAAATAAATGTAAAGTTTTGTCAGGGAGGGATTTAAGGATGACACTACTTCAAGATGAATTAAAAATCACCAAGCTTCATGATTACTTGGAATGAAATTAGCCTTACCGTCATATCAGCGTCCGTATACTTGGAGTGTGAAGTCTACGAATACGCTTTTTCTTGATACTTTCAATGCATATAAAGAAGGTGTACAAGAGTACAGAATTGGTTCTGTCATTTTCCATAAGGAAAATGAGAGATATAACGTTGTGGATGGCCAACAGCGGCTGACAACACTTTCCATCCTACTATACTGTATAGGTGATAAGGAACAAGGGCTGCTACGAGAAAAATATAATCAACTATCTAATGATGCAATTGTGACTAACTTTGAAATTTTATCTAAGCGGATTAGTGAACTTTCGAAAGATGAGCAAAGCAAATACAAAGAATATTTACTTGAACAATGTAGTGCAGTTCAAATTGTCACAGACAGCGAGCAAGAGGCTTTTCAATTTTTTGATTCACAAAACTCTCGTGGCAAAGAGTTAGCACCCCATGATTTATTGAAATCATATCATTTACGTGAGATGGATGATGCAGACGAACATCTCAAAGTGAAAATTATCTCCCAATGGGAAGATAGGAACCAGGATAATCTGAATGACTTATTTAAAAGTTACCTATATCCTTTGACACAGTGGTATAAAGGAAAGAATGGGCTGGGGTATTCTTCAAGTAAAATTGATGTATTCAAAGGAATTAAAGCTACAAATGTATATAATTATGCTATCTATCATAAAGCTAGTAATCTTTTCGTAGAACAGTTTAATACAAATGGAAACAGTGAAATACTTTCATCTCGAGCACTAAATCAATTTCAATTAACACAGCCATTGGTGGCTGGAAAACGATTTTTCAATTATGCTCTTCACTATGGAAAGAAGCTTGAACAAATACAAAAACTAATAAATAAAGATCAAAATGATGAACAAATCCCTAGTAGACGTTCTGGAGATCTTTATATTAAGCAGTTATATGAATGTGCGCTATTGTTTTTTGCTGATCGATTTGGCATGGATAGTCTATCAACAGGTGTAAGGCAACAACTATATTCATGGAGCTATTCTTTGCGACTAACTATGAATGCTGTGTATCCTCAGACAATTAATAAGTATGCACGAGGTAGACATGAGCGTTTGAACGAGGGTTTGGATCTGTTTTAGAAATGAGTGATTTGTAAACCTTGTTGGATAATGTCATTGTAGACTAACAATTTTCGGAAAAATTAGTAAGAATTTATCAAATACGCGATCAGTCTATGGTGGAGTGACCAATTATTTATATGCACACAAAAAAGAATTTGAGGCATTGATTCCATATTATATGAAGAGAAAAGATCAACCTCGGTTGTATCAAAAGGTGTATTTCATGCGAGCAACTGGGAATATATTGAACATGATGACTATTATATTTGTCCGAACAATCATTCCTCCCTCACCCTGATGATAGTTACTATAAATTTTATTTTATATAACTTATTTATAACTATATCAAAAATATTTTAGTACTTTAAATTAATAGTTTTACTGTTTATACTGAAAATACAAAGTTTTTAATTTACTTAAAAAAATAGAATGAATAGGAGGATAATGAGATGAAAAAAATTGGTTTTATCGGATTAGGTACAATGGGCCTTCCAATGGCAGGACATTTATTAAACAACGACTATGAAGTTATTGCGTATAATCGCACTAGAAATAAAGCCGACTCCCTTGAAAAACAAGGAGCAATCATTGCATCCTCACCTGAAGAAGTTGCTAAAAAAAGTGAAATTGTTTTCACTATGCTAACTGCGGATCAGGCTGTTGAAGAAGTTATTTTAGGCGAAAAAGGCATTATTAAAGGAGCACATGCCGGCTTAATTGTTGTCGATAGCAGTACAATTTCACCGAATACAAGTAGAAAAGTAGCAGATAACCTTTTAAAGAAGGGCATTGAAATGTTAGATGCACCTGTTACTGGTAGTGAACCTCAAGCCATTGAAGGTATTTTAACTTTTATGGTTGGTGGAAAGAAAGAAATTTATGAAAAATGTGAGCCTCTATTTTATGTGATTGGGAAACAAGCTTATTATATGGGGGAAAATGGATTAGGTTCATATACGAAACTAGCTAATAATGTGATGGGTGCTATTAATCTATTATCCTTCTCAGAAGCCATCACAATGGCAGCAAAATCTGGGGTTAATCCTGAGCTATTTATAAAAGTCGTCAGCGGCGGTGGTGCTAGAAGCGGGATGATGGATAATAAAGGTCCGAAAGTATTAAATAGAGATTTCTCTCCTCATTTTATGACTGATCTTATTTATAAAGATCTAGAATTAGCAGCTGATGTTGCAAAAGAACTTAAACTGCCTACCCCTGTATTATCCTTAGTAAAAGAAATGTTCCAAATGGCAAGAGCTAAAGGATATGGGGCCGAAGATATGAGCGCAGTAATAAAATGTTATGAAGAATTAGCAGGAATCGAAGTTAAAAAAGATTAAACCATTGTAAAAGGAATTTTCTATACTAATCGTTGAAATCACTATAGATACTTAATCTATTCGACAAACAAACTATTTTACTAGGGGTGTATACCAATGGAATTTCGTTATTTAGGTAAGACTGGTTTAAGGGTAAGTGAGCTTTGTTTGGGTGCGATGACGTTTGGACGTGAAACGAGTGAGGAAGACAGCTTCAAAATATTAGATCGTTTCGTTGATGAAGGTGGAAATTTTATCGATACAGCGGATGTCTATACGAGGGGCGTATCGGAAGAAATCGTAGGAAGATGGCTGCAAGGTCAAAAAAGAGATGACTTTGTGATTGCCACAAAAGTTCGATTTGCTATGGGAGAGGGTCCGAATGATATCGGTCTAAGTCGAAAACATATCATTTCTGGGGTAAAAGAAAGCTTACGCCGCCTTGGTACCGATTATATTGACCTTTATCAGGTTCACGCCTGGGACCCGCGTACACCTTTGGAAGAATCATTAAGCACATTAAATGATTTAGTTCGTGAAGGACTAGTCCACTATATAGGAGCAAGTAACTTTAAAGGGTGGCAATTGCAAAAGGCGATTGACATCAGCCGCCGAAATGGCTGGGAAGCATTTGTCAGCCTGCAGCCGCAATATAATCTGCTTTGCCGGGCAACAGAATGGGAATTAATCGACGTTTGTTTGAATGAAGGATTGGGCGTCATGCCATGGAGCCCATTACGCGGCGGCTGGCTCAGCGGGAAATATACGAAAGATATGGTGAACCCTCCTGAGAATACCCGTATTGCTTTGGCGGAAAAAGAAGGCTGGGGCGAATCCTGGAGCAATTATAATAATGACTTTACCTGGCAGGTATTAGATACGTTATATGCTGTTGCGAAAGAAGCGGAAAAAACGCCAGCACAAGCTTCCATTAATTGGCTTTTAAATCAACCAGGTGTAACCGCTCCTATTATTGGTGCCCGTACAATAGAACAACTAGAAGCAAACCTTGGTTCAGCGGGCTGGTCCTTAACGAAGGAGCAGATTGACCGATTAAACAAAGCAAGTGAACTATATGTGAGCTACCCGTATAATCAGGATGCTATAGATCAACGAAAAAGAGGAAGAGAATAAAATCGTATTGTTACTAAATTCTATTTAAGAAAAAACAGGAGGGTGAGGGATGAAATATCGTAAACTGGGAAACTCAGGTTTAAAGATCAGCGAAATCGGCTTAGGCAGCTGGCTGACATATGGAACAGCAATAGAACAAGAGAGGTCTATCGCTTGTATACATAAAGCCTATGACTTAGGAATTAACTTCTTTGATACAGCCAATGCGTATAACCAGGGAGCAGCAGAGGTTGTTTTAGGTAAAGCGTTAAAGGAATACGCTCGCTCTAGTTATGTGGTAGCAACAAAAGTCTATTTTCCAATGGGAGAAGGCCCAAATGACAGGGGGCTTTCAAGAAAACATATTATCGAACAATGTGATGCCAGTTTGAAACGTCTCGGCGTTGATTATATCGACCTATATCAATGCCATCGTTACGATCCGGAAACACCAGTCGAGGAGACGCTTAGAGCATTAGATGATTTAATCTCACAAGGAAAGATCCTATATGCAGGTGTCAGCGAATGGTCAGCGGAACAAATAACAGATGCCGCTCATATCGCAAAAGAAAAGAATTTCAGGCCGTTAATTTCCAATCAGCCCATTTATAATATGATTGTCCGCTATATTGAAAAAGAGGTTTTGCCTGTCAGTGAGAAACACGGAATGGGACAGGTCGTATTTTCTCCATTGGCACAAGGGATTTTGACGGGAAAATATAAACCGGGACAAGAGATTCCATCCACTAGCCGTGCTGCTAATCATAACACAAACAGATGGATTACCAGTTACTTAAATGATGCTGTTTTAACCAGCGTGCAAAAACTCGAAAACATTGCACAGGGACTAGGTTTGAAATTATCACAATTAGCACTTGCTTGGGTCCTAAGGCAGCCTGGAGTAAGTTCCGCCATTATTGGAGCTAGCCGCCCTGAACAAGTGGAGGAAAATGTCATAACATCTGGCTTTATGATTCCTGAACCTATTCTCAATGAAATTGATTCTGTTTTAGCAGAAATAGATGGGTTCGTACCTATTTGGTAATACTCAGGATTTGTAGTTGTCAGCATTCAATACACTAGATAGAATAAAGAAAAGCTAGAATACCTGAAGAAGAATTCTGCCTAAACCTATTAATAGTTGACTCAAATTAGAGATGATAATTTCTAAATTGAGTCTTTTTTTATATAAGTTTAGTTGATTGAAGTGTATCAAAGAATGACATACTGTTTGCCACTGCAATCTTTCTGGTAATAAAAGGTATAAAACCAAGATTTGCTTGAAAATCCTGAGTCATATGCAATATCAATTACATTTGCTTTTTGATCCGAAAGCAAAAATTCTGACCTCTTGATACGCTCAGTAGTAAGGAATTTTATAAATGTCATATTCGTATAACCCGGATTTTAAACTGACGCATTGACGCAATTTTAGAATGAACTTGATTCAGTTAAGAATGCTATAATAAAAATTAATCTGGCATGAATCGGAGGCGTATATTAATGAAATGGTCTGAAGTACGTCAACATTTTCCTGAACGGTGTGTCTTAGTAGAAGCGATAAAATCAAAAACAAGAGGAAAAGAAAGAATCATTGAAGAAATGTCAGTAATAGATGACTTTGAGAACGGGAATGCAGCATGGAAAGTGTATAGAAAACTGCATCTGGAAAATCAAAATCGCGAATTATATATCTTCCACACCAATAACGAAGAAATAAAAGTGATCGAGCAGCCGTATATAGGAGTGCGAAGACGAGTATGAAATTTGAAATGGAAGATAATCTACCTCTCGTAGCTGTTCAGATTGAATACAATGGAATGAAAAAGGCTTTTAGTAACGTGCTGCTTGATACAGGCTGCTCTTCAACCATTTTAGATACGGACTTATGCGAAGAAGTCGGGATAATGCTTGATTTAGAAAATGCCATTACACGTAAAATGTACGGAATTGGCGGTACGGAAATTTGCATTGAACAAAAAGTGAGCGGCTTGATAATAGACTGGTTCCAACTTAATAAATTCACTATACAGCTCGGTGATGTCAGAGAAATGCATGGCTTTGACGGAATCATTGGCAGTGATTTTTTTCTAGCTAATAAACTAATTCATAATAAACTTGAGGATTATTTGAATGAGTTATCAGAATTGACGGCGCAAATAAACTACCTAAATGCAGAAATAAAATCAGCTAATGATGAATTAAGACAAAGAAACGAAGAATTAGAGAATAGGGGCTAATCTACAGGGGGCTCATTCTAGTGCCAGACCCCCAATACGTTAAAGTATTATCGCAGAGAGTGCCACCTTTATTTAAAATGGAAAAACAAATTCACAATTAATGAGGTGTTTCCATTGGATGATCAAATAAGGATTTGGAAACGAAAAGAAGGATTCTTGAAGGAGTCAGTGTGGCTAGATGAAGGGATTAAGCTATACCGTGACTTGTTACATAAAAATCCAGACTCGACAAATTACAAGGCTGAGCTTGCGAAATTGTTAGCCAAAAGCGGAACGGATGAAAAACTTGTATACATGAACCAGATGAATGCAATAGACTTGTTCAATGAAGTGTTAGAGCTTTATCCAAATGATACGGATGCATTATACAGGTTGGGACATCTTTATTATGAAATTCAAGATTATGAGAAAAGTATTGAATATTTTTCAAAAGCCATACATACTTCATTGTCCAATATCAGACGGTTCCGAACTTATGCAACGATGTCCAAGGCTTTTTATAAACTAGGAGATGATGGGGAAGCAATCCGTTGTTTTGAAAAAGCGAGAGAATTGGATATAGAAAATAATTTCAGTAGTGAAATAAAAAAACTGAAAGCATTAATCACACAAAAAGGTCATGTAACAAGAGTCATTCATTATCCAGATGGGGCTACCATACTTGAAACTGTCGACAATGTGGAAATTGTAAAACTGGAGGATGATCTCGAGGCTACGTTAGATATGACACACTTTCACCCTTCATTCACGGGACCGATAGATGTGGCTCGGCTACAAAGAAAAGAAGCGGAGGTTTTGCGATATTTGATTGAAAAAAGGTGGTTTGTTACGAAAGAGGAGCTCATCCAATATCTTTGGCTCGAGGATGAAGCTCCTGAGCCTAACTCTATTAAACCGATTATTTCTAAAATAAATCGAAAGCTAAAAACGTGCTTAACGGATCAAACACAGAATCCGATTACGAGTAAACGAGGGCACGGGTATAAGTGGAATTCCATCGAAACTAAAATCATAAAGGTTCTATAACTGAACCACTACTGAAGGTTGGCAGAATGCCAACCTTTTATTTATATACTATAAATAACAAAATAACTAACAGAGGAGTGGTAATGATGAACCTATTCGTATATGGAACATTACGCAAAGGAGAAGGAAATGCACACTACTTAAAAAATACAACTTGTTTAGCGGAACAGTGTTGGACTTATGGGAAATTATATGATACAGGTTATGGCTATCCTGCATTAAAACAGTCTCATTCATCTCGGGTTTATGGAGAACTCTATGCGATAACTGATAGCGAATTGAAGCAAATGGACCAATTAGAAGGCTTTAATGAAGGGGAATCCAATAATCTATATGAAAGAGTTGAACAAACCATCTACACAGACAACGGTCCAATCATTGCATATGTGTATATTGCTGGTCAATCCCATTTACTAAACAAAAGTATACCTGATGGTGATTGGAAAGAGTATAGACTTTTAAATAGTAAACACGGTAAGGTTCCATATTTTGCTTACGGAAGCTGCATGGACCACAAGCGATTTATCGAGCATAGAAAGGGACACTACTTTCAGAACATGCTCGGGGTAGGTGTCCTCGAAAATTATTCGCTCCGTTTTACACGCAAATCGACTGTGGATGGATTGGGTAGAGCAGATATTGTTGAAGAAGGCGGTAGAGTCGAAGGAAAGGTATACGAGATTCCGATAGAAGCCTTAACAGAATACTTGTACCATCGGGAAGGTGCACCTCATGCCTACCGAGCAACTTTTGTTACGATAAATCTACATGGTGTGGAAACGCAAGCCATTACCTTTACTGTGAAAAATAAAAGTGAAGAAACTGCTCCACCAGTAGAGTATGAAGAGGAAATTCTTCGTGGAGCACATGGCTATTTATCAGATGACTATATGGTGAACCTTAAATCTCATATGAATTCTTTAAAAAATCAAATTGAAGGAGGTAAGAAATAATGGGTACATTCACTGCTCAAATCTTGGTTGGTCAAAAACATCCTTATGAAGGTGGTATTTTGAACATTTCACACATGCTGTATCTCTCTGAAAATGATAGACCAGCTTGGGTTCTAACACCAGTCGATGTATTCAACGAAAAAGAGGTAATTCAATCAAAAAGAATAATCTGGATTCCAACACTAGAACATATGTTAGAGGATGCACTCCTCATGATTGGACTTTACATGGTAAAAGACAACGGTTTGCTCAACATGTTCAATCAGTATTTTCTAGATCCAAACAAAGATTTTATTGAACTTTATCAAGATGTGAAAACTGAAAACTTGCAAAAGCTTTATAAAGAAGCAAAGCACATAATAAGTTCCCATAAGATCACTCTTTCCGTATTTCAAGGTTCCTCCATTATCAACCAACTAAGCGTTTTGAAAGAATATCAAAATGATATAGAAGTGTGTCAGTCCATTTATACAAAGGAATTCTCGCCTTGGAGCAAGGAGTTTGAAAGTATTGGAGATTTAGATTGAAATAACTAGGATTTAACACCATAAGGTGGAAAATGAATCAAAAAGGTAGATTTTGAATTCGGTTTAAACATTTTTACAGAAAGTATATGTGTCTGTAATCAACACTTGCCCCCGTCGAGATAGTCAAGTTAACATAAATTCACCCAAGTACACTCTAGGGCAAAATAGTTTCGAGTGTTATTATAGAAATAAATGTAAAGTTTTGTCAGGGGGGATTTAAGGATGGCTCTACTTCAAGATGAATTAAAAATCACAATACTTCATGATTTACTTGGAATGAAATTAGTCTTACCGTCATATCAGCGTCCGTATACTTGGAGTGTGAAGTCTACGAATACGCTTTTTCTTGATACTTTTAATGCATTTAAAGAAGGTGTACAAGAGTACAGAATTGGTTCTGTCATTTTACATAAGGAAAATGACAGATATAACGTTGTGGATGGCCAACAGCGGCTGACAACCCTTTCCATTCTACTATACTGTTTAGGTGATCAGGAACAAGGGCTGCTACGAGAAAAATATAATCAACTCTCTAATGATGCAATTGTGACTAACTTTGAAATTTTATCTAATCGGATTAGTGAACTTTCGAATGATGAGCAAAGCAAATACAAAGAGTATTTACTCGAGCATTGTAGTGCAGTTCAAATTGTCACAGACAGCGAGCAAGAGGCTTTTCAATTTTTTGATTCACAAAACTCTCGTGGCAAAGAGTTAGCACCACATGATTTATTGAAGTCATATCATTTACGTGAGATGGATGATGCAGACGAATATCTTAAAGTGAGAATTATCAACCAATGGGAAGAAAGGAATCAGGATGATCTGGGTGATTTATTTAAAAGTTATCTATTTCCTTTGACTCAATGGTATAAAGGAAAGAATGGTTTAGGCTATTCTTCTAGTAAAATCAATGTATTCAAAGGAATTAAAACCACAAATGTTTATAATTATGCTATCTATCATAAAGCAAGTAATCTTTTCGTAGAACAGTTTAATGTAAATGGAAACAGTGAAATACTTGCATCTAGAGCATTAAATCAATTTCAATTAACACAGCCATTGATGGCGGGAAAACGATTTTTTAATTATGCCCTTCACTATGGAAAGCAGCTTGAACAAATAAAAAATCTAATAAATAAGGATCACAATGATGAACAAATCCCAAGTAAACGTTCAGGAGATCTTTACATAAAACAGTTATATGAATGTGCGCTATTGTTTTTTGCCGATCGCTTTGGCATGGACAGTCTATCAAAAGGTGTAAAACAACAACTATATTCCTGGAGCTATTCTTTGAGACTAACTATGAATGCTGTGTATCCTCAGACAATTAATAAGTATGCACGAGGAAGACATGAACGTTTGAACGAGGGTTTGGATCTGTTTTCAGAAATTAGTGAAATGAACCATGCAGACGAATTAAAACTTATTGTTTTGGAGAAACCCAATATTGAGGATAAAAATAAAGAGAAGTACAAAGCAGTGTATGAGTTACTTTGTGAATGGAATAGGTGGTAGGAGATGGATAAAAATTTAAGAATCATACCAGTATCAAGCATTTTTACTGATATCAGTTATGTTGTTCCGATCTACCAACGTAACTATGCTTGGAGGGAATTGCAAATTGAACAACTAATAGAAGATATTGATAGTTCAATTTACGATTTTAATAAAAACTATTTTCTTGGGAATCTTATCGTTAATCAAACTGATCATAATGTTTATGAAGTAATAGATGGACAACAAAGATTGACAACATTATTTCTATTAGAAAACTATCTTGGAATGAACCTTGCAAAAGATGCACTGAAATTTGAGGCGCGTGAAAAATCAAACCGTACACTTCATAAGATTAACAATGGAAACAAGGGTGAATTACTTGAGGAATTAGTTTCTGTTGAAATTTCAGAGGGATATCAAATCATAGAAAACTATTTTAACTCGAATGAAATAGACAAGAATAAGTTAAGGAGAAAACTTGAAAAAGTTTTTCTTGTTCGTGTACAAGTTCCGCAAGGTATAGATTTAAATCACTACTTTGAAATCATGAATACTCGTGGGGAACAACTTGAACTTCATGAAATAGCAAAAGCTAAGTTTTTAGAAGTATTGGAAACCGAACACGATAAAAAAACGGCTGCATTGATTTGGGAAAAATGCTCTAATATGGACTCATACATTCAAATGAATTTTGATCCCAAGGTTAGAAAGGCTCTTTTTACATATAATTGGACTAGCATCCATGATCATATCGGCGATTTTGATTCAATTAAGGAATATGTTCGTAATGATGAAGATGACAGAAATTCAGTTCCTTTGATTGAAATTCTAAAAGAGAACAAACTTCTGAATGTTGGAGTAAGTAAGGATGAAGTTGAGAATGAACGTTTTGAATCGACAATTTCATTCCCTAACTTTTTACTGCAGGTAAATGCAATCATTGCAAAGTTAGGAGAGGTAGATTCAACGCTTGATGATAAATACTTCTTGAATAATTTATCATGGGCTTGGAGGGACGCTGACAGATCAAAGAACTTTTTATATCAAATGTTTAAATGCCGTGTGTTGTTTGATAAATATATTTTGAAACGTGAATACGCTAGAGATTATAAAGAAACTGGAAAATGGTCGTTACAACGTTTAGAGAAATATACTGATGCGAAAGGAAATAAGCCAAAATATATTGGCACTTTTGGCGATGACGGTAGTCAGAATAATAAACTAATAAGAACACTACAATCCTGCCTACGCATCACATACACATCCCCTAAGACTATGCATTGGATTTCACTGGTCTTAGCCAAGTTATTGGAGAATGAATCATGTGACATCATTGAAATCCTTGAAGAATACTGCAAAACAAAAGTTATCCATTCAAACTTTGAGGATGCGAGTGGATTTGGTTTTGAACGAATCGTATTTACATATCTGGATTATCTTTTATACAAAGATGGATATTCTTACATGGAAAAAGTAATTATCCCGCCGGTGCGTGATGACTGGCAATTTCAATTTAGAAGTTCCATTGAACACTTCCAACCACAAAATCCAGCTGAAGTTGAAAATTGGGACCCGGATGACCTTAATGGTTTTGGAAACCTTGCATTAATTACAGTATCAGGAAACTCGAAGTTTTCTAATTTGCCACCAGTGGGAAAAATTAGCTCCTACCCAAGCATTATCGAGCAAAGCTTGAAACTTAAGATCATGAAAGAATTAGTCACTCTCGATGACGAAGGGTGGACTGAATCAAAGGCAAGCAAACATCAAGAAGAAATGTTTATGATTTTGAAAGGGTGACGTTCTCGTGCCTACACTTCCCGGATTAAAAGTGTAGGTCCATCGTGAAACCTTTTGTGAAACAAGAATTTTCGGGGTATGACAGGCACGGTTTCTAGAGGGAATAGTCCAAAAACGTAAGGACTCCCGTTATGAGGTCGGTAAACGCAGTCAGTCGTGGCTCAAGGTGATTAATTACCAATACGAGGATGGTTCTTATTACCGGGCTTAGAAAAGGCGAATATGGGGTGCTACTGAGCTTTCTAGATGGGAAACCAGCTGGTGTAATGGAATTTATGCCACCATCAGAACGGAAGAACCTTTATCGACAGCAGAAAGTAATTTCAGAGGATGATAATTTTATCTTTATTGAGCCAGTTAAATGCCGGGTTAAGTACAGGAACATAACGAAAGCGGGGTTCCTCCGGATACCGTCATTTGTCGAATAGAAGTAAAATGTTAAGGATGGGTTAACAATGGTTCCGTCCTATTATTAGTAATACATTCCAATAGTGGTACAGTTGGACTAGGTAGCATAAGGAGGAATTGATTATGAAAATTGATAATTACAGAACTATCCTAAAGAACGGTAAGCGTGTAAAAGAGCATAGTTATATGACTTTGCCAAAATTTAAATCCATAACCTCTAAGGGGTATAAAAGAAATAGAAGAAAGAGAAGTCATGGATATGGCTATGAGGGTGGAAAAATTGATATAGGTTTTTCCTTCATCTTTTTTGGAACTGGATTTCTTAGCTTTGTTTTTACATTTGGATTAATCGAGGAATTCATCTTAGATGCATTTGGTTTTCTAGGAGGACTACTTACTTTATTATTTATAGGCTTTTTACTGCATCTTTTGCTTTTTGTGCTAGTCGAAAGGTTAGCTTATTCTAGTGATGAGTCTATTAGCAGCACTGGTCAACCTATTGAGAAGCAGCATGTGGTAAAAAATACACCTAACAACTTTAATAATGTGGAACTCTCTAAAGAGACAAAAGTAAGATTAGAATTAGAATGGGTAGAATGGCAGAAAAAGAGAGGTCTTCTTAAATGATTGAAGAATTATGCTAATTGAGTTGCTTATTTTTTTATAAAATCCAAATAGTTCAAGATGAACGACAATCATAACGATGGTCTGTTTTTTTTTGCTAAAGGTTCCGTTGTGGGAACTTCCATAAATGACAATTAGTTACCAATGATACTAGCATACTGGTATTGTACAATTATCATGAGGTGGTTCATGTGTTTGTTTCACCCATGCTAATAAGGTCTTTACGGGCTAATTTCCTGGAATTGGCGAAATCCGATCTTTGGAGCTATAATAGCCACTTCCAATCAAAACGAAGCACCTCGCTTAAAGTTAAATTCTTAAAGTCCTAGCTTATTGGGGGCTAATATTCATATTCTCAAACTACTAATCGGAGGAAATAAAGATGAAAAAAATATTATCCATTGTAACAACAGGAATTATGGCATTTGGATTATTTACAGGAAGTGTAGCAGCAAAAGAGAATAAAGGGAATCATTACGGCTGGAACAATCCACACAACCCGCATTATCAGTCTGCAGCAACTTTACAAGAAGACTTCCTACAATATGCTGTCAGCCTTGGTCTAACAGTTAATGTATGGGTTGCGGATAGTTCGATAGTGGGATTTAACGAAGTATCTATGGACTATGTGAATGATGCAGATCTTGAAAATATGCCACTATTGGTAAATTACATTAACCAAAAATTAGGTGTTGAAACACAAGTTCGAGTTATTCAATGAGATGCAGATATCTATTCTTATGTTCTTACATGGTAAATAACGAATTTATAAATAACCAAGATACAGTATAGTATCAAATTTTATATATGTTTCTGCCTACCTTAATTTGAGCCAGCAGCAAGGTTTAGAAGGAATTGTGTTGAAAAAAAGGATTCACGATATAAGGTAGGGAAACGTAGCCAGTCTTGGCTCAAGGTCATTAATTACCATTATGTGGACGTTCATATCACAGGGCTTAGAAAAGGAGAATTTGGGGTGCTACTGAGCTTTCTGGATGGTAAACCAGCTGGGCTTATGGAGTTTATGCCACCGGGAGAAAAAAACATTTATTTAGGCAGCAGGAAGTTGTTTCAGAGGATGATAAATTCATCTTTATTGAGCCTATTAATTGTCATGTAAAGTATAGGAACCTAACAAAGGCTGGTTTTCTAAGGATTCCATCATTCGTACAATGGATAAAAAAGGGAGAAACAAGGATGAAATCGTAATGATTTCATCTTTTGTGCGCTTGGCAGCGCTTCGCTCTAATGGGTGAAAGTCCCTAACATGCCGTTGTGGCGGAAATGTATAGCTGACAGGTAGTGCGAGTATCGTGAGATTTCGTGCGGAGGACTTGAAGGCAAAACTCGGAACAGGTGGCTGAAACCATGTTGGCTGATAAGATGGGATAACCTTACAAAAGATGGGGATGTCCAATACCACTCTGTATCTTACTAGTTATGAGGACTGGCTTCGAGTGAAAGGCGAAGAAAGTGACCCAAGGAGATCTCATCCTTTCCACCGTAGGTGGTAAATCTTTTTCAAAGCCGCGATGGACAAGAAATTGACCACGGAGGGTGAGAAGTCAGAGCAGGGGATAGTAGTGAATAAACTTGTCGGAAATGCCGCAAAGATAAGTGACTTACCACAAGTTGGTAAGACAGACGCTGACCCAAAAGGCAGTGTACTGATGCGAAGCCCGTCTGCCCATGGAAGTAAAGCAATACGAACTTATTACTCGTCATGTACTAAACAGAAGTCAACGAGGCAGATAGCCCAAGAGTTGAGACCGAAAGGAAGTAGGTTGTTTAGGGCGTAGTACTAATTTAGGTATCTGTAATTGAATTAACTATACTGCTGATATCTAATTAGGAAAGGAAACGAATACATGAATGAATCGATAGGAAAACGAAGCTTACGTGTAGTTGAGAATTCTAAAAAGAAACGCAAGTGGTACAGCCTAATTGATAAAATTTGGGACTATCAAAACCTGGAACAGGCTTTTTATGATGTAAAGAAGAATCGTGGTGCACACGGTGTGGATAAAATAACGATAAAAGAGTTTGAGAAAGAATTGGAACACAACTTAAGAGTGCTCCAAGAATCTTTACGTGCAAAAACATATCGTGCAAAACCAGTCAGAAGAGTCTATATTCCAAAGGCTGATGGCTCAAAACGTCCATTAGGTATTCCCACAGTAGGAGACAGAACTATCCAAGCTGCAACCAAAAGAATTCTCGAACCCATTTTTGAACAGAAGTTTCTAGAATGTAGTTATGGATTCCGTCCGAATCGAAGTGCTCATATGGCAATTGAACAAATCCGTCAGGATTTGAAAGATGGCTACACGTATGTAATTGATGCCGATATAAAGACGTACTTTGATTCAATCCCACATGATAAGCTTCTTGAGTTAATCAAGGAAGAAGTCGTGGATAGTAGCGTACTAGCACTAATCTTACAGTTCTTAAAATCAGGAATCCTCGAGGACGGTATATACTATCAAAATGATAAGGGGAGTCCACAGGGCGGTGTAATCAGTCCGTTGTTAGCGAACATCTTCCTTCATCCACTAGACGAAATGATGATGGAGCGAGGTCATCGCTTAACTAGGTATGCAGATGACTTCGTCATCTGTTGTAAGTCCCGAAAGGGAGCAGAAAGGGTTTTGAAAACAATATCGAAACTCCTTGAAAATGAACTAGGGTTGAAAATACATCCAGAAAAGACGAAAATCGTGGACAACCTTGAGGAACCGTTTGTCTTTTTAGGGTATGTCTTCAAACATGGATACTTTCACTCCCCATCTGATAAAGCCGTGGGGAAGTTCAAGAAAAGAATCAAGGAAGTAACCAAAAGAAACCAAACGGTCAATTTAGAGGAGTTTGTTAAACGTCGCTTAAATCCTATCATTAGAGGATGGGGAAGGTACTTCGGCATTGGCTATTCAAAGAAACTATTTCAAAACTTGGACTCATGGATTCGAAGAAGATTACGGATGATTCAGCTGAGAAGTTGGAGAAAAATAAGAAAACTCCATAGGGAACTCAGAAGAAGGAATTGGGAGGGAGAACTTCCGCAACTAGTAATGACTAGATGGAAAAATTCAATGACCCTACATGCACATTTTGCAATTCCTAATGAAAGATTTTGCGAAATAAAACTTGTGTTTCTTTTGGACATTTATAATGAACTACATCCCCAACGGGGATAAAGTGGAGGAGCCGTATGCGATGACCCGCACGTGAGTCTGTCTAACAATTGTCACTTTTCCCAACTTGTCCGATAGGAAAACACATACTATTGTCGAATTTATAGTATAAGGAGATGATTGTATGCCATATATTCTTGGTGAGGATAGAAATCAGT
>NZ_JAMBOB010000030.1 GCF_023715415.1 Neobacillus niacini
CTCCGCTACCCACACCTCATCCCCGCACTTTTCAACGTGCGTGGGTTCGGGCCTCCATCCAGTGTTACCTGGACTTCACCCTGGACATGGGTAGATCACCTGGTTTCGGGTCTACGACCACATACTAAAAACGCCCTATTCAGACTCGCTTTCGCTGCGGCTCCGTCTCTTCAACTTAACCTTGCATGTAATCGTAACTCGCCGGTTCATTCTACAAAAGGCACGCTATCACCCATTAACGGGCTCTAACTACTTGTAGGCACACGGTTTCAGGATCTGTTTCACTCCCCTTCCGGGGTGCTTTTCACCTTTCCCTCACGGTACTGGTTCACTATCGGTCACTAGGGAGTATTTAGCCTTGGGAGATGGTCCTCCCAGCTTCCGACCGGATTTCTCGTGTCCGGCCGTACTCAGGATCCACTCAGGAGGGAACGAAGTTTCAACTACAGGGTTTTTACCTTCTATGACGGGCCTTTCCAGACCGCTTCATCTACCCCGTTCCTTTGTAACTCCATGTTGAGTGTCCTACAACCCCAAGAGGCAAGCCTCTTGGTTTGGGCTATGTCCCGTTTCGCTCGCCGCTACTCAGGGAATCGCGTTTGCTTTCTCTTCCTCCGGGTACTTAGATGTTTCAGTTCCCCGGGTCTGCCTTCCATACCCTATGTATTCAGGTAAAGATACTACTCCATTACGAGCAGTGGGTTCCCCCATTCGGAAATCTCCGGATCAAAGCTTACTTACAGCTCCCCGAAGCATATCGGTGTTAGTCCCGTCCTTCATCGGCTCCTAGTGCCAAGGCATCCACCGTGCGCCCTTTCTAACTTAACCTAAAAGGTTATTTTCTTCTTATTAAATAAGAGAGAAAAACTAAAGTGGCAATTCTCGGTTTTACTTTGACTTCTTCTTACGATTATCTAGTTTTCAAGGAACAAATGTTTCGAGAGAAATTGCACTCTCAAAACTAAACAAACAAGTAACAGTCAACTTTTTATCAGTCCGTCAAGGACTGCATTATCCTTAGAAAGGAGGTGATCCAGCCGCACCTTCCGATACGGCTACCTTGTTACGACTTCACCCCAATCATCTGTCCCACCTTAGGCGGCTGGCTCCTTACGGTTACCCCACCGACTTCGGGTGTTACAAACTCTCGTGGTGTGACGGGCGGTGTGTACAAGGCCCGGGAACGTATTCACCGCGGCATGCTGATCCGCGATTACTAGCGATTCCGGCTTCATGTAGGCGAGTTGCAGCCTACAATCCGAACTGAGAATGGTTTTATGGGATTGGCTAAACCTCGCGGTCTTGCAGCCCTTTGTACCATCCATTGTAGCACGTGTGTAGCCCAGGTCATAAGGGGCATGATGATTTGACGTCATCCCCACCTTCCTCCGGTTTGTCACCGGCAGTCTCCTTAGAGTGCCCAACTGAATGCTGGCAACTAAGAACAAGGGTTGCGCTCGTTGCGGGACTTAACCCAACATCTCACGACACGAGCTGACGACAACCATGCACCACCTGTCACTCTGTTCCCCGAAGGGAAACGTCCTATCTCTAGGAGTGTCAGAGGATGTCAAGACCTGGTAAGGTTCTTCGCGTTGCTTCGAATTAAACCACATGCTCCACCGCTTGTGCGGGCCCCCGTCAATTCCTTTGAGTTTCAGCCTTG
>NZ_JAMBOB010000031.1 GCF_023715415.1 Neobacillus niacini
ACGTGAGTCTGTCTAACAATTATTTATAATTTTATAAAGTACTAAAAAAATCATGAATATTTATGACAAAAATAATTAAAATCACAAAAGTCATTAAAAAAGGGGGACAAATCCCCCTTTAATTTACTTATGAATTCCTTTACCCCGATAATATTTATCATTCTTTTAAAATTATAAGTAAGACAAATAAGACTTACCTCAGTGTTTACTGATTCAAGCCCTCTTGTTAAAAAATATGTATAACCAAAATGTCGTTTAATGGTTCCGAAAAGATGCTCTATAATCGAACCCCTTTTCCTGTATATGTAATCCTTTTTTATGGTGTTTTCAGTAACCTGGTCAATGATTTCTTCATCTTTAAACCTAACTATTGACCTGCCGCCTTTTGCAGAAGTGCACAACTCCTTTTTCCCGCATTCATTAAAGTTTACGCACGTGTAACGTTTGAAATCTTTCCCGTTTTGCTTTCCATTCCATTTGAAATTTACGCAATAACCCATTGGACAATTAAAAACATCATTTACTTGATCATATTTGAAGTTTGATTTATCAAATCCGTTTTCAACCTTTTGTTGTTTACCTTTTTGAGGTTTAATTAGAATTTCGGTCTGTTCATCAACTACATCTACTATTTCAGACATATTAAAATAACCTGTATCAGCTAAAGCTGTAATATTGTGATCCTCAAATACTTCCTTTACTTTTTTAACCATGTTTGATAATTGACCTTGGTCATTAACATCATTTACTACATCGAAGTCCACAATTAATTTATTTTTATTGTCTACAGCTGCTTGAACATTAAAGCAAACCTCAAATTTCCCGTTGTTCTTCATCGATTTTGCATCTGTATCAGTTAAGCAAATTTGTTTCTTTCCTTGATCTTTAAGCTCTTCTTTAATGTCGTTTAACATCTTTATTCTTTCTTGATAACGCTCAATTTTATCATTAATTTTTTGCTTCATACTTTCATCATCCGTTGTATTTAAAACACCGCTGATATATTCCTCAATTTTTGCTTCGTAGTATCCTAATTTTTCTTTAATAATATTTTCATTATAATGTTTATTTTTTGCGCTACTTGCTTTTATCTTTGTTCCGTCAATAGCGACAAGGGTGCCATCAATAAGACCAAATCCTTTTAACATAAGCGTAAATTCTTTAAACAACTGCTTAATAGCTTTTTTGTTCATTTTCATAAACGATGATATGGTACCATGGTCAGGTTTAATTTTCCCAATCAACCACATTAATTCTATGTTTCTAGTTGCCTCGATTTCCATCAAACGAGATGACCTGATTTTATTCATATAGCAATATAAATATAATTTAAGGAGATCCTGTCTTCTATAAGGTTTTTGTCCAGCTTTAGAACCTGAAAAAACAACGAAACCAAGTTCCTCTAAGTTTAAGCTGTCTACGTATGCATCAATTACTCTAACTGGATTTTCTTCATCAACAAAATCTTCCAATGTATTCGGTAATAAATTCAACTGATTTCTATCCTCACCAAGAATATATGGCATACAATCATCTCCTTATACTATAAATTCGACAATAGTATGTGTTTTCCTATCGGACAAGTTGGGAAAAGTGACAATTGTTAGACAGACTCACGT
>NZ_JAMBOB010000032.1 GCF_023715415.1 Neobacillus niacini
ATGATCTGCCCCGTAAATGTTAGACACCAATCTAACATTTACGGGGTGTTTTTTATGGCTAAATTTACAGTGGAGGAAAAGGTTCAATATGTTTTAAGGTATCAGAATGGGAATGAATCAATGGGGGAAATTGCGAAAGGTATTGGTGT
The DNA here is from genome assembly GCF_023715415.1 of Neobacillus niacini. Taxonomy (GTDB): domain Bacteria; phylum Bacillota; class Bacilli; order Bacillales; family Cytobacillaceae; genus Neobacillus; species Neobacillus niacini_C. Next base: position 150 of record NZ_JAMBOB010000032.1, read on the forward strand.
TCATGAGAGTATTTTTAGCGCATGGGTTCGCCTTTATGAACATCATGGAGAAGGCGCCTTTATAAAATCCTATACAACCTATTCTACGAAGTTTAAAATGGATGTACTTAATTATATAGATGAAATGGGTACATCCTACCGTGAAACTGCTGCCATATTCAATCTTCCCACACACACAATGGTTCGAAGATGGCAACTTGCGTTTGAACAAGGTGGAATTAATGCCCTAGAAACAAAGAAAAAGGGGCGTCCATCCTTGAAGAAAAATACGAATAAAACAGAAACACAGAAGCCAAAATCAGATGAAGAAACAGTAGAGGCTTTACAAGCGAAAGTCGAACGCTTAGAAATGGAGATTGTCTACTTAAAAAAGTTGAATGCTTTAGTTCAAATGCAGGAAAAATTACAAACAAAATCAAAGCGCAAGTAATTTTCGAACTAAAGTATCAGTATGAGATCGTGGATTTAGTTAAAGTCGCTGACATTCCACGCAGCACGTATTATTATTGGGAAAAACGATTAAAACAAGATGATAAATATGACAAGGTAAAAGAGGCTATTAATGAGATTTTCCATGAACATAAAGGTCGTTATGGGTACCGTCGAATCACAAAGGAGTTAGAAAAAAGAGGGTTCCGTCATGATCCAAAAACCATCAACCGTCTAATGAATGATATGGGTTTAAAATGTATGGTACGTATGAAGAAGTTCAAATCATATAAAGGAAATGTAGGCAAAACAGCTCCAAACGTTTTAAATCGTGATTTTACTGCCGAAGAGATGAATCAAAAATGGGTAACTGACGTCACAGAATTCCACCTATTTGGTGAGAAACGTTACCTTTCTCCTGTACTAGATTTGTGTAATGGAGAAATCATTGCGTATAACGTGATGAAACGTCCTGTTTATAAATTGGTGGGAGATATGTTAGACCGAGCGATTGAACGTCTTCAGCCGGGAGACCAAGTGATACTCCATTCAGATCAAGGTTGGCATTATCAAATGGGACAATATCAAAAAACGCTAGAACATCATCAAATTACACAGAGTATGTCCCGAAAAGGTAACTGTTTGGATAATGCAGTCATGGAGAATTTCTTTGGCTTATTGAAGTCCGAACTCCTTTATCTACAGGAATTTGACAGTATAGAGCATTTTGAACAGGAATTAGATGAGTATATTCACTATTACAATCACAAACGAATGAAGGCAAAATTAAAAGACCTGAGTCCAGTGGAATACCGAACTCAAGTCTTAAAGGTTGCATAAAATATTTGTCTAACTTTATTGGGTCAGATCAT
>NZ_JAMBOB010000033.1 GCF_023715415.1 Neobacillus niacini
GCTAACCCCTCCTCTTAACCTTCCAGCACCGGGCAGGCGTCAGCCCCTATACTTCGCCTTGCGGCTTCGCAGAGACCTGTGTTTTTGCTAAACAGTCGCCTGGGCCTATTCACTGCGGCTCTTCGAGGCTATTCACCTCAAAAAGCACCCCTTCTCCCGAAGTTACGGGGTCATTTTGCCGAGTTCCTTAACGAGAGTTCTCTCGCACACCTTAGGATTCTCTCCTCGCCTACCTGTGTCGGTTTGCGGTACGGGCACCTTTTATCTCGCTAGAGGCTTTTCTTGGCAGTGTGGAATCAGGAACTTCGGTACTATATTTCCCTCGCCATCACAGCTCAGCCTTTACGGTAAGCGGATTTTCCTACTTACCAGCCTAACTGCTTGGACGCGCATATCCAACAGCGCGCTTACCCTATCCTCCTGCGTCCCCCCATCACTCAAACGATAAAGAGGTGGTACAGGAATATCAACCTGTTGTCCATCGCCTACGCCTTTCGGCCTCGGCTTAGGTCCCGACTAACCCTGAGAGGACGAGCCTTCCTCAGGAAACCTTAGGCATACGGTGGATGGGATTCTCACCCATCTTTCGCTACTCATACCGGCATTCTCACTTCTAAGCGCTCCACCAGTCCTTACGGTCTAGCTTCAACGCCCTTAGAACGCTCTCCTACCACTGACATCGTAGATGTCAATCCACAGCTTCGGTGTTACGTTTAGCCCCGGTACATTTTCGGCGCAGAGTCACTCGACCAGTGAGCTATTACGCACTCTTTAAATGGTGGCTGCTTCTAAGCCAACATCCTGGTTGTCTAAGCAACTCCACATCCTTTTCCACTTAACGTAAACTTTGGGACCTTAGCTGGTGGTCTGGGCTGTTTCCCTTTTGACTACGGATCTTATCACTCGCAGTCTGACTCCCACGGATAAGTCTTTGGCATTCGGAGTTTGTCTGAATTCGGTAACCCGATGAGGGCCCCTAGTCCAAACAGTGCTCTACCTCCAAGACTCTTACTACGTGAGGCTAGCCCTAAAGCTATTTCGGAGAGAACCAGCTATCTCCAAGTTCGATTGGAATTTCTCCGCTACCCACACCTCATCCCCGCACTTTTCAACGTGCGTGGGTTCGGGCCTCCATCCAGTGTTACCTGGACTTCACCCTGGACATGGGTAGATCACCTGGTTTCGGGTCTACGACCACATACTA
>NZ_JAMBOB010000035.1 GCF_023715415.1 Neobacillus niacini
CAAAAAAATAGTCTGGCAGCAATGGCGAGAAGGTCACACCCGTTCCCATACCGAACACGGAAGTTAAGCTTCTCAGCGCCGATGGTAGTTGGGACTTTGTCCCTGTGAGAGTAGGACGTTGCCAGGCTTTATATATGGAGGATTAGCTCAGCTGGGAGAGCATCTGCCTTACAAGCAGAGGGTCGGCGGTTCGATCCCGTCATCCTCCACCATTTTTTTGCAATAGCAATAAATCAATACTAAAATAATCTATATTATTTGCCGGGGTAGCTCAATTGGTAGAGCAACTGACTTGTAATCAGTAGGTTGGGGGTTCAAGTCCTCTCGCCGGCACCATGCTTCTTGCTTCGTTGATTTACATCAGCGGAAGCATGCGCAAAATCCCGAAGGGATTTTAAGCAAAAAAAATTAATTAGTTTTAAATAAACTGATTGTACGAGCCATTAGCTCAGTTGGTAGAGCATCTGACTTTTAATCAGAGGGTCGAAGGTTCGAGTCCTTCATGGCTCACCAAGTTATTTTCGTTAGAAAATAACCAAGTAATTTATTTGCAAAAGCAAAATGAATTCAATATGCGGGTGTGGCGGAATTGGCAGACGCACCAGACTTAGGATCTGGCGCCGCAAGGCGTGGGGGTTCGACTCCCTTCACCCGCACCAAGATTTTTTGCGAAGAAAAATAGTCTTCTATATATGCGGAAGTAGTTCAGTGGTAGAACACCACCTTGCCAAGGTGGGGGTCGCGGGTTCGAATCCCGTCTTCCGCTCCAATATTGCCGGGGTGGCGGAACTGGCAGACGCACAGGACTTAAAATCCTGCGGTAGGTGACTACCGTACCGGTTCGATTCCGGTCCTCGGCACCATTATTTTGTAATAACAAAATAACATATAATAATGCGCCCGTAGCTCAATTGGATAGAGTGTCTGACTACGGATCAGAAGGTTATGGGTTCGACTCCTTTCGGGCGCGCCATATTTTACGGGAAGTAGCTCAGCTTGGTAGAGCACTTGGTTTGGGACC
>NZ_JAMBOB010000036.1 GCF_023715415.1 Neobacillus niacini
ACCGTTTTAAGTCCTGTACTGCCAACTTTAGTAAAAGTAATTCAGCTGAAACTTCTTCCTTTGATTTCACAATCGATTGTTCAGCTACTTTCATGAGAGTGTGGATCGTAGTTTCTTTAATTCTCAATTTTTTCTCTTTCACCAATAGAAGAAGTTTTTCTATTCCGAGTTCTAAGACGCTAGATGGGTGAGGATAATTTTCTAAGAAAAATAGAGATGGCTTTCCCCAAAACTTACTGAAGATGAGTTTTTTTTCGGGTTTATTATTTTTTATCTCTACATATCCTTGAAAGTCCCTCCAAATATGGTCCATCAGTGTTCGAATATGTACCCTTACTAGTGCTCGTTTACGAACTTCATCTCTTCTGGCACGGGTAAGAGTCATGAGACGTCGATAAATGCCTTCAGGTAGCTTGTTTTCCATTCCTTTGTTTTGAATGAGTGCATGTGCGATGGCATAAAGGTCTAAATCATCCGTTTTACTCCAATTTAACGCACTTGACCTTTCTTCGTATGTAGTTGCGGCATTGATAATGGTCACTCCATAACCACGTTTTCCAAGTTCTCGCACGATGTCCTCATAATAATGACCTGTAGCTTCAACACCAATAAAAATTCTCTCAGCCTGAATCTGACCTTTTGCATTTTCTATTAATGAACACAAATGGTTGATCCCATTTTTATCTACACCAAAGAAAAATGGTTTTTCTATTACGTCCCCAAAGTAATTACAAAGTAACGCCTTCTGAAAAAACTTAGCTGCATCAATCGCTACAACTAATACTCTTTCTAGGTTTATCCCCCTTAATTGGGAACTGAATTGACTACCTTTCTTTCCTTGTATATTATTAAGTGGTTGATTATTTTTTTTAAACCCCATGTAACTTCGTCCTCCTATTTTGGAATGATGTAAGTTTGAGGTTCCCTGTCAGGTATCTTAATCTTACTTCATGAAGTGTACTGGGGTCTTTTTGTAATTTCTG
>NZ_JAMBOB010000039.1 GCF_023715415.1 Neobacillus niacini
GTCCGACGACGACATCTGGAAACTGGCGCGCGGCGGCCACGATCCGGAGAAGGTGCATGCGGCCTATGCGCAGGCGATGCGCGCCGACGGCCGGCCGACCGTCGTGCTCGCGAAGACGGTCAAGGGCTTCGGGATGGGCGAAGCCGGCGAAGGCCAGAACGTGAACCATCAGTTGAAGAAGATGAGCGCGGATGCGGTACGTGCATTCCGCGACCGCTTCGCGCTGCCGGTCAGCGACGCGCAGCTCGACGCGCTGCCTTACCTGAAGCCGGAACCGGGCAGTGCCGAGGCACGCTATTTCGCGGAACGCCGCGCCGCGCTCGGCGGCCACGTGCCGGCCCGCTTCCACGCGGTCGCGCCGCTGCCGACGCCGCCGCTCGCCGCATTCGACGCGCAACTGAAAGACACCGGAGAGCGCGGCTTGTCGACGACGATGGCGTTCGTGCGCATCCTCGGCACGCTGCTGAAGGACCCACAGCTCGGCAAGCTGGTCGTGCCGATCGTGCCGGACGAGTCGCGCACGTTCGGGATGGAGGGCCTGTTCCGCCAGATCGGCATCCATTCGCATCTCGGCCAGCTCTATACGCCGCAGGACGCGGGTCAGCTCAGCTACTACAAGGAAGCGAAGGACGGGCAGATCCTGCAGGAAGGGATCAACGAATCGGGCGCGATCG
>NZ_JAMBOB010000003.1 GCF_023715415.1 Neobacillus niacini
TCTTGCATCTTAAACTTCATATTAGGTTCCTCCTTAGGGTTTGAGTTAGAGTGGTGTCTAGACTCATATCTTACTGAGGAGCCTTTTTATTTTCAAAGGTGAAAATTAACCATCTACAGGAATTCTAACGATTAATTATAATATTCTCTCTACTAATTCTCCCAACTGTTCTGCCATAACACGAGGAGGGTGAGGCATTCCTTCCTTCAGCCACCATTCCACTATTTCAACGTAAGCTGCTGCAACAAATTGAAGAATGATATCTTTATGTAATCCTTTATTTTTCCCTTCGGTGACATTGACTTCAGTTTTTAACAACTCAACGGATAATTCAAGGTATTGAGCACGAAAATGTGGCGCACCTCCACCGACCATCATCGTAGAAAAGAATAAATAATTGATCTCGAAATATTCGAAAAATGCCTGTCCCGCAGATATAATGTCCGTTTCTAATAATGATTCAAACATATTTCGTAGATGGATAATATGTTCCTCTATCATTTTATCCAAAAGATCAAATTTATCTAAGTAATGAAGATAAACAGTCCTTCTATTAACATTTGCCCGGTCGGAAATATCCTGTATGGTCATTTTATCAAAACCTTTTTCATTCAGTAGTTCAATAAATGCTTTTTTAATCGCTTCTTGTGATTTAAGAATTCTTCTATCCACTTTTGTCATATGCCTGACCTCCAAAAATTCACAATTTCTTTTAATGTGTGTATTAATGCACGAAACGCATGAAATTGGTTATAGGGTTCATTCTATTTTTATTATATATTATACACAGATGAGTATTAAACCATCAATATGAATTAAATAAATTGGAGGGTTTAACATGCAAAAAGTGATTTTAAACAATAGTGTTGAGATGCCGATACTTGGATTTGGTGTTTTCCAAATTAATGATGCAAAAGAATGTGAACAATGCGTCTACGACGCTCTAATGGAAGGCTATCGCCTGATTGATACAGCTGCTGCTTATCAAAATGAAGAAGCTGTCGGCAGAGCCATTAAACGAAGTGGTGTACCGAGAGAAGAGGTTTTTGTTACGACAAAACTCTGGATTCAGGATTCAGGCTATGAAAGTACCAAGAGGGCATTTGAAAAATCATTGCAAAGACTTCAACTTGATTATTTGGATTTGTATTTAATTCATCAGCCGTATGGTGATGTATATGGTTCCTGGCGTGCGATGGAGGAATTGTATCGAGAGGGAAAAATCAGGGCAATTGGAGTCAGCAACTTCCAAAACGACCGCCTGTTAGATTTAATGGTGCATAATGAAGTTGTTCCTGCTGTAAATCAGGTGGAAGTTCATCCTTTTTTTCAACAAACGGAAAGTGCTGAATTTATGAAAGAGAACAATGTCCAGATAGAATCTTGGGGACCTCTTGCCGAAGGCAAAAATAACATCTTCCAAGACGAAGTATTACTTTCGATTGCCAAAAAATACAACAAATCTGTAGCGCAAGTCATCTTGAGATGGTTGACACAAAGAGGAGTCGTTGCCATTCCAAAGTCTGTACGTAAAGAAAGAATCATCGAAAACTTTAAGATCTTTGATTTTGAATTAAGCCAAGAAGATATGAAGATGGTCGCTTCATTAGAAACGAAAAAAAGCTTATTCCATAAGGTTGGCGATGTTGAACGAGTAAAGATGCTAAACAACATTAAATTTAATATTTAATATGGCGCCAAACCGAGTATATCAATTGGCGCGAAATTTCTGACAACATAAATATTGAATAAGTAAAACGGTTGATTAGGGAAAAATAAATTGTCATGAAGAAAATTAGGAGGAAGAAAAATGACACAAAATAACAAATCATTGGAAGAAAGAATTAACGAATTAGAGAACGTAAGAGCTCTTAGAGAACTTGTCGATAATTTTTCCATACTGGCGGACAAAAAAGAAGTTTGGAAGCAAATAGAACTTTTTACTAAAGATGCCACTGTGGATTCCTATGTAAACGGTGATTTAACTTCAAGTTTCAAAGGGACACAAGAAATAGGAAATGCTTTTGAAGGTTTCTTAGCAAATTTTGAAACGGTTTATCATAGCAATGGTCAACATGTGGTGTCGATAAACGGAAATAAAGCTGAAGGAACTCTCTATTGTCGTGTAGACCTTATTACTAATGAAAATGGAAAAAAGATAAATAATGCATCGGCAGTTTCCTATAAAGATGAGTACGTTTATGAAAACGGAAAATGGTTGATCGCTAAAAGAACATCAAATTTTGTGTGGAATGATAGAAGAGAATTAAATCAGTAATTTTATAATGAAAGGAAATTTGCAATTCTAGATAATTAATGGGGAAGAATGAACCCCAGACAAAAGATGGGTTAGCCATGCCAATGTGTTGACCCATCTTTTCTTTCTAGGTCTAGAGTAGAAAAATCTAAGGGAGATTGAGATGGAAAAAAATAAACAATACAATACGCGTGGAATTATGGCATCTTTGCTCATTTGCGGCTTCGTCGGTATACTCAGCGAAAATGCCCTCAATATTGCACTCAGTAATTTAATGGAGGTTTTCCAAATTTCGGCTGCAACCGCACAGTGGTTGACGACGGGATTTTTGCTCACTCTAGGAATTTTGAGTCCGATAAGCGGTTTGTTACTGCAGAGGTTTACGACTAGACAGTTATTTATCGGCGCACTCTCAAGCTCAATCGTCGGTACATTGATTGCCGCCATTGGGTTGAATTTCGAGATGTTGATGGTGGCAAGAGTTCTACAGGCAATCGGTATAGGGTTGTTGATGCCTCTTATTTTCAATACAGTTCTCGTTGTGTATCCGCAGGAAAAGCGTGGTGCGGCGATGGGGTCAGTCGGACTTGTCTATATGTTCGCTCCAGCACTCGGTCCGACCGTGGCAGGTGTAATCATACAATATTTATCATGGCATTATATCTTCTGGATCTCGCTGCCGTTTTTGATTATCGGGTTGTTGGTAGGTCTGAAGTATGTGGAAAATGTCACCGAAGTTACAAAGATACGTATCGATCCTCTGTCCGTCATGTTTTCAACGATTGGATTCGGAGGAATCGTTTTTGGTTTCAGTCATGCGGGTGAAGGCTCTGTAGGCTGGACAGGTCCAGTTGTGATGTCATCAATTATCGTTGGGTTAGTTGCAATCGTACTATTCATACTACGTCAAATTTTTATGAAACAACCATTGTTGAATCTACGTGTCTTTAAGTATCCAATGTACATTGTTGGGGTCATTTTGGTTGTAATGTGCATGATGATATTTATGTCTACCATGATTATTCTGCCAATGTATTTGCTAAATCAAAACGGTTTGGACCTTTCTACATTGGTCGCTGGGCTCATGTTGTTGCCGGGTAGTGCGTTGAACGGAATCCTATCGCCGCGCATGGGAAGCTGGTATGACAAATATGGTCCGAAGTGGCTTGTGATTCCAGGAATCGTTATCATGGCGGTCATGTTATGGCTTTTCTCCAGTATTTCCACCGCTTCTACATTGACTTTGATCGTAGTGTTGCATGTCGGGCTCATGATTGGCTCAGCCATGGTGCTTATGCCCGCTCAAACCAATGGCTTAAACCAATTGCCGCCTGAGTTATACCCGCACGGTACAGCTGTTATGAGCACTGTGCAGCAGGTGGCGGGTGCAATCGGTACGGCATTCTCAATTAGTATCCTTACGAGCGGTATGAATCATTACTTGCAGGACTCCACTGCGCCGACTCTACCGACCGAATTGGCAAAAGCGATGACGTTCGGGTCACATAACGTGTTCTTGTTCACGATGATTATAGCATTGGGTGGATTGGTCACAGCATTCTTCATACGCCGTGCGGGAGTAAATCAAGTAGAGATGCCTTCTACGAATTGATGTTTAGATGGGATGAATGTATATGAAAAAGGAGGTTGCAAGTACAAATATGATAAAAGATAAACAACAAATCCTAGCAGTTTATGAACGGATTAATGATGCAATTGTTAATAAAGATGCTAGAACATTAGATACCATCTTTGAAGACAATCATAAATTTGTACACATGAGCGGCTATCAACAAAGTAAGCAAGAATGGCTGGAACAAATAGAAAATGAAAAAATGAGATACTTTAAAACCATACCTCAAAAGACAACCATCACGATTAACGGTCATACAGCTATTCTCATATGTGATACAAAAATTGATGCTAGAATTTATGGCACCAGAAACACTTGGAGTATGAGAGTTAAAATGTATTTTGAGAAACGTGGAGACAATTGGTATCCAGTAAATGCTTCGGAATCAAAAAGTAATTAACTGACCGAAAGGTTGTTTTAGAGATGACTAATGTTTTAATTCTTGGAGCAAACGGGTCAATAGCTCGTGAGAGATGACAGTTATTCAAATCTTATAGTTTTGCATGAAGTCGTTCACCATCTCGTACATCCTCACTTTCATTTGTATCTTTTTTTTCGTAAAAAATTAACGCATCAAATCCATAAATTCGATGCGTTTGTTTTTTACAATTATTTAGTTGCATTTTCGTATACTTCGTCTGAAACAGGTTCTAACCATTCTGGTGTACCTGAAGTGATTGCAATATGTTCAAACCAGCTGTCTTTTGCGGCACCATGCCAGTGTTTCACACCATCGTGAGTGACAATAACATCGCCAGCTTTTAAGAATTGAGCAGGTTTTCCTTCTTCTTGGTACCAACCTTCTCCACCAGTTACTAATAAAATTTGAAATCCATCACGATGGATATGCCAGTTATTTCGGCATCCTGGTTCAAAAGTCACATTCCCAACGCCAACACTCACTTTAGGATCAGCAACTAAAGATTTAAGATAACTTTGTCCTACAAAAAATTGTGCATAAGCTTCATTTTTCTCGCCAACTGGGAAAATTACGCCATTTTTTACTTCTTCATGTTTTGTCATTTTAATTCCTCCAATAAACTTTAGTATTAACCAACTTGAACAGTTGGACGAATGATTATCTCATTAATGGCTACATCAGAAGGTTGCTCAATGGCAAATGCGATGGCACGAGCAACGCTGTTTGCATCAATCGCAATTTTATAAAATTCATCTAATCCTGCTTTCAGCGTTGGGTCTGTTGTCGTTTCTAGCAATTCACTGAAGTATATGTAACCCAAGGGATAAATCAAGGATTAAGTAAGGATTTAATTCTTAAATTTTTTGGAGCTGCCATCGTAGAGACAGTAATAGCGTGGATCACTAACGGATTATCAGAACCCTCGAAAGTTGTGGCAGAACAAATAGGGATTTTATTGGATAGGAATTTATAGTTAGAGAATAGTTCTACAAATATGAAAAAGCAAAAATGAAGAAAATGTTAATTAAAGCTGGAATAAGGGATTAGTTTCTTGTACTGGGAAAAAGTGTACTAAAAGGATCGTAAAGGTTTTAAATAATTAAAGAATAAAAAGATCTTTCGGTAGAAAAATACTTCTATTAAATTCTATTTAGGAGTGTACATATGGAACAAAACCTTTATGAAAAAGTTGGTGGAGAAGAAGCTATTACAAAAGTGGTGGACTATTTTTACTCCGAGTTGGTCCTTAAGGATGATACAGTTAATCATTTTTTTAAAGAAACGGATATGGAAAAACAACGAAGTCATCAGTCAAAATTTATTAGTTTTGCATTAGGCGGTCCAAATCAATATTCTGGACAATCTATGGAAAAAGCCCACGAAGGGATGAATCTTCAACCAGTTCATTTTAATGCAATTGAAAAACATCTTCACGACGCACTTGCTCACTTTGGAGTAAATGAAACAGATATAGATACAGCATTAACTAAAGTGGCATCTCTTAGAGACGACATATTGTATAAATAACTCTAGTTCTGCTTAGGAATATTAGAAGAGAAGATCGTGCTGCCAATATGGTGGCATTTTCTTTTGGAATTCTTTCACGCTTTAGTTGTCTGCCTATCGTATATTTTTTGTTTACAATAACTAACTCCGAGTATTGTCACTACTTTACGTTGTAATTTGATCTAACTATACAATCCGCTCAATTAATATCCCGACTTGCTCCGCCATAAATTTAGGTGGATAAGGCATTCCATTTGTGAACCACCATTCCACGATTTCTACATAAGCCCCTGCGATAAATCGAAGAATGAGCTCTTCATTTATTCCGTGATTTTTTCCTTCATTTATATTTACTTCACCTTTTAACCCGTCCATCACAAACTCAAGGAACTGCCTACGGAAAGAAGGAGCTCCTTTACTGGTTAACATAGTTGAAAAGAATAAATAATTATGTTCAAAGTATTCAAACCAAATCAAATTCCCGTCTATAAAATCCATATCAGATGATGATTCGGCCAATTCTCTTAGTAAGTTGATATGTTCTTTAATGAGTTTATCTAGCAAATCAAATTTATCCATGTAATGAAGATAGATGGTTCTTCGGCTAACATTTGCTCGATCGGAAATTTCTTGTAGCGTAATCTGATCAAAATTTTTTTCAGACATCAGTTCAATAACAGCTTTTTTTATCGCTTCTTGTGATTTTAGTATTCTTCTATCCACTTTAGACATTGAGAGAGTCACCAACTTTTTTAATAATAATTACACAATTATTGTTGATTCGTGCACTAATTCACGAATCGAGGATATTTGGAAATTGTAGACTTAATGTTTCTGTTTATAATTATATACAGATGTCACATAATTCATCAGTGCGAATTATTAAAGCATCAATTTAGGAAGATGGGTAAAATAATTTGTTATTTTTATTACTCAAAAACGCCCTATCATTTTGCTTGGGAATTCTCAAAGCAATAAAAAATATGAAGGACAACAAAAGAATGAAAGGAAGTTATTGAATATGACTAATGTATTAATCCTTGGAGCAAGCGGATCACTTGCTCGTGTAGCTTTTGATATGTTCCTTAAAGAAACCGATACACAGTTGACGCTTTATTTGCGAAACTCACGTAGACTAGGAAACCTTGATTCAAATCGTGTCAGAGTAGTCGAAGGCGATGTTATGGATTTTGAAAACTAAAAGAAACTATGATTGGACAGGATGTTGTGTATGCCAATTTTGCTGGTAATCTAGAACAAATGTCAAAGACTATTGTGGAGGCAATGGAGGCTACTGGCCTTAGACGTCTGATTTGGATAAGCTCAATGGGCATTTATGATGAAGTCCCTGGAGAAAGCCATGGTAGTATTTTAAATCCCTACCGAAAATCGGCTGCGGTCATTGAAGCCTCGAACCTTGACTATACGATTTTGAGACCAGGATGGTTTACTAATATAGATGAAGTTGACTATGAAATAACTCATAAAGGTGAACCATTTAAAGGGCTGAAGTATCACGAAAGAGCATTGCAGATTTGATTGTTAAATTGACTGTAACACCGGAATTGGAAGTTCGTCGCAGTTTGGGTGTAAACAAGCCCTAATAAGAAAGGTATAGATAGCGCTTAAGTTAGAAAATGTACTTTTTACAGAGATTCAAAGTTGTCTTCGGGGGCTACAATGTTCTCTCAATTATTCAAACGAAAATAACACTTCGGGATACTTTTGAGGAGGTTGCAAGTGAAAAAATGAGTGAAGATAAACAAAAAGTCCTAGCAGTTTATCAACGAATTGATGATGCAATGGTTAAAAAAGACACTGAAACATTAGAAAACATCCTTGATAACAATTATGTGTTAGTACACATTACTGGTTATCATCAAGGTAAGCAAGAATGGCTTGAACAAATAGAAAATGAAGAAATGAAATACTTCAAAACCATGCCTCAAAAAACAACAATCACAATAGATGAGACAACAGCAATTCTCATTTGTGATACTAGAATTGATGCTAGAATTTATGGTTTTAGAAACACTTGGTGTATGAAGATGGAAATGCATTTTGAGAAACGTGGAGACAATTGGTATCCAGTCAATGCAATAGCAACTAGTAATTAAATACAGAAATAATTAAAACAAAAGTAGTGCTACCTTTCTGGTTATAATAGGAAATGGGTATCAATATTTTGGAAAGTGAGGACAAATCATATGGAATATGTGAAACTTGGAAATACGGGTTTGGATGTATCTCGGCTTTGCCTTGGTTGTATGGGGTTTGGTGTAGCGGAACGATGGGTCCATCCATGGGTGATTGATGAAGAGAGCAGCCGTCCGATTATTAAAAAAGCCCTTGAGTTAGGAATTAATTTTTTTGACACAGCGAATGTATATGCAGACGGAACAAGCGAAGAAATTGTTGGACGAGCTCTGAAGGATTTTGCTAATCGGGATGAAATTGTCCTTGCAACGAAGGTTTATTTCCCTATGCATGAAGGTCCAAATGGTAAAGGGCTTTCCCGAAAGCATATTATGAGTGAAATTGACAAGAGTCTTAAACGACTGGGAACAGAATATGTTGATCTGTACCAAATTCACCGCTGGGATTATAACACTCCTATCGAAGAGACAATGGAAGCATTGCATGATGTTGTGAAGGCTGGAAAGGTAAGATACATTGGTGCGTCTGCTATGTTGGCATGGCAGTTCCTAAAAGCGAACCATGTTGCAGAAAAAAATGGGTGGACACGGTTTGTATCGATGCAAAATCACTTAAACCTTTTGTATCGTGAAGAGGAACGTGAAATGCTGCCGTTATGTAAGGAAGAAAATATTGGTGTGATTCCGTATAGCCCGCTTGCGTCTGGAAGACTAACACGAGATTGGTCGGAAGCAACGTATCGCTCTGAAACTGACCAAGTTCAGAGGTCTAAATATGATGCTACTGCTGATACGGACAGATTGATTGCAAAACAGGTTGCTACTATTGCTGAAAAACGTGGCGTACCTCGCGCCCAAATAGCACTTGCTTGGTTGCTGCAAAAGCAACCGGTAACAGCACCTATTATAGGAGCTACAAAAATATCACATCTTGAAGATGCCGTACCAGCACTTTCAATTAAGTTAACACCTGAAGAAGTTACATCACTAGAGGAACCATACGTACCGCACCCAGTAGTTGGCCCTATAGTTTAAGACAATATGATCTATACAAATAGGTTGTGGAAAGACAAAAAAGGAACCGAGCGAATTAAGGAGTCATTACCTTTCATTTGCTCGGTTCTAATACATACCTTATTATTTTGAGTTATTAATGTATTTTTTAAAATTATCTAAAATGGCCTGCCAGCCGGCTTCTTGCATTTCAATAGGATTGGTGTTTTCAGCGTCAAAAGTTTCAATTACCTTTGTTTCATCTCCTTGAGGAATAAACTTGATTGTAACTGTTCTTCCATCCTCTAAGGTATAAGCAATACCCTCATTTAATCTAACATCATCATAAACCCCACCAAAATCGAATCCAAAACTGCCATCTTTAGCTTCCATTCTTGAAAGAAATTTCCCGCCAACTTGCAAATCATTCTCTGCAATTGGGGTGTGCCAGTCTTCTGAAGCCGAGTTCCATTTTGTAATATGAGTTGGCTCTGTCCAATATTCCCAGACCTTTTCTACTGGTGCTTGAACCGTTGTTTCTACAACTATTTTTTTTGATGTTTCCATTTTACTTCCCGCCTCTCTTAATACCATTAATTTTTAAGCGATTTGTCTACAAAGAAGTCTGATAATATTGTAATTGAATTTAGTTGATTGCGCTATTCTAGTATGTTCAAAATTACTGATTTTTTGCGTTGAATGAGGCAAGAATCTCAAAAAAATTCGTTGGAAATCTTGGGATATACCGAGGATTTTATTGTAAATAATAAGAGGGTTATACAAAACTTGAGGAGGACTAGGATGAAACCGGATCAACAAACTAAACAGAGGTTAGGTTCTATTATGAAACCAGAATTTGCAGGAACTGATCCACAAAAGGTAAAACAAGAAATTCAAAAAGATGTAAGCCTGGGACAAGGTGCAATGACTTCCCGAGAGGCAGGAGCTATGCAAGATTAAAAAATCCACGCTGAGTGGTATACTTTTGCTTTCAAAAAAATTATGACCTAAGAAAAGTTACCCGACTTTTCTTAGGTCGTTTATTATTTATCACAGATTTTTAGAAATTGAGTAATTTTGTGTAGATATCTTGAAAAAGTGTGTAGATATCTCAAATAAGGAAGGCCGCCGCTAAATAGAAAATGATTGAAATGATTCCTCCAATGACGGAAACCTTCAATTTATATCGCGCATACTCAACGATTGGCAAATCCATGATAGATGCGGTCGTAATGGTGGTATCTCCTAATGGTGAGGCCAATGCCCCAAAGGCTCCACTGGCAAATACAGCACCTATGGTTAATGGGATGGACGCACCGGTTGAAACCGCTAAACTTACGCCCAATGGCATAAATAATCCCCATGTTCCCCACGAGGAACCAATAAAATAGCCGACCACAGAACCGAGCAGGAAAATAGTGGCCGGAGTTAACCAGGCTGGTAAGAATGCACCTAAGGTTGAGCTAATAAAGGTAGAAAAACCCAAATCCTCTGCTGAAAGGGTTAATGACCAAATTAGCACGAGCAGGCTTATTGCCTCTATCATCTGATTCCCGCCATCATAGAAATGGTACAGAAGCTCACTAAGATGTTGACGTCTAAGTATATAAAAAATGAACGATAGAATTAGTGTAATAAAGACGGCTAAAAGCATGACAAAGGTAGCATCTGCGATAGAAAAGGCATCAAATACGGTTTTTGCTCCCTTACTCTTGCCATCCTGCCACAATAAAACCAATGATAATCCTAAAAGTAAAAAGACAGGTACAATCAAGTTCCACGGCTGAGCTTTTACCATTGAAAGTTCCTTTTTTATGCCAATCCGGTGAAATTCATGCTCTTCTTCTTCCAGCTGCTCTTGAACACCCATTACATTAGAATCCCTCTTGCTACGATTCCAAAAGGTTTGGATTAATCCAATGATGAGCGTGGTAATGGCAAAAAAGTTAAACAAAATACTTAGTAAAAATACTTCATAGGGCGACATCCCAAAATCCAAATCCCGAATACTGCCTTCCACTAAAGACACCATGAAACCAACAAATGCAGTCGCAACTGGTAAAAGGACGATGACGGATTCAGTAGAGATGTCCATAGTTAGTCCAACTTTTTGTTTGGAGACATTCATTTTTTTCGCCAGGGATTTGACGACAGGTCCAATCATCATGATACGAAACATTGGCATCATAAAGGTAAAAGGGAGGGTAAGCCAGATTAAACCAAGCAGACCTCGTTCATTCTTTATCTTCGTCCCAACCCATTCGGAAAAACCTTTAATCCCTCCAGAAATGTTCATCATTCCCACCAGACCACCAAATAAGTAGAGAAATCCGATAATTTTAATATTCGTTTCATCCGAGAGGGTGGTGACCATATAGGAAACACTTTGAATCGTACCATCTACTATATCCGATGTGAATATTAAAGAACCAACCACAAGTCCAACGACTAGACCGGGTAAGATATTTTTTAACCAAATGGACATGGCAATTACAATAATAAAAGGCAAAAGAGAAAGCCAAGTATGTTCCAAAACATCTTCCTCCTTCTCGATATCGTCATTCTACATATTCATTTATTGTTACCATAAAATAACGAGTCATGTACTTTCTACTTTTTTGTTTGTTTTTGCAAAAAATAACACTATGATTTATAATGTATATAAATCATATACATTATAAATCATAGTTAATTGGAGGCGCACATGGATGTAGTTGATTTTAAAAATATCCTGTGGAATTACACAAGGAAGATTAATGAAAGAACGAATAATTTAATTATCAACTTATGTGAACATCATGGGATAACTACATTGCAAGGTAGAATACTATTAGAAATACAGCAGCACGGTTCTCATACGATTGGAAGCTTAGCCACCCGATTGCATATTGCCGGTACCAATATATCCACAATGTGCAAAAAGCTTGAAGGTAAAGGATTTATTGAGCGGGTAAGAGATGTAGCCGATGAGAGAGTGGTAAAGGTAGCTCTTTCTCAAAAGGGAATAAGGGTAGTAGAAGAGATCAATAAAGAATTAATTGAGAAAATATCGAATGCTATTGAAGGGGAAACAGACCAGTCGCTAAAGGATATTATTAATGGTCTTAAGAAATTGAATCATTTGTTGGGAAAAATGGACTGAGTAGTTTGAATAGTAAAGGGGAAATGAAAAATGTGGGAAGGAATTGTATCAACCTATGCGGCAATGTTAGATTGGCATATGTGGGCGGAAGTGTTAACTTCACCAAAAGCTTGGGGGTTAATCCTTTCTTTAGCCGTACTTGAATGTATATTATCCGCAGATAATGCGTTGGTATTGTCTGCATTTGTTAAGCCACTACCGAAAGAGCAGCAAAAGAAAGCCCTTGTATATGGGCTTTGGGGAGCTTATCTATTCCGTTTTATCTTCATCGGCTTAGGAACCTTTTTAATTAAACTGTGGTGGATCAAATTAATCGGGGCACTTTACTTGTTGTGGCTTGCAGTTAAATTCTTTAAAGACAAGCTACTTCACAAGGAATCAGGAGAAGGCGAAGGACAAGTTCAACCAAAAGGCTGGTTAGTGAAAACATTTGGTTTCTTCTGGGCAACGGTTATCTCAGTAGAGCTTATGGACTTAGCCTTTTCAGTGGATAGTATCTTAACAGCACTCGCTGTATCTGAAGAAGTATGGGTCATCTTGCTTGGCGGGATGATTGGGATACTTCTCATGAGGGGTGTGGCAACATTCTTCATCGCCTTAATGGATAGGGTACCTGAACTTGAAACTACAGCCTACATTTTGATTACCTTTATTGCATTTAAAATGGGTTTAACGCTAGTGGATATTCACATTGCAAACGAAATTTTTATTGGTTTCTTGGTTTTATCATTTGTTGTGACATTCATTATCCACTATATTCGCAAATCGAGAGCAGAAAAATACTCACATTAAAGATAAAGTGTCAACGTAAAAATGCTGAAGCTAATTTTTACGAGAAAAAACATATGAAATGTTCTCTAAGGGTTACTTATAAAGAATTATTGAACGGAGCTTGAGAATTTCAAGCTCTTTTTTTTGCTTCTAAAGAGGGCGTTCGTATTGGTGTGAAAAATCTTTAATAATATTTGTAAAAAGTGACATAAATGTTCCACTGATTCGACTAATTTATGAGTATAAAAAATTGGAGGAAAAATGGAGTTGACCAGCGGATGAATAGCAACATAATTTCGGAGTGGTATTACTTGTACAACAAAGATATATACCATTTTTTAGTTTATTACATCGGGTCAAGTGATGTAGAAGATCTGGTGCAGGAAGTTTTTATCCGAGCTATTAAAAGCTTTGATACTTATCAGCATAGAGCAAGCCCTAAAACCTGGCTTATTTCAATTGCACGTCATGTGGGGATTGATGAAATGAGAAAAAGGAAGCGCATAAGGATGAAACAAATGATTTGGTTCCGGGATGAGCAAAGTGATAAGGAGACACCGGAGAAGATTCTCCAACTCAATGAAAATAACGAAATGCTTTATCAGGCAATACAATCACTAAAAGCAAATTATCGAGATGTGATTATCCTTAGAGGCATTAAAGAACTCTCTGTATCTGAAACAGCCTCCATACTAAATTGGAATGAAAATAAGGTTCGATCTACCTATCATCGTGCGTTAAAGTCACTTCAAAAAAGTACAGGAGGATTTTCTCATGAAAAAGAATGAGAGGTTTTATGATTTAGAGAAAAGAATTCGATCATTTCCAGAACCTGATAACGATAAAAAGTTTACGAAAGAAACCCAAGATATCATCCACGAAAATCTAATGAAATTTGCAAGTTCATACGATAAGAAGAAAAAGAGAATTGTAATATTGAAAAAGATTTCATTAGGTTTATCAGGTATTGCTGCATTGGTGTTATTTGCTATCCTTACGATTCCGATAGTAGGTCTCGATTCAAATCAACAAGGGCAACAAGGTAAAGGAGAAACTACAGTTGATAATAACAATGATAAAGAGGACATAGATCAAAATGAAACGGTAGAAAACCTTTATGAAAATGCAGAATATGGGTTTACCTTTACGTTACCAAAAAGTTGGGAGGGCTATCAGATTGTATTGGATTCCTGGGATGGTATAGCTACAGATCAACAACAAATGGAAAGTGGTCCAATCCTATCAATAAGACATCCTGAATGGAAGGAAGCTAAACCAAGACAAGATATTCCGATTATGATTTTTACTCTTGAACAATGGTCCTCACTTGAAAAGGGGGAATTTCATATTGGTGCTGCACCCGTTGGTCCAACAATGCTCGGTCAAAATAACGAATATGTTTTCGCACTTCCAGCTAGATATAACTTTGCTTTTTTAGAGGGGTATGAAGAAGTAGAAACAATTTTAGAAAACAATCCACTTCAACCGAGGGATGTAGTGAAAGATACATCCAAAAAGGATTAATGAATAAATCAAGGAAATTCAAACAAATAAATGGTAAAAAAGAATTCACCAAACTAAAGTAAAGGGGCGTTCCTACATAAAGCAGGAACGCTCTTTTGATTAAAAGGGGAAATATTGAATTAACAATCCAATTACAGCTTTTATTTATTGTACAAATTATTTATTTAATGGTAAAAAACATACTTATAAAGTTTTACATGAAGATACTTCCTGTTAATGAGTCATTTGTAATAGTAAATTTACAGTAATTGAGAAGTGTATATTCCTGGCTTAAAAAGAATAGTGTGATATAATTACATGTGTTTTTTAGAGAGTGTTTACAAACTACGATGATACAGAAACTAGGTGAAAAAAAGGAATGGAACGTGAAAATACAAAAGGGATTTACTATACTGCAGGAGCGTATATATTTTGGGGCGTTTTACCGATCTATTGGAAATTTATAGACCAAGTTGCGGCGCTTGAAATTTTAGCGCATCGAGTCGTTTGGTCATTTATCTTTGTCCTACTCATAGTAGGCATTATGAAGCGAAAGCTATTAAAAAACTTTTTTCAAGTTCAAATGAAACAGAAAAAAACATGGCTTGGACTTTTCCTTGCTTCTCTATTAATTAGTATTAACTGGTTTGTTTATATATTTGCTGTGAATACGAACCATATAGTGGAGGCAAGTTTAGGCTACTTTATTAATCCTCTTGTCGCCGTACTGTTAGGGGTTTTTGTATTAGGTGAGAAGATGAATAGGTGGCAGGCAGTCTCATTTTTGGTGGCCGGGATCGGTGTAGTCTATATGACGCTATCGCTTGGGACTTTCCCTTGGATTGCGCTGATATTAGCCTTATCCTTTGGTTTTTATGGATTGTCAAAAAAACTAATAAAAGTAGATTCAATTTTAGGATTGCTGCTGGAAACTTTATTTATTGTACCGTTTGCTTTATTGTTTTTAGCCTATTTAGGTGTAAATGGTCAGCATAGCTTTGCAACGGGCTCTCTTAAAAATGATTTATTTTTACTAGGCTCAGGTATCGCCACAGCATTGCCGCTTCTTTGGTTTGGTATAGGGGCACAAAAGATTCCACTTTACCTAGTGGGCTTCTTACAATATATTGCACCAACTATTAGTTTACTGCTTGGAGTACTTATTTACGGAGAGTCGTTTACGAAGGACCATGCTGTTACTTTTTCATTCATCTGGTTCGCTTTAGTAATCTTCAGCATTTCTAATATTCGTCAGATGATAAAGAAAAGAAAAATTTCAGCAGTAGTCACTAATGCAAAGAGCGTTTAGGATACGAAACAGTATAAATGGAAATGTCAAAATTGAACAATCAGAAGTATATATAGCTATTTATAGTTAGTATAAGCGCAAATTTCACAACAGAAAAATGAGTAGGGACATCCGTCCTTACTCATTTTTTTTACTTAAACTCTGTTTGGGTAAATTATTAGGAAAGCTCAGTTTCCGGTGTTACCCAAAGCTGAGACCAGCTTTCTATTTCTCGTAAGATGGGTTCAAGTGAATATCCTTTTTTCGTTAATGAGTACTCAATAATCACTGGTGTTTCAGGTATAACGTCACGTTTAACGACTCCTTGATGTTCTAAATCCTTTAAACGATCGGATAATACTTTACCACTTATGCCAATAGCGGACTGAATTTCAGTAAACCGTTGTGAACCTGATAATAGCTGATAAATAACTAATGCGGTCCACCTTTGACTGAGTAGTGATATGGCTTTTTCAAATTTTGGACATATAGTAGGTTGTTTCATACTACATTACACCTCTCTTATTTTTAGTATACCACAAAATATTATTTGTTAACAAAAGTAAAACTAGTTACTTGACAATATATAATAACATTAATATACTTACTTACATAAAGTAACTATCTATACAATTGAACATAAACATTATTTCTATCCGCCGGAAAGTACCACCACCATTTTGGGCTCAATACATGGAATGGGGTAGGGGCACCAAGACCTTCCATAAATAGTGTAGGTATAGAATCTTTTACACTCATTTTGCCTAATGAAGAAGCCCGAATTCAAATAGTTTCTAATTTGAAAAAGATTGGTGCCGATGTGGTTGACTTAAATATACTTTTATTACTCATGACCCATCTGGAAACAAAGTCGAGTTAGCAGTTTAGATTAGGAGGAATCCCATTGGCTACTAGTAATCATAACGGCATTGAAATAGGAATTTATACACTTGCTGATATCGGTCCCGATCCCTTGACGAACAAAACGATAACCCCCAAACAACGAATGGAGGAAATGATTCAAGCGGCAATGCTTGCGGATGAAGCTGGTTTAGATGTTTTTGGGGTAGGGGAACATCATCGGTTGGATTATGCTTCCTCCTCACCTGCAGTCATTTTAGCTGTTGTTGCACAAGCAACAAAACACATTAAACTAACTAGTACTACGAGTGTGTTAAGTACGCTTGACCCAGTTCGGTTATTCGAGGATTTTGCCACATTGGATTTGCTTTCAGATGGTCGTGCAGAAATCTTGGCTGGCCGAGGAGCATTTATAGAGTCTTTCCCGCTGTTTGGATACAGTACCAACGACTATGATGAGCTTTTTACTGAACATATGGAATTGCTATTGCAACTAAATAAAAATGAAAGAGTCACTTGGTCGGGAAATTTTCGTTCCCCCTTAAGGAATGCAGAAATATCACCACGCCCTATACAAGAGCAAATACCGATTTGGATTGGTGTTGGCGGGACACCTGATAGTGCCGTCCGTGCTGGGAAATTTGGGGTTGGAATGGCGCTTGCCATTTTAGGCGGGGATCCATTGCGTTTCAAACCACTTGTAGATCTTTACCGGAAGGCGGGAATGGAAGCAGGTCATTCAAATGATGTTTTAAAAGTAGGTGTAACAGGCCATGCTTTCATTGCTGAAACTGCGCAGCAAGCCAAAGACGAGTTCTTTCCGTATTATTCAAACTATTGGTCCTATGTCAATCGCCAAAGAGGAATGGGATCAAGGATGTCAAGGGTTGACTTTGAGCATATGGCAAGTCCTAATACTGCCTTGTTCGTAGGAAGTCCCCAGCAAATTGTCGAAAAGATTCTTCACCAGCATGAGCTTTTTGGCCATAATCGTTTTCTAGCGCAAGTGGATATAGGCGGGTTACCTTTTAATAAAGTAGCCAAAAACATTGAATTATTGGCAACTGAGGTTGTTCCATCGATAAAAAAGGCAACAAGCTACTAAATTATTTAATTGGAGGAAATCATTATGAACATCGCAGTTATTGGAGCAAGTGGAAAAGCAGGTAACCTGATATTGAAAGAAGCATTAAATCGGGGATACAACGTTACAGCTATCGTAAGAGATGCATCTAAAATTCAAGATAAAGATGTTGCAGTGATGGAGAAAAATGTATTCGATTTAACATCTGATGATTTAAAAGCATTTGATGTTGTTATTAATGCCTTTGGAGCGCCGCTTGGAGAAGAACAAGCACATGTGGATGCGGGTCACGCTTTAATTGAGGCGTTAAAAGGAACACGTACAAGATTAATGGTTGTCGGTGGAGCAGGAAGTCTTTTTGTCGACGTGAACAAAACAGTAAGAGTAATTGATACTCCTGAATTTCCCGATTTCGTTAAACCAACGGCTAAAGGACAAGGAAGGAACTTGCAAGAATTACAGGATACAACTGACTTAACATGGACATTTGTAAGTCCTTCAGCTATATTTGATGCGGAAGGACTTAGAACAGGATCTTATCAGTCAGGGAAAGATCACCTTCTTGTTAATTCCAAAGGGGTAAGTTATATCAGCTATGCGGATTTTGCCATTGCATTAATCGATGAAGTTGAAAATCCTAAGCATCTTAATGAAAGATTTACAGTTGTTGGTGAATAATAAAGTGATTGGGAATAGAAATTAAATTTACCTATGTATAGAGTCCTAAGACTTTCATGTCTTTGGACTCTTATTTTTTACCTTCATCATCGGGGTCCATTTGATCCCAGCGAGGTTTTCCTTCACGTTCA
Source organism: Neobacillus niacini (assembly GCF_023715415.1). GTDB lineage: Bacteria > Bacillota > Bacilli > Bacillales > Cytobacillaceae > Neobacillus > Neobacillus niacini_C. The sequence goes on from NZ_JAMBOB010000003.1 coordinate 18,425, forward strand.
AGTTGGTCATTCAGCGCTTGCCACGATTTTTCAATTTCTCGTTCAAGTTCTATTCTGGAATAAATTCTGGAATAAATCAAATCAAATATAATAGTAGCTACTAAACTTCCAATAATTGCCCATATATACATCATAGTAGTATTCTCCTAGGAATTAATATCTACTAGATTTTAACATATTTTTAGGCATTAGTCTGATGTTTAATAAATATGGTTGAATTTTACATTCATGCTAAGACTAGCACAATGTACTCCAGATTCTAGTGGTGTTGGCGACGGAGTGTTGTTCAATGATGGAATAGGCTGCATTGGTGATGGCTTGTGCTAATGTTTCACCTTTCGCACGGATGTTATTGAAGCTAACTTCAGATTCTCCAGCTGTTGAAAAAGTAAATCCGAATTCCTCTAGTCTTTTAACAATTAGCATGGCATGTTCAAGGTTTTGCTCAGGTTGAAATTCATAATCATGAATGAAAATGCCCTTTTCATAATCAAACCAGCGATCCCATCTGTTTAATTTCCAACCTAAAATTCTACGTGCGATTGAATCCGTTTTGTTCATTTTCACTACCCCAATCCTCAATGTTATATAACAGTTATTTTATTATTAATTATTATATAACACGATGAATAAAACGACCACAATTTTTTAAAAAATTTTTAGATAATTTTTTCTATGAGTTACCTGCTTTTTACGAAAAATTGTCAAAAGTAACCAATCGCTTGAAATCATTTTTTGGTAAAATTAGTTTAAGGGAAACGTAATATATTTTTTCACTCAATCGTTATTCATGCTTGTGAGGGAGGGGTTTGTTTTTGCCAAGTGTAAGCAGTTATTTTATTAAAAAGGGTATTAAAGCAGGTGCAAAAAAACTAAAATTGGAAGAAAAGAAAATTGAGGAAAGTAGACAGATAATTGATTCGTTTGCACGGAAATTCTCCAAGTTGCCGAAGAATTGTAAAGTTGAAAAAACTCAAATTGAAGGAATTTACGCTGAGTGGATTTTAAATAATCAAACAAAAGAAGATAAGGTGATTCTATATTTGCACGGAGGTGGGTATGGTTATTGCTCAGCTGATACCCATCGAACATTGGCTGCAAGAATCATGATTGAATCAGGTGTAAAAATTCTTCTTCCTGAATATCGACTTGCACCTGAACACCCATTTCCTGCTGCAATTGAAGATACTCTCACTATCTATCGATGGCTTCTAAAGCAAGGGTATGAATCTTCAAATATCATTTTTGCGGGTGATTCAGCAGGAGGGGGCTTATCGGTAGCAACTACTTTGACGCTTAGAAATCAATCTGAAACACTACCTGCAGCCCTAGTATGTCTGTCTCCCTGGGTTGATTTAACAAGTTCGGGTGAAAGCTATAGGAAAAACAGCGATAAAGATCCATATTTAAGGTCTGATCTTGTACGATTAACTGCACAAGCATACGCAGCAGGTGAATCTCTTGATAATACATTGATTTCTCCCGTTTTTGCTGATCTAAGTGGGTTTCCACCAATGTTTATCCAGGTGGGAAGTATTGAAATTTTGTTGAGTGATGCCCAATTGCTAGCGGATAGTGCTCGTCAGGCAGGGGTGGAGGTACACCTAAATGTCTGGGAAGGCATGTGGCATGTATGGCAAATAAGCAACAGATTACCTGAAGCTAAAAAGGCAGTGAAAGAAATAGGTAACTTTGTAAGGCAGTTTTCTCTCTATTAAATCATTTTAAAATTGTTCTCAGAATCTTCGAATTGCCCTATTGTAAGTTACTATTATTCAATGTAAAATACAGGTAAATAGGAATGAATGAGTGTTCATTCATACGGGGAGGAATGATGAAAAAACAACTAGAAAGAGTGAGTTGAAGTAAACAATATAATAACAGAGGTGAGAGTGCATGACCGAAAATAATCCACTTAATTCAATTAAACAAGTAAGTGAAATGTGGGAAAAGGGTTTAAATGGATTACTATTTCAAACCCTTGATAACAACCCATTGATTCAAATAACAAAGGTTGGCATTGAGGCGAATTCTAGATATATAGAGATGTTGAAAAGAAATCGGCATTTAATGGCAAGTTATATGAATCTACCAACCAAAAATGATGTAGCCAATGCAGTCAAACAAACCGTCCAAGCAGAAGAAAAAATTGATATTCTGGAAGAGCAAATCTGGAATTTGCAAGATAGCTTTGCTCAAGCTACTGAGGAACAAAATAAAATGCTAGCTGAAATTATTGAATACACCAAACACCTCCATTTTGAATGGCAAAAAGCAACACAGGAGCTTACAAAATTATCTGAAATGCAGAATGAAATTGAGACAATGAAGAAGCTTTTGCAGATAAAAAAAGAAGAACCTGTTCTATCGGGAAAATAAGGGTGAAGGTGGAGTAAATGATGGCGGTTAAATCACTAGTAAGTATGCCTGTTCTCAATCTTGAAACTGAGAAGCAGCGGTGGAACACTATTTATAAAGTCTTGAGTGAACCAAAGCCTGATATTAAGTCTACATCAAGAAAAGCAGTCTGGAAAAAAAACAAATCCGTTTTGTGGTATCACCCTGCATCAGAGAAAAAGTTTAAAACCCCTTTGTTTTTAGTGTATTCTCTTTTAAATAAAGCGTATATTCTCGATATCTCTGAAGAAGGAAGTGTAGTGGGCAACCTTACAAAAATGGGGTACGATGTCTATTTGCTAGATTGGGGTTCTCCTGGCTTGGAAGACAAGGACCTCACTTTGGATAACTACCTTATTGACTATCTTGAAGTTGCGGTAAAGCGCGCCTTAAGACATTCAGGTGCAAAAGATATATCTTTGGTGGGTTATTGTATTGGTGGAATGCTTTCTGCCATGCTGACATCACTAACAGATTTGCCAATCAAAAATCTCGTTCTAGCAGCAGTTCCAATTGACTACAGCAACGCCATAGTCCCTAATAAATGGGTAAAAGCACTTCAAAACGGAACGCTCAATTTTGATCGGTTTGCAGATGCTTACGAAGTTATCCCATCAGAGTTTTTATATGCAATCTTTATGGCCCTACAAGGATTTAACATCGGACCAACCATTAACCTGGTTACCCGTGCTCACGACCAAAAGTATGTGGATAAGTGGCGAAATATGGATAAATGGATGAAAGATGCCGTTACATTTTCGGGTGCTGCATTTAAGCAAATGATGAATGAATTATATAAAGATAACAAGCTAGTAAAAGGTGAAATGGAGATTGGCGGTCAGAAGGTGGATTTAACCAAAATTAAATGCAGTACGTTGGTGATAACCTCCACAAGGGATGAATTAGTGTTAGAATCACAAAGTCTTCCAATCATGGATCTTATTTCAAGTGAAGATAAAACCTATCAGCATGTAGAGGCAGGGCATGTATCTCTTTGCTTAACCGGCCAGTTTGCCTTTGCGATTGACCCTTGGCTGTCGGCCCGTTCTAGGGAAGTAGATTAAATTAATATGGGGGTAAAGAAACCAAAGCCTGACCATTTATTTGAATGGATTAAGGCTTTGGTTTTGTAAAAGCCTACGAACAGTTAAAGACAATCCAGTTCCAAAGGCATAAAAGCATATTCCCCGTCTCTAATAATCTCACATTTCCGAACTGGAATAGGATGTTTAAAAATCGGTCCATCTAATACCGTGGTGTGAAACTCTCCACCTTCTCCGCAGGGGTCAATCCCGCGAGCTACAAGTTCTTTCACGTATTCATGGGTTAACGTCCGACCTAAATCGTCTTCTATCATACCAAGCGAGAGATTAACAGTAACAAGGATGGTTTCAAATTCTAGATTTATAAACTCTTCGACTGCTTCACGATGATTCATTTCCCATAAGGGCATCCCAAGCTTTAACCCAGCATTCTTCGTAACCTTATCATGCCAGCATCCATGTTCAGGCATATCTAGGTCTCCCGTTACTAGCACTTCGGCTCCTTGATTTTTAGCTTTTTCTAAAAGTTGCATAAATACTTTTTCATAATCTGTCCAGCTGGCTGCTGCAGTATATACAGGTAAACCTATAGAATTAGCCTGGGCTTGTATAAGCTCCGGAGGCATTCCGTGAGATCTGGAACGTTTCCCTTCTTCCTCCAGCATGACAATCAGCCCAACCGCTTCTCCAACCCTCATTGCTTTATATAAAGCTAAGACACTATCTTTCCCCCCGCTAAAAGAAGCTATAAATTTATGTCCATGAGCCCCATCTTTCCAATCCTTTGATTCTGTCATTCCTATCTATCCCCTTTATTTAAATGATTTTTAACAATGAGTTTCAAAGAGTTATTAGTTTAATTCTATCAAGAATGGACCTTACAGAGAAAATAATATTGAATTTAGGTATAGAAAACGACCTGGATTTTTAAATAATATTAAGATAAAACCTAACTGTAATCATCAAATGAGATTATCTTGGATTTTTGAGATAAAACTCACTCCTTATTAAATAAGTTTTATTCGAGTGAGTCATCAGCAAAAGTAAAATAAACGGAGATTTTCCGGTTATATGCAGAATAGAGCTCATTTCGGAGTATTTAAGGGGAGATTTTCCGATTATGCAAAGCAAAATCTCTTATTTTCAAATTTTTCGAGCCAATAGGCGGAATCTCTCCGTTTATTTAGACTTTTTTTAACAATAATTAATAAATAAGCGGAATTTTTCCGTCTAATTATCAGCTCAGGTGCTTAGTCTTTATAGGGAATGCACTTTATCTTGGTCGAAAATAAAAGGACCTCAGTATAACGATAAGATAGTGTTTGAAAATGATAATAATTTATTGCAAAACGATAAATACCATGTTAATATCAAATAGAAAATAAATTAGTGAGGTGCTTTTTATGAAACGAGGGTCAACATTATTTTTAAGGATGGCTGTTTTTCTAATTGGAACTCCAGTTCTTGCTTTGGCTATATTTGGGTTAACGTGGTTACCTAAAAATCCAGCAAATCCAGATTATGCATATATGCTATATCCTATTGTAATCGGTATGTATGTATCAGCAATCCCGTTTTTTGTTGCATTGTATCAGGCTTTTAAACTTTTAAGCCATATAGACAAGAACCAAGCCTTTTCTGAATTGTCTGTTATAGCTCTCAAGAATATCAAAATCTGTGCCATGACAATCAGTGGATTGTATTTGGTAATATTGCCATTTGTTTTTCTAATAGCTGAGCTAGACGATGCACCAGGTCTCGTTATTATCGGAATGGTTCCCGTTTTTGCTTCAATGGTAATCGCCGTCTTTGCAGCTGTCCTTCAAAGACTTTTAAAAGAAGCGATTGATATAAAATCTGAAAATGACTTAACGGTCTGAGGTGATAATTATGGCGATTATAATCAATATTGATGTGATGCTAGCTAAAAGGAAAATGAGCGTAACTGAACTTTCGGAGAGAGTTGGAATAACGATGGCCAACCTATCTATATTGAAAAATGGAAAGGCAAAGGCGATTCGATTATCTACATTAGAGGCGATTTGTAAAGCCTTAGATTGCCAACCTGGAGATATTCTAGAATACCGAAGCGACGAGGACACCCCATAAGCAGGACTTCAAATATTCAAAAAAAACTATGGAGGCAAAAGTCATGAGAGCACTAAAACAATTGTTTCGTTTTGGTTGGGAGCAGGCCCTTTCATGTTTGTTTCCTGTCGTTATTTTTGCCTCTTTGGCATTTACACAAATCGTATCACTTCCTTTCCTGCCACGGTATGATTGGCTTCTTATCATCTGCCTTCTCATGCAGTGGGGGATGGTGCGTTCGGGGCTGGAAACTCGTGATGAACTAAAGGTTATCACCTTGTTCCATTTAATTGGACTCGCGCTTGAAGTTTTCAAGACACACATGGGTTCCTGGTCTTATCCAGAAGAAGGATATTTCAAAATCTTAACTGTGCCTTTGTATAGTGGGTTTATGTATGCAAGTGTAGCCAGTTATCTTTGCCAGGCGTGGAGGAGATTAAAGGTTGAACTGGTAAAGTGGCCGCCGTTTTTGGTGGTGGTGCCTCTTGCGGCTGCGATTTATTTTAATTTTTTTACCCACCATTTTTGGATTGATGTTCGTTGGTGGCTATCTGGCCTGGTATTGATTGTTTTCTGGCAATCATGGGTCACATACGAGGTTAATGGAACTCGTTACCGAATGCCACTCGCATTTTCTTTTGTGCTCATCGGATTTTTTATATGGATAGCAGAAAATATCGCAACCTTCTTTGGCGCTTGGGAATATCCAAACCAAACCGATGTATGGAGTCTCGTCCATCTCGGAAAGGTGAGTTCATGGCTCTTATTAGTAATTGTGAGCTTTCTTATCGTAGCGTCGTTGAAGCAGGTTAAGGGAAATTCCAATAAGGTGGATACTTATCAATTTTTTAAATCGTAAATAAATACTATTCATAAGTCGGATCCTAGAAAAAAGGAATTCGACTTTTTTAGGTTATTGTTCTCTTAACTTCATAATAGAGAAGCAAAAATTGAATGATATTAAGTATCCCTTTCGGCTTAACGAAAAGGGCTTTTTGATGTGGATTTTATTATATAGAAGGAATACGGTTTTATAGATTGGAATATTCATAAAACAGATAGATAAGGTTTTCTATTAAAGGGGGAGTTCTTTTTGAAAAATTATTTATCGATGATAGGAAATTATTTGCTCTATTTGGCTGTTATGATTGTGGTCATCCTTCTATACAATTTTATATTGAACCCTATCTTAGGATGGGGACAGTTCGGAACAGGCGATAACATAGCAATCCAGTTGTTTATAGTTTTGACAGCGACCATTGGTCTATCCGCTCTTGTTTATACAATTAAGTACAGGTTACTGAAACAAAAGACAGTAAGATTTTGGAGGATATTTGCGTTCTCAAAGATAAGTTTAGGCAGTTTGATTTATATGGTTGCAATTGGACTTGCATTTACATTATTAAATGCAGCTGTAATGCAATTGTTGCTCTATCATAACATTTCATCATTAAATGATTTTACCGAAACCTATTTTAACTCTGTATCTTTTACAACTTTAGTTGTTTCTTCAGTGATAACAACTGCACTAGAATTAATTGTATTTATTGGAATTATGTTTAACGAAGCAAGAAAAGGTGTACCGGTTTTTTGGCCAATTTTAGGTATCGCCTTAATCATTGCAGCTGTTCAGTCTCCAGGTGGAATCTGGATGCAGCTTCTAGGAGCTGCTTTAGGTCTTATTTATGGCTTTATATATGTACGTACTTCCTCCATATGGTCAGTTATTTCAATCGGGGTTGTATTTAACGTAAGTCTGTTCAGTATGAAAAAAATTGGATGGCTTGATTCTATGGAAAATATGTCGGAATTCAGCCTAATCGTACTTGCAGTCATAATGGCAGCTTTTCTACTTTTTAGTCTCCTTTGGTATTGGAAAAAACAAAAGTAACCTATTTAAGCTTTAAACATTTAATTTACCATACAATGAAATAGCATTGATTCCCTTTAGAGATGATTACCTAAAGGGTCTTTTTATGATTTTAGCTTTAAGTAAGAGAGGATGGTACCAAAAATACATGAATGCATCGACTATTAGGGAAAATAAATGTAGAATGAGTGTTTGGATAGTGAATTTAACGTATTGACTACGACATGAAGCCATACAAGGGGGAAGAATATGGAGCTTATTCACAATCGACTGCTTGAATTTGGTTTGGACCCAATCCTTACCGATTATCTTGCTGCTATTATTATGATTATTTTTATTGGGGTTCTCTGTATAGCTGCGAATTTTGTTACGAAGAAGATTGTGTTGAGAATCATTACTCATATTATTACGAATAACAAATTCGAGTGGGATAATATCCTTTTAGAAAGGAAAGTATTTCACAGGTTATCTCACATTGTTCCGGCAATTATTATTTACTATTTTTCATCTACCTTTCCTGACTATCAGGATTTAATAGAAAAAGGAGCCATAACCTATATAATTATTGTCGGGCTAATGGTCATTAATAGCTTTTTAAAAGCATTTAATGATATTTATTTAACCTTTGAAATCTCCAAGACTAAGCCAATCAAAGGATATATTCAGGTTGTTCAAATTATTGTTTTCATTCTCGGTGGAATCGTTATTATCGCTAATTTGATGGGGGAGAGTCCTTTTATTCTTCTCAGCGGGATTGGTGCATTATCAGCTGTTCTTCTAATTGTGTTTAAAGATTCGCTATTAGGACTTGTAGCTGGTATTCAATTAGCGGCCAATGATATGGTGCGGGTAGGAGATTGGATTGAAATGCCTAAATATGAAGCGGATGGCGATATCATTGATATCTCTTTGAATACGGTAAAAGTCCAGAACTTTGATAAAACGATTACCACTATTCCAAGCTATGCACTCATTTCCGACTCTTTCAAAAATTGGAGAGGGATGCAGGTTTCTGGGGGACGCCGTATTAAGCGATCTTTATTTATTGACACCAACACTATCGCGTTTTGCACCGATGAAATGATAGAGAAATTTAAAACGATTCAATTTCTTTCTGATTACATAACTATTAAGGAACTTGAAATTGCTGAATACAATGCCAAGAATGAAATTAATCGAAATAATCCAGTCAATGGCCGTGCGCTTACCAATATTGGGGTTTTCAGAGCGTATATTAACCAATATCTTCAACATCACCCAGGAATTAGTCAGGAAATGACATTACTCGTAAGACAACTGGCGCCAACTGAAATGGGGTTGCCACTAGAAATTTATGCATTTACCAATGATATTCGCTGGGATGTATATGAAACCATACAATCCGATATCTTTGATCACCTTTTTGCAGTAGCACCGGAATTTGGACTTCATTTATTCCAGAATCCATCTGGGAATGACTTAAAAAATATGATGGGACAAATTGGAGGGAAGATAAGGAATAGAGAAACAGATTACTCCTCATAGAAAAAACAAGTAATGGAGTAATTTTGCTTATTCAAGATTTGTATTTTAGAAAGGGGTCGACATGACCCTGTTCAATTGGGAGGTAAAAGGATGTTGGTAGACATAGTTATCCGGGAATCTAAAGAGTCTGACATTTTCTGCATACAGGAAATATACAATCAAGGAATTGAGGATAGAATAGCTACATTAGAAGTTGAATTAAAGGATAATTCTTACATGAAGGATTGGTATGAAAAACACAAAGGCCGTTTTAAAGTAATTGTAGCTGAACAAGAGGGGAAAATTGTTGGCTGGGCTTCACTAAACCAATACAGTAAACGAGCTGCCTATGATGGAGTTGCTGATATTTCTGTTTACATTTCTAGGGAGTATAGAGGAAGGGGAATAGGAAAGAAACTACTCGTTCATCTAGTAACCATCGCTAAAGAAAATGCTTTTCATAAAATGGTGCTTTTTACATTTCCTTTTAATCTATTGGGTCAAGCATTGTATAGAAAAATGGGTTTTCGTGAAGTAGGGGTGTTTAAAAACCAAGGTATTTTAGATGGGAATTTTGTCGATGTAATGGCAATGGAGAAATTATTATAGATTCACATATTCGATTGATGACCACTGTTATCAATCTTTTTTTTACATTATCTTTACATTCGGCTACTTGAAATTTATTTATAAGTAAATTATTATATAAGCGGATAGTTATATATCGATTGATAAATGAAGTTAGTTTCGTAAGGGTTAACTTGCATAGAAAGTACATCCTTGCAAAAAATAAATCAAATGCTTCATTCAATCTCTTTATAAGGATATTATTATTTGCTTATGTCGAGGAGGGCCAAAAATGTTAGAGTCGAGCAAAGCAGCAATTGATTTAGATCGTGCTGCCAATGTTCTAAAGTTATTAGGGGATAAAACCCGATTAACCATGATTAAAATTCTGGATAATCATGATGCTTGCGTCTGCGAATTTGTAGAAATATTTAAAACTAGTCAGCCAGCCATAAGTCAACATGTTCGTAAGTTAAAAGATGCTGGGCTGGTGAGGGAAACAAGAAGAGGGCAATGGATAATCTATTCTTTAAATAAAGATAGTGAGTATTTTCCATTGGTTAAAGATTTATTACTTCACCTTCCAAACCAAGATTTTAGGTTAAAGGAATTAGAAGAGCAAGGTTTACGAATTTCATGTGAATAATTGGAGGTTTCAACATTGGTATCCACGATACTCGCATCATTGATTTTTTTAATTACGCTTATTCTGGTTATATGGCAACCAAGAAATTTATCCATTGGTTGGTCCGCTTGTGGGGGTGCAATTCTCGCACTAATCGTTGGAGTGGTTGACTTCCAGGATGTTCTTGAAGTAACCAAAATTGTATGGAATGCGACCTTTTCATTTATTGCTATCATCATTATTTCCTTAATATTAGATGAAATTGGGTTCTTTGAATGGTCAGCACTCCACATGGCAAGAGCAGCTAAAGGCAACGGAATTAAAATGTTTGTTTATGTGAGCATTCTGGGTGCTCTCGTGGCAGCATTCTTCGCTAATGATGGGGCTGCACTTATCCTTACGCCGATTGTCTTAGCAATGGTGCGAAATTTAATGTTTGAAGAAAAAATGGTATTTCCATTCATTATTGCGAGTGGATTTATAGCTGATACAACTTCACTACCACTTGTCGTAAGTAATCTTGTAAATATCGTTTCTGCTGACTTTTTTGGAATAGGATTTGCAGAGTTTGCCTCAAGAATGTTTGTTCCAAATTTATTTTCTCTTGTGGCAAGTATTTTAGTCTTATACATCTACTTCAGAAGGAACATACCTAAGAAATATGATTTAGTTCATTTAAAGAAACCTGTCGAAGCTATTAGAGATCAAAAGATGTTTCGTTTGTCTTGGGTAGTCCTTGCAATTTTATTAGCAGGTTATTTTATTAGTGAATTTCTAAATATTCCTGTATCTATTATTGCAGGTATAGTGGCAATATTCTTCTTATTTATGGGGCGAAGAAGCCATGCAGTCGAAACAAAAAAAGTTATTAAAGGAGCACCATGGGCGATTGTATTTTTTTCAATCGGTATGTATGTAGTGGTTTATGGTTTACGAAACGTGGGATTAACCAATGTGTTAGCTGACCTTATTCAAGTAACAGCTGACCAAGGATTATTTGCAGCAACCATTGGAATGGGTTTTATCGCTGCAATTCTATCATCAATTATGAATAATATGCCAACTGTTATGATTGATGCATTAGCAATTGCAGATACCAATACAACTGGTGTAATTAGAGAAGCTCTTATATACGCTAATGTGATTGGCTCTGATTTAGGTCCTAAAATAACCCCTATCGGTTCTCTTGCCACTTTATTATGGTTACATGTTTTATCGCAAAAAGGAGTTAAGATTTCTTGGGGAACCTATTTTAAAACGGGTATTGTTTTAACTATACCAACTTTGTTCATTACATTGGTTGGTCTCTATATATGGTTATTACTCATTTAAATAAAATTTTAAAGACAAAAAGGAGAATACATCATGACAAAGAAAAAACTTTATTTTTTATGTACAGGTAATTCGTGCCGCAGTCAAATGGCAGAAGGATGGGCAAAACAACACTTAGGTGATGAGTGGGAAGTACGAAGTGCAGGAATTGAAGCACACGGATTGAACCCAAATGCTGTAAAGGCTATGAAAGAAGCTGGAATTGATATTTCAACTCATACTTCTGATATTATCGATCCTGAGTATTTGAACAATGCTGATTTAGTAGTAACTCTTTGTGGAGACGCTGCTGATAAGTGTCCAATCACACCACCAAAGGTAAAGCGAGTTCATTGGGGGTTTGATGATCCAGCTAAAGCTCAAGGAACAGACGAAGAAAAATGGGCATTCTTCCAACGTGTACGTGATGAAATCAGTGGACGCATTAAACGTTTTGCTGACACTGGTGAGTAAGAATGAAATTAATAGCCAAGAGCTTTTTGACTCTGGGCTTAATTAATAATAATGATATAAGCAATTACTTATATCATTTTCAATAGGAAGCAATCAAGGAATAGAAGCACGATTTGTTAAATTTAATGAATTACCTGAAGAAATCAATCCTTTTATCAAAAACAAGTTAGTCGAATTAAATGGGCGATTTTAATGTTAAAAAGGAGCTGCTTTTTTGCAGTTCCTTTTTCATAAATCCTACACAGTGTTTTATTCATGGTTGTTTACCTTAGTCAATTGGTGATAGGCATCCAAAAATCGTTCGTAAGTCTGGTTACCGTAACGTCTTGGGTCATTTTGGAAAAATAAGTTCATGGTTATATCCTTAGCCTGTTGCAAGGAACAATTTCGAGAAATCATTACTAAATTTATATAGGAGAGGAAATACTCTTTTTTCAAGGTACCAGCATGATTAACAGTCAAAATAAAAACCTCCCTAAAAGACAAATTGCTAAAAACAGCACACACAATCACAATTTGTTTTTACGGTAGTTAATTGTCGTTTTGATGTAAATTTTTTAACTACCTTTTGAAATAATGTGTCCCTACAGAAATCTTCCATTTTCAAGGCATTTTGCGCTTTACTTTCAACGTCCTCTTGGCGTAATTTTATCAATTGATATGCTTCATACTCATTAAACATGTTAATTTCCTCCTATTAATCAAATAATATTGATATATTAATCAAAAAAAATTGATTTAAAACCTAAAAAAATTAACAACTAGGTGGCTTAAAGATACAGCAAAGTTCATGGGACAATAAACGATTTAGTTCATTTTGATTTAGTTCATAATAACTCCAGGTGCCTCTTGTCTCTTTTTTGATTATGTTAGCGTCTAATAAAATCTTTAAATGATAAGATAATTTTGATTGAGCCATATCCATCATGGGAGCCAAATCGCACACACACATAGAGCCATTTTGAGTTAAAATATTCATGATTTGAAGTCTCTTTTTATCAGCCATAGCTTTGAATTTTGATTCATATTTTTCAAACTCTTCATCTAAGGATATATCTTGTAATTGAATTTCTTCTTTCACTTTTATCACCTGCTTCTTTAATCAATTAAACTTGATGCATTTATATTATATCCATTATTTTCATGTGTCAACTGTTTTAATCAAAAAAAATTGATTTAAACTTATGTTTTATTATATTTTTGATGAGATAAAATGATACATATAAAAAAATCAATTTTTTTTGATGAAAGGGTTGTAATTAGAAAAAACTGCTAATATACTGTAATTATAAATCAAAAAAAGTTGATTTACGTATTATAAATCAAAAATATTTGATTTATAAAATGGTCATGAGGGAGTTGTTACGAATGAAAATGCATGTTGGAGTGAATGTTACTGATTTAGAAAAATCCATTCAATTTTACAAAAAGGTGTTAAATGCGGAGCCCGTTAAGGTAAAAGCAGACTATGCAAAATTTTTACTTGATGACCCTGCTCTTAATTTTACTTTAAACTTGAAAGACGCAGTTTCAGGGAACCAGGTTGGACATTTTGGTTTTCAAATGGAAAATTTAGAAGAAGTCCTTCAACAAAAAGAGCGTTTAGAAAAATTAGGCTTTTTTGCAAGGGAAGAGATGGATGTTACCTGTTGCTATGCAACTCAAGATAAATTCTGGGTAACAGATCCAGATGGTAACGAGTGGGAGTTCTTCTATACTAAGGGCGATGCAGAAATCATGAAAACTGAATCAACATGCTGTTCAACAGAACCAGTATAAGTTGAATTCAAACCTCTTTACAATTTGCTCCATTTGCACCAAGAATAAAATAATTCAGATGAGTTATTTCGAATATGAAAAAATTAAGGAGCAAATATTCAATTGAATTTTGCTCCTTAATTTTTTTTCTAGGTAAGAGAATTAATAGGGTGTTATAAGCAGAAAAAGAGGAAATGAAAGAAGTATTTGCTTCTAAAGGAAACAATGCATGTATGTTCGTTATCAAGGATATGCAGATATCCATTCAGTAATAAGAAACATAGAAGAGAAGATTAAGATAAAACATGTGAAGAAAGGGTAGGTTGTAAACCTGTAAAATAATTGTATAATTATTACACTGGTATTAAAAAATTATTACTTTACTAAGATAGTGATTTCCTTGATTAGTATAAAGGCAGGACTATCTAGAAATAAAAGATGTTTATTCAGGCGGTGTTAATATGAATCTAAATCAATTTTTGATTTCACTTAATTTAGAAAAGTACATAGAAAAATTTGAAGAAGAAGAGGTAACGTTTGAAGATTTAATTTCATTTAGTGAAGAAGTTTTAGATAGTCTTAAAATTAAGAATGGTCCTAGAATAAGGATCATTAATGCTTTAAAAAATCATAATTTTCAACTTGAAAAGGAATCATCTTCTACTGATTCTAATGGAGATCATTTCTTTCGTAAGTTATGTGACGATGAGCAACTTTGGTTTAATCCAGCATTTCAGAACAGCACTTCCGTTATTGCCCATGAATACGCACGTTTATACAAATTACTTAAGGAAGGTCAATCTTTTGGTGCGATGTTGCAGATTAAGGACCTTATGGAAGTATTGCTTAAATTTCCTGTCTTAATTTGTGTCAGTAATATTTATTCTCTTAGAGAAAGGTCAGATGCTGAAATAAAGGTTCTGGTCGCGATGTTAGAGAAGCCTCTCTCTCTGGGTGATTGGGAGAAAATTGGAGGTAAGTTAATCAAATTACCTTCTACTCATCCTACTCTGAAGCAAGTGTTAAAAAGAACATTAAAATTATTTAGTGAGGAGAAAATCGTAAACTGGCGAAATAATAAATTAGGCCATGGTGCCTTATCATTTGATATCGATGAAGACTTTCGTCAGGATCTCGTGAAAAAACTGAAAGCCCTAAGACTTTATTTTATAGAAACGTTGGAATTAGATAAGCAAATCCACCTTTATCTTAAGCAGCACGGGAATGCACATCGACTCTCTGGTGAAGAGGCCATGTCCCATATTGAAAATGACACTTCTGATATTTCAGTAAGGTTAAATGCGGATCTAACAGTTCCTTTATTCCCTTTTATTTTAAGCAGCGATAACAGCATCTATTTTTTTGATACCTATTATTCTAATAAAGACAAAACAATGGTGCTTGATTATACAAAGGGTAAAAAGAAAACCCATCAGGAAGTCAATGAATTGATAAAAGGAACACGCCGGGATTTAGATTTCATTATCCCCAAAAGGTCAACAGTGGACGATCGAACGTATTCCATGATTGAAGCAGAGATTCTTAATAAAATTGGTGAAGTAAAGGATTTTCAAAGTCCAAGGTATCTCATTGATGACCTTTCCACAGCTATTAATAAACATCCGAAAGGTCTTTTCTTGATTCAAATGGAGCGAGGAACAGGTAAAACAACCTTTACCAGAGCATTAGATGAAATGTCATTAAATAAGTATCAGGAGCAATTAAACTGTTCGGTTCGGGCCTATTACATTAACGATTCGTTCAGTTATAAAATGAATTATTTTTCCGAAAGGGTTCATGATATTTTACGTCAAGATAAGGACGGAAAAAACCGGATTGTTGGAATAGAGGGAGTCCATTCAAATAGTAAGAATAAAAAGGGCGAATTTGCCCGAATGATTAATGAATTTTCAGAGGAACATCGAACACACTTTGAGCATGATAAATTACTTCTTGTTATTGATGGTTTGGATGAGATTCCAGGACAAGTGAAGGAATCGATTTTTGATTTTATACCGGATGAAACCATGTTGGATGATGGGGTGTACATTCTATTAACGAGCAGAATGAATGAAGAACTCACACCTTTTACTCAGTTTAATTTGGATCAGTTCACTTTTACAGAGCAATTTAAGTACAAACGAGATTATGAACAAAACCGTGATGTCTTGGTCTCATATTTAAAGAAGGAGTTATTGTCTAACAGTACAATGACGAAAGAACATGAACAACTGTTTGATGAATTAATCATAAAGGCAGAAAATCGTTTTTTATATTTAAAAGCGATTAAAGAGCTGCATATTACATATAAAGGGAAACTTGATGTAAAGGATCTTCCAAAAGGATCTGAGTTGTTTAGCTTTTATTTAAACAAGCTGCATGACATGTATGGGAATAAATTTTATGAGAATCTTAGACGGATTCTCTTGATTGTTTCAGGAGCTTTTGAAGGCCTTACGTTTAGAGAAATTTCCTATTTATCTGGAGAGGATAAGCCAACCTTTACCTTTTTGGCCTATTTATTAGATTTACGTATTTTCCTTAAAGTGGATCGGTCCTATCGGGGGAACCTCATTACCATATCTCACGACGAATGGAAAAAATTGATTTTTGAAAAATATGAAACAGAATTAGATCAGCTAACCAAAGGTTGGTTAGAGGATATCCTCTATTTAAAAGAAAACCCTCGGCAAATGAATTGGGCGAGTGTGGAATGCGATGGAGAGGTTTATCTTATAACCAACACCTTAAACTATCTAGAATTTATAAATGATGAAAATATAACGAATCAGATCTATAATCAATCGTTCGTGGAATTTAGTCATCAATTGGCAAACTATCTTAAGGAATATTCCGTAGTAGAATACCTGAGAGTACGTCGCATTCAGTTACTGAATCAACAATTAACGATATTAGAGGCCGTGCAAGGTAAGGAAACGGACATTGCTGATCGCTATATGCTGCGTGGTGAGGCCTATTATTTATTAATGAAGTATAAAGAAGCTTTTCAAGATTATAATGAAGCGATTAAAAGGCAAGAAAACTTGTTTAAAAGGCAAATGTTACCTGATCCGGATTCATTACCATTAAGTTATGCGAAACGAGGAGCAGCTTATCGTCGTGCCGGGTATTTTAATCAAGCAGTTGAGGATTTAACGAAATCTATTAATCTGAGAAACAATCTTCTAAATCAAGAAGTACCTGTCGACCTTATCAGTCAGGCGGAACACTTGGAACAAAGAGGATATACCTACAGATGGCAAGGACGGTTCCAGGAGGCTTTAGAAGATATTAACGAGGCTATTAAGCTATTACAATCACTCGAAGAAAATCAAATTGACGTCTCAAGCGAGTTGATTCTTAATATTATTATGAGTAGAGGAACCATTTCGTTGGATTTAGGTGACTACGAATCTGGAATAGAGGAATTTGAAGCTACGACCACTCTTGGAAGAAAGTCACTTATGGAAGGAAAATTAATCGATATTAGTCAATTGGCCAGCACTATCATGATGTTGGGAAATGCTTATAATCTAAATAAGCAATATGATATAGGTTTAAAATATTGTACTGAGGCGATTGACCTTTGCAGAACATTAGATCAGAACGGCCAATTACCAAATAGAGATTATTTTTCATCTGCTTTAAAGTATCGTGGTGAAGGTCGGTGTGCATCGGGCGATGTTAGTGGGGGACTGGATGATTTAGATGAAGCTATTAATAATAGAAGGAATTTGTTAAAAGAGGGCATTTTACCAAAATTCCATACCTTGATTGAGACATTGCATGCAAGGATGAAGGTACACATAAGTCACGGTAATAAACGAGAAGCAATTCAAGACGGCGAAGAAATATTGGATTATATAGATCAATTAAGACAAACAGGAAAATGGGTTGATGAAATCCTAGTAAATACAATTAAGCAAGATTTGGACAAATTGTCAATGAGTTAGCGAACAGAAATAGTAAATATCCACTTTTTAGGGGGAGAAGCATTCGAAGATAAATATCAAATGTTTCTCTTTTTTTAGTTTTCTTCGAAAATAAGTAATGGAAGATAGTGAGATATTTTACGTTTGGACATATTTAATTGTGAATTGGAAATTTTAGTAGTAATGTGTTTCTGAATATGAAAGGGGTGTGGGGATATGACCGGTAGGCAAATAACCGTAATTGGAAGTATTAATATGGATTTAGTGACAAGTACTTTTCAGATACCTAAGGTTGGAGAAACTGTGTTGGGTCAATCTTTTCATACGATTCCGGGTGGGAAGGGTGCAAATCAAGCTGTGGCTGCGGCCCGTCTTGGTGGTGATGTAACGATGATTGGCGCTGTGGGAGACGATTCCTTTGGTAAAACACTCGTTGATCATTTAACTAATCAGGGAATAAATATGAAAAATATTTTAGAAGTTAAGGGTGTTTCTACTGGAATTGCTTCTATTATAGTATCGGAAGCAGACAATAGTATTATTGTTGTTCCCGGAGCAAATAACTATATAACACCGGAGATTATCGAAAAACATGAAGAAAGAATCAAAGCTAGCAGTATTCTTTTATTGCAATTAGAGATTCCCATTGAAAGTGTTATTAGAGCCGCAGAGCTTGCGAAAAAGCATGGAGTTCTGACGATATTAAATCCGGCACCGATTCAAAAGCTTCCACAGGAATTATTAGAGATGGTGGATTATGTAACACCGAATGAACATGAGCAGACACTGCTGTTTGCTTCCATAGACGAAAGTAATCAAATAGTAGGAAAGTTAATGGAAAAGTGTATCGTCACAAAAGGATCTAAAGGGGTTATGGTATATAAAAATGGCGAAAAAATAGAAATTCCAAGTATCAAGGTGGACGCTGTAGATACTACTGGTGCAGGCGATTCATTTAACGGTGCATTAGCCTATGCTTTATGTGAAGGGCTAGAAATTGAAGAGGCTTGTCGATTTGCCAATGTGGTTGGGGCCATTTCCGTTACAAAGCTAGGTGCGCAAACGGGAATGCCAACCAAAAAGGAAGTCGAAGAATTTTTGCAAGTACATAAATAAACATAAATGGAGTGAGGTTTCATGAAGTCAGTCATATTGGATGTCGACACGGGGATTGATGATGCTTTGGCGATTGCCTATGCTTTAAATTCTCCAGAGTTAGAGGTAATTGGTCTTACAACATGCTTTGGAAATGGCCCTATTGAATATACCACCCGCAATACATTAGTGATTTTAGAACAGTTAGGAAAGCGTGTTCCAGTGTATATGGGAGCTGATAAACCACTCTGTAGGCCAGCTAAGAAATTTCCTACACATGTTCATGGCGATGATGGGCTGGGTAACCAGGTTGGAAGAGCTCCTTTCATGGAAGCAGAAAATATAGGTGCAGTGGATTATATCATTAGCGAAGTGAAAAAACGTCCACACGAAATTACAATCATTGCGGTCGGACCACTGACGAATCTAGCACTTGCGGTGAAAAAGAACCCTGAAATCGTCTCTCTTGTAAAAGAGGTAGTCATTATGGGTGGTGCTGTTTTTGTGAAGGGGAACGTCACTCCATATAGTGAAGCAAATGTAATAACCGATCCTGAAGCAGCAGAATGTGTGTTTTCATCAGGGTTACCCGTAACCGTTGTAGGTCTTGATGTCACGATGCAGACACTATTACCAAATTCCACATTAGAAGATTGGCGAGCCTCGGGTACGGATGTGGGGCAATTTTTTGCGGATATGACCAGTTTTTATATGCAGGCATATGAAACGTTTAACCCGGGAATTGGCGGATGTGCCCTTCATGACCCACTTGCAGTAGGAGTTGTGATAGACTCTGGTTTTGTAAAGAAGGAAAAATGGAATGTAAAGGTTGTTTTAGAGGGGGAAGAAACAGGGAGAACGGTAGCACATGCTGAAGGTGAGCCGAAAATTCAGGTTTGTACTCAGGTTGAAGCAGAAACCTTTTTAAACCATTTTCTAGGCAGGCTATTTTAGAAGGTGGGCTAATCTAGGATGTTGCAAAAGTGGTATTCATAAAATGTTCCTACATATCAACACACCCTATTTTGGGTGCTTTTTTGTTTAAAAAGTAGAATTAATTACAGAATTAACCGTTCTACTGTTAATATGAGAGAATGAAACGTATATGGAAGTATGGTGAAAGGAGCTCTTTATGAAATGAAATTGATTGATGAGTATTTCGAAACAGCAATTGAGGCGTGGAATATGATGCAAAAGACTTCCGGTGATGACGGGGCAGAATGGGCAGAAAGATTTGAACGCTACTTTTATGAATTTATCGACGAATTAAAGAAATGGTGGGCAACTCTTGATCCAAAACCAACAAATCTAGATGAAGCTGAGGAGTTACCTGAAATAAAAAAGTGGATGGAGCAAATCCCTGCTCCTGTACAACTAAACTTTCTTACAGAATTAGAGGATATTTTGGATGGAGTTGAAACAGAACGGTTTGATTAAGAAATGGAGCATTGTGGAGTAATAACGAAGAAATAGATTGAAGTTTAGAGGATTGATGGCAATACAATAATAGAGAAATAAAGGAGGAATACCTATGATAAATACAAATCAAAAAATTGTTCCGCATTTATGGTATGACAAGGAGGCAAAAGAAGCAGTTGAGTTTTACACATCCATATTCCCGGAATCAAAAATTACGAATGTAACCACCATCCATGACACACCATCAGGAAACTCTGATATCGTCTCCTTTGAGCTTTGGGGACAAAAGTTTATGGCAATCAGCGCAGGTCCATATTTCAAAATCAATCCATCGGTGTCCTTTATCGTTAATTTTGACCCATCACGAGAAAAAGACGCAAGCGAAAAAATAAATGAGGTATGGAACAAATTATCAGATGGCGGCACAGCGTTAATGCCATTTGATAAGTATCCCTTCAGCGAGAAGTACGGATGGATTCAGGATAAATATGGATTGTCCTGGCAGTTAATGCTTACTAATCCAGCAGGTGAAGAGCGACCTGAAATTGTACCGTCACTTTTGTTTGTAGGAGATCAATGCGGCAACGCAGAAGAAGCGATTAACTTTTATTTATCAGTTTTTAAGAATGGAAAGCAGGGTCATATCGCTCGTTACCCTAATGGCATGGAACCGGATAAAGAAGGAACTATCATGTTCGGTGATTTTAGCTTGGAAAATAGATGGTTTGCCGCAATGGATAGTGCGCACAAGCATAATTTCAATTTCAACGAGGCTATCTCTTTTATGGTGTATTGTGAAACACAAGAAGAGATTGATTACTACTGGGATAGGCTCTCTGCAGTTCCTGAAGCTGAGCAATGCGGCTGGCTGAAGGATAAGTTTGGCGTGTCCTGGCAGATCGTGCCAAGTGAGATGGACGAGATGTTGAGCAAAGGAACGCCTGAGCAACGTGAGCGCCTAACGAAAGCATTTCTTAAAATGAAGAAATTTGATCTTGTGGAATTACAAAATGCATACAAGGGATAATGAGAATTAGTGCCAAGAAAATAAGGATTTATACGGAGTAGAAAAAAAGATAGCCCTTAGAAATCCTGATTTTGGGGCTTCTAAGGGCATTTTATGGTCTTTTGAATCTATAGTATTTATTAAAATTTAAATGTTAATTCCCAGCCCCACGATATTTCTTGACCCCAGCATTCCATAGAACTATCGAAATTCCTAGGAAAAGAATTCCCATAACAGGTGTGAAAAAGGCGTAGCCATACCATTCTTCACGATTTAAAAAATAGGAAGCTGGATACACACCGACGAAGGCGAAAGGTAGAATCCAGGTTAACACAAATTGAATTACCTTGTTGTAAATGTTAATCGGGTAGCGGCCGTAATTACTGATATTATACATCATAGGCATAATATCGGTACGACTGTCTGACCAGAATCCTATCGTTGCAATCGAAATAAAAATCCCCGCATAAATAAAGGTCCCGCCAATTACCATGACAATAAAGAGCAAAACATCGTACCATGCAAACGTTAAGTCTAGGTTCGCCATCGCATAACTCATAACCACTAAGCCTGTAATCGCACCGAATAACGACTCCAGCTCGATTCGTTCTAAGATAATTTGGAAAAGACTGTGTACCGGGCGTGTCAAGATACGGTCCATTTCTCCTTTGACAATATAGCGTTCATTAAAGTCCCATATGTTAAAAAAGGACGAAAATATCGCATAAGGAACAAGGAAAAATCCATAAATAAAAATAATTTCATCGCGGTTCCAGCCGCCTAAAAAGGCTGTATGGCGGAAAACGATTAAGATGAAAATTAAATTGACACCCTGAGATAATAGGTCAGAAAGGATTTCCAGAATCGTATCAACACGATAAGTAAGCCTGGTTTTTAAATATTGAGAGGCGTATTGAAAGAACAATGATAGATAAAACATTGGTCAGCCCCCTTGTACAATTAAATGTTTTTTTGCTAATGACCATAAAAGACGAATTGGAATAAGTAAAATGACCACCCAGAATACTTGTGAAAGCAACGCATTATACATCTCTTGACCAACCAAGCCTTCTGTAAAAATCATACTTGGGATATAGCTTATGGCTTGAAAGGGCAAATAGGACATCACTTCCTGAGCCCATCCGGGATAAAAAGAGATTGGGAGGAGTAATCCTGAAAACAAATCAATCACGACACGTTTTGCTCGAATCAATCCTGTGTTATTAAATAAAAAGAACGTCATCATACCGGTTAATAAGTTGATATACGTATTAACAATAAAACTAAAAACGAGCGAGACAAAGAAAAATAACCATGTGTTCAAACTAGCATTGAAGGTGACTGGAAAAATTAATGCCACGATAATCATACCTGGTACTGAGAAAAACAGTAAGCGAAAGACGCCTTCCCCAAGTGCCTGCATGGTTTTCATCCCTAAATAATTATAGGGGCGGATCATTTCAATTGCGACTTTTCCGTCTTTGATTTCGGCTGCAATTTCACGATCAATGTTGTTATAGTAGAAGGCTCTTGCCATCCAGGCGACTGCCACATAGGTAGTCATTTGAGCAACGGACAATCCCTGAATCTCTTCTTTCCCTCCATAAATCGCTGACCATAAAAAATAGTAGGCACCGATATTAATGCTATAGATTAATATCCCGCTATAATAGTTTGTTCGATAAGCGAGCATCATTAAAAAACGAACCCGAATCATTTCTAAATACATACTCATGTGAGGGCCATACCTTCTTCGTAAATCTTCCGGACAATCTCTTCTGTAGAAACTTCATTGATTCGAACATTTTTAATCGGATTCCTTTGGACGACATCACTAATTAATTGAGAAATCATTTGTTCATCGCCATTAATTAACCCGAGCCAGGTGGTCGCATCCTTTTGTTCCCATTGAATATTTTCGATACGAGGCAGGGAACTGCGAGGGACTTCTGACAAAAATTCAAATTCGATTTGTTTTCCCTCAACTGCATGTTCTTGAAGCTGATTCAGCTTGCCATCATAGATGATTTTCCCTTCATCTAATAACACTACTCGTTCACAAAGTGCTTCAATATCCGTTAAGTCATGTGTTGTCAAGAGAATGGTGGTTTTATATTGCTCGTTAATTTCCTGTAGAAATTTTCGAATTTTTAATTTTACTAGTACATCTAGGCCAATCGTTGGCTCGTCCAAAAAGAGGAGAGGAGGATTGTGTACGAGAGCAGCGGCTAACTCACAGCGCATCCGTTGTCCAAGAGACAGCTTTCGGACCGGTTTATCTAGTAAAGGACCAATGTCTAACGTTTCTATCACATGGCCCATATGATGGTTATAGTCTTCATCCGAAACCCGGTAAACCTTTTTTAATAACCGGAAGGACTCCTGAACTGCGATATCCCACCAAAGCTGTGACCGCTGACCAAATACCACGCCAATGGTTCGCACGAATTCTTCTCGCTGCTTATGGGGATTCATCCCATTTACGATAATCGAACCGGATGTTGGCGTCAAAATGCCGGTTAACATCTTTATGGTTGTTGATTTACCAGCACCGTTCTCTCCAATATACCCAACCATTTCCCCTTGTTTAATGGTTAAGGAGATATTATCAACAGCTGCATGGACTTTATAGTTTCTTGTAAATAAATCTCGAAACGCTCCAGCCAAACCGGGCCGGCTAGTATAGGAATTAAATTCTTTCCGTAAATTTTTGACCTCAATGACATTCATTTCGTTTCCTCCTAGGAGTTTAAAAAGAAAAACATGATGTTCCAAAAGTGTCTTACCAATCTTATATAATAACGTTAGCTAGTTTTTCATGCAAGTAAGGTGCACTTTAATTCAGGTTGTAACACTATTATTCACAAAAATAGAAATTTGTAAAATATAACCAG
This sequence comes from Neobacillus niacini, assembly GCF_023715415.1. Lineage (GTDB taxonomy): Bacteria > Bacillota > Bacilli > Bacillales > Cytobacillaceae > Neobacillus > Neobacillus niacini_C. The sequence continues at coordinate 42,407 of NZ_JAMBOB010000003.1, forward strand.
TAGAATATAAGATAAAAGCTTCCGGCCAGATTTGGACGGAAGCTTTTATCTTTTTAGGGTATATATTAGATGGTAAGTTGTATGGTCTCAGCATCTTTATCTAAGGTAAAGTTTACTTTTTTATCTCCACAAACAAGATCATACTCACCAAGGATTCCTTCAAATGAAACGATACCGTAGCTATCTGTCTTACATTTCACATTTGTAGACCAGTCACTTTTAATCAGTTTCTTTAATACTTCATAAGATAGTTTTGGGCTATTATCTTTTCTGACAAATCCAGCAGGAGCACCGAGCCATGCACCATCATCACTGAAGGACCAGGTGGTAATGGCTTCTACCAGTGGATGTTTAAACAGAATCGAATACATTTCCTCTACTTCTTTTGCCTGACGTTCTTCAAACTCTGGTGTAGATGGCCATTCAGGAATCTGATAATCATTCAGGTCTTCAATGTCAGGCGGCATAAGATGTCCCGACGTCAATGTGTTTTCTGTAAAGTGAATAGGAAGACCAAAGTGTGAGAAACGGTCTAATACTTCTTCTAATTTCTCACGTCCCCAATATCCCTGATGCTGATGTGACTGAATGCCAATCGCATCGATTGAGATACCAGCCTGTAAACATCCATCTATTAAGATTTCGTAGTTAATAGAAGTATTAAAGTCATTTAATAATAGGGTTGCACCTGGATTGAATTCGCGTGTTTTTGCAAACATTTCTTTAATAATCCCAACACGGCCAAGATCTTTAGAGATTCTTGTAATACCATTGTCATACTTATCAAAGATTGGCATGATCACCACTTCGTTGATTACATCCCACATATCGATTAATCCTTTGAAATCTGATACTTCCCGTTCAATTCTAGCAAACTGTGCTTTAAGAATTTCTTCATTGCTCATATCCATAAGCCATGGGGCGGTAACAGTGTGCCAGCAAAGAGGATGTCCTTTTACGGTTACATTTCTTTCTTTTAACCACTGAGCCGCAGTCTTAAGTTCGTTAGTCCGAGGTTTTCCTTTTTCAGGCTCGAATGTTCCCCAATAGAAAGGTAGTGTTGCAGAGTTAAATACATCTAAGAACATCTCTAGTTTGTTTTCCTGAAATGCAAGTCTGTCTGCTGGTACATTTCTGTTGGCCACCTCTATGGCATCGAAAATACCACAGCCAAATAAGAACTTATGGTTTACCAGATTAAGTGCGATTTCCTTTCCTGCAACAGGATATCCTGATTCATCGACAAGTTTGATTGTCTTCCTCGCCATACGGTGTGCAAATTCATTTGTCTGTGCCAATATACTACCTCCATTTTCATACCGTTCCTCACAGTTCTATTAAAGGAAAACGTTTTCTTGATTCAAAAAAATTTTACCAAACTTTGTATATCCAGTAAACCAACTATTATGCTCTTCTATAGTTTTTTAAGTAAGTAGTTTAATAATTATGGTAGTTATAGAGACGATTCGTTACCAATTGGATTGTTAACGAATTAAAGTTGTGAGTGTTTTTTTAATGCTGTTCCGATGGAAGAAATTCCTAATAAGATGATTGCGGTTTTGTTTTGGGATAAAAAAACCATTTTTTACAACAATAGAAATAGTATGTTTTGAAATGGGTGTGTTTTGACCATGAGGAAAATATGGTGGATCTATACTACTGATTGGAAAAATATCTTTAGTGTTCCAACAGTGGCATTATTGGTGGTTGGACTTATGCTGCTTCCTTCCGCATATGCATGGTTTAACATCAAGTCGATGTGGGACCCGTATGGGAATACTTCAGGAATCATCGTTGCAGTTGCCAATGAAGATGAAGGTGCTGTAGTTCGTTTAACACGGCAGAATATTAATGTTGGAGAAGAAACAATAAAATCTCTAAAGAAGAATAAAAAGCTTGGCTGGGTGTTTGTCAACGAGAAAGAAGCTAAACGTGGTGTAAAACATGGAGATTATTATGCTTATCTCATTATTCCAAAAGAATTCTCTAGAAAAATAACAAGTATTCTAGAAGAAAATCCAGAAAAACCGCAAATCATTTTTGGGGTAAATGAAAAAATTAATGCTGTGGCACCTAAAATTGCTGCTACAGGTGCTACAGGTGTAACCGCCCAAATTAGTGAAGCTTTTATTAAAACAGTAGGAGATGCAATTTTCTTTTCTTTTTATAAAGCAGGAGTAGAGCTTGAAAAGGATTTGCCGTCGATTTTTTCTGTAGAAAACCAACTCTTTGAGCTTGAAAAGGCACTCCCTCAAATTGAAGAAATGGGTCGTAAAGCAATTGAACTGGAAGGAAAACTACCTGAAATTCATGAGAAAGGACAACAAATTATTGCCTTGGAACAGAGGATTCCTGAGCTTGACCGGGTGGGAGAGAGTATCCTGAAAGTGGAGGAAAGCCTGCCACTAATCAATGATGCGGGTGAACAAGTGTTATCTATGCTGGAAAGGCTTAATGATATTGCTAGAACCACCGCCATTATTAATGATGTTGTTACTCAAATCACCGAAATAGAAACACAATTAAAACAAGCCATGGATAGAGTCAATGAGGCTAATCAATCAGGTACAAGCACCAATTCGGAGCAGTTAACTCCCTTATACAATGAATTAATGAATATACACGGAATCATCGAAAATAGCCGGACGGATTTACAACAAAAGGTAGACCGGGTTACCGGTGGGATTAATACAGCAGCAGATTTTGTTAAAAATGTAATGCCCACGGTTGAACAAAAAATCCATAAAGCAGCAGATTTTGTACGGAACGACTTACCTAAAGTGGAGTCCGATATTCGCGAAGCCGCAGATCTTATACGGACTAAGCTTCCAGCAGCGGAACAAGCGATTCATAAGGCTGCTAGTTTTGCCAGAAATGATTTGCCTGGATTTGAAGAAAAAGTAAGGAATGCAGCAAGTCGACTGAGACAATTTAAGAGCAGTGTCAACATAAATGATTTGATTGAATACTTAAAGCATGATCCGAATAAGGAAAGCAGTTTTTTAGCAAAACCGATTCTGTTAAAAACAGAACGGATTTTTCCAATTCCGAACTATGGTTCCGCTATGACACCCTTTTATACCATGCTGGCATTATGGGTAGGCGGCACACTTCTAGTGTCTTCGCTACGAGTCGATGTAGAAGATGTGGAAAGTCAATATAAGCACTACCAGATCTATTTTGGAAGACTCCTAACGTTTTTAACCATTAGTATTCTCCAAGCAGTCATTGTATCAATAGGAGATTTGTATGTAATCCATGCATATGTTGCGGACAAACTATGGTTTGTGCTATTAAGTATTTTTATCAGCATTGTATTTACGATTATTATTTATACGCTTTGTTCAGTGTTTGGCAATATTGGGAAGGGGTTATCCATCATATTATTGGTTTTGCAAATATCCAGTTCAGGTGCAACTTTTCCTGTTAGCTTAACGCCTTCCTTTTTTCAAACATTGCACCCGTTCATGCCATTCACTTATGCCGTCAGCATACTGCGTGAATCGGTAGGCGGAATGATAAAGGCAGTAGTGATAAGAGACACCCTTTATCTGCTCATTTTTGTTGGCATCAGCTTCCTTTTGGCACTAGCTCTAAAACGGCCTTTGGGAGGTTGGATACACAGGACAGCAGAAAGGGCTAAATCAACCAAAATTGTCCCATAAACAACACTCATTAAAACACCCCGTAATGTTAGTAAAGTGACTAACATTACGGGGTGTTAAGGAAATAGTACTAACAGCAGGATGGACTTTATCTACACAGTTGATTACCGGTTTATTAATTCTTTTGTCATCAAATAATGGGGAATTCCATCTTCTATAAACACACTTGATGAAGTCTGATAACCTAGTTTTTTATAAAAACCCTCTGCATGTGTTTGACCGTGTAATTTGGCGTGTGTTGCTCCTTTATCTTGTGCAATTTCCTCCAAAGCTGTAATAATTACTTTACCAAGGCCAAATTTTCGATAGGGTTCTAGAATACAAATTCTCTCTAATTTTCCAAACTCATCAACCCATCGTATCCTTCCTGTTCCGACAGGTTGTTCTTCGAAATAGACTAAGATATGTTCACATTGGCCATTGAGATTGTCAAACTCATCAAATTCATCCTCTAAGGGAACGCCTTGTTCCTCAACAAATACCTCTTTCCTAATTTGAAATGCCTTTCTTAAATCTTCTTCAATCGTTATCCTTTTTGCCTTCATTTTTTTCACTCCTTTAATTTATTTATTGTATTTACAACAATATTAGGTTAAATTAAATTTATAGTAAATATGTTGTAATTGCAACAAAAAACTTCGACTAAGGAGAAAATATGAAGGAAATTTTACGCGAAATTGGAATGATTGCTAGAGCATTAGATTCTATAAGTAATATTGAATTTAAAGAATTAGATCTTACTAAGGGTCAGTATTTGTACCTGGTACGAATATGTGAAAACCCTGGAATCATTCAAGAAAAGGTAGCTGAAATGATTAAAGTAGACCGGACAACAGCAGCACGTGCTATAAAAAAACTTGAAATGAATGGCTTTATTGAAAAGAAAGACGATCAACATAACAAAAAAATTAAAAAACTCTTTCCAACAGAGAAAGGGAAAAATGTTTATCCGTTCATAAAAAGAGAAAATGATTATTCAAATACCGTTGCATTAGAGGGATTTACTGAAAGAGAAGTAGACGACACTTTCAACCTGCTTCAAAGGGTAAGAAAAAATATAGAAAAAGACTGGGAACACGTAAAAAAGGGGAACAAGAGAAATTATTGATTTGATAAAGGAGAGACATATACGAATGAATATAAATATAAAACCGTGTACCATTGAAGACTTAAACACGCTTCAAGAAATAAGTTATGAAACTTTTAATGAGACATTTAAGGACCAGAACTCACCCGAAAGCATGAATGATTATTTGGAGAGGGCATTTAACGTAAAACAACTAGAAAAAGAATTATCCAACATCTCTTCGCAATTCTTTTTTGTTTATTTTAATAATGAAGTGGCTGGATATTTAAAGGTGAATACACAGGATGCTCAGTCAGAAAATATGGGTGAGGATTCACTTGAAATCGAGAGGATTTATATAAGGGGCAAATTTCAAAAACTAGGGCTTGGTAAATATCTCATTAATAAGGCGATAGAAATAGCGGTAGAAGAGAAAAAAAGCAAAATTTGGCTTGGTGTTTGGGAAAAAAACGAGAACGCGATTGCTTTTTACAAGAAAAAAGGCTTCGTGCAAGCTGGTACTCACTCCTTTTATATGGGCGATGAAGAACAAATCGACTTTATCATGATCAAATCACTTGTCTTATAAAATTAGTATTAATGGTCTAATCTTTTTTCGAGAACAAATAAATCATTTGAAGAGGGAAATCAAATCGCAATGATTTTGTTTCCCTTTTTTTGTTTTTATTTCCTATTTTTGTATATTATCCTTGACTTCGTGTATGATTTACTTTACATTAAGTATAACAATTTTTACATTTTGTAAAATTAATCATACAAGGAGGTGTAATCATGACGTATCAAGAAAAGAAAAGTATCGTATCGATCATCAGCAGTATTGTTATTTTCATCTCGTATTGTTTGTTCATGTATCCGCGGTACCCAGGAGTGGATGCGGAGTCGAGTGAGGTTTTTCATTATTGGGGTTCCTTTGTCCTTTTCCTGACTTTGTTTTCAATCATTGCCCATATTATCATTAGTATTATTTTTAACATTGTATTTCGAATGACCACTAAGGAAAAAGAACCGGGATTTGCCGATGAATTAGATAAGTTAATTGACTTAAAAGCGAACAGAATTTCATTTTTTGTGTTTATAATTGGTTTTGTTTTTGCAATGGGATCGCTGGTTTTCTATCAACCTTCACATGTAATGTTCATAATTCTGATTGCTTCAGGTTTCATTTCTGATGTGACCGGCTCGGTTACGAAACTTTATCATTATCGGAGAGGAGTGTAAAAATGGGTAAAAATCTTGTCGGCAATCACATTCGAAAATTAAGGTTCAACCATGATGAAATGACGCAGCAGCAGTTGGCTGACAAGGTGGGAGTAACAAGGCAAACCATCGTAGCTCTTGAAAAGGGAAACTACTCCCCATCTCTGGAACTCGCTTTTCGCATAGCACGTGCCTTCAACTTACCGTTGGAAGAAGTCTTCTTTTATGGGGATCTCAAGAACGATTAGTGTGTTACACTCTTTGAATTTATATAAGTGAGGGGATTAATGATGAATTCAAAAAAATCGGCAAGAATTGTAGGTGTACTGTTTATACTCGCAGCTGTTACAGCTGTGATCGGGTTAAATTTATACGATCCTATCTTAAAAGGTCCCGAATATCTTATTACAGGTTCTGAACACGCCAACCAAGTGATAGTAGGGGCATTAATGGAATTATTGCTTGTTGTTTCAGCGGTTGGAACAGCAACTACCCTGTTTCCATTGTTAAGACAGTATAATGAAACAATCGCCCTTTGGCATGTTTGTTTCAGGTTTCTTGAAGCGATTATTATTATCGTTGGTGTCATCAGTGTCTTATCCCTCTTAACTCTAAGCCAGGAATTTGTCGCAGCAGGAGCCCCAGATTCTTCATCCTTTCACTCTTCAGGAATAATCCTTAAAGCAATCCATGACTGGACATTTATGCTTGGTCCACTTTTCATGCTTGGCATCAATACGATGATGTATAGTTATATCTTTTATAAAACCAAGCTTGTGCCTAGGTTTATCTCAATCCTTGGTATAACAGGAGCCTCTTGTGTTTTCATTTGTTCCCTTTTTGTCATGTTTGGTGTATTTTCACAAATTTCTTTTTGGGGCGCCGTTTTGGCTGTGCCCGTAGCAGCGAATGAAATGATTTTAGCAGTGTGGCTCATTGTGAAAGGATTTAATGGTAATGCAATTGCTTCCCTTGCTGCAAAAAGTAAAGGGAAAGTGGTCATTTGAGTCATGATATGCACTAATTAGGATAACCGGATGTTGTTCAACTTCAATGGATAGAAACGCGAATCCCAAAAGATCAGTAAGTCCGAGGGGCAGAAGTCACAGGGGTTTGCAGTTAAATGTATTAGTCAAAAGACTATCAGGAATTCATCTGATAGTTTTTTGACTTCCATGAAAAGCGATATGAAATATAGGTGATTTTTTGTTAATTCTTAATCTCTATTTTTTTGTTTTTATGGATATCTTCCGTTCCGGCATCCAATGCAGTCTTGTAATACAAACATTTATGTTCGATGACTTCCATTGTTTTTCTTAATTCTTCCAACTGTGCTTCTACAATAGCTTTTCGTTCCAAAAACATGTTATATCTCTGTTGTAACGTGGAATCCCCATTAGAACACCAATCAATGAAACTTTTAATTTCCTTAATAGGCATCCCTGTGGATTTCAGACATTCAATTATTTTTAAAGCATCGATATCGGATTCTTTAAACAAGCGTGTTCCGCTGGAGGTTCGTTCTACAAAAGGCAGAATCCCCTCTTTGTCATAGTAGCGCAAGGTGTATACTGTAAGATTTAATTTATTTGCAACTTCGCTGATCGAATATGTTTTCATCCTTAACTCCTTTATTTATGATAAATAGACTTCGGATTCACTCTAAGAATTGAGTGGATTTTATCACGGCATTTGCTGAAATGTCAAAGTCACCAAATAGAATAGTAGAAATCAATTCTGTATAAGTCATGTTCAAATATTTTTATAAAAATATAGTTTCAATTCACTTGACCTAGAGTTAACTCTAAGGTTTAACATTGTTTTTGCAAGTGAAAGAAGCTGGCTAAAATTTCCCCAGTACATACTTGTTTTCTTGAAAATGATAAATTATTGGAGGTTTTTCTATGATAACTGCTAAAGCACGAGCTGTCGACGGTCCAGACAAATCCTTTCGAGCTACTGAAATTAAACGCCGCGATCTTGATTTACATGATGTTCTAATCGAAATTAAATATGCAGGAATATGCCATTCTGATATCCATACTGCACACGGAGAATGGGGTCCAGTAAATTATCCGCTCGTACCTGGCCACGAGATTGCGGGAATTGTCACGGATGTAGGAGCCAAGGTTACAAAGTACAAGGTTGGTGACCGAGTAGGGGTCGGATGTATGGTAGATTCCTGTGGGGAATGTGAGAACTGCCGTAATGGAGAAGAACAATACTGTCTAAAAGGAAATATACCTACCTACGCTGGTGTTGACAAGTATGGAGAGCCTACCCAAGGCGGCTATTCTACTCACATTGTCGTAACAGAGAACTTCGTTGTTAGAATACCTGATAACATTGAACTTGACGTTGCAGCACCATTACTTTGTGCAGGGATTACCACCTATTCTCCATTAAACCATTGGGGAGCTGGACCAGGTAAGAAAGTCGCTGTTGTTGGGCTGGGCGGTCTTGGTCATATGGCTGTAAAGATTGCACACGCCATGGGTGCAGAAGTTACGGTTCTGTCACAAACATTGAGTAAAAAGGAAGATGGCTTGCAATTCGGTGCCGACAACTACTATGCAACAAATAACCCTGAAACATTTAAGAAACTTGCCGGTACATTTGATTTAATCATTAATACAGTAAGTGCAAAAATCGATATTTGTGCGTATCTCTCACTTTTAGCTCTTGATGGAACTCTAGTAAATGTTGGTGCACCTGCAGAGCCATTGTCATTAAATGTGTTCTCTCTCATCGGTCACCGCCGTTCCTTTGCTGGTTCAATGATTGGAGGCATCCGTGAGACTCAGGAAATGTTGAATTTCTGTGCGGAACATAACATTGCTACTACTATTGAAGTAATTTCAGCTGATCAAATTGACGAAGCCTATAAACGAGTGTTAGCTTCAGATGTAAAGTATCGTTTCGTGATTGACATTAGTACAATGTAAGTAACGAATCTAGTAAAGAGGGCTGCAAATAGAATAGGGTACCATTAATTGAGACATGAAAAAACAGACAGAAAATATATTCTGTCTGTTTTCTCTTTTTTTAGCATACATAAAACATAATACATAATAAACTTCTGTTGGTTATTTCAAATCTTTTAAATACCATGCATTCATAGCAGAATGATCAGAACCCGGTAGTGGTCCATTTAAAAGTGTAAAGCCAAATTTTTCATATAATTTACATGCAGTTTTTAAATCAAGCGTTGTTTCTAAGTAGCACTTTGTATAATGTTTAGAGGCAAATGACAAAGCGGTTTCCATTAGTTTTTTTCCAAGTCCTTGGCCTTGTGTTTTTGGACTTAAATAAAGCTTTTGCAATTCGCAAACCTTCTCATGTTCGTTAAACGGCGCTATACCAATTCCTCCAACTACCTCACCTTCCACTTCTACTACCCAATAGTTCGCATGAGTTAAATTAGTATAATAGTGGTGAAGGTCGTTAAGTTGAGGGTCAAAATAAGCGGTTCCAGGAATCGCTAATCCAAGTGATTTTAATGAATTTTGTATTATTCCTTTTACTTTTGTATTGTCTTCTTTTTTAATTTCTCGGATAATCATGTAAATCTCCTTCAATTATATGTTAATAAGATTGCGATAGATTTCATATAGTCTTATATAATAGATTTTACCTAAATTAAATAGTAACATAACTCAATTTGCTGGTGCGTTTCAGTTAGAAAATTATTAAATAATATATTGTCAGAAGGCATTAATACGTTTCTAATCAATAGAGATTATGCTACTATAACAATTAATTAATACATCTACTATTACTATTTTACTGTTTTTTCGGGGGAGTAAAATGAGACATTACAAATTTCTTCTGCCGCTGACTGCGGTGTTCATTCCATATCTAGTTTTTGAAGCCTTTAATCTAGGGTTATTTAAGGATGTATTAATTAATATACCAATTGGCCACTTCTATATTGTTAGCCTTGTTTCCTTTCTAGCAAGTTTAATTTCTATTGCAGTTGGGATAGCAGGGAGAAGAATCCGGAATATTAAAATAAGCTTTCTATCATTATCGTTCGTGTCTCTCGGGTTAATGTTTTCGGTACATGGTCTATCTACTCCTAATTTCTTGCATGGTTTTACCCATTTACCTGGAATTTCTGCACAAATAAGCATGTTATTGGCAACCTTCTGGATTTGGCTGTCATCGTTGGCAACTGATCAACCTATTGTTCAATATTTTTCAAAATTCCAGCGTTTGTTGTTACCTTTATGGACAGTGGTTTTAATCATCTTTTGCCTAATTGGCCTAATCAATCCGAATATAGTGGATATTATTCCATTGAACGTAAAACCTTTGAATATTATAGTGACGACAGTAATCCTTTTGTTAAATGGTATTACGATTTACAACTATTATCAATCCTACCGATATACACAATTTCCATTACAGATAGCTATTGTGTATAGTGCGGGCTGGATTGGTGTCTCTCAGTTGATTATGGTGAGAGGTGTAATTTGGAATTTAAGTTGGTGGATTTATCATTTCCTATTATTAGCTTCGATGATTGTGATGATTATCGGTCTGGTTAGACAGTATGCGGTAAAAGGGACACTAACTGAATCCATCCGTTCCTTGTTTACCGATGATCCCTTTGAACGGATAACGAACAGTATCGCTCCTAGTGTTAAAGCATTGGTTACAGCTACTGAAAAAAAAGATACCTACACTGCCGGACATACCTTCAGAGTTACGATGTATGCTCTAAAACTTGCAGAAGAACTAAGTTTGGAACCCGAACAGCTTCGTGCTATCGTTCATGGAGGACTTGTCCATGATGTAGGGAAAATTCGTGTTCCTGATGAAGTTCTAAATAAGCCAGGAAAACTCCTTCATGACGAAAGAGTCTTAATCGAGCAGCATCCTGTCTTTGGCTATGATATTTGCAGGAATCTTGGATTCATGCAAGAAGAATTGAGTATCATTCGATTCCATCATGAAAAATGGGATGGAAGTGGCTATCCGGATGGACTAAAGGGGAATGACATCCCTTACTTTGCAAGAATAATGGCAGTTGCAGATGTATATGATGCACTGACATCTGAGCGCTCTTACCGAAAAGCATGGACCCATTTAGAAGCGATGAAGTATCTAAAAGAAAACAAGGGAATCCATTTCGATCCTCATTGTGTTGATGCATGGGAGCAGCTTTGTTTAAGGAATCCCTCCGTTTACCAATACCCTTCACAGTCGATTAAGGAAGCAACAACCATACAGAAGCTTTCTCTATTTTAAATGGCACTCAATCAGTCTTATGCGATTTTAAGCTAACCGGCAATTTATCGGTTAGCTTTTTTTACATTGAGTGTATGAATATATGGAAAATCTTAGTTTGTTGATGTTATTTATTTAAAAAAATAATTTCATAAAGTGTTGACATCTTAAATGAATATATGATAAATTTATCTCAGGTTAAAGATAAGTGAATTCGAGATAGTTATCTAAAAGATAATATTGGATTTGAAGATTTCAGCTGGTTTGTTAAAAAGGTAAGAAGGTAAACAATTTTTTTTGGATTTATATCTCGATTTCGAGATAACAACAAAACACATAATGGGGGAATTTTAAAATGGCAAAATGGACAGTAGATCAATCACACTCAAGCATTGGATTTGAAGTAAAACACATGATGGTATCTAAAGTGAAAGGTCAATTTGAATCGTATACAGCAGAAGTAGAAGCAGCAGATTTAACAGATTTAACTTCAGCATCTATTGCATTCAAGATGGATGTTGCAAGTATCAACACACGCAGCGAAGATCGTGATAACCACTTACGATCTGCAGATTTCTTTGATGTAGAAAATAACCCAACGATTGAATTTACATCAACAAGCATTACAAAAGACGGAGATGACTATAGCGTAACTGGTGACTTAACCATTAAAGATGTAACGAAACCAGTAACGTTTTCTGTTGAATTTAATGGTAAGGGTACAAACCCATGGGGCGTAGAAGTTTACGGCTTTGAAGCTGAAGCCAAAATTAACCGTGAAGAATTCGGTCTTACTTGGAACGCAGCACTTGAAACAGGCGGCGTACTTGTAGGGAAAGATATCAAAATTAAAGTAGAATTAGAAGTTAACCCAGCAGCGTAATTTATTCAAAATGGACCGGGCAGAAATAATCTGCCCGGTTTTTCTTATTTAGTTAGACGATACGTGGACTTGTTACACTGACTTCAGTCCAATGGTTGCACCTAAAATGAATGCAATACATGCGATCCTTCTCCAATCTTTTGATTCGCCGTAAACCATAATGCCTAATAATGCACCACCAGCAGAGCCAATTCCTGTCCAAATTGCATAAGCGGTCCCCATAGGTAGTGTTTTCATTGCGTAGGCAAGAAAAAGAAAACTAGCTCCAAATCCAAGAATTAATAGTAATAAGGATTGCAAATTACGACTGTTATTCAATTTATTTATTGTAACAACACCAAATGCTTCACATAATCCTGCTAAAATTAATGATACCCACGCCATTAGGACTCTGCTCCTTCTTGAGTATTGTCTCTAGTTAATAACTTCAATCCAAGAACACCGGTTAGTAAAAGTAAAATCAACATCAATTTTTCTAACTTGATTGGTTCACCGAAAAATATAATTTCAGATATGACTGTTCCTGCTGTCCCCAATCCTACAAAAACGGCATATACCGTACCGACGGGAAGTTTTCGCCCAGCCATTATGATTAAATAAAAACTCACCATAATCGAGATCACTGTTCCAGTCCAAGTCCAAAAGCCATTTGCGTGTTTTAGACCAATCACCCAAAACACTTCAAAGAATGCTCCAACAAACACTTTCATCCAATTCGCATTCATTACCTATTACCCCCATTAATAATTTTTTAAAACAAAAAAAGCCCGAGAGAAAACTGTTAAACAGTATCTCCCAGGCTTTTATCCTTCCGTGACACAGCAGAGCTGTGAGTTTCCTCTCGGTCCAGACCAACTCAATGGTTGCGGAACCCTAGAAAACATTTACGTATACAATTACCATAGATTATATACATATTAAAAATTAATTCAATAGTAAAATATGTAATTTATCAACCTATTTAAGGAAACCATTACAAGAATGTAATCCAAACTATTTTCCAGCTGACTTTTTATCATCATGATAAAAAATCAGCTGGATTTCCATTAGGAGACACGTTCCTGTAAAAATGTTTGAACATGATGTTTGGATTCTTTCCTGTGTAACTTTCGTACAAAAATATTATTAGCCAAAAGTGAAACGATGATTAATACCGTACCAAGGAGATCGAACATGGTGACAGGATTCCCTTGAAAGATTGATATTGTGAGTGTTGTAACCGGAACAAAGTTAATAAACAACAGTCCATTTAATGGTGATAGTATACTCACGCCAATATTCCAACCAACTAGTGCAATGACGCCTGGGAAAATAATCATAAACAATAAATGCGGGCTTACTGCTTTTATGTTACTTTCTGATGGAATTGTTATATATCCAAACAGCGTTGCCCCCACTACAAGAACAATGGCCGTAATCGTTCCTAGTAAACAGCTTAATGTTGAATACCGTAAAACGGACCAACCGCTAAACTCACTACCCCCCATCGTGTAAATGACCCATCCAATAACAGCCATTAATATGAGTATGAAAGGTATAAAGTGATCTGTTGCCCCAAGAAATGCCTGAAAATTACCTTTTGTAATCACGAACATGGCTCCTATAAATGACACGAGCACACATAGTAATGTGAATAAATGTGGGCGTTTTTTGAAGAGTATCCATATAATCACAATGGAAATCATAGGCATAAGAGACTCCATAATGGAGGCCACCATCACTCCTGATTCACCTAATAAATCTTCTCCCCAGAAGATGAATAAATTATAGACTGTAAACGCCATTGTCCCGAAAAACCACAACTTAAGACCTTTACCTTCAAATCGAAAAGCCGTCTTTCCTTCTTTCCATAGTAAAATAGGTAGTAGGATAAGTGTTACAGCTCCATACCGAATGATTGTAAAATAAAAGGGGTCCATATATCTGAAAGCTGAATGTGCCACAGGAAACATAGCCCCCCATGAGGCTGCAGCAATAAAACATAAAATCGCCCCTAACAGTACATTGTTTTTCAATTTTCTTTTTCTCCTCTCTTTCAGCTAAATTAACTGAATTTATCATCTATCTTTTTGATAATCTTGTAAAATGAATGTTTATAATGTTTTCCATCATTTTTTTTGATATCATAAAATGAATATCAATACGGGAAAAGGGTTGGGGAATAGTGGAATTTAAGGACTTAGAGATTTTTCAGATGGTGGCCGAAAAGGGAACGATTACAGAAGTGGCAAAAGAGTTTAAATATGTGCAATCCAATATTACGTCGAGAATTCAAAAACTAGAAACCGAATTGAATACCCCTTTGTTTAACCGACATCGTCGTGGTATGAGTTTGACACCTGAAGGAAAAAAACTCTTAACTTATAGTAAACAAATACTATTGTTAACAGAAGAAATGAAAAAAGCCGTTCAAAGTAAAGAGGAACCGCATGGGAAATTAGAAATTGGAACCATTGAAACAGTCATTCATTTACCCGAAATATTATCAAAGTACATTAAGAAATATAAGAATGTTGATTTATCACTATATACTGGTGTCACTGAAACATTAGAGAAAGATGTATTAAACCATAAGTTGGACGGAGCGTTTGTGACAGAATCAGAATTTCATCCCGATCTCATATCGCATGAAGTGTTTCAAGAGGAGCTTGTCTTAATCTCCGATATGCGCGGCTCCACATTAGAAGAGTTGAATGGACAGCCTATTTTATGTTTTGGAGAAGGTTGTGGATACCGAGCACGTCTTAAAGCGTGGTATAAAGACCAAAATATAACACCTCAAAAAATAATGGAATTCGGTACATTAGAAACGATCTTGCGTAGTGTTGCGATGGGACTTGGTATTACATTTGTTCCAAAGTCAACTGTTATCCAAATGGAAAAAGGCGGACTTATCCAATGTCATTCACTTCCGGATCAATACAGTAAGATTAAAACCGTTTTTATTCGAAGAGCAGATACGTACTTAACTTCAACCATTGAAAAATTCATCGAAACAATTGAAACGAATAAATAAGGATAGATAGTTTTAATTCTTATCAGATTTATCAGGTGTCTTTTATACAATAAGGGCTGAAATTAATAAGCTGAAAATATGCAGGTTTTTATTTCTTGCATATTTTCAGTTTTTTTTATTGGTTTAGTTTCACATATCACGCTAATATGCCTACATATAAATAGTACGATAACGCTTACTTGTTTAAACACGAACGAAATGATTTATTTAACTAATATCATTCGTCTTTTGATGAAAAGATTTGCTTGTAATCATTAAAATTATAGGATATTATAATCAAAAGACAAACGATAGGGGTTGTGTTAGGTGTTTGGTACCCAAACAAAAAAGGTGATGTTACTAGGATCAGGTGAACTTGGAAAAGAGACAATCATTGAGGCTCAGCGTCTTGGGCTGGAGACGATTGCGGTTGATCGTTATGAAAATGCTCCTGCTATGCAGGTGGCCCATCGTTCTTATGTAGCGGACATGCTTGACGGAGAAGCACTTCGCAGAGTGATAGAAAAAGAGAAACCAGATTTGGTCGTTCCCGAAATCGAGGCGATTGCTACAGAAACATTGATGGACCTTGAAAATGAAGGTTTTCGTATCGTACCGACAGCTAAGGCTGTGAACCTAACTATGGATAGGGAAGGTATTCGTCGATTGGCAAGCGAAGAATTAGGGCTGCCAACAGCAAAGTACGAGTTTGCGGATACACTTTATGAACTTAGAAATGCTGTTCTATCAATCGGGACTCCCTGCGTCATTAAACCAATCATGAGTTCTTCTGGAAAAGGGCAAACGGTTTGCCGTTCAATCGAGGATATAGAATGGTCTTGGAATGAGGCAATTGGAGGTGGAAGAGGTAAAAAGGCACGAATGATTGTGGAGGAATATATCCATTTTGATTCTGAAATTACCCTTTTAACTGTCCGCTCCACTTCCGGAACAACTTTTTGTGCTCCTATTGGGCATATACAAAAAGAGGGTGACTATATAGAATCTTGGCAGCCGCATAACATGTCGGAGGAACAAATTCTTGAGGCGCAGGCAATTGCGAAAAAAATCACCGATGCACTTGGCGGGTACGGAGTTTTTGGAGTGGAATTATTTCTTTCTTCACAAGGTGTCTATTTTAGTGAAGTGTCACCACGGCCACATGATACAGGGATGGTTACCATGGTTACCCAGGATTTATCCGAATTTGCCTTACATGTAAGGGCAATACTAGGCTATCCAATTCCGGATGTTCAGCTTTTGAAATCAGGTGCAAGTCATACGATTAAGGCAACAAAAGAAAGTAAGAATTTCCAAATATCTGGTGTAGCTGAAAGTTTATCCGTTCCTCAAACACAGGTTAGAGTATTTGGAAAACCAGAAACAAAAGTGGGAAGACGAATGGCGGTAGTGTTAAGTAACGGGGAATCTGTAAATGGGGCTAGGGAACGAGCGGAATTAGCAGCTTCTAAAATGATGGTAACGTATGAGGAATAACTCTTTGGAATCAACAAGACCATACTATGTGGAAAGAGGGATGGATGGATGCATACAAAAAATCGTTGGTTAATCGCTTTGTCTGCGGTTGGAATACATATTTCGATTGGTTCGGTTTACGCATGGAGTGTTTTCACAAAACCACTTCAACAAGAAATGGGCTGGGGATTGAAGCAGATATCCTTTACATTTAGCTTAGCTATACTTTTCTTAGGATTATCAGCAGCCTTTTTAGGGCATTTTGTAGAGAAATTTGGTCCGAGAGCAGCTGGAACACTAAGCGCTGCGTTTTTTGGAGTTGGAGTGGCAGGGGCAGGTTTTGCCATTCAAGTAGAATCATTGCTATTACTCTATCTATTTTATGGAATGATCGCTGGAATTGGGTTGGGAGTTGGATATATTACACCGGTTTCGACGCTGGTAAAGTGGTTCCCTGACAGAAGAGGTCTTGCTACAGGGCTTGCGATTATGGGATTTGGATTTGCTGCCTTAATCAGCAGTCCAATTATGAATTATTTAATCGTAAACTATGGGATATCCAACACCTTCTATCTACTAGGAGCGGCCTATTTTATAATCATATTTTGTTCTGCTCAATATCTTGCTCCGCCAAAAGCGGGCTGGGTACCTAAAGGTATTGAGGAAGCTGGCCATAAATTAGGCGGTATAAAAATAAAACAGGACCTTCGTCAGTTAACCGCAAATGAAGCAGTCAAAACAAGACAGTTTTGGGCTTTGTGGCTGATGTTATTTATCAATGTTACCTGTGGAATTGCGATTCTTTCTGTCGCATCGCCAATGGCGCAAGAGTTAGTAGGAATGTCAGCAGCTGGGGCAGCAACAATGGTTGGAATCATGGGGTTATTTAACGGAGGTGGAAGGATTGTCTGGGCAACTATCTCTGATTACATCGGAAGACCAAACGTGTACACACTATTCTTTGCTTTTCAAATTGTTGCCTTTTTTATGCTTCCAAATATAACAGTGGGAATACTATTTTCTATAATCGTTTATATGATTATGACTTGTTACGGGGGAGGTTTTTCCTCCATACCTGCTTATATCGGAGATTTGTTTGGAACGAAGCAGCTTGGAGCTATTCATGGATATATTTTGACTGCATGGGCAGCAGCAGGTCTAGCGGGACCAATCTTTGTATCCTGGGTCAGAGAAACAACTGGAAGCTATCAGGGGACATTAGTTATCTTTTCAGGAATATTTATAGTAGCTCTAACGGTTTCACTCATCATTCGTCTTGATATCAAGAAAATAAGGACCATGAGTGAAAATCAAATAATGAAAAATGCGGGAAATTTTTAGATTTTGAAATATGTTCTAAAGCATAAATCATCGAAAAGCTGCCAATTTGGCGGCTTTTTCTGTAGAAATAGAAAAACGAATCAACCAGACTCCGAATCAAATTGCGTGTAAAATACAAGCTTAACTCTTATACTATTTGAGAATAATGAAATGGAGGGACAGGTATGCATATTGAAATGTGGACTGACTTTGCTTGACCATTTTGCTATATTGGCAAAAGGCGTCTGGAGGACGCCATTAAACAAATCGACCATTCCATTGAAGTGACATATCGATGCTACGAATTGGATCCGACAATGGGTCGTGATAGTAAAGAAAACATGCATGAAGCATTAGCCAGGAAATACGGCATGAGTATCGCTCAAGCCAAAGCAAACACGGAAAGAGTTGTACAAATGGCAAAGGAAGTTGGATTGGATTATCAAATGAATACTTTAATCTTAACCAACACCTTCGATGCGCATCGTTTAACCATGTATGCTAAACATAAGGGGCTAATGAAAGAGATGACGGAAAGGATACTACAAGCGTATTTTACCGAATCCAAACATATTGGAGACCATGAAACCTTAACGGAGCTTGCGGTTGAGGTGGGATTGAACAGGGAAAGTGTGGCCAAAATGCTCGCAAGTGATGAAATGACGGACGTTGTTCGTGCTGATGAGCAAACAGCCAAACAATATGGGGTTACAGGTGTTCCATTCTTCCTTATTAATAAAAAATATGCTCTTACAGGTGCCCAGCCTACTGATACGTTTGTTCAGGCATTGAAAAAAGTGATTGCAGAGAATGAAATCACCGTTTTGAAGAGTGAAGATGGTCTAAATTGTGATGATGATGGCTGTGAAATCCCTAATAAGTAACAAAGTCAATAAGTGAATTTGGAAAGGTGTTGTATTTGATTACAGCACCTTTCTATTTTTTGTGCATTTTCTATACTAATTTTAATTTTCCTTTATTATGATGATTTTTAATTAATAATTACAAAATCACCTGCTCTGATTTGTTTCTTTTCAAACCATCCAAGATTTACTTCGAGAGCATAATGATAAGAAATCTCCGGATCATAGGTTGGACATATATCCTCTTTACATGGCGCCATATCAAGTATTTTTAGAATTTTTCCATCAGCATTAAGAAATGCAATAGATAAAGGAATTAACGTGTTTTTCATCCAGAAACCGCCATATGTTTCCGCGGAAAACACAAACAGCATCCCCTCGTTTTCGGGTAATCTATTTACAAACATTAAACCTTTGTCTCTTATTTTTGGAGTATCTGCAACTTGAACGATTAATTTGATTATCCTTTTTCCACTGATCACTTTAATCATTTTTGTTTTAATATTTGTTTGTTTTTTGGGACGAAAAAGTAACCTAATTAATTTTATTCTATTTTTCAACATTTGCACTCACCTTGTCATATCACATTCATTACCTATGATATGGTTTTAATGTTAACTTTGATATGGAATACAACGTGTACTTACGTCTTGATTTTCCCCCCGCCTAATTTCATGATATCCTAATGAAGTATAAAGATAGCAGGAGGTAGAAGAATGGCGATTGTAGATATTACAGTTATTCCAGTTGGGACAGGCACACCTAGTGTTAGTGAGTATGTAGCGGAAATCCAAAAAGTACTCCAACAGTATGAAGGAAGAGTGAAGTATCAGTTAACCCCAATGAGTACGCTAATTGAAGGTGATTTAAAATTATTGCTTGAAATTGTTCAAGAACTACATGAGGTACCGTTTCAGAAAGGCTTGCAAAGAGTATGTACGAATGTTCGAATTGATGATCGGCGCGACAAAGAAAATACAATGGAACGTAAGTTACAATCGGTTCAGGAAAAATTATAGCCTAACGAAGGGTTTATTAAATTTAACAATATAAAATACATAATAATATTATGTCAACTAGATATATTTTTATTTTTTCCCATCAAATAGATGATGAAATGGGGGGAGTGTAAGAAATGGATTTTGAAACGGTAATGCAGGAACTGGAAGCTCTTAGCAATGAAAGATTGAAAAAGATGTACATAGGCAATGGCGCACAGGAACCGCTTTTTGGTGTAGCTACAGGCAAAATGAAGCCGATTTCAAAAAAAATTAAGATAAATCAACCATTGGCTGAGAAGCTTTACGCCACTGGGAACTACGATGCCATGTATTTTGCCGGCATCATTGCGGACCCAATGGCAATGACGGAAGCTGATTTTGATCGATGGATTAATGGTGCGTATTTTTATATGCTGTCCGATTATGTAGTCGCCGTCACTTTGGCAGAAGCGGGTATTGCACAAGTTATTGCCGATAAATGGATCGCAAGTGGTGAAGAACTTAGAATGTCGGCAGGCTGGAGCTGTTACTGTTGGCTTTTGGGTAATCGTCCAGATAGTGAATTTAGTACAAGCAAGCTTTCCAGTATGCTTGACCAGGTGGAAAAAACGATTCACGATTCACCTGATCGAACGAAATCTGCTATGAATAATTTTATTTACACAGTGGCAATTTCCTATCTGCCGCTCCATGAAAAGGCAATTGAAACCGCAAAGGCAGTAGGCCCAGTTGAGATGAATCGGGGTAAGAAAAAAAACAGCATCCTGCAAGTTTCCGAAAATATTCAAAAGGAACTAGATCGAGGGAAGCTTGGTTTCAAACGCAAATATGTAAGGTGTTAGGGGTGTTTGTAGTTTTTTGGCAGTAAGTTAGTGTTAATAGTGTAATCCTATTGATTTTTTTGATATTGTGAGGTAATATTTAACTTGGTAAAAGTAAACATAATAATTAAATATTCCCATTTGGAAGATGATAAAGACAATATTTTTATTGAGCTCAAACATAAGCCAAAATAGATACACCCTGCGAGGGGGTACTCTATTTTGGCTTTTTTTATTTTCAAATGTGGAACTGGGAAATGGGTGCAGGAAAAAATAGCTACAAGGATACATAAAACTGGTAATCCATCATTACAACAGAATCAATTCAAATTAACAAAAAAAGGAGAATTAGTAATATGATAAAAATCGGAATAATTGATGATAATGTACAATTCACAGAAATACTTATAGATTTTCTCTCGACATTCAATGACATGGAGGTGATTGGAGTTGCGCATGATGGAATGAAGGGGATGGAGTTAATAAAGAATCAGAAACCAGACTTAATCATATTAGATTTGATAATGCCCTTTTCCGATGGTCTTTCTTTATTAAAAAACATATATGAAGAAAACATAACCATAAAGGTGATAATACTTACCTCTTTAGGGACAGAGGATACCATAATACGAGCAAAGGAGTTAGGTGCATCCTATTTTTTGATGAAACCTATTGATCTAAGTCATTTACCAAAAATGATCATGTCTATTTGTTCAGAAAGTGTTTCAATGAAGAAAACATTAAAAAAGGAAAAAGAAAACACAAATGATGATGGAAAATTAGAATTAATAATAACCGAAATTTTACGTTCTATAGGTATTCCAGCCAATCTAAAAGGATATCATTTTATAAGAGATGCTATTCAAATAATAAATAATGGCTGTGAAACTAGTTTTTCAAAAGTAATATATCCGGCAATTGCATCCAAATACCATACCACTCCAAGCCGTGTAGAAAGAGCCATAAGACATGCCATTGAAGTTGGGTGGAACCGAGGAAGTCTTGAGCAGTTAGATTTTGTATTTGGAAACACAGTAAGTCCATTAAAAGGGAGACCAACTAACGGTGAATTCATTGCTTTAATTGCTGAGCATTTAAGGCTGCAAAAAGAGATGAAAATCGAAAGTTCCTCCTCTGTATAATACATATTTAACTTCTCCTTCTAATAAAACAAGGCACCATTTAATGAAAAATTCTCTCAGGGGTAAGCTGAGGGGATTTTTTTTTGGTTTTATTGAAGGTGTCAGAGAAACTTTCATTAATCATTCGATATTTTCAACTTTCAAAAAATTAATTCACAAAAAATTCTAGAATCATTGAAACCTTTTAAATCAAATTCCGTCTAAATCACCGCAAACGAAGAGAAAGAGAATTTCATTCTAATGGAATGCAGCACATTTCTCGTATCGGATTGGGATTGCGCGTTCTTTAGCGCTTAATCCTAAATTCATCGTATGTGATGAACCGATTTCTGCATTGGATGTCTCGATTCAAGGCAAGTTGTCAACTTACTAAAACAGCTGCAGCAGGAACTAGGCCTTACATATTTATTCATTGCCCATGATTTATCGATGGTTAAATATATATCGGACCGAATTCTTGTGATGTATTTAGGAAACATGATGGAACTCGCTGACAGTGAATCCCTATCAAGAGAGCCATTACATCCGTATACACAAGCTCTTATGTCAGCTGTTTTAATTCCAGACCCCGCAATAAAAAGGGAACGAATCGTTTTAGAGGGAGAAGTCCCGAGTCCGCTAAATCCACCAAGTGGCTGTGTCTTTCGAACACGATGCATCCATGCGATGGATATCTGTTCGAATCAAGTCCCAACCTGGAAAGAGGTTAAAATCGGCCATTTTACTGCGTGTCATTTATATAGTTAATTGACCGAAAGCCGAAATCCCATCTGATTTCGGCTGTTATTTTTATTGTTTAATAAACTTATGTTCTTGAATAATCGAGTTCACAATGTGCACAGATTCCCATTCGCCTTTAGAAAGAAAAGTAATGGGATATTTTTTTGGAAAAAGAGTTTTGCTAATTTGATTAGACGACAAACCATCTTTGTGGAGTTTAATAATTTTACCTTGGAGTTCTAACAAATAATCTAGTTTTCTCTGTAAAGTAGCACGCCCATCCTTTAAATAGCCTGCATGGCAGCAAAATAGCTCCCCAAAATCAAAGGTTAATACTCTCTGTAAGGAATCAATAATGGTTGGAATGCTTTCTTCACGTAAAATAACCTTTGTCTTTTCCTGGCAATACAAATCCCCCGTAAATAGTTGACCAGTTCCCCGATTTAAAAAAGCTAAATGATCGATTGCATGACCAGGTGTATCAATTACGTCCCATATAGCATTGCGGGATGAAAAAGTTTTACTAATAGTGTGTGCCTGAAATGGTTGGCGTTTGCCCCAGAAAACCTTACGATATAATGGATAATCTGGCTTCTTTTTACAGTACTCTATCATCATGTCATTCATATAAATAGGTAGATTCAGTTCCTTTTGTAAAAAAGCAGCACAGCCTGTATGGTCTTCGTGAAAATGTGTGATGACCACTTGGTCGATATCTAGTTGTTTGAAAAATGGTTGAAACTCCTTTTCTAATGAAGCTGATCCTGTATCAATGAGAACACCGTCTACGGCGAAGCTATGAACATTTAATTTTACCCCTTGAAATGCTACCGTACCGTTTCCAGCTTGAACACCATTTATCGTCTGCTGGCTAAAATTCTTCTTTAACAACATTTAATCAAACCTCCCCAAACCTTCCCTTTGTAAAATTTTAACACAAAATGAATAACTACTCATTAAAAGAATTATCAAACTATTTGCTTTTAGAGGTACAAACATATTATTAACACATTTTAGGCATTTTTCATTCAAAAGGAGGGGGTACAATTCCTCACGCTTCTGTACGACTGTCCGAATAAATTGATTATGAAGTCAGAAGTATGGAGGAGAAAAATGAAAACAGGTAAAATGTTTTGGGTCATATTGCTAAGTTCTTTCCTCGTTCTCTCAATACTCCTTGTTTTTTTAAATCAAAACAGCATGCCAACAACTACAGAACCGATGAAAGAGACTCAAACTGTTACAGAGGCCAGTAAAAAAGGCGAGTCGCCTGATAATCCACCTCAGACAGAACCAGAACCTGAACAAGAACCTCAGTCTGCGCCTCCACCACAAGAGCCGCCCCAAATTTTATGGGGAGTCGATACCGCTAGTCCGCTAGATCAAGCTTTTTTACAGTGTGTTGTGGATAATTATGGGAAGCCTTTAGTCTTTGGAAGGTACCTTGAGACGAAAGAAGGGGTATCGGCTGGTCTTACACCAGAAGAGGTGGAGCTTCTTCATAATCAAGGAATTAAAATTATCCCCATTTACAACCACTTTACAGACGCAACAACCTATGAAAATGGCGCTCAAGAGGCACAAGCGGCGATTGCCTATGCGCAACAAATAGGAATTCCGGAGGGAAAAGCGATTTTCGCAGATATTGAACCGACTTACCCAGTGGATGAAAACTTTATCCGTGGTTGGGTCGAGACCTTACTTGGCTCGCCTTTTATGCCTGGTATCTACGGAGTTTTTACCAACGATAGTGCACTAACTGCTGCATACGAAGCAGCAATTGCATCCAATCAGAATGTTCAATCCCAAACGATTATCTGGAGTAGTAATCCGGATCCTGGTGTAACTCCCCAGGCCAATGCACCAGAATTCCAGCCAGGCTCACCTGAAAATGTACCCGTTTCGATTTGGCAATATGGAATTGATGGAGAAAACTGTAACATTGATACGAATCTAATACAATCAAATATTTTAGATTTTTTATGGTAGTGATAGGTTGAAAAAGAGAGTCTATTTTAAGGCTCTCTTTAATCTATTAAAATAGTTTGAATTTTACGGAGAATCTAGTAGTATAATGTTAAAATCTAGTAAAATAAAAAAGAGTTATTTAAGGAAAAAATAAGAGGAGGTTTTAGAATGAACACGAAAGACAAATGGAATCTGAAACATATGGATCGATTAACTCAGCTAAAGGAACCTCAACCCAACCCACGATTAAAGAAGCTTGCTTCCTATTTTAAGGAAGGCGGTACGGCTTTGGATATCGCTTGTGGTCTTGGTGGAAACAGTTTGTTCCTTGCAGGAATGAATAATAAAGTCGAAGCAATTGATATTTCAGACGTAGCTATCAATTATGTCCAAGAACAGGCAGCCAAAGATAATCTAAGTGTGCAGCCTCGAGTAACCGATTTAACAGATTTGGATACTTTGAATTGGCCGAATAACCCCTTTGACTTTATCGTGATGTCCTATTACTTAGATCGCTCACTGTTTCCAATTGTAAAGAACGTTTTAAAAGATGGAGGTTATTTCTTTATGGAAACCTACTATCAGTCACCATACATAAAGGAACAAGGAGTATCCGACCAATATAAACTAAATTCAAATGAGCTGTTAGCAGAATTTGGGGATTGGAAGGTTCTATATTTTGAAGAGAACGAACAAGAGGGTTGGCAATCAATCTTTTGTCAGAAACGATAAAAATTGATATTCAAATGGTTATTCTAAAATTGTAAAAGAAGATGACGTGGATTCTAGCCGTCATTTTCTTTATTTCATGGGCAAATACACAAACTGCCAATCATTTTCATATTTTAATATATAAATTTTGATGGACAGAGGGGATGGACCAATGTGAAAACCTCACTTCGGGAGCGAATCTTAAAAAAAGAAGGTATAACTTTTCCTTCTAAAACCTATTCATCCATGGTACTTGAACCATCCTATGATGAGGCGAAGCAACAGTTTATTGACTCAATGGTGGAAATTCATTATGCCCATTTAATCATGCTTCTAGAACAAGGACTTGTTGGAAAAGAAGAAGCAGAAAAAATTGCGAAAGCAGTTTCTAACTTAAATATGGAAGATATTAAAAGAAGAAGCTATACAGGTGAGTTTGAGGATTTATTTTTTGAAGTGGAGCATTCTTTAATCGAAGATGCAGGCGATATTGCAGGTAACCTCCATATAGCAAGAAGCCGAAATGATATGGGGATTGCGATTTACCGCATGACACTACGGAAGAAGATTTTACTTTTGATAGAAAAGGCGTTAGAACTTCGAGAGGCTCTGATTGAATTGACCGACGAGCATAAAGAAACGGTGATGATTGGATATACTCACACCCAGCAGGCGCAGCCAACAACATTGAGCCATTATCTAAATGCAATGACCGATATGCTTACCCGTGATATCTATCGATTCCAAGCAGCCTATAAAACGGTAAATCGCAGCAGTATGGGAGCAGCCGCCTTAACAACGTCGGGATTTCCGATTAACCGGGAACGAATGAAAGAACTTCTTGGTTTCGAGGAGATGATTGATAATGCTTGGGATGCGGTTGCAGGTGCAGATTATATAGCCGAGACAGCGAATGCTGTTCAGTTGGCCGCACTAAATTTAGGAAGGTCTATGCAAGACTTCTTACTATGGGGTACACAGGAGTATGGAGCATTTCTTCTTTCAGCACCCTACGTGCAAATTAGTTCCATCATGCCGCAAAAACGAAACCCTGTTTCCATTGAGCATATGAGGTCCCTTTTATCTAGTGTTGCCGGAGATTGCCAAACCGTCTTACTAATGGTCCATAATACACCTTTTGGAGATATTGTTGATACGGAAGATGATCTGCAGCCGTATATCTGGAATGCCATTGAAAGACTGGGCGGCATTTATGATTTGTTAACAGCTGTTTTACTCACAATGGAAGTCAATAAAGAAACCCTTCTGAAAAGAGCAAAAGAAAGCTTTGCGAACGTGACTGAATTAGCGGATACCATTGTCCGAAAAGATGGTCTATCCTTCCGACAGGCCCACCATGTTGTAAGTTCAACAGTTAAAGAATTAATGAAAAATGGAAAAACATCATTAGGATCCTTAACATTAGAACTCTTGAATGAGCAATTTTACAAGGTTGTAGGAAAGAAATCTGTTCTAACAGAAGAAGAATTAAATCAATGCTTAAGCCCTGAATACTTTATTCAAATCCGTGATTTACAAGGTGGACCTAGCCCAAGCAGAATGGAAAAAACAATCCAAGTGCGAGTAAAGGAACAGGAAGAATTAACAAGATGGTTAAATGAAAGACAAGATTACCTAACGACATCAACTTTAAAGGTTAAGGAGATCATTACAAAATGGACTGGAGCACATAAATAAGGACACTTCAGACTACTTTCGGTCAATGGTGGGGGTAAGAAATCATTCACTGTCCTTGTTCATTGGTTTGGTATGTGGAAAAAGCATATTTACACTAGCTATGAAAAATGAGTGCTTCATCGGTGTCAAGAAAACCGTGAAACACTCTTTTTTTATTCTAAGGTCGAACATTAGAAAATCGCTGAGATTTATTATCCCTGCACTTCCAATATTGCTTATTTTTCCCTCGTCATTTTTACAAGTGTAATAATATCTTGTGAAACAGTATCATATGGAACGGAGTCAGCCTTTAAGTTGTTTTTAATCTTTTCAATAAGCACCACTGCTTCCGGATTTGTTACGGTAAGTGTCTGGACATTGCCATTGAAGACCTTGTTCATATAACTTTTTGCTTTCTCAAGGTTATCATCTACATCTTGTGCAGCTGTATTGTTCGTATTAGCAGGGTCTTTTTTGTTTTGGTCTTTTCTAGACATTCCATCGACGCCCTTTAGGACATGTTCCTGCATGGAATCGTATTGATTGGAAGTCACTTCAGGGGTTGCGCGCGCAAGGATGACCGTGTCGTCTAATACAAACACCTTTATACCATTGATCCCTTCACCGCCTAACCTTGATTCAAGATGAGAAGAAATCCCGCCATCATTTAAACCTGAGCTCCCAATCAAGCTGTAAACATTTGTTCCCGCTCCATGGGAGGTCCCCCCATGTTCATCTGTTGTTTGTCTTTTTTCCCCGTTTTCACTAGGAATAATTAATCCATCATTCATATTTCTTGCTGAAATACTTTTATCATAGACGCTTGTTTGGTGTGCCCCATGATTGTCATGCTGGCTTTCTTCGGCTTTAACGGAATCATCAAGTACATTTTGTTGACCTGAGCAAGCTGTGAGGAATAAGGATGCACTTAAAATAGCCGCATTTTTCCAAATAATTTTCATTTTTTACCACCTCAAAAAATTAGATTTAAGGTTATCATGCCCAAATTATTTTTACGTATGAATGGATTTTTTTGGGGTAATCTATCCTTAAAATGTAGGAGGTGGATTTTATGGCAGAAAACTCCAAGCAACAAGAAAAGAATGAATCACTTTCTCGTCGAAAATTCCTCAAGAGTTCTGGTATTGCTGTAGGTGGTTTGGCTGTTGGCGGTGCATTAGGCCGTTTACTTCCATTTAAGGACAAAACGAATACAGATAAACTAGATGTTAAAAACCCACGTGTGGCTGAAACCTATACTCAGGCATTAATGTATTTTTCTCAACAGCAATTTAAAATGGTGGAGGCCGCAACGGAGCGTATTTTTCCGGCTGATGATAATGGACCAGGTGCGAAGGATTTAGGTGTTGCCTATTTTATTGATCACCAATTAAGCGGGGACTGGGGCTTTAATTCAAGGGAATACATGCAGCCGCCATTCTTCAAAGGAGAAAAAGTCCAAGGGTATCAAGGTCGGCTTAACCGACGTGAAATTTTCGATATCGGTTTAAGAGAATTGCAAAATCACAGTTTAACGAAGTATAAAAAGAATTTTGTAGAACTAAGCGAAGAGGAACAAAACGATATCTTAACAGATTTTGCAGAGAACAAGGTCAACATTACAACGATTTCTCCAAGTGGTTTTTTTAACATGCTAAGGAGCAGTACTTTAGAAGGGGCTTATAGCGATCCATTGTACAGCGGGAATCGAAATATGGATGGATGGAAAATGAGAAATTATCCAGGTAGTCAAATGACCTATACCCAAGTCATTGATAAAGAATTTACTGTTATTCCACCCAAAAGTCTTAAGGACCACCTTGGCCAATAATAGAATTAAGTATTTGCACTAATTGACTACAAATGAGGTGTTAGAAGTGGCAAAGAAATTACCCAAAGTGGATGTTGTTATAGTCGGCGTTGGCTGGGCAGGCGGGATTATCGCTGCTGAGCTAACGAAACAAGGCTTGAATTGTGTCGGTTTGGAAAGAGGAAAGGAACGAAAAACAGAGGATTATTTTATGGTACACGATGAACTTCGCTATGCTCTTAGGTACGATCTGATGCAGAATCTTTCAAAAGAGACAATTACCTTCAGAGGAAATGAAAAACTTCGAGCTCTGCCCATGCGGCAATACGGTTCGTTTATTTTAGGGGATGGCCTAGGGGGCTCGGGTGTTCATTGGAACGGACAAACCTACCGCTTCCTCCCTTACGATTTTGAAATTCGCAGCAAAACCATTGAAAGATACGGTGAAAAAAAGATTCCAGCGGATATGACCATTCAAGATTGGGGTATTACATATGATGAATTGGAGCCCTATTTCGATAAATTTGAAAAAATGGCTGGGATTTCAGGGGAAGAAAACCCTCTGGCTGGGAAAAGGTCCAGTCCATATCCAACCCCACCGATGAAAACAACACCAGCACTTGAAAAATTTAAGAAGGCGGCTATCAACCTAA
Organism: Neobacillus niacini; assembly: GCF_023715415.1. Taxonomy (GTDB): domain Bacteria; phylum Bacillota; class Bacilli; order Bacillales; family Cytobacillaceae; genus Neobacillus; species Neobacillus niacini_C. The sequence goes on from NZ_JAMBOB010000003.1 coordinate 71,628, forward strand.
AGCTACATCCCTATAATCGCCCTTCCGCAAACCTTTCAGAGGCGTACACAAATCCAGATGGGGTAGCGCGTGCAGCTTGTCAATATTGTGCTTATTGTGAAAGGTTCGGCTGTGAATATGGGGCAAAAGCAGACCCTGTTGTTACCGTTATTCCAGTCGCAAAAAAGACTGGGAAATTTGAGATTCGCACGCATTCCAATGTTAGACGCGTGTTGAAATCCGGCAATAAAGCAACCGGAGTCATGTATGTGGATACAACAACGGGGGAAGAAATTGAGCAGCCTGCAGATATTGTGGTGTTAACAAGCTATGTTTTTAATAATGTACGGTTATTATTACAATCGGGTATTGGGCGTCCATATGACCCGACAACGGGAGCGGGCGTGATAGGGAAAAATTACGCCTACCAAGTTCAAAAAGGAAATGCAACCGGCTTCTTTGAAAAGGAAGAATTTAATACTTTTGCTGGTGCAGGTGCACTTGGAATGACGGTGGATGATTTTAATGGTGATAACTTTGATCACTCCAATCTTAATTTTATTCATGGTGGCTCAATTGCCATTTCCCAAACCGGTCTTCGGCCAATTTCAAATAACAAGGTCCCAAAAGGTACTCCGACATGGGGTAAAGAATTTAAAGCCAATTCGGTTAAATATGCTAATCGGGTTTTATCCGTTGGCGGTCAAGGAGCCAGCATGCCATTTAAGCATCATTATCTTGACCTTGATCCGACTTACAAGGATGAATTTGGCGATCCGTTAATTCGAATTACCTATGATTTTGAAGAGCAAGACCGCCAACTAGCCAAGTATTTATCGGACCGATGCAAAGAAATCATGAAAGAAATGGGTGCGGATCATATCGATACGATGGAGGAACTGGGGCCTTATGATATTACCACCTATCAATCCACTCATAACACTGGCGGTATCATCATGGGGGCAGACCCAAATACATCTGCCGTAAATAATTATTCGCAAATGTGGGAAGCTGAAAATGTGTTTGTAGTTGGTGCCTCAGCATTTGCACATAATAGCGGCTATAATCCAACCGGAACTGTCGGGGCACTTTCTTACCGGGCAGCAGAAGGGATTTTATCCTATAAACAAAAAGGTGGAATTTTAGCTTAAATCCTGAAATGAGGAGGAAACAATGTTATCGAATATAGGCATCCCAGGATTAATTCTCATATTAATCATTGCTTTAATTATTTTTGGGCCTAAAAAGCTTCCTGAGATCGGGTCAGCGATTGGAAAGACATTATCCGAATTTAGACGAACAGCCACTTCGATCATCGATGAAGAAGAGGAAATACTCGAAAATAGTAAAAATCAGCAGCCATAACGATAGGGAGACCAAAGACTTGACCATTGCAAAAACTTGGTTTAGGCTTTGGTTTTTTTGTGTTCTTAGAACTTGTTGAGAACTTCTTACTTTTTATAAGCTTTTAAATAATTTATAATTATCATATAATAGTATATAATTAATTAATAAATAATATATTAGACTTTGATATGGTAATAATAAATACAAAATAGGTGTGTGACTTGGTAACGCTTAACCAGGTGTCCGCCTACATCTTTTTTCAAATTTTTAATAGAAAAGGTTGGTAAAAATGAGCAACGGAGAAACGAATACAGACGTCATATTAATTGGCGCCGGAATCATGAGTGCCACTTTAGGGACCATCTTAAAAGAATTAGTACCAGAATGGGAAATAAAAGTGTTTGAAAAGCTTGACAATGCGGGAGAAGAAAGCTCAAACGAATGGAATAATGCGGGTACCGGACATGCGGCGCTGTGTGAGCTTAACTATACGACCGAAAAACCGGACGGATCTATAGATATTGGTAAAGCGATTAGTATTAATGAGCAGTTCCAGGTCTCTATGCAGTTTTGGTCTTATCTTGTTAACAGCGGGCTTGTACAGAATCCGCAGGAATTCATCAGACAATTGCCACATATGAGTTTGGTACAGGGTGAACAAAACGTAAGTTTTTTGAAGAAACGTTTTGAAGCGCTCACAAAAAATCCACTTTTCCAAGGAATGGAGTTTTCGGAGGATCCGGAAAAACTGATGGACTGGGTTCCGCTTATTATGGAAGGCCGAAAATGGAATGAGCCAATTGCTGCAACTAAAATTGACACTGGAACGGACGTCAACTTTGGTGCTTTAACGCGTATGTTGTTTACTCATTTAGAAAATAAAAATGTCGATATTAAGTACAATCATAGTGTTACGGATCTTAAACGAACCAGCGATGGATTATGGGAGCTGAAAGTACAAAATCAGTTTAGCGGTACTATCAAACGCCATACTGCAAAATTCGTCTTTATCGGAGGCGGAGGGGGAAGTCTGCATTTACTGCAAAAGTCCGGCATTCCTGAAGGGAAAAATATTGGCGGATTCCCAGTAAGCGGAATATTTATGGTATGTAATAATCCTGAGATTGTAGAGCAGCATCATGCAAAAGTATACGGAAAAGCGAAGGTTGGCGCTCCACCAATGTCTGTTCCACATCTTGACACAAGATTTATCGACAATAAGAAATCATTGTTATTTGGACCATTTGCCGGCTTCTCACCAAAATTCCTAAAAACAGGATCCATGCTCGATTTAGTAACCTCTGTAAAGCCGAATAATGTTTTAACGATGTTAGCTGCAGGCGCAAAAGAAATACCATTGACCAAATACTTGATTCAGCAAGTAATGTTATCAAAGGAACAGCGTATGGAGGAGTTACGTGAATTTATCCCGAGCGCTAACAGTGAGGATTGGGATTTAGTGGTAGCGGGCCAGCGTGTACAGGTAATTAAAGATACTGAGGCAGGAAAAGGAACGCTTCAATTTGGTACGGAAGTCATTACTGATTCTGATGGCTCTATCGCAGCATTACTAGGTGCTTCTCCGGGTGCTTCTACTGCGGTTCAGGTAATGCTTGAAGTAATCAAAAAATGCTTTCCGCAACATATCAATGAGTGGGAACCCAAAATCAAAGAAATGATTCCTTCTTATGGCGTGTCACTAATGAAAAACCCAGATTTGCTACGTAAAGTTCATTCATCGACTGAGCAGTCGCTCGGTCTGACAGAAAAAGAACTAGCATACAGTTAGTTCATTAACTTCTGATAACAATATGCAAAATAATAAAAGAGCAGAAAATTTGCAAGTATTTATTAAAAATTTGTAAATTTTCTGCTCTTTTATTTCCATACGAAATCTCGTCAAACTGTTGTTCTAATAAGAAGTAGATATTTATATTGTATCAATTCAATAAAATTAAAGAGTTTAGTTATTCGAATTTCCGTTGCGAAGGAGGAATTTCATTTGAAACCAACAGATAAATTCAGTGGGAAGGCAGATGTGTATTCGAAATCTCGACCTAGTTACCCAACTGAGTATATCGATTATGTACTAGCAGCCAATAACCTGAATGAGACGAGCAGGGTTGCAGATATAGGTTCAGGCACGGGCATTCTAACCTGGCAGCTACTGGAGAGAGGAATCAACGTTGTAGCAGTGGAACCAAATGATGATATGAGACTAAAAGCAGAACAAAACCTACAACAGTTTGAACACTTTACTTCTAATAAAGGTTCAGCTGAGGAAACATCTTTACCTGACAATAGTTTGAATCTGGTGATAGCAGCTCAAGCATTTCATTGGTTTGATCAAGAAAGCTTCAAATTAGAATGTAAACGGATTTTGAAGCAGAACGCAAAGGTAGCACTGGTTTGGAATAGTAGAGATTTCAAAAGTCCGCTAATTAAGGAAAATGCTGAAATCTTTAAAAAATATTGCCCGAATTTTTATGGGTTTAGTGGTGGAATCGGGGAGCGGGAGGAAGTATTTAATCAATTTTTTCGGAATGGAGAATTTGAATTTAAAAGGTTTCCCAATGAATTAGTCTTGGATTTTGAAGGGTTCTTGGGCAGGAACCTCTCAGCTTCCTATGCACTAAAAGAGTCTGACAAAAAATACGAATTCTTTGTGGAAGCCATTACAAATCTATTTGAAAAATACAGACATAATGGAAAAATCGTAATGCCGAATTACACCCGAAGTTATTTAGGTAACGTGTAGGGACCCAATTATCACCCATAACCATATAGAGGCAGAGTAATTCATATCTGAATTCGCTCTGCTTTTTTATTGAATGCAGGATATTGTTGAAAATAGGATAAAGATTCTTTTTTAATCAAACCTTCAAGTAAAGACAGATTTTCCCTTATACAAGTTTGTTTAGTTTATAATGTTATTAACAGCTAGATAGAGTGGAAAATACAAACGAAAGAGGACACTAAAAATGAACAAACAGGAAAGTAGTTATAGATGGGACGTTTTTAGTACCGTCTTATTGGCTTACTTTATCATAATAAGCCAGAGAACTGCTCCAGGACTTATAACGGATCAGTTAATGAAGGATTTTCATGTTTCAGCTGCCGTCATCGGTCTAATGAGCAGTCTTCAATTTTTTGCATATGCGGGACTTCAAATACCGATAGGTTTATTATCGGATAGGTATGGTCCCAATCGATTTCTTATTTTAGGTACCATTCTTACGGGAATAGGGTGCCTTATTTATAGTTTTTCACCGAATGAATATGTTTTAATTTTCTCTCGTTTTATTGTTGGAACGGGAGATTCGATGATTTTTCTTAACTTGGTCATTATATTAAGCCAATGGTTCAAGGCGCAGGAATTTGTAAAATTGCTGGGTGTGATTTCACTGGTTTCGAGCATTGGTTCATTAACATCTATGCTTCCTTTTTCGATGTGGATTTCATTCTCAGGGTGGCGAACACCATTTTTTATTATAGGTATCATTTTAGCGTTATTCTCTTATCTTCTATATACTGTGTTAGTTTTGAAACCTAACAAAATCGTTAAAGATGATTTCAATCTGAAAAAGGTTAAGAACAAAAATCGAGAAAGTATTTGGAGAATTTTCCGCCGGACCATCACCGCACGTCAAGCTTGGGCAACTTTTCTATGTCATTTTGGATTAGTTGGTGCGTATGTGGGATTTATCGGTTCATGGGGAGTACCGTATGGAATCCAAGTAATGGATTTATCTCGTTCAGAAGCTAGTCAGTTATTGATGTATGGACTTTTCGGTGCCATGCTAGGAGGACCACTAATTAGCTGGATTACAAGCAGACTAGAATCTATGAAAAGAGTCTATACATACGTACACATCATTGCCTTTTTAAGTTGGGGAGGGTTATTTTTATCAGGTGTTAATCCTTCATTTATACTTGTAGTTGTTTTGTTTTTTCTGATAGGTTTTGGAACTGGTGCAAGTACATTGACGTTCGCGGTAGTACGGAAATCTTTCCCTATAGAAGAAGTAGGGGTGGTTACAGGATTCTCGAATATGGGTGGCTTTATAAGTGCTGTTTTATTACCGATTATTTTCGGAAAGGTTCTAGATTTATTTCCTCTAGAAACAATCAATGTTGGTTATCATTATGGTTTTATCATTCCTGTTCTGTTTTCTTTGTTGGGATTGGTAGGGGTCATCATGATCAAAGAAGAAAAAACGAAGGAAAAAATGGTGTTAAATGCTTTATAATGAATGACAGTATTCTTTACTTTTTACAAAGCAAGAGGGGTACTAGGGGGGGATGATGATGATGATGATGAAAATTGTTGAACTTCAAAAAGGGAATGAATTTTTGGAGGAAGGTATTGAGGTATTTTGGAACGTTTGGGGGACAGAAGATAATTTGAAATTTTACGAGGATTGTATTCTTCATTCCGCTGAAACATCAGATGGCCTTCCAAGATTCTATGTCGCAGTAGATAATAGAAAGATTATAGGTACATATGCCATATTGAGGAATGATATTAATAGTCGCCAGGATTTATGTCCGTGGCTTGCGTGCTTATTTGTCGATAAAGAATATCGGGGTCAAGAAATTGGTGCAAAGCTTTTAGAGTATGGATTGAGTGAGGCTGCTAAGGTAGGGTATAAAAAGCTATATTTGACTACAGAACTTGAAAATTATTATGAAAAATACGGATGGGACCATAACGGGATTGCTTATGGACCAAGTGGTGGACATTTGAAAATTTATGAAAAAAGCACAGGTATATAAAATGATTAAAGGAGGGTTCATCGGTGCCAGGCACCAGTGAACCTCTCCTTTTTTATTATTTTATTAAATCGAATCCCATTGGGAGTGTAAATCCTAGAGCAAAGAGGATAACAAGGACGATTGAGAAGGCAATCCAGATTATGTCTGTTTTCTTTCCTTTTTGTTTCCGGACAATCACCATTTCAAATAGACCAATCATGATGATACCGAGTATTGCCTTCAAATAATAGGATAACGGAATAGAATAGGCTGCAAAAAAGAGCATTCCACCCGTTACGATTATAAGAATGTATGTAGCTCGCAAAACCATATGCCATATTTTAATATTTTTACCTTTGTTTTGAAGAACCGCAATGATGATTAGAAAAATCAGCGACAAGATTAGTGTTGTTAAGTGTGCATGTGTCATTTAATATTACTCCTTTTATTATGTAATGATTTGTTCTACAAACACTAGTCTAATAGGGAAATATAAAAGGAATCTAAACTAAGTATTAAATTTTTCTTAAATTGATAAGCGCAAACAAGGATTTTGATAAATTCAAAAAGTTGAACAATAGGTCTTGGAAATTATCAGAATTTAGTATAGAATAGAGAAAATATAAAATTCCAATGATGAAAACACATTGATTGGGAGTATTAAGGAATATTTATTGCTAAGAGAGCTGTCGGTAGGTGAAAGACAGTCAATAAATTCCCCAACTCGCCCAGGAGTGGTAAGGCTGATATGTAGGTCTTAACGGTTGACCACCGTCATTAAGTCTTAAAGTGGGTTCGTTTGTTTCTGAGCGAACCAAAAAGAGTGGTACCACGAAGGCAAAGCCTATCGTCTCTTATGAGATGATAGGCTTTTTTATGTTTATAAAATTATCTGAAAAGGTGGTTGTTTTGAATGAGAAATATTAATAAGTACTCTAGAGGATATTTTATGCCCCCAGTCAAAAGTTTGAAATGGACAGAGAAGGAATACATAACGGAGGCTCCTACTTGGTGCAGTGTCGATTTGCGAGATGGAAATCAAGCTTTAGTGGTACCGATGAGCTTAGAGGAAAAATTAGAATACTTTCAGTTGCTGTTGGAAGTAGGTTTCAAAGAAATCGAAGTTGGCTTTCCCGCTTCATCGGAAACAGAATTTCAGTTTTTACGTACGTTAATTGAACAAAATTTGATTCCAGATGATGTTACGGTCCAAGTGTTAACACAGTCTAGAGAAGGTATTATTAAAAAGACTTTTGAGGCACTTGAAGGTGTGAACAAAGCGGTGGTGCACCTATATAATTCTACATCAGTAGCACAACGTGAGCAGGTGTTTAAAAAGTCTAATGAAGAAATTATCGATATTGCGGTAAGCGGTGCTAAAATGCTTAAAAAATATGCGGCTGAGACAGAAGGTAACTTCCAGTTCCAGTATTCACCGGAAAGCTTTACAGGTACAGAGATTGAATTTGCGCTTGATATTTGTAACTCGGTACTTGAAATTTGGCAGCCGACTGCTGAGAAAAAGGTGATTATTAATCTGCCAGCTACAGTATCTATGTCAATGCCTCACGTTTACGCAAGCCAAATTGAGTTTATGGGAGATCATCTACATTACCGTGACAATGTCATCCTTTCACTCCATCCACATAATGACAGAGGAACAGGAGTTGCTGATGCGGAGCTAGGAATGCTTGCAGGAGCGCAGAGAGTCGAAGGTACACTTTTTGGAAATGGTGAAAGAACAGGTAATGTTGATATCGTTACACTTGCATTGAACTTGTTTTCACATGGAGTGAACCCACACCTTAATTTTGAGAATATCCGTGAAATCAGAGAAAAGTATGAAGAACTGACAAAAATGAGCGTTCATGAAAGACATCCATATGGCGGAGACCTCGTCTTTACTGCCTTCTCAGGCTCCCATCAGGATGCGATTGCTAAGGGAATGAAATGGCGTGAGGAAGAAGAACGTCAGTACTGGACAGTACCTTATCTATTAATTGATCCAATGGATATTGGCAGAGAGTATGAAGGAGATATCATCCGAATTAACAGCCAATCAGGTAAAGGGGGTATTGGCTATATCCTTGAACAACATTATGGGCTAGATATGCCTGCAAAAATGCGTGAAAACTTCGGGTATAAGGTGAAAGATGAATCTGACCGGATGCACAAGGAAATTAAGCCAGATGAAATTTATGAAATTTTTACTCAAGAATATGTGAATATTAGTGCTCCGTTCACGTTTATCAATTACCGCCCTACCCAAGGCAATCATTACGAAACGATTCTATCTATCAGTATAGATAACGAAGTGCATGAATTTACTGGTGACGGGAATGGAAGACTAGACGCAATCAGCAACATTCTTCAAACTCAACTCGATATCCAATACAAAGATTTAGTTTATAAGGAGCATGCGCTAGAAATTGGGTCACGATCTAATGCTGTTTCTTATGTGGGTATTACTTCTATGAATGGTGTTGAATATTGGGGCTGTGGGATTGACGCTGATATTATGACTTCTTCTATAAAAGCTTTGTTTAGTGCTGTTAACAACATGGTAACTAATCTCAATGCACCAATTGGAATCGGATTTTCTCTTAATAAGAGGAGTTAAAATCCCAATGATAAAAAAACCAACAGCAAGAAATAGCACGCTGTTGGTTTTTTTAGTGCAGTTTATTTGTATAAGAAGAAACATTAGTCCTGCAGCTGAATACCATGTAGGCAAAAGGGATTGCCCATGTTGTTCATTTAGAGAAACTGGAATTGAGTGCAGTCCGTCATAATGTACATGATAGATTGGAGGTATGTTGATGCAGCTATTTTACACAGTCCGTCCCGGGGATACACTTTACCAGATTGCGAAACGCTGGGAGCTACCGGTAGAGTCGCTAATTGCAGCGAATAATATTACCTCGCCAAACTCAATTTTTGTGGGGCAGCAGCTTTCCGTCCCGCCTGGTGTAGATGTCATTCGTGTGAAACCAGGAGATACAATCTATCAAATTTCTCAAAACTTTGGGGTCCCAGCTTCGGTAATAATTCAAGCCAACGAGGTTCAACCGCCTTACGTAATTCAAGCAGGTCAGTTGTTGAAAGTACCACCTGGTGTTCCGTATTATGTGGTTCAGCAAGGAGATAATTTATTCCAAATTGCAAGCAGATTTAACGTACTTACAGGAGGCCGCAGTAATTTCGAGTTAATCATGAAGGTAAATAATCTGTCATCTACCGTTATTTCACCAGGTATGCAGCTCATGATTCCATACGCTCCTCCAGGTGTTAGAGGTTTACTCGCTTATACCTCCAATCGAAGTGGAAGCTATGATATTTGGGTCTATAATCCCAACAATGGACTGAACCAACAACTCACGAATGGATTAGCAGAATCTTATTCGATACCATTTTGGTCACCTGATAGCACAAAAATCGCCTTTGTTGGAAAAAATGGAATCCTCTACATCATTAGTTTAATTGATGGCAGTATTGCGCAAATTGATCAGTTTGCAGATGGACTAGGGGTTTTCCTAGATTGGTCTCCGAGAAGCCAAGAGATTGTTTATACAAAACCAAATGGGTTGGTCTTTTACAATGTGAATACTCATCGAGCCCGAATCCTAAATGCACCTGGTGCAACAGACGCACAATGGTTTCCAAACGGGACGGAACTCCTTTTTCAACAAGCAAATATCAAGGGAGTAAGTCAGCTTTTTCGCATCAAAATGAATGGAACGGGGAAGGTCCAAGTCACTAGAAATACAGGGGGACGACTTAATCATGTTCGACTATCTCCTGACGGAACCTATGCTTTATATACGACCCCAGGTGCTAGTATCTCGATTATTTACAGTGTAAATCTTGCAACTGGAAATGTAATAGAAGCTAAAGGAGGTCCATTAGCGAAAAATTACTTCCCAACCTGGTCACCTGATTCTTCAAGCATCGCCTATAGTGCAACTGCATTCGAAAACATTGGATATTTCTCATTGATAAGAACAGCGGGGAGACAAGGAATGAACGAAGTAACGAGAGCGATATCCGATTGCTTTGCCACCCCTGTGACCTGGTCGCCGGATAGCAGGAAAATTGCCTATCTTTCTGGATGTAAGCAACAAAGCAGTTCCAGTGAAATCTGGTTGTTGGATTTAACTCATCCCGTTCCAATACAACTAGTAGAAGGTGGGGCAATTACAGCCTTGCAATGGTCACCTTTACCAATTACTTCTCTCAAAAAAACATTCTCCAATTCAATCTATAAAGTTCGGTTCCAATATCCTTCCCATTGGCAGCGAGTGAACGATGAAAGATATGAGGGAGGAGATGGTTTCTTTCAAATCGCAGCGATAGCCTCTGACCAATCAATTGACGTTGTCTGTCAAAATGAAGCCTTCCACCAACTCAACCCATACGGCACCCAACCAAGTATCCAACACACACAAATCCAATATCATCCAGCCTGCTTCATTTATCCGTCACAAGACCAGCCAGTCGAAATGAAAAATCAAGCAGCCCTTATTATTAAGTATCCATCACCGGTTTTAATTAATGGAACAGAGTATAATTACTTTATTCTCTGGGCAGATCAGAACCATATAAGGGAAATGAGTACATCACTTACATTTCTGTAAAAGGTATCGAATTACAACTGGAGTTGCTCTTTCTTTTGAGCAACTTTTTTAAAAAAATAGTCCCCTTGTCTTAAGACAGGAGGACTATTTTTTTATGTAATATTTTGCTTAGCCTTCATATAAACCTCTTCAAATGGCTGGATGACAACAAAACCGTCGCCCTCGAATTTCATTTGAATCGATTCTCCACTGCCTCTTCCTAAAAATGTTTTTAATGTAATATCCGTTTGGAAGCTTGGCATGAGATTACCAGACCATGCTACGGTTGCATTTGGATCAGTAATCACTGGGTTTCCCGGAGTGACCCGTAATGTGATTGGCTCATAATGCGCAGTAAAGGCAATCATTCCAGTTCCTTCGCAGCGAACATTAAATAATCCGCCAGCAAGCATCCCGGCAATTCGCTTCATTAATTTAATTTCCCATTTAATACTAGGTTCAAAGGCTAATAGGTCATTCCCGTTTATGAAGATGGAATCGTTTTGTAAGTTAAGGATAATAATTTTCTTTCCACTATCAGCAAGATATAATTTCCCTCTTCCGTTCGCTTTCATCAAAGAGGCGCCTTCACCTGTAAATGCCTTTTTTAATGCAGTTCTGAGTCCATGCTCTAATATTCCTTCACGGACAAACTTCATTTCTCCATGATAAGCAACCATGGACCCCGCTTTTGCCCAAACCTGCCCGTCTAAGTTGACCTCCAACATCCGAGGTGTCTCTAATTCAAAAAAACCTTCGCCTTTATCCTTTTGCTCAGTCTGTTTGATAAATTCTTCAATTGAGTATCTGCTCAATGCTCCCACATCCTTCCATACTATTTACTACGAGTACCAAGTGTTTATGTTTCAATATTTTAAAAAAAGAATCCACTGCGATAGTGGGCTCTAATAAAGGTTAATTTCTGCTGCTAAACTTTTACAATTGGGTCATGCATAATAAATGTTTTGAATAGGATAGGAGTAAATATTCAAAAAGGGTTACTTTACCTAGTGCGCTCGTTAGTGAAAGGAGTTCAAAGAATGATAGGTAAGTATAAACTTCTTGTTATCATGCAAACTCTTTTAATTTTTTCCATTTGCATTTTCGCTTCAGCTGCGGAAGCGAAAAGTGATTCTAATATTCCTAAAAATAAAATAGTCGCTCTTGTGTATGATGATTCAGGCAGTATGTGGGAACAGTCTGGAAATGTTCCTATTGATAATTGGAAATATGCAAATTACGCTCTACAAAGCTTTGTTGCCCTCTTAGAAAAACAGGACCATTTAAAGGTTGTTTCGATGAGCGCACCAACTGTACCGGAGCCGATTGAATTGGAAGAAAGACTCCGGCAGCATGAAATTAATCAGATTCGAGCATGGACGGGGAAAAGAAGTACTCCACTAGAATCCTTACATACAGCGATAAATGAATTAAAAAAAGCGGTTGATAGCAATAAAAACTCTGATTTCTGGTTAATCGTTCTGACGGATGGAATTTTTAATGAACTGAACCATCATGAACAAAAACTTACAATGGGACAAATTGAAGAGAACAAGAGTGGCCTTTTTAAAAGCTTGAGAGAGTTAAAAGAGAAAATGGATCAAACAGGTGCTAGTTTTAACAGCACCTTGATTCCCATTGAGTCCTATTTGAGCAGTGATGAGTTAGAAATTATGGCTGATTTTAAAAGACAATGGACAGAAAGTTCAGCAGGGAATGTGTTAGTGAGCAATGGTGAGCAAGATATCATCCAACGCATTAATGAGGTCGCAGCTCTTATGACCAATCGAGATCCAAGTGAACAGGAAAAGTTTGATCTACATCCTGTTTGGGACGGGAGCCAGCTAGTCTTAGAGTCTCCATTCCCGTTAAGGAGAATAACTCTCATTGAACAGTCGGCTGTTGAGAATGCTTCCTTTAAGGAATTCTATATGAACAACCAACGAATTGAACAAGGAATGGAGGGTCCATACAAAGTTATTACCCCCGATGACCCAGCAAAACTACATCCACCCATACAAGGAACATTCACGCATTTCAAAAACGTGATTGGTGACGGCGTTATCGAAAGAGGCACATACAAAATCATTTTTGATAAACCACTACTAGAAGAGCAGCAAAAATCAATCAAGATCTTAGCAGAACCCGCAATTGATTTTAAAGTGGACTTTAAAAAGAAAAATGGGGATGGGAAACTGACGAGTGATCCTGAAGTTTTCTTTGCAGGCAGTAAGATGAGGCTAGAAGCGACTCTATTAAAAAGTGAGAGTAATGATGAAGAAATCGATTTACGCGATATTGATGTGAAAAGTTTGTTTGAAGTAGAAGCTGAAATTGATGAGGTAAAACTCCGCCTTAAATATGATTCTAAGGTTAATAAATTCATCGGGGATTTCACGTCACCACAAAAGCAAGAAATTCCAATAAACGTAAAAGTTAATATTAAAGGATTCTATCAAAAAGTAAAGGAATCGAGCCTTCAAGTAAACCCCACTCGAAAGCTTAGCCTTGTGGCCAATACCGATACTTGGAGTACACCGTTAGATGAATTAAATGAAGCAGATCCCTTTGTGATTACACCGATGGTGAATGGAGAGGAAATGACTTCGGAAGAACTCAAAAAGGTTTTCAATAAACTAAAAATAGAAACCTCCAGTTATATAAAAATTGAAAAAGAACAAAAAGGTAACCAAATTTACATCTATCCTAAGAGTTTAACGCCGATTTTCCGAACATCGGTAGGTGACATTCCCCTTCATGTTACCCTTCCCGGCCAGTATCCTAATGAAATCGCCAAAGAGTCATTTACTCTGAAGATTGTAGATATCTCCTTTCTGGATAAATATGGGGTATACGTCCTAAAAGCATTACTCTGGCTGGCTCTGCTTGTATATATCATTGGAATTATCATAAAACCAAGGTTTGACAAAAACCGCATTTCAATTGAATTCAAGCAAAGTAGGAAAAGGGAGAGGCTCCGAGATGCTCGCGGGATGACAGAAGACTTCCATACCAATTGGGTTAATAGATGGCTAGTTCCCTATTTGGCGGAGAAAAAGTCGATTGGCGATTTAACATTTAAGGCAGATCGAAAAAAGGACCGTGTTTTACTGGTGAAAGAATCTCAGGACTCAAACCTCGTTGTGAGACATGAAAAGCTGGAAGGAAGAAGTAAAAAGGCAGATATACCAATCTATCATAACGATGAGATTCAAATCGAGAGAAGTAACGACCATTCAATTTATATATTTAAATCCCATTAAAAGTACTTTAAGAGGTGGTAACCAAATGAGCTTTAATGTCCCAACAATATTAATTGGTTTAGGTGGAATAGGGAGTAATATTGCCAATATGGTCTATGGCCGTGTTCCCCCCGAGCAGCGGGGAAGAGTTGCTATTCATGCGTTTGATACGGATGCCAATAGCATTTCAAAATTAGAGCACTTAAGAAATAGTGCTACCCAAACAAGCACAAGCCATTCTGTTAATGAATATCTTCAAGCGAATAAAGAGGTACTAAAATGGTTTCCGAATAATCCCCAGATCAAACGGAAAACGATGACAGATGGAGCCGGCCAAGTTCGGGCGGTATCAAGACTTGCTTTTCGTTCAGCGATGTCACAAGGGAAATTAAATGCCATGTGGGATGGGATTGAACGAATTTTCCCTGTCGACAGCTATGCGCAATCCTATAATGTCCGAGTCATTATTATTAGTTCTTTAGTGGGCGGTACCGGGTCAGGGATTTTTCTTCAAATCGCTCTCTATCTGCGGGAAATGCTGGAGCGTAAGTTAAACTCGGAAAGTGTACTCATTCGCGGCGTTTTTTTACTTCCTGATATTTTGGTAAGAAGTAATACGGTGGACCAAACGGAGTGGGAAGCTGTCCAAGGTAACGGATACGCAAGCCTAAAAGAGCTGAATGCCATTACACTAAGCGCCTCGGGAAATCACAAACAAAATGTGACGATTGAACTCGAATATAGACCGAATCAAATAGATTTAGAAGGTAGAACCGCACATGCGATTACAGATAAACATCTTCCGTATGATTTTTGTTTTCTTTTTGATTACGAAAATACAAAAGGACAGCATTTAACAAATGTCTCGGAGTATATGGACCAGGTTGCACGTTCTGTGTATCTCCAGCTCTTTAGCCCGATTTCAGCAAGAAGCTTTTCACAAGAGGATAACCAAATAAGAAGTTTGGTCGAATCAAACGGTCAAGCACGGTACTGTGGTGCGGGTGTTGCTTCCTTAACCTATCCTTATGAAGAGATTGTTGACTATTGTGGTTTAAAATGGTCAGTTAGTGGATTAGATGATTCTTGGCTTCGATTAGATAAGTTATTTAATGATGAAAAGAAGCGGCATGACGATGACTTAAGAAATGGAATTAATAATGATAAACCAAAAATAAGAGAGCTTTATGTTAAGTACTTTGAGCAGATTGTGAATGACCGAGAAAAACCGAACCCGTTTTTCCGTCAGCTTGATTTCCAGGTTCATGAAATTGAGGATAAAGGTAAAAAAGGGGCTTCGAAAGCCGATATTTTCTTGGATGAGGTAGAGGAATATGCAAAAAAAGTGCTGAAAGATGATGTGGAATTAAAAGAAGATTATGAAGATCATTGTGTGCTTGATGAAGGAAAACTTAAAATAAAGGATCGGGCAAAACAAGAAATTAATCGAATGGAATCCGCCCTAGAAGACTATGCCAAAGAAATTAATAAAAAAATCAATGAATATAGTCATTTTATTGTCTACCAGACTATTGACTCAGATTATCATGCGCCAAATGGCGGGAATGGAAGCAGGTACCAACTGAATACATGGATTCTAAAAAAAGATTCACCGATACATCCGGTCGGGGTCCGATATCTTCTCTACAGTATTCACAATAAACTTATCAAGAAGATTTCTCAATTAAAAGAGGAGAATCGCAGATTTAAAGAACAGATTGACCGCTATCAATATATTTATGATTTAGACCGCAATGATGGTGACGTAGATGATGCGGTTCGACGTGTGGATAAAGCGTTAAAACAGGGCTTTATTTCCAGTGTATTTCGAAATCAATTTAAAGATTTTATTGATGAGTATACGGAAAAGGCGACTCATCAACTAAGTACCCTTAATCGCTATAAATATTCCATGTTGTTAGAACTAGTATTCTCAGCTCTCAATCAATCTATAAAGGAAATGATAGAGGATTGGCAAAGATTTTTTGATCATTTAGTTGAAACAAGAGAAACGCTACTAATGGAAATAAATCAATTAGCAAGGAAGTTTGATGGTGTGAGCGATCCAACAAAAATGTATGTGCTAGCAAGTAAGGAAATGCTTGAGCAAACGTGGGAGCGGATTCGGCAGTCAGTTGATCATGGATTTTTGCCAGACAGTATCTCTCAGAAAATTTATCAGAGTCTCTACAACCGTTTTATTGAACGGAAAACCAATCGAGGGGCTGAGGAGTTTTATAAAGAACCAAAGGTGGAAGTATTTTTTAAAGAGAATGTTTTAATTTTTTGCCGAAATGAATTAGCAAGTAAACACCATGATAAATTAGATTTAACCATCACACAGGCACTCAAAATTGAGGCTTGTCGATTAGGGCTGGACCCAGATGAGTATCTTTATAAAAGAATGAAGGCAATAGAGGAACTTGCACAACCTTATATTCCGATTACAAATGATTATCGAAGTTTGAAATATTGGGGACTTCATACGGAAAGTTTTAACCTGTTCTCGGAGCAGCTGCAAAATGAGTTATTTAACGAAAAGCAAATTGTTGATGATGCCTTTAAGCGGAATGAAATTGTGTGTTATCGTGCCCATTATGGCTTATCTGTCAGTGACTTTACCAAATTTTCTGCCGGAAAAAATGGAAAACCTCCAGGTGTTTATTATGAGGCTTATCACCGTTTAGTGAGTAAGTTGAATGAGGATGAAAATCGAACAATTACGCCTCATTTGGACCGAAATTGGCATCTTCCTGCCTATATGCCAGACTTAAATCCGGAACGCGCTGAGCTTGAAACCAATCGTACGGACCGTGCTTTGTTACTAGGGGTGATCTATGGCTGGCTCCAGTTAGTCAATTCTGACGGGAAAAGAGTCTATCAATATAGTGGAAATCAAGGCACAAAATTATTATTGAAATTTGGAGAAAAGGTAGAAGAAGATACCTACTTACTTCATGAAGCATTACCACATAATCCGGTTATCTATGATGAAATCCTAGAAAGATTCCAAGAAACACAAGAAACTCAGATCAGAAATAACCGAAACATCGAGGAACACTTGTTTTTTAGGGGAGCAATAGAAATTTCGAAAGTAAGAAAAGATGGAATAGGTAATATCCTAGATTTAGTGTTGGCGTATGACCAAGAATTTATCTCCAATCCTTCCTTAATGGAGCGAGCCGACCGCCTGCGACAATGTCTGTTAACGGAAATCTGTGAGTACTTCAAAAGGGTTAAGAGAACAGAGTCTGCCAAACGGGGCGCTGCGAATTTGATTTACCAGCTATGGAAGGAATCCCAGGTCAGACAAAGAACGCCGCAGGATTCAGAAGAATATCAAAAGTGGTTAAATGATATTAATAATAAACTAAACGCACTAAATCAAGAACGTGTTTTAGTATAGCCTTTTTAAAAAGGAGTGATATTTGATGCACTCAATTGTTGTACATTTTGGGAAAAAATATGAGGACTGGCATTTAGTAGAGCCATTCTTTTATAAGTTGCAGAATAGTGAAGTATTAACCTTTTACTGGGAGGAGGAGGCACCAGCCTCTAATCCTCTTTTTTTATCGTTAGTTGATCGATTGATTGAACATTTGGATCGGCATCGAATTAAGGATTGGCAGTTGATTATTCTATTAAACTTAGATGATGAGTTAAATAGGGTGTTACGACTGACCACGCATCTATCGAAAATAAGGAAAGACCTGCTTGAACCTTTAAAGGACAAGGGATTCTATCCGACTCAAAGCATTTTACATTTGATTGACATGATCAAGCGAACTTCTAATTATGCACCAATAGAGGAAAGTTTAAAACGCTATTGGGAACTTGACCATTATGGCTATCTGCTAAAAAGCACTGAGTGGCCAATAGTGGGAAACGCCTTTTGCGAGGAGGAAATTAATCAGCTCGATGAAGAATGGGGGGAATCCATTCAACTTCAAGATATTATCTTAGATCAGCCTGGTGCAGAATTCATGGAGGCTTTAGAGCTTAAATGTGAGCGGGTCACGACCTGCCTAGCTAAAAAGATAGACAAAAAGAAAGATCTTTTGTTGTTACGCCGCGAGAAGATGAGTAATGATGAATGGATGACCAAATATCAGCTCGATATCATCATGGAAGATTTTGAGAAAAAGATTAAGCAAATACTCACGCTGCCATTGACTCCTTCTTTAACGTATTTTACTCCTTCAAAAGAACTTTCAAGCAGTTTGAAGTTTCATGTGGGTATCCAAAGTGAAATCGGTGATATTCGTTTGGTTCGTCAGGAAATCGTTCAAAGTTCTCATCGGGAAAGAATGAAAGGTTATATGGAACTGGTCTATTTTCTTCTTACAATCAGCCACCATCCGAAACTAATTGAACGGTTGGATAAGGGAAGTACAAGTGTGATTCAGATTGCATTGAAAAATGAGAGGCTGGAAACGTTACTTAATCATTATTTTTTGAGTTTGTTAAAAGCAAAGAGGCAATTAGAGGATCAATTAATACTTCAAAACCTATTTCATACCAATCGATTTCGAGATGATGATTTTTCCCCAAATACAGCAGCAAGTATTGAAAAGAGAAGAGATGCACCTCAACCACTGTCAAAGAGTTCAAAAATTACCTATCAATTCTATGATCAATGGGAGAATCAGCTTTATAAAGCTGAGACTATTCTCATTAACCGTGAAAATGAGCTGCTAGAAAATTCAAGAGAAGCTATAAGAAAAATGAATGTGTTAAAAAGAAGGAATAACTTTCAGGAAGAGGAAGAATTAATCGAAATCAATGACTATAAAAAGGACATCCTCCAAAAAATTGGTGTCGTGCAAAGAGATGTCCTCCATTCAAATCCTGGCATATCTGAAGCTCTTTCGAAATGGAATAGTTTTGTGACACAAGCGAAAAACCAAATGCATTTTCTCCTGCAGTTACTACCAAATCAGCGTCAGTTCCTGATGATGAGTATCCTGATTTTTATCATCCTATTCATTCCTTTCCTGCATATGTTGGGGTCAATTGAATCTCCTGTGGTACCAGCCTATTTTTACGGTACTGGTTTTGTTGTCACGCTTCTTGTTACTTATTGCGGGTATTTTTTTACTCAACGAAAATCCTATTTTCACATATACAAGTTTCAAGAAAAAACCTATGAATATACAGAAAACATTTATCAAATGCAAGTCGATGCTCAGCACAAATATAATGACTACTTAAACCATTTATTCAAGCTTTTTTCGTTACGAAAAAAGCTTGAAAAACTATCACTAATCGGTGAAGAAAAGAAGATACAGAATCTACTTTACCGCTACCACCTTATTAAATTGGACGAATTCGTTCAGATGACGAATCGATTGCTTCATATCCTGCAAATGAATAAAGAACCGTTTTCTACGAATCAAAGAGTACCTGCTATTAAATTTGAAAAAAGTATCATCGAGAATCCTATCTATACTCCTTTTCAACAGCAAGGAGTACAGGGGTTAAATGGACATGGGATTGATGTGTATCTCGGCAGTGCCATCGAACAATATCAATCAACCTATTTTCATGAACTTGACCAAATTCGAATCCAAGAAGATAAGGTGTATAAACTATGAACTTATACCTTGAAGTGTTAGGAAGTTTTCTGGTTTTTTGTCTAAGTTTCACACTTCTCTATAAGGCCAATTTTTCTCAGGAGCATCGCTATAAACAACTTGTCTTTCCGCTTGTAGCTTTATTTATTTGTTTATCCTGGCTTTTATTGGATAAGTGGCTTACGGGTATATACGAAGCATTTCTTAAGGAAAAAATGCCTTTTCTATTAACGAATATCCAACTGTTGATAAATTTAACGATTTTGTTCTCGGTCTTGAGTGTTAAATGGTGTTGGAAAATTGCCGGAAGTTTGCCGTATACGACTCTTGGAAATATGCGCATATTGAACCACTTTGTGAAATTAGTGAAAAAGGCTGGATCTATTTTTTATCCGCATGAACTTGTTGACAGGTCGAAAACGAAGCGATTGGAGCAGGGCTCCGTTTCGCTTGTTTATTTTAAAAGCCGGGGAAAGATCTATTTAAAAAAGGAGTGGACCTATCTATCTGCCTTTTTCAAGTTTGCAGCCATTTTCCCACTACTTCTTATGTTGCTTCTTATTATTGCCAATGTATATGAGCTTTCAATGATTCATTATTTACCTGCCTACCCGATTATCTCCTTTGTTCTATTAATGGAGATTGCTTGGTTTTTAAATGGTCAAAAGGTTCCTTATAGTGAAGGGTCCATTGCTGGTAATGATGCCGTCTCCAGAAGACTTACAACCTTTGAGGAATTATATCATCAATACAAGGAATTATGGGAAGACCGATTGCTGTCTGCTGGGATAATAAGAGAAAATGAACATTTCCATCATCGGAAAAATCATTTCGCCTATGAAATTATCTCGCTGGACCTGGAACATCAGTTAATTATTCATTCTATTTGTGAAGGATTAAAGAAAAAGAACATCCTTATCGATGAAAGCTATACGACGATGATGTCAGAAATCATTCAAGAACATGATGTGATGATTGAGGATGTCAATTACAACGATTTCTCTTCCTATTTCTTTCCGGCTTTGTATCATTTGCTGGCCAAAAACAAGAAGATATTGATTATTACCCACAGCCAAGGTGCTGCAGAGGAAGCGGTAGAATGGGTGTCAAAGGGAATGAGAGAAGTGTCAGGGGTGGACCAGTTATGGAAGGTCGGCACCTACTTAAATGCCCTCGAACAAAACATGAATTCCGATGTATTAATTGTTTCACCTGATACCTTAAAGGAGAAACGATTCTTGCACTACCTACGCCAGTTAGAATCAACAAAAACATTAGAAGGCGTATTGTTGTTACAGGCAGAAAAACTGCTTCCAAACTATTCCACCATCATTCATGCTTTTAACCTAAATGTTAGGAACATCATTGGAAAAAAACCACAATATATCATTTTAACAGAGTGGTATGAAGGATTAGAACATACTGTCCGATCACTCCTGCAATGTGAGCCTAGAGGTATCGTTGCTTCGTCCAGCACAAGTCAATACTTACACTATATGGTATGGAAAAATGAAGGTGAAAAATGGTTTCAGCATAAGATCCTGCCAAAAATTTCGCATCGTAAATTAGAAGCGGAAGTAGTCTTATCCATGCCTGCTTTAAAGGCAAACATTGAACCAATACACTTCATTAATCAACAAAACACCAATGTTTATGAAAGTATTCAAGAAATCATGGATATGAAGCAGCTGTTATTTGATCTTGGTTTTGACTTGGAAACGTTGGATCAAATGGTAAAAATGATTCAGATTCAGGATAGTAACCTTTCGATTCCCATTGGTGATTTTACACTTCTTCTCATTCGAGATGATTACTACAATTTAGTGAGGCTTTTAAATTTGTGGAAAGGAACCGGTAAAGTGTCTTCCTTCGTTCACATCATCAGTCCTCCTTATTTAATTCGGGATTACCTTGCAGATCAGTTGGATTTCTTTATGAGTACTAATCGGACCATTGCTCCCTTAGCTCCTCGCTTATCTCAATCACGTTGGAGCATTGCTTATTCTCTTTTGGAGCGATTATGTCATTTTTATATCATGGAAGAGGAAGTTGAGAGCTACTTAAGAAGAGCGAAAATTGATTCTTACCGCTCGATTGTCGAAGGTGTTCACGAGTTGTTCTCAAACGCTTTTGGTCCTAAATTAGTATACCGATTTACGATTGAATCTGAGGAACTAATAACCTTTAATCGATCCGAAAAGGATTTTGTAAAGAAGAAACGATATAGGATCCCCTATTCAGCTAAGGAAAAGATTTTACCAAAAGGGTTTCGGTTCATTCAGATTAAGCAACACAACAAGTGTCTTTCTGAGATTTTTGAAGGACATATCTATCAACAATACCTGCCTGGCCAATACCATTCCTTTAATGGCGAACATTATAAAATTCAAAATGTGGATGTCGAGCATGGAGTTGTTGAAGTCACCTTTGAACACATTTTTGAGAAGAAATATTACCGTCCTATAACGGAGTATAAAATAAGTCAGATGTCAGAAGAACACAATTTTGAGAGTAAAAATATTTCATTTGAACAGTTTGACGTCTTTATTGGAGCGCTGAAGGCGGATGTAAGGATTAACACAAGCGGCTATGTAGAATTTAGTGAAATGGTAAACTTAAAATCGATGAAGGTCCATTCGTATCATCAAGATGAACAGGTAAAAAGACATTATGAGAACGGTCATATTTTATGTATGGAGATACGTTCAAACCTGGGGGGAATTGAAAATTCTGCAAAAATTGAATTTACATTAGCGCTATTACTTAATGAGTTGTTTTTATCCTTATTCCCAGAAACACACCATTTTGTGAAGGCATGTGCCCGTTTGGATGAATCATTCTTTGACCAGACAGATTCCCAGTCCAAGAAATTACAGTTGATATCACCTTCCTTGCAAGTCGATGATGACCCTGAGGAAGAGGGGAAAATCAGACTATACATTATTGAAGATTCTCCTATACATCTGGGTATTTTAGAAGCAATTTCTCATAATTGGGAAAAAATCTTTGATATTTTAAATGACTATTTGTTTTGGTTAGTAAATGAAAGTAACGGGAATAGCGATTATCTCTATTTTGGTTACGACCAATATCCTAAGGAACTTGCCTTATACGAAACGTTTTCGATAGTAGATACGTTGTTAACGAGGAAAAAAATGAGAGAAGTTCGAATAGAATATCTAGGACGAATGGTAGATGGAGATATCGTAAAAATCACCAGCAAAGAAACACAATGTGTGTTTTGTGGCAGGACAGTTTCTGCGGCCCAAATCCATCAGCTCAGTGATGGCAGACAAAGGTGCTTTACTTGTAACGAGTCTGCAATCGATCATGTATTACGTGTTGAGCCACTTTATAGAGAAGTTCGTCAATTTTTTAAAGATGTATATTTAGTAAACTTACCTGAAGATATAGCACTATCCGTGATAAGTGCAGCGGATATTCACAAGAGTAGCGGTTTGCCATTTATTCCGAAAGCAGGTAATCCTCGTTTAACTGGTAAAGCCAGCATGGATGGTGATGGAAAACTCAGGGTTTTAGTTGAAAACGGGTCACCGAGGATCCATACACTTTCCACCTTAGCGCATGAATTAACCCATATTTGGCAATATGAGAATTTACAAGTGAATCAGCTGGAAATTGAGGAGCTTGAGGGATTTGCCTCATGGGTAGAAGTCCACATGATGACCCAAATGGGAGAAGTTCCGTATGCCAACATGCTCAAAGAACAACTCGAAAATAGACAAGACCCATATGGCAGAGGCTACCGACTCATAGAAGAGAAATTATCCATACTCCCATACAACGCGACTCCATTTGACTTCTATGTACCTGATGAAGTTGGGATGTAATCTTAGACAATCACCAAATAGCGTAGTGTAAGAGAGTTCACACTACGCTATTTTTTTTATTGGAAAAAATTATTTTGTTAAGATGCCTTAAGTTTGAAGGTTCCAATATGAAATATTGTTCTAATGACTGCATTTCATGTAAAATAGGTAATTGAGACGTTAAGGAATTGTAAATAAACAAAGCATGGGGGACATAAAGTGTCGTATCAATTACAAAAAGGTTTTAAATTGTTTGCACTAAATTCAAACCAAAGCTTGGCGAAGGAAATGGCCGAGCATTTAGGCTGTGAGGTTGGGAAGAGCTCGGTCACCCAATTTAGTGATGGAGAAATTCAAGTGAATATAGAAGAAAGCGTGCGTGGCTGTGACGTTTATGTTGTACAATCTACTTCACACCCGAATAATGACCATATCATGGAGCTGCTCATTATGATTGATGCTTTAAAAAGAGCTTCAGCGAAAATGATCAATGTTGTTATTCCTTACTATAGCTACGCACGCCAGGATCGAAAAGCTAGATCCCGCGAGCCGATTACAGCTAAATTAATTGCGAACCTACTTGAAAAATCAGGTGCTACCAGGGTACTGACAATGGATTTTCATTCACCGCAGGTCCAGGGCTTTTTTGATATTCCAGTGGATCAATTAGTTGGAATTCCGATTCTATCACAGTATTTTGAGAAAAAGGGACTTGAGGATGTGGTTGTTGTTGCACCACATAATGGTGCTGTTGGGAGAGCAAGGAAAATGGCCAATATTTTAAATGCCCCAATTGCCCTCATTGATCGACGACGTCCTGAACCCAATGTTTCCGAAATATTTGAGATTATTGGGAATGTTGAAGGGAAAAATACAATCATTGTTGATGATTTAATTAATACTGCTACAACGCAGACTTTAGCTGCCAATGCCTTAGTAGAGCATGGGGCAAAAGCAGTTTACGCTTGTTGTACACATGCTGTTCTCTCACAATCTGCTGTTGAAAAAATTGAATCATCGGCGATTCAAGAATTAGTGATCACGAACACGATTGAGCAGAGCGAAGAAAAGTTAATTAATAAAATTACGATGTTGTCTGTAGCTCCATTACTAGCAGACGCTATTGACCGAATTCATAATGAGAGAGCAGTAAGTCCTTTATTTGAATAAATGAAAGGAAAGAGAGCCGTGATACCCACGGCTCTCTTTTTTGTGAAGATTTATAATCCAATCTTTTTGTCAAAGATTCCAGTCTTTTTAGCCCCTTCAATGACAGTGTATTCATTCTTTTTGTAAGCAAACCAATACGCCATACCGATGAACAGTGCTCCGCCAACGGCATTTCCTAAGAAGACAGGAATGAAATTATTTAGATAATCCATCCACGTAAGGTGACCGGCGAATATTGCTGCTGGGATGACAAACATATTGGCAACGACGTGTTGAAATCCAATTGCGACAAATGCCATAGTCGGAAACCAAATGCCTGCAATTTTTCCAATCATATCTTCACTCCCATAGGATAACCACACAGCAGCAGCTACAAGCCAGTTACAGCCGATACCTGAGACAAAAGCCTGTAGAAAGGTTGCATTTACTTTGTGTTCAGCAATATGAATGGTACTTTCCAAATAGACACCTGTTTCAGTTAAACCTACAATATGTCCAAAAAAGTAGGCCACGAATATGGCGCCTAGAAAATTGCTGACCGTGATTAGAAACCAATTTTGCAGAACCTGTTTCGTATTAATTTTATTTGAAAATCTCGCCAGTGGAACCACCATCATATTCCCAGTAAGCAGCTCTCCGCCTGCAATTAACGTAAGGATTAGTCCGATTGGGAAAACGGAGGCACCTAAAATGGCGCTAAGCCCTGATAAACCCTCGGATAGCGGTGCTGTCACACGTATATATAGCAGGAATCCTAATGAAATAAATGCACCTGCTTGGAATCCTAATAGTAAGGTAGTTAATAAGGGGTAACTGGTCTTTTTAACCCCATTTTTTATGGATATTTCTAGTATTTGATCGGGTTTGTATAGTGACATGATCGTATTTCCTTTCTAACTGCGTATATTGTGAAGTTTATCACATATTTATTTATCTTTATTTTAACGCAATAGTGCACAATATGCTGTGAACATTTCTTTAACATTATTACAATCAGTGCTAAGTTATTTTTTCAGCAGGGGTTATTCACTGGTGAGATTTTTATTGAGTTAACAAGTTTCCTTTTTTGGTATAAAATTAGATTATTATTGTTACTGCTTTTTGGAGGAATGGGTAATGGCTGTTGTTAAATCGGTAAAAATTGATGGGGAGAATATACATATCTTTAATAGTGCGATTTATATCTTTGAATCACATTCGGGCTACACCCTTGAATTGGATTTGGTTGTAAGTGAAGTGACAGAAAGAAAATATAAAAAAGAGCAAAATCTAATTATTGAGATAGAACTAGAAAACGGTAGATTGATTGATTCCATCATGCATGTAAAAACCTTATCTGGAGGATTACCTCAGCTTAATTTATTCTGTGATCTTGAGGAAATTGACGAGTTCGATGACCTTGATCGGGTGAGTGAGAGTAGTTCATGGTTTCCCAATGTAGAAGAGGGAATAACCTTAGCAGAAATTAGAAAAGTAGAAATGCCTAATGAAAACATTAGTCTAAAATTAAATCTACCCATCGACCAGGTCGAATGGTTAAAAAAGCAAAAAAAGGCAAGTTTAAATGAAATGCTGCAAGAGTTTATTTCTGAATATTTGAAAAAACAGGAATGAAGTGAGTGTTTTTTTTTAAAGAGGAGGGAACTAAGATGGCTGTTTCGCCAAAACCTGCTTCAACCGTTGTATTGATGGACGAATCATCAAGGATTTATTTAACAAAACGGCCAGCCACGATGAGGTTTATGGGGGGATTTCACGTTTTTCCCGGAGGAGCCGTAGAAAAACATGATGCTTTTGTTGCAAAAGATACCGTGAATAGTGATGAGACGCAGCTTTCTATTAGTCTCTCACATTATATTGCTGCGGCAAGAGAATTATTTGAAGAAGTCGGGATTTTGTTGGGTTACAAGAGAGACGGTTCACTCGTTCAATTGCCAGAGGGAAAGGTAGAAAAATACCGAAAAGGTCTTCTAGAAGGAGAAATACCTTTTAATACAGTGTTAGAACAAGAAAATCTTTATTTTGATCCTCAATGTTTAAGATATTTCGGCCAAATTATCACACCCGAGGAAAGTCCGATTCGTTTTGATACCCGTTTTTTTCTAGCAAAGCTCCCAGAAGGTCAAATCCCTGAGCCAGATCAAAACGAAATTGATGAAGCGGTCTGGATTAAGCCAGAAGAAGCATTAGCTGCATTTCAAAATAAAGAAATTAAACTCGCACCACCAACGATACTTACACTTCAAGCAATCATTGACTTTCAAGAAAGCGGTATCTTAAAGATGTCCGTATCAAAAGACGATTTGATGCGTTTAATTCATTTGATAAAAAATCTATAGAGTATTATTTATTCTTCATGTAGAAGGGGAACTGGTTCATGCAAATTACATTTGAAAATATCTTTATTCATAGTCATGTAGTGGCTGAAAATCATCTATACAAACATTTTCATTTTCCAGAAATGTTATCTAGATATGATAGTAATTATATTGAGTTTAAAGCATTTACTTCATTGGATGAGTTTAAGCAAGCAGAAAGTTATTTACGTGAATACCATCAACGAAATGGTCAAAAACACGTGAAGTTCAAATTTCCTGTAGATGAAAATATCCCAGCTGAGTTAGTGAATTACTTAAATCAAGAAAATTATGATATTGGTTTTCTCGAACTTTATGCGATTGAACCAAGTCAATTTCCAAAGGTGAAAAATCACCCCGAAATTGAGGTTCAAATCGTAACTGAAAAAAACCTGAGGGATTTTCTTTCCTTACAATATCAGCAGGATATTGTCTTTGGCAGTAATTTTGCTAATCAAAAGGTTGAATTAAATAAACGTATTTTTCAAGACCCTACTATCATGCAGCTGCTAGCTTTCTATAAAGGTACACCTGCTGGAGCAGTGGATGTAATTATTTCGAAGGATACAGCTGAAATTGATAATCTAGGTGTCGATGAAGCCTTTCAAAAGAAAGGAATCGGAAGCAGAATACAAAAATTTGTGATGGATACCTTTCAAGATAAAACCGTCATCCTCGTCGCGGATGGTCAGGACACCCCAAAAGAAATGTATAAGAGGCAAAACTATCAATATCTTGGATATCAATATTACACCCAAAAAGTTGAGGAATAATAAAGAAAAGGATTGTTACCTTAACTGGTTCCGTTTCGTATCACAAGACATTAATTCACAGCAAGAAATGTAAACTAAAATGCATATCAAAATGCACCGCTATGCGGTGTTTTTTGATGTGTTTTTAATAATAGCTTAGTTGGATTTGATAAGAACCAAGAAGGCTCTTCTCTGTATTTATTTTCTGCCTCTAAATCTAACTGTGTTCCCGTTCGATGATATTTAATGCGAAATCATTTTTAAGGACACGTCCCGGTGCTCATAATCCAGGGAGAATAAGACTACAAATTTATAAAGATTAAAGGTAAAACTTAAATATAGAATTTTCAGATTTTTTATTGACAAAATTTTTTTTGTAATATAAAATTAATTTCAAGTTCATATATAGTTTCCAGTATTAACCGGAACTTTGTAAAGTGGGTAAAGAAAGCGCTTTCCTAATATGTATTCATGATAGATTTTTACATTATTTAGGTTGCTTCTTTACTAATAAGTAACGATATAAAAACGTAAAAACGGGGAGGAAAAATTCTATTTAAAAATTCTCAATCTTATAAGGATGGTTATTAAATGCAATATATATAATAGCCTAAAACGGGTTACTCTTTTTTGCTAATTTTTTATCTGAATGGAGGGATACCATGAAATTAGTAAACATTATTTTAGATAAAATTGATTATGTTTGTACTTATGTAGCAGGAATAACAATGTTAGTGCTTACAGTATGGATTTTTATGGACTCTATTTTAAGAACCACGCTTAATAGTCCAATTGTTGGGACAATTGAGGTTACCGGTGAGTATTTACTGGTCTTGATTGTATACCTATCAATAAGTTATACATTTAAACACGATGGACATGTTAGTGTGGACTTCTTAGAAAGCAAGTTCTCAAAACCAATGAAAAAATATGTGCGAGTATTGAATAATTTGATAGCCTTTTTTGCGTTCCTAGTTTTAGGTATATATAATTTTCTAAAAGGGATAGAGTATTTCGAAAAAAATATAAGATCAGCCGGTATGCTGGACTATCCGTTGGCACCAGCTATGATGGTCATTTCCTTTGGAATATTTTTATTATCTGTTCGATTATTAGTCGATACTATTAATATACTAAGAGGTACAAAAGAGGTATAGGACTTTATTCCTTTAATGCCTTCTCGTAAATTCGATAAGAAGGGGGATTCATATGGTTGCATTAACAATTGTTTTATTACTTGTTCTGTTATTTATCGGGATGCCGATTGGTTTTGTACTACTCGTAGTTGGATCTATCGGATTATACTTAACTGCAGGATTTGATAGTTTACAAGGTATTTTGGCTACCACAGCTTATAGAGGTGTAAATAATTATACGTATAGTGCTATCCCATTATTTATATTAATGGCCCATTTACTATCAAAAAGTAAAATAGCAGATGATTTATTTGAATCTGTATTGAAATGGATGGGTCATTTGCCTGGGGGAGCAGGTGTGGCAACAGTTATCGGAAGTGCTGGTTTCGGAGCTCTATCTGGTTCGAGCACCGCAGCAACTTCTGTAATGTCACAAATTGCTATTCCTCAAATGGTAAAAGCAAAATCTTCTCCTGCATTTGCTGCAGGATTAGTTGCAACAACTACAGGAACTCTTGCAGCGCTGATTCCTCCAAGTATCCCATTAATTTTATATGGTATTCAAACTGAGACCTCGGTTGGTCAATTATTCATAGCAGGAATTTTGCCAGGAATATTGCTTACGGTACTGTTAGTCATTACTGTTGTTATCGTAGGTATAAAACAGAAAAGTATATCCGAGAAATTTTCTTGGAATGAAAGATTAAAATCTTTAAAGTCCATTTGGCCAGCGGTACTTTTAATATTAATCGTTATTTCTGTAGTATATTTTGGTGTTGCCACTCCCACTGAAGCAGCCGCATTTGGTGTTATTGGGGCATTAGTTATTGGTTTGTCTTTGAAAAGATTAAAATATAAACAAATTGTGGATTCGTTATTTTCTACGGTGAAGTCTACAGCTATGATTTTCGTTATAATTGTTGGTGCGAATGTTTTTGCTTACTATATTACTTTAACCAGAGTAGGGTTTAAAATTATCAGTTCAATAGAAGCTTCCGGTTTTTCCCCATGGATGATTTTCTTCTTGATTGTTATTATGTATTTAATTCTTGGAATGTTTATGGATATGTTTGGTTCCATGTTGTTAACATTACCACTTGTGTATCCTTTGATGGTGTCTCTGGGATTTGACACCATTTGGTTTGGCATCATATTAGTACTGCTTCTTGAAATTGGTTTGGTCACTCCACCTGTAGGCATAAACTTATATATAACGAGTGACAATTCGGGTGTTCCAGTTAAGGATGTATTAAAAGGATCTTTACCATTTATAGGTGTCTTATTACTTACTATACTAATTTTAGTATTTTTCCCACAAATTGCATTATTCTTACCATCAAAAATGTAAGATTAATAGAGTTTAAAGTATAATAATCTTCCGAAATAAAAAATTGTGTACCATATAAGTCAGGGCTAAAGAATGAATTTCTTAAAGTTTACTTTGTCATGCTTGATTCCTGCCCTTTTATATCATTTAATTATAATAAAGCTACAGTAAAATTACGATAAATGGAGGACAAGTTAAGTATGGCAAATGAGGATAAGTCTTTAAATAAAGAAAAAAGAAAATACCATGTTCCAGCAGTTGAAATCGCTTTTAGAATTTTAAAATTATTAAGTAGAACTAAGAATAGTAAAAGTAATCTAACAGAAATTGCTACTTCATTATCGCTAACACCAACTACCTGTTATCGTATATTACAGCAATTACAAGAGCTAGCAGCAGTCAGATATGATTCAAAATCAAAGCGTTACAGTCTTGGCCCTTATTTGTTAGTTCTTGGGGAAAGAGCGAAAGAAAACTTATTTGATATTTCCTTAATAATCCCCTATTTAGAAACTCTAGCAGAAAAAACGGGTCTTACCAGTGCACTTATAACTAGAATTGGAAGGGATCGTTCCGTAGTAGTTGCGAAGGCAGAGGGTACTGGATTTTCAATTAATGTAACTGTGGGTAAACACTTCCACGTAGTAGATGGTGTTTATGGGAAGTGTTTTCTAGCCTATATGGATGAAGAAGATGTTGATGAACTGTTAACTACTGATAAAGGGTTGAGAAAATTCACAGAAAAAGAAATAATTGAATTAAAAGAAGAATTAATTGAAATAAGAGATAAAGGATATGCAACAACTTTTGGAGAGTATTCGAAAGGTATGTATGGTGTCGCATCCCCCATTTTTAACCATGATAAGAGAGTGGAGATGGCAGTATGTATATTTGGTTTAACTGCCCAAGCCAACAAAGAAGATATGATAAGTTTAGGGGAAATAGTAAGAGGCATAGGTGATGAAATAACCACAAAACTAATTGGAAATGAATGATAAATGAAAAAGGGGGAAATGGGATGAAATCTACAATAAATGTTGAGGAACGAGTATCAAGAGTGGCGCCAGACATTTATCAGATTATTTTACCTACCCCTTTTCCCATTGGAGATATAAATGTATATCTAATAGAAGGAAGTAGTTTAACTTTAGTGGATACTGGTGCCAAAACAGATGAAGCATGGGAAGTACTTGTTAATGCAATAAAAAAATGTGGTTATAGAATGAATGATATAGACCAGGTAGTGCTTACTCATCAGCATCCTGATCATTGTGGATTGGTGGAAAGAATTAGAGAGGTATCTAATGCTAGAGTTCTAGGGCATCCGCTTATTGCTCCTTTCATTAAACAGGATCAGGAGTTTTTTAACTATTATCTAGATTTCTATAAATCATTTTATAGGAACAACGGTGTTCCTTCAGAACTTATTCAGACTCTTGTTGAGAACAGTGAAAGAAATTATGGCAGATACACAGAACAAAGTGAAGTTCATACATTTCTATTTC
Organism: Neobacillus niacini; assembly: GCF_023715415.1. GTDB lineage: Bacteria > Bacillota > Bacilli > Bacillales > Cytobacillaceae > Neobacillus > Neobacillus niacini_C. Next base: position 103,214 of record NZ_JAMBOB010000003.1, read on the forward strand.
ATAAGCAGATGGTACCTAATCTAAATGATTGGCAAGTACTATACACACCTGGTCACGCTCAAGGCCATCTTTCATTGTTACGGAAAAGTGACGGAATTATGATAGGAGGTGACCTTATTTTTACTCATATAGCAACAAACCCCCTTATTGAACCACCATATCCCAGCTCAGGTAAAAGACCTATGACTCTGATACAATATCAAAATAGTTTACAAATGTGTTGTAAAGAGAAAATCAGAATCGTTTTTTCAGGACATGGAAAAGCTGTTGTGAATTTCAAGGAACTGGCTCAATTCCGTCTGAATAGAAACTGGATAAAAGCTGAAAGAATTCGCAAACTTTTAAATAAAGAAAGAAAAACTGCGTTTCAACTGGTAAAACTATTATTTCCAAATCGTGACAACAAGGAGCTTCTATCTACCTTATCTGATACATTAGGGCATCTTGATTTGTTAGTAATGCTTCATCAAGTTAAGGCAGCACCTATATGTGGTGTCACCTATTATTATTTGGACACCTGAAATCTTCATATTTACTTGTAGTAGTATGGATGGAAATCTGTACTACTTTATTTATTTCCTCAATATTAAGGACCCTACAAACTAAAGTTTTTAACTTTATTGATTATTCAGAATTTTATTTGACAAAAACTTTTTTGTTATATAAAATAATAATCAAGCAATAAAGTTTTTTAATTGAATAAATGTAGTAGTAAATTACTAGTCTTTTTGTTTAATACTTCTTATTTAATAGTATATAAGAGTAATTATTATGGTGAAACATTAAACAAAATTTGGGGGTAAGATGATGGAACTTACAGGTCGTATTGCATTAGTTACAGGTGCTGCTAAAGGTATTGGTGCTGAAATCACAAACGGATTATTAAAAAAAGGTGCAAAGGTAATCCTTACGGATATAAATATGGAGAATCTAATAAGTAAGACAAATGAGTTCCGAGAAGAAGGTTATGATGTTGATTCAAAACTATTAGATGTTAGGGAAGAACAACAAGTCATAGAGGCCTTTAAATGGATAGATGAAAAGTATGGTCGCCTTGATATTCTTGTGAATAATGCAGGATTATCACCGAAAGTAAATGGTATCCGTAGAAATACTCATGATATACCAACATCAGAATGGGATACGGTTTTAGATATTAATTTAAAGGGTACATTTCTATGTACTAGAGAGGCACTTCCATTAATGCAAAAGGGTAAATGGGGAAGGGTAATAAGTATTGCTTCTCAAGCTGGAAGAACTGGAAGCCGTGTTTCTGGCACACATTATTCTGCTTCTAAGGCTGGAATCATTGGCTTCATGAGAACTCTTGCAACTGAATATGGGACATTTGGGATCACCGCTAACAGTATTGCACCAGGGCCAATTGAGACAGATTTGCTTTATATTAACGATTCCGGAAAAATAGATACATATATTAAAAATATTCCTGTAGGGCGTCTTGGTAAAGCACAAGAAGTTGCCTCGGCTGTTACATATCTTTGTTCAGTTGATGCTGGATTCATCAATGGGGCGACAATTGATGTTAATGGTGGTTTATTTATGTTATAACCTTTAAATTTTTTGTTTGAGGTTAATTGAAAATTAGGGAAATACTCCGAATACTAAAAGGAGCTGAAAAAAATATGGGTATTCTTGATGGGAAACAGGTACTTGTTACAGGAGGAGCAAGGGGGATAGGATTTGAAATTGCTAAAAAGATGGCTGGTGAGGGTGCAAAAGTTTTCGTAAACGATGTTAAAGATGAAATTTTAGACATTGCTGTGACGGAACTATTAAAAGCAGGGTTTAACGCAGAAGGGTATAAAGCAGATATCACTGATGAAGAAGCTGTTGCGAAAATGTTCCATATCATTGAAAAAAAAGGTGGATTAGATGTACTCGTCAATAATGCTGGACTTAGTATAAGAGGTGTGCATGCTCTTCGGACCGGAACAGTCGAACATGATGTAAAGAAAGTAACGGAAATAGGATTAATGGATTGGAATGGTGTACTAAATATTAATTTAACAGGCACCTTTTTATGTACACGCGCTGCAGTTCCTTTATTAAAAAAGTCAAACAACGGCCGGATTATTAATATGTCTTCAAGGGCAGGGAGAGCTGGAGGAAGCGTATCTGATATAGCCTATGTTACTACCAAGGCCGGTATAATTGGTTTCACTAAACAATGTGCAATTGAACTTGGGGCATATGGAATAACAGCTAATGCAATTGCTCCTGGTGTTATTATGTCTGAATGGCTAAAAGATCATTGGGAAAATTTGAGCAATGAACGTCAAGAAACTCTATTGAACAGCATTCCATTAAAACGAACAGGCGAACCACAGGAAATTGCCAATATTTGTGTATTCTTGGCATCAGATTCCAGTTCTTATATAACAGGTACAACACTTGATGCAAATGGTGGATCATATCTATCGTAACAATACTTCTAGATTCTTCTTTTCTACTAAAATTTTATTCCTCCATTTTTTTACACTATAAAAGTATTTTTGAAACCGCTTACCGGTTTTTAATAAGTCTGCTAAAGGACGGATTTAATTCGTTTATTTTTTAGCAGAATAATTGGGAATACCAACATAAACAAGGAGGTATAGAATGTCATTAACAACGAAATTGGCGGAATATGTAAGCTTTCTAGAATATGAACACCTACCAGAAGAAGTAATAGAGTTTACAAAGTTATGTATTCTCGATTGGTATGGTTCGGCAATCGCTGGAAAAGATGAAGCCCCGATACAATCCATAAAGGAATTGGCAGATGAATGGGGTGGTCGTGAACAGGCTAGCCTTATTACCGGTGGCATGTCGTCAATTGGAAATGCTTGTTTAGTAAATGCAGCAGCAAGTCATATCGTTGAATTAGATGACATCCATAAGGGCTCGATTATTCATGCAGGAACAGTCGTTATCCCTGCAGCTGTAGCAGTAGCAGAGGCGTATAATTTAAGCGGAAAAGAACTAATTACTTCTATTGTAGCGGGATATGAAGTTTGTTATCGAATTGGAGAAGCTGTTTCACCGTCTCATTATTATTTTTGGCATAATACTGCCACCTGTGGAACTTTTGGTTCAGCAGCAGCTGTAGCGAAACTGCTTAACTTGAATGTAGAACAAATCACTCATACATTGGGCAGTGCAGGAACCCAGGCTGCAGGCTTATGGGAATTTATCGAAAATGGTGCCAACTCGAAACAGCTTCATACTGCAAAAGCTGCTTTTAACGGAACATTTGCCGCACAGCTTGCAAAAAAGAACTTTACTTCTGCCAGAAAAATTCTTGAAGGGAAAAGAGGATTTTTTAATGCAATGTCTGACCAATATGATACCGAGAAAATAACGAATAACTTAGGGAAGATATTCAAAATTCTTGAGAACAGCTTTAAAATCCATGCTTCTTGTCGGCATACTCACCCCGCCATTGATTGTGTCATTGAAATTATGAAGGAGAACTCCATTTCTAGTCAGGAAATTAACAAAATATCAATAAAAACATACAAAACAGCATTAGAAATTACAGACAATCCTACACCAGAATCCCTTTATGCTGCAAAATTCAGCAGTCAATATTGCGCTGCTTTAGCTGCAATAAATGGATCAGCCTCTCTTCTTGATTTTAGCGAAGAAAACTTAAAATCCACAGAAATTAGAAAGTTAATGAAAAGTATTTCAATTGAAGTAGATCCATCTTATGAAAATGCCTATCCGGAAAAGTGGGGGGCAAGCGTAGAGATAGAACTGAAAAATTGCAATACGTTCCATAAATTTACTGATTATCCCAAAGGTGATCCTGAACGGGCAGCAAATAAGGAAGAACTTATTCAAAAGTTCAAACAAATGACTGCAAATAAATTAGCGAATCCAGATGAAAAGGTACAAGCAATTCTCCAAATTGAAAAAATTAAAATCAAGTCATGGCTACCCATACTAGAAGGTTTGCCCAACTTTAGGGGATGATTCTTTTCATTATCAAATATCGGTTTATCCATTTATGATAAATAATTTAATGCATAGGAGGTACATACAATGACTTCAATTAATTCAGTAACTGGGGTAATCGATAGTTCAGAGCTTGGGTTAACACTCATCCATGAACATTTAGTAATCCGCTCCGAATCAGTCTATGTTCAGTTCCCACACCTTTATAATGAAGAGATAGAATTACAGAGGGCAATTGAAAAAGTGAATCAAGCGAAAAGCCTTGGAGTGAAAACGATTTGTGACCCAACCATTATGGAATTAGGCAGAGATATTCGATTAATGGAGAAAGTCTCACTTGAAACTGGTGTACAGGTTATTGCTGGTACTGGTATTTATACGTATCATTATCTACCACCACATTTTAAAAATAGAAGTATCGATTATATGGCTGATTTATTTGTAAGGGATATCGAGGTGGGTATCCAAAATACTTCAATTAAAGCTGGTTTTCTTAAATGTGCGACGGATGAACAAGGAATTACACCAGATGTAGAAAAAGTCATCCGTGCAGTAGCGAGAGCACATCTTAAGACAGGAGCACCTATCATGACTCATTCCCATTCAGCAAGTGGTACAGGTTTAATGCAGCTTGATATTTTAGAAGAAGAAGGAGTAAATCCTAGTAGCATTCTCATTGGTCATGTAGGAGATACAGATAGTCTTAATTATATCTTTAAGGTATTAGATAGAGGGGCTTTTATTGGGATGGATCGTTATGGCATCACAAGGTTAATTGGGCCGGAACGTAGAAATGCAACGGTCATTGACCTTGTTAAAAGAGGTTTTGCAAATCGAATGTTCCTCTCACAAGATTCCTGCTGTACATTTGATTGGTATGAACCTGATTTTATTGAAAAAGTATATCCAAAATGGAATATGACATATATTCTCGAAGAAATTATACCTGAACTCAAAAAAGCAGGTGTAACAGAGGATCATATTCAGACAATGATGGTGAATAACGCAAGAAGCTGGTTTGAAGGTTCTACCAAATAAATACCAAATTAATTTAATAGGGGGATTTATCGTGAGAAATTACAAGAATTCAATGTTAGTAGCATGTTTTATGATTTTTGTTCTAATTTTGGTGGGCTGTAGTTCTAATACAAAGGAAGTAGATTCATCAAGTGAAGGTGAAAAATCAGGTGAGGAGTCAAAGGAAAAAATTGTTCTAAAGTTTGCAACCGCTTTACCAAAAACTCATCCATTCTCAGTAGCTGGTGAACAACCATTCATGGAAAGAGTAACAGAATTAACAGATGGTCAAGTAGAGTGGGATTGGTATCCAGCTGAGCAATTAGGAAAAACTGCTGATGCGTTAAGTCTGACAAAGGATGGCGTAACAGATCTTGCTTATTATTCCCCAAATTACACACCAAGTGAAATGCCAATAGCTTCAGCATTAATGGGTATGCCAGCATTGTTTGAAACAGCAGATGAAGGCTCATTTGCTTACTATAATGTTAGTCAAAAAAGTCCTATGTTAGAAACTGATTATCTTAATAATGGAGTAAGACCGGTCTTTAATATGGCTACGCCTACTTATGACATCTTAACTAATGGTAAAGAAGTTAAAGTACCAGGTGATTTAAAAGGATTTACTATCAGGTCTTCGGGTGGAGTAATTAGTGAAGCTTTAAAGTTTGCTGGTGCAAATCCAGTTCAATTGACAACACCAGATATTTTTGGTGCATTTGATAAAGGAATGATTGATGGAGTCCACCTATATCCAACAGTTATTAATGCGTTTGGAATGAAAGATTTAATTACCTATACCACTAGAGGATTAAACTTTACGGGAGGGGTAGTAGGATTTATTATTAATGAAGAAAAATTCCAAAGCTTACCAAAAAATGTACAGGATGCAATTATCCAAGCTGGGAAAGAAGTTTCAATAAGTGCTGGTTTGGCGGATGAGCGTGTCAATAATGAATTCTTTGAAGAATGGGCAAAAGAAGGGAAAATTAAAATTTATGAATTAAATGAAGATGAGAAATCACAATGGGAGAAGGTTTATAAAGAATTTAATGAATCTTGGTTGAAAAAGCAAAACGATGACTTTAAAAAGTCATATGAACAAGTCATTGAGGAAGTTGAAAGTTATAGGAAATCAAACTAGTTTTTTATGGAATTAATTATCAAAAAATTCATGGTATTCAGTCTTTCGTTTATGTAGAGAGGCTGAATATCATTTGTTTTAAAAATAGTAATTAATAGATTGAGTTTAAGAAGGGTAGTGATGATTAGTGAAGGAATATTCATCAGAGTGGTTCTCGAAGGGTATCTCTCTTATTAATGAAGATGAAAATGCACTTAAGTATTTTCAACATATTAATAGTATTTTTCAGTTTAAAGTGGATGGAAGTACTTTTACATTTTATGGGTTTGATCATAAGGTTCAAAACGTCACTGACAAAAAAGTCTACCATAATGTAGATTTTACCCTCGAAGGAAGTAAAGAAGCATGGCAAAAGCTGCTTAAAGGTGAAATAGGAATTACACAAGGGTTAAGCCCTCTTTATCAAAAATTATCTCTAACGGGGAGTCCGATATTATTTCAAGCTAATTTATACTTTGTCATTCACTTAATAAAACTATTAAACCAGAAGTTATCCTAAAAGGAGGGATCTGAATGAGTATTATCGGCAAATATATTTATGTGAACAACGTTAAAACTTATTATGAAGAATTAGGTGATAAGCAAAAACAAGCTATAGTTTGTATACATACTGCAGGTCGCGATAATAGGCAATGGCATGATTTAATGGAAAAGCTGGCAGGTAAATACTATCTAGTAGCACTTGACATGCCAGGTCATTCAAAGTCATGGCCATTACCAGATAACACATGCATTGATAACGCAGATGATTTTAGTCATTTTATATGGTCCTTTATAGAAAGGTTGGAAATTAATAATCCTATCATTATTGGCTGTTCTATGGGTGGTAATATTACCTTCCAACTTGCAGCTGATTATCCAGATCAAATAAAGTCCATCATTGCCTTGCAGGGTGCTGATTACACTCCCACTATTTCTCAACAATCATTGGATATGATTACGCATCCTTACGTCAATTATCCTTTCAGTAATATTGATTTCAGTGAAACATTAATCGGGAGCAATTGTACTAAAAAAAATAAAGATTTTCTCATGTATACAGTTTTTCAATTTCAACCATTTGCGAACAAAGGTGATTTAACCGCCTACACAAATTATGACGTGCGTGAAAAAATGAAAAACATTACATGCCCAGTTTTAATGGTAAGAGGAAAAGATGATTGGATCGTACCCTCAAAAACTGTAAATGAAACATTTAGTAGATTGGTAAACAGTAGAAAGAAAAAGTTAATGGAAGTAGAAGGACTTGGGCATTTTCCGCATGTGGAAGATCCAGAGTTAGTAGCGGAATTGATCAATGGTTTTTTCGAAGAGTTTAATCTTTAATAATAGAAAATTACTAGGAGGCAAGAGTATGATTCAGCATATCGTTTTGTTTAAGTTAAAAGAAAATTTATCTAATGATGTGGTAGAAAATACGATTCAAAAGTTAAGAGACCTTGAACATATTGTAAGTGGGATTCGAAATTTTAGTGTAGGCATTGATTATACTGGGAAATCCAAAGGCTACACGATTGGGTTATCCGGTATCTATGAGAGTAAGGAACATCTTCAGGAGTATTATGTGCACCCTCAGCATTTACAGTTAGTAAAGGAATTAAAGGATGGAATTGCAGAAGACTGGATTGCTAACGACTATGAACTCTAATTGAAACATAAGTATTAAGCGTCGTAAGACTCTATAAAAATAGTAAGGGGATGTGGTTTTATGGCGAAAAATTATACAGTAGAAAAAGGGGAAAAGTGGAAGATAGGAGATATAACGATTGAATCGATTTTAGAACAGGAAGTAATTTACACGGATGAAGTTAGAAAGAAAGTTTTTCCTAATGCAATACTTCGCCGAGAAGAACTTGCATGGATGATTCCTGACTTTGCTACTGAAGAGTTAAACTTAAAATTTGTAGTCCAGTCTTACTTAATAAAATGTAATGGAAAAAACATACTTATTGATACCGGAAAAAATGTCCCCGGTCCTTTTGAGGATAATTTACGTGCTGCCGGATGTGGAGTAGAAGATATCGATTATGTATTATTTACTCACCTACACCTTGATCATGTTGCTAGAAACACGAAAATGAGTATTAATGGAACATTAGTACCTACTTTTCCAAATGCAAGGTACTTGTTTGGAAGAGAGCAGTATCAACATTATAAGGAACTTTATGAGAATCCTGGAAAGAGATCGATTGATCCAATAGCCGACCAACAGATTTGGCCATATTTGCTTCATATGTTGTCTCTTGTCGAAATGGATAAAGTTGATTTTATAGATGATGATTACAGGCTTTTTGATCAAATAAGTGTCTACCCCGTACCAGGGCACAGTGTTGGCCAATATGCAATAGTAATAGAATCAAAAGGTGATTCGGCGTTTATCGGTGGAGATGTAGCACATGGACCACTTCAAATGGTGCACACAGAGGTAGCAGCTTCCTTTGATATTGATCCTGTTCTTTCCTCTAAAACAAGAGAACATGTTTTCAGTAAATTAGCAGGAACAGACACATTATATCTAGGAATGCACTTTGCAGGTGATCATGGTGGATTTATTGTAAAGGCGGACCAGGGGTATAAGCTAGTACAAGAATTTATCGATTAATAAATGTCAAAAGAAAATCTCCTAGGATAATTCTAGTAGGAGGAAATATGAAAAAAATCGAACCGGATAAGTTATCTATGGTAGAAAATTATAAAATGTTAATTGGTTCAATTTTGCCCCGACCGATTGCGTTGGTTTCAACATTTGGTTCTGCAGGGAGTAATGTTGCACCTTTTAGTTTCTTTACATCAGTCTCTATTATTCCCCCGATTTGGCAGAATGAGCGGCGATAACTATATAAAAGGCGATAAATTATTTGCATTAAAAAGGAAGAAATTTGAAATTTGAAAAAGGAGAAGAATTTCATTTAGCTAATTGCCTCATTTTACTCTAAATGAAACTCTCCTTCCCTAAGGAGTGATATATATGACGACAAGACCGTGGCATTTTTATTATGAAAATGGAGTACCTCACGAGTTAGACTTGCCCCTCTTATCCCTTTACGATTTACTAGAAACTGCAACAAATGCTTATCCTTCTAATATCGCATTAGTAGATAAAGATAAACAACTAACTTATGAAGAATTAAAGAATTCCGTTGATTTCTTTGCTGGGGCATTACATTACCGTTCGTTTAACAAAGGTGATCGTGTCGCTTTAATGCTCCCAAATTGCATTGAATATATTATAGCTTTTTATGCTGTACAACGTTTGGGTGGAATAGTAGTTCAAGTTAATCCACAGTATAAATCCTTTGAACTTGAACATATTTTAGCTGACGCAAATCCTAAATGGTTTATTCATAATAAGGATCAAAAGGAAAAGCTAGATAAAATAAACGGTACTGAACGGTTAAACCTTATTGTTGTTGATGATGAACGTGAGAATAGTATGCAAACTTACATAAATGAGAGAAGAGGTGAACTGCCAGCACTTTCGATTAATCCAATGAAAGATATAGCAATCCTACAATACACAGGTGGTACAACGGGTAAATCTAAAGGGGTAATGCTTTCTCATTTTAACATTGTGGGAAATATACACCAATCTTTAGCCTTTTTTTCAGACAATATTAAAAAGTCGGAAGAATGTTTTCTAGGTATTGCTCCCATGACACATGCATTAGCGGTTGTAAACATGAATTTCAGTATTTTATTGGCTGCTAAACATGTGATTTTGGAGAAGTTTGATAAAACGAAAGTACTAGAAGCTATCAGGTTATACAGACCAACAATGTTCTTTGGTACTCCAACAATGTATATTGGTATTCTTCATCATCCTGACTTGAAAGAGGGAGACCTCAGCAGTCTTAAAATTTGTGCAAGTGGATCTGCCCCAATGCCAGTAGAAGTGATAAAAGAGCTTGAGATAAAAGCCGGTGCTAAAATTACAGAAGGATATGGTTTATCAGAAGCAACGAATGCTACACACCGGACACCAGTTGGGGGACTTAGAAAAGTTGGTAGTATTGGTGTTCCAATTCCAAATACAGATGCTAAAATTGTTGATTTGGCGACAGGTAACACAGAGATGCCTGTTGGGCAGCCGGGCGAGTTGATTATTAACGGACCACAGGTAATGCAGGGATATTTGAACAATTCAGAAGAGACACATAATGTATTACGGAATGGCTGGTTATACACTGGTGATATTGCTGTACAAGATGAGGACGGATATTTCTATATTGTTGGTCGCAAAAAAGATATGATTGTATCCGGTGGATTTAATATTTATCCATCAGAAGTTGAAGAGGTTCTTTATCAGCATCCTGCCGTAATGGAGGCAGTCGTTTTTGGTGTTCCTGATTCTTATTTAGGAGAAAAGGTTAAAGCGGTTGTAGTACTAAATAACCTAAGTCGTAAAACAACTGTTGAGGAGCTATTAGAATTTTGCAATGACAAATTGGCAAGATATAAAGTTCCTAGGTTAATGGAATTTAGAGAGTCTCTTCCCAAGACTTATGTTGGAAAAATACTTAGACGTACCTTAAAAGAAGAATATATGAAAGAGGTACAACAAGAAAATCGCTAAATATTTCCAGAAAGTTTTTGCTGTCTAGATTTCCCCTTCGATGAAAAAATAGAATATTTTGAGCCACTGTGTGGCGGGTATTAAAGTCTGAGTGCAACTTGTGTTCCTGTCTTATTTATCCGCTTTCAGCGACTCTTTTTTTTGTTGAAATGAACTTTAACTTAACTCTTTTCATTCCGTAAATACACCTGCCTATTAGTTAATATTTGTAAAATCAAACTTATTTGTGGTTAACATGTTTTACTTTTACACAGTAGACATTTAAAAATTCTAAATATTCTTTTTTTAATTGACAAAAAACTTTTTTATATATAAAATTATTATAATGAAACAAATTGATAATGTACCTTTATAGGGAAGTGGTTGGTTTGTATGAACATAGAAAATAGAGTAGCTATCATTACTGGTTCAGGAAGTGGGATTGGAAAAGGGATTGCAGAAAAGCTTGCAGAGAATCGAGCAATAGTAATAATCAATGATATTGATAAGGAAAAGGCTGAAATGGCTGCAAATGAATTACAGGCTAAAGGCTATAAAGCTTATCCGGAGGTTGCCGATATAACGAGTTCAGAACAAATTAATAGAATGATTGCAAACGTAGTGAATAAATTTGGCAGGATAGATGTCCTTGTTAATAATTCTGGCATTGTTAAAAACAATCTAATATTAAAAATGCCTGAAGAAGATTTTGATGAGGTTATCAATGTTAATTTAAAAGGAGCTTGGCTTATTTCAAAGGCCGTTCTAAAACACATGAGGGAGAAAATGTTTGGCCGAATCGTAAATATTTCTTCTCGTGCGTGGCTTGGTGAGGTTGCGGTGAGCAATTATGCAGCTTCTAAAGGTGGATTAGTAAGTTTAACACGAGCTTTGGCCATAGAGTTTGCTAGATATGGTGTAACAGTGAATTGTATTGCTCCGGGGTTAATCAATACTCCTCTTATACAAAAACAAAGTGAAGAAGTGAAAAAGCATCTCCTAAATGGGCAGTTAACTCCAAGAATTGGAACCCCAGAGGATATTGGTAATACCGTTCTCTTTTTTGCATCAGAAGAATCTAGTTACATAACTGGACAGGTATTGCATGTTGATGGAGGAAAGAGTCTGGGAGCCAGAAATATTTAAAAACTTAATATTACAAAGAATGCAGGAGGGGAAAATATGAGATACGTAGATTACCATAATGCTGATAGACCGTTCTTTACGGATGACCATTTAATATTTCGTGAAACACTACAAAAGTTTCTAGAAAAAGATGCAGTACCTAATTATGAGAAGTGGGAAGAAGAACAAAGTATTCCCCGAAGTTTTTGGAGGAAAATGGGTGAGTACGGCTTTCTTTGCTCTTATGTAGAGGAAAAGTATGGGGGCATTAACGGTGACTTTGGTTTTTCAATCGTTCTCCATGAAGAATTGGCTCGAGTGGGTGCAGGATTATTTGGGATTGGTACTCATTGTAATGTTATTGTACCGTATATACACAAAATAGCTTCAGAGCAGCAAAAAAGTGAATATTTGCCTAAATGTGTATCAGGAGAAATTATCACAGCGATTGCTATGACCGAACCAGGTGCAGGTTCAGATTTAGCAAGTATAAAAACGACTGCCGTTCGAGATGGCGATGATTATATTATTAATGGACAAAAAACCTTTATTTCTAATGGTATTTATGCGGACTTAATTATTGTAGCTTGTAAAACAGATACGGAGGTCAGGCCAGGTCATAAAGGAATTAGTTTATTCTTTGTTGAAAGCGCTACCGAGGGATTCTCTAGGGGTAGGAAATTAAAAAAAATAGGGATTCATAGCCAAGATACGGCTGAAATGTATTTTGATAATGTAAGGGTGCCAGCAAAGAATATGTTGGGCGAGGAAGGAAAAGGTTTCTACTATTTAATGGAAAAGCTCCAACAAGAAAGGCTATTATGTTCTGTTGGTGCGCAAGTCGCTGCAGAGGATATGCTGAAATTAACAATTGATTATGTTAAGGAAAGGGAAGTTTTTGGTAAGCCAGTTAGCAAATTCCAAAATACACAGTTTAAAATTGCAGAGATGGCAACCCAAATTCAAATAGGGCGTCAATATTTAGATAATTTAATCATTAAACATATTCAAGAACAAGATATTGTCACTGAAGTATCGATGGGTAAATGGTGGATTACAGATATGGCGAAAAGGGTAGCTTCCGAATGCATTCAACTTCACGGTGGTTATGGGTATATGGAAGAATATAAAATTGCTCGTCGTTATCGAGATATTCCCGTGTTTTCCATTTTTGCAGGAACCAATGAAATTATGAAAGTAATTATCGCAAAGAATCTTGGCCTATAGTCCTTTCAGACAGTTTAAAAAACATAATAAGATAAATTTAGGTGATGTAAATTTAATAGAATAAAGGAGGTTCATCATAAATTGAATTTTGAGACGATTTTATATAAAAAAGAAGATGGAATTGCCACTGTAACAATGAATAGACCGAATAAGAGGAATGCTCAAAACGGTAGAATGATAGAGGAAATGGATATTGCTTTTGTGGATGCGGAGAGAGATAAAACAGTCAAAGTAGTGATCTTAGCAGCCGCTGGATCAACCTTTTCATCTGGGCATGATCTAAACTTATATCCAGTAGAAGAAGGAGCTTTATATAGAGCCCCTGACGTGGAAGGTAAGTGGGAATACGAAAGAGACTACTTTTTCGATAAAATATTTAGGACTTGGAACATGAAAAAACCTGTTATTGCACAGGTACAAGGTCATTGTGTTGCAGCTGGTTTTATGGTGGCAAACATGTGTGATTTAATTGTTGCTGCCGATAATGCACTATTTGGAGATCCTGTTGTAAGAATGGGTGCAGCATCCACGGAAGTCTTTTGTCATCCGTGGGTAGTGCCAGCAAGGATTGCAAAAGAAATGTTAATTACAGGAAATACGATTGATGCTGAAAGAGCTTATCAATTTGGAATGGTAAATAAAGTTGTACCGTTAGAAAAGCTTGAAGAAGAAACATTGGCATTAGCACAGCATATTGCTAAAATGCCGGCCTTCACGGTAAGCATGATTAAGAGGTCAGTTAATCGTACGTTGGATAGGATGGGTTTTACAGATTCTATCAACTCTCATTTTGAAACACATGTACTTTCACATTGGACGAATGAAGCCAAAACGTTGTTAGATGATAGTCGTAAGCAGAGCAGTAATATTAAAGAATTTATTAGTAATAGAGATGGAAAATTTTAACTTGTTCATTTCCTAGCATAATGAATTGTGAGGAGGTGTATACACTTTTGGAGTAAAACTGGCTATGAGGAAGGGATTTATAGCATCATTCCCTAGACCATCCGATTACTCGAGAAGTAATGGATACATTACACCTCCTGATATTTATTAACTAGGTATAGAGACAATGGGAGGCTTTAATTTATGCCTAATAGAGGGAGAATTTTATTTGGTTTGTCCATCACTACTATCTTAGCCCCATTGACGCAAACTATTTATACTCCAAGTCTTCTTCAAATCGGTGAATTTTTTAAAATTAATGTTATTCTGGTAAATTCAAGTATTTCAATTTTTTCATTGTTTTTAGCAATTGGGCAGCTTTTCGTGGGTCCAATAAGTGATACACGCGGGCGTAAAGCTGTGCTTTTACCAGGTTTAATATTATTTATCATAGGTTCAGGTATATGTTTTTTTACTGCTAATATTTATTTTTTTCTTATCGGTAGAACTATTCAGGCAATTGGAATTAGTACTGGATCAGTAATCGCAGCTGCTGTAATTGGTGATATTTATCCTGAAAAGGAAAGAGGATCTGCGCTAAGTATTTACCAAACCATGGTTTTTCTAGGTCCAGTATTTGGTCCAGTGATTGGCAGCGCTATTACAGGTTTAATTGGTTGGAAATGGGTATTTATGTTTGTTATTTTAGTTGGTGCCTTCAGTCTTTTTTATAACAAAATAACCTTATATGAAACACTGCCAAAAGAAATTGTCCCTAGAAAATTTTGTGTAAATACATATAAAAAATTTATTATTCAACCATCTTCATTTGCTATTATGTTATATGGTTTTATGCAATTTTATAGTTTTTATGTTTTTATCGTTTTTATCCCATCCCTGTTAGATCGACTATTTTCCCTCTCAATAGAAATTAAGGGGTTATTTTTTTTACCATTAACAATTGGTATTGTAATGGGTGTGTTTTTTGGTGGAAGAATGGAAAAGTATTTTTCAAGAAGGCAATTACTCATTACCAGTTCGTATAGTAGTAGTTTTATTGTTTTCCTATTTCTGATTTCTTTACAATTAAACATAATAAATGAATGGGTAATTATTATTCTCTTATTATTATATGGAGTTCTACATGGTTTAAGTCTGCCTTCACAATCAGCCGCTATTTTAAAACTATTTCCAGAAGAAAAAGGAACATCCATCGGCTTTTTTAATTTCATCCGTTTTACTGGAAGTGCAGTAGGACCCTTGTTAGGAGCAGTTATTTATAAACTTGGCGGTGAATTCCCTTTATATCTCACATTAAGTACTCTCTTATTGATAACTGCGATAGTCATTCATAAAAATATGTTCGAAGAATCAATTACTATAAAGACTGATACTGTTTCCAAGGCCAAGTAATAACAATCATTATTTTTTAGGAGGAGGGCTTATGCTAAAAGGTGTTCGAATCATTGATTTTTCTCAATATTTACCTGGTCCTTATGCAACTTTACGTTTGGCAGATAAGGGGGCTGAGGTGATTAAAGTAGAATCGCCTAGTGGTGATCCTGCACGTTTTCCACAAGAAGCAGATGGTAAAGATAGATATATTTTCCGTGCAAATAATAGAAATAAAAAAAGTATTATCTTAAATTTAAAGGATCCTTCTGATCAAGAAGTTGCAAGATTATTAATTAAGAAGTCAGATGTTGTTATGGAAAGCTTTCGTCCTGGGGTAGTAAAACGATTAGGAATTTCATATGATGAGATTGTAAGAGAAAAACCTGACATTATCTATTGTTCCTTATCTGGGTATGGTCAAACGGGTCCACTGTCACACCTTGGTAGCCATGATTTAAATTACTTGGCTCTAAGTGGAGTACTTGCTCAATTAAAGGATAAAGCTGGAACACCAATACACCCAAGCATTACACTAGCAGATTTAATAGGTGGAATGGCAGCAAGCGAAGCTATATCTGCGGCACTTTTCCAAAAAGAGAGGACTGGAAAGGGACAATATATAGACCTTGCCCTTGCGGATGTCATGCTCACGCTTATGACAAATCATGAAATCATTGAATCTGCTACAGGTGACCGACATGGAATTTCTAGGTTAAATAAATCTTTAATTTGTTATTATTTATATGAAACAAAAGATGGCCGTTTTATAAGTCTAGGTGCGTTGGAAGTGAAGTTTTGGGAAAATTTTTGTCGTGCTGTTGATCGGAAAGATTGGATACTTGCCCATCTGAGTTCACCAGATGAAAATAATCGAATATTTACAGAGGTAAAGAAATTGTTCATTAGTCGTACTTTTGAGGAATGGACTGAATTTGCTGAAACTGTTGATTGTTGTATGGCTCCGGTCTTAGAAGTAGGGGAAGTTCATCAACATTCATACCATAAGGGAAGAATGCTAATTGAGGATAGAGAAGGGCTTCGGTATGTTTCTACTCTATTTAAGAATGGATTAGTCAATTTTTCACCTTCACCAAGACAGGGAGAACACACTGATGAATTGTTAGAAAATTCACAAGGTGTATAATTCTATTGTGGAGTTTGTTAATCTTTGAGACAATTACTGGAAGAGGTGAAAAACGCCAAACCTTTGCTATAGGATTGGCGTTCTTGTTTAGCGAGATAGTATGGTTTGGTGGTTGTTTTGGTTTGGCGGTACCATTGGATAGACGTTTTCTTCTTCGATAATATTGAACTCCATTAGTACAGGTCCAGTACGCTGAAAGCTCAGCGCAATTATATCCCTAGCTTCCTCCGCCGTCTTGGCTTTAAAACCTTCTATACCATAGGCATCCGCAAGTTGGGCGAATTCTGGAGAAATCATTTTGACCTCTGAATATCGTCCCTGATAAAACAGTTCCTGCCATTGGCGCACCATGCCAAGATAGCCATTATTTAATATGGCAATTTTAATTGGTAGCTGATACTTCACTATCGTAATTAATTCCTGTAGGTTCATTTGGAAGCTTCCATCTCCAGAGACACAAATAATGGATTTATCAGGATGCGCAGCAACTGCTCCAATGGCTGCCGGCAATCCATAGCCCATCGTTCCTAATCCGCCGGATGTAATGAGAGTTCTAGGCTGTGTAAATGCATAATGATGAGCGGTCCATATTTGATGCTGACCCACATCCGTAACTACTACGGTATCTTTATTGGAATACTTACTTAAAAGTTGGATTACCGTCTGTGGTTTAAGCAGACTTTTCGATTTATCAAAACGAGGGACTGTACGTTTCCATTCCACCACTTCGTTTGTCCAGATTTCAGTATTTCTATTAATTTGTTGATAATTTAAATGTCTTTTTATGGTTTGAAGAAACTCTTTTGCGTCGCTGACAACCGGTAAATCTACAGAAATGATCTTATTGATTTCAGCGGGATCGATATCGACATGAATCTTCTTCGACTTTGGGGAGAAACCGCTGATTCTTCCTGTCACACGGTCACTGAAACGTACTCCGATACAAATTAAAAGGTCGGCATGATGTACAGCTTTATTGGCAGCGAATGTCCCATGCATCCCTAACATCCCTAAGAATAATGGGTTTCCTGCTTCCAATGACCCTATTCCCAGAAGGGAACTTACAACAGGGATTCGAGACTGCTCTACAAACTTTCTTAGGTCATGAGCCGCTCCCGAAGCAATGACACCCCCACCGATAAAGAGAACGGGTTTTCTAGCATTTTCAATTAAGTCTTTAGCGGCTTTTATTGATTTTTCTAGAATGGTCTTGTTGACTTTTGCCGGAGCCTGACGTTGAGTTGGAATATCCTTTACTGTTTGATCTGTGGTGAGTTCAATTAAAACAGGACCTGGTCTGCCATCGGCTGCTATTTTTATTGCTTTTTTAAGAACATTGATAAGTCCATTCAAGGGGTTAATTGTAAAGGCGTGCTTGGTAATGGCCATTGTGAGTCCTGGTATATTTAATTCTTGAAATGCTTCTTTTTTCATTAAATCATGCCCAAGGTGACCTGCTATAATGATTAACGGTACGGAGTCACTAAAGGCAGTTGCAATCCCTGTAACTCCGTTGGTGATTCCGGAAGCAGATGTAAGTAGGACTACTCCAGGTCTGCCAGTTGCTCGTGCGTAACCATCAGCAGCATGAACGGCAGCTTGCTCATGCATCATCTGAAAGTATCGGACACTGGTATCTTTCGAGACCATAATTTCTTGGGCATCACTGCCAAAGAAACAGTCCACCCCAAGGTTACTAAAAGAGTTTACTATTATATCCACATCAGAATATTCTTTTACTAATGACATTCCTTCACCTGATTTCTATTTTTAAAGAATATTCTAAATTATTAACAATAAGTTGTATGTGAAATAAATCATGGTTTCAAAGTTTTTTGAGTATTTCTACGTTTTCATATGAAATGAATTGTGTAAAGGTTCAGATTGGTCATTATTTTCATAGCATTCCTTTGCTGTTCTTCCATAAAAGGCCTATTCGCCTTTTTTCATTTCCTCATCTGTCTGCCCAGGGCTTTCGTCATGAGGGAATCGACTGTCCTCAAGGTTTTTATAATCATTATTACTCTCATTTACATTTGGTTTAGGGTCGTAGCGTACAGGACGAAAATTCACATTATTATCCTGATTTAATGCATCTCGCTTTTCTGCAGCGTTGCATCCTGCTAAAAGACCGATTGAAAGGAAAGTTAGAATCGTGATTTTCCATATCGTTTTCATATGGTAACTCCTCGCATCATTTTATTGGGAATGTTTTTACTATGCACGTATGTGACGTTTTTAATCGGAAAACTAATTGTGTAAATATTTACAAGTAAATAACCATTTGCCTTCCAAAAAATAAAGAAAGCAAATGGTTTAATTGGAGAGAATATTAAACATTAGATAAAAATGAAACCACCCGCTACTTTACAATAGTGGGTGGTTGATAAATCTAATAAAAGAATGAATTAGAAGATATTTAGGATTTTTAAGATTACGTATGGAATCAACGTTAAAAAAGCTAAAAAAGAAAAGTTATATAAGCTAAACTTTAGTAAATATTTTTTACCTTCGGATGGATTGGATTGAATATACAATTTATAGGAAATTACACTTGCCATCGAAGCAATAATGGTACCTAATCCCCCGATATTTACTCCCAATAATAATGGTTTCCAATGAGGTGTGAATTCTGCCAAAAGAATGGAGGCAGGGACATTACTAATAAATTGGCTTAAAAGGATAGAATTGAAATAAACCGATGCAGAATCTTTCAAACTAGCATTTGCCAATATATGGACGGCGTTAGTATTGGATATATTTCCTACAAAAATAAAAAAGCAGATAAAGGTTAATAGTAGCAAATAATCAATTTTATACAAAAGCTGACGATTCAAAATCACCGCAGTCATTAATGTAAAAATAAATGCAGCTTCGTAAGGGACTACACCAAAAATGGAGGTGATGATGATCGTTAATATCACCGTCCAAGCTAACGTTTTCTTTGGATCACTCATCTGAACCTGTGCCATTTCTACCTTCAATTCTACTTTTTTAAGTCTTCGTATGAAGAAAAATAAAGAGATAAAACCTAGAATCGCTACTGAAAGAACTGTCATGAAAAAGGGCACTGGCTTAATTCCATAAAAAGTATAAATAAACAAATTTTGCGGATTTCCCATTGGCGTTAGACTGCTGCCGATATTTGCAGCAATGGTTTGAAGGATAACGGTTTCTAACATGGGCATTTTCGTTTTCCTGCTAATAACAAGGGTCAGTGGTACAAATGTTAATAACGCCACATCATTTGTGACAAGCATGGAGCTGAAAAAACATAAAAAGATAAGAATGGCTGATAAATATTTACTATTATTGCATTTATTTATTATTGAAATAGCAAATTTGTCTAATACTCTTAATTCTTCGAAAGCCTTAATTGCCAGCATGAGGTTAAACAAACTAATTAAAACGGGGAAATTTAGATAATTAATTTTAGGAGGGTGAAACAAACAGCTTCCTATTGCTAATACAAGTGAAACGGTAAAAACTATGTCTTTTTTCAGAAAACTTACGTTTAGCTTGATTCTCTTTTTATTTTGAATTAATACTGACTCTTTCACAGGACACCACCGTTAAATCTATGTTTGATTTATTTGTCGAACATTCACAACGTTATGATTCTATCACGGGGTTTTGTTTTTGGAAATCAATAGTATTGATTGCAGGGGAACTTTGTATTAAAGGATGATGTGGTATATTATGGTACTGTGTTCAAAAACAAAATCGTAATGGAGGAACTCCGAATGTATACTTCAATCTCACATTTTATCAATGAATGGAATCAAGAAGCAGCTTCAACTCAAAAGGTGTTAGATGCCTTAACAGATGAGTCACTACAACAAAAAGTTTCAGCAGACGACCGCACATTAGGTGCAATTGCTTGGCATATAGTTTCAAGTACACCAGGAATGCTTATTGAGTTTGGTGTAACGGTAGAATCGGTTCAAAATGAAAACAGTATTCCAACCTCCGCAAGAGAAATCGCTGAGACTTTTAGAAATGTTAGTGCAAACACAAGTAAAGCAATCGGCGAACAATGGACAGATCAGACCTTATCCGAAATGAAAAATGTATTTGGCATGGAATTGCCAAGGGCTGCAATGCTTAATATGCTTATCAAGCACATCGTTCACCATCGCGGTCAAATGACAGTCCTAATGCGTCAAGCGGGTTTACAGGTTCCTGGAATTTATGGTCCTTCAAGAGAAGAATGGAGCCTGATGGGAATGGAAGCACCGTCAATCTAAGAATTACATAGTCCTAATTCATTTAAGCGCCCAGTTTGGGTGCTTTTTTTTTGTCCTATCTGCTTGCAAAATAAATAAATCAAATGAATTCCTTATTCTCCTCTTTTTGACAATTGACTCAGACTTTTGATGTATTTTGTAGAATAAAATCGAAATTTATTTATTTTGGATGTATAATAGACTCTTGTGTTGTTCTATTAAAAACAAGGAGGTAATATTTTGATGGAATGGACTTTATTTGGATTGTTTCTGCTTTCTGCACTATTGCTGGGATTTTCATTATTTAAGTCATATCGTGACGCAAAAGTAGAAAAAAAGCAAATTGATTTAGTACATGTATCAATAATGAAAGAAATCAATAGCATTCAAGACTCAATCCGAGATATCGAGCTTGATATAGAAGTGGTCATTAAAGAAGCTGGAATTCAGCTTTCTGCAGAAGAAAAGCTTTTTATGCGAGAAGTCATAGACTTATATAGACGTAATTACTCAATTGAAAGCATCGCTGAGAAAAAAGAAGTACCAGAAACGAAAATCGAGCAGCTGCTAGCCCCTTATCTAAAAATTAAAGATGAAGGGGGACTTGTTGCTAATGCGAATTAACTTATTGAGCAGCTTTGCAGCAGGAATTCTTATTGCGACAACAATCTGTGGTGTCGTTTACTTCACCGATGATACGACCTCACAAAAAGTATCAGCGAAATCTTCTGAAAAAGTGCAGCTAACAGCAGTACAGATGAAGGATAAACTTGAATCTGAAGGTTATGTTGTACAAACAAAGGAAGAACTTGAAAAGACTTTGCAAGCTGCAAAGAGTAGTGAAATACAACCGGATGATTCAAAAGAAGAGGAAAAAGCTGTCACCCAAGTGGTAGTTAATGTTGCGGATGGGATGACTAGTATCGATGTTGCGAACGTGCTTCTTCAGGCACAATTAATTCCAGATGCTTTTAAATTCACGCAGGATATAGAAGCTAGGGGACTGCAAAACGCATTACGACCAGGTTCATTTACCGTCAACAGCAACATGTCCTACGACGAAATCATTGCTACCATTTTCACAAATTAATAACACCAATATTAAGCCGCTCACTAGTTGAGGCGGCTTTTCTTTATAGATATATCTACTAATATATTCCAAGGATACTTTGATATGATAAAATAAAATTATTAATTCAACGAAGGAGCAAGCTTATGGAACAACAATCCTATTTCTATCAATTTATTGAGCCTATTTCCAAGGAACTAGCTCTAGTTGCAAGAGAATTAGAAAATAGTATTTTTTCGAGCCCCAGAACCATGCTGACGCATGCACGGGTTTTTGTGGAGAATATTTTGCAGCAGGTCATTCATATAGAACAGCTGCCCACTGATCCTCGTGCTAATTTAAAAGATCAACTTGATATGCTAAGCGATAAAGGTTATTTAATGAGAGAAGTACAAGATGCACTCCATTTAATTCGGCAAAGTGGAAATCAAGCCGCCCATAACTCGAGAATGTTCCGTTTTTCTGAAGCGCTTCTATCGTGGGAGGCATTGTACAAAATCGTTAAATGGTATGTGGAGGTGTATGGTCCAGTAGATATTATCGTTCCTGATTATCAAGATCCATCACCGATTTTAGAAAAAAGATATGATATGTCTGAGCTCGAAATTAGACTTAAATCACTTGAAGAGCTTCTTTCTCATTCCGTTCAAAAACTCACCACTGAGACTGCACTTGCGGAAACAGCGGTTAGTGTTGAGGCGCCTCCCGAAATACGCGAAGAGGTCAACCCAGGATTCACCCCTATTCGAACGCTTTCGTTTAATGGCAGACAGCTAGAGATTCCATACTTTCTTAGGGATGCTTTCTTACTTCCGCAAAGATTTGAAAAATCCGAAACTTTCCTCATTAGACTAGGTGCAGAGCAGCAAGCACGGATTATGAGCGAGCTGCCAAGTAATCTGGCTGGTCTTCATAAACATGTGAAACGGTACAGTGAAAAAAATGATGAAATACTCTTTGAGGAGTTAAAGACCTTTATTGAGGAAGAAAAAATCAGAAGGTTGCTTTCACTCGAACGTTCAGGGGAACTGTTTTTCTTTTACCGTGCTGACCATATTGTTGTTACGGAGGAACTTTCAAAGGTGCTGCTTACCTCAGCAGAATTCACTGGCATTCCAAGCTTATTAAGACAATTAAATGAAGACCAAATTGAATGTGTTGGGCAGCTTCCAAAGGAACTTGTGATTCTTGCAAAATACGAAAATGTTGGAATTGGAACCGTTGAAAAGCTTTTTGAGCAGCTTAAGAAAAAGGTAAATGAAAAAAATATAACACTAGAAGTTGAAGAGTCAAATCAGAAAAGTAATAAGAAATGGGAATCCTTGTATATCAATGTAAAGCTTGGAAAAGGAAATACAGTAATTCGTGGTGAAAGTGTACCTGCACTTTGGAAAGAAGGATTAAATTGGATTGAAGATCACCATCTTCCCCTTCATCAACTAGTAGAAGAAGGTGTTGTCCTTGGCGCAACGGATAATGGTAAACGCTATGCCGTAGCGCTTAAACCCATTCATAAAGATCAGAGACCCTTTACACAAATGCATATCTATCAATCTAAACTAACTGAGACTACCTATTACCTTGAAACCAAAATCAATCCTAAATCCGGATTAGAAACCCTTGCGAAACTTCTTACACGTTTAGGTGTCGAGGTAAAAATTCCATTATTAGAAAATAACAATTGATAATTAAGTAAACACCGGCATTCTACGAATGAATGTTGGTGTTTTTTTATTTTTCTAAAAATTTACGTATACGCTTGAAATCAGAAGAGGTATAATTAGTTGGTATAAATTTAGAGTATCGAAATAAATTTGGAAAGAAATTCTAACTAGAAGGTGGAAAGAATGAGTAAAACAAAAGAAGAGTTGAGTATGAAATCTTTGTTCATCTTCTTTATTCCCTTAGGATTATCTGCTAGTCTTATGACCCTATCCCATATTATCATCAATAGTACATTGGTTAGGGCCGATAATTCTGAATTTATTTTGGCAAGTTATGCGATTGCAATGAGTTTATTTGGAATTACTGAACGGCTGGGAAACTTGCTTCGGCAAACTTGTTCTTCGCTTGTCAGGGATAAAAATTCGTATAAATTAATGTCTCACTTTTCCTTTTACCTAATAGTTGGATTAATGTTGGTTGCCATTTCTGTTGCTTATACTCCGGCGGGAGATTTTATTTTTGCGAAAATTTTCGGAGCTAAAGCTAATATGGTGGAGGATATTAAGGGGATCTACCAAGTTCTTATTTTTGTTACGATTTTTTCGGCATCACGTTGTTTAGCCCAGGGAGTTATTATTTATAACCGGCAAACGAAATGGTTAACGATTGGCATGGTGATAAGGCTTGCTGCCATGTATTTGATGTCCTTATATTTCATACATACTGATAACATCACGGGAGTATCAGGTGCGATTATTTTCTTAATTGGTATGATGATTGAGTTTTTAATTAGTTTCATTGAAGCGAAGAGCTTAGTTCGTAAAATGCCCGAAAAGCACGAACTGCAAATAGAGTCTAAGAAAAGTATCTTAAAGTTTTATAGTCCGCTTATGTTATCTTCTGTGATTGTCGTTATGATTGGTCCTGCTATCAATGTCTATTTAGGTAAAACAGCTGATATTGAACTCGCTATTGCGAGTTACGCCATAGCCATGAGTGTGACTCAATTGATATTAAGTTTTTTCCTATTTTTCCATCAAATTGTTATTAACTTTTATGGTGAGCATAACGCCATTTTGAAAAAGTTTTTATTTTTAATTGGTTTTACCCCATTTATTTTGGTCGGGATATTATCCTATACACCGCTTGGAGGACTATTTTTAGAGCATGTGATCGGTGTAAACGGCAGATTATTGGATGCCAGCGTCCAGGTGCTAAAAGTTACGATGTTAATGGCACTTGTTTTTCCATTTGTAGATTACTTTAACGGATTATTGATGTTCTATAAACGAACAAAAATAACAATCTATTCTCAATCCGCTAATTTTGTAGTTACATTAATTGCTTTAATCATCGGCGTGAAGTATGCAGCTCAATGGAACGGGGCGATTGGAGCGATAGGGCTTTCGCTCGGATTATTAGCTGAGTTAATTGTAGTAAGCTTCTTCGTTCATGCCATAGAAGCTAAAGAAGATAAATTAAATAGGTTTCGAATTAAAGGATTATTTAGAGCAGGGAAAAATCGGTAGTTCTTCTGCCTATCTAAAAAAGTAAATCACCTAATCAGCACTTGGTGGTTTCTTTTTTTTTAGTGTGGGTTTGTCCAATACATTGAGCTGTAATTTACATAGTATAGTAGCAATTAATGATTGGTGGTGAACACACATGCTTACGATATACCAACCTGAAAAAGTTAACATCAATGGAAATGTGCGCTTGCAGGCAAAGTTTGAGATTGCCGGGGTTGAGGATGTACTTTGGTATGAGACGAATGAGAAGTTTGGACGTTATATGACTACAGAACGGGTGGATGCTTTTTTAGTTGGCCTGCTTTGGCTTGGTATTAGGAAAGGGGAAAATATTAAGGTAAAGGGTCCTTTATCTGCAAAATTGTTTTATGGATTAAATTATCATTTACTCCCATTAATTTCACAAATATATAAGTACAAGCCGATTCAGGTTCAATGTGACCAACTTGTTTCATCAGCTTTGCCAAATGAGGGAGCAGTTGGCACTGGGCTTTCCTGCGGTATTGATTCATTGAGTACGGCCATTGAGCATCAAGGCAAGGATATTCCTGAAAATTACCAAATTACCCATTTTACCTTTTTTAATAATGGCTCTAGCAATTTTTGGGGGACGAGGCAGAGGCAGGACAAGCTTTTTCATGCTAGGGTAGCATGGGCGAAAGCGTGCGCTGAAGAACTAGGGAAAGAACTGATAGTGGTAGATAGTAATATTAATGATGTATTAAAGATGAGTTTTGTAAGAACACATACCATGCGGAATGTATCGACGTTGTTAGTTTTTCAGAAGCTGTTTCGTATATATTACTATTCTTCTACCTTCCAAACCTTGTATACAAAATTCAACAATGATTCTGCTTCCTATGAAGTCATAAGTCTCCCGTTGTTGTCTACAGAAAACGTGACCTTTTACTCGTCTGGCAATAACTACACCCGTGTGCAAAAAACCCAAATGGTTTCTAATTTTGAACTCTCCTATAAATATTTAAATGTTTGTCTTACTAGAATTCACAACTGCGGACGGTGTCTGAAATGTAAAAGAACCTTACTGACCATGGACATTCAAGGATCTATTGAAAATTATAAAAATATTTTTAACCTGGTGGCTTTTAATAAAGTAAAGGACGATTATATAAAAGAGGTCATAGCGTCTAGAAAAAGAGATCCGTGGTTTAGAGAAATCTATGAAGAAATGGTGAGAAAAAACTATCTTAAGAAACGGGATGGATCATAAAGCTAAGTCTTCATTGAGGTCAATTTTTTACGTTAGGATACGAATGGGGACCTCATGAACAATTCATGAGGTGTATTTTTATATTCATATATTGTTGTATCTGTCATTGGATATTATTCAGATATAGAATCTACTATTTCCTTAATGTAGTGAGAGGGAATTGCGATACCTACAATTTCTTTTGTTTCTAATTCAGGGTTTTGCAGCGTAGCAAAGATAACACCAACGACTTCACCATTTTGATTCAGTACTGGGCTGCCACTGTTTCCTTTATAAATAGGGGCTTCAATCATCATAACCGGTACTTCCCAGTCGGTTAAGTGAGCTTTTCCTATGATTTTACCTTGATTGGCGATTTGGGTAAAAGCTAACGGATTTCCAATAAAGATGATTTCCTCGCCAATCCATTTTTCCCAATACTGGTTGAAAGCTAGTGGAAGAAAAGGGAGGTTTTCTCCGTCAATTTTTACAATTGCAACATCTATTTCTGGATGTTTGGCGACGACCTTACCAATATATGCATCTCCAGATTTGAAATGGACATTTACTCTATTTGTACGGTCGACAACGTGTTCATTGGTAACAATTAATCCATCAGCTGTGACTGTAAAACCCGTTCCTTTTGTTCCATCCCATTCAATCGTCACAACGGACTTTTTGTATTCTTTCACTTCTGGCTGCTTTGATAATTGATTTGACACTTTAACAAAGTTAATGGCAGGGAGGTTGAATATATTAATCCACACCTCTAAACCACTTATCAAAAGCGCTAGGACGAGCAGGGAACTAACGATTTTAACCATAAACCTTTTCCGCTTCTTCTTTTGAAGTTTTTCTTTTTCCCATTCCTTCTTATCTTCCGGATTAAAAAAAGCCTCCCAGTCGATTTCGTCATCTGTAAGTTGTTTTGGTTCGTTATTTTCGTTATCCAAGTTTTATCCCTCATTACGGATTTTATATATCCCTATTATATCGATATTAATGGAAAAACGAATTATTATTATCCCTACAATTTTCATGATAAAATTAAAAAAAGCGGAGGGGACTTATAAGATGGAAATTAATAAAGTATCGATTATTGGATTAGGAGCATTAGGAATATTAATTGGAAGTCATTTAGCCAAGAGAATGCCAAAGGAAGATGTAAGAATTATTGCCGACCGTAAGCGTATTGATAAATATAAAAATGAACATGTTTATTGTAATGGTGAACGTTGTGACTTCCACTACGTAGCACCTGAAGAACCCTGTGAACCAGCAGATTTACTTATTTTTACAGTGAAATACCAAGGCTTCCATGATGCCATCCAAGCTGTTAAACATCATGTAGGAAAGGACACAATCATTTTATCCGCCTTAAATGGCATTACCAGTGAGGGAATTATTGGTCAAGTTTATGGTATGGATAAGATTCTTTATAGCGTGGCCCAAGGGATGGACGCGGTAAAAGAAGGAAACAAACTTACATATGAGCATATGGGAATGCTTTGCTTTGGAGATCAGAAGCCTGGAATGATTTCTGACAAGGCTAAGAGTGTTGCGGCTTTTTTTGATAACATTGATTTTCCTTATGAGGTAGACACCAATATGAATAAGCGCCTATGGGGAAAATTTATGCTAAATGTTGGAGTCAATCAAACCGTTGCGGTTTATAAAAGTAATTACGGTGAAGTTCAACAGGAAGGTGTAGCGAGGGAATCCATGATTGCAGCGATGAGAGAGGTAATTACCTTATCTGAATACGAGGGGGTCAACCTTACTGAGGATGACCTGAACTATTGGTTAAGCGTGTTAGATACTTTAAGCCCAGAGGGGAAACCTTCCATGGCGCAGGATTTGGAAGCTCGGCGTTATAGCGAAGTGGCTTTGTTTGCGGGAGCAGTATTGGAGAAGGGTGAAAAACATCAAGTACCAACCCCTGTTAACCAAAAACTATATAACACCATAAAATCCATTGAAAGTACATATTGAAGAAGAACCAACATTATCTGCGGAGCACCAAATAGTTAAATTCAATTTTCAAAAAAGCTGTCCTCTAAATTGGAGGACTGCTTTTTTATTCATTGGTTTTTAAGATTTACGAAATTTTGAAAAAGTAAATTTCAATACACTTTTAATGATACTTGGCTTCATTAAAGATGTTATGGGTCGAACTAGATTCATTACTTTGATAAACGAGTCGTAAACCCCTTGATTTTGCGAGGATAAAAGAAAAATGTTTTTTGCATACCATTGCTGAACAGAAAGACCAAATGGCTTTTTTCCTTTAGTGGCAGGATATCGGAAATCTTCTGTAATGACCATATTCCAAATAGGGGAAATAATTTTCGCTGCTCTTTTGTGAAATGCCATCGGAACTTTATGTAGATCTCCCTTATGTTTCTTCAATAGCTTTTGTAGTTCAAGTGCCTCTAAAACAGCAATACTCATTCCTTGTCCAAATACAGGATCGATTCTGCAGAACGTGTCACCAATCAGCAATAGGCCTTTTGGCAAATTTACCTTATCAAACCGTTTCCAAATAATTTGAGGAATACGGTATATGAACGTCTTGGATAAAGGAGTCGCATTTTTTATTTCCTGATAGATATCTTGTTTTGGAAGTGTTTTAGCTAATTCTAAGAAACTCTCATCACTTTTTAGTACTTCTTTATCATTAATAGCATTATGATATCCCATCAGTGTGACAATGTAACGATTATCCTCAACTTTTGAAAGAGTCCCGCCCACTTTTTCATGTGGCGGGTTAGGATACACCAACTTAATTTTCCAGTCTCTATCTATATTTTCGGACAGCTGAAATTGTTTACTAATATAACTTAGATTGATTTCCACTTTTTCATTTGGTACTAAGATCTCTCGTTTGTTCAGCCAACTTGACGTTAGACTACTAAATCCACTGGCATCGACCACAAGATCTGCTAAGATTGATTCATCTTTTAGTTGAACACCAATAATTTGATTTAGTTTCTCATTATAGATAAATTCCTGGACTACTTTATTGTAATAAAATACAACATTAGGAATTCTTTTAATATACTTGTCAATATGCCATTCTAAATGTGGGCGCGTCTGTAGGGTGGTACTATATCCACCATCATAACGAACCTTCCACGCACCATGGTGATACCAAGCGAGATCATTGGTAGAGTTGATTTTAACTGCACCACTTTGATAAAAATCCTCTGTTATTCCAGGAAATAATTCTTCTAGACCATACTCACCAGCATGAAGAAGGGCATGTAAATGCTCTCCCTGAGGGGCACCTTTTCTGGGTGAAGGTCCTGCTGGTTCTTGATCTCTCTCAAGTATGAACACTTCTTTATAATGATCTGATAATACACGTGCAGCTAATTTTCCTGAAATACCCCCGCCAATAATAATTGCAGTATTTTTTGAAGACATAAAATTTACCACCTGCCGTAATAATTAATAAAAAAAGACAATAGAAAAAGCAACCCCAAGGAGTTACTTAAGTTAGGCACCAAGTTTTTTTGATGTGTATAACGAGTTAGTTTCATCCCAGTGAAATATACCTTCTTGGAGTTGTATAGTTGTATCAAAAGGACGAGGTATCGGTAAATCTCCCAGCTGCTCCATCAACTGTTCTCTTAATTGAAGGAGTTCATTTCTCGAAGCAATCCGAATAACTTGTTTTATGGAGAGCTCATTTAAGTTGATACTTTTACTGGTACAGATGCTATCCTGAAAAGGCTTGTTAAACTGGATCATCATTTGTAAATCATTGAGGCAGGCAACTCCAAAAACATCTTTAATAATGTCATCATATTTAAGTTGGTAGCCAGTTGCAAATTTAATAATACTCTTTTCAGGATTTTCTAAAATATAAATTGTATCAATTTGATTTTTCATTTATAAGCACCCTTTTGTTCTAAACAGTAGTCTCATTACTTACACCACTGCGTTAGTTAATTAAAACATTATTATTTTATTATAGCACAGATTTGAGTTTTTGGGGTAAGGGACAATCTGTATGTGACATTTGTCATACTCTGCACATGACACCTGGTACTTACTGTAATGATTTTATTTCCCTATAATAGATTTAACGACACAAACCGAAGGGAATTAAAAATATGTCAGTACAAGAAAATACTAAAAATTTACGAAAACAAGTTGCTCCTTATGAAAAATCAACAACTAAAGAAAGTGTATGGCAAATCATAAACACGGTCGGACCGTTTATCTTATTATGGTTCCTTGCTTATCAAAGTTTAGCTGTTTCTTATTGGTTAGCATTGGTTCCAATAATTGCTGCAGCAGGGTTTTTAGTACGAATTTTTATCATCTTTCATGATTGTACCCATCATTCGTTTTTTAAGAACAGAAAGGCGAATCGTGCAGTTGGTACAGCAATGGGAGTTTTAACATTGTTCCCGTTTGATCAATGGGGTCACGAACACTCTGTTCATCACGCAACTAGTGGTAACTTAGATAAGCGTGGTACAGGAGATATTTGGACACTAACAGTGGATGAATATTTGGCAGCACCGCTTAAACTTCGTTTAGCTTACCGTTTTTATCGTAATCCTATCGTTATGTTTGGCTTAGGACCAATCTATGTTTTCATGCTGAAAAATCGTTTTAACCGAAAAGATGCACGTAAAAAAGAGCGTATGAACACCTATTTAACGAATGTCATTCTAGTGGCTTTGATAACATTGCTTTGCATGACAATCGGATGGCAGTCATTTCTGCTCGTACAAGGTACAATTTTCATGATTTCAGGTTCAGCAGGTATTTGGTTGTTTTATGTGCAGCATACCTTTGAGGATTCATATTTTGAAGAAGATAAAGACTGGGAATATGTAAAAGCCGCGGTTGAAGGAAGCTCTTTTTATAAGCTTCCAAAACTTCTGCAATTTTTAACTGGTAATATTGGTTTCCACCATGTTCACCACTTAAGCCCAAGGGTTCCTAATTATAAACTAGAAGAGGCTCATAATGAGACGACTCCATTACAAAACGTACCAACGATTTCACTTGCAACAAGCTTAAAGTCGCTTCGTTTCCGTTTATGGGATGAAAAGGCGAAGAACTTTGTTGCTTTCAAGGACGTCAAAGCCCTAGCTAAAAAACGTATTTCTGTTCAAGCAAAACCAGAATTGTAATGTCACCCAACTTGGCAGACTCTCCTTATGGGGAGTCTCTGCATATATTGCAGCAGCAGCCTGATAAGGAGAGATAGGAAAATGATTCGAATTGTTATCGCAGAGGATCAGGAACTGCTGTTAGAGGCCATGGGAAATCTGCTGAATCTTGAAGATGATATCGAAGTTGTTGGAACTGCAGTGAACGGGGAAGAGGCCATCTTGCTTGTGAACCAATTACAGCCGGATGTTTGTATTATGGATATAGAAATGCCTGAAAAGAGTGGACTAGAGGCTGCAGAGTCTTTACTGCTCGATAGCTGCAAG
Source organism: Neobacillus niacini (assembly GCF_023715415.1). GTDB lineage: Bacteria > Bacillota > Bacilli > Bacillales > Cytobacillaceae > Neobacillus > Neobacillus niacini_C. Next base: position 134,821 of record NZ_JAMBOB010000003.1, read on the forward strand.
GTGATTATTCTAACTACCTTTGCGAGAACAGGATATTTTCAACGAGCATTGAAAGCAGATGTGAGAGGATATTTACTTAAAGACAATCCAAGTGAGGAGTTAGCTTCTTCTATTCGGAGCATTATGGATGGAAGGCGGATTTATTCGAAGGAACTCATGGACGAGGATATCAGTGAAACTGACTCGCTTTCGCCGAGCGCTACTCCTACTATCAATAAAGGATCTGTTAAAAATTATCTTTCCTCTATTATGGATAAAATAAAGTTGCCGACAGGCTAAAAAAGCATCCAATTCCATGGATGCTTTTTATGCTTACGAGGGGTAAATTAATAAACATCGAACCACATTGGCTCATCATCCTCAGGGTCCCCATTGTAATTGATTAGAATTTCATCACCATTTTTTATATTCTTATAAGCAAAAATGTCGATGGTCTGATTTTTTAAATTGAGTTTATATAAAGCATTCGGGGTGAAGGAATGGTTAAACAGCGAACCATAACCTAACGCTAACGCACATTCTTCATAATCCTCGCCCCACCAGAACACATATTCAATCATGATGGTTTTTTTCAAATACTTATACTCATCCTTAGGAGATATAATCACTGGTGCTTCGTGAATTAGTTCACCCTTCTTAATATTACGGGTTGCAAATATCCCTCTGCCATACTTTGATTTCTTCACTTCAAACATAAAGTTGTCACCACCATTTTTGAATCAATCATTTTAGTATCAATCTATGACAGAATGGGTAAATTTGATTTAGATATTCTTTTTTTGATGGATTTTTGAGGAGGTAACGAAATGAATGAAACACCAAAGGTCAATCATAAAACCTACTGTGCAAATGAGTATGATTTATTAAGGCGAGTGATTCTTTGTGCGCCACAATATATGACCATTCGAGAAGTCATCAATGAAACACAGAAGGAATTTGAAGATGAAGGCATACATATAAAAACAGCACTAAAACAACATCGGGAATTCGTAAGAATCTTAGAAGAACAAGGGATTGAGGTTATTTTATTACCCTATCATAAAAAATACCCGGAACAGGTGTTTACCAGAGATATTGGCTTTACGTTAGGACAGACTATTTTCGTCGCTAAGATGGCACATGATGTTCGTATTGGTGAAGAAGATGTATTAAAACGATGGTTAGAGGATGAGGAAATGTCTTATTACAGTTTGGCTGAGGACAGGATTGAAGGTGGAGATGTAGTTATCGATGGTAAGACCATATACGTTGGCTTAAGTAACCGGACCCATCAGCAAGCAGTAGACCATTTACAGGGTCTCCTTAATCAATTTGAAGTGAAAGCCATTCCGTTTAAGGAAAAATATCTCCATTTAGATTGTGTTTTTAATGTCATATCTCCGGAGGTTGCCCTGATTTATCCGCCAGCTTTGACTAAGGAAGATATCGACCTTTTTTCATCGCGCTATGATTTGATAGATGTATCAGAGGAAGAACAATTTACATTAGGAACCAATGTATTAAATATCGGTAACAAGAAAATTTTAAGTTTACCCGTTAATAAACAGGTAAATGAAAAGCTGCGTGATCGAGGATTTGAAGTGATTGAAGTGGATATTACAGAAATCATTAAATCCGGTGGTTCCTTCCGTTGCTGTACGCTTCCTATCTTGAGAGGATAAGAAAAAAGGCTGTCCGAGTATCTCGGGCAGCCTTTTTATAGAAATCAATCGGTTATTGGCCTTGTTGATTTCGTAATGATTGTTCAGCGTAGGCAACAAGCCGTTTGGTCATTTCGCCTCCGACTGAACCGTTTGCTCGTGCGGTAGTATCAGCACCAAGTTGAACTCCAAACTCGCTGGCGATTTCTTCTTTCATTTGATTCAGCACGTTTTCTGAACCAGGAACCACTAGTTTGTTTCTAGCCATGATACATCACTCCCGACGAAGTTATTTGAGCAATTAGAAATTGCTCGTGATTATTTTACCCTAATTCATTTGTATTAATTAGCATAATAATTTTGCGTGTAATAAGGCTGTGATTTTTCATTAAAAGCGACCCCAACGCCTAGGTATTCGTAATCTTGGCGTAGAATATTTTCCCGATGTCCCAATGAATTCATTAAACCTTCATGGGCAAAAATACTGCTCAATTGACCATAAGCTAAATTTTCTCCTGCTGTATGAAAAGCAACTGCATCCTCTTTCATACGATCAAAAGGAGTTTGTCCCTCAAGATTCTTATGATCGAAATAATCATTTTCTGCCATATCTGCACTATGTTCTCGAGCCGTTTCCCTGACATGGTCGTCCCAAGTTAAGATAGGGAGCTGATGATTGACACGTGTAGCATTGGTTAAGTCGAACATTTGGAATTCAAAGCCTTCTTTTAAGGTCTGAGTGGCTTCCGTATAAAAATCTTTTTTGTTTTCTTCTATGGCTTTGCTTACTATTTGAATGGCTGTTACAGTATTATTCTCATGTTTATCATAAAAAATGGTTACATAAGAATCCTCCGATAAAAATAAATCATTGTCACTATCCTCTTGAAGCTGGTAAATGACCATTCCCTTTTGAATTTTCGTAATCGGTTCACCGAGAATGCTGCGAACACTTTCTTTTGACGAACTGCCGATTTTGATTCCATTCGTGGAAGCTACTAAATCTTGATTCGTATATAGACCAGCTGCTTTGTTTTTCTCATCATACATCACCATGAAGAAATCATGATAGTTCTCATGGTAAGCATGCCAATTTGCTCCGTATTCATTAACTGAGACCCGTTTTGCTATGCCCAAATTATGCTCAATGTCAGCTTTTTCATTTCCAAGCTCGACATTATGAACAGAAAAGGTTTGTTCCGATGGAGAAGTTAACTCAAGTTTTTCTTGTGGAGCTTCCTTCGATTTTTCTTGAACCTGCTGTATTTCATCTAGTTGAAAGCCAAGCTGTTTTAATATCTGCTGGATATCCTCATAGAAGACACTAATGGTTTCTGGCACTACAAGAGTTTCTTTTAATGAAGAGACGAAATCGGCTTGAGTATCTGAATTATCCAGCTGTTTTGCAATAAATGGCCAAGAAATATATATCAAAAATAAAATAGCGATTAATCTAAAAAAACGAAACATAATATTCCTCCAATTCTATTAGGAGTATAGCCAATTTCGCTTAACTGTAAAATAAATTAGCACTGAAATCAAGATTAATTTTCGTTATTCTGATTATATTTGCGTTAATTAAATTATATCTGCGATAAACAGAATATATCTGCGTAAAATCAAATATATCAGCGATGCTAAAAATTGAAATGTCAGGCACAAAACAAAGTGCCTGACATTTGCATACCTCGCTAATTATATCTCAAGGATAATCGGAAGAATCATCGGTTTTCTCTTCGTATGCTTGAATAAGTATTGACCAACTGACTTTTTAATATTTTGCTTCATCACATTCCACTGGCGAATATTGTCTGCTTCTAATTCAAGAATCACTTTCTTAACAAGTCGGTTTATTTCTCTAATCAAATCCTCAGATTCCTTTACATAGACGAATCCACGTGTGATCGTATCAGGACCCTGAATAATTTTTCGATCGGATTTACTGATGGTTAAGACAACAACGAGCATCCCATCCTCAGAGAGTTGTCTGCGGTCACGTAAAACAATTTCCCCGACATCACCCACGCTAATTCCATCAACATATGTGTCTCCTGCCGGAATACTTCGAGTCTGACGGGCAACAGAATTTTCAATATCCACCACATCACCATTTTTTATGATAAACGTATTCCCTTTTTCAACACCAACTGATTCCGCTAACTGCCGGTGATGGTGGAGCATTCGATATTCACCATGAATCGGAATGAAATAGGTTGGCTTCATTAATGTAAGCATGAGTTTTAAGTCTTCCTGATAGCCATGACCCGAAACATGCATACCGGTAGAACTTCCTGAACCATAAATGACTTTAGCTCCCAGTTGGAATAAGTTGTCGATAATTCGAGAAACACCCTTTTCATTACCAGGAATAGGTGATGCAGCTAAGATAACGGTATCCCCAGGGTAAATCGTTGCATCCCGGTAATTTCCTGTTGAAAGTCTGGCAAGTGCTGCATTGGGTTCGCCCTGACTTCCCGTGCACAAAATTACAACCTTATCGGGAGGAAACTGTTCAATTTCATTTGCACTTATCAGCATTCCATCCGGAACATTTAAATACCCACGTTCTAGGGCAACATCCACTACGTTCACCATACTGCGTCCAAGAAGTGCTAGCTTACGATTTGTTTTTATTGCTGCCTCAACGACTTGTTGAACACGGTTAACATTTGATGCAAAAGTGGAGAGGATGATCTTTCCCTCTGCCTTCATAAAAGCCTCCACTAAATGTTCAGCGACCATTTTCTCGGAAGGGGATAAACCTTTCCGCTCGGCATTGGTACTTTCGGATATTAAAGCAATAACACCTTGTTGGCCAATCTGAGCCATTTTATGAATATCACTATACTGGTCATTTGACGGTGTTAAATCGAATTTAAAGTCACCGGTATGAACGACATTTCCTTCTGGAGTATGAAATACAATTCCAAGACAATCAGGAATACTATGACTCACTTTGAAAAAGGAACAAGTGATTTCCCCAAACTCAAGTGTGGACTCCGAATGGATAGTGACAAGCTCACTATCCCGAAGTAGGCGATGCTCTTCTAACTTTAATTCAATTAGTCCTAAGGTAAAACGAGTAGCATAAATCGGTACATTTAATTTCTTCAAGAAGAAAGGAATACCGCCAATATGATCTTCATGACCATGTGTCACTATCATCGCTCGAATTTTATGCTGATTTTCCTCTAAATAAGTCATATCAGGGATAATCAAGTCAATACCCATTAAACTCTCGTCTGGAAATTTACCCCCGCAATCAATCACCAAAATATCGTCGCCATATTCGATTACATACATGTTCTTACCAATTTCATTGATTCCGCCTAAGGCGAAAATGGATAATGTATTCTGATTGGTTTTCAAATCTGAATCCTCCCAGTGCTTATTAGATAGAATTAGTATTCCCTTTTGAAGTCCTTTATATCGAAAAAGAGCATTTTGAGAGAAGGTAGTAATAAATTGGAAATATAATCATTTATGGTTTACCATTTGAATATGTACAAAATAAAAACCAGGTAAAAATGAAAGGGAGGTACCCCTAGTGAAATATAATTTTGATGAGATCGTAAATCGGAGAGGGACTTATTCCATAAAATGGGATGGAGGTAAGATTCTTAAAGCCATGGGTTTTACGGAAAGATATGATGAAGATACGATTCCCTTATTTACAGCTGATATGGATTTACCTGTTCCCCAACCCTTAATTGACGCACTACATAAAACCGTGGATCATCGAATTTTTGGTTATTCTGTATTTCCAGATGAGTATTTTGAAGCAGTGCAGCACTGGTTCAAAAAGAGACATAATTGGGAGTTCGAAAAGGAAGAAATTGTGTATAGTCCGGGTACGGTTCATGCATTAAATGTTGCAGTTCGGGCGCTTACACAACCGGAAGACGGAGTGATTATCCAGCGACCTGTATATCCTCCGTTTACCTCTTCTATTAATGCGAATGGAAGAACCCTGTTAAATAATGCACTCATCGCGGATGACGAAGGCTATTATTCGATTGATTTTGATGATTTTGAAGCGAAGGCAAAAGATGAAAAGACGAAAATGTTTATTCTATGTAATCCGCACAATCCAACAGGAAGAGTGTTTACCGAAGATGAACTCAGAAAACTTGCTGCTATCTGTGTGGAAAATAATGTCCTAATTATAGCGGATGAAATTCACGGAGATATCATTCGACGTAATCAAACATTTACGCCAATTGCAAAAGTAGTTCCAGAATATAAAGATTATATTATTACGTTTACAGCGATTAACAAAACCTTTAATTTGGCTGGCCTTCACTGTACGAATGTCATTATTACGAACCCAGAATTGAGAAATACATATTTTGGCGTAATGGGCATGCATTTACCATCACCCTTTACCGTTTCAGCACTTCTTTCGGTATACCATGATGGAGAGGATTGGCTCGAACAGCTGAAAGAATATATCGACGGCACGATGGAATGGGCAGTGGAGTTTTTAGCGGAAAAGATGCCAAAAGTGAAGGTGAGAATTCCAGAGGGAACCTACATCATGTGGATGGACTTTAGTGCTTATGGTATTTCGCCTGACGAGGTTCATGACCGGATCTATAACAAAGCAAATGTCTTATTAGAAGATGGGAAAATGTTCGGCGATGAAGGACTACAATATCAAAGAATCTGTATTCCTTCACCGAGACCGATGATAAAAGAAGCCTTCGAGAGAATCGCAAGAGAATTTGAAGACTTAAAATAGGTAAATAGGTTTTTCTGGCGGAAGAAGAGAAATACTGGCGGATGGCAGAAAATACTGGCGGAAAACATGAAATACTGCCGTATAGCACTATGCTAGCAAGATGATAGCGCACGCTACACAGGTTGATATACTTAAAAAAGCACCAAGTTTCATAGGAGTGTTGATATGGCGAACAGCATGCTTCAAACCTGCACGAACTTAATAAAAAATGCCCAGAACATTGTCGTTCTATCGGGTGCTGGAATTAGTACCGAATCAGGAATCAAGGATTTTCGTTCACAAACAGGAATTTATCAGATGGCACCAGAATATATCCTTTCTCTCGATAATTTTTATCACAACCCAAAGGGATTTTATCAGTTTGCGATTGAAAACCTTTACCACCCTGATGCACTCCCTAATCAGGGACATGAAATTCTCGCACAATGGGAAAACGAAGGAAAAGTTAGCAGCATTATCACGCAAAATATTGATGGGCTCCATCAAAAGGCGGGGTCCAAACTGGTAATTGAATTTCATGGGACCATGAAAACAGCTTCCTGTCAAAATTGCCAACATGCCTATTCAACCGAAGAAATGATCAACAGATTAACTACCATGGATGACTTTTATATTTGTAACCATTGTCGTACACGTACTGAAAAAGAAAGATATATCAAGCCCGATGTGGTCCTATTTGGAGATTCCGGTAAATGGTTTTCCATTGATGGTTTCAATGAAATCTTAAACATCATCAATCAAGCGGATTGTCTCTTGGTGTTAGGAACAAGTTTGAAGGTGACTCCATTCTCCACTTTTCCACAATACAAGAGTGAAGGTACTCCTTTGATTATTATCAATAAAGGTGACTCGCCATATGACCTGAGCAAGGATTCGTATGTCATTCACGACTCGATAGGAGAAACATTGTCTCGGATTAAAGAGAATTGTTGAAAATGTTTTTTAGTGCCCCCTTAATTAAAGGGGGCATATATATGTTTGTTTAAATTTTCTAAATAGATTGACAATTTTGTTGAGGGAAAATAAAATTAAAGGGGATTAGAGAAGATTTTATCAAAATAAAATAGAAACGCTGTTTGTTATTACGAAACAATGGAGGTAAAGGAATTGATAATTGACGAAGGTCTGTCTGAAATAAAAGCTTATTTTAAAGAATTACAGCTAATAGAAGAGGACCAACATCATCCACTGGGGAATTCCGGAAGAGTAAGAGTTTCTCCCAAAACCGAAGAAGAAATTTCTTCATTTTTATCGTATGCAAATACGAAAGGACATTCTCTCTTCATAATGGGAAATGGCACAAAAAGAGGATATGGCGGGTTGTTAGAAAAAGCAGACATTCTCTTGTCATTAGCTCAATATACTGGAATCGTTGAGCATAATCCTGGTGATATGACATTGACGGTGAAAGCGGGGACATCGTTCCAAGAAATTCAAAACTATTTAGCACCATACAATCAAAAAATCCCACTGGATCCTTTTTATCCGAATCATGCAACAATTGGAGGAATCATTTCTGCCAATGATAGTGGACCAAAAAGATTGGGGTACGGTTCAGCAAGGGACAATGTTATTGGTCTCAGAATGGTCTACCCTGATGGAACACTTATCACTTCTGGTGGCAAAGTGGTGAAAAACGTTGCTGGCTACGATATGAATAAGTTATTTATCGGTGCAATGGGAACGCTCGGTGTCGTGTCACAGGTGACATTGAAACTGCGGCCGATTCCAAAATATGAATCTATTCTTTTCGTAGCCTTTCCCGAAAATAATCTAGAAGAGATTCAATCCTTTGCAGTCAAGGTGCTTGATTCAATGATTGAACCCATCAGCCTCGAGATTTTAACCCCCACCTTAGCTGGGAGATTGACGAACAATAATCAATATACATTGCTTATTTCGTTTGAAGATGTAAAAAGCTCCGTACACTACCAAGAAGAAGTTATCAGGAGTATTACACCTGAAAAAACTACACTAACATCCCTATCACAAAATGAAGCAACAATCTTCTGGGATAGATTCTATCACCAACAACCTAATGGAATAACAAATTCTTCATCAACAGTGGCAGTTCTCAAAATCGGTGTGACCAATTTAGATGTGATTAAGATAGTAAAAGAAACAGAATTAATCGGTGATTCTTGTCATGTTTCCATAGAAGCACATGGAAGTTTAGGAACAGGATTATGTCAAATGACTATTCGTGGAGCAAGTGATGATGTCGTTTTTGCTATCAAAAAGATTAGAGAAATAGCTGTACATCGTGGAGGATATGCGATAGTAAAGCATCTACCATTCTCTCTTCGCAAGATCGTAAACGTTTGGGGAGATAAATCTCCATATCATTTCCTTTTTGAGGGAATTAAACAAAAAATTGATCACAACCAAATCTTGAACCCAAGTCGTTTTGTCGGGGGGATTTAACGTGAATGTAAAAGAAAAACAAGACCTGCAATGCTATTCAACTCTCGGAAACTATTTGTGGCGTGACCCTCCGCAGGAAAGTAAGTGGGCTGATTGTGTTCATTGTGGTATGTGCTTGGAATCATGTCCTACATATGAACAAACAGGTGAAGAGCAGCATTCCCCGCGTGGCCGTGTTTATCTAATTAAAGCAGTGGCCGAGGGCAAGCTGGATGTGGATGAACATTTTGCGTCGCCCGTTTTTTCTTGTTTAGATTGCCGTGCCTGTACAACTGCATGTCCTGTTGATATAGATGTTGGCGGTCTCATAGAAGAAGCAAGAGGTCAAATTAGGCAAGCGATACCTCTTAAGGGGTGGAAAGGGGCAGTGAATAAGTTCTTCCTCCATGGTGTGTTCCCTCATCATAATCGCTTGAGGTCGCTTGGCGGTTTGTTACGATTTTATCAAAAAAGCGGCATGCAAAAAGTGGTCAGAAAAACAAAGCTCATTAATATTATGCCGCAGCATTTAACAGAAATGGAATCTATCATGCCAGAAGTGAAAGGGTCTATACGGAAAAAATTCACTTCGGAAATAAAAGCAAAAAGTGAAACAAAGCATAAAGTGGCGATGCTGACTGGCTGTGTGATGGACGTTTTTTTTAGTGATATCAATGAGTCCACAATCAATGTGCTCACTCGAAATGGAAATGATGTTAGTATTCCGAAAAACCAAACTTGCTGTGGGGCTTTGCATGTTCATGCCGGTGACAGAGAGATGGGGAGAAAGCTGGCGAAGCAGAATATTGAAGCATTTGAGAACGAGGAAAAGGTGATTGTCAATGCAGCTGGCTGCGGGTGCATGATGAAGGAATATTCAGAGTTATTTCGTGATGAACCAGAATGGAAAGAACGTGCTGAACAATTCGAAGAGAAGGTAGTGGATGTTTCCAAATACTTGCATGACACTGGATATGAAAAGCCAAAAGCAAAAATGAATATGCGCATCACTTACCATGACGCTTGTCATTTAGCACATGGCCAAGGAGTAAGAAAGGAACCCCGAGAGATACTTCTCGACATTCCTGGGGTAGAAATGGTCCAAATGCCTAATGCAGATCGGTGCTGTGGTAGTGCCGGAATCTATAATATTACCAACCCTGAAATGGCTGATGCCGTGCTCAAAAGTAAAATGGAAAATGTTCCAGATGACGTTGAAATGATTTCAATGGGGAATCCCGGCTGCATGATGCAGATGGCTTTAGGTGTCCAGAAATATGGAAGAAATCAGAAGATTGTCCACACCGTACAGCTGCTCGATTGGGCTTATCAAAAAGAAGAAGGGGATTTGAATGATGTCAGTTATTAGAATTGATACCACTGACAAGCATATTATTAATCTCGCATCAATTGTGAGCGGCGCCCGTTCCATTTTGTATAAAAAGGTAGACTTGCTTGCATATGATTGCGATGGGTTTACAATTCATAAGCATTTGCCAAAGGCAGTTGTCTTTCCGAAAAACACAGCTGAAGTATCCCAAATCGTTAAATATTGCTCTGAAAATAAACTCCCTTTTCTTGCCCGTGGTGCGGGAACTGGGTTAAGCGGCGGGGCAATTCCGATAAATGGTGAAGTGATCATCAGCATGGTTCGCATGAAAAAACTAATCAGTGTAGACCTTGAAAATAGGCAAGCAGTGGTTGAACCGGGCTTCGTCAATTTGAAACTAACAAACTCCATATCTGATAAGGGTTATTATTATGCCCCCGATCCTTCTAGTCAATATTGCTGCACCATTGGAGGGAATGTCGCAGAAAATGCTGGCGGGGCACACTGCCTTAAATATGGGGTAACAACCAACCATATACTTGGACTTGAAGTCGTACTTCCGAATGGAGAGATTATTGAGATTGGTAAAAATGGAGTGTTAGATGAGCCTGGATACGACTTACTCGGGCTTTTGACAGGTTCAGAAGGGACGCTGGGAATTGTCACGAAAATTACCGTTCGAATTCTCAAAAATCCAGAAGGAAAACAGACCGTTTTAGCTTATTTTGATAGAGTTGAAGATGGAAGCCAGGCTGTATCAGATATTATTTCAGCGGGTATTGTTCCGGCGGCACTGGAAATGATGGACAAAACAGCGATTGAAGCAGTGGAAGCTGCTGCATTCCCTGTCGGACATCCAAAGGATATTGAAGCGGTTTTACTAATAGAAGTAGACGGAATTGCTGCGGGAATAGATGAACAAATCAACCAAATCGTCAAGGTTTGTAAAAAAAGAAATGTTCGTGAGGTTCGAGCCGCTAAAGATGAGGAAGAAAGAGGACGATGGTGGGCCAATCGAAAAACTGGCTTTGGGGCAATGGGAGCCATTTCTCCTGATTATTTAGTACAGGATGGTGTCATTCCTAGGAGCAAACTGCCAGAAGTCCTGCGGAAAATTGCTCAAATCAGTGGGGAATCTGGTTTGCGAATTGCCAATATTTTTCATGCCGGAGATGGCAATCTCCATCCACTTGTTCTATTTGATGCTCGTAAACCTGGAGAAATCGAAAAAGCACTAGAAGCAGGAAGCCAATGTTTAAAAGCATGTGCAGATGTTGGTGGCACGATAACAGGTGAGCACGGAGTAGGAATTGAGAAGCGGGAAGAAATGCGCTTTGTTTTTAAAGAAGAGGAAATCCTTGCACAAACCAATATACGTGAAGTCTTTAACCCTGATAATTTGTTGAATGCCGGAAAACTTTTTCCGACTCCAGGGCGCTGTGTGGAAATAAAAAAAGAAATGAAAGCCTAATGTTTTTCATAGAAACACTGTTTTGTAATAAGAAATTTGAAGGAGGAACAGTAAATGGTTAACTATGTAAAAGTGGGAGATATACAGGTAGCGAGTGAACTCTATGAGTTTATAAATTCAGAAGCATTGCCAGGCAGTCAAGTGAATCAGGAGACATTTTGGACAGGTTTTGAAAAAATCATCACCAAGTTGACTCCGAAAAATAAGGAATTACTCGCAAAAAGAGATGAGCTTCAAAGGAAAATTAACACCTGGCACCGGGAAAATAAAGAATTCGATTTTAATAGATACAAAACTTTTTTAGAGAAAATCGGCTATCTGCTGCCAGAACCGGACGATTATAGCATTTCTACTGAAGGGGCAGATGATGAAATTGCTCGTAAAGCTGGACCTCAATTAGTCGTACCTGTTGATAATGCCCGCTATGCGATTAATGCAGCCAATGCTCGGTGGGGTAGTCTGTATGACGCCTTATATGGCACGGATGTCATTAGTGATGAGAGTGGTGCCAAGGCACAAGGTGGATATAATCCTGTACGCGGGGAGAAGGTCATTGCCTTTGCTAGAGAATTCCTTGACCAGAGTGTTCCTTTGCAGGCTGGTTCGCATAAAGAGGCTAAAAGCTATACTATTGACCAAGGAAATTTAGTAGTAACCTTAAGTAATGGGGATCAAGCTCATTTGAAAAATGAAGATCAATTTGCTGGATATCAAGGAAATCCAACACAGCCATCAGCTGTCCTATTGAAAAATAATGATAACTATTTTGAAATCCAATTTGACCACGGCCACCCAATTGGAAGAAGTGATGCTGCAGGTGTAAAAGATATTCTCCTAGAATCAGCACTCACCTCGATTATGGATTGTGAGGACTCTGTGGCTGCGGTGGATGCACAGGATAAGGTACTCGTTTACCGGAATTGGCTGGGTTTAAATAGAGGTACTCTTTCTGCCACTTTTACAAAGGGAAATAAAAAAGTAACACGAACACTTAATCCTGACCGCAGTTACGTGTCACCTAGTGGCAGTGAATTCACTTTGCCAGGTCGTGCATTAATGCTCGTTCGAAATGTCGGCCATTTGATGACCAATAATGCAATTCTAGATGGGGAAGGGGATGAAGTTCAAGAGGGAATCATCGATGCTGTTGTTACTTCTCTATGTGCCAAGCATTCTATCAATGGAAACACCACCTTCAAAAATTCTGAAACAGGTTCCATTTATATAGTAAAGCCAAAAATGCATGGTCCAGAAGAAGCAGCATTCGCAAATGATCTATTTAATCAAACAGAAGATTTACTGGGATTAGCCAGAAATACATTAAAAATTGGGGTAATGGATGAGGAACGCCGGACATCGTTAAATCTAAAAGCCTGTATCTATGAAGTTCAGGAGCGTGTTGTTTTCATCAACACCGGATTCCTTGACCGGACGGGGGACGAAATGCACACGTCCATGGAGGCAGGTGCGATGATTCGTAAAAATGAAATGAAAACAACAGTCTGGCTGCAAAGCTATGAAAAATCAAATGTTAATAATGGTCTGTCAACCGGATTTCAAGGAAAAGCTCAAATCGGTAAAGGTATGTGGGCAATGCCTGATTTAATGAAGAGTATGCTGGAGCAAAAAATCGGACATTTATTGGCTGGAGGGAACACAGCTTGGGTCCCATCTCCAACCGCCGCAACACTTCACGCCTTGCATTACCATCAAGTAAATGTGAAGGGTGTACAAAATAATCTATTAAGAAGCATTTCTGATTTGCGAGATGATATTTTGCAAATTCCTGTTGCAGGAAATAAAAATTGGAGTCAAGAAGAAATTCAAGCAGAGCTTGATAATAATGCTCAGGGGATACTAGGGTATGTGGTCAGATGGGTTGAGCAGGGAATAGGCTGCTCAAAGGTACCAGATATTAATAATATTGCACTAATGGAAGACCGAGCTACTCTTCGTATTTCCAGCCAGCACGTAGCGAACTGGCTGCATCATGGAATTTGTACGAAAGAACAAGTGGTTGAAACAATGGAACGCATGGCAAAGGTAGTGGATGAACAAAATGCTGGCGATTCTGCGTACACACCTATGGCACCTGATTTCGATCAATCTGTTGCTTTCCAAGCTGCATGTGATCTTGTGTTTAAGGGCTATGACCAGCCAAGTGGATATACTGAACCCATCTTGCATAGCCGCCGACTTGAAGCGAAAGCTAAATTTTCTGTCAGATCCTAATTAATGTTGAGATCAGGGCGTTTTATTGATAAAATGCCCTGACTAAGTTCTGCTTAACGAGGTGAGCAAGTTTGCAAAGAGATAATGTGGTGAAGTCTGTAAGCAGGGCACTGGATATTATTGCACTAGTGGGAATGAAAAAAGGCGGACTTGGTGTAACAGAGATTGCGAATCAAATTGATATCAATAAAAGCTCTGTGTTTAGAACCCTCTCCACACTTGTTCAATATGGGTATATCGAGCAGGACCGTGAAACAGGTAAATACAAGCTTGGCTATAAGTTTCTGGATATTAGTTCGAAGCTGTTGGATTCCATCGATATAAGGGCAGAAGCGAAACCCTTTCTGGAGGAACTAGAAAATAAAACGAATGAAGTCATTCATCTCGTTGTCTACGACCAGGGGGAAGTCGTTTACATTGAGAAATTAGAAGGAACGGAAACCTTAAGAACTCATTCAAAGGTTGGAAAAAGAGCTCCCATGCATTGTACATCCGTTGGGAAGGCGATTCTAGCCCATTTACCTGAAAATGATGTCTTTTCAATCCTGAACCGAAAAGGAATGCCCTATCATACAGACCATACCATTACTTCAATCGAGGCAATCCTTCAAGAGTTAAAACAAATACGACAAAGAGGTTATGCTTTAGATTTGGAAGAAAATGAATACGGGATAACCTGTATCGCAGCCCCCGTTTTTGATCATTTAGGAAAAGTGGTTGCGGCCGTGAGTATATCTGGACCAACCACAAGGATGACCAAGGAAAGAATAACCCAGCTTGGACCGATTATGATCCAAACCAGCCAGCAGCTATCTGCGAGACTAGGGCATCTTAGCTAAAAAAGCCGCAAACCAGTTTCTGGATTTTGCGGCTTTTTCCTTTAGATTTTTACAATAAAACGACCTCTTGCCTGCCCTTGTAAAATGATAGGTAGTGTCTGTGGAAGCTCTTCTAGTCTTATTTCTTTGGAAATGGAATCTAATACTTCCGGTTTGAAATCGGTTGCCATTCGCTCCCATAATGGTTTGCGTACTTCCATTGGACAATAGACAGAGTCAATTCCGAGGAGATTAATACCTCGAAGGATGAATGGAAACACAGTTGTAGGAACGTTGCCGCCGCCTGTTAATCCACTGACAGCAACGGAACCATTGTAATGGATTTTACTTAAAATAGCCGCTAGAGATTCTCCGCCAACTGGGTCGACAGCAGCTGCCCAAAGTTGTTTATCTAGAGCTCTTACTTTCCCGTTGTATACTTCATCCCTAGAAATAACCTCTTTTGCGCCGAGTTTATGTAAATATTCATGTTCACTTGATTTTCCTGTACTTGCGGCAACCTCGTAGCCTCGTTTCGCTAAAATGGCAACCGCAATACTTCCTACGCCACCAGTAGCACCCGTAACTAACACTTTACCCTTTTCAGGAGTTAGCCCATTTTCTTCAAGTCTTTGAATAGAAAGGGCTGCGGTTAACCCACCGGTTCCGTAAATCATCGCTTCTTTTAACGTAAGGTTTTCTGGTAACGGTACAATCCAATCAGCCGGAATTCGTGCATATTCACTATAACCACCATAATGAGAGACACCAATTTCATAACTAGTAGCAATAACTTGATCTCCTGCTGAATAACGAGGATCTTCAGAGGAGACTACAACTCCTGCCAAATCAATCCCAGGAACAAAAGGATAAGACCTTACGATTTTCCCTTCAGGAATACTAGCTAAACCATCTTTGTAATTAATACTTGAATAGGCAACTTTAATCAATACCTCGCCAGCTGGTAAATCATTAAGGGTAAGGTTTTTAACCCCCACACTGAAATCAGTTTCTGTTTTATCAACCACTAATGCTTTGAAACTCTCCTTCAAAACGATAACCTCCTTTATTAATAAATTTCCATTTTCATCATACTACATTATAGTTAGACTTTAGAACTCTTTAAGTAAACTGGGGTGGTATTATCTTTGTAGCAGCGTAAAAGGAATCATTGAAGGGGTAAAAAAGCTTTTAAATGAGATTTAAGTTGTGTAATATATTCATAACTCTGAACTAAAATAAATACTGGTAATAAAATTTGGAGTTGATTTATTTAGCTGAAACCTATTTGCCTATTTATTCGTCTCTTAGGTTGAAGCAACTTAGAAATTTGGTAAGGAGAGAAAATATGAAACGTTTTTATAAGGTGGCGGCATTTGCTATCATTCTTGCTTTATTATTTTCAGTAAGTAGTACAAGCATGGTGTTCGCCGATACGAATGGTAATAATGAAGAGAGTATCAACGAAAAGTTTGGGCTGCCAATTGTGGTTTACGGAGCAGCATTATCTGAAGCACAAAAGGATGAGGTTAGAAAGCTATTAAAGGTAAGTGATAAAAGCAAGGTAAAAGAGATTACTGTAACAGGAGAAGATCTGGTTACTTATATTAAAGGCGATGCACACTCCAATATGTATTCCTCTGCTAAAATCACCAGAAAGGATTCTGGTGAAGGACTCGTCATTAATCAGGTGACTCCCGAAAACATTACCGAGGTTACTGATGAAATGTATGCCAATGCTTTATTGACGGCTGGAATTCAGGATGCCGTTGTGGATGTGGCTTCTCCGGTGAAAGTTAGCGGACATTCTGCGTTAGTAGGAATCTATAAAGCCTATGATGCGGGAGAAGGTGCAGGACTAAATAAAGAACGGACAGAGGTTGCGAATGAAGAGTTGAATTTAGCAACGGATTTGGCTAAAAAGGAAGGGTTAGATCAGGATAAAGTGAGTGAGCTATTGACTGAAATAAAAAAGGAAATAGCAGAGCAGAATCCAGCAACCAAGGAAGAACTGGCTGCCATTATTGATGAAAAATTAAAGACATTAGAAATTAATTTAAGTGCTGAGGACAGGCAGCTTTTACTAGACTTATTTGAAAAAATGAGAGACCTTAACATTAATTTCGATAATGTTAAATCACAGCTCGAGAATCTTACAAAAGATATTCAGCAACGAATAGAAGAAGCAGTAGGCGACAAGAATTTTCTGCAAAAAGTAGCAGATTTCTTTAGAGAATTAATCGAAAGTATTAAAAGTATATTCTCATAATTCCTTGGCTCAGTCTTTGAACTGGGCCTTTCGTATGTTTGTAATATAATTTTAATGATAAAATAAAAAGGAGTTTCATTAGGACTATATAAAAATCCCCAGTTTTTTGTTAAAATAGAATCTAAGAATAAAGTTTCGACAAAATTCACAAAAATATGCTTTAGGTAGATTATAATGAATACGAGTGTAATAAATCTTCTATAAAGCTTTAATTTTAAAAATACTCATTTGAATTTTTCGAATTTTGAATATGAGACATAAGAATTATGCGGGAGCAGGAGGAAATCTATCGTGTGGGATTTTGAAATGGACATAGATCAAGTTGCAAGAATTAAAGTAATCGGTGTCGGCGGCGGCGGTAATAACGCCGTAAACCGAATGATAGAAGACGGGGTTCAAGGCGTAGAATTTATTGCAGTTAATACAGATGCGCAAGCTCTTAAACTATCAAAAGCAGAAATTAAAATGCAAATTGGTGCAACTTTAACAAGAGGCTTAGGTGCCGGTGCCAATCCTGAAGTTGGCAGAAATGCAGTTGAGGAAAGCAGAAAGCAAATCCAAGAAGTTTTAAAAGGAGCAGATATGGTCTTTGTTACCGCTGGTATGGGCGGAGGAACTGGGACTGGAGCTGCACCGGCTATTGCTCAAATCTCCCGTGAGCTAGGTGCTTTAACCATTGGTGTTGTGACACGTCCATTTGGATTTGAGGGACGTAAACGCTCTACCAATGCAGCAGCCGGGATTGATTTGATGCGAGAAGCAGTAGATACTCTGATTATTGTACCGAATGATCGCTTGCTGCAAATCGTAGATAAGAAGACTCCTATGATTCAAGCTTTCCGTGAAGCGGATAACGTACTGAGACAGGGTGTGCAAGGGATTTCTGATTTAATTGCGGTTCCTGGATTAATTAACCTTGATTTTGCAGATGTCAAAACCATTATGTCCAATCAAGGGACAGCATTAATGGGTATTGGTTTAGCTAAAGGTAAAGACCGTGCAGTCGAAGCAGCGAAGAAAGCCATTTCTAGTCCATTACTAGAAACTTCGATTGATGGTGCACAGGGTGTGCTAATGAACATCACAGGGGGCAGTAATTTAAGTCTTTATGAGGTTCAAGAAGCGGCAGATATCGTTTCCTCTGCTGCAGACAAGGAATTAAATATGATTTTCGGTTCAATTATCAATGAAGACTTTAAAGATGAGATTATGATAACGGTCATCGCTACTGGTTTTTCTGAAACAGAACTTTCATCTAGAAAAAGTGCTGCTGTTCCTACAAGGGATACTAATTCTAGACCACAGTCACAAGGCTTTTCACGACGTGAGCAAAGTGTTCAAGAAGAGCCAGCACAAAGTCATGAAAGACCAAGACAACAATCAGACGATGCGTTAGATATCCCAACTTTTCTGCGTAATCGAAATAGAAGATAAAAGCTTACAATGAAGGCCGCTTGAGAATAACCTCGGCGGTCTTTTTTTGATTAGAATAAAGCGCATACATTTTTTTAAAAAATTTAAGGTCAATTTAAAACACTTATGCTAAAATAATATTGAAATAACAACAGCAAGGAGAAAACGCTATGTTGAAAGATATTTTTATAGGCTTATCTCAAAATCAATTTCTAAATAGTGCAGCTAAAAAGTATGGCTTAAAACTGGGTGCACAAAGTGTTGTTGCAGGTACCAATATTGATGAAGTAATAAAAAGTATTAAAGAGTTAAATGCACACGGTATCTCTTGTACAGTAGATAACCTAGGTGAATTCGTCTTTAAAGAAGAAGAAGCGACAGAAGCAAAGGAACAAATTCTTAACGTGATTGAAGCGATTCATGAGCATAAAGTGGATGCGCATATTTCTTTAAAACCTACTCAAATTGGTTTGGATATTGAGTACAATTTCTGCTTAAGTAATCTAAGAGAAATCGTTGATAGAGCAAACAACTATGGTATTTTTGTTAATATTGACATGGAAGATACCAGCCATCTTCAGCCTACTTTTGATGTATTGGATGAATTGTCCAAGGAATATGATAACGTAGGAACGGTTATACAAGCTTATTTGCTTCGTGCTGATGAATACCTAGAAAAGTATCAAAACTACCGTCTGCGTATTGTAAAAGGGGCATATAAGGAGCCCGCTGAATACGCTTACCAAGATAAAAAAGATATCGATGCAAACTTTATTAAATTAATCGAGTGGCATTTATTAAACGGTAAATTCACTTCGATTGCAACCCATGATCATCACATTATTAACCATGTGAAGGAATTTGTTAAGAAAAACAACATCCCAAATGAGCAATTTGAGATTCAAATGCTTTATGGTTTTAGAAAGGAACTTCAACTTCAATTAGCAAGTGAAGGATATAATTTCTGTACGTATGTTCCATTTGGAAATGACTGGTATGGGTATTTCATGAGGAGGCTTGCAGAAAGACCTCAAAACTTAAATCTAGTAGCTAAGCAAGTTTTTAACAAAAAAACAAACACGATTATCGGCGTAGCTACTGGGGCATTTTTATTAGGAAGAATGACGAAAAATGCTAAGAAAAAACGTAAATAAGTAAATTGTAAACCCTTTCTATTGAGAGGGTTTTTCTTTTTATCAACAATATAGGTCTAAAGAACTATTATTGTCAAAATTGACAAGTTTGTACCTTATCATTAATAAGTATTGATTGATGGACTGCATTTTATAAAAAGGGGGAAATTTGTATGAAAAAGAAAAGGTTTTATCTGTCGATGGTCTTTCTCTTAACACTCTCTATGATTCTTGCAGCATGTGGAAACAAGGAGGAGGGTGGGGAGAAGCCGGCAAATGATGCGGAAGAAAAGCCGCAATTCATTAGTATTTTAACAGGTGGTACAGGCGGAACTTACTACCCATTAGGCGGTTCCTTTGCTGAGATTATTAAAGATGAAACAGGAATTGATACGAATGCTGAAACTAGCGGTGCTTCTGCTGAGAACATGACCACCCTTAAGAATGGCGATGCAGAAATTGCTTTTTCCCAAACAGATATTGCTTCGTATGCTGTGGACGGAAAATTAATGTTTGAAAACAATAAGGTTGACAACGTAAAGGCGATTGCTACATTATACCCTGAAACCATTCAAATTGTTACGACCAAGGAGTCCGGAATTACTTCCGTTGAAGATTTAAAAGGTAAAAAGGTATCCGTTGGTGCACCTGGCTCTGGTACAGTAGCAAATGCCGAGCAAATTCTTGAAGTACATGGAATGACATTTGCGGATATTGAAAAACAAGATTTATCCTTTGATGAGTCTACACAAGGGATTCAAGATGGAACGATTGATGCGGCCTTCGTAACAGCCGGAACACCTACAGGAGCAGTTGAAAGCCTTGGGGCAACAGAAGATGTAGTCATTGTTCCTATTGAACAAGACAAAATTGATAGTCTTATTGAAAAGTATCCATTTTATGTAAAGGAAGAAATCCCATCAGGAACATATGGTTTAGAGTCTGCGGTAACAACCGTTGCAGTTCAAGCGATGTTAGTAGCCAGTGCTGAACTTTCAGAGAACGTTGTTTATGAAATAACGAAAGCCATTTTTGAAAATCTTGATAAAGTGACACATGCAAAAGGAAAATTAATTAAGGTTGAAAATGCTTTAAATGGTGTGGGGATTGATGTTCATCCTGGTGCACAGAAATACTTTGATGAAAAAGGCGTCAAAGCAGAGTAAATGATTCCCTTTTTCTAACATTATCTGGCCGGCTGAACAGCAGCTGGCCTCCTTTTCTACTGAATTGGAGGAGGAAATGCGAAAACTTCAAATAATCCTATATCTATTAGTATTCATTATTATCCTAATTGTCTTAGCATTCATACCATTTCAGAGAGCAATTGTCTTCCAGCCAAATCACAGCCAAGCAGTACTTGCTTACATTCCTATCAAAGAAGAAACACATTTTCAAATCAAATACACGCATTCCATTCATTTATCCGATGTCATCGAAAGCTTTAAAATTACTCCCAACCACCTGATTCAACTATATGAGCTGATGTATGAGGATTTTGCTATCGGCATGCCATCAAATGCTGAGGAAGGAGAAACATTTGAGGAAAAGGATGGAGCTTACTACATCAAAAATATGAAACGAGTATTTCCTTTTTTTCATTTACGAATCGGACAGGTTCGTGCTAATCATACTGTGATTTATAAAAATAGGGAATATCCATTATCTCGTTCGATAAAACCTGGCACTTCAGTAAAAGTAGAAATCCGAAAATTGAACTTTTTGAAGCTATGGAAAGGAGTGAATATCCTTGAGTCAATATGATACCGCCTTGTCGGAAGAGAAACAGCAGGAGCTTTTGGAGAAATATGATCCGGAGGCAGGAACCAGGAAGTTAAAAGGGGCTGCAGGCTGGATTGCCTTTGCTGGATTACTTGCCTTTTCATTATTCCATTTATATACAGGTGTATTTGGTATGTTAACAGCTCAACTTCAACGCTCTATTCATTTGGGCTTCGCACTTGCACTTATATTCATATTATTTCCAGCACGAAAGAAAAATAGGGGAAAAGAATATAAGGTGGCTTGGTATGATATCATCTTAGCCATTATTTCTGTCATTGTTGGCGCCTATTGGCCTGTCTTGATTGATGATTTAGTCTTAAGGACGGGAAATATCACTCAGATTGATTTTTTTGTTGGTCTTTCGGCAATTTTACTAGTATTAGAGGCTACTCGTAGGACAGTTGGTTTGCCGATTACCATTATTGCAATTGTTTTTATGGGTTATGCAGTTTTTGGACCTTATATGCCGAGTGTCATTGCACATCGAGGTCTAGAATTGGATCGACTGGTGCAAACGATGTTTTTTACAACTGAGGGTATTCTAGGTACCCCGATTGGCGTATCCTCCACTTTTATCTTTCTATTCTTACTGTTTGGCTCTTTCTTAATTAAGACTGGGGTTGGGGAGTATTTTAACGACCTTTCCATCGCTATTGCCGGGAGGAGTGTAGGTGGTCCTGCTAAAGTGGCTATTTTTTCAAGTGCTTTGCAAGGAACAATTAGCGGCAGTTCCGTTGCAAATGTGGTGACATCCGGTGCCTTTACGATACCGATGATGAAAAATCTTGGTTATAAAAAGGAATTTGCAGGAGCAGTTGAAGCCTCTTCCTCTACAGGAGGACAGTTAATGCCGCCAATTATGGGAGCAGCAGCGTTCTTAATGGTTGAATTCATCGGAGGTATTAGTTACTGGGAGATAGCAAAGGCGGCTGCCATCCCAGCGGTGCTTTATTTTGCAGGTATTTGGATTATGACCCATTTCGAAGCAAAGCGAATTGGTCTTCGTGGGTTAACAAAGGAAGAAATGCCAAGCAGGAAAGAGGTACTTGGAAAACTCTATTTATTACTTCCCATTATCACCATTGTTCTTTTGTTAAGTTCAGGAATGAGTGTTATCCGGGCTGCACTATGGTCGATTGTTATAACGGTTGTGGTCAGTGCGTTAAAGAAAAATACGAGAATTGGATTTAAAGGAATCATTGATGCTTTAGTAGATGGAGCAAGATCAGCGTTAGGTGTTGCTGCAGCCTGTGCCGCAGCGGGGATTATAGTTGGAGTAGTCACCAAAACGGGATTAGGACTAAAAATGGCAAATGGCTTGCTAGATTTTGCAGGAGGGGCACTATTGCCGACCTTGTTTTTAACAATGATTGCTTCCTTGATATTAGGGATGGGTTCTCCAACGACAGCTAATTATGTCATTACCTCTACCATTGCAGCACCAGCAATTATTTTATTAGGAGTTCCAGATTTATCTGCTCACTTGTTTGTGTTTTATTTTGGAATTGTCGCCGATATCACTCCTCCAGTCGCTCTAGCTGCTTTTGCGGCAGCGGCAATCTCTGGTGGAGAGCCATTTCGAACGGGTGTGGAATCAACAAAGCTTGCCATATCAGCGTTTATCATCCCCTATATGTTTGTTTTGTCACCAGAATTGCTCATGATTGATACCACTTGGACTTATTTAATTTGGGTTGTGTTTACGGCCTTTATTGGAATGATTGCCATAAGTGCGGGGGTTATTGGTTTTTGGATGAGAAAAATGAACTGGACTGAACGGATTGTTTCCTTAGGTACAGGATTATGCTTAATTTACCCGGAAAAAATCTCCGATATCGTCGGGCTAGTTTTGTTTGCTGCTTTGCTTGCTTTGCAATATTTTTATAAACGGGATCAAATTCCTAAAGCACAAAATTAAAAAAATGTACAAACTCGTAGCCGATTTTGGGGTTACGAGTTTCTTGTTTTTCAGAGGTAGTAGAACTTGTCAAATTCTGTATATAAATTACATTGAAATAAAAGTATTGGTAGTTTATGATTGATTTTATGGTCCAAAGTGGAAAGAATGTAAGAAGAATTCAACAGGGGGACACATACGAATGGAACAATCCATAAATAAGATTGACAAGCCGCCCTATGGTATTATCGCTGTATTAATGATTGGTGCCTTTATTGCATTTTTAAATAATACTTTGTTAAATGTGGCATTGCCTTCGATAATGAAGGATTTAGATGTTGATACAGCTACGGTGCAGTGGCTGACGACAGGATTTATGCTCGTCAATGGGATAATGATTCCCACGACCGCCTTTCTAATCCAAAAATACACGGTTCGGCGATTATTCTTAGTCGCAATGGGGCTATTTACAGCTGGGACCATTATCGCTGGCATCGCTCATCACTTTCCTCTGTTATTAACAGCTCGGATGGTTCAGGCATCAGGTTCTGCCATTATGATGCCGCTTTTAATGAACGTTATGTTAGTCAGTTTTCCGATTGAAAAAAGAGGAACGGCTATGGGGGTTTTCGGACTTATTCTTATGTTTGCACCAGCTATTGGACCAACATTGTCTGGCTGGATTATTGAACATTATGATTGGAGAATGTTATTCCATTTTGTTACACCAATTGCAGCGATTATACTATTCATAGGATTTTTGAAACTGAAGGATAAAAAAGAGAAAGTGGATATTAAGCTTGATTTCTTTTCGTTATTGCTGTCAAGTATCGGTTTCGGTGGTTTGCTCTATGGATTTAGTTCAGCGGGCAGTAAAGGCTGGGACAGCCCGCAGGTGTATTTAACCATCATCATCGGGGTTGTTTCGTTGGTTTGGTTTATCTTACGCCAATTGAAGCAAGAGCGGCCAATGCTGAATTTCAGGGTTTTTAAATATAACATGTTTGCACTTTCATCGGCTATTTCGATGATTGTGAATATTGCCATGTTTTCAGGGTTTCTGCTTCTCCCTATTTATGTTCAAACAATCCGCGGGATTTCTCCATTGGATGCAGGATTAATGTTATTGCCGGGAGCCCTTGTGAATGCTTTCATGTCACCTGTTACCGGAAGATTATTTGACAAATTTGGCGGTCGTATCTTAGCCATTACAGGTTTGTTCATTACCACGGTTACTACCTATTTATTCAGCATGCTATCGTTTGAAACGACCTATATGTATATGGTTTTTTTACATGCGATTCGTATGTTTGGAATGTCAATGGTGTTTATGCCTGTGTCAACCAATGGATTGAATCAGTTGCCGCCGCGTTTTTATCCCCATGGTACGGCAATGAACAATACCATGCAACAGGTATCTGCTGCCATTGGTACAGGATTATTGATTACTCTTATGTCTAATCGTTCTGCTTCTTATGGAAAAGAACTAACTGAATCTGCTATGCAAAATTTGACACAGCAGCCAACAGAAGCAGCCCTAGCCCAAATGCAACAACAAATTGCTTTGGAAGCCATGTTAGAAGGTATTAATTATACTTTCTTGATTTCAGCTATTATTATTGGTGTTGCCCTAATTCTTGCGTTTTATATAAAACGAGCCAAACCTGATGAGGAGAACTTAGAAGAAAATCAACCTAAAAACAGTGAAAATATGATAAAGAAATTAGCAGAAAATTAATCTTACAATAAAGTAGTTCTGCCTATAGAAAACAACAGCCCTTTTTTTGAAGGGCTGTTTGCGTTTTTTTGTTTCTCTTCATTATTCTTCCATTATTCGACAATTAGAATGCTTTTCATATAGTAAAATAGACTGGGAAGGAACGGGAGTATCCTATTTACTGGGGGAGTAATATTTCGATGAATAGACAATATGATTTAGATTGGATAAGAGTATTAGCTACACTTGCCGTGTTCATTTACCATTGCTTCATGTTTTTTAATCCTTGGGCATGGCATGTAAAGAATAACGAAACAGACCCGACCTACATAACAGCACTTTCATTATTTATGAGTACTTGGCTGATGCCAATCTTTTTTGCGGTATCTGGAATCAATTCGTACTATGCACTTCAAAAGAGATCAGGTAGACAATATATGAAGGAAAGATTCGTGCGGCTGGGAATACCACTTGTATTTGGTGTCATGATTCTTACTCCTCCGCAAATCTATATGGAGCGAGTAAGTCACGGGCAATTTTCTGGTTCGTTTTTTAGCTGGTATCCAAACTACTTTGATGGAGTGTATCTTGATATCGGAGGTTCAGGGAATTTTGCTTTTGTAGGTTTGCATCTATGGTATCTATTGGTTCTTTTAATCTTTAGTCTCATTACATTGCCATTCTTTCTAAAAAAGAGACCTGATATTTATAAAGAACTAAAATCTTTACATCTATTTGTATTATCAATTCCTTTGATAATCCTGTCCATCGTAGTAGATGTTGTGAATCTAGGGGGCTGGGATATAAGCTTTTACCTAGTTATTTTTCTATATGGTTATTTTTTCTTTACTAAGACTACCTTCAAGTCTGTTGTTCAAAGGCTGCTGCCCATGACAATGACAATATCCATACTCACTACTGTATTTTTTGTAGTTGGATTCATGACAGGAATGCCATCAGGTAATAGTGGGGCGTCTATTATCCTAGCTTCTGTCAAAGCATTAAGCTGTTGGAGCTGCCTGCTTGTTATTTTTGCATTGTCCGACATAAAGTTATCTATCTCCAATAAATGGTTGGACTATGGAAATAAAGCCTCCATGCCGTTTTATGTTATTCATCAGCCGGTAATTGTTACCTTAGGATTTCTTATTGCAGATTTGGAATGGTCCATTACAGTAAAACTTGTATTTCTACTAGTATCTGGGTTTGTTATCATTAGTATATTTTATCATTTCATTATTTCAAGATGTTCATTTATTCGGCTTCTATTCGGAATGAAAGGGAGTACAAGAAAAATACGTGGTATCAAGCGGAATATACAAAAAAATTTGTATGAATGAAAAAGTAAACTCAGGCTTTACGGTTAGTCTTGAGTTTACTTTTTCATAGGGATTTGTTATTTTTCAGAGAATGTTTATTTAAAAAGAATGGATGTAACAAACATTCTTTCTTAGTAAGATGAATTTTAGTAGGGTGGCTGTTAGGTACCCTATCTTTCACCAACTTTTGGTATAATGAATGAATAATAGATAGAATTTTTCTACTTTAAATGTAAAGGACAGATTATAATGAAGTTTTTGTTAGCGCCTGATTCATTTAAGGAGAGTATGTCTGCAAAAAAAGCTGCTCTGGCAATGGAAAAAGGTATTCGTGCCGTTTTTCCAGATGCAGAATGTGTAATTGTTCCAATGGCAGACGGTGGTGAGGGGACGGTTGAATCACTCGTTAGTATGACGAATGGTGAAATGGTCAAAGTTGAAGCCATTGGTCCGCTAGGTGAGAAGGTTATAGCAGAATATGGTCTTTTAGGTGAAGGTCAAACAGCTGTGATTGAGATGGCAAGTGCAAGTGGGTTAGAATTAATCAAATTAGAAGACCGAAATCCATTAGTGACAACCACATATGGAACCGGTGAACTCATTAAGGATGCTCTTGATAAGGGTGTAAGCCGTATTTTAATTGGAATTGGCGGTAGTGCTACCAATGACGGAGGAGCAGGAATGCTACAGGCTCTTGGTGTTTCTTTTAAGGATAAGAATGGCAAAGAACTTACTTTCGGCGGTGGTGCTTTAAACCAATTAACTTCAATTGATGTAAGTGGGTTAGATAAGAGGATTGAAAATGTACACATTGATGTAGCCTGCGATGTAACCAACCCTTTGACTGGAGAAAATGGCGCATCTGCCATATTTGGTCCGCAAAAAGGTGCAACTCCTGAATTGGTAAAACTTTTGGATGAAAACTTAGCACATTATGCTGAGGTGATTAAGCAAGAATTGGGTAAGGACATTGCACATACAGAAGGTGCTGGTGCTGCTGGTGGTCTTGGCACAGGATTAATGGCATTTTTAAATGCTCATCTTAAAAAAGGCATAGATTTAGTCATAGAATATACGGGTCTTGAGGATAGAATGATAGGGGCAGATTATGTTTTTACTGGGGAAGGCAGCATTGATGGGCAAACATTGTTTGGCAAAACACCTTTTGGCGTAGCTTCGATTGCAATGAAATACTCCATTCCCGTGATTGCATTTGCAGGAAGAATCGGTAAGGGTGTTGAACCGCTTTATGAACACGGAATTACATCTATCGTTGGTATATTAAAAGGTGTTTCTTCTTTGGATGAGGCATTGAAATCTGGCGAAGCAAATTTAGAATTTGCAGCGGAAAATATCTGCCGTGTTTTAAAATCATAGGTTATTAAAACAGTCATCATACGATGGCTGTTTTTTTGTAAAATGTTGATTATTATGGTGGGAAAAGTTAAGTTTGTTTAATATGAGTAAATATGGAGGTAATTATGAAATGAAAAGATGCGGTTGGGTGAATCAGGATCCTCTTTATATTGATTATCATGATCATGAATGGGGAGTGCCTGTGTATGATAATCGATTACTATTTGAATATTTGAACTTAGAGGGTGCTCAAGCAGGATTAAGCTGGTACACAATTTTAAAAAAGAGAGAAAATTACCGTAAAGCGTTTGACCATTTTGAACCAAGTATAATTATTAATTATGATGAAAAGAAAATAGGAGAACTTTTACAAAATGAAGGAATCGTTAGAAATAAACTCAAAATAAATGCTGTCATTACCAATGCAAAGGCATTCTTGAAGGTTAAAGAAGAGTTTGGTTCTTTCAGTGAGTATATTTGGTCTTTTGTAGATGGTAAGCCGATAATAAATCATTTTAAAGATTTATCAGAAGTTCCCGCTACCACGGACATTAGCGATAGATTAAGTAAGGATTTGAAAAAACGAGGCTTTAAATTTGTCGGATCAACCATTTGTTATGCCTTTATGCAAGCGACGGGGATGGTAAATGATCATATCGAATCATGTATTTGCTACGATAAATCCCAGTAAATTATCTATAACTCTCATTTGTTCATAATCTTGTGAAAACTTTTCAAAAATTCTTGAAACCAATTGTGATGAAATCCGTCTAATAAGTGTATCCAATTTAAGGAATTTGTCACAGGGAGTTAGCAGGAATTTTGTGTCTGAAAGTGGAATAGATTAGGGAATGAGAGCGAAATTCTTTTTCTGAATATTCGGAAGTGTTTCGTTGGGGATGACGCGATTTTGGGAAAAGAGGAGAAGCGGTTTATGTCTATACGGACCTGGGTGATTTCAGTCATACTAATTGGTAGTTTAATAGGATTAGCAGGCTGTGCGGAGAAAACAAACGGTAAGGAAGCTGAGCTTGAGAACAAAGTGACAGAACTAGAAAAAAAGCTTGAAGAGCAAAAAGCTGCAGAAGAAGCGGCAAGAAAAGCAGCTGAAGATGCGGAAGCAAAAAGAATTGCCGAGGAAGAAGCGAAAAAGCCGAAGGTTGTAAATGTCATTGACCCTAGTACAAAAGCCGTCTTAAAAAGCCTCATTCCAGTGGATATGGGTTTTGGAAGTGACGATGAAAAATATAAGCAGGAGCTTGAGCAATGGGCTAAAGAGTTAGCAAGGGGAACAGATACGACTCCTGGATATGACTCAAGGATGGTACTTGATAAAATTGATGCAAACGGTCAGGTTATTAAAGGGAAACCAAGAGTGGTGCTTGAAGAAGCAGAACTAGTGACGAAAGTAATCGAGGCTTCCGTCACTGGTGGCGATGTTTTCCTGCCAATCTATGTTACGGAAAGCGGATATAAGCCTGAAGATGCAGCCCACTTATCTGAAGTGGTGGTTGCAACTTATACAACGAAATTTAATCCCAGTGTAACAGGGAGAAACAAAAACATCGAACTGTCTGCAGTGGCTATAGACAATATTATTGTTGGAACAGGGGATATTTTCTCCTTTAATCATACAGTGGGACCGAGTGATGAAGCACATGGATACCAGCCTGCGCAGGAAATTGTGAATAAACAATTGGTTATGGGAATTGGCGGAGGTATCTGTCAAACATCTTCAACCTTATTTAATGCAGTTGATCAATTAGCAATCGAATATGTAGAATGGCACCATCATTCTTTGACAGTGGGGTATGTACCTTCAGGGAGGGATGCAACTGTTTCATATGGTGGAAAAGATTTTCAATTTAAAAACACAGCGGGTGTCCCGTTCCTGATTAAGGCGATTTACAATGGAAATGGTACCCTCACCGTTGAAGTTAGAACATCAGCAGCCTATCAAAGCTTACTGCAAAAGCGATAAGATTTTATTAAAAGGATTTGTGGAGATTAAAGGCACTGTCATTTTTTGATGGTGCCTTTTTGTGTGTTGACATACTTAAATTGGGTCTATCCTTTCTAGCTTTGCCGCAAATGTTTGTGTTTGAATCGATCTCTTCAGACGGCAGGGCACTAAGCTGTGGTGAAACAGTCATCCTGTTTCTATGCGTATTTATTATTTGATTCTTTTTATTATGTATTGGATTAAGTCTATATTGTTATCGATAAAGTTTAATCTATCATGGGAAACAATGGACCATTCAGAGCTTTGATTCATTGCTGAGGTAATATGCTTTATACTAAAAGTGTATCTCGAATAAAGTTCAGAAATCACAAAGCTTAATCTAATTTGTCCATTTTTTTTATTTAAAATATTTCTTATGTCGTCCATTAACCAATCAGGTGAGTTTTCAATTGCATTGTTGACTAAAATATCGAATTCATATGTCATATTTATTCTCCTTAGCAAGGGTATTATTACCAAACTATTTCAATTATACCAATTTCTAAAGGAAATATCATTAATTAGTTTGGTAAACAAATTAAATATTTTTTTATTCTAATCATGAAAAAACACGATGAAGTTCTTAGCCTTTTCATCGTGTTTTATTTTGAATTATTCTAATCCTTCGATTACAATTTCTTTTGCAGGAAGGAAGTTCTCATCCGTATCCAAGTAGGTGACATTTACTATGTCTCCTTCTTTTAAGTAAATGACCAATGGTTCTTTTTCAGAGGATAGGATATAACTTTTCTTGTTGTCTAGAAGGAATGAAACAACGGTGAAATCACCTGATTTTTCCTTATATACACGGAGAACGGTACCAGAAATCTTCTTTTCATCTGCTTTTGAGCTGCCATCAACCGAACCACTGCCTCTTTGCAACGCTGTTTTATATTGCCTTAGAGCTTCGTTTGGTGTGACCCCGAAAACGGATATCTCTGGATTAGCGGCTGAAACGATAAAGTAATTCTGCAAGAAACCATTAGAATCTAGTACAGGTGTCAACCAGCTTGCTTCACCATAGAAATTATAGATAACAGGCATTTCTCCATGCCATTTTTTTTCGATAAATTTCTTTTCAATAATTTGTAGGGCACCTTGCGAATCCATATAGGATTCTTCAGGATTCCCGGTATAATAGGTTGCTTCACCTGTACGCGAATTTGTCAGTGAGTAGCCGAGCATCGAATCGACGCCTTCTTTAGGACTTGTAAAGTCAGTGAAGTAATACATTACACCTTTCTCATCAAAAATAGGGCTTACATTCGCCTCTGTACCTTCATCAGAAGGAAGTTTTACATCCGATTTACCGAATAGACTATTCCAAAATCCATGAATATAGTTTCCGAAGTAACTATTTTGCAAGCTGACAATTTCAGGTGAAACAGCACCATCAATAAATTCTGGAACTTCTGAAATTGAATACGCCTTTGTATCGCCAGTTCTGGAATCCACTACCACAACACCTTTAACATCAAACCCATTTCGAGCAGAAATAAATTCTCCGTAAGAACGGATATAATACGGTTTCCCATCATCATCAATTTCTAATTGAACATCCCCATAGAATATATGTTTAGGGAATTGCATGCGAATGTGACGCTCAATAGATTTACTAAAATAGGATGATGGTGTATAGATCATATCAGACTGAATAAATTTAGTATTAGCAGAAGAATCGGTCGCACTTAAAGTAAAGTACCCAGGTGTTTCTTTCCCTTTCCACCATTTGAAAAATCCAGAGAACTCAACAGGAGCTATATAGACATAATCTCCATTGACCTTTTGAATTTGTAGATTTCCGAGTTCATAATAGCTCGTATTAGGCACTTGACCGAACGCTTTTCTCATTTTATTTCTGGCGAATTCAGGTGGTACACTAGCAGGTGTTTCTTTCTCGTCAAAGGTCTTAATTTCTACTTCTTGCTCCATTTGAGCAATCTCAAATTTTTCATCCGCATTAAAGAGAAAGGCAGTGAGGAAATAAATCCCAAAGATTAGGCTGACTGCAAATAGCCCTGCTTTAACTTTTCTTTCCAATCCAGTGGATACTAATGCACCTAACGCAGTAATGATAATCGCAAACACCCATAAAGAAGAGGGATTCCTATCAAAATTTGTAAAATAATAGTAAGCAAAAACAGAAGGAATCAAAACTACAATAACAGCGATAATTACTCCAGGAAAAAGCCCTCTATCACCATTAGAACTCTTTTTATTACTTTTCTTATCAGTGGAATTTCCATCCCTATAAATCGGTATAAGTATAAGAGCAGACACAATAGCAACAATCAGAACAAACAAAAACATATTCCCCATAACCAAATCCCCTTAATATTCAAGATATCTTTTTACTGAGTCTATATATATACGATTGTATAGGTAGAAAGTTTCAACAATAATTTTTGAATAATCTTTGTGGAAAAGCAAAAAATACCAATGCACTTTAAGAAAAAACTAGGAGGCAATTTATGCAATGGTTTTATAAGATACTGGTATCTTTGCTTACTGTCAGTTTAATTGCTTGTGCGGCCAATCAAAATGCAACTGACCGGAACGGGGCGAACAATCAAAATGCAACACAGGTAACCGATCAATCTAACAATAATAATGTAACACCTATGGATGTCTCCCAAAATAATAGAGGAAATGTTGGTACACTTACTCAAAATTCTTTAGGAAATAATCAAGGATTGTCAGAAGAATACCATGGCCACATTGCAAATCGTCCGGAAACAAAACAAAAAAAGGAAAAACCGCCTGCTGCGAACAACCGTTTTATTCAAGTTCAACTTTTGGGGATTAATGATTTACATGGGCAAATCAATGTAACCCGTAATGTTGGAGGAAAACCGGCAGGTAGAGCAGATTATTTAGCAGCTTATTTAAAACAGAGGGAAGCAGAAAATAAGAATACACTTCTTGTACAGGCCGGGGATATGGTAGGCGCAAGTCCTCCTGCTTCAGCACTTTTACAGGATGAGCCGTCAATCGAGATTTTGAACAAACTTGGCTTCGATATCGGAACTGTAGGCAATCATGAATTTGATGAGGGAGTTAAAGAACTACTTCGTCTTATCAATGGTGGGACTCATGAAGAAACAGGAAATTTTGCCGGTGCCAATTTCCCTTGGGTCGCAGCGAATGTCATTAATCAAAAAACTGGAGATACGATCTTACCTCCTTATAAAATTCTTAAAGTAAATGGGATGGAAATCGGATTTATCGGTGTCGTAACAACGGAGACGCCGACTATTGTAGTTCCAAGCGGTGTTGAAGGAATAACTTTTTCGGATGAAGTTGAATCAATTAATCGAAATGTAGCAGAATTAAAAAAGCAAGGAGTTCGATCAATTGTTGTCTTAGCACATAATCCAGGAACATCAGGTATTAACGGGGAAAATCCAACAGGAGTACTGGTTGATATTGCAAATAAAGTAGATGATGAAGTAGATATCATTTTTGGTGGACATAATCATGCTTATATGAATGCAACAATTGACAACAAACTAATAGTTCAATCCTATTCCTATGGAACTGCATTTTCTGATGTAGATATAGAAATTGATCCGAAAACAAAAGATATTGTTACAAAGAGAGCAGAAATCATAACAACGTTTCAAGAAGGTATAAAACCGGATCCAGAAATTGCAAAGATGGTAGCAGATTACGAAGCGACGGTTGAACCAATTGTTAACAGGGTAATAGGCTCGACCTCGGTTAATTTAACAGCGCTCCGCAATGACAATGGCGAATCCGTACTTGGTGATTTAATAGCTGACGCTCAAAGGCAGGCATTGAATACTGAGATTGCTTTCATGAACCCGGGTGGTATTCGAGCCGATATTAATCCAGGAGATATTACATGGGGAGAAATTTACACAGTTCAACCGTTTAATAATGATATGGTTAAAATGACGATGACTGGGCAGCAAATACGTGATGTGCTCAATCAACAGTGGGGATCAAAAACCACTATGCTTCAAATATCTGGATTCACCTACACATGGGATGAAAATGCGCCAACTGGTCAAAAGGTTGTAAATATCCAACTTCCAGATAGTACCCAACTGGACCCAAATAAAACCTATACTGTAGCAGCAAATATCTTCCTTGCTGGGGGGGGAGATGGTTTTACAGTATTTACGAAGGCGCAAAACAAGGAAATAGGACCCGTGGACTTAGATGTACTCGTAGACTTTATTGGTGCGCAGCCAAAACCTTTCACCTATGAGATTGATAACAGGATTCAAAAAATCAGGTATTAAAAAATAAAGAACGATATATTTAATGACAAAAGCTCTCTCTGAATATCATTCTGGCTCGGTTACGCGCTTTGGAAGGGGAACTATGAAGAAGAAGGCTAAAGTAAAGGATAAGTATAAAAGTGAAAGGCACCCTCCAGAGAAAATTGGAGGGTGCCTTTCACTTCTTTTATTCGTATGACTTTTCTAATTCATCTATTAGTAAACCCACATAAGTTACTGCTTTTCGAACTGGGTCAGGTGTCGACATATCTACTCCAGCACGTTTTAACAGTTCAAGCGGTTTCATTGTTCCACCAGCTCTGAGTACTTCGAGCCAGCGGTCAACAGCAGGCTGGCCTTCTTCTTGAATCAATTGTGCCACTGCCGTAGAAGCGGTCAAGCCCGCCGAATAGGTATATGGATACAAGCCCATGTAATAGTGAGGCTGGCGCATCCAAGTTAAGCTTGCACCTTCATCAATTTCTACAGTATCTCCCCAGAACTCAGAAAGTACATTCCTAGTCAATTCAGATAGAGAATTAGCAGTAAGTGCTTTTCCGCTTTCAGCTAATGCATAAACCCTGCGTTGATATTCTGCCTCTAGTAAATGGGTAACAAAATTATGATAATACGTTCCTAGCAGCTGAAGGACTACCCAGCGGTGCATTTGTTTGTCTTCGTTATTTGCTAATAGGTGCTGTCCTAATAAAAGCTCATTCATCGTAGATGGAGCTTCAATAAAATACATGGAAGGACGAACATTCATGATTCTTTGATTTTTGTTTGCCAAGTAAAAATGACCTGCATGCCCAAATTCATGTGCCAGGGTAAAGCAGCCGCGCATATTATCCTGCCACGTCACCAAAATGTAGGGGTGTGATCCATAAGGACTTGAGCAGAAGGCACCAGTGGATTTCCCGATATTGTCCGCAAGATCGACCCATCTCTCTTTGAAACCTTTTTCAATAATTTCACTGTATTCTGGTCCCATTACTTTTAAAGATTCTAAGATTAGTTGACTAGCTTCTACATAGGTTGTTTCTGGGTTAAAATCAGCATCTAAGGGTGCTTTCAAATCACAAAACTTCATGACATCAAGACCTAATGCCTTTTTCTTTAACTGTGCAAAGCGGCGCATATGAGGTGCTAGCTCTTTGAAAATAATGTCAATCTGGTTGTTGTACATATCAAGTGTTACTTGATGTGGTTCTAAGAGCATTTGTTCAACAGACTGATAGTTTCTTAATCGAGAAAGAGTTACTTGCTTTTTGACTTCTGCAGAATAGGCAGCTGCAATAGTGTTTTTATATTGTTTTAGTGTTGAAACGAAGGAGTCATAGGCTTTTCTTCGTGTTTTTGTATCAGAAGAAAACTCGTAGCGGTTTTCAAATAATGCAAAGGATATCGGTAACTCATTTCCCTCACTATCCCGGATAGGGGCAAAGTCCATGTCTGCTAATTTAGCCATGCTATAAACGGAATAAGGGGCACTATGTACCTCACCTAAAGCGGCTAATACTTCCTCCGTATCTGGTGAAAGTCGATGTTTTTTTGTTTCGAGCAGCTCGAGTAAATCTTTTCGGAAAGGATTAAGTTCCGTTTCCTCTTGAAGGTATTTTTCAATACTTCCAGCTTCTAGTGAAAGAATCTCTGAATTAATAAATGACAATGCGGCAACCATTTTTGTCCGTAATGCCGATAATTTCGCTGAGTTTGACTGATTAATAGGATCTGTCCCATCTGAGGATTGCTTCAAGCTTGCATACGTTGCTGCCTTGACCATTTTCATCAATAAATTTTCCTGAGCAGTCAAGCAAGCTAATAACTCTTTTGAACTAGTATGTAATGACCCTTTAAATTCTTCAATCTTTTCAATATCTCTTTCAATTGCTTCAAGTTCTGATTCCCATGCCTGCTCTGAGACAAATAAATCATCAAGATTCCAAGTTAGTTCCACTGGAACACTTGAACGGATTAGCCGTTTTTCTACAGTCTTTTCCATTAAGTTTCGCCACCTATTAATCTTTCGTTTATCTAAGTAATATCATATATTATTTGAAGATTATAGCAACTAAAAAAATGGAGTCATACCGGTTAAGGTTTGACTCCATTTTTCACCATTCTCTAGGTTCATAATTTAAATCGCTAAATAATTGATTCTTTTCTTTTTTCGTTAAATCTCTCCATTGACCAACTGGCAGGTTCCCTAACTGAATATTCATAATCCGAATTCTCTGGAGACGAACAACAGAAAACCCTAGAGCTGCGCACATCCGGCGTATTTGACGATTTAACCCTTGCGTTAGGATTATCTTAAAAACATACTTAGATAATTGCTCCACTTTACATGGAAGAGTTTTCGTATCCAGGATTCTAACTCCTTCAGACATTTTCTTTAAAAACTCCGAAGTAATCGGCTTATCCACCGTAACTATATATTCTTTTTCATGCTTATTCTCTGCACGTAGTATTTCATTGACGATATCTCCGTCATTCGTTAGCAGAATTAACCCATCTGAATCTTTATCTAGTCTTCCAATATTAAAAATTCGAAGGGGATGGTTCACTAAATCAACGATATTACCTTTTATATGTCGTTCAGTTGTGCTTGTAATCCCAACAGGTTTATTTAGGGCGATATAAACATTCGTTTTGGCAACCCGAATGGTTTCACCGTTTACTCGGACAACATCACCAGGCTCAACTTGACTGCCAACCTTGGCCACTTTCCCATTAATTGTGACTCTTCCTTCTTCAATCCATTTATCTGCACCGCGCCTTGATGTTTTTCCAGACTCGGAAATAAATTTATTTAATCGCAGGGTAAACACATCCTTAATTGGTTGAATTATGTTCTTAGAATACTTAACTGCCACCTTAATTTCAAGGTTAAACCTACTTTAATGTTTACCAAACACAACTTTTTTTCATACCTGATATATATTTCGAACAGGGGAAAAAGGTTTCTCTAGACCCACTAGATGTTTTTGTTCAATAATATAGATGAGGAAAAGAAGTGGGTGAGGAAAATGATTGAAGAACAAGGATTTTTGGATTTAAAAAGAGGAGAGCGCGGAGCTATCATAAGTATTATTGCCTATATTTGTTTGTCTGCATTGAAATTAGGAGTTGGATATTTTGCAAATTCCGAGGCATTAAAAGCGGATGGATTAAACAATGTAACGGATATCATTGCATCGGTTGCCGTTCTAATTGGACTGAAATTATCACAAAGGCCAGCAGATGATGACCATCCTTATGGACATTGGAAAGCAGAAACCGTAGCTTCAATGGTCGCATCCTTTATCATGATGGCAGTAGGACTGAAAGTTGCGTATGACGCTATTTTAAGTGTTTTTTACGCACAAAAGGAATCTCCGGACGTAATTTCTGCCTGGACGGGACTATTTTGTGCTTTCGTTATGTACTTTGTTTATCGGTATAATAAAAATCTAGCAACCGAAATAAACAGCCAATCCGTTATGGCCGCCGCAAAGGATAATCTCTCGGATGCATGGGTAAGTGTAGGTACGTTCATTGGTATTATCGGTGCACAGTTTGGCCTGCCCTGGCTGGATCCATTAGCAGCTGTCGTCGTAGGTTTTCTAATATGTAAAACGGCCTGGGATATTTTTAAAGAAGCATCTCTCTATTTAACCGATGGTTTTGATGAAAAGGAAATAGAAATATTTAAACAGACCATCCATCATTGTCATGGCGTTAAAGGTGTGAAAGAAATAAAAGCAAGAAATTACGGTAATAACGTAGTTGTTGATGTAGTCATCCTCGTTAATTCCACATTAGATGTTAAGCATGCTCATGATATAGCCACTAAAGTTGAAGAAGAATTAATCCTAAGGCATAAAGTTTATGACGTACATGTACATGTGGAACCTAAATAAGAACCATTCAAAGGTCAAAAATGGTATGTTATAATTTTCTGAAAAGGGGGAGTTTGGCATGGAAGAAAAGGTACGTAATGCGATTCAAGATGAATATCCGGATGATTTTGCCTGGTGTTATGGCTGTGGCAGGTTGAATAAGGAAGGACACCATTTCCGGACAGGCTGGCAAGGAGAAAATACAGTAACAATTTATACGCCAGAACCCGAGCATATCGCTCTTCCGGGATTTGTTTATGGAGGGATTGTTGCCTCTCTAATTGATTGTCATGGAACAGGTTCAGCGTCCTTAGCTTTACATAAAAAGAATGGCTGTGAGCCAGGGGAGGGAGTTGAGCCTCCTAGATTTGTAACCGCTTCATTGAAGGTCGACTTTGTTAAGCCGACACCACACGGCGTGCCTCTAAAGGCTATTGGAGTCGTTCATGAGATACACCCAAAGAAATTCAGGGTAGAAACAGAGGTATTTGCGAATAATGAGCTTTGTGCTCGCGGTGAGGTTATTGCAGTCGTTATGCCTAGTACTTTTGTAAAACAAGAATAAAGCAAAAAAGGAAGGAGTCTTTAGGACTCCATTCCTTTTTTCGTTCTAGAGTATTTTTCTGCGTATTTTAAATAACATCATATTATTGTCATCCCAGCCTCTAGTGATAATGTAATTGCCACTAATGGTCTCATAGAGTTTTACATTGTCAGGACTTGAGTTATCTAATTTTTCTATCGGGGATTGATCAGTTGAATCTTCATCTAATGTCTTTTTCGGGGATTGATCAGTTGAATCGTCATCTATTGTCTTTATCGGGCTTATATCTATATCTACGCTATGAGAATTTCTGTGCCTTGGTACTTGACCCCAGAACTTGAATGAATCAAATATAGACTTTTTTTCATCACTACTTTGATTCTTGTCAGCTGTTATATCTCCCATTGTTACACCTCCTGCAGTTTTAAAGCAGTAAGTAACTGCTCCTCCTCAAAATAGTAAAACAAATCATTGTTTTTACTAATTTACGTAAAACTACCTAGAAATGCATGGGCAAACGCTCAAGTCTAAAAATTCTACTATTTTTACTCTTCTTCCTCTTGCGCTAATTGTTGAAAGAAAACGGTTATGATTTGATTAAGCTGTTGCAGGTCTTTTTTCCATTTTAAAGCTGGGTTATTTTGTAACGTTTGGATGGTGCTTTCGATTAAGAACTTTCGTGGTGCTCTTGTATGCATGATTTCTTCTTGAATGAAATCTAACAGTTCGTTATACTTTTCCTGGTCATTTTTATCAGGAAAGTGTTTGGTAATGGAATTTCTTATGGGGCCGACAATTTTAAAGAATTGATCAATCAATTCATGATTATTTTTATGTTTTCCAGGAAGCCATTTGTCTAAAAGCTCTGGCTCATGGATTTGCTCCCGAGCCTCGGTCACTTCATCAACCATCCTAACTAAACGGTTAACACTATATCTGACAACATTACTAATTTTCTCATTTGAATCTGTCGCCATCCGATTGTATTGGAGATTATTCTGTAAGAATCCCTGAAACATAATGGCACAATCTAATAAGTAGGGCTTATTCTCTTCACCAAAAATATCAATAAACCTATGAACCATCCACCGAAGGGAACGGAGCCGGCTAATCCGAATGTACTGTTTTAAATCAGCATCATTTGTTGCCATTACTTCCTCATAAAGTGCAATTAATTTATTTTTCCTATTAGATATCATTTGCAATTCAATTTGTTTAATAAAAATCTCGATATCTGAAGGATTTTCTCCAATTAATAAATCATTTCTATCCTTTGCCAGCTTTTTAAAAATTGTTTTATAAATGGCGATTAATAATTCGCTCTTTGATGAGAAGTATTTGTAAAAGGTTCCTTTTGAAATACCGCTAAAATCTAAAATATCTTGAATCGATGTGGCTTGAAATCCTTTTTCTATAAATAATTGATGAGCTTTACTAATAACATGCTGCTTACGTTCGTTCACTTTATCACCTATAATCCGAATTATACTACCTGTATAAAAATATACTACATTATTAAAGTGTTCATTACAAACCCATAATTTTGTAGTATTTTTTGATTGCAAAAAATGAACTGTCGGTATATTATTGATAAAGCATGAAACAACGGTATAGAAAAATGTACAAATGGTCTATAGGGGGTATATATATGGAACACAGTAAAAATGAAACAAAACGTCCCCCATACGGGATTATTGTAATCCTGATGATTGGGGCATTTATTGCTTTTTTAAACAACACCTTACTAAATATTGCACTTCCATCCATAATGGCTGATTTAGAAGTTGATGCTTCAACTGTGCAATGGTTGACAACTGGGTTCATGTTAGTAAATGGAATACTAATACCAACTACAGCATTTTTAATTCAAAAATATTCTGTACGAAAGCTTTTCTTGGTTGCCATGGGCTTATTTACATTAGGAACCATCCTTGCTGGGATGGCACATGTGTTTCCGCTTTTATTAACAGGCAGGATGACGCAGGCAGCGGGTTCAGCGATTATGATGCCACTTTTAATGAATGTCATGTTAGTAAGTTTCCCTATTGAGAAAAGGGGAGCAGCAATGGGGGTATTTGGATTAGTTTTAATGGGGGCACCGGCAATTGGACCAACATTATCTGGTTGGTTAATCGAACACTATGACTGGAGAATGTTGTTCCACTTTGTAACACCAATTGCAGTGATTGTTCTATTAATCGGTTTCTTCTTATTAAAGGATAAGAAAGAAAAAGTTGATATTCGACTGGATTTCTTATCTGTTTTACTTACAAGTGTGGGCTTTGGCGGCTTGCTTTATGGATTCAGTTCTGCCGGAAAGCAAGGCTGGGACAGTCCACAAGTTTATTTGACGATTGCGATTGGAGCTATTTCATTGCTAGTGTCTATCTTACGTCAACTAAAACAAGATCAGCCGATGCTTAATTATAGAATCTTTAGGTACCCAATGTTTGCATTATCATCCGTTATCTCAATGGTGCTTACGATGGCCATGTTTTCGGGGATGCTTTTGCTGCCGATTTATGTTCAAACGATACGGGGTATATCTCCGTTGGATGCAGGGCTACTGATGCTTCCAGGAGCAATCATTATGGCGCTTATGTCACCAGTAACAGGGAAACTGTTCGACAAATTTGGCGGTCGAATTTTAGCTATAACTGGTTTAGTCATCACGGTAGTAACCAGCTATCTTTTCAGCCAATTATCACTTGAAACAACGTATACACAATTATTGCTTTTATATTCAGTTCGAATGTTGGGAATGTCGATGGTGATGATGCCAGTTTCTACAAATGGATTAAATCAATTGCCTGCGCGTTTTTACCCACATGGTACTGCCATGAACAATACACTTCAGCAAGTATCTGGAGCAATCGGAACTGCCCTTTTGGTAACTGTTATGTCAAACCGAGCAGAGTCAAAGGCTAAAGAGTTAGGTGAAGCTGCTATGGCAAACTTGACTGAGCAGCCAACACAAGCAGCTTTAGCTGAAATGAAGCAGCAAATCATGATGAGTGCGACACTAGACGGAATCAATTTTGCCTTTTTCGTGTCCGTCTTTATTGCTGCTGTTGCCCTTATTCTTGCTTTCTTTATGAAACGTGCGAAACAAGCAGAAGATACTATAGAGGATAACCCAGCAGGAAAAAACGTAGTAAATAAACTAGCTGAAAACTAGTATGATACTTCTCGTCTAAACTCCATGTGAGTTTAGACGTTTTTTATATAATGAAAAATTTGCTTTTTTATTTTACATAACTATATAGTTAAAGTGGGATTGCTTTAATAGGGAGGGTATTAAATGGAAAAGAAATTGAACTCAAATTTTACTGATGCTTATATTGAACGCTGCAGCAAGGAAACTGAAACCATGATTGCCAATGAATCATCCAGTTTTTTAAACCAGCCAATTACATACCTGAAAGAACATAAAAATGAATTTATTTATGTAGAGTCTCTTTTGTTTGAACAAATCGGTGTGGAGGGTGTGTCACTTGAGGTTGATGATGTTTTTGGTACATATGATGTCATGCTTGGATTAAAGCTCCAAAAGAAGTTTGAAAAAATGTTAAAAGAACAGCTTAATCATTCTTTACATGGGGATGAAGCAAAATTTGATTTAATGTTTAGCCATGACGATGGTTTATGGGATTTGAATTTCGCATTAAACTACGTGGATGGATTTCAAGAAAATATATCATTAAATGATGCATTTCAAATTATTCACCAGTTCTTAACTCAGCTAGTTGAAACGATTAAAAAACCAACTAGCTAGAGGGGCTTGAAGAGGAAAGTAACGCTTGGAAAGTCCAAGCGTTACTTTGCTTTAAACCTAAGTACTGTTTTTAATTTTGCAGGATCTGTTTTTCTTGGATCACTTATGTAGATTTCACGATGTCTTTTATCGATTCGGGTTAGGTTCTCAGAGAAACAAAAGTCATGCATTTTTGAAAATGTTTCGGGTTCACTGTCGTAATCCCCGATATGCATACATTGGACGCATAAGCCCTCCTCAATTTCTTCAAACTTAGCAGACAATAACAAGTCTTTTGAGACTTTTTTTGCAGATAATTCTTTCGCCATCGAAAATAATTCTTCTGTTACAAAATCAGGCTGGCGAATAATTAGCTTATAAACCAATCTGTCTTTGTCTAACTGTTCTAATTGTCTTCCAACTTCATCCAAGTCCCAAACACCCTCTAAAGGAAAAACAGTATATTCAAAATAACCCTCAGGTGTGATTCCTTTTTTCGGGAGCATACGTATCGCATAGGATAATGCGTATAAAGCCTCAACACTTTCTCTGAAAGCCTCGCTGTTAGGATTTCCTTTTCCCATTAATGTGAAGTATTTCAGCGGTGGTACAGTAATCTTACTTGGTTTGGCAGAAGGCAGGTACAGTTCTTTTTCTTTTTTTCGCCATTCATATTTCATGAAACATCATCCTTTGTTTCTTCATGTATTGTATATGGTGTATTTAACAATTATAGTTCAGATAGGCAGGATAAACAAAGTGAATGTTGAGAGGAGATTATTATGAGTTCAAATAAAAAATCTGCACTTGTTCTTGGAGCAACGGGTCTTATTGGAAAAGAACTAGTTAAGATATTAATTGATTCCAATCAATATGAAAAAATAATGTTGGTTGTTCGCAGACCCATTGATATAGAATCTGAAATTTGTGAAGAGCATATTGTTGATTTCAATCATCTACATACGTATTCTGAATTATTTAAAGTGTCTGATGTTTTCTGCTGCTTAGGTACGACGATTAAAGTAGCAAAGACAAAGGAAGCTTTTCGCAAAGTAGATTACGAATATCCTGTTGAGGCTGCAAAATTAGCAAAGGAAAATGGTGCCCAAAAGTTCCTAATTGTAAGTTCTATGGGGGCAGACCCCAAATCATTATTCTTTTATAGTCGAGTAAAAGGGGATGTAGAAGCAACACTGACTAGCTTAAACCTTCCTTCACTACATATTTTCAGACCTTCATTATTGTTAGGGGAGCGAAGTGAGTTTCGGTTTGGTGAGAAAATCGCAGAAAAGGCTAGTGGTGTTATCAACAAGTTAATGGTTGGTCCACTCCGTCCTTATCGTGGCATACAAGCAACGAAGGTTGCAGCTGCGATGGCCTTAGTGGCGCAGTCAAATAAAAAAGGGAACAATATCTATCTGTCTCATGAAATGGATTCAATGGTTGGGTTTTCAGAATGGGAGAGGCTTTAAGTCAAAAAGGGGATCATTTAAACGAATGGTCCTCTTATTAATCATTCCGTTGGAGGGGGTTTTGTTGTTACATAAATTTTTTTCAAAGCATTCGGCAAATAATTTACGAATGTCGAGAACTTATTTGTGAGAAAACCTGTGCCTGGAAAAAATTCTACTTCACTATTACCCTCACTATTCCTATAAACTCATTGAGTTTACGTTATTTTTAAAAATGAAATTTTCCTAAAATATATTCATAATATGTTCGATGTAATTTTACAAAATTTTTTGTTCATATGTGATAAATTGGTAAAAGGTTAAGAATGGTACAAGAATCTCTTTCCGTTATCTACGGTATTAATCATCGATTTTTCCCTTCAAATCATCATCAAGTACAAATGGTCCGCATAAATGTTAAATAGAATCTAGTTCACATACTGGATAGTAGAATACAAGCAGCTATTTTTCAGATTGTAAGATGGTATGTATTTTGCTGTCTGTAAAACGAAAACCAGATGCAGAATTCTCGGTAAATTCACTTTTGAACGAAGGAGGACTTTTTATTGGAAAAAACACAGCGGATCTCAATTACAAATTTAGAAAAAAACTTTCAAGAAGTGGAACGTGCTCTTACAAATCAAGAAGCGTTGGAAGAATCTAATCGCTGTTTGTATTGCTATGATGCGCCTTGTATTAAGGCTTGTCCGACAGGCATTGATATTCCCACATTTATAAAAAAAATCACGACAGGAAATTTACTCGGTTCTGCCAAAACCATTATGACTTCCAATCCTGTTGGTGCGAGCTGTGCTCGAGTTTGTCCAACAGAGGAGCTGTGTGAAGGGGCATGTGTCTTAAACCATTCCACAAAACCAATTATGATTGGAAATCTGCAAAGATATGCTACAGATTGGGCAATCAAAAATGAACAAACACTTTTTGATCCTGGAACCCCCAATGGTAAATCCGTTGCTGTTGTTGGCGGTGGACCAGCAGGACTTTCAGCAGCAAGAGAATTAGCCAAATTTGGATATGATGTGACGATATTTGAGGCTGCAGAAAAAGCTGGCGGTTTAAATACGTATGGTATTGTCTCATTCAGGCTGCCTCAGGCAATATCCTATTGGGAAGTTGAACAGGTTGAAAAGCTGAATGTAACAATCAAAACCAACACAAAGGTAGGTAAAGATGTATCCGTAAAACATTTGCTTGAAAAATTTGATTGCATTGTGTTAGCAGTGGGGATGGCAAACGTACCGAGCTTAGGTATTGAGGGAGAAGACTTAGAAGGGGTTTATGATGCCATTGAGTTTGTAAAAGAAACAAAAAGTGGAAGATTATCAATGGATTTTGTCGGGAAACGAGCCGTTGTCATCGGTGCGGGAAATACCGCTATTGATGGGGCAACCAGTTCTATACGTTTAGGTGCAGAAAATGTTAAAATC
This sequence comes from Neobacillus niacini, assembly GCF_023715415.1. Lineage (GTDB taxonomy): Bacteria > Bacillota > Bacilli > Bacillales > Cytobacillaceae > Neobacillus > Neobacillus niacini_C. The sequence continues at coordinate 179,672 of NZ_JAMBOB010000003.1, forward strand.
TTATACCGCCGAACACTAGAAGAAATGACTGCCTATGATTTCGAATATGAATTTGCCAAACAAGACGGTGTTGAATTTCGCTGGTTAACAGTACCGAAGAGGATTATTGGTGATGATCATGGAAGAGTCATTGGGATTGAATGTATAAAAATGAATCTTGGTGAGCCAGATGCAGACGGACGCAGGAGACCGATTCCAATTGAAGGATCTGAACATGTTTTACCAGTGGAGGTAATCATCAAAGCAATCGGTCAAACAAGACATTTGGAACTAATCAAGGGTTTTGGATTACAACATGAAAGTGGTGTGGTTCAAGTAAATAAAGAGACCTATCAAACTTCTAATCCAAAAATCTATGCTTGCGGTGATGTGGTTTTTGGCAAGGGAAAAGGGGACGCTATGGTGGTTACCGCTGCTCAACAAGGAAAACAAGCTGCCTATAGTATTCATAAGCAATTTACTGCAGTAGAAACAGCACAGTGAATGACAATAAAGATAGATATAAATATGTAAGCGCTTTCCGTCGTTAAAGCATTTCTACTATAAAGGGGTGAATTCAATATGGCTGATTTGAGTACTAATCTTGCAGGGATAAAATCTCCCAATCCATTTTGGCTAGCATCAGCACCTCCTACCAATTCAGGTTATCAGGTACAGAGAGCCTTTGAAGCGGGGTGGGGCGGGGCTGTATGGAAAACGTTAGGTGACCCAATTTTGAATGTTTCCTCCAGATTTGCTGCGATTAGTTTTAACGGACAACGGGTGGCAGGGTTCAATAATATTGAACTGATCACTGACCGACCATTAGAAGTGAATTTAAAGGAAATCTATGAAACGAAAAAAAGATTTCCTAACCATGCGATTATCGCATCTTTAATGATGGAGCCAAAGCAAGAAAAGTGGCATGAATTAGTTAAGCGGGTAGAGGATGTCGGAGTTGATGGTCTCGAATTAAACTTTGGCTGTCCGCATGGTATGGCTGAACGTGGAATGGGTTCGGCTTCTGGTCAAGTACCTGCACTTGTTGAACGGCAGACCTTTTGGGTAAAAGAGGTGGCCAAAACACCTGTTATCGTAAAATTAACGCCAAACATTACGGATATAACAGCTACCGCTGAAGCAGCGTGTAATGGCGGTGCGGATGCCATCAGTATGATCAACACCATTAATAGTTTAATGGGGGTAGACCTTGATTCATGGAATACCATCCCACATGTTGCTGGAAAAGGGGCACATGGAGGCTATTGTGGTCCTGCTGTAAAACCGATTGCCCTAAATATGGTGGCGGAATGTGCACGTCATGCAAATATAAACGTCCCAATTTCAGGGATTGGCGGAATCTCAAATTGGCAGGACGCTGTTGAATTCATGTTAATGGGTGCTACAGGTGTGCAAATTTGTACCGCTGCCATGCACCACGGATTCCGGATTGTCGAAGACATGATTGAAGGACTTAGTCATTATTTAGATGGTAAGGGTATAAAATCGGTGTCTGAAATCATTGGAAAAACTCTTCCTAGGTATTCAGATTGGGGGAATTTAGATCTTAACTATAATATCGTCGCTAAGATCAATACAGATGTTTGTATTAACTGTAATAAGTGCCATATTGCCTGTGAGGATACATCCCATCAGTGTATTGATAGGGTAACGGACGAGAACGGCAGAAGTTATCTAAAAGTAAGAGAAGAAGATTGTGTTGGTTGTAATTTATGTTCGATTGTCTGCCCAGTAGACGGAGCAATTGATATGGTTGAAATGGCTAATGAATTACCACCGATGACCTGGAATGAGAGACAGTCTGCCATGAGTCTTGCAGCAGAATGTAAGATTGATAGTAACAAATAAGAAGGGAGAAATGGTATGAAAAAACTGATTAAAAATGGAACCATTGTAACGGCAGCAGATACCTTTACAGCAGAAATATTAATAGAAGAAGGAAAAATCTCTCAAATTGGCAACAATCTTTCAGCAAATGGTGCTGAAGTTATCGACGCAAAGGGCTGTCTCATTTTTCCTGGGGGCATTGACCCTCATACCCATTTAGATATGCCTTTTGGAGGAACCGTGACAAAGGATGATTTCGAGACGGGCACCATTGCTGCAGCTTTTGGTGGGACGACAACAATAATCGATTTTTGTTTAACCAGTAAAGGTGACTCGTTAAAAAATGCAATTCAAACCTGGCATGCAAAATCAAAAGAAAAAGCTGTTATAGATTATAGTTTTCATTTAATGATATCGGAAATCAATGAGAATGTATTGAATGAGCTTCCGTATGTGATTAACGAGGAAGGTATCACCTCTTTCAAGGTGTTTATGGCTTACAAAAACGTTCTCCAAGCAGATGATGAAACGCTTTTCCGCACTCTTGTCTCAGCAAAAGAGCATGGAGCACTTGTCATGGTTCACGCAGAAAACGGGGATGTCATTGATTATTTAACGAAAAAGGCAATCGCACAAGGGAATAAAGAACCAATCTATCACGCCTTAACTAGACCACCAGAATTAGAGGGAGAAGCGACTGGTAGAGCGGCAAAACTTACAGGGCTGGCAAACTCACAATTATATGTTGTGCACGTTTCCTGTGCGGATGCGGTTGAAAAAATTTCCGAGGCACGAAGTAAGGGCTTTGATGTTTGGGGAGAAACCTGCCCACAATATTTAGTTTTAGATCAAAGTTATTTAGAAAGACCAAATTTTGAGGGGGCAAAATATGTTTGGTCACCTCCACTACGAGAAAGATGGAACCAAGAGGTACTTTGGAATGCATTAAAGAGCGGTCAGCTGCAAACTCTCGGATCTGATCAATGTTCGTTTGATTTTAAGGGGCAGAAGGAACTTGGAAAAGATGATTTTACCAAAATACCTAATGGCGGCCCAATCATTGAAGATCGTCTTTCCATCCTATTCTCTGAGGGGGTGAGGAAGGGACGAATAAGCCTAAACCAATTTGTTGATCTTACATCCACAAGAGCCGCAAAATTATTTGGTTTATATCCGAAAAAAGGCAGTATTGCTGTTGGAGCAGACGCAGATATTGTCATTTTTGATCCACAGGCAGAGCGGGTTATTTCTGCAGAAACGCATCATATGGCTGTTGATTACAATGCCTTTGAAGGGATGAAGGTAACTGGAGAACCTGTATCCGTATTATCACGAGGTGAGTTTGTCGTACGTGATAAGCAGTTTGTTGGTAAACCGGGTTCTGGACAATATTTAAAGAGAGCCAAATACAATGGAAATACACAAGTAATCCAAAAAAATGAAACACTATCTATTTAGCAGCATTGTTTAGATCACTATTTACTCCTTTCATTGTTGAACGACTCCTGCAATTGCTTGCATGACGCAGGCAATTGCACGTTAATACCTCTATTGGAAAGTTGGTATTTGAATTTAAATGGTTAAATTCTTTTATCTTAAGCCGAATAAGGAGTGTTCATATGAAGAAAAGCCACTTAAAGTCTTCAGACTTATTACCCATTCAACAAAAAGATAGGAAAATCACAAAGCTAGGTTACTCGTTTATGTGGGTAGGGATGGTCGTTGTCCTCGCCACCTTTGCCATTGGCGGTGCAGGTGTACAAAGTTTATCATTGCCACTTGTTATTCTAGCAACCATTATTGGATCTCTTGCCATTGGATTCTTTATATCCTTAATCGCAGATATTGGTATTGAGCATGGCTTGTCATTTCCTGTGTATATGAGAGCGCCATTTGGAACAATTGGAACCCATATTCCTTCCATCACCAGGGGGGTAACAGCATCTGCTTGGTTTGGGATCAATACCTATTTCGGTGCGACAGCTATGAATGGCATTTTAAATATATTATTTGGTTTTGATAATTGGTTTGTTTGCTTCATTATTTTTGCAATTGTTCAGTTGATTAATACCGCTTTAGGGATTAAATCAATTGAACGGTTTGCGGATTTAGCAGCTCCAATCATTATCTTAATCTCTATTTGGATGTATACCTCCTTATCTGACCAAGCTCAAGCTGCTGGCAGAGATGTTTGGAGCTGGGTAGAGTCACCAGTTACTGGTGGTGCCGCGTTTACTGCCTTTTTGGTTGTTATTTTTAGTAACATGGGCTTTTGGGCAACTTTGAGTGCCGATATTCCTTCAATTTCACGCTTTATGAAAGCCCCAGTTAACGAAAAGAACTGGTTTAAGAGAAATAAAAATTCATTAATTGGTAATCTCGTCGCTATGCCATTAACACAAACGTTTATGATAATCATCGGTGCTGTTTCATACATTGCTGTATTAAATGCAGACCCTGTGGTTGCCCTTCAAGAGTCAGCCGGCGGGATTGTCCTTGCTGTTTTATTGTTAATGATTGTATTGGCTCAGTGGTCAACAAATACTGCTGCAAACGTAGTACCAGCAGCAACCATTTTCTCCAATGTAGGCGGACCGAAATTTCCATTTTGGGCGGGTGTTATTACAGCTGGTATTGTAGGAACAATTGTTCAACCATGGGAGTTATTTGGAGTTATCATTCCCTTTCTTCTCATTATTGGCGGCATACTGTCTGCCATCGTTGGAATTCTCTTTGCTGATTATTATTTAATCCGTAAAAGACGGGTGAATGTTCCAGAGTTATATGAAGACCATGGTCAATTTAGATATTGGGGCGGAGTGAATCTTGCAGGTTTTATTGCCTGGATTATTGGCGGGTATATCTCCTATTTATTCCCAGCATATGGTTTTTTGGTAGGGTTCGTACTTGGAGCAGCTATCTATTATGTGCTGGCAAAATACTGGTGGTTTAAGAAGTATCAACAGGCTGAAATTGAGAATCCGAGTGATGCTAAGTATCTAGGAATCTCAGTTGGCCGTGATTGGGTCATTGAAGAAGAATATGAGTCTATCGTTGAAGAAGCACCTGCTAATTTAGAATTCGATTAATGAAATTTCTTATTTGTAGGAGGGTACAATGTCGGATTATCAACAATATCTTAATGAAAGAGATAAGCTTGATTTCTTAATCCAGAAGGGTTTTCGAATTAATGCTGTCCATGAGCATTTAGATGGGGCGTCAGTTGAGTTTTACCATCCAACAAGTAAGGAAATAGAAACATTGCTTATTGGAACCGCAAATGCACGAAAGTATTTTTCGAGTGTACTCATTAAACAGAATTTGGGGATTAAGTGATTGATCCTAAGTAGCAATGGAGGAGAACAAATGAGTGTGACAAAAAAAGATACAACTGTCCTACAGAATTTTATTAATGGTGCCTGGGTAAGTTCTAGCAGTGATCAGACCCTTAATGTACCAAATCCAGCAACAAATGAATTACTTGCAAAAGTTCCTGTTTCTACGAGAGAAGATGTGAACTTGGCAGTAGCAGCTGCAAAAGTAGCGTTTAACAAGTGGAAGAAGGTTCCCGTTCCTAAACGTGCACGGATACTCTTTAAATATCACAGTCTATTAACTGATAACCATGAAGCGCTAGCAAAAATAATCGTTCAAGAAAATGGTAAGGCATACAAAGAGGCTTACGGAGAAGTTCAGCGTGGAATTGAGTGTGTAGAATTTGCTTGTGGAGCACCTACTCTGATGATGGGTGAGACCTTATCTGGGATTGCAGAGGAAATCGATTCTGAAATGTTCCGCTTTCCAATAGGGGTTGTCGGAGGAATCACTCCTTTTAATTTTCCAATGATGGTTCCACTTTGGATGTACCCATTAGCGATTGCTTGCGGGAATACCTTTGTATTAAAGCCATCTGAGCGTACGCCGATACTGGCTAATAGACTAGCAGAGTTATTTACTGAGGCTGGAGCACCCCCTGGAGTGCTGAATGTGGTCCATGGTGCACATGACGTTGTAAATGGATTGCTTGACCATGAAGATATAGCTGCAATCTCGTTTGTTGGTTCCCAGCCGGTTGCGAAGTATGTATATGAACGGGCTGCATCCAAAGGAAAAAGAGTTCAAGCCCTTTCCGGAGCGAAAAATCATCATATCGTTATGCCTGATGCCGAAATGGATAAGGCAGTCCAGCATATTATCTCTTCAACATTTGGAAGTGCTGGGCAACGCTGTATGGCATGCAGTGCGGTGGTGGTTGTCGGTGACAATGAACCATTTGTTAAGGCTTTAACGAAAAAAGCAGATGAGTTAATTATCGGAAATGGGATGGATGATGAGGTGTTATTAACGCCCGTAATTAGAAAGGAGCATCGTGATAAAGTACTTGGATATATTGAAAAAGGGGTGCTTGAGGGTGCTGATTTAATTCGTGATGGACGAAGAGAAATGAGCGAACATCCGGCAGGGAATTTCTTAGGCCCTACCATTTTCGATCATGTTACTCCAGAAATGACCATTGCAAAGGAAGAAATATTTGCCCCTGTTTTAAGTCTGCTGCGGGCTAGTGATTTAGACGAGGGTTTGGAGTATATACGTAAATCGAGATATGGAAATGGAGCGACGATTTACACGAATAATGCAAAAGCAATCCGGCAATTCCGTGAAGAAGCGGATGCGGGTATGTTAGGGATTAACGTAGGTGTTCCTGCGACAATGGCATTCTTTCCTTTTTCAGGCTGGAAGGATTCCTTTTATGGTGATCTCCATGTGAATGGGAAAGACGGCTTAAACTTTTATACACGTAAAAAAATGATTACATCACGGTTTGATGGATAGGAAGGAGTGATTTCCAATGGTTCAAACAGGTCGTCCACATGAAGAATTACTCGCACAAGATGATAAATATTTATGGCATTCTATGAAGCCTTATAATCCGAATGCAACCATCGTGGCTACAAAGGCTGAGGGGTCTTGGGTAAGTGATGCGGAAGGAAAGCGATATTTAGATGCAATGGCTGGATTATGGTGCGTGAATGTAGGCTATGGAAGAACGGAGCTCGCAGAGGCAGCATATGAACAACTTAAGGAGATGGCTTATTTTCCACTTACTCAAAGCCATCTCCCAGCTATTAAGCTTGCTGAAAAGTTAAATGAAATGCTTGGTGATGAATATGTCATCTTTTTCTCAAACAGCGGCTCTGAAGCCAATGAAACAGCCTTTAAAATCGTCCGTCAATATCATCAGCAAAAAGGGGAATTTAACCGTTACAAAATACTTTCGCGCTACCGTGCCTATCACGGAAATTCGATGGGGGCTTTAGCTGCAACAGGTCAGGCGCAAAGGAAGTATAAATACGAGCCGTTAGCTCCTGGTTTCATTCATGTTGCGCCACCGGATTCTTATCGGGATGATACAAATGTTAAAGATCCGATGGAACTTTCATCGGTAAAAGAAATCGACCGGACGATGACGTGGGAACTGAGTGAAACGATAGCGGCAATGATAATGGAACCCATTATTACCGGTGGTGGAATCTTAGTTCCACCTGAGGGCTACATGAAGGCAGCCAAACAGGTTTGTGAAAAACACGGTGCTCTCTTAATTGTGGATGAAGTTATCTGTGGGTTTGGTCGAACCGGAAAGCCATTCGGCTTTATGAACTATGATGTGAAGCCAGACATCATCACAATGGCAAAAGGTATTACCAGTGGGTATTTACCGCTTTCAGCTACAGCTGTTCGGAAAGAAATTTACGAGGCCTTTAAGGGGACTGAAGAATATGATTACTTCCGTCACGTTAATACATTTGGGGGTAATCCAGCAGCTTGTGCGTTAGCATTAAAGAACATAGAGATTATGGAAAAAGAAAACTTATTTGACCGTTCTCGTGACCTTGGGAAACAGGTAGTAAATGAGTTAACCAATCTTCTTCAAAATCATCCATTTGTTGGTGATGTTCGCGGTAAAGGTCTATTAATTGGAATTGAATTAGTTAAGGACAAGAAAACAAAGGAACCTTTAGATGTTGCACTAGTTAATCAGGTGATTTCTTTATGTAAGCAGGAAGGATTATTAATTGGTAAAAACGGTGCTACAGTGGCAGGCTACAATAATGTTTTATCACTATCACCACCGTTAAATATCGAACTGAAAGATATTCAATTTATTGTCAAAACGGTTAGTGATTCTATTAATAAAATCAAATGAGAATAAAGAAGTCCTAAGTGTAGAAAAACACCTAGGACTTTTTGTATTATTTTATTACAATTGGAATTCTTCCATTTAGTAGGAACGCATCGCTTAAATGGTGTCTATATTCTATCTGACCGAAGGAGCTTAGCGATCTACTGGATCTTATCAGCACATCCATTCGTTGAGCGGTAGACATTTCAATCGGCTTTCCAGCAGGTATTGTGTATGGTTTATTGTAGCGGCCAAATGGGGGAACACCCAGAGACCGTCCATCCACCGCAATGACGACAACATCAACAGGGAAGGTAACTTTGACCTTAGTATATGCAGCACATAATAATCGGACAAGGATGGTCTGATTTCTTCTAGCATTTACAGAAATCTGCATTCCCGCCACACCACTATTTAATGAAGCAGGGATGGTTAATCCAGGTCGAATAGAAACTGTACTGCCAAGACGTCCTGGGAAATTCACCCCGGTGACAACAAAGTAATCTGGGTTGAAGTCATGAAAGGCAAAGAATTCTTGTTTTCCTCGGTCATTTGTGTGAAATTCGTCGTTTACTCCAGGAATATCACCATGTTCCGGAAAGGTTTGGTGGGCATGCTCAGCCTGATCCCGCCATACGGAGTCAATATCGTCAATAACCCAGAGGGCCTCAACGTCATATGGAACGGTCATGGCATGGGGATTACCGCTCTCAAGGTTACCGCCGATAAACCCAGGAAACATAGGGTATTGGCTTAGGTTGGCTGCGGTTCTGCGTGGATAGCCGCCAACATTTTTACCATCGCTAGAATCATAGGCATCAGGTGGTTCAATGATTAAAAATCCGTATAGACCAAAATCGAAGTGCTGAATGGTGTTCCGGTGACAGTGATAAAAATAACTTCCGATGTGATTCGGCTGCCATTGATAGGTATAATCACCTATCTCCATAGAACTGTGTCCGACACCATCATTTATTGCAGTCGGTTCAATACCATGCCAATGAATTGTATGTGGAGCCTGACCATGTCCTTCTACTTGCGCATGGAAGACTACCCCACGTGGTACTCTGATTGTTGGACCAGGAAAGGTTCCGTCGAATGCATCAGGGGTATCATTATCCCCTATGAGAAAGAAATTAAGCTCACGTCCATCCCACATCTTAAGTTCAGTGCCGTGCATTAAGTGCGGTCGTATTGTATAGGGAGTTAAATTTGTTACACCAGGCACGGTTGCAGCAACAAATGCTGGAACCGGATTCGTTGGTTCCAAAAGTTCTGGTGTAGGTGGACTTTCTTTTGGCGGATTAAATATTTTTACCCATGTGCCTTCATGACCCTCTATCGACCTTCTGGGAATATGGTGTCCTGGTTTTGAAAATGACATATCATTTCTCCTTTGTTTCAAAAAAATTTAAAGAATCCAATGTTAATGTCCTTCATGGTACACATCTGGTCCAGCTGCTGGTCCTGTTACCTCTGGACCATGAATGGTTGAAGCATTAGGGAAGGTTGAAACTCCTCCCGGTGTATTCCTGTCTCCGATGAAGTGAATTCCACTCATCATCCCTAATCCGTAATTCCCACCTTGTGCACCTTGGCTTGACTCCGAATGGTCGTGCATCGGGTAACAAATGGGTGATAATTGAACAGAGATATCGATATCTCCTGCCTTATCCCCGCGTTTTGGCATAAATGTTCCCAACTCTTCTGTTGGCGGCCAGACGGGATGGGGAGTTGAGCCTGATATACGCGGATTAGAAATTGAAATTAATGGCTTATCCGGAAGCCCAATCCCCCGTTCATTTGGTACATCAGGTGGTCTTGTAAACGGGACAACCCATTCGATCACGTCAAGTGGTTTGACGGTTAAGGTGTCCATCCAAATCGGATTTTCTTCCACTACTCCATTTTTTCCTGTTGCATAGACATGATTTGCATGAATATGCAAAGAATGCAAGGATAACCCTGCGTTGAGTATTCTGACGACAGCTGGTTCTCCTACCCTATGATGTGGGGTAATGGTTGGATTATGAGCTGCAAACCAACCAGAATGACCATTTATGGTAAAATAATCAGGTTTTTTATTTAGTCCGTCTGATCGGAATCGATCCCTTTGATAGGCACTAATAAATTGTGCTGCTGGATAATCTCTTCCTGGTGGATAGTTTCCTACCTCAGCAAACAAACGGGAGCTGGCAGCATGGAGTAACCATACATATTGTCTAAATGCAGGTGTATATGTTGTTGGGTCTCCTTGTTCCCAAGCTAACCCAGGAAAGTGAGTGGTTGTTCCAAAATCATCAAATAATTGTTGCACGGCAGTTGTCGGATTCGAATATGGAGTAAACTTATGTCCTGGAACAGCATTGTTCGGCATTACAATTAAGGCTCCATGAAGTCCCATTACCCGGTTCACTGGTGCGTTAAGATTGTCGTAATATAAATAAGTCCCTGCTTTTGAAGCAACAAATTGAATCTGTTTTGTTGCTCCTGGTGCAATAGGACCACTATTCACCATCCCTGGTATGAAAAAAGCATGTGGTTCATCTAATCCATTAGTTATCGATACCTTAATGAGACTTCCCTCAGTGGTAAAAATATGTGGTCCAGGAATTTCTGCTGGGAAGTTTTGTTCTTTGTACAACCAGAAATAGCATTGTGCTTTGTTTATGGAGTTATGTGTAATCATATCTTTTACTGCATCGGTAATTGTAAAGTTAAGTTCTTGAACTTGTTTAACTGCAAGAAGGGAAGTATTAGAAACCCAAGTAGGCAACACACTGCCTACAACCAATGCAGCAAGACCGCCTCCAGCATACTTAACAAAATCTCTTCGTTTCATTTTTACCTCCTTATACAGTCTAGAGAAAAGGTTTTACCAAGCAAATGGCCTATGTATACCCGCTGTCAATTTGAGTCTAACTCCAGGGATAACCAGTCCAAAGTCACAAACCGTTCTCGAAAAAAGACTTTATTTAAACCAGTTTTTAGCATTCAACCCAGTCATGCTGGTACTAAATAACTATTCAGCCTTTACATTGATAATGCCTTTCTTTCCCAATTGGTTATAGCTATATATTTATCGGGGATATTTTTCTAAATCTGACAAAATACTTTCTTAATCGATTCCATTTATAGGTAAAAAGACTTAATAAAAAACATTATGGAATTGTTTTTCGTTTTATAACGAAGATATTTTGGAGAAGAGTAAAATTCATGTCGGAATTTTTTTTGAAAAAGGAATAAAGTTTTATTTTTACATCGCAAACATGCTATAGTAGATTCACTATTTAAGGTTGTATTTTAGAAATAAGCTTGAAAATTAGAAGGATGAGAAAATGACGAAGACCGTTCCGATTATAAAAGAGTGGCAGCAGGCGTTGCTAAATGAAATGATCTACTTAAAAAAATATGGCAGTAACAAATACCGAGTAAGCAGTGGCAGATTATTATCGAATGATGGTACATTTACTTATTATTTCGACACTGCTTTTTCCTTAAAAATTCCCGTTGGTTCTTCCATCACACTTGTCTGGGGAGGAATAAAACAAGGTGGACGAGTCCTTTCATCCGAGGGGAAGGGAATCATTGTTCAATTAGAGCAATCGCTGGGTGATTTAATCCCGGAAGCATATATTTATCATGATCCTTGGGAGCTGCTTGAACAGCTCATTGAACGGTTAGATGAAATTAACAAAAGCAAGCAAAAGCGAGTAAGAGTCAATCGATTAATGAACCCGTCGATGCCCGCAAAGCATCCCGAAGAAAAGATAAAAAGCAATGTTCATGAATTGGTCTTACGTTCAAAATACAATCCCGTCACTTTTGTTTGGGGACCCCCTGGGACCGGTAAAACCTATACATTAGCACGAGTTGCAGCAAATAAATATTTCCAAGATAAAACCGTCCTTATCCTTTCCCACAGTAACCAGGCAGTAGACGTATTAATAAGTGAAATTTCAAGATTTATAAAAAAGAAAGACCGCTTCAGAGAAGGCGATGTCCTTCGTTACGGTTATAATACGGGTGTTGCAGATGACAGCGAGGAAGCACTTACGACTAGTCAGCTTCTCAAGAAGCAAGAACACAGTCTTGTTGAAGATAAAGATGCTTTAGTGGAAGAACGGAAGAATTTAAAACAGGATTTAGCCCGTTCCTTTAGTAAACGGGACTCCAATCAGCTATTGGAGCTTGAGAAAAAGCTTGCAAGAGTACTAGAAAAAATCCGCCAAAAGGAAGTAGAGTTTGTTAAGGATGCATTGGTGGTGGGCTCCACCCTGGCTAAAGCAGCGAGTGATCCCGCAATTTATGGCAGGGAATTTGATGTTGTCATACTTGATGAAGCGAGTATGGCCTACGTACCACAGGCCGCTTTTGCTGCTGCGCTTGGTAAAAGAGTCATCATTTGTGGAGATTTTAAACAATTACCACCCATTGCTTCTTCACGGGACTCACTTGTAACAAAATGGTTAAAAGAGGATGTTTTTCATCGAGCGGGAGTGGTGGATTGGGTTGAGGCTGGTAAACTTCATCCACACTTATTTCTATTAAAAGAACAGCGAAGAATGCACCCAGATATCTCAGCTTTTACAAATCAATACATATATCATTCTCTTGTTGGTGACCATGAAAGTGTTCATAGCAGTAGAAATCAGATAGTAGAAAAATGTCCTTTTCCAGGACGTGCGTCAATCCTCTTAGACACAAGCTATATGGGTGCATTTTGTTTAACTGAAAAGAGCTCTCATTCTAGAGCAAATATCTGGCAAGCACTGATTTCATTTCAATTAATTCATGAGTCCTACTTAGGCGGTGCAAGGTCAATTGGATATGTAACGCCCTACAGAGCTCAAGCGAATTTAATGGACCTCCTTCTACAGGATTTATATCAAACAGAAGTGTTATCTGCAGATATTGTTTCTGCAACTGTTCATCGCTTTCAAGGAAGTGAGAGAGATGTTATGATTTTCGATACAGTCGATTCTAACCCACAGGAACGTGCGGGGATGCTATTAACCGGAATAGACAGTGAAAGACTTATCAATGTGGCCATTACGAGAACAAAGGGAAAATTTATTCATGTTGGTAATATCGCTTTTATCCGTAAGCATGTCTATAATAGGAAAACAATTAGACAGCTTGTTGAACATCAAGAAAAACATCAACAAAGTGTAAGGACAAAGGATATTGGCACTTGGATAAGAAATCAGCTTCCTACATTGCAGTGGATACATGCACTAAAACTAGAAAAAGTCCTTAAGGACATACAAAATGCCCGGTCATCAATCATTATTTCCTTGCCAGTTACTATTGATTTACCCGAGGCATGGGTAAATGTTTTAGTTAAACGCCATCCGTCCGTAACGCTAACTGTTATTTCTGAAAAATCCTGGCCAGAATTACAGCCAAACTCTTGGCAAGAGGAAGGATATACCTTCCCGTTTATCCTCATGGACAATCATATTCTCTGGCTCGGATTTCCGTTAGGAAGAGGAAAAGGTCTACAGCCTCCCTATATCGCAGCTAGAGTAAATTCAGAAAAGATATGTGATTATTTAATTGGGCAGTTGGTAACCAATGAGTTTTAGACCAAAGTAGAAAAGACCTAAAATGAAATTTTAATTTTCAAAAAATACCCTTGACTTTTCTGTCTTTTCTATAGATAATAAGTAAAATTACAAATTGTTAATGGTATGGGATTAGTAAACTTTGGACCGTGTAAGAGAATGAAACCCAATGGCTGTAAGGTTTCTCACGGAAAAAAGGTTGAACCTGCCCTGTTCACACCGCTTATGTAAACATAAGCCGTTTTCCCTCGTTACGGAGTCAAGTGGATGCTAAAGCATCAATGAAGGTGGTACCGCGGAAACGACTCTTCCGTCCTTTTTATAGGGACAGAAGAGTCGTTTTTTTTATTTTTTATAAGAGGGGTAAGAGTAGGATGAAGAAACAACTCGTGGTTGTAAAAATAGGAAGCAGCTCGCTAACAACAGCATCAGGAACAATATCTGAAGAAAAAATCCGTGATCACATTGAAGCACTTACTTATATAAAAGAACAAGGGCACGATGTCATTCTCATCTCATCCGGAGCAATAGCAGCAGGTTTTGGAGCGCTTGGGTATCCAGCTAGGCCAAAAAGTGTAGCAGGAAAACAGGCAGCTGCTGCAGTTGGACAGGGACTATTAATGCAGCATTATATTTTACAATTTAAAGAATTTGGTATTGTACCCGCTCAGATTCTACTAACGAGAGAGGATTTTTATAGCCTGGAGCGGTTTCACAATCTATACAGCACAATATCTGAACTCCTGCAAAGGGGCGTTTTACCAATTATTAACGAAAACGACTCAGTCTCGATTGAGGAATTGACCTTCGGTGACAATGATATGCTTTCAGCGCTCGTAAGCGGGTTTTTACATGCAAATGCACTAATCATCTTAACGGATGTAAATGGGCTATATAATGGGAATCCAAAAGTCGTAAAGGACGCTAAGAAGTATGATTTTATCCCAAGGGTTTATGAAGAACTCCTTGAAGAGGCAGGAGAAAGTGGTACTTCGCTTGGAACAGGTGGAATGAAATCGAAACTGTTGGCAGCGAAAAAGGCACTTTCCTTCGGTGTCAGTGTTTTTGTTGGGAAGGGTCAGGGAAAAGAAAAACTCTCGAATATCTTAGAGGGTAAAGGAGACGGAACTTATATTGGCGGCTCCTTCGAAACCCAAATGCAAATGAAAAAGCAATGGATTGCGTTTCATTCTCAAGCCGCTGGCATTGTTGAAATTGATGAAGGGGCAGAAGCAGCCATTGTTACAAATGGAAAAAGTCTGCTGCCCGTAGGTATTACGAATGTTATTGGTGAATTTAATGCAATGGATGTTGTCGAAGTACACAATCAGAAAGGTGAATTAATAGGTAAAGGTCAAATCTATTATTCTGCAAAGAATTTACAAATGGTAAAAGGCCTGCCTGGTAATAAAACGAAAAACTTTTCAATCAATAAACGTGCAGAAGCGATACATCGTAATAACTGGGTGAGTCTGCAAAGGAGCGAGGTATAAGTATGAGTGAATTAGTAGAAAAAGCTAAGAAGTTAAAATCAGCCTCTAAGGTACTTTCTATTCTTTCGACAGAAGAAAAGAATGAAGCTTTAGCGAAGATGGCAGACCGATTATTGAGTGAAAAGGAATGGATCGTAACAGAGAATGCGAAGGATATTCGAGCGGGAGAGGAAAAAGGATTTACCTCTTCCTTATTAGATCGCCTGTTGCTTACAGAAGAGCGAATACAACAGATTGTGGAAGGAATCCATCAGTTGATTAAACTCGAAGATCCAATTGGTGAAACTATTGAGGCTTGGGAGCGCCCAAATGGTTTACAAATCCAAACCGTTCGTGTTCCGCTTGGTGTCATTGGAATGGTGTATGAAGCTCGTCCGAATGTAACGGTAGATGCAGGAAGCCTTTGTTTAAAGGCAGGAAATGCTGTTCTTCTAAGGGGAAGTACCTCTGCTCTTCATTCGAATAAGGCCCTAGTAAAGGTTATGCGAGAGGCTCTTGCTGAAAGTAAAATCCCCGCTGATGCTGTCCAGCTGCTCGAGGATACAAGCAGAGAAACGGCAGCGCGAATGTTTAAACTAAATCAATATCTTGATGTATTGATTCCACGTGGAGGTGCAGGTTTAATTCAATCGGTGATTGAAAATGCAACGGTCCCTGTACTTGAAACAGGTGTTGGGAATTGTCATGTATTCATTGATGAAACCGCAAAAAAGCAAATGGCCATTGATATAACGTTTAATGCAAAAATGCACCGCGTTTCTGTTTGTAATGCAGCTGAAACCCTGCTTATTCATGAAAACTGGCCGGATGTTTCCGAAATACTACATTTCCTAAACGAAAAGGGAGTAGAGCTTCGTGGTGACGAAGATCTGACAGCACACTATCCATTTGTAAAAACTGCAAGTGAAGAGGATTGGAAAACAGAATTTTTAGCACCAATTTTAGCAGTGAAATTGGTTGAAAATGTAAGGGAAGCCATCCAACATATTGACGAGTATGGTACAAAGCACTCTGAAGTCATCATCAGTGAACAGGATGAAAATGTAAGGTTATTCTTACAGGCAGTTGATGCGGCTGTTGTCTATCACAATGCCTCTACTCGTTTCACGGATGGGGAACAATTCGGTTATGGAGCGGAAATTGGCATCAGCACACAAAAACTGCATGCACGAGGACCAATGGGACTTAGGGCCATTACGACCTCAAAGGCAATTGTTCAAGGATCAGGACAAATTCGTTCGTAATCATTAGTAGAGAACAAGTTCATTCTTGTTCTCTCTTTTTTTTATGAAAGGGGCATTCTGATAAAGTTGTTTCGTCGTCGCGGAGGAAATATTGTTTCCATTCATAGTTATCGTTTTTTCCATACGTATTTAATGCCGGGTGAATGGAAATGGAATCATAATCAGCTAACCGTTCTCGTATTTTTGTTTTAACTTTTTCAGCATGTTGGGGAGAAGCTGTAAATTTTTCTAATACCCACCTAGGTGTTATGGCCAGCATGAAATAGGGGAAATAACGGCTGTTTCGATTGATGTGCGAAGGAGTTGCACAGTACATAAAGTATTGTTCTCCATGAAAACAATATTCCCACATAGGCAGATTTGGGTTGATTGGAATATGACATGGCCATTCCATTTCATCCAATTTGCTGAGTTGATAAAGTTGTTCCCAGAAAATTTGTTCATATTTTTCTACAGTGAAATTTTCATCGTATCCTGGAGAAGGTTCATAAAAGATAATCAGCGACGTATAAGTACCGATTGATTTGTAAATGATTGAGTATTCCTTTAGCAAGAGTGCTAATTCTTTGGAAGCTCTAGAATGTTGGGGATTTGATATAAATCCGAAGCAAAACCTATTCAATTGATATCCCATTGTAGCCGGAATACAAGGGAAGTGCTTTTCTTTGTCCATCATCCTCTCATCGAATCTATTTATTGCATCTTTTTTCCATGCTTCAAGCTCCATTTGGTGTATGTTTTCCTTTGTAACTAGATACATAATTTTATTACTCCTCTCGACATTAGATTATGTGAGAGTAGATTTTTGAGTGAGTGTCCAAATATGTTTGGGAATCTGTTATAATCAATAGGCAAACATATATTCTTATTTTGGGTCAGGTGATATTCTTGTCAAATACCATTCAAATAGCGGTTAGAACGCTTGTTGAACATGTTTATAGCAGTGGAAGTATTGATTCCAGGTTCAGGTCACAGTCCACGATGTTAGAGGGAACGAGAATTCACCAAAAAATCCAGCTTACATATCAAGAATCTGATCAAAAGGAGGTTTATCTTCGAGCAGACTTTCCCGTCAAGGACCTTGTTTTTTCAATTGATGGAAGATGCGATGGATTATTGTTTCGGGATGGGGAGGTAATTATCGATGAAATTAAATCTACCTCGCAGCACTTAGAAAATCTTTTAGATGATGGAGTTCCTGTCCATTGGGCACAGGCTAAAATGTATGCGTATATCTATGCAAAGGAACAACAGGTACAAGAAATATCTGTACAGCTTACCTATGTACAGGCTGAAAATGATGAAAAGAAGATTTTGAAAAAATGCTTTGTCATAGCTGAACTAGAGAGTTTTGTTCAAGACGTAGTAGAGACCTATTATCCCTACGCAAAATTACTTCATGATCATCGGATAAAGCGAAATGAGAGCAGCAAACAATTGGTTTTTCCATTTGATACATACCGTTCTGGACAAAGGAAATTAGCTGGTGGTGTCTATAAAACTATTTCTGAAGCTAAAAGTTTGTTTGTAAAAGCACCTACTGGAATTGGGAAGACGATATCCACCTTGTTCCCAGCGGTCAAAGCTATTGGAGAAGGGAACTTAAACCGAATATTTTATCTTACCGCTAAAACCATAACTCGAACTACTGCGGAAGAGGCGGTAGGACGAATGCGTTCCTGCGGACTTTGTTTAAAATATGTTACGATTACAGCCAAAGACAAGGTTTGTTTTAAGGAAGAAACAAAATGTCAAAAGGATTATTGTGAGTTTGCTGATGGCTATTATGATCGAATAAATGAAGCCATTTTAGATATCGCAGCCAATGAAAACTGTATGAATCGTGAGGTAATTGGAAACTATGCACGAAAACATACCGTTTGTCCTTTTGAATTCTCTTTAGATCTTGCTTATGTAGCTGATACTGTCATTTGTGATTACAATTATATTTTTGATCCACGGGTATCATTAAAGCGTCTGTCCGAAGAGCAAAAGAAATCTACCCTTTTATTAATAGATGAAGCACATAATCTCGTTGACCGTGGAAGAGAAATGTTCTCTGCTTCCTTAAACAAAGAGTTATTTCTTCAATTAAAAAAGGAGTTCAAAACTGTCAATTTTGGAATTTATGAGAGTGCTTCAAAAATCAATGCTTGGTTTATTTCTTTAAAAAAGAATGGCAGCGAGTTGAATGAATTTACCTTAGATCAGTTAGACGAAGAATTGGTACTGCTACTGAACCAGTTTAAAGAAGAGGCCGAAATTCTGTTAGTAAAAGAAACTTTCCCGAACCTTTTGGAGCTGTACTTCCAGGTAAATTCATTCTTGAAAATAGTTGATTTACTCGATGAGCACTATGTCATCTATGGAGAAAAAAACAAAAATGATGTAACACTTAAACTATTTTGTATTGACCCATCAAAATTGCTTCAGAAAATGGGAAAAGGCTATCGCTCAAAGGTGTTTTTTTCAGCTACTCTTTCACCCCTTCCTTATTATCAGGATATTCTTGGCGGTCAAGATGAGGATTATTTACTTTCGATTCCTTCACCATTTAAAGAGGAACAGACTGATATTTTTATAAAGCCTTTGTCAACTAGATACCGTGACCGAGAGAGAACGAAGCCGGCTATTGTAACCATGATTCATTCTTTGGTTCAAAATCGGCCAGGAAATTATTTAATCTTTTTCCCCTCCTATCAATATTTGCTTACTGTATATGATGAGTTTATAAAAGAATTTCCAGGGACGAATACCCTCTTGCAAGGTGCAGGAATGTCGGAGGAGGAAAGGGAAGAATTTTTGAATAAGTTCAAGCCTAATCAATCTGAGACATTGATTGGATTTGCAGTTCTAGGCGGGGTTTTTTCAGAGGGAGTGGATTTAAAGGGTGATCGATTAAATGGTGTGGTGGTTATAGGTGTTGGCCTTCCTCAGCTATGTTTTGAAAGAAATCTTATCAGAGATCATTTTAATAAGAGTGAAAGAAACGGTTATGACTATGCCTATGTTTTTCCTGGCATGAATAAAGTATTACAGGCTGGCGGGAGATTAATTCGATCGGAAGAAGACCATGGGACCATTGTTTTAGTTGATGATCGATTTCTAAAAAGACAATATCAGGACCTTATCCCCCAAGAATGGAGAAGTTTTGTTGTCATTTAATGAAAGGTGTAGGCTATTTCATCTAATTAGGAAAAAGTTTGACTATTTACTCGAACTTTTATAAAATTAGACTATATTATCTAATTTAGATGAAGGAGTATATCATGAACTATCCTATCTCAATCTTTATTCTCGATGTGAGCAACTCTTCTTCTGGTGACATGGGAGATGAATTGACGAATTACTTAGATGAATTGGTAAACTGGGTTACTATTTGGTCTGAGAAAATCGGTCATTTTAAAGTAAAGCACAGGGCGGGTGATGAGATTATTTTTGCGGGTTATGGATATTCGACAGCCTATATTTTAGCTTTTTTTATCAGCAGAATTTGGAAGTACCCTGATCATCCTCCTTATTTTGGCTTGTCCTTTGGTGATAGTGACAAAGAGTTAGAGGAAGTAGATATAGAGAAGTGGATTCATCCCTTAATCAAACAGGCTAGGTATGCGAATGATTTATTGAAGGAGGAACAACTAAGACCGTTATTTAAGTTTGAACTTGATCAATTTTATCAAAACCAATTCTTTCAGTATAATCAGTTTCGGTCAGAGTTTGAAACTTTAATAAACTCATTATTAAGTGTCCAGCTCATCATGATGAAGGGTCAAACACAGATTCAAGAGCAGGTTAGTACATATTACCTTATTTTAGAGCAGCAAAAAGCTGTAGCAAAATTGCTCGGTAAAACAGCTCCAACAATCTCAAGCCATTATAAAAAAGGGAAGAGTGAAGAAATACTAAGTGTTTTTTATATACTGATTGCCACCCTTGACTCTCTCCAGGAAAAATCATATGTAGATCACCCAGTAAAACCACAAGCTCTAAGTGAATCACTAATGAAATCCATTCGAACTCATTTAAAGATAAATTTGATTAAGTAATACCCGTAAGAGAGGAGTTTACATGTTACTATTATGCCTGATTCTCGCCCATCTCATTGCAGATTTTTACCTGCAAAGTGATGAAATGGTAAAGGATAAAATAAAAAATAGTAAGAAGCATATCGGACACCATTTTCTACTGACAGGACTAGTGCTGGTTGTTTTTTCCCTAACTAACCACAAAGAAATTTATAGCAATCTGATTTTCCCGTTACTATTTATTTGTATTAGCCATTATTTCATTGATTTTCTAAAAATTAAGTTCCAGGATTCCATCAAAATTAGTAACGAAGAAAACATAAATCGGGTAAGTTTCTTTATGATTGATCAACTGCTGCATTTTGTATGTATTTTGTTTGCTGGAAAGTTGTTTCTTGGGTTAGATTTTGCTGTTATTTATGAGTTGATTCTGAGTGGAGAGAAAATGAGTATCGTAAACCGTGTTTTATTTACCGCTATCGTGATTATTTTCGCAACGACTGTAAGTGGCCACCTGATTAAGATCCTTTTAGGTTCTTTGCCAAATCAGCTTTTAACCTTTGAAGGTAAGTATACTTTTAAGAATGAAAGACAAGAAGCTCTATATTCAAAAAATCATAATGGGAATAGATCGTTGTCAGAAGAATACAACTATACGATTTTTGGGAAGCATGATCTTTCACGCGGAAAATTAATTGGCTATCTTGAGAGATTGCTAGTTTTAGTATTAACCTTTTATAGTGCTTATCCAGCGATTGGATTTATTGTAGCGGCCAAGTCTATTGCGCGGTTTAAACAAATGGATGACCGGAACTGGGCAGAGTATTTTCTATTGGGTACACTTACATCGATGTTCATTGGAATAACGCTCGGAATAATCTTAAGGGAAGTTTTGACTTGAAGATAGTATATAAATTAGCTGCCTATTATCAGGCAGCTATTTTTTTTTTGAAAACTTTGACACAAGACTGCTTTTTTATCATATAATTAAGAAAAAGTTGCACGAAGGAAAAACTTTAACAAAGGGGAAAGATATATGAGTATACCAAAAATAATAAAACTCGTGAATGGCGAAAAGGGAAATTTAATTCGCATCACTTCTTTAAATTTGGAAGGTGTGATGAGAAGAAGATTATTAGACTTAGGATTTGTGGCCGGGGCGATTGTCGAAGTAATTAGAAAAAGTCCTTTAGGCGACCCGATTGCTTTTCGGGTTAGTCAAACAACGATTGCCTTAAGAAAAGAGGAAAGTTCACAAATAGAAGGGGTGTTGATGACAAATGGGGAGTAGTTATCGAATTGCCTTAGCTGGTAACCCGAATACAGGAAAAAGCACCTTATTTAATGCCCTGACCGGATTAAGGCAGCATACGGGAAACTGGGCAGGAAAGACGGTATCGCTCGCACAGGGCAATGTTCAGTATAAGGGAAAGACGTTTCATTTAATTGACCTTCCAGGGACCTATTCGCTTTTTTCCAATTCAAGTGATGAAGAGGTTGCAAGGAACTATATTGTATTTGAAAAACCTGATGTTACAGTAGTTGTACTGGATGCAACCTCCTTAGAGCGGAACTTTAATTTAGCCCTACAGGTTTTAGAAATGACCAAAAATGTGATCATTTGTATTAACTTAATTGATGTGGCGGAAAAACAAGGGATTACTATTAATGAACGAATTCTAACAAACCGTTTAGGTGTGCCCGTCATTAAAATATCGGCACGAAACAAAAAAGGTTTCCCGATGCTGCTTGATACGATTGATCGGATTGTGACGGGGGCAATTGAATGTCAACCTGTTCCAATGGCTTATCCAGATGAGATTGAAGAAAAAATAAAGAAAATAGAGCCCAAAGTATTTGAGCTTGTTGGAAATCAGCTTTCTGCCCGTTGGGTTTCGTTAAGATTGCTGGATGGAGATGAAAAATTATTGAATGAGATTAATCAGCGATTTGGACAGAAGGAGGTGGTAGAATGAGTATTCAACAGCTATACATGGAGGCACAGCAACTTTCAAGTGCTAAACTGAGAGATGATATTGTTCAGCAGCTCTATGAAAAAAGCCATCGCCTTTGCAGTGAAGGGATTAAGTATACAAAGTCGAAGAGGGACACAAGAACTGAAAAGTTAGATGCCATTTTCACTTCACCGATTTTTGGATTTCCGATTATGCTCACGATGTTAGGAGTTTTATTTTATCTAACCATTGCGGGTGCCAATATTCCATCATCCATGCTTGCAGAGTTTTTTGGTTCGCTGGAAAAATATTTAACAGCATTTTTTAGTTTTCTAAATACACCTGAATGGGTTCACGGAGTCCTTGTTCTTGGATTATATCGAGGTACAACTTGGGTGATTAGCGTGATGCTTCCCCCCATGGCAATCTTTTTTCCAACGTTTGCTCTTTTAGAAAACTATGGGTACCTGCCTCGAGTAGCTTTTAATATGGATCGTTTGTTTAAAAGAGTGGGTGCGCATGGAAAGCAGTCGTTAACGATGGCGATGGGCTTTGGCTGTAATGCGGCAGCTGTCATTTCTACTAGAATAATCGAATCACCTCGAGAGCGAATGCTTGCGATTTTGACCAACAATTTTGTTCCTTGTAATGGTCGCTGGGGAACGTTAATTGTATTAGCCTCGTTATTTATGGCTGCGAATTTTACTGGTGGACTTAAATCACTTGTTACGACTGGTGTGATTGTCGGGATTGTTATGTTTGGTATAATCGTTACTTTTTTTGTCTCGTGGGTGCTCTCGAAAACTGCACTCAAAGGGATCCCGACACACTATACGTTAGAACTGCCGCCATACAGGAAACCGAAGATTTTTGATACAGTGGTACGCTCTTCGTTAACAAGATCTTGGTCTGTATTGATGCGGGCGGTGAAAGTTGCAGCACCAGCAGCAATCCTAACATGGGTGTTTGCGAACATTTTTATTGGTGATACAAGTATCTTGATGTATGCTGTTGAGTTTTTAGATCCATTTGGAAAACTACTCGGTCTTGATGGCTATATCATGATGGCATTTATTTTAGGCTTACCAGCAAATGAAATTGTCCTTCCTATCCTGTTGATGGGGTATTTATCGACTGGTTCCTTAACAGAGGTGGATAGCTTGGTGGATCTAAAGCAAATCTTTCTCGACCACGGCTGGACATGGTTGACAGCGCTAAACATGATGTTATTTTCTCTGCTGCATTACCCATGCGGAACAACGCTCATAAATATTTACAAGGAAACAAAAAGTAAAAAATGGACTTTCTTAGCCTTCCTCATTCCAACTGTTATTGCCATTCTTGTTCCACTAATCATTACCCAAACAGTTAGATTCTTTGGCTGGATGTAAATACTCTAGACACCACTGATAAGTAGAAAAAGTGGTGTCTTTTGTTGGTTTGGAATTTCTATGTCATAATAACAGGAAGGAGGAGGGAAGTATTATGCGATTAGAAGGTAAGAAAGTTGTAAGTCTAGTTCATCATGATTTTGAAGATCTTGAGCTTTGGTATCCAATACTCAGATTAAGAGAAGAGGGCGCTGTCGTTCACTTAGCAGGTGAGAAGGCCGAGGAAGAATACATAGGTAAATATGGTGTGCCGGCTAAATCAGATTTCTCCTATAGTGATATTAACGAGAAGGATTACGATGCCATTTTGGTGCCAGGAGGCTGGGCGCCAGATAAGATTCGCCGCTTTCCTGAAGTTCTTACACTGCTTCAACATTTCGAAGAAAACAAAAAGCCAATTGGACAAATCTGTCATGCTGGCTGGGTGTTAGTTTCTGCAAAAATTTTGCAGGGTAAAAAGGTGACCAGTACGCCGGGAATTAAGGATGATATGGAAAATGCAGGTGCGACCTGGTACGATGAACCGGTTGTGGTCGACGGACACCTCGTCTCGAGTAGACGTCCTCCAGATTTACCGGATTATTTACGTGAGTTTATAAAGGTAATCGAGCAAAAATAAGTTATTTTTAAGCATTATTTTCGGATTTTTTAGAGATACTGATTGAATGAAATGTCTATTCTTAAAATGAGAGGGTGAATATAACGTGGCTACTATTGAAGTAGGAGAAGTGTTTACCATTAGTGATGAAACCGATCAGGAGCAGGAAGTAGAAGTACTAGCTTCCATCAATATAGAAGGTACCAATTATGTAGCTGTAGGATTTGTCGAAGATATTAAAGAGGAAACGGAAGACGATATTGATATTTTCTTCTTAAGGGTTGACGAAGATGGAGACTTAACCGCAATTGAAAGCGACGAGGAATTTGATAAAGTTTCTGCCGCTTTTGATGAAATTATGGATGAGGAAGAATAAATAAAAAAGGTGTAAAAGCTATGGCTTTACACCTTTTTTAGATTAAACATTATTATTCAGGCTCAGGATCAGTTACTGTTATAAAATTACCATTAATAAAAGCTGCTACTTTTAATACTCCTTCTGGATCAATAAAAGGAACGGTTATGCCAATAGGTTGACCAGGAAATATTCTATATTCCACAACATCGATATCTTTTGCACCAGTATACTTATAGCCATCTTTTAATAATTCCAATTTTTTTGCTTTGAATTGATCACTACTTAATAAATCTGCCACAAGCTTGTTCTTTTCTGCACCATAAAGGTGAAAAATACCATGCTCTTCACAACCGCAGTCGTGCCCGCCAGGTTTTGCTGCTTTAACTGAATCATCAGGACCTACAATCATTAATAAAACAATTAAACTAGTACAAAGTAAGGTTAATATCTTCTTCATTTATTCTCCTCCTTTTTATGGTCTACTTATATATTCCTTTATAAATCGACAATTTCCTGCAAATATTTTGAATAATTTCCGACACTTTTAGAAAATCTTGTTAATCTTGCTTTATTTTTAGTTTTTTCATCCGATATTGTAGGCTTTGACGACTTAATCCTAGTACACCTGCAGTTTTTGAAATGTTGTAATTATTATTTTTCCAGACATGTTCAATATAGGACTTTTCAAAGTATTCCATTTGATCCTTCAGTAAAGCTGTCGTATCTGTCCGTTCTTTCAAAAACATATCCACGGAGATAGAAGGAGTGTTCCTTTCTTTTACATGCAATTTGTTGCGATATTGAAAGGGGAGATGCGAGTATTCAATGATTTCTTCATCCTCCATAATAATATTCATCGCCGCTTCAATAATATGTTCAAGCTCTCGAACATTCCCGTGCCAATCATACTCCAAAAATGATTGTTTCACTTCATCTGATAAGCCCTTTACATTCATTTGAAAACGCTCATTGTATTTCTTAATAAAATGTTGGACGAGGGGTGGTATATCTTCTTTACGCTCTCTTAAAGGCGGAATGAAGACAGTAACAACTCCAAGACGATAATATAAGTCTTTACGCAAATGATTATTGGTTATTGCATCAATTGGGTCCTCATTGGTATTTGCAATCACCCGAACATCAATCGGGGTGTCCTTAGTATCCCCAACCCGGCGTATGGTTTTTTCTTGAAGTGCACGAAGCAATTTAGCCTGAAGATTTAGATTAAGTGAATTAATCTCATCAAGTAACAATGTACCGCCATTTGCCTGTTCGAATAATCCTGGCTGGTCAATGGACCCAGTAAAGGCACCACGCTTTGTTCCGAATAGAAGACTTTCTATTAAATTATCAGGCAATGCTGCACAGTTTTGAGATATGAAGGGACCTGAAAACCGGTTACTCGCATTATGAATGCTTTGCGCAAAGAGCTCTTTCCCAGTTCCGGTTTCTCCCACAATTAAGACATAAGAAGAGGTTCGTGCAGCCCGCTTCGCACCTTCAATGACTTCCTTAATAGCTGTACTGTTTCCTGTAATACTATCAAAAGTGTATCTAGTGGTTCCTTTACGCGTGATATTTCCTTTTATTAATCGTTCCAGCTTTGTCACGTCATTGGCGATTTCAACCGCACCCACAAGTCGTTCGTTTTTATAAATAGGAATAGTATTGTTATTGGTTGTAATCTCTCGACCTTTATTATTGAAATAGGTTTGTTTTACATTCTTTGTTTCCTTACCTTCTTGCAGCGCAGTTACAAGTGTACTAGATTGATCTTCTTTAAACATAAAAACATCTAATAGATTTTTATCAATAACATCTTGTATTTCCATAGATTCGATTTGGGCCATTTTTTTATTATAGATAATCGTATTCCCTGTATCATCAACTGCATGGACCCCAACATCCACTTCATCCAAAATCCTTTTATACATCGAGTTAAGATACTGCAAATATTGAACTTTTGTATTTTCCATGAGAATATGCCCCTTATTGTTTATGTTCCTATTAAAACAAAAAACATAGAAAAGTGCAAAAATATTTTGCATTAAGAAAAAAGAAATAATTTTGCGCAAAATTTTTTTGCGGTAATTAATATAAATCCCTTATTAATAAGTATTTTATATTTGGCACGATACTTGCATTATTATATTTTGAACAAACACCAAGGGGGAAAAATGAATGAAACCGTATACGCATGAACCATTTACTAATTTTACAGATGAAACAAATAAACTAGCATTTCAACAAGCATTATCCTATGTTCAATCTCAGCTAGGAAATGAATATCCAGTTGTAATTGGCGGAGAATCTATTACGACTGATAAAAAAATTCAGTCAATAAATCCAGCAAATAAAGAAGAAGTCATCGGAAGTGTTTCTATGGCAGACCAAGAACTTGCAGAAAAGGCAATGCAAACGGCATTAACTGCATTTGAATCTTGGAAAAAGTGGAAGCCTGAGCACCGTGCAAACATCCTATTCCGTGCCGCAGCTATGTTACGTCGCCGTAAACATGAATTTTCTGCTTATCTAGTAAAAGAAGCTGGAAAACCATGGAGGGAAGCGGATGCGGATACAGCTGAAGCAATTGATTTTATCGAATATTACGGCCGCCAAATGCTTCGTTTTAAAGAAGGATATCCCGTTCAGAGCCGTGATGGGGAATTCAATCAATATCACTACATTCCACTAGGTGTAGGGATAATTATTTCACCATTTAACTTCCCATTGGCAATCATGGCTGGAACAACGGTTGCAGCAATTGTCTCTGGAAACACGGTGCTTCTCAAGCCTGCAAACTCAACACCAATTGTAGCTGCAAAATTTGTAGAACTTATGCACGAAGCAGGACTGCCAAATGGAGTATTAAACTTTGTACCAGGCAGCGGAGCTCAAATTGGTGATTATCTAGTTGATCATCCAAAAACTCGTTTCGTATCCTTCACTGGTTCCCGGGAAGTAGGCTGCCGAATTAATGAACGAGCTGCAAAAGTTAACCCAGGGCAAATTTGGATCAAACGAGTTATCGCTGAAATGGGCGGTAAGGATACGGTTGTTGTCGATAATGATGCTGATTTAGATTTAGCTGCTGCAAGCATTGTTTACTCTGCTTTTGGATATT
Source organism: Neobacillus niacini (assembly GCF_023715415.1). GTDB lineage: Bacteria > Bacillota > Bacilli > Bacillales > Cytobacillaceae > Neobacillus > Neobacillus niacini_C. Next base: position 207,435 of record NZ_JAMBOB010000003.1, read on the forward strand.
CAGGTCAAAAATGTTCAGCAGGCTCTCGTGCCGTTGTTCACCAAGATGTTTATGACGAAGTCCTTGAAAAAGCTGTTGCGTTAACAAAAACACTAACACTTGGTAACCCAGAAGATCTATCTAATTATATGGGTCCAGTGATTGATGAAAAATCATTTAAGAAAATCATGAATTATATTGAAGTGGGTAAACGAGAAGGCAGACTCATGACTGGCGGAGAAGGCGATGATTCTAAAGGGTATTTTATTCAGCCAACTATTATTGCTGATCTAGATGAAAATGCTAGACTTATGCAAGAGGAGATTTTTGGACCAGTTGTTGGTTTCTCTAAAGCTCGTGATTTTGACCATATGATGAAAATCGCTAACAACACAGACTATGGTCTAACTGGTGCCTTAATTTCTAATAACCGCGAGCATATTGAACGTGCACGTGAAGAATTCCATGTAGGAAATCTTTATTTTAATCGTACATGTACAGGAGCTATTGTTGGTTACCAGCCATTTGGCGGATTCAACATGTCAGGAACCGATTCAAAAGCAGGCGGCCCTGATTATTTACTACTTCATATGCAAGCGAAAACAACATCAGAAACACTATAGGAGGACAAGAAATGAATACTACAATAAATAAAACAACAGAAATTATTGAACAAACACAAAAATTTGGTGCTAATAACTATCATCCACTACCAATCGTAGTTTCTAAGGCAGAGGGAGTTTGGGTTGAAAGTCCGGAAGGAAACCGCTATATGGATATGCTAAGTGCCTATTCAGCGGTAAACCAAGGACACCGTCATCCAAAAATCATTCAAGCATTAAAAGACCAAGCGGATAAGGTAACATTAACGTCACGCGCATTCCATAATGACCAGCTTGGTCCTTGGTATGAGAAGATTTGTAAATTAACGAACAAAGAAATGGCCCTTCCAATGAACACTGGTGCGGAAGCTGTTGAAACAGCGATTAAAGCTGCACGCCGCTGGGGCTATGATGTAAAAGGAATAGCTGAGAATCAAGCTGAAATTATTGCTTGTACTGGTAACTTCCATGGACGGACAATGGGTGCTGTTTCATTATCTTCTGATCCTGAATATAAGCGCGGTTTTGGTCCGATGCTTCCAGGAATTAATCTAATTCCTTATGGAAATCTTGAAGCATTAAAAGAAGCTATCACACCTAATACGGCAGCATTCTTAATTGAACCGATTCAAGGTGAAGCAGGAATCATTTTACCTCCGGATGGATTCTTAAAAGCAGCGTCTGACTTATGTAAAGAAAACAATGTATTATTTATTGCAGATGAAATCCAAGTTGGCTTAGCGCGTACAGGAAAAATGTTTGCAACAGAATGGGAAGAAGTTAACCCTGACATGTTAATTTTAGGAAAAGCGCTTGGTGGCGGAGTATTCCCAATTTCATGTGTTGTTGCCAATTCCGATGTATTGGGAGTATTTAATCCAGGTTCACATGGTTCTACTTTTGGAGGAAATCCACTCGCTTGTGCCGTATCACTTGCAGCTTTAGAAGTGATTGAGGAAGAAAAACTTGCAGAACGTTCACTTGAATTAGGTACGTATTTCCTAGAAAAATTAAAAACAATCGATAATCCTTTGATTAAAGAAATTAGAGGCAGAGGTTTATTTATAGGTGTAGAACTAACAGAAGAAGCAAGACCATTCTGTGAGCAATTAAAAGAAGAGGGCTTATTATGTAAAGAAACACATGATACCGTTATTCGCTTCGCACCTCCGCTAATCATTACGAAGAAAGAAATTGATTGGGCAGTTGAGAAAATCACAAAAGTTTTAGCTTAAGAACTTTATTTCCATTTTCTAAACTAAGAGGTTTCAGGCATGTCTGTTAAGATGTGATGAATGAAATGATTGAAATAGCGATTACCCTATACACAAGAGCGGAACAGGAGATTTCTGGAATTCCAAATATCGGACAGCTGACACCTGGATATCAAGCTGACTTTATCGTTCTAGATCAAGATATTCTTGAAATTAATCCAGAAAAGATTGATGAAATATCAGTGCTAGAAACCTACATTGGTGGTGAATTAGTCTATCAGCATGAGGGAGTATTAAATTAATAATGTCGTGTAAAAAGCCTTGCAGGAATCAACCTGCAAGGCTTTTACACGACATTATTTAATAAAGCGTTTGATTTGTTTTAGTGCGTCTTTACGATTTGGATATCGAAATGGTAAATCAAAGGTAGTGGTTTGTTTTAAGATACTCTTTTGGTGGGAGAATACATCGAAGCTGCCTCTGCCATGGTAGGCGCCAATTCCACTTTCACCGACACCGCCAAAAGGAAGGTATGGAGAACTAAGATGCATGACGGTATCGTTTATACAGCCGCCACCAAATGAAATAGAATCTAAAATAGTTCCTTGGAACTCTTTGCTTTCAGAGAAAATATAAAGAGCTAATGGTTTAGGATGTTGATTAATACTATGAATCAACGTTGCTTCATTATCGAACTCAAGGATAGGGAGGACAGGTCCAAAGATTTCCTCTTGCATAACCGGATCATCCCAGGTGACACCACCAAGGATTGTTGGCTCAATTGTAAGGGTATCAATCGAGTAATTGCCGCCATGGAGAATTTCTCCGTTCGAAAGGAAGCTAGTTACTCTTTTAAAATGATGTTCACTGACAATTCTAGTAAATTCCCCATTTTTAACAATATCTTCATATAGCTCATTAATACTTTGTTTAAAGGTTTTAATAAATTCATCCTTACTATCTTTGTGGACATATAAATAATCAGGTGCAACACACGTTTGACCAGCGTTGATAAATTTGCCCCAGGCTATTCGTTTTGCTGCTAATTTAAGATTCGCATCATGATGAACGATACACGGACTTTTTCCTCCTAGTTCAAGCGTAACAGGAGTTAAGTGTTTTGCTGCGGCTTCCATAATGACTCTTCCGACAGAAACACTTCCAGTAAAGAAGATATAATCGAATTTTTCTTTTAATAATGTCTGAGTAGTTTCTGCGTCACCTTGGATGACTGCAACATACTCTTCAGGAAAAGTTTTATTGATAAGTTCAGCCAAAAGCTTTGACGTTTCTGGTGTTAGTTCGGATGGTTTTAGGACAGCACAATTCCCAGCTGCAATCGCACCAATAAGTGGAGCTATGGATAATTGTAAAGGATAATTCCAAGGAGATATTATCAATGCCACTCCATAAGGTTCAGAATATATATAGCCCTTAGATCCCATTTGAGTTAGGGCTGTTTTTACTCTTTTAGGCTGAGTCCATTCTTTAATATGTTTGAGGGTAAAGCGAATTTCCTCGAGCAAAATACCCATTTCGCTAATATAAGAGTCAAAGTCACTCTTATTCAAATCCTTTTTAAGTGCTGCCATTATTTGCGTTTCATGAGAGCGAATCATGTTGCCTAAGGATGTTAATGCATCCATTCTGAATGAAACATCTTTTGTTTTTCCAGATTGAAAGAAATCCCGCTGTGCTTTCAATAAATGACCAAAACCTTCCATACTCACACCTCCTTAGATAATGATATTCTATCATATCTTTTTTTTATAACCAGATTTGAATGAAGCTAAATGGAATATTTTTGTATGAATAGAAATTTACGGAGAATACTATGACTAAATAACAGTGAAGGAGATAGCCAATGTCTATTGAAACAGGAATGAAATATCATATATCTCAAAATATTAAGGGGAATTTTAATTCTGCAGAATCGTTGACAGTCACCACTAACAATGGGATTACCGTTCAGTTTACATTAGAAGATGGAAAAGGTTATGGGTCAATGCCACTTGAGCATTTAAACTATTTATTAAAGCGATCCAACCTAACCCCAATTACTTCGAATAAAAGAGTATTATTAAATTCAGAAAATGAAGAAAAAATAGGTTAAGCGAGTAAACCCTCCATGTGCCATGGGGGGAGTTTGGAGTGACCAATGAGCATGTAGAAAAAGCATTTGGGTCAATGCAGGCAGGCTGGAGTGACCAATGAGCATGTAGAAAAAGCATTTGGGTCAATGCAGGCAGGCTGGAGTGACCAATGAGCATCTAGAAAAAGCATTTGGGTCAATGCAGATAGGCTGGAGTGACCTAAATTGAAAATGAACGCATTTTCAGTCACTCCAGCAAATTCACATCAAAAATTTTACCCTTTAACTACCATTAACATTTTTAATAAGTAGGAAGCATAGGCTTCTGAGATTTCTTCTGCGCTTTGAGGGCCATTTTGGTCATACCATTCTTGAATCCAGTTGAGAGCACCCAAGATTATTAATCGTACCATCTTTACATCCACAGGACAAAATACCTGTTTATCTATACCTTCATGAATAATTCTATCAAAATAGTGTGAATATCTTTTCCTCAGCTCGAGAACCTCTTGTAGCTGCTTTTCTGAAAAACTATGATTAGGCTTTGATAGAGCCATGAACATTGATTTTTCACTAGTAGCTAGTAGGATATGTTCTTTAATTGCGCTTCTCAGCTTTTCGACTGGAGTCAGATTACTATCGATAACCTCCTCAATTCCATCCAGACAAATCTCCATTATCATTAAATGACACTGATACAGAAGGTCATCCTTATTTTTAAAATAATAATACATCGATCCTTTTGTCATCAGAAGTTTGGCAGCAATTTCTTCCATCGTCGTTCCTTGGTATCCTTTTTCAACAAGAACCGCCGCAGCAGAGCGAAGGATTTCCTGCTTTTTTTTTGCCATTTTCTGAGCTCTAAAAGAAGACATGATTTAACCTCCTAACTTATCAAACTTGTAATCTGTATATATTTTCAACGATTCCATATTTTTTACCCTTTGTTTAAAATATAGGTCAGCAAACCTGAAAAATCAACGAAATTTAAACACAAGTTCAAAAAATAAATCAATTGTAAAATTTTAAGAAAATTGTTATTATTTAAAATAAAGATGTAAGCGGTGCCACTTAAAGTACTTTTATATTTAAGGAGATGATAGTTTGTTGCCTCTAGAAGGTATACGAGTACTAGACCTCACAAGGCTTCTTCCTGGACCCTATTGCTCTTTATTACTTGCAGATTACGGAGCAGATGTAATCAAGGTGGAAGACCCTAAAAGCGGTGACTATGCCCGTTGGTACGAAGCCTGTATCTCCCCAGTACTAACTCCAGAAGAACTCACAGATCATCCACAAATTATACATCGTCAAATGATTGAAGATATCACACATCCAGAAGTGGGAGTAATCAAACAAATAGGAAATCCTATTAAACTTTCAAATTCAACTGTTCGCACAAGAATGCATGCACCGGGTCTTGGGGAACATACAAAGGAGATTTTGAAGGAACTAGGTTATTAGAATGAGAAAGGGGATAGGTATATGAGAATACAAGATTCTATTGCTTTGGTAACGGGAGGTGCTTCGGGACTTGGAGAAGCAACAGTCCGTAATATTGTGAAGAACGGCGGAAAAGCAGCTATTTTGGACCTCTCTGAAGAAAGAGGCGTGAGGTTAGCAGAAGAATTAGGGGAGAATGCTGTTTTCTACAAAACGAATGTAACGAGCGAAGAAGATGTTCAAAATGCCATCAATTCTGCTATCGCTCAATTTGGCAGCATTAATACGGTGGTGAATTGTGCGGGTATTGCCATTGCTGAAAAAACAGTGGGCAGAAATCAAGCACATAGTTTTGATAATTTTAAAAAGGTAATTGAAATTAATTTAATTGGCACGTTTAACGTGATTCGCCTTGCTGCTGCCCAAATGGTGAATAATTCACCAAATCAAGAAGGAGAAAGAGGAGTAATCATCAATACCGCTTCTGTTGCAGCATTTGACGGTCAAATTGGTCAGGCTGCTTACAGTGCCTCAAAAGGCGGTGTTGTAGGTATGACATTGCCAATTGCACGTGACTTAGCAAAATCAGGAATTAGAGTCATGACCATCGCACCTGGATTAATTGAAACACCACTTTTTGGTTCATTGTCTGAACAGGCTAAAGCCGCCCTGGAATCGCAGGTTCCATTTCCATCAAGACTTGGCCGTCCTTCTGAATATGCTCAATTAGCTCAGTCTATCATCGAAAATGCCATGCTTAATGGTGAAACCATTCGCTTGGATGGGGCTATCCGCATGGGACCTAGATAAATTGGTCTAATTAATAAATTATTTGTTTAGTAGGAGGATTTCAGATGCGTGAAGTAGTTATAGTTGAGGGTGTTCGGACACCTATTGGAAAGCGTAAAGGCATTTTAAGTACGGTTCGTCCAGATGATTTAGCAGCAAAAGTACTAAAAGAATTGGTAAAACGTGCTGGAATTAACCCGGGACTTGTCCAAGATGTAATACTTGGCTGTGTATCGCAGACAGAAGAACAAGGCTTTAATATTGCACGTACTGCACTTTTGATGTCTGATTTCCCTATTCATGTCCCTGGAATAACCATAGACCGACAATGTGGCTCTAGCCAACAGGCAGTTCATTTTGCAACTCAAGCAATAATGTGCGGAGATATGGATATTGTCATAGCAGGTGGAGTGGAAAGTATGTCTTATGTGCCATTAGGGGCAACGCGACAAAAGTCAGATTGGAGTCAAGAACTCACTTCCCGTCACGAAATAATACATCAAGGAGTGGCAGCTGAGCGGATAGCGGAACTTTGGGGGATTTCTCGTAGACAATTAGATGAATTTTCATTAGAAAGTCATAAACGTGCCTTAAACGCTATAGATAAAGGAAGCTTTGAACAAGAAATCATGCCAATCGAAGTTTCTATGCAAGATGGAACTACTGTAATCGTAAAACAGGATGAGGGTCCCCGGAGAGGAACATCATTGGAAAAGTTAGGTTCACTTAAACCTGTTTTTTTAGAAGGTGGAAAAATTCATGCAGGTAATTCGAGTCAAATGAGTGATGGGGCTGCTGCAATACTATTGATGTCTAGAGAAAAAGCTGTAGATTTAGGGCTTAATCCAAGATTCCGTATCGTTGCTCGCTCGGTAGTAGGGTCAGATCCAACGTTATTACTGACTGGTCCAATTGAAGCCACAAAGCAGGTACTAGCAAAATCCGGGCTTACAATTGAGGAAATCGATACTTATGAAGTAAATGAAGCATTTGCACCAGTCCCAATGGTTTGGTTAAAAGAAATGAAGGCTAATCCAAAGAAACTAAACCCAAATGGTGGGGCTATAGCTTTAGGTCATCCGTTAGGCGCAACAGGGGCTCGTGTTATGATTTCAATGATGCATGAACTAGAAAGGACTGGTGGCCGCTATGGTCTTCAAACTATTTGTGAAGGCGGCGGAATGGCGAACGGAACAATTATTGAAAGACTATAAATATTTTAAACATTTTCTGTTGGAAGGAGACTATTAATTGCTAAGTGAATTAGGTGTTAAACATGTAACAATCCCATTACCCTTTCGGTTAAATCATGTAAATTGTTTCTTGGCTGAGAGTGACAGAGGATGGATAATCATGGATGCAGGCTTAAATTCCGAAGTGACGAGGGCTATTTGGAAGCCAATACTTGAAAAACATGAAGTAAGGGATATTATAATAACCCATTATCATCCTGATCATTTCGGGTATGCAGGGGAATTACAACAATTAACAAATGCGGAAGTTTGGATGACTAAAATAGAGGAAGAGAGCGGTCTTTCCTTCTGGGAACCCGAATCACTTGAGTCGGTACATAAGAATTATCAGACATACGGGCTCCCGGATGAATTATCCCAAATATTAACTATGGATGAAGAAAGTTTTATTACACAAGTGAAACCGTATCCTACGGTGGAGCACCATCTAAGTGAGGGAATGGAGATTTCATTTGGAAAATATAGTTATGAGGTAATATTTACTCCTGGACATTCTGATGGATTAATAACCCTATACAACAAGGAGAAGAGCATCCTTTTTTCAACTGATCATATTTTACCTGGAATTTCACCGAATATTTCTTATTGGTTTAGAGGCAGCCGGAACCCATTAGAATCTTTCATTAATAGTTTAGAAACTATCAAATCGTTAGATGTTAATTATGTTATTCCCTCACATGGAATGCCCTTTTATAACGCAAATAAGAGAATTACGGAATTATTGGAACACCATCAAAAACGTTTAGAGCAAGTGTTTGGATTAATAAAACAACCATCTACTATTTATGAAGTAAGCAAGCTCCTATTTAAAGTATTATCAATCCATGAAACTCGTTTCGCAATTGGTGAAACACTTGCCCACTTAGAGTATCTGTATTTAAATAATCAATGTGAAAAAAGTCTTCACGATGGAACATGGTATTATGAGGCAACTTAATAGAAAGGTACTATGAAAATTAAAAATAGATACTAAAAACTAGGGGTCTACAAATTTATCCCTAGTCTTTTTTGTCAATAAAGGAAAATAAAAGACGAAAAATATATTTTATAATATTCAGAAAAGTGTTGAAATTAGAAATTGGATACAGTATCCTATTGACAGGTAGTAAATTTCCGAAAGATACTGGAGGATATAAATGCTATGAATAAAGATAGCAATATAAAAATTTATGAAGTAGGTTTAAGGGATGGCCTGCAGTTGGAGTCGAAAATCTTAACAGTGGATGAAAAAATGGAATTGTTTCTTATTCTGCAAAAGGCGAACGTAGATGATATGGAATTTGGATCCTTTGTTCACCCTAAACTGGTCCCGCAGATGGCCAATACAGCTGAATTTTATAGACAAATACAAAACTATAAGAATCAGGAAAATCTTACAGCCCTTGTTCCAAATTTAAAAGGATTGGAAATGGCAAAAGAAGTTGGTGTTACGTCTGTTAATTATGTTTTCTCCGCTAGTGATACTCATAACCAGCAAAATGTTCGAAAAACAACTAAAGAGTCAATAGAAAGTCTCGAATACTTATCTCAATTCGCTTCTGACCACAATATCAAGTTAAACGTCACAATCGCTACCTCTTTTGGATGTCCATTTGAAGGTAATATACCTCAAGAACGGATTATGAATATCCTAGAAAATCTACTATCCTACAATTTAAACAAAATTACCCTCGCAGATACAACAGGTATGGCAAATCCGAAACAAGTTTATCAATTAACCAAGGAAGTCATTACAGAATGGAAAAATTTCAATCTTGGCTGCCACTTCCATAATACAAGAGGAATGGGCTTAGCCAATATTTTAGCAAGCCTCGAGTCAGGAATTACCACCATTGATGCTTCTTTAGGCGGTATTGGCGGCTGTCCCTTCGCCCCAGGAGCAACAGGCAATGTTTGTACAGAAGATGTAGTACATATGCTGGAGGAAATGGGGGTTAATACATCTATTAATCTAGATAGGCTGATTCAGGCTTCGCATAAACTAGCGGAACTTCTTGGGCACGAGCTGCCAGGCCAAGTTGCAAAAGCAGGTAAAAGCTCTAAGTTGTATCCAATTCCAAAATCAACATTGATTTGAGAAATGAGGATGAAAAATGATAGTGAAAACTTTCGAAACAATTAAATTAGAAAAAGGAGTTCAACATGAGGGGATTTTTATCCTGACTTTAAACCGGCCAGATTCAATGAACGCCATGAACACAAGAATGGCAATTGAATTAATTGATGTGCTCGAGGAGTTAAAATATGACGAGCAAGTCCGAATCCTGATTCTAACGGGCTCCGGTACAAAAAGCTTTTGTGTAGGCGCAGATTTAAAAGAAAGAAATGGCATGTCACAAAAAGACTGGAAAAAACAGCATGATGCTTTTGAAAAAGTAACAGAGAGTCTGCGTGAGTTTCCATATCCTGTAATTTGTGCGCTGAATGGATATGCTCTAGGGGGAGGACTGGAAATTGCGCTTAGCTGTGATATTCGTACTGCGTCCGAAAGTGCCACTTTTGGACTGCCGGAGGCAAAGCTGGGAATAATTCCAGGTATAGGCGGAACTCAATTATTATCACGTATATTACCAATTGGGATAGCAAAGGAAATGCTATATTCTGGTAAACGAATTACCTCAAATGAGGGTCTTCAATGGGGTCTTGTCAATCATGTTTATTCAAATGAATCTATTTTAGATGAGACGATTAAACTTGCAGAAACTATCGCTAAAAATGCTCCGCTTTCTTTAATTGCATTAAAAAAGGCAATTAATAAAGGGACAGAGACAGATTTAACCACCGGGCTGATCTTAGAATTAGAAGCCTACTACAAGTGTGTCAACTCTGAAGACAGACTGGAAGGAATATACGCATTTAACGAAAAGCGCAATCCGCAATGGAAAGGGAAATAGATAAAGAACTATCGTAAAAATTATTATTGGAGGAGAGAGAAGTTATGGTAAATACTTATGAAGTTGAAAGCTCAGAGCAGGAAATGATTCGTAAAAGTGTCCGTTCTTTATGTGAACGCTTTCCTGAAGACTATTGGAGAGAATTAGATGAAAGAGATGCATATCCTACAGCATTCGTCCAGGCATTAACGGAAGAAGGGTGGTTATCGGTGCTAATTCCTGAGGAGTATGGCGGTGCAGGGCTTGGTATGAAAGAAGCAGGAATCATTCTAGAAGAAATCAACCGATCTGGTGGTAATTCAGGGGCATGTCATGCGCAAATGTATACAATGGGTGCCGTGCTTCGACATGGTAATGAAGAACAGAAACAGCGCTTCTTACCGAAAATTGCAAGCGGAGAACTTCGGTTACAAGCTTTTGGTATTACCGAGCCAACTGCAGGAAGTGACACAACAAGTATTGAGACATTCGCAGAGAAAAAAGGGGACAAATATGTTGTCAATGGACAGAAAATTTGGACTTCCCGCGCAGAGCATTCTGATTTAATGCTTTTATTAGCTAGAACAACTCCTAGAGATCAAGTGAAAAAGAAAACGGATGGATTGAGTTTATTCCTGCTTGACATGAAAGATCAGGCCGATAGAATTGATATTCGTCCGATTGATGCGATGATCAATCATGCAACTACAGAAGTATTTTTTGATAATGCAGAAATCCCTGTCGAAAACCTGATTGGGGAAGAAGGAAAAGGATTCCGTTATGTGTTAAGCGGCATGAATGCAGAACGAATTCTCATTGCTTCTGAATCAGTTGGTGATGGTTTATATTTCGTGGATAGATCTGTTCAATATGCAAATGAACGAGTAGTTTTTAATCGTCAAATTGGTCAAAACCAAGGGGTTCAATTCCCAATTTCAAAAGCATATATGGACATACAGGCAGCAAAATTAATGAGAGATAATGCAGCAGAAATGTTTGATGCAGGCATTAATTGTGGTGCCGAAGCTAATATGGCTAAATATTTGGCGTCAGAAGCAACATGGCGTGCGGCAAACGCTGCTATGGATACCTATGGTGGATATGGTTTTGCAAAGGAATATAATATTGAACGGAAATTTAGAGAGGCCCGCCTATTTATTGTTGCTCCGATTTCTAACAATCTAGTTGTTAGTTTTGTTGGTCAACATGTTCTTGGATTACCACGGTCTTATTAATTGAAACAATAAGTCTTTAATATGAAGTAGGAGGTGCAAGGATGCCAGGACCATTGAGCGGGGTAACCGTTATCGATGTTACAACAAATATTTCTGGACCTACTTTAACCATGATTTTAGCAGATTTAGGTGCAGATATAATAAAGATTGAAAGACCAGATATCGGTGATGACTCAAGAGGAATGGGCCCATTTTGGGAAGGGGAAGGCGTTTATTTTCTTCAAATTAACCGAAATAAACAATCAATTGTCATCGATTTAAAGCAAGAAAGTGGAAGACAGATAGTTTATGATATGGTAAAAACAGCAGATGTATTTGTAGAAAATTTTCGTTATCAAAAAGCGGAGAAAATGGGATTAGGATATGAACAATTAAAAAAAATCAATTCTGCTTTAATTTATTGTTCACTTTCAGCCTACGGACAAGAAGGTCCTCTTCGTGATAGACCAGGATATGATGCGATTGCTCAAGCTGATGCAGGCATTATAGGTATAAACGGAACAGAAGGTTCAGAGCTTGCACGCGTACCGGTATCTGTACTAGATCAAGGGAGCGCAATGTGGGGTGCGATTGGAATCATTTCAGCATTATTTCATAAGGAAAAAACAGGTGAAGGACAATTAGTCACAACTTCTCTTTATGAAACAGGTGTCTTTTGGGTTGGTTACCACATGCTTTCATGGCTGGCAACGGGAAAAGAACCAGTGAAAAATGGTTCAGGGCATACGGCATTTTCCCCATACGGTGCGTTTCTCGCTAGTGATACTCATATTATGATAGGGATTTCGAACAATTCGCTATTTGCAAAGCTATGTAAAGTCCTTAAAAAAGAGGATTGGGTGAATGATCCGCGCTATATCAGTAATCCAAAACGGGTTGAGAATAAAGAAGAATTGAAAAGTGAAATGGAAAAAATCCTTAATACTAAACCTGCGAATGAGTGGATTGAACTGTTCGTACGAGCAGGTATACCAAGTTCAAAAGTAAAGACAGTTTCTGAAGTGGTTCAAGATGAACAAACACAATTAAATAATATGTGGCAGGAGCTTCCTCATTCAAGAATACAAAACTTTAAGCTCCCACGACTTCCATTTGAATTAAGTTCCTCGCCTGCTGAGGTTAAACAAGCACCGCCTGCGCTTGGAGAACACACAAGTAATATTCTGAAAAAGCTGGGCTATCCACCAGAAAAGATTGAGGAGTTGGTGAACAGTAACACCATTCAATTCGACACAATTAAAATGAAGTAACATTCATTGAAGGTATATTTACTAATAAGGAGGTTTTATTATATGGGAAAACGCGGCCTAATCATTGGAGCTCAGGAAATATTCACAGAAAAGGAATTTCCAGTTTACAATAAATATTCTGGAGAAGTTGTATCTACTGTTTCGATTGCGGAAAGATTACATGTGGACCAGGCTATTAGTACGGCATTTGAAGCGTATAAACAGGACAAATTAACACCTTATCAACGGTATGAAATTTTAAATAAAACGGCACAGATTATGAAAGACAGAAGAGAAGAATTTGCAAGAACCATCAGTTTAGAAGTTGGTAAGACGATTAAAGAGGCAAGAGTGGAAGTGGATCGTTCCATTCAGGTTATGATTCTATCTTCTGAAGAGGCTAAAAGAATTGCAGGAGAAATCGTACCGATTGAATCCGGTCCTGGAAATGAAAATAAAATGGGCTATTATATTCGCTGTCCAATTGGAGTTATTTGTGCGATTACTCCATTTAATCTTCCATTAAGTTTATCATGCCATAAAGTTGGTCCTGCCATTGCAGCTGGAAATACCGTAGTATGGAAACCTGCATCGGATACGCCACTATCAGCGTATTTATTGATTCAAGCATTATCTGATGCAGGTCTTCCTGCAGGATATGTAAACCTAGTATGCGGTTCAGGATCAACAGTTGGCGAATGGTTATTAGAAGACCATCGGATTGGGAAATACACATTTACCGGCAGCTCTGGTGTTGGGAAACGTATAAAGGAAAAAAGTGGTTTAAGAAGTGTATCACTTGAATTAGGAAACAATTCTCCTAATATTGTACATCATGATGCTGACCTGGATTTAGCAGCAAAAATGTGCACACTGCGCGGGTTCATTAATGCTGGCCAAACGTGTGTAAGTGTTCAAAGAATCTATGTACACCAATCTGTTAAGGAAGAATTTATTGAAAAATTAACTAAATATACATCACAGCTAAAGGTAGGCGACCCATTAGATGATACAACTGATGTTGGACCGCTGATTAGTTTAAAAGAAGCAAACCGTGTAAAAGAGTGGATTGATGAAGCGGTGGAGCAGGGAGCTAAGGTTGTATATGGAGGAGAGCAAAAAGGAGAAATTGTTGTCCCAACAATCTTAGATCATGTTACCAATGAAATGAAAGTTGCTTGCCAAGAGGTATTTGGTCCAGTTGTAACTGTAATACCGTATGAAGACCTTGATGACGCAATTGAACAATCCAATAATTCGGACTATGGTCTACAATCTGCAATTTTTACTACTAACATTAATACAGCAATGCATGCAGTTAAAAAACTTGATACTGGCGGAGTGGTTATTAATGATGCTTCCACCTTCAGAGCCGATTTAATGCCATATGGCGGAATAAAAGACAGCGGTATCGGCAGAGAGGGTCCTAAATATGCTATCGAACAAATGACAAACCTAAAAATGGTCGTTATTAATCTATAAAAAACTATAAAATGATTTTGCCATTATGTTGATTGGATTGAAAATCAACATAATGGCAGTTTTTTAAACAGCCAATCAATAAAGTTATGAGGTGCTCTTATGAATGAAAACACCTTTTTACGATTAAGTAATCGGGATATGTTAGCCACCAAGGTGGTGAATATTCTCAGAAATCAAATCTTGAATGGTGAATATAAGCCAAATGAAAGACTGGTCCAAGCTTCTATTGCAGAACAATTAGGTGTCAGCAGGATGCCGATTAGAGAAGCTCTCAAACAACTAGAGGCAGAAGGCTTAGTTTCAATTGAACCGCATCGTGGTGCCGTCGTAAACTCAGTAAGTATCGAAGATATAAAAGAAATTTATGCTCTTCGTTCTGAACTTGAAAAGATGGCTGCTTCCCTCAGTGTTTCCAGACTGACTGAATTGGATATTAAAGAATTGCAGCATAAATTCAAAGAGATGGAAGAAGCAGATAATGTTGATGATTTTGTTGCTGCGAATATTGAATTCCACCGATTAATAATCAAACGATGTCCATGGAAGCGGCTTCTTTCTTTTATTGACACATTGTGGAATGGTTTTCCGCAGCATACACCACACCTGCTTCCGCAGCAAATGGAGAAATCCAATGAGGAGCATAAAGAAATATTAAATGCCATTACGAAGAAGGATAGTGAAAAAGCATCTATTTTACTAGCAATGCATATAGAGAGAACCGGTGATAGTCTTTTGAAAAAATTACTAGAGAACGCATAATGAGGAGGGCGTTACATGTCATTGTTTCGAACCTGGATGTTTGTTCCGGGTAACCAGCAGCGAAGAATTGACAAAGTTAGCGAACTTGATGCGGATATATTTATATTTGATCTTGAGGATTCTGTGCCATTACAAGAAAAGATGGCTGCTAGAGTACTTGTATCAAAATCAATAGAAAACAATCAGCACCTGCAAAATTACGTGAGAATAAATGATGTCACAACTCCTGATTTTTTGGAAGATTTATCATTTGTTTTTGTAAAGGGGCTAAAAGGGATAGTCATTCCGAAAGCAAATGATCCAAGTGACATAAGAAGAGTTGAAAAAGAGGTTGATGACTTAGAAGAAAGAAATCATCTCCCAAAAGGTTCAATCAAACTTGTTCCATTAATAGAGACAGCACTGGGAATACACCATGCCTATAATATTGCCGTAAGTTCAAAGCGAATTCATCAAATGGCATTTGGAGCAATTGATTACTGCTTAGATATTAACGCCGAACTCACTAATTCCGGAATGGAGCTATTATACGCAAGGTCACAGCTAGTTGTTGCTTCCAGGGCTGCAGGAATTGAAGCCCCTGTTGATACTGTATTTTTAAATATACTAGATTCTGAAGGTTTTAGAAAAGAATCAGAATTTGTGAAGCAGCTGGGCTTTCAGGGTAAGTTAGTTATTCATCCGAACCAAATTCCAATCGTAAATTCCATTTTTATACCAACTCAAGAGGAAATTAAAGAAGCAAAGGAAATTGTTTCTGCATTTAAAAAAGCAGCTGAAAAAGGAATTGCATCACTTCAAATTAATGGGAAAATGGTTGATTATCCCGTAGTAAATAAAGCAATAAAAGTGTGTGAAAAAGCGAAACTTCTGGGTTTATAGAGGAGTTTTTACTTATTAAAAGGTGGGAAATTAATGGGAGTGGCAGGACCAGCATTACAGAAACCATCAACTAAGCATTTTTTGTTGTCACGGTTACATTCACTTTCTGGCATTATACCATTAGGTTTTTTTTTATTGGAACATTTCTTCTCCAATGCAACAGCTATTCTTGGGGAAGCGGCATATAACAAACAGATTAACCTATTACAAAAGATACCTTTTCTACCATTGATTGAAATTGCATTTATTGCCATACCGTTACTATTTCATGCCATATATGGAATCTATTTATCGCTCATTTCGAAGAACAAGAGTTTTGTTTATCCATACAAACGAAACTTGATGTTCTTTTTTCAACGGGTTACAGGTATTCTAACCTTGATATTTATAGTCTACCATGTATGGTCTTTTCGGTTAAAATCTATTTTTTTTGGAACGGAAATTAATTATCAAACTGTTTCAACTGATTTACTGAATCCATGGATATTCATCATTTATGTCCTTGGTGTAGTCTCTACTTCTTATCATTTTTGTAATGGTATGCACCCAACAGGGAGGAATTTAAAAGAAGAACGTATGGAGGTAGTTATTAGTGACGCTGGGATTGCCAATTGTGGTAACTCTCAAAATTGTGTCCAGGTTTGTCCAAAGGAAATCCCCTTAACAACAGCATTAAGCGAATTAAACTTAGATGCAAATATGCATGCGTTTAAAAAATGGTTTAGAAAATGATTCAAAATTGTGAAATTGTAATGAATAAAATTCAACATATGAGGGCGTGATTTAATGAGGAAAATCTCCTATCAAATCATAGTTGATAAAGTCTCTGAATTATGTATAAACGCAAATTATGAATTAGGACAAGATGTAGTTAATGCATTTAAAGAAGCAGTAAAAATAGAACGTTCCGAAATTGGCAGGGATGTCCTTAATCAACTTATTGCGAATGCAGAAATTGCAGCAAGTGAACGAGTTCCAATGTGTCAGGATACAGGTGTCGCTGTTTTTATAGTTGAAGTTGGCCAAGATATTCATATAGAAGGCGGTACACTTAATGATGCAATCAATGAAGGAGTTAAGAAGGGATATCTAGAAGGATACTTAAGAAATTCAATCGTCAGCCATCCGTTAGAACGAAAAAATACAGGGGATAACACACCTGCCATCATTCACATCGAGTTTGTCCCTGGTAATCAATTAAAGATTATGATGACGGCTAAAGGCGGTGGTGCAGAAAACATGAGCAGAATGAAAATGCTAAAACCATCGGATGGAATAGAAGGCGTAAAAGACTTTATTATTGAAACTGTCCGAAATGCAGGACCGAATGCATGCCCGCCATTGGTGGTAGGGGTAGGAATAGGCGGCAACTTTGAATATTGTTCATACCTAGCAAAGAAAGCATTATTTAGAGAAGTAGGCAAACGCAGTAAGCCGCCGGAAATCTCAGCGTTAGAAGTGGAATTGTTAGAAGAAATGAATCAATTGGGAATTGGACCACAAGGCTATGGAGGAAGTACCACCGCCCTTGATGTGAAAATTGAAATTGCGGCCTGCCATATTGCAGCTCTTCCGGTGGCTGTGAACTTAAATTGTCATGCAAGTCGTCATAAAGAAGCGGTATTATAGGGGATTGAAAATATGTCGATAAAAAAAATAAAGCTCCCATTTGAAGATGGGATAATTGAAACATTAAAAGCAGGTGACCGGCTACTGCTTACCGGAACGGTTTTTACTGCGAGAGATGCTGCTCATAAACGAATGTTTGATACACTCGAACACGGAAAGACTTTGCCGATTAATGTTGAAGGACAGGTTATTTACTATGTTGGTCCTACACCTGCAATGCCGGGAAAAGTCATCGGTTCTGCAGGACCAACCACTAGTGGAAGAATGGATAAATATACGCCAAGACTTCTTGATTTGGGTTTAAAAGGAATGATAGGAAAAGGTTACCGAAGCGAAGCTGTCATTCAATCCATCATTAAGAACAAGGCTGTATATCTTGGTGCCATTGGTGGTTCAGCAGCACTTCTATCGAAAACAATTAAAAGTGTAGAGGTTGTTGCTTATGAAGATTTAGGTACAGAGGCAATTCGTAAAATGGAGATTGTAGATTTTCCCGTTATCGTCATTAATGATTCTGATGGAAATGATTTATATAAACAAGGAAATGAATTTACAAATAAAACATGAAAAAAATAGAATTTTTCTATTAAATTTTGTGAAAACTTGTAAAGGGTTATTTATGCAATGCAATTCTTCAACATAATTGTAATTTTGCAACAATGCTCAATCTCTTGTATTTCAACAATATTAATAGATTTTCATTAAATTTGTTGCAAAATTGCAATTTCTCCGTTTACCAATCCTCTTCAAAGATACTATAGTTATACATATATAAGGTTGGCATGCTTCTTGCATATTAATATTATGTGAACTACTAAAATTTATTTAATAATACTACATCCCTCCTGCGACTGTTTACCTAAAGATTAGAAAATTATAGTGGAATGGGGAAGGTTTTTGAAAATACCAACATTTAAGTTGAATGGTAAAGTAGCACTGGTTACAGGCGGAAGCAAAGGAATTGGTTATGGAATGGCAGCGGCCCTTGGGAAATTTGGAGCTAAGATAGTGATAGCCAGCCGCAACTTAATTGATATTAGAAAAGCAGAAGAAAATTTGACGGAACTTGGGATTAATGTAACGGGCTATCCCGTTGATGTAACAGAAAAAAATCAAGTGGAAGAGTTAATTCATACAATTGTTGATAAATATGGGAGTCTGGATATTCTAGTAAATAATGCGGGCATGAACATCCGTAAGCCGCTGGTAGAGGTTGAGGAAGACGATTGGGACACTGTATTATCTACGAATTTAAAAGGGATATTCCTTACAGGGCAGGCGGCAGCAAAACAAATGATAAAACAACAATCAGGTCGAATAATTAATATTTCATCTATATTTGGATCAACCGGCATGTCGATGCAAACGAGTTACGCAGCAAGTAAAGGTGGAATCAATCAATTGACTAAGGTCTGGGCTGATGAACTTGCCCCTTATGGAATAACTGTTAATGCAATTGCACCAGCTTATATAAGAACACCGATGACTGAGGAGTGGTTAAATAATGAAGCTCGCTATAATCAGATTATCGAAAATACCATGTTAAAACGAGTTGGGAATCTGGAAGACTTAGCCGGTCCAATCGTATTTTTGGCAAGTGAAGCTTCTGCCTATGTAACTGGTCAAATCTTGCATGTAGATGGAGGCTGGACTTCTAAATAAAATACAGCAGAGGAGGACCAATGAATGATAGAAACAAAAACTGTATTTGGCCATGAAGTTAAAGTATATCGTGAACGTCCTCATTCGGTCTTTGAAATGTTAGAGAAGACGGCAGCCTCTTATCCTCACAAAGAAGCGATTGTGGATGGTGAAGTTCGGTTAACCTATCGTGAATTACATAAAAAAGTAGAAAATGTTTCGGCAAATTTTCAAAAACGCTTTCAAATTCAAAAAGGTGATCGAGTGGCCATTCTCTTAAACAATTGCGTAGAATTTGTCCTTTCAGTTTTTGCCGGAGCCAAATTAGGAGCGATTTTGGTACCGCTTAATACGAAGCTGAAGGAAAGTGAACTTGCCTTTATGATTAACCATTCTGGTGCAAAGGCATTGATTACAGACAATGAATCACTTCCAAAAATAGATAAACTTATATCAGAAAATCAATTAAATAAGGTGGAACAAATATTTTTAAAAAACGGGAGCAGTCAAGGGCTTTTAAGTAAACGCTTCCTTTCCTTTGAAGTCTTAGAGGAACCTGCGGATTGTGATGAATTAGCTTCAATTAAGGAAGAAGACCCGCTATTTATTATGTATACTTCTGGAACTACTGGGGTACCAAAGGGTGCAATTGGCAGTCATATCGGGGTCATTCACAGCGCATTGAGTTTCGAGAAAGTATTCCAAACTAATACAGAAACAAAGACCTTAATTGCGGTACCATTATTTCATGTAACAGGACTAATTGGACAGCTGCTGCATGTGACAAGGATAGGCGGAACATCTGTATTAATGTCTCGGTATCAAACAGATAAGTATATTAATATTCTAGCAAATGAAAAGATTAGCTTTTTATTTAATGTACCGACCATTTATGTCATGATTCTATCAAGAAAAATATTTCACCAATTTCAGTACCCCTTTGTTCAAAAGATTGCCTATGGCGGTGCACCTATGCCGAATGATACAATCTATCAGCTTCGCAAGTATTTTCCGAATGCTGAGCTGCACAACGCTTATGGTGCGACCGAGACATCATCACCTACAACAATCATGCCGAGGCATTTTCCTGATTCAAAGATTAATTCTGTCGGTCGGCCTGTACCAGTTGCCGAAATTAAAGTGGTGAATGAACAAATGAAAGAATGTTCCTTTGATGAGGTTGGGGAGCTTTTAATAAAAGGACCAATGGTAATAAAAGGTTATTGGGATAACCCAAAGGCAAACCAAAGTTCTTTCATTGATGGCTATTGGGCATCAGGAGATTTAGTTAAAGTCGATAAGCATGGATACGTTTATATTATGGATCGAAAAAAGGATATGATAAATCGCGGCGGTGAAAAAATATTCTCTGTTGAAATCGAAAATATCTTATATAACCATCCTTCCATTTTAGAAGCAGCGGTAGTTGGTGTTACGGATCCTATCTTTGGAGAAAAAGTAAAGGCCTTCATTGTCAAAAAAGATGGTGTGCAAATGCTTACTGGTGATGAAATAAAATCATTTATTGCAGCTAGAATTGCAGATTTCAAGGTTCCAAATGAGGTTGTGTTTGTTGATCAATTGCCACGTAATCCTGGCGGGAAAATATTGAAAAGCCATCTTGCAAAACTATAGCCAGAAAGATGTCCGAGAGGGGTTTTCATCCAATGTTTGATTTAAAAGGTAAAAAAGCGATAGTAACTGGTGCGGGCGGCGGCCTTGGAAAAGCAATCGCACAGGGTATTTATCAGGCAGGTGCAGAAGTGGTGTTACTTGATATATCAAAACAAATTCATGAAACAAAAGAAGAAATTGGAACTAAGGACACTAAGGTTTTTGCAGTCCAAGGTGATTTATCTAACCGTGAAGATCGAAGACAATCATTTCAAAAATCCGTAGAGCTTTTAGGCGGAAGATTAGATATATTGGTGAATGCTGCCGGGATTATCGATAAGCATCCGGCAGAGAATTATTCGATTGAGTCATGGGATAAAGTCTTAGAGGTAAATTTAAGTGCGGTATTTGAATTGTCACAGCTTGCAGGGGAAAGGATGATTAAGCAAAAGGCCGGAAAAATCATCAACATCGCTTCTATGTTGAGCTTCTTTGGCGGATATCATGTTGTTTCCTATTCTGCCAGTAAAGGCGGCGTCGCTCAATTAACAAAATCCTTGTCTAATGAATGGGCAAAACATGGGATTCAAGTAAATGCCATTGCGCCAGGTTACATGGATACAAAGTTGAACAATCATATAAAAGATGACCCAGTTCGTTTTGACCAAATAACAGCAAGAATTCCAGCTGGCAGATGGGGTTCTCCGGAAGATTTAAAAGGCATTGCAGTATTCCTTGCTTCCAGTGCTTCAAACTATATAAGTGGTACGATTATTCCAGTAGATGGCGGTTATATGTCGAGATAATAATGAAAAGCCGTTACGTACGAGTAAAATTATCTGAATATAAAAAATAATTAGTTTTTAGGTAATTTAAGGAGGAGTTTTGTGGCAAAACAAGTGACTTTAATACCGGGTGGGAAGGCAGCGAACCTGCCGCTGGAAGATCTGCTGTTAGATTATAAAAGGTATATATTTCAAATGTCAGAGGCTGCAGGGTCTGGGTATATTGCCCAAGGGTTATGTTCGGCTGAGGTGATGGCTGGATTATTTTTCCGAACGCTGCGGCTTGATCCACAAAATTTTGAGAACCCAGACCGGGACCGATTCTTACTTTCCGTAGGTCATTATGCGATTAGTGTTTATGCTGCGATGGTGAAACTAGGGTGTTATTCAAAAGACTTGTTAGACACATACAGTTTTGATGATAGTATTTTTGAAATGATTGCGACTGAAACCACTCCTGGTATTGAAATTAGCGGCGGAGCATTAGGTCAGGGACTTTCGCGTGGTGTAGGTGTAGCTTTAGCAGGTAAGTTAAAAAATGCCTCCTGGAAAACCTATGTATACATGAGTGATGGTGAAATGCAGGAAGGGCAGGTTTGGGAAGCCGCTATGGTAGCGGGAAATCATAAGCTGGATAACCTAATTACAATTGTCGATGTAAATGGAATGCAAGTAGATGGCCGAATTGAAGATGTATCTAATATAGAACCACTTGCGGATAAATGGAAAAGTTTCGGCTGGAATGTAGTGGTGATTAACGGAAATAACCTGAACGAGGTGCTTACCTCATTGGAAATGGTTCAACAACCTAATGGTAAACCATCCATCATTATTGCGAACACTGTAATGGGAAATGGAATTTCTTTTTTACACGGGAAGACGGACGTTCATTATGTGAAATGGAATAAAGAGTTATCAGATAAAGCCTTGAGTGAACTTACGCCTGCAGGGGGTAAAAAAGCATGAAGGAAATCATGAACGCAGTCATGTACAACGGAACCAATGAATTAGAGAAAAAGATGAAGTCTTATGGGAATTCCTTAGCATCACTAGGGGAAAAGCATGAAGATGTTGTCTGTTTAACAGCAGACTTGACATCGATTTTAGAGGTTGATATTTTCCGTGACCATTTCCCAAATCGCTTTTTCCCTATGGGAATGGCAGAACAGAATATGATTGGGACTGCAGCTGGGTTAGCTCAAGAAAATCAAGTTCCTTTCGCCAGTACCTTTGCCTGTTTTTTGACAAGAAGGGGTTATGATCAAATTGTGAATTCCATAGCTTATCCCCAATTGAATGTAAAGCTTACAGGACTGATGCCAGGGATATCCAGTGTTGGAGGAGCTTCCCATCAGGCCATTGATGATATTGCGATTATGAGGGCTGTACCTAATATGAAGATTATTGACCTGGCGGATGCTACTGAAAGTGCCATTGCACCTCAATTAGCCTATGAAACACAAGGGCCGGTCTACATCAGATTAAGAAGAGGATTATTACCAGTTTTATTTGATCCAAAACAATATAAATTGGAATGGGGTCAAAGCTATTTGTTAAGAAAAGGGACAGATGTTTGTATTGTGACATCTGGTTTAATGACAGAAAATGCCTTAGCTGCAGCAATGATATTGGAGAGAAATGGTGTATCTGCGAGTGTCCTGCATGTACCAAGTATTAAGCCGATTGATGAAGAGGGTATTGTGGAAGCTGCTGCTAGCTGCCGGGCCGTATTAACACTAGATAACCATAGTATCATCGGAGGACTTGGCAGTGCAGTTGCTGAGGTATTAATGGATCATAAGGTTTCCCGCCCATTTAAACGATTAGGAATACCAGACCAATATGGGAAAGCAGCATCAATGGCATATTTGTCAAGATTGTTTGAGCTTGATCCAGATCAAATCGCTCACAATTCTGTGGCCTTATTAGAAGGAAACAAAAAAATCACGGTTTCCGCCAATTGGGAACCAGGTGGAGAGAAAACGACGGGCTGGGAAATGGAATGGAAAAATTAACATTTCAACTATATCGAAATAAGATAAGGAGAAAATAATCATGACTAGTCAATTGAGTGCCCAACTAGAGGAACTGAGGGGAAAAGTAAGAGCCTTCATTGATAGAGAGGTTATACCGCTGGAAGATGTAATAGAAGAATGGGGACCAGAAGGAGAAGCTGCGTTAAAGAGTGTTCAGGAAAAAGCCAAACAAGAAGGAATTTTTGCACTGGGACTCCCAAAGGAGATAGGCGGGGGCGGCCTGCCGTTTATGGATTATGTGTATATCAATGAAATCATTGGAAGGTCGGAAGCGGCCATGTATGCACTTGGTACACATACGGCTCAAGATTCCACTATGCTCAACATGTTCGGTACACCAGAGCAAAAGGAAAAATGGCTGTATCCAATGGTACGTGGGGAGATATCACCATCCGTTGGGTTAACAGAACCTGAAGTTGCAGGGTCCGATCCAACTCTTATCGAGACAACGGCTGTTCTCGATGGAGATGAGTGGGTCATCAATGGCCATAAATGGTTTACTACGAATGCAAATATTGCTGCCTTTACTACTGTTTTTTGTGTGACAGAACCTGATGCTGCACGTCATAAAAGGGCATCGATGATTATCGTTCCTACTAACACCCCGGGATATGAGATTGTTCGAGTTATTCCAACTATGGGAGGAAAAGGAGGTAACCATTGTGAAGTTCGTTATAACAATGTAAGGGTGCCAAAAGAAAATCTATTAGGGAGCCGCGGGGAAGGCTTTGTCATTGCACAAAAACGATTAGGACCAGGAAGAATTTATCATTGTATGAGGTGGCTTGGCCAAGCCCAAAGAGCATTTGATTTAATGTGTGAAAGAGCATTAAACCGATACTCACATGGCTCCTTATTATCAGACAAACAAATGATTCAAAAATTTATTGCGGACTCAGCCACAGAAATTCAAACTGCAAGGTTATTAACAATTGAGGCAGCAAAGAAAATTGATGAGGGCCATGATGCAAGGGTAGATATTGCCATGATTAAGGTTTATGGAGCTGGCATCCTTCACAACGTGATTGATAGAGCGATTCAAGTTCATGGTGCGCTCGGTGTTACGGAAGATACCCCGCTAGAGAAAATGTACCGCCGTGCCCGTTATGCCCGTATTTATGATGGACCTGATGAGGTACATACAGTGTCCATTTCAAGAAGAATATTAAAATATTATCAACAAGAATCTTATTGGAATCCTGCGGATTTTTAAAAAAATATCAGTCATAGAATCTATTTCTCGATAAGCGGTGGAATAGGAGGTATTAGTAAATGTCTTGGGAAAGTGAAATTAATGAACTAAGGTATAGAGAAGAATTGGCGAAAAAAATGGGTGGTGAAGAAAGAGTCGCCCGTCATCGGAGTCAAGGGAAATTACCTGTTCGCGAGAAAATTGATAAGCTATTAGATCCTGGGAGTTTTCATGAAACAGGTGCCCTGGCAGGTACTGGTATATATGATGAAAATGGTGAGCTTATTGATTTTACACCGGCTAATTTTGTAATGGGAACCGGCCGCATTGATGGCCGCAAAGTCGTGATTGGTGCCGATGATTTTACAGTAAGAGGCGGTGCGATGGACGGCGCTGTTACCGGAAAACAAATCTATGCTGAGCTAATGGCGAATGAATTAAAATTACCGATTGTCAGACTTGTAGATGGAACTGGCGGCGGGGGCAGTATCAAGACACTGATTGAAAATGGGGATACGTATGTTACGGTTTTACCGGGCTGGGATCACGTAATCGACAATCTGCAAAAGGTACCTGTTGCGGCAATTTGCACGGGATCTGTAGCCGGCCTTGGAGCAGCACGTGTTTCTACCTCTCATTTTTCAGTCATGATTAAGGATATCTCGCAAATGTTTGCAGCCGGCCCACTAATTGTAAAATTTGGATTGGGTCAGGACTTAACAAAGGAAGAATTAGGCGGGATACAAGTACACGGCTCAAATGGAGTTATTGATAATATTGTAAATTCAGAAGAAGAGGCATTTCAACAAATTAGAAATTTTCTATCATATTTACCAAAGAATGTTTGGGAGCTGCCACCAGTTTCTGATACATCTGATGATAAAAATCGCCGAGATGAAAACCTAATCTCTGCAATTCCCAAAAATCGACGTAAGCTTTATAAAATCCGTAAGATTCTGCCGATGATTTTTGATAAAGACACTTTATTTGAAATGGGAAGTACCTTCGGCGGATCAATGATTACTGCTTTTGCCAGGCTCAATGGCTATCCTGTAGGTGTTATTGCTCCTGATGTATATAAAGACGGCGGTGCGATGACAGCGGAAAGTTCTGAAAAGCTTGAGCGTTTTGTGGATCTTTGTAATACCTTCCATCTTCCAATTGTAAACCTAGTGGATAACCCTGGTCTCGCAGTAGGACTACAAGCAGAAAGAAAAGGTACTCTCAGAAAAGGTGTAAGCGCTATCGCGGCCGTTTATCAGGCTAAAATTCCGATTTGTGAAATTATAATTAGACGAGATTTTGGTGTTGGCGGTGCGGGGATGTCAAATGCACACGGACTCAATATGCGTTACGCCTGGCCGTCAGGAGTTTGGGGGTCACTTCCAATTGAAGGTGGGTTAGAAGTTGCCTACAAAAGAGATTTAGAGGCAAGTGATGATCCTGAAGCATTGCGGGCAGCGTTATTAAAGAAATTAGAAAAAACAGTATCACCATTTAGAACAGCTGAAAAGTTTGGAATTGAAGAAATTATTGACCCTAGGGATACAAGGCCGCTTTTATGTGAGTGGATAAAGGATGCCTATGAGCTTTTACCACAGCAGCTAGGTTTCACGCATTACACCTATCGTCCGTAGGGTATTAAATTCTATCAATTAATAAAGGGTGTAAAATTGATGTCCATATACAAACAAGAAATTATTGAATCCCTAGAAAAGTATTTTCGTGAAAATATCATTTTATCAAAAGAAGCAGCAATTGTTGACTTTGTCCAGCTTTCTGAGGGCTGGACCGACGAAGCCTATCTTTTTAACGTTACCTGGGGAAAAAATCAGGAAGAGCAGTCAAAAGGGTTTGTTCTTCGTAAGTTTAAGAAAGGTGGTTTATTTTCGGATATACGAAATTTATTTCACCAATATAAACTTTTAGAAGCTTTAAGTACAAAGTCCTCATTGCCTGTACCAAGGGTTTATGCCTATGAAGAGGATGAAAGTTTGCTAGGCAGCAAATTCTTTGTTATGGAAAAGCTTGAGGGGAAAAGCTATGTACCTTGGTCAAAGGAAGGCAGAAAATTTTTTCATCAGGCGGCAGCAGAAAATAACCCAATCCCTTACCAATTCGTAGAACACCTGGCAGATTTACATACATTAGACTATCAATCTATGAATCTAGGAGAATGGTTTACACAAGTGGATGAAAAACATTATCTAGACATTAAGATTAAGGAATTGGAAGAATTGTATGCCAACTACAAGGTTTTTTATGACCCTGTAGTAGCCGATGGGCTGGAATGGTTAAAGAGAAACAAGCCTGAACCTTTACCGCTGTCCATTATTCATAATGACTACCGAACAGGGAACCTGTTATTTGAAAATGATCGAATTACAGGAATATTAGACTGGGAATATGCAGAGCTCGGCGATCCAAGAATGGACCTAGCCTATGTTTGCGCCAGGGCGAACAGAATGGATTCACCACTTTTATGCTATTTAGTTAATCGGGATTTTTTCCTAGAGTACTACCAACAATGCACGGGGATTCATTTTTCTCCTGAAGATATCTATTATTTCGAAGTATATCATCAGGTAAAGTTTTTACTGCTCTCACTATCTGCTGGAAATTCATTTTTTAAAGAGGGAAGTTTAGATTTAAGAATGGCCAGACAAGGTTTTCGTTTTACACTCATGAGAAAAATGACAGCGGAATTATTAGGATATTGAGGTGAGAAAATGTTTGATAAAGAGTTTACCTTAAACAGGCTGACTGAAGTTATTAAGCGGGATATTATTCCACATTTATCCAATGATTATTCAAAAGAACAAGCGATTGCGATGGTATCGGTACTGAAAAATGTGAATTTAAACACCGTGCAAAACTATCATCCATTTCAACTTGTTAATGAACTTTTGTTTGGAGAATTGAACGATCAATTATCCAAAATGGCAGAAGATGTGGCTGTTATTGGCTGCGGGCTCACAGAAACAGTGCAAACGTTACAATTTCAACTTCAATTAATTGACTCAGAAACAGAAATCAAAACAAAATGGGAAAAACTTAATGAGCTTTTTAGCGGGCTGATAACCATGGTTTATCAAAATGAAGCTGAACTTAGCGAATATATTCACCATTTTCGAACAGTAATTAGGAAACAAATTGATATTGAAATGGAATTGGTTAGCTAAGGAGGGAGGAGATAATTTGAACGGAGCACTTCATGGAGTAAAAGTATTGGATTTATCAAGATATATTGCGGGACCATATTGCGGCCTTTTACTCGCCGATATGGGAGCTGAAGTAATTAAGGTTGAAAAAGTCGGCGGTGAGGACGGGAGGAGCTTTCCGCCTTTGGTGAAGGACGACAGTCTATACAGCGCTGCATTAAACAGAAATAAGCGGGCGATTACACTGAACTTTCGTCACCCGAGAGCACATGAAGTATTGGACCGGCTGATGAAATGGGCTGACATTGTTATAGAAAACTTCCGACCTGGAACAATGGAAAAAATGGGTTATGGACCTGATAGATTACAAGAAATAAATCCCCGGCTTATTATGGTTCGATCCTCTGGCTTTGGTCAGACAGGACCGAAAAGTCATCGGCCAGGATTTGATCAAATTGGGCAGGCTATGGGCGGGATTATGAGTATGACTGGAACAGAGGAGACTCCTCCGCTCATGGCCGGGGTCCCGATTGTTGATTATACGTCTGGCTTACATGCTGCAGTTGGTGCTCTATCTGCACTGCATCATCGAAACTTAACGGGAAAAGGTCAGGTTGTTGATGTTTCGTTACTTGAAAGTGCAGTATCCATGCTGGTGGCGCAAATACCAGGATATTTTTTAAATGAGAAACTCCCTGAACGCAGAGGAAACTGCGATCGTTATTCCGCTCCAAGTAATGCGTATCAGGCGAAGGATGGATGGATATTTGTAGTAGCCGCCTCAAATGACTCACTTTGGTCTAACCTTTGTAAGTTAATGAACAGAGTTGATTTACTTGAAGCTCCACATTTTAAAACCACCGCATCACGTTTAGAGAATGGTACAGAAATTGATCGGATTGTGCAAGAATGGATTTCAAATTACAAGGTAGATGAATTGGACGCAATGTTTGATCGAGCGGGTATTCCAAGCGGTCCTATTAGAAATATTCCCCAAATTTTGGAGGATGATCATCTTCGGGCGCGTGGACAAATCGTAGAGATTGAGCATCCAACCGCTGGAAAAATTCCTATAAGCGGGGTGACAATCAAGCTATCAGAAACACCAGGTGCTATTCGATATGGACCGCCGCTTGTAGGTCAGCATACAGAGGAAATATATATGGACGAACTAGGATTTAGTAAACAGGAATTATCTGCATTACAGCAAGAGGGAGTTTGCTAAAACTCTATTTCTATTATTGAGATAAATAGATATCGATTTTTAAGGAGGTAAATATGCACAGCTGGGTAATAGAAAAATTGGGTGAACCAAAAGATGCATTACGACTAGCAGAGTTGCCTGAACCTGCCGTCAAACCAGGTCATGTAAAAATTAGGGTAAAAGCAGCTGCCTTAAACTTTTTTGATATCTTACAATGCCAAGGCAGCTACCAAGAAAAGTATCCATTACCTTTTACACCGGGAGCCGAAATCTCTGGTGAAGTTTATGAGGCTGGCGAAGGCAGCCGATATCAGGCAGGTCAGAAAGTAATGGCAGTTCCAAAGCTTCCTTCCGGTGGATTAGCTGAATGGGTTGTAGTGCCTGATGATTTAGTTTTCCCGATATCAGATAAAATGACCTTTGCAGCAGCGACATCACTATTTACCACTTATCACACCTCATACTACGCACTTCATTATCGTGCGAATTTAAAGCCAGGTGAAGTATTGCTCGTTCACGCAGGTGCAGGAGGGGTAGGTTCTTCGGCAATACAATTAGGGTGCGCTGCAGGAGCCAAAGTGATTGCCACTGCCGGTGGACCGGAGAAGGTCAAAATTTGCAAGGAACTAGGCGCAGATGTCGTGATTGACTACCATTCAGAAGATTTTGTGGATGTTGTCAAAAGGGAAACAGACGGTCGCGGTGCGGATGTTATTTATGATCCTGTTGGCGGGGATGTGTTCGATCGTTCGCGCAAATGTATTGCCTTTAATGGACGTATTCTCGTGATTGGCTTTACGAGTGGCAGGATTGCCGATGCTCCAACCAATCACATTCTGATAAAAGACTATTCTGTTGTTGGTGTTCACTATGGCTACTTCCGAAGACTTTATCCTGAAAAGACAGAAAAGATTCAAGAGCAGCTGATTAAGCTTTACGAGGAAAAAGCAATTGATCCTCTTATTTATAAAGAATTTGCTTTTACAGAAGTACCGGAAGCACTTGATTTACTCGCTGGCAGAAAGACATGGGGAAAAGTCGTAGTGAAGATTTAATCCATTATTATCATTTTTTTGGGGGGTGATTTCATTCGGAATGAAAGCAATCGTGAAGACAGGTAAGCAGTATGGAAGTGTACAAGTAATAGAGGTACCTAAACCATCCATTAATGATGATGAGGTGCTAGTAAGAATTCGAAATGCTTCAATTTGCGGATCCGATTTACACTGTTACCAATTTTCTCCAAGTCACCAATTTATTGAAACACCTGTCATTATGGGGCATGAAAGTTCAGGAGAAATCGTAGAAGTTGGCTCAGATGTTAATGGTTATCGTCCTGGTGATCGAGTGGTAATTGAAATTATGGATTGGTGTAATCAATGTGAACCATGCTTGAAGGGGAAAACCAATATATGCAACCAAGGAAAGGTACGAGGTATGCATTTCGATGGATTTTTTGCTGAGTATGCAGCTGTAAAGATTCAGCATCTTCATAAAATTCCAGACCATCTTACTTTTGAACAGGCATGTCTCGTTGAACCAACCTCTATCCTTTGCCGGTCACTCCTATTACGAGGTGATATAAACGAAGGAGAGCTTGTTTTAGTAACGGGGCCAGGTCCTATAGGATTAATTGCGGCACAGGTCGTACGAGCGATAGGTGCAGAAGCAATTATTACGGGAACAAATGCTGATGAACAATCTAGACTGCCAATCGCCAGAGAACTTGGATTCACAACCATTAATATTGAAACAGAAGAAATAAAGGAAATACTTCAGAAAGTTTATCAAAAAAGCAGTGTAGATGCTGTTGTCGAGTGTTCGGGTGCTGCGTCTGTTGTACAAACGGCATTGGAAATCACCTCAAAAGGCGGCTCGATTCATCTCATTGGACTATTTGGAAAACCACTAATCGAAACGAACCTATCCCTTGCCATTAGGAAAGAAATTACCATTCATACCAGTTATGCCTCTGGCTGGGAGGATTTCGAAAGTGCTATTCAACTTATTTCAAAAGGCGCTGTAAATCCTGAAAAATTGGTTTCTCTGTATCCAGTTGATCAGGCGGTTGAAGCATTTGAAGATGCCATCAGCAAAAAAGTAGTAAAACCTATGTTTCAATTTTAAAATACAGTATTTTATTACAAATAAATTTTTAAAAACAAAAGGGGGAAAATGTGATGAAAAAAAGGTTAGTTAATCTTGGTATGTTTCTTTTAATACTTGTTGTATTGGCTGGATGTGCCAGCGAAGGTTCTTCCTCGACAAAATCAGATGGTGATGTCCTTACCTTACGTTTAAACAATTCAAATAATGGTACAGACTTGCACTCCAATGCTTTCACAGCGAAATGGGTAAAACAAGTAGAAGAAAAATCCGGCGGTAAAGTGAAATTTGAAGTATTCGCCAACCAAGAACTCGTTCCATTGGGTGAAGAAGTAAACTCATTATCTTCTGGCACGATTGATATCGCAGGGCCATTTTTACCGACCTATCAGCCAGACCAATTTCCTTTATCAGATGTAACGATGCTGCCATTACTTAAGTCAGATACTGCAATTGCGCAAAAAGCACATGCTGATTTACTTTCAAGTGATGTAGAACTTCAAGATGGAAAAACATTTGCTGAACTAGAATACGGTAAACACGGTTTAGTTGTACTGCCAGGTATGCCGACACCTGAATACACATTAGGAACTGTTAAGGATAAAGAACTTAAAACAGCTGCAGACTTTAAAAATATTGCCTTACGAGCTGGTGGACGTGC
Source organism: Neobacillus niacini (assembly GCF_023715415.1). Taxonomy (GTDB): domain Bacteria; phylum Bacillota; class Bacilli; order Bacillales; family Cytobacillaceae; genus Neobacillus; species Neobacillus niacini_C. The sequence goes on from NZ_JAMBOB010000003.1 coordinate 239,296, forward strand.
ACATGAAATTTTTGTTAAGGAACTTGGTGCTGAACCTGTATCTATGACTTGGAGTGATGAATTCGAAGCTTTAAGCAGAGGTGCGTTAGATGGAAATGTTCGTTCTGTTGGAGATTATGAGCCATATGGCTTTGATGAAATTATTACAAACTCTGTAACCGGCATCGCTATTGGACATTTCCCATTAATTTGGGCTATGTCTGAAGAAGGCTGGAAAAAGGTGCCTGAAGATATTCAGAAAATCATGAAAGAAGTAGCTTACGACTTATCCTATGAAAGTACAGAAAAAGTTGATTTCAATTTACAAGCTGTAGAAAATGCAAAGAAAAAAGGCGTTAAATTTATCGATTATAGTGAAATGGATGCTTCTGCACAAGAATTAATTAAGAAGGCATCTGTTAATACATGGAAAACATGGATTGATGCAAAAGAAAAAGAAGGCCTTCCAGGATTAGAAACAGCAAAACTTTGGAGAGACCTAGTAGTTAAAAACGGCGGAAGCGTTCCTGAAGAGATTATGAATCTAAAATAAAATAGCTATTCCTGATTGTTTATTTAAAGAAATTTATTTTATCTCCCTGGTCCCGCTACTTTTCTAGTAGTTTGTTTTAAAACATACCAGGGAGATTTATCTTATTACGATTTTAATAGAGGAGTGAGAATATGAATTTTGAATACAGTGATAAAGTCAAAGCGCTGCAAGAGAAGGTAACAGCCTTCATGGAGGAAGTAGTCTATCCAAATGAGGAAATCTACCATAATCAGTTAAATGAAGGGAAGACACGCTGGCAATCTCCTCCTATTATGGAAGAAATGAAAAAGAAGGCGAAGGATGCGGGGCTGTGGAATTTATTTTTACCTGAAAGTGAATATGGTGCAGGGTTAACGAATCTTGAATATGCACCGCTTGCTGAAATTATGGGACGCTCTGCGATTGGTTCTGAAGTATTTAATTGCAGTGCTCCAGATACAGGCAATATGGAGGTACTTGTCCGTTATGGAACACAGGAACAAAAAGAAAAATGGCTGATGCCGCTGTTAAACGGAGAAATTCGTTCCTGTTTCTCAATGACAGAGCCAGATGTAGGCTCATCAGATGCAACAAATATCAGTTTAAGTATTGTTAGAAATGGTGACGAGTTTGTCATTAATGGCACAAAATGGTGGTCATCCGGTGCCAATGATCCTCGTTGTAAAGTTGCGATTGTCATGGGGAAAACAGATCCTAATGCAGCAAGACACGAGCAGCAATCACAAATTCTAGTTCCGCTGGATACAAAGGGAGTTAACATTAAACGTCATTTACCAGTATTCGGTTATGATGATGCTCCACACGGACATGCAGAAATCGAATTCAATAACGTTCGTGTTCCTGCTTCCAACATTATTTGGGAAGAAGGAAAAGGCTTTGCTATTGCGCAGGGGCGGTTAGGACCTGGAAGAATTCATCATTGTATGCGCACAATTGGTGCAGCAGAGAGGGCACTCGAATTATTGATAGACCGTGTTCAAAATAGAGTCACATTCGGCAAGCGTTTGAGTGATCAAGGGGTCATTCGTGAATGGATTGCGGACTCAAGAATTGAAATTGAACAAGCAAGATTATTAACGTTGAAAGCAGCATATATGATGGATACGGTTGGTAACAAGGTAGCTAGAAAAGAAATCGCCATGATTAAAGTAATTGCCCCTAATATGGCACTAAAAGTTATTGACCGGGCAATACAGGCATTCGGTGCCGCTGGTGTCAGTGCAGATACACCATTAGCTAATATGTATGCTGGTATTCGTACACTGCGATTAGCAGACGGACCTGATGAGGTTCATCGCAATGCTATCGCAAAACTAGAGTTAAAAGCTCGGCAAGGTGCTTCGAGCTAATTTAGATGCATGTTTGAAAGGAGGATATGCTTTGAAAATTAATGAGTTGTTTGATTTGAAGGGTAAAACTGCAATTGTTACTGGCGGCGGAAGAGGTCTTGGCCAGTACATATCTGAAACTTTCGCAGAAGCAGGCGCAAATGTTGTGCTATGTTCGAGAAGAGCTAAAGCCTGTGAAGAGGTAAGTGAGAGGATTAAGAAACAAGGTGTTGGTTCACTTGCGCTAGAATGCGACGTTACCAATCAAGAAGATGTGCAGCGTGTTGTCGACGAAACCCTTAATCAATTCGGACAGATAGATATTCTAGTTAACAATAGCGGGGCCACATGGGGGGCGCCATTTCTAGAGATGCCGATTGATAAATGGGATAAGGTAATGGATGTGAATGTAAAAGGGACCTTTCTATTTTCCCAGGCAGTGGGAAGGCATATGATAGAACGCAAGCAAGGAAAGATTATCAATCTCGCATCTGTGGCCGGATTAATCGGAGAGGAAGAAGGTGTGATGGACACCATTGGGTACAATGCAAGTAAGGGTGCCGTGATATCCTTTACAAGAGATCTTGGTGTAAAACTTGCAAAATATAATATTCAAGTTAATGCAATCGCACCTGGATGGTTTCCTACCAAAATGTCCAACGGTCTCATAAGTGCCCATGGAGAAAAAATTCTCGAGAAAACTCCTGCCAAGCGATTTGGAACGGATAATGATATTAAAGGACTTGCGCTTTTCCTTGCAACAAGTGCTTCAGATTATATTGTCGGTCAAACCATTGTAGTAGATGGCGGACAAACTTCAACATAATATAGAAAATAGAAGAAATTGGGTGGAGAAATGCGGTTAGAAAATAAGAAGATAATCATTACAGGCGGAGGAAGCGGGATTGGAAGAGCTGCGGCTCTTCGCTTTTCTCGTGAAGGAGCCGATATGGTAATAGCTGATATTAATCTAGATTCGGGAGAAGAAACTGTTCATTTGGTAGAGAAAAATGGTGGAAATGCTGTATTCCATCATACAGATGTTACCATTCCCGAAGAAGTAGAGCAGCTCGTAAATAGAACGGTATCCCTTTATGGGACATTAGACGTGATGATCAATAATGCCGGAATTACACAAAAGGAAAATAAAATCCACAATGTGCCCATTCATGAATGGAAAAAAGTAGTTGATGTATGTTTAGACGGTGTATTTTACGGAATGAAATATGCTATACCTGTGATGATGAAAAACGGAAGTGGTTCTATTATCAACACTTCAAGTGTTGCTGGAATTAAAGGGCAAAAATTACTCGGAGCTTATACCGCTGCAAAAAGCGGTGTAATTGCTATTACAAAAAGTACAGCACTTGAGTACGGCAAATATAATATCCGGGTAAATGCCATCGCACCGGGAATTATTGACACCGAAATCGTTTCTGAATGGAGAAATGCAGAAAAATGGCCGTTAATGTCAACTGCAAACGCATTAAGACGAATCGGGCAGCCGGAAGAGGTAGCGAATGCATGTCTTTTTTTAGCATCAGATGAAGCCTCTTTCGTAACAGGTACCACCCTTGTTGTTGATGGAGGTACACTTCTAGGTAAATAAATGATCTAATCGCTTGAACAATATCTTCAATTTTTTGGAGGGAGATTATGAAGAATAATCACACACGATGGATTGATACCATTCCAATAAGAAAAGGTGAAGAATTAAATATTACTGTCCTGGAAGATTTCTTAGCAGAAAATATTCCAGGTCTTGGTCCTGAACCATTGAAGGTGGATCAATTTCCATCTGGAGCGTCCAATCTTACATACCGTCTGCAAAAGGGTAAGTGGGAAGCCGTTCTTCGCCGTCCTCCGCTGGGACCTGTTGCTCCAAAGGCGCATGATATGGGACGAGAATTTAAGATTTTACAGGCTGTTCATCCTCATTTCCCGCTCGCGCCAGAACCGATGTTATTTTCAGATAACTTAGAAATAGTTGGAAGTCCTTTTGTAATTCTTGAGAGGAAACATGGTATTGTACTCGATCGAACATTTCCAGAACATATAATACCAACCAAAGAATTGTGCAGAAATATTTCAGTTAAAATGATAGAAACTCTTGTTTCCTTACATTCAATTGATTATAAGGAAACAGCATTAACAAGTATGGTGAAGCCTGAAGGATTTCTGACCAGGCAGGTGAAAGGCTGGATTGAGCGATATGAGCGGGCAAAAACAGATAAAATCGACGGTGTTGATAACCTGATGAATTGGCTTCAAGCTAATATTCCTAACACACTCGAATCCACTATTATTCATTATGATTTTAAGTTGAATAATACGATGTTTGAACATAACTTAAAAGAAATTGTCGGGTTGTTTGATTGGGAAATGACCACAGTAGGAGATCCGCTTTGTGATTTAGCCGGTATGTTTGTTTATTGGATTGAAGCAGCTGATTCAGATGAATTTCATGATCAGTCCCATTCCAAAATCACAACAATGGCCGGCTTTATGACCCATAATGAATTAGTTGAAGCGTATTCTGTGAAAAGTGGAAGAGATATTGCCCATTTTAATTTTTATTTAACTCTTGCTTTTTTTAAGAATGCTGTGATTACGCAACAAATCTATTACCGTTACAAACTAGGACAAACAAAGGATGAAAGATTTGCTTCCTTTAATAAACATACCGAATATTATTTCAAGAAAGCGATGAAAGCGATGTCAAATTCTAATTATAGGAGTCTATAAATGCAGCGCATTGATTTGGTTTTACGTAAAGAAGACATAAATGTCCAAACAATTCCAAACAAAATCGCCGTTGTCTTTGATGTTTTACTGGCTACTTCCACAGTAGCATCAATGCTTCACAGTGGAGCCAAAGAGGTATTTCCAGTCTATTATTTTGAGGAAGCCTTAAGAATAGCTGCTGAACTGGATAATGATAATTATGTTTTAGTAGGCGAAGACCTTGGAAAGCCAATCGAAGGGTTTTTATACCCTTTTCCTGTTCGATTAAAAGAGAAAGTAAAGGGTAAAACAGTCATTTTTTCGACCACAAATGGTACGGTGGCATTGAAAAAAGCTTCATCTGCGCGTGAAGTTTATGCTGGCTCAATGTTGAACCAAAGGGCACTGGCCAATTATTTAGTAGATAAATATGACAATGAGCCGATTTTACTAGTTTGTTCGGGTTCAGCGGGAAGATTTAATCTTGAGGATTTTTTTGGAGCTGGTTCGTTTTTAAATGCTTTACTAGACGCAGGAGCAAATCGGGGGTTGGAATGGGATTTATCCGATGCAGCTCTCGCAGCACTATACTTCTATAAAGGTAATAAAGAAAACGATAAAGAAGTACTGCAAAGAACTAGAATTGGAAAAAAACTTATACTTGAAGGCTATCGTGATGAAGTCTTATATACATTAAACCAAAATGCCTGCCCTGTTATCCCGCATCTTGAGGGGAGTACGATTAGGCCGGCTGAGTCAATATTACAAGAATAAGTGATTCTATTAGAGAAACGAGGGAAAGTTATGGAGGAGAACAAACATTTATTAGTAGATATTCAAGATGGAGTCATGAAGCTGACTTTAAATCGTCCAGACTCATTGAATGCATTAAGTGATGAAATGATTAAAGGACTAACAGAAACCTTTCATCATGCCAGGAATAATCCGGCAGTTCGTGTTATTACCATTCAGGGTGCCGGCAGAGCTTTTTGTGCTGGGGGTGATATTAAAGGGATGGGGAAAAATACACCATCTGGGACACACGAATTTTTAGGCAGAGTAAATGAAGCCATTTTAGCGGTTCGGAATGTTGAAAAGCCGGTCATAGCAGTTGTTCATGGCTATGCAGCAGGAGTAGGCTTTAGTCTTGCAATGGCTTGTGATTTAATTGTGGCGACAGAAGACAGCAAATTTATTATGAGTTTTGCTAAGATTGGACTTATTGTCGACGGTGGCGGCTCATATTTTCTGCCGCGATTAGTTGGAGCGCAGCGTGCCAAAGAATTACTATTTACTGGGGAGCCAATTACGGCGGCAACAGCCTATAATTGGGGAATTGTCAACCGGGTTTATAATACAAGTGACTTTTCTGAAAAAGCGGGCCAATTTATTAGCCAATTTGTGGATGGGCCAGGAAAGTCCTATGAAATGACAAAAAAATTGGTAAACCAATCCTTCACCTCTGACTTAAATCAAATGCTTGAATTGGAAAGGGTAACCCAGTCGGTAATGGAGCAAACCAGTGATTTTCATGAAGGAATTGAAGCATTTAAAGAAAAGCGCAAGCCTAATTTTGAGGGCAACTAGCATTTTGCGTTTTTGCAATTCCTTTGCAAAAACGCAAGTGCTGAATTAACCAGGGTTAGAATGCAGTTTAGCAATTAATTTCTGACTATTTAAACAATTGTATTGCGAAAATGCAATGCAATTGTTTTTTAACAAAGAATGCAAATCAGATAGATGACTGCCTGTTCAACTGTACCCTTTGATTTTAAGGTATTATTCTGTGCAAAGAGTGCTTAGGCCGAAAGTTGGCATGAATATTGCATATATATTAATATAGAAATTATTCTTTAAAGGAGGAAATGAGATGAATGGTACGGTTGCGTACATGACTAAACCAGAACATTTAGAGTATCAAAAGTATGAATTACCAATCCCTGAACCGGGTGCAGTACTAGTGAAAGTAAAGAGAACGAATGTATGCGGGTCTGAGCTGCATATATGGCAGGGTCACCATCCATCTCTTAAAAGTGCAATTTTGGGTCATGAAATGATAGGTGAAGTATATGCCCTAGGAGAAGGCGTAGAAACGGATTATTCAGGTAAACCATTGAAAATAGGCGACCGGATTGTTTCAGCTTATTTTTTAACCTGTAAAAAATGCAGCTACTGTCAAGAGGGGCAGTTTAACCTTTGTGAAAATGCTTATAAATATTGGGTAAAGTCCCCGACGGAAGCCCCGCATTTTCATGGCACCTTTGCAACGCATTATTACATTCATCCCGACCAATATTTTTATAAGGTACCTGATAATGTTCCGGATGTTGTTGCTGCCAGTGCTAACTGTGCATTATCTCAAGTTTATTTTGGAATTGAACTGGCAAATCTTCAATACGGGCAATCGATTGTGATTCAAGGTGCAGGTGGGCTTGGTTTATACGCCGCTAGTATTGCCAAAGAAAAAGGTGCAACTGTAATCATAGTGGATGGGATAAAGAGTCGTTTACAGCAAGCTGAGGGATTTGGTGCAGATCATCTCATCGATATGAATGAATTTGACACTACAGAAAAACGTTCAAAAGTGGTCCGTGATTTAACAAAAGGCAATGGGGCGGATGTAGGGTTAGAAGTTGCAGGTGTACCTGCGGCCTTTTCAGAAGGAATCCAGTTAATTCGAACAGGTGGAAAATATGTAACCGTCGGAAACGTTTCTCCTGGAAAATACGTGGACTTTGATCCAGGATTACTAACTCGAAAGGCGATTGAAATTATTCCTATCGTTCGCTACAATCCGTGGTATTTGCGAAAGTCACTAGAATTTCTTTCAGCTAATGTAGAAAAATACCCATTCCATAAAATGCTCGATGCGGAGTTTACATTAGATCAAATTAATGATGCGCTAAATCAATCCTCAAAACGCAAAGTAACTCGTGCTTCCATTGTCATTACACCTTAATAATTTACGAGTTTAATAGTATTCCAAACTGATTAAATTAATGATATAAAAAGGAGATTAATAATGTTTGAAACAATAAAAGTTGATATTACTAATCAGATTATGACAATAACGTTACATCGTCCAGACCGGTTAAATGCTTTTAATTCACAAATGCTGCAGGACCTTTTCCAGGCATTTGATCAAGCTGATGAGGATGATAATGTAAGGGTTATCATCATGACTGGTGAGGGAAGAGCATACTGTGCTGGCGCAGATTTAGGAAAAGGCGGCGATACTTTCAGAGATGACAGCCCTCCAGGAGAACACCGGGATGAAGGCGGTTTGTTGTCACTCAGAATCTATGAACTTAAAAAACCTATTATAGCTGCCATCAATGGACCAGCTGTTGGAGTAGGAGTAACCATGACACTGCCGATGGATATCCGCATCGCTTCAATAAATGCAAAAATGGGATTTGTATTTGCTAGAAGAGGAATCATTCCTGAAGCATGCAGCGGCTGGTTCCTCCCGCGTGCGGTAGGTATTAGTCAAGCCATTGAATGGGTAAGTACTGGCCGCATTTTTAAGGCTGAGGAAGCTTTAGAAAAGGGGCTCGTAAGCCGCGTTGTTTCTCCAGAAGACTTATTGCCAACTGCCAGAAAAATTGCTGCTGAAATTGCAGAAAATACTTCCGCTATTTCTGTTGCATTAGCTAGACAGTTGATGTGGCGTATGCTGGGAGCTGAACATCCGGTTGAATCTCATAAAGTAGAATCTAAGATCATGCATTGGATTGGCCAGCAGGCTGATGCAAAAGAGGGTGTTACATCCTTTCTTGAAAAGCGGGAAGCTAATTTTAAGATGAAGGTAAGCACGGATTTACCGGGATTTTATCCATGGTGGGAGAAAAAAGAGAGTAAAGTATAACATTTTTTATTCATTATGTTGAAAGAATTAGGGGGCGAAAGTTAATGAAAGAAATTACATCTATTATGACAGGGAACGTATGGAAAGTTCTCGTAAATGTAGGCGATAAAATTGAAGCCGATCAAGAGGTTGTAATCTTGGAATCTATGAAAATGGAAATTCCAATTGAGGCAGAGGAAAGTGGAACCATCACAGAAATCAAAGTGAATGAAGGAGATTTTGTAAACGAAGGCGATGTTATTCTGACAATAGAATAATTGGAAAAAATAATAATAATAATACTATATAATTTTCCACCTCCTTAGATTTGAACATTGACATGAAAGAAAAATAGTGAAAAAATATTATAAATTATCTTAATATTATTAATATTAAAACAAAGGGTAAAAGTCTATTTGAAAGCGTTTACCCTTGCAATCCCAGAGTATTAGAAAATTATATAAGCTATGAGGAGGTCTTTGTGTGACAGTAGGAACTATATTTCTGATTGTATTTGCGTTAATGCTGGTATTCCTAGTAGCAGGGATGTATATCCATTCCGTCCTTCTTGCAGCTGGGATTATCGGATTAGTTTTGATGGAAGGACCCGCATATATTACCGGCTTTCTGCAATCAGATCCGTTTATTCGGACGGTCAGCTATTCCCTATCGACCGTTCCATTGTTTGTGATAATGGCACAATTTATCGTGCGTTCTGGAATCGTAGAGGACCTCTATAATCTTGTATACAATTTTTCAAAAGGCAGGTCCAGTATTCTCGGTATCTTAACTGTAATAGCAGGAGGATTGATGGGAGCGGTTTCTGGTTCCTCAAACGCCTCTGCTGGTGCTATGGGACAGGTGGCGGTGCCTCAATTAATGAAACGGGGATATTCTGAAGGAATTGCGGGAGCTACGGTTGCCGCTGCAGGATCGCTGTCGAGTGTAATTCCTCCCAGTATTGTTCTCATTTTATGGGGAGTAGCTACAGAAACACCAATCGGACAGCTGTTTATCGGTTCATTGGTGCCTGGAATAATTATGATGTTCGTTATTATCATCATAATGCTGATTAACTTGAAAACAGCCAATAAGGGTCAGGAAGTAAGACTAGTAAAATTTGAAAGAGAAGATGTACCTAAAACCAGGGCTATTAGTGCGCTGATTCTAATCGCTTTAGTAGCTATTATCGTCTTCTATGGAATTTACGCAGGAATTTTTACTCCGACTGAGGCGGGAGCTGTAGGGGCTTTTGTCAGCTTTGTTGTAGCACTTATCCTCCGCCGGGTGAATTTGAATTTCCTTGTAACATCATTTAGTGAAACGGTTAAACTTACCTCCATGATTATGATGATTATGATTGGTGCACAAATATTTGGAAGGTTTGTTTCTATTACATTACTGCCTAGAAGACTGATAGAAGCTTTAAGTTCGTTGATGGAGTACCCAGTTTTAATCCTTATTATTCTTAGCGTTATCTATTTTGTCTTATTTATGCTTATTGAAGGTGCAGCTGTAATCGTAATGACTGCACCGGTGGTCTTACCATTAATCCTCCAAATGGGAACAGATAAATTATGGTTTGGTGTTTTGGTCGGAATCTTATGTACGATTGGCTTACTTACACCTCCTGTTGGATTGAGTGTATATTCTGTATCAGGGGTTACTGGAATTAAGAGCGAAAAGATATTTAAATATGCCATGCCGATGGCTATTTATCTAACCATTGTTATCGTTACCTTGATCATTATTTTTCCAGGTCTGATCACCTACCTGCCAGGTCAAATGTAAATTATTTTTTAGGAAAAGGGGGAGGTTACATTGTCACAACCGATAATCCGTGGGTATGGGGTATTTCAAAAGATAAAATGGGTTGGAATGATGATAAGTGGTCTTACTGTCTTTGTTATGATGTTTTACACCACTTTAGATGTAGCACTTCGTAATATTTTTGGATCCTCGGGCCTTTATGCATATGAGGTTTCTCAAAATTACTTTATGCCAATGACCGTATTTCCTGCCTTAGCATTTGCATTTGCTGCAGGAATGATGCCAAGAATTGAATTTGTTGTTGTGAAGTTTAATGAAAGATTTCAAAAGTTTGTAGCAATCGTGCTTATTATTATTGAGATCATTTTAATGCTGCTGCTGGCATTCTATGGTTTAGAGTATGCTGTGACTGCAGCACAGGCTGGAGAATCCTTTACTGCAGGAGGCTCTAACTATCCAATGATTTATGTCATCATGTTTGCACCGGTTGCTTTCCTTTTAGTAGCTGTAGAAATGATATTTTTATTAATAAAAAATATTAAATCTGATAAGCCTGCCTTTACTGTAATCGAACAGCAATACGACATTTAATAGTTTTTAGTGAAAATGTTCTTTTCACTAAAGAAAAAGCTGCATAAGAAAAATTTCTTAGGCAGCTTTACATAAAAATATTAACATTTTAATCTTTCATACTTATTTTAGGAGGGATACAAGATGGATGAAAGTAAATATTTAGAAAAGCTGCATTTCCTTTGGAATGAAAATCGTCCTGTAGATTTACCGAAAGAAGCCTACTACCCTTTCGGTGAGGTGCTGGTAACAGAATATTTAAGCAAAAGGGCAGAGCTAACCCCTGACAAACCATGTCTTATCTATTATGGAAAAGAAATAACTTTTGCTGAACTCGATGATTTAAGCAATCGTTTTGCTTCCTTCCTTATTGATAGAGGGGTGCAGAAAGGTGATAGAGTAGCGATATTTCTAGCAAATTGCCCACAATTTCACATTGCTTTTTACGGACTGTTAAAGATTGGCTGTGTTCATGTTCCAGTAAATCCAATGTTTAAGTATGAAGAGCTTTTGTATGAATTACAGGATACAGATGCGAAAGTTATCGTAACAAGTGACTTACTAAATCCTTTGGTGCAACAGGTTAAAGGGAATACAAACATCCAGGAGGTTATTACTACCAGCCTCTCAGACTGTTTACCTCACAATCCTACCATTCCTGTTCACCCTATGTATCTTGAACCAAAACAAGCTTGTTCTGAAACAGTGGATATGGTCAAGATGTTAAAGGAACAGAGTCCAGTTTACCCGAAGGTAGAAGTTACCCTTGATGATATTGCAGCCCTTAATTATACAGGTGGAACAACAGGTATGCCAAAAGGCTGTGTACATACACAGAGGGACATGTTATTCACTACGGCATCCGCTTGTACGTATGTCTTCCGATTAACTGATAAAGATGTTGGCTTGGCATATTGGCCGTCATTTTGGATTGCCGGCGAAATATTGTGTCTGCTGAACCCGATTATTTCCGGGGCTACTCATGTATTATTTGGAAGATGGGATCCTGAAGCCTTCCTAAAAACAATTGAGAAATATAAGGTTACGTTTATCAACGGCGGTGTAGATAATTTTGCAGAGCTAATGAAGATACCAACTATCCATGAATATGATTTAAGTTCTATAGAGAAAACAACCGCTACGTCTTTGTCCAAAAAGCTGGATGTTAATTATCGAGATAGCTGGAAAACATTAACGGGCAGTGTCATGGTGGAAGCGACCTGGGGTATGACAGAGACAAATACGTACGATACGTATACCACTTCAATGCAGGCAGATAATTTTGATTTAAACAGCCGTCCGGTGTTTGTTGGATTGCCTATTCCAGGGACAGAGTTTAAAATAGCAGACTTCGAAACAGGAGAATTACTGCCTCTCGGTAAAGAAGGAGAGCTCATGGTGCGGACGCCATCACTCTTTAAATCGTATTGGAATAAGCCTGAAGCAACCGCAAAGGCAATTGAAAATGGCTGGTTTCATACAGGAGATATGGCAATGATTAATGAGCATGGCTATATTCACTTCCTAGGCAGAAATAAAGAAATGTTAAAAGTGAATGGAATGAGTGTTTTCCCTCCAGAAGTGGAGGTTATCCTGTCAAGACACCCGGCAGTGGAGGCAAATGGCATTGTAGGCATGGCAGATGAGAATAAGGGTGAAATTCCGGTAGCTTTTGTAGTAATCAATAAAGACTATAAAGGCAAAATTACTGAAAGAGAAATAGAACAATGGTGTAAAAATAATATGGCAACCTACAAGGTTCCAGTGGTACGAATTGTAGATAATCTCCCAATGACGGCAACAGGTAAAGTAATTAAGGTAGAGTTAGAGAAGCTGTTACCAAGCTATCATTAATAGAGTGAATTGAAAGGAGGCAATAACATTATGTCATGGGAAGAAGAAATAAAAGAACTCAGATACCGTGAAGAGCTGGCCAAAAAAATGGGCGGTGAGGAGAGAGTCGCCCGCCACCGAAAGCAAGGGAAATTAACCGTCCGTGAAAGGGTGGAAAAACTATTAGATGAAGGTAGCTTTCATGAAACAGGTGCCATTGCAGGGAATGCAAAATACGATGAAACTGGTGAATTAGTTGAATTTACACCGGCCAATTTTGTAGCAGGGACTGGCCGAATCAATGGACAAAAAGTGGTCGTTGGTGCCGATGATTTTACCGTTCGAGGCGGAGCCATGGACGGAGCAGTTACAGGTAAACAGATCTATGCAGAATTAATGGCCAAAGAATTGCAGCTACCTATGATTAGATTAGTAGATGGAACCGGTGGCGGGGGAAGTGTGAAACTACTTGCCGACCACGGATATACCTATATCCCTGTTAATCCGTCATGGGATCATGTTGTGGATAATCTTAGCAGAGTACCAGTGGTGGCTGCATGTCTAGGTTCAGTGGCTGGACTTGGAGCAGCAAGAGTAGCAGCATCACATTTTTCTGTGATGGTTGAAGATATCTCTCAATTATTTGTTGCGGGTCCATTAATTGTTGAACATGGAATGGGACAAAAATTAACAAAAGAGGAACTAGGTGGAACTCAAGTACATGCCACTAGCGGTGCTGTAGATAATATTGCTAAATCTGAAGAAGATGCTTTCCAGCAAATTAGAGCTTTCCTATCCTATCTGCCGAGTAATGTTTGGAAGTTACCACCAATAAAAGAATCATCAGATGACCGTAATCGAAGGGAAGAGGATTTAATATCGGTTATTCCAAGAAATAGACGAAAGCTGTATAAAATCCGTAATATATTAGCGATGATTTTTGACAAAGATTCTATTTTTGAAATGGGACGGTCTTTTGGAAGCTCGATGATTACTTCCTTCGCCAGACTTGATGGTTATCCGGTTGGTGTTATCGCGCCAGATGTTTATAAGAATGCTGGGGCAATGACGGCTGAGAGCTCAGAAAAAATCAGGCGTTTTGTAGATTTGTGCCAAACCTTCCATTTACCTATTGTAAATCTAGTGGATAACCCTGGGTTAGAAGTAGGGCTAAATGCAGAGAAAAAGGCAACCATCCGTAAAGGAGTTAACGCTATCACTGCGATTTACCAAGCCACTGTTCCGATGATGGAGATCATTATCAGGAGAGTATTTGGTGTTGGAGGAGCAGGTATGACCAATGGTCATGGTCTAAATTTACGCTATGCCTGGCCATCTGGAGTATGGGGATCCCTTCCAGTTGAAGGTGGTCTAGAAGTGGCTTATAAAAGAGATTTGGAAGCGAGTTCAGATCCTGAGGCATTAAGGCAGCAGATTTTACAGCAGCTGCAAAGTGTTACATCACCCTTCCGGACTGCTGAAAAATTTGGTGTAGAAGAAATAATTGATCCAAGGGATACCAGGCCGCTTTTGTGCGAGTGGGTCAAGGATGCCTACGAGGTGATACAGCACCAATTAGGTATATCTCATAATAAATATCGTCCTTAATAATTGATAAATTATTGCAAAGGAGTAAATTTGCATGAATGATGTTACTGGGGTTATCCGTGAAATAGGGAAGGAAGAACAGATTGTTGTCAGAATGCTGGAGCATTGGGCAGAAGAAACCGGAGATAAAGCTTTTTTCTATTACGGTGAGGATGAAGTGAGTAATACCTACCATGAATTTAATGCTTTAACCAATATGGTAGGACGTAGCTTACAATCCTTGGGATTGAAAAAAGGTGACCGAGTTTCAGTCTTTATGAAAAACTCTTATATTTGTTCACTTGCTATGTTTGGTATTTGGAAAGCAGGGGGAGTATATGCTCCAATAAATTTTAACTATAAGGGTAAAACTCTTTCCTATTTAATAAACGATACAAATCCGACAGTTCTCATGATAGAGAGTGAGCTGCTGCCGCTTTATTATCAGATAAAAGAAAATATCAATAATACTCAGTTAAAGATTGTCGTATACCAGCCTAAACCAGGTGACCACGATTATAATTCTGAAATGGAAAGCGTTAATTTGATTAATAATGAGATTGCGTTTGAAGATTTACTGAGTGGAGACTCATCCAATTTATCTACAACCCTGAATTATTCGGATACTGCCAATATCATCTATACTTCAGGGACCACAGGTATGCCAAAAGGGGTTGTACAATCACATCGCTGGATGTATGCCTATGGTTTTTTCTTTGGAAAAATATTAAATCAAGAGGACGTCGTGTACAATGATTTGCCGCTTTATCATGTAGGCGGAGCATTTTTTAATATAACTAGAGCTGTTTATGCCGGCTGTGGTGTTGCATGCTGGGATAAATTTAGTTCTTCACAGTTTTGGGAACGAATCAACCAAAGCCAGTCAACAAGTGCTGTGTTAGTGGGTGTCATGCACTCATGGTTGATGAATGCGGAACCGAGTGCATTTGATAATTGCAATACTCTCAATAAAGTCCATACTCAGCCATTGCCTTCCTATCATCATGAAATGGCGAAAAGGTTTGGTTTCGATTTTATTATGGCTGGTTTTGGCCAAACAGAGTCTGGATTTGCAATCTGCGGATTAATACAGGAACTTACGGAAGAAAATGGATCACCATCCGAATATTATAGGGGATATTCAAGGGAAGAAATCGTCAATATTTCTCGTAATTTAGGAGTCCAAGTTCACAAGGGCACAGATAGTTTTAATAAAGGCTATTTGGGGCAGCCGGGTGGTTTTATGGAAGCTGCGATACTAAATGAAAATGATGAAGAATGTCTTCCAAATGAAATTGGAGAACTAGCATATCGGCCATTGATGCCAAACCTTATCCTGTCCGAATATTTCGGCAAACAAGAGGCAACACTTAAGGCGTTTAAGAACTTATGGTTTCACACAGGTGATTCAGCCTATAAAGATGAAAATGGAGTCTATTATTTTGTCGACCGACAAGGCAGTGTTATGAAAGTGAAAGGTGAAAAGTTTTCTTCCTTCTTAGTTGAAGATATTTTGTTTGAACACCCAAGTATTGAAATGAGCGCTGCATTCCCAATCCCGGCTGAAGCTGGCGATGAGGATGAAATAGTCGTTTATATAGTAGTGAAAAATGGAAAACAGTTAAATGAAAAGGAATTGTCCCCTTGGATTCAAGCCAATATGCCAAAGTATATGTGGCCGAAATATATTCGATTTGTTGATGATATTCCTAAAACACTGACAAATAAAATCCAAAAATTTAAGCTAAAAGAAAGTATTTTAAAAGAATTAAAGTCTATTCCACAGTAAATAATAGTTTGCGCTTAATTTTCGGATTATTTAAAACTATAATAAGATTATGAAAACTATTGATCATTAATAGATAAGAGAGGTGCGTCTTCCCATGACCTATAACAAACCCCTGCCGAATCCAAAAGGAATATCAGAAACCTATTGGAAAGGTCTTAAAGAAAAAAAATTACTCATCCAAGTTTGTAATCACTGTCAGGAGCAGATTTTTTATCCACGGATACTCTGTCCGAATTGCGGCGATGAAGATATAGAGTTTAAAGAACATACGGGAGAAGGAGAAATTTACAGCTATACGGTTCTACATAAAAGTATAGTCAAAGGATTCTCCGAAGAAACACCATATACATTGGCACTTGTAAAGTTAGATGGCGGCAATGCCAAAATGATGACCAATATTGTCGGATGCAGCCCTGATACAGTAGAAATAGGGATGCGAGTCAGCGTTGTCTTTACAGATGTTACAGATGAATTTACCTTACCACATTTTATACCTGTTGGAGGACAATAACATGAGTATCTTTAATGATGTTGCAATTGTGGCGGTTGCTGAGTCAGATTTAGGTATTGTGCCCCACCTGAACTCAGCTGATCTAATGGCTCAAGCATCCATTCGTGCCTTAAAAGAAGCAGGGTTATCCAAGCATGATGTTGATGGCTTATTTTCAACTTCGGCTCATTACTCCATGCCAACTCTGACTCTTGCTGAGTATATGGGAATTACCCCTAAATACATGGATGCAACAAGCATAGGCGGTTCATCCTTTGTCTCACTTGTGGCTCATGCTGCACAGGCAATCTCAAATGGATTATGTGAGGTTGCATTAATTGCATACGGCAGTACACAGCGAACGGATGGCGGTGGTTTGGCTAATATATCGGAACCATTCAATCATGAAGCACCTTATGGTAATTTTGATCCGATTAGCTCCTACGCTCTTGTTGCCCAGCGGCATATGTATGAATTTGGTACTACTAGAAACCAATTATCAGAAGTAGCCGTTGCTGCACGTAAGTGGGCTTCCATGAATAGTAAAGCTTTTAAAAGAGAGCCGCTGACGCTGGATGATGTTTCAAACTCAACGTTAATATCTACTCCACTGACAAAATTGGATTGCTGTTTAATTACCGATGGCGGAGCTGCTTTAGTTCTAACAACGAAGGAAAAAGCCAAATCCTTAAACAAAGAACCTATTTATATCTGGGGGTATGGTGAATCGACCACACACCGCAGTATTGTCTCTATGCCAAATTTAGTTGAGACAGCTGCAAAACTTTCCGGCCTTTCAGCTTATGAAATGGCGGGAGTGGGTCCTTCTGATATCGATGTGGTTCAACTCTATGACGCCTTTTCAATTAATGTAATATTATTTTTAGAAGATTTAGGGTTCTGTCCGAAGGGTGAAGGTGGTTCATTTGTAGCAAATGGTGCGATTGCACCTGGTGGAAGACTGCCAGTGAACACGAATGGAGGCGGCCTATCGTATTGTCACCCAGGAATGTATGGTCTTTTTACGGTTATCGAAGGGGTCCGTCAACTGCGAAAAGAGTGTGGTGAAAGGCAGATTGATAACTGTCGAATTGCACTTGCCAATGGTAATGGGGGAGTGCTATCAAGTCAGGTAACAATGATCCTGAGTAATGAAGCAGGGGCTTAAGTAATCTAAGAACCTCTATTAATATTCTATTTTTGTAAGGAGTAGAAGCTATGCATGAATTAATACGGGATTTAGAATTCCGAAAAGGGAAAGCACTTCAAATGGGCGGCCAAGAAAAGATTGATAGACAGCATAGTATAGGAAGGTTAACTGCAAGAGAAAGAATTGATACATTAGTAGATTACGATAGTTTTTTTGAGCTTGGTATGTTAAACCATTCTGACATGCCTGGAAAAGAAGAAGGCAGTCCTGGTGATGGTATTATAGCAGGACTTGGCAAGGTCAATGGAAGACACATTGCCGTGTTAGCAATGGATAAGACCGTTTTTGCCGGGACAGAAGGAAATACGAGCTGGAGAAAATCCGAACTCATTCATGAATATGCCCTCAAAAGAAAGTTGCCTATTTTCCATCTCGGTGAAGGCGGGGGACTGCGGATGCCTGACAATATGGGGTCTGCAGGCATTAGTAAAAAAATCATGCCGCAATATCTCTTAAACCATAATCGCCAAGTTCCATTTTTTACGAGTATTCTAGGTGAAAGCTATGGGTGGTCAACGTGGATGGCTGCTACCTCCGATTTAGTGGTACAAACGAAAGGCACATGTATGGCGGTTGCGGGGCCAAGGATGCTGGAAATTGCTACCGGTGAAAAAATTAGTTCCGAAGAATTGGGTGGATGGAAGATTCATGCTGAGCAAACTGGTCAAGTAGACTTGTTTGGAGAGAATGACGAGGATTCTATTTCAATAATGAAAAATGTTTTTGAATTTTTTCCTTCTAATCCCACAGAGGAGCCTCCAATCAAAAATACCCATGATGATCCTTACCGAATAGTTGAGGAAGTCTTGGATATCGTACCCATGAAACGTACCCGTGCTTATGATATGAAAAAGCTGATTAAGGTACTAGTAGATAATGGAAACTTTACTGAAATAAAACCCTTCTATGGGAGAGCGTTAATTACTGGCTTTGCGCATCTAAATGGAAGAGTAGTTGGAATTATGGCGAATCAGCCGCTGCGAAATGCTGGGGCTTCGGGGCCGGATGAGGCAGATAAGGCCACTGAATTTATTTGTCTTTGTGATTCATGGAATATCCCAATGATTTTCCTCCATGATATACCTGGATTTTTTGTAGGAAGTCAGGCTGAAAAACAAAAAATGCCGACAAAAATTATGGTATGGAATCAAGCGCTGGCTAAATCAACAGTTCCAAAGATTTCTGTGGTCATTCGAAAAAGTATTGGAGCAGCTTATGGAAATATGTGCGGCCCTCAAATGGGAGGGGACTTTGTGTTTGCTTGGCCAACAGCTGAGATTAACTTTACCGGTGCTGAGGTAGGAATTAATGTTGTTTATGGCCGACGATTGATGGAGGCTGATGATCCAGTCAGCGAGAGAAAAGAACTATTAAAAGTTTGGGAAAATGATAGTTCACCATATCAAGCAGCTGGTAAGCATCTCGTTGATGATATTATTGATCCACGTGATACAAGAAAAGTACTTTCAAAAGCAATGGAATTTGCCTGCAGTAATGGATCTATTAGTCAAAGAATTCTTGCCAATTGGCCAACAGGATTTTAATTTTAGACTCATAATCAAATTCAATTATGGAGGAAAATACACCATGTTCAAAAAAATACTAGTGTCTAACCGTGGGGAGATTGCAGCTAGAGTGATAAGAACATGTAAAAAACTAGGAATCCAAACGGTTGCCGTCTTTTCTGAGGCAGATAAGGATGCGCCATTTGTAAAACTAGCAGATGAAGCCTATTTATTAGGCGGATCCCGGGTAAATGAAAGTTATTTAAATGTAGATAAAATCATCGCAATTGCTAAAGAATCGAACGCTGAGGCGGTTCACCCCGGGTATGGTTTACTTTCCGAAAACGAACAATTTGCACGAAAATGTGAATTGGAAGGAATAAAATTTATCGGACCTTCACCGGATATCATTGCAAAAATGGGGAGTAAAATAGAATCTAGAAAATTAATGGTGGATGCAGGGGTACCTGTTGTACCTGGTATATCTTATCCATTAAAGGATGCAGATCAAGCCATAGAAGTTGCCGGGGCTCTCGGTTATCCAGTTATGCTGAAGGCATCTGCAGGCGGTGGTGGAATAGGCATGCAGATTGTCCGTAATGATAAGGAGCTATCAAAGGCATTTGCAGGCAACCAAAAGCGAGCCGTTGATTTCTTTGGAGATGGTGCAATGTTTATGGAGAAGTTTATTGAAAATCCACGACACATTGAAATCCAAGTACTAGCAGATGAACATGGAAATACAGTCTACCTCTGGGAACGTGAATGCTCTATTCAAAGGCGCCATCAAAAGGTAGTGGAAGAAGCACCTTCTGCATTTTTAGATGAGGAAACACGAAAAAAAATGGGTGAAACGGCTGTTAATGCTGCAAAATCACTTGGGTATACAAATGCAGGGACAATTGAGTTTTTGGTAGATGGCGAAAAGAACTTCTATTTTCTAGAAATGAATACAAGGTTACAGGTGGAACATCCTGTAACCGAAGAAATTACTGGCCTTGACCTCGTTCATGAACAATTAAAGATAGCAATTGGACAGGTGTTATCTTTTAAACAGGACGATGTTGAACGTAACGGTCATGCGATTGAGGTTCGGATTTACGCAGAGGATCCAAAGACATTTTTCCCTTCGCCAGGACCGATAAAAACACTCACTATTCCAAAAGGAGAAGGAATACGTCATGAATTAGGTGTTGAAACAGGAAGCGTAGTAACACCATTTTATGATCCCATGATTGCAAAATTGATTATTCATTCGGAGACACGTGAAGAGGCAATCCACGATTTGATAAATGCACTAAAATCTTATACCGTTGAAGGGATAAAAACAAACATCCCAATGCTGATTCAGGTATTAGAACATGAGGAATTTAAAAATGGGAATACGACTACAAAATTTGTTGAGAACTATATACAGTCGAAGAAAGTAAAAAACCTCTAGCAACATGGTTTTGACCCATATTGAAGTAAAAGGATGTGCAGGAAATAATGAAAACGAGATTTACTGAACTTATAGGCATTGAATATCCAATCATGTGCGGCGGTATGTTTCAGGTAGGGAGAGCAGAACTATGTGCAGCAGTTTCTGAAGCAGGAGGACTAGGTACCATTACCTCAGCAACACAGGGTACGGCTGAAAATCTTAGAAAAGAAATACGAAAAGTAAAGGAATTGACCAACAAACCATTTGCTGTCAATTTAAGTTTGTTTCCTAGTGCAAGGCCAATACCAAATGATGACTACATCGAGGTACTAATTGATGAAGGTGTAAAGGTTGTGGAGACGAGCGGGCAGAGTCCGGAGACAGTGATGAAATCGTTAAAAGATGGCGGCTGCATTGTGATTCATAAAGTTCCAGGAGTTAAGTATGCGAAAAAGGCTGAAAGCGTTGGTGTAGATGCTGTCAGCGTGGTTGGATTTGAAACAGGCGGTCATCCTGGAATGGAGGACATTGGGAGTCTTCTGTTAACAAAATTAGTTTCTCAGAATGTCAAAATTCCTGTTCTAGGCGGTGGCGGCTTTGGAGATGGTCATGGTTTAGTTGCAGCTATAGCATTAGGGGCAGAAGGTATTGTTATGGGGACACGATTTATGGCAGTAAAAGAATCAATTGTCCATGATAATGTTAAACAGTGGATGGTCAATGCAGATGAATACCAGTCCGTCATTGTCCAAAAAAGTATCAGTTCCCCAAACCGTGTTGCTTTAAATGAAGTCAGTAAGCAAGTATTAGCAATGGAGGAGCAAGGGGCAAGTTTTGAAGAATTACTGCCGCTTATCACTGGTTCCCGCACCAATCAGGTTTACTTTGAAGGTGATGTCAACGGAGGAATATGGTCCTGTGGTCAGGTTGTGGGACTTATTGAAGATATTCCTAGCACCAAAGAATTAATGATGAGAATGATAAAAGAAGCCCAACAGTCCTGTCAATTTGTTAACAACGCCTTTGCTGATTAAATATTCTATTAATCATTCTATTTTCAGGGGGTTCATACATGATTACCAATCACCCTCAAGATGTCAAAGAAATTCAAGATATACTTGATAAAACAAAACAGTTGAATTTTGAATTAGAAAAAACAATACAGGCCTGCCAAGAAGGTATCTATATTTGTGATGAAAATACCGTTGCATTAAGAGTAAACAAGGCCTATGAACGTATATCAGGTATGTCAGAAAAAGAAATGATTGGGAAAACAAGTGCCCAAATAAAGAAACAAGGTATTGTAACGGAGTCCGTTGCGATTAAGGTATTGGAAGAAGGAAGAATTGTGTCCATGTTCCAAACCTTTAGCAGCGGCAAAGAAGTTTTAGCGACCGGTACACCTGTATACGATGACGATGGTAGATTGTTTAGAATTGTTGTCACAGCACGGGATGTGACCGAATTAAAAGAAATGGAAGAAAAGCTGAAAGAAGAAGAAGCGAAGATTGAACGCTACTTAATCGAATTAAACCAATATAAGAATAACGCAACAAATAACAGTGAAATTATCGCTCGTAGTTCTAACATGCAATTGTTAATAGAAACGATTACGAGAGTGGCTCCAGTTGATTCTCCCGTACTGCTGTTAGGTGAATCTGGAACAGGGAAAGAAGTAATGGCAAAGTTAATTCATGATTCGAGTTCGCGTTCCAAACATTCTTTTATCAAAATAAATTGTGCTGCAATTCCAAGTCATTTATTAGAATCAGAATTGTTCGGGTATGTGAAAGGAGCCTTTACAGGCGCAGATAATAAAGGAAAAGTAGGGTTATTTGAACTCGCTGACAATGGGACATTATTTCTTGATGAAATAGGAGAATTACCACTCGCATTGCAGGTAAAACTTCTCAGAGTTCTCCAGGATTTTGTAGTACAAAGATTGGGCAGCACCATTACTCGGAAGGTAAATGTCAGAATAATCTCTGCAACAAATCGGAATCTAGAAGAGATGATTCGAAATGGCGAATTCCGTGAAGACTTGTTTTATCGTATTAATGTAATTCCCCTTTCAATTTCTGCATTAAGGGATCGAAAAGAGGATATTCCTCCACTTATATATCAGAAGTTAAAAGAATTATCGGTAAAATATAATATCCAGCGTACAATGTCTAGTGAAGCCCTTGAATATTTGGAGCAATATTCATGGCCAGGAAATATAAGAGAATTGCAAAATGTAATTGAACGTCTTTTTGTCATATCAAACCATCCAATAATTGAAGTAAAACATTTACCTACTTACATTCTGCGCGAAATTCATAATAATGATGATACTACTATCAACTCAAATAAAAAACAATCATTAAAAGATCGAGTGATAGCACTTGAAAAACAGATTATTATCGAAACCTTAAAAAATAGTAATAGTATGAGAGATGCAGCGAAAGAATTAAAAATTGATGCCTCCACGTTAACTAGGAAGTGTCAAAAATACGGAATTTCTATTCATATAGGTGTATTATAGCGAGATTTACAGATTTTGAGTTTAATAAATAAAGGAGTGTAGGAAAATGTCAAGATTTGATGGAAGAGTAGCGATTATAACAGGCGGCAGCCGCGGAATCGGATATGAAGTGGCTTCAAAATTTGCAGAAGAAGGTGCAAAGGTTGCCATCTTTGATATTAATGAAAGTGAATTAGCAAAGGCAGCTAATACTTTAACGGAAAAAGGCTATGATGTTACTCCATTTGTTGCAAATGTTACTAAGGTAGAAGAGGTAGAGGGTGCAGTAGATGCAGTCAAACAACAATATGGCAGAGTGGATATTCTTATTAATAATGCTGGAGTAACCCGTGACAATCTTTTATTTAAAATGACTGATAATGACTGGAATACGGTAATTGATGTGCATTTAAAAGGGGCATTTTACTGCGCTAGAGCCGTCCAAAAATATATGGTTGAAAACAAGTATGGACGGATTGTAAATCTTTCTTCTATTGCTGCATTGGGAAATAGAGGACAAACGAATTATTCAACTGCAAAGGCTGGTCTTCAAGGCTTCACAAAAACACTAGCGATTGAACTAGGGAAATTCGGTATTACAGCGAATGCCATTGCACCAGGTTTTATCGAAACAGAAATGACGAAAGCAACTGCGGAGCGCCTAGGAATTCCTTTTGATGAGTTCATAAATGCAAGCGCTGCTGAGATCCCGGTGAGACGTGTTGGTCAGCCATCTGACATCGCCCATACGGCTGCGTTTTTATGTGACGAAGCATCTTCCTTTGTAAGTGGTCAGGTAATTTATGTTGCAGGAGGGCCGACGAATTAAACCACTAACTAAACTTGATGAGAGGAGATAACTTTGTGTATAAACATATGATTGGTAAGTCTTCAAATAAAGTGTTAAACACGATTGAACGGGGTGCCGTTAAAAAGTTTGCTGAATCGATTGGAGATTTACACCCAATTTATTCAGATCGTGATTATGCGAAAAATTCCAGATACAAAAATAATATAGCTCCACCAACCTTTCCAAGAGTCCTGGATTTTGGAGTAATAGAGGGGCTCATTTTGCCAAAATCGGGACTTATCCATGGTGAGCAGCGCTATCACTATGAGCGCCCTCTTCTAGTGGGTGAAGATATCTATTGTTATGCTAAAGTAGTAGATTCCTTTGAAAAAGCTGGAGCAAATGGAACCATGTATTTCCTTGCAATCGATAATA
The DNA here is from genome assembly GCF_023715415.1 of Neobacillus niacini. GTDB lineage: Bacteria > Bacillota > Bacilli > Bacillales > Cytobacillaceae > Neobacillus > Neobacillus niacini_C. Next base: position 263,632 of record NZ_JAMBOB010000003.1, read on the forward strand.
ATGGAGAAGACCTTCAAGGAAATATCATTTTTACCTCCACCATTGTTATGATTATAACAGAAGAAGTTAGAAAGGGGATGGGAATATGAAAACCCTTAGTGAATTGCAAATTGCAGCCTCACTAGACCCGATTCAGCTCGAACCTGTTTCCCGGCTTGATTTAATTAAGTATGCCGGTGCCTCAGGAGACTACAACCCCATACATACGATTGATGAAGCAGCTAGTGAGGCTGGGCTATCGGGTATTATAGCCCACGGCATGTGGACGATGGGGAATTTATCGAAGTTATTTTCACCTTTTCTTGAAGAAGGGTTCGTACAAGACTATACGATACGCTTTGCAAGAATGGTTTATTTAAATGATGTAATAACCCTGAAAGCTAATCTTGTTGAGAAAGCAGGAGAGGTTTTCACCTTTAAAGTTGCTGCTGAAAACCAAGATGGCAAAGTTGTTATAAGCGGAGTAATTAAATTTAAACTTTATTAATAGTTTCATCTAATGAAGCTAATTGACGAAAGTTTTAGGGTGGTGATCCAAGTGTATAGAACGGTAATAGTTCCAAGAGTTTCGGAAACAGATGGTGTAGGCCACATCAATAATACAACCGTACCCATTTGGCTTGAAGCTGGAAGAAATGATTTTTTTAAATTGTTTACGCCAGATAGCTCCTTTAAAAATTGGAAGATTCTTATCATTAAAATGAATATTGATTATGTGGATCAAATTTATTTTGGCAAAGATGTGGAAGTCCGTACATGGATAAAAAGAATTGGAAATTCAAGCGTAGAGTTATATGAAGAGATTCATCAAGAAAATCGATTATGTGCCAAAGGGACGGCGATCTATGTAAATTATAATTTTCAATCTAAGAAATCGGAACCAATTACTGAAGAAATTAGACAACAGTTAAATAAACATCTTTATGAAGTGCAAGAAATACATGAATATTAATGGTTCTAAAAAGGTGTACTCATCATTTGAGGTACACCTTCCCTTTTTTCACTTCACTTCAAAAATCCCTACAAGATATTATTCAACTCATTATCTGAATACACAGCGATTAATACAACCGCTTTACCATCCCCAATATTTTTCACCGTATGTGGAACACTTGCATTCCAGCTGAAGGAGTCACCTTCTTCTAAGATAACAGAATCTTCCCCCTGCTCTGCTAAAACTTTTCCTTCTAGCACTAAATGACATTCTTCCCCTTCATGCGCATGTGCGTCCCCTATAGAAGCTCCTGGTGGAAACTCCACACTTCTTAAACTTAAACCTCCCATTGAGGAAATGGTTTCAATTTTCAGCTGATTAAACGTAGTCATAGTCCTTGCGTCTTTCCTGACTACGCGTAAATGTTGTTTTTTTTCTAATAATAAGTAAGGTAAAGGTACTTCTAAATAGCTAGCAATGGTTTGCAGTGTACTGATTGATGGAGAGGTGTTATTGTTTTCTACATTACTGATAAACCCTTTTGAAAGGCCAGTTCCTTCACACATTTGAGCGATTGTGATTTTTTTTCGATTTCTAATTGCACGAATTTTTGCGCCGATATCCAGTTTGATCACCCTTTGTAGTTTCCTAATATAGAACATATTTATATATTAGCAAAAATACCATTGACAATCCATATGATTCGTTGTTATCCTATAAACAACAAATGTTCATATGGAGAAACATTTATTTTTTTGTGAATGTGTTTCTTAATATGAATCTTTATTAACTATGAAAATACAAGAAGAAAGGAATGATATATATGAGTGCACCTATGTTTTATGAGCTTCGCCGGCCAAAAGAGATCAAACCCGATAAGAATTATCCTGCGTTGTTTATTATGCATGGAATAGGCAGTAATGAACAAAACATGCTGTCGTTGGTGAACGGCTTAGAAGAAAATTTCTACATTTTTAGTATTCGTGGTCATCTCTCACAGCCTCCAGGCTATGCTTACTTCACGATTCAAGGCTATGGAAAACCACACCGTGAAGTGTTTGATGAAGGTGTAAGTAAGCTGACAAGCTTTATTGACTATGTTTGCGAACAGTATCCGCTAGATACAGCTCAATTATACTTGTTAGGATTTAGCCAAGGTGCGATTTTAGCGATGACGCTTGGATTGACGTTAGGAAGTAAAATAAAAGGCATTGTTGCCTTAAGTGGTTACATTCCTGCTTTTGTAAAAGAAGAATATCCAATCAAGTCTGTGGATGAGGTATCCTTATTTATTTCACATGGAGAAATGGATCAAGTTCTTCCTTTTGAATGGGGAGTCGCAAATAACGAATATTTCCGTCAATTAGGTGCAAAAGTTACTTTTAACACGTATCCAGAAGGTCATAGTGTTTCATTACAAAACCTGCAAGATTTTACAAACTGGTTATTACAAAATATAAAAAACTAATTTATTTAAGGAGAGGTAGAAAATGATGAAGAAATTTGAAGCAAGTACATTAATTTTACGTTTAGTATTAGGGGTTACGTTTTTTGTCCATGGTTTAGTGAAATTCCAAGGCGGAATTGAAAATATCGTTGGCTGGTTTGAAATGATTGGGCTGCCAGGTACACTTGCATATGTAGTAGCAATAGTAGAAATGGTCGGAGGACTTGCATTACTGGTTGGTTTAGGAAGCAGAATTGTATCAGCTTTATTGGTTTTATTAATGATTGGAGCAATTGTCAAAGGGAAATTAGCTGTTGGCTTCTTAGGTAACGGTCAAGGTGCTGGCTGGGAATTAGATTTAGCTTTACTTGTTATGGCATTATTCATTGCAATTAATGATAGTAAAATGTTTGCTTTAGATAAAGTTCTTTTCAAAGGTCAGAAAAACGAAGCACAATCACTTTAGTATAGGAGGGGTTCATACAATGATGCCATCACTCTTTATCGCTCATGGTGCACCACTGCTTGCCATTGAAAACAATGAGTATACTCAGTTTGTAAATCAATTGGGCAAGTCTTTGCTACGACCAAAAGCAATTGTCTTATTTTCAGCCCATTGGGAGTCTAATGCACAAAAGGTAAGTGAAGTAGATCAATATGACACCATTTATGATTTCGGTGGATTCGACCCAGCGCTATATACCATAAAATATCCCGCTAAAGGTTCACAGGAAATCTCAAATGAAATAATTGATGTATTTAAAGAAAATGGTATTCCCTTTGATGTAGAAACGAAACGCGGCTTGGATCATGGTGCGTGGGTTGTACTTCGCCTGCTTTACCCAAATGCGGATGTTCCTGTCATTGCGATGTCAGTTAATCCTAGGCTTACTCCAGAAGAACAATACAAGATTGGTAAATCCCTTGCAGCATTACGTGCTGATGACGTATTAATCATTGGAAGCGGAGGAACAGTTCATAATTTGAGAGCGGTGAATTTTGCAGACAATGGACAAATTGATCAATGGGCACTAGAGTTTGATGATTGGTTAGCCCATCATCTTCATACGTGGGACACGGATTCATTGTTTAAGTATGACTCTCTTGCTCCGAATGCACAATTTGCTGTCCCTCCATATGGAAATGAACACTTCGTTCCGATTTTTTACGCTATGGGAGCAGCAGATGATAATAAACAAGCAAAGCTATTACATCGTAGTTTCAGATATGGGAACTTAAGTCATAGCGTATGGCAATTTGGATGATAGCCAAAAATAACACTAACTCAGCGTTAGTGTTATTTTTTAATAAGTTAGAATAATTCTTATCAATTGAAAAATATGTAGGATTATTGATATAATAATTCGGTTATTAATATAAGTAATGTATAAAAGTTAATAAGGTGGTAAATATGAATCAAGAATTTAGAGTGTTATTGTATTATAAATATGTCACAATAGAAAATCCTGAAGAAGTGCAACAAGAGCATCTTGAGTTTTGTAATGAGTTAGGTCTAAAGGGCCGGATTATTATAGCAGCAGAAGGTATTAACGGTACGGTTTCAGGCACACCTGAGCAAACCGACGCCTATATGAAATGGATGGATGAGCACCCTCTATTTGCAGGTACTATCTTTAAAATTGATGAAGCAACTGAGCATGCTTTCAAAAAAATGCGTGTTCGTCTTCGACCAGAGCTTGTTACCTTACGACTAGAAGATGATGTAGATCCTCATGTTACGACAGGAAAGCATTTAAAGCCGAAAGAGTTTTTCGAAGCTATGCAAAGAGAAGATACTGTAGTAATTGATGCTCGAAATGATTATGAATATGATTTAGGTCATTTTAGGGGTGCTGTACGCCCAGATATTTTAAATTTCCGTGATCTTCCAGATTGGATTAGAGAAAATAAGCAAGAATTCGAAGGGAAAAAAATTCTTACCTATTGCACAGGCGGCATTCGTTGTGAAAAATTTTCAGGCTGGCTCCTAAATGAAGGCTTTGAAGATGTATCACAATTAGAAGGCGGAATTGTAACGTACGGAAAAGACCCTGAAGTTAAGGGTGAATTATGGGATGGACAGCTTTATGTGTTTGATGAGCGTATAAGTGTTCCTGTTAACCAAAAGGAGCATGTGGTGGTCGGTAAGGATTATTTCACCGGTGAGCCTTGTGAGCGTTATGTAAACTGTGCAAACCCTGAATGTAACAAAAAGATTCTATGTTCTGAGGAAAACGAACACCGTCATTTACGGAGCTGTTCACATGAATGTAGAAAACATCCACGTAATCGTTATGTTGCTCAACATGGATTAACGGAAAAAGAAGTTAATGAAAGATTACTGAACCTACAAGCATAAAAGAAAGGCTGCATACTCAATTTAAGAGTGTACAGCCTTTTACTATTTCTTTGCAAGAACATCACTTGTTTTTGAAAGTTCATCAAATATCACGGTTGTTAAGCTATGAGCACCCTTGCTGTCATGGCCAGCTTCCCACAGCATCATCCCGCCAAAGCCATGACCGAGTGCTAAATTAGTTTTCTTTTTAATTGTTTCAACACCATTATAATGATAAGTTGTTCCGTTCATAGTCACCGTATCATTCGCAGCATTTGCTGGATCACTGTTGATAATCGCTGCATAAGAAACCTGCTTGATAGAAGGGTCTTCAGGCTGAGCATAAAAAGGGACACCTAAAACAAGCTTTTCTTTCGGCAGATTGTTTTGATCAAACAAATTAGCCCAATAGTTTACGATTTTCTCCGTAAACGGGTAAGGAGATAAATTGGCAGCATTATAACCGCCATCCCACTGACCATCATAAGCCATGATATTGACATGATCGACATAGTGAAAAGTAGAAGGTTCATAAACGACAAAGCCCATTTCGGTGCCTGTCACCGCATGAATTTTGGCATAGACTGCAATTGATAGTTCTTTACCTCTTGGATGAAGCTGATCGCTTAGTTCCTTGGCAAATGCTGCCAAGTTTGCTGCATCTGCTTTTGAACGAGGATGTTCAAAATCGATATCGATACCGTCTAGATGTTCACGGTCTACCATACTAGCAAGTTCATTTACTAGTTTTGTTCGAGAATCAGGATTACTGATGGCTGCTTTAAATGGCTCATAGGATTCCCCGCCATTAATATGAAACCAGCCGCCAACTGCTAAGATTACTTTTGTATTGTGTTTATTAGCTTCCTTAACCATGGCTCGTAAATTATTGATGGCTGAATCACCATTAAGCAATATCCCACCATCTGGTGTTGGATGAGCAAACGAGAAGATTGCGTGTGTTAATTTGGAATAATCAACGACATTGGGATCACGAAAATCCTGTACATAACCCAATAACACTTTAGATTCCTCTATACTCTCCTCTGGAATGGCTTTTTGTTCGAGGTTTTTATTTGATTCTGAAGCTTTATCTATTTTAAGCTTTTTCGACGCTTGTTCTGTATTATTTTTTGAATATAAGACTCCTGTAAATATGCCCCCTGTAAAGGTAAGTAAGATGACTAGGGCTAGGAGGATTTTGCTTTTCTTCATAGATTTTATTCCTCCCTATTATTCTCTGACTATAAAATTGTATCAAAAAATGAGAGGGAGGAGAGATGGTAATATCCGCCTTGCAAATATATGGTAAACTTGAGACCATATTTATTGTTAATTAAGCTCAAATATTGTCTAATGGTAGTAAGACTTCTAGTGTAAAGGAGATTCACTTTTCGTGTGGGCTATTGGAATAGGAATTATCTTACTATATAATTTATTTATCTTTTATATTGGATACAATATTTGGGTTTGGTTAAAAAACATTAGTGGTGACCGAAAGAGTATAAAAATAATATTCTGGGTTGTCCTCGTTATTTTTGCGTATTCTTTTGTTTTTTCACGCTGGTTAGATGAGAGTTTATTTTTCACTTGGCTGGGTGCAGCGTGGCTGTCGTTATTCTACTTTTTAATCCTGCTGCTGCCTTTAGCTAATTTAGCCGTTTTTTTAAGAAGATTTACAAAAATACAGAAGGAAAAGTTTGTTAAAAGGACTGGATACACCGTACTTATTGTGGTTATTTGCTCTTTCTTTTTCGGAATGTTTAATGCTTACAGTCCTAAAGAGAAAACATATCAGATTACGATTCCGAAACAGGTAGAAGGAAAACAAAACCTGAAAATTATTATGGCTTCTGATATGCATTTTGGAGATTTATCCGGCAACGGACAGGCAAAAAAATTAGTTGAGTATATAAATTCACAGAAACCTGATTTAGTCCTCTTTCCAGGGGATATTATTGATGACGATATCACACCTTTTCTAGAGGAAGGTATTCCAGATATTCTAAAACAAATTGAAGCGCCGGTGTATGCTTCGTTAGGAAATCATGATCGTGATGATGTGGATTTAGTTAAAATCTTTAATAACAGTGGAATGAAGGTTTTAGATGACGAGGTATTGTACCTTCCTGAGGGAATTACCCTTGTGGGAAGGAAAGACCGAGGATATCAGGATGTTGTTAGAGCGGAGCTTTCCACATTAATGAAGCAGGTCGATGTTAAGAAACCCGTTTTACTTCTAGAACACCAGCCTTATGATTTAGATATCGCTGAAAAAAATGGAGTGGATCTGATTCTATCTGGCCACACACATCGAGGACAGGTTGCACCAGGAAACTTGATTACGAACATGATATTTGAAAATGATTTTGGCTATCTGAAAAAAGGGGAACTGCAATCAATTGTTTCATCGGGTTATGGTGTATGGGGACTGCCACTGCGAATCGGAACACGTTCAGAAATCGTCCAAATCGATGTTACGTTTAAACCATAATAAAACAAGAAAAAATCCAGCTGAAATCAGTTGGATTTTTTCTTGTTTATTAAATTGATAACAGATTGTCAGTGTTTTTTTATAATAAATTGAATACTATTAATTGATGATTGTATATTGTAACTCAATAATGTAAGCGCTTTATTTATGTGAAGGAGTGAAGAAAGTGGATAAACTAACGACTTCTGAGGTTCAGGAAAAGTTATCTTCCGTTCCTGAATGGAGATTAGCCGATGAGAAATGGATTGAACGAAAGTATCGTTTTCGTGACTATTTAAAAGGAATTGATTTTGTCCAGCAAATCGCAAATCTATCAGAGCAGGTAAACCACCATCCATTTATTTCAATCGACTATAAGGTCGTAACAGTAAGAATTTCTTCATGGAATGCAAGGGGTTTAACAGCTTTGGATTTTGATTTAGCAACAAAATATGATGAGTTTTATTTACGATTGAAAGGTTAATTATTCTTCTAAGGGAGAGATTTCTAAATGGGAGAAGTAAAGAAAGTTCCGAGACACTTACAAAAATATGTGGTTGATCAGCAATATGAAAAATACACACCCATTGATCATGCTGTTTGGCGGTATGTGATGAGACAAAACCATAACTATTTAAAAGATACGGCCCATCAAGCGTATGTTGGCGGCTTAACGTCATCTGGGATATCCGTTGAGAAAATTCCAAATGTTACAGATATGAACAAAGCGCTGATGCCCTTTGGATGGGGAGCAGCGAATATTGATGGTTTTATCCCAGGTGTTATTTTCTTCGACTTTCAAGCACATGGTATCCTACCAATTGCCTCAGATATTCGTAAACTAGAAAATATTCAATATACACCAGCACCAGATATCATTCATGAAGCTGCAGGGCATGCACCCATCCTTTGCGAAGAAAAGTTCTCTGAGTATGTGAAGTTATTTGGACAAATTGGTTCAAAAGCATTGGCTACAAGTGAAGAACATGAGTTGTTTGAAGCTGTCCGAACCTATTCCAATTTATTAGAAAGTGGAAAAGCGACAAAGACTGAAATTGAGGCAGCTAAAGCTAATTTTGAAGACAAACAGGCAGCTGTAACCGAATTATCAGAAGCGGAACAAATTTCTCGTTTATATTGGTGGACGGTTGAATACGGCCTAATTGGCAGTGTAGGTCAGCCACAAATTTATGGCGCAGGATTGTTATCTTCTGTATCGGAAGGAAGAAATAGTTTAACAGATTCTGTTAAGAAAATTCCTTTCGACTTGCAAACGGTGATTGAAACCGGCTTTGATATTACTAAACCACAGCCACAGCTTTTTGTATGTGACAGCTTTGGTCAATTAATACATGCTGTAAATGAATTTTCGAAAACTATGGCATTTAAGGTTGGTGGAACAAAAGGTTTAAATAAAGCACTTCGATCGAATCATACGGCTACAATGGAGTATAGCTCAGGGCTGCAGCTCACCGGAACATTACGTAACATCATCAAGGATGAAAATGGTGAAGCGATTTACATCCAAACAGAAGGACCTTCAGCCCTGGCGTATCAAGATACCGAATTGTCTGGTCATGGAAAAACGGCACATCAGGACGGTTTTGGAGCACCAATTGGAAAAATAGCAAACAGCCTTATTCCACTAGAGGAGCTTTCTGATGAGGAACTTAAATCAATTGGAATAGAGATAGGAAAAGAAGCTGCTATTGTGTATGAGAGTGGAGTTAAGGTAACTGGGACTCCGCAGTACTTCCATCGGAAAGATGGGAACCTGCTGCTGATATCGCTGAAAGATTGTACGGTTTCATATTCAAATCAAACCTTATATCATCCTGATTGGGGCACATATGATTTGGCAGTTGGAGATAGAATTACCTCTGTTTTCGCAGGTGCGGCAGACTCTGAACAATTTTATGCGGATTTAGAGGAAGTTGAAACGAAAAACCTTGTAAAAAAGGAATTATCTCCGTTAGAACTGTTGTATGGGAAAGTTAGAGATATCCGAGAAAACAAAGTAAATAACATAGACGCCGTGCTGGAAGAAGTGATTGGAAAATTAACCACAGAGTTTAAGAAGGATTGGCTATTAAGAATCGAGATAATGGAATTACTCGTAAAACAAAATCTACTGCCTGAAAAACAGGTGTTGCTTAAAAAACAGCTAGAGGATATAAAGCTATTACACGAAGAATATCCGGTATTAATCGAAAGAGGGCTTATGTTGACAGCCAAATAGGTGCGAGGTCAGTGGTACACTGGCCTTTTGTATTGACCTATTCTATCGGTTAAAGTTCTAGAAACTTTCTTCAAGCTGTGGGGTCAGTGATATCAGCGAATGCCCAAACAAAGGAAACACTAAATATTATTAAAGTGGAAATATAAAAGATGACATGTGATAAGTGGAGTGAAGGAAGGGCAAACTGAAGTAAAAAGAAGGTTAAATTTAGGTGAATTGTAATGAAATTACTATGTATAGATGGTGGTGGAATTCGAGGGATTTTTGCCATAGCCATTTTACAAGCATTGGAAGAAGAAGTGGGGTACCCTGTTGGTGAACTGTTTGATGTAGTGGCCGGTACCAGTACAGGTGCAATCATCGCTGCTTCTGTTTCACTAAATAAGAACATGAAAGAAGTATATGCAAGTTACAAACACTATGGTGATAAGATCTTTACTAGACAGGCAAAAGTAGGTCTTTTCAAAAGTGTCTATAGTGACCGATCGCTCAGACATCTTTTAAAAACTGCATTTGGTGAAGTGGAAATGAAGGATATTCGAAAACCACTACTCATTCCAGCAGTAGATATTACACATGGGAAACCATTTATTCACCGTTCAAACTATGGACATCCTGAAACGGAAGATTTGTCCATAAAACTTTGGGATGCAGTCCTTTCATCGTGCTCAGCACCTGTTTATTTTCCTCCAAACAAAATAGGTGATCAATATTTATCAATTGATGGTGGACTTTGGGCGAATAATCCTTCATTGGTCGGACTAACAGAAGCCATTCACTTTTTCCAAAAAGGAATGACAGAAATCAATATCCTTTCACTTGGAACCGGGTTACAGAATATTGATTTTGCGAATGACAAGGATAAGTATTGGGGGATTAATCAATGGCTGCCATTTCATATCCCTTCGATGAAGGTAACACCGAAGCTTCTGGATTTGGCTCTACATTTGTCTTCAGAGTCTGTATCCTATCATTGTCAGTTACTTCTTAGGCATCAATACCTGCGTATAAATGAAGAGTTAGGTGAGGAAGTACCTTTTGATGAGATAAAATATATGGACGTACTTAGTGAGCTAGGAAGAAGTGTTTTTCAAAAGCAGAAAGGTGAAATTCTTTCGTTTATAAGAAAGTAGAGGTGAAGGTCATGTATAAATTATTGTCACATAATGACCTAGATGGTGTTGGGTGTGGAATTCTAGCAAAGCTTGCCTTTGGGGAAAATGTAAAGGTTCGCTACAATTCCATCTCTGGTTTAAATCGTGAGGTTGAATGGTTTTTCGATAACGATGATAAAAATACATTTTTGTTTATTACCGATTTATCTGTGAATGAAAAAAATGAACAAAGGATTAATGTGTTTTATGAAGAAGGCGGGAAAGTGCAGCTGATTGATCATCATAAAACGGCGCTCCATTATAATGACTATCCATGGGGGCATGTAGTTGTAGAGGACGGAGAAGGGAAATTAACTTCAGCAACCTCACTATTGTATGACTTTCTTATTTCTCAACAGCACCTTGAGGCGTCAGATGCCATCACTGAATTTGTCGAGTTGGTTAGACAATATGATACGTGGGAATGGGAGAAAAATGATAATCAAGATGCCCAACGTCTGAATGCGTTATTTTTCCTTGTTTCCATGGATGAATTTGAAGAAAAAATGATCAACCGGCTTCAGACAAGTGAACATTTTTATTTTGATGAGTTTGAAAAGAAAATATTAGATATGGAAGAAGACAAAATCGACCGCTACATCCGCAGGAAAAGGAGGGAGCTGGTTCAGACTGAGATAGATGGACTTTTTGCAGGCGTGGTTTACGCTGAATCTTATCACTCAGAACTAGGGAATGAACTGGGGAAAGAATATCCTCATATTGATTACATAGCGATTTTAAATATTGGCGGCAAACGAATGGGTTTTCGAACGATACACGACCATGTCGATGTATCCGCTGTGGCAGGGCATTATGGAGGAGGCGGCCATGCAAAGGCTTCGGGATGCTCATTAACCGAAGAAGCCTATAAATACTTTGTGACTGAAACCTTTCATTTAGAACCCGTTCCGGAAGACGCAAGACGAAATCGCTATAACCTTAAAGGCTCCTCATTTGGTACTTTGTATAAAAATAGAAGAGAAGATATCTACCTACTCTACCAGGTAAATGAACATGAGTGGGCACTTGAAAGAAATCGAAATAAATTAGAGCAAACCTTTACAAATTTTGAAGAAGGTGAAAGTTATTTAAAAAGAAATTATGAAGTCTGGCTCGTTAAAGACGATGATTTTGTTAAATTTCTTATGAAAGAGGTAAGAGAAAATAGGTAATAAAAAACCCATCACAGAACATTTGTTCTGTGATGGGTTTTTAGTAGGGATTATTGTTTCAGTTGATTTAAATCTTCAATGCATTCTTGAACAAGTGTAACCGCCTGGCTCATGGCTGCGCCTCCGCCAAATGCCGCCGTTACTCCTACAGCTTCAAGAATTTCTTGTTCAGAACATCCTTGATCAAGACAACCCTTTGTATGGTAGATGATACAATATTCATCCTGAGTATATAGGCTGATGCCTAATGCAATTAATTGTTTTTCACGCTGTGATAAAGCACCTTCTTTAAAGCATTCTTCTGTAAAGGCATTGAAATGCTTTGCAAATTCAGGCATTTTTTGAGTGAAAACACCTAGGCCTGCTTTATACTCGTGAAGGGCAGCTTCTGTACTATTTCTAGCTTCAAATTCCATTCTTTCTTCAGCTCCAATTCTAATTTTCATCAATCCAAAATTAGTATGAGCAAACAGAGTGTGGATTAACCAGCTTACAAGCGTTTATGATAGTTTTTAAAATAGGATGTTAAAGAACAATGCGGAGTTTCCATATCAGGCACAAACGCACTAAGCTTCGTTAAAAAATAACAGGACTCAGGAAAATGGTGCTCTAAGAAACGAAGGGTAGTGGCATTTAGTACTTCATTTCCCTTATAAAGCTTTATTACTTGTTCCACCAATTGGTTAAAGGCAAGTACAGTACCAGTAACCTCCCGTGCGAAGGCGATTTGTACTGAGAAATGCGGAGGCATAAATCGTAAATACCCTTTTATTGCGTCATTTTTTAACATATGCGCAGAAAAAAGTTTACTTAGTGTGTCTACTTTTTCTTTAAGTATTAGCTCAATCCCATCTAGAGCTCGATTTAATAATGCAGCATGGCCAATCTGATCTTCTAACCATAAATCTAATAAATCAACTAGCGGCAGCGGAGGGTAATCTGTTCCATTCATATAATACTGGAGAATCCTTAAATATTCACCGTTCTCATTCAAAGTCCCGTTAAAATAAGTTGGAGTAATATTGATTAGGATTTTATTATTTATTTGTAAGTTAAGAATTTTTCCTTCGAACCGGTAATAATCATAGGAAACCTGAGCGGAAAGCTTTGAAAATTCAATGATGGACTGAGAATTTACATTACTTGACTTTGGGATCTGCTCAAGACGGTTTCTTACCTCTGAAAATCTACCGATAAAGTTTACCGCTTCTTCTACAAGGTTTACTTCAACTGGTGATAAATAATCTCGAACAAAAATGGCATGATCTAAAAGTATATTTACCCAAAAATAATGCTCTTCCCAAGGAGTAAATGGATTTAAGCTTTTCACCGATAGCCTCCTGTAAATAAGTTCTTTATTCCTTATAAGTTATTAAGAAAATTTCTAATAAATGAATAAATTACCATTGTAGGCAAAAAATAAAAGAAAAAGATGGGGCGGATGCGAATGCGAAAAGATCGCAATCGCTTATTAAAGGATTTCAAACTGCAAAAGGAACAAATATTCGAAAAACCCAATTTTGCTGGAGAATCAATCCTGCAGAAATTTATAAGTGATTTTAAAATTAGTTCTGATTTAAGTGTCACAGAGTTTCCGCATTTTACAGTAAAAATTTATTACTTTAGTTATCTTATTAATAAGGATCACTATGAACAATTTTTAGCAAGCATTAGAAATATCACTGCAGAAGAATTACAGTCATTTTTAAACCATTCAGAGTTTAAAGTATTAACAGAAATGGATAGCGTTGAAGAAGCAATTTTATCTGGAAGTGCTATTTTATTCACAGAAAATCAAGCATATGATCTTCCGTTTAAAGAGGGAAAGGGCCGTTCAATTTCTCCATCTGAAACGGAAACGGTCATTCTAGGTGCACATGAAGCTTTTGTTGAATCTGTTGATATGAATTTATCGCTCATTCGAAAAAGAGTGATGAGTTCACAGCTTAAGACAATTAAGTTACTAGTAGGCAATAAGGCAAAAAGAAATGTTTATTTACTTTATCTTGAAGGAGTAGCATCAGAGAAAGATGTAGAAGAAATTAAAAATCGGATTCTATCGATTCATAATGACGCGATTGTTGATACGAATATGCTCGTTCAATATATTGATGAACACCCTAATTCACCATTTCCACAATTTTATACAACTGAGAGACCTGACGTAACGGCATATAAATTGTTTGAGGGGAAAGTTGTAGGATTAATGGAAAACAGTCCATTTGCTTTTTGTACACCAGTCAGTTTTTTTGATTTTATGGAATCGATGGATGATTTCGGGCAAAGATGGATTGTTGGTACATTTATCAAGGTAACGCGGTATATTGCTATATTAGTTACCCTGTTATTTACCGCTTTATATGTAGCGGTTTCGACCTATCATTATGAAATGATTCCGCAGGCATTACTGCCGACATTGCTGGAATCAAGAAGTAAAGTACCATTTCCACCTGTAATTGAAGCGCTTTTTTTAGAATTCCTATTAGAGTTGTTGAGAGAAGCAGGAGCAAGGCTCCCAACAAAAGTTGGACAGACAATCGGTATTGTTGGCGGTATTGTAATCGGACAGGCAGCTGTGCAGGCAGGTATAACCAGCAATATCCTCATCATCGTGGTAGCGGCTTCTGCCATCGCGTCATTTGTAGTACCCAGTTATTTATTGAGTGCCTCAATTAGAATTGTCCGGTTCGGATTTATTATCATCTCAGGATTTTGGGGTAATCTTGGGATCATTTTTGGAATGGGGATCTTGATTATCCATTTAAGCACTCTGACTAACTTGAATTCTCCCTATTTATTGCCTATATCACCTATGTATCCTAAGTTCTTTAAATACACAATGATAAGGGGACCATTTAAGAAAAAAACTGAAAGGGGTTAACAATCATGCAAATGAAAGAAAAGTTATCACCCTTTCAAACTGCCATTTTGGTTTATTTAACTCAGTCTGGTGTTACCTTATTTTCATTGCCACGACTTGTTGCTGAAGCTTTTGGAACCAACGGCTGGATTGGACTTATCATTATCTCTTTTATTGTAAATATCAACATGATTCTTATTTGGCTCGTTTATAAAATGAGTAAAGGGAAGTCCATGTTTGAAATCATAGCCATTTTTCCAAAATGGATTACGTTCTCATTTTGTGTATTCATTGCCGTGGTTTGGATGCTGTTAGGAATAATGGTCATCCTAAAGTTTTCAATGATTATTAAAGTTTTGTTCTACCAGAACGTTTCACTTATTTACTTACTCTCTATGTCATATATATTAACGTATTTACTACTAAAAAAGGACATTTATCAAATAGCAAAAGCAACGGTTGTTTTATTTTATTTTACCGTTTGGACGGTTTTTTTATTGGCTTTCCACCTTCCGGAATTTAGCTTTATCCGGCTTACTCCGTTTATATTTAAAGGTGATACAGACATGTTAAAAGGGGGTTTGTCTATTTTCACAGCCCTTTTAGGATATGAACTATCTATTTTATATGTTCATAAGATAGATAGAAAACCATTAAGATCTCTACTAGTAGGAAATTCCATTACATCCGTTATTTATTTAGGGGTGACATTTGTAAGCTACGGCTTTTTTAGTTTTGAGCAACTGTTAAGAGAAATGTACCCAGTGGTAACCTTGTTGGGTTATATATCATTTCCTGTTTTGGAACGTGTAGAAAATTTTACTTTTTCGGTTTTCGGATTAAAGGTGCTCATGACGATAGTCATGTACTTATGGGGGACAAAAGAACTGATCCAATATCAGTTTAAAAGGATAAAAACAAATTTTATCGTAATGGGGATTCTCATCATCGGATTTTCCGTTTCATTTGTTCCAAAGGTCATTAAAGATGTTGATCAATGGTTAACGTATATCACCTATGCAGCTACAGCAATTGCCATTCTTTTACCGATCTTTTTATTGCTGACAATACTAACATCGAAAATATTGAACAGGAAGGCAGCCAATGAATAAGTTTATTATTATATTATTCGTATTTTTGGTTACTGGATGTGCGGAGCAACGGATCATAGATGATTTAGCACTGATTAATGCGGTAGGCTATGATCTCACGGATAACGAAAAGAACCCCTTAAAGTTAACTGTTACTTTTCCAATCATAACAAAAGACGGAAAATATGATCGAAAAACGATAATGGTGGAAGGAAAAACAAGTAAAGAGGCGAGGGAAAAGGTTAGATTTAAGACAAATTATAAATTGGAAAGTGGACAAGTTCGTGTTGCCTTGTTTGGTAAGAGATTAGCTAAAGAGGGACTGTTACCTAATTTACATTCATTAGTTCGTGATCCCAGTATCGGCACTCGATTAAAGTTGGCTTTAGCTGAAGATGAAGCCAGTGATGTTTTATTGCTGCAAATAAAAAACGAAGGACAAAATGCAACGTATCTTGAGCAGTTTTTAACGAAAATAAATAGAGAAAATTTTAGGACAAATTATAATATTTATCAATTTCTTCGAGATTACTATGATGACGGTATAGACCCAATTCTGCCGGTCTTTAAAGTCGAGAAAAATAATATTGCCTATAATGGCATTGGTCTATTTCATGAAGATAAACTTGTAGAAATCCTGAAACCTTCTGAAGCCAGTTATCTTTTCCTTTTTCGGGAAGAGATGAAGCAAGGTGTTTTTCTCGAACAAATTGATGTTGGGAAGGAAGAACAAGCCTCAATCATGCTTAATTATGAACTTAAGAATCACCATATTGAAATTCCGTCAACACCTAGTAAATCAAAAAAAGCATCTATTTATATAGAATTGATTGGAGATGTAGTTGAATATACAGGTAAAGATGACGTTTCCGATCCCAAAATACAAAGAAAAATTGAAGCTATTATTACTAAGAAAATTAATCAAGAAGGAAAGAAGCTGATAATGAAATTGCAAAAACTCCAAGTCGATCCGCTTGGAATTAATCGATATGTACGAAATAAAATGAACTACAATGAATGGAAAGCGTTAGATCAGTATAAATCCTATCAGGATATGAACATAAATATCGAGACAAAAGTTATCATAAACAGTTCAGGAAAGTGGAAGTAGGGAAATGAAAAAATAATCCACCAGGAGGATGGATTATTTTTTTTCTAAACTGTTTACATATTCCTTAACCATATCAACAGTAACATTTTTTCTAATTGAAATAATTCGCAAATTAATTCTGTTCATTCTATTTGTCACTTCATTAATTTTATCGGTTGTAAAAGGTTTTCCTTGTTTACATAATTCAACAGCTTCTTCAATATACCTTTCACGCAAAACATCCAAAGCTTGAAACTCTTGGTAGCTTTGATTTTGGTTTTGCGCATGTTTAATTAAATCCTTATGTACACTCATGATTTCACTCCTCAAAAAAATAACTGATACCATCATAACATAATTAAAAAGGAAGGAGGAATGTTTGTTATTCCTTTATAGTAAGTGCTATCATTTTTATATGATAAAAGGAGATGTGACTATTGGTAAATGAGATTATTTTAAATGAAACATCCATTAACATTTATAAGTATGAAGAATCAACAGAAAATGGTTTACATAAAATTTCTTTCGAGTTTAAAGTAACGAGCGAGGAATATCATGATATCACGACACTATTGTACAAAGGTACATTTGATGTAAAGGTTCCTGAGAGAGGTCTATCGTTTAGGGCTAGGATCTATCAGTACTCTACTTCCTTTACAAACTTATACATTAAAGGGAAAATTGGAGATTTTACGTTGGTTTTACTAGAAGTAAAAGAGTAGAGAGGAAGGATGATAAAGGAATGAGATTAAGCATTTTGGACCAAGCCCCGATTTCTTCTAATCAGTCGCCACAAGAGGCACTACAAGAATCTATGAAGTTAGCCCAAGTCGGGGAAAACTTAGGATACACCAGGTATTGGATTGCAGAACATCATGATTTGCCAGGACTAGCATGTTCTGCTCCTGAAGTGATGTTAGGTTATATAGGAGCGAATACCAATAAAATCCGAATTGGCTCAGGAGCCGTATTATTACCACATTATAAACCATATAAAGTAGCCGAGGTATACAATATGCTAGCTACTCTGTTTCCTGGTCGAATCGATGTGGGCATTGGTAGGGCTCCTGGTGGATCTGCAGAAGCAACAAATGCACTATCCGATAACTTTTTACAGCAGGTGTGGAATATGCCAAACTCAGTGAAAGATCTGCTGAACTTTTTAGACAATACTGTTCCACCTGAACATCACCACGCGAAAGTGACAGCATCTCCAATTCCAACACTTCCACCAATCCCTTGGCTGCTTGGCACTAGTAAAAAAAGTGCAATACTTGCTGCAGAAAACGGACTTGCGTACGCGTTTGGACAGTTTATGAGTGATCAAGACGGCGCTGCCATTATTGAACAATATAGAAATCACTTTAAACCGAGGAAACACAATGAAGCTCCCCAAGTTATCGTTACGGTTTCAGCCATTTGTGCAGAAACAACTGAAAAAGCGGAAGAGGTGGCTTTAAGCTCACTAGTATGGGGGCTGCAAAGAAAAAGAGGAGAGGGGCAGATTGGAGTTCCTTCCATCCAAGAAGCGAAAAACTATCTTCGAAATGAAAATGAAAATCTAGAAAATCTAATTGAAGAGATTAAAAACAGTATGGTAATAGGTAATCCTCAGCAGGTAAGAAAGAGAATTGAAAATTTGCAGGAAAGATATAATGCAAATGAAATAATGATTGTATCCATAACTCATTTACCGTCGGATAAAATCCAATCCTATAAATTGATTGCAGAAGAATTCTTAGAAAATAAAATAGGGGAGTAAAATTAGTTACAGGGCTTGGCGGGACTTGAACCCACAAAATACACAACGGTTTACGGTAAAACAATTGGTTGCTCTACATTGAGCTACAAGCCCTGATTTTATTTTGGATTTATTTCTAAATATTATTCATTATTTCATTTTAGCTATTTCCTCAGTCACAACAAATGCAAGATCATCGTTCCCAAACAATGCTAAGACACCAAGTAATGTATCGTCACCAATTTCTCCAGCTTCATCTTTAGGTACTACTAGTTCCATTGCTTCTTTTAAAGCCATGTTAGAGACCTGATTAGGGTATGCCCGCAGATACATTTCCTCAGGATTTAAATCATGATTGATGCACCATTGAGCAAACACGAGAATCATCATTTTTTCCTCGCCCTGATAGTTCTGAATAATTTTTTCTTCTAACTGTTTATTATTCATTAAGAAATCTCCTTTAAAAAACATCATACATCTATTATATAGGATTTGTGGGATTCACAGAAGGAATTTCAGATATCCAAGGGAAGAGACTAATTTGGACGAAATATGACTAGAATTCATATAAAAAGTGAAGTGTAATCATCATTCTACATAATTACGTAAAATATAAATTTGACGTAATTATGGTGATTTAGTAAAATATAGAAGTGAGGTGATTTTATGGTAAATCAATCAAAACAAGAAAATTTCAAAAAGCTGCAGTCCCTCTTATCTGAATTGCCCTGGTACGTCGATGAATATATCAATCATAAATTAAGAAAGCTTTCGACGGCTTCCTTGTTTAATTACTGCCATGATTACAAGATCTTTTTTAATTGGATGATTAGTGAGCAATTATTTATGGGAGCTGCAAAAGATATTCCATTAAACCGATTAGAGCAAATGACAGTTATTGAGGTTGAAAGTTTTTTAAATTTCCTGCATTACGAATTAAATAATAAAGAATTAACAATTAATCGCAAATTATCAGCTCTAAAGTCCCTGTTTAATTATCTGCAAAACATTGCTGAAACTCCTGATTTAAAGCCTTATATTAACCGTAATGTAATGGCGAAAATTGAATTTAATGAAGTAAAAGACAGCATGGAAACGAAAGCTGCAAAAATGGAAGGCAAAATTCTCCTTGGTGATGAATATGAAAAGTTTCGTTTATTTGTTGCAAATGATTATGGTGAGATTAATAAAGATAACAAGAAAATCTATAACTTTCATCAATTAAATAAAGAGCGTGATACGGCAATCGTATCCTTGATTTTGGGTTCTGGGCTTCGTCTTTCTGAGTTAATTGGTATTGAATTAGATGATATTGACTACAAAAAGTACTGTGTCAGAGTAATAAGAAAAGGAAATAAAGAGCAGTTTGTGTTCTTTAGTCAGGTTGCTATGGCTGATCTGCAAGCATATCTCTCTGTCAGAACGGTTAAGTACGAAGTTGAAAAGAGTAATAAGGCATTATTTATCGCAGCACCAATAGGTCCTAAAGGAAAATCACGGCGACTCACCGCACGGTCAGTTGAAAAATTAATAGAAAAGTATGCAGCGGCATTTGGTAAACCATCGTTATCCGTACATAAACTAAGACATTCCTTTGCTACCAGATACCATGCTGAAATTAACGATGTACCAAAGTTACGAAGACAATTAGGTCATTCATCTATTCAAACCACGATGATATACACCCATATAAAGAATGACGATTTAAAAATTGCTGTCGATAAAATGGATATGCCGAAAGAACAATCATAACTGAGTCAGCAGCTACTACTGCTGACTTTTTTAATTTTTTCTAGTTTACATAATATTATTATGATAAAAAAACTCAATAATATCTCAATATCCAAGTATACTTAAGATAATGAGACGGAATAAAAATTTATGTTTTTAAAAAAAATTTTTATTCCGCTTTACCATTTCCAGCTCTATTAGCCAGTTCATGTGCTCTTTGTAAAAATTCCTCATGAGTTATTTTACCCATTAATTTTTCACGAACATTTTGTATTTCTTCTTCTGTAAGCTTTAAACCCTCTACTTGTAGTGATGCTAATGCATTTGCCATTGCCTGTTCTATTTTTGAATTCTTTTCCATTTCACACCCCCCCTAGTTTACTTTGTCAAATGATATACAAATTTATGACCCGAAAGTTACAAAAAAAACACAGGTTTCCCTGTGTTAATACTGGAATTTCAATGTTTAGGATTTTTGCCCCCCCTGCCCTGCTTGCTTTTCTTTATTACTCTGTACCTTCGTGTCAGTTAGATTCCATTTATCCTCACCATATTTCCATGTTGACTCCACAAAAGCAATGGTATCTGCATTTGCAAGCCCAGTAATTCTTTGTGTACCTTGTAATACAACCTCACCTGTATTTAATTTTATCGGCTTTAAAGAATGAAAGGAATTTACTGTTAATTCAGTTGGCTCATTTAATCGTCCTTTATAATAAAGTCCTAGTTTTTTATAATATTTTTTTCGATCCTTTAAATCAAACTCATAGGTTTTCCCTGTTTTCGCTATGGTTATTTTTGCCTTAAAGCCATTTTCAAAGGTACTGGCCATTTCTAATGGTTCAGGAACCCTCAATTCTTTACTGATATTATCCTTCAATGTATATAAATAATTAAGAGTTATGCCTCCGCTACCCCCTGTTAATACATTCGAGAATAAATCTTTCACTCCATCCTGGTTAAGATCAACCAGCTTTAAAGAAGCTTTTGAACCACTTTCTAAGGGAATTTTGTACTTTTTTTCACCCATAGTTGATATATCAATATAAATCTCTTTTAAATAACCTTCTTCCCCTTCATAAGGAACCCCTTTTAACTGAATACTTTCATTGGTCCCATCTCCAGTAATGTCAGATTCATATTTTGAAATGGTGACGGTTTTAGTTTCTTCTTCAAAAGCATGAACAGCGGTTATGGCAGTAACGGACATGAGAAAAAATGCAGCAGCAACAAGTAGCAATTCTTTTTTCATTCTTTTCCCCTCCAGTATCTGATACAGGTAGTATGTCCCATTTTTGGCAAAAACATAAAAAAGACTCCCAATATTTAGGGAGTCACTACTAATTATTTTATTCTTCTGCTTTCGTTTGACCTTCTACCTTCCAAACGGTTGTTACTTTTCCATTTTCGTTTTCATCAAGAACAAAAGATCCATTAGAATAACGATCATTAAAGCGAATTTCAGATGTTATAATCGTTTCCGTGTGGCCTTTTTCGGTTTGAAGGAAGACTGTATCTTCATCATTCGCAACAACAAAACCAACTACACGATGAGGATTTGCTTTTAATTCTCGTAAAATAACAACTCCACGCTTAGCTCGCGTTGCTTTTTCAAATTCCTTCAGCTTCATTCGTTTCACAGAGCCACGTTGAGTAGTGATGACAATGGATTCCTTCGTGTCAGAAGAAAGTACCTTACCACCGACAACAACATCCCCATCCTTTAAATTAATACCTTTAACACCGGCAGCACGTACGCCGACAATACTAATTTCTTCTTCGTGGAACCAAAGTGCATAGCCGAAATGAGAAATTAAGAATAATTCTTTTGTTCCATCGGTTAGGTGAACATCAATGACTTGGTCATCAGCCTTAAGATTAACACCCACTAATGGTTTCGAATATCGCTGTGCCTTATATTGCTTAAGCTCAGTTTTCTTGACCATTCCATTTTTTGTGACAAATACGAGATAAGCCTCAATCTCGAAATCCTTCACCGGTATCGCATGAATGATATCTTCGTTCCGTTCAATTGGGATGATATTGGCTACATGCTGTCCCATGTCCTTCCAACGGATATCTGGGAGTTCATGTACAGGACAGTATAGGTAATTCCCTTTATTCGTAAACAGCAGGACTACATCCTTGGTGTTCACATCTAGCTGTGCTAGTAACCGGTCAGAGTCCTTCATCGCCAAGTCCTGACCATTTGAAGCAGCATAAGAACGCTGGCTTGTACGTTTTATATAGCCTTCTTTTGTAACCGTTACGATGACATCCTCGCTTGGTACTGTAACTTCAAGGTTTATTTTCAATTCTTCTATCTCAGCTTCTATTTTAGAACGACGAGCGTCAGCAAACCGCTTTTTGACGTCTTTTAATTCTTTTTTTATAACCGATATTAGTTTTTTCTCACTTAATAAAATGGCCGTCCACTCTTCAATTTTATTAGCCAATTCTTCCGCTTCATTTTGAAGGGCAGTAATATCGGTATTGGTTAAACGGTAAAGTTGTAAAGAAACGATGGCTTCTGCCTGTGCCTCAGTAAATGCAAATTTGGAAATCAAATTATCTTTCGCATCTCGTTTATCTTTTGATGCACGGATTGTCGCAATTACTTCATCAAGGATGGACAATGCCTTCATTAATCCTTCAACAATATGTTGACGTTCTTTTGCTTTATCTAGCTCATACTTTGTTCTTCTAACAACCACTTCTTTTTGGTGCTCAATATAAGCGTCCAGCATTTCACGAATTCCTAATAATTTTGGACGTTTTTTTGCAATAGCAACCATATTAAAATTGTAGGTGACTTGCAAATCGCTATTTTTATATAGATAGTTCAAGACACCATTTGCATCTGCATCTTTCTTTAATTCAATGACAATTCGCAAGCCTGTTCTGTCTGTTTCATCACGAACCTCTGAAATTCCCTCGACTTTTCGGTCAAGACGGAATTCATCGATTCTCTTCACTAGGTTTGCTTTATTGACCTCATAAGGAATCTCGGTCACGACAATCTGCTGCTTACCGCCGCGTACATCTTCAATCTCCGCTTTACTGCGAACAATGATTTTCCCCTTACCGGTTTCATAGGCCTTTTTAATACCCTCAATACCTTGAATGATACCTCCAGTAGGAAAATCAGGTCCCTTAATAACGGTCATAATTTCATCAACGGTTGAATCTGGATTATCCATCCGCATGATGACCCCGTCAATAACTTCGGCGAGATTGTGTGGTGGAATATCAGTTGCATACCCTGCTGAAATTCCTGTAGAACCGTTTACCAACAAATTTGGAAACATCGCTGGTAATACGGTAGGTTCCTTTGAAGTATCATCGAAGTTTGGAATAAAATCGACTGTTTGCTTTTCAATATCCCGAAGCAGCTCTGAAGCTATGGCAGATAATCGAGCCTCCGTATAACGCATCGCAGCTGGAGGATCTCCGTCCATACTTCCGTTGTTTCCGTGCATTTGAATGAGGACATTTCTAACCTTCCAATCCTGACTCATCCGAACCATTGCCTCATAAACCGAAGTATCACCGTGGGGGTGATAGTTACCAATGACATTACCCACTGTTTTTGCTGATTTACGGAAGCCCTTTTCATTTGTATTACCCTCAACATGCATCGCATACAGGATTCTTCGTTGTACGGGTTTTAAGCCATCCCGTGCATCTGGTAAGGCTCGTTCTTGAATGATGTACTTACTATATCTGCCAAAACGATCGCCGATTACATCTTCTAGAGGTAAGTCACGGAATTTCTCATTTGTGCTCATTCTTCAGATTCCTCCTGGGCGACAGTAATATTTTCATTATCAAGGATCGTATCGTCCTCTTCTAAACCAAAGGCAACATTGCTCTCAATCCATTTACGGCGAGGGTCAACTTTATCACCCATTAGAGTGGTGATACGCCTTTCTGCTCTTGCTGCATCATCTATTTTTACTCGAATCAATGTCCGGGTTTCTGGATTCATCGTTGTATCCCAAAGCTGGTCGGCATTCATCTCACCAAGACCTTTATAGCGCTGGATCATATAGCCTCTGCCAACTTTTTTAATGGCACCCTGAAGTTCATCATCGCTCCAGGCATATTCGAGGATTTCTTTTTTACCTGTTCCTTTACTCACTTTATACAAAGGAGGCAGTGCAATAAACACTTTACCTGCTTCAATAAGTGGTTTCATATACCGATAGAAAAAGGTTAACAGTAACACTTGAATATGCGCACCGTCTGTATCGGCATCCGTCATGATAATGACTTTATCATAATTTACATCTTCTAGATTAAAATCAGAACCTACTCCAGCCCCAACCGTATGAATAATCGTATTGATTTCTTCATTTTTAAAAATATCTGCAAGCTTGGCTTTTTCAGTATTAATGACCTTACCACGTAATGGAAGTACAGCTTGGAAACGTCGGTCACGTCCTTGTTTTGCAGAGCCGCCAGCAGAGTCACCCTCAACCAAATAGATTTCATTTCTTTGCGGATTTCTTGACTGAGCAGGTGTAAGCTTTCCAGATAATAGAGCGTCAGAACGTTTCCGTTTTTTACCGCTTCTAGCATCCTCCCGTGCTTTTCTTGCTGCTTCACGGGCTTGGTAAGCTTTAATGGACTTTTTAATTAACAACGAACTGATGTCGGGATTTTCTTCGAGGAAATAAGTAAGGTGTTCAGAAACCACTGCATCTACTGCCGATCTAGCTTCACTCGTACCTAATTTGCCCTTTGTTTGACCCTCGAATTGTAATAATTGCTCAGGAACTCGAATAGAAATAATCGCAGATAATCCTTCACGAATATCTGCACCCTCAAGATTTTTATCCTTTTCTTTCAAAAGAGAAACCTTACGGGCGTAATCATTGAAGATACGAGTCATCGCAGTTCGCGTACCTACCTCATGCGTTCCTCCATCTTTCGTCCTGACATTGTTTACAAATGAAAGCATGTTCTCTGAATAGCCATCGTTGAATTGAAAGGCAAATTCAACCTCAATCCCATTATGGCTTCCTTCAAAACTAATCACTGGATGAAGGACATCTTTTTCCTCGTTTAAGTAAGAAACAAAGGCCTCTATCCCATTTTCATAATGAAAAACCTCATGAAAATCATTACGGTCATCGATGATTTCAATCTTTAACCCTTTTAGTAGAAAGGCCGATTCTCTTAACCTCTCACATAAAGTTTCAAAATTATATGTGGTGGAAGAAAAGATGGTTGTGTCCGGTTTAAAGTGAATGGTAGTACCTGTTTGATTCGTTTTACCGATTTTCTCTAATGTTGTAACAGGTTTTCCCCCATTTTCAAACCGTTGTTCGTAAACAAAACCATCTCTTTTTATCGTTACCGTTAACCATTCAGATAGAGCGTTTACGACTGAGGCACCAACACCATGTAAACCACCGCTGGTTTTGTAGCCGCCTTGACCAAATTTACCGCCGGCATGGAGGACTGTTAGAATGACTTCAGGCGTTGGTTTCCCCATCTTATGCATGCCCGTCGGCATTCCGCGTCCTTTATCCATGACACTTATTGAATTATCTTTATGAATTTTTACAATGATTTGGTCCCCAAATCCTCCGAGAGCCTCATCGACAGAGTTGTCGACTATCTCATATACAAGATGGTGTAATCCGCGTGTATCAGTGCTCCCGATGTACATTCCTGGTCGCTTCCTGACGGCCTCCAGTCCCTCTAGTACCTGTATGGCATCATCATTATATTCAAAAGCTTTCTGATTACTTGCCACTAAAATACCCCTTTCATTCCCTACAAAAGAAAAAACACTTTCTACTTGCTATCTTTATGAGTGATATTAATCATTCGTGTTAAAGTTGTTTCCTTAATTTAGAACGAATGTTTGCCGTCTTTAATTGTAACACATGATTACGGCGTCTATGCTTTATTTTAGCGATTAATTTCGATTTGGCAAATGTCTAATTTAAAACAACTTAATTATGTAACAGTTTCTTAGGTTAAAAAAAGAAAAAAACTGCTAATTTTTTAGCAGCTTTTTTCTAGCAAATGATTATTTTGTTAAAGCATGCGCCACTTTTATACAAAGATCCATAATCACTGTATATCCTTTTTCCTTCAAAAACTCATAGGCTTCTTCATTTACCAAGCCCTGCTGTGCCCAAAAAACATCTGCATCAATTTCATCGAATTCTTTCGCTACATCGAACAATTGTTCTGAACGGCGGAAAACATTGACAATATCAATGTGTCCTTCAATGTCCTTTAAAGAAGCAACCGCTTTCACACCCAGTACTTCATCAACACTTGGGTTCACGGGAATAATATCGTATCCTGCTTTTTGCATCACCTCTGACACCATATAAGAGGTTCTATCTGGTTTATTACTTAAACCTACAACTGCGATACGTTTAGATTTTTTTAAAATTGCTCCTATTTCCTCTAATGATGGATTTTCGACTGCCATTAAATACACATCCTTATTTCCTTAATTTTACTATCCATTTTAACTATAACATAATTAGATTGTTTATAAAAAATAATAGCTCCCAAGGGATTGGAAGCTTTTTTTGTTAAAGTGATGCATTGTTTTTGGAAGCAAACTTCGGAATAGAAAGACTGAATCTTGCTCCATCCTCAGTATTTTCAACCATAACGAATCCATCCATTTTTTCAATAATCATTTTCGTTATATATAAGCCGTTACCAGTTCCATGCTCACTTGGGGTGAATTTGGGTTGTAATAACTTTGAGCTATGTGCAGGTTCGATGCCACCTGCATTATCAGTTATCTCGACAACGATAAGGTCCTCTTTCGTACAAATCTGGATTTTTATCAGGCGATTTTGGATATTATTCCTACTAAAAGTTTCTCTTGCGATTGTTAAAATGTGTAAAATTATCTGACTGAATTCATTGGGAACTCCATTGGCCATTTGCAGGCCGCGGTATTCAAAATCCACATGGATATCTTGGTTCTTACGGATGGAGAAAAAGGTCGACAATGCTTCTTCAATCGAATCCGAAACAGAAAAAGAGCACTTTTCTTTGTTGGTCTGATAGAATTTTCGAACATTATTAATGGTCCGTGACATACTCTCACCTCTTTTAGATTACTTAAATGAATAGTAGAAAACCAATCAGTACCAGAGTAGACTTGGTCGGGGTTTAATTATCATTTTCTGAGATTATATTTAAATTATATTTCGAGATAACAAATTATTTCAATCGTTAATAATGGGGTTTGAAAATTCTACATATATTTGTAATAAATTAGACTCTAAATGTTCCTAACTTAGACAGAATATTATTATAAATCAAAACGAAAAGAAATAGACCAGCCATTCAGGTCTATTTCTGTGATAAAGCTTTATTAGGAACCATATTTATTGCGGTCCAAGCAGTCTGATCTCCGAAATTTCTAGACCAGGAAGCTACCCCAGCTAGTTGGTAGGTAGAAGCAAGATTTGCGCGTTTAGATAATGATAGCTCATCCTCCAGCCAAACTTTATAGGTTGCCAACTCATCTGCCGCATAATATTCTACATAGTTTTGACCGCTTTCTTCATCATAAACAGGCTGTAGACCTTTCTCTTCAAGCCAATCTTTCACCTTCGTCATGGACAAAGCTTGAGAGCTAACTTCTATCGTCCCGTCTGCTTTTTGTTGTTCTTTCCAAAGTCTGGTGTATAAAGGCACACCTAGAATTAGCTTCTCTTTTGGAACCTCACTCAACAAGTTTTGAAGATTTTTCTCTACCCAAGGCAGACTTGAAACACTCCCGGCAACAGGAGATGAACCAGAATGCTCATCATAAGCCATAATAATCAGATAATCTACAATACCAGCAAGCTTACTTCTTTCATAGAAAGAAGACCAATTATTATTTTCCCCTGCATAAAAGGTAATGTCCATTGAAACGACTAACCCTGCTTCGTGTAGAAAAGGTGTTGCTTCCCGCATGAATTGAGTAACGAGCGGGCCGTCTTCCTGCTTTACATTTTCTATATCAAAGTTGATCCCTTGTAGTTGGTACATTTGACTGAAATGAAGCAGCTGTACGATGATTTTTTGCCGTGTTTCAAAATCTTTTAACGCCTCATGTGTGAGTACCGGATCAAATGAATTTGAAAATAATCCCCATACTTGATAGCCCTTTGACTGTGCCCATTTACTATATTCCAAGGAAGCTAAATTTTTAATGCTTCCATCGTTTCCAGTTAAGGAAAACCAAGTTGGTGACACTACGTTTAAACCCAGCATAGTAGGGATTTGGGAGTGATCTGGATTTTTTGTATAAACAGCTTCCCAGGTTAATTGAATAGGCCCATTAATTATGGGAATATCTAATGCTTCACTTTTCTCTGAGATAATAATAGTTACTTCTTCGTTTTTCTTAACGTATTTCTTGTTGATGTACCCACTTACTCCATTTTCTTTTCTCACTAAATAATAATCCTGTTCCTCATCTTCTATCATTACAATTTCGTGGTTTGACATTTCCGCAGTATAGGGTGATTTTAAAGATGGTTCTGTTCGTATTCTTACTTTTTCAGGGTGAACATCTTTCGCAGATATTTCTCCTTGAAAATAATGATCACCATTTTTTTGTACCCAAACCGCACTTGTATCTTTTAAAACTGTATATTGAATCGGATAATAGGAGAGCAGCGGTTCGATTGCCACAAATATTTGACCTTCCTTGGATATAATCGGTGATACCAGCAAATCCACTGGTTTTTGATTAACAAAGAAAGTTAAGGAATCTGTAGGCATTTGAATGACTTTATCTTTTGTCGTAATGATGATGGACTTAGACTTTTCGTCAAATAGTATAGAATTATCTATGTGTTCTTGCATGAATGAAAGTGGGAGAAAGATAGAATCCCCCTCGAGTAGTGCGTTACCCTTTTGAGTTCCTTCAAAAAGGATTGGATTTTTTTCTGTAAAGTAAGTTGATTTTTCCTTAGATGCAAACGGATAAAATAAAAAAAGAACAGAAGATGCAATCAGTAAAATTGCAATCATCAATCCTCCTAAGATCCATTTTGGTGATAATGATTTCTTCTTTTGGTATTCAATTTGTGCCAATATTCTTCCCCCTCACATCTATCGTACGGTATTAGATAATAATTGAGAAGGAATTTATTTTACACTTTTTGAATTAGTTAAAAGCGGTAGTAGTGTTTTTTCACCATAACATGGTAAAATAATACGACATGTATTATTTATAGAAGGAGAAATCATTGATGGTTCAAATTATTTTAGTCTTGATAGTAGCCTATCTGCTGGGATCCATTCCTTCAGGTTTAATTATTGGGAAAGTATTTTATAAAACAGATATACGTGAGCATGGAAGTGGAAATTTAGGGGGAACCAATACTTTTCGTACCTTAGGAGTAAAAGCTGGTCTAGCTGTTACTGTGGCAGATATCTTAAAAGGGACGTTAGCGGCATCCTTGCCTGTTTTGGTTGGACTCGATGATGTCAATCCTTTACTTGCTGGTGTTTTTGCAGTTATTGGACACACCTATCCCGTCTTTGCAGGGTTTAGAGGCGGGAAAGCAGTTGCAACCTCTGGAGGCGTATTGTTGTTTTGTGCGCCACTTATGTTTTTAACTATTTTCGTTGTCTTTTTTGCCAGTCTTTACATAACTAAATATGTATCACTATCATCTATGCTTGCTGGCATTTGTGCAGTGATTTATGCTGCCATTGATGGAGACATTCCACTTCTTATTGCAGTAACACTATTAGCCTCATTTGTCATTTATCGACACCGCGCTAATATTAAGCGAATCATGAATAAAACAGAACCTAAAATTAAATGGCTTTAAGGAATCTAAATGGTTCCTTAAAGCCATTTTTCATGGAAATTTCATAATTCCTGTCATTTTCCTTTCACATTGTAAAGTAAAATAAAGGTAAAGGAACCCATGGAGGGGATATTATGTCTAACCTAAATCAAACCTATTCGTTTTCAACTGACGTTTCAGCACCTGCAGATCAAGAATTTGTGGTTGAATTTTTTCAGTGTTTAATGGATGATGTTCCTGAAAAATTTCCTTACAAGATAACAAAGAATTTTGACGAACTAATTGACTTTTTTGAACAAATGGACGAATAAATACCAGAAAAACGGAGTTTCTAAATGTAGAAACTCCGTTTTTATATTTTTAATAATGTAAATGAGTATTTGCCTAGAACATCCTCAACATAATCAAGTTTGGTATGGTCAAAGTACACAAAATCCTGTTCATGAATGAGGATTTTTAGTCCTTCAAATTCAAATAGAAGATCACCAGTAATTTTCCGCTCTTCCAGAGACAGATTTAATTTGGGACCTCCTCAGCCAATCCCCATACTTAACCGAACCAGTAGTTCCTCATTAGGAGATTGTTTTTCTCTCTCGATAATTCCTTCTAATATTCTATGGGCACTCTCCGTAATCTTGAACAAACCTATCACATCCTTGGATTTTTTCATAATTTGCAGGAAAAAGTCGAAAAATAGTACATAAATATATTATAGTATTGGTAGTATGGTTGAAAATATTTTGCTTAGAAAACACAATAGTAAGGAGAAACTATGAAAAAGAAAGCCATTATTTCGTCTGTCATTATCATTTCTATGTGTATTCTTGTTGCCTCCGTGCTTCTTATTGAGCAGCGTAGTAACCAGGCTGCACCAGAAAAAAAATACCCTTCAAAGGAACATACAATGAGATTGCAGCCTGAATTGAGCAGGACGCTGACAGAAAAGATAACTGTCGGGGCAATTGGCGATATTTTGATTCATGATACGGTTTATCAAGATGCGTATAATGGAACGCAATATAATTTCAACCCAATCTTCGAAAATGTTAAAAGTATTTTGGAAACACCGGATGTCCTAACAGCGAATCAAGAGAGCATGTTAGGTGGCGTTGAAATAGGAGTATCAAGTTACCCGATGTTTAATAGTCCACACGAGGTTGCAAATGCTCTTGTTGATTCGGGGGTTGATATTGTTTCAATGGCTAACAACCATACGTTAGACAAGGGGGAAAGAGGTATTCTTTCCGCAACCGATTATTTAAATAGTATCGGACTTCCCCATGTTGGAAGTTTTCTAAATCAAGAGGATCGCCAAAAACTAAGAATCATACATAAAAATGGCATAAAATTAGCCTTTCTATCTTACACCTATGGTACAAATGGAATACCCATTCCAGATGGAAAGGACTTCCTTGTGAATCTTATTAATCGGGATCTAATGAGTGACGAAATCAGCCGGGCTAAGAAGGAAGCGGATGTTGTCATTATGAGTATCCATTGGGGAAATGAATACCAACGTATTCCGACTGATGAGCAAAAGGATTTGGCAAATTACCTTGCGAATGAAGGGGTAGATATTATCTTTGGTTCGCATCCTCATGTTCTTCAGCCAATGGAATGGATTGATACGGGAGATGGCAGAAAGACATTTGTTATTTATTCTTTGGGTAACTTCATCTCAGGACAAGTAAGAGACTATAAAGATATTGGCGGCATGGCTACGGTTGAAATAACGAAGCATATTTCTAATACAGGAAATTCGATTGAATTGTCAAATCCGGCTTTTTATCCTACCTTTGTTTCTAGCCAGAGAAATAAAAATTATCAAGTCGTACCACTAGAAAATGCAGGTTCCTTCGGGATGCAGAATGCAGCTGATAAATACCAAGAAATCATAGACCATATGAACCAATGGCTCCGTTAACACGGGGCCATAATTCGTTTTGATTGGAAGGAAGTTTTTAATGAGACAAAGTAACTTTCAAGGATATTTTTTATCCATCTTGTTTATCATTTTAATTTATTTTTTCACAAGAAGTTACTATAGTCTCTTTACTTGGGCCATCCTAGGACTATTCCTTTTGCTTGCTTTCCTGAAGGAAGAAAATCGTTTATTTGCATGGGTGATGATTTCCTTTTTTTGTGGTAATCTAATTCTCTTTTATACCGATAAATTTATTGAAGGGTATCACTTCATTCCATTCTTTAGGTTACTCATAAATCAGGTATTGTTCTTGATCCCTATCCTATCGATAGGTTATGTGATAAAGAAATTCAATAAAAAAATTAGCTTCTTTTTTACTAAACTAGATCTAAATAACAGCAATAAGTATTTCTATACCATCTTGATACTTCTTTTTGTTGGTGTCACTTTTTTATTTATCAATAAAAATGGATTCGATTCGAATATGTTCCTTTCGCTTCTCTCATTCACACTTATTCATTCTTTTCTACAGGAAGTGATATGGCGAGGTATTCTGTTAACACAATTAATGAATATAACAAACGAAACATCAGCTATCATGTTTACAAGTATTGCCTTTGCGACGAATACTACTATATTTGGATTTTCTACTTCTGTTGTTCTTTTATATCTTTTTTTAGGGTTCATATTTGCACTGTTAACCATTAAATATAAAAGCATTTTGCCATCTATTTTTGTATATACACTTGTATTAATTCTCTTTTACCTATATGACTGGCTTCAACTTCCTTTATAAGCAATATCATCGATAATTGCCTTTGCTTTATTATATAATTACTTCAGAGACATTTTGAGAGGAGTAACAGATGAATATCCAAATCAGCAGTGAAGCAGCAGCATGGTATAAACAAGAATTAAATCTTAAAGCAGGTGATTCTGTCCGTTTCTATGTACGTTATGGCGGATGTAGTACGGTACAAAGTGGGTTTTCACTTGGTATATCTAGTGATGAACCAAATGATATTGGTGCAAAGACAACTGAGGACGGGATTACTTTTTATATTGAAGAAAAAGATTTATGGTACTTCGATGACCATGATTTAGTTATTGAGTATCATGCAAAATATCAAGAACCTATTTTAGATTATAAAAAAGCATAATTAAAAAATAAGCACACATGAATGATGGTACTTTCATGTGTGCTTATTTTATTTTCTGCTCTCCAGCTTTGGGACAACAAATTTGCATATTTTATGTGTGTTTGTAATGCGTCTTTTGTGGAAAAAGACGCTTTCACCAAATATGATGATGTAATCCTTCTTTATGTAATATTTCTTTTTGTCTATCCCCAATTAAATCAAAATGGGAATAACCGTCACGGCGGTGGTGAATCCAATCTTTTTTCAAGCCATATTTATTACCCCATTCAGCTAGTTTCTCAAGGTCACTGCAGCCAACCTTGGTTACAGTGTTACATCCAGGAAAACGATCATCCAGCCAAAAATGGGTTAAGAATGCAATTTCACCTTCATCAATTTTTTGTTTCCACTCTTTTACTTCCTGCCTTTTGATTCCAAAAGCCATATAGTCACCCCAAAACGCATAGTGTTACTTTCTCTTTATTTCTTCATACTTTAGATACCACTCAGGAAAAGCCTTTTTGAATGCAATCGGTCTAAAGTTGTCCTTTTTGACAACAATATGAGTCGAATTCCCTTCTGCACATACTTCCTCGTCTCCATTTATGATGGAATACCCATAAACAGTTTTAAGCCCGTCATTTTTCTCAATCCAAGTCTTTACGAAACCTCTATCACCATAACGTAACGGTTTTTTATAGGCGGCTTGGATATCATAGACGGGTGCAAAATATCCTGCGTTTTCCATATCTACATAACTATAGCCAAGGTCCTCAATTAATCCGCTTCTGCCAAGCTCAAAATACTTCAAATAGTTGGCATGATAGATGACTCCCATCATGTCCGTATCTGCATATAAAAGCTGAATCTCTCTTGTAGAAATAAATACATTGTCCATTTCTCTATTCCCCTTCCCTAATTAAAGGAAATTTAGTAAGCGCCTTTTCCACATCTTCATTTTCAATATGGATGGCCTTTTCTAATAAATCCTCTTCCTCTGTCACTCCCATAAGCCTCATTGCTTGTGCTTGTATCATTTCGTCTGCCAAATTGGTAGCAAATCTACCGTTCCCCATGAAGGTATGATTTTCAATATTTCGTTTCAAAAGTGCTCTTGCTTCTTTATTTAATTGGTATTGAAAACGATCTATATAGCTCTCGATAATCGCCAGCAGCTCCTCCGCTGTATAGTCAGGAAACAGGAAGAATTTTTTAAATCTCGAGCGCAGCCCAGGGTTGCTCTCCAATAGCAGGTCCATTTCCTTGGGGTAACCTGCAAGGACTACTACAAGATTTTCATTATGCTTGGTCATTTCATCAACAAGTGTGTCGACAACTTCCTTACCAAAATCACCTGCTGTTTGGCTTAGAAGTGAATATGCTTCATCAATAAACAATACACCGCCAAGCGCTTCACGGATTTTCTTCTTTGTTTTTCCGGCTGTTTGACCCACATAACCCGCTACGAAATCAGCTCTGCTCGCTACAATTAAATGACCTCGTTTTAACATTCCGCATTCTTTCAGGAGCTCGGCATATATTTTAGCCACTGTGGTTTTACCAGTGCCGGGATTTCCAGTGAATACGGAATGAAGCTGAATGGGTACGGTTGGAAGCCTTTTTTCTTTTCTAAACTGCTGCATTTTAACGAAGGAAACAAGTGTTTCTAATTCACCTTTTAGTTCGGTCAAGCCAATCAATCGTTCTAATTTTTCAAATGGAGATTCCCGATTTTCATTCTTTTCTATCTCAAAATCCTCTTTATCTAAAAGGGTGTAAGTGAGAATATCCTCATTGGATGGCGGATGTTCAGACCCCTTTTTAAAAATGGCATCTAACACGATATTGCGAACAGATCGTGCATTACCAAAAGTGTCATCTACACGTTCCTGGTCAAGGCGATGATTAATTTCTATCTTCGCTTCTTCTGTAAGAATATAATCGTTTTCTGAAGCAATTTTTTCAGCTATCGATAGTAATTCCCCATTGGAGTAATTAGGCAAATGAATAAGGTTGGATTGAGGAAAGCGGCTTCTTAATCCTGGATTTGCATCTAAAAAAATACGCATTTCCTCCGGATATCCCGCCAAAATTACTGCAAACCTCCCACCGTATTCCGTTCCCGTCATTAACGAAACTAGGGTATCAACTGCTGTCTGCCCATAATCATTTCCAGTTTGCCCTTCTCGTTTTAAACTATAGGCTTCATCAATGAACAGGACCCCGCCAATCGCCTTCTCTACAACCGAGCGCACATTTTCCTCCGTTTGACCTACAAAAGCCCCTACAAGCTGTGATCTATCCGTCTCAATCACTTCCGAACGAGGTAGCACCTCGAGCTCGTGATAGATCTTAGCTAATAAACGGGCAATGGTTGTTTTCCCAGTTCCTGGATTTCCAGTTAGAACCATATTAAGGCTTAGTTCATCCTTTGTTTGGAATCCTAGTCTTTTTCGGTCCTTTTGGTATTTTAAAAACTGGTAAAAATCATTCACCCGCTTTTTTACAACATCCATCCCAACCATTTTATTTAATTGGTCCAAGGCATTCTCTGAATCCTGTTGGACTTTTTCTTCGGTAATAAAAAGATTCTGCCAGTCTTTTTTTATAGTCTCGAGGCTAGACAAATGTAATTTTAGGTCTTCATAATAGGTGGCGGTATGAAACACACCTTTTATGGATTCCTCATATTCCTCAGCAGCCTTTAATAGGTTCCCGTTAACCTCAATAGCAGTAGTAAGCAAGTCAGACAATTTTTTATATTGAAGAGAAAGTGGTTCATTTCTCAATGTTTCAGCAAGATTTCTCTTCTCGGTGAGATCCTCTACATGATCATCTGCTTCTGCTAGGAAGCTTTGACAAATTTGTATGTATTGTTCAGCAACTTTTTTCTTTGCTGTTCGATTATCTGTTTCCCTTATTGCTGGAAATTCTAGGATATCTAAGATGTCCTTTTTCTTTTTCCAATCGTATTGGATGAAATAGGATTTTGCCATTGCATTCTCTGGATGCAGCTCTAATGCTTTTTGTAACCAGGCAAAAGCTAATGTATCTTGGTTTCTTCGCTCTAGTCGAGATAGTGCGGCTATTGTTAACATTTTTGATATATGTATGGGGTTTGATTCGCCTCGAATCGCTGTTAATAGCTCATTTTCATTAGAAATAAACCCGTTCTCATTTAACTCTTTTTCCCACTGGTTAATCTGTAGAGTTTGGTTAATTGGTTGATTCGATTGTTGTCTTATCATATAATCACTTCTTCTTCAAAATTTCCCTTTTATCTTACCACAACCTGTTCATCGACACGAAATTCAAAGGCTTAATAAATAAAGGACCTGTACGAATTGAACAGGTCCTCCGAAATTTTGCTTAGACTTCATCCTTAATTTCTGCTCGGTAGGATTCGATACTTTCACGGCGTCTTTCGTTTTTAGCGTCTATTTGCTGGAGTTGTGTCTCGCTATCAGTGAACGCTTTTGAATCTTCCGCTGCTTCAATGTTTTCAAGTGTATCATGTATCATCGCCTGAAGCTTTTCAGCATTATCACTGCGATCGTCTGGTTTTGGTTTGTTGTTATAGGTCATTAGAAATTCCCTCCTAGGTGGTGTCATGTTACAGATATAGTGTGTTACTTATTGAAAAAAATATCACAGAAAATTTCTGCTAAGAAAAAATCATAAAAAAGACCCGCGGGCTTCTGCCTGACGAGTCTTTACCATTTTTTTATTCACCTTTAGTTTGGATAACTTGCGCATGCTTACCTGATGTATCTTGATATTTTTTACCTTTGTTTCCACCGAATCCCCTGGATTTAGTTCCAAGGTGGTCTTCGCTGTAGCCTTGTTGACTGTGTTTTGGATTACTCATGTAATATCCCTCCTCCTTAACATTTTGTCCGTTTTTAAGGAGGAACATGATTGGTAAACTATGTGAGTTTTAATTTTACATTACTCTGCCTTACCAAGTCGCTTTTCTTCTAAACGCATTTCAATTTTTTCCATAGCAGCTCTATCTTTCAAAAGTTGACTTTTATTTTCGGATACAAGTTCTGCAAAGGAACGTTTTCTAGGCTTTCTCATATATATCACCTTCCTTATTAACTATTCTAACAGTTATTATGCCCGGAAACGGTTGCAATTATTACAACTTTTTGAAAATTAAAAGAAAAATATACTTTAAAGCGTTACATTGTTAAATAAAAAATAAACATTGTATTTATATCCAATGTCTATTTCAAATCCTTCGTATATTGTTTCATTGCATCGAGATTCATTGCCCCGATATATTTGTTTCCAATATTGCCCTTCGAATCAATAAAATACGTGGTTGGAATGGATAGGACTTGGTACGTCTCGTTTACTGTATCTTCAGCATCTAAAGGAATCGGAAAGGTAATACCATTTTCATCGACAAAAGCTTTTACATCTAAGTGTGGGTCAATGTTAACGGCTAAAATAACAACCTCATCCCCAGCTTGTTTATGAAATTCCTCCATGGCTGGCATTTCAGCTTTACATGGCGGACACCAGGTAGCCCAAAAATTAAGCATCACTTTTTTCCCTTTTAAATCGGATAGTTTAACGGTATCTCCCGCTAATGTTTTAAGTTCAAAGTCAGGTGCCTTTGCCCCAACTTTTAAACCACCCATATTCGCAGCTTCTTGACTTACATTTTCGGGTTCAGCCTTTTTATCCATAGCCTGCACAATCGCAACTCCAAGTAAGGCTATTAACACAACAACAGCGATGACTTTTTTTATCATAGCCGAAAACCCCCTTGCTTCAATAATATGCTACATCGATTTTACACTATAAACTCAGTTGAAATAAAGGTTGCTTATGCCAAATATGTGACAATTTAAAAACAGTTTAGTAAAAGTATTCTAGAAAAGCAAATCAAATTATTTATTTAAGGCGTTAAGAACGCTGGTTGTTACTCTGTCTACAATTAGGTTAATATCTCTTTCTGATAATGTCTGTTCATTCACGGAAGTCACTTTCTTTGCATGAGTGCCTTCAGGGACATCAACTCCCTTTGGGGAAATTCCGTCTACTCCCATCATGGCTTTTAAATCTAGAAGCTTAGCGACATTTTCTTTGGAAAGCTCGCGATCACCTTTTAATAGTCTAGAGATCCAATTAATTTTTGCCGTAAACTCTAAAGATTCCATTAAATTATAAGCTTGTTCTAAATTTTTCCCCCAAGTTAATGCCCCGTGGTTTTCCAATAATACGCCCTGATAATCGTGAACATGTGTTTTGACTGCCTTGGGCACCTCATCTGTAGAAGGTGTACCATAGTGAGCTAAGGGAATCGTCCCCAAGGATACGACAGCTTCAGGCATTATTGCCTGATTCAAAGGAATTCCTGCAATAGCAAAAGCAGTTGCATACGGAGGATGAACATGTAAGACTGCATGTACATCCGGACGCTCGTGATATACAAGCAGGTGCATTTTTATTTCTGACGTAGGTTTATAATCTCCTTCGAGAACATTCCCCGCGCTATCTACTTTAATAATCATATCTGGGGTTAAGAATCCTTTACTCACATTCGTTGGAGTGATTAAAAACTCATCTTCATCAATACGAACAGAAATATTTCCGTCATTGGCTGCTATGAATCCTTTATCATATACACGTTTTCCGATCTCGCATATTAGTTTTTTATACTTAATCTCGATAATCATCTAAACCCTGCTTTCTTTTATGAAAACAATTGTATCTATAGTATACCCTTCTCGTAAATGATATTAGAGTTTTATGCCTAGTTGAACGAACAGATGACGCAGATATATTTAATTGACATTAAAATAGCCCCTTCTCGAGGAGCTATTTTAACACGTACTTTACATTAATTTTCTTTTTTGCTTCAAGAGTTCGTTGAATTCACTATCTAATTCACCATATTTAGGACTTTTTTGGTCAATTAGTGATAATTCCCCCAAGATTGTAGCGATTCTATTTTCGATTACCATTAAAGCTTCCTTAGTATTAGTAGGTTCAGCATTATTTTTAGTAAAGTATGCTTCAGGCTTCTTTTCCACACGCTTTATCCTCTGATTATCAAATATCAGGAGCTTATCACACAGCTTATTTAAAAAATAGTAATCATGTGAAACCGTAATAATTGTACCTGCGAATTCATTTAGTGTTTTTTCAAGCTGCTCTCTGCTTGGTAAGTCCAGATGGTTGGTTGGTTCATCTAAGATTAGAACATCATAGTCCTTCATAAGCATATCAACTAACTTCACTCTTGTTCTCTCACCAAGACTCAAAGTTCTGATTGGCTTCGTAATAAATTGTTCTTTCAATCCGAGGTTGGCAAATAATGTCCTCGCTTTATGAATGCTTTCTCGGTCTGTAAACCCTAATGCCTCTAAGGCAGTTTTATCTACAGGTAAGTCGTCAACATCTTGGCTTAGGTAAGCAATCTTTAATGATTCACTTTTCCAAAGCTCTCCGCTCGTAACGGGCGTTTCTCCTATAATCATCTTAATTAAGGTGGTTTTACCGCAGCCGTTTTCCCCTAATAAGCCGATACGCTCTCCGTGGTTAATATAAAAATGCGAATCGTGGAATAGGGGTCTTTCATCAAACGTCTTTGCAACACTCTTAGCCTCAAAAATCCGTTTACCCCTATTTCCTTTCGTATCAAACTCAAATCTAACCTTTGTCTCTTCAAGGGGTTTGTCGACCTTGTTTTTTTCAAGCTCGCTTTGCAGCCTTTTCATTTTAGATTTCACTTGAGCATCACGTTTTTTTGCCTTTACACGGTGATATTCCTTCGCACCAAAATCTCTACCTTGTTTCGTTGATGTTCTGTGAGCTTTCTCAGACCAAGAAGTTAATTGCTCCATTTGCATTTCTATTTCTTCCTTTTTGCGCTGTTGTACCTCATAATGGTGCATCTGGGTTTCCATCCTGTGCTGCTTTTCCTTCTGATAATCACTGTAGTTACCATTGTAAAAGTTAATCTTTGTATTCTCTAGTTCAAAAATACGTGTCACCGTTTTATCTAAGAAATGACGATCGTGAGAAATAATTAGCACGGGTCCATTAAATTTCTTTAGCTCCTTAATTAACCATTCAATCCCTTTAAAATCAAGATGGTTGGTGGGCTCATCGAGAATTAAGAATCCTGGCTTGGAAGCCCACACATTGGATAATGCGAGTTTTAACTTCTCACCACCACTTAAATGGTTTAAACGCTTCTCTTCCCATTTATAAACCTTTTTGAGACCCAATTCACTTGAATGCTGCAATAAGTCTCCATCAATAGAAAAGATATCACTACCTTCATAATCAATAGACTGTGTTAGGTACCCAATCATTAATTCAGGGGATTTTTCAACGAACCCATGATCAGGTGTGTGTTTACCAGTGAGGATATTGGCTAATGTCGTTTTACCGGTGCCGTTATAACCGACGAGACCTATTCTTTCGCCATTTTTTATATCAAAAGAAATATTATCTAGGATTTTCCTTAGGTTAAAGTTTATTTCTAAACCAGTTGCTTTTATAATCGATTCCCTATTATTGTTCATAAAAAAACTCCCTTCCATTGAACCTGAAGAGAGTGTTTTAAGTCAGACGTTTTCGCATTCAAAAAGCATACGCTAATAAACCTAAATAGGCCATTAGTAACGATGTTTTAAATTGAAATATAAACGTTCAGGACTAAAAAAGGATAGACTAATCCTATTCTTCAGGTTCACCATTTTTCGCTATTCGAATAAATGTGCTCCAAAAAATAAGATTATAACTTCATTCCTCTTTACCATTCCTTTACGTTTGTTAGATTTATTGTATTTTACCTGAACCGAAATTGTCAATCATTTCTGTAAAATTAACATCAGAATACGATTTTCTACTTTCAATATTATTTTTTAAATCTGTAAGAGTATATGCCTGCCAATCCTGTAAATTTTTCAAATCCCACTTTTCCAAAAATAATATATATAAAAAGATCTCTCTAATTTTTAAAAAGATGGGTATTTGCTGAATGAGTTCTTTACTTATTTTGTGTTCCTGCTGATAACCTCTTAAGAAATGTTCCCAGAACTCCCTGCTAAAATTAGTGTTTTCTGGTGTGTAGGATGATGTTTGCCAATAAGCATGATAAAAGGCAGTGGCAAGATCATAAGCAAACCAATGGTATGCACAATCATCAAAATCAAAAACAGTTAGATTTCCTTCATTCACGAAGATATTTCCTTGGTGAAAATCATTATGTATGAGCCCAAATAGGTCAGGAGTTTGTGGGAACGTCACTAACTGTTTTAATAGTTGTTTGTACGTATTTGCTATTGATTCTGATGAGATTTCTGGGAAAAGATTTAATAAATCAGGATGATCCGCTGTCCAAATCGGGCGATCTACCTTTATTTTCTTTCCAGCACTATGTATTTTCCCTAATAGATTTCCCCAATAAAAGTAAAGTTCTTGGTTCCAAACATCACTTATGGTGACATCAATGGGTGTTCCTTTAGCTTTTTCAAATGCCACCACATAATGGTTATCATCGAGAGCCTCGACCAACCTCTCACTAACGGATTTAATAGGTAACGATACGGGTACACCATCCTTCCATAAACTCTCTATAAATGTCAGTTCGTTTATAATATCAGATTTCTTTCGTCTAGAAGAAGGTGTAACTCTGAATATGAAATGACGAGTGGTATAGACAGTGTTATGAAAGCCATCATTAATTCGAACCAGTTCACCTTCTATTTGACCATATAAATGTATTAAAGACTCACGAATCATTTTGCGCTCTCTTTCTGCATAACCCTTATTTTAATTTGTTAAAAATTTTATCTGCATAGCTCCCAAACCGAGAGTTTGTTAGTGTTCCTCTTTTTTCAAGCATTCTCTCCAGTTCCATTCTTTTTTTCTTCAATTTTGCTTGGAGAGGTTTCTTCATTTCCTCATCTGTTACATCTTCTAACAATTCTTCAATCCTAAAAATTTCATTTTTTACATCCTCAGGCGAATATCCGGCATTTTTTAATACTCTATACGCCATTTTCCATTCCTCAGACATTCCTGGAAAATCATCTTTTAATTCCAGTGGCTGTCCCATTCCTGGTAGATTATCGAAATCCTTTCTCTTTATGGCTTGTTTGATTTTATCCTCGGCGATTCTTGTAAATAAATCCAAACCTATCACAACCTTCGCTTAACAAGTAAATACTTTGATTTTCTCTAATATATATGTAATTACTCGAAAAAACCACCATGCAAAAGCTGCATGGTGGTTTACAATATTATGCTTCTTGTAATTTTTCGCGAAGTACCATTGGAAGGATTCCGCCATGACGGTAGTAATCAATTTCAACTTCGGAATCAAAGCGAACAAGTACTTCAAATTCTTTCTTGTTGCCTGCTTCATCCGTAGCAGTAACTTTTAGTAAATCACGTGGTTTAACGTCTTCACCGACTTGGACATCGATTGTTTCTTTACCAGTTAAGCCAAGTGTTTCAGCGCTTTCGCCTTCTTTAAATTGAAGAGGAAGAACACCCATTAATACAAGGTTAGAACGGTGAATACGCTCGAAGCTTTCAGCAAGAACTGTTTTAATGCCTAGAAGGTTTGTACCTTTCGCAGCCCAGTCACGTGAAGAGCCCATTCCGTAATCTTTACCAGCAAGAACAATAAGTCCAGTGCCGTTTTCTTTGTACTTCATGCAAGCATCATAGATTGGTGTAACTTCGCCTGTTGGCCAGTAAGTGGTTACCCCACCTTCTGTACCTGGTGCGATTTGGTTACGGATACGAATGTTTGCAAATGTTCCACGCATCATTACTTCGTGGTTTCCGCGACGAGAACCGTATGAATTAAAGTCACGTGGCTGAACGCCTTTTTCCAATAAATATTTACCAGCTGGAGTGTTCTTACCAATCGCTCCTGCAGGTGAAATATGGTCAGTTGTAACAGAATCCCCAAATTTTGCTACTACACGAAGGTCTGTTAATGGTTCAACAGTACCTGGTTCAGGTGATAACCCTTCAAAGAATGGCGGGTTTGCAATGTAAGTGGAATCCTCATCCCAAGTATATAATGGCTCATTGCTTGTTTTGATTTCGTTCCAACGCTCGTTATCTCCGAATACATTTGCATATTCACTGCGGAATAGTTCAGGAGTAACTGTGCGTTTTACAACTTCATTTACTTCAGCAGTTGATGGCCAAATATCTTTGAAGAATACATCGTTACCATCTTTGTCTTTACCAATAG
Source organism: Neobacillus niacini (assembly GCF_023715415.1). GTDB lineage: Bacteria > Bacillota > Bacilli > Bacillales > Cytobacillaceae > Neobacillus > Neobacillus niacini_C. The sequence continues at coordinate 307,011 of NZ_JAMBOB010000003.1, forward strand.
ATTCAGAAGCAAAGTCAATGTTCACTGTACCAGCTAATGCATAAGCAACAACTAGTGGTGGTGAAGCAAGATAGTTACCTTTTACAAGCGGGTGAATACGTCCTTCAAAGTTACGGTTACCTGAAAGTACTGATGTAACTAATAGATCGTTTTCAGCGATTGTTTTTTCAATTTCTTCTTTTAATGGACCGGAGTTACCGATACATGTTGTACAGCCGTAACCTACAAGGTTGAAGCCGATTTGCTCTAAATATGGAAGTAATCCAGAATCACGAAGGTATCCAGTTACAACCTTAGAACCTGGTGCTAAAGAAGTTTTAACAAACTTAGGAACTTCCATTCCAAGTTCAACTGCCTTTTTCGCAACAAGACCTGCACCCACTAAAACATATGGGTTAGATGTATTTGTACAGCTAGTGATAGAAGCAATCGCAACTGCACCAGTTTTAATCGTTGTTTCGTCACCGTTTTGGAAATTAACTGTAGCCGACTTTTCAAGTTCATCTGCTTGTAAGCCGAATCCCTGGTTTCCTTGTGGAGCAGAAACGGCCTTTACGAACTCTTCTTTCATTTTTGAAAGTGGGATCAAATCTTGTGGACGCTTAGGACCTGAAAGATTTGGTTCAATAATAGAAAGATCAATTTCAACTACATTTGTATAAACTGGCTCAAGAGTAGGATCAAAGAATAATCCATTTTCTTTGCAATATTGTTCTACTACATTGATATCCTCTTCTTCACGGCCAGTTAAACGCATATAGGCAAGAGATTCATCATCAATTGGGAAGAATCCACAAGTTGCACCATATTCAGGAGCCATGTTGGCGATTGTTGCACGGTCTGCTAATGGAAGTACAGATACTCCAGGTCCGAAGAATTCAACAAATTTACCAACTACGCCTTGGCTGCGAAGTACTTGAGTTACTTTTAGAGCAAGGTCAGTAGCGGTTGCGCCATTTGGAAGCTCACCTGTTAACTTAACCCCAACTACTTCAGGTACTGGGAAGTATGAAGGCTGTCCAAGCATTCCTGCTTCTGCTTCAATACCGCCAACGCCCCATCCAAGAACGCCTAGACCATTGATCATCGTTGTATGTGAGTCCGTACCAACTAATGTATCTGGATATGCTTCTAATTCACCGTCAGCATTCTCTGCAACATGGACAACATCTGCTAAGTACTCAAGGTTAACTTGGTGTACGATACCTGTTGCAGGCGGAACTGCGCGATAGTTATTGAATGATTTTTGAGCCCAGCTTAGGAACTGGTAACGCTCAGCATTACGTTCAAATTCAAGATCCATGTTCACACGTAAAGAATCAGCAGAACCGTAAGCATCAACCTGTACAGAGTGGTCAATTACAAGGTCAACTGTTTTCTCTGGGTTAATTTTATCTGGGTCGCCGCCAAGGTCAGCCATTGCTTTTCTTAATGAAGCAAGGTCAACAACTGCTGGAACACCAGTGAAGTCCTGTAGAATTACACGAGATGGCTTGAATGGAACGTCCACTTCTTTAAGTTCATCTGTTCCCCATTTTGCTAAGTTTTCAACGTGCTCCTTTGCGATGACACGGCCATCGTATTGACGAAGCACAGATTCAAGTAATACTTTAACGGAATATGGCAATTTGGAAACCTTGCCAATACCAGCCTCTTCAAGTGCACTTAAGCGGTAGTAGTGATAACGTTTACCGTTTACTTCAAAGGAAGTACGTGCGTTAAATACATCATTTTTCACCATAGTGAATCCCCCTCATTCGTCATCATTAACTAAAATTAACGAAAAGTTTGAATATTCCTATCCATCCCTACTTTTCTCACAATTCTAATCTTAATACAACCTTTTACATAAGTAAATAACAAGAAAGTTATTGTGGTTGATAAGTTTTTCTTATGTTTTTTATGTAAAGTGTTCAAAATATTTAGAAAAATCTTATAAGACCGTATAACTGGAAAATTAGAAAGATTAGAATTGTGAACGCTTTTATTATCTCAAAAAACTTTTTTGTTGTCATTTATTTTCTTTTAAAAGGAAATATTATCACTATCGGAGAGAATTCAAAAGGATTCTCGTTTAGGAGGTGAATGGGATGCAAAGAAGAAAGTCAAATCATGTAATTCCTGGTGCGAATGCTGCTAAAGGTCAGGGGCAAGGAACAGGATTTAACGAGGAAATGGCAAATGAACCGTTAACCATTAAGGAAAAAATGAACAATAAAAAACGAAAGAAAAATCAATAATGATTAAAAAGCAGGAGATATCCCCTGCTTTTTAACTCTGTCCTTATTCTGGCAGATTTACTTCTGCCACGATATTTTGCAAATCCTGTTGAAAACGCTCAAGCTGTGCTCTTTGGTGTTCGGAAGCTACTTCGAGCGCATTTTCAATTTGTTGATAGGCTTCATTGACTTCTTCTTTTAAATGCTTCAATTGATGGCCGTAACTTGCACTATCACTAATAATAGTTGCTGCAAGTCCTTGTGCCTCTTCATATCCCTGCTGAGCAGCTTGAAAAGCCTGCTGTTTATCCTTATTGTATGGATATTGCTGCATTTGACTGTTTCACTCCCCTCAATCGTTTATAACGTTAAATTGCACAGGGGAATAACAAATTATTCAGCATAAAAACTCTTCAGCATTACATCCTAAGATTATAGGAGGGATGAAAAATGGTGAACAAAAACGACGGCAAAGATATGAGAAGAAACCAGCCAAAGATATCTGGACAGCCTGAGCCAATGAGTGGATCAAAAAAAGTAAAGAATCGCAACCATACACGCCAAAAACACAATTCACATCATGATATGTAGAAAAGCGGAAGGCGCCTGTTTATCGGCTAGACAATTAGAAAAGCGGATGTGCCCGGAATCTAGATAGGACTAAAATAATAGTTCTAACCCCCTCTAGACCGTAGAGGGGGTTAGATTTATAATTGTATTAATGATTGAAGTAAAAGCTGTTCTTCTTCCTCTGTCACGGTTCTTAGGTCGATGATAAACTCATCCTTTTGAATTCTTCCGATAATGGCTGGTTTGAAATGTGTTCTTAATTTTCTTCCTACCTGTTCTGCAGTAAGTGTATGATGTCTTAAAGAAATAACCATGCTTGGAAGCCCGACATCCGGCATCGTTCCCCCGCCAACTTGACTTGTACCAGGGAAAATTTTCGTCTGAAAATCATCTGTACCTTGTAACAAGTTTGTAACAAACCTCTTAGATCTTGCGTCTAATTCATCAATAGAAACTAATAAATCACGGATAGTGGGAATGTTTTTGACTCCCATTTCCCCGCGTGCATAATCAATTAACGTCCCCTCGAGTGCTGCTAACGTCATTTTATCGACTCGAACCACTCGGGCTAATTGGTGTTTTTTTAAACGGTCGATAATCTTCTTTTTTCCAGCAATTATTCCTGCTTGCGGTCCACCTAGCAGCTTATCTCCACTAAACGTTACAAGATCCGCTCCCAATTCAATGACTTCTTTCACAACGGGTTCTTCGCCGATTCCATGTCTTCTAAAGTCAAAAAGCGCACCACTGCCAAGGTCTTCATAAAAAATAACATCTTCAGAATGATTTGTCAGCTGAATGAGATCTTCTGTTTCCACTGATTTGGTAAAACCAATCACTTTAAAATTACTTGTATGTACTTTCATGATAATCGCCGTTTCAGAATTCAGCGCTTTTTCATAATCATATAAATGAGTTTTATTTGTTGTTCCGATTTCGATTAATTTCGCTCCGCTTTCTTCCATAATAGATGAAATACGGAATGAACCGCCAATTTCTACTAACTGACCTCTTGATACAATAACTTCTTTATTCTCTGCAAGCGCTCTTAAAACAAGATAAACAGCAGCAGCATTATTGTTAACGACCATTACTGCTTCCGCACCGGTAATTTCTTTAAGCAGAGCCTCTACATGGCTATGTCTAGAACCACGTTCTCCTTCATTTAGCTTATATTCCAGGTTGGAATAATTTTGTGCTGTTTCCACTACATGTTGAATGGCATTGTCACTTAGTCTCGCTCTTCCAAGGTTTGTATGAAGAATCGTTCCAGTAGCATTGATTACCTTTTCGAGTGTATAAGAGTATTGTTTTTTTAAATTTATCTTTAATAGTTGAAAAACTTCATCTATAAATTGATTGGTGCCTGGAGTTGCACCATCCCATTCTCCATTTAATAGTAACACTCTAATTTGATCGACAGCTTCTTTTAACTGTTTTGTCAGCTGCGTTACATCTAGATGATTCTCCCTAAGGAGAGCTTCGAACTGTTCATGATTTTGCAATTCATGGACAGCTGGAATTGAACGTAACCATTCTTTCACCACAAAAACTCCTTTACTATTCCTACTTTATTCCTATTATATCATTTCACAATTTCATTCGGAATGAATAAAATAAACCGAGCAAGGGGGATCGTTATGAAATCCAAAAAAAACATACAGCCAATTGATTTTGACCTTGTGGAAAAGTGGTTGGAAAACTATTGCCTTGATCCTCTTACTACCCAGGATGATCTGACACAATTTCGAATCGATTTATACGAAACAGATCAAGAATGGATTGTTGAGGCATTGCTTAACGAGTATAACAGCTCTGAAATCAAAGTTTTTGTAGAGGATAATAAGCTGATTATTACTGCTGATAAATCTTCCACTCCCACTAGTCAACAAAAAAGAGTTCGGACTATCCAGTTCCCCTTTCAGGTTATTAATCAAAAGGTAACAGCCAATTATATAAATGGAATATTAGAGGTTCTGATATCAAAATCAGAAAAAGGTTTAGGGAAAAATTGTTATATCACTCTGCCCTAAGAATCTCCTAAGGCACAATTTTTTTACAATTCAGTTAACATAATATCATTATAGAAAACAATAAACCCTCATATCTTTTTTTGATATGAGGGCTATATTTATTTTTCTGAAATTTTGTTAATGATATCCTCTGTGTCAGGAAATACACCTGTATCTAGTTTGGAATAAATCTTTTCCCCATTGACAGTCACTTCAAATGCTCCGCCTGAAACAGGGATTAATTCCATTTTTCCAATCTTTCGGTTAAAGTGTGTAAAAAGTTCTTCCGCGAAACTCGCGGCTTTTGGTGCGTAGTTTCATTGCATGCAAAATTCAACTATTACGTGATAATTGTTCATTTTTCTCCTCCATGTATATAAATCTATTTCCTACATTGGTATAGTAAAAACATTTTATCGTAAGGTCTAATTCCTTGCAAATCTTTTGCTTATATCTAGTATGTGCGATTTTACATGGAAACAGTTATACTAATAAATGGAGGTGGATTTATGAGTGAGCAAGAGAAAATACGCCTAACCTCTTTATCAACTAAAGCAGGCTGAGGATGTAAAATTGGTCCTGAGGACCTAGCGCAAGTTTTGCGCCTTTTACCAAAGCAAGACGCTGTTCCAGAGCTACTAGTAGGTCATGAAACTTCTGATGATGCAGGTGTTTATCAACTAACGGATTCGATTGCCTTAATTCAAACGGTCGATTTCTTTACCCCAATTGTGGACGACCCATATATGTTTGGACAGATTACTGCGGCTAACTCATTAAGTGACGTTTATGCAATGGGTGGAGAACCAAAAACAGTCTTAAATATTGTAGCATACCCAATTAAGAAGCTTGGTGCAGAGGTGCTTTCAGATATTCTCCGCGGTGCAGCAGATAAAGTAAAGGAAGCTGGAGCACTTACTGTTGGCGGGCATTCCATAGATGACAAAGAACCTAAATTTGGTCTCTCTGTTACGGGAATTGTTCATCCAGATAAGATTTGGAAGAATGTTGGTGCCAAACCAGGTGATGTTTTAGTTTTAACAAAGCCAATTGGCGTAGGAATCATCACTACTGGGATTAAACGGAGTGTGGTAACACCGGAGCAAGAACAAATTGTTACAGAGACAATGGCTGAGTTAAACAAAACAGCCGCTGAAGTATTAATGAACTATCATCCTCATGCTGTAACGGATGTAACCGGATTTGGATTGTTAGGACACAGCAGTGAGATGGCTCGCGGGAGTGCCGTGAGTTTCGAAATCTTCTATTCAAAGGTTCCAATTCTTGAAGGTGCTTTAGAGTTAGCGAGAGATGGAGTGGTTCCAGGTGGATCAAAATCCAATCATACATGGATTCTGGATGATGTCGATTATGAGGAGCTCTCTATCGAGGAACAGTTAGTCCTATGTGATGCGATCACTTCTGGGGGGCTGCTCGTATCGATTAGTGAAGATGAAGCAATCAAATATGTGGACGCCCTCCATTCCGTTGGAAAATACCATGCCTCCATTGTAGGCAGAGTGACTGAGAAAAAAGATAAATTAATTTATGCAAAAAGATAACAGCGTGGCATTTGCTACGCTGTTTTTTTTACCATAAATATACTATTGTATCTCACTCGCTCGAGTTTTGTTTATTGTTAGTTTATTTGTTAGTTTACTCATCATATCTTCAGTCATTTTCGTTAAATCATATTCGAATTTAAAGCCCCACTCTTCTTCTGCGGCAATGGCATCGATGGAATTTGGCCAGCTGTCAGCGATTCTTTGACGAACAGGATCAACGTTATACGTCAACTCAAAACCAGGTATATGTTTCTTAATTTCAGTTGCAATCTCTTCAGGGTCAAAGCTCATCGCAGTGACATTGAAGGCATTGCGGTGAACAAGCTTGCATGGGTCTGCCTCCATCAAATCGATAATGGCATTAAGGGCATCGGGCATATACATCATATCCATGTAAGTCCCTTTGTCGATGTAGGAGGTATATCTGCCATTTTTAATGGCTTCATAATAAATTTCAACCGCATAATCTGTTGTTCCCCCGCCAGGCAGTGCTACGTACGAAATTAATCCTGGAAAACGTAATCCCCTAGTGTCGACTCCAAATTTTTGATAATAATAGTCGCCTAGAAGCTCACCGGCTACTTTGTTCACTCCATACATAGTCGTGGGACGCATTATGGTGTCTTGTGGAGTACTATCCTTTGGTGTTGAAGGACCAAAGGCACCAATTGAACTTGGTGTGAAAAATTGTGCATTGAGTGCTCTCGCTGTTTCTAATGCATTCATCAAGCCACCCATATTTAAATTCCAGGCTAAAACGGGATTTGCTTCAGCGGTAGCAGAAAGTAAGGCGGCTAAGTGCATAACCGTATCCACCTTATATTTCTTTGCAACTTCACCCATTCTGTTTAAGTCTGTTACATCAACAATTTCGAAGGGACCACTCTGTGCTGCCTCACTATCATTCTTTTTAATATCAGTAGCAATTACATTATCAGTACCATACGTTTCCCGTAATTTCATCGTAAGCTCTGAACCGATTTGTCCTAATGCACCTGTAATTAAAATTCGTTTCATTCTTCTCCGTCCTCTTCACATATGTCATAATGTCTCACCCACTTAAGGGTTTCTATGATTAAATAATGCCCATTTCCTTGCCGACTTTCTCATAGATAGCAATGGCTTCATCAAGCATTTCTTTCGTATGTGCAGCTGTTGGCATATTACGAACACGTCCTGTTCCCTTCGGCACTGTAGGGAATACAATCGCCTTAGCATAAACTCCCTCTTCATTTAAACGTTTGCTGAATTGCTGCGTTAATGCTTCGTCACCAATAATACATGGTGTAATCGGTGTCTCACTGTTTCCAATATTAAAGCCTAATTCCTTTAATCCTTTTTTTAGATAATCTCCATTTTCCCACAGCTTTTTGTTAAGCTCGGTGCTTTCCATTAAGATTTCAATGGACTTTTTGCTAGCTGCTACATCTGCGGGTGTTAAAGATGTAGAGAATAGGAATGGACGACTGCGAACCTTTAACCAGTCAATTAAATTCTTCTTCCCTGCAACATAACCGCCAACTACACCAATAGCTTTTGAAAGAGTTCCGATTTGGAAATCAATCTTATCAGACAAGCCGAAATGCTTAACAGTACCTGCTCCATCCCCAAGGACACCTGATCCATGTGCATCGTCTACATATGTAATCAGGTCGAATTCTTCAGCAATTTTTACGATTTCTGGTAGTAATGCAATATCCCCATCCATTGAGAAAACGCCATCGGTAATCACCATGATTTTATTGTATTGCCCAGATTCCTTCGCTTCCTTCGCCTTTGCCCGTAGATCTTCCATATCCGAATGGTTTACACGTATAATCTTCGCTCTTGATAAGCGACAACCGTCAATAATAGAAGCGTGGTTCAATTCATCGGATAAAATCGCATCATTTTTATCCATTACAGCTGAAATAGCTGCCATATTACAATTGAAGCCTGATTGGTAAGCGATTGCTGCTTCTGTATGTTTGAATTCTGCTAACTTCTCTTCCAGCTCAACATGTAGTTTTAACGTTCCGTTAATGGTACGAACAGCTCCAGCTCCTACGCCGAAATTTTCAATTGCCTCCGCGGCTGCTTGCTTCAAACGTTTATCTGTTGCTAATCCTAAGTAGTTATTAGAAGAAAGATTGACTAATTGTTTGCCATTTATTGTAATCATTGGGCCGTTTGGACTTTCTAATGGATCGATGACATTGTATAGACCTTTACCTTTTAAATCTTCAAGGTTTTCGTTTAAAAATTGCTCTAAAATAGTACTAGACATATATATTCCTCCTTATATTGTCGCTAATAGAAAAACAATTGTCCGTCTCAGGCGGACAGTTAGATGTTCGATAATTACCAGTATAAAAGGATTTCTACAATATACTTTATCACGTTTTTAATGAAATGTGCATACCTAGAGGACATTCGGTGTAAAAAAATTTTCACTTTTAGGTTAACCAATTCGAAATCAGGTTATTTTTCAAATGGAGGAAAAAAGGTATAATGGAAGGCATATTCTTGTTTCACCAAAGAAAGGATGTACCACGTGGAGTTATTGTCGTCATTTATTTACACAATTACGGTTGGCGGTGTTTTTGTCGTCATTTTTATTTATCTTAATGATTTGCTTTTTGGAGAGAAACAACAAAAACAAATTCTTAAAATTCAAAAATACTACCGTCAAGAAAATATCATAAAAATAGAGCTGCTAGAGCAGCAACCGAAAAAATACACCTTATATCAGGTGAAAACAGATAAGGAAACAATGCGTGTGAAAATAAAGCCAGGCTATAAAGTGGTTAAAATGGTAAAGAAAAAAGAACCTTCCCAGTAAGATTGGGATAGGTTCTATTTCGTTATTTTATAGTTAATCGGCAAAATTTAGAAGAATTCAGGTTAACTTTTACTTTGTGTTTGAATTTTCTGAATGGATTGCCTATTTAAAGAGTAACTGAATATGATTGGTTATTCGATCATAGAATGAAGCCTTTTATAATAATGAATAAAGCGTTTTCCTGACACGAACAATGAGGTTTAAAAAATCATAATCGTTCGTCTTTTGTTAAAAAATAATTGCTTTCCTCTCACACCATGTTATAATGTGTGTATAAATTCATAGGTTTCACTCATATAATCGCAGGGATATGGCCTGCAAGTTTCTACCGGATTGCCGTTAACAATCCGACTATGAGTGGGTAATGAAGTAACGCTATTTTTCGGCGTTCCATTATTGGTCTAATAAGCCCAAATGTCATTGCCTCACTCAAATTTGATGTGAGCAATGGCGTTTGGGCTTTTTTATTTTTTCTTAGGGGGATAAACATGAGATTATTAGAAGAAAAGATTAAATTGGATGGTAGAGTCCTTAGTGACAATGTATTAAAGGTGGATTCGTTTTTAAATCACCAAATTGATCCTCAATTAATGAATGAACTTGGAAAAGAATTTGCACAGCGATTTGCAGCTGAAGGAATTACGAAGATTGTTACGATTGAGTCTTCTGGCATTGCCCCTGCTGTAATGACTGGATTATATATGAATGTTCCTGTTATTTTTGCTAGAAAAAGAAAATCACTCACTTTAACGGATGACCTTTTGACAGCAAGTGTTCATTCTTTTACAAAAAATGAAACGAGTGAACTTGCGATTGCAAGAAAGTATATAAACGAAAGTGATAAGGTCCTGATTATCGATGACTTCCTTGCTAACGGCCAAGCAGCTCTCGCCTTGGTAGAAATGGTCAATCAAGCAAATGCTGATGTTGCTGGGATCGGTATTGTCATTGAAAAGTCCTTTCAGCCAGGTGCTCAGAAATTGAAAGAGAATGGATTACGAGTTGAATCATTAGCAAGAATCGCCTCTCTATCAAATGGCGAAGTTACGTTTATTAAAGAGAATATGGAGGAATTGGTCTAATGAAACAACATCCATTCAAAATCGCATCTTTAGGTGTTCAACATGTGTTAGCGATGTATGCAGGAGCTGTCATCGTCCCTCTTATCGTCGGTGGCGCTTTGAATCTTACTGGAGAACAATTAACCTATTTAGTCTCGATTGATATTTTGATGTGCGGGATTGCTACAATCCTACAAGTTTGGCAGAATCGCTTTTTCGGTATTGGACTGCCGATTGTTTTAGGATGTACGTTTACTGCAGTTGGCCCAATGATTGCTATTGGCGGAGAATACGGTGTTTCAGCCATTTATGGTTCGATTCTAGTCTCAGGTTTAATTGTTGTCTTGATTGCCAGTTTCTTTAGTAAGTTAATCAAATTCTTCCCTCCTGTTGTTACAGGTTCTGTTGTTACCATCATTGGCATTACCCTTATTCCAGTTGCGATGAATAATATCGCAGGCGGACAAGGAAGTCCTGATTTTGGAAGTCTTTCAAATATCAGTTTAGCTTTTGGGACTTTATTATTTATCATTCTTCTCTATCGTTTTACAAAAGGATTTATTCGTTCTGTTGCGATTCTCCTAGGTCTAGCGGGTGGAACAATTGTAGCAGCATTAATGGGTAAGGTTGATTTTGCAGCTGTTGGTGATGCCTCATGGTTTCATATGGTAAAGCCTTTTTATTTTGGTACTCCTACCTTTGAATGGACTCCGATTATTACGATGACCCTTGTTGCAATTGTAAGTTTAGTAGAATCTACAGGTGTCTACTTCGCACTAAGTGATATTACCGGAAGAAAGCTTAAGGAAACTGATTTAGCAAAAGGTTATCGTGCCGAAGGACTTGCGATTATGTTAGGTGCGTTGTTCAATGCATTCCCATATACAACCTACTCTCAAAACGTAGGTCTCGTACAACTTTCCGGTGTAAAAACCAAAAATGTCATCTACACAATGGGTACAATGTTAATTATCTTAGGTTTCGTTCCTAAAATCGGTGCTTTAACGACCGTCATTCCTACCCCTGTTTTAGGCGGTGCGATGGTGGCTATGTTTGGAATGGTTATTGCTTATGGAATTAAAATGCTAAGTAAAGTAGAATTTGCTTCTCAAGAAAATCTGTTAATTATCGCATGTTCTGTGGGAATGGGTCTTGGGGTTACTGCGGTTCCTGATCTATTTGTACAGCTTCCTGAAAGTGTGAAAATTCTTACCAATAATGGGATTGTTGCTGGTAGCTTAACAGCGATTTTCTTAAATATTGTGTTTAATGTTACGAAGCCTGTAAAGCAAAACCAAACTTCCAAAACAAGCAGTCCTGGTGCTGCATAATAAGAATAAAAAAAGCTGCCAGAGGTTCAAAAATGAACCTGGCAGCTTTTTTCATTCATTGAGTCCCGTTCTTATGACACTAAAATCAACTTTTACATTTACTTTAGCATTTTTATACATTTTGTACCATTTTTCATCCGTAAGGTTTGAGTGTCGGACAGAGCTTCTATAGGTTTCTCCAAGGCCAAACACGTCTGAATTTTTTGATTGACAATAGGCAATGAGTTTTTCAATATTTTTTTTCATACTCTTCTCTATTTCGGTTTCAATCAACTTCATATTTTGGGGATTCCCAATATCAATCGGGCTAGTTATTTCAAGTAATCTGGCGCTAAGTTTTATATCCATATTAAATTCTGGTTTATCTTTGTTTATCAGCTTGATGTTTTTACGGCTCTGGATTGAATCTAGAGCTGCGACTGTTTTGTGACTTCTTTCATTCCCTTCCTTCAATTTCGGGGAATCACTTTTGATTAAAATATCCTTACTCCCAGACTTGTATTTATCATTTATTAAGCCTAAATAAAAGCTTTGTTCTGTATTAATTTTGCCAACCAATTTAGCTCCTTTAAAAATGGCAACCCCTGAAAAAAGAACTCCCTTCCTACCATTTTTACTTATTATCGGCATGACTGGCTCTCTTCCTACTGTGAAATGGGCATGTAAAACCTCTTGCATGGTTGAAGAAGGCATCGTTTTAGCCTTAGTGTTTTGTTCCATGAATCTGAAAATATGTAATCCAATATCAGGAATATGCTCGACCTGGAGATTTAACAAATCCCTTGCCTTCCCGTCAGTCATCGCTAAGTATGTCAAATCACTAATAATCGGATCACTCGTTAACGTTTGTGCTATTTTTGTTTTTCCTTGTGTTAGCAAGTCTTCTCCGTATATGATAACTCGAAGCTGACCCGAAGTTAATCTCCTGGAGGTTGTTTTATTTGCATTGGTAAGAATTCCCCTAATCGTCAGCGACTGTGATTCCACAATAACAACATCTTTAGATGTATTAGGATCAATCTTTAACTCAACCGCAGTTCCTAATATATATCCATTTTTACCTAAGTCATATCCAACAGTTGTATTAAGACCTAATTTGTCTAGAATTTTAGGCTCCGCACAGCCGCAAAGTAGTAAAATGGATAAGGAAATACAAAACCATCCTTCTTTTTTCATTTCTTTTTCTCCTTATAGGCTTTTATCTTCTGCTTTAGTAGAGCGAAGGCATAAAGAACAAAAGGATAACAAAATATAAAATAAAAAGCTACGCTAGCAAAGATATCGTTAAAACGATTGATTTTTAATCGTGTATTAATAAACAGACTCATTACAAAAATACATGTTGTAAAAACCAATAAAACTCTTATCGTCTTTAGTCCAAATGTGCGTCTAATACCACGTACTGCTGCCCACATATAAAGCATTAGATTGGGGAGAATGATAAGCAGCCAAAAAGTTACAGCAACATACTCTGTTCTTTCTATAAAGGGGAGCCTAACAATTTTGAATAGAGAAAGAGTTGGCCAAATGGTACTTTCCAATTGTCCAGGACTAAAATAGATAAGGGCTACAAGCATAAGGATTAAATACAACATTGTGGTTGCAGCGATTCCTATTTGAGCATATTTTTGAACCTTATCCTTTTTTTCCATATATGGATAAATAACATAAAGAATTTCGAAGCCTACAGTAGTTAGTGACATTTTATGTGCTCCCTTTAATATGGAAACAAAATTGGATTCCATTACGGGCAGAAGGTGATCATAGTCCGCAAAACGTAGAGGATAGCCAATGAATCCAAACATCCAAAGGGAAAGAATTATGCTAAAAAAACCAACTCCAACGATCATTCGAATTCCGCCAGTTACCCCATAAATGACTAATAATAAAATCGAAAATGAAAACAACCAGACAGGTACGGTTGGAAAAACCCAAGTTTGCAGGACCTCAATATAGTTTTTAAGAATGATTAAAAAAACCCATAAACAATACAGGATATATAAACTGCTAAATACCTTTCCAAGCCATTTTCCATATACTTCATGCTGTATGCCATATATATCGGTTGATCCGTATAACTGTAAAGTTTTAATCATAACAAAAACCACAATATGTGTGGCAAAACCTGCAATCAAAACCGAAATCCAAGCATCCTGCTTCGCTTCCAGAAAGATAACCCTTTGAAATCCGTGTATCCCAATCCCAACTTGGTTAGCATGAATAATAAAAATTATCAAAAAGGTACTTAACAAAAATGGAGATTTTGGTTGATACTGAACCTTCATACGGTCACCTACTACTTAAGGTCATTTTTTTCTTTAGCTTTTTTAGGGTCATATTTGTTTTCGTTTCCAGTTCTCGTTAGGTCTGGTCTTTTATAAGTGAATGATAATGGCAGCCGAATAATACTGTCCTTCCAATCTGCAAAACGCGGAGGATAAAAAGGTGATAAATAAGGGCTCCCAAGGCTCGATTGCCGTAACAGGTGCAGAAGTAAAAAGCAAAAACCGTACATAATTCCGTAAAGCCCCCAAAATCCAGCCAATATAATGAGCGGAAATCTCAATACTCTAATGACGTTGCCCATTGAATAACTCGGTGTAACAAAAGATCCAAGAGCGGCTAAGGCTATGATGATAATGAGAATGTTGCTCGTAAACCCTGCGTCTACTGCTGCTGTTCCAATCACTATTCCTCCAACAATACCCATTGTTTGACCCACTTTGGTCGGCAATCTTGCGCCGGCCTCTCGTAATAGTTCTAGAAAAAATTCTAATAATAAAGCTTCAATAATGGGAGGAAATGGGACCCTTGCCCTTGACTCGCTAAGGGTTAACAACAAAGTTTGCGGAATGACTTCATAATGAAAGGTGATACAAGCAACATAAGTTGCGGTAAGGAATACGGAAAAAAATAAAGCGATTAATCTTAATAATCGGTAGAATGTTCCAATTTGCCAATTCACATTACTATCTTCCATGGCATAAAAGAATTCCATAAATGTGTGAGGGCAAATAATAGCCAATGAACTGCCATCAAACAATACTGCCAGTTTCCCTTTTAACAGCAAATCACAAACTTTATCCGGACGCTCTGTTAACGACATTAACGGAAAAATCGATAAAGATTTATCTTCGATAAGCTGCATAAGTACTGAACTATCTAGAATTCCATCAATTTTTATCTCATCGATTCTTTGTCTTAGCGTGTTGACCATTTGTTCAGAGGCAATCCCACTCATATACAGAATGGCACCAGATTTATTCGTGCGGCTACCTATCACAAAATCTTCTACACATAGATCTGAATCTTTAATGTAATTTCGGATAAGGGAGATATTTGTCATTAAGCTTTCATTAAAGGCTATTTGAGGACCAATAACGTGAGACTCATTCTCCGCAAATGTTAATGAACGTCCAACTCTGGAAGGGATTTTTGCTAAAAGAACGGAGGTTTCTCCCTCTAAATAAATGATTACATTTCCGTCTAGAGCAGATTTGACCACCATTTCCATCTGATTTGACTTTTCAATCTCACCAACTGATAAATGCTCCATAACGGTTTGAATGGAATTAAAAGATAGGTCTTTTATTGGATCAATAATATCTTGGTGAAACATGGTTTTATCTATTAATGTACCTATGGAGAATATGGTAATCCCTGAACTTCCTATTTCATTCTCTAAAATATCAGCACTATTCTGAAGTCTAGCTTTAAACTCAGAGGACATTTTTTCTCTTGTTTCTGGAATAGGATCCTGGTTCTTAGGTTGTGAATCCTTTATGGGTGATAGCAGCTTTTTTTTAAAGAACAATTTCAGAACCCCCTATTCGATATAGATATTTGCTTAATGTATTATTTACCATTAAGACCTCTTTATACCACTGTGTTTTTTACAAAAAAATAAAGCAATGCTTATATTAGCATCGCTTAGGAAATTTCATGATTGGCTCATTTTCAGAATCCATATCTGAACTCATATCAGAATCGAGGCTTGTGTTGTTTTCGCCAGAGCCACCGATGGTTTTGGTAATGGAAATAGGCGAAATGTAAACAGCTCCACCAAAGTTAACAATGCCGCCAGAAATGGTTCCAATTGAAACATTATTATGATTCGTGACCATAGTAACCCCTCCTTGGTGTTATAGTATAATATGTCTTTTTCTTGTATGCGTTCGTCATATACAAAATGAAAGAGCCCATATAGATGAGGCTCTTTTGGTAGGTACGTATTGATTTTTTCTTACTAAAAAAAGGATTTAAACATTTCTTGGTGATCGTTGCATTCCTTGCAAATGTATTCAATTTCTAATGGATCTTCTCTCACCATATGTACAGTTTCTCTGCTGCAATTTTCACAATATCTAACTTCTTGGATCTGTTCCATGAAATAGGCACCTCTTTTTCTTGGGTCATAAAAATAGTATGTCCAAGAATATCATGCCTTTTTCATCTAACCCTAATCCAAATTTTTGTGGTTCATTACCCTTACTTATTTAACATGATGGATTTCTGTTCTCTTTTTCTATTTTTAAAAGCTGTTCCTTCATCACCAATCCACCACGAAAGCCTGTAAGTTTACCGTTCTTCCCAATAACTCGATGACACGGTACAGTTAAGAGGACTGGATTTGCCCCAATTGCACTTCCAACAGCACGGACTGCTGAAGGTCGTTGAATGGCATTTGCAATATCGGAATATGTCCACGTTTCTCCGTATGGGATTTTACAAAGTGCATTCCAAACCGCAGTCTGAAAATCTGTTCCCTTTAATTCTTGGGAAATGGTAAAAGAATTACGCACACCTTGAAAAAATTCTATAAACTCAGCGACATATGGCTCCATCACTTTATCATCCTGGATCAGTGAACTTCCAGGATAATGTTTGTTGACCCATACTTCCAATTCCTCAAAAGGTTTATCCTGCGAACCAACATAACAGAGTCCCTTAGAAGTTGCAGCCATATATAATTTCCAGTTTTCATAAACCAACTGCGTCCAAAATAGTTTAGATTTCATCTTAACCTCTCCATTCCTCTTTACTATCTATGGTATAACTTTATTATGACATTGAAAAGAGAGGATTTTACTGGTGATCCAATCATGGGAGCATTCCAAGGATGAATTAAAACTGTCATTACCAAAAGAATTCAATTTTAATGAAAATATGAATTATCTAGCAAGGAGCAGTAACGAGTGCCTCTTTCACATCCAAAATAATCGTGTTAGTAGAGCGATTCAAATGGGAGAAGAAATACTTATTATTGAAGTTAGTTCTCAAGATAACCTCCATTTAAATATACGATATCTGGGAGAGAATAAGCCGAACACCGCAGCGATTCATGCTGAAGTCGCTTGTTATGTTAGCGAGTGGTTTGATTTAGATAGAGATTTACATCCCTTTTATACCATGGCAAAAGAGGATCCATTGCTTGGTTCAGCTGTTGATGCCTTTTATGGACTGCGGATGATTGGAATTCCTGATTTATTTGAAGCTCTTTGCTGGGGCATTTTAGGGCAGCAAATTAACCTATCCTTTGCCTATACCTTAAAAAGGCGTCTAGTTGAAAAATTCGGCCGGAGTGTTGTCCATAAAGACGTCATCTATTGGCTATTCCCTTCACCAAAGGATATAGCGTCACTATCACCTACTGAATTAGATGGCTTACGGATGACAAAAAAGAAAGCTGAATATCTCATTGGGGTTGCGGAGTTAATGGTCCAAGGAACATTAACAAAGGATTCATTAGTAAAAGAAGGAAGTCATCAGCAAGCCGAGAAAACGTTAGTCAAAATACGAGGAATTGGTCCCTGGACTGCAAACTATGTGTTAATGCGATGTTTAAGGTACCCTAGTGCTTTTCCTATCGATGATGTTGGGCTGCACAATGCGATTAAACATCGGCTGGGTAAAGAAATAAAACCCACCAAAGATGAAATTATGAAATTAGCAACAAATTGGACAAATTGGGAATCGTACGCAACCTTTTATTTATGGAGATTTCTTTACTGAAACGAATAGATTTACATTGGATGAAAAAACTAGGAGAAACGACGGTAAGGAGAATTTATCATATGAAAACGATAAAGCCAATAAAGATTACCTCAAGGGTTAATGAAGTACCAGAGGAAAAATTAACCTCAGCTGAAATGGGTAAACTTTGGGCTATTTATATGGGAAATACGATGTCCAAATGTGTTCTTAGTTATTTCCTCCAGCATGTTAAGGACAGGGAAATTAAAGAAATTGTCCAACATGCTTTACATATCGGAGAAGGATTAATAACAGACATAAAAGTGATTTTTAATCATGATCATTTCCCTATACCATATGGCTTTACAGAAGAAGATGTAAACCTAGGCGCACCAAGATTATTTGCGGATGAATTTTATCTTCATTACTTAAAATATGCTGCGAAAGCGGGGCTCAGCCTATACTCTACCGCTATTCCCTTAATGATAAGAAATGATGTCAGTGAGTTTATTGTAAAATGTAATGTTTTGACAACAGAGTTGTTGCTTACACTAAATAAAGCGTTAAAGGATAAAGGGGTTTTAACTAAACCACCAGTTATACCCATTCCTGAAAGGGTGGATTTTGTACAGAAAGAAAGTTATTTTAATGGGTTTTTAGGTCATGTTCGCCCCTTACATGGGTTAGAAATTGCCCATTTATTCGATAATATTGAAAATAATGCAACGAGCAAAGCATTATTAATTGGCTTTGGGCAGGTAGCAAAAACTGAAAAAGTTAGAGACTTTATGCATCGTGGAAAAGAGATAACCATGAAGCATCTTGAAGCATGCAGGCAGCATTTACACAAAGAAGATTTACCTGCACATCCATTAATGGATGACCTGGTTGAAAATTCTACATTTGCTCCCTTTTCAGATAAACTCATGTTGTTTCATAAAATTGATATGTTTAGCATGAAAATCAGATCTTATGCCAATGCAGCATCACTAAATGGAAGACATGATTTGGGTGCCATGTACGCTAAATTTTTTATGGATATAGGGCTTTATGTACAAGACGGTGCCAAAATATTTATTGATGAAGGCTGGATGGAGAAACCGCCCCAAGCAGTTGATCGTGATTCATTGTCCTCCAAAAATTGAAAAGAATGAGCATAAATGCTGCTCATTCTTTTTGAACTTATTTTTCCCAAAGCTCAATCCATCTGCCATCTGGATCAGCAATCCATGTAAAGGTCCCAAACTCACTCTTTTCTGTTTCCTTCAGTAAGGGAATGCCTAGTTTTTCTAGGTGTACTAAACATTGCTCCATATTTTCAATTTGAAAATTTAACATAACAGGTTGTTCTGCTGGAAAATAATCACTATCCTCGTTAAAAAATGAAAAGATTGTTTTACTTCCTGTATCAGGTTGAATCATGGTACCATTCCATTCGTTATCCATCGAAATTCCTAATACTTCAGTGTACCACTTCTTTAATTCTTTGATATTCTTTGTTCTCCAAAATACACCGCCAACACCTATTATTTTCATAAACTCACCTCATTTATTTGTATATCCCTTTTTATTCTATTAATACACCTCAAATACCTGTATCTCCCAATTTGATTTTTAGATTCCCCTTTACTTATACTCTTTTTCTATTCAAAAGTTTGGAATGTCGAAGAATAGTCACAAATGATAAACGCATAAAACATTCCCATCTCCCGTAGTTGATGTGGGAGATTTCTTTATTTTTAAGGTTTTAACACTATTATCCTATTGTTTACCTATTGATAATATAGATTAATTTCTATTTGGATAATAGATAAAATGAATTTAATAGCATGAATCAATTCTTTATAATCAAGTAGGCAAGGACATACTTACAGTGATAAAACGACGAAATAGTTGAGGTGGATAGTTTTATGAAGAAATGGTTATCTGGTATTATTTTATTTATGCTTGTTCTTTCAATGGCAGCATGTGGTCAAACTGAAGATAAAGCAACTGAAGAAAAAGAAGGAAATAAAGAAACTAAAACAGAGGAAGTATTTAGAATTGGTGCGATTCCCGATCAAAATGCAGCCTTCCTTCAAACAGGAATGGAAGCTGTTGCAAAGCAGTTAAGCGAAGAAACAGGTATGAAAGTAGAATTCGTACCATCTGTTGATTACGCAGCACTCGTTACAGGTTTCCAACGTGGTGAAATACATTTAGCATGGTTTGGCGGTTTAACAAGCGTGCAGGCAAGAAACCTTGTACCTGATGCAGAATCAATTGTTCAACGACCACGTGACGCTGAGTTCAAATCCGTATTCATTACCCAAGAAGGCTCAGGTATACAAACATTAGCAGATTTAAAAGGTAAATCCTTCACATTTGGCAGTGAAAGCTCTACATCAGGACATTTAATGCCCCGTTTTTTCTTATCTGAAGAAGGCATTGATGCAAATACTGACTTTAATGGAAAGCCTAATTTCTCTGGCTCTCATGATACAACGTACAAGTTAATCGAATCAGGTTCCTTCCAAGCTGGTGCATTGAACATCTCCGTTTGGGAAGCAGCAGTTAAAGAAGGCAAAGTAGATACGAATAAAGTAAAAGTATTCTATACTACTCCTGATTATTATGACTATAACTGGACAATCAATAGCAATGTGGAA
Source organism: Neobacillus niacini (assembly GCF_023715415.1). Lineage (GTDB taxonomy): Bacteria > Bacillota > Bacilli > Bacillales > Cytobacillaceae > Neobacillus > Neobacillus niacini_C. The sequence goes on from NZ_JAMBOB010000003.1 coordinate 327,211, forward strand.
GAAGTGTTTGGTAGTGATGCAAAGCAAAAAGTTAAAGAATCATTACTTTCTATGCCTGGCGACACGACCGAAATTGCTGATTTATTCCAAACAGACAAGTTTATTGAAACAAAAAATGAGAACTATGAAAAGATTGAAAAGGTTGCAAAAGAATTAGAGATTATTAAGTAGTAGGTGTTGTTACATGTCATCCAAAACGATGATTGAAGCAAAAAATATATCAAAACATTTTGAGCGGAAGATAGCCTTATCTTCCCTTTCTTTTTCTATTTCACAAGGTGAATTGGTGGCCATAATTGGACCAAGCGGAGCCGGAAAAACGACCTTATTGAATTCGATTGCCGGTCTTGTATCTCTTGAGGACGGTGATCTCCTTATTGACAGTAAACCGCTCAAGGAATACAAACGGGGTAAACGGTTTGCGAGGAAAATAGGTGTCATTCGACAGCAGTTCGATCTAATTGGTCCTCTTGCTGTTATTCATAATGTCCTGGCTGGTAAATTATCAGAGTGGAGTCTTTTCAAATCGTTATTTTCTCTTCTCGTCCCTCAAGATAAAGAAACAGCTTTAACAGCACTTGAAAGAGTCGGTTTAGAGAATAAACCTTACGAAATAACAGCTACTCTTTCAGGCGGTGAACAACAGCGTGTCGCAATGGCAAGATTAATGGTACAAAACCCAGAAATCATTCTTGCAGATGAACCCGTAGCCTCTCTCGATCCTGCAAGGGCAGATGATGTGCTGAGCATGCTGACAGCAATCGTTATTGAGAAAAATCAAACATTACTTGCCAGTCTCCATTCAGTAGAATACGCCAAGAGATACTTTACGAGAATCATTGCTCTCAAAAATGGTAAACTGTTTTTTGATTTACCGACAGAAGATGTAACACATGAAATATTAAATGAATTATATCAACTAAAGGAGCAGGGTTCAGATGAATAAGCTAATCCCTTCCCTTGGTTTGCATAAAAGATTCATTCTTACTATACTCTTGATTGCGGTTTTCGTTTGGAGCCTTACCTCTATTCAATGGAATTCAGAGCTTTACCATGCTGGCGGGATTCCTACGATGCTGCAAATATTTGAAGGGTTAATCCAGCCAAACTTAGATTCTGAACTTTTATTAGTTGGATTGGAATCGGCTTGGATTACACTAGCGTATGCAGTTGCTGGGATGTCGCTAGCGATTGTTTATGCGTTTATTGTTGGTGTTTTAGCCTCTGGAACACTAACTTCCAGCAAATTTTCGCGTATTATCTCTAAAGTGTTCTTTCGAGGTATTTTAGGCTTTACTCGTTCGATTCATGAATTAATTTGGGCATGGCTTTTTGTGGCAGCAGTTGGATTATCCCCCTATGCCGCTATCCTGGCACTTGCGATTCCTTATGGTGGGATTTTAGGACGGATTTTTGCAGATATGTTAAATGATGTTCCAGGGCAGCCTATACTTGCATTAAAATCTGCAGGCTCCTCGCGCCTGCAAACACTTATCTATGGGTATCTTCCATTGATTTGGTCCGATTTTATTAGTTATACAATGTACCGCTTTGAGTGCGCCATTCGTTCCTCAGCAATTATGAGCTTTGTTGGTCTAGGTGGACTAGGCTTTCAAATCCAATTAGCACTTGCAGATTTGAAGTATGATTCCGTTTGGACATTTATCTTTTTCCTAATCGCCCTCGTGATTTTTGTTGATGGTTGGAGTAATTTCGTTCGAAAAGGATTAACAGAGCATAAACGTAGGAAAGGAATGAATTCAGGGTGGCTCTCTGTCCTCTTTGCACTTCTCTTAATTGCCGCTTCCTGGTTTTATATCACATTGAGTGAAAAAGCTAATCTAGGAGAATTATTATCAGAGAAAAACCTTGAATATGCTAGTAAGTTTTTCGGTGGACTTCTAGGAATTAATCAAGAAAACCCAGCATTCCTTAATGGAGAAAGCTGGGCATTAGCGTTGAAGCTGACCATGGAGACTCTAGAAATGAGTGTCATGGCTATCGGATTTGCAACGATTGTCGCTTTCATTACCGTTATTCCAGCGGCTAGAAACATAGCAAATGGAAGTCTCACGTTGCAAAAAAATTGGTATAACAGAATTCTTTACGGTGTAATTCGCCTATTTTATATCTTTTCAAGATCTGTTCCAGAATTAGTTTGGGCAATGATGATTATTTTCATATTTAAACCTGGTATCTTACCAGGAGCCTTAGCCCTCGCACTTCACAACTTTGGAATTCTCGGTAAACTCTGGGCAGAGGTTGTCGAAGATATGGATCCAAGACCTATCCGAAACCTAGCAACCGCTGGAGCTTCAAAAATAGAAATCTTATTTTATGGAATTCTTCCGATAGTACTGCCTAGATTTCTCACCTATATTCTCTATCGATGGGAAGTAATTATGAGAACGACCATTGTCGTTGGATTTGTAGGCGCTGGAGGTCTGGGAATGGAGTTTAAACTTGCCATGAGTTATTTTGATTATACTCAAATTACCTTATTGTTACTTTGTTATATGATTCTCGTCATAATTGCGGATTTTGCATCGGAAACAACTCGAAAAGCTGTTAAATAAAGCACAAGTCCTTTTAGGCTTGTGCTATTTTTTTGTGTTTTCTCCTGCTAACTATCTGCTAGTAATTGCTAGCTAGATGCTACCTGAAAGATAATGTGTTTAATGGATTCTTAATGGCTGTTCTGCAAAATTAAATGAAATAAAAAATTGAAATACTTGTATTGGATTCATGTTTTCTATTATCCTAAGCATAGCACCAAAAATTTAATCAATAGTATACATATGGATTTGAAGTGTCAGATCATATAGGAGTTGGAGTATTTGGAAACAAAAAGAGCTTTACCTATTTTATTTTTAGTCATGTTTTTAGTGATGATTGGATTTGGAATCATCATCCCTGTTCTTCCTTTTTATGCAGAAGAGATGGGTGCGTCTCCTACACAACTAGGATTATTAATGGCTGTTTATTCACTCATGCAGCTCATTTTTGCGCCATTTTGGGGTAAATTATCCGACCGAATCGGACGAAAGCCAATCATGATGATTGGGATTGCAGGATTATCATTATCTTTCTTTATGCAGGCGATTGCGACGGAGCTTTGGATGTTATTTGCAGCACGCATCATTGGCGGAATGTTATCTTCTGCAAATATGCCAACTGCAATGGCCTATGTTGCTGATATTACGACTCCTGAAAATCGTGGGAAAGGAATGGGCATTATTGGGGCAGCTGTTGGCCTTGGTTTTGTATTTGGCCCTGGCATTGGTGGAATATTTTCAAAATCTAGCATGAGTACGCCTTTTTATTTAGCTGGGGCATCTTCTTTAATAACCTTAGTCATTATATTCTATTTACTAAAAGAATCCTTACCAAAAAATAGTGCAGAGATGAATCAAAGCAAAACTCAATCACGATGGAAAGCATTTACTGGTCCTGCCTCCGTTTTATTTTTATTACAACTGTTAATCTCTCTCTCTCTTTCTGGCTTAGAAGCAACATTTGCTTATTTTGCTGCGAAAAAAGCAGGATTAGGTGCAATCCAGCTAGGCTATATCTTCATGATTATGGGATTTGCTGGTGCGATGGTTCAAGGTGGTCTGGTCGGCAGATTAACAAAGAAATATGGTGAAGGTAAAGTTATTCAAGGTGGAATTATTGTCTCGGCGGTTGGTTTTGCTTTAATCCTCCTAGTAGACAGTTTTACAACTGCTGCAATATTTTTATCCATCTTTGGGATCGGAAATGGTGTTATTCGTCCAAGTGTCTCATCTTTGTTAACGAAAACAACAGATTCTGGTCATGGGAGCGCAACTGGACTGCTTTCCTCTTTTGATTCATTAGGCAGAATTGTTGGGCCTCCCCTCGGTGGTTGGTTATTCTCACTATCAATCGGCTTACCTTATATATCTGGTGCAATTATTTCGGTTATGGCCTTAGTGCTTTATCAATTTTATCGTTCAAAAGCTTTAGTCTTGAAAACAAACTAGCATATGTCATTAGGACATGCATAAGATAGGTTACGAGGATGTACATGTATAAAGGAGTTGAGATGAATGAAAACACTCTCTCATTTCACGACGTTTTTCTTCCTATGTATTCTTGTTGCTCTTGTAGCCTATCTTGATTCGCCGTACTCATTTATTCATAGTGGCTATTCCTATTCCACCAGTGAACCAGCTGTGGCACAGCCTGTCGACGTAGAACCGTCAACGGATGTACCTGTATTGGAAAATAGGCTTGATAGTGTTAAACAAATGGACGGGTATTACGTGGAAATCTACCAAGAATACGAAGTTTATTACGATGAAGAAGGAAATGTAGTTAAAAGAGATCCTACTTCAAAAACAGAAAGTGTCCGATATTGGGATGAGGGTTCTGAAAATTAATCCTTAAAAAGCTGTCGATATATCATCAACAGCTTTTTATTTTTGTAAAAATGGGAACGAATGTTCATTTTGTGTGAGGAGACTTGTTCTATTTGTCTTTTACCCTTAAAAGTCTTAAACCATTTAATGTGACAATCAGTGTTGCGCCCATATCTGCAAATATAGCAATCCAGAGTGTAAGCCAGCCCGGTATGACTAATAGCAATGCAACCAGTTTAATCCCTAAAGAGAATGTAATGTTTTGCTTAATGATATTCAAGGCTTTTCGGCTTAGTTTTAACGTAAATGGAAGCTTACTTAAGTCATCGGCCATTAATGCAATATCGGCCGTTTCAAGTGCCGTATCCGTCCCTGCCCCGCCCATCGCTATCCCAACAGTGGAAGCAGCCAGTGCAGGTGCGTCATTGACTCCGTCTCCGACCATCGCCACACGCTCATATTTGCTTCTTAATTCTTTAATATAGGCTAATTTGTCTTGCGGCAGCAATTCAGCTTTAATGTTTGAAACGCCTACTTCATTTCCAATTGCCTTTGCAGTTCCTTTATTATCCCCTGTCAGCATAATGGTTTCTTGAATCCCTAAGGAATGAAGTTTCTGAATGACTGATTTACTATTCCCTCTGACTTCATCCGCAACTGCTAAAAGTGCTGCAATATCTGTATCGGTCCCAACAACCATTACACTTTTCCCATTATTTTGAAGGTCTGAGATAGTAGTTTTACTATTCAATGGAATCCCATTTGGTAAGATATCATCAAATAGATTAGGACTACCCACGTAATACATTATTCCGTTGACCTTCCCTTTAATGCCTTTACCAGTTAGAGAAGTGAAGTCTTCGATAGCAAGTTTCTGGTAAGGCAGCTTTTCCTGTTCTGCTTTTTTGATAATGGCTGAAGCCAATGGATGTTGAGAACTTTTTTCTAAAGCTGCAGTTATGGCTAATACTTCATTAGCGTCAGTATTCTGCTGTGGCAGATAATCAGTGACAACTGGAAAACCTTCCGTAAGCGTGCCAGTTTTATCAAATGCTACTGCTTTAATAGCTCCCATTTCTTCTAGATGAATCCCGCCTTTGATTAGGACACCATTTCGAGCAGCATTCCCAATTGCTGTTACAATCGCAACGGGAGTGGAAATAATTAACGCACAAGGACAACCAACCACTAGCGCAGCTAAACCTTGATAAATCCACTTATCCCATTCACCACCAAAAAATAACGGTGGAACGACAGCGACACCTAATGCGACTAGCATGATAATAGGCGTGTAATATTTAGCAAAGCGATCTACAAATGCCTGAGATGGTGCTCTTTCCGCTTGTGCTTCCTCAACAAGATGAATAATTTTGGCAATCGTGGTGTCGTCAACGTGCTTGGTAACGCTGACCTCAAGTAACCCTTCTTCATTAAGCGTTCCAGCAAAGACTTCATCATTTACGGATTTTGCAACTGGGACAGATTCACCGGTGATGGCGGCTTGATTTACTGCAGATAATCCCTTAACCACAATCCCGTCCATGGCAATTTTTTGTCCTGGTTTTACAATGAGCGTATCACCAATTTGAATATCTTCCACTTCAACTGTGTGCTCCTTATTACCTCTCCGGATTAGCGCTTCCTTTGGAGCAATGTCCATTAATGATCGAATCGATTGCCGTGCCTTATCCATTGAATAGGATTCAAGCGCTTCACTTATCGCAAATAGGATAACAACGGTAGCCCCTTCACCCCATTCCCCAATAAATGCAGCACCAATGACAGCGATGGTCATCAAGGTTTTCATATCAAATTCCAATTGGATTAAGTTCTTAATTCCTGTTTTAAATAACCGATAACCGCCAATTAGGATAGAAGCACCATAGGCTAAAATCGAAGATATACTTTCTTCCCCATTCATTTGTCCTGAAAACCAGCCAATCAGTAAGAAAACGAAAGAAACGATGACAGTTGAATGTTTTTGGACAAAAGGTACTTTCTTCTCATCTACTTTTTGTTTTTCAGGAACCACTTTAATATTTTCAAAGGCCCCTGCTTTTTCAATTTCCTCTATGGTGGTTAGACCATAAACAGTAAGTTTGGCAGCACCGAAGTTTACATTGGCATCAAAAACACCATCCAGGTGTTTTACGTTCTTTTCGAACTTAGTGGCACAGCCTGCTCAGGTGAATCCTTGAACTCGATAGACCGTTTTTTCAATTTCTTTTTCTTGCGCATTACTCATGATTTTCCCCCTCATTCAAACGTTCGTTTGATTATTAGTATATACAATATGGATGAAAATGGTCAAACAATTGTTTGAATGTGTTATAAAATAACACAATATTCAAGTTCTTGTGGTTAATATAAACAAAATGACGCTCTTCTACGAGACTTTGTAGAATATTCATAGGCAATTTTAGAAAACCTATATGTATATGGAGGTGAATAAGATGAAAAAATGGCTCTATAGTTTAATTTGTGTTGCTTTTATAGGCTTTCTTACAGCTTGTGGAGGCGGTGATGACGAAACAGAACAAGATAACACAACTACAGAGGAACAAGCAGGCGATGAACAAGAACAAACAGCGGATGCAGGTAATGGAGAGGCTCTATTTCAGCAAAGCTGTTCTTCTTGTCATGGTGGAGATTTAAAGAGTGGAGGAGCCCCTGATTTAGATAAAATCGGCTCAAAATACTCCAAGGATGAAATACTAGGTATTATTGAAAATGGTAAAGGCGGTATGCCTGCAGGACTCCTTAAGGGCGAAGACGCAGCTGCTGTTGCTTCATGGCTCTCAGAGAAAAAATAGCAGGGAAAAAACCAGAATGGATATTCCAATCTGGTTTTTTTGTGAGAATAACGATAAGAGCAATTATTTGATTGATAAAGTAGTTTACACTACAATTAAGAAGTTAATCAACAAAACAAATTGGTAAGGAGAAAAATATGAAGTTTAAATTAATGGTCTTAGTCCTTATTTCTATTCTACTTATAACAGCATGTGGACAAAAGACACTAAACGAGCCTATCACATTACATAACCAGGATCAGCAGAAAGTAACGTTTCCTTTAGAAAAACCAACACTATTCTTTTTTATCACTTCCTACACCTGAGGACTTTGCCACCAGCAACTAGTTCAGTTGCATGAAAATATTGGTAAATTAGAGGGCATGGATATAGAAATGTACATACTTAGTAAAGATTTACCCGAGGAACAACTTCAATTATATAAAGAATTAGAAAGTATTTATGGTAAAAGCCTTCCCTTTGTTTCTGATCCAGATTTGAAATTAATTGATTTCATGGATATGAAAAATGGTGATGTTGCGTATAGAGGTTACGCAATGTTGGATCAGGATGGAAAAGTTGTTTTTAAAAGTGTAAATGATCACTGGGGAGAACAAATTGATAAAACCGTTGAAGAAATAAAAAATGAATATAATAAACTAAAATAAACAATAGGCGGCCACAATTAACTAGATTGTAGCCGCCTATTATTTGTTTAAGAATAAGATCTATTTTATAAACTTCGATACCATTGTGAGGCAGCCTCAACTTCTTCTCTGGTCAATTGATGTCCACGATGCTCCCAGTGAAGGTCAACCTTTGCATTTGCTTTTTCCAATAAAGATTGTAGTTCTTCTGATTCCGTTGGTGGACAAATCGGGTCATTGGTTCCAGCTGCGATAAATACATGCTTTCCAGCTAAATTAGGGAGAGCCATGCCCCTTCTAGGTACCATTGGATGATGAAGGATGGCACCCTTTAATGCATTTTCGTAGTGAAATAGTAAACTTGCCGCAATGTTCGCACCATTTGAGTACCCGATTGCGATGATATTATCTCGGTCGAACTCATATTTCACCGCTGCTTCATCAAGAAATTCATTTAATTCCTTTGTTCGGAAAATCAGGTCTTCTTCATCAAACACGCCTTCTGCTAATCTTCGAAAGAAACGTGGCATTCCATTTTCTAATACATTCCCACGAACACTTAATACAGACGCTTCGTCATCAATCATTCCAGCTAGAGGAAGCAAGTCTAATTCATTGCCGCCCGTTCCATGTAGCATTAAAAAAGTTGGCTTTGTTAAATCTATTCCCTTATTAAATATATGTTTCATTTCTATCTACCTCCAGAATATATCTGCTTAACGTACGTTCAAAAACTAATTAAGCATCGATTTTACTTTTTACTTTTTTTAGAAGTGTTATGATTGTTTCGACTTCATCTCCACGTAAAGAACTAAAAATATCATCAACCAATTCCTGATGTTTGGGCATGATTTCATTCATCAATTGAATTCCATCTTTAGTCAAGGTTACATGAATAATTCGGCGATCCTCTGGACAGTCATTTCTACTTAACAAGCCTCTTTTTTCTAATTTATCGATTACATAGGTCATCGAACCACTGGAAATTAAGATTTTGTTTCCAATCTGCTGAATGTTTTGTTTTCCTTGTTGGAAAAGAACCTCTAAAACGGCAAATTCCGTAAGACTCAATTTGTTTTTCGTCATTTCTTCTCTTATTATTTCCTGAATAGATTTAGATGTTTGCATTAATAGCAAAAATGGCTGGTTGGTGCATTTGTTCTCCATTTAATCACCTCCAAAATTATTTTTAGTTCAAATATCTTGAATATGAGATAATAATAAAACAAATTTCCATACTAGTCAAATTCCTTTTCAAATGTAATTTGTAAATAACTAAGAAAATCCTTCAATAAAGGCAATAAAAAATGCGAAATCCCTTTAGATTCCGCATTAACATTACTTGTAAACGAGTGGCTTAATCGTTTCGTTATCTCCTATTAGGGTGATTTCACTAAATGGTGTTGAAAATCCTACTTTTACATTTGCCGATATTTCGCTTCCGCTTCCAACAACTGAGCGATAGATTTCAGCATTTTCACCAATAATCGTGTTAGGTAATATAACGGAATCCTTGATGATTGCCCCGTGGCCAACTGTCACACCATAAAACAGCACAGAATTTTCTACTTTTCCATAAACCTTGCAGCCTTCACTTATGATGGATTGATGTAATGTGGCATTTTCATCCAAATACATAGGTGGATGGCACATTCCATTCGTATAAATAATCCATTCTTCATTTTTAAGTATCGGGTTTGTGTTTACCGATAAAAGATCCATATGAGCTTCCCAAAAGCTTTGGACAGTGCCAACATCCTTCCAATAACCATCGAATTGATAGGCATGTAAGTGGCAGTTATCCTGAAGCATAGATGGTATAACATCCTTGCCGAAATCTTTTGAAGAGTATGGATTGTTTTCTTCTTTTTCTAAAAATTTCTTTAAAATAGACCAATTAAATAAATATATCCCCATTGAGGCTAAATTTGACTTTGGGTAAATGGGCTTTTCCTCAAACTCAATAACACGATTTAACTCAGAATCAATATTCATAATTCCGAATCTAGGGGCTTCACTCCATGGGACTTTAATGACTGAAATAGTAGCATCCGCTCCAGATTGCTTATGCTCTTCTACCATATGACTGTAATCCATTTTATAGATGTGATCACCAGAGAGTATGAGTACATATTCGGGGTTTTGATTTTCAATATAGCGAAGATTCTCGAAAACAGCATGTGCAGTACCTTCATAGCCGCAATCTTCTTTATCATATTGATTAGGCTGCAGTATGGCAACACCGCCAATTTTCCGATTAAGACCCCATTTTTCCCCATCTGCAATATATTTCTTGAGTGTTTCTTGTTTGTATTGTGTAAGGATTCCAACTGTATCAATGCTAGAGTTTTTACAATTACTTAAAGCAAAATCAATAATTCGGTATTTACCTCCAAAGGGAACAGCAGGCTTTGCTAAGTTTTTTGTTAATTCCTTTAGCCGGGTTCCTTTCCCTCCTGCTAACAACATGGCAACACATTGTTTTTTTGTCACGAGAATACCTCCTTTTTCAGAAACTATATCGATTATGTAATCCTTATTTGCCCTCATTGTAGCACCTGTGTTTCAAGGAAAATATCTATAAATTGCGACCGGTTAATCATTTATTCGACTTAATTCCATTTAACTTTCAAAAATAAACAAAAATTAGTAATGAACAAGCTACAAATACAAACTGTTTCTGTCGAATATGTACGATGTAATAATTGAAAAATATGAAAAATATGTGAATAATTTTTTCAAAAAAAAACACGCTGATTTTTTATTATCAATCAGCGTGTTTATTATTAATGTCCGACTGCCTTGTCAAGATTACCAGGCTTATTATGAAGTGCTAACTTTTCTATCAATTTATTACTCTCTTTATTTAGACCTATTAACTGAACTTTAATGCCATTCTGATGATATTTTAAGATAACTTTATCAATGGCCCCTACAGCCGAATCATCCCATAAATGTGCTTGTGTTAAATCGATCGTGACATCTTTTACATCCTCACTGTAGTTAAAGCTCTCGACAAATTCTGTTACAGATGCAAAGAATAATTGACCTGATACAGTGTAGATTTTTTTGTGTGAATCTTTTGAAGCTATTGTGGTTACATTTACTTTTGAAATCTTTGAAGCGAAGAAAATGGCACTTAATAAAATGCCTACCAGAACACCTTTTGATAAATCATGTGTCACAAGAACCGTCCCCACGGTCACGATCATTACTATCGTATCAGAAATTGGGGTCTTATGAATGTTTTTAATCGATGACCAATCAAATGTGCCGATGGAAACCATGAACATAACTCCAACTAATGCTGCCATTGGAATTTGTACTAAGAAATCATTTAATAATATGATTAAGACCATTAAGAAGACACCAGCTACTAACGCAGATAACCTGCCTCTTCCTCCGGATTTGACGTTTATAACAGATTGTCCAATCATGGCACAGCCAGCCATACCGCCGAAAAATCCTGAAACAATATTCGCAATTCCCTGACCTCTAGCTTCTTTATTCTTGTCACTAGTGGTATCTGTCATATCGTCCACAATGCTAGCTGTTAATAAAGATTCCACCAACCCAACAATCGCAATCGATAGTGAATAGGGAAAAATAATTTGTAATGTTTCGAAAGTAAACGGAATATCAGGTATTAAGAAAAATGGCAGAGTCTGCGTTAATTCACCCATATCACCAATCGTCCGTACTCCACTGCCAGTCATTACTGCAATTACGGTAATGGTGATAATCGCCACTAATGGAGATGGCACCACCTTGGTAAAGCGCGGAAAGATATAAATGATGGCTAAGGCTCCGGCTACCATCGCATACATGGCCCAAGATTCTCCAACAAAATGTGTTAATTGCGCAGAGAAAATTAAGATTGCGAGTGCGTTAACGAATCCAATCATGACGGACCGCGGTACAAATTTCATTAGCCGTCCTAACTTAAGAACACCCATTACAATCTGGATTACACCAGTAAGGATGGTTGCAGCAAGCAGGTATTGCAACCCGTGATCTGCAACTAACGTCACCATGACCAAAGCAGTCGCACCCGTTGCAGCGGAAATCATCCCCGGTCTTCCCCCTACAAAGGCGATGACAACAGCAATACAAAAAGATGCATATAAACCAATCATCGGGTCGACGCCTGCAATAAGTGAGAAGGCTATGGCTTCTGGAATTAATGCCATAGCGACCACGATTCCAGATAATACATCCCCTTTGATGTTACCGAACCATTGATCTTTAAGTGTGTAATTTTTCATGAAGCACCTCATTTCAATTCTTCTATTTTCTTTGACTTTCAACTCTCATGAAAGTCAGGGCCGCTGTGAACAAATCACAGTATAAATGATTGTGACAAATTTGTGAAATTGAATGTAAACGCACACATTAATCTTTTCTTCTGTTTTACTTGTGATTTCTCTAGTTTTCTATATGGTTCAGTGAAAAATGAAAAAACAGAAGGGTTTAGATGCCCTTCTGTTTTTTCTATTTAAAGCTCATTTTTTAATACTTCATTTAATTCCGTCCAATCAAGTATTCGGGAATAGTTTAAATGTCGGTTATAGGACTGGTCCCTGACAAACACTTTTAAGGAATCATGTGAAAGTGTATCGAGTACCTCTGCTTTATCATCAAAGTAATAATCAAGCTTTAATTCTTTGATAATTTCAACCTTCTCATGATCTTGCATTCCATAGAAAAAACGGTCATCACGAACAGGGAAACCCTGTTCGATCATCCATTTTTTCGTCCGCTCACCATGATCTTTCGGCCGTGCGGTTATGTAATAAATTTCATGCCCTTTTTCCTCTAGTTCTTGTAAGGTTTCCACCGCATTTGGGAATGGCGGGCAGTCGGTATAATAAATCTCCTCTAATGAAGATTTCCACATCTCACTTCCTTCTGCATCACTTAAGCCAAAGGGTTCGTGGATTTCAACCCTTTTTAACTCATGGAATACTTCGGAAGGTACGTTTTTGTTTAATTTTTTATTGTAGATGGTAAATGCATGTTCTCTCAGGTTGATTAATGTATCATCTATATCAAAACCAAATTTCATATCAAAGCCCCTCGTGAGAGTATATCGGATAACCAGTAAATTTATAATCGCTGCCAACTTGCTGTAAGGATAGATTTGATAGTTGCACTGCGTCTTTCACTTTATCAAAACCTGCCCCAGCAAGGAATGAAGGAGCATTGTGACCGCCAATAATTTTTGGAGCAACATATAAAACTACTTTATCAATTAATTTTTTTTCTAAGAAGGACCAATTGATTGTTCCTCCACCTTCAATCAAAACAGAAGAGACTAATTTTTCACCTAAAACTTTCAGAACTTCTCCTGGATTAACATATTTTGAACCTGTAGTTTGAAAAACCGTGACCCCAGAGTCCTCGAGGATTTTACGCTTTTCTTGGTCAAAATTCTCGCTTGTAAATATCCAAGTTTCGGCCAGGTTATCTGTAATCACCTTCGAATCCAATGGGATTCTTAAAGTTGAATCCAAAACAATACGAATCGGATTACGGCCATTCGTTATCCGGGTGGTTAGCTCAGGGTCATCTTTTATGACCGTGTTAACCCCAACAAGGATCCCCATGTTTTCATTTCTAAGATGATGGACATCTCTACGTGCTTCTTCAGAAGTAATCCATTTACTATCAAAGGAATGTGTGGCAATTTTCCCATCTAGGGTGATTCCTGCCTTCAATGTAACAAATGGTGTTTTCTCGACAATAAACTTATTAAAAACTTCATTCATCATTCGAGACTCTTCTTGACGGACACCAACAATCACTTCGATTCCGGCATCTTCTAGAATTTTCACACCATTCCCTGATACTACAGGATTTGGATCAAGGGTTGCAATCACAACCTTTTTAATCCCTGCTTCAACTATCGCTACAGCACAAGGACCTGTTCTTCCGTGGTGGGAACAAGGTTCGAGTGTCACATAAATGGTACCGCCCCTTGCTTTATCACCTGCCATCCGAATCGCGTGGATTTCAGCATGGTGCTCCCCTGCCTTCAAGTGTGCACCTATTCCTACTACTCGGTTATCATTGACAATAACTGAACCGACCAATGGATTCGGGTCCGTTTGGCCCTTCATCGCCTGTGCATTTTTTAAGGCCAAATCCATATAAAATTCATGATTAGTCATTTGAAAAAGTCCTTTCATCTGCTTCTAAATGACCTGACTTATTAATTTTTGTCTGTAAATATTTCTCATTATATTCAGATATATCTCCCCATAAAGGCTGACGTCCAGAAACCTCTAAACCAGCTTCCTTTAATGCATTTAATTTTTTTGGATTGTTTGTCATTAAGGTTACTGGTTTTTGACGAATAGCCTTTAGAACTTGTATAGCGTCACTGTAGTTTCTTGAGTCATCAACAAAACCAAGACCTTCATTCGCTTCTACAGTGTCATATCCGTTTTCTTGAAGTACATAGGCCATCGCTTTACTAAATAAGCCGATCCCTCTTCCCTCATGGTTAGCTAAATAGAACAATGCGCCTGTTCCATGCTCCTGAATCATTTTCATAGATTGTTTAAGCTGGTAGCCGCAATCACAACGCTTGCTGCCAAAAATATCACCTGTATGACAAATAGAATGCATACGAATGATTGCGTCCTCACCATATTCAAAGTCCCCATAAACTAAGACACTTGACTGCTGAAATTCTGCTAAGTTGGAGGAGGATAATTTATCGATAATTCTTTCGAAGTCCTCTGTAACCTCATCACAATTTAACCAGCAGTACCATTTAAACTCCACCGTTTCTCCGTATAAATTAACAGGAAGCTTTATAGGTCCGACTAAATAAATGGCACCTTTATCACTTCTAATTAATTGGATTTTATCTTCTAATACTGTAAGTACCTTAGAATCCAGACTTTGTTTCATTTATATATCCCCTTTTTTTATTAGTTTGTCATATTCAATTTTATTTCATGCTAATCCTTGAGCGGGATTTGATTAATTTCTTCATAACCCTTAAAAGGGAGCCATCTACGAGAGCTCCCTAATAACTCTTATTTTATTACCAATCCTAATAATCGTGCAAATCCTAAGGCTTGATGTTCATTGACTTCGCAGCCAGCAAGATCTTTTATTGAAACATTTATTGTGTCAAAGGTACAGTTACTTAAATCAATTCCCTTTAAAGGAGTTTGTTCAAAATTAGCTTCATTTAAGTCGCATTCTTTAAATGCTACCTTATTAAAGTTAGATTCATAATAGTCAGCATTCCGAAGGTAACAAGAATCAAAACGTACCTGCTTTAATTTGGAATACCCAAAAGATATCAAATTTGCATTGCAATTTTGAAACAAAACATTTCCAAGTGAAGCATCGGAAAGATTTAGCCCAAGGATTTTAGAATTTTTAAATTCAACACGATGAATACTTCCATCTCTAAAATCTGTATTGGATAAATCACAATGATCAAAGATTACATCAGTTAATTCGATACTATTAAAAGAAACATCTGTAAAAGTGACATTTTTAAAAATCACTTGTTCGAACCGTATTCTATGTATTTCTTCACTCATAATGGAACAATCACTTATGATACTCATTTCATAATAAGGTTCTTCCGTTGGTTGAAAACTTGTAGATGGTAAACCATCTGGAATTTTGGGTTGTTGAATTTTAAAAGTTGCTGCCATTTTAAAACCATCCTTATGAATAATCTAATAGAAAAGACCTTTGTTCAACAAAGGTCTTTATAAAGTACTATTCACCTAAATCGACATTATGGTAAATTCGTTGAACATCCTCAAGATCTTCCAATACATCGATCATCTTTTCGAATTTTGCTTGTGCATCCTCAGGAAGAGTTATTTCGTTTTGTGCCAGCATCGTTAATTCTGCGACCGTGAATTCAGTGATTCCCACATTTTTAAATGCTTCTTGCACGGCATGGAACTGTTCTGGTTCAGCATAAACGATAACGGATTCATCTTCTTCTAAGATGTCACGTACGTCAACATCAGCTTCCATTAAAATTTCAAGGACTTCATCAGCTGTTTTTCCTTCAAGACCAATAACCGCTGTGGCATCAAACATATAAGCTACAGATCCGCTTACTCCCATGTTCCCACCATTTTTACCAAATGCAGCACGAACATCAGATGCTGTACGGTTCACGTTATTGGTTAAAGCGTCAACGATAACCATTGAACCATTAGGACCGAAACCTTCGTAACGAAGCTCAGAGTAGCTCTCTTCTGAACCGCCTTTCGCTTTATCGATTGCACGGTCAATAATGTGTCTTGGTACATTGTACGTTTTCGCACGTTCTAATACAAATTTTAAAGCCTGATTAGATTCAGGATTCGGTTCACCACTTCTCGCTGCTACATAAATTTCAACTCCAAATTTTGCATAAATACGACTTGTATTTGCATCCTTTGAGGCTTTCTTTTCTTTAATATTGTTCCATTTACGGCCCATACTGTCCACTCACTTTCAATATTGACTCTACATAAGAATAGTAATAGAAATAGATTGCATCTTCAACCATTTTCTAAATGATAGGGTAATGCAAATAATATTATACAGGAATTGGACAATTTGTTAAGTAGTATTCAGCATACTTTATCCATGTAAATGAGAAAAAGTCAGGAATTTAGTTCCTGACTTTTTTAGGATAATTTAAGTTTTGCGATAAATTTGATTTCATTTTGAAATTTTTCTAGAATTTCTTCAAAAGTTGAATGGATTAATAATGGAAAAAGATTTTCGAGAGCTTCATGATAATTTTGCCCTAATGCTTCACGTAAAAGAACATATTCTTGAAAAAGTAATGCTTTCTCAAAATCAATTCCAAGGTCATATAAGCCTCGAAACAAAGTCTCTTTTGGAATTTGCTTAATCTTTCTATAGATTTTTTCATTTTTCTCAATAAATTTTTCTTCTAAATAGCGCGTTACATAATCTCTGTATACCATTTGCCCAATATCATTTGTTTCTTTTTTCGTGTAATTAAAGCCAATAACACGACCTTCCTTATTTTCAGTGATAATAAAGGTTTTATTGCCTTTTAAATGTTGAATAAAATTCTTTACACTTTTATCAAAAATTTTGTCAAATTGGATGATTTGATGGAGTTTGACAGCAAAATCTGTATTCTCTTCACCGATAACAAATAATCTGTCGACAATAGGCAAGAGCTTTAATACCCCTTCAGAAAGCTGACTCGAGGCATCATAGATAATAATATCAAACTCTTTCTTCATTTTTTTTACAATACGTTTTTGTTCGGTTAGTGACAATTTAGAAAAATCATGAATTACCTCGTCAGATAGACCTTCTTTTTCTAAAGTCCCATAGGAAATAAATGCCGCTGATAAATCCGTGTTCATTTTAAGCCAATGATAAATAGATAAAGATAATTCCGTAACACCTGATTTCGCCTTTGGCGAATAAAAGCCGACCAAGTACATGTTACTCACCTGCCTTTTATTACTATAGTATTTAAATAAGCTTATAAAGGTTAAAGACAAACCCTTGCTTCAGTACTTTTTTAAAAAATAAGGCTCTAAATGAATATTTGTCGACAAAAAAAGAAGACATCACAATGATGTCATCCTTGGTGCTTCTTATATAATTATTATCCTTAAACTCTTGGGCTGCTTTCAAATCCGCCTTTTTTATGTGACCCATCACAAAACGGTTTCTTATTGGATAGTCCGCACCTGCAAAGATAAACTTTTGCTTTTTTCGTGTATTCATTACCTTCCGCATCAACTAACTGAAAATCACCACTTACTTCCAATGGACCATTATCAGAGATTTTTATTTTATTTTCCATATTTCCTTACTCCCTTGCGTTTTTTATCAGTGAATAAAACTCAGCCCGAAGATCTGGTCGATTTTCATAGATGCCAAGAAGACTTGATGTTGTCGTCACGGCATTCGCCTTCTTAATTCCTCTTGAGCACATACACATATGCTTTGCTTCCACTACAACGATTGTTCCTTCTGGCTCTAATACAGCTTCAATCGCTTGGGCTATCTGCGTCGTAAGTCGCTCCTGGACCTGGAATCTTTTCGCATAGCCTTCCACCAAACGACCCATTTTGGAAAGACCGGTTATTTTCTCTTTTGGAATATAGCCAATATGTGCAACTCCAAAGAATGGAGAAAAATGATGTTCACATAAAGAATAAAACTCAATATCTTTTATTAAAATAAGTCCCTTATGGTGAATATCAAAGGTTTTTTCTAAATGAAGTTTAGGGTCCTCATGATATCCTTCCGTGTACTCAAGGAAGGCTTTAAGCACCCTATATGGCGTTTCCTGTAATCCATCACGCTCTGGGTCATCACCGCAAAGTGTAATTAATTGTTTAATTGCATCCGCGAAAGTAGCAACATTGGCTAAGTTACCATTTTCCTCAATTGCTTGTTTATTAAATAAATGTGGAAATTTTTCACATAAAATAAGCAGCTGCTCACTCTTCATGACCACATCATCCTTTTTTGATTGATAGGATTACTCATCCTCAATGATGATACGTGATGTGTTTTCGGTAATAGGATCATTCAATAAAACCTGAAAAGCACAACATCCATCACCATTTTGAAGTCGTTTCACTCTCTTTACAGAACAACCTAATAAATGAGTTAAAACAGAAACGCTTACACTACAAAGTATTGGCCGCTTCATGGCAACATTATGGAATGGACAGTTACGCTCTATAAGGGAATAAGAAAAATCTTTATTTTCTACTTCCATAAACGAATCATCTTTCTTATAAAAGTCCTTTAAAACGTCTAAACGTTCGACGGTACTTAATCCAATTAACTTTGGTTCCCACTGTCGAATTCTTTCCTCAATCATCGCACATAGCAAGTTTTTAAGTACATCTTCTCCTAAAAGTGTTAATGTATCGAAAACCTCAATCGTTAATTGATCATAATTTTTTTTGAATAAATGTTCCCCTGCTGTGGTTAAGCGGTACTGCCATAAGGGACGCCCAACGCCGTTATTCTCCGAGAAGCGAGTAACCCACCCTTCTTTTTCTAGTTGTACGAGGTGTTGACGTACTGCCTCGCCACTAATATCCAAGCTTCCAGCCAGCTCGCTAATCGTCGATGATCCATTATTTTTTATTAGGCCAATGATTCTACGGCGCGGTTCTGACAAATGATTAACGAGGATACTCATCAACAACCCACCTTTTTTTACCTTTAATTAAATATATTCACGGTAGAGTATAATAGTTCAAGTTTTTTATTGGAAAATTTGATTTATTTGAATAACCAAAAAGCCCTTTCGACTGGAAAGGGCTGATTCAACAGTGTTATTAATAGGAAGGGTAACCATATGGATTCATCCTCCTTGCGAAAATCTTTCCTTTTACTGTATGCGGGATAGATGTCCAACGAATGGGCACGCGGTGCATTACTACTTTAACTATTGTATAGGTGATATAATGAAAGAAATCGTTCATGAGGTCAGATCAATGAAAATATCATTTCTAGTATCCTTGATTGTAGCTATCGCACTTTCGGTTATACTGTCTCCTTTCCTAATTCAATTAGTAGTCTATCTCCACCCAGTCGTTCTAGGTGTTATTTTATTTTGTTTAGTTTTGGCCATATTCTTCGGAATCTTATTTATTCGTAAACAAACCATACCTCTACCCTATTCAAAAGTTCGTTTGCTTCTACTACTTTACACAATTGCATTATTCATTTTGCTATTTTTTCGACCTAGTGACCAAAGTTATCAGTCTATTAACCTTGTTCCCTTTTCCACTATCAGCTTTTACTTATCTGGAAAGGTGACCGGATTGATTTCTTTTTATAATTTGGCAGCCAATATAGCCTTGTTTATTCCATTTGGAATTTTTCTTAAAATGAATGAACGTACGATATACCAATTTCTTTATATCCCTATTCTTTTCATCTCCTTGATAGAGTTTCTTCAATACCTTTCAGCAAGAGGCAGTCTGGATATTGATGATCTCCTCTTAAATGTACTAGGATTCTTTATAGGTTATATTGTGTATCCTATTTTCATAAAGGTATTTAAAGTTTCCTTACAAAAATAAGAGCCCAACAGTACCATTTTTCATATCTTTACAAGAAAAATAAGGACCCCCCTGTTGGTGAATCCTTTCCACTATTATTAAACAAAGACGAGCAATAACCATAGGTATAAACTTAGTAGAGTAAAGATTAATGTTGGCGGAATGACAATAATGGTAACTTTTATATAATCCAACCATGTTATTTTTATATTATTCTTCTTTAGTATATCCATCCATAGTAATGTTGCCAGGGTACCAATAGGCAGGATTAAGGAACCGATATCACTTCCAATTATATTTGCCAAGTAGACTGTCTGGGTTAATATAGGTTTTAAACCCATTTCAGTTAATGCCATTGTCGAAACCATTAAGGCAGGATGGTTGTTAAAAATATTGGATAAGAAGGCTGTAATGATTCCCATGGTTACGCTGGCGTGAAGTAAACTGCCATTCACAATGGAACTTAGCTGGTCCACCATCATGGTGGTTAATCCAATATTGTGTAATCCATATATTAGAACATACATGCTAAATGCGAAAATTAAGATATGCCATGGAATTTTGGTTAAAACGTCTCTTGGATTTTTCTTTAAATGAATCCATCTCCAGATTAATAAAATGATTGAACCTAGAACAGCTACCAATGAAACAGAAATGTCCAAAAATGAGGCTACAAATAGGCTGATTCTAACAATAAATACAAAGATGAGCATTTGAATCATTAGTTTCTTTTGTTTTTCAAACATATCCTCGTTTTTTCTTTGGAGCGGATGAAAGCGGTTGTTATTTAACAATGGCAAGGTGTAGGAATGGAGACGGATTTCTTTAGGGATGTCCTTCTTGAAAACGAGGAGGAGTAGCAAAGCCAAGAATAGTAGTCCTATTGTTGCGGGTACAAACATCATTGCTGTTTGTAGATAAAGATCCATTCCGATAATTTTTAGAGCAATTAAATTAACGATATTACTTACCCCGATTGGAGCACTAGAAGCGGTAGCGATTAAGGCACCGCTTAATAAATAGGGAATCTTTTCCCGGTTCTTTAACCCGATATTTTTAAAAATCAGGATGAGTATGGGTGTGGTAATGAGGATACTGCCATCATTGTTAAAAAACATGGTCATCAAAAAGCATAGTAATAATGTATACCAAAACAAACGAATTCCGGACCCTCTGGATACTTTTAACATAAGTGCTGCCGTCCATCTAAAGAAGCCGAAACTTTCCAGTACGATTGCCATTACGATGGTTGCGATAATCGTTACTGCTGCTCCCGTTACTTTCGAGCTTATATCAAATAAGTCAGTTAGCGAAACGCTTCCGCTTAGCATGACGATGATTGCCCCAATCGTTGCAGGGATTGCTTCATTCATATTTTTCGGACGGATAAATATCATTACCATAGTTAGAAAAAAAGCAAATATGGTTATGATCACCGTCGTTGGATGATACATAAAATTTATTTCTCTCCTTTCATCCATCTAAAATTTAGTTCTAAGAATTCTCCTTTTCTGTCTTCTCTTGTCCTTTGCTTTATCATACGTAGCTCCTTAGGGGCTTGAACTAAACGAATATCTTGAATTTATGTAAATCAGCAGGTATCTAGAAATTTTTTCAACATAATGGTTGGATTAACGCCTATTTTTTTGAAGATAAACCAATGCCTAGAGGGTACCTTTATAGGCAACTATCTTGCGAATTTTGTGGCAAACACAAAAAACCGATACTCCGATAGTACCGGTTTGTGATTTATTATTCTTTTCCTTTTGAGCCCTTGCTTCCGTGTGAACCTTTACTGCCTTTAGATCCTTTGCTTCCGCCAGACCCCTTACTGCCCTTGGACCCTTTGGAGCCGTGTGAGCCTTTCCCGCCTTTGGATCCTTTACTGCCTTTGGACCCCTTGCTCCCGCCAGACCCCTTACTGCCTTTGGAGCCGTGTGAGCCTTTCCCGCCTTTTGGTCCTTTGCTGCCTTTGGATCCCTTGCTTCCGCCAGAACCCTTACTGCCTTTGGATCCCTTGCTTCCACCAGACCCCTTACTGCCCTTGGACCCTTTGCTTCCACCAGACCCCTTACTGCCCTTGGACCCTTTGCTTCCACCAGACCCCTTACTGCCCTTGGACCCTTTGCTTCCACCAGACCCCTTACTGCCCTTGGACCCTTTGCTTCCGCCAGAACCCTTACTACCCTTTGACCCTTTGGAGCCGTGTTGGCCTTTACCGCCTTTGGGTCCTTTGGTGCCTTTGGACCCCTTGCTCCCGCCAGAACCCTTACTGCCTTTAGATCCTTTACTTCCGCTAGAGCCCTTACTGCCCTTAGATTCCTTTTTACCATCATAACCATAACCGCCATAAGAACCCTTACTTCCACCAGAGCCATGTGAACCTTTGGAACCTTTACTTCCACCAGAGCCATGTGAACCTTTGGAACCCTTACTTCCACCAGAGCCATGTGAACCTTTGGAACCTTTACTTCCACCAGAGCCATGTGAACCTTTGGAACCCTTACTTCCACCAGAGCCATGTGATCCTTTGGAACCCTTACTTCCGCCAGAACCATGTGATCCCTTGGACCCTTTGCTTCCGCCAGAGCCATGTGATCCCTTGGACCCTTTGCTTCCACCAGAGCCTTTAGACCCTTTGGACCCTTTGCTTCCGTTAGATCCCTTAGATCCCTTAGATCCTTTGCTACCACCTGAACTATGTCTTCCTTTTCTGCCCTTAGGCCCTTTTCTGCCTTTAGGTCCTTTTCGTCCCTTTGGTCCTTTAGGACCTTTACTGCCACGAGATCCTCTTGAGCCACCGGAACCCTTGGAACCACTGGACCCTTTGCTTCCTTTACTGCCTCCAGAGTTTTTACCATATCCATAACCGCCGGTAGACCCTTTACTACCTCCCGAACCCTTAGAACCATTAGATCCTTTACTACCACCCGAACCATGTGATCCTTTTGAACCTCTACTTCCATTCGAATCGTGTTTGCCTTTTCTTCCTTTTGGACCCTTAGGACCTTTTCGGCCTTTAGGACCTTTTTTCCGTCGAGGTCCACCAGAACCGCGAGAGCCTTTGGATCCTTTACTTCCCCCAGAACCCTTTGACCCTCTAGTTCCATTAGATCCCTTGCTGCCATGACTGCCGCAGGTCCCATGACTGCCATTTGAGCCCTTACTTCCTTTAGAACCCCGGCTCCCTTCTGACCCTTTGCTGCCACTTGAATCTGAACCCTCACAGAAGCATTTTTTATCTTGCTTATCATCTGGATTGTTATCTAGAAATAGAACGACTCCATTTTCCTTCGCTTTTGACAGCATCTGATTCATGTCCCTAATCACTGGGTATTCCACCACTTTCCATAAAAATATTATTTTCACTTCTAATTTATGGAATTAATGTGGTACTTGATATAGACAAACATATATTTTTTAAAAATTCATTTCACAAAAATTTAAGGGTCCACATTTGTCCTATATCAAAAAAGTGGATGTTTGTACTGCACAATCAACCCGGATGCTGCATACTATCTAGAAAAAATGTATGTTTAGGAGTATTTACGTGTTAAAATACGAAATTTTCATTAATCCAAAATGGCTTCAAAAAATGGAAGATGATATTTGGGAGAATGAGCATTTCCCTGCAGTTTTAAAAATTGATGGTAATCCATACAAAATCGGAATCACCTATCGGGGAAATGTTATTAGAAAAAAGAAGAAAAAGTCCTATAATATTATTTTTCAAAATCCTTATCTTGTCGACGGGGCTCACGAAATTCACCTTAATGCAGAATATGATGACATTTCACTGAGTCGTAATAAGCTCTCTCTTGATTTTTTCGATCGTATTGGTGTCATTTCTCCACACTCTAAGCACGTACTTCTTTATATAAATGGTTTTTGTAAGGGAATCTATTTAGAACTGGAATCATTTGATCAACATCTTTTGAAAAAAAGAAATCTTCCCTCCGGCCCCATCATATATGCCACTAATTATTTTGCAAACTTTTCCTTACTCTCGCCTGAGAACGAACTAAAATCCAGTTTAGATGAAGGATACACGATAAAATACGGAGAACCAAAAGATCTATCCTTGTTAGAAGACTTCATTGAAATGATCAACACCTTTTCGAATGAAGAGTTTGAAAAGGAAGTTGGTAAAATCCTAGATATTGAGAAATACCTAAGATGGCTTACGGGAGTTGTATGCACACAGAACTTTGATGGCTTTATCCATAACTATGCTCTGTATCTAAATACCAAATCCAACCTGTTTGAAATAACCCCTTGGGACTATGATGGGACCTGGGGAAGAGACCTCCATGGAAGAACGCTTGAACACGATTTTGTTCCTATTAGTGGCTACAATACCTTGACTGGCCGGCTTCTCCATATTTACCCATATAAATCAAAATATAAGGAAATCCTGTCTTCCGTATTAGAAAATCACTTTAATGTGGAAACCTTAGAACCGATTATTGAAGGACAATTTCAAACATTGAAGCCGTTTATTCGGACAGATCCCTATATATATATGGACGAGGAATATTTTAATAAAGAAATAGATGTCTTTCTAACGTTTATTAGGAATAGAAATGGTTATTTAAAAAGAGAACTGGCATTTTTATGAACCTTATTACGCTGTATATGAATTTCATATACTTTTTTTTTGCCTATTTTTTTAAAAAGGTAAGAAAAAAGGCTCGTCGTTTAGTACAACATCACACCGTGACACATATAAATGCAGTGTAAATGTTTATTTAATTAAAGGAGGATAAATATTGTGAATAACGACATGTGGAAGTCTTTAGTGGGGAAGACGATCAAGGTTGACAGAGGAGGTCCAGAATCAAGGATTGGAAAATTAATGGCCGTTCTTGATGACCATCTAGTACTTTTGACTAAAGATGATGGTGTGCTTTATTACAATACGCACCATGTCAAGAGTGTAACAGAAAATTCAAAGGACACAATGGATATTGGGATTGAGGTTCCAGAGAATTTCGAATTTAAAAAAGCCGATAGCTTCCAAGGTCTTTTAGAAAACCTTAAATTCCAGTGGGTTAGAATTAACCGTGGAGGGCCGGAAAAATTAGAAGGTGTAATTAGTGAAATCAACAAGGACTTCTTATCGTTAATTAGTAAAGAAGAAGTTGTTCGTGTATCTATGTGGCATATCCGAAATATTAGTTATGGATTGAAAATCGAAAGTGAAAACAAAGAAGAAAGTAAAGATCAAGGCTCCGAAGTGAACACTATGTCTCAAACTGAAAAACAGGTTGTTAGACAGCGGGTTGTCCGTGCAGAAAATTCTCAAGTAAGACAATGACAATTAGAACTCTTGTCGCTTCTCTAAAGAGAAGCGACAAATTTACCCTAAGGAGGAACTTTGAATGGGATCAGATAATTTTTCATCAACTGTAGATTTACTAAAAGGCTTTTATGTGAATCTATACGTTGGTGAAGAAATTATAAAAGGAAAATTAATGGGCGTAGAGACAGATCACATTATCATTGAAGATGAAAATCAATACGTCTATTACTATAGCATTGACAAAATTCAGGCGATAACTAAAAATACGAAACAGTATAAAGGTGAAGATATCACCACTGAATTTATGCAGACTCAAAGTTTAGCGGACTTATTAAGCTCATTAAAGAATTCATGGGTATCTATACTGTGCTTAAATAAGCAATCATTTACCGGCGTTTTAAGTATTGTCGATGCTGACTTCGTTACCTTGATTAATGGCGAAGACCGTATTTTAATCAAAATCTCTCATATTTCAAATATATTAAAAGGCTATCGGAAAGAAGAAAAACAAGAAGAAAACAAAAATGAGACGGAATCAGCTGTTTCCGATAGTAACACAGAAGATACAAAAGACAATTATGTGGAAACGCAAGTTTTCGTGAAACAGGAATCAAATCTTGTGCAACCCGTAGTAGTAAATAGGATAGAAAATGATGCAGTACTCTCTCCAAAAGCAAGTGTGAATCAACCAGAAACGGAAAATAAGGTTTGGGCAGAACCAATTAAAACCGCTAAGATTAGCAATGACATAAAAATTGTAAAAGAAGAAAAAAAGCAAAATGCACACAATGAAAGCACTACCCAAAATGTAAGACAAAACAGCCATATTGAAAGTAAATGGTCAAAAACTGAATTACCTCAAACGCATCAAGAGGAAGTTAAAAAACAAAAATCAGAAGTGACGATACAAAACATCGTTAAGCACGATAAAGAAAATATCCAAAAACCAACGGGTTCCACAATGGATAAAAGAGTACAAGTAAAACAGCCTGTACGCGAACAAAAGAAATCTGAACCTGCAAAGAAAAATGAAGGTACGGCGAAATCTTCACAGGAATTAATGAATAAAGTGAAACAAGTAAAAGAAAGTATTGATACGAATCCTCTAATGAAAATAGAAAAGACAAAAAGAAACCAAGTTGAAAGTAACAAAGAGGATAAAAAACCTAAGGCACAAGAAGTTGGGGCATCTCGTTTTTCTGGTGAACCTGCAATGCGTCATTTTGACCGCAGATCCATCTTCTCTGGTTGGCCAAATCGGAATCAATCTCAAAAACGTAATTAATCATTCCCCTCACTTATGACTGCAAATGATTATCCGTAAACCAAAAATTTTCTATTCCTGTGCCGAATTTTACCCAACAGAAATTTTACAATAAAGAGCAGGGCATTTATCCTAGTAGATTCCAATTATTAGGCCCTCTCTTATTGTAAAGTCATTTTACTAGAAAGGATGTGATAAAATGAAAATAAAAGACCATATTGGTACCTATATAAAACTAGAAATCTCCGGGAATAAGCCTATTAGCGGAATCTTAATTGACATCGGCAGTGACTTATGGGTAATTTACAATGGTTATGATTATTTATACATCCCTACAATTCATATACAAAATTGGAAATTTCCAAAAGAAGAAGAAATTGATGAAATCATTACTCTATCAGATGACCAATCTCCTATATTTAACCCTAACGAGGAAATTTCGTTACGAAAAACCCTAACAGCAGCAAAGGGTATTTTCACAGAAATATATGTAACGAGTAAACAAGCTATTCACGGTTATATTATCAGCATCATGAACAATTATTTTGTTTTCTACTCCCCTATTTACAAAACGATGTTTATCTCCCTCAACCACTTGAAATGGTTAATTCCGTACACAAATAACCAGCGTCCCTATGGTTTAAGCAATGCGAATTTACCAGTTAATCCATCTAACATAACATTCGCACGTTCTTTTGAAGTCCAAATTGAAAAATTAGTGGGAACATTAATTGTATTTAATATTGGGGAAAATGAGAATGTTATGGGGAAAATCATTGGAATAAATAATAACTTCATTGAATTAATCACAGCTAAAGGAAACCCGGTCTTTTTAAATCTTCAGCATATCAAAACTGTCCATATGACGTAAACAATAAGGTTAGCGCTCCATCTAACTACCTACAGAGTGTCTAGTCTATGACACTCTTTATTTGTTCGTATTGAATTTAGAAAAGCATGATAACTTACATAAAGGCTCACCATGGATGCATACATTTTACTAATACCATTATGACCATCAGGAGGTTTACATGGAAATCTATGTGAGGCAAGGAGATTCTTTATGGTATTACAGCCAACTGTATGGAATAAATCTTCAACTGATAGTTGATTCTAATCGCACTATTCAACCAAACCAGCTTGCAGCAGGACAGGTGATTCGTATCCCTGGTTTTGTTGCACAGAATTATCAGATAGCGCGTGGTGATTCTTTTTGGGGGATTGCCCAAAGGCGTAATCTTTCACTTGATGCATTGCTGCTTGCCAATCCTAATGTAAATCCAAATCGATTGACTGTCGGGCAAACGATCAGAGTTCCTCTTAGGATAACCTGGAGACTCGTACAAGGAAAGCAGCATTATGATTTTAGCAGAATGATGAATGATATAACTCGTTTGCAAAGTGTTTACCCATTTCTCCGTGTAACAAACGCCGGAAATTCAGTACTTGGCAATCGGATTCCCGAAGTTCTTATTGGAAATGGCAGTAAAAGAGTTCATTATAATGCTTCTTTTCATGCTAATGAATGGATAACGACTCCTATCTTAATGACGTTTTTGAATGATTATTGTTTATCACTTACGAATGGAAACTCCATCCGTGGTCTATCCACTTCACCTCTATACCAACAAGCGCTGCTCTCTCTTGTGCCAATGGTCAATCCTGATGGTGTTAGTCTTGTTATGAACGGACCTCCTGAAAATGAAACGTGGAGAAATAGAGTGATAGAACTTAATCGGGGCAGTACTGATTTTTCAGGCTGGAAGGCTAATATTAGAGGTGTTGATCTTAATGACCAGTTCCCTGCTCGTTGGGAATTAGAGAAAGCAAGAAATCCTGGCCAGCCTGGACCACGGGATTACGTAGGTGAACACCCTCTATCGGAGCCTGAAGCCATAGCGATGGCAGATTTGACGAGAAGACGTGATTTTGCTCGAGTATTGGCCTTCCATACCCAAGGTGAAGTTATTTACTGGGGATTCGAAAACCTGGAACCGCCAGAATCCGAAGTTCTAGTTAACGAGTTTGCCAGAGTCAGTGGGTACCAGCCTGTTAAAACCATTGAGAGCTATGCTGGGTATAAAGATTGGTTCATTCAAGATTGGCGTCGTCCAGGATTTACCGTCGAACTCGGCAGCGGAACCAACCCCCTCCCTCTCTCCCAATTTGACGAAATTTATGAAGAGACACTTGGGATCTTTTTGGCTGGTTT
This sequence comes from Neobacillus niacini, assembly GCF_023715415.1. Taxonomy (GTDB): domain Bacteria; phylum Bacillota; class Bacilli; order Bacillales; family Cytobacillaceae; genus Neobacillus; species Neobacillus niacini_C. Next base: position 355,866 of record NZ_JAMBOB010000003.1, read on the forward strand.
GTATATGTAATGCAGGATGGCCTATTTCTTAGTTGAAATGGGTCTTCTATTTTTGAAAATGTTTTGGTGGATTTTTGGGTGAAGTTTGTTATCCGAGAGTAAATCTGGTTATCCGAGAGTAAGTCTGGCTATCCGCCAGTAAATCTGGATATTATGGAAATTTTTTTTAGCGATATTTTAAGATTTTTTATATAATGAATAAAAGGATTGTGTAATAAGGAAATGGGTGAAGTATGGAAAGTATTATATTATTTGATGGGGTTTGTAATCTTTGTAATAGCGGAGTACAATTCATTATCAAAAGAGATTCGAAGTGTCATTTTAAGTTCGCTTCCCTCCAAAGTGAAACGGGACAGATGTTGTTAAATAAATACGGGATTAGTAATAAAATGGACAGTATTATCGTCATTGAAAATGAAAAGGTTTATATAAAATCGAGTGCAGCATTACAAATTTCTAGATACCTAGATGGGTGCTGGAAATACCTAATAATTTTTAAGGTCCTCCATCCTTCATTTAGAAATTTCTTATATGACATCTTGGCAAAAAATCGGTACAAATGGTTTGGAAAAAAGGATACCTGCATGCTGCCTACCTTGGAAATGAAAAAAAGATTTTTAGATTAAAAAAATTTGCAAAAATGGACATGTTCACTACATGCCTGTACAACGATGTACATATATTATATTAACCCATGATACAATACCTCCTTTAGAAAGTGGCCCCACCACTTTCTTTTTTTTCATTCAAAAAAGCACTTCGAAAAGTGCCTTTAATTAGGATTTTTGATAATTCAATTCCCAAATAACCCCAAACTGATCCTGTACTCTTGCATATTTGGCACCCCAAAACGTATCCTCCAGCTCATTAAGTGCCTTTCCGTCTTTACTCAGAGCGTCATACAGACTTTGAATCTCCTCATCACTTTCAGGCTCAAGTGTTAGCGAAATGTTGCTTCCCACAACAACCGACTGACCAGGGAAGGTATCTGAAAACATTAGGGAGATGTCTCCTTTGCTTAGCTTTGCATGCATGACACGATTATCTGCTTCTGGTGGCGTGGGATAATCAGCTTCACCAAATGTTTGGAGACCAATTATTTCAGCCCCTAATACGTCTTTATAAAACTCCAAAGCTTGTTTTGCATTCCCATCAAAAGATAAGTATGGTGTAATTTGCCCCTTCATCATAACCACTCCTTCAAATTTCATCTTAACAACTATATTATTCTTCCAAAAATATCGTTTTTTAAACGAAATTCACAAAAAAATACCTTTGAACAGTTGTCAAAGGCAAAAGATGAGCTTAGTGGTCAAGGCTAAGCTCCAGTTTTAGGAGGTCTAAACTCAGAAGAATTTAAACAAGTACATCATAGCATTTTTTGAAAATTCTTTCAACAGTTTAAAGCGTTAAAGTTGAAAAGTTATGAACTTGTAATAATAGCTCCTATAATAAGTAAATCCTTACTTATTCTACTAAAAATTATAATAAAAACAATTAGTTGACACACTTGTATATACAAGATAAAATGTAAACGTACTCAAATGACTTGTATATACATGTTAAAAATTAAAGTAAAAATACACATTAACTTGTAAATACAGCAAATTATAATTATAGAAGGATTGGAGACTTCCAATTCATGTAGGGGGAAAAATAATGACGAAGTTCACAGAGTCAGCTAAAGAACTGCTCGAGCACGTTGGGGGTAAGGAGAACATTGCGGCCGTTACCCATTGTGTAACGAGAATGCGCTTTGTTTTAAATGATCCAAGCAAAGCAGATGTAACAAAAATTGAGGCTATTAAACCTGTAAAAGGTACTTTTACCCAAGCAGGACAATTCCAGGTAATCATCGGAAATGATGTTTCTACCTTCTATAATGATTTTGTAAAAATTGCAGGTGTAAGTGAAGCAACGAAAGATGAAGCAAAAGTTGCTGCGAAACAAAATATGAACTGGCTGCAGCGTATGATGGCTCATCTTGCGGATATCTTTACGCCATTAATTCCTGCCCTTGTTGTGGGTGGTTTAATTCTTGGTTTTAGAAACGTAATTGGTGATATTAAATTACTCGAGGATGGAACAAAAACTATCGTTGAAGTTTCACAATTCTGGGCTGGTGTTCATGCTTTCTTATGGTTAATTGGTGAAGCGGTATTCCACTTCCTTCCAGTCGGTATCACATGGTCCATTGCTCGTAAAATGGGAGCAACTCCAATCCTTGGTATTGTGCTTGGTATTACGTTGGTGTCTCCACAATTACTAAATGCCTATGGTGTTGCTGGCGCAGAAGAAATTCCAACTTGGGATTTTGGCTTTGCTCAAATTGAAATGATCGGTTATCAAGCTCAAGTAATACCTGCTATCCTAGCCGGATTTGTACTCTCTTTCTTGGAATTAAGACTTAGAAAAATTATTCCGAATGCTATCTCTATGATTGTTGTACCTTTCTTAGCATTAATTCCTACAGTATTAATTGCACACACTGTTTTAGGTCCTATCGGTTGGACAATTGGTACTTGGGTATCTGATGTTGTTTATTCAAGCTTAACTTCTTCATTCGGCTGGTTATTTGCTGCAATCTTTGGTTTTGCTTATGCGCCACTTGTAATCACTGGCTTACACCATATGACAAATGCGATTGACCTTCAATTAATGTCAGAGCTTGGTGGAACAAACCTTTGGCCAATGATTGCCTTATCCAATATTGCTCAAGGTTCTGCTGTTCTTGCAATGATCTTTATCAATCGTAAAAATGAAGAAGAAAAACAAGTTTCCATTCCGGCAGCAATCTCTTGTTACCTAGGTGTAACAGAACCAGCCATGTTCGGAATTAACTTAAAATATGGCTTCCCATTCCTTGCAGCGATGCTCGGCTCTCTTGCAGCAGCAGTTATTTCTGTAGGTAGTGACGTAATGGCTAACTCCATTGGTGTTGGTGGTCTTCCTGGATTCCTATCTATCCAGTCACAGCATATGATGATGTTTGCAGTTGCAATGTTAGTCGCGATTGTGGTGCCATTTATCCTAACAATTATCTTTGCAAAAACAGGAATGAACAAATTTTCTTTTAAAAAGTAAAACTCCATTTTAGGAGGGAGATCATCTCCCTCCTTTTCCATATTAGCGTCTCAAAAAATATAGGCAGGTGTATATCATGTCAACATCATGGTGGAAAAAAGCAGTAGTATATCAAATATACCCAAAAAGTTTTAATGATACGACCGGTAATGGTACTGGTGATATCCAAGGAATCATCGAAAAGCTTGACTACTTAAAGGAGCTAGGAGTCGATGTTCTTTGGCTTACTCCGATCTATAAATCTCCACAACGAGATAATGGTTATGATATAAGCGACTATTACAACATCCAAGAAGATTATGGCACAATGGCTGACTTTGACCAGCTTCTTGCAGAAGCACACGAGCGTGGAATCAAAATTATTATGGATATAGTCATCAACCATACATCCACGGAACATGAGTGGTTCAAGCAGGCAAAATCCTCAAAAGACAATCCATACCGCAATTATTATATATGGAAGGATGGAAAAGACGGCCTCCCTCCTACCAACTGGGAATCAAAATTTGGCGGCTCTGCATGGCAATGGGATGAAACAACAGGACAATATTACCTTCATCTATTTGATGTTACCCAGGCAGACTTAAACTGGGAAAACCCAAAGGTCCGCCAAGCTTTATATGAAATGATGCACTTTTGGCTCAAAAAAGGTGTCGATGGCTTCAGACTAGATGTGATTAATTTAATCTCAAAGGATCAACAATTCCCCCAAGATGACAGTGATGGACGTAAATTTTATACCGACGGACCAAGAATTCATGAGTTCCTTCATGAGATGAATGAAAAAGTATTTTCAAAATATGACATCATGACAGTTGGCGAAATGTCTTCTACTTCTATTGATAATTGTATTCGCTACACGAACCCGCATGATGAAGAGCTCAATATGACGTTCAGCTTCCATCACTTAAAAGTAGATTATCCTAATGGAGAAAAATGGACAAAAGCAGATTTTGACTTCAAAGCTTTGAAAAATATATTGTCAGACTGGCAGGTTGAAATGAATAAAGGCGGCGGCTGGAATGCCCTCTTCTGGTGCAACCATGACCAGCCTCGTGCGGTCTCTAGGTTTGGAAATGATCAGCAGTACCACAAAGAATCAGCAAAAATGCTTGCGACGACTCTCCATATGATGCAAGGAACTCCTTATATCTACCAAGGGGAAGAATTCGGGATGACCAATCCGAAGTTCGACAAGATTGAAAAATACCGAGATGTTGAGTCACTGAATATGTTTGATATTAAGAAAAATGAGGGGATGGCAGAAAACGAAATTATCCAGATTTTAAAGCAAAAGTCTCGGGATAATTCTCGAACTCCTGTTCAATGGAATTCTAGTAAACACGCTGGTTTCACGATAGGCACTCCGTGGATACTTACTGCGGCAAATTATCAAGAAATTAATGCTGAAACTGCAATAAAAGATTCAACTTCGATTTTTTATCACTATCAAGAACTCATTCGCATGCGAAAAGAGTATGATGTCATCACGAACGGTGATTATGAAATGATTTCTGAGGATCATAAATCTGTTTTTGCCTTTGTTCGAAAAACGGAAAATGAGATACTGTTAGTGGTTAATAATTTTTATGGAAAAGACACAACTTATACCCTTCCAGTGAAGTTAGACATTGATGGTATGACAAATGGTGTGTTACTCTCAAATTATGAGGGCTCAGCACCACTTGGCAAGGAAATTCAGTTACGACCATATGAGTCCATTGTTTATCATCTGAAAAAATAATGGGAGATTTCTATGACAAATAAGTACCAAATTATCTTTAATACGATTGTGGATCAGATAAAAAGCGGGGAAATCCCCCCTAACTCCCTTCTTCCCTCTGAAAATGAATTGAAGGAAAAATACGATACGTCTAGAGAAACGATTAGAAAAGCATTAAACCTGCTTGCTCAAAATGGCTATATCCAAAAAGTCAGAGGTAAAGGATCAATCGTTATTGACATTAATAAGTTTGATTTTCCGGTTTCAGGCTTGGTGAGTTTTAAAGAACTCGCCGATAAAATGGAAAAAAGGCCACGAACGATTGTCAATGAGTTATCGCTCATTCTTAAGCCTGATGCATATATCAAGCAGCAGCTTCAGCTTTCAGGCAAAGAGCAAGTATGGAAAATTGTTCGGACGCGTGAAATTGGAGGTCAGAAAATTATCCTTGATAAGGATTTTCTAGCAGCAAAATTTGTTCCTACTATCACAGAAGAAATTTGTGCTGACTCTATCTATGCCTATCTGGAGAATGAATTAAATTTGAAGATTAGTTTTGCAAAAAAGGAAATTATCGTGGAGGAACCAACTTTAGAGGATCGTTCATTTTTAGACTTGGATGGCTTTCACAATATCGTTGTAATTAAAAACTATGTTTATCTAGAGGATGCCTCCCTTTTTCAATATACAGAATCAAGGCATCGACCGGACAAATTTCGTTTTGTTGATTTTGCACGTAGATCACAGTAAAAAACCTCAAAGTAATTTGAGGTTTTTTCTTTACCTTTGTCTATTTCTTAATTCAGCAACAATAAATAAATCTTTGTAAATTTGTTCTACTCTCTCTATTTCTAATCCCTGATTTATAAACGCCTTCAATGTCTCTCTATCCAAGCAACAGCCATCACAAACTTTTTTCCAAAAGGGTGTTAACTTTGTCTGCATTTTACTTAAAGTCGCATTTTCCATTTTTACGTGTTCAAACAGAAGGATTTTCCCATCTGGTTTACATACTCTTTTTAACTCCTTAATTGCCTTTTCAACATTTGGGATTGTACAGAATACCAATGTTGCCACTATGGTATCGAATGTATGATCCTCAAAGGGTAGATTCTCTGCGTTTGCATTTATGATTTCTATCGGAACGACAGCTGACTTTTGTTTCGTTAACGATTGATCAATCATTGGCTGACTTGGTTCAATGGCAATAACTCTATCAACATTGTTATACAATGGGAAATTAACTCCAGTCCCTGAACCAAGTTCAAGCACACTCCCACTTGCACCTTTTAGTAACGCCCTCCGAACCCTCTTAAACTTTCTTTGTTCCAAGGGACTCATAAAAAAATCATACCATTTTGCAAATTTACTACTCAAATTTTTCAACTCCAAATATATAAGCTTATCTGCCTAAATCTAGTTTTAGTAATGATAAAAATGCTATGAAATGTGAGGAGTTTCACTGATTAATTAGTACTATTTCCTTATACTGTTGATATATTGTATATATTTAACATCATTACAATTATATGTGTAATTATATTGAAATTGGAAGTGATAGTATGACATCCATAAAACTATGCCCATTTGAAATAAAAAATAAAATTGAGATACTTAGAGAAGAAATGGTCAGGATAGGTTTAAATGAAGGATTATGCAGTGCGAAAACAATAAAGGTCAGCCAAAAGCTTGATTATTATATAGCCATTTACATCTCAATTGATCATCATTTGAATGAAATGAATGGAATTTAAAGTAAAGCTGTCTAATTCCACTCTAAATATTAGTATTTTAAGATAATAATCCAATCCATTTCCACCCTTGTAACATATTTTAATAAAAAATATGGAAGAGGTGTTGAAATGAAAGATTTCCAAAGTGTTATATCCATCTTTGGAAGTGCTGGAGGAGTGGCAAAATCGGTTCTTTCCATTTTAAATCAATCTGTAAGATATGATAAAGATCCTATTCATCAAATCATAACAAATAGTACCATTCACTTAATAGATTTTAAACAAAAGGAAGCTTCGTATTACCAAAACTTATTTCCGAATTTAACACAAAAGGTTGTCTACCACCAGTTCGACCTAAAGGATAAGAAAAAGGTGATGAACCATTTAACCAGTACCAATACAAGTATTGTTATTGGTTAAATGGTTCATGGGCTGATACAGTTGAAATGCTGCAATGCTGTGATGCACTCGGTATCAAATATGTTAATTCTGCTCTCGAAAATACGTTTATTGATGATAATGAGGAACAGTTTGCGGGTTTTCCATTGATTGAACGAATTCACTACTTCGAAAAACAGAAGGATACTTTTAAAAATACGAATGCCATTGTTTGCTCAGGAATGAATCCAGGAGTGGTGCAATGGATGGCTTTGGAACTTATGAACCAATATCCGTATGAAAAACCACTTGGATGCTACATCGTCGAGCATGATACCTCTTTTTTCAAGGATAAGTCAAAGGCAAAAAAAGACGTTATTTATACTACTTGGTCTCCGGAATGCTTCCTGGATGAAGCCATTTTATGTTACCCCATGTTCATGAAGAATCATACTCCACTTTTTCTATATGAAGATGTCTACAATATTGAATTTCAAGTTACTTTAGGGAAGAAGCAATTTTTTGGTTGTTTAATGCCGCATGAAGAAGTCTACACGCTGGGAAAATTATATGATATAGAAAGTGCCTTTTTGTACAAGGTGAATGACCATACTTCAAAAATAATCCGAAGCCATTTGGATGACACAGATGTTTTGTGGGACTTTGAAATGAAAGTTCTTGACCCCCTTGAGGCGCCGCTTACTGGTGAGGATCTTGTTGGTGTATTGATGGTTTATCAGGACAAAGAGCGTTATATGTATAACGTTTTAGATAATGAAAGGATTTTTGCTCAATATAAAACAAATGCGACCTACTTCCAGGTTGCTTGCGGTATTTATGCTGCCTTATCCGTCCTTCTGCTCGATTCAATTCCTAAAGGCGTATACTACGTGGACGAGCTGTTGCTAAACACAAATAATCATTATGGGCAATATTTAAGATGCTATATGACGGATTTTGTTATTGGTGAAAATAATAAAAGTGATGGCCTGCTTTTAAACCGGATGAGAGAATTTCATGATTAAAAAAGCTTGGATAAAATTCTCCAAGCTTTTTCAAAGTTAACGAATTATAATGAATACAGAAAGAATTTATGAGAGGAGAAATGATTATGGAAAATATTATTAAAGAGTTTCTTCGTGTACCAACCACTTGTATTTCAGATGCCATGGATGGGTTAAATAATTTGCATCCCACTATTAAACCTCTTAAAGATGAGTATAAGGTCGCCGGTAGAGCTTTCACAGTAAAAATTCCTATTGGTGAAAATCTCGCGGTTCTAGAAGCTATTTCTAAGGCAAAACCTGGGGATATCTTAGTCGTAGATGCAAAGGGTGACCAATATAGAGCAATTGCAGGAGATTTTGTTGTGGGCATGGCACAAACATTGGGAATTGGCGGTTTAGTGGTGGATGGTGTGATACGTGATATCATAGGAGTTAAAGCGCTAAATTTCCCTGTATTCTCAAGGGGAACGACAGTTGCTGCTAGTAGTAAAGCGGGTGTCGGTGAAGTGAATGTACCGATTTCATGTGGTGGTGTTTCAGTAAACCCTGGGGACATTATCGTAGGAGATGCTGATGGAGTGGTTGTAATTCCCCAAGTAAGGGAAAAAGAGATATTAGCTAATTCCTTAGAGAAAATGAAAAAAGATGAAAGTAGAGAAGTAAGTATCTCCGAAAATCCTGAAGCAATACGAAAACATCTAGATCAATTACTATCAAAATAAGAATTACTTTTTAAACAACCTTAACAACTTGTCAATCCAGTGAAATAATCTCCCAAGCCATCGAAAGACAGCGTGAAAGAGCACTTCTACAATGAAACTAATGATTAAATCAAATAATATATTCATGCTGGAATTCCTTCCTATAATGAATCTTAAACACTATTTTGTACAAATTTACCTCTTATATCATAAAAAGGTATTGGCTCTGTTATGAACCAATACCTTTACTTGTAATCTATTTACTTTTGATCCCATAAATAGTCTACTACGGCTTGATACTCATCTTGTGATAATGAACCAGGAGCACTTTTCGGCATATTCTTTCCGACAAATGCTAATAAATCCTCTTTTGTTTTAAAGTCAGCATGAATTTTTGCTCCATCAAGCTTTGCTTGCCCACCAGTGATATCGCCAGAACTGTGACATGTGATACAGCTCTGTTGAAATACCTCATTACCTGCTAGAGATGTTGATGCTGGTTCCTCTGTAGTATCAGAGTCCTCGTTTCCGCTTGAATCTTCACTGCCAGTTGTTTCCTCTGTTGCCGGGTCCTCACTTGTAGTCTTTTCATCATTACCACAAGCAGCCAATAGCGCTAGAAGTAACATGAAAAATACAATACCCAAAAACTTCTTCAAGCTAACACCTCTATTCAATTTTGTATAGCATTGCCCATAATAGTGGAGTCAAAAGCCTATGTAGTGCAACATTCATATAATGGGCAAAACCTACCTTCATCATATTTTCAGAAAACCGCTTTTATACCTTTGATTCAGGAATATTGGAATAAAAAAGAAGGTTGATTTTTCAATCTTTTCCCCCCTTTTTTGATAAAATCCATAAATAGTAGCTTCACTAAAAATATTGTAGATGGTTTATCGTAATAATTCCTTTTGTAAGCTAATACATTAGAATATACGTTCGATGAGGAGGAGAGGATCTTGGTTAAACAGAATGATTCCTTCATAACAGATGCAATGTTGGTTAAGTATTATGAGCTTAGTAAAAAGAAAAAGGAAATCGAGTTAGAAATGAATGATTTAAAGGACACGTTTCATGATTACTTTAATAAACTAGTCGGTCCCAATAATAAGGCCGAGGTCACGATAAATGGCTATAAGCTGCAGCGGCAAATGAGGAAAATTGAAAAATATAATGAAGAAGTAACCGTAAAAAGGTTAGAGGAATTACAAATGACCGACCTCGTTCAAGTGGTAAAGAAACCGGATGATGCCAAAATTAAATCTGCACTACAACTAGGATTATTGGATGAAAAGAATTTAGAGGGCTGTATTGTCACCTCTTATTCCCCTGCCATTTCAGTAAAAACATTAACTCCGAGATAATAAGAACGACCTTTAGCCATTTAAGATGGTTAATGGTCGTTCTTTTTGGGGCAATTCCCTCTTTTAAACTGTTACTATTTCTGCTAAATTAATAGAAGGTTTATTTGGAGGGATATTTTTGAGTACACGTAGTGCGGTATTGTCGTATCCTCGGACAAAGGGAATTATTTTAGTACTAATGGCAGCAATTTTTTGGGGTGTTTCGGGTACGGTCGCTCAATACTTATTTCACCAACAAGGCTTCAGTACAAACTGGCTTGTGGTAACACGGCTGCTGATTGCTGGGATGGGATTACTTTTATATGCTCAACTAGTTGGGAAACAAAATATATTGAGCGTTAAGAAGAATAAAAAGGATTTTTTTCGACTTGTAGTATTCGGGATAGTCGGAATGCTCGGAGTCCAATATACCTATTTTGCAGCTATTGAACATGGAAATGCCGCTACAGCTACTGTTTTACAATACTTGGCTCCAGTGCTTATCGCCATTTATTTCTGTATTCGAGCTAAGTCTTTACCTGTAAAACATGAGGTTATCGCAATAATATTGGCGCTTAGCGGAACATTTCTGCTTGTTACGAAAGGGAATATTCAAACTCTAGCAATTTCTGGACCTGCTCTTGCATGGGGGCTTTTATCTGCCTTTGCCCTAGCATTTTACACTCTTTATCCAAGAAGTTTACTGTCAAAATGGGGAACGACTTTAACTGTTGGCTGGGGTATGATGATTGGAGGAATTGGCTTTTGCTTCATACATCCTCCCTGGAAATTCGAAGGTAACTGGTCACCAGCCTCTTTTTTAGCGGTGGTTTTTGTGGTGATTTTTGGGACATTACTTGCGTTTTTGTTTTATATGGAAAGTATGAAATACATAAAGGCTTCAGAAGCAAGTTTATTAGCATGTGCAGAACCACTTTCAGCTGCATTCCTTGCTGTAGCTTGGCTTCATGTTCCATTTAGTGTAGTAGAATGGATGGGTTCACTTTCTATTATTGCAACTATATTTATATTGTCCGCCGTTAAACGATAATGAGAAAAAGCCATCTACAGCATACAGATGGCTTTTTCTCTATGATTATCTTACTCTTGCAAAACCAAATCCTGAAGCGTAGTCATCTCCTGTTGCTGCTCCGTATCCACCCTTAATATCATATAACTTGGCTCTTCTTTGTAACTCAGAACGAAGCTGTGTATTCGACCAAGATAAATTTGAGGACCATATTTTTGCTGCTAATCCTGATACGTGAGGAGTGGCCATGGAGGTTCCACTGATTGTATTATAATTTCCATCATACCAAGTTGATTGAATGTCTTTACCAGGGGCTGAAATTTCTACATCTCTTTCGTGAATGACAAAGTCAGCGTCAGTCGATGGATTGCCGCGAGATGAAAAATTCGCTACACGATAAGTTCCATTTTGTTGAACATTTTCTAAAGCTGCTACAGCTACTGCATTTTTTAATGCACCTGGATATCCAATGGTATTAGCGGCATATCCATCGTTACCTGCAGCGGCAACGACAAGTGTTCCCTTGCTATAAGCATAATCTACTGCACTAGCAATCATCGTGTCTTTACCTGCAGAACCTAATGACATAGAAATAATAACTTTAGAGCCTGTCCTAACGGCTTCATCGGCAGCATGACGAATCGCACCTGCAATATCATCTGAATATCCAGAACCACTGTCCGTTAATACCTTGTATGCCCAAAGCTTTGCCTGTGGTGCAACTCCGTAAATCCCTAATCCATCAGATGCTCCGTGTGCAAGTGCAGATCCTGCTACATGTGTACCGTGTCCGTTTCGATCCGTACAAGTACCATTTATTAGTGCTGATGAGGATTGGGTAAAGTCTTTACATTGTTCACCACTTCCTACTAAATCATAATGATTAATATAAACGCCAGTATCTAAAACGGCTATTTTAATCCCAGCTCCGCCGGATGTACTTGTAATGTTTGGATCATTGTAAATGGCTTGCATCCCCCACGGTGTTCGATCACTTGGCAGAGATGTAATAGCGGTTGTACCAATTGCATCTTTTGAAGCGCTTTCAATTCGGTCCAATTGTACCTCAGTTACCTTTTCAATCGTTAAATTTTTATTCTTTAATAATGCTTGGTATTGCTTTGCATTCACACTTGTGGAATAGCCTTCATCACCAAAATCCCAACGAACCCCTGTATTTTCTTTGGCTTTTGCCTTTTCAGAACTCGGTCCATTAATGATAACCCGGTATGTTTCCTTCGAGTCTGTTACCTCCCCATAAGCCGCCGAGGCAAACAGTGAAGCTCCCATTGTTAATGCTAGTAATGCGGAGGCAATCTTCTTTTTCTTTCTCATTTTATTTCCCCTCTCCCACTTTTTTATGTACAGCTGTCCTACGGCTGTAATATTGAGTTTATTTAGAAATTTCCGATTAATCAATACTTTGTTGTATTGTGGAAAGTTGGGAAATAATTTGCGGTAATTCTTAATACTTTAGTCCCTTTTTATGCAGAAAAGACCTCCATTTTATTGAAGGTCTTTTCCCATTTATCCTATTCCTTTAAATCCTCTATCGAATCAATGTCCATGTATGCAGGTACTACCAGTCCTAGCTTTGTACCTTTAAGGTTTTCGCCCAAATCCTCGAACTCTCCTTCATACTTATCATAGTAATCTGCATGTGTTGATGGGAGCCATCCAGCTACGTGAGCGTCTAGGCTACCGTCTGCAACACCCGTCCACATCGGTCCTGCTTCTACTTGGGTAAGTGTTACGTCATAGCCTAAATCTGTCAGGACTTTACCGATGACATTTGTACTGGCAATTTCACTATCCCAAGCCACGTATCCAAGCTTGATTTTTTCTCCAGATGCTTTCTCTACTCCTTCAGTCCATGCAGAAACTTTATCAGCATTTTCCTCTACCCACTTCGCTGCTGCAGCCTCAGGATCTTCACCATTTGTGATATTATTCATTACAATATTCATATCATCAGGTGTCCAAGTAAATTTGTCTAGAACTTGATAGGCGCCAGGGAGATCGTCCTTTAAACCATTTCTAGCAATACTATGAATGTTTTCATCTTCTCCAAAAACACCCTTTGGATCCTCTAAGTATTTTAAATCGAATGAAGCAAATTTCCAATGCGGTGTCCAACCGGTAACAATAATAGGCTCTTCTTTTTCATATGCCTTCTTTAAGGCTGCAGTCATCGCAGCACTAGATCCTTCTACAAGGGTCCAATCCTCTAAATCATATTCCTCTATCACTTTAGCGGAAGCCTTCATTAAACCGGCACCTGGGTCAATCCCAATAATCTCATAATCTACCTTTTCTCCAACTGATCCTGTCTCGTTACTAGTTTTGTCTGAACCGCAAGCTGCAAGACCTACTGTTAGTAAAGCTGCCGATAACGTTACCATCCATTTTTTCTTCATATTAAATAGTTCCCCCTTGTTTTTTACTTTTTCCAATATTTTGAGTAATTCGGTCGAGAATAATTGCAATTACAACTATCGATAACCCTGCCTCAAAACCTCTACCAATCTGAATTTGTGTTACAGCACGGTATACATCTGCACCAAGTCCAGGTGCTCCAACCATAGAAGCGATAACCACCATTGATAATGCGAGCATAATACTTTGATTGATCCCCGCCATAATCGTTGGCATTGCCAGTGGCAATTGAACCTTTAGTAATCTCTGGCTCGTTGTTGAGCCAAACGCTTCTGTTGCTTCAATAATATCTGCCGGTACTTGTTGAATACCTAAGATGGTTAAACGAATCGTCGGTGGCATAGCAAAAATGACGGATGCCACAACTCCTGGAACAACACCGATATTAAAAAAGAAAATAGCAGGAATTAAGTAGACAAAAGCAGGCATGGTTTGCATAAAGTCAAGAACGGGTACCACAACGTTTTTTACCATTTGTTTTTGCGAAGCCCATATTCCCATAGGGATTCCTAGTACAATTGAAATGAATACAGCGGTTAACACCAGTGCAAGTGTCTCGAGCATTGGCTCCCAGTAACCAAGATTATCTACTAGAAATAAACCAATCAAGGTAAAAAGACCAATCCCTTTATTCGACACCTTCCAAGCTAGAAGTGTTAATAGAATAATAAATACATAGGAAGGAATAAAACCAAATCCAGCGACCATTCCTTCAACTAACGATTCTAAAATAGTTGTTACTCCATCAAAAGCGACCTCAAAGGTTGCTGTCAGCCAATTAACAAAATCATCTACCCAAACAGCTATTGGGAGTTTCGGGAGCCATTGTTCCATGTTATTTTCACCTCCTTGCCTGATTGACCTGCCGCTGCCTCAGACTTTGCGGTATGTATATGGTTAATGTCCTGATTGTTCCCTGCCAGTGCGCCGATGACTGCTCCTCTGACAAGAATACCTTTTAGCCTGTTGTTTTCATCTACGACCGCAACGGGTATGGAGGCTGTTGAGACCTTTTCGAATAAATCAGTTAGTAACGTCTCTGGCGAAACAGTCGTTACCTCCTCTTTTAAAATATCCATTAGACCTTGGCGGCTATCAATTGCCCGATTTGCCTCCGCGGCAGTTACAGCCCCAAGTAAGGTTTTCTTCTTATCAACGACATAAATACTCGAAATTCCTAGGTCTTTCATGATTTGAAGCGCAACCCTCGGACCTTTTTCAAGTGACACCGTTTCCGCTCGTTTCATGACATGACCAGCAGTCAAGACTTTAGATAAGTCGACATCTTCTACGAATCTCTCAACATAGTCGTTTGAAGGGTTCATTAATATCTCTTCAGGCGTCCCAATTTGGACAATTACTCCGTCCTTCATCAAAGCAATGCGGTCACCAATTCTTAGTGCCTCATCTAAGTCATGTGTGATGAAAACGATTGTTTTTTTCATCGTTGATTGAAGATCAATAAGTTCATCCTGCATATCTTTTCGAATTAATGGATCTAATGCACTAAAAGCCTCGTCCATTAATAAAATGTCCGAATCATTTGCTAATGCCCTCGCTAATCCAACCCTTTGCTGCATCCCGCCGCTTAATTGTTTAGGATATTGATGTTCGTACCCTTCAAGGCCAACCAGCTTCAATGCATTCATCGCTTGTTTTGAACGTGTATCTTTCTGTAGCCCCTGTACCTCTAAGCCATACTCTACGTTCTCAAGAATAGTTCGATGAGGAAGAAGTGCAAACTTCTGAAAGACCATACTAATTTTCTTACGGCGCACCTCTCTTAACTGTTCTTTATTCATTTTTACAATATCCTCACCATCTATGTACACTTCCCCAATGGATGGATCAATGAGACGATTAAGCATACGGACAAGCGTTGACTTACCACTTCCGGATAAGCCCATAATGACAAAGATTTCGCCAGCTTCCACCTCAAAGCTTGCTTTACTAACCCCAACCGTTGCTCCGGTTTTTTTTAGAATAGCAGCTTTCGATTCACCTTCATTTAAAAGTTGAATGGCTTTTTTTGATTTTCCAAATACTTTTGTGACATTTTGAACCCTAATTTTTATTGGATTATTTGTCATTTGTTCACCCCTATCTATCTATGTTACTAGTAAACACCACTTTCTAGGCTTACCTACCTATTATAGTACCAATTTCATAATACGGGCAAAGTTGGTAATTCGCCATATTCGTTCATAAAATACGTACAGAAAAAACTGTACGTACTGAATATACGAAATCCTTAATATTCCTCTAAAATGCTTCCATATCCTTCCTAGGTGGATTCTTTACTTTTTATCGAAACATGATAGTCTAATAAAAGGACACGTATAAAGATTGGTGTGATGATAGAATGAACGGAGAAAAAGAGCTAGAACTCGCTCGTGAACGGGTAATTGATGCGATTTCTAAAAATATGAATTTATATGGAGTGACGGAATCTATCGGCCGTTTATATGGGGCAATGTACTTTCAGGAAGGTCCGTTAACACTTGATGAAATGAAAGAAGAGCTTGGAATGAGTAAGACGAGTATGAGTACCTCTGTCCGAAGTTTATTGGAGTTGAAGATGGTGGGAAAGGTTTGGAAAAAAGGGGTCAGGAAAGACCTCTATCAGGCAGAGCCAGATTGGTATCAAACCTTCATCGATTTCTTTACGATAAAGTGGCGCGCAGGTATATCCCTTAATATAAGCGCTATGCAGAAATCTCTTAGTGAAATTCAATCACTAGTTGATAATGAACGAGTGGAGAATCATGTAAAAAACCAAGCAAACTTGGATATTGATAAACTAACTTCGGCAATAGAATATTATGAATGGCTCAACCGATTAGTGGACAGTTTTGAATCAAAGGAGATTTTTGAATTTATTCCCAAAAAAACGGAGAAATCATAAGATTCCTCCGTTTTTTTATATCGTTTTATGATGTGAAAGATTGAACTAAAATGGCTAAAACAAATACAGATAGAAAAATGCTAATATATCCACGGCGTTTTCTTCCTTGTTTAAGCTCGTCTAACCCGCCGACCAAAATAAAGGCACTTAATCCAAGCATCATAAATGGCTGTGCCACGAAGTTTTTTGTCAGTAATCCAAATCCAGCTAATAGTAAAACAATAATTCCTAGTGTAATTCTTATCTTTTTTAACAAGGTATATCCCTCCTCTTCCTATTGTACAATACTGTACGAGAAGCACAATAAGAAAAAGCTGCCATGTGACAGCTTTCTAGAAAGTAAGTTATTCTACTAATTTGCGATATTGGCCTCCGAAATATAATAACGGGTCCCCTTCGTTCACCTTTAAATCAGTAACCTCACCAATAAATAAAATGTGGTCCCCTGCCTCAACCTCGTTGTATAGGTTGCAAGTTAGATTTGCAAGTGCACCCTCGATAACAGGTAATTCGCCAAATTGTTCAAAGTTATAAGGAGTTTCCTCCTTAATTTGTCCGGCAAAACGCATAGATTCTGTTTGATGTTCAGCGGATAAGAAGCTTACCGCAAACTTTTTAGATTTTTGGATAAGAGGTAACATTCGTGCTCTTTTATCAATTGATACCAGAATTAGTTTAGGACTTAACGAGACAGATACGAAAGCATTCGCTGTCATTCCATGTGCTTCACCATCAACTTCAGTTGTAACAACGGTTATCCCAGTCGCAAATTTCCCCATTGCATTTCGAAAAAAACGATCATCCATATCTCTGCACCCCTACTCTTTCGTTCGAATCTCTGATTGTTCATCTATTATACTTGTAACTATAAACGAATATTCTTTTTTAATCTTATAATCTTTGGTATCTGGTGTCTAATATTTTGATTCATTTCTGTTTTCTATTTCCATACTTTCGCATGTAATTCAATATCCTCAAGGGTAATTAACATCTTTTGCATACTTGTTGGACACTCCATATTATACTTTTTTATCTTTACATTCATTTCATCAATTATGCTAGTAATGTCCTCCTCTTTCGATTCCTTTTCTATCATTTTAAGGAGTTTTGTCATCTCCTGTCTAATTTCCTTTTGTATGGCTACAAATGGGGGTAGATAACCTGCTTCTTTGGCGGTTTTTAGGAAATTATTATAAATATCTCCAGAAAATAAATTCTTTGGCAGAGGCTTACCAAAACCAGGCAGTTTTTTCGCTTCTTCTAAATCTTCGTTACTTCTGTACGGATCATATTTTCCCTTATTCGTCATGACTGTAATAGCCTCCCAACTTAATATCGTTTACACCCTTTTATTCTATACTTCTCCTATATATTCCTGTTACAAATACTCGATTTGACTTTTTTGAAAATTTAAAATACTATCCGAATATAAGACTATCTGGGGGTAAATTATGAAGCTTGATGTCATTGTAGTCGGTGGGGCCTAGCTGGATTAGTCGCAACCGCTGAGCTTGCAGACGCAGGGAAGAAAGTGCTGCTTTTGGATCAAGAACCGGAGGCTTCTATTGGCGGCCAAGCCTGGTGGTCCTTTGGAGGATTGTTCCTTGTCGATTCACCTGAACAACGAAGAATGGGATTAAAGATTCAGGTGAACTCGCTTGGCAAGATTGGTTGGGTGCAGCTGGCTTTGATAGAGAGAAAGATGAAGATTTTCTGGGGCAAAAAATGTGCTGAGGCTTATGTGGATTTTGCATCAGGTGAAAAACGTGATTGGCTGTATAAGAGGGTACTGCAAACTGATTTATCCGGCAGAGTCCTCGATACTGCTGGTAATCCTGTTCCTGGCTAATATGCGGCTGGAGAGGTTTGTGGATTTGGAGGGGGCGGTGTACATGGGTACCGCGCACTTGAAGGAACCTTTCTAGGTGGCTGCCTCTTTACCAAAACTAAATCGGGAAAGCCCTTGCTTTTATAGTATGGGGATGAACCGATTTTATTATTGCGCATTTAGGAGTTTCTTGGTAAAATGAATGCAAACGTATGTTTGGTAATAAGTGCGAAAGTGGGTGTGAAACATGGCGAAAGAAAAAACTCCTTCATTTATCATCGATGTAGAATTAAAAGGTAAAAATAGAGACCTTTTAATGATCGAATCTGAATTGGAAATTAATCGCGTGATTTATAATACTTCGCTCGGCGAGTATTTGAAGAGAGAAAAACAAATGAAAAGGACGAAACGATACAAAAAATTAGTCCGTATTTCAAGAGCTTTAAAAGCACATCTATCTAAAAATAGTAACAAAGAAAAGATGGAGTATTTTCAAAATGAAAAGAAAAACCTCTCTTTAGAATTCAAAAAACTAAGAGAAGAATTTGGATTGACGGAATATTCAATGCACCAATACATAAAAGAAGTTCGAAATCACTTTAATGGTAAAATTAATTCAATCATTGCCCAAAAAACAGCAACAAGAGCATGGAACACTATCAAAAAGAAAGTGTTTTGCAAAGCGAAAAAAGTGGTATTTGTAAAGCGTGGGGAAATGGATTCCTTTGAGGGGAAAAATAACGAAACAGGTTGGAGATTCATAGCGGGGAAAGTAGTCTCAAAAGAAAGGGTATTTGCACTGAAGGTAAAAGAAATGGATATGTATCTAAAAGAAGCTTTTCATCTACTAAACTCCCAACAGATATTTCAATACAAGAACATAGATGGAGAAACTGTTACGGACTTATATAGGGTAAAATATGTTCGTATTTTAAAACGAATCGTCCGAGGTATGATTCGCTTCTATGCTCAACTAGTTTGTGCGGGTTATCCTCCCGTAAAAAGAGACAGGAAAACAGGACAAGTTAAATATCCTTTAGGCAAAGGTCCAGTTGGGACCGACATTGGTACATCCTCAATTGCCGTATCAGGTACAACAAAGGTTCTATTGAAAAACTTAGCTGAAAACATAAAAAAAGTGAATCAAGTTCAACGGAAAATCTGGTTATACAATAGAAAACTAGACCGTTCGAAGAGAGCGACTAATCCACTTAACTACAATGAAGCTGGCCGTATTAGAAAAGGTAAAAAGAAGTGGGAATTCTCCAAGAACTATAAGAAACTGAAAGCTCAATTGAATGAGTTGCACCGCAAATTAGCTTTATATCGGAAATTTAGTCACCAATACGAAGCCAATCGAATGGTTATGTTAGGTGATATATTTTACATCGAAGAAATGAATTTCAAAGCCCTCCAAAAGCGTGCTAAAAAGACAGAAGTAAGTGAAAAGACAGGTAAATATAAAAAGAAAAAACGGTTCGGCAAAACCATATCCCGTCGTTCTCCTGCAGCCTTCGTCAGTATTCTTTCAAGAAAAGTCACCGCTTTGGGCGGGACATTCATCAAGGTCAAGACATCCTCCTTTAAAGCAAGTCAATATGACCACAAAGCAGACAAATGCAAAAAGAAAAAATTAAAAGAACGATGGCATATATTTGATGATGGTACCAAGGTCCAACGTGATTTATATTCCGCTTTTCTTTTAATGAATTCAGATTTGTTAGGATTGAAATCAGATAGAACATCTTGTTTAAATGTGTTTGAGCAATTTTTAAAATTTCACGAAGAAGAAATTAAGAAAATAGAAAATGAAAATGAAGTAATCTTAAATTCTGGTATAAAATTGAAAGTAAAAAAAACTGCAACTTATGCAGCCTAACCATTCATTCTTTGCGGCTTGATGTAGCCGAGTTCGAAAGAACAAAAGATGTAGTCGTAAATAGCAACAAAGGTTGCTTTGACTACGAATGTTCTAGCATAACTAGTTCCAGTTCCTGTTTCCAAAGCCGTTTTCTTCTCGAAGAAAAGTGTGTGTACGAATAGGCGAAGACTAGGAAGTTAGAACCCACTGCATTTATGCATGTGGAGCATCAGCGGTAGACAGGCAGGGCGTGCTATCGTAAAAGTATTATAGATTTTTAGAAGGAATTTTCTATAGAAATGCAGAATTTGAAGGTATAAACGATGCAGAGGTGTTCAAATATGGATAGCAGCACGATTAGTTACAGTTTACGTTCTAGACAGAATATAGTTATTCCTTATAATCATAGATTAGCACCTCTTTTCATCCGGCAAGCCCTTTATTCCCTCATACCCGAGGGAACAAATCATATTTATGTCGTTGGGATTGGTACGAGTACAATTAGCGGTGATAGCCTCGGCCCTTTTGTAGGAACTCTACTAAAGAATTGCTATCCTAAGCATTTAACTGTTTTGGGAAACCTGCAGTCCCCATTAGATGCAACAACACTCGTTCCTGAGGTAACGAACTACCCATTTCAGAAGAATAGTTTCGTTCTTGCTATTGATAGTGTATTTGGCAGTGAAGAAATGGTAAACTCCATTGTGGTCAATGAAGGACCTATTGTTCCAGGTATTGGATTAGGAAATATCCTGCCACCCATCGGAGATTCTAGTATAACAGGTGTTGTCCTTGAGAATAATCCTGCCTTAAAAGATTCACTCCTATGTACAGACCTGAACCTTATCTATACAATGGCTACTTCCATTGCAAAAGGAATTTCACTTACGATTAGGCAATATTTCAAATATCCTTCTGACCAACCGATTCTCACCTTTAGGTGAAAATTAGGGAAAGAGCATCATTATCGATGCTCTTTCCCTTTTATCCTTGAATTTCCCCATCAATAATGGTCATTTCAATCTTTGTATCTAATAGTGCATCAGGATTTTCTAATGTAAAGAGATTCTTAGAATACACCGTCATATCCGCTAACTTTCCTCTTGAAATGGTACCTTTTATTGCTTCTTCGTTTGTTGCATAAGCTCCACCGATTGTGAATAATTTTACAGCATCAAGCATTGAAATTCTCTGCTCTCCATTCCAAATATTAGGCTTACCAGGTGTTTTCCGAGTAACCGCAGCATGAATACCGAGCAACGGATCTACAGGTTCAACGGGTGCATCAGAGCCGCCTGCACAAATAACCCCTTTTGAAAGTAAGGATTTCCATGCATATAAATAAGCTTCCCGCTCCTTCCCAATCCGATCAATTACCCATGGATAATCCCCCACGACAAATCGCGGCTGAATATCTGCTACGATACTTGGATCAGCTAATCGCGCAATCAAATCTTCTCTTACTAACGAAGTATGGATAATCCGATCACGATAGTTCACCTTAGGAAATTGATCAAGAATATGGAGAACATCTTCCAACGCCTTATCACCAATCGTATGAACAGCAATTGGCATGGATTGTTCCCGTGCATCTTTTACAATGTTAAACAGAACTTCCTGCGTTTGCATGGCCTCTCCATATTGACTTGGATCGTCGCTATAAGGCTCCGATAGAAGCGCCGTTCTTCGTCCAAATGCTCCATCAGCAAATATTTTAATAGCACCAATTTGCAATTTCTCATTCCCATATCCAGCAGCCATTCCTTTTTCCTTTAATGCAGGAAGATAAGGACAATCAATCAAAAGATTGCAGCGCAGCCCTTTTTGTTCATGATTGATTAATTCGTCATACATGCGATAAGTTTGCTCAAGGCCACCTAAGTAGGCAGGATCGTTGGTATGTACGCTGGTTAAGCCTTTACTGATAGCAAATTTCATCGCATGGGCCAAACCATTTTTTAATTCATCGTAGGTTTTGTCTGGGATATGTTTGGTTATGATCTGTGAAGCAGATTCCAAAAGCATTCCTGTAGGTTTTTTTGTATGTGGATCTACTACCACACTTCCGCCCTTCGGAACTTCAATCGATGGATGATACTGGCTCATTTCAAGTGCTTTGCTATTTACTAAAAATGCATGGTAGCAAATTCTTTTTAAATAAATTGGGCAATGCGGAGCCACATAATCTAGTTCTTCGATAGTAGGAATAGATCCTTCCGTAAAAAGATTCTCATCCCAGCCCATACCAATTAACCATTTCCCAGGGGCAACAGTATCCGCTTTTTGCTTGATTTTATCGAGCATTTCTGATTTCGATGTAACCCCCGTTAAATCTAAGTCTAAGAAATTAAATGCCACACCTGACATGTGTAAGTGGCTGTCTATTAGACCTGGGGTAACCATATTCCCCTGCAGATCGATTACTCTAGCTCCTGCTCTTCCCCATTGTAAGCTCATTTCGGGATGTGATCCTAAATCTATAATTCTGCCATTCTCAACCACAACCGATTCAACCACAGGTTGATTGGAGTCAAGCGTATAAAATATCCCATTTGTGTATATTGTCTTAGACACATAGCCACCACCTTGTAATTTATTGTTATCTTGAGACAATTATAATGGAAAATTCATTTAATGTGCTAGGAAATAGATACAATTAGAGAAAATGCTAGTATAAAAGCAAAGAGCCCAATAGCGGGCTCTTTGCTTTTATACTAGCATCTGATATAAGGTACTGTCATTATTCACTTCGCGGAAGACAAACCCTTTTGCTTTAATCCGTTCCATTAATGGATAGTAATCCGCTTTCGTTTTTAGTTCAATTCCGACTAAAGCTGGTCCGGTTTCACGGTTATTCTTTTTCGTGTATTCGAAATGGCTTATATCATCATTGGGTCCTAAGACATCATCTAGAAACTCACGTAATGCACCTGGGCGTTGTGGAAATTGGACGATAAAATAATGTCGCAGTCCTTCATAAAGTTTCGAGCGTTCTTTAATTTCCTGCATACGCCCGATATCATTGTTACCCCCACTGACGATACAGACAACTGTTTTCCCTTTAATTTCTTCCGCATATTCATCTAACGCTGCAATTGACAGCGCACCTGTAGGCTCAACGACGATCGCATTTTCATTATAAAGAGATAGTAATGTCGTACAAACCTTTCCTTCGGGAACAACGACAATATCCTTAACGAACTCCTTGCAAATGTTATAGGTCATTGACCCGACAGTCTTCACGGCTGCCCCATCAACAAACGGGTCAATTTCTTTCAATGAAGTTACTTCCCCTTTTGAAATCGACTCCTTCATTCCGGCAGCTCCCTGGGGCTCGACACCAATTAATGTTGTATCCGGTGAGAAATGCTGCATATACGTCCCAACACCTGAGATAAGGCCGCCACCACCAATTGCCGCAAATAGATAATCGATTTTTTCTGGGCATTCATTTAGCAGTTCAACCGCTACTGTCCCTTGACCGGCAATAACGTCTCGATCATCGAAGGGATGGATAAACGTTCTATTTTCTAGCTGACTGCATTCCATTGCTTTTTCATAAGCATCGTCAAAGGTATCCCCTACTAAAACAATTTCCACATGATCCTTACCCCAAAATTTCACTTGATTGACCTTTTGTTTAGGAGTGGTACTTGGCATAAAGACTTTTCCATTAATTTTTAAATGATTGCAAGAATAGGCGACCCCTTGTGCATGGTTACCAGCACTGGCACAGATAATCCCATTTTCTAATTCTTGTTCTGTCAGCTTTTTGATGCGATTATAAGCACCGCGGATTTTAAAGGAGCGTACACTTTGCAGGTCTTCCCTCTTCAAGTAAATATGACAACC
Source organism: Neobacillus niacini (assembly GCF_023715415.1). Taxonomy (GTDB): domain Bacteria; phylum Bacillota; class Bacilli; order Bacillales; family Cytobacillaceae; genus Neobacillus; species Neobacillus niacini_C. Next base: position 379,750 of record NZ_JAMBOB010000003.1, read on the forward strand.
ATATCGCTCTGATAATAAGTGATTATACTGCAAGGGAGTTGGCGAAATCACATCCTTAATGGTGTGGCTTGCAATAATAATATCCTCTACTTGAAAGGCTTTTTCTTTTTGGTCTACTTGTTGATTCATTTCACTTTCCTCCTCTTTCATTGTAAAATTTGCCCTTTTCTAAGGCGCTTATAGGTTTTTGTAAACAACAAAAAACCCGCCCCTTGTATAGGGACGAGTTTAACTCGCGATACCACCCTACTTCCACAGCAAAAATCACCAGGCTGCGGCTCTCGATCAACGTATAAAGACTATACGTGTTCCAAGTAACGGCGGATTATTCCGGTATAGCTTACTTTTTAGTTTTCAGCTACACATCTCGGAGATGATTTTCAGATAAGCCCTGCCATCGACTCTCAGCAAATGTCGACTCTCTTAGGGACAAACAGCAAATCCTACTCTTCTCGTCATTGATTCATTTTAAATTATTTATAAGATTATCACTGTAAATGGGCTTCGTCAATATTATTTGACTATTTTAATAATTTTGTTAATTTTAAAGCGCTTTCATTCGTTGAAGTATAAAAAAAAGGAGAAATCGCCAACCGAATTGGTAGATTACTCCTTTCTCTTGACTATTACTTACCTTTTTTCTTTACATTGATATACAATTTTCCTGCTGCTAATTCTCTAGTCGTATTATCAAATGTATCTACTGCTTTGACTTCAATCATAGCACCATCGGCTACCATGTCCTTTGTAGCAGTGTAGTAACCTACATAATAACCTGGTGAAACCTCCATCATTGGCAGTTCTGTTGCATTTTGTACAGAGATAAGATTGGTTAAAGGCATATGAATTGCAAAAGATGTCTTTAAACCAGGCTCACTTGTGAATTCGATTTTTACACTTTCACCTTTTTTCAAAGTCTTATCCTCAGCTGGTTTTACATCTGAAATCACTGGTGCTGTATAATCTACATTAACTTGAAGTGTTTGTACTGAACGATTACCTGCTTGGTCCTCTGCTGTAACTGTAATCGTATTTGTTCCTTCATCTAGTAGAATTCTAGCTGAATAGCTGCCATTTTCTACTTTAGCTGTCGTACCATTTACTGTGACAGAATTCAAGTAAGCATCTACGACTGTTCCCTTTACCGTAACACTTTCTTTATTTATTTTTCCACCGTCAGTTGGGCTGGTAATAGCTAACTCTGGAGAATTTTGGTCATAGACCACCCCTACTGGTGCTGACGCATCTGTAATACCTTGTACTGTTGATGCTTTTGCTGTTAAACTGTTTTCCCCATCTTGAAGTGATACTTCAATGGCATACGTACCAGCATCAGTGGCTTCACCGGTTGCAATTTCTTCTCCATGATTGTAGATGTGAACGGTTGTGGTTGGTGCAGCTTTTCCTTCGACCGTTACAGTGCCAACATTCGTGAAGGAACCATCTACAGGCGATGTGATTGACGGAGCTGTGACTTCATAATCTACTACTGCACGAATCATGTAGTTTCCTTCTTCTTCAGGTGATGGTGACCAAGCGCCGCCCACTAATTGCCAGCTTCTTAATGCATTTTCACCATCTTCATCTGTTGCAAGTCCAGGTGAAGCCGTGTTGATTCCTGCTTGGATGTATACTAGGTAGAAATCTCCTTCCACGACTATACCGTGACTGCTTAAATCTACATGTGTCCACTGACCATTTCTTAATGCTGTAGCATCAATTGGTCCAGCAAGTTTTTTACCTGGTGCTCCATCTGGTCCACTAGCATCATAAACGGCCACTTTGAAATTGGTACCACCTGGAACTGGCCATTCTGTATCCCAGAATCGGAATAATCCTCCGGAAACAAGTGCCTTTTCATTTCCTGGTGCTAATGACATTTTCACCGCCCAGCCGTTACCTGCGTCGAAAAATGCTCGAGCATTTTCAGCGGTGCCATCATCATAACCAATTTCACTAGGGTACCCAATGAATGGCTTCAATTCAAAGTTTTGTGAAATATTTCCTTGTAGAGAAACAGACACTTCTTGGCTATAGAAATAAGGTGCGATGATTTTTAATGTATAATCCCCTTCATAGCCTGTTAATGAATAGTGTCCATTATCATCTGTTGCGACTGGTGCAATATTTGCATCTTCAATCAAATAGACTGTTGCTCCTGCTACAGGCTCACCTGTTGCTTGATTGATGACCGTTCCTGTTACTGTACCCTTAGGAAGTTCTTCCAAAGTAAAGTTAGCGGTCACTTCACCATCCTGCTCAATGTTCACCGTTTGTGTTTCTGATTGGTAACCATAGCTTTCAGCCACAACCGTAAACTCACCTACGGCATGTGTCATTTCAAAGCTTCCGTTTGCAGGATTTGTTTTAACTGATCGGCCAGATTCTAAGACTGTTACCTGAGCTTGCATCGGCAAGGCAAATGGAGCAGTATTCTCAGTACTAGCTTCTTTAGAAGCTTCAGGCATTAGGATGGTCATTTTATTTGGATCAACTTTTTCTTTCAATTCAGCCTTCTCAGAAGTAACTTCTTTCTCTGCAACCACACCAAGTTGTTGTGGTGCGGTGAGTGCAGTATCAGATAGAGTAACATCATCTATATACCAGCCATCTCTAACCACACTGCCATCAGTCGTTACATTAAAAGCAACATAGATCCGCTCTCCAGCATATTCACTAAGATCAACTTCACCATCAACCCATCCATTGGATAAATTATTTACCCGCAGCTTTTGAACCCAGTTTACATTATCGGTTGATACGTATACATGACCATAATCATAGTTTCTTTCGAGATTATACCATTGCTTAAATTGTAAGTAACTGCTGCCTTCTGGTAAATCGATTGGCGGCATTTGCAGCGACATATTGGCTCTGCTATCATACGTACCGTCTAAGTTTGTTCCATAAACCTTCTCACCTGAGAATGCTGCACCAGGTCCGGTTGTTGGCGTGCCCCATTCCCATGTATTAGCGGCCCCATAAGAAGTCCAGCCATCAGGATTGCTTTCAAAATCATGTGCATATCCTACTGTAATTCCTGGGAGAACAGTTACAGAATAGTCAGTCTCAGTTTCATTTCCACCGAAATCAGTTACTTTAATTCTATAGGAGAATAATTCACCAGTAATATCCTCTCCAGGGATTGCAACCTGGTAGATTCCATTTTTATAATCACCGCTTATTCGATCGGCAGCAATTATATTCGTAGTGCCATCTTCTAATTGATATTCGACTTCCACATTTGTTACACTAATATTGTCGGCAGCTGAAGCTTGTAACGTTAGCGGCATTCCTGCAAAAACCGTGGCAGGTTGGGAATGTTCTAACACTGGAGCTTCACTGTCGTTTCCTTCTTTTGTTACCTGTCCTTTGAGTTTCCCTAAGCCCGAAATGACAGACGATACGGCGTCATATACATTTAATAGACCAGATCCATAACCGTTATTTGGAGATTCCGGGTACGTATTGTCTGTTAAAGGGACAGCTGTTGTTCGTAAAATTTCTTCTAATTCGTCAACTGTCAAACTAGAATTCGCTTGGAGCAATAAGGCAATCGCTGCTGCTACATGTGGTCCAGCCATTGATGTACCATTCCATCCACCTTCATAGCTGCTTCCAGGTACAGAGGAGCGAATGTTTACACCAGGTGCTGAAAGCTCTGGCTTAATCTCTTCATATGGAGATGGCCCTAATAAAGAAAAACTACCTAGTAAGTTATTAATATCTGTTGCCCCTGTAGCGACTGATTCAGGGTAGTTAGCAGGGTTTGCAACAGAACCAGGTCCGCCTGGGTTGGTTAATGTTGTGTTACCAGCTGAGAATTCTGGGAAGATTTCTGCTGCTCTCCATGCTTGAACCATAGGTCGATACCACTCATCTAAACCAGCTCCGCCACCCCATGAGTTATTTACTACATCTGGCGCCAAATCAGGATTTCCATTTGGAGCTAAAATCCATTCACCTGCTTCTAAAAGGTCTGCATCTGTTCCACCTGCGGCTGTGAAGGCTTTAACAGCTATCCATTTTGCACCTGGTGCAACACCAATGGCATTCGAACCATCCGGCTCAGATCCTACCATCGTCCCGGTAACATGGGTCCCGTGTCCTTGATCATCATATGGTGCGGATTGACCTGCTACCGCATCAAACCAGTTGTTTGCGTGTGTTGCCTGACCTGTTGCTTCATCGAAACCACGATATTTTGATTGTAGTGCCGGGTGATTCCACTGAACACCTGTATCAATAGATGCTACGGTAATTCCGCTTCCATCAATCCCCATGTCCCAAACAGCTGGGGCACCGACACGATCAATATTCCATTCAATCGCATTTGTTTCTGCTTGTGGTTCTAATACAGCACCAGAAGATTTTTCAGGAACAAATAATTGTCTTGTTTCATTTGGCAGGATTTTTTCAACTTCTTGGAAGGAAGCAACCTTTTCCATAACCTCTTTTGTTGCTGTTACTGCAATTCCATTCACGACATAGTAGGAATGAACGTCCTGTGCAGCTCCCGCTTCTACTTGCTTTTGCAGGTATTCTAAAACTTCAAACTGTGTTTCCTGTGCTTTTGCTTTTAACTCGGAGACAATAGATGAACGTTTCAATGATTTGCTTTTAGCCGGTGTTGCTTGATTGAGGCTTGCTTTTTTCTCAGCCTCTTTTGCTACACTGGCTGTATCCACCTGTTCCTTCATCTTAATTAAAAAAGTCACTTTTTCTTTCTCATCAAATTGTTTTTCTAGTGTGTTCGAAATCTTTTGTGCTGGAGATGTTAAACTGTCTTTTGCTGAAACACTTACTCCTTTTGTCGTTGCAGCATTTGCTTGAGGCTGTATGAGCATAGGTAAAACTAACATAGCGGTGCACATCACCGATAGAAAACGACGTTTCTTTTTTCTCATCCCATTACCCCCTAAGTATTTTCAGGTGACCCTTCTCCTGCCCTCCTTCCTATCGCACACTTTATGTTTTTAAACATGGTGCTAATTTAAAAATACCTTTTATTAGGTGGGTTTTGTGTCGAATCCCGTCTGTAAAATAGCAGTTGGTAGAAATTGAGAGTTTAGTATTCATTGGGAAATATGGAAAATTAGTCCAAATTGAGGTCGACATTATAGAGGTTCCTATGGGTATGAATCTTTTTATTCTACTTTGTCATTCTTTTTGTTGGGGTATTTTTCTCTAATTCTATAAAATGATTACTTTTTCCTAGTAGTATCGATACTTGATGACGATAACAAGTTCCCGGGAACAGTTGGAAAGTTATACTTTGCAAATGAAAGAATTCTCGTTTCGCTGTTTATAATGGTATAATCTAGCTAAAATGTAAAACAATTCTGAATATAAAGGAGAGAGTTAGTCATGCGTATTCCCTATAATGGTATATCCCCTACTATTCATGAAAGTGTATTTGTAGCCCCAGGCGCCTACTTAATTGGCGATGTTACAATTGGTGAAGAATCAACAGTCTGGTTTAATGCTGTATTACGAGGAGATGATGGCCCCATTACTGTTGGGAAAAGATGCAGTATCCAGGATAATTCAACCATCCATCTATATGAAGGTTCTCCGGTTGTCATAGGAGATGATGTAACGATTGGTCATAATGTTATTCTGCATGGCTGTAAAGTAGGGAGTCGTTCTATTATTGGAATGGGATCGACCCTATTGGACAATGTCGAAGTGGGTGAAGAATGTATTATTGGGGCAAATACGCTGCTCGCTGGCGGTATCAAAATACCCCCACGATCACTCGTTCTCGGCTCTCCGGGTAAAGTTGTACGTGAATTAAACGAGAAGGATTTGCAAATGCTCAAATATTCCAGTGAAAACTATGTACAAAAAGGAAAAGAATACAAAGAAATACTAAAATAATTAATAAACTAGAAAAAGGCAAGCATAGGGGTATGCTCGCCTTTTCTGTGCTGCAATGCGAATTTAGACAATACTTTATGAATACACTGGGCTCAGCTTAACTGGCTTCCTTAACATATAGTTTATCTTAGATTGAACATAATTAAGCAAATAGGTTAATCTAATACCGATAAGCATTACCGTTCTAAGTATGCTAAAGAGTATATTCAAAGTATATCCCTCCACATTGAAGATTAGTGTTATAGGTTAACACTAAGACTATTATTTATCTCCACTGGAATTTTATTCAAACTTATTTCTTCAATGCAGTCTCTCCAATCGATGATGTTTTTTCCGGTATTCGAAAGCTTAAGAAAATGGTAATGAAACTTAAAATAAGGGCATAGAGAAATACATTTTTCATTCCTATGTTTAGGGTTGCAGCATGGTTAATAAGCAATCCCATAAGGGTAACACCAACTGAAGTTCCGATATTTCTTAAAAACATTTGCAGGGATGTAGACATCCCTTTAATATTGGTTTCTGCAAATTCTTGGGATGCTATCGTTCCTAGGGCAAACAACAAACCAAAGCAAAATCCCTGTATAGTTAATAGGAGGAATAACCCAAGATAGGATAAATCTTGGATAAATAAATAGAGTGCCAAACCTGAAATCGTGGTTACAATACTGCCAATGATAAACAAAACCTTATAACCAAAACGGATGATCCATTTTCCTGCCGGAGTACTGCCAAACATCCAGCCAACTGCAATACTTAACAGTATTAGCCCACTTTTATAAATACTCATTTGATTGCCTTCCTGCAAATACAGTGGTATAAAGTTTGATGTCCCATAGAAGGAGAGACAATAAATTAACATGAAGAGATTTGTCGATAATAACCCTTTGTTTTTAAAAAGGGCAACCGGAAGGAATGGATGCTTCTCTTTCCTTTCGACAAGAACAAATAGGATGAATCCAAGTACACCACCAATGATGTACCAGAAAGGTTGGCTCAAGCTAGTTGATAATAATAAAAGCGTAATAGAAATTCCGAAAAGCAAGAAACCTTTATAATCAATGTATGTCTTTTTGTATTCTGCGGTTTCCTTATAGGGCAGTAGAAAAAGTACGCTCGCAATACCGATAGGAATATTAATAAAGAAGATCCATCTCCAAGTCAATGCTTCCACAAAAAAGGATCCTAATATAGGACCAATGATCGAAGACAATGCCCATATACCACTAAAAACTGCCTGGATTTTTCCTCGTTTTTCTATGGTAAACAAATCACCTACAATAATCATCGAAAGTGGTATCATTCCACCTGCACCTAAACCCTGTATGCCCCTAAAAATAATTAGGCTGACCATGGAATTTGCGATTCCACATAGAATGGAACCAATTGTAAATAAAGATACCGCTATCATTAATAGTCTTTTTCGACCATACATATCCGATAATTTTCCGTAAAGAGGAACAGTTATAGTACTGACTAACATATAGACAACAAATATCCAAGAAAACAATTCCAGGCCACCAAGCTGATTAACAATGGTAGGACTTGCTGTTTGCATGATATTTGTATCAAGGGCTGATATGAGAGTCGTAATAACTAGCCCTATAAAGACGTACTTATTCTTTTTCATTCGACTCCTCCTGAAGGCTTTGCAATTTTCTAGTTTTTTACACTTCTACTATTATAGCAAAGTGATGATTATTCCCCAACATTTTATAATATGCCAACCAAATTACGATAACGTCACCTTACTATTGGGTATGCTAGGAGGATAGAGTTCATTCTGCTGAAAATTCTTTTAATGCCGAATATAAACAATAAAAGAGTTCATCCAAAAAGGATGAACTCTTTATTTAATTAATTCCCGGGAACCAACCAGGTGTATGAATGATAGCTTGCCACAGTGGATCTGGAATCACTAATTGTTCCTGGTTATCTTTGTTAATCTGTGTAACAATCTCTGTTTCTTTACCCTCCGTAATCTTTTGCACCCAATCAGGCTCGATAATGAGCTCCCGGCCTAAAGCAATCAGTGAAACCCCTGTTTGGATAGCTTTTAGAGCTTCATCCGGAGTATAAATAGACCCAACCCCAATCACAGGCACTTTGTCACCGGCTCGTTCTTGAATAATTTCAATTCGTGAACGGGAATCATCGACCCCTCTCCTAGGAGTTGACCAAAAATCTTGTAACGAGACATGAAGGTAATCTAGGTTCTTTTTTGCAAGAGCATCGATTAGGACAAGGGTATCGGCCATAGTGATGCCTGGAGTTTCGGACTCTTCCGGTGAAAAGCGATATCCTACAATAAATGAACCATTTGCATGCTCATCAGCCACTCTCTTGACTTCATCGACAACTGCTAATGGAAAGGTTAAGCGTTTCTCGAGACTTCCTCCCCAACGGTCTTCTCGACGATTGGAATGTGGAGAGAAAAATTGTTGAATCAAGTAGCCATTAGCTCCATGGATTTCAACTCCATCATAACCTGCTTCAATCGCTCTTCGCGTTGCCTCACCAAAGTCACGTATAATCGATACTATTTCTTGATCAGATAATTCTTTTGGTACAGGTTTACCGACTCCTTCTGCAGGTATATTGCTTGCACTAACGACATCACCATTTGGGATTAATTCAGGAGGTACCTGTCTGCCGCCGTGAAAAATTTGTAAAATGGCTTTTGCTCCCTGCTCTTTAATCCCGGTCGCTAATCTTTGTAAGCTAGGAATTAATTCATCCCTGTCTCCGCCAAATTCACCATGAAACCCTTTTCCATTCTCAGTGACATATGTACATGCGGTGATGACCATGCCTACTCCACTTGAGCGCCTGGCATAATAGTTGACTTCCGCTTCTGTCACTGTTCCATTAGGATTCGATGACCAATTTGTCATTGGTGCCATGACGATTCTATTTTTTAGTTGAACGTTATTTTTAAATGTAAATGATTTAAGTAATGGTGCATATTTAGAATTCACCTGTTATGTCCCCCACTTCGATTTCCATTTTCCCCTTCCTTATTTTCAGTTACTTTACAGAAAATAACCACGAAAAAATAAAAAACACCCTGCATTAAGCAAGGTGGGATAATTGGTTTAAAGGAACTTGGTTCATTCTACTTTCCTTTACTTGATATAATTTATCGTCAGCAAGTTTAATTAGTTGCTCTGGGTTTAACTTCTCATTTGGAATTAGTGTTGCACACCCTATGCTGATGCTGACAACAGGTTTATGTTCTGTGGGTATATAGGGAATGTTAAGATTTATTACATTTTCTTGAAGCATAGCAGCAACATGTGCTGCTCCTTGTTCGTCTATTCCTGGGAGCAAAATCACAAACTCTTCCCCGCCATACCTTGCTGCAAAATCACCAGGTCTCTTTAGTGTATCCTTTATAGTTTTTGCAATCTGTCTTAAACAATCATCACCAGCCAGGTGACCATTATTATCATTGTATTTTTTAAAATAATCGATATCAATCATGATAGCTGAGAAAGGCAAGCTTTTACGCTTCGTTCGCTTCCATTCCTCTTGTAATCTTTCATCAAAGAAACGCCGGTTTGCAATCCCGGTTAATCCATCCATATTTGCCATAAAACGTAACATAACATTTGTTTCATGCAGTTTTTTTTCTTTTTCAATACGCTCAGTAATATCTCGTGAAACGGCTACAATTCCTTCTAGCTTTTGAGAGTTCTCTCGAATGGTTCTAGCGTTTGTTTCTAACCAGATAAACCTACCATCTTTTAGCTTTAACCGGTGGGTAAAGGATGCAAAATCTAATTCTGAATCTGCTTGTAAAATCAGTGAGGCGACTTTTTCAACTTCATCAGGATGTATGAGGTCATAAAGATTCCTGCCAATCAATTCATCTTGATTGTAATCTAACATACATTTACTAGAGGGTGAAATATAACCGTAGCAACCATTTGGATTAATATAAGAGATAAGATCCGTTGTGTTTTCGGTTATAAATCGATACAACTCCTCATTTTTCCTCGACTCTTCTTCTAATTTATTCCGTCCTGTAACATCTCTTAAAAACACCTCAACTGCAGGTTTATTATTATAAACTATGCGGGCAGAAGAAATTTCAATGTCTAACACATGATTTAAAGTCGTATTAATTTTTAACGCTACACGATCTAGAGTTTTGTTTCCTTCGCTAATATCCTGCAAATGTTTTTTCAAAATAGGATAGTATTCAGGGAGAACACAGTGTAGGATGGACTTCCCAATAATTTCAGTAGATGATGATTGAATCAACTTTTCAAACCTTTCATTTACAAAAGCAATCTTTTCATCCTGATAGACAATTATTGGTTCTGGAGAGAATTTTAATAAATCCCATAGCTTGGTTTCGCTAATTTCAGCCTTATTCTTATAATAGATTGCTTTATCATAAACCCAACCTAGCAGGAAGGCGATAACAGCAAAGGAAGCAGCCTCTAGGATTGACCATAAGTTTGAAGTTTCTGAAAAGGATTCGATAAATGAAACGATAATAGAGAGAAAAAACAAAGTAATTCTTCCTGTGTATTTCATTGGTGACACCTCAATAATTTTCGTATAATTTACCTTTGGATATAATTAAACTACAAAGGTAAGGATGCTTCCAGTGTAAGTGTTTAACTTAACCACTACCAAAAAGTAGTTTTCTACTAGTTTTAATTTATCATATTTTTATGTCTCAATTAGACTTTATTTATGATATTACTTTGACATATTTAATATATAAAAAATAAGCTGTTAAAATAACAGCTAGTAGTGCTTCAAGTATCTGTTGCTTTTTCTAGGATATAACAATTTCCATCCTCAGCAAATAATAAATACTTACCGTTTTTAATATTAAAATTTACATTTTTTTTATCATACATAAGTCTTTCTACTTTTTTAAAATGCTCAATAAACTCTAGAGGTGGATTAAAGATGATTTCATGATTTTTCTGTGTAGCAACAAACCCCTTTGGGTCACATCTCCTTTCAGGTTTTAATTCTGCATACCATTCTCCCGTCAAAAGAATAGAAGTAGCCGTAATCTTTGTTTTACGATTTTGAATAGACCATACTTTCCTGCAATTACACCGATGTATTTTACTTTTCATCTATAATACCTACTTTCAATATAAAGATAAGTATGTCGATGAATTATATTCGTTCTTGCGAGGAAATATTTATGCAATAAAATGTTATAGAACCGGACGCCTAGCAAGTCAAATACAATATTCTTATTGGAGTTTAACTCAAATAGGAAATAATTTACTGAATGAATCGTTTCCTTTACCTTGAAATTGTATATTTCAGGTAACGATTTTCCTTACGAACAACAAAAAAATATTATCCAATTAATAATAAAGGAGCTGCTGCTTTTAGCAACAACTCCTACTGTTAACTATTCACCTTGAGCACCGTTGGGTGTTCCTCTGCGTACATGAAGCTAAATAATAAAACCTATAGCTGCCGTAGTTATACTTAAGATTACTGATGTAATAACATATATACCTGCAAGAAACTTTTTATTTGATTGTAATAATGTTATCGTTTCATAACCGAACGTTGAGAAAGTGGTGTAAGCTCCACAAAATCCAACCCCAACAAAAAGCCATACCCCATCATTGATATCATTAGACTGATGAAGATTGGCCAGTAACCCTAAGAGTAAGGAACCCGTAATATTGATTACCCAAGTGCCAAAGGGGAAAGGACTGTGTTTCTTTTTTGTAAATATTAAATTACCCAATAAATATCTAGCTGCTGCCCCAATAGAACCGCCTATACCGATTAACCAAATCACTGTGTTTCCCCTTTTTCTTCATTAATATAAGCGAATTTTGAACCTAGGTAAGCAAACATTAATCCGAGAATAATACTAACTAAAATATAAATGACTCCATAAACAGCAAGCCCATTTTGAAATAACAAAATGGTCTCAACTGAAAAGGTGGAAAAAGTTGTAAATGAACCGATAAACCCTGTACCAATAAATAAAGTAAATTCTGCGCTAAGATGTTTCTTTACAGTTAAGAAAGTAAGGAACCAACTAAGTAAAAAACAACCTAAAAGATTTATTAATAGGGTCCCTATAGGAAATCCATTGGAAGTTTGTATCCATTCCCCGATACTATATCTAGCTATTGCTCCAAAGAATCCACCAAGCATAACGGATATTAGTTTCAATTGTTTCAGCCTTCTTTCAATTGAAGACAATATTTTAAGCCCTCTTCACCACCCCAAGCTTGATGCTGGTGCTACACAACTATCCAAACTGCATTGTCTTCTTTTAAATTTTGGATCTTGTTCTTTTTCTATAATATCTAAAACTATATCCTTAATGGTCTTGTCATTTATTGTAACATATAAGTTCCGAAACCCTTTAATATTTTCCACTTTTATCCTTTCACTTGTTCATTTTTGGACGAATAGTGCAGGAATCTTTGTAACCAAATGCATATGCTGTTAATGGAAATTACCATTTTAAGGGTGTGAAATGTGAAAACAACTCAAATCTCTTTCCACTATAGGATTAAAATAAAATCAATAAGGAGTGTTACAGAATGCCATCTAAAGGAAAGCATAAAAAGAAGCACCACAAGGATAAATCATCAGACAACCATGTTGAGGACAAGCAGTCCGATAAAAAGAAATATAAAAAGGATGAAACTTCAGACATCCGTTATAAGGACAAGTCGTTTAAAAAAAAGAAGTCCAGCAAAGCTGAATCTTTAGACAACCATGTTGAGGACACGAAGTTTAAAAAACAAAAAATTGATAATATCCAGCAAATTGGATTTGTGTATTTTGATCCATCTGTTATTCAAGAGGTAGAAGTATTTCAGATTCCGTCACAACAATCAGCCGTTTCATTTCAAAATGATGATGTCGAAGCTATAGAACAGGATGTCGATGCAGGTAAACAAGAAGTCGAAGCTATAGATCAGGATGTACAAGTTACAGAAGAATTCGAAGCTATAGATAGGGATGGAAAGAACGAGTAATAGTAAGTAAATTAAACATAGAACTTAGAAAATCCACCATTTTTGGTGGATTTTTTAAGAGTTTAATCAAAATCGATTGTTTTTAAGAAACTTCCTACAACCTGTAAAAACTCATCTGGTTCTTCAAAATAAGGCATATGGGCACTGTTCTCATAAACATGGAATTTACCATTTTGCACCAGGCTGCTAAAGTATTCCGTTGATTCCGGTGTAGCTTCATCATATCGACCACATGTAAACAAGGTGGGATAGCTGATTTCCTTCAATCGGGAGGTACAATCAAAAGACTTCAAATTACCTTTAACACTGAATTCAGATGGACCCCACATAATATTATAGATAACTGGATTGCGATAGCCAGATCCCTTCTTAACCCATTCAGGGTCTGGTTCTTCCTGTACTCGACAAATAAATTCTTTGGCAAATTCCTGAATGGCAGTTTTATATTCCTCGGAATCTGTTGTTCCATTTTCTTCACATTGATTAATCGTTTCTTGAATATCTAAAGGAAGTTTTTTTAGATTTTCAATCTGGTCCTGTTCCCAACGTGGTGCACTCAGACATGGACTTGAAAAAATAACACTTTTCACACCGCTTGGTTTTTTTGTTAAACAATATTCTGCTGCAAGGGTTGTCCCCCACGAATGACCTAAAATATGCACTTCATCTAAATGTAAGGCTTCTCTTACCTGTGCTAATTCTTCCACAAAGCGATCAAGCTGCCAAAGAGACGTGTCAGTTGGACGCTCTGATCGTCCACAGCCTAATTGATCGTATAAAATAACAGGTCTATCTTTTTGGAGCGCCTGTAAACCTTCTAATGAGTAGCTTGATGATCCTGGACCTCCGTGCAAAATGATGACAGGAGTCCCTTCGGAATTATTATTAAACTTTTGATACCATACTCTTCCACCTGTAACCTCTATGAATCCCTCTTCATGCATGATCTTTCCCCCTAGGACAATGAAATGACGACAATTATATTTTAACTTATTTTAAAAAAATTGAAAAATTTTAAAACAAGTAAAAATGAGACCAGGAAGCTGGTCTCTAAAATTTCTACTTTGTTGTCAGTTTTCCTTTTAAAAAATGTACAAGGAATGTCCCTAAAAAGATACCGATTAATATACTAAAGAAGACAACTTCGTGCATTTGGAAACCAAATGCTGCTGAAATCATTCTCAATCCAATAATACCGATTAAAATAAATGCAGTGGTTTCAAATTCAGGTATTCTTTCAATCAGTGCTAGGAATAATTGTGCTACACCACGCATCATTAAGATTCCTAGAATTCCGCCAAGAAACAGTACCCAAACTTGATTCGATACACCAAACGCAGCAATTACACTATCGATACTAAATGCGATATCCATAAGCTCTACGGTTAAGACGGTGCTCCAAAAGCCCACTCGTTTGGTTTGAATCTCTTCCTCTCCATCTCTTTTGTTCACAAAGTGTTGGAGGACCAGCCAAAGGAGATAGTGACCGCCTACAATCTTGATCCAACCAATATTAATTAACGTAACACCTATTCCAATCGCAATAACCCGAAACAGATAAGCACCAACAATTCCGTAAAATAGTGCTTTCTTTCGTTGATCTTCTGGCAAGTGTTTAACCAAAACTGCAAGTACTAATGCATTATCAGCCGATAATAACCCTTCTAGAATAACCAAGGTACCAATGATTCCCCAGCTCGCAGGATCTGTTAATACATCTCCCAAGGCGTCTAAAGATAAAAATGAACCATAAGTCGCTATTATTTCTTGTAAGAACTCCATCCCCTTGTTCCTATCTCCTTTTCATTGTTTTTACAATATATACAACTGCTTGTCTTCTTACTGTATATGTATGTTAGTCAATTGATTATATGAACACTACATGATGTAAACATGGAATGAGACATTTTTTACTGAAAGGTTTAAGATGGTAGTATGATGACTCTAGGAGGAATGTAAATGCGTAAAGTAGTGATTTACACACAGGAAAGCTGCAGTCCTTGTACTGCCGAGAAATTATGGTTAAAGGATAATGGGATAGAATTTGAGGAAAGAAATATCAGAGAAAATCCTACGTACCTTGATGAAATTGTTGAATTAGGTGCATCTGCGACACCTGCTACTCTCATTGAGGATGAAAATGGATCACAGGTGGTTTTGGGTTTTGACCAAGAGAAGTTAAGTGAAATACTAGGATTATAAGTACCAAGTGGGGACCAAGATGACGGTTCTCCTGGCCTTTTTGGCCAAGAGAGCCGTCCCTGTTTGCATATTTCCTTTTTATTGCTCATACATAAAAGAGTGTGAATTAACCAGAATGATAAGGAGTGTTTCCTCAATGGTCTTAAAGACAATTCAACTAAATAGGAAGTCAGGTTTAGACAGTCGAGCAATAAACCAGTTAGTCCAGATATCATCGCAATTTGAGTCTGATATTTACCTTACCTACAATGGTCATAAAGTTAACTGTAAATCAATAATGGGGGTTTTATCTTTAGCCATCCCCAAGAACGCTGAGATTAGTTTAGAAGCTTCTGGCTCCGATGATCGAGAAGCAATAAAACAGGTAATACAAACAATTGAAACTTTAGATTAATAAATCCTTCCAGGAATGTTTATATAATGCATTTTAAGTAGAAAGTAAGAGCGACCATGTCGTCCCTCTTACTTCTTTATTTTATAGTCTAAAATACATATTTTACAATTAATTTTCATTTTCTTCATAATATACGGTTAATAAAGATAAATTTGATTCTATAATAAATAACATACATAATTCATCTAGGAGGTTACTATGTTATTATCTTGTCCTATCTTGGCTGCATTTTCAGGGATGTTGATTGCCCAATTCGTAAAAATTCCGATTCACTTTATAGCCTCAAAGGAATTAAGATGGAACTTAATGTTTAGTACTGGTGGAATGCCCAGCTCACATACCGCAATGATTGTTTCTCTGACAACAGTTATTGGGCTGATGTCAGGATTTAAATCAAATGAGTTCGCAATTTGCGTTGTAGTTTCCGCAATTGTTATGCACGATGCAATGGGTGTCCGAAGGCATGCTGGATATCACGCGGAAATACTTAACACCCTTTTAGCCGACTTTAACAGTTTGATTGAAACGCTAAAAGACCCCAATTTAAAGAAACCAGAGTCTAGAGAGAAATTAAAAGAATTACTTGGCCATCAACCAACAGAGGTCTTTTTTGGGGCGATAACGGGCATTATTGTTGGCTTTGTTACATACTATTTATATCCTTTTTAACTTTTATTTTTCGGGTGCGAATTTTGTTTTCTGCTCGCGATTTAATTCATTAGACTTCCAATATGCTAAACCTGTTGCGGCGAGTAGTAAGAAACCTGTTACAACGAATACCGTTTGAACAGGAAAAAAACCACCAAGGATTCCTCCAATTATTGGACCAATCATACCGCCTATCTGATTTGAGGTTTGGTGTAAACCAAATGCCCGACCACGGAAGTCTTTTGGTGTTGACCTTACTACCAGACCATTTAGTGCTGGGAATACAGCACAGAAAAAGATACCAAAGATAAAGCGGGTAATGGAAAATCCCCAAATATTGCTGAAGATAATTTGAGCAATGGTTCCGATTCCCCCACCCATCAATCCAATAAATAAGACTTTTTGGAAACCGACCTTGTCCGCCCATTTTCCCCACATCGGAGCAAAAATGACACTAGCAATACCGGGTAGCGAGAACACAATTCCTGCAAGTAACGATGCATGCCGAGAGGAACTGCCAAGATCTACAATATATAATGGTAGAACAGGTTCAATCGTCATAATTGAACCAGATGTAATGGCAGTTAAAGCAAGTACCAGCATCAATGAACGGTTGGAGGCTGCCACTTTAAAATCATTCCTAATTGAGCCTTTCTCTTTACTAGGAGTAAAATTATCTTCCGTCACCCAAAAGATTACAAGCAGCGTAGAAATGAGTGCGAACATTCCAGCACTGCCAAAAGCTACTCGGTTACCTACTAAAGAAGCAATTCCCCCTCCTAATAATGGACCAACAATTCCTCCAGATGCTGAGGCAGACGATATCATAGATAGTGCATATCCGACTTTGTTGCTTGGTGTATTGGTTCCTATCAGAGCAATAGCTCCAGGTATGAAGCCACTTAGCAATCCTTGCATAATTCGTAACCCTAGCAGCTGATATGGATTTGTAACAAAAGCAGTTAGAGTATAGACAACAAATAGAGCTAATCCTGCTCGAATCAGCAATGGCTTTCTACCATATTTATCGGCCACTCTCCCCCAGAACGGGGAAGCAATTGCTCCGGCAAAAAATGCAGCACTAAACAACAAACCTGACCATACTTCAGTGTGTTCATGTACGCCAATTTGAAGCAGGAAAATAGGCAAAAACGGGATGACCATGGAGAAGCTTGCTGAAGTGAAAAATACTCCAATCCATAGCACCCACAAATTACGCTTCCAAATTAGCATGCAAATCCATCTCCAATATTCTATTTAATTTTATATGGTATATCGTACCATAACCCCTATTTATTTTCATTTCCGAAATATTAGATTATAGAAAAAAACCAAGGGGCAGGTTCTCTCGGTGCCAAAAGCCCGGGAGAACCGTCACCTTGGTCACTTGGTCACCCCAAAATCTTCCTCTATACCGTAAAATTGGTTCGAATATGACAGAATAATAGGCAGAATGTCATAATGTCACTTCGGCTGTAATCTTGTTCATCAAACTATAAAGAAATGTAACCTTATCGTTCTGTATAACGTGTGTCTATCCATGTTAGTGTTATATCATACAAAACAACAGGAGGTAGCACACATGAAAAACACTTATTTTAAAAAGGTTGCAGTAGCTTGTGTAGCTACATTTGCATTTATCGGAATACACAATTCTACAGTTGAAGCGATTACAGAATATGAAGTTGTAAATGTAGACAGCCTGGCTGAAATTGGACAAGCCTATGCATATGGTCCAATCATGTATGAAATGAAACAAGAAAATAATGAATTCGATGACGAAAAGGAATTCATTCCATATAAACCAGATCTTTTTGAAAAACAATCTCAAGAAACAAAGGTGGATGAACCTGTTATTACAGAGCCACAAACCAAAGAACCTGAAGTGGTAGTTCCACCTGAACCAACTACACCAGCGGTTTCTATCTCAAATGACGAAAAAGACCTATTTGCTAGATTAGTAGAGGCTGAAGCAAAAGGAGAATCTTATGAAGGAAAAGTAGCCGTTGCAACTGTTGTATTAAACCGAGTGGATTCACCTGAATTTCCAGATACAATATCAGGAGTCATTAATGAAGTAGTCGGTGATGCTTATGCCTTTTCACCTGTTCAAAATGGTAAAATTAATGATTCTGCATCAGATGATTCAATTCGAGCAGTTGAAGAAGCCTTAACTCGACAGGATCGATTAAATGATTGTATTTATTTTTATAATCCAGATATCGCAACCGATACATGGATCACTACCCGTGAGGTTGTAAAGACAGTTGGAAATCATGTTTTTGCAAAATAGACGAAAGAGCCGTCAAAAACGGCTCTTTTTTTTGCTTTCTATTTGTCTTTTTCGTAGGCAATAACCACAACATCTTTATTCGCTTGCTGGCTTAGTTTTTCTTCAAGTGATTTGATTTCACTCACTAAATTTGATGACAAGTCTGCAGCGACATAGTCCTTCATTTCATCCATCATCATCTCTCCTTTATTTTTTATTATTTGAATTTAAAGAGAAAGTATTACAATGAATTAAATTCAGGATGTTAACCTAATATTCTAAATAGAAACAGTAGGCAAAGTTTTCTCGTGACCTTTTAACTAATTCTCTATACTTTTTGCTTTTCATTCATTAATTTTGTGTTTTGGTTCATATACTAAATAAAAAGAAATGAGTGGTGAATATGAGAGATTTAACCTTTAAAGCCTTTGCGATTACACATGAGATAGATTTAAACAAAATCGCTGTTCATTGTGGGATACCAAAGAAATTCACCTGGGAGGAGCCATTAATACTAAGAGGTGAAATATTAAAATCCATCCTCTACAAAGATGTAGATGAAACTCAAATGGTACTTGTTTTTTCCTTTGGCAGTATTGTCTTCATCAATCACTCTACTCCAATTGAGATAACCGCCTTTTTGAACTACCTCCACTCCTTTGAGCCGGACATTGATGTCAAAAGTGCAGACAGATATAGTGATGACTATAACTTGCACATCAAGGAAACCGAAAGCATTGAGTTAACGGACGAGTATGTGGTCGTTCCTGAGTATGAAAGTTACTACCCAGAGTTGATTTCAACTGTTTTAGCGAAGTCAGTGGCATTAGAGAAAACAGAGGAACAGCTGGGCCATATTAATGATAAACTCGAAACTATGATTGACCGTCTAGAGAAAGGAAAGCTGCGAATTGGGAACAAAGAATTAGCAAGGACAACGGCAAAAATTATCCGTCACGAGTATAATACCCTTGCATATATCATGATTCTTGATAAGCCTGATATCACTTGGACAAGCAGTACAGCGGGTGAATTTTATGATAGGATGCTCGAGTTTTTCGAGTTAAATGATCGTTATAAAATTTTGAAAAGCAAAACCGAAATACTTTACAACATTATGGATGGATTTTCGACCATCAGTCACTCGATTCGCGGTCTATTCGTTGAATGGATCATTGTCATTCTCATCCTATTTGAAATTGTTCTATCACTATTAGGAATAGCCGGCTTACTTCCATGAACCAATAATATCTCATTATAGGAAGTGAAAAAGAGTCCCTTATTCTGCAATCAATCGGATTGCAAATAAGGAACTCAATAGGTTATTTTGCAGGATACATTTTTTGTGTGAAAAATACAGATTCTTTAATTAACGATTTTAAAACTTCTTCATCTATATCTGCAAGCTTATTAACGTACACACACGATTTCCCCGAAGTATGTTTTCCAAACTGTTTTAATAATTCTTCCCTCTTCGGTTCACCTTGATCAAAATATAAACTAATTTTGGCTTTCCTCGGGGAAAAGCCAGCAAGTGGCGCATCACCTTCATGACCAGATGCATATTTGTAATGATAGGATCCAAAGCCAATAATACTTGGCCCCCACATTTTTGCTTCAAATCCAGTGGTCTCTGTGAAAATATCCAATAATCTGTAAGCATCCTCGCGTTTTTTAGGGTTATCTATTTGTTCGATAAATTCAATGACACTATTGTCCGTTTCTTTTGTTTTTAATTCGTACATACGTTTCATTCCTTTACAAAAATATTCCAATTACAACTATGTTTTCAGAAAATCGTCATATGTAATATGTTCATAATAAATATGAGCCTTATTGCAATTTTTTAATCATATTGTACCATGTTACCCCGCCGTGCTCAGATTTTGATACACCTCTATTTGTATATCCTAAATTTTCGTAAAATGGGATTAATTCTTCTTTACAAGTTAAGGTAATACTTTCACGCTTTTTTGATTGAGCTTCATTTTCAAGATGTGTTAGTAATGCCGTTGCCACACCTCTTGTTTGGAAATGGGGTGTCACCGCTACACCTAATACAGTTTGATGCCCGCCAGTTTCTGGATTTTCTTTAATTACAGCAAACAAATCATCTGTTATATATTCTGTAACAATCACTGGGCCATTAACAAAGCCTATGATCACCCCGCATTCTTCTGCCACAAAAAAACTATCTGAGATTTTTTGTATTCGCTGTTTAAAAGCCTCTTCCGTTGCAGCTTCTTCTATTGGAAAGCAAATTTGTTCAATAATAACCAGGTCAGGCAAATCATTCAGTGTTACATTTCGAATCTTTAACATTGCATACTCTCCATATATTCATAGTTTTTTCTAGTCTACCTATCAATTCATTCGTAATATATAAAAGTATACAAGAATATTGAGTAATATTGTAAGAAAAAAACGTAGTGCTAAACAAAAAGAAAAAAGTTAGGTTCATCCTAACTTTAAAAATAGTAAAAGTAGTCAAAAAATTCAGTAGGTACCTATTCTTTTAAAATGAGTGAAGAGCAAAGAGCCATTCGCTGTTCTTATGACATTACAACCTTTAATAGAGGATAATAATTTTTAGTAAAAAGCTATGGTTATACCATTCTTTCAACCTTATCTAATTGTATTCCTCTACGACTTATTTCTTCTTCTAACAAAATAATAAAATCTTCATCTAACTTAAGCTTTACTGCACTAAAATATGTGTTTATTAAAACGTTATTGCTCATACTTGAAAACATAACCTACTCCTCAAAGCGAATGGCTTTCTATCCCTTCACCTACTAACATTATATTTTTAATTGAAGGAACAAACCATGCTAATTATTTCCAACAAATAGGGTAACCTAACATATAAAGACCTAGTTTTAAAGGAGATTTGGAAATGGGAACAGAACTAGTTAAACAAACAACCGAGTTAAGCAGCTACATTAGTAAAATTCTCCGAGAAAATTTTGGGAAAGGGCCAGAAACAGTGCATGTTTCATTAGGTAAAACCTTTATTGTTTTCTATATTCGAAATTTCCTCTCTCCAACAGAAAAGGTCCTTATGAATCAAAAACAGGATGAAAGTGTTCAACAGACTAGGGATTTAGTGATACAGATACTAATTCCGGAGATAAAAGCTTATACCAAGATTGTTACCGGTATGGAAATAAGAGAATTCTATTATGACTGGGGTCTACATAATAAATCAGCAATGTTTACAGGAATCTGCACAGATTCAACGTGTATCGACTATCCCATTAAAGAAGATTTTACAGGGAAAGCAGAACTCATTAATGAGCTTATTAATTTAAGCTCTGAATCTGAAAAGAAGCCTGATGAGATATACGCCTGCCAATTGAATCACCGTTCCATCCTAGTCATACGTAATGGAATATTAGTTAGAATTGAAAAGCAATTAATCAGACAAGGAATGCAGGAACAACTAAAGCTGGCGAAACGAACACTTGAAAAAGGATTGCTTCATAACAATAACCATTTTGAAGGGATCTTGAATACCAAAGTCATCGATATTTTTGTAGACTGGGACTTTGATTTAGATAAGAGTGTGATCGTTTTGGTCACCAATCCAACAAAATAAAAAAAATCAGAGGCTATGTGTACTCTGATTCATAAGATTACATTTTTACAGTATTCATGAATACTTCCATGATCCTATTTTTATGAGAATTCATGTCAAACTGAGTATTATCAATTTTAAACTTTTTTATAGCTAATGCATCAAAAATCGAGGACTCTACTTGTTTTCTTGCCTCTAAAACAGCTATTGTTCCTTCAATCCCTTGAGCGTCATGAATTTTTCCATAGCCTTGGTTATTATAGTAATCCATAAAACCAGCAGACCATTCTTTTGAACGTTCTTGTACAGCCTTTTTAAAGGAATGCGACAAATCTTGTTGGTCTACATAAATTAGAACGGGGTTTAAAGGCTCAATAATTTCAGCTAATTGCTTTACATAAGTCATGACAACTTCCTGAGAGGAACCATATTTAATCATTCCAATGGTTACAGGGTTTTGGATAAAGCAGCATTCAAATAGAAACGTTTGATTTCCTGTCATCGCCTGTTCCACAAACCTTTTCCATTTATCCGTTATTAGTTCAATGTTTTTTTCTAAAGGCAGTTCATAGATATCGTGATTCCAAATAACATCCCAAAAAGAATCAGAAACCATTGAATCATCAAGTTCTTCTTTTAGCTTATATTGTGGCAATACAATTCCATCACAGCGTTCAATGGCATGTTTTACTAAAATAGACTGTACTTCTTTATACTGTTCCAATAGCTGGTCAAATTCAGTTTTTGAGAAGTAGGAGCCTCCTTCATAATCTGCTGGATGTTCGACATTCCCCTCAAGAAACAGCTTAATATCAACATGTTGCTCTTTTAACATATCGTTCATAATTGTTGCTGTCGTGGATTTCCCCGAACCTGGCAATCCTTCTACTAAAATTAATTTTGAGTTTATCATGAAAACCCTCCTTTATTGTATTAATCAACTAATAAAAAAACGCCAATAGCCAGTTAACCATTCAAAAAAGCTGTTTTGGTTGTTTTGACTTATGTTCACTAAAAAAGGATTCCAATAAAAAAATGGCTTGATTGGGTTCCAAGCCATTTCTCAATGATGATGTTCCTTAAGTCGACTGTTCTGTCTTTTTACCAGATAAGAACCAACCGCCTAAAGCAATAAGAAGCATAACTGACCAAAAGATAGTATTCCAAATCGGTCCTTCTACAAAATCATGAGGAATAATGTGTAATGCCGGATGCGCAAGAGTATGCATCAGAAGCTTAACCCCGACCCAGCCAACAAGTAACATCGCTGCTGTTTCAAGGCTAGGTCGTTGTGTCAGGACTTTAACAAAGAATCCTGCTGCAAACCGAATGACGATTAATCCAGCAATTGCACCGATTAAAATGACAATAAATTGCGCACCATCCATCCCGCCGATTTCGCCCATTGGTGTACCTGGTAATGAAATAACAAGAGCGACAGCTGCTAAAATTGAATCGACAGCAAAGGCAATATCAGCTAATGCGATTTGAGCTACAGTAGCTCGATAGCTTCTTCCTGCTTTCTCTTTACCGCCATGGTTCCTTTTAAGTAAATGTTTTAATGAGATGAAAATTAAATACGCTGCCCCAATCGCTTGAATCCACCAAACATGAAACAAAAATGAAATAATAAAGATAGCACCAATCCTAAATACAAAAGCCATTAACAACCCAATATTTATCGCCTTTTTTTGCTGATCCTCTGGCAAATGCTTCGCCATAATTGCTAATACCAACGCATTATCTGCAGATAATAAGCCTTCTAACAAAATCAAAATAAGTAATACCCATCCATATTCTACTAACAAAGAAAATTCCATCGTATCCCCCTATGTAAGATTGCAACGTAATAATAGTATAAATTATGTATATACTTTATTAGTACTATTTTGCCCATTTTTTTGATAAAAATTTCCATTGCAAATATATATTCTATACGTATGGTGGAAGTTTTATGGATAAAGCTGAATCACTCTCGGATGAGTGGATTTACTCTTACATAACTGACATTACTCTCGCATAAGAGGGAAGTTTATCTAAGACTTGAAGAGTAGTAAAAGATTTGAACACTAAGCAAGTTAGGGATGAATGGTACCCGTTATTTTCGTAAAACAGTAATAAATCCATCCAAAATTGTATGACTTACCGAGAATCCTTTATGTTTATAAAATTCTAGGGCGTTATCATTGCCATTTGAGACAAAGATAAAATAATCCTCGATATCATCAAATTGCTTCAGCCAGGCCATTGACATATTAAATAGTTTAGAACCAATCCCATACTGTCTATATTCATCTTTTATATAAAATTGCGATAGGCAACCTACATTTTTTTTACGAATTGATGATAAATCAAAAAAAGTGGCAAAATCATTTGCATAAACTTCCTTTGGAGAAATATTAGAATAGACATAGGCTACAATTTTCTCTCCATCTTTTACAATTACCGTGTAATTATGTAGCGCATTTTTTACGGAAGGAACCATCCGAGTATCAAAATTCATCTGATCAAACATTTCAGGATTTATATAAGCTTTTGACTTTTGGAATGCCATCAGTTCATTGCATAAGTCTCGACAGTGTTCAATCTCATCATCCGTTATGATTTCATATGTTAATTCCATGATCTCCACTCCATTCCTATCATATTAATGTTTTGACAACTATTACTTGTTTTAACTCTTTAAGTTTGTGAATTTGAAAGGTTGGGGTAATATTTGTATGATTTGCTTTTGAATTTGGATTAAACCAGCAAGTATCCAAACCAGCCAACTTACCCCCTTTAATGTCTGCACTTAATGAATCACCGATAATCAGTGCCTCATCAACTCTAAAATTAGGAATTCTTGAAAAGACATAATCAAAATATTCTATCATTGGTTTCTGATAACCTGTGTCTTCCGATACAAATATTCCTTTAAAAAATGGAAATAAACCTGAATCCCGTAATCGTTTATCCTGGGTCTTTGACACACCGTTCGTGACAACATACAAGTCACAATCATGAACAAGTTCAGAAATCAGATTAAAAGCTCCATCTACCAGTTGATGGCCTTGTTCAAGGTATCTCCGGTATTTCTTTTCTAGTAATTCTCCGTCCATATCTTTTCCATATTCGTTAAATAAGAGAGAAAAGCGTGTGTTGACAACCTCATCCCGGTCCAATTCTCCTGCTTCAAACCTCCTCCAGAGAGATTGATTGATTTTTTTATATTGCTTTTCGATTTCAGATGTAAGCGTAATATTCTGCTCTTCGAATAGGAGCTGTAATGCTGATTTTTCAGCAGCACCGAAATCTAGTAAAGTATCATCTACATCAAAAAATAAAGTTTTATATTTTTTCATAGTTACCTCTCCATTTCTGTTTCTCTATCGATGTCTACTCATAATACATTATTGTAATAGTATCTTATATTGAGGTGCAAGGAATAGATGTAAATTACTATAACCTTAAAAATTTCAATCTCTGGGGTAAAAAGAAAAAGACGTATGCCAATTCATACGTCTTTTCTTGTGTCTTCTAATAAGTAAGCACCAGAAAACGGACCTCTTTATTTGCAGCAATGGGATGGTTTTTGTTAATATTGATACTTCTTTCTTGTCGTTAACAAAATCAATATCGCAGGAACCGTGCAGATGATCATGGATAAGAATGAGAGATTTGGAGATATTTCATATAAGAACCCTCCAATAAGTGTTAACACAGCCGTACTGAAACTCAATGCAAGTGCAGAATATATTCCTTGTGCATTTGGAATTTGCTGTTTTGGCAAATTTTTCGTGATATAAATCATAAAAGCATAATGCGCTACACCAAATGATAAAGCATGCAAGCTTTGGGAAATCATAAAAACCCACACATTTGGGAACAAAAATACAAGTAACCAGCGTAAAGTGGATCCTAAAGCAGCTAGAATGAATAAGGATGAAGGCTTCCATTTGGTAAACATGTGATCGGCCTTCAAAAAGTAAATAATCTCGAAAATCACGGCAATATTGATAATGATTCCTATATAAAAGTGATTCACACCTAAATCCTGCAAATAAATATAGCCATAATTATAATAGGAAGCATGTGCCCCTTGCAGTAAAATGACTATAAGCATGACGATTGGGAAACTTTTTATCTGCCATAAACTTTTAAAAGTAAGTGATTCCTTTCGATCCTTCTGTGTCGGCTTCATTTCTAATATGGAAGGTGTTGGAAGTAAACGCATCATTAACATTAAACAAAGACCTATTACCATACTGCTTAAGATAGCTTGGTCTCCGAAAAAACCTGTTACCATGCTAATGATGAGTACCGAAACAATAAACCCAATAGAACCCCAGGATCGACTTTTTCCGTAATTAACGTCCCCTTCTTGAACCAAGTTTCCTGCTGCTGTATCAAGAGCAGGCAGCAGCGGCGGAAAGACGGTACTAAAAACCAAAGTTACAACAAAAAGTGTAACAAAGGAAGAAGATGGGATATAAAGGATTGCAGCTAAAAGTGAGCCTGCTGTCAATACAAAAATAACGGTTTGACTGCTCATAAACTTAGCTGCTACTGGAAATGCAAAAAGCGATGATGCCCCTCGTGCTACTAAACCAAACCCCATGATGATACTCGCTTCTGATACACTGAGTCCTTTTGCCTGCACGAGCCATCCCGTCCAATAAGGCAAAAATATTCCCCAAGTTAAGAAAAATACAAAGAAATTCAATGACATCCAGCGTTGATTACTCAATTCTAACTTATTTGGATTACTTGCATGTTTAAGTGTTTGTTGTTTATTCAAGTTCGACCCCTCCGTATACATTGCATCATAGCACGTAAACAAATACAATTATATGAGATATCTCATATTTTTGCCGGAGGAATACATGCAGTTTTTAATCGAACCAATGCGAAGTGTCTATATTGAAAAATATCCTATTGAATCACTCTTTTCGTTTCCAATTACTCCATATATCCAAGTTGTACAATTTGAACGAGGTGAATTTATCTTTAAGGAAGGCTCCTATCCTGACTATATGTTCTATCTCGTTGAAGGCAAGGCAAAATTATACGTTACTCAAAAAAATGGGAAAGTGTCTCTTCTCAATTTCTTACACGCTCCTACCTTTATGGGGGAAATTGAATTATTAAATGAGGAACGCTATTCCAGAGGAATTCAAACGGCCACAAAGGTAATTTGTCTTGCTATTCCCATACATACCACTAAAGATAAACTATTAAAGGACGCCACTTTTTTAAAATATTTATGCATATTTTTAAGTAAAAAACAGACGACGATTACCTCTAGATATGCAGAAAACCAAGCATTCCCGCTGATTAATCGGCTTGCTTCCTTTATCCTTTTGTCGGCGGACCATGATTTATACAAGGAAAAACATACGGAAGTTTGTGAATATCTTGGTGTCTCCTACCGCCACCTTCTTCATGTATTAGCTCAATTATGCGATGAAGGGATCATTGAAAAACAATCACGGTCCTACAAGATTCGGGACAAAAATAGGCTGCAGCAATTAGCAAAAGAAGTTTAACCTCCATTTAGATGTCGATCTCTAGTCTGATAAAGAATGAACTTATGTAACGAAGAAAAAGGGTTGGGGAAAATATCCAAACCCCTTCAATTTTTCTAATGGTCTCTCAAAATATCATCTACAGTCATTTTCATTGAATAGATAACTGTTTTTTTATAGTGAGCAGCTAAAAGAAGAACTCTAATTTGTTGAGATCGCGACAATTGTTTAAAGCGAGGCTCTTGTTTTAAAAAAGAACGAAAGATGGACCAGCTTGAGGGCATTAAAGGAAAATCATCCAGCGGTTGTTTTCTTCGGAATCGATGAAACCAGGATAACGTTCCAGAAGGTGTACTTTTGTCGACGATACAAGGTGCATAAATACTTTTTGTGTGTTTTCGAAGCGATTCATAACGCTCTTGCCCGCTTATGATTGTATAGTTGTTATCTTTCCGGTTTTTTCTGACAACCAATACAAACATACAGTCCCACATTAATCTTTGAAGTTTCTTTACGTGTTCAGTAATTTTTAGTGATACATCTGGTTTAATTTTACTCAGGGGTATATACTGAATGGTAAATTTCACAAACATCCCCTCCTGTTCGGATTAGGTTCTTACCAAATACAGTGAAATCACAACAGGTTTGGAGAAATCATTACTCCTTTTTTAATTCCCATTTCCCTTTTACCAGTATATGTGTGAACTGGTCTCAAGTGACCTAGAAACAACTCCCCCATTATTCTCATCTTTAAAATACGCCTACTAATCTATTTGTTATATAACAAATGTCTAACTGTACTATATCACGTAATCAACTAAATTATTGTATTCAAACAGCAACGCCAACATCACTAGGGCGTAATACCCTTCATTTCAAAAATCTGTTGTAATTACTTTTCTGTCCTGTTACAATTAAAATTAATTTATAGAATATTTACAATATTCTATTTTAAACTACGCTTCATAGATTGGGGGAATACTTTTGACAAAATTGCCAAAAACAAATGATTTAGGTTTTTTTGAAATTCGTCTTGAGTCGATTGGCGGTTTGGGAGCGAATCTGGCAGGGAAAATGCTTTCCGAGGATGGAGTTGTTGGAAACGGGCTAAATGGAGTCGGTTTCTCATCATACGGTTCAGAGAAAAAAGGCTCCCCAGTTAAGGCACACATACGTTTCTGCGCACCTGAAACAAACATTCGAGACACCACACCAATAGAACGCCCCCATGTTGTCGGCATTTTCCATGATGCCCTGTTCAAGACCATCGATTGTACAAGCGGAATCTATCCAGACAGTACCATCCTAGTAAACTCACAAAAATCTCCTGACGAACTAAAGAAACTCATGAAAATTACAGGCGGGACCATTGCCATTATTGATGCAACTGGAATCGCTTTAGATGAACAAACAAAAGCCAACACTGCAATGCTTGGTGCACTTTATCGGATTTTGGACTTTCTAGACCCCGAATCGATGAAACAAACGATCCGGCGTACATTTGAAAAAAAATATCCACACCTGGTTGAGCCAAATATTCGGACGTTTGACCGTGGATTTAATGAAGTAGAATTTAAAACCTACCTTCCCGATAATGGAGTAGATCCCATCCCTTTTTCAAGACCTATACCCGTTCTTGGTTATGAAACTCAGGCCATGGGCGGTATGATTCTAAATCCAGGTAATAGTATGTTAAAGGATTTAAGTATTTCACGTGCCGGAATGCTCCCCCATTTCCACGAGGATAAATGCATTAATTGTGCAGCTTGTGATACAGCCTGTCCGGACTTTTGCTTTGTTTGGGAAGAAAAGGCAGACAAAAAAGGTCGACCACAAATGTTCCTCAAAGGGATTGACTATCAATACTGCAAAGGCTGTTTAAAATGTGTAACGGCTTGTCCTGTGGAAGCGCTTTCGGGTGAAAGAGAATATAACGACGGCTATGCGGACAATAACCGTGTACCGCACTTATTTGATTTAGTCACTCAAAACTAAAGGAAAGGACGGGATCTTATGTCCATTGAAATAAATCAGGAAAAGCTCACAACTGAAAAAGAAACAGTTGAGCAAAGTTTTGTATTTGAATCTGGCAATGAAATGGCTGCCTATGCAGCACATCAGATTAATTACCATGTCATGGGATACTTCCCTATCTCCCCTTCTACAGAGGTAGCACAATTCCTCGATGGGATGAAATCTAGAGGTGAACATGATATTGTTTTAATTCCTGCTGATGGTGAACATGGTTCCGCAGGTATATGTTACGGTGCCTCCACTGGAGGAGGACGAGTTTTTAACGCTACAAGTGCGAATGGATTTCTTTATATGTTAGAGCAGCTCCCTGTTCAATCCGGAACCCGGTTTCCAATGGTTTTAAATTTAGTGAACCGCTCTGTTTCCGGGCCATTAAATATCCATGGAGATCACTCTGATTTATATTTTGGTTTGAATACCGGCTGGCCAATCTTGATGGCCCGTGATCCACAAATCGTCTATGATATGAACATTATTGCAATTAAACTAGCAGAAGATCCTGCAGTTAGACTACCTGTTATCGTTTCATTTGATGGATATTTCACCTCCCACCAAAAACGTCGGGTACAGGTAATAAAAAATAGAAGTGATGTTCAGAAATTTATCGGGGAAACGCCGACTAACTTCCCCCATGCCCTAGACCGTGAGAATCCGGTTACCATTGGGCCATATATGAATGAACCGGACTATATTAATAACTGCTATCAACAATCTGAAGCCATGTATAATGCTGAAGCGGTATTCGAGCGAATTTCGAAAGAATATGCGAAAGTTACTGGCCGGGAATATCCAATCCTTGACTTATATCGTATGGAGGATGCCGAAGTAGCAGTATTTATGCTGAATTCCGCAGCTGAGGTTTGTAAAGACGTGGTCGATCGACTTCGCTCACGGGGGATAAAAGCTGGGGTGATTTCTCCCAATATGATTCGTCCCTTCCCTCAAAAACAATTAGCGGATGCCTTGAAAAATATTAAGGCTGTTACCGTTGGTGACCGTGCAGACTCTTACGGAGCACATGGCGGCAACATGGCGCTCGAATTACGAGCAGCATTACAAACCGTTGGGAATGCTCATACAAAAGTAATTAACCGCATATACGGTTTAGGTGGAAAAGACTTTTATGCTGATGATGCTGAGCACTTTTTCCAATTGGCACTTGAAGCTGCTGAGAAAGGCTTTGTAGAAAAACACTTTGACTACTTTGGGCATAATCCAGGGGACCCAAAATTTGCTCCAAAACGTGTTCTAAATCCAATGAAAAAAGAAGATTTGAACACGGGTTTAATTACGGTGACACCAGATGAAAAAACAGGACAATTGAAAGTGAAAATTCCGCCAATGCGGAGTCTAACGAAGAAACCAAAACGTCTTGCGTCTGGTCACGGCGCTTGCCCAGGCTGCGGCATCTTCTCTGGATTGGAATTGTTCTTTAAAGGAATTGAAGGAGATATTGTCGCACTATTCCATACAGGTTGTGCGATGGTCGTAACAACAGGCTTTCCTTATAGCTCTCATAAAGCCACCTACATCCATAACCTTTTCCAAAATGGCTCTGCTACCCTTTCCGGTCTAGTGGAAATGTTCCATGAAAGAAAAAGACGCGGTGAGTTGGCAGAACTAGGTCTAAGTGATGACTTCACATTTGTGATGGTTACCGGTGACGGTGGAATGGATATCGGGATGGGGCCAGCGATTGGTACGGCATTACGTAACCATAAAATGATTATTCTGGAGTATGATAATGAAGGGTACATGAATACAGGCAGTCAGCTCTCCTACTCTACTCCTATGGGGCATATGACGAGTACATCCAATATTGGCGGTTTCCAAAATGGAAAGCCTTTCCATCATAAGGACACTGCTCAAATTATGGCAGCTACACACATTCCATACGTATTTACGGGGACAGAAGCCTTTGACCGCGACCTTTTAAAGAAAGCCGCGAAAGCTCAGTGGTATGCAAACAATGAAGGCTTGGTTTATGGAAAAATATTAATCACCTGTCCATTGAACTGGAAATCAAAGGATGAATTAGGTCAAACGATTGTTGAAGCTGCCGTCAACTCCTGCTTCTTCCCTCTTTATGAAGTGGAGCATGGTATTACGAATGTTACTTACAACCCTGAGGATAAAAATAAGCGCTTAGCTGTTTCGGAATGGCTGAAGCTGATGGGTAAAACGAAACACTTACTCAATGAAAATAGCAAAGACATGCTGGAGATGTTTGATAAAGAAGTAGATCGCCGTTGGAATATGCTTAAGGCAAAGCATGAGAGTCCTTATCTATAAAAGAAAGTCCCAGGTGAT
Organism: Neobacillus niacini; assembly: GCF_023715415.1. Lineage (GTDB taxonomy): Bacteria > Bacillota > Bacilli > Bacillales > Cytobacillaceae > Neobacillus > Neobacillus niacini_C. The sequence goes on from NZ_JAMBOB010000003.1 coordinate 411,569, forward strand.
GCTAAATCACTTGGGACTTTTGTAATTTCGTGGCTGGGTTACTTGTAAAATAAACAAAAACTAAAACGGTAAATCTTCATCATCGATAAAGAATGGCATACTTTCTTGACTTCTCGATTGCCTTGATAAATCTTCATCTTCGTCCATTTCGTCTCTTGTGATTCCAAAAGGAACGCCATTTGAGGTATAACCTGCGATAAAATAAAAGGTACCATCTTCATAATTCTCTACCATTGCTTTTCGCTTTCTATTTTCTTTTTGTTTTTTCCTAGCCATTAATGATTGCTCTACCTGCTTTTTATATGACTGTTTAAATTTATATCCCAGCATTTCCAGTTCAGTAATCGCACATAATAGGTCTACACCAAACCAATTACTATAACCTTTTGCAATATTTTTCCCATCATACTGCTCGGCCCATTTGTGTGCATTTTGAAGCCTAGCGTTCCGATTATATCGTTTCCTTCTAGGCGTATTGTTCGGATTTTTCTTGCCTTTTGCCATTCTTTCTCCCACTCTTTTACAAAAATTTATTCATCATCCTCTTCATCAATAACCCATTCAATCGTATAATAGGTATCCAATAAAGCTTCCTGAAATCCCCAGCCCTCAGGTGCTACAGTCACAACGTTATCTAATCTAGCAGAAAATGCTTTATATAATTCTTCATCCTGGTTACATTCTTCAGCAACCTGTTCAAACATTTTTATCATACTAGTGTAAAAACTTTCAGAAATATCCCCGAACGCACAAGTAAATTCAACCCCCTGCTCCACATAAAAAAGCATAAGGTCAACAGTTCGTATATGATCATCCGTTGCTTTCTTAAAAGCAGTAATTTCCTTTTTTGCCTCCGCTAATCGTAGTTTTCCGTCTCCCCTATCTGGAAAAAATTCATTCTCTACTTTTTTTCGAGCCTGAATGAACAGCACATCAATTGCTTCATCACCTAGGAATTTACTAGACAGGAAGTTTTGAACATCCTTATTGTTCTTAAATATTTCTACTATTAACTCAACCAATTCTTTTTGATCATACTGTTTTAATTGTTTTTTTAGCTCATTCACTTTAATCTTCACAATAGTCCCCAACCTTATTTATTTTTAGAATTAATCATTGAAAATATAGGTACAATTAAATTATACAAAAATCTATAAAGGGGTTTTGATGGGAATATGAACAACTTTGAACAGTTCAGGATTAATCGTTTCCTAAATATTTCACGATTAAAATATTTCTCCCCTTCAACTAAACGAGGCAACCAATTGGTCACCTCGTTTACATCACTTCATTTCTCTTTTTTAAATACCTATACAAAATAATACTAAAAACTGAGCATAGTAATCCACAGGCGCCAATGAAGATAAATCCTGCTTGAAATCCTCTCAATAAGCCCATTTCAGCTCCTAGTAGACTTGTAAACCATCTTTTGAAGAATTCTATCACTGCACCTAAGAACAAATTACTGATGACAACTACTATACCCATAATCGTTACGGTGACGGTAATCGCAGCGTCAATTCCATTAGAATACCTTTTTGCGAGCAGCGCCATAACGGTCGGGTAAACTGGTGCAATCCCGAAGCCTGCTGCAGCATATAACCAGACACCTGATGGTCCCAATAATGTAGCTAAAATAGTTGTAATTCCAGCAAGACCGGAAAAAACAATAATTGAAATCATGAATCCTATTTTATCGGTGATGAATCCCAGAAGTAACCTTCCAATCATAAAACAGAGGAAAAAGATGGATAACATACCAGACGCTGCCGTTCCACTCCAATGAAAAGATCTCTCTAGAAAGTTAACAAGCCATCCGGCAATCGAAAGTTCCACGATTACCCCAAATGAAAGAATGATAATAATGAACCAGGCCACACGATCCTTTAAGAAATTCCTAATTGGCATGCGCTCGTGAGTTGTTGTTTGATCTACTGGAAGTGTACTAAAAAATGCTGGAATCATGGGGATAATACATAAGGAAAGCATGAATAGATACATTCCTTGCCAGCCTAGCTCTCGACCTCCGAAAAACGACACACCCATTAAGCCCGCAGCCATCAAAGGAGCAGCCGTTGAACTTAGCCCATAAAAGAAATGAGATAAGTTCATCATAAAGCCAGTATTTTTTGTGAAAATCCTTGCAGCTAAAATGGCCAACGCAATTTCTAACATACCGTTTCCTAAATACATAATGAAATATGAAACGGAAAAAAAAGCAAAATTACTAGAAAAATAAATCAAAACACCTGAAATTGCCATCGTTCCAAAGGCTATTAGACTCGTACGTTTAATACCCACCTTTGACGAAAAAGCCCCCGTAAAGCTGCATGCGATTAAAAATCCAATGGAATTGATAGCTAGCAGAAATCCAACCTGCAGTTCATCAATCCGATAATCTATTTGCATTTGAGGAATGGCAGGTCCCTTTATATTCTCAGATAATCCAAAAACCAGGTATCCTAAGAAAATAACTAAAAATGAAAGTGGTATATATTTTTTCACCGGTTGTGTTTGTTGCAATGTTGGCATAGTTTAAATCCTTTCACCTGTATATTACCCGCTTCGTCCATTAACAACAATAATCATACGGATGTAACGGTAAATTTGCAGGAATCAGCCAGTTCGGTTTAAGCGATGGATCCTTCCAATGCCAAGCCCCTAGTGCTGCTGCACATGCATCAATCATATGACTTTCTTCATCAATATAGGAAGGGAGCTTTGTTAAAAGCTGCTGCCCAAGCCAATTTTTCAGAAAACTTCTAGAAGACATTTCTTGTTTATAGCTTAATACATATTCTAAGTCTTTTTGAGAAATTCTTGAGCCAATAACGGCACCAGGATGCACTTCCACTATCGATATGGGATTATTACTCTTGAGATTTTCTATTTCTCTCGTAAGTTTGATACCTCTTAATGTTAAATAGACCATGCGATTAAATGTAGGTGGCATGATAGAACCAGACTTCATCCCAAGCGAAACAATATACTGTCTCAACTGTTTATCACCAATCCTGTCTCCCCCGCCATCCTCGTAGGACAAAGGAGCATCCAGACCAATAACCACTTCATCCTTATGACTTTGATCTTGGATTTCCTCCAAAATATCAAGGTCTCCAATATTTCTCCTAAGTTTGAGAAATGTTAAATAACCTTCTTGTAGTTCAAAAATCGCCATAACTGTGTCTTTATGATTACTAGGTCCTGCTAAATCAATTCCTATTACAATCATTGTAAATCGCTCTTTGGCGAATCAATAGAGTCTACTATTTTATAATATATTACGGTAGTATTTAATACTCTCTCACCAGAAAGGGCAAAGTTAGGGATTTTTCCAGCCTGAATATACCCAAGTGATTGATAAAGGAGATTGGAGGGGTCTCCTTCCCTTGTATCAAGGACTAGTAAGGTCCTTCCTTCATTGATTGCTCTTTCTTCGGCCACTTTCATTAAGCTCCGGGCAACACCCTTACGTCTAGCATTGGGACTTGTCATTAATTTGGCTATTTCAGCTCGATGAAGACCATTCTGCTTGGTACATAAATGAAGTTGGATGGTTCCAACAATCTCATTATTTAATTTAGCAACAAATAAAATGACATTTGGAGTTAAAACAGTTTGCCAATAATGTCTCGCATCTGATAGATTCATAGGAGGCAAAAAGCCTATAGAAGCTCCATCATCCACCACCGGTACCAAAAGTTCAGAGAGTGAATCTATGTGGGTCTCAATGGTTTCAAGTTCTTCAATTTTAAGCATATTAAACACCTCTATCTGAAAAATTTGGTACTCAATATTATTAATAATATAATGAAGATTATAACTTGGAAAAAAGGTGTTGCCAATGTTTTCTAATTATGAATCTCAAAATCAGCTGAAAAGGAAATATTTTGCAGCAGTTGTAATCAGCATTTTACTAGGACTAGCTTCGAGAAAATTTAGCCATTTGTTATTTCCCTTTTTAGCAGAGAATGCTGGAGATGTCCTATGGGCCATGATGGTTTACTTCGGATTTCGGTTCTTATTGTTGAATAAAAGAATGTTACCAGCCATCTTCCTCAGTTTTTTGTTCAGCTTCGGGATCGAGTTCAGCCAGCTTTATCAAGAAGATTGGATCAATCAGATCCGCAGTACTTTGCTAGGAGCGTTAATATTAGGTAGAGGCTTCCTTACTGTGGATCTTATTCGATATACATTTGGAATTATCATGGCCTCTAGCTTTGATCGTTTAACAATCATAAAAAAACAGGAGAACATATAACTCAGTGTTCTTCTGTTCGAGTAGTAAATCCCTTAATAATGTTTTTTACGCGTGATGTAGAGTTAATTTTCCCCTCTTCTACGAGCGATTTATGAATCTGTTTTACCTCTTTTTTCTTTGTTTCAATACTCATTAAAAATAATTGATATTCCTCATCAGTTTCAAATTGATTTTCATAGCGGACTCTATCATAAACGGACAGGATGAATGCATCCTCTTTAACTCCAACTCTTTTGAACCATCATTCATTTTTTAAGTAAAAAAATATAGTTACTTTTCAATATAATCGATATTGTTAATTTTGGAAATATTAAAATTTCTCAACACTATCGATTATCAGGCTTTTTTTTGAGCAATAAAAAAGGTTGCATCAGCAACCTTTTTTCAAAAGAATTTCTTAAGCGTATTTTATACCAGCAATCTTGATATTATTGATATCACTGGACCCGCATGGTGTAACCGCATAGGTCATTTCACAATTAGGACAGTTCATAATAACCGTTTCTAACGTAAATGTCTCTCCGCACTCGCAGTTAATCTCATGTGCCACTGTTGGAGCGAGTTTATCTTTCCCTTTACTTTTTACATGATCAACAATGTCTTTTCCATCTCTAATATGTGAGGAACAACCACAGCTCATTCTTAACCCTCCAAGGTGTATAATTGTATTACCTAATAGATTAAGAATAGCATAGAAATTAGGACTGCCATCAGCCTAAAATCAAACAGATTATGACTTTTATTAATATTTAAAATAAAAAAAGAAGACTTCTAAATTAGATGTCTTCTATATGAATGAAATATAATTTAATTTAATGTACTCGAATCATTTCATTAATATCTTCATCATGGTGAACCCTGGTATGCTTGGATTCATTCCGTTCAAATTCTTCAATCTCTACATTATACATTGACTCGCCAAACCACCAGTTTTTGAATTCAAGAAAAAGTTCTGTCAGCATCTTGATTCCTCCAGTTACGGTTATTGGAATTTCTTATACTCTTATTATACATGTGAATCTATTCACATAAAAGCGCTTTCAAAATAGGCGGAATAGGAAAATAATAGTGAATAATTAGATAATAGTGCGAATCCTAGATTTATGTTTATGGGGAACGGATTTCCGTTCCCTATTCCATTATTTTTTATTTACTGCAGCTACAGCCTCAATCTCTACCAACTGATTTTTATAGCCTAATACTGTAACACCTGACAATGTACTTGGAACATCATGATCACCAAACTCTTTTCTAATCGTTTCCCATGCAGTGACCAAGTCAGACTGATTCTGAGTAGCAACGAGGACTCTTGTATAGACGACGTCTTCCAATGTGGCAGCACATTCTTTTAATGCCTCTTTCAAATTCTCAACACAAAGATTTGCTTGCATTTCAATATCACTTGATTCTGGTACGATTCTCTCTTTTGTAAGTGGACATGCTCCTGCTAGAAAGAGAATATCCATCCCCGCTGGAATTCGACTAGCGTACGCATAGTCGACTTGGGCTAAATTGGTAGAATGAATGAGTGATATTTTTTTGGTCATTTTTGCCTTCCCTCCTATTAATTCCAATCTTATAGTGTAATTGTATCAAATTAAAATGGATTCATGTATTGAATGTCCTCTAACTGGAATATCTATTTAGTTAGGTGTTTTACATTTTAGAGATATTGATATGGAGGGCTTTTATGAAAGCGATTGTGTATAAAAAATATGGTCCGCCTGATGTTCTTGAAGTAACAGAGGTCGAAAAGCCTATTCCTAATGATAATCAAGTATTGGTGAAGGTTCATGCGGCATCAGTGAATTTTGGAAACCTGGTTCTTTTAAAGGGAGAACCATTCTTGGCCCGTTTTGCTTTTGGTATTTTAAAACCAAAATACTCTATTCCTGGTGGTGATATGGCTGGTACGGTAGAAGCAGTTGGCAAAAATATTACTCAATTCCAACCTGGTGATGAAGTGTTCGGAGATTTGTCCGGCAGTGGCTGGGGTGCTTTTGCTGAATTTGTGGCAGTTCCTGAAAATGCATTAGCCTTAAAACCAACCAATTTGTCCTTTGAAGAAGCGGCTGCGGCTCCGATGGCAGGAGTCACGGCCTTACAAGGTATGCGGAATAAAGGAAAAATTCAACCTGGACATAAGGTATTAATTAATGGTGCCTCTGGCGGTGTCGGGACTTTTGCCGTACAGATTGCAAAAGCATTGGGAGCAGAGGTTACAGGTGTCTGTAGTACAAGAAATATAGATATTTTACAATCGCTTGGAGCAGATCACGTCATTGACTATACGAAAGAAAAGTTTACTGAGACTGAGGATATCTATGACCTGATTCTTGGTGTTAACGGACACCAACCACTTTCAGATTATAAGCGAGCTTTAAAACCTAAAGGTATATTTGTTCACGTTGGAGGTTCTGGGTCTCAAATGTTTCTGGCTATGACAGTGGGAGCTTGGATTTCAAAGACCTCGAGTAAAAAAATGGGAACTTTTTTACAAAGAGCTAATCAAGAGGATCTTGTTAGTCTGAAAGAACTGATGGAATCCGGTAAAGTAAAACCTGTTATTGATAGGCAGTATACGTTAAGCGAGGTTCCTGAAGCATTCCGATATTTTGAACAAGGGCATGCCCAAGGAAAAGTAGTCATAACGGTGGATTAATACGTCCCCATGGAATAACCCCAAAGTGATTGTTAACGGGTTTACTTGTAAGGTGCAAAAACCTTAAATCACAGACCAATTCACACAGGAAATAACATATATTTCACAGTTAAAAAGGCTTAGAGTTATTTTCAACTCAAAGCCTTTTTTTGTATTATCATATTTCACTAAAGCACCAAGGTAGTTTAAGTACATCACTTCACAATCTTGGGTTAGTGTTTCGACCAACACAAAAAAGAACCGACATTTTTCAGTTAAGCAATTGCTTTTCCTATAGCTTTTTTATACCAGTCGTCTCCGTTAGCAATGTTTATTTTGATATCCATTCATATTGAATATCAGGTAAATTTTCTTCATTTTCGTGTCCTCTACCAATGATTTTAAATCCATTCTTTTCATAAAATCGTTGTGCATTTTCATTTACTTCAAATGTATATAATGTTAATCTCCCATTTGATTTTGCTTTAACTTTATCTAGTAATGTTTGACCTATACCCATTCCTTGATAATCTATATGAATATAAAGTTGGCTTATTTCCGTTTCATTAGAAGCAATCATTCCAACTACTCTATCATCAATTAACGCTAAATTTATTTGAAACTGTTCAGGTAATATAGTATTTAAAAAATAAACGTGATTTTCAAAGCTATGAATTTCTTTCTGACCAATTGCCTGTTCCTTACTATCTCGCCACATTTTCACTGTTTGTTCAGCGTACTTGGGATTATATTGAGTAATTATGATTTGGTGTTGGTTCACTACAATACCTCCTCAATTTACTTCTCCTCGTTATTTATGAAAGCGACTTTTTTTACAAAAAGCTGTCAGTCTTCTTTCACTTTTGGAATTCAGGATTCTATATTTGTAATCTTCATAGTCGAAGGGTGTTTATTCGCAAAATAAAATTTTGTTATCTAAAGATCACGCAAGTTCCAAACAACTTCTTCTCCATTCTCTTTCCAGGAACTATGGTGGCGAATGAAACCAATCTTTTCAAGAACTCGAAAGGAAGCAATATTCCAAGAACCCACAGTAGCCCATAAACGTCGCCGTCCAGTGGCGACCGCAGCTTCAATAATTGATGATGCGGCTTCAGTTGCATAGCCATTTCCATGGACTCTTTGGAACAGTTCATAAGCAATTTCCGGCTCTTCTATAGTAGAACGACCGATAATTAACCCGCAATATCCAATAATATCTCCTTCATCTTTGCGTCGGATTGTGAGTAGACTTATACCACTTTCCAGTGCTCTTTCGCGTAAACTGATAACATTTTTGAGAGCAGCCTCAAGAGTTGGCTTAGCAACGCCCCGTTCCCCAACAAGTTCTCTATACCAGGATGCATCTGATTCCTCCCACATACTCAAGTAAAGCCGTTCAGTTATTATTTCAAAGTTCATTGGCGAGAAACTATTAGTCATTTTATAACCTCCTTTTAAAGTAGTCGAACAGGAAAAAGGCTGCTGTTTTGCAGCAAGTTCTTTAAGTAAAACCCCTGTTAGTTAAAAAAGACATTAATATCCCTTTTTTTAAACTAAACTGGCCCGTAAGCACAAAATTAAAGAGCTGCAGATCCATTTATTAATCTTCAACTCTTGCCCCTGTAGTTGGACAACAATTATCTTATTGTAAGATTATCTCATCTCCAACATTTACCTCACCTATACGTTCAACCTTAGCCCAAACTCCAAACATTCCACTATGATTATTTACTAAGTGTCGGAGGACCCGATCATCCTCTTTTAATTCCTCTTGTTGATTGTTCACCATTATACACCTTTGAAGTGGAGCAACAACTCTCAGATTAACAGTTGGTCCAACTTTGATTAGTCGGTCTACCCAATCAAATTCGAGATATCCCGGTGATTCTGTATCAATTAAAATGTTTGCCCGAAAACGACGAGGGTCTACCAGCTCACCTATTTCCTGACTCAACATACGTAATGCAGAAGTCGTAATGATACTTATTGGACCCTCGTCAAAATGAGATATAGATTCTTCTCGTGCCAAGGATACTTGAAATCCAAGCCACTCAGTCAACCCCTCATTTAAGGCATTATTGTCACCACGATATTCAGTTCCATCAGGCATAGTTATAATTGGAGTAATACCCTCATATCGAGCTTTAAAATTAAATAACCCATCCATCTGCTGGAAGCGGCGTGTTGTCTTGCCACTACCAAACTTTCCTCTTGTGTTTTTAATAGCCCACAGTCGGTCTCCAAATAGACCTCTCTCACCAACTGAAACTGCGGATACAGACTCTCCTAATATTGATTTTACTGGAAATCGGCGGATTTCTTTGACTCTCCCTACATTACAATTCAAAGTTTCACCCCCATTTTCTGCTTTTAAAGGATTTTATTCTCCTATATTCATATTATGTTATTCTCCAAGTAACCTAGTTCAATAAAAAATGCCCACCGCAATGGCAGCCGGTTCTCAAGAAACGCCCCCGTTACTTTAAGTGCGCTATTTCACAATTTTTTTGTGAGATTAGAAAAAGGCAAACTACATCTTGAAGAATCACACCAGTTAAGCTATAAATGTATCCCGATAATAATCGGAATTAATGAACCACCCGCATTGAACCATGTTGAAGTCTATTTGTAAAAAACTTCCATAAATACTGTTTTTATCAAAACTACACCTTGTTTCTCATCAGTAAAATCTTTTGCTTTAAGAGGTTTCTAATTTTTTACATATTATACACCTCTGAGAGAACAATAAAAAAAATGTACAATTTCGTTTATTGGAGGAAAAATCTTGGAGACAAATAACCCCATTCGATTAACTGCTCCAGAAATGGCAAGCCTTTGGACTCAATACATTTTTGATACCATGTCCATTTGTTTTTTTCGTTATGCACTGGAGCATATCGAAGATCCTGATGTCAAATCGATTTACCAAACATCCTTGGGAATATCCCAAAAGCATGTTCAAAAAATTACAGAATTTATGTTAAATGAAAATTATCCTATTCCACATGGGTTTACAGAAAAAGATGACGTAAACATTCAGGCACCTCGTCTTTTTCAAGACCCGTTCTACCTAAATTATATTTATATCATGACTTTGCAAGGCATGACTGGATATTCTTTGTCTGTTGGTACTTCCGTTCGTTCTGACTTACGGAAGTATTACATAACCTGTATGTCCGAAACGATGGAGCTTTTTGATCAATCCATTGATTTAATGCTTTCGAAAGGACTTTTTGTACGACCTCCTGTTATTTCACCACCCGAATCAATCGATTTTGTAAAGCACCAAAGTTTTTTGACGGGATGGTTGGGAGATCGTCGTCCTCTGAATGCTATCGAAATAGGAGATATTACTTTCAACATGCTAAAAATGCATTTACATGCTGCTTTAAAAGTGGGGTTCATCCAAGTAGCCCAATCCAAAGAGATTAGTCAATATTTCATGAGGGGTCTTGACATTGCCAATAAACACATAAAAATATTTGAATCGGTATTTAAGGAAGATAAATTGAATTCGCCTTTTTCTTGGCAATCGATGATTACGAGCTCTACTTCTATGACCTTTTCAGATAAATATATGATGTACCAAATTCTATTGTCTACACAATTATCCCTTTCATTTTATGGTTCCGCTTTGAGTGTCAATTCAAGAAGAGATTTAGGTGCTGATTACATACGACTAATTTTAGAACTTTTACAATTTGCAGAAGACGGAGCAAACCTAATGATAAAAAATGGATGGTTAGAGCAGCCTCCAACAGCAAGTGACCGTGACTCGCTCGCCAACAGGAAGGAGAAATAAATAATATGTAAAAACTGGACGCTAGGAACGATTCCTAGCTTTTTCATTTGCTGCTCATAGGGCAAAGAAAACAAAATTCCATCTCCCTTGTACCACTAAACTGCACCGTTAGTTTAAGTGCATTATTTCACAAATTAGTGTTTTATTCCTCCTTCTATAAACTTTGCAATAAATTCACATTTTTTTATAGCCCAAATGTAATGATTGGAAGTCCACTTATAGTATTTTTTTGTCATGATTTCTTCATTGGTATGTAATTTAATTAAGTTCATTACTCTTTCATGGCTTAACTTCAATTTTTTAAGAGCAAAATTTAATGTTACATCTTGATTTTTCCCCAAATTTGCTTATTAATTAGTTTTATATTACTCCATTTATAGCCAGGTGCCGGAATAGAAGGAGTATCCCCATTCATCCCTTCTCTATGCCGCCTCTCAAGCATTGCATGTCATTCATAAAGGTGCATTAATACATCACGAAAATTCTAATCTTTTCTTGTGTTTCAATAGAAATGCCCCTTTTTCTGCTTGGTACAGTTTCAATTATTTGAAGTAGTGATTTGAAATTCATGTCGCTATTTAACAATAGAATATCCTTTTCACTCTTTGCTGGCATAGGATTCCCCTCCCTTTTTACTATATTTTCAACATTAGAACATATGGTCTTGTGCAAGAAATTTAATCTAGATAATGAAAAGATTGCCGCAGCAACCTGATCTTAAAGTAAAGCCCTCCGTTGGGTATAGTTAACTTCTACTATTTTACGATATGAAACAAATAATTTTGTTAAATTAAACTCCTTGGTAAGCAAAAACAAAATGGGCTACTGAAACCTTTTGTTAAACTCAAGCCCGATAAGAAAGGACCAAATTTATGGTCCTTTCTTATCGGGCTATTCTATTTATCTATCATTCATTTATATTTTTTATTACTGCCATTTCCTTACCGAACCTATCACCATTATCAATAAATCCCAGACTCAAGTATAGTTTATGTGCTCCCAAATTTTCAGGATGATAACCTACAACAATTTTTTCAGCATTAGGTAACTTAGCCATCTCTGAAATCATTAACTTAGTTGCAGCTTTTCCTATGCCCTTGCCTTGGAATTCTTTATCCACCATTATTCTATATACCCAATAACCATCAAGTTCTTCTTGAACAGTATTGTACATCAAAAAGCCAACCACTTTCTCTTCAGCATAAATAGCATATGGCTTTAATGTAGGCTCAAACTTTGACTGAGCTATTGATATAGAATTGGGCTCAATGTATTCTTTTTGGTCCGTGGATACTTCTAATACACAACAGTCATACCAGTTTTCTGAATTTAAATCTACGATTTTCACATTTTCGATCCTCATAATTTTCCCCTTTCAATTTGGGGAATCGCAAAATACTATTTAATTAGTCGTTTTCCCCGTGTAGTCATTAATAATAAAAATTCTTTTGTTTGCCATAATGAACGCCTCCTTTGGTAACCATTGCCTAAAAATTATTTCAAATAGTTTTCCCCCAAAATGGCAGCTTAATTATTAACAATAGCCCAGCTGACCCGCTAAGGGAACTTTACCAATTATGCTATGTATTTAGCGAATATCCCTTTTCAATGAACTTTTGATCAGCTTAATTTCTCCATTTTTAGGGATTATTTCACTGATGTTTTCATTTTTTCCTTCCTTTTTTGAATGTTTTAGTTCTTCCACTACATATTCCTTAAAGGAGCAGCAAAACAGTTTACGGGCAACTCTTCCTTTATCACCAATTAGGTTGAACCAGCTTTGCCCGACATAAAAAGGATTAGTCAGTATTTTATCAATGATGGTATCTATGCGCTCCTTTTCCTCCCCTGCATTAAATTTTGTTTTAGAAGAAAGGGCCAAGATAAAATAGTTTTTAAACTTATCTAATTCTAGTAATTGTAGATGGTACTTCTCACGGTGCATTTGATTGAAATCCCTCAGTACATTTTTAATACTTTTTTCAATATCTATTTCAAATTTACTGGCATCTTTCCATGTCGTTAATTTGGAATCAAAAATAGACAGTGTTAGTATATAATAGGCAGCATAATTTTTGGGATCAATTACTTCATTAACAACTTGCTTTTCATCTTCCGGTACAACAATATAGTTTTTATAGTCAGCAAAAAAATTTTCAATCATATCATATACCTTCTTTCGTACGTTGATAGAATGGATGAATAAAATGGCTTGATCTATATCTATCTGAAGCTATTTGCATTATGAAAAAACATCTAGGTGACCTATTCATTATTTTTTCAGCGCAGTTCTTCTTGCAATCTGACGAAATAATTTCTATGAGCAATTGAATCGGAATTGTATATAATATATTCCTTTTTGAATAGTAAAAATCCTCCTTATTCTTTCAAAAATCCTCATCTTTCACGGTTTTTAATTAAAAAGTCCCATTATAGGATTAAAAATTTTGTCGTTCAGATCCGTGAAGAGATCATTGAAAAACAAGAAGGCAATTACCTACTATATGTAGATAACTGCCTTCTTTAATAAAGTATGGGTTATGCCCAGCCTTTATTTAGTGCTTTTACTATTAATAATCAAAGAATATTAAGTCAACCGACCAACCTATTCACATGTAGTCTTCAATAAAAAGCCGAAAACCTGCAATAGATGAATTTATCTTGCTCTGGGGGTTTCTTCAGGGAATGAGAAGTTTTGACTCTTGTTTATTCACCCAATTCATTATTTCAGAACTAACTTCCTCTGGGTTGTCCCATTGAATCATGTGGCCGGTATCCTTTATTTTGATAATAGTAGCCTCTTTTATATCCTTCTTTAATTGGGATATCCCTTTTTCCCTTGCTTCATGTAATTCTTTTGGCTCTGTTGCATGTATCAATAATAATGGTGACTTAATGTAAGGATATGTAGTCATAAACGGTTCTTTAAAGAATGCCTTGATGATGGGTAAAACAGTAAACTTCGAGGCGATTAGTTCATACTTATCATTCTTCGTGAATATGGAAGCTACTGACTTTTCAATGGCAGCATTCCATCGCTTCGTGAATGTCTTATACTCATCTAGAATTTCTTCCCAACTATCGTATTTGGCATTATCGATATAAGTGTTCCAGCCATCGTAGGCTCTTGAAAAAGTCATTTCTTCTTGAAATTCTGGAAAAGTAAAACCACCATCGAGCAGAATAACTCCCTTAATTTTGTTAGGATAATGTCTAGTATAATGTAACGCCACATCTGCTCCCCATGAATGCCCTAAAATATAAAATGGTTTATCCAATATGGAATCAAAAACCTTTTCATACCATGTGGCCAAATTCGAAAATAAATAATCTCCTTCCTTCTTAAAAGATGTACTTTTCCCATGCCCTGGTTGATCAATTAAAATGAGATGATAATGCTTTGATAATTTTTTACTCAGTTCTGAAAAACTATAATTCGCACTGCCAGCCAGTCCGTGCAGGCAGATAATCGTTGGATTTTTACTATCGCCATCCACAAAATAACTTACCTTTTCTCCGTTCCACTCTAAAATGATATTTTCCATCATGACCTCTCCCATGTCTTTCTATCTAATTAGAATCAATTTTCCCTATTTGTTTATTCCCTAAAGGATAACCCATTCTCCTTTAATGCAACTCTCAGTTTAGGTATAGAAGCAGGTCCCATTCCATGAAATTTCAAAACTTCCTTTTCACTTAAGGTTGATAGCTCCTGCAAAGAGGTGATTCTATTGTTTTCCAATGCTCGTCTTGCTGGTGCTGAGAGTAACGCTAGAAATCCACTTTCGGGTTTTCGCTCTGCCTCGCAAGTCGGACAGGTTGGACAATCACTACTTTTATAAAAATTATGTCCCTTGTCGCAAATCCGTAAATTCTTTTCAGAAGAAGTTGTCATAGTAAATCACTCCTATTCTGGAATTTTCTCTATTTTTATATATTCGCCACTATAGTAATCTTCCCTCTATATCTAATGTGTTTCATAAACAGAATTTGAAAACTCTTGAAAATTATTAGAATTCAAAGGAGAAAACGTCCTGTATGTCGAATTAATAGATAAAGGGGTTGGCCCAATGAATAAAGTTGATTTATTAAAAAATCTTCGCAATGCCAGTCAAAGTAATTTATTTTCAACAGAGATTCCTAAGTCCACTAAAGAAGATGAAAAAAAGATTGAGAAATGGGTTGGAGAATTAGAAAGTGAAGGAAAGATTAAGTTAAGAGAATGTATACAGCGGGAATACTCCGTTTATTTACATGGAATCATCAAATATGCATCCGAGTAATCGGGTGCTTTTTTGCATGAGGGAACTAGAAAAAGAGAATGAGGCGTTCATTCAGTCATGAATCAACGCCTCTTCTATTTATAAATGAGAGTATTTAATAATAAATCGAAATGGTTAACCCTGATTATTCTTCAGCAGCCATTGCCTCTGCCTTCGTTTTATGAACAGTTCCGAATGGATGTTGAGGTGGAGCATAGATTGCATAAAGTTTTAGTGGTGTATTCCCTGTATTGGTTATATTGTGCCATTTTCCTGCAGGGACCATAATGGCAAAATCATCCGCTACTCTTGTTTGAAAAGTTAAATTGTCCTTTGTATCACCCATTTGGACAATTCCTTGGCCCTCTTCAATACGTAGGAATTGATCAATATCAGGATGTATCTCTAATCCGATATCCTCGCCCACATTGATACTCATTAAAGTAACCTGCAGATGATTCCCTGTCCATAAAGCTGTTCGAAATGTACGGTTTTGTTTTGAAGCTTCCTCAATATTCACTACAAATGGTTGTTTACCATAATCTTTTAGTTCTATATTTCTCTCGTTTATAGTTGGCCAGTACGGATAATGATTTGCATAGCCGAAATCATACGGGTAACCCCAATTCAAATCCTGCCTCCCATAGTTATACATTGGCACGTTGACATAATAAGGATTTTGATAGGCATATGGGTAGGTATAAGGTACATTGTACATCTCGCTCATTCCCTCCAAAAATTTATCTAGGTATTCTATTCACTTTGGTTAGGAAATGTACCTATAGATTAGTGTGCATAAAAAAAGACAAGAAATCGTAATTCTTGTCTTTTAAGATCTAACATTATCCGCGTTTTTTTAGTGAAATAACCAGTGCTAACAATCCTGCGATTAAGATTGTTATTAATAAATGATTTATATTTATGACTAACGCTTTTTCTTTCCGGTAAATAATAAAAGTACAATTCCAAATATCACAATTAAGACAATAAATACTGTAATTAACATGGTTGATGAGTTGTTATCATTTTGATCGTCACTATTTTCAACTGTATCTGATGCTGTAATTTGATTTTCACTTTTTTGTTCAATTTGATCTGTCTGATTGTCATCCTCTTGATTTACTTCGCTGTCCTCTGGAGTAACAGGATTTTCCTCTACTGCATTTTGATCATTTTGAACAGCAAAATTGATTTCACCTTTTATGGGATGGCCATCTTCCCCAACAATTGTCCATTGGATGATGTAAGATCCATTCTCTAATGGTTTTGCTATTGTTCCAGTTAGTTGCTTATTTTCAACTTTGACTTCTCCTAATGGAAGTTTAGTTCCGTCTTTAACCAAATCCATCGTGCTTAATTCCTCGATAGAAGTGCCAAACGTTAGAATAATTTGTTCAAGATTCTCTGTTACAACTTGTCCTTCTGATGGATTTGATGAAGTTAAACTTGTGTGTGCACTTACAAAGGAAGGTACAACCAGTAAAGTACAAACCAAGAATAAAATGATTTTTTTCAAGATAAAGCTCCTACCTTTCTGATACATGTTGTAATTAATATATTCGGGCATTAAAAAACTAGTACATGTTTCCTAGCATATCCATATTAACATGCTGTCTAAGTGGTTTTAAGGCTATTCGACAATTTCACAAAAGTTTCACAAATAATGATTGACAAGGTAAAAAAGCGATTGTCCATATAGAACAATCGCACAGGGTGAAAATTACTTATTCTCTTATACTATCTGTTAAATGTTGATTTATTTTTTTTGCTTCAGATACAATTTCCTTCATTAAAGCTTCAACGGTATGATTCTTGGCTAGCCTCGGACTTTGACCAGACCAGAGTGACATGTAGTCTGGGTTGTTTTGGGAAGAAGCGGCCTTACGAATGTGTTGGGTTAGCGTATTTTGAACTGGAAAATCGGGTAAAGATTCTTCATGATTCTTTAATTCTGAAATAAATGGATTGTTCATTCCTCTTGCCCATTTGCCTGAAAACGCTCGGGTTAAAACCATTTGGTCTTCTTTAGCGTGAAGAATGGCTTCTTTATGAACCTGATGAGCTCCACTTTCTTTACAGGTTAAGAAAGCTGTCCCCATTTGAACTCCCATTGCTCCCAAGCAAATGGCGGCCATCAGTCCTCTCCCATCCATAATCCCACCAGCAGCAATGACAGGGATGCTGACATGATCAACAACCTGTGGAATCAAGGACATTAAACCCACTAAACTCCCTTCGTCTTCACCCATAAAGTTCCCTCGGTGTCCACCTGCTTCACTGCCTTGAACACAAACGATATCCATCCCTAACCTTTCAATTTCAACCGCTTCCTCTACAGTGGTAGCTGTTCCCATTAGAATAATGTTATGGTGTTTTAACTTAGCGATTATCTCAATGGAAGGAACACCAAAAGTAAATGAACACACAGGGAGATTTTCTTCTATGACAATTTTGATTTGGTCATTAAATGTTTCAAATAAATGATTGGATGTTGGAATCTCCAAACGATCATTTTGATTTATATGTAATTGCTCACAAATAGGCTGTAAGAGTTGAGATGCTGATTTAATTTCATTTTCAGTATAAGTAAATTCGTTAGGAACAAATAGATTGATGCCAAAGGGGTTTGTTGTGAGCTGTTTTATTTCTTTTATTTGTTCAGAGACTTGATTTGGTGACATGTAGCCTGCACCAATCATTCCAAGGCCACCGGAATTTGAAACCTCCGTCACAAATTTTGAAGTGGTTACTCCTCCTGCCATCGGAGCTTGGATTATTGGAAACTCAATTTTTAAAAGCTCTGTCATTATATTCTTAATCATCCACTACACCTCTTGTAAACTATTATTTTTTGTTAAAACATTCTTCACAAATGAATTTGGCTTCGTTTCTTAAGAAAGCTTTTATTTCGGTAAATCCTTTTCGCTTTGGATAGCGCATTTTTACATAGACCATTTCATCTGCCTTAATTTCTTTATCACAAACGATACATTTGGGCTTATCCCACAACATAGTAAAACACCTCCGATAAAATTTTTATTTTTGAGTGCGGTTTTTCATTAAAACTAAACCTCTCTTAAAGTGCTTCAAATACAAATATATTCTTAGTTTACTATAATGGTAAGCTAATAGTTTTATAAAATGATTTTCTTTTGAGTAAAATGGGAATTCTAAGCAGGAAATTATAGCTTGCTCTTACGGAAAGATTACTGCCTGAAAAAAGTTACAGGCGTGAATTCACATAGGAATTCACGCCTGTTCAACTGATAGTAGACTGATCTTATACTGTAGACTACGCCAATCTATTTATTTTATACTACCTTGAATAGGAGCAGGAGCTTTTTCAAAATGGAATCCTTCGTAACCATTGGCCGCAATTTCAGCACATTTCTGACGGTATGCTCCGACACCACCCAAGTAGATTAAAAATCTACGTGTCTTTCCAGGGATGTTGGCACCTGTGTACCAGGAATCTGCCTTTGAAAACAGCGTTGCATTCGCAACCTCTCCACAATGCTTACTCCAGGCTTCCTCAGCTTCGACATTTGCTTCAATGGTATCCATATTATTTTCACCCATATATTCAATACAATCGGAGATCCATTCCACATGCTGCTCAATCGAAACCGGCATGTTACTCAAAACGGAAGGACTTTCAGGTCCGGTAATCATGAAGAAATTTGGGAATCCGGCATTCGCTACACCTAGATAAGTTCTAGTATTTTCTCCCCCATTCCATTTCTCCTTCAATGATACTCCATCTTTACCGCGGATATCCATTTTTAACAACGGACCTGTCATGCCGTCGAATCCGGTAGCAAAAACAAGGACATCAACCTCAAATTTGCCTTCAGTCGTCCGCAGCCCTTTTTCCGTAATTTCTACAATTGGATTCTTTTTAACATCTACTAATGAAACATTGTCTCGATTATAGGTTTCATAGTAATCGGTATCGATGATTGGCCGCTTTGTTCCATAGTAATACGTAGGCATCAGCTTGTCCGCAACATCCGGCTTTTTAACAATCTCTTGAATTTTAGAACGGATGAATTCGGAAGCCGTTTTGTTGGCCTCTTCATTGACAGTAATATCGTAGTACGAGGTGAAAATTCCTTGACCACCAATTCGCCATGCTTCCTCATATTTCTCCAGACGTTCTTCAGGTGTTACCTCGAGCGCTGATTTCGTTGGGATGTCACCAGGCGCGCCGCCTGTAGATTCACGCATTTGTCGCTTAATTTCTTGGAAATTTTCTTTTGCTTGGCGAATATACTCAGGATCATAAGGATGGTTCCGCGCTGGAGCACTATACTGTGGTGTTCGTTGGAAAACAGTTAAATGGGCAGCTTCTTTCGCAATGGCAGGAATTGCCTGAACGCCGCTTGAACCTGTTCCGATGATTCCCACTGTTTTGCCAGTGAAATCAACTTTTGTATGTGGCCAATGCCCGGTGTGATAATATTCACCTTTGAAGTTCTCTAAGCCATTAAATTTAGGAAGATTGGAAGCAGAAAGACAACCTACTCCAGTAATAAAGTACTTCGCAGAAACAGAGCTGCCATCATTTAAAGTAATCTGCCATATCTTGTTCTCTTCGTCATATTGGGCTGAATTGACCCGAGTGTTGAACTGAATATCTGGTCTCAACTCAAACTTATCAGCGACAAAGTTTAGATATTTTAAGATTTCAGGCTGCTCTGGATAACGAGAAGACCAAGTCCACTCGCGATAAAGCTCTTCAGAAAAAGTATAATTATAGTAGATACTCTCGGAGTCACAGCGTGCTCCGGGATACCGGTTCCAATACCAGGTACCGCCAACACCTTCTGCTGCCTCATAAACACGAGTCGATAAACCTAATTCACGTAAACGATAAAGCATATACATTCCTGAAAAGCCTGCACCAATTACTACCGCATCAAAATTAGTCTCTTTTGTAGATGTCAAAAGCATTCCCTCCCAAATTAAGGTTCAGATTTTTCTTCTATGAAAATTAGACTCTACTTACCTCTTGGTCAACTTTACTTAAAAATGTCGCAAATTTATCGATAGCGCCTTTGATATCATCAGGGAAAACTGCCATATTTGTGAAAAATCCATGGATTAATCCTTCTTCACGTGAAGTTTCAACATGTACTCCAGCCTCTTTAAGCCGCGCTGCATAGGCCTCACCTTCATCTCGTAGTACATCAAACTCTGCTGTAAGTACATAAGCAGGCGGCAGATTGCGTAAGTCCTCTTCAAGAATCGGTGCAACTAGGACATTTTTTGCATCCTCTTCATTACGGATATAATAATTGCCAAACCAAATCATTAGGTCTCTATCTAAACCGAATCCTTCTTTGAAAGCCTCATAGGATTGAGAATCATAGCTTAATGCTGTTACTGGATAAATAAGCACCTGGCCAGCAATTGCAGGTCCGTTTTCGCTTCTTGATCTCAATGTCATAGCAGCAGCAAGATTTCCTCCCGCACTATCCCCGCCTACAACAACATTGGAAGCGTTTCCATTTAAAGCCGCTGCATTTTCACTTACCCATTGCAAAGCTGCATACGAATCCTCAACAGGAACTGGGAATTTATGCTCCGGTGCAAGGCGGTAATCTACTGATACCACAATTCTCTCCGTTTTGTTCGCTAGCATTCTGCAGCTAGCATCGGATGTAGCTATATCACCAATTACCCAACCGCCTCCATGATAGTAGACAAAGATTGGGAATGGGCCTTGCCCTTCCGGAGTATAGATTCGTACATTTATTTCTCCACCATTAACTGCTACTAGGCGGTCTTCAATTTTCGCAATCGGTGCTAGCTCTACCTCTACTGGGGGTGCCATTGCAAACATATCTCTAACTGTTTGCGGTTCTAATGAAGCTATTGGTGGCATTTGCTTAAACGCTTCTAAATACATGAGGGACTGCGGTTTTAAATCTGCCATTGTCATCTTCCTTTCCTTGTAAAAAGATTTTAATCCTTTTTAGGGATTAGCACCTATTAGCACTATCTATATGTTACAATTTTTTGTATAATTTGAATATTCCTAATTTTGTAGGTGTCCAATCCCCCAAAAGGAGATGATAGTTTGCCATCTCAGCATACCTTGATGGAAAAGATTGTACAGCTAGAAGAAACAGCAAGTCATGAAGAAAAACTGTATAAGATTCTTGAAGTCTACCTGTCTCTCTACCCTGCACGAAATGCTTATCTATTTCGCTATTCTCCATTAGGTTATCTTGGGGAAGGAGTTTTAATGGTAAATTCAACCGGCATCGTCTATATTAACGAGATTCGGGATAATGTTCGGACATTGCCTATCATCTATTCTGCGATTTTAGAGAGGAAAGCTAAGTATTGTTCTGGAATTGAATTTTTAAAGCAAACAAGCAGTAAGTATATTCTTACCTCGAATATTAACTCTATGGCTGTCGTCCCAATTTGTTTCAGCTCAGTTGTCATTGGCTACATATGTACGACGGAATTTTCTAAGGATACTTTCCTAGACGAACAAGCCCTCTCCTCACTCACTGACTATGGAAGATTGGTTGGAAAGTATATGGAGCAGTCCGAGGATTTAAAAGAATCACCTAATCTAAGCAAACGAGAATTAGAGGTGATGAGGAAGATTTCGTGGGGAGAAAGCATGAAGGAAATGGCTGCCACAATGGAAATTAGTGAACTAACCGTAAAGCAATATGTAAAATCTGCAATCAAAAAGCTTGGTGCTCAAAACCGTTCACATGCAGTCGGTGTACTTTTAAGAAAAGGGATTATTTCTTAACTAAAAATGTAAACGTTTACGAAATATAACTTTTACAAATAAACCTCTACGCTAACACAATTCCATCCGTGTCCGTAGAGGTTTACTTGTATTTACGCATTAGTCTTGAAAGCTAGATTAATCATAAAGAAATGCGCCCCTACAATCGTAGGAACGCACGCTTGGTCATTATTACTTTTTCACCATTTTGATGTATTCTTTCACTACTTCATATACATACTCTTGATTGGCAGATGCTGTACCTGGATCATACGTACCGCCATTGGTTTTATTATTTGATAGAATTCTAATACCTAAGAAAGGAATATCATAGGCATCAGCAATTTGTGCGACGGATGCACCTTCCATTTCTTCTACAGAGGTACCATAAATCTCATGAATCCATTTAATTCGGTCTACTTCGCTATTCCAAAAGTCTGCTGAACCAATTGTACCCTCGACCACTTTACCCTTCGTGTAGGTGTCTTTTACAGCATTTGCTGCTGCAAGTAAATCCTTGTCCCCCTCGTAGTGGCGGACTTTATTTGCACTCTCATCTGATCCGCTTCCTTCTGAAGCCATTAAGTCCATCGGAATCCATGTAGTTGGATCAGTTCCTTGGTTTTCATCCATATTTGTTGTTTTTAATGAACCGATATTTGTCGTTCTTTTTCCAAGTACGATATCAAATACATTTAGACTTGGATCATGACCGCCTGAAGTACCTTGGTTGATAATGGCGATTGGGTTAAATTTTTCAATGGTCAATGCAGTAACAGCAGCAGCATTCTCCATTCCCTTCCCTGTTTTCGTAACGATAACAGGATAATCGTTTAACGTTCCTTTGTAAAAAACAAACGTTCCTGATTTTTCTATTTTCACATTTTTTAATTTATCTGCAAAATATTCAGCTTCAATGGGCATTGGTCCTTGAATGACGATTGGTCTTTCCTCACTCTTTGCTTTTGTTACCTTTAAATCTTGATCTTTCGAATTACAACCTGCCACCAATAACATAGTAGAAATAGCTGCTACTGAAGCAATTTTCTTAAACATTTTGTTTTTCATAAATTTGTTCTCCCCTTTTTCTTGTTGTTTGTACACTCGTGGTTGGCTCAAATGAAAAAAGTCTAGAATAGCAGGATATTCCCAGCCTTCTAGACCTACCAAAGTCAAAGTATAAATAATGAAGCAAAAAATGCTCTATCATTTGATGGAAGGTCTAAAGATTTCTTGACCCACTCATACTTTAACTCGTAGTCTAGTTCATTTAATGGGAACCAGGTAGAAACACTCAGACCGTATTACTGAGTATATACGAGTAACGTTTTTATGATTATTACTTTGTTAATATAACAAACTTATAATAGTAAATCAACAAAAGGTGAATATTTATTTTAAAATTTACATTATTGTTCGTGTTTTACGAAAAAGATAATATATAAATGGTAATATTACTCAATTTTTTACAAAAAAAAGCAATCTTCCGTTTGGAAGGATTGCAACAAAATCTCTATATTATTGTTTATTTACGATCGATTAGTTTTTAACGGTAGTCCCCTATTTCATTTTCACAGGTGTAACCACTGCAAATAAATTTTCAGATGGATCGGTTACGTTGATTTCAATAACCTTGTATCCATTTCCTCCAACATTGCTCTCGATTTTAGTAGATTGCTTAATTGTATCGTTATTCATATGTTTTTTCTTCCTTCCAATTAAAAAATTCTCACAGAAGCTAATATATGTTGAAAGTTCAAAAATGTGCATAAAATTTTTATTAATCTATAGAAAAAATTTAAGAATGGCGGATAATGCCGTTTTTTCAGTTCTTCAAAAATTGATTTATGTTTCTTTTTTCCTATATTTCGTTATAATATAAATATGGGTATGAACATAAAATAAAAAGACCGACATGGTGCAACATGTCAGGTCCTGCAATAGACGGTCCCCTTAAAAGGGTTGACTTGTTAATGAGATTAAATAATCCACCTGAGGAAAGCAAAACTCAAGGGTGGATTATTTTTTTTGACTAAACGTTAATACGGCTACGATTAAACTAGCAAACCCAATCATTATCATAAACGTTTCGAAAATCGTCAAACAGCAACACCCTCTTTCCGGTGGGAGCTTGCCAACATCCCTAGAGACAACCTTTTCTATTGCCCTTTAAGTATAGCATAAACACTATAAAATGAGAACATACATTCGTTATTTCCTTTTATAATAAATCCTCTAAAGCTGAACGGAGTGTTGGGAACTTGAAATCAAACCCATTCTCTTGTAACACTTTGGGGATTACATGCTGCCCTTCCAGAACAAGGGCACTTTTTTGCCCAAGCACCATTTTCATACCAAACGATGGTACAGGAAGCCAATGTGGACGATGTAAAACTGTACCAATCATTTTTCCAAATTCATTCATTCTGAGTGGAGATGGAGCTGTTACATTAATAGGGCCACTTAATTGGTTACTCGTAATAGCAAAGAGAATGGCGCGAACGACATCTGTAACATGTACCCACGAAACCCATTGTTTACCTGTTCCCACTTTACCACCAACAAATAAACGATACGGCATCGCCATGAGTGGCAGTGCACCTTCCTCCTTACCAAGCACCACACCAAATCTCATCATTACCACACGAATGGAATGTTTTTCTACTTGCAGTGCTTTGTTCTCCCAATCCTGAACGGTTCTACCTAAAAAATCTGTTGCTGTTTCAACCGAATTTTCAGTATAAATTGCATTTTGAGAGGCTGGATAAATCCCAATCGCACTGGCATTCACCAGGACAGAAGGCTTTGTAGGAAGTAATGAAATGATTCTAAGTAACTCATCTGTTGCAGTCATTCGACTTTCATAGATTTGTTTCTGATGGCTTTTGCTCCATCTTCCGTCGTTAATGGACACCCCAGCCAAGTTTACAAACGCATCTGCACTTCCTATTGCTTTTTCAGGTGAAACGCCTTCATCAAGCCACCTTACAAATTCAACTTTTTCGGAAGCTTTCTTTTCCTTCCTCGTTAAAATTACCACACTATGCCCGTTATTGAGCAGCAATTGTGTTAACGTCTGACCAATGAACCCAGAACCTCCAGCAATAACAATTTTCATTTTTTCCCTCCCAAAGAACTCTCTATTATTTAGAAAATTATACCATTACTACTATAGATTTTTCTGGTATTTCAAAAATAATCGCTTAAATAAACTATCATTTATAGTTATTTATACTTCTGGAAATAAACACCAACAGTCTCGTGAAACATTTCACAAAATATTCACAGACTACATCCAAAATTGGTGGTACTATACCCTTTGTAAACAATATAGCGATGTTGCAAATGTATTTAATTATCTTTTCTTAATACAGGTATTCTATTAAATAATTACTCTGTAAAAAATAGGAGGATACGCAAATGTTTGAAACGTATATGGTGCACAAATATTTTAAAGGTACCTTTATTGGTAAAACCTACTACCAAGGTGCTACGAAGAAATCATTGGAAAATTTCTTGGCTAGAGGATATCGAGATGGTGAGTTACGCTCTTGGAAGACCGTTCATTTTGATGAGGCTCGAGTGTATAAGGTTATTGATGGTAAAGAAGAATATGTAGAGACAGTTACAAAATTTAAAAGCCTAGCTATGGCGTAAATATAAAAGACATCTATTGTATATAAAAACGCTTGGATATTCCAAGCGTTTTTATAATTTCTATTTTTAGATAATTACCTAAAGGAACGTAAGCGCTTTTTCCGATTACGTAAGAACGCTGGAATATCACTAGAGTCGTCTAACTCTTCTGAGTGCTGCCCATAATGGTGCTCCTCTTCGACATAAATTGGTTCAGGTTGACGATGTTCATAGTGTTGCTCACTTTGATGATATTCATAGTGTTGTTCTCTTTGTCCATAATGCTGTTCTCTTTGATCATAATGTTGTTCTCTTTGATATGGAATACCCTTTTCTTCCTCTGGTGCCTGAGCAGGTTTATGTAAAACGGCATCCTCTTTCTCCGTGAATCCAGTCGCTATAACAGTTACAATAATTTCATCTGTTAAGTTTTCGTTTATCACGGAACCAAAAATCATATTTAATTCCTCGTTGGAAGCAGATGCCACGATTTCAGCTGCCTCCTGGACTTCAAAGAGACTTAAATTGTTGCCGCCAGTAATGTTCATAATGACACCATGAGCCCCATTGATAGATGTCTCCAATAATGGACTGTTTAGGGCTTTCTCTGCTGCTTCGGCCGCACGATTGCTGCCATTCGCAATCCCAATCCCCATTAAGGCCGTTCCTTTATGGGACATGACGGTTTTTACGTCTGCAAAATCCAGGTTGATTAAACCAGGAACTGCAATTAAATCGGAAATCCCTTGTACACCCTGACGCAGGACATTGTCCGCTTCACGAAAGGCATCAATCATCGGTGTTTTTTTATCGACAATTTCCAATAACCGATCGTTGGGAATGATAATGAGGGTGTCCACAGCTTCCCTCATGGCGTTAATTCCACTTTCAGCGTTCTTTGCGCGCTTGAAGCCTTCGAACTTGAATGGACGTGTCACCACCCCGATTGTCAGTGCGCCCATCTTTCGTGCAATTCTTGCTATGGCCGGTGCTGCCCCAGTTCCGGTACCGCCGCCCATTCCGGCTGTAACGAAAACCATGTCTGCTCCCGCTAAAACTTCTTCAATTTGATTTTTGCTTTCCTCGACCGCTTTTCTTCCTATTTCCGGATTTGCCCCTGCCCCTAAACCTCTGGTCAAAGAGGACCCGATTTGCATCTTAATAGCTGCATTCGATTGTCTAATGGCTTGTGAATCTGTGTTGACAGCAATAAATTCAACTCCCCCAACTCCATCTTCAATCATGCGGTTGACAGCGTTATTGCCTCCTCCGCCAACACCGACAACTTTAATATTGGCTAAATGGTCCATACTTGTGTCAAATTCTAACATGCTCTCTTTCCTCCCTGTTTTCAAAATACTACTAACCTTCTTTTAATATTGGTTTAGTAGATTAGGAGGTTAGATACCCGTACCCCCAAATAATTAGTAGAAAAATGATATAGTGTTTAGTCTACGGAACATTAAATTTATTGTCTAGTTAAGTGTTACCTATTATTTAAGGCTGAAATATGGGAAAAAGCACACTCCTCAACATGGATAAAAGGAGTCATTTTTTCCCTTTTCGGGGGAATATGGTCCTGTTTATATTCAGATTATTTCTAGTATTAAGGAAAGTTTACAGTCTAATTACATTTAGATGACCATCCCTTCGTTCGACAAATTTTTAAGATTGCCTTGATATAATGACATTGTCTTTGTGGAAATAGGAAAATGAAGAGAAGGAGGAAGTATGGCGGAATTACTACTTGTTATCGGTACATATCTCTCAGTTACTCTTTGTGTAGGATGGTTGATTACGATTGGATTTGATTTATTTATTAAATAGGCTCTGTTGTTATTCACTGTTGATTTTCGTATAGGCTTAAGAATAGATAAGCGGAGATTTTCCGGCTAATGTATCTAGAGGAAGATTACGAAGCAGATATAAGCGGAGAAATTCCGGTTAATTGCTTAAAATAAGACAAAATCCAAGGATTTGGGTACAATAAGCGGTAAAACTCCGTTTATTTTCCAAGTACAGTGAAATCAATATTCAATTTTAACAGAGCCATTAAATAAAAGGAAAACTCATTTGCTTCAAAGTGCAAATGAGTTTTTTCCATAATCCTTTAATTATTTTGCTCCAGTGCCTCATATACAGCCATCATATCGCGTTTATTTAACTCGCGGATACGATTGAAAATGGGAATGTCACGAACTACATTGGTCAGTAAGTTTTCAGCAACAACATCTCTTACATTACCCGACCTTCACCTGGAATCCTCACAATTCTCTATATTTAGTGTATTCATAATATCATAAATACTACGAGCGAGGAAAAACTTAACAATAACCCCAACTGTCCACCTGGGGTGGACAGTGTCCACGAGCGGTGACAGGCACCCATATTGAAAAGCCAAAAGGCACCTGAATGTTTCAGGTGCCTTTTGGCTTTTTATATTTTCTTTTTTAATATTAAACTGCTTGTTTCATAGTTTGTGCTGGATTTATAGTCATGTTTTGAAGCTGAGATTCTAACTGAGCTAGATCAGATTCGTCTCTCTCCTTAAGTTTATCAAAAATAACCACGGTAATATAATAGGAACCTATGAAATAACCGATACACATCAACCAAGTAAGAAACATTTTATTTCCCCCTTTGTTAGTAACTTACGTTTATTTTAAAGGATACCTATACCCCTCTGTTGTGATATAAATCACGAAAAATAAAATTAAAAGATATTTTTTATATGTTTTATTAAGAAATGTTGACAGTCTAATTACAAATTGTTTACTATCTGCTCGTTCGACAATTTATAAAAAATTGCTTGGTATAATGGTTATATCTTGCAAAGAAGACTTTACATAAATAGTTCTAATAGCGGAGGTGTATTGATATGTCAGAAATACATTCACCAAGGCACGTACAAGAATTGCTTGGAATCGATAGCCATACATTACGAAAGTACGCCACTCTATTAGAAGGAAACGGATATCAGATTCACCGCAATCATAGAGGCCACAGAGGATATTTTGATAAGGATGTTACCACGCTTCGGAAGTTGATTGAATTCATCGGGCAAGAGGGTATGTCGTTGGAACTTTCAGCGAAAGCGGTCATGTCCTGGAATTCTGAAGAAAATGAAAGTGTCAGCAGTGCAGAAGAAGAATCGGTTCAAACTAACCTCCCAGACAAAGAAATACAACAGAATCATAATTTTGATGAATTAATGGAACGAATCGAACATTTGGAGCAAATAAACATGGATTTAATCAAGCATCTGAAGGAGAAAGCCGTACGAGAAGCTTATCTCGAGGAAAAGATCAATCAAATTGTAAAGTATGTAGAACGTTCCGAGCAATTGTTAGTGGAAAACAGCAAGATGATGTTGGAGGAAACGCGACAGCAAATTGCAGCCGCCCAGCAAAAGAAATGGTGGAAATGGTGGAAATGAGAAAAGCAGTGGGTTGGATATACATGGTTTACAGAATTATTATCACAGATTAGGCTTTGGATTGATGTTATGGACCTTTTCTGGGCGTAATAAAAAAAGCCTAATTTCTCAAGAAATTGGGCTTTTTAATATTGGTATTTCCTCAATGTTGTAAAATCGAGTTTTGCTGGTGGTGCCACTTCATAAATTCCTTATTGCTCTTTGCATTCTTTTGACCTTATGTTGTTCGAAATTCCACTTTGATAAAAAGTTTTTTGTGGAAGTATAGCCTGATTTATAGAGAAAATCAATTTCAGAATTATTCAATTCAAAATCAGTTGTGTTGATGTTCCCAGACGAAATTTTAATGGTACGTTCATTTGTTTCTTCGTTCAAATGTCGTAAATCATGGGCTTGAAGCATCGTTTTAAATATATTTTTGAAAAGGTGAAGTGGCGTTGGTATAACGGCATCTATGTTAACTTTATCTTTCACTATACGAAAGCCCAACGTAGGAAACCGAGGGTTGTCCGTATCGAATATCCATATTGGGAAGTTACTAAGTAAGCCACCATCTAAAATATAGGATTTTTTACGGTCTTTTGATTTCCAAATAACTGGACGGAAGAAAAATGGTATAGAAGCGCTCATCATAACGGCAGTTGAAACTTTTAAATCTGAAGGCGTCATCCTATATCGATCTAAATCATCTGGCAAAATAAGCATTTGGCCATTCGATACATCTGAAGCAATAATCTTTAACTTTCCATCTGGAAGATCAGCAAATGTCTTAATTCCTTTTTCTGAAAGAAGTGAATCCATCCATGTTTCCAAATAATCATTTTTATAGATTCCAAGATTAAACATTAGTTCAAGTAAGCTTCCAAAAATGGGAATTCGATTCAAGATAGTCTTGCCACGAAGTTTTGAAAAATCAAGTTCTTTAAGATGGTTTCTAATTTCATAGCTTTTATAGCCGCTTGCCAAAAGAGCAGCGATTACGGCTCCTGCTGATGTTCCAGCTATTCTTTGCCATTCTACCTTTTCCTCTTCCATCGCTTGAATCGCTCCAACAAATGCAATTCCCCTAGCTCCACCACCTTCAAAAACAGCATCTGCCTTCAACTATTTTCCACCTCGCGTTAAGTGTCATTAATTAGTAAACTTTTGGGATTGTTCATAGATATAATAAATCTTAACACTAACCTAAAAAGGTAAAAATAATAATTAATTATTTGTTATTTGCCCACTAATAAGAGTATTATTTTGAAATTTCCCTTTACTCTCCATATTACAAATAATTGATAAAACTTTAAAGCAATAAAAACAATTT
Organism: Neobacillus niacini; assembly: GCF_023715415.1. Classification (GTDB taxonomy): domain Bacteria; phylum Bacillota; class Bacilli; order Bacillales; family Cytobacillaceae; genus Neobacillus; species Neobacillus niacini_C. Next base: position 441,679 of record NZ_JAMBOB010000003.1, read on the forward strand.
ATAATAGGTATATAATAATACAAATCTGGGTACCTACTTAATTATTGATTCCTTGGGGATTAATCCCTAGGCAAGCAAATTAAAGGAGAGCAATTTTAAGATCGCCCTCCTTTAAACGTGTAAAGCTATTAACAAAACAAGCCTCCCAATAACCAAGGACGATTTCGAAAGGGACCAATCGGAATTTGAATTAAGCTGGTTTTTCCTTGTCCGTGCATCTCGTAAAGTTTATCACACAGGTTCGAGTCGTAGCCGAGGAGTGGGTGCCCTCCCAATCCGATGGCTCCTGCCGATAAGAGTAATCGTTGCACGAGCATACCTGCCTCCATTTGTTGGATGCGGTATCCTCTGTATCCAAGTGTCGTTTTATTGTAATCCTTAACTCCTGTGACATGTATGCACAGTGGTACTTGGAGCAAATTTACATTATTTAACGACATACCAGATTGCAGCAGGATTCGATGATCTCCTGGATGAACCTGATGTAAGGCATGAGCAGTACTGTCATAGTGGTACGCACCATTAGGAATTCCTTCAACATTATACAAACAGACACTAAGTGAGACACGTGGTTCAAGTCTCTGGTGCGAAGCAACCAAATCATTTCGATACAAAAAGGATTCTGTTGCCTCATGCAACAGATTTGCCAAATCAAATTGACTTACCTTTCCCATAATGAAATCCATATCTGGAGAAAATCGCTTTCGACAAACGGACCCCAAATCATACGATAACCTTTCCGCATGTGGCAAAGCTATCGCTTGACCCTCACAATTACCATTATCCTGTTCCTCTATCACTGAAAACATAGTTGGAGAATCCAGCATGGACGCTTTATTTACCTTTGATAACATCGGATACTCTTTAACCCGCTTTGACCGAACGTAATGGTTTGGTTGAATCTGTGTTAATTCTCGGCACAACTCAACTGCAGAAACAATCCTGTCTCTTTCGTTCCCGTTTGCTGACCATATGGTAGGTTCAACCGATAGGGGGATGACCGAATAGACACTCTCCTCCTCTTCAGATAAACCAAGCAAATGATTCATGGCGCGATCTATAAATTGAAAGTATACCCCCGTTTCGAAGCCAAACACTTTCGATACTTCCAACAGCTGTCCCATCAACACACCTGCATCCAATCCCTGCAGTCGGTAGGCAAAGTTATTGTATTTATAAAAGTTTTTCCAAAACATGGTCGATACAAAAACCGTCCCAAAACATGCTGAAATGTCACATCGATTCCCGAGAGCCCTGGCAATATAGGAATCAAAATTTCCTTCCCGCAGCAATACTAAGCGATGGTGGGCCACATCGTAATGATATACCCCATTTGGCAAATCCTCGATTTTCAAATATACGTATAATTCGTTTGGATATAGTGCTCCACCCGAGGGAGCAAATCTTCTGTACGATTGCATGACGTCTGATTGGTCTGTAGCATCCAAACGAAAGACAGATTGGCTAAATTGAGTAAGGCCATAAACATACCATAGAAAATGCCCGATTTTACGCAGGTCAGGCATGAAGGGCTGATTCAGTTCTTCAAGTGTCAGTGGTACTTCTAGGGATAATGGGACCACAGGTAATCCGCGGTATAGCTTATAAGGAAGTGGTTTATCCTCCCAATCCACCTCCCAATTAGCTATGCTTGCCTTCTCAATATCAAAATGTAAATGGTGCAAAAACTCATCTAGACTCATACTCTATCCCCCTAGTGATGCGCTTATGGAAACGGATGAGGATGTGGATTGAGCTGTTCGGCTGTCAGCGGTTCATTTGAGTATCCAAGTTCCATAGGTACCCTGAACACCCTCTCCAGCCCTGTTACCCGGGTAAGGTGATGTCCGAATGTCATCGGCAGCATCCCCGGAATTAGTACTTTTACACAATACAGTCCGTTTCGAGCTGTTTCCGGTGTCGTCTGGTCAACCACAATGACATCGAGATTTAATCTACGAAACACTTGAACGATATCCTGAAGATCATCAGTAAGATCTAAATGTGCTGACTTCAACTTGAATTCCTCGTTAAAGGATCGCAATGGACGACGATCGTCCAACAAAAACTGCAGGCGCTCTTCTGCTTGCGGCAAACCGTACAGCATTCCATGATCATCCATTTGTTGCACCAAGGTAGAATCATCCAACATTAGAACATACTCCTCCTGGTTCGTCTCTAATTTCTCATCCAACGACAGCATCATACCAGCTAACTCGTGAACCGCCGTTTTCACTGCCCGTACTGGGTCCAAATGAGATCCAGCCGCACAAATTAGATTCATCCCTTTTTCCTTTCTGTTTTTCGCAATAGCCAAAATACTTGGAATTCCATGCTCCATCGTAGAGTTATACAAATATAGATCATAATCCGCGACGGCACGCATTCGTTCAATCATTAACTGAAGCTCTTGGTCTTCAATTGAGGCTGGATCCAGACGCGGGAGGGACATCTGTGCATACCAAGTCATCAGGAACGAATCACGTTCCACCACTTCCAAAATTCCGTAGAAAATGGCCTCTTCTAGACTTCCGCCTAACGCACAGCCATTGGAAGTTTCATAGACAAATCCACGTGATTCGCATCCCAAACTATAATAAGCAAGCAGCTCTGGAACCAGAATCGGTCGTTCTTGCAAAAACGAATATCCCCATACCCAATCAATCGGGCGATCTGGATCAAATTCTGTAAATGGAAAACCAGGTCTCTCATACTGTTCTTTTGCGTGCACACCAACCTCGATTGGATTGAGTGCCACATTTTTCAAATGAGTATAACTGTCATGAACCACTGTCCTTTTTCCACGGGGCTCAAGTCCACAGTACCGTTCCAACCCTTCTAAAATGGCCGTTAACTCACTAACCGCAAATGAGTTAGTACGGCCAGCTGTTCGTTCGTCCCCCTCGAATAAAGGCAAATTGACACTTACATCAGCAAATGTGTGTACGAGGTTAACCATTTTATCATTCAAAAGGCCTGTGCGTTGATCAAGATAGTCAATAGCTAGAACCTCATTCAGGCTATCTAACGAACGGCTGCGATAAATGTCGCTGGAAACCTTCGGACTTTGTTGCAGAGAAATTCGAGCCATCTCTGGTGTATCGTCAGGTAATGAACTGCAAATCTGGCACAAGGGGACGGGCAGAAACCTGTGCCAAGAGCTCTTCAATGTTTTCAGATTGAGAAAACTTACCTTTCCTTCAGATTGGGCCTGATTACCACTGATAATTCTTTGGACCTCCGCTAGTAATAGGTGCGCCAAGTGAAAAAGACTCGTACGTGTGGCCCATGGTTCCTGCTGCATTCCTCCTGTTATCTCCAACCTCTTTTGTATTTCCCACATCTCTTTCCGGTCGTGTCCTGTCATAAGACGCCTCATATCCGTACATTGTGAACACCCTTGCGTACCCGGGCGAACAAGCGGGCCTATTACACCCTCTCCAAAAGAAACAAAACCTCTCAGCCAGGGAGTATGGGTTCGATGAAAAATCTCTTCTGCTTTTTGATGAACAGAGGGATTCCATGCATCATGTAACACTAATGCCAAATCAATACTTCCGGGTACGATTGCCCCGAATTCGGTTTGGCGAAATACTAAGTATTGAGATGAAAGTTCCTTACACATGTGGTCTGCCAGCAGTCCTTCTCCTATAACCAACATGACAGCACTCACGTTAATCCCTCCTCTTGAACCAATACCCCAACTATCCCTGCCAATCCCTCTTTCAAAAATGGTTCTAGTTCTAGTTCATATACAAACAATTGTTTCCCGTTCCGTTCCAAGATTTCTATAGCATTCAGAAAGTTCTCGGATTGTATTCTCTCTTCACAGGAAGGAATTTCAATGCTTAGCGACATATTTTCATCTAGAATCATGGATGAAACCTCTAAGGTTCGTGCCATAACGAATTCCTCTTCATTTTGCACATTGAAAATTGCCTGTTGCAGCGTATTTCGTAATGCCAGTGTGATATTCAAATCGACACTGCCATACCATCCGTCATTGGTACCAACCCACACAGACGGGAATCCAGACACTTCCTCGCCAATCCCTATAGTCGGTGCTCCCCGTAACGTCGTCAGTGCCTGCAAATAATACTGGCAGCGTTTATCTTCTACCTTACTTAACTGCACCGGGATGACGGAATACTCCTCTTCAAGGCTTTGTTTGATCAACTCCTCGTCTAAGAATCTTTGTAATCCCCGGCAAACACCTTCCGAAAATGTTTCACCTGCTCCCACCTCCACTTCTGGAGGTAAATCTAAATATTCGGCTAGTTGTGATACATAGTTTTCAATTCCGGACAAACCCGCTTCCCTTCTTGCCTCTTCATGTGTCAGACCTATACAGACAATATCATCCAACAGGTCAGCTGGCCTCTCTGCCAATGGGTTGACTGCCTGAACCCGGCACTGAGCCAACGGAAGCTGCTTTAAGTCACCCTCCTCCCAAATGTGAAAAATTCCGGATACCTTAGATGTCAAATGGTTAAAGGAAAGGAGTAATTTACCGGGATCTCCTCTTTCGCTTCCTTGTGCTAGTCGCATATCTATATCTTCAACCAATCTAGAAGTTGTTTGTCTGCTAACCAGCGGATGGGGCATAAAAGAATGCCAGTTTCCTTCTAACGTTTCCAAATCTAGAAGAAAGAATTGATTCTTCGGTTCCTTTTCAGTCACACCGGTAACGTCTTTAAACAACTCAAATACGATGACATTCGCCAGCATGGCTAAGGGTGTCGAAGTAGGAGCATTAAATTTCTGCTCTCTTAAGAGAGCCCCTTGGTGAATACGGCGCCAAGCAGACTCCCAGTCGGCCTCTGAGTCTGAATGTACTAACGGACCCGCTATACCCGCCTGCTCTAAACAGATAGCAGGGAGAAACACTTTCTTCTCTTCCTTGCAAACCCTATGTAGAAGTCGGAGTTCCTCTACATCATCCTGTTCTGACACATATAAAATATAATCGAACGGTTTCACTATTTCCTCCCAAGTACTTTCCACCTGCTTGTTTAGTGTGACCTCCTCTATCTCCACATCAGGGTCTGTTTTACGGGCATGTGCCACGAGTTCCATCAACCGCTGTCTATTGGTCTGAACACTGTCAGTAATAAACGTTTGGAACTTGGGCAATCCGGAATCCAGTAACGACGCAACCAACGAAACAAAAAAAGGACCAGAGCCTATTGCTAACACTTTCGCTTGACGATAGTGCTGAAAACGGAACCCACCTGAATCAAGCAAATTATCGACAAATTCAATTTGAGAGGCATACTTTTTTAGAACCTGTTCCTTCAATTGATGCGGACTGTCTTGGCTCACATCTCGAACAAACCCATTTTGATATAGTGCTTCTGCAATTTCAAACACTCTATCTCGGTATGCCACCGGCAAACCATTAGTCAAATACTCCAAGGTGTACTCGCCATTAAACATGGGGATCAGCTTCTCAACCCATTGATCGATCATACTGCCTTCCATACGGAACGAGCTTACATTGTTCCGAAAAAACACACCACTGTTTGGATCAGGGAGAAAAAACGTGTCCCTTTTCACTTTCAGACGCATAGAAGGGTTCATATTCGTCATTGCGCTCCTCCTTAGCCTAAGCTATTTCTCATTTTTATCATCTCTATCATCATATGTATCTCTATTTGTCCCTTATGTTAAAGGTTGCAGAGAAAAGCCCCTACAACCATTGTAGGGGCCCTTTTCCTCTGCATATGCAATCGGGATTTTCGTTATAGATTGAAAACGACTAACTGCCTTACCGGTGGCCTCCGCCGCAACGATGGCCCCCGCCACCGCAACGATGACCGCCTCCGCAATTGTGTCCTCCACAACGATGCCCGCCGCAACGATGGCCTCCGCAATTATGACAGTTAAAGCAGTTGAAACAATTAAAACAGCTAAAACAGCTAAAGCAACTAAAACAACTCCCAATACCGCCAATACCGCCAATACCGCCAATACCGCCAATACCGCCAATACCGCCAATACCGCCAATACCACCAATACCACCAATACCACCAAATCGAGTAGGATCAGTATAGTACATGCTTGGGTCATACGGAACAGCCTGGGTCGCTTGGAAATCTCCTAGATTTAATCCCTGGAGTTCATTATGGAAATCATTCATTTTCATTACCTCCTTATTTATTTAAAAAAGGGCAGCAGCAACTTGAAATGGGAACAGAACAAACTTGAAAGTAGATAAATACCCTGCTTTATAAAAACCTTCCCCAACAAAATATGTACAATGGGTGGGTATTGCTACTAATACAAAAGCCTAATTATTAAGGTTTCGTTGAAAAATCCTTTCTGTCATAAAAGGAATAAATCTTTTTCTAAAAAAAACCCCTTATGTGTAAACAGTTCTAACTGTTTACACATAAGGGGTTATAAATTAGTTGACATAATAATGTTATTTACACCTATTCATTTCTAATCATTTATCGTTTTTTGACAATGGAACGAAAAAACAATTTTCCGTCCCTCAGCTCACTATATACCTCACCATTCTTTTCAAGGTAAATGATTCGAGTAATGGTGGCCAAAAAGGGTGCGAAAAATTTGGTATCACTTAGTGGACCGTATATTTCCTGACAAACCTGCCAGGATGTTTTTTCTTCGTTCTCAAGAATTTGTACTATTTGTTGCAAGCGATGTTTGTGTCCCGTGATCATGTCGTCTATTCGATCATTCATGTTGGTAATGAGTTCCCCATGACCTGGAAGCGCTAGTTTGGCAGGATAAGCCTTTAATTTTTCCAAAGAGGCAAAATTATCTTTTATTGGATTCATGTCGTATTCTGACCAAAGAGCAATGATTGGAGAAAGTCCCGCTAAAATATGGTCCCCAGTGACCATCACGTGTTGATTATGATTATAAAAACAGAAATGATCCGAAGAATGCCCTGGTGTCCAAATGGTTTCATACTTTTCGTTTCCCAGTTTGATTGTTTGCTGGTTTTCAAAAAGTCCATCTGGTTCAAATTCATAGGCAGCATCTTCTGAATTTCCCATATTCCGAGGAATTTCAGGACCATCGTGTGTCTTTAATAGGTTAAGAATCCAATTTCCGTTATCATGGTTTCGTTTCCTCTGAATTTCTTTATATCCTAAACTTGAAATATAGACAGGAACCTGATGCTGTTGCTGAAACCATCTAGCTAGTCCAATATGATCTGGATGAGCATGGGTTAACACTAATTTTTCGATTTTAATTCCCGTAGCTAGAGTTTTCTCCCAAATATCAATAGATTCCTTTGCTTCACTACCAGTGTCAACAATCGTAAAGCCGTTATCTCCTTGAAACAAGAAGCTGTTCATTTCATACATTCCAAACGGATACCGAACGACAAGTTGATAAATGTCCTCCGATATTTTCGTTAGCGTTGGGAACTGATCCATGGTTAAGTACCCCCTCTATTCTTGTATGTCCCAGTAGATTGCAAATCTAGTGATAGATTAAATGTTCGTTAATTGACCGTTAATTAATTCTTTATCTAATTCTCTCACTTGGTCATATGAGTGTAGGAGTACGTCCGGAACCAATTTTCTCCCATAAATCCAAGCATTCATTTCGATTAGAGTTTTTAACTTTGCTATTTCATAGTCTTCACCATACTTGAGAGTCCGAAGATCATGTTTATTTTTCTTAAAATCCAAGTAATAACCAATTACATGATACAGAATTATTTTTACAAGATTTTCTTCTGTTTCTTTTATTCTAATTTTGCTAATATAACTGTTAACTTGTAGGTAATTAAATTTAATCGTATTTGTTGATACGTTATAACTCATAGGTACAGGTAGTTTATTATTAATTTCATAGTCAATATTTAGATGGTGCATATTTAATGTATCTTCAATGATTTTCTCAATATTCCAGATTTTTAGCATGTTACAAACACTTCCCTTTATGAACTACTTCACCGTATTTTGAATTTTCTCTACACTTAACAATTTTACACATAATGATTAAATCTTTAAAGCTATTATTCAAATTTTAATAGGGAGAGAATAAAACTATTCACTCCTAGGGTCACATTGGAAATATTGGTTAAATCATGATAAAGTAATATTTTTGATAGTCATTGGATGAAACAAATGAAATGAGGGATGAACTTGAACATATTATGGGATTTTGATGGAACACTTTTTGATACATATCCAGCATTAGTTGAAGGCTTTATAGAATTAAGTCAACAAAACCTTGACCCTGTTGAAGTGTTGAAATGGCTAAAGATTGATTCCTTAACAGCCTTTAAACATTACGGGATTGACGAGGACAAAAGAGCAGATTATAAACGAATTGATAAACAGTACTCGAAAGAATACAGTAAGCCGTTTGAGCATCTTGAGGAAGTTTTATCATCCGTTGAAAACAATATCATTGTGACCCATCGAGATATGGAGTCTACGATTTATCTTCTTGAGAAGTATCAGTTAACACACTACTTTAAAGAAATCGTATCTGTTGAAGAACAAGGATTTGACAGAAAACCTCACCCATCTTCTTATGAATTTGTCTTGAAAAAGTATCAAATTGATTTGGTCGTCGGTGATAGGGAACTGGATTTACTTCCGGCAAGAAAATTAGGGATTAAAACCGTGGCCTTTCAAAATCAAAACATCGAAGCTGATTTTCACCTAGAAAGCTACGAAGATTTTATTCCTTCTGTACTTAATAAAAAAAGCTTGTAGAGAAAGCCCTTATCGGCTTTTCTACAAGCTTTTCTATGTTTATCGGGATTTATTTTACTATAAACACTGGGCATGGTGCTTTTTGGGCGACATAATGGCTGACGCTTCCTAGGAACAGTTCTTTCAATCCGCTTAACCCTCTGCTTCCCATTACTACAAGGTCGGCATCATTTTGCTTTACATACTCAACAATCATGACTCCAGGATTGCCTTCCACTACCACTGATCTTGCTTTATTAGCCAGCTGCTGCAATTCTTCCTCAATTTCTTTTCGAATGGCATTTACTTCCTCACGTTGCGAGTCCTGAATTGCCTCAAATGTATAACCATAGGAGTAAACGATTGGTCTAGCAGGCTGTATGACCATTAATACTAATAATTCAATGTGTTTATCTTGTTTCGCCAGATTTATTGCCATTTTCAAAGCCTTTTTACTCAATTCCGAATGATCATATGCAACTACGATTCTTGAATAATCCGTTAACATGATACTCATCCTCTCAAGAATAAAAACTTTAGTTCCTACTATTATTATACGTCTGTCATTTTTAGTTGTGGTCGTAAGAAAGTGACAACTTTGTTCCAATTTATAGAAATCCCTCTGTGAGATCGTTTCATACCGCTCTACACAAAAGGGATTATCATAATACTATTATAAGTTGTAGGTAATTTAACTATATAACGATGCTACTTGTTTCTTTAAAAAGAGTGTGAGAATGATTGCGCCTATCAATGCACCCGCAATCGAGCTAAAAATAAATAAAGGAATAAATCCAAATAATGCTGCTTTTTGACCTAGTAACAGGGTCGCAATCGGATAGCATAGAATTGCGCCTATTATCCCGGTTCCCACCACTTCACCAGTAAACGCCATATAGATTTTCTTGGTTTTCATAAAAAACAGTCCAGCCAATAAAGCTCCAATCATACTCCCTGGAAAAGCAAAAATTGAACCAGTTCCCATGATATTTCGTAAAATTGAAACGCATAATGCCTGTGCAACTGCATAAAACGGACCTAACACTACGGCAGATAATACATTTAAGAAATGCTGTATCGGAAAAACCTTTGTGACTCCAATCGGAATAAACAATAGATTACTTGTGAGTGTACCAATCGCAATTAGCATTGCTGTTAATGTGAGTTTATGCGTTTTTCTCATAAGAAAATCCCCCCATTTTTATCTATCAAAAACACTTTTTCTTAACGCCTTAGCTGCTTTTATAACCGAAGATGCATGGCTGATTGCGGTAATTACCGAAACACCGTCAGCTCCTGCTTGGATAACGGTCCCAGCGTTATCCGCAGTAATTCCGCCAATTCCAACAATCGGAATACTCAATTCTCGCTCACGCAATTCTTCAATAAGCTTTGTTCCATTAGAGGGTTTAGCGTCTTTTTTTGTCTTTGTTGGAAAAACTGGCCCAATCCCAAAGTAATCTGCTCCCCCTGCTGCCGCAACCGTCGCTTCTTCGTAACTATGTACAGAAACACCAATAATTTTGTCGCCAATCTTCTTTCTTACATCCTCGACAGGTTCATCCTCTTGCCCAATATGAACACCGTCTGCGTTAAGGGCAATCGCTAAATCGATGTCATCATTGACGATGAACGGAATCTGATGCTCTATGCAGATTTGTTGAAGTTCTCTAGCCAGTTCAACCTTTTTATCCCCCGTTAACGCTCCCGTCCCCTTCTCACGGAATTGAAAAAGAGTAATTCCGCCTTCAATGGCTTCCCTCAAAACTTGGGCTGGATTCTCCCTGCAGTTCGTACTGCCCATGATAAAATAGACCTTCAATGAATCTCTCAAACTCTCTGTATTGCGGATCGTCATACTGATCTCCTACCTTTTAACTACATTTCTTTTCCGATATGCCCAGTGATTGGTTGGACCATGTCCCTGACCAATCTGGAGTTGATCTTCAATCGCTGCTTGGATAAAATTCTTAGCTATCGCTACCGCTTCATAAACAGGTAATCCTTTGGCAAGTTCTGCAGCAACAGCTGCTGAAAACGTACAGCCGGTCCCATGCGTGTTCTTTGTCTGAACTCTTTTACTCGAAAATGAGGTAAATGCGTTCCCATCATACAATAAATCCACCGATTCTTTTTGATCTTCATCATGCCCGCCTTTTACGACTACATTTTTAACGCCTAAATCATAAAGTCGTTTGGCGGCTTCCCTTTTATCAGTATCGTTTCGGATTGATAAACCTGTTAAGACCTCTGCCTCAGGAATATTTGGTGTAATGACCATCGCTAGAGGTAACAAATATTGTTTCAATGCCGAAATGGCTTCGAGTTGGAGCAAGGATGCGCCGCCTTTTGCGATCATAACGGGATCGACCACTACATTTTTCCAGTTGTAGTATTTTATTTTTTCAGAAACGGCTCTAATAATTTCTGCATTAAACAGCATTCCTGTTTTAAGGGCGTCGGTGCCAATATCATCGCCAATCGATTCAATTTGTTTGTTGACTGCCTCAGCTGTCATTGGAAATACGGCTTGAACGCCTAATGTATTCTGAGCGGTTACAGCGGTCAGTGCTGACATTCCGAAAACATCTAGCTCCTGAAACGTCTTTAAATCCGCCTGTATCCCTGCACCACCGCCGCTGTCTGAACCTGCAATCGTTAATACCTTTTTCATGGTGCTCACTCCTTAAACTTGTTGGAATAACGCTAATTGATGGATATCTTCTGATGAAACTAGAGCAAGTTGATTTATGAATTCGATTTGGAAACTTCCTGGCCCCGTATTACCCACTTTTTCAAATGATTTTTCCGCTGCAATACCATAATAGGCTAATGCAGATAACCCAGCGAGTAACAGGTTCTTTTCCACACCTGTAAATGCTCCGATTACAGAGGTTAACAGGCAGCCGGTTCCCGTCACTTTTGTTAACAGTGGATGTCCATTAGAAACTAAATAAGTCGTCTCTCCATCTGTCAGCACATCCTCTTTCCCGGTAATCACCACGATTGTCTGGAGTTTTCGAGCCGCGGTTATAGCCAATTCCATAGAATTTCCTTGTTGTTCCCCAGCATCAACGCCCTTGATTTCCCGCTTCTCTCCGAGCACATTGGCAACTTCAGCTGCATTTCCGCGAAGAATGGCGATTTTCACTTCTTCCATTACCTTTTGCGCCATTTCCGTCCGGAAAGGGGTCGCACCTGCTCCAACAGGGTCGAATATCACCGGTATTCCAAGCTCATTAGCTGTTTTTCCAGCCAAAATCATCGAGTCGACCACTTCCCTGTTTAAGGTCCCGATGTTTAGAACGAGAGCACGAGAAATTCGTACCATGTCCGCTACTTCTTCTTTTGCATAGGCCATTACAGGCGATGCCCCAAGTGACAGTAGTCCATTTGCCGTAAAATTGGTGACCACCACATTGGTAATATTATGTACGAGCGGATTCTCCTCTCTTACTCTTTGTAAAATTGAACCTAAATCGCTGCTATTCATAGCATTTCCTCCTTATTTTTAGAGTTCCTATTACTCTTTTATACACTTACTGGCCATTCTTCGAGTTTATACGCCATATCCCAAAACTTATATTCAAGCTGACAACTGATTAAGAAATGTTCCTTCATCTTTTCTTTTTCTTTCTGTGTAGCTCCCTCTGCCCACTCATCTAGACGGGCACAGAATTTAGTTGTAATCGAATCGGTTATATTCCCATAGAAACTGATCCATTCATAAAAAGGATGAGAAGAATCTGGATTCACCTCAGTTAATAATTTCTTCCCGATTTCCCAATACGTCCACGGACATGGCAATAACACGGCTAAGATTTCCCCCAATGTTCCTTCGTGCGCAACAGTAAGCATATGACGAATATATTGATGTGCTGATGGCGATAGTGGGAATCCATGTAAATCCTCGTAAGGAACACCTGCTACTTGACAAAAGTTATTATGTGGATGGATCTCACTGTTTAGGATAAAAGAAATTTGCTTAGTAAACATCTCCATATCTTCACGACTTTCACACTTGGAGACTGCGATTCCATAGATTCGTATAAAAGAATTCAAATATTCAAAGTCCTGCTTCACATAATGAATCAATTGCTCGCTTTGTAATTCCCCATTGGCAATTCCCTGAACAAAAGGATGTTCAAAAATCGCACGAAAGATTGGATTTGCTTCTTTTCTTAATTCAGCTGAAAAACTCATACACTTTTCCCCCTTATTGGTTTAACAGGGAAGACACTAGAGGCCGCTGAAATTCAAAACACGAAAAAACCGCCCCATAAATGGAGCGGCTGAATAAATGATTTATCCAAACACAGACTCCACTTTCCTACGCTAGTATGAACTAGATCAGGTTCAAAGGGTCCAAGATAACTCTTGTCTCAGCCATTAAAGCGGCTCCCCTAGTGGTCTTCCTATTAATTTAATTTTCACTTTACACTCACTTTTTAGTAAAGTCAATCAATTTACCTCTTACGTTTTAAAAAACCAAAGTCTTCTATATTTTATAAAAGGTTAACAAATACTATGTACATCTTGTTTTCTAATGGAGTGATTTGAGTGTCAGGTAAAAAAGGAAGTTCGATACATTTTTTCTTATTATTTGTTGTTATACTTGTTCTTATTTGGTCCCTAATTAAACCTGAGGAAGGTTATTTAGTTTTGATGATGGAGGTTTTACCTTCAGTATTAGTTTTAGTATTCTTGATTTCAAGATACAATCAGCTTCGCCTTACCACAGTTTCCTATGTCATCATTACCCTTCTTGTCATTTTAACGTTTATTGGAGGGCATTATTCTTACTCCAAAGTTCCTCTCTTTACATGGGTCAAAGATTATTTTGATTTACAAAGAAACCACTATGATCGGTTTGGCCATTTTCTTAAGGGGCTTATGGTCATAGTTATTATAGAGATATTAGTAAGGAAAACAGCCTTATCGAAAAGTAAAACGACAAATTTTATTGCTCTATGTATCACACTAGCAATCGGGGCTTTCTATGAGATTATTGAGTGGGTAAGCACAAAAATAGGGAAAGAAGGGAAAGCGACAAAGGATTTTTTAGGCATGCAAGGAGACATATGGGACGCCCAGTGGGATATGACACTTTTATTAGTAGGTTCCATTCTTTCGCTTATTTTCACAAAGATTCTTTATAAAGGAATGGGAAAGATCTAGATAACGAGTTGATTTCACATCTAACGTAGTATCTCATCTAATTCAATAGGCACTAATGTTAAAGATTTAAAACATTTCTATTAAAAAATCCCTTATGTGCGACAGTAACCTACCTGTCTACACAAAAGGGATGATAATTATGCTACTTTTTTGATATTTACTTTTTTACCTTCTTTTATCTGTTTTTTATAATCAGCTGTTGCTGTGAAAAGAACGTCTGTTGAAGAGTTAAGTGCTGTTTCAAAGGAGTCTTGTAAAACACCGATGATAAAGCCTACTCCAACTACCTGCATCGCAACATCATTTGAGATTCCGAATAAGCTGCATGCCAACGGAATTAATAAAAGAGATCCGCCTGCAACCCCTGAAGCGCCACATGCACATACAGCAGATAATACGCTAAGGATGATGGCAGTCGGGATGTCCACTTCTATGCCCAATGTATGAACAGCAGCAAGTGTTAAAACAGAAATCGTAACGGCGGCACCACCCATATTAACCGTAGCCCCTAATGGAATGGAAACGGAATAAGTATCTTTATCTAAATCTAGTTTTTCACACAATTTCATATTTACCGGAATGTTCGCTGCAGAGCTGCGTGTGAAAAATGCAGTAATTCCACTTTCCTTTACACACTTGAATACAAGCGGGTATGGGTTCTGACGTACATTCACGAATACGATGAGTGGATTGACAATGAAGGCTACAAAGAGCATACACCCAATCAAAACGGCAAGTAATTTTCCATAGCTTAATAGTGACTCAAGGCCATTCGTTGTAATGGACTCAATCACTAGACCCATAATTCCTAATGGTGCTAGCTTGATTACCCATGTAACCATTTTCGATACAGCATCTGAAAAATTAGTAATCATTGTTTTTGTTGTATCAGGAGCACTTCTTAAAGCCAAACCAAGAACGATTGCCCAAGCTAAAATTCCGATATAATTTGCATTTGCAATAGCTTTGACTGGGTTATCAACAACATTCAGCAGTAATGTTTTGAGAACTTCTACCACACCGCCCGGAGCCACCAAATCCTCGGCACCATTCGTAAGTGTGATAGTAACAGGGAAAATAAAGCTTACAATAACGGCTATTAATCCAGCAAAAAACGTTCCTAAAAGATAGAGAGAAATGATTGATTTCATATTCGTTTGGTTCCCACTCTTATGCTGCGCAATAGCAGACATAACCAGGAAGAGTACCAATACAGGTGCAATCGCTTTTAGCGCACCTACAAATAATGATCCTAAAATGACGACTGGTTTTGCCACTTCAGGAATCGCGACAGCCAGGATAATACCAATCAATAAACCAATAGATATTTGTTTCACCAGGCTGATTTGGTTCCACTTTTTCAATAAATTTTTCATAGATGTACCCCTCCCACTTTTTCCGGTGCAAAGAAACATTAAGCTGTGATTCTATGTAACTCTTAATGAATTCCCCTGTCCCATAGATTCTAATAAAAATAATTATAGTGAATATTTAGATATATTACAATAGCTTATCGTTTAGATTAGTATAACAACTTCATAGTCGTTAATCAATAAGAGATGAACAATTTTTAATTATCTTTTATAATCGTTCGGATTTTAATGTAATTATTGCTAGAAACCTGTAAAATTGTTCGCTTTTAAACCTTTATTATGATAAATCACTATTCGTAATCCTCTATTCCGTTGCAAATGAATGGTTATAGGTAGAAAGACTAAAGGAAAATAGTAGGATTTACTTTCCGCTTACATCTCTTAAAATACTTAATGGGAGGTTAGAACAATGTTCAAAAAAACAATCATCCTTGGAATACTCTTATCTATATTATTTGTGTTAGTTATCATAAAATCACAAACAAGTACTCCTGTTATCAATCTAGGCGATGAAGATTCTGAATATAAAATGGTAGAATACAAAATTAGCCAAATGATAGAGGGTCAATTTTACGGGCAAAGCGATGATGGAACGAAGATTGTCTTTTCTGCTGAAAGCATCGATTCAAGTGAGAAAATAGAAATCGGTGATGTGGTCATATGCTATTTTGAGAAAGATAATGTTGGAAAAGGGTTAGTAAAAGTTGCAAAAAAATAATATAACAGGAACTAAAGTCATCTCGTACTCTTAGACATTTTTATAGGTAACAAATAAGAGCCATTCTCCATTGAGGATGGCTTTGCCTTTTTTTGAACCCTTTTAAATAAAGGCTTCATAGTGAGTAATTTTTCTAAAGTAATAGTTCTTTTAACGTATTAAAGTTATTTAGGTATAATTTACCATTTTTAAATACTTCGTTATAATATACCGCTTAGATGTGAATCATGGTAGAAATATAAACTATTTGGAAGTGTTAACTATGCAGCATAATTTGACCGGGACCTATAATGATTACTGGTTCGTTTTTTCCATTCTAATTGGAATTCTTTATTCATACATAGCGTTAGATCTCCGCTGGAAAATGATTGTTTTTAAAAATTTCAAATACAATCTTTGGTTATTAGGCTGTGCGATTGCAATGGGCATTGGGATTTGGACCATGCACTTTGTTGGTATGCTTGCGATGGATATGCCAAGTCATAGTGAATATGATGCCAGGATGGTATTGCTTTCACTTTTCATTTCCATAGCTGGTACGGGGCTCGCCTTCTTTATGATGAAAATGAATCATGTTAGACTCCTTTTATCTAGTCTGCTAATGGGTGGAGGAATCGTCGGTATGCACTATTTAGGTATGGAGGCAATGCATCAGAACTTCTCCATCACCTATAACCCAGCAATCGTTCTTTTGTCGTTAGGGATTGCTTTCACTGCGGCGTTTGGTTCTTTATGGGTACTTTTCTTTTTTAATCATCACCGATCGATGAATTTTCATTACCGGGTATTGAGCAGTATGCTAATGGGCATCGGAATTGCTGGAATGCATTACATTGGGATGTGGGGAACGAATCTTCACTTTGAACCAACGCTCAAACCCTCAGCTGCCTATTACTCCGTTAGTTCCAGTAACTTGAGTTCTTTTATCAGTGTTCCTGCAATGATCGTCGTGTTGATTATGTTATTATCCAGTGCCTTCCTAGATAAAAAGCTAATTGCACAAATGAAGGATCTAAATGATCATGAGAAAAAGTTAAGAGAATCGGAGAAATTATCACTGGTGGGAGAACTTGCGGCTGGAGTAGCCCATGAAATTAGAAATCCTTTAACAACATTAAAAGGGTTTACGCAAATGATCAATGAAAATATTGATCCCGAAGCAAATAAACGATATTCTAAGATTATGATTGATGAAATAAACAGGATCAATTTTATCGTAAGTGAATTCATGGTCCTGTCAAAACCACATATCGTTCAATATTCGGTAACGGATATTTCGCAAAGTATAAAAAATGTGATTACCCTCTTAAATACACAGGCAATCATGAATAATATTGAAATCATTCCGGAATTTATCGGAGAGAGATTTTTAATTAAATGCGAGGAAAATCAACTTAAGCAAGTTATTGCCAATCTAATCAAGAATTCAATAGAAGCCATGCCGCAAGGAGGAAAAATTCAGATTAAGATGGAACAGCAAGATACGAATCTTGTCATTTCGGTAATCGATAACGGTGTGGGGATAATAAGGGAAAATCTAAAACGATTAGGTACCCCCTTCTATACTACCAAAACAGAGGGAACCGGTTTGGGGCTAATGGTGAGCAAGAAAATTATTCAAAATCACAATGGAAAATTTGAAATAAAAAGTGTGCCAAACATCGCTACAACTGTAACAATCACCTTGCCCACAGAACTTAGCCATATAGATTATGTAAAAATGAATATCAAAGATGATTCCACTTTATCCGAATCTTCATAAGTAGTTCTGCTATACCAGTACTATCAGGTAAAGCCTCTATCATTGATTTCGAAAAATAATCATCCCAATAATCATAGGCACAATCATTAAAAGTCCGACCGTTAGAGTAGGAATGGGTAATCGACTGGAAAAGATAGCACCAAATTCACCAAGAAAACCACCTATCAAAAAAGGAATGGCCGATTTAGTTTTATCTGCATTCGGCTTTGCAAAATACCATGCATCCCAAACCGTATAGGCATAAAATCCAGGATAAAATAACACATACTGAAAATTGGCTGCCTCTAATGCTTTTTGGTGAAAACCATTAAAATCTAGATGTATCGCAGTGTTGATTTTCCCAAATACATTATCATAATGTTCGACGATGAGAAGAAAAACACTTTTCAGAAATTGTCGATTATAGAGTTGACCAAATCCAGGCATGAGCATGGAAAATAAAGCAGCAAGATTCCTCATGAAACTCTCCTTCGTTTCGTGTTTGTTTATACCGTAAAATGGAAGTGTTTATTATAATTTCCAATTAGATGGAAATCAAACGAAATAATAAAATACAAATTTCGACATTGTTCGGGTGATTTGCAAAGTATTTTTAAAAAAACTAAAATTGGACAAACAGCAACAATAATAGAACCTCAGTTCTTTATCTGAGGTTCTACTTCATGCAATGTGATTATTAATTAAGGATATATATTTACTTCGTGATATGTTCCAATAACAAGTTGGCATATGTTTCGCCACCTGCTCTCGTTAGATGCACACCATCCTGTGCAAAATACTCCGGATGTCCCTCACTTGCTCTATACCAATCTATGAGAACGGTATGTGGCACACTTTTCACGACTTCTTCTAATGTTTGGTTCACGTTCGTTTCCCATGACCGCGGTACACGGCAATTTACTAAGTAAACTTTTTTATTTCCCAGACCGGTGATGATATTTATTAAATCTGATTTGACAAAAGATCCATTGGTTCCAAGCTGAATAATCACATATTCCCCTAATTGCCCACTGCCCTCTAGTATCTTAATCACCTCTGGCACCTCTGACATTTGCCGACCTACACGGTAATCAATCGTCGCTTCGGGGTAATGGTTTTTAATGAATGGTGCGACATCATGGAGAATCGAATCCCCAATAATCGTAATGGTCTTCATCTTAAGGTCTGGTATCGTGATTTCCTCTTCATTTTCTGGCTCTTTGGCTGGTTCATCGTTGAATACTATTTCATTGAATGTTTCGATTGTTAGGGCTTCTTGATTAGTAACCACAACGGTTGTTTTTGTAGCAACTACAACGCCAATACCTACAAATGTTACAAGTAATGTAGCACTGCATGCTAAAAAAAGCCTCTTTTGATGAATGGGCAGATCTTTGAATCCTATTAGAAGTGATTTTAACTTTCCCGCCCGAATCGGTACTTCCACAAATCGATAGGATACCTCTGATAGTAACAATGTAGAAACTATTTGTAAGGTTATTCTCCAGAAGTTTAATCCATCTGTATTAACAATTGGTGTGGTTAAGATAATAATCGGATAATGCCATAAATAAATTCCATAGGATCGTATCCCCATCCATTGGAGCGGTTTTATACTGAGCCATTTTGCCAGCACACTAGCAGGATGAGCTAATGCCGCTACTACAAAAATAGTAATGATTGATAAAAGAAGCATGCCCCCCTGATAATGAAACGGGTCAAATTGCGATGTGATTACAAAGAGTGTAATAATCAGTAACAAACCTGTATTTCCTACTATTTCAAGAACCAAACTAGCATGCCTTGGCAATGTTTTCGATAATTTTTGGCTTGGCCATACGAATGCTAGTGCTGCTCCAAGAAGAAGTGAAAAAGCTCTTGTGTCTGTTCCATAATAGACACGAGAAGGATCTTCTCCAGGTATATAGATGAATGCCATTAACCAAGCAGAAATGATGACTCCGGCAAGTATAGCCAACACTCGTAATCTTTTTCTTTTTATAAAAGCTAAACCTAGAATCATTAGCAGCGGCCATAGTAGATAAAATTGCTCCTCAATGGCCAATGACCATATATGCGTAAAGGGTGAAGCATGACCGAAGCTATCAAAGTAGGAAACTTCATGAAAAATGTACCACCAATTTGTCATATAGAGAAGCGAAGGCAAAAAGTCAGATCGTAATTTTTCAAACGAAGGATGATTCGTGAAGAGCACCCAAAGGGTAACGATAAATATCATGAACAATACAGCAGGAGCCAGTCTGCGAAAACGCCGAATCATAAAGCGAAGGTAATCAATTTTATTATTTCTATTCCATTCATCAATAAGGATGTCTGAAATCAAATAACCTGATAATACAAAGAAAACCGTTACACCTGAAAACCCACCCTGAAACCATGGGATATTGAGATGGTAGAGAATGACACCCATGACTGCTATCGCTCTTAGTCCATCAATTCCTGGCATATATCTGCGTTTGCTATTAACTGGAACTTCCATTTCATCCCCTCCTCTCTTTATTGTGAAAGGATTGAATATCATTAGAGGTTTCCCATTGTGCCCCTATTGTTTTTTTATATGTTTAATTTCGATTAATCATTCCCAAAAAAATGTTTGTACCAATCGTGATAAATCTCGAAAATTATCATTGTCGGTGAGAGTTAATGAAATGTAGAGCAATTCTTCCTATAAAGTAAGAGAAAATTCTTCCAACGGACCTGCTTAATCTAATTTGAAACCTTTATTTTCTTTTTAAGTCTAATAATTAAAACAATAAGGTGGCGAAATCTTAATGAAAAGAAAGGGCCCATTTGATTTAAAACTAAGACAAATTCAAAAAATCTATAAAGAAAATCTAAAGATAAAAGAATCAGATCATTTGTTTTTTCTAATCCTTATTGGTTATTTTATTTTTGGTGTATTATTATTAGCTCTAGCTTCATTCATTTACAATATAGTCCATTAATCGAAAACAAAAAAACTGCCAGGCAACCCTGGCAGCTGGAGCTTATAACTATCATAATATTAACTAAATAACATTAAAAAATCACCAAGTAATTTTCCAACAAATATTAAGCCCTTATCTCTTTTTTTTGAGTATCTGCAACTTATTTATTGTAATTCATAAATTTCTTTTACAGCATTTAACGATGGCATACCGGATTGAGCTCCCAATTTGGTTACCGATAAGGACCCTGCAATGGATGCGAATAAAACTGCTTCTTTTATTTCTTGTTTTTTACTGAGTTCAACTGCAAGAGCCCCATTAAAAGTGTCACCAGCACCAGTCGTATCAACCACATCTACTTTTTGAGCATTTAATTGAATTTTTTCGTTATTTAGGAAAAATTCTACCCCCTCTTCACCTTTTGTTATAATACTTTTTGCCCGAATGATATCAAACTCCTCTTTTGTTGCTTCCTCTAAAAGTTGTTTATACTCATGTTCATTTGGAGTCAGATATGTAACATCCTTTAGAAGATCAGTGGGTAATTTTTGATATGGTGCTGGATTTAAAATAACCGGAATCTTATGCTTCTTAGCAATTTGTGCTGCTTTTTTAACCGATTCCAATGGAATTTCTAATTGCAGCAGCAATATGTCACTTTTTCTAATTTGTTCTTCATGAGAGGTGATCCATTCTGGTGTCACCTCTTTATTTGCTCCAGGTACCACAATAATCCTATTATCATCATCGGAAATAATAATAGAAGCTGTTCCTGTTTCTTTATTAGTTGCTACATCAACGAAATCGACACTCACACTTTCTTGAGTTAATATTTCTTTTAATTTCTTTCCAAATAGATCATTCCCAACTTTTCCAAGCATATACACCTCTGCTCCCAGCCTTGCTGCAGCAACTGCTTGATTCGCTCCCTTCCCACCAGGAAAGGTTGAAAATGCTTGACCTGTAATCGTTTCTCCTTGTAAAGGCATTTTCGCAGTTACGGTCACAAGGTCCATGTTTAAACTCCCTAAAACAGTAATTCTTGGCTTTTTCAATTAAATCCACCTTTCCTTTCTAAAATGATAAGAAAAAGGACCATTACGGTCCCATTCATTTCATCAATAAATTTGGTAAGTAGAGGACAATTTCCGGTACTAATGCGAACGTTACAAGTAGTGCGATTAGCACTAATAAAAACGGCCATATTTCTCTTGTAAATTCAACAACGGAACACTTCGCGATGCTTAACGCAACATACATAATCGTTCCTACAGGCGGTGTAATGGTTCCGATCATAACATTAATCGCTAAAATTACTCCAAAGTGCAAGGGATCAATACCAAATTGGGCTAGTATAGGCATGATGACAGGAGTGGTTATGATGATAATAGCCATTCCATCCAGAAAGCATCCCAAAACTAATAGGATAGCCATCAGTAACAACATAGCGACGATAGTAGAACTGGCAACATTCTGGAACATGGCCAATACTTTTGCGGGGCCTTGTGCATAAGCCAGCACCCAAGCAAACGGTGCAGAAGCTGCAATAATGATTCCGATTGAAGAAGACATCGTTACGGTCTCGAGAATTTTTTTTGGTAATTCCCGAATCTTTAAATCTTTATAAACAAATAATCCAATGATCAATGAATAGATTACAGCGATGACTGCTGATTCAGTTGCGGTAAATAATCCGGAGAATATACCTCCAACGATAATAACTGGCATGAGAAGTGCCCAGAACGCCTCTTTAAATGCTAAGAGAATCTCTTTAAATCGAGCACGTTGTCTTTTTTCGAATCCTCTTTTTTTGGCAATTAAATAGGAAACAATCATTAAGGAAGCACTCATCATTAAACCAGGGATTGCTCCTCCTAAAAACAGCTTACCTATAGATACACCTGCAAGACTGCCATAGATTATCATCGGAATACTTGGAGGGATTATCGGACCTACCGTTGCACTAGCCCCTAAGATGGCAGCCGCAAACCCTTTCCCATATCCTCTTTTAACCATAGTAGGAATTAAGGCAGAGCCAGTTGCAGCTGCATCGGCTACACCTGACCCTGATACCCCACTCATAAACAAGTTAGATACAACAGAAACATGGGCTAAGCTTCCTCTTATATGTCCGACCAATACTTCCGATAAATGGATGAGGCGTTTCGTTATTCCGCCTGCCTCCATGACCGTTCCAGCCAATATAAACAGTGGAATCGCTAGCATCGGAAATGAATCTAGTCCTAAAGCAAGCCTTTGAGGAATGGCTTGTAATGGAATGGTATCTTGTATCAATATCGCAATTAACGATGATCCGATTAAAGAGAATCCAACTGGAACACCTATTAGGAGGAGAACCAATAAAGAAATTATTAGGATAATCAGCACAACATTGTTCTCCTTCCTATAATGGATTGCTAACCCTTTTGATTGTAGTCAGATATAGTTCTTTAACAGTATAAAAAATTAATAGAAAGCTAGATAATGGAACGGACAGATAAACAAGTCCTGTTGGAATCTGTAAACTTGTAGTTGGTACATTCCAGGTTTGTAGTGTTAAATTCCATCCATATATGACCAGGGTGAAAAATAAAGCAAGTAACGCCACATGGATAAGTATATGCACAATAAGACGAAAGGTCTTAGGAAAAAAATTTCCTACTAAATCAATTACAATATGCTTTTTGTGTTTAAAGGCTACGACAGTGCCTAGGAGTACGGACCAAATAAACGTATACCTTGCCAATTCATCGGTCCATACTAAAGCAATTTCAAAAAATCGAGCAAAAACTCCGAGTGCGACGGAAATACACATAATAATAAAGAAGATACAGCTGAAAATTTCCTCAATATTTAATAAAAACTTCATATTTTTCATCATTTCATCACTCCAAATAGTGAATGTCTTTTACTTTTGAGCAGCGATGATTTTTTCGTAATAACCTTTTCCTACTTGATCCTCAAAAGATTTATACGTATCAGCTGTTGCTTTTTTAAACGCTTCGATATCCACTTCTACAACTTCCATTCCATTTTCTTTTAAAATCTCTAATTCTTCTTCGTTAGCGGTTAACTGCAACTCAGACATATATTCTCCAGATTCATTCATGGCGTCGGTGATAATTTTCTTTTGTTTATCATTTAAACTATCAAACCATTGTTTGCTTACAACTGGAAGTTCGTTCTGCGTCATGTGACCAGTAAGGTTAACGTACTTTTGTACTTCATAAAATTTATTGGTATAAATTTGATTAATCGAATTTTCTTGAGCTTCAATCGTTCCTGTTTTCAGAGACATATAAACTTCAGCGATATTCATAGGAGTTACGTTAGCATTCATAATTTTAAAAGGCTCTGTATGTGCCTTAGCATCAGGTGTTCTAACCTTCAAGCCCTTCATATCATCTGGTTTCTTAACAGGATTTTCACCTGTCGTTAAATGACGATCCCCCACCCACCAAACAGCTTCGGGAAACGCTACCAAATTAACGGTTTCTGCCTGTGTGCCAATTTCTTTATAAGCATCTGTTTTAGCAAGCTCTACAAACGTTTTGTACTTCTCACGTTCATTTTTCCCTTCAATGACATAAGGTAAAGTTAGAACGGAAGCTTTAGGAACAAAGTTTGAAAGAACCGCTGCGGAAGGAATCGTAATTTGTATTGTTCCAATTTGTGTACTTTCAATTAAGTCTTTTTCACTTCCAAGCTGTCCACCTGGAATGACTTCTACGATCATTTTCCCATCCGATTTCTCCTCAACCAATTCTTTAAACTTAATGGAGCCTTTATGTATTGCAGATTGGTCATTGGTAACGTGCCCAAGTTTGATGTTCATTACTTCTTCATTACTAGAATTTGAGTTTGATTTTTTTGAAGTATCCTGTGATCCACCACACGCTGCCAAACTAGCTGTCAATAGTAAACTTGAAAAAACAGTAAGCGCCTTCTTCATCTTCATCATTCCATCCCCCTATTTTTTATTAACTTCTATTAACTCTTTGGCATATTCCTTTTCCATGATTGCAAGCTTCTCAACTCTTGTTCTAAATTCTACAGCTGTACTGAACTCCGCCGTTAGAAAAGAATCCACTAATTCTTTCACTAATGCAGGACCAATAATTTGAGCACCTATACACATCACATTCACATCATCATGCTCTACACATTGGTGTGCTGAATAGATATCATGACAAACAGAGGCACGAATCCCAGGAATTTTATTAGCTGCAATAGAAGCTCCCACTCCCGTTCCGCATACAAGAATTCCTTTTTCCACTTCATTTCTTCGAATCTTTTCACAAACAACCTTTGTAATATCTGGGAAATCAATCGGATTTGGATCAAAACTGCCACAGTCCGTGACTTCATGACCTAAATCTTTTAATACCTCAATCACATACCCCTTCAATGGAAAACCTGCATGATCTCCTCCAACTGCAATCTTCATCTGTTAGCCCACCCTTTTCATTAGAAAAAAATATATAGTTAATCGATTAACAAAAAATATAAAAAAATATAGTTAAACGATTAAAAACCAAATTTTTAGCACCCACAAGATTTTCTAACAACCATTTCTGGATCTAAATACTTGATGCCTCTTGTTTCAGTACAATTACCTTGAACGGTATCTACGATTTTCTTTGCTGCATATATCCCTAACTGATACGCTGGTTGTTTAATACCTGATAGTGGTGGATCAACAATATCTGCCCACTCCGGGTCATCGTAACCATAAATGGCAATTTCTTCTGGTATTTTAATACCCTGTTCTTTAATATACTTATAGGCTCCTAGAGACATAGAATTATTAGAAATAAATAGGGCTTCTACGTCTATATTTTCTTCAAATAATTTCTTTGTTAATTCGTAACCGCTTTCAATATTGAAACAACCTTCCAATACAATCTCTTTTCTAAAAGGAATACCATAATCATCAAGTGCTCTTTGATACCCTATAAAGCGGTCACGTCCAGTACTAAAATGCAGCGGACCTGTAATAATACCAATTTTTTTATGACCATGTTTGATAAGATGTTCAGTAGCGCTATACGCTCCCTTAATGTTATTCGTCATAACCATATTGGAAGGAAAATGATCTGGACAGCGGTTTAAAAATACCACAGGTACCTTGGCTTTTATTAAATCTTCATAATGTTCATAATCACCCGTTCCGGAGGACGAGATGATTAATCCATCAATCCTTTTACCCATGAAAACATTTAGATATTCTTTTTCCTTTTCAAAATCAGAATCAGTGCTACAGAGAAGTACGTTATATCCTATTTCAGATAATGTATTTTCAATACCTTTAACAACTTTGGAAATGAAGTCATTGGAAATATCAGAAATTAATATCCCGATTAAACGCGATTGTTGCACCCTTAGGCTCTTAGCAATCTCGTTCGGTTTATAATTAAGCGCTTCCATTGCATTGAAAACTTGTTTTTTTACACTTTCACTTACATGTTTGGTGTTGTTAATAACATTTGATACTGTTGCAGTCGAAACCTGAGCCAAACTTGCTACTTCTTTTAATGTAGGATTCTTCAAATTGTTCACCATCTTCTAGTTAATCGATTAACTAAAGTATATTTCCATTATTTAATTCTGTCAACAATATTCTGAATATTAATAGGAATAATTTTTAGACTTCAAAATACGACAAATACTTCAATAAAAATGATACAGAATTAATTATTAAAATATTAAAAAGGAAACACATAGGATTGGTTCTTCCTCATGTATTTCCCTTTAATCAACATTTTTTTAAGCATCAAATAAGATTCTACTTACTTCTGGTACTTATTTAATTTAGAAGTGATTGATACTGGCTTTCTTTCCTGTTTGATCAGTTTTAAGTTCGACGCCCAACGGATTCCTGACTCGTAATTTTGAGTATTTTCCTTTTTCACTAGGTCCTGTAATCGTTCTTTATTCTTTTCTATGGATTCCTCCACGGAGAGCATCCTCCGATTTGGGAAGGATAATCCAGCAAGTATAGTGGTGATGGTTGGATCGGATTCGGAGATGTAGGTTCCTTCAAATAATTGCAGCGGTTCCCCCACTCTTTCAAAGATAGACGGTACGTTTATCAGCTTTGAAATATTCTCTGGCCCCTCATAGATCAACCCCGCTCGAATAACTCCTTGTGATTCAACAGGGCAGAAAATTGAGTTCTCCCATGAAACCTGCACTTTCTTTGAAACCTCCGAGGTATTTTTTGCTTCCGTAATAGGAGCGGAAGAAATAATTGTTACACCTCTGGACCCAAGGATATTCATTAGATCGGTTTCATCAAAATTGCCAAAGAAGGAGCTCTTCTTCGTTATTTTTAAAAGGTGGTTAATGGCCTCTATGGCTTGAAGATTCGCAGAAAGGTAAATTTCGTGTTTACTAGATTGTGGTTTCAATTTACGCATTTGATCATTGTCGACGAGGAAGACAGATGAAATGCCTTCTATATTGGAAAGTTCTTCGATACACTCTGCGGTATTAATGCGATTTCCCGCCAATACATTCCGTTCAGGGATAACCGCTATCGCTCCCACTTTGATACCAGGCAACTGATCGATTAACAGATCAATTAACATCGGACTCATCCCAGAACCCGTGCCTCCGTCCGTTGAAAAAGCCACTAAAAGAAGCTTGATGTTTTTAAAGGAACTGTTAACAAAATCAATAATCTCTTTATAGTTTTCTTGAAGAGCCCGTAAACCTAATGAACGATCCTGACCGGCACCATTATAACCTGGAACAAAAAACTTTTTTTCTACCCGGGTATTTACAACACCGTCTCGTTGATTCGTATTAATGAGAGCTGTTGGAAAATTCAAGGCTGATGCAATTTCCGCAATATTTCCACCTGCTTGACCTACTCCTAAGATTCCAATCGATTTCACCAAAAACTCCTCCTTCTAAGCTAAAAGCTTATCTCAGTTGAAATGTAGAAGAATTTTTACCCACATTATTGTTATGGAAAAAACAATCCTTATACCATTTTTACTTTCGTAATGGGGAGATTATGACCAAAATCGGTCCTTGCTCTTATTATTTGCCACTCCTGTTTTCATGGCAGTAATAACAATATTAAATAACATCATATATTCAAAGATTAAATGGAAAAAAGTGATTTAATATATTCATTATGTGGAAAAGTATGTGTGGTAGCTTTAACGGGATGAATCGGGGCATTATGGTATTGTCAGGTAAGGTCTAGATTGACCTCTTCCCTACTTTAATTATAACAGATAAAATTCGGGTAAAATAGACTGTTTATTCCTATATACTACTGCTAAAATGCAATAGAACTCTAGATTTGGCTGGAGGAATCACTGATTCGATTTTCGTAAAACGATCACTTAGGAGAGATGTAGAATGAGTTCTTTGGTTCTCAGTTTTCAGGAAATGGAAAAAACACAGCTATTGCTCGTTGGTGGAAAAGGATTAAATTTAGGGAAATTATCAAAAATCCAAGGAATCGAAGTTCCAGAAGGATTTTGCGTGACAACCAAGGGTTACCAAAAAGCCATCGAGCAAAACGAAAGCTTCCAAGCATTATTGGAACAACTAACAAAGCTAAAAGTTGAGGATCGAAATCAAATTGGTGAAATCTCCAGAAAGATTAGAGAACTGATTATAGAAGTAGATATTCCTTCCGATGTTGCGAACGCAGTCACTCACTATCTCTCTCAGTTTGGCGATGAACATGCTTATGCCGTGCGTTCTAGTGCGACTGCTGAAGATTTACCACATGCCTCTTTTGCTGGTCAACAGGACACCTATTTAAATATCATTGGAAAAGAAGCAATCATGCAGCATATCAGCAAGTGCTGGGCCTCCCTGTTTACGGATCGGGCGGTTATCTACCGTATGCAAAACGGGTTTGACCACAGACAAGTTTATCTATCCGTTATCGTTCAAAGAATGGTTTTTCCACAGGCATCAGGGGTATTATTTACTGCTGATCCAATTACGTCTAACCGAAAGCTGTTATCCATCGATGCCAGTTTTGGTCTTGGAGAGGCATTGGTCTCCGGCTTGGTCTCACCTGATTGTTATAAAGTTCAGGAAGATACAATCGTCGATAAAAGGATATCCACCAAAAAATTGGCTATCTATGGAGTAAAGGAAGGCGGAATAGAATCAAAGCAGATCGACCCTGATCTGCAAAAGACTCAAACTCTTACGAATCAACAAATTTTACAACTAGCGCGCATCGGAAGACATATCGAATCTTATTTCGGCTCTCCACAGGATATTGAATGGTGTTTCGTTGATGATACTTTCTATATCGTCCAAAGCCGTCCCATCACTACCTTATACCCCATTCCAGAAGCAAATGATCAAGAAAATCACGTCTATGTATCTGTTGGGCATCAACAAATGATGACCGACCCGATGAGTCCGTTGGGATTGTCTTTTTACCTATTAACGACACCTGCACCTATGCGTACAGCTGGTGGAAGGTTATTTGTGGATGTCACACCAAGGCTCGAAATGATTGTAAACACTCTGGGTCAATACGATCCGCTCATAAAAGACGCACTTATGACACTTTTAGAGCGCAGAGATTTCATAAAACCAGTATCAAATGAAACAAGAGCACCTATTTCAAGCAGAAACAATACAGATATGCTGGCTGAAATCGAAAACATACCGGCCATCGTTTCTGATTTAATTAAGAGTAATCAAACATCAATAGACAAGTTAAAACAAAACATCCAAACGAAATCAGGCTCGGATTTATTTGATTTTATTTTAGAAGATATTCAACAATTAAAGAAGATCTTATTTGACCCACAAAGTTCGACTATGATTATGACTGCCTTTAATTCTTCCTCATGGATTAATGAAAATATGAACAACTGGTTAGGAGAAAAAAACGCAGCAGACACACTTTCTCTATCTGTATCAAACAATATTACTTCGGAAATGGGTCTGGCGTTATTGGATGTCGCCGATGTGATTCGCCCTTACCCGGATGTAATTGCATATTTACAGCAGGTAAAAGATGATACATTTTTGGATGAACTGGTCAGGTTTGATGGTGGGCAGGAAACCCAAGAGGCAATAATTGCGTATCTTAACAAATACGGAATGCGATGTGCAGGAGAAATTGACCTGACGAAACCCCGTTGGAGTGAAAAACCAACTACACTTATACCTTTGATTCTGAGTAATATCAAAACATACCGGCCTGGTGAGGGCAAACGAAAATTTGAGCAAGGGCTGCAAGTTGCTGTGAGAAAAGAACAAGAGTTAGTACATCGATTGAAGCAATTACCGGATGGTGAACAAAAAGCCGAAGAGACAAAACAAATGATTCGTCTCCTACGGAATTCCATTGGATATCGTGAATATCCAAAATACGGGATGATTAATCGCTACTTTGTTTATAAGCAGGCTTTACTGAAGGAAGCAGAACAACTTGTACAAAACAAACTTATATCTAAGAAAGAAGATATCTACTATCTCACTTTTGAAGAGCTTCATGAAGTCGTGCGTACAAACAAAAAGGATTACACGGGTTGCTTGGTTGAGCAGCAAGCAGAGCTTGCGACCAGACAGATGATCAGCAAACGAAAAGACGAATACAAATTTTATGAAAAACTAACTCCCCCACGTGTTATCACATCTGATGGTGAAATTATTACGGGTCAGTACAAACGAGAAAATCTCCCAGACAATGCGATTGTTGGCTTGCCTGTTTCTACTGGAGTAATAGAAGGCAGGGCACGTGTCATTTTAAACATGGAAAATGCAGATTTAGAAGAGGGAGATATCTTAGTCACCCCTTTTACAGACCCTGGCTGGACACCACTATTCGTCTCGATAAAGGGTCTTGTCACTGAAGTTGGCGGTCTGATGACACATGGAGCCGTTATTGCACGTGAATATGGCTTACCAGCAGTTGTGGGTGTGGAAAATGCCACCAAACTGATAAAAGACGGGCAGCGAATTCGTGTGAATGGAACAGATGGGTATATCGAAATAGTGTAAGTTGAAAACGACAAGATTAAAAAAGCAGCACCGCTCCAGTTGATACCGGAGCGGTGCTGCTTTTGGAAATGATACTAGATAATATTCAGCTAGACCCTTGAGTGGCGCCATACCTCTAATCTATTAATGCCTTACTTGCCATTTCAATTAGTTCACTGGATTCCTTCCCATTCATTTCTTGTGCGATTGTTCTTAAAGATCGTTCATAAATCTCTGCTTTTTCGGCCATTTCAAATAACCATTTTAAATCTTCTGTATGGAAATGGAATTGAGGAATATCATCATGTCTACCTTTATAATCCAAATGTACAAAAGCCTTCAATTGGTTATATCTTAACCTATCCAAATTTCATTCCCTCCCTTCCCCTTTTTACAAGCAAGCTTATCTAAATTCTTTACAAACCTATTTAGCAAAAGATATTCAACTTATTTCTATCAACAACTTGTTTTACAATTGTATTAGATTATATTCCTTACAAACTGATTTCATAACAATGAACCCACTTTGATTGATAGCATCGATTTGAGGGCAAATACAAATCGATGTATGATCAATGCTGTTAGGTAAAAGCCAAAAAAGTAATAGAAAAAAGAGTGCCAAGCACCAATCTATCTGGTTGGTGCCCGCACTCCTTTTTTATTCAATAAATCTTCCTACTTCATTGCTGCATTTTATTAAGAACATAAATAAAATTGTGGTGAATGCTACGCTTTCATTATTTATTTTGATTTCTAAGTGATTCCCTATCAATTGATTGGGGAGGTTTTTCAAACCATCCATGATCAATTAAGAGTTTTGCACCTTCCACAGCATAGGTCCCTACTCTAAGAATATATCCTTCATAATTGACCGTTAAATCCTTTCGTAATGATGCTGCAATGGCAAGTCCAAAATCTCCAATACCAATGGCACTTTGTACATTTGTATGAAATAACATTAATTTATCGGAAAACGGTGGGTCAGTGCTATTTGTAATAGTAGAATCCCATGTAGAGGGATAAGAATTATCGTCTTCTTTTAGTTTTATCATGAAATCTTCCACCATTTTCTTTCCTAAGTCATATCCTTCTTTAAAGTAATCACTAATTTTTTTGGACTGAGCGACTTGGCTAAATCCTAAAAGCATGGTTTTCGCAACATTTGCCACTTCGATATTAACACCTAAATGGGCAATTTCTACACCCAGGAGCGGTCGGCGATGACCAACTAGACCACCAAGGAATTTTTTCTCAGTTACATACTCAACTTTATCAGGATAAGAAATATAAGGAGCTCGGATAAAAACCCCTTTTTCCTGCATTAGTTCTACATTACGGTCATACAACGTTTCTGTTTGACTTAAAAACTGTTTGAATAAATTACGGATATCTTTACGGGCAGAGACTGACTTAGCCAAACTGTATGAATTCAATCCCGTTCTACCCATATGATGCAAGTATCGCATATAAGTTACATCGGAAAAGAGTTTCTTTGCTTGCAAATTCACATCCTGTTCTCCAAATCCATTTGGAAGTGGAATCCCTTCTTCAGTAAATAAATCCGATATTTGAGCCACATGTTCTAATGAGTAACTAAGAGCAAGTTTAATAATAGGTATAACATCTTGATCTTCGCAAGTTTGTAAAAAATGTTTTAGAACACAAATAGACATGGTATCACCAATATAGGTACTCCATAACATCGAAATCTCAGCAGATGTTATTTTGGTTGAGTGTTCTACCATAAATTTTCAACCCCATCACATATTTTTTTTATTATTTCCGTAAATATGGCGGGTAATGTATAAAAAGAGAAAAGGAGTTGTTTAAACACACTCCTGATTCATAAAATTTAAAGATTCTGCCCTCTTAGTACAATAAGGTCCATTATAGCGATTAAAAATTTCCGTAGAAATCCCTTTTTGAATCATAGGTAATAGATCAACTATTGATTGGCATATTAATCCTTCCTGGAAGAGCTTAGTGCGTTCTTGTACACATGTTACTATTTTCGCTATCTCTAACTTTATGATTGTTGGGAACCATGTGGAACGTAAAACGGTGGTACCTTAATCCATCCACGTTTTCGCATTAACTGTTTTAATCTAGAAGCGAAAGCAAATTTTTCTGCTTGAAACTGAATAAACATTAATCCGACATCTGTACGAATTGATTCGGAAGCAGCACCAGCAGCACGCATAATTAAACTAACGATTTTTAAAGATAATTCGTTTGCAATCACATCATCCGTTAATTTAACACCAAGAGGAATACTGTTAGGGTCTGATTTTGGCATATCTTCAGGGGCAGGAGGTAATGTAATTCCTTCCTTAATCATGAAATCATGAAGTCTCTCCCTTTGACTGGTCCCTAGTTTCAAATCTTCTTCAAGTATTGCTTTTAGTTCATCATCCGACGTGGTATTTATACCTGCTTGAACAGATACTTTGGCTAATTCAAGTCCAGCTAAGTAAATCCAGCATGCCATTACTTCTCCGACATGAAGAGGTTGGTCTTCGTCCTGAACTGTCAGTGATTTCATGGCATCCATGATTGTTTCCATTATATTTACCATTTACCATGCAACTCCCTCCTGATCTAGTAGTAAAGTATACATATTCTTTGTATGATAAGATTTTTTATTCAGGGGGACCCCCCAACATTTCATTTATCTGGTAAATCTTATTACCTGCTTCGTTAGCGTAATAAGGATTATTTATTTAGTTGCTTATCAAGAAGAGATTTAAAGGTGTTTTGTGTATTAGGATTGTTTATAAGTCTTTTAGTTAGAAAGGTACTTTGCAAAAACTTCCTTACTGGCTTATTTACGAAGAACAAACGATGATACTTTTCATTATCGTATAACATATTAAACCAGTTATTTTTTCTTAATTCTTCAATATGCTTATCAATTTTCTTTGTATTTAATGAGTCATCTTGTCCAATACTTCCAAGCAGTCCTGCAATTATCTCAAATATCATAAAATGGTCTCCTTTAGAAAATATTCAATAGTATAATTTCCCCTAAAAGTTGGACCAAATGCCCCCCTTATTCAAATATGCTGCCCTTTTAGATTAATAAGAAAAGGAGTTGCCGCAGCATCTCCTATAAGGGGGGAGGCTCCTGTTTTTCTTAAGAAACACCATTGCATAATATATTACTTACCTGAAAAAAATATATTATTACTATGTTATTGGAGGTGTAATGAAAATGGCATTTGAGAAGGGGATTGCTCGCTCAATCGGAAAAAGCTTATAACCAGTTAACTGAGATTTGTTCTTTATTTACAAAAACAATGACGGAAGAATCTCTCTCAACATGGCAATGGTGATCTATACACATCATCTTTTAAAAGTAATAAAATCAACATTAATAGGCTCAAGGTCTGCTATTCTTAGAAGTTGATTAATCTGTCCTCGATGGTACTGACCATGAAGAGCAACATGAGTTAGGATTTCCCTAATGGTATTATGAAACTCTGTACCTTTACTATTTTTATAGAACACTTGTTGTTCAAGTTTATCAGCGGATAGATTTGAAAGTAATCCTGTAAAATTATGATTATTTTGCTTAACCATTTCAACACACTTATCTAAACTATCCTCTTCCCAAATCGGTAATTGTGAACTATCAATACCTTTTAATCTAGTAAACCAAACGTTTTCCGCATGAAGAATATGCGAGAAGAGTTTATTCGCCTGCTTGTTCTCCTGCGCAGCGTTTTGTAAGGTTTCCAGTATTCGTTGATTAGCCCAATGTAAATGCTTAAACATCGATTGGAGTGTTTCCAATAAAAACACCATCCCCTTCTTAAATATAAACAGAATCATGCTAAAATTGCCCAGAGTTTAATTCTGAGCGGATTTACATAGCATGGTTCGTATTTTTCTAAAATGCTAACTTTTTTATTCCCTATTCAAATGATAGATTAGCTGGACAACGCCTGATGAAAATGTTTTGGTACTTACCAATTTTAAATTCAACCTCTCTTGTATATCCATAAACAATGGTTTTCCTTTTCCCAAAATAACAGGGTGAACAGATAATCTAAATTCATCCACAAGCCCAAACTTCATAAAACTTGTAATAAGACTTGCTCCTCCATATAACCAGATGTCTTTACCAGGCTGACACTTTATTTTATTGACTTCTTCTAGTATCCCATCATTTATTAATATCGATTTATCACCAGTCGTCTTTTGTGTTCTAGAAAACACATATTTTTGCTTACTATGTACTAACTCCCACAATTCTTTTTCAGTTTCCGGCACTTCTTTTTCTGGCATATATTGCCCCCACAACTCATAACTCTTTCTTCCATAAAAAATGGTATCAATTCGTTGTAGGAAATCAATGAACCCCATGTCTGGATCCATAATGCACCAATCCACTTCACCATTTTCCCCTTCAATAAAACCATCTAAGGAAACTGCTAAATCTAATACTATTCTTCTTGTCTTTACCTCTCTAGACATAGTTCAAGCTCCTATCTAAAAGCCAATAATGAGTTCTGCTTTTTGCTGGGTTCAGTTCCATTTTTATTAACATTCGCAAAAATTCCTTTAATAATAGTTTTCCTGTATCCTATTATAAAGCATGCTGAAATTTTGATACATTCTTTCATAATAATTTGGCTGACCATAGCTATGTGCTTCAGAATGAATAATGATAAGTGTTTCCTGATTCTTCAGTTTTGTTTCAATAATTTAGAAAAAATAGCCATCGATTCGATGGCTATTTTCGTTATATTGTTTATTTGAATAGGCCTTTTTATCATTTCCTGACATTTATATGCCAGAGATAGATACTTTCCATATTTCCAACATTAAAACAGACTCATTTGTAAGGGCTGTTCCTTCAATGCATTGATGTCTTCTTTATCAATTTCAAGTATCCTATTTCCCATTCGCTCAATCAATCCCACAACCAGCGCATTTCCCATGCAGAAGTATCGCATTCTTTCTGACATTCCTTCTGTCCAATGGTCAGGAAATCCATTTAAACGTTCGCATTCTACTGGGGTTAATATTCGAATTCGATTCGTTTCAGGATCACGGACTACGTGACTGCTTCGGTTAACCGTTCCTTCGCTCGTTAACATCGTTCGTCCTGGTTTATCAAGAGGTTCAGGAAAAGACATTCCACCCTCTGAAAATATATATTCATGCCCAGTTGCGGCAGTTCGTTTTATTTTTTTAGGTCCCTTTAGATATTCAAACTTTTCTATAGCTGTCTCGTTTAAATAATACCTTTCGTCAACACCTGTCTGAAGAATTTCCTCTAACGTAATAGATTCTTCAATGATAGGCGTTAATTCTTCCGAATAAACTTTGTTTTTTCGCATGATGCCTGAATTATAATAGGTTTTAGTATAATTATCCGAGATATCCAAAATATCCTCTGAAAAAGTAAAAGAATGATATTTTTTGCTTTCTCCATTCATGACAGGAAATGCACCTGCAAAAAAACCTTCCGTTCGAAGCATAGCTGGATTTTCCACATTTTCTCTGCTTATGATGAATTGGACATCATTTCGTACAGCAAAAATAAAGATTCTTCTACGGCGTTGAGCCTGTCCATATTCTGCTGCGTTAATGACTCGCCATTCAACTGAATAGCCTAAATCACGAAAACTTGCGAGCATAATAGAAAAGTCCCGGCCCCGCTGTTTGGAAGGTGATTTTAATAAACGATCAACATTTTCAAGCAATATATATTTTGGCTTAATCTCAGTTGCAAGCCTGATAATTTCCCAGAATAGAACACCCTTTTTCCCTTGAATTCCTTTCTCTCCAGAAAGGCTGCGGGCAACAGAGTAGTCCTGACAGGGAAAACCGCCTACAATAACGTTAACACCCATATCCTTAAAAATCTTTTCATCAACGGTTCCAATATCTTCATTGGAATGGATTCCGTTATCTTTAAAATGATTGGCATAGCAAGTAAAAGCATCTTGGGCTTTTTTAGAAGGTTCCCATTGGTTCCCCCAGACAACTTGAAATCCGTTTGTTGCCTCAAGTCCAAGGCGAAACCCGCCTACGCCCGCAAATAGCTCTATAACATTTAACATGATGAACATCCTTTCGGTACAATCTATACCTAAGAAATAGTATAATAAAATCCAGCAAAAAGATCAACCATTATAAGCGGTGTAAATTTAACAGATTAAACTATCATATCACAAATACTAGATTATTTCACTGCCTTGAAGGGTTAATAAATAATATAGAATTGGTAACCTCATCATAACACAAAAGGAACATTCGTTCTAATATTAATTTATTTTAAACTGTAAAAGTCCTTTCCAAAGAGAAAGACATTAGACGATAAATATTCTGGAGGTTGAAAACAAAAATAAAAAAGCTCCAAACCATTTTTTTAAGTCTGGAGATTTTTGAATCCTATCTTTTAAGACTATCGTCTAACTGACTAAGAATGTATGTATTATTTAACCAAAAACTCTGCTTCAGCATCATTCTGCCATCAGGAAGTTCATCGCCGTAACTAGGATTATTGCCAATGATTTCACCATCGCTAAGTTTATAGTAACGTTCAGAAGTATGAGGTCGAATATGAATAATCCGGTTTGCCTCTTTCTTAGGAAAATTATTTTTCACCACAAAATCTATCCCATTTTTCTTGTACTTTTTCCATAGCTTTACACCCTGTACCACAACTTGTTGAATCATCTCCCAACCGATGCGGGCTTCATCTAAGTCCTCATTCGTTATATTCCATAACTGGCAACCTTTTAATATATTCCTGCTGCCTTGCTTTTGGAATACAACCAGTAAGTAACGTTTTGAGCTTAAATCGTTGTAGAAATCGGACTCTTCCCATTCTTCCTGTACAAATTCGATAAAAGTTAGATGAGGGAATGAGATACTTTCCTTCAATGTTCCATTCTCTTCGAGACGTATTGTTTTTACTTCAATATTAGCTTTCTCAAATTCTTCTGCTCGATTGGACTTGATGCCAAGCATACGGTAGGCAAGCGAGCTCCAGAAACTCTTTGAGCCAGGCAGAACATCAAATTCAGTCATTAGCTGTTCATCTGTTTTTCCAAGGTGACTATTGATTTTCCCGATTATAAGTTCTTCAAAGGTTTTATCTTCAATGTCGTGCACGCTGCTTAAAATCGACTCATACGTATCTACTTTTTTGCGGACATATGTATTTAATATGTAGGTCATATAAGATTGTTTTAGGCAAAATGCACGTTTTTGCGCTTTTAGTTCCGGAGCGTAAAATGCCTGTGGTACATAACTTTTAATCGAGTTCGAGCCTTTTGTACAAGCACCTAAATAGGTGGTATCTCCCTCTGATAACTCATGTGCTTTACCTTCTTTTACTTTCGTAATAATTTTCTCATAGTCCTGCTGAATAATTTTCAAATCTTCTTCTGGTGGAGAAAATAGTGTTACAAAGTTGATTGGATATTCCATTCTTGTAAGCGTTCGATCGCGTAAATAATGCACTAATAGTGTTAATACAAGCTTTTTGTATACATGTGAAGCATAATAATCCTCTTCTACAGCATCCTGATAGCTAATCATAGTAATAACGAGTCTTTCTCCAGCTGAGTACCCACCTTTCTTCCCGATTTCATAAGGTGTTACTTTTAATTCCACACCAGCTTTCGGGAAGTCAGGTTCTTGATCACTATTAATTTTATATCCAAAATGGTATTCCTCAATTAAATGACCCATACCACCTTTATAATTTGGATTATTTGTTTTTGTAATAATCCCTTGTTTCAAGTCATCTTCAATACCAGCTGCATCCAGGACATCTAAAAAAGTCTTGCCAATTAATGTTTCACCATATTCTTTAATACTTAAAGGGTTCGAATCATCATATTTTAGAATTTTTATCACTCCTTATTAGTGACCATGAGTGACCATGGGGACGGTTCTGACGGTTTTTTTTGACTTAATTGTCTTGGTTTTCTACTCTTATAATAGGTAAATATTATTAAAATAATCCCTTGATACCATATACAAAAATAATAGAAATTAATTGCCAGCCACATTAATTACTTAAGTTATCAATAGACGTTAAAAAATCCTCGTTTCCTACTAAAGGATTCGAGGATTTTTTCCTTCATTCAGGAGCATTTCACATTAATTAGATATACGTAAATCTAAAACAATCTTGGATAAAGTTTACCTGGTCTTCAAAGCTTTCAATCTCGAATAACACATTGAAATAGCCTGCTGTTCCATCGTTTAATGAACATATTTCTTTAAAGGTTTCCACAGTCTGCTTTTTATTTTCTAAGCTACTTTTATATAAATCTGATAAAAAGAGTTCAGTGGCTAAATTCATTAGCTTAAGAATGATTTGATCATCATCTTGAACAGTATTATGAATGAGGAATTTTAATTGTTTTAAATCTAAACTATGTTTAGATTGTCCTTGAAGCCAAAGCGCTGCATGTTTGTAAATTAATTGCCATGGATATACAGTCTTTGATTTCCTTACAAAAAGTAATTCACTTAGAAATCTTGAAATTTCTTTCGTTTCTGATTTTGACAATGGATCCTGAAAAACATTCAAACTCTTTACAAAGAGAAATAGCTTATAGGAATGATCCTGTACATCTTCTAGACTTGAGAGGTACTTGAACTGCTCCATTATTCCCTTGTCATTTAAATAATGAATAACATACTGGTCATATAACTCTCTATTTTTCAAATCTAGTGCCAGGTGTAAAAGAAAAGAAATCGTCATTTCTTGATTACCAGGATCTCCCGCAAATTCTTCTAGCGCTGCTTCAAAGTACATTACAGCCATTTCACTATCCCCGTTGAAGGAATACATTTGTCCAAGAGAACTATAGGCTTTCCCTAAGAGAAGTAGCCTCGATTCCAAAGTTTTACTAGGGCTCATGCTGACCGGAAAGACATTCGGTCCGACTTGTTTAATTTTTTCTAATTTCTTAACATTAAAATCTGACCATTCTATGGCTTTATCAAATTGAAAGGAATTCGCAAACATTGTCGCTACACTTAACACGGTTCCACAAAAATCTTCTGGAGATACAAACTCAGCTAAACTTACACAGATATTAAAGTAAAACTCAGATTGTTTGACATTGCCTAAATGATTGTAAACAATAATCATGGAATCGGCTAACTGATATTTTTCTTTTTGATAGATGGAAGTTCCATGTTTACTTTCCCACTCCTCAACTAAGCTCCATATAGATTCTCCAACATATGCCGCTTCTTGTAAACGCTCCGCCTTTTGACTTTTCTTTTGCTTTATGACGTACTCTTTAAACTCATTTGTATATTTATAAAATGAATTGGGGTCAAATAAAACGTGCTTCCTGCTTTCTAGCTTATTAATCCAAAGCAAAGAATAATTGGGCAAAAATGGAGAGGAACTATTTTTTAGGTCGTACGAAATCCTCAAAAACTCCATTAGATCTTTCTGTTGGAATGACTGATAAAGCTTTTTCCACCCAATATTGATCTCATCATACGTCCAGAAGAGTAATGGCTTCTTAGTGACCTCTCTCGCTACTTTAATAAACTCAGAAATTTTAAAATCAGAATGGACCTGTTCTTTTCCATCAATAAATGAAGAGGCTGCTACACTATCCCGGATGATATCACAAGCAAAATCAGCTAAGTATAAGAATGGGGTGGTTGGCCGTTCTTCATCTTTTTTGCTAGAATGATAGTTAATAGAATCCACATGAAAGGCAAAATGACCATCTGTGTTTTGGCCTAATTCTTCCATGGCAAGAGCCAACATAGATTTAAAGGTAGATTGGCTTGTTAAATAATATAGTTTTTCTCCTTTGTAGTTAAGGTCCTTTGACTCATAACCAAGTGCTTCATACTCTTCAATGGTTTCAAAATCAGTTATTTTTACCGGTACACTCCTTTTCGCTATTTCCAAATGAATTTTAGTATTGTTTTCCTTATCTGGATTATGGAAAAGGTAAGTGATTAATAATTGAATGATCATATTTTCATATAAATTGCTCGCAACTTCATCATCTAGTATATTAGAAGAAGATTTGGACTGATAATGATGCGGTTTTATCATCATTAAAAATTGGTACTTACCCGATGTTCGGAGATAGTCTTTAATTTTACTTTTTAACTGAATTTTTTGTTGTACATGATCGGAACGATGGCGCCTATCTTTGGCATGAATTCCTTTTGGGTAGTCAATTCCTAATTCCTGACACTCATATTTTAAAAATTCTTCTATACTATTCCGTTCCTCTTCATAATCATTACCATGGTATACTAAACCACCAATTAGCAAGGTTTTCGTATTTTTTTCAAAATTCCCACTTTCATCTATACAAATCGTTGGCAAATCTATCTCCCCAATACATATAATTTCTTTCTAAATTAATTTTATCAATTACCATCATTTAAAACATTGAATATTTTCGTAAAGATCTTATCCTTCGCATAAGCACTGCTTGTTGATTCAACAACAATCCAAGGGGCGTGTGGTTTACTTGTACGGTCTATCATTTCTTCAGCACATTTTTCGAAGTCACGCCAATGAGCCCTATTTTTCCAATCATCTTCAAGTTGGTTTTCCTTCACGTTAGAATCATGATCCATTCGGTGCTTAAACCTAATGAGTTGTTCATCCTGATCAATATGAAGCCAAAATTTAAGGATAATTACACCAGAATCAGCAAGTTCCTTTTCCATATCACAGATATCAGTATAGGCTTTATTCCACTTTTCCTCATAACACTTATTATAGATTCGATTTTCCATAACCCACTTGTACCAGGTTCGATCCATAATTAATATGTCACCAAATTTAGGAACCAAATTCCAGTAAT
The DNA here is from genome assembly GCF_023715415.1 of Neobacillus niacini. GTDB lineage: Bacteria > Bacillota > Bacilli > Bacillales > Cytobacillaceae > Neobacillus > Neobacillus niacini_C. The sequence goes on from NZ_JAMBOB010000003.1 coordinate 483,131, forward strand.
AATAAAGATAGTGTCGACCCTGTTCGAAATCCTTTATGGTCGCATGCGGAACGACTTTGTATTTTCGTGGATCAAGGGGGGATATGAGACTCCCAATACTTCCGCTCTTCCCTGCTCCGTCCCATCCTTCAAATAATAAAATTATGCTTTTCTTACTCTTTAAGAGTCTCTCAGGTAATTTCTTCATTTCTTGATGGTAGGTTTCTAGTCTCTTCTCAAAGATTTCCTTTTCAAGATTTAACGAAAGATCTATCGTATCAAAAGAAAATTTCGGAAGATAGTCTGATACAATTTGTTTTAATGTATTTGTAGGTTCAGCTAATCCTTCTTCTAACCTCTTAATAACCACTTCAAACATCTTTCTATCATTTAATTCTTGTGTTTTTTCATTTAGGATAGTCCAGCTAGGTTCAGATGGAATCATCAAGTTATTCACTTTGATACTTGGCAGGATAAATTTAATCAGAATGATTCCTTCAGATTCTAACTGATTCTCAAATCTAACAATTCGTTCATAATAATCATTCGAAATTTCATCTTTGCCATTCGCTAATATTTCATCACGAAACCACATCTTATCTACGATGGAAATTTTACCAACTGTTGGACTCGCCACCCAAAACCTTTTTAGATAGGGATAATTTTTATACATGTCTGCCAAATCATCTATTGAATAAACATTTAGCCAACGCTGATCAAGTGGTTTAATTAATTTATTGATAAAGGATCCCTTTGCATCTTCGTCGTTTCCTTCAAAAAGAATGAGCATTGAGATCTTTTTCTCAATCATAGTGTTCTGTAAAGCTACCAGCCTTTTCTCTAGTATATTATCAATACTAATCTGTGAAATACCACTTTTATTCATCTCATTCTCCCCAATCATTCTCCTATCAAGCTTTTGAAGATATTTACTTATTGTGGAACTGTTTGATATCGATTCATCACAATATTCTTTATTTCCTCAATAGTTAGTAAACTTCCAACATGTGGAGCATCTATAATCGTATAATTGAAAATTTGACCGTTAAACCATGGATCTTTATTATCACACCATTCTTCCTTGTAACGTCTTGTTTCCCGACTACGCCACTTGGTTTTCAATTCTCCAAACAGTTGATATTCCTTATCCAATTCAGCTTTTTCTAACTTTTGATAGAGGTCACCTAAAAAAACATCGCTATTTGGGTCGACAGAAATAACCACGCGATTAACCTCTAAATCATCCATCCCTTCAAAGCATTTCTTCCTTGGGTTACTAGGTATAAAGGTAAAGATATAACCTTCCCTTCTTGCCCAATGTTTGTGTAATAAACAGGTAGGCGCTGTATTCCAAACTAATCCTTTTATCGTTTTTGTTTCTATATCTTGTTTTACTACTGGCAGGTTCAAATGGATCTTTTCACAGATTGTTTCACGATCCTTCTCATAACTTTTGTAATCAACTTCAACAAGTGAAAATTCTCTATCAAACGGACAACCTTCAAATAGGATGGCTAGGTTAAACAAATTCTGTTGACTACCTCTAAGCTGATTCAACCGGTCCATCAAATATTCAATTAATTCAATTCCTCTTTCCAATGTTCTCTTATTCAACTCATACCCTTGAAGATCTGGATTATCTTTCTTTATCACGGCTTGAATGGCACTCGCAATGGCATAGGGAGTGAACAAATAACCGTCTGTATGTTTAATAAGTCCTGAGTCTACTTCTTCAACATACTCAACTAACTTTTCAACATTCTTTGGTAAATCACCGTTTATTACGAGATATTTCGCTATATAGGCGGAAGCAAAGCAATCTAAATCAGGTTCGTGATGGACAATAATCTCAAACGTTTGTGTTCCGTTTGTTTTCTCTAGGTTATCTAGTAGAAAATTTGGCGAATTTGCAATAACACCTGTGGTACTGGAATATTTCTTGTCTTTTACAACATATCCATCTTTTGATTGATGAAGGTCGATTACACCAGTGGATAACATGTTTCCTGTATCCAAAAATATTCGATTTTTTTTAATTTTATATTTATCATTAGGATCATCTTTCGAAACCATTGCACCCATAGGGATGAATTCGAAGTGAAAGGTTGGCTCATATTGGGAAGATGTCTTTGCCGATTGATTAAGGTTCCAAGAAAAAACCAATGACTCTATTGGTGTAGGATGATAAAGTCCTAGTTTTTCGAGTGCAGCTTTTAAGAAAAAAGAGGCATAGATGAATGCAGCATATTTTTTAGTAAGATCTTTTGTCTTACGGAAGAAATTAATCCCCGCAGCAACACCTGCTAAATAAAACGAGGTATCATATTTCGTATTTCTAGGATCTCCAATGACTTGGTTATAGCCTTTTCGCAACGTATTGATAAATTCACGTAAAATACTTGCTTTATATCCATATGGTATATTTACATTTCTTATATCATGGCTAAGCGCTTTTGTTAAATCTATCCACTTTTGGATTTGGTCATCATTTTCAAAACGATACAAATCCATCAATGTATGCAGTTCCATATAGGCCAGGTCATAAAAAACATTCGTATTCTCCTGTGTATCACCGATATCGATAATATTGATAGTATCATTAGAGAAGATAACATTTTTTGAGTGAAAGTCCCCATGAGATAAGGAAAGAAAGCAATGAATTTCAATTGGTTGCTGATCTGCATTCTTCCATACTGGATCGGCACTTAAAAAGTAAAATGGATTCGGAATAAATTCTTTTGTGTTCTCTAAGAAAAGCCATTTTATGTTTTCCGGTATAGTAAGTAGAGAAAAGGCATCCCTATATTTCTGATCATTTAATTTTGTAAGTAAACAATTTGAAATATTTTCAATAGGTGACAGCTTTGCCCTTTCATGTTTTTTATTCCATTTAAACATAAAGTCCATTAGTTTTTCAGAAGCAGCTTTTGCTTGTACAGATTCATCTGCCAGTAACCGATAATAAGTGATTTCATCTAAACTATCCCCTGCTAATTCATACAGGCTAACATATGTAGTGGAACCATTTTCATTTCGAATTTCAAAATTGACAACTAAATTCGCGATAGAATGATGATATCCATTTTCTTTTGCTTTGTTATATACTTTATTAAAACTATCGACTTCATTATCAGGACCAATTTTCAAGACTCCTAACTTACTGGTTTCACCATAATCCACTAGGAACACACTTGCAGGGGATAATCCACCCGTTAATGCCTTCAATATGTCAATTGGCAAAAATGAATCATTCAACTTTTCTTCAATTTGCTTAAAAATTTCTCCCTTTTTCATAGTTCCTCCATCTTTTAAAAATTAAAATCTCTACATAAAATAATCGTATGCAAACAATCCTCTAAAATTACTAGAAACGTAAATCAAATAATAGGTATTTCCACACCTTTCATGGGTAATTTCAGTGATGCAAATAGTTCAAGTGTCCCTAATATTCTTCTACAAAGACAATGATTCTCCTTTTTTATTATGGGAATTTTTAGAAAGTTTAGCATAAAAGAGAAATTAAGTGACTAATATTTGAGTAAAAAAACCCCTTTGAATAATCAAAGGGGCTTTCTTCTTGTAAGAAATAATTGTAACATTTCTGTATTTTCAAAAGATAACAGGCACCAGTATTTATAATACTGTTTTGGATAGTCTCCTAATCCAGTCTTTAATTTTATTATTACCGTAAGTCTTCCCCTTTTTGGATGCCTCCGTCATAGGGGGGATTAGCCTCCAAATAGACCATAAAACTGGAAAACTACCAAAGAAAATGACAACAGCTGGCCATATTGGTGTATTTTCATCGAATCCTCCAATATTCATCCCATACACCCCGGTGACCCCAGTAATCGCAAGAAATAATATTGAAATCATGGTAAAACGGAAGTTAAAAATATAATCTTTCTTTGTATTTTGATAATCGGCAATGGCTGAAATTTGGTCAATTACTTCATCATGAAGGTCTTTAGATTCAAACACTTCCAGGCATTTTTTATAAACATTCATACCCTCCTCATCGTCGGTAATCTGACTGGACCAGCCTTGGACAAGAAAGTCATATAATTGATCGCGAAGATTTAGTACTTGCTCTCGTTTATCTTTTACACCGATTTCAGAGAGTTTCTCAGAAAAGTTCAATAAGACAAATCGTTGCTGAAGGGATAATAAGAAAATATAATAATCCACTGTCCGAAATATTTGCCGTTCTTCCTCCATTGCGGTTTTTAATTCTTCAAATTTATTTACCTCCATTCTATCCTCTGTTTTATCAAAAATAAGCAAAACATTTCCTTTTTTACTGATTCCTATAGTGATATCCTTGTTTACTTCATAGGATATCCTGTTTTGGACTGTCAGCTCATCATCTGATTGGTGAGCTGAATTCCATGTTAAGTGAGAGGATAATTTGAAAAGCAATTCCTTCTTGGCCGATTCAAAATAACGATTGGCACTAATTGTAACATCTGAGTACATGATGCCAGGATGAGACCGATTTAGAGTATGTAAGAATCCGGAAAAATACTTTCTTGTTTCCTTAAATAGCAGTTCTTTCGTCTTTAGACCTTTGCAAAGTTCTTTATTCATTTCCAAGACCATGTCTAAAAAAATGAGGTCTTGGTGGCTTTCTGGAACATCTGCATCCACTGCAAGAAATCCAATTCCATACCGGAATATATGGATGGTTGGGTTGCTAATGTTTACTATCACATTATCACGATTGTGTACCATTTCTATTTCTACTTTTTCGCAGCTAGAAATTACTTCATTTTCAAAATGAAGCAGCAGTGAAAATTGCTCATTCGATGCAAAACTGCCGCTGTACCTGTCCTCACCTATTTGTTGATTAAACAAATATTTCTGGATATAAGGAAGAAAATAATTAGTCTGAAAACCTTCATTGCCATAGTCAACTTTAGTGAGGTGCATGTTTTCATCTAATTTCCGGTAGAATTCCTCAAACTCATTTATACCAAATTGAAATGGATAGAGAATTTTTGTGTGAAATCCCTTTACGACAGGCTTTGTATAATCTAGGACAGTTCGTCTGATTTCGGAAATGGTTAGTAGACTTCCTACCCTCGGCCCGTCAACAATTTGGTAATTATTATTACGGCCATCGAACCAGGGATCTTCATTATCCAGCCAAGCCTCCGGAAATCTTTTTGACTTTCGGGACCGCCATTTATCCTTAAGTTCCTCGTTGAATAACGTGTCCTCTTTTTTTGTTTCTTCAAATTCCAACATTTCAGCTAATCCATAAAGTGAAACGTCAGAAGTGCCGTCCACTGAAATGATTACCCTGTTTGTAGCTGAAATGGCTGCTATGACTTCTTCCCCACCTAATACAAATGATTCAAGAAACTCTTGTTTAGGCGGGTACCTCTTCTTTGGAATAAAAGTAAACGTATATCCTTTTCCTGAAGGAGCATTTACATCAGATCTTGCCCAAAGTTTATCCAATAATGAAGTCGACGGGGCATTCCAAAATAAACCTTCCACTTCACGGGTGCTGCCTTCAAAACACGGCAAACGAATTTTCCTTTTTTCACAAATATTTTCAAGATCATCCAAATACTTTTTATAATCTTCTTCAACCAGTATCTGCTCCATTTGAAAGGGGTGGTCTACCTCAAATAATACCGGGCTTTTGAGCGTTCTTTCCCTTTCAGATAAAAGGGATAGTCTATTCATTATGTATTTAATTAATTCTAATCCCCTCATCAAAATATTGATATGTCCACGGGGCACTGTCTCATCAATGACTTGTGAAATAGAGTATGGTGCTAATGGCCGGTCCGGGTCCAGCTTCATTTTACCGGTATCTATCTCCTCCGCATAATCCGCCAGTTCTTTTGCAAATGGTGGTAGTTTCCGATGCTGCAGATAGTATTGAGCCAAATAAACAGAAGCAAAACAGTCAAAATCTGGGTAAGTATGAACAATAATGGTTACTTTCTCAATCGTATCACTTAAATAATCCAACATTTCAGGAAATGTATAGATAAGTTTCGCTGTGCTAACAATGGATTCATCTTTCCATTTAAAACCATTTTTCATCTGATGGATATCAATAACCCCAGGTTCCAATCGGTTTCCTAAATCTAAGATTAATGTTGAATATCTGTCATAATAATAATGAAAAACATTTTCTTCGTTTGTTAGGACCAATTCATTTGGATTATCCTCTACCTTTACCACTAAACCAGGTGCATAAAATTGATAATCAAATAGAATCTCTCTCGTAATCGTTTGCTGCATGGCAAAATTCCTTCTTTTGTTATATTCTATGTCTATTCTACTAGGTTATTAAAATTTTTCTTTTCAGTCAATGGTTTGATAATAACAAGTTTTTTCATTTTTTTTTTAAAATTATTCAATTTAATAGTGTGAATTCTAAACATTTTAATAGTGCAATATAATACTACTGTAATTTCTGATGGAGACAATCAGAGGTGGGTAAATAGTCTCCACCAAAAATGTTTATTAATAGAAAATATGTCTATATTTAGGAGTGTTACTTTAAGGAATGTCGTTTATTACTACTATCAACTTCTATAACGATATTGAAAAAATTTTTTCAATTGATTTAATCTATCCTAGGACATTTAAAAATTCATTTCCACAATCAGTAATAACTATTAATAGAGAATCATTTGCTGTTATTGATTCTTCACACCATTTAGCCTGGATTTGACCAATCGCTTTGTGGTCGGTAATTCTCTGTTCCCATTCTTTTCGAAACTGCTAGATTGCAACTTTTAGTCATGAAAAAACCTCCTCAAATAAAGAATATTAATTTGAAGAGATTATCTTATGGATTTTTGTTTGTTCATATGTTGGTATAGTTTTACGCTTACTTTTTTTATTCGGTTAATATTTAATGTAAGGTTATTAGTTATTATTTTTAGTATTTACGTTTTTTTGAAGCCAGTGTGGAATCTCAAAATAATTACTGATTAGATTATATCTTTCAATAATTGTTAATCCATCTGGATCTGATATTTTACCATGACGTTGCAACCACCCTAAAACAAGGTGTCCCTCAGGATCATTGTTAATGTTTGCAAGGTCCCCCCACCATTTTACGGCTTGTCCAATGTCATCTACTGTAACTTCACCAACAATATTATCCGCTTCTCTCCAGGCAGAAATCTCTTGTGATTTCCCAATATGATATAGAGCTAGGTTAATATCTCCTAACGAAGTCTTTCTTTTCTCTAATACTTTAAGAACATGAGTCATATTGACATAAATGGAATCGGCAAGTTCATTTCTTCGATACATGTAAAGCAAGCTAATAGCCGAAGAGGTGACCCCCTGCTTGAATAGCTCATAAAAATATTTAGTTGCCTTTTCAAAATTACCTATTTTGTAATACTCCAAACCTAAATTATGTCCAACTTCTAAATCACCAAGCTTATAAACCTCTTCTAAAAGGTGAAATCCTTTTTGAAAGTCAATATCAATAATTTCCCCTTTTAAATACGAATTCCCAAGAAATTCTTTTGCTTCTGTACTTCCTAAATCACTTGCTGCATGTAATAAATTAAATCCTTCTTCAAGATCCTGTCCAAAATATTCACCTTTCACTAAATGGTAGCCAAGTATATACATTGCATTTGCCCATTTGTCTTCAGCATATTTAACAAGAAGCATCTTAGCCTTATCAACATTTTTTGTAAGTCCTTGTCCCAAACATAACCGGTTTATATAGTTGATTAATGCCATTTTATCCTTTTTATCGATTAATTTTTGTAAGAGTTCCTCTCCTCTACTAATATCTTTTGTTAAATACTCTCCATCCAAGAGTAGGTTTGCGTAATAAAATATTGCGTCACTATTATCTTTTTCGACTGCTTTTTCTAAAAGTGCTTTACCTTTTGTCGGCATCTTAGGAATTTTATATTCACCTTCCACTAACATCATTCCAAAGACATAATGTGAAGGAATATAGTCATTTTTAATGGCTTCCTGAAGAAGCCGTTTCCCTTCTTTCACATTCCTTTTAATAATATCTCCTTTAATATATTCAATTCCAAGATTATGAAGTGCTACATTTGAGCCTTCCTCAATTGCTTTATGGTACCATTCTTCTGCCTTGGAAGGATTTAAGGGAAAGTTATACTTTCCATATAAATAGTATTCAGCTAAAATGAGCATTGCTTTCTTTGACTTAAGCTTTGTGGCTTGAAGAAGCCAGTTTTCTCCAACTTCTCGATCCTCTTCCACATACTTCCCAGTTAAATACAATTTAGAAAGAAACAAATTAGATAAAACAAAGCGCTTTTCAGCTGCCTTTTCTAACCATTCCATTCCCTCTTCCTGGTCTTGAGTAAGTTTCTCCCCTTTAATTAGTGCGATTCCAAGTTCATGCATTGCAGGCAAGTGATTCTCTTCAGCTGCTTTCCGAAGCCATTCTTCACCTGCAATAATGTCTAGTGGTAGTCCATTTCCTAAAAGTTGACGACTTCCCAAGATATACATTGCCTGTTTTGAGTTTAAATCATCTGCAGCGATTAATAACCATTCCTTCGCTCGATCAGGGTCTACTTTTCCCACCTTCTGATCCAATAATCGGTTCGATAATGTAATCATAGCCCTTACATAGTCTCTACTTGCCGCTTCCTCTAATATTTCAAACCCTTCCTCAATGTTTTTATCAAGCCCTGCACCATCAATAAGTCGATTTGCTAATATTAAATATGCTCGTTCATCCTCTAATTCAACGGATCTTCGAAGCCATTCTTCACCTTCCTTTTTATTTTGTTCGATAATTTCCCCTTCTAATAATTCAGATCCCAGTGAAATCATCGCAGGTATAAACTCCCTTTCGGCTGCTTGTCTTAGCCACTTCTCAGCTTTCTTCAGATCAACTTTCTTGCCTGATTCATTTAATAAAAGTTTTGAGTACATGTACATTGATGCAACATCATCTGCTTCTGAAAGCACTTGTATACAATATCCATATGCTGGTGATACCAATCCATGCTCCTTCACAATTTCCTTTGCAATAACTTTTAGTTCGGAAATTTTGCCATACTCTTTATACGATGTAATGATATTTTTTACGATTTTAGTGCATGTTGAACTCACTCCATCAATCCAATATGAAAGAAAGTCTGCAATAATTTTTGATTCCAGCTCTTCATCCTCTATCAGCCACTTTGAAACCTCTTGTAGTGCACGAATTAAATCACGATTCCCCAAATAGTTATCCCTTAGGTACTCTGCAAATGCCTTGATACCAATCTTTATTTTTTTCTTACTAGTATCTAGACCATTTATTTGGTAAGCAACAGGGGCTAATACAGTATTTAGTATATTAAAGTTAATATTACGTCCCAGTTTAGATTCCAAATATCCTTGGATTGTCTCAAAGCTTATAGGTGCAACAGGCTCAAACAAAATAAGAAGTGTTAAAATATTTTCTAGTAGCTCAGCATCCATTGACCCTGTTGGATATGAGGTTAACCATTCTTTTTGCTGTCTTTCAAAATAGCTTTTTAAATCATTATTTATATGGACACTTGAGAAATCACCATTTTGTTCCTCAAGACTTTTTGCAATGGCTGCAACGTGAAGTGACCAACCTCCACTCTTACGATACACATCGTCATTAAATTTTTTCTCCTCTGGACCTGCTAAATCACTAACCCCAGTTAATAGGGGAATCTCTTCTCGATTTAGGTTCTGTAGATTATCTGGGTATACAGATAATCTACTTTGATTCTTGATGTATGTATCGATATTTAAGTTGGGGCGAACAGTTAACAAGGCTGAAGCCCCGATTGGTAATCGTTCGGGTAAAAAATTAAAAACCTCTGGGTTACGATTAATTTCGTCAAGTGCATCGATAATTAAAACGATTGGACCATTTTCATCTACGATTCGTTTAATAGCAGAAAAAAGTAAGGATTTGTACTTAATAAGTTCGCTAGACATGTCACTGAAACTTGGATTCATTTCACCAGCCCTATCATAGGCAGGTGAAATATACATTCTTTTATTCATTCGTTCATTAATGGCCATAGGTGTGGTAGCGCTATAAGTAGATTGATTGCTTTTCGCATATTCATCGCCGCTTATTGCATAATTAATATCGTACTCCTCTTCCATTTGCGAATCATATGGAAGCATACTATTATTATGTAAGAAACTATTTTCCTCTGGCAATGCAATCGGATCTAATAGCATTGAGTTTATTTGTGATATAATACATTGAACAATGTCAAATGGACTTTGTATACACTTCCCTAAAATCAAAATAACGCTTGGTAGCCAAGGAGTTTCAACACTTTGTGGATGATCAATTGGGATAGGATTTTTTTGCTGAGACAATAGCCTTTCTGACACCTTCGAACATAGAGCAGTTTTTCCAATACCTTCTATCCCTGTAACCAAATAATATCCTCCGGTTGATCTCAAACCACCAGTTAGCTTGTCTACTATTGCATTCACCTCTTTTTGTCTACCTCTAAAGGTTTTAAGCTTACTTTGATACTCACTTTTCATAATTGAGCACAGGTCTTGGACACTTGGGTCGACCGCTCTCGTGAACAGACCTTGCAAATTAGAATTGATTCTATCATAGTGTTTATGCAATGCAGCAAACATCGTAGCAAGTGCACAAAGCAAATAATTATTCTTAAAAAAACTACTTTGAATTTGAGTTTCATGTGTTTCAAAATCTCGATTTTCCTTGGTAATCCAAATATATCTCTTAATGGGGTCTTTAATCTCTAGGGGACTGTCGAAATTCATTTCAAATTGCTCTAGTAAGTTTAACTCATTAATTGCAGTTGAAAGCATAAATCGTTTCTTATTGTTATTATGTAGTTCAAACCTCTCCGGAATGGAAAAGTACATTATTGCCTTTAGCCACTTTTCAATATCTCCTAGCATATCACTAGCATTGTCAAGATTGTTTATGTCTGATAAAGCATTAATAACCTTCCTTTGAAAGGATAACGTATTACTTAATTTTGGATGCTGTTGACACGCTAGAAAAATACGATCAGCTTGAATCGTAAGTAAACCTAGCACTTCAGGAAGATTTTTATATTCATTACTAACATGCATATCTTTATGAATAATCTCATTAATTTTTTCAACATAATTACTGACTCTATTGTTTATCAAAATATCACCTCATCGAACTATTAAATATATAATTTATAATTTTCAATTTTATGAAAAATTATGTGTTTATTTATGATAGGAAAGTGAACATTATTCTTTATAGATATTCTTAATATACAGTTAGAAGCTCATTTTTATTATACACTTTTATACTAGTTAAAAAACTCTAGAAAAAAATAAATGGTTTTAAGAGATACAACTATGTTGGAGTCAATATAATATCCTAAATATAAAAATAGAATAGACAAAACTAAGATAATAAAAAAATTTTTTTATACTTTATTTTACTTATAAACCTGTATCTATATTGCAATTATGTTTACTAGTTTTCTTTTAATCTCCAATTCTGAGTCAGTTTCATGGACAATTACTGCTTGGTCAGCATATAAACTGTCCGTTAAATATTTTTGTACATGAATGGTGATTCCCTCTTCGTTTGAAGCTAAAAAGGAAAATAGGAGCCTATGTATAGGATAACTTTCCTTTTCATACCTGAATGTTTGTCGAAATTCATTTGGCTTTTCGGTAGGGCCATAAACGGCCCGCTTCTTTTCATAGCCTAAAGACTCTACCACCCTAAACACTTTTTCTTGAAAAAGTGATGGTCCTACTTCAATATAATCTATATCCTCGGGGTCATCACCTGCATGGACATCCAGTCCGGTATGTATAAAAACCTTTGCACTTCCATAAGTAATGGGCGTGTTGAAAGGCAAAGCAATAGAAAAAGGGATATGTACCACTTGCCCAGCCTGCATATGAAAAGGCTGCCCAATAATAAACTTATCCAGCTTCGCTTCAGTCCTGACTAAGGGTTGAGAAGGATTTTTCACATATTCTGATTTAAGGTATAAATACAGATAACCGAGATCTGCTTCGTGAGAACCACTTCTCACTTCTACAACTCCATTTACCTGCTCGCCTACCATATAATGGCTTTTTTCTAATTTAGCCTCAATCGATACATCTTCAAAATTAACACGATGGAGCACTTTTTTATATGCTAACACGCTACTCACCTAACCTTACTATCTTTTACTATTAAATAATCATCTATTTCAACAGAGGTGGGTCATACTTACAAAAAAACTACTGCTATTATACCACTATTCTTCCATTTTTTAACGTTAATATAGCCTTTGAAAAAAGTAAATCATGAAAAAAGCCCCAAACTATTATTTACAAGAGTTTGGAGCATTTCTACCTTCTTTTTGAAACATTACCCAATGGATAATCTAATTATTCAGGCTCAGGAAAAAGACTTTATTATCCTTATTGATTTCACTCCATAAAATCCTCTACCATTTCTTGAAATTGTTCTTCTGTAATTTTCTTTCGATCAACTTGTCTTATTAAACTTTTGATAAAGAGGAAATCATCTTCGTCTGTAATGGTATTTAGCCATTCTTCCTTTAATGCATAGCTATAGGTGATAGAAGGTGTTATGAAATCGGCCATATCAATAACTGTTTCTAAACTTTTCAGTTTTTGTTTGACGATTTCACTGCTTAAATTTGTAAAATCACGTAGATACATAGCATATAGGACGATACTTTTACAAATTAATAGCCGATTATAGGAAATCTGTGGAATGATTTTTATAAGGACATCTAGTATGTCTTCTTTATAGTCTTTGAGAATGGACAAGATCTGGTTATAGGCATGTGTTTTAATTACTTCTGAAATGATGTCATTTTGAATAAAATCGATCACTTTATAAAGATTTTCTTTGTTTACCATTCTTAACATCTCATCCACCATCACAAGGATGAGGTTTTTCTCTTTTTGTTCCTTTATCAGAGTATATAAAGAATCATATTGATGGGTTAAGGTTAAGTTATGGGCGATTTGCCTCATTAACGCTGTAACATTCCATAGATATTCAATGTCTTTTACCATGTCCAAGGCTTTTTTCATTTCATTTTGTTTGCTGTATGCTTTTGCGACTTCACTAACAGCAAATGAGCGATTGTAGCTATTTTCAATTCTTAAGGCCGTTTCCACGGCTTGAGGCATGAGTGTTTGTGTTTTCTTGTCATTACCTAATATGTAGAAATTGGTTGCTACTTGTGCAATTCCCATACTTTTCAAATAGTCATCAGTCAATTGGTTCAACTTCTGCCATTGATCTAAACACTCTTGCTCCGTAAGAGTAGATGGTTCTTGTTGAATAATAGAAGATTGAACATTTGCGATTGATAGATGCTGCACACCTATTTTCCTCATTCTAGTACTGGTGATAAAGTCTTTATATAAATCTAAAGCTTTGCCTATGTTACTAGGTTTAACTTGTTCAGAAATAAGAGTACCCATCACTAATGCCTGCTCGAACACATCCGGAAGTTTACTGCTATATTTCCTTATTTCATCTAATTGATTTCGTCTGGCGAGTTCCACTCCTATACTGCGTAAAATGTATAAACTATTCCAATGATCCTTCGCCTCCATTAACAAATCAAACGCTTCGTCATAATGGCCAAGCTTATTGAGTGTTATCGCAATTGAACGTACGGACGACCGCTTATCACGATAATCAATGGATTGTTTTAATGTTTCAAATGTAAAATCTACTACCTCATCAAACGGTTTGCGAGAATCTTTCATATCGAGAATCAGCGAGCATAATGCGATGATTTGATTCCATGTATCCTTAACATTACTTTTAATTAAAATAAGTGCCTTTTCAAAATTCTGCTGATGGCCTTCATAAATGGCCAGCTCTCGCCATGCAAAGGATTGATCACGAGTATCCTTAATGTTTCTCGTAATTTCTTCAGCCTCTTTTAACCATAATGGTGCACTTTTCTCATCGTTCATCCTTCCCAATAGATTCACAATGGAACACAATGCCTGAACCTTTAAAGCATCCTCTTCTATATCATGCACGAGGGAATAAATTTTCTTTATCAGATTAAGGGATTCTTCATGCATACCAAAATGAAAATATGCTCTCGCCACTTCAAGCTTTGACAAAACCTGAATTGACATATTTGGTATCTGATCAGCAATCTCCAAAGCAGTTGAAAACAGACGCTGTTGACTCAAGAGAGTGACAAAACTTTTTACAATAGGATAATAAGGCTGCGTTAAAAATAGACTGGAAATGATTGAATAATAAATAGGATCCTGTAAATCAAAATCCTTCAATTCATATTCCACATACTCATTGTCTATATTTTGTAAATCACTCCGAATCAAAATTGGATGAATATCGCAACCAATTTCCTTTAGTTGAGCTAGTAACGTTACTCCATATCGAATCGAAAAAAAGTCACACCATTTATATCCAATGACATTCGAATCAGTATGCTCATCCAGATGCTCAAGAATTATCTGCAGGAATTCTTTCTTTCTCTGATTGTCCAACAAGGCTAGATTAAGTGTTTGGTGTAAGAGAATGATATATAGAATAAATTGTTCTGCACCTTTGTATGAAGTAATCTGTTCCAACAGTTTCTCTATCTGTTTTCTATCTTCATTATGGGCTGGATCTACAATCAAGGATACATTGCTCGTAATTTGATTTTGCAGTTCAGCAATACGAACGGCATAGTCCATCTTTCGAATAGGGTTAGAAGCTGCTTTCATAGCATCTAAGAACAGGTTAATACTGTACAAATACTGGTTTGTCCATAAATATTGGGAATCTATATACTCTTGATTTGCTGCCAATTTCTCAAGCTGTTCCTGATCCTTTAAGGAAACAAGATGGGAAGAGTAATATTTCATTGGATAGGTACGGATGGAATCACTATAATAGTTCAGACTTTTCCATTGCGCACAAAATTTCGCTAGTTGGATTTCGGCCTCGACCAAGTTGTCTTTCTTTTTCACTTCTAGATACTCTCGAAAACTATCATGAAAAAGTTGGTAGCTGTACGATTCATTTGGATTTTCAATCAGTACTTCCTGAAGAGTAGAAAACACCTCAGCCATCACGCTATCAGTAAAACCTGCAATTAACTGTAAATGCTTGGAGGAAAGAAAATCCTTTGCCTTCGCCAGTACATAAATCGTCGACAGCACTTCATTTCCATAAGATTCCTTTCGAAACCGCGTTATGATTTCATCATAAAAATCCTCTATCTTAGAGGGCAGCTGATCAATTTGGTAAAGGGAATGGTTATTGCTTTCAATTTCCGAACAAAGTAATTTTAAGTATAATGGGTTGCCTTTTGATTTATCTAAAATGGTCTTTATGTAATCAGGATAATGGATGATTTCATACTTATTTGTAACCTTAAATAATAACCCCCGGATTTCCTCCGTACTAAGCCCATTAAGGGTGATTTTTTGCTTATCGATTGGGTGAATCCGATGGTATAGCTGTTCCACATTCTCGACTGGTCTAGAGCTATAGATAAATAAAATATTTTGATAGGTTTGGGTATTAACATAGGGTAGAAGCTGACTTTGAATCCCCTCATCCAAACCGTCTATACAAATAATTACTTTTCCATTTTTACGCTGCTGCGATATGTACAACAGCCGATCATGAAGGTTGCTATGTTTCTCTTCAATCGTACTTCCGATTGGAATTTTCGTCAGAAAGACCGATTCCAACTGCTGGTTCAATGAATCTAAGAATTTTTCAATCGAGGATGAATTCCTCCGAATGAAGAATTCGATAAAGGTAAATGGCTTTTTTATCTCAATACTTGCTTTATACTTATAATCTTTTAGGATTTTTGCTAGTAAAGCGGACTTCCCAATACCCGGGTTTCCAAATAAAAAGAAAAAGCCCGATGTTTGCGTTTCAATAAAATGCCTTACTGTATCCTGTTCTTCCTGTCTCCCTTGAAAGGATTCAACCAATTCTTCTACATAATCAGCAAAGTGATAACTGGCTCTTTTTTTCCAATCAATGACATTGAGGATTGAGATAAATTCCTCATAAATCTGATCATCCATTAGATGATAGGCATATGGATAATTTAATAACGAGATTTTCTTTTTATTTATTTTTTTTAAATCATTTAAGAATAACAAGGTCGGAACATTCTTGTGGTGAATTACTAAATTCTTAAATGTCATGATAGGAAAGAGCGTTAACAGTTCTCCATGTTCATTAAACAAATAGGTCTGATTCAATGTAACATGTTGACTATTTCGAAAGGTGATAGGGTTCTGTTTAACCCCTCCTAAAGAAATCGGCCGAATCGTCCCATTAACCTTTTGAAAAACAACGATACCCGTATTCGTCAACCACTCAGCATCTAGTAACTTTTCTAAAATAGGTGTGTACCTTTCAATATCTTTTTGACAGGTTTCTTTGTCAGGTGTAGCGCCGTGTGCGTATTTATTCCGAAAATTAACGATATCTGGAATAGTACCTTCAGCACTCTTCATGCTTTGACTGATCATTTGATCCCATTGATAGAAATAGGGAATGAAATGGGGTATAAACATCTTCTCGCTATAGGCAAAATTGGCTCGGATGAAGATGTTCTTTAAAAAAGTTCTATCTTCCCTCTGAATGGGGTTTAGTAATTCAAAATCTTCCCCTTTTCTACTATATAAAGAAAGAAACCGCTGGGAATTCTCCTTGGATAAAGTAGAAAATAGCTGCTGAAATTGATCTTGGTTTAGTTTTTTAGCGATGGTTAAATCTTCGATAATCACCCGGTTAATTACTTGCCATATTCCGAGTGAAGGCGTTCTTAAACCATCCGCAAGTAAACTTTTAATGTCCTCCGAAACATGATTCAAGCGAAAGTAATCACTAATAATATAAGCAGTGTGTGTTTTAATAATGGTCTCAAATAAATCAATCATCCGATGTATCTTAACAAAAGGATGCTGCTCCTGAAGAAATAAGTCCAACACGGAATTAATTTGAAGATGATTGGTCCTTTGTACGTTCAAACTACCTCTTCCCCCTAATTGTAAAACCTCGATATTTTTAATCTACTTTTACTATAAAGTTAGTATTACCACAGTACAACAGCATATTTAGAGATTTCTCACGGAACATCTAGGACCCATTTAAGCCATGTAAAAAGACTGCAATGAAATATGCAGTCTGGTATTACCAGGGTATCTGTTTATTACTTTTTAGTTGTTCTAGAGAGATAATAAAAACACCCAAGCCGCCTAAGAAAAAGCCTAAACAAAATAAACTAGCTGGACTTCCCCAAACTATATCAGCCATTTACTTCCCTCCTCGGAAATTTACAAATATAGTAATATATTACTATATTTTCAATATATTTAGAACTTTTTTGTTCATGAAAGAAAATTTGCAGGCCACGACTTAAAAAACATATTCAGTTACTTGGATGGGTCATTGTAAAAAAACAGCCCTCAATATTTAGAAGGTATTGGGGGCTGCTGACTATTTTCTATCCAGACATATCACTTTCATATGCACTTAAACTCTCGATACATGCAAGTACCTTTTCCTTAAGGTTGTCTTCCACAAACCCAGGAGCTACCTGAATGGCCCCCATCCTATACTTCTGCTGAAAATCCTCTCGAAAATACCTCAACCCTTCCGCCTGCTCATCTTTGGTAGGAGTTAAGATATAAACCTCCAGTACCGCCCTTTTGCCAGTTTCACGATGGATAATGCCATCGCGGTATTTGTGCATTTCGCCAAGTGCCGTACCGAGATTGTCCGGTACACGGTATTTCGGGTCAAAGATCATGATTCCCTTTGCTCCTTCAATCACGATGTCAGGAATCATCCTTTGCGTATATGTCTGAAAGCCCTTTGTATTAAATTGATACGTACGTTGATAATACAAGGAAAGTCCGCCTAGTAGTTGAATTTGACTTTCTTTATTTTCGGCCAATTCCAGAAAAATTCCATTCTTCTTTGTTTGAAATAAGCCGCTCGTATTACACACTAGCCCTGATTCCCTTACTATTTTCACAATCCTCGTAAAACACCACATTTCATACAATTGAAAGGTGTCCTTAAGCGAAATCGGATAATCAAAGCCAACCCCTTCTTGATTATGTTTATGAAGCCTGTCAAACCATTGGTACCAAATGCGGTAAACTGGATGCTTTCGGAATTTCTGCGTTATGGTGTAAGGTCCTGTATTCGCCTTTATTTCCGTGAGAAACGGACTGTTTAGCCACCGCTCCACAACACCACTATATTTTGCAGATTTTGCTGCTATCGCTTTACTTCCGACGCCTTCATATTTTCGCAGTAGCCTGTACAAATCCTGTACCTGCTGCTTTAACACTTGATTCTCGTAAAGGTTAACACTTTCAAGTGACTTATTATTTTGAACATGACTCGGAATATCCTCCCCATGGCCCTTCACATCCAGCCAACGCAATGTTACTTGTTCAGAATGCTTTACTTTTTCCCTTTTCATCATCATGGAAAACTTTTTCAAGCGACGAAACTACATACTTTGAACAAATATACTTTCATTTATAACGTAATTTACTACGACATTATTCTAAGGCTATATGTATAAAGTTAAAAGAAAATAAAGCGCCTTATTAGGCACTTCATTTTTAAACTTGGCGATAGAAGCAATTTAGTAACATAATCATTTTTTCTCCGTTACTTATGATAAGGTTCACTATATAGCTTCTAAATGAGGTTTTTATTTAGATGGTGATTTTATTGAATCAACTAGAGAAGTCCTTTTGATAGGATTTTTCTTTTCAATAAAATTAGAAAGCCAAATGTTGAGTGAAAATACAATGAAATAAGTAAAAAAGGATAAATACAATTTCCAACCCATATAGGTGAAAACATGAAATTTCACTGAAATCCATTCTAACGCAATCGCTACTCCTGACCATAAAATAAGATATATTAAAAGCTTTATACCCTTGGGTTTTTTACGATGATAGAAGTTTACTACAAAGTAAGGAAGAGTAGGATATGTTATAAAGTGCAATAAAATATCAAATAATTCATGTGTATTATGATCGATTGTCATGTAAAAGTCATTTGGTTTTACACTAATGGTAATATCAGCCAACAAAGCAAGAAAGACATTAAAAGTCCAAATGATAGTTATGATAACAGCAGATATGTATCTAGGTAATTTAAACATGAGTGGCCAAGATAAAATTGTGGAAACGATAATAAATATTTCATTTGCATCAAATTGCTTAGGAAGAGGTAACATCATCTCGTTATCACCTCTTTGTTTCTATTAATAAGCTTTTCTAAATAATAGGAGTAAAGGGACAATAAAAAAATAATGAGACTGTATCTCAAATATCCATAAAACACATTCCAATTTAACCATTCTAAATATCCAATATAAACGAAATATTTTTCAATTGAAATTAGCGCTGTTAAAAAGAAGAAAAAATAAATAATTTTACTAAAAAGAGATTTCTTTGAGAACAAAATATACGTTAGCCAAACAAGTAAGGCTGGCTTAAGTGACAACTCAGGAAGTTTTTGTGTCCAAAAAATCAATTGACTTGTTGGATCTTGCTTTGTTAATTTTAAATTTATATTAATAATTACACCTGTATTTGTAATAAGGATATTGGATAATAAATAACACCCCACGACGTTAGTTACGTTCATTTTCTTCATCAAAACGTACAAGGATATAAAAGATAATACTGTTAAAATTAGAAAAAGCCACAATGTTCCCATAATAGTCACCCTCTTCGTCTTTCTGTCCATTATTTTATGCTTAAAATATATAAAATAAACAGTATCTAAAACCTAACGCAAACGAAGAGCTAATCTTTCAATAGGAATATCAGTACAAGCCGAAAATGAGTAAGATATTTTTCAAATCTAATAAACAAAGCCTCCTGTCATTTGCGAACAGGAGACTTTGTTTGTTGGAGAAGCAGAAGTCTGAATGTTATTACTGCGGCTGCTCTCCTTGAACATTCACATTGAAAGTAACACCGAACTTGTCCGTTACCATCCCGTACAAGGAGCTCCAATCCGTCTTATGAAGGGGAATAGGGACTTGCCCACCTTCTTCGAAAGCGGCGAAGATTTCTCACGCTCTTTCCTCGTCTTTGGGATGGATGGCAATCTGAATAGAATTGGCTGGATGATAAGGCATGCCTTTATACGCTGTCGATTGTATGATTAATTCTATTACTTCTTTTTGCCCTAAAGAAAAAAATTCTTTTATTTTTTCTAAATTTTCTATCCGAATCTTTAATTGTTGCTGCCCTATAATTAGCTCTTCATGAACTTTATTGAAAGGCTTTGGAGTTAGTATAATAACACTATGGGGTTGTATTAGGTAAATATTATGAAGTTTGTTATGGAATGAAAGATACTAAAAAGACCCCTAGGAAGATATAGGAGTCTGTAAGTCTGTAAGTTTGTATATAATATTTGAATGAATTAGCGTGATGGCAGTTAAATATTTATACCCAACGAATAGAGTCAAACTCTCCATGGGGATGGCCTTGTAATTTAAATTTCCGAAACTCATATTCTAACTTTGATAATGGCAGCTTATAAAGCTGTTGATCTTCTTTGTTATATAAGTTTAAAAATATCAGTTTATTGATAAGCTTTTGTCGCTTTTTTTCATCGTTTTTTCTCATCATAAACACTCCTTTAGATTTTACATAACCCGACTTGAATACAACAACTTTATATTGGTTCTGATTATTTATTAGTATAATTGAATTATATACTTATTATTCCTACCTGTAAAGTATGAATTAAAATTATGATGGCTTTTTTCCGTTCGAATATGATTATATGCAGGATTATCAGCAGCCCTTAGTTAGCCTGCCACTATGAACTTGTTTATGAGTCCTTAATTCCATTTACGTCTCTTATAACCCGCCAAAACGTCTCTTTCGTTGTCCGTATTCCTCAAGCGCCTGGATAAATTCCTTCTCGGAGAAATCTGGCCAAAGGACATCTGTAAACCAGAACTCCGTGTAAGCAAATTGCCAGGGCAAGTAATTACTCAGGCGTTTTTCGCCTCCCGTACGAATAAGCAAGTCAGGGTCTGGCAGACCAGTTGTATACAGGTAGCCTGAAAACGTTTGTTCATCTACATCGTCCAATGACAATTTCGCATCGTTTATATCGGCGAATAGTTCTTTCATAGCATTCAAAATCTCTTGTCTGCCTCCATAGTTGAGCGCAAAATTTAGCTGAAGACCGTTATTGTCTCGAGTACGATTCACTGCATACTGTACGGCTTCCCGTGAATGGGCCGGAAGATGTTCTATATCACCAATGGTCCCAATTCTCACATTATTAGCCATAAGATCTGGCAAATATATATGTAGAAACTGCTTTGGAAGTTTCAATATTGTGTCGACCTCGGTCTTTGGACGTTTCCAGTTTTCCGTGGAAAACGTATAAAGTGTCAGAACCTTCACCTTGTATTTGACTGCTGCCTTAACAATGTTAACGACGGTAGACATACCTTCTTTATGACCAGCAACTCTGGGCATACCCCGCTTTTGCGCCCAGCGGCCATTTCCGTCCATAATAATGGCGATATGCTCTGGTATATGATCTTCTGAAATATGGATAGATTCTTCCGAATGTTTATGATGAATAAAGGGTATTTTCATTGAATTCTCCGCCTCCCACAAAAAACACATCTCATTTATTGCTGTTATTTTGAAATTTACCACAAAATTTATTGTAAATCAATAAATTATTATTAATAATTAAAGATTATTTATTGATTTACGAGTTTGCTCTTTAGGAACATCAGTGGTATGGCAGATAATTGGGCTAAACAAAAAAATCCCTTCTGTGAGAAAATTTCATCATTTTCTACACAAAAGAGATTTGGTTAGACTCTTATTTTTGGATCATTTCATTTGAGTTTAATTCTTTTAGCATGAGACCGGAATACGTTTTACAAAATTGCATGACGGTTTCCACGACCACATTTGAAGCATACTCCATAAAGTTAATCATAAAGTCCTTATTACTCGGATGGAGGAAAATCCCAATAAAATCAATGACCATATCGTTAACCAACTTGCAATCACAGTACACCATTTCACCATGAGCTGTCTGCTCTTCAATGGTTGCCCCCTTGTAGACAAGTTCCTTATACCGAGGCATATTTTCAGCAAAGAAATTCGACTCGCTTACTAGTCTAGGAACCTCTAGCATTGCTTGTTGAAAGTTCTCTTGGGTCATAAACTTTTCTTCTTCCACACAGACCTTTAATAAAGAAAGTGCACGATTGGTATTTTCAAATAGAAATGTTACGTTTCTTAAGAGCGACTCTAGGTATACTTCCTGTGACCCTGCGTCATCTCTCATTTCCACTAATACTTGTTTTAGCTTGCTGGAAAGCTCATCCTTTTTCCAATGTGGCTGCTTAATAACAGCACCCAAAACCCCTGCAGTATGTTTGTTTAACAATTCTATTGACAATTTTTTTCTCCCCTAAAATTCATATAGTTATGCTTTTACATTTACGTTTATTAACTATGTATTCTACTTATTTATTATAAACAGTGAGCCCAACTTTAGCAGTAACTATTTCTAGAAATCGGACCTAGGGGCCGGTTCTGTTGTTTGCTAATTAATACCATGTTTAATATCCGAATTTATACACAAATTTGAATTATCTCACCGTACAGAAAATCAAGAAGTTTGAAATTCAGTGCCTCAGGCACAATCTGTAGTTTGCTAGATTTCGTCGAAAGATTAACGTGTCAAACATGAAAAACGATCACATCAAAAATGTGATTGCGGTTAAATATATATTTAGTGGCTAATATCGTTGTACTATGCACTAATTAACTTTGTATTTAGTTGTTCTTCTTAAGATAAGCAACTCGGTAGTTTAGTATAATTCTTGGAAATTTTCTCGTTAATTAAACATTAAAGCAATGCATTGTTAAAAAGCTTGGATTAGCCATACAAAATCACGAAAATAAATAAAGGAGAGTAACCTTTTAATTTTGGTTACTCTTAATAATTTTACCAAGCTGTTTCAACTGTTCCTTGAGATCATCAATCTCTTTCACCTGTTTCTTAAGATCATCAATCTCTTTCAACTGTCCCTTGAGATCATCAATCTCTTTCCGCATCTTATCCTTCTCTTGATCTGACTTAAAATCATTTACTTGTGATTGAAAATCATCAGAAACATCTATATCTAATTGAATGATTGCTCCAATAGTCGCCAAGGCGTCTGCCACGGTAGTCAATGTACCGGCAATTATACCTAGGATTACCCCAGTATTGTTAGGTGGCTTATATACAAAATTACCTGAGGTTGAGTTAGAATTATTAGCGTTATTGTTGGCTGTAGGAAGGACAGAAGTGGTACTGTAAATTCTTTTATTCTTATGCATTAACTTCACCCCACAAATAAATCACATTATTCTTTACAGTAAATAAAACATTGAGCGGGACCATATAATCAATCTATTTTTATTTTAGTCATTATATTAACCTAATCGTTGATCCTGTTTAGCTCTATTTCCTATTTGTTTTTGTAGGAGTCTTATTTTTTCCTGTGTCTGCGCCATGTGTAATAGGGTTTGTTGCAGTTGCAATTCTTGTAGTTCTTTCTCTTTTTGGTCTAGAACTTGCTGTACCTTATCATTTTCTAATTCAATTGCCTGCCATAGAATGCTAATTGCATCTTCTGTTGTAGTTAACCATTGTCCAACTAATTGTAAAATATCAACAGAATTAGAGTCATTCCCACCATTCTCGATATTACTATCCATAATATCTACTCCCTTATTTTGTAACTTCTCTATGTTATGCCAAAAGGGCTTGTGTTGCTTCGACCTCTTTCTAATCTTATGCACTTTTAGTGTTTTCTTAATCAAAAATGCCTTGTTAGTACAACAAGAAAATAAGGTTGGGTTGCATTCTAACGGGTTCAGTTTTCTGTCACAAACATTAAAATGTAATGCAAAATGACCTACAAATCTTATGCAGATTTGTAGGTCATTTTTGTTTGACAGAAAATGTTCTTTCGTTCATTTATTTTGCCTCAAAGTCCTAGGGCCGGTTTTATAGAAAAAAAGCCTAATCCTCGCTATTTTCACCAAGGAATTAGGCTAATGGTCTTCCGCATTCTCGCCCGATTATTGAATTTCCTATTTCTTGAACAGTATCGTTGTACTGTACAGCAATGACTTGGTATTTTTATTTATGATCTTAAAACATAAGCACCCGATAGTTCAATAAGGGAAGGGCGACAACTATTACTTTAGCTGTCGCCCTTTTTATCAGCAATTACATGTTCGACTTTAACTTTTAATTTCATCTGCAATCGTGGGTTCTACAAGATCTTTTCTTCGATAAACATTTAAAATGAGTCCTAAAACAGCAGCGTAAAAGAGTATCGCACTGCCTCCATAACTAATAAAAGGCAGAGAAACCCCCATTATAGGCACGACTCCAAAGCTCATCAAGATGTTCCAGGTAGTAGGAACCGCAAACAATGTAGCACCACCTATTACGATCAATCTCCCATAGAGGTCCTTTGTTTTAAACGCATTTTTTGAGATCCTTGAAATAAATATCAGTAGGATCAAACATAGAACGAATCCGAAAGCCCAACCAAGAGAATAGACGAGGAAGGGAAAAGCAAAATCTGTATGTGCTTCTGGTAACAATTGAAAATTCAACTCGTTGGAAAGACCGTTACCGAACCATCCCGCTTCTGAAAGGACATTCTTAACGGCCTTATACATATATCCTGCTCCATTTGAATCAGCAGTAGGGTTTATAAAAGCAGATAATCTAGTTAACAAATAACTTTGACGTGAGGTCATGTAGAACATAATAATGAAAATAATACCAGCCAATAGATTTGTTAGGGTCAGATTTACAGCTAATTTCTTATGGATTCGAGCGAAAGCAAACATCCCAAGTATGCAGAAGAAGTAAATAATACTAACCATAAAGTCTGGCACCATCATGTAGAGCGAGATGGGAATCCAAAATAAAACAAAAAGTAAACCTTGTTTTTTCCAACTACGAAACTCATTTATTTTGTTAAAAATACCAGCCCAAGCAAGAAAAAAGAAAAATAAGCTCATCATGGTTCCATCGACCGTCAGGCCTGGGAGGGAAACCCACTTCTTTGCTCCGTTGGTCATAATTCCAAAAAGGTGAAGATATATATGGATCAATAGGCCTATCGCATAAAAGTATATCCATCCGTTCTTTAATTTTTGGTAATCAAAGAAAAGGAATCCAATGATTACAAGAATAGCCAGGGTGTACCAAATCGCCTGTCTCCCCATAAAATAGGTACCTGATAGGGAAAATTCAGGAATCCCATCAACTAACGGGAGAAAACTAATACCAGCAAAAAGAACAAATAAAACAATTAGAACCCAATCCATTTTCGGCTTATGTAGGGGATTTAATCTCTCCCCAATGGTAAATGGATTTCCCATTTCTTGAATCGCCTTTTCCTCTGCATCCTCTTTAGAAAACCCTCTCTTTTTGTAAGATTGACTTAACTCTTGCAGATGATTACTAAGCTCTTTTTTTATCATGTTGTGGGCTTCCTTAGATTTCACTTTGGACGTTACTTTACTTAAAAATTCTTCAAATTTGGGAGAACTCATAAGGACGCCTCCTCTAGTAAGTGTTTAAGGGATAACTCTTGTTTTGATTTATCTTGTTTATAGGTAGCTAAGTATTTTTTCCCTTTGGAATTTAAGGAGTAATATTTCTTTTTGTTTATCCATTTTGAAGTAAGAATTTCTTTATTTTCTAGTAGATGTAGAAGTGAATAAAGCTGCCCTTCATTTTTTTGGAAAGTACGTTCATTTTTTTGAAAAAGTTGGGTAGAAATATTGTAGCCATCCTTTGATTCATGCTGAACCGATTCTAATATAGCTATGATGGTTTCTATCTTCCAAGAATGAAATTGTGATTGAGATTGTCTCATACGAATGGATTCTTTCACCGCATTTTTTCTTTCATTGGAAAAAGAAAAATCCTTGAAAATTGATTTTTTCATCGAACTCTTCAGGTTAGTAAATGGATCATTCATCTCCTAAACCTCCTCGATCATCTTGTCTTTTAATAATTCTTTCGCACGCTTTAATCTAGTTTTTATTGTATTTATATTTACTGTCGTAATCCTACTTATTTCGGCTAAAGATAGTTCTTCATAATAATGCAGAAATACTACTTCTCTGTACTTTAGAGGTAAATTCATGACAGCATTTGTTAAGATGTTTTCTTCACTATTCGCGATAATCTCTTCTTCAACCTGTTTTGATTTCGAAGGTATATAATCCAAAATTTTATCGCTAAGCGTTATTTTGCGATAATGCCAGCTTCTTAAGTAGTCTTTACAATGATTACTAGCAATACGATATACCCATGTTTTTAGTGTTGCTTGCTGATTAAACTGATTTAACTTTTCATAGCATTTTAAAAATATCTCTTGCGTTAAATCTTCTGCTGTCGTTCGATTTTTAACATATGTATATACGAGATGCAGGATATCATCGCTATATTCTTGCATTAATTGATCAATTATTTCCTCTCTTTCAAGCAACATACTTTCATCTGTCACCGCCAGTTGTTTTAGTCCATTCATCTTGTTATCACCCTCTCACATATAATAGACGTAGCTAACCTTCATCTGGTTTGAAAAAATATTGGATTTTTATGAACTTCATCTAAGGTATAAATGGAAAAAGGAACAACCTCTTATCGGATTGTTCCAGAATGTTGTATGTAGGTTAGATGGCTTATAATACTACTTATTCGATTAATAATATCTTACTTCTCAGAAGGAACTGCAAGTACAACAGTTCCTAAATTCAGAATTACTGATCGGCGTAAATCTGCGTTTACAAATAAGTAATAAACCACAAAGAGTTGATAAAATCCAGCCTTTTCTTGCCATCTTATTCCTCCTTTTTACCTTAAGGAGGAATATCTGCATATAACAAAAGATTCCTTCTTCAACAAAATCAATTAGAAAGCCCAATTCCCTTTACGAAAGATTGGCTCACGTGTACCATCAGGTAATTCACCATCAATATCCATATCCGCACAACCAATCATGAAATCAACATGAGTTATACTCGAATTAAGTTCTACTTCCTCACGTTGCTCCTTCGTCATTTTCTCTCCAGCTTCAATACAGTTAGGGAAACCGAATCCTAATGCTAAATGGTTTGCAGCATTTTCATCAAATAATGTATTTAGGAAAAGTACGTTTGTATTTGAAATAGGTGAGTCATGTGGAACCAGGGCTACTTCACCAAGATAATGGGAGCCTTCATCTGTTTCTACTAGGTTCTTTAATACTTCTTCTCCCTTCTTAGCCTTAATTTCAACAATTCGACCATTCTCAAAAGTTAATTTGAACTCATCAATTAAATTACCTGCATAGCTAAGTGGTTTTTTACTCGAAACGAAACCATTAACACCTGAACGTAATGGCGAAGTGAAGACTTCCTCAGTTGGCATATTCGCAACAAATTGAACACCATGTCGATTTTTGGTTCCACCACTTCTCCATAGATGTAGGGGATGAAGCTCAATCGTTAGATCTGTGCCTTCAGCTTTGTAATGTAACTTCTTATATTTTTTTTCATTCAAATAAGTAACCTTTTGGAGCAAGTTTCCAATATGATCTTTCCATGCCTTTACAGGTTCAACTTCCCCTATACGTACTGAACTGAAGATTGCATCCCAAAGTTTGTCCAAGCTATTTGTTTCGCCTGTAAAAACCTTATCTGCCCAGGCTTGACTTGGAGCTGCGCAGATGACCCAACTAACATCATCATGCTGCTCTCGCCATTTTACCATGGCTTCTCCGCTTACTTTTTGGTAATTGGCAATACGATTTGGATTAGCTTTGGACAATAAATCCGGATCGTCGGAAACGATAAATAAAAATGCCGCATCCTTATCAATCAACTTCTCACGTTGAATTCGCTCCCATTCAGGAAATTCTGTGAAAACATCATCTGATGCTCTCAAAAAGCGTGAGAGTGTGATTTCAGGATCAGTATAGTCAACATACACATTTTTTGCACCTGCATTGTAAGCCTCGTGAGCGACAGCTCTAGCAAATGGAATCGTATCCACACTAGTTCTTACATAAAGGATTTGGTCCGGTTGAACGTTTAATCCCACTTTCACTACCAATTCAGCATAGCTTTTTAATTTTTCCTCAAACGTTTTCAAAAATATCCCTCCATTCATTGTTATTTTATCATGAGTTCTTTGAAAAATTGTATTTTACACTCTTAAACTCCCTCAGATTGATACGAATATCTCTTGAATGCTCACTTATTCGCAGGATTTCATAGGCCTGGTTGTCTTTTCATTAATGACTTCCAACCACTAACCTGTTCGTTACTTCAATATCACGTTTCCAATTCTATAATCAGGGCAATGTTTCCATTTTTAATGTCGACGTTATTGGGAATAGGTCAACGGTTTTTATCGCTTCAGTGGTATATGGAAACATATCAACCATTTTGTTGTTCTCTGGAACATATCAACACCATGACTACTTTTCCGGTGGTAGACATCCTTCTTCGTTTTGTATTGAATTTAGGAAGGTCTTTCCGTTACCTATAACAAATAAGGCACATCACCACTGAAAACAAAAACTTGATTTTTCTCACGTATAACGTATTCTTAAAAGACTATCAAATGATTAACAAGCTGTCACAGTACATACAATAATTTGATTGTCCAATCCCTACTTCATTACCTGCGCCACATGATTGACACTTAACTATCTTCATATCAAATCTTTCAGGAATATAATTTTTATCCACCAACAGTCCCTGCTTATAGTCAATATAGTACCCATTTATGTAATTTGAATCGATCATATTTTGAAGGTCATTCCTAACTCGGAGTGGATTTGAATTATTAATATCTGCGACTTGTTGAATTAATAGTTTGTCATTACCTTTTATAATAGCTAAATACTTTTTATATCGCCCAAATAATAGAATCAATTTTATTGCAGTAACAATACAAACAAATGCCAATAATATTAAAACTATAGCTACTATAAGATATGGTATCCTCTCACTCAAATCATGATGAATCGTAGTTTCTGTTGTTTTTTTCCAGAAAAGGTGCCCTGTTTCTTTAGTAATTGTCTCCTTTTCTTCGGTAAAAATATCATAGGATAATAAACCAAAAAGAAAAGCAAAAGCTGCGGCATACAACAGTCCATTTCTAAGTCCAATGTGATATTTCACTGGAACTTTACTTAAAACATTTGCTAACATACTCTACAACCCCAGTATCTTTCTCTTCTTAGAGTCAAATTCATCTTGCGTCAAAATTCCGACATCGAGTAAGTCTTTAAGCTTCTTGACCGCCTCGATTTGCTCATCAAACGACATTTCTGTTTTTGATTCAGTTTGTGAGGCGTTCTGCGGGTTCAAACCATGAGCCGTATTGATTCCAAAAATCATACCTGCTCCATTCCCTAAACCATTGTCTTGAATGCCCTGTGCAATTTTTTGTTGAGCAGCAATATTTGAAGACCTTTGAGAATTATCTTCGAAGGCTTTAAGATTCATTTTATTTGAAGAGTATTGTTTAACTAATTCTCTTGATTCAGGTGAAAATTCAATATTTTCAATACCCACTTTACCAATTTCAAAACCAAATCGTTCTTTCCATGTTCCAGCGTTTGAGTTGGCATCAGAAATTTTAGCAGCAATCTCATTAGCTTGTGATGGCAATTGTGAAATTCGATATTTTATCGAGAGGGAATTTAATGCATCAACAAAAGATTGAAGAAATTCTGATAGCACCTGTGCTCTCGCTTTTCGATCATCGAATGAATAGTAATTGACATTTGCGGGTACATAGTTTTTAATGAATTTTTCTGCATCTACTATCTTTAAAGAAAATGAACCAAAAGCCATTATTTCAAGGTCAGTCCCATAAAATAAATCATGGTAAACGAGTGGCCCTTTTGTACCGAATTTTATACCACGAATTTCACGTAAATTTACGAAAGCGATTTGTTTTTGGTCGGATGTTTGCCCCCCATACCCAATTCTATCTTTTACTTGTTTTAAAATAGAATTTGTAATTCCGTCACCATTAAAAATACTTTTTTGACCATTTCGATATTCATATCCGCCGGGAGTTGTAATAATTTCTTCAATACCGGATTGACTAAAAATGAAAGCAGATGTATTTTCAGGGATATAAATTTTTGAACCATTTGAAATAACACCGTTTGAACCATTATAGTTTGAACCACGAACTTTTTCTGTTTGTTTCAAGATACCCGGAGATACAACAGTATGCTCATCAAAATGACCGACAGTGATAATTGTTTTCCATTGATCAGCGAATGTTCCGCCAATAGCACCTTTAAACGTTTGAATGATACCCATTTTATATTCACCTCTTATATCTAATAATTGTTGGACAGTAACGCTATACTATGTGAAACAAAAAGTACAGGACACACTTGGACGGTTTTCTTGTGTTAAATTCACCCCATAAGAAAACCTCATTTCTCTTAAATCTCCTTATTAGTTGTTGTAAAGAGGCTTGTCCTTTTCATTTTTCCATTTTACATACTGCTCACGCATGCATGCTCCACAAGGTCTATAACCAGCCGCAATAGCTGTCTCCTCATCAGCAAAAAAAACTCGATATTTTTCATATCCACCTATTTTTAGTGCACGAATAGCAGCATGACAATCAAAACGCCCATAAATTTTGCTTTTGCGATTTCCTCCCAACAATCCTGGAGTTTCACTCACATATGGGATATTATCTGCTCCTAAAAGTGTATAGGTTTTGGGTTGACCTGCTGATATCTTATTAATATTTCCCACCTTACTCATCACCTTCAATTCAATATTAATAATTTTTCCGGCTTAATATACCCAGTCTCTAAATTAGATTCTATAGGAATATCAAACCTATCATTATATGTATATAATAAACTGGTATTTATACTTACAATATTCGATATAATAGGTCATTTTTCCTCTATACTGTTTCATATTACTCCCATAATGTGAGTCCAATGAAAAACGTCCCAAGTGTGACGAGTTCTACTTGGGACGTTTTCGTTTATTCATAACAGGAACTTAAATCAATGGGCAAGTTAAGGTTTCTAGTACTTGTTCAATTGTAACTTTATTCTCTGTAAAGAAATAAAAAGCAACTTCATGATTCCCTCAACCCTTCTAATCTACAAAAACGCCCCAACCGTCAGCATAACCACCATGTGGTTTACTTAAATCATTTAATTTCTTCTGTATTTTAATTAATTCATTATAATGTAATAACATTCTTTTAGAGCAAGAACATGCCCACTCTTCCGTTTCGTCGTCTTGCTCTAAGAAACAATTGAACCCTTCTTCTTTTAGTACTTTCGATAATTTTTCACCTGTTACTTTATTAGGCACGGCAACAAAGAATTCTACTGAGTGTTGTTTTTTAAAATCTAATCCATCTTTATATAGACTATGTAAAGCATTTCCATCAGCGTCGTTTGGAAACTTCATTTGTTTTTCCTCCATTTTCTAGTACATTCATTGTTTTCATTCTATATTCATAAAGTAATGTACTATTATTCAATAAATCTGGCCACATTTTTTCCGCACTTTTTACAGCTCCCCTCAAGAGCAATACTTGGAGGAGATTCTTTGACGACATAATTTTCTATTTGAACAACATCACTACAAAAACTACACCAAACATTTCGTTCCAGTTTTTTGCGCATATCTGCAGGAATAGCAAGCCATTTCTTATTTGCTGAAAACGAGATCGTTTCTTCATTATGTTTCATATTCGTTCCTCCTCATCATCTTTCTTTTTTTACAGGCATATCAACCTCAATAGTAATATCCGCCGTATTAAAAGTTTCTAAACTAGTTGTGAAAAAAATGATATAAGGGCTGCACCAATTATTACTTTTTTTGGTGATAACCATGTTCTCCATATGGTTGTAACTTTTCTAGCCATTCTTCTTCAAGTGCCAATAAAGCTTCTTTTTCGTTAAAATAGGGTCCATCATCTTTTTTCAATTTTTCGAGGATGTCAATCGTAAAAGCATCTCTTCCGTACTGGTTCCACTCTTTTTGCAGCTCTTTATTGGTGGTGTACCCATTTGTTTCGAGCATAAATTTTATTCCATTTAGAGTTTTTAAGTTTTTCGTACTTCCAACCAATAGTTTATTCTTGATTGTATTCTTTATCTGATAGATTCCCGCTTCAACGGATGTTTCCTTAAATTGTTGTTTCAACTCTTTTTTGCGATCCATTTTATTCACCTACTCATTTCATTTACTTTTTTAACCAATAACTACTTCCATCTGATTTACGTTCTAAAAAACCGTATTCGACTAAATATCTTCTAATTAATACATAATCCTCATAAAAGCCTTTTAGAATCTGGTTTAATTCCTGTTCATCATACTGGTAATCCATTTTTAAGTGGTTAGAAATTTCTCTTAGGACAATAAGTCTTTGTTTTTCTTTTTGGGGAAACTTCGTTAATACTCCATCTAAAAAGTATTTATTCACCAATTTCTCTTGTTCATCTTGCGTAATGTTATATCGCTCATCTATCATTGTGGCTGTCTTGTGCACGGTTACAAAAGCTGGTGCATATTCATCTTTTTCTTTCAGTAATTCCATCATAGCCAAAAAAGTCTTTGCCTGACGTTCCTTTTCTTTTAAAGCAAAACGATGATGACGAATAGTAGACACACTTCCAATACCCAATTCCTTTTGAATTTCTTTGTCATTTTTCCCCTGATAAAAAAGGGATAATAGTTTCTTTTGATGTTCAGTAAGACCGGTAAGTTTCTTATCCATCCCAAGTAAATAGTCAAATATCGATACGTGGATACGTTCAATATGAATTCGCATATACCGTTCAGCTTCAAATAATTTATTTTCAAAAGGATAAACAATCCCTTTTTCTATCTTTTCACCACATACTAGACAAGTAAATGAATCACAGTCTTGAATATACCCCTTTTTCAGTTCATCGAATGAGGCATTCCAAAAAACATTTGATATTTCCATCCTACTAACACACCCTATCCAATTTAAAGAAATGCAAACATGAATGTAATTCGTTTGTTTTTCTATAAACAAATTACAATACCGTTTGGGTTATGTCAACAAAAAAACGAACAAAATTATTGTTTCACATATGAATAAGCAAACAATATTTTATTACGTTTATGAAATAGTAAGGAGGGATTGTTAGGATGCCTTTATTCGTATTCTAAAACCAGTCTATTAAAATTTGTATTAGATTCTTAAAGGATAAAATACACAAAAACAGACGATGCAATGAACAGCGTCTGTTTTGTAGCACTTTTGGTTCTTTATTCTACAAACCTCGACATATACCGGGTGGAGACAGGCACAAAATCTAATCCATATTTGGTATTTCTCTTACAATAATTCGGGACCCTTCTGCCCTCACCACTTTTACTTTGGATCCTTGGCCAATAAAGCCACCTTCACTTACAGCATCTAGCCTTTCGTCTTCAATGACGATGGTACCAGATGGCCGTAGGACTGTTAACGCATCCCCAACCAGTCCGATTAATTCTAAACGGCTTTTATTTGCGATATAACCACTTTCTGTATTCGTGGTATGTGTTAAAATGAGCTTGTTAAACAGACGCAATTTTTTACCAAAGATCTTAATCATTAAACTAGAAATCAAGATGGAAACAATAATGGCCACTAGCAGGGATATACCCATATAAACTGGATTATCTGCTGCCAAAAAGAAACTTGCAACAATTGCGATAAAGCCGAGGATCCCTGCAATACCACCTGATATAAACAACTCTAATAGTATTAGGGCGAGCCCGATTATAAATAGGATAAGGCTTTCATAACCTGTAAGCCCCGCAACGAGATGTCCATAAAAAAACAGCAGCAAGGATGACACTCCGGTAAACCCGAAAACACCGAAACCAGGTGAGAATAATTCCAATACGAGACCTAGAAGTCCAATCGTTAGTAACATCGAATAAACAAATGGATTCGTGATAAAGCGGGCAATTTTTTCAGCCATGCTTACTTCAAGCGTTCGTACATCCGCTTCGGGGTATCCGAGTAATTCAAGCAGTTCATCAAGATTGTTAACAATTCCTTCAGCGTATTTGACCTCTACAGCCTGTTCGGAGGTTAATGTTAGTAATTTTCCTTTTTCGGCTCCGTACTTTGGTAAATCAACATTTTCATCCGCCATTGCCAGTGCATAAATGGGATCTCGGTCAGCATGCATTGCTGCGTTTTTCATTTCGGCAAACCAATAGGATTCCGCTTTCTTTCCAGCAGTATTCCCTTGCTGGTCAATGATAGCAGCCGCTCCCATCGTCCCCCCTTTCACCATGTAGATTTCATCCATATTTAATGAAATATATGCACCCGCGGATAACGCTCGGTTATTAATAAAAGCTACTGTCTTTGTTTTCGTGGAAGTAAGCAGCTTGCCAATATCTACAGCAGCATCAACGGCTCCACCAGGGGTATTGATTTCAAAAATAATCACGTCCGCATTTTCATTCTCAGCACTTTCAACGGCTCTTTTCAAATAGGCGTACAATCCCTTTTCAACTGTTTCTTCAATCGGTACAACATAGACAACTTCTCCTTTCGCAGAGCTGTCCACTGGGAGCAGCATAAGCATAAAGCCAAATATCAATGAAAAACAAGCAACGATCCGTATACCTACCACTTCTGTTCGCTCCCTTCTATTTATGTTTCTCCTAAAAACACCTTTTTCTTACCAGACAGGACAAACCCTGCTACACCGAAGCAAATAGCAGGGCATTACCATTCATTTAACTTGTTGGTATATATATGATTAATCTGTATATCCCATCAACAAACCTGCATAAGGGGAGTCGGATGGAAGGACGATAACAGTCTCGTCATTAATCGTCTTTTTGTACGATTCTAAAGTTCGGAACATGGAATAAAAGGTTGGGTCTTTTGAGAACGCCTGATTATAGATTCTCGCTGCCTCAGCTTCCCCTTCAGCACGAATACCTTCTGCTTCAGCTTTCGCTTTAGATAGCAATTCCTTCACTTCGCGATCCGTATCAGCTTCTATTCTATTCTTTTCTGCATCACCCATAGACAGATATTCCTGTGCTTTCGATTCTCGTTCAGAAATCATTCTTGTGAATACAGACTGTTCATTCTCCGAAGGTAAATCTGTGCGCTTCATCCTTACGTCCGTAACCACAATCCCATAATGGTCTTTTCCGAGAAGGTCATTCACCTTTTCAGTGATCCGATCATTTAAAGAACCACGTGAAGATTTTTCATCATTAATAATTTCATCATAGTTTAACTGTCCGAGCTCGGAACGAACGACGGAGTAAATAAATTCCTCCATTCGGGATTCTGCTTTTTCAACGGTCCTAGCATTGGTGATCATCTTTTTCGGATCTTCAATTCTCCAAATGGCATAGTTATCGATGAGCATCCGTTTCTTATCCTTGGTGTTAATCTCAGCTTCGGTAACATCATACGTCATTTGATATTTTGGCAGAGTCGTGACACTTTGAATGAACGGAACTTTATAGGTTAACCCTGGGGTTTTCACAATCCGTACCACTTCACCAAACTGCCGAATCACTTTATACTGGCCTTCTTTCACAACTATGAGGTTTAAAAGGAATACCCCTAAGAGGACGATTACGATGATGATAAAGATGCCTATTTTTTTGTAGTTCCGCCAGTTGAATTTTTTTGGGCCACGACCCTCTATGTTGACTACATTGTCATTACTCATTTTTTTCACTTCCTTCCTCATTTGTCTTTGGCTGCTGTTCTTTTTCCAAAGGTCTGATTGGGAAATATTTCAATGTATCTCCATTATCGTTCATAATATAAATTTCAGCATTAGGGAGAACCTGTTCAAGCGTTTCCAAAATTAAACGCTCACGAGTAATGTCAGGATTGGTACGATATTCTTCGTACAATTTATTGAATACGGAAACATCCCCTCTTGCTGTTTCTATCCTTGCTGCTTTATCACCTTTGGCTGCTGAATCTATGGCAGCCACTTCCCCTTTGGCTTCATTGGTCCGCTTGTTTCGATATTTCCCTGCTTCATTAATCTTTGTATTCATCGTTTCACGGGCATCTGTAACATTTGTAAATGCCTTTCTTACCTCATCATTGGGCAGCTCCACATCCTGAAGCTTAACCGCAAGTATCGAAATCCCGATATCGTATTTTTCTACCAATGTAGATAACAAATCCCGGACATCCGCTTCAATTTCAGCCTTTCCAGAGGTTAGGGCGTCATCAATTTTCGAACTGCCGATAATACTTCTTAAAGATGCAGATGTAGCATTATACAATATTTCTTCTGGATGTTCAGCATTGAACAAATATTTGGCTGGCTCGGTTATTTTCCATTGGACGACCAGGTCCGCTAAAACGATATTTTCATCACCAGTAATCATTTTCGTTTCATTTGGAAACTCTTTTATTTCCCCATCTTTCTCTTCATAACCGAATTGTAGACTAAAGGTTTCCTTTGATAACGTTTCAACGGATTGAATTGGCCATGGCAGCTTAAAATGCAGCCCAGGTTCGTTTACTCCCTCTTCAACCTTACCAAAGGTAATAATAACGGCTTGCTCACTTTCATCGACCGTATACCAAGTGGTAAAAGCAACAATAACGAGGATGGCGCCTAAAACAATAAGTCCAACGGTTTTGTAGATTCTATTTATATTTCCCATGCTGTCTCCCCCTCTTTCTATAAGTCTATAGCTTTATTACGGCTACTTTACAAAAAAGTTTCAATATTTAATAAATAGTAGAAAAGTATTCATAGGATGTTTCTTTAACGTAACCTCCGTTACATCCCCGCCGAGCTCCTCATCCTATAAAACTTTATTGATTCTAAACATGAAGTTTACAATACATTAATAATCTGTTGATATGATTGGGTTATCACCGAATGAGGGGGAAGCGTAAATGAACGTACGTGCAGTATTTATTGATATGGATGGTACACTACTTAAAGCCTCAAACGAAATTTCCCGCAGAAATAAGGAAGCTATTTATAAACTTATTAACCAAGGAGTCCAAGTGTTTCTTGCTACAGGAAGACACTATGAGGTAACGGCTCCCTATCATAAAGAAATTGGTTTACGAACTCCGATGATTTGTTTGAATGGTGCTTCTATCCACGATGCAGAGTCAGGAAGAGCTTTGCAAATGAACACAGTCCGATTGAACGAAGAAAGGTTCCACCAGATGACCGCTGAACATCCTTGTAATGTTATGATCCATACAGCAAATGGGCTTTATTGTAAGAAAACGGATGAAGAAATTGATTATTGGACAAAAATTGGGCAATGTCCGCCACAGTATATTGGAGATTTAAGACAGGCGAATTATCAGGATGTTTTA
The DNA here is from genome assembly GCF_023715415.1 of Neobacillus niacini. GTDB lineage: Bacteria > Bacillota > Bacilli > Bacillales > Cytobacillaceae > Neobacillus > Neobacillus niacini_C. The sequence goes on from NZ_JAMBOB010000003.1 coordinate 520,572, forward strand.
AAATATAGCGTACGAACAGGTATTTCAAGCCCTGAATTATCCGCCTATTTTAAAAACGAAGCTGAAGTCATCAATTGGAATGACGGGTTTGAGCTACTTGCCCCAAATGTTTCGAAATGGTCTGCTATCAAGAGCTTGCTCCGCAAATTACGAATTAGTCCACTTGAAGTTGTAACGATTGGAGACGGACCCAATGATATCGAAATGCTTCGTCAAGCAGGTACTGGTGTTGCTATGGGGAACGCTAGCGAAGAGATAAAAACCGTTGCTGATTTTGTTACCGGACACCATGAAAATGATGGATTAGCTGAGTTTATTGAGCACTATCTTTATAAATCGTACAAATCAAATGTGATTTAAAGTTTTATACAATAATATTTTCAATACAAAATGACAGGTATGAACTATTTTGTTAGATTCATACCTGTTTTTTTATTCCGTAGTAAAAAAAGACACTCACAAACATTGATATATCAACATTTGTGAGTGTCTTAACGTTTCTTAATTTATCTCATTTTACCTCTACAAATATAATGCCATATCCTTCTATAGCACTTCTTTTCTACTTGAAAGCATATACAACCCTACACCTGCAATCACCATGAATAATCCCATTACAATAATGTTAAATATTTGTGTACTTGTATTAGGTAGCTGATTACTTCCTTGTGGGTTATTCCCTTCAACTTCTTTTTGACTGCCATTATTGACTTCATCAGCGTTAACATTGTTGGCGACATCATCTCTATTTCCTTGTTCATTTTGATTTTGATCGTTGTCCGGAGTTCCTTCATTGCCTGTATTTACGGAATCATCATCTACATTATCTTTATAATCAGAGAAAATAGATCCTATAGATAAAGCACCAAATTTATCTCCATCTTTAAATCGATACACAGGTCTTTGTCCATCCTTAGTAAAAATTGCCTCTGCAATGGCAAATCCTTCATTATTGAAACGAATATCGACACCACTTGCAGGCAATATATGTGTAATTTCTGGTTGTTTTTCTCCATTGAATGATATTTTAGCAGCACGATTAGCATATCCGTTATCGGCAACAACCCATAATACATTCTCAAATTTATCATAATCAAGAGCCATTGCTCCACCAATCTTACTGTCAATATCAGCAATTTGTACAAAACTTCCATCTTCATTTAAAACATATGCATACACATGACCATTATCTTCTAATGCCACAAAGAACACACCATTTGAAATGGCATTTGGATAATTCGTTGCATCAAAAACTGTATTCGTATTTTGGTCATAAAGCTTCCCCTTAACATTTGCATTTGATACCCATTCTACAGCTTCAATCCCCATATTGGCAGAAACCTGTGGTAATGAAGCCGTTAAATCCCACTGCTGTAATGCAACTAAATCATCACCTTGTTTATGTGGATCGACTTTCAAAATCGTATTATAGTTAACGCCCTTCACATTATTATCACGTTCAGAAGCAATGTAAACAAAGCCATCACCATCTACTGTAATTCCCTCTGCATCTGGGCCTGCTGCTGTTGCATCGTCTGCATCTTTTTGGAAGCGAACACGCTTACCGTTCTCAAACCCTTTAGCAAAGCTTAACTTTCCATCTTTTAAAACGTCTAAAATCCAAAACTTACCTGTGCCATTATCAACTGCATATAATTGGCCCTTAAAGAAATCCAACCCTGAAGAATCCTCTAAAAATGTTGGTTCAGTGTCGAAAATTTCAACTTCTCCATTCCCTGGCCAAGTAATCATTTCAGGGATATCTGCAAATTTATTTGGTGCACCAGGTGTTTCTACTTTTGTATTTCTATACTCGTTCCCGGTTACATCTGGATATAATCCCCAAGTAGGGTTTGTATGATCTGTCCAGGTTGTGCTGGCGATTAATCTATCATTTTCAAACAGACGTACAGAATCATTCTTTCCAAGTCCAAAACCAAATATTTCGTCTGTTACGACAAAAAATCCATTAGCTGAAATTGTTGTACCTTCTGGGATCACATATTGATGTTCATCATCATTGTCTTTCATGACAATTCCCGAAATATCTAAAGCTTCTCCTGTTGGATTAGCAAGTTCTATCCAATCAGGTCCACCATTTGAGTCACTTGACTGTACTTCATTTAATCTAACTGGATTTGTTACTATATTTGCTTTTCCCTTAGTCGAAGTCGCAAACTCTATTAATTCGCCTGTTCCATCTGGAATACGTGCGTATACACCATTTGCATGTGCTGCCCATGAATATTCAGCAATAGACACACCTGCTTTATTAAAAATAGTAACTTTATCAGCCTTTCCTAAGCCAAATGTAAAATGCTTATTACCATCAAAAACATAAAATTCGCCTGGATTAAGAACCGTTCTATCTGCAACAGGGCTTATTTCGGCAGCATGTCCTACTGGGTCATCATCAAATAAATACCAGCCAGTTAAATCTACGGTCGTTGTTCCTGCATTATAAATTTCGACCCAATCACTTTCATCATCGTTAGACTCTACTTCATTGATAACAATTTGAGGTTTATACCAATCGTTTGTTAGTCCCTTTGTTTCTTTCGTTAATACAAACGAACCTGTCCCGTCTGGATATCTTCCGAAAGACGCCAATGCTGCATCACCTTCATAACTAGCATGCGCAGTCCAGGAATATTCATCTAGTAATTTCCCTTCTTTGTCATATAAACGAATAGAGTCTCCACCACCAATACCAATTGCAGCTTCGAATTCACCTACAGCATAAGCACCTTTCTGATCATCATATACTTGACCAAGCGTATTGGCATGAACGACAAACAATCCACCTGCTTGCAGTATTGTTCCTTCTGCAAATTTCCAACGATGGTCATCAGAATTGTCACGAATTTCATAACCAGACAGATCCATCTCTTCTGTTCCTAGATTCATTAACTCAACCCAATCATCCGGCTGAGAATTAATCTCATTAATTACTAATCTATGTTTAGGCAACTCTTCTTTTTCTACAATATTTACCTTTCCTTTGGTAGGATCCTGATCAATAAAATCACCCTTACCGTCTGGAACTCTTGAATATGTACCAACTGCATGACCTGAATATGTATGTGTATCCAACAACTTCTCGCTACTATCATACAGATTAACAGTATCATCTTTTCCTAAAGACAGATTGTCTAACGAATCACTATGTTCAATAACTAGGATTTCGCCAGCTTTTAATACAGTTCCATCCTCAATACGCCATTCCTTATTTTCTGCCACACGCTCTATACCTTTATCATCTGAAACAAACCATCCACTGATATCGATATCACTATTGCCAGTATTCATGATTTCAATCCAATCTATATCTGTAACAGTATCATTGGATTCTATTTCATTAATAAAAACAGGATTTTCTACTTCTAAAGCCTGTACATACTGCATTGGAGATAATAGAGATACTACTATCGATGCAATAATAAACAGGTTTAAAATACTCATTCTTTCTTTCCTTTTGTTCATTTTGTCAACTTCCTTTTCTTTTTTATGATTTTATTGGGCGTCTGTGAAACGCCACAATCACCTAATAATAATCCATCATTGTAAATTCCAAATGTACATTTGTGTAAATATTATGTTAATTGTGAACAGGTGGGTGGTTCTTCTGATGGTCTTTTTTGCGTGGAAAATAATACTAGATTTTCACTATTGCCTCTAGGAGTACTAGAATCCTCTCAAAATAAAATACAGGTATAAATACCTGTATTTCTACTTTTCTAGTTTTTCCGTCCGAATAGTTAATTGTTTGATTCCTGTAATTAATTCCTTCTGCCCCTTCTCCAAATTATCCGTACGTCCTATTAATTCAAATGCCACTTATGATAAGCTCAGATTAACCACTTTTCAGATATAATAGGATTTTTTCTTGTTCAGGAACGAGGCAGGACTTGCAATAATGGTATAAACAAAACTTTTGGAAACATTTAATAAAAACAATAACTTTTAAGCTGAAGAGGGAGAGTTATCGATATGATTAAGCTGATTAAGGAATTAATTGATAAACAGTATGGAAAGCCGCAAGGTCTATTAGGAACGTATATCGGTGAAAAGATGGTACGGCAACATAAACCTGAAACTTTATGGACGATTGAGCTATTAAATATTGTGCAGGGCGAAAGTGTATTAGAATTAGGATGTGGTGCTGGTTATGCAATGAAACTTATCCTAGACCAAACTTTAGTAGAACAAGTAGTAGGAGTGGACCTTTCACCTACCATCATTCGGTCGGCTACGATTAGAAATAAAAACGCATTAAATACTAAAAAAGCAAAATTGGTTCAAGCAAATGTTAATAGATTACCGTTCCAAGATGGAAACTTTGACAGAGTGTTTAGCATACATACAATTTATTTTTGGGACGATTTATCTGAAACCTTATCAGAAATTTACAGGGTATTAAAACCTGGAGGTTATTTCGTCATCACCCTTTGTGATGGCAAAGATGATGAGATATGGCAAGGTATAAAAAGTATGATTGAAGAACGATTTATTCCTATTGCTAAGGAACATGGATTTCTCGATGTTGCATTATTAAAAGGTCCAAAATCTAGACAATTCCATACAATTGCAGTTTTGGGTCATAAACATTCCTAAGTATATAATGCCTTTTCAACAAACAAGTAGCATTTCTTAGAAAACGAACAAAAGGACCTCTGGGTCCTTTTGTTTATACAGTTTATCAACATTAACGTTTAACAGAGCCTAATTCAAAAATAAACAAGCCTATAAAAAATATATTGGCTTGTCTAATTTATAATATTGAATCTCTTTGATCCCGGTTTTATTTGTTTTCTCTCTTGGCTAACGGTATCCAGATACTGCGTAAACTCTGATTTACCAGAATAAGAAAGACATAAGTATTCTTTGGCTCTCGTCATCCCTATGTATAACAATGAAACTTCCCTTTCCTTATTCTCCTCAAGCGGAAACGGCATAGAGTCTACATTCACGATAAAAACCGCTCGGAAATCCAATCCTTTACTGCTATCAATGGTACTAATTTTAACTTTCCCATCGTCTTTTGCATAAGAGCGTTTTGAGACGTCGTTTTCGGTAATCCAAAAATAAGGTAACCCTTCATCTTTTAAAGAACGTTGAATAATATCAATGATTGGAAATTTATGTGTCCGTTTAACACGGTAAAGAATGAGGACGTCCTCAAGCGGGACTTTTTTCTCCAGATGTAATTTCTTTATGGATCGAGCTACAATTCTCATTTCCTCAAAAAAATTATTGGCTTTTACGATGCCTGGCTCTGGACCTCTTCGCTTCGTGCTCTGTGGCGCAATGATCTCACCTTCCAGTTCACGATTGACCACTTTATTTTTAAACATCGAATGCTTGCGATAAAATTCCCAAGCGAATTTTACAATCTGCTGGGTGTTCCGATAGTTGATGGACAGAACCTTTGATCTTCCTTGAAAACTTAAGCCCGTATCCTGCAAATAGGAACGCTTCCGCTGATAAATCGTCTGAGCACGGTCTTCTACTAATAATAGAGACTGTGTATCTGCATTAATCAGTAAACTAACTAACCGTAGCCAGTCAGCTTCAAAGCCCTGGCCCTCATCAATCAAAACGGCGTCATATGTAGGTAGAATCGCTTCATTTCTTTCTAGTTTTTCTATGATATCTGTAAGCTGCTGCTCTCTTATCCTTAAATCATTTTTTAACCAGGAGTGAAAATTCCTCACAATAATATTCTCATTTTTTACAGATATAGCATTAGGATCAAAATCAAATAAATCCTCTGGCTCATTGAGCATATGATGGATCATTTGCTGAATCGCATTTGAAAGAGAAATATTGTAACAGAGAATGAGTATCTTCCAGTCAGGATTCTGTTTTGATAACATCTTTGCTCGACTTGCTAAGATAATCGTTTTACCACTTCCAGCAACCCCACGTATTAACCGGTTCTTATCCCCTATTTGTTTCGCTAAATTCTCCTGATGAAGATCCATAGTTTTAATATCATGTAAGGATAACAGAAGCTGGTCCTGATAAGGTACCGGTGGTTTGTATTCAGCACTAATCCGTACCTCAGGGAATAAGTGATAACGAATAGCATTTATGTCAGCTATGGATAGTGAATCCTTTAAACGATATGGAACAACAAACATATTGAGGATTTTTTCCATTAATACTTCTTCTGAAAATCCCTCTTTGTCTGGATCAATCTCATCCCTAGTTAGACAAAGATTCGGCTCAATGACTGAGTAAAGGCCTTCTTGGACAAAATCTTTAGAATACAATCTGGTAAAAACAACTCCATGCCCATAAGGGAACTTTAATTGAAATTTATATTTACCTTCTAATTGAATCAGACTTTTATCTTTTTTCAACGTATCAACTACATGAAACATATTGTCCCTTGCCTGCTTCATCGGACTTTTGATGACCGCTTGATCTCCAGAGGTAGTAACAATATGCCATTCATCATGATTAATTTGATAGAGGGTATTCTTCGTATAGTCCTTTACTTCTAACACGACAATGCCAAGGTCGGGCCCAATAATCACAAAATCAGGTCTTCTTCCTTGAATATCAGGTTCAAAATAAACAATGTAGTCATCTGGTAAAAAGGTCTTAAGCGTTCGAAAAAACAGCCGCTCCCCTGTTGTCGCAGATGATCGAATTGTCTCGGGAATCGTAATTGCCATAACAACCGCTCCAAAAATTGCAATTTTCTCCATTATACTACAATTAGTACATTTCACCCATAATATTACAAAATACTTCTAATTATGTAAGAAAGTATCGATTTGCTTTGACTACTTTCTACCAAAATTAACATAAATCCCCCAAAAGTATTGTGTTTTACTTTATCTTAATTTATTAATAGTAATATAGGAAAATATGACCAGGAAAAATAATGTTAGGACTCACAGAAAGTGGAGTGAACGAATTGTTAAAAGGGATAATAGAAAAGTTATTTAAATCAAGCCAACCTATAAGTACTCCTCAAAATCAATCTATTAGTAAAGCAGATGTGGAGGCATTAGTGGAAGCAAAGCTAAAAGAACATGCTGCTACATTAGAAACTACACTCACTGAAAAAGGAAACCAAGTTCCCACCCAGGATGAAGATTACACATTATCCGCAAAGCAAATGGAGTATGCACTTTCATTGATTGAAAAAGTAAAAGAGGAATTTGAACTGGCAATCGATCCATCCAAGCTAACCATTAAAGATTTAAATAGATTAATTGCCTATAATCGTTATAAGAATAAAGGTACGCTTATTAATCTTGTGAAAAAAGGTGTACTCAAAAAGAAATAAATCAAAAAAATCCTCGGCTCCATTAAGGGCTCGAGGATTTTTTGAGAAGAAGTTTCGTTCTATCCGACGACTCTAGGGCCAAGTGGACGGTTCCGAAGGTTATTTTATCTTAGGTTTCTTAGTTTCTATTCTATTATTAGGTAAATAAGAGAATGGTCCCTGGTTCTAATTGGCATAACATTTTGGGCGAAATTTACTATTAATGAACTTGCAATCCCCTTAAAACTTCATCTTCAATGTTAATTTTTTTACTAGGAACAATAACGCTTGTTGCCAATTCCAGCTTTTCACCCAAAATTCGATGAACAATTTGTTCTACGGTTCCTTCTCTTAATAGCCCCTGTTGATCCGTCACAATTGGATAATACACGGTTACAGGTTTTTCTTGACCTATACGGTATACCCGATCTGTCGCCTGGTTTTCAACTGCTGGATTCCACCATCTTGTATAATGAATGACATGATTTGCTGAAGTAATCGTTAAGCCCGTTCCCGCAGCCTTAGGAGATAGAATCATTACATCGAAGCCAATCTTTTCGTTAAAAATATCTACCAACTGCTGTCTTCGATTTGTCATACCGTTTATAATCATCGGGTTAATCTCAAAGGTTTCGCGTATCCATTTTCGTAATAGCTGTTGCATTTGAATATATTCCGTGAAAATTAATACTTTTTCTCCTTTAACAGACACTTCTTCTATAATGTTAAGCGTCTCGGTTAATTTAGGAATATCCCTAACACTTAGATCGTTATATTTTTCATTTATTAGCGCTGGATGTGAAGATAGTGATTTTAATTTTTGAATTGCTTCTAAACCACTTAACATTTTTTCTTTAACGAGCGTTAAAACCTCTTTGTAGAGTGCAAGTTGAACAGACCCCATCGGAACTTCTCTCACCACAATACTTTTAGACGGTAACTGATTTCCAAGTTCTCCAGTCTTAGTCCGACGCTTATAGACTCTAGCAATTCGGGAGGTTAGTAGGTCTTCTACTTCAGTAGAATCACTATTCTCCATTTGAGTCACAAATTCTTTTTTAAACTGACTTAAACTACCGAGTAAACCTGGTTGAACAAAATCCATAATTGACCATAATTCACTTAAACTATTTTCCACGGGGGTTCCTGTCATCGCTAAACGGAATCTTGCTTTCATAGCCTTTATTACTTTAGATGCGGCGGTTGATGGATTTTTTATCGCCTGTGCCTCATCGCAAATGACTGCTTGCCAGTCCACTTGTCCAAATACCAGTTGATCTTTTACTAAAGTTTGATAGGTGGTTATAGTGATTCCTGTTTGTTGTAACACGCTACTATTTTTTGTACGTTGTAGCCCGCTATGAATACGAATTGATCCAAGTAAAGATGGAGCAAATTTCATTAATTCCTTTTCCCAATTCTCTATTAGAGTTTTAGGAACAACAATTAAAACCGGTGTTAACTGTTTCGTTTGTTGCAAATATGACAAAAACGAAACAACTTGGATTGTTTTTCCAAGTCCCATATCATCAGCCAATAAACCGCCGATTCTTCTATAATGTAAAGACTTCAACCAAATAAACCCATCTTCTTGAAATGGTTTCAGATTAGCAATAAAAGACTTTGGAGGGACTGGATCTAATATCCCCAAATCTTTCATTTGTTTTTGTGCTTCTAATATGGGCTGGTTAAATTCTAGTAGACTGATATTCTCAAAAATCTCCAGAACATATGGAAGTTTTGTTATATCGACTTCTTTACGAAATTCATCTCGAAGTGTATTACTTGTTTCAATAAATACTTCTGCATTTTGTGGAACCTTTATCCATTGGTTATTCCACTCAATAAAATCATCACCAAGCTCTTTTGCCTTATGAACAAGGTCTAGTATTTCTTCTGACTCAAATGAAGCATGTATTTCTCCTTCAGCGTCAAGAACAGTGAATCCGGTATCAATATCAAACCAGCCTCGCTCTCTTTCATTTGCATGAACGAAAGGCTGTGCTCGATATACTTGAATCCCAAGTGATTTTACTCTTTCACTAAAAATAGAAATATCAAGTCCCTCAATATCCGGTAAGAACGTTTCTGGATTCTCAACGAATCTAGGAATGTTGGAGCCTTTAACGGTATCAAGTTCTGAAATTTGTTTTGATTTTTTCTGCACATCAGGGTTTACAAATATTTTTTTATTATTTGGCCCAGTCGCAAATATGCTTCCCCCCCTACTCATTTCGTGGAGCAGGCTATCAGGTATATCCTCATTTGAAGAATACCGAGGTTCTAGCTTTATTTCTTTAGTATCATATGAAAAGTCTATTTCAAAATCATCAACAAATAAGTATTCTTGCTTATTCAAATAATCATCTAAAGGGATGTTCATTTTAATCGCTTTATTTCGGACTTCCGCAACGTAAGAAAAAATCCTATCTTTATCTCTTGGGTTTGGGACTTGCTCTACCAATTCTTGATAGTGATACTGACCCTCATCCATTAATAGTTCCGTTCCATCAGGTAAGGTTATCCATGGTCCAATTTGACGAGAAGTTTTTTCTAAATGTTGCCATTGACCATAACTTTTCTCTAAGAATATTCTAAAGGTGGCAAGTCCCACCGCTCCTTCATGACCTAGTTTTAATTGAAGCACTGTGGGTTCAGGGATACCTAGAATTCCCTTTACTTCTGATGGTAATTCAGCAAACAAAGAGTATGGGAGAAGATAGTTTTTATCTGTATCTTTTAGTACTTCATCCAGCCAAAGTTCTTCTAGAATCTCTAATAGACTAATATTCTCTTGTTGACGCAATTCGTATATTGAAAGCTTTAGTGGAAATGAAACATGATTTTCCTTCTGCCCTCGGTAAAGTGAATAGGTGATACCCTCTTTTGTCCTTTTCACATCAACATAAATTTGCTGGGATACATCCTTACTTTTTTCTTTTCTGAGAAAGTTAAACAGTCTTGGCACGTACCATCCCTCATTCTTTTACACTGTTTAAATATTTTTGCATTTGTTCGTCAAATCTTCGTTTCCATATTTGCCCGCGATGATCAAGTTTGTTAATAAACAAAGGGGTTCCGTTTTTTTCTGGAACTCTTTCTTTTAACATATCTTCTTTTGCACTGTTGCTTCGGGAAATTCTAAATTGGCGGCTATTTTTGACAGGGGCAATAAATCTCTCAAATCCATTTTTATGATAAAAATAAGCAGCACCAATGTTTCCAAATTCAACCACAACAAAATCTTTAAAATAAATAAATGCCACCTTTGGATTTTTAATCAGCTCTACATCGTCCATATACTTAATAAATCTCTTCCAATAATTAAAACGATTATTATCAGAATCACTTGCAAATATCTCTATTAAATTCTTTTGAATAACCCATCTTTTTACTTGTATTAATGCCTTTTCTGATAAGAAGTCCCATTCTTCTTCCTGTTCACGTGGATCACCAAGTCGAAATTTGGTTGCATCATGTAATATACTAGGATGAAATTCCTCAAAACCCCTTGCTTCTAGGTATACCTTCAAAATCAGCTTATATTCATCCTTGGAGAACTTTTCTAAACTTTTAGATACAAACTCTTCCCCATCTCGGTTTATAATGAAATCTTCTTGTAATCCACCTAGAAACATTTTCTTAAGCATTGAGTGTTCCAAAATAGAATCCTTTTTTATCTTACATTCCTTAAAAAGTAACTCTGACTTTGTTTTTCTTTTCACTAAAAATGGGATAAAACCATCGATAATTCCGCTACTATTTTTCATCGCTTTATCAAAAAAGGGTATAAATTCTTCCTTAATACCAATAAAAGAATCACTTTCTCGTTTAAAGGAATCACGAATAAGCTCTTGTAAGAATACATCAGAGATATCGTGTTGAAACAATTCCCATGCAGTTCTACCGACAAGTGATGTATACCTTGTAGATAGAATTTTATTAATTTTCCTTCTAGTTTCTGCTTTTTCTTTCGGGTATGGATATTCGTAAATTAATAGTCGAATATCCATTTTTGTCATTGTAGCCGCAAGTTCAATTAATTTATCAAATGCGGTCACTCTTATTCTCTCTAAAAGCTTTGGTAATTGGGTAGCACTGCGTGTTAAAGCTATATCTTTATCAATATCTTTAAATTGTTTCTCTAGCTTTTTGCGTTCTTCGGTTAATTTTATGGGCTTAAATGCAAAGTGATAAAATAGTTTACTGTTTTGCATTCTCATTCACCATTTCTTGGATTTTCTCAAGAACCTCATCATCTTTTAACCTAAACTTAAATTCAACCCTTCTTGATTTTTCCAAATCAATTTGCCCTTCACTATTGAGAATAGGCACACTAAAAGATCTTCCATTTGCGGTAATAACACTAGCTAATTGATCTCGATGAGTGAAATCTGGAAACTCTGGTGAAGAGATTTTTTGAACAACAGAAAGTGCTCTATCTTGTGATAATTGAAGATTATACAAATATCCGCCCTCGGTATCAGTGTGACCTTCAACAACGATTTGAGCGATTTCATCTCTAAATTGTTCGGATAAAAGAATACCAATATACTTTGGAATAAAATTTTCTAAATATTGTTGGCCAGTAGCAGAAACTTCACTACTATTGGTCTCGAAAAATACTCCTCCAGAGAACCGAATTGCGCCAGTTTGCTTATCCACTTCAATATTTAAATTTGAATCTTGAAATGTTTTCACTAATTGATTAATAATTTCCGCTTTTACTCCTACCAAATCCTTAATCATTTCATCTTGTTTTTTCAATTGTTCTTCTTTTTCAGCTATTACAGCACTTGATTCTTCAAATGTCGATTGCATATTAAACATCGCAATCATTAGGACCAAAGCAAAAATTATCAGTAGACCAGACATTAAATCCGTGTACGATACCCAAAAGTTTTCTTTTTCTTCTTCATGAGTGGAGTGGTGTCTATTAGCTGTCCTATATCCTCTAGCCATAAATCATCATTCCCCCGATTTAACCATTTTCCGAGCTTGCTTGTTTAATTCTGCAACGGAGTACTTCAAGGTATCAATTGCATCAGGCAAATCTACGATACCGTCCTGAATAGCATTTACACCCTTTGATAGATGTTGGACAGATTTAGACAATTCCTCATCAAATTGTTTAAATGTGTGCTCTAATCCCCGATGCATGTCATCGGTAAATTGATTCATGGATTGACTTAAGTGTTTATTGGCACTCGTAATAGCTTCCTTATTAGTTTGCCAAATATCCTTTAGCGTATTTATTCGTGCATCCATATACTGTAATTGGTCTGTTAAACCTGCATATAAATCGTCGACCATTTGATCAATATGATGTCTTTCCTCAATCGTTTTATCAAGGGCTTCTCGTATTTCTTCCTGAAGCTCACCGAACAATGATCCGTGCGTACCAACCTCTTTTAGTAGATTTGTTAATGCAACATTAGAATCATGAGACAGTTCGGCGTGTTGAGATAACGTTGCAGCTAGTTCTTGTTGTGTTTCAGCGAGCTGATGAATTTGTTGCAGATTTAACTCAAGCTTCGATTGCATATGAACTTGTTGTTCTGTTTGTGACACAATAGCACCTACATTGGACTCAAGGTTACTAAGATGATGGTCAAAGTGCTGATGGAAAATTTCTCTTTCCTCTACCATATTGAATAAAAGTTGAGCAATGGTACCTTGTAAATCATTGTTCTTTTCTGTAGTTTCATTCAATCCATGTTGGAGGCGTGTGTAAATTTCCCCATGATCATTCATTTTTTCTAGTAAACTATTGAAATCCTGATGGGATTGTTTCTGTACCGCAGCTTGCTTCGTTAAGGTATCTGATAATGATTGCTGCGTTTCCGTTAAACTATGCATGTTTTCAAGATTAGTTTCTAATTTTTCATGTAGATTTGTATGAACTTCCGTTTGAGCAACTACTAATTCTACATTTGACTTTAATGTTTCGAGATGCTCTGTAAAATACTGATCAAACGCATGTCTCTCCTCAGTCATTTTACCTAATAATTCTGAAGTAGAATTTTGCAAGTCACTGTTTTTAGCAGTAGTTTCATTTAATTCAGCTATTGTTGATTGGAAGATAGATTGATAATCAGTCAGTTTATCAGTAAAGCCATGGATTTGTTCTGTTAAAGAAGTAGTTTTCTCTACCATCAGAGATTGCCCTTTTGCTGACTCTTGCATGGATTCGACTAAGTCACTCATTTCAGAATGGACTTTCTTCTGCCATTCAATCGTAGTCTGAAGGGCCTCCCCAAGACCTTTCATATGATCTCCAGTAATCTCACCCAAAGAAGATACAAAATGATCTACCATGGTATTCATACCTTCCAATTGATTGGTATTTGTATTCTCAATCATATCACTCATTAATGATTGTGTTTGCTCTAAATGAGGTGTGAGTACATGACTAATAGATTCAGAAAAGCCAGAGACCATATTTGGAATCATGACATCAGTTAAGAAAACTTGAAAGTCAGTGATCTGTTTTTCTTGATTCTTAAACATTTGGTAAAGCACAATACTTTCTTCCTGTGTTGGGAATGTCTCATCTAAGCTCTGACGAATTTTAAGAAAGCTATCTGTTAAAATAGGGTGATAGAATCTTTTATCAAATAATTGCCATATAGCAGAAAATAATATTCCAATAATCGAGGAATAGAATTTAACTTTCATTCCACCTAATAATATTCCGATTCCTACTCTCATTTCCGCTGAATCTCCATTAGGATTTAAACCTGATACACCTGCAGCAATACCAACAAATGTACCAATAATCCCTAAAGCGAGGAAGATTCCAGGGATTACTTCAACAAATTTCCTTCTGCCAAACTTATTAACAAATAATTCTTCTAGAAAAAAATCATATACATCCGGAGTAAATACAACGCCCGATTGTTGAATTTGCATAAACTTTTTATAATAGCCATTCCAAGCTGGTTTAAAGCAATATTGGAAATAATCACTTTTTCCATTTTCCTGGAGCCATTTTTCAAATTCGAAAAACCTAGCAGGGATATCATCAATTTGTCGTATTTCTTCCAATTTTTCTGTAAGAATGGTTTTTTCTTTTTTCAGGTAAAAGTATGGTCTTAACAACAATGTATAACCTAATCCACATAGAATAATAACCATAACCCCAATTATGAAGTATGGAAAATATTCTGTAAAAAATATATTCATCTAATTAATCTCCTTGAAAAATATAATAAAAACAAATTCTATGTATTCTTTATGCTTATATAGGAATTTATATCCAATAAACAAACATGACCTAATGCCTATAATCACCCCAAAATTTTTACAATCATACAATTAATCTTCGACATTAATTGTAAGTTTCCTCTATGAAAGCCCTACCTATTATAAATAAAAATACCATGAACCTTCTGATGTTAGGCAGTTCATGGCTTTGCTTTCAAGGACACATTAAAGTTGGTAACGGGGGGACACTTTTTGATGAAAACTTATCTATTTGCTTTGACGTTTGATATTCCTTAACTCTTCGTTTGTTATCTCAAGGAAATCAATGATTGCTTGATTATCGTCTCCTCTTTTTACCATTATTTCAGCTAACTCTAGAATTTGTTCGTCCAATTTTTGCTGTTCATTAACGGGATATACATGAAAAGTAACCGTTCATCAAGTACTGTCTTGAAACGCTAATTACCAGGTTCGTATGGAATCAAAACCCGTTCTTGGACAAGATTAAGAAAATGCTTTTTAATTTTCCCTGGAACGTTTCCGCCTGTATACCTTAGTCCAATTTCAATGTTTTTCTTCATACCATGTTCCGTTAAATTGGCGGAGGTAATTAAAAAATCTTGTTCATCTACTAGAAGCAGCTTCGCATGCAAGCTTACATTTTCTTCTTGTACATTCCAATAATACAATTCATAGGGAGGTCCATCTCCCCACAATCTTTGAAATCTCCCTAAATTATTATATTGGTCGTTATGTAAGGCAATCCAAACTCGGCAGCCTCTATTAGCAGCGGAACGAAGCCGGTCAACGATTTCGATGATTGGCTCCGATTTAGCACTAAAAGAGTACCCCACTAAAAAGACTTCACTCTTCATGCTATCAATCATTTCAAGCATGGTGGTGTAAATAGACTTGGTTACCACGCTTTGCCGAGAAAAGGGGCCATTCCAGGCTAATTCCACTTTGTTTTGATTTTGTTCATACTTTGTTTTCGTATGATAGGCACTCTGTAAAGCTAAAAGGATACCCTCTTTATCAATCGTACTAGAGCGCCAGCTTCTAAAAAATTCAACTAGAAAACGTGCATCAACCTTTAATTGGGAAGCAGGCTGACTTAGACTTCTGCTTCCACTTTCGGTTGTTAGTTGGTTCGTTGAAATCATTTCATACAAACGTTGAAAGGATTCATCATTTAATTTTTGTGAAAGTTCGATTATTCTCTTATACATATCAATTTCCCTTAATTGAAGAAGTTTAATTGTTGATTCGATACAGTTTCAACGAGCAGGCTTCTATCCAAATAGCGATTGGTGCTTTCACAGGATGTCTCAGCGATTAGTAAACAAGAGTGACAACATGCACCATTTAAATCACGATGAAGATCTGGCTCGTAATCGGAACAAAGAGGATCCGCAGAACATAGTTTGGCTTCCTCTAAAGCTGCCCACACTATATCCGAGAACTGTTCACTAGATCCTAATTCAACTAAACCACCCAAACTTCCCTCTGAATCTGGTGAGGCCGTATAGATTAATACACCGGACATACTATCTTTCTTGTCGGGTGTCTTCCGAGAATAAATCCTTTCTCGCAACGAAGAAGCAGAATAGCCTGAATGCATACACAAATGCCTAATCAAAATATGAGATAAAGAATGTAACATGACGTATCTTGCACCCGGAAAAGGCGGACGATAATCAGGCTCAATATGGCGATTTTCATAGTAAAGATCAAATACTTCTTTGAATTTTTTTTCGTATTTCTTTACATCGTCTCTTTGTTCCCATTCACGTAAATAATTCTCATTCACAGCAAAGAAGATTCCTTCTCCAAAAGTTTCTACCCCTGGCAGCCAATCTACATCGGCTGCGCTTAATGAAGCAAAGCCAACATCTGCCTCGTTTCCTTCTGTGAAGGCTTGTGAGGTTACATCTGGTGCGGGATTGATCCTTGTAAAATTGCGAATGACCCTCACTTCTCGCAAGCGGCGGACCATTACAAGATGTGATATCTTTTCTTCATATTGCCCTGTTACTTGTTGAGGCTCCATCTCAAATAAATTTTCATCTTTAATATTTCTATCGGAACTTAATACCTTCCATTCCGGAAGAAGTAAGTCATCATGATTGGTCTCATCTTCTTCCTTTGTTTTTGACATCGTTCTCCAGATTTCATCAAGAGGAAATTGATTTAATCCTTGAAAAACTCTGTTATCATACAGTAATTTCAACTTATCATAGGTGTCAATATGTGAAAGGTTATCTGATAAGCCTTCAAGTACTTCTGCAACAGGTGATTGCGCTTCTTTCGGGATTGATAAAACACCTTCAATAACGGGAAAATAGATATTTGAGGCACCACGCAAAATAATTCTTTGCTCCTTACCGCATTGCTCTTCATTATTTTTCCCTAACCACGGTCTCTTCCCTGGACAAGGAGGCATGGCTTTTTGATTCTTATCAAATGCCTCCGAAAGTGGTCTTCGTGTATTACACGCTTTACACTCAACAATTTGAACATCCTCAAGTTTACCTTCTGCTGCCGAATCTTTTAAATATAACCGATTCTTTTCATTACATGATTTGTTTTTATTATGCACAAAGGAATTCCATGGGAAATCACTAAGGTGTCCGCTCGTACAGGCTGAGAGATATCTTACTGGAAATGCTTTGACATTATCACAGTTGGCATTGTCTCTATTGTTATTACAAAATATAGACCCGTCCGTTTTTTGAGTGAATTTATAGAACGGAGCCAGCCTTCGACAATTTGGACATACATAATAAGTTGGATATCGAAGCGATGGAATCGTTGGCACTTCACTTTTCGTTTTGGTTGGCAGCGATCTAATCGAATTGATTCGCAGCCGCTTTCTTAAACGCGGCTCATCGATTTTTTTCGTATCAGCAAAGCTCCAAAAGTCGATTCCTGACAAAATGATTGAGTAATCGGGTAAATCAATGATTGCACCAGGTCCATAGGTAGAAACAAATTGACTTGGACGTATTTCTCCAATTTTATTTTTCATCTGCAAATGACTCCTTTAGTCTTCCATTAAATAAATTCCAATTTGGGGTTCAACATCCCTCATTGAATTTGGAATCGGTAATGCGCCTATTTGATTAGTGACACCACTTTCCAATGAAGTAAGTAAGTGTGGAGACTCACCCTTTGTTTTGGTATAGGTTAACCTGCCTTGATCGGCCTTTTCTTCCCATATCCTGATAATCTTACTAAGATCTTCTTCCACTTCAATCGCTCTCTCAGAACCATTGATATCCTTAACACGTTCGATAATGATATCTTTTAGTTCCGAAATTTGAGGGGCGAAGTTTTTTATATTCTGTGCACTATCATTCTCAACAAAGCCTTCGATATGCAACCGGCATAACGCAACAAACATGCCAGCCAAGGCTTTATCTCTGGCTCTCGATGCAAATGGTGTAACACTTATCGCTTCCACATACCGATATAAAGAAGAGTGATATCCGATAAAGTTTTCGTAATGGGATACATCTCTTGGTCTTACCCAGTTATAGAGAGTGAGCACCAATCCAGGATGTTCCCGGCCGACACGGCTTGTTGCTTGGATATATTCTGCCGTTGTTTTGGGCTGCGCATTGACCACCATCAATCCTAGACGTGGGACGTCCATCCCTACAGAAATCATATTACTCGCTAGAACGGTGTGAATTCCTTCACCTGTTTCCTCATTTACTTGTTTCTCAAGGTTTTCTAATATCTCTGGTATTTTATTCGAGGATATCCGGCTTGTAAGTTCAGGGACATCATAACTGTATTTACGTGATTGATAGGGATAAATCTGACCCTTCGTTCTTTTTTCTAAAATATTCATTCTTGCTCTGACGTCATCCTCGACTAATCGAACGGCCCCGCCTAATTCCCGCAAGCTGTTAAAATAACCGACAATCGTTCGATAGGGGTCAATATTTTCATCATCGTGTTTCATTGGACCAGTTGAAGCAAGGAGTGCTGCATAAATCCGAAGTAAAGCTGTTTTCATACTTTTTCCAGGAGCATATACTCCTAAATAGATACGTCCTGGTTTTTCTTTAATTGGCTGTTCCACAGCGAAATAGGAATCCGATGCATTAAGACCAGGGCTTGGAAATATGGCGATATCACGATTAAATAATGCCAATACCTGCTCTTTCGCTCTTCGAATCGTGGCAGTAGAAGCGATTATTTTTGGCTTGACCTTCTTTCCATTAACGTGATAGGAACAAAGCTCGTCGATGGTGGACTCATACAAACCGACAATCGTCCCGAGCGGCCCAGAAATTAAATGGAGTTCATCTTGAATAATGAGCTCTGGAGGAAGAATTCCTTTATTTTTGCCAAATAGATTTCTGGTTTCTTCCACCCAAGGAATCCGTGCAAATTTATCAACCGTACCGATGACTAAGCTAGGATAATGATCGTAAAGAGTATCATCAACTACGTAAACAGGCAGCCCATTCGCATTATTTACCTTTGAGAACGTGCAGTGACTATTTGAACAACAAATCGTTAATTGGTTTGTCTTTGGATGGGTAACATAGGACAGTCTTAAATTCTTTTGAGAATCCAACATTGGTGACCCACACCATGGGCAAACAATCAGCTGGAAGGGAGACCCATTTGGGAAATAAACATTCTCGAGATTCTTGTTTCTCATCGCATCAAGCATAATCTGCATGGCTTGTTTGGTATCTTTACTTTTATTTGGTGTACTTCCTCCACCCACCCACAAACCAATGCTGAATGGTTCTTGACCGAATTCAGCAACATTCTCTTTTCGTAGCACCTCACAAGCACAAATTAATGAAGTAGCTCTCTGAAATTGCTGGACGGTTAACAGACGTAATGTATATCTCATAATGACCGTTACCCCTTTAGAACCATCCAATCCACCAGTCTCCCCGCGAAGACGGCGATATCCTAGTGTAAAGGCCGTTAATCCTAAGTAGGCTTCCGTCTTACCACCGCCCGTTGGAAACCAAAGAAGATCACAAATCTGTCTGTCACCATCTTCAGGATGAACAATTCCTGTTAAACTTTGAAGAATAAATGCAATTTGGAAGGGTCTCCAATATGCCTTATAATAATCCTTGTCCGAAGGCTGATAGTCCCAGTTCTGCTTTTTCTTATTTTCACGTGCAATAACTCCATGTGCTCGTTGCAAGGCCATCGCACGATTTGCGAATGAAAACGCTTTAAAAGCATTGGTGTTGGTTCGGATGGTCTCTAGCCCCTTCTCCATCCGTGTATAAGAGGTTTGACAATTGCTTATATGCTGCTCCGCAATTCCTTTTAAATCCTCATCCAGATCTTGCAATTTGGAAGTCAATTTATGTATCCACTCGTCATATTCTTTTAATAATGGAAATAATAATTGATATACTTCTTCCCCGTTTGCTGAATTGGCTAAATCCATCATGCGTAAAGAGCCTTCACCCTCCCATTCCTTGGGAATGACGCGGGGCACTTCATAGAACGGAAGTGTATTGGTTACTAATTTCCCTGCTTTTTTTGCTTGTTCATCAACACGCAGCCACTCAACAGAAGTTCCATGCCCCATGGCAAAGACATATTTATCATGATAAAGAAGCGCATCACTCAGTGTCTCCTCATGGGCATGATTATCTTGGTTCCCTTCTAACTGTCTGGTGATAAAAGGATGTGAATGATTCTTATCTCCTGATTCCACTTCAATTTGCGGTTGGAAAAGGATATCAATGTCTTGCTCTACCTTCATCGCTTTATCCCAAAATCTTTTGTTTACTAAAAATAGACTGATGGTAAATTTATTTTGAAACCTTCTTATGATCCATTCTAAATAGACATCTTTATCTACCTTGAGCATTTGGCTTTTTCGTGTTTCCGTTTCGGCAACGTCCAAATTTATTGTTTCCTTTTTAGGTACTCGCTTCCATTGATTATGACCTAGTTTTTCGTATCTTCCATAAGAAACGATAACGTTTAACATTTTGCAATGTAAATCAACTGTAAAGGATAATCCGATGGAAGATGGATTCAGCGATTTACTTAATGGGATATCTTGTTCCCCTGCATATTCTTCTTGTGATTCCTTTTTTTCATGTATCTCAACATTATCATCTTCTGAGACTGAAACCTTTGATTCTGGCGGCCAAAGAATGCCGTTCATATACCTTAATGAAGGCAATTCTTCCAGTTCTTCTTCTTCTTCATTCGGACCTGTAAATTCCAGCCTTAACCGCTCTAATAACTCATTTCTAACTAGTTCCATTTCCTTTTCCACAAAAACACTCCTCTATTTCCAGTTAAATGGGTATAGAAATACTTAGAAAATATATATACAATTATACTATAATATTTATACAGTTATTTACAAAACAAGTTCGGGGGTCATTAATTATTTATACCTTTACTGAAAAAATGAACACTGCCCAACTAACAGCGATTGAAGCACAACCCGGGAACTTTCTAATTCATGCCGGAGCGGGAACAGGTAAAACGACTACCATTTCTGCAAGAGTTCTTTATCTTCAGTTGGAAATGGGAATCAGCCCAAATAAAATCAAAGGAATTTCCTTTTCAAATACTGCAAAAAATTCATTAAATGAAAAAATTAAGGAAATGATAAAAAAAGAAGGCGAAGGCAGCGAGATTGAAATCAGTACCTTTCACAGTTTTGCCTTTAAGATTTTACTCTTAGCGATTAAAGAAGGCCAACATTGGCGTAAACATGTACCATCTATTGTATCTAATGCAATGGATATTTTTTATGAGGCGAATAAGAAACAGATAAATTACGAAGATTGTGCTAAATTCTACCAGGCGATTTCCTTTTTGAAACAAGGTAAAACACCTGACAATAAAATTTATTATTCTTCCAAAGAATGCCACAATAGCGGGCATTTTCTCATTAAGGGTATAACCGGAGAGGATGTTTATTTACCTGTTACCCTAATCAAAAAGTATTGGGCTAATTTCGAAAAACACATTAAAAGAGTAAATAAAATTGATTTTCCTAGTTTAATAACGGAAGCAATTGAGATACTTTCTAATACAAAATCACCAGTTTATCAATATTTGATAGACTCCATTGATTATTTAATCGTCGACGAGTATCAGGATAGTTCTGTAGCTCAAGAGGAATTAATATTATTATTAGCAAAATCAAAAAAGTTATTCTTAAATGTGGTTGGAGACAGCAGACAAACGATTTATAGTTTTAATGGATCTACAATTAATAATGTTCTATTATTTAAAGAAAAGATGGATAACATAGGTTTACCCGTTTTAGAGACCATTGATTTGGAAAATAACTATCGTTCAGAGCAGCCAATACTAGACCTAGCAAATCATATTGTCAATCAATCTAGATTATATCAATCTAATTTAATGGCAAATGGGAAGAATTTCGAAAATGATAATGTTGTTCTTGTTCATACGGCACGCTACGAATTAGCAGCGAATTATGTGTTGAATGAAATTAAACAGCTCATTGCTGATGGTATTCATCCAAAAGATATTGCGGTGCTAGTGAGGAAAAATAGTGAACATTCCCCTCATGGAACCTATATTGCTAGTTTATTAGAAAATGAAGGGATTCCATATCAACATACCATTAAAATCTCTGAATCTACGGTGGAATTATATGAAAAAGCGTTAGATATATGTTCTTATTATATGGACATGTCGATTGAAGAAATCATTACGCTCGTTAGTCAGGATGTTTCCTTAGTCGAGATAAAATCTCAGCGTACAAAAATCATTGATATCCTCATTGAACTTCGAAATGAACAATGTGAAAATGGATATAAAGCGACCATTCAACTAAGTGAGAAATTAGACTACCCAGAAACGGAAAATGATGATAGTAATCATGTTTTTATCAATACCGTTCATAGTGCGAAAGGCTTAGAATTCCCTTATGTATTTGTTTTATTCTTAGGTGATCGTTCTTTTCCGCATGGAAAGTATCCTGATCTTGAAGAAGAACGGAGACTGCTGCATGTAGCCATCACCAGGGCAATGAAACGTGTTTATGTACTTGGGCAGCCAGGAGTCCGCAATTATTCGTTTTGGAATGAATGTAAGCAGACAAAAGCGAAGCAAATAGAATATCTAACGGAAAAAAAAGAAGTCACTGTGACTGCCAACGCTCACCTCTCGGATGAATACAGAAGTATTCGAGAATCGATGGAAAAGGACGAACAGGAAGAAATAAATTTTGACGATATGTGGGATGATTAAGGGGGAGTGGAATTTTTGAAAACAAAAAATAATAAGATATCCATCACAGATATACAAAAAAAATGTATCGAATTTCAACCAAAAGGTTCCCTATTAGTAAATGGGATTCCCGGAAGCGGAAAAACAACGATACTGATTGAACGTGCTCGTTATTTACAGCAAAAGAAAATGGAAAAAAACATATTGTTACTCGCATACAATCGTTCCATGACTTCTTATCTACAACAGCTTGCCACTAAGTCTGGTATCAACGATTTAGAAGTGGATACCTTTCATTCCTGGGGGATGAATATCCTTCGTTCGATTAATTATCCACGAACGTATGTACTACCAACTGAAGATAAATTTGGGACAGTGAGATTTGCACGAAATATTGTCAGAAAGCAAAACAGTAAATCGTTCAGTCTTCCAAAATTTGAAACTGATAGAAATGAAATCTCTTTCTTATCTCAAGAAATTGACTGGATGAAAGGATTAAATATCAATACAGTAGAAAAATATTATGAAACTTCCCGCTCAGGTCGAGGTTCTGATATACGCGTGACAAAAAAGAATAAAAAGTGGATATTTGAAGTGTTTAGTAAATTCAATGCACTTTTATATTCCAACAGACAAATCGATTTTCCAGACGTAGCCATCATCTTATATGAAAAAGCAAAGGAAATCCCGAAAGAATTGTTACCAGATCATGTTTTAATTGATGAAGCGCAGGATTTATCGGCCATGCAACTAATCGTGTTAGCAGAATTTGCTCAAAAAAGCTTAACCATAGGAGCAGACAAAGCACAGCAAATTTATAAAAACCGCTTTTCGTGGAAGAATTTAGGAATCGATATTCGTGGTACACGGACAAAGGTATTAGGTCAAACCTTCCGTTCTACCAAAGAAATCGTTCAACTTGCGAACAGATTCCAACAGCAGGACGAAATCCTGGTAAAAGATGATGAATATATCGAACCAACTTTACCAAATAGATCTGGTCCAAAACCAACGGTCATCCTTTCTAAGACCTATGGGGAAGAAATTGAGAAGGTTATTAAAAAAGTCAAAAGTATTCGAGCAAATGATAAAAATGCTACTATAGGAATCATTTGTGTGAAAAATGATAAAATCGATGCTTTTGTGGAAGCGCTGAATGAACAAGGTATCCCGAATGTGATTGTCAATGAATTGGGTGCTGACTTAATGTCACCTGGTGTGAAATTAACCACCTACTTCTCTGCTAAAGGTCTTGAATTCGACCATGTCTTTGTAACGAACCTTCGAAAAAACGCAATGCCAAAATTGAAGGTATTCCCTGGCGAAGAAGAAAAAGAAGTCTTATCAACCGAGCGAAAAAAATTCTATGTGGCCATGACACGCGCAAAATTATCACTAACCATCACAGGTGTCAATCCACTCTCAGAATTTATTGATTCACTGGATAAACGTCTGTATAAACTCGAATAATTATCGAAAAAAAAAAATAGATCTTAACCGATGTCCCAAGCATTGGCTAGGATCTATTTTATTCTTATTTGATAAAAATTAAACTAATATAGGAGTTAATGTCAGATGCTTCAATAATATTTAAGCATATTTTTAATATAGGCGTTAAACTTTTCTACTGTCATTTTTCCCTTTTCGACACGTTGCTTCCAGTTTTCAATATCCATACAATCATCATCATCAGTAATTAATTGCAACCAATCTCCAATGTTATGGTAGCCATATTCTACTTTTGCTATTTGCATCTTTTCCAAATTTAAGACATCGCTAATTTTATTTATGATATAACTCTTCTTCTCCTCATCCTTCGTCGAAAAATAATATATATAAATGGAATAGGCATATAATATTTTTGCTAACTGCTTCTTATCATGTATATTCTCTGGAATCATTCGTAATGAATTCTCGGAAATAAAAGAAATTGATTCTGATGTAACTATTTCATTAGAATTGCCCTGTTTATTTTTAGAAACTTGTGTTTGATTTTTTATTTTTAAGTTGTTGTATTCCTCAATCATGGTTTTCATAATCGTCTCTTCTGCAATAGGAACAAGGGAATATAATATTTCTAATCCTTTTTCATGGTTACCTTGTGCCTTTAGGGCAAAAGCAACTTTTTTATAACCTTCCAATTGATCCTCTGACAATTCTAGTTGTTGACACAAATTAAGAGCTTCCTCAATTTCCCCATTTTTCGTTAACTCCTCAGCCATTCCATGATAAGCGATGGTGCGATAAATATTATCATTGATTTTCTCACATAGGATCATCGAATCTGATAATTTACCTTGCTTTACCATTTCAATCGCCACGTAACCATAAGCTCTATTTTTAAATCTGCTTCCATTGACAAATGAATGTCTTAATGAAACCAACTTAGTTTCAATCCAATCAATGGCCTGATCAAAATTACCTTGATGTGCCATCACAGTTGATACATTAACTGCTTCTCCCATTAATATCCCATCCGATTGTTCTTCTGCTTGCATCATGGTCATTTCAACGTTAGAGTGTTTCAATCCTAATTCAATTAATTTATAAACTGCATCGAAGAATCCATATTTATTAAGCTCTTCAATATATTTTGTTATAAAAAATGCTTTCAAGAATTGGCTTTCAAAACTACCGAAATCTTCTTGTATGACTGAAGCAATCACTCTATTAATTAATTTACCAGACATCTCAATTTGATTTGTGTCTCTTAGCGCGGCTGCGACCTGGCAAAAAAGAGGAAGAGTAACTTCATCATTTTCAATTAGATAATTAAATGCCTCTTCATATTTTCCCGAGTTATATAGTTGCAATGCAATCGTTGCATTGGGAATCAAATCATGCATTTCATCTTCAAAAATAGATTTATTAGTTATGTTCTTTTCATAGATTTTAAGGATTAAGGGATAATTTTCTTGTATGGACAATAAATTAATAATTTCCTCCGTTCTATCTTCAAACAATTTATTATTTATGATAAGATTGGCAGCTAATTCAACATAATAATGGTCTTCCTTATCATTTGTAAAATCAACCCGACTTTTACGAATAATGGAAAGAAGGATATCCTCATAGAAATTGGTTTTATATTCCTCTAAAATACGGTTTTGACTCCACTCTGTAAAATCATTATCCCTTGTTTCATGCGCTAATTTAAGAAGTCTAATGGCTTCGGTATGTTGATGATGGTTCCATAATTTCAAACTAAGCTCTAGATATGTAACAAAACGGTCCATTGTTGAACTGACTTTTTCAGCGAGAGCAAAATCTTTCGTATATATATTAAAATCAAAATTGCTATCATAATGCACATCTGATTGATTATTATTTCTTTCTTCTATTAAATCCTGCACAGAATTGAAATCAATTTCTTGAAGTAATGTCTTAATATCATGATTTAATTTTTTATTAGTAATTTCAGCAATAAATTGTTCTACTTGCGATCGATTTTTACTTACCAAGTGTTTCATACTTAGTAAATGATAGATGGTATTATGTGTACAAGAATCAAAGTAACCAAGAAAAGACTTGACCTCCTCTAATTCCATAAGTAAAGTGATACCTTTTGATTGCTTAAAGAGACCAAATGGTAAGTTTTGTTTTCCATTGAATCCATTTTCAAAATTTGCTCTCTTCACAATTGGTGAAATATCGACCCCAAGATTATGTAGACGCAAGAGAATGTCAACCATAAAATAAAACGGAGAAGTTTCAGCCCAATTCAATATTTTACTATTATTCACCATATGGTTATCAAAATGGCGGACGATCAAATCTATATGATTTTTTTTGAGTGTACCATCCAGGTCTGTATATACCATATAAGAAAGAAGTGCAATGTATAAATTAAACTGTTCATTGTCATTTAATGCTGTTCCATGTTCTAACAACATTTGAAGAATTTCAATATTATGATTCATTTTAAATAAATGCAAATTCTCTTCGGTACTATATGTTACTTGAAAATGGAGCTTAGCTACATCCACTCCATACTCCAATAAGCGTTTGTTATCATTTTCAACAAGTGCTTGATTTAATGCAAATTGGTAAAGGTTAAATGTATGTTCATATTGTCGTGTTCTTCTGACTTGCATACTAATAAAATCCTGATTTTCAGCAAGTTCAAATAATTGTTCATACTCATTTAAATGAACTAAATGCTTTGCATAATGTTTTAAGGGATAACTGCTTATTTGTGAGTCATACTGAAGATATAAGTGCCAATCCTTACAAAAAGAAACAAGGATTCTTTCACTTTTCACCACCATGGGATTACTTTTTTGATACAAGTACTCTCTAAAACTTTCATGAAAAAGTTGATAATGATTGGGTAACACATCATTTTCTGTTAGAACTTCCTGTAAAGACGAAAGAACCTGATCTGCAGTAAAACTATCTATTTTCAATATTAATTCTAAATGTGAAGATGATAAACTCTCCTCTGCTACTGCAAATAAATATAAAGCAGCGAATAATTCGTTTACATTCTTCATTTCTCCAAAACGCTTTAAAATAAGATGATAGAAATCCTCTATACTTTCCGGTAAAAAGGAGAAGTCATCAGTGTAGTAATCCTTCTTCATTAACGAATCACAGAAAAGCTTTAAATACAAAGGGTTCCCCTTAGATCGCTGATAGATTTTATTGACAAAATCATCTTGGATTTCATATTTATTCATGATTTCATAAAGCATAGAGCGAATATCTTCCAAAGTAAGTCCTTTAATTTCTAATTTTGTTTTGTGTTCAATAGGTAAACTAAGATAGAATTGTTCACTAGTCTTTGTTAAACGTGAGGCGTAAATTATAATGATATTTTTATAAACTTCTGCAGGAAGATAGGAAAATAGACCATTCTCAGTCCCTTCATCTAATCCATCAATAAAGATAATTAACCTTTTAGGTAATTCTTCTTGAGAAAATAACAACAATCGTTGATGTAACAAGTTTCTTTTCTCATCAAGAGTTACTCCCATAGGAATAGGGGTAGGCGATATTTTTTCTAATGTTTGATTCAAAAAATCTAATAAATATGTAGCTTGGGAACTTATTGTTTGTCTTTCAATAAAGTATTTAATGATATAAATGTCTTTACGATAATTCTTTAATGCATTTGCAATAATAGAGGATTTACCAATTCCCGGTGATCCGTGTAAGAAGTAAAAACCATTTTGATTATTTTCGATATAGGATTGAATCTGTTGTAATTCATTTTTCCTTCCTTTAAAATTGTCGGTTAATTCTAGGATTTTCTCCTTGAACTCATTGGTAGACTTATGCCTCCAATCCTCAATATTTATGATAGATAAAAAATCTGGATAGATGTCTTTATCTCTGATATGAATGGCATGAGGATAATTTAAATAAGAAACTGTGTTCTTGATTTTTAAATCATTAAAAAACATTAACGAAGATACATTAGTTTCTTGAAGGTCCTTGTATATCATTATTGGAAAAAGGTTTAACAAATCTCCTTCTTGATTAATAAGATAAGGTGTATATTCTTCTATTTTCCGATAGTCAATCTGATTTCTAATGTATTCAGTTAAAAAAGAATTTTCATTATTATCTAATGTTACTTCAACGTATTGATCATTTTCTCTTCTAAATACACAAATTGTGGTACGTTGCAGCCACTCAGCCTCAAGCCAATTATTTAATATAGGCAGCAGCTCTTCTATATCCTTCCTACAGATATTGTCATGAGGAGTTGCCCCATGTGCATATTTATTTCTTGTATTGATAACTTTACTGATATCATCATTATCCCACTGATAAAAGTAAGCATTAAATCCTTTAAAGAAGTACTTATTGAATACATCGAGAGATGAATTTATTATTAATGGAGTGATTTTTTTTGACAGCCATTTAAGTGAAGAACGATTATATGTATAAAAATCCCCATCTTTTGTATAGGCACAAGTAAACATTTCTTTTTGTTCTTTTCGATTTATTAAATGAAGTATTTGTCTAAACTCATGTTCAGATAGATAGTTAAACATAATATCGTTATGAATCTTTCGACTAAATTCATGCCAAATCCCTAAAGAAGGTATCTTTAAACCTAAGGATAAAGATCCTTTTATATCATCTGAAATATGATTAATATGGAAATAATTCGCTATTAATTTTGCTGTATGAGTTTTTATGATTGTTTCAAAAGCATCTATGAGTCTATGGATTCTCCTAAACGGCTGGTCTTCCTCTTCAAAAAGGTCTAATACTTTATTAATTTGAGGGTGCTGTGTTCTCAGTAATTCCATACAATTTCTCCTTTACTAAAAATTACATTCTTCCATCTATTTACATTATATATGTAAATTATACCATGTTCATAGTGGATTTCCGACCTAGTAAAGTAATGAAAATAACCTGTATTTTTATCATAAGAGCCCATAAATATGCTAATGCCCTCAATATAACGATTGAGGGCATTTAAATATCATATAATTTTAACTATATACTTTTATAGAAGGTAACGATTCTCTCTAACAATAAATTGCATCACTTCCAATTAATTTTTCATCCTTGTATTCGTTTAATTTTTAGTAATTCATACCATTTTTTTCTGATGATATCGATGTGTACTTTTAATCGTTCGCTAGCAATAGGAA
This sequence comes from Neobacillus niacini, assembly GCF_023715415.1. Taxonomy (GTDB): domain Bacteria; phylum Bacillota; class Bacilli; order Bacillales; family Cytobacillaceae; genus Neobacillus; species Neobacillus niacini_C. The sequence continues at coordinate 549,897 of NZ_JAMBOB010000003.1, forward strand.
ATACTTCGTAAGGTTCTAAATCTGGGTATTCTACTTTGATCATATGGTTTAGCAGGCGCATATCTTCATTGGACCAATTTTTTTCCTGATCCAATTTTATTTGGTTAAACTCCTCTTTGTATTGTTTGGGTGCATGGTTATTCCAGTATGATTGACATGCAGAGGGTGTAACTCCAATTTTTTTACTAATCTGTGCTGTGATTGCTTTCAATGTTCGACCTTCTTTAGTACCTGCTAATATGGCTGTATAAAGAAGACTTTCTTTTTCAGGATTCCATTTATTTGGATTTTGCTTAACCTGAGTAGCAGTATTTTCATTTACAGTCTCATGTTTGTATTTTTGGGACCATTTGCTATACCATCTGTGTTTACATTGGTCTTTGTTCATTCCGATTTCCTTGATTCCTGAAGAAAAAATGTCAGAATATGTTTTACCATTTTTAAGGCCGTCCAAAACATGAGTAATCAACACAGAGTCCTTTTCGAAGGTCCAGTCATCTTTAATTTCAGTGTGCATATTTTCCTGACTCGTTGGTTGATTCGTTGATACATTAGCTACAGATTTTTCATCATTCGTGATAGTAGAATTATCAAGGATTTCATTATGCTTATGCTCCGCCAACCATAGATGAAAATTTACTGTGGCTTCGAATATATATAATGTGTGTATTGGCCGATAAGGAATATGAATGTAAGTTTTCGCACGTTTCGCTAAGATATCAAAGATGATTTTATAGGGATTACCATCCCCGACCTTTACATAAATTTTCAATGACGGAGAAGAAATCGTTTCATTTAACTTCTTAAACGAAGGATTTTTTTCACCCTTATTTCTAAGCCAATTCCATGCACACCAGCTTAAATAATTCTTGACAGTTTCCCCGCGCTCATTGTAGCAATAATCGTATGCTATTCGTTCTTCACCAAATTCCTCTGGTTTAGAAAAATGCGGATACTCCTCTGCTCTAATTCTAATAAAATCCTTATTTAATAGGTCGATAAGAAGGAACCAATATTCATCTGCCTTTTGTTGTACCAATGATTCAGGGTTAGTGAATAGTGCCTTTAAGTGATCTTCTGTCCATTGGATATTGCCATTATTAATAGCAGAAAAGAACTCATTATCACTTTGTTCTTCTTTATATTCTTTCGTAAGCTCATAATACTCTGTCTGTTTAAAATTTCTTACAAAATCAAAATAGGCATCGGTATCATCGGTTTTTATAACACAATAGGTATTGTTTTCTTTAATTGTCTTGTAAATAACCATCCCGCCGCACAAATTGATTTCTTCTTTTATCTTCTCAAATTCATGGTAGGACAATATTCCATGAAAGTGGTATGATACTTTATTAAGATGTCTCATTACAGCCTCCATTAAAAATCACATAAGTGAATGCTAAAGTATTAAATGATTATTTATCTGTTTTTATTATATCACTATATGAAAATTTTCAAGTATTAGGGTAAATCAGTGGCTACTTATCTAAAATTTGGATGCTAAAAAATTTGAAAAACCACCCAAAAGGATGGTTTAACTATATACTACAATACTCAAATCCTGAGTTTTTCTTTAGCCTTCTCAAACCCATGCTCTAATGCCTTTCTATACCAATTTTCAGCTTCAGCGACATCCTGCTCGACTGCTCTTCCAAATTCATACATCTCACCAATACTGAATTGAGCGCCAGCGTGCCCCTTTTCAGCAGCCTTTCTATACCACGTCTCTGCCTCCGAATAATCTTGTTCTAATCCTAATCCACTGGCATACATTTCGGCTAAACAGTACTGACCTACTGCGTTCCCTTGCTCCGCTGCCTTCCTATACCATCTTACCGCTTCTATATCATCTCGTTCGATTCCACCACCACCACTTGCATAAACAAGTCCTAAAAAAACCTGCCCCTTTGCGTATCCCTGCTTAGCAGACTTTATGCACCATTTCACCGCTTTGGTATCATCTTGTTCTATTCCTTTTCCAAAAGCATACATTTGGGCTAAACAGTACTGTGCTACAGCATTCCCCTGTTCTGCAGCTTTCCTATACCACTTGAATGCTTCAATATCACTCTGTTCTATTCCCTGCCCATATTCATAACTTGCTCCTAAATTAACCTGAGCCAATTCATAACCCTGCTCTGCAGCCTTTCTGTACCACTTTACTGCTTCTGCATCATCTTTTTCTACTATGCTACTTCCACTTGCATAAATTAATGCCAAATTAAACTGTGAAATATCATACCCCTTCTCTGCTCCATCCATATATGCCTTAAATTCATCTTGGTCCCATGTAAAAGATTCTTGTCGTTTAGCCTTCTTAAGCCATTCCTGCGCTTTTTCATCGTCTTTTGGCGTTCCTTTTCCATTCTTATACATATCAGCGAGAAAGTATTGTGCTTGAATCTCCCCTTTAGAGGCAGCAGTGAAGTACAGTTTAATAGCCTTTGAATAATCTCTTTGGATGTCTATCCCTTCTTCATACATTCTGCCTAAGAACACCTGTGCATTTGGTTCGTTCTGTTCAGTAGCTTTCCGAAGCCACCGAATGGATTTTAATATATCTGGCTTCGTTCCTTCTCCTTGCTTATACATGATACCTAGGCGTGTCTGTGCCAATGCATGACCTTGTTGTGCGGCCTTTGTAAACCAGTCCAATGCCTTTAGTAAGTCCCTTTTTTCATTCCTTCTATAACAATAACATAGTCCCAATTCATACTGTGCTTCCTTATGTCCGCGTTCAGCTGCACACTCAAACCAGTATTCCGCATCCGGAAGACTTTCTTTGACTCCATTCCCAACTATAAAGAACATACCTAACTGAAATTGGGCAGCTGTACTACCTAATTCTGCGGCATTTTGATAATGATAAATGGCTTCTAAGTAATCATGCTCGCTACAGTACTTTTCTCCTAATTGAAATTCCTGTTCCGCTGTATACTTATCATCACTGGCTGCAATCCTACAAGCATCCTGGTCATCATTCTCTTCTTTCGGTTCTAATATGTATTTCTCAATATACCAAGTTATAATGTCAGAGAGAGTATCCAATACTCTGGAGGCATCCTTTTCCTCAACTCTCCCCACATTGCTATGTGGCCCCATATTCCCCATGTCCCTCACGTGGTTCATTAACTTTAGTATTCGCGTTTCTATTTTTCTCGTAAACTGATTTTGATTCAACATCATACCCAATTCTACTCTTTTAGGTTCTTCTCCAATCTCTCTTCTATAAATATCGTAAACAATTCTTTCTAATGCTTCCCTCGACTTCGTTAATGAACTTTTCGGATCGGTATTAATATACTGATTTGCAAGTTCTAACAGCTCTCGCAATTCTTCCTCCGATAATAAAGCAAGTTTCTCAATTAGCTCCTGTACCATTTTTAAGTTTTGTAACATCCTATTCACCCTGCCAAATTAATTATTAATTTAAAGTTATTAAAGGAAATTTTACCATATGAAATTTGGTAAATAAATGTGTACTCTCGTTATTTACAAATAAAAATAGTCTCAGGTACCTTCCAATAATTATATTGGCGGTCCCTGGCACTTTGTCCTCAACTTGTACAAGCAAAATAATATGATAAATTTTTTATATAAAAAAACCCTACCTTAATAAGTAGGGGTTGCTCGCCTTCCGCTCAAAGTGATAATGAAGGCGGTATTCACATATTTCTTTTGTCCAGTTATAAAGAATTTCTTCATCATCCAGAGCAACATCGAAGTTTAATTTAAATTCATCATTTTCATAAGAAATCAACCCTTTTGAGCTGCTACTCCAGTATTTCATGGGCATGTTAGCAATCAGTCTACTAACACCGTTTTCCTCATAGTCCCAAAGACTTTTAGCACCTTTATCCGAAAAATCAATCCTTTTTCTATACTCTTTTTCCATAAAGTAATGGTGAAAAAATTGGGATGTTTCTTTTGATAAAATGGGGTTATACCAATTTGCTTTCCCCCGCTCCAGCATAGCGAGCAGCACAACCATCTTATAGCTTTTGGTCATGCTTGTTTTTTCTGCTTCCACAAACCAGTTTTCATAGCAGCTATAAACTTCAGACTCATGAGGAGTTAATTCCTCCGCCCATTTCAAGAAACCAAAATAGGATTGAAATTCCTGTTTGTATTGAGGTGATTCTGATGCCCCCTTTAAGTGCAATTCAAGATATGTCGGTCTCCTGCCAAAATCACGCTTAAGATCCAGATAATCTTTAAATAGCTTTTCTTTCCTAGGCTGTCTCTTTCGCATCATTTCTTTAAAAAGGTTGATGACGTTGATATCCAAATCTATTTCACAAAATTGTGGCAAGGTCGGTTGGATATTTCGTGTCTTACCTTCACTAGGATTTGTATCAAATAAACTTAGTTTAATATCTGCATTCCGGTAGTTTCCAATTAAGTCTACAATGACACATGCTTCCTTACCAGGATGTAAACGAAGTCCCCTGCCAATTTGCTGGGTAAAGACGGTTAACGATTCCGTTGGCCGAACAAACAGTAAGGTATCAACAGCAGGGATATCAACACCCTCATTAAACAGATCAACCGTAAAAATAGCATCGATTTCACCATTATAGAGCTTGGAAATTGCCTTACTTCTGCTTATATCAACTTGTTGTGAATGCAGACTAACAGTTTGATAGCCGTGTTGATTAAAGTAGTTAGATAAGAAATTAGTTTGTCGGATGGAAGAGCAAAAGGCTAATGTTCGAGTTTGCTTTTTATCTTCCCAAGCACGCAGGATTTTAAGTGCCAAGTCCTCTCTTAATTGTGCTTGCAATAACTCCTCTTCATCATAGCGATTGCCTAACCAAGTGATTTGGCTAAAATCCGTATCATCGTAAACCCCAAAGTATTTAAAAGGGGCGAGCCACTTCCGTTCTATGGCATCCAAGAAATCAAGTCTAAACGCCACGTTCCCATCACAAATTGCATAAACATCTTTGTTGTCGTTCCGATCTGGTGTAGCCGTGATACCCAATAAAAACTTTGGGTTAAAGTAAACTAATGCCCTTTTATAGGAATCTGCAGCAGCATGATGAAACTCATCAATAATAATGAGGTCAAATTCATCACGCTGGAACTGCTCCAAATGAGTCTTCATACTTAACGTATAAATAGAAGCAAAGATGGCATCCACATTTCTATCTTTCGTTTTCCCGTTAAATATGCCATATTGTTTATCTGGCATAATTTTTTTAAATGAATCTCTTGCTTGATAGAGAATCTCTTCCCGATGGGCAATGAAAAGAATCTTTTTGAAGTTCTTTGAGAAAAACCCAGCCAAGTAGGTTTTTCCTAAACCTGTAGCCATTACAACCAGTGCCTTGTTATACTCTTCCTCTAAGGTTTTATTTAACTCCGCCAGCGCTTCAATCTGAGCAAATCTAGGTTGAATGTCACCGTAGTCAACAGAAGGTTCAAAAACAACTCCTGGCTGTTCAGGATTTTCTTTATTCGAAGGCAACATAAGCTCTAATTCTTCAAGCTCACTCCATTTTTTTGATAGCTTAGGATGTTTCCGTCCAAACTCTTCAAAACTGGCTTTGTAATCTTCTAATGTTAAATTATTTAATGGGACAGTCTGCTCAGCATAAAAAATCTTCAAAAATTCATTTTGTGCTTCTTCAAACACTTCAATCTCATCACTAACTAAAAGATTCCATTCCACCCCCTGATTCAGCGCTGACCTTGAAAGATTTGAAGAACCTACGTATAAATAGTCCATGCCATCGGCTTGAAAAATATATGCCTTGGGATGAAAGGATACTCCATTACTCTTCCATATTCGTACTTCAATCCGTTTATCAATGCCCAAAAGTATTTCAAGTGCCTCAGGCTGTGTTATATGTAAATAGTCCCCTGTACAAATTTTGATTTCTGCTCCATTTGCAGCTGCCTTCTTTATGGCATCTTGTAAATATTCAACTCCTGATTTCATGACAAAAGAGGTTAATATACAAATGGTTGAGGCTGTCTCAAGCTTTTCAATGATATGACTACCATATTCCCGAATAATCAGCTGTACATTACTCATCTTCAACCTCAATTAGGAAAATCTTTTCCTCGAATCCCCCGCGTTTCTCTGCCTTTTTTCGTCGAACCTCCTCGACCTCTTCGATTGAAGCTCCATGGCATGTGGCTAATGCATGAATAATTTCAAGCAGATCAGCTAACTCCTCAATTGCATTCACATCGTTATCGGCATTAACGTACTCCTGCAGCTCTTCAAAACTCTTATTTTTCAGCTCTTTTATGTATTCTTCATCGTTTAGGATTCTTGTAGAAAATTGCTTCCCAGTGCTTTCGATTACTTGTGGTACGTGGTCGCGGACCAATTTATTATAAATAGGCATATATAGTTCCTCCAAATGTATAAGGATATCTAGAATAGTTGGTTTTACTTATTTTCTAGTTGACTCTTCCAAATGGCATACTTTTCCGGCAAGCATGATGCACATGGTCTGAATCCTGCTGCAATTGCGGTTTGCTCATCAACAAAAAAGACTCGATTAGTAACATAACCACCTTTATTTATTGATCGAATAGCAGAAGGACAATCCATACTTCCATACACTTTGGTTTTGCGGTGTCCACCATATGTACCTGGAATATTACTAACATGGGGTCGTCAATCAGCGCCAATAAGTGTATATGTTTTTTGAGGTTCTACTGCTTCTGAGTTTTTATTTTGCCTATTCCCCATCCCTTTTGCTCCTACTCTTTTATTATAATATTCATTATACGATAACCCATATAATGGTTTATCGTAGTTCACGAAAAATTCTTTACAAATGAAAAAAGTCCGGCATCAACTAATTTGTTGTTAACGGACTCTTTACTCATTTATTTTACAAAATGCTCCAATATTCACTTTATTCTCAGTTGTTTCTTTACAGATTGCTTCCCTACTATTGTTCGGGAGTTCTCGTTAACATATCAAGTTCCCCCCGCAATAACCCTTTGCAATTTTTGAGAAGATTTCTACTTGGTGCAGATTTCGTGTTCGTTAACGGTGAGCTCCCAGCCAGTATCGTGCATCTGCGTTTTATTTCTAGAGATAGTTAACTTTGCCTCAAGTAATTCGTTCATAAAATCTCTCTTTCTAATAAAATTATATGAATTTATTTTGACCGAGCATTATGTTCATAATCATAAAAGGTGAACCAGAATATTTGTCGAAACATTACAGATAGGTAATTAATTTTTTATTACAGAAAGGACGGTGAATTATATGCAAAAAGGAAAAATAATAAAGGGGAATCTACTACTTGATTTCCTGCTTGAGGCTGAAAGTGGAACCACATTATGGAGTGGAAATAATGAAATAACCGATCTTGCTTTATTTGATCTTTTCAAGTGGTATTATGTAACACGTAAAGGGAAACAATTTCATATTGTCGAAGTTGATTTTGCAGCAACAAGTGAAGAATTAGAAGCCTTTTTTAAAGTAGATTCAAATAGTATTTAAAAAATCACCTACAATAATAATAATTATATTAAAAAAATTCCCGTCTAATCGGTTTGACCCAAACAGATTTTGTCTATAAAATATGAACTGAAAGACAGGGGGGATAATACATCATGCACAGCTTTCAATATGGAAATACAACAATTGATTACTCAGTGGACTACATAAAAGGGAAGAAAGATATTTCACTTTCCGTTTGCCTAACTGCGGGTGTTAAGCTCGTTGTACCTCATGGATTGGATTCTAGAAAGCTAGAGGATATTCTTTATAAAAAAGCTCCCTGGATATTGAAGAAGAAAAATGAACTTGATGAGGTAGCCGCAGCACCCACGCCAAAGGAGTATGTTAGTGGGGAAAAATTCTCCTATTTAGGACGACATTATCGGTTAAAGGTACATAAAAGTGAAACCTTGAATAATCCTACTCTGAACTTTAAACAAGGTCGTTTTATAGCAGAAATTCCAACTAATATGAACGCTGACGATAAAGTAATTAGGCTTAGCCGCCTTTTTAAAGAATGGTACATTACACAAGGCAGTAGAAAGATAGAGGAAAGACTAAAGGTTTATTGCCCTAAAATGGAACTAGAACCGACCAAAATTGCCTTTAAAGTGCAGCAAAAACGTTGGGGAACTTGTACCAAAGAAGGAGCAATTTATTTAAATTGGCGAATAATGAAGGCTCCTATGTCAGTGGTTGATTATGTTCTTGTTCATGAATTAGCCCATATCAAGTACCAGGATCATTCGAACGACTATTGGAGATTTGTAAGGTCAATACTTCCGGATTATGAGCAAAGGAAAGAATGGTTAAGAATTAATGGTCCATTGCTTTCATTATGATTAACTAATCCTAAATAGACATTAAAGACGCTCGGAGCGAATTGTCCAAGCGTCTCTCCGTTAATAAACTCTATAATCTGGTAATTCTTCCACTTCAAAAGTCACTTCAATATAAAACCGATTTTTATCTAAGCCTATTTCGGTTATTTCCTTTTTGAGATTTCTCTTTAGCTCGAGCAAATATTTTCTAAATTCTTGGCCTTCAATTTGCCCTTCAATTCCATATTTTTCAAATTGAAAAAGTCTGTATTCTTCTTCTGGTGTGGTAAATCTATATGAACCTATTGGTGCTGGATCGTAGGAAATAGGCTCAGTATAAAAATTTGATTCTGGTATAAGCATTTTAAATTTCACTTCGTAAGCTGGGTATTCCTTTTTCGTAAAGGGTCTTGATAACCAATCGAGTTGACCAATTGTCATTTCCATTTGAATACTCATCTTTAACATTAGAAACTTCCCCTCAGTCCAAGAGATTATTTTCGATAATGAACCTCAGCTAAATCCATCAATTGCTGTGTTAATCCCTCGATTTTTTCTTTTGGACATTTACTCGCTCTTAGCTGCCGCTTTATCTTCTTCCGCATTTCCCTTTTTACATCCTCTTTTTCAGTCCATTCTATTACTGCCTGTTCTTGAATGTCCTCTGTGATGATATGGGTCAATTCCTTCAAAGCTTCTTTATCTTCCTCATCAGGCAACTGCTGTTCAAGCATTTGGAAGAACGGATACTGCTCTCTGGTAAAGCCGTGTTCCTGGCTTTTTTGAGCCGTATTACGCATTTCTTGGACCATTTCTCTATATTCCTCTAAAAGCTCTTCTATTGTCATTTGACGGTCTTTACGCCTTTGCAGCAGTTCCTCCAGGCGTTCCTTTAAAGAAGTGTAAAGGACTGGGTTTTCATCAATTTTTACTTTGATTTCGTGACGTATCGCATGTTCCATCTCTGCAGCTTTTGCCTCTGGAGTTGTCGCATCCTCTAACTGTTTTTCAAACTTGTTGGACAAAATGTCTACTGGCTCATGTAGGACTTCAATATTGGTTGCAAATAAATACTCTTCTATTAGTTCTTTAACCTTTTGACCACAATCTGAAATATCCATACTGTCTTCCCTATAACGGGATTTTGCTAATTGCCGAATTTTACCTAGAAATTTCAAGTCATTTAAATAAGGTTTACCCTTTGGGCTAGGTAAAATCATATCCATACTTTCGGAGAACTTTTTAAAAGATGTATCAAATTCATTTCGGACATCTACGGGTTCAAGAATTTGGATACAACCTTCAATATCATCTTTCCGTACATAATCAAAAAATCTCATTGCACTCCTATGACGTGATTGCAGTCGGGGGATTTCCGAATCAACACTTTGTAATGCTCCTTTAATATCCTGTTCAGCAAAGACCCCTAGTGCTTCTTCAAGGAACCGTGAAACTCCGAAATAATCAACGATTAATCCATAGGTCTTTTTATCATAAGTTCGATTAGTTCTAGCAATGGCTTGTAATAAGTTATGCTCTTTTAATGGCTTATCTAGATACATGACCTGTTCTATCGGGGCATCAAAGCCCGTTAGCAGCTTATCGCAGACAATGATAAAACTAAGGGAATCATCACTCATTGGCTTTTTATAGCGTTCTATGACTCTCTTTTCTTCATCCTTAGACAAGTGGTGTTTCCTCATTCGTTCCTCATCATTATGCCCACCGGAAATAATGACTTTTGATTCATAATCACTTAATTCATCAAACATCTCTTTATAAGTAACAGCAGCATCCCTAGTAACAGCAACAACCTGGGCTTTAAAGCCATTGGGTTTAATATGTGTTTCATAATGCTCAATCATATCTAGGACGATTCTTCTAATTCGCTTTGGAGAAGAAATAATCGCTTCCTCTGTTACATATCTCTTTTTTATCCGTTCACGGTCTTCTTCGCCATAGTCACGAAATTTTCGGTCAAATAATTCGTCTAGCGAATCACCTTGAACATGTAGGTCCACCATTCTTGCCTCATAAAAAATAGGAACCGTTGCACCATCTTCAACTGCTTGTTCAATTGTGTATTTATCTATGTATGTTCCAAATGTCCGAATGGTACTTTTATCTTCCTTATCAATTGGCGTTCCAGTGAACCCCAAATAACAAGCATTAGGCATAGCGATACGCATATTCATGGCTAATCCACTGTACTGTGTTCGGTGGGATTCATCTACCATAACAAAAACATTTTCTTCCTTTGTTAATTCAGGGTATTCGTTCTTTTCTGCATCTTCTTGGAACTTCTGTACTAACGTCATTACCGTTGTACCAGAACCTAGTTGCAACAACTCCTTTAATTTAGCAACTGAGGCAGCTTGTTGAGGATTGGGGAAACCGCACCTACGGAAAGTGTTTGTTATCTGCTCATCTAAGTCCTTACGGTCGGTAACAATGACAATCGTTGGATTCTTTAGTTCCTTTATCCGACGTAGTTTAACGGCTAAAAACACCATTGTTAAGGACTTGCCGCTACCTTGAGTATGCCAAACTACACCGCCACGGTTTCGAGGGTCCTCTGCATGTAAAATGCGATTAATCGCCTTATTAACAGCTCTGTATTGCTGATAACGTGCTAACTTTTTGATTGTTCGTCCCTCTACCGGCTCATAAACAATGAAGTTTTGAATAAGGTCTAGTATGTTTTCTTTTGGAAACATCCCGGTGACCAGAATATCTTGGGTAGAAGGATTATCTCCAATTTCTGCAACCGTTCTTGGGTATGGGTCTTTCCATTCACCATAATGCTGCACTTTTGCTCCAATGGTTCCAGCTTTTGCTCGGTCATTACTTGTAGCAATGAGTATTTGGTTGTAATAAAATAATTGCTCACATTGGTCTTGGTAACGTAAAAGTTGTTTTACTCCTTGTCCAATTTGCTCATCTGGCGACAGAGTTGGACTTTTACATTCGATAACTGCCATTGGAATACCATTAACAAAAATAATGATGTCTGGGCGAATGGTTCCTCTTGCATTTGAAATCGTGAATTGATCCACTACCAAAAACTCATTATTTTCCGGACGTTCAAAGTCAATCAATTTAACTGTCTGATTTTTTTTGCCTTTACCGAGGTCTTGCTGTATAGAAATCATGTTGATGAGGGTTTCATGGAATGATTGATTTGCTTCCATTAAACTTGTCGCTTGGATATGAGTAATTGTACGAACAATTTTATGTAAATTGTTCTCTGAAACCCAGAGGTTTAATTTTTGGATTGCTTTAATAAGTCGTTCTTTTAATATGACTTCTCCCTGAGATTCACGTTCAATATCAAGAGAGGGACCATGAACGTGTTCATAGCCCATTTCTTTTAATTGATTAATAAATCGATTCTCAACTAGCGTCTTTTCGGTCCAATCACCTTTGGTGGTCATGGGGTAATCGCCTCTTCTTCATCAACTTTCACTCTTACTTTTCCAGTCAGAAGGTCTTGCATTAGGCCTTTTTTAGTAGATTGGAGCTGACCTAATTTTTCTGTTTCTGTTTTTATTTTCCTATCAATTGAACCTATATACATTGAAATTTTTCTTTGTTCTTCAATCGTAGGTAGGGGTATTGCTAACCGTTTAATATCCTTTAATACAATCCTTTTTATTGCAGATCCACTTCTGAACTTTTCTAAATTCCAATAAAATAAATTTGATTGAAGATAATACATTAAATATTCAGAAGAAAGTTTGTGTAAATTTGGTCTAATTATAGCAATTGATGATAGCAAAACTATTTTACTTTCTTGATTAAATACTAGTGTCTTGCCTATTGTACCGTCTTTGGATAATAAAACATCATTTTTCACCGGAGCACATGAATTACCAACTAACTCATCAAAATCCTCTTTTGAAATTGTACGACATGACTCAATATCCAAGAAATCATTTCTCATATTTTCAACAGTGGCAATTGGTAGACCGTGCTCGTATGTTGGTGGGGATTTATGTGCACCATCAGTTATTTTTATAGTAATTTCCTCTAAACTTACGTACCCCCACTCTTCGGGTATTTCACCAATTTCCGTTGGTTTAAACTTCGTATGCCCAATTCCTTTTGTAAGCAGTTGTTGTATTAACCCTTTTTTTACTTTGGTACTTTGTTCAATTATGTCTTCAGTTTTTTCGATTGCTTTATCAATCGAGTTTAAAATAGACGTTATTTTCTTTTGTTCTTTATTGGTTGGAATTGCAAACTTAAAACTTCTTAAACTTGCAGATGTAATTTGATTAATAGTAGCCCCTAGGTTTGCAAATATTTGCTTTTTAAAAAGATGTGAATTAAAAAGGTGAAACAAAAACGGATTGTATTTGCTTCTGTAGACGGTCATAAATGCACCGAATGAATATCCCTCATTTTCTTTATTTATAAATGCACATTTACCAATTAAATTTTTACTACCATTTCGAGAACAAATTAAAATATCGTTTTCTTTTGTTAATAACTTATTAGGAATATCAAGGTCAACATACTTATTATCTTTAAATGATAATTTATTTCCTCTAATATTAGATGAACGTAAGACAAGTATTCCGGCATTTTCAACCAGGTCTTCGGGTTTATATGTCAAGCCAATTATGGCATCACCTAATTCCTCTAAAGATTTAACTTGCCATTCTTTCGGAATTTTACCTAGTTCCGAATCTTTAAACTCTGTATCCTTTGTTTCAATCACAATACCCCAGCTCCTTCAAAAAACCATACATCTCACTTTCAATATCCTTACGTTCGTTTTCCAATTTCTCAAGTTCAGTCAATATCATAGTTACATTTATTTTCTCTTCCTCTTCCGAAGTATCTATATACCGGGCAATATTTAAGTTGTAGTCATTATCTTTAAGCTCCTCTATTGAAACTGAACGACAGTATTTCTCAACATTTTCCCATTTGTCATAATGAGAAACAATTTTATCAATATCCTCATTACGTAACGTATTCTGATTTTTTCCTTCTAAAAAATCTTCTGCACCATTTAGAATAAATATTTTCCCTTTTTTATTTTTATCCTTATTTCGGTTTAATAATAATAAACAAGCTGGTATACCTGTGCCGTAAAATAGATTTGATGGTAAGCCTATAACTGCTTCAATAACATCTTTTTCAATCAAACCCTTTCGTATAGCCCCCTCTGCTCCACTTCTGAACAGAATCCCATGGGGCATAACTACTCCAGCCCTACCCTCATAATTTAGTGTTGCAACCATGTGTTGAACAAAGGCTAAATCACCTTTATCTTTTGGAGGTATACCGAATTGGAAACGTCCATATTCATCACTTTCAGCTTCTTCTCTTCCCCAGTTACTTAAACTGAACGGAGGATTCGCAATTACACGATCGTAAAGAATTAGTTCTCCACCTTCCAGTAACTTAGGTTCACGAATGGTATCTCCTTTTTCAATACGGTGATCACTTAGCCCATGTAGCAATAAGTTCATTTTGCAGATTGCCCATGTATTTAGGTTACGTTCTTGTCCATGCAAAGTTAAATTACGTGGGTTACCGCCTTGCGATTTAATATAGTCAACCGATTGAATTAACATACCACCAGAGCCAACTGTTGGGTCACATACTCGCATTCCTTCTTTTGGCTTAATTAGCTTTACAATCAATTCAACAACTTTGCTTGGAGTGTAGAACTCGCCGCCTTTTTTACCAGCATCATCAGCAAATTGTTTAATTAGGTACTCATACGCCCGACCAAGCATATCTGGTTCTGATAAATTTGCATTTGTTAAATTGATTGCAGAAAAGTGACCTATGAGCTGTAGTAGCAACCTGTCTGGTAGCTTCTCTTTATCATTAAAATCTATCGTTACTAGAACTCCTTGCAAGGAGGCGTTATCTTCTTCAAGAGCCTCGAACGCTTTGTTAATGGTATCACCAATGTCTTGTGTTTGAGCCTGGATATGAGTCCATCTTGCACGTTCTGGAACGAAGAATTGGTGTTCATCATGGTCGTACCACCCGTAATCGTCACCCTCTTCCTCCTCAATTCGTTTAGCGGTTTCTACAAATACATCATTTAAACGCTTTAAAAACAATAATCCAAAAATGTAATTTTTGTAGTCAGATGAATCAATGGAACCTCTTAGAATATTTGCTGATTCCCATAGATGGGATTCCAGTTGCTGCAACGTTAATTGTGCCATATTAAATCTCCTTTTTTTCTATTACCGTAATATGTAAATTAGTCCATCTTTACTATATCAAAAAAAGCTGGTGGAATGACTACTTTGATATTAATTTTTATTACTAATTAGCTTTCCAAAAAGGAGGTATTTAACTCCCTGTCACTTATGGTGTTTCCGATTCTAGAAATTATAAGTTTTGTACAAACAAAAAATCACCTAAAAATGCTGTTGTTTTTGCTTTTGCCAATGTCTAGAAGTTAGTCTAGAATAGAGTGTGCAAAAGATATAAGACTTTTAGACAACAAGAAAGGCCGGACAACTATGGCAATCATTGGTTATGCTAGGGTATCTACTAAAGACCAGGAATTAGACTTACAAATCGACAAATTAAAAGAATATGGCTGTGAAAGAATCTTTATGGAAAAGCAAAGTGGTGCTAAATCCGACCGAGAGGAACTTGCTAAGGCTTTGGACTATTTAAGAGATGGTGATAAACTTGTTGTATACAAGCTAGACCGGTTGGCTAGGAGTACATTTGATTTACATAAAATCGCAAAAGAGCTGCAAAGCCGGAGAATATCTCTTGTATTCATTAAAGAGCAGATTGATTTTTCAACACCGGCTGGAAAGCTAATGTTCACAATGCTTGGTGCTATTGCAGAATTTGAGCGTGACCTCATAGCCGATAGAACGACAGAAGGGCGTGAGAGGGCAAAAGCTCAAGGGAAACACATGGGGCGTATTGGGAAGGCAGAAAAGGACGTTAAAAAGGCTTTAAAGCTATATAACGAAAGAGAATCCAATGGACTAAGCGTGAATGATATTTTTAAGATGACCGGCGTTCCTCGTTCTACTATTTATGCTAAGGTAAAAGAGAAATTTTTAGATATTAATAATAAACTTGGGGCTAATTAAAATAGGAAGAAAGAGCTTGGGAAACACCAAGCTCTTTTATATACGCTCTTTAAATTCGCTTTTATTCATTATCGTATTCATAAATAATATTATTAACTTCCAATGTCTCAATTTCTTTAACTTCTGCGTTTTTTTCATCAAAGATTACTATATTGTATTGAGGACCCATTGCACTTTTAAACATAATTCCATCAAATCCTTTTGATTTAATTAATTCAGTAATAAATTGTGTCGGTAAATACTCTATTTCAGATTTATCCGGGTCAACAGGAGTACTCAATTCTTGTGAAAAGTAGGTCAATAATTTGTCTACTTCTAAAACTTTATATGGGGAATCGAATAAGAAAGGTGAGAGTCGCCCCTTTAGTAGATTAACAACTCTTAAACCTTTGTTTAATTCAATTTGTGCCACTGTTATTTTTGAACCTTTCCATGGTCTAATTTCCGCTACACATGTTGGTTCATCAATAGAACAATACAAGTAACTAATACCATGTGGATTAGATCTTCCAGCCTTTGCAAGGGCAGAAGGTGGAGCCATCATTTTATCAATAGGTTGTTGACCCATTCTTGCCCTATATAATGTGAGCCCCTCTGCCAAATATGTAGTCCGATTATATAAAACATCATCAAAGCTATTATTAAAAACCGTTAATTGTGTACTAGGAAAAAATCTATTTGCGTGCTTTAGTTCTTCTTTAAATCTTTCCCAAATGTCTTCCCAACCTTCTAATGGGTGAGTAAATGTAAAGGATTCAGTTATCCTTGAATACAAATTATGTGGGTCTATATATTCTAACGGGTCACGCATTTTATCCGCATTTAGTATGTCAAAAAGCATATTTTCATCTGTTCCAGTTCCTTCAATTTCAAATGAAAAAATATTCCAATCTTCATTAATTAGATTAATAAGAGAATCGCCAAATTCACTTGGATCTGGGTGAATTTCTGGGTGAAAGTATTCATATGGCTCTGTGCTTCCATAATGTTTGAACAGCCTTTCAAAGTACTCGGTAAGTGCATCAACCGGAATAATAAATACATCTTCGTTTTCGCAATAATTACACTCTCCGATTTCACCATTATCAACAATCTTAGTGACAATATATAAGTCACTAAAACATTTTTCGCAACAATTCATTTAAATTTTCCTTTCTAATTAAATGCCTTAATTTATATACAATTAAATAAATTGTACCACTTTCATTAAAATAAATAGAGTAGGCGCATGAAATAACTCATGCGCCTCTCACAGTTCCGTACGTGAGTCTGTCTAACAATTATTTATAATTTTATAAAGTACTAAAAAAATCATGAATATTTATGACAAAAATAATTAAAATCACAAAAGTCATTAAAAAAGGGGGACAAATCCCCCTTTAAT
>NZ_JAMBOB010000040.1 GCF_023715415.1 Neobacillus niacini
TGTACGTGGAGCCGACCTCCAAACCGTCAGCAAAGTTTGGCTGTTTTGCATTTCCATCCACTTCAACAGCATCGTTATCAAAGTGCGCACTCCGGAAATCCGCATCAACCACCCCCTCGAACTTCTTAAGCCCTTTACACGCCACAAAATATACAGACATCGATTCACCAATTTACAAAAATTGATATAACACACCGATCAGAAAAAATTAATCGGCGCACGAAGATCAATGAAAAATCAAAATTGATTCCACTTTCGCACAATATCGACGCGCACGAAAGACTTCAAAATTCTCGTCACCACGATAACGTATTTAACGAAAAACCCTCATCTCCACAAATTTCTGAAAAATAATATCTGCTCGTTCGAGAACTTCGCAAATCAGGAATTGCTGGCATTGTAAGTCCGAAGATTTCGGTTTGGAAAGCGCCCGAAGGATGCTTAAGATCGGTTTTTAATGTCTAAGCTCAAAACGTAATCGAGGTTAGTAGGAGTTTTTAAAATTAGAGCAATCCCTCTAAGGAAACGCTGATTTATTCGGCTCGGCGGTCATCGCAGACGTAGCCGAGGACGTTTAGAAG
>NZ_JAMBOB010000041.1 GCF_023715415.1 Neobacillus niacini
GGTGTGAGCGGTGCGGTTAAAGCTGGAATTGGTCTTGCCAAAATTGGCATCAACGTTGGTCGCGATGTGCTTGATAGCATGGAGCTTGCCAGTCGCACGAGTGCAGTTACGGACGGGCGGGCTTTGGGAGCGCTGGATGGTGCTGGTGGTGCCGCATAAATCCCGAAGAAAATTCCATATCAACCAAATGGGACGGTTGTGTTGCAAGGGGAGGCCCCTGTATGCGGTCCTGCTTGCGCAGCAATGGTTATTTCAGATCGAACAGGTAATTCAGTAAGTCTTGAAAGTGTTATTGGGAGCTTCGAAAATGGAATTCGGCCGACTGGCGTTAATGCGTCGGAACTGTCAAATGTAATATCTAAGGCTGGCGTGGAAAATACTGTTGAGACGGTGATGATGCCAGGGCAATTGAGCTCCAATCTTTCAAAAGGGCAGGTGGTTATAGTTAATATAAGGGGGCATTTCATAATCGTCGACAGTGAGGTTAGTGTAAATGGTGTTTCATACTATATGACAAGAGACCCATATATTGGTCCTAGAGGCGTGTTGGCTAG
>NZ_JAMBOB010000042.1 GCF_023715415.1 Neobacillus niacini
CACTAATCTTACAGTTCTTAAAATCAGGAATCCTCGAGGACGGTATATACTATCAAAATGATAAGGGGAGTCCACAGGGCGGTGTAATCAGTCCGTTGTTAGCGAACATCTTCCTTCATCCACTAGATGAAATGATGATGGAGCGAGGTCATCGCTTAACTAGGTATGCAGATGACTTCGTCATCTGTTGTAAGTCCCGAAAGGGTTTTGAAAACAATATCGAAACTCCTTGAAAATGAACTAGGGTTGAAAATACATCCAGAAAAGACGAAGATCGTGGACAACCTTGAGGAACCGTTTGTCTTTTTAGGGTATGTCTTCAAACAAGGATACTTTCACTCCCCATCTGATAAAGCCGTGGGGAAGTTCAAGAAAAGAATCAAGGAAGTAACCAAAAGAAACCAAACGGTCAATCTAGAGGAGTTTGTTAAACGTCGCTTAAATCCTATCATTAGAGGATGGGGAAGGTACTTCGGCATTGGCTATTCAAAGAAACTATTTCAAAACTTGGACTCATGGATTCGAAGAAGATTACGGATGAT
>NZ_JAMBOB010000043.1 GCF_023715415.1 Neobacillus niacini
GTTTCTTCTTAATCTCTTGAAAGATGCTGTATTCTGACTGTTTAGACTCATACGGTTTCTTATGTTTTAACATTGAAAAGGCTATTCGAATAAACTTGTTTCCTAGGGCTATGAAGGCCTTTCTGGCATGTTTCCCACGTTCTTTTAGTTTCTCATAATAAGGACGCAAGTCTTTATTATGTGAGGCTAGACATTTTCCTACTGTGTAAACCATGAAGCGTAAATTCTTATTTCCTTGTTTGGAAATGCGGCCATAGAACCCTTGAGTTCCCCCAGACTGGATTATGATTGGATTCGTTCCAGCTTTCTTGATCAATTGGCCAGCGTGTTCATATTGAGAGATATCCCCCAATTCACTAAAGAATTCAGCTGCCGTAGATACCCCGATACCAGGTACAGTTAATAGAAGACGTCCATCTGTTTCTAAAAGTGCTTCTTCAATTTCCTTTTCTAGTATACTTACATTTTCATCTAACCGTTTTAAGTCCTGTACTGCCAACTTTAGTAAAAGTAATTCAGCTGAAACTTCTTCCTTTGATT
>NZ_JAMBOB010000044.1 GCF_023715415.1 Neobacillus niacini
CAAAAAAATAGTCTGGCAGCAATGGCGAGAAGGTCACACCCGTTCCCATACCGAACACGGAAGTTAAGCTTCTCAGCGCCGATGGTAGTTGGGACTTTGTCCCTGTGAGAGTAGGACGTTGCCAGGCGAAAGACTTTTAGTCTTTTATTTCTCTTAAGTAGAGAAAAAAACAAAAACTTTCTATTGCATTAATACACCAACGGTGTTATTATTGAAAAGCTGCTTCGTGAAGGGGCTCAACATAAAAAACTTAAATAAGATTTTACGTTGACACTAATGAGCTAGCATGGTATGATAGTTTTTGTCGCTAAAAATAATTGCTCTTTGAAAACTAAACAAACAAGAACGTCAACAAACAATTTTTTAGCTTTTTGAAAAAAGCTAAGCCAACGTAACAAAATGAGCTATATCAACTTTCTTGGAGAGTTTGATCCTGGCTCAGGACGAACGCTGGCGGCGTGCCTAATACATGCAAGTCGAGCGAATCTTGAGGTGCTTGCAC
>NZ_JAMBOB010000045.1 GCF_023715415.1 Neobacillus niacini
TCCTGCGACTCGTTGGCCTGCCAGACGTCGATACGCCCGAGGCACGCACGCATGTCGCCGCTCTGCTGCATGATCGTCTCGACCTGCCCGGCGACATTCGCCGCCGTGTCGTAGACCTTCGTGCCGTCGGGGCCGACGATCGACAGATGGATGCCGCGCACCATCGTCGGCTGACCCGGCGTCTGCTCGACGAGCGCGATGCAGCTCGTCATCGCGCCGAAATCGATTTCCGTCGCATCTCCCCATTGGCGCTCGCCGACCGCCAGCGGCGCGGGACCGTTTACGTGCTGAATGATGTAGGACATGGGTTCCTCACATGATTGGACTGGACTGCCGGTAGCAGGCCGCGACGTGTTCGACGAAGAACGCGCGTCGCGCCTGCCGCTCACATCCCGCATCGGGCCGGGCGGCCCGGCGGGTCGTGTCGATCGATGCGTTGCCGCCACTCGCGCGACAGGCGATCGCCCGCGACGTTCGTGATCGAC
>NZ_JAMBOB010000046.1 GCF_023715415.1 Neobacillus niacini
GCTGCGCGCGGAGGGTCGAATGGATGCCGTCCGCGCCGACCAGCACGTCGCACGTGACGGACCCGGACGTGCCGCTCGCGCACGTCACGTGGGCGCGGCCGTCGGGCAGTACTCGATAGCGGTCGACCGCATGGCCGACATGCACGCGATCCTCGATGCCGGCCATCAGGATTTCCCGCAGGGTCAGCCGGTTCACGCTCAGGTCCGCCGTGTCCGGTGCGGTGTGCCAGCCGGCGGGTGCATGTCCGTGGGCCGGCGTGAGCCGGGGCGTCGCGAGCCGCACGGCGCCGGTGCCCTGCGACGCCGCTGCCCGGAACAATGCCGCCGGCCCGGCCGGCAGGCAGGCCGCCAGCGCGCGCTGGCCGGTCGCGTCGATCCGGATGCGGTAGCCCTGCCTCCGGCTGTCGATGGCCGCGTCGCGCTCGTAGACATCGAACGCGATGCCGGCCTGTTTCAAGGCCTGGGCGAGGGCCAGGCCGCCGAG
>NZ_JAMBOB010000047.1 GCF_023715415.1 Neobacillus niacini
CCTCAGACCGACGGCAGGTGCGTCGTGTTCCACGAGGCGATCGTCGGGATCCCGTGGTGGGTGTCGAGGGCGCACACGGCGCCGGCGTCGAGCTGCAGCGACGCCGCGAAGCGCGGCTGCTGACGCAGGTACGCGGCGGCGAGGATGCGCAGCAGGTGCCCGTGGGCGACGAGGATGACGTCGCCCTGCTCCAGCAGCGGATGCACCCGTGCGAGCACGTGCGAGGCGCGCGCGGCGACGTCCTCGACCGTCTCCCCGGGCGTCTCGCCAGGGATGACGCCGTCTGCGAAGATCTCCCAGTCGTACCCGACCTCCTCACGGATCTGCGGCGTCGTCTTGCCCTCGTAGACGCCGTAGTGCCACTCGCGCTGGTCGTCGTCGATCTCGAGGTTCTGCTGCCCGATGAGTTCGGCCGTGCGCCGTGCGCCGCGCGCGCAGCAGCGGGGAGACGAACTCCGCGACGAAGTGGTGTCCGG
>NZ_JAMBOB010000048.1 GCF_023715415.1 Neobacillus niacini
GCTACATGGTGTCGCTCGGCTCGACGGCCGAAACGGTCGAGAAGCTCACGCTGCGCATCGCCGGCTGCATCGTCGGCGCGCTGATCGGCACCGCCGCGCTCGTCTTCGTCGTCCCGTCGCTGTCGTCGATCGGCGAACTGATGGCGCTCGTCTTCGTCGGCGCGTGGCTGTCCGCGTGGGTCGCGTTCGGATCGCCGCGCATCGCGTACGCGGGCTTCCAGGTCGCGTTCGCGTTCTTCCTGTGCGTGATCCAGGGCGCGGGCCCCGGCTTCGACCTGACGCTCGCGCGCGATCGCACGATCGGCATCCTGCTCGGCAACGTGGTCGTGTATCTCGTGTTCACGCGCATCTGGCCGGTCAGCATCGGCAAGCAGATCGACACGGCGCTCGCGGCGCTGCTCGACCAGTGGCGGCGCGTGACGCAGATCGCGCAGCCGGCCGAACGACGCGCGCTGGCCGCCGACGCGTTCGCCCG
>NZ_JAMBOB010000049.1 GCF_023715415.1 Neobacillus niacini
GTCTACCCCGGTGGGGATCAGGCCATCATAAAATCGGGTGGCGAGACGAGTGACGTCTAGAAGTATTTTTGTCACGCAGGTGAAATTTGGTTGTGCGTGCGGAAACGAAAAATGTTTCCGTTTGCCGAAGCCCGATGGCTCATGCAACAATTCCGCCGGGTAATTCTATGGCATCTCGGATGGCGGGACAATTCGCGCGTGTACGTCGATAGATCAGCACAAGCGCCGAGTATGCCAAACACAACAGAAGCTTGAGGTCAGATTTACCGATCTGCTCGTGCCCTTGCGCGCAGCAGCAATGGACTTTTGGAACCGCCCGTGTTTGTGCCAGACCGGCTCGCGTCTTAGCGGGCAAAGGGTTCGGCTGCGCGTAAGCCAGGGCTGCTGGACGGCGAAAACTCGAGGAACCTCAAGGGTACCCTCGGTATTTCGGATGCGCCATGCCGGTAAATTCACCGGTACATCTTACAT
>NZ_JAMBOB010000004.1 GCF_023715415.1 Neobacillus niacini
TTTTCCTCATGAGAGGAAAAGGATTATCCGGTATTAGCACCGGTTTCCCGGTGTTATCCCAGTCTTACAGGCAGGTTGCCCACGTGTTACTCACCCGTCCGCCGCTAACCAAGAGGTGCAAGCACCTCTTGATTCGCTCGACTTGCATGTATTAGGCACGCCGCCAGCGTTCGTCCTGAGCCAGGATCAAACTCTCCAAGAAAGTTGATATAGCTCATTTGTTACGTTGGCTTAGCTTTTATAAAAAGCTAAAAAATTGTTTGTTGACGTTCTTGTTTGTTTAGTTTTCAAAGAACAAATTCTTTCACTAATGAGCCCGTCCGATTAAGTAAGCTCGAAAGCGACTTCACTAATTTAACATATCCTTCATGTCGGTGTCAACAACTTTTTTAATTTCTTTTTTTCGTTGTGTGACTCACTCGTGAGGACGAGATTTAATATAACATGTTCGAAAAATGATTGCAATATAATTTATAATTTTTTTTGATTCCTTTATTTCTAGTTGGAAGTTAAATAACCATTTATTTTAGCATTTTGAAAAGAATAAAGAGTATTTAACAGTCAAAAGATAAATCAGATAAGTGGTGGATTCATAATTCAAACCATTTATGTATATGTAATTAGTAAGAACTTATAAAAGTTTAGACGTACAAAGGAAGAAAGCATAATTTCAGTAATAAGTAATATTTCTTTATTTATCATCGCTGGAATATCGTATAATAGTAATAACTATATTCTATTTATCATTAAACACAATAGTAATGGACGTGAAGTCAATGGAGAATGTTGATTACGATATATTATTAAAGCTTGGTATATCAGCAATTTTAGGACTTATTATTGGGCTTGAACGCGAATTAAAGAGAAAACCTGTAGGACTTAAGACGAGCCTTGTAATATCTGTGGTGAGCTGCCTACTTACAATTGTTTCAATAGAATCTGCTTATATGTTTCCTGAATCAGATAATGTAAAAATCACCATGGACCCTCTGCGTCTTGCTGCACAAATTGTTTCTGGCATCGGTTTTCTAGGTGCAGGTGTAATCCTTAGACGGGGAAATGATAGTATTTCCGGTTTAACAACGGCTGCAATGATTTGGGGAGCAGCTGGAATTGGTATTGCTGTAGGAGCAGGTTTCTTTATCGAAGCGTTTGTAGGTGTCGCCTTACTAATTATTAGCGTAGAGTTGGTACCTTATGTCATGAAGTTCATTGGGCCAAAGCAATTGCGCGAAAAAGAAATTAGCCTTCAATTATTTATTAGAGATAAAATTCAAATTGAAGATGCAATTTCATTTATTATGGGCAGAAAATATATTATCCGAAGGCTCCGCATAAAGGATTTAGATAACGGCGACCATCTCGTGCAGATATTAATAGCGGTAGATTATCGGGAAAAAACTACCGAAGTGTATGATTCTGTTTCAAAATTAGATGGCGTTCATAAGGTTGAAATAGAAAGCATGGGTTAATTTACTCTTAACTGTAGAAAAAGTAAAAATTACTATTGCAAGATTGGTATGAGAAAGATATAATTTTCTTGTACCACATACGGGGGCTTAGCTCAGCTGGGAGAGCGCTTGCATGGCATGCAAGAGGTCGTCGGTTCGATCCCGATAGTCTCCATTTTAAAAAAACCCTTGCCTCGCAAGGGTTTTTTTATGTCATTCTTCTACTTTTACTAGAATCCGATTGGGTTCTTCTCTTATCCCCGGGTCTTACATTCGGACGTTTCCCCTTAACAGAACCTGCTTTAGTTCCCTTTGGCGTGCCTTCTCTTTGTTTTCTTGTACGTGCATTACCACCATCATTTTTCAGCTCTGTTTTACGATCATTACCTCTGTTTTTATTCGAATAACCCTTTTTTACTGATGTCTGTGCTGAACCTGCTTTATTATCTTGCTTACCTTCACTATTATCTAGATTTTGTTTTTGAATTGTAATATTAAGCTCTTTTTCAATCATATCAAGTGTTGGACGATCATCTGAAGAGTAAAAAGTGATAGCTAACCCCTTGGTGCCAGCCCTTCCTGTTCTTCCAATCCGATGGACAAAGCTCTCAGCATCTTGAGGAATATCATAATTAAATACATGTGTCACTCCTTCAACATCAAGTCCTCTTGCTGCGACATCCGTCGCTATCAACAATTGAATATCCCCATCCCGGAAACGTTTCATCACTTGCTCTCTTTTGGCTTGTGATAGGTCACCATGCAGCTCATCACATAAAAATTTGTGAGATCTAAGAACCTCATATAACTTTGAGACTCTGCGTTTGGTTCTACAAAATATAACAGCTAAATACGGTCTATGTGTTTCAACCAATTGAATTAATGTTGCTTGCTTTGCTCGGTCAATGGTATGAATGGCAATTAGTTTAACATTTGCTGCTGGTCCCTGCGTTTTCTCAACTTGGATGTATTCAGGTTTACGCATATGCTTATTCGCTAGTGTCCGTATTTCCTCAGGCATTGTTGCAGAAAAGAGCATAGTCTGACGAGTCTTAGGTGTTTCCCTGATAATATCCTCAACCTCATTCAGAAAACCTATATGGAGCATTTGGTCTGCTTCATCGAGAACTAGCAATGAAGCTTCTGATAAGTTAACTGTCCCTCTTCTAATATGGTCTAACAGTCTTCCAGGTGTCCCAACAACGATTTGAACATTTTTCTTTAGCTTCTTTAGCTGCTTTTCAACATCTTGGCCCCCATAAACTGCAAGCACATCAACTCCATCAATATTTTTGGTCAACTTTTCAAATTCCTCGGTAATTTGTAATGCCAATTCTCTGGTTGGAGTCACAATAAGTGCTTGTACATGTGAAGCAAGTGGATTAATTTTTTCTAATATGGGCAGTATGAAGGCGAATGTCTTTCCAGTTCCTGTTTGCGCCTGTGCAATAACATCTCTACCACCTATTACGAATGGAATTGCCCTTTCTTGAATGGGTGTCGGTTTTGCTACACCGAATTCCTTTAACTTATTTACGGTCGATTCAGAAATACCTAATGATATAAAATCAGGCAAAAATATCCCTACTTTCTCTATCTATAACAATAATTTTTGTCTTATTAATATTGAAGGTTTAACAATAAAAAGGCAAATATTCTTTTATTCCAAAAAAAAGACCTTATCAATGTGATAAGATCTTAAATAAGATTAAGCTATAACCGTTGCTTTTACCCAATGATTTTCTATCGGTATTCCCGCATCCTTTAAGGTTCTGAAAACAGGGCAGCGTAAATCTACTGCTTTTTGTAACTCTTCAATTCTCTCATCAGGCTCTGATGTTTCTAAAAATGCTTTTACCAAGACATTTTGAAAGTAAGGTTTTACTGTTAAATCCCCCATTAACCCCGCTACATCTAAATTTCCTTCCACCTCAAAAGAAATTCCTTGAAGGTCAAATTTCATTTCTTTTGAAATTAACTGAGCCATTACATTTTCACAGCCAATAAGGGAGGCTAGAAGTGTAGACATAGGGTCGATTGCAGAATCCCTGCCTCCAAATGATATGGGCTCATCAATCGCGATTGTATGTTTTCCTGCAGCCATATCTGTCCGCATTATAGTACCTTTTCCTTCTACTTTAATATTCATCATTTGTCCCATTCTATTACCTGCCTTCTATCATTTATACTACTACCATTTCCCGTAATTTTTTTGCAGCAGAAGACATCACTTTCAATTTTTCGAAGGCAATTTCTTCACTATTCATTGGACGTTGTGCAAATGTTCCAAATCCACAATCAGGATTTAAAAATATTTTTTCATCCGGTAAATAACTTCTAACTTCCTGCACCCGGGCTAGAATTTCCTCAACAGTCTCAATCGCTTCCGTTCTAGGATTGATAATACCGAATCCCAGTTCTTTCTCACCAAAATTGCGAATAGAGTCAATCTCACCTGCACGAGGCGTTGCATATTCAAGTATTAATTGATCAATATTCACATTAGAAAAATAAGGAACCAACAGATCATATGGACCTTTTAACAAGACTTCTTCTTGAGTGCTCCAATTACCTCTACAAACATGAACACCAACCCTTGTTCCTCTTCCTAGCATTCCAGCTGTAACCTGGTTCATTAGATCCAAAGCGAACGCAATTTCTTCCTCTGCATCAGCCTTTGCTGTCAACGCTCCGCACATAAAGGTCCTATTTGCATTTTTCTTGGTAAATACAAGCTCTGTTAAGACTGGCTCATCAAATTGGACGAATTCAACACCAGCTGAAATCAAATCTTCCAGTTCTTCTCGCAAAACTTTAATAATATCTACTGACAAATCCTCTTTTGTCGGATAGGCTTCCTTTGACAATCCTTCCACCCACATCGATCTTGTTAGCAGGTAGGGACCTGGTAGTGCAACTTTCACTGCTTTGTTTGTATGTTTTTTAAGAAATAAAAAGTCATTAAGTGCTAATGATTTTTTTCGGCTAATTTTCCCGGTTGCTGCCGGATTTGACATTGAGAAAGCTGGAACATCTAATGTTCCGAGTATTTCCTCAAAGCTTGCTTTATCCTCAACATAATCAAGAAGCTCAGATACCGTTAGCATCTTTACATTATGTAAATGCTCGGCAACAAATGAGATAAAGTTGTCCCGCCTCTGTTCTCCATCGGAAACAATATCGATTCCAGCATCCTCTTGCCATTTTAAACATGTTAATACAGCCTGGTCAGCGATAGAATCGAACTCTGCCTCACTTATTCTACCGGCACGTTTATCACGCATTGCTCGTTTTACTTCATTCGATCTTGGCCAGCTGCCAATAACAGTGGTCGGGAATTGAGGTAATTTCACGTATTATCCTCCTTGTTAAAATACAATTGAAAGTTTAATATCAATCATTATCATTTGATTAAGAGTTTGATAAATCGGTGATCTCTCAAGTGTATTCATCCATAAGTCTTCCAACACATTTTCATGTTCTGGTGACGAAACATAAAAGGTACCATCAATATGGCTGACTTTCGGACTTCCAACATCCTCTAACTCCATATGGAATAAGACGTTTTCTAAGCCGCCTTTTAATGATAATTCCAGATTATCAATCACAATATTTTTTCGCGAAGCTTGTGCTTTGTACCCAACAGTTAAACAGGAAGCTAATGAGGCGAGTAAGTAATCAATAGCACTAGGGGCAGGAACTTTTGGGCTGAAGTCTACAGGCTGCCCTGCTGAGAATGTATGGTTTCGCGAATGAATTTTTACAGATAAATCCTTTTCTCCTCGGACCCGTACACTCCATTCATACCCTTTTGCAGCCTGTAAATCCTTCTCTAGTTCAGCCTCATTTGTTCCTTTTTTTATAAAGTAACAAGTTGTATTATCACCTGGATTTGAACCAAGAAATTCATGATTAACCATTCTGCACCAGGCCGGCAGGTCTTCGGCAACACTTCTCTCCCTGCTTCGGACTTCAAGAATTTGACCATTGTTTAACGGGTCCATTGCTTGTTTTATGATTAATAGTAAGCCCGAGCCACAATCTAAGTCACCGCCATCACAGACAGCATGTGCATTTTCCATATTCTTCACCTGCGCTTAATAGGTAATGGAGGCTGCACCCAGGCTAAGGAACTCTACTAATTTCGCTCCACCAACAATGGTTGCACCTTCAACTAGGTTTTCTTCATCCAACTCTCTTTTCTTGTAACAAGGGCTGCAAACCCAAAGCGTTCCGCCCGCTTCAACGAAGTTATCCATTAATTGTTTTAAAGGTGCGAATCCTGTCTCGTGAATATCGTCAGCATATCCTTTCGCCGCTAAGTAAGCGCCTTCAACGTTTAGAAACACAACTGTTTCCTGACCAGACGCAACTGCTGCATTTGCTACAACAAAACCGACTGTCGCTTTGTCCGGGTTGTTCTTTGCATTTGTTAAACTAACTAAAAATTTTCCTGCCATAATAAATTCCTCCGAGTATTCATTTTTATGTAAAAGACTAGAATCAGCCTTTTTCAATATAGTAATAACTGATTTTCCCAAAATCCTTACGATCTAGCAGAGTGTGTTTTTGCATTCTACACCAAGCGGGGATGTCTTCCCTTGCACCTGGGTCATAAGAAATAACCTCAATAATCTGACTGCTATTCAACTTTTTCATCATTAGGAACAGATTCATAATCAGCTCCCCACACCCTGTAGGTCCAGCATCATAAATATGATCTGGTATATATTGGAGTGACATAATATAGCTCCTATCAATTAGTAATATTTTCACAGTATTTATTTCAAAAACTGTTCATAACCACTGTTCATTTCTATTATAAAAAAATGTTATGATAAGATAAATTCAATTTATCTATTCTACCGATGAATATAAATCGACTCTATGAATACAAAGGTGGTAAGTTAATGGATCTACACCAATTGTTTGTCTTTACGAAGGTGGTTGAGCATAAAAGCTTTTCTAAAGCAGCCGAAGACATCTTTTTAAGTCAATCAACAGTCAGTTCCCATATTCAAACACTTGAGAGAACTTTAAATGTAAGTCTATTTGATCGAGTAGGGAGAGAGAACATTCTTACGCCCTCTGGAGAGCGTTTGTATCAGTGGGCGCTGAAGCTTTTATTAATGAAGGACCAAGCAATGTTGGACTTAAAGGAGGGTGTGACCGAGCTTAGAGGAATGATTCGAATCGGCGCAAGCTCAGTACCTGGGCAATTTATGGTTCCAAAAATGGTCAAGCAATTTAGAAATCAATACCCAAAAGCAACCTTTCATATTAACCAATCCTCCTCAAAAAATGTGGCCGATAAGGTTTTAAATGGCTCTGTGGATTTCGGTATTATAGGTGAAAAATATGAAAACGAAAAGCTATGCTATATTCCCTTACTTAAAGAAAGTTTAGTCCTTATAACATCACATCATTCTGATATTGTTGGTTCTGTTGATATCCATGATCTCTTACAGTTTCCTTTTATTATGCGAAATTCTGATTCTGGAACGAATTCTCTTATTGAAAAATTTTTGACGAAAAATCAAATTACAAAAGACCAAATGAATATTGTTGCCTATACAGAAAGTGGACAAAGTTTAATTCAGTTTGTACTCCAGGATATTGGCATAGCAATTATCTCGGAAATGGCTGCAAGGGAATACTACGATAGAAAGTTACTTAGAATTCATGAAATTAATGGATTCGATAATGAACGATTTTTCTATCTCGTTTATAATCAAAACAAAACCCAATCAATGTTATCTAAATTATTTATTGAAAGTGCTCCTGAATTGATTAAACCTTAAAGCTAAACACGAAAAAACGGGTCAGAAAAACTCCGCCCCGTTTTTGTTATGGTTTAAGAATAACTTTTATACAATCCTCTGTTTTTGTATCAAATACTTCATATCCATGCTTTGCTTGCTCGAGTGGCAAGACATGGGTAATGATGTCACTGATATCAATCTTTCTTTCATTAATCATATTGTACAGGAATGACATATAAGGAATAACCGGTGCCTGCCCCGTTTTAATGTCGACGTTGCGCTGAAAGATGTCCCCAAGTGGAAAAGCATTATATCTTCCCCCATAAACACCCGTAAGTTGAATCGTTCCGCCCTTTCGTACTGCTTGACTGGCAATTACAATCGCACCCATAGCTCCGCCATGAAGCTTCATTCCCGTTGCCAAAAACTCCATCGGGGTCATCTTTCCGTCCATTCCCACTGCGTCAATGACAATGTCTGCTCCGCCCTTAGTAATTTCCAACAGATAGTCTCCCACATTTTCATGGTCCTCAAAATTAACTATTTCAACTTTATTTGTCCGCTTCGCATGCTGGAGGCGGTAATTAATGTAGTCTACAGCAATGACTCTTTTCGCACCTTTTAGCCAAGCAAACTTTTGTGCCAGCAACCCTACTGGTCCACAGCCTAAAACAATGACGGTATCATCTGGCTTTACCCCAGCATGGTCCACACTCCAATAGGCAGTCGGTGCGGCATCAGCAAGCAGCACAAGCTTTTCATCCTCCACTTCACAATTTTCCGGAATTTTAAATGGTGTGAAGTTCCCAAAAGGAACCCGCATGTATTCTGCCTGCCCGCCAGCATAGCCTCCTGTTGTTTCTGAATAACCAAAGAACCCGCTTCCTTGCCCATGAGGATTACCATTATCACATTGACTGGTTAAATCGTGAGTACAATACCAGCAGTGTCCACAGCTTACGTTAAATGGGATAATGACCCGATCCCCTTTTTTTAACTTTGTAACCTCAGGACCAACTTCTTCAACAATTCCCATTGGCTCGTGACCTATTACATAATCTGTTGGCAAATTAGGAATCATCGCATGAATTAAATGTAAATCAGATCCACAAATAGCGGATGAAGTAATTTTAACGATGATATCATCTGGATTCTTGATATTTGGATCCTTCACTTCCCTAACTTCAACATTCTTAATTCCTTGATATGTAACAGCCTTCATCTCTATCCCCTCCTTTTATTGGTTTGGTGTAGCAAACATCCCTTGTCGATCTGTATCGTTAGGGTAAAGGTTAAGCTTTGCAATCTGAACCGCTGTCTCTGCTGCCTTCATATCAACCGGGAACTGCTCTTTAAAATTATGTGGATGCAGCCAGCCCTTCTTTATCATTAAATCAGCTATTTCAGTATGCAAATCGATAGCAGCTTCCATTTGCTTGTGAAAAATTCTTCTTAGTTCTGGGTTAGCGGTCTCTGTAATCGCAAATCCATAATTACGAATCCCATTTTTTACGGATAATAAAAAGTCCATAGCAAATGCCGAATCAGCTAAACTCGGCATCCCCTCTGCATTTCTAGGATCTAAATAATCTTCCATACTTTCACCTCGCTTATTGCAGCAATTGGCTGTTTTTATAAAAACCTACGATTTCATTAATATCCTTAATGGATTGCTGAACATCCTTTTCCATAAGTGCTTTTAACTCATTATCGAAGCAAATGCCCTGCATTAATTTTGACCTAAGTAAGCAAACTGTTTTAAAGTTTAGAATCTCATGTGTCTCCATTGTTTCATGTAAGGCTAGGGTTTCATTGACCAACACACTCACCTCCAGGTTCTGTCTCTATTTTCTCCTATTCTTATTTCCTTTTATGCAAAAATGAATAAACCTCATTAGACTTAGAAAATATATAGAGGATTAAGTCTGTTCGTTTTGGAGGAATATCGATGACAAAATACCTTGGTCTTCACGAGACGCTTGACCTTCATGAATTGTTAACCTTTAAAAATCTAAGTTTAACGAAGGTTACTACCATGAGTGTTTTAGCCCAAGATCCAGAATTGAAAGCCATTCTATCTGAAGATGCTGTCAATGGGAAACAGCATATACAGCAACTCCAGAAGTTTTTAACTGATAGGAGTGATCAAGCATGAATCAGCTAATCCAAAATTTAATGGGAATGGGCGGAATGACAGACCAGGTAATTGCAACAGATTTTCTTATTTCCGCTAAAGCAGGAGTAAGAAATTATGCGGTTGCAATTACTGAAACAGGCACCCCAGAATTAAAAGCTACCTTAAGAGAACAATTAAATGCTGCCATTGCAACACATGAAAAAATCACCAACTATATGATTGCTAGAGGCTTCTATCACCCGCATAACTTAAGTGAGCAGCTGCAGGTTGACCTGACTATTACGGATACCGCCTTAAAACTTGCGCAGAAATGAAGAAAAGGAGGACCCGTTTAGCTTGGGTGCTCCTTTTAAATTTGTGTACTTAATTCTTTTAACTTCTTTTTATCGATTTTTCCAACATGAGTTTTTGGAAGTTCGTTTAAAGAGATAAACTTCTTCGGAATTTTATATCTGCCTAATTTTCTCTCACAATAGTCTTTTAGCTCCTGCTCATCTAACGGTTGAGGATGTTTTCGTACGATAAAGGCTGCAACAAGTTCCCCCCATTTTTCATCCGGGAGTCCGATTACTGCCACCTCATCAACCTCAGGGTGAGATGCAAGCCAATGTTCAATCTCAAGTGGATAAACATTTTCACCGCCCGTGATGATCATATCCTTTTTTCTTCCGACAATATAATGGAATCCATCTTCATCCTTCTTTGCCAAGTCTCCTGTATGAATCCAGCCTTCTAACTTTATTTCTTGTGTTGCAAGTTTGTTATTCCAATAATGTGAGAAGGAATGTTTTCCTTTTATTAAAAGTTCCCCAACCTCGTTAACGGCGGCTTCTTGACCATCTTCCTTTTCCAGTTTAATTGCATTGAATAACATTGGTCTTCCAACGGACCCCCGTTTCACTTGCGCTTCTTCGGGATCTATAAAGAAATTATTTGGGCCAGCTTCCGTTAATCCATATCCTTCTTTAAAAGCTAAGCCTTTTTTCTGAAAGGCTTCATATACGTGAAATGGACATGGGGCCGCACCTGATAAAAATACTTTCATCGATGGAAATTCACTTCTCTGGAACTCTTCTGTTTGAATGAGTAAATGGTACATCGTTGGTACAAGGAGAATAATTGTACAGTTGTACCGTTGTATGGAATGTACCACTTTTTGTCCAGTATACTGATCCCCAATAACAACCGTCCCGCCGGTCATTAAGATTGGAAGCGACAATGCGTTTAGTCCGCCTGTATGAAACATCGGCATATAGTTGATCGTTACATCCTCTTCTGATAAATTCCAGCTAAGAATTGTGTTTATCGCATTCCATTGAATGGATTGATGGCTTAACACCACTCCTTTTGGTTTACCGGTTGTTCCCCCTGTATAGATTATGGCAAAGGGGTCCTGTTCTGAGATTGGTTCTAAATGAGTACTGCTATCAAACAATGTCGCAGTCTCTTCATATTTAGATTCTCCAACATAAAAAGAACAAGGTACTACAGCCTGTAGAGAGGTATACATGTTCTCAAACTTGTGATGGATACCAAGTAATGACGGTGAACAATCCAACAATATTTCATTTAATTCTTGTTCAGACAGCCGCCAATTTAGTGGAACAAAGATGGCGCCAATTTTTCCACATGCAAACAGCAAATCAAAATAACTAATATCGTTTGGCGATAGAAGCGCCACCCGATCCCCTTTTTTCACACCTTGACTCTTTAACCATCCAGCCACTGAGGACGAACGTTTATTTACTGCTTCAAAGGTCCAGGATTTATTTTTATCTTCATCTATAATTGCCTTTTTATTTGGCGATAACCTTGCTCTATTTTCAAGCCAGTCAAGTTCCCACCTCACTGTTCAATCTCTCCTTCACAACTAGATGAGAACATCTTACAGAATTTTAGTTACATCAAAGTTACAAGTGTTAGGCTAAAAGCGACCTAAAAGGCCGCTCTTTTTCAATCTAGCTCCAGCGCCTAGAAGCGCTTCCGCTTTTTTAATTACATCATTATCCCGCCATCCACATGAAGAACTGTTCCGTTTATATAATTTGATTCATCGGATGCTAAAAACAAGTAGGCGTTTGCGATATCTTCTGGTTTCCCCAGCCTTAACAGCGGAACCATCTGTTTCATTTGGTCTAATATTCTTTCAGGAACCTTCGCTGTCATTCCTGTTTCGATAAAACCAGGAGCAACCGCATTCACATTTATCCCTTTGCGCCCAAGCTCTTTTGCCCATGATTTCGTCATGCCGACCACACCTGCTTTGGTTGCCGCATAATTCGTTTGGCCAACATTTCCATACACGCCTGAAACAGAAGAGGTATTAATAATTCTTCCTTTTCCATTTTCAATCATCGAAGGCAATACAGCCTGTGTACAATGAAATACTCCTGTAAGATTTACATCCAAAACAGCCTGAAAATCCTCGATAGTTAGCTTTGAAAGCATGGCATCTTTTGTAATTCCTGCATTATTTACAAGGACTCCGATGTTTCCGTAGACTTCTCGGACTTTCTCAACCATTGCATCTACACTGGAACGCTGTGCTACATTCACTTGAAAAAAAGTTACTTCATATCCCTTTTCCCTTAATTCTTGTGCCCTCTTTTCACCTTGTTCTGCATTAAAGTCAGCCATGGCCACCTTCGCACCTTCTTTGGCAAATACTTCTGAAGCTTTTAAGCCAATTCCATTTGCCGCACCAGTAATAAGAGCCACTCTGTCTTTTAATCTCATTTGAACACCTCATTCTTTAAAAATTTTGTCATTTCTTTTAGTAATTGAGGTAAGTCATCAACAAGGGGAGAATGCCCACAATCCTTTAACTCTACAAACTTAGCTTTTGCTCCTAAATCCTCTACTAATTCTTTTGTCATTTCAGCACTAACAACATAATCACGGTCACCTCTTAATACAAGGACAGGTACATTAATTTGATCTACCAGTCCATTCCCTTCTACCAATCCATTATGATGATGACTGATATTAAACGTATTGTTAGAATGATGTACCTCGGCTAAGTTTCGCTGTGTTCTCATATCCTGAACATATTCGTCATACAGCTCAGGTGCAGGCTGATTTTTTGTATAAATAACAGCGTTCCATATTAGTTTTAATAAGTCGACATTATTCGTGTCATAGGCAGCTTGAACAGGTATGGTCCGAATTAAGTCACGTTTAATATCTTCATAGGCGAAAAATCTTCGAGGTTCGTCATTCACATTCGTTTTTCCGTCAAACGGATACCCTCTAGTAGATTCTGAAGCTAATAAAATCAGCTTAGTACAATAACCTGGATTATCGGCAACAAATTGCATAGCGACAGCACCACCTGTTGACCAACCCACAATTGCAAAATCCTTTAAGTCAATTTCATCGACAAAGAGCTTAACATCATCTGAAAAGTCCTTGATCGAAGTAATAAGTTTATTGTAGCTGGATTTTCCAAATCCTCGTAAATCCAAAGCATATAACTTATATTCCTCAGACATATTATTTAGGACAAGGTCCCAGTGCTTAGAAGAAGTCATGTTTCCATGGATTAATAAAACCTTTTTATCACCGCCTTCCCTTTCTCGATAGGCTATTGTTTCTCCATTTGTTAACTTTACCTCTTTCATCGTCACATTAACCATTACATCACCCTTCCCCATTTAATTGTAGAGGCTCCCCAGGCATAGCCAATCCCAGCACTAACTAAAACGACAATGTCACCCTCTTTTAACTTCCCTTCATTTACGGCAAGCTCAAGAGATAATATTTGATCAATCTGACCGATATGACCATAGTCCTCCAGATAGATTGATTGCTGGTGTGATAAACCTAATTCTTTTAATACATATTCATGAGCAGATTTTTTCATGTGAAGCATGGCTATAAATGAGATATCTTCCTCTTTGTATCCACTTTTTCTTACAGATTCCCGAACTACCTTCAGAAAATTAGCCATTGATTTCTGTTCCAAACGCTGTTTCATCCCCTCAGGATCAAGGACATCCAGCATATTTAGCCGCTGATCAATCGCTTCTTTTGTAATTGGATTTTTGGTACCGCCACTAACAACAACAACATCCTCAGAGAATGTTCCATCTGTCAGCAGCTCCGTTTCTAGCAAGAGGTTCTCATTGTGACCCTTTTTCAACAGAATGGCACCGCCGCCTGCACCTAGATTAAACATAAAACGCGTCCTTGGGTTCTGGTAGTCGATGAAATCCCCATTTCGATATCCCCCTGCTAGCAGCACAGTTTGGATTGTGGAATCTGCCATCATCAAGCTCTTTGCTACCTTAAGCGCCATAACGGTCGTTCCACATCTTAAAGCAACATCGAATGCCCAGGCATTTAAGGCTCCAACAGCTTCCTGTAGTTTAATTCCAGCCGTCCAAAGTGGATATTCCTTATGCTCTTCCCCAATATAGATAACTACATTAATTTCCATTGGGTCGATTCCTGCATTTTTAATTGCTTCCTTTGCCGCAATGATTCCCATTTGACACGTATGATCATCAGGCCCAGGAACATACTTCTTTTTAATTCCCATCTTTTCTTCAACAATATGAGCAGGAATACTAGCCTTTTCTGCTATCTCTTTTCCGGTTAGATAATCCTGAGGGAGATAAAGACCCGTACTTACGATTCCTATTTGCAAAACATCCACCACCTTGATTAAGTGTCTTCTACCATCGACAGCATAAAAGCAGTAGCTTCTTCAATACTCTCAAATAAAGTTTCCCACTCTTCTTGAACATGGGTAACCTTAATCCTCCATTGCTTTTTACCAGTCTCTATGTCAATAGATGCTAGTTGAAAACGAACGATGAAGGAAGCAATTTGTATTGGTTCCACTTAAGCCTCCCTCTAACCTGCTAAATTTTCTTTTTTCTTAGCAGGTTGCTGTTTTTTTCGTTTCCAAGTGAATTTCCTTAGTGTCCCCACAATACCCAGCGGAAAGAAAATAACAACCAAAATATAAATGATGCCAAAGAAAATAATCCAGCGTTCAAATATCCAATGTTCTTTTGCCAGCTCCGTTAATCCATCGTGTGCAAATTCAATTAATCCTGCACCAATAATAGCACCAACTAAAGTGCCTACTCCGCCAATAATGGTCATCAATAAAGCGTCTAAGGTAATATCCATTGTGAATACACTTGTATTCACATATCGAAGTGACATTGCATAAAAAATCCCAGCAATCCCGGCTAAAACACCTGAAACAACACTAGCAGCAATCTTATAATGTAATACTTGATAACCTAAAGATTCTGTTCTTTGTTCATTTTCCCGAATGGCCTGAAGCACTCTCCCAAGAGGGGAGTTGGTAAAGCGTTTTAAAATCATAAAAGTAGCAATCATTGCTGCCAAACAGATGAGGTAAAAATTAGTCCGATCGATAAACAGTTCCGGCACTCGAAAAGTAAATCCATCATTTCCAAACGTTAAGGTCCGCCATTTTTCCGCTAACACTAAAAACAATCCAGCTAATGCCATGGTTAACATCGCATAAAAGTGGCTTTTCAAACGCAGGGTAAGTAAACCAACAATAAAACTTACGATTGCCGTGATAAGAATCGTTGCCAGTACCGCATAAATAAAATGAAGCATCGTTGGCTCAAAACGCTTCATGAATATCCCAATCGAGTAGGCCCCGATACCAAAAAACATCGCATGACCAAAGGAAACAATTCCGGTAAAGCCTAATAATAAATCATAGCTCATCGCAAGGATGGCAAATACAAAAATTTGGGTTAACAGGATTAACATATTTCTAGATTCATAGACGAAAGGCAAGAGAAACAAAAAGGCAGCAATGATGATATAAATAGCATTTATTCTATTATTTACAATCCACTTCATACTCTCACCCCTTCCCGCCAAAAAGTCCTTGTGGCTTTACAATCAACACAACAGCCATTAAAAGCATATTTACTGCCAAAGATAATTCTGGTACGTAATAAGCCATAAATGAACCAGATAATCCAACTAAAATTGCAGCCATGACTGATCCAGTGAAATTTCCCATCCCGCCGATAACAACCACA
Source organism: Neobacillus niacini (assembly GCF_023715415.1). Lineage (GTDB taxonomy): Bacteria > Bacillota > Bacilli > Bacillales > Cytobacillaceae > Neobacillus > Neobacillus niacini_C. The sequence goes on from NZ_JAMBOB010000004.1 coordinate 15,392, forward strand.
ATAAACGCTAATATGGCAAACTCCATCCCCATCCCTGCGTGAATAACACCAGAGTATGGTCCAAAAAGTACTCCTCCAAGTGCTGCCATACCGGAGCCAATCATAAAGACAAACATAAATACCTTCTTAATGTTAATCCCCAATGCCTGAACCATTTCTTTATTCATAACGCCAGCCCTGACAACCAGACCGATTTTAGTATTTTTCAACAAAAATTGTACTCCCGCAAAAACCAGCAATCCAATTGCTATAATAAATACTCGATATTTAATGATAATCATATCGCCAATTTCCCAGCTGCCACTCAAATATTCAGGTGGATTGGCCGTTAATTGATTCGGTCCCCAAACTACTTTCAGCATCTCTGATAGAACCAGCATTAAGCCAAGTGTAATTAGAATTTGCTGAACATGGTTTCCGTAAACTGGCTTAATGATCCACCTTTCCGTAATAATCCCTAGAATAAAACCAGTAAGAATGGCCCCAATAATTCCAATTAGAAAGCTTCCGGTAGTGGAATAAATCCAAATGCCGCTATAGGCACCCCAGGCAAACAAACCACCGTGAGCAAAATTAAGTACATCCATCAAACCGAAAATAAGGGTTAGTCCTGCTGCTAATAAGAAAATCAGCATGCCTGTTGCCAATCCATTTAATGTTAAATTGAATAAAAGCTCCATTCAAACCTTTCCTCCTTCCCTAAGCAATCCCCAAGTACTTTCGTTTCATTTCCTCATCTTCTTTTAATTGTTTCATTGTTCCATTACTTACCGTTCTTCCATCATCGATAATATAAAAGCAATCACCGATGGTACTTGCCATCATGAAATTTTGTTCCACTAAGACAATGGTGGTTTGATCCTTCATTTGCAGGATGGATTCCATCACCTTCTCGACAACGATAGGAGCTAAACCTTTACTAGGTTCATCAATTAATAACATTTCGTTATCATTTACATAGGCTCGGGCGATGGAAAGCATTTGTTTTTGACCACCGCTTAGTAACCCTCCAGGCTTTTTCCAGAACTTTTTTAAGTCAGGGAACAAATTTAAAATATATTCAAGACGTTTGTTGGTTTCTTCATTTTCCTTTTGAATGGCTACCTTCATATTTTCTTCGACTGTCAATCCTGCAAAGATACCCTGGTCCTCTGGAACATAGCCAATTCCCTTTTGGGCAATGGTATAGGTGGGCAATGCTTGGATTTCTTCTCCTTTATAAACAACACTGCCTTTTGAGGCTGGATTTAGTCCCATGATCGTCCGTAAGGTGGTTGTTTTTCCGGCACCATTTCTTCCTAACAGTACCGTAACCTCCCCCTTCTTCACCTCAAGCGAAACACCCTGTAAAATATGATACTGTCCAATAAATGTCTCGATATTATTAAGCTTCAGCAGCTGTTTCATAGCTGATACCTCCCAAATAGGCAGACTGGACCGTTTCATTTTTCATGATTTCCTCCGGTGTTCCATCCGCCAGCAGCCTGCCATTAAATAGCACCATTACAGAATCTGATAGATCGAGTATCATATCCATTTTGTGCTCAATTAAAATAATCGTCCGATTCCCTTGTTCCTTAATTCTTTTAATGACTTCTAATATCGCAGGAACATCTTCTAAAGACATACCTGCAGTCGGTTCATCTAATAAAAGAACCTCCGTTTCAAGTGCTAGGAGCATAGCCATTTCTAGCTTTCGCTTTTCCCCGTGTGCCAAATTACTCGCCAAAGAGTCTACTTTATCGTCTAATAGCACCAATCGTAACCATTCAAGAGCCTTTGTTTCGAATTCTCGATATTTCTTATAATGAAATATCATCTGGTAGCGAACTCCGGCCTTGGACTGAACTGCCAGTCTTACATTTTCAAGAACGGTTAGATTAGGGAAAACATTGGTAATTTGAAAAGAGCGTCCTATTCCTTCTCTCGTTCGCTTTGTCGAAGAAAGTTTTGTGATGTCCTTTCCACGAAAATAGATTTTTCCATTTGTAGGGTTTAATTGACCGCTTAACAGATTAAAGAATGTTGTTTTTCCAGCACCATTTGGACCAATGATGGATTTGAAATGTTTTTCTGGAACGGAAATACTGACAGAATCAACAGCCGTATGCCCTCCAAAGGTTATCGATAAATTTTCTGTTTCTATTAAGGTTTTCATGCTTTCACCACCAGTCTTGTAGATAGAAATAAGGAAGAGGGTGACCATATAGACAGGTCAAACCCTCATATTTTTAAAAGAACACTTTTTTAATTACGTACTGGAGGGGCTGTTTCTTCTGGTGTTAGTTCTCTAATTAGTACAGGAACTGGGTATGGAACCCCGTCTTTCTTTTCTAGTTTAATGGCATATAATGCTTGAAGGGCTTGGTGGTCATCTTTGCGATAGGTCATCTTTCCTTTTGGCGTTTCGAAGCTCATGCCTTCCATTGTTTCAATTAATTTATCAGCATCTGCGTCACCTTCGGTTTTCTTTAATGCTTCAACAATTGAAATCGCTGCACTCATTCCACCTGGTGTGAATAAATCAGGGACTTCATCGTTGAATCGCTTCTTATGTTCCGTTACGAGCCAATCATTAATTTTATTTTTTGGAAGATCATGATAGTAAACTGTGAAGCCTTCCATGCCAACAAGCGGTTCCATAGTAGCCAAAGCTGCGATATCCGGTGCCCCTGTTGAAATTTTGATGCCCTTGTCTTGTACCTTCATATCTGAAATCTGCTTCCAAGGAGAGTTTGCACCCGCCCAAACCACAAATAAATAATCAGGTTTTGCATCGATAATCTTTTGAATGTTGGAAGTAAAGTCAGTTGCTGCTGGGTCTGCATATTCTTCTAATACAATATCTGCGCCAAGTTTTTCAGCTGCTTCTTTAAAGGCAGCTACCCCATCACGTCCGAAGGAATAATCCGGTGCAAGTGTTGCTATTTTTACATCCTTACCAGCAATAGCAGCTGCACCGGCAACGGCATCCTGTGAGGAATTTCGTGCGGAACGGAAAATATATTTATTAAACTCAGAGCCTGTGATACTATCAGCGGCTGCTGGTTCAACAATCATAATTTTTTGGTATTCTTCAGCAAGCGGCAACACCGCTAGCGTATCAGCAGAACTGGAAGATCCCACTAAAAAGTCAACTTTATCTTCTTCTAATAGCTTGGTAGCTTTTTGAACGGCAACTTCCGGCTTCGTTTCTGTATCTTCAACCACAAACTCTATTTTTCTGCCAGCAACCTCCATAGTACCTTCGGTTGCATATTCAAGACCTAGTTCAAACCCTCTTAATGTTTGTTTACCATAAGATTCTAGGGCACCCGTTGTTGAGGCAAGAACACCAATTTTTATTGGCTCCTTAGTCTCAGCCTGTTCACCGTTACCCTTTGTATCTCCCTCTGTCTTTTCAGAGCTGCATGCTGTAGCAAAAACCATCATAAAAATAAGTAATCCTAATAAGAAAACTCTGCCTTTAAATACCTTCACTTTTTTTCCCCCTAATTAATTGTAAAAAACCATTGCAATGCCTTTGAGTTAATAATAGAAAACAAGAGTTACAAGCAAGTTACAAAAACGAAAAGCGGAAGCCCCTGGGCGCTGCAGCTAGACAAAAAAAATACAGCTCAGTTGAGCTGCACTAGATAAATACCGTTAATTTTATTGCAGCGATCTCATTTGGCTGTCGGTTGCTTTTATTAATTCTCCCCACGTGCTGTATCCTCGATTTTTAAATTGCCATAGCAGCTCAATAAATAAATAAGCGGTTGTTAACGCATCTCCCAATCCGCTATGCCGGTCATAGATTCTTGTTCCAAAAGCCATTGCATATCGTTCTAAATCCCTCATATCATAGGACGGTGCAATAAATCCGATAAGATCAAGCGTATCGATGGTCAGAAATTTTTTCAAAGCAAGCTTTTCCCTGCTAAATTCACTTTTCAAGGCAAGCACATCAAAACTGACATAATGACCTACTAAACATACGGCTTCTCTCGATTCGACGAAATCAAAAAAACTCATTATTGCCTCTAAAGCTTGTGGTGCACCTTCTACCTGCACATTAGAAATAGAGGTAAGCGCTACCGTTTCCTGAGGAATTTTCCGATTGGGGTTAACATAGGTCTGAAAAGTATCAGACTCACGAACTTCTAGTCCCTTTACAGAAACAGCGCCAATTTCAATGATTCGGTCCATTGTCGCCACCTGAAATCCTGTTGTTTCTGTATCGAAAACAACAAAATCAAGGTTTTCCAGGGGAGTTGACAGCGGAATATTTTCATATTTAAAGGCACACGATACATTTTTTCTGCGAAAAAACATTACCCGCCTCCTCTTTAGGAGCTATAACGAAAAGTGTGTAAACACCTGACCTTGAAGCTCCCTTACTGTTTTTAAGCTTAATATCAATTCTTCTTTTTCCCGGGTAGACAATCTAGTAAAAGAGACAATAGATGTCAGTTCATTGCCGCTTTTTACCTGCTGCCAGCGCTGGTTGGCATAGAGAGTTAAGATATGGCTGATTGCTTCCTTGAGGTCCTCTCCAAATACATCGGAAAAGACTCTCTTATTCATAAGCCAATCAATTTTTTCTATCGGGGTTCCCGATTGGTTTCCATGCAAAAGAGATAATATTTGCAGGCTATGATGGTAGGGAAATAAAACCTCCTTTTTCATATCAATGGTTTTTCGCTCGAGCTTAAATAAAGAACGAATAGGGTGATCAAGAGTAGGAATCATACGCTCTCTCTCTATTTGCGCAAGCTGGTATAAAAAAATTCTCGACCTTTCCATTTGATTTGAAATCACTTTCTCAAACTTTTCATGCAATTTATCACTGCCTGCAATGAACCGGTATGAAAAGAAGTTTTCAGCTAATAACAAATTGTCATTTGTGGATTGAAGCATCCATTTCCGAAGACGTTCTTCCCAGACAGCCAGAGACCCGCGCCATTTCTGCTCACTGCACATCATCAACCCTTTACACCGGGCATAACCTGCTGATTCCATGTTGTCAGTAATCTCTCTTCCTAATTCAGTAAAATAGGCATTTTCTTTATCTCCATCATCCTCATAAACAAGAAAATGATCTTGATCAGTCAGGATAAACTGCTCTTCACGGCCGCTGCTGCCCATTTGATAAAAGGCAAAAGAACAGGGCTGCTGCCTTCCGCTTTCCTGCAGTTTTTGAATAGAAAGCTCAACTATTCTTAAAACAAGACGGTCGTACAAATTAGTTACGATTTCGAAGGTTTTTAATATCGGAACCCGATCTCTCACCAGAGTTTCAATTACTTCATAAATGGCACTCTTCACCAAAGGAAGGCTGCCTCTATCAGCTTGTTCGATTTTTTGAATGGTTTTCATAACATTTTCGCTTTTTTTCCGTAATAAATCAGATAATGTAACGATTCCGACTACCTTTGAATCTTCTATTACCGGTAAGTGTTTAATTCCTTTTAGAAGAATCATAGAAATGGCATCATAATAAAAAGCAAACCTAGAAATAGAAAGGGGGTTAGGAGTCATAATTTCTTGGGCTGCGGCCGTCATTGGCACACCTCGGGCAACCACTCTTGCCACCATATCCCTTTCAGTAATGATCCCTTTTAAAATCTCTTTTTCTATTACCAGAACTGAACTTATTCTCTTTTCATGCATAAGCCGAGCTGTTTCCTGTACCGTTGATTCAGACGTAACTGCGACAACTTTTTCACTCATAATATCCTGGACACGAAGCTTGATCGTATCATTTTCACCATAATCCCGTGCAAGCTTGACCTGTTCAGCTAGGGATGTATATATATCCTTTAAGCGAGTAGCCACCTGTGTCAGCAAATAGTCATGGACTGCCGGATCATCCCATCTTCTCGTTACGACCTCGAAAGGAATATATAATACCTTGACAGCACTAACAGCTTTTACCTCAACCATGACATCGTTTTTCATACTCGGTTTTGACTCTCCAAGGAAATCAGCTAGTTTTGAGAACCCGATCATTTCTCCTTTTTGTAAGACCTCCAAGACTTCATCTCTGTTATTGCTTTCATTTCTTACAACTACCTCTGAAAGACCTTCAATCATAAGCAGAAGGCCTTCACGGGGTTTATCTTTTTTGAACATGATTTCATTTTTTTTAAATTGACGGATTTCACACAAAGCTAGGAGAGATTGGGCCGTGTCAGGGTCCACCCCGCAAAAAAAGGGGTGAAACCTCACGGCCTCTAAATTGTACAAATTATACTGATTTTGATCCATCATCATTCATCCAAACATCGCCATTTTTATAAACCATTTGTTCTGGATAGCGAAGGTCCATAACCTCATCCTGAATCTTTTGAGAAGGAGCCGGTGTCATAAGTGAAACGATGATGTTGGCAGCAAATGCAGCTGCTGCACCAAAAACTCCCGCACCTGTATCAATGATGCCGAGGATCGTAAAGCCGCCATATTTCGCTGCAAAAATGTATGCCAACGTGACGCCTAAACCAACTAGCAACCCAGCAATAACACCTTGGGAATTTGAACGCTTCCACCAAACTCCAAGCACTAGTGCAGGGAAGAAGGTTCCAGTTGCAAGTGCGAATGCCCAGGCAACGATTTGTGTAATGGCCCCTGGAGGGTTAAGCGCGATAAGACCAGCGAAAAGAGTTGCAAGGACGATTGACCAGCGGGCAACAGATAGACGCTTTTTCTCGGTTGCATTTGGTTTTAAGACACGATAGTAAATATCGTGGGCAAATGATGATGAAATAGCAATCATCAAACCTCCGGCAGTTGATAATGCAGCTGCCATCGCACCTGCTGCCACTAAGCCGATTACAAACATCCCAAGATTGGCAATCTCCGGTGTCGCCATAACAACAATATCATTGGAGATAATTAATTCGCTCCATTGAAGGACTCCATCTCCATTTCCATCTGCTACTTGCAGCTTACCTGTATCAACCCAAGTTTTTGTCCATGCAGGCAGTTCTGTTATTTTGCTGCCTGCAACCTTTGTCATCAGGATGAACCGTGAAAATGCAGAATAAGCAGGTGCTGATAAGTAAAGCAGCCCGATGAAAAGCAACGCCCAGGCACCTGACCAGCGAGCAGCCTTCATCGTTGAAACCGTATAGAAACGGACAATTACATGCGGCAATCCTGCCGTACCAGCCATTAGTGTAAACATAAGCGCCAAAAATTGCCACTTCGTCCCATTTGTAAATGGTGCAAAGTATTCCGAGATACCCAATTCACGGTCGAGTTCTCCCATTTTACCAACAAGCTCACCATAAGAAATCCAAGGCATTGGGTTCCCTGTAAGTTGAAGTGACATAAAAATTACTGGAATTAAGTAAGCAATAATTAAAATGATATATTGAGCTACCTGTGTCCAAGTAATTCCTTTCATACCGCCAAACGCTGCATAGAAGGCAATAAGAACAACCCCTATCATCGTTCCCACTTTAGCATCAATCTCGAATAATCGGCCAATTACCACACCTGATCCAGAAAGCTGTCCAATAGAATAAGTAAAACTGATTATGATTGTACATATAGCTGCAATGACTCGGGCCGTATGGCTGTCAAAACGGTCACCGATAAAGTCCGGTACTGTATAGCGTCCATACTTCCTTAGCTGCGGCGCTAATAGGAATGTCAACAGCAAATATCCGCCTGTCCATCCCATTATGTACGCAAGGCCATCATAGCCAAGAAGCATGATGGTTCCAGCCATACCAATGAATGAAGCGGCACTCATCCAATCTGCTCCGATTGCCATTCCGTTAAAAATTGGCGGGACACCCCGTCCGGCTACATAGAAATCCGACGTTGCCTTTGCTTTGTTATAAATGGCAATTCCAATATACAATGCAAATGTTGCTAAAATAATGGATAATGAGACCAAAAATTGTGTATCCAATGTCATCCCCCTTTTTCACTTACAAAAATTTTTATGAGCTCCTTTTGCTCTCTTTACAGTCAAGTGAGCAGTATTTCTCAAGGGTTTAATGATCAAGTACTTTTCCCGAACTAATCTGTTTATTTTTCTCCTCATCAATCCCATATTTCCTATCAATGGCGTCACCCAGCTTTGCATTAACAAACAAAAGGATAATAAAGGTTATTACTGCTCCCTGTGCTCCCATAAAGTAATGGAGTGGAAAACCGTTAATTGTAAATTCACTCAAAGGCTCCGCAAAAAGGACAACCCCATATGAAACTAGAAACCACACGATAAAATAAATAACCATATTTCGAGTCTTTTCACGAAAATAGCTGTCTGCTACTTTCTTATCAATTTTCTTCAAAACTCCACCCCCGGTAAGTATTGATTGATTTAAATGAAATAAAAAATGCTGATAACCAGATTTTTCTCGGCACCACCCCTATTAAGAAACTGCAGCTTGGCGGCTGCTATTCTCACCGCGCCCTATAACAAGGCTCGGGAAAAATCATTACCTTAGACTAAAAATAAATTTGATGGTTTCCATAAATGGTGCCGGTACAAGGATGATTTGAATGAGGAAGTAAGCAAAGATGGATAGGATGGGTACAGCTAGGAAGAAGGGTCTTTTCTTTTTTAGAGCAAGAAAAAGGCAGACACCTGTAATGATCAATAATGACAATAAAGCAAGCAAATCATTTCCTCCTTCGTAAAGAAAGCGTTATCATTTTTGTTGTTTTTAACTGGTATAGTTTTTAGAAGTCTAGTAAACTACTTTTCTTATTAAATTAAATTTTATGAAAATTCTTACTTTATTATTATGTCCAAAAAGTATTCTTAGGTCAAGTGCTTTTAACATAAATTTACAAATATTCTTACGGGCTTATTCGCAATTGAAAGGGAGCCATTTCATAAAGAAACCGCTCCGTTCATTTGGTATATTTAGAAGTCCTAGGTCTATCCGATTAGATTATATATTTTTCTGATTCGATAATCATGTCGTGCATTTGCTTTGTTGGTTCCAATGGTGAGACCCCAAGCTCTTCCTCTAAGACTGTCAAACATTTTTGATACCATTTCATTGCCTGTGGGCGATTGTTTTTTCGATAATAGCAATACATTAACAATCGATAGGCCTCTTCCCAGGTCCGGTCACGCTTTAGTATTTTTTCACACCAATAAATGGCTTGGTCATACTTTTCTTGGCGGACCATTATTTGAGCTATTTTCTCAGCTGCTCTTAAAAAATAAACCAGCATACTCTCTCTCTTACTTATACACCAATCATCATACCTTCGATCTGGCAAGTATTCTCCATGATAAAGCTTTAATCCCTTTTCTAAAAGAGGGATCACCTTCTCCTGGGATATTTCATTTAAACCATGTTCAATTAAGGTTTGGAATTGAGTTGTATCTAATTCAATATTGGCATGAGGATTTATTCCATAAAACATCCCTTCTCTTATAATGAAAAAAGGTGCTGCCCTTGCCTTGCGAGTTGGTTCGAGTACATGCTGGAGACTATTTAATGCAACTTTAAAATCACGGTCCGCATTTTTTGTATCTTGATTTGGCCAGAGAATTTGGATTATCTCCTCTTTGGATATTAGTTCGTTTACTGTAATAAAGAGCTGAAACAATTCCTTGCCTTTTTCACGCTGCCAATCTTTTTCCCCAACTTCCTTCTCTCCAAGCCAGATCTTAAATTGCCCCAGTGTTTGAACTCTTATCGAATATCCAGGATGTGAATCCAATGCCGTGATTCCCATATCTTGTAGGACCTTTACAGCAAATGACTTTTGAATATCTCCTTTTGTACACTCTATTAACAGCGGAACAAACAGTTGTAAATCCCTTGGACTAAAAACTGACACTTTATGAAAAAAGAACTCAAAATTATTTTTTTGAACCATATATAAGAACTTATCCATACTTTCTCTAAACATATCTTGTTCTTTTTCTAAGTAATAAATATAAGCTAGCCAGAAACTACATAACATCTGTCCAAAGGAATCTTCACACTGATAAAATAATGCTCTCGTTTTTTCTAAGTAGGATAATCCTGTATTTAGTCTTTCATTATAAATACAGGTGATTCCCATACATAGACTAATTAGTGCGGAAAGCCAGATATCTTGAACTTTTTCAGTCTCCTGTAAAGCCCTTTTCCCTGCTTCTAATGCCCGCTCATATTCTCCCCTTGTTCCGTAAAGGATACAAAGTCCCATTAACGGTTCGGCCTTTCCTCTTTCTACATTCAGCCTGCTCATAATATCTAATGCAGTATTGTAGCACTGTTCTGCTAAATCCGAATCATATTTATTGAGAATTTGCACGGCATGCCCCATCCGAATCCAGCCGCAAGCTTCCACAAAAGGTGCTTTTAAACTAATCCCCTGTTGTATGCCTGCTTGTGCTAATTCTTTTGCCTTCAATCCTTCTCCTGTAAAGGATTCTATTAAAGATAATAATAATTCTGTTTCTCTATGGGATTTGGGAAGTTCAATCCTATTTTTACCTGTTAATTCTTCCTTTTGGTGGAGAAGGAATCTTTTTGCTTCTTCAAAACGACCTGTTCTTAAAAACAACCTTGCTTCAATATTCCCATCCAATATTGACGGGCTGTACGTTTTTGCCTTTTGCAGCCATTTCTCAGCGTTAGTTGATTTTCCAGAGTTTAATAGATTTTCAGAGAGTAAGTAATATAACTTTGCCTTTTCCTCTTCTGAACTTGTACTTTTCTCTCTCGCTTCAATCGCTTCATATAATAACTTCTCGGCTTGATGAGGCTGAATGGTGTCTAAATAAATCTTCGCTTTTCCTTCTAGAGCCTTGCTCATCCCGAGATAATCTTGTCTCTTTTCGGCCTCTAAATAGGTTTTATCATAACATTCCTCGGCCTCGTGATATTGGGAGCGATATCGGTGGACTTCTGCTTTAAGAAACCAGAGTAGATAATACGTATCTAGCTCTAGCACTGGAATCAACGTCAATTGATCTGACAGGCTTTTTAGCTTCCCGCCTTCAAGCATTTTAATCCCATTTTCTTGTAAGATAGAAGCAATTGCTTTGTAATGACTGATTTTTTTATAGTGATAAAGTGCCTCTTCCCACATCAGTCTTTTTTCATAGAACCGTGCACATTTTTCATGTAGTGCAGTGTAGGTAACGGGGTTGTTTTTTAAAAAGGCATTTTCTAAAAACTCTTTAAAAAGTGCATGGTAACGATAATGTTTTGAACCAATCTTTTGAATGAACAAATTTCTCTCTTTTAATTGCTCAAGCATGTTAGAAGCACCTTGAATTCCTATTACTTCATCACAAAGTTCTTCCTCAAGAGTATCTAAGATGGATGTTTGTTCTAAAAATTGCTGAATCATTGGAGGCTGTTTCGAAAAGACTTCCATTACTAAGTAGTCAAATAAATCTTGGAGTGAATAGGAGGAATGTTCTAAAAGGGTTGAAATATCCCCAGTAAGAGGAATCTGCTGTGCTATCATACACAGTGCAATAATCCACCCTTCTGTAAGCTGAAAAATACTGTCTAAATGAGCGGGCTCTATTTCTAATCCATATAAGTCGATTAATAACAATTCCATTTCTTCAATGGTAAGCACTAAATCTTCCCGTGTAATTTCTAAAAGCTGCCCGTTTGCCCTCATTTTCGTTAAATGCTTCCAGCCAGGACGACTGCGGCTTGAGATAACCATGTGTAAATTAGAAGGTATATGCTGCAATAATTTTTCAATCCAGCTATTAATCGTATATGAATGCTCAATTTGATGGTAATCATCCAAAATTAATGTGAGATCAGAATTAATTTCAAGAATCTCATTAATAAATAATGAACATAAATAACTTAAATCTTCTTCTCTTATGTAGCGATCCATTGTCTCAATATACTTCTCAATATCCTGTCCAAAGTCAGGAATAGTTCCTCTTATTGAATGGAGGATATAAGAAAGGAACGGAAGGATGTCGTCATCCATTGATGAGATGGAGTACCAGCAGCCTGGGATATTTTCATCCCTCATAAATAAAGCAAGCGCCGTACTTTTTCCAAAACCAGCTCCTGAATGAATAATGGTCAAAGGATATTCAGGAATTTTCTTCATCTTCCTCGTAAGCTTGGCTCTTCGAATAAATTCATCTTTAACAACTGGAATTCGCAGTTTTGTTTGAATAATTGGCAGCTTCATTTATTTATCCTCCTTTCTATTTTTTCAATTTTTACACTATTTTATCATATTATTCTTCATAAATCATTTTTCTTGTCATGCCGCCGTCAACAACCAAATTAATTCCTGTAACAAAGTCATTTTCCTTCGCTGTTAAGTAAAGGCAAGCTCTTGCGATATCTTCTGGTGTACCAACCCGTTTTGAAAAATGCTGATCATGGTCAATGGTTGTTAATTGTGAATAGTCGCCAGTGTGTATCCATCCAGGTGAAATGGCATTAACGGTTATTCGATCATTACTTAGAGAGGCGGCTAATGCATGAGTAATGGCGACAATCCCACCTTTCGTTGCAGCATAGCCCTCTGAATTTGGCTCGGACATCGTCGCCCTGGTTGAAGCTATATTTACAATTGCACCACCTTCTTTATTTTCATATACTTTGCTGCTTCCCGAGAACAGAGAAAGACACTTCTCAAATTGGTTTGAATGATATCATCCCATTCCTCTACCGTTACATCATACAGTGATTTGAACAAACCCTTCCCAGCATTATTAATTAACACATCTACACGGCCAAAGGTGTTTTTTGCCGTTTTCATTATGAAATTAATATCACTAGGATTTCTCACATCAGTCTGAACAAAAAGTACATCGAATCCTTCTTGTTTAAGTTCTGATTCTGTCTTTTTACCTGAATTCTCATCCACATCTGCAAGCAGCACCTTTGCTCCCTTATTCGCATAGGCAGATGCAATACCACGCCCAATTCCATTAGCTCCCCCAGTTACAATAACAACTTTGTTTATAAATGGCATTTAAAATCCCCTCCTTTATTAATAGTTTACCTCTAATTGTTCATCACTTGCCAATATAGAAAAAAGGGCCGAATATTTCGGCCCTATTTCACAATGCAATTATTAAGTTGGGATACTGTACTCCCTGTAAAGTCTATGCTTAGCATTTTAGCTGTCATGTCAGGGTACGCTGTTTTTAAAGATTGCTGTAGTAATTTACCCTTGCCCTTTTCACAAAAACATAATACTGTCGGGCCCGCACCACTTAAGGCCACACCGAATGCTCCTTCAGCTTTAGCGAAGATCGCAACGTCATCATAAAATGGAATCAGCGGCTTTCGATAAGGCTGGTGAAAAATATCCTTTTCCATCATCTTACCTGCCAACTCCCAATTCTTACTTAGTAGTGCTCCCACTAATACATTTGCGATTGAAGAAGCACGGATACTGTCATGATAGGAAAATTCAATTGGCAAAACACCGCGAGAATCCTTCGTTAGCAAGCTTTCCTTCGGGATGACGGCAACCATTTCAAAAGAAATATCAGAGATCGAAACGACTTCAACCTCTCCTTGTTGATAACTGCCGATTACAAGCCCTCCATATAAAGATGCACCAACATTATCAGGATGGCCTTCTATTTCTGTTGCAAGCAATAGCTTTTCTTTTTTTGATAATCCTATTGCTCCAACATAATCAGCAAGTTCAATTCCGGCAATAATTGCTGAGGCACTTGAACCAAGACCTCGAGCCAATGGGATGTCACTCTCAACCTTGATTTTACAAGGATATAGCTCCCTTCCATATTTATTGGCCGTTTGAAGTGCGATTTGAATGATAAAATGCTGTTCGTCTGTTGGGAGATCCTTTAATTCTTCAGAAGTGGAATAACATTCCCACTTCTCACTTTTTTCTACCTCTAAGTTTAAAAATAAGTCTAGGGCAACACCGATTGAATCAAAGCCAGGCCCTAGGTTAGCAGAGCTTGCTGGTACTTGGATTACAAACTTCCCATCAGTTAGAGTCATCGATTGACAACTCCCTTGATATGTTGTGTCACGGCTTGCTCATCATTTGGTAATTTTTTTACGTCTACAAAGCTGCTTTGAATAGCTGTATCCGGATCTTTTAAACCATTTCCGGTAAGCACAGCAACAATCTTAGATCCCTTTTCGATTTTGCCTTTTTGAAGGGACTTCATCACACCAGCGATTGACGCACATGAAGCCGGTTCTGCAAAGATTCCTTCAGCAGCAGCTATTTTCTTATAAGCAGCTACAATTTCATCATCGCTCACTTCATCAAATAGACCCTTGGATTCTTCTACAGCAGCAACAGCTAAGTTCCAGCTAGCGGGATTTCCAATTCGAATCGCTGTTGCAATCGTTTCTGGATTTTCAAATACACGATTATGAACAAGTGCTGCTGCTCCTGCTGCTTCAAAGCCATACATTTTAGGCAGTCCTGTTCCCTTATGATTTGCGTATTCTTTAAACCCTTTCCAATAGGCACTGATGTTACCGGCGTTTCCAACTGGTATCGCTAAAATATCTGGAGCAGCCCCTAATTGATCACACACTTCAAAGGCAGCTGTCTTTTGTCCTTCTAAACGATAAGGATTAACCGAATTCACAAGGGCAATCGGTTCTTCTTCACTAATATTGCGGACCATCTGTAGTGCTTGGTCAAAATTCCCCTCAATGGAGATAATTTCTGCTCCGTACATCATTGCTTGAGCAAGCTTCCCTAAGGCAATTTTGCCTTCAGGAATCACAATAATGCATCGAATTCCAGCTCGGGCAGCATAAGCTGCAGCCGCTGCAGAAGTATTCCCTGTTGAAGCACAGATAATCGTTTTACTACCAGCTTCTATCGCCTTTGCAACTGCCATTACCATCCCGCGGTCTTTAAAAGAACCCGTCGGATTTGCACCTTCAAGTTTAACGTAAAGCTCAACATCCCATTCCTTTGAAAGCCTTTCAAGCTTTACTAAAGGGGTATTTCCTTCGTTCAAGGTAAGCATAGGTGTTTCATTCGTTACTGGTAAAAATTCTTTATATGCTTCAATTAATCCTGGCCATCTCATAATGATTTCCTCACCACTCTATATGCACTTTTTATTTCTTTAACTGCTGGTAAATCATTTAATTCGTAAAGGATTGCATCGTAATTTGTCAGTGATGCCCGATGTGTAACTAAGACAATTTCAGATGTCTCATTCTTCTTAACAGGCAGCTGTAATATTTTCTCAAAGCTTACACCATACTTTGCAAAGATGGAAGTAAGCTCTGCAAATACGCCAACCTCATCCTGCACATGGATTCGTAAGAAGTATTTAGAATACTTTTCATTATCATCCTTTAAGCGCTTAGGGTATTGCGGTGTTACTGCGCTTCGGCCATTAACACCGAGTCGTAAATTTTTCATAACCCCAACTAAATCAGAAACAACTGCTGTTGCCGTTGGCATGCTTCCAGCACCTGGTCCATAAAACATTGTTTCACCAACAGCTTCACCATATACATAAACGGCGTTATACTCATTTTGAACAGAAGCCAATGGATGATTGTCGGACAAGAATGTAGGCTGGACACTTACTTCTACTTTTTCACCCTCACGGTGAGCATAACCTAACAACTTCATTGTATAACCTAACTGTTTTCCATAACGTAAGTCTTCTTCTGTAATTTTTGAGATTCCACTTACTTTTACATCGTCAAGGTCAATATGCATTGAAAAACCTAAGGTAGCTAATATTGTCATTTTTCGGGCTGCATCCAATCCCTCAACATCTGAAGTAGGGTCTGCTTCTGCAAAGCCAAGCTCTTGAGCTTCTTTGAGGACTTCCTCATATGCTAAACCTTCTTGGCTCATTTTTGTTAAAATATAATTAGTGGTTCCATTTACAATCCCCATCATTTGGGTAATGCGATCAGAAGCAAGGCCATCCACTAATCCTCTTAGGATAGGAATGCCTCCCGCAACACTTGCTTCATAGAATAAGTCACATCCATTTTCAGAAGCAACAGATAATAATTCTGATCCATGAAGGGCCATTAAATCCTTGTTTGCCGTCACCACATGCTTTCCTTGACGGAGGGCACTTAACAAATATTCTTTTGTTTCTTTCACTCCACCCATCACTTCAATTACAACATTTATCTCGGGGTCATGCAGGATATCAGATGGGGATGACGTTAACAAAACCGGATCCACATCAACTGGTCTTGTTTTATGTAAATCTTGGACCAGGATTTTCTTAACTACAACAGGACAGCCCACCTGATGCATTAATTTATCTTGATGATTTTTAATAATTTTCACAACACCTGAACCGACTGTTCCTAAACCGAGTAACCCAATTTTAATTGCTTCCATACTAACCCCTCCCAAAACTGTCTACCACATGCGTACAATTGTATTTATATAGTAGACATTATATGATTCTCTCAATATAATTACAATAGACTAATTTTTTTAAAAATTCAATGTAATCGCTTAACACCGCACCAGTATTGACCTGTATTTATTAAAAAAATTTTTAAATTTGAATACTCAAAAAATTATTCATTTTATCCCTTTACAATACTAAAGGTATCGATGTAGAATATTCTTTAAATTCAGGTAAATATTTAAAATGTAATGATGAAGACGGCAGTAAGAGAATGCTTAAGAGAGCCGGTGGCTGCTGTGAACCGGTGCATTTTCTTAGTCAAGCCCAGCCCTTCTGAACTGGCAGACTGAAATATAGTAGGAATGCCCGGGAAATCCCGTTAACATGTTTGAGGCTGCATGTTTCTAGCAGCAAAAGAGGGTGGCACCACGTAGATCACGTCCCTCATAACAAGACAAATCTGTCTGTTATGAGGGATTTTTATTTTATATTAGGAAAATGAAAGGGATGAGGAAAGAATGTTTAAGGTACTTGTAACAGATGGTATTAGTGATACTGGATTAAAAAAGTTGTTTGATCACCCAAATTTTATCGTTGAGCGCCAGCCTACACTAAAGCTGGAAGAGCTAAAGAATATTATTGGAGAGTACGAAGCATTAATTGTACGCAGTCAAACAAAAGTAACGGCGGAATTGCTTCAATATGCTGACCGTCTAAAGGTAATTGCAAGAGCTGGTGTAGGGGTAGATAACATTGATGTGAATGCTGCTACTGGAAAAGGAATCATTGTCATAAATGCTCCTGGTGCCAACACAATCGCTGCCACAGAACACACTTTAGCGATGATGCTTTCTATGGCAAGAATGATTCCCCAAGCTCACAAAAAAACTGTGGGCGGAGAATGGGACCGTAATTCTTTCAAGGGTGTAGAATTATACAAAAAAACACTTGGTGTTATTGGTATGGGGAAAATCGGAACCGAAGTCGCGAAGCGTGCTAAAAGCTTTGGAATGAACATACTGGGATACGACCCTTACTTAACGGAAGAGCGAGCAGAAAAACTAGGAATGAAAAAAGCTAGTCTTGATTTAATTGCACGTGAGTCTGATTTCATTACGATTCATACACCACTTACAAACGACACCAAAGGACTTGTAAACGACGACTACCTAAGCAAAACAAAAAAAGGAGTCCGATTTGTTAACGTCGCACGAGGCGGAATTATTGATGAAAAGGCATTGGTAAGAGCCATTCAAGCTGGACATGTCGCAGGCGCAGCACTTGATGTTTTTGAAAAGGAACCTATTGCTAATCCAGATTTGTTAGATAACCCTAATATTATCGTAACTCCGCACTTAGGAGCATCTACTGTAGAGGCGCAGGAAAAAGTTGCCCAAGAAGTAAGTGAAGAAATCATTGAAATTCTCGAAACACAGTCTATCCGTAATGCTGTAAATATGCCGCAAATGTCTGGGGAGTCGCAACAAAAGATGCAGCCATACTTACTCCTTGGAGAACAAATGGGTCAGCTTGTAGTTCAATTATTGAAACATGCTCCTTCTAAAATAGAAATCAATTATTATGGTGATTTAATCGAAGAGGATACGGAACTATTAACTCGAACCATGATTAAAGGAATCCTTTCCTACCATCTAAGTGATTCTGTTAATTTGATAAATGCGCTTCATCTATTGAAAGGACAGGGAGTTTCCTATAATGTCCAGAAAAATGCTACTAATAAAGGCTTTGCCAACTATATGGAGCTTGCTATTACAAAAGGATCAGAAACAGCTAAAATTGGTGCGACAGTCTTAAACGGCTATGGCGCAAGAATCGTGAAAATTAACGAGTATCGTATTGATGTACGACCAGAAAGCCACCTCTTACTTATAAAACATCAGGACGTCCCTGGTATGATTGGCAAGGTTGGATCCCTTCTCGGTGATTATGATATTAATATTGGAACGATGCAAGTAGGAAGAACGACTGTCGGTGGGGAAGCTGTCATGGTGTTAACTCTTGATAAGCAAATTACTACAGAGGTAATTCGTGCCCTTACACAAATTAACGGTTTAAACATAGCTCAATCGTTAGAGTTAGAAAATGTTGATTCCTTTTATCCAGGAAGACTTGAGTTAGAACAAGTTAAATAATTGAAAGAGGGATTGCATGGCAATCCCTCTTAGTTTTTTTCAATAATCCCCCTCACATCAAGCACTGTATCAAGAATATAGTCTGCCTCGTGCTTTTCAAAGGTACTTCTTGCATCTTTTCCGGATAATCCTGTCAATACAGCGGCAAACTGACATCCCATTTTTCTCGCAGCCAGAAGGTCTGCCAAGGAATCCCCCACCACGAGTACCTCTTCACCATTATCAATTGGCAAGGGCGTATTTAAACAATCCTCGACTGAAGTGTCTCTGCCCTTTAGACCCAAAATGTACGTAAACGGTTCTGGTTTTGACAGTGACCTTCTTTCATTTAATCCCTTTTCTGCTTTCAGCACATCATCTGCAGTGACAATATGATTGATTTCAAAGTGTTTTAGCCAGTCTAAGTGGTGGAAGGGTTGTATAGTCTCAAGCTCAGGTCTACCGGTTCCAATCCCTATTTTCACCCCAGATTCCTTAAGGAATGAAAAGAGTGCTTCAATCTCTTCTTTAGCAGCTAAAGTAGTCTCATTCGCTAAGAAACCCTTCTTCCCTAACTGCACAGAAGGTCTACCAGTGGAGTTTTCCACATTCTCATCACCAACGTACCATTCCTGACAGATATGCTCACATACTGACCATAGCTCGCTAATTCCACTAAAGATGTTCGTTTGAACCCCCAGCTTTTCTTCCACTAATTGATTTAGATAATTGAACAATTCCTGCTTTGTTTCCGTTGAACGTTCAAATTCAGGAACAAATCGATTGAAATCTAAGTTAACGTTATATTTATCTAGTACCCCGCCTATTTCAAGCAAAACTTCTCTAGTAATGGGTTCTTGCAGCCAGCTATTTATTCTCTCCTGCTCGTTTTCCGTAATTTGAGATAAAAGATGAATGAATTGATGGCCAAAAGACAAATAAATCATATCCCAATTCGCATTAAGTCCCCTCGACTTCATAAGCTTTAGGGTCTCATCATTTTTTCCAAACACAGTCTCCCGAATTTCCTTCATTTCTGTTGGAGTACAGTCTGTTTTGTATTTTTCGGGTGACAATGCCAAATAATTATTACTAATTAACAATTCCCAAACAGTTAAAGCTGATGCATCAAAGTAATGCTCTTCACTTAACAAAACGCCATCCACATCAAATAACATTGTACGTATCATCTAAAACACCCTCTTCTCCCAGTCCGCTTTATTCCGTTATCGTAACACAGCAAAGACCTAAATTTAAAGCATTATATTGAATATTAAAGCCAAGGTATTACATTTATAAATTTGAATCACACTATAAAATTACTTAGACTGTGAATATTAAAAAAGGAAGCTAGCCACAATAGTGACTAGCTTCCTTTAACTATTTATTATCTTGCAAAACGGTGATTACCGATTGTTACTGTTACTTCGCGTGAAAAAATCCACTGGCTTACTGCTGTTTTTGGATTATAGAAGAATAAAGAACCATTTCCTTTTCCTTGGAAAGCTAGTGCTTCATTAACAGCCTTTTTAGAAGCAGCATCAGCTGCTTGATTAATCTGACCGTTTTGGACTGGAGTAAACGCATAGTGTCCATTCGAAATTTGATAGATTACTTCTCTGACTGAGTTAGGGAAATCCGGGCTTGCCACACGATTTAAAATAACAGTTGCAACTGCAACTTTCCCTGCATAAGGTTCCCCTACTGCTTCTGCTTGAACAAGACGTGCCATTAAGTCTTTATCAGCTGCTGAAATAGTAGCATTGGGGATTACTAGATTTGAACCAGCATATAATAGAGAACCTGTTGCGTTGTTCGCCTTCATTAAGCTTGTAATCGGTACTCCATACTTTGTTGCAATCTTCCAATAGGTTTCACCGTATTGTACTTTATGATTTGTAGCTGCTTCTGATTTGGTTACACCCGTAAATGCTGACATTGAAAAGATTAATCCCGCTGCAATGATAATTTTTTTAAATTTATTCATGTTTTGTTAGCCTCCTAGTATTCTCGTTTGTTTCTCTACTAATAAGGCTACCAGTTGTAACATACTATATCATTACCCAAAAATATCCAGATAAAGAATTGGATAAAGTGCTACTGGTATGAAAGCATTTCTCTATCAATTGGAATAATAAACCAATGTGACACTATCTCCTCATTAATTCCTTTAGTGGATAATCAAGGAAAAATTGTTACATTCTATTTCAGGCTTATTTCATAAAATATCCTTGTAACATAATTAATCTTCACTAGATTGACAAAATATCCCTCAATTTGGTACAGGTTTCTATCTGAATCTTAGGTAATAATATAGTAGAAGACAAAAATAATGGAGGTATACACGTGGAAAATCAGTTAGTCAGCGTACTTAACAAACAAATAGCAAATTGGTCCGTATTGTATATCAAGTTACATAATTATCACTGGTATGTGAAGGGCAGTCAATTTTTCACCTTACATGCTAAATTTGAGGAATTCTATAACGAAGCTGGATTGCATGTCGATGAGTTAGCAGAACGTTTATTAGCAATTGGCGGCAGACCAGTAGCAACTATGAAAGAGTGCCTTGAACTATCTTCTATTAAGGAAGCAGATGGTAATGAAAGTGCCGAGGAAATGGTTCAAGCTGTTATCAATGACTTCTCTATTATCATTGGTGAATTAAAAGAAGGAATGAGCTTTGCTGGAGAAAAGGATGATGAAACAACAGGAGATATGCTCCTTGCTATTCATTCTGGTTTAGAAAAACACGTTTGGATGTTAACCGCATTTCTCGGTAAATCAATCTAAATTTTTTACTACCCAACAGTAAAAAACTAAGACTCAGCACCTGCTGAGTCTTAGTTCTATTTTCCCTTATTGCCACGAGCAATCATTACTAAACAAAAGGTAATAATCGTGAATGCCGTAAACGCCAAGATTGGAATGGTGATAAAGCCAAGCCAATTAATATAATCTTTTGAGCAGGGCACACCACTTGTACACATTTCAAATTGCTGCAGGTATGGTATCTTTTGCAGTGCAGTATGGTAGACGGAAATAATCATCCCAATTATGGATAGTGGTAAAGCGTACTTCACAATTCCTCTATCATTCTGATAAAAGGCAATCCCTAGCATGATGGCTAATGGATACATAAAAATCCTTTGGTACCAGCAAAGTGTACATGGAATGTAATGAAGAACCTCACTAAAGTACAAGCTTCCAATGGTTGCAATAAGCGATGCAACCCATGCAAGTAATAAGGATTTACTCATCCTTTTTCTCCATTGCAGCATCTTCAACCATTTTATTTAAATCATCCAAGGATTGACCATCAAACCGTTTACCATTAACAAAAATGGTAGGTGTTCCATTCACTCCTAATTTTTCACCTAGTTCATTATCCGCTTCCCAAGCATCCTCAGGTTCTTTCGTATCAAAATAGTCTGCTACCTTTTTAACTTCCTCTTCACTCGCTATTTCTTGGAGTGTTTCCTTTAAGAAATCTTCCGTAAAGACATCTACCTTTTCATACCTTGTATCTTCTGGTTGCTTCTTATAGATTAGGTCATGGAACTCCCAGAATTTTTCGTTACCAAGCTCATGATAAACTGATTCTGAAAATTTAGCTGTCCGTTTGGAATCAACATTGATAAATGGATAATGGAAATAATAGAATTTCGCTTTTCCCGTATCAACAAATTCCTTTACAATTAATGGAACAGTGGTGTCAGCGAAGTTTTTACAATTCGGACATTTGTAATCACCAAATTCAACAATAGAAACAGGTGCAGATTCTTTCCCAAGAAAGGGTTGATTTGCATAATCAATCTCTTCCTTTACAGGCTCATCGTTTTTTTGGTTATTCGCTAGAAAGATAAAACCAATAATAGCTACTGCGATCAATCCAATGATCCAAAACACAAATTTTGATGATGAGGATGAGGACGCAGGTTTCTTCGTTCCTTTTTTAGAACTATTTTTTCGTTTTGCCATGATCAAACTCCTTCTTATAATTTATTAGAGTTTATCATCTTTGAAAAATAAATGCATTTAACTAATACCGCAATAGAGAGCATACCCAATGGGCATACTCTACCTATCATATTTACATTGTTAGAATACTTGGTATTATCTTCTCGGTGCAAAGTCTTTTATATCTTCAAGGATAGTATTAATCTCTCTTAAAACCTCGTGATCGAGAGTAATATCTATTGCTTTTGCATTCTCCTCAATCTGCTGTGGTTTGCTTGCCCCAACAATCGCAGAACTAATGCCCGGATGGCGCAGGATCCAAGCTAGTGATAATTGACTTAGTGTCACTCCTAATTCATTCGCCAAACTGTTTAGTTTTTGGACAGAGTGAAGAACATCATCTCGAAAATAGCTATTAATCACAGTGTTTACCGAATCATTCGCTGCACGGCTATCTGCTGGTTTTTCTGCATTTGGCTTATACTTACCAGTTAAAATCCCCTGTGCCAAAGGTGAAAAGACAATCTGGCCCAGCCCGTTTTCAACGGAAACAGGCATAACATCACTTTCAATGTATCTCTCAAGCATGTTATAAATAGGCTGGTTTGAAATAATCGGCCTTAACTGATTGGCTTTACCAATTCCTGCTGCTTTTTCTATTTGAGCAGCACTCCATTCACTCACACCGGCATATAGAATTTTCCCTTGCCTAACTAAATCATCAAGTGCATACAATGTTTCTTCCATTGGTACCTCTGGGTCAAAGCG
Source organism: Neobacillus niacini (assembly GCF_023715415.1). Lineage (GTDB taxonomy): Bacteria > Bacillota > Bacilli > Bacillales > Cytobacillaceae > Neobacillus > Neobacillus niacini_C. Next base: position 38,543 of record NZ_JAMBOB010000004.1, read on the forward strand.
GTGACATTGATAGAGATCAATATAGTCTAATCCCAAGCGTTTTAAGCTGGCGTCACATTGCTCCATAATATGTTTCCTTGAAAGACCGCGATCATTGGGTCCTGATCCCATTGAGAAGAATGCCTTTGTTGCAACCACATAGGAACTTCTAGGATATTCTTTTAAAGCCTCACCTAGGACTTCTTCTGCTCTCCCGTTCTCATAAGCATTTGCTGTATCAAAGAAGTTAATACCCAGTTCATATGCCTTATGAATACAATTATGTGCAGTTTGATTATTAACTGATTTCCCATAAGTAAGCCAGCTTCCTAGCCCAATTTCACTTATTTTTAAGCCACTATTTCCCAGCCTGCGATATTTCATTATAATTCTCCTTCACCAATTTAATAAGTTGTCCCAGCTAAAAGGTATAATTTGGTTTTTCTGGACTAGTTAGGGGCTGCCATATTTAAAAATGTTAAAGCCGTGAACCGGTTTCTTTGCTTATGAGCTTCAGATAAGCTGCTTTTACAAGGTCATCGTCAATTCCAAGCTGTGACGAACTTGGTAACACATTCTTTCACCTATTTGTCCTCCCGCTCCTCCTACTATCATATTAGTTGCGCTTCGCTAAACGAATTACGTTCCAAGATAATTTAGGCAATACAGCCGTTACCCCGCCATTCTCTGATTTTGCATTACCGTTTGAGTGTGGTGCTACTGGAGTTCCTTTGGCAGAATTGGTTTGCTTCAGGTTGCCATCATTTTCTAAAACAATATGCTCAATTACTTCGTAACCATCAAAATTACGGATGTCGACAGCTAACTCTAATCCTTCTTCAAGGTGACGGTTTACAGCAAAAATCGTTAAAGTTTCATGTTCTTCATTGTATACAGCTGTTGATTCTAAATATGGTACATCCGTGAAATCCTTACTATCATACTTAGGGCTTGAAATGATTGGATTTAAGGATACTCCTCGACCAAAAACGGAAGTATGCATATATGGATAGAAAATGGTTTGTTTCCATGCCGGTCCATTTTCTTCTGTCATAATTGGTGCAATTACATTTACTAATTGAGCAAGGCAGGCAATTTTCACCCGATCTGCATGCTTTAACAAAGTAATCAGCATACAACCAACCAATAAGGCATCTTCGAAGTTATAAATATCTTCTAACTGCGGAGGTGCAACACTCCAAGGTTCGATTAACTTATCCTGCTCCTTACTGTGATACCATACATTCCACTCATCAAATGATAGATTTATCTTCTTTTTGCCTCTCTTTTTTGCTTTAATATAATCCGCAATTGAAATAACCGAACGAATAAAATCATCCATCTCGAGTGACAATGCTAGATAATTGGAAATATCGTTATCTCTGTTACCGTAATATTGATGTAATGAGATAAACTCCACATGGTCATATGTATGATCTAGAACAGTTGCTTCCCAATCTGCAAATGTTGGCATATTACGATTTGAGCTTCCACAAGCAACAAGCTCAATGGTTGGATCAACCCATTTCATAACTTTCGCTGCTTCTTGAGCAACACGTCCGTATTCAGCAGCTGTTTTATGTCCAATTTGCCATGGACCATCCATTTCATTTCCAAGACACCATGTTTTAATGTTATATGGCTCTTTTACACCATGTGAAATACGTAAATCACTGTAATAAGAACCACCTGGATGATTGCAATATTCCACTAAGTTTCTAGCAGCATCAATGCCACGCGTTCCTAAATTCACCGCCATATTAGCCTCTGCATTAACCAGCTTTGCCCATCTCATGAACTCATTTGTACCGATTTCATTCTTTTCTGTTGTCCTCCATGCGAGTTCTAATCGATGAGGACGTTGATCAACAGGTCCGACTCCATCCTCCCAGTTATACCCCGAAACAAAGTTTCCTCCTGGATAACGAACAAGCGGTACTTGAAGTTCTTTTACCATTTCAATCACATCCTGGCGAAACCCCATCTCATCTGCTTGTGGATGCCCTGGCTCATAAATCCCTCCATAAACTGCACGACCTAAATGTTCAACGAATGAACCATAAATACGGTTATCTATTTCCGAAATCCTAAAATCTTTCTCTAGTATCATCTTTGCTTTATTACTCATAGTTTTCTCCCTTCAAATTGCAAAATAGTAAAATAGTTTATATCACCCTTTAACCCCGCCTGTTGTCATTCCTCCAATTAAATATCGTTGGAAGAAGATATACAAGATTAGTACATGGAAAATCGCCATAACAGATTCAGCTATTAATACATCTTAGTCTAAAATCATCTTAGCTTTATTTTTCGCACTATTCCTTTCGTTAGTTGACCTTCTCCCACTTTGGATTTCCTGCCAGCGGACATGCTTTGTTTTTAAATTTAGCCCGGTAACGGACAATCGATCCACTAAGAGCACAAGTGGTCCCGTACCGGAGGGAAGAACAAGAATTACAAATTTTTAATCTTGCTTCGTAGACATCATCGGACACAATTACAGATAAATCTTCCTCGGTTTCTTTCACAAGTTCCTCGATTACCTCTTCCGTTACAATTACACTATCAGAGCAGCCTCTACATAGACTTTTTTCAGTCACTTAATTCCCCGCCTTTTTACTATTCAATCACTAATGTGTTCCAATATTAAACACGAGGGCTATTATAGCTAATAGCCCCAAGTTTGTTTATTTATGTTAGATTTAACGGTAAATAAGGTCATTCCAACGTAATTCATTGTTGAAGGCATGAGTGTTAGTATCGTTATTGATGACGACCATTTCAATACCAGCTAATTCAGCAAAGTCTCTTAATTGTTCAGTTGTCACTTTAGTGGAGTAACCTGTGTGGTGAGCTCCTCCTGCCTGAATCCAATTTTCAACAGCTTGGCTTAGGGACGGCTGTGTCTTCCAAAGAACTCTAGCTACAGGAAGGTTTGGCATTTCTTTTTCTGGCTGTACGGCATCTACTTCGTTTACAAGCAGACGGAAACGATGTCCAAGGTCAATAATTGATGCGTTTAATGCAGAGCCGCCTTTTCCATCAAATACGATTCTCGCAGGATCTTCCTTGCCGCCAATTCCAAGTGGATGAACCTCGATTTTAGGACGAGTTGCTGAAATGGTAGGACATACCTCAAGCATATGGGCACCCAAAACCATTTCATTTCCTGGCTCAAAATGATATGTGTAGTCTTCCATAAAGGATGTTCCTTCGTTACCAGCAATAATTTTCATCAATCTAACTAATGCTGCTGTTTTCCAGTCACCTTCTCCAGCAAAGCCATAGCCTTGCTCCATTAAACGTTGAACAGCAAGACCAGGAAGCTGACGCATACCATGTAAATCTTCGAAAGTAGTCGTAAATGCTGTATAGTTTCCTTCTATTAAGAATGCTTTCATTCCTAGTTCAATTCTCGCTTGATAACGAATGGAGTCTCTCACTGGACCTTCTGTAAGACCTTCAGGGACTAAATCATAAAGCTCTTCATATTCAGCTAAAAGCTGATCTACTTCTTGCTCAGACACCTCATCCATTTTTTGTACTAAGTCACCAACACCATATCCATTTACAGTCCAGCCAAATTTAATTTGCGCTTCGACCTTATCACCTTCTGTTACCGCTACCTGACGCATATTATCGCCAAATCTTGCTACTTTAAGGTTTTTGCTTTCTGCAAACGCTGCTGCAGTACGCATCCAGCTGCCAATCCGTTCTCTAACTGCAGGATTTTCCCAGTGTCCAACCACTACCTTACGTTTTACATTCATACGGCTGTGGATAAAACCATGCTCACGGTCACCATGTGCGGATTGGTTTAAGTTCATGAAATCCATATCAATGGAATCCCATGGAATATCGCGATTAAATTGAGTAGCTAAATGTAAGAGTGGTTTTTGAAGTGCAGCGAGGCCCGCAATCCACATTTTCGATGGTGAGAATGTGTGCATCCAAGTAATGATACCTGCACAATTTTCATCTGCATTTGCTTCTAGGATTAATTTACGAATTGCATCTGAATCTTTAACAACGGATTTAAATACGAGTTTATAAGGAACAGCTGAGTCATCATCCAGGCCATTGACAATCGTTTTTGAGTTTTCTTCTACTGCTCTTAGTACATCTTCTCCGTAAAGTAATTGACTTCCAGTAACAAACCAGTATTCATACGCTTTTGTCGTTAACAAGGTAAATCCCCCTTAAAATGTGTTTGATTGGAGTTTAATAGATTAATAAATATGCATATTAAGATGTGACCATATAAAAAATTGTCTACTTTTGACCGTAATAAGCATTCACACCATGCTTGCGAAGATAGTGTTTATCTAATAAAAATTGATCAATTGGTTCAATTTGCGAGTTTAATTGAAAAGTATGCAGGGCCATTTTGGCTACTTCTTCAAGTACTACTGCATTATGAACAGCCTGACTGGCATCTTTTCCCCAACAAAACGGCGCATGGTTTGAAACGAGAACACCCGGCATTGCTAATGGATCAATGCCCCCTGTTTCAAATGTGTCAATAATGACATTTCCTGTTTCTAACTCATATGCACTCGTTATTTCTTCCTTTGTTAAGGTACGTGTGCAAGGTATTTCACCATAATAGTAATCAGCATGTGTTGTACCTAAAGCAGGAATTGAACGGCCAGCCTGTGCCCAAGAAGTAGCCCAAGGCGAATGTGTATGCACAATTCCACCAATATGTTCGAATGAGCGGTAAAGCGCAAGATGTGTTGGGGTATCAGAAGAAGGGCGCTTTGTTCCCTCAATAATGTTTCCTTCTAAATCCACTACAACCATATCTTCCAGCTTTAGCGCTTCGTATGGAACACCACTTGGCTTAATAATGACGAGTCCTTGATCACGGTCGATTCCACTAACATTTCCCCATGTAAACGTAACGAGTCCATGTTTTGGAAGCTGTAAATTTGCTTCCAAAACATCTTTTTTTAATTTTTCTAACATACTGTCTCCTCCGTTTTCTTTAAGGAGCTTTCCTTCTTAATTTTTTTCAGGGTCTTCATTACATTGTTTTCTCCGCGTCCAAAGTAGTCATATAAACGGGCATATTCATTGAAAAGCTGTTGATAACTATCAGCGTTCGCTTTAATAGGTTGATAGATATAATCCTTTACTCGTCCCATGTCTTTTGCAGCGTCTGTGATTGTATCGTAACCGCCGCGGTCTTTTCCAGCTGCTACTGCACCGAACATAGCAGAACCTAATGCAGGTGTCTGAGATGAAGCGGAGATCTTAATATCCATATTTAGAACATCTGCATAAATTTGCATCATCATTCTATTTTTTTCGGCAATTCCCCCAGCAGCGAAAACTTCGTTTACTGGAACACCGTTGTTTCGGAAAGTCTCAACAATCATTCTAGTACCAAATGCGGTTGCTTCGATTAATGCCCGGTAGATTTCTTCAGGTTTTGTTAATAGGGTTGCGCCTAACAATACTCCAGTCAAGTCAGCGTCAACAAGAGTAGAACGATTGCCATTCCACCAATCTAATGCCAATAGTCCACTTTCACCAACTTCAAGCTTGCTTGCCTTTTCAGTTAACAGCTGATGAATATTAATTCCCCTTGCATCCGCTTCTTCTTGGTAGCTTTGTGGTACACAGTTTTCCGTAAACCATTCAAAGTGGTCACCTACACATGATTGTCCAGCCTCATACCCCATATATCCTGGAATTACACCGTCCTCAACGACACCACACATACCCGGAACTACCTTCTCTTCTTCCCCAAGCAGAATGTGACAAGTTGAAGTTCCCATGATCATTAACAATTTACCAGGCTCCGTTATTCCTACTGCTGGAACCGCGACGTGTGCATCTACATTCGCAACCGCAACCGCCGTACCAGGCTTCAGCCCAGTTAACTTCGCTGCTTTTTCAGTGATTTCTCCCGCTTTGGCACCAATCGGGAAAATCTTTGTTGATAATTTTTCCTCGACAACGTTTTCCAACCGTGGATCAAGCGCCTTAAAGAATTCGTTTGATGGATATCCATCTTGCTTATGCCAAATGGCTTTGTAACCAGCCGTACAGCTGTTACGGGTTATTTCTCCCGTTAATTGTGAAATAACCCAATCAGTTGCTTCTAGTATTTGGTCTGCACCAGTATAGATTTCTGGTGCCTCATTTAAAATTTGCCAAACTTTTGGTATCATCCACTCAGATGATATTTTCCCGCCATAGCGAGATAGGAACTTTTCTCCACGTTCCTCTGCTATTTCGTTTAAACGATTTGCTTCGTCTTGTGCAGCATGATGTTTCCATAGCTTTACATAGCTGTGAGGATTGCTGCTATATTCTGGTTGAAAGCATAACGGTGTTCCATTCTTATCAATTGGCAGGACCGTACAAGCTGTAAAATCTATTCCTAAACCGATAACATCTTCTGCCGAAACTTGTGCTTTGGTTAAAACTTCTGGAATTGTAATTTCTAAGACTTCAAGGTAATCAGCTGGATGCTGCAAAGCCCAATCGTGTTCCAACTTTGTTTTTCCATCTGGTAAGTACTCATCCATTACCCCATGGGTATATTCCTTAACAGCAGTAGCAACCTCTCTCCCTGTACCCACCTCAACAAGCACCGCTCTTCCAGACTGTGTTCCATAATCTACACCAATCGAATATTTCGTCATTCCCTATCACCCTGCCTTTTTATGTAAGAATGCGTTTACAAAAATATGATTTATATATATATGCTTCACACAACATTATACGTACAAGGGCATAAGAAATCTTCTGTACCTTTTCCATACCCTACAAGTATGCATTTTCACTTTTCTATACCCTAACTTGTACGTATAACCTTTAAGACGATTGTACCACCTTTCTCTATTTTTTCAACGGTATTTTTTTCAGAAATAAAATTTTTTAGTGCCTATCTTAATAAATATTTTTATATTAATTCTTACATGTCTAATGAAATCTTTATTTGTGCATAATTTACTCATAGCGTATCATTATTCTATTTGATACTATTAGACTATACATTGGTTGTTGTACGTATAAGTAATATTTTTAGTATGCAAGTTGAAAGTGGTGAAATCGTGGCACAAAAAACCAAATATAATATGGTTAAAGAAAAAATAACAGAATGGATCACAAGCGGGGCCGTTAAACCTGGTGAAAAAATCTATTCCGAAAATGAACTAGTTAAAATGTTTGGTGTCTCTAGGCATACCGTTCGCCAGGCAGTTGGCGATTTAGTACACGAAGGATGGCTCTATCGTGAACAAGGAGCAGGAACGTTTTGCTCATTAAAAAAAGAATCCGCTGAGCCTCAGGTTCAAATTTCAAATACAAATGGGAAAAATATTGGTGTAATAACCACCTATATTTCAGATTATATCTTCCCTTCTATTATTAAAGGTATTGAGTCCTATTTGACAACCCAAGGGTACTCCTTAACATTCGCATGTACAGACAATGATGTCGAAAAGGAGAAACAGTGCCTGCAAACCATGTTAAGCAGAAATATTGATGGGCTAATTGTTGAACCAACAAAAAGCGGTAATTTTAATCCTAATATTAGTTACTATTTAGAACTAGAACAAAACAATACCCCTTATTTAATGATTAACCAATACTATTCACAGCTGATGCCACCGCATATTATTATGAATGATGAGTATGGCGGCTTTATTGCTACTGAACATTTAATTAAATTAGGCCACCAGAAGATAATTGGAATATTCAAAAGTGATGACCTTCAAGGGGTTAACCGAATGCAAGGCTTTATCCGGGCTTTTAGAGAGCATGGAATAACGTTTTTTCCAGATATGGTTGTCACCTATACAACAGAGGACCAGCAAAGCAAAATAGTTGAACAATTAAAGAATTTTTATACAAATGAAAAAATGCCTACAGCCATTGTGTGCTACAATGACCAATCAGCATTAAGCGTAATTGAAATGTTAAGAGGTCTTGATCTACGTGTCCCAGAGGATGTATCCATTGTTGGGTACGATGACTCCTTTTTAGCAGAGGCAACCGAAGTAAAATTAACATCGGTTTCTCACCCGAAAATGGAGATGGGTATTGAAGCTGCAAAGTGGATTGTTTCAGCAGTTGAAGGAAACAGCAGCAGTTACCCACAGTCTATCATATACGAACCAGAGTTGATTATACGCAGTTCGACTGCAGAAGTGAAAAAAACAACTTAATTCGTTAATATTCCTTCAAAAAGTCCACGGATTATCTGTGGACTTTTTACTTTCTCAAACAAAACTTTTAATAATTTACCCATAGTTTGATAAAATAAAATGATTAACTTAATTAGAGGAGATAAATGATGACTGAAAATACCGATTACATAGGCTATATTGGAACTTATACAAAAGGAGAGAGTAAAGGTATTTATTCTTTCAAGTTAGACACCACTGCCAAAACGATAGTCGATATTAAACTGGCTGCGGCTATAGAAAACCCTACCTATTTAACGATCAGCGGAAATCAACAGTATTTATATTCTGTTATGAAGAAAGGCGAGCTTGGCGGTGTTGCTGCATTTTCTATTGAAGCGAACGGTGAGTTATCCGCGATAAATAATCAGGCTGTTGAAGGTTCACCACCGTGCCATATTAGTGTAGATAGTAAAAACAGATATGTTTTTACTGCCAATTACCATAAAGGGAATGTAGAATCACATAATCTTGATTCAAACGAGGGACTCGTTCAGCCAGCTGTTTCAAGCATCAAACACGTGGGTTCTGGCCCAGACCCTAGGCAGGAAAAAGCACATACTCATTATGCAGGGCTAACCCCTGATGAAAACTATTTAGCAGTAGTTGAATTAGGAACGGATGCTCTTATTTCCTATAAAGTAAATGAAGATGGCACACTTAAAAAAGCGAGCCTGCTGCCAATTAAAGCCGGTAGCGGTCCACGACACCTAGCTTTTCACCCTAATGGCAAGTACGCTTATATTATGACAGAGTTCAGCTCCGAGGTAATTGCTTTAAACTATCAACCTGAAAATGGTCATTTCACTGAAAAACAGTATATTTCCACCATTCCGGAAGATTTTAAAGAAAATAACCAAGGAAGTGCGATTCATATTTCTAAGGACGGCCGTTATGTTTACGCTGGAAATCGCGGTCATAATAGTATTGCACTCTTCCAGGTCAACGAGGAAACAGGGGAACTTCGTTTCTTGGAGCACACTTCTACCGAGGGAGACTGGCCAAGGGATTTTTCAATTGACCCAACGGGAAAATTCGTTGTTGCCTCCAATCAAGAATCCAGCAATTTGGTGTTGTTTTCGCGAGATGAAAATTCCGGCAAACTAACTCTTTTGACATCTGATATTACAGTACCATACCCGGTTTGTGTTAAGTTTTTAGAAAAGTAGGGCTTAACTAATAAAGGATGTGTCTTCGATGAATTTCATTCATAGTCAAGAATCCTTGACGACAATAGAGTGGATTCTACGTGCGGTAGTAGGCTATTTTTTCTTGATACTAGTTGCCAAAGCGATGGGCCAGCGTTCCATTGCGCAGCTAAGACTGCTTGATTTCGTAATTGCTCTAATTATCGGAAACATTATTGCCCATCCATTGTCGGATGAACATCTTGGGCTAAAAGGTTCCCTTACAACTACAGTGGTGTTGGTGATCCTGTATATTGGAAGTGTCTATACTGTAATGAAATGGCCGCGAATTAGAAAACTAATTACTCCTCCACCGATTACACTTGTTAAAGACGGAGAGATTATCTATAAAGGGTTAAATAAAGCTAGAATATCAATTGATATTTTATTAGAAGAATTACGGGAAGAAAAAGTAGAAGATGTCAGCAAAGTTGCCTTAGCATTGTGGGAAGCCGATGGGAAGATTTCTGTTTTTTTGGATCCAAAATACGAAGCAATCACCCCATCAACCTATAACTTGGTCACCGAACCCTTTGATCTCCCTAAAACAATTGTTAAAGAAGGTAGAATTAATTTTCAAGAATTAACACAACTCAATAAAAAAAAGGATTGGCTCATTCATAATCTGAAAAACCAATATAATACGGAAATAGACAATGTCTTACTAGCAACCATCGATTGTAAGGATAATTTAAAAGTCTTCCTTTATAAATGATTTCCTGAAAATAGTAATTGACACTTCTGCTTTAGTGTAGTAAATTTTATAAAAAGTCTAAATATTATACTTTCTTATCAAGAGAGGCTGAGGGAATGGCCCTATGAAGTCTCAGCAACCTTCAATGTCTTTATTTCATTGAAAAGGTGCTAAGTCCATCAAGTTATTGGTTAACTTGTGAGATAAGAAGAATGACCTGTGCGAATACGCATCCAAAAGTCTTCTTCTTATAGAAGACTTTTTTTGTTTATATAAAAGGAGGATTAGGAAAATGGTTTATAAGGTTGACACGAAGTTAGCTCAAATTGGAAATAGAAGTGATAAGGTGACAGGCACCGTTAATCCTCCCGTATACTTTTCAACTGCTTACCGTCATGAAGGTATCGGACAATCCACAGGCTATGATTACTCACGAACAGGGAATCCTACTCGGCAGCTCCTTGAAAAGGCAATTGCTGACCTAGAAGGGGCAGATCAAGGATTTGCCTGCAGTTCGGGTATGGCTGCCATTTTTACGATTCTTTCCCTATTTCAATCTGGTGACGAGTGGATTGTAAGCGAAGATTTATATGGAGGAACGTATCGTTTACTGGAACAGGGCTTTAAAAAATGGGGACTTGAGACTCAATATGTGAATACCTGTAGTCCTGAAGAAATTGAGCGCCGGATTACTCCAAAAACTAAGGCTATTTTCCTTGAAACTCCGACCAATCCACTTATGCAGCAATCTGATATCAGTGCTGTCTCAAAAATTGCAAAGAAACACGGAATTATTCTGATTGTGGATAATACCTTCTATACCCCGCTTCTCCAGCAGCCTATCGTGCTTGGAGCGGATATTGTTATTCATAGTGCTACCAAATACTTAGGCGGTCATAATGATGTCCTTGCTGGTCTTATTGTTGCAAAGGGGAAAGAAATTTGTGAGGCGCTGGCATTTCACCATAACGGGGCAGGTGGAGTATTAAGTCCCTTTGATTCTTGGCTGGTGATGCGCGGAATGAAAACTTTATCCCTTCGTATGCAGCGGCATGAAAGCAATGCGAAAACAATAGTAGATTACCTTTCTGCACATGAAGGAGTAACGGATGTCCTTTACCCGGGAAGAGGCGGAATGGTTTCCTTCCGCTTACAGGATGAGTCTTGGATTAACCCATTCCTGCAGGAACTTTCACTTATTACGTTTGCGGAAAGCCTTGGCGGGACAGAAAGCTTTATTACGTACCCTGCAACACAAACCCATGCTGATATTCCAGAAGAAATTCGAATTCAGTCGGGTGTTTGTAATCGGTTATTACGATTTTCAGTAGGGCTTGAAGATCCAACCGATATTATTCAAGACCTTGAACAGGCATTAGCTAAATTAAAAGAAGGAGTGATTGGATAATGAGTTCGGAAGAATATCGTTTTGAAACAAAGCTCCTTCATAATCAGCATAAGGTTGATCCAAACACGGGAGCAGTAAGTGTGCCCATCCAGCATGCATCCACCTTCCATCAGTTTGATATCGAAAGTTTCGGAAAATACGATTACGCTAGAAGTGCAAACCCAACAAGAGAAGCACTCGAGGATGTAATCGCTGAATTAGAGGGTGGAACAAGAGGCTTTGCTTTTTCATCGGGAATGGCAGCTATTTCAACCGCCTTCCTCCTCCTTTCCTCCGGGGATCATATCGTTATTACGGAGGATGTATATGGCGGTACGTTTCGAATGGTTACTCAAGTACTGACTCGTTTCGGAATTGAACATACTTTTGTTGATATGACTGACATTCATCAAGTAAAAGCAGCCATTAAGCCTAATACCAAGGCATTTTATGTTGAAACACCGTCTAACCCTACATTAAAGGTAACGAATATTAAAGCAATTAGTGATTTGGCTAAAGAAATTAACGCCATTACTTATGTAGATAACACTTTTTTGACTCCTGAGTACCAGAGACCTTTAGAGCTTGGTGCGGATGTTGTTTTACATAGCGCAACTAAGTTCTTGTCTGGTCATAGTGATGTCGTTGCTGGCCTCGCGGTTGTAAAAGATGAAGAATTAGGAAAGAGACTGTACTCTTTACAAAATTCCTTTGGTGCTGTACTTGGGGTACAGGATGCATGGCTCGTACTGAGGGGATTAAAAACCCTTCACGTTAGACTAGAACAATCACAGAAATCAGCTCTTAAAATTGCCGAGTTCTTAGAGGAACATCCACTTGTTGAAAAAGTATATTACCCAGCTCTTAAAAATCATCCACAGCATGAATTGCAACAAGAACAGGCGGCCGGAGCAGGAGCTGTATTATCTTTTGACCTCTATGATGAAGAAGCTCTTAGGATTTTTGTCTCAAATGTAAAATTACCTGTATTTGCAGTGAGCCTTGGTGCGGTAGAATCCATTTTATCCTATCCAGCTAAAATGTCCCATGCTGCAATGCCGCAAGCAGAGAGAGAAAAGCGAGGAATCAAAAATAGTCTTCTCCGCCTTTCTGTTGGTTTAGAAAATCCAGATGATTTAATAAAGGATTTTTCACAAGCCCTTCAAGTGGTAAATGAACAACAACTGACTGTAAAAAGAGGCGGATAATATGAGTCTATTAGAAAAATTAGAGAAGCAAATACTAATTGCTGATGGTGCCATGGGTACTCTCCTCTACTCTTTTGGAAAGGATAGTTGTCTTGAAGAACTAAACCTTTCACATCCAGATAAGATACAGGAAATCCATAAAGCTTATATTGATGCTGGTGCTGACGTAATACAAACAAACACGTATGCGGCCAATTACTTAAAATTACAAAGATACGGTCTTGAGGATTCTGTTAAAGAAATCAATGCTGCAGCTGTCGAAAATGCCAAAAAGGCAGCCCAAAAGGATGCATATGTCCTAGGTACGATTGGCGGAAATCGCGGGATTAAGACCAATACAATTACAATTGAAGAATTAAAACGAAGCTTTCGTGAACAATTATATTGCCTATTGTTAGAAGGGGTCGATGGACTGCTATTAGAAACATTTTATGACCTGGAGGAGCTTCGTACTGTTCTTTCAATTGCTAGGAAAGAGACCAATCTACCTATCATAGCTCAGGTCTCCCTTCAGGAACCCGGTATCCTACAAGACCGAACACCCATTAATGAGGCGCTGACTAGTCTCGAAAACCTTGGTGCGGATGTAATAGGTTTAAATTGTCGACTTGGTCCACATCATATGCTTAAAAGCTTAGAACAGATTGAACTTCCTGTACATGCATATTTATCAGCCTATCCAAATGCAAGTCTGCCAGCTTATACGGACGGTAAATTTCACTTTGAGGGCGATGCCGATTATTTTAGCAAATCAGCAATCGCCTTCCGAAATGAAGGGGTACGTCTACTAGGGGGCTGCTGTGGTACAACACCTGAGCATATCCGAGCATTCGCTCAAGAATTAAAAAATAGTGAGCCAGTTACGGAAAAGGTCGTAAAATTTAAACAAAGGATTGTCGTTGAAAGTAATGCTCCAAAAAGAGAATTCCAGCCACTAGAGGAATTAGTTAAGGAAAAGCCATCGGTAATCGTAGAATTAGATCCTCCTAGAAAACTAGACACAACCAAGTTTTTTGAAGGGGCGAAGGCATTAAAGCACGCAGGTATTGATGCTATAACTCTTGCAGATAATTCGCTTGCACAGGTTCGGATATCTAATGAATCACTTGGTTATCTTGTAAAACAGGAACTAGGAATGCGCCCGCTTATCCATATTTCCTGCAGAGATCGAAACATTATCGGCCTCCAATCACATTTAATGGGGCTTCATACACTTGGAATGAATGATGTATTGGCGATTACAGGTGACCCAGCAAGAGTCGGCGACTTCCCTGGCGCCTCGTCAGTCTATGATGTTTCTTCATTTGAATTAATACAAATGATTAAACAATTGAATGAAGGCTTATCCTTTTCAGGAAAAGACCTTGGCCAGAAAACTGCCTTTAGCATTGCCGGTGCCTTTAATCCAAATGTTCGTTCAGTAGAAAAGGCCGTAAAACGTCTAGAGAAGAAGATTGAATATGGCGCAGATTATTTTATTTCACAGCCTGTCTTCTCTGAGGAAAAATTGATTGAAGTATATGAGCATACAAAACACCTTAAAGCGCCTATTTATATTGGGCTGATGCCTCTAACAGGCAGTAGAAATGCAGAGTTTCTTCATAATGAAGTACCTGGAATAAAAATCTCCCAATCGATTCGTGACAGGATGTCTGCATTAAATGATCAACCGCTTCTAGCAGCACGTGAAGGAATTGAAATAACGAAATCGTTAATTGACACAGCACTAGATTTATTTAATGGGATTTATTTAATCACACCATTTTTACGGTATGAACTAACAACGGAATTAGCTATATATGCTAAACAGCGTGCAAGTCAAGTAAGGGGGAACAACTATGTTGAAAGCTCCATTCAGTGAACAACTACAAAAACGGATTCTTGTTATGGACGGCGCCATGGGTACGATGATTCAGGACGCAAATTTAACAGCAGAAGACTTTGGCGGCGAGCAATACGAGGGCTGTAATGAGTATCTGAATATAACAGCTCCTGAGACAATCGCAAAAATTCATCGTGAGTACTTGGAGGCTGGTGCGGATATTATTGAAACCAACAGCTTCGGGTCCACAAGTATTGTTCTTGATGACTACAATTTAGGATTTAGAGCATATGAATTAAATAAAATTGCTGGTCAAATTGCCAAGAAGGAAGCGGAAAAAATTTCAACAGCCGAGTGGCCGCGGTATGTTGCGGGTTCAATGGGACCGACAACAAAAACGCTAAGCGTTACTGGCGGAACCACCTTTGAAGCACTTGCTGCTTCTTATGAGGAACAAGCCATTGGGCTGATTGACGGTGGTGTGGACCTCCTGCTGCTTGAAACAAGTCAGGATATGCTGAATGTAAAGGCTGGCTTTATTGGAATAAAAAATGCATTTGATAAAACAGGAAAAGTACTTCCATTAATCGTCTCGGGTACAATCGAGCCGATGGGTACCACTCTTGCTGGTCAGTCCATTGAGTCATTTTATATCTCCTTAGAGCATATGAGTCCCGTTGCAGTTGGGTTAAATTGTGCAACAGGTCCTGAGTTTATGCAGGATCATGTTCGTTCCCTTTCTAACCTTGCATCAACAGCGATTATTTGTTATCCAAATGCAGGGCTGCCTGATGAGGAAGGACATTATCATGAAACACCTGAAACGTTAGCAAAGAAGCTTGCTGATTTTGCTGCCCACGGATGGCTGAATATTGTTGGCGGCTGCTGTGGTACAACACCTAACCATATTCGTGCCATTACAGAAGAGATGAAAAAGTACTCACCACGCGAGGCTCAGTCTTCTGATTTCCATATGGTATCAGGGATTGAACCATTTGTTTACGATGACCCGACACTACGTCCGATTATGGTTGGTGAACGGACAAACGTCATTGGCTCTCGTAAATTCAAACGGTTAATTAATGAAGGTAAGATTGAAGAAGCAGCAGAAATTGCACGTGCACAGGTTAAAGGCGGTGCACATGTTATTGATATTTGTCTTGCGGACCCTGATCGGGATGAATTAACTGACATGGAGAATTTCATTCCAGAAGTAGTGAAGAAAATAAAAGCTCCGCTTGTTATTGATTCCACAGATGAAAAAGTAATTGAAAAAGCACTCAAGTATTCTCAAGGAAAAGCGATTATTAATTCGATTAACCTTGAAGATGGTGAGGAAAGATTTGAGGCAGTTGTCCCACTGATTCATAAATACGGAGCTGCTGTCGTCGTTGGTACGATTGATGAAAAAGGTATGGGTGTTACAGCTGAAAAGAAATTGGAAATTGCCAAGCGATCTCATGACATTCTCGTCAACAAGTATGGTTTAAAGCCCCAGGATCTAATATTTGACCCGCTTGTTTTTCCAGTTGGTACAGGTGATGAACAGTATATTGGATCTGCAAAAGCAACGGTGGAAGGTATTAAGCTAATCAAAGAACATCTTCCTAAGACACAAACCATTCTTGGAATTAGCAATGTATCCTTTGGTCTTCCACCTGTTGGCAGAGAAATATTAAATTCGGTGTTTTTATACCACTGTACTTTAGCAGGTCTTGATTATGCGATTGTAAATACTGAAAAACTAGAGCGGTTCGCTTCTATCTCAAAGGAAGAAGTTGCATTAGCAGAAGCCCTTTTATTTAACACAACAGATGAAACCTTAGCTACCTTTACTGAATTTTATCGAGGCAAGAAGAAAGAGACAAAGAGTACAGTACCAAATATGAGTTTGGAAGAACGACTCTCTTACTACGTGGTCGAAGGTACGAAGGAAGGTCTTTTGCAGGATTTGGCGTTAGCGATTGAAAAGTACCCTGCCCCGCTTGATATCATTAATGGACCATTAATGGAAGGCATGAAAGAAGTAGGGAGACTGTTTAACGACAATCAGCTGATTGTTGCCGAAGTTCTCCAAAGTGCTGAAGTTATGAAGGCATCTGTCTCTTATTTAGAACCTTATATGGAAAAGGGTGATGTTTCTTCTTCCAAAGGAAAAGTCATCTTAGCAACTGTAAAAGGTGATGTACATGATATTGGGAAAAATCTAGTTGACATTATCCTTAGCAATAACGGTTATGATGTTCATGATTTGGGGATTAAAGTAACACCTACAGAATTGGTTCAAGTCATCCAAAAAGAAAAACCGGACATCGTTGGATTATCTGGCTTACTAGTAAAATCTGCACAGCAAATGGTGTTAACAGCACAAGATATGAAGGAAGCTGGTATCTCAACTCCAATCATGGTAGGAGGAGCTGCCCTTTCTAGAAAGTTTACCGATACCAAAATTGCAAAAGAGTATGATGGACTTGTTCTTTATGCCAAGGATGCTATGACTGGATTATCACTTGCGAATCAGCTTCAATCTCCAGAAGAGTACGAAAAACTGATTGCTGAAAAAAGGGAAAAACTAGCTGCGATTGAACTTCCGCGCGATTTGCCTATTCGCTCAGCTGTATCCACCGCAGTTAAAACAAGACCATCTGTTTCGACAGAAGTTCCGGTTTTTACACCGATGGATACGAAGAAACATATCTTAAAAACCTATTCCCTATCCCATATTGAGCCATATATCAATATGCAAATGTTAATTGGCCACCACCTAGGGGTTAAAGGTAAAATTGCTAATTTACTTGCAGAGAAAAATGAAAAAGCCGTAAAGGTAAAAGAAGTAGTGGATGGTTTATTAGCAGATGCTAATGAGGGTAATTGGATTTTACCTGCGGCTGTCTATCAATTCTTTCCAGCTCAATCTGAGGGAAATAAAATATTTATTTATGACCCAGAGGAGCCTAGTACTGTTATTGAAACATTTGACTTTCCACGTCAGGAATCTGCACCTCATTTATGTTTAGCAGACTTTGTAAAATCTGTTGACAGTGGGGAGAAAGATTATGTTGGATTCTTTACAGTAACTGCGGGAAGAGGAATCCGTGAAAAGGCAGACCAGTTAAAGGCAGAAGGCCGTTTCCTTGAGAGTCATGCCTTGCAAGCTTTAGCGCTTGAATCAGCAGAAGGCTTTGCAGAATTGATTCATCGTCAAATGCGCGACCGCTGGGGATTCCCAGATCCGCTGACGTTTACGATGCAGGATCGATTTACAGCTAAGTATCAGGGGCAGCGCTTCTCATTTGGTTATCCAGCATGCCCGGACTTAGAGGATCAGAAAAAATTATTTGCATTGATTCAACCAGAGGAAATCGGGATTGAATTGACGGACGGCTGCATGATGGAGCCAGAAGCATCCGTATCAGCCATGGTATTTGCCCATCCAGAGGCGAGATACTTTAATGTATTAAGATAAATGAAGTCCGCGGAATGGAATCCGCGGACTTTTTTATTTCGTCTGAATTTTGATTCTGAAGGTATTTGTGATAATCGCGCCAGCTCCATTAATGGTGAACATTTCTTGACATTTTCGTCTTAAATCGATATAGTTACCTAGGTAAATAAAATAATTACCCAGGTAAGTAATGTACTTATATTAACTTTGGAGTGAACTAAAATTTGACTAACCACGCATTATTTCATACTCTTCATCAACTTTCCCGACAATTGACCAATAGACTTAATGACGCTCTAAAACCATTTGGTTTATATAGTGCGCAATGGTCTGTCCTTTTTGTTTTACATACAAAAGGCTCACTAACCCAAAAAGAACTCTCTGATTATTTATTTGTTGAAGCTCCTCCGATGACCCGGACGATCCAACGGCTTGTTAAACAAGGATATGTAAAACAAATCCCTGGCAAGGACAAACGTGAGAAGTATATCGAATTAACAGAGGAAGCAATAAAGGAATTTCCAAATTGGGAACAGGTTGTTACGGAGTGTAATCAGACATTATTAAAGAGTTTTCCAGAAACCTCACAGCAAGAATTATTGACATTGCAAAGTGTTTGGTTAAAACAGCTTTTGTAAAGGAGTGAAAAAAAACATGAACAAACCTAAATTATGGACGAAGGATTTTATAAACATTTCCTTGAGTAACTTTTTTCTATTTTTAACCTTCTATATCTTACTCGTAACTCTGCCAATTTTCTCCTTGCAGGAATTTGACAGTAATGCTTCACAGGCAGGTTTAATGACCACTGTTTTCTTGTTATCAGCCATCATATCAAGACCACTTGCCGGCCAATGGCTTGAACGTGGCAGCAATAGAAAAGTGTTATTAACAGCTCTTGTTATTTTCGCAGCCGCTTCGCTTTTATACTTTTTCCCCCAAACGGTAACAGGCTTCCTTATCATTCGGTTATTGCACGGAGTAGGATTTGGAATGGCCACTACCGCAGTAGGAGCGATTGTTGCAGACCTTATCCCAAGCTCACGTAGAGGAGAAGGAATGGGATACTTTGTCATGTCGACAAATATGGCAATGGTATTAGGACCATTTGTGGGGTTGACAGCCATCCAACAATGGGGAGCAAAAACCATGTTTATCCTAACTGTCATTGTTGCCATAGGGGCACTAATCACTGGTCTAACTGTTAAATTAACAAATATTGAAGAACCTAATCGCAAGGTTATTGTTCCGGCTTTCTCCTTGAAGAGCTTTTTTGAACCTTCTTCAGTTTCGATTGCCATTGTAGGCAGTTTCTTAGCGATTGTATATTCTGCCCTACTTTCCTTCGTATCTGTCTACGCAAATGAAATACATGTTAGCGAGGTCTCAAGTCTATTCTTTGTGGTGTATGCGATCATTTTATTAATGTCTAGACCCTTTACAGGAAGGTGGCTGGATCAATATGGTCCTAACGTGATTGTATTCCCTTCCATCGTCTTGTTTGCCTTTGGTATGTTTGTCTTGAGTCAAAGCAACGGAGCGATTACGTTTCTCGTTTCTGCCGGAATGATCGGTTTAGGTTGGGGTACTCTTTTTCCAACCTTCCAAACCATTGCCATTCAGAACGCTGCACCTAGAAAACGTGGTTTAGCTACTGCTACTTTCCTATCAATCTACGATATTGGCATTGCACTCGGTTCATTCTTGGTGGGGTTAATCGCAGCAAAAATGGATTTTAGCTCTTTGTACTTCCTATGTTCGTTCTACATTCTTATCGGAGCACTTCTTTACTACTTCTTGCAAGTTCGAAAACCAAAAATGACACGCCAGCAACATTTAAAAGTAAATGAGCAATAATATCTAGAACCATCATTTATTTAGATGGTTCTTTTTTACGCCATAAGCAATGATTTTTACTTTTCCAATTTATTAGGGTACACTTTTTTTGTATGTTATTTTTTCGAATGGAGGTTTTTACATGTTTGATGTTGTAGTGATTGGTGCTGGACCTGCAGGAGCAAGTGCTGCCTTATTGACTGCTAAAGCAGGAAAGAAAACTTTGGTGCTTGATAATGATAAGACAGTTACAAAGCGTGCTTGGGTTGAAAACCATTATGGCGTGATGGAAATCTCTGGACCAGACCTCGTTGAAATTGGTAAACAGCAGGTAAGTAAATTTGGCGGAGAGATCGTCCAGGCTACAGTTACGAATATTAGCAAAGTTGGAGAAGGCTTTAAGGTGGAAACCGAAAACGGTGACTATGATGCAAAGCATGTAATCGTTGCTACAGGTTTCCTTGTAGACTTAGCTGAAAAAGCGGGTTTAACTACCAAGCCTGGTACTGAGCCTAGAGTAAAAACGATCCTTGATGTAGATGCGGAAGGTAAATCAAATATCGATGGCATATGGGCAGCCGGTACTGTGGCTGGTGTGAGCGTACATACTATCGTTACTGCTGGTGACGGTGCAAAGGTTGCAATTAATGTAATTAGTGTATTGAATGGCGAACGCTATGTCGACCATGATGTCTTAAAAGCATAATTTAAAAATCAAAACCCCCATATTTATTTGGGGGTTTTGTAATAAATTCATACCTCTAGATCTTTTCCCTCTTCAACAATATGGAATAAGAGATGTGCTAGGTGGTGTATTGGCCCATAGTCTTCTTCCTCTTCACTTACCTCTTCATTAAATTCAAGATCATTTAGATAAAGAGCTGTAAACTCATAAAAATCCTTCAATTGGAAGGAATAGCAGCCCACTGGGTCTTCACTTCCATCCTCTCCTGTCGGATCTTCATATTGAAGCACCATGTATGACACATCCCCATCGGCATCTTCTGCGTCGAAAAAGACAAAAAAGCCAATGTTCGTATCTAAATCAAATAGATGTCTTGTACCACCTTCTGTTGCTTTTTCAAAGTCCTCCTGGCTTAGCTTTTGAATCTGCATTGAATCCACATTGTCTTCTTGATGAAAACCTACAACAAACGATTTCATATTCTTCTCCTCCTTGTTAACACATATAAACTATTTTTCCCCTAATAATAAATTTTAATTAATATTAACTGAAATAAAAAGATCCTTCGAGATAGGTGCTCCTATCATGAAGGATCTTTTAGATTCACCCAACTGGTGGTAAAATAGGGTGAACATTAATATTCGTACTTGACTCAGCCATGGCAACGGTAGAAGTATATTGGCTACTATTGTTCTTAATGGGTGAAAATAGGATAAGAAGTGAAAGTGAAATCCCTACTATTATTGCCTTTTTCATAATCTTCCTCCTCAATTGAGCTTTGTAAAATATTTTACTGCCTCTAAATACATCCCTTGTGTACTATAGTAGTCTGATAGCATTTTGTAAAAACGGGTCAGATCATCTTTATGTTCTTTTGTTTCCTCAAAGTAAGGAATTACCTTTAATTCTAAGTATTTAATACCTTTTTCAAGTGAAGTCATATGAATTAGAAAAAACTCTGCCAAAAGCTTGTATTTTTTCACAGCAATCTCCTTAGATAGAGATTTAACTGTTTGGAAACACTCTTCTGCCTTGTCATAGGATTGACTAGACCAATGTAGTTCTCCAATCGTATAGAGCGTTACAAGATAGTTTATATCTTTTACAGGTTGAAGTGCCAGACTTTTTTCATAAAAGGCTAATGCTTCTTTTTCATTATTCATTCTTTTATGTAAGTAGCCCATATTATGATAGATTTGCGGCAACATCTTTTCTTCCTTTAATAATTCTGCGTTTCGGATTAAATGCCTAAAACAAACTAATGCTTCCTCATAAATATTTGAATGAGTATAGTTAATTCCTAATAGCATTAACGTGTGCAGTATACGGTAAAAATTATGCTGGTTCATAAAGATTTGCAGTGCCAGCTTGCCAAAATGAATGGCATGTCCTGAGTGTTCAAGCGAGGTCTTAACGAGAGCACGATGATAGAGAAATTCTCCATTTGTTGTTTCATTATCGTTGTCCACATATAATTCTTCTAGCAGGTCATCAGCACTTCTATACTGACCCTTTAATATTAAAAATACAGCATTATAATAGCGAAATAAATACCTTTCATGTTGGGAAAAATTTTTCTTTTGTTTATGTAATAAATCCCTTTGTTCCTCAGCATCTGATAGTAATCCTTTGAATAATAGATAGCGATATTTATATAATTCATATGAATACATTTGAGCAGAAAAAGGGATAACATGTTCTAATTCTTTAAGCCTTTTATAGATTATTTCAATTTCCTCTCGTAAATAGAAGTTGATTTTTTCGCCAAAATCTTTTAATAGACTTTTTATTAACTCTTCTTTTTCTTCCATGTCTCCATAGCTTATTTCAAGTCTCTCTAACAATAAGGAAATGGTTTCTTCATTCGCATCTTTTGAATTATTCTCAATCTTACTTAAATGAGGGATAGAGCAAATTCCAGCAGCAAGTTCTTTTTGTGTAATCCCCTTTTGAGTTCTGTAGTACTTAATCAATGGTCCAAATTCCATAAAATAACCACCCTCTAGAAGCTCTTCCGTTTTCCCCTATTTTATACCAACACTATCACCTCTTCCACTTATTTGTTTCAGACTATTTAAAAAATAATGACATAAAGGGTAAAAAAGCCATCTGTAAAAATAATCAGATGGCTTTTTTCCTATTATCTTACTCTTGGAAATCCATAGCCTGATGCATAATCATCGCCAGTTGCAGCTCCTGTTCCGCCTTTAATATCATAAAGTTTTGCTCTGTCCTGAAGCTCTTTACGAAGCTGGGTGTGTGATAACGAAGGACTTTCAGCCCATATCTTGGCTGCTAATCCCGATACATGAGGCGTAGCCATTGATGTTCCGCTGATTGTATTGTAAGAACCATCGTACCATGTAGACTCGATTGCTCTCCCAGGAGCAGAAACCTCTACATCACGCTCTTGAATGACATAATCACCATCTGTAGCAGGATTGCCTCGAGAAGAGAAATCAGCTACACGATATGTACCGTTTTGCTGAACATCTTCCAATGCTGCTACTGCTACAGCGTTGACTAGTGCGCCTGGATACCCAATCGTATTGCTTGATGGACCATCATTCCCAGCCGCTGCAATAACTAATACACCTTTACCGTAGGCATAATCGACAGCACTTGAAATCAGGGAATCCTTTGCACTAGAACCTAATGACATGGAGATAATTACTTTTGAACCTGTCCTAGTTGCCTCATCCGCAGCTTTACGAATGGCTGAAGCAATGTCATCTGAATAACCAGATCCCCGATTATTTAGCACTTTGTATGCCCATAAATCAGCCTCTGGTGCCACTCCATATATCCCTTGGCCCGTTCCGCCGTCTGCAAGTACGGTACCTGCTACATGCGTACCATGACCATTTCCATCGGAGCAACTGCCCTCTATAAGAGGTGATTTGTTTTGAGTAAAATCTTTACATTGCTCCACTCTATTCGTTAGATCTGCGTGACTCGTATTAGCCCCCGTATCAAGTACTGCCACCTTAATTCCAGCGCCACCAGAGGTTGACTGAATAGCAGAATCGTTATATATTGCTTGAATTCCCCATGGTGTTCGATCACTTGGACCAGAATTGGCAGAACCACCAGGTTTAGCGGCCGCCTCTTTATTTGGTGCCAACTGGACTTCCTCAACTCTTTCAATACTTAAGTTTTTATTTTTCAATAGCGCTTGGTATTGTTTGCTGTTAACCGTGGTTGTAAAACCCTCTGCCCCAAAATCCCAACGAACCCCAACAGTTTTCTTTGCCTGTGCCTTATCAGCGGATGGACCTTGAATAATAACCCGAAGCGGTTCCTCCTGGCTGTTTGGCTGCTGACCGAAAGCCCCTGTTGCAAACATGGATACTCCCATTACAAAGCTAAGTACTGACGCTCCTACTACTTTTCTCTTTTTCATTCACATTCACCCCTACCTTATCTACTCCAGGCTTGGACCTGTTCCTCAATTTTATTTAGAATATTCAGAATATGTAAATGAAAAAATACCTATAAAAGTTGGGAAATTTTTCGTTTCCACAAAAAAAGACCCTGAAGATTTTCTCCAGAGCCTCCTTCTTTTTTCTTGTATGACATTAGAAATATTTCTTTTTCCAAAAAATTAATGCTGTTAAGGTAGATAAAATACTAGCTACAGCGATTGATATCCAAAAGGCATGTGGGCTGTTTTGCATCGGTAGGTCCACGTTCATCCCATAAAAACTGAAAACGATGGTTGGGAATGAAAGTATGATGGTAAAGGATGTCAAAAATTTCATGACAATATTTACGTTATTGGAAATAATCGATGCAAAAGCATCCATCATGCCGCTAAGGATCGAGCTGTACGTTTCAGCCATCTCAATTGCCTGGATTTTCTCAATCATTACGTCTTCTAATAAATCCTTATCTTCCTCATACATTTTTATATAACTAAAACGAAGAATTTTATCTAATACGACTTTATTGGATTTTAGGGACGTTGTGAAATAAACAAGGCTCTTTTCTAAAGCAAGAAAAGCATACAGTTCTTTATTTTTCATTGATTGATGAAGTTCGCGTTCAATCTCATTTGTTCGTTTGTTAATTTGTTTCAAGTACCGCAGATAATAGGATGTAATAATAGCAAGAATTTGCAGAGCAAATCGGTTCTTTTTAAAGGTATAAAACTCTTTTATCTTATTATTCTTAAAAACTTCTAAGATGGGAGTATCCTTTAAGGATACAGTGATAATACACTCTTCAGTTAATACGATTCCAATTGGGATGGTCTCATAGATGGGAAAGCCAGCATCATCATGAGTAATATACGGATAATCCACAATGATATAAACCTGGCCATCCTCACGCTCAATTCTTGGACGTTCTTCGTCATCTAGGGCGTCTCTGATAAAGTCTACATAGATGTTAGCTTCAGCTGTAACCCTGTTAATTTCTTCTTCGGTTGGGGCGTACATATTAATCCAGCAGCCCTTTGAGATTTTTTCTACCTGTTCAAGCACTCTTGTTTCACTGCTTTTATAAATCTCCAACATAATAAAACCTCCTCACTACATTGTTCGAGGAAGCCAAACTACCTTCTTTAGAGCTGATATTCCTGAAGAATCCAATTCAAAGATAACACTGACTTCCCCGCTCCTACTAGGGTCCGGGTCTATTGCATAACTCAAAAATATCAACTCCTAGAAATCATATAATTACTTCATTATCATAAACCCAAAATTAAAAAAGTACAAACAAGAATTTATTCAGGAAAATAAGGGTTTAAGTGAATTAATACTTCTTCAATATTGTCGTATCTCTCCATCATTCTCCCTTTGATCAGCTTTGCAAGGTCGTGACCTTCCTTAATGGTTTTATAGTGGTCAATGGATATTCTTAGATCCACTAATACATAATGACCAAGTTCCCTCGCTCTAATCCGATCAATCCTCTTTACCTCAGGAAATTCATTCACTACATTCCTATATTCTTGTAATGTTGCAGCATCAATATTACGTTCAAGTAAGATATCGAAAGCTTCTAGTAACATTTCCTTAGAGATTTTATAAATTAAGTAAGCTACAAAGATGCTGGCTGCTTTATCTCCATAGTGTAAGATAAAAATGTCAAAACGTTCGCCCATTATTGAGAGAAGAACCCCAATCGCTGCAGCAATCGAAGCCACAATATCTGCTTTGTGGTCAAGGGCGATGGCTTCAATTGCCTTACTATTATGCTCTTTAGCCACCTTTAATGATGAACGATACAAAATAATCTTAGTAATATAGGAAATAATTGCTACCCACATCGCTAAGTAACTTGGTGTTTCTACTTCATGGAAAAACCCAGCGATTCCTTCATAGACCACATAGATGGAAACAAGGAAAAGTAAAATTCCTACGATTCCAGAAACAATTACTTCTGCTTTTCCGTGACCATATGGATGTTCCTTATCAGCCGGTTTATTGGAGATTTTAATAACCAGTAAGACAATAACAGAGGCAAATACATCTGCTGCAGAATGTATACCATCCGCAAAAACAGCGTCACTATTTCCATACCAACCTATGAAAAGCTTTCCTAATGTTAAGAGAATATTACTAATCACACTAATCCAGGCAATTTTCTTCGCTAAGGATTCCCTCATCTATCTAGTCCACCTCAAAAAAAATTTCTACTTCTCCACTTGATTATTCCCATTAACCTCCATCTTCATTTCTTCCACTTCTTCTTCGACCGTGATTCTGTTAATCGCATCATGCAGAAAATGAAAAGCCTCATCCAATTCTTCCCTTGATGGATACTTATCTTTGTTCATAACTTATCAGCTCCTTGATTTTTGTATGAGTAATCTTAGAATAAAACGTAGAAAATACGGTTGTACCAAATTAACTAAAGGAGTGTGCAGCATGGATAAAAAGAACGCTACAAACAACAGCACTGATCTCGCTGGACGGACGTATGAAACAAGTGATTATCAAAAAAATGATGTGATGTCTACAGGGTTAGCTACCACACATGAACAGGTAAGTGACACCTATATGGAGGGGGAAATCGATACATCCACCGATGACGATTTAAATGCAAAGGATCTCCCGATTGCACAAAAGCCATACAGAAACGAATAGAAATGCGTAAGCGCCTTGCTCAGGGGCGACAGGCATAAGACGAGCCGTCAAGAAGGTTGGTTTTTACCTTCTTGACGGATTGACTTATGACCCCGAGCCCCTAGGCGCTGAAGCTAGACAAGTAAAATTAGAGAAAACAGCTTTCCAAAACGCGAAAGCTGTTTTTCTGTTTATTTATCGTCATCCACATATGGATCATGTTCATATGCCGGAAGGTCTCCAAAGCTTGTCATGATGCCGTCTTCATCTAATGACTGCTCATAGCGTTCGTGTTGTGCATTTGGATAAACCGTGATATTGTTTCCATACATATCATTACCTACAAAGTTTTCATAATCCTCAACATACCCCTCATTTTCATCTGGTTCAATACCAACATCATTGTAGTGGTCTTGTGGAAAAGCTAAATCTGAAGGTGTATCGGAGGTTCCCCATTGCTCTACAATCTGCCAGGAGTCCTCCGCATCAAATGCTACATTTTCATCCTTTGAATCCATATCAAATTTTCCAAACGGCGGCATCAATACCCCCTCTTCAATCGGTCGATCTTGCGAAACAACTTGATCTGGACTATGTTCTTTACAATAGGTTGTATTTGGCAATGCTTCTAATCGTTCATAAGAAATTTCGTTTCCACACACTTCACATTTTCCGTATGAACCATTTTCCATTGCTTCTAGAGCCTTATTAATATTTCTTAGCTGCAAATCAGTATGTTCATTTAATGCGATATCCTTTTCACGTTCATATAACTCTGAACCCTCATCTGCAGGATGATTATCATAACTTGATAACTCACCCATCGATTCATGAAAATGACCTCGTTCTAAACCATAATGGTCATTTTGTTCGAGACGCTCTTCTATTTCCTCTTTTTCCTTTAGTAATTGCAAACGAAAACCAGCAAGCTGCTCTGTCGTTAACATAGTAAACCCCTTTCAAGGCTTATTGCTCATCTATATCGCCCAGTTAATTTCACCTTTTTCAGTACCTTTTTATTTTCATTGATTTGGTCGTTGATTATGTAATGAATTTCGTGATTCCAACAAAAACCTAATTGTACTTTTGAACAAGCTGAATAAGTTTTTGGCGTGCGTGTATCTTAACATATAGAACGATATTAGAAAAAGAAAAGAGGGGACTTCAATGGTAAACGAAAATTTTAATAAGTTCAAAAAAGAACAGGAGCACCACCAAGGTGTATACTTGGGCGGCGCTAACCAACAACGCGGCAAGAATGACCCTGAATATAATAACCAGGACAATACAGAGAAATCCGTAGGAGCAACTGGGAGAAAAATAAATGGGCAAATCGAGTAGCGGGGAAAACGAACAACAAAATATGAAATGGTGGCAGCTTTCATTATTTGGAGTAGGTTGTACAATCGGTACAGGGTTCTTCCTCGGGTCCAGTATTGCCATCAAAATGACTGGACCTGCGATTCTTATCGCCTTCATCCTTGCAGCGGCAGGAACCTACTTGGTCTTTGATGCACTTGCAAAAATGACTGCACAAGAACCACTTAAGGGCGGGTTTCGTTCCTATGCGAAAAAAGCCTTCGGCAGGTGGGCAGGCTTTAGCAGCGGCTGGGTCTATTGGATGTCGGAGGTATTGATTATGGGCAGTCAAATGACCGCTCTTTCTATCTTTTCACGATTTTGGTTCCCAAAAATTCCACTTTGGGCGTTTGCTGGTGTTTATGCTCTTCTGGGACTAGTCGTCGTCCTAATCGGTGTAAGTATACTAAACAAATTGGAGAATATTCTTGCCGTCATAAAAATAGCGGCCATTTTAATGTTTATTATTATTGCTTTATTGGCGATATTCGGAGTAATTGATGGAGACCGGCCTATTCAATATCCAGACAGCAAAAAGGATTTAATCCCTCATGGTGTACTAGGGTTATGGTCCGGGGTTATCTTTGCCTTCTATGCCTTTGGAGGAATTGAAATCCTTGGCTTAATGGCTACCCAATTAAAGGATCCAAAGGAAGCTCCTAAGGCTGGAAAAGTAATGCTGGTCACTCTAATGGTTATCTACATGCTTTCCATCGGTCTTGCCGTTATAATGGTTCCATGGAATCAATTTAATGGCGAGAAAAGTCCATTCGTTAATGCTTTAAACAATTACAATTTAACATTTATTCCACATCTTTTTAATGGAGCATTAATTATTGCGGGATTTTCGACAATGGTTGCCTCCCTTTTTGCAGTTACCAGCATTCTTGTAACACTTTCTGAAGAAGGGGATGCACCAGGATTGTTTTGCAGACAAAGTAAACTAAAAGTTCCTATTCCCACTTTACTCATTACCGTTTTAGGAATATCTGCTTCCATTGTCTGTGCGCTTTTAATGCCTGGTCATGTTTATGAATACATTACGACAGCTGCAGGACTCATGCTCCTTTACAACTGGATTTTTATTTTAGCATCATCATGGAAATTATTAGAGGTAACAGCAAAAGATAAAATAAAATACTCCATAGGAATCCTGTTCATTCTTATCGCTGTTAGCGGAACCTTATTTCATAGCACAAGCCGGCCTGGTTTCTTCATTAGCCTGGCTTTCATTGGGATTATAGGCTGCATAACATTAATTATGAATCTTAAGTGGAAAAAGAAAAAGAAAAAGGGCAAAGTACTTAGTCCTTGGCCAACCGCTTGATAGCCAGCGTCTATATTCGCTGGCTTTTGTTGTTATCCAAATAATACATTAAAGGCTTGGAAGCCAAAGTAAATTCCGAACCCAATTAGGGATACTCCAGACAGAAGCGATATTCCCACAAGCAGCTTTGATGTTAAATATTTCCGAAAATTACTCGCAATCCCAGCCATCGTGAAATCCCAAATAAGTAATCCAATAAATATGGCACTGCTGTAAAGGATTAATTGACTTGTTTCATAGGTTGCTGCAGTCTTGGCAAGTACTGAGCCGTAAATACCCAGCCAAAATAAAATCGTTAATGGGTTAGATATAGACATAAAGAAACCAGATAAAAAAGACTTTACTAAATGTTCATCCTTTCTTTTCTCTCCTATTTTCAACCTATTAGCAGAAAGCATGGTTTCAATTCCAGTATAAATTAAGACAAAACAGCCAAATAACCATAAAAAGGTTTTCATAAAAGGAGTTTCTAGGAAGTGAACCACTCCAAAATAAACAATCATCATGTAGACTCCATCAGCTACGACCGCCCCGACCCCTATAAGCCATGAATGCATAAAACCAAATTTTATCCCCTTATCAATTTGCGCGGCATTAATGGGGCCAATAGGAGCCGCCAGCGACAATCCTAGTAAAATATAACTCAAAAATATATTCATCACAATCTCTCCCTGAATTTAAATAGAAGCCTGTCTATCAATTTCTATTCAGGAAAAAGGGGTTGTACCACATTATTTTCAAAAAAAAGAGAGTCTTCTTTAGGTAAGAACACTCCTTAAGCCGTCTTTACAGTGTTGAATACAAAATATTTTTGCCCTAGGTAATTACTTATTGTATAAAGCACACTTCCCAAAAGCACAGCTCCATTTTGTTCTACAGCTGTATTTTCAAAATGAAAGGAGGTGAACCAAATCATTAGCTTTTCACTGCAGAAATATGCGCCAAAATAACAGATGAGTATAATCGTCAAAAATCTTGGCAGCCCCTTTTGAATAGAGACCGTACTATTGAAGGTATAAGATCGATTTAATAGATAACTAATACAAGCCCCAGCTAAATTCCCCACAAAGGTCGAAACCCAATACGAAAGATGTAGTACATTTAGTAAAAAGAAGATGATAAATAAACCAACACATGTATTGATAACCCCAACAAGGAGAAAACGAATGAATGAATTAGTTGGTTTTATAAAACTCCTCCTCCTCATTTTTTCTAATTAGATGACGCCGAGGAATTGGCATTGAAAAGGTATCAATATCTATAATAAACTTGGGACGCTGCTTCGATTCCTTATAAATTTTCCCTACATACTCTCCAATTAATCCAATCGCAATTAGCTGCAAGCCGCCAATTAACCAGATAGAAGTAATAAGTGACGTCCAGCCAGTTTGTGTTTCCCCTAATGTTTTTAACATTAAAAAATATAAGCCAAATAACAGGCTAAGGAAAAAGGAAACGAAGCCAATCATTAAAACAAAGCGAATCGGTGAAACAGAAAAGGAGGTAATTCCATCAAAGGCAAAGGCCAGCATTTTTTTTAAGGGGTACTTTGTTTCACCTGCTTGTCTTTCTTTACGGTCATAGTAGACGATATCCGAACGAAATCCGAGAAGCGGCACAATTCCCCTTAAAAAAAGATTTACTTCTTTAAATCCTTCTAACTCCATTAAAGCTCGTTTACTCATTAAACGAAAATCTGCATGATTATAAACAAGGTCTACTCCTAATTTTCTCATTATCTTATAAAAACCTTGAGCCGTACTCCGCTTAAAAATTGTGTCAGTATCCCTTCGCTTCCGAACACCATAAACAATCTCATTTCCTTCATTAAATTTATAGATAAACTCCCGAATGACTTGAATATCATCCTGTAGGTCTGCGTCTATAGAGACAACACAATCTGAAGAGTCCTTTGCTGCAAACAATCCTGCTAACAATGCGTTTTGATGTCCAACATTTCTTGATAATTTTATACCGCGGACATGCTCATTTCTTAATCCTGCTTTATAAATGATTTCCCATGTTCGATCCTTACTTCCATCATCGACGAACAAAATCTTGGTTTTATCTGAAACAAGCTGTTCGCTCACTAACTGTTTAACAAACTGGTACAATTGGTGAATGGTTTCAGGTAAAACATCTTCTTCATTATAACAAGGCACGACTATTGTCAGGACAGGTTCCATCTGTAATAACCCCCGATGTTTACAAAGTCTTGTATAAATAGATTTTCCATGCGGAACTTTTCGATTCAAATACCTTATCTAGTGACAGGTGGTTTTCCTCTGAGTTTGTTATAGGCAATGCTGATAGGATATATGTACCACCCATCTCTTTAAATACTGACGTATTTAATTGCAGGTTTTTTAATTTCCTTTTTGAGTCCTTCTTGACCATATATTTTTTCCCTAGCTGGGCCGTATAGATATAACACCGGCCGCCCCACTGGTCAAAATATTTCCGAATATTTTTATTTTTTGCTAATTCCGACTCTATTATTTGTCTGAATTTGTGCTTATAGGTTAATGGATAGAAGTTATTATAGGTATCCAAAGTGTAAAAGCCATTATACTGGGAAATGGCAGGATGTATTCCGATACTAGCCACCCGATAGTTTTCTTGATCTAGTCCGATATGCTCTTTAATCTCTGCAAATAATTCCTCTGCATAAAACTCTTTTACCGTTGGCTTTTTCTGATAGATAATCTCATCGTTATATAAACACAATAATAGAATTTGCAGGATGGCAAACCATTTTGCGGTTTTAGACCAGCTATGCCCTTGAAGAGAGAGTATCTTCAATGCCAGAGCAAATCCAGCATATATGACCATTGGCCTTAAAAAGTGATAACGGGCAAAATTAAAGGTATCCATAAAATGAAACACTTTCGTTAATGGTAACCAGCCTTTATAAAACCAAAAAGCATACCAGAGAGATAACACAAAATTTAAGACAAATAAAAAAACAAAGAGCTTTTCCTGTTTCCAAAGTTTTTTTGAATAAACAAAATAAAGGGCAATTAACGTTACAGGTAAAATAAATAAACCATGTACCGTCATTACATGCGTATGTCCTAAAACATAATTTTTCAGTGTTAACCGTACTACCCTCCATAAGGGTAAATAAGCATGGAAATATTCGTCACGGCTGTTTAATTCAGTGGAAAATAAAAAAGAATAGATTAGTCGGTATTCAACGAGCATGAAAATACAAGTCATATAGGCAATAGCAAAAAAGAAACGCAGATTCCATCTTTTGCTCCTGATACCATCCAAGAGCCAAAAGATTCCCATCGCACTTAAAAAAAAGAAAAAACCGAGAACGATACTTGCATAAAATGGGATGAGCGTTAGGACTATGTAATCCTTCTTCGTTCCTTCTCCGTTTCGAATATTAAGGAAAGCCCACAGTGCGAGCGGCATTCCCAAGGTACTTAGCATTCCTGATGGCCAAAACGGGGTTAAACTAAAGGCAAGTGCTGTTCCAATCTGTAGGAAAGTCCATTTATCACCTGCAAGGAAATGTTTTTTTAATAGTAAATACATCCCTATAAATGCGACTATTCTGGTTAACGTCTGACTGAGACCATATGCAATCATGGTTGGAAACAGCGCATAGAGCCATACAATGATGCTGTATTCCGTTCCAAATGCATTTCTTGGCACCCCGTTAATAATTTGGGGAATCACCGCATTTACATCTCCAAACATTTGACCGCTTTTGGCTAGAACTTTATACCATGCTAAATTCGAATCCAAGTTATCATGAACACGGATATGAGCATTCTCTTGGAGAATAAAAAGTGGGGAAAGATATATTGTTAGAATTAGCAAAGCAAAAAGGATGAACCTCAGCTCTTTTTTCGAATCTCTGTACACTCATTCACACCTCGTAAACCTGTGTCCTTTATATGACCCTACATTTAATAAAGTTTGCATAGTGAATGGAAATTATTCCTTTTAACCAATTGTTTTCCTCCCTTTAAGCACTACTCTAGATAAAAAATAACCTTCCGAATGAACGAAAGGTTATTTTTACTTTGATTTAATGTTTTAATTGTATAGTATCGTATACATTTAGAAGAGTGTCGAGCTTTTGGCTGCATTGAACAACATTTGGGTTACAGTATCCATATTGTTCCGCTAGATCAATCATTTCTAACCTCGTTTTTTCAATATCAGATAACAAATAGTCCAGGCTTAGTTCCATAGCTCCAACCTCTTTTCACGTTTATACCATATTTATATTATTAACCTTAATTTATTAATTTTAACAATATAATACAAGTAGAATTATTAAAAATAATTGTATCATTCGTGAACATTATACTAGTACAATTTCACTATTGGTTTATTCTGTACTTAATATAGATTCAAGTTCCTTTACAAGGGTCTTTCCTGTTTCAATATACTGTTCAGGAAAACTAGCGTCCTTATCAACTGGTTCAGAAAATTGATTTAAAGTGCCTGCGTCACCTATATGGTCATCAAGTCCTATTTGATACTTATGAGACAATAGGAATGGTCGGCCAAGCTCCACTGTACAGTTTCTTGCGTCTAACTGCCCATCAATAGCTGAAAATGGCAGCCTTAGAAATTGATAGCCCACTTCATCATTAATTTTGTAGTCAAAGGCACCATGGTCATAATCCCAGCTACCGCCGATTGAATAACCGATTGGCTTTAATTTTTGTTCTAGCTTATACAAATCAAATTGTTTACCTTCTATAGTTGATGGTATTTCAATCAATCTTTTCGCCCCCTTATTATCATTATTTATTAGTTTTCCCAAAAAAGATAAAAAATAGAGTACTGATTTTGTCAGTACTCTACTTTTTTATTTATTAAAGTCTTTTTTCTAATTCAGCTTTTTTCTCTTCGAAGCCTGGTTTGCCTAGTAAAGCGAACATGTTTACTTTGTATGCTTCGACTCCTGGCTGGTCGAATGGATTTACTCCGAGCAGGTATCCGCTCATTGCACATGCCTTTTCGAAGAAATAGACAAGGTAGCCGAATGTGTATTCATCAAGTTCTGGGATGGATACGATTAGGTTTGGCACTCCGCCGTCTGTATGTGCAAGCATTGTTCCTTGGAATGCCTTATTGTTTACAAAATCAACGGTTTGTCCAGCAAGATAGTTTAAACCATCTAAATCACTTTCAGCTTCTTCTATTGTTAATTCATGTCGAGGTTTTTCTACCTTAATGACTGTTTCAAACAAATCACGGCGACCTTCTTGTACATACTGTCCTAGAGAATGGAGATCCGTTGAGAAGTTCGCAGAAGAAGGGTAAATCCCTTTTTGGTCTTTTCCTTCACTTTCTCCAAACAACTGCTTCCACCATTCAGAAAAGTATTGAAGCCCTGGCTCATAATTGATTAGCATTTCAATTGTTTTCCCTTTATTATAAAGAGCATTTCTAACAGCAGCATATTGATAAGCAGGATTTTCTTCTAGCTCAGAATGACTGTAGTCTTCTTGTGCCTTAGCAGCCCCCTGCATCATCTTATCAATGTCCGCACCACTTGCAGCAATAGGTAGTAAGCCAACTGCTGTTAAAACAGAATAACGTCCGCCTATATCATCTGCAATCACAAAAGATTCATAGCCTTCTTCAGTTGCCAAGGTTTTCAAAGCGCCCCTTGCTTTGTCTGTTGTTGCATAAATTCTCTTCTTTGCTTCTTCTGCACCATATTTTTGCTCAAGAAGCTTACGGAAAATTCTAAAGGCAATTGCTGGCTCCGTTGTCGTTCCAGATTTTGAAATAACATTGATAGAAAAGTCTTTTCCATCAAGAAGGTCCATAACATCTCTCATATAGGTGGAG
Source organism: Neobacillus niacini (assembly GCF_023715415.1). Classification (GTDB taxonomy): domain Bacteria; phylum Bacillota; class Bacilli; order Bacillales; family Cytobacillaceae; genus Neobacillus; species Neobacillus niacini_C. Next base: position 73,573 of record NZ_JAMBOB010000004.1, read on the forward strand.
CTAATATTATTACCAACAAAAATGATTTGTGGTGTTTGACGCTTTTCTTTTGGCAGGGCATTGTAGAAGCTATGCTGAAGCATTTCAATTGCCGCTCTTGCTCCCAAATAGGATCCACCAATACCAATTACAAGGAGTACGTCTGAATCGGCTTTAATTTTTTCTGCCGCTTTTTTAATACGAGAGAATTCTTCCTTATCATAATTTGTCGGAAGGTCTATCCAGCCTAAAAAGTCACTTCCTGCTCCTGTCTGCTCATGTAGTGAATGGTGTGCGACCTTCACGGCGTCCCGCAAATATGTAATCTCATGTTCTGCAAAGAAGGCTAACGCTTTTGAATAATCAAAACGTATGTGTGTCATGTATGTAATCCTCCAAAAATTTTATTTTCAACTCTCACTTTAACGAATGCCTGGCAGATTATCAAGAATAGGCTTTCCTTGTAAGCGTACCCATTTTCGCCAAATTTTTTACATGTTAAAGAATTTGTCGAAAAAGAAAAACGAGCATTTAAAAATGCCCGTTATTTTTTACAGTGACTCACGGTAAATTGTTACAACATCTTCTCTATTCAATTTCGTAAAGTTGCCGAATTCACCGTAAACCATCGCTTTGTCAGCCATTAAGTCAATTTTGCTGTCATCAATCTTATAGTCTGCTAAACGCGCAGGTGCACCTATACTATTCCAGTACTCACGTAATTTTTGAATTCCTTCAAGTCCTGCTTCCTCTGCACTTTTCCCTTCTGGATTAACCCCAAACACTCTGACGGCTAGCTGTTTAAAGCGCTCTGGTTTAACTTTAAGATTATGTTTCATCCAGTGCGGAAATAAAATCGCAAGACCTCCGCCATGCGGGATGTCATATACAGCTGAAACGGCATGTTCAAGATTATGTGTAGCCCAGTCACCACGATAACCCATATTTAAAATACCGTTTAAAGCCATTGTTCCATTATAAAGGATGGTTGCTCGATGTTCATAGCTCTCTAAGTTCTCAAGCAATTTAGGTGCGGTTTCCATTACTGTAATCAGTAAGGATTCACACATGCGATCCTGGAATAATGTATTCTCTTCCAAATGAAAATAATGCTCTAGTACATGGGACATCATATCGACAATTCCATATATCGTTTGATCTCTCGGAACAGAAAAAGTATGTACTGGATCTAAAATCGAGAATTTTGGAAAGGTAAGTGGGCTTCCCCAGCCGTATTTCTCATTCGTTTCCCAATTAGTGATAACGGATCCGGAGTTCATTTCTGAACCTGTTGCCGCTAAGGTCAAAACCGTTCCAAAAGGAAGCGCAGCTGTTACGGCTGCTTTTTTTGTGACCAGGTCCCATGCATCTCCGTCATATTTTGCGCCTGCTGCTATTAACTTCGTACAGTCAATAACACTGCCGCCGCCAACGGCTAAAAGGACATCAATGCCTTCTTTTTTACATATTTCTACGCCTTTACGTGCCGTTGTAATTCGAGGATTCGGTTCTACCCCTGGTAATTCAAAAACCTGTGCATTGATTTCTTTAAGCAGGTTTATCACTTTGTCATAAAGACCGCTGCGTTTAATGCTGCCGCCGCCGTACACCACTAATACCTTTTGTCCATAAAGAGGGATTTCCTTTTTTAATTGCTCAAGCTGTCCTTTACCAAAAATTAATTTGGTCGGATTCCAAAATGTAAAATTTTGCATGAAATGCACCATCCTTTCACCTTTTATTATTATTGAAAAAAATATTTTTTGCAAAGATACTGATATGAATATTTATATACATTTATCTACAATCTAATAGTGAACAAAAAATTTGATAGGAGGAATCCTGCTTGAGTACGATTCAAAGAATTGCTTTAATTCTTACGATCATCGGTGCTATTAATTGGGGATTAATTGGTTTTTTTGGATTTAATTTAGTGGAAGCTATTACTGGTGATAATTCAGCACTATCAAGAATCATTTATGGCTTAGTGGGAATTGCTGGACTTATTAATCTTGGACTTCTCTTCAAGCCAAATGAAGCACATGTTAGGGAACCAGAAACAGAAACGACAAGATAAAGGTATAAAAAAATCCTTGCAGTGGTATCGCAAGGATTTTTTTATATCCATCCTCTAAATTCTGAGGCTTCTACCAATTTTCTAACTCCAACCATATAAGCGGCAACACGTAAATTTACATTGTTGTTTTTTGAAAGGGTATAAATTTGTTGGAATGCACTGACCATCTTCTCACGTAACTTATCTGCTACTTCTTTTTCGTCCCAATAATAGCCTTGCTTATTCTGTACCCATTCAAAATAAGAAACAGTCACTCCTCCAGCTCCTGCCAAAACATCCGGAACAAGCAGTATGCCTCGTTCAGAAAGAATCCTTGTCGCTTCTCCAGTTGTGGGGCCATTGGCAGCCTCCACTACTATCTTGGCCTTAATATTTTGAGCATTTTTAGCTGTAATTTGATTGGAGGTCGCTGCTGGTACAAGAATATCACATTCTTGTTCAAGCAATTCCTCATTGGTGATGGTTCCATCAAAAAGGCTGGTTACCGTACCAAAACTGTCGCGACGCTGAAGTAAATACGCAATATTTAGGCCATCTGGGTCATAAAGGGCACCATAGACATCAGAAATCCCCACGACAATGGCTCCAGATTGGTGCATAAACTTTGCAATGTAACTGCCAGCATTACCAAATCCCTGAATAATGATCCGAGCCCCTTTAATGGGAAGACCTTGTATTTTGGCTGCTTCTTCTATACAAATGGCTACTCCAAGTGCCCCTGCTTCTTCCCTGCCTTCTGAGCCTCCCAGAATAAGAGGCTTTCCTGTAATAAAGCCAGGGGAATCAAATTTACGGAGGCGGCTATATTCATCCATCATCCAAGCCATAATCTGAGAATTGGTATACATATCCGGTGCCGGGATATCTTTGGTCGGACCCACAATTTGACTAATAGAACGAACATATCCCCGGCTTAAGCGTTCGAGTTCACCAAATGAAAGGGTCCTTGGATTACAAAGAATTCCTCCCTTTCCACCGCCAAAGGGTAGATTAGCAATTCCGCATTTCAAGCTCATCCACATTGACAATGCTTTTACCTCATCTTCAGTGATTTTGGGATGAAAACGAACACCGCCTATCGTTGGTCCCACTGCATCATTATGTTGAGCTCTATAGCCAGTAAAAACTTTTACAGACCCATCATCCATCCGAACCGGAATCCTTACAACCAACATTCTGATAGGTTCTTTCAAGATTTCAAACGCATTTTCTGTAAATCCAAGTCTTTTTAAAGCATCATGAATAACAATCTGCGTGGAGGTAAGAAGATTTAAGTTCTCTTCCTCTTTATTATTTTCCCATGCAGTGTTTGTTACATCATTCTTCCCCATTTTGGCACCTCAGTTTTTTTCATTTAGGCAAGCACTTCTTTAATACGTTCTATTGCCCAATCTAATTCATCCTTCGTAATAATCAGAGGAGGAGCGAAACGAATTACCGTATCATGCGTTTCCTTACATAAAAGCCCTTTCTCCTTTAATTCTTCACAATATTTCCGTGCTGGCTCTGTTAATTCTACCCCGATAAACAAGCCGCGGCCACGTACTTCTTTAATCCTCGGATTATGAATTTCTTTTAATTTGCTTACAAAATATTGACCTAATTCCAATGATTTATCGGAGAGGTTTTCATCCATTAAAACATCCAGCGCTGCAATTGAGACTGCACATGCAAGTGGATTTCCTCCGAAAGTAGAACCATGAGAACCAGGATTAAATACACCTAATATATCATTATTTGCTACTACACATGAGATGGGAAAAACACCGCCGCCAAGTGCTTTACCAAGGATATACATATCAGGCTCTATATCTTCCCATTCACAGGCAAACATTTTCCCGGTGCGAGCTAAGCCAGCTTGAATCTCATCTGCAATAAAAAGAACATTATTTTCTTTACATAAGTCAAAGGCCGCTTTCATAAAGCCTTCAGGTGGAATAACAATTCCTGCTTCGCCTTGAATGGGTTCAATTAAAAATGCTGCGGTATTGACGGTAATAGCAGATTTTAGGGCTTCTAAATCGCCATAAGGAATAAGTTTTATTCCAGGAAGCATCGGTCCAAATCCACGTTTATATTCAGCTTCGGAGGACAAGGAGACGGCCGTCATCGTTCTGCCATGGAAGTTTCCTACACAAGCAATAATTTCTGCTTGGTTCTCAGCTACTCCCTTTACATCATAACCCCAGCGTCGTGCAGCTTTAATCGCAGTTTCGACTGCCTCAGCACCTGTATTCATTGGAAGCGCCATATCTTTATTTGTTAATTTGCAAATCTTTTCATACCATGGACCTAATTGATCATTATGAAAAGCACGCGAAGTTAACGTTACTTTATCTGCTTGGTCCTTTAATGCTTGAATAATTTTTGGATGACGATGGCCTTGGTTAACTGCAGAATATGCACTTAACATATCCATATATTTATTTCCCTCTGGGTCCTCTACCCAAACTCCTTCCGCACGAGAGATAACAATTGGAAGCGGGTGATAATTATGTGCTCCGTATTTTTCAGTTTGTTCTATTAAGCCTTTCGATTTCTTTTCTACTGCCATTAAACTTTTCCTCCGTTTCAATGGTGAGCTATGTACATACCTATTGTAGCCGAGCCTGTAAAAAGAATGAACAATTATGTAAAAAATCTTTTTTATATAAATAAAAACCTAGCTCCCTGCTAGTTGATAGCAAGGAGCTAGGTTTTTCATGGTTATTATTTCTTGATTAGATCTTCACGTTGAGATTGGTCAATCCATTCTTGCAGCTTATCTTTTAATGTGTTAAAGCCTTGTTGTCCATCAACTTCTGGCACGATAGCAGCCGCTTGACGCTTACGAGGTTTCTTTGGTTTAGCAACAGCCTGTTGAACAGGAGCTTCTTCCGTTGCACGAATTGATAAACCAATTTTTCCAGCATTTTCATCAATTGACAATACTTTTACCTTAACTTCATCTCCAACTTTAAGATGGTCGTTAATATCTTTTACATAACCATGTGTGATTTCTGAAATATGCACAAGACCTTGTGTATTTTCATCTAATGCTATGAACGCACCATATGGTTGAATTCCAGTTACTTTACCTGCTACAATACTTCCAGTTTCGATCTTTTCTGTCATGAAAACACTCCTAAAAAATAATTATTTTATCTTCTATATACGCAATAAGAAATTATAGCACACTGTAAACATTTAATCAAAAGAGGTTTTCCAAGAGGAAGGAAAGGAAAACGTTAACATAATGTTCAAATAGGTTTTTTTCTAGAAAAAAGAAATTTATGTTAGAATGAAAATGAGATAATATCTGGTGTGGAGAGGTGATCATGAGTGAATACAATTGGCAGTACGATCAAAACTTATCGAGAACACTTGAAAATGACAAAAGGGGAACTAGCGCAAAAAATTAGAGTAGGGATTCATACGCTCGAAAAGTATGAATCTGGCGAACAAATTCCAAGTACTCAAACACTTTTAAAATTATCTACCGTTCTCGACATCCCAGCTTCTGAACTTTCTTTAGACCAACTCGATAAACACATATAATTTATATTATGATTGTATAAAGTAAGCAAAAATGGGAAACCATTTAGTTATAAGCTTTCTAGTATTCCCCCCTTTTTGAAGTGGACAGCCTAATAAGGTGTGTCCTCTTTTTTTTTTGAAAAAAATGTAAGAATACGTGTGAAAAAAGAGCCAACTGGAGAAATTATGATAACGAACAATCAGTAGAAGGTGGGTTGCCTACGTGGAAGAGAAGGTTTATTACCGTAACCAGCTAGTGAATGATATTAATATTTATTATGAATTTTACCCAAATCCTAATTCCAAAAGGACACTAGTCCTGCTTCATGGATTTCTTTCCTCCACTTTTAGCTATCGAAGATTGATTCCTTTTTTAAATAAAGAATATCAAGTCGTTTCCATTGACCTCCCTCCCTTTGGCAAGAGCGGGAAGAGTAACAAGTTTGTTTATTCCTATCGTAACCTAGCTCAAACGGTTATTCAGCTCATTTCTACACTAGGTTTAGAAGAAGTTACTCTTATTGGCCATTCTATGGGCGGACAAATTGTCCTCAATATCCTGCATCAACAGCCCGAGTTAGCACAAAAGGCAGTCCTGCTTTGTAGTTCATCCTATTCCAAACGTTCAAAACTGCCATTGATTATTGGCAGTTACATTCCCTATTTTCATTTATATGTAAAGTTTTTTCTCGCTCGTTCAGGTATCATGCAAAACCTTCAAAATGTCGTTCATGACCACTCCCTAATCAGTGATGAGATGCTGTTTGGTTATTTACAGCCCTTTTTAAAGGATGAAATTTTCTTTGCCTTAACAAGAATGATTCGCGACCATGAAGGCGACCTCTCAACGGGAGTACTTAAACAAATTGCCCATCCATGTTTATTAATTTGGGGTGAGTATGACAAAGTTGTCCCTTTAACTGTCGGAAAGCGCTTAAACAATGACTTAAGAGAATCTGAACTGGTTATTTTAAGGGAAACGGGTCATTTAGTTCCTGAGGAACGTCCTGAGGATGTTTTTCAGCATATCAAACAATTCCTGGCCTAAAAAAACGACAGCAAGCTTAAAGATATCTTTAAGCCTTTGCTGTCGTTTATACTGTACATGAGTCGTTATCCTTTATCAACAGCAGTTCATTAGCAATTTTCAAGCACTGTTGTATTGGTATGATTCTCTCAAAGGAAAATTCATATATACTTTGTATTCTGGCTGCTAATGCCTCTGGGTTGTCTATTTCATGAATGGCTTGGATGGTATCAGCAATCTCCGGGTCATAATTACCATTCTTTATCTCGAAAGGGTCCCATTCATTTAATAGGTCCACAAATTGCAAATTCGTTTTCATTTTACTTTCCATTGGTCTCCCCCTGCTTTTCTATTTGTCTAGCTGCAGCGCCTAGTGGCTCGGGGCAAGGCGCTGTAGCTTTTCTATTTCAGGACGTATTCCGCTAGTACTGTTTGGAGTTCGTAGATATTTAGGTTTTTGTTAAATTGTTTTTGAAGTGGGAGCGCATTGCCTGATATCCAGATTTTTAATTCTGCGTCCAAATCGAAGCTTCCCGCCGTCTCAATACTGAAATGGGTAATACTTTTATAGGGAATGGAATGGTACTCAACCTTCTTTCCTGTTAACCCCTGCTTATCCACTAGAATCAGCCGTTTATTGGTAAAAATAAATAAATCTCTAATTAACTTATACGCCTTTTCAATTTTTTCATTCACAGCAAGTATTCTAGCGAATTCCCTTTGTGCATCTGCAGGGTTTACCTCTGCGGCATTTCCCATCATACCATCAAAAAATCCCATTAAACCCACACCCTTCCTTGCTACTTTCTAACATTAGTATATATAAAATTTTTATTTACAACCATTACTATTGGATTAACTCCAACAAATGCTGAAGCATTTGTTCACCTGAGATTAGCGCTTCTCCTCCTCCTTGTGCGAACGCATCACTACCACCTCCCTTACCATTAATGGTAGAAAGTGCATTTCCCATTACCTTTTTCATACTTGCTGTTTCTGCCGGACCTCGTGCACAAACAAGCTGCAACCTATTTTCATTTTGAGATACGATTAACACAATCGTTTCTTCATCCTCCGCAATAATGATTCGTGCTAATTTTTGCAGCTCCTGAATACTTCTGTTTTGAAATACACCACTGACAATTCTGTTCTCACTTTTACCCTTTTCTAATAAACTCTTTGCTTCGTTGTGCAGCAGGGACTCACGTGATTGTTCTAATTCTTTCTCCATTGATTTACTATTCTCTAGAAGCCGGGTCACTGCCTCCACCATATCTTTTTCAGGAGCATTAAGCAGTTTGGTTAGCTCCATAAGCACCTTGTTTTTTTGAGCAAACTGTTTCACCACACGATTTCCACAAACAAATTGTACGCGGACTTTTTTCTTTTGTCTTTCCCAGTCTACTATTTTTATTGCTTGGACTTCACCCGTTGCTTTTGGATGCGTTCCACCACAGCCGTTATAATCAAAGTTTGGAATAATAACAAGCCGAATATCCTCTTTAACCTTTGTTTCTTTTCGCAAATCATAATGGACTAGTTCATCTTCTGTTACCCATTTCGTTTCGATTGGACGATTTTCTAAAATAATCTGGTTGGCTAGTTCCTCTACTTTCACAGCTTCTAATTCCAAAAGATTAGCTGTTTCTAAATCAATGGTTAGCATTTCATTTCCTAGATGGAAACCGATGGTCTTATATCCATATAGTTGTTCAAAAGCAGCTGAAAGAATATGTTGTCCAGCATGCTGCTGCATATGATCATATCTTCTATCCCAATCAATAACACCATAAACGGGAGAGCTAACATCCTGTAAGTCGCTTTCGAGGTAGTGACGTACTTCTCCCTCAGCATCCTCCACATTAAGTACTTTAATGTTTTCAATGGTTCCCATATCATGCGGCTGCCCTCCACCTGTTGGGTAAAAAGCAGTTTGATCCAACACTATGTAATACTTTCCATCACTGTCTTTTCCTTGGTTCATTACTTGAGCAGTAAATGATTTTATGTAAGCGTCTTGATAAAATATTTTATTTTCCATGCTTGTTAACTCCCAATTAAATTTATTAAAAAACCTGTCCCCTCAATTATGAAGAAACAGGCTTGTCAGGTCTAATTTTTCTTACTTATTTTTTTGTTTATTATTTTTCCTTTGAGATTTCACCGCATGCAATCCTATCACCAGCATCTCCCTCTGGCTGGGTCATGCCATCATCTTTTTCCTCATGTATGACAAGGGTCGTACCATCTTTTTTAATAAGCGTCTTCTTCCCCTCTTTTAAGGTTAAATTCGCAGCCATTATTTCTGCCTTTACGGTCCCGTCATCCTCGACAATTATATTACGAAGGTCTCCGGCGTGTGAGCCTTTCGGATGCAAAAGACCATGTTCTTTTTCATCGGGGTTTAGGTCTTTTCCAGACGATTTAAAGTCAGGCTTTTTACATTCACCTTTATCATGAATGTGTACTGCGTGCTCACCAGAAGGAAGTCCCTTTAAATCAAAAGTTAATTTTATTCCACTTGATACCTCTTGGAGTTTAACTTTCCCAACAGAATCTCCCTTAGCATTTACCATTTTTACATCGAGTTTAGTAATATCCTTTTCCAAACACCCCGTGAGCAGGATAAGCGGAATCATCATCCAAACTCTTTTCATACGTATCCCCCCAAAATAGACATTTTGTCATAGTATCATCTTGAGGCGAAAATTTTATGTAAAAAAAAAGAAACAGCTTAATGTTCACTGTTTCCTTGACTATGCTGCTCTGACATTATTTTTTCTTCTAATTCTTTTGCTTTCATCGCTTCACGCTTAGAGATTTTGATAATGTACCGCATGGTTAAAAAGGCACCGATTAAAAAGATTGTAAACGTAATGGCAGCTGGGCCATACTCGGATTTATCTTCAGGAAAGTATAGAAATAATGATAATACAAATGGCTGAAACATTTTTCTCTCCCTTTCTATAAAGGAATGTCACTAATAATTAATTATAGCAACAAAAAGTGTATCCTGCCATAAATTGAATTTCACAAATTATTTCAATACCTTAATCCCTTTAATGATTACATCTTTTTCTGGTTTATCCTTAGGATCTACAGGAGTTTCGGCAATTTTATCAACGATATCCATACCCTCTATCACATGTCCAAAAACGGTATGGCGATTGTCTAGCCAAGGAGTGCCTCCTCTTTCCTCATAGGCCTCGATGATTTGACTTGGAAAGCCTGCCTTTTCCATTTCTGTTTTCATTGATGGATCCACTGATTTTTTCTGTACGATAAAGAATTGACTTCCATTCGTATTTGCTCCTGAATTAGCCATCGATAATGCTCCATATAAATTAAAAAGATTGTTTGAGAATTCATCCTCAAATGGCGTACCGTAAATACTTTCCCCACCTGTTCCATCTCCATTAGGGTCACCACCCTGAATCATGAAGTCATTAATAACCCGGTGAAAAATCAGACCATCATAATACCCTTCTTCGCTATGCTCGAGAAAATTTTCTACTGCTTTTGGAGCATATTCGGGGAATAATTTAATTTTTATGTTTCCCATCGTCGTTTCTATTTCAACGAGTTTTTCATTTTCAGAAACCTCATTTGATAGTTGAGGATAAACTGCGTTTGCCACTTGATCGCTCCCTTCCTTTTCCTCTGTTTTTGGAGCAGTACTATTTGGTGCTGCTTCCTCTTTCTCCTTGCTTGTCCCACAACCTGCCAAGACAAGAAATCCAATGATTAACAGTACTAATAATTGCAAATTCTTTCTCATTTATCATCCCTCCATTTAATTAATTTAACCGATAATTTTGTTTTTTGCACTTTGTTTTTTATATAATAGAGGTAATAGAGTGAGGAGGAAAGCTTAATGTCTGAATTGCAGATTGGCGAAGTAGTTACAGGAATTTATAAAACAGGAAAATATATTGGGGAAATAACCGAGGTTCGTCACCAGCATTATTTAGTAAGAGTATTAGCGGTTGTCAAACATCCCATGCAAGGTGATTTACATAATCCAAAAGAAGCCGACGTACAAATTTTTCATGAGAGGAAAGCTCTATCCTATCGTGAGCAGGCCAATATCCCAAAACAAATGGTAAAACCTTTCAAGGAAGAAGTGCCAGACTATCTCGAATCCTTAAGACAAGCAGTTGATAAAATGAAAACAGAGCTTACAGAAAATGCAACCCCTTGGGCGGAGATGAGTTTAAAAAGTATAGCATCTTTAGAAAAAGATTATTTCAAATAAATAATTTAAGGCCAAATCAGTTTGAATGATTTGGCCTTTTATGCAAATTCATTTAATAGCTTTGAAAAATCAATGCGGTCACCAATCGTAGTTGGTTTGGGCTTTTCTAAATAGCGTTTATCCTTTTCAACAAGCCGGAATATATTATAAGTAGTCAGCGCATCATCCAGTGCCCTGTGATGTCTTCCTGTTCCTTCTTTACCATATTCCTGTACAGCCTTCCATAATCCTGTTTGATTTTGATCGCCAAAAAACCGCTTATATTCCATAGATAAATCCAACTCTGTGGCTTTAAAGGGAAATGCCACACCCGCTTCTAAACAATTATGCCGAAGAACCTTCATATCCATATTTCCCCAAGTGACGATGGTAGTTTCATACTGATTATTGAATTCACCTAACTTTCGGATGAGTTCATAAAATGAAATTCCCTGGTCAACCTGCTGCTGTGAAATATGTAAGAATGATTTACAGCGTTCAGTTAAGATTGGGAATTTAAGTGGTGTTATATAGGAGGAGAATTGCTCTGTTATTTGATCATCAACCACTGCTACGAGTCCCACCTCAATAATTTCTGCGAAAAAATTCTTCATTCGAACATTTCGTTCAGGCATTGTAAATTCAAAATCAATAAAGATAGTTTGTCTCTTTTCCTTCATTTATTTTTTCACCACCTTTTTGACACTTTCTTACTACCATTATATAAAGAAACATGTACAAAGTATTGTACTAATTCTCTATATTTCTTACATTATATCACGAAATTGACATGAATTTTTTAAATATTTTTTCAATTGTATTAAAAAAAAGATGGAATAATTTCCATCTTTTCATTTATTCCTTTTTTAATTTAATTACAGCGATTGTACATCTTGATATGCAAATAAGACGGTCTTGTTCATCGGTTATTTTGATATCCCAAACCATTGTGGACTTTCCTTTATGAAGGATTGTCCCAACAGCAGTGACAGTTCCCTCTGTGATTGGCCGCACATGATTTGCGTTAATCTCTAATCCCGCAGCACCTTCTGTTTCTTTATCGACCAATTCAAATGCACCGACACTTGCGACGGTTTCTGCTAATGCTACCGAAGCACCGCCATGTAACAATCCAAATGGCTGGCGGGTTCTTTCATCAACAGGCATCGTTGCAATTACTTTTCCAGCTTCCAAGTGTGTGATTTCAATACCTAACGTTTCAATTAACGTGTTTTTGATCATACCTCCTGCTCCTTTCGAATTCATTTGTTGTTATATTCTCTATGGTAATAAGATTTTCCTTTAACGCAAAAGAAAAAACAGCTGCGAAAGCTGTTTTTTACAATTAAGCTAATAATAAAAAGGTGCTCCGTATCCTGGGTAACCATAGACTGGAGGACCATAAGCAGGATAACCATAAAACGGGCGAGGATACCCATAAAATGGCCGAGGATAAAATAAAGCACTACCTAACAATCCGCCAACTAAACCACCCAAAAATGGCAGCCCAAAGCCAATAAATCGTTGGTTATGTTTAGGATACGAGCTTCGATAATAATACATGCAGCCAAACCTCCTATTCACTATACTTGCCTACATTACTTCATATGCGAGTATTGAGGAGATGGGTTGGGCAAATTACTATTTTTCAATTGGTTCAAAGCGTTCCACAAATAAAGCTAAGGTTCGGGTCATCACACCTGTTGCCCCTGCAGGCCCCAGATCGTGCTCTCTAGAAGTGGTTGAAGTACCTGCAATATCTAAGTGTACCCAAGGAGTACCTTCTGTAAATTCCCCGATAAAGGCACCTGCTACAATCGCATGCCCCTCACTGCCAGGAGAGTTGTTTAAATCAGCCACCTTACTGTTTCTAACCCGCTCTTTGTCTTTTTCGAACAATGGCAGCTGCCACATTGGCTCCCCTGCTTCCATTGATGCTTCTAAGACTTGTTCATATAAGGTTTCATGATTCGTCATAGCACCTGTTGTATGAAGTCCTAGCGCTGTAATTACCCCGCCGGTTAAGGTTGCAACATCAATTAAATATTCTGCTCCATGGTGCTTGGCATAGGTAACAGCGTCTGCTAAAACAAGTCTGCCTTCTGCATCTGTATTTAACACTTCAATGGTTTTCCCACTCATAGAGGTGATCACATCGTCAGGTTTAAAGGCGTTACCAGAAATCATATTATCTGTTGAAGGAATAACTGAAACTACATTTTGTTCCGGCTTTAATTCCCCGATGATTTCCATCGCACCAAGAACAGCCGCAGCTCCGCCCATATCAGTCTTCATCCCAACAATGCCAGCTTTTGTTTTGATCGAATAGCCGCCAGTGTCAAAGGTGATTCCTTTTCCAACCAATCCAATAACATCCTGCCATTGTTCTTTCCCTTGATACTTTAAAACAATCATCTTCGGTGGCTCAGTAGAACCTTGGTTAACAGCAAGGAAAGCCCCCATTCCCAGCTTTTCAATCTCTTCCTTATCAAGGATTTCGACCTCAAAGTCATATTTGGCAGCAAGCTGTTGCGCATATTCCGCCATATCCTTTGCAGTTAAAAGGTTACCAGGAATATTTACTAGTGTACGAGCAGAGTTCGTACCGTTTCCAAAAGCAAGCCCCACCGTTAGCGAAGCCTTGATATCCTCTAAATCATTCTTTTCGCTATATACCGTTATTTTTTCTACTCTTTTTTCAGGTTCATTCGATTTTTGCTTGTAGCCGCGGAATTGGTAGCTAGCTAATGCGTATGTTTCACTTACAGCATGTGCTGCTTCTAGTCCATCTACTGAATCTGCTGTAAGGGAATCCAATAGGACAGCACATTCTTGAAGCTTACTTCCTTTTATCGCTTTATATGCTTTCCCTAAAGCCTCACTTAGCCTTTCGAAGTTAAATTCCTTTTCCTTTCCAAGACCTACAAACCAGATTCTTTTTGCAGCGATTTTACCAAAACTATGTACTTTGCTAATATTTTTAAACTTGGCTGAAATATCACCAGCTTTAACAAGTTCCGTTAATTGACCTTCGAATTTCTCATCCAGTTTCTCAAGAATTCCGCTGAATTTCTCAGGCTTGTCAAAAAGTCCGATCAGTAAACCTTCATGAGCTGCTGTGAAGTCAATTTCATTTTTAACCTCAAACATGTTTCCACCTCCAAATAAATTACCTATTCATTATATAAGAAATAGGCGAATATTTCGACTTTCTAAATATCTTCATTCCAATACAATAAAAATAGCAGGCTCTATGCCTGCATTATTTTCTCTCTGAACCAATATACTGCTGACGGAATACCTGCATGGACTTGTCTTCATTTAATGCTTGTAACTCTGCCTCTGTAAGTTTTCCATTTCCCTGCTCTACGACATATACTTCGATTTCTTTTTTACCCCATTTGTTATAAACATCCTCAACGGTTTCATAATATAGATCGACTTTATTTCCTTTAATCGCCCCGCCTTTATCTGCTACCACGCCCAACCCATACCCGGGAATGAACAGAATCGTACCAATCGGAAAAACCGATAAGTCTGCAGCTACAGTCGAATATAAATCTCGTTTTACTTTTACACCTGAATAGGTAATTCCGTACTCAGGATGGTTTTCATTTTTACCTGTGGATTCAAAGCCTGCTGTATATCCTGTTGCAATTACTGTTTTTTTCGGGTACTTAGACCAGTCAAAGGCATCCTCTAATGGCGGTGTCACAGCTTCTGATTCGGAGGAAGCTGCATGCGCTTCGACTTCTACCATTTGTTTAATAAATAATTTGATATCTATTCCTGTAATAGATTGAACAGTCATTAGAATGGCAAGCAGAAAAAGAACAGTCATTGCAAAACGCTTTGTCCAATTATTGATTTTATTCATTACTAATTTTCACTCCTCCCAAAATATTCATTTCCCAACATGCCCGGAATTATTCAAAAAGGAGTAAAAACCTATATACAAAAAAAGCTTTTTACCTAAGTTAATCTAAAAAGGTGATTAACCCAGGTAAAAAGCCTTAGAACATTTGATATCCATTTTTCCTTAACATCTTAATTGTAATACCAGCAGCAATTGCGCCAGCTAAACCACTCAGCAATATGAGGATATCAGCCGTCGCTAATGAGCCCAGCTTTTGTCCAAGCTCCCCAAACGCCACTTTACTATTTGTAATGTATTCAATGAATTTAACTTTATCAACAATAAAAATAGCAATAATCGGATATATGAATGCCATGATCCAAGACATTCTCAAAAGCATATTTAGTATAAAACCAATTCCAAAAAATAACACAAAGAATAACAATATCGAAATAATTAATACAACAATGCTCATCTGCATGGAATTACCCCCTTTACACATCATTAATAAGTTTACTTAATGTCCATTGGGGAGTCAATCCTAACACACTAGTTATCTATACATGGGAAAAACTACAAAAAAAATAGCTTCCCGAAGATTTTCGTGGAAGCAGCTCTAGTTAACCATATAAACTCTACTTAATACTTTTCTTGTTTCTTACCAGAGCCCTCGCAGCAGGTGCATGTTTCAGAACCCCCAAGCAATAATTGGAAATATCCAGTACCTGAACAATAATCACAGTTTTTAGTATCTAAGCTAGTTGTTTTCATTCAAATCAGCTCCTAAAATATTATTTAAATTTTCTGATAATATATCAAGAATCTGACGAAATGAAAAGGACGAAATTCAACCGAAAATAGGTAAGAAAACGGATACAACCCAATTTTTCTTCCATTTCCTAAATGTTACTTAAATTTTCAAAAAATTAAAAAAATAATTTATAGGCACTATAATTAAAGTGGTCTCCAGGATTTAGTCCATCAAATCCTGGCTTAGTAACACAATCACTTTGATTGATTAGATAGTGCAGCATAATCGATGCTTCTTTTTCTTGAAGGAGCTCATCAGGTGCGATAAACCTTGCCTCATAAAGCTCATTTTCCTGGTGTCGTATTCCCTCTTCATTTAGTGGTTCGAGCTCAAAGACAAGTAAATTATCACTAATCTCTTCTGAAAGGACACCTGTTCTTAGTCCTATCAATCCCTTTACAACGCAATTTATACCAGTTTCTTCCTTCACTTCTCTTATTACAGCATCATCAGCCGTTTCTCCTTCGTCAACAAAACCTGCAGGGAGTGACCACTTTCCCTTTAGACCACCGTACCGCTTATTAACAACCAGCCAATGCCCCTCAGATGATTTGACTAAACCCGCAACCGCTAACCAAACCTTGCCTCGTTTCTCTTTTTTACTCATTATGATCCCCCTCACCATACCGTTAAATATATAGTAACAAAAAAAGGACAGATAGCTCTGCCCCTTTTTTTAAATATATTTATGTCTAGCTCCAGCGCCTAGGGGCTCTCAGGTCTAAGCCAATCCGTCAGAAAGGTTAAAGAACAACCTTCTCGCCGGCTCGTCTTATGCCTGTCGCCCCTAGGAAAAATTGAACTGCATTTTTCCCTGTTCAAGGCACTTCCGCTTTTCGGTTTAGAATACGTTAAATTTACCTTTTTTCAATACAAGACCAGCTCCGCCAATCATGAATAAAGAACGATTGTCGACTACTTTTTTCATAAAGGACGCCTTTCCACCAAATACCTTTTTACCAAAGACAACGCCAATGGCATCGTCATGACCAAGTGAGCATACGGTACCTTTATTATCAAACGTAAAGGTCTCAAGGTCGGTCTTGTTGCGAATTAAAGCAGCCAAGTTACGCGCAACGACTTCTCCCTGCTGCATAGCAATTTGTGCAGTTGGAGGATAAGGACGATTGATTTCTTCATTGATAACAAGTGAACTGTCACCAATGATAAACACATCATCAAATCCTGGTACACGAAGGTCAGGTTGTACCTTTACACGGCCTCTCATGGCTTCAAAGCCTGATTTCTCAATAATAGAATTTCCACGTACACCCGCAGCCCAAACGACCGTTTCTGCTTTAATTTCACGTGGTTCTTCTTCACCTTTTGCTACGATGATACCATCAGGTGTACATTCTTTAATCGCTGTTCCAATTAAGAATTCTACCCCTTTACGCTCCAATGTTGATACAGCGTAGTTAACAAGCTCCGGATCGAAGCCCGGAAGAACAGTCGGAGCTGCCTCGACACAAAGAATTTTTACTTTGTGAGAATCTACATCATATTCATGGCATAGCTCAGGTACTCGGTTGGTTAATTCACCTAAGAATTCAATACCAGTAAAGCCTGCACCGCCAACAACGATAACCAAACGATTGTCGTTCTTTTCTTCTTCCATATTATAAGTGGCGAATTGATATTCAATATGCTCACGTAATTGGCGAGATGAATTTACATTTGTAATCCCAAAAGCATACTCCTTTAACCCTTTGATACCAAAGGTTTCCGGTTCGCCACCAAGAGCTATAACGAGATAATCATACTGTACCTCGCCCTTTTCTAAAATTACCTTTTTCTCGTCTTTCTTGATTTCAACAACCGTATCCTGGACAAAGTCAACTTTACTTCTATCAATAACATCACGAATATCATAACGTACACGGTCATGATGAAGTGTGCCTGCAGAAGCCTCATGCAGCCATGTAGTTTCATAATGGTAATCATTTTTATTTATTAAAACGATATCTGCTTCATTCACTCCAACAAGCTTTTGCAATCTGACAGTTGTCATAAGCCCGCCATATCCCGCACCAACAATAACAATTTTCGGCTTTCTCAAAGTGATCACTTCCACCTTTTTTATTTTTGAGTAATATACTTGTTCTTAGCTTCCTCAGCTTTTGTGGTTTTTATTTTGTTTAGAGGAAAAAAGTATGTGATATAATTCACGTACAACGACACAAAAGTTTTCCTTTTTTGTCACAAAAATTTAACATCTATCCTCAATACATATTATGCTAAACACTTCACAATTTCAAGTAGGTAAATGATTATTTTTAAAAAATGGAATGATTTTTTTAACTATCTGAATATTCCCCAAAAGTTGTGAGGATTTTATATTTATGTGATATTATAAGGAATGGAGTCTGTCACTACATAAGTTGGGGGGATACATGGTGCAAGAGGATCAAAAAGTTTATGACATAACCATTATCGGGGGCGGCCCTACAGGTCTATTTACTGCTTTTTATGGCGGTATGAGACAAGCTTCAGTAAAAATTATTGAAAGCTTACCACAATTAGGCGGTCAATTATCAGCACTATACCCGGAAAAATACATTTACGATGTTGCAGGATTTCCAAAAGTCCGTGCACAAGAATTAATTGATAATTTAAAAGAACAAATGGCAAAGTTTGAGCCAGCCGTTGCACTCGAGCAATCCGTCGAGAAATTGGAAAAACAAGAGGATGGAACCTTCAAATTAACAACCAATTCGGAAGTTCACTACTCTAAAACAGTTATTATTACAGCAGGTAATGGTGCGTTCCAGCCACGTCGTTTAGAACTTGAAAGCGCTGCACAATATGAGCGTAAAAATCTTCATTACTTTATTGATGATCTTAACAAGTTTGCAGGTCAAAAGGTTGTCGTTTTCGGCGGCGGAGATTCAGCTGTAGACTGGGCATTAATGTTAGAACCTATTGCCAAAGAAGTAACACTTGTCCACCGCAGAGATAAATTTAGAGCTCACGAGCATAGTGTTGAGAACTTGCATAACTCAAAAGTGAATGTAAAAACTCCTTTTGTGCCTGCAGAATTAATTGGCGATGATCTCGGCATTAAGCAAGTTGTCCTAACAGGGGTTAATGGTGAAGGCAGAGAAGCCATTGATGTGGATGCGGTAATCTGTAACTATGGTTTCGTCTCCTCTCTAGGTCCAATTAAAGAATGGGGTTTACAAATCGAGAAGAATTCTATCGTGGTAAATTCCAAAATGGAAACAGCTATTCCAGGTATTTATGCTGCAGGAGATATTTGCACATACGAAGGTAAAGTAAAATTAATTGCCTGTGGATTTGGTGAAGCTCCAACGGCTGTTAACAATGCGAAAGCATTTATCGATCCAAAAGCAAAAATCCAGCCTCTTCACAGTTCGTCTATGTTTGGAAAGTAATAGATAAAGGCGCCGTTTTGGCGCCTTTTAATATTATATTAACATTCTTCTGGTGTACCTGTTGCTGTTGCCGTCCTGAAGGATGAGCCACAGCCGCATGAGGCAATGGCGTTTGGATTATCAATGGTAAATCCGCCGCCCATCATCGATTGCTTATAATCAATTTTTGTCCCATTCAGGATTAGGGCATCCTCTTTAGCCACAAGAATTTGAATTCCATGCTGTGTAAAATGGAGATCCTCTTCCTTCACCTCATGATCAAAACCCATACCGTATGACAAACCACTGCAGCCGCCGCCCTTTACACTAACTCGTAATAGGGCACCTTCTTCTTCATTGTGTTTCATCATTTCTTTTATTTGAAGAGCTGCGGCTTCCGTTATAATAACTGCATCATTACTCATAGATTTCTTCCTCCCTTTTTTGAGGTCTTTCTTATTAGTATATACACTGTATCTTCATGACTCAACTAATACGTTCCTAATGAGTATTATATGATTAGATTAAAATAAGGAAGCGATATACGCTCCCCTTTCGTACAACTATCTATTTAAAACATAGGATTCTCATCTAAATATTTGTAAATATTATCCACAAGGTCATCAGGTGTTGTCCCAGTTACCACTTCACCGTTTACAAGTGCAAAAAGGGTGGAGGCACATTTTCCGCAATATCCAAGACATCCATATTCAATGATATCAAGATTTGGGTCTCTTTCTAACTTTTCCAAGGCCTTTTGGGCACCACTGGCTAAATTACTCATACAAAATTCAATAATTGGCATTAACATGGCTATCACCTCTCCACAACATATTATCCTACTATTTTTCTTTAGCCACGTCAAATACCATGTTTCATGTAGAAATGTCAATAGAATTGTCATATGTGTTGTTATTTTGTCATAATTCAGCTATACTTTTAATGGATTTAAAGACTATATTACTATCATTTTTAACTAAAAATTAACACATAATTACTGGTGTACAAAAAGGGGAAATAAAAAATGAAAAACCTTGTAATTCTCGGTGGCGGATATGGTGGAATGAAGATTTTGAGTGAACTTCTTCCAAACAATTTACCTGAGGATATAAGAATTACACTAGTTGACCGCGTTCCTTACCATTGTTTAAAAACGGAATATTATGCCTTAGCGGCTGGGACAGTTTCTGATAAGGAGTTGCGCGTTTCTTTTCCAGAACATCCACAATTAGAAATTAAATATGGAGAAGTTACCGGAATTGAAAAAGACAATAAAAAGGTCTTGATCAAAGATTCCGAGCCCATCAACTATGACGAATTAATCATTGGTCTAGGCTGTGAGGACAAGTATCATGGTGTACCAGGTGCAGATCAATACACCTACAGCATTCAGAGTATTGAAAAGTCCCGTATGACCTATTCAGTACTAAACAATTTAGGACCTGGTTCTGTTGTGGGTATCGTGGGTGCTGGGCTTAGCGGTGTAGAGCTTGCCAGTGAATTGAGCGAAAGCCGTAACGATCTCAAAATTAAACTATTTGATCGTGGCAAGCACATTCTTCCTGCCTTTCCTGACCGCTTAAGTAAATATGTAGAAAATTGGTTTCATAAAAATAATGTCGAAATTATTAATAACTCTAATATCACAAAGGTGGAGGAAAATCTACTTTATAACCATGATGAGCCAATTCCTTGTGATGTGATTGTTTGGACCGCAGGTATCCAGGCGAATAAGGTTGTTCGGGAATTAGGGGAAGAAATGGACCGCTCAGGCAGGCTCATTATTACACCCCGTCATCATTTACCAAATGATGAGGACGTTTTTATTCTAGGAGATTGCGCAAGTCTCCCTCATGCCCCAAGTGCTCAATTAGCAGAGGGACAAGCGGAGCAAATCGTCGAAGTGTTGAAAAAGCGCTGGAATGGCGAGGAACCTCCAGTTGATTTCCCAACGATTAAATTAAAAGGGGTTCTAGGTTCTCTCGGTAAGAAACATGGTTTTGGGATGATGGCCGACAGAGCGATTACCGGCCGGGTTGCCCGTCTGTTAAAATCAGGAATACTCTGGCTCTACAAATATCATAACGGTTGATTTTAAAACGAAGCATTCCAGCATAATCTGGAATGCTTCGTTTATATCGCTTTGTACCCGTACTTTTCCAATTCATTAAAAATTGTTTTTAGTCGTGGGTTGCCTTCACCGACAATCTTATCCTTAATGACAACTACTGGATAGAACATATCTTCTTCAATGACTCGTTTGGCAAAGTTCTCTTTTTCACTGTCACTAGGTGGTTGATAAATATCAACATAGGTCATTTTGAATGGCTGCTCCGGGAACTTCCTAGCTATAGCTGCCTCTAGCCATTCAAATGTCTCCTTTGAGGATGGTAAATTCACGCAACTTGGACATAGCTGTTCTGCACCATAGAGGATAATTTCAACTGTAGTAGTAGTCATTCCATCAATCCTGCCTTTTTCTTTTATTTTACCTCATTTAAACTATTAAACATAAGAATATGGTTGGAAATGTGCGATTTCCCATTTCATGAGAATGGATTTTTCCCTTCAATGACATTATAATATAAGGTAGGAAGGAGACGATAAAATATGGCAGAACAAGTACAAGAAATGTTTGAGCAGGTTCAGGAAGTATTAGATAAATTACGTCCATTTCTTCTTCGCGATGGAGGAGATTGTGAGTTAGTTGATGTTGAGGATGGTATTGTGAAACTTCGTTTACTAGGTGCATGCGGAAGCTGCCCGAGCTCAACAATTACCCTAAAAGCAGGAATTGAAAGAGCACTTTTAGAGGAAGTTCCTGGCGTTGTTGAAGTAGAACAAGTATTTTAATAAAGATTAAGAGCGATTGCTGCCCTGGCAATCGCTCTTTCTATTATCTCTTGGTTAACCAGTCTAATTGTGGAATATTTAATGGTTTCAAGGGAGCTCCGACAGTATGATAAAAATTGCTTAGAAAACGTTCATATTCTGTTGATTGATTTAACATCTTATTTAACTGCTCTTCTAGAAGTTTCTTTTCCTGCTCCGAACGAGTGATATAGTAATTTTCAATACACTCAAAATAGTGAAGCGGAAATAATAAACGGGAAAACAGTAAACGCCACGAAAAAGAGGTTAAAGGGGCAATGCTTTGATATTCAACAAAAAACTGTCTTACATCAATTTCATAGGTTTGCGTATTTCTGAAATATCGCTCTCTCGTCCATTCTGCAAGGTCACGGCTGCGATGATCAAAAACCCAATCAAAAGGGTCCTTAATGTAATAATTCGCCCCCCACGAACCGTTTGTAAAACGTTCATGGCATACAGTTCCACTATCCGATTCCTTTGGTTCATCATCCAGCTCGGTATCCACCAAATACTGGATAGCATTTTCCGTTAGTCCAATATAATAGGGAAATGAATCAATAAACATTCGTTCAAAATCATCCTCAGGTGTTTGATACAAGAGCTCACTCCATACCTTCTCAATTTGGTCCAGCCGCTTTTCCCATAATTGTTTCCATTGCCCAATTCGGCTAGTCCTCTCGATTTTAAATGGCACTGTTTTTCCGCGCTCATGAAATTTAGCTAACTTTCTTCCTACTTTTACTTTTACCTGTTTGTCGGTTTGCCGATTTGCCAATACACAATATTGATGGTCCTCCCAAGTGGTAATGAGGCTCCCCTCATTAGATTGTAAAAAGGCTGGAACATGGGAATCTCCATTTTTTCTTAAATGCTCAGCAATTTTCTCGAGTTCAGCAATATCATTCGCTTCTCTTCCGTCAGAATTGGCAACTAAATAAAACCATCCATTACTTCTAAGTGCGTCATAGGAATCAAGCTTTACATATTCCTCTACTTGGATACCATATTTATTTTCAAGTAATTTTTGAAGCACGCTTCCACCTCTTCTCTTTTCTTCTCTTATGTCATATATATGTAGTAGCCCAAAAAACTTGTTGTCTTCTTACGTAATAAAAGTATAAGAAAAACATTATAGGAGAAATCTGTAAGGAGGGTATTGGTTCATTCGTTCCTATTCAAATCAGCTTGCATATGTTATGAATTAAGTATAGTGAAAATTCCAAAAGAAAAGGTGATAAATGGATGGCAGAGGCTAAAAAAATGGATTTAACAGAGGAAACAGCACGTAGATGGATTAAAGAAAGAGGAGTAGAAATTCAGGATATTGCGGATCTAGTCTTTTTTTTACAGGAAAAATACCATGAAAATTTAAAAATGGAAGACTGTATCGCAAATGTCGAGCGTGTAATCGCTAAACGAGAAGTTCAAAATGCCATCATTACGGGGATCCAGCTCGATATGCTCGCCGAAAAGAACATGCTGGAGGAACCTATTCAATCAATTATTAAAACGGACGAAAGTCTATACGGCGTAGATGAAATTTTAGCATTGTCCATCGTGAATGTGTATGGGTCCATCGGCTTTACGAACTATGGCTATATTGATAAGCAAAAGCCTGGCATTTTAGCCCGTTTAAATGATAAATCAACTGGTGAATGTCATACGTTTCTAGACGATATCATCGGTGCAATTGCTGCAGCTGCATCAAGCAGATTGGCACATCGTGCAGCACATGTGGAATAAAAAGCAGTAAAAAGGATGGAAATCTATCCATCCTTTTTTTACGGCTCCCATTGATCTAATGAATCAATGGCATAAGTTGGTTTGCGGTCATAACCAGCTAGTAATTCCTTCGTTGTAACACCAGTGTGAACTAATAGCGTATCAAGCCCCGCATTCATCCCTGCTAGAATATCGGTATCATAATAATCGCCCACCATTAAGGTTTCGTCTTTAGAAGTTCCCAAAACCTTTAGTGCCTGCTCCATAATAATTGATTCGGGCTTCCCAATAAAGATTGGATTAGTTTGAGTGGATACGGCAATCACAGATGTAAGCGAACCATTTCCAGGGATTAACCCCCTTTCTGTTGGTATTGCAATATCTCCGTTTGTTGAGATAAAGATTGCACCATTACGGACTGCAAGGCATGCGATGGTTAATTTTTCGTAGCTAATTTCGCGGTCTATCCCAATGACAACATATTCGGCATTTTCACCAGCAAAGGTAAACCTTTTTTCCTCTAAAGCCGTACGTATACCTTCTTCCCCTATTACAAAAACGGACGCATCCCTCTTTTGGTCATAGATATAATTAGCGGTTGCCTGACTTGTGGTAAAGACAAGCTCTTCTTCTGCAGGGATATCAAAGTCCCTTAACTTTTTTGCAACTTGGGCTGGTGTTCGTGATGAATTATTGGTTACAAATAAATACGGAATCTCTGCATCCCTTAATTTTTTCACAAAATCTCCTGCCGCTTCAATTTTTTCTGACCCTTTATACATCGTTCCATCAAGATCAATTAAATAACCTTTATACTTTTTCATGTGAAATCACTCCTATATGTATCATAGACATAAGCAAAAAGGACCGCAAATGCGGTCATGGATTTATGATTAATTAAATGCTGATACTGGGCCAAGTTCATTCTGTAGGTAGTCCCGGACATTTTTCGGAAATAAAACTAATGTTTTTAGATGGGAGGAGAACTGTTTATGAAGCTCACTATGATTAATCTCCGTATACAGCTGGACGAGAACCTTTCGATGCTGAATTAGAGTTTTTAAGCTATTACCTGTTTGGGCACTAACAACCTTTTCATCGATTAATATATCAATAATATCGTCATAACTGCCAGGGTCTCTCATAATAAACCCGTCTATCATTGCGTTACCCGCATCTAAAACCGATTCAATCATGAGATGCGTAATCCGTTCCAAAGCTGCTTTTTCTATTCTAGTTGACCATTGATCCTGACTAGAAAATAGACTGATTTGCTCTTCTAGAAAAACCAAAGTTGTCTCTAACTTATCACGGTCTACAAAATACATGTCATCCACTTCCTCTATAATAATCAATACCTAAGTTGCAATTTCCTCATAAAACCTTGTTGGACGTGCATAATAATTACCCTGTGCAAGGTCAACATTATTTCTTGTTAGAACGGAAGCCTCTTCTTGGTTTTCAATCCCCTCCGCCACAACTAATGAGCCAGCTTCCCTGGCAACAAGGAGCAACCCTTTTAACATTGACTCTTTGACCGAGTTTTTATCGATATTTTCAATGACAGAACGATCAATTTTAATGATGTCAGGCATAAGTTCAGTAATCGTATTTAAGCTAGAATAGCCTGCTCCCGTGTCATCCACCGCAATCCTAAAACCCATTAATCGCAAAACATTAATATTAAAGGCAAAGTTTTTCAAACCCTCGATTGAATCACGTTCAGTCACTTCAAAGGTAATCTGTTTCGGTGAAATGCCTCTATACTTCTGTAACAACTTTTTTATATCACTGGTAAATCTAATATTCCCTAGAGTTAAGGGCGTACAATTAACAAAAACATCTTGACGGCAACGGGATGCTTTTACTTGCTGTAGCATTTTTTCCAATACAATCATTTCTAATTCATACAACCGGCCAGTTTGCCTTGCAACAGAAAAGAGCTGTAACGGAGCTTCTAAACCAGTCCCTTTTGGTCCACGAGTAAGCAGTTCCCAAGCCCGTATCTCACCTGTTGCCACATCAATAATAGGCTGGGCAAATAATGTAATATTCTTCTTTGTAATAATTTTGTTAATGGCTAACAGCATTTCATTGATTTCCAGCTGTTCTCGCTTCTCTGCTATACCAACGGCTTGTCTGTGTGCCCTTAATATGGAGTCTTGGATAGAATAGTCATATTTATCGACGAACATATATCCTTCTTCAAAAGTCGGATACACATTAGGGTAAAGTTTAATGAACCTTTGTGCCACTACTTCTGTTATCTTCTTCATCATTAGGTCAATATTAGAAATTGAATGGCGATCATGATCAACCGTAATTAACAGCGTGATGCCTTCCCCATAATAATCATGGAGGGCAATTACTTCCTTGGAGTTAACCTCTTGTTCTATGACGATTTGAAAAATCTTCTTCATCGTTTTTATTAATTTGGACTGCTGCCGGACTTCAGTTTGTTCCATGATATCCTTTTGGTTTTTTAATTTGAAAACAATTACTACTACCTCATGCCCCGCACGAAAAGCGTTACTAACACCTTCTATCAAAGGATTGCGCAAGGTAAATTGTGGTGGGTAATAGCGGATGGACGAAAGAGGCAGAATGATCTTTCCCCATTGGATTACATTCTTAACTTTATTCATGTAACGGCAGTCCATGGATTCCATCCCTCTCAAAAAGCAACATACGACAATATTAAATATATTGTAACACAATTTGACAGAATCCGGTTTTTCATTTAGTAAATTTTTAACAATATTCGATTAACTCCCAAAGTTCCCTCCACGACTCATTATTTGGTAATATAAAGAGGATGGAGAATTTACTTAAAGGAGCACAGAACACATGAAAGAACGTTTTTTCTTATACGATGATACAGAGGATACAAAAACAAGATTTGTCAGCTTTGTCGGTGACAACCAACGCTTTGATTTGGCAATTGTTAAAACCGATCGTCATTTTGGGAAACATCTTGTACTTGATTTACAAGGGAGTCGCTTTGCGATTATTGGTGAAGACGACTTAAAAGAGGAAGGGTATTTAGAATACGCTTTTCAATTAAACGAAGAGGATGCAGAAGAATTACGTTCCTTTTTGTTAGAATTACTATAATTTTTTATCACTGCCGTTACATACTATTAAAAAGGAGTGGTAGTATGTCCGAAGAAAAGAAGAGAAGCTATTTTGATCTTTCAAATGTTGAAAAACAAAAAAACTTCCTAACTGCAGAGGAATTCCCTGAAGGTCCTTTTGGTTCACCAATAGGAAAAGACAAGCCTGTTGAAAATAAAAGTACTCCCTGGCAGGAAGGACAGCGTTATTATAGTAACTTCAATTACGAGGATAAAACGTTTCATCAAAACATTCCGCGACAAATGGATGGGGCTCATCCTACACACGATGACCCAAACACTGATGAGCAGCCTCCTTATACCCAATAAGAAAACCCGCCACAAAGGCGGGCTTTCTTATTTTTTTACCTTTTTCAAGACAAAATAGGCACAGCCAAAATTACAGTATTCATACAAATATTCACTCAATGTACTGATTTTGGTATCAAAGGTAGCTTTTTGATTCTGATCTTCAAAAAAGCCTTTTAACCGGAGCTGCCCATATCCCCAATCCCCGACAATATAATCATATCTCGATAATATATCACTATATCTCGCCTTTAAGGCTTCCTCATTGAAGGCCTCTCTGTGTTCCTGCACGATTTCATAGGTGGAGCCATTAATACTGATCATGTAATCACCTCAAATTTTACCAGTCAATCTTTCTTTCATTATAACCGATTCACCATCAATTACTAAGAAAAAAAATCAGTTATTTGGCTATTCTAAAAAAAGGAGGTGCTTTAAATGAAAAATTGGTCGATACTTATTGGTTTTTGTTTACTCCTGAGCGCAGCTGGCTGCTCAAAGGATATGGCGGGTCGTGACGTTTATGAAGAAAGCGGAGATACCATAAATGTCAATAATAAAAGAGAAGAACTGTACAATGAAGGCGGTGGCCAAGGCGTTCGAAAGGTAAGCGATAATTATG
Organism: Neobacillus niacini; assembly: GCF_023715415.1. Classification (GTDB taxonomy): domain Bacteria; phylum Bacillota; class Bacilli; order Bacillales; family Cytobacillaceae; genus Neobacillus; species Neobacillus niacini_C. Next base: position 101,087 of record NZ_JAMBOB010000004.1, read on the forward strand.
GCTTTGTCCGTCATCAAAAAAGTCCTATCCAGGGAGACCGGGGTGGAACACAACACTATTCCGCGATTGATCGTGAACAAGTAGCAAATATTATTAGCCAGCTAAGTACAGATATTCCAAATGTGAATGACGTAGCCACGTTGGTAACCGACCAGGAGGTTCTTGTTTCCTATAGTACAGATTCCAAGGACCGTAATCATACTGCAGACCAAGTTAAAAGAACAGCCATGTCTGTTGTCCCAAGATATTACCATGTCTATGTTTCAGATAATAAAAATTTAATGCGTGATGTGGAAAATCTCGCAAATTTAGACTCAACAAGCAGAAATGCAAGAAATTTGGTTAATGGGTTAGTTAAACAAATGAAGAAATCACCACAAGGAAATCGAATGAGTGATAGTGAAGATGAAAATGGAGCAACAAAAGAGGATGGAATGAATACGAAAAATAGATAAAAAATGAGAGTTCAGCCGATAGACTGAACTCTTTTTTATATTTATTACGCTTCCTTGGCTTCGGTTTCGCCTTGTAGTTGTTTATGCTTTGCTGCTGCATTAACTTGTTCGTCTGCGTGGTAAGATGAACGAACTAACGGCCCAGCTTCACAGTGACTAAATCCTTTTGTGAGAGCAATTTCACGTAACTCAGCAAATTCATCTGGATGATAGTATTTTTCTACCTTTAAGTGACTCTTAGATGGCTGCAGGTACTGACCTATCGTCATAATATCCACATTATTTGCTCTGAGGTCGTCCATTACCTCGATAATTTCTTCTTTTGTTTCACCTAGGCCGACCATTAAACTAGATTTGGTTGGAATAGTTGGCTGCATTTCTTTCGCTCTTCCTAAAAACTCAAGTGAGCGGTCATATTTTGCTCTTGCCCTAACTCTCGGTGTTAATCTTTTCACAGTTTCAATATTATGATTTAATATGTCGGGTTTTGCATCCATTAGCAGAGCTAAATTTTCTTCCTTACCGCCCATATCTGATGGAAGAACTTCAATGCTTGTAAATGGGTTCTTTCTTCTTATCGCTCTAACCGTTTCCGCAAATACAGCTGCACCACCATCTTTTAAATCGTCCCGTGCTACCGCCGTTACCACGACATGCTTTAAGTTCATTAATTGCACGGAGTCCGCTACACGTTCTGGCTCTTGCAAATCTAATTCTGTTGGTAATCCTGTTTTAACCGCACAGAATCGGCATGCACGTGTACAAGTATCACCGAGAATCATAAAGGTAGCTGTTCTTCTTTCCGCCCAGCATTCGTGAATATTAGGGCATCGCGCTTCTTCACATACAGTATGTAGATTTTTTTCACGCATCATCTTTTTCAAGCCTGTATAGTGCTCATTCGTATTTAATTTTATTTTCAACCATTCCGGTTTTCTTAAGTATTCTGCATTTCTGCTCACTATTTCCACCCCTATAAATGAGTTTGCTCCTAGTCACTTTACCATACTTTTTGTAACAACAACAAGCAGACCAACTCTGTAAACCGTGTAAACCACTATTTCCAATTATTGACCATTATGAAATAGCTTAGAAATCATAAACTAAAAACGTACAATAATCGGAAGGAGGATTCCTGTGCGGGCATTTCTGATAATTGGAACTTTCCTCTTATTAATGAGCAGCATATCTCCCAGGGATGCTCATGCAAATGGTCCTGATGAGTATCAGGAAAGAATGAAGCTATACAAGAAGGTGGAAACAGTCACACAAATTCCTTGGTATTATTTAGCAGCTATTGATCAATACGAAAGGAATATCCGTGCGGTGCGTAAAGACCTACCAAAAGCGGAAAGTGTGATTGGCATCTATTTTACTCCAGAGAAATGGGCTGGACCAACCAATCCAAATCCTTCTGAAGAAAACCCTGCAATTATCCAATTTTTTAGTGGTATGGGTGTGGACGGGGATGGAGATGGTAAAGCCAGTTTGAAGAGCGACGAAGATGTCTTATATTCTTTTGCCAATTATCTTCTATCGTATGGAACAGACCATGATAATATAAAAATCGGTTTATGGGATTATTATCATCGTGATAAAACAGTTGGCATTATTGCTGACAAGGCAAAAGTGTACCGGCATTTCGGCCGGTTAGAATTAGATAAACATGTCTTTCCACTGCCATTACGAAGCAATCATAGCTATCGCAGTACCTGGGGCGATGCAAGAGGCTGGGGCGGCAGAAGAATGCATGAAGGTACCGACATTTTTGCTGGCTATGGGGTTCCTGTGCGTGCTACTAACTACGGCATAGTAGAAATGAAGGGTTGGAATAAGTTCGGCGGCTGGAGAGTTGGCATTCGTGACATTAATAACACGTATCATTATTTTGCTCATCTTAGCGGTTTTGCTAAAGATTTAAAAGTTGGCCAAATCGTTGAACCAGGAACGTTAATTGGCGGTGTAGGCAGTTCTGGGTATGGGCCTCCTGGGACATCAGGCAAATTCCCTCCTCACCTTCACTATGGAATGTACAAAGATAATGGCTATACAGAATGGTCTTTTGACCCCACACCACATTTAAGATTGTGGAAACAGCAGGAAAGACAAGCATTAAAGAATAGTAAGTAGGATGGACTGTCTCTTGCGACAGTCCTTTTAATTTTCTCGCTGAGGTATCTGGATTGATGGTGTAATTCCATTACCACCATTATTATAAAATTGTGGCACTTCTCCCTGTATTAATCTTCCACCCACTGGAATATTCTGTTCTAACTTTGTAATTTCCGTTGCAAACGGGGTAATGATTTGCACAGAAACCTCTAAATGAATTGCTACATCAATCCATGTATTATTAATTCCCATCGGTTTAGGATTAATTTTCACATCTGGTCGTACTTCACCAATTGCATGAAACCTTACAGGTATTTTTGGGCCTAGATTTCCGAGCAAAGCCATATTCGTTGCTTGACCAAGCGGGACATTCCAAACAATTCCATCCTGCTTCTCTGTATTTACCTCAATATCCACATCCGTTAATTTCTCTAAGGATTCTAGGTCACCTTTTTCTGCAGCATTTAAGTTTTTCTGTATTTCATTGGTGATTTCTGATAGCTTCTGGTTTATCACTTCTGTTTTTAAACTAGCGCTTGGCTGTGCGCCATTTTGACCAGCTTCAACGGCAATAACATCCCCTACTTCTACCGTTTTTTTGTTAATCGCCTTATTGATGACCTGTGAGGCAATTTGTTTTGTTTTCGATTCCGCATATCTCATCAGGGAAGGCTCAATCCCCTTGTTAACCATCCATATACCCAATGCTGTAGACAAAAGAAAAAAAACAAACGATAATAACATAACGTATCGGAAAGGTAACGGTCCTCGTTTCCTGGGACGTACACGAAACTTTGCCAAAATAATCCCCCCTTACATGCTATATGTATGCATGAAAGAGATGAACTAGCCTATAAATTTATGAGAGGTAGCATTAGAAAAAGCCTGCACAAACTGTGCAAGCTTTTAAATCATTTTTAACAAGGCATCCTTCCCAAGCATTCCTTTTGTTATTCCTAAGTTTTCTGCCTCGGTTGTTACTGACTCCATTGGTGCATTAAGGAGCTGTTCAATGGTTTTTACTCCTACCGCTCTAGCGGCAACGATTTTTCGGTCCTTAAGCCTTTCGTTTAACAAACCGACATCTAAGGCACCGCACATAATATATCCCTTATCATTGCTTACAGTAAGCAATGTTGTTTTTGGTAGTAAGACAGTAACAGCCAAGAACGTGTGACCATTAATCTCTACCGGTGATAGCTCAATCAATTTACACACTCCTTTCCTCACTAACAATTTATGAAAGTGAAAGAAAAAGCGTGTATCCTCCTTTAGGACTACTTTTGCAATTTCCATTTTAATAAATCTCGCAAAAACTCAGGAAGGAAGTATTCTTTTTCTTTATTCGGAAAAACATTTTTAAAAAAGTGTCCAAAGGTAAACATGTCTGGAATAGCAAGAGAGTAGGTTTGATTTAGATCCAGTTCAATACCATTAATATAGATTTCGTTTTTTTCATTAAAACTAACCCGATCGTACACACTAGCCCCCATTACCTTCCCTCTAAAGCCAAGCCCTATGACATGGCGTTCGGCCCAGTCATCAGACTTTGTTTCCATTAATACTTCTTGTAATTCCCTGCCAGTAAGTTGAATTTTACATGGATTGATTGGATGAGGACAAATCGACAGTAAATCATAGGAGGTAACACTCCCTGATAACGGACCCAAAATAAGACCTGCGTTAATAAAGGCACAATCCGCATCGCACCATTCTCTCAACGCTTGGCAAAGTATTTGAGACAGCTCTGTGGCTTGAAAGGGGTCATGGACGTATTCCATAGACAGGTAAGTAACTTTTTGATTTAACAGCTTCTTCCCTTTTCGGTAAAGCTCCTTAGAAATTGCTTTCTCATCCTCTATAGCCGGGAGCTCCATTACGTTATACAATTTCGCCTGTTTACTGGAAATCTTGTTATCATCTATCTGGAGCGTTACATGGCCGACAAATCTGCCATGCTTACCAGCTCCAGCAAGTAATGTCTGCCCAACCTGCTTTCCTTCAGGAAGGGTATGATGGGTATGACCGCCAAGAATGACATCTATATCTGGATATTCCATAGCAATTCTTTCATCAGGGGTAAGGCCAAGATGGGAGAGCAGAATAATGACATCAGATTGCTCCTTTAATGGTTGTAACCACTTTCCCAACTCCTCAATCGGCTCAGTCAAATGCCAGCCTAACAGATTATAAAGAACCGAAAAGTAGGCAGTTACACCGATAACACCAATCCGTGTCCCCTGTTTTGTTTGATAAATTTTATAAGGTTTCAGCCATGTTGGATGCTGATTATTTTTGTCATAGAGATTAGCGACTAAAACATCAAATTTACTTTTGTCATACAGATGATTTAGCACTTCATAAGGAAAATTGACTCCTTCATTGTTACCAATGGTCACAGCACTATAGCCGCTTTCATTCAACAATTCTATATTCCCCTGTCCCCCAGTCCCCTCTGAAAGTGGGTGCCAGCGATCAATAAAGTCACCTATGTCAAAAAGGAAAAAGTCTTCTCCATTTTCTGCATGATGTGTTCTTTGGGTCTTTAAGAACTGCTGAATTCGCGGCCATCGTTTTAAATGGCTGTGCAGATCATTTGTATGATAGATATGGATCATTTCCATGGATGTTTCGCTTCCTTCTTATCCAATAATACCTTGATAAATTAATCGTATGCCAACCACGATTAAGATGGTTCTTAATAATAAAACAATTGTTTTGCTTTTTAGTTTGATGTTTAAATAGACACCAACCCTTGCACCAATCCATGCTCCTGGTACTAATGCCAACGCAAGCAGCCAGTCCACATTTCCAAGCGTGATATGGGTAATGGAACTAAGAATGGATGTTGGTAAAATCATAAACATAGATGTAGCTGTTGCTACATGGGGTGGAAAGAAGAAAAGCAGAATCATGGTCGGAACCATTAAGGAGCCGCCGCCAACGCCTAGAATTCCTGATAAAAATCCAACAATAAATGCAATAAGTACTCCCATTACAGGGTTAAAGCCATACTCAAAGACTTTTCCTGAGTTATCCGTAAAACTCCTGAAAATTCCCTTATCCTTCTGGTAGGGAATCGGTTTTAGTTTATCTTTTAATAAGAGAATACACGAAACAAAAAGAATAAAAATGCCAAAAAATAAATTGAAGGATTTTAAATTTAATATTTCAGTAACCCATGCTCCTAAAATACTCCCTGGTCCACTGCCAATCAGAAAAATTAACCCGCTTTTATAGTCTACTGTTTTATGCTTCATATACGCTAACGTAGACGAAAGCCCGGTGAAAATCATGGTGAAAAGCGAAGTACCCACAGCTGTTTGGGGAGAGATATAACCAAATGCAGATAGAGAGCCTAAAAAGAGTAAGGCTGGAACAATAACGATACCTCCACCTAATCCAATCAAGCTCCCTAAGGAACTACCTGCAATTCCTATCAGTATTAAAACAATCCATTCCATCTTCTTTCTCCTCTATTTTAAAATAAATCTAGTTGTCTAGGAGCAAGGTCCTCATATTTAATATCTAAAAGGCTCATCATTTCTTTCGCATTATCTGCCGCATCTCCGCCGGAATTGTTGTTAAATAGAACATAGACGTTTTGCGATTCCTTGGATAATCTCCGGATTATGTCTGCCCATTCTTGAAGTTCTCGTTGATTGTAGCGATAAAGATATCGAACCTCACGCCAATCCTCCGCATTACGTTTTTGTTTTTGCCATCCATGGACGTTACGACCGTGAAACCGAATAAGAAGTTTTTCAGGATTGATAGCCTCTATTATCGCTGGTATGGACCCCGCACCTGATTGTGGTTCATCACAGATGCTATGTATCCACTTTTCCTCTTTCATAAAATCAAGGGTATGCTGGCGAAACCGAGGTGTAAACCAGGATTGGTGCCTGAACTCAAGCGCACAGGGGATCTCTCCCATTTGTGCTTTACACCATCTTAAATATTCAACATTTTCCCGTTTACAATCAAACCAAGGCGGAAATTGAAAAAGCACCATGGCTAATTTATTTGCTTCTATGTATGGTTCTAGCGATTCTTTAAAGGCTTGAAACATATCTTGATTGGTCGCAAATGGGACATCACCGCGTTGATGACCTGTCATACCTTGGTAGGCTTTAACAATGAACTGAAATGATTGCTGTGTATCATTAACCCATTTTACTGCATTCCTTATGGGCTGGATGGCGTAAAAAGCAGTATCCACTTCTACTGTCGGAAAATGGCCAGCATATTGTTTTAACTTATCTCGGGGCGGGGTTTGGTCTAGATATAAGCTATCATGATCGCCCCAACCTGTAACACCAATGTAAATCAACTTTATCACCTCGCACCTTTATTATTAATATACCCCTAGATTCTATTTTCCGCTATCCGCAAGTATTTTCTGCCATCCGCAAGTATTTTCTGCCATCCGCAAGTATTTTCTGCCATCCGCAAGCATTTTCCGCCATCCGCAAGTATTTTCTGCCATCCGCAAGTATTTTCTGCCATCCGCAAGTATTTTCTGCCATCCGCAAGCATTTTCCGCCATCCGCAAGTATTTTCTGCCATCCGCAAGTATTTTCCGCCATCCGCAAGTATTTTCCGCCATCCGCAAGTATTTTCCGCCATCCGCAAGTATTTTCCGCCATCCGCAAGTATTTTCCCACATCCACAAGTATTTCTCGTAAACGCAAAAATCCGCCTGCCAATGTGGCAAGCGGACAAGATAATTATTAACCGATAGAACCTTCCATCTCGAACTTGATGAGACGATTCATTTCAACGGCGTATTCCATTGGTAATTCTTTTGTAAATGGTTCAATGAAGCCCATTACAATCATTTCAGTCGCTTCTTGTTGTGAAATACCACGGCTCATTAAGTAGAAGAGCTGCTCTTCTGAAACTTTAGATACCTTAGCTTCATGCTCAAGTGAAATATTATCGTTTAAGATTTCATTGTATGGAATGGTATCAGAAGTTGACTGATTATCCATAATCAATGTATCACATTCGATATTCGCACGTGCACCATCGGCTTTACGTCCGAAGTGAACGACACCGCGATACGTTACTTTACCACCATGTTTCGAAATTGACTTTGAAACAATGGTAGAAGAAGTGTTTGGAGCTAAGTGAATCATCTTTGCTCCAGCATCCTGGTGCTGACCTTTACCAGCAATGGCAATGGATAATGTCATACCACGAGCACCTTCACCTTTAAGAATAACAGCAGGGTATTTCATCGTTAATTTAGAACCAATGTTACCATCAATCCATTCCATTGTCGCATTCGCTTCACAAACAGCACGCTTTGTAACAAGATTGAAGACATTGTTTGCCCAGTTTTGAATCGTTGTATAGCGGCAATATGCATCTTTTTTAATAACAATCTCAACAACCGCACTATGAAGAGAATTTGTTGTGTAAACAGGAGCTGTACAGCCTTCTACATAATGAACATGTGCGCCTTCATCCACAATGATTAAGGTACGCTCAAATTGTCCCATGTTTTCAGAGTTAATACGGAAATACGCCTGTAATGGAGTATCTACTTTAACACCTGGCGGTACATAAATAAAAGATCCACCTGACCATACTGCAGAGTTAAGTGCTGCGAACTTGTTATCTGTCGGCGGAATCGTTTTTCCAAAATGCTCACGGAAGATATCTTCATTCTCTCTTAGTGCAGAATCAGTATCTTTAAAAACGATGCCCAAATCTTCAAGTTCTACCTTCATGTTATGGTATACTACTTCAGATTCGTACTGAGCAGATACCCCTGCAAGATACTTTTGTTCAGCTTCAGGAATTCCAAGCTTATCAAATGTTGCTTTAATCTCTTCAGGAACTTCATCCCAAGACTTTTCTGATTTCTCTGATGGTTTTACATAATAAGTGATTTCGTCAAAGTTTAAAGAGCCTAAATCTCCGCCCCATTGTGGCATCGGCATTTTGTAGAAATGCTCGAGTGATTTCAAACGGAAGTCTAGCATCCACTGTGGTTCGTTTTTTAACTTTGAAATTTCTTCTACAATTTCACTTGTTAAACCACGCTTTGATCGAAATATAGAAACATCCTTATCGGCAAATCCATATTTATAATCCCCGATTTCTGGCATTTTTTTCGCCATCGACCTGTTCCTCCATTTCATAAACAAAAAGGGAAAGATCCCTTATTGTTTCTATTGTTGGTCCTCTTCAGTTAACCCTTTTTCCATTGCCTTCCACGCAAGCGTAGCACATTTGATTCTGGCTGGAAATTTAGATACCCCTTGAAGTGCTTCAATATCACCTAGGTCAATATCTTCGTCATAATCCTTACCTTGAATCATATCGGAGAAAATCTTTGAAAGCTTGATAGCTTCCTCTACTTTTTTTCCTTTTATCGCTTGTGTCATCATCGAAGCAGATGACATAGAAATGGAACAGCCTTCCCCTTCAAAACGTACATCCTTAACGATTCCATCTTCAACCTTAAAGGTTAATTGAATCCGGTCGCCACAAGTAGGATTGTTCATATTAATGGTATGACTGCCATCCTCTAGAAGTCCGCGGTTCCGTGGTTTTTTATAATGATCCATAATCACTTGACGGTAAAGTGCATCTAAATTAGAAGACATCGCTGAAATACTCCTTTGTTTTCACAAGTCCTTCAACCAGCTTATCAATATCGTCTTCTGTGTTGTATAAATAAAAGCTTGCACGAGCAGTTGCAGATGCCTTTAACCATTTCATCAACGGCTGTGCACAATGATGTCCTGCGCGGACAGCAATGCCTTCTGCGTCGAGAACAGTAGCAACATCATGCGGATGTACATCGCTAATATTAAAAGTAACCAGACCAGCACGCTTCGCAGCATCTAATGGTCCATAAATCGCCATTCCAGGAACAGAAGACATTTTTTCTAATGCGTATGCTGCAAGCTTATGCTCGTGTTGTGCAATATTATCTAAGCCAATCTCATTTAAAAAATCAATTGCGGCACCAAGACCAATTGCACCTGCAATGATCGGTGTTCCGGCTTCAAACTTCCACGGCAGTTCTTTCCATGTTGATTCTTGTAAATGTACAAAATCAATCATTTCTCCGCCGAACTCAATTGGTTCCATTTTTTCTAACAAATGCTTCTTGCCATATAAAACTCCGATACCAGTTGGAGCACACATCTTATGTCCAGAAAAAGCTAAGAAATCACAATCTAGATCTTGAACATCTATTTTCATATGGGGAGCACTTTGCGCCCCATCGACTACCATAATAGCTCCATTTTCATGGGCAATTCTTGCAATTTCTTTAACGGGATTAATGACACCAAGTACATTCGATACCTGCATGACAGATACGACACGGGTATTGGCTGTTACAGTCGCTTGAACATCATCAAGTGAAATCGTACCATCTTCTTGAAGCGGAATGTACTTTAGCACTGCTCCTGTACGCCTAGCCACCTGCTGCCAAGGAATGATGTTGCTGTGGTGCTCCATGTACGTAATGACAATCTCATCACCAGCGTTTAAGTTTGCAGCTGCGTAACTTGCCGCAACAGTGTTTAAAGCTGTTGTTGTGCCCCGGGTAAAGATGACTTCTTGCGTTGATTTTGCATTAATAAACTTTCGAACCTTTTCCCGTGCGCCTTCGTAAGCATCTGTTGCCCGTGTACCAAGTGTGTGGACACCACGATGGACATTGGAATTGATTTCTTTATAATATTTCTCCACTGTCTCAATAACCTGAATCGGCTTTTGTGAGGTAGCTGAGCTATCCAAATAGACGAGCGGTTTTCCATTTACTTCTTGATCTAAAATAGGGAATTGACGACGAATATCATGGACATTCATTATCGTACTTTCCTTTCAATAACAGCAGTTAACTGCTGTTTAACTCCTTCAATTGGAAGCTGATTAACGACCGGCGCTAGGAAACCATGAATAACCAGACGTTCTGCTTCTTTTTTCGGAATTCCACGGCTCATTAAGTAGTAAAGCTGTACAGGATCCACACGGCCGACTGATGCAGCATGACCTGCTGTTACATCGTCTTCATCAATAAGAAGAATCGGATTCGCATCTCCACGCGCTTTTTCGCTAAGCATAAGGACACGTGATTCCTGTTCTGCATTCGATTTAGACGCACCATGCAGGATATGACCAATTCCATTAAAAATAGAAGAAGCACTGTCCTTCATGACACCATGCTTTAAAATATAACCCTCAGTGTTTTTGCCAAAGTGAACAACCTTTGTTGTAAAGTTCTGTGTTTGTTCGCCACGTCCAACAACAACAGTTTTGGTATCGCCATAAGCACCATCACCAACAAGGTTAGTGGTATTTTCTGAAATGGTATTTCCTTCATTCATTAAGCCAAGTGCCCAATCAATCCGAGCATCTCTTCCAGCAGATCCACGACGATTCACGTATGTGGTTACACCCTTTGCAAGGGTATCAACAGCACCATACTGTACCTTGGCACCAGCCTTAGCAATCACTTCCGTCACGATATTAAAAACGCCATTGGCAGATTCAAGCGTTGACAGATAGTTTTCTACATACGTTACAGAACTATTATCGTCTGCTACGACAATCACATGATTGAATAGGTTCGTATCAGCATCATCATGTAAATAAATAGAGTGAATTGGTTCTTTAATTTCAATATTTTTAGGAATGTATAAGAATGCTCCACCATTTATAAGTGCTGCGTGGAAGGCAATTAGGCGATGTTCATCTGTCTTAACAGCTTCTGTTAACAAGTATTTTTGCACAAGCTCGCTATGTTCACGAACGGCAGTAATGATATCGGTGAAAATAACACCTTGCGCCTTTAGATCTTCTGACAAAGAAATATACGCAGGTGTTTGATTTCGCTGAATATATAAGTTCTTAGTCGCAGACTCATCACCTATTAATGCTTTTACTTCTTCAGGAAGCACAGCAATTGATGTGAAGGCTTCACTTTTTACAGTATGATGATCAAATTGAGTGAAATTCCACTTATCAATCTTTGTTTTGTCTGGTCTTGGCATTGGAAGGGTTTCGCTTAGCTCAAATGCATTTACACGAAATTCCTCCATCCAAGCGGGCTCGTTCATTTCTTTTGAAAAGGAACGAACAAAATCTTTATCAAATGATAAATTCGTTTCTGTTGTCATGATTATCCTCCTAACGCAAACTCTTACGCTTCTTGCCCAACTGTTTCATCTTCGATTCCGAGCTCTTGCTTGATCCAGTCATATCCTTCTGCTTCTAAGCGTTGTGCTAGTTCTGGTCCGCCTGATTTCACAATGCGTCCCTGCATCATAACGTGCACATAGTCAGGAGTGATATAATTTAAAAGTCGTTGATAGTGAGTAATAACTAAACAGCCAAATTCTTCTCCACGCATTTGATTGATTCCTTTTGAGACAACCTTAAGCGCATCAATATCTAATCCTGAGTCAATCTCGTCTAAAATGGCGATTTTCGGTTCAAGCATCATTAATTGGAGAATTTCATTACGCTTCTTCTCTCCACCTGAGAATCCTTCATTTAAATAACGTTGTGCCATATCAAGATCCATTTCAAGGAATTCCATCTGCTTATCCATTTTGCGAATAAATTTCATTAGTGAAATTTCATTACCTTCACCAAGACGGCTGTTAAGGGCAGAACGCAAGAAATCTGCATTTGTAACCCCGTTAATTTCACTTGGGTATTGCATCGCTAAAAATAGGCCCGCGCGAGCTCGCTCGTCTACTTCCATTTCAAGGACGTTTTGATCGTCTAGAGTAATATTTCCGCTCGTTACTTCATATTTTGGATGTCCCATAATAGCAGAAGATAAAGTAGATTTACCAGTACCATTTGGTCCCATGATTGCGTGGATTTCTCCACCTTTTATTTCAAGGTTTACACCTTTTAAAATTTCTTTTCCATCAATTTCTACATGTAAATCTTTGATCGTTAATGTTGATCCAGCCATATATATACCTCCGCAAAGATAATTTTGTATCTTGTAGCCTCTAACGCCGGCCCCAAAATTCTATTCTCACTTTATTCTCATTACAATCTTATAACAAATCGTATGTGTTAGCAACTTATAAACAGTATTAACAATTATGAAAAGTTAAGAAAGTTTATTTTCACTAAACACAAACCAATTGAGAATGATTATGTTGAAAAGATGTATTTGTACTATAATAAATTCAGAATTTTACAACATGTGACCGCTTTATGTATTCACATACGAATAAAATCATAACGTACTTATATCTATTTTGCCAAGAGTTCCTCATTATTATTTCTTACCTATTTTTACCTATCCTACCCGTATTCATGTATCTATAAAAAGAAAAACCAGTGAATCATCATCACTGGCTCCCTGTTTTCTTCCTATTAATTAGGTTATTCTCCTGGTATTACAGCACCTTGGTACTTTTCTTGTAGGAATTTATTAATTTCCTCTGATTGTAAAACCTCTACAAGTGTTTTAATTTCTTCGCGGTCTTTGTCCTCAGCGCGAACAACAACAAGGTTTGCTGGTACTACGTCATCGCCTTCAAATGCAATTCCGTACTTTCCAATGTCAATTCCGCCTTCTAATGCGTAGTTCGTATTAATAACGACTGCATCACCTTCACCGCTTTCGAAAGAAGAAGCTAATAGTTTTGCTTCGATTAGCGTTGAGAAATCAAGTTCCTTTGGATTTTCGACAATATCCTCTACTCTTGCATTCGCTCCAACGCCTTCTTTAAGCTTAATTAATCCTTCTTTTTCAAAAATAGGCAAAATACGTCCATGGTCACTTAGTGAATCACTCATAATAATTTTCGCACCTTTTGGAAGGTCATTTAAGCTTTTGTATTCTTTAGAATAAATACCGATTGGTTCCTTATGAACTCCACCAACACTTACAAAATCAAAATCCTTATTTTCATCCATTTGCAGTTCTAAATACCCTGGTGTTTGAAAATAGTTTGCATCGAGTTCTTTATCCCTTAACGCTACGTTTGGCAGGATATAATCTTGAAAAACTTGGATTTCTAGATCAATTCCTTTTTCCTTTAATAAAGGTTTTGCAGCCTCTAACACTTCTGCATGCGGTACAGCAGATGCTCCCACAACTAACGTTTTGTTTCCTTTTTCTCCTGCGTTATCTGCAGTATCGTTTTTAGCGCCGCCACAAGCTGCAAGGGCAAGTGCTACTAACGCAATGATAATTAAACCAAATGCTTTTTTCATCATCTAACTCCTCCTGTTATCGTTTATCTGTTTTTTTTGTAAAATAATCTCCAATAAATTGGATGATAAATACCAAAATTAAAATGGCAATCGTTGCAACTAACGTTACAATTGGTCTATTGCGCTGAAAGCCTTCAAGATAGGCAAAATGCCCAAGTCCCCCTGCGCCAATTACCCCGGCCATTGCTGTAAAGCCTACTAGTGAAATAGCTGTAACCGTAAGCCCTGAAATTAATGCTGGCAAAGATTCCGGTATTAATACTTTAAAAATAATATGTCCATGTGTTGCTCCCATTGATTGTGATGCTTCAATAACACCTTTATCGATTTCCCTAAGAGCAATCTCCACCATTCTTGCGTAAAAGGGAGCTGCGCCAATAATTAAGGCAGGCAGAGCTGCATTTGCACCAAGCATGGTTCCAACCAATAATTTAGTAAAAGGAATTAATAGTACAATTAAGATAATAAAGGGTATGGACCTGAAAACATTAACAAATCCAGCAATAATAACATTTACACTTCTATTTTCCCACATATTACCTTTACCCGTTAGAAATAACAGCAGACCAAGCACGAGTCCCAAAATAAATGTAGTAAGGACGGAAACGGAAGTCATATAAAGAGTTTCACGTGTAGCTTCTAATAATTGAATCCACTTTACCATCTCCAGAAAGTTATCCATTACTAAGCACCTCCACACCGACTTGCTGGGAGCGAATGTAGTCTACTGCCTTATGAACTTCTTCTTCGTTGCCATCAAGGTGAATAAAGAGAGTACCATAGGAACCACTTTGCGTTTGCGAAATTTTCCCCTGCAAAATGTTGACTGTTACATTATTTTGACGGATTAAGTTAGTGATTAATGGCTGCTCGACTGAATCGCCGATAAAGGACAATTGAACGACTAGACCTGATGGATAGCGTTCTAGCAAATGTTCTGCCGTTTCCTTTGTTTCCTCAGGCTCAGTAACCTGTTGAACGAAACGTTTCGTAATTGGCTGCTGTGGATTTTTAAACACTTCTAACACCTGTCCAAGCTCTACGATTCTACCACTTTCCATAACAGCGACTCGATGACAGATTTTACGAATAACATGCATTTCATGTGTAATTAATACAATGGTTAATCCCAGCCTTTTATTGATATCGACTAACAAATCCAAGATGGAATCTGTAGTCTGCGGGTCTAACGCTGACGTTGCTTCATCACAAAGCAGTACTTTGGGATTATTAGCGAGTGCCCGTGCAATTCCTACACGTTGTTTCTGACCTCCACTAAGCTGTGAAGGATAAGCATTTTCTCTTCCTTCAAGACCAACTAGTTTGATTAGTTCATTTACCCGCTTTTTCCTTTCTGGTCCATTAACCCCAGCAATTTCTAAAGGAAATGCGATATTCTCACTAACTGTCCTTGACCAAAGCAGATTAAAATGCTGAAAGATCATACTAATTTCCTGGCGTGCCTTTCTGAGCTCACTGCCTCTAATCTTTGATATAACCCTTTTAGCTACTGTCACAGACCCTGAGGTTGGAAGCTCTAGTCCATTAAGCATTCGTATTAAGGTACTTTTACCGGCACCGCTATATCCGATTACACCAAAAATTTCTCCTTCTTGTATATCTAAATTCACATCGTCGACTGCTTTAAGCTGTCCTTGTTTAGAAGGGAAGACTTTTTGGACATCTTTTATCGAAATCATTCCATCACCTACTTTTATCCAATTAAAAATGAATTGCAAAAATTCCAACTAGATTGTACCGCTCAAATATAGGGTTTGACTGTTTTCAGAAAAACATTCTTATATTAGAAAATTAAAAAGCCTTTCTGCATAAGGCAGAAAGGCATCATAAATAAAAACCTTTCTCCCATCTTCCAAAGCACTCGCTTTGTGTGAATTGGCACCATTTCAATAAAATATTGACGGTTGCCGGGCTTCATCGGGCACATCCCTCCACCTCTCTTGATAAGAGCTATAGCATTCTATATTTAATTAACACGTTCACGGATTAAAGCAATCATTTTGGTACGAAAGTAATCTTATCATGGAAAAAAAGTAGTGTCAAACAAATTTTCTTCATATTTCGAATAAACTTTTTATCTTACTTATGCTTTTGCTTTTAAGGAAGAAACACCAGTAGCAGCCTCTATCGCTGACTCTAAATCTTCGATTAGGTCCTCCACATTCTCAATGCCAATGGAAAGTCGAATTAAATCCTCAGAAACACCTGCAGCCTTTAGACCTTCTGCATCAAGCTGCTGGTGAGTAGTGCTGGCAGGATGGATAATTAAGCTTTTTGCATCCCCAACATTCGCTACATGGGCGAAAAGTGTAATCGAATCAATTAATTTTGCTCCTGCATCTCTTCCACCTTTTATACCAAAAACAATCATAGATCCTGCACCCTTAGGTAAATACTTACTTGCCAATTCATAATCAGGATGTGAAGTGTGGCCAGGATAAGATACCCACTCTACTGCAGGATGCTTTAATAAATAATCCACTACTTCCTTGGTATTAGCAACATGTTCCTTCATTCTGACATGCAGGGTTTCAAGACCAAGAGTGAATTGAAACGCATTTTGCGGACTTAAAGAAGGCCCTAAGTCACGTAATAATTGCACACGAGCTTTGATAATATAAGCGACAGCACCTAATGCTTCTGCGTAAACGAGGTCATGATAACTAGGATCTGGAGTTGTAAAACCTGGGAATTTAGGTGAATTCCAGTCGAATTTTCCACCGTCTACAATAACCCCTCCAGTTGATGTCCCATTCCCTAAAAGCCATTTCGTTGCTGAATGGATAACAATATCTGCCCCATATTCTATTGGTCTGCATAGATAAGGTGTGGCAAAGGTATTATCAATTATTAATGGAACTCCTGCTTCATGTGCAATTTCTGCTACTTTTTCAATATCAAGAACTCTTAATGATGGATTACCAATCGTTTCAGCAAATACAGCTTTTGTTTTTTCATTGATTGCTGAGCGGAAATTTTCTGGATCTTCGGGATCAACAAATTTAACCTTGATTCCATATTTCGGAAGTGTAACGGCAAATAAATTGTACGTTCCACCATATAAAGTAGAAGCTGAAACAATTTCATCACCAGCTTCAGCAATATTTAAGATTGCCAGGGTAATCGCAGCCATTCCACTTGCAACTGCAAGAGCCCCTACTCCCCCCTCTAACAATGCAACTCTTTCTTCGAAAACAGTAGTTGTTGGATTATGGATTCGAGTATATATGTATCCAGACTCTTTCAACGCAAAAAGATTGGCTGCATGTTCGGTATTTTTAAATTGGTAGGCATTATTTTGGTAAATCGGTACGGCTCGTGCTCCTGTTACTGGGTCTGGTGCCAATCCACCGTGAACACTCAACGTTTCAAAACGATAATTTTTTTGATTTTCCCCCATACTAAACACTCCTCCATTTTTTTGATAATATAAAAACAGAAGACCCCCTCTTTAAGAAGAGGGGGTCTCTCTTCTTATCTGCCAGAGTAGTAACTCTGCTGGAATTAGCACCGTGTGTGTTGTCAAACCGGTTGCTGGGCATCGCAGGGCCAGTCCCTCCGCCTCTCTGGATAAGAATTTATTGAATTGTTTAATAAATTGAATATTTTAAAAGAATGATACACTAAATCATGAAAATCTTCAATAGCTTTAGAAAGTATTTTAGTAAACTACCTTTCTAGTTTAGCGAAAAAAACGAGGGTGAATAAGTCCACCCTCGTTTTCCGCTGAATTACTTAAGCAAATCACTAATCTCAGAAATTACTGAAGGAGAAACAACTTCCTCTCCACCAAAAACGTTTACTTGTGTTATTTCTAAAGATGCCAAGTAAGCTTTAGCAGCCTCTGGTAAATTGGTAGAAACTAATACAATACCAGCCTTATCTTTAGCAGCTAATGCAGCTCCAGCTAAGCTGTCAGGGAAATTGTAACCAGTTGCTACATAGACAACATTAGATGCTGTACCAAAGTGTTTCGCAACAGCAATATTAGTATCAAATCGTGTAGTACCGCTTAAGCGGGTTACCTTTGGTAAGGTTGAAGCAACACCATCAGTTATTACTTCTTTTCCACCGATAACTAATGTTTCTTTTGAGCCTAATGAATCAATCGCTTTTTTAGTAGCAGCCGGAAGAGATTTAGATGAATTCGCCAATAGAATTGGTAATCCTTCTGCTCCAGCATAAGACGCTACAGACAATGCATCTGGGTAGTTTTCGCCGTTTACGACAACAACTTTGTCTGATCCATTTGGTGCAACTTCTTTCGCAATTGCTGCAGCCGTGTCATAACGAGTTGTGCCTGACAACCTAACTACTTCAACACCAGAATCTTTAATTTGTTTTTCTACTGCAGGTAAGATAGCTACATCTCCACCAAGAATATATACTTTCTTAGCTCCAAGTCTAGCAATCTCTTCTTTTGTTTCAGCATTTAGGTAGTTATAGTTTGTTAATAATAGTGGTGCGTCATATTTAGCTGCTAGTGGTACACCAGCTAAAGCATCTGCATATTCATCACCGCGAGCAAGAACGACTACATCTGATTTTTCCCAGCCCTTTTGACTCACTGCTGCAGAAGTTGCATATCGAGTTAATCCAGCGATACGGTCAACTTGAGTATCACCACGGTAAATACTTACTTCCTTCGTTGTTTTGTTACCTGCAACGTCTTCAAGCTCAAGTGTGAATGTGTTGTTTCCAGGTTCTAAGGTAAGCTCTGTTGTTATAGTTTTCTCAATGCTATTCATTACGAAGTTTTCAAATTGGAATTGGTGATTGAATTCTTCATTACCATCCACTTTATATTGTAGTTCTTCGAAATTATCAGAGATCACCGCTGTTAGAGTTACTTTATCAACATTTGATTTTACTTTTGATGGAACGTCAACCTTAAGTTCTGGTGCTGTAGTATCAACTACTAGGTCGCGAACGAGGTAATTAATTGCATTTCCTGCAGCGTCTTTACCAGAAATTCTGACTTCTTGTACACCATCTTCTTCAAAAGTAACTGTTGTACTGAATTCATAACGAGATGTTTCATCATTCCAAACTAGCTCAACTGATTTACCATTAACTGCAAAATCTGTAACCTTTGAATCATCTGTTAAATAACCAGCAACAGGTAATTCGTGAGAAGTGTAGGTATTTGTTGCACCAATCGATGTTACATGAATGAATGGAATAGTAGAGTCGTTAGCACCTTCTACCACTGCTTTAGTAGTGTTTCCAGCGAAGTCATATGCAACAACTTCTACCGTACCGCCTACTGGAGCTTTTGCAAATGTATATTCAGTAGCAGTACCAGCTAATGGAAGATCCTTCTCACCAAACACGGATTTACCATTTACAAGAATATCATAGTAAGCTACGCCTGAACCTTTTTCATCAGTTCCGCTTAAAGTCAGCTTGTCCCCTTTAACGCTTGCAGTCACTTTTGGTGCTACAGTATCAACTTTAACTGGGAACGTAACTTTTTGTGGTTCTTTACCTTCGAAATCAATAGTAGATGAGATTTCATAGAAATATTCGCCATCTGCTACTAATTTGTTTTTCACTTTTCCGTCCCACGCTGCAGCGGTCTTAATATAATATTGAGCGCCTCTGTTACCATCGTTGAAGTTTTTACGAACTAATTCTTCAGAATTTAATTTACGAAGAACATTTCCGTCTTTATCAACAATCTTGTATTCTACTGATTTAGCATTTCTTAAGAATGATAGAATTGGCATTGCATCATCGCTTACACCGTCACCAGTTGGAGAGAATGCAATGTTTTCAGCCTTGAATGAATCTTCAGTAGGATTATATCCTAGGTAATTGTAATTATTATCTCCAGCAGATGTCACCATTCCTGTATAGCCATAGAAATACTTTTCTTCAAAGTTTTCATCATATCTGCTTGTGTCCATGATAGGTGCTTTATTCCAATCACCATTGAAGCCTACATATGGTACATTTACAATTGGATTCTCGTCATTAACATCTGTTAACGTTACGAATCCTTCTACAAAATAGCCATTTTCAAATAGGTCTTCTAATGGTGCATTGTAACCCCATTCAACCGTATCTGTTAAGTCAACCGTCACTTCAACAGTTGCACTACCTTTTGGTTGAATTGTTAGTTGTTCTGTACTAAAGGAAATTGGGAATTCTCCAACCCATGGAGCAGCTTCAGAAATTGTACCTGCTTTGTAAATACCTTGAGACTCTAATTGGTCTACTCCGTTAATGTTTAAATCTGTTAGAACATTACCACTTACATTATAAGTTACTGCTTTGTCTGAGAAGTTTTCAGCCTTTAATGTAAAAGTAGCTTTATTATCTTTAATTTCTTTCAATGCAACTTTAGCTTCATTTGTTTTCGCATTTGTAACAACCACAGGCGTGCTTAATGCTGAATGAAGCTGCATTAACCCAGCACCTTGACGACGTGGAGAGTAAGGATTATGCATATATGCTGCATTGTATGTTCCTTTATCCTCAACAACCTTACTTGTATTCATAAGGATATTTTTAGCCATATTTACTTTAGCTGCACCTGTTAGGCTAGGGAAATCTTTTTCTACACGTTCAAGAACAAGAGCTGAACCACCAGCTACGTGCGGAGCAGCCATTGATGTACCACTCATCGTTCCGTACTGATTATTATTAAGTGTAGAAAGGATATTACCACCTGGTGCTGTAATTTCAGGCTTAAAGTCTAGGTTTGGAGTTACTCCCCAAGATGTAAAGCTTGACATTTGGTTTGCAGTCGGGTTATTTGCTGTAACTTTATCACCTTTGAATTCGATTGTTACTGGTGTGCCACTATCTATTTGTGCTTTTAATAGCAATCCATCGGTTTTTAACATAGCTAGCTGTGGAATCTTAATATCAGCAGATGTCGCCATACTTATATACCCATCAACGTTGTTGTAAATAATGATACCAGCAGCTCCTGCAGCTTGCGCATTAAGAGTTTTGTCAACAAAAGTAAGAGTACCTCGTTGTACTAATGCATATTTGCCAGTGAAATCCTTACCCGCAAAATCAGAAGGTTGCCCAATTCCTGCATCAAGAACTTCAAATGACTTTTGAGCTTGTTGATTTGGGTCAACAGAACTTGCAGACATGAATGGAGCTTTCCCTACTGTTTCGCCAAATGAATAAGTTGCTGCGAACATGTCAATAAAACTATTTTCAAGTGAAGCAACCTGTAAGGAATTAGTAGATAAACCTGGTGAACCTACAACACCTTTATCTGGATTTGCTGCAAGCGGGTTAAAGTATCCATCACCAAAATGATTGGAGTTACCAGCAGAAATAGACATTAACACACCATTATCTATTCCTCTTTGAACAGCCATTTGCTCAGGATCATCAGGTAGTACAAATGCACCAGTTGAACCTAAACTCATGTTAACAACATCAGCATCAAGCTGGATTGCATCATCAATCGCTTTGATGATAATGTCACTCCATGTTGAAGGCATCTCTGGGTCATTTCCAAATACTTTCATGGCTAGTAATTGAGCTTCTGGCGCTACCCCTTTAAGGCCGCCTTCAGCTTCGTTCCCATTTGCTCCAACTGTACCTGCAACATGCATTCCATGCATAGAAGCGTCTGGGCCAATGTCAAGAATTTCGTTATTTTCATCATAATAGTTATAACCGTAAGGGACCTTTTCAGTAAAGTATTGTCCAAGAACTCCCTTATTTTTAACTACAGTTTCAATTTCTGCTTTAGTTAAATCTGCTTTGGAAGCATCAGTTAAAACCATATCTTTGTGGCTTGGGTCGATACCGGTGTCAACAACAGCAACTACCATTCCTTCGCCCTTTACTCCGTAATCATCCCAAGTAGCTTGAGCTTGGACGATTTCCTTACTATATTTCATTTCCGGATCAGTTTTCGGGCGCTGATATTCGTTCGCAATTGTTACTTTTGTAACTCCATCAACTTTTCTAAGTGCAGCAACTTGACCGTATTCGACAATACCACTGAATCCGTTAACGGCTGTAGTAAAGTTTTGCTTGAATTGCATTTTTACTGCTTTAGCAGCAATTTTTGATTTAACAGCATTTTGTTCTTTTAATATATCCTTTTGGAGTTTTTCTTTAACAGATGCGGATAATTCATTATATTTCTTGCCTTGCTTTGTTGCATATGTAATCGCCGGTTCACCTTCTACTTCAACAATTACACGAACCTTATCGCTTTTTTTGTATCCTGCTTCTTTTTCAAGATTTTGACCATTTTTGAAGGTAATTGACTTCGCGAAATCCCTTTGTGGTTTTACAGTTTCTGATTTTAATACCGGCTTACTAACAGTAGCAGCCATTGCTGAGTTTGAGAATACTAGCAACGATGCAAGTGCTAGTGATACACTACCTTTAATTTTCAACCCTTTTCCCCCCTAATTGAATAAATAAAGCAAAACAAATATTATCTCGAATGACTAAAAGCGATAAATATATCACTCCCTCTCATATTATTCAGAATTATTGTACTATTTTAGTTTAGTAATAATTTTACAAATAGTCAAATAATATTTTAGAAAAATTAGGATAAGTTTCCTAGAAATTGTAACGAGAAAATACCTACGTTTTTTACAGCAAAAAAACAGATACAAAAGTATCTGTTAGATTGATTAATCACCAGGAAGAATTAACCTGGTGATTGCCACATATAATTTACATACTGGCTAAGTAAATTATTATAATATATTAACGCAGTGAATTACTAAAGTGATTTCAAAAAAAACAGCTGCCGAGAATTTCTCGACAGCCTGACAAATACGTAAGTCTGTTTAGTTAAAATGATGTTTTATTTTTTCATATAAAAACGGAACGGAATGAAAAGCATAGATTGTTTCTGCAATCTCACCATTGTTTATAAAAATGAGACAGGGAACACTTTCAATTTGAAATTGTTTTGCCAATTCCGAGTTATAATTCAAATTAATTTTTCCTATTTCTACATTAACCATTTTTTCAATGACCTGCAGCATTCTAGATGCTACCTGACAAGTACCACATAAAGGAGTATAGAAGTAAATGAGTCCGGATGAATGATTTTTTAAGAATGATGATACTTCATCAAGGTTCCAATCTGTCATTTTTAACCCATCTCTAAAAATTCAGAATGAACATCGATATTTGCACCCAAGAGGACTGTGGCAAGATGATAAACGGGCGCTGTTGCAACTTCACGATACATTCTATCAATATAGATATGTTCCGCTTGAGGAAACTCCCTTTTCAATTGTTTTCGGAGCTTTTCGCCAGCGTCATCCGCATCAACGAGAATATAGACGTCTTTATCTTCGAGTGCTTCAATCAATTCATCCAATTTCGTCATGCTGATTGTCCCATTTGTGCAAACAATTTCCATCGGTTCCTTCAGAATACTTTTTACCTTTTTCTTATCTGATTTTCCTTCTACTATCAGAACTTTATCACCATACGTATCATTCATCATTCATCACCTATACGAAAGAAAGTTATTTGTTTGATGTTAACATATTCAATAAATTTAATAACGTGTCTATATGTTAACTATACCACGATTGACCTTTTGATAATAGGTGTTTGCTTATTGGTACGTGTACTAACACCATCCACCGTCATCACAATCTGTATATTTTGCATCTGGATGCTCCGTAACCGTCACATTCTGAAAAATCTTCCGCTGTTCTACTTCAAATCGCTGATCAAGTTGAAAAGTCATGTCTCCCGGAAGCTGAATCTTTCCAATTGGAGTATTATCAAGAAATAATTCCATCTCACCATTTTTCATTTTACCAACCACTCGATCTGTCACATCAATTTTTTGCTGTTTCAATGTCATTTCAAGAGCCCCTTTTAATTTAAGTTTATTCTAGTATCCCCGAGATTTAGAATATACAAGGTGCGAATTTTTCCCATAAAAAAAACACCTTGAGCATCAAGGTGTTTTTGTACTATTAGTCTTCTTTAATCATTGCTTCATATTGTTCTGCAGTCATTAGGTTGTCCAATTCACTGCTATTAGAAGGCTCAATGACAATCATCCATGCTTTTTCATATGGAGATTCGTTTACGAATTCAGGGCTGTCACTTAAATCTTCGTTAACTTCAACAACCTTACCGCTTAGAGGTGCATATAATTCGGATACGGTTTTTACTGATTCAACACTGCCGAATGGTTCATCTGCAGTCACTTCATCGCCCACTTCTGGAAGTTCAACGAAAACGATATCCCCTAACTCAGATTGTGCAAAGTGAGTGATTCCTACACGGACTGTTTCTCCTTCAAGCTTTACCCACTCATGTTCTTCAGAATAACGCAATTCCTTTGGTGTAGTCATTACAAAATCCCTCCATTATTTTCTAAAGTCACTGATCGACATAAATCGATTTTACCTTACTTACTTTTTGAAAAGTATTGATGTGCTTATAACCACATTTTCTCATACTCTTCTTCTTTAAAGCCTACTGTTACCTTTTCCCCATCCGTTACTAATGGTCTTTTGATTAGCATCCCATCAGAGGCTAATAAATCTAGCAGCTCATCTTCAGAAGCAGTGGGTATTTTATCCTTAATACCCAGTTCACGATACTTTTGCCCGCTTGTATTAAAGAACTTCTTCAATTCAAGGTTGCTTTTTTCGTAATAATCCTGAAGTTCTGCTTTAGACGGTGGGTTTTCAACAATATGTATTTCTTTGTAAGAAAGCTGATGGGCATCCAACCATTTCTTTGCATTTCGACAGGTACCACATTTTGGGTACCAGTAAAAAGTAAGAGACATCTGTTTCACCCTCCTGTGCACAAAGCATCAATGATATCATTCGTCACTTGAATAGTAACATAACGTGAAAAAATAGTAAAAATGCTTCCCTTAAAAAATTCGACTAAATCTGCGAAATTCCTGCTAAATCAATAGAAAAATTTAGACTCCCAACAAACGCTGGGAGCCTAGCACCTATTTATTAAACAATGTAGCGTTCTGCTTCAATTAGAACATCTGCTACTTCACGTTTCTTACCAATTACATTGATTGGTGTGTGGCGTGTAAGCTTACGAAGTGCAGATACAAGCATGCGGAGAGTATCACCTTGCTCAGTTGCAACCAATGTTTCCTTAGCATGCTGTTCAATTTCGTTAAAGGCCTCTTGACAGAAGATTTGTGTATAAAGAAGCTTTTGTTTATTTTTCTCAAGACCTGACTTTGCGATGGCTTTCTCTGTACGTAAAACAACAGATTCCATTGCATACGCATTTGAAACAATGTCGGCAATATTTGATAAGATCTCTTGTTCTTTATCAAGAGCTTTACCAAACTTTTGTGCAGCTAAACCGGCGGCTAATAAACCGATTTTCTTAGCATTGCTTACTAAATGTTTTTCTTGTGAAAGCGGCTCATCACTTGGCTCTTCCGGCATTAACATCATAATTTCTTCTTGAAGGACAAGCGCTTTTTGGAATAATGGGAGTTCTCCTTTGAAAGCCTTTTTAATATAAGTTCCTGGTACAAGCAAACGGTTAATTTCATTTGTACCTTCGAAAATCCGGTTAATACGGGAGTCACGGTACGCTCTTTCAATTGTATACTCCTGCATGAAGCCGTATCCACCGTGAATCTGAACGCCCTCGTCTACAACATAATCTAATACTTCACTGGCGAAGAATTTATTAACAGAACATTCAATTGCATATTCAGCAATCGCATTTGCTACTAATTTAATATCCTTTTGCTCTTCAGTTGTAAGCTTTCCTTGATTATCTTCATAAAGTCCAATTGTACGGTAAACTGAGCTTTCTGCAGCATAGATTTTAGATGCCATTGTTCCGAACTTTTCTTTCGTTAAATTGAACTGAGAAATTGGTGTATTAAATTGTTTACGGCCATTTGCATATTTAACAGCTAATTCGAATGCATTTTTAGAACCGCCAACACCGCCCACCGCTAATTTATAACGTCCGATGTTTAAAATATTAAATGCAATGACGTGGCCTTTGCCATATTCACCCAATAAATTTTCAACAGGAACTGGCACATCCTCTAGAATAAGGGTACGAGTGGATGAGCTTTTAATTCCCATTTTCTTCTCTTCCGCCCCAGTGGAAACTCCAGGGAAATCTCGTTCAACAATAAATGCGGTGAAGTGTTCAGCATCAATTTTTGTATAAACAACAAATACATCTGCAAAACCAGCATTGGTAATCCATTGCTTTTCACCGTTAAGAATATAGTGGGTACCTGCTGCATTCAATTTAGCTGTTGTTCTTGCACCTAAAGCGTCAGATCCTGAACCAGGCTCTGTTAAGGCATAGGCTGCAATTTTTTCACCCGATGCAAGTGCCGGTAAATATTTCTTCTTTTGCTCTTCGTTTCCGAATAATACGATTGGCAGTGAGCCGATACCAACATGGGCACCGTAAGATAGTGAGAAGCCGCCAGCCTTTGACATTTTTTCAGTTACAAGTGAAGAGGTTACTTTATCTAATCCTAACCCTTCATACTCTTCGGGGACATCTGCCGCAAGCAAGCCAAGATCACCTGCTTGCTTCAGTAATTTAACAGTACGATCAAATTCATGATTTTCAAGGTGTTCTAGCTGTGGAAGAACTTCTTTTTCGATGAAGTCTTCTGCTGTTTTGGCAATCATTAGTTGTTCTTCGTTAAAATCCTCTGGTGTTAAGATACGGTCGTAGGAAATATCGTCGATTAAAAAGCTTCCGCCTTTAATGATTTTTTCAGTTTGTTGTGTCATTATATTTTCCTCCTAATCTTTTTATAAAAGTTCAAATACTCCTGCTGCGCCCATTCCGCCGCCAATGCACATGGTTACTACTCCGAATTGTTGGTTGCGGCGCTTTAGTTCATGAATTAGGGTTAGGGTAAGTTTTGCACCTGTGCATCCAAGCGGATGACCTAGGGCAATCGCACCACCATTAACATTTACTTTTTCTTCGTCTAGTCCAAGTTCACGGATTACCTGCAGGGATTGTGATGCAAAGGCTTCGTTCAATTCAAACAGATTGATATCTGACAATTCTAATCCAGCCAGTTTAACAGCCTTCGGTACTGCAACAACAGGGCCCACTCCCATAATTTCTGGCGGTACGCCGCCTACTGCAAAGGATCTAAATTTTGCTAATGGCTTTAGGCCAAGTGCTTCTGCTTTTTCGCGGTCCATAATCATTAAAGCCGCTGCCCCATCACTTGTTTGTGAAGCATTTCCAGCTGTAACCGAACCAGTCACTGAGAAGGCGGGTCGAAGTTTGGCTAATGATTGTACGTTTGTATCAGGGCGAACGCCTTCATCCTGAGAAAATAGAATCGTTCTTTCGACTAACTTATTGTCATTTCCTACGGTACGCTGAGTAACCTCAACTGGGACAATTTCGTCTACAAATTTCCCATCTTGTATGGCCTTGGCAGCTTTTTGATGACTGCGGACAGCAAATGCATCTTGATCTTCACGAGAAATTCCATATTTCTTGGCTACTTGTTCGGCTGTATGACCCATCCCCATATAATATTCTGGAGCTGTTTCTGCCAACTTTACATTTGGACGTACCACATGCCCCATCATTGGAATTAGACTCATCGATTCTGCCCCGCCAGCTATCGCCGTATCGGTATGTCCGAGCATTATTCCTTGTGCTGCATACGCAATCGCCTGCAGACCTGAGGAACAAAAACGGTTAATAGTGATGGCTGGCACTGTGTGCGGCAGACCTGCTAAGGCTCCAATATTACGAGCCATATTATTTCCCTGCTCCGCTTCCGGCATGGCACAGCCAATGATTAAATCATCTATATTTCCTTCATAATTTCCTGCACGTCTTAATGTTTCTTTTACAATCAATGCTCCCAAATCATCAGGGCGAACATGGGCAAGCGTCCCCTTTTTTGCTTTGCCTACCGGGGTCCGGGCTCCGGCAACGATTACCGCTTCTCTCATTTCGTTCCCTCTCTTTCTTCTTATATTAGCAATCTATTTTTCTAGCTTCCTTGTGCCTAGGCACTTTTCGCTTTTCTAGTTTCTTAAAGGCTTACCTTTTACAAGCATGTGCTGCATGCGTTGTTGTGTTTTTTGTTCTCTTATTAAGTTTAAGAACGCTTCCTTTTCTAAGTCCAATAAATATTGTTCATCTACTTCAGTACCAAATGGTACTTTTCCGCCAGCCAGCACATAGGCAATCTTTTTGGCGATTTTCAAATCATGCTCTGAAATATATCCAGATAAGAACATTGATTCTGCCCCAAGCAGCAATGTAGCGTAGCCTGTTTCACCCACCACCGGTACCTTTTTGCGCATCCTTTGTACATACCCCTGTGCATGTAAAGCGAGAACCGCCTGCTTAGCATCGTACAATTGGTGATCTCCGTTGACACTAATGCCATCAGCTAATCCTAAGAAATTATTCTCACGTGCTTCTCTTCCTGAGGTCGATACTTTTGCCATAGCGATGGTTTCAAACACTTTATTCGCAACGTTTTGAAGGTCAAATGGAACGCCATTTGGCATACCTTCTAAATGCTTAATATAGAGCTCTTTATTTCCGCCGCCGCCAGGGAGTAAACCTACACCCACTTCAACCAGCCCCATATATGTTTCAGCAGATGCTTGAATATGCGCTGCAGGTAAACAGACTTCTGCTCCACCTCCAAGGGTCATTGCGAAAGGTGCTGCGACAACTGGTTTTGCACTGTACTTAATCTTCATCATCGCATTTTGGAATTGGCGTATAACCATATCAAGCTCGTAGATATTGTCATCTTGTGCTTCCATTAACATCATCGCCAGGTTAGCACCAACACAGAAGTTCTTTCCTTGGTTACCGATGACGAGTCCTTTATAATTTTTTTCGACTTCATCAACAGCAAAGTTAATCATTTGGATAATATCAAGACCAATGGCATTACTCTGAGAATGAAACTCTAGGAGCGCTACTCCATCGCCTAAATCAATTAAGCTAGCTCCACCATTCTTTTTAATAACACCTTTTTGCTTTTTCAATTTTTTCAAATCAATTGCTTTAGGATTACTTTCAACAAGGCGGTATTCACCATTGTTGTAGAAGAATCGTTCTCCATTTTCTTCTAAATAGAAAGATGTCTGACCTTTAGCAAGCATATCTGTCACCCAAGCAGGGATTTCTTGACCATCATTCTTCAACTTCTCTATAGACTTCTCTAAACCAATGGCATCCCATGTTTCAAAAGGACCCATTTCCCAGCCGAAGCCCCATTTCATTGCACGGTCGATATCAACAATTGTCTCTGCAATCTCGCCTAAAAGCTGTGCTGAGTATACAAGAACCGGACTAAAGATGTTCCATAAAAGTTCACCAGCACGGTCCTCCGCATATACAAGCGCTTTCAATTTATTTGCAGTACCTTTCTCCTGCTTACTGATTTCTGTTGCTGATGTTTTCAGCTTTTTACGAGGTATATATTCTAATGTGGCAGGATCAAGTTCAAGAATCTCTTTTCCTTTTTTCAGGAAGAATCCTTGACCGGACTTGCTTCCGAGCCAGCCTTTTTCAAGCATGGTTTTCATAAAGGCAGGTACTTCAAAAACTTCTTTTTCTTTTCCGGTTACTTTTTCATAAACATTACCGGCAACGTGAGCAAAGGTATCTAAGCCAACAACATCAAGCGTACGGAAAGTTGCACTTGAAGGCCGACCGACTAATGGTCCAGTTACAGAATCTACTTCCCCAACACTATAACCGCCTTTAAGCATTTCTTGTACAGTGATAAGGAGTCCATAGGTTCCAATTCGGTTTGCAATAAAGTTTGGTGTGTCTTTTGCAAGAACAACGCCTTTACCTAATACATCTTCACCAAAGGTTTTCATGAATGAAATGACTTCTGGGCTAGTATATTGAGTAGGTATCACTTCAAGTAATTTTAAGTATCTCGGCGGGTTAAAGAAGTGGGTGCCAAGGAAATGCTTTTTGAAATCCTCTGATCTGCCTTCTGCCATTGCTTCAACTGAGATTCCAGATGTGTTAGAGCTAATAATGCTTCCTGGTTTTCGATATTGGTCAACTTTTTCAAAGACCTGTTTCTTTACATTTAGATTTTCAACGACAACCTCAATTACCCAGTCCACATCTTTTAATTTAACTAAATCATCTTCTAGGTTACCTGCTTCAATAAGGGCTAAGTTACTCTTTACGGCTAGTGGAGCAGGTTTTTGTTTTAATAATTTTTGAATAGATTGGCTGCTAATTCGATTACGGACTTGTTTATGTTCTAGTGTAAGACCTTTTGCCTTTTCATCCTCGTTTAACTCCCGAGGTACAATATCCAATAATAATGTTGGTATACCGATGTTTGCTAGGTGGGCTGCAATCCCTGATCCCATTACTCCTGATCCTAGAACAGCTGCTTTTTTAATTAGTTGGTTCAACATTGTCTCCCCCTTCATAGGCTTTGAATGAACACTCATTCATTTTTCAGTCAAAAAAAATTCAAAAATGTATGAGTTCTGCTAATTATTACTATAGAATATTTCAAAAATTTGCGCAATAAATAAACGTGGAAAATTAATATTTTTTTTTGTAAATGTTTGTACTATTAAAAAAGTGGAATTGGGCAACCTAAACCCGAGGTGATGAAGTATGGGAAAAATGAAAAAAGACCCATCTAAAAGAGGCGTAAGTGCCGCTAGCGTTCAAGGAAACGCTGGTCCTGGCGGAGAACAAGCCGACAAAAACAAAGTTAACAGCCAAAATAATCAGTATAAAAGATAAACTTTCCCAAGAGCTGGTAAAAAAGCAGGCTGAATAAATTCAGCCTGCTTGACTTCGTTATATTATTAGAACTTAGCTTGATAGTTTTCGATTTCCCATGCATGAACAGCTGTACGATAACTATCCCATTCTGCTTTTTTCACAGAAACAAACTCATCATAAACATGTTTCCCTAATGTTTTACATCCAATCTCTCCATCCTCTAACTGCTGTACCGCTGCTGCTAAACTTCCAGGAAGGCTTTCAATACCTAATTCCTCGCGGCGCTCTTCCGTCATATGGAAAATATCTTCATTGATTGGGAACGGCACTGCTAATTCTTGTTCAATACCATCTAATCCTGCGGAGGCAATAACCGCAAAGGTTAAGTATGGATTTGCAGACGGGTCAGGACATCTTAACTCAACACGAGTAGCCATCCCCTTTTTTGCTGGAATTCGAATCAACGCAGACCGGTTTGATGCACTCCAAGCAATGTAACAAGGTGCCTCATATCCAGGTACTAATCGTTTATAGGAGTTTACAAGCGGATTGGTTACAGCTGTGAAACTCTTAACGTTTTCAAGTAATCCGGCAATAAATTGGTAAGCTTTATTCGACAGCTGTAATTCATCAGTCGGATCAAAAAAGGCATTTTCATTACCTTCAAAGAATGACATGTTGACATGCATACCAGAACCATTAATTCCAAAAACAGGTTTAGGCATAAACGTAGCATGCAGTCCATATTTCTTTGCAACGGTTTTAACAACCCATTTGTATGTAGTCGCAAGATCTGCAGCGCCTAATGCATCTGCATATTTAAAATTAATTTCATGCTGTCCCTCAGCCACTTCATGGTGAGACGCTTCAATGGTAAAGCCCATTGCTTTTAATGCACGGTAGATTTCTAAACGCACTCGCTCGCCAAGATCCTTGGGTGACGGCTCAAAATACCCAGCCTTGTCACTAAGCTGCTGCGTGGGATATCCATTTTCATCTGTTTTAAACAGGAAAAATTCAAGCTCAGGACCTACTGAAATCGTAAAACCTTTATCTGCAGCTCTTTCCACTGTTTTCTTTAATACATTTCTTGTATCGCCTTCAAACCATGTTCCATCTGGATTTTTTACAGAGCATAGAAAACGAGCTTCAGAATATCCGTCTTCTACCGTCCAAGGTAACACGGCGAAGGTCGTTAAATCTGGAAGTAAATATAAATCGGATTTATTAATCGGTGAAAATCCTTTAATAGAAGATCCATCAAACATGATTTTTCCATCAACAACATCTTCCAACTGCTCACTCGTTACTGTTACGTGTTTTAAGATTCCTTCAATATCTACAAATTGTAAGTGCAGAAGTTCTACACATTTATTATTTATTACTTCTTTGATTTGTTGAACCATTTCAGATTGATTTTTAACATTTGAAAGAATAGCTTCAGTCATGTTATTTCTCCTCCCATTTTCATGTTACGTTTCCTAACATTGAATTTATTATAGTGTGAAAAATTATTTTTGACAACATGTTTAATTAAATTTTTCGAATATTTTATGTATATAAAAAAGAAAGCGTTTTCTACAATTATATATAAAAAAGGCCACCTTGTTTAAAAAGGCGACCTAAATTAGTATAATTATTCATTTCATTGTATATCATTTTGACTGTCTATGTTTTTCATTAAGGATTTTTATTTCACTGATGATTTCTTTCATTTCTTGCTTAGCCTCTGGATAGAGTTCATTCCAGTGCTTCGCCAATGCAGGCATTGACTTTGCTATATGGGTATATAAAGCCCAGATTTTTACTTTTTCCTTCGTTTGCTCACTAGACTCCCCCACAAGCAGTTCACTATATTTTTCAAGTAATGCTTCGAACTGCTCCGCAAATATTTTCTCCATCATAACACACTCCATCCTTAGCAATATGCGTACAAGGACATGTTTTACAGCGTTTTGACCCAAGCTGATAGGTAAAACAACATGTTTTTCTGATTCTTATCTCAGCTGGATAATTCTTTTCGGAATAATACTTTGTAATCGGATTTAGGTGGTAGCTTCCAAACAGGTTACCTTCCGCTTCCATGATTAAGAAACTGAAATCACTTTGAGCATTTGGATTTTCGCTATCCTTTAACTCTGTCTCATAAAGCCAGAAAAGATAGACAGCGATATTTTCCCACAAAATTAGTTTCGAGACCTTAAATGTTTTCTCAAAATGCTCGATGAGGGGATAGATATTATTAGCAAACAGGTCACGATAAACACCTTTTCGCCATTCATTCCGGTCTTCACCATTCCATTCTTCGACGGAAGGATCCTTTAATGAAATCATTGGCAGCCAGTCTTTCCCGCTTTCCGCCTCTTCCATTTCAATATTGTCCAAAGATAAATTCAGTTTTCTATTAGCTGTCGTCATTGCATAAAGGGAAATAACGGCTATAAATGCATATCGCTTAATAAAAATGGAGGCAGCTGTTCTTTCTGAAGGCGCACCAATTGTTAAAGCTAAATTTTTCATGAAGTCAATTGCAAAAGCCTTATCAACTAATTTTCCAACGTTAAATGATTTACTTGTCTCAGGTCTAAGTCTATATTTCTGTAATGCACTCAGATTATTTTCTACTAGGATATTACCCATTGGACACGGCCGCCTTATGAAGGATACTTCTTCCTTTTCCGTAAGGAATGCAAAGAGGTGTTCCGAATAAAGGATCCATTGTCACTTCACAATCCATGCCAAATACATTTTTGACAGTGCTGCTGTTGATTACGTACTCAGGCTTTCCTTGGGCATATACCTTCTGACTCTTTAGGGCAACAATATTGTGTGAATAGCGGCAGGCCAAATTAAGGTCATGCAGGACCATTACAACCGTTCTTTTTCTCTTTTCATTGAGTTCAAAAAGAAGGTCCAAAATTTCAATTTGGTGTGCCATATCCAAATAGGTCGTTGGTTCATCTAAAAGAATCACATCTGTATCCTGTGCCAAGGTCATCGCTATCCACGCACGCTGCCTTTGACCGCCTGAAAGAGAATCAACCGTTCTCTCTTTCAAGTCCTCTAGTCTGGTAGCCTTTAAGGCGTCAGTGACCTTTCTTTCATCTTCCTCTGACCATTGCTTTAACCATGATTGATGCGGATAGCGTCCTTGTTTTACAAGCTGAAGAACGGTTAACCCTTCCGGTGCTGTCGGTGACTGTGGCAAAATCGCCATTTTCTTGGCTACCTCTTTCGTGGAAAGCCTAGCAATGGCTTCTCCCTCTAGTATAACGGCACCCGACTTAGGCTTAAGGAGGCGGGCAATCGAACGAAGAAGAGTCGACTTTCCACAGCCATTTGCTCCAATAAACACGGTAATTTCACCTTGAGGAATTTTTAAATTCAACTCATCAATTATCAGTGTCTCCCCATAAGAAAGTGACAGATTTTTCGTTTCAATTACACTCTTCATGTTCCCAACCCCTTTAGCTTTATTCTTAAGCATTTCTAGTTTTAAAAAGTAAGTATATAAAATAAGGTGCACCAATTCCTGCGGTAAAAACGCCTGCAGGAATTTCCAGTGGGGAAAACAGCGTTCTGCCTATTAAATCAGCGAGCATGACGAGAATTCCGCCGATTAATGCCGCTGCCGGAAGTAATGCTCCGAATGAGGACCCAACCAATCTTCTTGCCATATGTGGCGCCATTAATCCGACAAATCCAATTCCTCCCGCAAAAGCAACTGATCCGCCGATTAAAGCAGTACTGATCATCAATAAGAAGAATCTTTGTCTTTGAATCTTACTACCTAAACCTGTCGCAACCTCATCCCCGAGTTCTTGGATATTAATCGTTCTAGCGGCAGCAAAAGCAATAATTAGAAACACGACTGCCCATGGTAGCAATGTGACGACATTATTCCAATTGGATCCATAAACTGTACCCGTTATCCAAATATTTGCCTGACTTGCCTGATAAATCGGTCCCATAATCATCATTAACGTGGTTAACGCTTGCATCAGGGTTGAAATTCCAATCCCAATTAGGACGAGTCTTATTGGGGATACCCCATTTTTCCAAGCCAGAAAGTAAACTAAAAAAGCAACAACTCCAGCACCTAAAAACGCTGCTAAGGGCAGCCAATTAATACTTACCGTTAACGCATTACTTTCATCCGAGAAAAGAGCAAGGAAAGCGACTACTGCTACACTTGCCCCTCCGGTAATACCCAGTACGTCCGGTGATGCCAGAGGGTTTCGAATCATCCCCTGTAGGATTCCACCTGCAACTGCCAATGAAATTCCAACAATTAATGCGATAATGATTCTGGGCAGACGAAAGGAAGTTATGATTAGTGTTTCCATCTCAGGTCCACTGCCTGCAAATACTTTTAAAACGGTAAGTGGATTTATTTTCATTTCCCCAATTGCAGTACTGACAACAAACAGTGTAAAAGCAACTAAAAAGAGTGCAAAAAAGGTAAGGGCCGCTTTACGATCAAGTAAAAAGGATATTTTTCCATTAATAAAGCGAATACTTTTGTATTTACTCATCGTGCGTTGAACCCCTTTCTTGCTATGTAAATAAAGAATGGAGTTCCGATGATAGCTGTCATGACCCCAACTGGCACTTCAGAGGGCATAAGGACATATCTCGCTGAAATATCAGCTGCTACTAGTAAAATAGCTCCTAGGATTCCTGATAATGGAATGACCCAGCGATGGTCTATGCCGATGATAGACCTAGTTATATGAGGAATAACAATTCCGACAAAACCAATTGGACCTGCAACAGATACTGCTCCGCCTGCAAGTAATATAACAATCACGCCAACACAAATTTTTACAAGTCCAGTTTTTAAACCAAGTCCTTTTGCTACATCCTCCCCCATTGAGAGGATATTCATTTTCCCGGCAATCAATATGGAAGAAATCCATCCTATTCCCAAATAAGGCAAAACAGAAACGAGTGTCTCTAGTTTGCGTCCAGAAACAGAGCCTGCTAACCAAAACAATACTTGCTCAAGTGCAGCCTCATTAATCACAAGTAATCCTTGCGTAAACGATGAAAACATTGCGGCAATCGCTGCACCTGCTAATGTCAGTTTCATTGGTGTTAACCCTTCACGGCCAACGGACCCAATGGCGTAGACACTTAATGCAGCAATCGCTGCTCCTAGAAAGGCGAGTCCACTAAATGCCTGCAGACTTGAAACAGAAAAAAGAGTGATAGCTGCCACGACTACAAAGCCTGCACCTGCATTAATCCCAAATATACCTGGAGAGGCCAGCGGATTTTTGGTTAGCGTTTGCATTAATACCCCTGAAATCGCCAAGCTTGCACCCACAGCAGCAGCAATAAGGGCTCGTGGAAGTCTAACGGTTTGAATAATAATATGTTCATTTGAGCCATTATAATGGGTAAAGGCATCGATAGCCGTACGTAATGTTGTTTCGGTATAGCCAAAAATGATGCTAGCACACATGAAGAATAACAATAAGAGGACGGAGGTTAGTAATCCACCCCATCTTAATGCACTATTTTTTAAAAGCATTTGTTTAAAACCTTTCTGAACATATTTAATGAATAAATGCGCTTTACTTTTACCTTAAGTTTATATGCAATTGATAATGATTGTCAATGAGGCTGATAACCATTTTCATTTATTTGCCCCATATATCTTAAAGAGTGTCATTAATTTTGAAAATCATTTGTATTGAAATCGTTGACAACATCCTATATCCATTTTATTATTAATTTGTAATTGAAAATGATTATCATTAACATTTAAAAACAGGGAGGATACATACTCAAATGAAAAACGTAAAAACGCTTTTAACTTTCCTTTCCATCATCGCTCTTTTCTTATTGGCGGCATGCGGTGGAACGGAAGAGAAAACAACGGAAAAGGAAGAACCACCAAAGACAACAGAAGAAACCAGTTATACAATTGAACATGTCATGGGATCAACAACGATTAAAGGTACTCCTGAAAGAGTAGTCATTTTAACAAATGAAGGAACGGAAGCCCTTTTAGCTTTGGGAGTTACTCCTGTTGGTGCAGTAAAATCCTTTACAGGTGACCCTTGGTATGATCATATTGCGGATCAATTAAAAGACACGCAAGTAGTTGGGGTTGAAAGTGAAGTAAATGTTGAAGCCATTGCTGCATTAAAGCCTGACTTGATTATTGGGAATAAAATGCGACAAGAAAAAATCTATAATCAATTAAACGCCATCGCCCCGACTGTATTTGCCGAGACACTTCGCGGTGACTGGAAAGTAAACTTCGAACTCTACGCAAAAGCTTTGAACAAGGAAGAAAAAGGGAAAGAAGTATTGGATAAGTACAATAACCGAATTGCTGATTTAAAAGATCAGCTTGGTGATAAAGTAAATATGAAGGTTTCAATGGTTCGTTTTATGGCAGGTGAAGTCCGTATTTATCACAAAGATACTTTCTCTGGTGTTATTTTAGGCGACCTTGGATTTGCCCGTCCTGAAAGTCAAAATGTCGATGATTTTGCTGAAAGAAATGTAACCAAAGAACGAATTCCAGCAATGGAAGGTGATATCCTCTTCTACTTCACTTACGAAACAGGTGATGGAAAAGGCTCTGAGCTAGAAAAAGAATGGATTGCTGACCCACTATTCAAAAACCTTGAAGTAGCCAAAAAAGGTGAAGTTCACAAAGTTAGTGACACCATTTGGAATACCGCTGGCGGTGTACTTGCAGCCAACTTAATGTTAGATGATATCGAAAAAATCTTCTTAAAGAAATAAATTTATAATAAAAATAGCGCGAGGACCTCAGTCCCTGCGCTATTTTTATGCAGATGTTGAAAACATGTATTTTTTATAATGGTAGCGAATTGAGAAGATTAATCCCAGCCCCAGCATATTCCCCATTAACGAACTTCCACCATAACTGATAAACGGCAATGGTATACCCGTTATTGGCAGAACTCCTATCGTCATTCCAATATTTTGGAAGACGTGGAAGGTAATCATACTGATGACGCCAACACAAATGTACGTATAAAAATTATTCTTTGTTTCCATGCCAACCTTAGTAATATGATAAATCAACAAGAAAAACAAACTCACGAGCACACTTGCACCAATAAAGCCGTACTCTTCTCCCACTACACTAAAGATAAAATCGGTATGGCTTTCAGGCAGATACACTTCTCTATTCCCGTATCCCTTACCACCCGTTTGACCGGAGCCAATGGCTAAGAGTGATCGTGTCAGCTGGTAACCCGCTGAACTTTGAAAGTTATAGGGATCCAGCCAGGAATAAATACGGCTAAATTGATACTGCTTCACACCTAAATATTTTTCAAGAATCTCTGGCTTTAGCAATACAAAATAAAAAATGACCGAAATAAGGGCCGTCCCAACTGAAAATATTGGTACTAATATTTTCCATGTTATTCCGGAAATAAAAATCATTCCTAAAAGAATCGCTAAGAATACGAGCGATGTCCCTAAATCTTGCTTAATAATAAGTATTAAGGGAACCATGGTGACGATGCCAAGCTTTATGAGCAGCCAAAAATCAGTAGCAATCGTTTTAACTGGGTTCTTTTGGTGATGATCCTCAATGACTTTTGCTAACGCTAAAATAATAAAAATTTTGACAAACTCTGAGGGCTGAAGTGAACCAATCCCAGGTACCTTAAACCAGTTTTTCGCTCCATTGATCACCGGGGCAATGCTTTCTGGCGCAATAATTAAAAGAACAAGTAGAAATATTCCTACTCCGTAAGCATACCAGGTTAACTTTTTTAACTGGTCGGAGTCGAGCCTAATTACGGCTGCTATAATTCCACACCCAATTCCATAAAAGATAATTTGCTTTATAAGGAAGTTACTGTCGTATTGACCGCTTGCCTGTGCACTATAAATCGATGCACAGCTAGCTAGAAATAATAAAATTAATATAAAAACAAGACTATAATCAAGTTTTGAAGTTGTATTAGTAGATGATGTCATCATTCACACTCCTTAATGTCACAGCCTCAAAAGGAACTTGTACATTATCTCATTATATTTTTTAAAAGTTCAAAGTACAACTTATAACCTAAGATTGGTTTAATTTACATATGCAAAAAAGTGGAGGCGCCTAGTTTTAGGCACTTCCACTGTCAGAGAAGTATTTACTTTTAATATCATCTGCCATCCAATGTAAATTATTAGGAACCTGCGGTATCCCGTAGCCGATATAAAGAGGGGTCGTGACAAACCTGGGGACAATTTTAACATAAATTCTTCTATTATAATGATGAAAGAAGAGATTATAGCTGCTGGCTTTAAATGGGAAGTTATTTAGAATATAATGAACCGATTTTTGAAGATGCTCTCCAAAGGTTTCATTGTAGCTGGAATCATCCATATCGATATTAAATTCATAAAAGCCGACCTTAGGCTTTGTCGATAAAGTCAAACTGACCCCATCTTTTTCCTCGATAACAATCCCCTCAAACACTTCCTCCGCTATATTTTCCTTATAGTTAATATCATGTAAACCAATTATTTGCATATGGGGATGTGCGATGGTCCCCCCTGACAATGGTCCATAATTTTTAAATAATATCACGGATTCATATTTTCCCGTTTTATCTAATTCCAGCCAATTCCTTAAGGCAAACTGGAGCAGTTTATGTAGAAATGGAAGTTCATAGGTAGATAATTCACCATGACAATCATCACTTTCGATTAATACCGTTTGATAGGCATTCTCTAATACAGGATATTTATTCTTCAAAAGAATGATAGGTCCATCTACTTCAATCAGATTTGTTAACTCCTCGCGCGCACAAAAAGGGCATGCCTGCTGTTTATTTCTTATACTTTCTGGTTTCTTTACTCCTATTGAAGTATCAAAATGTAGATGGCTATTCTTCAAGTTTGCAGCTCCTCTCCAAAGTACTTATCTCTATTTTATGGGAGATTCGGCCCCTTTTGCACTATTTTTGACTTCGTAATCTATAAAATTTTCTTGGCTATTTGTTGGAATCCATGCATATCTTTACAATGTACAGGCTTTTGCTGCGGAAAGAGAGGATGGATATGTTAAGTAAATTAGAAGCATTCATATTAGGGATTATTCAGGGGTTAACTGAATTTTTGCCAATCAGCAGTACGGGACATTTGTATTTAGGACGCAATTTATTTGGATTACAGGAAGCCGGACTATTACTTGATACCATGCTGCATGTTGGTACTTTGCTGGCTGTTTTTGTCTTCTATAAGGACGAGTTTGTTAAGATAATTAAAAATCCCTTTAGCAAGCTTACCTTCCTGTTAATCGTTGGAACCATCCCAGCTGTTGTGATTGGTTTGCTTTTTAAGGATTACTTTGAGGAGATTTCGAAGACTGGAGTTACTATTGGTTGGGAATTTTTGATAACTGGTTTGTTTCTTTGGATTGCCGATTCAGCAAAAAACGGCTATAAAAAGATGGATGATATTAGTTATACAGATGCCCTGATCATTGGATCCTTTCAAGCCGCTGCAATATTCCCTGCGATATCACGCTCCGGGTTCACGATTGTGGCAGCCTTATGGAGAAAGTTAGACCGTGAAACAGCTGCCTATTTCTCCTTTCTGTTATCAACACCCGCCATTGCGGGGGCAGTCGTTCTTCAATCATTGGATTTATTTAGCGGTGCAGGTGAAGAGATTTCATTATCTGCGTTGATTGTTGGAATCCTATCGTCTGCCCTTTTCGGCTATTTTGCAGTAAAGTGGATGATTGGATTTTTAAAGAAGCACTCCTTAAAACCTTTTGCCATTTATGTCTGGATATTGGGCATTGCGGTATTGTTTTTCCAATTTACAGGGAAATTCTAAAAAAATGCGACTCGATTTTCTCGAGTCGCATTTTTGTTGTATTAAACGGTAACGGTTTCTTTCGCCATTTCTTTTGCTGCTTCGATGACTTGTTCTTTGGCCTTTGCCATAATTTCAGGTACTTGTTTCGGGAAGTGATCCATTCCTTCAGCGTATACGGTTGGCATTACTTCCATTCCTAAGAATCCAAGTACTTTCGTTAAGAAACGATCGCCGAATTCAAATTCGGTCATTGGGCCTGTTGAATAAATTCCACCGCGTGTTTGAATATGAAGTGCTTTACGATTTGTAAGTAATCCCTTTGCACCTTCATGCGTATTAACAAAGGTCTTGTTCACAATAAATAAATTATCAAGGAAAGCTTTTAAAATGGCAGGTGAACCAAAGTTCCATATTGGAGTAACAAATACATAATAATCAGCTGCAATAAAGCGGTCTGCTAAAGCATGCATCGCTGTAATTTGTTTTTGTTCTCCCTCTGTAAGTTCATCAAAGGTCTTGCCCATAAAGGATAATTTTGCACGAGCGTATAATAGATCCATATCAATTTGCGGGATATCCATATCATATAAGTGCATATTTTCAATTTCGACTTCAGGCTTTTGTTTTTTAAACTCTTCAAGAAAAGCCTCGCCAAGCTGCATCCCTTTTGAAAGCTTTATATCATTTTTCGGGTTAACGGTAATGTATAGAAGTTTAGACATTTAATCCCCATCCCTTTTAATATTTTTTCGTCTATACATATAGTACAACAAACTCCCTTGTTCACTAATGAACAAAGAGTGACGTTTATGAAAAAAGTGTGAACTTTTTATAGTGAAAATGAACAAAAAGTGACAATTCTAAATAAAACTCAACGGAACTCAACAAAACTTAACAATAATCACAGTCTACATTATATAATTGCCTTATATTAAAACTGCCATTAGGAAGGAGGTACGAAGAATGGAAGGAAAAGCATATACACCAGACGAGGTTGCTCAGTTCTTCCAAATCTCTAAACATACGGTTTATGAACTAATTAAACGGGGCGACCTTCAGGCTTTTAAAGTTGGAAATAAAATGAGGATTGAACATTCAGAGATTGAAAGATACAAGGAGAGCACAAAGGCTCCTACAAAAAAAATGCAGGACCCTTTGCCAAATACACAGACTTCCCAACCTATCTCGCTATCCGGAAGCCATGACTTTCTAGTCGAGCATTTAGTAAAACAAGCTGCCCAAGACCTGCAGCTGCAAATTCAGCCAACCTACATAGGCAGCCTTGAAGGGTTAATGATGCTTTATCGTGGTCAATCTGACATCGCAGCCATCCATCTATTAGATCCAGCGTCTCAGGAATACAATCTCCCATTTATTCATCAACTTTTTGTTTATGAATCCATTGCCGTTATCCGGTTTGTCTCAAGGGAGCAAGGCTTTATTGTCGCAAAGGGTAATCCAAAAGGGATTGAAAGCTTTACTGATCTCACTAGAAAAGATGTACAGTTCGTTAATCGTCAAAAAGGCGCTGGGACAAGATTTCTTTTAGATTCTATGCTTGCAAAAAATGGAATCGTTCCAACTAATATAAACGGCTACAGTAATGAGGAATGGAACCACCTTTCTACGGCTTCTTATATTAGCCGCGGGATGGCGGATGTCGCTTTCGGAATTCAATCAGCAGCAAGCCATCTTGGACTTGATTTCATTCCAATTGCAAAGGAACAATTTGACCTAGTGTTCCGGTTTACAAATGAAAACAAGCAAAATCTTATTAACATAATTAACTACCTGCAGTCACCTGAATTCAAAAGCAGTTTAACGGATTTAGAAGGCTATACTATCGAAGACTTAGGTACTGTAATCTTTAAAACTAGTAAAATGGAGGAAACACTATGTTAAAAAATCGTTTTTTTGCTACACTATTTGTATTCATACTTCTTTTCCTAGCAGCATGCGGGAACACAGAAACGAAGCAGGAATCCACTCCAGAGAAGAAGGTAGAACCAAAGGCAGAACCAACTGAATTAATCCTTGCAACAACTACAAGCACGCAGGACAGCGGCTTATTAGATGTTTTACTGCCAATCTTTGAAGAAGAAAACAATGTAAAAGTAAAAACGATTGCAGTCGGTACGGGTCAAGCATTAGAAATGGGTAAAAAAGGTGAGGCTGATGTCCTTTTAGTTCATGCACCTAAATCAGAGGAAGAACTAGTGACTAGTGGTGACGCTGTCAATCGTAAGCGAGTTATGTACAATGACTTCATTTTAGTAGGACCAAAAGATAATCCCGCAAATGTTAGCGGTGAGGATATTAACGCAGCATTCAAAACCATTTCAGAGGTAAAAGCTAATTTTGTCACTCGCGGCGATGACTCTGGTACACATAAAAAAGAACTTGGTATATGGACTGCAGTAAATATCCAACCTGCTGGCGATGTGTATATCTCGACTGGTCAAGGTATGGGGGCTTCTTTACAAATTGCTAACGAAAAGAATGGGTATATTTTAACCGACCGTGCGACATGGTTAGCTCAAGAGAAGAACTTAACAAACCTGCAAATTGTTGTTGAAGGTGGTAAAGACTTAATGAATATTTACCATGTCATGCAGGTTAATCCAGAAAAGCACGACATGGTTAACAGCTCTGACGCAGAAAAGTTTGTAGAATTTATGATTGATAGTGAAACGCAAGATGTAATTGAAAGTTTCGGTAAGGAAGATTACGGCCAATCTTTATTCTTTAAATATACAGAATAGGCTGCGGAAGGATGTAGGGCAGGATGGAACTAATTATTGATGGATTACGTAAAGCAATCGAGATGATTCTTACGGGCGATAAAGAGATTCTCGAAATAACGTGGCTGACTCTTAGAGTTTGCTTTATGGCCATCTTGATTAGTTCCCTGATTGGCTTGCCGCTGGGAATGCTGCTTGGTCTTACAAAGTTTAAAGGCAGAAAAGTAATCCTCGTGCTCATTAATATTGGCATGGGCTTACCCCCGGTTGTTGCTGGGTTATGGATTACTCTTGTTCTGTGGCGCTCTGGTCCGCTGGGACATTTACAATTGCTTTATTCTCCAACGGCGATTGTCATGGCACAAGTGCTAGTTTCCCTGCCAATCGTGACAGGCTTAACAAGCTCGGCTTTTCAACAGATTAACGATAAAATGCTTTTACAAATAAAAGCACTCGGTGCTACGAAAATCCAAACGATAGCGCTGCTTCTAAAACAAACGAAGATTGCCATTGTTGCTGCGATTATGGCGGGCTTTGGCCGTGTTATCGCTGAGGTTGGAGCAGCAATGATGGTAGGAGGAAATATTCAAGGAGATACACGAATACTAACTACTTCTATTGTCATGGAAGTATCCAAAGGGAACTTTGATGTCGCGCTTGCGATATCCTTCATTTTATTAAGTGTTGCATTATTAATAACAGCAGCTCTAACACTTTTACAGCAAAGGAAGGGAATATCATGAATCCATTGATTGAGCTTAGAAACATTAGCTATCAGGCAAATTCAAAAAGTATTCTAGCCATCCCTCATTTTAAGATTCAAGAGGGTGAATTTCTTGGAATCATGGGTCCTAATGGTGCTGGCAAAAGTACCTTGCTTAAAGTAATGGCCATGCTTGATAGTATAAGTGGTGGTGAGATTTTATACCGCGGGCAAGCTGTTCCAAATGGAACTCCCTCACTTGAATTGCGGAGGAAATTCTCAGTCGCCTTACAGCAATCACTACTATTAGAAGGCTCTGTTTTTCAAAATATTGCAATTGGTTTAAAGCTTAGAAAGGTTCCAAAAGCAGTCATTAAGGAAAAGGTTGCTTTATGGATGGATCAATTTCAAATTAGCCATCTTGCAAAAAAAAATGCCCATTTCCTTTCAGGCGGTGAGGCGCAGCGTGTAAACCTTGCAAGAGCAATGATTGTTGAGCCAGAAATACTTTTCCTTGATGAACCTTTTTCAGCACTAGATTTTCCAACAAAAATTAAATTAATGGATGACTTTAAAGGAATTATTGAAGGTTCAGGAACGACAACTGCCTTCGTTAGTCACGACCTGATGGAAATCAATTATCTAACAAATACTCTGACGATTATCGTCAGGGGCGAAATCAAGCAGTATGGACCTACCCAGAGAGTCCTTGAACATCCCAATTCAGAGACTTCTCCTTTCCTAAATGAATGGAAGAAATTCTATCCC
This sequence comes from Neobacillus niacini, assembly GCF_023715415.1. Classification (GTDB taxonomy): domain Bacteria; phylum Bacillota; class Bacilli; order Bacillales; family Cytobacillaceae; genus Neobacillus; species Neobacillus niacini_C. The sequence goes on from NZ_JAMBOB010000004.1 coordinate 145,645, forward strand.
TTACACTCTAACAACCAAAAGCCGCTATCCCTAATGAGATAGCGGCCCTTTTGTCTAGCTTCAGCGCCAAGGCGCTTCAGCTTTTCTCTTAATCGTCTTCTTCCGGAAACCAAAGGATGATACTTGTACCCTTATTTTCCCTACTTTTAACTTTAATGACCCCTTTATGAGCCTCCATTAATGCTTTCACGATTGAAAGTCCAATACCAGCGCCTCCTGTTTTTCGATCACGTGATTTATCCCCACGATAAAAGCGCTCAAATATATGCGGAATGTCTTCTTCAGCCATCCCTGACCCTTCATCCTCGACTTTAAAACCAACATACCCTTCCTTTTCCATTAATACGGAGATGGTGACGTTCTTTCCTTCTAGCGTATATTTTAGGGCATTATTCAACACGTTAGAGAGAATTTGCATTAAACGATCCTTGTCAGCAGGGAAAAACAGTTCCTTCTCGGGCTCTTCGATATGAAGCTGTACACCTTTTTGTTTAAACAGAGGTACAAACATTTCCCATAATGCTAAAAGAACATTACCTGCCTCTACCTCTACTTTGTCCAATTTAATTTGTGGATTTTCGGCTGCGAGCAGCTTCTCTAGCTCATTCACTAGCCTTACCAATCGCATGAGTTCTTCATGGCTTGATTGTAATCGTGCTGGTGTTGGCTCCCAAATCCCATCCTGGTAGGCCTCGATTTGACTTCTTAACGTGGCAAGCGGCGTCCGAAGTTCATGAGCTAAATCGCCAGTAAATTGTTTTCTTAACATTTCACCCTTTGCCAAGGATTCTGCTAAATTGTTAAATGAAATCGCAAGCTGCTTAACCTCTGTGGGTAATCCAGATAATGGAATACGAATCGATAGATTATGCTGCTGAAGTTCATTCGCTGCAAAAGAAACTTTATTTAATCCGGAGGTTAACTTTTTAGAAAATAACATACTAAATATGATTGATAATAATATCGTTAAACAAACAGCTGCATAAATGTATAACTGTATCGTTTGTAAAAAATTGTACTCATCATCAATTAAGCCTACCGGGTAAATAGCTTCAAGTTTACCAATCACTTTATTGTCTACTCTGAGAGTATAGGAGGCAGAATGCCACTCCTCTTCATTTGGCTCGGGTTCGGTCAACCCTAGGCTATTCAAGTAACCAACAATATTTGAGGTCCCCATTTGCAATTGACCTCGGTTATCATACAAATCGAAATAAAGCTGGTCGGTCATTGCATGCTCATGAAGGAAACCAAAAACCGGATCCCTAGTAAAATGTCCATTTTTCTGATAGCCCTTTTCAATCTCTGTAATGATTCTATCAATTTTCTTATCACGATTACGATCTAAATAATTCTTAAAACTCTCTTCGAACCCCCACTGCATAAAAAAGCTGACAAAGAGTATTCCAATCATCGAGCTGAGAAGAAGATAAAAGAGAATTTTAGACCGCAGTGTTTGAAACATCTAGCACCCCTCCAAATTTATACCCCATCCCAAATACGGTTAGGATAAACAGCGGCTGCCTAGAATCCAACTCTATTTTTTTTCGAAGGTTTTTAATATGGGTATCGACGCTACGCTCATAGCCTTCGTAATACATTCCTTCATCCTGGATTTTTTCAAGCAAATCCATTCGACTGTATACTCTTCCCGGATTAAGTGCCATATTGGTAAGCAGTTTATATTCGATTGGTGTCAAAATAACATCCTGGCCTTTAACCGTAACTTCTTTTTTACTGAGGTCAATTTTCAGTTGTTTGTTATTAAATTCAATTCGTTCAACCTTCTCAGTTTTCTTCACTCTTCTTAAGATGGCCTGCACCCTTACCACTACTTCCCGCGGGCTAAATGGCTTTGTTAGATAATCATCTGCACCCATAACAATTCCGTTTATGCGGTCATCCTCCGCAGACTTGGCCGTCAGCATCAGAATCGGAACATCCGATTCTTTTCTTACTAGGCGGCATACCTCTTCACCGGAAATATCCGGAAGCATTAAATCTAATACAATTAAATCTGGATTTATTGTTTTCGCCTTTTTTAAGGCGTCTATTCCATTATCAGCACAATGAATTTCATAACCTTCTCTTTCGAGATAGGCTTCGAGAACTTCTAGTATTCTTTTTTCATCATCAACTAGTAATATTTTCATCGTTCTCACTCCCCTTAACTATAATATATCATGTTGGGGAATCGCTTTTTTCATCTTCACAAATTCATCACAACTTCTTCATAACATCTACAATATTTCTCGATAAGATGTACCTGTAGCAATGAAAGAGTTCTTAATTCTCTTAGGTTTATACATGGTATTAACCAACTTGCTCCTCCCAATTTTAATCTCTCTTTTTTACATATGGGTTCCCCCTTGGGAGCCCTAATTTTTTTACGATGGCCGTGTTAAACTAGGCTGTTGATTTGCGCTCCAGGCGCTACGCTTTCCGCGGGCTCGCCGGTGAGCCTCCTCGCAACTTCGCGCCTGCGGGGTCTCACTCAGCTCGTTCATCCCGCAGGACATTGATTTACATCCTCGAATCTGCCCACGCACGAAGAAAATGCGATAGCATTTTCGAGGAGTCGAGCGCCTTCCGCTCAAATCAACAGGTTCTAAAAGCAACAGTATACATTAACACAGCCTTTACGAAAAAAGATCCTTACCATTTGGATAAGGATCTTTACTGTTTAGTCGTCGGTTTTTTTGATTGTTTCTGTGAGTTCTTCGATGCTTCGTTTTACGTTTCCTTTTCCTGAGTAGTTCTCGATTAGTTCTTTCACATCAATACCACTTGAGGCTTTTAGAGACTCCTGAAGTGTAGCCATAAGATTTGTGGCATAACCGGTAATCTTATTGGCTCCTCCATTCTCACCTGAACCACCTGTATCTACTACAGTAATTTTATCAATATTCGCAAGCGGGCTGGCAACCTGCTTCGCGTATTCAGGAAGCATTTTCATGATCATATCTAAAATCGCTGCTTGACCGAATTGTTCGAAGGCTTCTGCAATCTTTTCCTTCGCTTCTGCTTCTGCCAAACCTTTCAGACGAATAATTTCTGCCTCTGCCGTACCTTGTGCTTTTTGGGCTTCCGCTTTGGATAAACCATCAAGTCGAACTCGTTCTGCCTCAGCTTTTGCCATTGCTTCAATCCGATACTTATTTGCTTCAGCGTCTGCAATTTGTTTGGCTTTATTTGCTGCTGCCGCCTGTTCAACGGAGTATCGATCCGCATCCGCTTTTTTCTTCACTTCAGAATCGTATTGGCGTTCACGACGTAGAATTTCTTTTTCTTCTAGTTCGATTTGTTTCTGTCTTTCAATAATTTTAACTTGCATTTCCTGCTCCGTCACTTCCTGCTTTGACCTTGCACTTTCCAACTCATAGGCCATGTCAGCCCGTGCTTTCGCACTGTCTTGCTCACGGCGGAACTCTGCAACTTTTAACTGATTAATTTTTTCTGCTTCCGCAATTTCAGTAGCACGCTCTAATTCAGAACGCTTTGCTTCCTTTGCAGCTTCTGCTCTTTTAATCCTAGTTTCTTTATCAGCTTCAGCCGTTGCAATATCAGCATCTCGTTTAACCTGGGCAATTCTAGGTTTACCAAGAGAATCCAGGTATCCGTTTTTATCGCGAACATCCCTAATGGTAAAGGAAACGATAACTAATCCCATTTTCGCTAAGTCCTGTGAAGCAACTCTTTGAACCTCTTGTGAGAATTTATCACGGTTTTTATATATTTCTTCTACCGTCATCGAACCAAGGATAGAACGTAAGTGGCCCTCAAGAACTTCTTTGGCTTCATTTTCTCGGTCTTCCTTTGCCTTACCCAGGAATTGTTCCGCAGCCGTGGCAATTTCACTAATCGAGCCGCCAATTTTTATGATGGCAACACCATCTGCCATAACAGGTACGCCTTGCTCTGTATACACTTCAGGTGTTGTTACCTCAAGCTTGCTTGAAAGTAAGCTCAGCGGTTTTGCCTGTTGAAACACCGGTAAAATGAAGCTACCGCCGCCGCGAATGATTTTGATTTTATTGCCTGATTCATCCACATGTACACTGCCGTTTCCTAAGAAACTTCCCGTAACAATCAGTGCCTCATCCGGCCCCGCTGTCCGATACTTCGTGATAAAAACACCAATTAAAGCGATTAAAATAAATGCAACAATCCCAATAACAATCCAAAAACTTAATTCCATCTAACCAACCTCCCCTAAAGTAAATATGTCTCTATTTCTTGATGAGAGCTCACTTGAAGCACCCCATCTTTTATATCAACCACAAGCACATTCGTGCCGTTCGCAATCTCAACACGATCGAAGCTTGTCGCTGGTTTTGCAATTCTTCCGCTTATACTTTCAATTATTACTTCACCATAACCATCTTCTGGAATTGCTGTAATTACGGTTCCAATCCTGCCTCTTAAATCACTTTCTTTGTAAACGAGTGATTCTTCGGCATTCGACAAGGGTACTAGAATGAAAACGTTCAAAAAAGTTACAAGTATTAAGGCAATAATTGCTGAAATTCCTAAGATTGCTAGATAATGTAGTGCAGTAAGCTTCTCAAATAAATACCCGCTTGCCGAATAAATAGTGACAAATGCAAAGATAATCACGGGATTAAGAAAATCTGGTCCGTCAAAATGAATAACGTCAGCAAAGAATACATACAAAATGGTTAAAATACCTGAACCAATTAATCCATATAAGTAAATCGTTTCTAATGGCAGATTGAATACTTCCATCGGCACCACTCCCTTCCTTATGTATGCAACTTTAATACGTTCCAATAATGGAAAAGTTTCACATTTATAAGAAAATTTTATCAAAATAATGAAAAAAGTGCTATGACATTTGCCATAGCACTTATTGAATCATATTTAAAAACTTCCTTGTCCGTTCCTCTTTTGGGTTAGTGAAGATTTCTTCAGGTTTGTTTCTTTCGACCACAACACCTTGATCCATAAAAATAACCTCATCTGCAGCCTCTCTAGCAAAGCGCATTTCATGTGTTACGACAATCATCGTCATCCCCTCATTCGCAAGGTCCTTCATGACTTTTAACACTTCACCCACAAGCTCCGGGTCAAGAGCTGAAGTGGGTTCGTCAAACAGCATTACCTTAGGATCCATGGCCAATGCTCTCGCAATTCCAACCCTTTGCTGCTGCCCCCCTGAGAGCTGTACAGGATAATAATCGATTTTATCCCCGAGCCCTACCTTTTCTAATAAGGTCTGAGCCTTTTTACGAGCGCTTTCCTTGTTCTCATTTTTTACAATTACAGGTCCTTCCATCACATTTTCAAGCGCAGTTTTATGAGGGAACAAGTTATAGCTTTGAAACACCATACCGGTTAAGCGGCGAAACGCTGCAATGTTTTTCTTCGGTACAGTACCTGAGAAATCAAGTGTTTGGCTCTCAATGGAAATAACGCCTTTCGTTGGTGTTTCTAATATATTTAAGCAACGAAGCATGGTTGTTTTCCCCGAGCCAGATGGCCCAATCACCACTACTACATTGCCCTTTTCCACCTCTAAATCAATCCCTTTTAAAACCTCTAACTTTCCGAATTGCTTATATAATCCTTGAATGGAAATCACCTTTAAGGACCCTCCCTTCTATTACACGTAACGGTCTAGTTTCTTTTCTAACATTTGTTGAATAACGGAAAGGATAAAGCAAATGACCCAATAGATTAGCGCAGCTTCAGAATAGACCAATAAAAATTCATAATTGCTCGCTGCAATTTCTTGTGCCTTACGAAACATCTCAGATACAAGTACAAGAGATGCAAGAGAAGTGTCTTTCACGAGACTAATAAAAGAGTTTGAAAGCGGCGGAAGGGAAACTCTTGCTGCCTGTGGCAGGATAATTCTTCTTAACACTTGGGAGTAACTCATTCCAATGGAGTAGCCGGCCTCCCACTGTCCCTTTGGTGTCGAAAGGATTGCTGCACGAATAATTTCAGATGTATAGGCTCCGACACTTAAAGAAAATCCAATCACTGCCGCTAAATAGGAATCAATAATAATTCCTAAAGTTGGAAGCCCATAAAAAATGATGAATAGTTGTACCAATAACGGCGTCCCGCGGATAGCCGAAACATAGATTCTTGCGATTATTTGAAAAATCCTCACATGGGAAATTCTGGCCAAGGCAGTTACTATCGCTAATACCATGCCAACAATAAAAGTAATAATGGTTAAGGGAATTGTATAAAAAATAGCCCCTTTCAAAAGGGGCAGAAAGGAACTTTGAGCTATGTCAATTAATCGAGCCGTTCTCTCTGGGTCAGCAAAAATACTACTTAAGTACATCTTCACCAAACCATTTCTCAGAGATTTTTTTATAGGTGCCGTCCTCTATCATTTCAGTTAATGCCTTATTAACCTCATCTACTAGTGTATCACTGTCTTTTCTAAACATAAGTCCGCTTACAGATGCATCTTCACTTGTCGCGGCAATTTTAATCGGTGCATCTGGCCTTTGCTTTGTATAATCTAAAAACGAAATCCGATCGTTAATCGTAACATCCACACGTTTGGAAGCAAGAAGTTCCACTGATTGTGTAAAGCCTTCGACACTGACTAAATTTGCACCATACTTTTTAGCCATCTCTCCATAGTTACTTGTCAATGATTGTGCGGCATTTAAACCTTTTATGTCTTCAAAAGCCTCTACTTTATCATTATCTTTGTGTGTAACCAAAACTGCAGCTGATGTTATATAGGGATCGGAGAAAGAGTATTTTTCCTGTCGATCTGGCCTAATTCCAACTTGGTTCGCAATCATATCGAACCGCTTGGCATCGAGCCCGGCAAATATGGCATCCCATTGTGTTTCCTTAAACTCAGGTTCAACTCCTATGCGCTTTGCAACTTCTCTCGAGATTTCCACATCAAATCCGGTAAGATTTCCACTCTCATCATGAAAAGTAAATGGTGCATATGTACCTTCTGTCCCGATTAGTAGCTTGCCTTCATCCTTAACCTTTGCAAGTAAATCGTTATCATCTGCCTTTTCTGCTGTCTTATTGTTTTCTTTATTATCCTTCTTCGCCTCATCATCTTTACCACAAGCTGACATAAGCAAAAGAAGGCTGAGTAGTAGTGCAAATACAACCAAAAGTTTCTTCATGTCGGTTACCTCCTATATAAGTTAGACCATACAGATACTCCTTAAAATTATCGTTCCCTTTTTACTCATTAAAATGTAAAACACCTGTCAGTTTTCTTAAAGGAATCCCTTTAAGAAGAACTGACAGGTGCAATGTTTATGCAGATAATAACGCTTTTTGTTCCTTTTCCCTAGCTCGCTTTTTCTTAAGCGAACCATAAAAGAAGATTCCACTAGATAAAAGGACAATCCCTAATATAAAGGTTTTTAAATCGGAGGTTCCTGATACAATAACCCAAACCGAATATATGGTTGCAACTGCTGCAATAATCCCATCAATCATTCTTGACTTATTATTATTGTAGGTTTCACCCTTAATAACCAATTTCAACTGATAAACAGAAGCAATAAAATAAGGAACTAAATAAGCTAAAGTTGCAATGATTATGATAAAATCAAAAGCGCCTGAAATCGATTTAGATACGGTTGAGAAAATAAAAATCTGAGCGATACCATTTGTCAATACTAGTGAAAAGATTGGAAGGCCCTTTTTGTTTTCTTTTAAGAAAGCTGGAAGAAATAATCCTTGCTTTGCCGCTTGATAAGGCACTTCAGCACTTAACATCACCCAGCCAATTGTGGAACCAAATAAACTAACCAATCCAATTGCCGCTAATACTTTCCCGCCAACCGGTCCTAAAACGGTTTGTATCGCATCAATCAATGGCTTTTCCGAACTGATAAGAGTATTTTGATCTAACATCCCCATTACGAGTGTACTAATCCCAATATAAATACCTAAAGCGATAAAAAGTCCAACAATCGTAGCTCGCTTTACATCAATTTTCCTTTTCGCACGTGACGCAAATACTACCGCTGATTCCAACCCACAGAAAGCCCATAACGTTACTAATGCCGCATTGTTCACTTGTGACATTAAACCAAATGTTTGTCCTGAATCACCTAATCTAGTTTCAACCATTGGTAAGATGTTTGTTTTATCAAAGGTATAAAGCCCTACAATGATAAATAGTAAGAATCCCGTCACCTTTGCTGCTGTGGCAGCAAAATTTAACTTTCCAGCACTTTCTAATCCTCGTAATATGATAAAATGTGTACCCCATAAGAGAATGGTACAGACAATAAAGGTTAACCCATTACCCACTTTCAAGGAATATCCGCCAATTGTAAACCATTCCGCTTGGCTCGTTAAGACAGGAAAGAAGGTTGATAAATATCCAGCAAACGTAGTAATAATCGCAACGTTTCCAGCTACGTTTCCAATCCAATAACCCCAAGAAGCCATAAATCCTGATAGGATAGAGCTATCTGATCCTGGTTTAAATAGTTCTTTTGCATATATTTGTGGTCCACCCGTCAGATTTGGTTTCCGAATTGCAAGGTTTCCGAATACAAGTGCAATCATTAGTACACCTATTCCAGTAAAAAGCCAAGCTAACATTACTCCAGCAGGGCTGGCGGCTTCTGATAAAGAGCGTGGAAGCATGAATATACCTGAACCGACCATGTTACCAACAACAAGTGCCGTTAAGACCCAAAAACCTAATTTATTTGAATTCCCCAAGATGTAACCTCCTACTCGAGATTTGGTGCATATTTTTATAAAAAACTACAAAAGTGTATAATTATTATATTAGCAAAATAATTATAAAAGGCTATGTCACCATAGTCAATGGAAAATATATCACACAGAAATACTTAACCAATAAAAAAAATAGCAAGGTAATCCTTTAATATGATTACATTACTATTTTTACATTTGTATTTTCTTCTTGCCTGATTTGCTTTGAATTGAACTTTCGGGGAAATACTCCCGAGATGTCCATCGCCGTTCCTAGTATAACATCTTGGCCAATTTCGTCAACAGTTGGTTTTATGGAAATTAATAATACTTTATCCTGACATTGTATTTCAAAGGTAACACTTTCTTGAAGTTTCTTTGATAAATGACAATAGTCACTAATGTATGCATCCAGTGCTGGCAGAATTTTCGAAATCGGTACTCCTGCCAATTCTTTTTGTGAATAGGCAAATTCCTTGAGCAGTTCACCATCAATATTCATACAAACAAACCGTGCTCCAATTTTCCTCAAACAAAAAAATAACCCTGGTTGGTCACTCATAGAATTGGATTTTTCCTCTTTATCATACTCAGAGAAATAAAATCCTTTTAGGATAAAGTAAAAACCAAAGACTTTATAAATATGACCTAAAAAGTTATCCAGATCAAACACACTTTGGTAGATTGTAAAAATGAGTTCGGTAAGAAGCAAAAAGACAAAAGCTAACCCGAAAAATAATTTGTCTTCCTTTTTGTCTAGGTAATATTGATATAAGGCAACCATCAGTGAGATAAATAATATAAAACTTACACCGTATTCCAGACCATTTTTTAATAAGGTAGTACCCTTACCTTCTATTACTAGCAAGGGGAGAACGTTCTCATAGGCAATTATTATGTATCCGAAGGTGCTTGCAAGTAATAACCCTAAGGTGACGGATAAAAATCGATAATCTTTCTTTATTTTCCTATCAGGAAGGAGAATTAACGTTAACATCAATATCGATTGGATGACCCTGGCCGTAATCCAAAACCAGGTTGCTTTTTGGACAGAACTGGCTGTGATAAAAAAAGGCATTCCATTGTATGAGAGGGTATGGAGTAAATCAATTATTCCGATTGTTAAAAAGGTGAAAGATAAAAGCAGCAAACGAAGTGATTTCGTGGCACTGAACATTTTCAGTCCATACAGAAAGATAGTTATAGAAATAGCAATACAGGTTATCTCTAATACGGAGTGTATACCTACATAGTTTTTGGTGTCATAAACGGTATAAATTTGTGATAAGAAAATACGAACCATCATCAGTAGAAAAATGGCACTTACTGTATAGAGGAGGAATTTAGTTTCCGTCATCTTTCTATTCATATTTTCCACATCCCTTTTATCATGATTTGTTTAAATCTAATTATAAAAGAGGAGTGTAAATATAATCGGTCAAATTATATCAATTTTATGAATCTTTTAATAAAAAAAAAGGGGAAAATCCCCTTTTTTTATTTCCACCATTGGTCAAACATGGACGCAGGAAGGTGTCGCTTATGTTCTGTTACAAGATAGCGTTTTTCAATTTTTTCTGCGATTTCTTGTGTAACCGGTTTTCCTTCTAGGTAATCATCGATGTCATCATAAGTAATCCCTAGTTCTGTTTCATCCGCTTGACCAGGCTTCTGATCAAGCAAATCCGCTGTTGGCACTTTCAGATAGAGGCTTTCTTCTGCCCCTAGCTCCTTAAGCAATGCCTTGCCCTGACGTTTCGTTAATCCGCTTAAAGGCAGCACATCCGCTCCTCCGTCACCGTGTTTTGTAAAGAAACCTGTAACCGCTTCGGCAGCGTGGTCGGTGCCAATAACGAGCAAGTTCTCCATTCCTCCAAAAGCATATTGAGCAATCATTCTCATTCTTGCCTTCACATTGCCTTTATGATAATCACTTAATGAATCGGCTGGATTAGCAGCATTATACTGGGATTGAACAGCATCAACCGCATCTTGGATATTATACGTGTACTCCCGGTCTGCCCGGATAAACTTCATTGCCTTGACTGCGTCGTCCTCATCCCGCTGGACCCCATATGGCAAACGAACAGCGATAAATATAGCATCGTTTCCTTCTTGGCGAAGTTCTTCAACCGCTAATTGTACAAGCCGTCCTGCAAGTGTTGAATCCTGTCCTCCACTAATTCCTAGAACGTACCCCTTCGCCTTTGTTTTTAACAAATAGCTTTTTAAGAAGTCGATTCGATTTCTTATTTCTTCCTTAGGATTAATATCAGGTTTTACATTCAAAGTCTGGATAATTTCTTTTTGCATGGTTTCTAGTTAAACCTCCAATCTTTTTATATGCTAATAAGTAATTTACCATAATTATTTAATTTTTTCTTAAAATCTTACTCCCTGCCTCAACAAATGATATGATTATAGAATTGGTTTTCAGCTCAAAATAAGCTATCACAGATTATGGAGGAATAAAATGAACCCAAAAACTTGTAATGAATCAAGAGTGGTTAGGACAGGCAGAATTTTTCCGAATGATGTAAACAATCATAATACCTTATTTGGTGGCAGGTTAATGAGTGACATGGACATGATTGCCTCCATTTCGGCTGTCCGACATGCAAGAAAAGAAGTTGTTACCGCCTCAACAGACTCTGTAGATTTTTTAAGTCCGATTACGCAACAAGACTCTGTTTGTATTGAATCTTTCGTTACCTGGACTGGGACCAGTTCAATGGAGGTTTTCGTCAAAGTAATTGCAGAGAATTTAATGACAGGTAATCGAAAAATTGCTGCTACTGCTTTTTTAACCTTTGTTGCTTTGGATGAAGATGGAAAACCAAGTAAGGTTCCTGAGATTTTTCCCGAAACGGAAGAAGAAAAAAAACTGTTTGAAACAGGAAAAGCTAGAGCCGAAAAACGGAAAGAGCACCGCAAAAACAGTAAAGAACTCGCAAGTTATTTTACAACCGAAAAACCTTGGGAATGAAGATAGGCTGCTTTTTTAGCTAGCCTATCTTATTTTTTGACCGCAGGACTACCGTTCCACGTCCTCACTCCATCTTCTTCATCAAACTCAATCGTTACATCAACGACGCCTTTTTCTGCCATGATTTTCTCCTGTAACCGGTCTTTAATATCATCTGCTGCTGCTATCGTAAGACTAGGATCTATTTCAATTTCCAATTCCACATGTAAATCTTCTCCTTCTTTTATAACCGCAAGGTCTTGGATATCTTTAACATCAGGATCAGACATCACTAATTGACCAATCTTCTCTTCCATTTCCTCATCCGCCCTGCCGAGAACACCCGCTGCATTATCCAAAAAGACTCGGCCGACAACAAAGAACATCATTACGCCAATAAGGATCGAAGCAACCCCCTCAACCCAAAGAATTCCAGTGAAATGGGAAATTATGACTGCAATGATCGCCAGCAGGCCGCCTCCCGTTGCCACTAAATCTTCCATGAAAACAAGCTTTGTTGCCGGCTTAGCTCTACCTAAATGGGTGAAACTTCTTACTATGACACTAAGACCGTTTACTTCTTCTCCGACCTCATGCATCACTTCCTTCATTGCCTTATAAAGAACGTACATTTCAAGTATCAGGGCAAATGCCAGAACTCCTATATTTATTAAGAATCCCTCTGATTGTGCCGGATGTAAGATATGGTGATAACCTTCTTGGATGGTCTCAAACGCCATAATTCCAACGATTAATACTGCTCCTAATAAGACTAAGTTAACCAATCGGCCAAAGCCATTTGGAAATCGGTCGGTTGGTGACTTCTTACTTAGGGCAGAACCAATAAAAACAAAAAACTGGTTAGCCGCATCTCCTAGACTATGCATCGTTTCCGCAAACATCGCAACATTACCCGTATACATATAGGCAACACCTTTAGCGATGGAAATGACTGTATTAACGATTGCTGCAATCAATGCTGATTTATTACCTTTTCGTAATAATCTAAATAATTCTCCCATTATACCCCTACTTTCTCACGCATTTAGATATCTTTACTATTTTCAAAAAAAGATACTTTCATGAAAATAGCTCCCTTCCTATTTAGTGAATTTTTCCCAATTGATAAAATTGCTGGTAGAATAAGTAATACAAAGGGATATACTGATTGTTGAGGAGGATGGGAATGAAGGTAGAAGAAGTGATGAGTAAGCTTGAGGAACTGGGGTCAGAGCAAACGAAAAATATCTATATGAACCATGGGGTACAGGAGCCTTTCTTTGGAGTTAAAATAGGCGATTTAAAGAAGCTCGTAAAGTATGTGAAAAAGGACTATGAACTTGCACTGGCACTTTATAATACAGGGAATCATGATGCCATGTACTTAGCTGGACTTTCTGTAGATCCGAAATTGATCAAAAAGGAAACGCTACAGAATTGGGTTAAAAAAGCATATTGGTATATGCTTGCCGAATATACGGTTGCAGGGGTTGCAGCAGAAAGTGAATATGCCCTTGAACTTGCACGAGAATGGATGGATTCACCTGAAGAAATGACAGCAGTATGCGGCTGGAATACATATTCAAACTATCTTTCGATAAATCCTGATGAAAAGTTGGACATTGATGAAATTCGAAGCAGGCTAAAGCAAATAGAATCAACTATTCACCAGGAGCGGAACCGTGTTCGTTATGCAATGAATAACTTTGTTATTGGTGTAGGAGCATATGTGAAGGAATTGCATGAAGAAGCAATCTTAGTTGCAGACAAGATTGGGAAAGTCCATGTAAATGTCGGTAACACCGCATGTAAAGTACCAGTAGCAACACAATATATCAATAAAATTGCCGAGAGAGATAAAATCGGTATAAAGAAGAAAACGGCCATTTGCTAAATAGAAAACCCCCATCATCCATGGGGGTTTTCACTACTTTATAAGTTCTTCAATACTAAAAGCAGTCGGTTATTTCTTGTATTTCTTTCTTCATCAGAAGCTAAATCATATTTTTTCAACAGATGAAACACTTCATTCAATAGGTCCTGGGTATGCTCCTCGGAAAAAAATTGATTAAATAAAGTCTTCATTTCTTCTGGTAGAAATCCTGCTTGTGATTCATACTTATTTCTTACATCTTCTTTTGTGTGGTCCAGTTTACATTCACTCATAGTGATCACCTTCTATACTTTCTTATTATCTGTTACTTCTAATACATCCAAGATGAAAACAAAGACTGGAATACCTATTATTAAGCCCCAAACTCCAAAAAAGTGTTCAGAAAAAATTAATACAAGGAAGGTATAGAAAACAGGTAAATTTGTTTTGGAAGACATTAAATTCGGATTTAATATATATGCTTCAATGGCATGGATAATCATTATGGCAATAAAGACATATAAGACTGTCATGATTCCACCAATGCTATAACCAATGATGACAAGTGGTATCAGAGAAATAATTACCCCAGCAACAGGAATTAATCCTAAGAAGAAAATCATAATGGAAAGTCCACCTAACTGTGGAAATCCAAATATCCAAAGGGCGATTGTTGTAAGTACACAGTTAACAACTGCAATGATTAATTGTGCTTCAATTACTTTTCCGAAGGTACCAACAAATTTCCCAGAGAAAAATTCTATTTCTGCGTAAATAGATGCAATCTTACTCGTTTTGAATTTTTTTGTAAATTCTATTAAACGAGGTTTTTCTAGCAAGAAAAACAGGCTCATTAAAAGAGCAATTAATAATTGTAGACTAAATGTACTAATATCCGAAAAATAGGAAATGACAAAGGTAAAACCTCTCTCCAAATAACTTGATATTTGTATTTCCTCAAGACGGCTAACTAGATAATTTAAGACAATATTGTCATGTTTTTTTGTATAGAATGCGGTGATTTGCTTAATTAATGCCGTTATTTCACCAACTATCATTGGCAGGTATTTAACAAGACCATAGGAGAGCAACCCTACAATCGTAGAATAGGAAGCAACTACAAGGATTTTCCGATTTAGTGGAATTTTTCTAGATAAGAAAATAACCAATCGGTCCATTAGAAATGTGAAGATAAACGTAAATAAGATTAAATTGATCATATCTTTTAGTCCATAAAGAACCAGTGCAAGTAAGACAAAAATAGAAATTCTTTTAAAACCGCTGCTTTTAAGTAGATTATTTATCATATTAATTTACCAAACCCCATTTTTTATGTCCTAATAACTATGTATTAACTTTATTATAACAAATAAGTATCTGATTGTTACTTTTAAGTCTGAATCTTTTTATAAAAAAGATTCATTCTAAAGACCTAGAAGAAATTTCTAGCAGCTAGACAGGCAAATTATCCTTCCCCTTCTCATACATATTCAAAGAGCATGATATATCTTGTTTATAATTGGAGGGGATTGAGGTTGTCAGGAGGTCAAAAAGCACTTTTATACATCTTGTCTTTTTTCATTCCTGTAGTTGGAATCATTTTAGGGATTGTATGGATGAATGATCAGGATTTAGACAAAAAAGCCATTGGAAAAACTTGTTTAATCATTGGTATTGTTGCAATTGTCCTTAGTTGTATTTGCTGGTTCGCTGCTTCTGCATTGTCCATAATTCCGGCCTTTATGACGTATTAACATCCTAACAAAAACCCAATTCTTTCGAATGAATTGGGTTTTTTTCGAATACGGGAGTGATAGAAGTTGCTGCATGAAATTCTGCACTTTTTTGGCGGGGCGATATGTCATCAATTAGGAGAGCGATCACTACAAGTGTCTGGTAAGGCATTGGCAGTTTGTGCAAGAGATACTGGTATTTATATAGGTATTTTTTCTACACTCATTTATTTACATTTTTCAAAACGAAAACAGTGTATTACGATTCCTACTATAAAAGTAAGCTTTTTACTTCTGTTGTTCATAGTTCCTTTGATCATTGACGGTTTAGGTTCCTACTCACACCTATTTGATTCGAATAATCCTCGGAGATTAGGAACGGGAATAGCCTTTGGATTCGTATTGCCTTATTTTATATATCCTCTCCTCTCGAAAAGTCACCTTAAACCTGAGAGCGTTGCAGTATTAAGCAAGAGTAAGGATTTATTCATTCCACTATTGGTAAGTACATTATTGGGAGGACTCTTTTATTTAGGACAACCAGCACATATCGTCCTGGACAGCTTTATTATCGTTTCCGTTATCGGATGGTTCAGCTTACTAGCCTCCTTTCTTTTTCCGTTTATTCGTAAAGCAGGTTTGAAGTGTGCTCTTTCGATTATGGTTAGTTTAACATTTCTCGCACTCCTTTCTTTAGCGCATACCTGGGTTATAACGTTAACTGTTTAAGTATAAAGGATTGGATTGATTTCCCAGTGGGAATTTCATATAAACGTCAAAATTAGACATTAACCTCCATTGACAATGATTCTCATTATCTATAGAATCATCCATATAAACAACTTCGGAAATGGGGGATTAACAATATGTTTAACATGTTATTTGGGTTAAAGGATATTCACACGGTTATTGCCAATCAACGTAAAATCGGTGGTGCAGCAGAAGCAGACTCTATCCGTCTATCTTCCGGTGAAACCTATTTAAACCCTGTGTTTACTAATGTTGATTTCTCAAAAGGACAGTATGTTTCTGTTGGTTTTATCGATGAAGAGGGACAAAACATCATTGCCCATGTGGACCAAATTGCGGTTATTAAAGGATTAGAACATAAATTAATTTGCCAGCTAAATAACGCCTATATTAAACAAATGCTGGTTCGTGATACATTACAATATTTACAAAAATTATGTGAAGTAAATGCTGGTTTTGTTACAAAAACTTTTAAAAAAGAAGCATTAAGACTTGTTCAGGATATTAGTTTGAATGAATTAAAAAAGCACAATTTCTCACTTCCATTCCCAGTTGAAGAAAAAGTTATTAAATTCGCATAGTAAAACGAGGTCCTGTTAAAAGGGACCTCGTTTTTTTGTTGGGTGTTATTTAATACTCTTAAATAATTTCTGCCTGGCATGCCAATCTGTATCCGTTTGTTAGTTCATTCTTCAGCTTTTTCTGTTCCAGCTCATTAGGAGCAGATAGTCCAGGTGCTTTAATTACTTTTACTGTACACTGTCCGCAAGTTCCTTTGCGGCATTTATAATTGATTTGCTTCCCTTGATTCAAAGCTGCGTCCAAGAGCATTCCTTTTACAGGGAGAATTTCGATTTTGCTGCCGTTTTGCTCGACAATGATTTCTTCTATCTTGACTTCTTTCCTTTCAGTCTGTATTAGTGTTTGAGGTTTTACCATCAGCCTGCCTGGTATGAGTGAACCGACTGTAAATATGCGATTATTCATTAGTCACCCATTGACTCCAATGTACAAATGGCTGAAGGGCGTTTAATCCGTAAAACGATTGTTTCATACACACGGAAAGGATGATTCATCCCTTCTACACCTAAGTAAGCTGTATCAAAATCCTCAGATATAGCAAGGTCTAAATTATTTTTCCCTGTATTAACCAGCACTCCAGATTTTCCTTTTAATACAGGAGATTGGAACACCCCATCGGTAACCAATTCACGAATATGTTCAATTTCTAATACATTTGTATCACGGTGGACACGATGGATAAGTGAATATAATTGTGGTGATAATACAAGCGCAAACGGTCCATTGTGATTCATCTCAAGCAGCTTATTTCTTGCATCGACAATATCCTGAAAAGCATTCCCAGATTCAAACCATTCGCCAATTAAGTGTGTTAAACGGCCAGGGACAGTCATTAAACCAGGAATATCAAATTCCCTGGTACCATGGAAGATCATTTGGTCTTCAAGAATCGCCACATCACGGGCTGCATTGGCTGCGGCTGAAAAATCAATAGGGATATCTAATACTTTTGCCTGATCTATATCACGCCAATATAATACGAAGTCTTTATATAGCAAAGGAATTGTGTAGTTTACCCTTTTACTAGTCTCAATATCCGTATCGAAGGACCCTTGAAAATCCATTTTTGCTTCTAAATTTTCTGCAAAAATATCATTAAAGATACTTTGAACGCCCCTTCCGAGTGGACCGTATAGTTCTATAAAGCGACGCCCGACCAATTGCCTTCTTGCTGCATCAACAACAGTCTGATCCAATTGAGTAAATTCTTGATTTGATAATGGTGAATCCGGGTATAATTGTATTTTGTTCATGGTTTATCCTCTCATTTCCTTAGATTAGGCTTCCCACCGTAAAGCCCCTTCTCTGTTTAGTCTGGGGAGCATGACTAACCACTGCTTGAGCTCCTGTTCGGTCTAAATGGTCATGATCCTCATCGTGATGGGCATGTGGGTCTACATAATTGGTATCAAATCGACTGTTAATTTCCATTAACATTTGTTTTACCTGCTGATAATCCTTATATGAAACTTCCCTTAAGCTTTTTAACAAGCTGCTTCGCTCTTCATCTGTAAAGCGAAATAGTGCTAAATCTAAGTGTTCGACGAAATTATGTAATCCGAATTTTTCAAGATTAAGTTCCTGTAAAAGTCGGTTAAATTCATTGTTGGTCGGAGAAAACTCTTTCTCATCCTTCACTTGTTGAAATTTACTAATAAGCGGAATCAGGACAACTAAACGAGAAAGCCGCTGTTCTTCCTCTTCATAAATATGGTGGTAATAAAGTCTCTCATGTTCATCGGTAGCATTTTGAATGACTGGGTCGAGCATATCCATAAATTTTTCAATTGCATCTTTGGTGGTTGTAAATATATGAAAGAAAATCTTTAATTCCTCTTGCACTGCCGCCGCACCTCCTAATACTCACTACCTGTCATTATTGACGTTGAATTCTTTTTCTAAAACCTTTACGTTACAATCTTTTGAACAAATTGTTAAAGTGAATAACTCCGGCCAATTGATACATAATAACTATGGTTAAAATTAATCTTTTAGGAGGAGAAGAATATGATGCAAAACCAGCAAGGGCAACAAGGGCAAATGCACCAGAATATGCATACGGGTAATGTCCCTCCGCAACTGAATCATGGAGGACATGAGGTAATTGACTTAAGTACAGTTTTAGGTGCAGCTATTGGCACAATGAATTCTTACATGTTATTACGCCAACACGTTAAGGATCCAGAATTACTGGATATTCTTGATCGCCAATATAAATTTATTCAGGACGAATACAACATCACTGCAGAATGTTTTAAAACCGGACAAAATCCTTCCCACCCTACTTCAAGATATATGATGAACCAAGGGAATGACTTCATTTATGGGATGAAGCCGGCTCAGCCAAAGAAACCTTGGCAATCGGTATCAGAAATCAATGATGAGTATATTTCAAGCTGTATGCTGGCTTCCTGCAAATCTAGTGCTTCGATGAAAACGATGGCAGCACTTGAAACAACGAATCCAGTTGTCCGCCGTGTGCTGGCAGATTCCATTCCAAATTGCATTGAGATGGGTTACGAACTATCCGTTTATCAAAATAAACATCATTACTACCAGGTACCGCAGCTTGCTGAGCAGGATATGAATACTTATAGAAATTCATTTGCACCTGCACAGGGTCAACCTATGGGACAAAATATGGGCCAAGCACAAATGCCTAATAACAATATGAACATGAATAACAATATGCCGCATTAAATTGAAAAAGCTATCCTTTCTTGATGAAGGGATAGCTTTTTTCACAAATAAAAAAGACCAGCATCAGCTGATCTTGTTATCCACCTTATGTATGGTGGAGACGGCGGGAATCGAACCCGCGTCCAAAGATAACGGCACTTAAGCTTCTACGAGTGTAGTCGACATATTGGCGCTTCGCTGATCCTTTTGCCTGCCGACAGGCGGCCGGTCAGCTAGTCTGGTTGTTCTCTTCCTTCGCCCTCAGACGGTGGACTCCGGCGTAGCCTACTTAGAGTGAGTCCGCTACCCTACCACATAGGCGATGGAGGGGCGAACAGCTATGCAGTTATTAAGCTGCGAAAGCTAGGTTGTTGTTAGTTTTGCCAGTTATAGGCGTTGACGTTTTAACGAGGCCGATCCCCTCGACTCGCAACCTAAGCTCGAACTACCCCTGTCGAATCCTTAGCGCCCCCATTATAAAATGTGCTCAAATCTAGTTAAAGATTTTAGCAAGCGTAGGATGCTCAACAATAGTTTGAGCAAAAGTTTCTCATCGCTTCTTAGCGACAAACTTATTATAACACACTGTGCGCATTTTTCAATTGTAAATATTTGTAATTACATCTTTTGTCGATCACGGAATGCTCGTTCGATATCGCGCTTAGCCTCTTTTTGCTTAAGTACTTCACGTTTGTCATAATTCTTTTTACCTTTTGCTAATCCTAATAAAACTTTTGCAAATCCATTTTTCAAATAAATCTTTAATGGTATTAGTGCATAACCTGCTTCTCTCGTTTCTCCAAAAAGCTTGTTAATTTCCCGCTTATGGAGCAAAAGCTTTCTTTGTCTCAAAGGATCATGATTAAAACGGTTCCCTTGTTCATAAGGGCTTACGTGCATGTTTAATAAATGCATTTCACCGTTATGAATTCTCGCATAAGAATCTTTTAAGTTCACTTTCCCAGCACGAATGGACTTGATTTCTGTTCCTTGAAGAACAATTCCAGCCTCGTATGTTTCTTCTATAAAGTAATCATGGTATGCTTTTTTGTTTTGCGCAACCACTTTCCCTATACCTTTTGGCATGTCTCTCACCTCATTATGGGTTAATTTTAGCAGAAAACCGTATTCATAACAATTGAAAGAGAGCCCCGCTAGAGACCCTCTTCAAAATTATCTTTTCTTATTTTTCCGCTTAGTGCTTTTATTCTTCGGTACATTGTCGTAAAACTTCTTTTTCTTCCTCGTACCTGAGCCTTGAGTAGAACCTTCAGACTTTTGACCACCGCGACCTTCTGTTTTATTGCGGCGCGGCTTTTTCGTGTCACTGCCTGTTTTAAATACTCTCGTGTTTTCTGGACGCTCGCGGCGAGTTCCTTTCATGCCGACGACTTCAAAATCAATCGAACGTTCGTCTTTATTAACCTTTACTACTCTAACGGTAATCTCATCACCAATTCGGAATACATTCCCTGTCCGCTCGCCGATCATCGCAAAATGGCGCTCATCAAAACGATAGTAATCATCGGTCAGGTAGCTGACATGAACGAGACCTTCAATGGTATTTGGAAGCTCAACAAACATTCCAAAATTGGTCACTGAGCTAATAATACCGTCATACTCTTCACCAATCTTGTCTTCCATGTATTCAGCTTTCTTAAGTTCATCCGTTTCACGTTCTGCATCAACTGCACGGCGCTCCATCTTAGATGAATGCTGAGCAATCTCAGGCAATCTGGCATTCCATTTTTCCCGTGTTGTCTCATCAAGCTTTCCTTCAATAAGATACGTCCGGATTAAGCGATGAACGATGGTATCAGGATATCGACGAATTGGTGAGGTGAAATGAGTATAAAACTCTGTTGATAATCCAAAGTGCCCTAGGCTTTCTGGGTCATATTTCGCCTGTTGCATAGAACGAAGCATAACAGTCGAAATAACCATCTCTTCCGGCTTTCCTTGAACTTCTTCAATAATTTCTTGAAGGGCCCTAGGATGAACATCATTGGCAGTTCCTTTGACAATGTATCCAAAATTAGTAATAAACTCAAAAAACCTTCTTAGTTTATCTTCTTTTGGATCTTCGTGAATACGGTAAATAAACGGTACTTCCATCCAGTGGAAATGCTCGGCAACGGTTTCGTTTGCAGCTAGCATAAACTCTTCGATTAATCTTTCTGCTACTGAACGTTCCCGAAGCACTACATCCAACGGTTTACTTTCTTCATCTACCAATACCTTTGATTCTTTAAAATCAAAGTCGATAGCCCCGCGCTTCATTCTCTTTTCACGCAAGATTTGTGCAAGCTCTTCCATTTGCTCAAACATCGGAACAAGAGACTCGTATCGACTCCGTGTTTCTTCATCTTTATCCACTAAAATTTTATTTACATCAAAATAGGTCATTCTTTCCGTCGTTTTAATCACGCTTTGAAAAATTTCATGATTTACAACTTGACCTTCATCGTTGATTTCCATATTACATGACAGTACTAAACGATCTACTTTTGGATTGAGCGAACAAATACCATTTGATAAACGATGTGGAATCATCGGAATAACCCTGTCTACTAAGTATACACTCGTTGCCCGTTCTTCGGCCTCAAGGTCAATAGGCGTTCCTTCTTTCACATAATAGCTAACATCCGCAATATGTACGCCAAGCTTATAATTGCCATTTTCAAGCTTCGTCACCGTAACCGCATCATCAAGATCCTTGGCGTCAGCTCCATCTATTGTAACAATGATTTCATACCGTAGATCGCGGCGGTTCGCCAGTTCACTTTCATCAATTGTATCAGGAGTCTCATTTGCCTGCTTTAAGACTTCATCAGGGAATGCCATCGGCAGACCATGTTTATGAATAACAGAGAGAATATCTACACCTGGGTCATTTTTATGGCCAAGGACCGTAATGACTTCACCTTCAGCACTTTTCCGGCCTTCTGGATAGGTGATTAATTTAACGACAACTTTATGACCTTCGACCGCACCCTTAGATGCTGATTTGGGGATGAAAATATCACTAGCAAACTTTTTATCATCAGGAATAACAAAACCAAAGCTTTTACTTTCTACATAGGTACCAACAATTTGTTGTACTCCACGCTCTAGAATGCGGATGACGCTGCCTTCTCGGCGCTGTCCCGAGCTTTCTGATGATATACGGGCAAGTACCGTATCTCCGTGCATCGCTGTATTCGTTTCATTTGGCGGAATGAAAATATCATCCATTCCTGGCTCATCAGGAATCACAAAGGCAAATCCTTTTGCGTGACCTGTTAGTTTCCCGCGAATTAAGTTCATTTTTTGCGGCAAGCCATAACGGTTGCTGCGAGTACGGACAACTAGTCCCTTTTCTTCCATTTGCACAAGTGCTTTGACAAATTCCTTAAAGTCGCTAGAATCAGAAATACCAAAGGCCTCTTCTAGTTCTTGAACAGTCAAAGGCTTGTAAGCCTCATCCTTCATATATTGTAATAGCTTGTCAACGTGCAGTTGAATATTATCTTCCAATAAAATCCCTCCTCAAAGGATTAATTCTTCCAATCTAATTTTTCTAAAAAGGCGTAAACATCTTCATGAAGCTGATCGCGTTCTTTATCTAACGTAATCACATGTCCTGATTCCTCATACCATTTGATTTCTTTCATGACGGACTCCACTTCATTGTAGATAATGTTTGCACTATCTGTGTTTATCATTTTGTCATGACGTGCTTGAACAACGAAGGTTGGCGCATAAATCATATCGACATGATTGCGGACATCAGCAATTAATTCTTGCAGAGCTTTTAAGGTATTCATCGGTGTTTTCGAAAACTCATTCATTTCTATTTCAATTTGTTCTTCGCTTTTTCCTTCTCGTTCCTTATACTCGCGTGCATACTCAAGAATTCCGTGATACATCACTTCTTCACTTTTTATATACATGGGTGCACACATTGGAAATACACCTTTTATAGGTACAGTGTAACCCAATTTCAAGGAAAATACGCCGCCAAGCGAAAGTCCACCAACTGCAATTTCTTCATATCCCTGATTTTTTAAAAAATTATAGCCATTTATAACGTCCTGCCACCAATCTTCAGGGCCAGTGTGCACTAACTCCTCTGGTGGGACACCGTGTCCTTTATAGTGCGGTGCATGACAGGTATATCCCCTTTTTTCTAAAAAGCGTCCCAACATCCGGACATCAGCCGAATTTCCTGTAAATCCGTGAAGTAAAAGAACGGCTCGTTTTCCACCTATAAAGGTAAAGGGCTTCGGTACAGCAATTTTCATAGTTAAAACTCCTTCAGTTCGATAAAGTCCATTATCTTAGTTTAAGCAAAGAATTGGGTAACATTCCAGAAATAAGCCTCTGATTTTGCGCATAAAAAAAACCTGACATTATAGCCAGGTTTTTGAGCACTCTTTATTAAACTTCGAAGTATGCAACCAATACCGCAAGGATAATGAAAAGAACGGCTAAAACGATGGTAATACGATGTAGAATTAAATCAAGTCCTCGTGCCTTTTGCTTACCAAATAATGTTTCAGCTCCACCTGAAATGGCGCCAGATAGTCCAGCACTTTTACCTGATTGCAATAAAACAACTAGAATAAGTCCAATACTAACGATTACTAATAATGTAACAACCAATGCATGCATGTAAGCCACCTCCTGTTAGTTCGTACATTTCACAGTATTTTTAATGTACCATATTATTGACCTTTTAACAATACTGGTGTTGTGTCAGCTTTTAGGAGATTCCGCGAGATGTAGGTCATTCTAAGCTAAAGCCTGGCTGGAGTTACCGTGTACCATTTTTTTTCATGCTTCGGTCACTCCAGTACCCCTGCATTGACCGATTACCCTTTTCTAACTATGTTTCGGTCACTCCAGATAAAAAGACACTCATTCGTCAATGAGTGCCTTAGAAAAAATGATTATTTTTTTAGGTTATAGAAAGATTTTAATCCGTTGTATTGTGCTGTTTCACCTAATTGGTCTTCAATGCGAAGCAATTGGTTGTACTTCGCTACACGGTCAGTACGTGAAGGAGCACCTGTTTTAATTTGACCAGCGTTTGTTGCCACAGCGATGTCAGCAATTGTGTTATCTTCTGTTTCACCAGAACGGTGAGAAATAACTGCTGTGTAACCAGCACGCTTCGCCATTTCAATCGCATCAAATGTTTCAGTTAATGTACCGATTTGGTTAACCTTGATTAGAATTGAGTTACCAATTCCTTTTTCAATACCTTCAGAAAGCTTCTTAGTATTTGTAACGAATAGGTCATCACCAACTAATTGAACTTTTTTACCAAGACGCTCAGTTAGAAGCTTGTGGCCTTCCCAATCGTTTTCATCTAAACCGTCTTCGATAGAGATGATTGGATATTTAGTAGCCATATCCTCGTACCAATCAACCATTTCTGCAGAAGTCTTAACGACGCCTTCACCTTTAAGGTGGTATTTTCCATCTTCTTTGTTATAAAACTCTGAAGATGCAGCATCCATTGCTAAGAATATTTCTTCACCAGGCTTGTAGCCAGCTTTTTCAATTGCTAGAACAATCGTTTGAAGTGCTTCTTCGTTAGATCCAAGGTTTGGAGCAAATCCACCTTCATCCCCAACAGCTGTGTTAAGTCCTTTTTCTTTAAGAACTGATTTTAAGCTGTGGAAAATTTCAGCACCCATACGGAGGGCTTCTCTGAAGTTTGGAGCTCCTACAGGCATTACCATGAATTCTTGAATATCAACGTTGTTATCCGCATGCTCTCCACCGTTTACGATGTTCATCATAGGAACAGGAAGCTGTTTCGCATTGAATCCGCCTAGGTATTGATATAAAGGAATATCTAAGTAGTTAGCTGCAGCATGCGCTACTGCCATAGAAACGCCAAGGATTGCATTCGCACCTAATTTACCTTTATTTTCAGTTCCATCAAGCTCGATTAATGCTTGGTCAACAGAAACTTGGTCTAGAACACTAAATTCCTCGCCAACAAGGTGTGGAGCAATAATTTCATTTACGTTGTCAACTGCTTTTAATACACCTTTACCAAGGTAACGCTCTTTATCTCCATCGCGAAGTTCTACTGCTTCGTATTCACCAGTAGATGCACCACTTGGAACTAAAGCACGGCCAAAAGCACCTGATTCAGTAAAAACTTCAACTTCAACTGTTGGGTTACCGCGGGAATCTAAAACTTCACGTGCATATACGTCTACAATAAATGGCATTTAATTTCTCTCCTTTTAATATAAAAATTATGATTTAATTAAAGTTTTTCCTGTCATTTCAGCAGGCTGCTGTACTCCAAGAAGGTCCAGAATCGTTGGAGCTAAATCTCCTAAGATACCGCCGTCCCGTAGCTCTACACCATTCTTTGTAACAATTACAGGAACAGGATTGGTTGTATGAGCGGTCATCGGATTACCTTCAGGCGTGATTACTTCATCTGCATTACCATGGTCAGCTGTAATGATAGCTGTACCACCTTGTTCAAGAATTAAGTCAACAATTTTCCCTAAGCATTCATCCACCGTTTCAATTGCCTTAACAGTTGGTTCAAGCATTCCAGAATGTCCAACCATATCTGGGTTTGCAAAATTCAAAAGAATCGCATCAAACTTATCATCTTGAATTTCCGCAAGAAGTGCATCTGTCACTTCATAGGCGCTCATTTCTGGCTGGAGATCATAGGTTGCAACCTTCGGTGAGTTGATTAAAATTCGTTCTTCACCTGGGAACTTATCTTCACGGCCGCCGCTCATAAAGAAAGTAACATGTGGATATTTTTCCGTTTCGGCAATTCTTAGCTGCTTTAATCCATTTTGCGCTAATACCTCTCCTAATGTGTTATCCAAGTTAGAAGGTTTAAACGCAACATATCCATTTACCGATTCACTGAAATGGGTTAAACATACGAAGAATAAATCTCTTGGATGCTTATCACCACGGTCAAAAGCACGGAAATCTTCGTTTGTAAATACGTTAGAAATTTGAATGGCACGATCAGGACGGAAATTATAGAAAATGACTGCATCATTGTCCTGAATGGTCGCAACCGGCTTCCCGTCTTCCTTAGTGATTACGGATGGAATGACGAATTCATCAAAAATTCCATGCTGGTAGGAATCCTCTACAACATCTAACGGATTTGTGTACGCAGGCCCGTCGCCATAAACCATGGAGCAGTATGACTTTTCGACACGCTCCCAGCGCTTGTCACGATCCATTGAATAATAGCGTCCAGAAATAGTAGCAAACTCACCAACGCCATACTCGTTCATTTTATCCAATGTCTGCTGAATATATGTTGCCGCTGTTTTCTGACCAACATCACGTCCATCAAGGAAGCCATGAATATAAACCTTTTCTACGCCTTCCTCTTTCGCCATCTTCAATAATGCAAACATATGGTTAATATGGCTGTGTACACCGCCATCCGATAATAAACCGAATAAGTGGAGGTTTGTTCCATTTTTCTTAACATGCTCCATCGCACTGCAGATGGTTTCATTTTTTTCAAATTCACCTTCACGAATGGCAATATTGACTCGAGTTAAGCTTTGGTATACAATTCGACCCGCTCCGATATTTAAATGACCCACTTCTGAGTTACCCATTTGTCCCTCTGGTAGCCCAACGGCCTCACCAGAAGCAGTTAAATGTGAGTGGGGGAAATGACTCCAATACCGATCAAAATTTGGTTTTTTTGCATGAAAAACTGCATTCCCTTTTTGTTCATCCCTGCATCCAAATCCATCTAGAATGATGAGGGCAACGGGAGACTTACTCATAGCTTCCTGCCTCCAATAGCTGCAAGAATGAGCGAGCTTCAAGGCTTGCTCCGCCTACAAGTGCACCATCGATATCTGGCTGTGCCATATATTCTTTAATATTTTCCGGTTTCACACTACCGCCATATTGAATTCTAACGGCATTAGCAACATCTTCACTGAACTGTTGGGCAACTACCTGACGAATATGTGCACATACATCATTCGCATCTTGTGAAGTAGATGATTTACCAGTTCCAATTGCCCAAATAGGTTCATAGGCAATAACGGTTTGTTTCACTTGGTCATCCGTTAAACCAGCCAGCGCTTTTTGAATTTGAGACCCTACAAAATCCATAGTTTCGCCATTTTCACGCTGTTCTAGTGTCTCACCACAGCAAACAATTGGTGTTAGGTTATATTTAAAGGCTGCAAGTGTCTTTAAGTTTACAGACTCATCACTTTCATTGAACATTTCTCTGCGCTCAGAATGCCCAATAATCACATATTGAACACCAATTTCAGAAAGAGGCTTCGG
Organism: Neobacillus niacini; assembly: GCF_023715415.1. Classification (GTDB taxonomy): domain Bacteria; phylum Bacillota; class Bacilli; order Bacillales; family Cytobacillaceae; genus Neobacillus; species Neobacillus niacini_C. The sequence continues at coordinate 173,237 of NZ_JAMBOB010000004.1, forward strand.
GCTGATTTCGCCGGTAAACGCTCCGCTTTCTTCAAAATGCATATTTTGAGCACCAATTTTCACTTCTGTGCCATCTGTAATTTCAACAAGATTTTGTAAAAATAATGCCGGAGCACAAATGACAGAATCGATTTTGTCTGCTTGAGGGACAAGGCCTTTTACTTCTTCCGTAAAGCTTTTTGCCTCAGCTAGTGTTTTATTCATTTTCCAGTTACCTGCAATAATCGGTTTACGCATTGGGGCACTTCCTTTCTTACTACAAGTTAAAAATATTATTTATCATTCAAAGCTACAACGCCTGGAAGCTCTTTGCCTTCCATGAATTCAAGTGAAGCGCCGCCGCCTGTTGAAATATGGCTCATTTTTTCTGCTAAATCGAATTTTTCTACTGCTGCTGCAGAGTCTCCGCCGCCAATTACTGAATATGTACCTTCTGCCTCAGCAAGTGCTTGTGCAACTGCTTTCGTTCCACCAGCAAACTTATCGATTTCAAACACACCCATAGGTCCATTCCAAATCACTAGTTTTGACTTTTGAATCACGTCACGGTAAATTTCAGCTGTTTTTGGTCCGATATCAAGAGCTTCCCAATCCGCAGGAATCTCATTAATCGCTACTACCTTCGTATTTGCATCAGCTGAGAAATCATCTGCTACAATTGCATCAACAGGCATATAGAAATTAACGCCTTTTTCCTTTGCTTTTTCAATAAAGGAATTCGCTAAATCGATTTTGTCAGCTTCGAGAAGGGATTTACCAATTTCATGGCCTTGCGCTTTAACAAATGTATAGGCGAGTCCACCGCCAATGATTAGGTTATCCACCTGTTCTAATAGGTTATCAATAACGCCAATCTTGTCTTTCACCTTTGCACCGCCAATAATCGCAGTAAACGGACGCTCAGGGTTTGACAAAGCTTTCCCTAGTACATCAAGTTCTTTTTCCATTAAAAGACCAGATACAGCAGGTAGATGGTGTGCAATACCTTCAGTTGAAGCGTGGGCTCTGTGTGCTGCACCAAATGCATCATTTACATAGACATCAGCAAGTTCTGCAAAGGATTTCGCCAGCTCAGAATCATTCTTTTCTTCACCTGGATAGAAACGAACGTTTTCAAGAAGAAGAACATCGCCTTCATTCATGGAGTCAATTAAAGATTTAACAGAATCACCATAGGCTTCATCTGCTTTTTGCACGTTCTTTCCAAGAAGCTCAGACAGTCTTACACCTACTGAAGTTAAGCGCATTTCTTCGACTACCTTACCCTTTGGACGTCCAAAATGACTAGCCAAAATAACTTTAGCACCCTGATCCATTAAGTATTGGATGGTAGGCAGTGCGGCGCGAATTCTTGTTTCATCGGTAATTTTCCCTTCTTGCATAGGAACGTTAAAATCAACTCGGCAGAAAACGCGTTTCCCTTTTACATCAACATCTTTTAATGTTTTCTTGTTCATGCGAAAAGCCTCCTTATGTATTGACAGCATATCCAACAAAAAAAGGGAAGGGGGAATGTTCCCCGCTCCCCTTTGAATACCTAAATCATTATAGCTTTTTGATGAAATATATTCCAATCTCAGCCAATTAAAGATTATAGACCTTTTTGAGCGATATATCCAATAAGGTCAACAACACGGCTTGAGTAACCAACTTCATTGTCATACCAAGATAAAACTTTTACCATATTGTCTTCAAGAACCATAGTTGATAATGAATCGATTGAAGAAGAAGCAGGGCTGCCATTATAGTCAGTAGAAACTAATGGAAGTTCGCTATAGTGTAAAATTCCTTTTAATGGACCTTCAGCTGCTGCTTTTAATGCTGCATTTACTTCTTCAGCTGTTACATTCTTCTCTAATTCAGCAACTAAATCTACGATAGAAACGTTAGGAGTTGGCACACGTACAGCCATACCATTTAATTTGCCTTTAAGTTCTGGAAGAACTAAAGAAACTGCTTTCGCTGCACCTGTTGAAGTTGGAATCATGTTTTCTGCAGCAGCACGCGCACGACGGTAGTCCTTGTGTGGTAAATCAAGGATTTGTTGGTCATTTGTATAAGAGTGGATAGTAGTCATCATTCCACGCTTAATTCCGAATTCATCATTTAAAACCTTCGCAAAAGGAGCTAGACAGTTAGTTGTACAAGATGCGTTTGATAGTACGTGGTGGTTAGCCGCATCGTATTTATCTTCATTAACACCCATAACAATTGTAATATCTTCGTTAGAAGCTGGAGCAGAAATAATAACTTTCTTCGCACCTGCTTCAAGGTGTTTCGCTGCATCTTCACGCTTTGTGAAACGTCCAGTTGATTCAACAACTACATCAACACCAAGATCTCCCCAGCCTAATTGAGCTGGATCGCGTTCAGCAAGTACTTTTACCTTTTGGTTGCCGACTACAAGGTATGAACCGTCAACTGTTACATCTTGTTGAAGAGTTCCATGGACTGTATCGTATTTTAAAAGATGCGCAAGCATATTTGCATCTGTTAAATCGTTAATTGCTACGATTTCCATCTCTGAATTATTTAATGCCGCACGAAAAACGTTACGGCCGATACGACCAAATCCATTAATACCAACTTTTACTGTCATTGTAATTTCCTCCTTGTATTGAAAAAAGGTTTTTTTATTTTAAAAAGGGATTAACCTTTTAATAACTTTCTTGCTGCACCTTCATCCGTGATTAATATCGTCGAGGATGGTGCTTTATTCATGTATGCTTTTATTGCTTTTGCCTTTGATGCTCCGCCTGCAACAGCAATCACATTTGGAATCTGTGCTAGGTCTTCTAGTTGAAGTCCAATCGTTAAAACCTTATGGACAATTTCACCTATTTCGTTAAAATAATAGCCGAATGCTTCCCCTACTGCCTCTTGATTCTCTAGCTTTTGCTTAACCTCAGGCTTTGACTTTCTTCTTTCAGCCATTGTGATAGCGTCCCCTATACCGTGAAGAACCATGCTTGCGGATTTAATTAAATTTAACACTTCATGGATTTCCGGTTCTTTAATCAGGGATTCATAAATTTCGGTACTAACTTGGTCAGGAACATAGAATACACGATGTTTGGACCCTGTATTCTTTGACATAATCGAGCTAATCGTATTTGCCTGGTTTTGAACATCCTCACCTATGCCGCCACGAGCAGGAACAAAAAGAAGATCCTTTTTACCAAGCTCTGGTGTAAGTACATTTGCGACAGCTGCCATAGTTGAGCCGCCAGTTACAGCGATAATATTTTTCCCTGATAAGTTATTTTTAATGCAAATCGCACTGGCCTTACCGAGGTCATCCTTCACCATTAAGGACTCATCACTGTTACCTGGAACAATCACTACCTTACGAATTTTAAGGCGGTGCTTCAACTCCAGTTCCATTACATCAATACCGATTAATTCGCGTATCATTTCCTCTAAGTCTTCTAGCAAATTTTTCCCTTCAGGAGTCAAATTCATTCCAATATTGTTAATGGAAACGAGATTTTGTTCCTTTAGAAAATCTACTTCACTGCGAAGGACTCGTTCAGTATAACCAAGATTGTTAGCTAGACTTCTTCTTCCAACGGGCTGCATAAAACCAATATGTCTAAGGATAGAATACCGTTTATGTAGCACTTGAAGGAGATCAGGTAATAATCTTTTTTGGATATCGATGAGTGATTGCATAACATCTTGCTCCTTTATTATATGTAACTGGTCATAAAATGTCCACCCTAGACAAATTATGTCCCACATCATCGAAAAAAAATCACCCCTGCTAACAAATTTCATTCTAACAGGAGTGAAAACCTATTTCAACTTAAAAGTTTTTTGATTTTTCTTGTAAACGGTTACTTATGTCGATTTTGTTAATAATTCCGAAGGCAACTTCTTCTCCATTAATATGAACAACGGGAATCATGATTCCATAAGCCTCCGTTAATTCATCGCTTTCATCAATATTAATTTCTTCTAATGTAAAATTCCACTCTTCCTTTAAATCAAGAATTATTTTTTTTGCTTTCTCACAAAGTGGACAGCCTTTTCGTGTATAAAAAGTAATTACTGTTTGCTGCATTGTTCAATTCCTTTCAATCAAACCTTTTTCTTTTCGATGAGGAGTAAATTCCCAACTGATCTCGATACTTCGCAATGGTTCGCCTTGAAACCACGATTCCTTGGGTACTCTTTAGTCTTTCCACTATTTCTTGATCGGATAATGGCCTCTGTTTGTTTTCTTTTTCAATCATGGCGGCTATAGCGTCTTTCACCTGGCTAGAGGAAGTATTTTCGTTTGAAACCGTTTGAATGGTACTTGTAAAAAAGGACTTCAACGAAAAGGTGCCAGCTGGGGTCTGAACGTATTTACCTTTTACTGCTCGGCTTACAGTTGATTCATGAATATCCAGCTCTACTGCGATTTCCTTCATGGTCATCGGAACAAGATATTCCCGCCCTTTTTGAAAAAAAAGATTCTGCTTTTCGACCATTACCCCTGCCACTCTTGTTAAGGTTTCTTTTCGCTGCTCTATGCTTTTTAGAATCCACTGATAATCCTGTAGCTTTTCCTGTAAAAATCGGCCAACCTGTGAATCCCCGGTTGCATTAAACTTTTGGTAATAGTGATCGTTAAAGCTAACTTTAGGGATGATGTCATCACATAGTCGTACGGAAAACTTATTGCCAACCCTTTCAATAATAACATCCGGGATAATATAGGATGCATTTTCCTGGTCTAAAAGTGCGCCAGGCCTTGGATTCAACTGCTGTATAGTATCAAATACTTCTTGTATCTTTTGTAAGGAGGTTTCTAATTCTTTTGCAATTTGCTTCCATTTCTTTTCTGCAAACAGTACGAAGTAGTCCGTTAGAATTCTTAGCGCTAAATCATCTTTTAGGTTTTCGCGTTCGACCTGGATTATCAAGCATTCCTGAAGGTCTCTGGCCCCGATTCCAGCAGGCTCTAAAGCCTGTATCACAATAATGCTCTCCTCCACCAGTTCCAGATTGACACCTAATTGATGGGCAATTTCCTCTGGTTCAGAGGTTAAGTATCCGTTTACATCAAGATTCTGAATCAAATGTCTAATTATTTTTAATTGAATACTAGAGTATTTATGAAGATTGAGCTGATTTAGCAAATGTTCTTCAATGGAGGATGACTTCGCTGCAATTTGTTCAATCCACTCGTTCTCAGTATTTCTTGTTTGTTTCCGCCGATTGCGGTCTATTAATGGGTTGATAGGCTGAATGTTGTTATTCTCAACTTGGAGAAGGGGATTTTCAAGCGCCTTGTTTTCTAAAAAAGAAGAAAGCTCCTGGGCTGAATATTGTAAAAGTGCAATTGCTTGGGTCAATTCCTGTGTCATTGCCAATTTCAACGTTTGTTGCTGCCATAAACCTGCTTTTAAGTCCATTTCCTAACCCCCCTTTTTCTATTTTACAGGATAATAGAGTATTGGTGAATGGAAAAAATCTGGATGAATTTACTTTTTGGGGTTATTCCTACATTTAAGGACAATAAAAATCAAAAAGGCCTTCATGTAGACAAGCCTTTTCTCCTCATTTTATATTTTCAAGTTCTCTTCGATTCGGTGCCATAGGAGGCTGCTGAGACCATCCACGCTCAACCAATAAATTAAACCCTTTACCAGCATAAATCAAAATTTCTGCTATGAATTTTTGATAATTAGCAACCAAATCTGTTCGCATGGAAACGGAAATCGCATGGCCAAGTAATGTTATATCAATGCTATTTAATGAGTGAAATAAATTAACAATAAGTTTATTCGAAAAAGGAAGTACAGTTGAATCGGTTACTTCCATGGAGGTTGAAGTATTGCCAAGAAGTTGTTCCTTTACTAAAATCTCCTGAAATACCCTAATTTGCTTTTCAGAAATTTCCTTTCCCTCTTTAATAAATTCTTTTATTTCTTTGTCATCAACAACTTGGAGTAACGCCGTACATAGAAGCATAGAAAAATAATTACGTTCAATATTAAAAAAGATTTCTGCTATTTCAATTGCATTTAATGGTCTTTTCTTAATCATCCCGTTTAGATAGGAAAGTTTCTCAATGTATTCTACCTGTTTTGGATAGGGAATCATTGGAGATCGGTCGTATACACCCTTTGACAGCATGAGTTCTGTAGATGCTTTATATAATAGGGATGCTTCATTCAAGGTAGTTAGGTGAAAATTCAGTACATCTTCTCTGGCAGCATTCGCAGTCAAAAAACCTGCGTTAATCATTCCCAGCCTGTTCATCATATAAACAAAGGTCAGTCCGAACATATCATAGAACAAAGGCGGCGCCGAATAATTAATATCCTTATCTGTAAATGAATCTGGAATGGGGATATTCTCTTTTGTAAAAATAGCAGATATTTGTTGAATATGACCTTCAGCATTCTTAAGTGCTTTATCCAGAAGAGGTTTAATTTCTTCATCTTGATTGTGATGAAGAAAGTACTTTACTAAACAAATCGTCATACTATCTTGTATAAAGGCTGCCCACAAACTCCCAATCTCCGCACTAGATAACCTAATACTGTGCTTAACCATCAATGAAAGCCTCCTTTTTCAGTTCTATTTGAAAGTTTCCCTTAAGGGGAGGTGCTTTATTCATGGTTAAATCCACAACTCAATACGAAAAAAAGCCTCTACACTATTAAAGCGTAGAAACTCTGTTTGATTTAACACGCTCGGAGGGAATCGAACCCCCATTTTAAGAACCGGAATCTTACGTGCTATCCGTTGCACCACGAGCGCTAAATTGACGACTTACATATTATATGCCAATTTGCGAAACTTTGCAAGTCTGATAGGTTTAAAAATGCCCTCATTGGTTATGATGGATTAGTGAAGATTGTCGAACAAATATAAAGGCGAATTGTTTGACCTTAATTGACCATCAGTGTATCATTAACTATACATATTAAAACTTTTCATACTTAAAGGAGGAAGAAAAATGAACTTGATTCCTACAGTTATTGAACAAACAAACCGCGGAGAGAGAGCATACGATATCTATTCTCGTCTCTTAAAAGACCGTATTATCATGCTTGGCAGTGGTATTGATGATCATGTAGCGAACAGCATTGTTGCACAATTATTATTCCTAGAAGCGGAAAATCCTGAAAAGGATATCTCCATTTACATTAACAGCCCTGGCGGTAGTATTACAGCTGGGATGGCCATCTACGATACAATGCAGTTCATTAAGCCAGATGTACAAACGATTTGTATCGGTATGGCAGCTTCAATGGGTGCCTTCTTACTTGCAGCTGGTACAAAGGGTAAACGTTATGCGTTACCAAATGCCGAAGTAATGATTCACCAGCCATTAGGCGGAGCACAAGGTCAAGCGACTGAGATTGAAATTGCCGCTAAGCGTATTCTATTCCTTCGTGAAAAATTGAATGGAATCCTATCAGAGCGCACTGGCCAGCCTCTAGAAGTCATCCAAAAAGACACTGACCGCGATAACTTCATGACAGCTGAAAGAGCAAAAGAATATGGCCTAGTTGACCATATTATCACAAGAAGCCTTGCAGAAGAAAAGAAAGAAAAATAAAAGGGAGCAGCCGGTGATACATCCGGCTGCTTTTTATTGGACTAGAAAAAAAGAGTTTGACCAATTTTTGGTCAAACTCTTTTTTTAATTTTCATTTTGAACAAAATTAGACAATGCATCCACTGCTCTTTCTTCATCATCACCATCTGCAACGATATTAACTACAACTCCTGAGCCGACAGCCAAGCTCATCAAGCCCATTATGCTTTTTGCATTTACTCTTTTACCATCTTTCTCTAAAAAAATATCAGCTGAATATCGGTTTGCCTCCTGAACAAATAATGCTGCAGGTCGTGCTTGAAGACCCGTTTTCAATTTAACTTCTACTTGTTTCTCTACCATTACAAAATCCTCCTCATAATTTTCCTCTATTTTCTTGTAGCCATTTCACCTATGCGCAATTTATCAGCGATTTCATCAATTTTTCTTAACCGATGATTAATTCCCGATTTACTAATTGTACCACCAGCAACCATCTCCCCTAGCTCTTTCAGGGTCACATCTGTGTAATGGAGACGGAGTTCAGCAATTTCTCTTAACTTATCTGGCAATATATTTAACCCGACGGTTTCATTAATATAGCGAATGTTTTCAACCTGACGAATGGAAGCGCCTATCGTCTTATTTAAGTTCGCTGTTTCACAATTAACCAGTCGATTAACCGAATTTCGCATATCCCTTACAATCCGCACATCTTCAAAGCGTAGAAGAGCATTGACTGCACCGACAATATTTAAGAACTCGGTAATTTTTTCTGCTTCTTTTAAGTAAGTAATATAGCCTTTTTTTCGTTCTAGCGTTTTGCTATTAAGCCCAAATTTATTCATTAACTCGCATAAGGAAGCATTATGTTCCTTATATAGCGAAGCAATTTCCAAATGATAAGATGAAGTTTCCGGATTATTAACGGAGCCTCCAGCAAGGAATGCACCACGTAAATAAGAACGTTTACAGCATTTCTTTTTCACAAGCTCACTCGATATATCGTGGATGAAGGTAAATCCGTCACCTAGGATTTTCATATCCTCCAATATTTCCTTAGCCCGTTGTGATAAACGGACAATGTAAACATTATTCTTTTTTAATCTCATTTTCTTTCGAACAAGCAGTTCTACTGGAACATCATAGCTCTTTTTAATTAATGTATAAATCCTTCTAGCAATCGCTGCATTTTCAGTTTGAATATCTACAATTAACTTACGATTGGAAAACGACATAGAGCCATTCATCCGTATGAGAGCAGAGAGTTCAGCGCGAATACAGCATGGCTTTATTTCCAAATTTGTTAATTCCTTTTTCGTTTCCGAAGCGAAAGACATCCCTTCACCCCCTTTTATCCGGGTTTTTAAGCCGGATACTATTATTACGCTTCATATCTCTTTTTAGTTTCACTTAATAGCAAATTATATAAAATTTTTGCCACCTTTTTCGGATCATGTCTTAGTGCACCATTTTCCTGGATCGCAATGTCTGCATGAACCACTTCAAGTCCAAGCTCAAAAATACGGTCCAAATCATAATTGACAGGATTCGCCAGCTCCTCGTTATAGCGAAGTTGTATATCTTCAGGAATTTCTTTGTCATTAATTAGAATGAAATCCATAAATGCACAGGCCATATGATCATAAATGGCCTTTACATGATCACTCGCAGTGAACCCGTGTGTTTCGCCCGCTTGTGTCATCAAATTGCATATATACACTTTTTTTGCATATGACCTGCAAATCTCTTCACCTAACCTTGGTACAAGTAAATTAGGCAAGATACTCGTATATAAACTGCCTGGTCCTATAATAATTAAATCCGCTTGTCTAATGGCTTGAATCGATTCTGGCAGTGGCGTAATTACCTCAGGTGTTAGAAAAACCTTTTTTATTTTTTTGCCAGAATAGGGAATTTTCGATTCTCCTGATACGACTGTCCCATCCTCCATTTCTGCATGAAGAACAACACTCTGATTTGCTGCAGGCAGGACCTTCCCCCTGACATTTAATACCTTACTCATTTCTTGAATTGCGTGAACAAAGTTTCCGGTAATCGATGTCATTGCCGCCAAAATCAAATTACCAAGTGAATGTCCCGATAATTCATTGGAGGTCTTAAAGCGGTGTTGAAACATCTCTTCGACAAGCGGTTCAACATCCGATAAAGCAGCTAACACATTTCGGATATCCCCAGGCGGTGGAATTTGCAGGTCATCACGAAGCCTTCCTGAACTTCCGCCATCATCCGCAACCGTCACAATGGCGGTAATATCAACTGGAAATTGTTTTAATCCCCGTAATAATACAGGCAATCCTGTTCCACCGCCAACGATGACGATTCTTGGCTGTCCTAACTCGCTCATGTCGTTTGATCCTTTCTCCTCTCAATGTCACGATGTGAAACAAGTGTCTTATAGTCACTTTCAAAATGTTTTGCAAGATATTCCGCTAGCGTAACGGAGCGGTGCTGTCCGCCGGTACAGCCTATTGCGATTACAAGCTGCGCTTTTCCTTCCCGCTTATAGTGGGGAAGCATAAAGCTGAGTAAATCTGTAACCTTCTCTAAGAATTTATGCGTTTCATTCCATTTTAAAACGTAACTAGAAACATCCTCGTCTAAACCTGTTTTAGGTCTCATGTGATCAATATAATGAGGATTAGGCAGGAAACGTACATCAAAAACAAGATCGGCGTCGATTGGAATTCCATGCTTAAATCCAAATGACATGACATTGACAGTAAAAATTGATTGGTTATTCGAAGTAAATTCAGTAATAATCTTTTCACGTAATTCACGTGGTTTCATTTGCGATGTGTTATAAATAAGCTGTGCCCTGCCCTTTAATTCATCAAGAAGCTCCCTCTCCAATTTGATTCCTTCTAACGGTAAACCAGATTGTGCAAGCGGATGGAATCTTCTTGTTTCCTTATACCTTCGAACTAAAGTAGCATCATCTGCATCTAAGAACAAGATTTGCGGGCTTACCCATGAGGTTTCTGCAAGTTCATCGAGTGCTTTAAATAAATGATCAAAGAACTCTCTTCCTCTTAAATCCATAACCAATGCCACTTTATTCATTTTATTCCCAGATTCCTTCATAAGTTCAAGAAATTTTGGAAGTAGAGTCGGTGGCAGATTGTCCACGCAGAAAAAGCCTAAATCCTCTAAACTTTGGATAGCAACTGTTTTTCCAGCTCCAGACATCCCCGTAATGATGACCATTTGCGTTTCATTTGTAGCTCCGGTACTCATTCACTATTCCCCCTTCAAAGCTTAACTTGGATCTAATCGATAGCTGATTAGTTGAAAATCTTTTGTATAAGTAAAAGTACCGTAAATAATTCCATTCCCATGAATCATGTAATCGATAATGTGATAGTCTCCTGCCGCCATTGGCAGGTTTTTTAGTTGATCAAGCTGCTGCCATTCAAGCTTCCCTTCCTCTGACTCATCCACCTGCATTCCATCAGAATCGGTTGCAAAAAAAGTAAACATCATCCATTCAGATAGCACTTGATCATTTTCTTTCATTATGAACGTAAAAATACCCTTCAATTGGGGATTTTTTAAGTAGATTCCAGTTTCCTCCCGGTACTCACGAATACAGGAGTCACGAACAGATTCACCAGGTTCCATTTTGCCGCCTGGTGCCACCCACCAGCCTCGGCGCGGTTTTTTCAACATCAATACTTGATTATCTCTAATTAACACACAATTGGTGACTCGCTGCACAACACTCACCCTTTATATAGTACATGCTCAGTAATATTGTAAAATGCGCATATTTATTCCTCTTATTATACTCCTTTTGGTAAGCGGTCACAATGAAATCAGATTTCTTAATTTTGTTAAAAATATGTAAAAAAATAGCACAGGCTTTAAAAGCCTGTGCACCAAGTGAATATTTTAAAGGGGGTCAATTCTTACTTACATTCTACCTTATTAATATTTCACCATTGTTACAACAGAATTAAAACAGGATTACGTTTTATAAAGAATTGTAAATTACTGCTTTATTTTCAACTCTTCTTTGAGTTCTTCTACAAAGTGCTGGGCACTTTGTGCGGCAATACTGCCATCACCCGTTGCAGTAACAATTTGTCTTAGTGTTTTCTCACGGATATCTCCTGCCGCAAAAATCCCAGCTACTTTTGTTTCCATACGTTCATTTGTTTCGATATAGCCATTTTCATTGGTGATACCAAGGTTCGAAAATGGTTTTGAAAGAGGGATCATTCCGATATAAATAAACACACCATCTGCAGGAAGCTCCTGCTCCTCACCATTTTGAGTGGAAACAAGGGTTACACTGCCCACTTTTCCATCCTTATCATTAATCGACTTAATGGTATGATTCCAAATGAAATCAATTTTTTCATTTGCAAAGGCACGGTCTTGAAGAATCTTTTGAGCACGGAGTTCGTCACGTCGATGGACAATCGTTACTTTAGAAGCGAATCGTGTTAAATAAACACCTTCTTCAACAGCTGAGTCCCCTCCACCGATGACATACAATTCTTTTTGCTTAAAAAAGGCTCCGTCACAAACCGCACAATAGGATACACCGCGTCCGCTTAGCTCCTTCTCCCCTGGAACTCCTACCTTTTTGTATTCAGCACCAGCTGAAATAATTACAGAATAAGCTTTATATTGCTTTGAACCTGCAACAACCGTTTTGGTGTCACCATTGTCGATAATTTCTTTAATATCGCCATAAGCATATTCTGCACCAAACTTTTTTGCATGCTCAAACATTTTTGTGGACAAGTCTGGTCCCAGGATACTTTCAAAACCCGGATAGTTTTCAACATCCTCTGTGTTGGCCATTTGACCACCTGGCATACCGCGTTCAATCATAAGTGTAGAAAGATTTGCACGAGATGTATAAACAGCAGCTGTCATCCCAGCAGGACCAGCACCAGCAATAATCACATCATAAATTTTTTCCTCAGACATCAGGTTCAACCTCCATATATAAAAAAATACGATTAAGTATAGTATTACCTACTTAATCGTATAAAACAATTGGATTGAAGTCCATTAATCTGCTTAATTCAGGTGTTGAGTCACGATCTTAACATATTTCCCAATGGTTGCAGGTGAGATATCATAGCGTTTGGCAATTTCTTGCTGTGACACCTTTTCATTGCTTTTCTTATACCAGACATATTCCATTGCTCCGGCCCATGCACGTTTGTTATTCAAGTTAATCTGTGACTTGGTAATTTCTACAAACACAGAAAACCACATTAAATATAATCCTGACTCAATGGTTCCGATTGGCTGATGTTTTTCATACAGGACCTCAGCAATTTCCTGTGCGTCCTTTATGAAGGAAGGCGTTCCTGACCTTACCAAAGAAACATAATTTTTTTCCATAATGGTAAGCTTCTGATTTTGGTAAAAACGTTTAGAAGTGAAGATTTCTTCTGTTTTTCCTGATACCGAAGCTAAAAATATAGCAAATAAACGTTCTTCAATATAATCACTTTCTAATTTTTGAAAAATAGACCCAGCATGATCCTCAAAGCCATTCGCAACCGGTCTTTCCACATTCCAAGGCTCGAATCCTTCTTTATCAGGGTTATGTTCAAGAGCTACTTTCCAAATACTTCGTGCGAAATTCTCGTGATTTGTATAATAAGCGGAATACGAAAGCCAATAATAAAAAGGACCGTCACCTTCAAAACCGTTTTTATATAGCTTTTTTAGCCAAAAATACGCAGACTCATATTCACCAATTAAGGCAAAGGTTGCCCCCAATTTAAATTGATGGTCAATCATCATCGGCTGAATTTTCCTTAAGGAATCCATTAAGCGTGTGACAGCTTTTGTCTTTCCTTGATAATGGGCAAAAACAAGTCGATTGCACAAGGCATGCAGATTTCCTGGATTTCTTTCCAATACATCGTCGAGAATAGATTCTGCTTTTTTGGTTTTCCCTAAATAAAAATAGGCGAGAGCTAAGTTGTTATAGGCAGACCAATATTCTGGGTATGCTTCAACGACATCCTTTAAGAGCTCAATCGCTTTCGGAAAATATCCAGACTCCAGTAAATCACGGGCCTGCTCCTGCTTAATAATCAGATCGTCTTGTTCATAAAGTTCATCTTCTAAGCCCTCCGCCTCAAATGATAGGAGCTCGAGAAGGTCTTCTGTATCTTCACTAAAATCACCATTTGGGTCTAATTCCAAATACATATTGGCATGGTGATACGCATCTTTAAAGAAACCTATATGGGCATAATTATTTGCTAAAAAATAGTGACATTCAGCCATTTCTTCATCAAGATCTTCAAGGATTAAATGCAAGAGTCGATTAGAATTTTCAAACTCACCAAGTTCGGTTGATACTATGGCAAGCTGACAGGTTATCATCGGTTCACCCGGCTCCAGCTGCATCGCCCGTTGAAGATATTTCTTTGCTTTTTTAAAATCACGGCGATGGTATGCTTTAATACCCTTCGTGAAATAATATTCCCCATTCGGAACAAATGACAGAATCTTTCCCTTTTGAATTCTTGCTTTCGAGTCTTTAACCATGGAGACCTCCATCTATACACAATAAACTAACTTATGTAGTATACCACAACCAAAGCCCGTACGAGAAGGGATTGAATTGTTTGGAGCATATTGGAAGATTCTCCAAATATACAAAAACACGCTGCATAACAGCGTGTTTTTGTATATTTGGTGCCTGTCACCATTGTTATCGCTTATGTCTTTCCTCTAGCGTCTTCAATACTTCTGTAAACGGCAGTTCCTGTTCTACTAATAGTACTTGCAGGTGGTAGAGAAGGTCGGCGGCTTCCCATTTTAGTTCTTCTTTGTCGCGGTTTTTGGCTGCGATGATGACTTCGGAGGCTTCTTCTCCGACCTTTTTCAAGATTTTATCGACACCTTTTTCGAAAAGGTATGTGGTATATGCCCCTTCTGGACGCTCTTTTTCTCGTTCGATAATCAGTCTCTCTAAAGATTGTAAGATTTGATAGTCCGCTAGGCTGGAAGACGCCCTTTCCGAAACAACGCCTTCAGTAAAACAGCTAACAGCTCCTGTATGACAGGCAGGACCTTTTGGCTCTACAAGTACAAGAACAGTATCTTGGTCGCAGTCGTATTTCACACTTACGACAGACTGCGTATTCCCGCTTGTCGCTCCTTTATGCCAAAGCTCTTGACGAGAGCGGCTGAAGAACCATGTTTCCCCTGTTTCTAGTGTTTTTGTAAGTGATTCCTGATTCATATAAGCTAATGTTAATACTTCTTTCGTATCGGCATCCTGTACGATGGCAGGTACCAATCCTTTTTCATCAAAACGAATATTCACCTGACACTCACTCCCTTCTCTAGCAAATAGCTTTTCACTTCATGAACTGAGGTTTCTTTATAATGAAAAATCGAAGCAGCAAGGGCTGCGTCTGCTTTCCCTTTTACAAAAGCCTCTTCAAAATGTCTGGCGTTTCCAGCACCGCCAGAAGCAATCACCGGAATCGTCACAGCTTCACTCACTGCCTTTGTCAGCTTGAGATCAAAGCCATTTTTCTCACCATCGCAATCCATACTAGTCAGTAATATTTCACCCGCACCTAGTTTAGCCGCTTCTTTTGCCCATTCAATTACTCTACGGTCCGTTGGTTTACGGCCTCCATGTGTATACACACGCCATGTTCCGAGCTCTTCATCATACTTTGCGTCAATAGCAACCACAATACATTGTGTTCCAAAGAAGCCAGCTCCTTCAGAAATTAATTCAGGATTCAATACAGCGGCCGTATTTAATGACACCTTATCAGCACCCGCACGGAGAATCCTTTTCATGTCCTCTAAAGAATTAATTCCGCCGCCCACTGTAAAAGGAATCGCAAGCTCAGAAGCAACAGACTTAACTACTTCGACCATGGTTTTTCGTCCTTCTACAGAAGCTGATATATCAAGGAAAACAAGCTCATCTGCTCCTTGCTCATCATAAAATCTTGCTAATTCAACAGGATCGCCAGCATCCCGAAGCTGAACAAATTGAATACCCTTGACAACTCTTCCTTCTTTTACATCAAGGCAAGGAATGATTCGTTTAGTTAATGTCATTTTCTCACCCCGCCAATTGCAAGTGCTTCCTTTAATGTGAATCGGTTTTCATAAAGGGCCTTCCCAACAATTGCCCCTTTCACACCCTCCGCATGAAGAGCACTCAAATCAGCTAAACTGCTCACGCCGCCAGAGGCTATCACTGTTTTTCCAGTAACCTCTGCCATTTCACAAACAGCAGTAATATTAGGGCCCGAAAGCGTACCATCCGTTGCAATGTCTGTAAAAATAAATGTCCCCGCACCCGCATCAGCAAAGCGTTTACTTAGGTCTATGGCTTTTACTTCCGAAGTAGTCAGCCATCCGTGTGTTGCCACATAACCATTCTTAGCATCGATACCAACAACAATCTGTTCACCGTACTTCTTAATCATCTCAATCGCAAATTCAGGATTAGAAACAGCAATACTCCCAATGATAACACGAGTGATGCCATTTTCTAAATAATGAAGGATGTCTTCTTCAGAGCGTATCCCCCCGCCAATTTGGACTTTTACCTTTAACTGCTGGGCTGCTTCAATGACGAAGCGATCATTAATCCGTTTGCCATCCTTTGCTCCGTCGAGGTCAACCATATGTATCCAATCTGCACCATCTGCTGCAAACGTCCGAGCCATATCAAAAGGTGAATCGCCATAAATCGTTTCCTTATCATAATCACCTTGGAGAAGGCGCACGCAATTCCCGCCGCGCATATCAATCGCTGGATAAATCGTGAGTGTCATCGTACCGCCTTCCTTTCTTCAACTAATTTCAAAAAGTTATTCAGCAGGGCCATTCCAAGCTTACTGCTTTTTTCAGGATGAAATTGCATTCCGAATATATTATCCTTACCAACAACTGCAGATACTTCTTCATGGTAATTAGCTTTTGCCAGCAGCACCTCTGAATTTTCTGCACTTACATAGTACGAATGAACAAAATATACATAATCCTCTTCTAAACCCTTCAAAAGTGGAGAAGATTGAACGAATTCAAGTTTGTTCCAGCCCATATGCGGGACCTTGTATGTTTCACCCGCCGGGGTTTTGCCAGAAAAACGGCGTACACTTCCAGGCAATAACCCAAGCCCTTCCGTCAAACCATTCTCATCGCTATCCTCAAACAAAAGCTGCATGCCAAGGCAAATTCCAAGTAAAGGTTTCCCTGTGGCAGCAAACTTCTTAATGGTTTCTACCTGCAAAACTTCCATTGCATCTCGGAATGAACCAACACCAGGGAGCAATAACGCATCAGCACCTAGTAGCTCCTCATTGTCTCCTGATATAAAATAATCGGCATTCAATCGCTCAAGTGCCTTACTGACACTAAAGAGATTGCCCATGCCATAATCGACAATTCCTATCATTTATAACATCCCTTTCGTCGACGGAACTCCTTTGATGCGAGGGTCAATGGTTGTTGCTTCGTCAAGTGCCCGGCCAAGGGCTTTAAAAACAGCCTCAATCATATGGTGAGTATTGTGTCCGTAATGCACAATTACATGAAGGTTCATCCTCGCCTCAAGAGCAAGCTTCCATAAAAATTCATGAACGAGTTCCGTGTCAAATGTACCAACCTTTGAACTAGGAAACTCCGCTCGCATTTCAAGGTGCGGGCGGTTACTAAGATCAACCACAACCTGGGCTAATGCTTCATCCATTGGGACGAAGGCATTTCCATAACGTTTAATTCCCCTTTTGTCACCAAGAGCTTCGCGTAATGCCTGTCCAATACAAATGCCAATATCCTCTGTTGTATGATGATCATCTACTTCTATGTCACCTTTTGCGTCAACAGAAAGGTTAAATTGTCCGTGTTTCGTGAATAAATCAAGCATATGGCTAAAGAATGGAACTCCTGTTTCCAGTTCGGATTTTCCTTCGCCATCAATGTTTAATGATAAGCTGATTTGGGTTTCATTTGTAATTCGTTCAACGCTTGCGTATCTTTCCATGGAAGGGCCCCCTAGCAAATAATTATTGATTTTTAAGTCTCAACTCTACTGCACGTGCATGGGCCTCAAGACCTTCCATGCGCGCAAATTTTGCGATTTTCTCTC
This sequence comes from Neobacillus niacini, assembly GCF_023715415.1. Taxonomy (GTDB): domain Bacteria; phylum Bacillota; class Bacilli; order Bacillales; family Cytobacillaceae; genus Neobacillus; species Neobacillus niacini_C. Next base: position 190,909 of record NZ_JAMBOB010000004.1, read on the forward strand.
CATTATCTCTTAACGCTTTTTCACTATATATAATGACACTTGATTTCTTTTGAAAATCATCCACATTCAACGGACTTGAAAATCTAGCTGTCCCATTGGTTGGCAGTACATGGTTTGGTCCTGCAAAATAGTCACCTACTGGTTCTGAACTATAGCGGCCAATAAAAATAGCACCTGCATGTCGAATTTTCCCAAGCAGCTCCATTCCATTTTCGGTCAGGATTTCAAGATGTTCTGGTGCTAGCTGATTCACCGTTTCAACGGCTTCCTCAATCGATGAAGTCACATAGATGACACCAAAATCCGCAATCGACTTCGAGGCTATGTCCTTACGCGGCAGTAAAGCCAGTTGTTTTTCCACCTCGACTGCCACTGCCTCTGCTAAAACCATAGAAGGAGTAACAAGGACGCTGCATGCACGTGGGTCATGTTCTGCCTGAGATAACAAATCAGCAGCCACTTCATCCGCCCGTGCAGAATCATCAGCGATAATCGCTATTTCACTTGGACCTGCGATCATATCGATATCAACATCACCGAAAACCTCGCGCTTCGCCAACGCAACGTAGATATTACCTGGTCCTGTAATTTTATCAACAGGGGGAATTGATTCAGTTCCATACGCTAATGCACCAATGGCCTGAGCCCCGCCGACTTTATAAATTTCTTCCACTCCCGCTTCCTTCGCTGCAACGAGCACAGCTGCTGGAAGTTTCCCTTCGCGCTCAGGAGGTGAGACCATCACGATTCTCTTCACTCCTGCTACTTTTGCAGGAATGACATTCATAAGGACAGAGGAAGGATAGGCCGCCGTTCCCCCTGGTACGTATACTCCAACAGAGTCAAGAGGGGTGATTTTTTGGCCAAGTATACTGCCGTTTTCTTCAGTCGTCATCCATGAAGGACGCAATTGTTTTTCATGGAAGCTTCTAATATTTTTAGCAGCCTCTCTTACAATCGAAATAAAATCAGAATCTACTTGACCATATGCCTCATTTATTTCATTTTCAGTAACAATAAAGGATTCTAATCTGACCCGGTCAAATTTTTCTGTGTAAAACCGTAATGCTTCATCACCGGTAGAACGAATGTCCGAAATGATTTTTTTCACTACAGCTACCTGCTCCGTTGTTCCCGACTCAATGGACCGTTTAATGGAAACAAGGTCATTTACATTCACTATTTTCATCCTAGTTTACCTCCAAGGAGACAACGCTGCTTAGCCTTGTAACTAATTCGTTAATTCGTTCATCTTTGATTCGATAGCTTACAGGGTTGACAATGAGCCTAGATGTCACATCTTTAATTCTTTCAAATTCCACGAGGCCATTTTCGACAAGTGTCCTGCCTGTTGAAACAATATCAACAATTCGATCCGCTAATCCGATTAAGGGCGCAAGCTCGATTGAACCATTTAATTTAATGACTTCTACCTGTTCACCCTGCTCACGAAAATAAGCGGCCGCCACATTCGGATATTTCGTTGCCACTTTTGGTGCAACATCATTCATCGCTGTCCCTGGCAGGCCGGCAACAGCCAGATAACAGGCGCTTATTCGTAAATCCAGCAGTTCGTAAACATCTCGTTCTTCTTCAAGCAAAACATCCTTACCTGCGATTCCAACATCTGCAACCCCATGCTCGACATAGGTAGCTACATCCATAGGCTTTGCCAGAATAAAGCGCATATTCTCAGCTTCAACATCTAGAATTAATTTTCGGGAATCATCGAACTCTGGCGGCAGGTTGTAGCCTGCTTTCCGGAGTAAGTCTAACGCTTCTTCAAAAATCCTCCCTTTAGGCATTGCAATCGTTAATTTCGTATTCATCTTAAGCCCCCCCAATTAAAAAGGTGGTAATGGCAAACTTCTTTGTAAAAGCATCGAGATTCTTTACACCATTAATGTCTTGCAGGACGATTTTCTTTCCTTCTGCCTTCATGGTTTCAGCCAATTGAAAGGCTTCCTTTCGTCTTTCCTGGCTGAAAAAAATACACTCCACTTTACTCGTGAGCTCTTGCGGACCCATCGCTTCAAGAAGTTTATCGAGCCGAACGGCAAAACCAGTGGCACTTGCTTTTTTACCAAACTTCTCAATTAATCCGTAACGTCCGCCATTTCCAATTGGAAAACCGACATTTCCAGCATAGGCCTCAAATAAAATTCCGGAATAATAACTCATATGGCTGACAATGGTAAAATCAAATTTCACATAGTCCTTTAAACCGTAGTCCGTAATGACCTCCCACAATTCCTTCAATTGTAAAAGCGATTCTTTTCCATAGCCGTCTTCGATGATATCGAGCGCTTGACCAATGACTTCAGAGCCGCCCCTTAATTCTAGAAGCTGAAGCAGCCTCTGTTTATCAATCGAGGATAGAGTATAAGAGTTTACTTGCTCACGGTAACCAACAAAATTCTTTTCATATAAAAACCGTCTTAATGCGGTGGCACGTCCATTGGTTCCTAAAATTTGCATGAATAATTCTTGGGCAAAACCAATATGTCCTACGGATACTTGAAATTGACTCAGCCCTGCTTTTTTTAGAGAAGATACAAGCAGTGCGATTGCCTCTCCGTCGCTTGAAACAGTGTCATCGTTAATATATTCCACACCGATTTGCTCAAATTCAGCTGGTCTGCCGCCCTCCCTCTGCTGTGCGCGGTATACCTTCCCCGCATAGGCAAGTCTCAGCGGGAGATCATTTTCTAAAAGGCGCGAAGCTGCCACCCTGGCAATCGGTGCCGTCATATCTGGCCTGAGCACGAGTGTGTGCCCATCTTTATCAAGTAATTTAAACAGCTCCGCATCAAGTATAGCCGAGGCGGTTCCAACGGTTTCATAATATTCTAAGGTAGGTGTTTCAATAAATTGATATCCCCACTGCTTGATTGCGTCTTCCATCAAGGACCGAACACGCTGCTTCTTTTCATATAATTCTGGAAGCGTATCTCTCATGCCTAAAGGCTTTTCAAACATAAATAAACGGCTCATCCAAATCATCCTTTATTTTCATAATCCTTTAGTTCGCTAATGTGCTAATAAATTAAAGTTTACCTTTTTGGGAAAATTCCGTCAACCTTTATTATAAAAAAAGCCAGGTTCAGAAACCCAGCTTTAGTTATTCGTTATTTTTCCCATATATCGGGTCTTCAGCCCAGCGTTTTTCCATTTCTTCTTTTGAATAAATGATCCGCATTGGGTTGCCGCCGACGAATGCACCTGCTGGTACATCTTTATGAACGAGTGTTCCAGCGGAAACGATGGCTCCGTCACCAATACTTATCCCGGGAAGGATGGTTGAATTGGCTCCAATCATGACTTCACTGCCAATTTCAACAGGTCCAAGGCGGTATTCCTTTATCAAATATTCGTGGGCAAGGATGGTCGTATTGTATCCAATCACCGTGTTGCGTCCGACGCTGATTTTCTCAGGAAACATTACATCAAGCATGACCATTAAGGCAAAGGAGGTTTGCTCACCGACCTTCAGTCCTAAGAATGTACGATAAAGCCAATTCTTCATTCCAAGAAACGGGGTGTATCGGGCCAGTTGAATCACAATAAAGTTTTTTACAACCTTCCAAAAGGGAACCGTTTTGTATACATGCCAAAGAGAGTTTGCCCCCTCAACAGGGTAGCGGGTGGTCTTCCTCATTCTTATTCTTCTCCGAGAATACTTAATAAATCCGTCATGTTTTCTAGCATGAAATCAGGTTCATATTTTGCCAGATACTCTCTGCCTTTTATGGACCAAGCGACACCAGCTGTTTTCGTACCAGCGTTTTTTCCGGCAAGCACATCATGAAAATTATCGCCTACCATTAAGGTTTCCTCAGGCTTTGAACCTAATTTTTCAAGTGCTAAGAATATCGGTTCGGGATCTGGTTTCACTTTTTTCACATGATCGTACGCAATCATAACATCAAAGAACGGATCCAGTTTCATCAAACGTAGTCCTTTAAAAGCAACATCCTCACGCTTCGTTGTCACGATTGCAAGCTTATACCCCTTCTCTTTTAATGTCTCTATGGTTTCCATAACACCGACAAATTCTTTTACCAGCGCATCGTGATTGGCAATATTATAGGTACGATAATCTGTAATCATTTCCTCCACTCGATTTGGGTCCATTTTCCCAAAAACTTCATGAAGAGTAGGGCCTAGAAATGGCAGAACATCTTCTCGTGAATATTTGCCTGGAAAGTATTTTTCAAGTGTGTGTAAATAAGTAGAAATAATTAGCTCATTTGTATCGATTAACGTTCCATCTAAATCAAATAGAATCGTATTTATTTTACTTTTCATAGGTTGGTTTTACTTCCTTTCTACTCAAGATGCCTGACCGTTTCCAAATAAACCCGACAATCAATGTCAGTGCAATAGCCACACCAATCCGAATTAAAAAGAGCGGCCATACCGGGATACCCAGAGGGATAAAGATAAGTGTATCTTCCACAACTGCATGGCAGGCCATTAGAAAAATAAAAGCGAGCGTTAAATCTTTTTTACTCACTCCATCTTCCTTCACTGCCTGAATTACAACCCCTGCACCATAGGCGAGCCCAAATAACAAACCAGCTGCCATTGTCGTAGAAGTATTTTCATTCATCCCTAAACTCCTAGTGACAGGTGACATCCCATTTGAAAACTTCTTTAGATACTGCAGGTCTTTTAAAATTTGAATAACAATCATCAACGGAATGACAATCATCGCTAACTGGAGGATTCCTAGTCCTGCTTTTTCAACCGCTGCGAGTAAAATGGAACCAATTCCCGAAACTTGTTCATCACTTTGTGCTTGAATCAGGCCATATTGGGCAGTCTCACTGCCCCCCTGCCAAACTAAATTGATAACAATCGCAGATATAAACGCTAGTCCCAGTCTAGTAACCAGTACAAGCCAAAGCTTTACGCCTACTTTCATCGCAACGCCCGATTCGACAATTAAATTATGAGAAAATGAGAGCATAACAGCTAAAATAAATACTTCTTTTACCGTAAAATCAAGGGTTAGGATAGCGCCTATCGCCGCATATAAATTGAGGAAGTTCCCCAAGACGAGTGGAATGGCAGCATCACCTGACAAGCCAAGCAAGTTCATCATTGGTGCAATCGACTCTATGACCCACGGTAAGACAGGGGTATACTGCAGCAATGCCACAATTAGGGTTACTGGAAAAATAATTTTCCCCAAGGTCCATGTTGTTTTAATCCCCACCTGAGTACCCTTTTTAATCGAGTTAATCATTTCTCCGATTTCTCCTTCTTAGTTCGTTAACGCTTGATTGTTTTTATCTAAGTATCTGTCATTCGCTAGATTCTTCTTTCGACGGTAAATCAGGATTAACACAGCACCTATAATTAAAGCAATTGAGATGGATTGTGCCATCCTTAGGCCGCCCAGCATTAAACTATCTGTTCGTAAGCCTTCTATGAAAAAACGACCAACCGAATACCAAATCACGTAAGATAGGAATAGCTCCCCGCGACGAAGGTTCACACGTCTAAGCATAATTAATAGAGCAAATCCGACGATATTCCAAATGGACTCATATAAGAAGGTCGGATGATAGTAGGAACCATTAATATACATTTGATTAATGATAAATTCAGGCAGCTGGAGGTTTTCGAGGAAAGTTCTAGTGACTTCGCCTCCGTGTGCTTCCTGATTCATAAAATTTCCCCAGCGACCGATGGCTTGCCCTAAAATAATACTCGGTGCAGCAATATCGGCAATTTTCCAAAACGATATCCCGCGCTTTTTAGCAAAAACATAGGTTGTGACAACAGAACCAATTAGAGCTCCATGGATTGCAATGCCGCCATTCCAAATCTGAATGATTTGACCTGGATGCTGTGAATAATAGCCCCATTCAAAAATCACGTAATATAATCTCGCTGAAAGTATAGCAATGGGGATTGCCCATAGCATTAGGTCTGCAAAGGTATCCTTGGGTAATCCCCTTTTTTCACCCTCTCTAATCGCTAGAAAAAGTGCCAATGCTAAACCGGAACCAATAATAAGACCGTACCAATGTACTGAAATCGGTCCTAAGGAAAATGCAATGGGATCAAGCGGTTGTATAGTTGAATTCATACCATTTCTCCTTTAGTAAATTAATCCTCGTTTTCTCCATCCTCAATAACATCAGATAGGCGTTCTGTAAATTGTTGTGCAGCATTGACGCCCATTCTTTTTAGTCGGAAATTCATTGCGGCTACTTCAATAATAACAGCCAGGTTTCGTCCAGGACGGACCGGAACGGTGATTTTTGTAATCTCCGTATCAATGATTTTCATTTTTTCATCATCTAAACCAAGACGGTCATATTGCTTAGCAGCATCCCAAATTTCCAGGTTTATAACCAGCGTAATTCGTTTATTGCTGCGAACGGCTCCAGCTCCAAAAAGAGTCATGACATTGATAATGCCTAGTCCGCGAATTTCTAGTAAATGTTCAATAAGGTCTGGAGAGGTTCCAACAAGTGTATCTTGATCTTCCTGGCGAATCTCTACACAGTCATCTGCTATAAGTCTGTGCCCGCGTTTAACAAGCTCTAATGCTGTTTCACTTTTACCAACACCGCTTTTTCCGGTAATTAATACACCAATTCCATAGATATCGACTAACACACCATGTACGGCAGTGGTAGGTGCAAGCTTACTCTCTAAGAAGTTAGTTAATCGGCTTGAAAAACGTGTTGTTTTCATGTTCGATTGCAGCAGTGGAACGGATTCACGTTCAGAGGCTTCAATAAGCTCCTGTGGAACATCTAGTCCTCTTGTAACAATAATGGCAGGTGTAATGTCTGTGCATAACCGTTCCATTCTTATGGTTCGTTCATCCTTTGATAATTTCTCAAAAAAGGATAGCTCTGTTTTTCCTAATAGTTGGATTCGTTCAGCAGGATAATACTCAAAATATCCAGCCAATTCAATCCCCGGTCTGGAAATATCACTTGTAGTGATTGGACGATTAATTCCCTCTTCCCCGCTAACTAATTCCAAATGAAATCTTTCATGAATATCCTTTGTGCGTACCTTTGGCAAAAGTCTTCCTCCTTATTTTCGAAAAGCAGAATTGCACTTTAGCGCTGCTGCTAAACAGTTCTAACCTACTATTTAATTTTCTTCTTATTTTAGCACTATTTAATTAATTTTCATAACCAAATGGAAGTTATAAAGTTTTTAATACAATCTTCATTTTATGGAAAAATAATAAAGAATGAATTCTACAACTGGTATAGACAACTATTCCACTTGAAGCTATAATAAATTCATAAAGATACTATTTTTGAAATGGAGATGAAGATTTTGAGCCTACTTTTACTGGTTCACGGCAAGGCAGTCTTAGAAAATGAAGTAGCAGAATCTATCTATATTTATATTGAACACGGAAAAATTAAAGAGCTTGGTCCTCTTGATGCACTTCCTTTCCATTTAAAGGATATTGAAAGTATAGAAATCTCTGAAGAACAACATGTTGTTCCAGGTTTTATTGATGTCCACATTCATGGAGCTGCAGGGGCAGATACCATGGATGCGACGATAGAAGCGCTAGAAACAATGGCGAAAGCTCTTCCGGCTGAAGGAACGACAAGTTTTTTAGCCACTACTATAACCCAGAAACATGAAAATATCGAAAATGCCCTAAAAAATGCAGCACATTACCTAAAAGAACACAATGACTGTGGTAAATCAGAGATCCTCGGCGTTCATTTAGAAGGACCATTTATCAATACTAAACGAGCTGGCGCACAGCCGAAGGAATATATTATCGATCCTGATATTGAATTATTTAAGCATTGGCAACAACTTGCAGAGGGTTGTATTAAATTAGTAACCGTAGCACCTGAACTTGAAAACGGGACAAACTTTGTTGCCTACCTACATGAAAATGATGTAATTGCTTCGATCGGCCACTCTGACGCAATTTACGAAGAAATGGAAATGGCCGTTAAGGCAGGTGCAAAACAGGTAACACATTTGTTTAATGGCATGAGAGGAATCCACCATCGTGAACCTGGGGTAGCCGGTTCTGCTCTTCTTTTTAAAGAATTAATGGTGGAATTAATTGCAGATAGGATTCATGTTCGTCCTGAAGTAATGAAGCTCGTCATTAATGCTAAAGGAACAGAGGGCATGATTTTAATTACAGACGCAATGAGGGCAAAATGTCTAAAAAACGGAGTTTATGACCTTGGCGGACAAGATGTATCCGTTGCTGAAGGAAAGGCTCTTCTCGCTGACGGAACACTTGCAGGCAGTATTTTAAAAATGAACGACTCAATAAGAAATATCCTAGAAGCAGCAGAGATTTCACTATCTGATGCTGTTCAAATGGCAAGTGTGAATCCTGCCAAACAATTGAAAGTCTATGACAAAAAAGGAAGCATTTCGGCAGGAAAGGACGCAGATATAACGATTTTATCAAAGGAATATCAAGTAGAAATGACCATCTGCCGTGGAGAAATTGCATACAAAAAGGGGTAATAACATGAAACTAGTTCGGACAGAAAATTATGCAGAGATGAGCCTTGAGGCAGGAAAAATCATCGTTGACAGAGTACGTTCCAACCCAAACCTTACGCTTGGATTGGCAACAGGCAGCACCCCTAAAGGTGTTTATGATTATTTAATCCACAATCATAAGGAGAATGGAACAACGTATACAAATGCGAAATCCGTCAATTTAGATGAATATATCGGACTTTCTGCACAGGACCCAAATAGCTACCATTATTTCATGAATCAAAATTTATTTTGCCATTTAGATATTAACGAAAATCATACACATATTCCAAATGGAGCTGCAAACCTTCTAGAACAGGAATGTCTTCGTTATGAACAGCTCATAAAAAATCTTGGAGGAGTTGACCTTCAACTTCTTGGCATCGGACAAAATGGTCATATTGGTTTTAATGAACCAGGGACAGCTTTTAGTAGCAGGACTCATATCGTGACTCTAGCTCAAAACACAAGGGAAGCGAACTCAAGGTTTTTTAACTCTCTTGAAAAAGTACCTACACATGCGATTACGATGGGAATCGCCTCCATCCTTGATAGCAAGGAAATTCTCCTGCTGGTTTCTGGAGAAAGAAAAGCCGAAGCGTTAAACAAGTTTGTAAATGGCGAAATAAGCGAGCAATTCCCTGCCTCTGCACTAAAGTACCATAAAAATGTAACAGTCATCGCTGATAAAGATGCATTAAAATATATCTAGTACTTTCTCGAAGGAGGTGTTTAAATGATAAACAAAAATTCACCCGTTCCCATTTATCATCAATTAGAAGAGTACATTAAACACCAAATTGAGAATGGCGCTTTAGTGGAAGAAAGTGTAATTCCCTCAGAACGGGAATATGCAGAAATGTTCCAAATTAGCCGAATGACAGTGAGACAGGCCATTAATAATTTGGTTTCTGAAGGCTATTTAAAAAGACATAAAGGTAGAGGCACGTTTGTTACGAAGAAAAAGGTCGAACAAGAATTACAGGGAATGACGAGTTTTACCGAGGACATGCTCTCAAGGGGAATGAACCCCAGCAGCATCTTGTTATCCTTTCAAATCACCATAGCTGACAAAAAAACAGCTCTTGCTCTTAGGATAAAAGAAGAAGATTCTGTTTATATAATCAAGCGGATTCGTTTAGCAGATGGTGCCCCAATGGCACTAGAAACGGCCTATATCCCAGTCAAAATTGTTCCTGGACTGACAGAGGAAAACAGCAACCTTTCCCTTTACCAATATATTGAGGAAAATCTTGCTTTATCGATAAGTGAAGCGACTCAAGAAATTGAAGCCTCCACGGCTGATCACCTTGACGCCGAAACTTTGGAAATTAATATCGGGGACCCCATCCTCTTGATAGAGCGGATTTCATATCTGCAAGAGGGAATACCCTTTGAATTAGTAAAATCCACATTCCGCGCAGACCGATATCGCTTTATTCATACCATGAAACGCTAAAAGCAATTGACCCCAATAGGTCAATTGCTTTATTTTTCACAAAATCCTCCTATTCAATGTCCCATTTAGCTTTTAACCCATATGATAATAGTGAGCTAAAAATTCATTAATAAGGAGAGTGATTAAAATGAAATTCATGCTCGATGCCGGGCACGGCTTTAACACAGCTGGGAAAAGATCATTCGATGGTATGCGGGAATACGAATTCACCAGAAAGGTAGCAGCCTTCGCAAGAGATATGTTAGCTTCCTATCAAAATGTTACCGTCTATTTCGCCCACTCAGATGACCGAGATGTTCCTTTGCAGGAGCGGACTAATGCCGCCAATCGCCTAAATGTCGATGCGTATGTGTCCATTCATGCGAACGCCTTTGGGTCAACCTGGAATGATGCTAATGGAATTGAGACCTACGTATATACGACGAATCATCAGGAGACCTATCAATTAGCACAAAAGGTTCAAAACAATATGGTCTCGTTAACAGGTCTAAAAAGTCGCGGCGTTAAAACAGCAAATTTCCACGTTCTTCGTGAAACGAAAATGCCTGCCATTCTTGTTGAATGTGGCTTTATGACCAATAGAAATGAAGCAGCTTTAATGCGCACAGATGATTACCAAAGAAAATGTGCTCAAGCGATTGTCAATGCACTTGCAGCCCAATATAATTTAACCAAGATTCAAGCACCAACACCACAACCTCCTACACCTACCCCACCAAGTAATCCTGCACAGCCACCTGTTCGATCAGGTTTGTATAAAGTTCAAGCTGGTGCTTTTTCCGAAAAGAGTAATGCAGATGCGCACGTTAGAAAGCTAAAATCCGATGGATTTGCAGCATTTGTCTTTACTGATGGTTTATACAAAGTACAAGCTGGTGCTTTTTCCGAACGAAAAAATGCAGAGGATCTCGTAGCACGCTTAAAAGCCAAAGGATACCAAGCGTTTATTTTCACTGATTAACAGCAAAAAACTAGCGCAAGATGGATGCGCTAGTTTTTTGCTGTTGGCTTCAGAAGCGTTTTATCTAGGACCAGTGTGACGATTGACATGATAATCGAGGCTAATAATGCCATTCCAAATCCTGCAATTTCAAATGCGTCACCCATCAAATAATCAGTTATCTCAAGAGTGATCGCATTAATTACAAATAAGAAGAGACCTAATGTCAAAATTGTAGCAGGTAAGGTTAAAATTACTAGAATCGGGCGAACAATAATATTTATGATAGAAAGGAGGAAGCTTGCGCCAATCGCAGCGGCAAAGCCCTCCAGAATAAAACTCTCAGAGAAGTAGCCGGCAATTGCTATGAACAAAACAGCATTTATTAGTATTCCAACCAACCATTTCATTTATCAATTCTCCTATTATTTGTTAGCTTCATCCGATTTGTGAAGAGTAATCGATCCAGTTTTTGTATCGACAAAGATCTTTAACGTTCGGTCAGGATGATTAACCGATTGAAAGCGAAGCATCTTTTGAATCATTTCACTTTTCTCTTCAAGAACCTGAATTCCATCAAGCTTAATATTAAAGCCGCCAAGATTTGTCATTAACTCTCCACTTGAAGCCACCCCATCAGGAATATACAAATCGATCCCGCCTGTCGTCGCTTTAGCCGCAATTAATTCACATCGATTTCCTGTTAGGTTATAGGTTGTATTTCCGTTTAATGTTTGCGTTTCAACTTTTCTAAAGTCCCCATCGAGCTTAATGGCACCATTAATTGTTTCTACCTCAAGGGCATCAATTACACTTGTTTGAAGGGTAATATGACCATTGGCTGTTTCAATTTCTGCCCTTTTCCCGTTTAAACGGGTGAGGTCAATTTTCCCATTAGCTGTTTTCATACGCAAATCACTTATCGTTAATTCTTCACCTGATATAGGACCATTGAACATTCTAACACGAACGCGTTCATATTCAGCCTGTGGAACATAGACCACCGCATCAACCTTCATCCATTTTTGCTGAGTCATAAATCGCAGTTTTTGTCCATCGATCGCAAAGAGGACATCTTTCAAAAAGTTTTCCCGGGCTTGGTCTGAGTTCTCTACACGATAAACCTTTGCCTGGCATTCAATCCGAACATCGTTTTGATCCCAAGGTACCAGCTTTAGGGAGCCATTAGCAAGGTCAATATCCATATCGCGTAAGTATACATCGCCCTGATGAAAGATATGTGAGATTTCCACCGACTGACCGAAATTCAAATCAAAGTCAAGGTCTTTAATTTTTTTCAAGGCACTATCGACAAAATCAAAGATTTTATCCTTTGCTGAATGAACTTTTCCTTGTGTAGACTCTTCTTTCTTTGCTTCCTCAAACTTAAAGGCAGTCGAGATTTCTTGTGCAATTTGTTCCTGCTTTTGATCCATCGTTTGCCCAGATTTTTCAAGCTCTTCTAGTAAAGTTAAGGCCTCATCAACGTTAAGCTTTCCGTCTTCAACCATTTTTAGTATTCTTTTCCGTTCTTCCTTCATCGTTATCCACTCCAATAAATGTATTCATTAAATCCTATTCCATCATTAAAGCTTTTACGCCTTTTATCACATTCCAGATGGTGACAATTAGACTAACTAGGACTAAAATACCGGCCGAAATCAGTGTGAATAAAGGGATGGTATCATTGTTTATAACATTAATATCACTAAAAATAGCAAAAATAAGCAGCGGTACAGGTATAAGTGGGATTAAATGCGATAACAATGCTTTTTTTGCATGACTTTTCGTTACGTCGTCTCCAGAAGCAAGCATGACAACAAGCGGAAACAGAATTCCTGCAAAGAAAATACTAAAGTAACACAATCCTGAAAGAACCTTTCGAGTATCCATTCGTAATCACTCCCCCTTATTGAATATTTACGTATGGGGAATATGAAAGTTTCATTCTCTCTATAAAAAAAGCTAAAACGCGAGGTTTTAGCTTTTTCCAATCGTTTCTTTTTCATGTACTTGTTCTTTCATTCGTAACCCATCTCGTTCGAGGATTGGTTTTAAGTATTTACCTGTATAAGATCCTGGCGCTTCAGCAACCTTTTCAGGTGTTCCTGTTGCCACAATCGTACCGCCCTTGTCTCCACCCTCTGGCCCAAGGTCAATAATGTAGTCAGTTGCTTTAATGACATCTAAATTGTGCTCAATTACGAGTACAGTGTCGCCATTTTCAACGAGTCTCTGAAGGACGACTAATAATCGAGAAATATCGTCAACATGAAGACCTGTTGTCGGTTCATCCAAAATGTAGAAGGATTTACCGTTTGAACGTTTATGGAGTTCAGACGCTAGCTTCACACGCTGTGCTTCCCCACCGGACAGGGTGGTAGCAGGCTGACCAAGTTTTATATAACCTAAACCAACATCCTTGATGGTTTGCAGCTTTCGGCTGATTTTAGGAACATTTTCAAAAAATTCTACTGCACTTTCGACGGTCATATCAAGAATTTCAGAAATGCTCTTCCCTTTGTATTTCACTTCTAGTGTTTCACGGTTATAGCGCTTGCCATGACAAACCTCACATGGAACATAGACATCAGGCAGGAAATGCATTTCAATTTTGATAATTCCATCGCCACGGCAGGCTTCACAACGACCACCCTTGACATTAAAGCTAAAACGCCCTTTTTTATAGCCCCGGACCTTCGCTTCGTTCGTTGTCGAAAACAAATCACGGATATCATCAAATACTCCCGTATATGTTGCCGGATTAGAACGTGGTGTTCGGCCAATTGGAGATTGGTCGATGTCGATTACCTTATCTAAATTCTCAATACCCAAGATATCCTTATGTTCACCAGGCCTTGTTTTAGCACGGTTAAGCTTCTGGGATAGTGTTTTAAGGAGGATTTCATTGATTAAAGTACTTTTCCCAGATCCAGAAACACCCGTCACAGCGATAAACATGCCTAAGGGAATTTTCACATTTACATTTCGTAAATTGTTTTCGGCAGCACCTTTTATTTCGATATACCTGCCATCTGGCTTACGACGTTCTATCGGGAGTGGAATAAACCTTTTACCAGATAAATACTGACCAGTCAAAGAATCAGGATGTGCCATTACTTCGGCGGGGGTTCCCGCAGCAATGACATCTCCGCCGTGGATTCCTGCTCCAGGACCAATATCGATTAGATAATCCGCTGCCAACATTGTATCTTCATCATGTTCAACCACAATCAAGGTATTTCCGATATCACGCATATTTTGCAGTGTTCCAATTAAGCGGTCGTTATCACGTTGATGAAGGCCAATCGATGGTTCGTCTAATATGTAGAGAACCCCTGTTAACTTAGAACCAATTTGGGTAGCCAAACGGATCCGCTGTGCTTCTCCTCCAGAAAGGGTACCTGCCGCTCGTCCTAAGCTCAAGTAATCAAGTCCAACATTCATAAGGAATCCAAGGCGCTCATGTATCTCTTGAAAAATTAATTTGGCAATCTGCATTTCTTTATCCGATAACTTTAATTCATTAAAAAAATGATAGGATTCTTCAATCGATAACTCTGTTAGTTGGGAGATATGACGTCCTGAAATGAGCACAGCTAAGGTTTCTTTCTTTAATCGATGACCTTTACAAACCTGGCATGGCTGCTCGCCCATGTATTTCTCCATTTGCTCTCGAATCCAATCAGAGCTGGTCTCTTTATAACGGCGTTCTACATTACGTATGACACCCTCAAACTCAATATTTCCTTCACGGATCTGACCAAAATCATTTTCATAGCGGAAATAAATCTTATCACTTTTAGAACCATAAAGAACTTTTTCTAAAAGGTGGGGAGGGATGTCTTTAAAAGGCATGTCCATATCTACCCCATAATGATTGCAAACCGCTTCAAGAAGCTGGGGATAATATTGGGAACTTGTTGGCTCCCATGGAGCTATCGCATGCTGTCTTAAGGATAATTCCTTATTTGGTATCACAAGATCCACATCTACCTCGAGCTTCGAACCTAGTCCATCACACTCAGGACAGGCACCAAAAGGGCTATTAAAGGAAAACATTCGCGGTTCTAATTCACCGATTGAAAAACCACAATGTGGACAGGCATGGTTTTCACTGAAAAGAAGTTCCTCTTCTCCGATAACATCCACAATAACCTTTCCTTCGCCTAGACGTAAGGCCGTTTCAAGAGAGTCCGCAATTCTTGCAGTAACCCCTTCCTTTACGACTATACGGTCAATCACTACTTCAATAGAATGCTTTTTGTTCTTATCCAAAGTGATATCATCACCAAGGTCAAGCATTTCTCCATTGACACGAACTCGTACGAAACCTTGTTTCTTTATATCTTCTAATACTTTAACATGCATTCCTTTTCGCCCGGAAATGACCGGAGCAAGGATTTGCATTTTGGTTCGCTCTGGGTATTCCATGATTCTGTCTACCATTTGTTCAATCGTTTGTGACGAGATTTCGATATTGTGGATGGGACATGTTGGTCTGCCGACACGTGCAAAAAGTAGTCGCAAATAATCATAAATCTCTGTCACCGTCCCCACTGTTGAACGTGGGTTTTTGCTTGTTGTTTTCTGGTCAATTGAAATCGCAGGAGATAATCCTTCAATGGAATCAACATCAGGTTTATCCATCTGCCCTAAGAATTGTCGGGCGTATGCAGATAATGATTCCACATAGCGGCGCTGACCTTCCGCATAAATCGTATCAAAAGCAAGGGAGGACTTTCCAGAACCAGAAAGTCCTGTGATTACAACAAGCTTATCTCTCGGAATGGTGACATCTATATTTTTTAAGTTATGGGCTCTGGCGCCTTTTACAATCAATTTATCCATCGCCATGGTTACGTCATCCTTCCGCTTTTAACTCTAATAATAAATCACGAAGCTCAGCTGCACGTTCAAAATTAAGCGCTTTTGCTTCTGCTTTCATTTCTTTTTCCATGGTAGCAATCAACTTATCTCTTTCCTTCTTCGACATCTTACCGAAGGATGCTGTTGGTTTGTAATCTTCTTGTTCTTCGGCAGCATGGGTGGCACGAATAGCCTCACGAATTCCCTTTTGAATCGTCATCGGTGTAATGCCATGCTTTTTATTATATTCTTCTTGGATTTTGCGACGTTCTCTCGTTACATTAATCGCAATCTCCATTGAATTCGTTATTTTGTCTGCATACAAAATGACATGACCATTGGCATTACGAGCTGCCCGACCGATAGTTTGGATTAATGATCGCTCCGAACGAAGGAAGCCTTCTTTATCGGCATCGAGAATCGTAATCAGCGATACCTCAGGTATATCCAGTCCTTCTCTAAGCAGGTTGATTCCGACGAGGACATCATACTTGCCAAGCCGGAGCTCGCGAATAATTTCAATCCGTTCAAGTGTTTTCACTTCGGAATGCAAATATTGGACTTTAATGCCTATTTCTTTTAAATAGTCCGTTAAGTCCTCTGACATTTTCTTTGTTAAAGTCGTAATAAGCACACGTTCATTAACTTTTATGCGTTCTTGAATTTCAGCGATAATATCATCGATTTGCCCTTCGATAGGGCGAATTTCAATCGTAGGATCAAGTAATCCAGTAGGCCGAATAATTTGTTGAACCATTTCTGGCGTATGCTCTAGCTCATATGGGCCAGGTGTCGCTGAAACAAAGACAGCATTATGAATATGCTTTTCAAATTCATCAAAGGTCAACGGCCGGTTATCAAGCGCTGACGGCAGACGGAAACCGTGGTCAACAAGCACCTGTTTCCGGGCTCGATCACCATTGAACATCCCTCTTACTTGCGGCAGGGTAACATGTGACTCATCGATAACCATTAGAAAATCTTCTGGGAAGTAATCAATCAATGTATAGGGCGTGGAGCCCGCAGGCCTAAGTGTTAAGTGCCGGGAGTAGTTCTCGATGCCAGAGCAAAATCCCATCTCCCTCATCATTTCAAGATCGTAACGGGTTCGCTGCTCAAGGCGTTGTGCTTCTAGTAATTTATTATCTTCCCGAAGCTCAGCAAGCCGTTCTTCTAGTTCTTTTTCAATGTTTTCAATGGCTTTATTTAGTTTCTCTTCGCCGGTAACAAAGTGGGATGCCGGGAAGATTGCCACATGATCACGCTCAGCAATAATTTCTCCTGTTAGGGCATCAACTTCACGAATTCGGTCGATTTCATCACCAAATAACTCAACCCGGAGGCAATGTTCATCACGGGAAACAGGAAAAATCTCAACCACATCGCCGCGCACACGGAAAGTACCGCGCTTGAAGTCAATATCGTTTCGTTCATATTGAATGTCAACTAACCGATGCAGCAATTTATTGCGTTCAATTTCCATTCCCTTTCTAAGGGATAGCACCATGTTTCGGTATTCTTCCGGTGAACCGAGACCATAAATACACGATACACTGGCAATGACGATAACATCTTTTCGCTCAAACAGCGATGAGGTCGCCGAGTGACGGAGCTTATCAATTTCGTCGTTGACGCTTGAATCTTTTTCAATAAATGTATCTGTCGAAGGAACATAGGCTTCAGGTTGAAAATAATCGTAGTAACTAACAAAATACTCAACAGCATTGTTTGGGAAAAATTCCTTAAATTCGCTGTAGAGCTGCCCCGCTAGGGTTTTGTTGTGAGCGATGACGAGAGTCGGTTTGTTTACTTCTTTTATCACGTTTGAAACAGTAAATGTCTTACCTGTTCCAGTGGCACCAAGCAATGTCTGATAGCGCTTGTTCTCATTAATCCCCTGAACTAACTGTCGAATCGCTTCCGGCTGATCGCCCTGCGGTGAATATTTCGAAACTAATTCAAATTGATCCTTCACTGATTTTCCTCCCGCTATATAATCATTTTCTAGCAAAAAACATGCAAGTGGTCCGGGATGGTGCTAGAAAATGTATCCCTAAAATTCTAATATTATCATTCTAACACAATTCCCCAAAAACAAACCACTAATATGCGAACGAACATTCGTTTTTTTGATATAATAGCAAAAAAGCCTGTCATTTGGTTGACAGACTTTACATCTACGGTGAGAGCTATGTTTTTTTGAACACTCTATGCTTCATTTTTGCTGCGAGCCAGAAACCAGCTGTAAGCGAAAAGGCATCTACAACGATAAGCGGAAAACTGTTTGTATACCCTTTAAAAGCAGAGGCAGCGATGAGCCCGACGGTCAGAGCAAGACCGATAAGCCGATTATATGTGACTCGGGTAAATAGCAACACGAGTAAACCTGGCAAAATAAGTGCAGACAAATATCTAATAACCATCTCCAAAATGGGTCCACCTCATTTATTCATTTCTGTTTATTAATTTTAGAAATTTATTCACAAAATTGCAAGAAAAAAGACAAGAGATTTACAACTCTTGTCTTCGGAAGCAATTATCCTCTCTTTTTAAGAGATATTCCTAAAGCTATTAATCCTGCCACTAGGGCTGCGATTGAAAGATAAAGCGGTGTGTTTGATGCACCGGTTTCTTCAACTTCTTCCTTGTCTTTAACTTCTTCCTTTACTTTTTCTCCTGATGAAGCATCTTTATCAGTTGTTTTTTCTCCATGGCCGTGCGCAGAAGCATCAGCTGGATTTACGAATGTTACAGAAGCAGGATAATTTGCCTCTTCTGCTTCTACCCATTCTACAACACTTCCATCCGAATAGGTTTGGATCGCTTTCCAAATGATTTCCGTTGCTTTGTCGCCTACTTTTCCATTCATGTTAAACTGACCAAATTCAGTCGCCGATAGTCCTTCTCCTTCAGTTGTCCAGGTAACTGATGTTATTTTACTTGTGTCATCTTTCTGAATTTCATAGGTCCAGCCTGGCTTCGGTTCAAAACGAGTAATATTGACGTCTTCAGGGATCTGTACTTCAATTTTTGTTGTCAGAACATCTTCTTTTTCTGACGGAACTTTTACCGTAAACATTTCATATTTTCCTTGTGACGTTTCCTTTGGTCCAACGGTAACATGAGCACTAGCTACCCCAGAAAAAAGAGATAAAGCTACAATCATTGTTACCAGTGAAGTTAATAATTTTTTCATTTTAATATCTCCATTCTTTAAAAATATTTAATTACATTAATAAGTTCCTTACCTATAAAATTAAAGATTCTTACTCCTTCTTTATATGACCCTTAGGGGCTATTTTTTTAATATTAGACTAAAATGTTCATAGAACTGTCACAGTGATGGATATATATCCTGTAGAATGATAAAGCAATATATTAAAGGAGATAAACACTTTGTCATATCGAAAAATGAAGCTTTTCACTGTTTTAATACCAACTCTTCTAATTGGCGGATTTGAATTCTTTCGTCATAGTGTGATTCATCATCATCTCTCAATGGAAACTGGGAACTATTTAATCACAATCTTAACTTTGATCATCTCCTATGCCTTTGCTTCGTGGATGTTTAAAACGATTGGACTGAAAAACCAAAGAATAACAACCGAAAGGGAAATGCGGGCAATATATGAAGAGAGGGAAAGGTTAGCAAAAGAATTACATGATAGCATTGCACAAACTCTATTTTTACTAAAAGTCTATTTAAAAAAGGGGAAAAATGAAGAAGCTGCTTCCCTCGTTAATTCAATCGATACCCAATTAAGGCAAGCAATTTTCAACTTACGGATGAACCCAGCTGAACACGTTCATTTTTCAAACAGACTCCATAATTGGTTAGAAGACTGGATTACGGTATCAGGAATTGACATAGATTCTGATATTCAATTAAATGATGGGTATTTTACTAGTGCAGAAGAAGTGCAGCTTTTTGGAGTCGTTCAGGAGGCTTTGATAAACATTAGAAAGCATTCGGAAGCTAATACTGTTATCCTCAAGTTCCATACCCGTAATAATGAATGGGAGCTGAATGTAGAAGATAACGGGCGAGGCTTCAACATAAACGAAATTGGGTCAAATCATTATGGACTTGCTATGCTAAAGGAGAGGTCAGAAAAGTTGAACGGCAGCTTAGAGATTGTTTCACATTTGAATCGAGGAACAAAAATCATTTTGCGAGGTAATAAGGAATATGATAAATCCATATAGGATAGTAATTGCGGATGACCATCCACATGCTCGGAAAGCGATATTAACAATGCTTGAGGATGATTCCTATTTCGACATTGTCGGACAAGCCCATAATGGGAAAGAAGCAGTGGAAATGAGTCAGCAGCTTCATCCAGATATAATTTTAATGGATATTGAAATGCCTGTTTTAAATGGTTTAGAAGCAACAAAAATAATTAAGGACAAATCCCCTTATATTAAAGTAATTATCTTAAGTGTTTCTGATAATGTCGCCGATTTGTTTACTGCTATTCAATATGGCGCTCAAGGGTACCTTCTGAAAAATATGGACCCCGATGAATGGCTCCAATATCTACACTCTATTGTTGAAGGAAAAAGTGATACAACCCGCGGATTGGCTGGGAAGCTTCTCTACCAATTTAGGGAGAAAGACTTGCAGAATTCTTCCCAAACCAAATCACTTACTAAGAGGGAAAAGGAAATCCTTCACTTAATCAGTGAAGGTATTTCCAATAAACAAATTGCTGATCAATTATTTATCTCTGAAAATACGGTGAAAAATCATATTAAAAATTTATTAGTAAAACTAGAGCTAGAAAATCGTGTCCAACTCGCTATATATGCCATTAAACAAAATAAATGAAACCTTAGGTTACTTCCTAAGGTTTTTTAATTTGTTCAATACTAGTGTTTAAAAGATTCATATTTTTATTTACAAACTCATAGACATGTTTTATGATGTAAAACGAAACAATTACGATTTATACTTAAATTAGAATGGAGTTTAAAAAAATGAAGATTTCTCAATTAGTTTCGTTTTCTGTTCTCGCATTTGGTCTTATTTTATCTGGATGTGCAAAAACAGGAACTGTAAATAAAAATGCAGAAAAAGATAAAGAAACATTAACTGTTTATACAACCATTTACCCGCTTCAGGATTTCACCAAAAAAATTGGCGGTGAGTTTGTGGATGTTCAGAGTATCTATCCTCCCAACGTGGACGCTCATACCTACGAGCCATCAACAAAAGAAATGATAGCTCTAGCTAACTCAGATTTATTTATCTATACAGGTGCTGGAATTGAAGGATTTGCAGAAAAAGCTGCTGAAACCTTAAACAAAGAAGATGTACTAGTTTTAAAAGCCGCTGAAGGTATTGAACTCATGGAGTCTACTCATTCGAATGAGCACCATGAGGATGAAGATGAACACGCGGAATCTGAGGTCCATGAAAATGAACACACAGAATCTGAAGCCCATGACGAAGAAGAACATGACCATGGTGATTTAGATCCCCATGTATGGTTGGATCCTATACTATCCATTGACCTTGCGAATAACATCAAAAACTCTTTGAGTGAATTAATGCCAGGACACGCAACAGAGTTTGAAGCCAATTTTAAACAGCTAAAAAACGAGCTGGAAAACCTGGATCAAGAATTTAAAACGACGATTGAGAGTTCAAAAACGAAGAATTTATTAGTTTCGCATGCTGCTTATGGATATTGGGAAAAACGATATGGAATAGAAACGATTGCCATAACAGGTTTATCACCCACACAAGAACCAACTCAGAAAGAACTGCAAGCAATCATTGAGGAGTCTACAGAGCACAATATTCATTATGTGATTTTCGAGCAGAATGTTTCACCAAAAATAGCAAAAATCATCCAAGAAGAAATAGGAGCAAAGTCTCTTTCTCTCCATAATCTAGAGGCTGTAACGGAAGAAAACATTAAACAAAAAGACGATTACTTCAGCATCATGAGGAAGAATTTAGAAACGATAAAAAAAGCTTTAAATGACTAACAATATTAGACTTTTCCCTGCCATTTATTGTGGCCGGGTTTCCCTTTACATATCTAGCAATAGGTATTTTTAAAGTTTCTTATTCATACTCTATTAAATGTACAAATTAATTTAATAGAAACAGGAGGTATTTATGTACCGGATAGTTCGCAGCAATATCATAGAATTTACAGGTATTATTATCATTGTTTTAGCACTATCACTGCTTTCTTTAAGTACTAGCTTCAAAATCTCATATGATATACCTCCGTCTTTATTAAATCTAAACACGATATTTCTGAGTATATTAATAGAGGCACTGCCATTTGTTTTAATAGGAGTCCTCATCGCGGGTGTGATTCAAATATTTGTAACCGAAGAACATATTCAACGCTGGATTCCCAAAAATAAGGTTTTAGCGATTATCATGAGTTGTATTATTGGTGCCCTCTTTCCAGCGTGTGAATGTGGTATTGTTCCTATTATCCGTCGTCTTATCGGGAAAGGAGTACCCATACCTGCTGCTATTGGCTTTATGTTAACAGGTCCATTAATTAATCCAATTGTGATTGCCTCTACTTATATGGCATTTGGAAACGATTTTAAGATTGCAGGATTAAGGATGGGGTTAGGTTTTTTTGTCGCTTTGATGGTGGCATTGGTTGTCGGCATCATTTTTAAAGGAAATCAATTAAAGTCTTCTATTCATACAAGATCTTCAGACACATTCACAAAAAAGGAATCTTTTTTAACAAAATTTTGGTCGATGTTAACCCATTCCATTGATGAGTTTTTTGATATGGGTAAGTACCTAGTTATGGGAGCTTTTTTAGCTGCATTTGTACAAACCTATCTGCCTGCAAAATCCCTCTTGGAAGCTGGAAGCGGAACAGTATCGTCTCTAGCTGTCATGATGGGCAATCGCCGAGTAATAGGAACAATTCCACACTCGCAAGCAGGAAAAATAGCTCCTATTATGGCCGCAGAAAAAACAGCCAAGATTTTATTTTTCGGAATAATCCGAGCCATCATTTCTTCAGACACAAAAATCTGGATAATCCCTGAAATTAATACCCCTAATAAGATAAAAGGAAAGGCCTCTATTAAAATACTTATAAAGATTGTATTCATTTGCAGGAATAGTTCAATCTTCATACCAAGACCTCCTATGTTTAGTTTATTATAAAGAATAAAGATAATTAAATTAAAGTCACATTAAAAGCACCTATAAATACTATAGGTGCTGAAGATTAATTTCAACTAAATATTAATGTAATAAGTGGAATTATCATGAAAAAATCTTTAGTTACATGTCCCATGCGGACTTGGACAGCCAATTTCAGCCTTTTCTACTTGTATAGTACTATGCTCGATATGAAATTCATCATGAAGAATTTTTTGAGAGCGAGCAAGAATCTCATCATGGATGGCTTCATCTACTATGGTAATATGACAGCTCAATACTGGATACCCAGAGGTAATCGTCCAAATGTGTAAATCATGGACTTCCTTCACGAGAGGAATTTTACTAAGTGCTTCTTTAACCTGCTGGATGTCAATTTGCGTTGGAGCACCTTCCATTAGAATATGAAAAGAATCTCTTGTAACTCGAAAACCACTAATAATAATTAATACAGCAACAATGACACTGGCAATTGGATCTGCTATCGTCCAGCCGAAGAACATAATCAGTAATGCTGCAACAATGGCACCGACAGATCCAAGCATGTCACCTAATACGTGTAAAAAGGCACTTCGGACATTAAGATTATCATCCTTGTCACCACTCATTAATATCCAAGCAGCGATAATATTCACCACTAATCCTGTAACAGAAATCATTAGCATTCCTGTACTTTGAACTTCAGGAGGCGCAAAAAAACGCTGAAAGGCTTCATAAAAAATATATAAGGAAATGACGATTAGGGTAATTCCATTCAAAGCAGCAGCAATAATTTCAAACCGTTTGTATCCATAGGTTTTTTCCTGAGATACTTGTTTTTCTCCTAACTTAATGGCGAAAAAGCTAAGTCCCAGCGCTGCAGCGTCACTAAGCATATGCCCGGCATCAGACAGGAGTGCTAAGCTGTTTGTTAAGATTCCACCAATAACTTCGACCACCATAAAAGCAGCGATCAAAATAAATGAACTGAGTAGTGCCTTTTTATTACTTGTATGTGAATGACCGTGACCATTTCCATGTGAATGACCATGAGAGTGTCCATGGTGATGATGATGTCCCATATTATTCCTCCCCCAACAAGAGTTGGCTATTAGTTTTTTCTTATCTCTTTTTTACGATACGTTCTTCCATACTTTCCTTTCGATCTGCTACTTCTTCTTGATGCTCAAAAGCAATGTGAATGAGTTGTTTTACATGATCATCATCGAGAGAATAATAGACTAGCTTTCCTTCTTTACGGTATTTTGCAAGTCCAAGACTGTTCAAGTGGCGCAAATGATGTGAAGCCGTTGCCGTTGTGGCACCGACAATATTGGCCACATCACAAACACAGAGTTCATCTTCGAGTGTGAGAGCATAGGCAATTTTCATTCGTGTTTCATCGGATAAGGCTTTAAAAAGCTTTGTAACCTCAATAATATTTCTATTTTCAACTAAAGGCTGCAGTTTAGTGGTTTTGTGGCTGTCTACACATGTAACTTCACAAATATCGCGATTCTTCATTCCATCACCTCATACATTCAAATCTTTATTTGATTATATGATATTCAAATAAAGATTTGAATGTCAAACATTTTTTATTTTTTAAAAAATAAAAAACTCTTTCTTTTTTACCCAGAAAGAGTTTTGTAACTTTATTGAATTGGATTTGGTGATTTTGCTTCTTCTAACATTTGGGAAGTGTGTCTTCTTATGGATAAAGCAAGTTCTGCAATGAAATATAAGATAACCGCTGGCCAAATCCATGCCCAAAGTATTTCGACTGTCCCATAAACAGTAACAATTGCAGGATGAACCCATTTTATACATGCTAAGGAAAGCAGAATCCAACAAAGCGAAAATGGCAGACATATATGTCCGTGTAGCTGCAAGGGCATATCGGAATAATCCCACCATTGACGTTGAAAAAACTTCTGAAGCAGTGTACCACTTATATACTCGATAAAGGTAGGAATGAAAAAGCAGAGCAAAAGAATGATTCCCCAATTTGTTTCTGGACCAATTAAATAAACCAAAAGTACAGGGGCAAAGCCATACATAGGCTTAAAGGGACCATGAAAAAAATTCGGTTTAAAAAATTGACGCTTCGTAACATAACTGTAGCTATTTTCTAACAGCCAGCCAATCAAAGAATAGATTGTGAAATAAAAAACAACCGCAGAAACTCCTTCAAAGCTTACATTAATTGGAGTATTGAAATCTAAAAAGCTTACCATATGACTAAACCACCTTTCTTGGAAATAAATTTCCCATTTAGGTTTCGCACGCAGACACTCAAATATACTGATAATTTCCTTAGAGAAACAAATTAAAAGAGAGAGTTTTCTAACTCTCTCAGGTTTAACCTTTATCCAATTCTTTCATCAAATTTTCTTTGGTCCTGTACAAAAAGTATTCCAAGCTCATAATGATCACCTTCATACAATGCACGTTGAACGAAACGAACCTCACCATTTATATCGAGGACCTCAAGTTTACAATGGGCTCGATTTTTTTGTAAAGCCTCGTAAAATACATGTTCATCCCTTATGATGACTCCATTAACTTTTGAAATTATTTCGCCGACCTGTAGTCCCATTTTATCTGCAGGTGATTCGGGTATAATGCCAATAATCATTAAGCCGTTGTTTTTCTTCGAGAAGTAAAATGGTAAATTATCATCTTTCAATCGTTGCATTAAGGAAATTAATTCCCGACTGATTATCGCCAAGGCTGTTACTCCTATGGAGATTAACGGGTACCAATAGCCGATAACCGCCAAAATCAGTATCAATACACCGAGTGTTGTAACTCTACGCCCTTGTAACTGGATTGATTGCTTTGGCAGCATACCCTGTATCTGCTGGTTAAAACCTATTGCAAACGGAACCAGGATTAGCGAGTATGATTCCGTACCTAAAGTGAAGACCGGCCACCATTCGAATGGCAGAGTCAACACCTTCCCAGGAATTAGTAAAAACATAGGCAACAGCCAGAGTCGCTTTACTTCGTGGGCTCCAACATTTTGTCCACGCCTGCTTTTTACCAACTTTGGAGAGGTTCCTTTAGTTGCATTTCTAGTAATTAGAATTCCTTCTGAAATTAATAAAAGTGCCATTAAGATGACTAAAGAAGGATATACCTTTTCTTCTAAAGACTGAAATGTATGATTAAAAAGTGGTATAGTCCATTCATACTCAGTGATTAGAGTAATCGCAAAAAAAGCTGCGCCTACCGTGTAAACTGGCGACATAAACCTAATATTAGTTGTTACACTCCATACTAACGTAAAGACAGCGATTAAAAGGATGGCTGCAAATGGAAGTGTTAACCCAGCAATGATTGTGACAATGGTAAGTACTAGACCCAGTAATAATCCTAAAGGTAATAACTGACGTAGTTCAAAATAAGCATCAAATGTTCGTGTATGGAAATTTTTCCGCTCACGTTTAACTCTTGAAACTCCCAGTATTCCTGAAAGGAAAATGAGATAGTAAAAAACCGGATGTAGAAAAAGTCTACCAGTCCCTTTCAATAGCTCAAAAAGCCATAATTGCACCAATTCCTGCCACCTGCCTCTATCATTAAATTCTACTATTCTAGCTCTAATGATTATTTTACCAAAATGGAAGGATAAAACCTATTGCTAGATTCTTGAAAAAACAAAAAAATGTCGAATTTTTATATATTTATCAAGATTCCACTTACACGCATCTGCGTAATTCGTGTTATTTCATTAGGCTTCAACAAATATTTCCACGGAAATCTTGGCATATCACAATCATACTTAGCCTGTTTTGTCGCACGTAAAAAAACAGAGGCAGCTGCCTCTGTATCCCTTTTATTTTGCAATTAGTCTTAAAGCGGTTTGAAGCTGGATGTCGTTTTTCTCTTTTTTCATTTCTTTTATTACCTGTTCTTCTAGAACTGCTGCTGTTTTTGCATCAATTTTTCCAGTTGGCTGCAGGTTGTTGTTTTGCTGGAAGGCTTTAATTGCAGTTGTTGTTTCTTTACTAAAATAACCATCTGTTCGTCCAGGAGCGAAGCCTAAACCAGATAATATTTCTTGAGCATTTTTGACTTGCTCATTGTTCATATCCTCTTTAAGCGGTTCTTCAATTTGAAGTGGATGTGTATCAAAGATAGCAGGCTGTTTGATTTCAACATCGGGTTTTACTCCTTTTTTGTGTATCCAGTTTCCATCAGGTGTCAGCCATTTAAAGAGCGTCAGCTTAATATTGCTGCCATCTCCCATCGGAACTGCCTGCTGTACCGTTCCCTTACCAAAAGTCGTTTCCCCAACCAATTGGTAGCCAGCCGCTTCTTTTAATGCCCCTGCTAAGATTTCTGAAGCCGATGCACTGCCTTTATTAATGAGGACTGCCACTGGATATTTCTTTTTCTCGGTAAGATTGGAGAAGTGCCTTTCCTTTTCTCCATTTCGTTTCTCAATTTGAATAAATGGTTTTTCTTTCGTTACGAATTCTTTCAAGATATCCTCAACACTAACGAGCAAGCCGCCAGGGTTTCCACGGACATCGATAAGTAAGCCATCTATATCCTTTTTCTCTAACACACTTAGCTCCTTTTTAAAATCAGCCGCTGTCTCTTGAGAAAACGAAGTAATTTCAATATACCCTATCTTTTTTCCATCCTGTTTTTTCACAGAAGCATGTATGGTCTCAAGTGGAATTTCATCGCGTGTAACATCAATCGTTAGAGGTTCCTTTAAGCCCTTTCGTGCGATTTCTAATTGGACCTTTGTTCCTTTTTTACCGCGTATTTTTAAAGTTGCTTTATTTAAATCTAGACCCTCCACACTTTTTCCGTCTACCTTCAGAATCTCGTCATTCGGTTTTAATCCTGCTTTTTCAGCTGGTGAATTTTTAAAAGGAGAAATAATGACGATTTTTCCATTCTCCATCCCTACTTCTGCACCGATACCTTCAAAAGAAGATTCTAAAGCTTGACTGAATTGCTGGGCTGTTTCCTTATTCATATAAACGGAATAAGGATCATCTAAGACAGTGAGCATTCCTTGAATGGCTCCCTCCACAAGCATCTCATTATCTACCTTTTCAACATATCGGCTTAGGATTAGTTCATATGCCTGATTTACCTTAGCGAGCTCCTCCATATCAATTTGATTCGTAACGACTGTATCTTTTTTCATTAATGTTTGTTCAAGAGCTGATTTCCCCTCTGTTTGTTCATACCAATTCATTCCAGCATATGTGCCCCCCGCTCCCGTAAGAAGCGAACCCACCATCAACAGGGCAATCCACTTACTTTTCATCCTGTTCCCCCTCATGTGCAGCTTCAATTAAAAATGAGTCTCTTTCCCGCTGTGTTTATTAACTATTATGTAAGGAATGGACGAGTTATGCCAGAAATATGGAGGTCCCCTTATAACGTTTTTTAACCATAAGAAAGGGAAGAAGCATGGCTTCTTCCCTTAGATATTTTACGGCATTGGCACAATTCCCACAGGATTAATTGCATTACTCTTACTGCCATTCCATTGCCCTCTATGAAGTTCAAAATGTAAATGTTTACCCGTTGAATCACCGGTGTTACCCATAATTCCAATTTGCTGGCCCTTTTTTACAACTGCTCCTGAGCTGACCAATCTCGCTTCCATATGTGCAGAAACCGTTGTATACGTTTGTCCATTAACAGAATGAGCGATAAAAATAACATTCCCATAACTGCTAGAATAGTAGGATTGTATAACAACACCATCAGCTGCTGCCCAAATTGGTACATTTGCTGCACGATTAGCTATATCTATACCATAGTGGAATGAGCCCCATCTAGGAGCAAAACCTGATGTAAAAGTACCATTCGCTGGCATTGTGAATGCTCCACTAGAGACAGGTGGAGACGGTGGTGTCGGGGTACTCTCCCCTCCACCACTGCCAGATCCAGCATTATTGTTGTTCGCAGCAGCGGCTGCTGCGGTTGCTGCTTCGGCGGCTGCTTTAGCTTCCGCAGCCGCAGCTGCTTGGCGTTGTTGTTCAAGCTCAATGGCTTTTTGAATGGCTGCTGATTGTCCCGCTAGAATTTGTGCCTCTTCCTGAAGCTCCATTTTATGCTCATGAATTTCATCTTCCTGCTCTTCTAGAGTAGCTAATAACCTATCCTTTTCAGCTCTCTGCGCATTCAATTGTTGGTTCATTTTCTCTAGGTCAGCCAGCATGGTTTGAACACTTGCTAGCTCTACTTCCAGCTTGGCTTGATTCTCCTCGAGACTTTTTTTATCCGCTTCATGTTGCGCTAGAATATCCTGGTCTGCCTGCATGATTGTTGCCACAGCACTTGCTCGGTCAATAAAATCACTAAAGTTCTTTGAACCCATTAACACGTCAAGATAACTGACCATTCCACCTGTTTTTTGATAATTTCGAGCACGATCTTTCAAAAGCTCATTTCGCTTATCAATTCGCTCTTTTGTCACCTTAATTTCTTCTTGGAGTCTAGTAATTTCTACCTTTGTTTCTTCGAGTTTAGCAGTTTTCTCTCTTATTTTTTTATGTGTTTCACCAATTGATAAATCAATACGAGTCATTTCTTCTTTAACATCAGCCTGCTGTGCATTCAAACTATTAATCTGTTGATCTGCAGTATTGATATCAGAAGATAATTCTGAATTTTTCTGTTGAATATCTTGTTGCTGTTTTTGTAAGCTTGAAATAGAAGCCGCTTCTGCGATTCCTCCAAAAATACTGCTTACAATGAATGTTCCTGCAACAGCAAACGTTACAAATGATTTATTCAAGACCTAGTTCTCCTCCCCACTTATACATTTATGTAAGGGAAAATCGTTATCTCCCTACTATTTAAATCAGGAAGGACATTTTACACTGCCCTTCCTGACAAAATTAAACCTTTAAGAACTTTCTAACTGACATCACACTGCCCCAAACTCCGATTAAGCCTCCCATTAATAGAAGAAGTCCAGAAACCTGATACATAAAGGGGCTATATGGAAGAATTTGAATGAAATTCCCTATTAACTTTGGTGCTAGATATTCATAAGCGTTATAGTATGCAATCGATATAAGAATAATTGGCAGGATGGCACCAAGGATGCCAAGCCATAATCCTTCTAAGAAGAATGGCCACCTAATAAAGTTATTCGTTGCTCCTACCAGTCTCATAATTTTAATTTCTCTACGCCTTGCAATAATCGTAATTTTAATCGTATTAGATATTAAGAATACAGCAGTGAAAAATAATCCTGCTATTAATACAATTCCTACATTTCGGCTGGCTTTGATAAAGTTAAATAATTTTTCAACTGTTCCCTTACCGTATACAGCCTTCGTAACATACTCTAGCTTGCCAATTTCCTTTGCGGAATTCATTGTATCTTGTGGCTTTTTCGTTTTTACGATAAATACATCGTTAAGTGGATTGTCTTGCTCGAAAAGTTTAAATGCTTGTCCATCTTCCCCCATGCTCTT
This sequence comes from Neobacillus niacini, assembly GCF_023715415.1. Classification (GTDB taxonomy): domain Bacteria; phylum Bacillota; class Bacilli; order Bacillales; family Cytobacillaceae; genus Neobacillus; species Neobacillus niacini_C. The sequence continues at coordinate 221,295 of NZ_JAMBOB010000004.1, forward strand.
TATTAAATCTTTAAGCTCTTGCTCCTTGGATGAAAATTTCACACTTTGTACTTCTGAGATATTTTCAATCGCACTTTTTAACTTTTGTTGATCCTCATCATTTGCTGCAACATCGATGTGAACGCGAATTTGCACGTCCTCTTCTATGGTCTGTGCCACTTTATTGAGATTCATCATAATAACGAAAAAGACACCAACTAAAATGAGCGTTACCGTAACAGCACTTACTGAGGCAAACGTCATCCAGCCATTTCTTCCAATACTCTTAAAGCTTTCACGCGCATGACGGCCAAGAGTTCTAATTTTCATAACCGTAATCACCTCTTTGTTCATCACGTGCTATTTTACCTGCCTCAATCGCAATTACCCGATGTTTAATGGTATTGACGATTTCACGATTATGGGTAGCCATTACAATCGTAGTACCCCTATTATTAATTTCTTCAAAGATATTCATGATTTCCCAAGATGTCTCTGGATCAAGGTTGCCTGTAGGTTCGTCTGCTATTACTACCTTTGGTGAATTAACAATCGAACGGGCAATCGAAACACGCTGCTGCTCGCCTCCAGATAACTCTGTTGGAAGCATTCTAGCTTTATGCTTAAGGTTAACAAGGTCCAGGACTTCCATTACACGCTTCTTGATGTATTTCGGCTGGGCTTCAATAACCTCAAGTGCAAAAGCTACATTCTCATATACAGTTTTCATAGGTAGTAATTTAAAGTCTTGAAAGACCACACCAAGATTCCGTCTGAAAATAGGAACCTTTTTATTCTTTAATTTAGCCAGGTTAACACCATTCATTGTAATTGTACCTGAGGTTGGAACTTCCTCACGATACATCATTTTAATGAACGTAGATTTCCCTGCACCACTTGGACCAACCACATAGACAAACTCTCCTTGGTTAATCCGCACGTCTATACCATTTATGGCAGTAACCCCATTTGGGTACTTCTTGAACACATCCTGCAATTCTATCATTTTAGATCACCTTTATAAGTTAGTTTCGAAACAATAAGATTCGACATTAACCGCTTATTTTCTTGCACGAAAACAAAATCCTAGACAAAATACTGCAGGATTTCGCATAAATCCATTATAACATTCTATACACGTAATAAAAGCGGTAAAAATATTACAGTTTCTTTTCAAAACCTACATAAACTGTTATATATATCCTATATTTTTCGACAAAATCATAATTTTTCTATAAAAATATTAAGTTTTTGTAAAAATAAAAAACGTTCTGCCAAAAACCACAGAACGTTTACATTCTTTATTTTTTAGTTGAAAGCCAATCTGCAACCTTATTAAGGTCATCGCCTTCAATAAGACCGGCTGGCATTCCACCATTCGTACCATCTTTGATGATAGCAGCGATTTCATCCTTTGATTTGCTAGCGCCAACAGCAGTCAGGTCAGGTCCCATACCACCCTTTAAGTCACCGCCATGGCAGCTTGAGCATTTTTGTGAATAAACTTTCTCAGCATCCCCAGCTTGTGCTGTGTCGCCACCCTCGTCGTCCCCGCCGCCACATGCAGCAAGCCCCATAACAAGAGCTGTTCCTAATAACATCGTTAGAAGTTTTTTCTTCATAGTTTCTCCCCCTTAATGAAAAAATTACCATACGAAAATAGTATAACAGTCTTACGCCCTTTTGAAACCTTCACCCAGGACTTCAGAAGCATCCATAACGACGACAAATGCAGTCGGATCAAGGGTTTTAACCAATTGTTTCAATTTTGTGAACTCACGTTGATCAACGACACACATAAGTACAGGACGTTCATTATCGGTGAAACCGCCATATGCGGATAGTTTTGTGACGCCTCGGTCGATTTTATTAAGAATTCCAGCGCGGACTTCCTCTTGCTTATTCGTAATAATCATTGCTGTTTTTGACCTGCCAAAACCAACCTGAACCAAATCTATCGTTTTACTTGTTACATATAAAGCAATAAGTGCATATAAGCCTCGTTCAATATCGAACACAAGAGCAGCTGTAATGACGATAAGTCCATCAATCAGCACAACACTCGTTCCTAGTGTTAGCCCGGTATACTTTGTAATAATTTGTGCCGCTAAGTCGGTTCCGCCTGTTGAAGCATTTCCTCTAAAAACAATTCCAAGCCCAAGACCTACTGCTATCCCGCCAAACAAAGCACTCAGTAAGGCGTCATTCGTCCACGGTTCAATATCCTTTGTTAAGAAAACAACAAAAGGTAAGAATAATGTACCGACAAGGGTTTTAACCCCAAATTGTTTCCCTAGTAGAATAACTCCAGCTATGAACAATGGAATATTAAACGCCCACTGTACATAAGCAGGTTCCCATCCGAGCACGCTTAATAATATCGTACTAATTCCGCTGACGCCTCCTGAAGCAATTTGATTCGGCAGCAGAAAAACATTAAAGGCAAGCGCAATAATCGCTGATCCAACGATAACGTTTATGTATTCTAAAGCACTTTCAAATCTAGGTGCAGTCTGGTTACTTTTTCTTTTATTCATAGTGCAATTCCCCTCTTATATTACCTTTTTGCTATATTTTCAAACCTCAACCGAAAGTGAGTATAGCATGGCAATAATTTGCTGTAAATGGGATTGAGATAACGCATTAAAGGATTAAATATTATTTAGTATTTGTCATTAGAATAGTTTTCATGAGGAATTCTAAGAATACGATTATTTATTTTAAAAATGGTATAATTGTCGAATAGAGGAGGTGAAAACATGGAGCAGCAATTAATGAAAATGATGGAGCAAATGAATAAACAGTTTGAAAAAATGGGTCATCGTTTTGAAGCAATTGATAAAAAGTTTGATGCTATTGATAAAAAGTTTGATGCTATTGATAAGCGGTTTGATGTAATGGATTCACGGTTTGATGCTATGGATAATCGATTTAATGCTATGGATCAACGATTTAATAAGATTGACATTCGATTTGATCATGTTGAATCGAAAATTGAATCTCTTCAGGAAACTGTCGAAAATAACGCTACTGATTTCAGGAGCCATTTTAGGCATATAGAAGGAAAACTCGACCATCACGATAGAATGTTTGAATTGGTTTCTGAGGAACTAAGTGGAAAAAGGTAGACATAATATCAGAGTAACTAGCTCTCCACAAAATCCTCAATCATCCCACCATGAGCGGTAAAAAGTCCAAATAGTAAAGCCTTTGCCACTCATAGGGCAAAGGCTTTTAATATAGATTATGAAATTCTAGAACGCAGGTAAGCATCAATAAATGGATCCAAATCTCCATCCATAACACCCTGAACGTTTCCGCTCTCCGCACTCGTCCGATGATCCTTTACCATAGAGTAAGGGTGGAAGACGTAGGAGCGAATTTGGCTTCCCCAGCCGATTTCCTTTTGTTCACCGCGAATTTCTAGTAGCTCTTTTTCCTGTTGTTCGATTTCACGTTGATACAGTTTGGCTTTCAACATTTTCATCGCAGCCTCACGGTTCTTAATCTGTGAGCGCTCATTCTGACAGGTAACGACAACCCCCGTTGGCATATGGGTAATCCTCACAGCTGAATCAGTGGTATTGATATGCTGTCCACCTGCACCGCTCGCACGATACGTATCTATTTTTAGATCCTCAGTACGGATTTCGATTTCAATTTCATCATTAAATTCAGGCATAACCTCACAGGATACAAAGGAGGTATGACGGCGGCCAGAAGCATCAAATGGTGAAATCCTGACTAAACGATGTACGCCTTTTTCCGCCTTTAAATAACCGTATGCGTTATGACCTCTTATCGCCAGGGTTACACTTTTTATCCCCGCTTCATCACCAGGCAGATAATCAAGTGTTTCAACCTTAAAGCCCTTTTTCTCTGCCCAACGTGTGTACATACGAAGTAGCATCGAGCCCCAGTCCTGTGACTCTGTCCCGCCAGCACCTGGGTGCAGCTCTAAAATCGCATTATGTTTATCGTATTCTTCACTTAGCAGCAGCTGGAGTTCAAATTCATTTAATCTTGAGGTCAGTTTAATTAACTCTTCCTCAAGCTCTGCTTGGAGTTCCGCATCACTTTCTTCTTTTACAAGCTCATAGCTTACTTCAAGATTCTCAAATGTTTCAAATAAGTCACTAAACTCATTTACCTGATCCTTTAAGGCATTAGCTTCACTAATAACGGTTTGGGCCTTCTCTTGGTCATTCCAGAAATCAGGATGAAGCATTTGGTCATCCAGTTCAGCTATGCGCGCTTCCTTATTTTCAAGGTCAAAGAGACCCCCTAAAGTCCACTAATTTCTTAGCTGATTTTTCAAGTTCATTTCGAATTTCTGCTAATTCCATTTTCGTCACCTCTATAAAAATTACGTCTGTTTGTAGTCTATGTCTCAGTCGTTCGTTTGTTCCTTTTCCATTATAGCCTGTAAAGAGGGGAAATTTCAAAACTGAACTTTTTTAAGCTAAAATGTCAAAAGCTAAACTATATTAAATGTTGTGGATAACACAACTTATCAACAGTAAGTTGAAGATAGATTCAATAAACACGATTTTCATGTGGATAAGTTTAGTTATCTACATGACTTTTTTGAAAATATAATTATTCTATCCACATATATACAAATTCGACAGGACTTATCTACAATTTTCAGTGTTTTAATATTTAATCATCTACTTATCCACAAAAATGAAAACGAGAGGAAATTTCCTCTCGTTTTCTCTATGGAATAATTTGCTTTGGAACATGAATCCCTTTTGTAGGAGCGTGGGCTGCGTCAATATATGACTTAGTTTCACCACCGTGACAAGAAGAACAGCTCTGAACATCATCAGCTTGATGCCCTATTATAGTCTCTCCCGCATCATTTTTATTTTTGAGTGAACCCGTTTTACCATAAATTTCTGTTGTGTTGTTGTGGCACTTTAAGCAGAAATTACGTTCTTCTGTTGCATCCCAATTTTCACTCTTAGACTCATATAAAAGGTTAGTATCATCTAGTTTAATATTCCCTAAGTTTCCACGTAACATCTTGATGTTCTTAGATCCATGGGTTTCATGACATTCTGCACATGGAATTTGTCCATTTAACTGACTACCACTATCATTTGTTGCTGTAATATTATGACCTGATTGGGCAGTGTAGGTTTCATCTTTATAATATTTTTCAATATTTGAGATTAGATTACCGTTTTTATCCTTTGCTATACCGTTATGACAGCTAAAACATAATGAAAAATCATTTGTTTCACCTGTTGCAGTGCTGGCTTTTTTATAGGTTAAGAAAGGATTAATGTTCGCATCATCAGCCTTATTAGGGTGGAAACTATTTGGATTTTCTTTCGTCCCTGGATTATGCGGGTCATGGCAACTTGAACAAGAAACACTTGAATCTTGATTATGCTTATTGGTAGAAGTGCTGGTTTCTAGCTTAGGTGAACCATTCGTTCCATCATGACAAGCCATACACAAATTATTTGTATCAGTTCCAAATTTACCGCCCTCAAGAGTAAGATTGCTTCCATTATGAGTGCTATGACAGAAAGCACATGTATTGGTTACAATCGAATATGGACCATGTATATAGTCCTTCTCTCTAACCTCGTTCCCTTTGGCACCTTCAAATTGGTAACTTTCATAATTTGCACCCACAGTCGTGAATTTAAGAAACCTTGGAACAAGTAAATTTGGATTTAGATAAACAAAGTACGATTTAGCTGGGTCAAGCAACTCTTTATCCGGTGTAAAGGTATAAATATAAGATTTGATTCCACCATCTAAATCAATCGTCTTTACCAGTTTTTCTTTCCCCGTACTATCTCCAAAAATAGTTATTAAAGGTTGTGTAGGGTTGAATGCTTCAGCACTTCTGATATCTAATAAAATCTTATAATCCAAAGGTACCCTTGTCATATCTTCAGCAAGAAGATAGCTGTTAGGAACCTTGTCGTTGTCGGCCTGATATTGATCTTCTGAACCCTGTGGAATTAGATACATATTTACCATGTATGCCCGCGTACTAATATTTGTTACACCTAAGGCACTTGTCACAACAGAGTTCTCGGTTGACTCAATTCCTCCAGTGGATGATTGAGTTGATGTTGTATCAGTATTTTCAGTTGATACAGGGCTCTCTATCTTCTGGTCGTTTACAGAGAGTTGAACAGTAAATGATGTCTCTAAACTAGTGCTTAAGCCATCTCCATCAGTAACTACAAAGGTTAGCTTATGAACACCTTCGCTAAATTCCTTGGTATAAAAAAACTCCGCGTATTGTTCCTTGGAATTAAGATTAAGCGTTCCAACATTCGTAATATCAATGGGCTGCTCTGAATCATTAGTGTGCTCAAAAATCTTTACTAAAAGTTTATCTGGAGCAGTTAAATCATCTGATATTCTTGCATTCAACTCAACCTTTGAAACTTCTAACACTGCTTCTCTAACAGGAGTTATCAGTGTTAATTCTGGTACACCAGTTGCCGAAAAAACTTGTGTTTCAGGTGAATAGGAAAGGAGGGAACCAAATATAACGCTCCATATGACAATGCATGCAATTAATTTCCGTTTGAAGTTCATCCGTTTCACGTTATTCATCCTTTTCTATTTGCTTAAAAAGAAAATAAGCTTTTTTTATTTAATTATATCAACTGAATTAACATTAATTATCGTCGTTAAGTTAACGTTTTTTGACATTTTTTTGACTAGGTGCAATAATAAAACAAGGTAACAATAGTGATATTGTCACCTTGTTTAATATGGAATTTGTTTTGGCTAACAAGTAGTGAGGCTATTTGTTAGCATTTTTTATTACTTGATTAAAGCTTTTCCAGAATAATCTCCACCAGGGACTGCTCCAGAAGCTGGATATGTGCTTGTACCTGGAGTATTTACAATAGCATGTGTTGATTGGTGACAAGCCCAACATGAAGCCATGTTTGTGAATCTCTTTAAGTCAGAACCATCTTTACTCACATCTTTCATGTAAGCTTTAGCCTGATCTTCAGTCCAAGCTTTACCGCCTTGATCAACTGGCTTTTGCAAATCAGCAATTGTTTTACCAGCAGTGTCTCGTAATAAGTTAATATCAGTACCGTGAGCATAGTGACATGCTGTACAGCTTCTACCTGCTTTAGTGCTGTTTGTTGTATGTGTATATAAGTCATGACCATCAGCCGTTTTAGCTTCTCTAGGTCCATGTTCTCTATTTTTCAAGTAGTCGTCATGGCAGGCTGCACAGAATTCAGAGTAATTCAATTTGTAGTTATACATTTGTTCTTTTGTTACTTCAGCAGTTGCAGCATTATAAATACCTTTTGATTTAGTTATTTTTAAACCAGACAAAGAAGTACTATTGTTGATTTCTGCATAATCAGGATCTTCTACTAAATCAAGTTTAATTGCTTTATTTCCTACAGCAAGTGGAGTTTTTTCAATCGTCTCAGTATAGCCAACAATTGTTACCTTGTAAGTATTAGCATACGTTTTTCCAGCAACTGTTTCATTTAATATACGGTCGTTAGCTGAACCGTGTGGATTATGACAGCTTGAGCATTCAAATGTAGCAGTAGTTGTATTCTTTAATGCACCAGGAGCCGCTTTTACTGCTAATTCTGAATCAACATCGTGCATAGAAGCACTCATTTCATGAGAATCAATTACACCAGCTTCACTATCTGCAGTAACGTCATAGAAGCCCATTGTACCATCATGGCATGACATACAAAGTTCTTTTTCTCCACTCTTCATTAACAACATTTCATCTTCCCCGTTGTGCGTACTATGACAGTTTGCACAAGAGTTTGTGTTGTTTTGGAAATTACCATGAGTTTTATGAGTATTCTGATTTCCGAAATTATCAATTTCTCCAACATTAGGTGGTGGGAACTCTTCTGCAGAAGCAAAAGTAGCAAACATGCATACTAAAATAAGCATTAATAAAGCCGAAAAGCCGATTTTAAACTTTCTCATTTCTAAAAAACCTCCCAAATTTCTTTCTCTCTTTTTCTCTCTTTTTAATGTGGTTAAAAATCTAATATAATACTTCTTTTATTAACCACCCCCTAACGGTAGGAATTATATCCTTCTCTCTCTAGAACCTTCATTCTGTTTAAATTACTCTATCTATCAAAAACGAACCAGTGGGAGTAAGTTGGGTCATTTTTGTTATTATTCGATTTTAATGATCTCTTATTTTTACATGTTCATAATTTCACTTAGTATTATTTGAAACCCGTTCTTTAACTATATTAAAACAAGGAACAACAACTAGTGTTGTTGTTTCCTTGTTTTGAAAATTAGTTCTTAATTACCATATTTGGCATCATACGCTTCGATTATATGTTGAAGTTCCTCAGCAAATGCAGGATCGTAAGTTGCTGTTCTCCAGTTATTTCCATCCCATCCAGGTTGTGAACCATCTGGTGCAGTGTACTTGTAAAGTGGAGTATCAGGTGCGCCAGCTGCATTTTTGCCGGCTGAATCTGGTCCGCCTAAGCTTTCACCTTCTCCTGCGTGACATGAGAAACATACAGACATATTAGTGAATTTCTTGAGGGCAGATCCTTTTACACTTACATCCTTGATGTAGCTTTCGGCTTTATCTGCTGTGATAACTCCATCTGCAACTAACTCAGTAGCTGTTCTTCCTGATGAGTCCATCAATGTAGTGTTATCAGTTCCGTGGGCGTAGTGACAAGAAGCACAGTTTCTACCGCCTTTATGGCTGTTGGTAGTATGTGTATAAACTCCTTCTTCTTTACCATTATTATCAAGATTTGGCTTCTTAGCTGTTCTTGATGCTAAGTAATTATCATGACATACTGAACAGAAGTTGCTGTAGTTCATTCTGTCTCTTGCTCCATCAGGACCCATTGATTTTGTAATCTTTAATCCAGAAAGTCCTGTTGCATTGTTGATTTCTGCAAATGCTGGATCTTCTTTTAGTACTAGCTTAATAGCTTGTTGTCCCAAAAGAATAGGGCTGGCGGTATCTTTAGTAAAGCTTGGCCCATGTGATGAACCCATCTTTCCGGTAACATCGTAAGAATATGATTTACCTAATACAGTTTCATTCAATAAACGATCATTAGCAGAACCGTGTGGGTTATGACAGCTTGAACATTCTAGTTCAGCAGTAGAAGTATTAACTGCAGCTCCAGGTGCACTTCCGATTGCCAAGTTGGAACTCACATTGTGCATAGTAGCATCTTCATGTGATGTATTAAAGACTCCAGCGCCACTTGCTGCTGTAACATCATAGAATCCCATTGTTCCGTCATGACAAGACATACAAAGTTCATATTCACCGGCCTTCATTAACAACATTGCGTCTTCTCCGTTGTGCGTACTATGACAGTTAGCACAAGAGTTAGTGTTATTTTGGAAATTACCGTGGGTCTTATGTGTATTTTGGTTACCAAAGTTATCAACATCCCCAACATTAATACCAGGTGCCGGGTTAGTTGATGTAGGTGTAAATGGCGGTTCTTCTGCAGCTGCAAAAGTAGCAAACATACCTACTAAAATAAGCATTAACAAAGCAGAAAAGCTAATTTTCAACTTGCTCATTTCTAAAAACCTCCCAAATTTCTTCTCTCTCTTTTTCTCTCTTTTAATGTAATATAAAACAGATTATGATTTTTCTCTTCTGACCACCCCCTTAAAGGATCATTAATATATCTAGTGAATTTCTGTGGTTTAAAAAAAGAATATGTTATCAGAAACAAACCATCTGGGGTTGTTTCTGTCTTAGGCAATTTGAACAATTTATCAAACATTTTTATGGTGATCGAAATCATTTAAAACAAGGTAACAATAAAACAATTGCTACCTTGTTAAAAATAAACATTTCTACTATTTGCTTGTTAATTGTTATCTAATTTTTCCTCTGCCAATAAAACGGCCATCTGGACCGATTAAAGTTGGGTCAATTTGATTTGTAATACTAGTTGCGTGACAAGCAAAACATACTGACATGTTTGTGTATTTCTTCAATGCAGAACCTTTAGCACTTACATCTTTCATGTAGGATTCAGCTTTTGCTTGTTCCCAGCCTTTTCCGCCATCTTCAACCGACTTAGTATAGTCAGCTACTTTATTTCCTAGTGCATCAACCATGGTTGTTACATCTGTTCCGTGGGCATAGTGACAGGCCGCACAGTTTCTTCCTGTAGAAGTAGAGTTAGTCGTATGTGAATACAGGTAATCATGTGTATCTGTTTTTGCTGCATTACTAGGTCGGCCCGAAGATCTCTTTGCTAAATAATCATCGTGACATGCTCCACAAAATTGAGAATAGTATTGTTTATCAAGACTATCTTTTGGTCCAATTGATTCTGTAATTTTCAAACCACCAGTCCCTGTTACTGCGTTAATTTCTGCAAAATCCAGATCTTCTGTAAATGCAAGATTGATAGTTTTAGTGCCAACTGGAACAGGTACTTTTGTTGTAGGGTTAAAAGCAAAAGGAGTTGTTCCGACAATAGTTTCTTTTAATAATCGATCATTTGCTGAACCATGTGGGTTATGACAGCTAGAACATTCCAACTCAGCAGTGGAAGTATTAAGATATTTACCAGGAGCACTTCCAACTAGTATTCCTGAATCAACATTGTGCATAGAAGAACTTAAGTGTGAATCGTCAAAAGTTCCTGCGCCGCTTGCCTCTGTAACATCATAAAAGCCCATTGTTCCATCATGGCATGACATACAAAGATCGTACTCGCCTTCTTTCATTAACAACATTGCATCTTCCCCATTATGCGTACTATGACAGTTCGCACATGAGTTTGTGTTATTTTGGAAGTTACCATGTGTTCTGTGTGTACTTTGGTTACCAAAGTTATCAACATCTCCAACAAAAATGCCAGTGACATTACCATCTGCATCCTTCACCTCTGCTGGGTGAGTAGAAGTAGGGCTGAATTCCCCTTCTGCAGAAGCAAAAGTAGCAAACATACCTACTAAAATAAGCATTAACAAAGTGGAAAAGCTAATTTTTAACTTGCTCATTTCTTAAAACCTCCCAAGGTTTCTCTCTCTTTTTCTCTCTCTTTTTACTTTCTGATTTTCCTTGTTGAATAAATGCGTGACTAGTTATTACTGCAATCACCTCCTTCAGAAGATAGGAGAATTAATAAAAAACCGATACCCTTTGATTGATTGTATCTGTCACAAATAATGTGTCTCTATCGTCGATAAACAGACCATTTGGAAGGTAAAGCTTGTCATTTTCAGTTCCCATTCCACCTAATTCAAATAATGGTTTTCCATCCTTATCAAAAGCTGAAATATTATGTGCAAGATTATTTACTACATAAACATTCCCTTTTGAATCGACAGCGACTCCTCTTGGATTTAGGAAGGTAGATGCGCCTTTTCCATCCTCTGATCCATTAATAATTTTGATAAACTTTCCATCTTTATCAAAAATTTGAACTCTATTATTTCCTGAATCTGTAATATAAATTCGATCATCATCATCTACCGTTACTGCATTCGGTGCAATGAATTTCCCTTCATCAGCACCAGGGCCGCCAATTTCCATTACTTTCTTTCCATCTAGATTAAAGACATACACTTTATTTGCTTTGATATCCGTAACATATAGCTTATTATTCACTATGCGTAACCCTCCAGGTGATTTGAGGGCTTTTTCCTTATCATCAAAGTATTTAATAAACTTGCCTTTTGAATCAAATATAGAAATATTTGCATTGTATAGGTCGGCTACATAAATGTTTCCTTCCTTATCGCCTGCAATTCCATAGGGAAATTTAAATTCGCCTTCTTTTGTACCTTCTTTTCCAAATTTCAAAATAGGGGTACCAGATTGGTCAAAAACCTGCACTTGCTTATTGCTTGTATCACTTACATAAATTAATTCATCAATTTTTGTTACGTCCATTGGTTTAGAAAGGGGTTGGTTGAAGTCTCCATATAAAGCATTTGTAAAAACCGGCGTTCCGCCTTGATCCACTTTTGCAACTATCGGTTTTATTTTAGATTCTAAATTTAAGAAATAGATTGCTGCAAAAAAGGCAACGGAAAGTGCCACAATACTACTCATAATTAAATAAACATTTCTCTTTTTCAAATGTGGTCAACTCCTTCTATTTGTTGTCTTTGCCAGCAATTCTCTCTAATCCTTCAGAAGCAGGTTTATATAGTGGATCATAGCTTAAAGACTCTTTGAAAAATTTCTCTGCCTCTTTATAATTGCCTTGATCTTCTTCTACTCTGCCAATTTCAGTGATAACATCAGTGTTTGTTTTATTTAATGTAAGAGCTTCTCTAAGCGACACTGTGGCATCTTTATACATATCTAATTCACGATATACCATACCCAACAATAAATGTGCTTTGAAATTCTTTGGTCCTAATTCGACTGCTTTTTGTGCCTGCTTTAAAGCATCGTTGAATCTTTCTTCATCGATATACACAAGTCCTAAATTAAAATAGGCACCAAAGTATTTCTTATCGAGATCCGTGGCCATTTTCATTTGTTTAATAGCTTCTTCGTTGTCACCTGTTACAAAATAGGTGTAACCTAAATTTACTCGGTGCTCTGGATTATTAGGTTCTGCATCTACTAAGTTTTTATAGTAATCTAGTTGTTCCTCAATCCTATCCTGGTCTTTACTGGACCATAAATATTGATCGCTTATATAATAGCCTCCGCCTACACATACGATTAAAGTAGCGGCTATTAGGATAAAAGCTTGTAATTTCGTAAAATACTTATTCCTTTCCTTTAGATTTTTTGTTCTTTCGCTCTTTTCCGGTTCTGGATTGATTGGCAGCTCTCTGGCCTCCATATATATCCACCTCGAATTTCATTAGTTTTTTCTGAATAACCTCAGATAGATTTGTTGGAAATGGAAAAATCCTATAAAGCTCCAAATCAAAGGTATTTAGTAGTGTAATGGGTAAAATATACGGTATTACTTATGACAGGTTTTACAGCTTTTTTCAACATGACATGTGTAGCATGTCTCAGACGGTTTCTTTACACCATCTAATGAAATAGGATGGTTTACCTTCCAATTTTGCTTTTGACTATGTTTACTTGGATGGCATGATGAGCAATTCACTTGATTTTCGCCAGGATTACTTGACTTTTTCACATCGTGGCATGCTTGACATGATTCTTGATTTTTATTTGCAACGGATCCATGGTTGCCAAAGAATTTACTGTCATGACTTGCCGGACGCTTGTTATGGCAGTCTTGGCAAAAAGTATTATCTCTTGCGTAGTCAAAATGGTTTTTTTGTGTTGATTGTGGTTTTTCTTCATTAAGGAAACTCGTTAAGACCGATACTTCATCGTATCCTTCCAGCGACTCTGTTGACATGTCTTTATGACATTGATGACACTCTTCTAATTCTTCAACTGCTTGCTTTCCATGGGTTTTTAATTTAAAGTCCTCTTTTATATGGCTCTTTGGTACCATTCCAGTTGAATGACACGCTGAACATTCAGTAGTTACTTTGCGAGCTTTGTGGCAATCAATACAAGTATCCATGTCTGGGCTGGTGAATTTCAAATCCGACATCGCCATAGCACCCGTTTTACTATCCCATTTGCCATAATCCGTTTGATAGGTCATTTTTCGGTCAGCAATTTCACCATGAACAACACCGTTATGGCATTGAATACATTCGATGTCTTTGTCTTTGTGTTTATCATGAGGAATAATGATATCTCCCGAAACAGTGAATTCCCGCTGATTAACATTGTGGCACTTTTCACATGCACTATCTGGAATTTCTTTTGGCATACGTATTGGTGCAGCACTTTCGTTATAGTTTTTCTTTACTGCCTTTACAATTAAATCTACTTTATCTTTCGCTGTCTGCTTAATCCCTGGTTCCGTATGACAATTAACACAATCAACTTCACTATGCGAGGAAGCCTTCCACGTATAATATTCAGGTTGCATCTCATGACATGATGAACAGAACTTAGAGCTTGACGTTGCTTCTAGCCCGAACGCTCCGAGGGAGAAGAAAAGGGCTAGAAACAACACTGTTAGTGTCATTAATTTATATAATCTAAGGCGAGAACGGGGAGGGTTCGACAGCTGTTTTTGTTCTTCATCCATAAAAGGCGTCCCTCCAGAGTATTATTCTTAGTTTTTCACATCATCTTTAAAGCCAGTTCTGTGGCAGTATTGACAATAAACATCGGTTGGTGCTTTAACATCTGTTGAGTCAGTTTTTGGCTCTTCACGATCATGGCAGACGAAGCATTCTGCTTTTTGTTCTGCGGTTTTCGCATTGTTTGCATGTGAGGTTAAGTACTGATCACTTTCACCGTGACTATTAGGTCGTTCAGAGTGGCAAGCACTACAGAATTTATTGATTCTTGACTGTTCTCTTACGACAGTAATATTTGGTTGATAATGATGATCTTTATCTGCTTCAGTAACCTCTGCCATTTTTAGCAGAGAGATTAAGTCTTCTTTTGGTATATCTCTAAACCATTTTGAATCTTGGTGACAGTCTACGCACTGATCAAGTTTATTAAGTGCATTAGTGCCGTGATTTTGATTCCAATCTGCGACTTTATGATCTTCTGGAATTTTTACTTGTTCATGGCAAGTTTCACATGCCATTGAAAGCTTAACGTCATTCTGTTGCTTTCCAAGTGCTTCAAGGATAATCTTTTGTGTCTTTTCGTCATGTTCAGCTACCGCTTCTTTTGCTTCTTCCTCAGTTTTTGCATCATGCTTTACTTCATTTGAAGTTTCCTTAGCTGCTGCTTCAAGATGCTCTGGATTTGGCGGCACTAGATAAGCTACATCCTGCCATGGCTTTTCACCGTTATTAACTTTATCGTGACAGTCAATACATGTTCCCATGTTTGGAGCCAAGTATTTCTTTTCCATCATTTGTTGGGCAACTTCATCTGTCCAGTGCCCTCGAACTTCTTCTGTATTGATTCCGCGTGCTGCGATTTTCGCATGTGCTACTCCCGCATGACAGCTTATACACGGGACACCTTCTTCTATGTGTCCTTTATGGTTAACAATTAAGTCACCGGATGCTGAAACAAGACGATTCTTAGAGTGACACTGTAAGCAGTTTTCATCTGAAACTGCTTCATGCTCAGTTTGAACGATTTGTTCCGGTATCCCCATTACATGGTGATATACTTCTTTTAATGAAATAACTTTGTGGGTCATCATGTTAATAAATCCAGGTTTGATGTGACACTGAACACAGGTAATTTCACTGTGAGCGCTTGCTGTAAAAGTTGTTACTTCTGGCGCCATTTCATGACAGCTAGAGCAGAATGATGGAGAGTTGGTGAAAGAAATTACTCCGTATCCTCCCCCAAAAATAACAATAGACCCGATTAGGGCGACAAATAATGCTTTCCATCTTGTAACTGGGTCCTTCCAGTCTATGTCTCTAAATTTCTGCCAAAGTCTACGAAATAGTCCAGGCTTCTTTTTACTCTCTCTAGATTCGGGTTTCTCTTTATTTTTCTTCCCCCAAAAAGCCACATGACTCACCCTTCCCATTTTTGATTTTTCTCTCTCTCTATTTATCTAAGTTTAACCTCTCTAATGGTAGTATCTAACATTGCAAAAGTATTTTCCAATGTACAATTTGTGAATATTTTTTCATAGTGGCTCTCCAGGACCTTCTTCCTAAAAACAACTTGTAAACGTTGATAATTAAAGGTTTGGGTTATTACCACACACAGATTGTAAATGTGTATAGAAATTAATTTTTATACATAAATAGAAATATTTATTCACTTTCACTACTAGTTTTATTGATTATTTAGGAACTAGATTGCATACAAAAAATTGACAATTTTGATAAAATAGGTTTTCCTCAAACGGATAGACCAGAAAGTTCATTTTTTTAAAATGTGGCTATAACGGTAACAATGTTGTCACCCTAAAATGGAAGTGGTAAGATATAAAGGATATTTAAGTGTATTTTTGATAGGATTTTCAGTAATTTAGAGCGAATTTATTTAGTAGGATAAATCAGATATAAAGGAGCGTTTCATCATATGATGGGGATTTTAAATAAAGTGTTCGACCTCAATAAGCGCGAGCTAAAACGGCTGGACAAAATGGCGAAACAAATTGACGTGTTAGCTGCTGAAACGGAAAAACTTAGCGACGATCAGCTCCGTGAAAAAACTGAAGAGTTTAAGCTTCGCTACCAAAAAGGGGAATCACTAGATGATTTACTTGTAGAAGCCTTTGCAGTCGTCCGTGAAGGTGCCCGCCGTGTGCTTGGCTTATATCCGTACCATGTTCAGTTAATGGGAGGGATTTCTCTTCATGAGGGGAATATTTCGGAGATGAAGACAGGTGAAGGTAAAACCTTAACCGCTACCATGCCGGTTTATTTGAATGCCCTTTCTGGGAAAGGTGTTCACGTTGTTACAGTCAATGAATATTTGGCAAGCCGTGATGCTAACGAAATGGGACAACTCTATCAATTTCTTGGACTAACTGTTGGGTTAAACTTAAACAGTATGTCTAAGGAAGAAAAACAAGAAGCCTATGCTTGTGACATTACATATGGGACAAACAATGAATTTGGTTTCGATTATTTACGCGATAACATGGTCCTCTATAAGGAACAAAAAGTACAGCGTCCACTGTTTTATGCAGTAATTGACGAGGTTGACTCGATTTTAATTGATGAAGCGCGTACACCATTGATTATTTCTGGATCTGCCCAGAAGTCTGCTGTTCTTTATATTCAAGCAAACGCATTTGTTCGAACACTGACAAAAGATACCGATTATACCTATGATGAGAAAACAAAAGGCGTTATGCTGACTGAGGAAGGCATCAGTAAATCAGAACGTGCTTTTGGAATAGAAAATCTTTTTGATATGTCTCATGTTACGTTGAACCATCATATTAACCAGGCCCTTAAGGCAAATGTCAGCATGCACCTGGATATTGACTATGTTGTTCAAGATGGTGAAATTATTATCGTTGACCAATTTACTGGTCGTCTCATGAAGGGCCGCCGCTATAGTGAAGGGCTCCATCAGGCAATTGAGGCAAAAGAAGGCCTAGAAGTACAAAACGAAAGTATGACAATGGCGACGATTACCTTCCAAAACTACTTTAGAATGTATGAAAAGCTTGCAGGTATGACGGGTACGGCGAAAACAGAAGAAGAAGAGTTCCGCAACATTTATAATATGAACGTTATTGTTATTCCGACGAATAGACCTATCTCTCGTGATGATCGTGCAGATTTAATTTATTCTTCTATGGATGGTAAATTCCGTGCGGTTGTCGAGGATATTGCTCAGCGCAATCAAAAAGGGCAGCCTGTACTTGTTGGTACGGTCGCTATTGAAACATCTGAATTGATCTCGAAGTATTTGTCGAAAAAAGGGGTCAAGCATAATGTCTTAAACGCGAAAAACCATGAACGTGAAGCAGAAATTATTGCTGAAGCAGGTCATAAAGGCTCTGTTACAATCGCAACGAACATGGCAGGTCGTGGTACGGACATCAAACTTGGTGAAGGTGTTATTGAGTTGGGCGGTCTTGCAGTTATTGGTACAGAGCGCCACGAAAGCCGACGGATTGATAACCAGCTGCGTGGACGTTCCGGACGTCAGGGAGACCCTGGGGTAACCCAGTTCTACTTATCGATGGAAGATGAACTAATGCGCCGTTTCGGTTCTGATAACATGAAAGCAATGATGGAAAGACTGGGTATGGATGATTCTCAGCCTATTCAAAGTAAAATGGTTTCAAAAGCGGTTGAATCTGCACAAAAACGTGTAGAGGGCAATAACTTTGATGCCCGTAAGCAGCTTTTACAATATGATGATGTTCTTCGTCAACAGCGGGAAATCATCTATACACAGCGTGACGAAGTATTAGAATCAGAAAACCTGCGTGAAATTGTAGAAAAAATGATTCTTTCTACGATCCAGCGAAATGTTGACGCCCATGCGAATAAGCATGAGGATGAAGAAGAATGGAACTTGCACGGCATTATCGATTATGTAAATGCAAATCTCCTTCATGAAGGAGACATTACGCTTGAGCAAATCAGCGGTAAGGATCCTGAGGAAATCAGCGATACTATTTTCGCAAAGGTGAAGGAACGTTACAGCGAAAAAGAACAAATTCTTTCTCCAGAGCAAATGCGTGAATTCGAAAAGGTCGTTACGCTGCGTGCGGTTGATAGCAAGTGGATTGACCACATCGATGCGATGGACCAGCTTCGCCAAGGGATTCATCTACGTGCCTACGGACAGATTGACCCGCTTCGTGAATACCAGCATGAAGGCTTCGCGATGTTCGAGTCAATGATTCTCTCGATTGAAGAAGAAGCCTCTATGTATATCATGAAGGCTGAAATCAGAAACAATCTTGAGCGCCAAGAAGTCGCAAAAGGCCAGGCTGTCAATCCGAAAGAAGACGGAGAAGCCGTTAAGAAGAAACCAAAAGTAAACCAAATCGACATTGGCCGCAATGATCCATGTTATTGTGGAAGCGGGAAAAAATATAAAAACTGCCATGGCGCAGGGAAATAGAATAAATTGAAGGGCCGGCAAATTTTGCTAGCCCTTTTTACTTTCCTATTTGACTTTTCTTAGGAGAACTTTGATTCCCTTCATAGAAGAAATTCGTGGCTAGAGGTACTCAAAATATTTTTGATTACCTTGAAAGATGAAAATGTTGCTTAGTGGTAACCAAAGCTCGTCTTTGACTCCCTTCAAAGCTAAATATGCTGCTTAACGGTAATCAAAGTAAGTTTTTGATTCCCTTTAAGGTACATATTCTGCTTAGCGGTAATCAAAACCTTGAATATAATAATAGAGGACCGGCGCTAGGTCAATCCTCTTCCGCTAATTTCTATTTCTATAACGAATAACCCCGAATAGTATAAGAAACAAAACTCCTATTCCTAACAATAAAATCTGGATTGGAAATGCTTGTTTTTCCTCTTTCGGAATATGATTGTTACTTCCCTCAAGATTTATTTCTTCGGATAGGGGCTCCTTCGGTTCCTTTTTCAGATAGTTATCATAAAAGATTCTAATTTTTTCTTCGTGGTCTATAACCTGCCCATTGTTAATTTGAATCATTCCATTAGGGCCGCCCACTGGTGTCAGGAATTTTGAATCCTTTTTTTCTAAAAAAAGCAGCATTTCTCCTCCTTTCTGTTGAAATTCATCCACCCAGCCATTATCGAAATTATCGATTCCTGCGGTAATGGTGGATGGTATGTTTTCACCTTTGTAAACCTTTGTTACCTCAAACTTAACACCATCAAATATGGATTGCCCCCCTCCTGGGACAGTATTGCTTGAAAAGTCGTATTTCCCTATTACTACAACCTCAGCCCTACTAACTACTTCTTGCGGTTCTAATACGACCCAACTAGTCGCTGCTACTTGTATACTTCCAATCGAAAAACTTGTAAATAATAAATAAATACAAAAAATGATTCTTTGCATTCCCCTTCCCCCCATGTAAACCGAATCGTCACTCTATAACTTCTTTGAACACTTTAATTTGTTTGTATTCCTCCTCTTCATTTTCTAGCAGTTTACTTCCATCGTTATAAGACTCCTATAGTTACCCAAACTCCTAACCACCTCAACTTTCGGTCACTATATGCCTCCTATAGTTACCCAAATTCATACTCACTTCTGTTATTGGTCACAATAAACCTAAAAAAATCGAGAGGATTCCCCCTCTCGACTAATGTTTCTTCAGCCACTCCTGTAAACCTTCTATCTTCTCCCATAAGGGGAGATGTTCATCTACATAGATGATAGCTTCGTTTTCATCTCCCCAGCCGTAATGGTCTGGAAGATACATAGGAATTTGTTTTTTCCCTGTAAGGTATGAAACCACATAAATATTTTCCTTTTTTGCATCCTTTAATAACTTAACAGCTTTTGAACTAAAACCATTTTTATATAAATCGAGTAAAAGCGTATTATATAGTCCATGTGCTGTTGTCTCTTCGTACTGTGTCAACAACTTTTCTGCTTTTACCAAATTACCTGTTTCCAAATAAATCGGAAACAACCTATACCGTATACCTTGGTTATCAGTTGGATTAAGTTCAAGAAGTTCCTCGTATTCTTTTATTGCCACTACTTCTAGTTCTAATTCATATAGAGTTTCTGCATAATTTGCCTTGGCACGCATGTATGGTCTTGTTTCAAGCATCCCCCAAAAATGACCTCCGTTTTCCTTGAAAAATGCTTTTCCAAGTACTTTTTGCCCAATTTCCATTCCTTTTTTAGATAACACCATAGCTTCTTCAGGGGTTGAAGCATTTTCTGCAAGAATAACATAGGCATCGACACAATTAGGATCTATGCTTAGTGCTTCTTCAGCAAGTTTATACCGTTTAGCTCCTTGTACTTCCATTGCATCGTATATCAATCTTTGAGCACGTTCCTTATTCGTTTTCGGTTCCTTTATAGGAGCAGGGTTAAGGAGCTTCTTTTTCAAAAATTCATTTATTTCATCGATTGTTTCAAAATTTCCATCTTGGATTTCTGCCAATACTTCCTGCATAGCTTGTTCTGTCGGCATCGGTCCCTGGAGTGATTTAACTGGCATCGTCATTAATGGCTTTTCATTTTCTTCTTCATATGACATGTCAATAATCGATCTAATATCTTCCTCTAATATGTCATCCAATTCTGCATATGTAGTAGAAAGGGAGCCTACAGCTACATCATATAGCTTAGCGGTTTCCTTTTGGGTAAGCGGGGAAACCATATGGTTAAACAATGTGAGTAAATAATGCATAGAGGCTGCATATAGATTCGGTTTTCGAATATTCTTTTGCTTTTTTTCACAAAATTTAAACCACAGAATAATGCCTATATCGACAGTAGAGGGCATTTCATCTAGTGACTCAAGCTTTCTCTTTAATAGCTCTGCCACTTCCTTATATACTGGCTTTTGCCACTCCATACTATCAATATCAACCATACCGCCAATCCTAGTAAGGTCTTTCATTATCTCCATAAAATACTCAATTAAAAATTCTTGCGGTGAATGATAACCAGCATCTCTACTTTTTGTCTCTATAAAGTCTTTTGCTTGATTGACTGGTAATTCCGGCAAATCGAATGGCGCCGGAAAAAAGACATACTTTTGATCAAATGGCAGAAGAATACCGATAAAAAATGATCCTGCTTCAAAGGCCTTTTGTTTATTTATTAAAATTACCTCATATTTTTCAGCGGTAAATCCATCTGCCACTATAAGTGAATTATCTTCCACACTTACTATTTCGCCTGCAATCGTTCTAGCTTCGGTCCATGATTGAAGAATCTGTTTCAATTTTGGGCGTTTAATTTTCCCAACCTCTGCAGTAATAAAGTGTTCTAAAATGGTTTCCCCATCTTCCAATGTATTAAATAGTGAGAACCAGATTGTGTAAACAAATTCATAAAACTGGCGCTCGTCCTCTTCAATATCGAAGTAATCTTGATATTCCTCAAAGCCATCAAATATTTCATTTTCATAGTAATTAAGTGCAAAGTGAAGCAGTTTCTTTTGAAGATCATCAATTTCACTTTCAATTACATGTGTAATCGAGACAGCTTCCCTAACGCCACAGCATTTCTTATACTTTTTTCCACTCCCACATGGACAAGGTTCATTCCGACCAATAGCCTCTGTCATCACTTCTCGCCCTCTCTTCCTCTATGTATCTAATATCATTAAATTAATAGTACCATTTTTGACGGATTAGGATGGATTATACGTAAATATTTCATTATTCAAGCTTTATGTTTGAATAATTTGAATATTAAAATTATTATTAGTTTTATAGTTGATTTTTTAATTTTAGTTGGCAGGAGGCAGAGCGCGTTGAGAAAAGTTTTTTTGCTTTTATTAATGATTGTCGTTGCATTAGGGATTTTACCGACTACCATCAGTCTCGTGGGGCCTCTATCCTCAAAAATAAGCCTAGTTAGAACGGATATCAATCCGTACCGAAATGTATTTGCTAACACATTGATTGAGCTTGCAGAGAAAAGTCCCTATCTGCTGCCAAGTCAGCCCATTCAGAGCGAGAACCCTCAAATAGTAGAACTTGCCAAAAGTTTAACTGCGGGGAAGGATAGCACTTTGGAACAATCAAAAGCAATCTTCACCTGGGTCGCCCAAAATATCACCTATGACATGGATACCTTAATCAATAATGAATATTTCTATCTTGATCATCCTGATGCCGTTGAGGTTCTTCATTCTAAACTGGCAATGTGCATGGGATTCGCCAGACTGAATGCGGCTCTGCATCGAGCTAAAGGAATTGAAGCAAAGGTGGTTTTTGGAGAGGGCCATGCATGGAATGAAGTAAAGATAAACGGCAAATGGCAGACACAGGACCCAACCTTTGCAGCAGGATTTGTAATGGAGGGTTCTCAGACCTTCTTCAAAGCGTATTCTCCTCTTTATTTTTCAAAAACAGACGTGAAAAAGGAAGGTGAATATGATTGGTAATAAAAAATGCACCGATGATCTCCAAGAGAAATCATCGGCGCATAATGTTTTTAAAGTGATACGTTATTATCTGAATTGTAGCTTGAATCTTTTCCTACATACTTAAATACATTGACCATAAATAAAATAACGCCTAGAACCACTGCGATTGAACCAATAATTGTTGGTGCAAGAGCTGCGGAAACACCCAATACTTGAAGCGCAATCCCGCCTAACATGACAGGCACCCCAATATTGTGTAACCAGAATTGAGTTTTTGCTAGTTTTGAATTTGCTGCCTTTGGATAAAAGTGATAAATAAGTCCGAATAATGCCATAGATACCCAGCCAAGTAAATTAACATGGGCGTGTACGGATGTAAAACGGAAATCATGAATAATTCCCATTGTTAAACCGGCCAAAACCCCAATTGTAAAATAAACAGTTGCTACTTTTAAATACGCCTTTCCCACTATTTACCTACCCCCATTTTCTCAAATTTACAACTATTATACTATATTTCAATTAATTTACAATATTACCATTATATAAATAGGGTTTTTGTCATAAAAAACCTCCTATCTGCATAGGAGGTAGCTTATTATGACTTTTTCATATATTCAAGAATTTCTAAGTCTATAAAACCAACGCTTTGTTCTCTCATTTCGAAGTTTTCAGTGTGAATATATGCTGTCAGTGCCTTGAATATTTCTTCCTTGCTCGGAGTCTCACCGCTAAGATAGGATAATCTAGACAAATGATGAATCAAATCCTCTTTAACTTCACCTTCAATCGATGCAATTCGTTCAGGGTTTGAGGGTGCAAAGTATAATTGCTGAAGCTGATAGATTCGAATCAACTCTTTTATTGGATCTGGATGGTCATCAACCCTTAAATCAATATAACGGTCATTAAACCCGCCGTAGCCGCCTTTTTCTTTAACAATATACAGCGCAGCAGACTGCTTACCTCTGCTATCTCCCCCAGCTTCTTGCCCTGCATCTAACGCAGCTAACAGCCTCTCTGCGAGCGTTCCTTTGGTTTCTGTGAATACTCGCGCCATTGCTTGTACGGTTTCTTCATCCACCAAAATATTACCCTGGGCAGCAAAGTGGCTTCCAGTCACCCCTCCAGCCCAATCATAGCAAGCTTTCCCAGTGAAGGACGCTGGATTTCCTGAGGCATCAATCAAACCGACCTGACGCATTTCTCTATCTGGATCTTCAGCTACTAACAGTTCGAGTGTTTCCTGTGCAGACTTCCCCTGTTCCATTAATTCTAGTGCTTTCGGGCCATATGCGGTATTAGCGTAAGATTGGGTTGCGACCGCTCCTGCCCCCGCCTTTGCCCAAGGTACCACTGCACCAACAGCTAAAAATTTTGATTGAACAGCAATGCCCCATTCTTTTTCGATTGGGTCAAAGCCTACGATTGAAAATGTCATAAAAAACCTCCTTCATTTCAGAAAAAACGCAGCTCCGATTTCTCGAAAACTGCGTTTTGAATATTATTAATGTGTTTCAATTAAACCGTATCTTCCATCTTTACGCTTGTAAACTACATTTGTACGGTTCGTGTCAGCGTTGTTAAACACGTAGAAGCTGTGTCCTAACAGGTTCATTTGTAGAATCGCTTCTTCACTGTCCATAGGCTTAAGGTCAAAGCGCTTCGTACGAACTAGTTCTAAATCGTCTTCATCCTGCTCTAGCACTTCTGCGTTTTCAGAAGTTGCAAACGTAACCGGGAAATCACCTTTTTCACGGAATTTACGATTAACCTTTGTTTTATGCTTACGGATTTGACGCTCAAGCTTGTCTGAAATCAAGTCAATGCCAGCATACATATCCACATTTGTTTCTTCTGCACGAAGAACTAGATTTGGCAGAGGAATGGTTACCTCTACTTTAGAAGTTTTATCTTGATTGAATCTTAAATTCACATTTACATTTGCTTCAGGTGCTTCAGTGAAATATCGTTCCAATTTAGAAATTTTCTTCTCAACATACTCTCTAATTGCTGGAGTTACCTCAATGTTTTCACCACGAACGTTATAATTCATTTGTGGACTCCTCCTTTATATTCCTATGTAAATACATTTCTATTTTACCCTATGATTATCCTGCTAAATCAGAATAAAAATTTTGTCGAAATTTTGACAAAATCACAGGGGGAATAGTGATAACCAATTTCTATACAAATTATGCTTATTTAATAGTCCTTACACCTTAAGTCTATTATGGTTAGGGCCAAATTACCACTTTTATGTCTTACAATAGCCTGCAAAAGTGTAAAAATAATGAACGCTCCCAATGAAGGTCATCGTGCGAGTGTTAAGGATTGTACCCTTTCTGCTCCCGATTCTTTTAATAGCTTGGCAGCATGCCTAAGAGTGGAACCAGTTGTATAAATATCATCGATTAACAAGATTTCCTTTCCTATTATTTCAACTTGGGAATTAATCTGAAAAACCTGCGGAATATGAATTCGCTCCGATCGTGATTTTTTTGATTGTTTTTCCAAATGTATACGAGTTAGAGGCTTAGCTGGGGTAAATCCTGACTCCACAATTAGTGCCTCAGCTTGATTAAACCCGCGCTCATAGAGCCGCTCATCACTTAATGGAATAGGCACAAGCAAATCTGACTGTATCCTTTTCAGAAATCCCTTTACACAATTAGCAAATATTTTTGCCAAGACATAATCACCGCGGAATTTATAGTTTGCCATAACCTCCTTAAAAAAATCATTGTAGAGGAAAATAGAATGATTTGCATGAAGATATCCATGCCATTCAATGTCCTCCTCCCACCGTTCACAGTCATAACACAAATCTCCACGACGAAAATTTTCTTCTAAAAATTGAAAAGGGCGGCTGCACAGCTTACATTTTTCTCCTTCCACCCTTTCGAATTTATTCTTACAAATGGAGCAAATAATGAGCTCTTTTTCCTCTGAAAAGATTTCTGTCCACCCAATGACAGGTATGATTTTTTCATGACAAATTAAACATTGAGCCTCGGGGAAGAGTTTCATGAATCAAGTAGCCCCCTTCTGGTTCCTTCTTGGTTCATTGCTGTAATTTGTTTTCGCGCCTTTATCATTTCCTCTGTTTTTCCATAATGAAAAAATGTCACCACACCTTTGGGATAATCCTTGCTCCTTCCAGCTCTCCCTGCAATTTGAACAAGAGCACTTTCTGCAAAAATATTATCCTCAGCACCGATAACGGCAACATCAATATTGGAAAAGGTAACACCTCGTTCTAAAATTGTTGTGGTCAGTAATAAAGGAATTTCTTTGTTTCGCATTTTTTGAACCTTTTCTTTCCGGTCTGGATCCTCGGCATGAACAGCCTCTATATTGGGAGTTAATTGTCGTAGGATGGGCAGAAATTTTTCCATTAGTCCTATATGAGGAAAAAAAAGCAATGCTTGTTTTTTGTTTTTAAGTCGTTCTTTTACCCAGTGGAGGATATTTGCTGGCAGCTTTTCTTTTTTCAATTGCTTTTGCCAGTTGCCACACCATGTAAAGTGAGGTACAGGCAGTGGGTGACGATGGAATCTAGCTGGGATTGTGGTGAAGGCTCGTTTTCCTGTGCGGCACTCTCTTTGCCATTTTTCATTTGGGGTCGCTGTTAGGTAAATCATTGCCGATTCCGGCTTCCTTGCCTGTACTGCGGCATATTGAAGCGATTCCTCCACTGTATAAGGAAAGGCATCGACTTCATCTAAAATAACCGTATCGAAGGCATGGTAAAAACGGAGCAGCTGGTGGGTAGTCGCAATCGTCAGCGGTGCGTAAAGATGGCGGTCCTCGCTCCCTCCATATAGGGAAGCAACCGTAATTCCCGGAAAGGCAGCTTTCAGTCTGGGCGTTAATTCAAGGACAACATCGGTTCGGGGTGTGGCGATACAGACTCTCTTTCTCGCTGTGAGTGCTGATTCAGTTCCTTCAAAAAGAACTTCCGTTTTCCCTGCACCACAGACTGCCCAAACGAGCAGCTCTTTATTGGACTCCACCGCATGAACTACCTGATTGGATGCTGCTTGCTGCCCCTCCGATAACCTCCCTTTCCACTCAAGGATAGTTTTCGGCAAAGGTTGTTCTGGAGCTGGTCCATTCCAGCCAAGTAAAGGGGTACAAGCGCTGATTCTCCCCAT
Source organism: Neobacillus niacini (assembly GCF_023715415.1). Lineage (GTDB taxonomy): Bacteria > Bacillota > Bacilli > Bacillales > Cytobacillaceae > Neobacillus > Neobacillus niacini_C. The sequence continues at coordinate 247,906 of NZ_JAMBOB010000004.1, forward strand.
CATCAAGCATTTACGGCAATAATGACAGATTTCTCCACACCGCGAGCAGGGAAATTGAGCAAACCAATTTTCTTTATTGTTGCCGCACCGAGAACAGGTAGGTTGACTTCTGTTATATTCCATTCCTTTTCGATAGGTAACATAACCATTTTCATAATGTTTTTGGATTTCATCGTGAGGGAAAGGCAGGTCATCAAGTATGAGCTGTTTACCGGTAAGAAGAAGTTGAAGGTCTGGGTTGAAGGAAAAGTCAGGGTTTAATGGTGGCTGTGGAATGGTTTGAATTTTGGAGATTGGAAGAGAGCCTTCTCCTAAATGAGGCACCAAGTATTTATCCTTAATGTAAAAACGCATGGGAATAACATCCCTTCACAGGTTGATAGTAGATTCGTTTTTTTGTTTTATTAGTAAACAATACATGATCACTCCCTTTTTATTTCAGTAACATTTCTACACGATGTGCCAAAATTCCTGCAAGATGTCGAATGATTTTAACTAGAGAAAGAGCCAGGCTCTTGCCTAGCTCCCAATTAATAAAGTTTATTTTTTCATCCAGCCAAGACCCATGGCACCTTCTCCTAGGTGTGTACCTATGACGGGGCCGAAGTAGCTGAGCGAGAATTCTACATTTGGATACAAGCTTTCAAGCTCAGATTGCCATTCCACTGCCTCTTCCTTGCGGTTGGCATGGATAATAACAGCTTGATAGGGTTCACCTGAAGCGGCGTCTTCTCCTAATAGGTCGGCAATTCGTTTCATTGCCTTTTTCCGAGTGCGGATTTTTTCAAAGGGAACGATGACCTTGTTTTCAAAGTGTAGGAGTGGTTTCACTTGCAGCAGACTGCCAATAATCGCTTGGGCGCTTGATAGACGGCCGCCTCGTTGTAAATGAGAAAGGTCATCCACCATAAAATAGGCACGTGCAGTTTTTTTCAGTTCCTCAAGGCGTGACATAATCTTCTCTGTTTCGACGCCGTCTTGAGCCATTTTGGCTGCTTCAATAGCATATAAGCCTTGTGGCATACAGCTAACCTCTGTATCAAATGGATACACCTTGATATTTTCTACCATCGTACTAGCTGTGACAGCACCAGCAAATGTGCCACTGATACCACTAGAAAGGTGAATACTAATGACAGCGTCATAGTCTTTAGACAATGTTTCAAACAACTCCACATACTGGCCAATCGGAGGCTGTGAGGTGGTTGGAAGTTCCTTCTCCTTCACTTGCATATAAAATTGTTCTGCTGTAATATCAACTTCTTCCTGATAAGCCTCATTGCCAAAAATGACATTTAGCGGGATCATATGTATATTCCATTTTTCGCGTATTTCTTTCGGTATGTATGCTGTACTATCACTTACAACGGCCGTTTTCATATTGAAACCATCCTTAAACTATGTTTTGTTCTATTCTATCTGAAAAACAATAAAAAAAATAGAGGGCACGCCCATATCCAAGTCGCGTGCCCTCATGTAAATCTTATATTAACGAACTTCAACCCAGCCGTTTTTAATTGCCGTAACAACCGCTTGCGTACGGTCATTAACGTTCATTTTTTGTAAAATGTTACTCACGTGGTTTTTCACTGTTTTTTCACTGATAAATAAAGCTTCACCAATTCCACGGTTACTTTTTCCATCAGCCAGCATTTGTAATACTTCACATTCCCGGCGCGTTAACAGATGTAACGGACGACGCAATTCAAGTGTTTGAACAAAAGCACCGCCGCCTGAACGTCCTGCTGTCAGCTTGCGGTATTCATTTACTAGGTTATGAGTTACCTTTGGGTGTAAGTAACATCCGCCCTCAGCCACTACACGGACTGCCTCAATCAATGCGTCAGCGTCCATTTCCTTTAGCAAATACCCTCTTGCACCTGTTTGAAGTGCATGAGTAACATAGTTTTCATCATCATGGATAGATAAGATAATAATTTTTGTATCTGGAAACTTCTCTGATAATTCACGTGTAGCCTCAATCCCGTTCATCTGAGGCATATTAATATCCATAATCACTACATCCGGTTTATAAGCATTAACAATGGTTACCGCATCACTTCCGTCATCACCTTCGGCAACAACCTGAAATGCCTTTTCGAATTCAAGAATTCGTTTAACCCCTTCTCTAAATAGCTGATGGTCATCGATAATTGCAATCTTAGTCATCATTTATTTCCCCTCCTGCTCCGCATAAAATCGTTTTATTTTTGTATTAAGACGGTATTGGAACCACGATAAAAACAGAAGTTCCTTTTCCTATTTTAGATTCAAACGCAATATTTCCTTCAAGCAGCTCTACCCGTTCTCTCATTCCGATAATCCCAAATGACTCGGGCTTTTTTTGGGTGGTATCGAAACCTACCCCATTATCCTTAATGAGAACGGTTAGCTCATTCTTTGTCATTTCAAGCCTTACTTGTATTCCACAGGCATTTGCATGCTTTAGTGCATTTTGCACTGATTCTTGAATCAAACGAAATAGTGCCACTTCATATTTCACTGGAAGCCTGCGTTCTAAACCAATGTTAGTAAATTCAATTTTCGACTTGTTATGATATTCTTCGATGGTTTGAAGATATTTTCTGAGGGTCGGAACTAGGCCTAAATCATCAAGAGCCATCGGACGAAGGTCATAAATAATTCTCCTGACCTCATAAAGAGCGGCGCGGACCATTTTTTTGAAGCTGCCAATCTCCTTAAAGGCTTCCTCAGGTCCTTGCTCACGATAGACACGGTCCACTAAATCAGATCTCATAATCACATTTGCCAACATTTGTGCCGGACCGTCGTGAATATCTCTTGATAGCCTTTTTCTTTCTTCCTCTTGGGCCTCGATAATTTTCAAACCAAAGTCTTGTTTTGCCTTTGCATTCTGTAATTCTTCACCCATAAGCTTCAGGTCACTCATTAGATAATTCATCACTACTGATATCTGAGAAATAAGCTGGTCAGCACGGTCTATCGTTTCATCGAGCCCCAATAACCTGCGCTCGAGGTCTGCTCGCTTTTCCAATAGCTGTTTTTTGTACTGCCAATTAATGGACAGGTCCATTTGCAGCTGATGTGCTTTTTCATATGCTTCCCTGACTTCAGCTTCAGAATAGTCTTTAAAATTCATACTAAGCTCTGATAGTGTTAACCTCGCCTTAAGTACCTGTTCTTCAAGGCGTTCCTCTTCAGCTAACAGCTTCACCATCATATCTCTAATGGTTCTTAGTTCATTTGTCATATTATCGTAATCTTTTCGGCATTGCTCACTTATTTGAAAGATATCGCTTTTACTGCTTGTGACAGTTTCAATCATCTCTTCACGGATTTCATCAATTGATTTCACATTAATCTTCTGAATTTTCGCCATGCTCTCCTCCAGAGACCTTTTTTCAAGTTTAACGCATATTGGAATTTTTTACTATATCTATGCATTAAACATGAAATTTTCCCAACTTTCTAGTCCATAAGTAGTATAATATTTGATAGCTAAACTACTATAGTAAAAAAATAGATTTTACACCATTGAAACATTATTTATTATACCACGGGAAAATTACTTCTATATTAAAGTTATATTACACCAATGTTTTTTTTATATTATCTAAAAGGAAGTTATGGAGGGAGAACTATGCTATCTCGGTATTTCACGGTTAAAAAGGAAGCATGTGAACATGAAATAAATATTCAAAAATCACGATTTATTGCCCATATCAAAAGAACTGAAACGGAAGCAGAGGCCCAGGAATTTATTCAAACACTTAAGAAAAAATATTGGGATGCCTCCCATAATTGTTCTGCTTATATCATTGGTGAACATGATCAAATTCAAAAAGCCAATGATGACGGTGAACCCAGTGGGACTGCTGGCGTACCAATTCTTGAGGTGCTGAAAAAAAGGAAACTGAAGGATACCGTAGTCGTCATTACCCGCTACTTTGGAGGGGTTAAACTAGGGGCTGGCGGATTGATTCGTGCGTATGGGAAGGCGACTTCGGAAGGCTTAAATACTGGCGGTATTGTCGAAAGAAGGCTTGTTCAAATCGTTCATGTGACTGTTGACTATACATGGATTGGGAAAATAGAAAAGGAACTTAGGGCGTCATCATACACCATTAAAGACATTCATTACCTCGAAAAGGTTATCTTTGAGGTATATGTTGATGAAGTGCAAGTGGATGAGTTCATGAATTGGGTGGTTGATTTAACAAATGCAAATTGTAACTTTATAAAAGGTGAAAACGTCTATTTAGAAGCAAAAATCAATTGATCTAAAGGTATGTCATAAATCTACAAAAAATTACAATTTACTAAACCAGTAAAAAATAGTAAAATGTAACTCAGCTATGAATAGAATATAAATGTTGATATAAAAAAAGGAGATAACCTTTATGTCTCAAGATATTAGAACCATAAGAAAACAAAATAAAAGGAAAAAAAGGAAAAAGCGTGTCCTTACGTGGATTCTAGTACCATTAGTCGTTATTTCATTAAGTACGGTTGCCTACGGAACCTTTTTATATAAAAAAGCTGAGTCGGTTGTAAATGAGTCCTATAAACCGATGGAAACAGTCACACAAAAGAGGGAAGAAAAGGTTGATCCAATCATGGATAATGTCTCTCTTCTATTAATTGGTGTTGATGACAGCGAAACCCGTAAATTTGGCACAGGAACAAGATCTGATGCATTAATGGTCGTTACCTTTAATAAAGATGATAACTCTGTTAAGTTACTAAGTATCCCTCGTGATTCCTACGTTAAAATTCCTGGGAAAAAGAATAAAACCAGAATTAACGCAGCTCATGCAATTGGAGGAACAGATCTTGCGATTGAAACAGTTCAAGAAGTTTTAGATATTCCCATTGATTATTATGTGAAAATGAATTTTGACGCCTTTATTGATGTCGTGGACGCCATAGACGGTGTCGAAGTAGAAGTGCCATATTTAATTACTGAACAGGATTCTAAAGACCTTGCAGATGCGATTACACTGAAGCCTGGACTCCAAACGCTGAATGGTGAAGAAACGTTAGCACTTGCAAGGACACGTCACCAAGATAGTGATATTTATAGAGGCCTGCGCCAACAAGAAATTTTAAAAGCAATCATTAAAAAAGGAACATCGATCAATTCTCTAACAAAACTATCTGGTATTATTAGTGCAGTCGGTAGCAACATGGAGACGAATCTTACTTTTAATAATATGAAATCATTTGTGAATTATGTAATTAACGATAAGAACCTAAACTTTGAAACATTGGCTCTTGAAGGAAGCGACTCCACTATCAATGAAGCATATTATTATCAACTAGACGAACAATCCTTAGAAAATGTTAAGCTGATGCTTCAAACTCATTTAAATGGAAACACAACTGATTTGACTGCAGCTGATACAGATAATAATTTAGCCGAAAATGGAACAGAATAATCCTCAATTTCTACCTGTATAGATTTATTCTATACAGGTTTTTTCTTTTTATTAACTTGTTTTACAACAAACAAAAAATGGGAGGTGATTTGCAGCATCATTCCCATTTTCCAATCCTATTGATTAAACCTTTTTCCGATTTTTATCGAAAGAAAAACGAAAGTTCCTTAATAATTTTAATAAAGGGTTAAATTCTCTTCCGAATAAGCCGATCTTTTCTGCAATTATTTCTATGAAGAATAATAATACAGAACCTAATAACATTGCTCCCCAAAGCTTTGCTTGTGAAAACACAACAGCTACTACACCAAATAATGCGGCCATTGCATAGATGATTAGCACAGTTTCTCTATGCGAATAACCTAGCCGGAGTAAACAATGATGCAGGTGAGACTTATCAGGTGATGATAGTGGCTGCTTATTAATAATTCTGCGAAGAATGGCAAAAATAGTATCTGATATTGGTACTCCAAGGATAATAATTGGTACGATAAATGAAACAAAGGTAATGTTTTTAAATCCTAAGAGTGATAACACCGATATCATGAATCCTAAAAACAAAGCCCCTGTATCGCCCATAAAGATTTTAGCAGGATAAAAATTGTGGTAAAGGAAGCCAATCGTACTTACCAGAAGGATAGATCCTATCGTCACAACATATAGGTTTCCCATGATAAACGCCATACCTGATATTGCTACTAAGGCAATCGAGGATACACCACCAGCAAGTCCGTCTAAACCATCTATTAGATTAATGGCATTCGTTATACCGATAATCCAAAGAAAGGTAAATGGGATACTAAGGTAACCAAACTCAAAAAGACCGCCAAATGGCAAATTAATAAAGGTAATTTGTAATCCGCCATAAAGAACAATAATAGCTGCAGCAACAATTTGTGCCAGGAGTTTTATTTTTGCAGATAACTCATAAATATCGTCGAGAATTCCAGAAATAACAATAATTCCACTGCCAATCATGATAGAAGCCGCAAATGGATTTTCAGGTTGTAATAAAAGGACCCCTGCTAAAAAAGCGATATAAATGGCTAAACCGCCTAGTCGAGGCATTATAGTCTGATGGACCTTTCTTTTATTCGGTCTATCTGTTGCTCGTATTTTGTAGGCTAATTTTTTAACCAGAGGTGTTATTAGAATGGAAATCATAAAGCATATTAGTAAGGTAAAAAAAATCATGAACACCCTCCTTACTAAATATCTTGTCCATTATAATCAAAACAAAAACAAAATTAGGATAGTAATATTCGGTAATTCACCATGATAAACTTTCCAATCACATAAAAAAAGTCTAAGAAACATAAATAGTTTCTTAGACTAGTAGGTTATCTATTCTTAGCATTAACAGGTTTTATCCCCTTTAAGAACTTAATCAAAGGCTGATAATCATCGCGAATTAAGCCAATCTTTTCAACTATTATTTCAATAATGACAACTAACGTTAGTATCATAATTAATGATCCCCAAACGGTAGCCTGCGAGAAAATGAAAGCTGCAAGACCAAAAATAGCAGCCATTAAGTAGATTAATATAACCGTTTGACGATGTGAAAAACCAGATTTTAATAGACAGTGATGTAAATGTGATTTATCTGGCGCAGACAAAGGCTGCTTATTTACTAATCTTCTAATAATCGCAAAGAACGTATCTGAAATTGGAACTCCCAAAATAATAATTGGAATGATTAATGAGATAAACGTAACACCTTTGAATCCTAAAAGTGATAATACGCCAATGAGATAGCCAAGGAACAATGCTCCTGTATCTCCCATAAATATTTTTGCTGGGTAGAAATTGAAAATAAGGAATCCAAGTGTAGATACGGCCGCAATAAGTGCTATCATTGTCACATAAGGATTTCCCATAACCGCTGCCATTCCTGCAATGGTTAACAAGGCAATCGTAGAAACTCCGCCAGCAAGTCCGTCTAGTCCATCAATGAGATTGATTGCATTCGTAATCCCAATAATCCAAATCATTGTAAGCGGGATACTGAAGAACCCAAAGTTTATTTGACCACCGAAAGGTAAATTAATAAATTCAACGTTCAAATCACCCAAAACAACTACGATAAATGCTGCAAGTATCTGTCCAGATAATTTAAGCTTCGGTGAAATCTCCTTAATATCATCTACAATTCCAGTTACTATAATAATTAAGCTGCCAAGTATAATTTCCCAATGCAACTCGTAGTGCGGCTGTAGAATTAATATTCCAATAAGGAAACTTAAAAATATCGCTAAACCACCTAGCCTAGGCATTATCTTCTGATGAACTTTACGAGTATTCGGTTTATCTGTGGCACCAATTTTAAATGCTAATCTTTTCACAATTGGTGTTAGGAGTATTGCCGCTATGAAACTAATAATCAATGAAAAATACAACATACAGGCCCCTCCGCAAACTCGTTATATGTCTATATTAGTAGATTTTTGATAAAGAATGTACCATATTGGATTATAGCACACACTTTTATTGAAAGAAACAATTATTCGTGAACAAACTTCGTATATGTCTGGTAAATACTATCAGCTGTGGATTGAATCGAGAAATTCTGGGATGTAAAGGTAAAGAATTTTTCTCCCATTTCCTTCAATTTTCCATCCTCTTTTAATTCAATCGCAGCCATAATAGCATTGCTGATATCCACTACCTTATCATCACTTAATACAAAACCGAATGATTGATTGGGTATCATATCCTTAACACCGCCGACATCAGTCGTAATGACCGTTGTCTTTTCCTTGGAGGATTCTAGAAGCACTAACGGGAAACTTTCTGTTTTAGACGTTAGGAGTGTGATATCACAAAGATTATAAAAGGCCTCAACGTTTTCCCGATGTCCTAAGAACCGTACACTTTCCGTTAGATTCATTTTTTTCACCAACGCTTCCATTGGTTCGCGAGCAGGTCCATCTCCTACAAAGAGGAGCTTTGCGGAAGGATATTTCTTTAACACTTTTTCCATTGCTAAAATTGCCAATTCATGTCTTTTTACTGGGTCAAAACGTGCTACCATTAATATGACGAAATCCTGAGGGTTTAGTTTCAACTCTTCATACGAAATTTTATTTGTGCTTTTTTTGTCAAAATCAATTCCATTTAAAATGGTGGTAATTTTATTTTGTTGAACACCAAAATCACCCATCATTTTGGCAAAACGCTTAGAAATGGCAAAATAATGATCTGGTTTTTTTAAAACGGCAAGATTTAACTTAGTAAAAAGATTCCCTTTTAGACCGCGTCCCAAGAAGTCATTTCTTGGATCACTGTGAACGGTAGTCATCCAAACTGCCTTGGTAACCATCCGAATAAAATATCCATATAAATTAGCCCTGGCTCCGTGAGTATGAATAATATCGATTTTATTCTTCTTAATATACTGGATAATTTTAAAAAGCACAGTTAAATCATAGCGGGAGGTTTGTCCAAAAACGAGAGTATTTACTCCCATTTCCTTTGCTTTCGTCTCAAAAGTCCCATGTTCAAGCAGCCCTAAATAAAACTCTTCGCGATTGAATTGATTTAGCAGGGATAAAATATGGACCATTCCACCGCCTGTTTCATTTCCAGCATTAAGATGCAGCACTTTCATTCGTTGTTCGCTCCTAAGATTACTCATACGATTTCTTTACATACTTTTCAACAAATACTTTATAAACAAATTGAGGCAAAACCAACATTCGTTTCCATCTGCTTGGCTGCTGAATCAATCGAAATAACCACTCGATATTCATTTTCTGCCAAACAAGCGGGGCCCTTTTTACTTCACCAGCAAGGACATCAAAACTTCCTCCGACCCCCATAAAAAGTCCCTTTTCAAAGGACTCAATATTTTCCGAAATCCAAATTTCCTGTTTTGGGAATCCCAAGGCAACAAAAATTAAGTCTGGTTTCTTTTCCTTAATCTCGTCAGAAATGGCGGAAGAATTCCAATCAAAATATCCATCATTCCAACCAGCTATAGTAAGGTGAGGATAATTTATCTTCACATTATGTACTGCCTTATCTACTACTTCCTTTTTGGCTCCTAAAAAATAGGCAGACCAACCTTTTTCATTCCCAACCTTTAATAGTTCTACCAACAAATCATAACCAGCAATTCTTTCAGAAAGCGGGTCACCAATCATCTTTGAAGCAATAATGACTCCAATCCCATCAGGAATCGTATAATCCGCATTTTTGACAACAGAAAAATAATTTTGATCAGTATTCGCATACATAATAATTTCAGGATTTGCGGTAACTAAAAATGTTTTTTGATTCTGTGAAATTTTATCAACTAATTTATTCACTAATACACTTTTGGTTATATGATTAAAAAAAACATTCAATATTTTTACTTTATGTTTTTCTTCTTTCATTATTTCATCTCCAAATACTCCATACAGTTATAAAACTGGTTACATGAAATGCCCTTTTTAATAGTTCTCCAGAAATCATTATATTCTATTGGGTTATTAATGACAAATATGTTTGAACTGAAAAGAGTTTAAGCGTAGTCTATATATTATGTATAGATGGTAGTTAAGCGGTTGTATTTGACGTGTTACCTTCCATAAAATATACTTTAAGCGTTAAACATCTTTATGAATTGTAACCTTTATACACCTAACTTGCACATAAAGGGATTGATATCCAGCATGAAAAAAATTATGTATATCCTCAACTATCCTGGTGATGGGGGAACAGAGAAATATGTTTTAAATTTAATATCTGCTCTTGGAAAAGACCGATGTGTTTTTGTTTACTCTGAAAATGGTCCATTTTTAGACAAATTTAAAGAATTGGGCTTACCATCCTACCAAGTTACCATGAACGGGCCATTTGACTTAAAAGCAGCAAGGAAGATAAAGAAAATTTGCCAACTGGAGGGTGTTCATTACATACATGCTCAATTTTTAAGAGAAAATTACATTGCACTGCTAGCAAAATTAATGGGTGCTAAGGTTAACGTAATTTGGACCTATCATGTCAATGTTCCAATGCCTGCTTTATTTAAAATTTTAAACCGCTCTATGATTAGATTAAACCATAGGGTAATATCAGTGGCGAACTTTATTAAAATGGAACTATTACAAAAGGGCATACCTGAAGAAAAAATTACGGTTATATATAATGGAATAAAAGTGCCAAAAGTGGACACTTCGAAAAGAGTAACAAGTAATGAGAAAATCCTCTCTGTTATTGGTCGTTTGAGTGAGGAAAAGGGGCATAAATTTCTATTTCAGAGCTTAGCAAAGTTAAAAAATAACAACCCCCATTTGAAATGGAAGTTAAATATCGTTGGAGACGGCCCATTAAAGGATGAACTAAATTTATTAGCAAACGATTTAAATCTATTATCTAACATTAACTTCCTAGGTTTCGTAAATAATATGGATACTGTGTATATCAATAGTGATTTAATTGTTTTGCCATCAGAAAACGAAGCATTTCCCTTTGTTGCAATAGAAGCATTGGCCTATGAAAAACCAGTTATTTCAACCAATGTGGGCGGATTACCTGAGATTATTAGACATAATGAAACAGGACTTTTGGTCCCTTATGGCGACGAAAATGCCCTGGCTGACAGTATCTTTAGGGTATTAGAAGATGAGGTCTTTGCAAAAAAGATTGCCAATAACGGGAAGGACTTTTTTCTAAAAAACCTGACCTTTGATAAGATGTTAAATCAAACATTAGCTATTTACAATTTAGAAAATGAAGATAATAAATAAATGAGGTACTATTAATGACTATCATATCTAATCGATTTCTATCCATCTTAATAGGAGTTTTTCTTGTAATCATAGGATTATTTATTCCTAATTCAATTATCGGCATCGTTATTTGCCTGCTTTTAGCTGCAGTAGTATTTTATGATGAAAAAGTCGCCCTTCTCTTTTTAATTGTATTTGTCCCCATTCGGCCATTTTTAATTGTGTATAATAGCGGATTTAAATTTATCGCGGACATACTGATATTTTTCCTTCTTCTAAAGGTAATTTATAATCAGAGGAATAATATTCGGAATTTATTCCGATTTAACTTACTAGAGATTTCCTATATCCTCTTTCTCGTAGTTGGAATACTTTCTGCCTTACTAACGGGTGTTTCAATGATAGCCATTATCATGCAGGTACGAGCATTCCTAGTCTTTTTCCTTCTATATTATATTGTGAAGAGATTGAACATTGGCGAGAAGGATATACGAGACTTTGCTTTAACGACCTTTATTACAGCGGTTGTATTATCGATCCATGGACTAGTAGAAAAGATATCTGTAAGAACCCTTCTTTTACCTGAGTTATGGGCAAATATGAATTTATCACCTACGAATAAAGTACGTATTTATGGCTTAATCAGTGGTCCAAATGAACTTGCTCTTTACTTATTAATTGCATTTTTAGTTAGCTTTTATTTATTAGCTATCACAAAAGGCAAGCCGAAAATTTTCATTTATATCGGAATGACATTAATGCTCTCTGTATTCCTTTTAACGTACTCAAGGGGTGCAGTTCTAGCAGTCGCAGCATTCTTAATTGCTTATATTATTGTTAATCGCAAAATTCACCATTTCAAGTCGGTCATCATACTTGTTGCTGCATCGATGATTACATTCTTTGCCGTAGCGTCTCTAACAGATTATATGGATAAACATGTCATTGTGGAAAAAGCACCAAGCGAAACCGATGGAGAGAAGAGTACCGGAAAAGGAAAAAATGGCGGTTTGAACCGTTTTAAAGAAGCATTATCAGAGGAAAATATCGAACTAAGTAATGCAGATGGCCGCGTATATTATGTCAAAAAAGCAATAGAAGTATTTAAAGATAAGCCAATCATGGGCCATGGTTTTGCTACTTTTGGTGGATCTGCAACTCAAACCTACTCTTCACCTATATATAAAGATTATGAAATAGCATGGAATTTTTATTCTGATAACCAATACATTCAGCTTTTGGCCGAAACAGGAATTATTGGAGTAGCTTTAGTAGCTTTGTTTATTTATTGTATATTTAGAATGACATGGGCATTACGAAAAGGAACAATTATTTCCCCATTACTTCTCTTTTTCCTTTTTGGCGGTGTGACAAGTGCTGTCGTTTACAATATTCTAGAAAATGACGTATTTATGCTATATTATTTCATTGTTCTCGGTTATGCCTATCAGTTATTGGAAAATAGGAAATCAAATTCAATAAACTAAACAAATAACTGCATACATTTATTATATTGAGACACCTCAATCGTTTAGAGGGTCTCTTTATCTTGTATTGGTGGAAAGGGATATAAATGAAGAAATTATTAATCGCCATAGATAATTTAGGAGGGGGCGGGGCTGAAAAAGTCCTTATTAACCTCTTGAAAAATTTAGATAAGAACAAATACCGTGTTACATTATTGTTACTATTTAATGAAGGGGTTTATTTAAAGGAAGTTCCTCCTCACGTGAAAATCAATTATCTTTTCAATCCTAAGAGCACTTTATTAAGAAAAATTATTTATAAACTATTTAAGTATTTCCCAGCAGAGATAATTTACAAGAAATATGTAAAGGAAACCTATGATGTTGAGATCGCCTTTCTAGAAGGCTGTACAACAAAGTTAATTTCCGGCTCGACGAATCCTGCTTCAAAAAAAATCGCCTGGGTTCACACTGACTTTTCTAATCACCATTGGACCGTTCATTATTATAAAAGTGATGAGGAAGAAAAACAGCAATACAAAAAATTTAATGATATCGTGTTTGTCTCAAATGATTCTCGGGAGGGGTTCGAGACTACTCTCCAGCTCCAAGGGAATCATAGTGTTATTTATAACCCAATTGACGCAGAGGATATAATCGCCAAAGCGAAAGAGGAAAAAATCGAATACAAAAAAGTAACCGTTTGTTCAGTTGGAAGATTAATCAAGGCAAAAGGCTTCGATCGATTAATAAACGTTCATGCCCGACTGATTAAAGAAGGGATTGAACATGATCTTGTATTAATCGGGGAAGGCGAAGAGAAAGAATCACTGCTGCAGCAATGCCGGCAATCCGAGGTCTCAACTAGCGTTCATTTTCTTGGTTTTCAAAGTAATCCCTATAAGTATGTAGCGGCAGCAGATTTATATGTAAGCTCTTCACGAGCTGAAGGCTTACCTCTGGTTGTGGCAGAAGCTTTAATACTTGGAAAACCAGTATTATCGACAAGATGCAGCGGTCCAGTAGAACTATTAGATAATGGAAGTTATGGTATGATTGTTGAGAATTCTGAGGAAGGTCTATATCAAGGCGTGAAACAGTTCTTATTAAACGGTGATGAAAGAAAACAATATGGAGAACTTGCTCTTACTCGCAGGAGTTTTTTCGACATAAAGCGGATTCTTGAAGAAATTGAAGAGTTAATAGATCGTTAGGGTATTTGAAGTTTAGATCACTTTTATAAGGAGGGGTAAATATGGGAGATTTAGTCTCAGTTATTATGAGTACCTACAATGAAGAACCTGATTGGTTAGAGAAATGTATCGATTCAATATTGAATCAAACCTATAGTCACTTTGAATTCCTCATTGTGTTGGATAACCCTGAAAATGAGCAATTAAAGTTACTACTGGAGGATTATCAGAAGAAAGATTCGCGAATAAAAATTATCCCCAACCCGAAAAATATGGGGTTAGTAAAAAGTTTAAATACTGCTTTAGAGCATTGTAATGGAAAATATGTGGCTCGGATGGATGCAGATGATATTTCCGATCCTGAAAGACTCAGCAAGGAAAAGAGTTATTTAGAAGAAAAGAATCTGGATTTTGTGTTTTCTGGCATGATTGTCATCGATGAGAATGACAAAAAACAGTATGAGTGGGATAATAATGCTTTTACCCCTGAAGAAATTAAAAAGGTCATGGGCATCTGGAATATCTCTCTTCATCCAACTTGGTTTTTAAAAAGAGAGGTCTATACGAAGCTTGGCGGCTATAGAGACATCCCTTACAGCGAGGACTATGATTTTTCACTTCGTGCCTTATCTAAAGGTTTCAAAATCGGAAAATTAAATGAAAATTTGTTATTGTACAGAATGAGAAGCACCGGTATTTCCAAAAGTAATAATTTTGAACAATTTATTATTTCACGAAAATTAATAAAACTATATATGAAAAATAAATTAGATGATTATTCCTATGTGAAGGACGAAATAAACAAAGTTGAAGGTCAAATAAAAACTGGTGAGAAACAAAGGTATAGTGAAGCTGAGGATATTTTCCACCAAGGTGTTGGACAAGTGAAGGAAGGTCAATATCTTAACGGATTATCTAAATTAGTAAAAAGTCTACTGATTTCAAAATACCATATCAGGAAATTTAATGAACTCATTAAATACAAAATCTTAACAAAACAAATGAAAAATCAATAAAAAATAATCCTACAGTAAATGCTGTTCAATAAGGTGATCATCCTTGAGTATTAAAAAAAATTATTTATATAACCTTGCCTATCAAGTGTTAAATATGGCTTTGCCATTGATAACCGTCCCCTACATCTCACGGGTTCTTAAACCAGAAGGTGTTGGAATATATGCCTATACAAATTCCATTGTGCAATACTTCATGTTACTGGCCATGCTTGGTATCGGAACATATGGCAATAAGATGGTTGCAATAGCCAGAGATAATAAAAAGGAATTAAGCAGAACCTTTTTTAGCATTTTTCTTCTGCAATTATTTTTTTCGTTCATCTCTCTATCCTTGTATTTAGTCTTTGTATTCTACTTTTTCGAAGAGTATAAATTAATTGCTTTGCTGCAGGGAATTGCACTTCTAGCAACTATTTTGGACTGTTCCTGGTTCTTTAGCGGTTTGGAAGATTTTAAAAAGATTGTGACCAGAAATATCTTTTTCAAGGTATTGAGTCTAATCGCTATCTTTTTATTTGTAAAGGATACTAGTGATTTAACCCTTTATACGATTATTATGGGGCTTTCTCTCTTCTTAGGATCCATGGTTCTATGGTATTACGTTAAACCACATGTGGTCCCTGTTTCCATTTCCTTTCAGTCGGTCTTTTCACATTTTAAACCAACGATTGTTTATTTTTTGCCACAAATCGCAACACAAGTCTATTTTATATTAAATAAAACGATGCTTGGTTATTTATCAACAACTAGTGAAGTCGGAATTTATGACTATGCAGATAAAATCCTAAAAATAGCATTAGCGATTGTCACTTCATTAGGTATCGTAATGCTCCCTCGGATGGCAAATACGTTTGGCAAAGGCGACCTGGATAAAGCAAATGAATATATCAGAAAATCATTGGAGTTTACCACCCTTTTAGCGATTCCGATTATGTTCGGATTAGCTGGTGTGGCACAGGAATTTGTTCCTTGGTATATGGGGGAAGAGTTTACATTAAGTGCTAATGTATTAATCATTTTAAGCCCTGCTATTTTTCTAATGGCGTGGAGTGGTGTATTTGGAACACAGTATTTAGTTCCATTAGGAAAAATGAAACAATATACTAGTACCTTGTATGTCGGGGCGATCGTAAACTTAATCGTAAATTTTATTCTCATTAAACCTTATGGTGCAATAGGAGCAGCAATAGGTACATTGGCTGCGGAAATAGCCGTTACCCTTGCGCAGATGTACTTTGTAAGGAAAGATATTCATATCTTAAAGGTAATGCCCAAGACGTTGTATTACCTCGTTTCTGGAGGTATTATGTACGGGGTAGTAAGATGGATTGGTGTATCACTTGGTTCGTCGATTTTTACTACTGTTTTACAAGTAGCAGCGGGCGTTCTTGTCTATATTACATTCGTTATTTTGTTTGAGATTTTATTAAAAGATGGGTTAATTATGAACGAGATTAAACGCAGGCGTTCAAAGTCTTAATCATATAAAAAGCGAAAAGAATTCTTAGTTAAGAAATTCTTTTCGCTTTTTTTGGCTGAGGTCTGTTGATTGGAGCTCCAAAATTAATCCTAGCACCATTACTAAACTATTTTGTTTGATAAATTTCTTTTAGTTTGTTTATGATATTTTTTTGATCGTGTTCTTCTGCTCTTTTTAATCCATTTTGAATGAGCATGTCTCTTATTTCCTTTTTATTAAGGACTTGGCTGATTCCTTCTGACAGGGCACTGCTGTTGGATGGGGGAATGAGGATTCCACTGCCGTTATTTAGTAAGTAGGAGAGGCCTCCTACATTACTTGCCACCACTGGTGCGCCGCACGCCATTGCTTCTAGTGCTACCAGTCCAAATCCCTCTATATAAGAAGGCAGAACAAAGATATCTGCTGCATTCATCCACTCTGCTATTTCATGCTGAGGCTTAGGTTCGTGGAAGGTAATGCCTACTAACGAGTCTTCTTTTATGATGGAAGTAAGTTCCTCAACAAAAGGTTTATTCTTCGCTGAACCAATGATATGTAGTTCGGCCTGAACAATTTGTTTTTTTACTAGGGCGAACGCTTTTATTAAGTCAATTAATCCTTTATTACGAGTAATATTCCCGACGAAAAGGATAATAGGGTTACTTTTATTAATCTTCAATTTAGACTTCATTTTCTCTTTGTTTGCTACTTTTCTAAAGATGTTACGATTTACTCCCATCGAAAGTAGTAGCAGCTTTTTGGATTCTACCTTATAATGGTCCTGTATTTCTTGATATAACCTCTGCCCCACTGCTATAACAAAATCTGACCTTTTTAGAATAAACGTGGTGACCTTTTGAATGAGGCGGTTTTTTTTGGCCATTTTATCTATATCCCCGCCATGCGCAGTAACAACTAATTTCGACTTCCATACTAGCTTGAAAAACAAGCCTATTAATCCTGAAGGGAAAACGTAATGAGCATGAACGGTCTGGTACTGATACCCTCTGAATAGAAGAAAGATTCCTCTAAAAAGCCATGATAAATATTTACGAATAACATCCTGTTTTTTTGTGCTTGCATTTGTAATCGCAAGAACATCAACCTGAATCCCCTCTTTTACTAAGGCCTCTACTTGATTTTTGACGAAGATGCCAAAGGTAGGTGAATTTTCACTTGGATACATATTACTTATGATCAACACACGGTTTTTCCTCAATGTCTGTCACCCGATTTTTTTATATTTTGCGTTTTTATAAAACAAGAGGCAAGTAAAATACTTGCCTCCATCGTAAGGTCGATAGGTTCCTTATTGTTTCCTTCTCTTAATAGAAATGGTATCAAAAAAGGTGGAAGATCTTAATACAACTAAGACGCCTGCAAAAACCAGCCCGCCAATAACCGTGTTAATTAAGATATTGGGAATATCCCCTAACTTAGAGAGGCCTAAATAGTGTTCTATCCCTATTAATAAAAGCACCATCACTAAGGTCGCCAATCCAATTTTCCCAACTTCTTTTGATAAGTATTTCAAATCAAAACCACCAGATATCCGGTAAAGTGTTGTAAATGTAAGAGTAGAATAAATAAAACCAACGATGGATGCAGACAGTGCTAATCCTTCTGGCCCCATAACCTTTGATAATAGATAATTTGATAGAATATTAATAACAATCGATAGAAGTCCAATCCTCATGATATAGTGGCCCTTTTCTAATGTATAAAAGCCTTTTGCGATGACAGCTTGAATACTATAAAAGAAAACCGACCCCATATAAAACAACGAATATTCCGAGGTAAGCATGGTTGCACTCTCAGTGAATGCACCACGTTCGTACACGATCCGAATAATAGGCTCTATCAATAAGACCATTCCTGAAATGGTCGGAGCAAGTAATAAAAGCATAACAGACAAGCCCCGTTCAATCCCGCGTTTAAACAAATCGTGATTGTTTTCTGCCTTTGCCTGTGCCAAAATAGGAAAGATAATTGTGGCAATGGTAACCCCGAAAATGGCCTGCGGGATACTTATGAGCCTGAACGCATAGTTTAAGTTGGATACCACACCTTCACCCATCCCTGCAGCAAAGAGCATGTTAACAGACAGATTAATTTGTCCAACGGCAATGGTAATCCTAACTGGCAGGAAAATAAGATAAAATTCATTTACCTCTTTCCAGTCGATTCTTTGTTTCCATAAGAGAAATTTCTTTGGTGAAATGATTAGGAGCTTCAAGATAAAAGAAAGAATAGTCCCTACAAGATAGCCAATTGGTACGGAATAAATCCCCCATGGCCGGTGGAATAAAAGTGCAAACAAAACCGTTACCAATACTACAATGGTTTGAGAAAAAGTAGAAATAGAAAACTTTTTCTTAGCATCAAAATACCCTTCATAGATGGCATTTACTCCAACAAAAACGACAGAGAGAAAATATAACGCAATCGTCCATTGAGCGATACTTGTCCCGTACTGATAGTTACTAAAATCAGGATAAAGCAGGTCAACTAAAAAAGGGGACAAAATTGTCCCAATAAATGCAATGGCAATCGAGAATAGAAAAGTACTCTTTATGATATTAGTCTGATGAGAGAAGCCTTTTCCCAGCACATCGAATTTATAATAGCTAGGAAGAAAGGCATCCTTCAATCCGGTTAACAAAAAAAGAATGATCGTATTAGGAATGGTCATCGATGCAAAATAAGCATCCGCCATATAGGAATCTCCATAAAGCCCAGAAATGACTAAATCCCGGATCATACTTGAAAATTTTAGAACCAATGTTGATAACAGGAGCAGTATGACAGAAATCTTCAATTTTGACATAGTATTATTCCTTAAGTGCCTTAATTAAAAATTTAGGAAGAATGGTTTGACGTTTCCACCTGACGGGTTCTTTTAAAAGGCGGTACAGCCATTCCAAACCAAGTTTTCTAAAGGCCGATGGTGCCCGCTTCACACGGCCAGAAATGACATCAAACGAACCACCTACCCCCTGGAACACTTGGGCTGAGAGATGATCCATATTGTTCACAATCCAATATTCCTGTACAGGACTGCCAAGAGCAACAAACACAATATCAGGATTTGCAGTATTGATAGTATTTCTGATGATTTGTTCATCCTTTTCATAACCGTTCAAGACGCCAGTAATATTAATATCTGGATAGAGTATCTTTAGACATTCACACGCCTTTTCGGCAACACCTGGCTGGCCGCCATAAAGGAAAATGGATTTATTATTCTTCGCGAAAGCCTCACAAAGGTGCATCATTAGGTCAATACCCGTTACCCGTTGACGTATTTTCCCTCCTTTTAATTTCGAAGCGAGGATAATACCTACGCCATCTGGGATTTGAAAATCGGCTTTATTGAGAAGCTCCAATAATTTAGCATCACTTTGAGCCTTCATAATCTTTTCTGGATTAATCGCGACAATAAATGATTTTTTATTATGACGTATCCTGTCTAAAAGTTTTTCTGTTATCTGTTCATAGGTTTCATTATTTACATTAACGCCTAGGAGATTTTCTTTCATTAGAACCACCTGTCTAAATGGTAAGCGTTGGTTTAATTTGAGCTTGAATCACCCAGAAAGTATACCTCAAATCCAGCTTGCTTCCATTTATCTTCATCGATACACTTTTTCGTATCATAAATTATTTTCGTTCTCATTTTATCCTTAAGGCTTTCTGGATTCAACTTTTTAAATTCTTGATGATTGGTCATAATTAAAATCAAATCAGCATGTTCTACTGCTTCCTCGATCGTTTTCGTTTGCTTCATAAAAATTTGTTCTTTAATATGAGGGTCGAATACACTGTATTCTATTTTTTGTTCCTCCAGCGCTCTC
This sequence comes from Neobacillus niacini, assembly GCF_023715415.1. Classification (GTDB taxonomy): domain Bacteria; phylum Bacillota; class Bacilli; order Bacillales; family Cytobacillaceae; genus Neobacillus; species Neobacillus niacini_C. Next base: position 268,034 of record NZ_JAMBOB010000004.1, read on the forward strand.
ATTACATCTAGTGAAGGACTTTCCCTGGTATCATCAATATCAGCTTTATAGGATAAACCTAAAACAGCCACTTTCCCGTGCTGAATAGATTGTTGATCGATAATAGATATTACTTTATTCGTTGTATAATGCGGCATGGAATCATTAATATTCCTAGCTACCCCAATTATTTTTGCGGTCTCTGGCTGGAGCTCTACTAAAAACCATGGATCAACAGCAATACAGTGACCGCCGACTCCAGGCCCTGGGCTATGAATGTTGACTCTTGGGTGGTAGTTGGCAAGCTTAATGGCTTCCCAAACATTAATGTTAAGATTATCACAAATTCTAGCTAGTTCATTTGCAAATGCGATATTTACATCACGGTAGGTATTTTCAATTACCTTTACTAACTCAGCGGTTTTTGCATCGGTTATATGAATATTCCCCACAACAAAAGTTCGATATAGTTCAACCGCTAGTTCAGAGGATTTCTCATTAATCCCTCCGATTATTCTATCATTATTTATCAGTTCTTCAAAAACTTTCCCCGGGATAACTCTTTCTGGAGAGTGAGCAACAAAAAGTTCTCTTCCGATTTCTAAGTTTGTTTTCTCTAGAACTGGCAGCATGACTTTTTCAACCGTTAATGGAGGTACAGTTGATTCTAGGATAACCAAATTACCTTTTTGCAGATAAGGAACGATTGCTTCTGTTGCTTTTTCCACATAGCTAAGATTTGCTGTTTTATCATTCTTGATTGGCGAAGGAACTGCAATGATAAAGACATCTGCTTCCTCTGGCTTAGTTGAAACCGTTAAATGTTTTTGATCAATTGCCTCTACTAACTTTTCCTTTAATCCTTTTTCCTCTATATGCAATTGTTTTCGATTGATTTTATTTACTATTTCTTCATTAATATCTACTCCATGGACTACTTTACCATGATTCGCAAACATCACTGCTGTTGGAAGACCAATATAGCCTAGACCTACCACACATATTTTATTTATCACAAGTATGTCTTCCCTTCAAAATTACATTTTAGCCTATTTTCCATTATATCGAATTTTGTCGCCCTCCGACAGTATTTCATACTAGAACATATTGTAAGATATTATTGCCCTTAATTGTTTAATAATAAAAAGGGATACAGTATGAAAATATCCACTGTATCCCGCAAATTACTATTTAGTTAAAGTTGTTCCTGGGTAATAGAAATTCAGAATTTCTGTATAGGATTTTTGTTTGTCAGCCATTGCTTTTGCTCCGTACTGACTCATCCCAACACCGTGGCCATACCCTTTACCATTAATGGTAACTGTTGTTTCATTATTAACTACACTTGAAATATGATAGCTTTTAAACAATGCTCCCCCAAGAATAGAACGAAGAGTTCCAATACCTACATTCTCTTTTTCGAGAGTAAATAATTTAATGTCACCTAGGAAGGTATTTTTTATTTCCGCTCTAGTCTTTTCGGTAATGGCAATTGGTCCACCAAGGTAGAATACCTTTGGTCTTACAGATAAGCCTTTCAACCACGCTTTTGGAGCGGTTGAAAATGTATCCTTCTGTGTAAGAATGACCGGCGCATTATACTGGGCAGCTAATGCAGCCCCCGGTAAGGCGTCAATAAATAAATCTCCGTTTGCAAAGAATACATTATTTAAATCAAAGTTAAATCTCTTAGCAATTTCAACACTCGTATCATAGCGTTTCTCCCCAGCAATTCTTTCAATGTTGCTTATACCAAGAGCTTTCATTTCAGTCACAACATTTTCCGAAACGGCAATTGTTCCTCCAATTACATATGCTTTACTAATTTGGTGATCCCTTATATAGTTCTTAACATCTTCTGACAAACCGTTTGATGATGTAACCAATATCGGAATCTGATTTTTTGCCGCATAGGAGGCAATGGATAAAGCATCTGGAGATTCACTGCTGCCGCTGGTAATAATAAGCTCTGTTGAACCCGTTATCTGTTCAGCAATTTTCACAGCTGTTTGATATCTTGTATTACCGGAAATCCGGTTAACTTTTGTCCCGGTTTCCTCAATTTGTGCGATAACATCATCAGATATAGCAAGCTTTCCACCTAATACATAAACAGTGGATGGTTTTAACGATTTGATTTTTTCTAAAACGGATTGAGGTACATTATTTGATGCTGTTAATAATAATGGTGAGTTATATTTTTTAGCTAAAACTGTTCCTGTCAAGGCATCAATTGGTATATCGCCTCGACCAAGAACGACAGCGTCAGATTGGCTCCAGCCTTGATTTGCAATTGCTGTGCTTGTATCATAACGAGATTTCCCTGCTAAAGTTACGGAATAGTTTTCCGGTAACTGACTGCCTGGATTCATCACATAACTGCCATCAGCATTTTTCATATAATAATTAACAACTAAAGACCCTTTTGTTGATTTTCCATTTTCAGGATTTTTCTCAGTAATTTCAAGCTTAGGAACGGAAACGATTTTTATTTGTGCATTTGGATAATAATAATTGTTAATATAACTCTTAATATTGTTTATTACCTGCTGGTCATTAGGATTCTCAGAAACCTTTGACCACCATGCGCCCGGATTTACTAAATCTAAACCATTTGTTGAGAATTGTTGTTTATTAACTGAAAGTTTCCACGCAATTTGTGGATCATATGGATCAGGCTTAGAAGGTAAATAAGGCACATAAGCGGATCCCCAATAGTTTGAATTTGACTCAGTTTGTCCGCCATTGCTAGATGAGTAAACAGCCGAAATCAAATTACCGTTGTACCTAAGGACTTGTCCTCTTGTTTCCTCTACAGCTTTATTGGAATTTACATAATCAGGACTATTCCATATATAACCGCCATAAACCTGATACGAAATCGTGTCATCAATAACATTATTAATTCTGGCTAGTGCATACGTTCTCGCAGCAACAGTTTGAGCCTTTAAAGCTTCAACGTTCCAGCCAGCTGGCATTTCATAAGGAACAACACCCTTTAAATAATCTTCAAGCGGGAGCTTATTGATAGATTGAATGGAATTATTAGTTACCGTAAATTGCATATTACCCAGATATTTTCTGCCATTTACTGAAACGTAATGACTTTCGTATTGCTCTGGACTGATTGTAAAAGAAGTCCCATAACTTTTTACAAGACTATTATCTTTATATAGTGCTAACGAACCATTTTCGATACGCACAGTAAAATTTTGATTAGAAAGGAGATTCGTATTTGTATCACCTTCGACAATGTACTTACCATTTATAGTTACTTGGATACTTTTTTGTAGTCCTAAATAATTGTTTAGTTTAACCGATACAATAGGTCCTTCACTGTTTGCACTTGCTCTTTCCGGGGATACAGCTAACGGAAATAAAAGCAGCAATAGAAGAAATCCTAACATAGCTTTTTTCATTTATTCTCCCCCAATAAAAATGAAATAGTAATAACTTACTAGACAATATGATACATAGATTTACATATTTCAGCAATAGACAAGAAGAATGTAAGATTTCCCTATTTACTATTCTTCTATTTTTTGAAGCATGGATTCTGCGGAATACCCTTGATCACCAGTTACTTCGAAGGTTTCTTTTATCAGTCCAATACCAGGTGCAATGTAATTGGTATATATTGTTTCTGCACCTTCTACCTCATTTGTGATTTTTTGAATCACATAGACGTTAGTAAAGGTTTGATAAGGTGTCTGAACACTTTGATTCTGACTAATAATTTTCCAATCTGCCTCTAAAGTATCTATCTTTGAAATCATCACTTCTTGTTTGGTTCCTTCATTGGTACCTTCATTGGTACCTTCGAGATAGTTCTTATCAGGATCATCTGGATTTTTTATGGTCTCTACAATAGAGATTTCATTTTCTGTCCATTTATAAATAACAACACTTGCTGATTGGCCAATTGTAATGATGCTCTGAACATAGTCCCCATTATCAAAAACTACTTCTTCTGTAAGAGATGGAACATTTTCATGATCAATAAAAATCTTTTTTACTCCGACCTTAGGACGATAAACCTTTAAACCATCATTAGCGGACTCTGGACTCACAACGGAATCCTTCTTTTCACCCTTTTTTTCATCCTTCTTTTCATCCTTTTTTTCTACCTCAGCTTGGCTTTTCGATTCCACTAGTTTTTCTTCACTATTATTCTTTTCTTCTTTATTAAATAGTGAACAGCCCGCAATACTTCCTACTAGCAGAAGTACAGTGATTAAAACCCTAATCATTTTTTCTCCTTTCTAAAAAGAAAGCAAACTCAAGGAGAGTTCGCTTCTTATTTTGCTTTATTTACAATCACAGATTCTAATGATTGTGGTACAGCAAGAGGGCCGCCAATTACGTTAACCCGCTTGATTAAGTTTTCCTCTGTGTATTGGAAAAGGAAAGATTCTACATTCTTGTATAATCCGCTGCCTAATAGAATAAGTGGAGCTTTATTCTGAATGGATAGCGGTGCTGCCGTTAACGCATCCGGGAAGTTTGCCCCAGTAGCAATATTAATCGTATCGGATTTCATTTGGTCTTTAAAATACCATAAGATACTTGCCAGAGTTTCGTAACGGTTTGAACCCGCAAGTCTAACTACATTTTGAGTGCCATTTTGTTGGACTAGTTGATTTTGAATAGAATCAGAAACTACAACTGGTCCTCCAAGAATCACTGTTTTCTTACCCTTTAGATAGTTTAATGCTTCAGCTGAAATATTGTTTTGCTCCGTTAACACGATAGCCCAATTATTAGCAGCTGCGATTGGTGCTGAAGCTAATGCATCAGGGAAACTTCTAGCTGATGCAACAAATACTCCCTCAACGGAACCTAACTTTTCAACAATACGTTGATTTGTTTCTACGCGTGTTTGACCAGATATTCTCTCTGTATCAATACCTAGAGAGATAATCGCATCTTCTACGTTAGGAGAAATGGCTATCGGTCCTCCGATAATGATGACCTTTGCTGTCCCTAGACGTTTAAGTTCATCTTTTACTTCAGGAAGTAAGCTGCTGCTATTATTTAACAGTATCGGTGCTTGTCCGTAAGTGGCAGATAATGGACCAGCCGATAGGGCATCAGCAGGTTCTGCTCCTGTCGTTAAAATAACGGTTTTATCCGAATTTGCAGCAAAGCCATTTGGATGTAACATCTTTGAGATAGAAACGGATGTTAAGTAGCGTGTTGCACCTTCTAATCTAGTAGATTGAAGATTTCTTGTTATCTGTTCATTTGCAAAACTTGTCCAGATAACATCGTTTGTATTGGCTCTAACCACTCTTGCCGGTTGTTTCGTTTTTGCAAACGAAATGGCTTTATTGAAATCAAAGAACGAGGTGTTATTTCCTGCTTGATCTTGGACAATATATCTTTGTGTAAAGAAATTTGCCCAAAGGGTTTCACCAGTTGCCTTCTCTACTACTCTTGTATTTGCATAACCAGCTGCATAAGCGATTGCCTGCTGTTCAGTAGCAAAACTTTTTAATAGCCCTTCTGATTTGTGATAGGCTTCAAAGTTACTATTTTCCCAAACATCCTGCTGTGTATCTTTATCAAACACTCTTACGTTACCGTTAAGTGTCTGTGCATAATTTACCGCTTCATTTTTCGTTTTGTAGGTAGCCTTTTTATTATTATCTTGGTATACCTCAAACACTTTAAAATAAGAAATTATCGAGTTTGCTAGTGCTTGTGCAGCTTGCTGCTGATAAGCAGTTGTTTTTATCCTGCTCTCTTCCTCTCGATTGGTCATATACCCAAGTTCAACTAATACTGAAGGCATTTGTGTATTGCGAATAACATAAAAACTTTGATCATTATGGATTTTTCTATCCATTAATCCAAGTGCATTTACTACAGTTGGGTGAATAACCTCTGCAAATCGTTTACTATCATTTAAGTATTTTACCTGGAGTGGATCATATGGATACATTGGATCCAAGTTATGATAATCATAGTAATAGGTTTCATAGCCCTTTACATAGGGGCTTGTTGGTGAAGCATTATGATGTATGGAAATAAAAATACTATTATCGTTATTGCCTTTAACAAATCCGTTAGCAAGATTCGTTCTAGCTTTGAGGTCATCGCCAGAATTGGAGGCAAACCCAACATCCGCATCACGTGTCATAAATACTTTAATACCGGAGGATTTAAGCACTTCTCTTACCTTCAATCCTACGGATAAATTGACATCCCTTTCACAAAGGTCCTTTCCACTTTCCTTTGTATATCCACAGGTACCAGTGAATTTACCGCCATGACCGGGGTCAATAACGACCATCTTTTCTGCAAAAACACCTGCTGGAAAAAGGAAAATAGCGAATAAGATGCACATTCCTATAAAACTATAAATCTTTTGATTCATTCCGAACTCCTTCCCACACTTCTACAAAAATTTTTAGACTATTACATTATAACAGTAATTTCTACAAATTTTTCTATATTTTACATAGAAATTACTAATTATTAACTTTCACTACTAATATAGTTTTTGTCTGGCAAATGAACCTTACTAATTGGGTTTTCCTCCAATTGATTAAACATATATGGAACAGATCGATAACCTATTGAATATCTGCCTTCCTCGGGGTTAAAAAGTTTGTATGCAAATATGGCATCAATCACTTTACTTCTATTAATAGGTTTAATATAAAAACCCTTAATGAAACGATTATCAAAATAAGGGGAGATATAAAAACGGGCATTTTTAACTTTCCCACTCCAATATAAGTCGTTTAAAGCGATTCCTATTGCACGATGGTCATTATTAATATCTTCAAATGAAAAGGCCCTGTGCTCAGCATTAGGAAACCGATTTTCAAAATCCAATATGACACTTGTTACATCCTCTTCTGTTAGTTCGGAATCTGGAAAATCATATACAAATATATTATTCTCTTTCACTTCTAATCTTGAAAGTGAATCTTTAAACTCTGTGACTCTTGCTTCTCCAAATTCCTCTAGGGTCATATCTGGGAATTGAGAAAGTAACTGATTATAAACCGCAGAAGCCTTCCCCTTCGTCAAAAGGACAACTTTCACATCAAATCCACGGTTAAGAAAATTGTCAATGCCTGCACCAGCAGCTAACAATTCATCATCAGAATGAGGAATATAAAAAATAATTGGTTTGCTTCGATCAGTAATTTCATAAATGACCTGCTTATCCAATTCGACTGCTGTTTCCTGTTGGATTGCTTGAGTACCACCTAAGACAAATGTTTTCGAAAACTGATAATTTTTAAAGCTGTCTTGAAGTTCAGCAGGAATTGCGTTCGGTCTTACAAGAGCTACACCACTCTCATTTTTAGCGGCTAAAGCCGACCCAGCTAAAGCATCTGCAAACTCTGCCCCAGTAGCAAAATAAAGATGAGGCTGTATTTGATAAAAAGTATGTAGAATTTTTGCCGATGTATCATAACGATTTTCACCAGCAATTCTCTCCGCATTTAATTCTGACAGGATTGCGTCATTTACGGCAACTTCCCCCCCAATTACATACCGCTTCTCTGCCTTTTGGGCAGCCTGTTTTATTTCCACAGGTAAGAAATCAGACTTTGTTAGGAGGATTGGGGAACCTGTAATGGCTGCATAAGGTGCTATAGCTAAGGCATCTGGAAAGTTATTCGCATCAACAATGAAAACCTGATTATATTGACCCATTTCGGCAGCAATGGCTTCGGCCGTTTTATAACGGGTTTTTCCACCGATTCTCTTTACAGTGAGATTCAAGGTATTCATTAAATATTCTTCAATATTCATAGAAACAGCCAATGGACCACCCAAAATAATGACATTTCTAACTCTTAACCTTTTAATTTCCTCTATTGTTACTGACGGAAGTGCCTCAGTCCGCGTTAGCAAAATAGGTGCATTATATTTTTTGGCCATAGGAACACTAGCTAAGGCATCCGGGAAATCCAACCCCTGTGCTAAAACTACTGTTTCTGCTGTTTCCCACCCTGCTTTAGAGATATTAGCCGCTGTTTCATATCTGTCCCCGCCAGATATCCTAATCTGTTCGGCTGAAGCAACCCGATCATGAAAAATCAAAATAATGAAGCAAAAAATGGCAAATGATGAAAAAACTTTTATCATGTTAAACATTCTAATCCCCCAATACAACATATAAATCTAACAAAAATGTATTATTCTCCAAAGTAAAGCCTTCCCATTAGAAAAATTAGGAAGGCCCTCTAAATTATTTATTACTATTTACTTACCATATCCATTTGGATTTTCACTTTGCCATTTCCACGAATCCCTGCACATTTCTTCAATCCCTTTTTCAGCTGTCCAGCCAAGGTCCGTTTTCGCTTTCGTTGAATCAGCGTAACAAACAGCAATATCCCCTGGTCTATTATCTACAATTTGATATGGAATGTTGATTCCAGAAGCTTTTTCAAATGCCCTTACCATCTCTAAAACACTATAGCCATTTCCTGTACCAAGGTTATAAGCCTCTACTCCGCTTGCTCCTGTTACTTTTTCAAGGGCTTTTAGATGACCTTTAGCCAAGTCGACAACATGTATATAATCACGTACTCCAGTGCCGTCAACGGTTGGATATTCATTTCCAAAAACACGCAGCTTCTCAAGCTTGCCTACAGCGACTTGTGTGATGAATGGCATTAAATTATTAGGGATACCATTAGGATCTTCCCCAATTCGCCCGCTTTCATGGGCACCAATAGGGTTAAAATAGCGAAGTAATGCAATACTCCAAGATGCGTCGGATACATATAAATCACGTAGGATTTGCTCAATCATTAGCTTCGTGCTACCATACGGGTTGGTTGCACTGAGTGGATCCTCCTCTGAAATCGGCATCCGTTCAGGCATACCATAAACGGTTGCAGAAGAACTGAATACTAGATTTTTCACTCCGAACTTATTCATGACTTCACATAGAATCAGTGTGCCAGTGATATTATTATGATAATAATGAAGAGGTATAGAAACAGACTCTCCTACTGCCTTGAGTCCAGCAAAATGGATAACAGCCTCTATGTTATTTTCCGCAAACACTTCTTCAACCTTAACTCGTTCCAGTAAATCCACTTCGTAAAATTTAAAATCTTTACCTGTTAACTCTTTAACTCGTTTCAACGCTTCTGGTTTACTATTTAAGAGATTATCTAAAACCACAATCTCATAACCACTATTTAATAATTCGACACAAGTATGGGTACCAATATATCCGGCCCCGCCTGTTACTAAAATTGCCATAAGGGAAACTCACTCCTGTCTTAAATCAAATTAAAATCTTCATTTACTCTATCATTACTTTTCAAGCATTTTTGACATAAATTTTAGTAAATCATCCCGCAGCTCTTCTTTTTGAAGAGCAAATTCAATCGTTGTTTCAATAAACCCAAGCTTATCCCCAACATCGTATCTTTTCCCTTCAAACTCATAGGCAAACACACGCTGAATCTGGTTTAGTTTTTGTATGGCATCTGTCAGCTGAATCTCACCACCGGCTCCAATTTCTTGTTTTTCTAAGAACAAGAAAATTTCCGGTGTGAAAATATATCTTCCGATAATGGCTAAATTAGATGGTGCAGTGCCTTTTTTTGGTTTTTCCACAAAGTTCCTAACCTGGAATGACCGATCAAACTGATCAATAGGGTCGATGATTCCATACCGATCCGTTTCATCTTCTGGGACTTGTTTAACCCCAATGACAGAAGAATGAGTTCTGTCATACTCATTAATCAATTGTTTCAAACAAGGAGTTTCTGCTTGTACGATATCGTCCCCAAGTAAAACGGCGAACGGTTCATTTCCAATAAAATTACGTGCACACCAGACCGCATGTCCAAGGCCTTTTGGTTCTTTTTGTCTAATATAGTGAATATCAACCATTTTTGATACTTCCTGAACCGTTTCCAATAACTCGAACTTTTCTTTTTCCAATAACGTTTGTTCAAGTTCAAATGCATTATCAAAATGATCCTCAATAGACCTTTTGCCTTTTCCGGTAACAATGATGATGTCTTCAATTCCAGATTCAATCGCTTCTTCCACAATATATTGAATCGTTGGTTTATCAACTATTGGCAGCATTTCTTTGGGCATTGCCTTCGTCGCTGGTAAAAATCTTGTTCCAAGTCCAGCAGCTGGAATTATTGCTTTTTTCACATTTTTCATTTCTTATTCCAACCTTTCCTCTTTTTGAAACTATTCAAGAGAGTGTTTTTAACGGGATATCATTCAAATTATTATACCAATAACCTACACTTACCTAAAGCACCATTTGACAATTTTCGCTCAATTAATTAAGCTCATTAATTAGAGTAGAATATATATACTATTAATCATTACTGAGGTGCTTTGGGTGCTATTTAATTCCTATGAATTTATCTTTATTTTCCTTCCAATCGTGATTATTGGATATTTTTTCGTACTAAGAAAGACTTCTCTTCATACCAAAATGATCTGGTTAGTATTAGCGTCATTATTTTTCTATGGTTATTGGACACCAAAATATTTATACCTAATTATCAGTTCAATCATTATTAACTTCGGATTTAGTAAATTAATGCTTAGGTTTGAAAACCACAAAAAGCTTTTGTTAACACTTGGGATATTATTTAATGTTTCCTTATTGGGTTATTATAAGTATACAAATTTCTTTATTAACAATTTAAATTATCTTATCGATAAAGATATTATCCTTCAACAAATAATCTTACCACTTGGAATAAGCTTTTTCACCTTTCAGCAAATAGCTTTTATTGTTGATTCCTATAAAGGAGAAACTAGGCATTATCGATTTTTTGAGTACTGCTTATTTGTTACTTTTTTTCCACAATTAATTGCAGGACCCATTGTTCATCACAAAGAAATGATGCCGCAATTTGAGGAGAATGATAATGCTAGGTTACACGCAAGAAACTTTGCCTTAGGGACCTATATATTCATTCTAGGGCTTGGAAAAAAAGTATTAATTGCTGACAATTTTGCAACTGTAGCCAACATGGGCTACGGGGCTGAAAGAGCTCTATCCTTTTTTGAAAGTTGGATTACTTCACTTTCGTATACGATGCAATTATATTTTGATTTTAGTGGATATTGCGACATGGCCATTGGTGCTGCACTGCTATTCAATATTAAACTTCCACTAAACTTTAATTCGCCTTATAAGGCACTAAACATTCAAGATTTCTGGCGCAGATGGCATATAACCTTAAACCGATTCTTGACACAATATATTTACTTTCCTCTGGGCGGAAGTCGGGTTGGAAAATATCGTACCTATTTTAACATTTTTATTATTTTTTTCATTAGCGGAATTTGGCATGGTGCAGGATGGACGTTTGTTGTCTGGGGTGTACTCCATGGATTAGCCTCAATGATTTATCGTGCTTGGAAAACGACAAATATCAGTCTTCCTAAATGGACGGCCTGGCTCCTTACTTTTCTATTTGTTAATTCAGCCTGGGTCCTTTTTAGATCAGAAACGATGAGCCAAGCTTTATCAATTCTGAAAGGAATGATTGGACTTAACGGTATTGAGTTCCCATCAATCGCAAATGCAATCAATAAAATACTGCCCTTCAATATTGGTATCAATGTTGAAATACTATACACCAGCCCAGATATATTAAAGTACTCAATAGTTTTGTTGGCCTTTTTAGTCATCGTTATATTCTCTAAAAATACAATGGAACGAATGAATGAGTTTAACATGAACGTTGGGAAAGTCATTGTCCTATCCATAATAACAGTGGCATCTATTCTATCACTATCGAAAGTAAGTGAATTTTTATATTTCAATTTCTAAAACATAAGGAGTACGCTTGATGGGTTATAAAAAGTTCTTAATTTATTTACTGGCATCCACACTAATCTTTTCTGGTCTTTATTCATTTTTAATTTATCAGATAGACCCTCTAGGCTACTATCATTTAAAGAAAGAAAGTCATTATTACAGTGTAAATGGGCGTTACCAACTGCCAGCCTTTATAAAAAATTTAGATTACGACACCATTTTCATCGGACCCTCGATGAGTCAAAATTTCAATGAAACATTGATTGATCGAAAACTTAATGTCAAAAGTTTTAATGCAGCTTTATCTGCTTCCTCGGCAAAGGAACAAAGTTATATTTATCAACTAGCCAATGCGACACACAAAAACCTAAAGAACGTTTATTGGGATCTTGATTTCGATTCCCTTCATGGTGACCTAGATCGCGTAAACGAGGAATCAGGTACTTTCCCAACCTATTTATACAATACCTATCCTCTGGATGACTTTAAATACCTTTTCAGTTATTACGCTGGAGAAATCTACTTTGATCGACTCGAGGCTAAAAAGCAAAACCAGCCTCTGCGTACGCCATACAATGTTTATAAATTTGGTTTTGGTATTCCAGCCATGACTACAGAGAAATATAAAGAGACTCAAACAAAGAAAAATAATAATCCTGTTCCTAAAGAAGTATCTTTTCAAAAAATGAAAGATAACTTTGATGTAAATATTTTACCTGCAATCAAACAACATCCAGAACAGGCATTTACACTGTACTACACGCCCTATCCAATCACATACCATATTTTTAACTATAATCGCAGCCAACAAGCATTTATAGACCGCTTAAAGATGAAGGAATACATTTATAACCAAGTTAAAGATTTAAAAAACGTGGTGATTCATGATTTTCAAGCTGAGAGTAAAATTACCTTCAACGTAACTAACTACATGGATGGCTCACATTACTTTATGGATACGAATGATTGGATGGTTAAACAGTTTGCCTCTCAAAACTATGTACAAACAGCTGAAACACTTAGAGCTAATAATGAAAAATTATTAGCGCAAGTAGAGAATTTCTTAGTGAAACAATTGGCCTCCACAAAGGATGAGAAAGAGACTTTCTAATAAAGAAAGCCTCTTTTTTTTATTTTAATTTTATTGTCTTCGAATTTGATTCTTCTATGACGGTTTTTCCATCATCGTCAAGTACGGCAACACGAACTTCATGGGATGACGAGTCACTGATTGAATCTCCTTTTATCGTCGTTGAGATTTCGTTCTCATTTGTGAATTTGACCTTTTTCTTTTTCCCATCAATAAAGATGGTTGATCCAGAAACAAAATTCTCACCGTGGATTTCTAAGCTATATGTTCCTTTTTGGTTTTTTTCAACCTGAACCGAATTGATTTTTATTTTACCATTTCCTAGTACATAACCCTCAAATGGTTTAAGTTTTCTGTTAGCGTAGCTATACTGTCTTCCCCTTATGACATCATAATGAAGTAGTTGATAATCTTTTAACTCTGCTTCTTTCACTCCTTCTTGCTTATAAAAAGTCTGTTTTGGAATAACAGTTTTCCCCTGTTGATAGAGATCACGGCTGAGGCTGAAGATCGGTGACATTTCCTTTTTGGCATGGGCCAATATATAGGATCCTAAAAAGTTAGGAGTCATCCTTAAATCTTCTTTTTTCGTTTCTCCTCCGAAATTATCCCAAACCAATAATGGTGTTTGATACATTTTTTTGTATTCCTGGTAATTGTTTAAATCACCCTGGAAGTAATCTAATTCCCGATAAACCGCATATTCTTCTCCTAAAAACGGTAAATGATCTCCATAGATAACAACCATTGTGGGCTCATCGATTTCCTTTACACCTTCAAATAAAAGACGAATGGAGTCATCTAAGTCTTTTAACAAATTGGTATAAAGGTTAAGGATATATTTAGATAACTCTGTCATCTTCCTATCGCTTGTTGCTAATATTGGTAAATCCTTATAACGAATATCATTATAGGGACCATGGCTCGCTACCGTAACCACATTTAAAAAATCTGGACCCTTTGTTTTTTGTAATTCTTCCAGAGCCTGTTGCATCAATATTCTATCATCGATATAGGGGCCAATATAACTTGGATTATTGAAAAATTCCATACTGAAAAATCTTTCAAAACCAATCCGCTCATAGATATCTCTACGGGTATAATACCAATTTTTAAAGTTATGTATAGCCGTGGCATGATAGCCTTGCTTTCTTAGTACATACGCTAAAGAATCAATCGGCCGATTCACTTGATTATAGTAAATCTCTTCAGGAGAAAAACGCGTTGATAGCCCTGACAAAACTTCTAGTTCCGTATTAAACGTGCCTCCGCCATACACATGGGTCACCATGCTCCCAGAGGAATAATTCTCCATTAATGACCGGAAGTATGGCAGCGGGTCTTCTTTAAAGTTCGCATTCTTCAACAATAATGGATCCCACATCGCTTCTGCAAGGACCACAATAATATTGGGTTGAAAATCTGGGTCTACTACATCCTCGGTCGATGTCTCCGTCACTCTTTTAACAATTTTATTGATTTCTTCTTTATCGTAATTATCCGGGACTGCAATATTCGTTTTCTCTACCAATGTTAAATAGGCTCCAATAAAGCCAAATTTATTATAGCTTTCAACTGTCGGCACATTTTTTGAAAAGCTTCTAAACGTGAATAATGACGGCTGCGTACTAATAATGGCTAAACCAATAATAGAAATAACAGAAAAAATGAACCGCTTACGAAAAGCTACCCTCTTTTTAAAACGAATAAAGAAAAGGCTGAAAACGACAAGAAGGAGTAACGTGACCACAAAACCAACGATCTCTTTCCAGCTAATTAAATCGTTCATTAATGTAGAAATATCTGCCCCTTCATTTAGGGCATATAAATCTGCTGGTGTGAAAAACTCTCCTCTTAATTGGTACTTAATAAAGCTTCCAAGGGATAAAATAAACCAAAAAATAACTTCTATTGCTATAAGGGAAATAAAAAGGATTGTGGGTAAAAAAAACAGCGCCCCTACTAAAAAGAAGAGGAATAAAAATGTCATCACAAAAGATACGGTACTTTCATCTGCCCAATTAAAAAATGCGGCAAACGAACCTCTGTGTATGACTTCTATTATTATGAGGGTGAATAGAGAAAATGCGCTGGCTGTTAAAGCTAATAATAATCCACTTTTAGAAGGTTTTATGTTGGAAACCAGATGATTGATACCCTTCATTCATAGGACAACCCCTTTAAATAATTTTTTTATTAGTATACCCTTCAGTGTGCTCCAAACGCAAAGAAAGCCAACCCTGTAATACTTAGAGTTAACTTTCATAAGCAGGTTTCTAAAAACCTCCAAAGGACATTGGTTTTTCATCAGTATGTTTAAAGTGGTAAAGAATCGCTTCCACAATTCTCTTCGAAGCTAGTCCATCACCATATGGGTTTGAAGCTTTCGCCATCAAATCATGAGCTACTTTATCTGATAATAATTCATTCGCAAGCTGGAAGATGGTTTCCTCTTCGGTACCAGCAAGCTTTAATGTTCCTGCTTTTACCCCTTCAGGACGCTCAGTTGTATCTCTTAACACGAGGACCGGAACTCCCAGTGACGGTGCTTCCTCTTGGACGCCGCCAGAATCTGTTAGAATGATATAAGCTCTAGAGGCGAAATTATGAAAATCGATTACATCTAACGGCTCGATTAAATGGATACGATTATTTTCTCCAAGTATTCTATTCGCAATTTCTCGAACAACGGGGTTCATATGTACGGGATAAACCACCTGAATATCCTCGTGCTCTTCTACTAACCTTCTTATCGCACGGAACATATTCTCCATTGGCTTTCCTGTGTTTTCACGACGGTGTGCCGTCATTAATACCAATCGGTCATCCCCAAGCTTATCAAGAACAGGGTGAGAATAACTGGTTTTTACCGTTGTTTTCAAGGCATCAATAGCCGTGTTTCCTGTAACAAAGATGGATTCTTCCGGCTTATTTTCAGTTAGAAGATTTTCTCTTGATTGACTTGTTGGCGAAAAATGCAAGTCTGCTAAAACTCCCGTAAGCTGCCTGTTCATCTCTTCAGGATAAGGGGAATATTTATTCCATGTCCGGAGGCCCGCTTCAACATGCCCAATCGGGATAGAGTTATAAAAAGCGGCTAGGCTGGCTACAAAGGTAGTGGTTGTATCACCATGTACTAGCACAATATCAGGCTTAACCTCTTGAAATACTTTATTTAATCCATCCAAGCTTCTAGTCGTTACATCAATCAGGGATTGACGATCCTTCATGATATTTAAATCATAATCAGGTTGGATATCAAATATTTTCAACACCTGATCCAGCATTTCTCTATGCTGTGCCGTAACAGCCACAATGGATTCTATTTTATCATCATTTTTTGCTAATTCTTTTACTAATGGCGCCATCTTAATAGCTTCAGGTCTGGTTCCAAATACTGTCATTACCTTTATCTGGTTCTTCATATAAACCTCCATATGGATATTCAATGCACCGAGTTAACATCGATATACTTCAACCCTTTAAATGATATCAAAATATTTGTAAAAAGAACACCTTAGGCTGTTTTCTTTCTAGGAACAAAATCTCAAACGTTACTTAAATCACGACTCAGGTGAAGGTTATCAACAGGTCTAGAAATAAATAATTTCCATAAACACAAGTAAAGGTCAGACCGTTGTCTGACCTCCAAAAATCTTACTCAATTATTCCAACGTAATCTTCAATTTTTTCCATATCAACGTTAATGTCGACGCCCGCTTTTTCAAGGTAATTTATTTTACTATCGATTAACTTTTCAATGATTGGACTTGTTTCTCCTTTGATTTCTTGTAACAGCTTCCTTGTATATAAAAGGTCGTAATAAGTTACCAATTTATAATCATTGTCTTGATAGGTCCCATCCAGGTTTAACTGGTAAAATAAATTCCCCTCAGGATTAATCCAGGCTTCCCCCGTATCCTTTAAGGCTTGATACATTTGATCTGCCGCTATTAGGTATTTTTCATCTGAGGATTTTTGGAATGCATAGTATAAATAATTCATTAAACTTAACGCATGATTTAATGAAACGTGCGTAAGACTTTCGTCTGAATAATAATCGACAAGAAATTTTCCATTCACTGTTTTAATAACAAAGCCTTCATCCATTTTATTATTGAGGAAATCGGCATATACTTTATAACTATCTTTGTACTCAGTAATCCCAAGGTTCTTCGCTCTTCTATCCTGAGCTCGAATCAGATTATCATTATGTCTAGAATCAACATAATGTGTTCGAATACCATATGTTGATTCTAACCATGTACTTGTATAGTTAGAATACCATAATCCATCAGTGTCTCTAATTTGTTCGAGCTGAACAAACGAATTCCAGTTAATATTCTCGAAGAATCGATTATTTATGTCTTCAAAGGCAATGATTGATTTTTTAGCACTTTGTCGGACTAATGAACGGGCAAAGCCAATTTCTGGTTTAGGAAAAATCGAATCGACACCTTTTGAAATCACATCCGTTGGGGTAAGCCATTTGTATTCATCAATTCCAATATTCTGGGCCAATGTAAATTCGTCTTCATTATTAAATAATGGAGTGCGACTCATCAAATACCACGATTCTCCTGAACTTTGGTTAGCATTGGTTGTTAAAGAAAAATTGTAATGATTGTTATTTTGTTCATATTTGAAGTCTCTGTCTTCCGATAAAAGCCCATACACGGTACTTGTCCTTCCCGTATCTGGATAGGTATGTGTTAGTTTTTTAAATAAATATTGACCTCCAATAAAAACACTGCCGCTCTTCTTATCCTTATCATTAAATTCTAGATACGTAAAGTTGTTGGAAGTCGGATCAGTATATTCTTTTCTGTTAGGATATACTTCGGAAGTAGGTAGATCTAGCTCCCTTTTTTCATACGAATTCCCTGAAAAACTTTGTTGCAGCGTAAGATTTATGTTTGCGTTTTCTGAATCAACGTGGACGAAAACAAATACGTCATTCGTTGGGACCTTACGAAAAGTAACTATAGCGGATCCGGCTTCCTCATTTGCACTTTTCTCGATTGTAAGAAAATATCTTTCATCATGTACACCATACATTGTCTTTTTTTCTACCTTCTCAAGTTTCAACTGATGATTCTTAGAAAACGCAATTACATTAAAATCTTTGTTTAATAAGAGTTGATCCTGTGAGGGTTTAGAAGGTTCTACTGAACCAACTTTATTCGGCGTATTGTTGATTGGTTTATTAATGAAGTGAGGCTTCATCCATAAACCAATAAAAACTAATGAAACTAAAACGATAAGACTAATCGTGATCCTTCTCCAAATTTTCGTCATTTTTCTACCTCTCTCATTTGACCAAATGGCGGTTGCCCATCAGGGTTATTGTTTTCAAAGATGTACCTGGTTATCAGATTTTTATTCTCGCCCTATTCTTCCAAAGCGCAAAGAGACATTCTTTGAATATTTAGTAACTCATTTGCTTGTTTTGGAAAAAAAATAGACATGGATTTATCCCAAAAGTCTATTTTACTACTTGATTAAATTTCTGTAACTATAAAGTTAAATAATTGTTACATTTGAGTATAACTTTCAAAAACCTATCTTATTCAGTGAAACTGGAAAATCAAGGCACGATAAGTTCCTAAACAAAAAAAAAGAGCAGACTCAAATTTATGAGTCTGCCCTTTTTTGGCTCAAGGTTATTTATTCACTTTGGTAATACGGCCTTCGTTTTTAGGATTAATGGTTTCATACTTTTTAATGAAATTGATTAATGCATCTAAATCCGTTACATGAGTAACACGGTTTTTGCCCTCCTTCAAGATAGACAGCTCATCTCCGCCATCTGCCATGAAGTTATTAACTGTTACTGTGTACTCTTGGGTGTCTACGAGATCTGTACCATCAGTCTTCTTAATAGAAACCATACGGCTGCCTTTTTCTTTTGAATCATCATAGCTAACTTTTAAACCAGCAATCTTAAGGATTCTTGGCTTAGAACCCCACTGTTGCTCAAACAATGTTTTAATTTGAGCACCTGTTAATGTCATTGTAACTAGATCATTACCAAATGGCTGAACAGTAAAAGCTTCTTTCCAAAGGATTTCTCCTGGCGTGATTTCAGCACGGATTCCTCCTGGATTCATGAAAGCAAAGTCAGTACCCGTTTGCTCTATCATAGAGTCAGCAATGAGGTTACCCATTGGTGATTCACCGTCCGCATTTTCTGTTCTGCTAATTCCTTCAGGTGCATTTCCAATTACCTCATTAAGAATTGGAGCAACATCGGCAGAATAGCCTTCAACCAATGCTTTAATTTCAGCATCTGGAGTAATTGTACGGACTGCATTTACCACCTCAGCTTTTTTCGTTATGACATCTTTTGTAACAGGGTCAATTGTTAAATCTACATCTGAGAAAGCAGTTCCTGAAGCATAAGATTGAACAAGTAACTTACCATCCACTACAGTATTCGCATATTGATGGTTATGTCCACCATAAATGACATCCACTTCATCATCTACTAAATTGGCAATATCAACTAGTTCTTCAGTAGGACTTGAGCCATCAGTATTTGATTTCACTGCGTTATGCGCAAGAACAACAATGGATTCTACACCTTTTGCTTTAAGCTCTTTCGTATATTTATTAATAGATTCAGCTTCATCAAGGAATTTAACACCTGCTACACCACTAGGCGTAACAATTGTTGGCGTATCACTATAGGTAACACCAATAAATCCAATTTGAACACCACTTACTTCTTTGATTACATATGGATTTAAAATCGGTTCGTTTGTTGTTTCATCAACAACGTTAGCTGAAACATACGGGAAACTCGCACCTTCAAATACCCCGTACTTTGCCTCTGTTGCTGGATGTGCGCCACCATTGATTAGGCGCATCATCTCTTTTACACCTTCATCAAATTCATGGTTTCCAAGCGTTCCTACATCGAAACCAATTTTGTTTAGGATTTCAATTGTAGGTTCGTCTTGGATAAGAGCTGAAACAGGAGAGCTTGCTCCTACTGAATCACCAACATGAACCATTAAGGTATTAGCAGGGTTTGTTGCTTCACGCTGCTTTAAGTGTGCTGCCAAATATTCAGCTCCACCTGCATTAAGGCTTGAACTAAACGTATCTAGTTGACCATGGAAGTCATTGATACCTAAAAGTTGTACATCGATTGGGTTTTTTAATGTGTATTTTGCATACCCAGACTCTAATGTTTCAACATACTTAATATTATTTGTTTGCTCTGCAAAAGTTTTCGCAGATGGACTTGATTCAAATGTTAAGTCAACATTTGCATTCAATGAAGCTAATTTCCAGTTCTGATCCGCAGAAGGGTTAATTACCTTATTGTTGATAATATAATTCATTACTACCTGACGGCTTTCATCAGCAGATGCGTAAATTGTCTTAGCTCCGCCTGGATTAACGATTGGAGAAGAAGCACGATAATTGTTTGTAGCAATAACAAACTTCATGTCATCTGTTACCGGCTGTCCATTATACATTAAATTCTTAATACGGTTTGCAGCAGGATTCGCAACAACTGTTCCTTTTGAATCATAGCGTAATGGTTGTGTTACATCGAATTCATAGGTAACACCATCAATGGTATCAAAGTTATAATCAGGGAAATCCTTATTGATTAATGGCTGTTCTTTTGTTTCAGCAGGATTAATCTGATTAAAGTTTGTAGCTGTCCATTCCAAATAATCCTTCAATTCTTTACCATTTAGAAGTAACGCTGAAACAGTATTTGGGAACTTATAAAGGTCTGCTACGTTTTTAATTGTCATTTCTCCAGCAGGAATGCTTGTGTAGTCATTACCACTATTACGTCCTGCCTTAAATGGAGCTGCAGATGAAAGAATTGGAATCCCTTCATATTCTGTTCCTTTTAATACTTTTTCCATGTACTCTTTTTGAGCATTGCTGACAATTTGTACAGAAGGATCATCTTGAACCCTTGAGAAAAAGCTGTGAATTGGAGCCGTTGTTTCTCCAACTGCACTGTTAATATAATCAATCGTATGGTCATGAACAGGCTTCATTAACTCAACCATGTCAGGGTCTGCGTCTACTGTAGATGTACCCATAACCTCTGATTGAGAATTCTTCACTACCCATTTTCCATCGACTAAATCTAAATCTAGGTCAATAACACCAAGGAATTGTCCATCAACTTTCGCTTGAACAGCTGGTACACCATTGATGGTTCCTTTTACGTTATCGATAATTCCAGGGAACGCATTATATGCTTTATCACCAGGAAGTGCTAAATGACTGTGGCCTAGTAAAATAGCGTCTACATTTTCCACTTCACTCAAGCCAAGAATTGCATTTTCCTTGTCATCTCTATTTGTTGTGAATCCACTGTGTGCAACGACAACAACTAAGTCTGCACCGTTTTCCTTCATCTTCGGAATCCATTTTTCGGCAGAAGCAACGATATCCTCTGTTATTACTTTTCCTTCAAGATTTTGCTTGTCCCATTGCATAATTTGCGGAGGAACAAAGCCAATTACACCCACATTAAGCTTATGCTTTTTACCGTCTTTATCCACTACTTCTTTTTTAATAATCTTATACGGATTCACTAGATTCTTATTATTGCTTGGATCACTATCACCATCAGCTTTATAAACGTTTGCTGATACAAATGGGAAGTCTGCTCCATTAATACTATTTTGTAAGAAATCTAGACCGTAGTTAAATTCGTGATTGCCGAAGTTAGAAACATCATAATCTAACATATTCATAGCATCATAGATTGGGTGAGTTTCTCCTGTAATTGCTTTTTCAGAAACTGCAATTGTTCCACCAAGAACAGTCACATATTTGTTCTGTACTAATTCTGTTACACCTGTAGGAAGTTTGTCCTTTTCAACGAGAACTACTGGCGCTCCTTCTTTTGCTGCAAGAACAGAGCCAGTAAGCGCATCAGCAAAGCCCCATCCTGTTGAGAGGAATACCTTTTCTTTCACGCTTCCAAGTTCAGTTGCCACTTTTAATGATGTTTCAAAACGATTTTCTCCACCCACGCGCTGTGGATTCTTGACTGCTGATTCAACTTTTTCACTAATAGCGCCAGTGCCGCCTACTAAAATAGTATCAGTAACATTATTAAGCGCTTCCAAGGTTACATTAGGGACAGCGTCAGTTCTTGTTAATAGGATAGGGTATCCATTTTGAGCCGCATAAGAAGCTACTGAAATCGCATCTGGATAGTTAAAGCCATTTACTAGAACTGCTTTCTTAGGATTTCCTAGTTCTTTTGCTACTGCAGAAGCAGTTTCAAAGCGATCAGAACCTGAAACACGCTTGACCCATAGATTTAATTTTGATGATAACGCATTTGTTACACGATTAGAGACAGCAGTCTTGCCTCCGACTACTATAGCTTTGGTAGCACCTAGACGTTTAATTTCTTTTTTCGTATCTTCATTTAGTGTATCTGTTTGTGTTAATAGAATAGGAGCGTTATGTTTATAGGCTAGTGGAGCTGCTGCTAGAGCATCCGCAAAGTCATCACCTCTTACGATGATTACAGTTTCTGCTGTATCCCAGCCTTGTTTTGATACTTGAACTGCTGTTTCATAGCGGTTAAGACCAGCTAAGCGATTAACAAAGGTAGGACGGTCTACTTTTGCTACATAGTCAGTAAAAGGATTCCCTTGAAGCATATCTCCATTATCTACTAATAGATTGTTAGGGTTTTCTTTACGTTCAGCTTTTACAAGTGTTGAAATTCTAACCAAGCCATTTTTTACGGCTGCATCAGCAAAGTAATCATGGTCCATAATCGTTCCATGAATATCTGTAGTTTCCATGATTTTAAGCTTTACAAATGCCTCATTCGACAAAACATTCGTTGGTTGATTTCCTTCTGCATATACTCCCCCGTACGGAGTTGCCAGAAGTCCCAAAGCCAATGTAGAAACGGCTAGTCCTTTAAACTTCTTTTTTAGACCTTTTTTCACTAGGTTTTTCCACCTTTCGACAAAAAGTATTATTACAAAATTCATTATAACGGGAATTGTCGAAATAAAATATATCTTTTTTTGTAAATTTTGTAGATTTTTTGTAATTTATTTTTTTCTGAATTATTGATAAATTAGTTGAGTGATAGACAGCTGTACTTTTAATCTAGCAGAGAGATTTAGGACGTGAATCATGGCATACTAAAAAGCTGCCAACATTAATGGCAGCCTCTTGTTTAATTGGCTATATCTTCATTAACTACTACTTCAATGGACCTTTTCATTTGTTGCTTCTTTTCGATTGCCATTAATACGAGGTACATAGGCAAAAGAACCAATACCGCTATTTCGACAATAAATTCAAAGTAATACCAAGACAGTGTGGCTAGGATATCGTAAACGGAATGCACCAGAACGGTCACCCATAGATTTCTCGTCCATAATAGAATTAAACCAAATAATAATCCCATATTGGCGAAGGTTACAATGGCTCCTACTTCATATTTCCATGATTGAGCAGAATTTAAGGTGTGATCAATGCCGAATAGCACTGAGGTGATAAAAAGCGCAAGCATGACAAAAATATCACGTCTGCCTTTTTCCCATCGCCTTGGAAACACTTTTTTAAAAACAAGAAGGATCAAAATAATATAAGCTAACCGCCAAACCTCTTCAAGACCAGCAAGAATATCCGTGAAGATGTCGTACCCAATACTGTCAATCTCCCCTACTACTTCCCACATATTGTCGACAGGCACAATTGGTTGGCCAGATTCCAACTCAGGTTCAACATTCGGAACCACGTCTGTATACGCATCCACATATTGCTCATAATCCTCACTAAAATCCTTGAAGGCGTACGAGGAATAAATATTAATCATCGTACTGCCAAGAACAAAGAGCAGGAAGGCTCCAATAAATTGGTGTATAAGTTGACTCTTTGTTTTTTGAATTCCGTTACTTAGTCTAGGCTGCAGCTTTAACCCGATAAAAAAGGAAGATACCATAATGGCATCATAGATGGTACCGGCCAAGAGACTGAAACCGCTTAAATAGAGGACAATTTCGACTCCAATCGTAATGGTAAGCAGTGCAAACAAAAGCCTTTTCGAAACAGGCTTGGTTAAATTAATGGTCATGATTATCAGTCCCTGTTCTATGAAATTACTGTTTATTATTTATATTATAAAAACTGAACGGCCAAAATTCCTAGTCCATTTAGGTACAGCAGGAAAAGTAAGCACGCAACAACCCATTTCCATATTCTTGACACAGACTTATCCCCTTTAAAGTTAATTAGTACTAATTTATCATATTACTAGAGATGTAGCACGAAGGTTTATATTTACAATCATAATCTCCCCATTTATACTTAATTTAAGTAAATATTACCAATAATTAGAATGGGGCTGAAAAGTGAAAAAGATCATTTCTATTATCCTATTGATAGTCATTGTATTCGTATTATCCGAAACAAACCCTGGGCGTTCGGAATACATCGAATGGATTACCCATAAAGCGATGGATCAATCATCGAATGTCCTTGAAAAAGGGATTCTCTCACTTGCAGGGGAAGAGGTTTTCGATATGGGAACAACGGAAAAAGATTACTTCATATTTTCAGTCTACAAAACCAATTTTTCCGAAATCGGCCTGAGTCAGGTTACCTGCATCGGGTTCTTCAATACATTTATTCCAATTTCCAAAGTTGAAAAATAAGAAGACCAGATAGGGTCTTCTTATTTTATTATTTGAGGGAGTAATTCCTTTTCATCCGCTAAAGTTTCAGAGCATAAGTAAATTAATTACATTAATAGTAGAAACTGATAAGGGAGATTGTCGGATTGAGTGATTTCTATGCGAAAAATAATCAGGAATACATAATTGACTCTTTTAAAGCTGTGCTTGGATCTAACCAGAATACCCTTAAGGATGAAGGGCTTGCCTTTATTCTGAACACACTCGAACATTACCAGAATCAATCTGTTTTTCATGCATTATGGAAATTGATTGAGGACCACGAAACTATCTACAACTATGTTCTAATGTTTATTCATCAACAACAGGACTACAGTAAGCTGTTAAAGGTTATTCTAGAAACTAAATTCAACCTCACACATGTGGAAGACATCTTAGCAGAGATTAATCATCTCCTGGAAACTGCACCCTATTTACATAAGAATCGTTCCTTTCAGCTATTATCAATCCAAAAGACAGCAGATGCTGTTGGCAATTCCACTAATCCATATAAAGCCGCTAGTGCGGTCCAAGCATTTAAAGTAACAAACCCTTACATTGATTTTTCAAAAATAAAAGAAAAGATGATGGTTTACGCGGAAATTGCTTTAGTAGATGGGTTTGAATTACGGAATATGACTCTCAAGGACATCGATACCTTTGCGCTCCTTTCAACTGGAAAGCTGACTGAGCTTGAACTTAAGGATACAAAAATCATCCGTAAGTACAAGATTTTGAAAGTCCTTCATGAATTGTTTACCAAACCTGTTGTTTCTGTAGGAGTGATTATTCAGCGTTTATCACTTGAAAACCGCGAGGAACTTCGAGAGATAGTAAAAAATATTTTGCGTAGTAACCTTTCGGAAAAGTATTTCCAGCATATACTCGCTGCTTTTGATAACGAAGAAGGCAGTTATCATTATCCACAGCTTTTTGGGTATTTGAGTAAACATGCTGACGATGAGCGAATGTTATCATTTATTAAATGGACTGCGAAGAACCTGCAGCTTGATCATCATTACCACCGAGCATTGAAGGCCTATTTGAAAACCCATCCAAGGTCAATTTGGAAGAATAAAAATGCAAAAAATGAACTCCAAATGATTTCATCCCCTAGCTTTAGAAGATTGGTGAAAGAGGTTCAAAATGAGACATCTAGTCCTGTGGTTAGATTTTTAAAAAGGTATGGCGGGCATGTATCGATTGTGTTCCTCAGCACCCTTGTGATTGGAAGTGGGATTTATCTTGGTTATGACATCTTGTTTGACAAAGATGAAAAGATGGCCTATTCAAAAACAAACAAACCTGCAAAGCCGGATCAAGTGGGAGTGAGTGAAAAAACCTCGTTAGAACCTTTTAAACGTTGGGATGCTGATAATCCATATATGTTCCTTGTAAATGGAGAACAACAGAAAATAACTTTTGGGCAGGCAAATCCAACTGGCGGAAAAGGCCTTGTATTAACGAGTGGGCAAAATATCGAAACCCCTATTGAATTGGTGATGGAATCAGAGGCATCACCTTTTGATGACAAGGGAGTTTTAAAAGAAGAGTTTTCCCTTTACCATACAGAGTATGATTTCGATAAAAATGGCACCCATGAGTTGGTGATTATGGCGCTCAGCCAAACCTATGAATCGTTTGTATGGGTGTACAGTCTGGTTTCAAAAGATGGAAGTGTGGGCCTTCGTTCTGACCTAGCTATAAAAGGGATGTCTGATGCGAAATTAGTCGATAATACACTCACACTCCTTGGTGGAGAAGGGCAATCTGAAACGTATGCTTTTGTCAATCAACAATTTGAGAAGAAATAAGGTGCGACAAATAGAGCATTCCTCGAACGGGAATGCTCTTTATTGGATTTTCTAGTAACATTTTAGGATGATTATTAGTTTTAAAAAGGGGATTGCCACCATGTTTGAAATAAAACCGTATCCTGAATTCTCTTGGTCTCTGTCACGCCATAAAGCACTGATGGAATGCCCAAGAAAGTATGCTTTTGAATATTATATCAGCCATAATGGCTGGCTGCGGGATTCCAATATTCTTGCGAAAGATGCCTATCGTTTTAAGAAAATGACAAATTTAGAGATTCTTTTTGGAAGTGCTGTCCATGACCTTATTCTTTCAGTTATTGGAAACTATATAAATACAGGGTTCATCCCACCGGAAGCAGAATTAATTCAGCGATTGCGTGGAAAGTTGAATTCAGCCTTTAAGGACTCAAAGGTCCGTGCTGATTTATGGAGAGAGCGACCGAACCATTTTCAAATGCTTCATGAAATTTACTATCATGGCGAGCTGCCGCAGGATAAAGTCGATGAAATCCAGAAACGCTTAAGTGTTTCAATGGGTAACTTTTTGAAGAGCAAAACCTTTACGGATGTAAGAGAAAAGAAAGAAATGCAGTTTGTTGAGGCTGAACGTTTTCGGTTTATGTTTATTGATGGAGTCAAGATTTTTATCGTTATGGATTTTTTGTACCGGGATATGATTGAGGGTAAATGGATTATTGTTGATTGGAAAACCGGAAAAGAAGCCTTCGAGGACAGACACCAGCTAGCATTGTATGCTCTTTATTTGAAAAGGGTATTGAAGGTGCAATCGATTGAAGAAATTATCATCCGAAATGAATATCTGTTAACGGGTACAAACAAAACCTATCAATTAACAGAAACTGACCTTGAAAAAGTCCATGAACTCTTTGGAATGAGCGTTGTACAGATGCAGCACTACTTAAAAGACATTACTGCAAACCAGCCACTGAACTTTACCCTATTCCCCAAAACCAACACCATCAAAAAATGCAACCGCTGCAACTACAAAGAACTTTGTGAAATGTATTAACAATAATAAGACCTCAAACTTTATCATAGTTTGAGGTTTTTTGGGGCCCTTTGTCCGCCTGGGGTGGACAGTGTCCACGAGCGGTGCCTGTCACCAAATGGTTTCACCATTTGGTGACAGGCACCCTATTTCTCTTTCTTTTCTTCAACTTCATCTGTTTGGAGGATCTGCTTTATTTCTCCCTCGTCACCTTTGGCGTTGATGATTTCGAAGATTTGGTTTAGTCCTTTGCTTGTTTGGTCTCTTTCCTTTTCGTTTTCCATTGTTTCCTCCCGTTGTAGGTTTATTTTTAATATGCCCAGTTATTTCAATGTATGAAGTATTTCTACTGCTTTTTCTAGGGACTTGTATTATTTACTTAAATTACTTAATTAACTTACAAACATTATTAATTGCTCAACATTTCACAAAGTGTTCATACAATTCTAAATAATGAGTGATTCAAATCACTAGGATATTTTTGACAGAATTTACAATGAAAGTGTAAACAATTTAATTTAAAGGGGTAGAATCAAATGAAAAAATTCTTGAAGTTCGCTAGTGTTATAGTCACTTCTGTAATGGTTTTAAGTGCTTGTAATTCTGCCAATCCCGCCTTGAATCCACAGTCTTCAAAAGTAGCAAAAGCTAATACTGCCTCACAAGTTATTGCACCTCACAAAGATCTCAATCAAAAGCCAACTCCCGTCAACATAGAACGTGTTGGAGAACACGAAGTCAATATTGACATGACCGCACAAATTACCGATATCGAAATTACAAAGGGCAATATGTACAAAGCATGGACATTTAATGGTGAAGCACCTGGACCCATCATTGTAGTCAATGAAGGCGACACCATTAATTTTACTTTAAAAAACTTAGATCCATCCATCCCGCATAGCATGGACTTTCATGCCGTTCACGCCTCCCCATCAAAGGATTTTATCGATATTATGCCTAATGAAACAGGAAGCTTTACCTATCCAGCAAACAATCCTGGAGTTTTCATGTACCACTGTGGTACAAAACCAGTTTTAGCCCATATCGCCAATGGAATGCACGGAACGATTATTGTTAAGCCTAAAGACGGTTACCCAACCGATTCTGAAATTGACCGGGAATTTGTTATCGTTCAAAATGAATGGTATAAATACAACGACCTAAATGATTTTACAAATGGAGTTCCTAGTCAAGTCGTCTTCTCAGCTAAAGCATTAAAAGAAGGCGATTTGAATACAAACGGTACCGTTGGCGCCTTAGTTGACACTCCTCTCCTTGCGAAGGTTGGCGACAAAGTTAGGATTTACATTAACAATGTGGGGCCAAATGAAGTCAGCAGCTTTCATGTGGTCGGAACCGTATTTGACAATGTTTATATCGATGGTAATCCATTTAACCTCATGAAAGGTTTGCAAACCGTAATGCTGCCTGCAAGCGGCGGGGCTGTTGTTGAATTCACCGTCACAAAAGAAGGCAGTTATCCGATTGTCACACATCAGTTTAACCATGCAACCAAGGGTGCGGTTGCAATCTTGAAAGTTACAAAAGACGGATTGGATGACGGAAGCCAAGCCATGTCACATTAATAGCCCTTTGACAAAAAGCATCGGAAATTTCTCCGATGCTTTTTCATATGAAACTTCAAAATTTAGAAGTTATCAACAATAGTTATAAAAATTGCGAGTTTACTAGGCACTTATCTAAAGGATAGGTGTTGTTTTGAAGTTTTTTATGATTATCCACAGAAAATAAATAATTATCCACATTATCAACATACTTATTCACATTTGTTGATTATTTACTCACATTCCTTTTTATTCTATCCACAACTTATCCCCAAAATAAAAAGCCTGGAACCCCAGGCTTAGTTTTATATTCTTGCTCCTAATTCAATTGCTTTGCTATTATGATACAATGACTTCACCTTAAGCTCACACTTTAGTTCCTCACATAAGCAATCATTCTGCATCATTTCCATATGCCGGTACTGAAATACATGATAATAATATTTACCCCATAATAATACATTTTTCACCAACACAAAGAAAACCTCCTCGTTTGTTTTACATAAACCGCAGAGGATCGTGTTCGGTAACTGGCTGGCATCGTCCTTAAACATTAGCCCCTTTAGTTTTGCGTCACCATTTTTCAATGGTTTTGCCGTTTCGTACGATTTATGTGTTTAATAAAACTATATGATACAACCCCATTATAAAAAAGAGTCTTAGGTCCTGCTTTGTTTCCGTCTCCAATTTTCCCAATAGGCTGCAATACCTATCTTTATCAAAAAAAACAGCCTTAGTACCTTGGTCATAACAAAAAGCGTCAAGTCCGTTATTGGAACTTGACGCTTTTGTTATTTACCTTTGATTTCTAAAAGCTTTAATCGTAAATCATTTTCCATATTGGCCAGTTCTTGTTCAGCCAGGCGGCGTTTGTGACGCCCTTCTTCTTGGATGCGCATTGTTTCTTCAAGCGTGGTGATTAAATTTTCCTGTGTCTTTTTAAGGGTCTCGATATCAACGAGTCCACGTTCATTTTCTTTCGCTGTCTCAATCGTATTGGTTTTTAGCATTTCTGCATTTTTCAATAATAGTTCATTAGTGGTCTGGGAAACCTTTTTCTGAGCTTCTACTGCATGGCGCTGACGAATAAGAGTTAGCGCAATCGCAACTTGGTTTTTCCAAAGTGGAATAGCCGTCATGATGGACGATTGTATTTTTTCCACTAGCGCTTGGTTCGTGTTTTGAATCAGGCGGATTTGCGGAGCACTCTGGATAGTAATCTCACGGCTCAATTTCAAATCGTATAAACGTTTGTCCAAACGGTCTGCAAACTGAACCATATCGTTTACTTCTTGGAACTTCATTTGATCACTTGTTACTTCCGCTTCCCTTTTCATAGCTGGGATTGTTTTTTGATGGAGCTCTTCAAGTTTAATTTCTCCCGCAGCAATATACACATTTAAAGCATGAAAATATTCTTTATTTGTTTCATAAAGTTGTTCGAGCAATTTAATATCAGATAAAAGCACGTTCTTGCTTCGGTCAAGTTTCACACTAATTCGATCAATTTGTGCACCTGTCTTTTGATACTTGGATAGTACCTCTTGAAGAGAATTTGAGATTTTTCCAAACATACGCCCGAAAAAGGATGGCTTCCCATCCTTTAATTCATCCGGATTAACCTCATCAAGGCGCTTCATTAAATCACTGATGATTTCGCCAACCTCGCCGATATCCTTTTTCTGTACATGCTCAAGCATTGTATGGGAAAAGCTTAAAAGCTTCCCTTGTGCTTGGGTACCGTACGTAATCATCGCCTGGTGGTTTTTCGGGTCGATTTGTTCTGCAAGTTGGTAGGCCTTTGCCCGATTTTCTTCCGGAATGACATCAATCAGCTTAGTAGGCTTTGCTTCTTGAAGCTGTGGTGATGGCTGGGCTTGTGGTGCTAGTTCTTGATTTTCACCAAACGGGTTGGCTAGGATATCGTCTAATAAATTTCCGTTTTTATTTAATTGAGGTGAATTATTTTCGCTCATTTTAACCTCCTGCTTTCATCTATGGTTTTAGGATCATTAAGTTTTTTAATGGAATGCTTGGCAACATCAATTTCAAAATTCAAGGAATCTAAATCATCTTCAACCACATGATAAAGATCCTCTTCTAAAGCCTTTGTTAGGTCGGTTAGGGTTTGGCGTGTTTCGTATAAAGAAACATCAATTTCATGACTTTTCTTAGGCTGCTGCGCTAAAAAACGATATTTTTCTGTAAGCTCGACAACGGAATCTAAATGGGAAAAGTAAAATTTCTCAGCTTTATAAAAGCGTCTAGGTTCTGCTTGCGTCATGCTTTGTATCTTCCTCGTAATGCGAAGAACTTCCAGTCTCTGCTTTAATGTAGAAAGATCGCGAATGGAAAATAGTGACTTATTTAGACGACTAATCTTTTGTTTGGCTTCATCTAGGTTTTTCTTTATATAACGATATTCTTTTCTGGTAAGCTGTTGTTTTTTTAAAAAGCGGGAGGTCATGACCCCGGATGTAATCTTGTAAACGATGACTCCGCCTGCTAATGAAATGGCGGTCGACATCAAAAATGTTAAATCGAATGCAAAATAGCTTAAAAACCATACCGTGACCGCAGATGGAGCAGTCACAACACTCTGGACTAAAAACGTTAAAAATCGGTTCATCCTAATCGACTCCTGACTAAAAAATCCTTTATATTCATACGAATGAAAAGTAAAAATGTTTCAACCAAAACAAAATACATCAAAAGGCAAAACTTCCTTCATTACTTCAACAATACACCATAAAAATCCTGCTTTCCATAGACCACAAACGTAAACAAGACTAA
The DNA here is from genome assembly GCF_023715415.1 of Neobacillus niacini. Classification (GTDB taxonomy): domain Bacteria; phylum Bacillota; class Bacilli; order Bacillales; family Cytobacillaceae; genus Neobacillus; species Neobacillus niacini_C. Next base: position 299,777 of record NZ_JAMBOB010000004.1, read on the forward strand.
GACCTAAGACGTATTTTTGGGGTGATGGGGCTAGCGGTGACATTGACGGTGACAGGCACCGCTCGTGGACACTGTCCACCTAGGGTGGACAGTGGGCCTCCTCTTTCCAGCTGTTTCATGTTATGTAGGCTATAGTCCAAGAGGAATACCCAGATATACATAGGATATGAAGGTAACACGTGAAAATATTTCAACTTAATAGATAGAGGAGTGCGATGAAACGAATGTATCAATCATTTGGAATGCCCTTTGATTATCGATACGGACAACAAGGTGGACATCATGGTGGCGGACATCACGGCGGTGGCCATCATGGCGGTGGACATCATGGCGGCTTTAATTTAGGTAATGTAGGTGCAGGACTGCTTGGCCTTGGATTAGGTTATTTAGGTTCAAGTCTTGGTGGTGGATATGGTCCTGGTTATGGATACCCTGGTTATGGTCCAGGATACGGTGCTGGATACGGATATCCTGGAGGTTCCCCTGGTTATGGTTCAGGATATGGACCTGGTTATGGCATGTATGGACCGGGATATGGTCCTGGAATGGGTGGCTATGGCGGCGGTTTCGGCCAAGGATACTGATTTTTTTTTAAAGTTAAAGCGTGTGGTCCTTTTGTAATATCCATGGACCTCACGCTTTTTTTATATTTTTTAAATATTTTTACTGTTTTTTTGTTTCAGCAGGTGTAAAATGTTTCTCAAAGGAAACATTTCTGTATTTGCGCATATATAATATTATTCAAAACCTTCAAATAAAGGAACATAAAATAAAAGGAGAAGAGACTATGACAGAAAATCTGCTTTTAGCGTTTGGACTGACATTATTTGCAGGCCTTGCAACAGGTATAGGAAGTCTGCTCGCATTTTTCACATCACATACAAATACGAAATTTCTATCTGTTACCCTTGGGTTTTCTGCTGGTGTCATGATTTATGTATCCATGGTAGAGATTTTTGTAAAAGCAAAGGTCGCTCTTGTGGATGCAATGGGTGTTGTTCCGGGTAACTGGTTAACGGTGGGTGGATTTTTCGGAGGTATGCTCTTGATCGCTGCCATTGACAAATTTATTCCAAAGCAATCCAACCCGCATGAATTGAAAACAGTCGAGGACATGAATACGCCAGGTCCCATTGACGGGAAAAAACCTGACCTGTTAAAAATGGGGACATTTACAGCACTTGCCATAGGTATCCACAACTTTCCTGAAGGAATTGCTACCTTCACTTCGGCTTTACAGGACCCTGCACTAGGGATCGCTATCGCCGTTGCGATAGCCATCCATAACATCCCAGAGGGGATTGCCGTTTCTGTGCCAGTTTATTTTGCAACAGGTGATAAGAAAAAGGCTTTCAAACTATCATTCTTGTCTGGCTTATCTGAACCAATTGGCGCAATCGTTGCCTATCTATTCTTAATGCCTTTCCTGAACGATGTCATGTTTGGAATCATCTTCGCTGCTGTTGCGGGAATTATGGTGTTCATCTCCTTGGATGAATTATTACCTGCCGCAAAAAGATATGATGAATCCCATCTAGCAATCTATGGCCTCATGGCTGGTATGGCCGTCATGGCACTTAGCCTATTACTATTCATCTAAACCAATTCAAATCAAAGTGAATACGCAAAAGCCAGCAAATTGCTGGCTTTTTTTCATTTCGGATTCAAGAAAGTGTCCGCCTGAGGTGGAAAGTGTCCACGAGCGGTGACAGGCACCGATTTACGCACCAGGGTTATTTATTTTTAGGTACAAAGTTTCAAGGTTCAAATGGGGGCATATATTAGATGGAAATTTCTAAAATAAATGGAAGAGGGTGAATTTATTGATGAAAAGGGCCCTTTTTACTATTCCGCTTTGTTTGATACTCATTGGGGTGATGGTTACTTCTTTTGTTCTAATGGGTATTAAGCCTAGCTCTTCGAATATTTCTCAAGCTCAAAAGCTAGCGGAATACACGAAGCCAGCGGTTGTTCGGATTCTTGGCTACTCTGTGGTTGGGTGGCAATTTAACAATCCTAATGACCCTGAGGTAGAGGCCATACTAAGTCAATTAAACTACCAGTCTGTTGTTGGGGGCTCTGGTTCTGGTGCAATAATCAGCTCTGATGGGTATATTGTCACGAATGCCCATGTTGTAGAATCCGCACAAATGGAAGACGAAGATATTGCCAATGCAGCATTTGATCAGCTAGTCACGATTATGGCAGATTATTTTCAGGTAGATTATGAAACAGCGTATGAATACATGTTGACGTATACGCAATACACACAGATTCAAAAGGTGATTAAAGTTATTTTACCAGGCGGGGACATTCTTGACGGTGAAGTGAAAAGTTATGGTGCACCTGTCAATGAGGGTAAAGATGTAGCGGTACTTAAGGTTGAAGGGAAAAATCTTCCTACTTTAAAACTTGGAAATTCTGATAATATCCAAAACCAGGATAATATTTGGGTTAGCGGCTATCCGGCTGCTGCCGATTCTGATTTGCTATCACCTGATTCCTCTCTCGTATCCTCAATGAATGCTGGTCAAATTTCTGCTACAGATAAGAAAACTGAGCAAGGAAGCCCGGTTATTCAAATTAATGCAGCTGCCACGCATGGAAATAGTGGTGGACCAGTAATCAATGAAAAAGGAGAAATCATTGGCTTACTAACCTTTAGAGGCGATACTGTAAACGGCCAAGAAGTTCAAGGCTTCAACTTTTCCGTGCCGGTTAATACCGTTAAAGAATTTACAAACCAAGCTGGTGCGAAAAATAGTTCAAGCAACACAGATAAACTGTATAAGGAAGGGCTCGAGCTTTATTGGGGCGGCTACTATGATAACGCTCTAGAAAAATTCGAAGCGGTCCAAAGACTTTATCCAAACCACTCTGAAATTAAAAAGTTCATCACGAACTCCGAGCAACGAGCTGGAGACAGTAAAACTTTATGGTCGGATTATAAAACCATCTTCTATATCGTAGATGGCGTTGCCGCATTATTGATTATACTGCTCTTAGTATTCACCTTTGCCTTTAAACCGAAAAATAGACCTGCGGCTGCAGCTTCACCGCAGATTCCACCAGCAGCACCACCGCCACAGGTACCGGAAAACACCATTCCAGACCTAAACAACGATGGAAAAATTGACGTCCAAGATATCATACTCGCCCTCCAAGAGCAGCAAAAGAAACAACAGAAAAAAGACGAAGAAAACAATAGTTAAAATGAAGGAAAATGAATAATTGGAGACAACTACGTTGTCTCATCGGTGACAGGCACCAAGGGAATCCCTTGGTGTTTCATTTTTGTTTCAAATATGGATAAAACGTATAAAAAGTAGTAGGAGTTAATATCTATTAATAAATGTTAACTTTAGGGGAGGAATGGCTTCTGAGAGGGATTTTACGATTGGTTGGTTTCCTCATTTTTGTCTTTGGGGTATTTTTGATTTTTGCTGATCAGGTATTTTTTGGGATTTTATCGATTATATTAGCTTTTTTAATTTTCCCTAACCGAAGTAATAGTAAGAGTCACCACTATCACCCTTACGACAATGACTATAGCAATGATCATGCCTACAGCTCTGACAGTGACTCAGGGGGCGGCGACTCGGGCGGTGGGGGTGGTGGCGACTAATAGAAAAACATCCTCAACTGGAGGATGTTTTTAATTTAAGTCATGATGAGCACTTGCTCTAAATGCTTATGTGCGCCTCATTGTTCTCGTTTTTGAAGGTTGTTTTCACAAAGTATATGTGAATAATGTAAGAATCATATTATAATGGTAATGAATTCATTTTTTCCTTTTATAGCCAGAACCCACAAAGGTTGTGTTTCGAATGATTTGGTTATATTTTATTCTTTCTTATTTTATAGGCAGTATCATGTTTGGCTTTCTTATCACGAAAATCATTTATCGTAAGGATATTCGCGTTCAAGGGAGCGGTAATGTCGGTGCAAGAAACGCCGGCCGCCTTCATGGCAAAAGTGCTTTTGTATTGATTTTTCTCGGTGATGCACTTAAAGGTGTCCTAGTTATTTTGGCTGCCCGTTACTTGCAATTTTCTGAATCTATTCAACTAGTAGGGCTTGCTCTCGCCATTTTTGGTCATATCAAGCCGGTTACCCTAAAATTCAAGGGTGGAAAAGGAATTTCTACCTTCATTGGTGGAATTATTACCTTTGAACCACTGCTTGTTCCGGTAATTATCCTGGGTTTTTGCGTCCTTTATCCTTTTATGAAAAGCTTCACTTTAGCAGGATTAGCGACCTTTCTATTTATCCCAGTGGTACTTTTTATAAAAAATAATGATTGGCTAAGTTGCCTCATAGCATTAGGTATTATCGCTATGCTTTACGCAGCACATGCAGAAAATCTCAAGGAAAGGCTGAAACCTAATGAGTAAGCACGAATTTTTTTTCAAAATCGCCACCACTCCTGATGAATTCGAACAAATTCATCGCTTAAACTATCAAACCTTTTCAGAGGAAATTCCACAGCACCAAAAAAATGAGGAACAAAAGTTAGTGGACGCATTCCATCCTGAAAATACATATATCATTTGTATTAAAGAAAACGAAGTTATTGGTATGGCTGCGATTCGCGATAATCGACCTTTTTCACTTGATCGAAAAATCGGTCCCGTTGAGCAATCAATGTCATTTCCAGTTAACTCCCCATGCGAAGTTAGGCTATTATCTGTCAAAAAAGAATACCGGAATGGCCGGGTATTTTTAGGTCTCGCACAGTTTCTAATAAAATATTGCTTAAAAAAAGGTTACGATATAGCTTTTATCTCCGGAACAGTCCGCCAATTGAAGCTTTACGGTCAATTAGGATTTCAGCCTTTTGCTCAATTAACAGGGACGGAAGATGCACTATTTCAACCTATGTACTTAACTAAGAAAACATTTGATGAATCGATTGCTGGCAGAATTCTACCGCCAACCATCCCCTTTTTGCCAGGACCGGTTCAAATTGCGGATAAAGTTATAGCCGCATTAAGCAAAACCCCGATTTCTCATCGGTCAGACCTTTATAAGGAAAAGCTAGAGAAGGCAAAGAGAATTCTTGGTCGATTGGTTAATAGTAAATATGTTCATATTTTCCTAGGCTCTGGAACACTTGCCAATGATGTTGTTGCAGCACAGCTTTCCTTAGAATCTGGACGGGGGCTCATTTTAACAAATGGTGAATTTGGCAGCCGTTTAGTGGAACAGGCTAGTAGATTGGGTCTGAATTTCGATGTACTTCAAAAGGATTGGGGACAGGCTTTCACACGTAATGAAATCATTGCTGAATTATCAAACGAAACCAGTTGGATTTGGGCTGTTCACAGTGAAACTTCCTCTGGTATGCTCAATGACCTTGGTTTGTTGAAGGAAATATCGGAGCAGCGTCAACTGAAACTATGTCTCGATTGTATTAGTTCTTTAGGGGCATTGGAAGTAGACTTAGAGGGAGTATTTTTGGCAACGGGTGTTAGTGGAAAAGCCATTCGTGCGCTAACAGGGCTTTCGTTCGTTTTCCATCACCACGAGGTTCAGCCATCATTAGCCCTTCCGAAATATCTTGATTTAGGAACCTACATGGCAAAGGAAAGCATCCCGTTTTCACAGTCATCGAACCTCCTAGAGGCACTATTGGCAGCATTAGAAGATATTAATAACGAAACCTTTGAAAAAGTGGTGGCAACACACTCTTTCTTAAAAAATCAGTTTAAACAATTTGATTTTACGATTATCAGTGAAGAAAACAGCTCACCCATCATTCTCACGATCGAGATAGCAAGCTCTATTTCTTCCGCTGTAATCGGAGATATCCTATACAATCATGGCTATCAGCTGCACTACGAAAGTGATTATCTACAGCGAAGAAACTGGATTCAGATTGCCTGCATCGATCACTACGCAACCTCCGATTTGGAGAAAATGGCCCACCTTCTAAATAGAGTCATAACCTACGAACAAAATGCCTTACAACAAGCATTAGTGAATCGTCAATAGAAAACCGGTTTAGTCACTGTCAGAAAGAAATCCTGGCAGTGACCTTTTTATTTTCCGAGTGTCCGCCTGAGGTGGACACTGTCCACGGGCGGTGCCTGTCACCCTTATTATCAGCGGAGAGTAACGGCTTCCCAAATGCTTTCATCTGTTATATCATTCTCTCCCTCTAGGTCGGAAATGGTTCGAGCTAGGCGGATGATTTTTATTTGGGTACGATTGCTCCAGTTTTTCTTAGAAGCAAGCTGGTGAATTGTTCTATGTTGTTCCTGGGATATTGGACTTGTTTTTTGCAGTGTGTCGTAGCTAACCCTACTGTTGCATAGTTCTTTTCCATACCGCTCGTATTGCCTGTTCCTAGCAGTTTCCACTCTATGTTGGAAGTATTTTGATGATATCTCCCCTTTTTCAGTTTCAACCTTTAAATTAACGGGCTTAATTTTGAGATGAATATCAAATCTATCACGAAGCGGTCCAGAAATTCTATTGTGGTAAGATTGAGTTTGTCTTGAGGTACAGGTGCAATAATGGGTATTTGAACCTGAATACCCACATGGACATGGATTCATGGCGGCGATTAAGATAAAGGATGCTGGATATGTTAGAGTTGCATGTGTACGGCTAATCGTAATTTTGCCATTTTCAAATGGCTGCCGCAGCATATCAAGAGTTTTTTTCGGGAATTCTGCAATTTCATCAAGGAATAAGACACCCCGATGGGCTAAGGAAATCTCTCCAGGCTTAGGGTAAGTCCCTCCACCGATTATGGAGATTCCTGATGCAGAATGATGGGGATTTCGAAATGGGGGATAATTTGCATTAGGATAGCTGATTCCACTTAATTGATGTAGAGCAATTATTTCTAATTGTCCTTCCTTTGACAGTGGAGGCAAAATGGAGGGAAAGCTCTCTGCCAGCATACTCTTCCCGCATCCTGGAGGTCCAGTCATCAAAACATGGTGTCCCCCTGCCGCCGCCACTTCTAATGCTCTTTTAGTACTTTTATGTCCGATAATTTGATTGAAGTCGATAAAGTTATGATTTTCATCTAAACCAATTACATCTATTTTTGGTAAAAAAAGCGCCCCTCCCCTTCCTTCTAACTTCTCTATAACTTCTTTCAATGTAGAAATATAGATAATTTCCAACTCATCGAAATCGAGGACCGGGAGCTTTGAATCATAAGGCATATAAAGCCTCTTTATCCCTAACCTTTTCGCAGCTAAAACTGCAGGGAGCATACCTTCAACGGGCACAACACCACCGTCCAAAGAGAGTGCTCCAATGAATCCATTGTTTTCCGGTATCGATATGACCAGTTCATTCAGACTTACTAAGACACCAATCGCCATAGGAAGATCAAACATTGGACCACTTTTCTTTTGTTCAGAGGGTGAAAGATTGATAATTATTTTTTGGCCATTTACGGTATATCCTAGTGACCGAAGCGCTGCTAGAATACGTTCTTTGGACTCTTTAACTGCGGCGTCAGGGAGTCCAACAATTCGGATAGAATCATTTCCAACAAACGTTTTTACCTCAACATGTAAACGATAACCCTCCATCCCCTTTAATCCAATACTCGTTACTTTTGCACACATGGGTTTTCCTCTTTTCTAGAAATCATCATAACTTTTCCGTTATTGAGTAAAAAAAGATCCATAAGCGGCGTCTTTACAAATTCCTCATAATGCTTGGACGCTGGTGAAGGAAAATAGGAAAGCAGATGTTTGGTATCAACTAGCTGGCTAATTTCGCCATAAACATAAGCGTTGTAACTGCTCCATGGATAGTCCTCTAATTCATCTACTAGGCCAGCTTTGAGCGGATTCAGATGAATATACTTACTGACATCGAATTCATAATCAAGGGAATCTAATAATTCGGCTCCGTATCGCTTTTCAAATACATGGCCGCTGTAGTTATACTTTTTATTGAAATATTTGGCGTATTTTGTATTGAGATGGCTCATAAGAATGGTTGGAGAAGTGTCTGAAGTTTGAATCTGGAGGTGTGTATGATTGGTCATTAAACAGAAGGTGTGGAGCGTAAATGGAAAGCGATCCATTGTTTCTTTTAAAAAGCTAAGATACTTCATTCGATCTTCGTCATCATAAAAAAGTGTAGATTTCCGATTTCCTCTACTTGTAATATGATACTTTGCACCTGGAAACCAAGCACGGCGTTTTCGACCCATTGTGATCACTCCTATTTCGGTGGATTTTGATTGATGAAAAATTGGTGAGCTTGTAAAGCGGGGAAATTAAATTATACTATTCGACAACATCCTCCAAAATCCCTCCTCAGTAAACAGAAGAAAGGTCATTCATTTCTAATTAATTGAAATTAGTTATATAATTAACTTGGAAGGAGGGGAAAAGATGTATTTAGGCAAATTAGAACATGGAAAAGTAATACGCAGATTAAGAATGGAAAGGCAGCTTTCAATTGAAGATGTTGCTGAACTTATTGACGAAGACCCCAAATTTCTTCGAGAACTGGAAGAAGAGATGTACCCAGATATAGAATTTGGAATCTTTTTTTACCTTGCTAGGGCATTTGAAATGAAACCTTCCGCATTAATTATAGAGATTGAAAAGGATAATATCGATTTTCTTAATAGGAGTCAAATATATCAACGTAATAAATATGAATTAACAAAGCAAAGAGACAAACAAAGGAATTTAGTTCTACAAAAGAAAAGATCACATAACTTCAAAAATAAACATCCAAAACATCAATCAAATAAGAAAATAAACATCAATGAAAATAAACCAACAGCCTCAATAATAAACCTCTGTAAAAGGTATGAAATAATACCTTAACAAAACACTGCCACAAACCCAACTGTCCACTCCACACGGACAAAATGGCGCCTTTGTCCACGAGTGGTGACAGGCACCATACAAAAACACCAATAAACGGAGGTTTTATTTTGAGAAAATTATTGATTGTATTATCTGCGAGCATGTTATTTTTTCTTGGGGGATGTTCTTTCCTCAATGATGCACAGGATACGATTTCTTATGTTAATGAAGCAACTGATTATTTGTCTGCAGCGACTGATTTTGCTAGTGATGCCCCTGCGCTTGCGCAGCAAGCGGTTGGTGACCTCCAGGCTGCTGAGGATTTACAGACCATGCTTCAACAAATGCAGGAAACCGCTCAAGCCTTTAGTGAAATTCAAGCACCGGATATTGCTGCTGAGCTTCATCAGCAGATCATTGAACAAAACAGTACGATTGTAGCTGAAATTGAAACCTATTTAAACAATTTCAAGGATGGACTGCTTGATCCGGCAATACTTGAAAATACTGAGCTGTTTCAATCCGTACAAGATATTACCAGCATCATTGACCAGATTAAACAGCTTAGTGGTGAATAGTTCGACTCCAAACGAAGGAGGTAGAGCTACTTGAGAAAATACTTTATCTTTTCATTCATTTTAGGTTTCCTCTTACTAACAAGCTGCAATTCTAAGGGTGAATCTGATATTAAAGGAACCGTTATGGAAGTTGGGCACAGCAGTATTTTAGTAGAAGATGAAAAATTGGGTTTAATCTGGCTCTCATTGCCTGATGGAACCGACGTGCGAGACTTCAAACAAGGTCAAAGTGTTGCAGTTTGGACAGATGGAAAAATTCGAGAGTCCTATCCTTTACAAGGTACGGCTTTAAATATTGAGCTTATCAAATAGGAAAACAGGCTGACTCATCATTCAGCCTGTTTTCTTTTGCTATCGTAATGCTTCGTATTTACAGTTCACCATTATAAAACTGCAAATATCCTAGTTTCCAAGAAATGAAAGCACTGAGACAGACGGCGCTAATCATGAGGATGAAAAAGAGCCAGTCCATACGCGACACCGTAATCTCTCGGTAGAATATCCGATTTTTATCTCCAGTGAAGCCTTTTGATTCCATCGCAAGTGCGGTGCGCTCTGCTTTACGGATTGCTCCAGCAAGGAGTGGTATCACATATCGTTTCAACTGCTTTACTTTATCAGGTATGGTTCGTGCCCGTGCTACGCCCCTTACTCGATGCGCATTTTGCAGGGTCTGAAACTCTTCCTTGATTAACGGCAGGAATCGGTAACCGGCCATAATTCCGTAGGCGAGCTTTGGCGGCAGTTTACACTGCTGCATAAGGCTAAGCAGGAAGTCGGTTGGTTTCGTCGTTAACGTAAACATAATCGATAACGTGGCAAAGCTTAACACTCGTAAACCAAGTGAAGCTCCTCTCTGAAAGCCTTCTGCTGTCAGCGTCAAGAACCCCCATTGCCAAATGACCGAATCACCACCTTGGAGCCGTGGAAATAGCATAGTTGACCAGACATAAATCACAGCGATAAATAAAAACGGAGCGAATAACAGCAGCCATTTTTTAAAAGAAACACGGCCAAATAAAAAGGTCACTGTTACGGACCAAAGAATGGTCACAAGTGGTGTAATTGGATCGAAAAACACCGATAAGATTAAGATAGAAATGACGATAGCGAATGCTTTTATACTTGGATTCACCTCATTGAGCGACATGAATCTCTCTCCTTACGATTTCGTTTAGCAGCTGCTTTCTAAAAGGCAGCTTTAGCCTTGCTCTGTCTACGACTTCATGTTTTTCCCACAAGCTCTCAGGTGTCCCCGAGAAAATCAACTCTCCCTCATCCAAAACATGTATGGTATCCGCATATTGGTCAACCAGTTCCATATCATGGGTAATCATCAAAACGGCACCCTGTTTTTCATCTAGTACCCTCATGATTTCATACGCTGTGTTGGCATCCTGCCCAAATGTCGGTTCATCAAGAATAAGCAGCTCTTGGTCATGAACGAGCATGGTTGCGACACTCAAGCGACGCTTCTGCCCTTGGCTAAGGGAAAAAGGATGGGCATTAGCGTGTTTTTTCAATCCAATTTTTTCAAGGATGGCAAGAGCAGTTGATTTGTGTTCAAGACCAAAGGCAATTTCCTCATAAACACTGTCAGTGATAAACTGATGCTCAGGATTTTGAAAAACATATCCCAAAAGCTGAAATAAATCCTTTTCCTTCCACTTGGAAAGCGGAACGCCGAGAAAATGAATCTCCCCTTGAGTAAGTGGAATCAGTCCGGCCAAACATTTTGATAGAGTCGTCTTCCCCGACCCATTGGCGCCAACCAGTGCTGTCAGTTCTCCTTTTTGAATCGTCAGACTAACATTTTTCAAGTGTCCGCGTGCATACAGGCCACTAGCTTCGAGGATTGGTTTGCTTTTGGACCTGGTTTTGGTATCTTTTTTAAAAAAAGCATCTGGATCTTCAAGTCCTGACAGTAATTCATGATTTCGGAGCGGAGGTTTCTCCCCTTTATACACACCAGCATCCTTTGCTGTTAGGGCTGCCTCTACTACCTTTGGGAGCCAAATACCTTCCTTTTTCAAAAAAGGAGCAAATTCCCCAAAACATTGTTCAGAACTGCCATCGAAAAGAATACTCGCATTAGAATCGAAAACAAGACAGCGGTCAATCAGCTCCACCCAATCGTCAAGTTTATGTTCCACGACAATCAGCGTAAACGGGCGCTCTTTTTTTAAACGAGCGATGGTCTCTACTAGGTCTGAACTTGACTGAGGGTCAAGATTAGCCGTCGGTTCATCAAGGATGATGACCTCCGGCTCGAGTGCTAATACACACGCAAGAGCAAGTTTCTGCTTTTGACCCCCAGATAGTGTATGAATCATGGTCTTTTTTTCAGCCTGCAGGCCTACCAATTTAAGTGCATGATTAATCTTCGCTTCCATCTCTGCCCGTGGTACATGGAAATTCTCCAAGCCAAACGCTACTTCCTCCTCAACGGTCAGCATACAGAATTGGCTTTCGGGGTCTTGAAAAACAATCCCGATTTTCTGGTTGAGTTCGCCCTGTTTAAATTCATCCAGATTTCGCCCTTCAAAAGTAATGCTCCCTACCAATTCTCCATCCACTGCCTCCGGATACAGCTTGTTTAGACAATAAGCAAGTGTACTTTTTCCCGAACCGCTTGGGCCAAGAAGTAACAGTGATTGATTTTTCAAGACGGAAAAAGAAAGGTCTTTGAAAATAGCGCCCTCTTCATAGCTGAATCCCAGTCCCTCTACCTGAATCTGTGGTTCAAACCGTGACATTGCGCTTGTGTTCCTTTCCTAATGGAAAACTGTTTAAGGCCCCTGTTTTGGCAAGACCTTCACTTAGATACTTACCAAGTAAACCAGCGAGCAATGCTCCGCTCACAAGGCGGACAAAGAACATAGCGGTCACATAACCTGGCGACAGAGCGGCAAATCCTGAGACATAAAAGCCCCAAGCAAAGCTAAATAGTGATGAACCCATCCCTGCTGCCATCAATACCCAGGTCGAATAATTCTTCCACCTTGTTGCGGCAAAGACAGTTTCCGCGCCTAAACCTTGGATCATACCGGAGATGATCAACTGCGGTCCAACTGCGTTTCCAAGCATAACCTCCACCGTCGCAGCGACTGTTTCAGAGAGAAAGGCAGCACCCGGCTTGCGAATAATATAAGCCGCAATAATCGAAACGATAAACCAAATTCCAAAGATAATATCATAGCCAATCAAACCAAATAGACCGAAAAGAACATTACCGAGTTGGAGAAACAACAGATAGACGACAGCAAACACAACGGCTAGTACGGATAAAACAATAACCTCACGGAGTTTCCATTTTGCGAGCATTTATTTATCCCCCTTTTTTGAAGGGCTGTTCGCAGACATCGCAACCGTCATAACGATATGTGTAGAATCGCTATCGTGCGCACCTTGGAAAGCATCCTCCAATGTTTTGAAAACCTTGTTCGCATCGCCATCAAGTCTTGATGCATAGTGAACCCCTTTTGTAAAAGTTCCCTGTTCCTGAGCAAGTTTACACTGATCCATAATCACATTCATATAGGTTGGAATCCCCATTGGATATAGGGCAAATTGGACAGCCACTTCTTGTTTAATTTGCTGTGATTTTTCCTCATTAAGTCGCTCGGAGTTTTCGGATAGATAAACATCGCCTGCAGAATCTCCGGGACAGCCATTTGAAAAGGTCGCTTGCAGCACAACATGATCACCGTTTTTTGATGATTCTAAGAAAATAGCTTTCACAACATCAAAAACATGCTCGGACCTGCCTCTTACACATGTACTCACATCGTCCGACTCCATCCAAACCTTTGAAGTATCTACTTCCTTTAATGCTGATAGAATAATATCTACAAACCTATCAGACATCGGATAAATCGAAAAACGCGCCCCTGTGATTTCACTTGTTCCACAAAAATTAGACATCTAAAATTCCCCCTATCGTTATTTGGCAACAAAAAAACTGCATCCCATGGGAATGCAGTCGAATCATATCAACGTTGATGTAACGATAATCTTCTCCTGCACTTCCCCACGCTAGTATTATCTAGATCGGGTCATAAGGGTCGGACAAACGTCCTCTCAGCCAAAAAAGCTCCCCTAGTGCAAAAACCGTATGCAATTTTCATTGTTGCCTTAATAGTAAGATAAATTCTTCCTCTTGTAAAGGAACTTATTTGGTGCCTGTCACCATAGCCTTTGGCTATGGTGACAGGCACCGCTCGTGGACACTGTCCACCTCAGGCGGACATTTTATTTCAAAAAAGGTGGAGAGAGTATCTCTACTCTTTCCACCTTTTAAAAGTATTTATTTTTTTCCTTTACTAGGATCAACCGTAAAGGTTATTTCTGTTGTAGCCTCATTGTAGTGTGTGAAGAAACCATTGTTGAATTGATCTTTCGCTAAAACAATGATTTTGTAGGTTCCAGGCATTTTAGGCGTCCATGAAACTGTGCTGTTTACTCCATAATCTTGTAATAGGGTAATATCCCCTTTTTCATCTTGAAGTAAGAAACGATACACCGCATATCTGCTTCCTTCTGAGGTAGCAGTGAACTGATGTGGATTCCTAAATGCATGGTTACCATTTACAACGTAGGATATGCTGACTTTTGTCACTACTTCATCGGTAACCATAACTTGAGCCACTGAGCTTTCGTTTCCGGAAACGTCTGCTGCAGTCACTAAAATCACTGCACCTACTACTTGCTTTGATATCTCAATTGTGAAGTCGCCTTCTGCATTGGCTTTAGTATTGCCAATTTCTTCACCATTTACCTTTGCTGTCACATTTGCGCCTGGTTCGGCTTTTCCACTAATAAATAGGTCATTGTCATTAACCCCATTTACAACAGGGACTTCTGGTGCAGTTACGTCAATAACTGTTACTTCAGCAGCTTCACTAACATTACCTGCAGCATCTGATGAAGTAACTAGAATCTTCGTTCCTGCTTTTTGCAAGGCTATTTCAATTGTGAAATCTCCTGCTGCATTTGCAGTAGTTGAGCCAATTTCTTGACCATCAACTTTTGCTGCTACAACTGCATTGGCTTCCGTTGTTCCGCTAATTTCTGTTGCTTTATCTGTTACAGCATTAACAACGGGTGCTTCTGGGTTACTAGTATCAGTACCAATCAATTCTTTCGTGTCCCTTACACGGATTCGTGTACCATCTGCAAAAGTACCAGAGAGACCGACTGCTTCAAGTGTATCGCCAACTTTAAGAACAGGGACTGGACCGCTTTGGTTAACAATATAACCATCTGTGAAGACTAAAATGTCGCCAGATCCATCATTGATTACATAAGAATTAGCGTCAAAAATGGATACCACTTTACCTTTTACCTTAACAAGCAGACCTTGGTTTGCATCGGACGTCGCTTCACCTGTAGGTACTAATTTAGGCTGTAAAGGTTCACCTGTACCAATTTTTATGACATCCTGATTAAAGCTAGTAAACTCAATTTCTTTGTTTCCGTCAAAAGTAATAATGTGCCCGTAAATACGAACCTTATCACCTGGTTTTATGCTATCAGCTGGAACCTCTTGGAATGCCATGATTCCGCCGGTTTCATCCTCTACATAGAATGCATCGAAGAATACTCCAGCGCCTGTTGTTACAGTTCCTTCTATGACAGTATGAGTGTCTTCTGCCAATTTACGAGCATCGCCGATTTTCGCTACTTTTGTTTCGCGTCCGGCCAGCCAGTTAATCGCATTAAGTGAGAATTCGTCATTGCCTTTTGGCTCGTACGATTCATCAATCTGCTTATCATTGAAAATGTTCATACCAGAAACGATGATACGTCCATTTTCTCCGATTTCTTCTGAGGCGATTAATGGAATCGCTGACCCGCCAGTTGCATCGGATACTGCATCATAGGTGTAGCCGCCTTTGATATTACCTTGATAAGTGGTTTCATTTCCTTTTGCTAAAATCGTAACCTTACCTCCGTCAGTTAACGGTTGGTTATTAGCTGCCGATAAACTTGTTCCACTATAGTAATCTAAGAATGATACGCGGTCCGTAATATAATTCGAAACTAAGCCCGGGGATACACGGACAGCAAATGGGCTTACCTTTGGATCGCTCCAGAAGTTACCTTCTTCACTATCATCGAATACCCCGTCATTACCCATACGAATCGTTGAACCAATTTCCCCTAATAAAGAGTTATTGATTGTAGGGTCCGTGCTATTATTACTCTTACCTGCAAACAAGACGGAGCCGCCATTTTTTACAAACTTAGCAATGGCTGCACTTTCCTCTGCTGTAAACGCCGTACGATTGTGTGTAATGACTAAAACTTTTACAGTGCTTAATACTGCATCCGAAAAGGTTTCTTTGTTTTCAACAACCGTATAACCTTCTTTTTGTAAAAGAATGGTAAAGGCTTTAAGGTTGTCTTTATAAGTCCCACCGTCTGAACTTGTGTTTTCATTGTTGTGTTTCGCGTCAATCATTACTTTTATTCCCAGTGGCTCTTTTACATTAACATCCAGAGTAAATTGGTGATTCCCATAATCAGATGAAGCCACAGCGATTAATTTGTGATCGCCTTTTATTGTATTGCTCCACGTAAAGCTTGCGGTTCCAACGCCCTTCGATACGATAGATGAAAGAGTTTGTGTCCCAATAAGGTTCGCATCTATTACCTCATCGTAGTAAAGGTCCACTTTTACATTTTGTACATCTTGTGTACCGTTATTGCTTACACTTGCTTTTAATGTAGCTGGATTGCCTTCAAAAATTACTTCTCCTTCAACGTCGATTCCGTTAACACGAACGTCAACTGCTTCTTCTTTTGACCAAATTGGAGCAGAATACATTCTTTCACCATCTGCTTGTGTTACACGAACTACAAACCATTGCTGTCCGCCAGCCACATTGTAAGATGGTTCCCATGTGAAATCCTTTGTCATTGGAGAATATGAATCAACAACAACGCCGCCATTTGTGATTAATTCTACTTTTTCAACTCTATCATCTGATTTATAATCAGCAGCTAAGTAGTCATATTCACTCATAGAGCGATTTTCAGCAACTAAGTCGCTTCCTTTAATCTTGAACTTCAAATCCTTGCTGTCAACGGTAGATCCCATATAATAACCATTTGCTAGTACATCTAGCGTAAAGTTTGGATCTTCTACCATGTACACACGCATATTACGCATAGAGTGTAATAGAGATGTTTGTGAAAGATCGTCAGCTACGATTACTGTACGAGCTCTTGTTTGTCCCCATGTTCCTTCATGGTTATCCTCACCATAAGTTGGAGCTACGTGCCAGCCTAAGTCTAGTACAGAGAAGAACTTCTTCTCAGCATTTGCATAAGCATAGTGTCCGGAACCATTACCAACCTCAAGCATGGTGAAAAGCTTGTCCACTTCTTTGTTATAAGGTTTGAAGTTGTTGAAAGCAGCATTTGACATATCAGGGTGGTTAAATTGTCCGACGATATCATCGTAAGTCATAACCCATGCATAGTATTGGTTTAGATCTTGGTATTGCTTGCCGTTAATATTACGATCGATAAAGTTCTCTGAACCAAAGATATTGGAATGTCCCCATGTTGTAGAAGTCATTTCAAACGCTGGGAAAACTACATATTCACCATTTTTAGTGTTCTGATCAGCTAGATCCTTCGTTAACTGCCAATCTGAACCACCTGTACGTTCTTGCATACCATCACGAACAACAGTGTCCTGACCAAGTAGGGTTGGATCGATATCGTGTGAGTGGTCAGAGAAAGCAAACCAGTCATATCCGTATCTTTTACCAGCAGCAACTGCTGCTTCTGGACTACCTGCACCATCATGTGAAATATTCGTATGATTGTGAGTAGTTCCACGGTAATGATTACCGCCAGTGAAACGAGGAACAGATTCAAACGTCCATTCTTTTGTACCTTTATTACTTTTAGAGTCAGTTGCTTCTACTTTAACGGTATGAACACCGTTTTCAAGGTCTTGCTCAGGTGTGAATTTAACTTGCTTTTTACTGATTGTTGCGTTTGTTACTTCTAATCCATCAAACCAAACCTTTACAGTTGTTGTATCTACTTCGCTTGGGTCTTCCATAACAACTGAAATTTCTGGCCGCGGGCTTTCTACCCTAGTACCATTTTGAGGGGTTTCGCTTAGGAATTCTGGTGCAAATGTGTCTTCAATCAAGGTTACTTGATGCGGCGCACTAGCTGTTCCAGAAGTTTGCGTCTTTTCTCCTGACTTTGCCTCAATATAGTATTCAAACGCATTAGCAGGTACGTCAGTTACATTAAGAGTAGCCGTATAACGACCTTCAGTTGTAGAAGTCATCGGAAGTGCTGTAAATTCCGCTGCATTTTCCGCACGGTAGTAAGCTGTAACAGACTCTGCACCGCTTGCAATTGCTACAAACTCAATGTTTGTATCTTGAAATACTTCTGTTAATGGAGTATGGCTCAAGTTTAACATCGCCACGATATCTTTATCATCACGTGGGAATACTTGATATCCATTAACGTGTGTAGCATTTGTTGTATATTGTCCAACGATACCAGTAATCGAATAGTTGTTACCAACTACAAGATCAGTATCTGGCTTAATTTCTGTACCGCCCATTACCCTGATTGTAGTTGATTTATTATTTTCATCTACCAAAGTTACATTGTAATTTGCGCCGGTAGCTGCAACAGCAGATACTTTACCGCTTACTTTTACAAGGCTACCTTCAAGAGGCTCGGCCACTGTAAATGTATTTAAATCAAGAATCGTAATATCCTTGACAGCTGGAATTGGATTTCCTTCGCTGACTTTAACAATTGCTGTTGGTTCGAATTCCGTTAGACCATTATAAACAATGACTTTCCCTGTCACTTTTAATTTGTCGCCACGTTGAATGCTAAGTCCTGAATCAAAGCTTCCAAATACGTTGATACCGCCAGTTTCGTCTTGGATATAATAGTTATTTTTCTGAGTTCCAAGAACACCATTTTGAACGGTTACGACACCTTCGATCGTATAAAAATTGTTGAGGTTAAGCAAGATCCCTTTAGAGTCAGTTGCTTTTACCTCATTTATAGGTGTGGCAACATCTAATACAGCTTTTTCAATAGGAACAGGCAAACTTTCTAACATAGTTCCTTTATCGCTAGTTGTCTTCTGTGTAACATAAACTGTAGCAGGTGCATTGTTAATCGTAATGTTGAAATCTCCTGAAGTACCTGCTTTTACTTCAGTTGTAGTTAGTTTTTGAGTAGCAGCTTCATCCGCATAAACATTGATGATGGCTTCCTTAACCGCTGCGCCAGCGCCGCCGATTAAAGTTCCTTGCCCAGCGTTAACCATATAGCTTAACTTATCAAAAATAACATTGCTACTCGGAGCAGCTTTATTAATTTGTATAGCAGCACTTTCGTCAAGATCAGTCTGTGTAGCAGAAACAAAAACTGCTGTCAGCGCTTTTTCAGACGTGAAGTTGATGTCAAAGGAACCGTCTTCTTCTGCTGTTACTGTTGAAAGAGGAGTTCCATTGGTTGCGTTTTCATATACATTAATAGTTGAATTTCCTTCAACTGCTTCAGGTCCTCCTGTTACCTTAACGGTAGTACCTTCTTGTAAAAATTGAATATTATAACCTTTCGGCTGTAAACTAATTTGTGGAACCATTGGTTCTTCAGGAGTGCTTGCAGTGTTTTTAGGTGTAATAACAGGACCTACAAAAAAGTCACCTGCGTTGTCATTAGTATCCCATGCATTCCCTTTACCTGAAGCAGGTTGAGTATTTGCATATGGTCTGCGGGTTGCACTAGTTGTATTGGAAAGTCCCTTTGTCGGAGCAGTCCCTTCAAAAGTTGTTGCACTGCCATATCCAACTAAATCAACTAAATCACCATTTTTATCTACTAATCTAACTTTACCATTCGACCCTGACATAGCAATTGTACCGGAATCATCTGCCAAAACAGGCTCTGTTCCGGTTGACCCACCAGCTTGGGTAATTAAATAGTAACCGTATGCAGGAATAGTATTATTTAAAGGAGTAGAGTTAGTAAATGCACCGGTATTTGAAGCATATTCTACCTTCCATCCTTCCAATAAAATCGGTTCATTTGTAGGGTTGTATAACTCAATAAAGTCCTTTTTAAAAGGGGCTCCAGAGTTTCCCCCACCGCCATAAACTTGAGAGATTACTACATGATTTGCCTGTTCGGCATAGGCTTTCCCCATTAAGCCGCTTGGTAAAAAGGTGCTAACTAATAAGAGAAACGCCATGAATGTTCTTATCCAGCGTTTTAAAAATTTCCCCTTGCTATAACTCATCTCTGTACCACCCTTTTGTTAGTTTTGCTATCTATTTCTACTTTTTTGAAAAATAGTCCCCTCTCTCTCTCCATAATATGTAGCTCTATTATTCTACAAAATTTTCACTAATATAGGAATAACCAAAATCATGGAATTATACTGATAATTTTCGACTTATGTATACAAAATTAGGAGAAATGTGATTATATATAGGAGGATTTCTTTTTTACGTTTAAAATTATTTTATAAAAACATTACTGGGGAGGTTGAAAGGTGATTTCTTTTTTCTACCAAAGTAGACAAGTTTTGAAATTTCATTTTAAATCAAATAGATTACTTAATTATCTTGCTATTTTAGCTATGATGGGTATTTTATTTCCCTCTTCAGCACATGCCCATGCCTATAGCGCAAGTTATACAAATATAAAAATGAATCCTGATAAAACCGAGTTTGTTTTTTATATTGATACCCTGTCAATTATCGAATTAATAGAGGATATTGATAAAAATAAAAATAATGAACTCGAGAAGTCGGAAATGAAAGAGAAAAACCATGATTTAGAGGAACTCGTTCACCACCATTTAACTCTAGATTTAAACAATCGGCAGCAAGAACCTATCTTGGAAAAAATGGTCTTGGAAAAAAAGGAAGATAAGATTTTTTTAACCTACTATTTAACTTTTCCTGCTTTCACTGCTGGTGACACCCTTAGCTTTAATGATGGACTGTATGTAAATGACCCTGCTACCAATTATGTTAACTTAATTTCTTTTGAGTTTGCTGGTACAACTGGACAAGCAATTTTACAAGGTAAAGAGCGAACTTGGACCATACTTTTAGCTGAAGCTCAGGAGGAGCAATCCCAAGATGGACAAACCTCACAACCTGAAGAATATCAGACACAACCTGATTCAACTCAAGAGGTTGACCCTAATGTAGAGGCCACCACTTCATCTTGGCTTTCCTTTTTCAAGCTCGGAATGCTCCATATCCTAACGGGTTACGATCATCTATTATTTCTATTAGCCTTACTTCTTAGAAGGCAGACGTTTAAGCAATATGCAGCGATTATTACATCCTTTACAATTGCCCATAGTATTACGATAAGTCTCGCTGTTTTAGGCGTGATTACATTGCCGTCGCGCTTCATTGAGTCTGTAATTGCTTTTAGCATCGTGTATGTAGCGCTCGAAAATATTTTCAGAAAAGAAATACGGCACCGCTGGGGCTTAACCTTCCTGTTTGGTTTAATCCACGGTCTTGGTTTTGCGAATATCTTAAAAGAAATGAACATCCCAAAAGCTGATTTAGCTCTTGCTTTAGTAAATTTTAATATAGGGATTGAGGTTGTCCAGTTAGCACTGGTATTACTCGTTCTTCCACTACTAACCTATATTTTCAGGCTCAAATCATCCGGATTAATTATTAAAGCAGGGTCAATTATAGTAGCAGCATTAGGAGCCTTCTGGTTCATAGAAAGAATCTTCTCCTAAATAAAACAACAAGGATTACCAAAAGGTAGTCCTTCTTCTTTTATTGAAAACTTTATGCACTTGCTCCAACCTAAAAGCTGTCATATGATGATATAAAATATACAATGATGTATAAATGGTGACAGGCACCGAGAAGGTGGCACCGAAAGGGGATGGATCTATTATGGAACAAAATGGGGTTTTTAAGTCTGTTTGCTCATTGGATTGTCCAGACCAATGTGGTTTGCTTTTACATAAGGTTGACGGACGGATTGTAAAGGTAGAGGGAGATCCAGAGCATCCGGTGACGAAGGGGAATATTTGCAATAAGGTTCGGAATATGACTAGCAGGATTTATGATGAAGACCGCTTAAAGTATCCGATGAAGCGGGTTGGTGCAAAGGGTGAAGGAAGATTTGAACGAATTAGCTGGGATGAAGCCATTGAGACCATCACATCTCGTTGGAAAAAACTATTAGAATCAAATGGACCGGAGAGTATTCTTCCATATAGTTTTTATGGAAACATGGGGCTTTTGAACGCAGAGGGAATGGATCGTCGGTTCTTTCACCGCTTGGGCGCATCACAGCTGGAACGAAGTATTTGTTCCTCTGCTGGGACTGTTGGTTACAGGTATACGATGGGTGGCAGTTACGGGATTGATCCTGAAGATACGGTTCATTCGAAGCTCATCATTTTTTGGGGGATTAACGCAGCTAGTACCAACATGCACCAGGTAGCACTTGCACAAAAAGCCCGCAAACAAAACGGGGCAAAAATTGTCGTTATTGACGTTCATAAAAATCAAACTGGTAGATTAGCAGATTGGTTTATTCCGATTTTACCAGGGACTGATAGTGCGCTAGCACTTGGCATCATGCATATTTTATTCACTGAAAATTTGGTCGACTCCTCCTTTCTACAGCAGTATACCGTTGGTTATGAAGAGCTGCGAGAGCATGTAATTCAATATGA
Source organism: Neobacillus niacini (assembly GCF_023715415.1). Lineage (GTDB taxonomy): Bacteria > Bacillota > Bacilli > Bacillales > Cytobacillaceae > Neobacillus > Neobacillus niacini_C. Next base: position 321,886 of record NZ_JAMBOB010000004.1, read on the forward strand.
CCCCGAAACTGTTTCAGAAATAACAGGGGTTCCTATTGAGGATATTTACAAGCTTGCTAGAATGTATGGGAATACCACGCCTGCATTTATTCGAATTGGCAACGGACCACAGCATCATGATAATGGTGGAATGTTTGTCCGCACCGTTTCATGTCTGCCTGCCTTAACGGGTCAATGGCTTGTTAAAGGCGGTGGTGCGATAAAAGGAAATTCAGGGTATCTTGCGGTTGACACCGTAAAATTGCAGCGCCCACGGCTATTAAAAAACAAACAGACAAGGGTAATTAACATGAATCAGCTTGGAGATGCACTTCTCACGATAGACCCTCCTGTAAAATCTCTTTATGTTTATAGTTCTAACCCTGCAGTAGTGGCACCAGAAGGGGTTAAAGTCAGGAAAGGTCTTAAGCGTAAGGATTTATTCATGGTTGTCCATGATTTGTTTTTAACTGACACCGCCAAATATGCTGACATTGTATTGCCGGCGACATCGTCTTATGAGAATACAGATATTTACACCTCGTACTGGCACCACTACATGCAGATTCAGCAGCCTGTCATCGAGGCCTATGAAGAGTCCAAATCCAATGTCGAAGTTTTCCGTCTTCTGGCGAATGGGATGGGATTTGAAGAAGCAGCCTTTAAGGAATCAGAAGAAGAAATGATAGCGGAAGCACTAGAGTTCAAGGCTAATCCCTATCTGGATGGACTAGATTATGAAACTTTGGTAGAAAAGCAATATATAAAAGCAAAGGTTAAACCATTGTTTCCGGGTAAATTGCGGACACCAAGCGGGAAGATTGAGCTGTACTCAAAGCGGATGAAAGCGAATGGCTATCCGCCGCTGCCAACTTACATCCCAATCGCAGTGGACGGGGATCATCCTTATCACTTTATCCCAGCACCCAATCATAATTTCTTAAACTCTACCTTTTCAAATAATCCAAAGCATATCAGTCTTGAAAAAGAACCTCGATTGCATATGAATCTTCGTGATGCTGAGACTTCCGGTATAGAGGATGGTGACCAGGTCCGTGTCTGGAACCAGCGCGGGGAATGTCTGTTAAAAGTGAGTGTAGGAGAAAACGTCCTTCCAGGAGTAGTTGCCACCCAAGGACTCTGGGCAGATTTAAAAGGAACCAAACAACTCGTTAACACCCTAACACCAGACCGAATCGCCGACATGGGCGGCGGGGCAACCTTCTTCTCTGGAAGAGTAAGTGTAGAAAAATTATACAGTGATGCATAAATGGTGACAGGCACCGCCCAAAGGGCGGTGCCTTCTTTATTATAGTGAGAGCTCGCCGATATTTTGAAGTGTGGCTCCTGTTTCTTCTCTACCTCTCTCCACTTCTATAGTGCCTGTTTTTAGTCGAATGATCGTTTGAAGGACACCTTTTAGTTTCTTCTCGCGTATAACGACTTCACCTAAGATATCCAATGTAGATACTTTGGAGCGCAGCACCTCTTCACTTACATCCCTATCGAGGAGGAGTTGGCCGTTGACAATGAAATTTGCTGGCTGGTCTAAGGCCTGGAATTGGTCGTTTGACCATTCCTCTTCTCCCTCAATTAAGATAAAGTTATTTTCATAGGGTAACACTTCCGTTTCCATCAAACTCAATCTTTCATAAACGAGGTCCTCAACTGACTCGTGACAAATGATGACGGATGTTGAATGAATTTTTTCAATGGCTTTCGTTAGCATATCCCTTGGAACATCGCTCTCCATAATAACCGGTTTATTTGTGTACCATTTTTTCTGTTGGAATCTGCGAATCGAACGGGCATTTAGGCGCAGTGGTTTGCCTAAAACCTCATACCCTGCAGGAATTACTTCCACTTTACAGGATGTTAAAGTTGCTGCTTTTTTATATAAAAGGGATTCTTGATGTTCAAAGACTTCGATTTTCCCATTCACTTCTAGCTTATTAATTTTCTCATTGAATAAATCAAGATTAAGATCCTGTGCAAAAGTAAGCAATCCATTTACAACTAGAAATAAGGACTCCTCTATTGATTGCAGGAAGGAATTTGTCATTGAAAATTTACCATTTTCGAACCTTGGAGGTGCACTATGATAGGTTTCAACTGAGCCGTTACTTTTTGTTAACATCCTGCCGGCCACACCAGATAAATGGGAAGGACTATACACTTTTCCGTTTACCATTAAGTTTAATTGCCCAGCGTGGATCTGGTCCGGCCGAACATTCTGATCAATAATGACAATACCATTTACTAAAAGAAGAACTGGCTCGACAATGGAAGACAGATAATTTTGATCCAGATGAAAAACTCCATTAAAAAGGCGGTATCCAGCTGGAACCTCTAAACTCGACCCGATATTGCCAATATTTAACTTTGTTAATAGATGTGCATTGTCTTTTCCATAGAGAACTAACCCGACGTTTTCAATCCGTTCTACACCTTTAATACTCTCTTCTGTTGCATTCACCAAATTTAATAATCCGACATTTCCAATTCGTTGACTCATTATTTTTCCTCCTCCAATATGGTTCTTAATCGTTTAATCGCAAGATGAAGTTTATATCGCACCGTTGAGGCGGGGAGCCCTGACTGACCGCCAATTTCCTGACTTGAAAGCCCTAACCAATATCTTTTAAAAATTAAATCACTTAAATCCTGTGGCAAATGTCTAAGTAACTCGGTTATTTCAAGGTTGCTGACACCCGCCTGTTGTATCGGAAAATCAAAGTCATCTTCCCACTGTGTCAAGCGATGTTCTTTTCTCCGGTCGTCAATTAACCTGTTCTTCATGACCCGGAAAAACCATGCACGCTGCTTATATTCCGGTAAACTGAGCAGCTGTGGTTCGTTAAGCGACTTGACCATTGCATCCTGAATTAGATCATTGGCCTCCTGTTCATGTCTGGCAATGGATTTTGCGAAGCGTAACAAGTCATCCTTTAACTTTTCATATAAATCACTCACTCCCACATTCACATCGATCACTCACTTTTACTTATTTTATTTTAAAAATAAAAATCTTTAGGATGTCGCTTGAGAATTTCAGTTGTTTTTGCTGCTTTCAGTAAGATAACGTTTGAGGAGTGAAAAGTGTTGGGGAAATTTTTAAAAATTTTAAAAAAAGTGTATTTTCTTATAGAGTAATATAGAAGGAAGATTGTGCCAAGAGAAAAGACAAGTTCCAAATTGGTCCTTGTCTCCATGGATTACATACGATCTAAATCTAAAGGTCGTAATTTTGCTTCAATATCTGCCCGGCGCGGTTCTAAAAATGGAGGAAGTGCCAGCCTTTCTCCTAATGTTTCAATCGGTTCATCCACATCAAAACCCGGGGTGTCGGTTGATAATTCAAATAGGATATGGTTAGGCTCGCGGAAATATAGGGCTTTGAAGTAATACCGTTCAACTTTACCTGAATTTATTAGTCCAGATGCCGCTATCCTCTTTACCCAATATTCATATTCTTCCTCATTCGGAACCCGGAAGGCGACATGATGAACACTTCCCCGGCCAGCTCGCTCCCTTGGTAAATCTGGTCTTGATTCGATGTGTACTTCTGCACCAGAACCTCCCTCGCCTGTTTCAAAAACTTGGATATCAGGAAAATCACCTGCAAGAGATGGATAGGTGCCTGCCTGTTGAAAGCCCATAACTTCGGTTAAAACTTTAACGGTTTTGTCAGGAACCGCAACCGTTAATGTAACTGGACCCAAACCGATTATTGCATTGTCTGCGGGGACATCACTTTTATCCCAAGGTATCCCTGGACGAACTCCTGCTTCACCGTTATCCGCTACCAGAATTAACTTCGTCCCCTCAAAGTCCTGAAATGCCAAGGAATCACGATGGTTTCGTTTCTCAATCTGCCCATGTTGAATCCCAAACCTTTTAAAACGTTCCTCCCAATAACGAAGTGCATTGGTATCCTTGACTCGAAGTGACGTCGATGAAATGCTCCCTACACCTGGATAAGTGTGCCCAAGACCAGGTATATCAAAGAAGGTAATTTCGGTACCAGGACTTCCTTTCGCATCACCATAAAATAAATGATAAGACTCTGTATTATCCTGATTCACTGTTTTCTTGACCAAACGCAAACCTAAAATCTTTGTATAAAATTGAAAGTTCCTCTCCGCCTTACCCGTTAAGATCGAAACATGATGTAAACCTAACAGCTTCATTTAATGACCTCCTATGTGAACTTCACTTGTTATTCTTTTTTATCTCGAATTCGAGATAATTATAATCAAACCGGAACCTCTCGTCAACATCCATCCTTATTGCAGGCTAACTGTCCACCCCGCGTGGACAAAATTGTCAATTTGTCCACGGGCGGTGCCTGTCACCATTAAAGAGGTCACCATTACTGGTTATAATCCCAAACGATTTTCCAAACATCTTTTTCTTTAACGACGAAGACTTCCTGTTCGAGGTTAAAGTTTCCGTATTTTCCTTTGTAGGTTTGGGTGACGAGGATTTTGTATACGTTTTTCATGGCATGTTCCGTTTTGGACATTTTCCATTGGTCGATTTTTTCAGGTTCACTTACTGTATAATCGAATGTTTCAACTCCAAAGTGGTTCATAAATACATGTGCCCGGTCCTGGATGTAAGATCCTTTGCTGCTGAATTTTTTCTTCATGGTTGAATGAAAAAGCTCCCAAGATGAGGCAAATTCCCCCTCCTGCTCATACTGATAAAACTCCTCCACCACAGTAACTGCTACTTTATCCGGTGATAACCAAGCGCCCTTAATTAACATAAAAACAGTCACGATAAAGACTAGCAGCACCATTCCTATGACAAGACCCGTAAATGGCATAGATTTTCTAGACATATGTCTCTCCTTTAGTACAGACTCCCCCTTACTAAAGACTATGTCCAGCTACATCCAATTATTAACCAAGTTACTCCGCTTACAAACATTTGAGTAGTATATCCGCCACGCCACTACTGTCCGTCTGAGGTGGACAGTGTCCACGAGCGGTGACAGGCACCACTATTGGCACCTCTATCATCTAAACTCATCCAGTATATACTCTAGTTCTTCTTGTGGGGTGAGGAGTCGGGTGGCTTTGCCGATGTTTCCTTTTTGGTAGGACCAAATACGGTTATGAGCGCTTATGGCGTTGCTGAAGTCTTGTCTTGTCCAGGGTTCTAGGGTGTCTAGGAGCATATTTTTGTTACTGCTTTTTTTGAAGTCTTTGTTTTGTGTCACTTCATATATTTTTTGGACTTTATCGGCGGTGATTTCAGAGGAGCCCCATTTTTTGTCTGCTTTCACCTTTTGATGTGTCATGTTGTGAACCTCTTGGATTAGTTCCTCTTCACTCATGGTTTCATATTCTGCCATTACTTTACTTGATACCGGTGCTTCAAAGCTTTTTTCGATTTTTGTTTGTGCCTCTTTCGTTGCAACGGGATCATTTTTCTTCAAGTTGATTTTCAGTCCACTGCCATCACTTAAATAAAAATAGACTCCCATCACACAGGCTATTATCCCAATGATAGAACCCGCCACAGCTACCTTTTTCATGCAGCACTCTCCCTTAACTAAATTTACATATCTATTAATCTCTCTTTTACAAAATCCTAATTTCTAATAATTATACAAAATTATCCCAATTACATATAGCCAAAAAGCAAAAGCCTTAAATTAACTGATAATATGCGAAAAAAGCGAAATAACCCTGCTAATTTAAACTAATCGCATAAAACGTGATTGTTCTGACAATTTTCTTGAAGTTAGTGATTTAAGGCTGTTCGCTGCGTCCTCCGGTTCCCTATAAGGTAAAGGTACCCGGGAATAAAAAGAAAAGCGCGCTTTCGGAAAAGGGACTATCCTTGGAAAGCTTCGAACAGTTAGCCAGTAAATATGAGCCAATGATTCAACAAATCATCCACACTCTTCACATTTATAAAAATAAAGAGGAGTTTCATCAGCATAGTCTTATTGCCCTATGGGTGGCAAGTAAGCGGTTTGACCCAAGAAAGGGGAACTTCTCCACCTATGCCTATCACTATATAAGGGGCTACCTATTAATGGAATTGACGAAAGCAACCGTGGAAGCAGAAAGGACAATTTTACCAGAGGAGGAATTCTGGGAAAATACTGCAGCAGGTTATACAGACGGTGCACTTGAAGAAAACAACCTATTATCCTATTACCAAGACCAAGGCCTGACAACCAATCAAAGAAAATGGCTACTGCTAACCGTTGTTAAGGATTTAAGTATCAAAGAAATTGCCAAAAAGGAAAAGGTATCGATTAGTGCTGTTAAACTATGGCGTAAAGGAGCGCGCGAAAAATTGAAGGATGTGATGAAGACTCAGCGTTAGAAATTCCCAAAGTTAAAGGTGCCTGCCATTTAGATAGGAAAGGCACCTTTAGATGAGGGTGAGGAGCCAGTAGCAATGCAGGAAAAATATCAAGGTATAGAAGCTAGAGGCAAAGATAGTGAGTCCCTTTGTAAAGGAGGTGGATGGTACTTTTTTAAAAAGAATGAACAAGTAAAGGCACAGCGAAAATGTCAGTTTGGTAATCAAAAATAAGGCCGGTTCGGCTTCATATATTCTGCTCATCAATGGGTTCATTTCTTGTATAAATGAATTTTTCAATCCAAAGAATGTAATGAAGGCATCAAAAATATTTAAGAGCGATAAATAATGAAAAAGGAAAACCACTGGACTATCACCTCTCTGTTCCTAATAACGAACTCTTACACATTCCTTTTTGAGGGGATGTTTTCCTTCCATAGTGAGCGATAATCGTTAGACAATTTCCCCTATAACAGCCGAATGAAGTCGAGGAGGATAAAGAAAGCTCGAAAAATGGCTCAGAGTCGACGAATCTGAGCCTTTCTATTTGAATTTCTTCTTTAATAAAAGGGAGTGTCCGCCTGAGGTGGAAAGTGTCCACGAATGGTGCCTGTCACCAAGGTGACAGGCACCATTTCCCAAACATCCCCCACTTATTTCCCACGGTCTATGATGCTATACATGACTGGGATGACGAATAGGGTTAATAGTGTGCTGCTGACCATTCCTCCTATGACGGTTATGCCCATGGGCTGGTTGATTTCGGTTCCTTCGCCGATTCCGAGGGCGAGTGGGATGAGTCCCAGGATGGTAGTGAGGGATGTCATAAAGATTGGCCTTGCCCGGTCTTTTACGGATTCTACAATGGCGTCATAAGAGGCTAATCCACTCTCCTTTTTCTGATTGATAAAGTCGACGATGACGATGGCATTGTTGACGACAATGCCGGCAAGCACAATGACGCCAATGATAACAGTTAGACTTATAGGACTCATCGTGCTAGTCAAGGCTAGTGCCACTCCTATCACCATTAATGGCACGCTAAACATGATCACAAATGGATATTTTAGAGATTCAAATTGTGCCGCCATTACGAGATAAATGAACACAACCGCAAGAATAAGCGCGAGAATCACCTCATCGATGGATGAATCAAGCAATTCTTTCTCTCCACTAAAAACAATCTCTGACTCCCCCGGAAGGTTCAGGGTGTCAATCTCCTCCTCGACCTTCTTTGCTATCGCACCTAAATTAGTGGTTGTTTTGTATTTCAAAGTAAATTGCACCGCACCCTGTTGGTTGATTCTCTGGATATCAACAGGTCCACTTTTCACTTCAATTTTTGATACGTCACCCAACGTCACGTACTCTCCATTTGGCTTTTTCACAAGGAGACCTTTGAGGTGTTCCAGATTACGCGTAATCTTACGGTCATACTGAACAAAGATACTGTGAATTTCACCAGTTTCGGAAACCATCTGTGTGGCCCTTGAACCACGGGTCACATCATTCACAATCATCGCAATCTGAGCAGGGACTAAGCCATGCCTCAATGCTGCTTCTCGGTCAACACTAATCTGAACTTCATCCACTCTTTCCATCAAATCCGTTGTTAATTCATTGACTTCTTCTACGTTTTTCAACTCATTATAAATCGTATCTACAGACTGAGTTAATCGTTCTGGATTCGTATCTCTGACACTAAAAGTGAGTGTATGCGGACTAGATCCTGTAGAGGACTGCATAATAAAGGATAGCTCCGCAGTTTGATTGGCTTCCACAGCTGCCTTCATTAACCTATCCTTTATATCATCGACAAATTTAAAGGTTGTCACTTTCCGCTTCTCCAATTCCTCCATTTTAATATATAGTTCACCCTCATTGGCATTTGTTGTTCCCCTAAAGGTTCCTTCCTGCGTGGTGCCAATTAAACCTACGAAGGTGTCGACCTCTCTTTCCTTTTTCAATTGGTCCTCAAGCGCAGCAACGACCTTTTCGGTTTCTGTTAATGCAGCTCCATTTTCCAGCTTTATCCGAATACTAAAGAATCCCTCATCGGTGCTCGGCAAAAATTGTGTCCCTACTGTCGTCAAACCAAAAACGCTTATACCAAGACATACGATGGTGATGATGATTACGGCGCTGCGGTGCTGAAGTGACCAGCGGACACCTTTATCAATTCTTTTTATCCAGCTGTTTTTATGCCTCCTGTTTAGATAACTCCTTTTTGGAGCCTTCAATAGCTTGCTCGCAAGCATCGGCACCACGGTCAAAGCTACCACTAGTGATGCGAATAAACTAAAGGAAATCGTTAATGCGAATTCAGTAAACATTTCTCCAATCAATCCGGTAATAAACACCACCGGTAAAAAAACAGAAACAGTGGTTAAGGTTGAAGCCGTGATGGCTGTCCCAACTTCTTTCGTACCTTCCTTCGCTGCCTCTTTCGGTTCTTTTCCCATCGAAAGATGACGGTAAATATTTTCAATAACGACAATCGAATTATCGACGAGCATTCCAATTCCGAGGGCAAGCCCGCCTAGAGTCATTATGTTTAAGGTGAAATCCGCAAAATACATGAGAACAAACGTAACAATAACCGAATATGGAATCGCAATCCCAATAATTAGCGGACTATTGATATTTTTTAAAAATAAGAATAACACCGCCATCGCCAATGCCCCGCCAAGTAGCAGTGAAGTAGAAATGTTTCCGATGGCCATCTGGATAAATTCCCCTTGGTCAAAAAGTATTTCAGATTCAATCCCTTTGTACTTTTCTTTTTTCAAGAGCTTGTCCAGTTGTTTAAGAAACTCCTTCGAAACTGCGGCGGTATTGGAATCGGATTGTTGCAGCACACTGAGCAGTACGGATGGCTTTTGATTCATTCTCGTAATCGTATGGTCATCCAGCTTCGTGAATTCAACTGTGCTGATGTCCTGAAGCTTTATTTTTTCACCCGTTAATGGATTGACGCTTACGGTAAGCCCCTTTAGCGTTTCAAGAGAATGAATAGAGCTGATGATTCTGGTTGTAAGCTCCTTCCCTTCTGTTAAAATCGTGTCACCCGGCATCGAGATATGATTGGCTTTGATGAGGTCAACAATATCCGATTGACTGAGTTGAAAACTTCTCAGCTTTTCTTGATCCAGTTCCACTCTTACCTCTTGGGTGGAAGTGCCTGAAAGGTTAACACTTGCCACTCCGACAACCTTGGTTAGTTCGAGCTTCAATTGTTTCGCAAGCTCCCTTAAAGAGGTTTCATCCTCTTCGGAACTAAGTGAAAGCTGGATAATTGGAAACATGGCAGGGTCAAACTTAAGGAAACGCGGCTTGCCAACACCCTCTGGAAGCAGAGCCATATCAAGGCGCTGAAGAACTTCATTTTGAATTTCATCAATATCCGTCGCCCAAGAAAATTGCATTAATATAAAATTTGCACCTTCCTGAGAGGTAGAGGTCATGGTTTTAATCCCAGGCAGGGTGGCTAGATTCTCTTCTAAAGGTTTGGTTACCTTCTCAACCACCTCTTCCGGACTAGCACCAGGATATGTCGTAACGACCACTCCTACCGGGGGATTCATCTCCGGAATCAACTTCATCGGTATCTTAAAAAGGGAAACACCTCCCAAAATCAAAACAAAAAACATCGTAACAAGAGTAAAAATCGGCCGCCTTATCGAAAAATCACTAATCCACATCCAAACGCCCCGCCCCTTCCACCACGAAAAAAATCATCCATACCTATCATTATTTTCCAACCTTAGTAAAATAAACATTATTTGTCTGGGCCATTGTCGGTGCCTGTCACCACTAATGTACAAATGTCCTCCTGGGGTGGACAAAAATAGAGAGAAGCGCATTTGCACTTCTCTTTGGCTGCGCCTGCATTAACAGGCTTATTACAGTTTCCATTTTGGAAAGTCTTTTATTTTTTGTTTTTCGTACTCTGTCATTCTTGAGTAGGAATGTGACAGTTTTGAAATGATGTATCCTTGCGGGCTAGCGGTTTCGTCCAGATCATTAACCTCTTGTAGTTTAATATTCGTAAACATAATGGCTATTTGAGCTAAACTCTCGATTGTGTCCATCAATTCAGGGTTGTCATTGTAATTTTTCTTGGCAATGGCATAAACAGTATCCAACCGGCTCCTAATGTGCTTTAGTGTTTCTGCGTCAAATTGGTCTTTTTTCATTACATTTCACCCCTTATTAATAAAGCATATGGAACTTTAGCGTATATGGAACGTAATTAAATAAATAAATCTAAGTAGGAATAATCTGTTATCACCAGATAAATGATATTTTGTCACAAAAAAAAGGCATTTCTCTAACTAGTTCATTAGAAAAAACACCTTTTTTACACAGTAAAATTTATAAAAAATAGTGATAACAGACAACTGCCTCTACCTGTTTAAAGCCTTCCTGTATATAGAGAGACTGTGCCCGGTCGTTCTCTCCGTTCACACTAAGGATTGTTCGTCTATAACCTTTTTCTTTAGCAAAATGTAAGACTGCCCTAAGAAGGATTCTTCCTAAGCCTCGTCCTTGGTACTCAGGTGTAACTGCAACCGGTCCTATATTCATGATAGGCGAATTTTCATATTCATCATCAGCACCTCTAATCACTCCTACAGGTTTCCCCTGATGGAAAAGAAGCATCATGCCACCCTCAAGGTAATCCTCATCTTGAAGGAGCTTTGTCACACCTTCCGTTATGATCGGTGTTTCACTACCTCTAAGTGTAGCAAATGCTGTATTTCTTACCGTTGACCAATTTTCTTCATCCTGTCCTCTTTGAAAAGATCTAAGCTCATATCCTTCTGGTAGCTTGACTTCAGGTAGAGCTAGGTCCTCCCTAACAAGGAGAAAGGCATACCTTTCTATAGTAAATTTCAAACCCTCAGTCATTTCTATCAATACTTTATTAAAAACTGGAATAAACAGAAAAACCTTATTTAGGTCTGTCGTATGTTCTAAAACTGCCTGTAGCAGCTGCTGATAACATTGAATATCCTCCACTTCAGAATGAAAGATTCGAAAACGTGCTCTTTTTCCTCGTTTATGATAATCATCCATCACCAAAGAAGCTGCTCCTACAATATCATCCTGCTGATTGATGAGAATATAAGTTGGATTCTCATCATCTACCTGAAAATCCCGTAATTCAAAATCATACAAATAGGAATCATCAACCTCATCGCGATGCTTTCTACAATACGCCGCAAAATCATGAACCCTCGCCTTTTCTAACGCAATAACCTTCATTCATCCATCCCTCCCTCTTTTAATATTATTATCCACTGGCGGTGCCTGTCACCATTTATGCAAAACCCCACCATTTATGCATTCATTTTGGCCATTTTATTCATATGTATGAAACTCCTGGTAACGGTCAACCTTGTTAGATGGGAGGTTGGGTGATGAGGAGTATGTTTATTTTGGTTTGGTGCGGTTTGATTTTGCTGTTTACTTGTACGTCAAGTCTTCACGATTTGATTCATTTTGGAGCTGTGCGGTTTCAATGGGATGTAAATCCACCTTATTTAGAGTTCTTTTTACCATTCCCCTCTGATGTTAGCAGGGGCTTATTGCTACAAAAATCGGGTCATATTTTCGCATTTCATTTTCTTACCATTCTACTATTAATGAAATATAAATCTAAATTCCTTATCCTACTAGCGGCTTCCACCTTTGCCGCTCTAACAGAATTCCTCCAATTATACTTTCACCGAGGTGGCAGAGTTTTTGACGTCGGCTTTGATTTAATTGGCATTTTGATTACGTTAGGGTTAGCTATTCTCTTCACTATCAGTCAAACAAATTCGGTATCAGAGAAATATTAAAAGTATTAAACAAACTTCCTTCCCATTTTCTCTTGTATTGCCTCTATACTTAAGCAAAAAAATAATCGAATGAGGTGGTCATCGTGGAGTGGAAAATTAACAACGTACAAAGGGAGCAAGTAGATTGATTTGAAATTGTACGGGAAGACGTAACCCTTCCAAATCAAGTGTACGCCCCAAATGTCCGCCTCAGGTGGACAGTGTCCACGAGTGGTGACAGGCACCGTAACTGTAACTGCTAAACAGAAAATATTTTATTTATTCTAACTATGCTGTATTATAGTAATATTAAATTTGAACGTTTTGAGGAGGATTTGGTATGAGGTTGTCTGGTGTGGAGTTGGAGGTTCTATCGATTCTTGAGGAGAATCATCGAATTCCAGTGGAAGATATTGCGTTGATGGTGAATTCGAGCGCGGAGGATGTTACCGCGGTTATTAAGAAATTAGAGGATGAGAAGATTATTGTGAGTTATCCGGCTTTGATTGACTGGAGCAAGGTGGCTGGCAAGGAAAATATCGTTGCGATGATTGAGGTAAAGGTGACACCAAAGCGCGGGGTTGGTTTCGATGAGGTAGCGGAAAGAATTTATCGCTTTCCTGAGGTGACATCTCTCTATCTTATGTCCGGGGCCTTTGATTTATCGATAACCATTGAAGGAAAAACAATGAGTGAGATTGCTAGCTTTGTTTCGGAAAAGCTTTCTACAATCGATAATGTTATTTCTACCACCACGCATTTCATGTTAAAAAAATACAAGCATGACGGCGTCATCTTCGGTGAAAGCAATGACAAAGACCACCGGATGGTGGTTTCACCATGATGAAAGAACATCAACACTATTTATCGGAGATGGTGAAAGAACTCAAACCATCTGGAATTCGAAAGTTTTTTGACCTGGCAGCTTCCATTAAGGGAGTCGTATCCTTGGGTGTCGGTGAGCCGGACTTTATCACCCCGTGGAGCATTCGGGAAGCAGCGATTCTTTCTCTAGAAGAAGGCTATACTTCCTATACCGCCAATCCTGGTTTACTAGAACTACGACAGGAAATCTCATCCTACTTATATAGGCGTTTTGGTGTTCAGTATAATCCAATCGACCAAGTTATTGTGACCGTTGGTGCCAGCCAAGCGATTGACCTAACCTTCCGTGCGATTTTAAACCCGGGAGACGAGGTTCTAATTATTGAACCTGCATTCGTTTCTTACGCACCATTAGTCACCTTGGCAGGTGGAAAGCCGATTCCTGTTTCAACACATCACAGTAATGGTTTTAAGCTGACACCGGAACAAATCGAAAATGCGATTACCAGTCGCACAAAAGCCATTTTGTTGTGTTCACCTAACAATCCGACCGGAACCTATTTAAACAAAGAGGAACTAACAAACCTAGCAGCTGTAATTGAAAAACATGACCTGCTAGTCGTTTCCGATGAAATCTATGCAGAATTAACCTATGATGAAGAATATACGAGCTTCGCTTCCATAGAAGGTATGTACGAACGAACTATATTAATCAACGGCTTCTCCAAAGGATTTGCGATGACAGGCTGGCGGTTAGGTTTCTTAGCTGCCCCAGCATCCTTTACAGAACAAATGGTGAAGATTTTACAATATACAACCATGTGCGCACCACATATGCTGCAGCATGGTGCCATCGAGGCGTTACGAAATACGTATCACGAAGTGGAAAGTATGAGAAGAAGTTATCGCAGAAGACGGAATTACATTGTCCAATCGTTAAACAAGATTGGGTTGGACTGTCACACTCCAGGCGGTGCTTTCTATGTCTTTCCTTCGATTAAAAGTACGGGCATGACCTCTGAACAATTTGCAGAAGAGCTTTTACTAGCTGAAAAAGTAGCCGTCGTGCCGGGAAGTGCCTTTGGCGAGAGTGGCGAAGGTTATGTAAGGTGCTCCTATGCCACTTCTTTGGAACAGCTTCAAGAGGCAGTTAAGCGCATGGAACGGTTTATGAGCTCATTGAAATTAAAAGAAACACAGGCCCAGGAGCAATATTCTAATAACTAAACACAGGCAAAGAGCGTCAACCCTTATTCTAAAAAAAGGGCTTGACGTTTTTTGTATGGTTCTGGAGAGTTTTGCTAGTGCCTAGAAAACCACATTTATGGTAAGATTATTTAGATTTATTTCACTCAAAAAAGCAACACCCATATATGGTAGAAAAGAGGACAGAAATGAACCAGCAAGATAATTCCCGCTCGATTGTCTTACCGCTTACCATTTCGATTATTGCGATATCATTTTCCGCAATCTTTGTAAAATGGTCCGATGCACCTGCATCAATTTTAAGTATGTACCGGATGATGTTTGCAAGTATATTAATGCTTCCGATTGTTTGGAAAAACCGCGAGGAATTTAAAAAAATAACAAGCAAAGATTGGGGCTTTTTATTTTTTTCAGGTCTCTTTTTAGCATTACATTTTGTTCTTTGGTTCGGTTCGTTAAAATTAACGACCGTTGCAAGCTCAACCATAATCCTTGCGCTTCAGCCAATTGTCTCCTTGGTCGGCGGTTACTTCCTATTTAAGGAGCGCACCACACCATCCGCACTGATGACCATGGGAATTGCGATTATTGGGGCGATGATGATTGGCTGGGGTGACTTTGCCTTAAGTCAGGACGCCATTCTCGGGGATATCCTTTCCTTTTTAAGCGTCATAGCTGTAGTTGGCTACTTAATGATTGGCCAAAGCATTGTGAAAAAAGTTTCCCACTGGATTTATAGCTTTTGTGTGTTTTTTATTGCGACAATCATTCTATCAATCTATAACATAAGCACTAGTGTTGATTTTGGAGGTTATCCAGCTAAGGAATGGGGAATATTCCTTTTACTTGCTACTGTTCCGACCATCAGCCATATCATCAATAACTGGCTCTTAAACTATGTTAATGCTACCACCATATCAATGAGTATATTAGGGGAGCCCGTGGGTGCAACGATATTAGCCGTCTTGATGCTGGGTGAACACCTTGCCAGCTGGCAAATTGCCGGTGGAATGCTCGTTCTCCTCGGTGTTTTCTTCTTCTTAATGCAGCAGCAAAAAAAGTTTCATATAAAAGGGACCGTTAAGAGCGGGGCTTAAAGGGAACCTCCATCCGGGGGTTTTTCTTTTTACAGGCTGGTGTCCGACGACATCCCCCTTGTCTTCTCATACTATAGGGGAAACGAATAATGGAGGAGATGAAATGTATAAAGTATTTGCCGGATCTTTTAAATCAAGAGAAAATGCACAAAAGCGTGTAGCCTTCCTGCGTTCAAAAGGCATTCGATCCTATATTGTACCAACTACAATCTCTGGAGAAACCTGGTACCGTGTACAGGCAGGTGCCTATTCCAGCAGGACCAATGCTGAAAATACTGCAACTGAAATTAATAAATTGACTGGAATTAATGCCTTCATTGCAACCGAAAATCAAAGCGCAAGCCCAATTACTGATGTCAGATCAACACCTAGTCCGCAAGCACCACCATCAAGTTCCAGCCCTTCAGCAAATCCACAAATCCCCTCCTCTATTCTAGGTCCAACCTTGCTCACCGCAGAACAAATGAATCAATATGTGCGAAAAATAAATCCCAATGCGCCGCTGCTCGGAAGTTTTTATAAAGTTTTTGGTGAGTATTATGGAATTAGAGGGGATGTTGCTTTTGCACAAGCCATGCTTGAAACAGACTATTTTCGGTTTACAGGGGATGTAAGGAATGGGCAGAATAACTTCGCAGGAATCGGAGCTGTCGGCGGCGGTGTTCGAGGCGCCTCCTTTCAGACACCTCAAGATGGAGTCCTTGCACAACTCCAGCATTTATATGCGTATGCAACAAACGCACCTTTACCAAACCGATACCCGTTAGTGGACCCCCGCTTTCATCTTGTAAGTCGAGGGTCTGCCACAACATGGACCGCTTTAAACGGAAAATGGGCTGTACCTGGTACTACCTATGGACAATCCATCTTAAACTTACATCAAAAAATGGCACAAGCGTAATGCTCGAGCACTAGTAAATTTTGTCACATTGAAAACCAAAAGCCAGCATCAGCTAGGCTTTTTTCTATTACAGACTTGTAAATAACCTATAGTAATATTTTCCTATTATCCTTCTACCAATTCGTGATATGATAATAGCAAAATCAGATCATTAGAGGAAACAGTATGAATAAATCAGGTCAAATAACGTTAGTGTTAATTTCTGTACTTTTTTCTATCTTTCAAAATATTTTGAATCATGATCATTTCTTTACAATAGACTTTCTTATTTTTACACTGATTGCCTGGCTGGTTGGGTGGCAGTATGACCGGGTGCGTTTCCTTGGAAAAAAAGCTCGGGCTAGTGAAGGAAGCTATAAACAATTGATAGATTCTTTGCCAAGAGCCGTTATCATTCACCAAGATAATAAGGTAATCTATGTCAATAAGGAAGCCGTGACGATGATTGGTGCAAAGGGCAAGGAAGAGATTATTGGAACCTCTATTAAAAATTATCTTTTTCCAGAATATACAGAACGCCTGAACGAACGGATGAAACAGGTAAAAAAGGAAACCCATCCTTTAAACAATATAGAATACAAATTTATCAGATTAGACGGTTCTGTATTTGTCTTTGAAGGTTCCTCCATGCACATAACGTTTGAAGGAAAAGAAGCCATTCTATCAATTGGGAGAGATATCACGGAAAGAAAAGAACAAACGGAGCAACTCCTGCAGAAATCTGAAAAATTGGCCCTTCTCGGTCAAATGGCGGCTGGTATCGCCCATGAAATCCGCAACCCGCTTACTTCAATTAAAGGGTTCGTTCAGTTATTTAAAACCGAGCAGCATCGAGTCGAATACTATGATATTGTGTTATCAGAGCTTGATCGAATCAATGACATCGTGGGCGAATTCCTTGTGCTCGCAAAACCAACGGCTGCTGTTTTTGCGGAAAAGGATGTCAAGGAACTAACAAAAGATGTTGTAACCCTAATTAATACACAATCTATTCTAAACAATGTACAAATTTTCGTGGAGTTTGAATGCGATTTGCCGAAGATCAGCTGTGAGGAAAACCAATTAAAGCAGGTTTTATTAAATCTTCTAAAAAATGCGATAGAAGCCATGCCTAGCGGCGGAAACATTGATGTGAAGGTAAAGGTAAAGGAAGAAGGAAAAATTTCTATCCAGATCATTGATCAGGGAATCGGCATACCAAAAGAACGGATTCCAACACTCGGTGAACCTTTTTATACAACAAAGGAAAAAGGTACGGGCCTCGGCCTGATGACATGTTATAAGATTATCGAAAGCCATCATGGGGAATTAACAATTTCAAGTGAACTAAATAAAGGAACCACCATTGAAATTATCTTGCCAACCATAACACAGCGAGTATTTAGCCTCTCTTAAATAGAAGAAATTCTCAAATTCAGAGGGTTTCTTCTATTTTTACGTTTATATCATGTAGTAAAATAAATACCAAGGAGGCGAAAAGAACATTGCAAACTAGAGAGATAATTTATAGAAGCAAGGGTTTGCCTAAAAATCGTGTCTATAAGGATGAAAACTTTGTGTCTGGAATTTGGAAAGAACAAAGTGATGAGCTTTTGGTGGGCTTTGATCAGATAAATGGCGATCAAGTGGCGAACCCAGAATACCATGGCGGTTCAGACCGTGTCGTCTGTGTTTATCCCTTCGAGCATTATGCTCATTGGGAAAGTGTTTTTGACCGCAAATTAACCCCTTCTGCTTTTGGAGAAAATCTGACTGTCTTAGGCATGAAGGAAGACGAGGTTTGTATTGGTGATGTCTTTCAGATTGGGGAGGCTGTGCTGCAAGTGTCTCAAGGTCGTTATCCCTGCTCTACCATCAATAAACGCAATAACAACCACCTTCTTTTAAAAAGAATTATTGAAACAGGGTATACAGGATACTTTTTCAGAGTGCTGGAGGAAGGAAAAATCACAGGTGATTCTCAAATAAAAAAGCTGACTTCACATCCTGAGCAAATTACTGTCTCCTCCATCCATCATCTCTATTTCCATGACCCATCTCCGTCTGTTGAAGTGATAGATAAGATAGTAGGTGTCGAGGAGCTTGCGGGGCAATGGCGAACCTATCTCCTGGATTTAAAAGAAAAATTCCAGAATGATTAAACTCCCAGGGGTACCTGGGAGTTTCTTAGCTAAAACAGCTTCATAAACTGTCCATATCCTTCTTCTTCAAGCCTCTCCTTCGGTATAAAGCGAAGTGCTGCGGAGTTAATACAATACCTTGCGCGATCAGGACCAGGACCGTCATCAAACACGTGTCCGAGATGGGAATCAGATGCTTTGCTTCGAACCTCAATGCGCCTCATTCCGTGAGAAGTATCAAACCTTTCCTCCAGTTCCTGACGTCGCAGCGGCTTTGTAAAACTTGGCCACCCACAGCCGGCGTCATATTTATCAAGTGAACTAAATAACGGCTCGCCTGAGATGATATCTACATAGATTCCATCTTCGATATGATTCCAATATTCATTTTTGAATGGAGGCTCCGTCGCATTCTTTCTCGTTACTTCAAATTGAATGGGTGTCAATTCTTTTTGCAGCTCTTCATCACTTTTACGCTTTTTCCAGTTTTCACGAATAAATTGTGTCCGTCCTGAACCCTCTCGATAGTGGTTATAGTGGAAAGGCATTTTCTTATAATAATTCTGGTGTTTTTCTTCCGCAGGGTAAAAGGTACCAGCGGGCAGGATTTGCGTCACAATCGGCTTCTGAAAACGACCGCTCGCTGAAATCTCTGCCTTTGAACCCTCTGCCAATGCCTTTTGTTCTTCTGTATGATAGAATATCGCTGCCCGATACGATAATCCCCGATCATTAAATTGTCCACTATTATCCGTCGGGTCAATTTGCTGCCAAAATATCTCCAGCAATTTCTTGTATGGAAAAACAGCAGGATTAAAGGTAATTTGAACGGCTTCATAATGCCCCGTTGTATCCGAGCAAACTTCCTCATAAGTCGGATTTTCCTTATGTCCGCCTGTATAGCCGGATATCACTTCCTTTATCCCAGGCTGTTCATCAAACGGTGATACCATACACCAAAAACAACCACCAGCAAACGTTGCTATTTCCGTCATTAAACTAACCCCTTTATCTTGTTTAGTTTTTCGCTATCCGCCAATCGTGCATCGTTAACTGGAATTAGGACTGATAATGATAACATTTCATTCATTTAGCATAAACAGGCCCATATAAGAAAATTTCAATCTTTCGTTTATAGTATCGAACAAGTTAGTAAAATAAAAGGTTAGGCCATTTCCTAACCTTTTTTCGACTTATTTCCTGCTTTTCGCTTCTAATCAAACAGTTGATTAAATCCTAGAAAATCGGTTTAAACAACGAACTCCCCCTTATTTTCCAGGAAATTTTTTGTCGAAGCAGAGTGCTGCCTATTTAATAAACATTCGTTAATTCACCAAATTTTTCGGTGTTTCTCCCAATAATCCTTGAATTAAATTTTCTGCTGCGAGTAACGCCATTTTTAGTCTGGTGTTTCGGCTAGCACTTCCAATGTGCGGTAAAGCTACAACATTAGGAAGGCTCAGAAGTGGATGATCTGTTCTCACCGGCTCTTCTTTAAACACATCCAAGCCGGCTCCCCAAATCTGTCCACTCTTTAAAGCATGATAAAGTGCTTCTTCATTGACAATCCCGCCGCGAGCGGTATTAATCAAAACTGCATTTCGTTTCATGAGTGATAGCTCTGCAGTCCCAATATAATTTTCCGTTTCTGGCGTATAAGGGGTCAACACACAAACGAAATCGGATTCTCGAAGTAAGGCTTCTTTATCTACGTACTTTATACCAAGCTGTTCCTCTGCTCTAGGCTTTCGTGAGCGGTTATGATAGAGAATATTCATGTCAAAGCCTCGTGCTCTTTTCGCTAAAGATTCACCAATTCTGCCTAACCCGAAGATTCCCAAGGTGGCTCCATAAATATCCTGACCAGTTAATTGCATCGGCGACCATGTTTTCCAGCTTCCCGCCCGTAGGTAATCCGAGGCTTCAACTATCCTTCTAGCACTTGCCATTAATAGTGCAAAGGTTAAGTCTGCGGTTGTTTCTGTTAATACTCCAGGTGTGTTGGTGACCATTATTCCTTTTTCAGTTGCAGCAGCTACATCAATATTGTTATAGCCAACGGCCATATTACTAACAATTTTCAACCTCGGTGCAAGAGTGAGAAGATTTCTGTCAATGGATTCAGTTAACAAACAGTATAGACCCTCTACTTCCTGTATTTCTTTTTCTAAAATTTCTCTAGGCACCGGTTCCACTTCTTCTTCCCACATTCTCACTTCAAATGCATTTTTCAGCTTATCAACAACAAGTTCTGGCAGCTTCCGTGTTATGTAGATTTTTGGTTTCATGTTGGTCTCACGCTCCTTTGTTTCATAATTTCTTAAGATGCCTTATATCCTTTCCCCATCATTTCATGCACGTTATGCACAGTCACGTAAGCATTTTTATCAATGCTGTTGATGACGCTTTTTAGCTGAACGATTTCTTGTTTATTGATGACAAGGTAAAGCACATCTTTATTTTGGCCGGAAAAACCGCCGCGCCCTTCAAGAACGGTAATTCCTCTAGACATTTTACTCGTGATGTTTTCCAATACCATTTCGGGCGAATTAGAAATAATCAAGACTGCTACTTTTTCATCTAATCCTTCTACGATGAAATCAATCGCCTTTGCCCCAATGAATACAACCAATAAGGTATACATGGTTTTTTCAACGCCAATGATAAATACAGATCCAAGCACGACCACAATATCAAATATAAGCATGCCTTTCCCAATGCTCCACCCTAACCATTGGTTGGTGAGTCTGGCTAAGATAGTGGAACCGCCTGACGTACCGCCCGTTCGAAAAATCAAGCCCAGCCCAGCGCCCACCAATAACCCAGCAAAGATGGCCGCTAAAAAGGTGTCCTCTGTTAACTGTTTGCCGATGTCTTCTGTTAAATAGAGAAAACCAGAGCTGGCGGCGATCGAAATTATCGTGTAAACCATCGTTCTTTTTTCAAAAAACTTATACCCGATTGCTAAAAGTCCAGCATTTAATACAAAGTTCACAACCCCTGGAGACCAGTGGAACAGGTAATGGGTGATGATGGTAATCCCCAAAATACCGCCCTCAGAAAGGGTATTGGGAATCGTAAAATAATTCACACCGACTGCAAATAGAAAGGCACCCATCAAGATTAATCCGATATCTTTTAATGAATTTTTCATCTCAAAACCACTTTCATATTTTTCTACCATAATAATATACCATTTTCCTTGTCACTTGAGCTGAGTTTTCGTGGCTGATTGTGATTCCTATCACCTCTTTCCTGAGTTCTACCTACTAAAATAAAGGAAAGAGGTGATTGGGTTGGATAAGAATTGGTCAATATCACTGGAGCATGAGGAATATGTCTTGGATATGGAGTTGGTAATTACAGCTGCCATCGAGGCAGTAGAGAATACAGTTATGGGATACTATGTAAACATCGTAACCCCCGCTTCATTCGGGAATCCTGATGACTACCTAGCAGAGGCATTATTATCTTACTTCGGGAGCAGAATTGAAATGAAATTTATCGACCAATGCGGTTGTGGAGGGTATGTGTTAAGGGTATGGAAAAACAATTAAACGATTTATCACTTCTGTCAAACTATCAAAATCGCCAAGTGATTCTAAATTATTATCAGGACGAGGATATGATGGTCAAGCGGGATGGTTTTCATTTTCAAAGCATCCAAGTAACAGAATCTGCCTTAATTTTCACGAAAATAGATGGAAACCCCGTTAAGATTGATATTACAGATTATCTATATGCCAGCATTAACACAGACTTTCAAAACTACTACACACTAAGAAACCAAGATAACCACCTGGACATTTACTTCCCGTAATAATGTATAAACAATTCCTTTTTGTGAACTCTATTTTAGAGAATGCAAAAAGGAGTTTTTATTGTGAATACATACGAAATAACCAACATGATTATTGATGATGATTTTGATAGTGAAGAATATGTGACGACAGAGTTTACCCATAATCAAATGGATTACAGCATTACGTTTAAAAAAGCAGATTTGGAAATCATGAACGCCTGGGTATTTAAGGATGGCACCTCGCTTCCAGCTGATTTATCGGATACACTGATTGAATCCATTAGAGAAGATATTAAAAAGAGAATCTAGCTTAGTACTGATTGGCAACTCCAATCAGTTTTTTTTGTTGATTTTTTGCTATGCGGATATAATTGATTAAACGCAGATTTATATCAAAGGCTGTGTTAAACTAGGCTGTTGATTTACACTCCAGGCGCTATGCTTTCCGCGGGCTCGCCCGTGAGCCTCCTCGCAGCTTCGCTCCTGTGGGGTCTCACTCAGCTCGTTCATCCCGCAGGAGTCAAGCGCCTTCCGCTTCAATCAACAGGCTCTAAAATCAACAGTATCCTTTAACACAGCCATTTCAAAAGGAGGTAACGAAACTGAAAAAAGTACTAAAAAGAATTTTTATTTTTCTACTCTTACTGTCATTATTTATCTTTCTCAACAATAGTTCGATTTTTGCGAAGGATCGTGAGGGTGACCCCTTGCTGCTCGCACACCGCGGGCTTGGCCAAACGTTTAGCATGGAAGGAATTCAAGGTGACACATGCACAGCTGAGCGAATTTTTCCGCCTGAGCACACCTATCTTGAAAATACGATTCCCTCTATGGAAGCAGCATTTGAAAAAGGTGCGGATGTTGTAGAGTTGGATATTAAACCAACAAAAGATGGTCAATTTGCTGTTTTTCATGACTGGACGCTGGAATGCCGGACAAATGCAGAGGGTACGACGAAGGAATATACGATGGCAGAATTAAAGCAGCTGGATATTGGCTATGGGTATACGGCGGATAACGGAAAAACCTATCACTTTCGCGGTAAAGGGGTTGGCCTCATGCCTTCTCTTGATGAAGTATTCAACCATTTTCCAAACCGTTCATTTTTAGTTCATATTAAAAGTGATGATCCCGAAGAAGGAAAACAGCTGGCTGAAGTGCTGAAAGAACTGCCAGAGAACCGCTTGAATCAATTGACGGTTTACGGCGGAGATCAGCCCATTGCCACAATAAAAGAAGAAATCCCTCATCTTCGTGTCATGTCGAAAGCGACATTAAAAAGCTGTCTCCTTCCTTATATTGCTGTTGGCTGGACAGGCTATATCCCTTCTGCATGCGAGAAAACACAATTACATCTACCTGAAAAAATTGTTCCGTGGATTTGGGGATGGTCAGATAAATTCCTAAATCGGATGGACAGTGTCGATACCAGAGTGATTGTGGTCGCAGGTGATGGCGGCTGGTCGGAAGGCTTTGATACAGCAGAGGACTTAACGAGACTGCCTAATAACTATAGCGGCGGGATTTGGACCAATCGGATCGATAAAATCGCACCAATATACAAAAAAACAGAGTGAAGGCATCCTTCACTCTATTTTTCAACTAATTGCTTCACTAATTCCTTATTACGTTTTTTAAAAAGTTCATTATGGGAAGAAATCATGGCAACTTTCGCTGCGTCAGGCTGAATAAACTGTTTGGCTTTATTTACAGCGTTTGCAGCATCCTGGAATGCACCGGCAATCAGGTTGATTTTCCCTTCATACATAAGAATATCTCCCGCAGCATATAGACCTTCAATCGAGGATTCACTCGTAGCGTTACCCGCAATATAATAGTTATCCACCCGATCAATACTCAATTTACTATTTTCCAATAGAGTTGCGTCCTGTTCATAGCCATGACTTATCACCACATCATCAACTGCCAAGTAGGAAATTTCACCTGTTTCGTGATTCGTTAATTCAACAGTGGCGATTTCATCACGTTCGCCATTGGCGATTAATTTCGTAATCGAAGATTGAAAGAAACATTCTACAGAGCTTTCGAGAAGCTTTGTGGCCTGTGCTTCTTGGCCATGTCCGCCTAATTCCTCTTTTCTATAGGTTAAATAGACTTTTTTTGCAATCGGCTCTAGCTCATTCGCCCAGTCTACCGCAGAATTCCCGCCGCCAGAAATAATGATGGTTTTGTCTTTAAACTGTTTAAAAGATTTCACCGTGTAATGTAAATTCGTAACTTCAAATCTCTCTGCGCCTTCTATTTCCAGCTTTTGTGGATTCAGAATTCCGCTGCCAATCGCAACAATCACACTTTTTGAGTAATGAAGTTCCCCGGATGACCCTTTTAAGACAAAAATTCCTTCTTCATTTCGAGTGATGTATTCAACTTTTTCATTCAAGACGACGGTTGGGCTAAACGTTAATGCTTGCTCAACTAGCTGTTCCATTAATTTTGCTCCGGTTATAGGCGTTAAGCCGCCGACATCCCAGATCATTTTTTCAGGATAAACATGAATTTTACCGCCTAACGCCGGTTGATACTCAATCACCTTTGTTTTCATTTCTCTTAAACCACTATAAAAAGTAGAATAAAGCCCTGCTGGTCCCCCACCAATAACCGTCACATCAAACAATTCGTGTTGTTCCATCTCCGTCCACTCCCTAACCAACTGTAATTGATTATCATTATCAATAAGAGTAATGGATTTTCTCTCGAATGACAATACATATTTTTTGAAAATTCTGCGGCATTCTATTTATTCGATTTTTCGACACAAAAAAAAAATGGATACAAAACCACTACACCATAAGGATTCATACTTCATGTACATAAACACTATTAAACAATAAAAAACTTTTCACAAAATTGTAATTGACAATCATTATCACTCACCTTTATAGTTAGGTCATAATGACAGTGATAATCATTATCATCTAACTCTCAGTTACATAAAGGAGGTTTACCATGGATCGCTTATCTACAGAAGAATTAAGCATTGGTTATGGTGAACGGTTAATTGTCAAAAACCTAAGCATTGAAATTCCAGATAAGAAAATAACAACGATTATCGGACCAAATGGCTGCGGGAAATCGACTTTATTGAAAGCAATTACCCGGATCATCTCCCACCAATCGGGAAACATTCTTTTGGACGGCAACGACATTTCAAAGGTAAACACGAAAATTCTCGCTAAACAAATGGCTATCCTTCCGCAAACACCAGAAAGTGCAAGTGGACTTACGGTTGGCGAGCTTGTATCTTATGGGCGATTCCCTTATCAAAAGGGCTTCGGCCGCTTAACAAAAAAGGATTATGAGGTGATTGACTGGGCCCTTGAAGTCACTGGAACAATTGATTTTAAGTTTCGACCAGTTGACGCACTATCAGGCGGACAGCGCCAGCGCGTATGGATTGCAATGGCACTTGCCCAAGAAACGGAAATTATCTTCCTGGATGAACCTACCACCTACCTGGATATGGCCCATCAACTCGAAGTATTGGAACTTCTGCAGAAATTAAATCATGAACAGGAACGGACAATTGTTATGGTCCTTCATGATTTGAACCAAGCAGCCCGCTTTGCGGATCATATCATTGCCTTAAAAGACGGTGAGATTGTAAAAGCAGGAAATTGTGAAGAAGTGATAAGCCATAAGGTTCTAAAAAAGGTATTTAATATTGATGCGGTCATCGGCCACGACCCTCGTACAGGAAAACCAATGTGCATAACGTACAATCTACTAAAAGGAGAAACAAAACATGAAAAAACTACTACTGACTTTTATCGTGCTCTTAGTGTTAATTATTAGTGCTTGCGGTACCGATACTTCCAAAGAAAAGGACACGGCAGCACCAGATGATAAGAAATCTGGAACAATCACCTACCAATCCGAAAATGGACCAATTGAAGTTCCTGCTGATCCACAACGAGTTATTCTCCTTTCAGGCTTTACAGGTAATGTTATCGATTTAGGTGTAAATGTGGTCGGTGTTGATGTGTGGTCAAAGAACAATCCGACATTTGAAAAAGAAATGAAAGATGTTGCAGAAGTTTCTGATGAAGATTTAGAAAAAATCATTGAATTAGAACCAGATTTAATTATTGGCCTTTCCAATATTAAAAACCTAGATAAGTTAAGTGAAATTGCTCCTACTGTTACCTACACATGGGGAAAAGTAGATTATTTAACGCAACACTTAGAAATTGGGAAACTCTTAAATAAAGAAAAAGAAGCTCAAAGCTGGATTGACGAATTCAAAAAAGAAGCGGAAGCAGCTGGTGAAGAGATTCGGGCAAAAATTGGTGAGGATGCAACCGTTTCCGTTATGGAAAGCTATGGAAAAGACCTATATGTATTTGGCAGCAATTGGGCACGTGGAACAGAAATCCTATATCAAGCCATGAAATTGAACATGCCTGAAAAAGTAAAAGAAGTTGCGGAAGAATCTGGCTACTTTACCTTATCGGCCGAGGTTATTCCTGAGTATGCAGGAGATTATGTAATCTTAAGCAAATACTCTGACGCTGATACTTCCTTCCAAGAAACAGAAACGTACAAAAACATTCCTGCGGTAAAAAACAACCGAGTTTTTGAAATGAATGGTCAAGGTGCTTCCTTCAGTGATCCAGTCACACTAGAAAAGCAGCTAGAATTCATTAAGAAATCATTTTTAGGTAACTAATATAAGAGAGGAATCTATTCCTAGATTCCTCTTTCCCCTATTCTATGAAAGAAAAGATGAGAGACTTATGAATAATGAAAAACAACGTTCCATTCCTTTTCTATATAAACTGATCATCGGAATTTTTGTATTTGTCGCTATGTTTGTCTTTTCCATGATGGTGGGAGCAGCAGATATTAGCCTTAAAGATGTTTCACAGGCCCTTTTTTCAGATGCAAAAGGTGAAAAGATTTCTATCATCCGTGAAATACGCCTACCGCGTGAGGTTGCGGCCATTGTAGTCGGAGCCGCTCTTTCGGTTTCAGGGGCGATTATGCAGGGTATTACCAGAAATCCTCTTGCAGATCCAGGTTTGCTAGGGTTAACGGCAGGAGCAAATGCCGCACTAGCCCTCGTCATCGCATTCGTCCCTTCCGCCAACTATTTCGGTATTACCATTGCCTGTTTTATTGGAGCGGCTGTCGGAACCTTGATGGTATTCGGGATTGGTGCGATGAAGAAAGGCGGATTTTCACCGCTGCGGATTGTATTAGCGGGAGCGGCTATTTCGGCTTTCCTTTATGCGATTGCAGAAGGAATTGGAATTACCTTTAAAATTTCAAAAAATGTCTCAATGTGGACGGCAGGAGGAATGGTTGGAACCAGCTGGGGCCAGCTAAAAATCATTATTCCCTTCATCCTAGTTGGATTATTAGTTTCTCTTTTTCTTTCAAGGCAGCTTACGATTCTTAGCTTAAATGAAGAAGTCGCTGTTGGGTTGGGGCAAAAAACGACTCAAATAAAGACCATCCTTTTTATTGCGATTATTTTATTAGCGGGAGCTTCTGTTGCGCTAATCGGAAATATGGCTTTTATCGGACTAATGGTCCCCCATGTCGTACGAGCAATCGTGGGGACGGATTACCGTTATATTATTCCTATGTCTGCCATTTCGGGGGCAACATTTATGCTTTTTGCCGATACACTAGGACGGACAATAAATGCACCATTTGAAACCCCAGTTGCGGCAATTGTGGCAACACTTGGGTTACCCTTCTTCCTTGTGATTGTTCGTAGAGGAGGGAAAGCATTCTCATGATCCAGCCCTCTTTACTTAGAAAGCAACGTGTTATTTTATTTATATTATTCGCCTTAATCCTGGGTACAATTGTGGTTGGCTTAGGGTTGGGTTTCTCCTCTCTATCGTATGATAGGCTGATTCCAACCCTTTTTGGACAAGGGACGTTCAAAGAGGAATTCGTGTTATTTTCCATTCGAATGCCGCGAATTATCATTACTTTATTAGCTGGAATGGCCTTAGCATTATCAGGTTCTATTTTGCAAGGGATTACCCGTAATGATTTAGCTGACCCTGGGATCATCGGAATTAATTCCGGTGCAGGTGTTGCTGTTACCGTATTCTTTTTATTTTTTCCGATTGATTCAGGGGCGTTTACTTACATGATTCCCGTTGTAGCATTTATCGGCGCCATGCTGACGGCTTTCCTTCTCTATCTATTTGCGTATAGCAAAACTGAGGGTCTGCAGCCGGTACGATTAGTGTTAATTGGGGTCGGTTTTTCAATGGCACTCTCAGGTGCGATGATTGTCCTCATCTCATCTGCCGAGCGGGCAAAAGTCGATTTTATTGCAAAATGGATTGCGGGGAATATATGGGGGACGGATTGGCCGTTTATCTGGGCTCTCCTCCCCTGGCTGGTTGTTCTGCTTCCTTTTACCTTATACAAAGCCAATCGGTTAAACCTGCTTGGGTTAAGTGAACCCGTAGCAATCGGAGTTGGAGTATCGATTGAAAAAGAACGAATCGTATTACTGATTACGGCTGTTGCCCTTGCCGCTTCTGCGGTTTCGGTTACGGGCGGCATTTCCTTTATCGGATTAATGGCTCCACACATGGCAAAGGCGCTCGTTGGACCAAGAAATCAATTATTTATCCCTGTTGCCATTTTAATTGGCGGGTGGCTGTTAATGTTTGCTGACACACTCGGACGGAATATCATGGACTCCGCTGGAATCCCAGCAGGAATTATGGTCGCACTCATTGGTGCACCGTATTTTATGTACCTCTTATTGAAAAAATAGCTCCTGAAAAGTAGTAAAACGCTCAGATTTCTGAGCGTTTTTTTTTGCAATTACTTAGTTTTTCTAAGGTTCTTGCCATAAAAAGTTATCATCCTCTATAAACACTATCACAGGTTCCAGGTTTTGGTTCATAGAAACAATGTTCTTTAAATTGACCCGTAAAAGGTTGGTCGTACCAGGTTGGAGGACATGGACCAGTTGGATTAAAATACCAAAGAGAGTATTTCGCTGGGTGTTCTCTCCAATTTTGCACATTCTGTCTTGCTAATCTTCTTTCAGATTCTCTTGCTCTTTGATAAAATACATTGCCTTTTTGAACAGCTTCAAAGGAAAAATTTCCTCCTTGTACTTGAAAAATGACTTGTTCAATATTTGTCAATGTCCTAAAGTCTGGACAATCTGCGACTACACGGTTAACAATAACGTTTCCAACATATAGCATTCCTTGCTTCCCTTCGCCTTCAGCTTCTGCTCTCATCATTCTTGCCATCAAGTCAATGTCTGAACTCCGGTAAGATACTCTTGCCATTTTTCCACCTCCAAAAATATAGTATGAAAAAAAGCCTGAATTGATGTTCTGTTTATTAATAATGTATGCTCAGTTTTAATAAGAACGCCTAATTTTTATTTCAGATGTTCATTAAGTACGTTCTTTTCTAAGATATCCAAACTGCCATACACTTTGGAGATATGTTTTTCTCCCCATGCGCATAGGGAATCTAAGATTCCCTTTAAACTCCAGCCATACTCACTTAACTCATATTCTACTTTAGGCGGAACTTGATTATAAACGTTTCGGTTAATGACTCCGTCTTCCTCTAATTCCCGCAATTGCTGCGTTAACATCTTTTGCGTTATATCCGGCATCAAGCGTTTCAATTCACTTGTTCGCTTCTTGCCATAAGTTAAATGGCAGAGGATTACACACTTCCACTTTCCTCCGATCACTTCCAGTGTCGCTTCAACAGATATATTGTATTTCTTTGCTTTCATCCGTTCATTTCCTCCTCAAAGATAGGCACTAAAAAGTACCTATATTACTCAAAAGTATCTATATCACTTTAAAGTGCGTACTTCACTAATGTTCCACCATATCTCATAATAGCATTTATCGATTGGGCTGCAACCAGCAAATCGAAATCAAATACTTATTCATTCTAAGGAGGAGACAATATGTCTTTGAATCATAAACAAAGTATGCTTGCACTGTTGGCATTAGCTATTAGTGCCTTTGCAATTGGCACCACTGAATTTATCAGTGTCGGTCTTTTACCGTTAATTGCAAATGATTTAGAAATTCCTGTTACAACTGCCGGATTAACGGTTTCTTTATATGCTTTAGGAATAACCTTAGGAGCCCCGATTTTGACATCTCTTACTTCTAGTATGTCACGTAAATCTTTATTACTTTGGATTATGGTTATTTTTATCATCGGAAATGGGCTGGCGGCAAGTGCATCGAGCATTGGGATACTCCTCGCTGCCCGCATAATATCTGCCCTTTCACATGGTATTTTTATGTCAATCGGCTCCACCATTGCGGCTGATTTAGTACCAGAAAATAAGAGAGCAAGCGCCATATCGATTATGTTTACCGGACTAACCGTAGCCACGGTAACCGGTGTTCCGTTTGGTACCTTTATTGGCCAGCAATTTGGCTGGCGGATGGCATTTATCCTTATTATTGTTGTCGGATTAATCGCATTCATTGCGAACAGTATCCTGATTCCATCTACTTTACGAAAAGGTACAGTTTCTACTTTCCGTGATCAAATCAAATTAGTAACAAATGGCCGCTTATTACTCGTTTTTATCATCACTGCCTTAGGCTATGGGGGAACGTTTGTCGTCTTTACTTATCTATCTCCCATCCTTCAAGAAATCACAGGCTTTAAAGACGAAAGTGTCGCTGTCATTCTTCTTGGATACGGAATAGCGATCGCAATCGGGAATATGGTTGGTGGCAAGGCAGCGAATAAAAATCCGATTAAGGCCCTATTTTATATGTTTATCGCTCAAGCATTGGTTCTATTTATCTTACTGTTTACAGCACCAATTAAAATAGCTGGATTAATCACGATTTTCCTAATGGGGCTATTTTCCTTTATGAATGTTCCAGGGTTACAAGTGTATGTAGTCATGCTGGCAGAGCGGTATGTACCAACAGCCGTAGACGTTGCTTCTGCCCTTAATATCGCTGCCTTTAATGCAGGAATCGCAATTGGCGCATTTTTAGGAGGCTTCATCACGGATTCAATTGGACTGATTCATACCACTTGGATAGGTGCTTTAATGGTTCTTGGGGCTGTCTTCCTAACTGGCTGGAGTCGGAAGCTTGAGCAAAAAGTCGATACCGTTACCGATAACATATGTTCATTTTCAAATCAAAAATGGGAGGTTCAATAAAAATGGCAAACAACTTACAAGCAACAACTACTTTATCTAATGGTGTAAAAATGCCTTGGTTTGGTCTGGGGGTATTTAAGGTCGAAGAAGGTCCAGAATTAGTGAATGCTGTAAAATTTGCGATTAAGCATGGTTATCGCAGTATCGATACAGCCGCTATTTATGAGAATGAAGAAGGCGTTGGACAAGCCATTCGTGAAGCAATGACAGAATACGGAATTAAAAGAGAAGAATTATTTATTACATCAAAGGTTTGGAATGCTGATTTAGGTTATGAATCAACGATTGAAGCATACGAAACTAGCGTAAGAAAGCTGGGTCTTGATTATCTTGATTTGTACCTTATTCATTGGCCAGTAGAGGGTAAATATAAGGAGGCTTGGCGGGCATTAGAGACTCTTTATAAGGATGAAAAAGTAAAAGCAATTGGAGTAAGTAACTTCCAAGTCCATCATCTACAAGACTTGATGAAGGATGCTGAAATAAATCCAATGGTTAACCAAGTTGAATATCATC
The DNA here is from genome assembly GCF_023715415.1 of Neobacillus niacini. Lineage (GTDB taxonomy): Bacteria > Bacillota > Bacilli > Bacillales > Cytobacillaceae > Neobacillus > Neobacillus niacini_C. The sequence goes on from NZ_JAMBOB010000004.1 coordinate 353,659, forward strand.
CAAGGTTAACACAGCAAGAAGTCAAAACTTTTTGTAATACCAATGGCATTCAATTTGAAGCTTGGTCCCCGTTAATGCAGGGGCAATTATTTGATACCCCTTTATTAAAGGAAATTGCCAATAAATATGACAAAACCGTCTCTCAAGTAATTTTACGCTGGGATCTACAAAACGGCGTTGTAACGATTCCAAAATCAACGAAAGATCACAGAATAGTGGAGAACGCAGCTATATTCGATTTTGAACTTTCAAATGAAGATATGGACAGGATTAGTGGTCTGAATGAAAATCATCGAGTTGGTCCAGATCCTGACAACATTGATTTCTAGGAAAAAGCATAAGGCGCCCCTTACAAAAGGAGCGCCAACTTTTTATATTTTTTTTACATACTCAGACTTTAAGCTCATGGCACCAAAACCGTCGATTTTGCAATCGATATTATGATCGCCACCCACCAAACGAATGTTTTTTACTTTTGTTCCCTGCTTTAGCGTGGAGGAACTTCCTTTTACTTTAAGGTCTTTAATAACGGTTACCGAATCACCGTCGCTTAAAACATTTCCATTTGCATCTTTAATCACGCTTTCTTCTTCCACTGAAGCAGTTTCTAAACTCCACTCATGACCACACTCTGGACAAATTAATAGACTTCCATCTTCATATGTATATTCAGAATTGCATTTTGGGCAGTTTGGCAAAGCTGACATCCTTCATTTCCTCCATTCGTTCTTGTTCTTTGTTTATTGTGGCATAGTCCTTTCAAACAGACAAGCCTTGCGCAAACCTCAATAATGATTTTCATATTTTTTCCTATATAAAACCATAATAAGTGAAAAGCAAAGTGAATAGGCAAGGAGCAGCTCAGATGATTTTATTCTTTTACTTTATAGTAAACTTATTGGCTATATTCCTTTTTATAAAAATGAGGAAACGGCTGCATATCCTTGAGATTATTGTATATTGGCTGTTTTCTTCTTATCTTTTTCAAAACTATTCTGCCCTGTGCTTTATGAATTTCAAAACCCTTTTGATTCCCGAAAAGCTAACTTTTGAATTAGCCCATTTTATAAACAGAATCGTTCTTTACCCAGTACTAATGGTTACTTTCCTTCACTTTTTTAAAGACAAACACTGTAAAAAGCTTCCTTTACTACTAGGCTTTATCTTGCTGTTATCTGGATTGGAATGGTTAGACGACTTATTAGGTGTGATGAATCATGCCCACTGGGAGATATGGTGGACCTTTGCCTTTTGGTTACTGGCTTTGGTGATTTTAATCGTGCTAATGAAGATATTTCAAAACATCCTCTATAAAGGAGTATGGAAGAAATGAATGTTACTTTTGATTGGAATGAATGGTTTTTTATTATAGCTGTATTAATTGCACTCTTGCTATTTTTACTGATTCGAGATTACTTTCCACCTGTTATCGTTTTTATTATTTTCATTTTTAATTTCTGGTACGTTTCCACCATTGACTATTTTTTAATTGCAACTCCCTTTAAACTTTACTTTTTCGGCGATAACCCCACATATGAGCTTTCTGGTGGCCTGTTTCACTTTTTTATGTATCCATGTGCATCCATACTATTTTTATATGTCTATGATAAATGGGAGCTCTATGGCAGGAAAACGATTTGGTATATTCTGTTTTGGACTGGATTTTCTTTATTTTTCGAATGGATCACTGTACAAAATCGGGCATTAACCTATACTGGCTGGAAGCTATATTATTCTATTCCAACCTATCCACTTACCGCGGTATTTTTAATTGTACTTTTTCGATTTATGAAAAAAAAACTTCATGATGGATCTCTACAAGAATTTCAGTAAACACACCCTTTATAAAAATGAGTGAATTAGACTAGCTTTCAACAATCTATAAATAATCTAGACATAAGCAGGTACTAGAAATGATCAATCAAAACCAACCCTCTCTTTATAAAATTAGTATATTTGGGATAACCCATCTGCAACAGCATAATCCAATTATGGTGGCATGGTGGTCCGCAGTATTCCCAGGTTTCGGACACTATTTACTAAATCAATATTTAAGAGCAACTTTATTAACGCTTTCTGAGGTTACTATCAATACGCTGGCACATATCAATGAAGCAATGATTTATTCATTTTGCGGCAAATTTGAAATGGCTACATCCGTGATTGAACCACGATGGGCATTCGGATACCTCGTTATTTATATGATTTCAATATGGGATAGCTATCGATCAGCTGTGTATCAAAAAAAACTATATCATTTAACCAAGTTGCAAAATATTACACCACCACGAATCGGAATTTTCTCTTCTGAAATTCAATATCTTGAGAGGAAAAAACCAATCGTTGGTGTTCTTTATTCCTTTTTCTTTCCTGGATTAGGTCAAATATACATCCACCGCTTTGGATTAGCTTTTTACGCTATTTTCTGGTGGTGGGTGTATCTCACTCTATCAGGGCTGCATGAATCTCTATTATCCCTTGTTTTAGGCGACCTTCATAAATCAACTACTATCCTAAATCCGCACTGGTTATTATTTATGCCATCCGTTATGGGGGGCTCTATCTATCATGCCTATATTACAGCGGTTGAGCACAATAAACTTTACAGACTTTCCCAACGTAACGAGCTCACGAAACGATATGGCAGTAACAAGCTCCGAATACTACCTTAAGCAGGTGTTTTTGTAAAATGAACCTTTTCGCAACCTTTGAACAATCCATTGATATAGAGCAAGCATTAGCAGAGATCGAAAGCAGTTTGATCTCAAGAGATCAAATACTCGTAGTCTATATGGACAACGAGCCTTCACCCGAAAAACTAACTGGACGGACACGAGAAATTCATTCGAATGCCTTTGAGGTAGGAATGGCATGTGCCACTGGGAGTGCTGTTATTGGGGCGTGTATCGGGTTTGTTTTAGTGTGGGGACCGATTATTTGGGGACTAATTTGTGTATTAATTGGCTTTACAATCGGCTATAGCGTATATTACTTTCTTAAAAAAGATAGTGTTCATACCCGTCGGCTAAAGAAGGAACCGGAAGTTTTGGTCATTATTCAATGTACGGAAATCCATGTGCACCCAATTAGAGAGATCCTATGGAAATACCGGGCTCTTACCGTTGGACAAACGGAAGACCCCTCCTCATAGACTTCATCTGGACTTCATGAAACTTTCATGAGGTCCATTTTCTCTTTCTATTTTTAACAAAACGTAAATTCAATCTCTTGACATCGAGATATATCTGTTGTATATTTATCTCGAATTAAAAATATTTAATTTAAGTATACTTTAATTCAAAACAAGAGAAACCGAAAAACCTAAATAGATAAAAATCACAGCAAGGGGTGGACAGTATGAGTTTTTTCAGTAAATTATTCGGTACAACAACGAAGGAGGAAGAAACAATGACAAATTCAAAATTAAAAATAGGTATTATTTTAGGAAGCACACGTCAAGGACGTGTTAGCCCGCAGGTAGGAGAATGGGTAAAAGGAATCGCTGACCAACGTGGAGATGCAGACTATGAAATCGTAGATATTTCAGAATACAACCTGCCATTCTTAGGAACTACTGATGGAACAGAACCAGGAATTGCGGCTTGGAATCAAAAACTTGCGAGTTTAGATGGATTTGTATTCGTTGTTCAAGAATACAACCACAGCATTACCGGCGCATTAAAAAATGCAATTGATTTCGCACGTGAAGCTTGGTACAACAAAGCTGCTGGTATCGTAAGCTACGGTTCAACAGGCGGAGCACGTGCAGCTGAACACTTACGTGGAATTCTTGGCGAAGTAAAAGTGGCTGACGTTCGTACACATCCAACATTGTCTTTATTCACAGACTTTGAAAACGGCTCTGTATTCAAACCCCAAGATCTACACCAAACAAACATGACTGCAATGCTTGACGAAGTAATCGCTTGGAGCGGCGCTTTAAAGACATTAAGATAAAAACGAAAAGCGGAAGCGCCTTCGGAACAAGCACAGCTTGTTCCTGCGAGGATTAATCTAAGGAGCTTTCCTTAGTGCACAGGCGCTGAAGCTAGACAAATCTCATTTCTAATAAATTATGCGTCACAGTCTTTAATGACTGTGGCGCATTTTGTGTTTTTTCCGATTTGTCCAAGCCTCCTTTTTAAGGATGCATACCTTAATTTTAAAGGATTAAGTTTTAATACATTCTTGAAAGGAGATCAATCAATTGCCAAAAGTTATGCATTTAAACCTTAGAGTTGACCCGACCCAATACATTCCTCAAATTCGCAATATTCCTGGTTATGATTATATTCATTTGGTGCGGCAGCCCAAGTATATGATCAATCTTCCTCTTCTCAATGAGCAGGTACACTACCTAAGTGAAATATTCTCGCCAAAGGAATATGTCAAAAAGAATAAGATCGACCTCTTACATGCCCATCATGGCCAATTAGGGCAATTACTTCTTCCATTTAAAGAAGAAACCTCTCTTCCTCTTGTAACTAGTATTCGTGGCAGAGATGCAACTCTTGCCAATCAGCCAGTTGGCTATTTGGATGGAATGAAATTGCTTTTTGACCAAGGAGAGAGATTTTTCCCTGTATGTCAGTATTTAGCGGAGCAAATTAATATGTGGGGATGTCCCTCTGAGAAAATCCGAATATTGTATGGCGGGGTTGACCTCGATTTATTTCCATACAGAGCGCCTAATCAAAATGGCACTCAAAACATCATTTCCATTGGAAGGTTAGTCGAAAAGAAAGGTCACCATATCTTAATGCAGGCATTTAAAAAAATTCAATCGAAATTCCCACACGCTACACTTACGATTATTGGCGGGGGTGAATTGGAAGGATATCTTAAATCTCTAGCCGCCCAGCTAAATTTAGGTACTTCCTTTCGTCTATTAAATCGTGTTCCGAAAGCTATGATTCCAGAACTAATGGGACAAGCAGATTTATTTTGCGCACCGAGCTTAACAGCTTCAAATGGCGATGTGGAAGGAATTCCAAATACAATAAAAGAGGCAATGGCCACTGGGATTCCAGTCCTCGCAACCAACCATGCTGGAATTCCAGAGATCATCACCCATAACCAAGAAGGAATATTGGTTCGGGAGAACGATGTTAACCATCTCGCACAAGCATTGGAATACATGCTAATGGACAGAGGCTCTTGGCAAAAGTTCTCACTAGCTGCACGTCAAAAAGTAGAGCAAAACTTTGACCAGAATAAACAGCTTCTCTTGCAGGCCAACTATTATAATGAATTGTTAGGGGGATTCTGATGGAAGATTTCAGATTAATACAAGTAACCAAAGGTCCAAAAACTCTGCTAATCGACAACCCCACTAGCTATCCACTAATTGGCATGGGTGCACAAGGAGCCGTCTTTAAGCTATCGGAAGAGCGCTGTGTGAAAATTTACAGCAACACCCTTCAAGCCCAAATGGAATTAGAAGCATTAAAAACTGGCCAGCACTTATCCTTTTTCCCGCGTTTATATGGCTATGGGGATAACTATATTGTCATGGAATACTTCAATGCGCCTACATTAAAGGAATATCTCCGGAATTGCACCTACGTCCCAGAAAGATTTACCAGAAAACTTCTTTCGATTTTAAATGAAATGAGACAGGCACAATTCACGATGGTCGATGCCCCGCTTCGACATATTTTTGTCCTTGAAAATGAAGAATTAAAAGTAATTGACCACGTAAATGCCTTCAAACGCATTCATCCTGTACCACTAAAATTATTGAGGGATTTAAACATGATGCTGCTTAAAGAATCCTTTCTTTCTCAAGTTAGAAAGATGGAACCAAAAACATTTGAATTATGGCAGCAATATTTTAACGAGAACAAACTCGATTATCGGAACATCCCCGTATATTCGGGTGGAGACGGCGAAGGAGTAAAAGTCGACAGCGCCATTTCGCAAACATTAATTGGTGCCGGTCACCAAGGTGCGGTCTATCGCATAGCCGAGAATCGATGCGTGAAAATCTATGGAAAGCCAGAGCATTGTAATATGGAAAAGACCATTCTCCTGGCGAATCAAGATCTTTCCTTTATTCCAAAAGTATATGAAACAGGCGATAATTACGTTGTCATGGAATATTTAGTGGGGCCAGACTTAAACACCTTTCTAAAAAAACAAACTACCCTTCCATTAGTCGTAACGAAACTTTTATTAGAGATTGTAACCTCCCAAAAACAGGCAGGATTCAAACAAATTGACGCTCCATTACGGCATGTTTTTGTCACGAACAAAGGCTTTAAAATGGTCGACCATGTGTATTCGTTCTCTCGTCTTCAAGAAAGACCCCTTGAACTTTTCCAAAACCTCCATGAGCGAGGTTTCCTGACTGCTTTTCTTGAGCAGGTTCAGATTCTTGACCCTGTCACACATGCAGAATGGACGAAAACACCAATCCCTCTCACCGAAGAGGAAGTCCAAATGGAAATTAAAGATATTCCTACAGTACTCCCAGCAATAAAATCCCGCGGTGGTAAAAAGGAAAAAGGGCACAATAAAGGGCATGACGGTAAAAAGGGCAAAGACCGTGACCATAAAAAAGGAAATGATCGGAATAATGACCACGATAAGAAAAGAGCGCATGGCGGCAAAAGAGATAACAAGGATAATAAGAAAGGAAATGATCGTAAAAAGGGATCGGGTAAAAAATGAAAATATTAGTGACAGGTGCAGCAGGCTTTATTGGATTCCATCTCTCTAAACGTTTGTTAGCTGAAAATTATTATGTTATCGGTGTGGACAACCTTAATGATTATTACGATATTTGTTTAAAAAAAGAGCGGCTAAGACAATTAGAGAATAACGATAAGTTTACATTTTATAAAGTAGATTTAGCAGACCAGCCTTCACTAAATCAAATATTCGAGAATCATTCCATCCCCATTGTCATTAATTTAGCTGCTCAGGCCGGAGTCCGTTATAGTATCTCCCATCCACATTCCTATGTTCATTCCAATTTAGTGGGGTTTGTGAATATTTTAGAGGCTTGCAGGCATTATCAAGTGGAGCACTTACTTTATGCTTCATCTAGTTCTGTTTACGGAGCCAATACTAAAACCCCCTTCTCTACCCAAGACTCTGTTGATCACCCGGTAAGTATCTATGCAGCAACGAAAAAAGCAAATGAATTAATGGCTCACACCTACAGTCACTTATTTACTATCCCGACTACTGGTCTTCGTTTTTTCACCGTGTATGGACCTTGGGGTAGACCTGATATGGCCTATTACTCTTTTACGAAGGATATTATCGAAGGAAATACCATTCAGGTATTTAATAATGGTGACATGCTAAGAGACTTCACGTATATCGATGATATTGTTGAAGGAATTGTCAAATTATTTGATCATCCGCCGATACCCGATTCAAACAGAAACCTCGATCCAAGCACTAGTCATGCTCCCTACAAAATCTATAATATTGGCAACAATCGTCCTGTCAGATTAATGGATTTCATTCACACCTTAGAGAAGTTAATTGACAAAAAAGCCAACATCGAATTTCTTCCGATGCAGCCTGGAGACGTGAAAGAAACCTATGCAGATATTACAGATTTACAGGAGGCAGCCGGATTCTCCCCTGCTACTCCATTAGAAATAGGCTTAGGTCATTTCGTAGATTGGTATAAAAAATATCATTCATAACCAGCCCCATCCCCTCTACTTGATTGAGGGGATTGTTTTTTAATAAAAAATCATACTATTTGACTAGTAAAACCACAAGAACTGCTGAAAGTCATCCAGTATACTATCAATAGGAATACATTCATTTTTACGAGAGAGCAGGTTGGTTGTATGTCAATTGGAAAAGTGATTTATTACCATCGAAGGAAGCAAAATAAGACGCAAGAGCAGCTTTGCCAAGGCATTTGCTCGGTCACCCACTTAAGTAAAATTGAAAACAATGTAAAAGAAGCGAATCTCAAAACACTCCAAATGCTATGTGATAGATTGGATATTTCCATCGAGGAAGAAAACAAAAAGAGCGAGTTGGTTAGGCAGAAGCTGGATATCTTTTACGGGACAATGGAGCGGCTGCACCAAGAAAAAGCCTCGGTAATATATAAAGAATTACAGGATTGCAAGGAATATGTGCATTGCACAGACATGATTTATCAGTATGAGTTATATATGCTCCGCTATCACTTGCTTATGGATGATTTTTCAGCCTTTGAAAAATCATCTCGAGGTATTCATAACTATCTCTCAAAATTTTCTCCATTTGAGTCATATGTGTGGGATTTGCTTCAAGCGATCTATTATGGAAAAAAGGAACAATTCTCCCAAGCTCTCCTATTCCTGACGAAGAATGAAGAACTGGCAGAGCAATATCAGACAAGGATATCAGAGTATTATTTTTTTCGGTCAGCTTTGCACGGGCACTTATGCCACTATTCTTTATCGATTCATTATGCGTATAAAGCATTGCATGTGCTTCAGCAGACAAACAATCTATTAAGAATGGTTCATCTCAAAATGATACTAGCTGTTAATTTCATTTATATTGGGGAATTTGATAAAGGAAAAGAGATGTTAGGTCAAACATTAAATGATGCAGAGATGCTTCAAGATACAGATACAAAGGCACTTTCTTTACATAATCTCGGATTCTTATATTACAGACAAGGGAAAATAGAAGAATCGCTAGATTATTATTCACAGGCTCTTCAACACAAAGAAAAGAATTCGGCTTCCTATTATATAACGATTTCCTACCTGGCCGAGGCACTTCTATCTTTTTCGCAAAATAAAAAGGTTGCTCACCTGTTATCTGAGGTGTTAGACACCTTTCACGATCAAAAATCGCCGCGCTATATTGAATTGAAAATCCTTTATCTAGAAGCAGCTGGTTCTAAGAAAATGCTGATTCACTATATCATTAAATATGGACTGCCTATTATCGAACATCATATGAATATCGATAGAGGAATGAAATATCTTCAGATGGTTGCTGCCTATTATGAAGAAAAACAGGACTTCCTTTCTGCAAACCACTATCTTCATATATCCAATCAACACCTGAAAAACCTGCTTACCAACATCGGGACACCCGTTGACTTACGAAAAGCCGCTATACGAGAAAAATGATCACGAGTACACTAGATTTACGGGACAATTGCGTAGAGCGATTGTCCTTTTTTGTCGAATTTAGCAAATTGTCCCAATTAACAGACTCTTTAAATCCATCTATAGTTAAAAGTAGCTACAAGAATCATTTTTTACTAGAAAGGGAGAATGTGAACGATGGCCAAGCAAAAGTATAAAAAGTATTTTGCACTGATGATGACAACAGCTCTGCTCGCGGTCCCAACACTTCAGGCATTTGCCGATGATTCAGGTAAGGCCGGCGATGGCAAAACCGCCATTACAAATCCGCAGGGAATTAATGCAAAAGCAAGTAAAGGCAGGCAAGTGCTTACGCTCATTACTGGTGATGTTGTAACGGTGACAGAGCTTGCAGATGGACAGCGTGTCATTAACGTGGAACCTGCCACAGCGGGTGGTGGTGCACGAATTTTGACCGTGGACAAAGATACATATGTCATTCCTGATCAAGCGATGCCTTATTTAGCTTCTGGTTTCTTGGATCAGAGTTTATTTAATGTGACTGCACTCATTAAAGATGGCTATGATGACGCCGCACAGAAGACGTTGCCTGTTATTGTGCAATACTCAGAATCAAAAGCTCGTTCAGGAGCATTACCAACACCAAAGGGCTCTAAAAAGACCCATGTGCTTGAGAGCATAAATGGGGTTGCCCTCTCTACAGATAAAAAGGAAGCAAGTAACTTTTGGCAGGACATAACAAAGAATCAATCTACAAAAAATTCAAAAGCAATACTAGCACCAGGAATTGAAAAAATCTGGCTGGATGGCCGGGTAGAAGCAACACTTGAACAAAGTGTCCCTCAGGTTGGGGCACCAACTGCTTGGGAAGCCGGTTACGATGGAAGCGGAGTAAAAGTAGCCGTACTTGATACAGGAATTGATGCAGAGCATCCTGACATCGCAGGTCAAATGGTTGATGCAAAGAGCTTTGTTCCAAATGAAGATGTTCGTGACTATCACGCACATGGTACCCATGTAGCTTCAACTGTACTTGGAACCGGTGCTGCATCGGAAGGAAAAAATAAAGGGGTCGCAAAAGGAGCAGATTTACTCGTCGGAAAGGTCCTTAGTAATGAAGGATTTGGCCAAGATTCTTGGATTATCGATGGGATGGAATGGGCTGCAGAAAATGCCAAAATTGTTAATATGAGCATTGGCAGCAACGAGCCAAGCGATGGCACCGATCCAATGGCACAAGCCGTTAATAACTTAACTGCAGAGACAGGTGCTCTGTTTGTCATTGCTGCGGGTAATACGGGCATGGAAGGAATTAATTCACCAGGATCAGCTCATTCAGCTCTTACAGTAGGTGCTGTTGACAAGTCTGATCAGCTTGCTTGGTTCTCCTCCAAGGGACCGCAAAATGGAAATTCTGGATTAAAGCCTGACCTTACCGCACCAGGTGTAGGAATTCTCGCAGCCCGCTCTCAATTTAGCAATGGCAGCGGTTCGTATATGACGATGGATGGAACGTCAATGGCCACACCACACGTTTCAGGTGCAGCAGCGATTCTTGCACAGGTTCATCCGGATTGGACAGGCGTACAACTAAAAGATGCACTAATGAGCACGACCAAGCAACTAGATTATATTAAACCATTTGAGGGTGGAACTGGACGTCTTGACGTAGCGGCTGCTGTCTTTGATACAGTCCGTGCGACAGGTTCACTCGATTTTGGATTCTTTGACTGGCCGCATGAAGACGACAGTCCAGTAGAGAAAACCATTACGTACACCAATGACAGTGACCAGGAGGTTACACTGGATCTCACTGCTTCCGTTTCTGACGGCAATAATTCAACAGCACCTTCAGGAATGATTACACTTTCAACAGACAAAGTGACTGTGGCTCCTAACAGCAATGCTGAAGTAAAGGTGTCACTAGATCTTCAGCTTGCCGCTCTTGGCACTCGTTATCAAGGTCACATTTCAGCTGCTATGGATGGAGATACTGTTGTCCATACTGCTTTGGCCATGGTAAAGGAAGATGAAAAATATTCTCTTACTATCAATGCAACCGACCGTAACGGATCACCTGCCCTTGCCTACTTTAACCTCGTTGGTCCGAGTGGGGTTCCAGAGTTTTTTGCAGTGGACGGAACAAGGGAACTGAGATTGGTGCCTGGCACCTATTCGGTTATGAGTATGATGGATGTTGATAGTGATACAGACCACAGGGGTGTTGCCCTGGTTGGGGATCCAGAAATTAATCTGAACGGCCCACAAACCGTTGAACTGGATGCCCGTAAGGCAGAGGAAATTCAAGTAAACGTTCCAAAGAAAACAGAAGCAAATTATCGGAAATTAGAATATTACCGCAATACTGGTGAATCTAGTATGAATGATATCTATGTCATGCCAGTATGGGTGGATAAAATGTACGCTCAGCCTACAAAAGAAGTAGAAAAAGGAGAATTCACCCTCGCTACACGCTGGCGCCTGGCTGAACCAACCTTGACAATCAACTTCCAAGGCAAAGAGCTGGATGATATCCCTCAGGCTGGAAGTACGCTTTTAAAAGGAATACACAATTTAGAAGCAGTCTATGCAGGAAAAGGTGCTCCTGACAATTATGCAGGTCTTAATGTAAAAGGAAAAGCCGTTGTGGTGGAACGCAGTGATGAAGTTTCTGGTCAAGTACGTGCTGCTGCAGCATTGGAGGCTGGAGCAAAACTATTGATTACCGTAAACGATAAACCACAAGAGCTTAGCGAATGGGTGGGAATTGAAAATCCAGATTTCTCCCTTTCAGATACTCCGCTGGCCGTAGCGGGTGTTAGCGGTACGGAGGGAAAACAGCTCGTAGAGGCAGCAAAGTCTGGAAAACTGACATTAAACGTCAAGGGTACTCCTGACAGTGAATTCATTTATGACCTTGTTGATATGCATCACGGCGCAATACCAAAGGATTTAACCTATGCACCAAAAACGAAGGATCTTGTAAAAATCGATTCAGAATATAAATCAGACCGTAATGCAATAGGTTCGGAGTTCCGCTATGATCTTCTGCCTCACAGCTTTGCAGGAACTGGCTTCTTGCTCCAACTATCACTCCCATCTGTACGTACCGAATGGGTATCCGCCCAAGAGGGAACATCCTGGTACCATCAGGCTGGTGTGTTTGATGCACAGTGGGAAGTTCGTCAGCCAAAAGTGAGTTACAAACCTGGTCAAAAGTTCGCGGAGGAATGGTTTTCACCTGTTGCCCGTCCTCGTCTTGGCGAAGGCTTCTGGGCACCTTACCGTGACAGAAATTACTTTGTGATCAATATTCCTGCATGGGCCGATTCAGGTAATGGACATACAGGAGCAGACACGAATTATCCTGGAGAGCAAACAATCGAGTTTTATCGAGAAGATACGCTCGTGAGAAAAGCCGCTGGGCAAGCCATCTACTCTTTTGTAGAGCAGCCAGAGGAAAACACGAAATATCGAATCGTAACAGACACCTCTCGTAATCCAGAACGCTGGGATACATCAATTCGTACCCATACCGAGTGGGAATTTTGGTCTAAAAAAGAGGAAGAATTCCACTCTGCACTTCCACTTTTATCACTTGATTATAAAATCGATACGGACATGAACGGAGATGCTATTGCAGGTAAATCAACTCAGCTTGGCTTATCCGTGCATCAAATTCCGGGTGCCCCAGGAAACGGAGTCGTGGAAGGTGCAGAATTAGAAGTTTCCTTTGACGATGGCCAAACTTGGGAAAAGGTAGATCTAGTGTCAGACGGTACTGGCTGGAGCGCGAAGATTAAACATCCAAACAAAGCTGGTAGCAATGTCTCACTAAGAGCAAGTGCCTGGGATGACAAAGGCAATAGAATCAAACAAGAAATAATAAAGGCGTATGGACTAAGGTAAATTCTAGAGACCAGTTTTCATAACTGGTCTCTTTTTTCATGAGTAAAAGATAAAAACTATGGAAGTATATAACTAATTAAGTAAAATGTTAGGAGGATGAACATTGCAGAGGAAAACCTTATTTAAGATTCCACTGATTCTTATTTTTCTAACGGCTACACTTTTCGTAAACAGCGACCAAGTGAAAGAAATCCATGCTTTTTCAAACCAGGTACTTCAGCAGGGCTCTTCCGGGGAAGATGTGATTGAGCTGCAAACACGCCTTACGTATAATGGCTTTTTTAAGAGTAAGATTGATGGTGTGTTTGGCTGGAATACCTACTGGGCAGTTCGAAACTTTCAGGATAAGTTTGGTCTTCCTGTCGATGGGGTTGTTGGGGCAAAAACGAAGGCTATGCTGGTGAAAGCCACAAAATATCAAAAGCAAGGCAATACAGGCAGCGTAGGCGCCAATGTTCCAGGCGGGTACAGCCAAAATGATATTCAACTAATGGCAAACGCCGTATATGGGGAATCACGCGGGGAACCCTACATCGGCCAGGTTGCAGTCGCTGCGGTTATTTTGAACCGAGTCCAAAGTGCTTCATTCCCTAATACGGTCGGCGGTGTTATCTATGAACCAGGTGCCTTTACCGCTGTTGCCGATGGACAAATTAATTTAACACCAAACGAAACAGCAAAAAAAGCTGTGCTGGATGCCTTAAATGGATGGGATCCTACGGGTAATGCCATTTATTACTTTAATCCTGATACAGCGACAAGCAGCTGGATTTGGAGTAGATCGCAGATTAAGAAAATTGGGAAACATATATTTTGTAAATAAATAGAGAGAAACTGTCTTGCAATGGCAGTTTCTCTCTTTTAAGTGTCTAAGGCTTGATAATACCTTGTTCTTTTGCTTTAAAAACGGCTTTATGCCTTCCGGTCACATCTAATTTGGAATAAATATTTGAAATATAATTCTTCACCGTTCCTTCTGTTAAATAAAGCTTTCGGGCGATTTCACGATTGGTTAATCCCATTGATAGTTCCTCTATTATTTCTATTTCTCTTTCTGTAAGTCCAAAATCATGATTACTTTTTTCCTCCATTACTTTTTCCGATGGGGTTATCCACTGTGTAATTAACTGCTTTGCAATCTCCTGAGTTATCAGGGTTCCACCATGATGGACGAGTCTGATTCCGGCAGCAAGATCTTTTGGATGAATGGCTTTTAATAAATACCCTTCTGCGCCCGCAGCTAACGCATCCCGAACATACCCTAATTCCTCAAAGGTTGTAACGATCATCACCTTTACAGAAGGAAATTGGCTTTTAATTTGGGCGGTGGCGTCGACCCCATTCATTACAGGCATATGGATGTCCATCAGCACAACATCAGGAGAACGCTGTTTTGTTAACTCCAATGCGACTTTCCCATTTTCAGCTGTACCGACAATTTCAATGTCGGCTTCCCCTCCCAAAACAATCGCAAGGCTTGCCGTAATCAGCTCCTGGTCATCCACTATTAACACTTTTATCATTGTGTTTAAGCTCCTCTCTAAAACGGCTTGCAAGTAGCGGTAAAAAACAAGTAACAACCGTCCCTTCGTTTTCCTTTGATTCAACACTCAATCCACCTTGGAGGGATTCCAGCCGCTCCTTCATTCCGTTAAGCCCAAATCCATAGCTTACATTGCGAATACCAATGCCCTTATCATGAATCAAAAGAATCACATGTGAGGAATCTACTTTTAGGGTAATTGTTATTTCATTGGCATGTCCATGACGGATAGCATTGGTTAGCGATTCCTGAAGACACCGTATAAAAGTGAGTGTTGCTTGAGAGGAAATAGTGATGTCCTGATGATCAATAAATTCAAAATGGATAGTCGTTTTTGTATGGAAAGCAAATTCATCTGCAATTTTTTTCAGCTGGAAAGATAGTTCTTCTCTTTCCCCACTTGGTGATATCTGATGAATCTGAGATCGTACTTCCCCTAATGATTTCCTCATCACATCCGTTAACACATCCACTTGTTGCTGCGCTTTCTCCGGTGATGTTTTCATTAGAAAAGATGCAGCATCTAGTCCCATAATAACAGAGGTAAAGGTATGCCCAACCGTATCATGGAGATCTCGCGCCAAGCGATTCCGCTCCTCCAATAACGTGACCTTTTCAATTTGTTTTGCGTATTCCTCTAAAAGTTGATTCTGCCTGGTGTTTTCAACAAGTAGCATTTGCGTCTTCTTTTCTGCTTCAATCACCTTTGCTACTGATATACCAATACCAAATAAGAAAAACCCATCGATGACTCCTAGACCCAAATGATTCAATCCTACTGCAAGTACAGCAAGGAACGGTACAAGTGAAAATCCTGCCCATAACCACCATCTTCCCTTTCCTGGTTTGCTATAAATACCGGCACAAAGTGCAGGATAGGCCAAAAAAGACGAATACTTCCCTAACAAATAACAGCCTATAATTAAAAATAGCCCGCTAAAGATTAATTCAAGTAAAGGATAGTGTTTCACACCAAAGCTTTCCATCTTTATTCCAGACCATTGTGGAATCAGGAATGCAGCAAAGAACAACGGCAGGATCAGCCAGAAGAAGGGCATGGAAGAAAGGAAGATAGCAAGAAATAACAAATGAAAGACAAACCAGCATATCCTTGTGATTTGTGCCGTTTTATAAACCCAATGAGTTTCATGCCGAATTGGCAGCATAATAAGCACCTTCAATTTTTTGATTTTTATCACTTACTATATTCCACATCCTCACTGATTTCCCTTTTTTTCCAAAAAGGCAAAAGTCATAAAAGTCATATGACCCCCTTATGACGAAGTGCACTATTAGGTATGACCCATTCTAGTCGATAATGAAGATACAAAATTGAAGGAAAAGGGAGAAATTAAAGTGAAAAACTTTTTATATCGTCATGGAATTGTGTTATTTCTTGTAGTAATGATTGGAAGAGGATTAATTGGAATGTTGGCTGTGAAGGGGATTCAATCGTTTAACCCGGAACTCACTGTTGAAAAGGATTTAGGCTGGTTAATCATGCTCATCTATGCAACCACTGTTTTCTTAGCCGTAAAATGGGTGAAAATTGACAAAGAAATTGGCTTGAAGATGCCCTCTTCATCAAAAGATTGGTATGTTTGGATACCGGCACTTCTTATTCCAATCACATTGGCCTTCTATCTTGGTTTTCATTCTACAATGGGGCATATTCCGCTATTGCTGATTGCAGCGGTAGGTGTTGCAGTGAACGAAGAGATTTTATTTAGAGGCATTCTTCTTCGTGCGATTTTACCGTTTGGTAAAGCAGTTGCCATTATTGTTCCTTCACTCCTTTTTGGGGCAGCACACCTTGGTAATATTTTTGTAGGCGGGGACGTGACATATGCTCTATTCCAATTTGGATGGGCGAGTTTCGCCGGTATGGCCCTGACAGCGATGGTTTTGGCAAATAAGAGCTTACTCCCAGCTATTCTATTCCACTTTGTCCTTGATGCAGTAGAATATGGGGCAACTGGGGCCTATGGCATTCATAGTACGGAGTATTCACTGAAATGGTTAAGTATTTTTTTACTGCTTAACTTAGCATTTTTACTATACTCCCTCTATATTTTAAAAAAATCAACAAACAACCAGCAAGTAACTCATATAACCACACCTTTATAATGAAAAGTAAGGCTGACTTAAAGGAGGATAAATTCCATCCTTTTGGTCAGCCTCTTTATTTCACTAAAGCGAAGTCTAGAAAACAATCGTTTTGTTTTGATGGACTATAATGCGGTCTTCAATATGCCATTTCACTGCTCGAGCCAATACACTTCTTTCCACTCTGCGGCCAATTTTTTTCAAATTATCCGTGTCATCACGGTGATCCACACGGGCAATATCCTGTTCGATAATCGGTCCTTCATCAAGGTCATTTGTGACATAATGGGAGGTCGCTCCAATTAACTTTACACCACGGGCATGGGCACGTTCGTATGGTCTTGCCCCTACAAACGCAGGTAAAAAGGAATGGTGAATATTAATGATTTTGTTGGGATTGGCGGCTACAAATTCTGGTGTTAATATTTGCATATAACGTGCCAATACCACTAAATCAATCTCATACTCCTTTAATAGCTGAAGCTGCTGTGCTTCCACCTCAGCACGGATATCCTTATTCGCTGGAATGTAATAAAATGGGATATTTAAGGCTTCAACCGCATCTCTTGCTTCCTCATGGTTACTGATTACGAGCGCGATATCCGCCATTAGATCACCGCTTTGCCATTCCCATAGCAGTTCGAGCAAGCAGTGAAGCTCCTTCGATACAAAGATTGCTGCTTTTTTCACCTGATAGACATGCGTTAATTTCCAATCCATCGAAAACGTCTCAGAAATCGCTGCAAACTTCTCCTCCATCTCCTTCGCCTTTTCCTTTAGACCCGGGCATTCAAATTCAATTCGGATAAAAAAGACCCCGCCTTCCGGATTCGTTGAATACTGACTCGACTCAATGATATTGGCTTGATAGGAAAATAAAAATTGCGAGATGGCTGATACAATCCCAGGCTGATCCGAACAGCTGACCAATAGACGTCCACGGTTCCGATTTTCTTTTTGAAATAACTCAATTTGGTCCTTTATAAATGTGTTCATTTTTCATAACCTCGCTTTTATTAATAGAAAAGATTATACAGTAGACAGCCCATATAAGCGAAGTTTTTCTTGAAAATTCTAATTTTTCTATTCTACTATTTTTATTTTTTAAACCATTAATGGTAAAATTTTAAAAAAGGAGGTCTTCTTTGAATGAAAATCGCTTTTATTTCGGATATACATGGGAATGCCATCGCACTAGATGCTGTTCTCAAAGATATCGAGCAGCAAGGGATTGATAAAATTTATGTACTTGGTGACATCTGCTATCGTGGACCTGAGCCTAAACGCTCTCTTGATTTAGTTCGGTCTTTACATACTGAAGTGATTAAAGGAAATGCCGATGAATGGGTGGTCCGAGGAGTCCAGGAAGGGGAAGTTCCTGAAAAAGCATTGGAGTTGATGAACACTGAACGCCAATGGATTGTGGAGCAGCTTGATTCATCAGATATCGATTATTTGAATAGCCTGCCTGTTCAGTTAAATGTACGATTTGAGGGTGTTGAAATTACTGCTTTTCATGCTACACCTACAAGTTTATTTGATATCGTACTGCCAAACGCCGATGACAGCGAAATTGAATCTAGTTTCATGCAGACACAGGAAGCACAGGTATATGTTTATGCACATATCCACAAGCCCTATATTCGTTTTCTCAATGGCAAGGTCATAATGAATATCGGCAGTGTGGGGTTGCCATTCGATGGTCTGACTAAGGCATCCTATGGTCTGGTCGAAATCGAGGATGGCCATCTAAAAACATCCATCAGAAGAGTAAACTACGATCTCGAACATGTCGTCGCACTCTATCATGAAGTTAACTATCCAAACGCAGAAATGATGAGTAAAGTCATACGGACTGCGAAAATATAAAAAAATCGCCGCTGTATGTAACGGCGGCGGTTTTACTTTTAAGAAGGGAGGATTTAGAAATGGAGTTAGTTGTAAAGAGGATGACGGAGGAATACGCTAAACAGATCCTTACTTGGAAATACGAAGCCCCCTATGATTTTTATAATAACGAAGAAAGCTCTGAATCTCTTATTGAATTACTAGAAAACCCTTATTATGCGGTGTTGAATACTGACGAGACACTTATTGGATTCTTTTGTATTGGCAGCGCAGCTCAAGTGCCATTTGGCAACACTGTAGGTGCTTATTCCGAGGATATAAATGATATCGGAATTGGAATGAACCCTTCCTTAACCGGTCAAGGTTTTGGAGTGGAATTCTTCTCATTCATCCTTTCCTATATTCTAGAAACCTACAAAGTTGATTCTCTCAGATTAACGGTTGCAGATTTTAACCAAAGAGCGATCCACCTTTATACGAAACTTGGATTTGTTAAAAAAATGGAGTTTAGTAGAGGCGTTATCAAATTTATTACCATGGTAAAGAATGAAAAATAGCCGAGGACAATTTGTCTTCGGCCTTATTGAAATCTTTCCTGCAGTCCCTGTTGTTTAGACGTAAAAAATGTCTCAACTTGTTCAACACTCGTTGGCCTGCTAAAATAATATCCCTGCATGTTATGGCAGCCAATGCTGCATAGAAATTGATATTGTTCTAGCTCCTCCACGCCCTCTGCTACCACATTCATTCCCAAGTTTCTTCCCATCGCAACCAAGGTGCGACAGATAGAGCGCTGGTTCTTATTCTCCAAGCCTTCAATAAACGATTTATCAATCTTAATCGTATTAAATGGATATTGGACAAGATAACTAATCGAAGAATAGCCGACACCAAAATCATCAAGAATAAGATCGACTCCAATACCCTGTAAATCTTTTATCGTATTTAACGTTTTCTGAACATTGGTCATCGCCGTTCGCTCTGTGATTTCTATTTTGAGTAAATGGGACGGTAAATCATAGCGTTCCAAGGTATCTTTTACATTTGGAAGGAACGAT
This sequence comes from Neobacillus niacini, assembly GCF_023715415.1. GTDB lineage: Bacteria > Bacillota > Bacilli > Bacillales > Cytobacillaceae > Neobacillus > Neobacillus niacini_C. The sequence continues at coordinate 373,209 of NZ_JAMBOB010000004.1, forward strand.
TCAAGATTGATTTGTCTTGCTGGCACATTAATCGACACATAAAACGGCGGCAAGTTTTTACCTGCCCATTTCTTACGCTGTCTGCAGGCAGTTTCCAGGACCCAATTGCTTATTTTTACGATGAGATCCGACTCTTCGGCAATTTGAATAAATTCTCCTGGGGATATTGCCCCTAAAACAGGATGATTCCAACGAAGGAGTGCCTCCACCCCAATCACTTGTTTTCCGTAAACATCAACAATTGGTTGATAGTCCAAGGATAATTCATTCTTTTCAATCGCTCTATGAAGGTATTGTTCAAGCAGAAGTTTCCGCGAAAGACTTGTCGACATTCCCAATTCATATGGCTGGATTCCCACACCGCTTTCCTTTGCAAGATACATCGCATGATCAGCCTTCTGAATCAATCCTTCTGCCTCATACCCATGATCTGGAAAAATGCTCATCCCAATACTTGCGCTTAGTACATACTCATTTCCGAGCAGCCTGATTGGCTTTGCAATGATTCCATTTATCCTCGCAGCCGTTTCAAGAAGGTCTTCTTTTGTGGTCAGGTTAGTAAGCAAAATGACAAACTCATCGCCGCCTTGGCGTGAAATAATATCGTCATCTCTTAAACTCACCTTCAACCTCTCCGCTATCACCTGTAATACTTTATCACCCATTTTATGGCCCAAAGAATCATTAATATTTTTGAATCGATCAAGATCGAGGAATAAAACTCCAACCATTTTTTTCCTTTCCCTTGCTTCCGTTAACGCTTTATGGAGATCATGATCCAATTTCCGTCTATTCGGCAGTCCAGTCAATGAATCATGAAAGGCTAAAAAGGTTAGTTTCTCTTCTGCCCTTTTTCGCTTCGTTATGTCTACTACAATTCGGTCAATTCGGATTGGGTCATGGTGATGTTCAGAAAAAATGGGGACAATGAAATCTGATACCCATTTCCGCTCACCGCTTTTGCTCACAATACGGTACTCATGTAGAGAGGATTTTCCCTTCTTCACCAACTCTATATGCCTGCTGGCACCCATTTTATCAGCAGGCAGAATTAACTGCTCCCATAGGTGCGGATTCTGCAGAAACTCCTCTTCACAGTAACCAAAGATAGTTCGACAGACAGGCGATATTGAAATCGTCTCCATTGTATTGACATCCAGACTCCATAAACAAATCTTAATACCCGTGAAGATATTATCCCAATGACTAGGGAATGAGCAAGCGGAAAGCCGTTTTTCATTTGCGATATCGGTAATGTAACCACATATACCTAGAATCACCCCATCTACTTCAAACGGGATCGATAGAATATTTACTATCATCACAGAGCCATCCTGATGTCTAAGCTTCGTTTGCAAGCTCCGTTTTTCCCCCTTCAGTACCGCATTAACGTGATCAATCGCCCTATCAATCTCCTCTTCTTCCAGGATTGATACGAAATTTTGTTGATAGTGATCCTGTCTCATGTACCCGGTTAATTCTTGAACCCCTTCATTCGAAAAAACAATACTTCCTTCCAAATTCATTAAGTAGCAAGGATATGGCACATCTTCGAGTAAAGGCTTACAAACTTCAATATAAGAATTAATATCTGGCTTTTTGATCTCATTTCTCAAAAGAAAATACTCCCTTCTACGATCACTGAGAATCAACAACAACTACTTAAGGTGACCTTATACTAATTTCGCAAAATTAGCTGTGATAGATATCAACAAACTTAGACAATATTTTCTTCTTCCACTACTAATCAAACGTTTGATTAAAAACGCCTTCAACTCCTATGAAAAAAGAATATAAGTCAATTTCCTGGAAAATATTTTGTCGGTAAAAACTCGAAAAACAATTCTATTTGCAAGACAAGCTTTTGGATAATTTTCATTCTAAATTTGTTATCTTATAGACAGTGTTAGATTGTTTATTGTCCACTTTCTTATTAGTAAGTTAAACACTATGAATTAAGTAGTTTTTACTATTGTTGTTGTAAGCGGTTGCAAATATAATGAATGTACACAATCGAAAAAACAATAAAAGGTAATCTATAGCTAATACTAGGGAGTGGATTTCATGGACGAGCAGGGTAATTTTGCATATGGACTAGTTTGGGGCACGTCTTTAAGTGTACCGTTATGGATAGCGTTTTTCGGTTGGATAAAATTAGTCATTCAAATACTTTTTTAATAAATACAAACTAAGAAGCCCTTGCCTGCTACCTACAGGCAAGGGCTTTTTCTACTATTTTAAAAAAAAACAAGTTTTTTTCCTTTTAATGTAACTTATTAAACCCCACTTACGTCCAAATCCCATAGATTGAATTTGGTTGAAAAGGGGGAATATTTAGAATATAATTTTATTTACGTGACACTACAACTATTATGCGAATGTAGTAATTTAGAGGAGAAAATGAGGTGAGAGATTTGAAGATTGTTAGGTTGTTTACATACTATATACTTGGAATAGTATCGATATTTTCTGTAAGTATTTTTCCACAATATTTTTCCACAAGAGAAAATCCTGATGCTCCAGGCTATTTCGAGCAATTATTCTCATTTGGCAAGGGCATGTTTCAACCCGAAACATGGATTTATAAATTTGAACGTTCGCAAACTGGCGGTGCCCCAATGATGGAAATTATGGGTCCGGCATTTATTTATTCGATGCAAATCCTCTTAGGAGCGCTAATAACAGGTTTCAGTATAGCACTTTTTCTTGCATTAGGGTCAGTCTTTTTGCCTAAAGTGGTGCTAAGTCCTTTTAAAAAACTGCTGGATGTATTGGAGTCTATTCCAGACTTGATTCTCGCCACGCTATTACAAGTATTATCAATCATGGTCTTTAAATCGTTTGGAGTTGATTTATTTGAGGTGGCCAGCTTTAAAGAAAAGGCATATTTTGCACCAATCGTCACCTTTGCTATCTTACCGCTTGTCTCCATGTTCAAGATTTTGCTCCTTATGATTGAGGAAGAGTTCTTGAAGGTTTATGTCACCTTTGTAAAAAGTAAAGGAATAAACAAATTCAATATTTTAATCAGGCATATCTTAAAAAATATCATGCCCCTTTCGTTTCATCACATCAAGATTATCATTTGGGGAACACTTTCAAGTCAGTTTATTATTGAACGGGTGTTTAATGTTCATGGACTAACCTATCACTTACTTGATAACTTCCAACCAATCACCATATTTGTTACGCTGGGTCTTATCTTCACACCTTTTTACTTTCTCTTCCAGCTTGTTGATTTTTGGCTTAAAGAAGATCAGCCGCTATCTTATGAAACCCGACGAGGTTCTTGGGTCCATAAATGGCGGGCGGGTAATATCGCAGGCGTGGTAAGGCGTTTTTTTGAAAACATTCTCTTTTCTTTGCAATCCATTAACTTTAGAAAATTATCGCCCATTCGTCCCATAATCAATTTACTCTTTACCTTTGGCAGACATATGAAAAATTGGAAGTTCGCTCTAGGTGCCTTATTTTTCATAATAACCATCAGTTACAGTGTCATCTATTCGGTTACAACCGATAACCACGTCGACCAAGTACTACTTTATTACGCAGAAGATGGTGCAACGCTGCTTAGTGCAGTGCCGCATGCACCAACAAAGCCCTTTTTCTTTGGTTCCGATAAATTAGGGAACAGCCTTTTTGACCAATTAGTAATTGGAGCGAAGTATACGTTGATTTTCGCCTTATTAATCGCCTTATTGCGTGTTCTTGGCGGACTTTTGTTCGGTGTCATTTATGCTTTCCACCTAGGTCCACGTACCCAGCAATGGCTTGGAAAGCTAATCGATTCGATTCATTTTCTGCCTTTAAGTTTGGTTGCATACATTTTGCTTGCGCCAATTTTACTGCCGCAGCTAAAAGGTTATAATTATGTATTTACCTACACCTTTACCGAACGAATTTTATTAGAGATGTTCATCTTAACCATCCTAGTTGTTCCGTTAACAAGTCTTTTACTAGGAAAAGAGATAAAACGGGTCCTTGATTATGAATTTATTGCTAGTGCACGCGTTTTGGGCGGCAGCAGATTTCATCTATTCTGGCGTCACATTTTCCCGCATATTGGTCCCCGATTAACAATTTTACTTGGGACTCAATTTATTCAAGTACTATTAATCTTTATTCACTTAGGAATATTTAAATTTTTCTTTGGCGGAACAAAACTTGACTTTGATCCGGGTGGGTCTGATCCGCCAATGTCGATCACCAATGAATGGTCTGGATTAATTGGCGAAATAGGAAGAACCACCATCGCTTCCGGCCGCTACTGGTACTTGTGGATACTCGCAGCCTTCATGCTTGCCATTTTTGCAATGCAGCTGATTATCCAGGGAGTGAAAGAAGTGCAGCAGGTGAAAGTTGGAGTGTTATATAAACTTCCAAAAATACGCAAAGTAAGAGTGAAACAGGTCAGTGAAGCTCCTTCTTATCAAATTACCAAGAATAGCTTTAAAGTGATTGGCAGCGTAGACAAGCGGGAGGAACCTGAAGCTATCACGAAGAAAGAGCGAGGGGTAAAACCAGAGTTTAAACGAGGGTTTGAACGTGGAATTTGATAAAGGAGACCCCGTACAGTCATTCCTGTACGGGGTTTATTTTTTCAAAGGTGTTGATCGCAAATTCCTTGAATGGAGTATCAGGAAGGCTATCGAAATTCTCTACGGCCATTTTTGCAGATTCTAGCGCCTCTTCCAGCTCTCCAAGCTCTTGGTGGCAGAGTGCCTTGTAAGAATATCGAATATAAAAAAGGGACAAGTCAAACGGATGGTGCGTGGTAGAAGGTGTTTCTACTTTTTCAAAATGAAGAATCGCTTCTTTGTACTCTCCTAGACCATAGAGAGACTTTCCTTTTTCAATTACATATAGAGATTCAACTATTTCCTCGACCTTTGGGTTTTCCAAATATTGATCAATAATTTCTAAGGCTTTCGTGTATTCATGATTCTCAGCATTAAGAGTCATAGCCACAATAAGGTCGTGGACGAGGATGGATAGTAAATCCTCCGCAAATTCACCGTATTGCTTTAGCTTGCGTAAATACAGCTCTCTCTTTTCTTTATCACTAAACATCATAGCCTGCCCTGCACCTATTCTGTATAGATCATCTGCACGATAAAAGATTCGGTGCTTTGTTGAAAAAGCTATGGCATTTTCCATCACTTGAGTGGCAGCCTCAAAATCACCAACCGCAAAATGCAGAATCGCTGCAGTATAGTCCAAGTCCACCTGTGTCATAGGGTCCATATAGACATGATTGGATTCAATTTCCCTACGCTCGCTCAGTAATATCTCTAATGCGTTGGAATAATCGTGGTCAATGAACTTTACCATAGAACGGAATATGGCAATTTGCGCACGATTGGCAGTTACATTCATCTCGTCATACATACTTGCAGCTTGTTCAGAGAAACCCTCCCAGCCAGGTATTTTTTCTTCATAAAGACTCCTGCTGTAAATATCTAACAAGCGTGCAGCCTCATACCCTTGTGTAAGGTACCTTACATAGGGCTCTATTAGGGTTAAAAGCAATTGATATTTATCAGCCTCTTTATCTTTTTTTTCATTATATAGCTTTTCTGCCCTTTCAAGGACTCCCCTCAATTCAAATGGACTGACTTCCTCTAATAAATCAGCTACGTCCACTCCTAATCCCTCAGCAATATATGCCAAGCTCTCCATGGACGGCTTTGCTTTATTGTTCTCAATTAAGCTGAGCATACCCTTTGTAAGACCTTGTCCTGCCAGTGCTTCTAGCGTTAGCTTTTTCTGCTTTCTTAGTTTCCGTATTCGGTCTCCTAACAAATTAGTGACCTCCTCAAAAAGTGATTAGTTTAATTATATTAAACTTCCCCTCAAATGGGAAGGTGTAAACAAAATGGGCTAAAATTTGTTTAATTAAATTAAACTTTCTCTTGATTTGGTAAAAACTTCATGTTATGATTTGTTTAATTAAATTAAACTTTTTTTATGAAATGAGGAGATAATTATGAATAGCACGTCGATGTTAAAAAAAGCCACTTATCATCTCTGGACGTTTACCATCAGCAAACTGATTTCATCTTTTGGCTCACAGGTATACTCATTTGCAATAAGTTTCTACATTTTACAGGCAACGGGGTCGGCAAAGAGTTTTGCGCTCAATCTTATCTGCAACGTTCTACCACGTACGATTGCAGCACCCTTTGCTGGCTATATCATCGATAAGTATCCACGAAAGGCGATTGCGATAGCCTCTCAGATTGTAACGACTATAGCCATCGCTGGATTATTAATCGTAAGTCTCACCTCTGGATTATCTTTAACTGCTATTTACATCACTTCCTGCATACTTTCGCTTACCTCTATGTTCTCGGGTGTAGCGTTTACTTCTTCCATTACTGGACTTGTAGATGAAGCAAGAATCCAAAAAGCAATGTCACTCAATCAAATGTCGATTTCCTTTGCAGCAATCGCTTCTCCAGCGGTTGGAGGATTATTGTATGGAGTGATTTCCATGCCCATCTTCCTTATCGTGTATATGGCAGCCTCAGGTGTTGCCATTATTCTCGAATCAACCATGAACTTCACCCTATTTTCCAAAAAGACTGAAGCAGTAGAAGGTACAAAGGAATCCATGTTGAAAGGGATGAAGGCCGGGATTTCTTATATGAAATTACAGCCGTTGCTGATGACCATTATCTGGATTGCCTTATTAGTGAACTTCTTCTTCAATGCCTTTCAGGTAGGGTATTCTTTTATCCTGATTGAAAAGTTAAAAATGGCTTCTGGGCATTTTGGTATTACAGAAGGTGCTTTTGCCGTTGGCATGCTGCTCCTATCTATTTATCTTTCTGTCCGAAAAGAAGTGAAATTTCCGCTGCTTACAGCGAAAAGGGGAATTCTTATCATGGGGGTAATCATGGGGATTACAGCCTTACCTTTACTCATTTCCATGGAATATAACCTTATGTTTGGCTACTTTATCCTTCTTGAATTCGTATTAGGAGCTTGCATTGTTTTTGTCAATACACCGACACAAGTGATGATGCAAAAACAAATTGCAGATGAATTTAAAGGTCGTGTATTTTCTATCGTCGAGACCTTTGCCATGGCTTTATCTCCTTTAGGAATGATTATTTACGGATTTTTGTACGATGTTTTTCCTGCCCACTTGGTCTTGATTCTGTCATCAGGCTTATTATTGGCTGTCGTATTATTTCTTGCAAGACCTGCAGTCATCAGAAAAGTACACCCGGAGCTTTCCGCAGAAAAAGGGTTAAAAACGAGGGCGGAAGCTTACTAGTTTGTAGATACCATATAACGCAAAGCACCTTCTCCATAAATGGGGAAGGTGCTTTGTTCATGCTTTACTTTTTAAATAACCCGCTTTCCGTTTTGTGCAAATAGGGCATTTGTTATCCAGTTTGGAAAGTGTTTGAAAGCTGTCCTTACACACGACACAGGTATTGGAATACATCTCATGTTTTTTTGAAACTGCCTTCGATACATGAGGTCGTATGGTGATAGCTTTCTCCGGACAAACATCCACACACAGCTTGCAATCAGAACAGCTGTGAGCTGACACCTCAAAACTGTCATCACCAATCGTGTAACATTTCTTAGGACAGAGTGCTTCACAAGCACGACATAGCGTACATTTTTCTTGCTCGACCACTATATCAAAAAATTGATAATCCGGATAATATCGGGCTACATCCAAATTGGCATGATTGAACCTCCATTGTGCGGGGGTCACTTGTTTTATAAGTGATTTCCCCTCTTTTCCCCAAAGAGAAAACAAATCTCTTCTTGAAACAGACTCATTTTTTTCTATGGGAGAAATCCCAATTTGGGTAAGCAATGGACTCTTGCCAAGCTGTACTAGTATCCTATTAGTCTCTTGAACATGATGTTTCCAGGTTTCCTGTAAAACCTTAGAATGAAAGAGGATTGAGGTAATTCCTTTGGCATGGAAAACAAGTAGTTCATTCACCGTGGGGACGAAAGCTTCACCCGCAACCAGTTGATTGCGAACAATGGTCCTCTTTGGGAAAATCCCTTCAACTGCTTGAATCGGACAGACAGCCATACAGTTCCCACATTCTACACATTTTTCCGCATCAATAATAGGCAGATGATTTCCAAGTGTGATCGCCTCAACATGACAGCATTTCACACACTGATTACATGTTGACCACGGACTTTTACTGCGCACACAGGAATCCGATATATGAAATTGATAATCAAGACTTTCCACCCACTTATCCATCATCCCCATTATTGATCACCTCTGCCTAAATTTCAAAGCGCCTTACGCTCCTAGCACATAAAATACATATCTGCTCATACCCTCTGCCACAACAAATACGAGAAGAGCTGCATAAACAAGTGAATAACTTATTTTCGGCTTTGAAGATAACGATAGATAGCCCATTACGCCAAGACCAAGCATTTCAATTGCCCAACGGAAACCAATCATTCCGGTATATGGCTCAAGCTTGGCAGCAGCAGTTTCCCCTGTAAGCACTTGAACTTCAGGTGTATAGCCGGCGAACATAGCTGAACCAATAACCTGAATGGCAACACCTAAAATACCGATAAGAAATGCCCATTTTACTATTTTCTTCATTTCTTCTCTTTCTAGACTCTGAAGCATCATACTTGCAGCTAGAACAGGTCCAAGTGAAAAAGCCGTTCCATAAAAGACAACATACGTATTCAAATGATCCCATCCGTTCACACGCGTGACCGCGTATGCGGATGCCATACAATAGATATCAACTAATCCAATGATTCCTGTAATCAACAAAAGAATCGGATAGACCTTTTGTTGAAGTAACATCAAACCGGTGAGTAAACAAACAAGAGCAATAAAAGCACCGGTAAATACAATTTCGTTGCTCATCCATGACCGCCCAAATCCTCGTAAGACATTAAACGCATTCTCTGGACTGCCGAGGTGAAAAAATGAAGCAATTAACCCAATAAACGATACCACCACCGTAACAAGAAGTGGTAATTTCATAGCTTTTAACTTATCACCGTTCAATGCTGCGATTCTTCCATGGATTAACCATAGAAAGAGAACACTGCCGACTGCAGCTGGAATCGATACGGTAAAGAGTAACAATGGCCATTCATGCATTCTAAAATCCCTCCCTTTAGACTAAGTCCGTTCCACCAACAACCAGATTTGGTTTTGTTATTCTAGCGCTTGGAAGCCCCTTGATATCTGCATTAGCTCCATATTTTGCACGCAATTCGTCGATTGGACCAAACTCAATTGCACGCATGACACAGGAGGATACACATACTGGGTCTTCGCCGTTTTCTCTTAAGTCAAAGCATGTATCACACTTTGTCATTTTTCCAATTTCTTCATTGTATTGTGGTGCGCCATATGGACAATTCCACTCACAATATTTACAGCCAATACATTTCTCATGATCGACCAGGACGACTCCATCCTTCTCCCGCTTATACATTCCACCGGTTGGGCACCCCTGGACGCAAGCGGGCTCATCACAATGATTACAAGAAATAGAGAGATGATAAAGCATGGGCTTTGGAAAATGACCTTCTTCAAAATCGTATACTCTACGGTAGTTTCTTCCCACTTCTAAAGAGTTTTTATCCTTACAGGAGACGGTACATGTTTTGCAACCGATACAATCTGCAACGTTTATATAAAATCCCATTTGCACCATGGATGAAACCTCCTTCTATTTAAATTTAATGATGCGCTGATCCCACTTAACATCCTCGATTAAAGGCTCGCCATCCCATTTTTTCATGTTACAAACAGCCGTATTCCATCCAGATGTTCCAAGACCAGTGGCAATAGGACCTGTAAGCATATTATCGGCTCCTGCTTTATCTACCTCTTCTTTTTCATCCAATTGGACCCATGCACCATGTGGCAATGCGATAACTCCAGGAGTCATCGTTTCGGTTAGATGAGCTGGCCGTAAAGTTTTTCCATATTGATTGTATAAGAGGACTGTATCCCCCTCTTTAATTCCGAGGCGTTTTCCATCACTCATATTGATAAAGACTGGATTTGGCCATGCTTCACGAAGCTGCTGAATATTATCAAAGGTACTGTGTGAACGTCTTAGATAGTGTGGATTGTATACCTGGAATGGGTATTCACCCTTCTTTTTCGTTTCCCAATCTTTAAAGGTATCTTCATAGCCTTTTGTTTTTGGTACATATTTTGGAATCGGATCAACCACGGTCCAGCCGCCTTTTGATTCTTCGTGGATTGTCTTACAATGGATTTCAAATTTTCCACTTGGTGTTTTCAGCGGATTGCCTTCTGGGTTTTCAACAAAACTTTTATAAGCGATAAATCCGAAATTGTCGCCAGGTTTGCGTTGTACCTGATAGACACCCTGATCAATTAATTCCTTTAATCCAATTCTTCCTTGCTGTGGTGTACCCGTTACGCCCCATTCTTTAATATCCTTAGCACTAATCGTTACCAATGGTTCATAATCAACTCCATTTGCCGCGATTACTTTACTGGTGGCTAACTTGTTAAAAAAGGCTTGTTTTTCACTGATAGGATAGAGCAGCTTAGAATCTAAGCCGAGTTTTGCAGCTAAATCTTTTGCAATTTGCACATCACTCTTCGCTTCATATAACGGAGCTATCACGTTGGAATAAACAATATACATTTCACGATTTCCCTGGAGCATTCCGCCTTCGGTTTCCCACTCTGTTGTTACAGGCAGAACCACATCCGAATACTTCGCATTGGTGGTTAAGACATAAGCATGTGAAACAACAAACTCTACCTTTCGATGTGCTTCAATTCCCATTTTCATGGCACCACGCGTTTGAAGTGTTGCATTAAATTGATGATAGATGAGTTGAATATTCGCTTTGCGCTCTCCTTCACCTTTTTGATGAAACTTTCCATCTAAAACGGCGGTGAAGATTTCATTATGATTCAACAGATTGGTCACAGGATTCTTAACCGATAGATATCCATCTGTTCCTGCTTTTACTAACCATGGTCCGCCATTACCAGCAGCTCTATGGCAGCTAACGCCAGTCATACTTCCTGAACGTCCCATATGTCCTGTCATCATACCAAGTGTTGAAAAGGCTTGAACCCAGCCTTCGCCATCATTAATCCGTGCTGGCCCCCAGCCAGTTAAAAGAGCAACTCTGTTTGTTGAGCCAATTTGTCGGGCTAACTCACGAATTCGAATTGGTTCTACACCACAAATTTCTGAAGCCCATTCCGGTGTTTTCGGTAGATTGTCATAGGTTCCCAGAAGATAGTCTTTAAAGTTTTCTTTTGGATCAGCGCCACTAGGCATATGCTCTCTATCAAAACCTACCGTACAGCGATGTAAGAAATCCCAGTCAATTAATGGATTGGTCACTGGATCATCTTCATCTAATAATGCATTCATAATTCCTAGTGCTAAGGCATGGTCTGTTCCAGGTCGTACTGGAACCCAATCAGCTTTGAAGGTTCTTGCTGATTCTGTATAGGAAGGATCGATGGAGATAAACCTTGCTCCAGCCTTTTTTGCCTGCATAAAATTATAAGTAGGACTTCCTGGACTGCTCCATGCTGGATTTTCTCCCCATAGAACAATTAGCTGTGAATTTCGAAGGTCAATCCGGTCATTGATTCCAAGGTCGGTCCATCCCTCAGCCACACCCATCATCGTTGGCGCCCAGTACCAGGCACCCCAAGAGGTGGTTCCATAGTCTGTTGTGCAGCCTCCGTTTAAGGATAATACCTTCGTAATCTGACCAGAACCTGTTGCCCATAGTGCTTCATTTCCGTATTTTTTTGAAATTCTCGTAATCTCACTTGAGACAATATCAAGTGCTTCATCCCAAGAAATTCTTACCCACTGATCTTTCCCGCGAAGCTCTTTCTTTCCTCCGCCTACAGCCCAGTTTTTGCGCTTCATCGGATATTTTAAACGGTCAGCCCCAAATACTTGATGGCGCTGAGAACGTCCGCGTAGACATCCACGCTGCTGTGGAAAATCCGGACTATCGGGATGAGTATCATCCGTTTTTTGACGAACGACCACACCATCCTGAACAAGAACCTTGTTCACGCAACGGCCGCCGCAGTTGTGCCAGCATGCTGCTGCTTTCCATATTCCTTCGCCATTCTTATCCTCTGTACCAGTGCCTGTTTCAGCTTTGGCAACCAGGCCTCTTGAAACCGGTATTACTGCAGTTGCTGCAGCTGCACTTGTCCAACCAATAAATGATCTTCTAGTCATCTTAAAATCTTTGATTTTTTGTAAAAGATCCAACATATTTGACCCTCCTCTTCCTTACTTTTGGATCATTTCTATATTCAATAGTTCATTTAGAACCTTTGAATCCATTATTAAAAAGTACTGCAAAAGTATCGCCATTCCACGAAAGAAGTCTGTATCTGCATGTTCACCAATTTTACTTACTAATGCTGGAACAAACTCTGCCAGGTGATTTTCAATAAACAGTTTTTGTTCACGAAGAAGATATTGAATTTCTTGTAAAGCTGTTGCTGATTGTGACTCTGCTGATTCAATTGCAAGTTGATTTAAATGGTAGAGAAAATCGATTTCAAGGCCGATATGATCATCTGCTTCAATATTTAGCTCACCCGCCTGAAAGCCATACTTTTTGTAAAGATTTCTAACATCCATCGTTGTTTGTTGAAATAATAATTTGTCTTTACGCACATAGACGGATTCCCATGGGGAAGCTAGAATCTCAAAAGGGCCAATAAACATCTTTGTATAATCCCAGTGCAAGTTTTCATAATGCTGGTCAATCATTCCTGGATTGTATACAGCTAAATAGTCTTTTATTTTTTTTACACCTGTACGAATTTCCTCTGATTCCTCTTGAAAAGGAAATAAATCAATCATATTTCTTTGAATAAATAGCTTTACATACTCTCGGGATGGCTCTTCAATAAAGAATCTCCTTAAGATGTCATAAGCAAATTCCCTCGCATGAAAGATCTCTAACGCATCCTCGACGGTTATCATTTGTTTTGTCACTTCCATCTTTCTCACCCCTTCTTCTTACATGCTCTCTAGCTTAAATTCAGTAGCAGTCGTCCTGTCAAGATGGACTTCTCTTATACTCTGCTTACCTCGATCGACTTCCACGACATTAGAAGAAATAAGAATATCTACATCCTTTTCTCCAAGATGTGGAATTGCCTTAATCGGAAATTGCAAATAGTCATAATCTGTATTTTGGACATATCGAAAGCCTTTCCGATCCAAAACCTTCATGACTTTCCTTTTATCACTGCCAAAGACCTTAGCCGTTTTAAAGTAATAATCGTTAGTAGAAAAATGATAGGTATCATCTAATTTTTGATCATGATTTTGTTGATAGATTTGTCCTGTAAATTTATTTTCTAATGAACAATAATGAACACCGAGCTGTAGATTTTTCTCCCTTGCATAGCGAACAAGCTCTAGACAAAGTCTTTCGCTTTCAGCCACCGCAAGTCCACCAGCGTACCAGAAGTTGTAGTACACATCATATGGGGGATTCTTCAACTGAAATCCCTTTTCTTGGAAGGCTTCTGTATTTTCAAGCGGGAAGCAAAATTCTAATAAGTTAATTCCATAAATATCAAGCTCTTCTAACTCCAGAAGTAGTTTTTTCATTTCTTCTTCTGTTCCTGGAATGACTGGCATTTCCACAAGGACGTCAGGAATATAGCTTCTTGCTGCTGCAATTTTCCCGAGTATATGCTTTCTTTTTTGCGAAGAATCCTCTAGCTTGATACTAAAGCGAATCTCCTGTAAACCCGCTGCCTTCAGCCCTTCAAGGATACTATCTGTTAATAAATCTCCAGCTGTATACAATCTGGTATGAACCTCAGGAAATAACTTCTTTGCTAACTGGAAAAAGGCTAGTGCTTCATTTGGGTGTAATAATGGCTCCCCGCCAGTCAGTGCTAAATGTGTGAGCTTAACCTTCTGATCAAATAACGATTGCAGCTCTTGATTGACGTTTTTCTGGTTTTGAAGATAAAACTGATAATTGTCTTGATTTTTGTTGAAACAGAAATAACAATCCCGATGGCATTTTAAGGAGACAAAGCTTGTGTAACTGCCGCTTCCTGTCTGACAGGCTTCACAGGCACTCGAGATCCGCTCATTAGACAAAAAACTTTTTTCATTATTTCTAAAAACAGCACCATAATCTCTAAGTTCTTCAAGCTGATTTTCTCGTGCATATTCATTGTTCTCCTCAAAGGGCAGACCGAAAGATTCAATTTGGCTGATGGTTGATTGTTCAATGTTTTTGTAAATTCGTCTATATTTTAAAAGTGATGGATTGTTACCCTTCTCCATTTTTTCATTCGTGAGAGTCTTCATCTTATCCACCTTCCTTAAATTGTTCCTTGTGAATCATTTCACTTAATAGTTTCATTATAGGTGGATAAAGAATGGGTGAGTATGGCCCCGGTGAACGAAAAAACTCTTAAATTTTTGTGCGTACGGAACAGATGGATATTACGAATTTGTGACAGGCTTTGTTTTACGATTCTGTGACTTTCATTGTTCTACCAATGTTAATGGGTTACCATTAAGGTACTAAATGTGAGTATAGTAGAAAGGATGGGTCCCTTTGAACAAATCTATGATCATCCCAGACATGGTACAAGAGTTGCTTTCTACGACAACAAAAGGCTTGCCTAAACTTACAGATAAGCTTTGTACCCTTCTCTCTCTCCCAGCTCTTATTACAGATCCCCATTATCAAATCCTTGCCTCTTCCTCACCAGCTGGAGAACCTGCAATAAATAGTATTTTGGCTGTTCAACAACTGGATAAAATCGGGGGCATATCTGTTTCTAAATACCAAATAACCACGACTGATTTAGATTTATCGGGAATTGGTTCGCCCATCACCCATGAAAATAATACTCTTGGATATGTATTTATCTTTCCGAAAGATGATCAATCGCATGAAGCATACGCACCACTTCTTTCGTTTTCCGCTTCTCTTGGTGCCATCCAGCTTCATAGAAAACTAGAAATGCGGCAAGAGAAAATGAAATTCAAGGAAGCTTTTCTTTTTGATTTGTTGTACGGAAATATCAAACAAAAAGAGGATATTTATGAATATGCCAGAGTGTGGGATTGGAATTTCAACCTGCCGCTAACGGTCTTGGTGTTTGCCTTGGAAGACTTCAATCATGTCCTAACGGATAAACAATTAATCAACACCTTGCTTTATATAATAGAAAGAACGCTGCTTGAGGTTTCGATAAAACCGATTACCATGAAGCGCCAAAATCAGGTAATTGTTGTTTTACCAATGAAAGCAGAGCAATCAAAAAAGCACCGAGCTAAAATGGAGTCCTTTTCAAAAAACATCATCAGCCAGATGAAAGCACTCCATCCCGATGAGATCTTTTCTTGTGGAATTGGAAAGACCTATGAAAGTCCGGTTGATCTTTTCCGAAGCTATCAGGAGGCGAAGGTCGCTTTCGAACTTGGAGATATACTAGGAATTGAGATCCCCTTTTTCTCAGATTTAGGATTAGAGAGAATACTATATAAGCACGACCTTCAAGAATTAAAGGAATTTTTCGAAACCACTTTAGGAGATGTGGTGCTCTATGATGAGAATAATAATGCTCAATTAATGGAAACACTTGAGGGCTTAGTCACCTATCAATTTGATATGACAGCTGCTTCACAGGCCCTGTTTCTCCACCGCAATACATTAAGGTACCGTATTAAAAAAATTGAAGAAATTCTCGATCTCAAGCTTGATGATTTAAATAACAAGCTGAATATTACAGCAGCAATCAAAATGAAACAGCTTCGAAAAATATAAAAGGAAGTGGGTGTTTAGCATGAAGGATGGTATCTATCGAAATACGTGTCCCCGGAATTGTTATGGTACATGCGGCATCCTGTCACATGTAAAAAACGGAAGGCTGATAAAAGTTACCGGAGACCCTGAGCATGGCTATTCAAAGGGAAGTCTTTGTGCGAAGGGATACGCCTTTACACAATATGTTTATAGCCCAGAGCGAATTAAGTATCCGATGGTTCAATGTCCAAGAGGGTCTGGTAAGTGGAAACGAATTTCGTGGGAGGAGGCCTATACGACTATCTCCTTAAAAATGATTGAATTAAATCAGCGTTACGGATCCAATCTGGCCAGTGGATACAATAAATTTTCAGGTAACCTTGGCCTGCTTCACTATGCAACAGAAGGCATGTTTAACAGCATTGGTCCCCACACAAAGCCAATCGGGAATCCTTGTGCACTGACAGGAAAACTTGCCATGAATCGCTCCTTTGGAGAAAGCTTTAGCTCGGTTCCAGAGGATATGGCAGGTTCGAAATTAATCGTTCTTTGGGGAGCAAACCCAGCCGTCACAAATGTTCATCAAATGAAGTTTATCAATGAAGCACGCCAAAAGGGCGCACACCTTGTTGTGATTGATCCCATCTTTACGCAAACAGCTAAAAAGGCCGATCTCTATATCCAGATTCATCCTGGAACAGACCGATTACTAGCGGATGGGATTGCCAAACTCATCATTGAAAAACAAGAGCATTCACTTGAGTTTCTGGAAGAACAAACTACAGGCTGGCCGGAGTATAAACACTACCTAGAAAACCAGATGACCATTAAAGAGGTATGTAAACAAACAGGTATAGAACTTGAGGCACTAATTGAACTTAGTGAATTATATGGAAGGATTAAACCCGTATCTACCTGGGCTGGTCTTGGTGTCCAGCGGAATAGCCTCGGAAGTGACAGTATTAGTGCAATCAACAGTTTAGCTGCCGTAACAGGGAATCTCTTTATCCCCAATGGCGGACTCTACTTCATGCACTTCGATGTCGATGATTTCCCATGTGCACTCAAAAATCATAAAGGTCCTCTACATCCAACCATTTCTGAACCAAGAGAAGTGGACATTAGTGACTTTGCTAGCAATGCACTTCAATTAACAGAGCCGCCGCTTAAGTTTTTATGGATCGCTTCTCGGAACATCACACAAGATCATAATTTAAAAGCGTGGTCCGATCTTTTTCAGGAGTTGGAGCTAATTGTCACAGTGGATCTTTATATGACCAAGACAGCAGAAAAATCGGATATTGTCCTTCCCGCTGCCACACATTTTGAAGAAGAAGATTTGAATGTTGGCTATTGGCATTATTGGCTCTCAATCAACCAGAAAGCCATCCCACCCTATTACGAAGCAAAGAGTGATTTGCAGATTGCTAGGGAGTTAACAACAAAATTAAATGAGCTCTCACCCGGATTTTCCAATTTTCCTGCCACAAAAGAACCGATTGACTGGATTAAAGGAGAATTAACACCTGAGATAATGGACTTGTATGCATTAAACAGTTATAAAGATCTTTTACAGAGACCTTATCAAAAAAACATAGAAAAGAATTTTTCAACAAAGAGGAAGAACTTCCATTTATTCGCTGCCAATGGTAAAAAGAATCAGATGAGGGAAAGACAGGCAGAACCCAATGGGTATCAATTGATTACTCCACAAGCCTTATTGAAAATACATTCACAGTATGAAGCATTAACCTGGCTCCACGGCCGTCAGGATGAATCCTATATAGAGCTGTCCGCTGAAGCAGCACAACGAAATGATATTAACGATCAGGAAAAAATAGCGGTTTTTAACGACCAAGGGCAAATTATCGGAGTGGCTAAAATTAATTCTCATCTGCCCAAGAATATTATCCTTGCCCATCAAGCAGGTAATAATCCTATTAATCAACTCATTATTCAACAAAACAAAAAGGATGATGTCAGTACCTATTTCTATGACAGCATCGTCTACATTAGGAAATGGAGCGAGGCCAATGTTTAAACAACTAGGATACTCCTTTCATGCCGATGACTGCATTGGCTGCAAAGCATGTGAAATCGCTTGTAAAAACGAAAACCAAACTCCTACAAATATCCGGTGGAGAAAGGTGACAAAAACCTCAGGAGATTTTTTCCTATCTGTCTCCTGTAATCACTGTGACAACCCGGAGTGTTTCAGAGTCTGCCCGGAAAGAGCTTTTACAAAAAGACAGGATGGAATTGTGGAAATTGATGAAAACCGCTGTACAGGCTGTCAGTTATGCGTATCCGCTTGCCCATACTCGGCTCCGCAATTTGATCCTGAAACACACAAAGTAAGTAAATGCCAGATGTGCTATCCAAGGCAGGATGCCGGATTGCCGCCTGCGTGCGTTGAGGCATGCACCACTGGAGCACTTAAACTTGTTGACCTAAACACATTTTCAGACCCTGAGGCCGTCCGGACACTCCCAGGCTTTCCGAATATAAAAATAACCAGTCCATCAATCGTCTTTTATCCTGAGAAACCACGAAAAAGGTATTTTATTAAATAAGGAGTTATTCCCTAAAAGGAAAACTCCTTACTTAATAAAAGCTAATTATTCAATCGAAGCATCCTTCGTACAACTCTTAAATGGGAAACCAGGATTAGAAAAATAAATGGATATAGGCAGGCAGAATACCATAGCTTCCATCCTGTATAGTTAAAAAAGTGCGTTTTTTCTATTAGATACTCAATAATTACCGAGATTAATGACCATCCAAGGATGTAAAGAAGTTTGTTTTGATTGGTTCCTTTTAAGGGATAATAGTTTAAAAACAATACACTAACAGGAATAAAGTATAGAAATTCTCCCACAAACCCCAGCCATTGAAACCCTTTTCCAAAATATCCATATAAGTGGTACTTAAAATTCAGAACCATATCCACATTGATTCCAAATACTAACGCAAAGAGATTAGTTGTATAAAGTTCTATGCTGCTCAATCTTTTTGGAACTAGGAAAGTAATAACAACAAGAATAATAAAGAAAATAAATACGACTAGGATCCACATAATCGTTCCCCTTCAACACAACTGATTAAATCTTATCCTTTCCAACTGCAGTTCAATTAGTCACAAATGTTCCCCTTCATCCTTAAGATGAAACTTTACTCACAGTAACGGGCATGAATTCTAGGAATAATACTCCAAATACATAGTAACTTTGCCCTGATTTATTATTCTAGTAACTATCTTGCCTCTCTGGTGAATAGTAATAAGTAATCCCCAGAAAAGGAGTGAGATACGATGAGTGTATTAGACCGCAGTCCATTTTTGTATTTAGCCTGTATTATAGCTGGTTTTGCCTTATTAAGAGTACCGTTGACTGGAATTCTTCAACCGCTGAGTCCTTTAGTTGTCTTTATCGGTGTCCTAGCTATCCTTTTATTCTCTTTAGTATTAATCATCCATGGGGTACTTTGTTTAGTTAAAAGAAGGTAGATGAATTTAGTTGCTGAAAGAGAGCAGTTTCTTGCTCTCTTTTCTCTTTATAGAAGGCTGCAAAAAAAAAATTTATTTTTCTCCCAAACGCCTATCAACAGGAGTTGGAAGCGTTTTACATTTCTGCTGTTAAACATTATTTTAAAAAAGGTATTTGACTTTTGAATTTTATTAAAGTAAATTAATTAACAAGTTCAAAAAATGAATAAAGTAAAAATACTTCTTATCAAGAGAGGTTGAGGGACTGGCCCTATGACACCTCGGCAGCGGAATTTCTAATTCTGTGCCAAATCCAGCAAGTGTGACTTGATAGATAAGAAGAGGTCTAATGATTATTTCAATTTGCCCTCTTCTTTTTCAAGAAGAGGTTTTTTATTTTTAACTGAATACTATTTCTTATCCAGAGAGGTTGAGGGACTGGCCCTATGACACCTCGGCAGCGGAATCCTTCGGAGACTGTGCCAAATCCAGCAGGCATAAATGCTTGGGAGATAAGAAGAGCTTCCTTTGCTTTGCATTGGCCTATCCTCTTCTTGTTTCCAAGAAGGGGATTTTTTATTTATTTGATAAAGGGGAGATACACCATGATTGAATTTCAGAATCTTAAGAAGGTTTATGAAAGTGGCGGGCAGCAGGTTGCCGCACTGAACGGAATTGATTTGAAGATTAATAAGGGAGAGATTTTCGGAGTAATCGGCTTTAGTGGTGCTGGGAAAAGCTCGCTTATCCGTTGTGTGAACTTACTTGAGCGTCCGACCTCCGGCAGTGTGATCGTTGATGGTCATAACCTTACTTCCATGTCCGTCAAAGAAGTCCGTGAGATTAAGAAAAATATTGGGATGGTGTTTCAGCACTTTAACCTATTAAACTCAAAAACAGTGTTTGCAAACGTGGCAATGCCGCTTACGCTAGCCAAAGTTCCTAAGGAAGCGGTCAAAAAAAGGGTGCAAGAGCTACTAGAATTTGTCGGGTTAGCAGACAAAGCGGACTATTATCCGGACCAACTTTCAGGCGGACAAAAGCAGCGTGTCGGAATCGCCAGAGCATTGGCCACACAGCCATCCATCCTGCTCTGTGATGAAGCCACCTCTGCTCTCGATCCACAGACCACCAGCTCCATTTTACAGCTGTTGAAAAAAATCAAAAACGAATACAACATCACGATTCTAATTATTACGCACGAGATGGCAGTGATTAGAGAAATATGTGACCGGGTTGCCGTTATCGAAGCAGGAAAAATTATTGAAGATGGCACGGTGTTTGATGTCTTTTCAGCACCGAAAACGCAGACAGCCAAAAATTTTGTTAGCACTGTCATGAATGACCAGCTGCCTAATTCAATAAAAGAAATCATTCAAAAGCATGATGGAATGCAGCGGATTTTCCGAATTAATTTTGTTGGCAACTCAGCCGGACAACCCCTACTCTCTGAACTTGCCAAACAGTTTGATATTCATATTAATGTCTTATTCGGCAATATTACCGAGCTTCAAGGAACTCCTTTTGGAAACCTCATTGTTGAGTTCCAAGGGTCTGACAAAGAAGTTATCCGTGCGCTAACGTATATCAATCAGAAGAAAATCAGCATAAAGGAAGTGAATTCACATGCTAGTTAACTCAGAGCAAATCATTTCTGCCTTAATCGAGACGGTTCAAATGGTCGCCTTCTCACTTTTGTTCTCAACCATCCTTGGTCTGCCTTTGGGAATCTTGTTAGTCGTAACACGGAAAGGTCATCTGCTTCAGAATTTGCCGTTCTTTACAGTCTTGAATGGGATCATTAATATTTTTCGTTCTGTACCGTTCATTATTTTATTAGTGGCCATGATTCCGGTCACAAGATTAATTGTCGGTACATCGATTGGAACAGCGGCAGCAGTTGTCCCTCTTGTATTCTATGCTGGTCCCTATATTGCAAGATTGATAGAAAATTCTTTGCTAGAAGTGGATCCAGGTGTCATTGAAGCAGCCGAGGCAATGGGAGCAACCCCAGGACAAATCATTTTCAAATTTCTTATTCCTGAAGCACTAAGTTCACTTGTTTTAGCCCTTACGATTGCTACTATCGGTTTAGTTGGAGCATCGGCGATGGCTGGGGCAGTCGGCGGCGGCGGGATTGGAGATTTAGCCATTACATATGGTTACCAGCGTTTTGATACAGTCACAATGATGATTACAGTAGCAATTCTGATTGTGATGGTTCAAGGCCTGCAGTCATTAGGAAATATAGCAGCAAAAAAAATCAGACGAAGATAAACTAGGAGGAAAACGACTATGAAAAAACTTTTATTATCCATCATTATTATTACATTGGCGATTATTAGTGCGGCCTGTGCTGAGAAAACATCAGAGGGCAAAGAATCAACTACCGTGAAGCTTGGGATTAGCGGAACCGATACACGCATTTGGGATTTTATTGCGAAAAAAGCAGAAAAAGAGGGAATCAATATCGAAATCGTTCCATTTTCCGATTACGTTGCACCCAACACTGCACTTGCTGAAGGCGAGCTAGATGTTAATGCATTTCAAACTGTTGCCTATTTTGATGTATTTATTAAAGAACACAAATTAGACTTAGTGCCAATCGCGACTACCGTCCTTGCCCCAATGGGAATTTACTCTGAAAAATACAAAGATGTCAAAGACATTCCGGATGGAGCAAAAATTGCGCTACCGAACGATGCATCCAATCAAGGCCGTGCCTTATTACTTCTTCAAGAAGCGGGGCTCATTAAATTACCAGAAGATTTCGATGCAAATGGTGATCTAACTCAAATAAAGGATAACCCTAAAAACATTGAATTTGTCGCAGTTGTACCAGCGCAAACACCAAGAGCACTGCCAGACGTTGCCGCTTCTTTGATCAATAACGGGATTGCAAGTGATGCAGGTCTTAGCCCATTAGAAGATGCGATTTTCGTTGAAAGTGAAACGGCTACACCTTACCTGAACATTATTGCGGTCCAAGCAAAAGACAAAGACAACAAAACATATAAGAGAGTAGCAGAACTTTATCAATCAGAAGATACAGCAAAATTTATTGAAAAAGAATACAAAGGCAACCTAATCCCAACATTCGTTCCACTTAGCGATATTGGTTGGTAGATTGTAATAAAAGGAGGAGAAATGATGACAGAAACTGTTACATCCATAACCGCATTAAAAGAAACAATCATTGAAAATGTAGAAAACAATAGAGAGCTTTATCTTTCAACAAGCCATAAAATTCATGAAAACCCTGAAATCGGCAATGAGGAATTTTTTGCTTCTTCCCTTCTGACAGACATTCTTTTAAAAGAAGGCTTTGAGGTTGAAAAGGCTGTTGCCGGGCATGAAACATCCTTTGTAGCTCGGAAAAAATCAGAAAAACCAGGTCCCTCCATTGCATTCCTAGCAGAATATGACGCCCTGCCAGGTTTGGGACATGCATGCGGCCATAATATTATTGGTACTACTAGCGTGGCTGCAGCGATTGCCTTGAGTAAGGTCCTACAAGAAACAGGCGGAGAAGCAGTTGTTTTCGGTACCCCTGCAGAAGAAGGCGGGCCAAACGGCAGTGCAAAAGGTAGCTTTGTTAAACACGGACTAGTGAACGGGATTGACGCAGCACTTATGATTCACCCGAATAGTGAGACACGTCTAACTAGTTCATCCCTAGCAGTCGATCCGCTGGACTTCGAGTTTATCGGAAAGCCGGCGCATGCAGCCGCTTCCCCGCATGAAGGAATTAATGCATTAGATGCAGTCATTCAACTGTTTAATGGCATCAATGCCTTAAGGCAGCAACTTAAAGACGATGTGCGCATTCATGGAATCATCACACATGGCGGAGATGCGCCAAACATAATCCCTGAATATGCAAAAGCCAGATTTTTCATCCGTGCTGCAACAAGAGCTGGTTTAAACGAAGTTACTAAGCGGGTAAAGGCAGTCGCAGAAGGCGCGGCATTGGCCACAGGGGCAAAGCTGAACTTCATTGCCTTCCAAAATGAAGTCGATAACCTTCTATTAAATAGCAATTATGATGCAGTATTTAAGGCAGTTGTAGAAGAATTAGGTGAAACCGTGGTTGATTCTGGCGATAAAGGCATCGGCTCAACAGATGCAGGGAACATCAGCCAGGTTGTCCCAACCATTCATCCGTATATTAAAATTGGTGCCAGTGACCTAATTCCACATACTGTACCATTTAGAGAAGCAGCTGCCTCACCTAAAGGAGACCAAGCTCTAATCACGGGTGCTAAGGCTCTCGCACTAACCGCATTAAAACTGATTACAGATGCTGATACATTGGCACAAATCAAAGGAGAGTTCAACGAAAGAAAAGCAGAAGAATCCAAATAATAAGACGCCCAGCGATATAAACTTGTCGCTGGGCATTTCTATGAATTGAAATTTTTCCAAATTCCTTGGATATCTACAATTGTCCCCAAAACGTAAAAAAGACGATTCAAGGGGGACCGAATCGCCTTTTTCTGCTACATTATGCTGATGCTTTTGCTTTGTTTTTTCCAATTGTTTTGTTGATGAATGGTACTACCCAGTAGTCTAAACCAAATTTACCTGCGTTGAAGCCTGCTGTTAAAATGATAAAGCCTAAGAAAATGTCTGTTGGGTTATGTGATACAGTTCCGGCTAAGAAAAAGCTGAAGTTCATCACTAGACCAAAGAACATTGCTGCTGTTGTTAAACATCCAAGCATAAGTCCTAAGCCGATTAATGTTTCGCCCCATGGAACGATAGTATTGAAAACATCAATGTTCGGTAAGGCTAAGTTTTCTAAGAAGTTCACGTACCAGCTGTAAACCATGTTGCCATCTGGTCCTGTTACGGGTTTTGCAATTGCACCTTTTAAGAAGCCAGAAGCATCGAAGCCGCCTGTAATTTTATGAAAACCAGCTGTGAACCATGAGTAGCCTAGGTATAAACGAATAATTGTTAAAAGTGCTGCTGAGATTTTGTTTTCTCTTAGGAAATTGTTAAACATAAGTCATTCCTTCTTTCAGTATTTGTTTGTTCTTTATACTTACACTATATTAGGTTTTGAATATTAATAACATAGGTGTAGTGTTAAGTTCACAGTTTGTTTGAAATGATATGACGGAAATTTGAACAGCCGCTGGATTGAGGACAAATCCTTCTGGCTGGTTCCTGCGATTTGTCCTCAAGACCCCGGATTGAGGACAAATCCTTCTGGCTGGTTCCTGCGATTTGTCCTCAAGACCCCGGATTGAGGACAAATCCTTCTGGCCGGTTCCTGCGATTTGTCCTCAAGACCCTCGATTGAGGACTAATCCTCCTGGTGGGTCCGTGTGATTTGTCCTCAAGCCTAGGTCCAATCCCCGTATTAAAGCTAAAATTGAATTACCAAAACTAAAAAGACGATACGAGGGGGGATCTCGAATCGTCTTTTTGTTTGCATACTTTAAGCTGTTGCTTTTGCTTTATTTTTTCTAAGAGTTTTGTTGATGAATGGAACTACCCAGTAGTCTAAACCAAATTTACCTGCGTTGAAACCTGCTGTTAAGATAATGAAGCCTAAGAAAATGTCTGTTGGGTTATGAGATACAGTTCCAGCTAAGAAAAAGCTGAAGTTCATTACTAATCCAAAGAACATTGCTGCTGTTGTTAAACATCCTAGTAGAAGTCCAAGTCCGATTAATGTTTCGCCCCAAGGAACGATGAAGTTGAAAACATCGATGTTCGGTAATGCAAAGCTTTCTAAGAAGTTTACATACCAGCTGTAAACCATGCTGCCATCTGGACCTTTCACTGGATTTGCAATTGCTCCTTTTAGAAATCCTGCAGCATCGAAGCCGCCTGTAATTTTATGAAAACCAGCTGTGAACCATGAGTAGCCAAGGTATAAACGAATGATAGTTAAAAGTGCTGCAGAAAGTTTATTTTCTCTTAAAAAGTTGTTAAACATAAGTCATTCCGCCTTTCAATATTTGTTTGTTCTTTATACTTACACTATATTGGATTCCCGACGTTAATAACATAGATCTAGTGTTAAGTTCACAGTTTGTTTGAAAAGATATGACTGAATGTTGAACAAGGTAATTGCGCTCACGATTTACACTAACTTAATGCAAAAACAAAAAATAACCTGGGAGTGAAAACACTCCCAAGCTTATCTAACCACCTATTTTACATAGTAACCCTTTTTCTTCGACTACTTTTTTTAGTCCTTGCATCTTCTCATTTGTAGGCGGCTGAATACCTTTCATTCGATAGTCATAATTCAAGTAACCATATTTATTTTCACCAAGACGATGATATGGCAGGAGATGCACTTCCTTTACCCCTTTTATACTTGACGCAAATGAAGCGATACTCTTAATTTCATTTTCACCATCATTAAAAGTAGGGATAACAGGTACCCGAATAATAATCGGCACACCAAACTGGCCAATATACCTCGCATTTTCTAAAATCTTTTCATTCGACCGTCCAACAAACTCTTGATGTTTCTGGTCATCCGTATGTTTTATGTCTAATAACACCAAATCCAACCATGGCAATACTTTTTCCAATACAGTTCCACTCGTATATGCAGTGGTTTCGATTGCTGTATGCCACCCTTTTGCTTTACAGGCCTTAAGTAATTCTTCAGCGTATTCTGGTTGCGAAAGTGGCTCCCCTCCAGAAAGTGTGATACCCCCTCCGGACCGTTTATAATGAATATGATCTTTCTTAAGTTCACCCATTACTTCTTCCACAGACCTAGTGTTCCCAGAGAAGTTAAGTGCCTCACTATAACAAACATCTACACATTTTCCACACTTCGTACATTGATTATAGTCAATCTTAAAAGAAGGAACAATTTGTAACGCACCTGTTGGGCATACTTCTGTACATCGCCCACATCCAATACAGTTTCTCTCAATAAACATAATTTGCGGTTCTTTATTTTGAGATTCTGGATTACTGCACCAACGGCATCGAAGAGGGCACCCCTTTAAAAAAACAATAGAGCGAATTCCTGGACCATCATGAACAGAAAAGCGTTGAATATCAAAAACAATTCCCTTGTTAGTTTCCATTACTAGTTGCACCTGCCTCTGTAAAATAAAGGAGGAGCTTAAAATTCCTACTCCTCCTTTTACTTTTTAATGTTTAGAACGCTTGCTCAGTACGGTTAATAATATCGTCTTGGATTGTTTTATCCAATGATGTGAAGTGGGCACTATAACCAGCAACACGAACTACAAGGTTCTTATATTTTTCAGGGTTCTTTTGTGCCTTTATTAAGGTTTCACGACTTACAACATTAAACTGGACATGCATTCCCTTTTGATCGAAATATCCACGAACCAAGGCAGATAAATTCTCTAAGCCTGTTTGACCAGAAATGGCAGAAGGGTGGAACTTCTGATTAAACAATGTACCATTGGATGCAATATGGTGATCTAATTTTGCAATTGAATTCGCAGCAGCTGTTGGACCGGTTTTATCTCTTCCAGAAACTGGAGATACACCATCAGCTAATGGCTCACCTGCTTTTCTTCCATCAGGAGTTGCTCCAGTTTGCGCTCCCATCGGTACGTTTGCTGAAACTGGGTATAGCCCTGGTTGGAAGCTGCCGCCACGTGGATTGCGATACTTCTCTACTTCACGGCAATAAATTAATGCTGCCTCACGAGCAAGGGTATCAACTTCATCAATGTCATTACCAAACTTAGGTGCACGATTTTCTAAAAGTTGACGTAAGTACTCTTGATCTTTATTTGAGCCTAGATCTACCTTCACGTTAGTTGCGTTTTTAAGCATGTCTAAAGAAATATTATTACCCTCAACAATGAGCTTTTTAATCACTTCTACAAGAGTTTCTTGTGTAAGCTGGTCAAGACTAAAGTTTGGTGAAGTTTGTACTTGTCCTTGGCCAAAGTTTGTATCTAACGCATGCTTTAATTCAGCTAAAGAGACTTTCTTCTCATCAAATACAAGCTGCTTAATAGCCATTAAGGAATCACCTACGTTGGCTACACCTACACCCTGAGGACCGGTAAAGTTGTAGAGAGCTCCGCCCTCTTGAAGTGATTTACCTTTTCCAATACAGTCATCAACCATCGATGAAAGGAATGGAAGCGGAGCACGTTCACCATGTGCTAAATCAACTGAGTTATCTGCGTTAATAAGTAGACGGACGAGATATTCCATTTGCTGTTGGTAAGCAGCCAAGAATTCTTCAAAGGTAGTATAAGAAGTAAATTCTCCTGTTTTTAATCCAATTTGTTTTCCATCCATCAAACCATTATTAATAGTAATTTCAAGTACTTTTGCCATATTGAAGAACGCAGCATCATGCCAGCCTTCTGTTTTCCCACCCTTTTGTGGTTCAACACAGCCAATAATTCCGTAATCACGCGCATCACTTAATGAAACTCCACGGCTAACTAATGATGGAATGATAACTTCATCATTATAATAAGCAGGCATTCCAAGTCCGAGACGTGTAACTTCTCCAGCCTTGAACATTAACTCGTCTGGTGTCTTATTCCAATAACGAATGGAAATAGATGGCTGTGGTAATTTTGTATTAGCCGTTGCTTGCAAACATGCAAATGATAATGGGTTGACCGCATCTCTTCCATCCGCTGTTTGTCCACCGACGATAAGGTTTTGGAACATTGGATAGCCACCAAATGCTTTTGTTGAACCTTCATCACGGACTTTGTTCACATCGTTAAACTTGACCCATAAAGCATCAAGTAATTCTTGAGCTTCTTCAGCAGTTAGTGTCCCATTCGCTAAATCATTTTTATAATAAGGATACATGTATTGATCAAAGCGAAGTGGTGAAATAGAATGTCCATTGGATTCAATTTGAATCACTGCTTGTACAAACCAGAAGGATTGTAATGCCTCATAAAAGTTTTTGGAAGGATTTGCAGGGACATTTTCACAGTTATCCGCAATTTGGTATAGCTCATTTTTGCGTTTTACATCTTTTGTACGTCCGGCCAATTTTCTCGCTTCTTCTGCGAATCTTTGAGCATATGCGATAACGGCATTGGCGGTAATTAACACAGCATTTAAGAAATGATCTTTCTTAATATAATCTGGATCTGCTTTATCTGCACGTGCTTTAGCTGCTTCAACTTCTGCAATAATTCCGTTAAAACCTTTTGTTAATACTTTTTCATAATCAACACCGATATGTCCTACACCGTTGAAATAATAGTTACCAACTGTAAATACGCCTGCATCCATTGCCTCTCTAGTTTCAGGGAACATTAATTGTGTAGCCAGCTCGTTAGTTGTCTTTCCTTCCCAGTATTTAAAAACTTCACGAAGCTTTGCTTTCGTATCCTCAGAAATTAAGAAGACATCACCTTTACGTTTCTCAAGCGTTTCGAACTCTTCTACTAGCCATTTATTCGAGAACTCTGGAAACACCTGGCTTGCTCTTGGTTTAGTCGTAAGATTTCCTACGATTAGTTCATGATCTCGTATTACGATCGTCATTTTTGTTAGAATATTTTCAAGTGCTTTTGCACGACGGATAACCATTGGATAGGCTTCTGTTTCTTTATAGGATTCAGTGATGAGAACCGCTCTTTCTGCTTCAATTTCAGGAGTAACTTCGTAAAGAACATCAATTAAATTTTGAATACGTAATGATGGTTCAACTGTAACTGTTGGCATGAATAGGTTTCCCCTTTCAATATTAAAAGTTTGATAGTAGTTTGTTTGTTCTATTACTCTTTACAATTTCAACAGGTTTTTGTATCATAATGTGTGAATCACCTGTACTATGGATGAAAATATCGCCTTTTTCTTGGAGAATTCCACCTTGGATTCTCCATTTTTCTTTTAAGATGCTTTTTTATAATCTTTTCCTACTGGATCAACAGTAGTTACTGGGAAGTAAGGAGCAATTAATTTCTTATATAATCCTCCACCGAGAATCGCACCAACAATTGGTCCAAAAATCGGTACGATTAAACCGTACAGATGTGGTCCGATAACATTTGTTTCCCAACCAGATAGCATCAGGAACAAGCGTGGACCTAAATCACGTGCTGGGTTCATGGCGAATCCAGTTAATGGTCCGAAGGAAATTCCACAAATCGCTATCGTTAAACCAATCGCTACTGCCGGTAAACCACCTGCTGGAGCGGCTCCATTCTTACCATCGGTTACAGCAAAAATCACAATCATCAGTAGAGCTGTAATGGCCATCTCCACTAAAAAAGCCTCAAAGGTAGAGAGGTAGGATTTAGGAAAGGTACTAAAGATTCCTGCAGATGCCCACCCACTGTCAGTAGCACGGACAACTTCATTTGCTTTTTCAAAAATTAGAATCGCTTCTCGGTACAATCCGTAGACAACGGCTGCACCTGCAAAAGCGCCTGCTACTTGTGAACCGATATAAGGAAGGATTTTTCTTTTTTCAAATCCGCCCCATACGGCTAAACCAATGGTAACGGCTGGATTGATATGCCCTCCAGAAATCGCACCTACGACATAAATGGCAATACTAACAGCTAGACCCCAAGCAATTGATAGCTCCCAAAAGCTCATTGAAATTTCAGCGGTAACCATCGCTGCTACTGTTCCAACTCCAATAAAAATTAAAATAAATGTTCCGAAAAACTCAGCCAAACATTCGCCTAATAAAGTCTTTCTCATTTACAACTCTCCCTTAGATAGAAAGTGCTAAAGCCTTTTTTTCTTCTTTTACTATTTCGCCATAGATGTCAATATAAAGTGCGCTAATTTCCTTCTTTGTCGTAGATCTTGGGTTTGTTGCCGTACAGCGGTCGTTTAATGCAGTTTCACTCATATAATCTAGTTTTTCATCAAACTGACCTTTATCAACATTCAATTCTCTTAAACTTGTAGGAGTGTTTGTTTCGGTTAACAAAACCTTAATCGCAGCAATTAAATTGTGCACTCCCTCACTTACTGATGTAGCTGGCAGTCCTACTATTCTAGAAAGTTCTGCATATCTTCTGGCAGCAAGAGTTTCTTGGCCACTTTCTAGGTTCGCATTGTAGCGAATCACATGCGGGAGAATGATCGCATTCGCCCTTCCATGAGGAATGTGGAATGAACCTCCCAAAGCATGTGCAAGACTATGATTCAATCCTAGATAGGCATTTGTAAATGCCATACCGGCAATACAAGAGGCATTATGTAGCTTTTCTCTTGCATACAGATCATTTCCATTCTTATAGGCTGCTAATAAATAATCAAAGATTATTTTTACTGCTTTTTCCGATAGGGCATCACTGTAATCAGAAGCCTCCGTTGATACATATGCTTCGATTGCATGTGTTAATGCGTCAATGGCAGTATCCGCCGTTATTTGTGGCGGGACTGTTTTCACAAACATCGGATCAATAATTGCTACATCCGGCAGCAACTGATCATCTACCAATGGAATTTTTTTGTCACCCAGGGTGATGACAGCGAAAGTAGTAACTTCAGATCCAGTTCCACTTGTCGTTGGAATGGCAACGAACAGCGGTCTTTCATATTCAGACTCACCATTCAGCCTGAGGATTTTTTCGTAAAACCATAGGATACTTTTTGCTGCATCTATAGTCGATCCCCCACCCAGAGCAATCAAAATATCCGGTTTCACTTTTAGCATTTGTTTGACTCCATCAGCTACTACATCAATCGATGGATCAGGCTTTATGTTTGAAAAGAGATTACAATCAGGAACAGAATTCTTCAAGATAGCAAGAAGCTGATCAGAAAACCCTACTTCAAGCATAAAAGGATCTGTAATAACCAAAGCCCTTTCTTTATCTACCGTTGTTAAATATTCCAAAGCTCCCGTGTTAAAATAAACCTCTGGTTTAACCTTAAAACGTTCCATAACTGCCCTCCTTCTTTAGAGATATCAATATCAACTTCACCATCTTACTTGCCTTCCATTTGAATTTCATCGATAATCCCGACAATCGCCATATCAGCTGCAAGTTTTGCTTCTTCATAAAGAGAGTCTCCCCAGTCTACAAGGACGATGTCTCCCATACCGGCACCAACTCTATCAACCGCTACTAATGCATTTTCTTCTGAGAATTGCTGATTTTCATTAATAGATTTTATGACTAGTAGTTTTGAGCCCACTAGCTTTTCTGCCTTTTGGGTGGCGACAACCTTGCCAATTACCTTTGCAATAAACATAAAATCCGACTCCCTTTACTCTATTTCGGGGATTATCCCATTAACTGGTGAAGCAGGTTTCTGATGATATCCTCTACATCTGTCTGTGAAACCTCAACAGCTTGTGTTGATTGTGGGGTGCTTTTAAGATCTTCCAGTTCCTTCACTCCATAAGCAACTCTTCGAATATTAATGAGGTTTAATGGGCCAACATTATCCGAAGTTGAACTGCCGCCTACAGCTCCACATCCAAGCGTTAAGGCTGGAACTAAGTTTGTCGTACCGCCAATTCCACCTAGTGCACCTGGTGTGTTGACCAACAGTCTTGATACTGGTTTTTTAAGTGCAAATTCTTTAATTATTTCCTCATTAGTAGAATGCATGATTAGTGTATGACCTTTACCCTCGTTAAAGAGTAATTCAATACATCTCTCACATGCTTTCTCCCAATTCTCCTCGCAGTAAAATGCTAAGATTGGGGCCAGCTTCTCACGTGAATAAGGATTTTTAATTGAAACGGTATTTTGTTCAGATATTAGCACTTTTGTACCTTTTGGAATGGTTAGGTCTGCTAAGCTTGCAATCACCTCAACACTTTTTCCAACAATCTGAGGATTCATGGTTCCGTTTGCACGTAGCAGCCATTTTCCGAGGTTCTCTGATTCTTCTTTTGATAGGAAATAGGCTCCTTGTTTTACTAGTTCAGCTACCACTTGCGCTTCGATTTCCTTTTCAACGACAATCGATTGTTCAGATGCACAAATGACACCATTATCGAAGGTCTTACTGTCCAAAATTCTTTTAACGGCTAGAGGTATATCAGCTGACTTTTCAATAAAAGCTGGACCATTTCCAGGACCTACACCAATGGCAGGTGTTCCTGAACTATAGGCAGCTCTTACCATCGCTTCACCGCCGGTAGCTAGAATCAACGCAACATCCTTATGCTTCATTAATTCGTTTGTCGCTTGAAGAGTTGGTGTCTGGATACAGCCAATCAATCCATCCGGTGCTCCTGCTTGTAAGGCAGCGGTAGTGAGAACGTGTACGGTTTCCACAATGCAATGCTTTGCTGATGGGTGCGGCGAGAAAATAATCGCATTGCCTGACTTTAGTGCAATTAATGCTTTATAGATGGTCGTGGATGTAGGGTTTGTGGAAGGTATTAACCCTGCAACAATACCAACAGGAACACCTACTTCCATTACTTTATTTTCCAGGTTATTTTGAATGATGCCAACGGTCTTTAAGTCTTTTATATACTCATAGACTACGGAACTGGCAAACTGATTTTTTAATACTTTGTCCTGCCATTTTCCAAAGCCTGTTTCCTCATGTGCCAATTTTGCCAGTCTTTCGGCCTCCTGTTGGGCTGCTTCAGACATTTTTAAAACAATTCGATCGATTTCCTCTTGGGAAAATTGGCTGAAAAGATGTTGTGCAGTTTTTGCTTTGGCAACAAGATTCCTAGTTTCCTGAATTGATACTAAATCTTTATCCCAGATTTCCATTCCTTTACCTCCTACTTGCACAT
Organism: Neobacillus niacini; assembly: GCF_023715415.1. Classification (GTDB taxonomy): domain Bacteria; phylum Bacillota; class Bacilli; order Bacillales; family Cytobacillaceae; genus Neobacillus; species Neobacillus niacini_C. The sequence continues at coordinate 406,181 of NZ_JAMBOB010000004.1, forward strand.
GGAGCAACTTATTCCTTTGCAATTTCTAGCTTCATTTGTTTGCTGCTAATAAAATCTCTAGCTAATGGTGTAACAATGGTGGAAGGTTTTATTTGTATCACACCATGATGTTCGTATTTTCGTATATCCCCTACGGTTAATATGGAGGAATCTACTTTTACCATGTCACTACTTGATGTTGATTGATCATTTTTTATTACTGGAACATGTGCTTCGAATACGTTTGTTTTAGTTAAAGAACCATAACCATAATTTATCTTATTTTGGAGAGCAGATTTAAACTCTTCTAATGGTATAAATTTCACCCCAAAGTATTCTAACTGTGTTTCATAGCCTTTAAGCATATCGTTGTAGGCCTGATTATAGGCTAGCCCTTTCACTCGATTAATCGGATGATTTGCGTCAAAGCTATCCTTTACAGCCCACACTTCCTTAGTCATCATCAAAGCTCTTGCAATTCCAGTTGTCACTAGATTGTCTGCAATCCCTAGGGCTGCCTTAGTAAGTGTGTTACGTGTCATCACGGGAATTAAAATAAAGTCTGCCTCTTCCAATGACTTTTCTAGTTCAGAAAAGGAATTAATCACATTTCCATTAAGAGCCTTAATCGCATCAGTAGAAATGGACATTTTCCCACTTTCCGAAATGACAAGGTCATAATTCTTATGGTCAAAATCAGCCAATACTTTTAATAAAATTTCTGTATTAACAGATCCTCCGCTAAGAAAAATGGTCACTCTCATATTCCACTCAGGAAGTAGGTTTTGCAGCATGTTCCTGACAAGTTCTTCTATATTCATTTTTCAACCCTCCCCTTATTTTGCATACATCGCAATTCCTAAGGGAGTCACAAGTAATGGATTATAAGGTTTTGTTGTGTAAATAGAAGTATACTTTTGAAAAACTTCTTCAATTCCATCGAGACAGGCTGTCCCACCCACCAAGTAGATTTGCATGACATCTTTAATAATATTTCTCTTTGTAATCTCAGCCATTTTTTCAATAACAGGACGAACAATTGGAAACACCAATCGATAATTTTCTGGTTGTTGCTTGAATTTTTCTGCTTCATCATAATCAACTTGCAGGCTACCAGAAAGGACCAGTGTTAAATGCGTACCTCCAGTGGGTTCATCTACAGAATAAAGAATCTCACCATTCTTTAAAACGGATATCCCTGTTGTTCCACCGCCCATATCCACAACAGCACCATCTGTGATATTTAATACCCTGGCCGCTGCGACAGGCTCTTCGACAACATTAGTAACCCTAAATCCTGCAGCTTCTACAACGTTCGTAATTACTTTAATATTCCCCTTTAAAATCCCTGGGGGAATGGCTGTAGCAGCCTCTTCAAGTTTGATTCCCAAGCGCTGTTCGAGTTTAAGCTTTAACCTGCTGACAATCTTCACGGCCCCGATAAAATCAACAACAATCCCATCTCTAACAACTTTTGCTGATTCCATCGCCCCGGTTACTGGTTGATCGTTTTTATCTAAAACGACTATGACAATATTGGAGGTACCTAAATCTACACCCACTTTTAGCCCTGCTTTCAAATCGAATGCAGGATCTATTTTTTCAGTGAGTATTTTGGTCTCCAAATCCTTGATCAATCCATCTACTGACTGTTGCATCTCTTTCACCTACTCCGACCTATTATCCGAACCAAATCCTTATTCTTCATTTCCGTTGCATTTGCCTCGTCTGTATCAATGTGTAATTCCAAGGTAGAGTCTTCTGTGATCCGGACTAAAACATGGTGGAGAATCGCCTTTTTCTCTCCAACAGTCTCTACATCCACTAAATCACCATCCGTGACACCAAAACGCTCTGCATCACGTGGGGACATGTGAATATGTCTTTTTGCACAGATGACCTTTTCTTTAAAGACCGTCATACCTTTTGGTCCGATAACACATAGATTGGATGAAGCATCGATATCCCCAGATACTCGAATAGGCGGTTTAATTCCTAAATGGAAGGAGTCTGTTCTTGAAATTTCAATTTGACTGTAGCTCCGAACTGGTCCAAGGACACGAACATTTGGAAAGCATCCTTTTGGCCCGGCAATACAAACTGTTTCTCGGGCAGCATATTGACGCGTTTGGCTTAAAGGTGACTTAAAAGTTAGTTCATAGCCTGTTCCAAAGAGAATTTCAAGGTCTTCTTGACTAAGATGAATATGCCTATTCGAAACACCAACAGGTATGCTCAGGCTTCTGTCTTTTATACTCATCTTTTTGTTTAGTTCCGAAGCAAATTCTTTGATAAGTGTTTCGTCTAGCTTCATCATTCCAATCATCCTAACACTACTTTTTGTTCTTTATAATGGAGGCATTGTGTTCTCGGCTGCCCTTTTTCTCGTTCACAAGCTGGATCATTACAAAGATTACAGCTCGCTTCTTCTGTTCTATGCTCTGAAGAATCTGAAGAATTCATAGAACCACTATCCTGTTCCAGGGAACCCTCTTCAATCACTTGTATTACAGCCTCAGTGGAATGAACCACAGTTTGCTCAACCAATTCAGGTTCATTCGTATATGGTTTTTCCTCACTAACAGCTTTTTTCTTGCTCTGTTTTTCCACCATTTGATGGAAATAATTGAGTGCTGGAGCTGGTCTTGGAATCACTAATGAGGAAACAACTGTGCCAATTCTAGCAGCACTAACCTTCCCAGCAGCAATTGCAGCTTGTACGGCACCAATATCTCCCTGTATTTTCACTGTGACTAAGCCTGGAGTGACCGTTTCATATCCAACAAATTGGACATTCGCAGCTTTTAAACAGGCATCTGCAGCTTCAAGTGCTGGAACCAGTCCGATTACTTCTATTAACCCTAGAGCTTTTTGTTCCATAAATAACACTCCTACTGTACCTTCTTCCAATCATCTCTATAGGAAAGTAAAACCAAAGAGCTAAAATTGAACTTTAGGCGTTTTTATAATAATGGCACCTTCGTCCTTTAGCTCAAGTGGCTATTGATACCTGGATGGATTAAAGGTTTGGTGTTGTTACAGGTTGCGGATCTTGTCCCATTGACCGTAAGATGCCTAAGCCAACTTCTCTTGCGGATAGTAGGGATTGTCTCACCGCACCAGAATCTCCAGTGATTGTGACAATAATTTCATTTGAATGGGCTGTGCCCTTATCTGGACTTGCATACGTTACAATATCTACATTAGCGGTTTTAAGTGCTGTATCGGCCATTACCAATCCTACAGCTGCAGGTGCACCGACAATAATTCCAAACGATTTTCCTACAGGAGCACCAAATGCTTTTTCAATTGCTAAGCTTGCTCTCGCAGTATAGTGAAGCTCGATATGTCCAGCATCACAGCCATACACATCACCAAACGTACGCTCAATTTCTTTTAAAGTGACTTCTACTGCTCTTCTAGCATCCGAAACATCCTCAGCAGCAAAGATAATGGTTGCTCCATGGCCTGCTCCACCTTTTGTATCTCTTGCCAATTCAATTGATACAATTTCAGAATTGGTTGCTTTAACAGCTTCATCCGCTGCCATAATATGAGGGCCGCCACCGGTTCTCGCACTTATGATTCCGATTGACCGATATTTTGGATCTAATCCAACACTTTCATGGAGATTTCTATCTAGATTAGCGATTACCAATCCAACTGTATCGCCAATACCTGAGCCGACGTATTCCGTAATTGTAGGGATTTCAACTGTCATGGTTCCAACCTTCTTTCCTTGTTCTAATAGATGACCATCATTTGTGCTTTTTTCATTAGAAAGGCTTACATCATTAGCTGAATGTAATTGCCTTTGAGCTTCTTCCAGCACCTTTTGTAACAAATATTGATCCATCTTCTTACCTCACTGTTTGCATTTCAGAAGCAAACTTCGGTAAAATTCTTTCAACATCCATATGTGGTCTTGGAATAACATGAACAGAAACAACCTCACCCACACGTTTTGCAGAAGCTACACCTGCATCAGTAGATGCTTTAACTGCTCCAACATCCCCGCGAACCATCACAGTAACAAGGCCGGAGCCGATTTTTTCATAACCAATTAGCTCTACATTTGCCGCCTTTACCATTGAATCTGCTGCTTCAACTGCTGCTACTAATCCTTTAGTCTCAATCATTCCTAATGCTTCTTGTCCCACAAGAAAACACCTCCAAAAAATTTGTTGTAAACCTAGTTCAAATGTTACTCTTCATTTGCTTGTTTGCATTTGACTATTATGACTTGAACTATGAAAATAATAACTTTCAAGTTTATACATTTTTGACATTCCCACAAGAAATTACATGAAAAGTTAAACACTATTAATACGTTTATTTTTCAAATCTATTAACTTTTAATGACAATTCAGGTATAGAGATACCCGTTCATTAAAGTGTCATCATTTAGACGATTTGACTGTGATAAAATTTAGTTAGTTTCATTTACATACTGCTTTTTGATCTTGTTTCCCTCACATTCTTTTCTATTAGGGGGTTTATATGAATTTAGAAGAAAATTTTCGGCTAATCGATTTAATCGATACTCAGACCTTAAAAAAGGCGCAGGCAAAACTAGCAAAGATTGTTAATATTCCTGTTATTACAGTTGATTGTGATGGTAATCCAATTGGTCAAAATAATTTCACTCCCTTCTGCAGTCTAATCCGCTCTTCAAAGAAAGGTGCGGAACAATGTGTTTCTTGTGATTCCCAAGCTGGAAAACTAGCTGTAAAATACCGACAAGCTAGAATTTATGATTGTCACTTAGGATTGAAGGATTGCGTCTCACCCATATTTGTAAATGATATCTTCTTAGGGGCTGTATTAGGCGGACAGGTATTGATAGAGGGTGAACAAACTAGAGATAGCATTAATGTGGAAAAGGTTGCGCATGAGTTTGATATTCCTGTAGATGCATTACAAGAAGTCATTGATCAAATTCCACTCGTATCACAGGAATTTTTAGAGAATTGCTTTGACTTTTATAATTTTCTAGCAAGCTATTTTGCCCAAATGGGAATGCACAGGTTAACACAAGAGAAATATCTGCGGGAAAGCAGGGATAAACTCCGTCTTGAACAAAAGGCAAAGAAAATGGAACTAAAAACGATTCAGGCACAGATTAACCCCCATTTTCTATTCAATACCTTAAATTCCATTGCCCGTATGGCGTTAATCGAAGACGCCCCGCAAACAGAAGAGCTTATCTACAATCTGTCAGATTTATTACGATATAGCCTAAAGAATATTGAGGACTTTCCTAAAATAAGAGATGAAATGAATAATATTGAAAGGTATCTTTTTATTCAAACATTACGATTTAGTGATCGGATTACATATAATATTTCAATTAGCGAAGCCTTATTAGACTATAGAATCCCATCCATGACTTTACAGCCGTTGGTTGAAAATTGCTTGGTCCACGGCCTTGAGACAAAAAAGGATGGAGGGAAGGTTGAAATAAGCGGAACGATCAATGATCAAAATGAAGTAGTTCTAAAAATTGAAGATAATGGAGTAGGGATTACAGCAGAATTACTAGAAAGACTCAATCAATTAGAGAACAATGGCTCTGCGGGTATCGGAATTATCAATACTCAAGAAAGAATCAGACACTTCTTCGGCTCAAGGTACGGGTTGCATTTTGAGAGTATCCCTAACGCCGGAACAAGTGTAACAGTCCTTATTCCATGTATTAAAGACTATCCGAAATAAGGGAGATATGAAATGATTAAACTATTGATTGTTGAAGATGAACCCTTGGAAAGAGTAGCTTTAAGAAAAATTATTCAACGAGATTTTAATAACATTGAAATTATAGAGGACGCAAAAAATGGTATAGAAGCGATAGAGAAGGCAAAGGCCCATCGTCCAGATGTGATATTAATGGATATTAGAATGCCTGAAACAACTGGTATCGAAGCACAAAAGAAGATTATTCAATTCCTGCCAACTGTGAAGACGATTATTGTCACGGCATATGGTGACTTCAGCTATGCACAAGAAGCCATTAAATACGGTGTAACCGATTACTTGCTAAAACCAGCTAAACCTGCGGATATAAAAAAGGCAATTGAAAAGGCGATTTCATTGAACATAAAGGTAGTTCCGACAAGCACAACACCTATTTTTGATAGTAATTCAACCCAACAACTCCTAATGGAGGCAATAGGTTACATCGAGAAGAACTATAAGAGTGAAATTCGGCTAACAGAAGTTGCCAAAATGGTTCATTTAAATCCACAATATTTTAGCAGGCTTTTTAAAAAGGAATTAGGTACTACATTTACGGAATACGTAACAAAGATACGTATTGATAAAGCAAAAGCTCTATTGACAGAAACAAATCTGCCAATCTATCGGATTGCAGTTGAATTAGGTTTCTCGGACGCCGCTTACTTTAGTAAGGTGTTTTTAAAGTATGAAAAAGAATCTCCCCATGAATATAAAAAACATCACGAACATAATGGTACCAACCTTTCTATTCACCATTAACAACTGGCAGAGTTACATAGTAAAGTGTAAGGCGATTCGCGAATGGCGGACCGTCTTTTTGTTGACCTTTTTATAAGATTGAATTTACACGTAGTAAGACAAAAGTTCGAATGATTTCCTTAAAAAGAACATATAGAGAAACAGGGCCATAGTCCATTGTGTTAAGGAAAGGCAGGAGAGGAAATGAACGTTTTAGAAGTGAAGAACTTACAAAAATCATTTGGATCCATTAAGGCGGTACAGGACATTAGCTTCTCGGTAGGAGCAGGAGAAGTGTTCACCATCATTGGGCCAAACGGAGCTGGAAAGACAACCACACTAGAAATGATTGAGGGGTTGGTTACACCCGACCAGGGAGAAATCCATTTCGGAGACATGAATTGGGGCAATCATGCCGTAGCCATTAAGATGAAGATTGGTGTACAGCCCCAAGCTAGTGCGATGTTTGACCTGTTAACACCTGAAGAAAATCTAGACCTTTTCGCCACTTTTTACGAAAAGGCACGTCCTACTGAAGAAATTCTTGAACTCATCAATTTAACCGAACATCGTAAAAATCAGGTAAAAAAACTATCGGGCGGGCAGCGCCAAAGGCTAGCGATTGGACTGGCGATGATTAGTGATCCCGATATTATTTTCCTTGATGAACCGACTACAGGTCTAGACCCCCAGGCACGCCGTCATATATGGGACATTATCCTCGAACTAAAGAAGTTAGGTAAAACGACTATTTTAACGACGCATTATATGGAAGAAGCCGAAAAGCTAAGCGATCGGGTATGTATCGTGGACCAAGGGAATATCGTGACAATTGATACACCTTCCGCTCTCATTGAAAAACTAACCAAAGAAAGAGAAGTTCGCTTATCCTTCCTAGATGGTGAAAGCGCGGCCACTGAGACAGCTATTTTCGCTGACAATCTTAACTCGGTTTCTCGTACAGAGCGTGAAGGTGAGGTTTTAAAGCTTTGGACAATTAGGCCTGAAGATACACTATTAGATTTGTTTAAGTTTACGAAGGAAAAGGAATATCAGGTCGAGCAGGTCTCCATTCGTGAAATGAGTCTCGAGGATGTCTTCATTGCTTTTACGGGTAAGGAATGGAGGGATTAACATGAATAACTTTAATCAGTTCAAAAAAATGTTCTCTGCACAATTAAAATTAACCCTTCGTGAAAAACAAGCTTGGTTTTGGGGCATCTTCTTCCCTGTTATCTTGATGGTCATCTTTATGGTGATTTTCAGTGGAAGTTCCGATGACGAATTTAAATCTGAAATCGCGGTTGTAGCGGACAATCCAAATCCGACCTCAGAAATGCTGTTAGCACAAATCAATCAGCTACCCATCCTGGATGTGAAAAGTGGTGAACCGGTTAGCCGAGAAACGGCAGACCAATGGGTAAAAGATCAAGAAGTCGATGCCGCGATTGTTTTACCTGAATCCGCTGAAGATACGTCTTTCGTTCTTGTCGTTAACAAGGAAGATGAACAAGGGGTAACCACGCAAGCACTATCGGCGATTCTCGATAAAATGGTTCAGCAGGCAAACCTAGCCGCTGTCAGGGCAGCACCTACCTTTGATATTCAATTTGAATCTGTTACCTCTGGCAGTAACGAATTAAACTATACAGACTTCCTATTAACAGGGATGATTGCTTTGTCCATTGCTCAGGGCGGGATGTTTGGAATGGTGGATATGGTAGAAATGCGCCGTAAAGGCTTAATCAAGAGACTGCGGATGACGCCAGCAAAAATGGGTATTTTCGGTTTAAGTGATATGGTCATGAGGCTGCTATTTAGCGTTGTCCAAATTCTTCTTTTATCGTTAATCGGGGTTTTCATCTTTGGGGCAAATCTCTTTATTAATTTTCCGAGCCTTATTATTGTCTTTTTAATAGGGGCGCTTTCCTTTAATGCTTTAGGTTACCTTATCTCTTCCTTTAGCCAGACACAAAATGCTTATATGGGAGTGGCAAACATTGTCAGCTTTGTCATGATGTTTCTAAGCGGCGTGTTCTTTCCTATTGAAACGATGCCCGATTGGCTGCAGCCGATATCCAATATTCTTCCGCTTACCTATTTTGCGGAGGGATTGAGAGACAGTATGGTGTATGAAACAGGTCTCTTTACTGGCACACTCTGGTTTGGAATTGGAGTATTGATCCTTTGGGGAGCTGCAACCTTTATACTTGGTTCTTGGTTGTATAAACGAAAGTCCATTGTTGCTGCTAGATAAGAAAAAGGAAGGGAACTCCCCTCCTTTTTTGAAAAAAATCATGAAAATCCTACGACTGCAAACAAAATCGCCAAGCCAAATAACAAGATTAAAAGTATATATCCGAGGATACTCAGAATCGTAATAATCCAGCCTGCCACTTTTCGGCCAGTCTTAATGAAATAGATTCCTAAAGAAATCGCACCAAAAACGAAACCTAGAATCCCCCATAGAATAGGACTTTTACCATGCTTTTTAGAATCGATAACTAAATAAATGGTGATGATGATATTTAAAGCCAGCCCAAAGAAACTTTCCAAAACTCCCTCTCCCTACTATGTCTAAATGTTTGTTGCTTAACAAAATTATACCAGAAAATTCAAATAGTAAAAAAGCATGTTCTTGGAAGACTACTGCCTACCAAAAACATGCTTTATTTTTTATCCGACTTGCTCTACTCGATCATGTTTTTGTTTTCCCCGTTTATGATATCCCTTACCATAATAGAAAGCTGTTAAGATTCCAAGCCAAAGCGGCCCAACGATTAAAGCAATCCTTGTATCTGGGAAAAACGCCATTAACCCTACAACTAGAAGTAAGAATGCTAATGAAAAATAAGATGTGAATGGGAATAACGGCATCTTATATTTTAAAGCTTTTACGTTAGCTGGAGTTAAACTCTTACGATACTTAATCTGTGATAATAGAATCATCGACCACGTCCAAATCGCACCAAACGTTGAAATAGCAGTTACCCATGTAAATACTTTAGCTGGTACTAAATAGTTCAGAACAACGCCCACTAACAGTGCACCCGCTGTTACGAAAACGGCTTTACTAGGAACACCATTCTTGTTTAATTTACCAAGGCCCTTTGGTGCCTCATCATTTTCAGCTAAGTTGAATAACATACGTGCTGTACTAAAAATACCGCCGTTACACGATGAAAGCGCAGCGGTTAAGACAACAAAGTTAATGATCCCAGCTGCAGCAGGGATTCCAAGCTTATCAAAGGTCAAAACAAACGGACTGCCTTGCGCTCCGATTTCGGTCCAAGGATAAATCGACATAATTACAAACAAGGCACCAACATAGAAAATAAGAATTCGCCAGAAAACAGAATCAATCGCTTTAGATAACGTTTTTTCCGGATTCTTTACTTCCCCGGCAGTAATACCAATCATCTCAATACCTAAGAATGCAAACATAACCATTTGTAAGGACATTAATACACCAGTGATTCCATTTGGAAGGATTCCACCATTCTCCCAAAGATTGCTGATTCCAGTAGCAATACCGCCATTACCAATCCCTAATACAATCATTCCAAGACCACTTACAATCATGAATACAATCGTAATAATCTTAATTAGCGCAAACCAAAATTCAAGTTCACCATATGCTTTTACATTAAGGAAATTGACAGATGCCATGATGACAAGTGCAGCTAATGCCCAAATCCAGCGTGGTACTTCTGGGAACCAATACTCCATGTAGATTCCTGCTGCCGTAATCTCAGCCATACAGGTAACAACCCATAGGAACCAATAATTCCACCCTGTTAAGAAACCAGGCAAGGAACCTAAATAGTCCCGGGCATATTGACTGAAGGATCCGGCAACTGGTTTTTGAATCGCCATCTCACCAAGCGCTCTCATAATAAAGAACATAATCATTCCAGCAAATGCATATCCCAGAATAATTCCAGGTCCCGCAAGCTTAATCGCAGTTGCTGACCCTAGAAACAAACCTACCCCAATGGCTGCTCCTAAAGACATGAGTGTAATATGTCTTTCTTCTAAACCTCGTTGTAATTGATTTGGATTTTTCTGCATAGTCTACCCCCAATTTTTAGTTTAAATCTCCTATTTCCCTTTTTCAGTAAAAAAGATACAATATTATTCGAATAAAAACTACTGTTTATATTTAAATAATATCCCCCTATTCTTTTTCTAAATGATAGCGTTTTCAAGTGCCTATACAATACAAAAAGTTAAAACTTTGTGAAATTAATATAACATATCTGTGAACATTTTATATTGTAGAATAAAGACAAATCTATTAAAAGAATATTGTTATAAATGACAAATACGTTACATTGTGCACAATCTCAATCAAGAGGTGGTTTATAGATGAAAAATGATCCGTTTCGCGCAAGTTTTGATAGTTTAGAAGAATTCGCAGATATGGTAAGTGAAGTCTTACATTGTCCAATAACGATAGAAGATGCGAACCATCGTCTCCTTGCCTATAGTACCCATGATGACCGAACCGACCCAGCACGGATTGCCACAATCATCGGCCGCCGGGTACCGGAAAAGGTTATCAATTCCTTATGGAAAGAAGGGGTCATTCCTTCATTATTAAACAGCACTGAACCTGTACGGGTTAAGACTGTGGATGAGATAGGGCTAGGAAATAGAGTTGCGGTCTCCATTTGGAAAAATGATGAAGTACTCGGCTTCATTTGGGCATTAGAGATTGAAAAAACATTAGGCGAAGAAGAAATGGACTGTTTAAAGCGGGCAGCGGACGCAACTAAAAATAAACTAATCCAACTACAAAACCGAAAAAATAAAAAGGAAGAACAATTTCAAGAGTTTTTCTGGCAACTGTTAACAAGTCATCTTTCTTCCAATGAAGAAATAATAAATAAGTTTCATGCGTTGCAAATTTCGCCTCCTACATTATTTGGTGTTGCCGTTTTTCACTTTTCAAAGGAAGTAGGAAGAGATGATGAAAAGCATATCGCTTATCTGTTAAAAACAATTCAACTACCAAAGATTTTACTGCACACCATTGACCATCAACAATTAATCTTGTTAATTTCTTTTGATGGAATCCAGCAGCCCGTAAATAAACTAAATGCATTTTGTGAACTGTTTGTCGCCAAAATGAAAGAACGATTTGGAATTAAATCCATCGTCCAGAGCCATAGCAGTGTTAAATGCGATTTAAGAAAAGTGGAAAAAGCGTACAAAGAAGCAGGTACTGTACTAGCAGTAAAGAGAAAATTCCCTAGTGAAGCAATAAATATCCATGGCTACCAAAGTTTAGGAATATATAAGTATATTGATATATTGATAGAAAAGTCAGGTACAGACCAGAACGAAAACTACTCTCTGAAAAGTCTTCAAGAATATGATAAAAAAAACAACACCGATCTCGTCGAAACATTAGAAGTTTTTTTAAACAAAGACAGTAATGTCCACGAAGCAGCAAATCAATTAAATGTACATACAAACACACTAAATTACCGGCTCAAACGTATATCCGAAATTGGTGAAATTAATCTAAAAGATCCAAACCAAAAAATAACCCTCTACCTAGACCTTAAACTTGAAAAGTTCAAATAATAGTGGTGCCTGTCACCGCGGGCGGTGACAGGCACCATCTGTTTGAAAAAATAAACAAAACAAATTTATTTGTTGTCCCTGCTATTTTTCCTTTTATATCAAGGAATTTGTGTACGTTTTGTGTAAATCCACAAATAGGATCAAATTATTTCTGCATTCTAAACAAAGAAAAATGGTTTTGGAAGGATTATTCTAAAGTCAGAAAAAATCACTTAAGACTTCTAAGGGGGATAACGATAATGATTATTGGCGTAGTGAAGGAAATTAAAAACAATGAAAACCGTGTAGCACTTACTCCAGCAGGGGTGGTTTCATTTGTACAAGCTGGACATAAAGTAATCGTTGAAAAAGGGGCTGGAATTGGAAGCGGTTTCGTGGATGTGGATTACACTCAGGCAGGCGCTGAAATGATCGATTTAGCAGCTGATGTATGGAATCAGTCTGAAATGATCATGAAAGTGAAAGAACCTCTAGAAGGTGAATACAAATACTTCCGTCAAGGATTAGTATTATTTACCTACCTTCATTTGGCTGCAGAGCCTGCTTTAGCACAAGCACTTAAAAACAGTGGAGTAATCGCGATTGCCTACGAAACAGTTTCTGTAAATCGTACGCTTCCGTTGCTTACACCAATGAGCGAAGTAGCAGGCCGTATGTCAGCACAAATCGGGGCACAATTTTTACAGAAATTCAATGGCGGTAAAGGGATCCTATTAGCAGGTGTTCCTGGGGTAAGCCGTGGTAAGGTTACCATCATTGGCGGCGGCATTGTCGGAACAAACGCTGCAAAGATGGCGATTGGTTTAGGTGCAGATGTAACCATTATCGATCTAAGCGCAGATCGTCTTCGTTACTTAGATGATGTTTTCGGAAACCAAATTAAAACATTAATTTCAAATCCATTCAACATTGCTGAAGCAGTGAAAGAAGCAGACTTAGTCATTGGTGCAGTATTAATCCCGGGGGCAAAAGCTCCTAAGCTAGTAACAGAAGAAATGGTTAAAACGATGAAACCTGGGTCTGTGATCGTTGACGTTGCAATAGACCAAGGCGGAAGTGTTGAAACCATTGACCATGTAACCACTCACGACAACCCAACATTTGAAAAACACGGTGTCGTTCACTATTCCGTAGCCAACATGCCTGGAGCGGTTCCAAGAACATCTACTATGGCTCTTACTAATGCAACTGTTCCATATGCATTGCAAATTGCGAACAAGGGTGTCCAAAAGGCAATCTCTGAAAATCCAGCATTAAAGCTTGGTGTAAACGTTGCGAACGGCGAAATTACTTACGAAGCGGTAGCAAAAGACCTAAATTATGAATATGTACCAGTAGAAGAAGCATTGGAAAAAGAAATTGTATTGAACTAACCATCTTGGTACCCTCAAGTTTATCTTGAGGGTTTTTTCATAGGAACTCAGGGAGGGAGAATTGTGAATCTACAAAGTTATCGAGATACATGTGCTGAAGTATCCTTATGCGCCATTAAACATAATACCAATCAATTTAAAAAATATATTGGAGCTTCCGTGAACATGATGGCTGTGGTAAAAGCAGATGGTTACGGTCATGGGGCTGTTCCGGCTGCTAGAACAGCAGTAGAAGCTGGTGCAGATTATCTAGCAGTCGCCATCTTGGACGAAGCAATTGAACTACGTGAGGCCGAAATAACCGAGCCCATTCTTGTATTAGGATATACCCCCATCCGATCCATTCGGCAGGCGATTATTGCCGGGGTTGAGTTAACCGTTTTTAGTGAGGACGTACTTGACGAAATTATTTTTCAGTCCGAGGTTCTTCAGAAAACGGTATCCATCCATTTAAAAATCGATACGGGAATGACAAGAATAGGTGTACAGACCCGAGAAGAAGCACTGGAATTAGCATTTAAAGCGTTAACATCACCATTTGTCACTCTAAAAGGCATTTTCACTCACTTTGCTAATGCTGATAGTGAGGATCCATCTTATACACTACAGCAATTCGAACGATTTCTTTCTGTTTCTTCCTTTATAAATGACAACGGCATTTCTATCCCATTAAAGCATTGTTGTAATACCGCTGGGACAATGAATTTTCCTGAAATGCACCTTGATATGGTCCGTGTCGGAATTGGATTATACGGTCTGTACCCAGACCTTTCGTTGAAGGAGCATCCTATTTCCCTCAAGCAAGCCATGACGCTAAAAACGAAAATTGTTGGACTAAAAAAAATAGTCAAGTCGCAGCCTGTTAGCTATGGATGCACCTATACTCCATCAAGTGAAAGGGTAATTGCCACCCTTCCAATCGGGTATGCAGATGGACTCTCAAGACACCTCTCCAACTGCGGCCAATTTCTGGTAAATGGACAAAAGGCACTAGTAGCAGGTCGAGTCTGCATGGACCAAACGATGATAGATGTAACTGGCCTCCTCTCCTGCCAACAGGGGGATGAAGTAATTATTTTTGGAGGAAATGACGAAGAATTTCAATCCATTGATGAAATCGCACTTCTCATGGGGACGATTAACTATGAGGTAGTCTGTTTGATTGGGAAGCGGGTTCCGCGGATTTATACTGTCTTAGGTAATGAAATTTACAAATAAGTCCTGCAATCCACTGGCTATAGATAATTTATAAAAAACAGGTCACACCAACTTTGATGTGACCTGTTCTAAACTATAATTCTATCTTTGAAACAGGTAAGAATAGCTTTATCCCACGTTTATTAAACGGCAATATTTTTAGGTCGGCTATTAAATGACTGATGTATCCCCCAAGACAGGCATAGAAAACACCATTGATTCCAAGTGACACCTCTAGTTTTAATGCGATGATTCCGAAGAATAGGACACCCAAGATGGAATGTGTATAGCTGCGATGCGAGGAAATGGACGCAATCACGATATAAACCCCAAGCAGAAGTAACCATACTTCAGACAACGATATTCCTCCGATTAGGACCCCTATTCCTGTAATAGTTAACATATGCTTTTGTTTGATGAGTGACGAGACAATCATAATCACCAATCCGCTTCCAATACCAAACCATTTATCTAATGCCCTTCCCTCATAAAAACTATAAAAAACCATCAAGACTCCAATAAATAAAGCCGTCAACCGAATCACCTTATGAGATAAGGTAATTTTACCGCGGAGCTTTCCATCAATATCTAAATCAGGCATTAAGCCCGAAACCGCTCCTAGTCCAACGAGAATGATTGTCTCCGTGGGAGAAGAATGAAAGGTGTTGGCAGCGACAAATCCTGTCGCGGCTCCGATTGCTGTATGTGCGGTACCATTCAATGTTAATTCCACCTCTATTTTTGTTGATATCCCTATCCTACATCAAAACATTTGTTCTGTTTAGTAATTTCACCAAAAACCCTACTATTATCCCATGAAAAAAGTAGCCAGGCATCCACCTGACTACTTTCCTAAATATTTTTCTAGAAACTCCGCCATCTCTGTATAGGAAGTTATTTTATTCTTCAGCTTCATCATCGTATGCCCTTCCTCTTCAATTCGGCTATATTGGAGGGGATGATTTCGCTCCTTAAGCTTCCTCACAATCTGATCGGATTCTTGGATAGGAACTCGCGGGTCATTGACGCCATGAATCACCATTAGCGGTGCTTTAATTTTATCGGAATGATTCAGCGGGTCGATTTTATCAAAAAAGTCGCCATCATTTTCAATGGTTCCATACTCCGTCTCTCTTAGCTTTTTCCGCCAGGGACTTGTTGTTTGAAGGAAGGTCCGGATACTAGACATTCCAACGATATCGATGGCTGCGGCCCAAAATTCCGGGAAGTGACTAATCGCCGCCAGGACGACAAATCCCCCATAGCTCCCGCCGACAATCGCGCACCTTTGGGCATCAATATCGCCTGTTTTTTTCAGCCACTCCATTAAAAAAATAACATCCTTTACTGCATCCATCCGTTTTCGCCCATCATCAAGATGAGTAAAGGCTTTTCCATAACCTGTACTGCCACGGATATTTGGGGCAACTACCGCATATCCTTGGCTTATAAAATATTGCAAAAAGGGGCTATAGACGGCGCGGCTTTGACTCTCCGGCCCTCCGTGAATATAGACAACCACAGGAGATTTCTCCTTCTTATTAGCAGGCTTATAGTAAAAAGCAGGAATTTGCAGGTTGTCAAAGGATGGAAATGTTATCGGCTCGGGCTCCACTAGTTTTTCCTCGAGAATGGGTGTACGAGAAATATAGGTAAGCCGCTTTGCTTGGATGGTCTTTAGGTCAACCTCCCATATGTCAGGGGGATGAGCAGGTCCATTTAAAACAAAGCCCAGCTTTTGATTATCTGGTGAAAATCTGAGATTGAACATTACACCGATAGGAGTTTCCCAGTTATACAAGGTTGTTCGCTCCAAGTCGATTAGAAAGCCCTTGGATATTCCTCCTTGATTCATCGAAAATGCTAATTTATTCTTAACTTTGTTTATGACTAAGTCTTCAAAGTCCCATTCGCCCCGCTCAAGCCAGGTAAATTGTTTACTTGCAATCTGAATCATGGCCAGCCCGAAGAATTCTCTGTCCTGATTGGTTAATAGATAGAGATGATCAGCATCCTTATTAAAATGGATATCTTTATAGCCTGCTTCGCCCTTATGCTGTGTAATCCAGTCCATTTTTCCTGTCAAAAGCGAAAATACCCCTAAATCATGATCAAGGGGCGTGTTTGTTTTTTTCACTAATAGTGAATTTCCATCTGGAAACCACTTTTCCACCGAATACGTTCCATCTCCGGTAAATACAGAGCGGATTTCCAAGGTCTCCAAGTTTTGTATATAAATATCTAAAAAAGCTGGATTCCGGCGGTTGCTCGACCAGGCAATCCATTTTCCGTCGGGAGAGCTGTCACCAAACATATGAAGATGTTCTGGGGAGTTTGTCAGGGCAATTTTTTCACCATTCTCCTTTAATACGTACAATTGCTCCTTTTCATCGCCATCTGCATCCATCCCGTAAACCAAATCCGACGAACCTGCAATATATTTAATAAACGTAATTCCTTTCATAGAAAAAGAGGTTTGCGCAGGCCACCTGTCCTCTCTATCAAGCTCCCAAACCTGTGGTACCCCTGTATAATCAGAAATAAAACTGATTTTCTTGCCCTTTGGATCGTATTCAAAGCTTTTCACCATACGCACGTGTATATAAGGGTCAATGGTTATTTCCTTCATTCCATTCCCACCATTCACGATGACTTTTTTATAAATCTTTACCTCTTTCATTCTATTTAAATAGGTTTGGGTTCATTCGGAATTATTTGGCAGAAAAAAGGAGGCAAGAGTTTTTGTTGTTCATCATAGGGATGAAGGACAAATCTCGTAACGGAAGCAAGACATTTGTCTTTCATCATGGAGATGATGGACAAATCCCGGTAAGGAAGCAATATATTTATCAATTGTATTGTAATACCATCATGTATTGCACTTTTCGGACTTCAATTTGGACAATTCAAATTGAATCGCCTGTGCTTATTCCTGAAATTCAATAAACCATTTCACACATTGATAGGTTGTTTCCCAATCCGCTAAATCTTCTACTCCCCAGCATGCATATAGTGTACCTAGTGCAATTGCAACTTTTAGCAGTCGCCCACGATCAAAGCCCAGCTGTTTACTAATTGTATCCACTCGGAGCTTAAGGATACTTTTTGGATCAGACTTTGACTCTAATTGGTTAATCAAGAAGGAAACAACATCAAAATACGGGTCCCCTGCAACTCCTTTTGGGTCAATGGCCATCCAGCCTTTTTGCTCGGAAAGCAGAATATTTTCATGGTGTAAATCGCCGTGAAGCAGTTGGGGTCCTTCAGAAGTTTCCATTACCTGTTGAAAAAATTCTTCTGCTAACTGAACATGTTCCATTGAAATCTGTACATCTCCTGATTCTCGGTACCGTTTAAGCCCCTCGAACCAGTGTGTAAGCGATGGCGTTGCCCCTTCCTTTGGGACCGGTTTGCGAATAGCCTTCCAAACCTTTATGTAATTCTCCAGTACCATCCTTTCATCGGTTTCCTCTGAAAGCATGGTTCCCGGGACAAGCCTCTCAAGCAGCATAACGCCATGTTTCGGATCTGACTTCAAAATCCTCGCACAGCCATCGCCATCATATACCTGAAGCGTCACCATCTCATTTCGTGTATCAAAGTTTGGGACACCCAGCTTTAAAATTAAAGGTGTTCCTTCTGAATCTCTCACTTTTATTACATAATTATAAGAAAGGTTCGCAACAGGCCCATCACTCGTAAGCTCCCACTTTTCTATATAGGTTTGGACCGTGGACTCTAAAGATTGTAACCATGTCTGTCCATCAGACCCAAAGGCATTAATAATTTTATCCTGAAATTCACTAGAAATTTGCATACTTTTCCCCTTTGTTTTTATCTATTTCAAGAATTAACAATTCAACATCGCCATTCATTTTTCCTCTTTTCACAAGAAAAAGACGATTTCGAGTGTTCGAACCGCCTTTTTTCTCAAGGTTGGATATTGATTTTATTTAACTGAAGTAAATTTGTAAGCTGCTTGGCCGGCAATGGTTTGCTGAATAAAAAGCCCTGGATGTAATGGCAATTTAATGATTTCAATAACTCCCATTGCTCTACCGTCTCTACACCCTCAGCTACAATCTTCAAGTGAAATCCTTTTGCCAAAAGTATAATCGATTGAACAATGGTTGAATCACCATCATTTAGATGTATCTCTCTGATAAAGGAGCGATCAATTTTTATATAATCGACTGTGAATTTTTTTAAATAACTAAGCGAGGAATAACCGATTCCAAAATCATCGATGGCGATGGCCAGTCCCAGTTTCCTTAAATGTTTTATCGTAGATAGCCCTAAACCCTCGTTTTTAATTAACGAATCCTCCGTAATTTCAATTTCAAGTAGTTGGGCCGGGACGGAATATTCGTCTAGACATGCTTTGACCTTTTGGACTAAATCTGCTTTCATAAGTGTTTTCGCCGAAAGATTGATTGAAATTGGGACAAGTGTACACCCCTCCTCTCTCCATTCTTTCTGCTGTTTACAAACTTCCTGAATGACCCACTCACTCAACTCATGTATAAATCCTGTTTCCTCTGCCAAAGGAATAAACTCACAAGGTGGAACCAACCCCAAACGAGTATGATTCCAACGGGATAACGCTTCTGCACCGACTATTTCTCCCGTTAGCGCATCTACTCGAGGCTGATAGTGAAGAATAAATTCTTTTCGCTGAATCGCTTTTCGTAAATCACTTTCTAATGTAAACAACTTATAGGACTCAGCAATTAACGACTTCGTAAAAAGCTGAACATTATTTTTCCCAAGTTCTTTGGCGCGGTATAAGGCAACATCAGCATTCATGATAAGCCTTTTTATACTATTTCCATCTTCCGGAAAGATACTAATCCCAATACTCGTGGTCATATGGATTTCATAGCCTTCTATTTGGAATGGCTCTTCCATTTTGCAAATCAATTCCTCGCCCAATTTAACAGGGTCCTTTTCAAGGATACGATCCTGAATGATAGTAAATTCATCACCGCCCACTCTAAAAACAGTATGTTCCCCAGCAATTGCAGAAAGTCTTTTCGCAACCTTGCCGAGAAGTAAGTCCCCAATGTCATGACCCAGGGTATCATTCACAAATTTAAATCGATCCATATCTAAGTAAAATAAGGCAAATTTTTCATTAGTGCCCTTCTTAGTCACTATCATTTGTTCTAGCTGTTCATCAAACATTCTCCGATTCGGTAGTTCAGTTAGATAATCATGATAGGCGAAATAATTGATTCTCTCCTCATTTTTCTTTCTGATACTTATGTCTTGAACAATACCATCTAGCCTAATGAGTTGACCTTCTGCATTTAGAATCGGGATCGTTTTATTTTCTATCCATTTTACCTGTCCATTTCGATCAATAATTCGGTAGTTATGATTGTACATTTTCCCCCGAAGAAGATCCTTCTGTTGATTGCTAAATTTCCCCTTATCCTCTGGATGGATAAGAGCTTTCCACTTTACTTTTCCAGATAAAAAATCCTCTGCAGGATACCCAGAAATTTTCTCAATAGCAGGAGAAGCAAATGTCACTTTTTTCGTTTGATAATCCATTGACCATATTCCTATATCGATGTTTGTAGTAATGTTTCTAATTTTTTCTTCACTTTCTTTTAACCTATTCTCGGTTAAGATACGATCCGAAATATCATGTAATATGCCAATGATTCTGGTGACTTGTCCATTGGGACCTTTTTTCCCCACGGCTCTGACGTGCGCCGTAATAATCGACCCATCGAATTTTTGAATTTTATATTCTATATCCATTTCAGTCCCAAGTTTTTTTGTCTGTTGGAATAAATAATCAAAGCTTTCCCTATCCTCAGGAAGAATCATCGCAAGTAAATTTTCATATAGCGGTTGAATGTCTCCATCTTTCTCTATTCCCAAAATGCTGTATAAGGGATCCGAACAATAAATCGTATTATTTTCAACATCATAATCCCAGCTTCCAAGCTTTGCGATTTCTTGAGCAAGGTTTAAACTGTTAGTTATTTTTACTAAATCCACTTCGCTTTGATCCTGAATCGGTCGATTTTTTGCAAAGTAGTCTATTTTATCAACTTTTGATTTAGGTTTTTGTGGGTGTATACTCAAACTCTGTATCCTCCTCTAAACCGTTTACTCCTCACAGCATGGGTTATTGGTTTAATTAAGCGGGTTTTTTTTATTTTCATTATGTAGGATTGGAAGCAATATTATTATCCCCTTAGTTTCCCTATTTTTTTTAAAAATATAGGGAAGGTATTCCTACTAGTAAGAGAAATCATTGTAAGGCCACTAATTCTAAACAAAAAAAAGACAATTCTAGGGGGACCGAATCGTCTTTTTTGCTGCTTACTTTATGCTGATGCTTTTGCTTTGTCTTTTCCAATTGTTTTGTTGATGAATGGAACTACCCAGTAGTCTAAACCAAATTTACCTGCGTTGAAACCTGCTGTTAAGATGATGAAGCCTAAGAAGATGTCTGTTGGGTTATGAGATACTGTTCCAGCTAAGAAGAAGCTGAAGTTCATCACTAATCCGAAGAACATCGCCGCTGTTGTTAAACATCCTAGTAGTAGTCCAAGTCCGATTAATGTTTCGCCCCAAGGAACGATAAAGTTGAAAACATCGATGTTCGGTAATGCAAAGCTTTCTAAGAAGTTGACATACCAGCTGTAAACCATGTTGCCATCTGGGCCTTTCACTGGATTTGCAATTGCTCCTTTTAAGAAGCCAGAAGCATCGAAGCCACCTGTAATTTTATGAAAACCAGCTGTGAACCATGAGTAGCCTAGGTATAAACGAAAAATAGTTAAGATAGCTGCTGAGATTTTATTTTCTCTTAGAAAATGGTTAAACATAAGTCATTCCTTCTTTCAATAATTGTTTGTTCCTTATACTCACACTATACTCGTTATTACCGTTTAAAACATGGTTATGTGAATAATTTCACAATATGTTCAAAATGCTTTGACGGAATGTTGAACACTCTGGTTTGGCAAAGCAAAAAAGACACTTCGAAGAACCGAATTGTCTTTCTTGTTAAACCATTTATGGTGCTATCAGGATATTTCAGATAAAATGTCTTCTAACGTAGGTATTGCCGAAATTGCTCCAACCTTGGTACACACCAAGGCACCTACTTTATTACTAAAAAATATAATTTCTTTAAGTTTTTCAAAGTCTGCAATCTCAGGTTTAGCTTTTGCGAATTGGTATAGTGTTGCACCAACGAATGCGTCACCTGCACCTGTGGAGTCAATCGATTTTATTTTTACACTTGGAACAATTTCGCTATTTTGCCCATTGGACAGATACGTTCCCTCACTGCCTAATGTTACAGCGACTATTTTTGCTCCTAATTCATGAAGATAATTTGTTCCCTCAGCCATTGTTTTGATTCCCGAAATGAGTTTTAGCTCCTCGTCACTCACTTTTACAAAATCAGCTAAGGCGATTCCTTCCTTTGCCAACTCAATAAATTCAGGAATTCTGTTTTTCCATAAATCTTTTCGATAATTAGGATCAAATGAAATAAATTTCCCTTGTTCTTTCGCATTACGCATTACAGAAAAATAAGTGGATTGAAAGGGATCGCTTAACAAAGCAGTCGCAGAGCCAAAATGATGAATGGCCGCCTCATTTAACTTAACACGATCAATTTCTTCCTCCACTAAAAAGGCATCCGCCCCGCGATTAAATACGAAATCTCGCTCGCCATTTGCCTGTAAGGATACAAAGGCCAAGGTGGTTGGATGGAAATCATCGAACACGACCATTGATGTATCTACTTGGACGTCATCAAGTGTCTTTTTTAGATATTGTCCAAATGGGTCATTCCCAACTTTTCCGCTAAAAAGAGCAGTACCTCCTAATTTCGCAATCGTTGCACAGACATTAGCAGGCGCTCCCCCAGCTTGTTTTTGGAAATTTTGTCCCTCTAGTAAGTTAATATCCACATCGGTACAGAAAAAATCGATTAATAATTCACCCATGCATATAATTGATGAACTCAAACCAAACACCATCCCTTTATAAAATAAAGCTCTAACCAATTAGACGATTAGAGCTTCCACACGTAACTTACTTGCTCCAAATGGAATCAAGTTCTGTTACGTTTAATTCCAACACATTTGTAGTTCCTTCATTTGAAAATAAACGGAGTTCTTGCCCTGATTCTGACGGAAACAATAAGCTTGTAATGGCAGCCTCACCATTGTTTGCAAACACCTCAATGGAGGAGGCATCTAAAAACAATTGAAGTTTCACCCTTTGATGATCCAGCTTTAATGGGGCTTCCTGTATAGCTTGGAAAGACGTCGAAAAGCTATGATCTCCAGTACGTGTGCGGTCAACAAATAACTTTTCCTCTGTAGCATCATAACCAATTATGGTTTTTTCCTCCACAGAATGCTGGATGCTAAATCCAAATTGGCTTGAACTTTCTTTTTCGAATTCGATCGTTATTTCCATTAAAGAATGAGGTAACGGAATGGATACTGCGTTCCCTGATTCAACTGACATTTTTGGATAAGATTCCGTTTCTTTTCTAATTCTATTAACTTCAGCAACGGGTTTTTGGAATAAGCGGATGCCAGCCTTAGTTGTAGCTAGGGATAATTCTCTTGGTAATGTCATGGCGCTTCGCCACCCTTGCGTTGGAACTTGATTGGCATAGCGCCAATTACTCATCCAGCCGAGATAAATACGTCTTCCATCTTGGATATCGGACCAGCTTACACCGGCATAATTATCACGGCCGTGATCTAACCAAAGTATCGTCGAATCGTCATGGTCATTCACAAACGTCGTCCCATCAAACTGACCGATAAAATATTGTGTTCTGGACCCTTCTGCTGATTGACCGTTATCACCGATACTTACAATCATTACCCACTTTTCTTGTCCGCCATCTACTGGTAGTTTGAATAAGTCAGGGCATTCCCACACACCATCATGCGATCCGGCGGTCTGACCGAACTCACTAGCAAATTCCCATTCTTTTAAGTTACTAGAAGTGTAAATCGTAATCGATTGACCAGTTGCTAATACCATCACCCATTTATTGGTTTCCTCATTCCAAAACACTTTAGGATCCCGGTAATCTGTTATCGATACATCTGAAAGAACAGGGTTACCTTCATATTTTACCCACGTTCTGCCGTTATCCTTACTATACGCTAGGCTTTGCTGCTGAAGAGGTCGGTCAGAATCTGGATACGTGCCAGCACTTGTATAAATCGCAACCAATCCTGGTTGATTTTTTTCAAAAAATCCTGTTGTGTTGTTCCAATCAACGACCGCACTTCCTGAAAAAATGGCTCCCAGCTCATCCGGATATAAGGCAATCGGCAAATGCTCCCAATGAATCAAGTCTTTACTAACGGCATGTCCCCAGTGCATCGGGCCCCACGTCGTACCAGAGGGATGGTATTGATAAAACAAATGATATTCATTGTTAAAATAGACCATTCCATTCGGATCATTCATCCACTTTTCCTCTGGTGAAAAATGAAATTGTGGCCGGTGCAGCTCTTTATATAGTTGTGTCATTGTTTTCGCTCCCTTATTTAAGTAAAAAGACTGCAGCAATGTCCAAGCACTGCACAGCCTTTTCGTTTTTATTCTTGATTTCGGTCATAGCCCTTCTGTTTAATGTCTAACCACTCTTGCAATCCAAGTCGGTCTAATTCTGCTAGATACTCAGTCCATTCTTTTTCAACGCCGCCGTTGGCAATCCATTCCGCACGCTTTCGCTTAATATAAGCAAACAAATCTGTTTCAATCACGGAAATACGATCAAGGTCCTCAAGTGAGAAGAAGACACGCGGGTAAATATTATCTGCTTCCATGTAAGGAACCATTACTTCTTTCATTAAGTTCAGTCTCCAAGCAGCATCATCTGGTTTTGTCGTCACCGTACCGTAGTAGCTGTCTAAGATCGCTAATGGCCCAGCGACAGATGTTTTTTCTCTTAATTCAACTGGTGCTGTTCCTTCTAAAGGAAGGTGTTTTAACATTTTTGTTGCCTCATCCATTCCAAAAATGTTTTGTTGCTTTTCGTCCCCATACGTACCCCAATTATTCTGTACGGATTGAGACGGATCATAAAGCTGGTCAATCCACTTCGCTGTTAATTCAAGGTTTTTATTTGCTGATGTTACCACTAAGCGTGAACGGTCAAAGCCCATTCCATTTGTTCTCGCAACATTTTGATGTCCTTCTGGACCTTTTAATGGAGCTAACAGATCGTAATCATCGCCCATCCCCGTGATATTTCCTTTATCCCATGTGAAGTACAAACCATATTTTTTGTCTCGGCCTTTTGCTAGATATGTGTTCCAATCATGTTCAAAGGCTTCGATATCGATTAATCCTTCATTATATAAATCATTCAACCAGCTAATCGCCTTTTTATAACTTTCATCAGCTGCTGTAAGTTTTACTTCTCCATCATTCGTGACAACGGTGAAATCCCAGTTATCGCCTAGACCAAATGCACCGAATAAGGAATGTGGATCCTGCCCGCCATCATTAATAATGAATGACATTGGAATCTCATCCGCTTCACCGTTTCCATTTGGATCCTGGGTTTTAAACGCCAGTAATACTTGCTTTAACTCTTCTGTTGTTTTCGGAACTTCTAATCCTAATTTATTTAACCATTCCATATTAATCCAAGGAAACGCATCAAGAGAGTGAATACTTTCTTTTCCTTCACCTAACTCCTCAATCCATGGGAACGCATAGATATGACCATCAGGAGCCGTCATCATTGCTTTGTACTGTGGTGCTTTTTCAAGAACAGCTTGTAAGTTCGGCATATACTGAATTAAATCCTCAACCGGTACAATCACTCCATCCTTCGCATGCTTTAATAGTTCATAATCGCTGAAACCGGCATTAAAGATAGCGTCTGGAAGCTCTCCACTAGCAATGGCTAGATTTCTTTTTTCATTAAAAATATCCGTTGTATAGTTTCTCCAATCAATTTTTACACCCGTTTGATCTTCTAAGCGTTGAAAAATTAACTTCTCGTTTGGATTTTCAGGAGCTAATGGAGAACTGGATGTCATAATCTTTAGTGTTTTTTCCTCTTTCAATGGGAAGGTTACTTCCTTTAGCCCATAATCCTTAGAAGAAAAACTTTCGCTGCCGCCGCTTTTGCTGCTGCAGCCTGTAAGAAGTAACGAACCTGAAAGTAATAGAGCTGAAGCCGTTGTAAACATTCTTTTTTTCATCATAAACCCTCACTTTTTTGTATTATTTTAGAGAACCAACCATTACTCCCTTTTCAAAATACTTTTGGAAGAATGGGTACATAATCAATAACGGTAAACTTGCAATGACGATTGATGAATAGCGGATCATCTCCGAAATTCTCATCAACTCGTTCCTTGCCTCTACATCCGCAACCATTCCAGGCTGTACTTCGTTTTGAATTAAAATCGAACGCAATACTAATTGCAGCGGATGTAATTGACGATCATCCAGATAAATCATCGCATCGAAGTAGGCGTTCCATTGTCCAATGAAGGCATAGAGTGCTAGAACAAAGATAATCGGTTTTGATAGCGGTAAAATAATACGAAAGAATATTTTCAAATCGGAAGCGCCATCAATTCTCGCAGCCTCCTTCAGCTCATTTGGAACCGCTTTAAAGTAAGTTCTGGCGAGAATAATAAACCAGACATTCACTGCCCCAGGTAGAATAATCGCCCAAATCGTATTCAGCATTCCTAAATCACGGATAACAAAATATGTTGGGATTAAACCTCCTCCAAAAAACATGGTAAATAAGAAGAAAATCATAAATGCCTTTTTACCAACTAACCCTTCTACCGATAACGCATATCCGGCAAAGAGACAAACAACTACGGTCACAATTGTAAAGCCAGTTGAATACAGGAGTGAATTGAAAAATCCTCTCACAATGGTGTCATCCGTAAAGAGTCGCTTATACCCTTCTAATGACCAATCAGAAGCATTTAAGGAAAGTCCTTTTCGAATGATGGCATTCGGTTCTAAGAAGGATGACAGAAATACATACAATAAAGGTCCTACTATGACAAGGATGATAATCGTTAGTAGAATATTATTGGTAAGAAGCAGCATTCGGTCGCCCTTTGAATGTTTGATTTGATTGTTCATACTGTTCCTCCTTCCTTAAACGAGTCCTTCGCCTTCGTTTAGTTTCTTAACCACTTGATTGACAACTCCAAGTAAAATCACATTCACAACGGCATTAAATAAACCAACGGCGGTCGCAAACGAATAATCACCTGCTAGCAACCCACGTTTATATACATAAGTGGCGATAATTTCTGATGATGGTGAATTCATTGATGTTTGCATTAAATACGCCTTTTCAAAACCAATTCCCATGATTCCTCCAGCCGCTAGGATAAACAAGACAGCCATCACTGGTTTCAGTGTTGGAAGGTCGATATGCCAGATTCGTTGGAGGAGTGAAGCACCGTCAAGGGTTGCGGCCTCATGAAGCTGTGGGTCAACGTTTGCAAGTGCAGCAACATAAACAATCGATGCCCAGCCTGCGCCTTGCCACACACCCGACCAAATGTATATCGATCTAAAATAATCAGGGTCAGACATAAATGATATCGGCTTATCTAAAAAGGTTGATAACAGTGCATTAACGGGTCCAACTGGTGATAGGAAAAGAAAGACCATCCCCGAAACGACGACCACAGATATAAAATGCGGTGCATATAGGGCTAGCTGGACATTCTTTTTCACACTCGATTTACGCAGCTGGTTCAACATCAAGGCCAGAATTATGGGAATCGGAAAACCAATTAGTAGTTCAAATGAACTTAATTTAATCGTGTTCATCAAGATTTCCATGAAATTTGGAGATGTTAGGAAACTTGTAAAATGTTTTAAACCTACCCACTCACTTCCCGCAATCCCCCTAATGGGACTAAAATCTTTAAAGGCTATCGTAGCCCCGTATATTGGGATGTACTTAAAAATAATGGTTAGAATAACGGCAGGAGCAATAAGCAAATATAGAATATAGTTCTTTTTGATGTAAGTAAGGTTCTTGCTTAGTTTTGTTGTTGTTGCTGGTTTACTAACTGGTATGGCATGCTCTCTTTTTACTATTTCTTCCACTCTCTTACCCTCCTATCAACTTAGTTCAGCTGAAAGCACTTTCAACTTGGGTTAAATATAACAAAACGATGAAAAATAAGAGTTTAATATTTTTGGTTAGAGTAGTTTAAAATTTTCGGAAGTTTGACATCGCTTTCACTCTTCTTTTTCGATATGATGGGAAGGAGAAAGGATGTGGGATATGCCATACAAGGTTCGAAGTGAATCATTAATATTGAAGATTTTACGAATTTTGAACAAACGAATGAAATTAACCGGGGATGAGCATTGGTATTATTTAAACCAAGAAAAAGGGTTTCAAGGGGAAGTCCAGTTTGATAAATTGACAGAGAAACTTAAACGTAGCTGTCATATATTGAATGATTTACAGCTTGAGAGCAGCAAGTCTAGCTTTCAACTGGATTCATCCCTTATTTTTCAAGAGACCTATTCCCTTTTTGAGTTCATTGGCTTCAACCAAGATTTGTCCTCAATACCCCTAATTGAGGACGAATCCTTATTGCGCCCTTACCAGTTTTGTCCTCTAGCACGCGTACACTAGGAGTTCAAGTTCACATAAATAGCAAAATCCCCTAGTTCCTAAAACTAGAGGATTACTTTTTGATATCTTTTAAGCCATTATTAATTTTCTCTACCGCTCTGTTCGCTGCCTCCTCGACATTTTTCCCTTCCAACCCGACTTCTTCGAAAAGGTCCTTAATCGCTTCGCTGATGACTGGATAGGCTGGAGTTACCGGTCGATTTTTCGAGTAGTTTTGGTCTTGTTGGATAAAGATATTTTTCGGATATTCATTGAGTTCTGGAAAGGCCTTCGCAACCGAATACCTTGCAGGTAAATCACCAGAAATTTCGACGAACATTTTCGAACCCTCATAGCCTGTAGCGAATTTTACAAATTCCCATGCCTCATCCGGATGCTTGGTTTTGGATGAAATTCCAAGCGCCCAGCCCCCATTCGGAACTACCTGGTTTCGACCCTTAGGAAGCGGAGCAATCCCAAAATCTTCTCCGAGAACAAAACCTGGGGTTTGCTGTAATTCTGATATGGCCCAAGAACCTAATATCGTCATCCCAAGCTGATCATTTTCAAAAGGAGCCGGAGGCATTTCAACCGCCGCTACCTTATGCTTACGATATAAATCTTGATAAAATTGAAGGGCTTCTAATGCCTCTTTAGAATTGATATACCCTTCTGCGGTTGTTCCATCTGGACTAATTACACTTGCTCCGAACTGCCATAGAATTGGCATTTTAAAATAAGCAGCACCTTCTCCCACTTTAAATCCTTGGGCAGGGTCTATCCCTATCACACCATTTGCTGGATTGTTGATTTTTTTAGCAATCTCCAGCACTTCGTCCCACGTCAGGGGTTGGTTAGGATTTCCTGATGGAAAGGGGATTCCGGCCTCCCTGAAAAGATTCATATTGTAAAATAATGCAATACTTGATTCGACAATTGGGGCAAGGTAAATCTCACCCTTGTAGGTTAGCCCGTTTAGTACCTCTTCAGGGATATCCTTAATATTCCCTTCTTCTTTCATATAAGAATCCATCGATAAGAGCGAACCTGAATTGGCATAAAGAGCCAGGTTTGGACTATCAATCGCCATAATATCAGGATGGTTTCCTGCAGCCAGTTCCGTACGCAGCCTTAATTCGTATTCATTTCCCCAGTGCATCGATTGCATATTAATTTTAATATCGGGGTGCGATGCTTCAAAAGCAGCGATTATCTCTTCATAGGCTTGATTAAACGCTGGATTGCCTAAATTCCGTAAAAAGGTCAGCTCAACTTGTTTTACTGGTTTCTCTTTATCTGGACTTTTGCTTGAAAGTGGGAAAAAAAAGAAAAAGGCAAAACCTGCTAACAAAAAAAGTACTATGACAGCTATCCATTTCTTCACCTGTATTTGCTCCTCCTTCAAACCGACCTATTCCCCTATCGAGTTACGAAATTCAACCGGAGTTTGTCCAAAGTGTTTTTTAAAGACCGTACTAAAATACCCTGAGTTTGAAAAACCAACTAAGTTGCTGACATCAATGATTTTCAGCTGTTTATCTTTCAGTAATTGTTTGGCCTTGTCCATTCTTAATGTAACTAGATAGTCACTGAAGTTCTGGCCGACATGATGTTTGAAGGTTTCTGATAAATGGGCACTATTAATGTGAAATAAAGTAGATAATGTGGTAAGGGAAATTTCACTTGCATAATGCTGGTCCAAATAATGACGGATACTATCGATTAATTTCTTATTGGAAAAACGAGCAAGACGTACTTTTTCAATGATTAATGAGGCTAATTGAATCAGGTCCTTTTTCACTTTATGTTGAGAATAAAGCTTCCAAATATTTTGCTGGCAATTCCAAATCGTATTTTGAATGTCTTTCGTCTCGACATCGTACTTTTTGGCTAATGATCCTAACATAAATAACACTTGGTTGGCTGCAAAGGAGAATGACATAACCGACCGACCTTCGGAACCTTCAAGAACCATTTGTAAATTATCTTTAAAAGCAGCAAAATCGAGATTTTCAATTGAATTCGTTATCCGTTTCTCGTAATCTGGAGAAAAATCAAACACTTCTTCGCTTGCAGCAGTTTGGTCCATTATCTGAGACTTTGAACCAAGCTGGCTTTGGCTCCAAGCAAGTAAACTTGATATATAGCCGCTCCTGTATTCTGACAGCCCATTCACAATCGTACCAATACCAATGACCGTTTCTAATTTTAAAAGCTTGTTAACATTTTGTTGAATGAGCAAAACGAAATGATTGGTCGCTGAAGAAGTAGAATCGACCAACTGTAAAAATTGAACCATATTCGGGTAGCTGGGATCGGTAAACACATAAGTCGCTTTCTGCTGTTGGGCGATTTCCTTACACAACAACTGAAATGGAATCCTTAGTTCCTCTAGTCGATTGTGATCGTGGCTTTCTCTGATTTCCACAGTTAAAAACTGTACTTTTCTATTTTCAATTGCTAGGTCTTCAAGTTGAAGCTGCTGAAGCCTTTCAATCACAATCGGAAGCTGTAATCTTTCTTCTTTTACTAAATGAAGGATAAATTCTTCCTGTAATTCTTGTAAATGAGAATGAACGAGTCGGCTCATTTGTGCAAATTCAACTTGTTTTCTTTTCTCTTCCTCTACTTCTTTTCGTATCTTCCTCAATGCTTCTACTAATTCATCAGGTGCAACAGGTTTCAATAAGTAGTCTTTAACACCTTGTTGTAGGGAATTCCGCACATAGTCAAAATCAGAATAACCTGATAAAACGATGACTTTTACATGGGGGAATTCTTGATGACAACGTTTTGCAAACTCCACCCCATCCATAATAGGCATTCTCATATCCGTAATCACTACATCGATATCTTTGGTTTGGAGGATTTCGAGAGCTTCTTTTCCATTTGAAGCCTCTTCCGTAATTTGGAAGCCTTCTTCTTCCCAGTCTACTTTTAATCGTAATCCTTTACGAATTTGGATTTCATCGTCCGCGATTAACACCTTCATCCTGACGCTCCCCCCTTTTCAAATCAATCATCAATGTAATCTTTGTGCCTTCATTTTTAGTAGAATCAATTCGATAGGAAAATCCATCTCCATAGGTAAGCTTTAATCGACCAAGTACATTTCTTAGCCCAATGCTACTCCCTTTGCTTTCCAACACAATCTTCGTTTCATCATTTTGCTGTAAGTTTGAAATCAACTCTTCTGACATCCCTATACCTTTGTCTTCTACGGATATGCTAATCTGGCCTCCATTCTTTTCAGTTTTAATAAAAATATCGGCAAACGTCTTTTCGCTAAAACTATATTTCACAGCATTTTCCACAAGTGGCTGTAAAATGAACTTAATAGCGGGGAAGGTAACACTGTCGGAATCCACATCCATTTCAACCGTAATCATGTCCTCATATCTTAGCTTTAATATGTTCGTGTAACTTTTGATGTAGTTTACTTCTTCACCTAACGGTACGACATTGCTATTTGTATTCAACGAATATCTCAACATTTTCCCTAAAGAAACGCTAACATTCATAACCTCTTTATTTTTCCCTTGAAGTGCTAAACTTCCAATAATTTCAAGTGTGTTGTTTAAAAAGTGAGGATTTATCTGTAACAATAAGGCTTTGTATTCCGCATCTTTCCGGCGTAAATTGGCTTCATATTCTGTTTCAATTAAATTCTGCAATCGGTCAACCGTATGGTTTGTAACGTCGATAAGGTAATCAACTTCATTATTTTGATATTTACTGTCTGGCAGCAACACTTTTGCCCCTGCAAAATCTCCCCTTTCGATTAATCTCATCGCTTTTGCTAGTTTTCCTAAAGGACTTGTAACAGTGTTAGACATAATAAAGGAAGCCACAATCGTTAGGATAAAAAGGATTGCACTGGCTAGCAGAAGGTTCTGCTGCAAATGATTGGCTCTTGCGAACAATTCAGACTCCGTCACTTCACTGACTACTATCCAATCACCAACTGGCAGCTTTTGAAAGAAAACCAGATATTTTTCTTTCTGATAAGAAGCCTCAATGAGCCCTTCTTGATCAACGCTAGCGGTAATTTGCTTCAAACTTTCCTTCAGGATCGAACTTGGGGTCTTTATCTTCCCTGGCAAAACGTTTTCACCCTGCTGATTTAACAAATAGGTATGCTCATTTTGTCCCTTCTTGATTTTATTTAAGGCACTTTCAAGTAATACGGAAGGGAAGTTCACCTTTATAACGCCTGCCGAAATCATTGTATTCGTATCAATGAGGGGGAGAATATAGCTATTGATCTTCTTCACCTGCATTTCATGACTTGGCTGAAAAGGATCTAAATGTGATTGAACATAGTCCTGGTTATTTTGGGTAAAATCTTGGTACCAATCACTTTCATTTAGTGAAGAATGATTTCCCCATGTCCCAGTTCCATCATCAAGCAGCACTGAAATGGACATCGCATTAGAATTATTAATCATAATCGAGGATAGACCCTGTCTGAGCTGATTCATCGATGAATCAATCTCTTCCTTCTCAGCACCTTGTCTAGTTAATCTCAGCCATTCTTGTGTGGTCTGGTTAACGAGCACCTGCTTGCCTATATCCTCAGCCTGGGTGGTAATGGAATCAACATAAAGCGAAAACTGATCCATCATTTCTATGGTTAATTCTTGTGTCTGTTCTCGAATAACAGACGTAAAGAAATTTGGAATCACGATTGAAAGAATAACGAATGGTATGGTTAACAAACATGTAAAAATAAGCAATAGCCGATTTCGTAATGAAAAAAGCATGTTTCCCTCCTTTCCAAACAAGAAGTCCAGAAACCCCTTACAATGATTAAATAATAGGAATACTCCATTATAGCATTTAAATAATACTAGACTCTAGCACATGAAAATTGGCAGCCATTTGTAAACTTTGATACACGCCAGCTGATGTGTCAAAATAGGAAGTGGAATTTCAATAGAAAATTATCCTTAATGGAGGTTTAGAAAATGAGAACAATGAAATTAGGAAACAGCACTTTAGAAGTGCCAGTGGTTGCAGTTGGCTGCATGCGAATTAACTCGCTTGAAAAGAATGAGGCGGAAACATTTGTCCAAACGGCATTAGAGGAAGGTGCGAACTTCTTTGACCATGCTGATATTTATGGCGGTGGAGCCTGTGAGGAAATTTTCGCCGAAGCGATACATATGAATGCGGAAGTTCGTGAAAGTATCATCCTCCAGTCAAAATGCGGAATTCGCAAGGGAATGTTTGATTTTTCAAAAGAGCATATTTTAGATTCAGTAGACGGAATTCTAAAAAGGCTGAACACCGAGTATCTTGATGTTTTACTCCTGCACCGTCCGGATGCACTGGTGGAGCCAGAAGAAGTAGCAGAGGCTTTTGATACACTTGAAAGTTCAGGAAAAGTCCGCCACTTTGGCGTGTCCAATCAGAAACCTTTGCAGATTCAACTGCTGCAGAAATATGTGAAGCAGCCACTTGTTGCGAATCAGCTGCAGCTAAGCATCACGAATGCCAATATGATTTCCAATGGAATCAATGTAAACATGGAGAATGACTCAGCGATTGATCGCGATGGCAGTGTCCTTGATTTCTGCAGACTGAACGATATTACGATTCAACCATGGTCACCTTTCCAGTATGGATTCTTTGAAGGTGTGTTTCTTGGGAACGAAAAGTTTCCAGAATTAAATCAAAAGATTGATGAAATTGCAGCAAAATATGGGGTTAGCAATACCACCATCGCCATCGCCTGGCTGCTCCGTCATCCAGCAAAAATGCAGCCAGTGATTGGTACGATGAATGTGGACAGATTGAAGGACTGCTGTAAAGCTAGTGAGGTTCATTTAACTCGTGAAGAATGGTACAGCATTTATCGTGCTGCTGGAAATATTCTGCCGTAAATAAGCTGGCTTACAGCGAAGGAGTGCCCGTTTGAGGCACTCCTTGTTTTATTACCGCCTGAGGCTAGGATTATAGATGCCTTTATTCATCATCTACCTCGCCATCGCCAATTTCATCTTCCTCTTCCACATCCTCAATCTTTTCCCCTTCCTCAGGCTCCTCATCATTCCCGCAACCCGTTAGAGAGAAAAGAGACCCACTTAAAAGTAACATCAATAATAACCTTTTCCACTTCATTCCAATCAACCTCCTTTCATCCTTAGCCTTTCCAGTTTTAATCAGCAATATGAATAAAATGGGTGCCTGTCACCGCTCGTGGACAGGCACCATTTATACATCGCTGTATATTTTCACCCTTCCTCTTCCTCTGATTCTTCTGCCTCTATTACTTCTTCGGCACCTTGTTCGGCGTCTTCTTCCTGTTCTTTTTCTGCTTTGATTCTGGTTATTTCTTCGTTTAGTTGTTCGAATGCATTGAGTCTATGGTTGGCGCTTGCGAGCAGGTCATCAATGATGACAATGAATTTTCCATAGGGTACACCGTTTTCGCTGCAGCCGGTAATCATTTTGAGGAGGTCCTTTTCATATAAATGATAGCGCTCCTTAAAGGTTTTCGAATCCATGGTTAGAAAATACTCATCATCAACGACAAATTCGTTAAACACTTTTTTCGTTAACCGTCTTTTGGTTACTTCGATATCTTGTTTATCCTTTTCATTGTCGTAGTGTGCTTCATCTTCATACTCAGAACAAAGTGTGTCATAGATTTTCTCCAGCAGTTGTGTTGGATTTAAATACTTTAGCTCTTCCACAATATCCCTCCCACTATTATGATTGCCCAAACAAAAAAAGCACACGCAATTTCTGCGTGTACTTTTTCTATGCAGCTTGAACCTCTTGGCCACTTTTCTCTTTTTTGAATGAAAGCTTTGGGCTTAGAAGGCTTACTACGAAAAAGGCAATGGTCAGAATCAGCACCCAGGTCCAGATTTGTTGGACTGCCGGTGTATTCCAAACGCCTAAGAAGTAAAGCATGGCTGGAATCGTAAGTGTTACCCAAGATAGTACAATGGCAACCATTCCAACATAGCCATCAATTTTCTTATTGAGAGAGCCTGTTAAAAAGAATAGTGACCATAAGAATGCCCACAGTCCCCATGTTAATCCATTGACAACATCATCGAATTGAACAAAAGAAATCACTGTATACACAACGGCAATAATGGCTACCCATAAGCTAAACCAGCCAAGACCGTTTCCTTCAAGCCCCTTTACGGAGGTGACCCCTACGTATAAATACGTTAATCCAAATAGAAAGATAGCAGCATTATTATATAAATCCCAATTACCTTGACTAGAAGTCATGAGTAAATAAAATGGATTAATAATTTGGATGATTCCAACGAAAAGATTAAAATAGCCAACAGCTTTTCCGTCTGCCTTCCCTAATAGCATAAGTCCATTAAGAAAAAGAACAGCACCTGATAAAAATAGACCAACAAAACTCATAGTAATCGCTGCGAAAATTGAATTTTCACAACTTTCCCCTCCTTTAAAATAGAAAAAGCACTTTCCCCTCTCCTATAAGAAAAGAAATTGCCTTCTTAAAAAATATCGTAATATAATACCTGTACCAATATAGCATAATAAGTGAACAAAAGTTAAGGAAGGTTTGAACAAAGTGTAAATAAAGTTTTTTCCATATTCACCATAAGCGCCCAATGCAAAAACTGCCCCCAAAAGGAGGGCAGTTCATTAAACATGTACGAATTTAACTTTTTGACCAGGTTTGAGATAGGAAAGAAGCAGCCAATCGTCTTCTATGACTCTTCCCACTACATTCACCCGTTCATCAGCCGGCATATCCCAAAGCGTGATTTGAACCTCACCTCGGTACCTTCCATAGAGATCGTTATCAATCGTAATGGAACCAGTCAATCGAGCCTCCGTATTCAAAGGGGAGATAGAATTCTCACTTCTCGTGTCCATAAACCTAAGAACATCACGAGAAAGATCTGGCCGGAGTCTATAAACCCCCTCTTGAAACCCTTCGATTCGCACCTCTACACAATGATGCTCATCAAAGTCAATTAGTTTTCGAAGAAGACTCTCACTTACCCCTGGGTCACCGATATAAACATCCTCAATCCCAGAATGGAACAATCCCAATGCTGACATAAAGGAATCGAGGTCACGATGCTCCTCTAAGGTCGGCAGTCCTTCAAACAACGGTCCGCGTTTCTCCCCGTCACCTGGAATATAGGCACTAACCGGAATTTCATACTTTTTAAAGAGTTCATTTTGCTTTTGGAAAAAGGTATCAGATAATCCCGTGTCTCTTCTTGGATAAAAATTATGCCAAGCTAAAAGCTGGTTTGCTCGCAAACCGCCTTCCAAAAGTGCCCGGACATCATCCTCAAAGATAATGCTCGCATTCAGCGCAAGCTTGAATTCTCCCGCAAGTTTCAAAATCAACTCATTCTCAAAAAAATCATCCAGCCTGAGGCCGCTGACCCCAAGTGACTTTAAATCAAACAAACTGTCTAACCCCAAGTGCCCAGGTGTTTTTAATGAAACATCTGCATAAACTTCTATCCCGGCTTCCTTTGCACACTGAAGCAGGTTCATCGCACGCCCCGCCAAATCTCCAGACTCTTCTGGAATGTGAAGCGAGGTAAACGCCCGCTTCACACCCATTTTTCCAGCTAGTGCAATTCGTTCTTCTGCTAAAGAATCATTTAGATAGAAGGAAATGCCGATCAATCAAATTCACCAGCCATATCATCATTGAAACCGAATAGGTACGTGAACAAAAATCCTGCTGCATAGGCGATTAATACCCCTACTAAATAAAGGAGAACTTGACCTGTAACAACTAGGAACGCAAGTGGTAAACCAGATACCCCGATTGCAACGGTTGCAATTCCAAACGCTGCTTGGAACGCACCTCCGACACCGGCACCTAGACATGCAGTTAAGAACGGACGGCCTAATGGAAGTGTAACACCAAAGATTAATGGCTCACCGATTCCAAGAATTCCTGCTGGCAGACCACCGCCAATCGCTCTTTTTAAGCGAGTTTTCTTGGTTTTAAGATAGATGGCAAACGCTGCGCCGACTTGACCTGCTCCACCCATTGCTAGGATTGGAAGAAGTGGGTCATCACCGATTGTATTAATTAACTCTAAATGGATTGGTGTTAAACCTTGGTGTAAACCAGTTACAACAAGCGGAAGGAATGTTGCACCAAGAACAAATCCTGCAACGACACCGCCCATATCAAGCAATGATGTTAAACCTTTTGTGATAATATCTGAGAAGAAACCACCAAGCGGCATAAATACAAGATAAGTAACAATACCAGTAACCAATAAAGCCACAGTTGGTGTGATGAAAAGATCTAGAGATGTTGGAACAAACTTACGTACTCGTTTTTCGACTAAAGCGATAAAGATGGCTGCAAACAATACGCCAATTAAACCACCGCGACCAGGAAGTAAATCTGTGCCAAACAAATGGATACCTGCAACAGCCGGGTTAATAATTAAGATACCCGCAATGGCACCAAGTGCTGGTGAACCGCCAAATTCCTTTGCTGCATTCGTACCCACTAAAATTCCAAGGTAACCGAATAATCCACCGCCAATTACGGATAAAATCGTTGCTAGCTGAGAATCACCCGCTAACCAACCAGCTTGGATAACCGCTTTTGTGATCCCTGTAATTAATCCTGATGCAACAAGGGCTGGGATTAATGGAATGAAGATTCCAGCGATTTTACGTAAAAACATCTTAAATGGTGTTGCATTCTTTTTATTGATTTCAGCTTTCGTGCTCGCTGCTTTCTCCTTTAGATTGATTCCGCCCGCTTCGCCAATCAACTTACCAAACTCTTCTGTTACTTTATTTACTTTTCCAGGTCCAAGAATGATTTGAAGGGTTTCCTCTTCTACCACTCCAATAACCCCGTCTATCTTCTTTAAAGCAGCCTTATTGATAACTGAATCATCCTTTGGTGTCACACGAAGTCTTGTCATACAATGTGTGTAATTGCCAATGTTCGTTGCTCCGCCTAATTGTTCAAGGATCTTTTCAGCTAAAATTTTATTCTCTCCAGCCATATCATTTCCCCTACTCTCTATTGTATTTTATTTTTTTAATCATGAAGCTCTTCCCCTAGTAAACACAGTGTAAATAGTGTTCACATCACCACCTACAAGTTAATTTTCTTTTTTAATAAATTGGATGGCTTCTCTTGTTTGGTCAATCGCTTGAACGGTTTGCTCATACTGAACCGTTGCCATAGATAA
This sequence comes from Neobacillus niacini, assembly GCF_023715415.1. Lineage (GTDB taxonomy): Bacteria > Bacillota > Bacilli > Bacillales > Cytobacillaceae > Neobacillus > Neobacillus niacini_C. The sequence continues at coordinate 444,634 of NZ_JAMBOB010000004.1, forward strand.
AAACATAATATCCATCATGTATAACTGTGCAAGTCTTGATGATGTTGCTGCACTTCGGAAAGCAGCTTCCCCTGAATAAGAGGTAAACAGCTTTATATCTGCAAGCGAAGCGACAGACGATTGTCCGTATTTGGTCAAACTGATTGTCTTCACACCACGCTCTTTTGCGAGTGAGATGACTTTAATGACCTCAGCCGTTTCCCCCGAGTGAGAGATGGCAAACACCACATCCTCCTCTTTGGCATTCGCAATCAAGGTAGCCACAAGATGTGTATCGGTAAAAGCGGTTGCATTTTTTTGTATCCTTAGGAACTTCTGCTGCGCATCCTTCGCAATAATATTAGAGGCACCAATCCCGAAGAAATGGACGTTCTGAGCTGACAGTAATGTCTGCACAGCCCTCTCCAATTCCTCGTAATTGATCATCTCGGCAGAATCTCGGATACTCTGAATACTATTGCTGGTTGTCTTCTGGACAATCGAAAAATAAGATTCCCCAGGCTCGATGTCACGATAGCCTTGTTCAGCGGGCTTTACCAAATCGCCTGCAATCCTCACTTTTAAATCCTGAAATCCATTCAAACCAAGTGACTTACACAATCTTATGACTGCTGCTCCACTCGTTTTGGCCTGGACTCCGATATCATTGACCGTACTGTTTAAAATACTTTGTGGATTTTCAAGAATGAATTGAGCAATTTTCCGCTCAGAAGCTGGAAGCTGTTCGAGCATATTTTGAAGCATTTTGAGTCCGCCTGCAGCCACGCCTATTACCACCTTTTCACAAATCTATTGTTGAATGGCGATTTTCACATAGCCATTCGCTTCCGTTAATAGCTTTTCTGCTTGCTCTTTCGTTGTCTCTCGTTTGATCATCACAATGGCTGTTTTCACCTGCAGCCCTGATTTTTCTAACGTTTCTAAAGCAACTTCATAGGAAACGCCGGTGATTTTGCGGATAATCCCAATCGCACGTTCCTTTAATTTCAGGTTACTCACCTTTACATCAACCATTAAATTCTCATAAGCCTTGCCCAAAAGAATCATCGATGAAGTTGAAATCATATTTAAAATCATTTTATGAGCTGTACCTGATTTCAAACGGGTTGAACCAGTTAGTACCTCTGGGCCGACAATAACTTCAATGGCCTGATGTGCTTCCTTACTAATAGCTGCATTCTTATTACAAGATAAAGCAACGGTTTTTGCTCCAATGCTTCTAGCATAACGAAGCGCTCCAATTACATAAGGTGTCCGGCCGCTGGCTGCGATTCCAATTACTGTGTCGTTCTCCGTAAGATTCAAATCCTTCAGGTCACTTACGCCAAGCTCCATATCATCCTCAGCACCTTCAACCGCCTTTAAAAAGGCGCCCTCTCCTCCAGCCATTAATCCTACAACCATTTCTGGTTCGGTGCTAAAGGTTGGCGGACATTCAACGGCGTCCAGTACACCTAACCTGCCGCTTGTTCCTGCCCCTAAATAAATCAGGCGGCCGCTCTTTTTAAAGGATTCAAAAACAAACTGAACGGCTGCTTCTATATCTGGTAGTACTTCGTTGACAGCAAGTGATACCAGTTGGTCTTGTTTATTCATGATTCGTAATATATCAATTGGACTTGCCGTATCAATCTGCATAGTCTCATTATTTCGGGATTCGGTCGTTAATAATTCGAGATTTTCTTCGATCATTTCCTTATCCTCCTCGTAAGTTTTTCTAGTTGTAAGCGATTACTATGCACTCATTATATCGCGAGTGAAATAATAATTCAATATTTTTATAAAAATAATGAAATGTCATTTCAAAATTATTCTAGTAAAAAACGGCGAATCGCTTTTGCAACACCTGCTTCATGATTACTTGCTGTCACCTGATCAGCCAGTTTTTTCACATCGTCCGGTGCATTTCCCATTGCAATTCCAAGTCCCGCAGCAGTTAGCATAAGGGAATCATTGTAATTATCCCCAATCGCAGCCATTTGCGAGATGTGAATATCATGCATAGCACCGAGTTTTATTAAAGATGAAGCCTTACTCACACCAGCCGGTGAAATTTCTAGATTCAGAAAGTTGAAACTGCTGCTGATCTCCATTCCACCCACCTGTTTATCAATCGCTTTTGAAAAATCAGCGAGTTTACCCTCATCGTCAAAAACAGCAATTTTCGTGATTACAGGTTGATTACTTTTTACATAGCGATAAAAATCATCGACCATTTTCACCTGACAGCGGCTGCGGAAACTCTCACATTCTTCCAAGTTTGCCCCTGTTTTTTCAAGGGCGAGGATATTATTCTCAATCCAGTTCTGATTCCATTTCGTTTCACTCGGAACGAGTAAGGTATCTCCCTCATAAAAATGAGCATAAATTCCTTCTCCTTCACATAATTCCCAGAAACTCATGAGGTGGTCATGTTCGAAAACAGCCTGCTCACTAATTTCTCCATTTTCATCAAGGATAACAGCGCCATTATAAGCAATTATCGGCTCACCCTTAAGACCAATGGTATTGGCAATCCACTTGGTTGAAAGTGGAGACCGGCCGCTGCAGATGACAACCCTTCCCCCATTTTTGCGGTATTCATGAATCGCTTCAATATTTTCCTTATCAATCTCTCTTTGCTCATTTAATAGTGTTCCGTCCAAATCTGTCGCTAACATTTTATATTTCAAGATATTCTCCCCTTTGTACTTTTATTTCATTATAATTATAATATTAACTAAAATATTATTTCAAAAATAGTTTTTACCCTACTAATGGAAATACTGATATACAAGGGATGGTGATGCCAAATGCTTCAACCAGAACTCGCTGAAAAAATAGTGAGGGAAGTTCAGAAATTAATGACAGAAGAAATTATCGTGGTGAACACCGATGGCATCATCATGGCAAGCACCAATCGGGACCGACTAGGTACCTTCCATGAAGGAGCCTTAATCACCTCACAGCAGAAGAAAAAGCTGATTATTAGCGAAAAAGAAACTCTTCAATTAAAGGGGGTAAAAGCCGGAATCAATCTCCCGATATTCTTTCAGCATGAGGTCATTGGAGTTATTGGGATTACAGGTGACCCTGAAAGTGTCACCCCTTTTGGAGAAATCATTCGTAAAATGACCGAGCTGTTGATTAGTGAAAATTACTTTGGTGAACAGTTTGAATATCACTCCCGAGCGATGGAAACCTTCGTCCTCGAGTGGCTGCAGAACAAAGAACCAAGTCCCAGTTTGCTTGAACGCGCCCGTGCACTCACGATTAATCTTGACCTTCACCGCACAGCGGTCATCATTGAACTTGGACAAAGTAAATTTCCTTTATCAAGGGACGTATGGTCCACGATTTTGAATTCTTTTTCCCAAAATAAAAACGATGTGATCACAAGGTCTGGAAACGAGCGAATCATTGTTTTAATTGATTGCTCTGATTCTGTTCAACCGACCTCCCTTAAAACCCGCCTAGAACACTTTCTGCAGTATATCAATCATAGTTTTGGAATAACCTCTTATGCCGGGGTTGGCCAGTGTGCACCTCCCTCAGGTCTGCACCTTTCTTATGCTCAAGCAGAACGAGCATTGAAAATAGCTAGACGTACTAGGAATATCGTTTTTGATGAGGAACTAGTCCTTGAAATGATCACGAGTGAGCTTACACCAGAGGTCAAATCTGAATACATTCAGCGGACCCTTGGCCCCCTTTTAAAAGAAAAAGACTTGCTGGAAACCTTAAGTGAGCTATTTAAACAAAATCATTCGTTAAAAAATACAGCACACTCCCTACACATTCATATCAACACGCTTCATTATCGTTTGAAGAAAATCGAGGAGCTGACCCGGCTAAACCCCAACACCATCCATGATTTGTTTTGTTTGTACCTTGCTGTTCTCTTTTTAGATGAATAACCAAAAACAAAGTAATTTTAGATTGATAATTTGGATGTTTATCTATAGCAGGCTTAGGCCTGTTTTTTTTATACTTTAAGGAGTATGAAAATAGTGGGTAAATGGGGGAAATAGCATGCTCTCGAATGAAGTAAAAGATAAATTAATCTCGATTGTAACGAAAGAGAACTTCGATGATTCTAAAATAGAACGTTTAGTCTACTCCTATGATGCAACACCAAACTTCCAATCGATGCCGGATGCAGTAGTCAGTCCGCGCAATACAGAGGAAGTATCAGAGATATTGAAGATTTGTAATCAATATGGAGTTCCGATTGTTCCGCGCGGCTCAGGTACCAACCTTTGTGCAGGAACGTGCCCAACGGAGGGCGGAGTGGTCCTTCTTTTTAAACATATGAACAAAATCCTTGAGATTGATGAAGAAAACCTGACGATTACCGTTCAGCCAGGTGTGATTACCCTTGATTTGATTAATGCCATTGAAGAAAAAGGACTTTTCTATCCGCCAGATCCAAGTTCGATGAAAATATCTACAATAGGCGGCAATATCAACGAGAATTCAGGCGGTTTACGTGGACTAAAATACGGGGTAACGCGGGATTATGTAATTGGACTTGAAGCGGTATTGCCGAACGGCGATATCATTCGGACCGGCGGAAAGCTTGCAAAAGATGTTGCCGGATATGATTTAACTCGTCTGTTTGTTGGTTCAGAAGGAACTTTATGCGTGATTACCGAGGCCACATTGAAGCTGATTCCAATGCCGGAAACACGAAAAACAATGCTGGCTCTCTATCAGGACCTTTCGGCAGCAGCAAGGTCCGTATCCAAAATTATTGCCAATAAAATCATTCCAACTACTTTGGAATTCCTTGACCAAGCAACATTAAAGGTCGTGGAGGATTATGCACAAATCGGTCTACCAACAGATGTTCAAGCTGTGCTTTTAATTGAGCAGGATGGTCCAGCTGAAGTGGTTGACCGGGATATTAAAAAAATTGCCGAAGTCTGTAAGCAGGAGAATGCAGTATCCATTCAAATCGCCGCAACTGAAGAGGAAGCAATGGCGCTTAGAACAGCAAGACGTGCTGCACTTTCAGCCATTGCCCGTTTAGCACCGACAACCATTCTAGAGGATGCAACCGTTCCTCGTTCAGAAATTGCCAATATGGTGAAAGCCATTAATGAAATTACAGAAAAATATCAGTTGACGATTTGTACCTTTGGACACGCAGGCGACGGTAATCTCCACCCTACCTGTGCAACAGACGCTAGAAATCATGAAGAAATGGAACGCGTCGAAAAAGCGTTCGCTGAGATTTTTGAAAAGGCGATTGAACTAGGTGGGACGATTACCGGCGAGCACGGAGTCGGAGCGATGAAGGCACCGTACTTAGAGTGGAAGCTGAAAAAAGAAGGAATCGCTGCGATGATGGGAATTAAACAGGCATTTGATCCGAACAATATCATGAATCCAGGGAAAGTTTTTGCGAAGGACAGCAAGAAACGCGTGGTGATGACAAGATGACAACCTTACTCGAACAAGAAAAAATTCAACAGCAATTTAAAGAGCGGATGAACGAGGACGAGCTGCTAAACTGTATGCGCTGCGGTTTTTGTCTGCCAACCTGTCCAACGTATATTGAATCAGGTTATAAAGAGTCTCATTCGCCTCGCGGTCGGATTGCGATGATGAAAGCCGTTGTTGATGGAATGGTCGAACCCGATGCGGATTTTGAACGCTCCCTCGAGCTCTGTCTCGGCTGCCGTGCTTGTGAGCCGGTCTGCCCTTCCGGTGTCAATTACGGTCATTTACTTGAAGAGGCACGAGATATTATTAATCAAAATAAAAAGCATTCTCTGCCTGTTAGGGTTGTCCGAAAAACGGTATTTGAAGGGTTATTTCCTCACCAAAATCGGATGCGGACGATGGTAGGTCTTCTTGGATTTTATCAACGCTCTGGGATTCAAACATTGGCGCGTAAAACTGGTTACCTAGGGCTATTACCAGAGAATTTAGCCACAATGGAAAAAGTGCTTCCGAAAGTACCAACGATGAAAGAAATGAAGAATAGACCAGAACATCTGCCAGCTCTTTCTGAAAAAGTACACAAAGTGGCGTTTTTCAGCGGCTGCTTGATGGACACGATGTTCATGAAGACAAACGATTCTACCATGAAATTGTTGCAATTAGCAGGCTGCGAGATTGTGATTCCGAAAGAGCAAACCTGCTGTGGTGCACTGCATGGACACAGTGGTGAAAAGGATTCTGCCAAAGAGCTTGCGAAGAAAAACATCGCAGCTTTTGAGGATTTAGGTGCAGACTTTATTATTACCAATGCCGGCGGCTGTGGGGCCTTCCTTGTTGATTATGATCATCTGTTGAAGGATGACCCCGTTTGGAAACAACGTGCAGTGGCGTTTAAAGAGAAGATAAAGGATATTTCTGAAATCCTTGTAGCGGTCTCTTTTCATAAAAAAGTGAAATTAGAGCTCCCGCCTCAAGTGATTACTTATCAGGATTCCTGCCATTTACGAAATGTGATGAAGACCGCCTCGGCTCCACGAACACTGTTGGAGTCCATAAAAGGGGTTCAGTACCAAGAAATGAAAGAAGCCGATCGCTGCTGTGGTTCTGCTGGAATTTACAATATTGTCGAATCTGAAATGTCGATGGTCATGCTCGATTATAAAATGGTTCAGGCGAAAGCCACGCATGCAACCACCATCGTAACCGCAAACCCCGGTTGTTTGCTACAAATGCAGCTCGGAATTGAGCGCGAAGGTCTATCTGGTAAAATGCGCGGCGTTCATATCGTAGATTTGTTAGCAGAAGCAGTGAAATAAATAGAAAAAAGACGATTCGAGGGGGATGAATCGTCTTTTTTGTTACCACTTATACAACTGATTTTATCTTACTTTTTCCAACTGTATTGTGTGTGACCTACTAATTTTGTATCATTCTAACCTAATATAGATGAGGTTTACGGTTTGCTAGACATGGTAACTGCTGTCGGAGTCTAGTAATATATTCCTTGTCTACTTCTGCAGTAATAAAGCCTTCCGTATCAGATGCTCTCGCAATGACAATTCCCCACGGGTCAATAATCATTGAACTTCCGAAAGTGGAACTTCCTTCACCATAAGAACCTATCTGCCCTGCTGCAATTACATAACATTGATTCTCTATTGCTCTTGCCTTTAATAACGTTTCCCAATGATGAATACCTGTGTTCTGATTAAATGCCGCTGGTAACACTAAAATCTCTGAGCCTTGCAGCATTAAATTTCTAAATAGCTCAGGAAAACGAAGGTCATAACAAATACTTAATCCGATTTTACCAATAGAAGTATCAGCAGTAACGATTTCATCTCCAGCTTTGATCAAATCAGACTCTTTATAGGAGGCTACTCCTTCTACATCGATATCAAAAAGATGGATTTTCCGATACTTTGCTTCGATTTCACCATTATCATTGATAAGCACACTTGTATTATAGGCACGTTCATTATCATAGTATTCTAAGATACTGCCACAATGGATAAATACATTTAATTCCTTTGCCTTTTCCATTAAAAGATTAGTAGTTGGACCAGGAATCGTTTCTGCATGTTCAAGGGCCTGTTTTTTGCTACTAATATAATTCATGTATTCAGGTAATACAATTAGTTTAGCTCCGGCATCAGCAGCCTTCTCAATATAACTGATTGCTTTTCGTAAGTTTTCTTCTTTATCTTGTTTCGAATTTAATTGAATAGCTGAAACTAACATTAACTAAACCACCTTAAATTTATTTTCTAAGTTCAACGATTTCTTGATAGATTTCTTCACCAAAGATCTCAGTTCCAAGTTTATCAGTTACTTTTCTTGATTTCGCTGCAAAGCTTTCAATGTCAGACTCTACAAACTTCATGCCTTTTTCTAACAATTGTTCTTTATATCCTGCTTCTTGTTCAGAATACATCTTATCGATACTTTTAGCAGCCTCAACCCAAGTTTCTTCAAGGGCTTTTTGTTGGTCTGCAGTTAAAGATTCATATTTTTCTTTATTCATAATTAGAGTGCGGACCGGAAAGTTATGGTATGTTTCATTTAAAGTATCTTGTACTTCATAAAAACTATTATTTAGTATAATCTCATATGGATTTTCTTGCCCATCAACAACCCCGGTTTGAAGTGATGTAAATAGTTCAGTAAATGATAGCGGAGTTGGATTAGCACCTAATTCTTTCCATGCTTCGATTACTGCTGGTGACTCAGGTACACGGATTTTTAACCCCTTTAAATCTTCTGGAGTTTTAACCTCTACTCCATTTGTAGTCAGCATTCTTGCAGCGAATGGGACAAAACCAATTACTTTTACTCCTGTTTCTTCTTCAATTTTTGCTTTAATCTTGTCCCCAGTACTTCCAAAAATTACTGCTTTTAAATGATCAGCATCTTGAAACAAGTATGGAAGATAAAATGCACCAGCAACTGCGCTTCCAGGTATAGCACCTTGAAGACCAAAATCAATACTTCCTTGTTTTACTGATTCAAGAATTTGGCTGTCATTACCCAATTGCCCAGCTGGAAAATGCTCAAGAGAAAGCTTTCCATCCGTTGCGGAATTAATATCTTTTGCAAATTCTTCCATTCCTTTTGTGTAAGGACTGTTAATGTCTACAACATCTGCAGACCGCATTTTAACTGTTCCAGAACTTTTTTCTGAACTATTCCCACTGCTTTTATTTGCTTGATTTCCGCATCCTGCAATTAAACCAATAACCACAAATAATAAAAGAATATTTCGAATTTTCTTCAAGTAGCTCAACCCCTTTAATTTTTATTAATTGAATAGAATTTTTAATTAAATAAACTTGGCAAGAATAAGGACACACTTGGAACAAAAGTGACCAGAACTAACACAATGAGAAGAACAAATATAAATGGTATGGCTTCTTTAATAACAGCTGTAATTGGTACTTTAGCGATGGATGATGTAATAAATAGGTGTAATCCTACTGGCGGTGTTATTAAGCCAATCATTAAGTTAACCACCATCATAATAGAGAAATGAATAGGATCAATCCCAAGATTACCCAGTATTGGGAGTAAAATTGGTACAACTAATAGAATAATAGGAATTGTCTCTAACACCATCCCTAAGATAATGAGAATGATGTTGACAACAATTAAAATAACGTACTTATTTTCACTAATTGAGAATAGTAAAGTTTCTACTACATCTCCTAGATTATAATAAGTAGCCAGCCAACCAAACAGTACTCCCGCTGCAGATACTATCATGATCGTTCCAGAAGCTACTGAAGCACCTACTAATGTTTTGTATAAGTTTTTAAGATTAAGAGAGCGATAAATAAACATGGTTACAAACAGAGCATATAGTACACCTAAAACTGCCGATTCTGTTGGACTCGCGATTCCAAAGATAATACTTCCGATGATAATGATTGGCAATAATAATGCCAAAAAAGCTTCCTTTGTAGCAACTAACTTTTCCTTAAAAGTAGATTTCTGTTTTAATACCATTTTTACTTTTTTTGCGTGATAATAAATATAAATCATAACGGAGATTCCCATTAACAACCCAGGGACAACACCCGCCAAGAAAAGTTGCCCTACCGATAGTCCTGCAATGGACCCAATAATAATCATTGGAATACTAGGAGGAAAAACGGGTGCGATCGTAGAAGCAGTCGCAATAATTGCTGCAGCACGCTCCCGTTTGTACCCATCTTTTTCCATAGCAGGGATTAAAATACTTCCGGTCGAAGCACAATCTGCAACAGCAGAGCCAGACATACCTGCCATAATAACGTTTAGTCCCACACCTGTCTGAGCCACACCACCTGGAATATGACCCAAAAAAGTTTGTGAAAATCTCACCAGCCTATCGGTAATCATTCCCCTATTCATGATTTCACCCGCAAGAATGAATAGAGGGATGGCAGTAAAACTAAAGTTATCCACTCCGCTAAAAAGGTGTTGGGACAACGTTTCAATTAATAGAGGAAAATCACTATATTGACTTAAAAATACGACAATCGCTGCACTCGTTATCATGACTAGAGAAATATCCATTCCCAAAAGTAACAATACAAACAGCGCAAGGAAAAGTGCGATTAACATGCGATCCCTCCTATATTGTTTCCTTCGGTATAAAACTGCTGATTAAATTTCTAAATAGTTTTATAAAAATTAGAGCAAAACTAATTGGAATGGCTAAGAAAAAGATTCCCTTATTCCATTGAAGAGCGACTGTCGGTGTACCCCAGACATCCCCTAGGAAGTTGATCCCGCTGTACAACACTAATAAAGAAATTAGCACTGAAAGTATGGAGATGATTAAATCATTCCATTTGCGTACAGTTGGAGGGAATAAATCTACTATTATCGTAACCTTTAATTCCTCTCCTTTATAGTACGCTAGCGCTCCTCCTATGAAGGAAAGGCAAATCAATGCCTGCCTGGACAACTCTTCAGACCAGGGTAGTGACATCGATAATGCTCGGCCAAGCACTTGAACCGTAACAATCAAAGCGAGTATAGTTAGCAGGATTGCTGAGATTACCTCAAGCATCTTTTCAATCTTTTGCACTATAACCCCAACTTTCTACTAAAAATTCTACGATTCGGTTTACCGAACGGTCGACAAGTTGTTTCCCTTTCTCAGGTGTTCCTGCAGTTGCATCCCCAATGGTTCCGGATTTACTTAAATCACCGTATTTTACATATTGAATAATATCAGGAAAGTTGTTTGAAATAGAAGGATGTTCATCCACAATCAAATCCATATCAACACATTCTGGATATAGATATTGTAGTACTGACGTTCCTGCTTCACTTGCATGTCCGTGTGGTATTTCGGTTTCAACGATACCCTTATCAACAGTCTGAACAAATCTCCAGTAGTCAATCTGCGCACATCTTATGGAATCATCACGTTGTAAATCCCTGGAAAGTTGGTCAATGATAGGAACATTTCCAAGATGATTATTAACAAATAAAAAGTCCTTAAATCCCCATTTTTTTAAGCTTACTAAGATGTCCAAAAGATAATTTTTAAAGCTTTCTGGACGGATGGTTATCGTTCCAGGGAAATCATCTAACATCGATGAATCTCCTACTTCCATAGATGGACCAACGATTGCACCTAATTTTTCTGCAACCATTTCAGAAATTTTCACAGCAACCAAAATATCAGAACCAAGTGGCAAATGCTGACCATATACTTCAAATGCTCCTGTAGGGATAATTACTAAATTAGTATTTTCTTTCTTTTTCTGGAAGTTTACCCAGCTCATATTTTTCAAAAAAACTGTCATTTTTTATATCTCCCTTTATGAAAAATTTATTTTGCCTTTATTAATATGTTTTTCTAGGATTTCTGCACTAATAACATTGGAATCCTTGTTAAGGTTATCTACAATCTCTGCATGATCTTTGATTAACCTTTTAATCACTTCTGATTGGGTTTTCAATAGATACTTGGCACTGCGGATAGTCATTAGTCTTTCTCTAGCATTCTTATAGCTCTTTAAGAACTGCGAATTGCCGTTTACTTCTAGCAAATATTGATGAAAATCCATGTCTAGTTCATTAAAAACTAAGTAATCCTCTTTTTCTACTGCAAGATATTGGTCCCTAATATTTTCTCTAAGGTATGTAATATTTTCATCTGTGAATACAGGAACTTGTTTAATGGAATAAGTTTCAATAGCTATTCTCATATCAAATAATTCATTTCTTTCTTCAGCAGTAGGATTCCAAAAATAGATTCCTTGATTGGAATAAACCTTAAGAAATCCTTCATTCTCTAAGCGATGAATAGCATCCCTTATAGGAGTTCTACTCATACTTAGTAAATTTACTAAACTGCTTTCTGAAGTAAACTCTTCCTCACCTGACATAATGATTTCTTTAATTTTCTGATAGGCTATATCCTTTAATTGAGGTTTAGTTTGATAGTGAATGATGTCCTTCCCCCCTCTCAAAATAGTTTAATGTTTTCCCTTGAGTACAACTTGTATACAAAATAAGAGTACAACTTGTATACAAGTTAGGGATAAATTACCTTTAAAAGTAAAAAATCACACTCTACTAAATTATATCTAACATTAGAAGCCCTTTAACTTTTAAATACGACTTGTATACAAGCGGGATACAACCTAAATTCATAATAACGTTTACATTTAGAATAGTCAATAAATTTTAAAAATTTAAAATTTTAATTACTTTCCTTACAGATTCTACTGATTTATCTAGGGCTTCTTTTTCTTCAATCGTTATTGGCAGTTCTATAATGCTTTCTATTCCGTTCCCGCCGATTACTGTCGGTACACCTAAATATAAATTGTTGTAGCCATATTCTCCTTCTAAATATGCAATGGAGGGGAGAATTCTCTTTTTATCACGAATAATTGCCTCGGCCATTTCTACTAGTGAAGCAGCTGGTGCGTAGTAAGCACTTCCATTTCCAAGCAAAGAGACAATTTCCCCGCCGCCTTTTCTTGTCCGCTCCACAATTGCATCCAAACGTTTTTGCGGGATAATTTTTTCCAAGGGAATTCCGCCTGCATAGGAATACCTGACAAAAGGTACCATATCATCACCATGTCCGCCTAAAACAAATCCAGAGATATCTTCCACCGAGATACCCAGTTCTTCGGCTACAAAGGTATTAAACCTGGCTGTATCTAATACACCGGATTGGCCAATAACCCGGTTCTTTGGGAAACCGGTTGTTTGATAGCAAACATATGTCATCGCATCTACAGGATTACTTAAGATTAAAACATAGCTGTTTGGTGCGTATGTCTTTACTTGTTCAGATACATGGCGCATGATTTTTGCATTGGTTGTGACTAAATCTTCTCTGCTCATTCCCGGTTTTCTGGCAATACCTGCAGTGATGATGAGCATGTCTGCATCTTGAATATCCTGATAATTAGATGTTCCAGTAATTTTCACATTATAACGTTGTACCGACCCAGCCTGAAGGATATCAAGTGCTTTCCCTTTTGCTGGGTTCTCTTGGTCCGGGATGTCCACTAATACAACATCGCCCAATTCCTTCTGCGCAATCATTAAAGCAACAGTGGCACCGGTATAACCTGCACCGACAACGGCGATTTTATTTCTTCGAAACGCCAAATAAACTCACCCTTTCACAATCATTATTCATTGACTTCTTTTATATTTTTCTTTCCTATATTAGATGCCCTTTTCTTCTGTTTTTGCTTATCAGGATTAGTAGTATCCAACATCTCCCTAACAGATTGGTCCGGACGTGGAATGACATGAGCCCCTAATAGTTCGCCAACACGCTTCGCCGCTTCACGACCGGCATCCACAGCAGCTTGAACGGCACCAACATCTCCTTGAATAATGACTGTCACAATTCCACCATCAACAAATTCTTGTTTGACTAATGAAACATTCGCAGCTTTAATCATGGCATCTGCTGCTTCCATAGAACCGACTAATCCTTTTGTTTCAATCATTCCAATTGCTTGTCCCACCAAATTCACCTCTTTCCACTTCGGTTGAATCGATTATCCCTATAATGACTGCATCAATGGGAATGGGATTATCCTTATCGATGAAACGTGATGAACCCCCGCTTGTTACAAGGACATGATCACCTTTTCCAGCACCGATACGGTCAGCAGCAACAAAATGGGTCCTGACTGCCTTCCCATAAGCATCAATAGGTTGAACAATTAGTAATTTCAAACCTTGTAAACCTTCCTCTTTGCGAGTTGCCCAAACGTTTCCGATAACTCTCCCTAATCTCATCCCACTGTCACCTTCTTCTACTTTCTAAATGAAATCGTTTTTCCCAGTTCACGTGCTGTATCTCTTGCAAGCGGTGTGACAATTGTTCCTTTTTCGATCACAATCTCAGTTTCATTTATTATTCTGATATCATTATTGCTAAGTAACTTTTTTCGATAGTTATGTGGTTTGCTCTCTGAACGAACAGGCAATGAATCTTGTTCTATTAATCTAGTGCGTTCCTCACCTGGTCGACTTATATAGCCTATTGTGCCTTTTGCAATGAAGCCTGCATTTGCTTCATCCGTGTCAATATGCATTTCCAAACGGTATCGTTCAGAAACTCTAATTTTTACATTTCGGTAGGCAATTGGTCGTACTCCATCTACTTCTACCGTTACATACTCGCCGTCTTCTACATTTAAACGCTTTGCGTCTTGGAGATCCATGTGAATATGAGCTTGGGCGATGATTAACCCCTCATCAAGATATAGACTTCCTTTTGGACCTACCAATGTAAAAGGAGCAGAACCGATAATGTTGCCTGAATCACGGAGATGTGGTTTCACTCCGAGCTTCATGGCATCTGTCCAGCTAACCTCCACCTGCGTAGAAGAGCGTACAGGACCAAGCACACGAACACGTTCAATACTGCCTCTTGGTCCAGCAATCATTACTGTCTCATTTGCTGCAAATTGGTTTAACTGGGAGAGATCACCTTTTTTGGTTAACTTGTACCCAGCACCAAATAGTTCCTCGACATGTTCTTGCGACAAATGGATGTGACGAGCAGAAACAGCGATAGGAATTGCATTTGCAGGATGTTGTTTTGCTGCTTCAACATTTCCTAATTGACTGAGTACTTCTCCGACAATCTTTTCAATCAATTGCTGGTTCAAGTCGTTTCCACCTTTCGATTAAAATTTAACTTTCTAATTTTGGTAAAATCATTTCCAATTCATTATGTGGTCGTGGAATGACGTGAACCGATAACAATTCCCCAACACGTTGTGCTGCCGCTGAACCAGCATCTGTTGCAGCTTTAACAGCACCTACATCACCACGTACTAAAACCGTTACAATTCCGCCGCCAACGTGGACTTTACCAATCAAATTTACATTTGCTGCCTTGACCATTGCATCTGCAGCTTCAATTGATCCGACTAATCCTTTAGTTTCTACCATTCCTAATGCTGTTCCTTCTCTATTCATCTCTGTTTCCTCCTACTAATTATTTTGTAATTGTTTTAAGATTTCACTAACCAAGTCTTTGACCATATCAGGATCAACACTTTGAGTAGTATCCATTGAATTTAATACCTGTGAAACGACTTGATTTGTAACACCTTCAGTTAAATCATTTGTTTGTTTTGGAAGTTCTACTTCTTTAATGCCATAAGCCATACGTTTAATATTTAATAAATGTTTGGCTGTTACATTATCTGAAGTTATGTTCCCACCAAATGTCCCGCAGCCTAATGTCATGGATGGCAATAATCCGGTTGTGCCGCCAACCGCTCCCACCGATGACATTGTATTTACTAGAATACGAGAGACCGGCATGTCAATCGCAAATTCGCGGGCTATCATATCTGTTTCCGTATGAATGGAAAGCGAATGTCCTCTTCCACCCAAATTTAACAGCGATAAACATAGTTCCTTTGCATGGTTCACATCCGCTGCAACATACATGGCGAAAATAGGCGATAGTTTTTCAAGTGAGAAAGGAATGTCTTTACCTAAATTTTTTTCCATTCCCACGATGACACGGGTTCCTTCCGGCAAGGTAATTCCCGCAAATTTTGCGATTACCTGCGGACTCTTTCCAACGATGTTAGGATTTACTTTCCCTGGAATCGGAGAAATCACTTTTTCCATTAGACGTTTTTCTTCATCTGACAAAACATAGGCTCCATTTTTCTTTAATGCGCGGTTAACTAGCTCCAAAATACTCCTATCCACGACGATGGCTTGTTCTGTTGCACAAATCGTTCCGTGATCAAAGGATTTACTATTAATGATGTTTTCCACGGCTTTTTCGATCTTTGCAGACCGTTCGATGTAAACTGGAACGTTTCCTGGTCCAACTCCATAAGCAGGTTTTCCCGAACTATAAGCCGCTTTAACTAATCCTCCTCCGCCAGTTGCCAAGATTAAATTCACATCAGGGTGTTTCATCAATTCTTGTGTTGCTTCCAAGGAGGACATCGTTAAGCATTGAATCAGTCCCTTGGGTGCTCCTGCAGCCACAGCAGCTGTATCACAGACCTTTAACGCTTCATGTGTACATTGCACGGCATACGGATGAGGGCTGACGACAATTGAATTTCTTGTTTTTAAAGCAATCAGTGTTTTAAAAAAGGCAGTTGATGTTGGGTTTGTCGTTGGAACAATTGCAGCGACAACGCCGAATGGGGCCGCGATTTCGATAACTTTCTTTTCTTTGTCTTCCCCAACCACACCCACTGTCTTTAAATCTTTAATACTTTCGTAAACGTCTCTTGAGCCAACCTCGTTTTTTATTTTTTTATGAGCCGCCACACCCATTCCCGTTTCCTCTACTGCCATTTTGCCAAGTCGTTCGGACTGTTTAAATGCTGCATCAGCAACTGCCTTAACAATTCGGTCCACTTGTTCTTGTGTAAAACTCATATAAGCCAATTGCGCTTCTTTTGCTGCTTTTACAGCTGTGCGCATTTCCTGAAGAGCGAGTAAATCAGTATCTATAACTGTTACCATCACACTCCCTCCTTTCTTAGTAATCTAACGGCCGTTTCGCCATATTCAAGATAGCATCACGAAAAGCATTCGCAGCTGCCTGGCAGGATGATTGACTGCCTGTGAGTAAACCACCGCCAAAGTTGGTTTCAGACGGAGGTGTAAAAAGCTCACATACTCTTACGTCAGCTGACTTTAATGCAGCATCTAGTCCAATCATTGCTTCAAGAGGGGGAGCTATTAGATAGGCTAACGGCTGCCCTACGGAAATACCGGCAACCTTGGCCAAATAACTTCCGCAGCTTGAAATGGTATTCGCATATAACGCATGATTCACGTTATCATTTATGGCTTCAAAGTACGCTCTGTTCTCGATGGTAAGGCGAATCGAATCGAATCCACTTTTCACTTCCTCAGGGGAAGGACCAGCAATGATGCCGATAAATTCTCCTGAAAGTGGACCAGATGCGTGAGCAGCCCCTGCGTAAAAACTCTTCGCATATACCACTTCCACATCAGAAGTTTTGGTAGATTCATCCGCTGCCGTATATCCAACATCATCAATAGTCGTTGTGAACAAACCTAAGCTTCGCTGATAGGTCTGCAAATTCAATTTCTCAGCTAACCCAGGATCTACATTTGGAATGACTTGCATAGATAAAATTTCAGCATGGATTTTTTTCATAAAGACTCTTCAGTCCTCCTATCCTTCCTTCTTGACCAGAGAAACACCACTAGCTTCATATTTTAAGATTTTCTGTATGAGTGTTCCTAAATAGGCTCCGGCTTCCACCGGAGGTATACCGCCCTTGTGAATATTCGAAACAACCATCCGATCAGCCTCTATCGTTCCGATGCGAGGTTTATAACAAATGTAAGCACTTAAGGATTCCGCAGATACAAGTCCTGGACGTTCTCCGATAAGAATGATCACGACTTCTGGCTGCAAGATTTCCCCAATCTCATCCATTAGGGCAACTCTGCCTTTATCGACATAAAAGGTTGTGCCAATATCAATGGATAGATTTTTTAATGATTGTACTAATGACAAGAACACATCTTCTAAGTTCTCCTCGATTGCTTTGGCACTTAACCCATTGGAAGCGACAATTTGTACGGTGGGAGAATGCTTACATTTGTCTTTTACGATTTTTTTAGATTCATCACATAATCTTCTTCCTAAATCCGGTCTGCGAATATATTCTTCTTTATCCATTACGCGCGAGTGTACTTGAAAAAAGCCTAAACGGTTTAATATTTCTTGAGGAACCTCACCGTAAACCGCATCTACTGCTGCTGCATGATCAAATCTAAATTGAAGCCAAGTACTTGTTTTAGGTCTTGAGCCGGCTCTTCCGACTGCAATTCTAGCTGGTGTTTTTTTACGAAGCTCTGCCAAAGTATCATCGTTTTTATCTTCCTTAGTTGGTGTGCGTAATAAGATGTTATTTGGCTTTTTTTCCTCCACAGTTGTTTTAAAGAATTTAACATCTCCCAGTGGAGTTGGAATAACCTTTTCTTCTGGAATACGATTTTCCCCAGCTGTCTCTTGAAACAACGTAACTGCCATCTGTTCGTTTTCTTTTGGAAGATCAACTATTTTCAAGTTTTTCGATTGTAATTTTTCAACGACCATCTTCGTAATTTTCTCAATGAGTTGTTCATTCATAGGTATCATCTCCTAACGTGAGAATATGGCAGGGTCGCCTGCCCGTGGACTTAGACGGCCGTTTTCATAAATCCCTATTTTTTCCAGCCATTTCAAATATTCGGGTGCAGGTGTTTTCCCAAAGGTCTGTAGTAATGTTGCAACATCATGAAAGCTCATAGATTGGTAATTCAGCATCACATCGTCACCCATTGGTGCGGCAATGATGAAATTCACACCTGCTGCTGATAAGAGCACACCTAAATCTTCAATGTCATTTTGATCCGCTTTAATATGATTCGTATAACAAATATCGACTCCCATTGGAATACCGTGCATTTTCCCCATAAAATGATCCTCTAGCCCCGCACGTATGACTTGTTTGCTGTTATACAAGTACTCTGGACCAATAAAACCGACTACTGTGTTGACGATAAACGGGTCGAAATGTCTGGCAAACCCATAGTTACGGGATTCTAAGGTTAATTGATCGATTCCATGGTGGGCTTCAGCTGATAATTCGGATCCTTGACCAGTTTCAAAATACATGACTTGCGGACCTGATCCCGTACCTTGCTTTAAAGCTAACTCTCTGGCTTCGGCAATAAGCTCCGCCGTGATTCCAAACGAACGATTTGCTTTTTCTGTTCCTGCAATACTTTGAAAAATCATATCTGCAGGAGCTCCTTGACGAATGGCTTTCATTTGTGTGGTGACATGTGCTAATACGCAGTTTTGTGTAGGGATTTCCCATTCATGGATAAAGTCTTTTGTAGCGTGTAGTAATCGTTTAACGCTCTCAACCGAATCGTCCACAGGGTTGATTCCAATCACTGCATCACCAATGCCATATGACAATCCATCTTTAAGAGATGCGATCATTCCATCTACATTGTCCGTTGGGTGATTGGGTTGTAAGCGGGATGCTATAGTTCCTTTTTGACCAATCGTTATATTGCAAGTAGATAAAATTACAACTTTATTTGCTGCATGAACTAAATCGAGGTTGGACATCAGTTTGGTCACAGCTGCAATCATTTCAGAGGTTAATCCCCTGCTTATTCGTTTGAGTTCGCGGTCGCCAACATCGTTACGCAATATATACTCCCTTAATTCCGCAACACTCCAATTCTTCATTTCCCCATAGATTATTTCGTTAATATCGCCCTCTATAATTTGAGAAACTTCATCCTCTTCAATGGGAATTAAGGGATTATTTCGAATGTCACTTAATAAAATTTCACTTAGGACCACTTTTGCAGCAATTCGTTCTTGAACGGTTTCCGCTGCGACACCTGCCAGCCGGTCCCCTGATTTTTCCTCATTTGCTTTTGCCATGACTTCTTTCAAATCGGCAAATGTATAACGGATACCACCTAAAATTGTATGTAGATTCATTATGGAACACCCTCCTTCACGATGAGTGAAATGTTAATGTCTTCACTACAACGGGAACGACTCCGGATTCAAGACTTCTTCCGATATCCAGGTAATCACCTTGTTCGACATTGATTTGATCTATACAAATAACACTTTGTTTTACATTCATAGCAAGTAATGTCTGACCTAGCACTTTGGCATGATCGGTTTGTACCACTAGTACAATCGGCAAATTGGGGTCAAAACGTTTTTCCATTACTTGAATAATAGCTGCTGCTAACTTTTGGATATCTCTAAACTTCATGTATGGAAGTTCAGAGAGGTAGAGAGCAATATTTTGTCCTTCTCTCCTTACATCGTACATATTTATGGCATGCTTGACTGCTTCCTCAAAATTTTCTAATCCATTTTGAAGGTTCATACCAAATGTGTAATGATATACTGGAACATTTTTAAGAGGTAATTCATTTCGAGCCACCTGGATGGTAGCTCCACTAATTTCCGTCGTTTGAGTACCTGCTCCAAGGACGGTTGCCCGTACGGTTTCAACTGGCTCAAGCCATGTAAAGCTTTGCAGCGCTTCATCTTTTAGCAACGCTACAGCCAAATCTTTACCTATGTCATCATAGTCAGAGCGTTGATCAGTGCCGGGTTCATGCTTATAAATAAATTCAGATATTCCTCCTGAAAAAACAAGAAAGTCGATTTTATCTGTCCAGTTTGGAAGATGCCCCAGTAATAGTACTAGGTCCTTTTCATGAACTTCATTGTTCACTATTCTCCCTAGTGATTCTGCCATCAAACGAACAACAAAATTTACATTTGGTGATTCAGAGGAATCCCCTATTTGTAAAACTCGGTTATTCTCTGCTAAAAGCTTTTGCACGGTAGGAGAAATGGAAGTTATTTTCTGCTCATGAAATTCGATGAGTCTTCCTCCTATATGCATGGTGCATGTGCCGAGAAGCACTCTATCTTTATAAACAGCAATATTTGCCGTTCCTCCGCCGATATCAATATTGGCAATTACTTTTCCCGTACGATGGGAATAGTCATATGCCCCTGAACCTTTTGCTGCAATAATACCTTCTAAATCCGGACCAGCCGTGGCTACCAGGAAATCACCGGCTTCATTAGCTAAGTAATGCAGTACTTCGCGAGCATTATGTTTTGTAGCTGTTTCACCGGTAATAATGACTGCCCCTGTTTCAACTTGAGAGGCTGTTATGCCGGCATGAGCATATTCGGAACGGACTATTTTCTCAACCTCTGCTACATTAATGGTTGAAGAATCCAGCAGCGGTGTCCTAAAAATGGGACTCTTGTACAAGACCTGTTTATCGACAATTTCAATTCTTGGTACTTGTGTAGTTTCAGCTGTATTCATTATGGTAAAACGGCTAATAATGAGCTTCGTTGTGCTTGTCCCAATGTCAATTCCTGCACTGATTATTGTCTCCTTCTTCTTGGAATCATTCACAAACTACCACCCCTTAACTAAAAAAGGCGCCTTTACATACTCGAAGAAAATTCTTCAAGTCGTAAAGGCGCCTTTGCCATTTCATTCACTTTTATAATTATAATATATCAAAAATTCAGTTAACTGTAAAGGAGTCAGAGAATAATAGTTTTTCATCTTCTGAGTCATGAACATACTTTTTGATCGAATCCATATCATTGAACTGTACTAAATTCTTTAAGTGTTCGATCCCAATGTTTTCGACAGAAGAAGTAATCACAATCGGACCATAAGAAATAACTGAACGAATCCTTTCTATGGACTCTGCAATTTTTGCTTTGGTATGATCACTTTTAGTTATCACACCAATTGGTATCTTCGGTATCCCCATCGTAAATCCAGGAGGGAAAGTTACTTTATCGCTAGTAGCATCCTGCAAATAAAAAACGTGGGTAACTTCTAAGGCAGTAGCCATTATATTTTTATAAAACATAGGATTTTCAGTATATTCCCCAGGCGTATCCACAATCCAATCGTAATAAATTAATGTCTGAGTTTTATACGCTTTAACCTCTACACCTAATAATGCATTTGTTAAGGTAGATTTGCCAGCACCGATTGCCCCGATAAGCATCGCCCTGTTTTTCATTTCTTAAAGCCCTCCCTTAGGATTTTGTAATCGTTGCAGGTGTGTAGCCTAATATTTCAGCTAAAAAGCGATTAATTTCGTTCATCGCCATATCCACTTCTGAAATATTGCCAACAATCACAAGACTTCCTGTAAATCTGTCCAAAAAGCCAATATTTACATTTGCTGCTTTTGTTGCTAAATCACCTGCAATAATAACCGTTTCACTTGGTGTACATGTCATAATTCCAAGTGCACCTGCTTTTTGGATGCCTAGCATTTTGAACATTTCAGCATCAGGATTTGCAATTAAGTGACTTAGCGTGATTTGTTTACCTGGGACAAATTCTTGTATAAACCTTTTTTTCTCTTCACTCACTTTAACCACACCTTTCTACCCTATAAAAAAGATGCTTAAAGAACGTTCTCTTTAAGCACCATTGCTCCTGCGTATTTACTTATATGCTGCAATAATTTCCTCTGCAATTGCCTCCATTGGCAGTTGGCTGGACATACTTGAATTCCTCATCGTTTTATAGGCTTCCTGTTCGGTCAACTGCCTCTTCTGCATGAGGATCCCTTTTGCCCGTTCAATCAGTTTCCTTTTTTCCACCTCTTGATGTGCGTTTAATATATCCTTTTTAAGCCTTTTTGCCTTATCTGCTTGATGAAGAGCAATCTCAATCGTAGGAATCAAGTTTGATTCTGCAATAGGCTTCACTAGATAACCGACAACATTATCTTGCTGAGCTTTCTCAACGAATTCTTTTTGACTATAGGCAGTGATAATGAGAATCGGCAGATCTAACTGCTTCCCAATAATTTGGCTTGCCTGTAATCCATTAATTTTCGGCATTTTAATATCCATCAAAATAAGGTCAGGCTTATGCAGATAGGCTAGTTCAATTGCCCGTTCTCCATCACCCGCTTCACCCACAACCTCGTAACCATTATCTTCTAACATCATTTTGAGGTCCATTCGGATGATTGATTCGTCTTCAGCTATTAAGATTTTCTTTCTCATCATAAATAACAACCTCCGGACTTACTGGAAACGTAATAACTGCATGTGTCCCGATAATTTCCGGCAAATAATGAAATTCACCATTTAAATCGTTCACAACTAAATTATCTACAATTTCCAATCCAAGTGAAGATTTCGGCTTCTTCATTCCAACGCCGTTGTCGGAAATATGAAGCGCTAACGAATCCTTACTTGCTTGAAAATCCACAATAATTTCACCTGATGCTTCAAAAGGAAAGGCATGTTTTAATGAATTTTGAACAAGTTCATTAACAATTAATGCAATCGAAACTGCTTTTCTTGATGAAGTTAAAATACAATTCCCATTTGATTGAATAACCAGCTCAACTTTTTTATGAGGGTCATTTATTACCATGGACGAACAGATTTTTCCTGTAAGCTTAACTATATCTACATCATCATCAGCATCTTCATTCGCAAGAATAATTTCATAGACAGATGATATACTATAAATTCGGTTTAACGTATCATGAAAATAAGGTTTACTTCCTTCAGGAAGTCCGTTTCTCATTTGTAACCTTAGTAAGCTGGCTACTGTTTGAAGATTATTTTTAACTCGATGATGGATTTCTTGAATAACGACTGACTTCATCATCAACTCTTTTTCTTTTGTGCGAAGTTCTGTTAAATCCTGAATAACTAGTATGGTTCCACTCATTTTGTCCTTTTTTCGTAATCTAAGCTTTTTCACAACTAAATACTTGTTTTCCAAAGATAATTCAAAAACAAATACGTCATCCAGCTGGTCGAATACAGGTTTGATGAATGGCAATAATTCCACTAAGTTCTTTTGTAGAAGTTCCTCGTTATGACTCATTTCCGTTATGAATTTAACACCTGCTGGATTTGCATAGGTAAGCCGATTATCTTGGTCCGTTAACAGACAGATTTCCATAAGCAAGTCGGAAATAATCGGCATGTCACCACGTTGATCTCCTAGCACGTAATCGATTGCATCCTGTCCAAAGAACAGACTCTGTGGTTCATTTTGATAAATATCGGGATAGTCGATTTCTTTCTCTTGGATAAGTACCCCAATGACTTCCTGTGAATCATTTTTTATAGGTACCACACTTTGTTCTACAGGCTTTCCTTCTTGTGTTACAGCCTGGCGGATAACGGACTTCTTTCCAGTTCGGTAACTATAAAAGACTCCTGGCTCGAAAGTGTCAAACACAATTTTCCCAACTACGGAGTTTCCATATAAAGAATCTATTTTTTTCGGGAATGCCTCGGCAACAATGATTGCGTGTTCGTTATGACTCATCTTACAATCTATGAACATATAAGCACCAGATAAATCCGCATACAATTGTAAAGTTGAGGCAACTTTTTTTAAGACTTGAATATCGGATACAGTTAAATCCGTGTATGCGTTACATAGCTGCTCAAGCCTATTGTCTTTCAAAATATATACCCTTCCTTTATATAAAATTATCTGCATATATTATTTGAATTGTTAGAATATACTATAAGGCCTTTTATCTTTAAGGTCAATTGAAAAAGTAAATAGTGCAGAAAAAGACGACTCGAGGGGGCCGAATCGCCTTTTTTTACTACTTATTTATGCAACTAATTTTGTTTTACTTTTTCCAACTGTTTTGTTAATGAATGGAACCACCCAGTAGTCTAAACCGTATTTACCTGCGTTATAACCTGCTGCTAAGATGATGAAGCCTAAGAAAATGTCTGTTGGGTTATGAGATACTGTTCCGGCTAAGAAGAAGCTAAAATTCATCACTAATCCGAAGAACATCGCTGCTGTTGTTAAACATCCAAGCATAAGTCCTAAACCAATTAATGTTTCGCCCCAAGGAACGATGAAGTTGAAGACATCGATGTTTGGTAAAGCAAAGCTTTCTAAGAAGTTGACATACCAGCCGTAAACCATGCTGCCATCTGGGCCTTTTACTGGATTTGCTACTGCGTTTTTCAAGTATCCTGATGCGTCGAAGCCGCCTGTAATTTTATGAAAACCTGCTGTGAACCATGCGTAGCCAAGGTATAAACGAATAATAGTTAAAATAGCTGTTGAGATTTTATTTTCTCTTAAAAAATGGTTAAACATAAGTCATTCCGCCTTTCAAATTTAACTTGTTCTCTATACTTACACTATATTGGATTTCAACAGTTATTAACATGGGTACAGTGTTAAGTTCACAGTTTGTTTGAAATGTTATGACGGAATGTTGAACAGCAGCCAATACACCGTTGGGTTACGACAAATCCTTCTAGGGGATGTTGCAATTTGTCCTCAAGACCTAGATTGAGGACGAATCCTTCTCGTGGTATCGTGCGATTTGTCCTCAAGACCCCGGATTGAGGACTAATCCTTCTCGTGGTTTCGTGTGATTTGTCCTCAAGAACCCGGATCGTGAGACCATGGGACTGTTTTTGTGGTTTTATTTGTCAAATAAAAGACCATGAGAACCGTCCCTACGGTTTTTTTGTGCTATACTTTAGAAAGTTTGTTTAATGAAAGTGAGGTTGCTTTTCTTGGAGTTATTAGAGTCAAAGGCTAATGCGAAATCCGTATATATATATCTTTTTATTATTGGGATTGTCCTTGTAGCCTTTAATTTGCGCCCTGCCATTACATCCTTAGGGCCTTTAGTGGGGATGATTCAGGAGGATGTTGGACTTGCACATTGGAGTGCAGGCTTATTGATGAGTTTACCTTTATTAGTTTTCGCCATCATGTCTCCCCTTGTTCCAAAAATAGCAAATAAGCTAACAAATGAAATGACATTAATACTGGGATTAACGTCTCTTTTAATCGGTATTTCAATTCGGTCGATTCCGATGACCTTTTTCCTTTTCACCGGAACTCTTCTGGCTGGATTGGGTATTGCGATTGGAAATGTTCTTTTACCTGCGGTTGTGAAGGATAAGTTCCCAGAGAAATTCGGCTTAATGACAAGCGTTTATTCCACCTCAATGGGGTTAATCGCATCCCTGGCTTCAGGAGTCAGCATTCCTTTAGCAATGGATTTTAACCTTGGGTGGCAGGGAGCCCAAATTGTATGGGCGATACCTGTAGTTGTCGCTATCCTAGTATGGGTCTTTCTTCGAAAAAATAACGGAAGGGAGTCCGGCGTCAGCCAAAAGAAAACGGGCTCTGACTCTACTTCACTATGGCGTACTCCTCTCGCCTGGCAAATTGCCATTTTCATGGGATTTCAGTCCTTTTTATTTTATGTAACGATTTCTTGGCTGCCTGAGATCCTACATAGCCATGGAATAAGTTTGGGAACAGCGGGATGGATGCTTTCCTTTACCCAGCTTATGGGATTACCCGCAAGTTTCTTCATTCCTGTCCTTGCAGGACGTGCGGGGTCACAGGTATGGATTGCTTTCATGTTAGGGATGTGCGCAGTTGTTGGGTATAGCGGGTTACTGTTAGGCGCCTCCTATCCGATTTTAATACTCAGTATTGTCTTGATTGGAATTGCATTGGGAGGAAGTTTTCCCCTAGCTCTCACTTATATTGGACTTCGTGCACGAAATGCAAATCAAGCAGCAGCGTTATCGGGAATGACACAATCAACAGGTTATCTCCTTGCAGCAGTAGGTCCGTTATTTATAGGCTATTTATTTGACTTGGCGCATTCTTGGACGGTTCCCATCATTACCCTAATAGTAGTCTCCGTAGTGGTTATTATATTTGGAATGCTGTCTGGTCGAAATCGTTATGTATAAATTACAAAGAAACCGAAGGAAAATATCCTTCGGTTTCTTATTGAAAACAGATTAATTTTTTAAATCAATTACAGCAACCGCATCTTCTTCTGTTCCTGCAACCTCTTCAGATTCAACTTCCGTTTCTACCTTAACAGCTTGTTCGGAAGTTTCAGTTTCAACAGCATCTTCAGCATGTACTTCTACTGCTACCGCATAGACAGCTGAATTGATCGCTGCATGTGCTTTAGCATTTTCGCTTGCTTTTACACTAGCTTGTGCCTTTGCTTTGTTAGCTGCAGATGGGTTTACTTTTTCAACCTCAGTTACTTCTGCCTCTTCTTCAACTACTTCAGTTTCTTCTGTTTCAGTTTCCACTACTACTGCTTCTTCATCAGCTACTACTTCTTCTGCAGCCTCTTCAGATACAACCTCAGTTTCAACTTCAACAGCTTCTTCAGCAGGTACTTCTTCTGCTACTGCATGGACAGCTGAATTGGCTGCTGCATGTGCTTTAGCATTTTCGCTTGCTTTTACACTAGCTTGTGCCTTTGCTTTGTTAGCTGCGGATGGGTTTACTTTTTCAACCTCAGTTACTTCTGCCTCTTCTTCAACTACTTCAGTTTCTTCTGTTTCAGTTTCCACTACTATTGTTTCTTCATCAGCCACTACTTCTTCTGTAGCGTCTTCAGATACAACCTCAGTTTCAACTTCAACAGCTTCTTCAGCAGGAACTTCTACTGCTGCTGCAAGTACAGCTGAATTGGCTGCTGCATGTGCTTTAGCAGTATCACTTGCTTTTACACTAGCTTGTGACTTTGCTTTGTTAGCTGCAGATGGGTTTACTTTTTCAACCTCAGTTACTTCTGCCTCTTCTTCAACTACTTCAGTTTCTTCTGTCTCAGTATCAGCTACTACTGTTTCTTCATCAGCCACTACTTCTTCTGTAGCGTCTTCAGATACAACCTCAGTTTCAACTTCAACAGCTTCTTCAGCAGGGACTTCTAATGCTGCTGCAAGTACAGCTGAATTGGCTGCTGCATGTGCCTTAGCAGTATCGCTTGCTTTTACACTAGCTTTTGACTTTGCCTTGTTAGCTGCAGATGGGTTTACTTTTTCCTCTTCCTCAACAGCTTCAGCTTCTTCGTCATCTTCAGTTTTTACAATTGCGTCAGTTTCAAAATCGATGTTTTCGGAATCTTCATCCTCATCTTCTTCATCTTCAATTCTTACAACCGAGTCGGAGTCAGCGTCTGTTTCTTCTTCCTCTTCTTTTGCTGCGTCGTCCTCATCTTCCGTTTTAGCAACTACATCGTTATCAACATCAACTGCTTCTTCAGATTCAGAATCCGTAGTCGTATCTGCTTCAGTTACATCGGTTGCAGCTTCAGGTTCAAGTTCAATAACAGGTGTTGTTTCCTCAACTGGTGCTTCTTCCTTTACTTCCTCTTCCACAACAACATCTTCAGCTTTTTCACCTTTTCCAAGAACAGCTGAATTTGGTGCTGCGTGCAATTTTGCATTTTCGCTTGCATGTTCACTCGCCTGTGACTTACTAGCTTTTTCTTCATTTGGCTTTACTTGTACGCTTACTTCTTCCTTTGCCTGAACAGCTGGTGCTGCCGGAACAACTGGTTTAACATTCACATTAACCTTTGCGTTATTGGATTGTTGCGCTTGTACAGGTTTTTCAGTTTTAGCGTGATCTGGTCCTGCTGCTTCTGTAAATTGACCTCCAGCAAAAATTCCAAACGATAATGCTCCTGCAAGTACAAAAGATTTAGCAACTTTATTAGGGTTTAAGTAATGTTTCATTTTTAATTCGCTCCTTTTATTATCATGATCCGTGGCTTTTAGCTGCGGGTAACATTGGTTAATAAAGGAGCTGCCTGCGGCGGTGGCGGTGGCGGAGCATTCACCCATTGAGTATTCATCAAGGCTTGCCGGGAAAGGTATGGCTGAACAAGTTTGATCTCAAAGTAATCATTCCATTCAAACCATTTATCCAAAAAGCTTAAATTATTTATCCCATGATTGACCCGATCATTTGATTGACCCCCTGAACCGTTGCTTCTCTGTGTTTGATTCAGTGCTTGGTTTACCTTAGGTATCTCTTCCTTGCTGGCAGGATTTTTCTGTGGCTCCTGCACAACGGATTCTGATTTTGTTATTTCTAAGTCTTCAGCTTGCAAATAGTCAATATTATCTACTTTTTCTGGTTTTACTTTTTCGACTTTATCTTCACTAACAGTATCTTGGATAGAATTTTTAGGATTCAACTGTTCTACTGTATGATTTGCTTGGACAGCCTCTCTATGTTCGGGGACATTGACCTGAACAACCTTTTCAGCCTTCTTTACCACCGACTTCGCGTTTTCATTTGCCTGCTCTGGCAAACTTTTTTCCAACGCAGCCTGATTTGGCGTATTTTGGGCTGGAAGCTGTTTTGCTTGTGCTTGGTTTTCAAGAGCTTGTTCAGGAATACTCATGTTCAGCGATTGCGCCTCTTCAGCTTTTGCTGGTACTGCTATTGTTGCAGGTTCTGGTTTTGATGCCGCTTCTGGTATTGAAGCTTGTTCCGGTATTGAAGCCGGAGCTTGTCCCTTTTGCGGACGAAGTTCATTCTTCTCAGCAAAAGCATTGTCTGGAAAAAACATCGCCGCACCAACAAATAGAGCTGTTATAAGAAATTGGCGGAAGTGCACTATTTCACCCCCCTTCAATGATTCGTAACGTTCACCAACAAAATTCGAGCAAAATCTTCGTTTTTTGTCGTTTTTCTTTATAAACGATTCTTTTCACCCAATTCACTTCAACATTTTGGGTAATTTTTAACATAACAAAAGACGATTCGGGGGGAACGAATCGTCTCTTTGTACCTACTAGTTAGGCCGCTGCTTTATTTTTTTCAGTATTAGTCTTTATTGTTTTACGTAGGAATGGTACTACCCAGTAGTCTAAACCAAATTTACCAGCGTTGAAACCTGCTGTTAAGATGATGAAGCCTAAGAAAATGTCTGTTGGGTTATGAGATACAGTTCCGGCTAGGAAGAAAGAGAAGTTCATTACTAGACCAAAGAACATTGCTGCTGTTGTTAAGCATCCAAGCATAAGTCCTAAACCAATTAGTGTTTCACCCCAAGGAACGATGAAGTTGAAAACATCGATATTTGGAAGTGCAAAGCTTTCTAAGAAGTTCACGTACCAGCCGTAGACCATATTGCCGTCTGGCCCTTTAACTGGATTTGCTACAGCATTTTTCAAGTATCCTGAAGCGTCGAAGCCGCCTGTAATTTTATGAAAACCAGCTGTGAACCATGCGTAGCCTAGGTATAAACGAATAATAGTTAAAATAGCTGCTGAGATTTTATTTTCTCTTAAGAAATGATTAAACATAAGTCATTCCACCTTTCAATTTTTGTTTGTTCTTTATACTTACACTATACTCGTTTTTCACCTTTTTAACATGACAATGTGAACAATTTCACAATATATTCAAAATGCTTTGACAGAATGTTGAACAGCACAAGATTAGTGACATTTTAGAAAAAAAGAACCTTAAAAAATATACGCTGCTTGATCACATGAAGGCAAATTTGTTGAATCCATTTTCTTTAAATATCTAGACAGATTACACAATGTTCCCTATCAACATATAGTACATTATTCATGGAAAAGTTGGAGGCGATCGTTTGCTTATACATGTTGTCCGAAGCGGAGAAACGCTTTGGCAAATTGCCAATCGTTTTAATGTAGATATGAATGGAATTATCGAAGGAAACGGCCTGCAAAACCCAAACCAACTGGTGGTTGGTCAGTCGTTAGTTGTTCCGGTGCCAGGCACTTGGCACGTCATAAAAAGCGGTGAAACGTTATGGTCCATTTCGCAGCAATATGGTGTGACGATAAATTCAATTATCCAAGCAAATCAAATCACCAATCCGAATGTTTTATATCCCGGAACCCGCCTAATGATCCCGTCAAGAATCCATGTCATCCAGCCGGGAGAAACGTTATGGCAAGTGGCGAACCGATACGGAGTTACGGTTCAATCTCTTATCAGCGAGAACCAAATACAAAATCCAAACCTTATTTACCCGGGTTTACAACTAAGAATTCCAGTAAGGAAACCAACCATTGAAGTAAATGCCTATTCTTATCAAGCAGACGCTTCAGGTGCCCAGACCATACATGAGCTTGGTGACTATTTAACATATGCAAGTCCATTTGCCTATCTGATTAATGAGAACGGAAACCTGCAGCCAGTCCGGGATGATTTAATGATTCAAGCTGCCATTGAAGAAAATGTCGTACCGATGATGTCAATTACAAACTTCACCTCCACTGCAGCTGGCTCCAATTTAGCTCATACCATTTTGGCTAGTCCGGAATTACGGGAGAAAGTCATCACCAATATGCTCCGGATTATGGAGGAAAAGGGATACCAGGGAGTTAACATTGACTTTGAAAATGTATTACCGGCAGATCGGATGAATTACAATCAATTTCTTCAGATGACCGTTGACCGACTTCATCCAAGGGGCTATTTTGTTTCAACCGCAGTGGCTCCAAAATTGAGCGCAACACAAGCGGGTCTGTTATATGAGGCACATGATTATGAGGCACATGGCCGGATTGCTGATTTTGTTGTGCTCATGACCTATGAGTGGGGATATCGGCTTGGTCCGCCTCAGGCAATCTCGCCTGTTAACCAAATGAGACGTGTCGTAGAATATGCGCTTTCCGTCATGCCAGCAGAAAAAATATTCTTAGGATTTCAGATTTATGCACGTGATTGGCTTCTTCCCCATGTTCAAGGTCAAGAGGCTGAAACATTTAGTACCCAAGAAGCGGTTGCTCGTGCTGTGAAATACGGAGCCACCATTCAATATGACACCCTCACCCAATCGCCATTTTTCCGCTACGTCGATGAACAAGGGCGCGGGCATGAGGTTTGGTTTGAAGACGCACGAAGCGCCCAAGCGAAATTCGACTTGGCCAAAGAATTCAATCTGCGTGGAATCAGTTACTGGGCATTGGGATATCCATATCCCTCAAACTGGACGTTATTAAGGGATAATTTTACTATAAAGAAGTTAAGTCGATAACTTAAAGAAAAAACATTGTAAACACAGCAAAAAGACGATTCGCAAGGGGGAGCAAATCGTCTTTTTGGTGACCACTTATGCAGCTGATTTTTCCTTGTTTTTTCCAACTGTTTTGTTGATGAATGGAACTACCCAGTAGTCTAAACCAAATTTACCTGCGTTGAAGCCTGCTGTTAAGATGATGAAGCCTAAGAAAATGTCTGTTGGATTGTGTGATACAGTTCCGGCTAGGAAGAAAGAGAAGTTCATTACTAGACCAAAGAACATTGCTGCTGTTGTTAAGCATCCAAGCATAAGTCCTAAACCGATTAATGTTTCGCCCCAAGGAACGATGAAGTTGAAAACATCGATGTTTGGCAATGCAAAGCTTTCTAAGAAGTTCACGTACCAGCTGTAAACCATGTTTCCGTCTGGACCTGTTACGGGTTTAGCAATTGCTCCTTTTAGAAATCCTGAAGCGTCGAATCCGCCTGTAATTTTATGAAAACCAGCTGTGAACCATGAGTAGCCTAGGTATAAACGAATAATAGTTAAAATAGCTGCTGAGGTTTTATTTTCCCTTAGAAAATGGTTAAACATAAGTCATTCCTTCTTTCAATATTTGTTTGTTCTTTATACTTACACTATACTCGTTTCTTACCTTTTTAACATGATAATGTGAACAATTTCACAATACGTTCAAAATGCTTTGACAGAATGTTGAACAATATTAAAACGTAACTATTATCATCGGTATCCAAGAGTGTTTTCCGCCATCTGCCAGTATTTCTTGCCATCCGCCAGTATTCGAACCAAATCAAAGAAAGCTAGGAAGACACGAACTAGCCCAGTGTGTCTCTTAGCTTTTTTTGTGATTTTATATGATACATGTTTTTATCAGCTACTTTTAATAGATCTTCTAGGCACATTCCCTGCTTAGGGAAGAGGGCTGCGCCGATTGAAGCACTTATTTTCACATCATTGAATGACAGCTGTCTCAAATTTTGATGGATTCGCTCCAGCATTTTATCCAAATCTTCCTTCCTATGAATATCAGGCGATAGAATGAGGAATTCATCTCCTCCCCAACGGGCTACGATATCTGATTTCCTTACACTTCGCTTCAATTGATTCGTAATTAGAATTAAATATTCATCCCCCGATTTATGTCCCAAATGATCATTGACCAATTTAAAGTCATTTACGTCAAGAAGCAAAACAGCACCAGTCTGGCCATTCTGTTCTAACCTAGACTTTATGGAAGTAAATGCAGACTCCACGTATCTTCGATTATATATTCCTGTTAAAGGGTCCTTCTCCGAATAATACTTTGCTTTATCGTATTGCTTGCCAAACCACCAAGCAAGTGGAAGCAATATGGGATATCCAATATACTCAATCAAGTCTATATAACCATCTCTTAAAAAATAATAAGATGTATATAGTAGATTTATAAAAAAAACAAATAAAAATGTAATGATTCTCCCATTATATTTCACTTTATCAACATCCTCATAAATTAAATAGAAAATATTGCGTTTTCATTTTTCATAAACTTAATTGGGTTCATAATACAATTTTACTATAAAAGTTGGAAAATTAAGTATGAAGATTAGCAATAGTCGAAAATTCGGCAAACTCTGACTGATTTCTTCTTAACTAATCGTTTGATTAAAACTACTCCAAGCCCTTGGGAACAAAGGACCTTTATCTGTTTTTCGGAAAAAATTCTGTCGATAAATAGTTTCCCAACCCCCACCTGAATTTCCCCTTTTTACGCCATTAGCAATTCATTCATACAAACACAAAAAACGATCCGGATTCCGAATCGTCTTTTGTGTAACTCTATTTATGCACCTGCTTTTGCTTTGTCTTTTCCAACGTATGTTTTAGCTGTTTTGCGGATGAATGGAACTACCCAGCGGTCTAAACCATATTTCCCTGCGTTGAAGCCTGCAGTTAAGATGATGAACCCTAAGAAAATGTCAGTTGGGTTATGAGATACGGTGCCTGCTAAGAAAAAGCTGAAGTTCATTACTAATCCGAAGAACATGGCTGCTGTTGTTAAGCATCCTAATAGAAGTCCTAAACCGATTAACGCTTCGCCCCAAGGTACAATGAAGTTGAACAAGTCGATGTTTGGCAGTGCAAAGTTTTCTAAGAAGTTAACATACCATCCGTAAACCATGCTCCCATCTGGACCTTTAACTGGGTTCGCTATTGCATTCCCTAGATATCCTGAAGCGTCGAATCCGTCTGTGATTTTATGAAGACCTGCCGTAAACCAAGCATAGCCGAGATATAAACGAATGACTGTTAAAATAGCTGCAGCAATCTTATTTTCTCTTAAAAATTTATTAAACATAAAGCATTCCGCCTTTCAAAATTTACTTGTTCTTTATACTTACACTATATGGGATATCGACAGTTACTAACATGGATATAGTGTTTAATTCACAGTATGTTTGAAATGTTTTGACGGAATGTTGAACAGCTGAAAAGTTGGTTATTTTATATGAAGTATCTCAGCCCTTGCTGGATAATTTCCTGCGATCTTCGGCTAATGGCGGTTGTTCGAGCCAGCCATTTTCTATTAAAAGCTCTGCCCCATCCTCGGCATACCGCCCTATATCAGCCATTAGAATGGTGTATTTCAATGCTAAATCCCTTCTTTGGGAAACAGATAAAGCAGCTCCCAAATATCCAACACCGGCAGAAACCAATACAACAATATGAAACAACATCAGTTTATCTGAGTATGGCGGAAGTGTTGAATCGGTAATTTCAGATACCCATGATTGTGGAGATGTGAGATCCTCTTGCGAGAGAATTTGGCTCATCATATCAAATTGCTTTTTACAAATTTCCTTCCCTCTTTGAAAATATTTTCGCAGCTTCTTGGACTGACAAACCTGACCAAAGGCAATTTCTAATACCGACTTGGCGACGGTTTTTTGCATATTGTAACTTATCCCGCTGATTTCAATCGCATTTAACGGTCTCTTATCCCCGAACCAACCAGTTAAATAGCTCTGATTATGTACAAAATCAACCTGCTTAGGTGTATTGATACGCGGTGGTTTACTATAAATTCCTTTTTTCAACATCAATTCAACAATTCGATTGTGAAGCTCCATGGCTTCGGTATTACATTCGTTGAAGAATTTCCTCTGATCACTACGTACGGAAATACTGACGGCTCCAGCATAACCTGTCAGCCCATGAATGGTCATAATCAGCATATATACAAGCATAAATGTATCGGTAAATAATGCTGGGGCATTAAGGTTAACGTCCTCTTTCGTGAATCCCTTTGGAATAGGAAAATTCTCTTGTTTGAAAAAGTTCTGTATTTTTTCAATATGTGCTTCTGATAAGCTAAGTGCATATTCCAGCATAGCCTTTACCTCTTGATCCTGCGTCGTCCGAATGGCATGACTAAGGACACAAATTGCCATCGAATCGTTCATATATTGAGTCCAGAGATTGGATATCTCACTCGTAGCTAAAGAAACGTTATGTATATTTCCCTCCATAAAACTCCTCCCAAAAGTTCATATAAGAATATTATGCAAAATTTCCCTCTAATTTATTTGGTAATTTGTCGAAATTTAGACGTTATTACAAAATAACTTCTTATCATCTCACACAGTAACGAAATCATAGTTAAAAGAGCACATGGACTCCTATAAGATATATTAAAATCATTTACGTTTTTTTCAATTTTTCTACTTTTTAAATGGGTATTCACATGGTAGAAGGACTATGGTACTATCGGTAGGATTTTGGAAAATGGTATTCACAAAAAAGGAATATTTATATACGAGGTGTAGGATGAAAACGAACAAATCTATTCAAAATGAAAACACAAAACTATTAATGGACATCGTCGATTTAAAAATAAAACTTAATGACTTATACAATTCCGCCGGACCCAACACATCCGATTATGTAAGTCTTAAAATTAATCTCGACTGCCTGATGCATGAGTATTTTGAAGAAAAGATTGAGCAACTAATTTAAATAGCAGCAGGAATCCTTTAAAAGCGGACATTGAATAGCAATGTCCGCTTTTCCTATTAAATGGTAACGAGCTAAATCATTTTTTTATGAGTTTCTTCTATTATATATAAAAAATTTTCTGAATAAGCGAACCCTTTACATATTAATATTTTTCAACAAAGCTCCCTTCTTGAAGACAGCAGTTTTTTTATCTTGCCGTCTGTAAAATATTTTCATCAAAGGCATAATTAATATAAAGATGAACAATAGCCTGAACGTTTGGAACATCGAAACAAGCGAGACCTCTGCTTTAACTGCATCAGCTAATAATACCATTTGATCTAAACCACCTGGGGCTGTGCTTAGGAAACTTGTTGCGAATGTTGTGTCCATTGCAAACGACATTAGGAAGCTTGAGCCAAATGTTAGGGCAATCAGTGCGAATGCACTAATAATGCCACCTATAAGTACGCGTACTGGCAGCTTAATCATATGTGGCTTGAGCATTAGGCCGATATGGGCGCCGATTAGTAATTGAGCGACGTCCATGACTATCCCAGGTACATGTGGCATTGCGATTGGTGTCGCTAGTTGCAACGTAATTAATAAAATAATGGGTGTGATAAAAAATGCGACTGGCAAATGGACGCGTTTCGTTAAATGTGAGCATACCCATGCAAGTGCAATTAATAATACTAAACTAATCGTAAGCTTTGCGTCCGTTGGCTGTTTACCAATTACTTGGCCAGCGACGATAAACGGTACGAATACAACGACTAGTAATAGCCGAATTACTTGAAAATAAGAAATAACGCCAATTTCTTTTACTTTTTCTTCTTCGGCAAACACGACAATTTGACCTAAACCACCAGGGATAGCACCTAGTATAGCAGCTTTCATCGGAATTTTTGCCCATTTGCTCGTTAAGTAGGCGATGCCGATTGAGCCGCCGATTAAAATAACGTTTAGCGTTATCATGTAAAATAAAATGGAGCCCATCATGCCGAATAATTCGGTGTTAAATTGTACACCAATAACGGTACCAACCATGACTACTCCTAAATCACGCATTTGGCCAGACCATTTGAGCGGTCCTTTATAAATAAATTGTGCTAACATGACGACAAAAATTGGGCCAAGCATCCAAGGAATAGGGATGTGCAGCAGGCTAAAAATATAACCGCCAATTAAAGATAAGGCTAACACCTTTAACATTGCCTTCAACAGTAACACCCCTTCCTATAATAATAAGTCTATTTACATTATTACTTAAGAAACCACCAGCGTTCATCTTCATGAATACTGGTGGTTTTCGTTCTTATGACTTCACTAATTCTTTTACTTGTGCTTCACGATCTACGTCATCTCGACGGCGATCACCCCAGTATGCAGAACCATTTTTTAAATATTCTTCATACGTCCATTTCACTGGCTCCCAGTCTGGCTCGAAGATTAAGTAGCCGTTTGTGAAGATTTCAAGACGTAAACCGCTTCCTGGATCTTTTACGTAAATGTACATGGCTTGAGAAATACCGTGTTTACCAGGACCTACGAATTGTACATCAGACTCGCATAAAATATCAGCGGCACGGAGTAAGTCTTGTGCATTGTCTAACCAGTAAGCAATATGGTGCATTTCATTTGGCTCTTTTGAACGTGATGTAGACATAATTGCTACGTCATGGACTAAGTTTGTTACTGATAACCAGCTTGCCACTTGTACATCGTCTGGATTTACAAAATATTCACGCAATTTGAAACCTAATGCTTCTTGTAAGTATTTTACGATTTCAGCGTTGTCGTGAGAAGTTTGTAAGTTTACATGGTCTATACGGCGTGGAGATACACCTTTCGCCCAAGATTTATACGTTTGGTTTTTAAGTACTGATTTTCGAGATTCATCAGCAGGTGTTTTTTCCATATCGTAATAAAGTTCGAAACGGTGACCACTTGGTAACTCGAAGCGGATTGCTTCACCTTGCGCTACCTCTTCCCCAGCTTTTATCCAACGTACTTCTGTACCAGCAGCTTCTATTAATTTTGCGAAAGTTGCTACGTCCTCCCGACGTTTTGTACGCCAGCCGATGTGATCAATGAAAGAGGTTTCACCAGCAGCAATTGATAATGTATGGTGTTCAAAGTCACCCCAAGCTCGTAAATAGTGTACGCCATCTACCACTTCTGTTTCTTCTAGTCCGATTGTGTCGCGGAAAAACCATAAGGATTTTTCAAGGTCTGCTGACACCAAAGCTACGTGTCCTAATTTTGCAATTTCTGGTGCGTAAAGAAATTTTTCCATTTATATTCACCCCATAGATATTTGTTTTTAATTTGAGGACATGTGATAAAGAAGCAACCATTATAATCACATTTTCAACTGCTACTATTACCCTTGAATGTTTGTATTAACGCCGAATAAATGCCTGCCGTACCCTAAAATGCCGTCTTCATATAAAGAAGTAATGTGTACGGCAATTGCCATTAAGTCACGGGTAAATAGCTCTACTGGGTGACCTTTTAATAATGCGTGTCCACCTAAAGTAAGTAGTGATTTTACGCCGATTTGTGTGCACTTATCGATAATTTTTGCACGGATTGCTTTATATTTTGCTCCTTCGTATGGACCGCCTTTATCTGTTTCCATCATTGTGATGTATTCATTTAACAAACTTTTAGCAGTTAACATTTCAAGCTTTAACTCCGAAAGCACGCGTTGGCTCGTAGGAGAATCTTTTTCGTTTATGCCAGAGAAGCGTACGCGACCTGCTGTATGCTTTTCGAATTCGTCAAGTACACGCTCAGCACCACCAACAGCCATCGCTGCGAACCCTACATAGAAGCCAGGGTAGAATGGTGTGTTGTAGTATAAGTAGTCTTGATCGAAATCTTCATACGGTGGTTGGCTCTTTTCGATAATTTTGTTAAAGCGTAAAATGGCATCGGGCTTAACGAAAACTTCGTCGACGATTAATGTATTACT
Organism: Neobacillus niacini; assembly: GCF_023715415.1. Lineage (GTDB taxonomy): Bacteria > Bacillota > Bacilli > Bacillales > Cytobacillaceae > Neobacillus > Neobacillus niacini_C. Next base: position 482,936 of record NZ_JAMBOB010000004.1, read on the forward strand.
ACCTGATCCTCGCAGACCAAGAGAATCCCATGTTTTTACCACTTCTAAATCAGATACTTTTAACAAAATACCTACACGCTCAGGCCTGTCATTGTCTTCAAATTGCATCATTGCACCAACGCCAACCCAGTCACAGTAGTTGATGCCGCTTACAAAATTGTACTTACCAGAAACGATGTAGCCACCTTCAACGGGTTCAACTTTTCCAATTGGTGCAAATACATCAGCTACGAAGCCGCCTTGGTTAATGACTTCATCACGAATGTGTTTTGGATAGTAGCATACCCAAGAGTTGTGCACGGAAAAGAAGTATGTTAACCATGAAGCAGATAAGTTGTGGTAACCAACTGTGCTTACCATATCAACAAATGTGCGCCAATCAAGTTGTGGATAGCCAAACTCTTTCGGTAAAATTAAACGGTGAATTCCTTCCTCACGGATAAGATCCGCGATGCGTGGAGAAATGGTCGAGTTTAGGTCTGCTTCGATTGCTTCTAACTCTGCAGCTTCACCGATACGCTTTGCTTTTTGGATAATTTCTTCACTAAGCACTTTATTTTCAACTGCTGTTATCATTTGATCATTCCTTTCAAAAATAGTTTATTGTGCTGTAACTGCTTGATCTTTTTCCACTGCTAAAAAATTAATGACAAGTTTGTTTACGATTTCTGGTTGGTCCGTTTGTGCTTGGTGACCGCAGTTTTCAATATATTCAAATTTAATGTTCGGTAATAATTTCTCAAGCTTATAACCTGTCTCAACTGGTGCAACATCATCTTGGTTACCCCAAATGAATAAGCCAGGAATTTTTAACTTTGGTAACGATTCTTTAATGCAGTAACGGTCCCAAAGCTTTGGTTCTTCATTCATTCTTGCTAAGTAAGCATCGAACGCTGAATTTGATTCTTTTACACCTGGGCGAGTTGCTGCTCGATGACGCAGTTGAATTAGTTCTTCAGGAATGATTGTGTCTTCACTTGAATTACGGTACATAAATTTCCGTAACGATTCTTCTGTATAGTCATAACCAATCACTTCTAAGAAGGAACGCAGCTTTCTTTCGGGTACTTCTTGCATCGCTTGATAAATGGTATTACTGCCAATGTAAACAACTTTATTTACTTTTTCAGGGTGATCAATTGCATATTTAGCTGCCACGTAAGCACCTTGTGAATTGCCAACAAGTGATACTTCGTCCAGGCATAGTGATTCAATAAAATCATGTACATGATCAACTAAGCTTTGATGACCATTTACTGGCCATGCGTGAGGTGCTGTATCAGTGAAACCCATTGATAGTTGGTCTACTGCATATGCGCGAAAGCCAGCTTTTGCTAATGCAGGTAACATATGTCGCCAACCGGCTGCACCGCAAGCTCCAGGTCCTGCACCGTGTAGTAAAATGACAGCTGGTCCTTCTGTTCCGGCCCATGAATAATGTGTACGTACGCCATTTGCTAATACATAGCTATTATGAAATCCTTCAAAAATTGTCATTATTTTACCCCCTGTGCTGATCAGTGATTTAATTTCTGTTTTGAGTATAACTGTTAATTACTACTATTATCATAGTGTTTTTTATTGAATATTTAGTAATAACCATTAAAATTTATTGAAAATTCTCTATCTTGTAATATAATGATGAGGAATACTAAATCAAAGGGGATCTAATTTTGATGAGTGAAATTTTATTTGATTCTAGCGAAACGAAAAATATTTTAATGTCGGCAAATGCATTTCACACATTAAAAAACGGTTTATTTAACAACATTGGATCGCATAAAACAAAAGGTTTTTTATTCCGATTTGGTAAAGAGTTTGGAATGGAATCAGCAAAAAATAACCTCCAAAAAAAGAACACCACGAATCCTGTCGGTAAAAGACACTCACGCTTAGGCCACGTAAAAGATGTTATTTTTATGGGGGAAATTGTGCGACATCCGGACGGCACGATTGAATGTATCGATACGTGGGGACAATGGGTGGAATCATTCGAAGCAGAATTACACCTTAAAAATTACGGTTTAGCAAATGAATGTGTTTGTCATATGTTGTGCGGTTTTGCGAGTGGTGCATTGACATATGAATTTGGTGAGTCAATTATTGCCGTTGAGCGCAAGTGCGTCGCAAAAGGGGATTCATGCTGTGAGTTTGAAGTAGGTTTGGAACGCGACTGGCTCGAAGAAAAAGAGGAGCTTATTCACCTTTATCAAAATGACAATATTTTAGCTGAGCTTGAAATGACCTACGATGCACTTTTACATCATAAGCAAATGTTAGAGAAAATTTCTACGTTTCATAGTCAACTCACACAAAAAGTAACAGAGAAGCATTCATTGGATGAAATTGTACAGGCTGCATATGAGTTGTTGAACATCCCGATTTTAATTGAGGATATACATGGGAATCTGTTAAGTCAAATGGGTTTAACGGAAGAACAGAAGCTAACCATTAAAAAAGATAAGGCAAAGTTATCGCATGTTGACGATAAACACAATGTTTTGCATTACAAAGGCGGTACCTATTGGAAGTTGATCGCCCCTGTTCTTATAAATAAAAAAAATTATGCCACTTGTTCGTTATTCTACTTTGATGAAAAGCCTATCGATGAAACCGACCATCTATTTTTAGATCGTATCTCCACTGTCGTAGCGTTATGTATTTTATATGAGGAGGCACAGTTTGAAGAGCAACAACGCATCCGCAGTTCGTTATTAGAACGATTAATCCATAATCGAAATATTAAAGATATCGAATCTTACTATAAATTTTTACCGTTTAAATTTAAGCCGCCGTTTTCTACAGGTATTATTAGTGTTCATAAGAAGAAAAAAAATAACGAAATCATTGACATTCACGACCAGCTGACACAACTGTCAAAGTTGGCGAAAGAGTGGGGTTTACCTTGTATCTTTGCGGTACTTGGGGAAGAAATTGCACTTCTTAACTCGCAAAATAGTGATAAAAAAGAATGGGAAAAGAAAATCACAAAGATTTTCCAAAAAATAGAGAAACAAAATAGCAATTATAAATATTCGCTCGGGCTTAGCGGAACGTTTATTAACTTAAAGGAGTTCGAACGTTCACTAAAAGAGGCACGTGTCGCACAGCGCTTCCCAAATCAAAAACTACTGACAGATTACGAAGATTTAGGCATACTTGGCGATATCGTAATGAACATGAGCATGGAACAATTGCATGGAATGGCGAAAAAGTCGTTAAAAGACTTATACAATTTCGAGGATCCACGAAAAAAAGAACTGCTATACACGCTTTACATTTATTTATTAAATAGTCAGCGCTTAAAAGAAACGATGGATGAGTTGACGTTATCCATCGGCGGTGTCCAATATCGGATAAAGCAAATTGAAGAGCAGCTAGAAATTTCACTAAAAAACGCATCAACAGCAGCGTATACTTTATTAGTTATTCAGGCGCTACTATTATCGGACAGCTTAAGTTTCGAGGAATTTGCAAGATAAAAAGTGAGGTATACTTAACGGGAAGAACCATTACTTAGTAAATACCATTATTAAACAAAAAAGACTGTAGACAAACTCAATTTTTTAAGTTTGCCTACAGTCTTTTACATGAGATGAACCATGGTTAATTTTATTGCTCTACAGAAACTTCTAAGTTCATTTGCCTTTCATCAGCAGCACGACTCTCGTCTTCTTTTTCAGTTGCAGTAATTTTTAATTTACGTGTAGCTACTAACACGATTGCGGACACAACATATAAACTAACGATAACTAACACCCCAGAGTTGAAGCCAGAGCGAACGTCATCACCTGCAAGTGTAATTAAGTAACCAGTAATCCATGGACCGATTATTCCAGCCATACTTGCAATCGCTAATGAAATACCTGTTACACTACCTACTAAGTTTTTCGGAATGATCAACGTTTTAATCGCAGCATTTAACGGTAATAAGCTTGTGTTCATTATTAAGCCTACCCCTAAGAAAATACATGCTAACACTGGTGAAGATACAATTGTTGTCATTGAATAAGATGCCGCACCAACAAGTAATACTGTAACTAATACACGGTCATAAGATTTGATAAGGCTTTTATTTTTCTTAAATAAAAAGTCTGTAAATTTACCTGCACAAATCGCGAATACTGTACCTGCAATACCCATTCCAGCGAATATTAAACCCATACTTTGCGGCTTAAGACCCACGATTTGTGTTAAGTAGGTTGGTGCCCATGTAAGAACCCAAGTTGTAATCCACATGGATACGAAACCTACAACTAGAATGGATAATACATACGGGTTGATGAGTACATTAAAAATATACTTGAACGGTACTTCCTTGTTTGAAGCTAAAGATTTCACGTCTTCGACGAGTGGTTGCTTTGGTTCGTCTCTCATAAAGAAGAAGAAGAGTGCCCATACAAAGCTTGCTACCCCTAACATTGCAAAAGTATGCTGCCAACCTATGTTTGTAATACCCATAACTAAAAGTGGTGCAGCTAAATACGTACCCACTGTTGTACCAGAAGTCATAATGGCCACTGCGGTTCCGCGTTGTGCACTAGTGAACCATCGTGCAAGGTGTACGAGGCAAAAACCGAGCGTAGCACCCTCGAAGAAACCTAAGACAACACGCAGTAAAATTAAGTGTGTTAACGTTTCCACAAAATAGGCGCTTGCTAATGAAATTGTCCATCCAGTAGCAATCATCATTAATAAAAATTTTGAGTTAAAGCGATAGGTTAATGTACCTAAAATAATACTTCCAACAGCGTAGGCTGCGAAAAAGCTACTTCCCACTAAACCAAACTGATCGTAAGATAAATTTAATTCAGTCATGATTGGTTCTGCGGCTAATCCTAAAACTGATTTATCCGTATAGTTTAAAACAGATAGCAAGAATAGAAATCCTAAGACAACCCAACGCATATAAAATCCCCCTTGTATTACCGTATTTTCCCCATTTACAATGTTTCGTAATTAGTTATCAGACTTTTCCAAAAACTATTGAGATAATTGTACGTCGCAGTTTTTCTCCAAGGTGAGATGAGTGTTAGCGTTTTCAAAATACTTTTAGAATAATTTCACACCTCCATTTGTTTTGCAAGAAATGCATTCATTTCGGCATTTTCTTTTAAAGAATAATAGTTTCTAACGGGAAAGTTCGGCATACGAATCTTCCATGAAAAGAATTCTATTTGAAAAAAAAAAGATTTACAAGAAAAAAAAATGATTCTAATTTTTGTTTTGATAGAGAACAAAAAGGAAAAAACCAAATTCCCATACCAAAAAATTAAATTTTTTAACAGTAGGATATGTTGATAAATCTGATTTTTTTAAAAAAAATGTTCACAAAAGATTCAAATTTGGTTTCGTGTGAAAATTTATTGTTTTTAACTGAATTTTCAATAAAAAATTCCATGATAATTTTGAACAGACTCATTTATGATTTAATTACTCACTAACGAATGGAGGAATTGGGATGGATGATCGTTTATTTAGAGATGCAATGGGAAAATTCGCTACAGGGGTAACAGTTCTTTTAACTGAAAACGAGGGAGAAACACATGGAATGACAGCGAACGGTTTCATGTCCGTATCATTGGATCCGAAGCTTGTCGTAATTTCTATTGGACATAAAGCTAAATTTTTAGAGAAAGTTTCACAGTCTAAAAAATATACAGTAAATATTTTAGCGGAAGATCAAGAACACTATTCACGTCATTTTGCTGGGAAACCTGGTGAAGCAGTAGAATTTGAAACGTTGGCTCAGCTGCCAGTACTAAAAGGAGCTATCACACAAATCGCATGTGAAGTCGTATCAGAACATGTAGAAGGTGACCATACATTGTTTATTGGTAGAGTAGTAGATCTACGTATTGAGGATAAAGAGCCGTTATTGTTCTTCAGTGGTAAATATCGTCAATTGACTGAGTTAATACCAGTTGAGTCATAAAAGGAGTATTGTCTATGGATATTCAACTTATAGCTGAAGAATTGCTCGAAGCAGAACGTACGAAACTGCCAATCGCCCCACTAACTGAAACCTATGAAAATATTACAGTTGCTAGTGCCTATGCGACACAATTAGCGCAAATCCATCAAAAAATTGACGCAGGTGCGACAATAAAAGGGTTAAAGATTGGTTTAACCAGTAAAGCGATGCAAGAAATGCTAAATGTATATACACCAGATTATGGCTTTATTTTAGATACGATGGTGTATGACGAGGCAGAAGGTTTATTTACGGAGACGTTTATTCAACCAAAAGTAGAGTTTGAAATTGCGTTTATTTTCAAGAAAGCACTAAAAGGACCGAACGTAACTGTACAAGATGTCATTGATGCAACGGATTATGTTGTTCCAGCAGTGGAGGTAATCGATAGCCGTATCACAAATTGGAAAATTAAATTTGAGGATACAGTAGCGGACAATGGATCTTCGGCAGGTGCGATTTTAGGTAAGAAGCGTACACCACTTAAAGATATTAAAGACATTACAAATATTTCGATGATTGTGAAGAAAAATGGCGAGTTTTTAGACGAATCAACGAGCGCAGCTGTATTAGGTAACCCACTCCATGCAGTTGTTTGGTTAGCAAATGAAGTAAGTGCATATGGTATTTCCATCGAACTAGGCATGTTTGTTTTATCAGGTGCGCTCTCAAAGGCTGTTACCTTTGAAGCAGGAGATGAATTTGAAGCTGACTTTGGTATACTTGGGAAAGTAAGCGCCAACATTTTGAAGGAAGCAGTGAAATCAGCTGGACTATGAAACAAGTATGGATTTATATCAATTCATTGATATAGTAAAAAGGAGAGAATCGTAATGCAAATCGTTTATGTGAATGCTAATAACTTACATGAGATTAAACCATCGGCTCCTGAAGTAGCTATGGCACTTGGTTACTTTGATGGTGTGCATTTAGGACATCAAAAAGTAATTCAAACAGCTAAGGAAAAAGCAAAATCACATAATTTGTCATTATCCGTTCTCTCTTTTTTCCCGCACCCTAAAAATGTGCTATTTTCCAATAATAAAGTTTCATATTTAGAGCCATTAGAACAAAAAGCTGAAAAGTTAGAAAAGCTTGGCGTAGATGTTTTCTACGTTGTTGAATTCACCAAAACATTGGCAAAAGTAGAACCAGATCACTTTTTAAGTGACTATGTTATAGGGTTAAATGCCAAGGAAATTATTTGTGGATTCGATTACACATATGGGACCAAAGCAAGTGGTACTGTTGATACATTGGCAGTTTATGCGGCTACGCAGCAAGTTGGCCTAACAGTTGTCGAAGAATTAAAATGGAATGAACAAAAAATTGGCTCCACATTGATTCGGAAATACGTAACAGAGGGAAAATTGAATGAATTACCGAGTTTATTAGGAACTTTTTATCAAACGAAGTATTGTCAAAAGAATGGTTTACTACCCAATTATTCTTTGCCAAATGTAGGCAGTTATAAAGTATTGATTGAAGATCGACATATTAATATTGAATGTGTTGCAACTGTAAAATGTAAAAAATATATTCAGCTACACTATGAAACGTCAACATTACCGAATTTGTTAACCATCCAATGGGTTGACCAATTCGAAACAATACCAAGCTAATGTTAATTTCTAACCTTTTAATAGAACCTTAAATCTTTGTTCATAATTTGTTCATACTTAAGGGATAAGATAAATACATGAAGAGGACAAACTTTTTTCTCTCTCTTTCATAACCCCCTTTTATAAGATTTCTTTTTGGATTCGGCAACTGGCCGGATCCTTTTTTTATTTTTAAAAAAGTTTTTGTTGCAAGAGCGCTTTCATTGGGTATATAATACTTTCATAAACCGATTTACTAAATCGATTTACTAAAACAATTTATTCATTTACTACTTCAAAGAAGGTGTCATAACCATGCAAAAAGTGATTGTCCCTTTAAACGCTTTTGATAGAGTTGAAGTGTTAGAGAAAGGGCAAGCTTCCTTTATCAAGCTCATTGCACAATCAGGCGCATACGGATTGGAGATTCGCAAAGAGTTATTTTCCAATCAAGATCCATCATTAGATAGCATGAGGCAAGAAATGGAACAGCATCAACTCTTTACCGTCTTTTCAGCTCCAATTGAATTGTGGCAAGAGGATCATCAGCTAAATGAACAAGACTTAACAATCATTTTTCAAGAAGGTAAAAAGCTCGGAGCGAAGTGGATCAAAGTATCACTGGGACACTTTGATAAAAATCTATCTAGTGTTAGCATCCTCCACTCATTTTTAAAGCAGCATCCAGAGATTCAATTGTTCGTTGAGAATGACCAGACGCTATATGGCGGGAATGTTACCAATTTAAAGTCCTTTTTTGAAAGCGCCACCGAGCAGAATGTTCCGGTGAAAATGACGTTTGATGCTGGAAACTGGTACTATTCCAGACAGGATGTAGAAGAGGCGTTAAATCAACTATCCAAATACGTCCATTATCTTCATTTAAAACAAGTGGATCAGGAAAACGGGGACCTGGTGACGGTACCGCTTCAGAAAAATATTGGTCACAGCTGGGAAAAGGTGATGAACAGTCTTCCTAACAACCTAGTAAAAGCACTTGAATTTCCCATACAACCAAAGGAAAGAACAAAAGAGTATATTCAAATGATGACAGAAAGTGAGGCATTCGCATGAAGCAATTAGATGTCGTAACGTTTGGCGAAGCAATGACAATGTTCATGGCCAATCATCCTGGTTCCTTACATGAAGTCAGCGAATTTACCCGCGAGCTTGCAGGCGCTGAAACGAACGTGGCAATTGGTTTGGCACGCCTAGGATTCGGCTCAGGCTGGGCAAGTAAAGTAGGCAGCGACGCATTTGGAAAATTCATTATCGATCGTCTTAAAAATGAAAACGTCAACATCAATCATGTTTTAGTAGACAGTAAATACCCAACAGGTTTCCAATTAAAATCGATGGTCTTAGAAGGAGATCCAGAGGTTCAATACTTTCGTAAAGGATCGGCTGCCAGCCATCTAACGAAAGATGATTTCAACGAAGAGTACTTCCTAGAGGCTAAACACCTTCATATGACGGGAATTCCATTAGCAATTTCAGAAGATGCACGTGGATTTGCCAAACAGGCTTTAGCCTTTATGAAAAAAAACAATAAAAAGGTGTCCTTTGACCCGAATTTACGTCCGACACTTTGGGCATCACAAGAGGAAATGGTAAAAGAAATCAATGAAGTGGCCTATAAAGCTGATTACGTTTTACCGGGGCTTGCCGAGGGTGAAATCTTAACAGGCTTCAAAAACCCAAATGACATCGCTTCCTTTTACTTAGATAAGGGTGTTGAGCTTGTCGTCATTAAGCTGGGACCGGCGGGAGCTTTTTATAAAAGTGCATCCGAAGAAGGAACGGTACTCGGATTCCCTGTAGAAAAAGTCGTTGATACCGTTGGTGCTGGTGATGGTTTTGCTGTTGGTGTCATCAGCGGACTTCTTGAGGGTATCTCGATTCATGATGCAATTGTACGAGGAAATGCAATTGGTTCACTGGCTGTTCAGTCACCTGGTGACAATGATGGCTATCCAACCAAAGAACAGTTAGAAAAATATATCGATAAAAATTTACAGGGAGTGAAATAACATGAAACAAACCATTGCTAAAAAAAGATGGTTCTATCTGATTCCAATTGCTTTTATTACCTACAGTCTAGCCTATCTTGACCGTGCCAATTATGGGTTTGGAGCAGCTTCGGGATTAGCAAAAGACCTTGATATCACAGCGGCTACATCCTCCATGCTCGGTGCACTTTTCTTCTTAGGATATTTCTTTTTCCAAGTTCCTGGTGCAGCTTATGCAGAGAAAAAGAGTGCCAAGGTACTAATTTTTTGGTCCTTGATTGCTTGGGGCTTACTCGCTACTGCTACTGGGATGGTCACAAATGTGAAGTTACTATTCGTGATTCGTTTCTCCCTTGGCGTAGTAGAAAGTGCTGTTATGCCATCCATGCTTGTACTCTTAAGCAACTGGTTTACGAAAAAAGAACGCTCTCGTGCCAATACCTTCTTAATTCTTGGTAATCCAGCTACCGTTTTATGGATGTCGATTGTTTCTGGTTATTTAGTTGAATCTGTTGGCTGGAGATGGATGTTTATTATCGAAGGCCTTCCTGCTGTTATTTGGGCGTTTATTTGGTGGAAGTTAGTCAATGATAAGCCGAAAGATGCAAAATGGTTAACCGATAAAGAAAAGTCTGACCTTGAATTACAATTAGCAAAAGAACAAGAAGGAATCAAGCCGGTTAAAAATTACGCAGAAGCCTTTAAATCAAAACCTGTTATTTTACTTAGTATTCAATACTTCCTATGGAGCATTGGGGTCTATGGATTTGTAATGTGGCTCCCTTCTATTATTAAAGCGGCGCCAAATATGGATATGGTTAAAACAGGCTGGTTGTCTTCCGTTCCTTATATTTTAGCCATTGTTCTTATGTTAACAGCTTCTTATTTCTCTGATAAAATGATGAACCGCAGTTTATTTGTTTGGCCATTCCTGTTAATTGGCGCAATCGCCTTTTATGCCTCTTACGCAATTGGTACAGAGCATTTCTGGATTTCCTTTGTCCTATTGATCATTGCAGGCGGGGCGATGTATGCTCCGTACGGTCCATTCTTTGCAATCATTCCTGAAATCCTGCCACGTAACGTTGCTGGTGGGGCGATGGCTCTGATTAACTCTATGGGTGCATTAGGATCATTCGTTGGTGCGTATATTGTAGGATATTTGAACGGTGCTACAGGTGGATTTGGTGCTTCTTATATCTTTATGGCAGGATCTTTATTCCTTTCTGCAATCTTAACGATTTGGGCGGTAAATACCGCAAAAAAGGATAGCAGCAAGCCCGCAGATATGAATTTGAGTGCGTAGAACCATAAGTTTTTAGCGTCTTGCATTGACGCTGTAGCTCAAGGTAAACAGCCTTAGAACTTTTCTAAGGCTGTTTATCCATTATGAAGGGAGATTCTTTACATGGGTGTTGAAGAAATTAAAAAACGTTGTGTTGTAGCCGTGATTCGCGGTGCATCGATTGAAACCATTATTCCAATGGCTAGAGCTTTAAAAGACGGAGGAGTCACTGCACTTGAAATTACTATGGAAACCCCGAAAGCACTGGCGGTAATTGAAAAAGCGGCTGATGTGTTTGGAAATGAAATGTTTGTAGGAGCTGGAACGGTACTAGACGCAGAGACTGCTCGTGCTGCAATTCTATCTGGAGCTAGGTTTGTTTTTTCACCAACCGTTCGGAAGGAAACCATCGAAATCACAAAACGCTACGGAGTCATCAGTGTCCCAGGTGCGTTTACTCCTACCGAAATCCTAACTGCCTATGAGTACGGTGCAGATGTAATTAAAGTATTTCCAGCAGGAAGCGTAGGACCAGGTTATTTTAAAAATGTTGCCGGTCCCCTTCCCCACATTCCGCTAATGCCAACAGGCGGCATCGACATGGATAATGCCAGCGACTATATTCGTGCCGGTGCTGTTGCCGTTGGCGTCGGAAGTTCTTTGGTGGATCCAAAAAGAGAGCTAACGGATGATTATTTAGCGTTGATCACAGAAAATGCAAAGAAACTAATGGACCAAGTGCAGGCTGCACGTAGGTTATAGAATTTTGAGGGTGACATAGGTCATCCTCTATTCTTTTTTATAGGCTGTGTTTGATTTTTTTTACGAAAATCCTTATGAAGAACAAATCTCACTCAGAACTTTCCAGATTTGTCCTTCATCGACCTTTTATACCGCTGGACTAAAATTCACCAATGAAATTTAATAGAGGAGCCTTTTTAAAAAGACCATATATCACAGATAAACTGGATAATTAGCAGTTTTGTCGTTAAAATGAAAGCAGTGACCAATGGAAAGAGGAAGATAGGCATGGAAAGAGTAACAATGGCCGATGTGGCCCGTGAAGCTGGTGTTTCAAAGAGCACGGTTTCTCAATATTTAAACAAACGCTATGAATATATGGGTGAAAAAACAAAGCAGAAAATTGAAGAAGCCATCGAAACCCTTGGCTACCAGCCAAATTTCTTGGCGCGAAGTCTAAAGCAAAAACGCACTTCCCTTATCGGCATCATTGTTGCAAATATAACTCACTACTTTTCAACAGAGGTAAGCCGTGCGATTGAGGATTTCTTCCATCAATACGATTTACAAGCAATCGTCTGCAATGCGGATGACGACCCCGAGAAGGAAAAGAAATACATTGAAATGCTTCGAGCGAAACAGGTGGATGGCCTGATTATTTTTCCAACAGGAAAAAACAATGCTTTATATGAAAGCATGGTGAAGCAAAACTATCCGGTTGTTTTTGTGGATAGAAAAGTAGAAAATCGCGATGTATATACTGTAATCACCGATAATACCGAATCCACCTACAAAGCGATTCAATACTTTATCAAGAAGGGGCACCAAAATATAGCCTTCGCCGTACAGCCACTAACAGTCAGTACACGGATAGATCGATTAGAAGGTTACAAAAAGGCACTAACGGATGCGGGGTTAGAAGTGAATCCAGACTTCATTGTTGAAGGAAGTATAGCTGAAATGAAGGGAAAACTAGAACAACTCTTTTCCTTAGATGTAAAGCCAACAGCATTGTTTGCAGCAAACGACCGTGTATTTATCACACTTGGAGAATTCATTAAAGAAAAAGGAATCAAATTCGGAGAAGACCTTGATGTAGTCGTATTTGACAATATCCCATTCTCGCAAATGCTCGAGACCTCCCTATCCTTTATCATCCAACCCGCTGCCGAAATGGGCAGAAAAGCAGCAGAACTGCTCTATCAACAAATTCAAAAAGAAAATCAAGAACCCGAAGTATTCGTATTTCCAAGCAAAATGATGTAATGGTTTCGGTGCCTGTCACCGCCCGTGGACACTGTCCGCCTAGGGTGGACACTTCCACCCCTCAGGCGGACAATTATCAAAAGCGGAATCGCATTAACGAATGGACTAGTGCCTGCTGGCACTAGTCCACTTTTGCTATTGAGGAACGCTTACAAATGTAGTATAATCATTTCATAAACCGGTTTAGTAAATCGGTTTATCTAACTGCCGAAAAAGGAGTTTAGACGATGAAAATACAGCTTGCTTTGGATCGAATGGAAATAAACGAAGCGATTGAATTAACAAGAAAAGTGGAGAATTCCATTGATTGGATTGAGGTTGGGACTTCATTAATCAAAGAATTTGGGATTGCTAGTGTTAGAGAGATGAAACAGGCATTCCCTGCTAAAACGATTGTTGCCGATATCAAAACCATTGATAATGCCCGTTATGAGTTTGAATTGTGTTTTGAAGCTGGAGCAGATGTTGCTACTGTTATGGGTGTGTCTCCCCATGTAACCATTGACGTGTGTATGGAAGTTGCTGGGCGATACAACAAAACAGTGATGATAGATTTATTAAATACAACTGAGCAACAAAAAAGAGATTTAATGAAATACAAGAATGCCGTATTTTGTGAGCATGTGAGTAAGGATCAACAGGAGGAGCTTGGTGCCTCCAATTATGGTTCAGGAAGTAAAAATATCTATGAACCAGGGATGACCATTGCTGCAGCAGGCGGAATCACGCTGGAGTCATTGGAATTCTTACAAAAGACGCTCAATCCATCTGTCGTCATTATTGGTTCTGCCATAACAAAGGCAGAGAATCCAGCAGAAGCTGCGGCAAAAATCAAACAAGTGGAGGCTAGATAAAACATGTTACTCATTCCTACGATAATAAAAGAAATCGAAACAGTTTTGAGTCAAGTGGAAGAAAACCAACTTCAAACTATTGCAGTCCAATTGCAAAAAGCTAAGCGTATTTTTGTTATTGGTGAAGGACGTTCTGGGCTAATGGCAAAATCGTTTGCGATGCGCTTAATGCACTTAGGAGCAACCGTTTATGTTGTAGGTGAAACCATCACACCTTCGATTGCGGATGGCGACCTATTAGTAGCGATTTCCGGCTCAGGTACCACCAAAAATGTCGTTTGGACCGCGGAGAAAACTAATTCACTCGGCTGTACTGTTGTGGGAGTTACCACAAATCCTGAATCTCCATTAGCAGCAGCAGCAACCACGATTCTTCACGTCCCAGCTGCCACAAAATACCGCCGTGAAAATGAGTTAAAAACCATTCAGCCACTAGGTTCCCTATTTGACCAATGTGCTCATATTGTTTTTGATACTCTATGTCTACAATACAGCGCACTTACCCAAGTGGACCACGCAGCTGCATTTAGTCGTCATAGTAATTTGGAATAGAACAATTCAAAGACCCATTTCCAATGGGTCTTTTTTTTCGACATCAACTGCTTATTTTCACTATAATCAATCGATTGATTAAATTACCTACAAACCCTTTTAAATAATGAACTACAAAAAGTTTTCCGGGAAATTTTTTGTCGAGGATACAATATGGCAGGTTTGCAAATATCGTCAAAAATATCTAATTTTTTCAATACGAAGATTGTTTTTGATAGGTTATGGATTAATTAAACGTTGCTTAATTCAGCACAAGCTTACTTTAGAATGAGATAATCATCTCCCCCGAATCGCAATATCTCGAAACTGTGCTAGTATTTACGATATATACCATTGGAAAGTGATACTTTTGAAGAACTCACCATATGCTTTCTTGAAGGAGGTTTTTCAGCATGCAGCGAATAAAGTTTATGTTACAGCTGTTTCTCAATGGACCTTTGTGGTTTAGATTATTAATCACTATTTCGTTCCTTGCCTCTGTCATTTTCAGCAGTTCCTATTTTTCGAATGCCTCTATTTATGAGGGACTTTCCAAATTAGCGGCAGCCCTCTTTTTTATTGCTGTTGGAATGAAGCTGCGTATGAACCGGGTGGTATCTATTCTCTTATTTACCGCGTCAGCGATATGTATTTATTTATCCATTCAGACACTACTTTAATCAAAATAAAAGCAGTGATATCTCCACTGCTTTTTCCTATGTTTCTTATTCAAATGCTTTCACAGAAGGTGCCTCATAGTTTAGAAATTTATTGAGCAAGACCGCCGGCTCTTCCTCAATTATCGCCATCGAACCGAATTTTTCCTGCAGAAACTTTTGTTCGACCATATGCTCGAACAATCGAATCAGTGGGTCGTAATAATGATTGATATTAAGAAGCCCACACGGCTTTTTATGGAGCCCAATCTGTCCCCAAGTAAATACTTCAAAAAACTCCTCTAGCGTTCCGGTCCCGCCAGGCAAAACCACAAATCCATCAACCAATTCTGCCATTTTTGCTTTTCGTTCATGCATGGTATCCACGGTGATTAATTCGGTTAACCCCTTATGGGAGATTTCACGTTGCTCCAGAATCTTTGGTATTACACCAATCGCATGTCCGCCTTCACGTAACACGGTATCAGCGACAGCACCCATCAATCCGATACTTGAACCGCCGTAAACCAAGGTAATATTCCGTTTCGCTAGCTCTTTCCCTAATTGAATCGCTCCTATTTTATAAGCTTCTGAAGCACCCAAACTTGAACCGCAATAAACCGCCACTCGTTTCATGCCGCACCCTCCTTAGTACTGTTTTACTATGATTATATGGAAAGGTGGAAAGTAAAACAAACGTAAGAAACAAGACGTGTACTTTCCTGCTTCATAAAAATGTTAGACATCTCTCTTGGTACAATACCCCTTTTAAAAATTTATGAACTTCATTACCTTATATGTTATGTCCTAAAAATAAACATAAAAAACACTTAGGTTTCCTCAGGTTAAAGTTAGACATAATTCAACAGGTTTCTACCTGGAATTTTTTAATTAAACGTTTAATTAAAAGTGGCACCAATCCAATGTAACCCTATCATTCTACACAAAACTTAGAAAAAAAGGTGTCGATTTGCTTATTACATTATAGAATCCAGAAATATCCTAATCAGCGAAACCTCAACCAAACTTAATCGTATTAGTAAATGAAAGAAGGTGGTTAATTTGAAAAAATGGCTTTCTAGCATTATTTTATTCGCTTTGTTATTATTTTTCCTATTCCCCCGCCAAGGTTTAGCAGTAGAATTTTCGATTACCAATGTAAAGATTGATGCCTTTTTGCAGGATAATGGAAATGTGAAGGTAGAAGAAATACATACGTATGAGTTTGATGGTGAATTTAACGGGATTACCCGTGAAGTGGTTCCAAAAAAAGGAGCTTCCATCAGCCAATTTACAGGAACCGAAAATAGAAAGAATTTACGAATTGAAAAAGAAGAAGACCTATATAAAATTCATCGTAAAGGTGTGGATGAAACGATTACGGTTGCACTCCATTACACCATTGAAAACGGAGTAGACGTATATCAAGACATTGCTCAATTTTATTGGCCATTTTTTGATGAAAGAAATGAATCCTCCTATGAGAATCTCTTAATTACCATTCATCCTCCTGCACCAACCGAGGATGTAATTGCCTTTGGTTATGACGAGGCATTCGGCACCGAAAGCATTCAAAAGGATGGGTCCATTGCGTATAAATTAGGCTATGTTCCTAGTAATACAAATGCCGATATCCGTGTCGCCTATCCTAAAGAACTTTTTCCAAATGCTCTAACAACGGCAGATAAACCAATGAAAGAGGACATTCTTAAGGCCGAGCAAGAACTACTACAACAGGCTGCTGCTGATGCCAAAACAAGGGAAACACTTTCAACGATTAGCATGATAGGCCTTCCAGCTTTTACACTTATTTTCCTGCTGTTACTATTTCGGGATTGGATGTCGGCCCGTTCAAGGCGAAATGATTTAATGCGGGAAGGCGTGAATTTTCATTCCGTACCAAAGTTAATCATGAGTATGCCAGCAACGATTTTCTTTACAAACAATCACTATCTTCAACCGCAAGCGATGGCTGCTGCTTTACTAGATTTGGTGCGCCAGGGGTATGTGACTAAATTAGCTGATGATACGTTTCAAAGGGTAAGGCCGAAAAGTCCGTTAAAGCATGAGAATGTATTGATGGAAGGGCTCTTTGATAAAATAGGCAGCCAGCATACATTTAGCTTCGACGACCTTACTTCTTTTACTAAAAATAAGAAAAATCATACTGCATTCCAATTATTTCAATCACAATGGAGAGATGCGATCAAACAAGAAGTGGATAGTTATTCCCTTTATGAGAATAAAACAACCTATCGTTTGCTGATTGGTTTTTCAAGTGCGCTGTTGCTTCCGTTTCTGTTTTTTTTCCCAATTTATGATCTCCTAGGCTCCTTTCTCGTGGCACTTCTCCTATTTATTACAGTCATCCTTTACGCTTGTCTTTATAGGCCAAAGACTTGGGAAGGTGCCAAAATTGCTTACCAATGGAAGCAGTTTAAGTTTCGCTTTAAGGAAACACCACAAGCAGAATGGGAAAAGTGGACGGATGACGAGCGCATGCGTGCTTATATTTACGGACTTGGAATCAGCAGCAAAGAGGTGTATCGGAAAAACGATGAGCTAATAGAAGCACTCACCCCATCCAGCTATAATGACGGTGATACTGCACTCTTCTACTCGATTATTTATATCGGTCCAGACACTTCTTCAAGTTTCCGGTCCGCCTATCAGTCTACAAACAGCTCGGGTGGTGATGGTAGCTCCAGCTCAGGAGGTGGCGGCGGAACAGGTGGAGGAGGCGGTGGCTCTGGTGCTTTCTAAATAAAGCTTGGGGAAGTCCTCAAGCTTTTGTCTTTTATATCCAATGTTGTTACTACCTACCAATCTGTATTATCATAGAGTAAGAGTTGTCATGAAAAATAAGGAGGGAAATAGATGTATCCAAATATTTTACGACACCCGGGACCAACGCCAATTCCTAAAAAAGTTCAACTGGCGATGAACCAGGACATGATTAGTCACCGCACGGAGGAGTTTGTACGCTTATACCAAGAAACAACAAATCGTGTGAAACCTATTTTCGGAACCAAGCAAGATCTTCTACTTCTGCCATCAGGCGGAACGGCAGCATTAGAAGCAGCCGTTGTAAATACGGTTTCCCCTGGAGATGAGGTGGTGGTCATCACCGTTGGCGCCTTTGGCAATTATTTTGTCTCGATTTGTGAGAAAAATGGTTTCAAGGTACATAAACTTGAAAAAAACTGGGGCGATGCCTGTACGGAAGAAGATTTGATTCAGTTTTTAAAACCTTTGTCCAATATAAAGGCAGTGTTTGCCACCTATAATGAGACTTCGACCGGAATCCTTAACCCAATTGAAAAATTAGCAAAAGTGGTTCGTTCACATACGGATGCATTATTTATTGTCGATGGAGTTAGCTGCCTTGGCGGAGCTCCTGCTGAAATGGATCAATGGGGAATCGATATATTAGTAACCGGATCACAAAAGGCGATGATGCTCCCTCCTGGACTGGCACTTTTAAGCGTCAGCGATAGAGCGTGGAAAGTGATAGAGGAAAAGAATACACCTTCCTATTATTTAGATTTAGTAAGCTATCGTGAGTGGGCTTCAAAAGGAATGACACCTAACACCCCTTCCATTTCATTGATTTTTGGACTTTCCGCAGTATGTGATTTGATTGAGGAAGATGGCGGATTTGCACAAACTGTAGCTAGACATGAATTAATGAAGAATATGGTCCGTGAGTCGATGAAGGCTCTTTCTATTGATTTGTTGACATCTGATGAGTATGCATCACCAACCATTACAGCAATTTGTGCTCCGGAAGGTATTGAATTATCTCCATTTCTTGGTCATTTAAAGGAGAAATACCATCTAGATTTTGCCGGCGGTCTTGGCCATCTGCAAGGGAAGATTTTCAGATTTGGGCATATGGGCTACTGCTTCCCAAGTGATATTCTTCAGGCCGTTTCTCTAATAGAGGCTGGTTTACAAGATTTCTCCTATTCCCTTGAACCAGGAGCAGGGGTAACTGCAGCACAAAAGGTATTCTTGTCTGCTCAGCGGAAGTAATCCCTAAATATTAATACCATAAAAAGACGATTCGAAACTGAATCGTCTTTACTGATTCTATACGCCCAACCGCTAGTATAGCCCTTTCGTATAACTTTCCTGAAGCCTTTCTGTAATCGATTCTGAACTGCTGCTTGGAAGTTTTGCATGTTCATCCAGAGAAATCGACAAAAAACCGATTTCACACCTGCAGTACACTTACCATTTTTTTCTTAACTTTCGACTAAATCCGGGCACTTACAGGCTGTTGGTTTAATTGGGAACATGCTCCTGACTAATGTCTCTAACATAACAGGAAGCTGCACAAAAGCGCTTTCTATATGGAGTCGCTCTGTACGTTTGTGTGCATCTTTTCCGAAGGGACCAACATTTAATACAGGCCCTTGCAGCTCCTGCATTTCGGCAAAAGGAATGCTGTAGGTATCACCCCAAACCGGCGTATTACGTTCAAATATAGTCCATCCTTCACCTTTGTCATCATAAGAAACATAGCTAAGGTCACAGATTCCATTAAAGTAATGTATTTGATTTACCTCTAAATTAAACTGTTCCCTGCCAATTTTCTTGATTAAATCAATTGAATCGATGACAAGTGGATCCTTTGATGTATTAACAGCCGGGTAGTATGGCGGTGCAAACAATAGAACCATTACAGGCCCAAGTTCTTGACACTGGATCATAAGTGAGTCAACAATGCGGATAGATTTTTCCCGATCATCCCATTTTGTGTTGTTTAAGGCATTGGCCTTAATCCTTGCAATGGCATCTGCACCTAATTTTTTTTCAGCATGCACAAGCAGCTCTTCATAGCTTAAAACGGTAACCTTACCTACTGGATTAACGCCTTCACGCTTACAAATTTCCGAATAAGCCTTATTACAGGCTTTTGCCGCATCTTCTGCCACTTTAGTAAAAATGTGCATTACCTCTTCTGCACCGCGCTTCATAAGGAAGACGTTGTAAAGAGCTGCGGCGCGATAGGGAGTTTGGGTTGAATACTCCATTTTTAAATCCTTTTGGTGAAGTGAAACAGGTAATGGCGTCTTTTCACCGAGGTCAGACTCACGGAATAACGGATTCCATTCCATATGTTGTGTCAAAAAGGATGCCATAAAGTTAGCTGTCATTCCGCTCATTGGCTCCCCAACATGTGTTTCCTTACCGTAGAATAATACTGCCGGCATGATTTTCCCAATCGTTCCAGAATAAATATAATAATTTGGATCTCCTGGCTCCTGTGAAAAAGACGGTTCACTATTAAGGAATAATTTGTATGTTAATTGGTGCTGGTCTCGCAACCGAACTAATTCTGGGACCGCAGCACGCATACCAGCTGAATTTACCTCTTCATCTGGTACTGTGACGAGCAATAAATTGATTGGCCACTTTTCGATACTGGCTTTTTCAATTAAAGCCATATGAAGGGCAAGGCCCATTTTCATATCCATCGTCCCGCGGCCAAATAAATAGCGGCCAGATTCAAGATCGATACGTGCATCCTCTGGAAGCTCATCTAAACGCTGCCTCAATTTTTGAGTCAATTCCTTTGGCTGGAATGCAAATGGTTCGAGATCACCGTATTCCTCTGTATGAACAGTATCGAAATGACTGATGAGGACAATTGTTTCCGTCACTTCTGGATTTTTATATATAGCAGTGACGACATTACGCCCTAATCCAGCATCATTAAGCTCTAAGTAAGATGGGTTCTTTTTGAAGTAGTCTAAGTCCATAAACTTTGCTTTTACCTTATGAGCGAATTCACACTCGCCTTCAGTAAGAGTTCTGCTCTGCCAGCTTACGAGCTCGCAAAGTAATGCGCACAATGATTCTGGTGTGCCCCATTTTACATGACTCATTTCAAAAACTCCTTTATATTAAAAAATTTTTGGAAGTGCAGGCATTTTTAATTATTAATAATTTCAGAGCTAGAACCCGATACTACTGACTGCTTGTCTAATGTCTCAATAAATCGCTGAAGCCGTTTCATACCCTCTTCCAGCATTGGCATAGCATAAGCGTAGGAGATGCGTATGTAGCCTTCCCCATGTTCTGTGAACGTACTTCCAGGAACAACAGCGACTCCACCTTCGTGCAATAGCCTTGTTGCGAATTCAAATGACGGCATCCCAAACTGTTTAATAGCCGGAAAAATATAGAACGCACCATTTGGTTTTACCACATCAAGTCCCATAGTTGTGAGACGTTCGTAGACAAAATCTCGTCGTTGGATATATTCAACATTCATTTCTGAAGGAACATTCCGACAGGAAGTCAGTGCCTCAATACCAGCATACTGACTCGGCAATGTCGCACAAATTGAGTTATATAAGTGTACCTTCACAACATGCTGCATAAGTCTTTCCGGTCCAAATGTGAATCCAATTCTCCAGCCCGTCATGGAATGAGATTTTGATAATCCATGGATGAGAAAAAGTCGATCCCGCAGCTGTGGATAAGATGCGAAGGAGCGGTGTTCACCTGTGAAGGTGTTTTCACTGTAAATTTCATCAGAGACGATATATATATCCAGATTTTCTAGTACAGAAACAAGTTGGTCCATCAATTCAGAATCAATTGTAACGCCAGTTGGATTAGATGGATAATTCAATAGAATTGCTTTTGTTTTTGGTGTAACCATCGCTAACAGCCGTTCCGGCGATGGAAGGAATCCTGTATCCGCTGTATTAAAGTAAACTACTTTTGCCCCGCACAGTTCGATAATAGGTTCATAACCCGAATAAATTGGAGCAGGAATGATAACTTCGTCGTCCTCTTCGAGTATGGTTCGAAAAACAGAATCAATTCCTTCACTTGCTCCATTGGTAATGATAACTTCAGTTTCAGGATCATATGAAAAACCGTAGGTATCCTTGAAGAATGAAGCTGCAGCCTGTCTTAACTCCAGCAGGCCGGCATTATGAGAATAGCCGGTTTGGTTGTTTTCAATAGCACGAATCCCTGCCTTTTTTACAGCATCAGGTGTTGGAAAATCTGGCTGGCCGATGGTTAAATTGATTGCATCCGGAAAATGAATCAATTGATTGGAGAATTGTCTGATTCCAGGGACTTCCAATCTCTTTGCTTTTTGATTGATAGATAATGGCATACTTTTCACCTTTCCTAATGAAATCATCTAGTAGATATTGTTAAGGGATCCAACAGTATCTAACATGTTTTGGACCCCTATTTGGTTAAAATGGCTTAAAAGTTAGCTTATTCAAATAAACCTGGAAGCCATAGTGATAGTTCAGGTACATACGTAATGACAATCAAACAGATAATCATAGAAATCATGAATGGTATAATTGCTCGGACAATACGTTCGAACTTTACTTTTCCGACGCTTGAAGCAACGAATAGATTGACACCAAGCGGCGGCGTAATAAAACCAATCGCAAGGTTTGCAACAAGAATGACTCCAAAATGAATAGGATCAACACCAACCGCAGTCACAATTGGCAGCAAAATCGGCGTTAATACAACTAAGGCCGAGATTGTGTCAATAAACATTCCAACTATTAATAGTAAAATATTAATCGCGATTAAAATAATAACTGGGCTCGAAGAAAGTTCAGTAAGGAAACCTGAAATGTCATTTGGAATCTGTTCGAGCGTCATAAAATAAGCGAATGATACGGATAATCCGATAATGATCATTGTCGTAGCATTGATGATGACCGCTTCACGGAAGCTCTCAAAGATGCTCTGCCAAGTTAATTCTTTATAGACAAACTTCCCAATAATTAAGGCGTATACAACAGCAACAACGGCGGCTTCTGTTGGCGAGAAAATTCCGCCGTAAATACCACCTAATATAATGACAGGGATTAACAGCGCCCATTTTGCATCACTTGTTGCCTTCCATACACCTTTAAAATTGAATTTCTTTACTTGTTCGGGTTTGTACCCATTTTTTTTCGAAAGGATATAGGAAGTGATCATTAATCCTGCTCCTATAAGTAATCCTGGAATAATTCCAGCTAGAAATAAACTTCCAACTGATACGCTTCCGATAACTCCATATAAAACAAATGGGATACTTGGTGGAATAATAACACCAATGGACCCTGCAGATGCAGATACAGCTGCAGCAAATCCTCCATCATATTTTTTGGCAACCATCGCTGGAATCATGAACCCGCCGATAGCTGCCACAGTTGCAGGACCCGAGCCTGAAATTGCTGCAAAGAACATACAAGCAACGATAGTAACCATCGATAATCCGCCGGTCATCCAGCCCACCATCGCAGTCGCTAAATCAAGCAGTCGTTTGGAGACTCCTCCTTTTCCCATTAGGATTCCTGCGAGCATGAAAAAGGGAATAGCCAATAGCGGGAAGGAGTCGAGTGATGTGAACGCTTTTTGAGTAATGATATCTAGTGGCAGCGTTGATCCAAAGTAAATGGCGACGAGAGCGGATACACCTAATGAAATGGCTATCGGTACCCCAATCAATAAACAAATGAATAATGTTCCGAATAATAATGCGACCGTCATCCGATAATCTCCTCACTTTCCGGCTTGTCAAAGTCTCCTCTCCAAATATCCACTAACTGCTGAATCAATCGGATTGCCATTCCAGCACCTCCAATTGGAATGGCCAGATAAGGGATCCAAATGGGAATCTGCAGGGCAGGCGTAACCTGTCCGTGTTGAAAACTTGCCATTACTAGAGTTGTACCAAATACAGCCAAAAATAATGAAATAAAAAACCAAATGAGGACACCTAAACCTTCAAATATTTTACGGGGAGTACCATGTAAACGCGTGATAAACGCTTCTACTCGTATGTGCTGACGAAGCTTAACCGCATAACTTGCACCAACCCACACTTGGAAAATATGAATATAGCGTGCCAATTCTTCTGTCCAGCTCGGCGCTGTTTGAAATACATAACGTCCGATTACCTGCCCAAAAATAAGCAAAACCATAAGTGCCAGAGTTAAAACTAATATGATTTCTTCGAAACGGGCGAATTTTTTCACCATTTATTCTCACATCCCTTAATTAATAAGGAATCAAGACAGT
This sequence comes from Neobacillus niacini, assembly GCF_023715415.1. GTDB lineage: Bacteria > Bacillota > Bacilli > Bacillales > Cytobacillaceae > Neobacillus > Neobacillus niacini_C. The sequence continues at coordinate 506,919 of NZ_JAMBOB010000004.1, forward strand.
GAATCTTGATTCCTCCTTTGTTTACTTATTTGCATCCAATGCTTTATTCACTAATTCTTCGCCAATTTCAGGAACATATTTGTCATAAACTGATTTTGCTGCTTCACGGAATAGTTCACGCTGTTCATCTGTCAATTCATTTACCTTCATGCCCGTTTCTTTTAATTTTTCTAAAAATTCCACATCCTGCTTTTGAGCAAGTTCACGCTGTTCAGTACGGTATTCCTCAGATGCTTTAACGACTAATTCCTGCAAATCTTTAGGAAGGCCATTATAAAAATCATTATTCATAAGAAGGATCGTTGCTGCATAAACGTGACCGGTCATGGTTAGGTAGTCTTGCACTTCGTAAAACTTATTCGTGTAGTAAAGAGAGATTGGTGCTTCCATTGCATCATATGTTTTTTGCTGCAATGCCGTATATAATTCACCAAAGGCAAATGGTGATGCATTCGCTCCAAAGGATTTGAAGGTATCTGTATGAACTGGATTTTCTAATGTTCGGAATTTCAGACCTTGTAAATCTTCTGGTTTTTCAATCGCTCCTGTATTATTTGACATGTTACGGAATCCATTTTCAGCAAAAACTAGACCTTTTAAGTCATTCTGCTCTAACTCTTTTAGTAATTCTTGTCCAAGTTCTCCATCAAGTGCTTTGTACGCAGCTTCGTGGTTATTGAAAAGGAATGGTAAGTCGAACACTAAGAATTTCTTGTTGAATGAAGCAAGCGGAGCTAGAGCTGGAATTGTCATTTCAATATTACCAAGCTGTACAGCTTCAATGGCTTCACGGTCTGAGGGATAAAGTTGTCCATTTGGATACAATTCTACCTTTAAACGGCCGTCTGATTCTTTTTCCAGTTTTTCTTTATACGTTATTGCTGCAAGGTGTGAGGATTGTTCCTCTGACACTAAGTAAGCGATACGGATGGTATGTACTTCCTTACCCCCGTTTTCACCTGCTGTTTTGGCACTATCCTTTGGTCTCCCGCAGCCTGTAATGACTAGAATACTAACGAGTAAAAATACGAGCAATTTTTTCATTTGTTTTCCTCCTTTTGGAAATAGCTTAAAAATCGATTTTCTACGTTTTGCATATGTTCAAGCATGTTAACCTTTGCTTGCGAAACATTTTTCGCTGCAAGGGCTTCAATTATTTTTAAATGTTCTTCGTAAGCTTCGTATGCGCTCATCTGCAGTGTGTTCGATAAAACGAGGAATGCACGATTGATTCCCGTATTCATGTGATGAATCAATTCGGTAAACTTTGAGTTTCGGTTTCTCGATGCAAGGATCAAATGAAATTCCCGGTCCAATTCAATGAAATCATGGAAATTATTTTTGGTAACCGCTTCCAATTGAAGCGCCAAATTTCCCCTCAGCTCGTTAAGTAGGTCCTCATCCAAAGCTGAAGTGATTTTTTCAATATTGTAAATTTCCAATACCCGTCGAAGTTCCATGTACTCCAGTGAATCTTCTTTCGTGAAGGTGGCAACGATCGCTGGGCGTCCTTTTTGCAGTACAATAAGACCCTCCATGGCTAACCGTCTAAGTGCTTCTCGTAGTGGAGTACGGCTAATGCCGAGATCACTGGCTAGTTTTTCTTCGGGCAATTCTTCCTCTGGTGCAAGTTCAGCCGAGATAATTGCTTTCTTTAATAAATTATAGGCTTGATCAGCCAATGAAACGTTTTGAATAATTTTCTTCAAAGATTTCAACCCTCACCCTCTACCAGTATACTGTATACAGCTATAATAAGTTATAAGAATCTATTTGTAAATAAAAATTTTCGGACTATTTTAAAGATTAGGAGGACTATATATTTATCTCCCTTATCCAGTTTTTTGAAAACTACGATGCGATCAATTTATCTGCATGATGACTCTAAAGTCGACACTTTGAGACAAATACTTTTAATCTAATCAGGGGTAGAATAAAAGATAGTTTAAAAATCAATAAACAGATGAGGATGAATATGATGGAGTTAAATAAAGAATGTATGTATTGTATGAAGGATAATAGACGTGACGACATTATGATTGAAATTTGCGAGCTGGAGGTTTCTACTGTTTTTCTATTTAAAGAACAAACGTATACCGGCCGTTGTAATGTCGTATATAAGGATCATGTAAAAGAACTATTTGAACTGGACAGTCAGGAGTTAGCGGCTTATATGAACGATGTGAAAAAGGTTGCTGCAGCTGTGGACAAGGCTTTCCAACCTGGCAAAATTAACTACGGTGCCTATGGAGATAAGATGCACCACCTACATATGCATATTGTGCCAAAATACGAAGGGAAAGCAGATTGGGGTTCCACTTTTGAAATGAACCCTGGAAAAACCTACTTAACAGATGAAGAATATAAGGAAATCATTGAAACGATAAAAGGATCACTGAAGTAATATAAAAAAGGATTGGGTCACTTGCACTGTATGTGCGAGAAACCCAATCCTTTTTATTACAACAGATGGTGACAGGCACCTAAAGCACCTTGCTTAAAAATGCCTTGGTCCGTTCATGCTGAGGGTTGCCGAATAACGCATTCGGTTCATTTTCTTCCACAATATAACCGCCGTCCATGAAAATAACACGGTCCCCAACTTCCCTTGCAAAGCCCATTTCATGGGTAACAACGACCATTGTCATCCCCTCTATCGCAAGCTGTTTCATGACCTCTAAAACATCACCGACCATTTCAGGATCAAGTGCAGAAGTCGGCTCGTCAAAAAGCATAATCTTCGGATTCATAGCAAGAGCCCTTGCAATTGCAACCCTTTGTTTTTGTCCACCTGAGAGTTCTCCCGGATAACTATTTGCTTTTTCTCTTAGTCCAACTTTATCTAGTAAATCAAGCGCTAGTTTTTCCGCATCTGTTTTCTCTGTAGAATGAATCTTAATAGGTCCCAACGTGATGTTTTCTAAAACAGTTTTATGAGGGAATAGATTAAATTGTTGAAATACCATTCCAACCTCTTGTCTAACTTTGTTAAGATCAACTTTTTTGTCCGTAATGTCATGTCCATTAATGACTACCTGACCGCCGGATATCTCTTCCAAGCGATTTAAGCACCGCAGGAATGTACTCTTTCCTGAACCTGAAGGACCGATAACACAAATAACCTCTTTTTCCTTCACTTCTGCATTAATATCTTTCAAAACCTCTAGGCTACCAAATGATTTTCTTAAGTTTTTTACCGTAATCATACTCATCGAAGTTGAAACCTCCTCTCCACGAAATTAGCAAGAAGTGTTAACAAATAAATGATAATGAAATAAATGATACCGACAGCCAGCCAAATCTTAAACGCTTCAAATGTTGCTGATGCTTGAATCTGTCCTTGCTGGGTTAAATCGGCAATACCAATGACGGATAAGAGCGAAGTATCTTTTAAACTGATGATGGATTGATTCGTAATGGTTGGGAGCATTCTTCTAAAAGCCTGCGGTAGAATGATATAGCGCATTGTTTGTGCCCCAGTAAAGCCAATCGATCTTGCCGCTTCCGTTTGTCCCTTATCAATCGATTGAATACCCGCCCTAATGATTTCAGCAAAATACGCACCTGCATTAATTGCAACTGTAATGATTCCAGCCGTGGTATTGTCTAAGGAAATCACTTGCAACGAATTTAGCCCAAAATAGATAAAGAACAATTGCACAATAAATGGTGTTCCTCGAATGGCGTCTACATAAGCCTTTGCGATCCATTTTAAGATTTTAAGAGGTGCAAGTCGCAGCAAGGCAATGACTAAACCTATTAAAAAACCTAGTAATATAGCTATTAAAAAGATATAGAGTGTTACTTGAAGCCCTTTTACTAACATAGGCAAAGCAGAAACAATAATATCCACCTTTTTCATCCCCTTTCAAAAAGAAGACGCGCTCGCTTTAAGCACGCCTTAGCCTATTATTTTATTCACCAAGATACGTTTTTAAAATTTTATCATACGTTCCATCTTTTTTAAGCTCAGCAAGTCCATTATTAATTTTCTCTAATAAATCCTCATTTTTTCCTTTCAATACAGCAATTCCGTATTGATCTCCATTTAAACGATCTCCCACTGTTTTTAATCCAAGATCCTTCTGGGCAATCGCATAAGTGATAACTGGGTAATCTTCAATTAGAGCATCTGCATTTCCATTCGATACTTCTTGGAACATCGCTGGACTATCGTTAAATTGAACAACTTCAATACCTAGTTTTGAAGCATTGTCTACAGCATATTTCGCACCTGATGTACCTTTTTTTACAGCAACCTTTTTCCCTTTAAGGTCATCAACGGATTTAACTGTTGTATTATCATCTTTCACAACAACGATTAATCCTGCGTCAAAATACGGTGATGAGAAATCTACAATCTTTTTTCTATCTTCTGTAATACTCATTCCGGCAATCGCCACGTCAAGCTGGTTCGCTTGCATAGCTGGGATAATTCCGCCAAAATCCATTGGAGAAAGTTCAATTTCAAACCCTTGGCTTTTCGCAATCGCATTAATTAATTCTATATCGATACCCTTATACTCGTCTCCCTCTTTAAATTCAAAAGGAGGATACGTTGTATCTACACCAACTTTATATACTTTTTCACTATTACCACTTTCACTTGCTGTTTTATCGGTCCCACATGCTGCGATAAATAGACTAAGAACCAAAAACAAAGTAAATAGGCCAAATTTTTTCATATTATTCACTCCCCTTATTTAAGTTATTACTATAATCCTAGTAATAAGTAATTCCTTTTATAATATAACATAAATCCAAATAGATTTAATAGTGGAAATTCTTTAAATATAATAAACTTGAAGAGAAATAGGTTACCTTTCTTCTGTTAATTCAGGAATTAAGTCCCTTAAATTTAAATATATACCAAAAAAATATTATTCTAAATATACCTTCTTTCAACCGCTATAAATTATTAAACTTGTCGTAATGATAGAAAAAACAAAGGATTACGGTTATTTAAAAAAGGATGGTGCAAGGTTGCGCCATCCTTTTTACCTTTAGTTTAATTCAAAATAACTGCAAACTACCTGACCAACCGCTTTCGCAGCGACTAGGAGTGCATCTTCATCAATATCAAATTTCGGGTGATGATTGAAGTAGGGCTTTTCTACCCCTTTTGGTGTACAAGCAATGTAAAAGAAGCAGGCAGGAAATTTTTCAGCATAATAAGCAAAGTCTTCCGATGGAGCCATCGCCGGAAATTCTTTCACTTCTCTAATATCCTTATCATTCATGCCTCTTAAGCTTTCTGCAACCATTGCCGTAAGCTCAGGGTCGTTGTATAATGGCGGATAATCGGGAGTATACGTAAGCTCACAGGTTACGCCAAATTCTTCTTCAATTCCTCTTACAATCCGCTTCACTTCTTTCTCAATTGTTTCCTTTGTTTCTACCGTCATATAGCGAATATCACCTTCAAGTTCTACGCTGTCCTTGATCACGTTGAATGTCCCTTTTCCATCAAAAGAACCGATTGTTATCACACCCACATCGAATGGACTTAATCTCCGACTGATAATGGTTTGCGCAGCTGTAACAAAATGTGCTGCAGCCACAATGGCATCGTTCGCTAGATGCGGAGAGGAACCATGCCCGCCTCTTCCTTGCACTTTCAATTTCATGTATGCTCGTCCATTGAAGGAATACCCGGCATGATAACCTACTGTCCCCGCAGGTCCCATTGGTAACAAATGAATGCCATAAACCGCATCTAAGTCATCAATCAAGCCAGACTCAACAATACTTTTTGCTCCGCCTGGCGGAACTTCTTCTGCATGTTGGTGAATGATTTTAATGGTACCCGGGATGGCGTCTTTTAATTGGATGAAGCAATCCGCCAACACTAACAAATAAGCCGTATGCCCGTCATGTCCGCACGCATGCATGACCCCTTCATTCTTTGACTTAAAGGGCACATCTGCTTCTTCAATAATTGGAAGTGCATCAAAATCTGCACGAAGACCAATGGTTTTTCCAGGTTTTCCGCCTTTAATCGTAACGATAATGCCGTAACCATTCCCAACATTGGTTTGAATGTCAACATCTTTCCCTTTATAAAAATCCGCAATGAACTGAGCCGTTTTCTCCTCTTTAAAGGAGATTTCAGGATTTTCATGTAAATGGCGGCGGATTTCAATAATCTCTTCTTTTCGTGATTCTAACATTCCCATTAAATCGCTTATCATTATTTTCGTCTCCCCTTTTGATGGCAAAGAATTCCTTCAATTAGTGATTTCCAGTTGGTGTTGGAGTTGGTGTGCGTCTTGGTTTCTTCGTTGGAGCCTCTGATGGTTTCCCTGCACTACTAGGGACCATCATGATAATCGAAAGAATAGAAAGTATCCCAAAAATCACGTTTACAATGATTCCAATAGATGCTGCAGTCGCTATACTTCCATTCGCTGCAACTGAACTATAAATCGTTGCGGAAATGGCAACACCGAACGCACCGCCAAGTGAACTTGCCATTTTATAAACCCCTGCAGCTTCACCCACTTTGTTGGATGGCGCATTGGATACAGATGTATCGGTTGACGGTGTTGCATAAATACCAAGTCCAAGACCAAATAAGGCAAACCCTATAAATACAACAACGGTATACGCAAAATCAGGCAAGAAGGTTAAACCCATAATCGCTACACCAGCCGTAGTGATGATAGCGCCCCAAATCATTGGTAATTTCGCACCCACTCTTTGCAGGATTTTCTCGCCAACACGAATCATGGCAAGGACGGCTATTAAATATCCAATGGATAGCATCCCTGACTGAAAGGCAGTGAATCCTCGACCGACTTGAACATAGGTATTTGCAACAACGAGTGTTCCGGCTACCGCATTTAATAAAAAGTTTGAGTATGTGGCACCAGCATAAGGTTTATTTTTAAATAAAGAGAAATCAATCAGGGCAATCTCTTTCCTTTTTTCAACTTTGAAGAAGACAAAAGCTCCAATAATAGTAACAATGGCAGCGATAATGGATGTTGGACTTGTCCAGCCTAAGTCCCCGCCGAAAGTAATAAAAACGTTTAATGCAATCATGGTGACGATAAAGATCGCTAACCCACTATAATCGAATCTAAACGCACCGGTTCCTTCCGCTTTGCTTTCAGGTGTATCTTTAATCAGCCACATGGCGAGAAGGGCAAACACAATCGAGAAGATAAAAATCCATCTCCAGCCCATATACGTTGCAATCGCACCACCAGCAAACGAACATACCCCAGAACCACCCCAGGATCCAATCGACCAGAAACTAAGGGCACGTTGTCTGTCTTTTCCCTCAAAGTAAGCTTTCATTAAGGCAATCGTTGCTGGCATAATACAAGCTGCAGAAAGCCCTTGAATGATACGTCCGATAATTAACAATGTCGCTCCTTGCGCTAGTACTAGGCAAAGGGAACCAACCACGCTTAAAATTAACCCGAGATAGGTAATTTTTTTACGACCAATTTTATCTGCGAGCCCTCCTGCAGCTACGATAAACATCCCCGAAAATAAAGCAGTTAAGCTAATGGCTATATTCAGCGTTCCGGAGGAAATCCCCAAATCTTTTTGAACGGCCGGGACCACATTGACCATTGCCTGCGCAAAAAGCCAAAAGGTGATAACCCCAAACACAATTCCTGTAATCATTTTATTTGTACCTTTATAACTAGTCTCCATGATTTTCCTCCTATGGTGTAAGAAGTCCCTGTTATTTTTTAGAATACACCTACCAGAAAAACATTAGTCATAAATGTTAAGTGGAGACAGAACATTGAATCATTTATTTAAAATTAAAATGGCCCAGAAAAGCAAAAAGATTTCTGACTTTTGTCAACTAGCGTATGGTTTCCTAGCCTATCGAACTATCAAAATCCATCTTCGATTGATGTGTAAAATTCCATCAAGATATCGTCCTTCTGTTTAACATCTGAGTGGATAAATGTAAAAACTTCGGAGATTGCTTCTTTGATTTGTTCCTTAGGCAGTTTTTCAACATGGGGGCTTGGACTGAAATAAAGGTACATGGGAAGTCCGCCATGGATGGTCGGCAATTGATAAGGAAAAGGCAACCTTTTTGCGCCTAACCTTTCGTAAAAACGAATTCTTCTTAGTTGATTTTCTCTAGTAACCCCTTCATCATTCTCTGGAATCTCAACCTCAATAAACAATCCGATAAACCCATTTTGTTTCCAGTTGGCAAGCTTCTTAAATAGAAGAGATCCGTATCCAGAACCACGAAGTTGATTGTCAATTGCTATATAATCAATCCAAATCGCTTGCAAATGATTAAACTCGTAGATAAAGGCGTATCCAACGATTTCATCAATCATAGGGTCTTTTGCTAATAGTAGCTTGTATCTCTTTTTCGTCATAAGCAGCTTAAGATGCTCAAAACTTTTCAATTCATCGCTTGCAAAGTCAGCTGTAAATTGCTGATAAACATACTTTAAATCATGGATTGTTCCTTCTTCTATCTTTATTTCAGTGACCATCATTTGGATTTACCCCTCTGCTATTCAGATCTATCCCTCAATCTATGTATGTATGTAATTTTAGCATAAAGGTACTTTTTCATTAGGGGTTCACAATCTTATTGCCTTTGATGAAGATATTTTGGATGAAAATGCGGAAAAATAGACAAATTAAGCATGTTGCATATTTATATGTATCAAAAAATCCCTGCCTATATGGTTGATTTAGGCGGGGATTTCTTGCTGAATTTGGACAACCTAGAAAATTTTAGTCGAAATAGCGTAAAAAAGTAATCTTTCTAGTTGACAAGACCATGGTTTTTATATGATAATAAACATTGTATTAGAATTATTCTAATTTAGTTATTACTATTTGTTGTGAACTATTCTCACAACCAGGGAAAAATGCAGTTCAATTTCCCTAACAAATTTTAGGAGGAAATAGATTATGTCATTAATTGGAAAACAAGTATCAGAATTCAGTGCAAATGCTTATTTTAACGGAGATTTTATCACTGTTAGTGATGCAAACTTTAAAGGTAAATGGAGTGTTGTTTGCTTCTACCCAGCGGATTTCACATTCGTATGCCCTACTGAATTAGAAGACTTACAAAATCAATACGCAACTCTTAAAGATCTTGGTGTAGAAGTATATTCTGTTTCTACTGATACACATTTCACACATAAAGCATGGCACGATACCTCAGAAACAATCGGCAAAATCGAATACGTTATGATTGGTGACCCTAACCAAAAGATTTCCCGCATCTTTGATGTACTTGACGAAGAAGAAGGTCTTGCACAACGCGGAACATTCATCATCGACCCAGACGGTGTTGTTACAGCTATGGAAATCAATGCTGACGGTATTGGCCGTGACGCTAGCACTCTTGTTAACAAAATCAAAGCAGCACAATATGTTCGCAACAATCCAGGTGAAGTTTGCCCGGCTAAATGGCAAGAAGGTTCTGCAACACTTAAGCCAAGCCTTGACCTAGTTGGAAAAATTTAAGGAGTAGATAAAATGTTACTAGATGCAGATATAAAAGCTCAGTTATCCCAGTATCTTCAACTGATGGAAGGTGATATCCTTCTTAAAGTTAGCGCAGGAACCGATGACGTCTCTCGCGACATGCTGCTATTAATTGATGAATTGGCAACCATGTCTTCTAACATTAAGGTTGAGAAAACGGAACTAGAGAGAACACCAAGCTTTAGTGTGAATCGCATCGGTGAAGACACTGGTGTAACATTTGCTGGTATTCCTCTAGGACATGAATTCACTTCCTTAGTATTGGCTCTCTTGCAGGTTAGCGGAAGAGCACCAAAGGTTGATCAGAAAGTCATCGACCAAATTAAAGCAATCAAAGGCGAATACCGCTTTGAATCATACATCAGCTTAACCTGCCACAACTGCCCTGATGTTGTACAAGCCTTGAACATCATGAGCGTTCTCAACCCTGGTATTTCTCATACCATGATTGACGGTGCAGCGTATAAAGCTGAGGTTGAAGCGAAAGACATCATGGCAGTGCCGACAGTTTTCCTTAATGGGGAAAACTTCGGCGGCGGCCGTATGAGTATAGAAGAAATCCTTGCGAAAATGGGTTCTGGTACAGATGCTTCTGAGCTTTCTGACAAGGAACCATTTGATGTGCTGGTTGTCGGCGGTGGCCCGGCTGGTGCAAGTGCAGCAATCTATGCAGCTCGTAAAGGTATTCGTACAGGTATCGTTGCTGAACGCTTTGGCGGTCAGGTAATGGATACCATGGGTATTGAGAACTTTATCGGTACGAAATACACAGAAGGTCCTAAAGTGGCGGCAAGCCTTGAAGAACATGTTAAAGAATATGAAATTGATGTCATGAATCTTCAACGTGCGAAATCTCTGCAAAGAAATAAATTTGTAGAAGTTGAGCTTGAAAATGGCGCTATTTTAAAAAGTAAAACCGTTATCCTTTCAACGGGTGCACGCTGGCGTAACGTTGGCGTCCCAGGTGAAGCTGAGTTCAAGAACAAAGGTGTAGCTTATTGCCCACACTGTGATGGTCCATTATTTGCTGGAAAACGAGTTGCTGTTATTGGCGGCGGAAATTCTGGTATTGAAGCGGCCATCGACCTTGCAGGGATCGTCAAGCATGTAACGGTTCTTGAGTTTGCAGCTGAATTGAAGGCTGATGCAGTGCTGCAGGAACGTCTTTACAGCCTGCCAAATGTGACTGTAATACTGAATGCTCAAACAAAAGAAATCACCGGTACTGACAAGGTAAATGGTATTTCTTACATGGATCGTGAAACGGAAGAAGTTAAGCATATTGAATTAGAAGGTATTTTCGTTCAAATCGGTCTTGTTCCAAACACAGACTGGTTAGGCGAAGGTATGGAACGTACCCGCATGGGAGAAATTGTTGTCGACAAGCATGGCGCAACAAGCATCCCTGGCGTATTTGCTGCAGGTGACTGTACAGATAGTGCTTATAAGCAAATCATTATCTCTATGGGATCTGGTGCAACAGCAGCCTTAGGTGCATTCGATTATCTTATTCGGAATTAATATGTTAAAGGACTCGTCAACTTGACGAGTCCTTTTTTCGTAATACACGGAAAAATTCCGCTTAATTTTTAAAAAGTAATAAAAATAGTTTAAATAAACGGAGAGAATCCCCTTAATGGCTTCAAAAACATGAAAAAGTAGAGTCTTTTTTTGTATAGCCGGAAATTCTCCCCTTATATCCCCCGAAATGAGCTCCATTCTGCATATAAGCAGAAAATCTCCGCTTATCAAAATTTCGCTAGATACTCAAATAAGGATTTATTGTCATTTAGCAAAGAGCGCACGAATTTCATCAATTGAGCTATTTAAGAAATCTTGCAGCCTCTGTAAAAATGACTGCCCCTCTTCTGATTGTAAAAATGCAGAGATTTCACTTATTTGCTCTTTTACCTGGTTCCAGTCGATATCCATCGCCTTCAGATTGTTGAAGAATTCTACTAATCTATCTAACTCTGCATCTGTTAACGTAATTCCAAGCTCCGCTGCAACTTGTTCAATAAGTGCGCGTAGGTCAGCTTCTGTTTTCGGTTCATTCTTGGCGATTTCTTCTTTGACTTTCCCCATTAGAGCAGCTGCATTATCGGCTCCAATCGAGTCACCGAGCTGTGCGGTTTTCACCATTTCCTCATTTGCTGCTTTTTTGATTTCTTCCGGAATTTCTTTATTCGTTGTTGCTTCATAAGCTTTCATAATTCCTGTCAAAGCAGCAGTACCGGAAACTTCAAACGGAGCGGAAATCCTTATGGCTGCATCCTTTACACCGGCCGTAGTCAAGGCATTGATATACATTTCTTCTGTAACCCATGTAATATTGTTCGTTTGCACATCTAACCCGGAATCCTTCGTACCCATGGTTATGGCCGCGGATGAAATCGCACGTGATCCAATTTGTGCCTTAGGAATAAACTCCCCTAAATAATCATGCTCTTCTTGATTGGATACCGTAATCATCTGTGCATTTTCCGGTACCGCTAACTCTACTAACATATCATTTTTTTGCTGTTCCGTTAGGTTTTCCCCTAATGAAACAATCGTATCTCCTTCTACTGAATCTGCAAAACTTATAGATGGAACTGCTAATAGCATCATTATCGCAAGTAACAGTGCCTGTAATTTATGTTTCATAAAATTACCTCCTTAAATACATGCAGCCATTCACAAGAAATAGCTCTTGTTCCACCAATTTATATTTGAAAAATTGGCTTTGCATAATCTTAACATAGTGCTCTGGGATTTCATGAAAAGAATAGGTAACATTTATACAAATTCTATTAAGACTGTTACATAGTAGAATGTAATGTTACTGCCATTTGTTAAAAATACAAAAAAGCTTACCGAATATAAACTTGATAGCCGTTTTATTACAGTGATAACCATTCTGAGTCAGGCAAAACCAGAATGTTAGTTCGATAAAAACACAACTATAGTAACTGTTTTAATAAATTCTGAATTGTTAAACTATTGATAACTCCCTAGAATACACAGAAAACCAATTCTGTCAGGAGGGATACGAATGGAACAAAGATTACGTTTAATTCCGTATCAAGTGAATGAAGTGGTCGAAGTGGTGTCTGAGGTGCCAAAAGGTATTGAGATGATTGAGGCTCCAAAAATCTGGGAGAAATCGAAAGGTAAGGGAATCACAGTTGCAATATTAGACACAGGCTGCGATGTCACCCATGCTGACTTGAGTGAACGGATTATCGGCGGACGGAATTTCACAGATGATGATAATGGAAATCCTAATGTTTACACTGACTATAATGGTCATGGAACACATGTGGCGGGTACCATTGCTGCTGTCCAAAACAATAACGGAGTCATTGGCGTGGCACCTGAAGCAAATTTACTTATTTTAAAAGTACTCGATAAAAATGGATCAGGACAGTACGAATGGATCATCAATGGTATCAACTATGCAGTTGAACAGAAGGCGGATATTATCTCTATGAGCCTCGGTGGTTCTCTTGATGTACCTGAGCTGCATCAAGCGATTCAAAACGCAATCGCTCATCAAATTCTAGTCGTTTGCGCTGCTGGAAATGAAGGGGATGGACAGGATTCTTCAGATGAATTTTCCTATCCTGCCTCCTACAATGAAGTCATCAGCGTCGGAGCCATTGATTTGGAGCGCCGTTCTTCCGAGTTTTCTAATTCGAATAATGAAGTCGACTTGGTAGCGCCTGGTGAAGAAATCCTTTCAACCTATTTAAACGGCACGTATGCAAAACTATCTGGAACTTCGATGGCAACTCCGCATGTATCCGGTGCACTTGCGCTCATAAAGGATATTGTCACAAAAAAATTCGAGCGAATTCTGACAGAGCCTGAACTTTATGGACAATTAATAAAGAGAACAGTTCCGCTAGGAAACTCGCCAAAACTTGAAGGCAATGGATTCCTGTACTTAACAGTAGAGGACTACTTATCGAATGTGTTTAATCAAAAATTATCTGCTCATGTGTTGAAAATATAAAGAAAAAGCATCTCAACCTAGCAACTGAAGCCTTAGGTGCATTCGATTATCTTATTCGGAATTAATCTCTTATCACACAATACCTGAAATTTTATTATGAAAGAAAGTCGCTGCACTATCTTAACCGATAGTACAGCGGCTTTTTTTCTTTTTCCACCTTCCCTTTCATTCAATGAGACCTGCATTCAGTCTGGTTCATGCTATTTTCTTCTTCTCTTCCCCTCCTCATTTAAACAGAATAGTATTTTCCATATTAAGACAACCTAAAGATAATTGAATTTCTTCGAGTGATAGTGCACCTTACGAATACATAGTTGTTGAAAGGAGATTAATCTGTGAAACTGTATCAAGTAAGAAAAGGACAATTTGTTTATTTCAACAATGAGTTACATAAGGTTTATGGAGTAAAACCGATGTATAAGCTCTCCATACATTTGATTAAGCTAAGGGATCTATCGCAGCATATCACTAATGCTGTCAGCGTGGAAAAATACACACCAAAGGAACTTGACAGTTTTATTTTTAATCATAAGGCATATACGCTCAGAAAGGACCGAAATGCGGAAGCAGGAGATTATATTTTAATAAACAATCCAATGCCTGATTCCCTTGATACCTACTCATTAAATGAAATTGATTTGGTTGAAACAGCGGATAACAAAGGGGTTATCACAAGTAATTCTCATGGTGTCAAACATAATGAGTATTTATTAATGGTACCGGGCCGCGCTGCTGGCAGCAATCCTATCGATTATAAAGACAAGGAATATACAGAGGACGAGGGCCTGACGGACATTGGGACCCTAGGGATGACCTCCAGCGAACTGCTGCCATCTTTAGGCGACATCTATAAAAAGAAAGACACTGACTCACTGCTCGAAGCAATGGTAATCGCAATCAAAGAACAAACTGTTTACCTTGGAGGCGGAATAGAGGTCACCCCGGAGGAGCTGCTGAACACAGAAAAGTGGGAATTTCTATATAACCTCCTTGATAAATGATATACTTCAAGAATTTCACCTAACACCGAGCTTAATAAGGAGGTTTATATGGACAGCAAAAATAATAAGGGACATAGTGTGTTTATTATTTCATTATTACTTACGCTCATTTTTATTGTTTGGGGAGTCTTCTTTACCGATAATCTCACCAAAGTTACCGATATTATCTATAACGGTTCGATTGATTACCTGGGGTGGGTGTATCTTGGTGCTGCCCTATTCTTTGTTATCTTTTCAATCTATTTATTGTTCTCGAAATATGGCGATATTCGGTTAGGCAAGAAAACAGACCGACCAGATTTTAACACGGCATCCTGGCTTGCCATGTTATTCGGTGCTGGGATGGGAATCGGAATTGTGTACTGGAGTGTGGCCGAACCTGTAACCCACTATACAACCCCTCCTTATGGGGAAGGTTATACAATCGACGCTGCCAATACGGCAATGAAATATACGTTTTTCCATTGGGGCTTTGATCCATGGGCCATTTATACGGTAATCGGTCTTGCTCTTGCCTTTTTTCAATATAACAAAAGGCTTCCGGCCGCTATAAGTTCGGCCTTCCATCCAATCTTGGGGGATAGAATTTACGGGCCGATTGGAAAAACCATTGATATCCTATCTATCTTTGCAACAGTCTTTGGTATTGCAACTTCTTTAGGTCTTGGTGCCATGCAGGTTACAGCCGGAATGCATGAAATATTCGGGGTTCCCAATGAGTTATTCGTTCAGCTGATTGTGATTGTTGTCGCCACCGTCCTGTTTATCATCTCTATCAATACAGGCTTAGAGAAAGGTATCCAATACTTATCGAATGCGGCCATGATCCTATCCTTTGCGATTATGCTGATGATTTTAATTGTTGGACCTACTATGACGATTATAAAAGTTTTTTTTAATACGACAGGGCTCTATATTAGTGACTTTATACATATGAGTTTAAGGCTAAAGCCCTTTGGTGAAGGAGAATGGATTGCCTCCTGGACACTTTTTTATTGGGCATGGTGGATTGCCTGGGCGCCATTTGTCGGTATGTTTATTGCCAGGGTTTCAAAAGGAAGAACAATCAGGGAGTTTGTGATTGGTGTGCTGATTGTTCCTACCCTGGGAACATGTCTCTGGATGTCCATATTTGGCGGCGCAGCGCTTGAGCTTGTTCAAAACACAGGTAACCATGATCTGGCAGAAAATATTACTGAAAATGTATCATTGGCTATCTTTACCTTCTTTGATTATCTTCCATTAAGCTCTGTGTTAAGTATATTAGGGTTTGCTGTCGTAGCTATTTATTATATAACGGTTGCCGATACAGCCACTTTTGTGTTGGGGATGTTAAGTGAAGGCGGTACATTAAATCCTTCCAATAAAATTAAAATGACTTGGGGTGTCATTCAATCCGCTTTGGCTGCAGTCTTGCTTTTAGCTGGCGGTTTGAACGTTTTGCAAACGGCTTCCATTGCAGCCGCCCTGCCTTTTGCGCTCATCATGGTCGTTATGTGCTTTTCATTAGTGAAAGGATTAAAAAGTGAAGTTGAGGTACATAGAGGAAATAAAAGAAGTTCGTACCCTTCCTAAGGTGTCTAGTAGGTAAATGAAGCCGTACTGAAAACATCTATTTAGACAAAGAAAAACCACCTTTAAGAGAATGATTATTTTCTTAAAGGTGGTTTTATTTATGTAAATCAATTATTTTAAAAAGAATCAGGTTTACTGTCCCAAGCTACAAAAAATGGCTCCGCAGGTAGGACTCGAACCTACGACCGATCGGTTAACAGCCGATAGCTCTACCACTGAGCTACTGCGGAATAATAATGGAGCGGGTGATGAGAATCGAACTCACAACATCAGCTTGGAAGGCTGAGGTTTTACCACTAAACTACACCCGCATATTAAAATTGGAGGCAACACCCGGATTTGAACCGGGGATAAAGGTTTTGCAGACCTCTGCCTTACCACTTGGCTATGCTGCCGAACTAGTTAACAATGGTGGAGGGGGACGGATTCGAACCGCCGAACCCCGAGGGAGCGGATTTACAGTCCGCCGCGTTTAGCCACTTCGCTACCCCTCCATAGATAAGAGCACTAATTTTTCAAAAAAAATGATGGCTCAGGACGGAATCGAACCGCCGACACAAGGATTTTCAGTCCTTTGCTCTACCGACTGAGCTACTGAGCCATACAATCATATCTATATCAACAGTAGAGTAACCTACTGATATAAAAAAATGGCGGTCCGGACGGGACTCGAACCCGCGACCTCCTGCGTGACAGGCAGGCATTCTAACCAACTGAACTACCGGACCAATGTTTTTCAAGTGTTTACTTTTAGAATATATGGAGGAGGAAGAGGGATTCGAACCCCCGCGCGGTATGACCCGCCTGTCGGTTTTCAAGACCGATCCCTTCAGCCGAACTTGGGTATTCCTCCGAATAAGTGGAGCCTAGCGGGATCGAACCGCTGACCTCCTGCGTGCAAAGCAGGCGCTCTCCCAGCTGAGCTAAGGCCCCATATTGTTGCTTTAGATGAATGGTCGGGAAGACAGGATTCGAACCTGCGACCCCTTGGTCCCAAACCAAGTGCTCTACCAAGCTGAGCTACTTCCCGTAAAATATGGCGCGCCCGAAAGGAGTCGAACCCATAACCTTCTGATCCGTAGTCAGACACTCTATCCAATTGAGCTACGGGCGCAATTTAATGAAAATTAGATTTGGAAACTAAATGCGGGTGAAGGGAGTCGAACCCCCACGCCTTGCGGCGCCAGATCCTAAGTCTGGTGCGTCTGCCAATTCCGCCACACCCGCATGTATGAAAATTTCTTTGCTAGCGCAAAAAATCTTGGTTATCTTCTAATGAAAAATAACTTGGTTGTTTTCTAAGAAAAACAACTTGGTGAGCCATGAAGGACTCGAACCTTCGACCCTCTGATTAAAAGTCAGATGCTCTACCAACTGAGCTAATGGCTCGTTCAATTAGTTTATTGAAAACTAACTAGTTTTTTTTGCTTAAAATCCCTTCGGGATTTCGCGCATGCTTCCGCTGATGTAAATCAACGAAGCAAGAAGCATGGTGCCGGCGAGAGGACTTGAACCCCCAACCTACTGATTACAAGTCAGTTGCTCTACCAATTGAGCTACCCCGGCATTTTATAGGAGATATTTTCACTTTCATGAAATAACTATGGTTATTTTGCTATCGCAAAAAACTTTGGTGGAGGATGACGGGTTCGAACCGCCGACCCTCTGCTTGTAAGGCAGATGCTCTCCCAGCTGAGCTAATCCTCCGTATTAATGGGTAGTTATTTTCGCTAAGGTGATGGAACGTTATTTTCGCTGTCGCGAAAAAACGTTGGTGACCCCTACGGGATTCGAACCCGTGTTACCTCCGTGAAAGGGAGGTGTCTTAACCACTTGACCAAGGGGCCATTCTTAAAAATTTGGAAAATAAAAACCCCAAAGGGGTTATGCCTGGCAACGTCCTACTCTCACAGGGACAAAGTCCCAACTACCATCGGCGCTGAGAAGCTTAACTTCCGTGTTCGGTATGGGAACGGGTGTGACCTTCTCGCCATTGCTGCCAGACTATAAAATTGAGGTATCATTCCCTCAAAACTAGATAATTTCAGAAGAAGTTTTGTAAAACGAGTTTGCCTTTAAAAATTGGTTAAGTCCTCGAACGATTAGTATCAGTCAGCTCCACATGTTACCACGCTTCCACCTCTGACCTATCAACCTGATCATCTTTCAGGGTTCTTACTAGCTTGACGCTATGGGAAATC
>NZ_JAMBOB010000050.1 GCF_023715415.1 Neobacillus niacini
TGCTGTGGATCCCCGCGAGGGTAATAAACTGGTACTTGTATCCCATGTCCGACAGCTGCTGCTGGAAGCTGGCGATGGTTTTATCATCGAGATTTTTCTTCCAGTTAAACGACGGCGAGCAGTTATAGGCCAGCAGTTTGCCCGGGAAACGCGCATGGATAGCCTCGGCAAAGCGGCGCGCCTGCTCGAGATCCGGTTTCGACGTTTCACACCACACCAGATCCGCATACGGCGCGTAGGCCAGCCCGCGGCTGATCGCCTGCTCGATCCCGGCGTGTGTTCGGAAGAACCCTTCGCTGGTGCGATCCCCGGTAATAAACTCACGATCGTACGGATCGCAGTCTGAGGTAATTAAATCCGCGGCGTCGGCATCGGTACGGGCGATGACCAGCGTCGGGACCCCCATCACGTCGGCCGCCAGACGCGCCGCCACCAGCTTCTGAATCGCCTCCTGAGTCGGAACCAGCA
>NZ_JAMBOB010000051.1 GCF_023715415.1 Neobacillus niacini
GTCTATTACATCGTCAAATGGCTGCTCTTCGGCGGCATTGCCTGGCTTATCTGGAGCGCGTTTTAACCCCCTGGCGCCGGTTCCACGGCATGGTCGCCAGCAGACGCGCCATGCCGCAAAAGCCGGTTACGCCGGCGAAGGTGAGCCCGGCGCCGACCGCGCCGCTGAGCTGAGCAGGAAAAAGCCGCCGTTAACGGTATAGCCCAGCAGCACCCCCAGTCAAATCAGGACGCCAGCGGCAATTTGCACCTGGCGCATCAGCGGCGGCAGCGGCTGCGATGAATCTTCCACTACCGGCAACCCCGCGGCTTTCCACGCCTGAATTCCTCCTGCCAGCAGGCAGGCCTGCGCCGGCGCGGCGGCCGCGGCCAGACGAATCGCATTATTCTGCGTCCGGGAACCCGCCTGGCAGTGAAAGATGACCGTCTCTCCGGCCCGGGCATTGAGGGGCGCACCGCTGGTCAAAG
>NZ_JAMBOB010000052.1 GCF_023715415.1 Neobacillus niacini
GGGTGGCGCGCGGAAAGTGCGGCGGATCTACAACAACCAGGTACTGGTCGGATTCGCGGGCGGCACCGCCGATGCGTTCTCGCTGCTCGACCGCTTCGAGGCGAAGCTCGAGAAGCACCAGGGCAACCTGACCCGCGCGGCCGTCGAGCTCGCAAAGGACTGGCGCACCGACCGGATGCTGCGCCGCCTCGAGGCGATGCTGATCACGGCCGATGCCACCACCACGCTCGTGATCACCGGCAACGGCGACGTGCTCGACCCCGAAGGCGGCATCTGCGCGATCGGCTCGGGCGGCGCGTACGCGCAGGCAGCGGCCCGCGCGCTCGTCGAGAACACCGACCTGTCACCGCGCGAAATCGTCGAGAAGTCGCTCGGGATCGCCGGCGACATGTGCATCTACACGAACCACAACCGCATCATCGAAACGATCGAGTAAGGACACCCCATGAGCACCATGACCCCTGC
>NZ_JAMBOB010000053.1 GCF_023715415.1 Neobacillus niacini
GTGAACGACGTGAGCGTCAGCACGAACAGCACCACCGTCAGCAGCCAGCCGGCCGTGCCGAAATGCTCGGGCCACAGTTGCGGCCGTGCTTCGAGGTTCTTCACGATGATGCCGGCGAGCAGCAGCGTGAGCAGCGTCGACAGCTTCAGCGCCTGCGCGACGGCGATCGCCAGCATCACCAGCCCGAACAGCGCGACGAACGAATGCTCGTCGCGCATCGTCGCGGTCATGTGACGGAACAGGTAATTGCACGAACGCGCGACGAGATACGCGACGATGAACGAACCGGCGAGCAGGTAGAGCGGCTGCAGGATCGTCGCGAACACGTTGCCGTACGCTTCCTGGTGCAGCCAGCTCGTGACGAGCTTGGTCAGCACGATCGCATACACGCTGTTGAGCGCGGTGAGCGTGATCAGGCGTTGCGATACCTGCCCTTCCGCGCGCAGTTCCGTCTCGAGCTGGAT
>NZ_JAMBOB010000054.1 GCF_023715415.1 Neobacillus niacini
GATGGACCCACCAGGTAGCCGTGGTCGAAGGCGTCCGCGCTGTGCTGCGGGCGCATGTGGTTGCTGGCGCACCCGTCTCCGGGTGGAGTACGACCTGGCACATTCCCGGCTCTGAGAGGAATCAATCGGGGAACTCGCGCTCAAGACATCGCTTGCGCAGGAGTTCGAGATTGACGAGGCTGTATTTCCCGATCGACACGGTCGGAATGTAACCGCGGTTAGCAAAACCGATGACCACGCCGATGGGCAGGCCCACCAGCTCGGCGAAACGTTCGCGGGTGACCAGCGGCGAGGCGTAGACCGGCAATGCCGCCACGGCGGGTAGGGAAGACTGGTCCATAATACTCTCCGGAGTACATCAGTCCCCCAAAGGACTTTTATCCCCAAAAAGGATAAATGGTCGTTTTGGGATGTTATACTGGAGAGAATGGAATCGTGTCAACTACCTTGGAAGACCGTGTGAT
>NZ_JAMBOB010000055.1 GCF_023715415.1 Neobacillus niacini
TCCTCGAGATGCACGGTGATGCCTTCGAAGTCGTGATACGCGATCTTCCCGTACAGCTGCGCCGAATAGAAATTCGAGAACGACAGCCCGTCGCGCGAACAGCACACGGCCATCGTCGGCGTCGTGTGCACGTGCATCACGCAGTGCGCATCGGGCAGCGCCGCATGGATCGCGCTGTGGAACGTGAAGCCGGCCGGATTGATCGGCCAGTCGGAATGACCGATCACGTTGCCGTCGATGTCGATCTTCACGAGATTCGACGCGCATACCTCGCGGTAATGGAGCCCGAACGGGTTGATCAGGAAATGACCGTCCTCGCCGGGCACGCGCAACGAGATGTGGTTATAGATCAGCTCGGTCCAGCCCAGATGATCGAAGATGCGGTAGGCGGCCGCGAGCTGCACCCGCGCCTGCCATTCGGCTTCGGAGAAGCGCGCGGGACGCGTGAACGGCTGGTTCGGTA
>NZ_JAMBOB010000056.1 GCF_023715415.1 Neobacillus niacini
CCTCCGGATCGCTCTGCACGTGCGGCACGCGCGGTGCGACCAGCACGAGGCGCGAGAAGCCCATCGTCTTCAGCGCGCGGGCGGCCGCCCCGACGTTGCCGGGATGGCTCGGCTCGACGAGCACGAAGCGGGTGGACGTGAAGCCGCCGGACGGCGGCGGGGACGAGGCCGCGCCCGATTCGGACGGCGCGGCGGTGTTCTGCGGGGTTTCCACTACGAGACGACTCGGTTCATCAGAATGGCCGTATGGTATCGCCATCGCTCCCGCAAACCCACTCGTCCGGATGGCCAGTGGGGGTTTCCCCGCATTCCGGTCGCCTGAAACCGCCAAAAATCGGGTAAAATCATGCCTTTACGCGTTGCGCCGCGGCGCAGCGCGGGTCGTACCCCGCTCTTTGTCAATTCGCGTCTCACCTCGCCCCGGCACGCTTGCGCCGTTCCGGGCGGTTGTCCCACTT
>NZ_JAMBOB010000057.1 GCF_023715415.1 Neobacillus niacini
GGCATGAACAGGTACAGGATGCCGTTGCGCACTTCGACGCACAGCGCGGTACGCGTGATCCACGCGGCCGATTCGAAGCGCTCGGGGCGGCGATGCGGATCCACGGCGCCCGGTCGGCCGCTCGCGGCCGCGCCGTCGTCGCGCCACTGCATCACGGTCTGCGCGGACGCTTCGCGATGCACGCCGGCCAGGTAGCGCGGCGCGTCGGCCGGGCCGGCGTAGCGGGCGCGCATGGCGGCGGCATCCGGCAATGCGTCGCGCGGCGCGAACGGATCGCGCTCGACCAGGTACGGATAATCGGCGCTGGCGGTCCACGGCAGCGAATCGAGCGGCAGCCGGTAGCCCATCGGCGAATCGCCCGGCACGAGGTACATTCGCTCGTCGCGGAAGAACCACGGGCCCGTCTGCCAGCGCGGCCCGTCGAGGCCCGGCATGTCATCCACACGCTTCACCGGCAG
>NZ_JAMBOB010000058.1 GCF_023715415.1 Neobacillus niacini
GGGGAAGGTACTTCGGCATTGGCTATTCAAAGAAACTATTTCAAAACTTGGACTCATGGATTCGAAGAAGATTACGGATGATTCAGCTGAGAAGTTGGAGAAAAATAAGAAAACTCCATAGGGAACTTAGAAGAAGGAATTGGGAGGGAGAACTTCCGCAACTAGTAATGACTAGATGGAAAAATTCAATGACCCTACATGCACATTTTGCAATTCCTAATGAAAGATTTCGCGAAATAAAACTTGTATTTCTTTTGGACATTTATAATGAACTACATCCCCAACGGGGATAAAGTGGAGGAGCCGTATGCGATGACCCGCACGTGAGTCTGTCTAACAATTATTTATAATTTTATAAAGTACTAAAAAAATCATGAATATTTATGACAAAAATAATTAAAATCACAAAAGTCATTAAAAAAGGGGGACAAATCCCCCTTTAATTTAC
>NZ_JAMBOB010000059.1 GCF_023715415.1 Neobacillus niacini
ATCAGAAGGTTATGGGTTCGACTCCTTTCGGGCGCGCCATATTTTACGGGAAGTAGCTCAGCTTGGTAGAGCACTTGGTTTGGGACCAAGGGGTCGCAGGTTCGAATCCTGTCTTCCCGACCATTCTGTTTAATAATATGGGGCCTTAGCTCAGCTGGGAGAGCGCCTGCTTTGCACGCAGGAGGTCAGCGGTTCGATCCCGCTAGGCTCCACCAAGTTAATTTCACAATCGTGAAATTAACCGAAATTAAATTAGTAAAAAATATGTTGACAATGTTATATTGCATTTGTTAAGATATTAAAGTCGCCAATGCGACAACATATTGCTCTTTGAAAACTAAACAAACAAGAACGTCAACAAACAATTTTTTAGCTTTTTATAAAAGCTAAGCCAACGTAACAAATGAGCTATATCAACTTTCTTGGAGAGTTTGATCCTGGCTCAGG
>NZ_JAMBOB010000005.1 GCF_023715415.1 Neobacillus niacini
GATTTCCCATAGCGTCAAGCTAGTAAGAACCCTGAAAGATGATCAGGTTGATAGGTCAGAGGTGGAAGCGTGGTAACATGTGGAGCTGACTGATACTAATCGTTCGAGGACTTAACCAATTTTTAAAAGGCAAACTCGTTTTACAACTTCTTCTGAAATTATCTAGTTTTGAGGGAATAATTTTTTTAAAAAACCTCTTGAAAAATATCAAAAAGACAGTATAATAATAAATGTCTTTGAAAAAATAGTCTGGCAATAATGGCGAGAAGGTCACACCCGTTCCCATACCGAACACGGAAGTTAAGCTTCTCAGCGCCGATGGTAGTTGGGACTTTGTCCCTGTGAGAGTAGGACGTTGCCAGGCTGTATTATATGGAGGATTAGCTCAGCTGGGAGAGCATCTGCCTTACAAGCAGAGGGTCGGCGGTTCGATCCCGTCATCCTCCACCAAATTTTTTTGCCGGGGTAGCTCAATTGGTAGAGCAACTGACTTGTAATCAGTAGGTTGGGGGTTCAAGTCCTCTCGCCGGCACCATTTTCATTATTACTTACAATAAGTAATAATGAGCCATTAGCTCAGTTGGTAGAGCATCTGACTTTTAATCAGAGGGTCGAAGGTTCGAGTCCTTCATGGCTCACCAAGTTATTTTTGCGAAAGCAAATGAATTCAATATGCGGGTGTGGCGGAATTGGCAGACGCACCAGACTTAGGATCTGGCGCCGCAAGGCGTGGGGGTTCGACTCCCTTCACCCGCACTTAAGTTTTTATTATAAAAAAGTAACACAATATATGCGGAAGTAGTTCAGTGGTAGAACACCACCTTGCCAAGGTGGGGGTCGCGGGTTCGAATCCCGTCTTCCGCTCCAATGTTGCCGGGGTGGCGGAACTGGCAGACGCACAGGACTTAAAATCCTGCGGTAGGTGACTACCGTACCGGTTCGATTCCGGTCCTCGGCACCAAGTTTTTTGCAGCGACGTTTAAACATTAATATATGCGCCCGTAGCTCAATTGGATAGAGTGTCTGACTACGGATCAGAAGGTTATGGGTTCGACTCCTTTCGGGCGCGCCATATTTTACGGGAAGTAGCTCAGCTTGGTAGAGCACTTGGTTTGGGACCAAGGGGTCGCAGGTTCGAATCCTGTCTTCCCGACCATTCTACTAACAATAACAAAATGGGGCCTTAGCTCAGCTGGGAGAGCGCCTGCTTTGCACGCAGGAGGTCAGCGGTTCGATCCCGCTAGGCTCCACCAAGATTTTTTGCGAAGCAAAATAATCAAAGTTTTTTACACTAGTAAAAAATAACTTACAATGCATTTAGATATTTGGCGGTGTAGCTCAGCTGGCTAGAGCGTACGGTTCATACCCGTAAGGTCGGGGGTTCGATCCCCTCCGCCGCTACCAATGTTTTGCGAAGCAAAACAACCAAATATGAGGACCTTTAGCTCAGCTGGTTAGAGCAGACGGCTCATAACCGTCCGGTCGTAGGTTCGAGTCCTACAAGGTCCACCATTAATTTTTTATTTACAACGGAGGAATACCCAAGTTCGGCTGAAGGGATCGGTCTTGAAAACCGACAGGCGGGTAACACCGCGCGGGGGTTCGAATCCCTCTTCCTCCTCCATTATCTTAAGAATTTCTATTGTCGCGGGGTGGAGCAACGAGCGTTACTTCACAGAATATACTGCGAGTTGTATCAATCGAACTGCTGCTTGAATTGGCTTTCTGAGATTGATACAGTCCATACAAACTATGGGCATGAAGTAAATATGTTAATTTCTATTGTCGCGGGGTGGAGCAGTCCGGTAGCTCGTCGGGCTCATAACCCGAAGGTCGCAGGTTCAAATCCTGTCCCCGCAATACGGTCTGGTAGTTCAGTTGGTTAGAATGCCTGCCTGTCACGCAGGAGGTCGCGGGTTCGAGTCCCGTCCAGACCGCCATTTTTATTAAAATGGCAAAATAATGTTGTGGCTCAGTAGCTCAGTCGGTAGAGCAAAGGACTGAAAATCCTTGTGTCGGCGGTTCGATTCCGTCCTGAGCCACCATTTGTTTTTAGATGGAAACTTTTATGATGGCGATTGTGGCGAAGTGGTTAACGCACCTGATTGTGGTTCAGGCATTCGTGGGTTCGATTCCCATCAGTCGCCCCATCTATTAATTTATTAATATGCGGGTGTAGTTTAGTGGTAAAACCTCAGCCTTCCAAGCTGATGTTGTGAGTTCGATTCTCATCACCCGCTCCATATGGGCCTATAGCTCAGCTGGTTAGAGCGCACGCCTGATAAGCGTGAGGTCGATGGTTCGAGTCCATTTAGGCCCACCAGAATTTTTTGCAAAGTAAAAGAATTAGAATTTTTTGCGAAGTAAAAAAAATTTACATTGTTCCGCAGTAGCTCAGTGGTAGAGCTATCGGCTGTTAACCGATCGGTCGTAGGTTCGAGTCCTACCTGCGGAGCCATTTTTTATGGGGAAGTACTCAAGAGGCTGAAGAGGCGCCCCTGCTAAGGGTGTAGGTCGGGTAACCGGCGCGAGGGTTCAAATCCCTCCTTCTCCGCCATAAAAATTAAGGCCCCTTGGTCAAGTGGTTAAGACACCTCCCTTTCACGGAGGTAACACGGGTTCGAATCCCGTAGGGGTCATACAAAAAGGCTGATGATAATTATCATCAGTTTTTTTGTGCTTATTTTTATTATATTAACTGAAAGGTATAGTGGCCCAAACGTTTAGGCAACTAGAATTGGGTGACTATAGAAACTGTATAATGACTGGAACCTTAATGTAAATAGAATTTCGGTCACTATAGTGGCCTGATAGTGACTGAAATGTTGCAGTAAACAGAAAATGGGGCACTATAGCAGCACCATAATGACCCAACTGTTAAATCAAAATGAAAAACGGTAACTATGACAAGACCTATAGTGATTGAGAATACTATGCAAACTGAATCATCCTTACATCAAAGTGCCAGAGTGACTGGACACCTGTTGATTCCTTCATCCTGGTCACTACAGCCACCTAGGAGTGACCGAATACCTTCTTGTAAGCCTATCCGGGTCACACCAGCCACCCTGGAGTGACCAAGCCCTTGCAGATAACTCCATCTAGGTCAGTCCCCACCCCTACGGGAGTGACCGACCCCATACGTATAATTCCATCTGTGACACTCCAGTCCCCAGAAAGTAAGCGAATACCTTCTGAAGATTCAATTAAAGTCACTCCATCCCAATTTTCCTTGCTAACCGTTATTTATAAGTCATCCCGTAAAATATATGTTGTTATATAAGAAAAACAAACCATTCAATCCTCTAAAACGCCGATAGCTAGTCCAATACCAGAGAGTGCTATTTCTATCGAATATTCCTATATTAGTATAATTTCATCCTTTCCCGCATTAATGAGAAAAACGTTGGTAACGCTTACATCTACTGGTTTTCTGTAAGTTTTTACCGTTTAATTTTTTGCAAATCAAATAATATTTTTTACCTAAAATCTCAAAAAAACTTTATATATTTTTGTCGTTACTTGAAGGAATTCTTGTTGTATGTTGTCGAAAAATGTAGGACAAACTCGATAAATGACTTTCTATAAAACTTATTGTCAGAAAAGATAAAAAAGTTTTACAAGGATTATTAGTAATTTGCACTTATAATTAACCCTTGAAATACATTTTCACAAGGATGAGGTTATTAATGGCAGTGAACACTTTATATCCAACAGACTATCAGTTGCATTTATTTCATGAGGGAAACCTTTTTCAAAGTCACCAGCTTTTTGGGGCACATGTGTTTAAAGAATCAGATAAAGTCTTTACAAGATTTTGTGTTTGGGCTCCAAATGCTACCGAAGTAAGGCTAGTGGGTAATTTCAATAGCTGGAATGGAGAAGGCTACGATTTACATAGGGTAAACAATGAAGGTGTATGGATTATAGTCATTAATCAAGACCTGAGTGGTTGCCTCTATAAATATGAAATAACAACAGCACAAAATGAAAAAATTTTAAAAGCTGATCCATATGCTTTTTATTCCGAACTAAGGCCAAATACTGCTTCAATCGTTTATTCTTTGAAAAATTACGATTGGCAGGATAATCATTGGATGTATCGGAAGCAAAAAAAGAACAACTTGTCTGAACCACAAGTTATTTATGAAATTCATTTTGGATCGTGGAAGAAACATGAAAACGGCGACTTTTTAACATATAGGGAAATGGCAGAAGAACTCATTCCATATGTGCTGGATCATGGATTTACACATGTTGAACTATTACCTCTAATTGAACACCCCTATGACGGTTCTTGGGGATATCAAGGAACTGGATACTTTTCCACAACCTCTCGCTATGGCACACCAAAGGACTTCATGTACTTTGTTGATCAATGTCATCAGAATGGCATTGGCGTTATTCTGGATTGGGTGCCTGGTCACTTTTGTAAGGATTCACATGGGTTATATCGTTTTGACGGCTCACATATTTATTCCTACGAAACAGAGAGTGACAGGGAAAACAAAGTTTGGGGTACAGCAAACTTTGACCTCGGAAAAGGAGAGGTTCAAAGCTTCCTCATCTCAAATGCCTTTTTTTGGATAGATTATTTCCATATTGATGGAATTAGGATGGACGCTGTTGCTAATATCATTTATTGGCCAAATTCAGCCGACAATCAAGAAAATCCATTTGGAATTGAGTTTCTAAAAAAGCTAAATGTAGAGGTACATGAATATGATCCAACCTTTGTCATGATTGGAGAGGATTCAACCGACTTCCCTAAGGTTACCTCGCCTGTCCATTATGGTGGATTAGGCTTCGATTATAAATGGAATATGGGATGGATGAATGACATGCTAAAATACATGGAAACTCCGCCTTTTGCACGTGCAAGTGTTCATACTAAAGTAACTTTTTCTCTTCTCTATGCCTTCTCTGAAAACTTTATGCTCCCATTTTCACATGATGAAGTGGTCCATGGTAAAAAGTCATTATTAGATAAAATGCCGGGTGATTATTGGGAGAAGTTTGCGCAGCTCCGCTTACTTTTGGGGTACATGTTTGCACATCCTGGAAAGAATCTATTGTTTATGGGATTTGAGCTTGGTCAGTTTTCTGAATGGAAGGATAAAGAACAATTAGATTGGAATTTATTAGACTATGAAATGCATCAAAATGTAAATCAATTTGTTAAACAATTAACAAAAATTTATAAGCGCTCTAAAGCACTTTATGAGCTTGATCATAACCATGATGGATTTGAATGGATTGACTGTAATAACGAAAGCCAATCAGTCTTTTCTTTTATAAGAAAAGGGAAGACGGAAAATGATTACTTAGTCATCATATGCAATTTTACAGGTGTTCACTATCCGGAATATAAAATTGGCGTTCCCTTTCAATGTGAGTTTAGGGAAATTTTAAATAGTGACCATCAAGACTTTGGCGGCGCTGGATTTGTAAATAAGAAAGTTGTTATGGCTGAAGAAGAGCCATTTCATGGTAAACCATATTCCGTTAATGTGACGATTCCGCCTTTTGGCTTTCAGATCATAAGACCGGTGAAAAAACGAAAGGAGAGAAAAGGTAATGGGAAAGAAAAAGTGCGTGGCAATGCTATTGGCAGGAGGGAAAGGAAGTAGACTTAACTCACTTACGAAGGATTTGGCTAAGCCTGCTGTTCCTTTTGGAGGAAAGTATAGAATCATTGATTTTCCATTAAGTAATTGTGCTAATTCAGGGATTGATACAGTGGGGGTGTTAACACAGTATCAACCATTACTATTAAATTCCTATATAGGAATTGGCAGTGCATGGGACCTTGACCGAAAAGATGGAGGGGTAACCGTTTTACCACCGTATGCTGAGACTTCTGAGGTAAAGTGGTATACCGGAACTGCGAGTGCTATTTATCAAAACCTTAATTATTTAAAGCAATATCAGCCTGAATATGTACTCATTCTCTCAGGTGACCACATTTACAAAATGAATTATGAAAGTATGCTTGAATATCATATTGAGAAAAGAGCAGATGTAACGATTTCTTTAATAGAAGTTCCTTGGGCGGAGGCTAGCCGTTTTGGGATTATGAATACTAACGAGGATTTAAGAATAACAGAGTTTGAGGAAAAGCCAGCAGAACCTAAAAATAATTTAGCTTCTATGGGCATTTATATTTTCAGCTGGAGTGTCCTAAAGGAATATTTAGAAATGGACGCTAGAAATTCAAAATCCTCACATGATTTTGGTAAAGACATTATTCCTACTTTATTAGATGAAAACAAAAAGCTTTATGCCTATCCTTTCAAGGGATATTGGAAGGATGTTGGTACAGTTAAGAGTCTTTGGGAAGCAAATATGGATTTATTAAATGATGAATGCGATTTAGACCTGTTTGATCACGATTGGAGAATTTATTCGGTAAACCCTAATCAACCCCCTCAGTATATCTCACCTGAGGCCATTATTAAGGAATCTCTTATTAATGAGGGCTGTACCATTGAAGGGGAAATTGATAATTCTGTATTATTCCAGGGTGTCAGCGTTGGTAAAGGATCCATCATAAAGGAATCAGTCATTATGCCTGATGCGGTAATTGGTGAAAACGTTAAGATTGAAAAAGCGATTGTTCCGAGTGATGTTATCATTCCAGATGGAACCGTGATTCGTTCATTTGATGATGAAATTATACTTGTTACAGAAGAAATGTTAAGTGGGTTACATCCTGCTTTATAATATACGGGAGGGACATGTATTGAAAAGAAAGCTATTAGGTGTTATAGACGCAACAACGTATCATGATGATTTAGAGGACCTATTAACACATCGTTCACTTGCAGCCCTGCCTTTCGCAGGACGTTATCGTATTATTGATTTTGTTCTTTCAAATATGGTTAACTCTGGGATAAGAAGTGTAGCCATTTTTCCGAAAATGATGTACCGTTCGCTAATGGACCACCTTGGTTCAGGAAAGAACTGGGATTTGAATCGCAAGCGCGATGGCCTTTTCTTTTTTCCTACTCCCGCTGTTGATTCAGATAGTAATAAAATTGGTTCATTTGAGAACTTTGCAGCAAACCTAGATTTCTTTTACCGTAGTTCTCAAGAGTATTCAATTATTACAAATTGCTATACAATTTTAAATATGGACTTTAAACCATTGTTAGATTGGCATATTCATTCTGGTTGTGACATTACTGAAATCCACCATGAGAATGGAACACCAATGGAAATGTATTTAGTGAAAACATCTCTACTTATTAAATTAATTGAAACGAGAAATGAAACAGGATATACCTGCATGAAAGATGTGGTTCTAGATCCTGACCATCAACATTCCATTTGCCGCTATGAATATTCCGGCTATGCGGTCATGATAGACTCTATTCAAAAATATTACTCTACTAGTTTGAATTTATTGAATTCCGATGTTTGGAATCAATTATTTATAAAAGAACAACCGATCTTGACAAAGGTTAAGGATGAGCCGCCAACCCGTTATTTAAAGGGGTCAACTGTCCAAAACGCAATGATTGCGAATGGCTGCTTAATTAATGGTACAGTTGAAAATAGTATCATTTCCAGGGGCGTAAAAATCGGAAAAGGTGCGGTTATTAAAAATTGCATTATCATGCAAAAATGTGTGATTGAAGATAACTGTTATCTTGATTCTGTAATATTAGACAAAGACGTAAAGGTTGAGGAGGGTACAATCTTAACTGGTACCTCCAGAGATCCTTTTGTTGTGCGCAAAGGGACAAAGCAAGGAGCGTTGATGAATACGTGAAAGTATTATTTGCAGTTTCAGAATGTGGTCCATTTGCAAAATCAGGGGGGCTTGCAGACGTTGCAGGCTCCCTGCCTAAGGAACTGAAAAGTCTTGGTACGGACGTAAGGGTAATTCTGCCGAAGTATGGCACGATTGCCGAAGACTTTAAAGCGGAAATGAAAAAAATTAAAGAGTTCACAGTTCCTGTTGGCTGGAGAAATCAATATTGTGGGATTGAAGAGCTTATTTATCAAGGAGTAACCTATTACTTTGTTGATAATGAATATTATTTTAAACGTGAAGGGTTCTATGGATATTATGATGATGGCGAAAGGTTCGCTTATTTTAATCGGGCTGTTTTGGAAGCTTTAGCCCATCTAGACTTCTATCCTGATGTCCTCCATTGTCATGACTGGCATACAGCCATGATTCCCTTTTTATTAAGAATGGAATATTACAAACGAAAAGACTATGGATTGATTCGCACTGTTTTCACGATTCACAATCTTCAATTCCAAGGTATTTTCCCAAGAGAAACGCTAGGAGATTTGCTCGGCTTAGATTGGAGAGCTTTCCACCCTGAAAATTTAGAGTTTTTTGGCTGCATAAACTATATGAAGGGCGCTCTTGTTGCAGCTGACGAAATAACAACAGTTAGCCCGACCTATAAACAAGAAATTCAAACTCCGGCATATGGAGAAAAACTGGATGGCCTCTTGAGAACGAGAGAAGAAGACCTAGTTGGAATTCTAAATGGAATTGATGATAAATTCTATAATCCAGCTGATGACCCGCTTATCTATAAAACATTTACTGCTAATAGTCTAGAAAATAAAGCATATAACAAAAGTGAAGTCCAAAAGCACTTTGGGCTGCCACAGAGCCCAAACACACCGCTCGTGGTGATGATTACTAGGCTGACAAAACAAAAGGGCTTAGACCTCGTTAAATGCGTTTTGAGAGATATTCTTCACGAAGATATTCAAATGATTGTTTTGGGTACTGGAGACTATGGGTATGAAGAGTATTTGCGTCATGCAGCATACTCCAATCCCAATAAATTAAAGGTGCACATTGGTTTTAGTGAAGGACTGGCCCACAAGCTATATGCAGCGGCTGACCTTTTCCTTATGCCATCCCTATTTGAGCCATGCGGTCTTGGTCAACTTATTGCGATGAAGTACGGTGCTGTACCTATTGTCCGTGAAACAGGCGGTTTGAATGATACGGTACAATCTTGGAATGAGACTACTAATGAGGGGAATGGGTTCTCTTTCAAAAATTTTAATGCCCATGACATGCTTTACACCATTAGAAGGGCATTACACTTTTATCATGATCCAGCTTGGGAAACAATTGTTCAAAAAGCGATGGAAAAGGATAACAGCTGGGCCCAGTCTGCATTTAAGTATAATCAGCTATATGCAAAGCTGATTTCAAGGAGTGAAACCCATGTTTTCTAATCCAACTGAGTTTAAGAACCATTTCCTAAAGAGAGTGAATATGGTTTGCGGCAAGAGCTTTTCAGAAAGCACAGAGCGAGATCATTACCAAACACTTGGGATTATGATTCGGGAATTTGTTAGTCACGATTGGATAAAAACGAATGAACGATACCTGGCTGCTAAAGAAAAACAAGTTTATTATCTATCGATAGAATATTTGTTAGGAAAGCTCCTTCGGCAAAACTTAATCAATTTGGGAATCGAAGAAACCGTACAAGTTGGTCTCCGGGACCTTGGTATCGATTTAAGTGATCTGGAGGAATTAGAAAGTGATGCAGGCTTAGGAAACGGCGGTTTAGGAAGATTAGCTGCTTGTTTTCTAGATTCCCTCGCTTCGCTTAATCTGCCAGGCCATGGTCATGGAATTCGCTATAAACATGGTCTCTTTGAACAGAAAATAGTGGATGGTTATCAAGTAGAACTGCCGGAACAGTGGCTCAGAAGTGGGAATGTCTGGGAAGTTAGGAAAGCTGATTTAGCTGTTAAAATCCCATTTTGGGGGAATGTCGAAGGAAGAACAGTGAATGGTCGTTTAACGTTTCAGCATTTGAATGCCGAAAGTGTAACAGCTGTTCCACATGATATGCCGGTAATTGGTTTTAACTCTGAAACGGTTAATACATTGAGACTATGGAATGCAGAACCATCTCAATTCCCCATCCATGAGGATGTTTTAAAGTATAAACGGGAAACGGAATCCGTTTCAGAATTTCTCTACCCGGATGATACACATGATGAAGGAAAGATACTGAGGTTAAAGCAGCAATATTTCTTAGTATCAGCAAGCATTCAATCCATCATCAAGACGTATCGGAAACAACACGGGAATTTAAAGGAACTTCATCAAAACGTTTGTATTCACATCAATGATACCCACCCTGTTTTGGCCATTCCAGAACTAATGAGAATATTAATAGATGAAGAAGGTCTTGATTGGGACCTTGCTTGGTATATTACAAGGCATACTATTTCCTATACGAATCATACGACCTTATCAGAAGCGTTGGAAAAATGGCCAATTCGCATTTTTCAACCACTGTTACCAAGAATTTATATGATTGTTGAAGAAATAAATGAACGGTTTTGTGGGGAGCTATGGGACCGCTATACAGGGGATTGGGATAGGATTGCTGGGCTTGCCATCATTGCTGATGGCTATGTAAAAATGGCTCATTTAGCGATTGTAGGAAGTTTCAGTGTTAATGGAGTGGCAAAGCTGCATACCGAAATTCTAAAGACACGTGAAATGAATCAATTTTATCAGCTGTTTCCGGAAAAATTCAATAATAAAACAAATGGTATCGCCCACCGCCGCTGGCTATTAAAAGGAAATCCTGACTTATCAGCCTTAATTACCGAATCAATTGGTCCTTCATGGACAAATTCACCAGGTGATTTAGTTCAATTACTTAAATATCAGAATGATACGTCCTTTATGGATAAACTTTTAGATATTAAGACTGATAATAAAAAGCGGCTTGCTGAGGTTATCCAAAGTCAGAACGGCATTGTTGTGGATTCCTCTGCTATCTTTGATGTACAGGTTAAGCGCCTGCATGCCTACAAAAGACAGCTTCTAAAGGTATTACATATTATGTATCTTTATAATCGAATAAAAGAGGATTCTAGTTTTTCAATGGTGCCGAGAGTATTCATTTTTGGTGCAAAGGCATCTCCCGGTTATTATTATGCAAAAAAAATTATTAAGCTTATTAATACGGTAGCGGATAAGGTTAACAATGACCCCGCTATTGGCGACAAAATGAAAGTCGTTTTTCTCGAAAACTATCGCGTTTCGCTTGCGGAAAAAGTCTTTCCTGCAGCTGATTTAAGTGAACAAATTTCCACCGCAAGTAAAGAGGCGTCTGGCACGGGCAACATGAAATTTATGATAAATGGGGCACTGACAGTAGGAACGATGGATGGGGCCAATATTGAGATTCATGAATTGGTTGGAGATGAGAATATCTTTACATTTGGTCTTTCTGCTGATGAAGTTCTTCATTATTACCAGCATGGCGGGTATCAATCGATTGAATATTATCATCATGACAGCCGCATCCGTCAGGCAGTTGATCAGCTTGTTAATGGATTTTTCCCTGGTGTCTATAACGAATTTGAACCGATATTTGATTCCTTGCTTGAAGAAAATGACCAGTACTTTGTATTGAAGGATTTTGCTTCCTATGCTGATACACAAAAGAAAATTGGTGAGACCTTTAGGAATCAACAAATCTGGCAAAAGAAGTGTCTGATTAACATCGCTCAGGCTGGTTATTTTTCCAGTGATCGGACAATCAAAGAGTATGCGGACAATATCTGGGGAATAAAACCTCTATAAAATCAGAAATAGGAGAAAACCACCAATCGAAGTGATTGGTGGTTTTCTTGTTAAATAAATTTTTGCCTATGAAACTACTTCACTTTCAGCAAGAAGTAGTCTTTATATGCCAGAATTTCTTAAGAAAGGATTCACTAGGAAAAGCTTAAATTAAACCTCAGGTGGATCAAGTTCGACAGAGAAGATGTTTGAACAGCAAATTCTTACTTCTCTTGCGTTTTGTCCCTGACCAACTTCTAATACAACGACATTTCCGTCAATTCTTAAAAAATCCCCGTTTTGAGTTGTATTACCTGCTGATTGAACCGTGACGTTATCACCTGGATTAACACCGAAGAATAAATCATCACAATCACAGCAATTTTGTCTAATTCCCATTTTATTTCCCCCGTTCTATTAAGTTATTACATTCTATGCATGTCCAAAAAAGGTGTTCAAAAAATAATTAAAGAGCGGACTAATGGAAAATGTGAATTTCTCAATTCAAAGAAAAGAGCATTCCTTATTACAAGAAATGCTCTACCTTTAACCTATTCAATTAATTCCTATTTGGAATTTTTTTAAGAAACAAAGTATCCGATGAAAATACCAATTGCAAGTAGGAAACCAAAGATGGTATTGGTTTGTGCTGTTGCTTTCATGGCAGGAGCCATTTGAATGGGTGAAACACCTGCTTTAAAGCCTTTAATAGCTTTCCTTGCTTTAGGAATACTAAGAACTACAATGATTGTCCAAACGGGAGCAACACCTGCGATAATTAGTCCTAATACCCAAAGAAATGAGAATCCAAACAGATATGCCATTAATGTAACTGCCTTATTTTTACCAATAAGAATAGCTAATGTTTTTCGGCCGTTTTCTTTATCGCCCTCTAAATCTCTTATGTTATTAGAGAAATTAATAACACCTACAAGAACCAAAATAGGAACCGAAATGAGGATGCTATTCGTTGTGACCGTACCAGTTTGAATAAAGAATGAGATCAATATAATTAACATACCCATAAAGAATCCTGCGAAAATCTCTCCGAATGGAGTGTAAGCAATGGGAAAAGGACCACCTGTATACAAATAACCAACGGCCATACAAACAAGCCCGAGAAGTGCTAACCACCAGCTTGTACTCATACAAATGTAAACCCCAATCACTAACGCAATTCCATAGAGACTTAGAGCAATCTGCATAACGGTTTTAGGCTTAATACCATCACGGACAATGGTACCGCCAATACCTATGGAATGCTCGTTATCGAGACCGCGTTTATAATCATAATACTCATTAAACATATTGGTTGCTGCTTGTATTAATAAACTTGCGATTAACATAGCAAAGAAAAGACCAAAGTGTATTTCCTCATGTGTAAGTGCAAGTGCTGTACCTAGCAAAACTGGAACAAATGAAGCAGTTAACGTATGGGGACGGGTCATTTGCCACCAAACTTGAAAACCGCGATTCGATTCAACAGCAGGCTTTGATGTGTGCTGTATATTTGGCTGCATTCTATTCTCTCCCTTTTTATAAAATTTATCTATATAATAATTAATTTGCTATTGTGGACTTGAAACTTTCCAACCCTAAGTTTATGCGAATTTGACGACTATAGTCAATTATTTTTTATTAGCGGAATTAGTAGATAATTCCTATCTGATTATTAATGTGAATTTGGAGGGAAAATGAAATAAACGAGTGCAAATCAAAATTAACCCTGATCGGTATTATTTAAGGTATAATTAGGAAGTTAAAGAGGATAGATAGTGACAAGTATTACTGACTTCTTTACAATGAAAGTAGTATCTTTAAATTGGCATTAAAATGAATGGATAACAGTCATTTGACTGTTTTGGAGGGATTTTTTTGGTTACCATTCAGGAGACGGAATTAAAGGAAAGGGGTCTTTTGGCAGTAAGTACTGCTCAGAAACTAGGCAGACCCATTCTAATTAGTGATGTTCACAAAATGGACAGAGTTGACCCTATATCCTTTTTTAATAGTGGAAGAGAGCGCTATCTAGGAGAACGGTTCTATTGGAAAGACCCATCGGAAGAAGTGGTGCTTATTGGCCTTGGCATATCAAAACAAATTCAGTCGGATCAGGCTACTGACCGCTTTTTTCATGTTGAAGAGGAATGGAAGAGATTTTTAAAAGACAGTCTTATCTTTAATTCATACAAAGAAAATGGCCTGGGTCCCGTAATGTTTGGGGGATTCTCTTTTGATCCGCATAAGCCAAAAACAACGCTTTGGTCTAAATATGCAGATTCTTTATTCCATATTCCAAAATTTATGTTAACAATCGTTGAAGGGCAGACTTTTTTAACGACGAATATTGTTTGTACCCAAAATGATGATTATACACTTTTTGAGAAAGTAATTAATGAGCGAATCCAATTACTCACGTCATCGAAAGAAATTCTCGAAACAAAACCGGCTATACTGCTTGAAACAAAAGAAATTTCTCCACAGAATTGGAAACAGAGTGTGGATGATGTGGTAGAGGATTTAAAAACCGGCACATTGAAAAAGGTGGTCCTTGCTCGGGAATTAAGGTTATTTTTTGATCAACGTGTTAAAGCAGAGGTAATACTAAAGAATTTATATAATCAACAGCGTGATAGCTTTATTTTCGTTTTTGAATCGAATGGAGACTGTTTTATCGGTGCTACACCTGAAAGGTTAGTGAAAAAACAAGGAAACGATGTATTCTCTACCTGTCTTGCAGGATCGATTAGACGAGGTAAAACAGAAGAAGAAGACCAGATGTTAGGGCAAACATTACTGAATGATAAGAAAAACCTTATTGAGCATGGATATGTGGTTGAAATGATAAAAGAAGCATTAGAAGAATCATGTGAGGAAATAATCCTTCCAGATAACCCGCAATTAATGAGAATAAGGGACATTCAACATCTTTATACACCTGTCATTGGTAAATGTCAGAAGGACGCATCATTGCTTCTATTAGTTGAAAGGCTTCATCCAACTCCTGCCCTCGGTGGACTTCCTAAAGAAGAAGCGATAGAAAAAATTAGAGAAGTCGAAGAATTGGATCGTGGGTTCTATGCGGCTCCACTTGGTTGGTGTGATTATCGTGGAAATGGTGAGTTCTCGGTTTCTATTCGCTCCGGACTCATTCAAGATAAGGAAGTTTCATTATTTGCAGGATGTGGTGTTGTTGCAAATTCTGATTCTGAAAGTGAATATTTGGAAACAGGTTTAAAATTCAGACCGATGCTTCGCGCCCTTGGAGGAAATTAATATGAATCATCAAGAATCATTAGCAGCTTATTTAGCTGCCTTTGTTGTTGAGTTAGTACAAACAGGGATAAAGGATGTTGTGGTTAGTCCGGGGTCTAGGTCCACTCCTATGGCAATGGTAATGGCAGAACATCCAGCAATAAATATCCATATCCATGTAGATGAACGTTCGGCAGCTTTCTTTGCTTTGGGGATTGCAAAAGCTACGAACAAGCCAGTAGCCATTTTATGTACATCTGGTACAGCTGCGGCGAATTATTTTCCAGCAATTATTGAAGCTCGGTATTCACGAGTACCATTACTAGTTCTAACCGCTGACCGTCCACATGAGCTTAGAGAAGTTGGTGCCCCACAAGCGATTGACCAAATTCATTTATATGGTCAGCATGTAAAATGGTTCGCAGATATGGCTTTGCCCGAGAATAGTGATGAATTAATTCGTTATGCCCGAACTGTTGGTGCACGTGCAGCTGCTATTGCAAGTCAGGCACCTGCTGGACCAGTCCATCTGAATTTTCCATTCAGGGAACCGC
Organism: Neobacillus niacini; assembly: GCF_023715415.1. Lineage (GTDB taxonomy): Bacteria > Bacillota > Bacilli > Bacillales > Cytobacillaceae > Neobacillus > Neobacillus niacini_C. The sequence continues at coordinate 15,391 of NZ_JAMBOB010000005.1, forward strand.
TCATACCAAAACTCGATGAAGAAATCTTTGAATTAAAAGAACGTCCAATGGGTTATGTGAATGTTCGAAATGGAGAATTAACGATTCGGGAGGACGAATTTAGGGAGATATCTCAAAAGCTAAATGGTTATCAAAAAGGAATTATTGTTTGCGGAAACATTGCTGACAACCGGTTTGCTCAAGCTGTCACACAGTTAGCAGCTTCTCTAAATTTTCCAATTTTAGCAGATCCATTGTCACAGCTCAGGAGTGGACTCCATCCACTAGAGAATATTGTGGAAGCCTATGATACTTTCTTACGGAATGAAGACGCCAAGGCATATTTGAAGCCAGATGTCATTCTTCGGTTTGGAGCAATGCCTGTTTCTAAGGCATTAACCATATTCCTAAAAGAGAATCATCAAACTGAACAATTTGTCATTGACGGGGCTGGGGGCTGGAGGGATCCGGCAACATTATCAACAGAAATGATTTTCTGTGACGAAACCATTTTTTGCGAGCAGTTATCAACTCTAACGGAAGCTAGAGAGTCTACGGATTTCTTGGAAAAATGGCAGGAAGTTAATGAGCTTACAAAAGCAAACATGGCTTTGATTAAGGATAGCCAGATGTTAAGTGAGGGCAGGTTGTTCTATCAATTAGCAGAAATGCTCCCAGAGGAAGCGACTTTGTTCGTTGGGAACAGTATGCCTATTAGAGACTTAGATAGTTTCTTTCTCAATAATCATAAATCAATAAAAGTAATGGCTAATAGAGGCGCTAATGGAATTGATGGAACGGTATCAACGGCCTTAGGAGCAGCATTATATTCAAAACCATTATACCTGATTCTAGGAGATTTAACTTTTTTCCATGATTTAAATGGGATGATTGCAGCGAAGTTATATGGACTAGATATACGAATTATAGTAGTTAACAATAATGGAGGAGGGATTTTCTCCTTCCTGCCACAATCCCAGCATCCTAAGAATTTTGAACTACTATTTGGTACTCCATTAAACTTAGAATTTGAGCATGCAGTTGCAATGTTTAGTGGGAACTATACGAAAGTAAAGGATTGGGAGCATCTCCGTGAACTAATGAACCAATCTATTGAAGTCAAAGGATTAAATGTCTATGAAGTGGTAACAAATAGAGACAGTAATTTAACACAACACCGCGAATTTTGGCGAGTTGTTTCCCAGGAAATATCAAACTTTGTCAAAGGTGCTCATTAATGCAGCTGAAGATTAATGATATAGGTTACCATGTTGAATTGTGCGGGGAAGGATTTCCATTACTTTTATTACATGGGTTTACTGGAGATTATTCCACTTGGACACCTTTTTACCCTTCTTGGAGCAGGCACTCTAAATTAATTATCCCAGACATTATCGGTCATGGGAGCTCAGAATCACCTGAAGACATAAATCGTTATAAAGTAGAGGCTGCTGCCAGAGACCTGAATATTCTCCTGAATACGCTAGAAATTGAACAAATAGACTTGCTTGGGTATTCAATGGGGGGCAGACTTGCATTGACCTTTGCAATCCTTTATCCGGATAGAGTTAGAAAGCTACTATTGGAAAGTGCTTCTCCAGGCCTAATGACAGAGGAAGAAAGAATGCAGCGTCGTATGAAAGATGGGGAACTAGCAAACTTTATAATTGACGAAGGAATTCAATCTTTTGTCGATTACTGGGAAGGAATTCCACTCTTTTCAACAATGAAGAATCTTCCAACGCCTATTCAAGAAGGTATTAGAGAACAACGATTATCCAATAATGCTAATGGTCTTGCAAATAGCCTTCTAGGGATGGGGACAGGTTCTCAGCCATCTTGGTGGGAAAAGTTATCCTTGCTTGATTGTGAAGTGTTGTTGTTAACAGGGAATAAGGATGAAAAGTTTTGCAAAATTGCTGAAAAGATGCAAAAGAAAATGAAAAAAGCTTCATGGATTGTAATTAATGATAGCGGCCATGCAATTCATGTGGAACAAAAAGAAAAGTTTGATACAATAGTAAGTGACTTTTTGTCAGCAAAAAACGAAGGAGGAGATTGTTTTGACAGTAGAATGGGTAGCAGAACGTAAATATGAAGAAATTCTATACGAAACATATAACGGTATTGCGAAAATCACGATTAATCGCCCACATGTACATAATGCATTTACCCCAAGAACCGTTATGGAGTTAATTGATGCTTTTGCCATTGCGCGTGATGATTCAAATGTAGGGGTTATCGTCTTAACAGGAGCAGGAGATAAGGCGTTTTGTTCCGGCGGTGATCAAAGTGTACGTGGACATGGAGGATATGTGGGAGATGATCAAATCCCCCGTTTAAATGTTCTAGATTTGCAGCGCTTAATTCGTGTCATTCCAAAACCAGTTATCGCAATGGTTAAGGGTTATGCGATTGGCGGCGGTCACGTTTTACACATTGTGTGTGATTTAACGATTGCAGCCGATAATGCGGTATTTGGACAAACTGGTCCGAAAGTAGGGAGCTTTGACGCTGGTTATGGTTCAGGCTATCTTGCAAGAATTGTTGGTCATAAAAAGGCTCGTGAAATTTGGTTCCTATGCCGTCAATATAATGCACAGGAAGCCCTTGATATGGGCTTAGTAAATACAGTTGTTCCACTTGAAAAGGTCGAAGAAGAAACGATTCAGTGGTGTAATGAAATCCTTGAGAAGAGCCCAACTGCACTTCGTTTCTTAAAGGCAGCAATGAATGCAGATACGGATGGATTAGCAGGGCTTCAGCAATTCGCTGGCGATGCAACATTACTATACTATACAACAGAAGAGGCAAAAGAAGGCCGTGACTCATTCAAAGAGAAGCGTAAGCCAGATTTTGGTCAATTCCCACGTTTTCCTTGATTTTAAAAGTTTTGAACGCAGCTTGATGGACTCCATCAGGCTGTTTTTATATCGACAAGCGAATGCGCCTAGGCCGTTTACGCTAGACAGAATAAGTAGGTGAAAAAATGAATAACGAATTAATGCCTAACTTTTTGAAAAATAGGGCGTACCTTACGCCGGACCGGGTTGCTGTTTATTTTAATAAGAGAACAATATCGTTTAAAGAATTATATGAGAACACCTATCAAACAGCTGGTCAGCTCCAAAAGTTAGGATTGAAAAAGGATCAATATATAGGTGTATTACTTAAAAATCATCTTGATACTGTTGTGATTTTATTTGCACTACAGCTATTAGGTATCACGGCGGTTATTTTAAATAATCGCTTAACGTCAAAAGAGTTAGTTTGGCAGTTACATGACTCAAAGGCAGTTTCGTTGATTATTGAAAATGACTTTCATGAAATAAAGCAAAAAGTAGAGGTTCCAGTCATTACAAAAGATGAATTGTTTGCAGTAACTCCTAATGATCCTACAATACAGGAAGAAATTAATTTGGGAGATATTTGTACGGTCATGTATACATCAGGTACAACAGGAAATCCGAAGGGTGTTATTCAAACATACGGAAACCATTGGTGGAGCGCAGTCGGATCCGCGTTAAATTTAGGATATACCGAGACTGACCGCTGGCTTTGCAGTGTGCCAATTTTTCATATAAGCGGCTATTCCATTTTAATGAAAAGTGTGATCTATGGGATGCCCGTTATTCTTCATGAAACATTTGATGCTGACAAAATAATAGAGGATATAGAGGAGAAACAAGTTACCATCATGTCAGTGGTAGGAACCATGCTTTTTAGAATGGTTGAAACTTTGAATGAAGCTCGGCTTCCGAAGCACTTCCGCTGTGCACTATTAGGAGGCGGTCCAGCACCTTTACCGTTGCTAGAGGCGTGTAAGGCAAAAGAAATTCCAGTTTTTCAATCCTATGGCATGACCGAGACGGCTTCACAGTTCGTCACACTATCTCCGGAGTACAGCATCTCAAAACTTGGTTCAGCAGGTAAGCCGTTATTCCCTTCCCAACTAAAGATTATTTTGGAGGATGGGAAAGCAGCTCCGCCAAAACAAGCAGGAGAAATTATTGTAAAAGGTCCGAATGTGACAATGGGTTATTTATATCGCCCAGAGATAAATAAGGAAAAATTTAACGAAGGTTGGTTTCATACAGGAGATATTGGTTATTTGGATGAAGAAGGATTTTTATATGTACTTGATAGACGCTCTGATCTCATTATTTCAGGTGGCGAAAACATATATCCTGCGGAAATTGAATCGGTACTCTTATCACATCCCGATGTAGCTGATGCTGGAGTCACTGGCTTTGACGATGAAATATGGGGGCAGGTTCCGGCGGCGTTTATTGTAAGAAAAGAAGGGGCAAATGTAACAAAGGAAGAACTCGAACAATTATGTTTAGAAAACTTGGCGAAATACAAAGTACCGAAAACGTTCCATTTTACCGAAAAGCTTCCTAGGAACGCTGCTAAAAAACTGCTGCGCAGGAAGCTGTGTGAATTGGTTTAGAAGGGTGGAAAGAGTGAATGAACATTGCACATATCAAACTTAATGTGATAAGTATGCCATTGAAATCACCTTTTCACACACATTTAGGTACTGTTACAGAACGTGAAGGAATAATCATAGAGGTAATTGATTCTGATGGAGTTTCAGGGTACGGGGAGGGAGTGGCCTTTTCAACACCCTGGTATACAGAAGAAACGGTTAAAACCAGTTTACATCTGTTAGAAGATATATTAATCCCTTTGCTTAGGAATAACCCAATAACACATCCTGAAGAGGCTGCCATTTTATTTAATTCAATTAGAAGAAACAATATGGCAAAGGCTGGGCTAGAAATGGCTATTTGGGATTTGCATGCAAAGAGGAATTCAGTATCCCTATCTGCCAGTATCGGGGGCAGCAGGAGAAAAGTTGCTTCTGGTGTCGTGGTTGCAGCAAATTCTCTAAGCAGTTCTCTTAAACAAATTGAAAAATACCTAGAAGAAGGATACCAGCGAATTAAAGTTAAAATTAATCCTCAACAGGATTATTCTTTGCTGGACGGTATACGTCGCCATTATCCAGAACTTCCAATAATGGCTGATGCCAATTCTGCTTACACATTGAAAGACACTGAGAGATTAAAGGCACTTGATGACTTTAATCTCCTAATGATTGAACAGCCGCTGGCAAGCGACGATATCATTCAGCATTCATTGCTACAAAAAGAGTTAAAGACCCCAATCTGTTTAGATGAGAGTATTGTGAGCTTTGTTGATGTTAAAAATGCGATTGACTTAGGAAGCTGTAAAATAATAAATATTAAAGCAGGAAGAGTTGGCGGGCTCTATGAAGCAAAAAGGATTCATGATTATTGCCTTGAGAAGAAAATAGCAGTATGGTGCGGGGGAATGATTGAATTTGGGATATCCCGTGCGCATAATATTGCGCTCGCTTCGCTTCCTGGCTTTACAATCCCCGGTGATATTTCTGCTTCCAATCGATTTTGGGAAGAAGATATCATAACACCTGAAGTAAAGGTTGAAAATGGATTAGTGACCGTACCAGATACTCCAGGTATTGGGTTTGGCATTAATAAAAAAAGGCTCAAAGAAACCACACTGCTAGAGAAATCATTTAAATTCGAAAAAAAATAAACCAGACAATAATATCTGGTTTATTTTTTAATTTATATATCGGAAGGTTCAAATGTTTTACAATCGGTTTCTTGAACGTTATCAGCTGTTTTCCCTTTATGACTGACAACATAAATACTTTCAGCACTGCATTTATTTCCCTTTGCCCAATAAGAGCAGTTGTTAACTTCACATAAAACGTCTTGAGCCATTTTGTATCACTCCTTAGAATCATTTGTAATACATAAATAGCCTTTGATTTTTTACCTCTACTCATCCCTGTAAGTAAAAGGGAATGAAAGAACTAGTTTAAGGCTTTCTTTAGTGATTCTAAGTTCTGCTCCATTAGAGAAAAATATGTTTCTTTATCCTTAATGTTTTCCTTTGTTAAAACCCCTAAATTATGGACAGGTAAAGCTCTCGCTCCAATTTCCTCCTGAACAATCTCCGCCAATTTTGATTGGACGTTTTGTTCAAAAAGGATATAATGCAGACCTTGCTTGTCGGCGAGTGTAATAATATCTTCTAGTTCTCGCTGTGTTGGTTCATTGGTTGTGGATAAACCAGAAATACTAATTTGTTCGATGCCGTATCTTTGCTCCCAATAACTAAAAGCGGCATGCGTCACAAGGATGTTTCTATGTTTTGCAGCTTCAATGGTACTTTCAAATTCCGAATTTAATTGATCTAATTCATTTGCAAGCTGCTGATAATTTTCATCGAAGATTTCTTTATTTTTGGGCATTTTTTCAACTAAAGAATCTCTTATTACAGCAGCCATTTCCTTTGAATAGATGGGGTCAAGCCATACATGGGGATTAAAATCTCCATGGCCCTCATCTTCATGATCAGCATCTTCCTCATGGTCTTCAGCAGGTTCTAAAATTAAATCCTCGGCTACTGGTATCATTGAGACGGTTTCATTTTTTAAGGATTCCTTTGCTTTTTCCACAAAGCCTTCTAAACCTAAACCGATATAGAAAAATAAGTCTGAATCAGCCAATTTAATCATATCCTTTTGGGATGGTTCAAAGGTATGCTCATCTGCTCCTGGTGGATATATTGTATTAATAGAAACGAATTTACCTCCGATACGCTCCGTAAAATATTGTAGCGGGAATACAGTAGTATAAATGGTGATTTTGTCTTTTTCCTTTTGTGTTACATCTTTTTCGGCACTACAGGCTGTCATTAACAGTAATAAAATGACTATTGGATAAAAGAAAATTTTTTTCATAGTTGCTCCTTTAAGAGAGAATAAACCGGAGTTATTACGATTTATAGTCGAAAAATTTTTAGGATGGGTATATTTAAAAATGTATAATACGGAACGATTCCGATTTCCTTATGTATCTTACAAAAAAAATACCATAATTGCAAGCATAAAGTTGATACATCATTTAGTATTTATGTATGCTTATAGTAATCAAAAAAAAGGTGGGATAATGATGTCATTATTAAATGAAATACTTGATTATAATCAAAGCTTTGTTGAAAGTCGTGAATATGAGAAATATGAAACCACAAAATTTCCGAATAAAAAAACGGTCATTTTAACTTGTATGGATACAAGATTATTGGAATTATTGCCAAAGGCTTTGAACTTAAATAATGGGGATGTAAAGACCATTAAAAATGCTGGGGCCCTGGTATCTCATCCATTCGGAAGTATTATGAGAAGTATTCTTATTGCTGTATATCAGCTTCAAGCAGAAGAAGTCCTAGTCATTGCTCACCACGATTGTGGGATGAGTGGTTTAAAAGCTGAACCAGTAATAGATAGTATGTTAAGCCGCGGGGTAAAAGATGAAACCATTGATACGCTTACCTATTCAGGTATCAATATAAAAAAATGGCTTCATGGATTTGATAATGTTACCGAAAGTGTCGAACATAGCGTAGAGGTAATTAAAAATCATCCATTAATGCCTGAAGGTGTTCCAGTGCATGGGTTAGTCATTGACCCAAAAACAGGAAAATTAGACCTTATTGTTGATGGGTACCAAAGTTAAATTTCCTTTTTTTCTGGCACCGGGTCAATTCCACCTGGATGAAAGGGATGACATTTAAGAATTCTCTTTAATGTAAGCCAGCCGCCCTTTAACGCTCCAAACCGCTGAACGGCTTCTAATCCATAATGTGAACAGGTAGGGTAAAAACGACAGCTAGGTGGTTTAATCGGGGAAATGGCAACTTGGTAAAAACGTATGATGGAAATAAAAACTTTTTTTAACATAGGGTCACTCCCTTTATCTGTTTACTAAAAGATATCATATAAAAGAAATAACGTCTAAATTGTTAAATGGAACAATGTTGATGAAAAAACTCGGAATTTATAGTAAGATACTATTATAGATAGTAATAAGGAGTGGGGAAAATGCCTTCAGTAGAGAGCTTTGATTTAGATCATAATGCCGTTAAAGCACCTTATGTTAGACATTGTGGTGTCCATAAGGTAGGAAGCGACGGAATTGTTAATAAATATGATATCCGTTTTTGTCAACCGAATAAACAGGCTATGAAGCCAGATGTTATTCATACACTAGAACATCTCCTTGCCTTTAATCTTCGGGCACATGTAGAAAAATATCATCATTTCGATATTATTGATATTTCTCCTATGGGCTGTCAAACTGGATATTATTTAGTTGTCAGTGGTGAGCCGACAGTCGAAGAAATCATTGATCTCCTTGAAGATACCATGAAGACTGCAGTTGAAATAATGGAGATTCCTGCAGCAAACGAAAGACAATGCGGACAAGCGAAGCTTCACGATTTAGAGGGGGCAAAACGCCTAATGCGTTTTTGGCTTGATCAAAGTAAAGAAGATTTAAAACAAGTTTTTGCGTAAACCAAAAAGTTGCAGCCCCTATGCGCTGCAGATAGATTTAAAGAAAATTCCTATTCTGTACGAATAGGAATTTTCTTTATGCCTTCTTTTCTTCTTCCTCTTTAATCTCGTTATTTACATATGGATTATCATCGAGTGGATCTACTGTATGTTTAAATGAATAAGCTTTTGACGTTGTAATGACAGCTAGCAATAGCACTACGATGATGATCACAATGCTTACCACAAATATCGTATACATGATTTCCCCCCCTTGTATTCTTATATTCTAGCATGGTTTTACACTTTTTTAACCAAAAAAGAAACTGCCTAGGGCAGTTCTCTTTACGGTAGTATGTAATAATCAATGGATATTCCTAGGATAATAAGTATGGGTGCGCTGTTGTCCGTACTCTTCTTGCGCAAATTTGCCTTTCAAGCTCTCAATTAAATAGAGCCCCATTAAATCATATAATTCTTGTTTATCCATCTCTTTAATTAAGTGGAGAAGATCCTCATGTGACATTTCTTCTAAGAAGGCGAATGCTAACATATCAATATCCTCTTCATCCCCTGTCAGCTTGTCGCGATACATTTGAAATAATTCATCGACTAACCTCATCTCGTACACCTCCAAAGAATTTTTTTAAATTTTTTTCCTTACTTATTCAATTCCCTTAATGATGAAAAATATCCTCTATCCTAGAAGCAAAAATCAATAAAAATGTTGTTAACCATTTTCTTAATATTATGACAATTATACATGATTCAGTTCTAAAAAAAACGTCGAAATTTGAAAAAGAATAAATTTTATTTGATTGTGGAAAATTTTAAATAATATAAGTAAGGGGATGACATAATGGATGAGCAAAAAAAGACCTATTATATAGACGTTGGTCATGGAGAAATCTCACAAAGTTCAACTGCTTCTACTTGGAGTTTTAAAATTCAAGCAAATGATGAGGAAATTATACAGTTAAGAGAGCTTTTTGATCAGAATTATTCAACGGAATGGAAAAACTTTTTTAGAGCTCATGTTCCATATGTTCAATATCATCATGACCGTGAAAACGACGCCTATGATAATACAATTGAGCAAGTATATGGGATGATTTACAACCTCGGGGATGAGGAAGCAAAAAGCCATATTGAGTCAATGAATATTTTGCCAAAACAAGGTTGAAAGAAGCGGAAAATCCATTCTATAGGGATTTTCCGCTTTTTTCGATTATAATGATTCCATAGGTAAAGCCAAGGGGAGAGTATAGATGCAGGAGTTTTATGATAAATTTGGGAACAAAGTGGAGCTAGCTTTTTCAAAAAACGCATTCGAAAAAAATGCAAAGCATGTGCTTGTCATTAGTCAGTACAAGGGTGCTTGGTATTTAACCAATCATAAGGTTCGAGGTCTAGAATTTCCAGGGGGCAAAGTGGAAGCAGAGGAGTCTCTAGAAGATGCTGCTCGCCGAGAGGTTTATGAGGAAACAGGTGCAACAGTGGACGAACTTTTACAGATAGCAGAATATAAAGTAACAGAAGGAAAAGATTCTTTTGTGAAGGCCGTTTTTTGGGGCAAAATAAAATCGATTAGTAAAACAAATAACTATTACGAGACGAATGGACCTGTTGTGGTGGAGGGAGATATTTTACAATTACGGTTTGGGGATGAGTACAGCTTTATAATGAAGGATGAAGTGATTCCTGCGTGTATAAATTATATTAAAAGTTCCAAATTGAAAAAGAATAGCGACAAATTTTTATAAGCCGCTATTCCTTGATAAGTTTTTTCTCTAACAGTTCAACCAGCTGATACATAATCGTGGCAACGACAGCAATCACCAGCAGTGACATAAAGACGAGTGTAAAATTAAATACTTGGAAGCCATAAATAATTAAATAGCCAAGTCCCCTAGAGGAAACTAAAAATTCACCAACAATGACACCTACCCATGATAATCCAACATTCACCTTCAAAGTTGAAATGATTGTTGGGAAACTCGCAGGCAGAATGGCTTCTTTAAAGCATTGAAAACGTGTTGCCCCGAAGGTTTGCAGCACTTTCATATAGTTAGGGTCCACTTCTTTAAAAGATGTATAGACGACAAGTGTAGTAATAATAACCGAGATAATGGCACCCATCGCAATGATTGAAGGATAACCAGGACCTAAGGCAACAATTAGAATCGGTCCTAAGGCTACCTTTGGCATAGCATTTAAGATTACCAGATAAGGATCAATAATTTTTGAAAACATTGGCGACCACCATAATAACGCTGCCAGTAGGGTACCAAGCAGGGTACCTAAAATAAAACCAAAAATAGTTTCGGTTAAGGTTACACCCAGATTGGATAGTAATGATCCATCCTGAAATTTTTCTAAAAATAAATTCCAAATCTTAGATGGAGAACTGAACAAAAGCGGGTCTATCCACCGCTGCTGACTGGATATTTCCCAGCCTGTAAAAAAGACTAAGAAGATAATCACCTGATGAAATCGAACCCATCTTTTTTCAATCGTAAGTGAATGTAAATAATTCTTATGGAGGAGGTTCACCTTATTCTTACCTAGACTCAAGTGACTCCAACTCCTTCCATATTGTTTGAAAGATACTAGAAAAAGTCTCGTGGTTCCTTGCGTTAAAAGGAGATAAAATTCTTAGTTCTTCTGGCATGTCAAATACCTTATGAACCCTGCCCGGGCTTGGTGAAAAGAGTACAACCCGGTCACTCATGGCAATGGCTTCCCCAATATCATGTGTAACAAGGATGGCTGTTTTTCCAAATGCGTCCAGTGTATTCGATACTAGGTCCTCGAGCTTTAATTTAGTTTGATAATCTAAAGCAGAAAAGGGTTCATCGAGCATGAGCAGTTTAGGTTCGGTTGCCAATGTTCTTACAAGAGCAGCACGCTGCCTCATCCCGCCTGAGAGCTGTTTCGGAAGCTGCTTCTCAATCCCGCTTAAACCCATTTGCTTTAAAAGGTCTATAGCCGCTAACTTGGATTTATCGTTCAATTGTTGCGATAACTTTAAACCAAGGAGAATATTTTCTTCAATCGTTTTCCATGGGAAAAGATAATCCTGCTGAAGCATATAACCGATTTGATTTTTTAATCCTGAAGTTGGTTTGTTTTCAAGTAAAATAGTCCCTTCGGTAGGCTTGATTAGCCCGGCAATAATCGAAAGCAATGTTGTCTTGCCACAGCCGCTAGGGCCGAGGAAGGAAACAAATTCTCCTTCCTCAACATGCAAGGTAATCTCGGAGAGGGCCGTGGTGGCAGAGGCTTTAGTGAAATAAGTGTGATGAACATCCTTAATGGCTAAAAAACTCATTAAGCCGGCCTCCCTTTTTATTTATTCGTCTTTTACTTTTTCAGCTATCTCAGTATTAACCAGTGTTTTGTGATCGACCACTTCTGGAAGTTCACCAGCTTCGTCCATGATATCCTGAAGATTGTTCCATTCTTCTTTATCGAGGATTGGGTCAGTAGCGAAGGAGCCTTGCTCTTTATAGCGGTCTACTACTGTACTAATAAGTTCAAGGTCTGTATCAGGGAAATAGGATTGAATAGCCTCTGCAACTTCATCAGAGCTGTGTGTTTCTACCCATTGCTGTGCTTTGTAAATGGCTCTTGTGAATTTTTCTACGATATCTTTGTTTTCTTTCATGTAGCTGTCTTTAGTCATGAAGGTTGTATAAGGGACATGCCCTGATTCTGTTCCAAAGGAAGCCACAATATGACCTTTACCTTCAAGCTCAAAGATACTTGCTTGCGGTTCGAATAATTGTACGAAATCGCCCGTGCCAGAAGCAAAAGCGCTTGGAATATTTGCGAAATCTATATTTTGAATGAGATTTAAATCCTGATGTGGATCAATACCATGCTGCTTAAGAACAAACTCACCAACCATCTGCGGCATACCGCCCGTACGCTGACCTAAGAATGTAGATCCTTTTAATAAATCCCATGAGAAATTATCAATTTTTTCTCTGGATACAAGGAAAGTACCATCTGTTTGTGTTAATTGTGCAAAGTTAATGACGGGATCATTTGAATCCTGGGCGTACACATAAATTGATGTCTCAGAGCCTACGAGGGCGATGTCGGCACCACCTGATAACAAAGCAGTCATGGTTTTATCACCGCCAAAGGCTGTTGATAGCTCAACATCTAAACCTTCTTCTTCGAAAAATCCTTTAGCAATGGCAACATATTCAGGAGCATAGAAGATGGAACGGGTAACTTCCACTAATCGGACCTTTTCGATTTTCTCTGAATCGGTTTTGTCGGTTCCGTTACAAGCGGCAATGGAGAACATGAGAATCATAATGAGAAGCGATGAAAAACTGAATTTAAACCATTTTTTCACACTAAAACCCCCTTCAAGTAGAGCAAAGTCTGGGCTATTGGCCTACCATATCGTATGATAAAGTAATAAATGTGTGAATGCCCAGTTACATAAATTTAATTAAGATTAAAATGGAAGGGTGAAAAGTCAGGTGAACCAACAAAATGAAAAAATCATCGAGGCGTATCGTTTCCCTTCACCCAATCCTACTGTGGAATTATGGGAAATAACCTATCTATCTAATGGATTGAGAGTAAAAGGGATGCTTGCACAACCAAAGATAAAAGGAAGCTATGACGGCTTTTTATACTTGCGCGGAGGCATTAAGAATGTTGGAAAAGTCAGACCTGCAAGAATTGCACAATTTGCCTCTGAAGGATTCATCGTATTTGCTCCCTATTATCGTGGGAACCAAGGTGGGGAGGGGAATGAAGATTTTGCTGGAGAGGATAGGCAGGACGCATTTACAGCCTTTGAGCTTCTAAAAACAATACCTGCCGTGAGAGATATCCATGTATTTGGTTTTTCCCGTGGTGGTGTAATGGCATTAATGACAGGAATTGAATTTCCTGAGGCAGCCTCTATTGTGACTTGGGGCGGAGTAAGTGACATGTTTTTAACATACGAAGAAAGAAAAGACTTGCGAAAGATGCTAAAGAGAGTAATTGGCGGTACTCCGGGGAAATATCCAGAAAGATATGAGGAACGAACCCCTCTTTATGAGCTTGAAAGGATTACAGCGCCTGTTCTCATCATCCACGGGGTAAATGATGAAAATGTATCCGTGGAGCATGGCTACAGACTTGAACGCAGACTTAGGTTATTAGATAAGCAGGTGGAATCCTGGTATTTTGATGAGTATACCCACTACTTTCCGCCTGCAGTAAACAGAAAAATCGTCAAGGATTTAACCCAGTGGATGAAAAAACAAATCAAAAGATGATAAAATAATAGTAAGTCCAAAAGCAAGGAGCGGATACATATGGGTATGCCCTTTGAGTTAAATACATTAATTGTAACAAAAGGCAGAGAGAAAAGAGTAGAAGAAAACCTTTTTCAATTAGAAAAAGAAGGCTATAGGCTTTATCCGATTGATATTCCAATTGATGTTCGGAAAACACTAGAAAGCGATACGAGCGGAACAGCTGTGATTAAAAAAGTAGAATGGCAAAACAGCAGCACGTTGATAACATACCAATTAATTTCACTAAATTCCACCAATTAATAAAAGCCCTTATCGATAAACGATAAGGGCTTTCACTTTAAGAGATGGGACCGCCTTTTTCTTCTATTTCTGCAGAGACTTTCGTGAATTTCTTAAAGTTTTCACGGAATTTTGCTGCCAATTCTTTCGCTTTCATTTCATATGCCTGTGAGTCTGCCCATGTTTTGCTTGGCTGCAAGACCTCATCAGGAACACCAGCAATGTGGAGCGGAATATTTAGACCGAAAATATCGTCTCTAACTGTTTCAACTTGGTTTAGTTCCCCTTCAAGTGCAGCCTGGACCATCGCCCGTGTGTAGGATAACTTCATGCGTCTGCCGACCCCGTATTCTCCACCTGTCCACCCAGTATTCACTAAAAAGACATTGGCATTATGCTCAAGAATTTTTTCGCCTAGCATTTCGGCATAACGTGTTGCAGGCAAGGGAAGAAATGGTGCACCAAAGCAGGTTGAGAAGGTTGCCTCCGGTGCTGTAACGCCACGCTCAGTTCCAGCTAGTTTTGATGTATACCCACTTAAGAAATGATGCATGGCTTGTTCTTTTGTTAACTTTGAGATTGGAGGTAATACACCAAATGCATCGGCTGTTAAAAAGACAATGGTATTCGGGTGGCCTGCTATGCTTGGCTTCACAATATTATCAATCGCTTCAATCGGATAGGCCGCCCGTGTATTTTCAGTTAGTGATGCATCGTCATAGTCTGCAATTCTAGTTTCAGAATTAAGCACAACATTTTCAAGTACAGAACCAAAACGGATGGCATCGAAGATTTGTGGTTCTTTTTCACGAGATAAATTAATGGTTTTTGCATAGCATCCACCTTCAATATTGAAGACTCCGTTAGACGACCAGCCATGCTCATCATCACCAATTAAGCGACGTTTAGGGTCTGCAGATAAAGTGGTCTTACCTGTCCCAGAAAGACCAAAGAACAGAGCAACATCTCCTTCAACACCAATGTTGGAAGAACAATGCATGGAGAAAATATTATTTTCAGGTAAAAGGTAATTCATAATTGAAAAGATTGACTTTTTCATTTCACCTGCGTATTCTGTTCCGCCAATTAATATGGTTCGTTTTTCAAAAGAGATGATAATAAAGGTTTCAGAGTTTGTTCCATCTACTAAAGGATTCGCTTTGAAGTTTGGAGCAGAAATCACGTTAAAACCTGCTTTATGTGTCAGTAATTCTTCATCATTTGGACGAATAAAAAGTTGATGTGCGAATAAATTATGCCATGCGTATTCATTCACAACTTGAATCGGCAATTGTGTTTTTTTATCTGCCCCTGCAAACCCTTTAAACACAAATATTTCGTCTTTTTCTTTTAAGTAGTCAAGAACTTTATGATAGAGGTTGTTAAAGACATCTTCTGAAATGGGCTGGTTTAATTTACCCCAATCGATTTTATCCTTAATTGATTCTTCCATGACAATAAATTTGTCTTGTGGAGATCTTCCTGTGTATTTACCTGTTGATACACTAATAGCACCAGTAGAGGTTAATTTTCCTTCATTCCTTGATAAAACTTTTTCCACTAATTGCGGTACGGACAATTGAATGTGAACATTATTTTCTTCTAACAATTGACTTAATTCATTTGGGACATGTACGGAATTCATCAGAGAAAACCCTTCCTTTATTGTTTTTTAATATTCAATATATTTACGAATAGTATAACACATTCAATTGAATAGTCTATACTAATTGGAGAATTTAGGTTGTATTATTAACTATAATTTAGAAATGGGAAAAATTCATATATTTAACCTGAATCTGCTAAAAATTTTATTGACAATGTTCGACATGTTCAAGTATGATTTTAATTTGAACGGATACTCTCTTATCCTGAGCTGGTGGAGGGACAGGCCCTATGAAACCCAGCAACCTGCTTTATGAGAAGAACGACCTTCCAAATAAAATGGTCCTAATCTCAAGTGCGAAGGTGCTAATCTGACGCAAGGCTTTGACCTTGAACGATAAGAGTGAAAGGCCCGCGAAGCAACCTTTCCTCATGTGGTAAGGTTTTTTGTTTTGTATAAGTCCTTTTATTTAAGAGTTGCTAATAAAAATCTCTTGTTTATTTCATACTAAGGGAATGAGTACCGTATCAATGTCAGTGGTTCATGAAGTATTCCTGTAACCTTCATATGAACCTTGATTTATCTCATATTATAGGAGGAAATCAGATGTCAACAAAACGCCGTTTGTTCACTTCTGAATCAGTAACGGAAGGTCATCCAGATAAAATCTGTGACCAAATTTCTGATTCGATTTTAGATGCAATTTTAGCAAAGGATGCAAATGCTCGGGTTGCTTGTGAAACTTCTGTTACTACTGGGTTAGTTTTAGTTGCAGGGGAAATTACTACATCTACTTACGTTGATATCCCAAAAATCGTTCGTGAAACGGTTAAAGGTATCGGTTACGATCGTGCAAAATATGGTTTTGATTCCGAGACCTGTGCAGTATTAACTTCAATTGGTGAACAAAGTCCTGACATCGCAATGGGTGTTGATCAGGCACTTGAGGCACGTGAAGGACTAATGTCCGACGAAGAAATCGAAGCAATTGGAGCAGGGGACCAAGGTTTAATGTTTGGTTTTGCTTGTAATGAAACGGCTGAGCTTATGCCTCTTCCAATTTCTTTAGCACATAAGCTTGCTCGTAAGTTAACAGAGGTAAGAAAAGATGGAGTTCTTGAGTACCTTCGTCCTGATGGAAAGACTCAAGTAACAGTTGAGTATGATGAAAATGATAAGCCTGTTCGTATTGATACAATTGTTATCTCAACTCAACATAATCCTGAGGTAACATTGGAGCAAATCCAACGTAATTTGAAGGAATATGTTATCAATCCAGTAGTACCTAAAGAATTAATTGATGAGAATACAAAATACTTCATCAACCCAACAGGACGTTTCGTTATTGGCGGACCTCAAGGGGATGCTGGTTTAACAGGACGTAAAATCATTGTTGATACATATGGCGGATATGCTCGTCATGGCGGAGGTGCTTTCTCCGGTAAGGATCCAACAAAGGTTGACCGTTCTGCAGCCTATGCAGCACGTTATGTTGCTAAGAATATTGTAGCAGCAGGACTTGCTGATAAAGTTGAAGTGCAGCTTGCCTATGCAATTGGTGTAGCAAGACCAGTTTCAATTGCTGTCGATACATTTGGTACTGGCAAAGTGAGCGAAGATGTATTAGTTGATCTGGTTGGCTCAAACTTTGACCTTCGTCCTGCTGGAATCATTAAAATGTTGGACCTTCGCCGCCCAATGTACAAGCAAACAGCTGCATATGGTCATTTTGGCCGTACAGATGTGGACCTTCCTTGGGAGCGTACAGATAAAGCAGACACTTTGCTTCAACAAGCGAATCTTTAAGAAATAGGTAGTGGGAGTTACATTATATATGTAACTCCCTTTGTTATATTAACGTCTAAGTTTAGGTCAAACTAATTATGTAAAAACTGTAGGTACCTGAATTTTCCTACCTTTCACACTGACATTTTTGTATGAATAGTGGTAGGATAAGAGAGTATGTTTTTTAGATTGGATATTTAGATTGGAGTAGGTGACGTACATAATGTGTGGTTTTATTGGTTGTGTACACGACAAGGAACAAAACTATCGTGATGAACAAAAACAACTATTCAAAAATATGAACGATATTATTACCCATCGTGGTCCTGATGATGATGGCTTTTTTTATGATGATCATATTCAATTTGGTTTCCGCCGTTTAAGTATTATTGATATCGAATGCGGACATCAGCCATTAACCTATGAAAATGAGCGTTATTGGATTATTTTTAATGGTGAGGTTTATAACTACGTAGAACTTCGTGAAGAATTGCTCAAAGAGGGCTTACAGTTTGCTACAAATTCGGATACAGAAGTCATTATTGCTCTTTACAGCCATTTGAAAGAAAAAGCTGTAGAAAAACTTCGCGGTATGTTTGCCTTTACCATTTGGGATAAACAAGAACAAACTTTATTCGGTGCTCGGGATCCTTTCGGGATTAAACCATACTTTTATTTTGTAGATGGAGAGAGAACTTTCTTTGCTTCTGAGAAAAAGAGTATCCTATTAGCCCTTGAAAATGATGTTTTAGACTATGATTCACTTCAATACTATTTGACTTATCAGTTTGTTCCTGAGCCAAATACGATGTCTAAAGGCATTCATAAGTTAGAGCCAGGACATTATTATACAAAGAAGATTGGCTCTCCCATGGAAATCAAAAGATATTGGAAAGCTCATTTTAACCCGATTCAAAAATCAGAGCCAGATTTTATTAAAGAAATCCAAGAAGTGTTAATTGATTCAGTAAAAATGCATATGAGAAGTGATGTTCCAGTTGGTTCTTTCCTTTCAGGCGGAATAGATTCTTCCATAATTGCATCGATTGCGAAACAATTTCACCCAGCTATTAAGACGTTTTCTGTTGGTTTCGAGCATCAGGGTTTTAGTGAAATCGATGTAGCAAAAGAAACAGCAGAAAAGTTAGGTGTAGAAAATATCAGCTATGTTATAACACCACAGGAATACATGAATGAGCTTCCGAAAATCATGTGGCACATGGATGACCCCCTTGCAGACCCTGCGTGTATCCCGCTTTACTTTGTTGCTCGTGAAGCAAGGAAGCATGTAACCGTCGTTCTTTCTGGTGAAGGGGCGGATGAGTTGTTTGGCGGCTACAATATTTATCGGGAACCACAGGATTTAGAAATATTTAATAAAATCCCAAGAGCAGGAAAAGTATTGCTAAAAGGGATTGCGAACATAATGCCAGAGGGAATGAAGGGTAAAAGCTTTATTGAACGTGGTGTAACTCCTATGGAGGAACGCTATATTGGCAATGCTAAGATGTTCACTGAAGAAGAAAAAAGAGAATTACTTTCTGTTTATCGTGAAGGCTTACATTTCACCGATATCACAAAAACACTCTATAAAGAAACAAAAGGTTATGATCCTGTTGACACCATGCAATACATTGATATTCATACATGGATGCGCGGGGATATCCTTTTGAAAGCTGATAAAATGACGATGGCGCATTCATTAGAGCTTCGTGTTCCGTTTTTGGATAAAGAGGTGTTTGAAGCTGCGTCCAAAATACCAACTAGCTTGAAAACGGCTAATGGTACGACAAAGTATATCTTGCGAAAAGCTGCGGAAGGAATTGTTCCTGAGCATGTATTAAACCGGAAGAAACTTGGTTTCCCAGTGCCAATTCGTCATTGGCTGAAGAATGAAATGAATGAATGGGCAAAAACAATCATTCGTGAAAGCAGCACAGATCATTTAATTAATAAGTCTTATGTTTTAAACCTACTTGACGAACACTGTCAAGGAAAAGCGGATAACAGCCGTAAAATCTGGACAGTTCTTATTTTTATGATTTGGCATCAAGTATATATAGAAGGCAAGTATTCCTTTTCAGGACAAAAAGAACTGCAGCCAATGAAACAGTAAGATAAGAAGCACCCATAAAAAATTTATGGGTGCTTTTCTATCCTCTTATTTTTGTAATGACTTATAATACTGGGCCTTTTCTGCATATTCTGTATAAATCCTGTTCATTTCACTGATGTCATGATCATTCAATTCCCTAATAACTTTTGCGGGTCTGCCAAATGCTAATGTATTAGGAGGGATTTTTTTTCCTTGTGGCACGAGACTGCCTGCACCTATAAATGCACCTTCACCGATTTCAGCCTGATCTAGAATAATCGAACCCATTCCAATTAAAGCCTTTTTACGAATAACGCAACTATGGAGAATAACCTGATGACCAATCGTTACTTCATCCTCTAAAATCAATGGATTATTAGGGCTTTGGTGCAATACAGAATTGTCTTGAATATTAACCTTTTTACCAATGACCGTAGGTGCGACATCTCCTCTGATGACAGAGTTAAACCAAACGCTTGATTCCTCGCCTATTTCAACATCACCTGTAATCGTGGTAAAATCTGCAATGAATGCAGAATCTGCAATTTTTGGGTACTTACCTTTGTAAGGATATATCATCTTAGTCGCTCCTTTTTGACTGAAATACATAATCACTTTAATATTAAACTAATTAGAATATTTTTCTAGGGGGAAAAACTATGTGGAAGTGGGAAGCAGAAGGGGAAGCGAAGGCTGTAATCGTGATGGTTCATGGTGCCATGGAACATCACAGGCGTTACGGCTGGCTCATTGAAATGTGGCGCGGTTCTGGATTTCATGTTATCATGGGTGATCTTCCTGGGCAGGGCATGACAACAAGATCCCGCAGGGGCCATATAGATTCTTTTGAAGAGTATCTAAGTGAAGTGAAAGATTGGATTAAAGCAGCCTATCGTTATGAATTGCCTGTTTTTTTATTAGGGCATAGTATGGGAGGCTTGATTGCTATTCGTTTATTGCAGGAAGAACAATTAAACTTGGCAGGAGTGATTCTCTCGTCACCATGCTTGGGTTTAACACATGCTCCACCAAAGATTTTAGATTTGCTTTCACATGCAATAAATATAGTTTTCCCTTCTTTACGAATGAATTCTGGCATAAGTGTTGAAATGGCCACCAGAAATCAAAATGTTATTGAGGCAGATGCAGGTGATACACTCTACATTACAAAAGTCTCTGTTCGATGGTACCGTGAATTGGTTGGGGCGATGAAAGAGGCATTTCTATCTATTGAAGGCACCCAGGATGTGCCCATGCTGGTCATGCAAGCCGGCGATGATAAAATTGTTAATAAAGCTCCTGTAAAGGAATGGTTCAACCATTCACCGTTATCAGAAAAAAGATTTAAGGAATATCCAAAGCTTTATCATGAAATTTTTAATGAACCAGAACGGGATGATATATTTGAATACGCAAAGGATTTTGTCATCAGCCAATTAAAAGCAATCGGTTATATTGTTTAAGAAAGGAAAGATATTCTCCATGATGCCAATCAGACTCATGTCGAAAGTATACCGCAGGATAATTCCAGCTGTTCATCAAGAATTGGGTTATTGGAGGGAACGTGCAGAAAGTATTCCTAACCAGGAACTTAGAACGCAGGCTCTAGCCAGTATTGAACATAAAACCTTTCACTGTGAAGGCGGAGGTATTCTCGCTCTAACTGCGAATGATGAATATAAAAAAGCAGTGAAATTTATTGTCGCTTATCAAACCATTAGTGATTACTTAGATAATCTTTGTGACCGGAGTACTTCACTTGATCCAAAGGATTTTGCAGCCCTTCACGACTCCATGCGCGATGCTTTAACACTTGGGAGTGGGCCTGGAAATTATTATCGATTTCGTGAAGATCAGAACGATGGCGGCTATTTAAATGATTTAGCTGAAACCTGCAGATCTGTTTTAAATGAAGTAAAACATTATCCATTAATAAAGGGTTACTTGTTGGAGCTCTGCGAATATTACTGCAACTTACAAATACACAAGCATGTAATTCATGAAGAACGTGTCCCTCGTCTTGAAAAATGGTTTGCAGATCATCAAAGCAACCTGCCAGAGATGGAATGGTATGAGTTTTCAGCTTGCTCAGGCTCCACATTAGGTATATTCTGTCTCATTTCGTATGGGATGCGAGAGGACTTTTCTGCAATGGATGCTGAAAATATTCGTAAAGGATATTTTCCTTATATACAGGGGCTGCATATATTATTAGATTATTTCATCGACCAAGAAGAAGATCGAGAAGGCGGCGACTTGAATTTCTGTTTTTATTATGAAAACCCAGAAACACTTTTTAAACGGTTAAAACATTTTGTCAGTGAAGCAGATAGACATACGGAATTCCTGCCGCATAAAAAGTTCCACCAGCTGATTAACCGAGGTTTATTAGGGATTTATTTATCAGATGGAAAGGTACGTAAACAGAAGAATATCCGAAAATTAGCCAAAGAAATCATTAAGACTGGCGGTATCATTAGCTATTTCTTTTATATTAATGGACTAGCCTATCGTTCCGTACAGAAATGGATTCCTTCCTTGTTTACCAGACTTTCATAAAAAGAAGAAAACCAGGCCAAAGAGCCTGGTTTATCTTTTTTCAATTGCAACGATAAAAGGGGGATTATTTTGTTGATTCATAAATCGATATTGAAGGACATGAGCCTTCTTCTGATTGATAGCCTGACAATAAGTCAATAAAGCGTCACGCTCAACTGCTCCCTCATCGTGGCCATGGTAAATCACAAGGATAATAATGCCTTCTGGTACCATAATTTCAAGCAATTGTTCAATTGCAGATATGGTGGTTTCTGGTTTTGTTACAATCGTTTTATCACTGCCAGGTAAATACCCTAAGTTAAAAATCGCTGCCGTTACCTTGCCATGGTGTTCGTCAGGGATTAGCTTGTAAAGCTGTTCGTGACCTGCATGGAAAATAGTGACTCGATCAGCTAGACCCTGATTCTCAAGCCTTTCGATACTGGTACGAATGGCTTCCTCCTGGACATCAAATCCATATACTGTACCGTTTGGGCCAACAAGATCGGCGAGGAAAACTGTATCATGACCATTTCCTAAAGTTGCGTCAACAACTACTGCGCCGCTAGGAATAGCTATTTCAAGTAATTTCTTCGCAAAAGGAAGGATTCGATCTAGCTTCATGGTTAGTTCCTCACGGTGCTCTTTTGATAATATTTTCCTTGATAGCTGTCTCTTCTTTTTAACTCGGCATCAATGGAATTAAGTACTTCCCACTTATTGACACTCCACATTGGCCCTACCATTAAATCAATCGGTCCATCACCGGTAATTCGATGAACAATCATTTCCGGCGGTAATATTTCTAATTGGTCACATACTAAATTGACATAGTCCTCTTGAGAAAGAAATTCGAGCATTCCTTTTTCATACTGTTTAACCATTGGTGTTCCTTTTAGTAAGTGAAGCAAATGAATTTTAATTCCTTGAACATCAAGCTTGGCAACTTCCCTTGCCGTTTCCATCATCATTTCATTCGATTCAAGCGGAAGTCCATTGATAATGTGAGAGCAAATCCGAATTCCATGTTTTCTAAGCTTGTTTACACCTTCAACATAACATTGGAAATCATGAGCACGATTGATTAATAGTGCTGTTCGCTCATGCACCGTTTGCAAGCCAAGTTCAACCCACAGATACGTTCTCTTGTTTAACTCAGCTAGATATTCAACAACATCGTCTGGGAGACAATCAGGGCGAGTAGCAATCGATAATCCAACAACACCATCCTGTTTGAGAACACTCTCAAACTTTGCACGGAGAACCTCAACAGGTGCATGGGTATTCGTATAGGCTTGAAAGTAGGCCATGTACTTGCCGTCTTTCCATTTTGTATGCATTTTTTCCTTAATATCAAGAAATTGGGATTCTAGGCTCTCCATTCGGTCACCTGCGAAATCTCCAGAACCAGCAGCACTGCAAAAAGTACATCCTCCGTGTGCAACCGTACCATCACGGTTTGGACAATCGAAGCCGCCATCTAAAGCAACCTTAAAAACTTTATGGCCAAATTGCTGGCGAAGGTGATAATTCCATGTATGATAACGTTTATCGTCAGTAGCATATGGAAAAGGGTTGGTCTGAGTCAAATCAGAAACCTCCTTTTTATTTTTTACATAACTTACATTTTAACATGAAAAGAAGAGCTTATCCATTTGTAATAATTGTATATGATCTAGCTCCAGCGCCTAGGGGCTCGGGGTCATAAGTCAATCAGTCAAGAAGGTTAAAGAGCGCAACCTTCCTGCCGGCTCGCCTTATGCCTGTCGCCCCTGGACAAGGCGCTTCCGCTTTTCTAATTTGCCAGTAATTATCAACTGTAAGTTGTAATAGGAAAAGTGAGAGAGAACAAAATAAGAGATGAAGCCCTGAGCTTCAAGACATTAGGGGTGGGATTTGGTGTCACCAAAAAAAAGGGGGTCCTTAGATGGCTACACGTGCTTCAATGGACACATTAATACAGCAATGTGAGGATACAATTCGCTATGCGAAAGAACAGTTTGAAACGAGCAGCCTTCAAGAGCATTACAACAATGATGATTATACCAAGGCCTTACAGGATCTTGAACAAACTTATCAGGATATTGCCAAAATGGCCCACAGTGCAAATTCTCAGCAGCGTGATCAACTCCATCGTATGAGATTACAAATACAACAGCTTCAAAATATCATGATTTTAGAAGGGCAGACTTTCACCGGAGGTAACCTGACTTGAAAAAACGATCTAAAAAAAATAATCCAGAACAAAAAACAAGAAATGGCAACAACAATCAAGATCTTGAGCTAGGTCAAGATGTTGATCTTGTAAAACAAGCAAAAAAGCAATATGAAAAATCAGGTGGTCAGCCAGTCAAATCAAAATTCCACCAAGAAAAAAACCAATCATCATAAAAGCTCTATGGCCTTCAACATTTGTTGAAGGCCATTTATTTTCCAAAAACCATAAAAACACTATGAAAATAAGGTAAAATTCCAGTTCACAAATTAGAAATAACTCAATGTGTTTTTGTGATTTTGGTCACAGAATGAGTTTGGCTAATTTGGGATAAATAAGATAACAAATTCCACAATCCATATTTTTTTAAAATTTCATTGTGAATGCATTCACAAATTATTCACAAATAGAAGGGAAATAAAAATGATGAAAAAATTGCTAATTAACATAAATTTTCTCCTATGTTTACTGCTGCTATTAACCCCGTTAATAACTGTTGCAGCAGAAGAAAATCCAAACATCTTGGGGATGGAAGAACTTTCAATAAAGGTAATGCCTGAATTTGCTTACCATCCAAATGATATGAAAAAAGAGCATCCCCCCTTACTAATTGGCTACCAAGGAACCATGCGTAATCATTCAGAACAGCCGCAAAAAGGGCAGATTGAAATCCCTGTTCCGATTGAAGATAAGAACTTCCGAATTGGCTATGTTGCTGATTATTCAAGCGACTTGTCAGAGGTATATGAAATTGAGTACATACTAGATCAAGAAAAAGGAACCATTTCCTGGACAACAAGTGAAGAAATTCAACCCAATGATAGTTACAAATTCGTTATTGAATTTTATACAGATAACATGGTTGTTGAAAAAGAAAGGAAGTCTCTGTCCTATCAATTTAAAAGCTTTACGGATATTGGCTTATTCAATGTTTCATTCATAGAGCCCCTAAAGGCAGAAAAGGTCATACTGGATCCAGCACCAGAAGAGAAAAACACTCATGGTGATGAAAAGGGAGTTCACTCGTATTTCTTTCAAGGAGTAAAAGCCGGAGAAGAGAAAAATTTTACTCTTACATATGAACGAGATGAAACGGCACCTACTATCGAGATGATGGAGAAACATGAAAAACAACCCATTGAAACTGTGGAAAATAAAAAAAGTCCAGCTATCCTTTCAATTGCAGCAGTTAGTGGAATAAGTGTAATTGCTGCAGGTGCTTTCGCTTTCATCATGAAAAGAAAACGAGATAAGAGATAACCTTGCAAGACCATTCCTTTTGGCAATAAAGTGCTCATGTACTTTATTCAATAAATTAGAGAGAAAGATATAAATTATGGGAGGTGAAAGAATGTTAAAAAGAGGGTTTAAAAAATTGCTGGCAATTGACAAAAGGGTATTACTTTTAGGTGCTCTTATTGCCGGTGTACTCTTTTCATTCGGGACAGTTAAAACAATGGCTTACTTAGATTCACCAGGTTTTTGTCAAAACTGTCATACAATGAAGTCTGTGTATACATCATTTGTGGATTCGACTCATGCAGAATTGCAGTGTAACGACTGCCATTTGCCACATGAGAGTGAGGTTGGAAAGTTATTTTTTAAAGGCCGCGCAGGGATGACACATATTTTCTACAATACACTAGGTACCGAAGATATACCAGATAGAATCTATGCGACAACACGAACATTAAGAGTCATCAATCAAAACTGTGCGGAGTGTCATAAGAGCACAATTGATAATGTCTCACATGACGCAAAGGAAAACTGTATGTCATGTCACCAAACAGTACCGCATGGAAGCGATTTTAAAGATGATAGTTACCATCAGCCACCTAAGTCCGGTGAGCTATTAAAGAATAAGGGAGGATTTTAAGCATGAAAAGGTTCCGATATGGGGCATACCTCCTTCTACTAGTATTTGTTCTCATCATTACTGGCTGCAGCAATTCCAGTGACGGTGCAGGTGAAAAAACGGCAAGTGCTAAGGAAGCGAAGGGTACAACAGGCCTTTCTAAAGACGAAATAAGCAATGAGGCCTTTAAAGAATTATTTCCACTACAATATAATAGCTATATGAAGAATGAAAAGATGGAAGATACTAAATACGGAGGTTCTGTCAAACGTAGTAAGTATGATCCAGATAAAGAGCCGTTGTTACCCGTTCTTTTCAATGGTTATGGATTCGCAACAGAATATAATGAAGAACGTGGCCATGTTTATGCTCTTGAAGATATTCGGGATGTTAAGCGGATTACCGATAAATCAGTTGGATCTTGTTATACATGTAAATCAACAGCAGTACCTCAAATGATTGAAGAAATGGGCGACGATTATTGGGGAGCCAATTTCAATAAAGATATATGGCCAAAAGGGGAAGCGATGGGACACTCACCAATTGGATGTTCAGATTGCCATGATCCCGAAACAATGGACTTACGCGTTACACGTCCTAGTTTTTACAAGGCTTTAGAAGCTCAGGGTGTTGATACTTCCAACCCAACGAAAAACGATATGCGCAGCTATGTTTGCGGACAGTGCCATGTGGAGTATTATTTTGCAGCTGACAACAGTGAAGTTACATTCCCATGGTCTGAAGGATTTAAGCCTGAAGATATGTACAAGTATTACGATACAATTGCTAAAGAAAATGGTTTTGAAAAGGACTGGGTTCACAATATTTCTGGAACTCCAATGTTAAAATCACAACACCCTGAATATGAGACTCATGCTTCGGGCACACATGGTAAAGCAAATGTATCCTGTGCTGATTGTCATATGCCATATGAGCGTGTAGATGGAAAAAGGAAAATTA
The DNA here is from genome assembly GCF_023715415.1 of Neobacillus niacini. GTDB lineage: Bacteria > Bacillota > Bacilli > Bacillales > Cytobacillaceae > Neobacillus > Neobacillus niacini_C. The sequence goes on from NZ_JAMBOB010000005.1 coordinate 42,371, forward strand.
CCTCTCATTACTGGACTTCACCATTAAAAACAATGGATACGTCTTGTGGACAATGTCACGGAGATCGTGATTTAGACAAATTAAAAGACCGTGTTCTTGAAATTCAAGAGGCAAACGTAAGTGCATTACATGAAGCACAGGATATTTCAACCACTGCTCACTATTATATTAATAAGATGATTACTTCTGGAGTAAGCCAAGAAAGAATTAAGCAGGCTCAAGAATTTGTCCGTAAAGGTCAATGGTTCTGGGATATTGTTGCCGCTGAAAACTCATCAGGCTTCCACAACCCACAAGGTTCAATGGATTCCTTAAGAGAGTCAATTGTACAATCTAACAATGCTATTCGCCTTGCAACTGAGGAGTTAGTGAAAAAAGGTGTCAGCATCGAAGAGGTTAATTCTGAGATTGAGAAAGCGAAGACTGCTGTAAAAGCTGAAACTGTAAACGAGAAGAAAAAGGATCATGCTGTAAACAGCTACTTCCCAGCACAGCAGCCAGTAGTACCAGCAGTGCCAGCGGTGAAAAAATAGACCCTCTCGACGAACTTCCTAATCGTCCCGCTAAGAAGGATTAAGAAGTGTTGGGAAAGAGTCCATAAAGTTTGAGGAAAACACTGTTTCTCTTTTGGAGACAGTGTTTTCTTTATTTTGACCAAATCGTGTCTAACTGTCAATTAAACTTATCTGGAACTGGTCTAAAATGGGTGAGAATCAAATATTTTATATGGAAGAATCCAATATGAAATAGGTGAGGATCATGTACATTGTTCATTTTTTTGAAAACAAGGTGGAACTCTTAAATCAGCTTCTTGGAAGTGTTCCAGCCGTCGGTGAAATGATTACCGTTAAAGGTCGTAAAGGAAAGGTCACTGATGTTAATCAGGTTGATAACAAACATGTCCATGTTCAGATTATGGTAGAAAAAGTAGTAGTTAAAAATAAGCTTACTCCAGCAGAACTAGCGAAAAAGAAAAAAAGATAAGATACCAAAGTCCTTTTTATGAAGGGCTTTTTATTTTGGCGGATTGGCATTTGATTACTGTGGAGGGGGACATTAGGAGGTATGATTCCCTAACATGGGAGGGAATGGGTTAGGCGGGAATCATTCGAGGGGAATGATTCCTGAGCAGGAGAGAAAAGGGGTTAGGCGGGAATCATTCAAGGGGAATGATTCATGAAAAGGAGAATTATCGAGTAAGGCGGGAATCTTTTTAGTTTATTTTTGGACGATATAATAAATAAAGGAGTAAAAAGGATTTACCCTAATACTCCCTATTTCTTATTCATAATTTGAAGAAGGTCCAAACCCTTTTAGTGTAAAGTTTCTTAATAAAACCCTTCTAATAGTCTTTTTAGATATAACCTGATCACACCATTCAAAGATATCCTTTGTAGTGATTTTTCGATCTGGAAAAAGCATTCTATATTCCTTCACATTCCTCATGAGAGCTGCATCAACGCTTTCCCTACATCCGCAATGTCCGCAAGTAAATTTACCATTAAAAACTTCCAGTAAATATTTACGGCAATCCCGACATAAGAGTCCCTTTTTTACTTGTTCAAACGAGTAAGGGGGTAATCGTGAATAAGGAGATTCGATTATATGAAGAGATGCTAATTGTTGTGCTAATTTATGATAGTCTGAATTTAGTTTTTTTGGTCGTAAATTGAGTTTTTTCAAGAAGCGATTTAATTGTGCTGGAAAGATAATCGTTGGATTCAATGTAGTCATGTATAGGTGAAACTCGGGGTTATTGAAGGTTAGATAGGATTCGATTGGATTCTTGTAACCCAGTTCTAGGAGTAGTTGTTGAAGCAGCGTTTCACATCTTATTAACTGGTGCATCGGATTTTTGAGGTTGGGATGGGTTATGGTAAACCATTTATCATCTTCTAGGTAGTAGTCACCTTCGTAATTTTTCACGTCTGATAGGTATATCTTTTCATGTGCAATGATCAGCGTATCGACCTGAAACCTGGACCCTTTATATTCCAACAATAAACCATGTAACACAAGCCAATTGTCGGTGAGGCCCTCTAGCCATTTGTCACTCCTCAACTCCCCTTCATAGCCTTTCTCACTAGAAGTAACATTGCTCTTTAGCTAACACATGTCGTTCAACTAATAAGCGGGAAATTATTATTTCTAAAGGTTCTGGTCGCTCCTTGATAATCATTTCTCACGTCCTAATATTATTTTAAAAAACTATAATTTCATTTTATGTAATATTATCCAATTATGCAAGATTAATAGGTAAATAGTAGAAAGAAAAAGATTGTCAGGAAACTGGAATGGGATTAAAATATATTTTTGGAAACTAGTAATTGTTATTGTAAAGGAGCGTTTTTCATGCCACGTGCCTTATGGCTGTTAATAATTGGGATGGCAGTGAATGTTACAGGTTCTTCTTTTTTATGGCCTTTAAATACAATCTATATTCACGATCATTTAGGAAAGTCATTATCGGTTGCAGGTATTGTTTTAATGTTAAACTCTGCTGCAAGCGTGATTGGAAATCTTTTTGGCGGTAGTCTTTTTGATAAAATAGGCGGCTACAAATCTATACTTCTAGGAATATGTATCTCCCTTTCAGCCCTGGTTGGGTTAACGTTCTGGCATGGCTGGCCTGAATATATTGTTTTTCTTACCATTATTGGATTAGGTAGTGGAGTCACTTTCCCAGCCATGTATGCGATGGCGGGAATGGTATGGAAGGAAGGCGGACGTAAAGCCTTTAACGCCGTTTATATTGCGCAAAACCTTGGGGTAGCGGTCGGAGCCGCACTTGGAGGCATTCTTGCTGATTACTCATTTGAATTAATCTTCCTTGCTAACACCGTTATGTATATTATCTTTTTACTAATCGCTGCTTTTGGCTATAAAGGGATTTCAACTGATTCGGCTAAACAAGTGAATAGCCTGCAGGATGCAACACATGTAAAAGGACGAAAAAATCTCTATGCATTATTGATTTTATGCGCTGGTTATTTGCTATGCTGGGTTGGCTACGTTCAATGGATGACAACTATTTCTTCATATACTCAGAAAATTCATATATCATTATCGCAATACAGCCTGTTATGGACGATAAACGGGGCATTAATTGTTCTTGGTCAGCCGTTATTAAATGGCTTGCTTAAGCGTCTTGCTGCCACACTAAAGGTACAAATCCTTATCGGGATTGCTATATTTATTGTTTCTTTTCTGATTGCAGGGAATGCAAGCGCATTTTCTGGATTCCTCGTAGGTATGATCATTCTGACTATTGGCGAAATGTTTATTTGGCCAGCAGTACCAACCATTGCCTTTGACTTAGCTCCAAAAGGGCGTGAGGGATTTTATCAAGGAATCGTTAATAGTACTGCCACTGGAGGAAGAATGATTGGTCCGCTCTTAGGTGGAATTCTCGTTGACGTATATAGTATGTCAGTATTGTTCTTTGTTTTAATTGCATTATTCATCATTGCGATTGGTACAACATTAGCTTATGACCGTATCTTAAAAACAGAAAAGAAACTCAACGTGAACCTTTCGTAGTTATTTTAGTGGCTCCTTAAGTATGAGGCCGGTTTTGTTATGTTTAAAAAATAATTTTTTGGTCAAACTGATTTAGGTGAATGTTGCTTGCATACTGCTGGGAAATTTAATACAATAACCGTAATACTTTTTATATTTAATGACAGTGAGTAGGAGTAGTAGTGAATCATACCCGTTTATTAGAGAGTTGACGGCTGGTGGAAGTCAACCGGGTACATCATGAACTCGCCTATGAGTTGCAAACATGAAAGACTAGTAATGTTTGCCGTATTCCGCGTTAAGGATGAATGAAGCGAGTGTTTACAACACTAATGTGGGTGGTACCGCGGGAAGATACATAGACAATCCTCTCGTCCCTTTTTGGGATGAGGGGTTTTTTATTTTTTTAGGAGGAATAGACAATGAGTTTCGATCATCAGCATATCGAGAAAAAGTGGCAAAAAAAATGGGAAACAGAAAAAACATTTAAAACGAGTGAAGAATTTGATAAACCAAAATTCTACGCATTAGATATGTTTCCTTATCCATCGGGAGCTGGATTGCATGTTGGACACCCTGAAGGATATACCGCAACAGATATTCTTTCACGCTTAAAAAGAATGCAGGGATACAATGTTTTACATCCGATGGGCTGGGATGCTTTCGGTTTACCTGCTGAACAATATGCGTTAGATACTGGAAACGATCCTGCAGAGTTCACGGAGAAGAATATTAACACGTTCCGCAGACAAATTAAATCTCTAGGTTTTTCATACGATTGGGATCGCGAAGTAAATACAACTGACCCAGAATACTATAAGTGGACGCAATGGATATTTTTAAAGTTATGGGAAAAGGGTCTTGCTTATATTGATGAGATAGCGGTTAACTGGTGCCCAGCACTTGGGACAGTATTGGCAAACGAAGAAGTAATCGATGGTAAGAGTGAACGCGGAGGGCACCCGGTTGAACGCCGTCCGATGAGGCAGTGGATCTTAAAAATTACTGCATACGGCGACCGTTTACTTGAGGATTTAGAAGAGCTTGATTGGCCAGAGAGTCTTAAAGAAATGCAACGCAACTGGATTGGCCGTTCTGAAGGTGCAGAAGTAACCTTTAATATCGAAGGACATGAAGAAACTTTTACTGTATTTACAACTCGTCCAGATACTTTGTTTGGTGCTACGTATGCAGTGCTTGCACCTGAGCATTCCTTTGTTAATAAGATTACAACTACAGAGCAACGTGAAGCGGTTGAGGCTTATTTAAATAAAGTTAAAATGAAGAGTGACCTTGAGCGTACCGATCTTGCAAAAGAAAAAACGGGTGTCTTTACTGGAGCCTATGCGATTAATCCGGTAAATGGTGAGAAAATGCCAATCTGGATTGCGGATTATGTATTAGTAAGCTATGGAACTGGTGCAATCATGGCGGTACCTGCACATGATGAGCGTGACTATGAGTTTGCGAAACAATTTAATCTTCCAATTAAAGCAGTGGTAGCAGGCGGTAACGTTGAAGTTGAGCCATACACAGGTGATGGTGAACATATCAATTCCGAATTCTTAAATGGCTTAAATAAAGAAGACGGTATTACGAAGATGATTTCTTGGTTGGAAGAAAAGGGAATTGGTACGAAAAAAGTAACCTTCCGTTTACGTGATTGGTTGTTCAGCCGTCAGCGTTATTGGGGTGAGCCGATTCCAATCATCCATTGGGAAGATGGCACAATGACTGCAGTTCCTGAAAATCAGCTGCCATTAACCTTACCGAAAACAACCAATATCAAACCTTCTGGAACTGGAGAATCACCGCTTGCTGTGATTGAGGATTGGGTAAATGTCGTTGACCCGGAAACAGGCAAGAAGGGGCGTCGTGAAACGAATACCATGCCGCAATGGGCAGGCAGCTGCTGGTATTATTTACGCTATATTGATCCGAAAAATGATCAAGCACTTGCTTCAAAAGAAAAATTAGATCACTGGCTTCCAGTTGACGTATATATTGGTGGAGCAGAGCATGCCGTTCTTCACTTACTTTACGCTCGTTTCTGGCATAAAGTCCTTTATGATATCGGGGTTGTATCAACGAAAGAACCATTCCAAAAGCTTTTCAACCAGGGAATGATTTTAGGTGAAAACAATGAAAAAATGAGTAAGTCAAAAGGAAATGTAGTTAATCCTGATGATATCGTTGACAGTCATGGTGCTGATACACTTCGCTTGTATGAAATGTTCATGGGACCTCTTGACGCTTCTATTGCTTGGTCAACAAATGGACTTGATGGATCTCGCCGTTTCTTAGATCGTATCTGGCGCTTGATGGTGGAGGAAAATGGCGATTTAAATCCAAAAATTCAGGACAATGAAGAAGCCTCAAATTTAGAAAAGGTGTATCACCAAACCGTGAAAAAGGTAACAGAGGATTATGAGGGCTTGAGATTTAATACGGCGATTTCGCAAATGATGGTATTTATTAATGAGGCCTATAAATCAACTGTTCTTCCAAAGCATTATATGGAAGGGTTTGTTAAAATGCTTGCCCCAGTTGCGCCGCATGTTGCTGAAGAACTTTGGGAAAAGCTTGGGTCGCGCGGCACGATTTCATATGAAACATGGCCAGCATATGATGAAGCTAAATTAGTTGATGATGAAGTTGAAATTGTTATCCAAGTTAACGGAAAAGTAAAGACTAAGCTTAAAGTGCCAACAGATGCTAGCAAGGAAGCATTAGAAGGTATTGCAATGGACGATGATCGAGTGAAGGAACAAATCGAAGGGAAAACCATTCGCAAAGTCATCACTGTTCCTGGCAAACTTGTTAATATCGTAGCCAATTAATACAAAGGAACCCCCTTTTACGAGGGGGAATCCTAACAATGGGGTGGAAAAGATGGAAGAAATTCAAATTATTACGCCAGAAGTATTAAAGAAAAAGCTTGAGCAAGGGGAGAAACTTGAGCTTGTCGATGTTAGAGAACATGAAGAAGTAGAGCAAGGAATGATACCGGGTGCAAAGCATATCCGCATGGGCGAGATTCCTGCTAATCTTGATTATTTTGACAAAGAAAAAGAATACATCTTCATTTGCCGCTCCAGCCGAAGAAGTGAAAATGTCTGCTATTATCTTCAGGACCAAGGATACAAGGTTCGCAACATGATTGGCGGCATGCTTGAATGGACGGGAGAAACAAAGTAACGATTCCACTGCGGAATCGTTTTTTTTATATCATTTATTTTTAATTTTCAGAAATTATGGAGATAATGAAAATAAAAACAGAAAGGAAGAATCATATGATTCAAGTAAAGTTGTTTGACCGTGAGCATGAAAAGGATTTAGAAAAGGAAATGAACCGTTTTTTAAAAGGAATGGATGAAAAGCAGTTAATGGATATTAAGTATAATGTAGCTGCCATAACAGAGGATGAAGAGGAAGAACAAATTTATTGTTTTTCGGCAATGATAATCTATCGGGCCTAATAGAATGATTAGGCCTGATATTGTTTTTTTGCAGAAAGTGCCGCATTGGTCCCGGCGAGACGACCTGTTACTAACGCAGAGGTAATATTGTAACCACCAGTATAGCCATGAACGTCAAGAATCTCACCGCAAAAGTAGAGACCCCCCATTAATTTCGATGCCATTGTCTGCGGTTCTATTTCTTTAACTGAAACACCGCCACCGGTTACGAATGCTTTCTCCAACGGCAAAGTACCATTTACTTTTATTAGAAATTGCTTGCAGCTTTTTACAAAGGTCCGAATTTTTTCATTGGAAATCGTTGCACCCTGTTCGAAAGGATCAATATCATTCTGCTCTAACAAGAACAAAAGATAGCGTTCAGGAACGAGTCCTTTTAACGTATTTTTAATGCTTTTTTTCGGCTCGCTTTTAACCAGCTTCACAATTTCCTGAAAGAATTCTTCTTCCTTCTTATCGGGTATCACATCTAAACTCATGACAACTTCATTTAATTTCCACTTTTTCATCGCTTTAACCACAAATTGACTACAGCGAAGGACTGCCGGACCGCTCAGCCCAAAGTGGGTGAAAATCATATCCATCTTATGAGTAATAATGGCTTTCCCTTTTGGATTCAAAACACTTAGCTCGATATCTCTTAATGATAGACCTTGAAGAGATTTATTTTTGATAAAAGGTTCGTTTGAGGTGACAGGCACCTCGGTTGGAAACAGTTCTGTAATCGTATGACCGGCTTTCTTTGCCCAAGCATAGCCGTCACCTGTAGATCCAGTATGGGGAACAGATTTGCCGCCGACTGCAATAACAATGGATTTTGTTTCAATTTCAGTGCCATTTTTCAATAACACTGATGATACATGGCCGTCTTTGTATATAAGGTCCGCAACCGGGCTATTTGTGTATACTTTGACCTTTAATTTTTCTAATTGATCTAATAGGGCATCCACGACTGATTGTGCTTTATTCGATACTGGGAACATCCGGCCGTGGTCTTCTTCCTTTAACTCAATTCCTAACTTTTCAAAGAACGTAATAATGTCTTCATTACTAAAAATAGAAAAGGCACTGTACAAAAATTTTCCGTTACCAGGTAAGTGCTTGATTATTTCCTCTACAGGGAGCCGATTGGTAACATTGCAGCGGCCGCCTCCGGAAATGGCGAGCTTCCTGCCAAGCTTGTCTCCTTTATCGATTAACAGGACCTTTAAACCTTTTTCACCAGCCGCAATCGCAGCCATTAAACCTGAAGGTCCGCCTCCAATAACAACCACATCATATATCATACTTCCACCAACTTTATATATATTCAATTTAAATAGTAATCCTACGCATTATTCCATTATAAACATCCTGATAGAAAAGAAAACGAAAAGTCATCTATTTTTACGAAAATTAACTGTGCTGTTAGTAGCATCACAGACCAAAGAGTTGTAAACTACTAATAGTGTGTTTGAAATAGCTGATATAAACCTTGCTCACACGCGCACAAACTTTTTCTTCATTGGGAAGGGATTCTAATTTTATGTCGTCTAAGCTAATAAGAGGAACATTTATTTTAACATTGGGTACGATTATATCCAAGATTCTTGGCTTACTATATGTTATACCCTTTTATCAAATTGTAGGTTCAGAAGGAACAGCATTGTATCAATATTCATACATACCCTACACAATTTTTATAAGTATCGCCACAGCAGGTGTACCGCTTGCTGTATCAAAATTCATTTCAAAATATAATGCACTCGAAGAATATGCGGTTGGCCGTAAATTGTTTAAATCTGGACTAGTCATGATGCTGCTGACGGGTATAGTTTCATTTTTAATTCTATATATGTCAGCACCGCTTATTGCTGATATGATTATCAGTAAAAAAGAAGATGTCGGCTCAAGAGCAAAGGATATTATAACGGTGATCCGCGCTGTAAGTTTTGCCTTGATTGTTATTCCGTTCATGAGTTTAATTAGAGGATTCTTTCAAGGACATCAATCGATGGGACCATCCGCTGTTTCCCAAGTAGTCGAGCAGATTGTCCGGATTGCCTTCACACTTGCAGGAGCCTACATCGTCATAAATTTTTTAAATGGAAGTATTGTAACAGCTGTAAGTGTGGCGACCTTTGCCGCGTTTGTTGGGGCAATTGGAAGTCTGGTGGTATTGTTTTGGTATTGGTATAAACGTAAACCACACTTAGACCAGCTGCTCCAACATGATAAAGGGGAAGTACAAGTTTCGTTAAGAGAAATTTATAAGGAAATCCTTGTCTATGCAGCTCCCTTTGTATTTGTCGGGATTGCCAACCCATTATTTCAAGCAATCGATCAAGTTACCTTTTCGCAGGCAATGCAGGATATTGGTCACAGTTATAAAGCAGCAGAAGCAGCATTTTCTATCCTAAATTTTGAATCACATAAAATCGTTATTATCCCTGTTTCGCTTGCAACAGGGTTCTCACTGGCTCTTGTTCCAAGTATCACGAAGGCTTTTGTCGATAATGATCGAAAAGGGTTAAAGCAGCAGCTTAATCAGACTTTTCAAGTGTTACTGTTCTTAACATTACCTGCGGCAATCGGGCTTTCTCTATTAGCAGAGCCCATTTACACTGTTTTTTATGAGCACAAGGAGATTGGATTTGAGGTATTAAAAGCCTATGCGCCAGTTGGAATTCTTTTTTCATTATTTTTAGTAACGAGTTCCATACTGCAGGGAATCAATGAACAACGATGGACAGTATTAAGTTTGTTAGTAGGATTACTGATTAAATTGTCGCTGAATATTTCCCTAATTACGATGTTTGAAACAAAAGGTGCCGTATATGCAACGGCCCTTGGATACATTGGAGCCATATTGATTCAATTGGTTGTTATTAAAAATTATGCAAAATACCCGTTCTTATTTATTTGGAGAAGGAGCTTGTTAATCGTTATTTTTGCTGGAATTATGTGGGCAGGGACCGAAATTGTTTATAAGCTGCTCTTGTTATTTCTAACTCCAGCATCAAAGTTTCAGTCGCTTATAATCATTATTGTTTGTGCAGCCATTGGAGCTATCATCTATTTTTACTTAGGATTAAAATCTGGACTTGTAAACAGACTATTTGGTGACAGGGTTGACCGTATCAAGCGGAAATTAAGATTAACGAATTAACTCCTAAAAAAAATGAAGGAGGATCATGCTTTGAGAATTGATAAAATGCTAGCTAATCTTGGCTATGGCAGTCGAAAAGAAGTGAAGCAGCTTCTAAAAAGCGGTGCTGTCAAAATCGATGATGTAATCGTGAAGGATGCCAAACAGCACGTAGATACAGCTAAACAAATGGTTACGTTAAATGGAGAAGTCATTGAATATAGAGAGTTTATCTACTTAATGATGAACAAACCTCAAGGTGTTTTGTCAGCTACTGAAGACAGTGTTGGGGAAACGGTAATCGACCTACTAGAACTTGGGGACCAGGTTTATGAGCCATTCCCGGTCGGAAGGTTGGACAAGGATACGGAAGGTTTGCTATTAATCACGAATGATGGCCAATTAGCCCATCGGTTGTTGTCACCAAAAAAACATGTTCCCAAGACCTATTTTGCCGTAATTGACCAGGAAGTAACCGATGAAGACGTTAAGGCATTTGGGGAAGGGGTAACCCTGGATGACGGGTATGAAACAAAACCTGGAGAGTTGAAAATTTTAAAGTCTGGCATTCGCTCCGACATTGAGCTGACAATAACCGAAGGAAAATTTCATCAAGTGAAAAGAATGTTCGAGGCAGTTGGAAAAAAAGTCGTTTACCTAAAGCGAATTTCCATGGGGCCATTGCCATTAGATGAAACGCTCGAACTCGGGGAATACCGGGAATTAACCGATGAAGAAGTAGAATTACTAAAGGAATATCAAGTTGTATAATAGCAAAAGGACAAGGCAGCTAGCCTTGTCCTTTTTAAGCTTGTAGGAATGATGTTAACATCCAATTATGCTTGCTTATTTTCTCAATTAGCTCAGTAAACATATCACCAGTTACCTCGTCATTCACCTGTTGTGCTGCCTCTTTACCGCTCTTTAATTCCGAAATAATCTGTGAGAAATCATTTACAATAGTTTGTACCATTTCTTCAGCTGATAAATTTTCAGAGGTTTCTTCAATTAAGGCATATTGGATATATTCCTTTAATGTTGAAATGGGCATTCCACCTGTAATTAATAAGCGTTCTGCTAATTCATCAATTGTTCCCGCAGCTTCTTCATATAATTCTTCAAATTTTGCATGTAAGGTGAAGAAATGTGGTCCTTTAACATACCAGTGGAAACGGTGTAGCTTTGTGTATAGTACATTCCAGTTTGCAATTTGTTGGTTCATTACTTGTTCAAGTGTCATCGTTTGAGTCATTGTGCATTCCTCCTAATTTCTTATCTGTTTTAATTATAACACATATTATATAAAAGTAAATATTAAATTAGAATAATTATAAACAGGAAAATTAAAATATCCTTTTATAAAAATGAAGTAACAATTTATAAAAATGGGTAATCTAAAAATATTTACTACACTGTCCTGCATTCCTGAAAATCCAAAGGGGGAAGCAACTTGAAACTGACACCAAAGGAAACCATTGAATTACATGGTTTTAATAATTTGACCAAATCTTTAAGCTTTAATATGTACGATATTTGTTACACCCGATCGAGGGAAGAGCGTGAGGCGTATGTAAAATATATTGATGAGCAATACAGCGCTGAAAGGTTACAAAAGATATTAACCCATGTCTCGGATATTATTGGTGCACATGTATTAAATGTAGCGAGTCAGGATTTTGAACCAGCTGGCGCAAGTGTTACGCTTCTAGTCTCAGAGGGTCCTGTTGAAAATGCTCCGTCCGAGCACTTTGAAGAATCACCTGGACCACTGCCAGAATCAGTGGTCATGCAATTAGATAAAAGTCATATCACGGTTCATACATACCCTGAATATCACCCGGATGAGGGAATCAGTACTTTCAGGGCAGATATTGATGTATCTACCTGCGGAGAAATTTCACCACTAAAAGCTCTGCATTATCTTATTCGTTCGTTTGAAACAGACGTCATGACAATTGATTACCGTGTCCGTGGTTTTACCAGAGATAAAGATGGATATAAATTATTCATTGATCATGAAATCAGCTCGATACAAAATTATATTCCTGAAGATGTTGGAGAACTGTTCGACATGATTGACGTAAATGTATATCAAGAAAATATTTTCCACACAAAATGTAAGCTTCGGGAATTTGATTTAAATAATTATTTATTTGGCTATAAAAAAGAAACATTACATCCAGAAGAACTTATCGAAATTACCGAGAGAATAAAGCTGGAAATGGATGAGATTTTTTATGGCAAGAATATTGTGCAATAAATGACGGTATTACTTATCGCGTTAATATATCGAATCGTAGCCAAAAAGAAAGTTCGCAGCAGCCTTACGAAAAAGTAAGGCTGTTTTTTTTCGCCGATAGTGTAAAATGGTATCAAGGAAATTTACTTTTTAGTAGGAGAAAATTATGTTTTTAAAGAGAGTTACTTTATTAAAAGAAAAGATTCCAACCATTAACCACTATCCCTTTTCTATTCCATCCATTGCAAGCCTCAGTGAAATCCGGTTAGAACGTAACGTTACCTTTTTTGTAGGCGAAAATGGATCAGGTAAATCTACTTTATTAGAAGCAATTGCGGACAAATGTGGCTTCAATACAGCGGGCGGCGGCAGAAATAATGCTTATGATGTTTATGAAACAGATTCAGAACTTACTGAGTACATTAGACTTTCCTGGATGCCAAAAGTAACGAATGGTTTCTTTTTACGTGCGGAATCTTTTTATCACTTTGCTACCCATATTGATGAAGTGGATGAGAATGGATTTAAAGATTATGGTGGAAAATCGTTGCTGCAACAATCGCATGGAGAATCCTTTTTGTCACTATTTTTAAATCGATTTAATGGGGAAGCCATTTATCTGCTAGACGAACCAGAAGCTGCATTATCCCCTGCAAGGCAATTATCCCTCTTGAAAATCATCCATGACCTTGAAACTCAAGGTGATGCTCAATTTATCATTGCGACACATTCTCCAATCCTACTGGGATATCCAGAAGCAGACATCTATAGCTTCGACCACGGTCAAATTTCAAAAATAAGCTATGAAGATACAGACCATTATACAATTACAAAATATTTTTTAGAAAATAGAAAAAGATTTCTCCATGAGCTTTTTAAAGAGGAGGAATAACAAAAAAAGTGATATCCAAAACGGATATCACCTTTTTTTAGCTATTAAGGATAGGACTACGAGCATTCCAACGATTACTAGGGAAACGGTTGAGCCAATTATATTGTTTGGACTTAATACAAACCCAATAAAAATCAAACTTAACGAAATAACACCTATGATGGTTGTGAATGGGAACCATCGAACATAGAAAGCAGGCATCGATTTATACTGTGGTCTTAACTTTAAATGGGCCGAACAGATTCCTATCCAAACCATCATAATCGTGAACCCAGGGATGGTCATAAGGTAACTAATGATATTACCAGGACTAATATAAGCTAGAAAAACACCAACTAATAGACAGAGTGATGTAATCAAAAGCCCAATAACCGGAATTCCGCTATTAGAGGTTTTCATCAAGCTTTTTGGAGCTACTCCGCTTTTAGCCATTGAAAAAAGCGTTCTTGAAGTTGCATATATCCCCGAGTTTGCAGCTGATAGGACAGCAGTCAATAGTATGAAATTCATCACATGAGCTGCACCTGGTAGCCCTGTAATAGTGAAAACTTGAACGAACGGACTATCTTGTCCTGTTATTTGATTCCAAGGCATAATACCGCAAATAATTAAGATTGGGAAAATATAAAAAATAATAACTCGCCATACTGCACCCTTAATGATACTAGGCATGACGCGCTCAGCGTCCTTTGTCTCGGTTACGGCAACTCCGACTAACTCCGCACCGCCATATGAAAACATGACGACTAAAAAGGCACTTAGCATACCGCTAACTCCATGTGGGAAAAATCCGCCATGCGCAGTATAGTTTGCTAAAGGTTCTTCAATATTGCTGGGTAAAATACCAAAAATAATGAAAGCCCCTAATATGATAAAAGCAACTAATGCGATTATTTTTATTCCTGCGAACCAAAACTCAAGCTCTCCATAATACTTTACAGGGAATAAATTGATTGCAATAATAACCGCTGCACAAAACAAACTAAGTAACCATAGTGGCAAAGAGGGATACCAAAATTGCAGAAAACTTCCTGCTGCTAATAATTCAACGGTAATAACAATGGTCCAGTTAATCCAATAAAGCCACCCTGTAATAAAAGAAACCTTAAAACCAAATGCTTTATAAAGAAGCAATTGTACATTGTGATTAGGAAACGCAATGGCCATCTCGCCTAACGCAGCCATCACAATGAATAATAATAATCCACCTATTAGATAGGTGAAGATAACACTAGGTCCTGCAATACTTAACGTATCGGAACTGCCTTTGAAAATTCCTGTACCAATCATGCCAGCTAATGCAATAAACTGAACATGCCTTGGCAGTAATCCTTTTTTAAGTTCATGCTGATTATTTTCCATGTTGTCCTGCCTTTATTATGAAATTATTACTCACTTGCATAAACGCTTTTAAGTGCTAAAGTATTATACTAATATATCATATTATTATAGATATTCAACCTTATTTAATAAATAAAAGCAACCAAGCACACGAAATATTCGCGTGCTTGGTTGCTTTTATTGTTTATTCATCTATTACGATGACATTTTTACTTTCTTTTGTGTTGTCGTCCATTTTCCGCGGCTTGGGCTTATTACCAAGTCATTATAGGCTAAAACATTTAAATCTCGTTGTATGGTGCGAGGAGTGATACCAAATTCCTCTACAAGTTCTTGCGTCGTGACTGTGCCTTTATTCCGAATAAACATGTAGATGCATTTGATGCGGTTTAACATCCGGTTAGTCGAAGGTTTCAAAAAACCACTCCCTATCCTTTTTTCAAACCTATGGCTTAATCCCTCTACCGACAGCCTCTTTGATTAGTATGTAATTTTCTTCCGCAGACAACTCCTTTTATTAATAGATAGTTGCAGTGGATACCCTGATGACTTACATATATTGTACCCGTAATTTCTGAAAATTTCCACCATTAGTGAATATTTTACATAAAACTCATCTTAACTTAACAATTATTGTTCGGCTTTTCTCCTCCCTTACAGTATTCTTACTATAGTCTATGGTTGTGAATGTTAAGATTATGACAAATTAATTGAATTTTTAGTAAATTTATTGTATAGACCATAGCCGAAATTATTTCGTTTTTTTAGTGAATATTGATAAAATATCTGTATGGATATAAATAACAAATACCAGTATTAGGAGGGTTGCGCTATTGTCGAAGATTAATTGGATGGAAGAGGTAGAAAAGAGAAGAGATAATCTTTTGAAAGATACACAAAATTTATTACATATTAAGAGTCTTTTAGACGAAGAAAATACGTTTCCAGACGCACCGCTCGGGAAAGGTGTTAAAGAAGCTTTAGATTTTATGCTCTCTCTTGGAGAGAAGGATGGGTTTATTCCGAAGAATGTTGGGAACTTAGCTGGCCATCTAGAATTTGGAGAGGGGGAGGAATTATTAGGCATTCTATGTCATGTTGATGTAGTCCCTGAAGGTGATGGATGGACGAGTGACCCGTTTGCTGCTGAAATTCGTGAAGGTAAACTATTTGCTCGTGGTGCCGTTGATGATAAGGGACCAACAATGGCAGCCTTTTATGCCATGAAAATAGTCAAGGAACTCGGACTGCCTCTAAATAAGCGTATCAGAATGATTATCGGAACCGATGAAGAAAGTGACTGGAGATGTGTAGATCACTATTTTGAGAATGAAGAAATGCCTACATTAGGTTTTGCTCCTGATGCTGACTTTCCAATCATAAATGCTGAAAAAGGGATTGCCGATATTGATATCGTCCAGAAGCAGCCTGTTTGGGAAGTAGGAGCGGGTACTATTGAAGTTCTAAGCTTTACCTCTGGAAAGAGGTACAACATGGTTCCTGACCATGCAATGGTGACACTAAACATCATTGGAAATCAAATG
Organism: Neobacillus niacini; assembly: GCF_023715415.1. GTDB lineage: Bacteria > Bacillota > Bacilli > Bacillales > Cytobacillaceae > Neobacillus > Neobacillus niacini_C. The sequence continues at coordinate 58,512 of NZ_JAMBOB010000005.1, forward strand.
GATGTTGTACAGAGATTCACAGATTTCATGAAGCAGAATCAATTGGAATACACTTCATATGTAGAAAACGGAGAGTTAATTCTCGAGGTTAAGGGAGTATCTGCACATGGAATGGAGCCGAAGAAGGGGATTAATGCAGGTTTATTTTTAGGAGAATTTCTTTCAAAACTAGATTTAAATCCTTCAGCTTCTGATTATTTCAAATTCGTTTCAAACTATTTCTTTAATGATTCTAGAGGAGTGAGCCTAGGTGTAGCATACTCTGACGAAATTTCAGGTGAATTAACCATCAATCCTGGGAAATTTTCATACTCACGTCACTCAGGTGGCAGCGTTGGGTTGACCTGCAGATACCCAGTTACAAATAAAATTGATGAAACCATGAAAAAGCTGGATGTCCTTTTAGAGGTAAAAGGCTTTGCCATAACAAAGTTCAAAGATACAAAACCGCATTATGTGGATGAGAATGAGTTCTTAATCCAAACCTTGAAAAAGGTATATGAAGAACAAACGGGAGAAAAATCATATTTAATAGCAATTGGCGGCGGTACGTATGCACGTTCGTTAAAATCAGGAGTGGCATTTGGCCCCTTATTTCCAGGTAGACCAGACATTGCCCACCAAAAAGATGAATATATAGATATCGATGACCTATTGAAAGCCACCGCTATTTACGCTCAAGCAATCTATGAATTGGCTAAATAGCAGGAAATATAAAGGGGAATGAACACATGGAATTTGCTTTATTAAATGGAGAAATCATTGACCGTTCGGAGGCCAAGGTCGACGTTGAAGACCGAGGTTATCAATTTGGTGATGGTGTTTACGAAGTAATTCGTATCTATAATGGAAAAATGTTTACAATCGATGAACATTTAAAGAGATTTGTAAAAAGTGCTGAGAGCATAGGAATTTCTATCCCATTTATCAGTCAGCAATTAGCAGAAATGTTAGAGGTACTCCTTATTAAAAACAATCTTGAAACCGGAAATATCTATATGCAGGTTACTAGAGGGACTGCACCAAGAAATCATGTATTTCCAACTGGTAATGTGGCTCCTACCCTTATCGCCTATACCATTAAGGGAGTAAGACCGCTTGAGAATCTGAAATCTGGTGTAAAAGCAATCGTGACGGAGGATCTTCGCTGGCTGCGCTGTGATATAAAGAGCTTAAATTTGCTTGGAAATCTATTAGCAAAACAAAAAGCCAGTGAGCAGGGCTGTTTCGAAGCGATTCAGCACCGTGGTCAGGATGTTACCGAAGGCAGCTCTTCCAATATTTTTATTGTGAAAAATGGGAGTGTTATAACCCATGAATCGAACAATTTAATATTAAAAGGAATAACAAAGGATGTTATTTTAGAACTTTGTATAAAAAATAATATCCAGGTGCAGGAACGGACATTTACTTTGGCTGAAATGGAAGATGCAGAGGAAGTATTTCTATCTAGTACAACAGCTGAAGTTATGCCGATTATTGAAATTGATGGAAAGATAATAAGAGAAGGTGTCCCTGGACCAATTACTCGAAAATTACAAGGATTATTTGAGAAAGAAATTGAAAAACAATGTGGTCTACTTGTGGATAAAGTAGTCTAGAATGAGGGCGTGCACTGTTGTGGTGCACGTTTTCTTTGTATTAAGCTATAAAATACATACATGATGTGAAAAATAGTCTAAAATAAGATAAGGAATGATAAGTATAATGCAGCAAACACATTTTTTCTTTGCCGTAAAACTTCCTGAAGACATAAAATTACTCATTAAAGAAACGTGCGATAAGTTAAGAGAAACTCTCCCTTTCAGCACCTGGGTTCATCATGAAGATTTACATATTACCTTAGCTTTTTTAGGAAATGCACCTGCTGATAAACTGTCCAATGTGGTCGATAAAGTAAATGCAGACTTAAGCGGGACAAGGGGATTTCGTTTAGAAATGAACAAGCTGGGAATCTTCGGAAAAGAAGAATCACCCCGTATCTTTTGGCTGGACACAAAGGAAAGTAATGAGCTTTTGACTCTGAGGGAAAAAGTGTTTACAGCCTGCATAGAAGCTGGTTTTCAACTTGAAACTAGGCCGTTTAAACCTCATATTACCCTTGCCCGAAAGTGGACGGGTTCTCAACACTTTCATAAAAACCTCTTAGATGTGTGGATGGAACTACAACCAGAACCACTCCTATTTAACATAAACGAGGTAGTTTTATACCAAACACATCTTGATAAGACACCAAAATACGAGCCAAAAACAATATTCCAATTAGAAAAAGAGATAAATTAACGAGATAAAGGTTGGTTGTATGAAGCAAATCTATTTTATTATCAATCCTAAGGCTAGAAACGGCTATAGTTTAAAGGTATGGGGAAAAGTTGAAACAAAACTAATGGATGATAAGATACCTTACTTGGCTTTCTTTACAGAATACCATGGTCATGCAATCAAGCTTGCCACACAAATTGCACAGGAGAATAAGGAGAAAAAAGTCATTATTGCGCTCGGCGGTGATGGAACAATAAGCGAAGTCATGAACGGGATTGCAAGTCATAACCATATCACTCTGGGATTTGTGCCCGGAGGTTCAGGCAATGATTTCTCGAGAGGGTTTCAGATCCCTGCAAATCCAGAAGAAGCGTTAAAGGTGATTCTTAGATTAATGAAGGAAGAAGTACCTTCGATTGATATTGGAAAGATTACCATGAAGGATGATTCTGAGCATTATTTTATTAATAATATGGGGGCAGGGTTTGACGCATTTATTTCCTATGAAGTGAACCATTCAAAAACAAAAGCTTGGCTCAATAAACTATCTTTAGGCCGGTTGGTTTATGTGTATTTTTTACTAAAAAAACTCTTTTCTTATAAATGTACAACAATTGATTTATCAATTGACGGCAGTAGGCATATACTTGAAAAAACATGGTTTGTAACTGTTTCCAATCAACCCTATTACGGGGGAGGAATGATGATTGCGCCTAATGCCGTCCCAGATGATGGCCTCTTAGATATTACAGTCGTTCATCGGTTATCAAAATTAAAGCTATTATTGGTTTTTATTAGCGTATTTTGGGGTAAGCATATACATTTTAAAGAGGTAAAAACATTCAAGGGGCAAATGGTTACCATTCATTCCCAATCCTCCTTATATGTCCATGCTGACGGTGAGGATATTGGGTTTACTCCACTAAATATTCACGTACAAACAAAAACACTTAAGGTGTTAACGAGGGTGTGAAATACGCAAGAAACTGATCTGAAAGAGAGGAAATCGAATGAACTCCAATGACCGTAATTTCCAAGCCTATTTAGATGAGATGGATATCATTACGATACTTCTTCCACTTACCTATCACCATGGATTGTCTTCCACATTCTCAATTTTAGATGAAACACAAAAAGTATTAACCTTGCAAATTATTAAAAAACAACAAATAGAAAATTATAATAAATATATTTGTCGGCTTGCTGAGGAAATTTCTTTTGGTCATCCTTATTGGATTATTGATGAGCATGGTGGAAAAACTGATTTACAAATTGGTGCAGTCATTCGAACAGCTCGATTTGATGACCGTTTTTTCTATGATGGAAATGACTTAGGTGTTAGATTTGTGGAAGGTCAAACACAATTTAAATTATGGTCACCCACAGCTGCTCAGGTAAAATTAAAATTAAGACAGCCAAACAGCACCTTCTCTGAAATCATCAAGATGAGACGTGAAGAAAAAGGTGTATGGTCAGTACTAGTTCATTCAGATTTAGAACTTTATCAATATACGTTCTTAGTCCTAGTAAATCAGGAATGGCGTGAATCTGTTGATCCTTATGCCGCTAGTGTCACAGCAAACGGGGAGCTTGGAGTAGTTGTGAATTTAGAGAAGACCCGCAGACAGAAACCTTACTTACCTCCTTTTGAAAATCCAGTAGATGCGATTATCTATGAGACACACATCAGGGATTTCACCATCCACCCTGATAGCGGTGTCAAACATAAAGGACTCTATTTAGGTGCTGGTGAGCTAAATACAAAAGGAAAAGATGGTGAACCTACTGGAATCTCTTATGTAAAGGATTTAGGAGTCACTCACATTGAATTCCTGCCTTTCAATGATTTTGCAGGAGTGGATGAAACAGAGCCTAATAAAGAGTATAACTGGGGATATAATCCCCTTCACTTTAATGTACCAGAGGGCTCCTATTCATCCAATCCTTCCGACCCTTATGCACGAATCATAGAACTCAAACAATTAATTGATAACATCCATAGCCAAGGAATAAGAGTTATTATGGATGTGGTTTACAACCATGTATTTATCAGAGAAACCTCATCCTTTGAAAAAGTAGTGCCAGGTTATTACTTTCGACATAATGAACTTGGTTTTCCATCGAATGGAACAGGAGTTGGAAATGATATTGCCTCAGAGCGGAAAATGGTAAGAAAGTTCATTTTGGACTCCATCCGCTTTTGGATGGAAGAATATCATATTGACGGTTTTCGCTTTGATTTAATGGGGATATTGGATATTGATACAATGAAGGAAGTCAGAAAGACGTGTGACAGCATTCAAGAGGGAGCCCTCATTATCGGTGAAGGGTGGAACCTGAATACGCCGCTCCCCATTGACAAAAAAGCAATTCTTCGAAATCAATCGAAGCTTCCCAGCATCGCCCAATTTAATGATAAGTTTCGGGATACGATAAAGGGTAATACTTTTTATTTATATGATAAAGGGTATGTGCTTGGAAACGAGCATTACTATGAGGACGCAAAAGAGGTCCTTGCTGGGAGTGTAGGAATAGATAAAGAAGAAAGTTGGCTTCTAGCAAATCCTTCACAATCTGTGAATTATGTTGAATGTCATGATAATCACACTTTGTGGGATAAACTACTTTCCTGTCTACCGGATATGGACGAATTACTCCATATCAAATATCATAGGCTTGCAACAGGTCTTGTCATACTATCTCAGGGTATTCCTTTTCTTCACAGCGGTCAGGAGTTCTTTCGTACTAAGCGAGGTGATGGGAACAGTTACAAATCTCCGGACCATATCAACCGGCTCGATTGGAATCGCAAGCAGCTATACTCAGATAATGTAAAATATATTAAAGGTTTAATACAAATAAGAAAACAGTTTCCATGCTTCCGGCTAAAGACGGGTGACGCAATACGGAATTATATTCAGGTTTTACCGCTGCCAATTCCTCTCGTTGGATATCGTATTCAAAATAAAAATCATGATTTCCGTGAAGTACTTTTACTAATTAATCCTTTAAGGAGTAAACAGACTATCCAGATTCCTGATGGCAGATGGAGTGTTCTCGCTGATGAAAAAAAAGTGGAAATTTCCACCAAACAGGTTGTATCGGGGAAAGAAATGGTGCTAGAACCAGTTTGTTTAACCATTTTAGCAAAAAAATAGTTTATTCAGTTGTACTTGACGACCTAGGCTAATTAAAATAAAATTTACTATGATGGCTATTGTGTGTAATTGTCCAATAGCTTTTTTTATTTTTCTAAAATAGATTTAGAATTTTTCTTATATACTACTAAATGGGAGTTCCTATACCCATTTGAGAACGGCATACATTGAAGGTGAACAATTTTGGAACATATATTAGGACAAGAATGGGAGATTGTCCCTGCGGGGGGCGCAACGGGAGAGGCCTTTTATGCTAGTTATAAAGACCAAAGGCTTTTTCTAAAACGCAATTCCTCTCCTTTTCTAGCAGTACTATCTGCAGAAGGAATCGTCCCAAAGCTTGTTTGGACAAAACGATTGGAAAATGGAGATGTGATTACAGCACAGCAATGGCTTCCTGGGCGTGAATTAAAACCTCATGACATGAATCATGAAAATGTTGCGAGGATGCTTAGCAAAATCCACCAGTCTGAACCGATGGTAGGGATGTTAAGCCGGCTTGAAATGCAGCCTTTACAGCCAGAAGCGATTTTTCAATCAGTTGTCGTGGATTTGGATGAAGAAGTGTTAACGTTACCTGTTGTAATCCAAACTCTGAGTTTTCTATTGCAAGAAGTAGAAAATGTCTTCTGTGACGAAAAGGTAGTCTGTCATGGAGATGTCAACCACAACAACTGGCTGCTAACAGAAGACAACCAGTTGTATTTAATTGACTGGGATGGTGCAATGATAGCAGACCCTGCCATTGACCTTGGTACGCTGCTTTATTGTTATATACCAGAAGATAATTGGACTAGCTGGTTAGCCATGTACGGGAAGCCGTTAACGGAAAACTTGAAACTCAGAATGAAATGGTATGTGGCACTTCAAACTCTCTATTCCATTCAATTTTACAAAAACAAAGGCAGACTAGATGAAATGGATAAATGGGTTAATTTTTTACATAATCTTTTGTAATTAGGAGTACGTATCAATATTTGAGACCCATTGTGATAAGTTATCCTGATTCGAAAGAATATGTTCATCTAGGTCTGCTGTCTCGGCACCATGCTGACTGTAATTATATACCTCCTGTAAGATGCTTTTAACATTTTGATCAATCTGTGTGTTAACCATCAGAGATTTCACTAATCGTTCCAATTGTTCACATTCGGAAACAGATCCACAGCAATCGGTTTGATGATTATTTAAAATATCTTTTAGTAATGAAACTTGGTCCTGATGACTTAATGGCATGTTTTGGTACACCCTTTCAAGTGAAAATAAAAAAGAATTCACAGTTAGGTTGTGAATTCTTTTTTTGTTTATACATTAATGGGAAACCCCATTATTACCAATAATAAAAACAATATAAGATTTAGGAGTGGCAAAATGAGACTTAGAAATAAACCTTGGGCAAAAGAAAGGATAGAAGCACATCCTCAATATATTGTCGCTAACCCAGAGAATTTTAAGGGAAAGTGGAATGAAGTATTTAATAATGAACAGCCTCTGCATATCGAAGTGGGGACTGGAAAAGGCCGGTTTATTACTGAAATGGCTAAAGCCCATCCTGATATCAACTATATGGGAATAGAAATTTACGATTCCGTTATCGTAGCTGCTTTAGATCGATTAATCGAAGCGGATTTACCAAATCTAAGGCTGTTAAATATCAACGCCAGTGATTTAAATAAATACTTTGAAAAAAATGATGTCGACAGAGTCTATTTGAATTTCTCTGATCCATGGCCAAAAACCCGTCATGAAAAAAGAAGGTTAACCTATAAGGATTACTTGAAGCTTTATGAAAACATTATGGTTAATAAAGGGGAAATCCATTTTAAAACGGATAATCAAGGCTTGTTTGAATACTCTCTAAAGAGTTTTTCTGAATATGGTTTATTATTGACCTTCCTTAGCCTTGATCTTCATAAAAGTGAATTTGAAGGAAATATCATGACAGAATATGAGGAAAAATTCTCTGAAATGGGAAACCGCATCTATCGTTGTGAAGTAAAGTATCAGAACTAATCTTGGGACAGTCTATTTAAAAGACTGTCCTTTTTGAATATGGTAATATTTATATAAAAGCTCAGAGGGGGCAGGAGATGGAGACTTTAAAAATTGGCAGAGTTATGCTGACTTGGTTAGCCGGTGGTGTGACAAACTTAGATGGCGGTGCAATGTTTGGTGTCGTTCCCAAAGCGTTATGGTCAAAAAAGTATCACCCTAATGAAAATAACCTGATTGAACTTCCTACAGATCCAATCTTAATCCAAATGGAAGGGAAAAATATCTTACTGGAAGCAGGACTTGGAAAGGGAAAACTATCTGAGAAACAGCTTAGAAATTTCGGAGTTACAGCAGAATCAGATGTGGAGGGCTCTTTGAATAAATTAGGGCTAGAACCAAAGGATATTGATTATGTTTTAATGACCCATATGCATAATGACCATGTTGGCGGACTGACGAGGTTGGAAGATGGACTTTATAAATCGACATTCCCAAATGCCGTGATTATCACATCAAGTATTGAATGGGATGAAATGAGAAATCCGAATATCCGTTCAAAAAGTACATATTGGAAAGAAAATTGGGAGGCCATACAATCACAAGTTTTTACTTTTGATGAGAAATGGAGTTTAGGAGCGATTAGTATGTATCATACCGGAGGCCATAGTAATGGACATTCTATCGTGATAATCGAGGATGAAGGTGAAATGGCTATCCATATGGCAGACATAATGCCTACCCATGCTCATAAAAATCCACTATGGGTCATGGCCTATGATGATTATCCAATGGACTCGATTGCGGCCAAAGAGAAATGGAGTGCCTATGTGATGGATAAGGATGTATGGTTTACTTTTTATCATGATGCATATTATCGTGCAGTCAAATGGGGAACAGATGGGCAAATTCAAAACAGTATAAAGAGGGAAAAATAAGGTGACGATATAAAAAAATAGCCGTATCTATATAGATACGGCTTCTGTCTTTATAGGGCTAAGTCTGTGGAGGCTTTTACGTCTAGGAGGGTACCGGTCGATGCGTCCGCAATAAATTCGAACTGTTCATTTACTCCATCCTGACTTTTTGAGATGCCGCCTTTATAAACTTGATACTTGATTTGATGCTTCTCAAAAGGCTCCGTTACCATATGTATCCAAGAGCCGCTAATCGGTCCATTTTGGCTAAATTGCTTTTTCACATTCTCCAAAACTTTTTCAGGTGAAACATATGTTTTTTGTGAAATGATTTCCTTAACTGCATAGCCGCTGATAACTCCAACAGCAGCACCAAGGATAAATGATTTCCAGTTCATAAGGCACCTCCAAAATTTCAAATTTGCTCTTGTTTCCAGTATATCTCATTTATCAGGTAGAACATAATAAATCCTTCTGACAAATTTATTATTGGTAAGAGAATTAATATTTCAGTAATATAAAAATATACATATTGTTTACATACACACTTTAGGGGGAAATAACTATGAATGAGCAGACATTAAATCTATTTAAAACATTAACAGAGTTACCAGGAGCTTCAGGCAATGAACATTTAGTTAGAAATTTCATGAGAGAGCAATTATCTCAATATGCGGATGAAATCGTGCAAGACAAATTAGGAAGTATTTTTGGAGTTAAAAAAGGTAACCATGAGGGTCCAACCATCATGGTGGCCGGTCATATGGATGAAGTTGGCTTCATGGTAACAGGGATTACGGATAATGGAATGCTGAGATTCCAAACGTTAGGAGGCTGGTGGAGTCAGGTGCTATTAGCCCAACGTGTTCAAGTCATGACAAATAACGGACCTGTTATTGGTGTCATAGGTTCCATTCCACCGCACCTGCTAGCTGAAGCACAGCGCAACAAACCAATGGAAATCAAAAATATGCTCATTGATATTGGTGCGGATGATCGTGAGGATGCACAAGCAATCGGTATAAGGCCAGGGCAGGCCATCCTGCCAATATGTCCATTTACACCAATGGCGAATGAAAAGAAAATACTTGCGAAAGCATGGGATAATCGTTACGGCTGTGGACTTGCAATTGAACTGCTTCAAGAAGTAAAAGATGAAACATTACCGAACATACTTTATTCTGGAGCAACTGTCCAAGAGGAAGTAGGTCTGCGCGGAGCACAAACAGCTGCCAATATGATTAACCCAGATATCTTTTTCGCATTAGATGCGAGCCCGGCTAACGATATGTCAGGTAATAAATCAGAATTTGGTCAATTAGGTAAGGGAGCGCTGCTTCGTATTCTTGACAGATCCATGGTGACACACCGAGGAATGAGAGAGTTCATTCTTGATACTGCAGAGACAAACAAAATCCCTTATCAATACTTTGTTTCACAAGGCGGTACGGATGCTGGCCGTGTACATCAATCCAATGAGGGAGTCCCAAGCGGTGTAATCGGTATTTGTTCACGTTACATTCATACGCATGCTTCCATGATCCATATCGATGACTATGCTGCTGCAAAAGAACTAATCGTAAAACTTGTAAAGGCTTGTGATCAAACAACTGTAGATACCATTAAGGCGAACAGTTAATTAACGATGAGGAGGAGGCATATAGATGCCTTCTTTTTCTTTGATAAAGGAGAGGGAGTTATGAAAATAATTATTGGTTCAAATAACCCTGCTAAGGTTGCGGCAGTTAAAAATGCTTTTCACTATCAGCAAACGGAGTTCCTTTCGTTAGACATCCCTTCTGGAGTAAGTGAACAGCCATTTTCTGATGACGAGACAATTAAAGGGGCAATCAACCGTGCTGTTGGGGCATTAGAAAAGGGAAATGGTGAAATTGGCATTGGTCTGGAGGGCGGAGTGCAGGAATCCCCACATGGTTTATTATTATGTAATTGGGGTGCACTAGCTTCGAAGGAGAGAGAGCCAATTATTGCTGGCGGGGCGAGATTTCTTCTGCCAGAAGAAATTGCAGATAGATTAAGAGCTGGTGAAGAGCTTGGACCTGTAATGGATGATTATGCAAAACAGGAAAATGTACGCAAGAACGAAGGTGCTATTGGTATCTTTACGAATGGATTAATCAATCGTTCAGAGATGTTTTCACATATCATGAATCTCTTGGTTGGGCAATACTACTATCAAAAAGGCTCAAAGAAGTAAAAAATGCACAAATAATTGAAAATACTTCCTATTTCGACAACAAATATCGACAAAAGACTTGTCTTTTGAATATTATGAAAGGTATGATAGTGATAGGACAATTGTCATTAGGAGGCGAAGAAAGCTGAAATTCTTTAATGCCATATTGATTATCATCTTATCTATTATCTTACTGAGTGCATGTGGAAAAACAAATTTCAAAGCAGAAAGTAAAGAAAGTATTGAAGTAGTAAAAGAAACACTTAATGAAAAGGCTAAAAAAACAAATAATAAAAGTGGAGATATTAACTTTTATTTGCCTTTTGGTTATGAAATTGAAGAAGAGTCTCCAAATAACATTCTTTTGAAAAATGGATCGAAACAATATATTCTTTTTAATAATCCACAAGAAAGTAAAGTAAGTGATGTTGTATATAAATCAACAGTCGCACAAAATAAAGAAATAGAAATAAATGAACAATTCAAGGATAACAATCAATTTGGATATTTAATTATTAAGAAACTTGAAGAAGATATGAATGAAATGACGATTGGTATTGGTGGAACAAAAATTACTACTTTGATTAAAACGAGCAGCTTAAAAAATGAAGCTGCTGTAATGACGCAAATTGTTAAATCGGTAAAAAACCAAAAATAATTATAGGTGGCGATGACGGTGAAGAATTTAGCATCGATGGAGCAATTTGAACAACTCCGTGATGAGGGGAAAACAATTTTTATGTTCTCTGCTAACTGGTGTCCTGATTGTCGAATTATTGAACCAATTCTCCCAGAAATCGAAACGAAGTATAGTGAATTTACTTTTATCCATGTCGATCGAGATGAGTTTATTGAGTTATGCCAGCAATTAGATGTTTATGGAATTCCAAGTTTTATCGCATTTGAAAAGGGGAAAGAGCTTGGTCGTTTTGTAAGCAAAGACAGGAAAACTCAAGAGGAAATTGAAGAATTTATTAACGGTTTAAATTAATTTAGTTTCAAATCCTCCGTCTTTTGAGATGGAGGATTTTTAATGTACAATGGGTGGGATAGGTTGGAGGGATTAAAATGAAAATGGATAGTATAAAAATGAAAAGAGAATTAGAATCACGCTTAAGCGCAGAAGATCGTCTAATCACATATGATCGAGAAAAGGATCAACTGCGAATCGAAAATAAAGCCCTTGGAAAAGGAATTACCATCTCGCTGGGTGGTATTGTTGCTAAGTGGCATTCAGAAAAAGATAAAGCAATTGATGAAGTGGTTTATTATGTGGAAGAGGGACTAAGGGCCATGACGGACACAGTCCAGTTAACAGACCATGAGAAAAAGATTTTTCCAGTTATTCGCTCAACGTCCTTTCCCATCGAAGCGGAGGAAGGGGTTCCGTTCTTAACAGAGGAACATACGGCGGAAACAAAAATATATTATGCCTATGATATGGGGACGACTTACCGATTAATTGATTCACGAATCATGGAAAAAGAGGGATGGCAGGCAAGCCGGATTAAAGAAATCGCCTTGTTTAATGTCAGGTCGCTAAAGACATCATTGAAAGAGGATCAAGTAGCAGGAAATACTTTTTATTTTCTTAATTCAAATGATGGATATGACGCAAGCAGGATATTAAATAAAGGCTTCTTGAATGATATGAAGAAAAAAATAACAGGGACAATGGTCCTTGGTGTTCCACACCAGGATGTCTTAATTATCGCTGATATTCAAAACAATACAGGGTATGATGTTTTAGCGCAAATGGCAATGAGCTTCTTTGCTAGTGGACGTGTACCGATAACGGCATTATCCTTTTTGTATGAGGATGGAGAACTAGAACCAATATTTATTTTAGGAAAGACAGGCAATAGAGACGGAAAAGGATCACGATAAGTGGTCTTTTTTGCTTATTCTAAGATTTTTTGTCGATAAAATAATAATACCTGTTAAAATAGAGTGATAGAAATTTTAGAAAGAGTGATAGTTTTGAGCTGGATCCAAAACTTTTTTCAAAGGTTTATAAAGGACAATCAAGATGAATATGCTGAATATGACATACATAACAAGCAACCGGTACGGTCATTGCCTCATAAGATAGTAGAAGGGGGGCACCATTTAGATACAAAAATATCTTATCAGTATCCTAAAGGGCAGCTTCACTTCAAATTGAAGGCAGAAGTTTCAATGGTAAGAACTGAACATGCAGCTCGGCAAAAGAGGGTAGAACAAAATACTGAAAAAAGTAGCACTGAAAAAAGAAATGATGAAAGAAGAAGTTCAGAAACAAAGAAAATAGATAATACGAGGAAGCTGCCTGAAACTACAAAGACTAGTACACCGCCTATTAAGAAAAAACCGTTTCAGTTGACAGAAATTCCATCGCCTATTTTTGGGTTTAGCAGACCGAATAGAGTTCCTGATAAAGTAGTAGAACATGAATTAAGTCATTTTTTTGATGATGAACTTGAAGAACAGCTTGATTCTGTCACAACTGTATCGGAGAATGAGTCACTCTCTGAGATTGAAATGGCTGCAGCCCAAACAGCTGTTGCGATATCCGAGGTAGCTGAGACAATTGAAATAGTAGAGGTAGAGGCAATTGAAGAAGTTCCGGTAATTGAAACGAAGGTGGAAGAAAAACCCCAAGAAACAATTGAGGTACACACACCAAAACGATCGCCGCTTCCTTTCAATGTCATGATGCTAAAACAGGATAAGGTAAAATGGGAAGAACGCAAAAGAAGATTATTGCCCGTAGATAAACTACAGTCGGAAAAGGTAATCGAAGAAACCCCTGAGGCAGTGCAAGTGAATGATTTAGAAACAGTGGCAATGGAACAGTCAAATGATGTAGAAATCGTTGCACTAGAACAGATAAATGAAGTAGAGGTCGTCGCACTAGAACAATCAGATGAAGTAGAAGATCTCACAATGGACCAAACAAATGATCTAGAAGAAGTTACAATAAAACCTATCATTCAGAGGCTGATAGAGGAGCAATCAATACATGCAGGTTCGAATATATATGAGTTTCCTAAAATGAACTTATTAAACCCGCCAGTTATTGTAGAAGACGATACGGAATGGTTATTATATCAAGAAGAACTATTAAACCAAACACTGCAAAATTTTAATGTCGGTGCAAGTGTAGTGAATGTAACGCAAGGACCAGCGGTGACTCGGTTTGAAGTTCAACCAGAGCCCGGGGTAAAAGTAAACAAGATTACAAATCTTAGTGATGATATAAAGCTAAGTCTTGCCGCTCGGGATATTCGGATTGAAGCACCGATTCCAGGAAAACATACAATAGGTATTGAGGTACCAAACCCAAAATCACGCCCTGTGTTTATCAATGAAATCATTCAAAGTCCAGTCTTTCGAGAGTCTGAATCCCCATTGACTGCAGTACTAGGACTAGATATTTCCGGCAAGCCAATCGTTACCGATCTGAAGAAAATGCCCCATGGCTTAATAGCTGGTGCCACTGGTTCTGGTAAGAGTGTATGTATTAATACCATCCTAGTAAGTTTATTGTTTAAAGCTAGTCCGGAAGATTTAAAGCTATTATTGATTGACCCTAAAATGGTAGAGCTAGCTCCGTATAACCGAATTCCGCATTTAGTTAGTCCAGTTATAACGGATGTAAAGGCTGCGACTGCATCCCTTAAATGGGCTGTCGATGAAATGGAAAGACGTTATGAGCTATTTGCCCATACTGGTGTTCGTGATATTAATCGATTTAATGAGCTTGCCATAAAGCATAAACAATACAGTGATAAACTTCCGTTTATTGTGATTATCATCGATGAGTTAGCTGACTTAATGATGATGTCACCTGCGGATGTGGAAGAAGCGATATGCCGGATTGCACAAAAAGCTCGAGCATGTGGAATTCATTTAATTGTTGCGACGCAAAGACCTTCAGTGGATGTTATTACAGGGTTAATTAAAGCCAACATCCCAACGCGGATTGCCTTTTCTGTTTCTTCACAGGTGGATTCGCGAACAATTATTGATATAAGTGGGGCTGAAAAACTACTTGGCCGTGGGGATATGCTCTTTTTAGAGAATGGCTCTTCAAAGCCTGTTCGTTTGCAAGGAACCTTTGTGTCAGATGAGGAAATTGACCTAGTTGTCGGGCACGTGAGAGAGCAGCGTGAGCCTGAATACTTGTTTGAACAAGAGGAACTGTTAAAAAAGGCACAAGTAACGGAAGAAGAGGATGAGCTTTTTTACGAAGCCTGTGAATTTATTATTGAACAAGGGCTTGCTTCCACTTCAAGCCTTCAAAGAAGATTTAAAATCGGTTATAACCGTGCAGCAAGACTAATGGATATGCTTGAATCTAATGGTTTCATCACAAGTGCCAATGGCAGCAAGCCGCGAGAAGTACTCATCACAATAACAGACTTGGAGTCCTTGCAAGATACTGGTACAATAAATTAATTTAAAAAAAATTACAGGTGACATAGGTATCAAATAGTTTTTATTGATGAACAATGTTATAATACTTAAATGTGATTACGATATTGATTTCATGTGTTACCAAGCTAAAGTTAAAAATTAGCATTTCAAGATAGATGTCATATACTGTTTTACAGATAGACGTTGGTTGGAGGTTCTTTATATGACTATTTACCATTTTGTAGGTATAAAGGGGTCAGGAATGAGTGCATTAGCACAAGTTCTCCATGATATGAATTTCGATGTACAAGGCTCCGATGTCGAAAAGCGCTTTTTTACTCAACTGGCCCTTGAAGAATCAGGAATAAAGATTCTCCCCTTTCAAAAGGAAAACATTAAACCGGGGATGACGATTATTGCTGGTAATGCATTTCCTGATACACATGAGGAAATTCAAGAGGCCATGAAGCTCGGACTGCCAATTGTTCGTTACCACCGTTTTTTAGGCGATTTTATGCAGAATTTTATTAGTGTGGCTGTTACAGGAGCACACGGTAAAACGTCTACAACTGGTTTGCTTGCCCATGTTATTAAGGGTGCAAAGCCGACTTCGTTTTTAATTGGTGACGGTACAGGTAAGGGCGAGGAAGGATCTAAATATTTTGTTTTCGAAGCGTGTGAATACCGAAGACACTTTTTGTCCTATTTTCCAGATTATGCAATCATGACAAATATTGATTTCGATCACCCTGATTATTTTGCAAATATTGATGATGTTTTTTCAGCATTCCAGGAAATGGCCGTTCAAGTTAAAAAGGGAATTTTTGCTTATGGTGATGATGAACAGCTTCAAAAGATTCAGGCAAAGGTACCGGTATTGTTCTATGGTTTTGACGAGGAAAATGACTATCAAGCCAAGAATCTTGTGAAAAGCACTAGTGGAACTACCTTTGATGTATTTATTCGTAATACCTTCTATGATACATTTACCATCCCTACTTTCGGTGAGCACAGTGTTCTAAATGCTCTTGCTGTCATTGGGGTATGTCACTATGAAGAAATTGATGCTGCAATTGTGAAGGAACAATTAATCAGCTTCCAGGGTGTTAAAAGAAGATTTACAGAAAAACGAATTGGTTCACAAATTTTGATTGACGATTATGCCCATCACCCTACAGAAATTAAAGCTACCATTGATGCGGCCAATCAAAAATATCCAGACAGGGAAATTGTAGCTGTATTTCAGCCGCATACCTTTTCAAGAACTCAAGCTTTTCTTGAGGATTTTGCAAAAAGCTTGAGACTCGCAGATAAGACGTATTTATGTGAAATTTTTGGATCTGCACGGGAAAACCAAGGGAAATTGACAATTAATGACCTGCAAATGAAAATTGAAGGGGCAGAAATATTGTCGGAAGAAAATACTTCTCTGCTTGCGAAACATAAAAATAGTGTCATTATTTTTATGGGCGCTGGAGATATACAGAAATTCCAAGAATCCTATGAAAATCAGCTTACTTTATAATAAAAAAGGATGCCCGTATCTATACGGACATCCTTTTTTAGTTTTATTTTAGGTTTTCAGGATTTAAACCTTCAAGTTCAGGGATAACGAAAAGGCCGTCTTTACGGATTAACACATCATCGAAGTAGATTTCTCCACCACCGTATTCCGGACGCTGAATGTTGACCATATCCCAGTGAATATTAGAATGATTTCCGTTAAAGGCTTCATCATAGCATTGACCTGGGGTAAAGTGGAAGCTGCCGGCGATTTTCTCATCAAACAAAATATCCTGCATTGGATTTAAGATGTATGGGTTTACGCCGATGGCAAATTCTCCAACATACCGTGCTCCTTCATCCGTATCAAAAATTTTATTGATACGCTCTGTATCATTTGCCACTGCCTCAACAATTTTTCCATCTTTAAAAGTAAGTTTTACATTTTCAAAAGTAAATCCTTGGTAAGGGGACGGGGTATTATAAGTAATCACTCCATTTACTGAATCACGTACTGGTGCGGTATATACCTCACCATCAGGAATATTTGCATGGCCTGCACACTTAATAGCCGGAATATCCTTTATGGAGAAGCTAAGGTCAGTTCCAGGACCTGTGAGACGAACTTTATCTGTACGGTTCATCAATTCTGCAAGGCTGTCCATAGCTTTATCCATTTTTCCGTAATCCAAATTACATACATCAAAATAGAAGTCCTCAAATGCCTCCGTACTCATTTTTGCTAACTGAGCCATGTTTGAGGTCGGGTAGCGCAGGACAACCCATTTTGTTTTCGGTACACGGATGTCTCGATGAACCTTTTTACCAATTGTATTTCCATGTATCTTGATTTTATCGTCCGGAACATCTGCTTGCTCGTTAATGTTATCACCAGAACGAAGTCCTATGTATGCATCCATTTTCCCCATTACATTTGCTTCGAAATCAGCAATCATGTTAAATTGTTCTTCCTGTGCACCAAGGAGTAAGGCACGATCAACTTGTTGATCCTTAAGAAGTACGAATGGGTAGCCACCTGCAAGATAGGCTTCCTTAACAAGTGCCGTTACAAGCTCACGCTGCAAACCGAAGTTTTCAATTAATACCTTTTCACCTTTTTGCAAGTCTACCGAATAGTTAATTAGATTTTTTGCTAACGTTTCAATACGTGGATCTTTCATATGCTCAGATTCCTCCAACGAAAAAAATAATAATACAGTATTTATTGTAACCGATTTCACAAAGAAAGTGATAAAAATTCAACTTAAGAGTAAAACGTATTGTAATCCTATGCAGGAAAATGAGACAATTATCTTGAAGTAGTATAAGATACCTAGCTACGTTTAACACAGCGATAGATAGGTAATACATAATGGTATAAATGCGGAGGTAAGACAAATGGAAATTATTTTATATTTAAGCGTCGCTTTGATAGCGGTTGCCTTTTTAGTGCTAGTCATTTTCATAGCCAAAACACTAACCTCTCTCCAAGTAACCCTTTCGAGTGTTTCAAAAACGCTAATTGGATTGGAAAAACAGTTGGATGGTGTCACACAAGAAACAACAGAACTCTTACAAAAAACAAATGCACTTGCTGATGATATCCAGGAAAAGTCAAAGAGTTTAAACAGTGTGGTAACGGCCGTAAAAGATGTGGGGACAACAGTAAATAAATTCAATGGAACTTTAAAAGACTTAACAGATTCATTTGAAATACAAGTAGAAGAAAACAAAGAAAAAGTCTCCCAATTAGTCCAATGGAGTAACGTTTTCCTCGAACTAAAAGATAAATGGAATGCCAGGAAAAAAGAAAAAGAAGAAGGCAGCACCGAGGAAATAAAAAGAGTTAGATCTAGATAATGATTATTATTAAAATAAAGGAGGATTCCATTATGGGTAAAGATTACGAAAGCAGAGAACTAAACCAAAACAAAAGTGAAGACTCATCAAGTAGTTTTTTGCTAGGAGCACTGATTGGCGGGTTAGTAGGTGCAGCAGCTGCCATCTTCTTAGCCCCCAAATCCGGCAAGGACCTTCGAAGTACCATTAACAATCAAGCAGAGACACTAAAGGAAAAAACGGTCCAACTTGTGAAAAAAACACAGCCATCAACCGATACAGAAGAAGAACTCTACATTTCAATTGGCGGGATACAAAAAACTAAACCACAGGCTACCGTGGATGAACTAGCAATCAGAAAAAAATTAGAAGAAGCAAAAAAGGCGTTTGAAGAAGAAGAATATAAAGTAACTCATTAAGAATTTGGGTAACTAATCGAATTATTTGTATCAAAAACGGTGAAGTGATAGAATGACTTCACCGTTTATTATTTTGGAGGATTGAATATGCTAAAAAAAATCGATACATTAGAACAATTTGAGGATTTATTGAAGCAAGAAGACAAATTTTTATTTCTGAAACATAGTTTAACATGTCCAATAAGTCAGGCGGCTTATCAGGAATATCAAAAATACGCAGAGTCAAATCAAAGCGTGCCAGCCTATTATTTAGCTGTACAAGACTCACGCCCTTTATCTAATGAAATTGCCGAGAAATTTGAAGTTAAGCATGAATCCCCACAAGCGCTGTTAATTAAGGATGGTTCGGTGGTATGGAATGCCTCTCACTGGAAAATTACAAATCGTTCTTTAACAAGTGCGATTAGTGAAAATTGATAGGCATCAAATAAAAATCCCAGCATAGAATGATTTATTATACAACATTTCGCTTTAGTGCTTAAAAGCGTTTAATCATTAAAGAAAAATACGTGACAAAGTAAACCTTTTCAGCTATAATAAAGCCTAATTATTGAATAATTAAAAAAATTTATTAATAGGGAGCTAGCTGACAATTTTCGGAACTGTTTTTTGCGATTAATCTGTCATGCTATGAAAGGACGGGGACAAAACATGAGCAAAAATAATTTGGAAGAATTAAGGACACGTGTTGATGATCTTAACCTAGAATTATTGAAACTAATTAATGAAAGAGCTCAACTCGTCCAAGAGATTGGGAAAGCAAAAGAAACGCAAGGTGTTTACAAATACGACCCAGTTCGCGAGAGAAAAATGCTTGATGTTATTAAAGAAAATAACGATGGTCCGTTTGATAATGCAACCATTGACCACTTATTTAAGGAAATCTTTAAAGCAGGCTTAGATTTGCAAAAAGATGACCATCAAAAAGCACTACTTGTTTCAAGAAAAAAGAAGCCTGAAAATACGATTGTTACTTTAAAAGGTGAAACAGTAGGGGACGGAAAGCAGCATTTTGTTTTTGGTCCATGTGCAGTTGAGTCTTATGAACAAGTTGCAACTGTGGCAAAAGCAATGAAGGAAAAAGGTTTAAAGCTGCTTCGCGGCGGTGCCTATAAGCCAAGAACATCTCCATATGACTTCCAAGGTCTAGGAGTGGAAGGATTAAAAATCTTAAAACGTGTGGCCGATGAGTATGATATGGCTGTCATTAGTGAGATTGTAAACCCTGCTGATATTGAGATGGCGATTGATTATATTGATGTTATCCAAATTGGTGCTCGTAACATGCAAAACTTTGAATTATTAAAAGCTGCAGGTGCAGTAAATAAGCCTGTTTTATTAAAACGAGGTATTGCCGCTACCATCGAAGAATTTATTAATGCTGCAGAATATATTATGGCTCAAGGTAATGGTCAAATTATCCTTTGTGAACGTGGAATTCGAACGTACGAACGGGCAACTAGAAATACGCTTGATATTTCTGCTGTCCCGATTCTTAAGCAAGAAACACATTTACCAGTAATGGTCGATGTTACTCACTCAACGGGTAGAAGAGATTTACTACTTCCTGCTGCAAAAGCAGCGCTTGCAATCGGTGCGGATGGCGTTATGGCTGAGGTTCACCCAGATCCAGCAGTGGCACTTTCTGATGCACAACAGCAAATGAATCTTGATCAGTTTAATACTTTCTATAATGAACTGCTTGCATCAAACCTAGTTAGAATATAATTAAGTGAAAAAGACCCTCTGCAGTCCTTGCAGAAGGTCTTTTCTAATTAAATAATGAAAATATAGTGAAAATGAGAATATATATCATTGCGACTTGTTGATTCTTATCGTATGATTAAATACATATAAAAGTTTGTATATTTTCTCACAAACAGAAAAGCGGAAGCGCCTTGTTCAGCCCCGACAAGCACTGGAGGGCTTGTGGATGAAGTCGTGCTTTTTGACTTCATCCGCAGGACCGAAGTGACCTCGAGGGGCTAGGCGCTGGAGCTGGACAAAAAAAAGACTAAATTATTGAATTTGCTGTAAAATAAAAGAAAATACGTATCGTGTTTAAGGAGAGTGTTAACGTGAATATAACAATTTATGATGTTGCCCGGGAAGCAAATGTTTCAATGGCAACTGTTTCACGTGTAGTCAATGGAAATCCAAATGTAAAGCCTGTTACTCGAAAAAAAGTTTTAGAGGTCATTGATAGACTTGGCTACCGTCCTAATGCAGTTGCAAGAGGATTGGCCAGTAAAAAGACTACGACTGTTGGGGTAGTCATTCCCGACATTTCAAATATCTTCTTTGCAGAACTAGCACGTGGAATTGAAGATATCGCAACCATGTATAAGTACAACATTATCTTAAGCAATTCCGATCAAAACTTAGACAAAGAATTACACTTATTAAATACCATGCTAGGAAAACAAGTGGATGGAATTGTATTCATGAGTGGAAATATTACAAAAGAACATGTGGATGAATTTGGAAAGTCACCGGTTCCCATTGTGTTAGCTGGATCGATTGAAGAATCTGAACAGATTCCTTCTGTTAACATTGATTACGAACAAGCTGTTTATGACTCCATTAATGAATTTATTGAAAAAGGCCATAAGCATATTGCGTTTGTAGTAGGACCATTACAGGAGCCTAGAAATATCCACAAAAAATTAAAAGGATATCAGCGGGCACTTGCAAATGCTGGAATAGACTATAATGAGTCACTTGTTGTAGAAGGTGATTATACCTATGACTCTGGCTTAGAAGCATTCGATAAATTATTAGAGGCTCCAAATAGACCAACAGCAATACTTGTTGGTTCTGATGAAATGGCACTTGGCGTCGTTCATGGTGCTGAGGATAAAGGGTATAAAATTCCTGAAGACTTCGAAGTAATTACATCAGATAATACAAGACTTTCATTAATGGTTCGTCCGCAACTGACTACAATCGTTCAGCCTTTATACGATATCGGAGCAGTGGCAATGCGTTTACTTACCAAATTAATGAACAAAGAAGAGGTAGAGGAGCAAACCGTTGTTCTTCCACATCGCATTGAGCACCGTCAATCAACTAATTAAAAAGAAAAGCGGAGGCGCCTTGACCAGGGAAAAAAGCAGTTCATTTTTTCCTAGCCCCGACAAGCACTGGAGGGCCTGTAGATGAAGTCAAGCTTTTCGACTTCAACTGCAGGACCGAAGTGACCTCGAGGGGCTAGGCGCTGGAGCTGGACAAATAAAAAAAGCAGTCTAAACATTGTTTAGAACTGCTTTTTTTATTTTAATCTTCCATTGTTGAAAGATCACCAGTTGGTAAGTTAAGCTCCCATGCCTTTAAGACACGTCTCATAATCTTACCGCTTCTTGTTTTCGGAAGCTTATCTCTGAAATCAATTTCCCTTGGTGCTGCGTGTGCTGCAAGACCTTTTTTAACAAAGAGTCTGATGTCTTCCTTAAGTTCATCTGAAGCTACATAGCCGTCTCTAAGTGCAATGAAAGCCTTGATAATTTCCCCGCGAACAGGGTCTGGCTTTCCAATTACTCCAGCCTCTGCAATCGCTGGATGTTCAACAAGTTTACTTTCCACTTCAAATGGACCAACTCGTTCACCAGAGGTCATAATCACATCATCTACACGTCCCTGGAACCAGAAATATCCATCCTCATCCATATAGGCAGAATCACCAGAGAAATACCAGCCGCTTGGCATAAAATAGGATTCATATTTTGCTGGATTATTCCAAATGGTATACATCATCGAAGGCCAGCCCTTCTTAATAGCAAGATTCCCCATTCTGTAAGGAGGAAGTTCATTGCCTTGGTCGTCAACAATCGCAGCCACGACACCTGGAATAGGTTTACCCATTGAACCTGGTTTAATTTCCATACATGGATAATTACTAATAAGCTGTGCACCTGTTTCTGTCATCCACCAGTTATCGTGGATCCTTTTGTTAAAGACCTTTACGCCCCATTTTACTACCTCAGGGTTTAACGGCTCTCCAACACTTAGTACATGTCGCAGACTGCTTAAATCGTATTTCTTAACAATTTCATCACCTGCACCCATTAACATCCGGAATGCTGTCGGAGCGCTATACCAAACGCTAACACCGAAATCCTCAATCATTTTGTACCAAGTATCTGGGCTAAAACGACCTCCAACAATGACGTTAGCTGTTCCAGTTAACCATGGGCCAAAGATACCGTAAGATGTCCCTGTAACCCATCCTGGGTCTGCTGTACACCAATAAACATCTTCTTCCTTCAAATCCAGTACCCACTTGGCTGTTTGATAATGTTGAACCATTGCATTATGTACATGCAATACCCCTTTCGGCTTGCCTGTTGAACCAGAAGTATAATGAAGAATAAGACCATCCGTACGTTCTACCCATTCAATTCTCAACTTGTTACTTGCAGATTCGAACTTTTTCAAAAAGTCAATATAGGGTCCCTGTTCATCAACATTTTGGCCGATAAGGAAAATATGTTTTAAGGATGGCAGTTCTTCGACAGGTACACGCTCTAACAGTTCGGGGGTAGTGACTAATACCTTTGCTTCACTATCTTGCAAACGATCCCTAACGGCACCCTCCATGAAAGCTTCAAATAATGGACCGACAATCGCTCCCAACTTAATGGCTCCCAAAACAGTAAAATAAAGTTCAGGTGACCGTGGCATAAAAATAAATACGCGGTCTCCTTTTTCTACATCTCCGTATGCTTTCAAGACATTCCCAGCTTTATTTGAAAGCTCTTTCATTTCTTTGAAGGTATACTTTTCATTTCTGGAATTATCGCGATAATAAAGGGCTACCTTATTTTTTCGAAAAGTTTCTGCATGGCGGTCAATTGCTTCGTAAGCCATGTTAACAAGTCCTGTTTCATGCCAGGAGAATTCCTTTTCAGTCTCTTCCCAACTGAAGCTCTTATACTTCTCATCATAATTTGCTAAATTATGCTCTCCTTGCGTCACTGGCAGCTTTTCCACTTTCATTCCATTTCCCCCTTATGCTAGTATGAGATAATTATAGTACAAAAAGTAATTATTCTCAATTTTAAAAATAGTTTTATCATTTTCAGCAAATCGTCACATAGTTTTCTAATTAAACAGAAAATTGAGTGGGGAGGCTAAAAAGTGATAGAAATTATGTATAATAGAATTAAGATATGCGAATGATTTTTCAGGTGGTGTAGGGATGGAACACAGAAAAACGTACAATGCAAAAGAATTAAAGACTCCCCATGGAAACTTAATAATTGAAGGTCCTATTTCCTCAGATAAATTGGCGGGTTATGAGTTTCACGAACATCTTACCGCTTTTCGTCCTCCAGAACAGCAGCATCAGGCGTTAGTTGGGATTGCACAGCTCGAAGAGGGAAGAATTATTATTGCCAGGCATCACCATACCATTGTTGGGTATGTGACCTACCTCTTTCCAGATCCTCTTGAAAGATGGTCGGAAGACAAAATGGATAATTTAATTGAGCTGGGTGCTATTGAGGTAATTCCTCGATTTAGGGGCTGTGCGGTTGGAAAGAATCTCCTCACCGTCTCTATGATGGATGATGCGATGGAGGATTACTTAATTATTACGACGGAATATTATTGGCATTGGGATTTAAAGGGTACTGGTTTAAATGTTTGGGAGTACCGGAAAATCATGGAGAAAATGATGAATGCTGGCGGACTTCAATGGTATGCAACGGATGACCCAGAGATTTGTTCACACCCGGCAAATTGTCTTATGGCTAGAATTGGTAAAAGAGTCGATATGGAGACAATCCAAAGGTTTGACCGACTTCGGTTTATGAACCGATTTATGTATTGACACGAAATTTCAGGTTGAGGGGGGAGTTTGGATGATAGTAGAAGAAATAATGAAAACGGAGATTGTTACAGTTATGCCTACAGTTTCAATTGCTGAGACAATGAAATTAATGGAAATGAAAAAAATTCGACATATACCTGTTATTGATGCAGAATACCAACTTATTGGTATTGTAACTTTATCAGATATTCGCGATGCTGCTCCATCTATTTTCCGTGCGAACGTACATGTAGAGGACATGCAAAACCCTGTGGAGACCATAATGAAAAAGGATGTTATCACAGGTCATCCGCTTGATTTTGTCGAGGAAATTGCAGCACTCTTTTATGAGCATAAAATTGGCTGCCTGCCAATTACAAACGGTAGGAAACTAGTTGGAATTGTGACGGAAACTGATTTACTCCGAACATTAGTTGAGTTAACAGGTGCCCATCAACCTGGTTCTCAAATTGAAATTAGGGTTCCTAATCTTGCAGGAAAGCTCAGTGATATTACTAGTTTAATAAAGAAACGAAAAGCAAATATATTAAGTGTACTCGTCTATCCGGACAAAAAGAATGACCAATACAAAATACTTGTCATCAGAGTGCAAACCATGAATCCTACTGTGCTTATCCAGGATTTAAAACAATCTGGCTATGACGTTCTGTGGCCAAATCTGCCAGGTGTTTCCCTATGACCAATCAATGTTCGTTCGTATTTTCAGAAGAACTGTTAAATTATAAATTCAACAGTAATCATCCTTTTAATCAGTTTCGACTTAAACTTACTGTAGATTTATTACATAGATTAAAAGCCCTGGACAATCATCAGGTAGTTCCTCCGAGAATGGCAACAGAGGAGGAGCTTGCTCTTGTTCATGATCCAAGTTACATTGAAGCTGTAAAGATGGCAGGGCATGGACAACTCCCACAGCATGTGGCTGAGAACTATGGGATAGGTACGGAAGATACTCCGATATTTCCTAATATGCATGAAGCAAGCGCTTTTTTAGTTGGAGGAACCCTTACGGCCGTCGACCAAGTTATGACTGGACAGGCACTTCATGCCCTTCACCTGGGAGGGGGATTGCATCATGGATTTCGCGGTAAAGCTTCTGGATTTTGTATTTATAATGATAGTTCAGTAGCCATTAAATATTTGCAAAATAAATATAATGCGAGAGTGCTTTATGTGGATACCGATGCACATCATGGTGACGGTGTGCAATGGGCTTTTTACGACGACCCCGATGTCTGTACTTTATCCATTCACGAAACGGGCAGATACTTGTTTCCTGGTACTGGTAATGTTAACGAGAGAGGCCAAGGAAAGGGGTATGGTTATTCCTTTAATATTCCTGTAGATGCATTTACAGAGGATGAATCCTGGCTTGATGCTTATACTCAATCGCTAAGAGAAGTAGCTGAGTTTTTTAAACCAGATGTTATCCTGACTCAAAATGGGGCTGACTCTCATTATTATGACCCTTTAACTCATTTATCTGCGACGATGAAAATCTATCGTGAAATTCCAAAGCTTGCACATGAAATTGCCCATCAATATTGTGGTGGTAAATGGATTGCAGTCGGCGGCGGGGGCTATGATATTTGGAGGGTTGTTCCAAGGGCTTGGGCGCTAGTATGGATGGAAATGACTGAAAACTCAAACTGTTATGGAAGTTTACCGCAGGATTGGCAGGATTATTGGCAAGAAAAAGCACCCGTTCATCTTCCTGCTACCTGGGATGATCCAGAAGATATGTACAAACCAATCCCTAGGAAGGCAGAGATAACGGAAAAGAATTTACTTACTCTTGAAAAAGCACTTTATCCGATTAGAAGTAATAAAAAAAGTGAATCAAAAAAATAAGGAGCTTGGATTAATATCCAAGCTCCTTATTTTGATTATTGAGGTGCAGGTATACTAATAACACCAACATCCACTTGATTGGATGGCGCTGATTCCTTTCCTGCGATATCCACGGCTGTTACCTGATATGAGCCGTTAGAAGCTTTAAAGGAAAGAGTAGAACCATTTTTGATGCTCGCGACCTTATTTCCATTTTGATATACTCGATATCCAACAATATCATTATCACCAGGTGCTGCCCAAATTAAATTGTTTCCAGATAGTGATAGGGTCACGCCATCGGGCGCTTTACCATTATCAACAATTTTATCATTAGGGACAAGGATTTTACCCCAACGCTCCATTTTAGGAATTAGCTGGCTTGGATTGCTGAAATTCTTTCCAACCATCTGTGTAATAAAGTTAGGATTTAGGATAACTCCTTGCTCTGAAAATTCAGCTGGTGTTGAATCTAATGCAAGATATTTTTTATCACCAATTTGCACATATTTTCCTGCAATTAAGCTATCATCTTGCTTAGTTGGTACATTCTCCGCATTAAAATAGTCACTTACAACTAAACCTGCCTGTGAGCAGGCAGCCGAAGGCAGTAAACCAGAAACTGCGCAAAACGAGCGCTTTACAATTCCAGCTGGTACAGGAAATGATTCATTCGGATTTATTAACTCTGGTTTAATATCATAGGCCGCATTCATTAAAGCTGCCCATAAATTGTTTGTTCTTTGTGAATATGACATTCCGCCGGTCTTTAATGACTTTGGCGTATCATAGCCATTCCAGATTCCAAAAGTTACATTTGGGTTGGTAGCAACAAACCAATTGTCAATATATTCATGTCCAGTCCCTGTTTTACCTGCCCAGTCTGCTTTAAACTTCAATTTACTATTGAGACCTGCAGCTGTTCCGCTATTGATTACATCACGCATCATATCAATCGTTAAAAATGCTGTCTGCGGTTTAAATACGTCGACAGGCGTCACTTCATGTTGATAGATGGTTTTACCGTTTTTATCAACAATTTTATCAATCATGTAAGCATCAATAAATTTACCCTCGTTCGCAAAGGTTGCGAATGCATTGGTGTTTTCTTCGACTGTTACCCCATTTTTTAATGAACCAATCGAGGTTGCGAGATTGGTGTAATCATCACCTTTTAGTGATGTAAAGCCCATCTTTTCAAGATATTTTGCAGGTTGCTGGTCTAATATATCTTTATACAGCTTAACTGCAGGAACGTTATAAGATTTTTTTAGCGCATGTCTTGCTGAGGTAATCCCGCTGTACCTCTTGTCATAGTTGTTTGGCCATGGTCTTGAAATGGAAGGCTCGAGTCTTAAAGCTACATCTGGTAAAGGTGTACCTGGTGATGCTTTCCCTAATTCTATGGCTGGTGCATAAACGAGGAGAGGCTTCATCGTTGACCCATTTTGGCGGACAGCGCTAGTTGCGTGATTAAGCTCCTCTTTACTATGGTCTCGTCCACCGACAAAGCTAATTATTTTCCCTGTCTTATTCTCAATTAGCATTGCACCGACTTCAACCGGCTCCATGACAGTAATGGTTTCTCCGGTTTCTGGATCGAGTTTTTCTTCTGGCTTATCAGGTCCGTAGTTAGGGTAGTTATTCTTTACAACCTGGAAGGCATCATATATATCTTTGTTAATGGTTGTATGAATTTCGTATCCATTTTGTCTTAAGTTTTGCTTGGCTAATGTTTTGTATTTGTAAAAAAGATTCTCATCTTCCTTTAAATCTTTTTCCTCATAACCTTCGTTTTTCGCCAATACATTCGTCAAGACTTCAACCGCTCGCTTTTCAATTTCAAATGAAAGATATGGATACTTTTCAAGCGGATTTTCGCCTGCAGGAATAAAATCCTTTGTAATATCGTAAGAGGAGGCCTCCGCATACTGTTTTTCATCAATATGACCGCCATCATACATTCTTTTTAATACCGTTTTCATTCGGGAAAGCCCAGGTTCCAAGTTGTTTTTCACTGTACCCTCTCTTGTAAAAGGGGTATACCCAAAGGGACTTTGTGGTAAACCAGCAATAAATGCTGCTTGCGCCAGAGTTAATTCGCTGGCATTCTTTCCAAAAATACCTTTTGCAGCTGCTTGAACACCGCCGATGTTCTTACCGGATGAGTTTCTGCCGAATGTTGAAACGTTTAAGTAAGCTTCTAGTATTTCTTTTTTGCTGAAAAATTTCTCTAATCGAAGGGCAAGCAAGATTTCATTTGCTTTTCTTGCGAATGAGACTTCGTTGGTTAAAATTTGGTTTTTGATTAATTGCTGTGTTAATGTACTGCCTCCAGATTGAGTGGCAGAGTTTGTCACTTCTTGGAACAGTGCACGAAAAACCGCTTTAGGTACCACTCCTTTGTGGTTATAGAAATACTCATCTTCTGTTGCAATGACTGCTTTTACCAGGTAATCTGATACTTGGTCAATTTTCACTTCTTCCCGCTCTAGGTCTGTACGCAATTTTCCGAGATAGACATTGTCAGAAAAATATAAGTCCGATGTTTCCGTATAATTATAAATGTCTTTCTTCATACTGTCATAAGACCGGACAGGTTCGTCCTTTACAAGCGAGGCAAAATATCCTGCGCCCACACCACCTGCAAATGCTCCCCCAAGGATGACGACAGTCAGTAATAGCAGTAAAAGGTTCCAAAAGACCTGGTACGTTATTCGTGCACTTTTTACTGTTCTTTTATGGGTAAACAAGTTGGTTATGGACTTTAATTTTTCTATCCACGCTTGAAATTTATCATTCATAGAATCACCTCTTTTAAAATCACATATATTATAGCATATTGAGTAGTGCAAAAATGACAAACTTCTACATTTTTCTGATATTACCAGTTCCTGTTTGACAACAGATATAAATTATGATAAAAATTCTATAAGTTATTAATTTAATAATCAAGCTATGAAGGGAATCTACTGTAGGTCTTCTATCCCTGTTTTTAGAGAGTCAGCGGCTGGTGAAAGCTGACACAAATAGAAGAGTGAATTACGTCCCAGAGCTTTCTCCGTGAATATAGAAGTAGCGGTGAACGGCCTAAACCGTTAAATTTTCGAGTTGGAGGATTCATTCCTCAAGCCGGGTGGTACCGCGCGTATATGCGTCCCTGCATTTTTTGCAGGGGCGCTTTTTGTGTTAATTTAAGAGAAAATGGAGGATAAGAAAATGGATTTATTACAAGATTTAGCATGGCGCGGCCTCATCTACCAGCAAACAGATGAAGAGAGCCTCAAGGATTTAATTAGTAAGGAGAAAATCTCTCTTTATTGTGGAGTAGACCCAACAGCAGATAGCATGCATATCGGACACATGGTCCCGTTTTTAACACTTAGAAGATTTCAGCAGCATGGACATCGTCCTGTTGTTTTAGTTGGCGGTGCAACAGGGTTGATTGGAGACCCTAGTGGCAAAAGTGAAGAGCGAAAGCTGCAAACACTTGAAGCAGTCCAGAAAAATGTTGAGGGTATTCAAAAACAATTAGAGTCAATTTTCTCCTTTGATGGTGAGAATGGTGCAGTTATGGTGAATAATTATGACTGGGCTGGCTCTATGGATATTGTTACGTTCCTAAGAGATATCGGTAAGCATATTGGCGTCAATTACATGCTGGCAAAGGATACAATTGCGTCAAGACTTGATTCTGGCATATCGTTTACGGAGTTCACTTATACGATACTACAGGCAATGGACTTCAATCACCTATATGAGAATTTTAATTGTAAGTTACAGGTAGGCGGCAGTGACCAATGGGGAAATATTACTTCTGGATTAGAATTAATTCGCAAGATGCAGCCAGAAGGTTCAAAGGCATTTGGTGTAACAATTCCGCTTGTTACAAAAGCTGATGGAACAAAATTCGGAAAAACAGAAGGTGGAGCTGTTTGGCTTGATGCTAAGAAAACAACCCCTTATGAATTCTACCAATTTTGGATTAACGCAGCGGATGCAGATGTCGTGAAATACTTGAAGTACTTTACTTTCTTGTCCCACGAAGAAATCGAAGCGTTAGGAAGGTCTGTTGAGGAAGAACCACATTTACGTAAGGCACAAAAGGCCTTGGCTGAGGAAATGACTCGTCTGATTCATGGTGAAGACTCTTTACAGCAAGCGATTAAAATTACAGAAGCGCTATTTAGCGGGGATGTTCGCAGCCTGTCTGCTTCCGAAATTGAGCAGGGTTTCAAAGATGTTCCATCCTTCAATGCAACTGAAGCTGAAGCTAACTTAGTTGATCTATTAGTTGCAGCGAAAATTTCACCATCCAAGCGCCAGGCACGAGAAGACATCACAAATGGTGCGGTTACAGTGAACGGTGAACGCATTACCGATACAACTTATTTATTGCAGGACACTGATCGAATCGAAGGTCAATTTACGATTATTAGACGAGGCAAAAAGAAATACTCACTAATTAAATACTAATATCTAGTAAAACCGGTCTTAATAATTTAATGAGGCCGGTTTTCGATGTAACAATGAACCAAGGTATAACGTCTTATATGTAAAAAGGAAACTTGGGGGTGATGATGTGAAGTTTTTCATTCATGCTTTTTTTATCATTCTCATATTGCTCGTTACTTTCTTTGGATTGGGTCCAGTCCTGTATGCCGATGGGGTGATACAAGAAAGAATTTGGACTGCAGCAGTGGTCGTGATAATTTACGCTTTACTTTCTTTTCTTTATTCAAGAGCAATAAAATGGATAAAAAACAAATAAAAAACCGTGCCACTGGCACGGTTTTTCTGAAAAAATTAACGTGAGTAGAACTCGACGATAAGAGTTTCGTTGATTTCAGCTGGTAATTCAGAACGCTCTGGTGAACGAGTGAATGTACCTTCAAGCTTGTCTGCATCAAATGTTAAGAAGTCAGGAACGAAGTTGTTTACTTCGATTGCTTCTTTAACAACATCAAGATTACGTGATTTTTCACGTAAAGTGATTGTTTGACCAGGAGCTAAACGGTATGATGGGATATCTACGCGAGATCCATCAACCATAATGTGTCCGTGGTTAACTAATTGACGAGCTGCACGACGAGTACGAGCTAAACCTAAACGGTAAACTACGTTATCAAGACGTGATTCAAGTAGGATCATGAAGTTTTCACCGTGAACCCCACCCATTTTGCCAGCTTTGTCAAAAAGGTTACGGAATTGACGCTCAGTTACTCCGTACATATGACGAAGTTTTTGCTTTTCTTGTAATTGCAATCCGTATTCAGAAAGCTTCTTACGTTGGTTAGGACCATGTTGTCCTGGAGCGTAAGGACGCTTTTCTAATTCTTTACCTGTGCCGCTTAGTGAGATACCAAGACGACGAGAAATTTTCCAGCTAGAGCCAGTATAACGAGCCATGAATGACTCCTCCTTAGTGTTTTTATTTTGGTAAAATAAAAACCGTTATGAAACATCAATGATAGCCATTTTGTTTTCATGCACCTTCGCCCTAGCAGCAGAGGGTTACAAGATACACCATCGAAAAGAGTATATTGACTCTTGAGGAACAAAATGAATCCATTAAAGTGTTCACATAGGCTGCAGTTATTTTACACAAAGGATATTATATAATTTTATTCATGAATGTGTCAAGTTAATTTCAGGGAATGAATAGGATAAAGAAATATATATAAATGACAGCGTTTTCAATTAGGAGGAGTCAGATTGGGAAATGAAAATTTTCGCTTTGAAACGGAAGCTGTTCACTCTGGATATCGTTCAGAAGAACATAAAGGAAGTTTAGTTCCTCCCTTGTATCAAACTTCCACATTTACATTTTCAACGGCAGAACAAGGGGAACGGAGATTTGCTGGGCAGGAAGAAGGCTTTATTTATTCCCGTCTTGGAAATCCAACAGTAAAAATCCTCGAAGACAAAATGGCAAAGCTTGAACAAGGAGAAGCAGCCTTGGCTTTCTCCTCAGGGATGGCAGCGGTCTCTGCTGTGCTAACGGCTTTAACTAAAACAGGTGACCATATCTTGTGTTCACAAGGAATATATGGTTGTACGTTCGGCTTGCTGCAATTATTAAAACAAAAATATAAAATTAGCTATGATTTTTCAGCCATGTCTACAAGAGAAATGATCGAAAAAGACCTTAAACCAAATACAACCTGTATTTATATTGAAACCCCAATCAATCCCACCATGAAACTAGTGGATCTTGAATTAGTTGCCATTACCGCAAAACAACGTGGTATACCAGTTGTAGTCGATAATACATTTTGCTCTCCTTATTTACAAACGCCTATTAGCCATGGCTGCGATGTTGTTCTTCATAGTGCGACAAAATATATTTGTGGTCATGGTGATGTCATTGCCGGAGTAGTAATTGGTAAAAATGAATTTATTCAACAAGTGTCGAGAACCACTCTGAAAGATATGGGCGGTATTATTTCTCCATTCGATGCTTGGCTGTTACTTAGGGGGTTAAAAACATTACCAGTTAGGATGGATCGGCACTGCGAGAATGCAAGTATGCTCGTTGGTTTTTTACGGAATCATCCAAAGGTTGAAACCATTTACTTTCCCGGTAACATTGACTATGAAGAGGATCATTCAATCATGAGTAAGCAAATGAAAAAACCAGGCGGATTAATATCATTTTCAATCAAAGGAACAAAACAGACAGCTCAATTATTTATGAATCAGTTAAAATTAATTAAAATAGCGGTAAGTTTAGGGGATGCGGAAACATTGATACAGCACCCTGCTACGATGACGCATGCTGTCGTCCCTGAACTAGAACGGAAAAAAATGGGTATCGAAGACACATTGCTCCGGCTTTCTGTGGGTCTTGAAGCTTGGGAGGATATAAAAGAAGATATCGAGCAAGCACTTGAGAAAATTTAAAAAACTCGCTTATTTGCGAGTTTTTTATTTTACAAATAGTTAATAAGGATAGCAGTAAGCTCTTCCAACTGTTCTTGGTCCAATTCATCAAAGCGACTTTTTTCTGGCGAGTCAATATCCAAGACACCCAGTAAATTTCCGTCTTTTATTAGGGGAATGACGATTTCAGAATTAGATGCAGCGTCACAGGCAATATGTCCAGGAAATTGGTGAACATCTTCCACCCGGATTGTCTTTTTTGTTTTGGCAGATGTACCACATACACCTTTTCCAAGCGGAATGCGAACACATGCAGGGAGACCTTGAAAGGGGCCCAATACTAGTTCATTGTTCTCATCCATTAGATAAAAGCCTACCCAGTTTATGCGATCCAGAAATTGGTTTAACAATGCAGAAGTATTACTGAGATTAGCAATTTGATTTTTCTCGCCATCAAGAAGGGCAGTCAATTGTTTCTTTACCAACTCGAAATTTTCCTGGCGGCTCTCTTTGTACATTTCGACATTAAACATGTTTTTTCACCCATCTCTTTTTAAATTTCTTATTTATTTTATCAAACTGACAAGAAAAAGAGCATACTTTGTCGATAAATTTATAAAGGAATCACCCCTCATAAAAAGAATAGTTATAGTAAGGATAAAAATGCCGCAAGAATATTGGAGGTGTACGATGAAAAAGGATTCTAAGGAAGAAATAGTGAAAGCAGCGATTTCGCTTTTTAATTCAAATGGATATGCTGGAACATCGATACGTGACATTGCTAAAGAAGCGAATGTTAACTCGGCAACCATTGCCTACCATTTTGAGAATAAGCTGGGCCTATTGGAATACTGCTTCACTTACTTTTTTGAGCAATACCTCAGTATTATTGAAGAAAAATTTTCTTTACTAGATGTAGGGGTAAAGGATTGTTTAAAACGAATTTCAGCTGAATTGCTTCACTTTCAGTGTGAAAATATTGAACTCACAAGCTTCGTATATCGTGAAATGTCAATGGATTCTCAGGTAGTAAGAGAAATTATGTCCACCTATGCACTAAAGGAAAAGTATTACTTTCAAAAGATATTTGAAAAAGGGTTTGAAAGGAAAGAATTCCGTCCGCATTCCATTGCATATTTAATCATCCAATACAAAGGCTTACTTATGATGCCTTTTATAAATGCTCATTATTTACGAGAAGTACTTTATATTTTTCCAAATGAAAGATTCTTTGAACAAAAGTATTTAAAGGAAATCAATAATTGGATTGAAAACACCCTAGGAACAAAATTTATCGAAAAGAAAGAAGCAATATTGTAATTGAAACAAATAAACGAATTCTTATATGCAAAGCACTAGCTAGGGAAACCAATTTCCTTTAAGCAAGTGCTTTTTAATTTGAATATTTATGGTAAGTGAGTTTTTTCAAAAGGAATTTGTCATAAATTAGTAAATTAAAATTTCTTTTACAAAAAAAATGAAATTAATAGTCAAAAAATGTCGTTTACATGGTATCATAGAGGCATTGAACTTACCAACAATTATAATTTATTTATAGATTAGTATCTAATGTATTAATGATTTATATGAAGTGTTTGAAACAGGAGGCTTGAATGTGAAATATTTTATTGGATTTATCATCCTACTACTAGCCTTATTTGTATTGGGGTATTTTATAAAGAAAAAGTATTTTAAAGAGATGGATAGGTTAGAAGCCTGGAAAATTGATTTGTTTAATCGACCAATAATGGATGAAATGTCAAAGGTGAAAAAATTGAATATGACCGGCCAAACCGAAGAATTATTCGAGGGCTGGCGTAACCAATGGGATGAAATCGTAACCGTTAAGTTACCTAATTTGGAAGAGATGTTATTTGACGCCGAAGAATATATAGACCGCTATCGCTTTAATAAGGCGAAAGGTATTCAACAGGAAATCAATAATAAATTACAAGCAACAGAAACTGAAATTAATAAAATTGTTGAAGAACTACATGAGCTTGTGGGAAGCGAAGAAAAGAATAGAACGGAAATTGAGCAGTTAAAGGAAATGTATCGGGAAACGAAAAAAACGCTGCTTGCTCATCGTCATAGTTTTGGTAAATCTGAAAAACACTTAGAAGTGCAATTGGATGATGTAACGAAAAAGTTTCATGAGTTTGATGAGAAAACAGATAATGGTAATTATCTTGAAGCACGTGAACTTGTACTGTCAATCCAAGAACAATTAACGATCGTTAAAAAGAATATGGATTTAATTCCTCAGCTTTTAATCGAATGTCATTCACTTATACCAGCCCAATTAACCGATATTCTCGAAGGATATAGAGAGATGACTGAAAAAGGTTATTACTTAGGTCATATTCAGTTAGAGACTGAAATCGATAGTTTGAAAGAAAAATTGGTTGAGTATTTAGCTTTGATTGAAGAGACGAAAATTGAAAATGCACTAGAAGGAATTGGTGAAGTTAAAGAACGGATTGACATACTTTTCGACTTATTGGAAAAAGAAGTAAATGCCAAGCATTTTATCTTCCAAAACGAAAAAAGTATGAGTGGACTCTTAAGTTCTGTATTAGATGAACATGACCAACTTTCAAACGAAGTAAAGCATGTTCAAGAAAGCTATCATTTAACAGATAGTGACTTTGAAATTCAAAGACACTTAGAAAAACAACTTGCTTCTGTTACGAAACATTATGAAATCCTAATGGAAAAATTAAATATCAATGAAACGGCATTAACGGTACTCTGTGAAGAATTGAAAGAAATAAAAACTCATATCGAAATGATCCAGGAAGAACAGGAAAATTTCGGACTCAAGCTTCAAGCGCTAAGGAAGGATGAGTTCGAAGCTCGAGAAACACTTAAGGACCTAACCAAAAAAGTGGGAGAAACGATTCGTTTGGTTTCCAAAAGTAATATTCCTGGTTTACCAGAAGATTATCAATTCTTATTTGAGGATACCAATGAGAGTATTCAAAACGTAAGGCTGCAGCTTCAAGAAAAGCCGCTTAATGTTTCTGCGCTGAATCAATATTTAGAAATTGCAGTTCTGACGGTTGATAAACTTTCTACTACTACAGTTGAATTGATTGAGAATGTATTACTTGCTGAAAAAGCAATTCAATATGGAAATAGGTATCGTAGTCAATATCCGTCGGTTGCCAAAGGACTAAATGATGCAGAACAAGCATTTAGACATTTTGAGTACCAGGAAGCATTGGAACAAGCAGCAACTTCCCTTGAATCCATCGACCCTGGAGCCTTAAAGAAAATTAAAGCTACAGTAGGTAAAGAATAGAACAACCCCTAAAAACCGATTCAACCTTACATGGTGAATCGGTTTTTTTTAGGCTGTGTTAAAGGTAAATTTGGAAATGAACTAGTTGATTTGTGCGGAAGGCGCGAGACTCCTGCAGGAGTACGGAGCAGGGGAGACCCCGCAGGCGCTTTAGCGCCGAGGAGGCTTCCCGCAACGCCTGCGGAAAGCGAAGCGCATGGAGCACAAATCAACGGCCATATATAACACAGCCTTTATCTAAAACGCAAACCTTTTTCAATTGATTCAGTTTGTGGTAAGATTTAATCTGCGCAAAGGTGAGGTGTTAAAGATATGATTTATTTTGATAATAGTGCAACCACAAAGCCATATAAAGAGGCAGTAGACTCTTTTGTAAAGGTTTCAAGTGAATTTTTTGGCAATCCATCCTCCCTCCATGGATTGGGAGTTCAAGCTGAGAAACTTCTTACTCAAGCACGAACACAAGTAGCCAGCCTCCTAGCCGTTAAACCAACTGAAATTTACTTTACCTCCGGTGGTACAGAAAGTAATAACCTGGCAATTAAAGGGAGTGCGATTTTACATAAAAATAAAGGAAAACACTTGATATTGTCTAGTATTGAGCATCCATCTGTTCGTGGTTCAATGGAACAGCTGAAGAAATTAGGCTTTGAAATTACTTATTTGCCAACTGACCATCATGGAAGAGTGAAGGTCGAGGATGTCAAAGCTTCTATTCAAAAGAATACAATCCTTGTGTCTGTTATGCAGGTCAATAATGAGGTTGGAACCATACAGCCCATTAAAGAGATAGGTGAACTCTTAAGCCAATATCCAAACATTCTCTTTCATGTAGACGCTGTACAAGCTGTCGGAAAAGTTCCATTAAACCTAATGGAAAATCGTGTGGATTTATCCTCCATTTCAGCACATAAGTTTCATGGATTAAAGGGCACTGGTTCACTCTTTATAAGAGAAGGTGTTAGATTGGACCCTCTGCTTTCGGGAGGAAACCAGGAATGGAAAATAAGAAGCGGTACAGAAAATGTAGCAGGTGCAGTTGCAATGGCTAAGGCTTTAAGGATGACGATAGGAAACAGTGATTTGGGATTAGAAAGAATGAGTCGGGTTAAAACACTTCTGAGAGAAGAGCTAAGCAGGATTGACGGACTTACAATCAATACCCCGCTTGAAAATTCTGCACCCCATATTCTAAACTTTTCAATCAGGGGTGTGAAAGCAGAAGTATTAATCCATACGCTAGAGCAAAAAGGAATCTATTTATCGACAACAAGTGCATGCTCTTCTAAGAAACAATTGCCAAGTCAAACACTCTTAGCGATGGGAGTCCCAGACGATTTGGCTGACAGTGCGTTTAGAATAAGCTTATCCTACGATAATAATGAGGATGAGGCACAAAAGGTAATTGTGGCAATCGAAGAAGGTGCAAAACAACTTAGAAAGGTTATGAACTAATATGAATTATGATCGTATCCTGATTCGCTATGGTGAAATTTCAACCAAAGGCAGAAATCGGAAGAAATTTGTAGACAAGTTAAGAAAGAGCGTTCGAATTGCATTGGCTCCTTTTCCAAAAATTAAAATTCGGGCTGAGCGGGACAGGATGTATGTTCTCGTTAATGGTGAAAATGTTCAAGAAATCATTAAGTCATTGAAAAATATATTTGGGATTCAATCCCTTAGTCCAGCAATAAGAGTTGAGAAAGACATTGAACAAATGAAAGAGGCCGCACTGTCCTTAGTAAAAAGCCTATACACAGAGGGTCAAACCTTTAAAATTTCTCCTAAACGTTCAGATAAATCATTTGGATTGGATACATCCGGTATTAATCATACATTTGGCGGGCATATACTCGGAAATATTCCTGGCATAAAGGTTGATGTTAAAAATCCCGATATTAATTTAAAAATTGAGGTTCTAGCTGAGGCCATTTACATGTCTTGTGAGAACATCCTAGGAGCTGGCGGACTGCCAGTTGGATCTAGTGGCAAGGCGATGTTGATGCTTTCAGGGGGAATTGATAGTCCAGTTGCAGGCTATTTTACCATGAAACGGGGGGTGGAAATTGAAGCTGTACATTTCTTTAGTCCCCCGTATACAAGTGAAAGATCCAAGGAAAAAGTCATCGATTTAGCAAAAAAACTAGCTGAAATTTTTGGTTCCATGAAACTGCATATTGTCCCGTTTACGACGATACAGCAAACCATAAAAGAACAAATTCCTGAAAACTATTCGATGACTACAACAAGAAGGTTTATGCTTCGTATCACAGATGAAATTAGAAAAAAACAAGAGGCACTAGCGATTATTACCGGTGATAACCTTGGGCAGGTCGCAAGTCAAACATTGGAAAGCATGTATGCCATTAATGAGGTAACCAATACCCCAATCCTACGGCCACTGCTGACAATGGATAAAAATGATATTATTAAAATCGCCAAAGAAATAGACACCTACGATATCTCAATCAGACCATTCGAGGATTGCTGTACCATCTTTGTCCCATCCTCACCAAAAACAAAACCAAAAAGAGAAAAAGTCATGCACTACGAAAGCTTCCATGACTTCGACTCTTTAATACAAGAAGCAGTACAAAACACAGAAACACTAACAATCAGACCAGACAGCAAACAGTCCTCAGAATTTGAAGATTTATTTTAAATAAATTTGATACGGTTCATTTATATTGCCGCAATGTTGATTGGAACGGAAGGCACGAGACTCCTGCGGGAGAAGCGAGACAGGCGAGACCCCGCAGACACGCAGTGTCGAGGAGGCTCGGCGGTCGCCCGCGGAAAGCGAAGTGCCTGGAGTTTCAATCAACATTCAATATGAACAGGGACAGTAATTATGAAAAATGTGAAATATTTGTGAACAATTACCAATTATAAAAAAGAATACTGCCATGTGATTCTACACATTCTATACTCACAAGGAGGTGATATCACATGGCTAGTAACAACAACTCAAATCAATTACTTGTACCTGGTGTAGAACAAGCTCTTTCTCAAATGAAATACGAAATTGCTTCTGAATTCGGTGTACAACTTGGTGGGGATACTACTTCACGCGCTAACGGTTCTGTTGGTGGTGAAATCACTAAGCGTTTAGTAGCAATGGCTGAGTCTCAATTAGGCGGCGGATTTTCACGATAACAAATAAATAAGATGGCTACAGAGAGTGGGATTTTTCCCACTCTCTTTCTTTATGCACAAAAAGACTATTTTTAGTATAACAATTTTAAATTTTTGAATAATTTTGTATAATAATATCTGTGATAAAGTTTTTTATTTTGAGTGAGGGGGAGAAACATGAACCGTGAAGAATTAATTGCACCAGAAAAGTATAATCTTGTATCGGAAGTTGAACGTTTTGCAAAGGATCCAGAAAGATTAGCATTAAAATGGGAAAATGAATTAGGGGAAACGAATCAGGTTACATATCAAGAGTTACTTAAAAAAGTAAATCAAGCGGGAAATGTTTTCACACAAAATGGTCTAAAAAAAGGCGATGTTATACTAGTCATCATACCTAGACTAATTGAAGCCTATGTTGTTTACTTAGCGGCTTTAAAAGCTGGATTAGTTGTCATTCCAAGCTCTGAAATGCTGCGTGAAAAAGACCTTCAATATCGAATTACGCATGGTGATGTAAAAGCAGTCATTAGTTATTATCCGTTTGTTGATCAATTTAAAAATATTTCGAGTACCCAGCACCTAATAAAGTTTTCAGTGGGCGAAAAGCATGAGAATTGGATACATCTAGAGGAAGAAATGATAGCGGCGTCACAGGAGTTTGAGTTTGCTGATACTCTTCGAGATGACATGGCATTTTTATCTTATACATCAGGAACAACCGGTAATCCCAAAGGGGTTGTACATACACATGGATGGGCATTTGCACATTTAAAAACAGCCGCACCAAAATGGCTTTGTATTGAAGATGGAGATACTGTTTGGGCAACTGCAGCGCCAGGCTGGCAAAAGTGGATTTGGAGTCCATTTTTATCAGTTCTTGGTTCAGGAGGAACTGGGCTTGTGTATAACGGCAAATTTGATCCCCAAAAGTATTTAAGCCTTTTAGAAAAATATTCCGTTAATGTCCTTTGCTGTACACCAACGGAATATCGGATAATGGCAAAGGTAGAGAATCTAGGAGATTACAAATTACCTAGCTTGCATAGTGCCGTTTCTGCTGGAGAACCACTTAATCGTGAGGTTATTGAAACGTTTAAGAGACATTTTAATGTGGATGTCCGTGACGGCTATGGTCAGACTGAAAATACCTTGTTGGTTGGAATAACAAAAGGAATGGAGCTTAAATCAGGTTCTATGGGCAAACCAACTCCGGGCAATAGAGTAGAAATCATCAATGAAGAAGGCGAAATTTGTTCAGTTGGTGAAGTTGGGGACATCGCTGTGCACATTGAAACCCCTGCTTTATTTAAGAACTATTATAAGGACCTAGAGAGAACTGCGATGCAATTTCGTGGGGAGTACTATATTACGGGTGATAAAGCAAAGAAGGATGAGGATGGATACTTTTGGTTTGAAGGACGTGGAGATGATATCATTATCAGTTCCGGCTACACAATTGGACCTTTTGAAGTAGAGGATGCACTTGTAAAACATCCATTTGTTAAAGAATGCGCAGTAGTGGCTAGCCCTGATGAAATTAGGGGATTCATAGTAAAAGCGTTTGTTGTGTTAAAAGAGGATGTCGATGCAAATGCCCCTGAATTAACCAAAAATCTTCAGGAGCATGTTAAAACACTTACAGCACCATATAAATATCCAAGGAAAATTGAATATTTGTCAGAACTTCCAAAAACAACTTCAGGAAAAATACGTCGGATTGAACTTCGCCAGCAGGAAATGCAATCAATAAAACAATAATAATAAAAAAAGGCTGTCATTCAATCGACAGCCTTTTTGCTATTAAAGAAAGGTTCTTTTTACCTTTT
Organism: Neobacillus niacini; assembly: GCF_023715415.1. Taxonomy (GTDB): domain Bacteria; phylum Bacillota; class Bacilli; order Bacillales; family Cytobacillaceae; genus Neobacillus; species Neobacillus niacini_C. The sequence goes on from NZ_JAMBOB010000005.1 coordinate 100,007, forward strand.
CCCAGAAGGAGTTATCTTTTAACTTCAGCGTTTTAATCTTTTTATCACTGAGTTTAATTTGGATCTTATCAACATGCTGAATACTTAATGCCTCATTGTCTAAGCCCATTGTTGGATGTTCATTGCCTTCAGCAGAAATTATTTTAAGCGTCAGAGTGCGTTCACCGCCAATAACAAAGGGCGAACCTAAAGTGCGGTATTTGTTATTATTAATCGAAGCCACTTCACTTATTTGCATGCATGAAATTAAGGGGTCAACAACAGCACCATTAACAGATTTATTATAAGCTGTACTTCCAGTTGGGGTAGCGACGATTAAACCATCTCCACGAAAGGTTTCAAAATGGAGGTCATTAATAAATACATCAAATTCCAGTGTTTTTATGATAGAGGAGCGAATACTAAATTCATTAAGACAAGGAAAAGTTCCTTGTCCGTCGACCATTACCTCTATAAATGGATAACGGCGAACTTTTAACTGTTCATTTGAAACTGCCTCTATCATTTTAGAGGATTCATTAATTTTGAAGTCACAATACATACTTAAACTATCCTTGATTGTAATACCACCGTAGAGAACATCATCACGAAATCCGGTTTTCCTTACAGCCTGCAGGAATGTTCCATCATCACCAATACTCGCAATGATGTTGGCTTGGCGGTGGTCCTTTACAATAGTTAAACGATACTGTTCTGCCATCGAATGTAAGTCTCCGACCCTTTCCAGCATTTCCTTATCTAAGTGGTGATAAAAAAAGATATTACGTCTATCTCCCATGGTACCCTCCATATTTTGGTTATTAGTTTGTAAAAATAGCCCAATAAGCTTTTTATTTTTGTTAAACTAAGGTAGTCCTGCATTAATTTTAACATTATCTTGAAACAATATTAAATTATGTAAGGAAAATTTTTAAAATAAACAAGGAGGATTTTTAACATGAATGGGAAACGATGGGCCGCTCTTGGAATTGCTGCGGCATTATTTTTTGTATCAGTTATGATTAATTTCTTATCTGCATTTGCTTTTAAAGGTATCGAAACAGATATAAGTGAGCTTTTAGCTGCTTCTGAGCTTCCTTTTACGGAGGAAGTAGTACAGGAAGGAAATGAAATGAAGAAGATTGCTGTACTGGATGTCAATGGTGTTATTCAGGACACGAATACCGCAGAATCATTCTTTCAAGCAGCAGGATATAATCATCAAGGATTTATGAAAAGGTTAGATTACATTAAAGAAGATGATAGCGTAAAAGGGATTATTCTTAAGGTTAACTCACCGGGTGGCGGAGTAGTTGAAAGTGCTGAAATCCATGATAAGCTTCTAGAAATCCAAAAGGAAACAAAGAAACCAGTTTATGTTTCAATGGGTTCTATGGCTGCTTCTGGCGGGTATTATATTTCCGCAGGAGCGAAAAAAATCTTTGCAAGTGAAGAAACAATGACTGGTTCACTAGGTGTAATTATGCAGGGAATCAATTATGAAGGATTAGCTGAAAAGTATGGGGTAGATTTTGTCACCATCAAAAGTGGTCAATATAAAGATATTATGAGTCCGACTCGACAAATGACGGAGGAAGAGCGGCAAATCCTTCAAAAAATGATCGACAATTCCTATGAGGGGTTTGTTAAGGTTATTTCAGAAGGCAGAAAGATGACTACTGATCAGGTGAAAAAGATTGCGGATGGAAGAATCTATGATGGAAGACAGGCAAAAGAGCTGAACTTAATTGACGGTTTTGGATATTTAGAAGATGTGATACAGCAGATGAAAGAACAGGAGAAACTAAAGGACGCAAAGGTTGTCCGCTATACCGAGCAAATAGGATTTGGTTCATTATTAAACTTTAAGGTTCAAAAATTTATTGGTGCGGATAATGAGATGACTGGACTTATGGATATTTTATCAAGACCCAATTCTCCACGCCTAATGTATTTGTATGCAGAGTAGGAGGGGACGAGTAGATGGAAAATGAAAATCAAATAAATACAAATGAATTAGTTAAAGTCGATGAGCCAATAACTACACATGAATCCGATATAATCTCCATTCGTTATGCGGGTTTTTGGATGCGGTTTTGGGCTTACCTGTTGGATTTAATTGTGGTTGGGAGTATAGAGCGATTAATTATTAATCCACTATTTCGGGCACTTGGGATTCCTTTGATAGAATTTAATATGTTTGCCCCGATTTCCATAGCTAGTGCAATCATATTTTATTTATATTTCGTGTTAATGACAAAATATTTTAATCAAACGCTTGGAAAAATGGTATTTGGTATAAAAGTAATTGATTTGAAGAATGACAAATTATCATGGGGAACCATACTTTTTCGAGAATGGATTGGCCGATTTATCTCAGCAACAGTGGTTATTGGATATATCATTGTCGCCTTTTTACCCAAAAAACAAGGACTTCACGACCTCTTTACAGATACCTCGGTCATTCATGTAGATCGATAATTCAAGCCCGCTAACGATTCGTTAGCGGGTTTATTTTTCCTTCTTCGGGTGATACTAATAGGCGACAAAAGGAGTGAAAAAATTGGTATGGCTGTATATAGCTCTCAGCGCTATTATTTTATTATTTCTACTAATCATCTTTTCGAAACTAACAATCCATCTTAATTTTTTTCATCATAATGATAATGATGAATTGAGTGTAGTGTTTAAACTCTGGTTTGGTTTGATTAAATATAAAATCAATGTTCCCTTGATTAAAATTGATGATAACTCACCGAGTATCGTCGTAAAGGGTAATACGAGTATGGGAGATTCAGGTGAAAGTGAATCCTCGAGTAAGGTCCAACAAATTGGCAAGGATTACATTGAAACACAATTGTCAAACGCAAAAGAACTCATTCAGCATGTTTTTAACATGCAGGTGATTGTAAGTAAATTTATGAAAAAAGTAATGATTAAGCGACTTGAATGGCATTCATTAGTTGGAGTGGGTGATGCGGCACATACTGGCATCATAACTGGCGCACTTTGGACTCTTAAAGGAAGCGTTGTGGGCATGATTAGTCACTTTTTGAGACTGAAGGAAATGCCGGTTTTATCCGTTACTCCTCATTTTCAAATGGCTGTTATCCAAACCCGGATTACATGTATTATTCAGTTTCGTATCGGGTATGCTATTTTAGCAGGATTAAAACTAATAAAATTCTGGAAGGGCGGACGCCCAAATTTCAAAATGAACACAGCTTATGCAAAGGAAAAAACTAAAACCGTTTAAAAAGAGGAGGAAACAGCCATGTCTGAACATCCAATTCAAGGTTTAATGACGACTGCAATGGAAAGCTTAAAAGAAATGATTGACGTAAATACGATTATTGGTGATCCTGTTGAAACGCCTGATGGAAGTGTCATTCTTACCGTTTCAAAAGTTGGTTTTGGATTTGCAGCAGGTGGTAGTGAGTTTAAACTTGATAGTTCCCAATCAAAAGGTCAGGAACAAGGTCAGGGACAACCAAAGCTGCCATTTGGGGGCGGGAGCGGTGGAGGAGTTTCCATTACTCCAATTGCTTTTTTAATTGTGAATTCACATGGAGTAAAAATGCTTCATCTCGACGAAAGTACTCATCTTTATGAAAAGATTTTAGAAATGGCTCCACAAGCAGTGGATAAAATTCAGCAAATGTTCTCAAAGAAAAATGAGCAGCAAGGTTCAGGTCAAGGTTCAGGTCAATCGAAACAACATGAGGCTCCTAAACAAGAATTTGATATATAGGTAAAAAGTTAATCTTCCAAATTCAAGAGGAAGATTAACTTTTTTCATGAAAGAAGAAGCCTAAATCATTGCAAAAAATATTCTGAAAAGATATATTTACACTGTACATAATTGTGATGAAGGCGCAAATTATTTCGCTTTTGTACGAAAAAGGAGGATATTTAAATGGCAAACGTAACGTTTAAGGGGAACCCAGTAACATTGCTAGGAAACGAAGTAAAAGTGGGCGACAAAGCTCCTAATTTCAGCGTATTGGCGAATGACTTATCACCTGTAACGCTAGAAAATACAAAAGGACAGGTTCGTTTAATTAGTGCTGTGCCTTCTTTAGATACTGGCGTATGTGATGCAGAAACACGTCGTTTTAATGAAGAAGCGAATAGCTTAGGGGATGTTAAAATCTTAACTGTCAGCGTTGACTTACCATTCGCACAAAAACGCTGGTGTGGAGCTAACGGCATTGAAAATGTCCAAACTCTATCAGACCATCGCGACCTTTCTTTTGGAGAAGCATTTGGTGTGGCCATTCAGGAGCTTCGATTATTGACTCGTGCTGTATTTGTTGTAGATTCTAGTGATACTGTTACTTATGTGGAATACGTAAGTGAGGCAACAAATCACCCGAACTATGAAGCGGCACTTGAAGCTGCTAGGAATGCAAAGTAAATTAGATGGCGATTAAGGCCTCGTCAATTGATGAGGTCTTTTCTTTATTTTAGGAGGTATAGTATGAAAATGGCTCCAGTCGAGCAGCTTTTCACGTTATTCAATGAAACTGCTCTTGTCCTGCAGGAAGAACTATCTTGTACATATTTAGAAGCATTAGCCGAAACCGGTGAGAATTTATTTCATGGATCTGTACTTCAGGATGAAGTAAGTGAAATTACTGAAAAAAGACTTCAGAAACAATACCAAGAAATACATTTAAGCAGTTTTACAAAGGAAGAAATTCGAAAAGCCTATCAGCTTGTCATCTTAAAAGGAATGAAAGAAAGTGTTCAGCCAAACCATCAAATGACGCCTGATAGTGTGGGTATGTTAATGAGCTATCTAGTGGATAAATTTATAGAACAGCCTAACTTCCGTTTGTTAGACCCTGCGATTGGAACAGGAAATTTAGTAACGACCGTATTAAATCAGCTGCAAAAAGATGTCCAAAGTATTGGCATTGATATAGATGACCTGTTACTTAAACTTTCCTATGTGAATGCAAATTTACAGGAGCACCCAATAGAGCTTTTTAATCAAGATAGTCTTGAACCTTTATTTATTGACCCTGTTGATGCGGTAATTGCCGATTTGCCAGTTGGATATTATCCAAATGATGTCCGGGCTTCAGATTACCAGTTAAAAGCGCCAGAAGGACACTCATATGCGCATCATTTATTTATTGAACAGAGTGTCAAGCACACAAAGCAGGGAGGATATTTATTTTTTATCATTCCAAACGGGCTTTTTGAAAGTGATCAGGCCGGGCAGCTTCGTGAATACTTTAAGGAAGAAATCATTGTTCAAGGGGTACTTCAACTTCCACTAAGTATGTTTAAGAATAAAAATGCAGCAAAAAGTATTTTGGTCCTACAAAAAAAGGGTGAAGGGATAGCGGCGCCTAAACAGGCCTTACTTGCTAATCTTCCCAACTTATCGAGTGCAGTTGAGATGGACAATATCTTGAGAAAAATCGATAAATGGTTCCAGGATAATAAGCGGTAAAACCGGGTTTCACAGCGGTTTTATCGCTTTTTTATTGATTAAGAACAATTAGAATAATGTGAATAAATTATCATTTTGGAGGTAACCGTTTCCATCCAATTTCCTCCTTGAAATGTAATATATACAGTGATTAAATGAGGTGAGGAAAGCAATAAACGATGTCGGTTTTGCGCAAAATAACCTTGAACGAAAAAAAGGACCTTCCCCGAACCGATGTTGTTTTATAAAAGGAGCGGTAAATATAATGTCTAAAATAATTGCAATTAATGCGGGCAGTTCATCTCTAAAGTTCCAATTATTTGAAATGCCGGCTGAAGCGGTAATAACAAAAGGACTAATTGAAAGAATAGGCATAAACGATTCAATCTTCACCATTTCGGTTAATGGTGAAAAAATTACAGAAACAACGGATATTCCTGACCATGATGTAGCTGTTAAAATGCTGCTTGATAAGCTTACTACTTTAGGTATTATTCAATCTTTAAATGAAATTGAAGGAATTGGTCACCGAGTGGTTCATGGCGGAGAAGAGTTTAATGATTCCGCTCTTATTACTGAAGAAGTTCTTGGTAAGATTGAAGCATTGTCAGAATTAGCGCCATTGCATAATCCTGCAAATGTTACTGGAATAAAGGCTTTTCATGCAGTATTGCCGAACGTTCCAGCAGTAGCAGTATTTGATACAGCTTTCCATCAAACGATGCCAGAAAGTTCATATCTCTATAGCCTTCCATACGAATACTATGAGAAATATGGTATCCGTAAATATGGCTTCCATGGTACGAGTCATAAATATGTTTCACAGCGTGCTGCTGAACTTTTGGGCCGTCCGGTCGAACAGCTTCGCCTTCTTTCCTGCCATCTAGGAAATGGAGCAAGTATTGCTGCCATTGAAGGTGGAAAATCAATTGATACATCAATGGGCTTTACACCATTAGCTGGGGTTACGATGGGAACTCGTTCAGGTAATATTGACCCTGCTTTAATTCCATTTATTATGGAAAAGACAAATAAAACAGCAGAAGAAGTTCTTGATGTGTTAAATAAAGAGAGCGGAATGTTAGGGGTTTCTGGTTTCTCAAGTGATTTAAGAGACATTGAAATTGAAGCACGTAATGGTAATGATCGCGCACAGCTTGCATTAGACGTTTTTGCTAACCGTATCCATAAATATATTGGTTCATATGCCTCACGTATGTATGGGGTCGATGCCATTATCTTTACGGCTGGTATAGGTGAGAACAGCGATGTCGTTCGTGAACAAGTCTTAAAAGGTCTAGAATTTATGGGTGTTTACTGGGATCCAGCTTTAAATAAAATCAGAGGTGAGGAAAGGTTTATTAACTATCCACACTCCCCTGTAAAAGTAATCGTTATTCCTACAAATGAAGAAGTAATGATTGCACGCGACGTTGTACGTTTAGCACAATAATTTATATTAAAAAGGCAAACTATCCTAGAGATGGTTTGCCTTTTGCGTTTTTTTAGTGATTTTTTTTGTGATATACTGGAAGGAAAGGAAATAAAGGGAGAGGAGAGGGATTGCCTATGCCATTAACTGATCGGGAGACAGAGGTATTAAATGAAATTAGAGAATGGGAAACGCACCTATTGAATTACGAAGCAAATGACCTGCAGCTTACGTATGAAAAATATTTAGAGCGTTCTTTCGCCTTATTACCTGAAAATGTACAACAACAGTTTTTTTCGGTTATTGATTCCTGGTTATTCCATTTGCACGGAATGATTCAAGGGTCTCAGATCCAAATGGATGCGAAGGAGAGAATCCTATCTTCAGGCCGTGTTTTTAATAAGGAATTGCACCAAATTGAGGATTTAAGGAAATTGGATATAGATCAGTTGCAGTATATAGCCATGCAGCAAATTGCCAGGCACCGTCTATACTCCTTTGCACAGGGAGGCCTAGCGGGTACGGGTGGACCGCTGCTGTTAGGTACAGATATTCCAGCTATGGCGGTTATTAATTTAAGGGTGGTGCAACTCATTGCCATGACATATGGGTTTGAGGTAAATACACCTTACGAGATGATGAGTTCTTTAAAGGTCTTTCATACAGCAACATTACCCCCTCGCCTGCAAAAGGAGGGCTGGTCTAACTTAATGATTGAAATGAGCTCAAGTAATGACCATTATTTTTATGAAGGTAATGAAGAAATATCGGATGTGACCTGGCTAGAGCAACCCATTCAACAGTTACTCAAAGCTATGGTGATAGCGATATTCCGTAAACGGCTCATTCAAGGAATACCACTTGTAAGCATGGCCATTGGTGCAGGTGCAAATTATCAATTAACAAGAAAAGTAACAGAATTCGCCCATAACTATTACAAACTGAGATACCTAAATCAGAAAGAGGAAATGTGAGATGAGTACGACCGAACATAAGCAAGGGGCACCAAAGAAAGTTAATTGCAAAGTGATTACTGTAAGTGATACAAGAAATAAGGATACTGATAAAAGTGGCAGGGTAATGATGGAAATGCTCGAACAAGCGGGGCATGCGATTGTTGATTATGTCATAGTTAAGGATGAAGCGTCTCCAATAAAAGTGGCCATTTTAAAAGGCTGTGAGCAAGAAGATATTGATGTCATCCTGACAAATGGCGGTACTGGGATAGCCAAACGGGATGTAACGATTGAAACCGTTCAGGGAATCTTGGATAAAGAAATCGTTGGTTTTGGAGAATTGTTTAGGATGTTAAGCTACCAAGAGGATATCGGTTCAGCTGCTATTCTTTCACGGGCAATTGCAGGAGTAGTAAAGAATAAAGCTGTATTTTCTACCCCAGGCTCTACAGGAGCAGTAAAACTTGCTATGAATAAACTAATCCTGCCTGAGATTGGTCATGTAGTAAAAGAAATAAAAAAGGACCTATAAATAGAAGAGCTCCCTTCAAGAAGGGGAGCTCTTCTTATTGGTGCATTTTATCTGCCATTGTTTGGTTAGCTCTGTACCATAGCCATAAGTCATTAATAATGGAAGCGAGTTCTGCTATTTCACTGTTTAATTCACATGATTTTTTAAAGTTATTTTCATTAGATAGTTTTGCTTGCTTTTGATTAATCGTATCCTCAAGTTCAGCAATTCGATCAGGAATGGAACCTCTGATTTTTTCCCAATGAAACAGGATATCCTGCTGTGTTTCTTCACTATAGTGTGCCCATTCCATTTTTAGATTGGGAATCGAAATGCCAAGCCGTTGATCAAAGGAAAAATGTTCTTTCATGAGATAGCCTCCAAGACGAGTTATTCTTCTATTCTACAACACATCCAGGTTGCATTCACGGTTTATTTCTGTATGCGGACAATGAGGACATCACATGGGGAGTAACGGGTAATATGTTCAGAAACACTGCCAATCAAGAATCTCTCAACTGCATTCATACCAGTAGCACCGCAAACAATTAAGTCAATATTGTGTTTTTTAGCTATTTCCTTAGGTATTTTAACTTTAGGTGAGCCGTATTCAATTTCATATTGAACATGTACAACGCCTGATTCTATTGCTTGGGTTTGATATTTTTCGAGCATGTCTATTGCAAGTTTGTTTGCACGCTCAGCAATATCTGGATCATAGTTATCAATTAACAGAAATGACCTTGTGTCTATCACATGTGCTAATAACAATTTAGCATTGTTCCTCTTAGCAATCTCAATCGACTTTTCTAGTGCATTCTCTGATTCTTGTGAACCATCAATGGCAACCAAAATATGGTCATATTTACCTCCCATGTCAATCCCTCCTCACTTAAATTATACAATAATTTCTAAGTATAAATGTTTCAATTTTTCGAAAAATAAAAGTGTAACAATACATGAAAAGGAGCTTAAACATGTTGAAACAAGACCCAAATAAATTTACTTTTGAATTTGATGAAAATGGTACTAATGAGGTAAGCGAGCAAATCATGGATTCCTATAATAGCGGGTATATTGGACAAGAGATGGAACAAATCAGCAGTGAGGTTTATCAAAATAATGAGGAATAAATGCTAAACTCGCTTCTAAGCGAGTTTTTTCTATGTAAATGTCTATATAAATTTACAGACTCAGGGACATTTACCCAAGAAACCAGTTTCTGATGTGCATATTCTTTAGTGTGAGAAGTATAAAATGAGGAGGAAAAGAAAAATGCACATGAATCAAAATGATATGAGATTTGGCTTTGGTTTTGGTCGACCAGGCTTCGGTTTTGGTCGTCGCAGGTTTGGATTCGGATTTGGATTACCATTCCTAGGAGGATTAGCACTAGGGGCAGCATTAAGTCCAGGACCTTACTATTATCCTTACCCGTATCCATACTATCCGCCATACCCATATCCTTACTACTATCCTTACTATTAACAATCATAGCCTTTGCAGGTACAATTCCTGCAAGGCTTTTTTACTAAATTATTGTGATAAAATCAAATTTCATAAGAAATGAGTTGGGATTCCACTATATATTTGATAAAATGAAAGTGCTTTCATGGTAAATTCCTTACTTAGATAAATGGTTATATTAAAATCATCTTGGTTCATTTACTATGATAATACTAATTGGGGGTAAGTACATGCGAATCGGGGTTCCAAGAGAGATAAAAAATAATGAAAATCGCGTTGCGATGACACCAGCTGGGGTCTATAATCTTTTGAAATTTGGTCATGAGGTATACATTGAAAAAGGTGCAGGACTCGGTTCGGCTTTTACTGATGAGGATTATATAACTGCAGGGGCAAAGATCGTAGAAACAGCTTCAGAAGCTTGGTCGATGGAAATGGTTATGAAAGTCAAAGAACCACTTCCAAGTGAGTACCAATATTTTCGTGAAGGTTTAATCCTATTTACATACTTACATTTAGCTCCTGAACCAGAACTAACAAAAGCCTTAATTGATAATAAAGTGGTAGGAATTGCTTATGAAACAGTTCAGTTACCAAATAACTCACTGCCATTATTGACCCCAATGAGTGAAGTTGCAGGAAGAATGGCAGCTCAGATTGGTGCTCAATTCCTTGAAAAAGTTCATGGCGGGAAAGGAATTCTTTTATCAGGGGTTCCGGGTGTTCAAAGAGGAACCGTCACAATCATCGGCGGCGGTGTAGCAGGAACAAATGCTGCGAAAATGGCAATCGGACTTGGTGCAAAGGTTACAATTATCGATTTGAATCCCGAACGTCTTCGTCAACTGGATGATATCTTTGGTTCTGACATCACAACATTAATGTCGAACCCTTATAATATTGCCGAAGCTGTTAAAGAATCTGACTTAGTGATTGGTGCAGTCCTAATTCCAGGTGCAAAAGCTCCTAAGCTAGTTTCTGAAGCAATGATTCAATCAATGACACCAGGAAGTGTCGTAGTGGATATTGCAATTGATCAAGGTGGTATCTTTGAAACAACGGATCGTATTACAACACACGATAACCCAACATATATTAAACATGGCGTTGTTCATTATGCTGTTGCAAATATGCCTGGGGCTGTTCCAAGAACTTCTACCATGGCGTTAACCAACGTAACCGTACCATATGCAATCCAAATTGCAAATAAGGGTTATCGACAAGCATGTCTCGAAAATGAAGCGCTCCTAAAAGGTATCAATACCCTAGGCGGCTTTGTAACATACGAAGCAGTAGCAGAAGCACACGGTCTTCACTATTCAGATACTAAAACATTACTTGGACAATTGTAATAGTACAGCCTAGTTAACACCGCAATAAAAATAAAGCCAGCTTCATAACGAAGCTGGCCGTTTGTATTCATTTTATAGAGCCGCATTTGCCGTACCTCATATAAGAAAGTTTTAAACCACCACTCCTCAAAGTGGGTGTTCGCAAAAGCCTCCTGCTTGTCCTCCATGTCGTTATAGACAGAGGCTTGTCATTATAGCTTTGATAATAAAACTCCCTGTTACAGCTTAAAGGTTAAAACTTAATTATCACTACGAACAACGCAGCTTGTATTTGTATATTACTGCAAATCCTTCAACATTTCAATGGTAAAAAAATCTAAATATTTATCGAATAATTTGTAGTTCTTTTGGGAATTTGGTTAAGACTTTAGCTCCGTCAGCAGTTATATAAATATCATCCTCAATTCGTACTCCTGCTACACCAGGAACATAAATTCCTGGTTCAATGGTATACACCATTCCTTCTTCAATAACCAATTGATTTGTCTCTGTCATCGAAGGATACTCATGTACACTAATTCCTAAGCCATGCCCGAGGCGGTGCGGGAAGTATTCCCCATAGCCTGCATCCCCAATAATTCTCCGAGCCGTTATGTCAACCTCAGCGGCTGTAACACCCGGTCTACTTGCCTCAACAGCTGCTAACTGTGCTTTTAGTACGGTATCATAGATTTCTTTTTGTTTATCATTTATATCACCGTAAGCAACGGTTCTTGTAATATCAGAACAATAGCGATCTACTACGACACCTAAATCAAATAGTACTAAATCGCCCTTTTGAATTTTTGTCCCACCTGGATTACCATGTGGGGACGCAGCATTTGCACCTGTTAAAACCATAGTTGAAAATGACATTTCCGTTACGCCTTTTTGCTTAAGTGCATACTCAACCGCATTAAGAACTTCTAATTCTGTTCGCCCTTCTTTGATTTCGCTGCAACCGACTTCTATTGCGTAATCAGCTAAGGCACAAGCTTCTTCGATAATTTTTAATTCCTTTGCATCTTTAATCATCCGCAGCTTTCTTAACTTTTCTTCTGCGGAAACAAAAGCTGCACCTGTGAATAAAGCTGTTAGCTGTTCGAAGCGTTCTACATTCATATGTTCCTTTTCAATCGCTACTTTCTGTACTCCATTTAGTCTTTTTTTGATTGAAGTATGTACTAATTCCCATGGATTTTCGATATCACTGTAGCCAATAATTTCTTGGTTCCAGCCAGAGCTTTTGACATCATGTACTTCCATCCCAGGACATACAAGGAAGGGCTCTTCCTCTTGGAAAACTGCTAGGGCAAGTAAACGCTCGTGTGGATTTGAGAAAAATCCGCTTAAATAAAATACATTTTCAGAAGAGGTGATGAAGCTTACTTCAATCCCATTTTCCTTCATCCATGCTTGAAGTTTTTTTAATCTTTGGTTCATAACTACGCCTCCTAAAATAAACTTCCTTCTTGAGGGTATCAATTTTAAATCCATGTGTAAACAATCTTACTTTAGCATGTGCTAAATCCCCCCATTTATGGATATAAATGAGGAAGGAATTTAGAAGTTTTTATTGAAATACATACTATAACAATTTTGGAGGAGATAGGTAAATGAAGGTTTCATATCATGGACATTCAGTCGTTCAAATTCAGGTCAATGGGAAAAATATTATCATTGACCCTTTTATTCGGGGTAATCAGTTAACAGATTTAAAAGTGGATGATGTAAATCCAGATGTAATTTTGTTAACACATGGTCACAATGACCACGTTGGAGACACTGTGGAGTTAGCCAGAAGAAACAATTCGCTTGTTATTGCCAATCATGAGATTTCAACATTTTTATGCTGGCAGGGTGTTAATACGCATGGCATGCATATCGGCGGCGCACATCAATTTGATTTTGGCAAAGTCAAATTAACACAAGCTTTTCATGGATCCAGCTATGAAACGGAAAATAAAGAACTTATTTATTGTGGCATGCCTGCGGGAATTCTTTTTATGGCAGAGGGTAAGACGGTTTATCATGCAGGTGATACGGGATTATTTTCGGATATGAAGCTTATCGGAGAAAGACACCCGATTGATTTGGCTTTCTTGCCAATCGGTGATAATTTTACAATGGGTCCAGAAGATGCAGCGTATGCAGCAAAATTATTAGGTGCAAAAACCATTGTTCCGATTCATTACAATACGTTTCCGCCAATTAAACAGGATCCGAAGCAATTTATTGAATTGCTTGAATATAAGAATGGAAAAGTGATGGAACCTGGAGAATTTATAGAATTATAATACTTTTTTATCCCTTCTATGCATAAAGTGAAACAAGCAGTCCGTTTTGAAGGGAGACAAGAGAATTGAAAAAAAACCGATACTTACTATGCCTTTTGCTATGTGGATTCATGCTTTATTTTGCTGTACCGAGACTCTCTTTATTTGCAGAAGGTCTTGAAGGGGTCTTTGCCCTGAGTTGGCTTGCGTTTGCATTAATTGTTATAGCAGGGAATCTGACTGCCATGTTGTATAGTCCAAAGAGGACATTAAAAAAACGCCAAGCACTTCGGGTCAACAAGAAATCACGATCTTATTATTAAATACCACACTTCAAGGGGAGCCCGTAAAACGGCTCTTTTTGCGTTGGTTTATTAGTCGAAATAATGGTATAAATAATATATCGATTAATTTATTATTAGGCTGTGTTTAAAGAGGTCTGTTGATTTACGCTCCAGGCGCTACGCTTTCCGCGGGCTCGCCCGTGAGCCTCCTCGGTCGTTCCGACCTGCGGGGTCTCACTCAGCTCGTCCATCCCGCAGGAGTCGAGCGCCTTCCGCTCCAATCAACAGGGTTCTAAAATCAACAGTATCCTTTAACACAGCCTATTATTAAAGGGTAATAGAAGAGGGTGAAGGTCTTGGCTACAAAGCATGAACAGATTCTACAATATATTGATGAACTTCCAGTAGGTGAAAAAATATCTGTACGTCAAATCGCCAAGGCGATGACAGTTAGTGAAGGTACAGCCTACAGAGCAATCAAGGAAGCTGAAAATAAAGGATATGTAAGTACAATTGAGCGTGTAGGTACGATTAGGATAGAACGAAAGAAAAAAGAGAATATTGAAAAGCTCACCTTTGCTGAAGTGGTTAATATTGTGGAAGGTCAGGTTTTAGGCGGAAAGACCGGATTGCATAAAACACTAAATAAATTTGTAATCGGGGCAATGAAACTCGAGGCGATGATGCGCTATACTGGTCCGGATAACCTATTAATCGTAGGAAATCGTACACAAGCACAGGAGCTGGCATTAAAGGCTGGTGCTGCTGTATTAATTACTGGCGGCTTTGATACCGAAGACCATATCAAAAAATTAGCAGATAGTCTTGAAATGCCAATCATATCGACCAGTTATGATACTTTTACAGTGGCAACGATGATAAACCGTGCCATCTATGACCAGTTAATAAAAAAGGAAATTATTCTGGTGGAGGATATCCTAACCCCGCTTTCAGAGACTTATTTTCTAAAGTCTTCTGATAAGGTTACAGTGTGGCATAACTTGAATCATGAAACCACCCACAGCCGTTATCCTGTTGTTGATCAAAACATGAAGATTCAAGGAATGGTAACAGCAAAGGACGTTATGGGTCAGGAAGCTGATACTTCCATTGATAAAATCATGACAAAACAGCCGATGACTGTTTCTGGCAAGACAAGTGTTGCCTCTACGGCACATATGATGGTTTGGGAAGGGATAGAAGTCCTACCCGTTGTGGATGATAACAACCGTCTTGAAGGAATTATCAGCAGGCAGGATGTATTAAAGGCATTGCAAATGAACCAACGCCAACCTCAAGTAGGAGAAACGCTTGATGATATCGTCACCAACCAAATGGTGTTAATGCGCGGAAGAGCAAAAGGTGAAGAAGTTTACACCAGTGAAGTTACTCCGCAAATGACGAACCATCTAGGAACCATTTCCTACGGAGTTTTCACGACAATTGTTACGGAGGCAGCAAATCGTATACTGCGAAGCTATAAAAAAGGTGACCTTGTTGTTGAAAACATGACCATTTATTTTCTCAAGCCTGTTCAGATGGAAAGTGTCATCGAAATCTTCCCAAAAGTACTTGAAGTAGGCCGAAAGTTTGGAAAGGTCGATGTCGAGGTCTTTAATGATGGCATCCTCGTTGGAAAAGCAATGATGATGTGTCAGTTGATTGATAGGACATAAAAAAGGCCGCTACCAAAGGGTAAGCGGCTCTCATTTATTATTGCACATTATAGCTCTCAGCTTCTTCTGCTGCAAATGGCAGGTAATGTTTATATTTCTTAAAACCCACAACAGTAAACACTGCTCCATAAACAATGAAGATTAATGAAACAATAATGGTAACGGTCGTTTGTGAAATGAAAATTAAATGGTTGAACCCAAATAGGCCGACAAACAACCCTAGAGCAATATTGGATTTGGCAGCAAGCCATTTCTTTTCAACGGGACGGCTGCTTCTAAAATATTTGGTTTTATAGAATAAATAGAAAGCGAATAAAATGACAATCAGAAAAACTAGAACAGACATTATATTTCCTCCAAGTCTAAAATTCTCTTGTTCATTGTACATATTATTTTAACAAAATTCTACCCTAGCTTTCGAAATCAATAAAGAGGTGATCACATTGAATGAAAAAATCTTAGAAATGATTGAACAATATGAAACCATCATCGTCCATCGCCATGTCCGTCCAGATCCGGATGCGTATGGTTCACAATGCGGATTGGTTGAAATCTTAAAAGCATCTTATCCTAATAAAAGGGTGTTCGCAGTTGGGAAAGAAGAAAGGTCGCTTCATTTTATGCGCCGTCTTGATGTCATTGAAGATGAGTTGTATAGAGGAGCCTTAGTCATTGTCTGTGACACAGCAAATGCTGAGAGGATTTGCGACAAAAGATATTCATTTGGCGATAAGCTAATTAAAATAGACCATCACCCTAACGAAGATCCTTACGGCGATTTATTGTGGGTAGATACGACGGCAAGTTCCTGCAGTGAGATGATTTATGAATTTTATCTATTTGGTAAAGACCGAGGATTAAAATTAAATGATGAGGCTGCCAGACTTTTATTTGGCGGAATTGTTGGTGATACAGGAAGGTTCCTATTTCCAAGTACTACAGATAAAACCTTTGCCTATGCAGGGGAACTGATTCACTATAATTTTTCAAGAACCGAACTCTTTGACAAGATGTATGAGCGGGACACCAATATTATTAAATTAAACGGCTACATCCTCCAAAATTTCGAAATGCAGAGTAACGGCGTCGCTTCAGTCCTGCTTACAAAGAAGCTATTGGAAGAATATGATGCAGTGCCATCAGAGGCTTCTTTACTTGTAGGTACATTAGGAGATGTAAAAGGGATTAAGGCATGGGTCTTTTTTATTGAAGAGGAAGATCAAATCAGGGTACGACTGCGTTCAAAGGGTCCAGTAATCAATGGGGTTGCCAGAAAGTTTAAAGGTGGTGGACATCCACTTGCCTCAGGTGCTTCTATTTATTCATGGGATGAAGTGGATCATGTAATAAAAGAACTTAATGAAGTTTGTGACAAGTTTCAACCCTAGTGAAAGAATCGGCCTCAATTTTTGGGCCGATTCTTTTCATTGTTCGAATTCTATTTCTAGTTGAATGGACAGTGTGGTGAAAATTACCATTTCCTTAACTCGCAGTTTAAACCTTTTGTCATTTATTTTAACAGGTTTATTATGAATGATTTTTTTGATTAATTCCTTGCTTTTATAGACGGTATCAATGTCCTTTGCAATCATTAAACTAATGTCATCCTTTACAGAATCTTCTATTTCTGAGACGCTTAGCATATCTAGCTTGAATTTTTCCCAATTTGTTATTTTAATATTGATTTTTTGAATCGTCAGCTGCTCAATCGTCCGTTTATTAATCTCTTTATACTCTTCCTGCCATATCTTTTTTTCCTCTTTTAAGTCAACGATTTCTTCCCTTTGTTTATCAATTAATGCAGTATGCTGCTCCTGCCACACACCAAAAATATAAATGAAAATACACCAGCTAATCGCACCGCCAATGACCATACCTGCAAAGAAACGCTGCCATGCTGGGTTTCGATAATAGGGAGGAATTCTCACGATATATACTCCTGTGTTAACCAATTAATAATTAGTGCACCTGTCTGTGCTCCGCCTAATGCAGAAAGGATAATGAGGAGCTGCTTAAAAATGTCCCGGGTTTCTGCATTAAATATCCCCCTCTCAAAGGTGTATACAGCATCAAATGTCCCGCCAATCGCAGCGACAATTGCCCATATTCTTAAGTCTGTAGACAGCCTGTAAACAGCCGTGAGCGGTGGTTGTCCAGTCAAAAAGGCAGCGATTCCCCCAATTAAAGCACCGCCCAAAATAACGCCTAAAGCAATAAAATAGCTTTCAATAAAAGTAGGAAAAAAACCAATCTCTTTCATAACCTCAACCGCCCTTACAAAGTATAAATACCCTACTACCATTTATATGGACAAACACCCTTGATTATGTTTTTTAAAATAAGAACATATTTTCCTTTTTTAGCGTTTGGCTCTATAATAAAGATAAGAGTTTTAAATGAAAGAGGTGACAAAAATGTCTTTTATTCACCTTCATGTATATAGTGCATATAGCTTATTAACCAGCACAGCCTCGGTTCATGAATTGATTGATAACGCAAAGAAAAAAGGATTCCGTGCGATAGCATTAACCGATAGGAATGTTATGTATGGAACCATTGAGTTTTATAAGCTCTGTATAAAAAATAATATACAGCCGATTATTGGGCTGACGGTAGATGTAGAAAGCGATATAGAGAAGGAAGTATCCTATCCGCTAGTCTTACTTGCTGAAAATGAAAAGGGATTTAAAAACCTATTAAAAATATCAAGTGCGGTACAAACAAAAGCAGCAAATGGTATCCCTTTTAAATGGTTGAAGCATTATGCGGAAGGACTTATTGCCATTTCCCCAGGATTAGAGGGAGAGATAGAACAAAATCTGTTAAATAATCAGCAAGAACAGGCAATTGAAATCATAAAAAAACTTCAGTCCATCTTTGGGAGTGAGTCATTTTACCTAGCTGTTCAAAATCATCAATTGGAGCAGGAAGCTGCTGTAACAAAGAAGATTCAAAGTGTTGCCGCGGAACGTTGCATTCCAATGGTCGCAACGAATAGAGTTCATTACCTTGAACAAGAGGATATGTTTGCACATGAATGTTTACTAGCGATAAAAAACGGTGACAAACTCCAGGATGAGCATAGAGAAAGATTAGAGAGTGATCAATTTTACCTAAAAACTGCACAGGAAATGGTAGAAATATTTACTGAAATACCTGAGGCGTTAGAAAACAGTATTGCCATTGCCAAAAGGTGCTTGGTAAACATTGAATTGAACAAAACCTATTTACCTGAATATCCGACAGGTGATGGCCAGCCTTCAGAGAAATACTTAGAAATGCTCTGCCAAAAAGGGTTAATGGAGCGTTTCTCTTCACCCTCACAAGAACACTTTGAGCGGTTGTCTTATGAATTATCAGTCATTAACTCGATGAAATTTAGCAACTACTTTTTAATTGTTTGGGACTTTATGAGATATGCACGTGAGAATGGTATTTTGACAGGACCAGGCAGGGGATCTGCTGCAGGTTCACTTGTTGCGTATGTATTGTATATTACCGATGTCGACCCACTTTCACATCAATTACTATTTGAGCGATTCTTAAATCCAGAGCGGATATCGATGCCGGATATTGATATTGATTTTCCTGACCACCGCCGGGATGAAGTAATTGAATACGTTGCAAAGAAATACGGCGAATTACACGTAGCCCAAATTGTAACCTTTGGCACCCTTGCCGCTAAGGCAGCAATAAGGGATATTGGGAGGGCATTTGGGTTAAATACAAAGGAATTAGAGCAGCTATCAAGACGTATTCCTGCACGTCTAGGAATCAATCTTGAAGACGCTTATAAAGAATCGCAGCACCTTCGAGCTTTTGTTGATGAAAATCCTATAAATCGCAAGCTTTATGAAACAGCCTTAAAGCTAGAAGGTTTACCTCGGCACACTTCTACACATGCTGCAGGGGTGATTATTAGTGAAAAGCAGCTGATTGAGTTAATCCCCATTCAACAAGGGCATAACCAGGTTTACTTAACACAGTACTCTATGGAGCATCTTGAAGAAATAGGGTTACTGAAAATGGATTTTCTTGGATTAAGAAATTTAACCTTACTAGAATCAATCGTATCTTCTATCCTTAAGAAAACGGGAAGAAAAATAGATATTAAAACGATCCCATTAAATGATGAAAAAACGTTCGAACTATTAGCAAGGGGAGAGACAACTGGTATTTTTCAGCTGGAATCTGAGGGGATGAGAAAGGTATTATTGCGTTTAAAACCTTCACGGTTTGAAGACATTGTTGCCGTTAATGCCCTATATCGGCCTGGACCAATGGAGAATATCCCCCTATTTATTGATCGGAAACACGGAAGGCAGGCAGTGGAATACCCTCATAAAGATTTGGAACCTATACTGGAAAATACATATGGAGTAATTGTATACCAGGAACAGATCATGCAAATCGCCTCAACCATGGCTGGTTTTTCTCTCGGTGAAGCGGATTTACTAAGGAGAGCGGTAGGGAAGAAGCAAAAGGAAGTGTTGGACAAGGAGCGAAACCACTTTGTTCAAGGTGCTTTAAAGAAGGGGTATGAACGAACACTTGCAAATGATATTTATGATTTAATCGTTCGATTTGCGAATTATGGATTTAATCGAAGCCATGCAGTTGCTTACAGTATGATTGCGTATCAGTTAGCCTATTTAAAAGCGAATTATCCCCTCCATTTTATGGCTGGGCTGCTCACATCAGCAATTGGAAATGAAACAAAAATAGCCCAATATGTCATGGAATCAAAACAAAAGGATATTGAGATACTGCCACCTTCCATCAATTACAGCGGATTTTCCTTTCAGGTTGAGAAGAGCGGTATTAGATACAGTCTTGCAGCCATTAAAAGTGTGGGAGCGGCAGCATTAAGAGAAATATATCAAGCAAGGAAAAGTAAAAAGTTTGAGGATTTATTCGATTTTTGCACAAGGGTATCTACAAAAGCAATCAACCGAAAAATACTGGAGGTACTTGTTCATTCTGGAAGCTTCGATGAATTTAAGGAAGACCGTGCAGTCTTACTTGCAAGTTTAGATGTTGCGCTAGAGCATGCACAAATATTTAAGGTTGATGATTCAAGCCAAGTGGAGTTATTTCTAGATGAATTTCAACTTAAACCAAAATACGTCCAAGTTGATCCAATTAGACTAGAGGATAAGCTTTCTTTTGAAAAAGAGGCTCTTGGTTTCTACCTTTCAGACCATCCCGTATCCATTTTTGAAAAAAGACTAAAACAAGCTGGGGCATTTGTACTATTTGAGTTATCAGCGGACCATAAACGAGCAGCTGCAGGGGTGTATATTGTATCCCTCCGGAAAATCCGGACAAAAAAAGGGGATTCAATGGCGTTTTTAAATGTAAGTGATTCTAGTGGTGAAATGGAAGCAGTCGCGTTTCCGATTGTGTATAAAAAATACTCCCACCTGCTGGACCATGGAAAATTTGTTGTGATGGAAGGGAAAGTGGAAGAACGAGATGGGAAGCTTCAATTTATTATCCAGCAAGTATCTGAAATCGAACCTTGGTTAAGCTCAAAAACGAAGCAGGAATCTATCTTATATCTAAAAATAGTACAGGGAAAACAAGACGAACATTCGTTAAATCAATTAAAACAACTATTTAAGGGCAATACTGGAAAAACAAAAGTTGTTCTACACTACGAAACAAGCAAAAAGACCATCAGGCTGGGGAATGAATTTATGATTGAACCCAGCGGTAAACTATTAAAATTATTGAGTGAATTTTTAGGAAATAATAATGTTGTTTTGAAAGAATAATTCTTTACAACTCTTAAAGATGTGATATAGTGGTAATGAAATAGGTGTGGTCTGACCACTGTAAACGGACTAGCTATTATTGTCATTATCGATTTCTTTTTGTACTAATTTAAGGGGTGACATATCTTGACATTACGGGAAGAAGCATTACACATGCATCGAATTAACAAAGGAAAGCTTGAGTCAAAATCAAAAGTACCTGTTAGAAATGCCAAGGATTTAAGTTTAGCGTATTCGCCTGGGGTTGCTGAGCCGTGTAAAGACATCTATGAAAAACCAGAAAATGTTTACGAATACACAATGAAAGGCAATATGGTTGCTGTCGTTACAGATGGCACTGCAGTCCTGGGACTTGGAAATATTGGACCAGAAGCTGCACTTCCCGTTATGGAAGGTAAAGCAGTATTATTCAAAAGTTTTGCTGGCGTTGATGCCTTCCCTATCTGCTTAAACACAACTGATGTCGAAAAAATAATTGAAACCGTAAAGTTGCTTGAACCAACATTTGGCGGTGTGAATCTTGAAGATATCGCTGCGCCAAATTGCTTTGTCATTGAAGAAAGATTGAAAAAAGAAGCGAATATTCCTGTTTTCCATGATGATCAACATGGGACTGCTATTGTTACGGCTGCGGGTCTTGTCAATGCATTAAAGCTAATTGGCAAGAAAATGAGTGAAATTAAAGTGGTTGCTAATGGGGCTGGAGCAGCCGGAATTGCCATTATTAAATTATTATACAGCTATGGTGTAAGAGATATTATTATGTGTGATACAAAGGGTGCCATTTATGAAGGCCGTCCAGAAGGAATGAATGACGTCAAGGCAGAGGTAGCTAAATTCACAAACCGTGATAATCTTACTGGAAGTCTTGAGGATGTAATAAAAGGGGCCGATGTATTTATTGGTGTATCTGTTGAAGGTGCTTTGACAAAAGAAATGGTTGCTTCTATGAAAAAAGATTCTGTCATCTTTGCAATGGCTAACCCTAATCCAGAAATCATGCCCGATGTGGCAAAAGACGCTGGAGCTAGAGTGGTGGGAACTGGCAGATCAGATTTTCCAAACCAAGTAAATAATGTACTAGCTTTCCCAGGAATTTTCCGTGGCGCCCTAGACGTTCGTGCGACACATATAAATGAAAAAATGAAGGTGGCAGCTGTTGAGGCAATTGCCAATTTAATCAGTGAATCAGAGCTATCTGAGAACTATGTTATTCCTGCACCTTTTGATCCAAGAGTGGCACCAGCAGTTGCTGCTGCGGTTGCAAAAGCTGCAATGGAAACGGGTGTTGCCCGGATAAAGGTTGACCCTGAAGATGTGAAAGAAAAAACAATGAGGCTCGCTATTATCGGTAAAAGTGAGTGATTGGTAAGTGACGAATAAAAAAGTGTATTTAGAGATTGTCAAACAGCTAAGAGAAATGATCTCAGCAGATAATTTGAAATCTGGGGATAAAATACCATCTGAACGTGAATTGTCTGAGCGCCTGAATGTCGGGCGCTCTTCCGTTCGGGAAGCTTTAAGAGCGTTAGAACTGCTCGGGTTAATTGAAACCCGACGTGGTGAAGGGACGTTTATTAGAGACTTTCGAGGAAATCAGCTTGTACAGCTGCTTGGAACCTTTATACTTCAAGATGAAAAGGCTAAATTAGATGTGATAGAAACAAAGAACATCATAGAAATGGATTTTCTTCGCTTGGTTCTGAATAAAGTGGATAAAAACAAATTATCTATCCTAAAAGACTTGGTTGAAGATGATCAATTAAATGATGATCAATTTTTTTATCAACTTATTGAAATGGCTGATAACTATCTGTTTTCAAGAATCTGGCTAATATTAAAGGACTACTATAATTCTTTGAATTTAAGTAAAGTGGAGTATAATAGGAACAGCTATTTCTTGCTACTAGAAGCTTTGATTGAAAAAGATGAGCAAAAGACTTTAGATGCTTATCGGCAATTAAGAAATTTGTCTATTTTAACCGACAAATACTAACAGAATTTGAAGTATTTTTCCTTTATAGTGATAGACAAGCAATCAAGCCCTATTTGATATGGGCGTTTTTACTGTTTAAGTGGTCTGACCAATTTTAAAGGGCTAGGTTTGAATTGTCATTATTTTAGGAAAGACTTCTATTTAGAATGATAAAAACTTGCCGTTTGGCTTGATTTTTTTTCCAACAAGGGAGGTTTGGGCAAATTGCTTAAAGAACTTTTTACAAAAAATACGCATAAAAAGAAAAAATATGCAACGATTCCAACCGAGGCTGCGAAAAATGATGTACCTGAAGGTATTATGACAAAATGTCCTTCATGTAAAACCATTATGTATACGAAAGAGCTAAATAAGAATTTAAAAGTTTGTTTACATTGTGGGTTTCACTTTGCAATGAATGCAAAAGAGCGGATTGTCAGCTTTTTAGATGAGGGCAGTTTTGAAGAGATAAATGAAAACATGGTTTCTGAAAACCCGTTGAACTTCCCAGATTACCTAGAAAAGGTAGAAAAAGACCGTCAAAAGACAAAGATTAATGAGGCTGTTGTAACTGGATGTGGAAGTGTTAATGGAAATAAGATTGCCTTAGCTATTATGGATTCTACATTTAGAATGGGGAGCATGGGGTCCGTTGTAGGGGAAAAGATCACCCGAGCGATTGAAAAAGCGGATGAAATGTCAATACCGTTTATTATTTTTACAGCATCTGGCGGTGCCAGAATGCAAGAAGGAGTCCTAAGCTTAATGCAGATGGCTAAAACCAGCGTTGCATTAAAACGATTTAGTGATAATGGCGGGTTAATTATTTCGATTATGACCCACCCAACAACGGGTGGTGTTTCAGCAAGCTTCGCATCTCTAGGTGATTATAACTTTGCAGAACCAGGTGCATTGATTGGGTTTGCTGGTCGCAGAGTAATCGAACAATCAATTCGTGAGGAATTGCCTGAGGATTTTCAAACTGCAGAGTTTCTATTGAAGCATGGGCAGCTTGATGCAATCATTTCCCGACCTGATTTAATCGATAAAATCACAAACTTACTTGAAATTCATCAACCAGGAGGCGAAATCGAATGGTAGGGGAATTAGAATTTGAACGTCCGGTCGTGCAATTAAGAAATAAAATTGCTGAATTAAAAGAGTTTACAAAAAGTGCAGATGTTGATTTATCTTCCGAAATTGAAAAATTAGAATTGCGCCTTGAAAAACTAGAAAAAGACATTTATGAAAATATCAAGCCATGGGATCGTGTTCAAATTGCCAGACACCCAAATAGGCCGACTACTTTGGATTATATTGCTCACCTTTTTGACGGATTTTTTGAATGTCATGGAGACAGAGCATTTGGTGATGATGAAGCGATTGTAGGCGGGGTTGCTAAATTTAGAGGTCTGCCAGTAACGGTCATTGGACATCAAAGAGGAAAAGATACAAAAGAAAATATTCGCAGGAACTTTGGTATGCCTCATCCTGAAGGCTATAGAAAAGCTCTTCGCTTAATGAAGCAGGCAGACAAATTTAATCGCCCGATTATTTGCTTTATTGATACAAAGGGAGCATATCCAGGTAAAGCTGCTGAAGAACGGGGACAAAGCGAAGCCATTGCTCGTAACCTATTTGAAATGGCAGGCTTTAATGTGCCGGTTATCTGCATTGTAATTGGTGAAGGCGGAAGTGGTGGTGCGCTTGCACTAGGAGTTGGAAATCGCATGTATATGCTTGAAAACTCAACTTATTCCGTTATATCACCTGAAGGTGCTGCTGCAATTCTATGGAAGGATTCATCCCTTGCCAAAAAGGCGGCAGAGTCCATGAAAATAACAGCGCCAGATTTAAAGGAACTTGGCATTATTGATGATATCATCCCTGAAATCAAGGGTGGCGCACATAAGGATGTCAAGGGGCAAGCAGAGGAGATAGACTTGTTCTTAAAGAAATCTCTCAAGGAACTTTTAGAGCTTTCAAAAGAGGAACTTGTTGCTGATCGCTATAATCGATTTAGAACAATTGGTGAATACTCATTTTTAAAGGATTATATTAGTATCTAAAACGTGCTTTTAAGAGCACGTTTTATTTTTTTGTATTTTTATCCATTTCACAAATATGTCATTAAATAGCCAATTTGTGTAAATGGTTGCGTTTCCATTTTAAGGTTAAGCGTTTCCAGTTAACGGACTATTCCGTCTATTAAATTTACTAATGTGATTGAGTTGTTATAGGTGTCTCTTTAATGGTATTTTATAAATATTCCATGCGTTTATGTAAATAATAAATGCAGTACACGTATACTGAAAACTCATAAAAAAATATACATACGATTTTAGAAAATCACATGAGGTGGTAGAAATGAAAAAAATTGGCGTTCTAACAAGTGGAGGAGACTCACCAGGGATGAATCCCGCTATAAGGGCTGTTGTTCGAAAAGCGATTTATCATAACATTGAGGTGTATGGAATTTATGGTGGATATACGGGATTAATTTCAGGTAATATAAAAAAACTCGAGCTTGGATCTGTGGGTGATATTATTCATCGCGGAGGTACCATGTTGCATACTGCAAGATGCCCAGAATTTAAAACACCAGAGGGACAGCAAAAAGGGATTGAACAGTTAAAAGCACATGGAATTGAAGGACTTGTTGTTATTGGCGGAGATGGTTCTTACCGTGGAGCAAGAGCTTTGACACAACAGGGTTATCCTTGTGTAGGTGTACCTGGAACAATTGATAATGATATTCCAGGAACTGAAGTAACGATTGGCTTTGATACGGCATTAAATACCGTTATTGACGCTTTGGATAAAATCCGTGATACAGCTACATCCCATGAAAGAACCTTTGTAATTGAGGTAATGGGCAGGGACGCTGGAGACCTAGCTTTGTATGCTGGATTAGCCGGTGGAGCAGAAACCATTCTTATTCCTGAAGAAGGCTATGATATGGATGAAGTTACAGATAGGCTTCGCAAAGGGCAGGAACGCGGGAAGAAACATAGTATCATAATCGTTGCTGAAGGTGTTTGCAACGGCAATGATTTTGCAAAGCAGCTTAAAGAAGCAACAAACTTTGATACAAGAGTATCTGTACTTGGGCATATTCAACGCGGTGGTTCTCCGACAGCAGCTGACCGAGTGCTGGCAAGCCGATTAGGGGCAAGGGCAGTAGAGTTACTAATTGAAGGTAAAGGCGGACGTGCTGTAGGTATGGAAAGTAATAGGCTTGTTGATTACGACATTGTCGAAGCTTTAGAAAGAAAGCACAACCTAGATCTAGACCTTGTGAAACTTTCAAAAGAATTATCTATCTAAAGTACAGTTGAAATATAGGAGGAAACATAGAATGTTACGTAAAACGAAAATAGTATGTACGATTGGTCCTGCAAGTGAAAGTGTAGAAAAATTAACCCATTTAATCGAAGCAGGTATGAATGTAGCCCGCTTAAACTTCTCACATGGCGACTTTGAAGAGCATGGCCAGCGTATCCAAAATATCCGTGAAGCTTCGAAATTAACTGGAAAAACTGTAGCCATTCTACTTGATACTAAAGGCCCGGAAATACGGACAAATAACATGGTAAATGGAGCAATTGAACTTAAATCAGGGGATAATATTATTCTTTCGATGACGGAAGTAGAAGGTACTACAGAGAAGTTTTCAATTACATACCCAGGATTAATTGATGATGTTCATGTGGGCTCAAAAATATTATTAGATGACGGTCTAATTGGACTAGAAGTCCTTACAATTGATAAGGCACAAAATGAAATTCAAACAAAAATTCTTAACAGTGGAACATTAAAGAACAAAAAAGGTGTCAATGTTCCAGGAGTATCAGTTAAGCTTCCAGGTATTACAGATAAAGATACAAATGATATTATTTTTGGAATTGAGCAGGGTGTGGATTTTATTGCTGCTTCCTTTGTACGCCGAGCTAGCGATGTGTTGGAAATTCGCCAGCTGTTAGAAGAAAAGCAGGCTACACACATCCATATTATTCCTAAGATTGAAAACCAAGAAGGTGTCGATAATATCGATGAAATCCTTGAGGTTTCTGATGGTTTAATGGTCGCTCGTGGAGATTTAGGTGTAGAAATCCCAGCGGAGGAAGTACCACTTGTACAAAAAATGTTAATTAAGAAATGTAATAAACAAGGTAAACCTGTTATTACAGCAACACAAATGCTTGATTCTATGCAGCGTAATCCACGTCCTACACGTGCAGAAGCAAGTGATGTTGCCAATGCGATATTTGATGGTACGGATGCTATTATGCTATCAGGTGAAACAGCAGCAGGAGTTTACCCCGTTGAAGCAGTTCAAACCATGCACAATATTGCTTCAAGAGCCGAACAAGCTTTAGATCACAAAGAAATTTTATCTGCCCGCAGTAAAGAATCAGAACACAATCTTACAGATGCCATTGGTCAGTCTGTTGCTCATACGGCATTAAATCTTGATGTAAATGCCATTATTACACCAACTGAAAGTGGTCACACTGCTAGAATGATTTCAAAATACCGTACGAAGGCGCCAATTGTGGCTGTTACAGCAAACGAGCAGGTATTCCGCCGTTTATCACTTGTTTGGGGTGTTTATCCACAGCTGGGAAGAATCTGCAGTTCTACGGACGAAATGCTTGATAGTGCTGTTGAAGAAAGTGTGAATAGCGGTATCGTCAAACATGGTGATTTAGTGGTTATTACAGCTGGGGTTCCAGTGGGTGAAGCAGGTACAACGAACCTAATGAAGATTCATGTTGTTGGAGATATCATTACTCGAGCACAAGGAATCGGCCGCAAATCTGCATTTGGTAAAGTGGTAATAGCACAAAGTGCACAAGAGGCTATGGAAAAAGTAAAGCCAGGATCGATATTAATTACTTTAGGCTCAGACCGTGATATGATGCCGGCCATTGAAAAATGTGCTGCCCTAATCACACAGGAAGGCGGGTTAACCAGCCATGCTGCAGTTGTGGGGTTAAACCTTGGAATTCCAGTTATTGTTGGTGTGGAAAACGCATTAGAGCTGTTTAGAGATGGTCAAGAAATCACAGTTGACGCATCTAGAGGTGTCATTTATAACGGGCATGCTAGTGTCCTTTAATAACTGAAAGAAGAAGGGGGTTCCCTTCTTTTTTCTTTTTTTTGAGCATGTTTTCATGTATTCGTTATATAATGTATACAAGCTGGTTTGAAGGAGACTTACAAAATGCGCTATTTAGCACTATTAATTATTGTAATACCCGCAATAGATATTGGATTCCTGCTGTTATCAGGTAAAACGATAGGGTTTTTACCAACGATTGCCCTTATTATTTTAACAGGAGTCCTCGGAGCTTATTTAGCAAAGAGAGAAGGACTACAGACGATTAAAAGAGTACAGGAACAGCTTTCATATGGTCAAATTCCTGGAGAATCTCTCCTGGACGGCATTTGTATATTAATTGGGGCTACGCTCCTTCTAACGCCCGGGTTTATTAGCGATTTGTTCGGATTTTTATTGTTGTTTCCCCCGTCTAGAAAGCCTTTTAAATTCTTAATGATTAACGCATTACGTAAGAGAATCGAAAAAGGAAATATAAAAATAATAAAATAAAAACGTCAACTTCCAAATGGAGGTTGACGTTTTTTCTAGTGCTAAAACAAAATTTTGATTTTGGCACAAAGCAACAGCAACAGTTAATATGGCCTATCTCTTAAATTTCTTTACCTTTAATAAATGTCCATAGGTCGTGAAAAACATTTGCACGATAAAGAGTGCTTAAGATAACCAATGTAACAGGACCTGCAATTAACCCAAGGAATCCGATTAATTTAAATCCGACAAACAAGGCAATTAAGGTTGCTAATGGATCTAGTCCAATACTGGACGAAAGGATTTTTGGCTCCATTATTTGTCTTTGAACAATAACAAGTAAATAGAGAACTCCTAATCCGATTGCAAGACCCATTTCCCCTGTAATAATCTCATAAATAATCCATGGTACAAAAACGGCTCCCGTACCAAGATAGGGAATAATATCAACAATACCCGTTATTAAAGCAATTGTAATTGCGTAATCAACCCGGAGGATTAAGAGACCGATTAATATAATCACGGTTGTAATCGAGATGAGAGTCAATTGAGCCTTTAGAAAACCGAATAAAGCCTTCTGCAAGTCGATAAATACAGTTTTACCGCTTGATTTAGCCTTCTCAGGTAAAATGGTACTGCCAAGACGTGAGAATCTGTTCCAATCCTTACTAATAAAGAAGGTAGCTAAGAAAGAGAAAATTAACACCGTTGCGGCATTAGGAAACCATGATAGTATCATTGGTATGTTGCCAAAAAGATTTTGCAGGAAATTGCCAACAGTGGTTCCAATGGTTGTGCCTACATTTTCAATATTCGTGATAATTGTATTTTGCTGCCCATCTTCTAATTGGTTAAACATACTCGTTAATTGATTATAAAGAGGAATTATTTGAGAAGTAATAAACTTCTCAATATAGCTTATTAACGTATCCAAATGCTCCGGAACCACTCTAGCCAGATAATTTGCTCCGGATACAATTTCAGCCACTAATAGCGTGATTAAACCAGCAGCAAAGGCAAAAATGCTGATTAGAGCTATAAAGACTGCTAATCCTCGGGGCATGCGAAGTTTTTTTTCAAAAATGTTAACAATTGGATTGATAAAGAATGCAATTACTAAGGCGATTAGAAATGGATATGTCACTTTTGACAGATAATAAAATGATAGAAATGCGAGGACAACAATGGCGATCACCAAAATGAACCTTATCGTTCGATATAAGTACTTTTTATCCAATAACATGCCTCCTGACTCTCTTATATAGGTAGCTCTAGTTTAACATTTTTTGGACAAAGCTGCATGATTTTCCATACTTAGTTTTCGAAAAAGAAAGGATGAAAAAAATGTTTAATGGCTCATTATTGTTCTTGTTATTGCTATTAATAATTGGACTTATCGTAAAAAACAACTCATTGTTAGTTGCTATTATTGTATTAATCGTATTAAAATTGGGTGGATTAGATTCAAAAACTTTCAGCTTTATCCAGAGCAAAGGAATTAATTGGGGAGTTACCGTAATAACAATTGCTGTATTAGCTCCAATTGCTTCCGGTGAAATTGGTTTTAAGGATTTATCAAGTGCTTTTAAATCACCAATTGCCTGGGTAGCGCTTATTTCTGGTATGCTTGTTGCGCTATTAGCAAAGGGTGGAGTTTCTTTATTAGAACATGACCCGCATATTACAACAGCACTTGTTTTAGGGACCATTCTATCTGTATCCATCTTCAAAGGTGTGGCAGTTGGGCCGCTGATTGGCGCTGGAATAGCTTACACAGCTATGAAAATGATAAATTTTTTTAGTTAGTTTTTTTGTAAAATAATATTTTTTTGAACTTTTCAGCTCCTTTTCGTTCACAAAAATCTGATAATTGTTTATAATAGGACTTGAAAGCGCATCCTTTTTTACATAAGTCACATAAATATGCTAGATTACTTGTAATATAACTTTTTATTAAAGAAAAGTTACTTTGCTTGTTGGACCAATCCCGAGCAAGCGCTCAATCTAGATATTTGTTAAAAAGAGGCGCGCCATAGTCATTCTTAGTCAATGTTTGAAATGAAGAATTTCTTTCAACATAGTTGCGGCCGGTAATTGGGCTTAGCTAATAAAAATACTTCTTTTTACAAATGGGTAATGGGTAATGGGGAATTTAGAATGAGAAGGAGAGATTTCTATGACAGTAACACGTGGTCTTGAAGGGGTAGTGGCAACAACTTCTTCTATCAGTTCAATTATTGATGATACCTTAACGTATGTTGGGTATGACATCGATGATTTGGCTGAAAATGCAAGCTTTGAAGAAGTAATTTATTTATTATGGCATCGCAAATTGCCAACAGAGCCTGAATTAGCAGAATTAAAAAAGCAGCTTTCTGAGAATGCAGCACTTCCAAAAGAAGTGATTGAGCACTTTAAGATGTACCCTATTGAAAAGGTTCATCCAATGGCAGCGCTCCGTTCAGCTGTTTCATTATTAGGACTTTATGATGAAGAAGCAGACTTAATGGATTCAGAGTCAAATTATCAAAAGGCAATTCGACTTCAAGCGAAAATGCCTGCAATTGTAACTACTTTTGCACGTGTTAGAAAAGGTCTTGAACCAATTGCACCAAGAACAGATTTAAGTTTTGCTGCTAACTTCCTTTACATGCTGTCTGGGCAGGAGCCTGACGAGATTGCGGTAAACGCTTTAGACAAAGCACTTGTTTTACATGCAGATCATGAACTTAACGCATCTACATTCACAGCAAGGGTTTGTGTGGCAACATTATCAGATGTTTATTCTGGTGTAACTGCTGCAATTGGAGCACTTAAAGGACCACTACATGGTGGTGCAAACGAAGCAGTAATGAAAATGCTTAAAGAAATTGGTACAATTGAAAATGTTGAGCCATATGTTCGCGAAAAGCTTGAGAAAAAAGAAAAAATTATGGGATTTGGACACCGTGTTTATCGCCAAGGAGATCCTCGTGCCAAGCATTTAAGAGCTATGTCCAAAAAATTAACTGAATTAACTGGCGAACCGCATTGGTATGAAATGTCTGAAAAAATTGAAAGCATTGTCACTGGCGAAAAGAAATTACCGCCAAACGTTGATTTTTACTCAGCATCTATGTATCATAGCTTAGGCATTGACCATGATTTATTTACACCAATTTTTGCAGTAAGCAGGGTTTCTGGATGGCTTGCTCATATTCTAGAACAATATGATAATAACCGTTTAATTCGTCCGCGTGCGGAATATACAGGTCCAGGCATGCAGTCATATGTTCCAATTAAACAAAGAGGGTAATAAAAATAAATATTTTACTTTTTTCAAAAAAATTGTTCTAATAGGATTGTATGAAAAGGTTAAAGATTCAAATTCTTTAACCTTGGATTCAATCTGTATAATGGAAATACTAATTACGAATGGATACATAACAGGAGGGGAACAACTATGCAAGGCAAAAAAATCACAGTAACAAACGGAGTATTAAATGTACCAAACAATCCAATTATCCCATTTATCGAAGGTGACGGTATTGGACCAGATATTTGGGCAGCTTCTGAGAGAGTTTTAAACGCAGCCGTTGAAAAAGCGTATAAGGGCGAGCGCAAATTAGTATGGAAAGAAGTTTTAGCTGGAGAAAAGGCATTTAACCAAACAGGCGAATGGCTGCCAAAAGAAACGCTTGATGTAATCAATGAATATTTGATTGCAATCAAAGGTCCGCTTACAACTCCTGTTGGCGGTGGAATTCGTTCATTGAACGTTGCACTTCGTCAAGAATTAGATTTATTTGTATGCTTACGACCAGTTAGATGGTTTGAAGGTGTCCCTTCACCAGTAAAGCGTCCTCAAGATACTGATATGGTTATCTTCCGTGAAAATACAGAAGATATTTATGCTGGAATCGAATATGAAAAAGGCACAGAAGCCGTTAAGAAAGTAATCGACTTCCTTCAAAACGAAATGGGAGTTAACAAAATTAGATTCCCAGAAACTTCAGGCATTGGTATTAAACCAGTTTCTGAGGAAGGAACATCTCGTCTAGTTCGTGCAGCGATTAACTATGCGATTAAAGAAGGTCGTAAATCAGTTACACTTGTTCACAAAGGAAATATCATGAAATTCACTGAAGGTGCGTTCAAAAACTGGGGTTATGAACTTGCTGAGAAGGAATTTGGTGATAAAGTCTTTACTTGGGCTCAATATGACCGCATTAAGGCTGAAGAAGGAACTGACGCTGCAAACAAAGCACAGGCTGATGCAGAAGCAGCAGGCAAAATCGTGGTTAAAGACGCAATTGCTGATATCTTCTTACAGCAAATCCTTACACGTCCTCGTGAGTTTGATGTTGTTGCTACAATGAACTTAAACGGAGACTTCATTTCTGATGCACTTGCAGCGCAAGTTGGCGGAATTGGAATCGCTCCTGGAGCAAACATCAACTATGAAACTGGACATGCAATTTTTGAAGCAACTCATGGTACTGCACCTAAATATGCAGGACTTGATAAAGTAAACCCTTCATCCGTTATTCTATCAGGTGTATTACTGCTTGAGCACCTTGGCTGGAATGAAGCAGCGAAAATGGTTATTAAATCAGTAGAAAATACGATTGCTTCTAAAGTAGTAACTTATGACTTCGCTCGTTTAATGGACGGAGCAACGGAAGTTAAAACATCTGAATTTGCAGATGAATTAATTAAGAACATGGAATAATAAAGAGCTTTAAGCACCTAGAGGCTAAAATCTACAAGGATAATCAGGGCTGTTTTTAAAACAGCCCTTTCGAATATCGACAATAATACTTTCAAAGGGGAGAGTTTAATATGTCTTTAAAACGTAAAAAGGTTTCCGTAATTGGCGGAGGTTTCACTGGTGCTACAACTGCATTCTTACTTGCACAAAAGGAATTAGGCGATGTCGTTTTAGTTGATATCCCACAAATGGAAAACCCTACAAAAGGAAAAGCATTAGATATGCTTGAAGCAAGTCCAGTTCAAGGGTTCGATGCGAATATCACGGGTACATCTAATTACGAAGATACTCGTGATTCAGATATCGTTGTTATTACGGCAGGTATTGCTCGTAAACCAGGAATGAGCCGTGATGATTTAGTTCAAACAAACCAAAAAGTAATGAAGAGTGTAACGGAGCAAATTGTTAAGTACTCTCCAAACTGTACCATTCTTGTATTAACAAACCCAGTTGACGCCATGACCTACACCGTTTTCAAAACATCTGGATTCCCTAAGAATCGTGTTATTGGTCAATCTGGTGTCCTTGATACAGCTCGTTTCCGTACATTTGTCGCACAGGAATTAAATCTTTCTGTTAAAGATATTACCGGGTTTGTTTTAGGCGGACACGGTGATGATATGGTTCCACTTGTACGTTATTCTTATGCTGGCGGTATTCCATTAGAAACGTTAATCCCTAAAGACCGTTTAGAAGCTATTGTCGAGCGTACTAGAAAAGGCGGCGGCGAAATTGTTAACCTTTTAGGAAATGGCAGTGCTTATTACGCTCCGGCAGCTTCCCTAGTTGAAATGTGCGAAGCTATTCTTAAAGACCAGCGTCGTGTGCTTCCTTCTATCGCTTACCTTGAAGGGGAATTTGGTTACGAGGGCATCTATCTTGGAGTTCCAACTATCCTTGGTGCAAATGGAATTGAAAAAGTAATCGAGCTTGATCTGACTGCTGAAGAAAAAGCAGCTCTAGATAAATCGGTTGAATCTGTTCAAAATGTCATGAAAGTTTTAGTGTAAGATAGACAAATTCGGGGAAAATTTTCCCCGAATTTTTTCCACTATAAATGAAACCGTTTGCAAAGGAGCGTAAAGGAATGCTTTTAGGAAAAAAAAGAAAACTAGGCAGGGAAATTAAAGAAATTTCAGTTGGAGAAAAATTAGCCTTAACAGAAAAAGTTGAAGATAAAGACATACTCCTTTATTTAGGTTTAACGGATGACGCCAATCCTCTCTATATTCAGCATGATTACGCATCTCAAACACCCCATAAAAAGCCGATTGTTCCAAGTATTATGCTGACAGGAATGATTACCTCGGCTGTTTCTAAGTACTTACCAGGGCCAGGCAGTCATATCGTTAGCCAGGAAATCCATTTTCCAAAGCCGGTTTATCATTACGGTACTGTCCATTTATTGTTAGAAATTGTTGAAGTGAATCGAGATGATCACACCGTGATGATGACGGTAGTAGGTACAAATGAAAAAGACGAAGTAGTGATGAATGGAAAACTTAAGGTTTGTCCTCCTTATCGCATAGGCGGAATGGATGCGGAAGTTTTAGATAATTTTTAAAATCATCAAGGAATGTTACCCACATTCCTTTTTTTCGTTTCAAGGTTGATAGTGGGTATTCTTTTTATTTCTATATTATAATGGAGGGAGGTTGCGAAATAGATAAAACTCTCGGAGGTATTTATGAAAAACAAGGTACTAGTTGTAGACGATGAACAGTCGATTCTAACTTTGCTTCAATATAATTTGGAACAAGCTGGTTTTGACGTAATCACGGCAATGGATGGTTTAACAGGCAAACAATTAGCTGAAAGTATGGCACCTGATATTATTGTTTTAGATTTAATGCTTCCGAAAATGGATGGTATCGAAGTATGCAAAGATCTCAGGCAACAAAAGATAATGATTCCAATCCTGATGTTAACAGCGAAGGATGATGAGTTTGATAAAATTTTGGGTCTAGAGCTAGGTGCAGATGATTATATGATTAAGCCATTTAGTCCAAGAGAAGTGGTTGCGAGAGTGAAAGCCATCTTAAGAAGAGTTCAAATACAAACAATTAGTAATGAAGTGGACCAAACCGAGGGCTCAATGATTACCATCGGAAATCTCCAAATCTTCCCAGAGAAATATGAAGCTTATTTTAAGAATGAACAATTAGAATTAACCCTAAAGGAATACGAATTGCTGCATTATTTAGCTCAAAATAAAAATCGCGTTTTAACTCGCGATCAATTATTAAGTGCGGTTTGGAATTATGAATTTGCTGGCGATACTCGTATTGTAGATGTCCATATTTCGCATCTTCGTGAAAAAATTGAAGCGGATACGAAAAAACCAACTTATATTAAAACAGTTAGGGGACTAGGATATAAACTCGAGGAGCCGAAGGTTGAATGAATAAATTCCACACAAAACTTCTTTTTGCCCTAATAATGCTAATTATTATTGGCTTAATTGGTTTGGAAATTTTGTTAGGTCAGCTTTTTAAAAATAACTACTTGGATACATACAATGAACGCTTGAATAAAGAAAGCAATTTTCTAAGTATGTATATTGAAAATAACGGCGGAGTCCAGTCAATCGATCATGAGGAAGTATTGAGAATAAGTAAAATACTTAATGTGAGACTTGCAATCACCGACACTAAAGGGATTCTCCTTTTGGACAGTGGTGAAATGGAGAAATCAAATACTAACGGGATAAAAGAAAATATCAATGAAGTAATAAAAGAAAAACCAAATAATGAAACCAAGCTAGTGGAGCATGAGGATTATGACTTACACTACTCGTGGAAACCCGTTTTAAAAGCAGGGCAGAAAGAAGGTTACCTGTTTGTTATCACAAAAACGGATGAGCTCAAAAAAGCATATGGGCAAATTTGGTGGATTCTATCCATTAGCTTAGTTATAGTGCTGATTGTCTTTATTTATCTTGGTTACAGAATAACATCGAGATATATGAAGCCAATAGAAGCAGCCACGAATGTAGCCATAGAATTGGCAAATAGAAATTACCGGGCTAGGATAGAAAGTAATGAATTAAACGAAACGAGTAAGTTAACCTCTTCCATAAACATTTTGGCGCAAAACTTACAAGAAATGAGTAAAGCTCAAGAAATACAGCAAGACCGTTTAAGTGCACTGATTGAAAATATGGGAGCCGGACTGCTATTAATTGATAGCAGGGGGTTCGTCAATTTAATTAATAAGGGATATGTAGAGATCTTTCGAGTGGATGCAGAGGATTCCTTAAATAAATTATATTACGAGGTCATTGAGCAAGAAGAAATCTGTCATATTATAGCGGAAGTTTTCCGGACCGAGCAAAAAGTCAGGAAACATCTTTTGCTTCCATTGGGAATTGAGAGAAGATACTTTGATGTTTATGGAATCCCCATTATCGGTATAAATAATGCTTGGAAAGGTGTTCTCCTAGTTTTTCATGACATCACGGAAATTAAAAAGCTTGAACAAATGAGAAAAGATTTTGTAGCGAATGTTTCACATGAATTGAAAACGCCTGTTACCTCCATAAAAGGTTTTTCTGAAACGTTGATGGATGGTGCGATGAATAATCCAGATACACTGGAAGCATTTTTATCCATTATCAATAAAGAAAGCAATCGGATGCAGTCCCTGATTCAGGATTTACTCGATTTTTCTAAAATTGAACAGCAGGAATTCAAGTTGAACATTCAGGACTTTGACCTCTATGAACTGATAAAAGAAGTTATTACGATGCTTGATAAAAAAGCAAAGTCAAAAGATGTTCGTCTAGAACATGAGTTTAATAGGGAAGAATTATATATACAAGGTGACCATGATCGCTTAAAGCAGGTATTTATTAATATCATAAGCAATGCAATTCTGTATACTCCGTCAAATGGGTATGTAAAAGTATCTCTTTTTGAATATGAAAAGACTGTGAAGGTCCATATAAAGGATACAGGTGTTGGAATCAAGCAAGAGGAAATTCCTCGTATTTTCGAACGGTTCTATCGTGTTGACCGTGCGAGAAGCAGGGACTCCGGCGGGACTGGTCTTGGATTGGCAATTGTAAAACATCTAGTTGAAGCACATCATGGCAACATCAGAGTGATAAGCGCCCCTGGAGAAGGCAGTGAATTTATCATCGAATTACATAAGTATATGAAATAACCTGGAAGGGGTAAATGGATGGAAAAGAAGAAATTAGTATTAATAGACGGGAATAGTATTGCTTACCGTGCGTTTTTTGCACTGCCCCTCTTAAATAACGATAAAGGCATACACACAAATGCAGTATATGGTTTTACCATGATGCTTAATAAGATAATGGAGGATGAAAAGCCAACCCATATCCTAGTGGCATTTGATGCAGGGAAAACAACATTCCGGCATAAGACGTTTGGTGAATATAAGGGCGGCAGACAAAAAACACCGCCAGAATTATCCGAACAATTCCCTTATATTCGTGAGCTTTTGGATGTTTACGGAATAAAACGCTATGAGCTTGAAAACTATGAGGCTGATGACATTATTGGAACGCTTGTCTTATCAGCAGAAAAAGAAGGCTATGAAATTAAAGTCATTTCGGGAGATAAAGATTTAACGCAGCTATCCTCTGAACATACGACGGTTGGTATTACCCGGAAAGGTATTACTGATATCGAGGAGTACACACCTGCTCATGTAATGGAAAAGTATGGCTTAATTCCTGAGCAAATTATTGATATGAAGGGGTTAATGGGCGATCCTTCAGATAATATCCCAGGTGTACCTGGTGTTGGAGAAAAAACAGCGATTAAGTTGCTGAAGGAATTTTCAACCTTAGAAAAATTACTTGATTCTATCGATCAAGTGACGGGAAATAAGTTAAAGGAAAAGCTAGAAGAATTTAAAGAACAAGCAAAAATGAGCAAGGAGCTTGCTACGATTGAAAGGCAGGCCCCAGTAGAAGTAACTGTAGAAAATGCTCTTTACGAGGGATTTGAAAGAGAAAAATTAGTGGCTTTATATAAAGAGCTGGGCTTTCATTCATTGTTGGAAAAGCTGGGTGGAGACGCAGCAAGCATTGAACAGCTTGAACTTGAAGATATTGAGTTTATCACACCAGATGTGATAACAGATGATTTGTTTGCTGAGGATAATTACTTTTATGTTGAAATGCTTGAGGATAATTATCATTATGCCGATATTATTGGTTTTTCACTTGTAAATGAAAATGGATATTACTACTTCCCAACTGAGTTAGCGACGCAATCTCAGAGCTTTAAAAACTGGGCGGAAGACGAAACAAAAAAGAAAACCGTCTATGATGCAAAGCGGACGGAGGTAGCTTTAAGAAGGTATGATATCCATTTAAAAGGGGTTAATTTTGATACATTAATGGCTTCCTATATTATTAACCCTTCCGAAACCATTGATGATATTTCAACCATCGCAAAAAAGTATGGGATCCAATTCCAATCTGATGAATCCTTTTATGGAAAAGGGGCTAAGCGGAAAATACCTGAAGCAATGCTAACAGCTGAGCACCTTGTTCGAAAGAGCCTTGCTATGTATGATTTGAAACAAAAACTGGAAGACGAGTTAAAAACAAACGAACAATATGAATTGTTTACTGAGCTTGAGATGCCATTATCACTCATTTTAGCGGATATGGAATCTTGTGGAATTAAGGTTGACAGTGAACGCCTCCAGAGGATGGGCAGCGAAATTCATGATAGACTGATCGAAATCGAAGGAAACATTTATGATTTGGCTGGGGAGAAGTTCAATATTAATTCTACCAAGCAATTGGGTGTCATTTTATTTGAAAAATTAAACCTGCCATCCTTTAAGAAAACGAAAACAGGTTATTCTACTTCAGCTGATGTTTTGGAGAAACTAGCAAATGATCATGAAATCATTGACCACATTCTTCATTACAGGCAATTAGGGAAGCTTCAGTCAACCTATATTGAGGGTTTACTAAAGGTGATTAATCCAAAAACGGGTAAAATTCATACACGATATCAACAGACCTTAACATCAACAGGCAGATTAAGCTCAATTGATCCAAACCTACAGAACATCCCGATTCGATTAGAGGAAGGACGGAAAATCCGCCAAGCCTTTGTACCTTCAGAGCCAGGTTGGATTATCTTTGCGGCTGATTATTCACAAATTGAACTAAGGGTTCTGGCCGATATTGCCGGTGATGATAAATTGATTCAGGCATTTAAGGATGACCTCGACATCCACACAAAAACAGCGATGGATGTTTTCCATGTGAGTGCCGACGAGGTAACCTCCAATATGAGGAGGCAGGCAAAGGCGGTTAACTTTGGTATTGTCTATGGAATAAGTGATTATGGTCTATCACAGAGCCTTGGGATTACACGAAAGGAAGCGGGTCTGTTTATTGACCGTTATTTAGCCAGCTACCCTGGAGTGAAAGAGTATATGGACGATATCATCCATTCCGCTAAACAAAAAGGCTTTGTGGCGACCCTTCTGCAAAGAAGAAGATATATTCCTGAGATTACTCATCGGAATTTTAACATCAGAAGTTTTGCGGAGAGAACGGCAATGAACACACCAATTCAGGGCAGTGCAGCTGATATTATCAAAAAAGCAATGATTGATATGGTTGAAGCGTTGAAGGATTATGGGTTAAAAACTAGACTGCTTCTCCAAGTACACGATGAACTCATATTTGAAGCACCAGAAGAGGAAATCGAAACACTGAAGAAATTAGTTCCTGATGTTATGGAAAATGCACTCGAATTAAAAGTACCATTAAAAGTAGACTATTCTTATGGACCAACATGGTTTGACGCCAAATAGAAAACACACTGCAGCCAGATTAGCATGGTAAGGAGGACGGTATGCCGGAACTTCCAGAAGTTGAAACCGTAAGAAAAACATTAAAAAGTCTTGTTACCTATAAACAAATTGAGAATATTACCATTCACTGGCCGAAAATTATTAAAAATCCAGTTGATGTTGAACAATTTGCCGACGCCCTTAAAGGAGAAACAATTGAGGATGTTGGCAGACGAGGAAAGTTTTTAATCATTTATACAAATACCTTTGCCTTAGTTTCCCATTTAAGAATGGAAGGAAAGTACGGGCTTTATCCAAAAGAAGAACCATATGACAAGCATACCCATGTCATTTTTCATTTTACAGATGGAACTGAATTACGGTATCGAGATGTTCGTAAGTTTGGAACTATGCATTTGTATAAAAAGGGGGAGGAATTTCTAAAGCCTCCGCTGATTGACCTTGGGCCAGAGCCGTTCTCAGAAGAGTTCACAAAGGAGTATTTATCTGAGAAGCTGAAAAAGACTACCAGAAAGCTAAAACCTGCACTCTTAGATCAAAAGCTATTTGTCGGACTAGGCAATATCTATGTAGATGAGGCTCTGTTCCGGTCTGGAATTCATCCGGAAAGGCTCGCTAATTCTTTGAGTGAAGCTGAATTAACATTACTGCATCAAGAAATTATTAAGACTTTAGATGAGGCCGTTCAAAAAGGAGGAAGTACCATTCGCTCTTATGTTAACTCACAAGGGGAAATTGGTATGTTCCAGCTTGAATTATATGCCTACGGACGCAAAGGGGAAGAATGTAAAAAGTGCGGAACCCCGCTCGAAAAAACGACGGTTGGCGGCCGCGGAACGCATTATTGTCCAAGCTGCCAAAAGCTTTAATCAGTAGAAGTGTTATGACAATTTAATAACAAAGGATAGGCTCCTCCCATATACTATCGTAGTGATTGACGGAAGGAGCCCTAGACATCATGTTTCAAATGTTCTCACTTCTCCTGCTGGCTTTT
Source organism: Neobacillus niacini (assembly GCF_023715415.1). GTDB lineage: Bacteria > Bacillota > Bacilli > Bacillales > Cytobacillaceae > Neobacillus > Neobacillus niacini_C. The sequence goes on from NZ_JAMBOB010000005.1 coordinate 141,267, forward strand.
GCTCTCAGTCTTGATAGCTTTAGCGTAGGGTTTACGTATGGCCTAAGAAAAATGGTACTGCCAATTAAATCATTGCTCATTATTGCAACCTGTTCAGCTACCTCATTAATGATTGCGGTGTCAATCGGTCATGCCCTGGAAAAAATCTTATCCCCTGCTATCACAGCAAGCCTCGGGGGATTTATCTTAATCGCTCTAGGCGCATGGGTATTGTATCAATTTTTTAGACCAGAAAAAGAAAAGGATACAGAGCTGCTCGAACATGAAAAGCTGATAATTAATTTTGAAATCCGCTCACTTGGAATTGCGATTAATATATTAAGAAAACCAATGTCAGCGGACTTTGATCGTTCGGGTACCATTACTGGAATCGAGGCATTCATGCTTGGTTTTGCCTTATCCATTGATGCGTTTGGTGCTGGAATTGGAGCTGCGATGCTTGGATTCTCTCCCTTTTATTTAGCTGTCAGTGTTGCTGTTATGAGTTCTTTATTTCTATCTTTAGGAATAAAGAGCGGTGCTTTTTTTCATAAATTTAATTGGGTCCAAAAGTATACCTTTTTACCAGGGATTTTATTAATTATTATTGGTATTTGGAAATTATGATAATGTGAAAGGAAAAGAGTATGTCACTAGTAATCGGATTAACAGGCGGAATAGCCAGTGGAAAAAGTACAGTTTCAACTATGCTTAAGGAAATGGACATCACTGTCATAGATGCAGACGTAGAAGCCCGCCTCGCTGTTGAAAAAGGCGAACTAGCCTATCAGCAAATCCTTGCTGAATTTGGTGATGCTATTGTATTGCCGAGCGGAGATATTGATAGGCAGAAGCTAGGTTCGATTATCTTTCATAACGCTGAAAAACGACAGCTCTTAAATAACATCGTTCATCCCGAAGTAAGAAGAAGAATGAATAATCAAGTGGAGGCAGCGAGAGTGCGCGGGGAACAAATCATCGTCCTCGATATACCACTGCTGTTTGAAAGTAAACTAACTCACATGGTGGAAAAAACAATTCTTGTTTATGTAGATAGAGATATCCAGCTAAAAAGACTGATGGACCGGAATGACCTGTCATTAGAAGACGCGGAGGCAAGAATAAAATCCCAAATGCCCCTTTCAGAAAAAGTAGCATTAGCCGACGCCGTCATTAACAATAATGGATTACTTAGCGAAACAAAAAAACAGGTAATTGAGGTTTTAACAGGCTGGGGAATTAAATTGACTTAATCAAGAAGGGAGTCCCCTTCTTTTTTTTTGTTTACGGAGAGATTAAGAGACAGTCTCAAACCTAGTTAAAAAGAAAAAACAATGACCTGAGCCCGGCGTTCGCCAGGCTTTTTAGCTTTTTTTGGAGGTGCTCGAACCAGTTTGGCACATAAAATTGGAATTCGGCACGTAAATCGTAAGTTTGGCACTTAAATTAAAAATCCGGCACTTAAAGTGTCTTATGTACACATATAGGTTTGTAAAATGCCTAATTTGTAAAACATTAATAAAATTCCGCACTTTATATATCACTTATTCAACTAAATATGTTATACTAATTACATCAAATAAGTTAATGAGTATAACATATTACGGAAGGGGCCGTACAATGAAGGCGAGAATTGCGATTAATGGTTTTGGGAGAATTGGAAGGATGGTTTTTAGAAAAGCGATCCTTGAAAATACGATTGATATTATTGCTATAAATGCGAGCTATCCAGCAGAAACTTTAGCTCATTTAGTAAAATATGATACGGTTCATGGACCATTTCAAGGGGATATCATAGCGTTAGATGAAGAGCTAATCGTAAATGGAAAAAGAGTGAAGCTATTAAATAATCGGAATCCTGAGCAGCTTCCATGGAAAGAGTTAAATATCGATGTGGTTATTGAAGCGACTGGAAAATTTAACTCACGAGACAAGGCAAGTCTACACCTTGATGCAGGGGCAAAAAAGGTAATAATTACTGCACCGGGCAAGGACGAGGATATTACGATTGTGATGGGAGTTAACGAAGATAAGCTAGATATTACTCAACATGATGTAATTTCCAATGCATCCTGCACTACAAACTGTCTGGCACCTGTTGCAAAAGTGCTGGATGAAAAGTTTGGAATTGAAAATGGTTTAATGACAACGATTCATTCGTATACAAATGACCAACGGAACATCGATAATCCACATAAGGATTTACGAAGAGCTAGAGCGTGTGGACAATCTATCATCCCAACTACGACTGGGGCTGCTAAAGCTTTATCCTTGGTACTGCCGCAGTTAAAGGGGAAACTGCATGGAATGTCACTTCGGGTACCAACACCAAACGTTTCTTTAGTAGATTTAGTAGTCGATTTGAAACAAGATGTTACCGTAGATGATATCAATCAGGCATTTGTGGAAGCTAAAAATGGTCCATTAAAGGGCATCGTAGATTTTACAATGGAACCGCTTGTATCCGTTGATTTCAATACAAATCCATACTCCGCAATTATTGATGGATTATCAACAATGGTAATGGGTACGAGGAAAGTGAAAGTGCTGGCTTGGTATGATAACGAATGGGGTTATTCCTCCCGCGTTGTCGATCTTACCTTATATGTCGCACACCTAATGGCGAATTCAAATTCAGTGAAAGTCGGATAAAAAAAAACTGCTGTCAAATGACAGCAGTTTTTTGTAGCTTTTTCAAATAATCTTGCATAATATAGTTTGAAATTTCGTTTTTTTCTGAGGAGATAAGCCCTTTAAACAGTATTACTAAAAAGTTGTGAAAAAATTTAGATTGATAGGTTGCAAAAAAAATATAAACTTAGTATACTAGTCATCGTGAACTTCTTGAAATTAGGTAGCTGTTGATTACTTAAAGGGTTAGGACCTCTCTGGACTAACTTTCCCCCGTGGTAATTACTTTGATACCGTCAATATAAGGATTTCAAGAATGAAGCGAAAATGTTTAGAGGGGGAAAAATGAATATGGAAACAATGGGTCGTCACGTTATCTCTGAATTATGGGGATGCGATTTTGAAAAATTGAATGATATGAATTTTATTGAACAAACTTTTGTTGAAGCAGCTCTTAAATCTGGTGCGGAAATCCGTGAAGTAGCATTTCATAAATTTGCACCACAAGGCGTAAGCGGTGTTGTTATTATTTCTGAATCTCACTTAACGATTCACAGCTTTCCTGAGCACGGATATGCAAGTATTGATGTGTACACATGCGGTGATTTAAATCCAAATGTTGCAGCGGATTATATTGCAGAGGCATTGAATGCACAAACACGTGAAAATATTGAAATTCCACGTGGTATGGGTCCTGTTCACGTAAAACAGGCAAAAGCTCTTTAATTTTATAAAATAAAAACAGCTAGAGGTGTATTTATAGTACACCTCTTTTTATTTTTTTCCGAAAGTATTGTAAACTAAGAGAAAAGAATATTTATTGGAGGGTACCATGTCAGTCATTCGCAATTTCTTTATACGTTTTAGCAAACAAATCGAAACATCCGATCATCACAAAGATAGCTCACTAAACACTCATTATTATAAAGCTTCATTTAATCAGATGTTCAATTCTGTTGAAGAGTTATTTAGGCAGGATGCAGATTGTAAAATTGTTACGGTTTCCAAGGATCATGGTGAGATAGCTGTCGAAATCAATAAACCGATACCTTGTTTTCTTATCGTCACGGTTGTATCTGTTAGGGGCATGGAAACAGCGGTTGATTTTAATATTTCTTCCGAAAAGTTTTCACCGATTGGACTGTATCCAATTTTAAGAAAAAGGCTCATTTCTTATTACGAGAAAATGAACAAATTACATACTCTTGTTAGAATCGGAAAAAGCTCATAATACTTCTTGTGTTACCGTTTTCTTTCTAATAAGATAATTAGTAGATAATATACTTATGTAGTGATTGATTTGGGAGTTGATCAAATGAAGTGCCCTTCATGTCAAAATTATGGTACACGTGTGCTTGATTCCCGGCCGGTAGATGAGGGTCGTGCAACTCGAAGAAGGCGTGAGTGTGAGGAATGCGGATATCGGTTTACGACATTCGAGAAGATTGAGGAAATTCCACTTATTGTCGTTAAAAAGGAAGGTACAAGGGAAGAATTCAGCCGTGACAAAATTTTACGCGGCTTAATTAAAGCTTGTGAAAAACGTCCCGTTGCCCTAAAAGAATTAGAGGACATTACCCAAGGGGTAGAAAAGGAACTGCGCAGTCAAGGAATATCAGAAATAAAAAGTGAATTGATAGGTGAAATGGTCATGGATAGGCTCGCACATGTGGATGAAGTGGCATATGTGCGCTTTGCTTCCGTTTACCGTCAATTTAAGGATATAAACGTTTTTATTCAGGAATTAAAGGAATTGATAAACAAGGAGAAATCCTAAGGAGCTAAAGAGGTCTTTGGCTCTTTATTACTTTTATTAAAGGGTGAATGAAATGGCGCAGCATTGGCAGGAATTGATTCCGATTGACCGTTATCTCGTTACGTCAAGTGGATTGCTGCATGAATATGATCGCAAAGTGTTGACTTTTTTGTATCAGCCCTTAATCGGCTCAACATGTGTAAGCTTATATATGACACTCTGGGCTGAGCTAGAAGAAAATAGACTGTGGTCTGAATCCTCCACCCATCATTTATTAATGAATTTGTTAAGTGTCAATTTAAAGGATATATACGAAGCAAGGTTGAACCTTGAGGGGATTGGCTTATTAAAAACCTATGTGAAAAGTGATGAGAGTGGACGATCGTTTATTTATGAACTTCATCCACCATTAAATCCAGAGCAATTTTTCCTTGATGGAATGCTAAATATATATTTATATCGTAAAATTGGGAAAAACCATTTTTCTAGGTTAAAACGTTTTTTTAGTGATAAGCAAAAGCCGTTGGAAGAGGACTATGTAGAGGTGACAAGAGCGTTTCAGGATGTGTTTGCTTCGGCAACTCCTGGCAGTCTTCAATATATGCAGGAGCATTCTGAGGAATTAGAGGCAGAACCTAAGCAAGAATTTATCGGCAGACAGGATCAAAAGCCCATTCAAATTGATACTAGCTCCTTTGACTTTGAAATGTTACTGGCGGGTCTAAATGAATCACTGGTTCCTCAGAAATCACTTACCAAAAAGGTAAAAGAGGTTATTAGTAACCTTGCATTTCTATATGGAATCAGCCCGATCGAAATGAAAAACTTTATATTAGGGGCCATTAATGAAAAGGATGAAATTGATGTCGAGGACCTTAGAAAAGGGGCACGAGATTGGTATCAATTTGAGAATTATGATCAACTTCCAAGCTTGATAAATAGAACCCAGCCGGCTGTTCACCAGGTACAAGTTACGGAACCGAAAACCCAGGAGGAAAGATTAATTCGATATTATGAAACCACACCACCGATTGTTATATTTAAAGAACTCTCGGGAGGAGTGGAGCCTTCCGTTTCAAATTTAAAAGTTTTAGAGGAAGTTATGATTAAATATAAGCTGAACCCTGGTGTTGTAAATGTATTAATTGAGGTTGCTCTTAAAAAGACAGACATGAAATTTACAAAGAACTTTGTTGAATCGATTGCAAGCCATTGGGCGCGGCTTAAAATAAAGACGGTTAAAGAAGCGATGGAAGCTGCATTAAAAGAAGAGCGTAACTTCAAAGACAGTAAAAAGCCAGGAAAAACGACGAAACAAAAACCTATTCGGACAGAAGTTTTACCTGATTGGTTTGATGATAAAGGTAAAGAAAGTGGAAAAGAGCCTGTGAAAGAAAATAACACAGAGCTTGAAGCGAGAAAACGTGCCATTGAAGAAAAGCTTAAAGCCTTTCGTAAATAGGGGTGAGCGTAAATGGAAAAGATTAATCGAACACTGAAGCGTCTAGCCTCAAATGAAGGCTTTCAGAAGCGCTATGAAGAGCAGAGGAAACAGGTACTCAATCACCCTGATATTCAAGCTTTTTTAGCAGAGCACCAAAATGAAATCAACCAGGCGACGATTGAAAAAAGCATGAGTAAGCTTTATGAGTATACGCAGCAAAGTAAAGAATGTAATCGCTGCGAGAGTCTAGATGGCTGTATTAATTTCATGAAAGGGTATCATCCAGACCTGGTACTGGTACGAAACTCTATTGATGTAGTTTATAAGCGCTGCCCGCGAAAAGTGATGGCAGATGAACACAAGAAGAATCAAAAGCTTATTAAAAGTCTGCATGTTCCAAAAGACATATTGGAAGCAACGTTTGAGGACTTCGAAGGTGACGAAGGCCGCTTAGATGCAGGCGATAAGGCAGCTACCTTCTTGATGAATTACGAGGCTGGTCTAAAGCCAAAGGGATTATATCTCTATGGGAAGTTTGGAGTGGGGAAGTCCTATTTGTTAGGAGCAATAGCCAACGAGCTTGCTAAGAAGCAAATTTCTTCGATGATTGTTTATGTGCCAGAGCTGCTGCGCGAGATGAAAAGTGCAATTGGTGATAATACCTTAAATGAGAAAATTGAAGCTCTGAAGAAAGAATCAATCCTAATGCTCGATGACATTGGGGCTGAAGCCGTTTCTAGCTGGACAAGGGATGAAGTGTTAGGTCCTATCCTTCAATTCAGGATGCTTGAGAAGCTGCCAACTTTTTTCACCTCTAATTTTGACTTTCAAGGACTTGAGCACCATTTAACCTACAGTCAACGTGGTGAAGAAGAAAAAATGAAAGCACGCAGAATCATGGAAAGAATTCGAAGTTTAAGTGAACCAGTGCTGGTTGAAGGACAAAATCGGCGCGATTAGCTAATAATTTTCAAGGATTACCGAGATAGTTTCGGTAATCCTTTTATTTTTTTTCACAATATAGGTGTATCTCTGATGTCTTAACTTCTATTTTGGCCAAGTCCCCCATATAAATAGTAAACAAGAGTATGTGTGAGAGGGGGGATTTGGTTGGCCGAAATCATCTTCCGAAGCAAGATGGATGCGAAGAGATTTTATGATCACTTGCTGAAGTGTTTACGAGGTAATCCAAGTAATCAAGATATTCTTCTTTTAGAAGATCGATATATAGTTAAGGTTTTAGACAGAAAGGTAAATATTGAGAAGGTTAAACAAGCATTTTATGAATTTATCGTAAAAATAAAGCGTGATGATTGGTTTAGAGCTATTTTACAAGATCAATATTTTTTCGAGGATCCTGAGGAACAGCAGCACATCATGGAGATTATTTACTCTGTTCTTGAAGGCCAGCGGGAAGACCTGTCTGTTTTAATTAGGGAAAATGGGGAAGAACCAAACATTAAAGAAGTAGTTGAGGAAATCTTTCAGGGGGATGTCTCCTTTTCATTTGAATCCTTCCTTAAATTTCGATTGCGTCCTTATTTAAGAGCATTAGAGAGTTACGTAGAAATATCCATCGACGAATATAAAATGGAGCAGGAATATCAGATGTTTATCCAAACATTAAGGGATTTCTTAACAGGACGTGAGCCGAAAATGGACACGCTGCATCTTCTTTTTGATGAGGAAATTACCTTCTTTGATGAGAAATTTGAAGAGATAAAAAGAGGAGAGTTGGTGAGAATGATAGACCGGAAGCTTTTATTTAATCATCCAGTCTATGTAGATTCTGCATCAATTGCACCTTTATTATCGATTGCTCCTAAAAGCATACTTCTCTACACGAAAAATCCAGAGGAACCGCTTGTTAGGACCATCAAAAACATTTTTGAAGAAAGAGTTTTAGTAAAATCCTATAAGGGTTTGCGTCATACAAAGGAATGGATTCAGCAGGAAAACACCCCAAATGAAAATGGAGCTTGAAAAAATTTGTAAAATTGTGTGTTTGCTGTATTGATTTTTCAAAAATTAATCATTATAATAACCTACATAGTAAAATATGCAGCAAAAAGTAATGATAAGGACAACAGTATTTATTCACGGTTACCAGAGAGGGAGGACATGGCTGAAAGTCTCCTAGCACGGATTGAATGCTTACCACCTTTAAACTTCAGCGGTGAACGCTTCTTGGGAAGTGAGTAATCGTCTGACGGGAAACAGCCCGTTACCCTGTCCTAAAGTCATTTTTAAAGATTTTTTTGAAAATGAAAAATTGGGTGGAACCACGTGTTTATTAAACTCGTCCCTTTTCGAGGGACGGGTTTTTTTATTTTTTAGAGCGTTTTTATAGGACGCTACATTCAAAAGGAGGAATTACCATGTCAGACGTTGTTAAGATTTCGTTTCCAGATGGAGCAGTGAAGGAGTTCCCTCGTGGAACAACAACGGAAGATATTGCTGCTTCCATCAGCCCGGGCCTTAGGAAAAAAGCAATTGCCGGGAAATGGAATGGTCAATTATTCGATCTTCGCCGTCCAATCAATGAAGACGGTTCAATAGAAATCGTTGTACCTGAATCAAAGGATGCTTTAGAAATTTTGCGTCATAGTACTGCCCACTTAATGGCACAGGCGATTAAAAGGCTGTATGGAAAAGAAGTAAATCTTGGAGTAGGACCAGTAATTGAAGGCGGATTTTATTATGATATCGACCTTGAAGAATCAATTACTCCTGAAGACCTTCCGAATATTGAAAAAGAAATGGCCAAAATCGTTAACGAAAATATTGATATCGTTCGTAAAGAAGTAAGTCGTGCAGAAGCAGTTCAACATTTTAAAGCAGAGGGTGACCCCTACAAGCTTGAACTAATTGAAGCAATTCCTGATGATGAGACAGTGACAATTTATGAGCAGGGTGATTTCGCTGACCTTTGCCGTGGTGTTCATGTTCCTTCAACTGGAAAAATAAAAGAGTTTAAATTATTGAGTATTGCTGGTGCTTACTGGCGCGGAGACAGCAAGAATAAAATGTTGCAGCGTATTTACGGAACAGCTTTCTTTAAGAAAGAAGATTTGAAAGAGCATCTTCGCTTATTAGAAGAAGCGAAAGAGCGGGATCACCGTAAAATTGGGAAAGAATTGAATCTCTTTACTAGCTCACAATTAGTTGGTCAAGGTTTGCCATTATGGCTTCCAAAAGGCGCAACAATCCGCCGGGTTGTTGAAAGATATATTGTTGATAAAGAGCAGCGTCTTGGCTATGACCATGTCTACACTCCAATCATGGGAAGCGTCGATTTATACAAAACTTCTGGTCACTGGGATCATTACCAGGAGGATATGTTCCCGGTAATGGATATGGATAACGAGCAATTGGTTCTTCGTCCAATGAACTGCCCGCACCATATGATGGTGTACAAAAATGCAATCCACAGTTATCGTGAGCTTCCTATTCGAATTGCTGAGCTTGGGACAATGCACCGTTATGAAATGTCAGGAGCTTTATCAGGACTTCAGCGTGTTCGTGGGATGACTTTAAATGATGCGCATATCTTTGTTCGTCCGGACCAAATTAAGGATGAATTTAAACGAGTGGTTAACCTTGTTTTAGCTGTATACAAAGATTTCAACATTAATGATTATTCCTTCCGACTATCCTACCGTGATCCACAAGATACTGAAAAGTATTTCGATGATGATGCAATGTGGGAAAAAGCGCAAGGTATGCTGAAGGAAGCAATGGATGACCTTGGTCTTGATTATTATGAAGCTGAAGGGGAAGCTGCTTTCTATGGCCCTAAACTTGACGTTCAAGTAAAAACAGCATTAGGTAAAGAGGAAACACTTTCTACAGTTCAATTAGATTTCTTGCTTCCTGAACGATTTGATTTAACATATGTGGGTGAAGACGGCAAGCAGCACCGCCCAGTCGTTATCCACCGTGGAGTGGTATCAACAATGGAACGCTTTGTTGCCTTCTTAATCGAGGAATACAAAGGTGCATTCCCAACTTGGTTAGCTCCAGTTCAGGTTCAAGTAATTCCTGTTTCACCAGAAGCACACTTTGATTTTGCAAAGCAGGTACAGGAACAGCTTCAAAACGAAGGCTTCCGTGTGGAATTAGATGCTCGAAATGAAAAAATCGGCTACAAAATCCGTGAAGCTCAAATGCAAAAAATTCCATATATGCTCGTAGTCGGCGACAAAGAGGTAGAAGAAAATGCCGTCAACGTCCGCAAATATGGCGAACAAAAATCAGCAACAGAGCCATTCGCACAATTCCTAGAGTCATTACTTGCAGAAGTGAAAAGAGGATAAGTGTTAACAAGGGAGACTTTTCTCCCTTTGTTTTTTTTGAAAAGAAAAAATTTCTATTGAATAATTTTTCGTTTCTTGGTAGAATAAATCTCGTTGTCATATGAAATGCATGTTTGACATCACGTCTTTGCTTATGTTATAGTAACTAAGGAAAATTGAATACTAGTTTTGGGAAAAGAAGAAGCACCCGCTTCTCACCTGATTGACGCAATTGGCAGTTGGCAGGTTTTACGTGAACTTTTTAGTTTATTACTTTTGTTTCGTAAAGTGTGGGTGTATTCATCCGCACTTTTTTATTTGTTTAAACAAAGAATCTAAAGTTGTTCAGTACTTGCCGATGCAGCAAAAGTCAGATGCTCTTGACCCGGATGTTGTATTCGTGAAAACCTTGGAGGTGGCTAATTATTAGCAAAGACATGTTGTTAAATGAGGGTATTCGCGCTCGTGAAGTTCGCCTAATTGATCAAAACGGCGAGCAATTAGGGATTAAAACCAAATTTGAAGCGTTGGAGATTGCTGGACGAGTGAATCTTGATTTGGTACTAGTTGCACCAAATGCGAAACCTCCGGTAGCCCGAATTATGGACTATGGCAAATTTAAATTCGAGAATCAGAAGAAAGAAAAAGAAGCTCGAAAGAATCAAAAGATTATCGTTACAAAAGAAGTTCGTCTCAGCCCAACAATTGATGAGCATGACTTTAATACAAAACTTCGCAATGCGATTAAGTTTTTGGAAAAAGGCGACAAGGTAAAAGCTTCAATCCGCTTCAAGGGCCGGGCGATTACCCATAAAGAAATCGGTCAACGTGTATTAGACCGTTTTGCTACAGAGTGTAAAGAAGTTGCAACAATCGAGTCACATCCAAAAATGGATGGACGAAGCATGTTCCTCGTTCTAGCACCTAAAACTGAAAAGTAATAAGGAGGACTATCCCAATGCCAAAAATGAAAACTCACCGTGGCGCTGCAAAGCGTTTCAAGAAGACTGGTTCTGGTAAACTGAAGCGTTCACACGCTTATACTAGCCACTTATTTGCAAATAAATCTACAAAAGCTAAGCGTAAGCTTCGCAAAGCGTCTCTTGTTTCTAAAGGCGATTTCAAGCGCATCCGTTTCTTATTAACAAATCTTAAATAATCGTTAACGATTGATATAGGAGGAAAAATTCATGCCACGTGTAAAAGGCGGTACAGTTACGCGCAAGCGTCGTAAAAAAGTTATTAAATTAGCAAAAGGTTATTATGGTTCAAAACATACATTATACAAAGTAGCAAACCAACAGGTTATGAAATCTTTAATGTATGCATTCCGCGATCGTCGCCAGAAGAAGCGCGACTTCCGTAAACTTTGGATTACTCGTATCAACGCAGCAGCTCGTATGAACGGTCTTTCTTACAGCCGTTTAATGCATGGCTTAAAGCTTGCTGGTATCGAAGTAAACCGCAAGATGCTTGCTGAATTAGCAGTAAGCGATGCAGCAGCATTTACTGAATTAGCAAACGTTGCAAAACAACAACAGAAGTAATTATTTAAGCCATTCTCTTAATGAGGATGGCTTTTTCTATAAGGGAGATGGGGAAATGGGTACCATTTTAGGTGCATATATCATCATGAATATTATTGGTTTGATTGTAATGAAAGTAGATAAAAATCGTGCGATAAAACATCAATATCGGATAAGTGAAAACACTTTGTGGTTAGTGGCTATATTTGGGGGAGCCGTTGGTGCAACAGCAGGAATGCAGGTTTTTAGGCATAAAACAAAGCACATATCCTTTAAAGTTGGCTTTCCATTACTAGCCGTAGCAGAAGTCATTCTTTTATGCTATTTTTTAACGTTATAGACATAACAGCATGGTCCAATCTATATGTTTAATTAACAAGATAGATTAACAACCCAGGGGGCATGTAATATGAATGAGGACTTGTCTTTGCTGTTAATCATGGTGGAAGCCGGCGGGGTTTTTGCTCCATTGGCTTTTGTTCTATTTCATCTGCTGAGATCGTTCTTATTTATTCCTGTTTCGGTTGTCATCATTGCTGGAGGCGTTTTATTTGGAACACTGTGGGGGACGATTTATTCGGTGATAGGCTTAATGGGAGTAAGTATCTTTTTCTATGCTTTCATTGACAGAATGCCGAAAACACAGGAGCGTCTTATTAAAATAAAAAATCGCTGGTTTGGGGAGTATCGAAATCTTACCGTTGGTCAAATTGCCATTCTAAGACTTATACCATTTGTACATTATCATCTATTAAGTTTTTGCCTAAAACAAAGAAAACCTAAATTTAAAGAGTACCTGAAAGCTTCTTTCATTACTAATATTCCAATCGCTTTTTTCTGTACTATTTTTGGAGAGTATATCAGCACTTTTACTCCGTCTTTTATCTTATTAACTCTTCTTGGTTTAACTTTTCTCGTCTATCTCTTGAGAGAAAGACAAAATGTGATTAAATGGAATGTATTTTTTAAAAGAACAAAAGGAAAAGCCGCTGGTTAGGCGGCTATTTTTGATGTAAAAATTCATCAATTGGACTTTTCCAATTAATTTGGGCAAGTGGATATCTTTCGTGTATTTTCTTTTCGATAAAATAAAAGTCCTCCTTAGCCATTCCATGAATGGAAGTAGTCTGATCCGGCCATAACGAAATGGAAACAACATCTATCGTATTCTTCGTAGCACCTAGATATTTTTCTCCCGTAAACAAGGCACCATTGTAGGTAAGTTGAAAATTCTTGATAACCTCTTCATTGTCTAGAAGTAAGAAACGTTTGTGTTTTCGAGCTGCTTCTAATTTACGAGTTGGTTTAAGAAGAAACTTAATGGTTACAAAAAGAATAAAGATGAACAAGCATACTAACAGTAAGCGCAGCAGCAAAACCATGGTTATGCCTCCTAGTACTTTTACCTACTATACGGTTTGGGGACAGAAAAGTTTCATTCTTTCCACACTTTGATATAATTTTGAATAGGGGAGTGATTAAAAAAATGCAGTTGGAAAAATTATTTAACATGCAACAAGCATTGGATCAGCATATTGAAGAAAAGCATGGCCTGCAGGAAGAAGATTTATTTAACAGAAAGGTACTGGCATTGCTTGTGGAACTAGGGGAGTTGGCGAATGAAACTCGCTGCTTCAAGTTTTGGAGTGTTAAGCCATCCTCGGAAAAAAGTGTGGTACTAGAGGAGTTTGTAGATGGCATCCATTTCATCTTGTCACTCGGCATTGAATGCGGGTTTGATAAACTTCCATACTCGATTCAAACAGAAACAACTACATTCTCGGTCTCAGAACAATTTCTTTTCATTTATGAAAAAATAAATAATCTTAAAAACAGCAAAAACGAACATGATTTTAAAACGTTGCTTGAAGCTTATTTGCAGCTGGGTGAGCTGCTTGGTATAAGCTATCAAGAAATGGAAGAGGCATATTTTACGAAGAATGAAGTAAATTATCAAAGACAGCAGAATAACTATTAGCTGAAAATTATTGTATAATGATGATCGAACATACATATAAGGGAGGCGAAGCAATGGCGAAATTAGATGAAACTTTAATGATGTTAAAGGACTTAACCGACGCCAAAGGGATTCCCGGCAACGAGAGGGAAGTTCGCGAGGTAATGACGAAATACATAGCACCATATGCGGATGAAGTAACAACGGACGGACTTGGCAGTCTAATTGCTAAGAAGATTGGGAAAGAGGGCGGTCCGAAAATTATCGTAGCCGGCCACTTAGATGAAGTTGGGTTTATGGTTACGCAAATCGATGATAAAGGCTTCCTTCGTTTTCAAACAGTGGGCGGCTGGTGGTCACAGGTTATGCTGGCACAGCGCGTCACTGTCGTTACCAAAAAAGGTGACATCATTGGTGTCATCGGGTCCAAGCCTCCGCATATTTTATCAGTAGAAGCTCGAAAAAAACCGGTAGAAATCAAAGATATGTTTATTGATATTGGGGCATCAAGCCGTGAAGAGGCTCTTGGATGGGGAGTTCTCCCAGGAGATATGGCTGTTCCGTATTTCGAATTTACCGTGATGAATAATGAAAAAATGCTCTTAGCAAAAGCGTGGGATAATCGAATTGGCTGTGCGATTGCGATTGATGTATTGAAGCAATTAAAAGGTGTCGACCATCCAAACGAGGTGTATGGTCTCGGAACCAGCCAGGAAGAAATCGGTTCTCGTGGTGCCAAAACTTCTGCTGAGAAAATTAATCCTGATATCGGATTTGCTGTCGATGTGGGTATTGCAGGTGATACACCTGGTATTTCTGAAAAGGAAGCTATGAGCAAAATGGGGAAAGGCCCACAAATCATTTTATATGATGCGACCCTTGTGGCACATAAAGGTTTGCGGGATTTTATCACCAATTTGGCTGATGAACTGAATATCCCATATCAATTTGATGCTATTCCTGGTGGAGGTACTGACGCTGGCCCAATCCATATCACGCATAATGGAGTCCCATCGTTAGCCATTACCATCGCAACACGATATATCCATTCACATGCAGCAATGCTGCACCGTGACGACTACGAAAATGCGGTGAAGCTAATCGTTGAAGTCATCAAGCGACTAGACCGTGAGACGGTGGATAAAATAACGTACGAATAAAGCTTGCCGTCCTCGATATTTATGTCGGGGATTTTTTTGTGCAATACTGGCGGATGGCGGAAAATACTTGCGGATGGCGGAAAATACTTGCGGATAGCAGAAAATACTTGCGGATGGCGGAAAATACTTGCGGATAGCAGAAAATACTTGCGGATGGCGGAAAATACTTGCGGATGGCGGAAAATACTTGCGGATGGCGGAAAATACTTGCGGATGGCGGAAAATACTTGCGGATAGCAGAAAATACTTGCGGATAGCAGAAAATACTTGCGGATGGCGGAAAATACTTGCGGATAGCAGAAAATACTTGCGGATGGCGGAAAATACTTGCGGATAGCAGAAAATACTTGCGGATAGCAGAAAATACTTGCGGATGGCGAGAAATACTTGCGGATAAGCATAAAAATAGCTGCCGAATTCAAATCGGCAGCAGCAAATACCAGTTACTTTAACCCATTTTCAAGTGTAGAAAGCATTTCTTTCTTCTCATCCTCAGAAGAATTCTTCCAGATTACTTCAAATAGTACACCCAAGCCTGGAAGCATTTTTTCTTCACCATTTTGAATGGCATCAACAATTGTATCTTCTAATTGATCTTGGGAGTTACCAGTAACATTGTGAATAATCGCATTTCGCAAATTTAAATTCATCATCACACACTCCTTTTTCATCATACATTTCTTTAATATGATTTCTATCTTTGGTTTTATTATGTATTTTTTTTGGGATATAATGAGGAAAAACACTAGAGGAGCACAAATAAACTTGAAGCATATTGAATCGATTCAAAACCCTAAAGTAAAACAATGGAAAAAGCTGTTAACAAAAAAAGAGCGGGATAAATCCGGAACCTTTCTAGTCGAGGGCTTTCATTTAGTCGAAGAAGCATTAAAACAACGCGAGAGTGTAATCGAAATTATCGTTTCTGATAAGACAGGTCTGCCGCCGCGCTGGGATTCCGGAGAAGTACCAGTCATCCAGGTTACCGAAGAGATCTCCAATTCATTATCTGACACGGAGGCACCACAAGGGATATATGCCGTTTGCCGTCAGGTGCAGTTAGAAATACCGAATGCAAAGACATTCCTGCTCATTGATGCCGTACAAGATCCAGGAAATTTAGGTACAATGATCCGAACAGCAGACGCAGCTGGAATTGACGCAGTAGTTGTAGGAAAGGGAAGCGTCGATGTTTATAATTCAAAGGTACTCCGCTCAGCACAAGGCAGTCATTTTCATCTGCCAATCATAAGAGGCGATCTCCATGAGTGGGTCGAAAAGTTGGAAACGAAAAATATTTCGGTTTATGGTACAGCACTTGAGGGGGCCTCTGCATATACTGATATTTCAACAGGTGAATCATTTGCCTTAATAGTTGGAAACGAAGGAAATGGCGTTGACAAAGATCTGCTCGCAAAAACAACCGCAAACCTTTATATTCCCATCTACGGCAAGAGTGAATCACTCAATGTAGCCGTAGCAACGGGCATCCTGTTATATTTTTTAAAAAAATAGACGATACTAGTTTGAATCATCAAGTAAAGTATTATATAATAATTTACATTATTGAAAAATACAAAAGACGATGACGGAGAAAAGTATCTTATCAATGACCATTTAGGGAAAGAGTGCCGTGACTGGAAGCACTTTTATGGGAAGGATAGGAGAAGTTCACCTCCTGAGTTGGCATCGGGACCATTTCAATAGAAATGTAAAGATGCACCGGCCTATGCCGTTATCCCAATGAAGCGAACACAATGTTTTTATACATACCGTGTTTACAAGGGTGGTACCGCGACTATAAACCTCGTCCCTTTCCAGGGATGGGGTTTTTTTGTTTTTTGTATGGTGAAAGAAACCACCCCGAAATCGTTAAAAATTAAAGGAGGAATTCTAAATGCAAGAACGATTAAAGGAATTGCAGCAGGAAGCTATTCAAAGTATTGAACAGTCTTCAAGCTTAAAAGAATTAAATGACATCCGCGTTGCTTATTTAGGTAAAAAAGGTCCTATTACAGAAGTACTGCGTGGAATGGGTAAGCTTTCAGCTGAGGAGCGCCCAATTATGGGAGCACTTGCAAATGAGGTTCGTGAAGCTATTGCTACTATTTTAGAAGCAAAACAAAAGGATTTAGAAGAAGCGGCAGTATTAGAAAAACTAGCTTCTGAATCAATTGATGTGACATTACCAGGAAGACCGGTTAAGGTTGGAAACCACCACCCATTAACAAGAATCATCGAAGAGATTGAAGATTTGTTTATTGGAATGGGTTATCAGGTAGCAGAAGGTCCAGAAGTCGAGCAGGATTATTATAACTTTGAAGCGTTAAATTTACCGAAGGGTCACCCTGCCCGCGATATGCAGGATTCCTTCTATATTACAGATGAAATTTTACTGCGCACACATACATCACCCGTTCAAGCACGGACGATGGAAAAGAATCAAGGGAAAGGTCCTATCAAAATTATCTGCCCGGGTAAAGTGTATCGCCGAGACAATGATGATGCAACACACTCTCACCAGTTCATGCAAATTGAAGGCCTTGTTGTTGGTGAAAACATCCGCATGAGCGACCTTCATGGGACATTAGAGATTTTTGCGAAAAAAATGTTTGGAGAAGACCGTGAAATCCGATTGCGTCCAAGTTTCTTCCCATTCACAGAACCATCCGTTGAAATGGATATTTCCTGTATGATTTGCGGCGGCAACGGCTGTAATGTTTGTAAGAAAACAGGCTGGATTGAAATTCTTGGAGCAGGAATGGTTCATCCAAACGTTCTTGAAATGGCTGGCTATGATTCTAAAAAATACACAGGATTTGCATTCGGTATGGGACCAGAGCGGATTGCGATGTTGAAATACGGCGTCGATGATATTCGCCATTTCTACACAAATGATGTGCGTTTCTTAAAACAGTATTCAAAACACGAGTAGGAGGAGGAGTACGAAATGTTCGTTTCATATAAATGGCTCCAGGATTATGTAGATTTATCCGGAGTTTCAGCTGATGAGTTAGCTGAAAAAATTACAAAAAGCGGGATTGAGGTTGAGGGCGTTGAGGTCCTTAATGAAGGAATTACTGGCGTAGTTGTGGGTCATGTGGTTGAGCGTGTACAACACCCCAATGCGGATAAATTAAGCAAATGCCAAGTGGATATTGGTCAGGGCGAACCTGTTCAAATCATCTGTGGTGCACCGAATGTCGCACAAGGGCAAAAAGTAGCAGTAGCAACTGTTGGTGCAGTATTACCAGGAAATTTTAAAATAAAAAAGGCAAAGCTTCGCGGAGAAGAATCAAATGGAATGATTTGCTCTTTAACCGAACTCGGTATGGAAGCGAAAATTGTACCGAAAGAATATTCAGAAGGAATCTTTGTTTTCCCTCAGGATGCAGAGGTTGGAGCAGACGCAATTGCTTTATTAAACCGTAATGATGAAGTTCTTGAACTTGGTCTGACACCAAACCGCGCAGATTGCTTGAGTATGCTTGGTGTAGCATATGAAGTTGCAGCAATTCTTGGCAGAGACGTGAAGCTTCCAGAAATCGAACTTCAGCCAGTTAAAGAAAAGGCAACAGATTATATTACTGTTAAAGTAGAAGCAAATGAGGATAATCCTCTATATGCTGCAAAAGTGATTAAGAATGTTAAAATCGGACCAGCTCCGTTATGGATGCAAACAAGACTAATGTCTGCTGGAATTCGTCCACATAACAATGTTGTCGATATTACCAACTACATTTTATTAGAATATGGTCAGCCGCTGCATGCATTTGACTATGATCGCTTAGGTTCAAAGGAAATCCTTGTTCGTCGTGCACAAGATGGTGAGAAATTCACAACATTAGATGATGTAGAACGTACGTTAACTTCTGACCATTTAGTGATCACAAATGGAACTGAGCCAGTAGCATTAGCTGGAGTCATGGGCGGAGCTAATTCAGAGGTTACCTCTGACACAACAACTGTGTTGTTGGAGGCGGCTTATTTTACAGGAGGAACTGTAAGAAAAGCATCGAAGGACCATGGCTTACGAAGTGAAGCGAGTGCTCGTTTTGAAAAGGGTGTCGATCCAAACCGCGTACGAGCTGCGGGAGAGCGTGCGGCATACTTGATGGCAAAATACGCTGGCGGAGAAGTGCTAGAAGATGCTTCAGTGGTTGATACACTTACAGTTGAACCAGCGGTGGTTTCTATTACTTTGGAAAAAATAAATAGTGTCATCGGTACAAACTTGACTGTAGAAGAGGTTGAAGCCATTTTCGAACGCCTTCAATTTGCGGTAACAAGTGAAGAAGAAACAATTACGGTTACAGCTCCAACACGCCGTGGTGACATCAAAATTGAGGAAGACTTAATTGAAGAAGTAGCACGTCTTTACGGCTACGATAACATTCCAAAAACATTGCCAATCGGTTCTGCGACACCAGGCAAATTATCACAATATCAGGATAAACGCCGGATTGTCCGGCAATATTTAGAAGGTGCTGGCTTGTATCAAGCGGTAACGTATTCCTTAACAAGTGAGGAGAAAGCAGCACAATTTGCCCTTGAGAAACGTGATTTCATTCGCCTGGCGATGCCGATGAGTGAGGACCGCAGTATATTACGCCTAAGCATCATGCCGCAGCTGATGGAAGTTTTAAAATACAACAGTGCTCGTCAAAACGACAGCCTTGCGGTTTATGAAACAGGTGCTGTGTTCTTAGCAAATGGAAATGAAGTATTACCTGAAGAACAGGAGCATTTAGCTGGTGCGATTACAGGTTTATGGCATAGCCATTCTTGGCAGGGTGAGAAGAAGGCAGTTGACTTCTATGTATTAAAAGGTATTTTAGAAGGATTATTTGCTAAACTTGGACTTACTGAAAGTGTCACATATGTTCAAGCTAAAGTGGATAACATGCACCCAGGACGTACTGCTGAAATTCACTTACATGGTGAAAGAATCGGTTTCGTCGGCCAAGTACACCCAACCATGCAAAAAGAGTTAGATTTAAAAGATACCTATGTGTTTGAGTTATCATTAAAGGCTATTTTAGAAGAAGCTACTGCACCGCTAAGATACTCTGGAATTCCACGTTTCCCATCAATCACAAGAGACATCGCTCTTGTTGTCGATAAAGAAACTGTCGCTGGAGTATTGCAGGATATAATCCAAACTGCTGGCGGAAAGCTTCTAAAAGAAGTAACGGTCTTTGACCTTTACGAAGGTGAGCGCATGGAAGAAGGCAAAAAATCCATTGCCTACTCATTGAAATACATGGATCCAGAACGCACATTAACCGATGAAGAAGTAACGAAAGTTCATACCCAAGTACTAGAAGCTTTAAAAGAAAAAGCTGGAGCAGTATTAAGAGGGTAATAAAGATAAAAAATGACCTAGTGATCAATCCACTAGGTCATTTTTTTATTAAAAACGATAGAATTCCATTACATTCTCTTTTTATTCACCAAATTTATCGCTTTTTCCGTATTCGCAAAGTGCAATTTCACAAATTGGGGAAATACATCTTGACCTTTTTTCAGAATCAACTTGGCTGCAGCTTCATCCACCTGGGATCCTGCTCCTTTTGGAATCTTAAATCCTGCTGACTCACTAAGCTTGTCAATATATTGAACAAAGGCATACCGTGCGAGGATGGATGCTGCTGCAACGGCAAGGTGGATACCCTCTGCCTTCGTGCTAAAATAAACATTTTCCCTAGCTACAGCTTTTTGACTTTTAACATGCTGAAAATAGGTGCTTTCCTGAACAAATTGGTCTATCAGAATACCTTCTGGTTTTACAGGTGAAATCTTCTCAAGCACCTTTAGGATGGCTTGATTATGGAGGAGCGCCTTCATTTTCCCCTGTGACATTCCTGATTTTTGCAGCTGATTGTATTTTTCATTTTTTAGTGTCATCAGGCTAAATGGAACAACATCTTTAATCACCTTTGCAATCGCAATGATTTTTTCATCGTTCAAATCCTTTGAATCTCTGACACCTAATTCTTTTAATAAAGGAATATCTTCCTTCCTAACATAAGCAGCGACAACGGTTATTGGGCCAAAGAAATCACCGGTACCAACTTCATCAGAGCCGATAACAGACCAGTTGCTAAAACCTTCTGGTAAATTACCTTTCGGAGATTTGGATTTGGCTGGAGCTTTTGCAGCAGCCTCACCCCACCTGCTGGCCTCTGCTTCACAGCCACTCCCTTGAAATAACACTTTACCGGACTTATAGGCAGTAATCGTCGAACCGGAAGTCTTGGCAGCAAACACACTGCCTGGAGGAGCTTTATCTACTAATTTCCCTTCATAATAGCTTTTCATTTTATTAATTTCAGACAAACTTAGATTTAACACAACATTTCCCACTTCAAAAACACTCCTCGACATTTTTTCTAGAAAAAGTAAAAAACCTCCAGTTTCATCTGTTTCTCTTTTCGACACATATCCGTTCGTGTTATATTATAAAATAGGGATTTCTTCGAACCGAATGGAGGCAGTAATTTGTCAAATACAGAAAAAACCAGAACAACCGTTGATATATACGGAACGCAATACGTTATATTAGGTACTGAATCCCAAAACCATGTTCGACATGTCGCTTCATTAGTTGACAAAAAAATGCGCGAAATAGGTTCTAGGAATCCATTACTTGATGTAAATAAACTCGCTGTATTAACTGCCGTGAATGCAGTCAATGATTATATTAAAATGAAGGAACAATTAGAGGTACTGCAGGCTGAACTACAAAAGGAAAAGGACTGAATAAGTCATGTTGGATTTAGCAATTATTATATTATTAGTTTTTGGTTTTTTTATAGGATTAAAAAGAGGATTCATTTTGCAGTTAGTCCATTTAACAGGTTTTATTATTGCATACATAGTGGCAAATTTATACTACGATGATTTGGCACCTAGACTTACGCTTTGGGTTCCATATCCAAATCTCGGGACGACGTCTCCTTTAAAACTATTAAGTGAGAACGGGAATATGGAGGAAGCCTTCTACCGTGCAATTGCCTTTATCATTATTTTCTTTGCGGTTAAGATTCTGCTTCAAGTGATAGGGTCAATGCTGGATTTTATTGCACATTTGCCGATTCTCAAGCAATTAAATGTATGGGCAGGCGGCCTCCTAGGTTTTGCCGAAGTCTATTTAATTATCTTTATTTTATTATATATTGCTGCGCTCGTTCCAATGGAAGTTTTGCAAAAACCTTTGGATGATTCCATTATGGCGAACTTGATTGTGAATCATACACCATTCCTTTCACAGCAAATAAAAAGTATGTGGATTGAATATACTGCTGCTTTAACTTCTCTTTAGGTTAGAAGGGTAGTTCACCTTCTCACTAGGAGAGAAGGTTCTCTTAACTTCTCTCTAAGGGAGAAGTTTTTCTTTTAAAAGGTTAAAATAAATGCAAGGTGGGTGGAAATGATGGAGGTAAATAAAAAAGATTTAATTCGATTATTAGAAACAATCGCGGTTTACATGGAGTTGAAGGGTGAAAATCCTTTCAAGGTATCTGCCTTTCGAAAAGCTGCATCAGCACTTGAATTTGATGATCGCAGCTTATCTGATATCGAGGATTTTACCAAGTTATCCGGAATCGGCAAGGGTACCGCGGCTGTTATTGAAGAATACATAAATGAGGGCACCTCAAAAGTATTAAAGGAACTTAAGGAAGAGGTTCCAAAAGGGTTAATTCCGTTATTACAATTGCCAGGGCTTGGCGGAAAAAAGATTGCTAAGCTTCACAAAGAACTAGGAATTGAAGATGTTACAACCTTAGAGGAAGCCTGTAAAGCAGGGAAAGTCCAAGCACTAGCTGGATTCGGAAAGAAGACAGAAGAAAAAATCCTCAGTGCGATTGCCAATGTGGGCTCTAGGCCAGACAGACTGCCTCTCGCCTACATGCTGCCAATTGCAGAAAGTATTGAAGCAAAGCTTTCTGAACTTCCTGAAATTCATAGATTCTCACGAGCCGGAAGCCTGCGAAGAGTGCGAGAAACAGTTAAAGATCTTGATTTTATTATTTCGAGCGAACAGCCAGATAAGGTAAAACAGTTTTTGCTGGAATTACCAAATATAAAAGAAACGATTGGTGCTGGAGATACTAAGGTTTCACTCGTTTTTGAATTTGATTATGATGTTTCAGTTGATTTCCGAATCGTCAAACCAGAGGAATTTATCACGACTCTTCACCACTTTACGGGGTCAAAGGATCACAATGTCCGGATGAGACAGCTTGCAAAAGAACGTGGTGAAAAAATAAGTGAGTATGGTGTGGAAAATGTTGAGACAGGAGAAATTCTTACGTTTTCTTCCGAAAAAGAGTTTTTCAAGCATTTTGACCTGCCATTTATTCCGCCTGAAATAAGAGAAGATGGGAAAGAAGTAGAGGATTTTTCAGCCCATGAGGAATTAATCGAACTTACTGATATCAAGGGCGATCTACATATGCACTCAACCTGGAGTGATGGAGCGCATTCGATTGAAGAAATGGTTGAAGCTTGTCGTGCAAAAGGATATAAGTATATGGCCATTACTGACCATTCCCAGTACTTAAAGGTGGCAAATGGACTGACGAGAGAGCGGTTATTGCAGCAAAAAGAGGAAATTAAGAAGTTAAATGAAAAATACGATGATATTCTAATTCTATCTGGTGTTGAAATGGATATTTTACCAGATGGTACACTAGATTATGAAGACGATCTCCTAGCTGAAATGGATTTCGTGATAGCATCGATTCACTCTGCTTTTTCACAGCCAAGAGAAAAGATAATGGAGCGGTTAACGACAGCATTAAAAAACGCACATGTAGATTTAATTGCCCATCCTACTGGCAGAAAAATAGGCCGCCGTGAAGGATATGATGTTGATATCGATATGCTAATACAGTTAGCAAAAGAAACAAATACCGCACTTGAACTTAATGCCAATCCTAATCGGTTGGATCTAAAAGCTGAATATTTACGAAAAGCACAGGACGCAGGAGTTAAGATATTTATTAATACGGATGCCCATAAGAAAGAAACACTGTCACATATGGGGGTAGGCGTTTCTACAGCTAAAAAGGGCTGGATTAAAAAATCATCAGTGATCAACACACTTGAACCGAATGACTTACTAGAGTATTTGCATAATCGAAACTAAGGAGGTTTATCTCCATGCAAGAAAGAACGTTAAAGGTATTGGAATTTACGAAAGTGAGAGATCAGCTCATTGAGCATGCAGCGTCTTCACTTGGAATAGATAAAATAAAAAGATTGGTTCCATCCACAGATTTTGAAGAAGTTGTAAAACTGCAAGCGGAAACAGATGAGGCAACAACTGTTTTACGAATCAAAGGAAATGTCCCGTTGTCAGGCATTCATGATATCCGAGCCCATATTAAGCGCTCTGTTATTGGGGGAGTCCTAAGTTCCCATGAATTGATACAGATTGCCAGCACCATCCGTGCAAGCCGGCAAATGAAGCGATTTATAGAAGATATTGCCGAAGAAAGAACGGAAATTCCTATTTTATTGGAGCAGGTGGACCGGATTATTCCTTTAGTCAATTTGGAGGAATCAATTCGATTTGCAATTGATGAGAGTGGAGAAGTTCTTGATAGCGCAAGTGAACTGCTGCGCACATTAAGGCACCAGCTGCGCTCGAATGAAGCGCGTGTCCGTGAAAAACTAGAGAGCATGATTCGCTCCTCGAATGCTGCAAAGATGTTGTCGGATTCTATTGTTACGATTCGTAATGATCGCTTTGTTATTCCTGTTAAACAGGAATATCGCGGTCACTACGGCGGGATTATCCATGACCAGAGTTCATCAGGTCAAACGCTATTTATAGAACCACAAGTAATTGTTCAGCTAAA
This sequence comes from Neobacillus niacini, assembly GCF_023715415.1. Lineage (GTDB taxonomy): Bacteria > Bacillota > Bacilli > Bacillales > Cytobacillaceae > Neobacillus > Neobacillus niacini_C. The sequence goes on from NZ_JAMBOB010000005.1 coordinate 165,884, forward strand.
TAATCAATTACAGGATATAAGAGTAAAAGAACAGCTTGAAATTGAAAGAATATTATCAGAGCTTTCAGCAAAGACAGCTGAATTTGAGTCGGAGCTGCAAGTGATTGTTGCTATTCTAGCGAATCTGGATTTTATTTTTGCAAAGGCAAGGTATGGCCGGAAGATGAAAGCAAGTATGCCTATCATGAATAATGAAGGACGAATTGCTTTATACAAAGCTAGACACCCATTAATTCCAATAGATGAAGTGGTAGCGAATGATATTTTACTTGGAAAAGATTATACAACGATTGTTATTACCGGACCGAATACAGGCGGTAAAACGGTTACCTTAAAAACCCTGGGATTATGTTCATTAATGGCACAAGCTGGTTTGCAGGTTCCTGCCTATGATGGCTCAGAGCTTGCTGTATTTGATGCCATTTATGCTGATATTGGTGATGAGCAATCAATTGAACAAAGCTTGAGTACGTTTTCTTCCCACATGGTCAACATCGTGGATATTTTAGAAAAGGTCGACTTTAATTCTCTTGTACTATTTGATGAACTTGGTGCAGGTACAGACCCTCAGGAAGGTGCTGCGCTTGCCATTTCCATTTTAGATGAGGTGTACCATCGAGGCGCAAGAGTAATTGCCACTACACATTATCCAGAATTAAAGGCGTATGGCTATAACCGTGAAGGTGTGCTAAATGCAAGTGTTGAATTTGATGTTGAAACGTTAAGTCCAACCTATAAGCTTCTTCTTGGAGTACCAGGACGAAGCAATGCATTTGAAATATCAAAACGTTTAGGGTTAAGTGAACGTGTGATTCAATCCGCAAGATCTCATGTCAGTGAAGATACCAATCAAATTGATAAGATGATTGCCTCACTCGAAAGCAGTAAGCGTCAAGCTGAAATCGAACAGGAAGAAGCTCGTGATTATTTAAGACAGGCAGAAAAGCTTCATCAGGATATGCAGAAGCAGATGATTGAATTCTATGAGAACAAAGATTCAATGCTTGAAAAAGCAGCTGAAAAAGCTGGTGAAATTCTTGATGAAGCAAAGAGTGAGGCAGAAAAGGTTATTCGTGACCTGCGTAAAATGAGGATTGAGAAGCAAGCGGATATTAAGGAACATGAATTAATTGATGCTAAGCGACGTCTTGAAGCCGCAACACCAGAAATTAAGAAATCCTCCAAACAAATTAGTCAGAAAACGAAGAAACATACCTTCACACCTGGTGATGAAGTGAAAGTCTTGACCTTTGGACAAAAGGGTACACTTCTAGAAAAAGTATCTGATAACGAATGGCAGGTGCAAATCGGTATCCTGAAAATGAAGGTGAAAGAAAAGGATTTAGAGTATATCAGCACACCAAAGCCGGTAGAAACAAGACCAATGGCCATTGTTCAAGGCAGAGACGCAGATGTGAAGCTGGAATTAGATTTACGAGGGGAAAGATATGAGGCCGCACTATTAAGAGTGGAAAAATATATAGATGATGCGTTATTATCAAACTATCCTCGTGTATCGATCATTCACGGGAAAGGCACGGGCGCATTAAGGCAGGGTGTCCAGGAATATTTACGAAATCACCGATCTGTTAAGAAAATCCGCTTTGGAGAAGCAGGTGAGGGCGGTTCTGGTGTTACCGTGGTCGAATTTAAATAAGGAAAAAAGGCCTTAAATACTATCCGGGGAGAATTGGGAATGAACCAGTTTTGGAATAACGTGTATATTCAAAGTGCTGCCAATTATAGCGTAGTTATCCTATGTGTGGTTGTCTTTTTAGCTATTTTTGAATTAGTAACGAAATATAAAAATTGGGAAGAAATCCAAAAGGGCAATATCGCTGTAGCAATGGCTACTGGAGGGAAAATATTTGGAATTTCCAACATTTTCCGTTATTCCATTGAACAAAATGATTCTTTGGTAACGATGATAAGCTGGGGAGTATTTGGCTATGTGCTGTTACTGGTTGGATATTTTATCTTTGAATTCTTAACACCTAAATTTAACATTGACGATGAAATTAAAAACGATAATCGCGCAGTTGGATTCATTGCGATGATTATAACAATCGGCTTATCCTTTGTAATAGGTGCAGGAATATCGTAAGGGGAGATTAGGCGTGGAGACGTTAGCGAAAGTACTTCTTGGATTATGCGCATTGTTTTTGCTAATTGGTTTGGGGTATATGATCTTTTAAGTTGAAATCATCGCTGAAGCACAGCGGTGATTTTTTTTTACAAATATTATTCGTGAGATAGTGCACATATATCATTATTCCAATTGTTTAAACAGTCTGACTATACTATAATAAAAGGGAAGTGGTAAATTTTACAATAGTCCATAAGGAGGGTTACTATGTATGATTCTAAACCATGGCTAGCGTCTTATCCTGAAGAAATTCCTGCAGAACTGGAATTTCGAAAAGAACCTGTTCAGCAGTATTTAGTAGATGCAGCAAAAAGTTTTCCTGAAAAAACGGCTATCCATTTTATGGGGAAGGAAATGACCTATAAAGAGCTTTACAACGAAGCATTGTCTTTTGCTAGTTATCTTCAGGAAATCGGTATAGCAAAAGGTGACCGAGTTGCCATTATGCTTGCTAATACACCACAATCAGTCATAAGTTATTTTGGAATCCTGATGGCTGGAGCTATTGTGGTTCAAACCAATCCTTTATATACCGAACGTGAACTTGAATACCAAATGAAAGACTCTGGAGCTAAGGCAATCATCACACTCGACATCCTCTATCCTCGCGCTTCTAAGGTGATGCCGCAAACCGGTTTGCAACATATAATTGTAACCGCTATCAAAGACTACCTGCCATTCCCTAAAAACTTAGTTTATCCATTTATCCAGAAAAAGCAATATGGAATTGTCGTGAATGTTAAACATGAAGGCACCACCCACTTATTTAAAGAAATTGTAAAAATTAAGCCTAAAAAGCTCGTAGAATATGACTTTGATTTTGAAGAAGATGTTGCCCTGCTCCAATATACAGGTGGAACAACAGGTTCTCCAAAAGGGGTTATGCTAACACATCGGAATTTAGTGGCTAATGCTTCTATGTGTACGGCTTGGCTATACAAATCAAAACCAGGTGAAGAATCAGTCCTTGGTATTGTACCGTTTTTCCACGTCTATGGTATGACCATAATCATGATCTTATCGGTTATGCAGGCCTATAAGATGATTATTTTACCTAAATTTGATGCACTGACTACATTAAAGACCATTCAAAAGCAACGACCTACTCTGTTTCCTGGAGCACCAACCATTTATATCGGTCTCTTAAATCATCCAGATTTGAAAAAATACGATTTATCGTCGATTGATTCCTGTCTAAGCGGCTCTGCTCCACTCCCCATTGAAGTACAAGAGGAGTTTGAGAAGGTTACAGGCGGGAAACTCGTTGAAGGTTATGGATTAACAGAATCCTCACCGGTTACCCATTCTAATTTCTTATGGGATCGTGAGCGGGTAAAAGGAAGTATTGGTGTACCATGGCCGAATACAGAAGTAAGAATTGTCTCCATGGACAATGGTGAAATAATGCCTGTAGGTGAAATTGGAGAAATTATCATTAAAGGTCCGCAAGTGATGAAGGGCTATTGGAATCGACCTGAGGCAACAGAGGAAACCATTCAAGATGGCTGGTTATACACCGGTGACCTTGGCTATATGGACGACAAAGGATATTTTTATGTAGTAGATAGAAAGAAGGATATGATTATTGCAGGAGGGTTTAATATATATCCAAGGGAAATTGAGGAAGTATTGTATGAGCATCCCGATGTTTTAGAAGCGGTTGCTGCAGGAATACCAGATCCATACCGTGGTGAAACCGTTAAAGCATATGTGGTGTTAAAAGAAGGCTCAGAGATTACCCCGGAAGACTTGAATCATTATGCTAGAAAATATTTAGCATCCTATAAGGCTCCAAGATTATATGAATTTAGAGAAGAATTGCCGAAAACGGCAGTAGGCAAGATTTTAAGAAGGACACTTGTCGAAGAAGAAATGATAAAAATAGAGGAAGAAAACAAAAAACATGCATAAAAAACTGCACTTCTTTTTTTTTGATTTATAGTGCTTGTCTATATGGAAATAGTAAAGTAATATAAAAAATATCGTTGTATTTCTTGACAGAAATACAAGTAAAAACTATTATAAAAATATGAATGATTATTCATTCATATTTTTATTTTTATATTCACTTCTTCATGAGGAGGGAGAAACAATGAAAAAAAACAAACCAAAATACATGCAAATCATTGATGCAGCGGTAATTGCAATAGCAGAAGTTGGTTATCATCAGGCACAGGTTTCTAAAATTGCCAAGCAGGCAGGTGTTGCAGATGGGACCATTTATCTTTATTTTAAAAACAAGGAAGACATTCTCATCTCACTCTTTGAAGAAAAAATGGGAAGCTTTATTGAAAAAATAGATGAATTACTAGCAGGAAAAGAGACAGCGGTGGAGAAGTTATATATGATGGTTGAAGCTCATTTTCGAAACCTTTCCGATGATCATCACATGGCAATTGTCACACAGCTTGAATTACGTCAATCAAATAAAGAGCTGCGCATGAGAATAAATAATGTTCTTAAAGGCTATTTGCAGGTGATAGATAAAATCATCATCGAAGGAAAAGAAACGGGAGAGTTCTCAAGTGACCTCGATGTCCGTCTAGCCAGGCAGATGATTTTCGGCACGATGGATGAAACCGTTACAACCTGGGTTTTGAATGAGGAAAAATATGATTTAGTTGCACTCGCTAAACCGGTCCATCAGCTACTGATTAAAGGCTGTGGAAATCATTAATTCTTGAGTGTATGAGGAGGAGGGATTTTTATTGGAAAACTTAAAATGGTCTAGTCAAGACGGAGTCGCGACAATTACCATCGGGCGTCCACCGGCAAATGCCCTCTCACAAGGACTATTAAGGGAACTGTCGGCTGTTTTAGACGAAATTGAACCCAATCGTGAAATTAAGGTGCTTGTCATTCATGGGGAAGGGCGATTCTTCTCAGCGGGTGCTGACATTAAGGAATTCACCACCGTTTCATCTTCTGAAGGATTTACGAATCTTGGTACATATGGTCAAGATTTGTTTGACCGAATGGAGAAATTCCCTAAACCAATCATTGCTGCTATTCATGGTGCGGCGTTAGGCGGCGGGTTAGAGCTGGCAATGGCTTGTCATATCCGTTTAGTGGGTGAAAATACGAAACTAGGTCTTCCAGAACTACAGCTAGGATTAATCCCTGGATTTGCTGGGACACAGCGGCTTCCTAAATATGTTGGCGTTGCGAGGGCAGCAGAAATGCTGTTTACGTCTGAGCCAATCACAGGAATGGAAGCGGTTCAATTTGGCTTAGCGAACCATGCTTATCCGGAATCTGAAGTTTTCGACCAAGCACTTAAAATGGCAGGAAAGATTGCTAAGAAGAGCTTAGGTTCATTGAAAGCGACGATTCAACTATTAAACTATTCAAAAAACGAAGAGTTTTACGAAGGCTCTAAAAAAGAGGCAGAGTTATTTGGAGAAATATTTGTTTCAAGTGATGCACAAGAAGGAATTCAGGCATTTATTGAAAAACGTGAGCCTCATTTTAAAGGGTGAGTAACTTTTATCGATGAAGGTAGAAGTTCATAATAAATTTTTTTTTGCTATAAATTTTCTTAATCTTTGAAACAGAAGAAATGTTTGCAATTATAGGAGGGAAATCATGAATATTTATGTACTTTTGAAAAGAACATTTGATACAGAGGAAAAGATTACGATCTCTGGCGGAAAAATCAATGAGGATGGTGCCGAGTTTATCATCAATCCTTATGATGAATATGCAGTAGAGGAAGCAATCCAAGTCCGTGATGCTAATGGCGGTGAAGTAACTGTTATTTCAGTAGGAACAGAAGAATCTGAAAAGCAATTACGCACAGCACTCGCTATGGGAGCTGACAAAGCAGTATTAATTAATACGGAAGACGATGTGGAAAATGGCGATCAATTCACAACATCAAAAATCATTGCTGAATATCTAAAAGATAAGGCAGCAGATCTAATTATTGGTGGAAATGTAGCGATTGATGGCGGCTCTGGTCAAGTAGCACCACGTGTTGCTGAATTGCTTAACATTCCATATGTTACAACGATTACGAAGCTTCAAATTGATGGAACCACTGTAACGGTTACGCGCGACGTTGAAGGTGATTCTGAAGTGATTGAAACAAGCCTTCCTTTATTGGTTACTGCTCAACAAGGTCTGAATGAGCCTCGTTATCCATCACTTCCAGGAATTATGAAGGCAAAGAAAAAGCCTCTGGATGAATTGGAATTAGACGACCTTGATTTAGAAGAAGACGATGTTGAAGCAAAAACAAAAACCATTGAAATTTACTTACCGCCTAAAAAAGAAGCTGGAAAAGTCTTATCTGGAGAATTAACTGATCAGGTAAAAGAACTTGTTCAACTTCTTCATACAGAAGCAAAAGTAGTTTAATCGTACTTACTTGCAGGTAAACGTTCAGAATGTAGATTCTGATAAGACAAAAATGATTCGCAGGAGGGTAAAGGAATGACTAGAAAAGTATTAGTATTAGGGGAAACGCGTGACGGTTCTTTACGTAATGTATCTTTCGAAGCAATTGCTGCGGCAAAGACTGTAGCAGAGGGCGGAGAAGTGGTAGCTGTTTTAATCGGAGAAAATGTTAGCGCTTTAGGAGCAGAATTAATTCAATATGGTGCTGACCGTGTGGTTGTTGTCGAGGATGAAAAGTTAAAGCAATATACATCTGATGGTTTTGCACAAAGCTTGCTTGCTGTTATTGAAAAAGAAATCCCAGAAGGATTAATTTTGGGACATACTTCCCTTGGAAAGGATCTTTCACCAAGGATTGCTGCGAAGCTGGCATCTGGTTTAATTTCTGATGCAACTTCTGTTGAAGTAGCAGGCGGAAATGTTGTCTTTACAAGACCAATCTATTCTGGTAAAGCATTTGAAAAGAAAATCGTAACGGACGGATTAATTTTTGCAACAGTAAGACCTAACAATATTGCACCACTTGAAAAGGATGAGAGTAGAGCTGGTGAAGTTGCCTCTCTATCTGTTGAAATTAAGGACCTTCGTGCCATTATTAAAGAAGTGGTTCGAAAAGCAAGTGAAGGTGTAGATTTAAGTGAAGCGAAAGTCGTTATCTCTGGTGGACGCGGTGTGAAAAGTGCAGATGGGTTTGAACCACTTAAAGAATTAGCGAAAGTATTAGGTGGTGCGGTTGGTGCTTCTCGGGGAGCCTGTGATGCTGACTATTGTGACTATTCCTTACAAATCGGACAAACAGGTAAAGTTGTAACACCGGACCTTTATATTGCTTGCGGTATCTCAGGAGCAATTCAGCATTTAGCAGGTATGTCTAACTCTAAGGTAATTGTTGCGATTAACAAAGATCCAGAAGCAAATATCTTTAAAGTGGCAGATTACGGAATTGTTGGGGATTTATTTGAAGTAGTCCCACTTTTAACAGAAGAGTTTAAAAAACTTAAAGTTCACTCATAATATAAGGGCGAGCAGCGGCAAACTGCTCGCTTTTTCTCATATAATAAGCCGGAATACTTACTGTATTTTAGGGGAAATTATTGCGAGACAGATTATTAGCATGATGGTTTAAACAATGCTATACTTTCGTTGTAATTAGTATTAATTAGGAGGCAAAATAAATGGCTATTTCAAATGTAACAGATGCAAATTTCTCTGCTGAAACAGGCTCTGGCCTTGTGCTTGCAGATTTCTGGGCTCCATGGTGTGGACCTTGTAAAATGATCGCTCCCGTTCTTGAAGAACTTGATTCAGAAATGGGCGACAAAGTTAAAATTGTGAAATTAGATGTAGACGATAACCAAGAAACTGCTGCTAAATACGGCGTTATGAGCATCCCTACACTTCTAGTTTTCAAAAATGGCGAAGTAGTTGACAAAGTTGTCGGCTTCCAGCCTAAAGATGCTTTAGCAGGTGTGTTAGAAAAGCACGCATAAGCACAGATAACCTTAGCTAGTTTACACTGGCTAAGGTTTTTTATTTTTGGAAAAAACATCAGGCTTTTCTTTATCAGTGCTATGATTTAAAATTTACAGATAGATAAAGACGGAGAGGAGCAGCTAAGAATGAATGAAAATATTAAACAAAAGTTAACACTGCTGCCTGATCAGCCTGGCTGCTACTTGATGAAAGACCGTCAGGGAACGATCATTTATGTTGGTAAAGCAAAAATACTAAAAAATCGTGTACGCTCTTATTTTACTGGGTCACACGATGGAAAAACGTTCAGACTCGTCAATGAGATTGAGGACTTCGAATATATTGTCACCTCATCCAATATTGAGGCGCTGTTACTTGAATTAAATTTAATCAAAAAATACGACCCAAAATATAACGTCATGCTGAAGGATGATAAAACCTATCCGTTTATTAAGTTAACCGCGGAAAGACATCCAAAGCTAATCATAACAAGAAAAGTAAAAAAGGATAAAGGCAAGTACTTTGGTCCGTATCCAAACGTTATGGCAGCAAATGAAACAAAAAAGCTCCTAGACCGGATTTACCCATTGCGAAAATGTTCAACCCTTCCTGACCGGGTTTGCTTGTATTACCATTTAGGACAGTGCCTGGCACCATGTGTCAATGAGGTCCATGAAGAGCAATACAAGCAAATGACAGACGAAATTACCCGCTTCCTTAATGGCGGTTATAAAGAGATAAAAAAAGAACTGACTGAAAAAATGGCCAGCGCTTCTGAGGAATTGGATTTTGAACGTGCAAAGGAATTCCGCGACAAGATTATTCATATCGAGACGATTATGGAAAAGCAAAAAATCACGATGACAGATTTTACTGACCGTGATGTATTTGGCTATGCAGTCGACAAAGGCTGGATGTGTGTACAAGTTTTCTTCGTACGCCAAGGAAAACTAATCGAACGTGATGTTTCCATGTTTCCCATTTACAATGAGCCAGAAGAAGAGATTCTCACTTTCCTTGGTCAATTTTACGAAAAATCCAATCATTTCAAACCAAAAGAAATTTTCATTCAAGATGAAGTTGACTTAAATATAGCAGAGCAGCTTCTTCAAGTGAAAGTACTCAAGCCACAGCGTGGTCAGAAAAAAGATTTGATTAAAATGGCCATCAAAAATGCAAAAATAGCACTGAATGAGAAATTTTCACTGATTGAAAAGGATGAGGTACGAACTATCAAAGCAGTTGAAAATCTTGGAGAACTTATGGGTATTTATACCCCTCACCGAATAGAGTCTTTCGATAATTCTAATATTCAAGGGACGGATCCGGTATCTGCCATGGTCGTATTTATCGACGGAAAGCCGAATAAACGTGAGTATCGAAAGTATAAGATAAAGTCGGTTAAAGGTCCTGATGATTATGAATCGATGCGTGAAGTAACGAGAAGGAGATATTCAAGAGCTTTAAAAGAAGAATTGCCACTTCCAGACTTAATTATCATTGATGGTGGAAAAGGACATGTGGAGGCTGTCAGAGACGTGCTAGAGAACGAGCTTGGCTTAGATATCCCACTGGCTGGATTGGTGAAGGATGATAAGCACAAAACTTCTAATTTGTTATATGGGAATCCACTTGAAATTATCCCGCTTGGCAGAAACAGCCAAGAGTTTTATTTATTACAAAGAATTCAAGATGAAGTTCACCGTTTTGCGATTACCTTCCATCGTCAAACTCGTGGAAAGAGTGCATTTCAATCGGTGCTCGATGACATTCCAGGTGTAGGTGAAAAAAGGAAAAAGCAATTATTAAAGGAATTTGGTTCGGTTAAGAAAATGAAAGAAGCTACATTTGAAGAATTTAGAGCCCTGGGTATTCCAGCTCCCGTAGTAGAAGAATTAATGAAAAAACTTCAAACCTAGTGATTGTCAGAATAATGGCACTATGCTATAATGAGTGAAAATTATATTACTATCACTTTTTAATACTAAAGTGAAGGTAGAGGTGCGAGCTTCAAGAGTAATGATTCAGAGAAGGATGAGCTTCTGGGAAGAATCATGAAAGGGGATGTTCGCCGAAGTGAAGAAAGTCTCATTTCTTTCTTTGCTGGTCTGAGTATTGAATAAATACCGGATTGTCAAGACGTCATGTCTTGGAGAGCTATCTTACATTGTAGACGCGAAAATTTTTTTGTGTATTCAAGCAATGAGATGCCCTCTCATTGCTTTTTTCTTTTTTTGCGGGGAAAACTATAATGATAGCTAAACCTATAACTGAAAGCAGGGGAAAAGATGGGTTTAATTGTTCAAAAGTTTGGCGGCACTTCAGTAGGTAGTGTGGAAAAAATACTTAATGTAGTACAGCGGGTAAAGGCGGAAACTGCTCAGGGGAATCAGGTGGTTGTGGTTGTTTCTGCAATGGGGAAATCAACGGATCAGCTGGTGGATTTAGCGAAGGAAATTTCTGGACAGCCAAATAAACGGGATATGGATATGCTGTTAAGCACAGGAGAACAGGTGACAATCGCTTTATTGTCAATGGCATTAAATGAGCAAAAGCTGCCTGCCGTTTCGTTTACAGGCTGGCAGGCTGGAATTGTCACAGAGCCTATCCATGGAAATGCCCGCATTACAACGATTAATGCAGAAGCGGTAAAGAATCAGCTAGCTGCTGGCAAAGTGGTGATTGTCGCAGGATTCCAAGGGATTACCGAAAATGGCGAGATTACAACTCTTGGCCGAGGCGGTTCTGATACCACAGCGGTGGCGCTTGCAGCAACGCTTAAGGCTGATAAATGCGATATATATACCGATGTAACCGGAGTTTTCACGACAGATCCACGATATGTGAAGAGTGCACGTAAATTAAAATCAGTGTCTTATGATGAAATGCTTGAGCTAGCAAATTTAGGAGCCGGTGTCCTGCACCCGAGAGCAGTAGAATTTGCGAAAAACTATCAAGTACGACTTGAAGTTCGTTCAAGTTTGGAGAGAGTAGAAGGAACAGTGATTGAGGAGGAAGCATCAATGGAACAAAACCTGGTAGTCCGTGGAGTGGCATTTGAAGATGAAATTACAAAGGTGAGCGTGTTAGGGCTGGCTAATTCTTTAACTAGTTTATCAACCATCTTTACAACATTAGCTGAGAATCATTTAAACGTCGATATCATTGTTCAAAGCACAACAGATGCAGAAACAGCAAATCTTGCTTTCTCGATTAAAACAGATGACCTATTAGAGACGTTAAATGTCCTTGAAAATAACAAGGATGTTCTGAATTATGATCAGCTTGACGCAGAAAATAAATTGGCGAAGGTGTCTATCGTTGGTTCCGGAATGATTTCAAATCCAGGTGTTGCAGCCAAAATGTTTGAAGTACTGGCGGCCAACCAGATTCAAATAAAAATGGTCAGCACCTCAGAAATTAAAGTCTCAGCAGTAGTCGAAGAAAAACACATGCTAAAAGCAGTAGAAGTCCTGCACCAAGCATTTGGTCTAAATAGCGAAGTGTAAAAAATAAAAAACATTCCTTGAAGGAACTCCTTCAAGGAATGTTTTTACTCTTAGTGTCCGCCTGAGGTGGACAGTGTCCACGGATGGTGACAGGCACCATTAATGGCGGCACCATTAATGGCGGTTGTTAATGGCACCATCAAATAGTGTCTTTTCGATCCCATTTGACGGTGAATTGGACTTTGTTTGCTTTTTTTATTGGGTGTTCAAAGGTTTCGGCGATGACTTGTTTTTGGTGTTGGATTTGCTCCGCAAGGAAGCCTGCTTCGATTTGGAAGTAGTGTTCTGCTTTTGATTTGACTCGTGAAACGATTAACGGGCTGACTAGTTCGAATTCGATTTCATCTTTTCGCTCTTTTTTTATTTCGAGCTGTCCCCAGGAGGCTCTTGAAAAGAATTCGATGATGTCATCAAGTGTATTTAATGGGTGTTTACGAGCTAAACTTTTTCCAGCCCAATACAGAATCTCTGGGGTGTCCTTGCCTAAGATTTCGGGCAATACGAATTCCCTGATTAGTTCATAACCAAATAGTGAAATATTTCTTGATTCATCGGATTGTAAAGTAAGTTCGACGGCAGTACTTTCATTCATAAATAGCATCCCCTCTTTCTACCATTCTATTATATACAATAACGTCTTTAAGTAAGAACACTTTTTATGGAATATAGTGTAAAGCATTAGAGTGGTAAAGGATTGTTATCTTGCAATACAATAGCCCATCTTTCATCATAATTTATGTTTCCCAATTAACAATATAGACTATGAAGAAAATTTAATTATTCGTTGTAATTCTACTGGATTTAATACTAGATAATTCCATTTTCAAGTAGAGAAACTTATAATTTATTATAATATCAATATATTTTAAAAATTTTATTTTTATCCAACTTTTGTGTATACGTTTTCTTGACGCTTATACCCGTTGGGAGTAAAATGGACATGTCACATATTTGTCACAGTGGTGCTAAGTTTGAATCTATTTAAATTAAATTGTGAAAAAAGGCTTAACATCATGTTAAAAATTCAAGGGGGGTTAATTATGGCGGGGAATCGAGAGTTTTTGAATCGAAGATTGCATTCATTACTAGGAGTAATTCCAATAGGTTTATTCCTTGTGCAGCATCTAGTAGTCAACCATTTTGCTACAGGAGGGGCTGAGTCCTTTAACAAAGCTGCAGATTTTATGGGGAACCTACCTTTTAGAATTGTCCTAGAAACTGTAATTATTTATTTACCAATTTTATTTCATGCAATCTATGGGCTTTATATTGCATTTACTGCAAAAAACAACGCAGGAAAATATGGATATTTCAGAAACTGGATGTTCCTATTACAGCGTGTTTCAGGTGTAATTACGCTAATCTTTATTACATGGCACGTATGGCAAACTCGCGTTGCAGCAGCATTTGGTGCCCATGTTAACTATGACATGATGGCTGATATCTTATCTTCACCATTCATGCTTACTTTCTATTTGATTGGTGTCATTTCAACGATTTTCCACTTTGCGAACGGTTTGTGGTCATTCTTGGTTAGCTGGGGTATTACAGTTTCCCCACGTTCTCAAGTAATTTCTACATATTTTACAATTGGAGTTTTCGTGGTTCTTTCAATTGTAGGAATTAGAGCAATCTTAGCTTTTATTTAAAAAATTAACTTCATACTCCGTGTTGAAAAATATCGGATTTTTGGATTAAGGGAGTGAGTCACAATGAGTAAAGGTAAGGTGATCATAGTTGGCGGCGGTTTAGCCGGCTTAATGGCAACGATCAAAGTTGCAGAAACAGGGACACCTGTAGAATTATTTTCACTTGTTCCAGTTAAGCGTTCCCACTCCGTTTGTGCCCAAGGCGGTATGAATGGAGCAGTAAATACTAAAGGAGAAGGAGATTCTCCGTGGATACACTTTGATGATACCGTTTATGGCGGAGACTTCTTAGCTAACCAGCCGCCAGTTAAGGCGATGTGTGAAGCTGCACCTGGAATTATTCACTTAATGGACCGGATGGGTGTAATGTTTAACCGTACTCCTGAAGGACTTTTAGACTTCCGCCGTTTCGGAGGTACACAGCATTCAAGAACAGCATTTGCTGGTGCGACTACAGGTCAGCAGCTACTTTATGCATTGGACGAGCAGGTTCGTCGACACGAAGTGGCGGGTCTAGTAACAAAGTACGAAGGATGGGAATTTTTAGGATCAGTTGTCGATGAGGATGGTGTTTGCCGCGGAATCGTTGCACAAAATTTAACTTCTATGGAGATTAAATCCTTCGCAGGAGATGCTGTCATTATGGCAACCGGCGGACCTGGAATTATTTTTGGTAAAACAACGAACTCAGTTATTAATACAGGCTCAGCTGCATCAATCGTTTATCAACAAGGTGCATATTACGCTAATGGTGAAATGATTCAAATACACCCAACTGCTATCCCTGGAGATGATAAGCTTCGTTTAATGAGTGAATCAGCTCGTGGTGAAGGCGGTCGGGTTTGGACTTATAAAGATGGAAAACCATGGTACTTCCTGGAGGAAAAATATCCTGCTTATGGAAATCTAGTACCACGTGATATTGCAACACGTGAAATTTTCTCTGTCTGTGTAGACCAGAAGTTAGGTATTAATGGTGAAAACATGGTATACCTAGATCTTTCGCATAAGGATCCAAAAGAATTAGATATTAAACTTGGTGGAATTATTGAAATCTATGAAAAATTCATGGGTGACGATCCGCGTAAAGTTCCAATGAAAATCTTCCCTGCCGTGCACTATTCTATGGGCGGACTTTGGGTTGACTATGACCAAATGACGAACATTCCTGGCCTTTTTGCTGCAGGTGAGTGTGATTATTCACAGCACGGCGCCAATCGTTTAGGTGCGAATTCATTACTATCTGCTATTTATGGCGGTATGGTCGTTGGGCCGAATGCAGTTAGATATATCAAGGGTCTTGAAAAGAGTTCAGATGCTGTTTCATCAACTGTATTTGATCGTCATGTCAAGGAACAAGAAGAGAAGTGGTCTTCCATTATGTCTTTAAATGGTACAGAAAATGCGTACGTTCTTCATAAAGAGCTTGGCGAATGGATGACTGATAATGTGACAGTTGTACGTCACAATGACAGACTATTAAAAACAGATGACAAGATTCAAGAGTTATTAGAGCGTTATAAAAATATTAATATTCAAGATACAAGCAAATGGAGCAATCAGGGAGCAACCTTTACACGTCAATTACAAAACATGCTACAATTGGCACGCGTTATCACTATTGGTGCTTATAATCGTAATGAAAGTCGCGGTGCGCACTATAAGCCAGAGTTCCCGAACCGTGATGATGAAAACTTCTTAAAAACAACAATGGCAAAATTTGTTGATGGCTCATCTGCACCAGCTTTCCATTACGAGGAGATTGACGTTTCATTAATCAAGCCTCGTGAACGCAACTATGCAAAAAAGAAAGGGGAGTAGGAAGATATGTCTGAAAATAAAACAGTGAAATTTATTGTTACACGTCAAGATAGCCCTGATTCTGCTCCTTATGAAGAGGAGTTTGAGCTAGCGTATCGTCCAAATATGAACGTAATTTCTGCTTTAATGGAAATTCGTAGAAATCCTGTCAATACAAAAGGACAAGACACTACCCCAATTACTTGGGATAGTAACTGCCTTGAAGAAGTTTGTGGAGCATGTTCAATGGTTATTAACGGAAAGCCGCGTCAATCTTGTTCGGCACTCGTTGACCAATTAGAGCAGCCAATTCGTTTAGAGCCAATGAGAACATTCCCTGTTGTCCGTGACCTACAGGTTGACCGCAGCAGAATGTTCGATGCATTAAAGAAAGTAAAAGCCTGGATACCAATCGATGGAACGTACGATTTGGGACCTGGTCCTCGTATGCCAGAGAAAAAGCGTCAATGGGCTTACGAGCTTTCAAAATGTATGACATGTGGTGTTTGTCTTGAGGCATGTCCAAATGTAAACAGCAACTCAAGCTTTATTGGACCTCAGCCGCTTTCACAAGTACGTTTGTTCAATGCTCACCCAACTGGTGAAATGAACAGATCAGAACGTTTAGAAGCGATTATGGGCGATGGTGGACTAGCAAACTGTGGTAACTCACAGAACTGTGTTCAATCATGTCCGAAAGGAATTCCATTAACTACATCGATTGCAGCTCTAAACCGTGACACGACAATCCAAGCATTTAGAAACTTCTTTGGAAGCGATAATGCGTAACTCTTAATTTAAGAAAAACCTTCTTTTCTATTATGAAAAGAAGGTTTTTCTATCCAGAGGCTAGGACTTTTGAACAGCCTTTTGGTATACTAATAGTAATAATTTTTAAGTTCGGAAAAAGGATGGTATATGAGGGTGAAAAAGCTTCCGTTAATAATGATTTTGGCAGGATTAATTGTCATTGGAGTCGGAGTCTGGCAAATCGTCGAGACTTATTTTCAGACTGATGCTTCACTAAAAGAAGCGAAAGAAATTGTAGCAAAGGCTGAATCTACCTATGATGAGGAAGAACCTTTTAAAAACCCTAAAAAAGTCGATCCGCCCAAGTTTGGTGATACAATTGGGTTATTGAAGATACCAAAGATTGAAGCGGAGTTGGCCATTGTGGAAGGAACGGACCCCAATGATCTAAAAAAGGGTGTCGGGCATTACAAGGGATCCTATTTTCCTGCAGAGAACGGTCAGATTGTCTTATCTGGTCATCGTGATACTGTTTTTAGGCGTTTAGGTGAATTAAAGCCAGGAGATACTTTTGTGATGCACATGCCAAATGGTAAATTTAAATATGAATTGACCAATACCAAAATCGTTGATGCGGACGATCGAACCGTCATTACCCTGCAAAATACGAAGGAAGAATTAATCGTCATTACCTGTTATCCATTCCGTTTTGTCGGAAACGCTCCACAGCGCTATATCATTTATGCAAAACCCATTTAAAGTCCTGAGAAAGGGGCTTTTTTTATTTTTATAAAATCATTCTTCTTTAGTAATTCTAGTCACTACAAATGTGTTATTCACATAAGATATCGTGACTAAATATATACCCACCCAACGGATCATAACTGGCGAAGGCAAGGAGGGTCACAATACTTGAAGGAGAATGAATATACTCACAAGCCGTTACTCACCAAACGTGAAAGAGAAGTATTCGAACTCTTAGTACAGGATAAAACTACTAAGGAAATCGCTGGTGAATTATTTATAAGCGAGAAGACGGTTCGAAATCATATTTCCAATGTAAAATGTTATGAATCACCCATAATTTTTCGTCCTTAAACCCTTGATTTATTAAGGTCTAGGTATAAAATAAATGCTGGCTCATATATATGTGAGTAGGAGAAACAATGGTTGGCTATCTTTAAGGAGGGCTAATCATGATTCAAATGATTACAGACGAAATGGACACAAGATGGTTCATTGACCCCTATTCCAACCGAATCTTGTTGGTGGAATGGGGCAGCAAGCAAATTCCTCTTAAATAGAGGAATTTGCTTTTTTTTGTCGAATAGATAGATTTGGAAAAAAAGGAGGCATCATCATGGAAAACAACAAATTGAAAAAAATATTGGACATTTACAATATCGAGCGCACAGATATTGTGAGAGAAAATTTATTGAAAGACGAAACCTATTTGAAATTCAGAGAAGATTATCGCAAAAAAGCAAAAGAAGAGAATCTTTCGGATGAATTAGTGGAAAACGGTCTATTAAGCGATCTGTATGTATCTGCTTACCGAACGGTCATCATCCAAAAGAGCATAGAAGACAAATTAGCCAGAAATAAATAAATCAAATTTGGTTTACAATCTCCTCTTACTCGCTTAAAAACACTTATGCTTTTTTCTTGCTGAACCATGAATTGCATATTTTTGCTTGTACACTATAATAAACGGACAGAAAAATCTTCTTTGAAAAAGGAAGATTTTTTTCTTTTCCGCCTTCCAATCCATTTGAATACAGAACGAGCGTTCTGTATTATTTAAGCATAAAGGGACCTCCAAAATCCTTTTGGTTTTTTATTTATAATGGAATAAATGAAAAAAGTAATAATAAGTGTGTAAATATTCCGACTATTGACTGTCTTTTGCCATAATATGATATAATATTTATGAGGAGGGGATAAATATGTATGAAGCACTAATGATTGCATTTTATTTTATAAATAGAAGTGTTCCAAATACGAATGAAAGCGTTACTAATTTAAAACTACAAAAACTCCTCTATTATGCTCAAGGATTTTATATTGCTAGACATCCAAACAGAGAATTATTATTTCCTGATACCATAGAAGCATGGGTCCACGGACCAGTAGTTCCTAATGTATACAGACATTTTTCAAATTACAAATATCATGATATTGTTGAGCAACATGAAGTTAATATTGCACCTGAAGATATCGAAGTTCTAGATATGGTTTGGGAAACATTTAGAAATTTTTCAGGGAAAGAACTCGAAAGAATTACTCATCAGGAAGAGCCATGGTTAAATGCAAGAAATAATTTAGCATGGCACCAGTACAGTAATACACCAATTGATCCTTACTTCATTGCTGATTACTTTGAAAGAGAATATTTAGGGGGTGTCTAACATAATAGGCACTCTTTTTTTTAGGAGGCATTATGGATTTACTGGGACTATTTGAAGAAATAAATAATCAATTAGTAAATGGAATAAGTACAATAATGAGATATGTATTTCCGCTTAGTTTTACAATTTACTTTTTTCTTTATAAAGAAAAAAAGGACATTGCTTATTCACTTTTACATTTTACATTTTCATTTAGATACTTTTTTTATATAGTCTTTTCAATACTTTTAATTTTATTTCCCTATTTGCAGTTTTTGCCTGTAATAAATTATAAATATACCCCAATAACTGTTTTTATTCTATGGTTGTTATCTGTCGGATTCTCATATGATAAAGTATTAAGATCAATTAATATAAAATATACATTTTCAGAAAATACCACACGTATTAAAAAAGTAAAAAACAGATTAAAGTTAAAAGTTGAATCAAAAAAAATAAGAATTCATGATAGAAACGGTGATGAAATAACTCAATTTTTGAGGTATATTAAGAAAAAAAATATTTCAAATTGTTTCTTTAAACTTACTATTTTAGTAGAATCAAATTTCCAAATTCTCTTTTCTAAAGTGAAATACAATTTACCAATTGATTTTTCAAACAATAATCAAGAATTTAGTTCCAGTATTGTTGACATTAATAATGAAATTGCAGATTTATTTAATTACGACAATGAATTCTACAAAATGTATAGCAAGGAGTATTTCAAATTTTATAGATTGATACTGAAGGAGCATGTTCAGTTAGTTTCACAGTGTTTATCACTAAATAGTTTAAAGGATTTGAATGAGGTAATAAAAAATCTTACAAATTTAGTACCTCCAATAAACAGCCTTTATTCTAAAGAATTTTATAATGAATTTTATAAAACGGTATTTGATTCATTAACTTTGCTTTCCGATAAGCAACATCACTATGCTGTAAGCATATTACGAAATATGAATATCCTTGAAAATGACTCTGATCAAATATATAGACAAGAAGATTTGATGGCACTTATTTATAGTTTATTGATTGTTTCAGTCGAAAAAAACAATGTTAAGTCCCTAACTGATGTAGCAAACATTGCATTTACAATGCAAGAAAGAAATAATCGCCAAATTAAGGCTCCTAATGGGGGAATATCGTTTAATTTTAATAAATTAAAAGAAAAGTTACAAAATCAGGATAATGACGAAAAACTAATTTATTTATTCATCCTATGTATGATAAAAGCCATTGAATTAGGTCATTATGCTTGCGTTGGATATTTAATTAAGGTATCAATTCAAAATTTTGATAATAAAAGTTTGAATGCTGCATTTATTAAGTTACGCCAATTTAATAAGCCGTATGTACTCAATCCTGATGATCCGTGGTTGAAGGTAAATTATGATATTGTAAAAGAAATAAATGTAAATTTTAACTTTAGTGATGTATCATATTTTTATTGTCTTGAAAAAGTCGCTACATTGGTGTATCTTCAACAATTGTTTTTAAAAAAAATCGGTAATACTAAAGAATTAATTGATTTTGAGATTATTAGTATTAGAGAGATTATTGGCAATGAATCGAAATTTAACTATTTTAAATTGAAACTTAAAGGACTAAATAAGGAATATGGTATGATATGCTTAAAAGATGATGAATTTAAAGATGAGATTAAATATCCCAACCCATCTTCAGATATGTATAAGTATGTAAAGATTTAAAAAACCCAATAAAGTTTATTGGGTTTTTTGCTTATCAAGAACCAGGAAGTTGAAATTTTGTTATATTAATTTACTTTTATAGCCACTATATAAGAGGTACCTAAAAAAAGAGCATAAACTTCATCGTTGCAAAATTAGTAGGAAAGGAAATATAGTAATGCTGTAAAAAATAATAAAATCATATTGGTGGAATTTTAATGCATTCTTTAAGGCACAGAGACGTTCTCTGTGCTTTTTTTCTTTTGTCGGGGGGAGAAGTTTAGTGGGGCGATAAATAAAGAATGAAGGGGTATTTTTGTACTTTAAGAGTGTTATTTTAATCAAATCATTCATTATAAATGAAAATTGTAAAAATGGGCAAATTAATACCTTTTTTTGTTCCATTCAGTTAAATCGGCGTTAGTATTATTAAGTATTTAGTAACTGATAATTATTTGACGAACGAATACCTTCGCATTTGTCTTTGCAAAAATGAACACCCTATGTGTTCCTTTTTGCAATTCAAGGCTATGCGTCGTAATGGATTCATTATTATGAGTTGGGAACGGGCAGTCGAAAATCCTCGCACAAGTTTGTGAGATAAGATGTGTTTTGATCCAACGTGTTCATGTTTCGTTTGGTGAGACATCAAATGAGATAATCGCAGTAAGAGGTCTGCAAATTGTCGCAACGTCATTTTAGACTTTGGAAATGAAACAAAAATACACCTAAACAGGAGGAAAAGAAAATGGGAATTATCAAGTAAATTGAGTTTGAAGAAGCGAAAGAACTCTGTATTTCGGAGGTTGGAAATCTTTTGCTTAAAATTAGTATTTTAGAATTCAGGGAAAAACGATTAAAAAGAATGCGAGAAACAAAAGAATGAAATCAAACTTATAACTCCGAGGTCCGTATGGATACTCCTTGCTTCACGAAATTTGTGTAAGAAAACGATTTCTATTGAGTTATAGGAATGAGAGTAATGAATATAAGTTGATTGGTAACACGCAGCGTTTATCATTTTTTTTAAAAATTGATAAAGGATGGGTGCTTTTTGCATCTGGTAGCATGATTCCGATGGTTTTTTATGTACATTCATCAGAATGCACATAAAAAATCAATCGGATTAGATGGCAGTAACGCTCTTAAGATCTCTCGGCTTGACCTAGAAACGACGTTGCAAAGCCTTCCACTGAACGTGGAAGGCTTTGCAATCGTTGGTGTGACGGGCAAACGAACAGCTCTCAACCTAAAATTAGCGATTTCTGCTAATTTCTAGGTTGAGAGCTTGTTTCCACAGGAGAACGAGAAAAAAATTGCTATTTTTGAGCCTGAACGGCGAAAAAATCAATTTTTTTTGGAAGTTTGGAGGTGGGGACAAAAGCTCTCGGTTGATGCAACGGACCGAACCGTTGCGCCATGCGGCGAGCAGCTTTTGAACTTTGAATTTGAAATAAAATGACTAATTTATTCAAATTTCAAGTTTTTCAATTATCATGTGAGTGGGGAGGTGGAGAGGTTGAAAAATAAGGGGAAACAGCAAAATTCAAAAAACATAAGTTTAAAAAACCAGTCTGAAAAGGAAAAGATCAGAGAATCAAAGAAAATCTTCAAAAAAGAAGTTACAACCGTAAACAAAAGACTCCATCTTGGGCAAGACTCAAAATAAGAGATGAAGATGGATGGACGCAGGAAATGCGAAATAAATTTTACAAATTAAATGCCGAATTCACTCGGTTAATTTTAAAAAATGATATGACAGTGATTGAAAATCGCCCAAAACACGTAGATGGAACACCGATGACAAAAAGCGAAATAAAAGAAAAAAACAATTACGCTTCAGGGATTTGGAGTGACTCAAATGTCAATAAAGCCCGTGAGATGGCTTCTGCTTTTTCTCGTTTCATCATCAAAAAAGATAAAGAGAAAACAGAAAGTGGTTTTTTTGAAAAAACAAAAGGAGCGAAGCCTGTCGAACGTATCGGACATATTAATCAGCACCATCTAAAAGAATTTGTTGAACATAAGAAAGCGACAGTTGCAGCGTCGAGTGCGAGGGAGTATGTGACAAAACTTCAAAAAGTATTCGAAAGCACCGTAGAAGGTGGAATTAAAAGTCATGTAGCACTCATGAGACAATGCAGAGGAGGAAGTAAAATCGTCGACAGCATTCCAAACAGAAGCAAGGAGACCGCCGTCCGAAGTGTAGGGAAAACGGACGGAAAAAAGGGATATTCGCTGAAACAAGCTAGAGAATTGTATGAGGCAGTTGACGATCCTATGGTGAAATTGGCAATCAGCACGTATACATACGTTGGACAGCGAATAGGTACGGTTGAACATATGACCTGGAGCGATGTAGTGGATGAAGAAGGGAAAATCAAAGATGAAATGACTTTCATGCACGATGGACAAATGAAAGCAGGAAGAAAACAAAAAGCAGAAGTGAATGCAGCAAAATCAGAATTGGAAAAAATCTATAAAGAAGGCGAATTTTCACCAGATGACATGATATTTGGCAATGTTTCACATGACAAAATAGAAAAAATCATCAAAAATGCGTGTGAAGAAACGGGAATCGATTGGAAAGGAATCCATGCTTTTCGTTCTGCAACCTATGAATATTACGACACAGAAAAAATCCCTGAAATGACCAAAAATATGTCGATGAATGATAAAAAAGAATGGATTGCAACTGAAATAATGAAACTGGCAGATATTGAAGTTCAGGATAAGAACGGTAATTGGCATAAACCTCATAATAAACCGATAAAAAAAACAGAACCGCAGTACGAACTTAAACGTAATGCTGACGGAAGTCTTGCACTGGATACACTGGGAAGAACCATCACGGTTCGAAAAATGAAGGAAGTGAAGAATAAAAAAACAGGAAAAATAAGAAAAGTTCCTGATGATAAAAAGTTTTTTGATGAAAAAGGGCAACCTGTAATGGTGCCAAAATACCAATTCGAAAAATTAAAAAAAGCCCAGTGGCGGACATTGAAAGAATTGTATGTAGCACAGCAGTTGTCTCACAATCGCCGAGACGCGAACAAACCATATAAAAACCACAAAGAAGGAAAAGAGGATTGAGGGCGAACTCCAATCCTCCTTTCTTAGCTTTTTTTTTGAAAGTGTTTATTAATGAGGTAATAAAAAAACAAAAAATCTAGGAAGATCCTGGAAATATGATTGCTTAAGATGACATAGGAATGTATGATTTATCCAAGAATTATATTCGTTATTATTATCAGTAAATCTTAGTTTCATTTTCTTAAGGAGATATTGTTGATACGTACTCAAGCAATTAAGCAACATCTAACTTGCTATGATTTTAAATAGTAAATAGATGTAGATATATCAAACTAGAAGTGAAAGGATGAAAAAATGGATTACTTATATATTGATGAAAAAGGGCCGCAAGAAACAATTAGGATGACGAATCCCTATGATGAAAGGAAAAAAATTAAATTAGGAAATGACAACATGCATGTTTATGTTGCTGACTTAATTAAGATAGATGAGGAAAGCCTCCATGAAATTGAAGAGAAGTATAAATTGTTAGAAAAAGAATACATGTCTTCTAGAAATTTTCCTGACAATGAAGAATTAAAAGGAAAATATATTTTGGGAAAAAATTTTAAGTATGGTATTGCTAGTCTTAAGGGTCGTGAACTAGATTTTTATATTTCCCTATTTGACTTACTACTTGAAAATCACGTTGATAATTTATTATTTTCAATAAATAAAATGTCTCTAGTTGCAGATAAGAGATTGACAAGTTGGATCCTTAAATTAGAAGAAAAAAGATTTATAGAATCGGCACGGCTCTTAAAATATTCTCTTGTAAAATATATGGAGATTGAAGCTAGTTATAGTGTAATACAATCTTTTTTTGATTCGAATAAGGGAAATAGAGAAGTTCTTACAGAAATTCAAAAAGATATGGCGGCTTTTGTTGAGAAGAACAAGGATATTAAGAGAATGAATGTCCAAATAAAGGAATATAAGAAGTTAATTCAAACGATTAGAAATACAAAGCATTTAATTCAGAACACTCCTTTTGATGAAGTCACATTTGATTGGAACAAAGTGTCATTTGATATTGACTTGTGGATTACAGAAATGAGTCTTGCAAATAAATTTAATGTGCAATCGTCAGAACTGATTCTTGATGAAGGGATTCCATTAGAACCGTTCAAGAAATTAAATTTTCAATCAATAAAATTAGATGAAGATTCTAAAAATCATGTTGGACTTCGAATTTCTGATGTTTTGGTCGTAATTTCAGGAAAATATATTTCAAAATTAGCAATTGAACACAGGTATGATAAAAGTAATCCAGAAAAAAGAAAACTTTTGCCTAATGATTGGTTTCAATTAGATGAAAAACAATTTGATTTATTGAAAAAGATGAAGAAGTATTTTTTCCCTAATGATTCAACCTTTTGTTTTATAATTGATACATATTTTGATGATGCACTTCTCTTTGAAACCTATTTTAGGTATATAGGTTCTTATGAGTCTTTTAATGATTACAAAAAACATTTGGAAACACATGCAAAAAAATATTTTGAATTATTATTTAGGAATCTTAATTCTAAATGGATTACAGCAATAGAAAACGAAAGAGGAATAAGAAAGGTAAATGAGAGCATGATTGCGGGTATTGAAGCTGGAATTATCCGTCCTATATGATCAACTTATGCAGTATAAAGTACAGGAATATAACAAAAGCAGGGCTACTTCGAATTCCTTCATTTGTACCATGGTATGCATAATTAATAAAATCGCCAAAAAGGCGTTTTTTATTTTGATAAAAAAAGGAACACCTGTTCCTGTATAATGTAAATAAAGGAGGAATATTAATGTCAATTCGTGATAGAGGGAAAATAAAATGGAGAGCCGCTTCTTTTTTATCGTTAGCATTCGAAATGCAGCGTGAAATGTTTAAAGATCAAGAGCGACAGATTAAGCCCATTATAGATGAAAATGAGGCTGAAAAGTTTGATCAGGACATTGCTCTTGCAATGGAATTTACCCTTGAGATAATGCTGACCTTATGGGAAAAGGGTTTTACAAAAGAAATATATGGCCGCATTCATAATTTAGCCCCGATTAATCATCAACTTCATGTGGAGATAGAGCCAAGAGTATACGAGAAAATAAGTTTCGAGGATGTTATCGGTGTGGTGGTAGTTGATTAGGGTAAAATGATAATAATGTTTTTTATAGTATTTAAACCTCCTTCCATATGGAGAGGCGGTTTAAAGTTAATACTCAAAATGAGGCTAGGTCATTTTCACTTGATTTAATAATTCAAGTCAGAAGTCTACAATATGGTATTTTACGCTGATATTATTTTTTTCTAATTATTGTTTTTAAAATAAAACTAAAGTATTAATCAATTATCAGAGATTAGGAAAATTACTTTGGAACAAAGGGTGAAGAAAAATGGACATGGTTGAAGTATTTGAGGAACTTGTCATAAAAGCAGAACAACAAAAATTGATGCAAACCTTAGAGAAGTTGAGAGTGGATGAACCAATTCGGAGGAAATTTAGAGAATTGGCAGATGTTTCTACGAGGTTAAGAAGACTAAATGAAATTTTAAAAGAAAGTATTAGTATGGATAAAGAAAGTAGGAAAAAATGGGTTTCAAAAAGGGATGGACTTAGGGAAAGATCTGATAAATTGTATTCCGAAATAGAAGAAGAAGGGTTTGAACATTGGTGGGTAACAATTATTGTTAATAATGAAGCGGAAAAATTAGATGAATTTATGGATAAAGCAAGGGAAAGTGCATATAAGGAACATTTTGGGGAAATCAGTATTAAGGATATCGAAATATTGGACAATCGTTGGGGGCTCGTTGAAAAACAATTAAACCAAGCAAAAGTTAATTATATTGAAGGTAAATAACCTGCCTCTTAAAGGTATAGAAAATTTGGCGTATTTTTTTTTGAACAGCAATTGGGATATAACAACCTATTTGCAACTCCTGAAAATGTACTGATAAGACTAGGTAAAATCGAGATAAATCTTTTAAGAAATGAAATCTCGAAGGGAATCCGAACAAGAAAAGAAGTGATTTCACTTCTTTTTTATTTGGACAACTTGTTGTCTAGGATTTTGGGGTGCGATTTAAGATAGCGACACGAATCAGTTTTGAAAACATCGATATAGCAACGTTTTGGGTGGTATATTCAAAAGTAGTTTATTAGATATGAATATCGGATATAGAAGGATTTTGTAACAGATATAGAATTACATAAGCAAGAGGTGGGGGGACGTGGAAAATAATGAGTTGATAGAAACAAGTGAAAAAGCATTTACCACCAAAGATGTAGCAATGATGGCTGATTTTTCAGAGCCGACGGTGAAAAAATATGCCCAGGCACTTGAAGTGCAAGGGTACCAATTTGCCAAAAGCAAACGTGGAAAAATAGAGGTTAGGATGTTTGTGGAACGGGATATTTTATATCTTAGAAAAATGTTCGAAATGAGCAAAAAAACCAATGCTGATGTAAAGAGTTTAGCACAAATGGTGATGGTGGACGTAGGGAACAAAAAAAAGATACAGACTGTAACTGATACGGAGTTAACTCCTGCTCAAATAGATTTTGAACGATACGAAAACCGATTTCAGGAGATTGAAAATACACTTAAGTCGTTGAAGAAAATCGATACACTTCAAACCGAATTAAAAACCGTACAGGAACAAAATGACCTGCTGAAAAAAATGAATGTTGAAATGGGTAAAACGGCCGCACAAAAACTGGCGCAGCATGATCATGAAGTAAATAAATTAAATAATGAATTACAAGAATTAAAAAAATTCATCTTTCAAATAACATTGGATCAAAGGAAAAGTAACACAGAATTAAAGAAAGGGATTCAAAAAATATTGGAACAAACTGGGGAAAAGATAAAAAGGAAAAAAGGCATTTTCGGTTGGTTCAAATAATATTCTTCTATGTTCTATTTGGGTCAGGAATATTTACATACCTTTCACTTGTTAAATACAAAATACAATCGGGAGGTGTTTTTTTGCTAGTAAAGTTTAGAGAAAAGGAAAATCATTTTATTTTCTTTGAAAAAGAATACCATGATATTTTACCAATACTTGAGATGGTTAAGCAAAAAGCCACAATCAGTTTATTCCTTGATCCAAAAGGGGACGAAAGGGTTATGGGAAGGTTTTATGATTATGAATACACAATTGAAATTAACACTGGAAAAGTAAAGGAAAGTTTATTGGTTATTCTTGATTGTTATGAAACAGAACTTAATTTGAATTATTTTAAGCGGGTTTAACAAGGGGTTGCTGATCCGCAACTCTTTTTTTATTAAGGCAAATGGGATATTAATATACAGTATGATTTTTGACCGTATCCATCGTAAATAATGAAACAAAAACAGCCACTTTTCTAACTTCGCTTACTCATTATATTCAGTAAGTAAATATAGTTTTCAACGTAAACAACGATAGGACTTTACTTGGAGAAGTGGGTATGATAGGCTCGTTTGCCTGATGAAACAACTGCTTCAGCCTTTCAAGACAAATCGTACTCACAGAGGCTCCAAGTCAAGTCCTTAAACGCCCATTCTACAATTACATATAAACAATGATAAAAGGTGCATCATATCAATATTTTGTTGCTGATACTGTATATATTTTCCTGTTAGTTTAAGTGAATTCCTTCACAAAATGATGTGAAAAAGCACTAGATACAATGCTTTATTTATTCAGTAATCCACTCAATTTGCTTATTTGTTAATAGCGTTTTTTAATATGACTAAAATCATTAATATTTTGAAAGCTGTATAGAAGTAATCCTCTTAGAAGGTCGATTGCAAAGTATTGAAATTTTGTTAATTTTACTAAGGAAAATATTTTATAGCGTTTTACTAGATTTATACCACCTAGGTAGATAAAACAAATGTGAAGAATCATATTAGAAATTAAATATAATGGAAATTTACCATAAGTCATTTTTAACATCCAAAGACTTGTAACAAAGTAAGGACCAAAATTAAAAAAATTCATGCTATCAAAGGGAGGTATTCCTTTATAAAATCGCCACCATTTTTTATTTTCACCAAATATATCTATTGCTTTTGTGAATGTACAAATAAATATTGCTGCTGGAAGATATTTTTTAAATGAATTTCGACCTAATAATGGTACTGTTAGCCAAGGAAGAATTAGCAAAGCTGTATAAAATAATTTTGAGTTTTTCATTTTACCACCTCAAATTTTATGATATGTATTTTTATAACAACTAATCCAAATGGTAGAAAAAACTTTTATTTTACAAATCGGCTTTCGTTAGTTCAATAAAAAAAGCTGCCTTTATTCAGCAGTTAGATATTGAAAATATATTTCGCAATTCAATCTATACATAAATACCTATTTGTAGGATAAACTTCTGATTAAGAGCAAGGCTATATATACTCCACCTTTCCTGAAAGAGTAAGCTTCTATCCCGCCTTGGATGAAGAAATAAAGCCTTGCTCTGAGCTTAGAATCAATTTAAAATTTATTTATTAACACCCTATGATTATCTATTGTTTTTTTGCTCTCTAGCTGCTTTTTTCCTGGCTTTTTTACTTTGTGCAAACTCTGCTCCAAATTCAGTGTCGGCAGACTTACTGCCCCCAGAATGTGGCTGATTTCGATTGTTTTTACGTTTTGTCATTATTTATACCCTCCTTTTCTACATCTTTATGTTAGTCAAGCTACTGTCTAAAAAAATCTAATTATGCTCTGTACTAGAAGATTCGAGTAGCCATTTAGTATATTGCTTTTTTCTTAGAAAAATATTCCCCGAAATAATGAAACATTTCACCCATCTATTTTGTCCCTTCTTCCACAAAGTTGCACCTCTAGTTCAAGAAAAAAGTGCTGTCGTAGCAGCCCCTTCTTTAGCTCTCGCACCCTTTACTTTAAGTGAATTAGTTCGCAATCTTTTTATTCTTATTTAACGGAAAAAATGTCTAAGTTGATGAATATTTCTTTTTACTTTCAATAATGTATTGAATCCCATATAACAAGGGTGCTTTGTAAAAGAAAAACAGGAAAAATTGTAAATTATTAAATCGAACTAATTTAGCTACTTTTAACTTTTCCAGTAACTTTATTAAAGTAAATGCAAAGAAAGCATTAACAGTAGCATTAAGCGAAATAAACTGTTTAAAATTTCCATGTGTCCATTTTAATATCCACATAGACCCTACCAAAAACGGACCAATATTAAAAGGAAATTCGTTAAATAAATAAGAATTGGGTTTATTATAAAAAACCCACCATTTACGTCTTTTCCCAATTAGTACATTAATAAATTCAAAAATTACAATAAGGAGTGAAGCTGGAAAAAATCTTTTTATATTATGTAACCCTAAAAAAGGTATCGTAAGCCACGCTAGTAGGACCATAGCGATGTTTACCAACCTTTGAATCTTTATTGACACATTTATTCAACTCCATTTCGAAAACATATTCCTCATAGGTAAAGTTTCCAAAAAATGAAACTTGTATGTAAGTTATTGTTAACAAACCTGCATCCGTTAATTTAAGTATATTCCTACAATCTCTAGTTTTCCATAAATATCCAAACTTACCACCGAGTGTTATTCAAATATCAGGCCCTAAACATTAAGAAAAAGCACAATTCTTGCTGCAGAATTGCGACCTATAATAGAATAACTAAAATATGATCTCAATTATAAAATCAATTATTTCTTCTTTCACTAACGCACCCTTTACTTTAAGTGCAATTCTTCACAAAACTTATTTCGTGAATAGAAAAAGGTAGAATGGTGAAGGCTTTGACAATAAAAATTCAAAGATTAATTAACGTTGCTCTGGTTTTATTGTCATGGTTAACACTACCCCTATTAGGGTCATGCACCATAAAAAGGTTTCTTCCCGCATCTATTCTTATTTTTCTAGTCGAATTACTTCATGCACGATTTGCAAAGAAACAAGGTGGTGGGTGTTCTATAAAAAACTCTAAAACAGGTTAAAAATATCCAATAAATCACATATAAATTTGATATTTATCAACCAAAATATTAGGCAGATCATTGTCAGTAATTTTTTGAATTTTTCATGTAATGTCTAACGCTCGCTGCCTAATTCTTGATTTTAACCTTACAGATGTACCTAATTCTTATAAAAAATCCATTTTTGTATGGGTTAAATAAACTGAAAAAACTTGCTATTTTGAATAGGGACTTTTTCAGGAAAAAATATGGTATCTTTTAAAGGAAGTTTTATTCCAATTTTACTATATTTGAAATAAGGGAGAAGATATGCTGGATAAATTTGTTGAAAAGATAGGAAAATATAATTATCGCTACATTTTTTTTATATTTTTATCATTAAGTTTATTTCTCAGTATTGTTTTTCCTCATAATGATAATTTCGTGTTTTATATTGTTTCTGTGATTTTTTTAGGTATTGGCTTTTATAATAAACCCGTGTTATTGCTCATTTTCTCAGTTTTAGTGGTTTGTTTCAGGTTTTATTTCGTACCAAAGGCAGAAGAGAGTGTCTTTTTTATTTATTTAGTGACTTATTTTTTAGTTACGTTCATTTCAGCGTGTATGATGCTATATGTTCAGAAAGTGAAAAAAGATAGTTTAGATTTAACGGAATCCCTTATTAATGCCTTGGATTCCAGGGATTCTTATACCTCTGATCATTCTGAAAATGTATCAAGATACGCTATGCAAATAGCCGAAAAAATGAACCTTTCAAAAGACCTGTGCAATGTCATTCGTACAGGGGGGTTATTGCATGACATTGGAAAGATTGGTATTCCTGAAAACATCTTGACCAAAACAGGGAAACTAACTTCGGAAGAATATAACGTCATAAAGACACATCCAGTAATTGGATATGAAATGCTTAAACATGTTGAGGGTTTAAAGAGAAATGGTATTTTAGATATTGTTTTATATCATCACGAAAGATATGACGGGAAAGGCTATCCGAAAGGATTAAAAGGCAACGAAATTCCATTGGCTGCTCGAATCGTCGGTGTTGCTGATGCGTTTGATGCGATGATTTCCAAACGTGTTTATAGAATTGAATTAGATATGAATTTTGCTCTTAATGAGATTCGCCGAAATAAGGGGACACAATTTGATCCTGAAGTAGTTGATGCGTTCCTAGACATATTTCAAGAAAAGGATATAAAAGTGGAGCGCAAGGCTATAAACTTAATTGAATCACACAAAAAAACAGAAACGATCTAAAAAAACTTTTAATTTATGTTAACAAAAATCCATCCTTTAAAAATGAAATCCCTTTTCAAAATAGCAAGTTTTTTCAGTTTAGTTAGCCCTTACAAAAACAGATGATTTCATCCGTTTTTGTAAGGGCTATTCGCATCTGTCAGATTATAATGGCATCAAGAAGTAGTTCCAATAATGATTGTCAGCCTGCTATAATTCTGCCCTTTTCCTCCATCTAATTAATTCTCCTTAATTTTGTTTGCTGTTTTTAAAACCCAATCAGTGAAAGGTTGCCCTATTAATTGGGAACTTAATATGGAGGCAACTTCGATAAATTTATCTAAATCTTCCTTTGGAATCTTTGATAATATGGTGATGAACTCTAAATTCGTTACTTTTTCATTTTTGGATATTACATCATCCACAAATTTTTTCCCACTTTCTGTTAATGTGGCTTCTTTATTTCGTGCATCCTTTCCATTGTCAATTAACACCAAGTTTTGTTCTTTAAGTTTTACTAGTTGGCGATATGTATTGGATATATTTGTTTGTGATATAAATGACAGATCCGTCATGTTCATTTTTTTATCAAAATATAAAATCCAAAGAATTCTAAAACCCGAATAAGTTAAACCATGTTCTTTTATATTTTGTCGTAGTTCATCTTCTGCTAATAAATATAGACCTCTAATAAAAGAAAATACTAAATGAGCTTTAGCAATCAGATCTTTACTTGAATTCATTATATTAGTCCTCCATATAAAATTTATAGTATAAACATTGTTCCCATCATCTTTTCCTTTAAACTAGATGGGATTGGCTGAATCTATTTTTCTGGAAATTGATTATAACCTTTTTAGGCACTAACTTGGAAATAAAAAAACGTTTGCACACGCAAAGAATAATTGATAGAATTTATTTGCGGGCGCAAATATTGGGGAATAAGTAATAGTGAAATCGAATTGTTTGCAGGAATTGTTAAATCAGGGGATGTTACTATTGACGGTAGAAAATATGATTGAAATATCTTCATGCGTTATTTCAGTGGGATTATTACTTTTCCTTGTCCCATTAAGAAAGTTACGTGAAGCAAGCCTATCTCTAGTTATAATGCAGTCATTAACTTGGATTCTTAGTGGGGTGACTGTTCAGTTTAAACTAATTGAATATCCAGTTCGATACTTTAGTTACGCTTTCCGCACAAGTTTCACATTTGAATTTATAATATTCCCAGTATTCAGCATACTATTTAATTTATATTTTCCTAAAAAAGGGTCAAAATTAAGGAAAAGTATTTACTCATTGTCTTTCCCTTCAGTGTTAATTATTTTTGAAATAATAATTGAAAAATACACTGATAATATAGAATACATTAAATGGAATTGGTTTTATAGTTGGGTTAGTATGTTGATTACTTTATTATTAGCCTATGGATATTACAGATGGTTTTTTAAAAAATTCAAACGAATTTAAATGATAGACTGTGGCAAACGGACATTAAGTATGGGATATACTTACCAATAGGAAGGAGCGGAACAAAGAAACAGATTTATTGAGTTGTGATTATCGATGATAGGACTAGGCTTGTTCCACTTGGGAGTCCTAAACCATCATATCTTAGGAAAACAATGGATGGAACGCTTGATAAAACCATCAGAAGTTTGTGCAATGCTTCAGATGGTGCGACAGCAATTACAGGTGAAGGAATTGGTGTAACAAGTGGAATGTAAATTCATACCGTGTTAAAAAAGGAAAGAACAGGGAGATTAGAAATTTTGTTAGTGTATAAATGTACTTAAACTTAAATGGTTTCCTTTGTGGAAGATCAAAAGCCTAATTTCTCGCAAAATATATTGAGGAATTAGGCTTTTTTATCTTTCTAATTCCTTAACATTGTAAATGTGTATTTTGCAATTAAAAAATGCTCTAATGTCAGTATATTTTTTGAATGTTAATAAGCCGAGAATTTGCATTAAATGAAAACTTGCATGTTTTCGGCTTTATGATTGGTTTGAGTATTGATTCAAAATGACTTATAAACATAATGCCAAAACCTACATCAATTAAATGCCAGAAACATGCTGAATATGTAGAAGAAGTAAAAAAGAGTGGTGATTCATATTACCTAGATAAAATGTATTAGAAAATACCCCCATAATAATGTAAATTTTTGTTATAATTTGAAGATAGAATTTATGATGAATTGGATGGGGAGAGAATGGTATTAAAAATACAGACAAATTCTACATCTTTAGACTCAAGCACA
This sequence comes from Neobacillus niacini, assembly GCF_023715415.1. Classification (GTDB taxonomy): domain Bacteria; phylum Bacillota; class Bacilli; order Bacillales; family Cytobacillaceae; genus Neobacillus; species Neobacillus niacini_C. The sequence continues at coordinate 199,194 of NZ_JAMBOB010000005.1, forward strand.
GGTGAGGACATTATACTTCGTGAGAATCAACTGACAAGATTGTTATTTAGACCAGAGTTAGTTAATAACGCCCATGATGTAAAGGCTGCTGTAAGGGGTTGCTTTATATTCCAAAAGAAAAAGAAAAATGATGATTGGGAAGACCACAAGGAATTTGATCTTACTAAGTTAAAGGCAACAGAATGGATTAAACTTGAATTAAAATCAGGGGAATTATTACAACTCCGAGAAGCACTGGATATGTATTATCAAATTCATCAAGAATATGGAATATCGTATGGTTCTAATAATTTTTATATTGCTGACAGTGAAATTAAAGCAATGGTAGAAAAGTTTACTAACGATCGTGATCTTTTTAAAGCCCTAATGGATGAGACAAAAGGGGAATACATAACAGATAGTATTAAATGGGTGGTCCAACAAGATCATGCGGAAGAAATGTTAGATAAATTGCAACAAATAAGTTCGAAGGATTTAGAAAAACTTAATAATTTGATCGGAATTACCAACATGAAAAAACTTCTTGAAACTTGGGAAGAGCATAAGGAAAATAAAGATGAAGAATTTTGGCAACGGCTTTTTAGTGAAAACTCTTGGGTGTTAAGTCAAGTATTTTCTAGCCCAGTTCTATTTTTGGACGAAAAAGCATATTTAGGCGGTAAAAGTATTGGAAACAAAGGTGGAAAAGTAGTAGATTTTATTTATCAAAATAGAATTACTAAAGATGTATCCTTAATAGAAATTAAAACCCCTAAAACGCAGTTATTATTATCAAATCAATATAGAAATAAAGTGTATTCAATCCATCCAGATTTATCAGGGGCAATAGTTCAAGTTCTTTCTTACAAAGACTCAATACAAAAAAACTATAACAGTTTATCAAATGACTCCGATGAAGATTTTTCAGTTTTTGATCCAGTTTGCGTTGTAATAGCTGGTACGATTGGAAATGAGGAAAAAAATAAAATACAATCCTTTGAACTGTATAGAAAGGAGATGAAAAACGTAATTATCATAACTTTTGATGAGTTATTTGATCGTATATCGCTGCTTCTAGATTTATTAAACGAATAAAAAATGATTGTTTTGTTCGTTATTTGGTACTGAGAATTTTTGAAAGTCAAAACCATTTTTTGTTCAAAGAATACCCATATAAATAATTAACTGGTTCACCTCAGGGGGGCTTCTCTTACATCAATTTATTAATAAAAATTTCTGGATGTAAGAGAAATGTTTCTCTAGGAATTAGTGGTCCTCGTAGTCGTATAAAAAATGGCTTGCAAAACCGTCCAATGATTTATGTATTTGATTAAATACCTTAACGAAATTTTCCATATCTACAACTACATTATCAAATTCATTGATATAAAATTGTGGCTCTCCTTGAATAGTAAGTGAATAACGTGAAAAATCAATACTATAAAACTTTTTACCATTAGGTTTTACATTTTCAATTTTAGAATAAAGTTCTTTTATATAGTTATCCAAAGGCTCAATTCTTGCCTCAAAAACTTTGATTTTTTCTTTATCACATTCAAATGAATAAACCAGTGATTTTACATCTTGTAATAAATCATTTAGATTATGATTTGTTCTAAATTCCTTACCAGTATTAGTTAAAATGTTTAATGACCAAGAAATTGCTTTTAGATACACTTCGATCCCATGATTGGTATTAAAGAGGATAGGATAAATTAATGAGTCAGCTTTTTTATCACTATTATCCATTAACACTTGTTTTGTTAATAAAAGAGCGGAAGACATGAAACCGTCTGCTAAAACAATCATATTGTGAATGTGTTCATGCCTATGAGTTCGCCAGTTTAGGTACGCATTTTTCTCAATATCAGCATTGTAAGAAAGTATATGTTTCGTAAGTATCCCTCCAGTAATTTAGTTTCTTCTTACCTATATTTTAAGTCAACCGAGTAGTTTATGGAACTATTAATCCAATTACATAACTAGGGTTCAGCCACAATTTTAAACGATAACGCCTTATAGGCGTTTTTTATTTATAATGCATATAGAATGTTTGTTCTTATAAAGTTCAGAAAATACTGGATAGAGGAAAACTAAAATGGCAACCTGCTTCTTTTATACCGTTAGCATTTAACAGGAAGCGGGAAATGATTAAAGATCAACAACGGCAGACTAAGCCCATTATCGATGAAAATGAGGCTGATAAATTTGATTAAGACTTTGCTATCGCAATGGAATTTAACCTAGAGGTAATGATAAAAGTGTGTAACAAGGGTTTTACAACAGAAATAATGGGCCGCATTCAATATGTAAACCCAATCAACCATCAACTCTATTTGGAAGTTAAACCTGGGGAATACGAGAAAATAACTTTAGAGAATGTAGTTGACGTGGTTGTAGTTAAGTAGGCTGCTTTAAAGCAGTCTTTTTTTTTATAAAAAATTAAGGACTGCTTGAGATTGATAAATTCACCTGCTATACTACATCAGTAAACAAAAAACGTTTAATGTTTATAAGAAGACGTCATTTATTTTTGGATACGAAGTGACATTGTGATTTTACAATTTAAGGAGGGATTAAATATGAGTGATAAAACAAGAAGGAATCAGGGGAAAAAGTTCATGAAACATAAATTTGAAGTAGTGTTTAATAAGAAAAATGGGGAACCGATTGTAAAGACTGTCTTTGCTAGAAGTGAAGAAAGAGCAAAGGTTGAAACATTAAACCTTTTGTATGAAGATCTTGAGGATGAGGGGGCTCAAGGATAAAATTAATGTTCGAGTTAGAAGCGGCTAATGTTTATTTGATCTAGGTGGATAGAACTCAAAAAGAAAAATTCAAAATCCTGAAAAAGTAAAACTAAGGAAGAGAAAAAAGGATTCCTTTTTCTGTAAAAATTTTAAGGAAAGGCCTTTTTTCTCCTAGTTTTACATTCCGTATGGAAAGTAAAATTGACAGGTGTAGCCCAGTAAAATAAATATAAATTTGCAGAAGGACTTTTAAATTTTACAAAAAAATAAAATAGTGAAAATACAATTTTACAAATCGGAGGTCAAAACATGAACATCGAACAAGCCTATAAGATTTTTAATGAGATAAAAAATACCATTGGTAAATTAGAAGATCGATGGGGTTCTATGCCTGAGGAGTTCGAATTAAACGATTATGACAGTCCAGATGAACGCTTTAAAGATGATATGGCTCGAACAATAGTTTACAAATTGGATGAAGTGAACCGTCTGTTGAAATGGATGGAAAAACCTGTCCTTGCAGAGGGGAATTTGTTCAAAAGAAGTGATGGAAAATATGAAATCGAAGGTGCAGACATTTATTTTACAAGTGGTTCACCTCTTGATGTATGGCATTATGATGAATTCGATGAAAGATATGTTTGGACTCGTTCCGTAGTAGAACACAATGGCGAAGATTATTACATTAAAGCATTAGGAAGAGAAACATCCATCGAAGGTGTAAAAGTTAGAGCTCGCTAATCTGCGGGCTTATTTGAATTGGAGGGTATAGATATGGCTGGACGAAATAAAGGGAAAATGCAGCCGATTCGAAATAAGGATACAATGGCAAAAATGAAAGATTGGCTTCTTAGGAATAAAGGATATAAATATTATTTTCTGTGGCTTCTTGGGTGCAATACGGGGCTTAGAATATCAGATTTAATACGTTTACGCGTATGGGATGTAAGGGATACGGATCGATTTACAATCATCATGGAAAAAACAGAAAGAGAAGTGGAAGTTCATTTAAATCCGTACATCCGAGAAGTAATCAAAAAATACATCGAAGGAAAAGAAGAGAAAGAGCGCTTGTTTCCTTCCCGTGAAGGGGTAAACAGACCAATTACAAGGCAGATGGCTTCCACGGTCATCAAAGAAGCAGCTAATGCCCTGGAGTTGAAAAACGTAAATTCGCATTCAATGCGAAAGAGTTTCGGCTATTTTTATTACAAGCAAAATAGAAATATCGCTTATTTGATGGATCTGTTTGGTCACAACACTCAAAAACAAACACTCGATTATATCGGTTTAACATCTGATGATATTCAAGAATCAATGAAAGATTTTCATGTTTAATTAGGAGGAATTTACAATGTTTAAAACAAAAATTTGGAAGTTGAAAAAGAACGTATCTTTTTATAATCGAGTTATTAATGTTGCTCCGAAAATAAAGGATACTGAAGAATTTTGGGATGGATTAAAACATGCAGTCATTATGAATAAAGAACTGAATTACGAGCAATTTTCGGCTTTATTTTATGCTGTGGCACTTTGCCGAACGGCGGCCGCATTAAAACAACCTGATATTGTTGTTGTGAGTTTGGATGATACAAGGAATATGGATCAACTTGAAAAGGATCTGCTAATTCCATATGAACAATTAAATCAGAATCTATATATCACTCTCGTCCTAACGAAAGAAAACGGTAAAGCATTTGCAGAAGGTTCTTTGAAATTTACTGATAGAGAATACAAAGAAGTTCATGACATGATTATTAATGAACTAAGTGGAGAAGTGAAGCAGGTTGCTGAAAAATATGTGGAAAATCTCCACAGAATGGGAACTCAAACAGAATTTTAATTTAAGGGGGGATTATTATGAGGTTAAAAACAAATTCATTAAAAAAAGACAGAAAAGAAGAAATCAAACAAAAGTGTTTAGATTTGGCTGAAAGCACAAATCCTAACAAATTTTTAGACTTTAATTCATATTTAAATGACTTACTTGGTATAGGAGGATTAAAATTAGTTGATAAAGATGGAATTGACTGGACTAGCAATTTTAATTTATCAAATCCAGAAGCAAAGTATGCATGCCAAATATTTTTCGGAAGAATAGCAGAATTAAGAAAAGTAACAAAAGATTCTCGTGGAGACTATGTTCAAATGTTTCAGGATTTTTACATTAATTTAGTAGGAAAACTTAAAAATGCAGAAAGAAGTTATTTGTTAAAATTAATGCTAAGAATAAACTACGATAAAGTGCTTATGTGGAATGACAAACCTATGGTAAAGAAAGATATAGCAGATTACCTAGGTATTTCGGAAGATATGGCAAAGAAACTTTTGCAAAGATATGTAACACTTGAAATTATTATTAAAAAAAAATCAGGAAAAAAATGGCACTATAAATTCAATAAAAAATCCGTTTTAATGGGTAAAATAGATGGGAAAAACGATTTTGTTAAAGTGTTTCTAGAGAAATTAGAAGAAACCATTATAAAAGTAGAAAAAATCGAACAAAAAAAGCAAACTGGAAAAGGATATAAAAAAGGAAAAGAAAGAAGGACAAGTGCAGTAGGAATTCTTCATTCTATCATTCCATATTTTCATTTTCAGACATATTATTTAACTAAATATCCTAATAGAAATATTATGAATAGCGGGGAAACAGTTTTAGACGCTTTAAAAAGAGATCGTAATTCTAAAAGAAGGAAGCATGTTCATCTACCAATGACACAGCTACAACAAATTATGGCTTCAAGAACCACAAAAGAAAACGATGAAGAAGACCAATCAAAAGAATGCAATTTGGCTAAAATGGAGAAGGATTTGGTTTTTGAACATTTGGATACATTGCAAGAAGCAGGTGCGTTAATGTATTATAAATCTTCAGGTATCACAACTGTCAGAATACATCCACATTTATTATTTAGCGCACAAGGTGATGGAAAAGACAATTATACTGAATATGTATTAAGTGATTTTAATGAAAATAAATCTGCTTCAAACGAAAAACAGGAATAAAAAATTCCTGTTTTTTATATTTTTACTTCATTTTTAGTGTGCAAAGTATAGGGGTTACATTACCACATGAAATACAAAGTATCGAGTTTACATTACCACTTGGAAAAATTCAAAAATGCAAATTATGTAGTTTACATTACCCTTTGGAAAAGTTCAAAAGTGCAAAATATTGAGGTTACATTACCACTTGGAACTTTTCCCTTTTTTCAAAAAAAACCTGTAAAACCTTATGTATCAATTGTTGATAACTATTTTTTTATTACCTTAAACTTGTCTCCTTTCTTTAACTCTTGCAGATGTTAATAGTTAATTTACAAATTCATACTGATCTTTTTACGCCTACGTTACACTTTGGCGGTTTTTAAAATGGCGGAGTACGCCATTTTAAAAACATTAAGAGCATTTAGATTTGGAAATTTATAAACCAAATAATCAATTATTTTTTCCTGAAACATAAAACCCACAAATCAATCATTTTATTGAAATTTTAAAACAGAATTTATTCATCATTTCTAAATTATTAAATAAAATAATCCTACAAAGCAATCGAAATACGCTATTCCGTTTCGGTTGCAGCAAACTTTTCGTAAGAAAAGTGCGCTAGTGCTTTTAAATTACATTTTGTTGTTTTGTATTGATTTAATTATTGCCACAGAAATGATTAATTTTTATAATGTTTTTGCATTATACATTTATTTTGAAAAAATCATCCATCAAAATATGGCTTATTTTGTGTTGTTTTTAGTCATTAAGGATAGAGTCTATCCCATAATGCTTTAGATTTGGTAAAATTACCAATTTATGAGGAATAACTCTTTGAACCTTTTTTTGTTGTTCAACAAAAGTATGATCGTTATAATCAAGATTCCGATGCGGGGGCAAGCGACCCGCAGTTTTGAAAAAACCATTCTTAAATGCGTTTGGGGCTATACTCTTTGGTCTGTACTAAAGAATGAAAAGTCAACCATCTGTTAATGATGCTCTTTTCCACGAAACGCGCCTAGCGTTTCTTAAAGCATTTGAATTTTTTCTTTTGTGTCAAAGAACCTATTATTTTAGTTACCAAGTAACATAAAGAAAGCGCATTATATGTAAAATTAAATAAATCTATCCATTAATGGACGTAATAATATACGAGTACATATTTTCTTTATTTTACTTTATATTTATTTTATTTAAAAAATATATGATTGGTAAAGTAAGATACATATTAAAAAAGACATTCCAAAAGGTATATATATTGAAATTCTTAAAAGCGAACTGTTCATGGAATCCTCTATACATTTAATATATTTTTTGTTTTGTGGAAAATATTCTGATTTTGAATAGCCCAGCTCCCATTTTCATAAGTATTAGGTAGGAGGTTAAATGAGAGCAGCTAAAATAAGACAAGAGATTTTTCATCAATTTAAGGAATCTCTCCACAAATATGCAGTTGAAATGGTTCAGCCCTATATCATACTCTTTTATGCGAGAACAGATGAATGCTTTCCTAATATCTATACGAAAAAAGAAGAACAATTGCTTTTGGAGAATGTGTTCAGGGAACTAAATGATTTCTGCGAAGAAGAATATGGGGTTGAAATAACACTTCCTCATAAAAGATTGGAAGGTGCTAATCATTTTCGCTTTTTAAGCGAGATTTTTGATTATTACGTGAGTCAGGTATTTTATGAACTGGATATTGTGGAGGAAGAGGAAGATTTCAACCTTTAATGGGTTGATTTTCTTCCTTTTTTTATTTAGAACTATTTTACTATAATGGCAGGAAAATTATACTAGTAGCTCGAATCTATTAACCTATCAAATAATTTTGGTAGGTGGATGTATTGGTACAAAGAAAATATGGTGCATTGGAAAGAAAAGTAATTGATATTTTTCTTAGTGAAGGAGAATTCAATTTTCAGGGAAAACGCTACAAAGTAGTGAAGATTGATAAACCGCAAAAGCAAGGTGGCTCTGGTGAACCTAAAACAGATGTGTATATTAAAGGCGAAGAAATTGGCGGAAATGATACCATCGAATTAAAACTCTCTGTGAAAAAGAGAGACTTTGAATTTATTGAAAATAAAATCACGGCTGTTCGCATGAAAGATATATTGGGTGATGACTGGGAGGAAATTATCCAAAATGCTTCTGAAAAAATAGCAAATAGTTTCTCCAATTTCTATTTAATTTATCCAGAAGCAAAATATCCTACATTGAAAAATTCGATTACACTTGGTTGGAAAGCGGAAATTACAAACAAAGAACGAACACTCTCTGCAAAGATGGATTTAACCGAACAAGAAATAAAAGACTTATTATATAAAGGAATCAATCTTCCACCTGATAAACGAGATGCCATTGTAAATGGTGGTATCATCCCAGATTCAGGGATAGCAGAGTATATAATTGAAACGGAACTTGATGATATACATACGACTCAAGATGTATTGTCTCAAATGGAATTAATCGATGATGCACATTTGGGAGATGCTTATTTAGTTTTTACTGCCAATAATTATAGAACTGATACTGCAAAATGCGACGGAGCAAGGTCACTCGCTGTTCGGGTAAATTGGGAAGTCCAGAATGGAAAAATTACGCCTCATTTTATGTATCATGATCCATTAGCCTTCACAGGGAAAGAAGCGGTACCAAGTTTACTTAAGGCGTTGGAGGAACTAGGGAAATTCCACCCAGAAGAAATGGTGCCAGAAGAGGATGTTTCAGACCCTTCGAAGGTATATAAAAAAAAACAATAGGAAATTTTGACGGTTGTCTTTGTGACGGGGTTCCTTTAAAATTAGAGGATGAGAACTTTGTCGAAAGGGGCAACGAATTCCAAATGGCAATTAAGCTGAACGAAAGAGGAAGAGGAAAATTTAAACCTGCTCCTACATATCAAAAAGAGGAAGTAAAAGAATTATTATTGGAAAGAATCAACGAAGAGATGGAAGCATACATCAGTGATGAAAGCGATTTTTCTGATGATGAAATCCAATACAATACCAATAAATTTAATGTTCTTTCATTATTTTGCGGAGCAGGTGGACTAGATTTAGGATTTGAACTTGCTGGACTTGAAGCAACGATTGGAAGTGAAAGAGCATTACAGGCATTCAAAGACAAAGAAGAATTTAATGCTGTTAGGCATGAAAGTATATTCCATACCGTTTATTCGAATGACCTATTTAAAGAAGCATTAGAAACGTATAAAAACAATATGCCAAACCACGTGTATATCCATCAAAAAGATATTCGTAAAGTAAAAGAGTTTCCGAATGCGAATATTGTTGTGGGTGGATTTCCTTGTCCTGGATTCTCGGAAGCAGGACCAAGACTCGTTGATGATGAAAGAAACTTTCTATACATTCACTTCATTCGATGTTTGATGCAAGTCCAACCAGAGATCTTTGTCGCGGAGAATGTAAAAGGCATGATGACGCTTGGCGGTGGAGAAGTGTTCAGACAGATTGTAGAAGACTTTGCTTCTGCTGGATACCGTGTTCAGGCAAAACTCCTAAATTCTCGCGATCACGGCGTAGCGCAGCTCAGAGAACGTGTTATTTTAGTTGGGGTAAGAAATGATTTAGATTTTGAATACGAATACCCTGAAGCAACACATGGAACTGAAGAAGGGTTACTTCCATTTGTAACTTTAGAAGAAGCGATTGGTGATTTGCAAGATGATCCTGGTCCTTATTTTACAGGAAGTTATTCAACCATTTTCTTGAGCCGTAACCGTAAAAAGAATTGGAATGAACAAAGTTTTACCATTCAGGCAAGTGGTCGTCAAGCACCAATTCATCCAGGCGGTGCTCCAATGGAAAAAGTTCATAAGAACTTATGGGTGTTTACAGATGGAGAGGAAAACAACAGACGATTATCGGTTTCAGAAATAAAGAGAATTCAGACGTTCCCAGATTGGTATGAATTCAGTGATGGCGGGAATATGAAAGTATCTGCGAATAACCGTTTGGACAAGCAATACAAACAAATTGGAAATGCTGTACCTGTTTTCTTGGCTCGTGCCGTTGCCAAGCCAATTGCAGAATGGGCAATGCAGTATATAAAAGAGAACAACAAAAAAGAAACTCAAATGAAATTGTTCGTATAGGAGTTTTTTCATGAAATGTGAATGCGGGGCCCCGTTATTAGTCATTCGGATTGAAGAGCCACCAGAACATTTATCAAAACAAGAAAAGTTACTTTATGACCGATTGTGCGATTTGGAATGCGCGGAATGTAATCGGCAATATTACAGTCAACCCTATGATTTCGGAAGAAAAATCAATGAGGTCAAAGGAAATATGAAAGAGGTTTACTCCAAAGATGAGTAAACCTCTTTTTTTATTAAATTTATTCGTTACTGCCATATTCCTTTATTTGACTGTCAATCAATTCCAAAAGGTCAGTATACAGGTCAGCATTAAAATGCAAAGTGTGTTCCTGATTTCCAACCGTTAATTTGATAGCGAATTCCTCAAGCGTTTCAGCAAATTCTACATCTGAATCCATCATTTTCTTCACATTGTCAGTCAAACCATTTCTTAGTTCCATCAATTTCTTTCCATATTCCGTTAGCTGCTGATTTTTTTCCATTCTTATCCTCTCACTTTCTATCTACCATATGAAAAATATTCCCATTTAACCTAATAGTATCATATTTTCTATTACAATTTCGTTTTAACAGCATTTTTCTTCTTTTCTTTCGCTCCGTTAGACAAAGCTATCACTATATAAACTCTATCCAATGATTCACGGAATCGAAATTGTTAGACGATAATCGAATTAGGTTCTTGAAGAAATTAAAAAATAATTCATTTCATTTTTTGCTATTACAACGAGGCGTTTTGTTGTTGCCAAATAATATTGTTCACTTAATTGTCAACAGGTGTAATACTCTTCTTGTCGAATCATTCGAATAGGAGGTGCTTAATGGCACAATTAATTACTTATAAGAGGGCAAAAAAAGAAGTAGAACGACTCAAGGCTTACATCGATCTTGTTGAAAATTATAATGCAAGCACGATTGAAAAACAGATTATCAGAGAGTATGCCTATACTAACAGCGGCTCTGAAATTGCCCGTGTTTTCGAACAGCGGGGAATAAAGATGAATGGGAAAGTCATTACCAAAGAGGATGTTCTTGGCATTATTAAGGGGAGACCAACAGATGAACTCCATAAGTTGTTGAAATCTGGTTATATGACAAGAACTAAATACAGCAGGAAAAAGACATCAAAAAGTAACAAGGAATACTTTTATTCATAAGAAATGAAAAGACTTTAAGGAATAGAGAAAAAGAGACGGGACTCAAGTCCCGTCTCTTAATAATACTTCTAAATTTTGTGAGATGGTTTTTAGCTGCCTCATATTTCTATCCAAACTTTTTGTGACTTCAGACAATGCCTCGATATGAATATCTAAAAATTCCTGATCATCCAATCTAAAGACCCTTCGATTAGAATACACATCTCTTATTCGTAAATTCATAATATAAAATACCTCCTACCTTACTCTATGAGTGGAGGAATTTTTTTATGAAAGGGTTATCCCCAAAAAATATTTTTATGTGGTTTGTTTTGTAAATAAATAATTTTCAAGATTCGAGAAGGAGGTGAAAAATTCAACCATAGAAACTTGCCCTTCTTTCTTTTGAAGAATATATAATTCCCCGTCAAATGAATTGCATTTGATTCCTAGAACTCTTTCGTTAATCAAAACCACAATTTCAAACTTATTGACAATTTTTACTTTTCCATTGTATTTAGTTTCAATAATTTGTTTAAGCAATGTCCATTTATGCATGACGTAGTGGGGTGCCCATTTTCCTTTTGTTTTAAATATAATTATCACCTATTTGTAGTATTCCTTTAATCTAATAAAATATGTCACTTCGTTTCCAGTTAATCCATATCAAATAAAAAAGACGGGGTACCCGTCCTTTAAAGGCGTAAATCATTAAAATCTGTAATTGGTGGGTGTGTTAGTGGTTCAATATACTCTTTCATGTCATTCACTAATTGCTCAGGATTTTTATATTGTCTTAATTCCACTTTATGCACTTTTACCACTGTCCCAAATTTTCTGAGATGAAAATGGACAAATGTGCTGTCCCACCCCAGCGATATGTCGCTTTTGTATTTCAAACAAAGCAAATTCAGCGTATCTTCCAGCAATTCTCGAACCGTTATCATTATCACTCCTAATCAAAAGGGCACTCAAGACTTGAGTACCCAGGAAAAAGAAAGGTGTTTTAGAAAGAAGGTTATCAAACTCCAAAAACTAAATCTTTCTTTTATTTATATATGATGGATGTCCTGTTTTATTCCAGAAAACGGATATTTCCATCGATATGTCCCTTATTTTTTTTTTCAGTTGGATGGAGGGCTTTTTTCTTTTCCTTCTCTTTCTTGAATTCAGCAAATTCGAGGAACGTCTCAAGGTTACTCAATGCCTGTTTCCGATGAAAGTTCTCCTTCATGACAGACAGTATTTTGATAATTGAAAAATTTCCTTTCAATAAAAGGGAAAGACTCTCCACTTCGGATAGTTCCATTCCCTCCAGTAAAAGTCGGATTTCTTCTATATATTCATTTCTTTTTTCCGTGTTGTAATTATTCTGCAAATTGATCCCCATTTCAGGACTTTCAATCAGCCCGAAATCAGCCATTCTCGATAAGGGGATTTCAAGGGCTGAAAACAAATCAGCCACAATGGACGGATTCGGATTGTCGATTTTTTCATTTTCCAGATTCGAAAGATAACTGAGCGTCACCCCAGATGTCCTTGACAGCCCTCTTACTTTAAGCCCTTTGTTTAGCCGTTCCTTTTTGATAAATGGTCCCAGTTTCAATTTCATCATCCCCTCTCCATTATTATACCATGAACAAAGAACACTTAAACTGTTCTCAAATAAAATATTCAAAATTTCATGAATCCAAATTTTTTTAAAAAATTTTTCGTCCCCTCTAGATATTGGCTATTTTCGTCTGTATACTACTTACACATTAAAAAATGTAAATCAAAAAACGTTTTTTGTTCATGGAATGAGACAAATCACCATATACATAAGATTAGAATAGGGATAGTGGGGGAGATGATTAGAATGGAGGACAAAAAAGAAAAAGTCAAATTAAGATTTCGTTTTCACCATTCCCACAGCAAGGATGGAAAAACAGCCGAGGAAATCATCCAGTCATTGGTGGATTCAACCATAAAAAGAGTCTTAGCCGAAAATGAAAAAAAGTATTATAATAGATTGAAAGAACATACCTCTTAGTGAAACTAAGAGGTATTTTTTTGTATTGGAGGTATTGCAATGGAAAATAATCTTGCTGCCATATATGTTCGTGTTTCTACACTGAAGGATTCACAAAAGGACAGTCCTGAACACCAAAAGGCATACTGTCTGGAAAAAGCAAAGGTGGAAGGATTGGAAGCGCCATTTATCTACGAAGATAAATCCACTGGAACCAGCATCGTGCAACGTGATGATATAAAAGAATTATTGGCGGATGCCCAAAAAGGACTTTTTAGTACGGTTATTTTTGCCTCACTATCCCGTTTCTCAAGGGATTCGTTAGATGCCATTATTTTAAAAAGAAAATTGGTAAATGCATTAGGAATAAGATTAATCAGTATTGATGACACATATGATTCAAAGGAAAAAGACGATGAAATGCTTTTCACCATCATCTCTGCTGTCAATCAAAAGCTGTCAGAACAAATATCCCTTTCTTCAAGGCGCGGAATAAGACAATCTGCTATGTCAGGAAATTTTACGGGTTCATTTCCTCCATTCGGCTATAAAAAAGTGACAATAGAAGAGGATAATAAAAAACGAAAATTACTTAAAATGGATGAGAAAAATGCCAGTATCGTTCAGCAAATCTTTGAGTGGTATTGTTATCAAGGTATGGGAGAAAAACAAATTGTCAATGAATTAAATGCGATGGAAATACCCTCACCTAGGAAAAAGGGTCCGTGGGGTGTTACATCCGTTCAGCGGATTTTACAGAACCCAGTCTATACTGGAAAAAATGTATTTGGAAAATATACGACAAAAAAACACTATGACAATATCGATGATATGCAGAACAGGCGAATGAAACTAGTTCAAGTAGAACAGGAATTATGGAATAGTTCTGAAGGGAAAGCATGGGAACCTATTATTGATGATGAAACATTCAAAAAATCCCAAGAGATGAGGCTTAAGCGAGGAGGCGGGAAGCGTGGTGGAGTAAGGAACATTAAAGCGAATGCTTTTGCAGGTATTGTGCAATGTGCTCATTGTGGAAGCAGTTATACAAACAAGAAAAGTGGGAAAGTGGGAAAAAAAGGGCAAGAGTACCGATATTTAATGTGCTCAAGACGGAGTAGAATGGGTCCAGCAGGTTGCGAGAATGGATTATGGATACAATACGATAAATTTCGTGACGCACTCATCAATGAATTAACTCTTTTTTTAAAAGATGCCATTCAAGTGGAAGATATTTCTCAAAAGGTAGAAATTCCAACATATAATATAGAAGATAACAGTGAAAAAGATTTGAAGAAATACAAAGAACTAATTAATCAAACCAGATACCTTCTTGCGGATCTTCGAAAGGATAAAAAACTGGGAGAAATCGACGAGGGGCAATATCAATTTGAAAAAGAAAAGTATGAAAAAGAAATTGAGGAATTTGAAAAAAAGTTAAAAGCCATTTCACCGAAAAAACTTCCTGAACAAGACAAAGAAAAAACAAGGGAAGAAATCAAAAAGGCATTAGAGGAATTGCAGAAATTGAATGTTTCTGATGTAGCAGAATTGCAGTTTATTTTAAAGCAGCTGATTGACCGAATCGATGTTCATCAAGATGGAAATGTGGATATATATACTCCTCTTGGGAAATTGTAGTCAATTATAGGTGATTCATAACACGTGGCGAATGCTATGCAAAAGCTTGGTGTTAAGGGGCGTTCACAAGCAGTTGTAGAGCTCCTTCGTATGGGAGAGCTAGAACTTTAATCATGACCGGCATCCTACGGGAGGCCGGTTCATGTTTTTATGAGGAATTATACATAGAATCAACATGTATTTTGTGAAGAGATAGATTCTTGCTTGTAATTTTAGCGAAAAAAGTAGAAAATAAGAGCAAGATTGTAAAATGGAAGAGTCTGCGAAAACATGGCAAAGGGACGCCTCATATAGGAGTGTTATAGAATGACTGTCGAAAAATCACAAATGATTAGCGGTGAAATTGTCGCTAGAATAGAAAAGGACATGCGTTATATTTCAGGAATTATTAAGCAAAAGGGCAGAGAAATGCTTACTCATTATAAAATAACTCCGCCCCAATTTATTGCATTGCAATGGCTTTTTGAAGATGGTGACATGACCATTGGAGAGTTGTCTACCAAAATGTATTTGGCCTTCAGTACGACTACAGACCTTGTTGATCGGATGGAAAAAAGTCAACTAGTTGTCCGGGTAAAGGATCCTAAGGATCGTCGTGTTGTCCGAATTCACCTGCTTGAAGAAGGCGAAAGAATTATTGATGAAGTAATTAAGAAACGACAAGTTTACTTAGAAGAAGTTTTAACGAATTTCTCCTTAGAAGAAATTCAACAATTTCAAACACATTTAATGAAACTGCATCAAGATATGCGTTAAAAAAGAGGCGAGAATTTTGAAACAACCAATTGGTGTCATAGATTCCGGAGTTGGCGGTTTAACGGTTGCGAAAGAGATCATGAGACAGCTTCCGAATGAAAAAATTATTTATTTGGGAGATACGGCCAGGTGCCCATACGGCCCAAGACCTCTTAAGGAAGTTAAAAAATTCACCTGGGAACTGACTACATTCTTGTTAGAAAAAAATATTAAGATGCTCGTCATTGCCTGCAACACGGCAACGGCGGCAGTCCTAGATGACATAAGAAATGAGCTAAGGATTCCGGTACTTGGAGTTATCTATCCGGGAGCACGAGCTGCAATCAAAACCACAAAGAATTACCGAGTAGGGATTATTGGGACAGAAGGTACCATCAAAAGCGGTGCTTATGAAAAAGCATTAAAAGCACTAAACAGCCGATTATATGTAACAGGACAAGCTTGCCCGAAATTCGTTCCGCTAGTTGAGAGCGGAGAATATGACGGAGAAATTGCAGAGAGAATTGTCGTCGAAGCGCTAAAGCCGCTGCAAAATCAAAATTTAGATACACTAATCCTTGGCTGCACTCATTACCCCTTACTCGAACCACTTATTCAAAAAGTGATGGGCGAAACTGTAAATATCATTAGTTCTGGTGATGAAACAGCAAGGGAGATTAGTGCCATTCTTCAATATAACGGAATCCTCGAAACAGATGAGGAAATAACTGAACATGAATTTTACACAACAGGTTCGAAGTATATTTTTTCAAAAATTGCTTCTCAGTGGCTGGGTGAACCCATCAATAATGTTAAAAAGATTAAACTATAATTAAGCTCCCATTACAGGAGCTTGATTTTTTTTGAAAAAAATCAAAGAATGTCCTAATTTTCTTTTCCAAAGACGGTCTAATTAGTTTAATAGGCTCGTATACATGATAGTACAAACTGTCTTAGGAGGGAAAAAATATGTCAAAAAATAAAGTCAAACCCCTTGTTACAGCCGTATTCGCTTCAACACTTCTATTATCGGGGTGCGGTTTGTTTGGGAAAGAAGTCCAGAAAAAAGTTGATCCGCCAAAACAGGTTACAGTAACGGATACGAACCCAACTAAGGAAACCACCGGCCAGAATGAAGAAGTCGAAGGCACAGTGAAGACAGAGTTATACTTAATCAATAAAGATGGGTTAGTGGTGCCGCAAACATTAACACTTCCGAAAACAACCTCGGTTGCAAAGCAAGCCTTAGAACATTTAGTTGCGAATGGACCAGTTACCGACATGCTTCCAAATGATTTCCGTGCTGTCTTACCAGAAGAAACTCAAATTTCTGTAAACATTAAAGATGGTGTAGCGGTAGTCGACTTCTCGAAGGAGTTTAAAAACTACCAGCCAGAGGATGAAAGAAAAATCCTTGAATCTATCACATGGACACTTACACAATTTGACACAATTGAGAAAGTGAAGCTTCAAATGAATGGACATGACTTAACGGAAATGCCTGTTAATGGCACGCCGATTAGTGAAAATCTATCAAGGGCAACTGGAATTAACATTGATACCGCTGGCGTCATTGATATCACGAACACAAAGCCAGTAACCGTCTATTATATCGGCGGTGAAGAAGATTCGTACTACTATGTACCTGTCACGAAGAGGGTAAATACAAGTGAGAAAAATAATATTGTTGCGGTCGTTAATGAATTGGTCAAAGGTCCAAATTCAAAGTCTAATCTTGCTTCAGAGTTTATGCCTGACGTGGAGCTTCTAGAGGCACCAAAAATTGAAGATGGAAAAGTTACTTTGAACTTTAATAAATCCATCTACGGAAGCTTTGAAGAAAAAATTGTTTCTCAGCATTTACTTAACGCACTTGTCCTTTCGTTGACTGAGCAAAAAGGCATTGAAAGTGTTGCGGTTACTGTAGATGGCAAGGCTGATTTGGTAAATGATAAAGGTGATAAATTATCTGAGCCAGTAACTCGCCCAGAAAAAGTCAATACAGGTAGTTTTTAAAAATGTATTTTTGATATACTATATAGTGACAATCAGGGAGGTTGCCTTAAGGCCGCCTCTTCTTTATTTGTGTAAGTAAAACATGTGGGAATTCACAACAAGGAGGAAATAATATGCGGGTTGATGGCAGGGAGTCATTTCAATTAAGACCAATACATATTGAAACAAATTATTTAATGCATCCAGAAGGCTCTGTCCTTATTTCTGTTGGAAATACGAAGGTAATTTGCACAGCCAGCATCGAGGAGAGAGTTCCGCCTTTTATGCGCGGTGAAGGCAAAGGCTGGATTACGGCCGAATATTCCATGCTGCCACGGGCAACAGAAACAAGAAATATTCGTGAGTCTTCAAAAGGGAAAGTTACCGGAAGAACAATGGAAATCCAGCGTTTAATTGGACGTGCCCTAAGAGCAATCGTCGATTTATCTTCATTAGGGGAAAGAACAGTATGGATTGATTGCGATGTTATTCAAGCTGATGGCGGTACAAGGACCGCTTCCATTACCGGAGCATTTGTCGCAATGGCCATTGCCCTTCATCGACTTGGAGAAAAAAAGAAAATGAATTTCCCGATTACAGATTACCTAGCAGCAACGAGTGTCGGAGTATTAAAAAATAAGGAAACGGTTCTTGATTTGAATTATGCTGAAGATTCCAAAGCACAAGTAGATATGAATATCGTAATGACGGGAAATGGAGAATTCGTGGAATTACAGGGAACTGGCGAAGAATCCACCTTCTCTTATCAACAGCTTCAAGATATGTTAGGTGTCGCTCAAGAAGGGCTGCTTGAACTGTTTGAACATCAAAAGGCAGCATTAGGGGAAGAAATTACGGCGAAGATTGAAGCAAGACGGAAAAAATAAGGGGATATGGAGTATGAAGGAAGTTATTATTGCTACCAAAAATACAGGTAAGGCGAAAGAATTTGAACATATTTTTACTCCAAGAGGGATTGTAGTCAAGACCCTGATTGATTTTCCGGAAATCGAGGATGTCGAAGAAACAGGCTCCACTTTTGAAGAGAATGCAATATTAAAAGCAGAATCTGTTTCGAAACAATTAAATATAATGGTGATTGGCGATGATTCTGGCTTAATTGTGGATGCATTAGATGGCAGACCAGGTATTTATTCAGCACGTTATGCAGGGGAAGAGCCAAAAGATGATCAGAAAAATCTTGAAAAGGTTCTTGATGAATTACAGGGAGTCTCTGATGAAAATCGGACTGCTCGATTTTATTGTGCCCTTGCGGTAGCAGTGCCAGGCAAAGAGACAATTACTGTGTCTGGGACTTGTGAAGGACGAATTCTGGAAGAGCAAAGGGGAACATATGGATTTGGGTATGATCCCGTCTTTTATGTGCCGGGAAAAGGCTGCACCATGGCAGAACTATCTTCCAATGAAAAAAATAAAATAAGTCATCGGGCAAATGCATTGAATAAGCTGGACGGTATCTTAGATTCTATCGTAAAGAGAGCGGATTAATCATGAGCAAGGTTCTAGTTGTTAGTGATAGCCATGGTTTAACGAGAGAGCTCGAGGTAGTAAGGGAGCGGCATTTGCACGAAGTCGATTTAATGATCCATTGTGGAGACTCTGAGTTGTTGGCTGACGATAAATCGATAAGTGGTTATTTGACCGTGAAGGGGAATTGCGACTTTGGGGGCGGATATCCATTAGAAACAACAACCGAGATTGCTGGTCGAAAGTTCTTGGTTACACATGGTCACAAGTATTCAGTAAAGTCTTCATTAATGAACTTAAAATATAAGGCAGCAGAAGTTGATGCAGATATCGCCTGTTTTGGGCACTCTCATGTATTGGGAGCAGAAGTTATTGGAGATACGTTGTTCTTGAACCCTGGAAGCATACGCTTGCCCCGGGAACGTATGGAGAAAACGTATGTGATTCTAGAGTTACTGGATGAGTCGATTAAAATGTCCGTATATGACATTAGTGGACAGGAACTTAAAGATTTAGCCTTTGAATTTGCCTTGCCGAAAAAATGAGGGAAGATTATTTCTTCCCCATTTTATTTTTATGAAAAAAGTTATTAAATAGTGTTGACTTTTGATTATATGGATTATATAATAAATCTTGTCTTTGAAATACAAATACGTCCCAGTAGCTCAGCCGGATAGAGCATACGCCTTCTAAGCGTACGGTCGGGAGTTCGAATCTCTCCTGGGACGCCATTTAACTACATACCAAACTTACTACTCACCTTCAGAAGGTGAGTTTTTTTGTTTTTACCAAATTTCATGCTAAACTAATTTCCATATAGTAGAAGTAGAGGGCGGTATACATATGAAAAAACGGGAACGAGCGAAACGGAAAGACAATATTATATTCCTTCCCGGATTCGAAAAGAGATTGACGGATAAGGGTCTTGAGAGCCTGCAAAATAAAAGGTATCAAGAAGCCATCACCCTGCTGGAAGAGGCAAAGGAGCATGACTCTGAAAATAGTGATATTTTAATCGGTCTCGTGCTTGCATACTTTGAAGCAGGTGCCTATATAAAAGCCAGAGAACTAGCAAACGAAATGCTGCTAAAAGGTATTGGCGACTATTTTCATATGGTTGATTTGTACCTGACCATTTTAATACAGCTGCATGAATACCAGGAGATTGTCTTGACGATTGAAGCACTATTTGAAGAAAAGGAGATACCACCAGAAAGACATGATCATTTCCTGACCATCCTCCAATTCAGCAGACGGATGGCAGATAACGACAATCAGCAGGAGCCAATAGAAGAAATAATAGAAGAAGATAACCATCCAAAGGAAATTAATCTTTCATCCTTAAAAAATCTAAATGAGCAAATGCTTGCGATTTCCAATTTGGCAGAAAAGAATATCCGTCCCTACATGGACGAAATCAAAGAATATCTAAACTCAGATGCTGGCCACCCCTTTCTAAAAACCATGCTCCTATCCCTATTAAAAGAACAGGAATATGATAAAGAAATTGTGGTTAAAAAGTTTAGTGAGGATCAAAGTATTATACCTACTGAACTTCCAGATATCCAATTACAGCCAAGAATGAAAGAAATAGAATATTTACTAGAAAAAAGATTGGAACATAGTGACCCCTATCTTTTTGAAAATATCAAAGGAATGGTAGAACGGATTTTTTTCATCAGCTATCCATTTGAGTTCACACCTGAAGAGACGGAAGCCTGGGCAGGTGCTTTTCACTTACTGGTGCTTGATTATCTCGGAATGGAAACTGATTTAAGAGATATAGCAAATGAATACGAGATTTCGCAAGAAAAACTAGAACAGGCACTTGTAAAAATAAGAGAATTAGAAGAAATTTCTTATCCCAATATATAGGTAACTTTGTTGAAAGTAAAAAATCCTGTGTTATAATATAAGGGTTGCATTGTGTAAAAACTATCTTTTACATAAAAAAAGTGGATGAATTCATTATCCTGTCAATTTCGTTACGAATGAAATGATAATAGATTGTTGGAGGGAAAATAGTATGACAGTAAAATGGGAAAAGTTAGAAGGAAACACTGGTGTACTTACTGTTGAAGTAAGTGCTGAAAAAGTAAATGAAGGCTTAACTGCAGCTTTTAATAAAGTTGTTAAGACTGTAAATGTACCTGGCTTCCGTAAAGGAAAAATGCCTCGTCAAATGTTTGAAAAGCGTTTTGGCGTAGAATCACTTTATCAAGATGCATTAGATATTCTTCTTCCAGAAGCATACGGTAATGCGATTGACGAAGCAGGCATCGACCCAATCGACCGTCCAGATATCGATATCGAACAAATGGAAAAAGGTAAAGAACTTATCTTCAAAGCGACTGTACAAGTTAAGCCTGAAGTAACATTAGGCGAGTACAAAGGACTAGAAGTAGAAGAGTTCGACACAACTGTAACAGACGAAGATGTAGCAAAAGAATTAGAAACTCTTCAAAACCGTCAAGCTGAGCTTGTAGTGAAAGAAGAAGGTACTGCTGAACTTGGCGATACTGTTGTTCTTGACTTTGAAGGATTCGTTGATGGTGAAGCATTCGAAGGCGGAAAAGCTGAAAATCATTCACTTGAATTAGGTTCTGGCTCATTCATTCCAGGATTTGAAGAGCAGTTAGTAGGATTAGCTACTGGCGAATCTAAAGATGTAGAAGTATCTTTCCCAGAAGAATACCATGCAGCTGAACTTGCAGGTAAGCCAGCAGTATTCAAAGTAACGATTCATGAAATTAAAGGAAAAGAACTTCCTGCATTAGATGATGAGTTTGCGAAAGATGTGGATGATGAAGTTGAAACATTAGACGCATTAAAAGAAAAAATCAGAACTCGTTTAGAAGATAGCAAGAAGCACGAAGCTGAGCACCACCTACGTGATTCAGTAGTTGAAAAAGCTGCAGAAAATGCACAAGTTGAAATTCCAGAAGTAATGGTTACAAACGAAGTAAACCGTATGCTTCAAGAATTTGAACAACGTTTACAAATGCAAGGGATGAACCTTGAGCTTTACTTCCAATTCTCAGGTCAAGATGAGAATGCATTACGCGCGCAAATGAATGAAGAAGCTGTAAACCGTGTTCGCGTTGCTTTAACTCTTGAAGCAATTGCAAAAGCAGAAAACATTGAAGCTACTGACGAAGATGTTAATGCTGAGCTTGAAAAAATGGCTGGCATGTACAACATGACAGTTGAAAACATTAAGCAAGCACTTGGCGGCCTAGAAGGAATCAAAGGCGATCTTCAAAAGCAAAAAGCGGTTGAATTCTTAATAGAAAATAAAAAATAATAACGATTGTTAAAACATGGCACGATTTTATCGTGCCTGTTTTTATACATTTTTTCAATTACATATTATAATAAGGACAGGGAAACCTTTTTAACAAGCATACAAATGCTTGCAGGAAAAACAGAATTACATAGCGAATTAAGTAAAACCGGCTTTATAGAAGATTTAATTTAAGAAAAAGTGGTTATGCTTAATGGGTACATAGGAATTATTTAAAGGGCGTCCAAACAAAAATGCGCTGCCGTAAAAACATAGTTGAAAAGCTTTTTATTACCTGTCCGTTAGGTCCATGTGTTACAATGCAATACATACCACTGAATAGTTTCGAAAAAAACGGATTTTTGTTTGTGTTACGCAACTTTAAATAGGGTTATAACACGTTCTCAAGGGGTGAAAGAATTGTTTAAATTTAATGATGAAAAAGGCCAATTAAAGTGTTCATTCTGTGGAAAGACACAAGACCAAGTTCGTAAATTGGTCGCAGGACCAGGTGTATATATATGTGACGAGTGTATTGAGCTTTGCACAGAAATCGTTGAAGAAGAGCTTGGAACAGAAGAGGAAGTAGAATTTAAAGACGTTCCTAAGCCAAAAGAAATTTGTGAGATTCTTGATGATTACGTCATTGGTCAAGATCAAGCAAAGAAATCGCTATCGGTTGCGGTATATAATCATTACAAGCGTATCAATTCTAACAGTAAGATTGATGATGTTGAGCTCTCTAAGAGTAATATCGCTATGATTGGACCAACGGGTAGTGGTAAAACGTTACTAGCACAGACATTAGCACGTATTCTGAATGTGCCGTTTGCAATTGCGGATGCAACGTCCTTAACGGAAGCTGGTTATGTTGGGGAAGACGTTGAAAATATTCTTTTAAAATTGATTCAAGCTGCTGATTACGATGTGGAAAAAGCTGAAAAGGGTATTATTTATATTGATGAAATTGATAAAATTGCCCGTAAATCAGAAAATCCATCTATCACAAGAGATGTGTCTGGTGAAGGTGTACAACAAGCATTATTGAAAATTCTAGAAGGTACGGTTGCGAGCGTTCCACCTCAAGGCGGACGTAAACATCCACACCAAGAATTTATCCAAATCGATACCACCAATATCTTATTTATTTGCGGTGGAGCATTTGATGGAATCGAACCAATTATTAAGCGCCGCTTAGGTCAAAAGGTTATTGGTTTTGGTTCTGATATGAAGCAGCTGGAAATTACGCAAAAAGAGCTTCTTTCTAAAGTATTACCTGAGGATTTACTCCGCTTCGGGTTAATTCCTGAATTCATCGGTCGTCTGCCTGTTATTGCAAGTCTTGAGCAGTTAGATGAGTCTGCATTAATTGAAATCTTAACGAAGCCTAAGAATGCATTAGTTAAGCAATATCAAAAAATGCTTGAAATCGATGAGGTAGAATTGGAATTCGAGGAAGGTGCACTTAGCGAAATTGCGAAGAAAGCGATTGAACGCAAAACAGGTGCCCGCGGATTACGTTCTATTATTGAAGGAATCATGCTGGACGTTATGTTTGATTTACCTTCTCGTGATGATATCCAGAAATGTATCATTACCAAAGAAACCGTTATCGACAACAGTCTTCCGAAGCTTGTCCTAGAGGATGGAACCGTTGTAGCAGAAGAGAAATCTGCTTAATCAAAAGTAATACATGAGACCGTGGTTATAAAATTTTGCAGAGATAATTCACAATTGAGTTATCTCTGCTTTTTTTTGTTGTGCTCTTTTAATTCAATAAAAAAACGACATCTCACTGTCGTCTTTTAAAGGAAAAACTTAATTTCTTTCTCTTGCGCGCTGTGTATCTCGAATATTCTTTTGCACCGTTATCGCTGCAAATAAACTAAGAACAAATGACATACCATAAAAGCCTTTTTCGCTTAAATCTATACTGCCGGCGTTGTATAAACCGATGCCCATTAATGAAATAGAGACAATCAGTGCTAACCAACTTATACCATAATAAATATTCGTAACCGGTATTCCCTCATCTTTATCTCTAACCGCTTTTTGTAAAGATACCGCAGCATAAAGTCCAAATATTAAAACTGCAAAGTAATATCCTTTTTCGTTCAATTGCATGGCTGCGTTAAATAAGCCTATGAAATACGCCGAAACCCCTATTAATAGCGCTGCCCATGAAGCCCCTATGAAAGCTGGAGTTGGTTCTCCCTCTTTCCTTTCTACTTTTATCTTTCTTGGTTCATTTTGTTTTCCTTTATCTAATAAAACTTCATTTTCATTAGACATGAATGTTTCGCCCCCAGCTTCTTTTTTCTAATAGAAATGGAGCACAGATAAACGGGAGTGCTCCGCATAAATCTATTATATAGAATTTTCTCACAAAGAATAGATAAATTTTTCCTTATTTTACAATTAGAATTTTCCACCTGCAATTATTGCATAGTCTTTTTTTTATAAAATTATACCTTCCACTGGAAACAGTTTCTTACAATTTGTGGTTTATTCCACCAACATGCAGGAAATACTTATTAATATCTATTGAGTATTCTTGTAGCAGGAGGGAAAAGTATGAGTTGGACGGGGATTGCCTTATTTGTACAGCTGTTTTTTGGAATCATTATTGGGCTGTATTTCTGGAATTTGCTAAGAAACCAACGGACACAAAAGGTTTCCATTGATCGGGAATCCCGTAAGGAAATGGAACAGCTTCGAAAAATGAG
Organism: Neobacillus niacini; assembly: GCF_023715415.1. Lineage (GTDB taxonomy): Bacteria > Bacillota > Bacilli > Bacillales > Cytobacillaceae > Neobacillus > Neobacillus niacini_C. Next base: position 224,049 of record NZ_JAMBOB010000005.1, read on the forward strand.
ATCAATTTCTTTAACAGAACCATTAGCTGAAAAAGTACGCCCTACAAGCTTTGAAGATATTGTTGGACAAGAAGATGGAATAAAGTCATTAAAAGCAGCTTTATGTGGTCCAAATCCTCAGCATGTTATTATATATGGACCACCAGGGGTAGGGAAAACTGCTGCCGCTCGATTAGTTCTAGAGGAAGCAAAAAAAGTTCAAAAATCACCTTTTAAACAAACCTCTGTTTTTATTGAATTGGACGCAACCACAGCTCGATTTGATGAAAGAGGCATTGCCGACCCCTTAATTGGCTCTGTTCATGATCCGATTTATCAGGGTGCAGGTGCGATGGGACAGGCAGGAATTCCTCAGCCAAAGCAAGGTGCCGTAACAAACGCCCATGGTGGTGTACTATTTATTGATGAGATTGGTGAGCTGCATCCGATTCAAATGAACAAGTTATTGAAGGTGCTAGAGGATCGGAAGGTTTTCCTTGAAAGTGCCTATTATCACGAAGAAAACACACAAATTCCGACTCATATCCATGATATTTTTAAGAATGGACTGCCGGCAGACTTTCGTTTGATTGGTGCAACAACTAGGACTCCAAGTGAAATACCGCCAGCCATTCGGTCACGCTGTATGGAGGTATTCTTTAGAGATTTAACACAGGAAGAAATCATTGAAGTCGGAAAAAAAGCAGCTGAAAAAGTGAAACTGGACATTAGTGAAGATGGATTAGAGATATTATCTACATATGCAAGAAATGGCCGGGAAGCCGTAAATATGATTCAAATTTCTGCTGGGCTGGCAATTACCGATGAGCGAGAATATATCAAAGACGAAGATTTAGAATGGGTTGCTCATTCCAGTCAGCTGTCACCTAGAATGGAAAGAAAAATCAATGACGATTCAAGGATTGGTCTGGTGAATGGATTAGCTGTGTATGGTCCGAATACAGGGGCCTTGCTTGAAATCGAGGTAACGGTTATCCCAGCGAAGGATAAAGGAACTATCAACATTACAGGAATCGTTGATGAAGAAAGTATTGGCGGACAAGGTAAATCCATCCGTAGAAAAAGTATGGCACGTGGATCGATTGAAAATGTTATTACCGTTCTAAGGTCAATGGGTGTTCCAGCAGGAGATTTTGATATTCATGTTAATTTCCCAGGCGGGGTACCGATTGATGGACCGTCGGCGGGTATAGCAATGGCAACGGGTATTTATTCTGCCATCTACAAAACCCCGATTGATAACAAAGTGGCGATGACGGGAGAAATTAGCATTCATGGCAATGTGAAGCCAATCGGCGGGGTATACCCTAAAGTAAAGGCAGCACAAAAAGCGGGAGCGACAACCGTTATCATTCCAGAGGAAAATATGCAATCGATTTTAAATGAAATAAAGGGAATCAGAATTGTGCCTGTTACCCATTTAAGTGAAGTGTTTGACATTGCACTTGTCAGCAATCTCGCACATAAAGAGGTTATTCCAGCTTCTATAGAACTTTCTAAAAAAGAATCCATTTAACAGATAACACTTCGGTTGTCCTAACCGAAGTGTTTTTTATAAGCAAAGGACGAAAGAAATCGTCCTCATTGGGGAAAATTAATAATATATTGACAAACTTAATTTGTGACTTTCGTAATATTAGACACATATTTGCAAATGAGATAGAATTGTACAAAGACGATTTCTGCTTATTTTAGCGGGAAAGATTGATTTATGCATGTGGAGGTGCAATTTAATGGCGAAAGATAGAGAATTGATCGTCCCCCTCCTGCCGCTTCGAGGGTTGCTTGTATATCCGACTATGGTCCTTCATTTAGATGTTGGACGTGAAAGATCGGTTGAAGCTCTTGAAAAAGCGATGGTAGATGACCATTTGATTTTTTTAACTACACAAAAGGATATAGCAATAGACGATCCCTCTGAAGAGGATTTATACCAAATTGGGACCTTAACGAAGGTTAAACAAATGCTAAAGCTTCCGAATGGCACTATCAGGGTATTGGTTGAGGGGCTTAACAGAGCAAGAATAGAATCCTTTCATGATGAGGAAGAATATTATGCTGTCAGCATTGTGACATATGAGGAGTCTACAACGAAGGATGTTGAAGATCAGGCATTAATGAGAACAATGCTTGAGTATTTCGAGCAATACATAAAGTTATCTAAAAAGATTTCAGCCGAAACCTATGCTTCTGTTGTAGATATCGAAGAACCAGGAAGAATGGCAGATATTATCTCTTCCCATTTACCAATCAAGCTGAAGGAAAAACAAGAAATACTTGAAACAATCGATATTAAAGCACGTATGAATATGGTTATCGATACGATTCAAAATGAAAAAGAAGTCCTAAATCTTGAAAAGAAGATTGGGCAGCGTGTCAAACGTTCCATGGAAAGGACGCAAAAGGAATATTACCTGCGTGAACAAATGAAGGCTATCCAGAAGGAATTAGGCGATAAAGAAGGAAAGACAGGCGAAATCGCCGATTTAACGGAAAAAATAAACAAAGCGGGCATGCCTGAACATGTACAGAAGACAGCATTGAAAGAGCTTGACCGCTATGAGAAAGTGCCTTCAAGTTCAGCTGAAAGTGCTGTGATTCGAAACTATATTGAATGGCTGATTACGATTCCATGGTCGAAGAAAACAAATGATGATATTGACATTCTTCGTGCCGAAAAAATTCTCAATCAGGACCATTTTGGACTTGAAAAAGTAAAGGAACGTGTCTTGGAATTTTTATCCGTTCAAAAACTAACGAATTCCTTAAAAGGACCTATTCTTTGTCTAGCTGGACCTCCAGGAGTAGGGAAAACAAGCTTAGCACGCTCCATTGCCAATTCATTAAATCGTAATTTTGTCCGTGTGTCCCTTGGCGGAGTGCGTGATGAATCTGAAATTCGCGGTCATCGAAGAACCTATGTAGGTGCGATGCCTGGTCGAATTATTCAAGGTATGAAAAAAGCGGGTACCATTAATCCTGTATTCTTATTAGATGAGATAGATAAGATGTCGAGCGACTTCCGGGGAGATCCATCTTCCGCAATGCTTGAGGTGTTGGATCCAGAACAAAACCATAATTTTAGCGATCATTATATCGAAGAGACATACGACCTTTCCAAGGTTATGTTTATAGCAACTGCTAATAACCTGTCAACAATTCCAGGACCGCTACTAGACAGAATGGAAATTATCACGATTGCTGGTTATACGGAAATCGAAAAAGTTCATATCACAAGAGATCATTTGCTGCCAAAGCAAATTAAAGAAAATGGACTTACAAAAGGCATCCTTCAAGTCCGCGATGATGCGATTCTTAAGGCAGTCAGGTATTATACCCGTGAAGCAGGGGTCCGGAGTCTTGAACGACAAATGGCCACTATCTGTCGGAAAACAGCCAAAATCGTGGTATCAGGTGAGAAAAAGCGCGTCATCGTAACGGAAAAGAATGTCGAGGAGTTCCTAGGTAAACCTAGATTCCGCTATGGTCAAGCGGAGACAGAGGATCAAATCGGGGTTGCGACTGGTCTAGCCTATACAACCGTTGGTGGAGATACACTGCAAATCGAAGTATCTTTATCTCCAGGTAAAGGAAGACTTGTCTTGACAGGAAAACTAGGGGACGTTATGAAAGAATCCGCCCAGGCTGCTTTCAGTTATATCCGTTCTAAAGCGGGCGAGCTTGGTATCGAAGAAGATTTCCATGAAAAATATGATGTTCACATTCATGTCCCAGAAGGTGCTGTACCGAAGGATGGTCCGTCTGCAGGGATTACAATGGCGACAGCTCTTGTTTCGGCACTTACAGGCAGAGCAATTCGCCGTGAAGTGGGCATGACAGGAGAAATTACGCTAAGAGGACGTGTACTTCCAATTGGCGGCTTAAAAGAAAAAACACTCAGTGCTCATAGAGCAGGGTTAACAAAGGTCATTCTTCCGAAGGATAATGAAATAGATATAGATGACATCCCAGAAAGTGTTAGAAATGAAATAGAGTTTGTGCTTGTTTCGCATGTCGATGAAGTACTAAGGCATGCACTAGTAGAAGGTGGATTGTAAATGAAAGTAGTTAGTTCCGATATCGTCATCAGTGCCGTAAGGCCAGCACAGTACCCAGAAACAGATTTACCTGAATTTGCATTAGCAGGACGCTCTAATGTGGGTAAGTCTTCCTTTATCAATAAAATGCTTAACAGAAAAGGCTTAGCGAGAATTTCTTCTAAGCCGGGTAAAACGCAAACCCTAAACTTTTATCTAATTAACGAAATTCTTCACTTTGTCGATGTTCCTGGTTATGGATATGCCAAAGTATCTAAATCGGAGCGGGCAGCCTGGGGGAAAATGATTGAAACGTATTTTACCTCCCGTGAGCAATTAAGAGCAGCAGTTTTGATTGTTGACTTACGGCATCCGCCAACACAGGATGATGTGATGATGTATGATTTCCTCAAGCATTATGATATTCCTTGTGTTGTTATAGCGACGAAGGCAGATAAAATCCCAAGAGGGAAATGGCAAAAATATTTAAAGGTCACAAAAGAAACACTCGATATAGATGAAAATGACCATATCGTTCTGTTCTCATCGGAAACCGGTGAAGGCAAAGATAAGGCATGGTCCATTTTACAGAGTTATATGTAAGAAAAAAACGTCAGGCTCTCTGCCTGACGTTTATTTTTTCTTTCGAAAAAGAAAGTAAACCCCTATCAAAATAATGATTGCAGGCCAAAACTTCCACGCAATACTTAGGCCATTTTGAAGAAATCCAAGATATTCTGAAACTTTATCGTAAAATAATAGCAATAATGCCAATACTAAAAAGAGAAAGGCTTGAAACAAACCATTATTTGTCTTTTGAAAACGAAGAAAGAAGCCAATGGATATAAACAATACAAGCATACCAATCGTGTTGTTGGGCCAGAATACAATCTTGCCGGCAAAATGATAATGAAGACCGAACCCAGCAAGGATGACTCCTGGCAGAATAGCTTCATGGTCCTTTGCAGAATATCCCTGTCCTAAAAAAGCGACGCCAACTATAATAAGAAGCGTTGGCCATGAATACAATGTCTGTAGAGCCGTAAATCCAGACTGTTGTAAGAAAAGATAGGCCCCAAAGCCTATAAGAATAATTCCAGGGAAAATGCGCTGATTCTTCATTTTAACACCACTTCCAGTAAGGTATACTTGAATAACTTTCATTTTTTTGGTACTGTACATAAGGATGATATATTTATTTATTACTTAAACTTTTTTCCTATATATTAGGCTAGCTGCAGCGCCTAGAGGCTCGGGGTCATAAGCCAATCTGTCGAGAAGGTTAAAGAGCAACCTTCACGCCAGCTCGTCTTATGCCTGTCGCCTCTGGACAAGGCGCCTCCGCTTTTTATAGTAACATATGTTTCGTTTTCTGTTCACATTTTTCGGGGAAATAGTGAAAAAACCCGTGTTATAATCAGACTAGTTAATAATGTAAAAGTAGTTCTTGTATTACTTATTGGGGGTGTTGTAACAAAATGCATATTGTAGTGATAGGTTTAAACTATAAAACTGCCCCTGTGGAAATCCGTGAGCGGTTGACATTTAATGAATCCGACCTAGGGGATGCGATACAAAAATTAAGCACGAAAAAAAGCATCCTAGAAAATATAATCGTATCCACTTGCAATCGTACAGAAATCTATGCGGTTGTAGATCAGTTGCATACTGGCCGCTATTATATTAAAGAATTTTTATCTGAATGGTTCGGAATTGACCAATCTGAGTTTTCACCTTTCCTATTTGTTTATGAGGAAGATGGTGCCATTGAGCATTTATTTAAGGTGGCATGCGGTCTTCATTCCATGGTATTAGGGGAAACTCAAATTTTGGGGCAGGTTCGTACGAGCTTTATGTTAGCTCAAGAACTAGGAACAACGGGCACAGTCTTTAACCAACTATTTAAACAAGCGATTACTTTAGCGAAGCGTGGACATGCCGAAACGGAAATAGGCGCAAATGCGGTCTCTGTCAGCTATGCTGCAGTGGAACTAGCAAAGAAAATCTTCGGTTCACTTGAGAATAAGCATGTTTTAATTTTTGGTGCAGGCAAAATGGGCGAGCTGGCTGCTCAAAATCTACATGGTAACGGTGTTAGAAAAGTTACCGTGATTAATCGTACGTATGAAAAAGCGAAAGTTCTTGCAAACCGATTTGCCGGCGAGGCAAAAACAATGGAAGAACTACAAAAATCATTGATTGATGCAGATATCCTAATCAGTTCTACTGGTGCAAAGGACTTTGTCATTACCAAAACAATGATGGAAAAAGTCGAGAAAAAGCGGAAGGGTAAGCCATTGTTTATGGTTGATATCGCCGTTCCACGTGACTTAGATCCGAAAATTGCTGAGCTTGAAAGTGTCTTTTTATATGATATCGATGACCTAGAGGGAATTGTTGAGGCAAACCTTCAGGAGCGTAAGAAAGCGGCTCAAGTCATTATGCTGATGATTGAAAAAGAAATCGTGGATTTCAAGCAATGGCTTGGACTATTGGGTGTTGTTCCTGTTATCTCGGCTCTAAGAGATAAGGCGGTTGCCATTCAAGCAGAAACAATGGTTAGTATTGAACGCAAGCTGCCACATTTATCAGATCGTGATCGGAAGGTCTTAAATAAACATACAAAGAGTATTATCAATCAGCTATTAAAAGATCCAATCTTACAAGCAAAAGAATTGGCTGCTCGTCCAGATGCTGATGAGGCATTGGAATTATTTATGAAAATATTTAAGATTGAAGAGCTTGTTGAAAAACAAACGAAAGCAGCCGAATCGAATAATGCAGCGGTTCATGTACCGCAGGCTTCCTTTCAGTCATAAGAGGTACTAATTATGTTTGACTTCCATATGACGCGGCTGCATGAATTGACAGTAGTCCTATATGCCTTCAGTGTGTTGTTATATTTTTTTGATTTCATTCACCATAACCGGAAGGCAAACCGAATCGCCTTCTGGTTACTTGCGTTTGTATGGGTCCTGCAAACGGTTTTCTTAACTTCCTATATGCTAAAAACAGGTAGATTTCCAGCGTTAACAATCTTTGAGGGCTTATATTTTTATGCCTGGATATTGGTAACGCTGTCGCTTGGAATAAATCGACTGCTTAAGGTCGATTTTATCGTCTTTTTTACAAATATACTTGGCTTTATTGTTATTGCGATTCATACGTTTGCACCGATTAAATATGATTCGCACGTCATAGGCAATCAACTTATGTCCGAGCTTTTGCTTATACATATTACAATGGCCATTCTATCATATGGGGCATTCTCCTTGTCCTTTGTCCTATCGCTTCTCTATCTCATTCAATATGATTTGTTGAAAAGGAAAAAATGGGGCACAAGACTTTTGAGACTAGCAGATTTAAGCAAGCTAGAACGATCCTCTTATATTTTAGTAGTTATCGGGGTCCCCATGCTGTTACTAAGTTTAATCCTTGGCTTACAATGGGCCATTTTAAAGGTTCCAGGGATGCCTTGGTACGATATGAAAATAATTGGGTCTTTTCTATTGTTAACGGGGTACAGTATCTATTTGTATCTGCGAATCGTTAAAGATATGTCAGGCAGACAATTAGCCCTTTGGAATGTCGGTTCCTTTTTAGTCGTATTAATTAACTTTTTCCTATTTGGACAATTATCATCCTTTCATTTTTGGTATTCATAACAGGAGGCAATCATGCGAAAAATTATCGTAGGTTCTAGACGAAGCAAGTTGGCACTAACACAGACAAATTGGGTAATTGAACAGCTTAAGAAGCTCGGAGGACCTTTTGAATTTGAAGTAAAAGAAATTGTGACCAAAGGGGATAAAATTCAAGATGTAACCCTTTCAAAGGTTGGCGGAAAAGGTTTGTTTGTGAAGGAAATTGAGCAAGCCATGCTGGATAAAGAGATTGATATGGCCGTACATAGTATGAAGGACATGCCAGCCATTCTTCCAGACGGACTTACAATCGGCTGTATTCCTTTCCGTGAGGACCACCGTGATGCCTTGATTTCTAGAGACCATGTTAAATTAAAAGATTTAAAGCCAGGAGCGATAATCGGAACGAGCAGTCTTCGTCGTAGCGCCCAGATTTTAGCAGAGCGTCCAGATTTAGAAATCAAATGGATCCGCGGAAATGTTGATACGAGATTACAAAAGCTTCAAGACGAAGAATATGACGCTATCATCCTAGCGGCAGCTGGACTTTCTCGTCTTGGCTGGACAAGTGATACTGTAACTGAATTTATTGATGCAGACATTTGTGTCCCTGCCGTTGGTCAAGGAGCATTATCGATTGAATGCCGCGAAGATGATAAAGAGCTTCTTGAATTGTATGAGAAATTCACTTGTAAAAAGACAGAAAGAGCCGTTAAAGCGGAACGTGCTTTCCTTCATAAAATGGAAGGGGGCTGCCAGGTGCCGATTGCTGGATTTGCCACTACCGCTGATAATGATGAAATCGTTCTAACTGTATTAGTTGGTTCTCCAGAAGGAAAGGAAATCTTCAAAGAGGCAGTAAGAGGAACCAATCCTGAAGAGCTTGGTATTCAAGCAGCAGACTTATTAATCGAAAAAGGAGCTAAGGACCTGATTGATCGGGTTAAACGGGAGCTCGAAGGTCAATGCTAAAACCATTAGGTTTGTTAGACAAAAAGGTCCTTGTTCCTCGCGGAGCAGGCCAAGCAAAATCCTTTTCACAACTTGTCGAAAAGTATGGAGGGATTTCAATCGAAATCCCTCTTATTGCATTTCGTCCAATTGAACTCACAGAGCAGCTTCAGCATGCTATGAATGAGATTGATACATATGACTGGATTGTTTTTACGAGCAATGTCACTGTCGAAACTTTCTTCTCTTTTTATAAGAAGGAAGAGAATAAAACATTTCCGAGAATTGCTGTAATCGGCAAGAAAACAGAAGAAGTACTACAGGAAAAAGGATTCAAAGCAGAGTTTGTACCCTCTGCTTATGTGACAGAGGTATTTACAGAAGAGTTCTTACCGATGGTTCCTAGTGGATCCAAAGTGCTGATTCCAAAGGGAAATCTTGCTCGGGAGTATATCTCCACTTCTCTCAGCAACCATGGTGCCACAGTCGATGAAATCGTTATTTACGAAACGTACATGCCAGACGATAGCCGGGATAAACTGGCTAAAATGTTAACTGAGGATGAAATTGATATCTTAATGTTTACAAGTCCTTCCACGGTTAATCATTTTATGAGCGTCGTGAAGGAATATCAACTAGAGAGTCATATTGAAAGATGTGTGATAAGCTGTATAGGTCCCATCACAGAGAAGAAACTACGAGCCTTTGGACTGCCAGTCCACGTCTCACCAATAGAATACACCGTAAAAGAAATGGTAGAAAGCACGATAGAGTACTTAGAAAAATGATTTTTTTTAGTGGAGAAAGTCTGTGCTAGGAAACTCGTTGATAGGAACGGAAGGCACGAAGACTCCTGCAGGAGTACGGAGCAGGTGAGACCCCACAGGCGCTAGCGCCGAGGAGGCTCGCCGCAACGCCTGCGGAAAGCGAAGTGCCTGGAGTGGAGATCAACACTATGATTACACAGAAACCTATAAAAACAATTTGGGGGTAAAAAGAAATGGAACTTCAATTTTCACGTCATCGCCGATTACGGTCAAGCGCTAACATGCGTTCACTAGTAAGAGAAAACCACTTACGACCAGAGGACTTCATCTATCCATTATTTATTTATGAAGGCGAAAACATCCGCAGAGAAGTATCTTCGATGCCAGGTGTATTCCAAGTTTCAATGGACAATCTAAAAGCAGAAATGGATGATATCGTTGAACATGGAATTAAGTCTGTATTATTATTCGGAATTCCAGCTACAAAAGACGAATGTGGTACCCAAGCATTTCATGACCACGGCATTATCCAAGTTGCCACTCGTTACATAAAAGAACATTACCCAGAAATGATTGTTGTTGCTGATACTTGCTTGTGCGAATATACCAGCCATGGCCACTGTGGAATGGTTGAAGGCGATAAAATCTTAAACGATCCATCCCTTGAATTATTGGTGAAAACAGCCATCGCTCAAGCTGAAGCCGGTGCTGATATTATTGCGCCATCAAATATGATGGACGGATTTGTCGCAGCGATACGTGCTGGATTAGATGAAGCTGGTTTTAAGGAAATCCCGATCATGTCTTATGCGGTTAAATATGCTTCTGCCTTTTACGGACCGTTCCGTGAGGCAGCTGAAGGTGCACCACAATTCGGTGATCGCAAAACTTATCAAATGGACCCGGCCAACCGGATGGAAGCATTCCGTGAAGCTGAATCTGATGTAGCAGAAGGGGCAGATTTCTTAATTGTGAAACCTGGAATGCCTTACCTTGATATCGTTCGTGATGTTAAAAATAACTATAACTTACCTGTTGTTGCCTACAACGTAAGCGGTGAATATTCGATGATTAAGGCAGCTGCTGCAAACGGCTGGATTGACGAAAAACAAACCGTTATGGAAATGTTAATTGCCTTTAAACGTGCAGGTGCAGACCTTATAATTACCTATGCAGCTAAAGACGCTTGCCGCTGGTTAAAAGAAAATTAATAACTACAACTCGAAAAGAGGAACACGAAAAATGCGCTCATATACAAAATCAGTAGAAGCATTTAAAGAAGCTCAAGATTTAATGCCAGGCGGCGTTAACAGCCCGGTACGTGCGTTTAAATCTGTCGATATGGATCCGATTTTCATGGAAAGAGGAAAAGGTTCAAAAATCTATGATATCGATGGTAATGAGTATATCGATTACGTCTTATCTTGGGGACCGCTAATCCTCGGCCATACAAATGACAGAGTAGTTGAAGGCATTAAAAAGGTGGCTGATCTTGGAACTAGCTATGGTGCACCGACCTTAATGGAAAATGAACTGGCTAAGCTTGTGATTGAACGTGTGCCATCGATTGAAGTGGTAAGGATGGTATCATCCGGAACAGAAGCGACGATGAGTGCGCTCCGCTTAGCACGAGGCTATACAGGCCGAAACAAGATTTTGAAATTTGAAGGCTGTTACCATGGACATGGTGATTCACTATTGATAAAGGCAGGCTCAGGTGTTGCTACACTTGGTTTACCTGATAGCCCTGGTGTCCCAGAAGGTGTTGCTAAAAATACGATCACAGTCGCTTACAATGACCTTGAAGGTGTTAAATACGCATTCGAACAGTTCGGCGATGACATTGCATGTATTATCGTTGAACCAGTTGCCGGGAATATGGGACTTGTACCGCCGCTTCCTGGATTCTTAGAAGGTCTTCGTGAGATTACTTCTGAAAAGGGCGCCTTGCTGATTTTTGATGAAGTAATGACTGGTTTCCGTGTCGGTTACAATTGCGCACAAGGCTATTTCAACGTAACCCCTGATATCACTTGTCTTGGAAAAGTAATTGGCGGCGGACTGCCAGTTGGGGCTTACGGCGGTAAAGCCGAAATCATGCGTCAAATAGCTCCTGCAGGGCCAATCTATCAAGCAGGAACACTTTCCGGTAACCCACTTGCGATGACTGCTGGTTATGAGACATTAAGTCAATTAACACCAGAGCATTACGAGGAGTTCAAACGCAAGGGTGATCTACTCGAAAAAGGTATTGTAGCAGCGGCTGAAAAGTATGATATTCCTGTTACTTTTAATCGCGCTGGTTCCATGATCGGGTTCTTCTTCACCAATGAAGATGTAATCAACTATGAAACCGCAAAGACCTCTAACTTGGAGTTTTTTGCTAAGTACTACCGTGAAATGGCTGATCAAGGAGTATTCCTGCCGCCATCACAATTCGAAGGATTGTTCTTATCAACGGCTCATACCGATGAGGATATTGAGAAGACGATTAAAGCAGTCGAAATTGCTTTTTCAAAACTTAAATAATACCATTTTCAGGCACTCACCTTTTAGAGGTGAGTGTTTATTTATGGATTTGAAATATATTTGGCACATAAATTAATAAGGTCTGCACTTAAAACTCGAGCAGACTTAATAGACGGAGAAATTCCGCTTAATTTGTAATTATTATTAAAAGTGGCTTAAATAGACGGAGAGATTCCGCTTATTGGCTAAAAAATTTCGGAAAAGGGAGATATTTCTATGATTAAGCGGAAAACCTCCGCTTAATTACCCCGAAGCGAGCTCCATCCTGCATTTAACCGGAAAATCTCCGCTTATATACTTTTGCCAGTTCTCAAAACCCCACGTGATTCCGTCCTATACCAATTCAAAGAACGCTCCATATCTTAAACTTTTTCGCATCACTAGGCTTTTTTATCATATTTAAATGCTTTGGTTCATATTGTGTAAGTGACATAGTGATTTTTTGCGTAAAAGGAAACGAAAGGAGGAGTCGCTTTGTCTCAGGAGAATCAATCGTGCCTGCGATTTTCCTTGGAGGAATCTTTGTGGTTTAGAAAGGGACAGGAAGTAGCTGAACTTGTGTCGATTTCTCTAGACCCGGATATTACCATCCAGGAAAATGATCAATACGTAACCATACGTGGTTCGCTGGAATTAACAGGCGAATATAGAAATGACGAAGAAAGTACTGTTGAAGAGGAACAAAATGCCCCTAACCAAAAGTATGTGGAAAGGGTAGATCCACAGGAGGAAGGCATTTGTGAATTTTCACATCGTTTTCCAGTAGATATTACCATTCCAAACAATCGAATTCAGAGCATTTATGATATCGATGTTATCGTGGAGTCGTTTGATTATTCCATCCCGGAACGGAGCTGTCTCAAACTATCTGCTGAACTGACCATCAGCGGCTTGTATGATTCTACTCAGCAAGAAGAAGAGGTTGAGCAAGAAGAAGCGTATGAAGTACTCCATCGGTATCAGGTGGAAGTTCCAAGAGAAGAAGAAACACATCAGGAAGAGAATACATTTGAGGATACTTTCTTATTTGAGGCTGAAGCAAGAAAGCAGCAAGAAGAGGAAAAGGTTGAAGCTTTTCCGAAATTCCCAACCTTTTCGTATCAAGAGCCTGAAGAAGAGCTTGAAGAAGAGCCACAGCGGCCTTTAGTTTTTGAGCATGCCAGAAGTGAAGTTAGTGAGCCCGTCGATGAGATGGAGGAAATCATCGAGGAAGCTCCAGCGGCACCAATTCAACAAGAAATAGAAGTCCCGGCAGAACCAAAAGAGCCAGTTATGGAAGAGAGTTCATCCTCTCCAGAAGCACCGCCAAAACAAGCGAAAAAGAAGAATACCAAGAAGAAAACGATGACACTAACGGAGTTCTTTGCCCGCAAGGAAGAAACTTCAGATCAGGCTAGATTAAAAGTGTGTATTGTTCAAAAGGGCGATACGCTTGATAGTCTTGCCGACCGTTATGACGTATCCGTACCAAACCTGCTTCGTTACAATAATCTTGAACTCAATCAGGATGTGTTTGAGGGCCAAGTATTATATGTACCTGTTGCCTTTGCAAAAAAATAATGAACCAAAAGCAGTGTGAGCGGGTTTCAAAACCTGCTCACATCCTTTTAAGGACTTTCCATGAGCGAAAGGCAGTTGAATGCTGATGAGTGATTCAAATCTGGTGGAACCACTTATACCTATTTTAAGAAACTATCAAGTAAACCCCTATTTCGTTGAAGAACACGGCAATATTAAAAAAATCTATTCCGATAAAGGGACATTTGCATTGAAGAAAATCGTTCCGACAACGGGGACAGATTTTATTCGCCATGTTCATCTTCTTTACCAAAAGGGATACAATCGGATTGTACCTATTTATCCGACAATGGACGGAAGATATGGTGTCCTCCATGATAAAAACCTTTATTACCTAATGCCTTGGATGTCCAATGAAATAAAGGAAGACCGGACTCATAAACATCTGCAGCTATTTCGTGAATTAGCCAGGCTCCACACCTTATCTGCAAAAGACATCAATGTAAATAAAGAAGAACGAGAAGAACATTATGATAAAACCATTGCGCTGCTCGATAAAAATCAGGAGTTTCTGGATGGGTTTATCGATGAATGTGAGAAAAAGACCTACATGTCTCCTTTTGAACTTTTGTTTTGCTTGTACTATAACGAAATAAGCCAGGCGCTTCGTTTTTCAAAAACGAAATTCGAAGAATGGTATGAAAAGACGAAGGAAAATGAAAAAGCACGAATGGTAATTACACATGGGAAATTATCATCCGAGCATTTCCTTTATGACGATAGGGGTTATGGTTATTTTATTAACTTTGAAAATGCCCGTTACGGCTCACCGATTCATGATCTCTTACCATACCTGTCACGTACCTTTAATACACAGCCAACACGGAATGATGAGGCTATCGACTGGGTGTACCATTACTTTAAATTCTTTCCATTTAAAGCCGATGAAAAACTACTTTTCTTCAGTTATTTAGCTTATCCCATCCCAATAATCCAGGTGGCCGAACGGTACTATAAAAAAGAACAGCCCAAAAATGAGTTGAAATTTGTGCGAATGCTCCAGCGCAAATACTGGCATTTAAAAAATTCCGAGTATGTAGTGATGAGAATGACAGAAATTGATGAACAAGCGAGGCAGGCAAAAGAAGGAGCCCAGCAGCAGTAATGATTGCTAAATGGGCTCTTAAACAATTTCAAAATAAATTGATACGGCAATCGCAACAAAAATACTTAATAACAAGACATCAAAGACGGTGGGTATAAACAGTGTCCGGATTAATTGAAAAACCGTAAACGGCAAAATCAGCTGCTCACATACTCTCCTGCAGGTTCGATACCAGGGAGTATAGGAGTATTTCGTGATGAACTTCCTCCGCTTCATAACATCCTTCCTCTCCAAAAAGGCATTTCTTTTATGTATATTCTACACATAGTCTAAACTCCCCAATTATCTAACACTTTTTTATTAATAACTCTTCACTGAAAAATAATATTGAATAATCCTAGGATAAATGGAATAATTAAAAAGTCATAGAAAACTGAGATTTTTTTGGAAATTTTTATTACATAATGGAGTCGCATAAAGGGGTCAATAACAAATGTATTGGTTTATTCTACTATTTCCACTCATGATTTATCCTTGGGGACCGCTTACTTACTATACTTTTCCTAAGGTATTCTACTTAGATGTATTTGTCTTATGTACATGGCTCTATATTATTCTTAAGAAAAAATATTGGACTACTGGTCTGCCAAAATCATCCTTGAAGGTAGAGTATATTGTTCTAGTGTTCATGTGCTTAGTCGGTATTTCTACATTGTTTTCAGTAAATAGAGTAACATCGTTTTATGGGACGGACACAAGGTTCGAAGGATTGGTATCATTCTTTTCGTATTGCAGCGTTTTTCTCTTTTCATATCGGTTAATGGATGGAAAAAAACTAGATAATGTAATTCCAGGTATGGTAATCATTTCTGTATTCGTTTCGATTTATGGAATCTTACAACATTATTTATTAGACTTTTTCCCACGGAATGCCTTAACTTTCAATACAACAAGAAGTTTTGGATTTTTTGATAATGCCAATTTCTTTGGGGCATATCTTGTTTTAATGATGATGCTGGCGATTACACTTTATGTAAAAACGAAGGAAAGTAAATTAGTTACAATGTGTTATTTTTTCGCTAGCTGTATAGCTTTTGTTGCCCTGATTTTTTCACAAACACGGAGCGGCTGGATTGGCGTTTTCTGTGGAATTGTATTTTTAACGATATTTGTTATAGCGAAAAGAAAATATCTTTGGAAAAAGTGGACGGCTTTACTGCTGACTCTTGGGTTACTTTTTGTAGGTATTGATGCTTTAGAAGGCGGCTCTATCACGAGCAGACTAACATCGCTATTCTCTGATTCGTATAAGATTGCATCCAATCAAAGTACTGGGAAAGAAGGCTCCAGTAGGTTCTTTATTTGGAAAGAGACATTACCTCTTGTTAAAGAATATTTCTGGGTAGGTTCTGGACCTGACACGTTGGAATATGTATTTCCTGCAAGTGAAGATGAAAAGAAAAAGTATTTAGGTAGTCCATATATCCTTGTTGATAAAGCACATAATGAGTATTTACAGATTGCCGTTACATTAGGGCTTCCAGCACTTTTAACTTATTTACTTTTATTGTTTGTTGTTATCAGAAAAGCATTTCAAGCAGTAAAATATGCAGAAGGAAGAGAGAAACTCATATTATACGGATTAATCTCAACCATTATTGGTTATCTTGTACAAGCATTCTTTAATATAAGTACCGTTCCAGTGGCTCCATTATTCTGGGCAATCCTAGGTATTACATTGGCACGATCAAGCAATGAACTAAAAAAATCACTACAACAAAATCCCACGGAAGAAATAATAGAGAATAATAACCAAATTGCATAATTCTTTAGTATGTTTAAAAATAAAAAAATTTGGTTATCATTATTGACGTCTAGAACCTTTTTTGGGTAGTATAATAACATAAATTAAAAACTAAGCATTGACAGGGAAGAGTACGATTTTATCTGTTTTTAGAGAGGGCAGCCATTAGCTGAAAGGCTCCTAAGCAGACAATCAGAAGGTCGCCCTCGAGCTTCTTCAGCGAACGGATATTTGAGAATCCCATTAGTTGAAGACGGATCAAATCCGTTATCCAGTTAAGAGCTAGCCATTTACTTTATGGTTGGAAAAAAGGTGGTACCGCGAAGCAAACTCCATTCGTCCTTTTATTGACGAATGGGGTTTTTTGTTTGGGCTTAAAAGAGAAATAAAGGAGATGGTCAAATGGAAACAAAGGAAATTACCATGCCGACGAAGTATGATCCACAGTCGATTGAGCAAGGACGTTATGAATGGTGGCTAAAAGGAAAGTTTTTTGAAGCACAGAATGATGAGGGGAAGAAGCCTTATACCATCGTTATCCCGCCGCCAAACGTTACAGGCAAGCTTCATTTAGGGCATGCTTGGGATACAACATTACAGGATATCCTTACACGCATGAAGCGAATGCAAGGCTACGATGTTCTGTGGCTTCCTGGAATGGATCACGCCGGTATTGCGACACAAGCGAAGGTTGAGGAAAAACTACGTAGTGAAGGTAAGAGCCGTTATGATCTAGGACGTGAAAAGTTCGTTGAGGAAACATGGAAGTGGAAAGAAGAATACGCATCCCATATCCGCCAGCAGTGGGCAAAACTAGGTTTAGGATTAGATTATAGCCGTGAGCGTTTCACATTAGATGAAGGTTTATCGGATGCAGTAAATGAGGTATTTGTAACTCTTTATAAAAAGGGTTTAATTTACAGAGGCGAATACATCATCAACTGGGATCCATCTACAAAGACAGCGTTATCGGACATCGAAGTTATTTACAAGGATGTTCAAGGTGGATTCTATCATATGAAATATCCGTTAGCAGACGGTTCAGGACATATTGAAGTTGCGACCACTCGACCAGAAACCATGTTGGGTGATACGGCTGTTGCCGTTCATCCAGAGGATGATCGCTATAAGCACCTAATTGGGAAAACAGTTATTCTTCCAATCGTTGGCCGTGAAATCAAAATTGTTGGCGATGATTATGTTGATATGGAATTCGGATCTGGAGCAGTTAAAATTACTCCGGCACATGACCCGAACGATTTTGAAATCGGCAACCGTCATAATCTTGAGCGTGTTCTTGTTATGAACGAAGATGGAACAATGAATGATAGAGCCGGAAAGTACAAAGGTATGGATCGTTTTGAGTGCCGTAAACAAATTGTTAAAGATCTACAAGAACAAGGAGTTCTTTTCAAAATCGAAGAGCATTTGCACTCCGTTGGTCATTCCGAGCGCAGTGGGGCAGTAGTTGAGCCTTACCTTTCGACGCAATGGTTTGTTAAAATGCAGCCACTTGCGGATGAAGCGATTGCCTTGCAAAATAAAGAAAACAAAGTTAACTTCGTTCCAGAGCGGTTTGAAAAAACTTATCTGCACTGGATGGAAAATATCCGTGACTGGTGTATTTCAAGACAGCTTTGGTGGGGTCATCGAATTCCAGCTTGGTATCATAAGCAAACAGGCGAGATATTTGTTGGTCACGAAGCTCCTGCTGATATCGAAAATTGGGAGCAGGATAAAGATGTCTTGGATACTTGGTTCAGTTCTGCATTATGGCCATTTTCAACAATGGGCTGGCCAAATGTTGAAGCAGAGGACTTTAAGCGATTCTTCCCAACAGATGTACTCGTAACCGGTTATGATATTATCTTCTTCTGGGTATCCCGAATGATTTTCCAAAGTCTTGAATTTACAGGGGAACGTCCATTTAAAGATGTTCTCATTCATGGTTTAGTTCGAGATGAACAAGGACGAAAAATGAGTAAATCCCTTGGTAATGGTGTGGATCCTATGGATGTTATCGATAAATATGGTGCCGATGCCTTACGTTATTTCCTTTCAACAGGAAGCTCGCCTGGTCAAGATTTACGCTTTAGTTTTGAAAAGGTTGAATCCACTTGGAACTTCGCGAATAAAATCTGGAATGCCTCTCGTTTTGCATTGATGAATATGGATGGCATGACGTATGAGGAAATCGATTTTAGCGGAGAAAAATCAGTTGCAGATAAATGGATATTAACGCAATTAAACGAAACAATTGAAACGGTGACAAAGCTATCTGAGCGTTATGAATTCGGTGAAGCGGGCCGTGCACTATACAACTTTATCTGGGATGATTTCTGTGATTGGTATATTGAAATGGCGAAGCTTCCATTATACGGTGATGATGAAGCAGCTAAGAAAACCACTCGTTCGATTCTTGCCCATGTTCTTGATCAGACAATGCGTTTGTTACATCCATTCATGCCATTCATTACCGAGGAAATCTGGCAGAACCTTCCACACAGCGGTGAATCAATTACAACTGCTAAGTGGCCAGAGGTAAATCCGGCTTACTCTAATGAACAAGCTGCACAAGAAATGAAAATGTTAATGGAAATGATTCGTTCCGTTCGTAACATTCGTGCTGAAGTAAACACACCAATGAGCAAGAAAATTAAAATGCTTGTTAAGGCAAAGGATGATTCTGTTTTAGCGGCTATTGAAAAAAATCGTGCCTATATTGAAAAATTCTGTAACCCAGAAGAATTACAAATGGGAACGAACCTTGAAACACCAGAAAAGGCAATGACAGCAGTAATCACTGGATTGGAAATCATTCTTCCATTAGAAGGATTGATTAACATTGAAGAAGAAATTGCTCGTCTTGAAAAAGAATATGATAAATTTACAAAAGAAGTAGAAAGAGTTGAAAAGAAACTCAGCAACCCAGGCTTTATGAAAAAGGCGCCTGAAAGTGTTGTTGCCGAAGAACGTGCAAAAGAAAACGATTATCGTGAAAAGAGAGCGCTAGTAGAGGCTCGTTTAAATGAATTAAAAGGGTTATAATAAGTACATTAAGACGAGTCCTGTTTTAGGATTCGTCTTCTTTTAGAATATTCAATAGGGGTGTCATGGATGTTTACAACTTATAGCGAAGCCCTTGACTGGATTCACGCAAGATTAAGGCTCGGCATTAAACCAGGTCTTTCTCGAATGGAATGGATGATGGAGAAACTAGGCCATCCAGAATTGAAAATGAAAACTGTTCATATTGGCGGTACAAATGGCAAAGGTTCTACAGTGACCTTTCTGCGAAATATCCTTGAGGCAGCTGGTTATTCAGTTGGTACCTTTACCTCACCATTTATAGAACAATTTAATGAAAGAATTTCTATAAATGGAAAGCCTATTAGTGACGAAGAAATATTAGAACTGACCAATATTATTGCACCGCTCGCAGATGAACTTGAAGAAACAGAGCTTGGCGGACCGACTGAATTTGAAGTCATCACAGCTATGTCTTTCTATTATTTTGCCAATGTTAATCAAGTGGACATCGTATTATATGAAGTTGGCTTGGGTGGTAGATTTGATTCAACAAATATTATCCAGCCGATAGCGTCTATCATAACAAATATAGGTTTAGATCATACGAATATCCTAGGACATTCCTATGAGGAAATTGCTTTTGAAAAGGCAGGAATTATAAAAGAAGGAATACCAATTTTTACAGCTGTTAAAAACACAAATGCCCTGAAAGTAATAGAAGAACAAGCTGAAAAAAAGCATGCTCCACTATATAGTTTGAACCAGGATTTCTCAATTACCGCACACAGCCCGCAAGTAAGAGGAGAGGTCTTTACATTAAAAAGTGATAATCAAATTTTAAAACAATTAGAAATTAGTATGATAGGCCAGCACCAAACAGAAAATGCATCATTAGCCGTAATGGCAGCACAATCGATCAATCAACACGAAGAATTTAAAATAAGTGAACAAGCAATAAGGACGGGCTTAAAGACTGCATATTGGCCAGGCAGGTTTGAAATCTTATCAAATAACCCACTTGTTATTATTGACGGTGCACATAATGATGAGGGGATTTCAGCACTTGTCCATGAACTTTCAAATCGCTATTCTAACAATACTATTCATATCGTATTTGCTGCTTTAAAGGATAAAAAGCTAGATCAAATGATTGCTCAATTGGATCAAGTGGCAGATGAAATTTCCTTCGTTTCATTTGAATTTCCTCGTGCAGCAGAAGCGACTGATTTGTTCTCATTGAGTCATTCGGAAACTAAAAGTATCGGGGAAAATTGGGATTCTCACCTTGTCAAATGTATCCAGAATTCGCAGCCAGATTCAGTACTAATCGTCACAGGCTCTTTGTATTTCATCTCTGAGGCTAAACCTTTCTTGTGTGAATTTTTGAAAAACAATAAAATATCACTATGACAAACTAAAGTATTTTTGATAAAATAAATACATCTCGATTTCAAAATATTGCGAGTGGGGAGGGGAGTTATATGGCAGTTCAACCAAAGATAAAAAAAGCTATATTTCTTGTTTGGTTGTTGTTCGTTCCAGCAGGAATGTGGTTTACCTACCAAATTTTCCCTCCTCACCTCTCAGGGCAATGGTTAGATCTATTAGCCTTTTTGACGTTAACTTCTGTTGTTGCCTTTATGCCAATGGTTATCAATAATACGCCTATCTTTTTAATTCAATGGGTATCCCTTGCAACATTTTTAAGCTTTGGCTTATTCGTTGAAATGGTATTTGCGCAAGCCGCTGTAATCGTGTTATTGCTAAGGCTGCGGATACAAAAGGAGCAATATTTCCGTATTCCACTTAACTTGGTCATGTTTTTCCTTGTATCCTTAGTAAGTGGAGTAGTTTACTACTCACTTGGTGGACAAACTGGACCTAGCTTAATAAATGATCCTAACTCTATTTGGCTTGCAGCTGTATATGCGATAGTAAACTACATTTTAAATCAGGTTATTATATCATTTTATTTATACTTTATTTATAAGAGTAAGGAATCCTACTTTGGGAAGGATTTCATGGTTGAGACTATTACTACGTTTCTTACCTTGCCATTAGGCTTTGTGCTATATATGTTTTATAACCAGCAAGGGTTATTAGCATTAGTAATAGTGGCCGTTCCGTTTGCAAGTTTATCTATCATTTTTAATCTTTATTACTCTACTGAAAAAGTTAACGAATATTTACAAAAGGCTGCTGAAATTGGCCATCAAATGGCAGAACGGCTTGAGGTAAATGG
The DNA here is from genome assembly GCF_023715415.1 of Neobacillus niacini. Taxonomy (GTDB): domain Bacteria; phylum Bacillota; class Bacilli; order Bacillales; family Cytobacillaceae; genus Neobacillus; species Neobacillus niacini_C. The sequence continues at coordinate 245,676 of NZ_JAMBOB010000005.1, forward strand.
GGTTATTGATCTTTTCATCCATAAGCTTAGTGAAATGCTTCCGGTCGACTACGCCTATATTCTGGAAGTAATAAATGAAGACGAACTTCAATTAACCCGCCGAATAGAGGGCGGTGCTGGATTAACAAGCGATTTAGTAAGGGTTAGAAAAAGTGAGGGAATAAGCGGTTTTGTTTGGGAAAAACAAAAAGGCTACTTATATAATTCAAAAAAGGATTGGCTGTCTTTTTCAAAGGGACTTCTCTCACCTGATGCGGAAAGTATATTAGCAGTACCAATTGTCAGAAATAAAAAAGTCATTGGGGTATTAATGCTTGCTTCAAAGCGAAAAAGAGCATACGAAAAATCTCAACTGATGATTGTCGATATACTTTGCTCCTATTTTGCAGTAGCAATGGAAAATGCAAAGCACTATGAGCTTACAAAGAGACAAAGCGAACACTGTGCATTAACGAAATTATACAATTATCGTTACTTTGAAAAATTATTAACTGAGGAATTTGATAAATTAGTTCAATTTGAACGTAAGGTCTTATCATTAATAATTCTGGATATTGATTATTTTAAGGCCGTCAATGATACGTATGGTCATCAAAGCGGTAACGAAATTCTTTGTGAACTTGCAACACGCTTAAGTAATCTAATAGGTTCACGTGGAACAGTCGCCCGATACGGTGGCGAGGAATTTGTCGTTCTTCTACCTGAGGCCAAGAAGGAAGAAGCCTTTCAGATGGCTGAAATGATTAGACAAACGATTGCCAACTGGCCATTTACCATACAGCAATCATTGGACCTTAAACAACATCAAGTGAAGATTACAGCCTCTATTGGGGTTGCTACAGCACCTGAGGATGCTGAAGAGCCGCTGGCATTGGTGCGGCATGCTGATCGGGCATTGTATGTTGGGGCGAAGCGTGCTGGAAGGAATCGCGTTGCGGAATACTCCTCATGTTAGTGGATAAATAGAAAAGAGGCAGTAAAAGTGTTCAAATAACTTTCACTGCCTCTTTTCTATTTAAGACTATAGTTTTATCAACTAATACGATGGGGGAACTTCAATTAATTATAATTTACATTATCAATTTCAGTTTCAATATTATCATCCCAAATAATTGATGCATCGTCAAAGGTTGTTCCACATGCATTTTGAAAGGCAGCCATTTCATCTGCCCTTAACTTTTCAATCCACTTAACAGGACCAGATATAATAGCATTATTTTGTGTTAGTATAATCGAATTTTCTCTAGCATATAAGGTACCACTCACTGACAAGGTAGCGGCTTTGATGTTCCCTTTTACACACATAGTATAATCTGTGCCGATATCCATATGATTCGTTACAGTAACGTTACCTCTGATCAAAGCCTTCTCTTTTTTTCCTGGACCAGTTTTTAAGTTAAATTGTCCGTCTACTGATAATGATCCTCCGATATAAAGGTTTGTCCAATCGGCGGTGAAATTATTTCCTATTGTTACATTCCCTATAGTTTCTATGGTACTTCCTGTAGCTATACCGTCAGTATTCTTTAAGTTATTCCCGATAACTAGTGTATCTGCGTGAATGTGTACGTCTGTCATATTATTAATATTATTATCTACTGTCAGAGTACCTGTAGAATAAATGGTTTTATTCAATAAGTTGTTAGGGCTATTACTAGGAAAAGTCTCACTCCCAACAAGTATTTGGTTACATCCGGTTTCACCTAGTTTACTTAAATCTGTACAATTAGGTGGTTCAGGTTTTTTTACAAAACTAGTTGTAGGCGTTCCTGCATTAAGCGTTTGGAAGCTAATAGTCGTATCAGCTTCGAGTTCAGTTTTTTCACCATTATCATAGCCTTCAACTTTATAATGGAAGTTTATTGAATCAGTCCCTTTGACAGCATAGAAATCTTTCAAGACAAAATAGCTTCTAGTATTTCCATCAATCGGATAAACAGGATCATCTTTCTTTTTAAAGTCTACCGGCTTAGTATAAGTAATAGGACCAATTCCAAATGCAGGAGGAATTCTGTCATAAAATGCTTCCACAGCTTTTAGCTTATAGTTTAGACTTGGATTTTTTTTATATTCTTGAGTTAAAAAAGTATATACATCAGGCTGTTCTGTTTCGTAAATATCTTGGAGTGCTACTTTATAATATGCAACTCCCATCTCAGCAACTGAAACAGATTGTGAGACTTTTTCGACCACTGTATTCTGTTTCACACTGGAAAATGCTTGTCCCATAAACGACAAAGATACTACCATAAAAATAGTAACTATAAGTAAAACTGTTACAAGGGCATACCCTTGTTCATTACTATTATTATTCAATTATAATCAGCTCCTTTCATTTTATAGAGATAGGTCTTTATCGTTACATTATTTTTTTTATTGCTTAATTCGCTTGCTAAGATTGAAAGTTCAACCTCTTCAGAGTTAGGTTCAATTGTAATCAAAGTGTGAGTACCATCTATTTCTTTCATGCTTTTATCGATTACTTTTGTACTTTTACCAGTAACCTCAAAGCAAACCTTTGATGGTCCAAATTCTTGAGTTGGCCCTGAAACTAGTTGCGGAGGAGTATTTGAATTGTAATTTTTAGGTGTGACAACAATCTTACAATTAGTGCTAATGTCAATAACATATTGATCAGATGTTTGATGAACTTTTTTTAGATTTGTAACTAGTAGATTCGTTTCTTGTATGATAGAGTTTTTAGATATCGATTTTTGCGAATGTTTATAGCCCTGAAAAAAAACGCTCCAAATAATTACACTGACTATCGACAATATTGCTAAAGTAACTATAACTTCAATTAATGTTAAACCTCGTTCATCTTTTTTCACTGGATTTACTCCTATCTCCTAACATAACCGTACGTTTCACTAATAACATTTCCATTGTCATTTAGAATCTGAACAGTTATCTGATGTAAGTTTATTTTAAGGGACTTATTATCACTTGGCGTTTCTTTGATCATTATTCTTACGCTACCCCCTTGTTCAAGAGTAGTATAAAAGCCCCCTACCGGAGTCCCTGTGAAGAGATTATTTACTTTTTCACGAGTAGTTTCATCATTTTTTTGCCATTGAATAAGAATTTCTTTAGCCGTACTGATTGCCTGGGATTTGTCTTGATTTTGAAGATTTATTTTTTCCATTTGTGGAAAAAGATTCATTATTGAAATAAACACAATGGAAAGAATTGCAATTGATACCAGTACTTCTATAAGTGTTATTCCCTTTTCATCCTTCAATATTTTCATTTAATCAATTCCCCTCTGGGACAATTCATGTTTTTTAGTCTCTTAGAATTATATATTAACAAATTGCCAGTACAAAAAATAACAAATTTCAGTATTTATGACCTATAAATGTTTTCCAGCGTCTTTTAATCTATTTAAAAGTATTATACAATATTTAGTAGACGATTTTTGTCTAATTATAGAGAAAATCAACAAAAAAGTATAGTTATTGGACTAATTTGTAATTTTATAGCAGTTACCTAATAAAGAAGGGGAATGAAGTGATGCAGTTTATATTCTGGGCCTTTGGGGCTATGTTAGTTTCTATGTTAGTGATTTCATTTCTACCATTGGGTTATACCTTTAAAGGAAAGGCACTTGTAACGTTTACAGGGTTTATTCTGGCACTAGGGGGACTCTCAACAAGGTCTACAGTTCCATTAGAGGTAACCTTTTTACTTTTATTAGTACTTTCCCTTTTTGCTGCATACTTTATGAACTCCCGTTTAGGAACAGTTATTAATAGAGAAGTAGTGTCACTAATGTACGATATTGATCAAGATGTGTTCCCTTCAGATAATCAAAAAGGAAATAGTGTTGAGTTAGAAATGTTGGATCTATCAGAAATTGAAGTAGCTTCTCATCCCAACTCTTTAGTAAATAGGGCTGATACTGAATATTTTGATGATAGTTTACCCGAAAAAGCTTCCTTAACACTCGCAAAAAATAACATACAAGAAAATTCGGATGAAGATATTTCCTTCTTACAAATTCGAGATGGTAGCTTGGATACAATTGAAGAAGTTGAAAATGATCAACTTGTTGGTGATGGATATCTTTCTGAAATTGAAAATATGCTCCTAGAAGATTCGAATAAAGTACTAGAGCCTGTGAAAGATGGCTGGCTCGATGAACTTGAAGAACTTGAACCAATAGAATTCGATGAAAAACAAGAAAATGACAACCCTCAATTCGACGAACTTGAGTTAGAGCTGTTACTAGCTGAAAAAGAAGTGGCAGCAGATTTAGAAGAAAATAAGGAACCTAAAGAAAAAATATTAGAGTTGCAGAAATAGACCAAGTGCAAAAGGGTGGGTATATATGAGTAAGTATCAACCATTTATTAAATTATTTACAGTTCTCTTCATGAGTACAGCATTTATTTTTAGTTTTTCCCACTTTGGTTCACAAGCATTTGGAAAAATAGGAAATAATGATGGAATGCTTTCAGAAGGTACTTCTGTTGGTTCAGTAAACCTTTCGGGGAAGACCGAAAACGAGGCCATAGCACTTCTGGAAGAAAGACATGTTGAATGGGTGAAAAACGCGAAAATTGAGCTTCAATACAGTGAAAAAGTGGCAGCTTTTGATATGAATTTGTTTTATTTTGATGCCACAGAAACAGTCTTAAACTTAAAGGATGGTCAGAAAAACTTGGCTAGCATTAGTATAGACCTGTTACAGGTTGAGGAACAAATTAACACTCTTTTTCCTGAGGTCGATAGTAAACAACTTGAGCTGACTAAACTGACAGAGAATTTAACAAATACAGCAGCTCAATTTGAAGATGGCACATTCTCATTTCACCTAAATAAAGATTATTTACTTGTAAAAGGTAATGATAATGTCATTAGCGAGGTTATTGTGGATTTAGAAAATGTTTCTGCAGAACTATCCAATGTGATAAATAAAAATCCTGCGATTACTATTGGAGAAGAATCTACTTTTTCATTACTTGAGTTTGCGAAACAGCAGAAGTTTGAAACTTCATCTGCAATAAATATTGTTGCGACAGGTATTTACCAAGCAGTGCTGCCTACCAACCTTACAATAAGTGAAAGAAATATCAGCAAGGCTTTACCACAATATGCTGTATTAGGTTTTGAAGCAATGGTTAACACCGCTAAAGGTATTGATCTGGTAATTGAAAATCCTAATAAAGTGCCATATACCTTACAGCTTGAATTAGTGAATGGTGATTTTAAAGTCACGTTGAACGGTGACAAGCTCCTTTACAAATACGAAATTAGCAAAAAAGATGAACAAGTATTGAAACCTAAGACGATTGTCCAATACAGTCCGCTCGTACTTCCAGGTAAAACAAAGGTAGAATCAGAGGGAGTAGATGGGAAGATTGTTAAGGTTTATCGGAATATTTACCAAGGCAGCCAGCTGTTAACTAGTAAATTGATATCGGAAGACTATTATCCTCCTGTATATCGTGTTGAAATTATGGGACTAGAAGGAACACAACAAGGTACAAGCACTACTGGAGGGACTATAAGTAACGGAACAACAAATTCAAATGGAACTCAAACGCCGTCAGCATCAGACACAAATCAACAGATTTCAAATAATGATGACCTTTGGGGGAAACTAAATGAAGAAGAAAAATAAAGTAGGCCGTGATATAAAATGAAACAATCTCGTAAACGTCTCGGTGACTTACTAATTGAAGAGGGCTTAATCACTCCTGCTCAATTACAATCTGCATTAGAGGAAAAAGCAGCTAATCAGAAAATTGGCGATGCTCTTTTACAAAGAGGCTATATTACAGACCAACAGCTAGCAGAAGTATTAGAGGTTCAGCTAGGGATACCGCATGTGAACCTATATAACTATCCCTTTGATGCTAATCTATTTTCATTAATCTCAAAGGAAACGGCCCGAAGAAATTTAATCGTTCCGCTAAAAAAAGAAGGTAATAAACTTTATGTAGCCATGGTAGACCCGATGGACTTTATAGTGATTGATGATTTACGGCTTTCTACGGGTTTTCATATTGAAACAGTTATCGGTACAAAAGATGATATTATCAGGGCGATTAACAAATATTACAACTCAGATGATGGCTTAGAAGAACTTTTTGATGAGTTAACTCCAGGTGAACGTGGAGAAGATAATGATGTCACTAACCAAGACTCACCAATAGTAAGACTTGTTAATCAAATTCTTACTAATGCAGTTGTTCAAAAGGCAAGTGATATCCATATCGACCCACAGGAAACAAAGGTAGTTGTCCGCTATCGTGTTGACGGTGTCTTAAGGGTTGATCGTGTGTTACCACGCCATATGCTAAGTGTACTCACTGCAAGAATTAAAATAATGGCCAATCTTGATATTACCGAACATCGAATTCCTCAGGATGGAAGGATTAAATTAAATCTTGAATTTCATCCGATTGACTTGAGGATTTCAACTCTGCCTACCGTCTACGGTGAAAAAATTGTAATGCGGATTCTGGATATGGGTGCGGCATTAAATGATTTGAATAAGATTGGGTTTAATGCACTAAACCTAAAACGTTTTTCTGAGATGATTGAACAGCCAACTGGAATCGTCCTTATAACAGGTCCAACTGGCTCGGGTAAATCCTCAACTCTGTATGCTGCCTTAAATAGGCTTAACAGTGAACAAGTCAATATTATTACCATTGAGGATCCTGTTGAATATCAGATGGAGGGAATTAATCAAATCCAGGTTAACACGAATGTTGGAATGACTTTTGCCGCGGGACTTCGGTCTATTCTTCGACAAGACCCAAACATCATCATGGTTGGAGAAATACGGGATAAGGAAACGGCTGAGATTGCAGTCCGTGCATCCCTAACGGGTCACTTAGTGCTTAGCACGTTACACACAAATGACTCGCTAGGTACGATTACTAGATTAATCGATATGGGGGTTGAACCATTTTTGCTTGCTTCCTCATTGAGTGGGATTGTTGCTCAACGGCTAGTTCGAAAGGTATGTCGTGACTGTATAGAAGTGCAGGAACCATCGAAGCGGGAAATTGAGATTTTTGCAAGACGGGGAATGAAGATTGATAAAATTTCCCGTGGAAAAGGTTGTTCTTCGTGTAATATGACCGGCTATAAAGGGAGGATTGCCCTCCATGAAGTGCTCGTTCTCAATGATGATATGCGAAGGGTAATTATGAATGATGATTCATTCCATAAACTTAAGGATCATGCTCTTAAAAATAAAACTATCTTCTTAATCGATGATGGTTTATTAAAAGTAAAACAAGGTCTTACTACAACTGAAGAAGTACTACGTGTAGCAATTTTGGAGTAGGAGTAAAAAAATGAAGGAAAAAATCGATAATATATTAAGGGCAGCTCTCGAATTTAAAGCGTCCGATATTCATTTAACGGTTGGAGTACCTCCCGTTTTCCGGATTAATGGTGATCTAAGGCGGTACGGAAAGGATATATTACTTCCTGCTGATACAGAAGAAATGGCGAGATTAACAATCCCAGAAGAAATGTGGGATGTTTTTAAGGAAAAGGGAGAATTGGATTATTCCTACGGGATTCCAGGTGCTTCCCGATTTCGTGTTAATGCCTATCATCAGCGGAAAAGTGTATCGTTGGCATTGAGGGTGGTAGCTTCAAAGACACCGACAATTGAAGATCTAGATTTACCTGAAATCGTTGCAAAACTTGTTGAAAAACCGCAGGGCCTTATTCTAGTAACAGGTCCAACAGGAAGTGGTAAATCTACCACTCTTGCTTCCATGATAGACTATGTAAACAGAACGATGCGAAAACATATCGTTACCCTAGAAGACCCAATAGAATACCTCCATAAGCATGGAAATTCAATCATTGATCAGCGTGAAGTTGGGTTTGATACAAAATCATATGCAAACGGCTTAAAGGGCGCCCTTCGTCAGGATCCAGACATTATCTTGGTTGGTGAGATGCGTGACCTAGAAACGATTGGGATTGCGATAACGGCAGCAGAAACAGGTCACCTTGTACTTGGAACACTTCATACATCAAGTGCACCGGCAACAATAAACAGGATTATTGACGTATTCCCACCAGCACAGCAGCCACAAATACGGGTACAGCTAGCTTCAGTTTTAGTTGGAGTTATTTCACAACGTTTGTTTCCAACTTCTGATAAAAAGGGTCGTAAAGCTGCAACAGAGATAATGGTCAATACACCTGCTATCGCTAACATGATAAGAAGTGAAAAGATACATCAAATACAGAGTACTATGCAAACATCACGAGCTCATGGAATGCATACGCTTGAGATGAGCATTAGGGATTTAATTGATCGAAATCTAATCCAAAAAGAATCTGCAATCAAATATCTACAAGAAAAGATGATGAGTGATGACTAGGTATAAATATTCAGGTCGTGATCGACGTGGAAAACGCCAAGGGACGATTACTGCAGCAACTAGACGAGAAGCAATGTTGAAACTAAAAGAAGATGGGGTTAGGGTTGTTGATATAACGGAGGTTCCGGAGACCTTAATGACAACGGAAATTTCCTTAGGGAACCCTGTAAAGCTTCAGGATTTTGTTATTTATCTTAGACAATTTGCTACTTTACTTAAAGCTGGTGTTACCATCGTTGATGCAACGGGTATTCTTGCTGCACAAACGGAAAGTAAGGCATTAAAGAAGGCATTATTGTTAGCTGAGCAAGATTTACGTGAAGGTATTCCCTATTCGGAAGCTGTGTCAAAGCATAAGAAGATTTTTAATCCAATGTTTATTAATATGGTCAAGGCTGGAGAAGTCAGCGGGAATATGGATGAGACGCTTGAACGCTTAGCGGAGCATTTTGAAAAACAGCACTATACAATTCAAAAAATAAAATCGGCACTAACCTATCCAATTGTCGTTGGAATTATAGCGATTGCCGTGGTAATCTTCTTACTCATCGCTGTTGTTCCTACATTTGTGACAATGTTTGATGACCTTGGTGGAGAATTACCTACTATTACAAAGGTTGTGTTAGCTGCTAGTGAGTTTGTTCAATCATCTTGGTGGGTAATAATCCTTTTAATAATTGGTTTAGTAGCTCTAGTTTCATTCTTAAATAAGAACAAAAACACTAAATACTATATGGATTATTTTTTATTGAAAATGCCAGTATTCGGTAACCTTCTTAAAAAGGCTGCTTTAGCCCGAATGATGAGAACACTTAGTTCATTATTTTCTAGTTCAGTACCTATTCTTCAAGCGATGGCGATTGTTGAGAAAGTAGTGGAGAATGAAGTTCTTGCAAAAGTTATTAAGGAGTCAAGAGGCAATCTTGAAAAAGGACGTTCTATGGCAGAGCCAATGAAGGATCATTGGGCGTTTCCTCCATTAGTCACACAAATGATTAGTATTGGTGAAGATACAGGGGCACTAGACTCAATGCTATCCAAAATTGCTGAGTTCTATGAAAAAGAAGTTGATACAGGTACTGATCAGTTAAAATCATTAATAGAACCCTTAATGATTGTCTTTTTGGCTGCATTAGTAGGGACTATTGTCGCAGCAATAATGGTACCTCAGTTCAGCATGTTCGACCAATTCCAACAAATTAATCAATAGATTACAAAAGTATTAGTTTTTTTGCGTTTATGTGACAAAATACCATTAATTTCTCTTTTACATGTTTGTAAATTAATGTATACTACAAGAGACAATATTACTAGGTTCATAGAACCATAAAGGAGAGGGAAACATGTTTCAAAAGTTAAAGAACAAAATGAAAGATCAACGCGGTTTAACTTTGATTGAATTATTAGCAGTAATTGTAATCTTAGCGATTATTGCAGCTATCGCTATTCCATCAATTATGGGTCTGATTGATAACTCAAAGAAAGATGCTCACGTAGCAAATGCTCAGCAAATGATTAACTCTGCAAAAATTGCTGTTACTGCGGATAAATCTTTAATGCCAGCTGTAGGAAAAGAAGTAAAAGTTAATCTAAGTTATTTAGAAGAAAAAGGATATCTAGAAACAGTTAAAGACCCTGATGGAACAACTACATCATATTTAAAACCAACTGCTGTAGCCACAGGTGTAACAGCTGATCATAAGGATGCTACTGATTCATATGTTATTATTAAAAATAATAGTAACAAGTTAGAATATAGTGTCCGTTTATATAGTGAAGAAGATAAAGGTGGTAAGGATCGAGGAGTTCAAAAGGCAACAGACGGTCAACCAGTTCCTGAACATGAATTATCAAGAAACTCTATCATAAAATAATTTTATGATTATTATAATGATTTATTTTCTTATTTTAGGACTAGTTTTTGGCTCCTTCTTCAATGTAGTGGGACTCCGGGTTCCTTTGAAAAAGTCCATTGTAGCTCCACGTTCGTCTTGTCCAACTTGTGGACACCAATTAAGAGTATATGAACTAATTCCAGTAATTTCATATCTTCTTCAAAAGAGGAAATGCCGCGGCTGTCAGTCGCGGATTTCTCCTATATATCCTATTTTTGAATTGCTGACAGGTATTCTGTTTGCAACAGCTCCGTTTGTTATCGGATGGTCCGGAGAATTAGTAGTTGCACTATCGCTCATTTCGATGTTTATGATAATCATCGTTTCAGATATTCACTATATGATCATCCCTGATAAGATTTTAATCTGGTTTGCAGGGATTTTTTTATTGGAACGGATTTTTTGGCCATTATCCCCTTGGTGGGACAGCCTGCTGGGTGCTGTTACAGGTTTCACTCTCCTTTTGGTCATTGCCCTCATTAGTAAGGGTGGAATGGGCATGGGTGATGTAAAACTCTATGCCTTATTAGGATTTGTCATGGGCTTTAAACTTGTCCTGCTATCCTTTTTCTTATCAACATTATTTGGAGCCGTAATCGGCGGGTTTGCTCTGATTTTCAAAATTGTAAAAAGAAAGCAGCCGATACCGTTCGGTCCATTTATTGCAGCCGGGACATTGACGGCTTATTATTGGGGATCGGATTTGATTGATTTATACTTACAGTTTCTTAATCAAGGATTTTAAGTAAGGGGTTTTAGATATGGCATTTTCCCTTTTTTCTTCAAAAAACAGAATAATTAATTTTGTCATTAATGACCACTCGATTCGTTTTATTGAATTAAAACAATCGAATCCCCCTGCTGCACAAAGATGGAGCGAACGCTTTTTAATGCCAGGTATTATCGTTGACGGTAAAATCGTTGATTATGATGCACTCTCTAACATTCTTGAGGAATGTATTGATGAATGGAAAATCAAAAGACGTTCTATCCGCTTCATCGTCCCAGACTCACTTGTGATTATTCGAAAAGTCTCCATTCCAGTTGATATTCAGGAAGACGAAATCAAAGGATATCTTTATCTGGAACTTGGATCTAGTATACATTTACCATTTGAGGAACCGGTCTTTGATTATTATCAACTCGGAAGTAATGGTAAAACAAAAGATTTGCTATTATTTGCAGCTCCAGAACAGGTTGTGATGGAGTATGCTGAATTATTTTCTAGCCTCAAGCTTAATCCCATTGCAGCTGATATTTCACCATTATCATTGTACCGGCTGTATGAGCAGCTAGGTCACTCAAGTGATAATGAGGTCGTATTTACAGTTCAATTCGATTTAACTGGTGTTAATTTGTGCATCTTTGAGGATACTGTACCACTTGTCATGCGACATTTCTCCTTACCGTTTAACATCGACGATTGGGAAGTCCGGCAAGATTTTGGCATGATAAATTGCAAATATAAGGGTGAATCAGAAGAACTCGTCATCCAGTTTGAAGAAATATTTAAAGAGATTAATAAGCTGCATGATTTTTACCGCTATACACTTAGTAATGAAAAAAGAGATATTACGAAGTATTTGTTAGACGGTGACCACCCAATGGTAAGTGCAATTCATGCGGAAATGATCGATAGAATGGAAGTTCCTGTCGAAAGAATGACACTTGAGACCGAAATAAAAGGTAAAACCGAAAACTTACCATCTAATTTATTACTATCCTTAGGTCTTGCTTTAAAAGAGGTGCAATAATGTTAGTAGATATTAACCTGCTGCCCCAAAAGGAACGTGGAAAAAAGGGACTTATTGGTATCATATCAATTGTTTCGGCTATATTTTTAATGATTGGAGGCTACTATCTCTTGCAAATCCAGTCAGCCAAGAGAGATATTGCTAACCTCGAAAGTCAAATTGAAACAACGAAGAAAATTGTGGAAGCGGAACAGAGTAATTCACAGCAGAATGAATCTAACTTGTCTGTTACTGTGCTGAAAAATGCGGTTGAATGGGCCAAGGCATATCCAATTCAAACAGTACCGGTGATGCAGTATCTTACATCCTTATTACCTGAGCGAGGCTTTATTCAAAGTTTTAGTTATACAGAGGCAGGAACTGTTTCAATTTCTGTGCAATTTGATAGTGGCAGGGAGGCAGCCTACTTCTTAGATACTTTAAATGAATCAGAATGGATTGACGAAGTGAGTCTTAGTTCTCTAAGCACTAATGAAGTTAATGTAGCTAGTAACGAAGCAACATCACAAACTGGAGATGGGCAAACTACCACTACTAACAATAATCTAGTAGTTACCACTGATCCAAATAATCCCAACAATATTATAATTACAACTAAACCAGATTCACCTGAATCGCAAAATACAGTAACTGTACCTACTAATAAGTATGTACCAAGATATATTGGGCAGTTTGGAATTACTTTTAACAAAGAAGCAATTAAGGAGATTCTGAACAAAGGTCAAGATAAGGATGATGAGGAAGGAGTGACAGCATCATGAAGCTTCGACTTTCGAAAAATGAAAAGCTTACATTGTTGATTGGAACTCTTATAGTTGTCCTACTCATTGTCATTGCTCAATTCCTTCTGCTTAAACCATTAAAGTCCAATCTTGAGGTTAAAGAGCAGTCACTAAAAACAGAGCAGCAGTTATTAGAAACCATAACTCAAAAAAGAATGGATGATACTGCTAAGGTAGTAGAGGATACAAGGGAACTACAAAAAAGGGTACCTGTCACTCCGCTTCAAGAGCAGGTCATCCTTGATTTAGAGCGAGCAGAAAACGTTTCAAATAGTAATATTAGATCAATAGGCTTTTCTGTTGGAGCTGATGTTGCGACTGCTAGTGCCGAAACACCACAAGAGGGTACTGCTGAGACTCAAGAGGGTACAACCGAAACTCAGGAGACAGCGAGTCAAGATGCAGCCAATCAACAACCTGCTGCTCCTGCGGTTAGTGGGGTAAAAAAGATTACCATGAGCTTAAGTGTGGAATCGCCAAGCTATGAACATTTGGAAAAGTTTATTAGCACCCTTGAATCTCTAAACAGGATTGTAGTAGTTGAGAATATCAGCTATTCTGGCGGCCAGGAGGTAACTTCATTAAGTCAGGGTACGGAAAACGAAAAGTTAAACTACAGTCTTTCTGTTTCTGCTTATTACCTGCCTACCCTTGAAGATTTACTTGCTGATCTGCCAAAAATTGATGCACCGGCGCCAGCCAATAAGAAAAATCCATTGAGTACCTTTGCTGATGGAAACTAACAGAGATTTCATTATTTCTATGAAAAAGGTCCTATCTTTTGGAGAAAATCAAAAAGGGTATAGCTTGGTGGAATTACTGGCAGTTATTGTCATATTAGGTATTATTTCTTCTGTAGGGATTATTTCAATGACCAAGGTAATCGCCATGACAAAAGATCAAGCTTTTGTCGGAAATGCGATTACCTTAAAGGATGCAGCTCATTTATATTTGAAGGATGAAGAAATACAAGGCAATCCATATGCGGATATTACCTATGACAAATTGCTTCAGTTAAATTATCTTGATAAAATCAAAGATCCTTTTACGGGTGGTTTTATCCCAGAAGATAATAAGACTTTTATCAGAATTACAGATAAAAAGATAAGTGGTGTTTGTTTTTATGGGAATACTCATAACCTCTGTACGAAAGATGGAGTGAAAGAGCCTATACCAATTGACCAACTATCAGTAGACTTGATAAAACCAAACAAATAAAAAAATTGACGAAAGCATTGTATAACAAGACGACAAAAGTCTTGTTATTTTTTTTTGTCTTTGTGATAGGATGGTAGAAATTGCTATTGGTAGGGGAAGGAGTACAAGTTAGTGGACAAGCCGAATACTGGCAATACCATCAAAATAAAGTTAAATGGAGAAACCCAAACCTTTTCTGATGAACCCATTAAGAAGGAACAAGAATCTAGTAAAGATTCTTTTACGAAAGTGATAACGATTGACGAGGATAGCAGTGGAGATGATGTATTTCTAGAGACTGCAGCCGCCAAAGAATCGATTGATGAAAGCTTTGATTGGATTATTCCTGAATCCTCTGATAATGACATCAAGGAATACAAAGTTGTCAGCAGTCAAAACCCGAAAAAGGGTGGAAAAAAGAAGACTGTTACTCTTTCGACTTTTTCTACTAAGCGTAATGGCGGAGTGTTGAAATCCATCTTGGTAACGGCAGTTTTTGCTATCTTGATTGGATCGAGCCTTGGGGTGCTGATGCTTAAGCTATTTATCTCTGATAACAGTAAACCCGCTGTAACTGTGCCTACAGTCATAGATAAGGGATCGGATCAAGATTCGGAAGCAACCGGAGGGAAGAGTAGCTCTATTGTCATAGGTGCTCAAACGGCGTTTATTGTTCAAGGTGGTGCCTTCTCATCGAAAGATGCAGCATCAGGAGCAGCAAACGAGGCGAAAGGAAAAGGTGCACCAGCACAAACACTAACGATGAATGATAAAGAGTTTATGTTTTTAGGTGTGGCTGACTCAATTGAAACAGCAAAACAAATGGAAAGTCATTATGAAGCAAATGGCTTTGATGATGTCCTGCCAAAACAAATCCCTATTCCTGAAAAGACAGTATCGGATATAAATGAAGGTGAAAAAGGTTTTTTAGAGGCCGCACCTGCCATCTATCAACAGCTTTCTAAGGTCACTTCAAATGGCATTCTTTCCGATAGTATGTCAACTGAAGCTAGTAAAGAAGTCATGAGTTTAGGTGATCAATTGAATAAATCCAAAGACCTGAAAAATGAAAAGGTAAAGAATCTAAACGTGGAATTATCAAGTGCACTTGAAAAAGTAAAAGCTTTTCAAGAAAAGAAGAAAAAAGATAGTTTGATTGAAGCACAACAGCATTTATTAAACTTTTTAAGCGTTTACTATTCTCTGTAGTCGACAAAAGCTGATATTTTCCGGGAAATTATCTTACTAAAGTAAGCCTGTCTAATTGGGACAGGCTTTTCTTGTTAAAACAAAATATTCTGAATTCAAATCCAAAGATATAATTTGCATAATCTGACAAAAATCTTCGAACTTTAATGATATAAAAATTGTTTGCTTCAACAAATTCTGATAGGATTAACATGTATCTCCCTAATTGATGCAAAAGGTAAGGTGATTGAATGCAGAACCTCATTTTAGCCTCTTCTTCTCCACGGCGAAAAGAACTTCTAGAAAACCTCCGATTAACATTCACAATCTCAAGCAGTGAAGTAGATGAAAGCTTTGATCCAACGCTTTCTCCAGAGGATGTAGTGATGGATCTTGCCGAGCGAAAAGCACAGGTTATTTTTAAAGAAAATCCAAATGCTTTTGTTATTGGTTCCGACACGATTGTCGTTGCGGATGGTCAGGTGCTAGGAAAGCCGACTGACGAAGCAGATGCCAGAGAAAAATTAAAAATTCTTTCTGGTAAAAAGCATGATGTTTACACAGGTGTATCCATTTTGTCTCCAAATGGAACTGCCCGTTTTTTTGAAAAAACAGAAGTTTGGTTTTGGGAGTTAAATGACGAGGAAATCAATTTCTATGTACAAAGTGGTGAGCCGCTTGATAAAGCAGGTGCATATGGGATTCAGCAGCTGGGAAGCATGCTTGTCAAAAAAATTAATGGAGATTATTTTGCGGTTGTCGGCCTGCCCGTCTCAAGGACTTATCGTGAGTTGAAAAGGCTAGGCTACCAATTGTCGTAACAACTAGATCGTTTATTAACTCCCTAATAAGGGAGGAAATAGAATGTCCACTAATTCATTAATGATCCGAGATTTTCCTCAAGACGAAAGACCAAGAGAACGATTTATACAAAATGGCCCAGAGAGTTTATCAAACCATGAACTCATTGCAATTCTACTTAGAACTGGTACAAAGGATGAAAGTGTCTTACAATTATCCAACCGACTGCTTACAAATTTTGAAGGCTTACGACTTTTAAAAGCGGCCACATTAGAAGAAATGACTGAAATAAAGGGAATCGGCCAGGCAAAGGCGATTCAAATTTTAGCTGCTGTTGAAATTGGCAGACGGATTGCCAACTTAAATTATACAGATCGCTATGTGATACGCTCACCTGAAGATGGCGCCAACTATGTGATGAACGACATGCGCTTTTTATCACAGGAGCATTTTGTTTGTTTGTATTTAAATACAAAAAACCAAGTGCTCCATAAACAAACAATCTTTATTGGAAGCTTAAACGCCTCGATAGTGCACCCAAGGGAGGTGTTTCGCGAAGCCTTAAAACGCTCAGCAGCTTCCATTATTTGTCTTCATAATCATCCTTCCGGAGATCCCGCACCGAGCCGTGAGGATATAGAGGTAACCAAGAGGCTTGTGGAATGCGGAAAAATGTTAGGCATCGACGTCCTCGACCACCTCATCATCGGCGAAAATAAATTTGTCTCTCTCAAGGAAAAAGGATATTTATAATACTATGATTTTTTTTGACGTTGGGATATAATAATGTTTATGATTTTTTAGGACATCTTACGTGATTACTATATAAATTTTACTAGAAAAAAACTTGATTAGAAGGTATATTCACTTACCTAAGCTATTTTCGTATCAGAAAGGGAGATACAACTATGTTTGGAATTGGGACTAGAGACCTTGGGATTGACTTGGGGACCGCAAATACCCTTGTTTATGTAAAAGGTAAAGGAATTGTATTAAGAGAGCCATCTGTTGTGGCGATGCAGACTGACACGAAGTCGATTGTGGCGGTTGGTAATGATGCGAAGAACATGATTGGACGTACACCAGGAAATGTGGTTGCAATGAGACCAATGAAGGATGGTGTCATCGCGGACTTTGAAATTACAGCAGCGATGATGAAACACCATATCCGTACAGCAATTAAAAGTAAGAGCATTTTCTCAGGTAAGCCTTATGTAATGGTTTGTGTACCATCAGGAATAACGGCTGTTGAGGAAAGAGCTGTAATAGATGCAACACGTCAAGCTGGTGCTAAGGACGCATATACGATTGAGGAGCCATTTGCTGCTGCCATCGGTGCAAACCTTCCTGTATGGGAGCCAACGGGCAGTATGGTGGTCGATATTGGCGGCGGTACAACAGAAGTAGCGATTATTTCTTTAGGCGGTATCGTTACGAGCATATCGATTCGTGTGGCTGGGGATGAAATGGACGATTCAATTGTTACTTTTATCCGGAAAAATTATAACCTGATGATTGGGGAACGTACAGCGGAATCCATAAAAATGGAAGTTGGTTCTGCAGGTGACCCTGAAGGTATCGAAAATATGGAAATCCGAGGACGTGATTTGCTTACGGGACTTCCAAAAACAATTGAAATCACAGCAAAAGAAATTGGTGTTGCATTAAAAGATACCGTCTATGCGATTGTAGAGGCTGTAAAAAACACATTAGAAAAAACACCTCCAGAGCTTGCTGCAGATATTATGGACCGTGGAATAGTATTAACAGGCGGAGGAGCACTGCTTCGTAATTTGGACAAGGTGATAAGTGAAGAAACGAACATGCCTGTTCTTATTGCAGAAAATCCACTTGATTGTGTAGCTATCGGCACAGGAAAAGCCCTAGACCATATACAACTATTCAAAAACAAAGCAAAAGAATCAAGATAACAAATAATATAACTATATAAAAAAATGGTTGTGTTAGTACTAACTTGTTGATTGGAGCGGAAGGCACGAGACTCCTCGAAAATCCTATCGCATTTTCTTCGTGCGTGGGCGGATTCAAGGATGTAATTCAATGTCCTGCAGGAGTACGGAGCAAGTGAGACCCCACAGGCGCTTAGGCGCCGAGGAGGCTCACCGCAACGCCTGCGGAAAGCGAAGTGCCTGGAGCGGAAATCATTGAATACGTACAACATTGTCAAAAAATAGAGGTGTATAATCATGCCACAGTTCTTTTTGAATAAACGATTGATCGTTTTGCTGGTAAGCATTATTGTTCTCGTGGCATTGATTGGGTTTTCTTTAAGGGAGAGAAGTAAACTATCCTGGCCGGAGCAGTTCTTAAAGGATACTGTCGGCTTGGTTCAATCCCTGGTTTCAAAGCCTGCTCATTTAGTTGCAGGTTTCTTTGAAAATCTTCAGGACTTGCAAAATACATATGAAGAGAATAAAGAATTAAAGTCACGGCTGGAGAAGCTTGTTAGCCTTGAAGCACAGGTACATGAGCTTGAAAAGGACAATAATGAGCTGCGTGATATTCTTGGTGAAGAAGAGACCCTGAGTGATTTTGAACCTTTACAGGCAACCGTAATAGGTAGAAACCCTGATCGTTGGCATGAAATGATTATTATCAATAAAGGAAAAACAAATGGAATTAAGAAAAATATGGCGGTTGTCACTGCCCATGGATTGATTGGGAAGGTGAAAACTGTCAATCAATTTAGTTCAACCGTCCAATTGTTAAGTGCAATGGATCCGAAGAATCGGATATCTGCAATCGTTCAAGGTGAGACGGATGTGTTTGGACTGGTTGAAGGTTATGATAAAGAGAAAAAAGCGTTGTTAATAAAAGCGATTCCTTCAGGGGTGGAAATAAAAAAAGGACAAAATGTCATCACCTCCGGCTTAGGCGGCGTCTTTCCTAAGGGCTTGCAAATTGGGAAAGTCATTGAGGTTAAGCCAGATCAATATGGTTTGAATCAAACAGCATTAGTCGAACCAGGTGCGGATTTTTATGATTTGGAAAATATCATAGTGATCACACGGTCAATGGCTCAGCCTAATCAAAGTGATATGGGTGAAAGCGAAGGGAAGGAGGAGGATTTGTGAAGAAATTCCTACTTCCTCTTTTGTTTCTATTCCTTTTCTTATTAGAGAGCATATTCGTCCAATATATGCCCCCAGAGGTTTTCGGGCGCAACTTTATTTTGGCGCCACATTTTCTATTTGCAGGAATATTGTTTCTAACCATTTATACTGGCAGAAAATATGGAATCATCTATGCAGCCATTTTTGGTCTGCTATTTGATATTGTCTGGATTGAGATTATTGGAATTTATTTTTTTCTTTTTCCATTGGTTACGTACCTTATTTCAAAAATTATGCATGTGTTGCAAACCAATATTATTGTCGCATGGTTAATATCTCTAGTGGGGATTTCCTTGCTAGAATTAGGAGTTTATGAAATGGATTTTTTAATCCATATCACTACTCTTGATTTTATAAGTTATATTAAGATGCGTTTTTATCCTTCCCTCATTCTAAATGCAGTCTTTCTCTTGGTAGCGGCGTACCCGTTAAAGCGTCATTTTGAAAGTTTTGCGCAAAGCTTACGAGATGAATGATTTTTGTATTTCTTTTTAAAAAAGGAGAATACAGAAAGCGTGTCGAATTGTATAATAGATGTGTGTCTATGGATAGAAAAGGTGTCTAATGTGTTTCTTATTATTTGAGGTGAGTTTTCTCCATGAAAAAGCGACAAAATGTTACGATTAAAGGTACGAAGGATGGAATTGTCCTTCATCTTGATGATAGCTGTTCCTATTATGAGCTGAAAAAGGAACTCGATGAAAAACTATCTGAAAATCAAAGAACTCAAACTGAGCGTCAATTAACACCTGTTAAAGTGGATGTGGGTAACAGGTATTTGACTGACGCTCAAACTGAAGAAATAAAAGATCTTATCCGTCAGAAAAAGAATCTAGTGGTCGATAAAATTGAATCAAATGTTGTCACTCGAGCAGAAGTAGATAAGCTGAAAGCGGAAAACGAAGTTGTAACCGTTGCGCGTATCATCCGCTCTGGACAAATATTAGAGGTTCCAGGAGATTTATTGCTTATAGGCGATGTAAATCCAGGCGGAACGGTAATAGCAGGCGGCAATATTTTTATTATGGGATCGTTAAAGGGAATAGCCCATGCAGGGGTTTTTGGTAATGATCAAGCGGTTATTACTGCATCCAGCATGCAGCCGTCACAGCTTAGGATTAGTGATTGTCTAAACCGTGCGCCTGATAACCCTCAAAATAATGAAAAACGTGAAATGGAATGTGCGTACATCGACGACAACCATCAAATCATCGTAGATAGATTGCAAGTTTTAATAAATTTAAGGCCTAATTTAACGCGATTAGAAGGGGGACATTAATGTGGGAGAGGCAATAGTAATTACATCCGGTAAGGGCGGCGTCGGAAAAACCACGACTTCTGCTAATATAGGTACAGCATTGGCCCTTCAAGGAAAAAAAGTATGTTTAGTAGATACAGATATTGGCCTTCGAAATTTAGATGTTGTTATGGGGCTTGAAAATCGTATCATTTATGATCTTGTGGATGTCGTAGAAGGTAGATGTAAAATCCATCAAGCACTCGTAAAGGATAAGAGATTCGAAGATTTATTGTATTTGCTGCCAGCAGCGCAAACCGTTGATAAATCAGCTGTTAAGCCAGAACAGATGCACAAACTAATTAATGAACTAAAGCAAGACTATGACTATATCATTATTGATTGCCCAGCAGGAATTGAACAAGGTTTTCAGAACGCAATTGCGGGTGCGGACCGTGCAATCGTCGTCACAACACCTGAAGTATCTGCTGTTCGTGATGCTGATAGAATCATTGGGCTGCTTGAAAAATCACAGACAGTCGAGTCACCGAAATTGGTGATTAACCGGATCAGAAATCATATGATGAAGAGCGGCGATATGCTAGATGTAGATGAAATTACCACACATTTATCCATTGAATTAATCGGAATCGTCGCAGATGACGAGGAAGTAATCAAAGCGTCTAACCACGGCGAACCGATTGCCTTAAATCCTAATAGTAAAGCGTCCATCGCGTACCGAAATATTGCTCGACGTATTTTAGGTGAGTCCATTCCGTTGCAACCGCTTGAAGAAGCAAACAAGAGTGTTTTTGGTAAACTTAAAAAGTTTTTTGGTGTTAGATAATCAATTTGCCTGTCCACTAAATTGTGGACAGGCTATTTTTTATGATTTCATTTGGTAATATTTGGCTAAAAGTCCAAAAGGATAGTAAAATAGTCCATAACTATTAAAAAATGGTCCATAACTCCATGAAAATAGTCCAAAACCATATAAAAATAGTCCAAAACCATATAAAAATAGTCCAAAACCATATAAAAATAGTCCAAAACCCTATGAAAAAAGTCCATAATCCAAAAACACTAATTCCAGGTAAAAATTTTCAGTTAAGTCATAAAAACAAGAGTGTCTTTGGTGAAAGATAATAAATAAAAAAGGCGAGTTCACTTCAAAGTGGACAGGCCTTTTTACATGTGCCTAACATATTAATATTCAAGCAATTGAACAGTGAGTGCGGCTCTATTATATCGTGGCAGTTTACCTCTAGGAGCATACGTACCAGCAATAAAAATGCCGATTGCATCTCCAGCATACAAATAAGCTTGAACATTTATTCCTGTGACGGTAATATTCCCGTTTGCGTCAAAGGTAGAGCCAATTAGTGGGTCGGAAGCATCAGGAAGACGGATTATGTTGAACACCACTGATTGGTCTTCTTCCAAAATAACGGATACATCTGCTGTGATCTGATATACACCTGACTTGTGAACTGTAATTGAATTGGCCGCAATATCTGGTCTAGTATTTTGGTAGGGCCCTGTTATTGTAAAATCTATTAGGTTCCCGTCCCTAAGAGGAGTAATTTTATCATCAGGTGTGTGTTGTTTATATAATGATCCATAGGTAAATGGCTTTACGTTTTTGGTTCTCATATATTTTCACCTTTGTTTAATAGGCAATATCAACTGCCTAATTCTTCACAATAAATCAATTGAGGATAGGATACTCCTCGAGAAATGGAGTAGACCATTGCCTGCTTTGAAGATAATTCTTTTATAAGAAATTCTACTTGGGGTGTAAGTTCTAGCGTGCCGCAAGTATAAAAATCTAATGACACGTACCTTTCTTCCGGCCATGTATGAATCGATAGATGAGAAGTAGATAACACCAGTACTCCTGTCACACCTTGCGGCTGAAACGGGTGGAAGTAAGAGTATAAAATCTCCATTTTTGCATCTAGAGCAGCTTTTTTGCACATTTCTTCTAAAAATTTGATGTCGTTCAAATGGGGAGACTGGCACTCAAAAGCGTCAATGATAATATGCTTTCCTTCTTTAGTCAAAGTCTGATCATTCCCCTCCTTTTTCCTTTATGGTATGGCAATTATGGACAAATATATTGTACGGATGTCCTTGTTTGATAGAAATAATAATATTTCCCTTATCCAAAATGGGCCATACTTACATTCTGAGTAGAGCCATTATTGGAATCAATAATCGGTTGATCTGTTATCTACGTAATTCTTGTTGATATATTTCATGTAATTTCAGGTTAGATAAGGTATTCATGTGTGAGTTTTCCCGAACAGACCGGTACTTAGATGGAAAGACAAATAAGCTGGATAGGTCGTCTGGCAGAGTTTGATGCGGGACGAATACTTTTCTATTCTGCAAATTCAGCTGTTTCTTTGATGCCAGATGAAATCCCCAATCCCCGAATGATGGAACTTCGGTATGGTAACTCCTGATATTCATTCCAGTTCCTTTAAGTGATAATCCGATGCTCCAGTAAACAAAGGGTGCATACTCTGGTGAATGTGATTGACAGACTAGAATACCATCTTCCGTTAGAAGATTGGATAATTTACTAAAGAATTCTACTGTATACAATCTGCTCAATATCTCATCACCCGGATCGGGTAAGTCCACAATGATGACGTCATAGAGTTCCTTTTGCTCTTTTTGAAAAACCTGAATATCCTTTTGATGAACAGATACTCGCTTATCATGGAGGGCTCTACCGTTTAAGGAAGCTACTTTAGGTATGTTACGCGCTATGTGTATCATCAATGGGTCAAGGTCTACTAAGTCAATATGCTTCACATCAGGGTATTTAAGCACTTCACGAATAGCAAAGCCATCCCCGCCGCCTGCAATTAGCACACGATTTCTTTTTGGAGCCATGGAAAGGGCAGGGTGAACTAGAGCCTCATGATAGATTTGTTCATCTAAAGAACTAAACTGAAGCTGCTTGTCTAAATACAGTCGCACATCTTTGGTCTCTAGCACTAAAACAGAATCTCCCTTAGTACTGCCTTTGTATAGGACTGTGTGGGAATTGGAGAGGAGATGATGAAGTTCCTGGTCTTGCACTTTATTTGGAAGGAAAGTTGCTAGGCGTAAGGATTGTATTGAGTTGACAACAGCTTGTTTTTTGACTGACTTTACCTGCTGCGTAAAAGTAAACCATGATTTTAGATTTTTCGGAAGTGAACGGTTTTTGACATCGCGTTTTTTCCCTTCATCCCAAATTAGTTTAGATTTCCCGGCAAGATGAAATCCACAATCTCCAAACCAAGGAACATTAACATGATAGTTAAGTGTATGAAGTGAAGCGCTTTGGATTGTTTTCTCAATACACCAGAAGGCAGACGGATTATCTTCAGGCGAAGCAGACTGTGAAACCAATATACCGTCATGTGTCAGGAGTTTGGTTAATTTTTTAAACAGTTCTTTCGTATACATTTTGCTTATTTCTTTTGTGTCTGGTCGTGGAAGATTAACGATGATCACATCAAATGATTCTTGTTCAGTCATAAAGAAGTCATGTATGCTGCTCTGGATGATTTGCACTCGTTTATCTAAAAGAGACCCTTCGTTAAGTTCAGAAATTTCAATTGTTTTCTGGGCAGCTAAAAGGGTTTCAGCGGACAGAGGTACTAAACTAACATGACAGACATCTGGATATTTGAGAACCTCGCGCAATGCCATTCCGCATTCATCACCGATAATTAATACACGTTCATGCTTATCTGATAGGAACATGGTCGGATGAACCAGAGCTTCGTAATAGATCCGTTCATCTAAGCTATTCCAAACTAATTGATCATTCCAGTATAAACGTATATTTTTTGTTTCTAGCAAGAGCACGTCCTGAAATGGACTCTGCCCCTCAAAAAGAATTTGATAAGGACCAGTTAATATTTGGTTTAACTCAATCAAATCGTATACATCCCCACGATAGGAATGATCTATGTGACTTTTTGACAAAATTATTCACCTCTATAAATTAGTTACAGTCATTATATGGATAAGCCGAAAAAACGTGTGGCTTATCCACAAATAACATGGAAGTTTCAGATAGAGGCAAATGTACATTTTTTAGTTGCTGGGTAAATGGAGACTAATCTATTGAAAATGTCCAATACCTAAAAAAAGTTTGCCGGAGTCATACTCTTGAGGACAGCCTCATAGACTTGTACAAAAAGCTGTCTAAAGGTTGGTGGGAATAATGCGGTCTACTCCTGAAGAAATACGACGACGAATCGCAAAAAGGAAAAAAGAAAAGGGGTCATCTGGAAATGGGCCTGAAAGAGAAATAAGCTGGCCGGGGGACGATGAAAAATATGGTTTTAACAATTATTCCTCCTTTGATCCAGGTAAGGATGAAGGCGTTCATCCATTATTTAAAAAGGAAGTTTTCATTTTCAAGATCCTGGCATCCGCTGTTTTATTTCTTGTGATTGCAATTATGTTCAGAGAAAATTCTGCAACATTTGCTCCAGCGAAGGAGTTTGTAACGAAAACAATGGAGCAGGATTTTAAATTTGCCACTGTATCTAAATGGTATGAAGATCAATTTGGTAAGCCATTAGCACTTCTGCCTTTTACGGAGGAAGGAAAGGGAGAAGAGAAAAACGTTGTTGAAAAAGAACAGGATATACCTGTGTTTTCAGGAAAAGTCCTCGAAAACTTTGAGAAAAATGGACAGGGAATCATGATTGAAACAACTAAGGGAGCAACCGTTGAAGCGATGAAAGAGGGAAATGTCATGTTTGCGGGTGTGAAGGAAGATACGGGTAAAACGGTCATTATCCAGCACGCTGACCAAACACAGTCCACCTACGGTAATCTCGATGATATTAAGGTTAGTTTATACGAGTTTATTGAAACCGAAACCGTCGTGGGTACAGCCTCAGAATCAACGGGTGAAGATAAAACAAAGGGAAAATATTACTTTTCTATAAAAAAAGGCGATGATTTTATCGACCCGATTCAGGTGATACGCGTTGAATAGAGTCATACATTTATTACAACATGTATATATCCATCCCTTGTTATGGATTGTCATCGCGATATCGATTGCTACAGCACATTTCCTTGAGCTATGCTTGTTAATCGCCATCATTTTTGTACACGAGATGGGGCATGCTGCTGCAGCTTCTTTTTTTTCATGGAGAATTAAAAAAATCACCCTCCTCCCCTTTGGTGGGGTGGCTGAAATGGAGGAACATGGCAACCGGCCATTAAAGGAAGAGGCTATTGTTGTCCTCGCAGGTCCAATACAGCATATCTGGATGGTAGCATTAGCGTACGCACTATTTTCCTTTGATTTGATGTCTGAGGATTTGTTTCTTTTATTTTTAAACTACAACATTATGATTTTTATCTTTAATATGTTTCCGGTCTGGCCGCTTGATGGTGGAAAGCTTATTTTTATGCTACTCTCCTTAAAAAAATCATTTCCCATAGCCCACCGGTTAACGCTAATCATTTCTTTTTTCAGCGTTGGAATCTTTTCGTTAGTAACATTCCTAGCAGCTCCACAGCAAATAAATGTTTGGATTATCGTAGGCTTTTTACTGTTCTCACTCTACCATGAGTGGAAACAGCGCCGATATATTTTTATGAGGTTTTTACTCGAACGTTATTATGGCAAAAAAAGTGATCTCCAAGCTCTGAAACCAATTCAGGCAAATGAGCAAGACTTGCTAATAGACGTTCTGGAAAAATTTCAGCGGGGTTGCAAGCACCCAATTATTATCGAGAGTGATGGCAAAGAAAAAGGAATGCTAGATGAAAACGAACTACTACATGCTTATTTTTCAGAAAAGCGATTAACGGATAAAATCAGCGACCTTCTTTTTTCTTACTAATTAGGTATAATAGTAACAATCAGAAAAAAGCGAGGAAGTTCGATTGGAAAAGTTAATTATTAATGCACAATCAAGAGAAAAGAGATTTGCTTATGTCAGGGATAATATAGTTGAAAAAATTATTATTGACCGGCCAGAGCAGAGATCTCTGGTCGGTAATATTTATTATGGGACCGTAACAAAGGTCCTTCCAGGAATGAATGCTGCCTTTATCGATATTGGTGAGGAGAAAAATGCTTATTTACATAGAGATGTGCTAGCTTCATATGTATTATCGCCAGAGCGGAGCAATGATAAGGAAAAGAAAAGTGTAACTACCTATGTTCATCAAGGTCAAAAGTTAATAGTCCAAGTTGATAAGGACGCAACTGGTCCAAAAGGGGCAAGGGTAACAGGGATTATTGAGTTAAATGGGGACAATCTTATTTATATGCCTCAAGGACGCTATGTGGCAGTCTCAAAAAAAATTGTTGATGAAAAGGAAAATCTCCGTAGTATTGGCATGAAACTTAAAAGTGAAGACGAAGGTCTAATTTTTCGAACATCAAGTACCTCAGTAACCCAAGAGGAAATGGAGAAAGAACTAAACAGCTTACGAGGACATTATTCAGAACTACTGGAAAAAGCTGCATCTCTTAAAAAGCCTGGGGTACTATTTCAAAAAGATACCTTTACACAATTAGTTCTTGATTCGATTACTGGGTTGTCAGCTGGTGAAGTAATTATTGATGATCTATCCTTAAAAAAATTAATACAATCAAGACAGCCTAATCTAATAATTACTTATTATAATGGAAAAGAAAATATATTCGCACACCATCGAATCGAGCATGAAATTGACAAGGCGCTTAAGCGAATTGCCTGGCTCGATAATGGAGCATATTTAATTTTTGACGAGACGGAAGCCTTAACGATTATTGATGTCAATACGGGAAAATTCTCCGGCAAAAATGATTATCAGGATACAGTAGTTAAAACCAATACTCTTGCAGCAATTGAAATTGCCCGCCAGCTGAAACTTCGCGATATCGGCGGGATTGTCCTGATAGACTTTATTAATATGCAAAACGAAAAAGATAAACGGTACATCCAAGAAACGATAGAGAAAGAATTTCAGAAGGACAGTACTAGGACTAAGATAATTGGTTTTACAACACTTGGAATCCTGCAGGTAACCCGGAAAAAAACGAAGGTCTCACTTGCAGAAGCCCTTCAGGAAAAATGTCCAGTTTGCGATGGGACAGGAAGAATTTTAAGTGCAGAGACGATAGCATTCCGCTTAGAGCGGGAATTACTTGAACACCGAAATTCTGAATCGGAAGCGGTATTAGTTGAAACAACTCTAGCTGTAAAAGAGGCAATCGCACCACAT
The DNA here is from genome assembly GCF_023715415.1 of Neobacillus niacini. Classification (GTDB taxonomy): domain Bacteria; phylum Bacillota; class Bacilli; order Bacillales; family Cytobacillaceae; genus Neobacillus; species Neobacillus niacini_C. Next base: position 273,278 of record NZ_JAMBOB010000005.1, read on the forward strand.
CTTGATATGCTGGAAGAATGGCTGAAATTTAAGGTGTATTTTTCGATTCAGCCAACTGCTCATCATTATTATGTAGTAAAACAATTTGGAAAGCATGGCGAGTTAGCACAAAAAGCTGGAGAACCTTATTGACACTAAAGCCTATACCGTGATAAAATTATCGATGTTATGTTTGTAGCACCCGTGCTACAACCGCACAGGACAGGTATTAAGCTGGATGCTTTTGCATTTGCGCCTGTATATGGCGAGTCTGAGTTTATAAGGAGGTGCAGTTATGTACGCAATTATCGAAACAGGTGGTAAGCAAATCAAGGTAGAAGCTGGTCAAGCTATCTATATTGAAAAGCTAAACGCTGAAGCTGGTGAAACAGTTACATTTGATAAGGTATTATTCGTTGGCGGTGAAAATGTAAAAGTAGGAAGTCCATTAGTGGCTGGTGCTACTGTTACAGCTAAAGTTGAAAAACAAGGTCGCGCTAAGAAAATTATCGTTTTCAAATACAAAGCGAAGAAAAACAACCGTAAAAAGCAAGGTCATCGTCAGCCATACACTAAAGTAGTAATCGAAGCGATCAACGCTTAAGTTGTTGGGCACTAGATGATTAAAATTACGATTAATCGTACTGAATCCGAATCGATTCAATCCTTTGAAATAAGTGGTCATGCTTTTTTTGCTGACAGGGGCAAGGATATCGTCTGTGCAGGCGCATCTGCAGTATCCGTCGGCGCTATCAATGCGGTGCACGCCTTAACGGGTGTCACTCCAGAGATTGAGCAGGGAGATGGCTTTCTCCGCTGTATCATTCCAGAAAATATTCAGAATGATATATTTGAGAAGGTTCAACTTCTTCTTGAAGGTATGGTTATTTCATTACAAACGATTGAAGAAGAATACGGTAAGCACATAAAAATTACCTTCAAAAAGTGGGAGGTGGAATAAATGTTATTAAAATTAGATCTTCAGTTGTTTGCATCTAAAAAGGGAGTAGGTTCTACTAGAAACGGACGTGACTCTCAAGCAAAACGTCTTGGCGCTAAGCGTGCAGATGGTCAATTCGTATCTGGTGGTTCAATCCTTTACCGTCAACGCGGTACAAAGATTTACCCAGGTGAAAACGTAGGCCGTGGAGGAGACGACACTCTTTTTGCAAAAATCGACGGCGTTGTGAAATTCGAACGTTTTGGTCGTGACCGTAAAAAAGTGAGCGTTTATCCAGTAGCTCAAGAAGCATAAGCATTCAGAGAAAACTCTAACCTGATTGGTTAGGGTTTTCTTTTTAATTATCTAGGAAAAAATATCCAATTATAAACTCCAATTTGACCTTCTATGAAAAGCCTCATATTACCTCAAATGGAAAACATTCACGCAAAATTGCTTACTCATGTGAACTTTTTTGATATACTAACATCAAATAGTATTTCGAGACCCTAGCTAGGAGTGCGATTATGGACAAAGAATGGGATATCATTGAAGTGCTGCGGCACTCACGGCATGATTGGCTGAATAGGCTGCAGTTAATCAAAGGCAACTTGGATTTAAATAGAATTGACCGGGCAAAAGAATATATAAATGAAATTGTGATTGAAGCACAGCATGAATCAAACCTCTCAAATTTACACTTGCCAGGGTTTGCTTCCTTGCTCCTAAAATCAAATTGGGAAAATCATTTGTTTCAGCTTGAATATGAGGTACTTACTGACTTTCAAGCCGTGAAAATAAATGATAACATTCTGTCGAATTGGACAGAATCCTTCTTTATTTGCTTAGATCAGGCAATTGAGGCCTTTCAAGAAAATCATTTATCAATAACAATTCAACCGCAATCAGATGGAGTTCGTTTCTTTTTTGATTTTAGCGGAATAATAATAAAAAAAGAACTGATTGAGCAATTCCTGAACTCATCGGAAATACAGTATGTAGTAAAGGAATTCTCAGAAAACGAACTAGGTTTAGAAGTCTTTATGTCAATGGTGTAAGCTTGTATTCCATTCGTTTATCAGTCAAATCAGGAGGATTCACATGTTTGTCGATCAAACGAAGATATACGTAAAAGGTGGAGACGGCGGTAATGGAATGGTTGCGTTTCGCCGTGAAAAATATGTACCAATGGGCGGGCCTGCTGGCGGAGACGGTGGTAAAGGTGCCAATGTTGTATTTGAAGTAAATGAAGGCTTGCGTACATTAATGGATTTCCGTTATCAACGCCATTGGAAAGCCCCTCGTGGTGAGCATGGGATGTCCAAAAATCAGCACGGTAAAAATGCGAAAGATATGATTGTTAAGGTACCACCTGGCACAGTCGTTATGGATGCAGAAACAAAAGAAGTTATAGCCGACCTTGTCGAAAATGGTCAACGTGCCGTCATTGCTAAAGGTGGACGAGGTGGACGAGGAAATTCCCGTTTCGCAACCCCTTCAAATCCAGCACCAGAGCTTGCTGAGAATGGCGAACCAGGCCAAGAGCGTGATGTTATCCTTGAATTAAAGCTGCTCGCTGACGTTGGACTTGTTGGATTCCCTAGTGTTGGGAAATCAACTTTATTATCTGTCGTTTCTTCAGCAAAACCTAAGATTGCTGAGTATCATTTCACAACAATTGTTCCAAATCTAGGAATGGTTGAAACCGAAGATAACAGAAGTTTTGTTATGGCAGACCTTCCAGGGCTTATTGAAGGTGCAAGTGAAGGTGTGGGACTTGGTCATCAATTCTTACGTCATATTGAACGTACACGAGTAATCGTTCATGTCATCGATATGGCAGCAATCGAAGGCCGCGATCCTTATGAGGATTATCTGACTATTAATAAAGAGCTAGAAGAGTACAACCTCCGCTTAACTGAGCGTCCGCAAATTATTGTTGCGAATAAAATGGACATGCCGGATGCGGAAGAGAATCTGCAAAAATTTAAAGAGCAGCTTGAAGAGGATTTTCCGATATTTCCGATTTCTGCACTTTCAAGAAAAGGCTTGAGAGAGTTATTATTTGCGATTGCAGACAAAATCGAGCAGACTCCAGAATTTCCTCTTGATCATGAAGAAGAGGATACAGGTGTTAATCGCGTTCTTTACAAGCATGAGGCAGATCCTGAGGCCTTCTATATAACTCGAGAACCAGATGGATCATTTGTCATCTCAGGGGAAAAGGTTGAAAAACTATTTAAGATGACCAACTTCCAAACAGAAGAATCTATTCGTCGTTTTTCAAGACAGCTCCGTGGTTTAGGTATAGATGATGCTTTAAGGCAAAAAGGTGCAAAAGATGGGGATACCGTTAAATTATTAGAATTTGAATTTGAATTTGTTGATTAGGTAATTGAGGGGACTTTGAGAAATTCTAGCTAAGGCGCCCCAAATCAGTCGTAGTTCGGGCGCTTTAGCTTTTTCTAATCAGGTGGGGTATAGAGATGAAAAATGAAAAATTTGATAAGAAATTTTATTTAATAAGAGAAGATGTCTTGCCTGAAGCCATGAAGAAAACACTGGATGTAAAAGAAATGCTTGAGAGAGGGAAGGCAGAATCTATTTGGGATGCTGTACAACAAGTAGACTTAAGCAGAAGTGCCTATTATAAATACAGGGATACTGTATTTCCTTTTTCTACAGTGGTAAAGGAACGATTAGTAACACTCTTTTTCCATCTCGAAGATCGTTCAGGAACATTGTCTAAGCTGCTGGGTGTAGTTGCATCTTCTGGCTGCAATGTGTTGACGATACATCAAACTATACCGCTGCAAGGTAGAGCAAACGTTACACTTTCGCTAAATACCACCGATATTTCTACGGATATCGATGAGCTGCTCTCGGAATTACGCAAGCTGGAATTCGTCGAAAAAGTAGAAGTGCTTGGAACAGGCGCATAATTGATCATTTTTACAGCAGAGAGAGATTTTTGTTAGGGAGTGTGTGAAATCATGAAAATTGGTTTTTTAGGACCAAAGGCAACATTCACTGAATTAGCGGTGAAAAAGGTTTTTCGTGGATTTGAACTTGAACCGTACCGAACGATTCCTGAATCCATGGATGCAGTTGTCAGTAAAAAAGTAGATTTAGCGGTTGTTCCAATTGAAAATACCCTTGAAGGCACAGTTAATATAACGATAGATTACTTAACCCATGTGGTTCAATTGCCGATTGTTGGAGAAATTACCATTCCAATCAAGCAGCATCTGATGGTACACCCTACTAATCGAGAAAATTGGCAGAATGTTCAGAAGGTGTACAGTCACTCTCATGCGATTGCCCAATGCCATAAATTCTTACATACTCAGTTTCACGGGATTCCTTATGAGAGTATCAGTTCCACGGCTGCTGCAGCGAAAATGGTGATGGACCACCCTGAATTGAATGTTGCCGCCATTGCCAATGAATTGGCTGCAGAAGAATATGGGTTATCGATTGTTCAACGTAATATTCATGACTTTGATCATAACCATACCCGTTTTTTCGTGCTATCAGAAAAGGGGCTGGATTTTGAGGAACTTAGCGGTTCGTCCCATTATAAAACAACCCTGATGGTCACACTTCCAACCGATAAAGCCGGAACGCTGCATATGGTCCTATCTGCTTTTGCTTGGCGAAAAATAAACCTGTCTAAGATTGAATCAAGACCGATGAAAACTGGAATTGGTAATTATTTTTTCATTATTGATTTGGAAATGAAGCTTGATGAGGTACTGATACCAGGCGCAATGGCCGAGCTCGAAGCACTAGGCTGTGGAGTTACATTATTGGGAAGTTACCCATCTAAAATGGTTGAATTAAACTAAAAGTACCGGGCATATGCTCGGTACTTTTAGTTTAATATTCAATTAAAAAGCCAGCTTCCTTTAATGCAGCTTCAGCTTTGTCCAAGGTTTGCACGGTAGACGCTGCGATTGTATGGAGATGAATGCCGCCTGTTAACTCTGATAATAACGAGGCCTTCGTCGTTTGGATATTATCCATAAATTGTTTGACTTCTTGGCGATTGGATACCATAATCGACGCCGTTAAATCTCCGTATACCGCATGTTCAACTTTTACATCCTTTACCAATACACCATGATCAACGAGTAAATTTAGCTCTTTTTCGGTGTCGTCTGGTATGTGCCTGCAGGCGATGGTCCTTTCAAATAATGGAACGCCAGTGTTTTGCTTAAAATACAAATAGCCTTGGCTTGTTGCAATGATTGGCTCATCTTTTGCTTTCAGGAGCGTAATATCCCCGACAATGACCTGTCTGCTTACATTTGTCCGGGTTGCTAACTCACTTCCTTTAAGCGGCACAGGACTGTCCTTAAGCAGCTCTAAAATGAAAGCTCTCCTTTCATCCCCTAATATTTTTTTTTGCTCTGCCATATATACCTCCTAGGTGTTTCTATTTCTATATTCTAGCATAGTTTCTATCGTTTAAATTTTTTTACAATATCTACAATAGTCTCTCCAAGCTTTACGACATCTTCTCTATTGGTCGAAGTTCCAAACGAAATCCGGATAAATTCTTTTGCCTCTTGTGGGCTTAATCCTAATGCTTGTGTCACTTTTGCAGGAGACTGTAAGCCGATTTGACAGGCACTTCCGGTTGAAATCGCAAACCCATACCGATTACATTCTAACATCATCCATTGTCCTTCAATCCCAGAAATCCGTAAACCAATGATTGAAGGTAATTGTGACGCCGAATCAGCCTGATGTATATGGACAAATTCATTAATAGGCTTAAGCGACTCCATAAAAGCTGTGCGAAGCTCTAAATATTTAACGTAGTTTTGTTCCGAATTGCCATGTATCTTTTGAGCAGCCGCAGTCATTGCTGCAATCGCAGGCACATTTACAGTTCCTGGTCTAAATCCTTTTTCATGAGAGCTCCCTGGAAAAAATGGTCTCCACGAAATGGTCGGGTCTATATAAACTCCGCCAACCCCTTTTGGACCATAAATTTTATGACCAGAGAACGAAAAACTGCTAACAAGTTGGGTAAGACTTCGCACATCAATTTTTCCAAAAGATTGAACAAAATCGCTGTGAAAATGAATGTTATTCTCCCGGCAAATTCGTGCGATATCTTCAATTGGCTGAATAGTTCCAATTTCCGAATTAACATGCTGTATGGCCACTAATACGGTTTCCGAAGTAATGGTACGCTTCAATTCTTCTACATCAATGAGCCCGGAAGCTTTAAAAGGTAAAAAGGTAATACTGTACCCTTCTAGTCGGTTGAGAACTCCATGGATAGAAGAGTGCTCAGCCAATCCGGCAATAATATGCTTTCCAGGTTTTTTTGGCGCCGATAATAACGCCTCAATGGCAAGAAAATTTCCCTCTGAACCACCACTTGTAAAGTACAGCCCCTTTTGGTTAATACCTAAAAGATTTGCCAGCTCTTGACGGCAATTCTCGAGCAAGTCCTGTGACTGTCCACCGATATCATGGAGGGAGCTTGAATTCCCAAAATACTCAGTAGAAGCCTGTACAAACACCTCTGCAGCTTCAGAATCTAACGGAGTGGTAGCAGCAAAATCAAAATATATCATAGTAATCTCCAATATTAGTATTTTTGAATATTGATAACTGGCTTTTAAAAATTTTCTTGTATTTAGTTTAAATCTATGTAAATATAGATGTCAAGACACCTGTTAATCCAGGAGGCAATATGATGACAAATAGTGATGTTTTAATTTTAGGAAGTGGGATTGCTGCATTGCAGTTAGCCTCGCTTTTAAATAAGGATTTAAATGTGAGGATACTCACAAAGGGAAAAGTAAGAACAGCCAATTCTTATTTGGCCCAAGGTGGTATTGCTGCAGCTATTGGCAAGCATGATCACCCTAGTAAACATATTGCTGATACGCTTGAAGCGGGAAGATATCACAATAATCAAGAAGCTGTCGAGCAAATCATTAACGCTGCACCTGGGCTTATTACGTTCATTTCTGAACAAGGATCTGTTTTTGATAAAAATCACAACGGTGAATTGCTATTAGGGATGGAAGGGGCACATAGCGAAAAGCGGATTGTTCATGGTGGCGGTGACGCAACAGGTAAAAACGTGGTTGAGTTTCTTATTACCAAGCTGAAGGAAAATGTCACCATTGATGAAAATGTTTTTGCTTATGAATTATTGCTGGATTCTAAGAAAACCTGCATTGGTGTAAAAGCGAAGGAACAGGATGGCACGATAAAGTACCACTACAGCACGAATACCATTCTAGCAACTGGTGGATGTGGACAATTGTTCACCTATACTTCAAATGCCCCAACGGTCAACGGTGACGGAATCGCAATGGCTTATCGAGCTGGAGCTGAAATTGTGGATATGGAGTTTATTCAATTCCATCCAACACTCCTCTACCTAAATGGTGAAACAAAAGGGTTGATTTCGGAAGCGGTTCGCGGCGAAGGAGCCATCCTTGTTACCGATGACGGCACGCCAATCATGGAAGGTGTACATCCGCTCAAGGATCTTGCACCAAGGCATGTTGTTTCGCAGAAAATCTATGACTATCGTAAAAATGGCTACAATGTATATTTAGATATTAGTAATATAGAAAACTTTAAGGATCGTTTCCCTTCGATTACCTCTATTTGCGAGGAAAATGGACTTCAACTATCAGAGGGAAGAATCCCAGTGGCACCCGGCAGTCATTTCTTAATGGGTGGTGTCAAAACAGACCTAGCAGGAAGAACTTCAATAAAGGGACTTTATGCAATTGGTGAAGCCGCCTGCACAGGGTTGCACGGTGCTAACCGTCTGGCAAGTAATTCTCTATTAGAAGGTTTATATATGGGGAAAAAGCTATCCAAATGGTTAAATGAGTCAGCATATAAACAAATCCATGGGAAGATGCAGATTGGACCGTATATTCAAAAGGAAAAAGTAATCTTACCAGATACTCAGCAAATCAAGGATTACATGATGGAGCGGGTCGGAATTGTCCGAGATGCTGTTAATCTTCGAAAACAAAAAGCTTGGTTAGACCATTTTAAAGTCCACCAAATCGATAATTTTGACGCCTATTCTTTTGAAGAGATGACTCAGATTTTTATGCTGATTACGGCGAATTTAATTACTGAATCTGCTTTGAAGCGAACAGAGAGCCGTGGCGGTCATTATCGAAGTGATTTCCCAGCAGAAGATCACCTACATTGGTTAAATAAAACCATTATTCATAAAATTAGCAAGGAAATGGAGAGAAACCATGAACACATTGAAACTGCGCTTGCTACTTGAGCAATTTTTTATTGAGGATATTGGGGAACAGGATATTACTTCCGATTTAATTTTTCCAGATGATACAACAGGTGAAATTGTCTTTCTTTCAAAGGATAATGGAATATTCTGCGGAGAAGAGATTATTAATACGGGATTTAAGCTATTGAATCAGGAAATTAAGACACAGGTTTTTGTGAAGGATGGTCAAGCCATAGAATTTGGCCAAAAGCTTGCAACAGCCTCAGGTAAAATATCTGATTTGCTAAAAGGGGAAAGAGTGGTTCTTAACCTAATTCAAAGAATGAGTGGGATTGCGACTCTTACTAGAAAAGCCGTTGATACTCTTGACAGTGGTCATACAAAAATTTGTGATACCCGCAAAACAACACCCGGCTTAAGAATGCTTGAAAAGTATGCTGTTACCACTGGTGGAGGCTATAACCACCGTTTTGGCTTATATGATGGAATTATGATAAAAGATAATCATATTTCTTTTGCTGGATCCATTTCACATGCAGTGGGAAGTGTTCGAGCTAAGGCCGGTCATATGGTGAAGGTGGAAGTTGAAGTTGAAACCGAAGCTCAGGTTAAAGAAGCTGTTAGTGCTGGTGCCGATGTGATTATGTTTGATAATCGTACTCCAGATGAAATTAAAGAACTAATTAAGTTCGTTCCGGATGGATTAATTACAGAAGCATCAGGCGGTATTCAATTGTCTAATTTAGCTGGTTATCGTGATACCGGTGTTGATTATGTTTCACTCGGATTTTTAACACATTCATATAAAGCACTGGATATAAGCGTCAAAGTCCTATGGAGTAAAGGGGAGAAATAAGATGAGTTTTTTAGCGACAATGCAAAAAAATAAGATGATTCCTGAGAAATACAAACAAATGTCAAGGGAAGAGTTAGAGGCTAGAGTCATTGAAGTGAAAAATAAGTTAGGCTCAAAACTTTTTATTCCAGGACATCATTATCAAAAGGATGAAGTAGTCCAGTTTGCTGATGCAACAGGTGATTCTTTAAAACTTGCTCAATTATCAGCTGAAAATAAAGACGCAGAATTTATTGTTTTCTGCGGTGTACACTTTATGGCGGAAACAGCAGATATTCTAACAGATGAGAATCAAAAGGTGATTCTTCCTGACATGCGGGCAGGCTGCTCCATGGCGGACATGGCAGACCTTGATCAGACTGAAAAGGCATGGGAAATCCTGCAAGGAATCTTTGGAGATAGTATTCTTCCATTAACATATGTTAATTCAACAGCGGCGATTAAATCATTTGTTGGTGCTCATGGCGGTGCGAGTGTAACCTCTTCTAATGCAGAGACCATGGTAAAGTGGGCATTCACCCAAAAAGAACGGATTTTATTTTTACCAGATCAGCATTTAGGCAGAAATACCGCTGCTGATTTAGGTATTGGTTTAGATGAAATGGCTGTATGGAATCCGATTACTCACTCACTTGAATACGAAGGCGATCCTTTAAAAATAAAAGTTATCCTTTGGAAGGGTCACTGCTCTGTCCATGAGAACTTTACGGTTCAGAATGTCCATGATACACGAAGCAATTATCCGAACATGAAGATTATTGTTCATCCAGAGTGCCGCCGTGAGGTTGTAGTATTATCGGATATGGCTGGGTCCACAAGTTATATTATTAATGCAATTGAAAAAGCAGAGCCAGGTTCTGAGTGGGCGATTGGAACAGAGATGAATCTAGTTAATCGTTTAATAAAAAATCATCCAGATAAAAAGATTATGTCTTTGAATCCGCAGATGTGTCCTTGTTTAACGATGAACAGAATTGATTTGCCGCATTTAGTTTGGAGTTTGGATACCTTAGAAGAAACAAAAAATATTATTAAGGTAAGCCCTGAAATTGCAGAAAATGCGAAATTAGCGCTTGAACGGATGTTACAAAACGCATAATGATTAGGTAGATGCAATTTTCATAAATTGCATCTACTTTTATTTTATAGAGGTTGATTCATATTCTTGGGAAAAAAAGCATAAGTTTTTCTGAAGAATGTTAGCACTTTGCCTATCATCACATAGAATATATGGACTTATGCATAGGAGGGAAATCAGAGTGAAGATCCATATCGTACAGAAAGGGGATACTCTTTGGAAAATCGCCAAGAAGTACGGCGTGAATTTTGAAGAGCTGAAAAAGATGAATTCACAGCTCAGCAACCCTGATATGATTATGCCCGGTATGAAAATAAAAGTCCCAACAACAGGTGGAAATATAAAAAAAGAAGCGCCTATGGGAACAAAGCCGGGGGCCACAATCAACTTAGGCTCAAAGAAAGAAATGCCGATTGCTGAGCAACCGATTACCAAAGAGAAACCAAAAGAAATGCCGATTAAAACCGCTCCAAAGAAGGAGGTTCCAATAAAGGAAGCACCTATTAAGGAAGCACCAATAAAAGAGGCTCCGAAAAAAGAAGCTCCAATGAAAGTAGTACCAGTACCAGTGCCAGTACCAGTGCCTGCTAAAGTAAAACCTGTTAAAGAAATTCCAATTAAAGAAGCTCCAATTAAGGAAATGCCTATTAAGGAAGCGCCAGTTAAAACACCAGTTAAAACGCCAATTATCGAAACACCAAAAACACCTTATACTCCAAAAATGCCCCTGCAAATCATCCCAGAAATTGATATTAACAACTATTATTTGAACAATATGACCAATATGGAGGTTAAACAGCCTGTTCTACCTCCAAAACCAGCAAACATACTTCCTGAAATGAAAGAACCTGCGAAAGAAATGCCGGTTATGCCTGTACAAGAAGCACCGATGTCAAACGAGCTTCCTGTCCAACAGCAAATGCCGCAAGATTTTTGTACACCGATGACACCAATCTTGCCAGGTTCTGGATATTGTCCGCCGCCACCGAAATGGTGCCCGCCGCCACCTTGTCCGCCTGTAGGATTTATGCCATACCCTCAGGTTCAAGGAGCTGCAATGCACCATATGCCAAATATGCTGCATAATCAACCTGGACCAATGCCAGGTGTAGCTGGTGCAGAATTTATGCCATATGGGTATGATGATGAGTCTTCATCCTTTATGCCGCAATTACCGACAACAAACCCTATGGGAGGTCAGATGCCAGGAATGGGTCAAATGCCGATGGGAGGTCAGATGCCAGGAATGGGTCAAATGCCGATGGGAGGTCAGATGCCAGGAATGGGCCAAATGCCGATGGGCGGCCAAATGCCGGGAATGGGCCAAATGCCGATGGGCGGCCAGATGCCAGGAATGGGCCAAATGCCGATGGGCGGCCAGATGCCAGGAATGGACCAAATGCCAATGGGCGGCCAGATGCCAGGAATGGACCAAATGCCGATGGGAGGTCAGATGCCAGGAATGGGTCAAATGCCGATGGGAGGTCAGATGCCAGGAATGGGCCAAATGCCAATGGGCGGCCAAATGCCGGGAATGGACCAATTGACCATGGGCAGTCAAATGCCGGGAATAGACCAAATGCCGATGGGGGGTCAAATGATGGGCGGATACGACCAATTCCCAGCTGATGATCAATTGCCTTCATTTGATGAAAGTTCTGAGTTCCCAACAGGTATGCAAGGAATGGGAGCGCCAATGGGTCAAGGTTTCAACCAGCCAGGAATGGGAGGACCGATGGGTCAAGGCTTCGGCCAGCCAGGAATGGGAAGCCCAATGGGTCAAGGCTTTGGTCAGCCAGGAATGGGAGGCCCAATGGGACCAGGATTCGGTCAACCAGGAATGGGAGGCCCAATGGGACCAGGATTCGGTCAGCCAGGAATGGGAGGCCCAATGGGACCAGGATTCGGGCAACCAGGAATGGGAGGCCCAATGGGACCAGGATTCGGTCAGCCAGGAATGGGAGGCCCAATGGGACCGGGCTTCGGTCAGCCAGGAATGGGAGGCCCAATGGGACCGGGCTTCGGTCAGCCAGGAATGGGAGGACCGATGGGTCAAGGATTTGGTCAACCAGGAATGGGAGGCCCAATGGGACCAGGCTTCGGTCAGCCAGGAATGGGAGGCCCAATGGGTCAAGGATTCGGTCAACCAGGAATGGGAGGCCCAATGGGACCAGACTTCGGCCAACCAGGAATGGGTGCACCATATGGTCAAATGCCTTACGGTTACCCGCAAATGGGTCCAGGACCACAAGTAATGGGAGCTCAAGACTTTGAATCACCAGATATGGGAATGCCTTTTGCCGGCGGTCAAATGCCAGGTATGCAGCAGCAATATCCTGCTCAAGGGGGATTACCAATGGGAGCAGGTGGTGATTGTGGCTGTGGTGGACCAAAACCACTGGCAATGCCGCAGCAGCCATTTGTGCCGCCAACACCTCCTATCTATAGTGCACCATATACAGGACCAGCAAATGTAGCGCAGCCTCCGTATATGAACCCTTATGGAATGGGTCCAATGGACGGAATGATGCGTTACAATGATGAAAGCAATGAGTATGACTTTTAATCAAAAAGGAGACGATGATTATTTCATTCGTCTCCTCTCTTATTTACGCTCCCAATTTAAAGAACCTATCGTTGAAATGGTGCCTTATCGAAAAAGTGTAATTTTAATAAAAACAGAAAAAAATACTTATATGCTAAAAGGTTTCCATACGAATAAACGGCTTCGGCTTCAAGAGGCATTTACCTCAACTCTTAGGAGTGAAGGATTTGCAAAAACCTATCTTTTTGTCCATCCTCAAATGAAAGATCCATTATTTTTCGAGGGGACATACTTTGGGTGTATGGAATACATTCCACCAAATAAAACGCCTTTTTCATTTCAATCCCAAAAAAACCGCCAGGAGGGACTTGAACTTCTAGAACAATTTCATCAAGTAACTTCGTCCTTTGAATCACGTTATCGTACGTTAATTCCTAAAGGGATTATTATTGAAAAATGGAGAGATAGAGGATCGACGTTTTCCTCTAATATTTCTACAATAAAATACTTTATTAATGATCATATTTTATCCGAAATGGTCCAATGGGCAAATTGGTCACTAAATGGAATGGAAAAAGACCGCTCTCTGTTTGTCAATGAACCATATTGTATTCTTCATGGAGATGTTGCCCATCATAATTTCTTACGTGACTCAAAAGGACAATTACATCTCATTGATTTCGATTTAATTAGTATTGGCCCAGCTTCACTGGATTATTTACAATATGCCAATCGAATTCTTCCTAATCTTGATTGGTCATTTGAACGACTTTCTAATTTTTCGCAATTCCAAAGCTTACTGAACGAGAAATCATTTCTGTACGCATTAGCCTATCCTGCAGATATTTTCCGTGAATGGAACCGGCTCATTCGTGAAGGATCGTATCGTGACCAGCAGAAATATAATCAAATTATGAATTTAAGTGTGGGTCAGTACTACTCACGTAAAAAATTCATTGATACTTTAAAGATGCTGACAAAATAACTTTCATGGTCGATTATGGCAGAATGAAAACCCCCATAAACTCACAACCTAATTCTGAGCATATTCTTTATGCTCACGCATCGTAGAGGGGGTTTTTCGTTTGTTTAATTTGAAACAGTGGATGATTCCTCTGTCCGCCTTGCTAGCTGTTGGGCTGTCAGGTTGCGCAAATGATGACCGTGCTGCTATGGACAAAGATCACAAAAATATGGGGCAGCCAGTGGGATACTATTCAGATGAGAATCATAAAAATGGCTCCAATGGAATGCCTGGGGATAATGATGGTCCCTTCACTGAATTTATGGACCATAATCTTGGAATTGAAAACCAAGCAAATAATGAAGAGCGCAGAAAGCAGTTTCGGGATAGAGATGAAAATGGAAATCCACCAAACCCGACAAAGCCGCGCGCAAACCATGACCATAATTTTTTTCAACGGGATAATCAATTTAGTACCAGTGATGTGAATTACCATGGTCATTTGAATCAAAGAGCTGGTAATACGGGAATGAAGACAACGAAACCCGAAAATCAGGACCGTATGACAGAAAGAATTAAAAGCAAGGTATCGGACATTGAAAATGTACGTGAAATCCGCTCCGTTCTTTATGGTAATTCTGTAATGGTTTCCGTTAAATTAAACAATAACGATCGAGCTGAAGAAACAAAAAGAGCCATCCAAGATGCAGTTAAGCCGATGGCCGACGGCAGACCAGTTCAAGTTATTATAGATGATGGAGCACTTGGTCGGGATGGTAACAGAAACAATGATTCCCAGCGATTAGAACCTAATAGCCGCAAATAATTTTAAAAAGAGGCAAAGCTGAAAAAAGGCTTTGTCTCTTTTGATTTTTTCAAAAAAGGATAAAAAGGGAAAAAAAGGCTAAACTAGTAGTGAAAAAGAATTAAATCTCTAATACTAAGAGGTGATTATGCATGAGGTTCAATTGGGTAACACAGTATCGGCTTGGTTTAGCCTTTGTTGCGGTTGTTCTCTTCATGTCCATCGGAAAGCTGCCAGGAATAATGGTAACTGGCTCTGCCGAAAAAGTGGAAAACCATCAAGATCAGCAAATGACGGAACCTCAGCAGTTGACGATTATTTTGGAAAGAATCTATCTTGATGGAGAAATAAGTGAGGAAGTAGTCCTTGATTCCTACTGGTCCATTGAAAACTTTTGGGCGAAGTATGATCAATGGCAGTTAGTTGAAATGGATGCAACCACCATGGTGTTTAGAAAACAGATGGATGACATTTCACCATTACTTAAAGCGAATGGTTATTTCGGCATTACCGAGGATGGCGTGTTAACCATCTTTAATGGCCGTCCTGACCGATCACGAATCATCCAATCTTTTTTTCAGATAGATGTAAAAAAGCTTGAAAGCAGAAAACAAGAAGAGCTGATTCACGGCATTCCGATAAAGACAAAGGACCGGTTTGTAGAAGTGCTAGAAACCTTTAAACCCTATTCGAAGCAAGAATAAAAAAGTCTCATGAAAACTCATGAGGCTTTTTTGTGTTTCCAACACTTTATTTAGCTCATTCTATTTGCCCGAAAAAAGAAAAAAGGTGAATTTCGGTCCAGTGGGAAGCTTCTACGTGCCCGAAAAAAGAAAATACGTAAAATTAGGTCGAGTGGGGGTTCTCTACACGCCAGAAAAAGCCAAAAAAGCGAATTTCAGTCCAGTGGGAATAGTAGGCTCCTTTAATAACCACCAACCAGCATGCTATTTTTAAAAACCTCATCCTAAAGTTGTAGATAAAGTTCAAGCTTTTTTCTGAGGGAGGAATTTCCAAAATCCTTTAAGCTTAAGACATCAAGTTAAACACTTAAAGGAGCGATTAATAATGGAAAATAAAGTGGTTATGATTACGGGTGCATCAAAAGGTCTAGGAAGGGCATTAACTCTTGCATTTGCAAAGGAAGGTGCGCAACTTGCTATATGCGCTCGATCATCAAAAGGGCTAATAGAAGTAAAAAATGAAGCAGAAGCGTTGGGTGCTGAGGTCCTCGCTGTTATAGCAGATATTTCACTAACTAGAGATGTAGAAAGGTTTGTCGCCATGACCGAAGAAGCATTTGGTCAAATAGATGTTCTCATAAACAATGCTTCGATTCTCGGGCCAAGTCCGATGCCGCTTTTGCTCGACTATCCTGAAGAAGATTTTGCGGAAGTCTTACGGGTCAATTCCATTGCGCCATTCCTCGTAACACGCAGAGTGATACCAGGAATGCTGCAGCGAAATCAAGGCTCAATCATCAATGTAACCTCAGAAGCGGGGCATGTTGGCTATGCAGGCTGGGGCGCCTATGGGATTTCCAAATTTGCTGTTGAGGGACTAACAGAAACTTGGGCAGATGAGCTTAGTGAAACGAACCTAAGGGTAAATATGGTCGATCCAGGGGAAATGGATACAGAAATGCATCAATTAGCGGTTCCTGACTGTGATTATTCACTAGCAAAGCCTGAGGATGTCGTCAACGTGTTCTTGTATTTAGCTTCTGATAAGTCAATTGGGATTACAGGTCAGCGATTTGAAGCGCAAGAGTTTAAAGGGGAGGGATTATGATGGCAGCAACAGCATTTGATTTCTATTTACCTTCTGAGTTAAATGCTTCTCATCCGCCTGAAAGACGAGGAATCAGAAGAGATCATGTGAAGATGATGGTTTTAGATAAAAAAACTGGAAACGTAAGGCATGATCGATTTTTCAGACTTGCTGATTATCTAAAGCCAAGTGACCTAGTTGTCATGAATAACAGCCGAACAGTACCTGCCATCCTTCAAGCTACACTTCTAAGACATACAAAACAAGTCCAACAAGATGTTGAAATTCGGCTTGCCAGACGTCGCAATGAAGAAACGTGGGATGTGTTAATCGTGACAGACGACGTTGGATTAGGTGATATCCTGCAATTTTCGCCAGAACTGTCCGCAGTTGTCGTCGATTTAAAAGAAAGTTCACCACTAAAAACAATCTCTTTCTCTAAAAAAGGAACAGATCTATTTAATAGTATTTATGCACTGGGGGAACCGATCCGCTATGAATATATCCAAAACAAATGGGGGCTGGACTATTATCAAACAGTTTTTGCCAGCCAGCCTGGCTCAGTTGAAATGCCTTCTGCCGGAAGAGCCTTCAGCTGGGAGCTTTTGTTCAACCTTCAACGGAAGGGAATTGAGCTTGATTTTATTCGGCTTCATACCGGGCTTAGCTATCTATTAGATGACGAGTATGAACCATCACCAGCTGATAATTTCGAAGAATATCATCTGTCTGAAAAAACAATTGAAAAAATTCACAACACAAAAGCTGCTGGTGGAAGGGTGATTGCTGTGGGAACAACGGTGGTGAGAGCACTAGAGAGTGCAGGAGTTACTGGCAAGTTAAATGGTGTGACCAATCTTTATATTAATCAAAATTTCCCGCTGAAATTGGTTGATGGAATTATTACCGGTTTCCACGAACCAAAAGCGAGCCATCTGGATATGTTAACTGCGTTTGTTCCTCAGGATTTATTATGGAGTGCTTACGAAGAAGCGATTCACCAGCAATACCTTTGGCACGAATTTGGAGACATGAATTTAATTTTATAAAGGGGAAAAAGCGATGAACATTCACCATTTTGCCATTGAAGTTAGAGACTTGGAGACGTCAATAGCATTCTATCAAAAGTATCTAGGTCTCCATGAAGAAAATCGACTTCAATTCAATAAAGAAAACATAGTCTTTTTGGCAAATAATGATTTCAGAATTGAACTCATTTCAGGAGGACAACAAAACGTCTCCCAAAGTATTCACATCTGTTTAGAAGTAGACAATGTGCATGAGATAATCAGGAAATTTAACGAACATCATATTTCGGCATTAGAAGGTCCTTACAAGTTAAACAATGGCTGGGAAACCGTTTTTTATACTGGTCCTGACAATGAGGTAATTGAGTTTCTACAAATTAGGGAGAAAGCTGAACATTAATTTATCAGCTTTTTCCCTGTTTCTTGCTTGCCACGATGCTTGTTATGCGACTATGATTTAATCAATAGATTAAGAGATTGTGCGGGGTGAAGGCATGTCCAGGAATGAAGAAATCGGCATTTTAAAGGAAATTGCTGAGCTTTTGAACGAAGGTGTAGATTCAAAGACTGTTTTAGCTGGGGTATTAAAAAAACTCCTCCATCTGACTGGGCTGCAAACAGGCTGGATTTTTCTAATAAATGATAATGGGCAGCATCACCTGGCAGCAACAGAGTCTTTACCCGAACCATTGGCCCAACAGGATAACCAAAGAATGTGTAAGGGTGATTGCTGGTGTGTCAGTCGATACAACAACGGTAAATTGAACAAGGCGGTCAACATTATCGAATGTCAGCGGATTGAAAATGTAATCCTCGAGAATGCAGGTGACACCGGCGGTCTAACCCATCATGCTACTGTCCCGTTAAGAGCGGGAAATGAGCGATTTGGAATTCTAAATGTCGGTTCACCTAATAAAACACATTTTCAAAAAGATGAACTCGCACTGTTAGAGGCAGTAGCCTTTCAAATTGGGACTGCACTGAAAAGAATCAAATTAACACAAAGAGAGCAGGAAACAGCTCTCATCTCCGAGCGAAATCGTCTTGCACGGGATTTGCATGACTCTGTTAACCAATTACTATTTTCACTAAGTCTGACAGCGAGAGCAGGCAGAGAAATGACTGAAAGCGAAGAGGTTAAACAAACCTTTGCGTATATTCAAGATCTCTCTCAGGAAGCACTTGGCGAAATGAGGGCGCTCATTTGGCAGTTAAAACCCCAGGGGCTAGAAAATGGCATTATTAGTGCATTAAGAAGCTATGCTGAAATGCTCGGATTAAGCATTGAGGCAAAATTAATAGGAATCTCAAGCTTTCCTGAAAGAATAGAAGAAGCTCTGTGGAGAATTGGCCAGGAGGCGCTTGGCAATTGTAAAAAGCATTCACAGGTAAGTGATGTTTCCTTAGTTTTAGTGAGGAGCAGTGAAGCTGTAACGATGACCATAAAAGACCAGGGATGCGGGTTCTTTTACGATGAGAGTTTTGAACTGCCCACGTACGGACTGAAAAATATGAAATCAAGGACAGAAGCATTGAATGGCACTTTTCTATTAAACAGCAAGCCAGGAAGCGGAACAGAGATTCAAATACAGATTCCAATCTAGGGGGAGAAACAATGGGGATTCGTATATTAATCGCAGATGACCACCATGTAGTAAGACGAGGACTGGCATTTTTTCTAAAAACACAGCGAGATATTGAAATTATTGGAGAAGCGGGCAATGGTAAAGAAGCGGTTGAACTGGCTAGAACATTGAAACCTGATCTTATTCTTATGGATCTTGTTATGCCAGAGATGGATGGAATAGAGGCGACAAAAATAATTAAAACAGAACTGCCCGAAATAAAAATTATGATGTTGACGAGTTTTTCTGACCAAGACCATGTCATTCCGGCGCTAGAAGCAGGTGCATCTGGTTATCAGCTGAAAGACATTGAGCCTGATGAGTTAATAAATTGTATTAAAAAAATTATGAGCGGGGAAAATCAGCTTCATCCCAAAGCCACTTCTCATTTACTTGCCAATTTATCAAATAAAGACAAAAAAGATGATAACAGGTTAATTTCTGAGTTAACGAAGAGAGAATTAGATGTTCTCAAAGAAATTGCAAAAGGAAAGAGCAATAAGGAAATCGCCTCTTCCTTATTCATTACGGAAAAAACCGTGAAAACTCACGTTTCAAATCTTTTAGCAAAACTTGAATTGGCAGACCGAACTCAAGCGGCCCTTTTTGCTGTAAAGAATCAACTGGTGGAGTAATAAAACACAGAATATTTTTATTCTTTCCTTTATAGACTTCTTTTTCTATTCCTTTAAATTAATATGATAGAATGGAGAATACATGAAACGCTGAGGGAGAGAAAGCGAGTGTACGAATTTTTTAAAGGAACCGTTGATTTTGTTGGCCCTGAGTATATTGTCATCGAAAATAATGGAATAGGCTACCAAATATCAACGCCGAATCCGTTTATTTATTCTGGTAAAATGAATACGAATGTCACTGTTTATACATATCACTACGTCCGTGAGGATTTAATGGCGTTATATGGTTTCGAATCTAGAGAAGAAAAAAAGCTGTTTACCAAATTATTAAATGTTTCAGGGATTGGCCCAAAGGGTGCACTGGCCATCTTAGCTTCTGGTGAAGTGCAGCAGGTTGTTTCAGCAATTGAAAATGAAGATGAGAGCTTCTTAGTCAAGTTTCCAGGAGTCGGCAAGAAAACAGCAAGACAAATGATTCTGGACTTAAAAGGAAAATTACAGGATATTGTTCCGGATTATTTCCCGAATTTATTTAATGCAGATCAAATCGCAACACAACAATCGACTAATACTGCTTTTGAAGAGGCAGTCCTTGCTTTGAAGGCACTGGGCTATTCTGACAAGGAAGTGAAAAAGATTTCACCTGAGTTAAGAAAAGAACAGCTGACAACCGACCAATATATTAAAAAAGCCCTGCAGCGGCTTTTAAAATAAGGTGATTATTCATGGATGAGAGAATTATTTCTAGTGAAGCAGACCAGAGCGAAATCTCCTTAGAGCAAAGCCTCAGGCCGCAAACGTTAAAACAATACATTGGTCAAGATCAAGTGAAAAAAAGTCTTGAGATTTTCATTGAGGCTGCACGACTCCGCAAGGAAACATTGGACCATGTTCTGCTTTATGGACCTCCTGGATTAGGAAAGACGACACTTGCTGTTATAATTGCCAATGAAATGGGTGTAAACATCCGGACTACCTCAGGTCCTGCCATTGAAAGACCTGGCGATTTAGCTGCGATTCTTACCGCACTTGAACCCGGTGACGTTTTGTTTATTGATGAAATACATCGGCTTCCAAGACAGATTGAAGAGGTGCTTTATCCAGCAATGGAGGATTTTTGTTTGGATATTGTCATTGGAAAAGGACCAAGTGCACGTTCCGTTCGATTGGATCTTCCGCCGTTTACACTTGTCGGTGCTACAACGAGGGCTGGCTCTTTATCTGCTCCGCTTCGCGATCGATTTGGAGTTTTAAGCAGACTCGAGTATTATAAGGAAGACCAGTTGAAAAATATTGTCTTACGAACAGCAGATTTATTTGAAACTGCAATTGATGAACAGTCTGCTGCCGAGATTGCGAGACGTGCTAGGGGAACCCCTAGGATTGCCAACCGTTTACTTCGCAGAGTAAGAGACTTTGCGCAGGTAAAAGGCAATGGTGAAATTGATATCGATTTGGCACGGAAGTCATTAGAGCTTTTGCAGGTAGACAAACTCGGTCTAGACCATATTGACCATAAGCTCCTTAAAGGAATTATTGAACGATTCCGGGGTGGACCTGTGGGTCTTGATACGATAGCAGCATCTATAGGAGAAGAATCTGAAACGATTGAAGATGTTTATGAACCGTATTTACTGCAAATTGGCTTTTTACAAAGAACACCTAGAGGAAGAATGGTAACAGATTTAGTCTATCGCCATTTCGGCATGGAGCCGCCAAAACAGTAATTTTTGATAAGTAGGGATGTATTTTATGAAGGTAGATTTATTTGATTTTCATTTGCCTGAAGAGCTGATTGCACAAGTTCCGCTTCAAAATCGGACTGATAGCAGGTTAATGGTAGTGAATAAGGAAACAGGGAATATAAAGCATGAAATTTTTAAAAATATAAGTGAATACCTGCGTGAAGGGGATTGCCTTGTCTTAAACGATACAAAGGTACTTCCTGCACGCCTTTTTGGTGTGAAGAAGGATACGGGTGCCAAAATTGAGGTATTACTGCTGAAGCAGCTTGAGGGGGATCAATGGGAAACACTTGTGAAGCCGGCCAAGCGTATTAAAGAGGGTACAGAAATTGATTTTGGCGATGGTTTACTTACTGCGGTTTGTACAGGAGCTTCCGAGCATGGCGGGCGGGTATTGGAGTTTCACTATGAAGGTATTTTTTACGAAATCCTTAATCAATTAGGAGAAATGCCATTACCGCCTTATATTAAAGAACAGCTTGATGACAGAGACCGTTATCAAACGGTGTTTGCCCGTGAACCGGGTTCTGCCGCAGCCCCGACTGCTGGGCTTCATTTTACGGAAGAGCTGCTAAATGAAGTGAGAGAAAAAGGGGTTCATGTTGCATTTATTACGCTTCATGTTGGTCTTGGGACGTTCAGACCTGTAAGTGTTGATGATGTCCTAGAACATGATATGCATTCCGAATTTTA
Source organism: Neobacillus niacini (assembly GCF_023715415.1). Taxonomy (GTDB): domain Bacteria; phylum Bacillota; class Bacilli; order Bacillales; family Cytobacillaceae; genus Neobacillus; species Neobacillus niacini_C. Next base: position 295,196 of record NZ_JAMBOB010000005.1, read on the forward strand.
TATGATTACCGAAGGAACTGCACGTTTGCTCAATGAAGTACGTCAGAATGGCGGTAGAATTATTACGGTTGGAACCACATCAACCCGGACACTTGAGACCATTGCGTCCGAAAACAATGGTACCTTTATTGAAAGCAGTGGATGGACAAATATTTTTATCTATCCTGGGTACGAATTTAAGGCAATTGATGGAATGATTACGAACTTCCACTTGCCAAAATCAACGTTAATCATGCTTGTTAGTGCGTTAGCGGGGAGAGAAAATATATTGCATGCCTATAATACTGCTGTAAACGAACGCTATCGCTTTTTTAGCTTTGGCGATGCAATGCTCATCATCTAGGTTAATCATACTGATTAACCGGAAAAGAAGGAGAAATATATTTGACTGCGATTCGATATGAATTTATCAAAACATGTAAGCAAACAGGTGCCCGTTTAGGACGAGTACATACACCGCATGGTTCTTTTGACACGCCTGCATTTATGCCGGTAGGAACTCTTGCTACTGTAAAAACAATGTCTCCAGAGGATTTAAAGGAAATGGGTGCTGGTATTATTTTAAGTAATACTTATCACTTATGGCTTCGTCCTGGAAATGAAATTATTAAGGAAGCTGGAGGCCTTCATAAGTTTATGAACTGGGACCGTGCTATTTTAACGGATTCTGGCGGCTTTCAGGTTTTCAGTTTAAGTGAATTCCGTAAAATTGAAGAAGAGGGCGTTCATTTCCGTAATCATATGAGCGGTGAAAAATTATTTTTATCACCTGAAAAAGCAATGGAAATTCAAAATGACCTTGGTTCCGATATCATGATGGCATTTGATGAATGTCCGCCGTTCCCAGCTACATATGAATATATGCAAAAATCAGTAGAGAGAACCTCTCGTTGGGCAGAGCGCTGTTTAAATGCTCACGGGCGGCCTAATGACCAAGGTCTTTTTGGAATCGTCCAAGGCGGAGAGTATGAGGAGCTACGTAAACAAAGTGCGAAAGACCTTGTTTCTCTTGATTTTCCAGGATATGCAGTAGGCGGATTATCTGTTGGTGAGCCAAAGGACGTTATGAATCGCGTTCTTGAATTCACAACACCATTATTACCTTCAGACAAACCACGATATCTAATGGGAGTAGGTTCACCAGATTCCTTGATTGATGGGGCGATTCGTGGGATTGATATGTTTGACTGTGTCCTGCCAACACGAATTGCCAGAAATGGTACGTTGATGACGAGCACGGGTCGTTTAGTGGTGAAAAACGCTAAATTTGCAAAAGATTTCGGACCACTTGATCCAGATTGTGATTGCTACACATGCCGAAATTACAGCAGAGCCTACATTCGTCACTTAATTAAATGTGATGAAACCTTAGGAATTCGATTAACATCTTATCATAACCTCTATTTTCTGTTAAGATTAATGGAGAAGGTCAGACAAGCTATCCGAGAGGACCGGCTTGGTGATTTCCGAGAAGAGTTTTTTGAACGTTATGGTTTTAACAAACCGAACGCGAAAAATTTCTAATAGATGCTAGAGTGAAAGGAGGGAAACAACATGCAAGGACTTGGTTCAATCATTCCATTAATATTAATGTTTGTATTATTTTATTTCCTACTAATTCGTCCGCAGCAAAAACGTACTAAAGCAGTTGCTCAAATGCAAAACGAATTGAAAAAAGGTGATAAAATTGTCACGATTGGCGGTTTACATGGTTTTGTCGATTCAATTGATGAAAACAAAGTCGTGATCAAATGTGGAGACGGCAGCCGTCTAACATATGACCGCAGTGCAATCCGTGAAGTAACGGAATCTGCAAAAACTTCAACATCAGCTGAAGTTTCTTTAGAGAAGTAAGATAGACAAAAGGAAGCCATGTTGGCTTCCTTTTTCTATGCTGTTCTTGAGTTGTTTGTTGCAATATTCACCCCGAGTATTCCACCCATCATGGCAATTAACGTATAGCAAACATGGTAGATTACCTGTTCAACATCAAACAGGCGATCAAATCCTAAGTATTGGAACAAAAAGATGATAATGCTGTAAATTAAGCCTGTTAACCCTCCGATTAACCAGCCTTTTTGCTTTCGCTTTCCACCAGAGAGAAATCCTCCTCCAAACAGTCCAATAAAGGAAACGGCGGTTACAATGTATTGAAGTGAGACTTCCCGAACAGAAGTAAATCTAAGGATAGATGCGAAAATAAGGCTGCTGACTATCGCAAATACGAAAATAAAAATTAACCCGTACAAAATAGCTGTACCAAAGCTTTTTGATTCGATTTGACTCTCCCCCTTCATGTTACTTTTCTTAGAATCAAGAAAAACAGATTCTTACCTAGTACAAGCATATTCACCTATTTTAAAAGTAGAATATAAATTTAACAGTTTTTATTGTTATTGGTATTTTATTCCTCAAATGATTAAGGGGAAAAAGCTAATAATAAAATAGAGTGTTAATAAAGGGGCGACAGTGGTGGAGATATACACAACAATCGTAATCAGGACAGTCTTATTTTACGTACTAATCCTCGTTATTTTTCGGGTCATGGGTAAAAGAGAAATTGGGGAATTAAGTATTCTTGACCTAGTGGTTTTTGTCATGATTGGTGAATTGGCTATTCTTGGAATCGAAAATCCTAAGGAACCTTCCATACTAGTTGCTATACCTATGGTTTTATTAATGGTTATTCAAATAATCCTGGCAAAGATATCATTAAAGAGTAAAAGGTTTCGTGATCTTGTCGACGGTAAGCCAACCATTATCATAAATCGTGGGAAAATTGATGAACAGGCAATGAGGAAACAGCGCTACAACTTTGATGATTTACTTACCCAGCTAAGGGAAAAAGACATCAGGAGCATTGCAGACGTTGAGTTTGCCATTTTAGAATCCTCAGGAAGTCTCTCTGTTATCGAAAGGATGAATAATAGTGACGGTAAGCCTAAGGATGGGGATATTACCATTCCATTAATCATTGATGGCAATATTGAAGAAGAAAATTTAACCCGCATTAATAAGACCAATCTATGGCTTCGCCAGGAATTAAAGAAAATGGGTTATCGTGATGTTAGAAAAATTTCCTTCTGCAGTTTTGAAAATGGCAAGTTCTTTGTTGATATTATGGACGAAGAATAAGAAGACACGCTAGTTTCGCGTGTCTTTTCCCTTCTCTATCAAATCGGAATTAAATTGCGAATGATTGGTATTCTTCTGAGTTCTTCTTTTTTGATTAGGCCAGCTAGGATTAATAGGAAAATGTAGATGAAGCTCATTCCAAAAGTGGCCGACAATACTCTAATCGCTAAATGCTCACCAAGAAGAATGTGATTAAATAACCAATAGCCAATCCAAGCAGAGATTGCCATAATGATGACTCCCTTTAGGTAATCCTTTACGTGAAAGCTAAAAGAAATTTTCTTAAGTACAGTAGCAAAATGAAGCATCGTTACTAACACAAAACCTACAATAATGCCCAATGCCACTCCTGTTATCCCGAAAGCTGGCTGTGATGCGAGTAAGAAGATGACAGCTGTTTTGATAACAGCTCCAATTAAACTATTGATCATTGCTGCTCTAGCTAGGTTTAGGGCCTGCAATACTGCCTGAAGCGGGCCTTGATAATAATAAAATAAAAAGAATGGTGCCATTATCCGTATAAAGTAAGAGCCCTTTGTTGAGCCGTACATGAGTTCCATCAAAGGGTCTGCCAGCACATAAAGGACAATAACGGACAAACCGCCGCTTAAAAAAGCAAAACGCAATGCCTGCTGCAGCCGATGTTCAATCAATTGATGGTTATTTTGTGAGTTGGCTTCGCTAATCGCTGGGACAAGAGAGGTGGCTAATGAATAAGTAACAAACGATGGCAGCATTAATAATGGCATGGCAAAACCAGTCAGAGATCCGTATTGTTTCGTAGCTTCGATTGCTACAACACCAGCAATGGCTAAACTATGGGCGACTACTATCGGTTCAAAAAACCACGATACAGACCCAATCATTCTGCTCCCCATTGTGGGCAAGGCGATTTCCATTAATTCTTTGAAGGTTTTCTTTCCAGAATGGACAAATTGGAAAAAATTCTTTCTTAGTTTAAATCGTTTCTTTAGTTTAAAGGCTGTTAATAAATAGATTAATGATGCGACTTCACCAATGATGGCAGCTACCATTGCTGCGGCTGCGGCATATTCAATTCCGTATGGAAGAAATGCTCTAGTCATAACGGCAATTAAGGTAATTCTCACAAGCTGCTCTAAAATCTGCGAAATAGCAGAAGGGCGCATGTTTTGTCTGCCCTGGAAATAACCTCTTAAAACAGAGGATACAGCGATAACAGGTACAACGGGTGCAATTGCGATTAATGGATAAAACGTTCTTGGGTCCGTAAAGAGAGTGGTAGACAGAATGGGTGCTAACAATATTAGTGCCGGGGTAAAGATAACAGAAAGCGAGATGGTTATGGCCAGAGAAACCACGAGTATTTTTTTAATTTCTTGATGATTTCCTTTCGCTTCCGCTTCGGCAATATTTTTTGAAATGGCGACGGGTAGTCCCATTTGTGTTAAGGTCACAACAAGGATAAAGGTGGGAAAAGCCATCATATAGAGGCCGACCCCTTCTTCACCAATACTTCGAGCTATGACAATTCTGTTAATAAATCCAAGCACTCTTGTAATTAATCCCGCTAATAATAGGATAAAGGTCCCTTTTAAAAACTTCGACATACTACTTCCCACCTTCTCAAAAAAGAAGAATTCATATACAATTAATCTATATGCATAAGGGTGGACAAAGCATGACAAGGTGTTTTTTATTTTCAAGACAGAGATTAGACTTAATGTCGGGAAGGGGGCAACGTCATTGGAGAAAAACCACGCTTACAATCATTTTCGTACTCAAGTTGAACCAGCTTTAATAAGCAAACTGGAAGAATTTCGCCTGTTAGGTTACAAAGAAGTTTCAGAAAGTAGTCTTTGGGATTTTCTAACAAGAAAAAAGTGGAAGAAGGCTAAAGAAGAAATAAGAATATATGAAATTATTGATGATATCCTATCGGTTAAGGTAAGTGACTACATTAGCTTTACTACGATTGATACGTATAAGAACCATGATTTTAATCTAGCAGATGAAAATGAAATGAAGGAATTATTAAAATAAAACACTACCTATTTTTTATGGACATATCTAGAATAAATTGACAGTAATTATAAACTATTTCATAATGGAACCATGATTTTTTATTATTTTTACATAAGGCTTTTCGTTGCAGTGCTTTGGCTTTAAGCCCTAAGGAGGAACAATACATAATGGTTAAGCGCAGTAGAATTATCGCTTTCCTATTAGTAGTTATACTATTAGGAAGTACAATGGGTGTAACAGCAACAGGTATTTTAAAAGACATTAAACTAGGTCTGGACCTTCAAGGCGGATTCGAGGTTTTATATGAAGTTACACCAGCAAAGAAGGGTCAGGAGATTACCAAAGAAACGTTAGCTAGTACGGCTGAGGCACTAGATAGACGGATTAATGTCCTTGGGGTTAGTGAACCGAATATTCAAATTGAAGGAGAAAATCGGATTCGTGTCCAGCTCGCTGGAGTAACCGATCAAAATGAAGCGCGGGAGATTCTATCTACACAAGCGAATCTTACTTTCCGTGATGCTAATGACCGCATGATGATGGACGGAGCGGACTTAGCGGAGAATGGTGCGAGCCAGACTTTTGATGAGAACGGGGCACCAAGTGTTTCATTGAAATTAAAAAGTGCTGAAACATTCAAAAAAGTTACTGAAGAAATTGTCAAAATGACTCCGAATAATTATCTAGTCATATGGCTTGATTTTGAAGAAGGAAAAGATTCATTCAAAACAGAAGTAACAAAAGAAAATCCTAAATTTTTATCAGCACCAACCGTAAGAGAAATTTTCAACCAAAATACAGTTTCGATTGTGGGAAGCTTTACAGCTGAGGAAGCACAAAATCTTGCATCATTATTAAATGCTGGAGCACTTCCTGTAAAGCTAACCGAAGTATACTCCACATCCGTTGGAGCTAAATTCGGTGAACAGGCGTTAGACCAGACCATACTAGCTGGTATTATAGGAATTGCTATCATTTATCTATTTATGTTAGTTTATTATCGTTTTCCTGGGTTCATCGCAACGGTTACACTATCGGTTTATATCTATCTTGTTTTATTAGTTTTTGATTGGATGAATGGGGTTCTTACCTTACCGGGAATTGCCGCCCTTATTTTGGGGGTCGGAATGGCTGTTGATGCCAACATCATCACTAATGAACGAATTAGAGAAGAGATTAAAGTGGGTAAATCCATTAAATCAGCCTTCCAAGCTGGTAGTAAGGGTGCTTTTACCTCCATTCTTGACGCAAACTTAACGACGATTTTAACGGCTGCGGTGCTTTTCTACTACGGGACAAGCTCGATAAAAGGATTTGCTACCATGCTATTGGTGAGTATTTTGTTGAGCTTTATTACAGCAGTGTTTGGTTCCCGCCTATTATTAGGTTTGTGGGTAAACAGCGGTTTCTTAAACAAAAAAGCAGGTTGGTTTGATGTAAGAAAATCTGCAATTAAGGACATTGCTGAAAATTACGATACACTTGACCTGCCAACGAGATGGGATCGCTATGATTTTGTAAAAGTAAGAAAATTATTTTTCATGGTTTCTGGGGTTCTTATCGCTCTGGGCATCGTGTTAGTTCTTGTCTTCCGCCTGAATTTGTCCATTGATTTTTCAAGTGGAACACGGATTGAAGTCTTATCAGATAAACCATTAACAGCAGAAATGGTTGAAGCTGCTTTTGAAAAGCAGGATATCAAAATTGATGATATAACACTTTCTGGTGATAACAATGAAGTAGCTTCTGCACGAATGATTGGGGTTTTATCGAAGGATGAAATCGCAAAATTGAAATCAGCCTTTCATGATGAATTTGGTACGGATCCAAGTGTTAGTACGGTTTCTCCAACAATAGGCAAAGAGTTGGCGAAAAATGGAATTATCGCCTTGATCCTTGCCTCAATCGGAATCATTATCTATGTAACAATCCGTTTTGAATTCGCAATGGCCGTTGCAGCAATCGCATCTCTGCTTCACGATGCCTTCTTTATGGTTGCCTTTTTCAGTATTACGCGCTTAGAAGTAGACTTAACCTTTATTGCCGCTGTCTTAACTATAATTGGTTATTCGATTAATGATACGATCGTTACCTTCGACAGGATGCGTGAAAACTTAGCGAAGAAGAAACGACTAAAGACTTTTGAGGATATAGCAGATGTTGTAAATGTAAGTGTTCGACAAACATTAACTCGTTCTGTTAATACAGTTTTAACCGTATTAATTACGGTTGTTGCGATGATAATCTTTGGCAGTGAATCAATCCGTAATTTCAATATCGCATTATTAGTTGGTTTAATCACTGGCGTTTACTCTTCCATCTTTATTGCAACCAATCTTTGGGTAGTTCTTAAAGCAAAAGAACTTAAGAAGAAAGGTACCATTAAGACAGTAAAAGAAAAGAGAAAATACTCTGACGAGCCACAAGTGTAACAAATGAAACCGCAGATAACACTGCGGTTTATTTTAATTTCAAGTGGAAAATATCAATGATTGAAAGCTAAACATTGCTCCTGTATAATAGTAAAGTCTGAGGGGTGAACGCATGTTAAAGTCGAAAACTAGATGGATTGTTCGTGAATCTGATCAACAACTAGTAAAAACTCTCGAAAATGAATTGAAAATTACGCCGCTTGTTGCGTCGTTGCTTATCAACCGCGGAGTAAATACCGTTGATTCTGCACGGTATTTTTTATATGGAAATGAGCAATTTCATGACCCTTACCTTTTAAAAGGAATGGATATAGCCGTAAACAGAATTCGTCAAGCCATTGAAAATAAAGAACCTATCTTAATATTTGGAGATTACGATGCAGATGGTGTGAGCAGTACAACACTATTGATGCTTACACTCAAGGATCTGGGTGCGAATGTCCAATTTTATATTCCCAATCGTTTCACAGAAGGATATGGTCCGAACGAACCAGCCTTTCGCAGTGCAGCTGAATCTGGAATAAAATTAATTATTACTGTTGATACAGGTATTTCTGCTATTCATGAAGCAGGTATTGCAAAGGAACTGGGCCTTGACTTAATTATCACAGATCACCATGAGCCAGGTCCCGTTTTACCGGAAGCATTAGCGATTATTCATCCTAAACTGCCAGATAGTATTTATCCATTTCGTGAACTTGCTGGGGTAGGTGTAGCTCTTAAATTAGCTCATGCCCTTTATGGAGAACTTCCAGAGCATTTACTTGAAATTGCGGTTATTGGTACAATCGCAGATTTGGTTTCGTTAAAAGACGAAAATCGTCTCATTGCCAAAAAAGGCTTGGAAAAGCTTAAAGTCACGAAAAATATGGGTCTGAAAGCTATTTTAAAAGTAGCAGGTGTAGATCGACAAAATATTAACGAAGAAACGATCGGCTTTACGCTAGCCCCTAGGATCAATGCTGTGGGAAGATTAGAAAATGCTGATATGGCTGTTGAGCTATTGCTTACAGATGACCCTTTTGAAGCTGAAAACTTAGCGCAAGAAATGGACGGATTAAATAAAACACGGCAGTCAATTGTCAACTCGATAACACTTGAAGCGATTGAAGAGGTTGAAAGAAACTTTCCTATTGATTCGAATTCGGTACTTGTAATTGGTAAAGAAGGCTGGAATGCTGGTGTGATTGGCATCGTTGCCTCAAGATTAGTTGAAAAGTTTTACCGGCCGACAATTGTCCTTAGTTTTGACCCTGAAAAAGGCTTGGCTAAGGGTTCTGCTCGGAGTATTGCAGGATTTGATTTATTTAAAAATCTGTCTACATGCCGCGATATTCTTCCACATTTTGGCGGACATCCTATGGCGGCTGGAATGACGTTAAAGCTAGAAGATGTTTCAGAACTTCGTCAAAGATTAAATCTTTTGGCTGATGAGCAGTTAACAAAAGAAGATTTTGTTCCAATTACTTTACTCGATCATCAAATAAATGTGGAAGAAATTAATCTATCCTCATTAGATGAATTAAATCTTCTAGCTCCATTTGGGATGGACAACCCGAAGCCGAAAGTCTTAATCAGTAATGTCCAAGTCTCCACGATGAGAAAAATTGGTTCAGAACAAAATCATTTGAAAGTATTGGTGAATGATAATGGTGCTAACTTAGATGGAATTGGGTTTGGGCTCGGCCAGCTAGTGGACCATATTTCACCAGCTTCAAAAATTTCTATAATAGGTGAATTAGCCATCAATGAGTGGAATAATATCCGTAAACCACAAATTTTTATCCAGGATGTTGCTGTTGATTCCTGGCAATTATTCGATCATCGCGGGGTCAAACGGATTCACTCGATGGTGAATACCATCCCGAAAGAAAAGCGGACATTTATTATTTTTAACAAAGAACAGTTTGATAAAATGGATTCAGCTCTAACAAATGAGGTAATACTGATTCAAAATGAAACTGATGCGCTAAGCTTCGATTCTCACCAAGCCAATGTGGTACTCGTAGATCTGCCGCCATCAAAGGACATACTTTGTCACTTGTTTAATGGAAAACAGCCTGCTCGGATTTATGCCTATTTCCATAAAGAATCGAGTGATTTCTTTAGTACTCTGCCAACAAGGGACCATTTTAAATGGTTTTATGCTTTGCTATTAAAGAAAGGTCCGATTGATTTAGGCCGACATGGAGATGAAATTGCCAAGCATCGGGGCTGGTCGACAGAAACGATAACCTTTATGTCAAAGGTGTTTTCTGAACTTGATTTTGTTACAATTAACAATGGATTTATTACTTTGAATAAACAATCACAAAAGCGTGACCTAACTGATTCGATTACCTACCAAACGAAACAGTCTCAATATGCACTTGAAAGAGATTTATTATTTTCATCCTTTCAAGCATTGAAGAGCTGGTTTGACGAGGTTATTGAGGAATCAGTTCAATTTGAGGAGGCAATTAAGTAATGGACTTAAAGCAATTTATCGCAATCGTACCGGATTACCCGAAACCAGGAATTACATTCAAGGATATTACTCCATTAATGAACGATGGGGAAGCATATAAGTATGCAACAGACCAAATTGTTGAATATGCAAAAGACAAACAAATTGATTTAATCGTTGGTCCAGAGGCAAGAGGGTTTATTATTGGCTGCCCTGTATCCTATGCCCTTGGTATTGGCTTTGCACCTGTTCGTAAGGAAGGCAAACTTCCGCGTGAAACTGTAAAAGTCAGCTATGGATTGGAATACGGAAGTGATGTGCTAACCATTCATAAGGATGCGATTCAGCCTGGCCAACGTGTTCTGATTACGGATGATTTGTTAGCTACAGGTGGAACAATTGATGCAACCATTCAATTAGTTGAGCAGCTTGGCGGTGTGGTTGCTGGAATTGCTTTTCTTGTAGAATTAACCTACCTCGATGGCCGTAAGAAGCTTGAAGGTTATGACATCATGACATTGATGAATTATTAATAGTAATGAGGGCACTCGTAGCTGAGTGCTCTCTTGTTATAAGTGGAGTACAATTTTTTTTATTATATTTCGACACTTTTTTCGCAAAATACAGTAAAATAGGTATCAAACCCTTTACATCTGTGATTTTTTTTTCGATAATAGTAACATTCATTAGTAACTAGTTCAAATACTGAAACATTTAATAATAAAAATAAAAGATGAAAAATAAGGTGATTTTATGGCGAACGACCAAGTACTAACCGCCGAACAAGTCATCGACAAGACGAGGGTCTATTTAAACGAGGAGCATTGTGAATTTGTAAAAAAAGCATACGAATTCGCAAAACACTCTCATCGTGAACAATATAGAAAGTCGGGAGAGCCCTACATTATCCATCCCATTCAGGTTGCTGGAATTCTGGCGGACCTAGAGATGGATCCTGCAACGGTTGCCGCTGGTTTTCTTCATGACGTTGTTGAAGACACAGATGTCACCTTAATGGACATCGAGACTGAATTTAATGACGAAGTGGCCATGCTTGTCGACGGGGTTACGAAATTAGGGAAAATTAAATATAAATCGCACGAGGAGCAGCAGGCCGAAAACCACAGGAAAATGTTTGTGGCAATGGCTCAGGATATCCGCGTTATTTTGATAAAGCTTGCTGACCGTTTGCATAATATGAGGACGCTTAAGCACCTTCCCGTTGAGAAACAGCGCCGGATTTCAAATGAAACACTTGAAATCTTTGCACCCTTGGCTCACCGTCTTGGTATTTCTAAGATTAAGTGGGAATTGGAAGATACTGCATTAAGATATTTAAATCCACAGCAATATTACCGTATTGTTAACTTGATGAAGAAGAAACGAGCGGAACGGGAACAATACTTAGTCGATGTAATGGACGAGGTTCGCAACAGAATGAAAGAAGTGTCCATAAATGCGGAGCTTAATGGAAGACCTAAACATATTTATAGCATTTACCGGAAAATGGTTCAGCAGAATAAACAATTTAGTGAAATCTATGATTTACTAGCAGTGCGGATTGTAGTCAATAGTATTAAGGATTGCTATGCTGTACTGGGTATCATTCATACGTGCTGGAAGCCTATGCCTGGTCGTTTTAAGGACTATATAGCAATGCCGAAGCCTAATATGTATCAGTCGCTTCATACAACGGTGATAGGTCCTAAGGGTGACCCGCTTGAGGTTCAAATCCGGACGTCAGAAATGCACAGAATTGCAGAGTTCGGTATTGCGGCACACTGGGCGTATAAAGAAGGAAAAGCCCTTAGCGATACAACTTCTTACGAGCAAAAGCTGACTTGGTTTAGAGAAATTCTTGAATTCCAAAATGACACTGCGAATGCAGAAGAATTCATGGAGTCTCTAAAAATTGATTTATTCTCCGATATGGTTTTTGTGTTCACTCCAAAAGGGGATGTCATTGAATTACCGTCCGGTTCTGTTCCGATTGATTTTGCCTATCGAATTCACTCTGAAATTGGCAATAAGACGATTGGGGCAAAAGTAAACGGTAAAATGGTTACGCTCGATTATCGGCTTAAAACAGGTGACATTATCGAAATTCTTACCTCTAAGCATTCTTATGGACCAAGCCAAGACTGGTTAAAGCTTGCACAAACGTCACAGGCTAAAAATAAGATTCGTGCATTCTTTAAGAAGCAGCGACGGGATGAAAATGTTATTAAAGGAAGAGAGCTTGTAGAAAAAGAAATTCGCTCCATGGAATTTGATTTAAAAGAAATCTTAACTGCCGATAATTTGAAGAAGGTGGCAGAGAAGTTTAATTTTGCCAATGATGACGATATGTATGCAGCTGTCGGCTATAATGGTGTAACAGCGCTCCAAGTAGCCAATCGCTTAACGGAGAAATGGCGGAAAAAGCGCGACCAGGAGCAATCCTCGACGATTACGAATGCGATTTCAGATATGAAGGCCTTCCCTTCAACGAAAAAGAGGGAATCCGGTGTTCGTGTTGCTGGGATTGATAATATGTTAATTCGCTTATCTAGATGCTGTAATCCTGTCCCAGGTGACGAAATTGTTGGCTTTATTACAAAAGGCCGAGGTGTTTCTGTTCACCGTGCAGATTGTACAAATATTGATTCAAATGATGCGCAAACCAGGTTAATTCCTGTTGAATGGGAGTCCTCCTTAAATGACCGGAAAGAGTATAATGTTGATATTGAAATTAGTGGGTATGACCGCCGTGGTTTGCTGAATGAAGTCCTGCAGGCGGTAAACGAGACTAAAACCAATATTTCAGCAGTTTCTGGCCGATCTGACCGCAATAAGATGGCGACAATTATCATGTCTATTGCCATTCATAATGTCAGCCATTTACAACGGGTTGTTGAGCGAATCAAACAGATACCAGATATCTATTCCGTTCGCCGGATTATGAATTAAGGAGTATATGAAATGCGAGTAGTTGTACAGCGCAGTAAAAATGCAAAGGTAACTGTAAATGGAGAAATTACTGGTCAGATTTCAAAAGGACTTGTCCTCCTTGTAGGTGTGACACATCTTGATACAGAAGAGGACGCTGCCTTCTTAGCGGAAAAAATCGTAAATCTACGGATTTTTGAAGATGACGCTGGAAAGATGAATTTATCTTTATTAGAAGTTGGCGGTGAAATCCTTTCTGTCTCTCAATTTACTTTGTATGGGGATTGCCGCAAAGGAAGAAGACCGAATTTCATGGAAGCGGCAAGACCGGAACAGGCCATTCAGCTCTATGATGTATTCAATGGTTTGTTACGTGAAAAAGGTATCAAGGTTGAAACAGGAATCTTTGGAGCGATGATGGATGTTGAATTAATCAATGATGGCCCCGTTACACTAATTGTTGAAAGTAAAGGTTAAAAAATGCTTGGCACTTTAGAAGCTGCCAAGCATTTTTTTTAAAGTTCTTTAAAATATTTAGCTAATCCGTTATATATACCTGTAGCTGCATTTTCTTGGAATTGACCAGAGGTTAGCGTTGCTTCTTCTGTTGAATTACTTAGGTATCCAAGCTCCATAAGGACAGCGTGTCTGTGATTTTCACGAACGACATGAAAATCACCCGAGCGAACACCTCGGCTTTTTAATCTTGTTTGTGAATTGGTTGAGTTATAAACATATTCTGCGAGTTTCTTTTGATAGGAATGATAGTAATAGCCGGTCATCCCCCGGACGCTTCGATCAAGATTACTATCATAATGTATGCTTAGAAAGGCATCCGCCTGATGGATACTCGCGAGTCTTACCCTTGATGGAAGCGGTAGATATGAATCGTTGCTTCTTGTCAGAAATACATTTGCGCCAGCCGCTTTTAACTTATCCGACAAAAGTTGGGCAGTCCTTAGTGTTAATTCTTTCTCAAGTGTTCCACGCGAGCCTGTCGCACCATTGTCAATCCCGCCATGACCGGGATCAATGACGATGGTTTTGTATTTAAGATAACTTTCCGCTCCCTGTTTATTAATTCCAGGTCCTGTGCCATTGGTTGTTACAATCCAGCCGGCAATATATCCATTCTTACCATTCGACAATTTAATTTCATACCAATCATTTTCGACACTTACAATTTGAAAGGACTCTCCTTCATTTACTCGTTGTAGAACCGGTGATTGAACGGTAGGGTCTTTTCTGATATTAGTACCACTATGTAGGATTGTTACTTTGCTATCTTTGGCAATTTGGTTTGATTTTGCTTTATCTTTATTAAAATACCAGCCGGCTGCCCAGCCTATATTTCCAGGTTTAAATTCAATTTTGACCCAATTATTTACCTCTTCTAGAATGGTAAATTCTTGTCCTTTTGAAACGGAGCCAATAATCTTGGAATTTAAGGAAGATCCGTCACGGACACTAAGAGAGCTGGCTGTAACAATTCCAATAACTCCAGTAGGCTCCGTTGGTTGACTTTGAGTCCCAATTTGAACAAAATCACTACTTACCCATGCACTTTGGCCAGAGTACTTAATTTCCAGCCAATTATTCTTTTTTGAGTAAATACTAACCGTGGTTCCTTTTGCTAGTTTGCCAATAATATTTCCTTTGGTAGAAGGCTCTTCTCGAATATTCAATGCATCCGTTACGATACCTTTATCAATGGCTTTATTATTATCTTCTTCAGAATTAGTGCTATTACTTTTTAAATCGATGTATTCTCTTGCAACCCAGCCTTCTCCAAATGATGCAGAGATTTTCAACCAGTTTTCATTCTCATCAAGAACACTGACAGCTTGTCCCTTATTTAAATAGCCTATGATTCGGAAGCTTGTTCCAGGGCCAGAGCGCACTCGTAATTGATTGGTATTGGCTACAGCACTCCCTTTTTTCGAATTACTAGAGCTGCTAGTAGTTGTTCCATTAGAAGATTTCGTTACAACCCAGTTGGCAACCCAGCCGGTCTTGGTTGCTGAGAGCTGTATTTGTATCCAATCATTTTTTTCTTTAATAATCGTAAACTTTTCGCCCCTTTTTACCTGTTTCACAAGCTGATAGCTTAAGCCTGGACCATTACGTATGTTAACTGTACTCTCAGCGATGGTAACGGTACCGCTTGCTGCCACAGCTATATCCTGTGGGGGGAATACAGCAAAAACTAACGTGAAACATACGAACAAAAGTATAAATCTCTTTATCATCCTCTCTCTCCCTTCACACTATCTATAATTTTAACGTAGAGGAAGGTGAAAATCATTCCTTATTTGCTAAATTTCGCCTTTTTTGTGAAAACCTTGTCTATCATGTAAGTTTTTAAAATGATTGGAAATAATAGAGACTATAGTGATGATAAAGAGGTGATTGAGGGATGAGATCGAGCGATAAGTCAAATAGTATCCAATCAATGGACAGCAGGCTTTTTGGAGTGGATTTTCATGACTTTATTCAAAAAGAACATAATAATACTACGTTTGAGCTTGCATCCGAATTTGGACTAACGATCGGTGATGTTAGAAAGTTGAAAAAACATTTGGAAAGATCCTAAATCCTTCTTGACATTGGATTCAATGCTCCGTAATATTATATAAATAATAAACATGGCGATAACCAATGATGGAGCATAGTAATTAAGATTAAACATGACTAGAGAGGAAATGCCTTGGGCTGAAAGCATTTCTACATGATTCTTAATGAATGAACACTCCTTAGGCTTCTCTCTGAAAAAGGATTCTTAAGACGGAATACTTCCACTTTTGACCACCTCTACTAGGAGAAGAACGTATGCAGGCGTTAACTGTAAAAGAGGAAGTGCATAGATTGTGAATGCCTTCAACTAGGGTGGCACCGCGGGATATAACTCTCGTCCCTTGTATTTATACAAGGGACGGGAGTTTTTTGTTTTTTATAGAAAGTTTTACATAAATTTGAAACGGTAAGGAGGAATCTGCTATGTCTATTAGCATTCCAAGAGGCACACAGGACATTCTGCCAGGAGAGGTAGAAAAATGGCAGCTGATTGAAGCAAAAGCAAGAGAGCTTTGCGAGAAATATCAATATCAAGAAATTCGGACTCCGATTTTTGAACATACAGATCTATTCGCACGGGGTGTTGGCGATACCACGGATATAGTACAGAAAGAAATGTACTCCTTTGATGACCGCGGCGGCCGCAGTCTTACATTACGACCAGAAGGAACAGCAGCAGTGGTAAGGTCGTTTGTTGAGAAAAAAATGTTTGGTTATGCAAATCAGCCCGTTAAGCTTTATTATATGGGACCTATGTTTCGATACGAACGCCCGCAGGCAGGACGTTTCCGTCAGTTTGTTCAATTTGGTATTGAAGCATTAGGCAGTAATGACCCGGCCATTGATGCAGAAGTGATTTCGCTTGCAATGAATTTATACAAGGAAATGGGCTTGAAAAAGCTAAAGCTTGTAATCAATAGTCTTGGAGATAAGGAGAGCAGAACTGCTCATCGCAATGCGTTAGTCAATCACTTTCAGCCAAGAATTGGGGAGTTTTGCCACGATTGTCAAAACCGTCTCGAGAAAAATCCATTGCGGATTCTTGATTGCAAACAGGATCACAATCATGAATTAATGAAATCTGCACCTTCGATTATTGATTATCTAAATGATGATTCGAAGGCCTATTTTGAAAAGTTACAAAAGTATTTAACGCAATTGGATATTGCGTTTGTAGTTGATCCGAACCTGGTTCGTGGCTTGGATTATTATAATCACACTGCTTTTGAAATAATGAGTGATGCAGAGGGCTTTGGAGCCATTACCACTTTATGCGGCGGTGGTCGTTATAATGGATTAGCTGAAGAAATGGGCGGTCCAGAAACCCCGGGAATCGGTTTTGCCATGAGTATTGAACGCTTCCTTGCAGCGCTAAATGCTGAAGGAATTGAGCTTGAAATCAATCAAGGTATTGATTGTTATATTGCATCCCTTGGTGAAGAGGCCAAGGATTATACAGTAGGGCTCCTGCAAAAGTTAAGACTTGCTGGTGTATCAGCCGAGAGAGATTATTTAAATCGAAAAATCAAAGCACAATTTAAAGCAGCTGACCGTTTGAATGCAAAATATGTTGCTGTTCTCGGTGATGACGAGCTGGCTAACAATAAAATAAACCTGAAAAATATGGCTACAGGCGAGCAACAAGAAATTGAGTTAACACGATTTGTGGAATATTTACAAGAACTTAAGAGATAAGAGGAGAGGATCTTCATGTACGGGAGAACGTATTTTTGTGGCGATGTACCAGAGTCAGCCATTGGTGAAAAAGTAACACTTAAAGGCTGGGTTGCAAAACGCCGGGACTTAGGCGGATTAATTTTTATCGATTTACGCGATAGGACCGGTATTGTTCAGGTTGTTTTCAATCCGGATGTATCGAAAGAAGCATTGCAAACGGCTGAAAAGATTCGCAGCGAGTATGTTCTAGATATACAGGGAACAGTAATCGCCCGTGAGGATGGAACGATTAACCCCAATTTAAAAACTGGGAAAATTGAAGTTCAAGCTGAAATGGTAACGATTATTAACGAAGCGAAAACACCTCCATTTACCATTTCAGATAAAACCGAGGCGTCCGAAGATGTTCGTCTTAAATACCGTTATTTAGATTTCCGTCGCCCAGTGATTTTTGAAACATTAAAGATGCGTCATCAAGTGACAAAACAAATTAGAGATTTCCTTGACGCTGAGGGATTCTTAGATATTGAAACACCAATTTTAACAAAAAGCACCCCTGAGGGAGCACGTGACTATCTCGTACCTAGCCGTGTTCATCCTGGTGAGTTCTATGCACTTCCACAATCACCGCAATTGTTTAAGCAGCTATTAATGCTTGGCGGGATTGAGCGTTATTATCAAATCGCACGCTGTTTCCGTGATGAAGACTTACGTGCTGACCGTCAGCCGGAATTTACACAAATTGATATTGAAACAAGTTTTCTTGGTCAAGAGGATATCTTAGGCTTAATGGAAAAAATGATGACTGGTCTGATGAAAGAAGTAAAAGGACTTGAAATTCCTGCTCCGTTCCCACGGATGACCTATGATGAAGCGATGAGCCGCTTTGGTTCAGATAAACCAGATACTCGTTTTGGACTTGAACTCGTTGACCTTTCTGAGGTTGTTAAGGATTCTGGCTTTAAAGTTTTTGCAGCGGCGGTTGCGAATGGTGGTCAAGTAAAAGCCATTAATGTGAAGGGTGCTGCTGATCAATATTCCCGTAAGGACATTGATGCTCTAACGGAATTTGTGGGAGTTTATGGGGCAAAAGGCCTTGCTTGGCTGAAGGTAGACGCAGAAGGATTAAAAGGTCCGATTGCAAAGTTCTTTGCTGATGAGGATTCCCAGGCTTTAAGAACTGTTTTAAATGCTAATGAGGGTGACTTATTATTATTCGTTGCGGACAAGAAAAATGTTGTTGCTGACGCACTAGGTGCACTCCGCTCTAAGCTTGGAAAAGAATTAGGATTAATCGATCAAAGTAAGTTTAACTTTTTATGGATTACAGATTGGCCGCTCCTTGAGTATGGTGAAGAAGAAGGGCGTTACTATGCAGCCCATCATCCGTTCACGATGCCGGTAAGAGAAGACCTGCCATATTTAGATACAGACCCTGCAAGAGTTCGTGCACAGGCCTATGACCTTGTATTGAATGGGTATGAGCTCGGAGGAGGATCATTACGGATTTTTGAGCGTGATGTTCAAGAGAAAATGTTTAAGGTTCTTGGATTTACACCTGAAGAGTCTCAAGAACAATTTGGCTTCTTGTTAAATGCTTTTGAATATGGAACTCCTCCGCATGGTGGGATTGCTCTTGGTTTGGACCGTTTGGTTATGCTGCTATCAGGCAGTACAAACCTACGTGATACCATTGCTTTTCCAAAAACGGCTAGTGCCAGCGATCTGTTGACTAATGCGCCAGGTGAAGTTTCGGAAGCCCAATTAAAAGAACTGCATCTGTCACTAAATGTTACCAATAAAAATGAATAAAACGCTTTCATAATCCCTTGAATGGTTTTTTATTCTATGGTATTATAAAGTCAATCAAATAAGTGTCCTGAAATGTTCGTTGTATTACCTAACTTTTGACCAACATTATTTCTTCGGGAGTCTGAAGTCTTCAAGCAGCGTAAAAGCCTCAACCTATACGGTTAAAGGGACTTACATAAGCTTGGAACAAGACACCCACCTGCGAGAGTGGCGGGATCAAAAGAAGGAACAAGCGCGACGGCACCATTGGGACCCTTATAAAAATAGTCTCCTGCATAAGCAGGGGGCTATTTTTATTTTTACTGAGGAAAAGCATATCGATTGTGCCCGAAAAGGGTGAAATTGAAATACTTTTCGTTTTCTGAATTCCTATAGAAATACTTGAATTTATAGAGGAGTATGTTATATTTTTTTAGGGTAAAAGATATAGATATGTCTAATTTAATTTCTGGAGGATCCACATGCTGCATCAATTTTCTCGTAATGAACTTGCCATTGGCAAAGAAGGCCTAGATATCATGAAGAACAGTACAGTTGCTGTACTAGGCATTGGCGGTGTCGGCTCATTTGCCGCTGAAGCTCTTGCTCGTTCTGGAGTTGGAAAGCTTATACTAGTCGATAAAGATACAGTTGATATCACCAATGTCAACCGTCAACTTATCGCCTTGCTATCAACGATTGGACAAGAGAAAGCTGAACTTATGAAAGAGCGTATTAAAGATATTAATCCTGATTGTGAAGTTATTGCCTTAAAAATGTTTTATACAGAAGAGACGTATGAAGAATTTTTTAACCATGGTTTGGATTTTGTCGTTGACGCTTCAGATACCATTATTTATAAAATCCACCTAATGAAAGAATGCTTGAATAGAAATATTCCAATCATCTCGAGCATGGGTGCGGCCAACAAGATGGACCCAACTCGTTTTAAAATTGCTGATATTTCTAAAACACATACAGATCCAATCGCTAAGGTAATCCGCACGAAGCTCCGTAAGGAAAGAATACACAAAGGCATTCCAGTCGTTTTTTCTGATGAGAGCCCGATTGTTATTCGTGAGGATGTCAAAAAAGAGGTTGGGAATGAAAATGCTCCGATTCGAAAGGCACAAATGCCGCCATCCTCAAATGCCTTTGTTCCTTCTGCTTGCGGGTTAATTATGGCAAGCTATGTGGTTCGAGAGCTGTTAGCCGGCATCAAAATTAAAAGAGTATCTGATGAAAGGTAAATAGTTAGAAGCCCCGAATCGTAAGACCGGGGCTATTTTTTTTATAAAAATATTAAATTTATCTATTATGCGTTAAACTTGATAAGTGAGGGGGAGGGCTATTGGAATCAATTGTTGTATTAAAAGATGTTACCAAAGTAATCAAAGGACGAACGATAATAGATAATATCAGTTTCGAAGTAAACAAAGGAGAAGTCTTCGGATTTCTTGGTCCCAATGGAGCGGGTAAAACAACCACGATTCGAATGATTGTCGGCTTAATGGACATCACCTCAGGGGATATCACAATCGATGGTTTTAGTATTAAATCAAAGTTTGAAGATGCGGTAAGACATGTTGGCGCCATCGTTGAAAATCCGGAAATGTACAAGTTTCTAAGCGGCTACCAAAATCTCATTCATTATGCGCGGATGGTAAAAGGGATATCCAAGGAAAAGATTGATGAAACGGTAAAGCTTGTGGGCTTATCGGACAGAATCCATGATAAAGTTAAAACCTATTCTCTTGGCATGCGGCAACGATTGGGATTGGCACAGTGTCTTTTGCATGATCCTAAAGTGTTAATTTTGGATGAGCCGACAAACGGACTGGATCCAGCAGGTATAAGAGAAATCCGTGATTACATACGTCGCCTTGCAAGGGAGACAAATATGGCGGTGATTGTATCGAGCCATATTCTTTCAGAAATGGAAATGATGTGTGACCGTATTGGCATTATTCAAAATGGTACTCTCATTGATGTTCAATTGATAGAGGAATTTGTACACGGGACGAGTGCCAGTTTTGAGTTTGAGGTTATTCCTAGTGAAAAAGCATTGACCTTTCTGAAAACTAACTACCCTACTATCCCAGTTACGCATTCACGAAACGGTATTACCATGGAACTTGCAAAAAATGAAGTACCTGCAATGGTAAAGGCGTTCGTTGAAGAAGAGATTCAAGTATTTGGGATTAAAGAGGTTTCCAAAACCTTAGAAGACCGCTTCCTTGAAGTGACGGCAGATAAGGGGGGCATGAATCATGATTAATTTAATTCGTAATGAATTAATGAAGATTTTTAGAAGACCAGGAACCTATGTGATGATTGGGATACTTGTAGTGATTATCTCTATCACAGGTGTATTTATGAAGTATAATTTGGTCGAAGATGAACCGAATGTCACGGAAGAGTGGAAACCAGTTTTACAACAGGAAAACGAAGCATTGAAAAGCCAGCTAGAATCTAGTCCAATAAAATTAGAGCAGGATTACTATAAGAAACAAATTGCAATCAATGAATATAGGATTGAGCATAATATACCTTTTAGGGAAAAATATAATGTCTGGTCCTTTGTCAAAGACAGTTCAGAGCTCATTTTGCTAGCAGGATTATTTACGATTGTTATTTCTGCAGGGATAGTCGCTAGTGAATTTAATTGGGGAACCATTAAACTGCTGCTAATCCGGCCAATCAATCGCAGGAAAATATTATTATCAAAGTATATAACCGTATTATTGTTTGCTTTAATCATGGTAGGAATTTTATTTGGTTTCTCTGCTCTGCTTGGTGCAATACTTTTTGGTGTGCCTGAGCAAACACTTCCCTATTTGAATTATTTTAATGGAAAGGTAACCGAGCAGCATATCGTTGTTTACTTAATTATTTACTATGGATTAGGCTCGATTGATATGATTATGTTGACTACAATGGCCTTTATGATTTCATCGGTCTTCCGTAACAGCTCACTTGCCATTGGATTATCATTATTTTTGATGTTCACGGGCAGTCAATTCACCGCTCTTATTTCAATGAAGTTTGATTGGGCAAAATACATTCTATTTGCTAATACAAATCTAATGCAATATATCGAGGGAACACCGCTGCTCGAGGGGATGACGATGTCATTCTCAATCATCATGCTCATTATCTACTTCGTGATTTTTCAATTTTTAGCTTTTTACGTATTCAATAAGAGAGATGTCGCTGCATAAAAACACAACCTCTGGGAATTCCCCAGAGGTTATTTTTTTCGTAATAACTTTTCATATACCATTGCCAGTGCTTGTTCAAATTTACCGGTTTTTTTAGCCTGATAATATTGTTTGTTTTTCAAATTGTTCGGCAGGTATTGCTGTGGAACCCAGCCAGATTCATAATCATGTGGATACAAGTAGCCAATTCCTCTTCCAAGCTCTTTTGCACCTTTATAATGTGCGTCACGTAAATGATCTGGCACTTCCCCAATATTCCCTTTTTGGATATCAGCAAGGGCCTCACTAATTGCAATCACAGCTGAATTGGATTTAGGCGACAAACATAATTCAATAACAGCGTTAGCCAGGGGAATTCTAGCTTCAGGAAAACCAATTCTCTCACACGTTTCAATGGCGGCCAATGTACGCGCACCAGCCTGCGGACTCGCTAGACCAACATCTTCGTAAGCAATTACAAGTAATCTTCTGCTAATACTCTGCAGGTCCCCGGCTTCAATTAATCTCCCCAGGTAATGCAGAGCTGCATTTACATCACTTCCGCGAATCGATTTCTGAAATGCTGAAAGTACATCATAGTGCCCATCCCCATCTTTATCCGAACCATAGCTTTTCTTTTGCATGCATTCTTCTGCAGTTTTTAAATCGATATGGATGGTATCTACATTATTCTTGTCGGTTGATAGAACAGCTAGTTCAAGAGCATTAAGAGAGCTGCGGACATCCCCATTTGAAGCAGTGGCAAAATGAGTTAATGCTTCTTCCGTAATATCTATTTGCAACTTCCCATACCCACGTTCTTCGTCCTCAATGGCACGAAGTAAGGCGAGTTTCACTTCATCTGGCGTTAACGGTTTGAGTTCGAAAATCTGACATCTGCTGCGAATTGCAGGGTTAATTGCATGATAGGGGTTACTCGTCGTTGCCCCAATGAGTGTAATCATTCCATTTTCTAAAAAAGGCAGCAGGAAATCCTGTTTTCCTTTATCAAGTCTGTGGACTTCATCCAGAAGCAGGATTACTTTTCCGGACATTTTTGCCTCTGCTGCAACGATTTCCATGTCTTTTTTGTTGCTGGTAACTGCGTTAAGTGTACGAAAAGCATATTTCGTACTGCCAGCAATTGCACTGGCAATCGAGGTTTTACCTATTCCAGGAGGTCCATATAAAATCATCGATGTCAGCTGTTTAGCCTTCACCATTCTGGCAATAATTTTATCATCTGCCACTAGATGCTGCTGTCCAACGACTTCTTCAATTGTTCTAGGGCGCATTCGAAATGCTAGCGGCTTTTGCTGCATAATTCATCTCTCCAACTAAATAAATGAGTTCCCTTTAACTCTACCATTTTTGGATGGAAAAGCATATTAAAGTACAATATGATATAATTGCTAATGCCTATCAAATTACTGTGTATTTAATAATGAATAAAAAAATAGAGGTGTTATAAATGAGAATTTCGACAAAAGGACGATATGGTTTAACTATAATGATCGAACTAGCTAAAAATCAGGGTGAAGGACCAACCTCCCTAAAATCAATTGCTCAAGCAAATCAACTATCTGAACATTATCTTGAACAGCTGATTGCTCCACTAAGAAATGCAGGTTTAGTAAAAAGTATCCGCGGGGCTTATGGTGGTTATATTCTCGCTGATGTTCCTTCCAAAATTACCGCTGGTGATGTCATTCGTGTACTTGAAGGACCTATTACACTTGTGGAAGGTATCGAGGATGAGGAGCCGGCACAGCGTGAACTTTGGATCCGTATTCGTGATGCCATTAAATCTGTTTTAGACAATACAACTCTTGAAGATTTAGCAAGTCATAGTAACCATGAAGATATTGATGGTTATATGTTTTATATTTAATGTTAAAAGTAGAATAGAGAATTATTTTGATTGTAGGTGGAATGATGGAAAGAATCTATCTCGACCATGCTGCTACCACTCCGATGCACCCAAGGGTAATTGAAAAGATGATGGAAGTTATGAGCCATAACTTTGGTAATCCATCAAGTATTCATTCTTTCGGAAGAGAAGCACGACATTATATAGACTTGGCACGAGAAACTTTAGCCAAGAGTATTGGTGCAAAGGAAAATGAGATTATTTTTACAAGCGGTGGGACAGAAGCCGATAATATGGCTTTATTTGGTGTTGCTGAAAGCTATCAGCATAAAGGAAAGCACATTATCACGACTCAAATCGAACACCATGCAGTACTGCATGCATGCAAGCGTATAGAAAAAATGGGCTTTGAGGTAACCTATCTGCCAGTAGATGAAACAGGGGTAATTTCTCTTGATGACCTAAAGGCGGCATTAAGGGAAGATACGATATTGGTTTCAGTCATGTATGGAAATAATGAAATTGGTACGATTCAACCTATAAAGGAAATCGGTCAGCTTCTGCAAACACATCAAGCATTGTTCCACAGTGATGCAGTCCAGGCATATGGAATAGAAGAAATCAATGTGGACGAACTCAATGTAGATTTATTGTCTGTTTCCGCTCATAAGATTAATGGTCCAAAGGGGACTGGATTTCTTTTTGTACGTGACAAGGTTAAGTTAGTTCCTCGTGCCTATGGCGGTGAGCAGGAACGAAAAAGACGAGCTGGTACGGAGAATGTAGCAGCCATTGTCGGTTTTCAAGAAGCCGCAATCGTCGCAGCAGAAGAACGCTCTGTGAAACGGGAAAAGTATCAGGGATATAAGAAAACCTTTATCGAACACTTGACTGAACATAATGTAAAGTTTTCCATAAACGGATTGCTTGAAAATTCCATGCCTCATGTATTAAACTTAAGCTTTCCGGGAACGAACGTGGAAGCAATGCTGGTAAATCTTGATTTAGCTGGGATAGCGGTATCAAGTGGTTCTGCCTGCACGGCGGGTTCGATTGAACCTTCACATGTCCTGGTTGCCATGTTTGGTAAAGAATCAGAAGTGTTGATTAATTCTATCCGTTTCAGCTTTGGTTTTAACACAACAGAAGAGCAAATCATCAAGGCTGCTGAAGAAACGGCACGAATTGTGTCACGTCTGAAAAAATAAATAAGTGTGATTGTTGAGGTAAAGAGAGGTGGAAACAGTGGAAACAAGAGATCCAAAGGATATACGAGTCGTGGTCGGTATGTCGGGGGGAGTTGACTCCTCAGTCGCAGCACTTCTGTTAAAACAGCAAGGCTATGATGTCATCGGCATTTTTATGAAAAACTGGGATGATACCGACGATACTGGATTCTGCACGGCAACGGAGGATTACAACGATGTCATTCGTGTCTGCAATCAAATTGGTATTCCTTATTACGCAGTAAATTTTGAAAAACAATACTGGGACAAGGTATTCACCTATTTCCTAGAAGAATATAAGGCGGGAAGAACGCCTAACCCTGATGTCATGTGTAATAAAGAAATTAAATTCAAAGCCTTCCTTGAGCATGCTGTGAACTTAGGTGCTGATTATCTGGCAACTGGTCATTACGCTCAAGTTGAATATCGAGACGGAGAGTACAAAATGCTCCGTGGTAAAGATGAAAATAAAGACCAAACGTATTTCTTAAATCAATTGAATCAAGAGCAGCTAAGTAAGGTTATGTTTCCAATCGGTAATTTAGATAAGCCAAGAGTTCGTGAAATTGCGAAAGAAGCAAATCTAGCAACTGCGACTAAGAAAGATAGCACGGGTATTTGCTTTATTGGAGAACGTAACTTTAAGGAGTTCCTTGGTCAATACCTTCCAGCCCAGCCAGGAAACATGGAAACAATGGATGGAGAGGTTAAGGGGAAGCATGAAGGCTTGATGTATCATACCATTGGACAGCGTCACGGCTTAGGAATCGGCGGTTCAGGTGAGCCATGGTTTGCAATCGGTAAGGATTTAAAAAGAAATATCCTTTACGTCGGACAAGGTTTTCATAATGAAATGCTTTATTCTCACTCGATTATCGCTGATAACGTAAGCTGGGTATCTAATCGGGAAAAGCCTGCAGAATTTACATGCACAGCTAAATTCAGATACCGTCAGGAAGACAATAAAGTGACGGTACAGCTTTTGGACGATAATAAAGTCAAAGTAATCTTCGATGAACCACTCCGTGCGGTAACCCCAGGACAGGCTGTTGTGTTTTACAATGGTGATGAGTGTCTCGGCGGTGGTACGATTGATGAAGTATATAAAGATGGACAACGTTTAACCTATGTAGGATGAAAAACTCCCTGATTCCAGCTGGAATCAGGGGTTTTTTGTGATAAAAATTAGGTAATTTGAGTTTTGGACTTTTTTTATGGGGTTATGGACTATTTTTTGTTGGTTATGGACTTTTTTCGGAGGGTTATGGACTTTTTTGGTTACCTTTTGGACCTTTTTCAAGGGGTTTTGTACTTTTAGACAATATTCCCCATTTACTCAACACAATATCCTATTCCATATCCCTAAACATACGGTAAATAGATAGATTTATGGTATACTCTAAAATTAGAACGGAGTGATTATGACATGGATAAAAACCAATTAGGTGTTCAATACATGCAAGAAGGCAAGTGGGAAGAGGCAGCAAAGATTTTTAATGAGGTCATCGAAGAAAACCCGCAAGATCCGATTGCCTACATAAATTTTGGTAACGTGCTTTCCGCTGTTGGCGATGATGAGAAAGCCTTGAAATTTTACGAAAAGGCCATTCAATTAGATGAGAATACTGCTGCAGCTTATTATAGTGCTGGTACCATATATTTTAGTAACGATAAATTTGAACAAGCTAAAAAGATGTTTGAAACGGCCATGAAAAAAGGGCTTCAATCTAGCGATAATTATTTCATGCTCGGTCTAACTCTTGTGCAGCTTGAACAGGGGAAATTTGCACTGCCCTATTTACAAAGAAGTGTCGAACTAAATGAAGAGGACTCAGAAGCAAGATTCCAATATGGTTTATGTCTGGCACAGCTAGAATTAATTGATGAGGCCATTGTTCAACTCGAAAAATGCATTGAACTAGATGATGAACATACGGATGCTTATTATAATCTTGGTGTGTCATATGCATACAAAGAAAATGCAGCCAAAGCATTAGAAATGTTTGATAAAGCTTTGGAGATTCAGCCTGATCATCTATTAGCAGGGCATGCGAAAAAGTTGATTGAATCAGCAAGATAAATCGATAAAAAAATAGAAAGGAGGAAGAACCCCATGGATAAGCAAAGCTCACTTGATTTATTTGCAGAGCAAGGAAAGTTCGTAAAAGGAAAACACCTGGTGACCATCTTTCATAATGAGCAAAATCTTTACACCGTATTAAGAATTCGTGTGGAAGAAACGAATCATCAATATGATGACAAGGAAGCGGTAATTACCGGTTATTTTCCAAAGATTCACGAGCAGGAAACCTATATTTTCTTTGGTGAGTTTAAGGAACATCCCAAGTTTGGCATGCAATTCCAAACACAGCATTTTCGAAAGGATATTCCACAAACCAAGCAAGGTGTGGCTGCATATTTATCAAGCGAGATGTTTAAAGGGATTGGGAAGAAAACAGCAGAAAACATCGTTGAAACATTAGGAGAAAACGCGATTTCAAAAATACTAAATCAGCCTTCCTTGCTGGATTCTGTCCCAAGGCTTCCTCCTGATAAGGCAAAAATGCTATACGATACATTGATGGAACACCAGGGTCTCGAGCAGGTGATGGTTGCTTTAAACCAATATGGTTTTGGACCGCAGCTTTCCATGCGAATGTATCAAACCTATAAGGATGAAACCCTTGATATTATTCAAAAGAACCCGTATAAGCTTGTAGAGGATATTGAGGGTATTGGCTTTGGTCGTGCTGATGAGCTGGGCTATCAACTAGGCATTTCAGGGAATCATCCCGATAGAATAAAAGCCGCCTGTCTTTATTCGCTTGAAAACGAAAGTATGCAGAATGGGCATGTATATGTTCGTGCAGAGGATTTGCTCATACAGGTGAAAAACCTACTCGAAGAAAATAAACGAGATCAAATTGAATTCACCGATATATCTACAGAGATTTTGAAACTCGAAGAAGAGGGCAAATTAGTTGGTGAGGAAAAGCGTGTTTATTTGCCATCGTTGTATTTTGCTGAAAAAGGACTTGTAACAAATATTAAAAAAATCCTTGAACAAACACAATACAAGGAGCAATTTCCTGAATCCGAATTTTTGCTGGCGTTAGGGGAATTGGAGGAAAGGCTAAAGGTGCAGTATGCCCCCACGCAAAGAGATGCGATTCAAACGGCCTTGATGTCACCGATGTTAATTTTAACAGGGGGGCCAGGAACAGGTAAAACCACTGTCATTAAGGGGATTGTTGAGCTTTATGCCGAATTGCATGGCTGTTCTTTAGAGCCAAAAGACTATCATAAAAAAGGTGAACCCTTTCCATTTTTACTTGCAGCCCCAACAGGAAGGGCAGCAAAAAGAATGAGTGAATCCACCGGTCTGCCGGCGGTGACGATTCATCGTTTACTTGGTTTTAATGGATCAGAAGGAATGGAGCGTGACGATGCTCCTGAACTTGAAGGGAAAATTCTAATTGTTGATGAGACCTCAATGCTAGATATTTGGTTAGCAAATCAATTGTTTAAGGCATTGCCTGATACCATTCAGGTTATTCTCGTGGGTGATGAAGATCAGCTGCCTTCCGTAGGACCAGGTCAAGTGCTTAAGGATTTGTTGAGGTCTGAGGTTGTCCCAACTGTTAGATTAACAGATATTTATCGCCAGGCAGAAGGATCCTCCATTATTGAATTGGCTCATGATATCAAGAAGGGATACTTGCCAGCAAATGTTACCATGAAGCAGCCTGACCGTTCGTTTATTAAATGTTCCACGGCTCAGATTCCTCAAGTAATTGAAAAGGTTGCTCTTAATGCAAAAAGTAAAGGGTATTCAGCCAAGGATATTCAAATCCTCGCACCCATGTATAGAGGTCCTGCAGGAATTGACCGATTAAATGTTTTGTTACAAGAAATATTTAATCCGAACCCGGACGGTACTCGGAAAGAAATTGCATTTGGAGAAGTGAAATACCGTATTGGTGATAAGGTCCTCCAGCTTGTAAATCAACCAGAAAGCAATGTTTTTAACGGAGATATTGGTGAAATTATTTCTATTATCTATGCAAAGGAAAATACGGAAAAACAAGATATGGTATACGTTTCCTTCGAAGGTAATGAAGTTGAATATACAAGACAGGACTTGAATCAAATTACTCATGCCTATTGTTGTTCGGTGCATAAATCTCAGGGAAGTGAATTCCCGATTGTGATTCTTCCCATTACAAGAAGCTATTATCGAATGTTACAAAGGAATCTTATTTATACTGCGATAACACGGAGTAAAAAGTCCTTAATTCTTTGTGGTGAAGTGGAAGCATTAAGGATGGGTGTGGAAAGGGCAGATGAATTAAGCAGACAAACCACATTATCCCAAAAGCTTCAGGAGATGATATCAGTCGAGAATTCTTCCGAAGTAGAAGAAATGGAAGATGAACCAGGCCTATCTGCTGAAGAAAAATTAATGCAGGTTAATCCAATGATTGGCATGGAAAACCTTACACCTTATGATTTCATGGTAATTGACTAAGACTATAAATGTTCACAGGAGGTGGGACACTCTGCGAACATTTTCTTTATTAAAAGGACAACCAGTCTTTGAGTCAAGTACAGGAGCAAAAATTGGTGAAGTTACTGATTTGTGTATCACTAGCGATGGAGCCGTAAAAGGCCTGATGGTTAAAAAAGGCGCTTTCTTCAAACAAACCTATTTTCTGGACATTCAAGATGTAGAAGCTTTTGGCTGGGATGGGGTCATGATTGAGGATGATAACAGCCTTGAAAGACTAAAAACAACTCCAGAATATACCCTTAACCATCAACACTCTCTTAACGGAAAGATGATGATTTCAAAGAGCGGAGAGTCACTTGGGTTGTTACAGGATGTATATTTTCATGAAGAATTGGGCACAATCGTAGGGTACGAAATTACGGATGGTTTCTTTTCGGATATCACAGACGGGAAACAGATTATACATTCCGAGAAGCCCCCTGCAATCGGAAAGGATGCCATCATCGTAGACGTTAATCATACGTGAGGTGTTCTTTCCATGTTCAAATGTCCCAATTGTCAGAGCAAGGATATCGGCAAAATCGGAATAAACCAATATTATTGCTGGAGTTGTTTTATCGAATTGTCTCTTGCCAAAGGTATTATTAATACCCATCAAGTCGAAGAAGATGGTACACTCAGCTCCTTAGATGACTTGTTTGAAGAAGAAGAACGTCGTTACACCATTTAAAGTGGAAACACTTATGTACTGAAGGTAGACAGTAAGCGTAAAAATAGTCGAGCACTGTCAAACTACAGAAGAGGTGAGACGTATGAATAAAGTGATGACTTCCGTTGTTGCATTTGGAGTCGGAATGGCAGCTTATAATCTTGCACAGAGAAACAACATGATGTCTGGCCGTCAAGTGAAACGAATGTCAAGAAAGGTAAAACGAGCTTTATTCTAAAAATGAATCCCCCTCTATGTTGAGGGGGATTTTTGCTAGATGTATAAATCCGCTATTTGTCTCTAAGAATAATGGTATTAAGGAGGCATTTTATCGGTGGAAATTCGGGTTAAATGGTTTTATCGAATAGGTTTTTTGCTTCTTTTACTCATTGCACTTTACGTGTTTTTAAAAATTCGATTTGTCTGGTTACCCATTGTAAGAGTGGCGATAGTGATTATCCTGCCTTTCTTTATTGGCGGCTTTATTACATATTTGCTTCACCCAATTGTTGAAAAGCTCCATGAAAAAGGCTTACATCGAGGACTTGCGATTTTTTTGATTTATTTTCTGTTTTTTGGCGGTATTGGATTAGCACTCTATAAAGGAATTCCTGCTTTTATTTCACAAGTAAGAGACCTTGCAGAAAGTGCGCCCATCCTAGCAGAGCAATACCGAAACTGGATAAAGGAACTTCAATCGCATACACGGGAATGGCCAGATGGTCTTCAAGAGCAAATCAATGAAGGAATTATTGGTTTTGAAAAACGATTAGATTCACTACTAAATGTAATCGTTACTTCCTTGCTTAGCTTCTTGAATTTTGCGTTTGCCATCATGATTATTCCTTTTATTGCTTTTTATATGTTAAAGGATTTCGGTCTCATTAAAAGAGCGGTATGGTATATTACACCTAAAAAATGGCGGAGAAAAGGAACACGATTTCTTATGGATATCGATGAATCACTTGGCAGCTACATTAGAGGACAGCTTTTAGTTTGTCTTATTATCGGAAGTCTTTCCTCTATTTTATTTTGGATTTTCCATTTAAAATATCCTCTACTTTTAGGCATGATTATTGGGGTCACAAATGTAATCCCCTATTTTGGTCCAATTATTGGTGCGGTTCCGGCCGTTATTATCGCTGCCACAGGCTCAGGTAAATTAGTGCTTATTACCGTTGTCATCGTTTTTGGATTACAATTTTTAGAAGGAAATATATTGTCTCCTTATATCGTGGGAAAAAGTCTGCATATGCACCCATTGATGATTATGATTGCTTTAACGGCAGGCGGAGAAATAGGAGGAATCCTTGGAATGATTGTAGCTGTACCCGTTCTTGTTGTCCTTAAAGTAAGCATTATTCATGCAAAAAATCATTTCATGCACGAAAAAGTAAAGGAACCCGCTCCATCAGATTGACAAACGTTTTTTGTGTGGCTATAATCCCATTATAGAATATTTTGGATAAACATGTTGAAGGACCTTAGTATGTTGTAGACCATCTTTTAAGAGAGGAGCTTCCTTGGCTGTGAGAGGCTCTAGATGAAGGATAACAGAAGCTAGTCTGGAGTGCAGCTAACCACTGCCGTCATTGCCGCGTTAAGGCATTATTTGAGAGATGAACACCAAAGGTTTTGTGTTCATAATCAGGGTGGTACCGCGAGTTAGCTCTCGTCCCTGTTAGGGATGAGGGCTTTTTTGTGTTCATTTTTAAATTATTATCCAGCGTCAGCGCCTAGCCCCTCGAGGTCAAAAAACCTTCGGCAATAAAAGTCAAAAAGCGGACTTTTATTGCCGAAGAACTTTTGCTTGTCGGGGCTGAACAAGGCGCTTATGCTTTTAAACTAGGGAGGCTTATTAATATGAAATACTTGACTGGTTCAGAAATTCGAAAAATGTATTTAGATTTTTTCCAGGAGAAAGGGCATACTGTTGAACCAAGTGCGTCGCTTGTTCCTCATGAAGATCCAACATTATTATGGATTAATAGTGGTGTTGCCACATTAAAAAAATACTTCGATGGCCGTGTTATTCCAGCGAATCCAAGGATTACAAATGCTCAAAAATCAATTCGCACCAACGACATCGAGAACGTTGGGAAAACTGCACGCCATCATACCTTTTTCGAAATGCTCGGCAACTTTTCTATTGGCGAATATTTTAAAGAGGAAGCGATTGAGTGGGCATGGGAGTTTTTAACGGATAAAAAATGGATTGGCTGGGACGAAGAACTTCTTTCTGTTACGATTCATCCAGAGGACCATGAAGCATTTGATCTTTGGAATAAAAAAATTGGTATTCCAGAGGAGCGAATCATTCGTCTTGAAGGGAACTTCTGGGATATTGGTGAAGGCCCAAGTGGTCCGAATACCGAAATCTTCTATGACCGCGGTCCAGAGTATGGGGATGATCCAGCTGATCCCGAATTATATCCGGGCGGCGAGAACGAACGGTATCTTGAGGTTTGGAATCTTGTATTTTCTCAGTTTAATCATAACCCGGACGGAACGTATACGCCGCTGCCAAAGAAAAACATTGATACAGGCATGGGCCTAGAAAGAATGGCTTCTGTTGTTCAAAATGTACCAACTAACTTTGATACCGATTTGTTTATCCCGATAATCAGAGCAACTGAAGAGATTTCTGGTGTGAAATATGGCGAGGATAAAGAAAAGGATACTGCTTTTAAGGTAGTTGCCGACCATATTCGTACCGTTGCCTTTGCTGTGGGAGATGGGGCATTGCCATCAAACGAAGGTCGTGGATATGTATTACGACGCCTGCTTCGCCGAGCAGTCCGCTATGCAAAACAGATTAATATTAACCGTCCTTTTATGTATGAATTGGTTCCAGTAGTAGGGGAAATCATGCATGATTTCTACCCAGAGGTAAAAGACAAGACGGAGTTTATTCAGAAAGTGATAAAAAATGAAGAAGAACGCTTCCACGAAACCTTACATGAAGGTTTATCGATACTAGGGACTGTCATTAAAAAAGAGAAGGAAAAAGGAAGCGATACGATCTCTGGAAGTGATATTTTCCGACTGTATGACACCTATGGTTTCCCTGTAGAATTAACCGAAGAATATGCAGAAGAAGAGGGAATGAAGGTAGACCACGCAGGTTTTGAAACAGAAATGGAATTACAGCGTGAACGCGCTCGTGCTGCTCGCCAGGATGTCGATAGTATGCAGGTTCAAGGCGGCGTACTTGGAGACATTAAGGTAGATAGTGAATTCGTTGGATATGACCAACTTCAAACAAGCTCTACGGTTGTGGCAATCCTTAAAAATGGTGAATTGATCGAGGAAGCATTTAGTGGTGACGAGGTTCAATTAATTCTTGATGTAACACCATTCTATGCCGAAAGCGGCGGGCAGATTGCAGACCGTGGAATGATTTATGCAGAGGGTGTTGCCGTAGCGGTAAAAGACGTACAAAAAGCACCAAATGGTCAAAATCTTCATAAAGCAGTAGTAGAATCAGGAATACTAAAAAGTGATGCAAAAGTGACAGCAACTGTAAATCAAGATAATCGAGTGCAAATTATCAAAAATCATACAGCTACCCACTTGCTTCACCAAGCACTAAAGGATGTTCTCGGAACACATGTAAACCAGGCAGGTTCACTAGTGGAACCAGATCGTCTCCGTTTTGATTTCTCACATTTTGGTCAAGTGAAGCCAGAAGAACTAGAGGAAATTGAGAAAAATGTTAATCAGCAAATCTGGAGAAATATCGAAGTGAATATCAGCCTTAAACCGATTGCTGAAGCAAAAGAAATGGGTGCAATGGCTCTTTTCGGTGAAAAATATGGTGATATCGTTCGTGTTGTTAAAGTAGGCGATTATAGCTTAGAGCTTTGCGGCGGCTGTCACGTTCCAAATACATCTGTAATTGGTCTATTTAAAATCGTTTCTGAAGGCGGAATCGGTGCGGGGACGAGGAGAATAGAAGCTGTAACAGGTGAGTCAGCGTACCAATTGATGAACGATCAAGTGAGTTTATTAAAGGATGCAGCTGATAAGTTGAAAACAAATCCTAAAGAAGTCGTTAATCGAATTGAAGTCTTGATGTCTGAAATTAAACAACTTCAGCGTGAAAACGAATCGCTTGCTGCAAAACTAGGAAATATTGAAGCTGGCAGCCTTGTGTCAAAAGCAAGGGTAATTGACGGTGTAACGGTATTGGCAGCAAAGGTTCAAGCATCGGATATGAACAACTTGCGAAATATGGCTGATGAATTGAAGCAAAAGGTCGAATCAGCTGTAATCCTGCTCGGCAGTGTAAATGATGGGAAAGTTAATTTAATTGCTGCTGTCACAAAGGATTTAATTGACAAGGGATACCATGCTGGTAAATTAATCAAAGAAGTTGCTACACGCTGCGGCGGGGGTGGCGGCGGCAGACCTGATATGGCACAAGCTGGCGGAAAAGATCCAGAAAAACTAGACTCTGCCCTGCAATTCGTAGAAGAATGGGTGAAATCAATTTGATAATGAGACAAAGTAGTGTAATATATAGGTAACTAAGGCTAAAATTAGCAACGTGTACAAGTTAGTTATCTCCTCTACTAAAAATGCGAGGTGCATATGATGAGCTCATTTGATAAAACGATGAGATTTAATTTTCCTGAAGAGCCTTTTGAACATGACGTAAATGATGTTCTTCTTCAAGTTTATGAGGCCTTACAGGAAAAAGGGTATAACCCAATTAATCAAATCGTCGGATATTTACTGTCCGGAGATCCTGCTTATATTCCCCGTCATCGGGATGCTAGGAATATCATTCGTAAACTTGAACGGGATGAAATTATTGAGGAATTAGTTAAATACTATTTAAATCAACGACGCGAGGGTTAAGAAATGCGGATTATGGGATTAGATGTAGGCTCTAAGACAGTCGGGATTGCTATTAGCGATGAGCTTGGCTGGACTGCACAGGGCCTCAAAACCCTCAAAATTGACGAAGAAAAAAATAAGTTTGGTTTTGATGAAATTGGTCAATTAATAAAAGAGTATGGAATCAGTCAAGTTGTTATTGGGCTGCCAAAGAATATGAATGGTTCCATTGGACCTCGTGGTGAAGCCAGTAAGCGATACGCAGAGGAAATTGAAAATCAATTTTCAGTTTCAACCATTTTATGGGACGAGCGGTTAACGACAATGGCAGCAGAACGGGTTTTGCTTGAAGCGGATGTCAGCCGTAAAAAGCGAAAAAAAGTAATTGATAAAATGGCAGCTATGATGATTTTACAAGGCTATCTTGATAGCAAAAATTAATGAGGTGAAGATATGGAACACGGAGAAAATCAAATTACAATTGTAGATGAAAAAGGTAACGAACAACTATGTGAAGTACTTTTTACATTTGAATCAGAGGATTTTGGCAAGTCTTATGTATTGTTTCAACAAGTAGGCGGAGCCGAAGACGATGAAGAAGGTCCTGAAATTCATGCCTATGCCTTCAATCCTAATGATGAGGATGGCGAAGGTGAATTAATTCCGATTGAAACGGAAGAAGAATGGGACATGGTAGAAGAAATGCTCAATACCTTCTACGACGAGCAAGAAGACGAAGAATAAAACAAGTACAAAAAACGACCCTGTTAATGGGTCGTTTTTTGTTATGTCATGGTTGAATACGCTTACGATTTTCGTGTAAAATTGACATTTTTCGCTATTTATGCTGAAATAATATTTGATACGCAATTTCAAAAATGCGAAAAAAGAGTTTGAAAGATATATGTTTCTGGGCTTATGGGAGGGTCAATTAGATGTCAACAGAAGAGACACACTCGAAAAAAGAGGTCATACGAAAGAAAATGCTGGAGCACCAAAGCGAAGCAAGAATTGTTCGCAGGATTGTTTTAATTATTACAATCGTGGCTATTTTAATCCTCGTCTTTATCGGCGGAGGGGGTTATCTCTACATCAAGTCAGCACTGCAGCCTGTTGACAAGGATAGTAAAGTTCAGAAAAAGGTAGAAATCCCAATAGGGTCATCCGTAACGGGAATATCTGAGAAATTGGAATCTAACGGAATCATTAAAAATGCTAAAGTCTTTAAATACTATGTTAAATTTAAAAATGAAGCTGGTTTTATGGCTGGAGAATATGAACTGAGTCCTTCGATGGAGATTCCAGAAATTATTAATCGCCTAAAAACAGGAAAGGTCTTGCAGCAAGCTGCTTTTCAGTTAACGATTCCAGAAGGTAAACAGTTAAAGGAAATCGCCCAAATCATTGCAAAAACGGTAAATAAATCGGAAGAAGAAGTGTTTACTCAATTAAATGATCGAACATTTATTCAAAAAATGATGGGGAAATTTCCTGATTTATTAACAACAGATATACTGAATCCTGCTATTAAATATCCACTCGAGGGCTATTTGTTTCCAGCAACCTATCCATTCTACAAGCCAAATCCAACAGTAGAAGAAATGATTGTTACGATGCTCGAACAAACTAGAAAAGTGATTACACCTTATTTGGCAGAACTCAGTGAAGAAGAGTTTACCGCACACCAGTTGTTGACGATGTCCTCCTTGATTGAAGAAGAGGCAACGGAAAA
This sequence comes from Neobacillus niacini, assembly GCF_023715415.1. GTDB lineage: Bacteria > Bacillota > Bacilli > Bacillales > Cytobacillaceae > Neobacillus > Neobacillus niacini_C. The sequence continues at coordinate 332,272 of NZ_JAMBOB010000005.1, forward strand.
AGCGGATCGTAAAGATATCTCGAGTGTCTTTTATAATCGAATCGAACAAGATATGCCTTTACAGACAGATCCAACCGTTTTATATGCGCAAGGTAAACACAAGGAAAGAGTTTTATACGAGGATTTAGAAGTAAATTCACCTTATAATACTTATAAGCATAAGGGACTTCCTCCAGGTCCGATTGCGAATGCAGGCAAAGATTCAATCGAGGCGGCTTTAAATCCATCTGAAACGAAGTATTTGTATTTCCTAGCTACAGCCGGAGGAGATGTTATTTTCACAAAAACTCTAGAGGAACATAATGCGGCAAAAGCTGAGCATATTACCAATAATAATTAATAAAGACACAGGGGGGAATGGTTTTCTTTCCTCCCTGTTTGTGTTAAAATAGTTCAAGTGTTTTATGAGCAGATAATAGCGTTTCTTAGAACGCTATTTTTTCATGTCTAAAGAGCAGCATTGTGGCAACAATGCTTTAAAAGAGGCAGGTGATGGCAGTTTGTTGAATGATAAACTGCATTCTTATATTGAGGAACTGATTCCAGGACGTGAACCATTGTTTATCGAAATGGAAAAATACGCATTAGAAAATAAGGTACCGATTATGGAGCTTGTTGGAATTGAAGCTCTCCTGCAACTATTAAGAATTCAAAACTCTAGTAAAATTCTTGAGGTAGGAACTGCAATTGGTTATTCTGCCTTACGAATGGCGGAGGCTCTGCCAAATGCGAGCATCGTTACGATAGAAAGAGACATAGATAGAATACAGGCTGCAGAAGAATATATAGTTCGTTCGAAGCATGGCAAACAGGTTATTTTGATTAAAGGTGATGCCTTAGAGGTTGAGGAGCTTGTAGGTGAACAAGCCCCATACGACACCATATTTGTAGATGCTGCAAAGGGACAATATCAAAAATTCTTTGAGATGTATTCCAAATACCTTAGTATTGATGGCATCATCATAACCGATAATGTTTTATTTAAAGGTCTTGTTACACAATCAGAGATTGAATCAAAAAGGATTCGTAATCTTGTCAGGAAAATAGATAACTTCAATCAATGGCTGATGAATCATCCTGATTATCATACAGTGATTCTCCCTGTTGGTGATGGGATTGCTATTAGTAAAAAGAAGAGGTGACTAAAATGAAAAGAACGGAATTATTAGTTACTCCACTGTCAGTTGACGATATAATGCCGCTAGCTGAAGCTGGTGCCGATGCGTTTGTAGTTGGAGAACAAAGATATGGATTACGTTTAGCAGGCGAATTTAATCGTGAACAGGTAAAGCAGGCGATAGAATTAGCACATTCTAAAGAGAAAAAAGTCTATGTTGCCATGAATGCTATTTTTCATAATGAAAAAATGGATGAATTAAGTGATTATATTAAATTTGCTCAAGAAGCAAATGCCGATGCAATTATCTTTGGTGATCCTGCTGTCTTAATGACTGCACGTGAAGCAGCACCTGAAATGAAGCTGCATTGGAGCACGGAAACGCTTGGAACAAATTGGTTTTCCTGTAACTATTGGGGTCAAAAAGGTGCCAAAAGAGCTGTTCTAGCCCGTGAAATGAATATGGATGCAATCGTGGAAATCAAAGAAAATGCTGAGGTTGAAATAGAGGTTCAAGTTCATGGGATGAGCTGTATGTTCCAATCTAAACGGTCACTTCTTGGAAACTATTATGAGTACCAAGGAAAAGTTATGGAAATCGAAAACCGTAAAGCGGAAAAAAATATGTTCATACATGATAAAGAAAGAGAAAATAAATATCCAATCTTTGAAGATGAGAATGGCACTCATATTATGAGTCCAAATGATATTTGTATCATTGACGAGCTGCAGGAAATGCTTGAAGCAGGTGTAGATTCCTTTAAAATTGATGGAATCTTAAAGTCTTCAGACTATCTTATTGCAGTAACAAAGGCATACCGTGAAGCGATTGACTTATTCTATAAGGACACTGATTTATATGACGATAAAAAAGACGAGCTATTAGAAGCTATTGAGTCTGTACAGCCAGAAAATCGCAAATTAGACACCGGATTCTTTTTCAAAGAAACAGTTTACTAAAAAGGAGGAGTTCATTCGTGGATACAGTTAAAGAAAATATTTCTGAAATCATCGATGGAAAACGCGTGATTGTGAAAAAACCAGAACTCCTTGCGCCCGCAGGAAATCTTGAAAAATTAAAAATTGCTGTTCAATATGGTGCTGATGCCGTATTTATTGGCGGTCAGGAATATGGTTTACGTTCAAACGCTGATAACTTTACATTTGAAGAAATGAAGGAAGGCGTAGAATTCGCTAAAAAATTTGGAGCAAAAATATACGTAACAACTAATATTTTTGCTCACAACGAGAATATTGATGGGTTAGAAGACTACATCCTTGGGTTAAAGGAAACAGGAATAGCCGGGATTATCGTTGCAGACCCATTAATTATTGAAACATGCCGCAGACTGGCACCAGAAATTGAAATTCACATCAGCACGCAGCAATCTATTACAAACTGGAAAACAGCTCAGTTTTGGAAAGAAAGCGGTGCGGAACGTGTCGTTTTAGCGCGTGAGGCAAGTGCAGAAGAAATTAGAGAAATGAAGAAAAAAGTCGATGTTGAGATTGAAATCTTTATTCATGGAGCAATGTGTATTGCCTATTCTGGACGTTGTACACTAAGTAACCACATGACCGCTAGGGATTCAAACCGAGGCGGCTGCTGTCAGTCCTGCCGTTGGGATTATGATTTATATCAACTTGAAGGCAGTACAACAGAAGTGCCTTTATATGGCGAGAATGATGCGCCATTTGCCATGAGCCCTAAGGATCTCAACCTGATTCAAGCGATTCCTCAAATGATTGAGCTTGGAATTGATAGCTTGAAAATTGAAGGCCGAATGAAGTCGATTCACTATATTGCTACGGTTGTCAGTGTATATAGAAAGGTTATTGACGCCTATTGTGCCGACCCAGACAATTTCGTGATTAAGCGTGAGTGGTTAGAAGAGCTGGACAAATGTGCGAATCGTGAAACAGCACCTGCATTTTTTGAAGGAGTTCCTGGGTATAAAGAGCAAATGTTTGGTAATCATAGCAACAAGACAAAGTTTGAATTTGTCGGTCTTGTGTTGGATTACAACGAAGAAACGCAAATGGTTACCCTTCAACAACGAAACCACTTTAAACCGGGTCAGGAAGTCGAATTCTTTGGTCCGGAAATTCAAAACTTTACACATGTGATAGATAAAATTTGGGATGAAAAAGGTAATGAACTGGATGCAGCAAGACATCCGCTTCAAATTGTACAATTTAAATTGGACAAACCGGTTTACCCTAACAACATGATGCGAAAGGAGAACTAGGTTGATGCGCAAACCGGTTGTTATTGGTGTTGCCGGAGGTTCCGGCTCAGGGAAAACTAGTGTAACAAAGGCAATCTATGAAAGCTTTAAAGGTCATTCTATAACCATGCTTCAACAGGATTATTATTATAAAGACCAAAGTGATTTACCCTTTGAGGAACGCTTAAAGACGAATTATGATCATCCCTTGGCGTTTGATAATGATTTGCTTATCGAACATATTGAAAAGCTGTTACGTTACGAGCCGATTGAAAAACCAGTTTATGATTATTCGCTGCATACCCGCTCAAAAGAAATCATTGATGTTGAACCGAAAGATGTTATTATACTAGAAGGTATACTTGTTCTTGAAGATGAGCGATTGCGAAAATTGATGGACATGAAGCTGTTTGTTGACACAGATGCGGATATTCGGATTCTCAGAAGGATGTCACGTGACATTAAAGAGCGTGGGCGGACATTGGACTCAGTTATTGAGCAATATACGAATGTGGTTCGTCCGATGCACAATCAATTTATTGAACCGACCAAAAGATATGCAGATGTTATAATTCCTGAAGGCGGTCAAAATCATGTGGCGATTGATTTAATGGTCACAAAAATTCAAACAATTCTTGAACAAAAGTCAATTTTATGAAACAATAGCTTAAAGATTAGGTTAAAATGAATCCATATTGGATGAATACTGGTTGCGCGCCCTTTAAGAGGACGCGCTCCTATGTATTTATGTGATTCCTACATAACATTATCAAACACAATCTATGGGGGATTGTGAAGACTAGAAGGAGTGAGAAGTTTTGGCGATTGAAAAAGTATTTCCAATGACACAGGCGGGTAAAGACAAACTTATCCAGGAGCTTGAACATTTAAAATCTGTAAAGCGTAAAGAAGTTGTAGAAAGAATTAAAATTGCAAGAAGTTTCGGAGATTTATCTGAAAACTCTGAATATGATTCTGCAAAAGAAGAACAGGCATTTGTAGAAGGTCGTATTACAACTTTAGAAAATATGATTCGCAATGCTAAGATTATTGAAGAAGGCGACACGGCTAGTGATGCAGTTACATTAGGCAGATCTGTTACATTTGTGGAACTTCCCAATGGTGATGAAGAAACTTATACGATCGTTGGAAGTGCAGAGGCAGATCCGTTTGAAGGGAAAATTTCAAACGATTCTCCAATAGCAAAAAGCTTACTTGGCAAAAAAGTGGGCGATCAGGTATCTGTTCAAACACCTGGCGGCGAAATGAGCGTCAGAATTGTCTCGATTAAGTAAATGATTTTTATCAATATGTTTGAAAACGCTGCACCTCGTCAAAACTTTTGACGAGGTGTTTTTTCATGATACGAAAACGAATTAAAGGATTACTCGTCCTTTGTATAATTGGGCTGTTAATTCTTACTGGTCGATTAATTCAGATTCAGCTGGTTCAAACGGAAACTTTTTCAAAGCATAATGTAAATCTGCTAGAAGAAAGTGTAAAGCAAAGAACGCAGGAATTAGTCATCGATAACGGGCGTGGTAATTTTCTTGATCGGAATGGAGAACTGCTAACCCATAAGAAAGTATCAGTTCTTGTTCTCTTTCCTTTTTTGAAAAATATGGAATGGGATGTAGAAGCAGTAGCCTCTATTTCTGGTATTTCAGAGTATAGTTTAAAAAACGCCTTAGAGGATGCAAATAAACCATTTGCTTATGGAGAACCACAGCCAATAGAATTAACACCATCACAAATGGAAAAAATTAATAAGCTTGAAATACCTGGTGTATTTGCCATTGAAAAGAAATTTGAACGCAGCGAGATTCTTGCGGAGCAATTAATTGGTTTAACAGGGGAAAACGTAGAAGAATTAAAAAAACGGTATCCCAATAAGGAGCTTTCAGAAAAGACACTTTTAGGTGTTTCTGGTCTTGAAGAAAGTTTTGATGAATTTTTACTTCCTGAAGGTAAGTCTAAACTGGTTTATCATGTTGATGGTGACGGCGCACCGTTATTCGGGATTAATGTAAAGTATGTTGATCCTGCTAATCCTTTTTACCCAGTAAATATTAAAACAACGATTGATAAAAGTTTACAGCAGAAATCAGAGGAATTAGTGGACCAGCATGCAATAAAGAAGGGCGGTTTAGTGCTTCTTGATATTGAAAGCAATAGTGTCCTAGCATCCGTTTCACGTCCGTCTATCAATAAAAGTGATCCCTATAGCGGCTCTGGGATTACAAACCGGATGCTAAAGCAAGAAATAATGGGTTCTATTTTTAAAACTGTGGTGGCAGCGGCTGCCATTGATAATAGTCTTGATGACCCAACAAGGTTATTTAATTGTAGTAAAAAAATTAACGGTGAACCTGAACTCAAGTACAATTATGGAATGCTCTCATTTACGGACAGCTTTGCGAGAAGCTGTAACCGGACCTTTGGAGAACTGGCAAAGGAACTTCAAAAAATAGATAAAAATATGCTGGAGGATTATGCTGAGAAATTGTCATTAACAGGTACTGTTGGCTGGCAGGGTGAAGTGTATCATACCGAAAATTTTAAACAGCTTGTCGATGAAGATAAGGGCAGGGTATTTTTGACAGAAGAGGCTAAGAAGGACCAAAACTATGCAGCCATGTCTGGGATTGGTCAACATGAGGTTCGGGCAACGCCGCTGGCCGTAGCCAATATGATGGCCACAATAGCTAGAGGCGGTAAAAAAGAAATGGTGAGAACTGCTTCGAAAATAGAGTATAAAAATGGTACGACGATGGTAACCTTCGATAATAAACCATTATCTGGCGATACCATTTCACCTTATACGACGATGAAGCTTCAAAAATTATTAAGAGAGGTTGTTGTAAATCCGAATGGAACTGGTAAATGGTTTCAAGACCTTCCCTATGAGGTTGCAGGTAAATCAGGAACCGCAGAGACAGGGAAATACGAGAATGATAAACAATTGCATAATAAGTGGTTTGCTGGCTATTTTCCCTATCAAAATCCAAAATATGCGCTTGTTGCCGTTAATTTAGATGTTCTAGATACAGAAGGCGGTGTAAATTTGTTATTTGCCGATATGGTAAAAATGTTATATGAATATGACAAAGGATTACAATAGTATTAACTTAAGGGAAAATCCTTCAAGTTCTTTTCAATTCATGTTAGAATGTTGACAGCCATAATAATTGTTTAGCGGCGCTTCGCTTTTCTATTTGGAGGGATTTTTTTATGAGTAACGATTTCCAATCTGGCTCACGTTCAGGTTATCGGGCTAAAAGGAAGAAAACGAATATTATCTTGAATAGTCTTATTGTCATTGTGCTAGCGCTTATCTTCTTTGTAGCCTATACAATCTTTTTATCAGGTGATGACAAAGCAACTCCTAAACAAGAAGACACCAAAACAGCAGCAAATCAAACCTCAGAAAAAGAGGATAAAGATACTGAAAAAAATGACGCAGCCCAGGAAACTCAGGAAGATACTGATACTGAGGAGATTGCGGATGAAGAGAGTGAAGAAGCTTCAGCACCTAAGCAGGAAGATGATTCACAGGCAGTTATATCCGAGGGGGATGGAACTACCAATGTAGTTAGAACCATCGAGAACCCTGCCTGGAAGCCTGTAGGTACCGTGCAAACAGGTGAACATGCGACTGTTTACGACAAGACATCCGTTGATTGGCAGGAGATGTTAAAGGCGGTCTCTTATGCAACTGGATTAGAGGAAACTAATACGACTGTTTATTGGTTTGGCCGTGATAAATCGGATGGTGTTGGAGTGTTTAGTACTGTTGCCTCAAAAGACAAACAGCAAAAATACACTGTCTACCTTGATTGGGTAGATGGCGAAGGCTGGAAGCCTGTAAAGGTTGAGGAGCTTTCTGCAATAGAATAAACAAAAAATAGGATGGGTTCTCCATCCTATTTTTTACGTTTAAAGTGCACAACTGCGGTATAGAAGGTCTGCCCCTTTTCGGTAACGTACATTTGATGGGAGACTGAATGAACGCCTAATAAGATTGCCTTATTTTCCTCAATTTTTGCTTCGATTTTCTTTTCTAATACCAATAGATCTGTTGCATCAAAGAATTCTACTTTATCCTCAATAAAATCAAGTTGGAAATTCATCATATTAACCACCCCTTCCCTATGTACATTCTAGTTAATTCCTGCCAGTGAATCAATGAAATAGTACCATTTTCTCTGTAAGGATAAAGATGTTTTACCTGTTCGTATTGGAAGAATTCTGTCGAATGATGGTAGAATAGTGTTTGCGGATATGATAGTTTAATCTGAGGAAGATTATTATGAAAGAAGTAAAACAAATAGAAAGAGGTATGAAAATGAAAATTGCCATCATTGGAGCAATGGAAGAAGAAGTAAAATTGTTAAGAGACAATATTGAGGGACAGACTCAGGAAACAGTTGCAGGCTGCGAGTTTACTTTTGGACAAATGAAGGGCCGAGAGGTGATATTACTGCGTTCTGGAATTGGCAAAGTAAATGCAGCGATGTCAACAACCATTTTGCTCGAAAAATATAAGCCAGATTACATAATTAATACAGGCTCTGCAGGTGGTTTCAATCCTGATTTAAACGTGGGTGATGCCGTAATCTCTACTGAAGTACGTCATCATGATGTCGATGTTACAGCTTTCGGGTATGAATATGGTCAAGTACCACAGCTTCCAGCAGCTTTTTGTGCAGATGAAAAGTTAATACAAATAGCTGAAGATGCTGCAAAGGAACTAGATAAATTTCAAGTGGTGAAAGGGCTAATCGTTACTGGAGATTCATTTATGGAAGATCCCGAGCGTGTTAAATTTGTCCAATCCAAATTCGATAAATTGCAGGCGGTTGAAATGGAAGCAGCAGCGATAGCTCAAGTGGCTCATCGTTTTGGAGTACCTTTCGTCATCATTCGCTCTTTATCTGATATTGCAGGGAAGGAATCTGAAACCTCCTTTGATCAATTTATTGACAAGGCAGCAACTCATTCCGCAACATTGGTCATGAAAATCGTCGAAGCAATAGGGTAAGCAGTAGATATCATTAGTCCGGTGGAATATCCGGGCTTTTTGTTTTTCTAAAATTTACATACTCTTTTAAGCTGTTTTTTATGGTAAAGTAGGTTAGTAGATTTTAAGAAAAGTAGGTGACCAACAGTGGACAAACAAACGAAAAGTCTTAATGAAAAAATGGTTGATTTTAAACAATTTGCTATCGTATTACTCGCTGTCGGTGTATTTTTCTTTCTAGGTGTAATTATTCCATCAGACTTTAAGAGCGAAATGGATGTAAATATAATGATGATCTCCTCGATGTCCTTTTTAGCAGTTTCGATTTTATTCTTTATTCAATCAAAACAATGCCAGCTTAAACTTATGGATATCGAAGACAGCAGCCAAAAATAAACGTTCCCTTGGGACGTTTATTTTTTTTGAATAAACAAGGCAATTTAATTATTTTTTAAAAAATTTCAAAAAAGTGGTTTACAAAGGGTATGTCGCTGGATATAATTACCGTAGTTAGTAAAAAATTCCGAAGGAGGTCGAAGAAAATGATGATGAAGTTAATGGTTGCTGCCACTGGTAATGCTATTTGGATGACAACTGCATATGTAAATAATTTGCATTCGACCGACAGGAATGGATTGCTTAACTAATTTTTAGTTACCTAACATATCCATGCCGCAGGGAGAGTGCTGCCCTGCGGTATTTTTGTGCCTAAAATTAAGGCCGCAAGGGAGTAATTTCTTGCGGCCTTTTTGTGCCTGAAATATGGATATAATTAGCAAAAATGGTTATAAAGGGAAGGGGTGATAGTTATGACACTAAATATATTTTTTATCTCGATTACATTAAAAAAACGCAAAGAAAGCCTGCAGCAAGCAAAACGAAATGAAATGGTTGAAAAACTTTTTGAGCAAAACAAAGAACGTCAATTGTCCGTTTATCATTTACTATAAATTAACCCTAAAAAAAAGGAAGTGTATTTAAATGACTCTTAATATTTTGTTTTTTTCAATAACAGTTAAGAAACGTAAAGAAAGTCTGCAAGAAGCAATTCAAAATGAAATGGTTGAAAAGTTATATGATCAGCACAAAGACCGTCAAGCTACTGCGTATCATTTAATGTAATAAACCCTTTATGGGAGGTGACAAGTCATGACATTAAATATTTTATTCTTATCCATTACCATAAAAAAACGTGAGATGAGTATCGAAGAAGCAGCGCATCAAGAACAAGTAAAGAAAATATATGAAGCAACGAAAGATCGTCAAATCTCCGTGCATCGCATTATGTAGTAATGCTTTAAATACAAAAAATGAAAGGTGGGTTTACAATGATATATTTGATTCAAAAACGTGGTGCAAGCTTATGGAGTATGAAAGATACCACCTAGTTAACTTATTTAAGGAGGTAGTAAAAAATGCCGGTCCATACCTTTATATTGTTTCTTTTCATAAAAGCAAAGAAGAAAAGTAAAAAATGAAATCATAAATAACGATAAAAGATTAACGATATATGTTTGTTAACAAATTGTTCACATCCCCTTAAGTTAAATACTGTGAAAATGTGATAAATTCGAAGTAGATAAAAGGATCTATCTTAAGGGGTGGAGAATATGTTCATGATGGTGATGGCTTTGGTCATAACTGCGGCGATTGGCTGTGTAATAACAGCGGAGCTAAGTGTAGAATAACAAGAAGCATTGACCTTTATTAAGGTCAGTGCTTTTTTTTGTACTGTGATAAAAGCCTTTATTTTCAAATAAAATGTTTTGGACAGACACAATCACCCTGTTTGTAACATAGGAATTAGTTATAGGCAAAGCCCAAAAAAGCACGGGGGTGGATGTGCATGGCAGGGATTCTTACAGCACTTGGTTATCTCATTAAGGAATTTTTATTTCTTGTCTCTTATGTTAAAAACAATGCTTTTCCGCAGCCCCTATCTGCTGCAGATGAAAGGAAATATTTACGGTTAATGGCGGAAGGGGACTCTCATGCTCGTAATATGTTGATTGAACATAATTTACGGCTTGTAGCTCATATTGTAAAAAAGTTCGAAAACACTGGGGAAGATTCAGAGGATTTAATTTCAATAGGAACGATTGGTTTAATAAAAGCAATTGAGAGCTATTCCGAGGGGAAAGGAACGAAGCTTGCAACGTATGCAGCACGATGTATTGAAAATGAGATCCTCATGCATCTGCGAGCGCTAAAGAAGACCAAAAAGGATGTCTCTTTACATGACCCGATTGGACAGGATAAAGAAGGGAATGAAATCTCACTCATTGATGTACTAAAATCGGAATCAGAAGATGTTATTGATACCATCCAGTTGAATATGGAGCTTGAAAAAATTCGGAAATATATTGATGTCCTGGACGACAGAGAGAAAGAAGTCATTGTCGGCCGTTTTGGTCTCGATCTTCAAAAGGAAAAAACCCAGCGAGAAATTGCGAAGGAATTAGGGATTTCAAGAAGCTATGTTTCAAGGATTGAAAAACGCGCACTCATGAAAATGTTCCATGAATTTTACCGTGCAGAAAAAGAACGAAAGAAAAAGAACTGAGCAACAGAGCCGGAACCTTTCCGTCTCTGTTTTTTTATGTATTGCGGCAGATGCCCATACATAAAAGTATACAGGCACATACCCTAGTAGTAAAAGGGAAAGGGGGTATTAACGTGTCATATGGTTATCCAAATCCCTGCTGCTATCAAGCCCCATATCCAGTTTATCCTGTACCTTATGCAACTGGAGGAGGCGGATGGTACGCACTCTTCATCGTATTATTAATACTAGTCCTAATCTTTGGCGGCTGGTGGTATTATACAAGCTGCTGTTAAGAGGATAAATGCTTGTGCAGTCCTTGCACAAGCTATTTTTTATGTCAGAGGCAAATAATAGAATTTTTCAGATCATATATTTATAATGGAAAGGTACATAGATAAGGGGGTAATGGGATGACAGCGATTACATATTCAGATGTTTGGAATCTGGAAGTATTTTTTAAAGGTGGAAGCAATTCTGCTGAACTAGCAGACCACTTAAAGGTAACAAAGGAATTAATTGAGCTATTTGAAACAAAAGTAAAAAACTGGTCACCGCTCAATACAGCTGAGGATAAGATTATTTTAAAAGAGTTACTATCAGACTTTGAAAGCGCTGGAAAAAAGCTTCGTCAAGCAGCGGCATTTGTGGGCTGTCTTCAAGCTCAAAATACTGAAGACAAAAAGGCTTACCAACTTGAGGCGACCGTAACAGGGCTTAGTGCTACTTTTCAATCTGCACTTAGTGCATTTGACAACTTATTATCATCCATCAATGATGATATTTGGGTACAAGTGTTGGAAGATAATTACCTGCAAGAAATGACGTTTTCGCTAACGGAACGCCGCGAACGCGCAAAAGAAAAGCTTTCGATTGAGGAAGAAGCGCTAATTAGTTCACTAGGTGTAGATGGGTACCATAGCTGGGGACAATTGTATGATCTTATTGTTAGTAAAATAAAGATTCCTGTTGAGGAAAATGGTGAGATAAAACAGCTATCTGTTGGCCAGGCATCGAATAGATTTTCTAGCTCAGACCGCGAAGTACGAAAAGCCGTTTTTAAAAGCTGGGAAAAGTCATGGAATGAACAAAGTGATTACTTATCAAAAACATTAAATCATCTTTCTGGGTTCCGTTTAAATGTTTATAAAAAACGTGGTTGGGAAGAAGTTTTAAAAGAACCATTACGAATTAATCGAATGAAAAAAGAAACATTAGAAACCATGTGGGCAGTCATTTCTGAAAATAAACAGCCTCTTGTTGAATATCTGAATCGTAAAGCGAAACTCTTAGGTATTGGAAAATTAAGCTGGTTTGATTTAGATGCTCCTTATGGAAAAACTGAGTCAAAGGTTTCTTACCAAGAGGGTGCTGAATTTATTGAGCAAAACTTCGCTCTATTTGGTGAAAAAATGTCCGCTTTTGCGAAGATGGCATTTGAGAATCAATGGATTGAAGCCGAAGACCGTCCTGGAAAAGCACCTGGAGGTTTCTGTACCGGATTTCCTGAAAGTGAAGAATCTCGTATTTTCATGACGTATTCAGGTACACCTTCCAATGTATCTACACTTGCTCACGAACTGGGTCATGGCTTCCATTCCTATGCAATGAGAGGAGTACATTATCTCAATCGCGGGTATGCCATGAATGTTGCCGAAACTGCCTCTACTTTTGCAGAAATGATTGTGGCTGACGCAGCTGTGAAAAATGCTAAGGATGAAGAAGAAAAGCTCGCATTACTAGATGATAAAATTCAAAGAACGGTTGCCCTGTTAATGAATATCCATGCTCGCTTTCTATTTGAGACCCGTTTCTATGAGGAGAGAAAGCGCGGTCCAGTATCCGTTGAAACATTAAATGAACTGATGGAAGGTGCTCAGAAGGAAGCTTATTGTGAGGCTTTGGATGAATATCATCCGTTATTTTGGGCATCCAAGCTTCATTTTTTTATTACAGGTGTACCGTTTTATAATTTCCCATATACTTTTGGCTATTTATTCTCACTTGGTATATATGCGCAGGCACTTGAAGAAGGTAAAGGCTATGAAGAAAAGTATATTGCCTTATTAAGAGATACTGCTTCGATGACTGTTGAGGATTTAGCAGCTAAACATTTACAAGTGAATTTAGATCAAAAAGATTTCTGGGAAAAGGCAGTCAAAATCTGTATTGATGATATTGAAGAGTTCCTTCAATTAACAGAAAATAAATAAAAAATGGAGCCCAGCAGATTCCTGCTGGGCTTTACTATTACACCTTTTTTAGTTTAAATGGGCTGACCATTAGGAATGATAAAATGATGATAATGAACAAAAATGTTTGTGCCGGCAAGTATGGAATAGCTAAGAAGCTTAATGTTGCAAGGCACCCTGCTGCAGTAATCGGCAGACCTGTAAAATAGCCATTTCCCTCTGTGATATTAAAGCGAGCCAATCTAAAAGCACCACAACCGATATAGAAAACCGTGAAAAACGATCCAGGTCCCCCAAATTCATTTAAGATTCCTTGATATAGTAATAGTGCAGGTGCCACTCCAAATGATATAATATCACTCATGGAATCCAATTGTTTGCCAAGCTCTGATTCAATATTAAATTTTCTAGCAGCCATACCGTCAAATCGATCAGCTAATGCGGCGATAAAAATTAATAACAAGCTTAATCGTAAATTTCCCTCCATGGCAAAAATAATGGCAAATCCACCAAAAGATAAATTGGTTAAGGTAATAACATTTGCAGTTTGGGATTTAAGTTTCTTAATTGTAGAATCAAAAACGTCTAATAAAAACATTTTGCTCCACCACTCCTTTTCAACAAGCCGGAAGAGAACTCTAATTTTTTTTGTTTATCTATTATATTTAATATTAAGCTTTTTAAGAAGTTTCGTAAAGAGTATTTTTACACTTTTTGGGGGTCATGTAATGTTTAAGCACGTATATCGTCTAATGATAGAACTTACCAATGGGAAGTGGACATCAGTTATTTTACAGCATTTTGCCCGTTCTAGGATCAGTCGATTTGTTGTCCCATCGTTTGCAAAGATTTATAAGTTAAATCAGGAAGAAATGGAAAAGTCGCTGCATGAGTACCCAACACTTCATGATTTATTTATTCGAACATTACGAAAAGAAGCTCGTAACATTGACAAAAGTGAAAATGCGGTGGTTAGTCCTGTTGACGCAGTGATTGAGGATGTAGGTTCTATTAATCAAACCAGTGAAATGATTGTTAAGGGGAAAACTTATTCTATACTGGAAATGTTGGGAAGTCAGGAAACCGTAAATAAATATTTACAGGGAACGTATATGATTCTATATTTAAGTCCAAGTCATTACCACCGAATACATAGCCCGATAGCCGGTACCATTGTTAAACAGTGGACACTTGGTTCCAAATCCTATCCTGTTAATAAAATGGGCTTAAAATATGGTGTTCGAACATTAGCTAAAAACTATCGAATGATTACAGAAGTGAAAACAGCAAACGGGCATATTGCAATTGTGAAAGTGGGAGCCATGTTTGTCAATTCAATTGAAAAAACGCATAAAGGAATGACGCTTCAAAAAGGCGAGGAAATGGCCTACTTTAGTTTCGGGTCTACGATTGTTTTGTTATTCCAAAAAGGAACCTTTCAACTAGATCCTTCTATTCAAACACCAAAGGACATTAGGATTGGCGAAAAAATTGGAGTCATGATAAACCAAGATGGCGGCACTAAATAGTGCCGTTGATTTTTTTGCAAAAGAAAAGACCCTCTAGGGTCATAAGTAAACTATTAAGATGAAATCTTCAGTTTATTGAAGAGTGATCGACGATGAATTTCTGTTTCGATAAGATGAATAAACTCGGGACTTAGATTTAATTCTCTTGCTTTATAATAAGATTCAATTAATAACTCATCTGACAGTTTACGCAAGCCAGAAGCACCTCCATATAAAAAAATAAATAGTACTAAAAGAAAGGAAAGAAGCATAAAATGGTAGGTTCAATTGGTGTACCATAAATCTACCAAATTAAGTTGAATTGGACAACCTTTCCAATTATTCACAATTAACAGTGGATAACTTGTGATTAATTTGTTTATAAAGGATAAAAAAGGGACTAAAACAATGGGTATAATGTTAATAACTTTATCCACAGATGTGCAAAAACGTGACTTTTGTCGAAAAATATTTTTTTATTTTGTATTTACAGCAAAAATCTTTGAGTTTGACAAATAATAAACCCATACAGCTATAATAGTTTTATTTTGATACTAAGGTTAAAATTGGTTATGATGGTACAGATAAACAGATGAATTAATGAGGTGTAAGCTGAGTGTTAAAGAATTTTTTGCCTGATGAACATGTAAAAAGCATATTAGATATTCACCCTGAAGACTTGAAAAAAAGAGGGGTTAAGGGAATTATAACTGATTTGGATAATACGCTTGTGGAATGGGATCGTCCAAGTGCCACGCCTGAACTTGTTAAATGGTTTGAACAAATAAAAAAGAACAATATACTTGTTACAATTGTTTCTAATAATAATGAATTGCGGGTAAAGGAATTCTCTGATCCGTTACAAATTCCATTTATTTTTCGAGCCCGTAAACCAATGGTGCGTGCATTTAATAAGGCACTTTCCCAAATGGGAATCAAGAAGGAAGAAGCTGTTGTTATTGGGGATCAATTATTAACGGATGTTTTAGGTGGAAATCGAAGCGGATTTCATACGATTCTAGTTGTCCCTGTTGCACAGACAGATGGTTTTTTTACTAAATTTAACCGTTTTACTGAACGAAGAATTTTGAATTGGTTCAGAAGAAAAGGGATGATTCAATGGGAGGACTAAAGTGTGAGTGAACAAGAACAATATTTATGTATGGGGTGCGGGGTCAAGGTTCAGACTGAAGATCCAGAGGAATTAGGCTATGCACCGGCATCAGCAATCGAGAAAGAGAGTATCATTTGTCAGCGGTGTTTTCGCCTAAAGCACTATAACGAAGTTCAGGATGTCAGTTTAACCGATGATGACTTCTTGAAAATTTTGAATGGCATTGGCCAGACGGATGCCCTGATTGTTATGATTGTGGATATTTTTGATTTTAATGGAAGCTGGCTGCCAGGATTACACCGATTTGTAGGAAATAACAAAATTCTACTTGTGGGCAATAAGGTAGATTTATTGCCGAAATCAGTGAAACATAACAAATTGATTAATTGGATGAAACATGAGTCAAAAGAGCTTGGGTTAAGACCTGAAGAGGTATTCTTAGTCAGTGCAGAAAAAGGAAAGTACATTAAAGAAACAGCCGCTGCCATAGATGAAATGAGAAATGGAAAAGATGTTTATGTCGTAGGATGCACAAATGTAGGGAAATCTACCTTTATTAATAGAATCATTAAAGAAGTTACGGGAGAAGGAGACATTATCACGACCTCACATTTCCCTGGAACTACTTTAGATATCATCAAAATACCACTTGAGGATGGTAAAGCCCTGATCGATACGCCTGGAATTATCAATCATCATCAAATGGCACACTTTGTAGATAAAAAGGATTTAAAAGTGATAACACCGAAAAAGGAAATAAAGCCTAAGGTGTTTCAATTGAATGAAGGTCAAACATTGTTTTTTGGGGGATTAGCAAGATTTGATTATATAAGCGGAGGCAGAAACTCATTTGTCTGCCATGTCGCAAATGAAATCAATATACATCGGACAAAAACAGATAATGCAGATGAGTTGTATGAAAATCATCTTGGAGAAATGCTGGCTCCCCCTCGAAAAGATGAATTAGGAACATTTCCTGAGTTAGTGAAACAAGAATTCATGATTAAGGATGCCAAAACAGATGTAGTCTTTTCTGGACTTGGGTGGATAACCATAAATGAACCGGGAATAAAGATAGCAGCATACGTGCCTAAGGGTGTACAAACCTTAACCCGTAAATCTTTAATCTAAAAAGACTAGTAAGTGGGGGAGATACAGGTGAAGAAACTTTTTGCGGTTTTGGGAGATCCAATTGGCCACTCGATGTCACCAATTATGCTTAATGATATTTTGTCGTTATATGAAATCGATGCTCATTATCATCCTTTTCATGTAAGGAGAGATGAATTAGAAACAGTGGTTAAGGGATTAAAGGCGATTGGTATATCCGGCTTTAATATAACGATACCTCATAAAAGCACAATCATTCCTTTCTTAGATGAGATTGATGAATTGGCTTTAAGTATTGGGGCAGTCAACACGGTTGTAAATGAAAACGGGAAATTTGTCGGCTATAATACAGATGGATATGGCTTTATTAAGGGGTTAAATCCGTATATTTCATCCTTTTCTGACAAGAAAGTATTAGTGATTGGTGCTGGGGGAGCAGCAAGAGCGATTTATTTTACAATGGCGAAAATGAAGCCTTTGGCAATTGATATTGCGAATCGAACTGTCCTTAAAGCCCATGAGCTTATTGCATCATGTCCATATGAATCAAACTCTAAAGCCTTATCGTTAGAGGAGGCAGAACTTCAATTGAATGAATATGATGTGGTGATTCAGACAACGATGATAGGGATGTACCCGAAAATTTCAGAGCTGCCAATAAGCCTTGAGAATTTAAAGTCCCAATCCCTTGTTTGTGATATTATTTACAACCCGTTAGAGACGCAATTCTTAATGGAAGCAAGACAAAAGGGAGCAACTATTCAAAATGGAGTTGAAATGTTTGTTTATCAGGGAGCGCTTGCTTTTGAGAAATGGACAGGAATATTCCCAGATGTAAACAGAATGAGAGAAAATGTTTTACAACAGCTTGGAGGCGTGAAATGTTAACAGGAAAACAAAAAAGATATCTACGATCAAAAGCCCATCATTTGGATCCAATTTTTCAGGTAGGAAAAGGCGGGGTAAATGAAAATATGGTAAAGCAAGTCGCGGATACACTAGAGGCAAGAGAACTTTTTAAGATAAGTGTTTTGCAAAATTGTGAAGAAGATAAAAATGTTGTTGCCCAGCAGCTTGCTGAGGGGACAGGGGCAGACATTGTCCAAATTATTGGCAATACCATTGTCTTATATAAAGAATCAGTGGAAAAGAAACAAATAACACTTCCATAGTAAAGGAGGTTTCATCATGCCGAAGGTTGGGATATTGGGGGGGACATTTGACCCGCCTCATTATGGACACTTGTTAATCGCTAATGAGGTACTCTCCAAGCTTAATCTTGATGAAGTATGGTTTATGCCAAACCAAGAGCCTCCTCATAAGAAAAAATCGGAATCAGTTGAAAATCAAGAACGTCTGCAAATGCTTGAACTCTCAATTAAAGGGAATAAAGCATTTAAAATTGAAAAAGGTGAGCTAGAGAGAACGGGGCCATCTTTTACTGTTGAAACCATGAGGATATTAAATGAACAATATCCACATCATCAATTTTATTTTATTATTGGTGCAGATATGATAGAATACCTTCCCAACTGGCATAAAATTGATGAATTGATCGAACTAGTTCAATTTGTTGGTGTTGAAAGACCTCAGTACAGTTTACAAACAGATTATCCAATCACTTATGTGGATGTACCTGCGTTTGATGTTTCTTCAAGTATGATTAGAGAGAGAGTATCACAAGGCATGACGGTTCGCTATTTATTACCGGACAGTGTTATTGATTTTATTAGGGAGAATCATTTATATGGAACGTGAAGTGGCATTAAAGATTGTTAAAGAACAGCTAACTGACCACAGATATCAACATACCCTAGGAGTCATGGAAACGGCTATTGCTTTAGCGAAACAATATGGTGCTGATGAAAAAAAGGCAGAACTGGCTGCAATCTTTCATGACTATGCGAAATTTCGACCTAAGGATGAAATGAAACAAATTATTGTATCGCAAAAATTCCCTCAAGATTTACTTCATTACCATGCTGAGTTGTGGCATGCTCCAGCAGGGTCTTACTTAGTTGAAAAAGAAGCTGGGATAAAGGATAAGGAAGTACTAGATGCGATTCGCTACCATACATCAGGAAGGCCAGGAATGACTCTGCTGGAAAAAGTAATTTATTTAGCAGATTATATTGAACCAGGCCGCCATTTTCCAGGGGTAGATGAGGTTAGAGATTTAGCCAAGGAAAATTTGGACACTGCCTTAATACAAGCCGTTAAAAATACAATACTATTCTTAATGAAAAAGAATCAACCGGTTTATCCGGATAGCTTTCAAACATATAATGATCTCGTAATGAATCGGAGGATTGATTAATGACTAATCAAGAGTTATTAAAAATTGCAGTAAAGGCTGCAGATGATAAAAGAGCTGAAGATATTTTAGCACTCAATATGCAGGGGATTTCCTTAATTGCCGATTATTTTATTATTTGTCACGGAAACTCTGACAAACAAGTACAGGCGATTGCAAGAGAAATTAAAGAAAAAGCAGAAGAGAATGGATATAATGTCAGAAGAATGGAAGGCTTTGATGAAGCCACATGGATCTTAATTGACCTTGGTGATGTGGTTGCGCATGTATTCCATCGTGATGAAAGAAGCTACTACAAATTAGAACGCTTATGGGGCGATGCACCATTAGAGGATATTCGTAGCGAGCTGACAACATGAGTTATGAGCAATTTGCCTATTTATATGACGAGCTCATGCAAGATGCTCCATATGATGAATGGGTTAGATTTGTAACAGAAAAGTTGAGTAAATATCAAGTGAATGGTAAACATTTACTTGATTTGGCATGTGGTACCGGAGAGCTCTCACTTCGTTTTGCTAAGGAGGGCTTTTCCGTTACTGGTGTAGATTTATCTGCTGATATGTTAAGTGTTGCACAGGCAAAAACACAGGAAGAGGGATTGGCTATTCCTTTTTTTGAGCAAGATATGGCCCATTTAGAAGGACACGGAGAGTTTGATGTTATTGGGGTTTTTTGTGATTCTTTAAATTACTTGAAATCTGATGAAGACGTGATACATACTTTTACGAGTGCCTATAATCATCTAACAGATAGCGGCATATTCTTCTTTGATGTCCATTCTACTTATAAAATTTCTGAACGTTTTATTAATCAAACCTTTACGTTAGCAGATGATCATCTATCCTATATCTGGAATAGTTTTTCCGGTGAATTACCAAATAGTGTGGAACATGAACTGAGTTTTTTCGTTTTAGATGAACAGTCTGGTAAATATGACCGTTTTGATGAAATTCACTACCAAAGAACATACCCTGTTCAACAGTATTCTGAATGGTTAAATGATGCAGGCTTTGAAATCCTCGAGATTTGTGCAGATTTTAAGGATGATGAACCAAAGGAACAATCAGAGAGAATATTTTTCATTGCAAGAAAAAAGCCATCATTTTAAATTTGATGGCTTTTTAAAATATTTTAAAATAAATAAAGGAATTTGACTAAACTTGGCGAATTAATGCTTATAGAACTGCAAGTTAACTTTATCTACGTCTTCATTAAACTTTGAATGTGTAGCTTGGAAAATATGTTCAAAAAGATCTCCGAGCTCTTCTTCCATCACCTTAATGCCCTCACCAGTAATACCACCTTTAACACAAACTTTTTCTTGTAACGAAGGTAATGTATAATGTCCTTGTTTTAATAACTCTCCCAAGCCGACAATCATTTCACTCGCCATTACAGTTGCTCTTTCTTGGTCAATATTCGTTTCTTTTACAGCAGCAAGGATAAAACGCTGTAATAGATAACTGAAAAAGGCAGGACCGCAGCTGACAATATCAGAAGCCACTCTTGTAATATCCTCTTCAATCCTTACTGGAATTGAAATCTGTGAAAACATACCTTCCACTTTGGTTTTCCAAGTATCACTGCAATGTTCACCGTATGTTATCAGTGAAACTCCCGCTAATGCACGGTTCGTAATGCTCGGAATAACCCTGATTACTGAACAAGCTGTCTTTGCTTCTAGTTGACTTGTATCGATGGGACTTGTGATGGAAATAACACATTTTCTATTATTTAAATGTGGGTTAATTTCATTAATAATGGTATAGACATCTAAGGGTTTAACACAAATAAACACTAAATCGGATTGAGATGCCACTTCAGCTGCATTTTCCCCAACCCTTATTCCCTTATATTTATCTTTAAGCAGCTTCGCTTTTGTTTTTGTTCTATTTGTAATAACCATTGAAGAAGGGGAAACTGCTTTTCCATCGATTAAAGCCTCAACCAAAATAGTCCCCATATTACCGGTACCAATGATACCAATTTTCATTATTCCGACCCTCCTTCGCATGCAGATTCTCTAATAACAATATGAAATATGAAAGTGAAATATACCAATTGAAAGGATTGATTACTTATGAAGGACTGGATGTATGAGCATAAGGTTTATGTGATTATTACCGCCATAATCGCTTTTGCGGCCATTTTTTATTTCTTTGAAGAAAGAAACTCTTCTGTAAGTGATGTAGAAAATATTGTCCCGCAAGAATTAAAGGAAGAGAAGGATACTCCACAAGAACAAGAAGAAATTCAGA
This sequence comes from Neobacillus niacini, assembly GCF_023715415.1. Classification (GTDB taxonomy): domain Bacteria; phylum Bacillota; class Bacilli; order Bacillales; family Cytobacillaceae; genus Neobacillus; species Neobacillus niacini_C. The sequence goes on from NZ_JAMBOB010000005.1 coordinate 353,678, forward strand.
AACCTGAAATTATTATGGTGGATGTTAAGGGGCAGGTTACCATGCCAGGTGTATATTCATCAAGTCAGGGTGAAAGGGTAATAGACGTTATCCAACGTGCTGGCGGGTTAACTGAAAACGCCGATGAAAGCATGGTGAATTTCGCTGAGCATGTTCAGGATGCGATGGTTATTTATATCCCGGCAAAGGGTGAGGAAGGAATAACCGTACCTGCTGGAGGAACAACGGTTAATCCCTTAAACACTGGCGGCACTTCAAGTAATCAAGCAAAAATCAATATAAATAAAGCGGATGAAACACAGCTGCAAAACCTTCCAGGAATTGGTTCTGCAAAAGCAGCTGCAATAACGGAATACAGGGAAACAAGTGGACTCTTTAAGACTGTCGAAGATTTGAAAAATATTAGCGGGATTGGTGATAAAACATTTGAGAAGCTAAAGGATCTAATTACCGTTCAATAAGAAAACTCATTGACCATTTAAAGTCTGAGATATTACACTTAAGAGAGAAATATATCGAATTTTGGAGGAGTTGGAGAAAGTGGAACGTATTTCGTGGGATCAATATTTTATGGCTCAAAGTCATTTGCTGGCATTAAGAAGTACCTGTACAAGGTTGACAGTAGGCGCAACAATTGTTAGAGATAAGAGAATTATTGCCGGTGGTTACAACGGTTCAATTGCTGGTGGAGACCACTGTATTGATAAGGGCTGTTATGTCATCGATAATCATTGCGTAAGGACGATACATGCCGAAATGAATGCCCTCCTGCAATGTGCCAAGTTTGGTGTCCCCACTGCTGAAGCAGAAATTTATGTTACTCATTTTCCATGCCTGCAGTGTTGTAAAGCAATTATTCAAGCAGGGATTAAAACTGTCTATTATGCGGAGGATTATAAGAATCATCCTCATGCGGTGGAGTTATTCCAACAAGCAAATGTAAAAACTGAAAAGGTAGAATTAAAGGAATCAGTGATTGATTTTCGTAAGATAAGTCAATAATCCCCAATTAATAACGCCGGGTATCCGGCGTTAAAATACTACCAACAAATTGGAGAAAATAATGAATAATAAATGCTTTTTTTTTGCAATTGCAGCCATATTGGGTGTTTTAACCTCTCTAATTAAGTTTCTGCCTCTCTTACTTTGTTCCATCTTTTATTTTTATCTCCTCTATACGTTTAAGAAATACTCTAAACAACAAGTGTTTATCGTCATCTGCCTCTTTATTACTTTTTTCCTCACTGGTCAACATACAATTACCAATAATAAAACTAGGCTGCACGAGTCACTAACAACCTTTTATCTGAAATATACAGAAAACACCAAAATTGATGGTGATTTGCTCCAGGTTATCGCATTTGATATAAAAAACAAAGAAAGGCTCTTAATTCGATATAAAATTAAAACGGAGGCAGAGAAAGAGTCTCTAAAAGAGACAAATTTCTACGGACGTTTATGTCATGTAACAGGAGTATTAACAGAAGCTTCTATTGCCAAAAATCCAAATGCCTTTAACTACCGGAAATATTTAGCTTCAAAACAGATATATAGAATAGTTGAATTACAAAATAACCCTCTCACTACATGTGCTGAAGTTAAATCAACTCCATTAACATTGATTAAAGAACTTCGTTTTATTGGCATTAATTATCTCGAAAAACACTTCCCTGCAGAAATTGCCTCCTTGTCAGCTGCTTTAATATTTGGTGATAGAAGTATGTTTGATCCTGAGGTGCTGATAAATTATCAAAAAACGGGAATTGTTCATTTACTAGCAATATCTGGGCTTCATGTTTCCTTATTAATCGGAATGGTCTTTTATTTTGGAATAAGAATCGGCTTGACTAGGCAGTTTATGATGAATTTTCTTCTCATCCTGTTGCCGATATATGCGATTTTAACAGGTGCTTCGCCTTCTGTTATTCGGGCGGTATTAATGCTCTTTCTTGTTTTATTTGTTCTGCGATGGAAAAAACAAATAAAATTATCCCCAATCGATGCGATTAGCCTTACCCTAATGATCTATGTGTTTTTTTCTCCATTGATTATTTTAGATGCGGGCTTTCAATTATCGTTTTCAGTAAGCTACGCAATTATTTTATCTGTCACCAGGATCTTTCCTCGGTATCAAGATAGTATTTCAGCAATGGTGGTTACCTCCATTATTGCTCAACTCGCAGCCTTGCCAATATTACTGTATCATTTTTTCGAAATTTCTTTTATAAGTATTGTTGCTAACCTTCTCTATATTCCTCTCTTCTCGTTTGTATTTCTCCCTGGTTTATATATCTTGTATCTAATTCAGATTATATTTGGCGATACTCCATCATTTCTTATTAACTTATTTATGAAAATTATTACTTTAGCCAATGGCCTTATTGAAAGTCTTGCAGAGCTATCTTTTTTCCAGCTTGTAACTGGAAGGCCAAATTTGGTTCTCTTTATCATTTATATGGTCATTATCCTCGCCATTTTTCTACTATGGGAAGCGGGTTTACAGCAAAAGAGGAAACGTCAGCTCATTTTTTTAACGTTCACTTTAATTACTTTCCAGACCATTTGGAATTGGGCAAATCCATTTGGAGAAGTCACAATGATTGATGTGGGGCAGGGAGATAGTATTTTAATCCATTACCCATTCGGAAAGGGTACCTATTTAATTGATACGGGAGGGACCGTTCAATTCGAAGAGGATGAATGGAAAAAGGCAGCAAAACCATTTGAGGTCGGGAGAGATGTTGTTGTCCCTTTTTTGAAAGGAAAGGGGATTACAAAATTAGATAAATTAATTCTTACACATGGTGATACTGATCATACGGGGGGAACTCTCGCAGTTTTGAAAGATATTGAGGTAAAACAAATTATTATGCCCGCTGTTGCAGAACCTTCAGAGTCTGAATTAAAGATTATTCAGGAGGCAAATAGGAATGGAATTCAGGTGGTCAAGGTTGCTGAAGGGAGTCAGTGGAAAAATGGAAAAAGCTCATTTTATGTTTTAAGTCCTGAGAAGAATTTTCAAGGTGAGCCCAATAGCGGTTCGATAGCAATAATGGCAAACATAGGCGGACTTAATTGGTTTTTTGGAGGTGATTTAGATAAAGAGGGAGAGGAAAGAATTATTAAAAAATATCCCAATCTGCATATAGATGTGCTTAAGGCAGGACACCATGGAAGTAAAACATCAACAAGCGAGCAGTTTATAAATAAAATAAAACCTGCTATCGCATTGATTTCAGTAGGTGAGCATAATCGTTATGGTCATCCGCATAACGAGGTGTTAGAACAACTCAAGACTGCAACTGTATACAGGACAGATGAACATGGTGCAATCACCTACAGGTTTTTTCTGGAGAGTGGAACCTTTTCTTACGTTTTACATAATATAAAGCAATAACCTATCAGAAAACAAAAAAGAGACTGCAAGGATACAGTCTCCAAGAATTAATATGTAGCAGTGCATTAAGATTACGATCCGACAACTTTAATCACTGTTGCAATAATAAACATTGCAGCAAAAACACCAAAAGAAACAACAAAACCTATTCCAGAATCAATTGCGTCGTTGCGTTTAGTTTGCACATTCTTTTCAAATTCATTCATAAAATATACCCCTCCTATTTCACATTATAGTATAAGCTTTTTCACTTAAAAAATCCAGCATGCTTTCGCATATCTACTTCCTCGATTGACAAGAGTTGACACAAATACTTTAAAGCAAAAAGGTGACACTAAATTTACACAAGGAACTCCGCCAAGCAATTAAAGATCCTAGGGCTTTAATTGCAGGCGTTCATTATAGATCGGGAATTGGCGCTTTCTAAGAAAGCCGTCAATTCCCTTTTAACACTTGTCAAAATGTCCAAGCTTCATTACGATAGATAATGGAAAGTGAATCGAAGGGGAGCTTGGAAAATGGTATTAGATATTTGGAAACAAATTAAACAACGGGAAATTGCTCCCATTTATTTATTATATGGTACAGAGGCCTTTTTAATCAATGAAACGAAGCAATTGCTGCTTAATCAGGTGTTAGATGAAGAGGATAAGGATTTTAATTTCACTGCGTATGATTTAGAGGAAACACCTATTGAAACAGCCTTAGAAGACGCAGAAACCTTTCCTTTTTTAGGTGAGAAAAAAGTCATCTTTTTACATAATCCAAAGTTTTTAACAGCTGAAAAGACAAAAGATAAGATGGAACATAATTTAGCGAGGCTTGAGTTGTATTTAAAAGAACCTGCCCCCTATACCGTCTTAGTTATTTCAGCGCCATATGAAAAGCTCGATGAACGGAAAAAAATCACCAAAGAGCTAAAAAGAACAGCTGTTACAGTAGAAGCAAAGAAATTAAATGAGTATGAATTGAAAAATTGGGTGAAAGAAAGAGCAAAAATAAATGGAATTGTTTTCGACCCAGATGCACTTGAACTCCTAATCACACTAGTGGGTACAAATATGTTTATGATTACAAGTGAAGTTGATAAATTAGCGTTATATGCTGCAGATAAAAAACAAATTAATGCTTCTATGGTAGAAACATTAGTGTCGCGATCACTTGAGCAAAATATCTTTACGTTAATTGAGAAGGTAGTACAAAGAAGACCCGAAGATGCACTTAGAATTTATTACGACTTATTAAAGCAAAATGAGGAACCGATTAAGATATTAGCCTTGCTTGCGGGCCAATTTAGGCTTATTTATCAGGTAAAGGAGCTTTCAAGGAGAGGCTATGGACAACAGCAAATGGCCGGTTATTTGAAGACTCATCCCTTCCGGGTAAAGTTAGCTGCTGGACAAGCTAATCAATTTACGGATGAAGAATTGACTAACCTTATGAGCATGCTGGCGAATGCTGACCTTCAGATGAAAACGGGCGGCATGAATAAATCATTACTAATTGAGATGTTATTGTTCAAAATAAAAAGGTAAACATAAAAAAACGATCCCATTCAGGAATCGTTTTTTTATGCTCTCTTATTATAGAGTGTTTGCTTTTTTAGCAAGACGTGATTTTTTACGGGCAGCAGCATTTTTATGGATAAGTCCTTTAGCAGCAGCCTTGTCTAGTTTACTAGCAGCAGTAGAGAATGCTTCTTTCGCTGCAGGAGCATCGTTAAGTGTTAAGGCAGATTCTACTTTCTTAACAGCAGTACGCATTGCAGATTTAGCAGTTGTATTTTGAGCATTACGAGCTTCGTTTGTTTTCACACGCTTAATAGCAGATTTAATGTTAGGCATTACTTTCACCTCCTACAAAGAATCGAGACTATATGAACTCGACTTTACATTCATTCACAATTAATCAGAACAAGAGATATTTTATCAAACCAAACCCTATTTTGCAATACTAGAATTATCTACATATAAGAATAACCTGAATGTTTTAGCGGAAAAGGGGTAAAAATAGGGAATAGTTTCTAATTAGAAATTGGATGGGAGCGAGACATAATGCAGGAGAACATGGATACCAATATCGACTTAAGCCAGTATTCAATTCGCACGGATTTAGCAATTGAAGCGAGAGAAATGGTCATTGCTGATAGGGAAGGCTCAGTTCAACAGGGAGAGAACCTCTCGCAAATTGAAGGAGTCATTATTAAAGAAAAAGATATTGATGATATAAAAATCTCCTTAGTAGAGATCACGGATGCAGGTGCGCAACAGCTGGGTAAAAAAGCAGGCCGCTATTTAACGCTTGAAGTACAAGGAATTAGGCAGCAGGACACCCCTTTACAACAAAAGGTAGAAGAAATTTTTGCCAAAGAATTTGCTCACTTTCTAGAAGGCACAGGGATTAAGAAAGATGCCTCCTGTCTCGTAGTGGGGCTAGGGAATTGGAATGTTACACCTGATGCACTTGGTCCAATGGTCTGTGAAAACCTATTAATCACCAGGCACTTGTTTCAATTACAGCCAGAGAATGTTGAAGAAGGATATCGTCCAGTCAGCTCCCTCGTTCCAGGGGTAATGGGATTAACAGGGATTGAGACGAGCGATATTATCTTTGGAGTAGTCGAAAAAACCAAACCGGATTTTGTCATAGCAATTGACGCATTAGCAGCTAGATCAATTGATAGGGTGAATTCTACCATCCAAGTTTCGGATACAGGCATTCACCCAGGATCGGGTGTAGGAAATAAAAGAAAAGAATTAAGTAAAGAAACATTAGGAGTTCCGGTTATTGCAATTGGTGTTCCGACTGTTGTTGATGCTGTTTCGATTACAAGTGACACGATTGATTATATTCTAAAGCATTTTGGTAAGGAGCTTAAAGAAGGAAATCGTCCTTCAAGAGCCCTCGCACCAGCAGGAATGACTTTTGGGAAACGAAAAAAACTTACCGATGATGATCTTCCAGAAGAAAAGCATCGTCAGACTTTTCTTGGGATGATTGGAACTTTAGAAGAAGAAGAAAAACGTAAATTAATCTATGAGGTACTTTCCCCTTTAGGACATAATCTAATGGTTACCCCTAAGGAAGTGGATGTGTTTATTGAAGATATGGCTAACCTGATTGCGAGCGGATTGAATGCATCGCTTCACAGTAATGTTGATCAGGGAAATGCAGGCTTCTATACGAGATAATGTTTATGTGACCACCTCACAACCTGCGAAAAATGGTTCTAGCAATTCTAGTAATGTCATAAGTATTTACTAGAATTAAATTGAGAGGTGGAACCATGAAATCTACTAGAAATTCTGGATTGTTTTTGACGGTGCAAGGGACGAATCTAATAAAAGTAACCTCTTTTATCTTGCTGTTTATGCTCTTGGTGTTTTCCATCAGTGGGTTGTTAACATCATTAAAGCCCCAATTTAGACCGATGTCTAATTCTGTTAATACAGCAGCAAATCAAGTAAATGGGAAAATGCTATATCAACTTATGGCATGGGAAAATCACCATTTCTTATCTATTGAAGAAAATTTAACTTCAAGTCCCAAACTGACTAATTTAATTTTCAAGCTTTCAAGCAATATTAATTTAAATGACCCAAGGAGCCTTTTAGGTAGAGAGCTTCCGGGCTTTGAACAGTTTGATGGAAAAATACTTGTTGCTGGGCAAGGTTCAAATTATACGAACATGCCATTTGAATCCTCACCCCCATTAGAAATAATGAAAGCAGAACGAGAAGCATCACTGCAAAATATTGAAGGTATCGACAAAGGAAACGAGGGTGATATACCGTCGAATCCTTCACTTACAACAGGTGATAAAAAGGTGGTTCATCTTTACTTTACTCATAACCGTGAGTCCTATCTTCCTTATTTACAAGGGGTGACCGATCCGAATCTTGCCTATCATTCACAATTAAATGTCACCAAGATTGGCGATCAGTTAAAAGAAAGCTTAGAGGCTAGAGGTATTGGAACTTCAATTGATAAATCTGATATTATGGGAACCGTAAAAATGGCTGGTACTTACCAGAAATCTGGTGAATTAGTCCAGACGGCAATGGCCGCAAACCGTGAATTGGAATATTTTATCGATATCCATAGAGATGCACGCCGCAAAGATAAGACGACGGTTATGATAGATGGCAAGGCATATGCACAGTTGGCTTTTGTTATTGGCGGGAAAAATCCAAATCATGAAAAAAATGAAAAGTTAGCAAGTGACCTGCATAATCTGCTTGAAAAGAAATATAAAGGATTGAGCTGGGGAATTCACATGAACCAGGGTGCGGGGCAAAATGGTGTCTATAATCAAAACTTGTCTGAGAATGTAATTTTAGTGGAATTTGGCGGAGTGGATAATACTTTCGAGGAATTAAATCGTTCCGCTGACGCACTTGCTGATGTTTTTAGTGAATACTTCTGGCAGGCTGAAAAAGTAAATGGTGAACCATCCACTGATAAACAATAGAGGTAAAGGAGCATGTCATATGAAAATGTTCATGCTGAAATTTTTCTGTATAATAGCCATTATGTTTATATCGGTTTTAGCTGGGATGCAGCTGGCGAACGACGGCATTCATAAAATGAAGGGCTACGATGACCCGAATTTTCAAAACGCTGTTGGCATTAATGACAATGGCGAGCATGTAAAAGCTACTTTTTTGGGAAATGAAATATCAAGTCATGATATTGATGAAAAGAAAAAAAAACTTGAGGAAATAAGTGCCTTTAATCTATTTTCCTCGATGGGAAAGAAGATTTCTCAAGGTGTCTCCACTGCTTCGGAAAAACTGATTAGTCTAATAACCGAATAAACATTCCTAGCGGATCCTTCTCTTGGATGCCGCTTTTTTTGTGTGATTTTTGTCTAGCTTCAGTGCCTAGGGGCTCGGGGTCATAAGCCAATCGCTTCGGAAGGCAAAGAGCGCCTTCTGTCAGCGCTCGTCTTATGCCTGTCGCCCCTGGCAAGGCACTTCCGCTTTTCAGTTTTAATTGAATCTTATTTCCCGTACTGATATAATCAAAAATAGTGTAATTGTGCGAGTTATAGTAGGAGTGAAATACATGAACAGAGAAGAAAAGCTCAAAAGACAATCAAATATAAGAAATTTTTCGATTATAGCCCATATTGACCATGGGAAATCAACATTAGCAGACCGAATACTTGAAAGAACGAATGCATTAACTTCCCGTGAAATGAAGGCTCAACTTTTAGATTCAATGGATTTAGAAAGAGAACGCGGGATTACGATAAAGTTAAATGCTGTCCAATTAAAATACAAAGCAAAAGATGGTGAAGAGTATACTTTCCATCTGATTGATACACCTGGGCACGTCGATTTTACCTATGAGGTTTCTCGAAGTCTTGCTGCTTGTGAAGGTGCTGTTTTAGTCGTTGACGCCGCACAGGGGATTGAAGCACAAACCTTGGCGAACGTTTATCTTGCATTGGATAATAACCTTGAAATTATACCGGTTATTAATAAAATTGACTTACCAAGTGCTGAGCCTGAAAGAGTCCGTAATGAAATTGAAGAAGTTATTGGACTTGATGCCTCTGAAGCGGTTTTAGCGTCTGCCAAAGCGGGAATAGGGATTGAGGATATCCTCGAACAGGTGGTAAAAACTGTCCCTGCTCCAACTGGTGACCCTGATGCTCCATTAAAAGCACTAATTTTTGATTCTCTTTATGATGCTTATCGTGGTGTAGTGGCCTACATCCGAGTTGTTGAAGGCAGCGTCAAAGTAGGAGATAAAATTAAAATGATGGCAACCGGTGCTGAATTTGAAGTAAATGAAGTAGGTGTATTTACACCAAAATCGACGCTGGTCGATGAGCTAACCGTTGGGGACGTTGGATTCCTTTCAGCTTCAATTAAAAATGTTGGGGATACAAGGGTTGGGGATACCATTACAAATGCAAAAAATGGTTCAACAGAACCCCTTCCAGGTTACCGTAAATTAAATCCAATGGTGTATTGTGGTTTGTATCCAATCGATACTGCAAAATTTAATGATTTACGTGAAGCATTAGAGAAGCTGCAGTTGAATGATTCTGCGCTTCAATTTGAGCCGGAAACTTCTCAAGCCCTAGGCTTTGGTTTCCGTTGTGGGTTCTTAGGTCTTCTTCATATGGAGATCATTCAAGAGCGGATTGAGCGTGAATTCAAAATTGATTTGATTACAACAGCTCCAAGTGTTATCTATGATGTACACATGACAAATGGCACTCAAATAAAAGTGGATAACCCTTCAAATCTTCCGGATCCACAGAAAATTGACCATGTTGAAGAGCCTTACGTAAAAGCCACCATGATGGCTCCAAATGAATATGTCGGTGCGATAATGGAGCTGTGTCAGCAAAAGCGTGGTATTTTTATTAATATGCAATACCAAGGTGAAAACCGTGTAAACATCATCTATGAAATTCCGTTAGCAGAAATTGTTTATGATTTCTTTGATCAACTTAAATCTAGCACCCGAGGCTATGCATCATTTGATTATGAATTAATTGGCTACAAACCTTCTAGCTTGGTTAAGATGGATATATTGTTAAACGCTGAAAAGGTTGATGCCTTAAGCTTTATCGTTCATAAAGATTTTGCCTACGAACGTGGCAAAGTCATTGTTGAGAAGCTAAAGGAATTAATCCCTAGGCAGCAATTCGAAGTTCCTGTCCAAGCCGCTATTGGTCAAAAAATTGTTGCTCGTTCAACCATTAAATCCATGGGTAAAAACGTATTGGCTAAATGTTATGGGGGAGATATTTCTCGTAAACGAAAGCTGCTTGAGAAACAAAAAGAAGGTAAAAAACGGATGAAGCAGGTTGGATCTGTCGAGGTCCCACAAGAAGCCTTCATGGCTGTCCTAAAAATGGATGATAACAATACAAAAAAATAAAAACAAAAACGGGAGGTTTGGAATTGTCTATTAAATAGGCGAAATCCAGCCTCTTTTATTTATATAAGAGGTGAAAGTATGATTAAAGCTGCATATCTCCATATCCCCTTTTGTGAGCATATTTGCCATTATTGTGATTTTAATAAAGTTTTTCTAAAAGGGCAGCCCGTGGATGAATATTTGCTGGCACTTGAGCAGGAAATGATTTTAACGTTACAAAAATACCCAACGAATGGGTTGGAAACCATATTTGTAGGTGGCGGGACTCCCACATCTTTAAACGAGAAACAGCTTGATAGATTTTGCGAAAGTATCAACCGGAACTTACCGAGGAGCAGCAATCTGGAATTTACCTTTGAAGCTAATCCAGGTGACTTAACAAAAGGGAAGTTACAAATATTAAAAGATGCCGGGGTAAACCGGCTCAGTCTTGGTGTTCAAACCTTTAATGAGGAGTTATTAAAGAAAATTGGCCGTGTCCATCGTGCAAAGGATGTTTACCAAACTGTTGACAATGCAAAGGCTGTTGGATTTGAAAACATCAGCATCGATTTAATCTTTAGTCTGCCAACCCAAACGATTAATGATTTCAAGGAATCATTATCAGAGGCATTTACACTTGATATTCAACATTACTCGGCCTATTCGTTAATTATTGAACCGAAGACTGTTTTCTACAATCTCATGCAAAAAGGTAAACTTCCAACTCCAGGGGAAGATATGGAAGCAGCTATGTATGTTCTGCTCATGGAGGAAATGGAAAGGAATAATTTTAACCAGTATGAAATAAGTAATTTTTCAAAGCCTGGCTATGAAAGCAAACATAACCTAACATACTGGAATAACGATTATTATTATGGGTTCGGTGCAGGTGCTCACTGCTATGTGGATGGCTGGAGACGTTCGAATGCAGGGCCATTAAAAAAATATATGGAACTAATTGATAACGGGAATCTCCCCATCTTTCAGGAACACCAAACTTCAAAAGCAGAACAAATAGAAGAAGAGATGTTTTTAGGTCTGCGAAAAACAGATGGAGTATCTATATCACATTTCATTGATAAATATGAAATCGACCCATTGCAATTATTTGAAAAAGAGATAGCTAATTTAATTTCTAAAAAATGGATAGAAATAAAAGATGATAATATATATTTAACAAAAACAGGGCGGTTATTAGGAAATGAGGTTTTTCAATCATTTTTAGGGGTTACTAACTAACCATCTATCTAGGTACTTTTGCAATTTCTTATGCCAAATGATTGACACCATCCCCCTATTTTTGATAATTTATTAATAGAATTAGCACTCGACTTCAATGAGTGCTAACAGAGGTGATGAAAGGTGTTAACAGATCGTCAATTATTGATTCTTCAGGTTATTGTTGATGATTTTATTCGGTCTGCACAACCTGTCGGCTCAAGGAGTTTGTCGAAAAAGGATGAAATATCATTTAGTTCGGCGACTATTCGGAATGAAATGGCTGATCTTGAAGAACTAGGCTATATTGAAAAAACGCACACTTCTTCTGGTCGAGTTCCTTCTGAAAAAGGCTATCGGTATTATGTAGACCATTTGCTGTCGCCTCAAGTATTAAACAAGCAGGATATAACGATTATTCAATCAATCTTTGCTGAGAGAATTTTTGAGTTCGAAAAAATCATTCAAAAATCAGCTAAGATATTATCTGATTTAACCAATTATACTTCTATCGTTTTAGGTCCTGCGGCGAGCTTTAATAAACTTAAACGGATTCAAATCATTCCATTAAGCAAAGAAAGTGCTGTAGCCATCTTTGTAACCGATTCTGGCCATGTTGAAAATCGAACATTTTATTTGCCCCCAACGGTGGATGCAAGTGATTTGGAAAAGACAGTCAATATTCTAAATGAACGTTTGACTGGGGTAGCACTTGAAGATTTAAATGATAAAATCTACAAGGAATTGGCAATGTTACTAAGGCAGCATATCCGTAATTATGATCTAATGATGCATACCATTGCTGACTCACTAAAAATGCCAGCTAATGAAAAGCTCTTTTTTGGCGGAAAGACAAATATGTTAAGTCAGCCAGAGTTTCATGATATCGGTAAAATTCGTGAGCTTTTACAAATGATTGATCACGAAGAGTGGATTTACCCTTTAATCAAAAATGATTCAGCTGGTATTAACGTGAAAATCGGCAGAGAAAACAAAAATAGCGCTATGGAAAATTGCAGCCTTATAACCGCAACCTATTCAGTTGGCACAGAGAAATTGGGAACCATTGCGATTCTTGGCCCAACTAGAATGGAATATTCCCGAGTTATTAGCTTGCTGCAGTTTTTAAGTAAGGATTTGACCTCAGTGTTAACAAACCTGTATCAAAAATAATAGGGGTGGAAATATTGAGTAAGGGTGAGTTACTGTATAATTCAACCTAGGTGAATTACTCTATTTTCGCCCTCCTTTTCATGAAAATCACTTCGACAATAAATATTTAACAATCCTTTAAGGAGGTGAGTAAGTTGACAGAAGAAAAGAACAACACGCTTAATGAGGAAGTTGAAACTGAAACGAATGAACAAGTAGAACTTACCAATGAGGAAGTTGAAACTGTTTTTGATGAAGCAGAAGATTCTAATCAGGATTCAACGGATATAGACTATGCTGCTGAGATTCAAAACCTCACTAGTAAATTAGAAGAAGCAGATAATCGTTACCTGCGTCTTCAAGCGGATTTTGATAACTTCCGCCGTCGAACTCGATTAGATATCGAGGCGGGTGAAAAATATAAAGCACAAAAGTTAGTAACTGAACTGCTTCCGGCTTTAGATAATTTTGAGAGAGCCTTACAAATAGAAGCAGATAATGAGCAAACCCGCTCTGTTCTTCAAGGTATGGAAATGGTCTATCGCAGCTTAATAGAAGCCTTGAAAAAAGAAGGCGTTGAAGCAATAGAAGCAGTCGGGAAAGAATTTGATCCAAATTTCCATCAAGCGGTTATGCAGGGTGAAGATGAGAATTTTGGTTCTAATATCGTAAGTGCTGAATTCCAAAAAGGCTACATGTTAAAGGATCGGGTTATACGCCCATCAATGGTTCAGGTAAATCAATAAAACTACATATTAATACTTAGGAGGAAAAGGGAAATGAGTAAAATTATCGGTATTGACCTTGGTACAACAAACTCATGTGTTGCTGTTCTTGAAGGCGGCGAACCAAAGGTTATTCCAAATCCAGAAGGAAACCGTACAACACCATCTGTAGTAGCATTTAAAAACGGCGAACGCCAAATAGGGGAAGTCGCTAAGCGTCAAGCTGTTACGAATCCGAATACCATCATGTCCATTAAACGTCATATGGGAACAGATTTCAAAGTAGAAGCAGAAGGTAAAAACTATACTCCTCAAGAAATGTCGGCAATTATCCTTCAATATTTGAAATCTTATGCTGAAGATTATCTTGGAGAGCCTGTTACAAAGGCTGTTATTACCGTACCAGCTTACTTTAATGATGCAGAACGTCAAGCAACCAAGGATGCAGGTAGAATTGCTGGATTAGAAGTAGAGCGTATTATCAATGAGCCGACAGCTGCAGCACTTGCATTCGGTCTAGATAAAACAGATCAGGACCAAACTGTTCTTGTTTATGATCTTGGCGGCGGTACTTTTGACGTATCTATCCTTGAACTTGGGGATGGCGTATTCGAAGTGAAATCAACAGCTGGTGACAATCGTCTCGGCGGCGATGACTTTGACCAAGTAATCATTGATTACTTAGTAGAACAATTCAAAAAAGAGAATGGTATTGACCTTTCTAAAGATAAAATGGCATTACAACGTTTAAAAGATGCAGCTGAAAAAGCGAAAAAGGATCTATCTGGTGTCACTTCTACACAAATTTCCTTACCGTTTATCACAGCTGGAGCAGCTGGTCCACTTCACCTTGAGGTAACGATGTCACGTGCTAAATTTGATGAGCTTTCTGCTCACCTTGTTGAGCGTACAATGGGACCAACTCGTCAAGCATTAAGTGATGCAGGCCTTACACCATCACAGCTTGATAAAGTTATTCTAGTGGGTGGGTCAACGCGTATTCCTGCTGTTCAAGAAGCAATTAAAAAAGCAACTGGGCAAGAGCCACACCGTGGAGTTAACCCAGATGAAGTAGTAGCGATGGGTGCTGCAATCCAAGGTGGCGTTATCACAGGTGATGTTAAAGATGTAGTATTACTTGACGTTACCCCACTTTCACTTGGTATTGAAACAATGGGCGGCGTATTCACAAAGTTAATTGACCGTAATACAACAATCCCGACATCAAAATCACAAGTATTCTCTACAGCTGCTGATAACCAAACAGCTGTTGATATCCACGTTCTTCAAGGGGAACGACCAATGGCGAACCTAAATAAAACATTAGGCCGCTTCCAATTATCTGATATTCCACCAGCACCACGTGGAATTCCGCAAGTTGAAGTAACATTTGATATTGATAAAAACGGTATCGTAAATGTACGTGCGAAAGATCTTGGCACAAATAAAGAACAACAAATTACTATCAAATCTTCAACTGGTCTTTCTGATGAAGAAATTCAAAAAATGGTCAGAGAAGCAGAAGAAAATGCTGAAGCTGACAAACAGCGTAAAGAAGAAGTGGAACTTCGCAATGAAGCAGACCAATTAGTCTTTACAACTGAAAAAACATTAAAAGACTTAGAAGATAAAGTAGATGCTTCCGAAGTTGCAAAAGCTAACGAAGCAAAAGATGCATTAAAAGAAGCGATCGAGAAAAACGATCTTGAAAAAATCCGTGCGAAAAAAGACGCTTTACAAGAAATTGTTCAGGCGTTAACGGTTAAGCTATATGAACAAGCGGCTCAGGCAGCACAAGGAGCACAAGGTGCAGAAGGTGGAGCAGCAGGCCCTAAAGATGACAATGTAGTAGATGCTGAATTTGAAGAAATCAAAGACGAAAAATAAAAATTTCTTTCTAGCTTATGAAAAAGTCAAAGTCAGCATCGGCTTTGGCTTTTTCTTTATTAAAGATATTTTATTGCATTCATCTTTAAATAGATGTTAGAATAATCTTTATGTGAAAGATTCGGGAGTGGTAATCATGAGTAAACGAGATTACTATGAGGTGCTTGGTGTTAGTAAGAGCGCTTCTAAGGATGAGATAAAAAAAGCATATCGAAAGCTCTCTAAACAATATCATCCAGATATTAACAAAGAGCCAGATGCTGCAGATAAATTTAAAGAAATCGCTGAAGCTTATGAGGTACTAAGCGATGATCAAAAGAAGGCACACTATGATCAATTCGGTCATACAGATCCAAATCAAGGCTTTGGAGGCGGCGCTGATTTTGGCGGCGGTTTTGGAGGATTTGAGGATATCTTCAATACTTTCTTTGGCGGGGGCGGCGGATCACGCAGACGCGATCCTAATGCCCCAAGACAAGGTGCTGACTTACAGTATACGATGACAATTACGTTTGAGGAAGCAGCATTTGGTAAAGAAACAGATATTGAAATTCCTCGTGAAGAAACATGCGGTACATGCAGCGGATCTGGTGCTAAAAAGGGTACAAAGCCTGAAACATGTCAACACTGTCATGGAACAGGACAGTTAAATATTGAACAAAATACGCCGTTTGGCAGAGTGGTTAATCGTCGTATTTGTAACCATTGTAATGGCACAGGAAAAGAAATTAAGCATAAATGTGCAACCTGTGGCGGTAGTGGTAAAGTGAAAAAACGCAAAAAAATTCATGTGAAAATTCCTGCTGGGATTGACGATGGACAACAGTTAAGAATTTCTGGACAAGGTGAGGCCGGTGTAAACGGAGGTCCATCTGGTGATCTTTATATTGTTTTCCACGTAAGAGAGCATGAGTTTTTTGAAAGAGATGGCGACGATGTTTATTGTGAAATGCCTATCACATTTGTTCAAGCATCGCTCGGCGACGAAATCGAAGTCCCAACCTTGCATGGCAAAGTAAAAGTAAAGGTCCCATCTGGTACACAGACAGGAACTAAATTCCGACTCAAAGGGAAGGGAATTCCGAATGTACGTGGATATGGTACCGGGGATCAGCACATAATCGTCCGTATTATTACACCGACTAAGTTAACGGATAAACAAAAGCAGCTTCTTCGTGAATTTGCTGAACTAAGTGGAAATTCACCAATTGGTGAACATGAAGAAGGTTTTTTCTCAAAAGTAAAACGAGCCTTTAAAGGCGAGTAAGGATTGGAGTTGGTAGAATGAAGTGGTCTGAATTTAGTATTCACACTACAAACGAAGCGATTGAACCAATATCACATATTTTACACGAGGCAGGTGCCAGTGGTGTAGTTATTGAAGATCCTTTTGAACTAACAAAGGAAAGGCAAGATCAGTTCGGGGAAATCTACCAACTCAATCCAGATGATTACCCTGAAGAAGGTGTTATCGTCAAAGCATACCTACCAGTAAACAGCTTTTTAGGTGAGACTGTGGATGCTATTAAAGAATCCATTAACAACCTGATTATTCACAATATTGATATCGGGATAAATAAAGTAACCATTAGTGAAGTGAATGAAGAAGAATGGGCTACAGCATGGAAGAAATATTATCATCCTGTTAAAATTTCAGAGAAGTTTACGATTGTTCCTACCTGGGAGATATACACGCCAGTCAGCAGTGATGAATTAATTATTGAACTGGATCCTGGGATGGCTTTTGGGACTGGAACGCATCCCACTACGGTCATGTGTATCCAAGCCTTAGAAAGAACTGTTAGACCGGGTGATAGGGTAATTGATGTTGGGACTGGCTCTGGTGTCCTCAGTATTGCTGCTGCCATGTTAGGAGCAGAAGATGTCCGTGCTTTTGATTTAGATGAAGTTGCGGTAACTTCAGCCCGGCTCAACATAAAGCTGAATAAAGTTAGTGAAAAAGTAACCACTTCGCAAAATAATCTATTAGATGGCGTAGAAGAGAATTGTGCTGACGTAGTTGTTGCCAATATTTTAGCCGAAGTTATTCTACGATTTACAGATGATGTAGCACGTGTTGTTAAACCTGGCGGGACTTTTATTGCCTCAGGAATTATTCAGCAAAAGAAAGATCAAGTTAAAGAAGGACTCATTCATTCCGGTTTTGAAATCACCGAAACTATCTTAATGGAGGATTGGGTTGCTATTATTGCTAAAAGGGTATAATGCTTAAAAAAGGGGATAATGCCCCTTTTTTCTATTTCACGCTTTTAATGAAACAATTGTTGCAGTAAAATAAAGAGTAAAATGTTTTAGAGGGGTGCATCGTGTGCAACGCTACTTTGTTAAACAACATGCAAATGAAAATAGTTTTGTGATTGATGGTGATGACCGCCACCATATTAGTAAGGTTATGCGTATGGAAATCGGGGACAAAATTATTTGTGTTGATTCAAAAGGGAATAGTGCAGTTTGTGAAATTGCAAAAATTACCGATGAACAAGTCGTTGCAGACGTTGTACAATGGAAAGATGAGAAGTCAGAGCTTCCTATTTCAATTACGATTGCCAGCGGACTTCCAAAAGGGGACAAACTTGAATGGATTATTCAAAAAGGTACAGAACTTGGTGCCCATGAATTTATTCCTTTTGCTGCCCGTCGTTCCGTCGTAAAATGGGATGAAAAAAAAGCCGGTAAAAAAGTAGAGAGATGGCAAAAAATTGCCAAAGAAGCTGCGGAGCAATCCCATCGAGGAGTTGTCCCTGAAATTAGCAGCCCAATGAATTTTAAAGCTTTGATAGAGAAAAGCAAAAGTTTTCATTATAAATTAGTTGCCTTTGAAGAGGAGAGCAGAAGTGGTGAAACATCTGTTTTTTCAGCAACATTACAAAAAATGAAACCAGGGGAATCGCTGCTTTTGGTATTTGGTCCTGAGGGTGGACTAGCTGAAGAAGAGGTTAACGTTTTACAGGAAAATAATTTTGCCCTTTGCGGCTTAGGTCCGCGAATATTAAGAACGGAAACTGCGCCACTGTATGCTTTAGCGGCGATTTCCTACCATTTTGAATTAATGAGGAGATGAATACAATGCCAACAGTCGCTTTTCATACACTTGGATGTAAAGTGAATCATTATGAGACTGAAGCTATCTGGCAATTGTTCAAGCAAGAAGGCTACGATCGAGTTGATTTTGAATCAATCTCTGATGTATATATAATCAATACGTGTACGGTAACAAATACAGGAGATAAGAAAAGCCGCCAAGTAATTCGTCGTGCGGTCCGCAAAAATCCTGATGCAGTAATTTGTGTGACAGGATGTTATGCGCAAACATCACCTGCTGAAATTATGGCAATACCTGGTGTTGATATCGTAGTTGGAACCCAGGATCGAGTAAAAATGCTTGAATATATTGAACAGTATAAGACTGAACGCCAGCCAATAAATGGTGTCGGTAATATCATGAAAAATCGTGTCTATGAAGAGCTTGATGTTCCCGCATTTACTGATCGCACACGTGCTTCATTGAAAATTCAAGAAGGTTGTAACAATTTCTGTACTTTTTGTATTATCCCGTGGGCACGTGGGTTAATGAGATCGCGTGATCCAAAGGAAGTCATTCGTCAGGCACAGCAGCTTGTGGATGCAGGTTACAAAGAAATTGTATTAACTGGGATTCATACAGGTGGATATGGCGAGGACATGAAGGATTACAACCTAGCCTTGCTGCTACGTGATTTAGAAGCTCAGGTAAAGGGGCTTGCACGTCTCCGAATTTCTTCTATTGAAGCAAGTCAAATTACGGATGAAGTAATTGAAGTAATTAAACACTCAAATATTATTGTTCGTCATTTGCATATCCCGATTCAATCAGGTTCAAATACAGTATTAAAAAGAATGCGTCGTAAATATACGATGGAATTCTTTGGCGAACGATTAGACCGTCTAAAGGAAGTGCTCCCTGGTCTAGCTGTTACATCTGACGTCATTGTTGGTTTTCCAGGTGAAACTGAAGAAGAATTTATAGAAACATATAACTTTATTAATGAACATAAATTTTCTGAACTACATGTCTTCCCATATTCTAAGCGTACAGGAACACCCGCTGCTAGAATGGAAGATCAAGTGGACGAAGAGGTTAAAAACGAGCGTGTACACCGCTTAATTGCTCTTTCTGATCAATTAGCTAAGGAATATGCATCACAATTTGAAAATGATGTATTAGAAGTAATACCAGAAGAAGAATTCAATGAAGGCATGTATGTAGGGTACACAGATAATTATTTGAAGGTGGTATTCCCTGCAACAGAAGAAATGATTGGGAAGCTTGTCAAAGTAAAAATTTCAAAAGCTGGGTATCCATACAATGAAGGGCAATTTGTCACAATTGTTGAGGATGAACCAGTAATATATGAAGTATTTACAAAAGAAGAAGCTGCCATTTAAGGACCTATTTGGTCCTTTTTTTTATATTGGTTTGGGTATTCTAATAGTAGTATCAACCTTCTTTAAAATATAGTTAGAAAAGGGGCTAAGAAAATGGCTACTACCAATGTTGCTTCAATGATTGACCACACATTGTTAAAAGCGGACGCAACAAGTCAACAAATTGAGACCCTTTGCCAAGAAGCGAAAGAGCACAAATTTTTTTCCGTTTGTGTAAATCCCACTTGGGTTAGCACTGCGAGCGATTTATTAAGTGGAAGTGACGTTAAGGTTTGTACTGTTATTGGGTTTCCACTTGGTGCGACAACCCCGGAAACCAAGGCATTTGAGACAAAAAATGCAATAGAGAATGGTGCAGATGAGGTTGACATGGTCATCAATATTGGTGCCTTGAAGGATAAAAATGATGAGTTAGTGGAAAAGGATATTCGTGCGGTTGTTGAAGCTGCAAAGGGCAAAGCATTAACGAAGGTAATCATTGAAACTAGCTTGCTAACCAATGAAGAAAAAGTTCGTGCCTGTCAGCTTGCTGTAAAGGCAGGAACAGACTTTGTTAAAACATCGACTGGGTTCTCAACAGGTGGTGCAACAGTTGAAGATATTAAGCTAATGAGAGAAAGTGTTGGACCGAATATTGGAGTTAAAGCCTCGGGAGGGGTTCGTAATACAGCAGATACCGAAAAAATGATTCAAGCGGGAGCAACGAGAATTGGCGCAAGTGCAGGAGTCGCTATACTTCAAGGATTAACTGTTACTTCCGATTACTAAAAAAGACGGCAACAGCCGTCTTTTTGTGCTTTATTTTGTTTTTCCGCCATGAACCTTCAGGATCATTTCACCAAATTTTGTTGCAAAAGGCAGGACCATGATGGATGAAACGATGTTAAATATAACACTAATATGTGCTAGCTGAATCATTTTTTCATCCGCTAACAAATGAGCATTTTCGGACAAAGCTGGGATAAAGGGAGTAAAGAGTAAAACGCCTGCTACATTGAGCCAAACGTGTGCAAAGGCAGCCAATCTTGATTCTTTCCCGCCTCCAATCGAAGCAATCATTGCCGTAATACATGTCCCGATATTGGCCCCAAACACAATCGCAATTCCTGCATCAAGATGAAGCAAACCTGCCGTTAAAAACCCCATGGTAATTCCGGTCATAGCTGTACTAGATTGAATAATGGCAGTTATAACTGCGCCAGTTAAAATGCTTAAAATGATATTGTCATTAATGGAGAGGATAAAATTATTGATAAAAGGGAGTTCAGTTAATGGGCGAGCCAAAAGCTCAAAACCTTTCATTGATGTAAAAACTGAGGCGATACCAAAGGTGACCATACCAATGCTTCTAATCTTTATAGATTTAAAAAAGGTAAGTAAGGCTCCAATAATAGCAAGTGGCACTAGAATTTTATCAAGATTGAAGGTAATTAGCTCTGTCTTAAAGGTTGTTCCGATATTTGTACCCAAAATAATTCCGATTGATTGAGGAAAGGTCATAATTTTCGCTGAAATTAGTCCAATCGTGATGACCATAACTGCTGAACTGCTCTGTAATAAGGCAGTAACAAAGGTTCCTGTCACCATACCTTTTAGTGGTGTACTAGTTAGTTTGGTCAGCCATCCTTTTAATTTATTCCCCGACAAATTAAATAATCCAAACCTAATAATGGTCATTCCAAATATAAATAATAAGATAAATAATATAAATAATACTATGTATAGCATGTCTTCACCCCCTACCTTCATTGTATGCCTGAGGGAAGGGGACATGCCAGATTTCTGACAGGTTGTTCAATAAATTGTGGATTTATGAATAAAAATATCAAAAGCTCTATTCAACTCTAGAAATACAGTTGACCTAATTTCTAGGATATATTATAATTGCAAGGTACATGGATTGAATGTAAGTGTGTTGTGTTTCGGAGGGAGGGAAAGAGAATGTCTAAAACCGTCGTTAAGAAAAACGAATCGCTTGAAGATGCTCTTCGTCGCTTCAAACGTACAGTATCAAAAACTGGTACTTTGCAAGAGGCAAGAAAGCGCGAATTCTACGAAAAGCCAAGTGTAAAGCGTAAGAAAAAGTCTGAAGCAGCAAGAAAACGTAAGTTCTAAGAGAGGGTGTAATTAATGAGTCTTCTCGAGCGTTTAAATAGTGACATGAAACAAGCGATGAAAAATAAGGAAAAAGACAAACTCATAACGATTCGGATGGTAAAAGCTTCATTGCAAAATGAAGCGATTAAGCTTGGAACAAAAGAGCTCTCCGAAGAAACTGAGTTAACTATCCTTTCTCGCGAAGTGAAGCAACGCAAAGAATCCCTCCATGAATTTGATAAAGCAGGTCGTCAAGACCTTGTTGATAAATTGCGTGCAGAATTGGCTATCGTCGAACTGTACTTACCGAAGCAGCTTTCCGAAGAAGAGTTGTCAGAAATTGTTAAAGAAACAGTCTCTGAAGTCGGTGCAAAATCAAAAGCGGATATGGGAAAAGTGATGGCTGCGATTATGCCTAAAGTAAAGGGTAAAGCAGACGGGTCACTTGTAAATAAATACGTACAACAACACCTTTCATAATTATTCTGACAACCAAGGCCGCAAGCGTAAAGCTTGCGGCTTTTCATTTTGGGAAAATTGAAACTTATTTGGAGTTTAAACGTATACATAATGTCGACATGAAGGGAGGATAAAGATGGTTGAGTTTTTAACAAACCCAGTCGTTGTAACACTGCTATTAACGATTGCAGGGACAGCTATTGTCTATGAGTTGTTTTCGTCAAAGTTTGGAATATCAGGATTTATAGGTTTATTTGCATTGCTTCTTTTCTTTTATGGACATTTTCAAGCTGGTCTTGCTGGTTTCGGAACCATTATGTTATTCGCTGTAGGAATCATGCTAATTTTCTTAGAATTTTTTCTTCCAGGGGCCATTTCAGGAACTTTAGGATTGGCAGCATTAATCGCAAGTCTCTTTATCGCAGGAGAAAATCCTTTGAATATGGGAATATCCATTTTCATCGCTATTTGTATTTCGATTGTTGTCCTATTTTTTATGATCAAGGTCTTAGGCAAAAAAATGGTCTTATTTAATCGAATGATACTATTTGATTCGGCAAAAAAAGAGGATGGGTATGTGTCGAATGTGAATCGCACAGAACTAATAGGAAAAGAAGGAATCGCATTGACAGTATTACGGCCATCCGGAACAGCAGTTATTAATAATGAAAGAATTGATGTTGTAACTGAAGGTGATTTTATTGATCAAAATTCAAAAATCACCGTAGTAAAGGTCGAAGGGGTACGTGTTGTAGTCAGAAAAATATAATGAATGACTAACTAGGAGGTAAACGCTGTGGAATTAACAAGTGGAAGTTTATTTATGATTGGTATTATCGTTGTGGCACTAATTTTTCTAGGAATCTTATTATCATTTGTTCCAGTAATGCTTTGGGTTTCTGCTCTTGCTGCAGGAGTTCGAATAAGTATCTTTACATTAGTGGGGATGAGACTTAGACGGGTTACACCGAGCAGAGTTGTCAATCCGCTTATTAAAGCACATAAGGCAGGGTTAAACGTTACAACAAATCAGCTCGAAAGTCACTACCTGGCAGGCGGGAATGTAGATAGAGTCGTGAATGCGTTAATCGCTGCACATCGTGCAAACATTGAGTTATCATTCGAACGTTGTGCCGCAATTGACCTTGCGGGGCGTGATGTCTTAGAAGCTGTGCAGATGAGTGTAAATCCAAAAGTTATCGAAACTCCATTCATCGCAGGTGTTGCCATGAACGGAATCGAGGTTAAAGCAAAAGCGAGAATTACCGTACGTGCTAATATCGACCGACTTGTCGGTGGTGCCGGTGAAGATACTGTTGTAGCACGTGTTGGCGAAGGGGTCATTTCGACGATTGGTTCCTCACTTGACCATAGTAAAGTACTCGAGAGTCCGGAACTGATTTCACAAACAGTACTAGCTAAAGGATTAGATTCTGGTACCGCTTTTGAAATTCTTTCGATTGATATTGCTGATGTTGATTTAGGAAGAAACATCGGTGCTGAGCTGCAAACGGAGCAGGCAGAAGCCGATAAGAAGATTGCTCAAGCAAAAGCAGAAGAGCGCCGTGCGATGGCTGTCGCTACAGAGCAGGAAATGAAGGCGAAAGTAGAAGAAATGAGAGCTAAGGTTGTAGAGGCTGAGGCAGAGGTACCTCTGGCTATGGCAGAAGCATTGAAATCTGGTAATATTAGTGTCATGGAGTATATGAATTATAAAAATATTTCTGCTGATACAGATATGCGCGGATCTATCGGCAAGATGACTGGTGATAAAAAGGACGACAAATAAACCACCAATTTTTCCTAAGTAAGGAGGGTGGAAATGGAAACCATACTATTTTTAATTATTGCTGGAATTCTCTCATCAATCTTTGGTAAAGCAAAGGGTAATAATAATCAAGGAAAAACAAAATCTCTTCCTACAAAAGGTTTTGCAGATTTCCGAACAAAGGTTGAACAACAAATGATGGGCATTCCAAGAAACAAAGGACAAATCTCTACAGGCCTGCCAGCAAAGAAGGAAACGAATTTGCAAAGTATGGAGGAAAAGTATCAAGAGATGAAGCAGAATCCAGTCAACTCGAAAACCCAAGTAAATCAGTTGAAGACTAGAGAAGCTGCTGCCAGAATGAAAGTGGAATCTGACGAGACTCCATTTGAAAAACCAGATGAAAAAACAATTATTAATGGGATAATTTGGGCTGAGATACTAGGTGAACCACGAGCGAAAAAGCCGTACTATCCGAGAAAAGGCTAAATAAATTATTTTAAAAGCCATTTTATCAATCGAAAAAGATGTGCTAGAACCCCCTTTCATTTCATATTATGAGATGAAAGGGGGTTCTTTTTTTATGGCAAAAAAATGGGGCCTGCGTGTCCGGAACTGGATGGCACAAAAAATGGATCTTCCTCAAGATGTCATGATGGATTTACCCCGGATTACAATGATTGGGCAAATCCATATATACATTGAGAATCATAGAGGGTTGATTACTTTTACTGATAAAGAATTGCGTCTGTTGTTAAAGCAGGGTCAATTGCAAATAAAAGGGAATTCTTTCGTGATTAAAACCATATTGCCTGAAGAGATTTTACTTGAAGGGAAAATCGATCAGGTCATTTATATAAATGAAAATCCAGGAGGAGCAAAATGAAAAACCAATGGATCGAATTTTTTTCTGGCAAAGTAACTGTAAAAGTATCGGGAAGAGGAATAGAAAGATTTTTAAATGTTCTTACTAGAAACGGACTAATGATTTGGAATGTAAAACGACATGGCACTGAAACCATTACTTTCACAATGAGTCTCAGTGATGCTTTAAAAATTAGACATTTTGCAAGAGAAAAAGAATGCTCCATTACCTTTTTAAGGAGGGCTGGGATGCCTTTTTTATTTAAACGACTATTGAAAAATAGTGGGTTTATTGGTGGAGCCATTCTTTTCCTCATGATTATTTTGGTTTTATCTAATGTCATTTGGGGGATTGAAATAAAGGGAGCTAAACCTGCAACGGAGTATCAGATTCGCAAAGAATTGGACAAGATGGGTGTGAAAATTGGTAAAGTGCAATTTTTTGTGGATAACGTAGAAGGAATACAAAGGAAATTGACTAATAATGTTGGTAACCTTACATGGGTAGGTGTGGAATTAAAGGGGACAACCTATCATCTACAAGTGGTCGAGAAGAAAGAACCTGAGAAGCCGGAACAACTTGCACCAAGGAATTTAGTTGCAAAAAAGAAGGCAGTTATTGATTCTATGTATGTTGAAACAGGACAAAAAATGGTTGATATCCATGACCATGTCGAAGCTGGGCAATTGTTAGTATCCGGTGTTATCGGAAAGGAAGGTCAAACACAGCAAGTTGCGGCCATTGGAGAGGTTTGGGGGGAAACGTGGTACAGGAGCCATGTTGAATTACCTTTAAAAACGAAATTCTTTGTATTCAACGGTCAGGAAAAACAAAAATTTTCTTTAATCTTGGGTAATCTAGAAATTCCTATATGGGGATTTGGCGAACCAGATTTTCAGGAATACGAAGCGGAAAAGAATGTGAAGAAAATCAATCTCTTAAAATGGGAGCTGCCTATTTCGATTGGAAATGAAACATTGAGAGCACGTGAAGAGACAACCCGCACGTATACGGATAAAGAAGCCGAAAAAAATGCACTTGAATTAGCGAAAAATAAAATAAAAAGTGGATTGGATGAAGAAGCTATAATAAAAGATGAAAAAATTTTACACAAAGAGTTGAAAGATGGTAAAGTTATCCTAGATATCCACTTTAAGATTATCGAAAATATTGCGGTTGGACAACCAATACCCAAGGAGACTCCTGAATGACGATAAATCTAAAAACAATAAATGTACAACTAGAAAATCCAACAGAAGCTATTGCCCTTATTGGCAATGCGGATGCAAATTTAAAAATAATTGAAGATGAACTCAAAGTATCTATAGTTACACGGGGTGAATCTGTCAGCCTTTCTGGTGATGAAGAAAGAGTAATTCTGGCCAGTCAAATTCTTGATAAACTTATTTTTGTCATTAGAAAGGGTGTAACCATAAGCCAAAGGGATGTGCTGTCAGCGATTCAAATGGCTCAAAAAGGTACCCTCGATTACTTTGACAATCTTTATGATGAGGAAATTGCAAAGAATGTAAAAGGAAAAAGTATTCGAATTAAAACGCTTGGGCAAAGACAATATATTATGGCTATTAGACAGAATGACCTTGTATTTGGAATTGGACCAGCGGGTACAGGTAAAACATATTTAGCCGTGGTAATGGCAGTAAATGCCTTGAAAAATGGACAGGTAAACAAGATTATTTTAACGAGACCTGCTGTAGAAGCTGGCGAGAGTCTTGGATTTTTACCTGGGGATTTAAAAGAAAAGGTCGATCCGTATTTACGCCCTCTCTATGATGCATTAAATGACGTTTTGGGTGCCGAACATACTCAAAGGTTAATTGAACGTGGAACGATTGAGATTGCGCCATTAGCCTACATGAGGGGACGGACATTAGATGATGCCTTCGTAATTTTAGATGAGGCCCAAAATACCACTCATGCCCAAATGAAGATGTTCCTAACAAGGCTTGGTTTCGGTTCGAAAATGGTTATAACTGGTGACCAAACGCAAATCGATTTACCTAAAGGTGCAAAGTCAGGACTAATAGATGCAGAAAAGATTTTGCTGGGTGTAAAGGGGATTTCTTTTGTTTTCTTAGAACAAAGCGATGTTGTTCGTCACCCACTTGTCGGCAGGATTGTCGAGGCATACGAAAAGAAGCCGCTGCAAAGCTAAAGGCAAGGATAAAGGGATAAACCGTATATGGTTTATCCCTTTTGCCATATAATCATAATAATTGGCTTGTAAAAATGGCCCATCTTTTATTAGAGGGTGAAACTTAAGGAAAAAACTGTTATCATTTTACATAAAGCGTGTTTACATACTTGACTACGGTTATTTCTAGTGCTTTTGGGGGGAGTTCGTTGAAAAAAATACAGCAATACTTAATTAAGATAAAAAAGCTTTTGGATTATACCTTCTTTAGAGTATTAGTGTTTGTTATTTTAGGAGTCATTTTCTTTACCTCTATGTATGGAAATGTAAAGCCTGAAAAACTTGATATAAGTCTATTAACTGTAGCTGAGAAAACAATTCGATCCCCTGCAACGGTAGAGGATAAAATGAGTACAGAAAAAAAACGTCAAGAGGCATTAGACCAAGTTCAAGACGTCTATACATTAAAAAAAGAATATTCGTCCAACCAAGTAGATTTGATTTCATCCATTTTTGATTCAGCTAAGGAAGTTAATAAAGAAATAAAGGATGAAATGAAAAAACAGATTGTGACTGATGAAAATCCGCTAGATGGACTGCAGCCAACTGTTGACGAAAAAGTAATCATGCTAAAAGAAAAATTAACAGATCGAGTAATCAAGGATTTATCAGACCGTGTTTTTACCGCATTGGTACAAGCTGGTGATGATGAATTAGCGATTGCAAAAGACTTGACGGTAACAGCCATTAATAATGTAATGAATAAGCGGATTTCAGCAGATGATGTAGAAAATGCCAAAAAAAGTCTAGAAGAAGAATTAAAATTTACGACTTTGAACAGTGACTTAAAGAATGCGGCCATAGAATTAGGCAGATATGCAGTTATTCAAAATGAGTTTTATGATCCAGAGGCTACCGAAGAGCTGCGTAAACAGACTGCAGAGTCTATTGAGCCTGTGAGAATCCTGCAGGGACAAATTATTATTGAAGAGGGTAAATTAATCCGTCAGGAAGAATTTCGACAACTAGAACTAGTAGGATTGTTGGACAACAAGCAGTCATATAAACCTTTCATTGGTTTAACTATCTTACTTTCAATTATTCTTTCGTCACTTTATTACTATTTCTATCAATTGAAGGAGCAGCCAGAAAAGAGACATACCAACCTTCTCTTGTTTGGGATTATTTTTATCCTGACGTTTTTTGTTTTGAAAATTGTCAGCATGCTTCAAATTTTCAACTATTCAGGGATTGGATATTTATTCCCTGCAGCTATGGGCGGGATGTTAATTAAGATATTGATTGATGAAAAGCTTGCGATTCTATCATCGATTATCTTTTCTATTTTTGGCAGTCTTTTATTTAATGAAGGGGTGTCGGGAACACTTAATTTTTCTGTGGGAATCTATATTTTGTTTAGCTCTCTTGCAGCTTTGCTCTTCTTAAGTGATCAAAATCAGCGCTCCAAAATTTTGCAAGCAGGTTCCTTTGCAGCAGCAGTAAATCTTTTTACCATTTGGGCACTTATGTTTTTACCTAATGGACAATTCTCAGGGTTGGAATATGGGTATTATATTTTAACAGCCATTTTTTCAGGTATCGGTTCCGCTGTTTTGACAATGGGATTATTACCATTACTTGAAACCAGCTTCGGAATTCTCTCTACAATGAAGTTAATTGAGCTTTCAAACCCTAATCATCCACTTCTGAGGAAAATCTTAATGGAAGCACCTGGGACCTATCACCATAGTGTTATGGTTGCTAATTTAGCGGACGCAGCCTGTGAAGCCATTGGAGCAAATGGACTGCTTGCAAGGGTGGGCTGTTATTACCATGATATTGGGAAAACAAAACGTCCAAACTTTTTCATAGAAAACCAGATGCACCGGGAAAACCCACATGACCGGCTGCCGCCTGATAAAAGTGCAAATATCATTATTTCACATGTTACAGATGGGGTAGCAATATTAAAAAAATACAACATGCCAAGGGAAATCATTCATATAGCTGAACAGCATCATGGGACTACTTTATTAAAATTCTTTTACCATAAGGCTGTAGGATGCGGAGACGATGTAAAGGAAGAGGAATACCGGTACCCTGGTCCAAAAGCACAAACGAAAGAATCAGCTATTGTTGGTATTGCTGACAGCGTTGAGGCTGCAGTTAGATCACTTAACCAGCCTACCCCTGAAACAATTGAATCACTTGTTAAGAAGATTGTTTCAGATCGGCTGCAGGATGGGCAATTAAATGAATGTGATTTAACATTAAAAGAATTAGAAACAGTGTCGCACTCTTTTTGTGAAACGTTAAAGGGAATTTTCCACTCGAGAATTGAATATCCAGAAATGACGAAGAAGGTGGTCCAAGTATGAACAAATTGATGATTGATTTAGTGGACGAAACAAATCAACTGTCTGACGAGCAACTGGAACAAATTGAAAAACTGCTAAATTTTGCAGCTGCTAAAGAAAATGTTGAAGATAATAGTGAGGTTTCAGTTACATTTGTATCCAATGAAAGAATACACGAAATTAATCGGGAATTCAGAGAGAAAGATGCTCCCACGGATGTTATTTCCTTCGCTATGGAAGAGCTTGGTGAGGGAGAAATTCAATTGAAAGGGGCAGAGCTCCCTCGTGTCTTGGGTGATATCATCATTTCTATACCAAAGGCAGAAGAACAAGCAAAGGAATATGGGCATTCTTTTATTCGCGAACTAGGCTTTTTATCTGTACATGGTTTCCTCCATCTCCTGGGGTATGATCACATGGAAAAGGCAGAGGAAGAAAAAATGTTTTCGAGACAAAGGGAAATTTTAGACGACTATGGACTTACAAGATAAACAGTTTACTATATGGAAGTCATTTCATTTTGCCTTTACTGGGATAAAGACAGCTCTTCAGACAGAAAGAAATATGCGCATCCATTTATTGGTTTCGATAATTGTAATTGGGTGTTCAATCTTCTTTTCAATCAATAAATGGGAATGGTTATTTGTCATTGTAGCAATAGGTGGAATTTTCTCCTTAGAATTGATGAATAGTGCGATTGAGCGTGTTGTTGATTTAATTACAGTGGAGTACCACCCGCTTGCAAAACAAGCAAAAGATTTAGCTGCCGGAGCGGTTTTTATTTATGCTGTTATTGTGGTTGTAATTGGGATTATAATCTTTTTACCCTATTTTATTAGATGGTTATTCTGATGTTATTTGAAATGGAATTACGAATTCGGTACAATAACGTAACAGCTCTAACCTGCTATGGGTAAATTAGCTGATTTTTATGAAAATTCAAATTTTTATATTACTTTTTCGCAACAAGTGATGATTTTGTGACATTTTTAGGGTAAAATAAAGTAAGTGGCAGATAATTACTGCTCCGAAGGGAAGATTGAACTTTGAACACCGAGAAATTAATTGAAGAATCAAAGAAAGCAAGAGAAAAAGCCTATGTTCCTTACTCTAATTTTCAGGTAGGAGCTGCACTTTTAACAACAGATGGAAAAGTATATCATGGATGCAATATTGAAAATGCCGCTTATAGCATGTGCAATTGCGCTGAACGTACTGCATTATTTAAAGCCTATTCTGAAGGTGATCGAGACTTTAAAATGCTTGCAGTTGTCGCTGACACAGATCGACCATGCTCGCCATGTGGGGCATGTCGACAGGTAATTTCGGAACTTTGCCCAAGTGACATGAAGGTTGTACTTACCAACTTAAAAGGTGATATTTTAGAACTTACTGTAGCCGAGTTACTTCCAGGTGCCTTTTCTCCGGAGGATTTACATGCTTAGTAATAAAACACAAGGTTATAAATCAGGATTTATTTCAATTATTGGACGTCCAAATGTTGGGAAGTCAACATTTCTAAACCGGGTTATTGGTCAGAAAATTGCTATTATGAGTGATAAACCACAGACAACTCGAAACAAAATTCAGGGTGTACTTACCTTAGATGATACGCAAATGGTCTTTATTGACACACCAGGGATTCATAAGCCAAAACATAAACTTGGCGATTTTATGATGAAGGTTGCACAAAACACATTAAAAGAAGTTGATTTAATCCTATTTATGGTAAATGCTGAGGAAGGGTTTGGCCGGGGGGAAGAATTTATTCTTGAAAAGTTCGAAACCATCAACACACCAA
Source organism: Neobacillus niacini (assembly GCF_023715415.1). Classification (GTDB taxonomy): domain Bacteria; phylum Bacillota; class Bacilli; order Bacillales; family Cytobacillaceae; genus Neobacillus; species Neobacillus niacini_C. The sequence goes on from NZ_JAMBOB010000005.1 coordinate 384,890, forward strand.
TCTTCCTTGTTATAAATAAAATCGATCAGATACACCCAGATGAATTGTTGCCACTAATCGAATCATATAAAGAAAAGTATCCTTTTAAAGAAATTGTTCCTATTTCAGCACTTGAAGGAAATAATGTGGAACGTTTATTAGAACAAATTAAGGTTTATTTACCTGAAGGACCGCAGTATTATCCGGCAGATCAGGTTACCGATCACCCAGAAAGATTTATTATCACGGAATTAATCCGAGAGAAAGCGCTGCACTTAACACGTGAAGAAATTCCTCATTCCCTTGCTGTTGTTCTAGATAAGATGGAACGACAACATGGAGGGAAGGATATTATTCATGTTATGGCTACTGTTATTGTCGAGAGAGATTCTCAAAAGGGCATCATAATTGGGAAACAAGGAAGTATGCTTAAGGAAATAGGGAAACGTGCCCGAGTCGATATTGAAAATCTTTTAGGGTCAAAAGTTTTCTTGGAGCTTTGGGTTAAAGTTCAAAAAGATTGGCGTAATAAAATGTCCCAGCTTCGCGATTATGGCTTTAACGAAGATGAATATTAATACGAACTATCTAAACCCTAACTAAAATATTAACTATTATATAAAATTATGCATGGACAACATTAACAAAATTTTCGTCTTATGATTTTTGCGTAGGCAGGCTATGATAATTGTAAGGTTTGGGATTTTTTAAAAGGCTAGTCTAAATCATGAAAGGTGGGGTTTTCGATGATGGATTTTACGTGGAAAGTATTCCTACAGACAGGTAATATTGACACATATCTTCTCTTTAAAGAGCTTGAGAAGGAAAACCAAGAAATACCCGGAAATCAGAATGAAGATCTAGCGCAAATGGATTTTCCCGTTTCATAAGTTTGTCTAATGTATCGGGATGGTGACATATATGCTCCAAAAGTGTGAAGGCATCGTCATTAGAACTACAGATTATGGTGAAACCAATAAAATTATTACACTATATACAAGGGAATGGGGAAAGATTGGTATTATGGCAAGAGGTGCCAAAAAGCCAAACAGCCGTCTTTCCTCAATTACCCAGCTATTTACGCACGGATACTTTCTAGTCCAAAGAGGGACTGGATTAGGGACCGTTCAACAGGGAGAAATGATTACTAGCTTTCGGAGTATCGGGGAAGATATATTCTTAACTGCCTATGCTAGTTATATTGTCGAATTAACAGATAAGTGTACGGAGGATAAGAAACCAAACCCATTTCATTTCGAACTGCTGTTTCAGACACTTAATTATATGAATGAAGGGTATGATTCAGATATTCTGATGAATATCTACGAGATGAAAATGCTTGAATTATTGGGATTATATCCAACTCTTAATCAATGTTCCGTTTGCGGCAGCACAGACGGACTTTTTTCTTTTTCCATTCGTGAAGGCGGCTTTATCTGTCATCGCTGCTTAGATAAAGATCCGTACCATTATAAATTATCGCCATCATCTGTAAAATTATTACGGCAATTTTATTTTATTGATTTATCAAGATTGGGGAACATCTCAGTTAAGCAGGAAACAAAGGATGAATTGAAAAAAATTATTTCTGCGTACTATGAAGAATATTCTGGTCTTTATCTAAAATCAAAGAAATTTCTTCTGTCAATGGAAAAATTCCGAAATCAATTCTAGTACTTATTGACATTTATTTCGGATTTCGATATCATGTGTCTTAATAATAAATAGTTGCAATGATGGAAAAGAGTACTTAGCAATCTTTATAAAAGCGAACCTAGGATGGTGTGAGCTAGGGTATAGGGACCTAAGGAAGGCGTTCTTGAGCATATCATGTGTGAACTCACACATTAAAGAGGCTGCTTATAACATGCAGCAAATAGGGTGGAACCGCGGGTAACTCTCGTCCCTATGCTTATTTTAAGCATAGCGACGAGAGTTTTTTATTTTATTTAGGAGGAGTAATGAAAATGAAAGTATCAATGGAGCAGATCGTTTCTCACGCAAAACATAGAGGTTTTATTTTTCCTGGATCAGAAATCTACGGTGGTCTGGCAAATACATGGGATTATGGTCCACTTGGGGTAGAATTTAAAAACAATATTAAACAAGCTTGGTGGAAGAAATTTGTTCAAGAATCCCCATACAATGTTGGTTTGGATGCAAGCATTTTAATGAACCCAAGAACTTGGGAGGCTTCTGGTCACATTGGTAACTTTAACGATCCAATGATTGATTGTAAAAACTGTAAGGCGAGACATCGTGCCGATAAGTTGATTGAAAACGCTCTTGATGAAAAGGGAGTCGAGATGATCGTTGATGGACTTCCATTTGATAAAATGGAAGATCTTGTTAAAGAACATAATATTGCGTGCCCTGATTGCGGTAGCCATGATTTTACAGGTATTCGCCAATTTAACCTCATGTTTAAAACCTTTCAAGGGGTAACTGAATCTAGCACGAATGAAATTTTCCTTCGTCCTGAAACAGCACAAGGAATCTTCGTTAATTTTAAAAATGTTCAGCGTACGATGAGAAAGAAATTACCGTTTGGGATTGCGCAAATCGGAAAAAGCTTCCGAAATGAAATCACGCCTGGTAACTTTACTTTCCGTACTCGTGAGTTTGAACAAATGGAGCTTGAGTTTTTCTGTAAACCTGGTGAGGACTTGAAATGGTTTGATTATTGGAAGAACTTTGCAGAACAATGGCTTCATTCTTTAGGATTGAATAAGGAAAATTTAAGACTTCGTGATCATTCAGAAGATGAACTATCACATTATAGTAATGCGACTACCGATTTTGAATATAAATTCCCATTTGGCTGGGGAGAACTTTGGGGTGTGGCTTCACGGACAGATTATGACTTAAAGCAGCATATGCAATTCTCTGGTGAAGACTTTAACTATATTGATCCAGAGACAAATGAAAGATATGTTCCTTATTGCATTGAGCCATCTCTAGGTGCGGACAGGGTAACCTTAGCATTTTTAATTGATGCCTATGACGAAGAACAGCTCGAAGATGGAACGTCAAGAACGGTAATGCACTTCCACCCGGCACTGGCACCTTTTAAGGCAGCTATTCTTCCATTGTCAAAGAAACTATCTGAAGAAGCCAGAGAAGTCTATGAAACATTAGCTAAGCATTTCTCCGTTGACTATGACGAAGCAGGTTCAATCGGAAAAAGATACCGCAGACATGACGAAATTGGTACGCCATTCTGTATCACCTTTGATTTTGATTCAAAAGAAGACAAAATGGTAACCATCAGAAACCGAGACACAATGGAACAAACCCGAGTACCAATCGCAGAACTAGTCACATTCATCCAGGATAAGATTATGTTTTAACTTTTAAAATTTTGATGGTGCGGTTTATACCGCACCTCACATATTGGATTATATATGGTGGTGAGAAAAATAGAACTGACCAAACGCCAAGAAACTATTATTCAAATTGTAAAGGATAATGGACCGATTACTGGGGAAAACATTGCAGAACAGCTAAACCTAACAAGAGCCACATTAAGACCAGATTTATCCATATTAACAATGGCTGGATACTTAGACGCAAGACCTCGTGTAGGTTACTTTTATACAGGGAAATCTGGAACTCAGCTATTAGCGGAAAACCTCCAGAAAATACTTGTCCGAGATTTTAATTCAATCCCTGTTATAGTAAAGGAAAATGTTTCGGTTTATGATGCGATTTGTACAATGTTCCTTGAGGATGTGGGAACATTATTTGTTGTAGACCAAAACGCTCTCTTAGTTGGGGTTTTATCAAGAAAAGATTTGCTTAGAGCCAGTATCGGTAAACAGGAGCTTACAACACTGCCAATAAACATCATTATGACTAGAATGCCTAATATAACAATGTGTGAAATGGATGACTCATTAATTGATGTCGCTAAATTACTCATCGATAAACAAATTGATGCGCTACCGGTTGTAAGACAGTCAGAAAATGGGTATGAAGTAATTGGCAGAATAACAAAAACTAATATCACAAAGGCATTTGTTGCCCTAGGTGATGAATAAAATTTTTAGGCCGGATGTAGAAAAATATTAAAGTATTTCCAGAGGAGCTGTTGAGGAAGAATGATTACACCAGTCATATATGTAGTATCTGATTCAGTGGGGGAAACAGCTGAATTAGTTACAAAAGCAGCAATCAGCCAGTTTAATGGATCAGGAATGACATTGAAGCGATTCCCTTATGTGGAGGACAAGGAACATATTGATGAAGTAATTTCTCTAGTTTCAATGGATCACGCTATGATTGCATTTACTCTTGTAAAACCTGATATGAGGGTTTATATGAATGAAAAAGCGGACGAAGCGGGAATTTACGCTGTTGACTTAATGGGACCAATCATGGATCAAATTCAAATTTTTAGTGGGAAAACCCCTCTATGTGAACCCGGACTCGTAAGAAAACTTGATGAAGATTATTTTAAAAAAGTAGAAGCTATTGAGTTTGCTGTGAAATATGATGATGGCAGAGATCCAAGGGGAATATTAAAAGCGGATATTGTCCTAATTGGGGTATCTAGAACGTCAAAAACTCCTTTGTCTCAATACTTAGCTTTAAAACGATTAAAAGTTGCCAATGTACCCTTAGTTCCAGAAGTAGACCCTCCAGATGAGTTATACAAAGTACCAGCTGAAAAATGTTTTGGATTAAAAATCAGCCCGCAAAAACTAAATAATATTAGGCGTGAACGGTTACTCTCACTAGGATTAAATGATCAGGCAAGCTATGCAAATATTGAACGAATTCGTGATGAATTAACCTTCTTTGAAAAGATAGTGAATAGAATAAATTGTCCAGTTATTGATGTTACCAATAAAGCTGTAGAAGAAACTGCAAATGTTATTCTTAATTACTTTCATAAAAGAAGATCCTAGCACATAATCTTAGATTATGTGTTTTTCATATAAGGCTAAAAAAGTATGGAAATATAGAAAAGAATGTACTATAATAAAAAATTGTGATAAAAATGAATCTTTTAGGTTTAGACTTGCACGTATACGAATAAACTATTTATTGTTAGATGTCAAGGGAACCTAATGAAAAAAATTCGACATAAGTCTTTTATAGGCTATTCAAATCACAGATTTATGAAATTTTGCATGTGTAAGTACAACTACCCTCCTAAAAGCGCCTTAAGGCTTGCAAATGGTGAGTGTATGTAAAAAAAGTTAGCATCTTAAAGAAGGAATTTGCTGAGAGATGTAGAATTATTACTTATACAAAAGCTATTTCAACTAAATTTGTCGATGCGCAATTCATGCCCGTTGAAAGAGGAAATTGTCGAAATTGCTTCTACTATTTCCATTTATTGCTTCTTCTAATCAAACATGGAAACAATACGACTACATATGGTACTTCTACATAAGAAGTTGATTCCAGTACAGAAGCGACGGACTTATTCATTTTGAATCATACTGCAAAGGGGGATATTACTGTTACACAGAAATATTGAAATTTTTAATTCTGATGATCGTACAAAATTCACGAAAGAACTACAAAAATTTTGTCGAAATATGCAGGAATTTAGATTTCTTTGCAGAATAAGTATAAATGGAGATGTTTTTCATGGCAGAACGGATTGCCGAAGAAAAAATTAATCAAATTCGTCAGTCTGTTGATATTGTTGAAATTATTAGCGAATACGTTCAACTGAAAAAACAAGGGCGAAACTACTTCGGATTATGTCCTTTCCATGGAGAAAACTCCCCATCGTTTTCCGTTTCAACCGATAAACAAATTTTTCATTGCTTTGGCTGTGGAGCGGGAGGAAATGTTTTCTCATTTTTAATGGAGCTTGAAGGAATTTCATTTCTAGAAGCAGCCGTTAAATTAGCTGAAAAGGCTAATGTTGACTTACAAGTAAACTTCTCAGCTAGCGGGAAAGGTAAGAGTGTATCACCGGAAGTTCAGTCAATGCTGGATGCGCATGAGCTTTTGCGAAAATTCTACCATCACTTATTGGTTAATACGAAAGACGGTCAACATGCTTTAGAGTATTTGTTGAACAGAGGCTTTACCCGAGAATCGATTGATAAATTTCAAATTGGTTATTCATTAAATTCATGGGATTTTGTATACAAATTTCTTACGAAAAGAGACTTTTCTCCTGAAATAATTGAAAAGGCCGGATTGATTATCAAACGAGAAAGGGATGGAACCTACTTTGATCGATTCCGTGATCGGATTATGTTCCCGATTTTTGACCGAAATGGAAACTGTATTGCTTTTTCGGGGAGATCATTAGGGGCCGATGAGCCCAAATATTTAAATAGTCCCGAAACAGTAATCTTTAATAAAAGCAAAATTTTATATAATTTTCATCTAGCCAAACCTAGTATTCGAAAATTGCAGCAGGCTGTTCTTTTTGAGGGATTTGCTGATGTCATAGCTGCTGATAAATCTGGTGTGGAAAATGGTATCGCCACAATGGGTACTTCTTTAACAGAAGAGCACATTACCCTAATACGACAGAATACTGAGTCGATTACGATTTGTTTTGATTCGGACAAAGCAGGGATTGAGGCTGCCTTTCGAGCTGGAAATATGCTCATCGATGTGGGTTGTTCCGTAAAAGTTGCTATGATGTCTGATGGACTTGATCCAGATGAATATATAAAAAAGAATGGTCCAGAAAAGTTTCGTAATGAGGTCATAGGTGCAAGCCATACTTGGATGGCTTTTAAATTTCTTTATTTTCGAAGAGGAAAAAATCTTCAATTAGAAGGAGATCGGCTTGCCTATATCGAAACAATACTTAAAGAAATAAGTAAATTGACAAAAGCTGTTGAAAAAGATCATTATTTGCGGCAGCTTGCCTCTGAGTTTTCCATTTCTCTTGACGCCTTACAGCAACAGTTGAAACAAATATTCTTCACAGAAAAAAGGAAGTCAAATGGTCAACCACCGCCGATAAATAAGACTAGTGTTAGGGTTAAACAGGATAAGAAATTAAAGCCTGCGCATTACACTGCTGAAAGACGGTTACTTGCCCATATGTTAAGAAATCGGGACACAGCTTATAGGGTCCAGGATTTATTAAAGGGTAATACGTTTAACATCGATGAACATCAGGCAATAATAACATATCTAATTGGTTTTTACGAAGAGCATATGAAACCTGATTCTAGTGCGTTTTTAACCTATATTCAGGATGAAAATCTTAGAAGAATAGTCGCTGACATCGAAATGATGTCAATTAATGAAGAATTAAGCAATCAAGAATTAACTGATTATATCAAACAGGTGTTGAATTATCAAAAATTGTTAAAGATAAAAGAAAAAGAAGTGGAACAAAAAGAAGCTGAGCGACAAAGTGACTTTAGTAAAGCTGCCGCAATTGGGAATGAAATTATTCAATTGCGTAAATCGCTATAGATTCCATTTTTAATGTCTTTGATTCTGGAAGGAGGGGGACATATGGCTGAAAAATCAGCCCGTTCAAAAGAGACCGAGAACGAATTGACTTTTGAACAAGTAAAAGACCAGTTAACGGTACTGGGAAAGAAAACCGGCGTCCTTGCCTATGATGATATTGCGGAAAGAATGGCAAATTTTGATTTAGAATCTGATCAGATGGATGACTTCTTAGAATCTCTAACTGAGCAGGGAATTGAATTAGTGGGTGAAAGCGAAGACGAAGATCCTAATCCTAAGCAATTAGCAAAAGGGGATGACGATGAGTTTGATTTAAATGATCTTAGCGTTCCACCTGGAGTTAAAATAAATGATCCTGTTCGTATGTATTTAAAAGAAATAGGCCGAGTTGATTTGCTTTCTGCCGATGATGAAAAAGAGTTGGCACTTCGTATAGAAAAAGGTGACGAAGAAGCGAAGCGGCGACTAGCTGAAGCCAACCTCCGCCTTGTGGTTAGTATTGCAAAGCGATATGTTGGCCGTGGTATGCTATTCCTTGATCTTATCCAGGAAGGCAATATGGGATTAATTAAAGCTGTTGAAAAATTTGACTATCAAAAAGGATTTAAGTTCAGTACCTATGCTACATGGTGGATACGTCAAGCTATAACAAGAGCAATCGCTGACCAAGCTAGGACTATTCGTATTCCTGTTCATATGGTTGAAACCATAAATAAACTTATCCGCGTCCAAAGACAATTACTTCAAGACCTTGGCCGTGAACCTACACCAGAAGAAATTGGCGAAGATATGGACTTAACACCAGATAAAGTTAGAGAAATTTTAAAAATTGCTCAAGAGCCTGTTTCCCTTGAAACGCCAATAGGTGAAGAGGATGACTCACACTTAGGTGATTTCATTGAAGACCAAGATGCTACTTCACCTTCGGAGCATGCTGCCTATGAATTATTAAAGGAGCAGCTAGAAGATGTCCTTGATACATTGACGGATCGTGAAGAAAACGTGCTTCGTCTCCGCTTTGGTTTAGATGACGGCCGCACACGCACGCTAGAAGAGGTAGGTAAGGTTTTCGGTGTTACCCGTGAACGTATCCGCCAAATTGAAGCAAAGGCTTTGCGTAAATTAAGACATCCTAGTCGCAGTAAGCGTCTAAAAGACTTTTTAGAATAAATTTCTAAATATTTTAAAGTAGTTTACTTCTAACCCAGAGGTAAACTATTTTTTTGAAATCATGGAAATGAAAGCACTTTCTCTATTTGTATTTATTTTACTGAATTGTTTTACACTTTGCAAATAGCCAAAAGTAAACTTTTTGATTTTTATCACAATTCATTTTTGTAAGAAAGGGTATTTTTTGTTCATTTCCTGAGACATTAGATGTTGAGAGTAGGAAATTTATATTCAAAAATAACTAAAAATAATTATTATTTTTAAATTTTGAAAGTATTACCTGCTCAATTGTACGAATAAATGGTTGCTAATAGGAATAGGAGGGAAGAATAAGCGGGGTGACATTTCTTTCAAAAATCACCCAGTTTTGTATTTTTTATAAATATTATCGTGACAAAGTAAGTTTAGGGCTTTTCCTTCTAAGGTTTTTAAAGTAAAATAGTAGTTGTTTGTAGAAGACTATTTATTTTCAGCTATACGTACATAAGGGAGGTTATATGATGAATCGAAATCCGGTAATTCCTTACATCCTGATCTTTGTATTTGGTATCGGACTCATGTTCTTATTGTCTTTCAAAGGCCTCGGGGATATGGATGAGCTTGCCAAGGAAAAAGAAGGCGGAACTGAAACAGAACAGGTTGCAAGAGGTCCTGAGGAAATTTACAATTCTTGTATAGGTTGTCACGGAGATCAGTACCAAGGTGGAATGGGTCCTGCTCTTAAGGGGGTTGGCGACAGATTATCCCAAGACGAGATTAAGGAAACTATAGTTAATGGTAAAGGCGCTATGCCAGCCGGTATGGTTAAACCAGAGGAAGCAGACGCGATGGCTGAATGGTTAGCTAATATTAAATAATGTTACAATGAAAGGTCCTTTGCTAATGTAAAGGACTTTTTTTATACTGTAAGTAATAAAAAAAAAGTGGTGAATGAATTGAATACAGATAAATTATCCGAACGGTTAGAAACGGTAGCAAAATATGTTCCAAAGGATTCAAAGTTAGCTGATATTGGTTCCGATCATGCTTATTTACCAAGTTATCTTGTTAAGAATGGTGTGATAACATTTGGGGTTGCTGGGGAGGTTGCAAAAGGCCCATTTCAGTCTGCAGAGAAAAATGTTAGGGCAGAAGGACTTACCGACATGATATCAGTGAGAATGGGAGATGGTCTAGAGGTTATTCAGCCAGGCGATGTAGATTGTATCACCATAGCTGGAATGGGCGGCAGTCTGATTGCCACTATTTTAGAAAATGGAAAGGATAAGCTTTCAACAATTAAACGGCTTGTCCTGCAGCCGAATCTAAATGCAATTGCCATTCGAAAGTGGCTAATCGATAACCATTGGGAATTGATTGCAGAAGAAATCATTGAAGAGGATAGCAAGATTTATGAGATTTTAGTTGCCGAAAAGGGAGAACCTTTAAACCCCTATCGTGATGTGAATTTAGAAACGGGCCTTTTAGTGGGACCCTTTCTTCTTCAAAGAAATGAAAGTGTGTTTAAGAAAAAATGGAGTTTTGAAATAAAGAACTGGAAGCGTATTTATGAACAGCTTGAAAGTGCTGCTCCTTCTGTAGAAACAGAAGAGAAAAAGCAAGAGGTTTCAGAAAAAATTACTCTTGTAGAGGGGGTATTGGATAATGAAGAAAGCGAATGGACATGAAATTATTCAACTATTTGAACAGTTTTCTCCTAAGGGTCTTGCAATGGAAGATGATAAGATAGGTTTACAAATTGGTCGGTTGAATAAGAAAATAGATAAAATTATGATTGCCCTTGATGTCCTAGAAGAGGTGATTGATGAAGCAATTGAAAGGAATGTACAGCTAATCATTGCTCATCATCCCCCAATCTTTCGTCCCCTAAAGAATGTCCTAACAGACACTGTCCAGGGAAGGATGATTGAAAAACTATTGAAGCATGATATAGCTGTTTATGCTGCTCATACTAATCTTGATGTGGCTAAAGGCGGGGTAAATGACCTTCTAGCGGAAGCACTGGGATTAGAAAAAACCGAAGTACTAGTTCCTACATACGAAACGAAACTAAAAAAACTAGTTGTCTTTACACCTTTAAGTCACGCTGAGGAAATTAGAAAGGTCCTTGGGAGGACTGGCGCTGGCTATATCGGTAATTATAGCCATTGTTCCTTTTCTGCTGATGGAACAGGTAGGTTTTTACCAGGGGAAAATACAAACCCGCATATTGGACAGCAAGGTGCTTTAGAATCAGTGGATGAAGTTAGAATTGAAACAATCGTACCTGATTCCCTATTAAAAAAGGTAGTTACAGCTATGGTAAAAGCTCATCCCTATGAAGAAGTTGCTTATGATATTTATCCTGTTGAAAATAAGGGTGAAGTCCTGGGGCTTGGCAGAATCGGCACAGTCAATGAAATGACGCTCAGAGAATTTGCTGAGAGGGTAAAGGTAGCGTTAGAAGTTGTTAAGGTGAGAGTGGTTGGTGATTTATCATCGCGTGTCAGGAAAGTGGCTGTATTAGGCGGAGATGGCAATAAGTATTTCATGAGCGCTAAGTTTAAGGGTGCGGATGTCTATATTACGGGTGATATTTACTATCATACTGCTCATGATGCAATGATGCAGGGATTAAATATGATAGATCCTGGTCATAATGTCGAAAAAATTATGAAAAAGGGTCTAACAGCAACACTCTCAAATATGTGCAAGGAATCTGGCTATGAAGTAGAGATTTTCCCATCAGAAGTGAATACAGATCCGTTTCAATATGTATAGAAAAGCGCAAAGCGCCTAGGATGCTTGCGCTAGACAAAAGAAAACCGGTCGAATTGATACGACCGGTTATTTTTTTACTTTAGGTAATATTTTATTTAAAGGAACATTTTTCTGGCGTTCCCAGGTTGCTTCGTTATTGGGATCAAATTGCTCCAAGAATGTTATGACTTCCTTGGTGATTGGTGTAGGAGTAGATGCACCAGAAGTAACAGCGACGTTCTTCGCATCCTTAATCCAGTCAACTTTTAACTCTGAGATATCGGCAATTCGATAGGCTCTGGTGCCGGCAATTTCCTCTGAAACTTGTGCAAGTCGATTGGAGTTATTACTCATTGGGTCTCCAACTACGATTGTGACATCAGCCTCACCGGCTTGACCTGCAACTGCTTCCTGACGCACTTGCGTGGCGTTGCATATTTCATTGTAAGCCTCTGCATGCGGATATTTCTCCTGAACCTTTTTCATCGTATCAGCGACATCCCATTGGCTCATGGTGGTTTGATTTGTAACAATCAGTTTATCACTATGGATGTTTAAGGCTTCAACATCGCTTGGTGTTTCGACAAGATGTACCAGATCAGGGGCAACACCAACAGCGCCCTCAGGCTCAGGGTGTCCTTTTTTTCCAATATAAATGACTTGAAATCCTTGCTTTGTTTTCTCTTCAATTAAATCATGTGTTCTTGTTACATCTGGACATGTAGCATCAATCGTAACAAGTCCCTTCTTTTTCGCTAACTCTCTTACTTCTGGAGAGATGCCATGAGCCGTAAAAATGACAGTTCCAGTATCGACCTTGTCCAAGATGTCTTTGCGATTTTTTCCATCAAGTGTGATAATGCCTTCTTCAGCAAAAGCATCTGTTACGTGTTTATTATGAACAATCATCCCTAAAATGTAGATAGGTCGTGGTAATGATTTATCTAATGCTGCATTTCTTGCAATTACCATGGCATCCACGACACCATAACAATATCCGCGCGGTGAAATCTTAATAATTTGCATATAATAAAGTCCTCCTAAGGAACATTGACTTTGAATCTATGTATTTATTATATAAAACTAATAGAAATAATACAAAGATACATTTTTCCTATGAAATTTCTGTAAAAATTCCCTAGAAAATTCTGTGAAAACTTTCTGCGAAAAAAATAAAAAGATGCTGTTTTCTCAGCATCCATTGTTTAAATGTATAATTTAGGAACAGATGGCCCATTTGGTCGTTTTTTTTCTTCACCTGTATCAGATGGAACAACCATTTTTGTTCTTTTCTTTGGTTCTGAAGGGGACGGAGCGGAATCCTCTGCCTCTGCCATTAAATCTGACTTGTTCTCTCCACTTTGCTCATCCGTTGGTAAATCTTTAAACCCTTTATATAATTTCCACATCATAGGGATGTTCTTAACTAATGGTCCATATTGCTGAATCATGGGTGTTATGGATTGAACTGAATTCAAAACCTTTTGGGTGTTGTCTAGAAATCCTGATAGACTATTGGGATTACTAAGTGTTTGAAGTAACGAACCAACACCTCCTCCGCCTGAAGCAGCTCGACCGGCTGTCTGTGCACCAACAGGACCTCTTGCTTGATTACCTTGTTTCTTCCCGCCAAGAATTTTTGAAAGTAAACCGCCTCCAGTTCTTCTTCCTTGCCCTCTTCCCATCGATTGTCCCATCATAGGACTGCCACTGTTATAATTCTGCTGGAACCCCATCATGTTTCCACTGCCGCCATATGGATTCATCATGTGTTGTTGTTGACCTCCGTATGGTCCTCTTCCCATCATGTTTGGACCCATATGCCCGTGCATGGAGTATCTTGTTCTAGGCTGCTGCATAGGTAAGTCCTCCTCTCAAAAAAGCCTTATAGTTTAAGGTATGCAATTTTCTAAATTTGGTTTAGGAATAAACATTAGGATAAACTGTATATTTTCATGATTAAAAGTAGTCGAAAAGTAAAAGATGATAATAACTGGTTATTTAGTCGAAACTTTACTATAATTACGAGATGGAAATAAAAGTGGAAGCTTTTGCTTGGACAAAAACTTACCTTCCAATACTAATAAGTTAGTGTGTAAGTTTTGTCCCAAAGTAAGAAAACTACTCCATAAACGGAACAATTAATATATAAGGAGCAATTACATGAAGGAAAATCGTTTTGAACGTTTTAATTTTCAACCATTTATTATAGACGCTATAAAGGAACAAGGTTTTTATGAACCAACTGAAATTCAGGCACGAATGATACCTTTGGTTCTAAAGAATGAAAGTGCTATCGGTCAATCACAAACTGGAACAGGTAAAACACTTGCCTTTGTATTGCCAATTCTAGAAAAAATAAATCCAGAGCGACAAGAGGTACAAGCTGTCATCACAGCACCAACAAGAGAACTTGCTTCACAAATCTATCATCAAATTTTAAAAGTGACAGAGCACTGTAGTCCTGAAAAAGCGATTATGACTAGATGCTACATTGGCGGTACAGACAAGCAAAGAACCATTGATAAACTAAAAGTACAGCCCCATATTGTAGTAGGAACTCCAGGCAGAATTAAAGATCTGATGATTGAACAAGCATTATTTGTCCATACTTCAGAAATTTTAGTTGTTGACGAAGCAGATATGATGCTTGATATGGGCTTTATCGAGGATTTGGATCAGGTAGCTGCAAAAATGCCTGAGAAATTGCAAATGCTTGTATTTTCGGCAACGATTCCCGAAAAACTTAAACCGTTTCTCAAGAAATACATGGAAAATCCGAAAACTATTCAAATTGATGCAAAGAGAAAAACAGCGGAGAATTTAAAACATTATCTCTTGCCTTCAAGGCACAGAAATAAAAAACAGCTTGTTCACGATGCGCTTATCCAATACAATCCATATTTAGCGATTGTCTTTACAAATACAAAAAAGATGGCTGAAGAGGTTGCCAACTTTTTGATAAATAAAGGGCTTAAGGTTGCTCGTGTTCATGGAGATCTTAACCCCCGTGAACGAAAAAAAATGATGAAACAAATTCAAGATTTAGAGTACCAATATATCGTTGCAACAGACCTAGCTTCAAGAGGAATTGATATTGAAGGTATCAGTCATATTATCAATTATGAATTACCTACCGATTTAGACTTTTATGTCCACCGGGTAGGAAGGACTGCAAGAGCCGGAAACTCTGGAATTGCCCTTACTATTTATGATATCTCTGATGAAGATGCATTGAATCGCCTTGAGAAGATGGGAATTCAGTTTAAATACGTTGATCTTAAAAAAGAGGAATTTGTTGAATTAGAGGATCGCAATAAAAGAAAAACAAGGGTTAGAAAAGAGGATGAAGCAGATAAAACTGCTAAGACAATGGTCAAGAAACCTCAAAAGGTTAAACCGGGCTACAAAAAGAAAATGCAGTGGGAAATGGACAAAATAAAAAAACGGGAACGTAGATTAAAGAAGAAGTAAGAGTTTGAAGGGAGAGAGAATGTTTTGTTGAAAATAGGATCACATGTCTCAATGAGCGGTAAAAAAATGCTGCTGGCAGCGAGCGAGGAAGCCGTTTCATATGGTGCGAATACATTTATGGTCTATACAGGAGCACCGCAAAACACGAGAAGGAAAAAAATCGAGGATTTGAACATTGAAGCAGGGAGAAGGCATATGGAGGAGCACGGAATCTCTGAAATTGTTGTCCATGCTCCCTATATCATCAATATCGGTAATACTACAAACCCAGATACGTTCGAGTTAGGTGTAAGGTTCCTCCGAACAGAAATTGAGAGAACCGAGGCAATCGGTGCTAAACAAATTGTGCTGCACCCAGGTGCACACGTTGGTGCTGGTACTGAAGCGGGGATAAAGAAAATTATTGAAGGCTTAAATGAAGTACTAACTGGAAAAGAGCAGCTGCAAATAGCTTTAGAGACAATGGCGGGTAAAGGCTCTGAATGTGGGAAGTCATTTGAGGAATTAGCGATGATTATCGATGGAGTAAACTATAGTGATAAGCTTTCTGTTTGCTTTGATACCTGTCATACTCATGATGCGGGATATAATATTGTTGAAGACTTTGATGGTGTATTAAATGAATTTGATAAAATTGTCGGCATAGACAGACTAAAGGTTCTTCATATTAACGATAGTAAAAATGCAGTAGGGATGAGAAAGGACCGTCATGAAAACATCGGCTTTGGTCATATCGGGTTTGATGCTATCAATTATATCGTCCACCATCCACAGCTGACTGATGTACCTAAGATACTTGAGACACCTTACGTTGGTGAAGATAAAGATAATAAAAAGCCTCCGTATTTATTTGAAATTGAAATGCTGAGAGAGAAGAAATTTAACGAAAATCTTTTGGACAAAATCATCCTTTCATAAAAAAAGCTGTGCTCACTTGGGCACAGCTTTTTGACTTTATTTTGTAAATTGAACAAATAGCTTATTTACTTCTCTTGCAGCCTCTGGGCCAGCTATTTTTGCAATTTCTTTAATTAATACTGCTCGTTCACGGTCATCAAAAATATTTACATTTTTCCCTCTTAAGTATTGAGCTATCTTATATGCTTGCTGCCTATTCACTCGAATATTAAATTGTTCTGCGTACTTGAATAGTTCATCACCAGTAATGGTATTAATCTTATGATTAATGACACTCTCAAAAATCTTCACACTCATCACTCCTTCATCTACTGTATGAAAGGTGAAATTAGAGTGTTACAAAATGGCTAACATCCACTTTTTAAACAATTCGTGTAAAGGTAAAAGCTTTACAATAGAGAGTTCCTATTGTATACTACTTTAAGTTAAATCGGAATGATTCTTAAAATTAAGGTGAGAAACCATGAAATCACAATCAATTATTGAAATAAAACAAGTTTCCTATCGCTACGAAAAGGATACAGTTCTTGAAAATATTAACCTTATCATCCCGAATGGCTCATTTCTGGCAATTGTCGGACCAAATGGCTCAGGAAAATCAACTTTATTAAAGTTGATTTTGGGACTGTTAAAGCCGCAAAAAGGAGAAATTCGTTTATTTGGGCAGGAAATGAATAAATTTAAAGATTGGCAGCAAATCGGTTATGTATCTCAAAAGGCGAATTCATTTAACACAGGTTTTCCAGCCACCGTTTTTGAAGTTGTTTCTAGTGGATTAACAAAGAAACTGGGATTATTTCGCTTTTTTAAGAAGGAAGATTCCCAAAAAGTATATGATGCTCTGGAATCTGTGGGAATGGGAAAGTTTAGTCATCGGAATATCGGAGAGCTTTCAGGCGGGCAGCAGCAAAGAGTATTCATTGCGCGTGCACTTGTAAGTGAGCCAAAGTTATTAATCTTAGATGAACCAACCGTTGGGGTTGATGCTGAAAATGTGAATGCATTTTACCAAATGCTTGCAGATCTAAATAAGAAGAGGGGAATTACACTTCTACTTGTTACACATGACGTGGGAACCATTTCAGATAAAGTCACCCATGTTGCCTGTCTAAATAAGCATTTGCATTTCCACGGGGATACACATGAATTTGAAAAGCACCAAAGTGAAGGAATGTCTGAATTTTATGGGACAGATGTTAAACTAATATCCCATCACCATGACCACGGAGGCGTTTTTAAATGATTCAAGGAATATTTCAATATGAATTTTTACAAAATGCCTTCCTTACAGGGATTTTAATTGGCTTTCTTGCACCATTATTAGGTGTATTTATTGTGGTCAGGAGGCTTTCATTAATTGCTGATGCTTTGAGTCATGTAACCTTGGCAGGAATTGCTGCCAGCCTTCTTCTTGAAAAATACTTTGCTGCGCTAAGCGGTTTAAATCCACTCTATTTAGGAATGGTCTTTTCAGTCGGAGGCTCGTTGTTCATTGAAAAGCTGCGGGGCGTATATAAGCATTACCAAGAGCTTGCTATCCCTATCATATTGTCCGGTGGTATAGGTCTTGGGGTAATCTTTATTTCACTCGCTGATGGTTTTAATACGGACCTGTATAGTTATTTATTTGGAAGTGTATCTGCAGTAAGCCGTACAGATTTATGGGTAATTTTTATTATTAGTATCGTAGTTGTAATGACGATCATTTTATTATATAAAGAGTTATTTTTATTATCCTTTGATGAAGAGCACGCAAAGGCCTCGGGAATCGCAGCAAAAAGCATTCACTTTATTTTTATCATCATGGTTGCTCTAGTGATTGCTGCTTCCATGAGAATAGTGGGAATCATGCTTGTTTCTTCGTTGATGACATTACCAGTTGCAGCAAGCATACGCATTGCAAAAGGCTTTAAACAAACCATCTTTTTGTCCATCATCTTTGGGGAAGTATCTGTTCTTGGAGGGCTGTTTGCCTCTTATTATTTAGACCTTGCTCCTGGTGGAACGATTGTCATGATTGCTGTGGCGATATTAGTGTTTACCATATTTTATAAAAAGTTAATCATTAAAAATCATGTTTCACAAGGGGGTGCAGCAGGGTGAATGTTAATGAAGCCATTCAATTCTTAAAAGAAAATGGATTTAAACAAACAGGAAAAAGAGAAGATATGCTCCAACTATTTGCAGATAGTGATAAATACTTAACAGCAAAGGACGTCTTAGATGAGTTAAAGGAAGACTATCCAGGGTTAAGCTTTGATACAATCTATCGGAATCTTTCTCTTTTTGTTAAAATGGGAATTCTCGAAATGACGGAACTATCTGGCGAAAAGCATTTTCGCTTTTCCTGTTCACGCCACCAGCATCACCACCATTTCATCTGTATGGATTGTGGTAAGACGAAGGAAATTGAAACTTGCCCAATGAACAGCTTAAGTGAGGATTTAAAAGGATATGATATTTCCGGGCATAAATTTGAAATTTACGGACGTTGTCCTGAATGTAATTAAAACTGAATTTGGAAGCCCCTAGGCGCTCTAGCTAGAAAAAAGAACAGCATGGTATGTCCATGCTGTTCTTACTATTTTAGCCACTGTTTTACCCAAGTATTTGCCTCATACCAATTATTAACCCGTATAACACCCTTAGGAATAGGGTCCTGATTATAAGGGGTATTAAACAATAGGACAGGAATATCACATTCTTCATGAATTATGACAGCATTGTCGTGTTTATCTTCCAGAAAAATATCTACTTGATGGTGTTTAGCTGTAGACACCTTATCATGGGAACCAATTAATTCTATATGGTTATAGGACAAGCCTTTTTTGTTAAACCATTTCTTTGTATTTTCTAAAAGGTGTGAGCCTCTGGCACTTATAAAGAATAATTCATGTTCTTTTTTCCACGTGTTAATGATAATTTCTGCACCTTCTGCAAGTGGAGATTCCTCATAAATTGTAGGCTCGTTTTCAACAAACCACTTTGAAAATTTTTCCTTTGGAACATTTACAACTTTATTTAAATCATATTCCTTAACATCTGCGAGTGTAAGGTTAAGCCCGAATCCCTCATTAATAAAGGGAACAAGTGCTGATGGACATGTCACGGTCCCATCAATATCGATTCCAAATCTTTTCCTCATATGTATTCACCTTCAATTGCCAAGATTTTATCTTTATTTTACCATACTAAAAAGATGAAAGTTACAAACAATAATAAATGCTCCTATTACTGAAAGTGAGGGATTCGGATGGAAGATAAAAAAGACACGAAAATACGTGGGTATCTCCCAAGTCCAAACACTGATGTAGATAGTCCAGATTACCCTTCTGATTATAGAGAGGAAACAGCAGCTGAAATTGCAGCTCCTGTTCCAATAGCTAGCCCTGGATTCCATGAAAGATCAAAATCAGGTGAAGGAACAGGGGCAAAAGCGGGAACAGGCATGGGATGGGCTGCTTTAGTTCTATCCATACTATCACTGTTTGTCATGCCGATTCTTTTTGGTGCAGCAGGTATTGTGTTAGGGTTCGTTGCCAGACGTCGAGGAGCAGAGAGTCTGGGAGCATGGGCAATCGGGATAGGTGCCATCTCAATCATTGTTGGTATCTTTGTCCTCCCGTTCTTTTAAACAGTAACTTGCATATATAGGGGCAAAAAAAGAAACCCGGTTGTGATACCGGGTTTCTTCATGCATTTTATTTGGTTGTTACTTCTGCTTCTTCAGCTGCTTTTTTCTGAAAATATTCTTCTGCAAGTTGATCAATTTCTTTTTTCAATTCATCAACTAATTGATCTTCTGGAACTTTACGAACAATCTCACCTTTACGGAAAAGTAAGCCCTCACCACGTGCACCGGCAATTCCAATGTCAGCTTCTCTTGCTTCACCAGGGCCGTTAACTGCACATCCTAGAACAGCGACTTTAATTGGAGCCTTTATTGTTGAAATATAATCTTCCACTTCATTAGCAATACTAATTAAATCAATTTCGATTCGACCACAGGTTGGGCATGAAATTAACGTTGCTGCATTGGAAGACAGGCCAAATACTTTTAAAAGCTCTCTAGCTACTTTGACTTCTTCAACTGGATCAGCACTTAAAGAAATCCGAAGTGTATTCCCAATACCTTTGCTTATAATCGCTCCAAGTCCGGCTGCGCTTTTGACCGTTCCTGCAAAAAGAGTCCCTGATTCAGTTATTCCTAAATGCAAAGGATAATCAAACGCCTTAGAGGCTTTTTCATAGGCTTCGATGGCAAGGCTGACATCGGATGCTTTCATGGAAACAATAATATCATGGAAATCTAGATCCTCAAGAATTTTGATATGATGGAGGGCACTTTCAACCATTCCGTCGGCGGTTGGGTACCCATATTTCTCAAGAATTCTTTTTTCAAGGGATCCGGCATTTACACCAATTCGAATTGGAATTCCACGTTCCTTGGCAGCTTTAACGACAGCTTCAACTTTCTCACGCTTACCAATATTTCCTGGATTAATCCGAATTTTATCAGCGCCGCCTTCAATCGCTTTCAGCGCCAATTTATAATCAAAATGGATATCGACAACTAAAGGGATATTAATTCTCTTTTTAATTTCAGGAATCGCATTAGCTGCTCGTTCGTCTGGACACGCTACTCGAACAATTTGGCAGCCTGCCTCTTCAAGACGCTTAATTTCAGCAACAGTTGCTTCCACATCATGTGTTTTTGTAGTCGTCATGCTTTGTATAAATAATTCGTTACTGCCGCCAATGGTTAAATTGCCAACCTTAATTGGACGGGTTTTTGTACGATGAATAATTTCACTCAAGGGAAATTCGCTCCTTCAAATTGGATTCGAATAATAGTTTAGTTTTAACACGCATCTATTATTTTATCAGTCCTTTACTAATTTTGACAAGACTGACGCCTTTTGTTTCCCTATTTTGAGTAATCAGGAAATTGATAGGAGGCCCCAATTTGAATTTTCTCGGGAGATTGACCTGGATTTAAGCTTTTGAAATCCCCAATTAATTCGTCAATGGAAACGGGTAAAGGCTTTTTAATATGACCTTCGACAATGGATATAAGTGTTTCAC
The DNA here is from genome assembly GCF_023715415.1 of Neobacillus niacini. Classification (GTDB taxonomy): domain Bacteria; phylum Bacillota; class Bacilli; order Bacillales; family Cytobacillaceae; genus Neobacillus; species Neobacillus niacini_C. Next base: position 405,665 of record NZ_JAMBOB010000005.1, read on the forward strand.
CTGGTTCAACTTCGGCCTCAAATGCGGCAATCGAATTTTCAGGGACAGCCATTGTCGCTACTGTTTGTTCAGGTACTTGGGCTTCATCCTTGGGTAACGTACCGGCTGTTAAATCAATATATATAACATAAATGGTTAAGAGTCCAAATAGAAAAAGGAATATTCTTTTCATGATACAAGCCTCCAAATTGGAATGTTTGTACATTCCTATGCTTGTCCAAAGTATTATAGAACGAAAAAACGCACCCAAAGGATGCGTTAATTCTCTATCGTTGCTTTTTCTTTTGGTATTTCTTTAATTGCTAAGTATAAAATGATTATTTCAACAAACCAATTGATCATAAAGCTATTTGGCACAGGCGTATTAATAGCACTCATAATAGTGAAGAACACCGTTGGCAGCGTTGCACTGTAAGCGGCCATTCTCCATAGATGACGATAGCTAATACTTCTGCCAGCAAGATTTTTTAATGCTAAACCAAATAAAGCAAGTATGGAAACTTCAATGAAATTTATCGCACTTGAAAAGAGGAAGATAAAAGTAGACATAACGGGAATAATAATTCCTTTCATTCCATCTACTGTATCGACTAAGTCAATAAAATCATCTTTCGTAATGGTTAAGCCTTCAAGCATGGAGTAGGAATAGGTATCGATTCTTCCACCTGCTGATACTGCAATTTCATTCTTAAGTAAAGCGATGGCAGCATCTTCGTCTTCCACATCTTCGGTTGTAATAACTCCCGTTGAATCGAAAAGAATGGAGAATTCTCCTTTTTCGATGGTAATAGGTACATCTGTTTCAGAGGTCAAAGTCCCATTATCAATCGTAAAGGAGGGAAGTTCATCATTCATAACAGATTTTGTACCTTCGATTCCAGCAGTAAGCATAGTACTTATGTGATAAATGGACGGCAAGATGGAGATGAATGTAAGAAGAAATACATATAAGATTGTTTTTCCAATTCCCTGAAAGCGAAAAGAGGCAATGTCCTTTGGTGAATGAGTACTTTTATAAAGTTGTTTGAAAATATTCATAATTTACCACCCTAAATAAAGATTCGCCCTTCTATTGTAGCTTTAGGAGCTAATATTAACAAGAATGATGAATTGTGAAACCAATTAGGGAATGAATCCGTATATTTCTTAAAAATAAAACTATAAAGGGAATGAAAAAGTATGGAAATCGTCTATTGGTCAATTATAGTCATCCTATTTATCATTGGGTTTGCTGGACTCATTTATCCCATCATCCCTAGTGTGTTGTTCTTATTAGCTGGATATCTATTATATGGTGTCTTTTTCTCCTTTGAACCTTTTGGCTGGTTCTTCTGGTTAATTCAAAGCTTTTTCATTATTCTATTATTTATTGCAGATTATATAGCCAATATGATTGGAATTCAGAAATATGGGGGTTCGAAGGCTGGAGTATGGGGAAGTACAATTGGGTTAATAGTGGGTCCCTTTGTCATCCCGTTCTTAGGAATACTAATTGGTCCATTTATTGGTGCAGTTGCTGCTGAGCTTTTAGTAAATAAAACAAACTTCAAGGACAGCTTAAAAATCGGTTTTGGGTCTGTTGTCGGGTTTATCAGCAGCGTCATTACCAAAACAATCATTCAAATCCTCATGCTTGTATATTTCTTCTTAGTAGTACTCTAATCAAAAGTCTCCTGCTCATGATTGAGAGCAGGAGATTTTTTAATTTACACCACAAATTTCATATGGACAATTTTGACAGTCTACTTCTTGTTTTAAATATCGAAGATCTTTTATTGTGAACTTTTGCTGATCATAGGATATCACATCTTTTTCCCGTAATTCTTTTAACGCACGTTGAATCACTTCTCTTGTTCCAAAGGTTAGGTTGGCAAGCTCCTGGTGGGTTAAAGGCATATCAATGAGAATTCCATCCTCGTTCTTTACCCCGTAGGTATTGCAAAGACGGATAAGGATGGAGTATAACCCCCCCTTTTTCCCATTCATGATCAAGTCCTGGCATTTCATTTGAGCTTTTAAGTAGCTTGTGCTCAACCATGCCACAAAAGCATTCATCGCATCAGGGTCGTTTATGATAAATTCTTCAAATTGGTCTTTTTTTATCGCAAGTATTTCACAATCAGAAACGGCTTTTGCATAAAACTGATATCGTGGATTTTCTTTAAATATTTGATATTCCACTATTAATTCTCTGCTATTTACTATCTTTAATGTAAAGTCTTTCCCGCGCATGTGAACTCTCCCTAGTGCAACGGACCCACTAAGTAATAGATATACATATTCAACAGCCTCTTTCTCCTGAAAGAGCACACTTTCCGCCCTTACCTTTTGAATTTGATCTGCTTTTCGAAAGAATTGATCCAATAAACTATATATAGAAAAACTGCTTTTAAGCATATTTCTCACTCCTTTATCCCTACAATTTGATTAAATCATGTATTTACAACCTATCACTGGTTGAAACATGACAATTTATCGAAAACTTTGTAATCTCAATGTTTTCTTTCATGAAAATTAAATGTATAAAATGAACCCGGAAAGGAAATTGTATATTTGTTAGGTATAAAGCATTTTATTTGTAACAAAAGACTATCTCTGATAATCTTAAGCTATAAAGCTTTAGGAATATTCTAATATCAGTTTGATTTTAGACACAACTAGGGCTAGAAAAAAACTTTTTATACATAGGAGGAAATAATAATGGCATTTGAATTACCACAATTACCTTATGCGTATGACGCACTTGAGCCTCACATCGACAAAGAAACAATGAATATCCATCACACTAAACATCACAACACGTATGTGACAAATTTAAATAATGCACTACAAGGTAATGAGGAATTATTATCTAAATCAGTTGAAGAAGTAGTAGCAAACCTTGACGCTGTTCCTGAAGCAGTTCGTACAGCAGTACGTAATAATGGCGGAGGACATGCTAACCATGCACTTTTCTGGCAAATCCTTTCTCCAAATGGAGGCGGCGCACCAGCTGGTGAACTAGCTGACGCTATCAATAATAAATTTGGCAGCTTAGAAAGCTTTAAAGAGGAATTTGCGAAAGCGGCTACAACTCGTTTTGGCTCTGGCTGGGCTTGGTTATCTGTAAACAATGGTGAACTAGAAGTGTCTAGTACTCCTAACCAAGACTCTCCTCTAATGGAAGGTAAGACACCTATCCTTGGCCTTGACGTTTGGGAGCATGCTTATTACTTAAACTACCAAAATCGTCGTCCTGATTACATCTCTTCTTTCTGGAACGTTGTAAACTGGGATGAAGTTTCTAAGCGTTTCAACGCTGCGAAATAATAACAAGATAGTAAAGAAGACAGTTGATTTTTCAGCTGTCTTTTGTTTTTTTCGTATAAAGAAAGCATGCTTGTTAAAGACTAACCCTTATCACAAAGGGGAGTTTTTATGGCGAAAAAATTTAAGTTGTTAGGTGACGTACAATTAACGAAAGATTTAACTTTACTGCTATTAATCGGTGGTACGTATTCTTTAAGTGTTGCACTATCAAATACTTTTGTGAATATATATTTATGGAAACAAACAGGAGAATACTCTGACCTTGCACTTTATAACCTTTCGATTGTCATTTTACAGCCTTTAACATTTATCCTAGCAGGCAGATGGGCAAAGAAAATTGACCGTGTTAAAGTGTTAAGAGTGGGAGTTAGTTTTTTAGCGCTTTTCTACTTAATGGTATTAATAACTGGCAAAAATGCTTCAACGTATCTATTACTGTTAGGAAGTCTCCTTGGAATTGGCTATGGGTTTTATTGGCTTGCTTACAATGTTTTAACCTTTGAAATAACCGAGCCTGAAACGAGAGATTTTTTTAATGGCTTTTTAGGGATCTTATCTTCAACGGGTGGGATGATTGGACCGATTGCTGCAGGATTTATTATTACACGATTCGAAAAATTTACAGGGTATACAATTGTATTTGGAATTTCCTTAGCCCTATTTGCACTTGCGGTTTTCTTGAGCTTTTCATTAAAGCCTCGACCTGCTAATGGTAAGTATTGTTTTAGACGGATTCTGGAGGAAAGAAAGAAAAATGAAAATTGGCGACTGATTACCAATGCGAATTTTTTTCAAGGACTTAGAGAAGGCACGTTTTTATTTATTATCTCCGTATTCGTCTATATTTCCACAGGAAGTGAGCTGGCTCTAGGAACGTTTGGACTTATTAATTCCGGAATTTCCTTCATAGCCTATTACGCTGCATCCCGGTTAATTAAGAAAAACAAGCGGAAAAAGGCCATTCTTATTGGCGGTATCATCCTTTACTTAGCTGTTTTGTTAATTGTCTGGGATATTAATTATGTAAAACTATTAATTTATGCAGCCATGATTGCGGTTGCTTATCCTCTCTTGCTTGTGCCTTATATGTCAACTACATATGATATAATTGGAAGTGCATGGAAAGCTGCAGAAATGAGAATAGAGTATATTGTGGTACGGGAGATTTTTATTAATTTAGGGAGATTTGTTTCGATTTTGTCTTTCCTAGCAGCAGTAACTTGGTTTGATCCCGCAAAAAGCATTCCAATCCTCCTTTTATTTATTGGGGCAGGACATTCATTGATTTATTTGTTTGTCAGAAAAGTCCAACTACCCACAGTCTAATGCGATGAGTAATCCATATTACTCATCGTATTTTTTTATTTTTAGGGGTTTTGTAGTTGTTTGTTGAAGGTTGTCAATTGGTAAGAGTTTTTCGTAGTAAATGGGGTGATTTTCAGCTAAAATAAGGCTTATAATGTCGAGATGACAAGGAAGTGGAGAAGTTGAATCTTAAAAAGAAGAAGAAGCCGCATGTTACTTTTCGTTTGAACATGCTTTTCTTTGTTGTATTTATGCTGTTTTCTGTTCTTATTCTACGTTTAGGTTTAGTACAAATCGTTTATGGTGAGGATTTTAAACGTGAAATTGAGCGGACAGAAGATATAACCGTTAATAATCCAGTGCCTCGGGGAAAAATGTTTGACCGTAACGGAAAAATTATTGTGGATAATACCCCGTTAAACGCCATTACGTACACGAAATTTCAGGATTCAAGCCAAGAGGAAATGCTTGAAACTGCTGAACGTTTGGCACAGCTGATTGATAAAGATACATCTAAAGTTCGGGATCGTGATAAAAAGGATTTCTGGTTATTAAAGAATTCAGAGAAGGCAAAAGAAAAAATTACTGAAAAAGAATGGGACTTATACGACCAAGACGAATTAGATGATAAAGAATTATATAACCTTCAGCTAAAAAGAATAACGGAAGATGACCTAAAAAGTTTATCTCAACAAGATTTAGAAACTCTGGCCATATTCAGGGAATTTAATAGTGGTTATGCCCTAACCCAACAAATCGTAAAAAACGAAAATGTCACACCTGAAGAATTTGCGGTGGTCAGTGAGAATTTAGAAGAGCTGCCTGGTGTGGATACTACAACGGATTGGGAACGAAACTATGCATTTGGGAGTACATTAAAGACTGTACTCGGAAATGTAACGTCTTCCGATGAAGGATTACCAAAGGATAAACTAGAGGAATATCTTGCTCGGGATTATAATCGAAATGATCGGGTCGGTAAAAGTTATATTGAGCTGCAATATGAAGATGTCTTACATGGACAAAAGGGTAAAGTTAAAAATGTCACGGATAAAGGTGGCAAGATTCTGTCTACAGAAGTGGTTTCAGAAGGGCAGCGTGGAAAAGACCTTGTTCTGACGATTGATATGAATCTTCAACTAGAAATAGAAAAAATAATTGAAGAGGAACTTTGGAATGCAAAACAAAATTCTAAATCGGCACTATTAGACCGAGCCTTTGTTGTTCTTATGAATCCACATACTGGGGAAATATTAACAATGGCCGGAAAGCAAATTGCTAAAAATGATGAGACTAACAAACAAGAAATGCGTGACTTTGCTCTCGGGAATATTACGACCTCTTATGCGGTTGGGTCTGTTGTTAAAGGAGCAACCATATTAACTGGTTATAATACAGGGGCAATTCGCCCAGGTTCTACTCAGTATGATTCACCATTATTAATAAAAAATACACCGCCTAAATCTTCTTGGAAGAATTTTGGATCTATTAATGACCTTAGAGCACTACAAGTATCGTCAAACGTATATATGTGGAAGACAGTAATTGAGATGGCAGGCGGGACCTACGCACCTAATAAGCCGCTGCCATTAGATTTAACTGCTTTTGACACGATGCGTCAATCTTTCAGTCAGTTTGGTCTAGGTACAAAAACAGGAATTGACCTTCCAAACGAGAGTACTGGATATGTTGGACCTTTAAAGCAGCCTGGTTTACTACTTGACTTAGCCATTGGCCAGTATGATACCTATACGGTTATGCAATTAGCACAATACGTTTCAACTATTGCGAACGGCGGGTATCGTGTTCAGCCTCATATTGTAAAGGAAATTCGTGAACCTGTGCTTGAGAATAACCAACTAGGTCCAATTGTTCAAGAAATAGAACCTACTATCCTGAATCGCATTGATGGTAAGGATGAATGGATTGATCGGGTACAGGAAGGATTTAGAATGGTTATGCAAGTAGGGGATGGTACCGGTGTTAGCACCTTTAAGGGTGTGGAGTACAATCCTGCAGGTAAAACAGGAACTGCCCAAGCTTTCTATGATGGTCCTCAGCGAAAGAACTTTGGGAAAATACCTCCTGAAGTAATGAATCTCAGTCTTATAAGCTATGCACCGTTTGATAATCCAGAGGTAGCTATGGCCGTTTTAGTTCCATGGGCATACCAGGGGAACAGCGGTCCAGCTACAGCTAATATCATTGGTAAAAGAGTATTGGATACCTATTTTAATCTAAAGAAGCAGACTCCTGCGACGGAAAACCAAGACGTAGCAGAGAATGCTGAAGATATGAATGAAACAACAGATACCCAACAAAACAACCAATAGTTTTTTCGCAACCTGTCTCAATAACCTGAGGCAGTTTTTTTTTATATTTTTTTAATAATTGAACATGTTAATAATAGTACTTTTTTATTTGTGATTTACAAAAGTCATACACGCATTTACAAAACCTTTACAATTCATTAAAACAAGCTTTACAGAAGGGGTATATTATTAATCTTGTAAGGAAAACGAACACGATAAAAACAAACCAATTTCGTAGGGGGAATTAAGTAATGAAAAGCTTTAAGAAATTAGCACTAACAGCAATGATGACTGGTGTGCTAGCAATCACTGCAGCTTGTGGTGCACAAGGTACTGAAGGCAACAAAGAACAAGCTGGCGAAGAAACAAAGCAACTTCAAGGTGAAATTAAAATAGACGGTTCATCTACAGTTTTCCCAATTATGGAAGCAGTTGTTGAAGAATATGGTATGACACAACCGGGTGTTAAAGTTTCAGTTGGTTCATCAGGAACTGGAGGCGGTTTTAAAGCTTTCATCGCAGGTGAGACTGAATTAAGTAATGCTTCTCGTCCTATTAAAGATGAAGAAGCAGCAGGTCTTAAAGAAAAAGGAATCGATTTTACAGAAGTTAAATTAGCATTTGACGGACTTTCAGTAGTAGTAAATAAAGACAATGATTGGGTAGAAAGTTTAACAATCGATGATTTAAAGAAGATTTGGATCGAAGATGGTACAACAAAAAAATGGTCGGATATCAATCCAGATTGGCCAGCTGAAGAAATCAAATTATACTCACCAGGTGCAGATTCAGGAACATTTGATTACTTCGATGAAGTAATTCTTGACGAACAACCGATTGTTCAAAAAGCAACTCTTTCTGAAGATGACAATATTCTAGTACAAGGTGTTAAGGGTGATAAGAATGCAATTGGCTACTTCGGTTATGCTTACTATGCTGAAAACAAAGATTCTTTAAAAGTTGTTAAAATTGATGGCGGAAATGGCCCTGTTGAGCCGAATAATAAAACAATTGAATCTGGCGAGTATGCTCCATTATCACGTCCATTATTCACTTATGTGAAAAACTCTGCTATTAAAGATCAAGAAGAAGTATATGATTTCGTAAAGTTCCTTTTAGAAAATGCTGCAACCTTATCTGAAGATGTTGGATATGTAAAATTACCAGAAGCAGACTATACAAAGCAACTAGATACATTAGAAACTCTTAAGTAAGATTTAGAATAATTTTATAGGTGAGAAGCATGGTAAAATGTGCTTCTCATCTTGTCATTGGAATGAAAGGGGTTTTCAAATTGGCCACTCAAAACACCAATTCCTTCTCGGTTCAAAAAATGATTCAAGAGAAGAAGAAAAAGAAAAGTGCTGGTGGAATTACAGAAAAAATTATGCCATATATCTTATTCCTCACGGCGGCTGTCTCTGTTTTGACAACGATTGGCATTGTTCTTACACTTATTTTTGAGACATTTTTATTTTTTGATGCTGTATCGATTAAAGAATTTTTTACAGCTAAAGTATGGTATCCTTTTTCCGAAACCAATGGATCATTCGGTATTCTACCGTTAGTAATGGGAACGCTAAAGGTAACTGTAATAGCTGCTATTGTTGCTGTTCCTATCGGATTGGCTTCAGCCATTTATTTGAGTGAGTATGCAACAGATTCTGCTCGCAGAATTATTAAACCGATATTGGAAGTTTTAGCCGGAATTCCAACAATTGTTTATGGATTTTTTGCGCTAACCTTTGTTACTCCTATATTACGTGATATAATTCCATCCCTTGAAATTTTTAATGCTTTAAGCCCCGGTATTGTCATTGGAATTATGATAACACCGATGATTGCTTCTCTTTCAGAAGATGCGATGACTTCAGTTCCAAATTCAATGCGAGAAGGTGCACTAGCACTAGGAGCGACTAAATTTGAAGTAGCTATTAAAGTCGTCTTGCCAGCAGCTATTTCAGGAATAGTTGCCTCTATTGTATTAGGTATCTCACGAGCCATCGGGGAAACAATGATTGTTGCAGTAGCTGGGGGATCTACACCTAATCTTGAATGGGATATAACGGGCTCCATTCAAACGATGACAGCATATATTGTTCAAGTCAGCCAAGGGGATGTAGGATATGGTACGACAATCTACTATAGTATTTATGCTGTTGGGATGACCCTATTTGTATTTACATTAGTGATGAATTTATTAGCTCAATACATCACTCGCCGTTTTAGGGAGGAATATTAATGAATCTAATTAATCATGAAACCGTCGTAAAGCGGATGAAATCAAGATTATCAAAAAATTCTATTTCAAAATGGATATTTTTTGCTTTAACTATGTTTGTTTTATTAATACTAGGAATATTATTATTTCGCATATTCTCTCAAGGATTTGGCTATTTAGATTTGCAATTTTTACAAAGTCTGCCTTCAAGAAAACCTGAAAATGCAGGTGTTTATGCTGCGTTAATTGGAACTATTTGGCTTATGGCGGTTGTTGCACCTGTTTCATTACTTCTAGGTGTGGGTACTGCCATTTATCTTGAAGAATATGCAAAAGACAATGTGATAACAAATTTTATTAAAGTTAATATATCCAATTTAGCTGGTGTCCCGTCTATTGTTTTCGGATTACTTGGATTAACAGTATTTGTACGTGCATTAGCATTTGGGACAAGTGTTTTGGCCGCAGGACTGACCATGAGTCTACTTGTTTTGCCAGTCATTATTGTAGCTGCACAAGAAGCTATACGTGCGGTGCCCAATCAATTAAGAGAGGCTTCATTTGGGTTAGGCGCAACTAAATGGCAGACTATCGTCCGTATTGTTCTTCCTGCTGCAATTCCAGGGATACTTACGGGCGGAATTTTGGCTCTTTCTCGTGCCATCGGAGAAACTGCACCGCTTGTAGTCCTTGGAATGCCTTTATTTCTTGCCTTTTTACCAAAAACACTTTTAGATAGCATTACAGTTTTACCTTTACAAATTTACAATTGGACAGGTCGTCCTCAAGTTGAGTTTCACGCATTAGCTGCCGCAGGTATTATCGTTTTACTTGTGATGTTAATAATTATGAATTCTATTGCTGTTTTAATTCGCAATAAATTCCAAAAAAGATATTAAGGCTATGATTAGGGAGGCAAACTATTATGGAAACATCTACTGCCGCTGCAAAAGTTGTAAATCCACAAGAAAAAAAAATTGTTTATAAAACAAGCGACTTAGATTTATGGTATGGCGATAATCAAGCGCTAAAGAAAATAAACCTGGATATTATGGAAAATGAAGTGACGGCTATTATCGGACCTTCAGGTTGTGGAAAATCAACGTATATTAAAACATTAAATCGTATGATAGAACTAGTACCAGGTGTTAGAACTTCAGGTGAAATTCTCTATCGAGGGAAAAATATCCTCGATAAATCTTACCAAGTAGAAGAATTGAGAACAAAGGTTGGAATGGTATTCCAAAAGCCAAATCCATTTCCAAAATCAATTTATGAAAATGTGGCTTATGGACCAAAAATACATGGTATTCGCGATAAAAAAATCTTAGATCAAATTGTTGAAAAAAGCTTACGTGGGGCTGCGATTTGGGATGAGGTAAAGGACCGTCTCAATCAAAATGCTTACGGGTTATCTGGGGGTCAGCAACAGCGTCTCTGTATCGCCCGCTGTCTTGCGATAGAGCCAGATGTCATTTTAATGGATGAGCCGACTTCTGCACTTGACCCAATTTCAACATTAAAAGTAGAAGAACTTGTACAAGAATTGAAAAAGGAATTCAGTATTATTATCGTTACTCATAACATGCAGCAGGCTGCACGTATATCGAAGAAAACTGCTTTCTTTTTGAATGGTGAAGTGGTAGAATTTTCAGAAACTAATAAAATTTTCTCTACTCCAGCAGATAAGAGAACTGAGGACTATATTACAGGAAGATTTGGATGATGAGGTGAAGAGATGAGTACAAGATCAAAATTTGATAGTAAATTAACGGATTTAAAAGAGAAACTTTTAGAAATGGAACGTTTAGCGGAGACGGCCGTTCGTGAGTCACTAAGCGCCCTTATTAATCACGATATTGAAAAAGCTAATTCGGTCATTGATGGTGATGATAAAATAGACGCCTTGGAACATGAAATTCATGATAGAGCATTGCTTTTGATTGCGAGAGAATCGCCTGTCGCCAAAGATTTAAGAACACTTAATGTCGCTCTGAAGGTTTCATCTGAAGTAGAACGAATGGCTGATATGGCGGTTAATATTGCAAAAGCTACCTTGCATATCGGTAATGAAAAGCATTTTAAAGAAATCTTGGATATTCCGAAAATGATGGATAAGGCCCTCGAAATGGTATCCATGTCCGTGAAGGCTTATATAGACGAAGATGTTATGTTGGCACAAAAATGTGCTGAAAAAGATGACGATGTGGATAAAATGTTCGGTAAACTAGTTCATGAACTAATCAGCATGGTACCTGACAATCCGAATGCTACAAACCAGATCATTCAACTTTCTTTTGTTTGCCGATTTATCGAAAGAATTGCAGATCATTCTACAAATATTGCTGAGAATGTCATTTACCTGGTAACAGGTAAAACGTTCAACCTAAATGAGTAAAAAATTAATAAATCACCCAAAAGATGAGTCCTATCAAATGGCTCATCTTTTTTTTGTGCTGAGAAGATTGTCTTATTATGTACGAGCAAAATACGACAAAATACGTTCATTGTACAGGTTGTTTCCTGATGTTACCATTAATAGTATCTATGAAAGAATATTTCGATTTCTTTTGCATATAGTAGTTGTTTGCGGAAATGGAGGAAGAACAATGATTGAAGAAATTATTAAACTAAGAGAGGATGGTTTATCGTTCCGAAAAATCGCCTCACACTTGAATACCACTATTGGAAGAGTTCAATATCGATGGAATAAATATATCCATTCTCAGAAACATCAAGTAGAAGTTATTTTGGATGAGGAGAAGATGCAAAAGGAAGACAGTGAGGTAAATCAGACAACAGTCGATTATACTCCAGTTAAGGGGGAGCTGCAGGTTAAACTGGTTAACCCTAGAAAGATAATTCTTTATTGGGAGACATCTAAAATTCCTAGCAAGGTCATAACTTTATTTTTTGATAGACCTTTTGAAGAACTAGTTCATATCGTGAGGATTTATGATGTAAGTGATATAATTTTTAATGGGAAGAATGCTCATCATTACTATGATATTACAGTTCCTTATAACAAGGGTTATTGGTTTATTAAGGGATTGACAGCGAATCGGAGTTACATAGCTGAATTAGGAGTAAAATTAAAAGAAAATGAGTTTTTTCCAATTCTCCGCTCAAACTCAGTTCAAACTCCTGCGATAGGGAATATAAACAGCAGTGAAATTTATACTGACTTAGTGAACATTCAACAGATTGATAATTTTTCACCAAGATGGATTGATTATGTAAGTACTTACAGCTACTATGGAGAATCAAAAAAATACGGTGTAGAAAAATGAATGACTTTTTATATACTGAATTGACTCAAAAGAATTCCTACGAATCGCAAATAAAAATTTTATTGTCTAACGAAAGCGCCTGTTCAAGGCGCTTTCGCTTTTATTTAAAATCGCACTAGCATTTCCTTTTGAAAAATGATATTATAGAAAAGTCGTATGAACGAACTAGCTTAATCGTTTGGAGGGAAATTAACATGCGTGTAAATATTACGTTAGCTTGCACTGAGTGTGGAGATCGTAACTATATTTCAACAAAAAATAAACGTAACAACCCTGATCGTCTTGAGCTTAAGAAATATTGCCCAAGAGAAAAGCGTACAACAGCACATCGTGAAACAAAATAAGCAGTAGGGCTTCCTGCTGCTTTTTTTGTTGTATAAAAATAAGGAGAATGCGACGCTCATGAATGAAAAAAATAGTAGACGAAAAGAAATGAAAGAATTACTGTCTGGACTTTCTAAACCTAACTATGAAGACTATTCCTATAAAATTGCAAGGAATTTATATAATCATGAAGACTGGAAACAAGCGAAGGTAATCGGAGTTACTATCTCGAAGCAGCCAGAGGTTGATACTTATCAAATTATTCGAAAGGCTTGGGAATCTGGAAAAGAGGTTGTCGCTCCAAAGTGCCATCCGAAAGAGAAGATTTTAACCTTTCACAAAATAACACAATTTTCACAGCTTGAATCTGTTTTTTATGGGTTACTTGAACCAATAATAGAAAAGACGATTGAAGTGATGCCTAAAGACATTGACCTTTTGATTGTGCCTGGGTTAGCTTTTACAAGAGAAGGGTTCCGTCTGGGCTTTGGCGGGGGATACTATGATCGCTATTTACCACAGTATAGTGGTAAAACTATCTCACTTGCTTTTGATTTCCAAGTTATTCCGCAATTTACTATTGAAGAGCATGATATTCCTGTCTCAATCATTATCACAAATGATGAGGTAATTACGATAAGATGATTCAAACACTAATTATTATTACAATTATTATTTTAGGCGGTATTGCAGGTTTTTTACAACGGTCATTAAGTAGTAATGGAGCAATTGCGGCAGTATTTGTTGGAACAGCTGTGTATTTCGGGTTTGGTGTAAAAGGGCTTATTCTGCTCGGAATATTCTTTGTAACATCCAGCACATGGTCTAAATATAAAAGTTCAGTAAAGAAGGAAATGGAAGAGAAATTAGCAAAGGGAGCTACTAGAGATTGGCGCCAAGTAATGGCAAATGGCGGCTCTGCAGCATTGCTAAGTATTATTTATTATTTTCAACAGGACATCGTCTGGCTGATTGGTTTTATTGTTTGCCTCGCTAGTTCGAATTCAGATACGTGGGCATCCGAAATCGGCACCTTAAGCAAAAAGAAACCTATATACATACGTACATTTAAACCAATAGAAAAAGGAACATCAGGTGCCATTAGTGTGTTAGGGACTACTGCTGCCTTATTAGGGTCCTTGTTAATTGCATTTGCAGGGGCTTGGTTTTTCCATTTGGAGATAGTCTACTTCTTTATCATTTTCATATTCGGCTTCCTAGGAAATATCATTGATACGTTAATGGGAGCCTATTATCAACAGGTTTATATTTGCCGTACATGTGGGATTGAAACGGAGAAAAAGGTTCATTGCCAAAGTGAAGCAAAAAGAATAAAAGGGTGGCATTTAGTGGATAATGATATGGTGAATTTTTTATCTGGTTTCATGGCTGCGATACTAGCTATGATATTCATTTATATAGTTTAACAAAATGGCTAATAACGTTATACTTAAAATTTCGCCTGGTTGAAAACTTGTGAAATATTGTACAATAAAAGTATAATCAATTATTAATATACACACTATGCCTGAGGAGGAAATATCATGGTAAAAGTGAATAGAGTTGTCCTTGTTGGAACAGGTTTTGTTGGCTCAAGCTATGCATTTGCATTATTAAATCAAGGAATTACAGAGGAACTTGTATTAGTTGATTTAAACGAAGCAAAAGCCGAAGGGGATGCGATGGATCTAAATCATGGGTTACCATTTGCACCTTCACGCACTAAAATTTGGTATGGTACCTATGCAGATTGTAATCAAGCAGACCTCGTTGTCATTACGGCCGGAGCTAACCAAAAACCAGGTGAAACACGCTTGGACCTTGTAGAGAAGAATACCAACATTTTTAAAGGGATAGTTGAACAAATAATGGCTAGTGGTTTTGATGGTATTTTCCTTGTTGCAACGAACCCAGTTGATATTTTAACATATGCTGTCTGGAAATTCTCTGGGCTTCCAAAGGAACGTGTAATTGGTTCTGGAACTATCTTAGATACAGCAAGGTTCCGCTTTTTATTAGGACAGTATTATGATGTAGATACACGTAACGTTCATGCTTATATCATCGGCGAGCATGGGGACACGGAACTTCCAGTATGGAGCCACGCAGACATTGCCGGAATGAAAATCTCCGAATGGACAAGTAAACATGAAACGAACCAAGAGGACCTAGATAATATATTTATCAATGTCAGGGATGCTGCTTATCATATTATTGAGCGAAAGGGAGCCACCTATTATGGCATTGCGATGGGGCTCGTTCGATTAACAAAAGCGATATTGCGTGATGAAAATTCAGTTTTAACTGTCTCGGCTTATTTAGATGGTGAATATGGACATAAAGACGTCTATATCGGTGTACCTGCAGTAGTAAACCGCAGTGGAATAAGAGAAGTTGTAGAGCTTGATCTGAATAAGAAAGAAAAAGAAAAATTTACGAACTCAGTTAACGTACTAAAACAAACAATGGACCCTGTGTTAAGTAAATACTAATTGAAAGTGGATAAAATCAGCCTCCTATTCACATAATATCGGTAGGAGGGATGATAATGTCTCGTATGTTGACATCCATATTTATGATTGGGTCCATTGGCTATTTTGCATACCGCTTCAGGTTTCGAATTATCAATCTAATGCTTAGGTCAGGCTGGATGCGTCGAATAGCTGTAGGCTCATTCATGAGCTTCCCAGGTGTTAAAAGTAAAATGATGCAGACCGTTTTTGGGAGACCAACAGAAAGACCATCTGAATGGTGAAAGCCACAGATGGTTTTTTTGTTGTAAAAATACCCATCTTATTCTCTTGTTTAATCATTCTAAGGCAAGTTTATCGTTTATAATGTAATAGACAAGTAAAAGATGAATAAAAAATAATAATTTTGACTTTAGGTCTTAATAGAAAGTAGTGGGGGTATTGAATTACAGAGAGGATTATGCCTTTTGGAGATTGGCACATTTCTTTATTTCGGAGCAAGACTACCGAATTATTCAATTATTTGAAAACCAAAAAGAATTATGGCTGGAAAAACTTGAGAATAAAAAGGCGCCCATACTTCGATTGGTACGGATTGATTTAGACTGGAGCAACTCATTGCAAAGAGATATAGAATTTACAGCCTCGAATGGAGAACAGATAGGGAAACAAATCGGTCGTGGAGAGCTTTCGGTTGTAAATATCTATATAAGTCAATTTCCTCCGGTTGATGATTATGAATATGTTCTGCAAACTCCATTTATCTATCCACAGGGAAATAAAACAAGTGTAACCTCCGTGTTATTAACAGGCAGCCAATACGAATCAGGTTTTAAAGCATTATCAGCAAGACTGGAAAGAGAAATTTCCTTCCCGATACGTGATGAGTATTCAGACGAAGAGGTAATGGATCAAAAGAAAGCAGCATTAGATTCAGCCATCCAAAAGTCTAAAAAAGAAAAAGAAATGTTCTCAAATGCTAAACCATTTTTTACATACCTTTTTATGATCATCCAGGTTGCACTTTTCTTACTTTTAGAGCTTCAAGGGGGCAGCACGAATACAACTACTCTGATTAAGTTTGGAGCCAAATTTAATCCTTATATCTACGAGGGAGAGTGGTGGAGATTCATAACGCCTATCTTCCTTCACATCGGTTTATTACATTTAGCAATGAATACCCTGGCTTTATACTTTTTAGGCCCGGCTGTGGAGAAAATCTTTGGCAATACCCGATTTTTATTTATCTATCTTTTTGCGGGAATATCCGGGGTTATTGCCAGTTTTATTTTTAGCCCTAATATTTCAGCAGGAGCAAGTGGGGCAATCTTTGGGTGTTTCGGAGCCTTACTCTACTTTGCTCTTATATATCCTAAGCTTTTTTTTCGGACAATTGGACCAAGTGTTATACCCGTATTAATTTTTAATTTAATATTTGGTTTTACCGTATCTATCATAGATAATGCTGGTCATTTAGGAGGTTTGGCAGGAGGTTTCCTAGCAGCAGGTATTTTTCATTTCCCTAGGAAAAGGAAGCCATTCTTACAGACACTATTTTTATTACTATCTGCATCAATCATATATGGCTCCTTAGTATATGGTTTTCAACATTCTGCTACAAGTGGGAATGAGAGCTCTACTATGATGTTAGCTCAAGAATATATTAAACAAGAGAACTATGAACAAGCATATGGTGTACTAACGAAATACGTGGAGGACGCAGGTACTCCGTCTCTAGATGTATATTTTGCCTTATCTTTTGTAGAAATTAAGATGAACAAACTCGAAGATGCAAAATCTCATCTGCTCAAATTGATACAATTAGACCCGGATTTACCTGAAGCCTACTATAATTTAGCCTTGCTCTATTTAGAGGAAAATGACCTAAAGGAAGCAAAAAACAATGCTGAAAAGGCGGCAGAATTAAACTCAAGCCAACAGGAATACTCTGACTTGGTTCAGGAACTTAATCGTTTACTGCCATCATCTGACGGAGGAGAATAGGTTCACCTGATGCTGTCTCTATTAATACTAATAAATGTGTTTTGTCGTTTGCAATTAAAATAAGTGGGAGGGTACTGCCTTTGGGGTTTTCAATGGCACCCTCTGCTTTTTTTATTCCAAGGATATAATTTTTATATAAGCCCTCCCAAAGGTTTCCTACAATTGCAGCAGTTTCTGATTTTGTAAAACCCGGTAAGGAGTCCTTGGAACGTTCATTAAATTCGCTGAGGGGAAATGCTTGGTAGTTGCTTAAATTAATAGAAAAATGACGCAATCCTTTATTCCAGCTGAGTTGCAGCGTTCTTTCTATCTGCTGTTCCAACTGTTTCTTTACATTTTCCTCATCAGCAATAGATGTAAGGAGGTAAATTTGATCAGATGACATTGCTTGAGAACTGAATATTTGATTTTCGGTTTCGTGGAGCTCTGCGTGGTGAAAAGTAATAGCTTGTAAAAGAACATTTTTATCCATAGTTATTCTTTTTTCCTGTTCAATTACTGCAGTATTCTGCTTCCAGTTCCAAAGTTCATCGATAAGACGTCCGTTGCCATAAAGCAAAGCAGCATCCTGCCTTAAGTATGCTTTGCGATCCAAAGTGGAGGATTCCTTCCATTGAAATGTATTTGCGGGTTTATTCATTTTTGTAAGAGTGGTTTGTGCTGTTTTAAAGCTTACCTTTGGATCAATTGGGAAGTAGGTAATACTCTCCTGTACCTCCGGCTTTTTATACTGATGTATCGTAAAAGCTAAAATAACTATGATAAATACACCTAGCACCAAATAGGTTCTTTTCATTTACCCCACATCCTTCCTTTTTACTATTGAGAGATTAATAGCAGCTTTATTAATGTTATATGGGAACAACTGACTGGACATGCCAAATTCTTGTTTTCATTTCTTCGCAAGAACCGCTTGAGGGTGGTAGGGGCTTAAGGTATACTTTACATGTAATGTTTCTCATTCTTTATGTAAGAGGGCTAAATAGATGAAGTCAATTTATGATATTCAGCAATTTTTAAAACAATATGGAACAATTATTTACATTGGGGATCGAATCGCGGACCTAGAATTAATGGAGTCAGAATTAAAAGATTTGTATCAAGCTCAGTTAATCGAACCGAAAGAATACTCAACTGCACTGTTAATTTTAAGACATGAAATTAGATTTTTAAAAGAAAAAGAAGAAAAAAGATAGGTGATTAGGGTGTCGGAACAATGGATTGTTGGTGTTGACCTAGGTGGGACCACCACAAAAATCGCTTTTATTAACTTGAACGGAGAAATCCTTCATAAGTGGGAAATTCCTACGGATAACTGTGATGAAGGTCAAAATATTACAAGTAATATTGCGAATGCAATCAATCAAAAATTAGCAGACTTAAATGAACAAAAGTCAAAATTAATTGGAATCGGTATGGGAGCGCCTGGTCCAATAGATTATGAGACAGGTGTTGTTTTAAATGTTGTTAATCTGGGGTGGAAGGATAACTTTCCTTTACAAGAAAGTTTGCATTCACTAACAGGCTTGCCGGTTGTTATTGAAAATGATGCTAATTGTGCTGCATTAGGGGAAATGTGGAATGGTGCAGGTAAGGGTGCCAGAGATCTTGTGTGTGTGACGCTTGGAACGGGCGTAGGCGGCGGAGTAATTGCTAACGGTAATATCGTACGAGGTACTAACGGCGCAGCTGGTGAGATTGGTCATATCACAGCTATCCCATTTGGAGGAGCAGCTTGTAACTGTGGAAAGTCTGGCTGTCTAGAAACAATTGCTTCTGCAACGGGAATTGTTCGTTTGGCTGAAGTTGAACTTTCAAAATCCGAAGCAAAGGGACAGCTTGGCGTGATCATGGCTGATAATGGAAAAGTTACAGCGAAGGATGTTTTTGATAGTGCTCGTAATGGTGATGAACTGGCTATTAAAATAACTGATGAGGTTGCCTTTCATCTAGGATTTGTTCTTGCGAATATAGCTAATACACTAAATCCGGAATCAATAGTCCTTGGCGGTGGTGTATCTCGTGCAGGGGACCTTCTATTAGACGCAGTAAAAGTTAACTTCTCAATGTTTGCTTTCTCAGCAGTTAGAGAGTCTACAACTCTTTCACTGGCAACATTAGGTAATGATGCCGGAGCAATTGGTGCGGCTTGGCTTATTAAAAATAAACTAGATTTATAAAGAATAAACGAAACCTGCAATTACATGCAGGTTTTTGTTGTACTCATTTTCTACCGTCTTTTGTCATATGATTTTTATGATGGAAGGAGGGGAAGAAGATGGAAGTTCGAGTCCGAGATGGTGATTCATTTTCGTATTATGGCCGATTATTTAGGGTCCCGCTTGAACTTATTACCGATTCAAACGTGAAAGCGAACGCTGTTAGTTTGAAACCTGGTGAGAAAATAGTCATTCCAGGCTACGTTTCTGTTCCGTACACAATAGAAGAAGACGATACTTTGTGGAAGATTGGAAATGAAAAAAACGTACCGATTGATGCTATAATGATTCTAAATCAAATGAAAAATCCCAATCGACTAATTCCAGGTGAAATTCTCTATCTGCCAGAACGAATAGTAAAGCAAAATGTTAGTTCAAAATTGCCATTTGGTTCAGGGATATTAGTCAAGCAAATAAAAACTCTTAAGAAGTATTATCCATTTATTAATGTTGAGACAATTGGTACTAGTGTTTTAGGGAATCCAATTCAAGAAATTAGAATTGGAAAAGGGTTGAAAAAAGTTCATATGAATGCCTCTTTTCATGCTAACGAATGGATTACAACAATGATAGTAATGAACCTTGTGAATCGGTACCTCATTTCATTAACAAATCGGGATGCAATAAGAGGAATTAATACAATAAATTTATATAATGAAACGGAATTATCAATTGTACCAATGGTAAATCCAGACGGGGTAGACCTAGTATTAAATGGCCCACCAAAAAGCTGTCGGGATGAAGTGGTGAATATCAACGAAGGCAGCAATGATTTTGTTCATTGGAAGGCAAATATTAGAGGAGTAGACTTAAACAACCAGTTCCCTGCAAATTGGGAGATTGAGCAGGAGAGGAAGGAACCTAAGTCTCCTGCACCTAGAGATTATCCCGGCGAGTCTTCTTTATCAGAACCTGAAGCAATTGCAATGGCAAATTTAATGAAAAAAAATCATTACGATCGAATCCTTGCCTTCCATACTCAAGGCGAAGAGTTCTATTGGGGCTATGAAGGCTTTGAACCTCTTGAATCAGGGATTCTGGCAAAGGAATTCGAGCGAGTCAGTGGATACAAGGCGATAAGAAATGTAGATAGTCATGCGGGATTCAAGGACTGGTATATTCAAGAGTTTAAGCGTCCTGGTTTTACTATAGAGCTTGGAAGGGGAATAAATCCATTGCCTTTATCTCAATTTCATGACATTCTCCTAAAAGTTGAGGGTATTTTTCTAGCCTCACTTTATTTATAAATAATTCTCCTACGCAACTTGTAAAATGAAATCAATGACATTAAAATAAACTATTGTGCTGGTTGTTTGTAAATAAGAGAAAAGTCGTACACATGCGACTTTTTTTCTTATTTTTAAAATAATTCTGTTATTATTGAAACATTTCTGTAATGAAAACGTCTAATTAGTATAAAGAAATTAGGAGGGAGGGGAAAAATGGGTATAAACAGTAGTAAAGTGAATAGTAAATATATATTTCAAATCATGTTTTTACTCTTTTTTGCCTCCTTTTTTAGTGCTTGCTCGCATCAACAAGATGCCAAGCCCAGCCCTTCTAAAGAAATTGACAAACATAATAACGAACCCTCAGACCCAGTTGAAGCTTGGAAACTTCCAATTAAAATTCCTGAAGGTGAATTCTATAAAATAGGGAGCTGGTTTTCAGACCATCAGCTACTCTATATTACTAACCTTGAGCAATCGTCATCTGTATATTTTTATAATCTTTTAACTGGAAAAAGTAAATTTCTATATAAGAGTGAGGTCCCAATTGTCACTTTACAGGTTAGCCCCACAAGAAAGAATATACTAATACAAACTTCTCCTTCCACTTATGAAGGACAAGTTACCATACTATCTCCTGAGGGTATTGAATTAATGAAACAATCTTTTCCCTCGTATGAATTAGCCTTTGAATGGAACCCGTTTAATGAGTCGGAGATTATAATCTCTTCTTTTAATGCAGATTGGACATATCAGCTGCTGTTGCTTAATATTGAACAAAGTAAAACAACGGAATTATCAATTCCTCAACCATTTATTAAGTGGTTGAGAAAAGATGAAATTGCTTATCTGAACTGGGATGAAACCAGCCCCTCACTTTTTGCGCCACTCATGACAAAGAAAATAGGAACTGCAGGTGAGGAAATTCTATTCAATGATGTACTTCAATTCTCAACCTATCATAATATCATCATGACTGTTACAACTAGGGATGAAGAGCAATTACAGGCTGCTTATACTTTTTATAATAAAGACAAAAAGCAGCTGTATTCTTTTTCTATCCCTCACCTGACAATGTTTTCAGGCTGGTTAGTTCCTTATCACGACTTTAATGAGAGTAATGGAAGGTTCATTACCTTACAGCCCCTGAAAAGTGTAGAGGCTGATGCTTACAGTGAAGGCTTTGAGCTTGTAAGCTATGATATTAATAAGGGCAACAGCAATATGATTTTGCAAGGACTGAAGAATGAACCTATTCTGCTTTCACCTACTGGGGAAGCTGTACTGTACGGAAACCGTTTTGAAAAAATCATTCATTTAAATACAAAAGAAATATCAGAGCTTGTAGAAAAATAAAAAGACTGCCGTTTGGCAGTCTTTCAATTTTCCCTGAGCTTAATGTGCTGTAGGAAAACCACTTTCAATAAGGGTCATGATTGCAAACCAGCCAAAAACAGCCAAAGTTGCTACTGCCCAAAATGCACCTAAGAAATTTTTATTTTTTAGGGCAGTGAACGCACCATAAGCAGAAAGTAAGGCAACCAAAGCAAAAATAATAACTACTCCCATTAATAAAGCCCCCTTTATTAGATAATACTTGGACTTAGCCCAAATCTCTAAAATAGTTATGTAAGAATATTATATACATTCGATTCTTATTTTATATTCTTTTTTATCATTTGTCGAGGGCTAAAAAAGTTAGCAATGCAGCTTACATAGTGTAAAATAATAGTAATGTAAAAATAGTTGGAGGTAATGTCATAAATGAAATGGTCTCAAATCCCTCTAGGGGTATTACAAACAAATTGTTACATAGTTGAAAGTCCTGACAAATCCTGCTTAATCTTTGATCCAGGCAGTGAAGGGAAAAGACTGATAAAGTGGTTAACAAAGAGAGAACTTAAGCCGATTGCGATTTTTTTAACACATGCACATTTTGACCATATTGGTGCCGTTGATGAGGTAAGGGACTACTATAAGATTCCTGTTTACATTCATGAAGAGGAAGAAGATTGGCTGATAGATCCCGCTCTAAATGGTTCGAAGTATTTTCAAATGCAAGAGTTAATGAAAATGAAAAAAGCTGACTATATCATAAAAAAAGAAGAAACTTTTACGATTGCTGAATTTACGTTCTCTATCTTTGAGACTCCAGGGCATTCACCTGGAAGTGTATCGTATTACTTTGAATCCGAGGGATTTGTTGTATCAGGGGATGCATTATTTAAGAGCAGTATTGGTCGAACAGACCTCCCAGGGGGTAACCATAAACAATTAATGAAGAGTATCCATGAAAAATTATTATTTTTACCTGAAGAAACTACTGTTTTATCGGGGCATGGACCAATAACCACTATCGGAGAAGAGATGGATAGTAATCCGTTTTTGAATGGTTTTTAAATCCCAATGCGAAAAGTGCCTTGGCTGCTTGCGTTAGACGGATTTGTATCCATAGAAAAACCCTTCTCGTTGGAGAAGGGTTTTTCTGGGGGATGTCCTATTATAAATAATGGGAGGGATATAGTTAAGCTACTAAATTTACAATATTACAAAGTTATCACTATGTCAATGATGTAAACTCGAAAGAGGGAAAAAATTATGATTACCTATTTAAAGAGGTTGATTTCATACTCAGAACTAAACTTACTATCCTATGCAGATTATATTGAGGCTGTCCTCTATCATCCTGAATTAGGATTCTATATGAGAAATAAACAAAAAATTGGCAGTCAGGGAGACTTTATAACCACAAGTAATATTTCTGATATTTATGGGCGAATGATTGCAAAATGGTTTGCAAATGTTTGTAAGGAAAATGATTTAGAACCTACTTTTTGTGAGATTGGTGCAGGAAATGGCCGTTTTGCTCATGCCTTTTTACAAGAATGGGAGGATTCCATCAAATCTCCATTAAAATACATAATTGTTGAAAGCAGTCCCTATCATCTTAAGTTACAAAATGAATTGTTAAAGCCCTCCTATACCTTCACGCAAGTAACCAGGCTTGATGAATTAGAGCCATTCGAAGGGATGGTCTTTTCCAATGAATTATTTGATGCCATGCCTGTTCATGTAATTGAGAAAGAGAACAATCAATTGTATGAGGTTATGGTAGGAATAAAAAATGAGAATTTATATGAGGAGAAGGTTCCCTTAACCAATCCATCTATCTATACTTTTTTAAAGGAAAGTGATTTGGAATTAACGGAAAAGCAGCGAATAGAAGTGCCTTTATTAATGGAAGGGATGGTCCATGATATATCCCGAGTGTTAAAGAGGGGGCTTGTAGTAACAGCTGATTATGGATACACCAAGGAGGACTGGAAGCATCCTTCAAGAATAAAGGGAAGCTTAAGGGGATATTATCAGCACCAAATGGTTCATGATGTACTAGAGCGCCCTGGAGAAATGGACATAACGACACACATTCATTTTGATTGGCTTATACAAAAGGGTGAGCAGGCAGATTTGTTATTCCATTCAAAGCTTAGGCAGGATGAGTTTCTACTTAATGCAGGTATATTAAAGGAGTTGGAAAATCATTATGATCCAAATCCATTTTCAGTTGTGAGCAAACGAAATCGTGCTATTCGCAGTTTGATTATGCCATCTGGTATGAGTTCTTTTTTTCACATACTTATTCAACAAAAGGGCATCAATGGTATTCTTTTTCAAAAATAAAAAACACCGGAAAAGAGTCCGGTGTTTTTTATTTTTAATATCTTCTCAATGTCCTCCACCTAGCGGCATCATAAAAGTTGTCCAATAAGTGAAGCCTGCGAAGAATACCGTTAAATACCCACAGAAAACATACATGTACATCCGTTCGGATAATTTTAGATAGCTTAACAAAACAAAGAATCCAGTTTGGGCCAAGAAAAGCATGGCAGTTTTATCCATATCACCTAAATAGAACATTACAGTGAAAATACCAGTCCAGAAACCCAAGACTCTGTACATACGATCCATATGTATCCCTCCTTTTCCCCTACGGTACCATCAAGAAATATTATAAAGAAAAGGAGTTCAAAAGTAAATAAAGTTTCAAATTAGTTTGAAACAAGCGCCTGGTATGAGCAAGTTTCACAACCAGATATGATATTTTCTTTCTCAACTAGCTCCACTTTGTCAAATAATGCTTCAAACATTCCTTTTAGGAACTCATGATGCATAGCACAAACACTTTCGTGTTCCTCTGCAACTTCTTTGAAAGGACAATTGTAAATCTGGAAGAAAATTTTTGTGTGATCCCCATTAACTTCAAATTCTGGGTAGAATCCTGCTAATGTTGCAGCACTTTTTAAAATGGTTAACTTTTGATCAAATTCTATTTCTTCCCCAAAGGATCTTCTTGCCAATTCCTGCTCAATCACTTCAGCCCCAAAACGCTTGCCAGTTAAATATAGAGCTTGTTTACCAGCTTCTCCTAATGTAAGCATAGTTGTAATTGCAACTTTGGATAGAAGCATATAATCCCGGAACGGGAAGTGCAATTGAATGACATCGTCTGATAAACGGTATAATCTACTTGGTCTTCCACCTTTACCAGTTTTTTTAGTTTCAGAAGCTAACATGTTAACATCTTCAAGCTTAGATAAATGTAATCTTGCAACGTTGGGATGAATATTAAAGTTCTCTGCCACCTCTTGTACAGTTACTTCTTGGTGACGTTTCGTAATGTATTGATAGATGTAATACCTGGTTGGATCTGATAAAACATTTGTTATCTTTAATGTTTGTTCCATCTCTAGTTCACCTCGAACCCCCATAATTTAATCCAATTATAATACAGCGATTTAAACATGGGAATGAGGTTAACAATGTTAACACTATATGTTTAGAAATTGTTCACATTTGCCGAATGTATATCGAGGTTTAGTTGTACAAATATTACACAAAATATATACAATCCGTTTGTCAATAGTTGTTTTTTGGAGGATTATAGAGTAAGAATCTCAAGAAATATTTTTTTAAAAAAAGAAAAGAATCTTGAAGGAAAAGCTTGAAAGATGTCGAATACCTACAAAGACAAAATAAAAGGTGGTGTTACACATTGTTAGTTCAATCGAAATATTAGCGAATAGAATCATTACGGATGCTGCAAGAAACCAAGCTACAGATATTCACATTGTACCCAGAAAGAAAGACACACTCATCCAAATCCGCTTAACGAACAAACTCATTCCCCGGTTATCACTTCCAAAAGAAGAATGCGACAGATTAATTTCACATTTTAAATTTACAGCCAATATGGATATCGGAGAACGAAGACGCCCCCAAAGCGGTGCGATTTTTTGTGAAGTGGATGGAAAATTAATGGGTCTTAGACTTTCAACCCTTCCATCAAACAATCGAGAAAGTCTGGTTATCAGACTATTGCCTCAACAAGAACAGATTCCCTTTCACCAACTTTCACTTTTTCCTGGAATGACCAGAAAACTACTTGCTCTCCTAAAACACGCACATGGATTAATCATCTTCACCGGACCAACCGGATCTGGAAAAACGACTACTCTTTATTCCCTTTTAAATGAAACCGCTCACCTTTTTCATCGAAATGTAATCACACTTGAAGACCCCATTGAAAAAAACTACGACTCTGTTTTACAAATACAAGTGAATGAAAAAGCGGGCGTTACATATGCTGCCGGTCTAAAGGCGATTCTTCGTCATGATCCCGACATTATTATGGTCGGTGAAATACGTGATGCGGAAACAGCTAAAATTGCAGTGCGTGCTGCATTAACGGGCCATTTGGTTCTTAGTACCATGCATACAAGGGATGCGAAGGGGGCGGTATATCGTCTCCGTGAGTTTGGTGTAAATTGGTTAGAGGTAGAACAAACCTTAATTGCTGTTACAGCTCAGCGATTAGTGGAACTAACTTGTCCCTATTGCCAAGGGGAGTGTTCACCTTTTTGCTATTCATATGGGAGATGGAAAAGGGCGAGTGTTTTTGAACTTCTATCAGGGAGAAATCTTAATACTGCGATGAAAGAAGCAAAGGGAGAAAATATTATTTCGCATTACACAACAGTAAGGGAAGTAATAAAAAAAGGGATTGCTCTGGGGTATATTAAAGAGTCTGAATACGATCGCCTGGTGTATGATCATGAAGCACCATAAATGGTCTATTAATGAGCAAGCTATCTTATTAAAACGGATTGGTGAATTATTGGCACGCGGGTATCCAATTGCAGAAGCAATTGAATCCATATCATTGCATTTACCTAAGAATCGAAAGGAGGAGCTGTATCAATGTTTAGTTGAGCTGAGAAATGGGACATCATTCCATGATGTTCTAAATAAGCTTGGCTTTCACAAGGACTTAATTGGTTACGTCTATTTTGCAGAGCAGCATGGCAGCTTTTCAGAAGCACTATTGGAAGGTAGTAGTCTAGCATTAGTAAAGGAGAATGATAGGAAAAAGCTTTTAAAAATATTACAGTATCCATCATTGCTTATCTTTATAACAGGCTTTTTGTTTGTATTTGTACAAAAATCATTGCTGCCTAAATTTACAAGTCTCTTCAATTCTATGAGTCTTGAAGAAAATTTCTTTATGAAAGTACTTTATTCTTTTGATGAGTATTTTCCAATATTTATGGCTATCTTTCTGGCACTTTTGGCATCAGGTGCAATCTATTATGTTTTTTGGTTTCGAAAAATCACCATCCTGCAGCAAAGGTCCCAACTCGTGAAAATTCCGATTGCAGGAAGAATCCTCAAATTGTTGTTTACCCATTATTTTTCGGTTCAACTTAGTTTCCTTTTAGCTGGTGGAATATCGGTTTTAGAAGCCTTGCAATTATTTGAGAAAAACTACAGGCAGCCATTTTATTGCCAGTTGGGAAGGGAAATCAAGCAAAAGCTGTTAACGGGTGAAAACTTAGAGTCAATCCTGGCTTGCTTTCCTTTCTTTGAAAAAGAATTCCCGATGATAATAAAACATGGTCAAGAAAATGGAAAATTGGAACAAGAATTACTATTCTTCAGCCAGCATTGTATGTTGAACATGGAAGAAAGAATCGAAAAAAGTTTAAAAATGATTCAGCCTGTTCTTTATCTTTTTATTGGGTTTCTCGTTGTATCCATGTACCTAGCCATATTATTACCAATGTTTAACTTACTCGATGGAATTTAAAAATGGAGGAATTTATGATGATGAAAAATGAAAAAGGTTTTACTCTTATTGAAATGATGATTGTTATGCTGGTTATTTCGGTTTTATTAATTGTTACAATTCCAAATGTGGCCAAGCATAATACCAATATAAACAACAAAGGCTGTGATGCATATGTGAAAATGGTTCAAGCGCAAGTGCAGTCTTATATAATGGAAAATAATAAGGTGCCTACTATGACAATGCTAACTGAAGAAGACTATCTTATTGAAGATACCGGTTGTCCAAATGGAACAAAAAATGTATTGATTGATTCTGAAGGAAATGTTACGGCAGTAGCCAAGCCAGCATCTTAATGCTCCACAATCAAAAAGGATTTACATTAATTGAATCTTTGATTGTTCTCTCCATCTTTTTAATCATCTCTTCGATAACTGTCTTTAGCATAAAGCCACAATACCAAATAGCTACCTACAAGTCCTTTATTTCCCAATTAAAAGCAGATTTATATTACGGTCAGCAATACGCCATCGCTAATCAGACTGAGGTTAGAGTTAACTTTACAGAGAATGAGCATAAGTATGTCATCGCGACTGGTGTTAAAATCATTGTTGAAAGAAAACATTCTCCAAAGATTACTGTAAGTCAGGGGACCATCCCATTAATTTTTAAATTTACTTCAAATGGGAATGTGGATAGATTCGGTACAATATTTATTCGGACACCGCGGCAGATTTACAAATTAACTCTTTTGATTGGAAAGGGACGGTTTTATGTTTTGGAAGAATGATGGTTTCTTTTTACTAGAGATCCTTTTATCATTATCGGCTTTGTTTATGCTAAGTATGTTTTTTGTACCCTTGTTAATAGATTTTGCAAACCAATCTCAGCAGCTTATGAGAGATAAAAGAGCTAAGCAGTTTTTATTTGAGGAACTTCAAGCGAATTTAATAGAAGATAGGATTAATACCCATTACTCCGTCACTCTTAATGGAACAGAATATAAGATTTACTGGCGTCTGAACTCAGTTAATGGACAAAAGGAGGTGTGTGTAAAAGTTGATGAAAATCCACTCCTCCCAAGTATTGAAGACTGTGCGATACCCGAATGAAAAAGCTTTTACTCTTCTCGAGGTGCTATTTGCTTTCTCAATCTTCACAATGATAGTGTTTTTCATGTTTCCGGTAATTCAAATTATATTAGACAATAAAGATTCAAATGGAAGACTTCAAAACATGGAATGGGATGTATTTTGCAGTCAGA
Organism: Neobacillus niacini; assembly: GCF_023715415.1. Classification (GTDB taxonomy): domain Bacteria; phylum Bacillota; class Bacilli; order Bacillales; family Cytobacillaceae; genus Neobacillus; species Neobacillus niacini_C. Next base: position 434,736 of record NZ_JAMBOB010000005.1, read on the forward strand.
TAAAAAGGGAAATCCGTATTAGTTCTAAAGCGGAGGTGATTTCAGGGACCTTGGTATTAACCTTGAATAATGAAAAAATTTCATATGAAAAGTACGGCAGTATTATAAGAAGGCGAGTAAATTCTACTGGTCATGAAACAATCCTGCAGAATGTATCATTGGTCACTTTTACAAGGATAAATAACTCAGTTAAAATTTTTGTAAAGGATGTTTGGGAAAAAGAATACAGTGTTGTAGTACAATCCTATATTGAATGGGTTCCACTTTTATGAGGAGTCGTGAACAAGGATTTACATATCCATTGACTTTAGTGGTCCTCATTCTGTTTTTATCCATTTTTTCCTTTCGAGTTGAACAACTGCTTTCTGAAAGGAAAATGTCATATGAAACAACTGTCATTCTTCAGGAAGAATATTATTTCCATTCTTCTTTTAAAAAAGTCGAAAAAATATTGCAATCGGGGGGTCTAATATCAGGAAAGGGTTCATTCTCTTATCAAAAAGGGACTATGGGATATCAAGCCGACATTCCGATTGGATCTGTACAGAAAATCAACTTTACTCTTAAAATGAACACTGGTGAAACAGTGGCAGTACGCTGCTATTTCGATATTACTGCAAAAAAAATGATAAAAATGGACTAAAGAAGTTTATTTAGGGTGTTAGTTGTTTGAATTCATGGACATACTTTTAGGGAAGAATAAAGGCAGGTGTGTCCATGAAAACAAATGATTATGTAAAATATATGACTCAAACTCTTGTTAAATATGCGGACCAGCCAAAAGACGAACGAAAACGGCTCAAGGAAGAGAGAAAGCAAGCCAAGGCGTCTTTTTGGTATCGTTGGTTCGGGATTCTTCCTTATATCTTTTATATCGAAGTAAAGAATCGGAAGAAAAGGTAAAGAAGCAGAACAAAGTCTGCTTCTTTATTTTCGTTAAACAGCCTTGTCGGTTAAATAAAACAATCCGCCATTAATAAACGATATGTTTATTTTTGGTTCATACTGTTCCTGCAAAGCTCGTTTCTCTGTTTCGTAACTTTCATTTTCTTCCTCTGCATCCTCATAAAAATGATGCAGAAGCTGCAAATCCTTCTCCCAACGCTGCCTAGCATCCTCTGCCCATGAATGGTCATCTTCTGCAATTACAGCTTTTAAATAATTTTCAATCCGTGACAAACCGCTTTTCGGTTTTACTAGCGGCGATAGCGTAAACGAATAATCTGGTATCTTTGGTGTAAGCTTGACATTCTGCAGACGATCATGGAAATCCTCTACCATTTGTCCGTTTATTAGCTGTAAACCGATTGATTTAAAAATATCCCGTTTGCGGTCGCATTGATACGATATCTTAACATTCATACACAGCCAGGGCAGTAATGGAGTTTGTTGTTGGTTATTCTGGTGATTCTCATAAAGCCTGATGTAGCTCGAAAGCTTTTTAGTTGATTGAAATATTTGATGCAGTCTTGGAGACCCAAAATGAATAATTTCTCCTTTGATATTTTCGGGTGCAATCTGTGGATTCGTAATAAGAGTAAGCTTCATTGGATTAGCGACTCCACCAGTTTTTTCTAAATAATGCCAATAAAAAGGTCGATTCATTAATTCCTTATCGAGCTCTATAGATAACTGGACAGTTAAGTAACCAGGGCCATTTTCTGTTATTTGACATTCATTAGCCTGAAAATAGCGTATGAGAAAGTTATGAATTTCCAGCTGCTGCATGTGAATCCTCCTTCTGCATATCTTTAGCCAAATCAATCATAGACGTAAGGTTTTCCATCTTTATTCGCATCTCACCTTCAGAGCAGGATTGACCAAATATATCAATTAAATGATCTTCAATACTTCCAAAGTCCAGCTTCGTTAAGATATCGTCTAAATCTCCTATTACTTTTTCAAATAGTTCAATTTTTTCATAAAGAAGCTTTAATATATGTTCTTCAACCGTGTTCTGAATGGCAAAGTTGTAAATCATAACATCCTTTTCCTGGCCAAGACGATGAATCCTTCCAATTCTTTGCTCAAGCCTCATTGGATTCCAGGGCAGGTCGAAATTAATTATATGATTACAGAATTGAAGGTTAATTCCCTCGCCGCCAGCTTCAGTTGCTATGAGGACTTGTGCGTGCTTTTGAAATAGCTCACGCATCCAGTCTTTTTTGCCGCGCTTAAAACCGCCTCGAAAGGGAACAGATGATATCCCATTTTGTTTTAAATACCATTGTAGATACATTTGGGTTGCTCTGTATTCGGTGAAGATTATTACCTTATCATCAATTTTTTGAATTAACTCCAATGCCTTTTCAGCTTTTGAGTTTGTTGTAACTGCTTCTACCTTTGAAATTAAATATTGTATTTGATCTTCGAATGCCTTTGTTGGATTTTCCTTTTTCTGCAGCATATTTTTAAGCGTATAAAATACGGACTCCCTGCTGCTGCAGGCTTCCCGCTGTAAAGTCATAACCGAAAAAGCACTTGTTTGAACCCAATCACCTTCACTTTTTAATTCAGTGATCGCTTCATACAATTCTTTCTCTTGAGGTGAAAATGCAATCGGAATCGTTTCCACATGTCTTTTAGTCCATTCAATACCTGTATCGGCACGCCGGTTTCGGATCATTACTTTATTTACCAACTCTTTTAAATGCTCATTGTCATTTAATGAGCGGGCATCTCGTTTGTATTTTTCATAAAATGCTGTTTCACTGCCTAAATGTCCTGGTTTTAGTAGGGAAACAAGGTTGAAGATTTCTTCAATACGATTTTGAATCGGTGTTGCAGTGAGGAGTAGACAAAACTTCTTTTTTAGACTTTGAACAAACTCATAGTTTTTAGTCTTATTGTTCTTCAATTTGTGAGCCTCATCAATAATGATTAAATCGTAATCTTGTTTATAAATGATATCACGATGTGGGTCCCGTTTGGCTGTGTCAATGGAAGAGACGACTACATCGCATTGCTCCCATACATAGCTTTTCCTTTGAGAAACAGCGGGAATAAAAAACTTACTATTTAATTCATAGGACCATTGGGTTACAAGGGAAGCAGGAACGAGAATTAACACTTTTTTAACAAGTCCACGAATCATGTATTCTTTTAAAATGAGTCCTGCTTCTATTGTTTTTCCAAGCCCCACTTCATCAGCAAGAATTGCTTTTCCATTCATGTTTTCAATTACCTGCTTCGCAGTTTCGAGCTGATGCGGAAGCGGGGTTAGATTAGGCAGATGACTTGGTGCTTGTAAGCCTTCAAAATCAGGGATTATCAGATGTTTTTCAACCCCAACTGCCTGCTTAAAAAGCTCCCAATTTCCCCATGGTCCATCGTTTTCAATCCTGTGTAAAAATTCATCCTGCCATGAGGAATCAAATTCTATTTGAACTGTCATGTTTTCAACTCCCTTTTGCACAAAAAATTTATTGCTCAATATTATGCTTTAATGGTAGGATGGAAATAGCTTTGAAAGTTTTAAATATTGTAATAAAATAATTTTTTTCAGATGTATATTTTAGTATGACCCGATTTTGAAATTATTATAATGCGGATGATGACTAGGGGAGAGACTACTAATGTAGCGCCGAAGGAGCAAGCACAAATGTGTGAATCTCTCAGGCAAAAGAACTCTTGTTTGACGCAGCTCTGGAGAGTGCTGACTTAAGGGCAGCCACCAAAGGGGAAAGCCTAGTCTAGGTAAACTTTCAGGTGCAAGGACAGAGACCTTCTTTTTCGTAAAGGGAGGTTTCTGTCCTTTTTTGTTGTTATGCGCTAAAGGGATTTAGCAAAGGTATCAACGTATGAAAAACATCTTTGATTAAAGGGGGATTATCGATGACTGAATTAAAACGCACGCCATTATTCGAAGTGTATAAGGAGTATGGTGGGAAAACGATTGATTTTGGAGGCTGGGAACTGCCTGTTCAATTCTCAAGCATCAAGGAAGAACATGAAGCAGTCCGCACAAAGGCTGGTTTATTCGATGTTTCGCATATGGGGGAAATTGAAGTTAAGGGACCAGACAGCTTAAACTACTTGCAAAAGATGTTAACAAACGACATTTCAAAAATTAATAATGGAGGAGCACAATACAATGCAATGTGCTATGAAAATGGCGGCACTGTTGATGACCTCCTAGTTTATAAAATAGAAGACAATCATTATTTACTTGTTGTGAATGCATCAAATATTGAGAAGGATTTCAAATGGCTGGAAGACCATTTAGAGGGCAATGTTTCAATCGATAATTTATCAGAAAAAATGGCTCAATTGGCGCTTCAAGGGCCACTTGCTGAAAAGGTTCTTCAAAAGCTAGCAGGTGATAGCGATTTGAGTAAAATAGGCTTCTTTAAGTTCCAACAGGAAGTGAATATCAATGGAAAGAATACACTGGTTTCTCGAACTGGTTATACAGGTGAAGACGGCTTTGAAATTTATTGCGATGCGTCAGATGCTGTAGAACTTTGGAAGGCACTACTATCTGCTGGAGAAGAGGAGGGAGTTGTTCCATGCGGGCTCGGTTCACGGGATACACTTCGCTTTGAGGCAACTTTGGCTCTTTATGGCCAAGAATTATCTCCTGAAATCTCACCATTAGAAGCTGGTATTGGCTTTGCTGTTAAGTTAAACAAAGAAGTAGATTTTATCGGTAAAGAAGTACTTAAGCAGCAAAAAGATGCAGGGGCAGCTAGAAAGTTAGTAGGAATTGAAATGATTGACCGTGGGATACCACGTCATGGATATCCCGTATATAAAGGTGAAGAGCTAATTGGTGAGGTAACAACTGGAACTCAATCACCATCCTTGAAAAGGAATATTGGACTTGTCCTTATTAAAAGTGAACATACAGGTATAGATTCTGAAATTGATGTGGAAATTCGCGGCAAACGCCTAAAGGCGAAAATAGTCCCAACACCTTTTTATAAACGAGAAAAGTAAACACGAGGGGGAGATTAGGTTTATGAAACATCGTTATTTACCTATGACTGAAGAAGATAAAAAGGCAATGCTTGAAACAATTGGCGTTAATTCTGTTGATGAATTATTCAGCGATATCCCTGAAAAGGTTAGATTTAAAGGTGAATATAACATCAAGGCCGCAAAGTCAGAAACAGCTTTGATGAAAGAGCTATTTAAAATGGCTTCTCGTAATGCCGATTTAAAAAGAAATGTATCCTTTTTAGGAGCAGGGGTTTATGACCATTACATGCCAGTCATTGTGGACCATGTTATTTCACGCTCTGAATTTTATACAGCTTATACACCGTATCAGCCAGAAATTTCTCAAGGAGAGCTTCAAGCTATTTTTGAATTCCAAACGATGATTTGTGAATTAACAGGCATGGATGTTGCGAACTCCTCTATGTATGATGGCGGGACAGCTCTAGCTGAAGCAGCAATGCTAAGTGCGGGACACACAAAACGCAAAAAAATCCTTGTTTCTGGTGCTGTTCACCCTGAATCAAAGGAAGTCCTCAAAACGTATGCAAAAGGTCAGTATCTTGAAGTGATTGAGGTTCCAGTAGATAACGGGGTAACAGATATTGAAGCTCTAAAGGGCTTGGTAAACGAGGAGATTGCAGCTGTGATTGTTCAGTATCCAAACTTCTTCGGCAGAATTGAACCTTTAAAGGAACTAGAAGAAATCATTCATGCTAACAAGTCACTATTTGTTGTTTCAAGCAACCCGCTATCACTAGGAGTATTAACACCTCCAGGAAAGTTTGGAGCAGATATTGTTATTGGAGATTCACAACCTTTTGGTATCCCAACAGCATTTGGCGGTCCACACTGCGGTTATTTTGCGGTAACCACAAAGTTAATGCGTAAAGTTCCAGGTCGCCTTGTCGGACAGACAAAAGATGATCAGGGCCGCCGCGGTTTTGTACTAACTCTTCAAGCACGTGAACAGCATATTCGTCGAGATAAAGCGACTTCTAATATTTGTTCAAACCAAGCGTTAAATGCACTGGCAGCCTCAGTAGCTATGACGGCATTAGGTAAAAAAGGTGTTCGTGAAATTGCCGCTGCCAACCTGCAAAAGGCTCACTATGCAAAGACTGCTTTTAAAGAGGCTGGTTTTGAAGTCATCCATGATGGTTACTCATTTAATGAATTTGTTGTTAAATTAAACAAACCAGTAAAAGAAATCAATCAAGAGTTGTTAGGAAAAGGGTTTATTGGCGGGTACGACTTAGGCCGTGATTATCCTGAGCTTTCAAATCATATGCTCGTTGCGGTTACAGAACAAAGATCGAAGGAAGAAATTGATACTTTTGTGAAAGAAGTGGGGGATTTACATGCATAACCAAGACCAGGCACTCATTTTTGAACTTAGTACACCAGGAAGAATTGGATACAGCCTCCCAGAAATGGATGTTCCTGAATTAGAACTTAGCAGGCTTCTTCCAGAAGGGTATTTACGCGAGGAAGAGCCGGAGCTGCCTGAAGTTTCTGAGCTAGATATTATGCGTCATTACACCGCCCTTTCACGGAGAAATCATGGAGTTGATTCTGGCTTTTATCCATTAGGCTCCTGCACAATGAAATATAACCCGAAAATAAATGAAAATGTTGCTCGTTTCAATGGATTTGCTCACGTCCATCCACTTCAAGACGAAAGCTCGGTCCAAGGTGCTCTTGAGCTGTTGTATGATTTGCAGCAGCATTTAATTGAAATCACAGGAATGGACGAAGTGACATTACAGCCAGCAGCTGGTGCGCACGGTGAATGGACTGGATTAATGATGATTCGTGCCTTTCATGAAGCAAATGGGGATCTAAAACGTACAAAGGTTATTGTTCCAGATTCAGCACATGGAACAAATCCCGCATCTGCAACGGTAGCAGGGCTTGAAACGATTACGGTTAAATCAAATGAGTATGGTTTAGTTGACCTAGAAGATTTAAGAAGAGTGGTTGGAGAAGATACAGCTGCTTTAATGTTAACTAACCCGAATACACTTGGCCTTTTTGAAGAAAATATCGTTGAAATGGCTGAGATTGTTCACGCTGCAGGCGGTAAGCTCTATTATGATGGTGCAAACTTAAATGCAGTATTATCAAAAGCTAGACCGGGAGATATGGGATTTGATGTCGTTCACTTGAATCTTCATAAAACCTTTACCGGTCCACATGGCGGCGGCGGTCCTGGTTCAGGACCTGTTGGTGTAAAAGCAGACCTAATTCCTTTCCTACCGAAACCAGTTATAGTAAAACGTGGTGAAGAGTATATATTTGATTATGACCGTCCGCAATCTATTGGCCGTGTGAAGCCTTTCTATGGTAACTTTGGAATTAATGTACGTGCGTATACCTACATTCGTTCAATGGGTCCTGATGGCTTAAAGGCAGTAACTGAGTATGCAGTATTAAATGCAAACTATATGATGAGAAGACTTGCTGAGTATTATGATCTTCCATTTGATAAGCATTGCAAACATGAATTTGTACTTAGTGGAAGAAGACAGAAAAAATTAGGTGTTCGTACTTTGGATATTGCGAAACGACTGCTTGATTTTGGCTACCATCCGCCAACCATCTACTTCCCGCTAAATGTAGAAGAATGTATCATGATCGAGCCAACTGAAACAGAATCGAAAGAGACGCTAGATTCATTTGTTGATATCATGATTCAAATTGCGAAAGAGGTAGAGGAGAATCCAGAAATCGTCCAAGAAGCGCCACATACAACTGTTGTTGGCCGTATGGACGAAGCAACAGCAGCTCGTAAACCAATTCTTAAATTTCAAAAGGCTTAATAATAATAGGGCCAGATTCATACAGCTGAATCTGGCCCCTTTTTTTTGTCAAAAAATAAAAAAGACTTCCAATAAATAGAAGTCTTCATTGGTTTACTTTTTTACTTTTACTTTCCCAGACCATTTTTTAAACCCGCCTTGAAGCTGGGTAAGGTCTTTGTAACCTTTACGGTGTAGAAATTGTGCTGCACGGGCACTGCGCATTCCGTTTTGGTCATATAAATAAACAGGTAAATCTGGGCGAAGCTCCTTCATACGTGTTCTTATTTGCGAAACCGGAATATTACGAGCTCCCAAAATATGACCTGCTTCGTATTCGTTCGGTTCACGAACATCGATTAACTGTGCCTTTCTATAACCGGCACGAAACTCCTCTTCTGTTACCGTTTTAACAATCCTTTTTTGATAAAAATAGGTGAAAACGGAATAAGCTATAACGGCTACAATGATGATTAATAGAGGTATAAGTGAATTCAATTTCTTTTTGCTCCTTTCAAGCTTTGGTACACTATGTTTTATTATATAAGTCAATCGTACAAAGATAAAGAATAAACGACAAAAAACTTCTTCTTCATTATACCAAAAACTTCTCGTTTTGAATTCATATCAGAATTTGGTAGACTAAAGCAAGAGTAAACTACATAAAGATGAGGTTGTTAAATGGATAAAGAGGTATGGCGTTTTATAGATTCTGGCAATTGTTCCCCATCTTTCAACATGGCGTTGGATGAGGCTTTGCTTGATTGGCATAGTGCAGGGAAAATTCCACCGGTTATCAGATTTTATGGCTGGGAACCTGCGACTCTATCAATAGGATATTTCCAAAAGGTTGAAAAGGAGATTGACTTAGAGGCAGTAAAAGCCCATGGATTAGGTTTTGTAAGAAGGCCCACTGGCGGACGCGGGGTTCTGCATGAGCATGAGCTTACATACAGTGTAATTGTTTCTGAGGATCACCCGGAAATGCCTAAAACGGTAACAGAGGCTTATCGTGTTATTTCTGAAGGTATCTTAAAAGGATTCCATCAACTCGGATTAGAAGCATACTTTGCAGTTCCAAAAACCGAGGAAGAGCGGAGTGCACTGAAGGATCCACGCTCTGCTGTTTGTTTCGATGCCCCAAGCTGGTATGAACTTGTAGTCGAAGGTCGTAAGGTGGCAGGAAGTGCACAAACAAGGCAAAAGGGAGTCATCCTTCAACATGGGTCGATACTATTAGATTTAGATGAAGATAAGCTGTTCAGTTTATTTAAATATCCTAATGAGCGGGTAAAGGAACGGATGAAATCTTCCTTCAAAAATAAAGCGGTTGCTATTAATGAAATCAGTCCTAGAAGAATCTCACTCGAGGAAGCGAAAGAAGCTTTTTATAAAGGCTTTGCAGATGGGCTAAATATCGAACTTGAGTCCTATCAATTAACAGAAGAAGAACTTGCTTATGTAAATAAAATTGCAAAAGAGCGATATGAAAATGATGAGTGGAACTTCAAAAGATAAGGCCACATGAAGGGCTCATGAAGCCCAAAATGATGAGTTGATAGAAGGAACGGGCCCTATGAATGGCTCATGAAGCCCAAAATGATGAGTTGAAAGAGAAAACGGTCCTCATAAAGGACTCATGAGGCTCAAAATAATGAATGAATAGAGCAAATTGGCCTCATGAACTATTCGTTTAGAAACTATAAACAATCTAAAAATTATATTAGTAAAAAGGCAGAAGGCGGACGCATCTATAATGTGTCCGCCTTAGTTACTATTATTGAATAACCTTTTCAATTTCCTTTACATACTTTTCATACCATATTTTCCACTCTTTTTTACGTTCAATTGTCCGCCCATCCAACAATGCTTCTATGACATCCAAACAGACATGCCATCCTGCAAGATCTCTTGGGGTATGGTCAGTTATGGTATGTATTTTTTCAATAAATACCAGTAAGCAGCCCCCAGATTCCTCGGACAACTCAAACCTGACTGTGTCTACCCACCAGGAGAATTCCAAAACGGAATTTATTTTTAATTTTAGAATAGTAAGCTCATCAAAGGTACCATCCCCCATGTCAAACTTAATAACCCCGCCTTCACGAAGCTCATCTACTCGTAGCTCTGAAAACCATTTTGGCAGTTTCTCGTTATAGGTTAAATAAGACCAAACCTCCTCAACAGGATGTTTAAGATGGCGTTCATATGTGGCAGTATAGCCGTTTTCCACTTTTTCAATATGTGCTATCATCTATTTTTTCCTCCCTAATAGCTCTTAAAGTAATTATACCTTTTTTAATATTCTTTCTAATCACTTAAATTCCTTTTTTCCTTTTATTAAAAATGGCAACCTGCGAAATTTGTTAAATTTTCTTGTTTTATGCTGAAATTTGAATGATATCTTATCTTTTCTCCTGTTTCTAGTTTATTTTGAGTTTGACAAACTTATTTATTTCTGATTGAAACACAATATGTAGTAGTGTCGAAAATATTTTCGGTACTATATATTGATTTGTGTCCCATACCTGTGTTAATTTAATTATATTAAGTCAACTAGATATGGCTTACCTGCTAGATTGACACACTAGATATAGAATTTTTTGAAGGAGTTGTTCTCATGTCTGTAGTTTTTAGACAAGAAATGAATATTGATTTTGAAAGGTTGAATGAGGATATCCACTTATTCCCCCAAGTGCACCCGGTTACCCCAGATATGAAAATAACTCATAAGGGTGTTTCACGATTGGTCATGTTGGACCGGTACACCTTCAAAGACACTGCAAAAATCACCCTAACAAATGGCGACTTTGTTGTTCTCACGATAAAAGAAGATCCAAAATTCCCAGCACGTGGTCTTGGCTACATCATGGAAATAGATTGGGAGAGTAAAAAAGCAAAGGTTAAAGTGGAAGAGGAATTTAGAGGAGTCCTTGATGATCCTGAAGAAAGTGCCACAGGTTTAATATGGAAGTCACTAGATGTCATTGAAAAACCTTTGGAACTGTTCTATGAGCAAATAGCCAAGAGGAATGCTACGGGGCTTGCGTCAGTTGAAGAAACTGAAGAGAAGCGAATTGAGTGGTTTGAAAAGTTTTACAATGAGCTTGTTTCGATGAATTTCATTCCAGCAGGGCGTGTGCTTTATGGAGCAGGAGCAGAGACAGATGTAACATTCTTTAACTGCTACGTAATGCCGTTCGTTCCAGACTCACGTGAAGGGATTTCTGATCATCGTAAACAGGTAATGGAAATTATGAGCCGCGGCGGCGGTGTTGGAACGAATGGATCTACATTACGACCTAGAAATACATTGGCAAGAGGCGTAAATGGTAAATCATCTGGATCGGTATCGTGGTTAGATGATATTGCGAAATTGACACACTTAGTAGAGCAAGGTGGTTCGCGCCGCGGAGCTCAGATGATAATGTTAGCGGATTAAAAAAGTGACAATAAATAATAATTTTGGTATGATTTAACCAGAACAGACGTTCGTTTTTAAGGAGGTCTATCATGTTAAATCTTACTAAAGAGTTTCTTTACCAAAAGTATATAATTGATAATCAAACCATTCAGGGTATTTCAGATGAAACAGGGTATACAAATAGTAGAATTAAGGGGCGTCTTAGAAGATTTGGAATTAGGAAACATAGGCTAAAGCTAGGAGACCAAATATATGACAATAAGGATTGGCTGTATGACCAATATATTGTACAGAAAAAAGGGTATACAGTAATTGCCAATGAATTGGATGTAAGTTACACCACAATTTTAGATAGAATTTTATTTTTTGGATGGGAAATTAGAGGACACAACTCAATCGACAAAGGTGCACCTAGTAGAGGAAAAAAACGCTCAGACATTTCTATTCAAAAAATTAAAGACAGTAGGATAAAAAATAGAATCATTTTTAACTGTCCAAATTGTGAAGAGGAAATTGAGAAGGTTGTTTCTGTATACAATAAAAGTAAAAAAAGCTTTTGTAGTCTTGCCTGTTATAAAGACTATCTAAAAAAGAATAGGGTTGTAACAGTGGATATTACAGATTCTGCAGAATACAAAGAATGGCGGAAAAAAGTGTATATTCGTGATTCCTACAAATGTAAAATGCCTGGTTGTTCATCTAATTCTAAACAAATTGCTGCCCACCATATTTACCCTAAAAAGCATTACCCTGAAAAACGGTTTGAAGTATCAAATGGAATAACTCTTTGTAAAAAATGCCATGAAAAGACTTTTGGGAAAGAAACTAATTTTATAGATGCACTAGTCCGCGTCATTCAGAAAATGAATGACTAGAAAATCGGGTGAATTGCAGGAAAATCCTTAGAGACTTGCAAGCTACAACGTGACTGGAAACGGTGAACGTGAATGCTTTAAAAATTGTAAGTATTGGACAATCTGCAGCCAAGCGTCATAGGGCAAAGGTTATGGCGAAGGTTCAACGACTAGAGGGTGAGTCCCAACAATAAACCCTCATAAGCGCCCGGCCCCTAACAGTATTAAGCTGAGGGTGATGATATAGTCTAGGCCGTCTGTTAGTCAACAATTGACTAGCGGAGTAAATATCCTGAAAAGGACGGTATGTACGTGGCATCCAGACGTTATTGAATTTATTATTTCAAAAATGCAAAACCCTAGAATTCTACGGTTTTTAATTGAAAATACAAATGATGAAACAATTAAGAAACATGCTAAGGACAAACTTAAATTCACTCCATTGACTCCACAGGAAAAGGCGATGTATAAGGGAATTGTTAATTATAAACATATACCAGGTACTGGTGGATTTGGTGAAGAAATCATTGCTGAGGCCGAAGAGAAGCTTCAAACTGGTGGTAACTATACCGTTCATAATTCGGAATTCTTAACAGGAGCGAATATCTCTATATGTTTAACGAAGGAATTTATGGACGCAGTTGAAAAAGATGGTGAGTATGAGCTTCGTTTCCCATATGTTGAACATTACAGTAAAGAGGAAATGAAGATTTACAATGAAGAATGGCATAATGTTGGAGATGTACGTGAATGGGAGAGACTCGGTCACAAAGTACGAGTATATAAGAAAATCCAAGCGAAGGAACTTTGGAATCTAATTAACATTTGTGCGACTTACTCAGCAGAACCAGGAATATTTTTCATTGACAATGCTAACGACATGACAAATGCAAAAGCTTATGGTCAGCAAGTTGTTGCTACAAACCCTTGTGGGGAGCAGCCTCTTGCACCATTTTCCGTTTGTAACCTTGCAGCTGTAAACCTTGCAGAAATGGCAGACAAGGAAACTAAAACAGTAGATTTTGAGAAGTTAAAGAAAACCGTAGCAGTCGGTGTTAGAATGCAGGACAACGTTATCAATGCTACACCATATTTCCTTGAAGAAAATAAGAAGCAAGCTCTTGGAGAACGCCGTGTAGGTCTTGGTGTTATGGGATTACATGACTTGCTTATTTATTGCGAAACAGAATACGGTTCAGCAGAAGGAAACGAACTTGTTGATAAAGTGTTCGAAACGATTGCGACAACTGCATATCGTACATCAGTAGAACTGGCTAAAGAAAAAGGAAGCTTCCCATTCTTAACGGGAGAAAACGAAGAGGCAACTAATCGTCTTCGTCAAGCCTTTATTGAAACAGGTTTTATGAAAAAAATGCCTGGAGATATTAGAGAATCTATACTTGAACGCGGAATTCGCAATTCACACTTATTAACTGTTGCACCTAAATAATTTGGGCTTTTATGTGGTGACACATAATCGAAACCTCTTTAATTGCTGGGACACCCTAAAGCTGTTTCAACCACAACGTAATTGGCAACAATAAACGTGAAGGTTCAAAAATGAAATAGATGGAACAATGGGCAATCAGCAGGCAAGTTGCCTTATCCCGTACAAAAAATGATAAGGTAAAAGCTTCAACGACTAGAGCGGCAGCTCGTACTCCGTAAGTGATGGACGGGGGAAATAGGAGGGCACTCTTCCTTGAGTGTTTGATATAGTCTATCCTTGTGTGAAAGCACAAGCAGCTATTAATAGCGGTATAAAGAGTAGCGTCTTTATACGAATACAAGAGACTGGATCAACTGGTACTATGGTTGGCGTATCAACTGGATTAGAGCCATACTTCTCCTTCTCATATTTCAGAAGCGGAAGATTAGGTAAATTTATTGAAGTGAAGGCAGATATTGTTCAAGAATATTTAGATTCACATCCAGAAGCAGATCCACAAAATTTACCACATTGGTTTGTAACTGCAATGGAACTTGAACCGAAGGCACATGCTGATACACAATGTGTGATCCAACGTTGGATTGACAGTTCAATCAGTAAAACGGTTAATGCACCAAAAGGATACAGTGTAGAACAAGTAGAAAAAGTCTACGAGCGTTTATATAAAGGTGGAGCAAAAGGCGGTACAGTGTACGTTGACGGTTCTCGTGATTCTCAGGTTCTTACTCTTAAAGCCGAAGAAAACACCCAAGATCATGATGGTGTTCTTAAAAAAGCAAAGCCACAATCACATGTCGTGTTAATTGATACCATCAATGACCTGCGTTCAACATCCGTGACAATTGGTTCTGAAGTTGGCGATACTTGCCCAATTTGCCATAAAGGAACTGTTGAAGAACTTGGTGGATGTAACACTTGTACAAACTGTAACGCACAGTTGAAATGTGGACTATAAAATGAATATTCCTTAGCAGATAGGAAATATCAAAGGGAATCAGCGATAATTAAGCTGATTCCCTTTTTCTTATTTGATACAGAAACGAAAAACTTTTGATATATTTCCCTAAAGATTTTTGAATTTCCTATTTAAGAACAAATGTTCTTGTTATATACTCTACTTAGTAGAGTAATTTATCCTTATAATGGAGAGGGGATTTTTTGATGGGAAATTCTAAATCAAATTTAGATTCAATTTTTAGTATTCGAAGTTATCCCAATTACTATAAGTTTGAATATTATGAATGTGTTATTTGCCAACGAGTTTTTCCTTCTCCTTCAAGGTATTCTAAGAGATTATATACGTGTTGTAAATATTGTGAAAATGTAAGAAATGGTTTATTGAAGGTAACGGGATTTTTTCGGCTTTGCAAAGTTTGTGATAAACCAATATGGGTTTCGTCATGTCATGCCAAAACCAAATTTTATTGTTCACAAGTGTGTAAAAGTATTGGTCAAACATTCTTTGATTCTTTAATTTCAGAGGATTTAAAGACAGGTGGTAAAAAATATTATGGTCCCAATTGGTTACATCAAAGAAAGAGGGCGAGAAAACGTGACAGTTATACCTGCCAGAATCCAAGCTGTAGAATAACAGAAAAAGAATATGGACAAGAATTATCAGTACATCATAAAGTACCATTTGTATATTTTAATGATTATTCAGAAGCAAATAAGTTAGATAATCTAGTTTCTTTATGCGAACCATGTCATAGGAAAGCGCATGTTGGGAAGCAGCATCCGTTAAAATTTAATACTGAAAAGATAGTTTTTGAGAATACTTTGGAAAGAGTAGGAATGAGACAACTGGAGACTGCAAAAAAAGTTGTATATTTATTGTTAAACACTGATAAATCGCTAAGAGTCATATCGGAGGAAACAGGATTATCCTACCAAAGAGTACGCTCGATTTATTTAGGAGAAAGGTGGACGCAATTATATACTAAGTCTCCAAAGGAAATAAGACCAAGAGAAATGAGCATATTCAAAGATCCAATTTCTTCTAGGGAAAAGATTAAAGAAGCTGTTTATTTGCTGCTAAATACTGATTTAACAATTAAAGAAATCATGAACCAGACGGGGGTATCAAAGTCAAATCTTTATAGTATCTATAATGGAAAGACTAATCAAAATCTTTATGATATTGCACCCCGATTGGTTAGGCCGAGAAGTAAGAGTTTAAAAAGTTAATTGTTTTTTTATTTAATCATTAATTAGAGGGAGGTATTCGGTGCACATTCTGAAGGAGATCCACAAAACCTGCCACATTTCACTAGAGAAGAATCCATTTTGATAAATCTATTTTCAAAATGGATTCTTTTTGTATAATTGTTACCCTTTTTTTACACTAATTGCTTAATAAAACCTAGCAAGTAACCCCCAAATGATTCCCGTAACCACAACCACCCATGGCGGCATCTTCCAAAAGTCAAGCATGCTAAACAATAGTGCCGCAAAAGCAAAATCCATTGGTCCAAGTATAGAACTAGTCCAAATTGGAGTATAAAAGGCAGAAATTAAAATACCTACTACTGCTGCATTTACTCCCATCAATGCACCTTTTATCTTTGGATTACGGCTTAAGCTTACCCAAAATGGCAATGCACCCAAAACCAATAAAAACGCAGGGAGAAAGATTGCAAAGGTTGCCAGCAAGCCCCCAGCCCATCCATCCATCACCGCACCTATATAGGCAGCAAAGGTAAACAACGGTCCAGGTACAGCCTGGGCAGCACCATATCCAGTTAGGAATGCGTCTTTACTAAGCCAGCCACTTGGAACAAATTCGCGTTCCAATAATGGTAAAACCACATGACCGCCGCCAAAGACTAAAGAACCGGAACGGTAAAAGCTATCAAACATTGCCACCAAGCTCGAACCTGTCAACTCTCTTAATATAGGCAGAACAATCAATAATCCAAAAAATAAACCTAAACAAACAAAAGCAAACCTTTGGGAAATTGGAACCTGTATATAGGTAGACGAATCTTCCTTTTGCTCCTTGTAAATAAAGTATCCAACCCCTGCTGCTAGAAGGATTATACCTACCTGTGCGAAGGCTGTTTGCCATAGAAGAGTTCCTATCAAGGCAAACAGAGCAATTGTTTTTCGAGAAATGTCTGGGGTTAGCTTTTGTGCCATACCCATAATGGCATGAGCTACAACCGCAACTGCCACTATTTTCAATCCATGAATCCAGCTTGTATTACCAATATCCATCTCTTGTAGAATAAGAGCAAAAAGAATCAGTGCAATGACTGAAGGAATGGTAAAACCAATAAATGCTAGTATTCCCCCAAATAACCCGCCACGCAATACGCCAATACCAATTCCAACCTGACTGCTGGCAGGACCAGGCAAGAATTGACACAGTGCAACTAGGTTGGCATATCCCTGTTCGTCTAACCACTTTCTCTTTCGAACATACTCTTCATGAAAATATCCTAAATGAGCAACGGGTCCACCAAATGATGTTAAACCGAGCTTGGTAGAAACAATAAGGATTTCTAAAAAAATATTTTGTCTCATAAATCCCCCTTTGAATTTTATAAAATAGATACTTATGTTTAATTGTAAGTCTTTCTTCGGGTGGGACGTGTAATTTGTTTGTAAATAATATTAATAATATAATTAAATATAGATAGAAAAATTTATATAATTTAGGGAAGTTGTTGAAAAATTGTCGAAATCTCTTCATATCATCTTCATATAATCTGAGTACTATTGAAATAGTAGTAAATAGATGTTTTCTAGATTGCAGGTGATAATATGTACAATTTATTGAGTCAATTCAGTTCTTTTGTCAGCAAACCGTTTTTTATCATAGCCAATAACTTGGAATCATGGCCAATTATCTTTGCGCTCCTTTTGGGCATTGTCGGTGCACTTGCACCTTGTCAACTGACTGGAAACATCAGTGCTTTAACACTGTATGGCAACCGCTCCTTTCAACAGAAAATTGTCTGGAAGGATGTTCTCTTTTTTACATTAGGAAAAGTAGCTGCCTTCTCTTTATTAGGAGGTCTTGTATGGATATTAGGAAGAGAAATTCAAGATAGCCTAATTTCCTATTTTCCCTGGATCCGCAAAATTATAGGGCCATTACTTATTATTGTCGGGTTATATATGATTGGATTCATTAAACTAAAAGGGACAATCCATTTATTTAAAGGATCTAAAGAGTACAAACGAGAAACTCCATTAGGCTCCTTTATGTTAGGTTTCAGTTTTTCACTTGCTTTTTGTCCAACCATGTTTATCCTATTCTTTGTTACCTTGATGCCAATTGTTTTGTCCAGCACATACGGATTTATCCTGCCTTCTGTATTTGCAATAGGAACTGCTTTGCCGCTTATCCTTTTTATTTTAATTATTTGGTACTTAGGCGGTGGCGGAGTATTAATGAAAAAGGGAAGAAAGTTTGGGACTTCCATACAAAGAGTTTCAGGAATACTGATTATTCTGTTGGGAATATTTGACACACTTACCTACTGGTCATTGTAACTCTTGGATAAAAATAAGGTTATATGAACAGAATGTGAAAGTTGGAAATAATAAAGTTGAACTTATAAAAATCACTTTACATAGGGTAGGGGGGTATGGTTAAATATACTTAAGAACCTTACCTCTATTACAAGGTTAAAAAAGTGTAATTATGAAAGGGTGTATATACAATGGAAAAAGTTACTTTAAACGTGCAAGGAATGTCATGCGATCACTGTGTAAAAGCAGTTGAAGGCAGTGTTGGTGAACTAAACGGAGTAAGCTCTGTAAAAGTTAACTTAAAAGCTAATACGGTTGATGTGGAATATAACAATCAAGAGGTATCACTAGATAAAATCAAAGAAGCAATTGATGACCAAGGTTACGACGTAGAGTAAAAATAGGAAAAGACACGTGCTAGTGAATAGCACGTTCTTTTTAAAATAAAATATACCCACACGGGGTATAAAAGGGGTGACTTCTATGTCTCAAGTTTTAAAAGAAACCAATTTACAAATCTCTGGAATGACTTGTGCTGCTTGTGCCTTAAGGATTGAAAAAGGATTAAATAAATTAGAAGGTGTAGAAACTGCAACCGTAAATCTTGCATTAGAAAAATCAGCAATTAAATACGATCCACAAAAACTAAAGGTCGAAGATATTGAAAAAAAGATAAGAGACCTTGGTTATGATGTAGTAACCGAAAAAGCTGAATTTGATATTACTGGAATGACTTGTGCAGCCTGCTCAATGAGAATAGAAAAGGGTTTGAGTAAATTAGATGGTGTTGTTAAGGCGAATGTGAATCTGGCACTTGAAAAAGCAACGGTTGAGTATAATGGAACGGCTTTAACCCCTAATGACATAATAAAAAAGGTAGAAAATCTTGGTTACGGAGCTCGTGTAAAGGAGGCAGCAAAAGAAACAAGCGACTATCGTCAGAAGGAAATAAAAAAGCAAACAAACAAGTTTATTTTTTCTGCCATCCTTTCACTTCCATTATTATGGGCAATGGTTGGACACTTTACATTTACTTCTTTTATATGGGTGCCTGAATTATTTATGAATCCATGGTTTCAACTGGCATTGGCAACACCCGTTCAGTTTTTTATTGGAGGTCAGTTTTATATAGGTGCTTATAAAGCCTTAAAGAATAAAAGTGCCAATATGGATGTTCTAGTTTCTCTAGGTACGTCAGCCGCTTATTTTTATAGTTTATATTTGTCAATCATGTCAATTTCGATGGGTACCCACTCACTTGAGCTCTATTACGAAACAAGTGCAGTCCTTATTACCTTAATTATCTTAGGTAAGCTTTTCGAGGCAAAAGCTAAAGGACGTTCCTCAGAAGCGATTAAGAAATTAATGGGGCTGCAAGCTAAGAGTGCTACAGTTGAAAGAGAAGGGAAAGAACTGGTAATACCACTTGAAGAGGTTGTCGTAGGAGATATTCTATATATAAAACCTGGCGAAAAAATACCTGTTGATGGAAAAATCATAGAAGGTCATTCAGCCATTGATGAGTCCATGCTAACTGGTGAAAGTGTTCCTGTTGATAAGACTATTGGTGATGAGACAATCGGCGCAACGCTTAACAAAAACGGGTTTTTAAAAGTAGAAGCTAAAAAGGTTGGAAAAGATACTGCCTTAGCACAAATTATTAAAGTAGTGGAAGAAGCACAAGGTTCTAAGGCTCCCATTCAACGACTTGCAGATAAAATATCAGGGGTATTCGTACCAATCGTGGTTGGAATTGCGGTTCTTACTTTTATTATTTGGTTCGTATGGGTAGCCCCTGGGGATTTTGCGGAAAGCTTAGAAAAAATGATAGCCGTCCTTGTTATTGCCTGCCCATGTGCATTAGGATTGGCCACACCAACATCAATAATGGCTGGCTCAGGAAGGTCTGCAGAATATGGAATTCTGTTTAAAGGTGGAGAACATTTAGAAATGACCCACCGTATAACCACTGTTGTATTGGATAAAACCGGAACAGTAACAAACGGTACACCTGTTTTAACAGATGTAATCACAGCCGAAACCTTCGACGAGGAAGAATTACTATCATTGATTGGTTCAGCTGAAAAGCAATCGGAGCATCCCTTAGCTCAAGCGATTGTCCAGGGGATAAAGGAAAAAGGAATTCACTTTAAAGATGTAACTGAATTTGAAGCCATTCCTGGTTTTGGAATCAGGGCTGTGGTTGATGGGAAAGAATTATTAATTGGTACTAGAAAATTAATGAATAAGTACAACGTAGAGGCCGCTTCTGCTTTTGAAAAAATGAATGAATTAGAAAGGGCAGGAAAGACAGCGATGCTTACAGCTATAAACGGACATTATGCAGGTACCGTTGCTGTTGCTGACACGATTAAAGAAACATCACAAAGTGCCATCAACCGACTGAAAGACATGGGGCTTAAGGTCATTATGATTACAGGTGATAATCAGCAGACCGCCTTAGCTATCGCAAAACAGGCTGGAATTGAAAACGTAATTGCAGAAGTTCTTCCAGAGGGCAAGGCAGCTGAAATTAAGAAGTTACAGGCACAAGGCAAAAAAGTAGCGATGGTCGGCGATGGGATTAACGATGCTCCGGCGCTTGCGGTTGCTGATATTGGAATGGCGATAGGAACTGGAACAGATGTGGCAATGGAGGCAGCTGACATAACCCTTATTCGCGGGGATCTAAATAGTATTGCAGACGCAATTTTCATGAGTAAAAAGACGATAACAAATATCAAGCAAAATCTTTTCTGGGCACTCGCCTATAATTCACTGGGAATACCATTTGCAGCACTCGGCTTCTTAGCTCCTTGGCTAGCAGGCGCAGCAATGGCATTCAGTTCTGTTTCCGTTGTCCTTAACGCTTTACGATTACAAAAAGTAAAACTCTAATGATACCGCAAAAAGGCTGACACATAATTGTCAGCCTTTTTCACATTTTTCACTATCTTTAACTATTATACTTATTTACAAGGAATCAAATTTAATAAGCTGGGTGAAATCGTATGAATCATATTTTACTAATTGAAGATGAGGAAAGTGTTTCAACTGTCATAAAGGGTTATTTAGAAAAAGAGGGTTATACCGTTCATTGTGCAATCTCTGGCTTAAAAGGGTTGGATCTATTAAAAACAGTGGATTTTAAATTAATTATATTAGATTTAATGCTGCCTGATATTAGCGGCGAAGAAGTTTGTAAGATTATTCGTCAATCATCGGATGTGCATATCTTTATGCTGACAGCAAAAGGATCATTAAATGACAAAATAGAGGGATTAAATATAGGTGCTGATGAGTATTTAATAAAACCATTCAGTCCAAGAGAATTAACCGCAAGAGTAAATGCTTTATTTAGGAGAATTAGCTCCAAATTTCCTTCTTCAAAGGTTATTTTTGACGATGGTTATTTAAGAATTGATTGTGATAAAAGAACAGTCCAAATTTTGAAACAAGATGTCCCATTTACACCTAATGAGTTCGATATTATTTGTGCCCTTGTTTCAGCAAAAGGAAGTGTGTTATCGAGAGAACAACTGATTGATAAAATCTTTGGTGTGGATTTTAGCGGCTATGATCGGACCATTGATGTGCATATAAAAAATATTCGTAAAAAGATAGAAATAGATACGAAGAATCCAAAATATGTTCTTACGGTTATGAAAGCAGGATATAAATTTGGTGGTGAGAAGTAGGTGCAATCTATCAGCCGAAGATTAAGTATTTTATTGGTATTATCAGCGGTCGCTGCTATCCTCTTAGTTACTATTTTTGTTAATATGACAGTTTCCAATAAATTTAACGAATACATGATTGAAATCCAGAACAAGAGGTATGAAAGAATTGTTTCTTATTTTGAAGAAGTCTACAAAAGGGAAGGGAAATGGTCCTCAGATACAGGTATAGAATTAATGCATGAGGCTTATATGGGAAATTATTGTTTGACCCTTTTAGATAGCAGGAAACATGCAGTCTGGGGAATGGACCCAGAGCACTTACAAACCCAAATCCACATAGGGGAAATGTCAGGACATGAGAGCGGGGTTTATACAACCAAAACATTTGACATTAACGTGGATGGGAAGGTAGTCGGTTTTGTCGATATTGGACAATATTCATCTGTGCTTTTATCAGAAGAAGATTTAACTTTTAAATCGTCTATAAATAAAAGCATCATTGCCAGTGGTGCTCTCACCCTTATTATCATTATTAGCTTGAGTCTATATTTTTCAAAACAATTTTCAACACCGATTCGGGAAGTAGCAAAAATGTCTGTAAGCTTATCTCAAGGTAACTTTGATACCGTTTCAACTATTAAAAGTAATATTGAAGAATTAGAGGATTTAAGAAAGAGCGTAAACATCCTTGCTGGAAAATTAAAGCATCAGGACACGCTTAGAAAAAGGTTAGTGTCGGATATTACACATGAAATTAGAACACCTTTGAATGTCCTTCAAAATAATCTTGAGGCCATGATTGACGGTGTAGTTCCAGTAACAAAAGAGGGATTAAATTACTTAAATGAGGAAGTCATTCGGTTTGGAAAATTAGTAAATGACTTAAACCTCTTAAAGGAGTTTGAATCAGAAAGTATTAAGCTTAATTATGAAACCATTCACCTTGATGATTTAATTACTGAGATGAGTAAAGATTTTTTTGTTTGTGGTGATTGTAAAAATATTTCCATCGAATATGTGATTCAACCTGATGAAACCTATCAAATGATTGGGGATAAAGATAAGATAAAACAAGTAATAATTAATTTATTATCAAACTCTATTAAATTTACTGAAAGCAATGGAAAAGTACTTATTAATCTATATAAAGAAAATAAAAATATCATTTTAGAAATAAAAGATAACGGCATGGGGATCAGACAGGAGGATTTACCCTTTATTTTTGAAAGGCTTTATAGAGGCGATAAAAGCAGGAATCAAATTGAAGGAAATGGTATCGGATTAACGATTGTAAAGAACATACTAGAGCTTCACAATGCGCTGATTGAGGTTGTGAGTGATGAAGGAATAGGAACGACAGTGAAGGTCTATATAAATTCAACAAATTAACGCAAATCTGTGACCAAAATTTGACTCCAGCTAGATAAACAAAAAGAGTCTTGGTAATCAATCGATTACCAAGACTCTTTTTGTTTATTGGTTATTGAATATATTTCGCTCTAACTGCTTCGAAGTCCACTGTATTTAAATCATCAACCACTTCAATAATTCCTAGTAATTCTTGTTCATTCAGGTAGATAGCATATGAACCACTATTACTTATTGTAAATTCAATAGTATTGATTCCCTTTGTCCCGGTAAAATCGGTAACAATTTGCATGGTTGATGAATTTAGAATCATAAAGTATCCTTCCGCATTATCAAAGTCTGTTAGGTCTAAAGCCATTTTTGTATTGATACCTTTATTAACCACCGTAATAAGCGGCTCAAACTCATATCCAATTCCCTTTATATTAATTGTCTGCTCATTAGCAGCCACTTCCGCTTTTTTAACTAATCGTTCGGTGGCTACCTTACTAAAATCTTTACCGTAGATACTAGGCTTAGCAGGTTCTGCTGGGGGTGCAGTAACAGCAGAATCTAGCCCATCTCCGTCACTGCCTGAAGCCGTGATAGCTTCCAAATCATCTACAACCTTCATTACTCCACGCTTCATTCCCATCCAGCAGCTAAAATTAAGATCTTCACTCCCTGGTGTAAATTCAATTAGATTATTCCCACTTTGGAGCTTCTGTTGAATATTCATACCTGGCACAACAATCGTATTATTACAGCCAGTAATTTCTTCACCATTAATAACCCATTTCAGCGGCATTCCCTTTTGGACATAAAGTGTTTTTGGTGTATAGCCATAAACATTAGCTGTCATATTTAAAACCTGAACCCCATCCTTAATGGTTGCTTTAATCATATCGGATGAGGCTGATGTGGCATTTATATCACCGAAAGCTCCCACACTGGACATTAGAGCCATTGGACTGATATTCATGCCTGCTAAGGCAAGCCCTCTGTTACTCATAATAAGGCCGAGCATAATAATTAACACACCGCTAAACTTAAGTATTTTTTTTGTGTACCCTTTTGTCAACAACCCTGATAATGCTCCAAATGTCAGCATGAGCGGAACTGTTCCAATAGAGAACATAAACATCGATAAGGCACCAGCGAAAGCACTGCCTGTACCTAGTGCAAATATTTGCATGGTTTGCAGGGGACCGCAAGGCATTACTCCATTGAGTAGTCCGACAAAAAATGGTGCTCTTGGTTTACTCATCGCTTTACAAGCCATATTTGGCAATTTTATTTGGTATTTTCTAAAGGCCTTAAAACCAGCCATATTAAAGCCCATCATAATCATGAAAACACCGGCAAATAACTGCAAGCCAGCTTTAGCAGTTAAAGACAGAGCGAAAACCGATCCAATAGCACCTATAACCCCGCCAAGTACCGTATAAGCGGCCACTCTTCCAGTGTTATATAAAAGTGCTGGCTTTATTGCATCAAATTTGTTCTTGCTTTCTTTACCAATACTTTGCGAAAGCATGATTCCACCGCACATACCTACACAATGGATAGAAGTAATCACTCCAACTACAAATAATACTGCATATGAGGCATTATTTAATTGTGATTCCATATCGTAATTTCCAGAGTTTATTCCTAGTAACACAACGGCCGCTACGGCAATCATAATGCCAATAAACTTAAAGTCTTTAGGGCTTTGGGTACTATAACCTACACTTTCAATCGCATTTTTTATTTTTTTTACATCGCAAACATGATTATCATATTCAATTTCCGCAAATTGACTGCTAAAACTAGCTTTTACATCGAGGACCCCATCTAACTTTTTTACTGTTCTCTCAACACGCTTCTCACAGGATGTACAGGTCATTTCATATACCTTTATACGTTCTTTTATTATACTCATAAAGTTCCCTACCTTTACCAATTAATGAACCAACTAAATAATAGGTAAAGTATAGAGAATTTTTGTGTTGATGATATGAAGAAAGAGAGTGTGGGAGTGAACAATTTGTAGACAAAAAATATCCAAATTTTGAACTATGTTAATCATTCCTAAATGTTCATACTATAAAAAACAGATTGAAAAGAGGAACCAACTTGGAACCATTTATGCCTCAATTAGTTTACTTTGAACCTAGAGCATTGGAATACCCTCTTGGAAGAGAACTAAAAGAAAAATTTGAAAAACTGAATCTTGAAATTCGTGAGACTACCTCCCATAATCAAATACGGGATTTACCAGGTGATAATGAACTTCAGAAATACCGGAATGCAAAATCTACCCTTGTGGTCGGAATTAGAAAGACCTTGAAATTTGACACTTCCAAACCTTCTGCAGAATATGCCATTCCTTTAGCCACTGGCTGCATGGGGCATTGCCATTATTGCTATTTACAAACAACACTTGGAAGCAAGCCATATATTAGAACCTATGTAAATCTAGAGGATATTTTTGAACAAGCTCAAAAATATATGGATGAACGTAAGCCAGAGGTAACTCGATTTGAAGCCGCATGTACCTCGGACATTGTTGGACTAGATCATTTAACACATTCGCTAAAGAAAACAATTGAATTTATTGGACAATCGGAGTTTGGCTTGCTGAGGTTTGTTACAAAATTCCATCATGTGGATCATCTGCTTGATGCCAAACATAACGGAAGGACAAGATTCCGTTTTAGTGTGAATTCGCGGTATGTGATAAAGAATTTTGAGCCAGGTACATCTTCCTTTGAAGATCGGTTATCAGCTGCAAGGAAGGTTGCGAAGGCAAATTACCCATTAGGGTTTATTATCGCCCCTATATATTTGCATGACGATTGGAAGGAAGGCTATCGTGAATTGTTTGAGAGGTTAAGTGCCGAACTATCAGGAATAGAAATACCAGATTTAACCTTTGAACTCATTCAGCATCGCTTTACAAAACCGGCAAAGAATGTAATTGCCAAGAGGTACCCGAAAACCAAGCTTGAAATGGATGAGGAAAAGCGAAAATATAAATGGGGGCGCTATGGAATTGGTAAATATGTCTATCCAACAGAAGAAGCGAATGAATTAGAAACCACCATTCGCCAATATATTAATGAATATTTTCCAAATGCAGTTGTTGAATATTTTACTTAAAAAAATTATTTTTTTACTTGTACACCGTACTATTTCATGGTTCTCCTGCTTAAAAATGTAACAATGAGTTACCTTAGGAGTGGCTGCCATGAAAATAGACGGTGTTTTTTCTGGAGGAGGAATAAAAGGGTTTGCCCTTATTGGGGCCATTCAAGAAATTGAAAATAGAGGTTTCCGATTCGAAAGAGTTGCAGGGACCAGTGCAGGGTCAATTGTTGCCGCATTTATTGCAGCTGGTTATGGTAGTAGTGAAATGGAGCAACTTCTTGATGAATTGGATTTAACAAATTTTCTTGATGCTCGTAAAATGATTATACCTTTTCCACTGGCTAAATGGTTGTTTGTTTATTGGAAGTTGGGATTATATAAAGGCAATGAATTAGAAAAATGGATCGAAGAAAAATTAGCCGCAAAAGGCATAAGAACCTTTTCAGACTTACCTCCTCAAAACTTAAGGATTGTTGCCTCAGACCTTTCTAACGGCAGGTTGCTTGTATTGCCAGATGATTTGGTGAAATATGGTATTGCTCCTGGATCCTTCTCCATTGCAAAAGCTGTAAGAATGAGCTGCAGTATCCCATATTTTTTTGAACCTGTGAAAATGAAATCGATGGATGGGGTAAATGTTATAGTGGATGGCGGGGTATTAAGCAATTTCCCGATGTGGCTCTTTGACAGAGAAAATCTTCAAAAAGTAAGACCAGTCATTGGAATTAAATTAAGTGCAAATGAGTATGAGCATGAAAAGCATCAAATCAAGAATGCGGTTCAATTATTTGGTGCTTTATTTGAAACGATGAAGGATGCGCATGATTCACGTTATATTTCAAGAAAGCATGAAAAGAATATCATTTTTATCCCTACTGAAGGTGCGTTGACAATGGAGTTCCATTTGACAGAGGAAAAGAAACAAGAGCTTTTTCAATTGGGTCGAAATTCCGCACAAAATTTTTTTAAGACTTGGTGTTATTAAAGGTTTGTATTTCCATAAATAAAATAGAAAAAATCGAGCGCTTATAAAGACGCTCGATTTTTCTTTTTGCCTTTTTTACCATCGATAACTGTTAAGTGAACAGGGGATTTCTTTTTAGTCATTTTACTTCTCTTTAAAGAAGTTAGTGAACCAAAAGATGTACCTTTTGTAGATTGTTCGCCGCCTTTAGTTTGTAGCCTTTTTTTCGATTTCTTAGCTGCTTTGATAAAGGCCTGCTGCTCTTTATTCCTTGGATTCGACCTGCGAATTAGTCTGAAAACAAAATAAATGACTAAACCAACCAATGCGAACACTACGATATTCTTAAGAAAACCAATAGGATCACTTGTAAATGATGCAACAATGCCAATTATTCCTAAAACAATAACACTACCAACCAAAGGAACGGAAATCCGATTTTTCAAGAAAGCCACCTCCCTAACAGCATCTTAATCATTTTCTTAATTTTTTAAACTCATAAATAATAATGTTTTTAATATTTTATTCAGCTTATTGCTGTAATATAAACACTCTTCAACTAGTTCTTTCGTATTGCATGCAAAAGATAGAAAGGTTTAAATTGTAGGATGTAAAAAATTGTTTGTACTTACTATTTAATTCTACTTCATATATGAAAAAACCTCTAGGATGACATAATATTTCCAATTAAAAATTTTATTCTATGCAAGGGATTAACGTGGGTAGGGCATAATAATGCTGATTACATATTGGGCAAGTCAATAATTTTACTGGAGGAATTTATATATGGGTAAAAGTCCTGAAAAATCAAAATATCCAAAACCTATGTCTTTTGTTACTGTCGTATTTTGGACAGGATTATTTGGAGGTCTATTTTGGGGGACTGTTGGTTTTTTTGCATACTACTTCAATTTCACTGAAATTCGTCCTAATATCATACTAGGTCCATGGGCATTAGGGGAATGGAAAAATGAGTGGCTGGGGACTGTCATTTCAATTATATTACTTGGGATTTTATCGGTTGGTGGTGCTTTTGTATATTCGATTGCACTAAAAAAATTCAACGGTATATGGTTGGGATTAGGCTATGGTATAGCACTATTCTTGATTGTGTACTTAGTATTGAATCCCGTTTTTTCAGAAATGAAGCCATTTTTAGAATTAAGTCGTAATACCGTCATTACTTCAATTTGTTTATATTTGGTTTATGGCCTATTTATTGGTTATTCCATAAATTATGAGTATGAAAATAATCATATGGAAGAAAATGAGACAGCCTCTTAAAGCTTTATTAGTCTTTATGGACTGAGATGTGTTAAAATATTTTTGATATTATGGAATAAGGCAATTTTACTGCTGGATTACATATGGGAGAGTGGGAGAAGATGGGAAAGATAGATAAATTAAGATCAAGTTTTTCTACATATGGAATTGATGGTTTCCTAATTACAAGTCAATTTAACCGTCGCTATATGACAAACTTTACTGGTTCGGCTGGGGCAGTTCTCATAAGTGCTGATAAGGCACAATTTATTACGGACTTCCGTTATGTTGAGCAAGCTTCCAACGAATGCGAAGGTTATGAAGTTGTTAAAATGACCGGTACACTTGTTGAAGAGGTTGCTAAACAAGCAAAAAAACTTGGGATAAAAAAACTTGGGTTTGAAGAGGATCATCTAACATTTGCTACTTATAAAGCTTATGAAAAAGAAGTGGAAGCAGAACTTGTTCCTGTTTCAGGTGTAATTGAAAAGTTACGCTTGATTAAGACAGAAGCAGAGATTAAGATATTAAAGGTAGCAGCGGATATTGCCGACGCTGCATTTAAGCATATTTTGGATGTTATTCGTCCAGGAAAAACGGAGCTGGATGTGTCCAATGAGTTAGAGTTCTTTATGAGAAAAGCAGGAGCAACATCTTCTTCTTTCGATATTATTGTTGCATCAGGGAATCGTTCAGCTCTCCCACATGGAGTTGCAAGTGACAAAGTCATTGAAAAAGGAGATTTTGTAACCTTAGACTTTGGTGCCTATTATAACGGTTATGTTTCAGATATAACAAGAACAGTATCAGTAGGAGAACCTGAAGCAAAACTGAAGGAGATTTACGAAATTGTTCTTGAAGCACAGCTAAGAGGAATGGCTGGAATAAAACCTGGAATGACCGGTAAAGAGGCAGATGCACTTACAAGGGATTACATAACGGAAAAAGGTTATGGAGAGTACTTTGGGCATTCAACAGGTCACGGTATTGGTCTTGAAGTCCATGAAGGTCCAACGCTTTCTATGCGTTCAGATATGGTTTTAGAACCAGGCATGATTGTTACGGTTGAACCAGGTATCTACATACCAGGCCTTGGCGGGGTTCGGATTGAGGATGATACTCTCATTTCGAAAGACCATAACGAAGC
Organism: Neobacillus niacini; assembly: GCF_023715415.1. Taxonomy (GTDB): domain Bacteria; phylum Bacillota; class Bacilli; order Bacillales; family Cytobacillaceae; genus Neobacillus; species Neobacillus niacini_C. The sequence goes on from NZ_JAMBOB010000005.1 coordinate 464,215, forward strand.
TTTTACTCATTCCACAAAAGAACTTATTATTTTGTAATAGACATAGGAGGATATAATATGAGTATTTCTGTTAATGATTTTAAAACTGGTCTCACCATTGAAGTGGATGGCGGACTATGGCGCGTACTTGATTTCCAACATGTAAAACCAGGTAAAGGTGCGGCATTTGTTCGTTCTAAGCTTCGTAACCTGCGTAATGGAGCAATTCAAGAAAAAACATTCCGTGCTGGTGAAAAAGTTGAAAAAGCACAAATTGATAATCGTAAAATGCAATATCTATATGCAAGTGGTGATCAGCATATCTTTATGGATATGGAATCATACGAGCAGGTTGAGCTGCCAGCAAACAATATCGAATATGAATTAAAGTTTTTAAAAGAGAATATGGAAGTACACATCATGATGTTTAACTATGAAACACTTGGTGTAGAGCTGCCTAATACAGTTGTTCTAGAAGTTGCTGAAACAGAGCCAGGTATCAAAGGTGATACTTCTTCAGGTGGAACCAAATCTGCAACTCTTGAAACAGGACTTACCGTTCAAGTTCCTTTCTTCGTTAATCAAGGTGATAAATTAATTATCAACACTACAGAATCATCCTATGTTTCTCGTGCATAATTAACTCAAAGAACTAAGACCGAAATACCCGGGTCTTAGTTTTTTTATTTAGGCTGTGTTAAATTAGGCTGTTGATTTGCGCTCCACTAAGGAATGCTTCCGGGAATAATCACCACAGGGACAGGCGGTCTTTGCCTGTCACGAGGGCGCTATGCTTTCCGCGGGCTCGCCCGTGAGCCTCCTCACAGCTTCGCTCCTGCGGGGTCTCACTCAGCTCGTGCATCCCGCAGGAGTCAAGCGCCCTTCCGCTCCAATCAACAATTTCCATTAACACAGCCTTTGTTTATAATGAAAGGTTTATTACTTTCTCTATTGTGAAAACTTCACTAAATAGTAATAATTAGTTTCTATTATGGTGAATAGTTTTTGCTAAAATTAAGTAGAATCGAAAACATATAAACAAAAGGGGTGACACAACAATGAAAAAAATTCTCTCTCTCTTGTTTCTCTGTATGGCTATCGGTCTACTAGTAGCAGCCTGCGGTAACTCCAAAGAGACGAATGTGACATTAGATAAGAAACATTTACCATTACCAGATTATGTTTTAAACTCTTCTGATTTAGTTCAGGAAACATATGCTATGGTATCGAACTACCCAGAAGTAGTAGCAGGTGTTCCTTGTTATTGCGGCTGTTATGCGCAAGATGGGCATGAAAGTAACCTGGATTGCTATATTGATTCATTTGGAGAAGACAATGCCGTTACCGGCTGGGACTCAATGAGTATATCCTGAGACGTCTGTATAGATATCGCCCGGGAGGCGGTAGAAATGCATTTAGACGGTAAAAGCCCTAAGAAAATATATGACCTAATCACTACAAAGTATCAAGATTTTGGGGAGCCTACTCCGACGCCAGAACCTAAGTAAGGGATAACCTATGAAAAAAATACTATATGGCCTTTACATCGTTATAATAATTGGGATTATTATTTGTATCGTTAATAGCGATATTTTTACAAGTAAGAATAGTGAAGCAATTGCAGCAGGTGAAAAGATTTATAACAAGCAGTGCTTGATTTGTCATGGTGAAAATGGCAAAGGTGAAGGCAAAAATGCTGGTACAGCTATTAATAATCAACAATATTTGAGTGCTTTCAGTGACAAAGACATTTTCAATAGTGTTAAATTTGGCAGAGAAGGTACAGGAATGCCTAGCTATGGACCAAGACTTTCAGAGGACGAATTAAATAATGTTGTTGCTTATGTAAGGAATTGGCAGTCTGAAGAAATCGATTTTGAGGTTCCTAAAACAATTGCAGGTAATATTGTAAATGGTGAAAAACTATATAATTTATATTGCCTTAACTGTCATGGCGAAGCGGGCAGCGGTAAATTAAAGATGGGAACTGCTCTATCAAATCCACAATTCTTGAAATTTACTACCGATAAGCAAATTTGGATTGGTACAGCATATGGCCGTGATGATACAAGAATGGCAGCATCATTGAAGGGCCTAGATGGAGTAAGAGAGCTTGAGAAAGAAGACATTACGGATATTGTGACCTATATACGTTCGTTAGAAGCGAAATAACAAAAACCCTGGATCTTCGGATTCAGGGTTTTTAGTATCTACTAAATTAACAAAACGTTCATTTTCTAGTCAATTAGGTATATAGGTTAGGGTTTATAGTACTAGATGGGATATATAAAAAACAGGGGGATATTTATGGAAAATGGATAAATGTGAACATTCTGTGGGCATTTTTTGACAAAAACGCAACGTTTATACCTCATTTACAAAATGTTCATAAGTGAATCAACTATACATAGATGATTAATATTATATTTATTTCAAAGAGGGCTATAGTGAAAATAGATTCTTTAGGAGCTCAAGGAGGATTAACATGCTTAAAAATAAGTTGCTGGCTTTATTTGTAATTACTTCATTTTTATCTAGTTTTATTATTTCAAACGCTAAGGCCGAAACAACCTTTCAGCCAGAGAAGTTTCCTTATACTGAAATGCAAATTCAGGTAATGCCAGAGTTTGATTACCCAGAAGGTTGGGAAAAAGATACCCCATCTTTACTTGTGGGACAATATGGAACTTTTACAAACAAAAGCGGGCAGGATTTTGATGGGAAGGTAGAATTAGCTGTTCCAGCTGGTGAAAAAGGCTTCCAAGCGTACTTAGTTGCTGAATTTCCAGAAGACAATAAGCCTGAAGTACAACGGCCATTTGATGTAGATAAAGAAAAGGGAACGATTTCTTGGAAACCTTCAAAAGCAATTAAGAATAATGAATCATATAGATTCGTTGTCGAGTACTATACGAGCTCAGTGGATGTAAAGGATAAAAGAAGCTTTACATACGAATATAGCAACCCAACAGAGATTGGAACACTAGACGTAATCTTCTATGCTCCAATGGAGGCAAAAGAGATCACACTGGAACCTAAGGCACCAAATAATACAAAAAGTGAATATGGGGAAGAGCTGTTCTACTACCAATACAAAGATGTAAAAGTGGGAGAAAGCTATAAATATTCATTTTCCTATCAAAAAGATGGTTTCAAATCAACTTTAGATGCTATTAATGAGAAACAACCACCTAATGATGAAAACCATACTGGTGTTACTGGTACGGCAACAGATCAAATTTCTGGTGGATCAGGTGGATCCACTAAAACAGATGGAAATCGCCCGCTAATTGGGATTGGTGGTGCAGTCGTTATTGGAATCGCCATCATCATAGCTGGTGTGTTTGTTTACTTAGGATTAAAAGGGAAATCATATTCTACGACTAAAGCACCTAGTTCTAAAGCAGTAAACCAACACCCAAAAAAGCAGCAAAGTAAAAAAGAAACGAAGTCAATTAGTGTTGATGATAAAAAGGAATTACGTAAAAAGCTTTTAACTGGAAAGATTGATCAAGAGACGTACGATGAGGAAATGAAAAAATTAATCTAATGGGGTGAATAGGTGTGAAAAAGAACACAATCGTAATGCTTGGTGGATTTATTATCGCAGGGGCAATCGTTTTCTTACTTATGGCAGCTACACCAGGATCAAGCGGTATCGAATTAACAATGAAAGATCTCTTGGCTAACCAAGAAAAACATAAAGATGATTTTGTAACAGTAGAAGGACTATTAATCGAAGAATCTATTAAATGGAATCCAGATAAAATTGAATTGAAATTTGATTTAGAAGATAACGAGGGAAACCTTATGCATGTTATCCATAACGGCACAAGGCCAGATAACTTCTCTGAAGGTGTTATTGTTATTCTCCAAGGTGCACCTACTAAGAAAAATACATTTGTCGCTGAAACAGTTAAAACAAGATGTCCTTCTAAATATGAGGGTGAAGATGTTGAAAACTATGATCCTGAAGCACATAAAAAACTATTAGATCAGCCACCAACAGAACCAGAAATTGCAAAATAATAAGAAGGTGACGATATGTACTTATTTGCTAACGCAACAATTTATGTAGGCTTAGCGCTTGCAATCTATTCACTCCTCATCATCACGCTGGGGATTAGCACCAAAAATCAAAAATTAATTAATAGTGGTAAGGGTGGAGTAATAGCTATCCTAGTTTGTGCTTCCATGGCCATGCTTTCCTTATTTTACTTGCTAGCTACTTCCCAATTTCAATATGAATATGTTACTGATTATACCAGCAGTGAGCTTCCAATTATTTATAAACTTACAGCATTATGGGCTGGGAATTCAGGCTCATTGCTGTTGTGGACTTTCTTCCTAGTTCTTTATACTGTAATGATTGCCTTCTCACGCAAAATGAGAGGAAATCCGATGGTTCCGTATATTTCAGCCATTCTATTAGGAAATATCGTATTCTTCTTTTTAATCCTTGGATTTGTTGCTAAACCGTTTATACTGTTGGATCAAGTTCCAATTGAAGGTCATGGATTAAACCCAATGCTGCAAAATCCGGGAATGATTATCCATCCAGTTACACTATACCTAGGTTATGTTGGACTTGCCATTCCATTCGCCTTCGCAATGGCAGCACTATTATTGAAAAATGTTGATGACTTCTGGATTAAAATGACTAGACGATGGACGATTATTGCATGGTTGTTCTTAAGTCTGGGTAATATCTTTGGCGGCCAGTGGGCATATGTTGAGCTTGGCTGGGGCGGTTACTGGGCATGGGATCCCGTTGAAAATGCCTCCTTTATGCCTTGGTTAACGGCAACTGCGTTCTTGCACTCAGTTATGATTCAAGAGCGGAAAAACATGTTAAAGATTTGGAACATAAGCTTAATCATTACTTCTTATGCATTAACATTATTTGGAACATTCCTTGTTCGGAGTGGTGTTCTTACATCGGTTCACGCATTTGCTAACTCAAATCTAGGATTATACTTCCTAATCTTTATGGGTGTAATGGTCATTGGAGCATTGTATGTCTTAATGAGCCGTTACAACCTACTTAAACGTAGTGCAGGTGAGTTTAACTCCTATATTTCAAAAGAAAGTAGTTTCTTAATTAATAACCTATTGTTGGTGGGAGCGGCGTTTGGCGTATTCTGGGGAACAGTATTCCCATTAGTATCAGAAGCTGTACGCGGTACGAAGGTTACAGTAGGGATGCCATTCTTTAATACCGTTCAAGCTCCGATTCTATTATCTATGATGTTTGTAATGGCGGTATGTCCATTACTTGCTTGGCAAAGGTCATCATTAAAAAACTTAAAGAAAAACTTCTTGATTCCAGCAATTCTTGCTGTTACAGCAATGGCTTTAATGGTTGTACTTGGAATACAAAAAGCCTGGGCAGTAATCGGCTTTGGAGTGATCGTTCTTCTCTTAATCACTCACTTCCTTGAGTTTTACCGTGGAGTAAAAGCAAGAAGGAAAATGACAAATGAAAAAGTCTATCTATCACTCTATCGCTTAATGACTAAAAACCGCCGCCGTTATGGAGGGTATATGGTTCATATTGGGATAGCGTTTATCGCAATGGGAATAATCGGGTCACAAAACTATGACGTACAAACTATGAAAACTGTAAAATTAGGAGATTCCATCGAACTGAAGGATTACCGTATTAATTACGAGCGTCTTGATCAGAAAAAAGAGGGTATAAATGATATCGTTTATGCGGAAATGACAGTATTCAAAAACGGTAAACGAATCGGAAATATCCAGCCTGAAAAAGTTTTCTATGGCAACTGGGATCAGCCATCATCAGAAGTTGGACTAATCACATCCTTAAAAGAGGATTTGTATGTTGTATTAAGTGATTGGGAGAATGATGGAAAAGCAACCTTTATTGTAAAAATTAATCCAATGATTGCTTGGCTATGGATTGGATCTTTTATGATTGTTATCGGCTCACTGTTTGCTGTGTGGAATGGAAAATATCAAAATATTACTCCAAGATACACAGGAGTACGCAAAGAGGTGTCTTAATATGAAAAATAAATTTTATATTGGACTCCTCCTAATTGCCTTTATTTTTCAGGCATCAATTTTTCAAGTAGAAGCAAAAGAGTTTGACTACAAATCTAAGGAATTCGAAGCAGCCGCATCTCAATTTATGTGCACATGCGGCTGTGGTCAAGACCACTTTGAATGCGATCCTAAGACTTGTAATCTCACCATTGGCTTTAAGGAAGACATCGTTGAAATGATGAATAAGGGCTGGGATAAAGACAAGATTCGTGAATACTATGTCAATATTTATGGTGAAGAAATTTTAACAGCTCCAGAAAAAAGCGGATTCAGTTTAGTTGCTTGGGTAATGCCTTTTGTCGCTTTGGCTATTGCAGGTGCAGCGATATTCTTTATCATTCGTAAATGGGTGAAGAAAAAAGGAAGCGAGGAACTATCCGCAGACAACGAAATCGAAAAGGATGAAGTGGAAGAAGAAATCCTCTCATCTATGATTGAAGAAGAACGCAAAAAGTATCTTTAGGATGTGAACATAATGCAAGAAATCTCGATCATTTCAATGATATTTACCGCAGCCCTTGTGCTCGTTTGTTTATTTCTCGTCCTTGCACCCATCTTTTCTTGGAATTCATATTTAAGTTTTGCGAATAAGGGTCAGGATTCCGCTACCAATAAAGAAGTGCTTTTATCCACTCTAAATGAACTAGAGTTTGAATACAAAATGGATAAAATTTCACATGTAGATTACAAAAATCTAAAGAAGCAATATGAATCCCAAGTAGTCAGCATTATGAAGGAAGAGGAAGAGCAAATAACATCTCAAACAGTTGACAAGGATTTAATGGCTGAAATAGAAAGCGAAATTGAAGCGACTATGAAGAGTCATAAGAATAATAAGGGGGGAGGAAAGTGATTAAGAAAGTCACCGTTTTCCTTCTCGGACTGCTGCTGCTCATTCCATTAAATGGAATGGCAGCAGGGGAATCAGCGATATCCGTTGATATGCATTACCTAGTCGTCAGCCCTGCAGAAGATGGTTCAACTAATATGATGAATATGGTGAACTATACCAATACTTCAGCAGAGGAACTTAAAGGGGACGGCAATGGTGAAGCAGTACTAAATGTTACTATTCCGACAGGAGCAACAGGGTTTACCTTTTTAGATAATAAAATTGCCCAAAAACAGGTCGATACAGGATTCATCACAACAGACCCTATCCCAGCCAATCAGACAATTGTTTTGCCATACAGTTACAGAATTCCAAAGGGTGAGGAAATTAACCTGAGCTTTGACTATCCTGTACAAATGATGCAAATTCTTGTTCCAGAGGGAATGGGCAGTATTGAATTTAAGAACATTACAGCAACTAATCAAGGCCTTTTCAAGATGGATGATCAAAATTATCAGGGATACAGTGTTGAAGGCATCCAAGCAAAACAAGCCTTTACAATGATTTATGACAAAGATAAACAGCCATCTGCAAGTGCTGCTTCAGGCTCTACTGAACAAGGTACAAGTGAAACTAGTGGAAGTGTAACAAAAACAGCACCTGCCTTCCATAATCCTGGTCATCTTCGCATGTGGTCACAATCTCCTCTGCGCAGTTGGGATCCACATGTTTTCTTAATTGTAATGGCTGCTATTATTATTGCAGCGATGTCTTATTTTGCTTACTTTAGAATGAAGGCGAGAGCGGAAGAGAAAAGACTTGGTGCTGACAAGGAAGAAAATGCATTTAAGAATTTAATGGCTAAGCAAAAAGCGATTATGGATAAAATCCTCGAATTAGAAGAAAATTTCGATGAGGGAAATATGTCAGAAGAGGATTATCAAGCCAAACTGTCTGCATATAAGCAGCATTTAGTTCAAGTTAAGATGAATTTACGCCAATTTGTAGAGTAACGTCGGAATGCGAGGGATACTTGATGATTGAAATAAAGAAGCTTACAAAGCAAGCCGACAATAAGTTAATTCTTCGAGGTGTGGACCTATCAATTAAGCAAGGTGAAACGGTTGCTATTCTTGGTCCAAATGGAGCGGGTAAAAGTACACTTTTAAAAGTACTGGCAACATTAATAAAGCCTACTTCAGGCCATGTAAAGATTAACGGATTGAATCTTAAAAAGGATCATATAAAAGTAAAAAAACTGTTTGGGTATTTACCGCATTCCAGCTTACTCTACGATCATTACACACCACTAGAGAATTTATTGTTTTTTGGTGAGCTGTATGGCGTCAAGGACGTTGAAAATAGAGCAAGACAATTGGTAAAAGAAGTAGGATTGTCATTCTTTATTAATGAACCAGTTAAGAATTTCTCCCGAGGGATGATTCAGAGGATTGCGATAGCAAGGGCCATTATCCATGAACCGAAAATCATGCTTCTAGACGAACCGCATACTGGATTGGATCAAGGTGCGATTACGATTCTAAATAATGTTGTTCTTTCCATGAAAGAAAAGGGATGTACCACATTAATGGTTACTCATGATTTCAAACAAGCAGCTGAAATCTGCGATCGAATTATTATTGTGAAGAACGGAAAGATTGCTGATGATTTTAGCATTAATAATAAATCATTAGGTTTAGTTTCTGAAAAATACGAGGCTTTAGTGGAGGGAGTATTGTAATGTTTAGAGCAGCCCTCACAATTGCAAAAAAAGATATTTATTCTGAACTCAGAACAAAACAAGTTTTGGGTACGATGATTATATTTGCTGGGTTAGTCATCTTAGTCCTTAGCTTTGCTTTTGATCCAGCCAACAATACGACAAAAGCAGTGATTCCAGGTGCTGTCTGGATCATAATTGTATTTTCGGGAATCTTAGGCCTTAATCGCTCGTTAGTATCTGAGCAGCGGAATGATACGATGCATGGTTTATTGGTTGCACCAATGGAGGCCTCTAGTATTTATTTGGGCAAATTCATGGCAAACTTCTCGATGATATTAATAGTAGAAATTGTAGCAGTTCCTTTCCTATTTCTACTATTTGATTTTAAAGTGAATGGCAGTATTTTATACTTTATTTTAGTATTGTTTGTTGGGAGTTTTGGATTTATTGCCATTGGAACTTTCTTGGCCGCATTAGCTTCCAATTCCAAGAGCAGTGAGATGCTATTGCCGCTTTTGCTCTTCCCAATGACAAGCCCAGTATTAATTGGTGTTACCCAAGCAACAAAAATTATTCTTACTAATATGGAGAAATTACCGAGTGCTATTGCCTGGCTGCAATTGGTCGCTGCCTATGATGTAATTTTCTTTGTACTATGCTTTTTACTAATTGAGTACGTTCTGGAGGTTTAAAAGATGAGTATGAATCTTGAAAGAGAAAAGGCGTCCTTCGAGGTAGCAGATTGGGCTCCGATAAAAATTTCACTGCTTACCAAAATATTATACGGTGGCATGGTAGTGACCATGTTAGCGGCATTCTACTTTATTTTTCTTTATGCAGAAATTGAAAAGACAATGGGAGCTGTACAAAAGATATTTTATATGCATGTTCCATCAGCATGGGTAGCATTTTTAGCCTTCTTTGTAACATTTGTTTTCAGTATATTATTTTTAATCAAACGCAAACGAATTTATGACACGTATGCTTACGTATCTGCTGAAATTGGCGTTGTATTTACAATCATTGTATTAACAACAGGTCCTATTTGGGCAAAGTCTTCATGGAATACATGGTGGGCTTGGGAACCACGCCTAACGACAACACTTATTCTTTTCTTCCTTTTTGTAGCCTATTTGATGGTTCGTCAGATGGATGGTGTTTGGGATAAAAAAGCTAGATTAGCTGCAGTATTTGGAATTATCGGATTTGCAGATGTTCCAATCGTATTCTTTGCGATTCGCTGGTGGCAATCTAAATTTCATCCAATCGTATTCGGAGATGGTCCATCACAACAAGGCGGTGGAATAGCACCAAGTATGCTTGTTGCTTTATTAGTGACGATTACGGCCTTTACTTTCCTTTATGCCTACCTTCTTCATAAAGGAGTATCCTTTGAAAATATGAAACTTAAAGTTGACCAGTACAAAGAAAAATTACGTGAAAGATTAGAAAACTAGGAGGAATTTTATTATGGAATTCATGTATGGAGCCTATTCAGTTGTTTGGTTAGTTATTTTTGGTTATATGCTTCTTATTGGAAAGCGTCATAGCAGCCTGAAAAAAGATATTGAGTTTTTAAAACAACTAGATAAATAGGGTTGTTAGGAGGAAGCATGATGAGCAGACGAGTCATAAATTTACTCGTATTGTTTCTTTTAATTGGAATGTTTGGCTTTTTTGGATATAGTTTGGCTAGTAAAGGTGACAATACCGATGTTGGTGACCAAGCTTATAATTTCGAACTCCCAAATTTAGATGGAACCAATACGAAGCTCTCTGATTATAAAGGCGAAGTAATCATCTTAAATTATTTTGCATCTTGGTGTAAACCATGTGTGGATGAAGCTCCAGAACTTGAGGCATTTGCAAGGGATTACGGCGATAAATACCGATTAATTATGATTAACAAAGGTGAAACCATGGACCGAGTGAAAAAGTTCCTCGAAAAATATAATACGCCTGCGGTCTATGTATTTGACTACAATTCCAAAATTGCAAAAAAATATAATGTTACCGGGCAGCCAGAAACGTTTGTCATCGATAGACAAGGAGTAATAAGAGAGCATTACAATGGTCCCGTGACATCAGCACAATTATATGGAATGGTAAAGAAGTATGAGTAGGAATATAAAAGAGGATTGGACCACTATTTCTGTGGCTCAATCCTTTTTTTTATCCACCAATAGGATGATAGTTATATACTGCTGCAACACTTGCTTTAATTTGAAGCTGTCCAGGTAGAATCTGTGGTGAGCTGGCTCCTTTTGCAAACGCAACTTGATGGCTCTCAAAGGGCTGAATCACGTCTATGCCCTCTGTTACAAGAATGGGCGTGGGATTGAGTGTTACTCTTATGGTATTAGCGATGGTTTTTGCTTTGCTGCTTGCATTGTTTAAAGCCATTACAAGTGCTTGTTGATAATAAGTTTCTTTGTACCTCGTTGTAAATTGAACATTAGCAACATAGTTCGCTCCGTTCTGAACCGCAGTATCTACAACTTTTCCTAAAATAGATAAATCATCGATTTTCACTTCCAAGATGTGTGTTACTTTGTATCCTCGAAATATTTGTTTCCCTTGGTCATAGTCATAATTGGGTTCAATTCGATAGTCAAACGTTTGTATTTGATTTCTATCAATACCTAAAGCAATGAGAGAATCAATCACCTTATTTCCTACAATAGAATTCTGCTGCTGTGCATCAATTAATTCTTTGCCCTCAGTTACTACTCCTAGATTAACAGATGCCGTATCTGGCTGAACGGCAATTTCACCTTCCCCCTTTACTTTTATTACATTATTCCGTTGAGGTAGATTATTACGGTATCCAGGGTTTTGAATGTGCATGAAATTTCCCCCTCATTAATATTCTTACTACATAAATTACGTATTACTTTATGAAGTATTCCTAGCAATCTAGTCATATTGCGTCACGAAAGGCATACATTTTAAATAATGAGACAAGCAACAAGCAAGGAGGAAGATATGTGGAAACAATCCTAAAATTCTTACCAAAAAACATTGCAGATCAAATTAGTAAAATCCCTCCTAGTCAAAAAGAAGAATTGGAAGAAATCAGAATTCGTATCGACCGCCCAATAGAAATTACGATGAAAGGAGCGCCACAGTTTCTATCGTACATTATTCGGCAAGAAGATGCTTTTCACTTATTAAATAAAATCAGCCAATTCTCGATTTATACACTTGAGGAAGAGTTAAAACGGGGATATATAACAGTTTCAGGCGGCCATAGAATTGGACTAGCAGGAAAGGTCATCCTTGAAGAAGGAAAGGTAAAAGCGATAAGGGATATTGCTTCTTTTAATATCCGGATTGCAAAAGAAAAGATAGGTATTGCAGAGAAGCTTATCCCTTTTATTTTCAATAGCTCTTGGAACCATACGATGATTGTTGGTCCACCGCAAACGGGAAAAACAACATTGTTACGGGATATCGCCAGAATTATTTCATCTGGAAATCATGAAAAAAGGATTCAAGCATCTAAGGTAGGAATTGTAGATGAACGCTCTGAAATTGCTGGATGCGTAAACGGAATTCCTCAAATGACGTTTGGGCATCGGTTAGACGTGCTTGACGCCTGCCCAAAAGCAGAGGGAATGATGATGATGATTCGATCAATGAGTCCAGATGTATTAGTTGTGGATGAGATTGGCCGAATGGAGGACGCACAAGCCATTCAAGAAGCTGTCCACGCAGGTATAAAACTAATCATGACTACGCATGGAACAAGCTTAGAAGAAGTGAAAAATAGACCTTCACTAAAATCTATTATCGACCAAAATATTTTCCAGCGGTTTATTGTCCTTAGCAGGGCTCATGGCCCGGGAACGATTACACATATTTTGGATGGTAATGGAAAACAACTTAGTCAAAAAGTGAGAGTGACGTAAATGGTTAAAATCATTGGTGCCATTTTTATTATTCTTGCTACGACTTGGACAGGATTTGAAGTTGCCAAACATTTAAGTGAACGACCAAGACAGCTTAGGCAATTAAGATCTGCTCTTCAATCGCTTGAAGCTGAAATCATGTATGGCCATACCCCTTTGCATGAGGCAGCAAGGAGATTGGCGGCACAATTATCCAAGCCATTATCCTCCTTCTTTGAAGGTTTTGCAAAGAAACTCACAGATACGGAAACAACAGTAAAGGATGCTTGGGAGGACAGCTTGAAGGAGGTTTGGAAGCATACGGCTTTTAAACAAGGTGAATTTGAGATTATGAAACAATTTGGGGAAACCCTGGGTCGGCATGATCGCTTTTCCCAGCAAAAACATATTATGCTAACTCTTTCCCATCTCGAAAGAGAAGAAGCGGACGCAGTTGAAAGCCAAGCAAAATACGAAAAGATGGTGAAGAGTTTAGGGTTCTTTTCAGGGTTATTACTGATTATTTTATTAATTTAGGGGGAAAAGCAATGGGCTTAGAAGTGGATATTATTTTTAAAATAGCCGGTGTGGGAATAGTTGTAGCATTTTTGCACACAGTTCTTGATCAGGTTGGGAAAAAGGAATATGCCCAATGGGTTACTTTATTTGGTTTTATTTACATTTTGTTTCAAGTTGCTTCAATTGTAGATGATCTCTTCCAGAAAATAAAATCTGTCTTCTTGTTTCAATAAGGCTCTTTTCTTAAACAAAAATTAATGATAAAAAAGCATAAATTATATTAGAAAAGAGCTTGCAAACTAAATTCAATGCGCTAAAAAACATATTTCCACGTTAAAATCGGCTTTAAGATTTTAACAACAATCGTTAAGAAAATAACCTTCAATAAGAAAGGAGGGCTTTGCCATTGAGATTATTAAAATAGTTGGAGTGGCTCTCGTCGCAACCTTCCTTGCCTTAATAATAAAGGAGCAAAAACCTAATTTCGCCTTCCTGTTAATTGTATTTGTAGGCTGCAGTATTTTTTTGTTTTTAGTCGATAAAATCTATGAAATTATTCATATGCTTGAAAAGCTGGCGGTAAATGCCAATGTGAATTTAGTTTACGTAGAGACTATCCTTAAGATTATTGGAATTGCTTATATTGCAGAGTTTGCCTCTCAAATTACAAAGGACGCAGGTCAGGGTGCAGTAGCTTCAAAAATTGAACTTGCTGGAAAAGTGTTAATTCTTGCGATGGCCATTCCAATTTTAACGGTCATGATAGAAACGATAATCAAGCTGATTCCTAGCTAGAAAGGTCATTTCTTTGAATAAATGAGGTGAAAAATGATGAAGCAAAGGCTGCAGATTATTCCCATTATTATTCTATTAATTATGTTTTTTACTTCAACAAGTGTACAAGCTAACGAAGAAGTGAATAATGCCTCCACACCTCTATCGCCACAGGAATTAGTAGACGCACAGCTTAAAAACATGGATTTAACAGAGCTTAAACAATATTGGGAGGATATTCAAAGTGAATACGGCGGCTTCCTCCCAGAAAGCCAGAAAGGAAGTTTGTATGATTTTGTAAAGGGTGATAAGAAATTCTCTTTCAAGGATTGGACTGGGGGAGTGCTTAAATTCCTATTTCATGAATTTGTTGTAAATGGTAAATTACTTGGTTCTTTAATCCTTCTTACTATTTTCAGCATGTTTCTTCAATCAATGCAAAATGCTTTTGAAAGCAGCACGATTAGTAAAGTTGCCTATTCTATTGTTTATATGGTTCTAGTGATTATTGCTCTTAATAGTTTTCATATTGTCATAGAGTATACCAATGAAGCAATTGGAACCATGATTTCCTTCGTGCTTTCACTGATTCCGCTCTTATTAGCCTTGATTGCTTCTTCAGGAGGAATCATTTCCGCTGCTTTCTTTCACCCAGTGATATTGTTTTTAATGAATATCAGCGGGACGTTTATGCAGTATGTCATCCTTCCGCTGCTTTTTTTGGCCACTCTTTTGAGCATTGTGAGTACGATGTCCGACCAATATAAGGTGACACAGCTAGCGCAGCTGCTAAGGAATTGGAGTATTGGCTTAATGGGGCTTTTCCTGACTGTTTTCCTTGGAGTTATTTCCGTTCAGGGTGCTTCAACAGCGATAACAGATGGGGTTGCTATCCGTACGGCAAAATTTGTGACAGGTAACTTTATTCCTGTCATTGGCAGAATCTTTACTGATGCGGCGGACACTGTAGTCAGTGCCTCGGGATTGTTGAAGAATTCTGTTGGAATAGCGGGTGTCGGAATCCTGCTCATCATTGTTGCTTTCCCTGCCTTTAAAATCTTAATGATTGCGTTTATTTATAAATTTGCTGCTGCAATTTTACAGCCATTAGGCGGAGGACCCGTTATTAAATGCCTAGATATTATTAGCAAAAGCGTTATTTATGTTTTTGCAGCACTCGGTATCGTCTCTCTCATGTTCTTTTTAAGTATTACCGTTATTGTTGCAGCAGGGAATCTAACGATGATGATGAGATAGGGGAGAACGTTATGGAATTTTTAATAGAATGGGTAACAAATATTATTCTTTTTATCCTCTTGGCAACCGTTATTGATATGCTGCTTCCAAATACCAGTATGCAAAAATATACAAAAATGGTTACGGGGCTTCTGCTAATAGCGATAATCCTTACACCTATTTTTAAGTTAATCTCTAAAGATTTTGAAACAGCGATGGCTCAGATTCCCTCTTTCCAGGATCCAGGGAAAAAAAATATGGAAAATTTAATAGAATTGCAGAAAAAAGAAATACAAGCCTCCAATCATGCATATATTTTAGAAACAATGGCTGTCCAGCTTGAAAAGGGAGTAGAAGAGGAGTTGATGGAACAATTTGGTTTGGAAATTGCAAAAATAGAACTAACAACCCAGGATGATAGTCAAGAATCATTCCCTGAAAATCTCGAAATGGTATTAGTTCACCTTAAGCAGCCTGAAACAAAAGTTACAACCGTCGAAGCCATTCAACCAGTTAGCATTGATACAGAAACGCCTCTTCCATCTAAAGAACAAACAGAGGAATCAGAAAAAGTCGCCGCATTTCTTTCGCAACAATGGAATGTAACCGAAAAAGTAATTGAAGTCTCGGTTGAAGGGGGGATGAAATAGCAGAATGGAAAATAATAAGGGACCATTTTCATGGCTTAAAAACCTAGTCTCAAAGGGAGAAACTTCTGATAAAAAGTCTGGGAAATATCAATATATGATTCTGGTACTATGTATAGGCGCAGCCTTCATGATTGTTGGTAATGTGCTATTCTCGGATAAATCAGCTCCACTTGACAGTAAGGCAGTAACCGCAAGCCAGTCAGAAACGTCAGAGGTTGAGGCTTTTAGCTTAAAGAAAGATTCAAATAATAAAACAATTTCTGGTTATGAAGAAGAATATGAGAAACAGCTTAAGAGGGCACTGGAAGAAATGCTGGGTGTAGACGATGTAATGGTAATGGTGAATATTGATTCAACAGACAAAAAGGTGCTTGAGAAAAACACAGTGACAAAATCTCAGACAACAGAGGAAAAAGACAACGAGGGTGGAGAACGGAAGGTTCAG
This sequence comes from Neobacillus niacini, assembly GCF_023715415.1. Lineage (GTDB taxonomy): Bacteria > Bacillota > Bacilli > Bacillales > Cytobacillaceae > Neobacillus > Neobacillus niacini_C. The sequence goes on from NZ_JAMBOB010000005.1 coordinate 480,332, forward strand.
GATACTTCCACGGATCAGCAATTAGTCATTATTCGTGAAGGCGAGAAAGAGGTGCCCATTGTGGTTGAATATCAAAAACCAGCCATTCGCGGGGTGCTAGTAGTAGCGAAAGGTGCAGAAAATATTCAAGTGAAAAAATGGATTATTGAGGCAGTAACAAGAGCGTTAGACGTACCTAGCCATCGCGTTTCCGTTATGCCTAAAAAATAAAAGGGGGATTTACGAATGCTATTGAAAAAACAAACAGTTTGGTTATTAACAATGTTAAGTTTGGTGGTTGTATTATCGGTTTATTACATTACCTCGCCTGAACCAAAAAGCAATGAACTTGCAGCAGTGAAGCAAGAAGAGAAGGCTGAACAAAAAGAAACGAAAACGGATACTGAAGCTAAGGATGGCGAAACCATTATTTCACAAGTTGCAGGCGATGAAGAATTTGAAGCACTTCGTTTGGAGCTTCAAGATGCGCGCAGTGAACAAAAAGAACAATTAAACACTGTTGTGGCAACAACTGATTTACCTGCGGACCAAAGAAGTGAAGCTGTTGATCAAATGCAAAAGCTATCTGAAATTGCAAAAAAAGAAGAAATGCTTGAAACATTAATTAAAGCCATGGATTATGAAGATGCATTAGTGAGAGCTGATGGTACAACTGTTAAAATTATTGTGAAGTCCAAGAAGGAGTCTTCTAAATCAGAAGCAAATGCGATTATCCAAATGGTTAAGAAAGAAATTGGAGAAACTAATTTTGTAGCTGTAGAATTCCAGCCGACTAAATAAATCAAACAAAAAGGAAAGCCAACGGCTTTCCTTTTTTTAGAGGTTTGATAAGAAGAATATTGAACTTCAATAAGGTATTAGCGTATAGTATTAGTAGTTAGTCTTAATTTATGTAGGACAGGGAGTGTTCAGATTGTTAAAAGTACAAGAAATTCGTGAATTAATTAAATTAGTTGACCAGTCCAGTATTGACGAATTCGTATATGAAAATGAAGGTTCAAAAATACAAATGAAAAAGAATACTGGAACAACAGTAACTACTGTACAATCATTACCACAAGCATTAGGTGAGGTTGTCCCTGTATCTCAACCAGCAGCACCAGCTGCAGTATCCGCAGCACCTGTGCAAGTAGAAAAGCAGGAAGCAGCTAACAATGTTGCAGCGACTCCAACTGATACATCCAATTTACACAAAATCACTTCCCCAATGGTAGGGACTTTTTATGGCTCACCAACACCGGAAGCAGATGCATATGTAAAAGCAGGTTCAGTTGTTACAAAGGATTCTATCGTTTGTATTGTCGAGGCAATGAAGTTATTTAATGAAATTGAAGCTGAAGTTAATGGTGAGATTGTTGAAGTTCTAGTGAAGAATGGCCAATTAGTAGAATACGGGCAGCCATTATTTTTAGTGAAGCCAGAATAAGGAGCGATAACAGGATGATAAAGAAACTGTTAATTGCAAATAGAGGAGAAATAGCAGTCAGAATTATTCGTGCTTGCAGGGAGATGGGTATTGAATCTGTTGCCGTTTTTTCCGAGGCCGACCGTGAAGCTCTTCATGTACAGCTTGCAGACGAAGCCTATTGCATAGGACCAACATTATCAAAAGATAGTTACTTAAATGTGACAAATTTAATTAGTGTGGCAAAACTTACAGCTTGTGACGCCATCCACCCTGGATATGGTTTTCTAGCTGAAAACGCAGATTTTGCAGAGCTTTGCCGTGAATGTAATATTACCTTTGTGGGGCCTAGTCCTGAGGCGATTACCAAAATGGGTACAAAAGATATTGCAAGGGAAACCATGCGTGATGCAGGGGTTCCAATTGTACCAGGTTCAACCGGAATCATTAATGATATCGATGAAGCGCTCGAGCTTGTAAAGAGAATACAATACCCCGTAATCATCAAAGCAACTGCTGGCGGAGGCGGTAAAGGTATCCGTGTTGCAAAAAATGAGCAGGAACTCGTTAAGGGTATTAATATTACACAGCAAGAAGCTCTAACGGCTTTTGGTAATCCTGGCGTATACATAGAAAAGTATATTGAGGATTTCCGTCATGTTGAAATACAAGTTCTGGCAGACTCCTACGGAAATACTGTCCATTTAGGAGAAAGGGACTGTACGATTCAACGGAGGCTGCAGAAACTATTAGAAGAGTCTCCTTCACCAGCATTAGATGGAGAAATTCGTGAAGAAATGGGAAATGCTGCCGTAAAAGCGGCAAAAGCAGTTGATTATTCAGGTGCAGGAACGGTAGAATTTATATATGACTACCGCAATCGTAAATATTACTTTATGGAAATGAATACAAGGATACAGGTGGAGCACCCAGTTACTGAAATGGTTACAGGTATTGATCTTATTAAGGAGCAAATTCGAGTTGCTTCAGGCGAAAAACTAACGGTAAAGCAACAGGATGTTACGTTTACAGGCTGGGCAATTGAATGCCGAATCAATGCAGAGAACCCTGAAAAGAACTTCATGCCTTCAGCAGGAAAAATAAATATGTATCTGCCTCCTGGTGGTTTTGGTGTTCGAATTGATTCAGCAGCGTACCCAGGCTATACGATTCCACCTTATTATGATTCTATGATTGCAAAGGTCATCACATATGGTACTAGCAGGGAAGAAGCAATCTCACGAATGAAACGTGCGTTAAGCGAATTTGTGATTGAGGGTGTTCATACTACCATTCCGTTCCATTTAAAATTGCTTGAGCATGAAAAGTTCGTAGAGGGACAGTTTAATACGAAATTTCTTGAGTTACATGATGTGATGGAATCTATCTAAATCTGGAGGTGTACTTTATGAGCGAGTATAATGTACTGGAAATGAATCAAGGTAACAGTGGCCACGGCAAAGTTGAAATTGCACCAGAAGTTATTGAAGTCATTGCAGGTATTGCTGCTTCCGAGGTCGAGGGAGTTGCACAAATGCGTGGGAACTTTGCAACAGGTGTAGTTGAACGCTTGGGGAAGAAGAACCACGGTAAAGGTGTTAAGGTGGAATTATCGGAAGAAGGAATTACAGTTGACGTATACTGCTTAATGAAATTTGGGGTATCAATCCCAACTGTAGCAGGGAAAATACAAGATAACATTCGTCAAGCACTACTCAACATGACAGCTCTAGAAGCAGAAGCAGTAAACATACACGTTGTAGGTATCTCATTCGAAACCCAAAAACCAGAACCAGAAATAGAAGAAGAAATCTAAACGTATGACCAGAGGAGAAATCCTTTGGTTTTTTCTTTTTTACGGTTATTAGTATACAGCTTCTAGGTAAAAATAAGGTATTACAGTGCGAATCAATTTTAGTTATGCTATTATCTTTTTATGTGCAAAACAATATCATACAATTGTTGTATGAAAATAGACAAAAATTAATTATGATCTCTAAAGGAGTTAACGGTATAATGAAAAGAAGAACAGCAAGGGAAAAGGCGCTACAAGCTCTTTTTCAAATCGATGTAAGTAATACAGAGCCAGCTTCTGCAATTGAACATGTCTTAGAAGGGGAGTCAGGAGATGACTACCTAACTAAGCTTGTGTTGGGAGTGGTTGAACATAGAAATGAAATTGATCCATTAATCATAGTAAACCTTGAAAAATGGACGATGGATCGTTTAGCAACTGTAGACAGAAACTTGTTAAGGCTAGCCGTTTATGAATTGAAATATTTCCGAAATGAAACACCTGAAAATGTTATTTTAGATGAAGCAATAGAAATTGCAAAAATATACGGAGATGAACAATCCAGCCGATTTATTAATGGTGTACTATCAAAGGTGAAACAGCAGCTGATTAGCGAATAAATAGATTGCCTACTACTGGAGGGGAAACATTATGACTGCAACGATTATTGATGGTAAGGAAATAGCCGCAAAGAAAAAAGTAGAAATTGCTGAGGAAGTAAAAAAGCTAAAGGAAAAAGGGGTAACACCAGGACTTGCTGTCATTCTGGTGGGGAATAATCATGCGTCTAGAACATATGTAACAAATAAAGAAAAAACTTGTCGAGAACTTGGTATGCACTCTGTGCTCATTGAGTTACCGGGAGAGGCTTCTCAGGAAGAACTTCTGTTAAAAATCGACGAGTTGAATGAAGACCCGGCAATCCACGGTATTCTTGTACAACTACCGCTGCCAAAGCATATTGATGAAATTAAAGTTATTGAAGCTATCTCACCATTAAAAGATGTCGACGGATTCCATCCCATTAATATTGGAAGAATGATGACCGGTCAAGATGCGTTCTTACCGTGCACTCCTTATGGAATCATGGTCCTCTTAGAAGAGACTGGTATATCCGTTGCTGGCAAACATGTAGTTGTTGTAGGGAGAAGTAATATTGTTGGGAAGCCAGTCGGTCAGTTATTTCTTAATCAGCATGCAACTGTAACGTACTGTCATTCACGGACAAAGGATTTACAGGCTCAAACATCACAGGCTGATATCCTTGTTGCGGCGGTTGGTATTGCTAATTTTATTAAAGCCAATCATGTAAAAGATGGTGCAGTCATTATTGACGTTGGGATAAACCGAAATGAGGCTGGAAAGCTTTGCGGTGATGTTGATTTTAATGAAGTGGTTGAAAAAGCCGGTTATATTACTCCAGTACCAAAGGGAGTAGGTCCTATGACAATTACGATGCTCATGTATAACACTCTTAAATCAGCAAAAAATACGCTGCGGTCCTAAAAAGGAGTACCTAATGCAGGAGAAAAAGTATTTATCTGTATTGGCATTAACAAAATACATAAAAAGAAAATTTGATGCCGATCCCCATTTGCAGGATGTCCATGTAAGAGGTGAAATATCAAACTTTAAACAGCATTCAAGCGGGCATATGTATTTTACCTTAAAGGATGATAAAGCACGAATTCTTGCTGTCATGTTTTCCAGCCAATCACGGACAATGAAGTTTTCGCCAGAAAACGGCATGAAGGTGGTTGTAAAAGGAGATATTTCTGTCTATGAACCAAGTGGTCAATATCAAATATATATAAAAGAAATGCAGCCAGATGGAATAGGGGAGTTATTCTTAGCCTATGAACAGTTAAGAAAAAGACTTGAAGCGGAAGGCTTATTTTCGATAGAACGGAAAAGGTCTATTCCGAGCTACCCGAAGACGGTAGGCGTCATTACCTCCCCAACAGGAGCGGCAATAAGAGATATTATTACAACGATTAAAAGACGTTATCCGATAGCGAATATTCTAGTATTGCCAGCACTCGTACAGGGTGAAAATGCTGCCCCTTCTATCGCTAAAGCTATTGAAAAGGCAAATAAGCTGAATGACCTTGATGTGCTTATAGTTGGGCGTGGAGGCGGCTCAATTGAAGAATTATGGGCTTTTAATGAGGAAGTAGTTGCAAGAGCTATATTTCAATCTGCAGTCCCAATCATTTCGGCTGTTGGACATGAAACAGATTTTACCATTGCTGATTTTGTTGCAGATTTGCGTGCGCCAACGCCGACTGCAGCTGCTGAGTTAGCTGTACCGCATATCGATGAATTAATGGAAAGACTGCTGCAGCGGAAAACCCGTATGCTCCAGTCTATTAATAGCCTATACCGATACGAGAAGCAACGGTTAGACCGAGCTCAAAAGTCCTATGCTTTTCGGTACCCGCGGCGTCTTTACGAACAGAAGCTTGAGCAGGTAGATAAATTAACAGAACTCCTGGTTCGCGGCGCCTCACGATTGTCAGATGTAAAAAGGTCCCAGCATCAAACGGTTCATAATCGTCTGATGCGAAATCATCCAAGGGTAGCTTTACGCGACGCCGCTGGCAGGTTTGACCGCTCACAAAAAGACGTTAAACGGGCAATGGAGAAAATTCTCTTAAAGAAACAAACAGAATTTGATAGGGTTATTGCAACCCTTCAAGCGTTAAGTCCGTTAAAAATAATGGAACGTGGATACAGCCTTGTCTATACAAATGAAAATGAATTAATAAAAAGTATTAAACAAGTGAAAGAGAACGAACCACTTCAAATTCAATTAACAGATGGCAGCCTTCTCTGTAATGTACAGAATATAAAGGAGAGCGAAAACCGTGAGTAATGAACAAAAGATTTCCTTTGAGGAAGCAATGAGTAAGCTTGAACAAATTGTGGATAAGCTTGAAGAAGGAGATGTCCCTTTAGAAGAGGCAATTGTCTTTTATAAAGAAGGAATGGAACTATCCAAGCTTTGTCATGATAAGCTTAAAAGTGTAGAGGAACAATTAACACAGATTATTACGGAGGACGGACGGAAACAAAACTTTACGATAGAAGAGGAGGAATAGGCTTTGAATGCTAAAGTTCTAGATGCTTTTACACAAGAACATAAACAACTGCTTGAATCAGAGCTACGAAACTTGGTGCAAAAGCTGAAGGCGCCTCCTATTATTAAAGAAGCGATGCATTATTCTCTGGATGCAGGCGGTAAAAGAATTCGTCCTTTACTAGTATTTGCAACTATCGCTGCTTTTGGAAAAGATCCTAAAATCGGGTTGTTACCAGCTTCAGCTATAGAAATGATTCATACATATTCATTAATTCATGATGACTTGCCAAGTATGGATAATGATGACTTTAGAAGAGGTAAGCCAACAAATCACAAAGTGTTTGGCGATGCAATCGCCATTCTAGCTGGAGATGCATTATTAACCTACAGCTTTGAGGTAATTGGACGGATTCCCAACGAAAATGCTTCGAGTGAGACGAAACTTCGATTGGTAACTGAAATGGCCAAAGCTGCGGGCAGTGAAGGAATGGTTGGCGGTCAGGTAGCGGATATGGAAGGCGAGGGTAAAACTCTTACCATTGAAGAGCTTGAGTATATACATATACATAAAACAGGGAGACTCTTACGATTTAGTGTCATAGCAGGTGCATTGTTAGGCGGGGCAAATCAGGAGCAACTAGAGAATCTTTCTTCTTTTGCCCATCACCTTGGGCTTGCTTTTCAAATACAGGATGACATATTAGACTTAGAGGGCAATCCAGAGCTATTGGGTAAACCTGTTGGAAGTGATACCACTAATGATAAGAGTACGTATCCACAGCTGTTAACGATGAAGGGTGCAAAAGAAGAGTTACAAAAGCAATTAGATTTGTCCAAACAATACTTAGAAAAGACTGGACTTAATATAAATCTGCTTAGTGAAATTGCAGATTTAGTGGCCTCTAGAGACCACTAAGATAACTGGTATTTGAACAACAAAGTAATTGTGTTATAATTGTTGTCAATGTAGAAAACGTTGTTAATGCCGTTACCACTATTAGTGTTAGCGGCTATTTTTAAATAGTTGACTGATAGAAAAAGTATGAAAGTGAGTGGTCCTAACATGGATCTGTTATCAATAAAAGACCCTTCCTTTTTAAAAGGGATGTCAAATCAAGAATTGGAGGCTTTAAGTCAAGAGATACGCCAATTCTTGATTGAAAAGCTGTCTGTAACTGGAGGCCATATTGGACCGAACTTAGGTGTTGTCGAATTAACAATTGCTTTACATAAATGTTTTGACAGCCCCAAAGACAAATTTATTTGGGATGTAGGACATCAATCCTATGTTCATAAAATACTAACAGGCAGGGCTAGAGAATTTGATACACTGCGTCAATATAAAGGACTGTGCGGCTTCCCTAAAAGAATTGAGAGTGAGCATGATGTTTGGGAGACAGGACATAGCTCAACATCCCTTTCAGCAGCAATGGGTATGGTCATTGCCAGAGATTTGAAAAAAGAAAGCTCTTATGTCGTACCTATTATTGGAGATGGTGCGCTAACAGGAGGAATGGCCTTAGAAGCATTAAATCATATTGGACATGAAAAAAAGAATATGATTGTCATCCTTAACGACAATGAAATGTCAATTGCACCTAATGTAGGTGCTCTTCATAATATTCTTGGCCAATTACGCACAGCTGGTAAATATCAGTGGGTTAAAGACGAGTTAGAATTATTCTTAAAAAAGGTTCCAGCTGTAGGTGGAAAACTCGCAGCAACTGCGGAACGTGTAAAAGACAGTCTCAAATATTTATTTGTTTCAGGTATGTTTTTTGAGGAAATGGGCTTTACGTATTTAGGACCAGTGGATGGACATGATTATGATGCTTTATTTGAAAATTTCCGTTATGCCAAAAAAACGGAAGGACCAGTCTTATTACACGTAATCACGAAAAAAGGAAAAGGCTTTAAACCGGCTGAAAGTGATACTAAAGGTACTTGGCATGGAACTGGACCATATAAAATGGATACAGGAGCCTTTGTTAAGTCTGATAAAGCACCACCGGCATGGAGCAGCCTAGTTAGTGAAACAGTTCGCAAGCTTGCACGCGAGGATGAGCGAATTGTTGCGATTACTCCTGCAATGCCTGTTGGGTCTAAGCTTGAGGGCTTTGCTAGTGAATTTCCAGAGAGAATGTTCGATGTTGGGATAGCTGAACAGCATGCTGCTACTGTAGCTGCTGGATTAGCCACCCAAAATATGAAGCCGTTTTTAGCCATCTATTCGACATTCTTACAACGGGCATATGATCAAGTTGTCCATGACATTTGCCGTCAGAATCTAAATGTTTTCATCGGAATTGATCGGGCTGGGTTAGTGGGAGCAGATGGTGAAACCCATCAGGGCGTATTTGATATTGCCTTTTTAAGACATGTGCCTAATCTAGTATTAATGATGCCTAAAGATGAAAATGAAGGGCAGCACATGGTTTATACCGCTCTAAATTATGATGATGGTCCAATTGCGATGAGATTTCCTCGAGGAAACGGTTTGGGTGTTCAAATGGATGAAAAATTCAAGAGTATTCCAATTGGCACCTGGGAGGTTTTAAAGGAAGGCTATGACGGTGCTATCTTAACCTTTGGTACCACCATCCCAATGGCGATGGAGGCAGCTGAAATACTCGAGAAACAAGGGATTTCAGTAAAGGTAGTTAATGCGCGGTTCATAAAGCCATTAGATGAAAAAATGCTCAATCAATTATTCTCAAAGAATATTCCTATCCTAACCATTGAAGAAGCAATCCTCCAGGGCGGATTTGGAAGTTCTGTATTAGAATATGCGCATGATCAAGGTTTTTATCATCAGGCAATCGACCGTATGGGGATACCAGACCAATTTATAGAGCATGGGGATGTTGATTCACTGCTTGAGGAAATAGGGATGACCACTTCAGAGGTTGTTAAAAGAATGACTATACTTGCACGAAAAAAACAACAAAGGGCATAAGGTATGAAGAACAAAGAGCGTTTAGATGTTTTATTAGTTGAAAGAGGATTATCTGAAACTCGGGAGAAGGCGAAGCGTTCAATTATGGCGGGGCTGGTTTATTCAAACGAGGAGCGATTAGATAAACCTGGAGAAAAAGTAAAAGTTGATATCCCGCTTATGATTAAAGGAAACGTGCTCCCTTATGTCAGTCGCGGCGGTCTTAAGCTTGAGAAAGCGTTAAAAGTCTTTGATGTGACAGTGAAGGATAAAATTATGCTCGACATTGGCGCTTCTACGGGAGGTTTTACTGACTGCGCTTTGCAAAATGGTGCCAAAATGTCCTATGCCCTAGATGTAGGATATAATCAGCTTGCATGGAAGCTGCGACAGGATGACCGTGTAGTGGTAATGGAAAGGACCAACTTCCGATATGTGACACCGAAAGATTTGGCAGGAGAAATGCCCAATTTTGCAACCATCGATGTTTCTTTTATCTCCTTAAAGTTGATATTACCTGTTTTAAAAACACTTCTTGTTCCTAACAGTGATATTGTCGCACTCGTCAAACCACAATTTGAAGCAGGTCGTGAGCAGGTTGGAAAAAAAGGTATCGTCCGCGATGAAAAAGTTCATTTACAGGTTGTTAATAAAATTGTCGTTTTTGCTCTTGAACAAGGATTTAATGTGGTGAATTTATCCTTTTCTCCTATCACTGGAGGAGACGGGAATATTGAGTTTCTCCTTCACCTCAGATGGGTTGGGGAGCAAGATAATGGCCAAAATGAATTGCCTTTTGAGCCTTTACAAATAGTGAAAGATTCCCATCAGGAATTTAAATCCAAAAAAGATGTTGAAGGATGAGCATATGCTCATCCTTTCTTTTTAATTTGACAAGTTTTTCTCTTGAATAATCATTGTACATCCTAGGCAAAATGGGCTAACATATTGGTATAAGCGACATTTTTGTACAAAATACTTAGATGTTCTGATGATTACGGGGTGAAAAAGTTGAATAAAGGTCAACGACATATAAAAATTAGAGATATTATCACCAACAATGATATTGAAACACAAGATGAACTTGTTGATGAACTAAAAAGTGCTGGTTTTAATGTAACGCAAGCAACTGTATCAAGGGACATTAAAGAATTGCACTTGGTTAAAGTCCCTTTGCAAGATGGCAGATACAAATATAGTCTCCCTGCAGACCAACGCTTTAATCCTTTGCAAAAATTAAAAAGATCATTAATGGATGCATTTGTTCGAATAGATTCTGCTGGACATTTACTTGTCATGAAATGTCTGCCTGGAAATGCTATGGCAATCGGAGCGTTACTTGATAACCTCGACTGGGAAGAAATATTAGGAACCATCTGTGGGGATGATACGATATTAATCATCTGTCGTACACCTGAAGATACAGAGACTATCACAAATCGGTTCCTTGACATGCTGTAATGGGGGGAAAGGACCATGTTATCAGAATTATCGATTAAGAACTTTGCGATTATTGAGGCTCTTTCCATTTCGTTTGACAAGGGGCTGACTGTTTTAACAGGAGAAACCGGTGCAGGAAAATCAATTATTATTGACGCCATTCATCTACTAGTAGGTGGCAGAGGCTCGCTTGAGTTTGTCAGACACGGGGAAGATAAGGCGGAAATTGAGGGTCTCTTTCAGATAGATGAGCACCATCCTGTGTTTTCAAAGGCATTTGAATTTGGGATAGAAATTGAAGAAGGTATGGTCGTTTTACGAAGGGATATTTCTCGGACGGGCAAGAGTGTTTGTCGGATCAATGGTAAGCTTGTAACCATCTCAACTCTAAGGGAAGTAGGATCTACCTTAGTTGATATACATAGTCAGCATGAACACCAAGATTTAATGGATGAGAGCAGGCATCTACTCTTACTTGACCAATTTGGTTTTGAGGATATTTCTTTTTCTCAGACAGAATACCAAGAAGTGTTTCATCGCTATGAACAAACTTCTCATAAACTTAAGTCTCTAAGTGAGAATGAGCAAAAAACAGCGCATCGCCTAGATTTAATTCAATTTCAATTTGATGAGATTCAAAATGCAAATCTAAAGCTTAATGAAGATGAGCAGCTCTTTGAAGAAAAACGAAAGCTTGTGAACTTTGAACGTGTTTTCGAAGCGATTCAATCCAGCTATAATGCCCTTACTGGAGAACAAAAGGGGCTGGATTGGATTAGTTTGGTAATGGGACAGCTTGAAGACGCTCAAGCATTGGATTCCGCTTATAAAGAATTATATGAATCCGTCATGAACAGCTTTTACCAGCTAGAGGATGCTTCCCGCACATTGAGGAATGAACTAGATGAATTAGAATATGATCCACAGCGGTTAAATGAAATCGAAGAAAGATTAAATGAAATTAATCAGTTAAAGCGCAAATATGGAAAAACAATTGAAGAAGTTTTAGAATATGCAGCGAAAATTGAAGAAGAAATAGAAACGCTGCAAAATAAGGAAACACATATAGGGCAACTAGAGAAACAACTAGCCTCCATTAAAAAAGATTTAAGCCTAGAAGCCAAACAGTTGACGGAACTCCGGAAACGCTGGGCAGGGAAGCTGACAAAATTAATTCATAATGAATTGAAAGAACTATACATGGCAAAAACAGTGTTTGAAATTCGCTTTGAATCCGTTCTGCCACATTTTACAAAAAATGGTGTGGATCACGTGGAATTTTTTATCTCTACAAACCCAGGTGAACCATTAAAGCCTTTATCGAAAATTGCTTCTGGCGGGGAACTATCGAGGATAATGCTCGCGCTCAAGAGTATATTTTCGAAACATCAAGGCGTTACTTCCATTATTTTTGATGAGGTAGATACTGGTGTAAGCGGAAGGGTGGCACAATCAATAGCTGAAAAAATCTATAAAGTAGCTGTCGATTCACAGGTATTATGTATTTCGCATTTACCTCAAGTAGCTGCTATGGCAGATACTCATTTGTTTATTTCCAAAGTAACAACAGGCGGACGAACCAAAACTTCAGTTCATTCACTTAGTGTTGATGAGAAAATAAAGGAAATTGGCCGAATGATTTCTGGCGTTGAAATTACTGATTTAACAAAAAAACACGCTGAAGAATTGTTATTTTTAGCATCTGAAAATAAAAAAATTGAAAAGCTTCCCAATTAGGGGAGCTTTTTTATGTTGTCTTATGTTATAAATGCTGCTGATGGAGGCAAAATTAAAGATGTAGCCATTTCGATGTAGAGTGAAACGCAAAGCGAGGAGAGTGAAGATTTTGAAGTTAGAAATAATTAGAAAGATCATTGGTGGAATTCTCCTTGTTTCATTAATCAGCATTCTTTATTTTCAGCCATTTCAGCAGTACCTTGATATACCAAAGACCATTACAGTCTTTGAAGGACAAAATTATACTTTTCAAAAGGCTGTACCGGTTTCAGCCTCTTTAGTATCTCTCAATTCAACTATCTCACTTGAACAAGATAAAGAAAAAGTATCCTTAGAAGCAAATGATTCAGGTAAAGAAGAAATGCTTTTAGAATTTGCAGGGATACCTGTAAAAAAGGTCGATGTAAATGTCTTAAAGGATTTCAAAGTCACCCCAGGAGGACAATCCATTGGTGTTAAACTAAATACGGTTGGCGTATTGGTCGTAGGCCACCATTTAGTTAATACAGAAGATGGAAAAAAATCACCTGGTGAAATAGCAGGAATCAAAATCGGTGATATCATTACAGAAATCAATGGAAATAAAATTGAAAAAATGACTGATGTTGCCCCGTTTGTGCAAGATTCAGGTCAAAGCGGTAAAGCATTAGATATGGTTATTAGCAGGGAAAGTGGTAAGTTTACAACGAAACTTACTCCCCTTAAGGATAAGGGAGAAAACTCCTATAAGCTTGGATTATATATTCGTGATTCAGCAGCAGGAATCGGAACGATGACATTTGTTCATCCACAATCTAAGAAATATGGTGCCCTTGGGCATGTTATTTCAGATATGGATACGAAGAAGCCAATTGTAGTAGAAGATGGTCAAATCGTTCGGTCTACGGTTACCTCCATTGAAAAGGGCAGTAATGGTGACCCAGGAGAAAAGCTAGCGCGATTCTCTTCAGACCGTGAAATAGTCGGAAACATCACAAAAAACAGCCCATTTGGCATTTTCGGAGTGTTGAATAAAGAATTAAAGAACGGAATTTTGGATAAACCACTTCCAATTGCCTTATCCCACCAAGTGAAGGAAGGGCCAGCAAAAATTCTAACAGTGGTAAATGATGACAGGGTAGAAGAATTTGATATTGAAATTGTCAGCACAATCCCGCAGAAATTTCCAGCAACAAAAGGCATGGTCTTGAAGGTAACCGATCCAAGGCTTCTAGAAAAAACTGGAGGAATCGTTCAGGGGATGAGCGGAAGTCCAATTATCCAGGATGGAAAGCTAATTGGTGCAGTAACACATGTCTTTGTCAATGATCCAACCTCTGGTTATGGAGTACACATTGAATGGATGTTAAATGAAGCAGGAATTAACATATACGAAAAACCTGAAGAAAAGGCTAGCTAAAACTAAATTGTAATAAAAACAAAATAGGCTATAAAAGCCTATTTTGTTTTTACATAAAGTATTTTCGACAAAAAAATGGAATAATTAGGCACATATGCGAATTTAGTCGAAATTTAAAGTAAAACAAAGAAAAGATGAGATTTTCTCACTATTTTAAGAAATATTAAAAAAACTAGAGGAATTTTAGTTGCATTGTCGAATTTCTAATTTAGAATAGAATTAAGAGAATAAAAATTAATGTTAAATAGAGATATGAACATTTGGATTTGAGGAGGAAATAAAAGTGAAAAAGATTAAAGTTTGTGTCGTGGATGATAATAGGGAGTTAGTTGGATTATTAGAGGACTATATTTCTTCCCAAGATGATATGGAAATTGCGGGTATTGCTCATAATGGTCAGGATTGTTTAGAACTTCTTGAATCAACGGATACGGATGTACTCGTTTTAGATATTATTATGCCTCATCTAGATGGTTTAGCTGTCCTTGAACGTTTAAGAGAGCTTAAAAAGGGTGCAATTCCTAATGTTATTATGTTGACTGCATTTGGACAAGAAGACGTTACAAAGAAGGCAGTTGAGCTTGGTGCCTCTTATTTTATTTTAAAACCTTTTGATATGGAGAATTTAGGTAACCATATCCGTCAAGTAAGCGGTAAAACCAGTCAGGTAAGCAGAAAGGCGCCTTCTGGAAATTATCGTTCGCACACTGAAAATAAACCAAGAAATCTAGATGCTAGCATTACAAGTATTATCCATGAAATTGGTGTCCCTGCGCATATAAAGGGATATTTATATTTACGTGAAGCAATCTCAATGGTTTATAACGATATTGAATTACTCGGTTCTATTACGAAGGTCTTATACCCTGATATTGCTAAGAAATATAACACGACTGCAAGCCGAGTGGAACGCGCTATCCGCCATGCGATAGAAGTAGCTTGGAGCCGTGGAAACATTGATTCTATTTCCTCTCTATTCGGCTATACAGTTAGCATGTCAAAGGCTAAACCTACAAACTCAGAGTTTATTGCGATGGTTGCAGATAAACTTCGCTTAGAGCATAAGGCCTCTTGAAGGGAAACGGAATAAGGGTTTAAAAGTTATTTTTTGCCAACCAATTATTTCACCTTAATATTCTGATTTAAAACCAACAAAATTTTACCATCTCACCCAATAAATCAATTGATTTGTTGGGTTTTGTATTTGTTGGGATGATTAGGTTTTTGGTACACTTCTTGCATATTAATTAGATGCCTTTTTTAAATTTCAATATGAAGGAGGAAATGATTGTTTGGGTTTTTACTTATTATGTAAAAGTAAGCATCCAAATATTTGAGTTTGAAAATAGGGATGAGGCAAAAGCGAGGTATGATAAATTAGAAGGCTGTAGAATCTTATCATAGGTCATTTATTATAATGACATTGAAAAGGTACTGGTGTAATCATAAGGTTACTAGGTCATTCCAAGGGAGAAAGGCGGGGTAATTGCAGTGCCGCGCCTTTTGTGCGCTTGGCAGCGCTTCGCTTAATGGGTGAAAGTCCCTAACATGCCGTTGTGGCGGAAATGTACAGCTGACAGGTAGTGCGAGTATCGTGAGATTTCGTGCGGAGGACTTGAAGGCAAAACTCGGAACAGGTGGCTGAAACCATGTTGGCTGATAAGATGGGATAACCTTACAAAAGATGGGGATGTCCAA
>NZ_JAMBOB010000060.1 GCF_023715415.1 Neobacillus niacini
TACCCGGACGGTGCGCTGACCGTCTGCGCGGACTGCGGCCACGAATGGTCGGCCGACGCCGGCGCCGAGGCCGGTGACGAACCGGCGGGCGACGTCGTCAAGGACGCGAACGGCAACGTGCTGTCGGACGGCGATTCGGTCGTGCTGATCAAGGATCTGCGTGTGAAGGGCTCGTCGATCACGCTGAAGATGGGCACCAAGGTCAAGAGCATCCGGCTCGTCGGCGGCGATCACGAAGTCGACTGCAAGACCGACATGGGCGGCTTCATGCTGAAGGCGTGCTACCTGAAGAAGGTCTGAGCACGCGGTTCAGGCGACCGTTGCCTTCGCGTTTTCATCCGCCGCGTTTTCATCCGACTACCCGCACATGGCCGAGGATCGAACTTCCTATGACGCGTTCGTCAGGTTCCTGGCGACGCCGCTGAACGACGGCCGGCCTTTCGTGC
>NZ_JAMBOB010000061.1 GCF_023715415.1 Neobacillus niacini
GGGCGACGGGCTCGATTCGATCTACGGCTCGACGCGCAACGCGAATGCGTTCAACGTGCGTAACGCCGTGTACAAGCAGTCGCAGGACGTGGACGCGTATATCGATCCGCGGCTCGTCGACGCGCATTGACGGCGGCGCGCCTGCCGGCGCGGCGACGCGCCGGTGGTAACGCCGGTCGATCGTCTGCTCCGGGGTAACAAGCGACATGGCGTGTCCATGTCGTGCCAATGCCTCGTACGTCATCGACCGCCGTGTCCCCGACGGGGACGCTTACGCGAAGGGGAACGGGCCCTCGAAGTGCCCCACGTAACACAAGTGGGAGACCGCTGGCTGACCTCGACCTGCCCAGCGATGCAGCATGTATGCAGGGGGTTCGAGAAAAGAAGCGGGCTGCGCGTCCGCTTCAACGCGCAGCGCAATCTGAGTGGTCGTGCTC
>NZ_JAMBOB010000062.1 GCF_023715415.1 Neobacillus niacini
TGTTTATATTTAGCTAATTGATTTTTATCTAGCATTTTATGCCTCCTGCTGAGTTTGTAACCTTTAATAATTTATTTTCTATAAAAACTTAGTATTCCAGTTGCTTATTATATCATTGATGAAAGGCTGAAATAAAACATAAACTGTTCCGACCATTAACGCTGTAGCTAAAGATAAGTCTACAAGTCCACCTGTTTTAAATTGAATCGGTGTCTTCACATTAAACTGTAACGGATAAAATAATTTCACGCCTTTTGGTGTTATCATATCTAGTATAACATGTGACACTAATCCAATTATAGTTGCTGCCATATAATAATTAGGCGTCTGAATAATTTGCAATAAAAATGCTATGATTGCGATAAATAATATTGAATGCGTAAAGGTTCGATGTCCAAAGATCAATCTCACAAAAAAACTAATTACCTTAAACC
>NZ_JAMBOB010000063.1 GCF_023715415.1 Neobacillus niacini
TCTCGATGCTGTTCCAGTTCGAGGCGCTCGTGATCGTGCTCGGCGGCACGCTCGGCGCGGTGATGATCCAGAACACGTGGGCGCGCTTCTTCGACGCGGTGAAGCAGTTGCGGCTCGCGTTCGTGCGGGCGCGCGAAGTCGATCGCAAGAACCTGTCCGACCTGCTCGAATGGGGCGATCGCGCGAAGCTCGACGGGCTGCTCGCGTTCGAATCGATGGACGTGAGCGGGATTCATCCGTTTGCGCGGCGCGGGCTCGAACTGCTGGCGAATGGCGTGTCGACCGCGGTGCTCGAAGATGCGTTGCAACGCGAACTCGATGCGTACGAACGCAGCCGCCTCGCCGCCGTGCGCGTGTGGCAGCAGGCCGGCGGCTATGCGCCGACCTTCGGCATTCTCGGTTCGGTGCTCGGGCTCGTGCAGGTG
>NZ_JAMBOB010000064.1 GCF_023715415.1 Neobacillus niacini
GGAGAAAGATGGAACCGATTTCAATCACCCCCGCGACGGCGCTGTCGCCGGAGGATCGGGACGCGCTGCGGCGCGCGAAACAGGTGCTGGAAAGCCCGTCGCTGACGATGAAGCTGACGGGCGTGCTCGGCGCGCCGGTCGAGAAGATGATCGCGCGGCTGCCGGACTTCGCGACCGGCAAGATCAACGACGCGACGCAGCTCGCGCTGCGCAAGTGCCTGAACATCGCGCTGCGCACGCTCGGCAAGCCGCAGGCGCCGGACGCGGAGCCCGAGAAACCCAGTAACCTGCTGCACAAGCTCGCGGTCGCGACGACCGGCGCGGCGGGCGGCGCGTTCGGTTTCCTCGCGCTAC
Source organism: Neobacillus niacini (assembly GCF_023715415.1). Classification (GTDB taxonomy): domain Bacteria; phylum Bacillota; class Bacilli; order Bacillales; family Cytobacillaceae; genus Neobacillus; species Neobacillus niacini_C. Next base: position 355 of record NZ_JAMBOB010000064.1, read on the forward strand.
CGGTCGAACTGCCGGTGACGACCACGCTGATCTTCCGCTCGGTGTGCGACATCGCGCGCAGCGAGGGC
>NZ_JAMBOB010000065.1 GCF_023715415.1 Neobacillus niacini
TGACTGACTCCAGAAAGTTGGAAAGATGATTCCGGGTCGGTGTTGCAGAAGTGATCAGGACTTGACCCGGAAAGGAGTCCTGATCAATGAATGGTGGGTGGCGCGGTACGCCGCCCGGTGGTCGCTACGACTTCATCTGCCGCATGGCGTCAGCGAGCATCCACAGCGCGCGATTGAGCTTCACGTTCTGGTCGATGCCGGTGATGGGGCGCGTGGACATGGAGCGTCCGCTGCGCGAGCGTCCATGCAGGCCGCCCTTGGTGAGGTTTTCCTGCGTTCTCTGGAATACGGTCCAGAGGTCGTCCCGGCGGTCCTCGAAGCGACGCGGGGCGAGCAACTGGCTTTCGGTGACGGGGGCGGGTGCTTCGGTGTCGGACGGGTCGTAGCGCAGCGCGAGGGCGGAGCGCGCGAACGCGTAC
>NZ_JAMBOB010000066.1 GCF_023715415.1 Neobacillus niacini
GGTCTGCACGGAGCCGCCCGCGAAGGTGTTCAGCGCCTCCATGACGACGATCACGCTGTCGCTCGCGGGGATCAGGTCGCGCAACGTGCGCTGCAGCACATGCGGGTCGACCTCGTTGCGCACCTTGCCAGTGCCCTGCTTCTTGCGCGTCGGCATGTCCGCGATGCGCAGTGCGCCATTGTGGTCGAGCGCGGCGAGCGCGCCGGAAATGCCCGGGTCGATTCCGAGGGTCAGCATGCGCCCTCCGGAAACGTCGGCAGCGGCATCCAATGCGACGGCACAAGCCCTACGGGGCGATTCGGCGTGAATGCGCACTCGATCCAACCGAGATCACGCAGCCACCATCCGATCACGATCGAGCTTGCTGTCGCGAGCCGGGCGCGCGCGAACAGAAGCATCGGCGTGCCGTCCAGAGG
>NZ_JAMBOB010000067.1 GCF_023715415.1 Neobacillus niacini
TTCCCGGGTCAGCCGCATCGCCAATCAGGCGCGCGCGATGGCGCTCGATCCAAGCTTCGATCAGTTCGTAGAGTCGCCCGAGGTCCGGGAGGATCAGGCGGAAGGGCTTGGAACCGAAGAAGGAGGAATTTGCATTCTTGAAGGCGACCGACGGGATCAGGATTTCCCACCCTTGGTCGCGGCTGCTCCAACGCAACTCGCCCCGCTTCAGGTCTTCCAGCTTGGCTCCGAGGTCGGCAAACTCCCTGGCCGGCACAGCATCAGTTCGCGCAGGTTCTTCTGACGGAGCCCCGTGTGAAGGCCGATGCGCAGCATCAGGAATGCCCGAACAGCTTCTGCCGTTGCGCGTGCGTTGTGCCGTTCATCTGGCATCCGCCGCAGGATTTCTTCGGTGATCTTGCGGTACTCGCC
>NZ_JAMBOB010000068.1 GCF_023715415.1 Neobacillus niacini
GATCGGCCCGCTGAAGCTGAGCCTCGGCTTCCCGCTGCAGAAGCACGAAGGCGACCAGTACCAGAAATTCCAGTTCCAGATCGGGACGGCGTTCTGAACGAACGCATGACAACAGCAACGAGAGGGTAATTTTGCTAACCGGTAAGTTTTCGAAACGAGTGATGTGCGCGCTGACCGTTGCGCTGGCCCTGGGCGCGGCAACGGTGCACGCACAGGACGTCGCCCGCATCGCGGCGGTCAATTCGGATCGGATCCTGCGCGAGTCGGCACCCGCGAAGGCGGCGCAGACGAAGCTCGAAGCCGAGTTCGCGAAGCGTGACAAGGATCTGCAGGACCTGGCGGCACGCCTGAAGTCGATGTCCGATTCGCTGGACAAGAACGGCACGTCGCTGTCGGCGGCCGATCGCGCG
>NZ_JAMBOB010000069.1 GCF_023715415.1 Neobacillus niacini
GTCTCGGCCAGTCGATCCTGCACGCCGGGCTGTGGATGGCTCCCGCGGGCCTCATGATGATGGCGTTCGCGCCCGTCTCCAGCGCGCTCATCACGCACCGCGGTGCGCGGGTGACGCTCGCCACCGGTGCGCTCGTCATCAGCATCGGCTACGTCATCGCGCTGTTCCTCATGAACGCGCCGTGGCAGCTCATGGTCGCCTCGTGCGTCGCGTCGGCGGGTGTCGGCATCGGTTACGCCGCGATGCCGACGCTCATCCTCGACAACGTGCCGATGCACGAGGCCGGCGCCAGCGTCGGCGTCAACGGCCTGATGCGTTCGGTCGGCACGACCGTCGCCGGCGCCGTCATGGCCGCCGTGCTGACGAGCCGCACGACCGTCCTCGCGCCGGGGACGCCCGCCATCCC
>NZ_JAMBOB010000006.1 GCF_023715415.1 Neobacillus niacini
GCAGGATTTTAAGTCCTGTGCGTCTGCCAGTTCCGCCACCCCGGCAACATTGGAGCGGAAGACGGGATTCGAACCCGCGACCCCCACCTTGGCAAGGTGGTGTTCTACCACTGAACTACTTCCGCATTACTTTTCTGTAGTAATAAGATTTTCAAAAAAAGGTTTGGTTATTTTCTGCGAAAATAACTTAAGTGCGGGTGAAGGGAGTCGAACCCCCACGCCTTGCGGCGCCAGATCCTAAGTCTGGTGCGTCTGCCAATTCCGCCACACCCGCATGTAATTAAAACTAAATAGAAAAGTAAGTTGCTAACTTCGCCACGTCGTAGCGGCGACATTGATAATCTTACAACGAATTACGACAAAAATCAACACCAATTTTTAAAAAAATTTTTTGGAAGTAAAAAATAATACTAAATTAGCCAATCAAAGCTTTAAATCCAACTAGATTGGTGCTAAATGAAAAATAAAATGGTTTAGAACATTATTAATGGGGAAAAAATACACTATGATTCATTCCCAAAAAAAGGAGATGATGTACCTTGAGTTATATCCAGAAAAAAGACGCTGACAAAATTCTTACGAATCAGGAAAATCACGAAGAAAACTCAAGTAACGGTGAGAAATCACCTGAATTTGATGTTTTTGGAACAGCCCTTAATGACCTCCACAGTCCTTTTGAATTTTAAAAATCCATCGTATAAAAGAGATGAACCTCTTTTATACGATGGGTTTTTACTTACCGTTTTATCGCCTTTAAAACAATGGCTTCTCCAACAAAAGAAATAACTTTATCATTCTCAATCTGAATTCTAAATTTTTCTTGGATTTCTTTCGATGATTTAAGAATCAATTGAGTTAACTGATTCTTTTCAGATTCTGGCAGCTTCATATTTGCACACCATGGTTCAAAACGAAAAGTTTTCTCAAATCGGTGCCATTCAAATATTTCCAATCCACTTTCCTCAATCTTTTGTATCCATTCGGATTTTTTCCAAGCACGAAAATGACTGTAATCCCGTATTTTTTCAATCGTATTATAGAATTGATCGTAATCATTTTTCTCTGGAACTACATTATCATCCAGTATGAATTGACCTTTAGGCTTTAATACTCGATGTACTTCCTTTATGAATGAATCCACATGGGGGAAATGATGTGGCGCAATCCTACAGGTAACAATATCAAATGACTCATTCGTAAATGGAAGCTGCTCGGCATCCCCTTGAATAAATTCAACATTTTGATGACCATTTTCCTTAATGAAATTCTCAGCTGCAACTAGCATTTCTGTGGTAAGATCCACTGCCGTTACCCTACTAACTAGTGGTGCAAACGCATTCGCTGTATGCCCGCCGCCTGTGGCAATATCAAGAAGAACTTCCTGTCCAGTTAATTCAGCCATTTCCACCATCTTTAATAAGTCTTTCCCGTCCTTATGAATAGGACTGGAAACGTAAGAAGTCGCATTTTTCCCAAATTGCTGCTGGACATCATTTTTAATATCCATCATAATCACCTCTTAACTTTAATTTATAGTATTTAAATAATAATGAAAATTACGAGGTTTTTATGATTTATCATAAGAAAAACTTATGTAGGATTACATTTCCAATTCCAGCACCACTGGGCAATGATCACTGCCCATTATTTCACAATGAATATCTGCAGTAATCAATGAGTCACGAAGTTTTTCGGAGACGATAAAATAATCAATCCGCCAACCAATATTCCGCTCCCGTACCTTTGCCATGTACGACCACCATGTGTAGGAACCTTCTTTTTCCGGGTAAAAATGTCGATAGCTATCTACAAATCCTGACTCCAGAAGAGAATTCATTTTTCCACGTTCCTCGACTGTAAAACCAGAATTACCTAAATTTGATTTTGGATTTCTCAAGTCTATTTCCTGATGAGCAACATTTAAATCACCACATAAAATTACAGGCTTAACTTGATCTAAATCTTTTAAATGTGAGATAATCCTATCTTCCCAATCTAATCGGAAGCCTAGTCTCGCTAAATCTCTTTGAGAGTTTGGCGTGTAAACATTTACTAGATAAAAACCCTCAAATTCTAACGTAAGAATTCGGCCTTCATCCTGTGAATCTTCATTTCCTAAACCATATCGGACTGATATTGGTTCAATTTTTGTAAAAACAGCTGTACCTGAATAGCCCTTTTTGACAGCGTAATTCCAATATTGATGGTATCCCTCTAGTTCAAGATTAATTTGCCCCTCCTGTAATTTTGTCTCCTGTACACAAAAAATATCTGCATTTACTTCTTTAAAGTAATCTAAAAATCCTTTATTAACACAGGCTCTTAGCCCATTAACGTTCCAAGAAACTAATTTCATAGTAAATTTATTCTCCCTTACAGCCTTTTTCAATTGAATTGTTTGTCTGTTAGGTATTTTACCATGAAACAAGGCAACCCGCAGTTGCCTTGTTTCATGGTTTTAAATATTGTTCTGTTAATTGCGTAGAAAAAAGCTGTGAGGCTGGCACTATTTTGATGTTGCGTTGTTTAAATTCTTCCATTGATTGAAAAATTCCTACTGAACATACCTTTCCTGTTACCCCAACATGTCCAATGGCAATTCCCCTGCCAGTAAATTCGGTTATCTTAGCTAATCTTTTCATTTGTTTTCTCACATGACTCGAAGACGAGATATCATCTAAGAAAACATCTCTTTCTAAAAGCGGCACATTCATTTCTTCTGTAACCTTCGGAAACTTTGATTTTGGGCTCGTACCACTGTCGATAATATACATCTTCTTCTCCTTGGCAACTTCTACAATCGCTCTTACGATTTCCTCATCCTCTACCGCTAGTGAACCCATATGGTTATTCATCCCAACTGCATAGGGAACAGACTTAATTGCATCTTCCACCCTTTGTTTCACCTCTTGTGGTGATAGATCTACCGTAATGGGTTTCGGACCTAGCCATGAGCGCTTTCCTTTTTTGGGCTGCATCGGTAAATGAACGATGACCTCAAACCCATTTTTATGAGCCCATCTTGCATGCTTCGCTGAATGCTCTGTAAAAGGCATTACCGCAGCAGTAATCGGGATGTCTCCTTCTAGAAAATCTCTAACTCCACCCGTTCCACCGCCGAAGTCATCAATAATAATAGCAGCCTTTAATTGTTTTTCATCCTTGGTTTTAGCTGAAGCTGTATATTGCATGGAAAGCAGCAAAAACGGGATGAGTAAAAGAGCAAATCTTTTCATAAAAACCTCCCATATTGATGTTTTTACGTTAATTTGCCCTGAGTGATTGGATTCATGCTTGCTTTTTGAATGCACAAAAAAGAGCCCAATTGCTCGGCTCCTATTGTAAATCCTATTCTTCGTCGTATACTTCCACTTTTTCCATAACATCGCCATTACGCATAGCTTTTGCTGTTTCAAGACCAGAAGTCACTTTACCGAAAACAGTGTGAACACCATTTAGATGCGGCTGTGACTCATGAACGATAAAGAATTGGCTGCCGCCTGTATCTTTACCAGCATGTGCCATAGAAAGAGAACCTGGTACATGTTTGTGTGGATTTCCTTGTGTTTCACATTTAATTGTGTAGCCTGGCCCACCAGTTCCAGTTCCACTTGGGCACCCACCTTGGCTTACAAATCCAGGAATAACGCGGTGAAAATTCAACCCATTGTAAAATCCTTCTTTTGCTAGTTTTTCAAAGTTTGCTACTGTACCAGGTGCTTCGTTTGGATATAATTCGAATTCAATTTTTTCTCCGTTTTGCATTTGAATGTGTCCTTTTTTAGCCACAATGAACATCTCCTTTATGTAAAAAATCATTTTTATCATACACTTTCCTCAGGAGAAAAGAAAGTTTCATGGTTTAAAATCCTCAATATTGTGGTATTATAACAATACCCCTTCCGAACATTCGCTTGTTGCGGGACACTTAACCACTGTACGGACGGAAGGGGTACGTAGTGTCGTTGGTAGCGGCATTACAAGAAGCCAAGACCTGAGGTCTTGGCTTTTTTAATGTTCTTTATTTGTTAATTTATAAAACAAAAAAATAAACGAAAAGAAAACCAGATAGCCAAAGAAACTATAGATATGCTTCCAGTCAACAGAGTGCTCGAATAGACCAAATAATTCAGAAAATCTTTCACCTATAGGCATCAGTAAGCTTAGGAATAAAATAATAGCTACCTTTCCCCATTTCGTTACCTTTTTCATCATCTTTAAGAAAACCAGCACAAGAATGGGCAATCCTACAAAAGTAAAGGCAATATTAAACGACAACACCTCAGGAAATGGTCGAATAGGAAACATGTACATTTTCTTGCCAACAAAGTATAGATCCAAGGAAGTACCCAGCAATATAGCCAATATAACTACAGGGCCATATTCCTTAATCAAAAATGGTAATGACTTTTTTTGCCAAGGCGGCAAGCTCAAGCCTTTCAAGCGTTTTACAGTAGTCATATTCAATCTCCCCATTAATTTGTGTTTCATTATGCTCCAAGAGATAGTCAGCTATCTGCCACTCACTAAACCAATCTCCCTTTTCCGCATCTTGGTGATGAACATTTTTCCACGCAGACGTTAAATCTGGACTATATATTTTTCTTGCTCCCCATCTAAGCTTGCATGCATTTAAACGAAGCTTATAGGGGATTCCAGGAATTCCTTCATTCACATTATTAAAAATATGCGGCCAATAATCCTTTCTCGACCCTGTATGACGGTGTACTTTTGCCCATTGAACAAATTGACTTAGCAATTCCTTTTTTTGAAAAAGAACAGCATACAATCTTTTCCCTAAAAGTATCCGCTCATGTAGAGATTGAAACTGATGAAGTGTTTGCCCGGCAAGGCTCTTTTTTCGATTGGGAAACAAAATATGATTAAATGAGAGCACATCCTGCAGCTTAAACTCCAACGTGTTTAGTACATCCTTTTGATAGCTGGGGTTTTGAATCACCCTTTTCTCCAGATAATTTTGTTCATTAATAATAAGAGCCATTGTGAGGATATAGGTGTCAGGCACCCTCCAGAAATAATTCCAAATAGTCTCCATAAAGGTGGATATATTCAAATAAGGCAGCAAATAAAATAGAGGTTTCTTTCTTTTTATACTCTCACTGTATAGTAAAAATTGTGGATAAGCGTCTTGAAATATCAGCCAATTCCCGCGTTCTAAAAAGGTAAAAAAGACACTCCTTTCTTTTTTCGTAAGCAAGCGTGTGAGGAACTCACCCTTTAAATCGGTCATATTCCAGCCGCCATTTCTAGATACCATATGCCCTAGAAATGCCCAATGGATTTCGGGATGTTTTTGGTAAATATCAAAATAGGCATTTGTCCTTGTCAGGTTATTCAGGTTCCGTTCGCTTGTACTTTTTTTTATATTTTCTAAAAGAACTTGTTCCTCTTTTGTTACTGTTTTCAAGTCAATTACTGCACTCTTTTTCATTTTCACCTTTAATTCATCCTTAATAGTTTCAATCGGAGTTTTTTCCCTGCTTCTGATAAAAAAAATAATCATAACCTCCCTCGAGAATTCTCTGTCTACTCGCTGAATATGTATAGATGAGAATATTCAAATGGGAGAGGACTGAATATTACTTTGATCAATACTAGAAATGGCTTAGACTGGCTAGTTGAGAGACTTAGAAGGGATCAATCTCCCGATGGCTCCTGGCATTATCCATTTGAAACTGGGTTATCGACAGATGCCTATATGATCATTTTATTACGGACATTGGAAATACATGATGAAGAATTAATAAAGGGGCTTGCCGAGAGGATAGTAAAGAGACAAGAAAAAAATGGTGCCTGGAAGCTTTTTTATGATGAAGGAACTGGTAATCTCACTGCCACCGTAGAATCCTATTACGCACTCCTTTATTCTGGATACTTTGAAAAGCAGGATAAGCGGCTCCGTGCTGCCAAAAAGTTTATTTTGTCCAAGGGTGGTTTGGATGAAGTAAGTATGTTCACAAAAGTGATGTTATCCATAACAGGGCAAATGAAGTGGCCATCTTTCTCCCCACTTCCGATAGAAATACTTCTATTACCACTCCATTTCCCAATCAGTTTCTATTCCTTTTCTGTTTATGGCAGGGCAAATCTAACCCCCTTGCTGATTCTCACAGATAAGAAATTTACGTTACCGACAAAAAATAGTCCTGACCTCTCCGATTTACATGAAGAACGTGCTGATTCTGATACCTGGATTCGCTCGGGCGAAATACGTTCCCTTTTCTCTTTTATGGAAAAAGGGGTTAAGAATCTAATGGGGCTGCCCCAACAGCTTCATGAGCTGGCACTACAGCGGGCAAAAAAATATATGCTCGACCATATAGAAAAAGATGGTACATTTTTCAGCTACTACAGTTCCACCTTTTTAATGATTTTCGCCCTCCTCGCTCTGGGATATAAGAAAAACGACCCTGTTATCAAAGCCGCTATTGATGGGATAAAAGCGATGAGAACGACCATTAATGGACTTCCACATATGCAATACACGACCGCGAATGTGTGGAATACCTCGTTAATTGGCTATGCATTGCAAGAAGCAGGAATTTCACCAAAAGATTCAATAGTTTTGAAAGCGAATCAATATTTACTAGCCCATCAACACGACAAATTCGGAGATTGGGTGATTCATAATCCTAATAGTTTGCCAGGAGGCTGGGGCTTTTCAGATATTAATACAATCAATCCAGATGTCGATGATACAACTGCAACTTTAAGGTCCATTTCTAGAATGAATTCTTCCGATGCATGGAATCGGGGGATAAATTGGTTACTATCCATGCAAAACGATGATGGTGGTTGGGCTGCATTTGAAAAAAATACCGATACCAGGCTTTTTGAGTTTCTGCCTATTGAGAAGGCTCAATTTATCCTAACCGATCCCTCTTGTGCAGACATCACCGGCCGTACACTTGAGTTTTTTGGAAACTATACCAATTTGTCGAAAAATCATCAAAGTATTAAAAAGGGAGTTAAGTGGCTGCTAGATCACCAGGAGCGGGATGGTTCTTGGTATGGCAGATGGGGCATTTGTTATATTTACGGTACTTGGGGTACTGTGACAGGTTTAAAAGCGGTTGGAGTTCCTGTTCGTGATGCCTCGATTCAAAAAGCAATACAATGGCTGCATCGAATTCAAAATGGAGATGGCGGCTGGGGTGAATCCTGTTATAGTGATAGTAACGAAAGCTATAAACACCTTGGAACTAGCACCTCAACTCATACCGCCTGGGCATTAGATACATTAATAAGCGTTTCAGAAAAGCCCACAACTGAAATCAAGAAAGGTATTTCTTATTTGTTGAAGAACCTTGATAAAGAAGATTGGACCACTTCTTATCCAAATGGCCAAGGTATGGCTGGGGCTTTTTATATCCATTATCACAGTTATCGCTATATCTTTCCACTGCTTGCCTTGGCACATTATCGTAAAAAGTTCGAAAAATAACTCGACGGGCTCTAAATTCCGTCGAGTTTTTGTTCATCGCTGATTTATTTGATTTAAAGCTGATATATACGATTTAACGCTAATATATTCTACTCATGGCTGATATATTTGAATTAATCTAATAGATCGAAATATATATATAACTCTTAGAATCACTCTATTATTTCCTTAAGTCCAAGATAAATTTCTACGATTTCTTCCACTTTCATTCTTACTAAGCCGCTGGATGATGGTGCAACAAAATCAATGGTTCCAGGAACGACTGCTTTTTCCTGCCTTCCCCAAGGAACTTTTTTCAAGCCGCTATATTCCTGATAGACTCCCTTCCCTACGAAACAAACCACCCTGGGCTTTAGCAGCTCAATTTTATTCCTGAGAATTTCTTTTCCCTCTTTGTATTCTTCATTCGTAATCTCATCTGCAGCTTTGGTTGGTCTTGCCACAATATTGGTAATCCCCATCCCCAAATCTAATAGTTTGGCATCTTCAGCAGCCTCGAGTTTCCGAGGAGTCAAACCTGCATCATGTAAGATGCGCCAAAACCGGTTGTTCGGATTGGCAAAATGATGCCCCGTTTCACTCGAACGAATACTAGGATTAAATCCAACAAATAGAATCTTTAGATTCTCTTTTATATGATCATTTACTAACTTCAACATAGTAACCTCTATTCAATAGTAATGACCCTATTTTACTAAACCATCTTCATTTTTCATAATTTCCCACCGAGGTGATGACTGTCGCTAGTAACCCAACAATTGAAACGATTAATAACGAATATAATAATCTAGGCTCCCGAAGCAGCAACAGACTCGTCATAATAATCACTGTATCAATCGCATAAGCTATAATCCCTACGTTAACCTTTGTCCATTTTGCAAACAGTAAAGCAAGTAAATCCATTCCCCCTGGGCTTATCTGATTTCTCAACATTGTCCCTACTCCAATTCCGACGATAGTACCTCCGATAATCACAGAACTGATAATAGGCAAATGAAATACTCCTTTTAGAGGCACCAATATTTCAATCATGAAACCTGAGAAGAAAGCCCCAATTAATCCATAAGTAAAGTAGTTTATATCAGACTTATACGCAAGCAAGTAAACAGGAATATTCAATAAAACAAATGTTAATCCAATACTAAATTGCCATAGATAGTTGAATAATATGCTAATCCCAAACATCCCGCCGTTAATAAGATGGAAGGGCAAAATGAATCCGTTCACCCCAACACCAATCATCGTACTTCCAAATCCGATAACCGCTAATTTTTTAAGCATAATCGCCATCCCTTGTCCAAATATCTATATATCCACTTATATGTGGCTACAAGGGAGTTCATTCATAACTAAAAGGAACATAAGTTAAGCAGGCGCTATACCTTTTATCTTTCTGGCATGTTTGAACAAGGAAATCATTAGCGTCAAAAAAGGTAAAATCCATAAAAATAAGGCATAGGGCAAATACTCTAAGATTGGAATTCCGACTATGGTACTGCACATAATTGCCAACACACTCCAAGGCACCATCCCCGGAAAAATCATGGTCGTATCACCCATCACTCTTGATAATTCCTCTTTCCCATATTTACTTGACCAATGAGGTAAAAAGGACCTTCCCGTCAGAATAATCGGCAGCGTTTGATTAGCAGCAATTAAACTGATTAAGAGAGTGGCTAGCAGGGTTTTACACGTGTCTCCTGTTAAAGAAGTTGAACGTTGCAGCCATTTATCAAGATAAGGCTGAATGACGTTCAATTCCTCCAATAGACCATTGTAGGCACCCGCTAAGGCAAGAAACAGCAATAGTTCGTACATATGAAGAAAGCCCCCGCCCAACCCCTCAATTCCATTCCAAAAAGCGAGAGCAATTTCTACTAACCCAACACCATCAAGCAACGATAGGATGCAAGCCGTAATGATACTTGTTAGAAAAGCATATATAATACTCACTCGAAACAGAACTAAGAGAAGTAAAATGATGGGTGGAATAAATTTTATCAACGATAGATTACTCCATCGTAAATGATTTGAAGCACGTACTGTTACATCAGAAAAGAAATCAAAACTTCCGTAAAAAAGAATAGATACCCCTACAGCAATGAATGTAGTAACTAGCATCGCATTCCATTGTTTTTTCACGGGTATTTCAATTGTATGTGCCAGCAGCTGATGAGCACTCGAAAATGGTGAAGTTCTGTCCCCAACAAACGCCCCGGAGACCAATGCTCCTGCTACAATCTCTGCCTGCAGATTTAACACCACTGCTGTCCCCAATATTGGAATACCAATCGCACTAAGAGTTCCAACCGTTGTCCCTAGAAGCATAGAAATGACCATTGCAGCGACAAATGTTAAAACATAAAAATAATGCGGATTAATGAAATGAAGTGCGATTTTCACCATTTGATCAATCGTCCCTGAAAGATACCAGGAAGGAAGTAAAAAACTAACTAAGAATAAAATAAAAATGACAATCCGAGTCTTATAAATTCCTCTTAAACTGATTTGGAGGATTTGTTTGATATCCTGATTATTCTGTTTTGAAAGATAGACTAAAATAAGAAATCCTGGCAAAAACCCAATTACGAGCGGTTGATGAAATAGAACGGACCATATTACACCCGTTAATGTAACAGTAAGGAGGAGAATTAGTTGTTTTATAGAAAATCTTTTCATATTGAACCAACCTTATTATTTTATAAATCTAATTATAATGATAGCTATAAATTTGGAAAAGCAAAAAAATTAGAGCCAAGAAATACGGCTCCAATCGAATTAAAGTGTTATAAATATTTCCGCACTCTTCACCTGTTGGCTGATAGAAACAATGTACTTGAATCGTCCAACAAAAGTCTAAACATGGGGACAGAACTTTGCCGTTTTAACTTTTTAAGATATCCTCAATCCTATTTAATTCTTCACGAGAGAAGGAAAGGTTGTCCAAAGCAGCCACATTCTCTTCTATCTGACTTACCTTGCTGGCACCGATTAAAGCGGATGTAACCCTTCCGTCCCTCAGAACCCACGCTAGCGCCATCTGTGCTAAGTTTTGTCCGCGATCCACCGCAACTACATTCAGCTTTTTCACTTTATTTACTATATCATCTGTTACTTGATCTTTACTTAAAAAGCTTTGTGTTTTTGCCGCACGAGAATCGGTAGGGATTCCGTTTATATATTTATTCGTTAATAAACCCTGCGCCAGTGGACAAAATGCAATTGATCCTACTCCATTTTCTTGCAGGACATCCTGCAATCCATCTTCTATCCAGCGGTTCAGCATGGAATAGCTTGGTTGATGGAGTACTAGTGGAGTTCCTAATCTATTTAAGATATTTACCGCTTCCTGTGTTTGTTCCGCACTATAATTTGAAATACCAACATATAGGGCTTTACCTTGGCGGACAATTGAATCAAGTGCACCCATCGTTTCTTCAAGTGGAGTATTCGGGTCTGGACGGTGAGAGTAAAATATATCCACATAGTCTAGTCCCATTCGATTTAAGCTTTGTTCTAAACTGGCTATTAGATATTTTCTTGAACCCCAGTCTCCGTACGGTCCTGGCCACATTGTATAACCAGCTTTTGTAGAAATAATCATCTCATCTCGGTAAGGAGCAAAATCACTTTTGATCATTTTGCCAAACATTTCTTCTGCGGACCCTGGCGGCGGTCCGTAATTGTTTGCAAGGTCAAAATGTGTAATTCCTAAATCGAATGCTCTTCTAAGCAATAAACGACCATTATCATATGTATCTACTCCGCCAAAATTATGCCATAACCCTAATGAAATCGCAGGCAATTGTAAGCCCGACCGACCGCTTCGATTGTATTTCATTGTTCCGTAACGAGACTCATCCGCTAGATAAACCATACTACTCCTCCTTTTTCACTTCCATTTACATTATAAACGCTAACGAAAAAATCCCCAAGAGTAGAATACTCTTGAGGAATGGTAGTGACTTAAACAACTTCATCCAGTTGTTTATATAAATGTTCTCTTTCTATTTCCAGCTGCTCTAATTCTGTGTATTGTTTTTGAAGCATTTCCAAATCGATTGCTGATTCCATTCTCTGTTTTAGTGTGTGAATTAGATTTTCTAACTTTTCGAGCTCCTGTTCAATCTCCATCGCTTTGTTGGGTACTACTGCTACTTTAGAGGGCTTATCATTCTTTATAGGTGTTATTTTTTCGGAAGGTGTTGGCTCTGAATCCTTTAGAGCATTTAGCTTCCCCTTTGCCCAGTCGTAGTTTCCATCAAAGAAATATACTGTTCCATTTTGAAGCCAATATACCTTATTAAACAATTTATTGAGAAAATAACGGTCATGAGAAACGGCCAAAATGGTCCCGTTAAATTGTTCTAATGCCTCTTCTAAAACCTCACACGAATCAATATCAAGGTGGTTAGTCGGTTCATCCAGCACTAGAAGATTAATATCCTGATACATAAGCTGAGCAAGGCGCAATCGCATTCTTTCACCGCCGCTCAATTGATTGACCTTTCGAAATACTGCTGGTCCATAAAATAAAAAACTCGCTAGAATATGTCTTGCTTCCCCCTCATTAACGGTTACTTCAGACCGGAATACATCAATTACCCGTTCATCTCCAATGGTATGAAAGACATGTTGAGACAAATAACCGATTTTCACATTACTGCCGACCTTAACTGTGCCTTGATCACTCTCGCATCCACCAAGAATCAATTTTAACAGCGTTGATTTCCCTGTTCCGTTTTCACCGACAATCGCAGTTCGATTCTTGTACTGAACCAGCATATTTACCTTTTCAAAAAGAGTCCGGCTGCCAAAGCTTTTTGAGACATCCTCTAATTTGATGACATCCTTTCCGCTCCGGTCAGTGGCTTCAAAATCTATTCCCATTTTCTTCACATCAAGCTTGGGACGGTTCAGTTTCTCCATCCGGTCTAGTGCCCTTTGCATATTCGTAGCCCGTTTATGAAGGGCAGCGCTTGGTGGATTGGCCCGGTTGGCCCATTCACGAAGACGCTTAATTGCCTCCTTCATTTTTTTTATTTTTCGCTGCTGCTCCTGGTATTCCTGGAACTCCCTTAGTAATCGCTCTTCCTTCTCTTTTACAAACCCGCTAAAATTTGTATGGTAAAGTTCAATTTCACCATCCTCCATATCAAGAACTTTTGTTACCACCTCATCTAAAAAGTAGCGGTCATGCGAAATTAGAATAATCGTCCCTGAATATTCCTTTAGGAAGGTCCCAAGCCACTCGATTGCCATTAAATCTAAATGGTTCGTCGGCTCATCTAATAACAATAGTTCAGGTTTCATTAATAGGCTTAATGAGAGTCCAACCTTTGTCTTTTCACCACCACTCAAGAGTGAAAAAGGTTTATCTAAAAGCTCAATAATATTTAAACCATGGGAAACCATGTTCATTTGCGCATCCATTTCATAGCCGCCGCTTAAAATGAAATCATCTTGAAGTTTTCCATATTGATCCATAAGCCTTTGTAAATTGTCAGGGGTCATCTCTTGCCCCATTTCGAACTCTAACTGCTGAAGTTTCGTTTCTGTTTCTACTAATTGCTCAAATGCAGTTTTTAATACTTCTTTCACGGTTAAGTCCTTATAATCAGGAATTTGAGCAAGGTAGCCGATTTTCAACCCCTTTTTCCAATGAATCGCTCCACCATCAACTGATTCTTGATTAGCAAGCATCTTTAACAATGTGGTTTTCCCGCTGCCGTTCCGTCCAACCAAGCCCACCCGATTTCCTTCATGGACTTCAAAGGATAAATCTTCAAAAATAATATTTCCACCAAATGATTTTGCTATATGATTCACACTACATACGATCATGTTCATTCTCCTTTTTGTTGAACACTCTCTTCACAAAAAAAATGCAGGCATCCATAGATACCCGCACCGAAAAAATTGGCATGAAAAAAGAGTGCTAAAAAGGCACCCTCTTTTCACCTATTTTAATAATGGGTAAAGAGATGTGTTTATCGTTCTATATTCATTTTGTAATTTTGAAAAAAGGACAGACTTCCCCCTTTGAAAACTACATCATGAAAAATTGCACGGCACAAATATAGCGCTTCAAGCCACTGTACACGTACAAAAATAGAACGACTCATCTCTTTACACCTCCGTTTCAACTTAAGATAATTCTATTGTAAATAGTTCGAGCCATCATTGCAAGCCTATTTATTCAGACAATTTGAAAAGGTTTTAACTAATGAAGATACTTTTTCCTTCCGCCAAACCGTCTCCTATAGACAAATTTCCTTACGTCTTCTTCGGTTATTTTTCCATCATAAGCGGCAAACAATAGAGCCTGGAGATCACGATAGCGCTCCATGACAAAAAGGGCAAACTCCTTCCGTTCGCCCTTTGCCTGTTTCTTAAATTCCTCATCGTTAAGTATTTCTTCAATCTGGTTGAGATAAAATGCCTTCGTATCCTCCCATTTTTTCTTTCGATTCCCCAGAATATCACGAGCATATTCAGGCATTTTTTCAACTACGAGATCGATATATCCTTGGGACCACATAAGCATTTTGTCTTTTTCAGGTAGTTCCATGACCATTTTCATCAGTTCGAGCCCATCTACTTCTTCACTTGCTGCATACCTTCCGACCTGATTCATCATTTTCACCTCTTAATGAAGAGTTATCCTTCAACACTTTCAAGGCTGTTTTCAATATCGTAATCTTTTTTCTTTTCTTCAAGCCAAGAAGTGTATTCTGCTTCCATTCTTTCATCTACCAATGTTTCTTTTATTCCAGCCTTACTATCATCAAAATTTGCCTCTTTTGCTTCCTTTTTCTCTTCAACCTTAATAATATGGTACCCATAATCAGATTTTACTGGCTCACTAATTTCATTTACTGGAAGTGAAAAAGCCATATCTTCAAATTCTGTTACCATAGTACCTCTAGGGAAGTATCCAAGCTCTCCGCCATTTTCCTTGGAACCTTCATCCGTTGAGTATTCCTTTGCTAACTCAGCAAAATCAGCACCATCCGCAAGCTTTTGTTTTATTTCTTTAGCAGTTGCTTCATCTTCAACTAGAATATGGCTTGCTTTTACTTGTTCTGCTTCGCCAAGAGAGTCTTTATTTTCATCAAAATAAGTCTTTAACTCTTCATCCGTAATCTTTATTTGTGGTTCGATTAATTTACGCATCGTCAAATAGTTTTTAAGGTCCTCTTTTAGTACATCGACTGTGGTATTATTTGAAGCCAGTACCTGATTAAATACTTCCTCGCCGCCATATGACTCCTTTAATTTGTCCACTTCTTTATTCAAATCTTCATCGGAGATCGTTATTTTTTGTTTTTTAGCTTCAGAGGCAACAATTTTATCAGCTATCAATTGTTCCACCGTAGCAGCTCCATATTGCTTCACCATTACATCATACAATTCATCTTTACTAATCGAATCACCATTAATTTTTGCAATTGCTTTATCCTTTGGCAGCGCTAAGCTTAGAAAAACACCTATTGCGAGTATGAGTACTCCTATACCTAAAACTAATTTTTTATTTTGCTTGATAAAAACCATTCTATTATTTGCTCCCTTAGGTTATTTCGCTAGCTTAACGTTTACAGTGGTAAGCTTTCCGTCACGGTATACTTCAAATTTAACTTCATCGCCAATTTTTACATCAGCATACAAAAACCTTCTTAATTCAGAGGAATCGGCAATTTTAGTACCATTCATGCTAACAATCACATCCTGTGCTTCTAAACCACCATTGGACGCTGCAGAGTTCGGTTCAACGGCTGTAATCATTACCCCTTCTTTGACACTTTTAGGAAGGTTCTCCCAATATAATTGCGGAACTTCTGTTAAATCGGCAAGTCCTATACCAAGATATGGTCTCTCTACCTTACCGTTCTCAATTAATTCATTCACAATTGGAAGGAGGTCATTACTAGGAATCGCAAAGCCCAACCCTTCTACGCCGCTTTCAGAAATTTTCAAGCTATTGATCCCAATCACTAAACCTTCCGGGTTAATTAACGCTCCACCACTATTTCCAGGATTAATCGCCGCATCTGTTTGAATGACATTTGTTTCCCAATTTCCTGCTGATGTTGAGACTGCGATACTTCTGTTAATTGCACTTACGATTCCTTCGGTTACCGTCCTAGCAAAATCAAGTCCAAGCGGGTTTCCGATTGCAAATACCTGGTCACCCGGTCTTAGTGTGGATGAATCACCAAACTGTGCAATTGCCTCAACATGTTTACTATCAATTTTCAAAACTGCTAAATCCGTTAAGGCATCTGTTCCAACAATCTCTGCACTTACTTTTTCTCCGTTATATAGCGATACTTCTAGTTTCGTAGCACCCTCCACAACATGGTTATTGGTTACGATGTAGGCAGTATCATTATTCTTTTGAAAAATAACCCCTGAGCCTGTACCACTTTCAACATTTTGAGACGAACCGCTTCCATAAAATCCCCGGCTTTGACGCTGTTGGTAATTGACAATTCCAACAATTGTTTTTGACAATTGCTCGACTGTATCTGCAATGGACGAGGAAGACTTTGCAGATGTTGGCTGTGCAGTTACGGTATTCACTTCTGAATTTGCGCTTTGCTGGGTAATACCAAGGGTTTGTTTTTCATCAGCTTGTTGGAAATTATCCAGGTAATTGGTATATGGGAGAACGGTCAATGTCAACACAGACCCCACTACACCTGCTGCTACCATTGAGACAAAACCTTTTACCTTCCTTTTCTTTTTCTTGGTATTGTTTTTATACTCTATACGGTTCGCATGTGGTTCAGTCACTATTTCTTCGTTGGTTTTCTCTACTTCCTCCGTTCTTACTGGCTCGTGCTCTGTTAGGACTGATTCTTCAACCGATTGTGTCTCTGGTTCTATTTCTTCTGGTTTGTTATCTGAAATTCCGTCTGATGGATTTTGTAAATTATTCTCATTCTCTCTTTCGAATTCATTTTTGTAATTCATACTTTTTCTTCTCCTTTACACTAAAGTTTGAGTTATCTTATTTATAATTTAGCCCATAATTATGAAAAAATTGTTAACAAACTATAACGGGAATTGGAAATTATTAAGAAAAAAGTCGGATATTTAGAAAAATAAAAACAGCAGGAATCTCCCTGCTGCTTACTGTTTGAAGGTAATCGTAAATATTGTCCCTCTTCCTTTTTCACTTTGTACATCAATCTCGCCATTATGAAGAAGTACCAGCTGCTTCACAATCGATAAACCTAGACCAAAAGCACCATATGGATTACTTGTCCTGGATATTTCAGCTTTGTAAAAACGACGCCAAATGTTTTGGACCTCACTTGGGTCAATGCCAATACCTGTGTCTTCCACTTCAATAATCGTCTTATTTTGTTCACTTCTTCCTCTAATCCAAATGGTACCGTCTGAAGTAAACTGAATACTGTTTTTAGTAATATTAATCAAAATTTGAACAAGGCGATCATAGTCTGCGTTGACCATCACATCTTCGTCTGACTCAACGATAATTTGAACATTCTTCTCATCTGCCTGTGCTGCCAATTGCTCTTGAATAATTTCTAACACTTCTAACAGTTGGATATCTTCTCTATATAACTGGATTTGATTGGACCTTATTTTTTCATAATCAAGATTTTCATTTACGAGGCGAATCAGTCTTCTAGCCTCTTGACTCACTAAATTTATTCCTCGTTCCTTATCCTCTTCAGGAATCATGTCATTTTTCAATCCCTCAACGACGCCGCTAATAGTTGTTAATGGTGTCCGCATTTCATGGGAAACATCCGCCATAAATTGCCGTCTACGATTCTCTAGTGCTTCAATTTCCTCCATCGAATGGTTTAATTTTTTTACCATATGGTTGAAGTCATTGGCCAACTCACCTATTTCATCAAAGTTAGAGGACGGTACGTGAACATGATAATCTCCAGCTGATACTAGCGATGTCGCTTCACGTAGCCGTTTAATCCGATTCACATGAATTTTTGAAAGCAGCCAGCTGAGTAAAAACGAAACCCCTAAGGCAATGAGGATGGTATAAATTAAAAATTGATTCACTTGGCGAATCATCGCACTTGACCCACTGATTGGCGAGGTTAACAATATCCCACCTACAAACCTGTCGTGATTATCTATATAGGGTAAAACGACAAAAGTTACCCCGTCTTGATCAAATCGTTTGTAATCGCTTTGGACAATAATGGTTTGCCCTTTTGTAATCTTTTCCCATTCTGAAGGTTTCAACTCAATGGCAGGTCCACTACGTCCGACAGCATAAAGATTTGCCTCTTGGTCAAACATACTAAAGCTAATTTTTCTTGAACGTAAAGAATTACTATATTGAGTAATAATTTGATCAGTAGCAATCGGATTCCGTTCAATATCAGAAATGATGGCTTTTCCATATGAGATTAACTCATCTGCTTTTTCCTCATAAACCAAATTTCCGACATAATGAGCGAACAAAAGACTTAAGACAAGAAAAGCGACAATGATAATACTAATGTGGCTGATAAACTGTTGAGAAAAGTATTTAATTCTTATCTGTTTGAATCGACTCATCAAACTTATAACCTACTCCCCATACAGTGTGGAAGAATGGCTGAGATGTAGTTTCTACTTTTTTCCGAAGTCGCTTAATGTGAACATCTACCGTCCGTTCATCACCGTAAAATTGATATCCCCAAACCCGTTCAAGCAGCTGTTCCCTTGAAA
This sequence comes from Neobacillus niacini, assembly GCF_023715415.1. Classification (GTDB taxonomy): domain Bacteria; phylum Bacillota; class Bacilli; order Bacillales; family Cytobacillaceae; genus Neobacillus; species Neobacillus niacini_C. The sequence goes on from NZ_JAMBOB010000006.1 coordinate 18,179, forward strand.
AAACCTGCCGGGGATGCTCCACCATATAATATAAGAGATCAAACTCTTTTGGCGTAAGATTTGTAATTGGCACCCCATTAACAAGCACTTCCCGGGTATTTTTGCTTATCTTAAAATGTTCTGTCTGAAGGAAATCCTCTGTTAGAGAGGTCACTTGCGTTTGATATCTGCGTGTGACCGCTTTAATTCTTGCCATTAGCGTAAGCGGGCTAAAAGGCTTTGTCACATAGTCATCTGCTCCCATTTCAAGACCGAGCACTTGATCTGACTCTGTATCCTTCGCAGTCAGCATAATAATGGGCACCGTATATTTTTCCTCTCTAATTTTCCGGCAAATGGTTACCCCATCCATTCCAGGCAGCATCCAATCGACAATCAAAGCATCCCAAGTACCTGTTTTGAACGTGTTGTATCCTTCACTACCATCATTCACAAAGGTACCTTCAATTCCTTCCTTTGCAAAAAACATTTCTATCATCGAACAAACACTTGTATTATCTTCAATCACGAGTATTTTCAACATCCTTCAACTCCTAGCAAAATCTCTTCTTTTCTTCAGTTTAAACGATTTTTACCTCATATCAACTATATCGCAAAAACTTCCCGGCTATTTAATAATTTGTTCATAGTTTGTTAATATACACGCAAAAAAGAGGCCAGGACATATGTCCAGACCTCAAAATGCTTACCTGTTAAAGATTTAAGGTTCTAGTAGTAACTTACCCGTCGTTTTTCTTGATTGTAACAATACATGTACATTTGCTGCTTCCTCTAGTGGAAACACACCACCAATCGTAAGCTTCAGTTTTCCTTCTCCTAGATAAGATAGTAATTCTACTAAACTACGCTGAAGCAACTCAGGCTTTCTCATTATCTGCGGGAGGAAAAAGCCGATAACAGACTGATTTCGAGCCATCAGTGAAGATGGATACATTCTGCTCTGCTCTCCGCTTGCTGCACCAAATACAACTAAACGTCCAAAAGTAGCTAGACATTTTAAGGTATTATTGAAAACCTCTCCGCCTACCATCTCAAGAGCAACATCTACTCCCTTTCCTCCAGTTGCTTCAAGAACCTGTTCTACCCAGTTAGACTCTGTATAGTTAATCAGGACATCTGCACCCATTTTGCGGGCTAGTTCTAATTTTTCAGGAGAGCTTGCGGTTGCAATGATTTTCCCCGCACCAAACAGCTTTGCCAATTGTACAGAAAGAGTTCCGACACCACCTGCAGCTGCATGAACGAGAACACTTTCCCCTTTCTCCAAACGTCCCATTGTTTTTAACACATGATAGGCGCTTAACCCTTGGAGCGGTAATGCTGCTGCATTCTGAAAGTCTAATTGCTCAGGAATCGGAATCAACGAGCGCTCATCAGCAACTGCAAATTCTGAATATCCTCCTGATTCGATTAGCGTAACAACCCTCATCCCCGGCTTAGCGTTTGTAACCTTTTCGCCAACTGATGTAACTACTCCAGCAATTTCTGCTCCTGGAATAAATGGGAGAGGAGTTTTAACGACATATTGTCCCTCTCTTCTTGCTGTATCTGCATAGTTGACGCCTATTGCCTTTATTTCAATAAGTACCTCATGCCCTTTTGGAACGGGTCTATCAATCTCAACAATCTCTAATACTTCAGGTCCACCAAATTTTTGTAATTGAACTGCTTTCATGTAAAAACTCCCTTTCTATCTGCCTTTATAAACTGGATTTCTTTTTTCCTTAAAGGCAGCGACGCCTTCCTTGTGGTCTTCTGTTTGAATCATTAATACCTGTGTAAGCCGCTCTTCTTCAAGGATTTCTTCGAGTGTTGCGTTGAAGGAATGGTCAATTAATTTCTTTTGTTTACCAAATGCTTTTCCAGGACCCTGGGCTAAATTAAGTGCTATTTTTGTTGTTTCCTCTTGGAGCCGCTCTAATGAGAACAAAGCATTAATCACACCTAATTGGTAGAGACGCTTGGCAGGAATCGGTTCCGCACTAAAGAAGAATTGCTTGGCTAAGTGTGGGCCAATCAGCTTCGGAAGGAAATAGGATCCACCACCATCCGATACGAGACCTACCTTCGAGAAGCTAAGGGCAAATTTACTATCCTCAGCAGCAACAATTATGTCACACGCTAACGCTAAATTGAAACCAGCACCTGCTGCAAAACCATGCACAGAAGCGATAATTGGTTTTTCTATATCCTTCATCAATAGAATGAGCTCATTTAATTTACCTATATGTTCATAGGTTTGATTCCCATCTGCCTGTCCCATTGTTTTCACATCACCGCCAGCACTAAAAGCACGGCCTGAACCAGACAAGACAATTACCTGTACATCAAGATCATTTTTTGCTTCATGCAGTGCGTCTTTCAATCCTAGAATCATATCCGAACTAAATGCATTCAAACTCTCAGGACGGTTCAGCGTTAAAGACAAAACCGGTCCTAACTTCTCAACTATTAAGTCATTATTTTTCAATAAAATCTTCCTCCCTTATCTCCTTGCTTGCTATCCGCTAGTAAATTTCGCTATCCGCTAGTAAATTTCGTTATCCGCTAGTAAATCCCGCTATCCGCTAGTAAATCCCGCTATCCGCTAGTAAATTTCGCTATCCGCTAGTAAATCCCGCTATCCGCTAGTAAATTTCGCTATCCGCTAGTAAATCCCGCTATCCGCCAGTAAATTTCGTTATCCGCCAGTAAATTTCGTTATCCGCCAGTAAATTTCGTTATCCGCCAGTAAATTTCGTTATCCGCTAGTAATTCTACAATTCTCCAGAAGAAACCCTGGCCGCATGCTCAATTAACATTTTTGCTTTGTCATTAAAATGAGCAAACCGAAGATCATTGGTTTGACCTTTTATATACCGATAGTAAATTTGTTGGCAAATGACAGCTAGTTTAAAGTAGGCAAAGGTTAAATAAAAGTTCATATTGGTTACGTCTCGGCCGCTTTTCTTCGCATAAAGCTCAATGAATTGCTTTCTTGTAAAGAATCCATCATTTACCGTGACAGGTGCTTTGCCTAGCCCATTTTTTATTTCCACCGGATCATCGGCTTGATTCCAATAACTCATGACCACCCCAAGATCTGCCAGCGGATCACCGACTGTTGTCATTTCCCAATCAAATAACCCCACCATTTCCGATAAACTTTCATTAAACATCGCATTATTAAATTTGTAGTCATAGTGAATGACAGTTGAAGTTTGTTGAACCGGAATATTTGCTGCAAGCCATCTTTTCAGAGATTCAACAGCAGCAATTTCACCCGTTTTCACTCTTTCATAGCGTCCTAACCAGCTATGGACCTGTCTTTCAGTGAAACCCTCAGGCTTACTAATTGCTCCCAGGCCGGTCTCTTTATAGTTAATCCCGTGAAGTTCCACTAATTTTTCTACCATCACCTCGGACAGTTGTTGACATAGCGCTTTCGTTACCGAAATTCCCTCCGGAAAAGAAGTGTCAATGACCGTACCGTTTTTCCGTTCCATGATGAAAAATGGACTTCCAACAATTCCCTCCTGCTTGGAAAACAGGATTGGTTTCGGGGTGACTGAAAAGACTGGATGAAGCTCAGAGATAATGGTAAATTCTCTTTCCATATCATGTGCTTTAGGTGCAAGTGGTCCTAAAGGCGGACGTCGCAAAACCGCTTCCCAATCGCCTATTTTTATTTGATACGTTAAATTAGAATGACCTGCGGAAAATTGCAGAAGTTCGAGAGTGCCATTTGGCAGGTTTTCAATATTGCTGCGTAAAAATAGTTCTAATACAGCTAAATCTAATTCCTCCCCTTTTCGGACAGGAATGGTATCTTTACTCAATTGGTGCGGCATTAAATTCCCCCTATCTATTTTTTTAAAAAATTCAGTCTATTCTGTACATTCTGACTGGATAGTAGGTAATAGTGTGAAGGGAGAGTTAGCAGATAGTCTAAACCCTCCTTTTTTTATTAATTTACTTGAATTCCTTCTAATATCATTTCAACAAAAGTCTCAGCTACTTCACGATCAGTAGAAACTCCACTTGGATTAAACCATTGATAACTCCAATTGGATGCACCTAGAATACCAAAGGTTACGATATGCGTATTTAAGTCGCCTCGGAATTCTCCCTTATCCACTCCGTCAATCAGTAGTTTCTCAATATTCAAACGGAATTCATCCCGTTTAGGTACGATGAGGGCAAGTCTTTCTTCATTTAGATTTTTCATTTCCCTAAAGAAGATTTTAGCAGCAGATCCTTGTGTTTTTATTTTCCCAATTAGCAAGTAAACAATCCCGAACAGCTTCTCTTTGCAGCTTCCGGTATCCGCCAAAATTTCTCTTTGTTTTTCTAGTAAATAATTAATGTATCCCAAATTAATATCCATTAAGAGTTCTTCTTTACTAGAAAAATAATAATAAAAGGTCCCTTTGGTTACACCTATAGAATCCACAATGTCCTGAATAGATGTTTCCTTAAAGCCCTTTTTCTCAAACAATCGGATACTGTGCTCTGTTAATTTATCTTTCACCGCTTATGTCCTCGCAATCTGTAATAGGTCTAGTGAAATTATAACATATTCTTTTTCGCAACTATTACGGGCAATATACAGAAAATTGTTAGTCTTTCTATTTTTTTACTGACTCTTCTCGTAAGGCACGACGGAGAATTTTACCGACTTGTGTCTTAGGTAATTGCTCACGGAATTCAACATTTCTTGGAACTTTATAAGATGCCATATTTTGCTTACAATAGTGAATAACATCTTCCTCAGTAAGTGATTGACCAGCCTTTAAAACGACAAAAGCCTTTACATCCTCTCCACGGTAAGCATCAGGAACTCCAATGACAACGGCTTCTTGAATAGCAGGATGCTCATAAAGCACTTCTTCGATATCTCGAGGATAAATATTGAAACCGCTCGCAATAATTAAATCCTTTTTACGATCAACGATATATAAATAACCATCTTCATCCACTCTTGCTAAATCCCCAGTATATAGCCAGCCATCTCTTAATGTATTGGCTGTTTCTTCGGGCATATTCCAGTAACCCTTCATAATCTGCGGGCCTTTAATAATCACTTCACCTAATTCCCCAACTGGAACTTCTTCTAAACCACTGGCCACATCTACAATTTTATATTCTGTAGATGGCATCCCAATGCCAACACTTCCTGGCTTACGGTCTGCAAAAGGCGGGTTGCAATGTGTGGTTGGAGACGCTTCGGAAAGTCCATAACCTTCCAAAATCTTTGCCCCTGTTTTTCTTTCAAATTCACGGAGAAGTTCTACCGGCATAGGTGCACTGCCGCTATTACAGGTTTTTATACTATTCAATCCGTACTCCTCTGCACGTGGATGATTGGTAATAGCCACATACATGGTTGGAACCCCTGGGAAAGTAGTAGGCTGTTCATGTTTGATTGTATTTAATACTTCCTCTAAATCAAAACGTGGAAGCATAATCGATTCCCCGCCAGTAAAAATGGTTAGGTTCATACAGGCTGTCATTCCAAATACATGGAAAAGAGGAATAACTGTTAAACAGCGTTCTTTTCCTAATTCAAACTCATGTTTGAAAAATTCATAGGATTGAAGCACGTTTGCCACAATGTTTCGGTGGGTTAACATCGCTCCCTTTGACCTTCCGGTTGTGCCGCCTGTATATTGAAGGACAGCGATATCATGCTCCAATTCAATCTTTACAGGAGTTACCTTTCCGTTTCCAGTTGCTACGAATTGTTCAAAGCTGCAATCTGGAGTGAAATCTTGTCCAGATGGCTGCAGGCTGACGACAATGATATTCTTTAAACTAGTCCGTTGCTGAACACTTTTTACTCGAGGATACAACGCATCCATGACTACGATGGTTTCTGCTCCAGAGTCATTCAGGATATATTCAAGCTCTCGCTCTACACTCATAGGATTTACTTGAGTCACAATTGCCCCAGCACCTAGCGTGCCATAATAAGAAATGACATATTGCGGGCAGTTCGGAAGCATTAGTGCCACACGGTCCCCCTTTTGAACTTGATTTTGCTGAAGAGCAGAAGTAAACCCTTGAGATAGTCCTAATAATTGCTGATAGGTTATTTTTCTTCCAAAGAAGGATAGTGCATTATTTGTAGGATATTTTGCGGTCGTTTCTTGTAGTATTTCTACTAGATTTGTTTCAGGAGTTGAGATTGTTGATGAAATCGAGTCAGGATATTGTGCCATACCAATTTTCTTTCCAGCCATTATTTTCCCTCCAAATTCTCACTTAAGGTTAAAAAAACAAGACCCCCAACATCAACGGAAATCATTGATATTTTCTTAATTCAAGCTTCGCTATCTGAGCACGGTGCACCTCATCTGGACCGTCTGCAAGTCTTAGTGTTCTAGAGTTCGCCCACATCGCTGCGAGTGGAAAATCATCTGATACACCTGCACCTCCGAAAGCTTGAATCGCTCTGTCTATCACACGTAAAGCCATGTTAGGTGCCACCACTTTGATCATAGCAATCTCTGTTTTCGCCTCTTTGTTTCCAACAGTATCCATCATATATGCTGCCTTTAGTGTCAATAACCTAGCTTGTTCAATTTCTATCCTTGAATCAGCAATCCATTCCTTAATAACCCCTTGGCTTGAAAGTGGTCTTCCAAAAGCTTCAAGTTCTTGAACACGCTTACATAAAAGTTCAAGAGCACGCTCCGCTGCACCAATCGATCTCATACAGTGATGAATTCTTCCAGGTCCTAATCTTCCTTGAGCTATCGCAAATCCTTTACCTTCACCCCACAGAATATTTTCTGCAGGAACTCTAACATTTTCAAAAGAAATTTCAGCGTGCCCATGAGGGGCATGATCATAGCCGAAAACATGCAGCATCCTTTCAATTGTAACCCCCGGGGTATCAAGAGGTACGAGAATCATCGACTGCTGTTCATGATGGTTGGCATTAAAATCTGTTTTCCCCATGACAATCGCTATCTTACATCTAGGATCTCCAGCGCCAGATGACCACCATTTACGTCCATTTATGATATACTCATCGCCATCTCTGACAATGCTTGCTTCAATATTTGTTGCATCAGAAGAAGCTACCGCCGGTTCAGTCATGGAAAAGCAAGAACGTATTTCCCCTGCTAGTAAAGGTTTAAGCCACTTTTCCTTTTGTTCCGCTTTACCATAGCGAACAATTACTTCCATATTGCCAGTATCTGGTGCACTGCAGTTAAACACTTCAGGTCCAATCATGGAGCGCCCCATAATTTCGCAAAGCGGTGCATATTCTAAGTTTGTTAAACCTGCTCCATATTCACTTTCGGGGAGAAATAAGTTCCAGAGACCAGCAGCCTTTGCTTTTCCCTTTAAGTCCTCCATTACCTGAGGAACAGTGCTCCACCTATTTTCCTGCTCGTTTAATTGCAGCTCATACACTTTTTCATTAGGATATACGTTTTGTTCCATGAAGTTTGTCAGCTTTGTCTGTAACTCTTTCACTTTAGCAGAATATAAAAATTCCATCACTTCACCCTCCTCTATACATACTAACCAGTAGGTATGCCACAGCTACTATTATACCTCCAAACATTAAATATTCAAAATTATTTCTAAATATTCTAACAAATAATCACTAATATCTCTTTATACCCATTTTTTGCTTTTTCATTAATTCGTATGATTTTTCTATGATATCGGTGAGTACATCACCTTTATATACTCTGCCTAATCTAAGATTTTCTTGATAGTATTCGACTATTTCGTCCAGTTTGTCAGAGGTTTCTTTTGAAATCCTTACATTTAATTGAATTCTTCCGTTTTCAGCCAAGGGAGACACTCCTATCATTTATATAGCAAACTGCTAGCACTTTGCAGAATTCGTGTTATTACTTGATTATATACTATTATTCTACACTTTTTTTCAATCAAAGATAAAAAAAGAGTTACGCTTGTATGTAAATTCACTGTCAAAACTTTTTAGGTTATTTTCTTACATAAAAATACAAATTTTGCCTCAAATTATCATGAGGGAGGTTTCTGCTATATGAGCTTTACTTGGTTATTCACTTTCTTATTTATGATTCAGCAAATAACGCCTCAAGCTGGTGTGGACATTACAAGAGATGGTAAACTCATTTATACTATAAATAAAGAAGATTACGCTGTTGGGAATCCAAGCTACTTAATTTTGGATACAAAAAAACACAACCAACTCTTAGATCAATTAGAAAAGAAGTTATCCGTATTACCTAAAAATGCAAAATTGGATCCGCATGGTAATATTATTCCTGAACAGGTTGGTTTGAGTATCAATCGACAAGCTTTTACAGAGAGCTTCTATTCCCTTTTTTTCGAACAAAACAAATCAACATTGGAAATACCTATGTATCCTGTCTATCCAAAAGTAGATAGTGAATTACTTTCAGATATCCGCAGTATTCGAATTGGCCGGTACATTACTTCTTTTAATCCCAGAAATAAAAAGCGATCGCACAATATTCAATTGGCAGTCGAAGCAATTAATAATCATGTCGTTTTTCCTGGTGAAACCTTTTCATTTAATTCTGTAGTTGGAAAAAGAACAACTGAGAAGGGATATGAAAAGGCTAAAGTGATTGTTAGGGGTGAATATGCAGAAGACATTGGCGGAGGAATATGTCAGGTTTCTTCAACATTATTTAATGCTGTCGATAGCGCAGGACTGAAAATCGTTCAGCGTTTTTCTCACAGCAGAGTTGTCCCCTATATTCCACCAGGACGTGATGCAACCGTAAGCTGGTATGGTCCTGATTTTGAATTTAAGAATTTGTACAATCAGCCCATTTTAATTCAAGCAAGAACGATTGGGAATCTTTTAGTCATTAAGTTATTTTCCTCCGAGGTAATAGAGTATAAACCTAAGAAAGTTCCATTCCCAACACTTTGAAAAAGTCCGCATGGTATGCGGACTTTTTTTATCGATTTTTATCATTTCTTAGTGCGCTAGCCAATAGCTCTTCTGAGAATTCAGCTAGTGCAGGATTACTCATACCATTTAAGTTAGTTTTTGGGGTAAAGCTTTGGACTACATCTTGAAAGGGCACGGCTATATTATTTCGTTTTCCTCTTGTTAGTCCAAAAACGGCGGCACTGATTCCGACTCCAAGTAATGAGGCCCACATGGCACCCCTGCTCTTTCGTTTCTTTCCAAACAAATTGAAAAACGGCTTAATCATATTTCTCATCCAAAGCACTCCTTTATCTAACATGGGAATGGAAGTAAAAAGACCCTTCCATTAGCTTAATCTTTACCATTAAGATGAGAATATGATTGGAAAACTACTGGTGATTTGTTATTTGTTTACAGAATATACTTTGGTTAGCAAGATGGTTTTATAGCTTCTTTATTCTTACAGGACTCACCATGAGAATGGATAGTAAGATGGTAATGAATGCATTACTGTATAGAAATATTCCCATGCAAGCCATTAACAGCCCGGCTGCCGTTATGGGCAAACCCATAAAATAACCTCTAGTTGGCTTTACATTAAATTTCGCTAACCGTAAAGCCCCCATCGTTGGAAATAGCATAAATGCAATGGTTGTGAAAAATGATGGAGGCTCTAATGAGTAAAATAATAGTGCTGGTGCTACACCGAGACTAACAATATCTGCTAATGAATCCAATTCAACTCCAAATTCACTATTCACCTTCAACCTTCTTGCTAAGCGTCCATCAAAAAGATCAAATATTGCCGATAAGAAGATAAACATGGCTGCCATCTGCAAATATCCATTCATATTGAAGGTAATCGAAAAGACACCCGATAATAAGTTCCCAATGGTAAATAAATTTGGTACTGCTTTAACCAAATGGTTTAACAAGCAGATTCCCCCTTTTTAGACAACAACCTTCCGTTCATTACGATATAGTCTGCACCATTAATACTAATGTGAATCTAATTATAGACAGGTATTATTAGTCCCCTTTCGTCAAAAGATAAAAAGTGAAAGGATGGTTGACTTTAATGGATAAAACATTAGGCTATTTACGTGAAATCTTATCAAATTACAGTGAGCAGCACTCGGAAGGGAAACAATTATATCGGAAATTATCTGAAGGAAGATATTCTACTGAAGGGGATTTTGTGAGACAGTTAAGTCAAAAGGAGATTGCCTTTTTAAATGAAATGCTCCCTCAAGAAATTAATTATGCAAAGGAAGAGCAGGATGAAAAAAGGGCTCATGAATTAAATGAAGTATTCGAATTGCTATTTTAGACTTTTGCTACATAAAAATGAGATGTTAGTTGGGAACTAACATCTCTACATTGGGAAATAAATAAACGAGTCTGCGGTTATTTCCTAGGTAAGCGCATACAATGACAAAAAACGAGGTTCACCAAGCGCAAATTCATCACCAAACGACAGAATGTGAGTTGTTTTTAAGGGATTTCCTTGAATCGACAATCCCTCAAATTTCAAGGATATTATTCCTCTTTTTAATATTGAAATAGCCACAAAAAAAACTACCCTATGGCAGTTTTCCTAATGAATATCTCGTTTCTTAAACCTGCCTCCGCGAACTTCGGCAATATCAGCAACAGCGAGGAATGCGTTTTCATCACTTTCAGTAACAATTTCCTTCAGCTTTGCTTCCTCAAGTCGGTTGATTACACAGAAAATAACCTTCTTGTGATCTCCTGAATAAGCACCCTCTCCATTAATATAGGTAACGCCACGACCAAGGCGATTCATAATGGCCTCACCAATTTCTTTTGAATTGTCGCTAATAATCCAAACCGATTTGGACTCGTCTAAGCCAGTGATGGTAATATCAATTGTTTTATAGGCAACAAAATAAGCAATTAGTGAATACATGGCTCGATCCCAGGAGAATACAAAGCCTGCGCTTCCAAGGATAAATAAATTAAAAAACATAATAATTTCACCAACAGAAAATGGAAGCTTTTTATTAAATAAAATAGCGAGAATTTCCGTTCCATCCAAGGAACCTCCATAGCGGATGACCATACCTACCCCGATTCCGAGAACGATTCCGCCGAAAACGGTTGCAAGCAGGATATCTTGAGTAAAGGCAGGTACTGGATGAAGTAATGTAGTACCAATTGAAAGAATGATGATTCCATAAAGGGTGGATAATGCGAAGGTTTTTCCTATTTGTTTATAACCGATAAAGAAAAATGGAATGTTAAGAATAAAGATAAAAATACCGAGTTTCCAACCTGTTAAATAAGAGAGCATGATTGAAATTCCTACAATGCCTCCATCAATAACATGATTAGGAACGAGAAAAATTTCTAATCCTACAGCCATTAAAGCTGCCCCGATTGTAATGAGCATGATTCTTTGAATGATTTTTCTGGATGTTAATCCTTTGTGTTGAACTTTCTCCATTAGCACTTTCTGTTGTTCGTTAAGGTTTACATTTGAAATTCCTGTCATTATCTTGCCCCTTTCGTATAGACTTGTGATTCCATTATATCAGTTTATTTATAGTTTTTTGAATTTTTATGCACTTTATTTCCCAGATTTTCTTAGTGAAATTCTAAGATTATATTTTAAAAAGTCAAAATAAAGAAGCCGCCTCCATTGAGACAGCTTCTTGGGAATATTAACCTCTTAGGGGACCCAACCATGACATCAGCCAAAATGTTCTTTCCTCTTCCTTTTAGTCATTTTACGATCTAATGGAAGGTTGGAGATTTAGCCGATGGGTGTTGTTCCGTTGAAGGAATTAATTCACATGGAATTTAATGGAATTCAAATCCCTTTAAAGAAACAAATTTACCGGTACTACCAATTGACTCATTATCCTTTTATTTGGATTGGTTTCTTGGCAATATAAGATTTGGATTGGTTGAAGGTTTAGATAATAATATGAACAAAGATTCTTCATTCATTTATATCATTATCTCCTTACTACTCCTTACTTTTTAGGTGAGCTTCTTTATCAAATTTAAGGACCAAACAGTGGACTGCACCCATTTGTTTTAGTTATTGTTTTCTAGATTCTTTCTATACTTCATTACTTTAGGTTTCTTCGCAAAGGAAGCTCCATCATAATATTAAGAAAGATCTTTTTTGGTTTGAGATTTTTATCTACGTACTTGATACATAGGTAGATAAACTATCTTTACTCCCAAATTTACAATAACTTGTGTACCATCATTTGAAAAGATGATTTCCTCTTTCACTAAATAGTAAGTTTCGTTCGTCTTGCACCTTTCCAATTCAATTTACATCGCTCCACCAACCAAACTTTGCAAAGGGAAAACCTTTACTACTCGTTCACGAACGGAACGAACACGGATGGTTGAGTCTCCTAAGAAGTTAATTTGTATATCTTCTTTACACTTATAGTATATCACCTTAAATCTCTTCCTAACACACTCCATTGTGGCAAATTGGTGAACTTTTCAAAATTACTAGACTATTAAAATTACTCTATTAAACCAATCTACTCACTGTTTAGCCCACCTTGTAAAAGTAATACATTTAGGGAAGATTACCATTATAACTATGTATTGAAAGGATGTCTTCCAATGTTTGATTCCATAAAAAAACATGCTAAACCCTTCGAATCCATTAATGATCTTGATCCCTTGATAGAGGCTATTGGTGACTCAAAGTATGTCCTTCTCGGTGAGTCATCACATGGGACTGCAGAGTTTTATACAATTCGCGCTGAGCTTACGAAAAGATTAATCAAAGAAAAGGGCTTCTCCATTATTGCTGTTGAAGGAGATTGGCCTTCCTGCCAATCCGTCAATCGATATATAAAAAACATTGGGTCACAAACAACCGATGCCAGAGAGGCTCTTCGCAGCTTTAATCGTTGGCCAACATGGATGTGGGCCAATCAGGAAATCATTGAATTAATTGAGTGGTTAAAAGACTTTAATCAACAAACTAAACGAAAGAGCAAAGTGGGGTTTTACGGATTAGATGTCTATAGTCTATGGGAGAGTATGGATGAAATTATAAAATACTTAGAAAGTACCGGTAACTCTGGACTTAAACAGGCTAGAAATGCGTTTAACTGTTTTGAACCCTTTAACCGAAATAATGAATCCTATGCTGTCTCAGCGGGTTATTTATCTGAGGACTGCATGAAGGAGGCCCTCGGACTTCTAACTACGATACAAAAGAACAAGTGGAAATATGATGATGAAGAAGAAAACAGCTTAAATATGGAGGTTAATGCACTCGTTACTGTTAATGCTGAAGAATATTACCGGACCATGGTTACTAATGATTCGAAATCTTGGAACGTGAGAGACATACACATGGTAGAAGCTTTGAATGCGGTAATGAAGTATTACGGTGATGGTGCAAAAGTAATCATCTGGGAACACAATACACATGTAGGAGATGCTCGGGCAACCGATATGAAAGATGCAGGGATGGTAAATGTTGGTCAGTTAATTAGGCAGCAGAATTATCCTGAAGATGTCTATATTGTTGGCTTTGGAACAAACAAAGGTACAGTAATCGCCTCGACTGAGTGGGGAGTTGATTTCCGCATCACGAATGTTCCCTCCGCTCAAACTGGCAGCTGGGAAAACTTGCTTCACAAGGTGGGGCCTGTTAACCAATACCTTTTATTCAATAATGAAAATCGTGAAGAATTTAATAAATCAATTGGTCACCGTGCAATTGGTGTTGTTTATCACCCTGAACATGAGCAATATGGAAACTACGTGCCTTCTGTCATGAGCAGCCGCTACGATGGATTTATCTTTGTTGATGAAACGCATGCTCTACATCCGCTAGAAATGGAAAGTTTTATTTATTAAAACGTACTATCTTCACATCACATAAATTATGAAAAATTACACATAATACTGCGTGTAATTTATTTTTGAAAAAGAAAGAAGGCACACAAAAACATGACAGTCGGGACACAAGTTAAACAAGCTTTAGCGGGATTAAAAAGTGCACAAGCAAGCTTCGAAACCTTTGCTTTAGCAACGGATAATCAGAATGCAAAAAAACTCTATCAGGATGCGGCACAGAAAACTCAATCTGTCCTAGATAGTCTTGAACCACGGCTTCAAGAAATTTTAGCTGAAGAACCTCAATATAACCAATAATAATGATTGAAGGGTTGGCTCCCTAGCCAACTCTTTTCCTTAGGATTTATGAAAGGAAGTAGGATTATGACTATTGCAGCAAGTGTTAAGCAATGCCTAGCCAATATGAAAGGAATTGAAGCACAGTTATCCTCTCTAGCCTTAAATTCTAATGATAAAGGTGCTCAAGAAGTCTTCCATACTACCATGGAAACCATAGCTTCCGTTAAAAAGGATTTACAGACTCGTGTTTTGGAGCTTGAACGACTTGAACCACAATATAAAGGTTAATTTGGAGGTGAATGAATATGCCTAGTTGGTTTGATATTATCATTCGTTCCTTTGTCTTCTTAGCTCTATTATTTTTCATGACAAAAATATTAGGAAAGAAGCAAATCTCTGAGCTTTCTTTTTTTGAATATGTTTCAGGGATTACAATCGGAAGTATTGCAGGTGAGGCCATAACTGGTCTTGAAAAAAATATTTTTCAAGGAATGACTGCTATTATTATCTTTAGCCTTGCAACTCTCTTCGCTGACATTTTAGCATTAAAGAGTAAATCCTTCCGGGACTTCATTGAAGGTAGAGGGACCGTATTTATTAAGGATGGGAAGGTACTCGAGGAGAATTTAAAGAAGGAAAAATACTCCATTGATGAATTATCTGCCCTTCTTAGGCAAAAAGATATTTACCGTGTAGCAGACGTTGAATTTGCAGTGCTGGAGCCTAGAGGTACCTTAAGTGCCTTATTGAAAAAAGAAAATCGTCCATTGACACCTAAAGATTTACAAATGAAGGTCCCTATCGAAAAAGAACCACAAACAGTAATCATGGACGGAAACATTTTGGATGAAGCATTGAGGTCTGCAGGAAAAAGCAGAGGATGGTTAGAAACGGAATTAGAAAAGCTTCAACTAACCCTCGATAATGTATTTATTGGACAAGTGGATTCATACGGCGAATTAACTGTAGACATCTATGATGACAAAATACAAGTCCCCTCTCCTACTCAGCGCCCTCTTTTATTAGCCTCACTAAAAAAGGCACAGGCTGATTTAGAAATATTTTCTCTCGAAACAGAAGACGAGGCATCAAAAGCTATGTATATGAAAAACGCAAAACTCCTTCAGGAAACAATTGATAAACTAACACCCTATCTTACAAGTTAAAGCCACCTGAGCCTAATCGAAACTAAATTAGGCTCTATTCGTTTTATGCACTGACTTTTTTTCCATCAGGGAAATCACCTTTATGCGACACGTAGCTATGAAGCACCATTCCAGCCATGACAAGAATCATTCCAGTCCAAGAAAGTGTAGATGGAAATGCAGCTTTCAAGAGGATGAGCTCCCCTATTAAGGCAAATAAAACCTCCATGGACTGTGTAGCTTCTACATTTCCCAGCTTTTGCATATTTCCTCGTACAAGATCGGTTGCTTGGAAAAATAAAATGGTCGCAATTACACCAGAGGTAATCGCAACAAGGCCAGATTGAATACTTTGACCACCACTTGGTAGACCAACCGTAAACAAACCATAAATCGCTAGTATAATCCAGAACGGCATACTGGCGAGTGTCATTCCTAAAACACGTTGAAAAACATCGAGCCTTCCCCCACAAACATCCATCATCTTTCTGTTCCCTAATGGATAAGCAAATGATGCGATAATGACAGGTACCACTCCTAATAAAACATCGATTGGTGTGAGAGAACTTGCTTGCTCTATTTGCATTAATATAATACCAAGCAAGATAATTAATGACATAGCCATACCTTTGAATGGTATTCTGCCTTTTATCAGGATTGGGCCTTTTTTAGTCAAAACAGTTTCAAAAAACAACGGGGCTAATAACGATCCAGAGATAATAGTTATTTGCCAGGTAGAAGCGATTAACCAGCCAGGTGCATAGGCAGCGGAGAAACAAATTGGTCCGTAAAATAGACCAAAGCCCACAAAGCTCCACAAGAGCCAAGCACGGGGATTATTTTTCATCTCTACTAATAATGGCTTTAGATTTTTTCTCCCGTAAACAAGAAGCAATAGTGGAGGAACCATGAAGAAATATCGAAGTGAAGCACTCCATATCCAGCTCCCTCCATCTAACTCCATGGAACGGTTAATTATAAACGTAAAGGCAAAAAAGAAGGCAGCTAATATGCCTAATACAATCAGTCGCATTACCAATATTCCCCTTTAAAATTCATTTCCTTCCAATGAAAATTGTTCACTCCAATGGATGCATTTTTTATTATATCAAATATCTGAATTATTTGTAATTTCTTAAGAGAGCATAAGACGAAAAAATGACGCATAAATTATTTCGTCGTTCAAAAAAACACGAAACTTCTTGAGAACCTAACCGTATAAATTGAATGGCAACTAAAATTTGGGTGAGTGAGGTTGATAGCATGTTTGGAAAAGTAGCAGCGGATCTATTAGGGTTAAGTGATGTTGGATCTGTTATTAAACCAGAAAATTATGATAAGGTTGATTCCGATGATTATGTTATGCACGAGGATGACGAAAGAATTTACTTCTTAATTAAATCAAAATCGGATGAATATTGCTTCACAAATAATGCCCTTATTCATCTTGATGGAACAAGTGCTACAAGTAAAAAAAGGATGCTTTATCGTTATAGTTACGCAACAAATAAAATATCCGATGTGATGCTTGAGACTGCTGGTACAGTCGACCTTGATATTGAAATTAAATTTAAAATCGGCTCACAGCCATTTTCGATTGATGTTCATAAAAAACATATTGAAGAAGTCAAAGACTTATACAAGGCGCTTATAAAAATTTCAGAAATGACTCATGATAATGAAATTTCGCTTCGTTTCGCAAAGGAAAGTCTTGATATCGCCTCCACTACATTGGGACGTGTTACTAGTACAGATAACAACTTAGTCGTACAATTCAAAATGCTAAATCAAGCTGCATTCCAATGGAAAGAGGAAAGCAAAAAGCAATATAGTGTAAAAGACTTTGGCTTTGTATTTGAAAAATACATTAATAATTAGGTAACAAAAAAACAGACCTATCAAGGTCTGTTTTTTACATGCTATGTGATTAAGCTTTGTTTACGTTAGCTGCTTGAGGTCCACGAGCGCCTTTTTCAACATCAAAAGTTACTGCTTGACCTTCTTCTAGAGTTTTAAAGCCTTCGCCTTGGATTGCTGAAAAGTGTACGAATACATCTTCTCCACCTTCGCGCTCGATGAATCCGAAACCTTTTTCTGCATTAAACCATTTTACTTTACCGTTTTCCATATTTGTTGCCTCCTAGTGTGTAATCCACACATTGTATTACTATTCTTGCTCTTTAAAGATCCAGGCGAAAAGCTGTGACTTATTCTTCCCTTTACTACCGAACAAAAATAATTCTACATAATCATACCAGAGAAAGAAAAATTAAGCAAGTTCTCGTCCATTACTACCTGAATAAACACCTGATAGAATGGTCAAGTTATTAAAAATGTCACTAGGAGCATTCCCCTAGTGACACAAATAAGAACTTAAGCTTTCTTTTCTAATTCCCAGTCATATAAATCTTCAATTTGGCAATTTAATTCTTTGGAAATCGTCATGGCTGTACTTAGATTCATCACTTTCTTTGACATATAGCCATTAAGCTGGTCTAAAGGAATGTGTGTGTTCTTTTCCAAACCTTCCAGATTCATACTGTTTTTTGATAATAGGGCTTTGAGGTTACTCTTTTTCGCTTTATAAGTTGACAAAATGACACCTCACTTTTTAAATAGTGTAACACAATGGAAATATAAATGAAAGGAATCACATCTCAAGCCACTGTTTCCAACTGGTTAAAGTCACTTAAAAAGCTTCATTAGACAGTTACAGGCGATGATAGTAAAAGTGTGTTATAATTAAATTTGATGAAAAAAAGGGGTGTTGATTTGAGAAACTCAAATAACAGGTTCAATAGTGGGCAAACTGTGAAACTAAAGGACACTGGCGAAGAAGTTACTATTCTAAAATGGCAATATGTGAAAAATATGAAAAGATATTCATACATCGTGAAAGAGCATCCTGGAACATTTTTTTTCGAAGAAGAATTTCAAACTCAATAATGAATGGAAAAAGACCAAATCCATGGGATTGGTCTTCTTTTATTTATTTTCTTGTCTAGCTACAGCGCTTAGGGGCTGTAGCTTTTCTTTTTAAAATTCTGCGTTACCTGTTGTTCTTGGGAATGGAATGACGTCGCGAATGTTTGACATTCCAGTTAGATACATGATTAAGCGTTCAAAGCCTAGACCGTAGCCTGAGTGTTTTGTACCGCCATATTTTCTTAATTCCAGGTACCACCAATAATCTTCTTCATTCATACCTAAGTCATTAATTTTTCCAGCAAGAATATCCTCACGCTCTTCACGCTGGCTGCCTCCGATTAACTCGCCGATTCCTGGTACTAGTAAATCAGTTGCCGCAACAGTTTTATTATCTTCATTCAGCCTCATATAGAATGCTTTAATTTCCTTCGGATAATCTGTAACAAAAACAGGTTTTTTGAACACTTTTTCGCATAGATAACGTTCATGCTCTGTTTGTAAGTCGAGTCCCCATTCAACTGGGTATGCAAAGGTTTCACCTGACTCCATTAGAATGTTAATCGCCTCTGTATAAGTCACACGTCCAAAACTTGAGGTATACGAATTGTTAAGGCGATCTAATAAGCCTTTTTCAATAAAGCTGTTAAAGAAGTTCATTTCCTCCGGCGCTTGTTCAAGAACATATCCAATTACATACTTAACCATTTCTTCAGCAAGGTCCATAATATCTGGAAGCTCCGCAAACGCCAATTCCGGTTCAATCATCCAGAACTCAGCTGCGTGTCTTGCTGTATTAGAATTCTCAGCTCTAAAAGTAGGACCAAACGTATAAACATTGCGGAATGCTAAAGCAAAAGCCTCTGCAGATAATTGTCCGCTTACAGTCAGGTTCGTTTCTTTATTAAAGAAATCCTTTGACAAATCAGTTTTTCCCTCTTCATTTTTAGGAGGGTTATCGATGTCTAAAGTGGTAACTCGGAACATTTCACCTGCACCCTCTGTATCACTTCCTGTGATGATTGGTGAATGAACATACACAAACCCTTTGTCTTGGAAGAATTTGTGAATCGCATAAGAAGCTAAAGACCTAACACGAAAAACAGCTGAAAAAGTATTGGTGCGTGGTCTTAAATGAGAAATGGTTCTTAAGTATTCAAAGGAATGTTTTTTCTTTTGTAAAGGATAATCGCTATTTGAAAGTCCTTCGATGGAAATATTCGTTGCTTTGATCTCAAAGGGCTGTTTTGCTTGTGGAGTATGTATGAAATCACCTTCTACTCTAATAGATGAACTTATTGGGAGCTTTGCTATCTCCTTAAAGTTCTCTAATTGCTCATCAAATACGATTTGAACACCCTTAAAAAAGCTGCCATCATTCAATTCAATGAAACCAAAGGTTTTTGAATCACGAATCGTGCGAATCCAACCAGATAACTCTACCTTCTGGTCAATAAAACTTTCTGTATTTCTGTACAAATCCTTAATTAAGGCTTGTTTCATTTTTTACAACCTCCAACTCTTATGTAAAAATAAAAATCCTTCCGTCACAAGGGACTAGAAGGTAATTTTCCACAGTATCATTGTTTCTTATATCCCTACAATATTATATTAAACTCCTGACAAATAAGCAATATTCAACAAATTTTCCTGTAATCTCTTGAATATTTATCAGAATATTTGAAGGATTATTTCAAGCTTTCGTCGAATTTATTAAGAAATGTTCGATTCTTGTTAAAAGGAGTGCTGATTTTGGACAAAGTTACTTGTATTGCTTTTCTCCTGTATCATTCTTCTAAGAGTCCAGACATCCAAGAAAAAGCCATTCAATTACTGAATGGAGATGTATCCATTAGAGAATTAAAAAGAATTGCTTCCATTCAAGCCCATTTAGTAATGGCAGAATCTGCATTAAAGAAGAACACAATAGACAAAATGAAGGTTCAAAGATTCGCAGAGGAATTTTTATTACTTGAGGTCTAAGCTTCCTTCGGGAAGTTTTTTTCATAAATAAAAATTTCCTTGCCATTTTCACTAATTGCTGTTTTAATATAAAGAAATCCTAATGATTCCCAAAACTGTTTCGCCTTTACATTTTCTCTAATGACTCCAATGCGAGTCCGCGCTAACCCTCTTTCATTCATGTCACTTTCGTAAAGTGCATATGCCTGTGTTCCAAAACCAAATCCTTGGTAATCACCATGAATCATCAGAAGTCCCAGCCACGGGCATTGATCTTTTGGATTTTCCATTAAGTAATCCATAACCCCAATATAGGTATCATCCAGCTTGATAAATACACTAGTAGTGTCAGTGTTTAACAACTTTTCTTCAATTTCTGCAAGTTCCCTATGGGCACGTTCATTTTCAATGAGATTATACTGTGAATTAGAATTTATGATTTCAAGCGCAATATATAGCGTTTCTTTGGTTATCTCTTCAAAGTGTACGGACATGTTGTCCCTCCTGTTTCTGATCGTTAAAACAATTATACCAATGACTTTAAATGTCATACAAATTAAAATGAGAAAGGTGATAGTATGCTTCAAGTAAATGTTAAAGTAACCTATGAGGGAAAAAACTATTTAACAAACGTATTAGCCAACCCAAACACATCCGAAGAAGAAATTTACCGTCTAGCTTATGAACAGGTTCAAAAGCAATGGCAAAATAACTAAAACAGCGTCCTATTTCTTGGACGCTGTTTTTTGTTCTTTATTCTACATTATATAGCGTTTCCGCAACATCCTTCATTAATGGACTCAGTTCATTTGTTATAAACATATGGAGCGTGTGCATCGCACGGGTGCAGACGGTATAAAATAATTTTCGTTCACTTTCATTTCTATATTGAGAACTGTCAGATAAAATAACGGCGTCAAATTCGATTCCTTTCGCTAAATACGATGGAATTACCAAAACGCCTTTTTCATATGCGATGGTAGCCTTCTCGATTAAATGTAATGGAACTTCATCCTTAAGTGCATGATATACTTTTTTACTCTCTGCAGCCGTCCTGCAAATAACCGCAATCGTCCTATGTCCTTCTTTAAAAAACTCATTTATTTTATCCAAAATGAACCCATCTAGTAAATGTGGCTCAACTTTTTTTATTGTTGGCTTTTCACCATGTCGATTAAAAGGTTCGATGCTTTCTCCACCTTCAATCAGGGAACTGGTGAACTCTACAATCTCCTTCGTGGAACGATAGGTTTTTGTCAAAACAATTTTCTCGACGTCTTCTCCCTCTTGTGCATAATCCGAAATTACCGTAGGTGACCCTGTCGCACCTGAGAAGATAGCTTGATTGAAGTCGCCAAGAAGTGTCATTTTACTATACGGGAAGAGCCTTTCTATTAAAGCAAACTGAAAGGGTGAATAGTCCTGCGCTTCGTCAATGAAAATATGACGTATCCCTGTTGTTGATTTCCTGCCTTTCAGCAAATCCTGCAAGTAGACAAAAGGAGTTGCGTCCTCATAGGCAATTTTAAAGTCTGCTACCTTTTCAACAGTCTGTAAACAAATCTGTGTCCAGTCATCAAGAAGGACTTCGTTATTATCAGTCCCCCTTTTAAATAATTGTCTATACAATCCCTGCATATCGATAAAATTCAACCTTTTAACTCGAGTAAATAACGGTTTGAATTTTTGTTTCACAACTTTTTCAGCAAGAAATTTTTGTTCCAGTTCAAAATCATCAAAACTCTTATCCGTAAAACGGTTTTTCTCCTGCAGTTCTTGGTATACCTCTAAATAGTCCTCTTTATCAAGATATTGAACTTCTTCCTCGACCCAGCTTCTTGAACGTTCCTGTTTAACTCTTCTCTTTAACTCTCTTAATAGCCAATCTTTTACCGTCTCTAGCCGATTAGGAATGGTAAAACTATTATCTAACGAATAGAAGTAATCATAGATTGCCTCCTTAGAGATGACAATCTCGCCTCGGAAAATCAAATCTTTAAACAGCAGACCTTTCCTAGATAAATCAATGACGTACTGATCAATAACTTGTTTAAACGCTAGGCTTGATTTATAGCGGATTCCTTTGACCCGAGCTTGATAATCTGAATGCCCTTCCTTGTTGTTAAGTAAAAATTCCATCTGGTCAAAAGGATCCTCTACTTCGAATTGATTCCCGATTCGACTATTTAAATATTCCATGAAGGTAGCCTGCTCCATGTTCTCTTCCCCTAATTCAGGGAGTACCGTGGATACGTAAGAGTTAAACAATGGATTCGGTGAGAACAGCATAATATTTTCAGACTTCAACGTATCACGATACCGGTAAAGCAAATAAGCAACACGCTGAAGTGCAGCAGATGTTTTACCACTGCCTGCTACCCCTTGAACAATAAGGAGTTTACTATTCTCATTTCGAATAATTAAATTTTGTTCTCGCTGAATCGTCGCTACAATACTTTTCATTTGTGCATTAGCATTATTTCCAAGGACCTCTTGAAGCATTTCATCCCCAATCGTTACTCCTGTATCAAACATAGCTTTTATATTGGCCGCTCGAATGATAAATTGCCTTTTTAAATTCATCTCCCCTTCAATCTTACCATCCAATGTATGATAGGAAGCAGGTCCAGGAGCAAAGTCATAATAAAGACTGGAAATAGGGGCACGCCAATCATAAATTAAAAAATTCTCATCATTTTCATCCATAAGGGAAGCAATTCCGAGATAAACATGGTCAACGTTCTTCTCTCCATTTTCCAAAAAATCAATCCGACCAAAATAAGGGGAATAACTTAAGCGTTCAAGGATACGGAGCTGTTTATCCATTTGTTTATATGTTCGTTCCCGTTCTGATAACAATTCTGCCTGTTGTTTTATGCTGGCGGCTGTTTCAATAACATCATCTGGCTCATCCATATTAACCGTTACATCTTCCCAGAATGTCTTTCGAAGCTCTAGGACATCCGCACTAACTCCTCCAGTATTTTGCTGGAGTTTTTTCTTTTTTTTATCAATTTCCTTAATTACTGAACTTACTCGTTCCTGCTCCATTTGCAAGTCCGTATTCAGGGTTCCGCTCATTTGACCACTCTCCAGACAAATTTTGTTCCCTTATATATTTGACATCCACACACTTGATGTGCTAATATATTATTAGGTAATTTTTATTCTATTGAAAATAAAATCCAAAACCAAAATTTATTTTATCATGATTACCTAGTGATTTCAATATAAATCCTGCGCCCAGAAGGCGTTTTTTTTATGTCTATTCCTGATTTGTCACTATTTTGTTTCCCTTTTCAACCTCAAAATCCTGTATATTATCAGTTTTACTCCCTACATAAACCCAATCTCTAAATTTCCCATATAGTAATATCACTAAAATACGTATAGAAAAATAGTTTATACCATGAAATTTCCCCTTTGAAAGCTTAAATATTTTAAAAAACCAATCTAACCCAACGCTCATTACCAAAACCCTTATTTTTGAATTCCAATTATTCTCTTTCAAGAAGGACATAGTTGAAAAAAGAGCAAGGGAAATTGCATAAAATGGGACGATAATAAAATGCTCTGTCCATGAATGATACTTGCCAAATCCGAAACGAATCTTACGTGTTGCCGCAAAGACAAATAATAAATTGGCTTCTGTTACCATGATCATTAAAAACAGTGAAATAAAGCGAATGATTGGATTCTTCTTACTTAAAAATAGATTCCACCAATCACTGATGTTAAAGTATATAGGAATCAAAATTAAGGTGTAGACGGTTTTCCACCAATAATGTTTATATACTTTTAACCGCAAAAACAAAATCTCCACTAGTGTAAAATAAACACCACCAAGCAGTTTCCATACCCACCCTAATTTGAAAACAGTTAAGAATACAGCAGTAAATGGGACAAAAATTGCCTGTGATAATATAGCACCAAAAATATTATCAAAAAAGTTACTTTTCATCACTTTTGGTTTATACTTATAAGCTTTAAAAAGATTTAATACAAAAAACTCCAGTAAATAAGCAAAACCGATATTTGACATTAAAAGAGTAAATAAGTGCTTTTTACTTTTAGATTTATAAAAAGAAACACCAAGAAGAGTGGAGTGGATAAGGAACAAGATAATAAAGGGTATTTTATTTTGTTTTGGTTTCTTCATACACATTTCCCATTTCATTAAGCAGTATTATTGGTAGTATTTGAATTTCTACCCGTTTCATTCCAACATTTCGTCTACAACATTGAAAAAAGCTCTCCGGTAAGAGAGCTTTTAATTTTTTTTCAATTCCTCAATTTGTATGTATTTGTTGAAGTATTCCTACTTTTTAGTCGATTGTAGCATTTTCTGAGAATATTTGCAGTCAATTTTTAATATATCGATATAATAGTTAATTAACCATGATATTTTCATATAATTAATAAGATTTTACAGTATTGTTTTTCCTTGCTAAATAAAAAAATTGTTCCCCATACTCCTAGTTATTACTTCTTCTTTGGTGTTCAAATGACTTTCAAGTAAAGCACATCTAATTACTACTGTAAAATACTTTATTATTATTTTAATAATACATTTATTTTTCTTGATAATTTGCTAGTTTAGACAAAATAACCAAGTTTTTTGTCGAAACCCCATGCAATTAGACCTAAATACTAATTAAAGTGCCTAAAATTAGGGGAAATTTCCCTATTGTTTTGTCCTAATTTTCAAAATATTATATTAATACGGCCGAAAAACACTGAAATGGGGAATACATTTGAATAAGTTTATAAAAACTAGTCTTTCTTCTGTTATGCTTGCTGGTACTTTATTTGCAGGATTTCCAAGTATCGATGCTTCTTCTAAGGAAGTGGGACTTATACATAAAGCGGAAGCTTCTTCTTTTTCGTCAAACAGCTCACTAGATTTAGCAATTGTAAATGAAGAAAGATTAATAGAATCATTCATTAAACAAGGGCTGCTTTCAAAAAATGCTTCTGAAGAAGTTAAGCAAAAGTTCCTAAAAAACTACCTTGAGTTAAAAGGTAAGCAATCCAAAGTTAAGGAATCAGATCCATTAGCGGCAAAAGTAAAAAAAGCTGAAGCAGAAAAGCAAAATAACTTTAAAGAATTTAACAATGGTTTATTAAATGGAACTGGAAAGAAAAACGGACACCTAAAAGGTAATCCAGACCCAGTTCAGGAATCTGATTACACTGGTGAAGCTAGAGAAGACAAAGTTCTTGTGCTAGCTGTAGAATATTCTGACTTTGCTCATAATAACATTAAGCCTACTGAAACGGATAACTATTATCCAGATTATCCATTAGGACACTATGAAGATATGATTTTTGGTGAAGATGGTGTAGAAGGTCCAAACGGTGAAGATTTTGTCTCAATGAAACAATTTTACGAAGAGCAATCAGGCGGAACTTACTCAGTTGATGGTAAAGCCTATGGTTGGCTAAAGGTTCCTGGAACTGCTAAGTTTTATGGTGCTGATAGAGCAACCGGTGGTCATGATAATGTTACTCCAGGTGGATCAAAGCAGTTAGTAATTGATGCTTACGCAGCTGCATTAGCTGCTGGGGTTCCAGTAGAACAATATGACAATGAAGATGTTCATGATTTAGATGGAGATGGAAATATTAATGAACCCGATG
Source organism: Neobacillus niacini (assembly GCF_023715415.1). Taxonomy (GTDB): domain Bacteria; phylum Bacillota; class Bacilli; order Bacillales; family Cytobacillaceae; genus Neobacillus; species Neobacillus niacini_C. The sequence continues at coordinate 43,895 of NZ_JAMBOB010000006.1, forward strand.
GTTTAGTCGACCACTTAATGATTATCCACTCTGGTGTTGGTCAAGAAGCTGGTGGAGGTTCATTAGGAAATGATGCCATCTGGTCACACCGTTCAGCAAAATTTGTTGATAATGATGGCTTAGGGGTAGGAAAACCAGGATTTTACGATTACACAATGATGCCAGAAGACGGTGCAACGGGTGTATTTGCACATGAATACGGTCATGATTTAGGTTACCCTGATGAATATGATACCGTGTACTCTGGCACTGGTGAAGCAGTTGCTTACTGGTCAATCATGGCAAGTGGTTCATGGGCAGGTAAAATTGGCGGTACAGAACCAACTGGATTTTCTCCATTGGCAAAATCATATTTCCAATCCTATCTAGGTGGAAACTGGACAAATGACACGGTTGAATTAGATTGGAATGAAGTATCTACAAAAGGAACACAAGTTTTACTAGATCAAGCAAACTCACCAAATGGTAAAAATCCAATTGCGGCAAAAGTAAACTTGCCACAAAAGAAAACACCAGTAAACACTCCTGCTTCGGGCAGCATCGAATATTGGGGTGGACAAGCAGATGAAACGGATACAAATATGGTAACTGATGTTGATTTAACAGGCAAAACTTCTGCTACACTTACTTTTGATGCTTGGTATGATATTGAACCACAATGGGATTTCGCCTTCGTTCAAGTATCAACTGATGACGGTGCAACTTGGAATTCACTAGGAAATGGAAATACCCGTTCGGATGTTGTTCCAGAGGGTTATCCAACGATTTTAACTTCTATGCCGGGATTCACTGGTAATTCTAACGGATGGCAAGCACAATCCTTTGATTTATCAGAGTATAAAAATCAGAAAATTAAGCTTCGACTTCGATATGCAACTGACTGGGGTACCTCTTTCATTGGCTTCTTTGCTGATAATATCAAAGTGGTTGCTGATGGACAAACTCTAGTAGACGATGGCGGGGAAACTGTCACATCTCCATTTACTATAAATGGTTTTACAAAGATGGATGGAAATAAACTAACAGATCATTACTATCTCCTTGAATGGCGTAACCATAATGGTGTCGATGAAGGTCTTGCTCATATTGCGCGTGGTAAATCCCTAATGAGTTATGATGGTGGGTTAGTTGTTTGGTATGTTGATGACAGCTTTACTGATAACTGGACAGGAGAACACCCTGGTGAAGGCTTTGTAGGGGTTGTAGATGCTCATCCAAATACCGACTTACAATGGAGCTTTGCAAACGGCGCATTACCAGTTCAAGCATCTACTCGCTATCATATTGCAGATGCAGCATTTGGTTTAAATCCAACTTCTGGATTAAATCTAGACTATCCAGGTCTTCAAACATTGTTTGGTCCAAGCCAACCTGCGGTTTCCCTATTTAATGACAGCAACTCTTTTGATAATTCTTTCATGCCAGATGCTGGACGCAGCATTGGTAACTTTGGTCTTAAGGTACGTGTAAATGGACAAGCAAAAGACAAATCAGTTGGTTCGATTGTAATCTACAAATAAACGAAAAAATCTCACCTCCCTTCTATGGGGGTGAGACTTTTTATTGAGTTAATTCGGCTTTTTACTTTACATGTTCAAACAAAATCCTTGTTTGTCTGGATTTCTATCATTAATAAATATCTTTCTATCCTACAGTTCAATATAAACATAATGGCTTCACTTTCTTAAAAGAAAAAAGAGGGCCGACCATCGACCCTTATACATGTATTAAGTTGGCCTGATAACGACCCTTGTGCCGTTTGGGACCTTTTCGGCAAGCTGAAGAACATCGCGATTATGCATTCGAACGCAACCATGAGAAACTGCTTTACCTATCGAACTCGGATTATTGGTGCCATGAATACCATACCCCTGCTTTGATAACGATAACCACAATACCCCAAAAGGTCCACCTGGATTCATCTGTCGATTCACAATCACAAATTCTCCAGTCGGAGTAGCTGTGAGCATTTTTCCTACTGCAATCGGGTAGATTTTTTCAAGCTTTCCATTCCGGTATAATGAAAGTCTTCTTTTCCCAACCGAAATTTGTATCGAATAGGGAATGGTATTTGGATCTGGCAGACCAGGGATTTGAATTTTTTGTCCTACATATAATTGCTGGTGATTGACCCCTGGATTGGCTGCATAAAGACTTGCGAGGCTTACCCGATAATCCAAAGAGATTTGGTAAAGGGTATCACCCCGCTTCACAATATGAATCATGATATCCCACCTTTTTTCTTATAACATATGTTGGAGTATCATAACCGTTGCCTATAACAAAGGTGTCAAAGACCAGTTAGGTCAAAAAGAGGTGACATATCCCTTCGGACATGTTGATTATAGAAATAATCATTACTGACTGGATCATATACATAATCCATTTTCCACTCGTTAATGTTCTTGGTTATTTCTTTCATGGCTTTTACAAATAAAATAATTTCAGCATTGGTCATAATGGGATGCAGGGAAAACCGGATCCAACCTGGTTTAGTAGATAGATCCCCCTGATTAATTTTTTCAACGATTTTCTTTGAATTATTCTTGTCGATTTCCAATAAATAATGACCATATGTTCCTGCACATGAGCAGCCTCCGCGGACTTGAAAACCAAATCGATCATTTAGCAAACGGACAATAAGGTTGTAATGAATGTCTGTTATGGTAAATGAAACAATTCCGATTCGATTGCGTTGATGACTCTCTAATACATGCAGATTAGGAATATTCGCTAATCCAGATAAAAGCAGCTCTAACTGTTCTTTCTCTCTCGCTAAGATTTGTTCTATTCCCATTTGTTCCTTTAATTTAATACACAAAGCTGCCCGGATCGCCTGAAGGATTCCTGGTGTTCCTCCATCCTCACGATGCTCAATGTCTTTAATATATTGGTGACCACCCCAAGGATTTGTCCATGTCACCGTCCCCCCTCCTGGATGATCTGGCACCTTATTTGTATAAATTCTTTTATCAAAAACCAAGACACCGCTCGTACCGGGTCCACCTAAAAATTTATGTGGAGAAAAGAGAATGGCGTCGAGTTTTTCCATAGGGTCTTCTGGGTGCATATTAATCTTCACATAAGGTGCTGAGGCTGCAAAGTCAACAAAGCATAGACCTCCGTGCTGATGCATGATTTTGGCCAGCCTATGATACGGTGTCTGTATTCCCGTTACATTCGAGCATGCCGTAAAGGATCCAATCTTAATTGCTCGGTCACGGTACTGTGACAGAAGTTGTTCTAGATGATTTATATCTACTAGTCCTTCTGAGTCAGGTTTTATAATCTCAACATCTGCTAATGTCTCCAGCCAAGAGGTTTGGTTGGAATGATGCTCCATATGTGTCAGGAAAACAATCGGTTTATTCCTCTCTGAAAGTGTAATCCTGTCCTTCCATTGTTCCGGGACCCTAATTCCCATTATTCTTTGTAATTTATTCATCACAGATGTCATCCCAAATCCATCAAGAATGACCGCATCATACTCATTAGCATTAACATGTTCTTTTATGATCTTTCTTGATTGATTATAAATTCCAGTCATCATCAGACTCGTAATATTGGATTCCGTATGCGTATTTGCCATAAATGGCCCAAACACCTCTGTGATTTTTTGTTCAATTGGTCTAAATAACCTTCCACTTGCCGTCCAATCTGCATAAATAATCGGTTTTCTTCCGTATGGGGAGTCAAACTCATGGTTAATACCGATAACTTGAGACCTATATTTATGAAAATACGTCTCAAGATTATCTGGCATTGTATACCATTTACTCCCAATCCTTGCAGTAATCATACTTCGGCTCCTCTCCAATGAATCCTGCTAATTACTATATGCAACCCGCTTTTCTCTTGCCGACATTTCCCAAATTATGATAAAAAAAGCCTGATCCGAATGGACCAGACTTTTACCTTCTTTATTAGTTTGTATTTTTTGATGATTCCTTGCGATTCACTTCATCAATCTTCTGAACAAACATGTGAAAAACTCGCTGCTTTTCTTCCAAATCTTTTATATACTCTTTTAATTGGTTATAACTTTCTTCAAACGGTTTATGATACCTTTGGCGGATACTTTCAATTATCTCTTCGTTGACAGTTGATTGAATAACCTGCTTGGTAATTCCGTATTTGTATGAGTATACCTTTAATTCTTGTGCCACTTCTTCATATTCTTTATCAATTTCAGTTAGGACTATTGAAATATCATCCTTCCACTCTTCTAGTGATTTCTGTAAATAAGATTTAACCATTGTGTCTTCCATCATTGCACCCGCCCTAATAAAGTCTACTGTTACCTTCATTATAACGGTTATTGTTTACAGCCTAATTTCTAGTAGTTTACAAAGCTATATCATTAAATAGGATAATATTCCGATTTACAAGAAATAACTAGTTTAATAGATACATACTATGAAACGGCATCTATCATAATTGGGACATTTTGCGTAATATTGTTTGCATTTCCTAAATCAATATTAATATTTAAAGAATAATTTAAGGAGTTTTGATTTTTTTTAATATCGTCAGGTACATTGATTAAGAACGAAATTTTTCCAGTCTGGTTTGGACTACACTCAAGAGAACAGAAAACGGAATGACTATTTACTATTTCTTCCACAAATGCCTGGGAATCAATCCCTACTAGATCGATATCATATCTTTTTATTTTATTTTTTAACAGTCCACCTGTTATCTCAATGGTACCGTTAATAACACTTCCGGCTTCATATACCTTTTTATCCAAATGGACCATTGTTTTTGGCAAACCAATCTTTAGCTTTGTTAAATAATCTTTGAATGTCATTTTCTTCACCTGTTCCCTAAAATAGGCATAAATAAAAGACCAACAGTAAGTCAAGCTGCTTAAAGTGTTTATGAAAACAAAAAAAGCCCCCTGTACTTGGCGGTCCATGACCTCCTTCGCTTTAGCCGACGAAGTTAGCTGACGGGTAGGATGGCGAAAGAGTTTCTCATCCCTTCTACAAATTGTAGAATTAACCCCAGTAATTTGGTTCCTCCGTACCCAAAAATGATGGGTTTTGGCCGAAATATTTAATTTCTTGTTGATTATGACGCTAATTTTATCCTCAACCTGATTACTTGTAAAGAGTGATATTTGCCTAAATTAACTGCCTAATCTCCAAATTCAAATGAAAACAATGATTTTTCTAGTGTTTGCTCATGAATCATCGATATTTGAAAACTTTGTTCCATTTTTATTTTATAATTAATTTTGCAAAATCCTCTAAATTGGTTGAATACTTAACATAAAGACGTGGCAGGTAAAAATCCTCGTTTTTGATACCCTTTTTTGAATAAATTTCTGGTGTTGTTGTCAATCCAACTGAATAATACTTTTTCGTTTCTGAAGCTGTACGTTCATTAAAACTTCCATATGGGTAAGCTAAGGCAATAACAGGTTCCCCTGTTATCTTTTCTATTTTCTCCTTTGAACCTTTTAATTCATAATAGAGATTTTCAGACTTTGTCAGATCTGGATGTGTAGCTGTATGCGACTGAACAGAAATCATACCAGAGTCCGACATCATTCTTAATTCTGATTGATTTAACCGATTCATGTTACCGACAAAATCCGATATTACAAAAAAGGTTGCTGTTGGCTTAAATGTATCATCTTTTAACCTCTGAAGAATTTCAAAAGCGTTACGATTATTTTTATATCCATCATCAAAGGTAATAAAAATAGGTTTCTTGATTTTACTAAGTTCATGCCACCGTTCAAATGTTACTAACTGATATCCCTGATTTTTCAAATAGGTCATTTGCTTTTCAAAATTCTCCGGAGTTACAAATAACTCCTTAGACCCATGACCGGAATAATTATCGATTGAATGATAAACTAAAATAGGTACCTTTTGCTGTGCAAAGACCTGTTCAGGCAAGCAAAGTAGAAAGATAATAACTACTAGTCTTAACATACAGTATAGTCTCCCCTTTTTTATCAATGTTCGTTTTACCTAGTATTCCTCAATCTGTATGTTTTATCTTGTAAATAACCATGATAAACTGAAAGAACATATCTATTTTAGGAGAGATTTAATGGCTGATTATAAGGTATTATTTTTAGATATTGATGGAACCATCATTAAGCCGGATGATACCATCGAGGATACTACCATCCATTCAATTCGTCAGGTTCAAGAAAAAGGAATAGAAGTTTTTTTAGCAACCGGCAGACCTTTACACGAAATCAGGGAACTCGCGAAAGAGTTAAATGTCCATTCCCTCATTGGATACAATGGTGCGTTTGCTATTTATCAGGGTAAAGACCTGTTTCAAGAGCCAATGAACACGGAGAGTGTCAAACAATTTATTGATGTAGCAAGTAAAAATCAACATGAACTTGTCTTATATACGAAGGACCAAAATATATTCACTGATTTAGAAACAGATTGTGTGAAAGAATTCATTGAAAAGTTTCATTTACATAAAAACGACTCCTATTCACCCTCAAAGAATTATGAAGTACTCGGAATGACCTTGATCAATTTAGAATCAAAAGATGTTGCATTATATAAAAATGATGATCAAGTCCACTTATCACAAGTAAACCTTGAAGGTATGCTTCATTGTTATGACGTGATTAGAGATCAGGTCAATAAAGGCATTGGCGTTCAATATGTCCTAAAGCATCTCGGCATAAAGAAGGAAAACGCAATTGCATTCGGTGATGGGATGAATGACAAAGAAATGCTCCTGAGTGTTGGTGAAGGTTTTGCTATGGGAAATGGCCATCCAGACCTCTTTCAATATGCTAAACATAAAACCACCTCCGTAACAGATTCAGGTATCTTTAATGGTTTAAAAACATTGGGGATTATTAAGTAAACGAAAGCTGTGCATATTGCACAGCTTTTTTTGCATGAATTTGTTGCTATTTCGTGATATACGTCTTGTTTTGATAGCTTTTGTCAACCTGCAGGAAAATGGGGTGCACCTTATAGAATTTACTATCTATAGATGTTTTACCGTAAATTGGATAGAAGGGATTTGAAAACTATGAGAACTTTCACGTTAAAGGAAGTTTCCAAAAAAATAAATGTTAAGCCAGCTATTTTAAGAAAATGGGAAAAGGAACTTGAGGAATATCTTGATATTCCCAGGACCAGACAAGGTGCAAGAATTTATTCGGAGGTAGAACTCGATTTACTCTTAGATATTAAACAAATGTACGAAAACAAATTAAGTACGGAGATGATCCTACAAAACTTACGAACAAAGGATGAACCGGTAGAAAGTGAGATTTCTGAACCTCCCACCTCCTCCTTGCCAATTGTTTCAGAAGCAATTCCAGAAGTAACCAATGAGGAGATTGCCATTAAGGATACAGATCAATTCTTCGATGCGATGGATAATTATAAACAAAACTTCTTAAGTGAGGTAAAGGATGAAATTCGAAGTATCCTCCGTAAAGAGGTCGTTGAAGAGGTAAAAAAGGAGATTTCAAAAGGTACCTTCTATACAGTGAAGTCCATTTCTGATTCCATTTATAAATCGTCAGCGAATACAAAAGCAGAAATTGAGGAACTTTCGGAACACATTGAAAAGACAGCAGAACAGACGACTGAAAGACTTCATTATTTATCAAAAAGTATTGTTAATGCCTCACAGGAAACTTCAGAAGAAATTTATACATTATCAAAGCAATTATCTGAATCTACAGAGGAACTTGCTCACTACGTTGATCTTACAAACACAGAAATCAATAGTTTATCGGAAGTTATCGAAAAGGACCGTGAAAATCGCATGATAGAACGTGATCAATTCCTACATGAAATCACGCAAAGAGAAGCTGCTTTTCAGGATTTATTAATAAGCTTCCGTGATGTAGCTGCTACACGAGAAAAGAAATGGTGGAAGTTCTGGGAGTAAAACGTCACGACACTTGTTGCTAGGGTCAAATTTTTCAAGTGGAGGGAACCATTATGAACACGAGCGAAGTAGCAAAATTGTTAGGGGTGTCAGCAAGTACCATTCAACGATGGGTAAAACAGCTCGAACTGCCAATGGAGCGTAATGAACGGGGACACTATCATTTTAATAATGAGGATATTGATCTTCTAAAAAACATTCAAACACAAATACAAAATGGGACCTTACTTCAAGAAATAGCACCCGTTCAAGAGAAGAAAATTCGGAAAGGAACTGTAAAAGGAGCTCCTGAGACAAACGCGGAACTAGAAAGATTGTATACGATTGTTAGCGAATTAGAAGCAAAGGTAAATTCTAAAGCAGACTCTGTAGCCTCCTATCAGCTTCTGCAGCACCGCCGGGAAATAGAAGATTTACAGAGTCAAGTCCTAGACTTAACTAAAAAAGTGGAATCCCTGCAATCACAGCTTTATGAGAGTAAGATAACCACACCTCCTGAAAAACCTCTCGTATTCGAACAAGGAAAGCTAAATAGAAAAAAGAAGAATTTTGTTAGTTCATTATTTGGGTTTTTAGGGTAACTAGAAAAGGATAAGCACCTTGGCGCTTATGCTAGCCAAAAAAAAGAGCCGAATGTGTTAAACCACATTCGGCATTTATATTTTCAACTCAACAATTGGCCGGGTATATTTTTTTATCATATAACTGCCAAGCACCAGACAAACCACAAAGGAGAAAGCAATTAAAAATAAATAATTTTCTGAAATGGCATCCGGTAAAATAGATTGAATTGCCTTAATGATAAACCCATGGAATAAGTAAACATATAATGTTCTTTCGCCTATTTTCGTTATTCGGTACTGATTCGATGGGATTAATGGCAAGAAACCAAAAACTACAATTAAAGTTAAAATATATTGTATTCCTCGCAATAGTCCATCCGTAGGCAGCATCCCGCCCATGTTCTCATAAGAGGTGTCCCCTAACAGCCATGGTACAGCATTTTCAGGAAAACTAAATCCAAAAAATAAAAAAGTAGTAAAGATTATTACTACTCCTGCTGGAACAGCATACTTCGCCCCAATGATTCGTTTTAAATGGTCGCCTTTTAATAAGAAACCTAACAGAAAGTATGGAAAGAAAACAAATGTCCGAGAAATACTCATAAAGCTTCCTGCATGCTCAAAATAGCCAATAGCTACTCCTAAAATAACCGCAACCAACAAACCAGCCCATTTTAATCTCGCAAATACATACAGCAATAAATTCCAGAAAAATAAACTTAGTAAAAACCACAAAGACCAATGCGGCTGAAATAAATCAAATTCAAGCGTTTTTTCCTTCCCCACTAAAAAATAAAAAACTGAATAGATAATCTGAAAAATAAAATAGGGAATTAAAATTTTTTGAACAGATTTAAGTAAATACCCTTTTTTTCTAAAATCTTTAGCAAAATATCCGGATATCAAAATAAATGCTGGCATATGAAACAGAAAAATCACGGTATATAAAGTAAATAACACCTTATCTTGATCCTTATAAGGGCTAATCATATGTCCAAAAACAACAAGAAAGATTAATATGAATTTTGCATTATCAAAATACTTACTTCTATTTGTAGTCGAAGCCATCCTATCCCTCCAAACTAAAAAGATATTTCAACAAAATATTAAGATGTATATTATACACTATCTTACCTTAGTAATATTACAGAGAGATTGAATATAGGTTACTTTCTATGTCGATAAATTTACAATTTCAAAATAATAATCGTAATGTCCTATGCATATTTGACTATTGGTAATATATTCTATCACCAACTTTTAGGACCTGATGATAAAAATCACATACACAAAATATGATCCATGGTAGTATTCAGAGTAAGTTCAAAATTCTTAAACAATGAAACGGGGTTATAAATTGAATTTTCCACAATTAAAAATTGCTCATATCATGCCAAAGGTTCCAGTTTTCCAAGGAGGAATGGGTGTTGGTATTTCATTAAGCAAACTGGCTTCTGCGGTTGCAAATGCTGGCGGAGTTGGAATTATCTCAGGCACTGGTATTACAACGGATGAAATGCGTGAACATATTAGAAAAGCAAAAAGTCTTGTAAAAGATGCAGGCTATATCGGCGTAAATGTCTTGTTTGCAATGAATGATTTTGCAGAAAAAATGAAAGCTGCTCTCGAGGAAAAGGTTGATTTTATTATTTCAGGGGCAGGAATTTCAAGGGATATGTATGCATGGGGCAGACAGGCTGGCATACCCGTTATTTCCATTGTTTCTTCAGCCAAATTAGCAAGAATTTCAGAAAGGCTCGGCGCTGCAGCGGTAGTGGTGGAAGGCTTTGAAGCTGGCGGACATCTTGGAACTGATAGACCGATGTTTGACATACTGCCAGAAGTAGTGGAAGCCGTATCGATTCCTGTACTTGCAGCTGGTGGTATTATGACTGGTGAAGATATCGCCAAAGCCCTATCAATGGGAGCATCTGGGGTTCAGATGGGCACCCGATTTGTAGCAAGTGAAGAATGTGACGCTCCGCTCGCATTTAAACAGAAATATGTTGATGCACGTAAAGAGGATACTTTGTTAGTTAAAACAACGGTTGGCTTACACGGCAGAGTCATTGCGAATAACTTTTCCAAATTAATTAGTGGACCAGACAAATTAAAAATTGCCAAATGCCATGATTGTTTAAAAAATTGCTCTTATCGCTTCTGTACACTAGATTCCCTTCTAGTATCTGTTGGAGGCGATGTGGAAAATGGACTTGTGTTTGCAGGTGCCAGAGTAGATGAAATCAAGGAGATCCTTCCTGTCCAGCAAATCATGGATAATCTTACAGCAGAGTATCAAAATGCAATGAACTTAAATTAGCTTTATAAAAAAAGAGACAACCGCATTTTTGAGGTTGTCTCTTCTTATTAAGGTAAACTTTTAATTTTATTCTTGATGGATGTTCTAGGTTTAGCTTCTGGAGTTACTTCGGGATAACCAACTCCCAATACACCAATTAGATTATAGTTTTCAGGGACCTCTAGGATTTCCCGGTTTTTTGCTGAAGTTCCAATAGACGACCAGAATGTACCCACCCCTTGGGACCATGCAGCTAAATTAAAGTTTTGAACAAAACAAGCTGTCGCTAAGGCGTTTTCCTCTTTTTCAACCGCCGTTGCACCATGTTTTGAAACTACAGCCATCAGAACAGGAGCATTACCAAAATCACTCTTATGTTTAAGTTTTGCCCTCGTATCAGTACCGATAAAATATACTTCCCAGGGTTCAGTCATTCGATGATTAGGAGCCATTGTTGCAGCCTCTAACCAAGAGTATATCAAATCTAGCTCAACAGCATCTGATTTGAATTTTTTAATTGTTCGCCGGCTTTTAATGGCATCAAGAATATCCATTTAATCCCTCCATTATCTGTTGAAAATCCACATTAATCAATCATATGTTCCACTTTTTATAAATATTAACTTTTTTAATAGTAGTCTTTTGTTCCTTCTAACTGATATTTAGGCTGTATTTCTACTTCTCCTATACTGAACAAGCCTTTTTTGAATCCAAGAAAAATGAAGAAAAGTGATTGAGCAAAGAAGAATATCCCCCATCCTTGAGCTGGTATAAAGGCTGTTAATTGAGATAAGTTTGTCGCATCCCCGGCAGCGTGGGGCTGTATTAAACTAATGATGAAAATATCATATGCGGTACTCACTGATTCTACTAAAATGACAGAGGCAATTAACAACACAAGGTTATGCATTACTTTTTTGCTTCCTTTAATAAGCAAAGCAAGAAATAAAATACCAAAGGATGCAAGCCAGAATAAACCATAGGGATTTCGGACCCATAAAATAAAATTTATTAGTATTAATCCTAATAGCAAATCGATGAAAAATGTATGTTTATTTTTTTTGATTAACCAAAACGAAACATATGCCATGAACGAAGAAATCAAATAACCTGCTGCACAAGTAAAAAAGTCAATAATCCATATTGATTGTGTGCCGTGTGTAACTCCATCTGCATTCATAAACAATGAAATAGTTTCAACATTACCACCAAACAGTGCAATAAATGCGTGTCCAGATTCATGAATCACCGTATTAATAATTCGAAAATAATCACCTATTATCGGAACTTGTGTTAAGACGAATGCCAACCCAAGGAAGAGGAGAAATTTAATACTAAGCCTTTCTCTTATATAAACCAATTTACTTTCCCCCTTTTCAATTTACTTCCTTTTTTACTCCATCTTAACACTTTTCTTTATATTCTGAAAAATCTTTTGCTCTATAATCTTTTATAAAAGTGACCTACAAAAAAGTGCTTGATTCGACAAACCACCAACCTTTATGTTAAAATTAAGTTGTTGATATTTACTAAAGTGATTTTTTTAGGAGGAATGAATTTGATAGAGTTTAAAGATATTGAAAAAAAATATAGAAATAAATCGATTATAAAACCCTTCTCAATTGATATCGAAGCAGGTCAACTAGTTGTTTTTATTGGACCCAGTGGCTGTGGAAAAACTACATTACTAAAAATGATAAATAAATTAATTCAGCCATCAGCAGGAAAGATTTTTGTGAACGGTAAGGATATTTCCAACATGGATGCCATCGAGTTAAGAAGAAATATTGGCTACGTCATTCAAAATACAGGACTCTTCCCTCATATGTCGATTAGAGAGAACTTGGAATTAATCCCTAAACTTAAAGGTGAAGAACCAACTAAAATTGCTGAGAAAACAGAGGAACTTCTCCATGTAGTCGGATTAAATCCTAGCGAATTCTTAGACCGTTTTCCAAAGGAATTAAGTGGCGGACAGCAGCAAAGAGTCGGAGTAGCAAGAGCCTTTTCAACGGATTCAGATATTATCTTAATGGATGAGCCCTTTAGTGCCTTGGATCCTGTAACCAGAAACTCGCTGCAGGATGAACTCGTTCAAATGCAAAAGGAACTTAACAAAACCATCATTTTTGTCACCCATGATATGGACGAAGCAATAAAAATAGCCGACAAAATTTGTATTTTAAAAGACGGCAATATACTCCAGTTTGACACCCCTGAAAATATTCTCAAGAACCCAGCCAATGAATTTGTCGAAGGATTTATAGGAAAGAGAAGAGTTTGGAATAACCCAGAATTATTAATGGCTGAGGATATTATGATTCCTAATCCTGTAAAAATTACTACTAAGCGAACTGTATTACAGGCTATTGAGATAATGAAATCCAATAAGGTCGACAGCTTAATGGTGACGGACAAAAATAATATATTAATAGGATTGGTGACTTTAAAGGGAATTCAACTATTAAATCGAAATTCTGAGATTGATAGTGTTATGGAGAAAAATGTATTAGCTGTAACGGAGGATAGTAACTTAATTTCCATTTTAGCAACGATGAATGAACATAAAATTGGCTATGTGCCAGTTATCAATCATTCAAAGCAATTAACCGGTCTCATCACGAGAAGCAGTATTCTATCGGCTTTAAGCAGCCAACTAATTGATTTGGAGGTGGCCTTTTAATGGGTGATTTTTATAATTATTTAAGTACAAACTACGAACAGATAATAAATTTACTAGGTCAACATATTTATTTAAGTATTATTTCCGTCCTAGTTGCGGTTATTATCGGGATTCCATTAGGCATATTAATTTCACGACAGCCAAAGCTGTCAAAGCCAATTATAGGAACAACGAACGTCATACAGGCAATACCCAGCTTGGCCTTACTCGGATTCTTAATTCCTTTCATTGGTATCGGCAGTGCACCTGCGATAGTAATGGTTGTCCTTTATTCCCTTCTTCCAATCGTAAAGAACACCTATACAGGATTAACAAATATAGATCCAGACATTCTGGAAGCCGCCAAAGGTATCGGTCTGACCAAGAGTCAAACAATGAAAAAGGTTCAGCTGCCGTTAGCTTTTCCGATGATTATGGCGGGTATCAGAATTTCTGCGGTAACAGCAGTCGGATTAATGACCATCGCAGCTTTCGTTGGTGCAGGAGGACTTGGTTACCTCGTATTCTCTGGTGTACAGACCGTTGATAATTACATGATTCTTGCAGGTGCAATTCCAGCCTGTATCCTAGCCCTTTTAATCGACTTTGTTGTTGGTAAACTTGAAACGAAATTTTCCTATAGTACTAAACGAAAATCAGCATCTAAAAGTAGTGTCAAAGTAAAGCGTATCGTAATTGCAATTGCTAGTATCATCATAGTTGCTGCTGGCGCACTTACCGTTTATTCAAAGGCGAATGCTGCAGATAAAATTGTCGTAGGTTCTAAGAATTACAGTGAACAATTGATTCTTGGGAATATGCTGGCTGATATAATTGAAAGTAAGACAGATATTGAAGTAGAAAGAAAAATGAATCTCGGCGGCTCACAGGTAGCCTTTAGTGCTATCAAAAATGGAGATGTTGATATGTATGTCGAATATACAGGGACCGGCCTTGTAAATATTCTCAATCAAAGTCCACAAAGTGATCCTGATGAGGTTTATGACTATGTAAAAAAAGAATTCAAAGAGCAGTTTGCTATCGACATGTTAAAACCACTAGGATTCAATAACACTTATGCATTAGCAGTACGTCCAGATACCGCTGAACAATTTAATTTAAACACTATCTCAGATCTTGCTAAGGTAAGTGAGGACATGGTTATGGGTCCTACTATTGAATTTCCAAATCGGGAAGATGGATTAATTGGTCTTGCTAAGACCTACAATCTAAATTTTAAAGATGTAAAAGCAATAGACGGAGGATTGCGCTATACAGCGCTTGATAATCATAAGAGTGATGTCATCGATGCCTTTTCGACGGATGGATTAATAGAAGAATTTGGATTAAAGGTATTAGAGGATGATAAAAACTTCTTCCCTCCTTACTATGCTGTTCCCATTGTCAAAGAAGAGACATTAAAGGAACATCCTGAGCTTGAAGAAACACTAAATTTGCTTGCTGGTATACTGACAGATGATAAAATGCGAAAGCTTAATTACAAAGTTGACAGCCTGAAGGAATCACCAGCACAAGTAGCAAAAGAGTTTTTAAAAGAGGAAGGATTAATTAAATAATGAAAGCCGGCGCTGCCGGCTTTTTTTAATCCTCCATAAAATGAACCACTCTCTCGTACGTTTCATCATCCCCAATTATAAGAAGAACGTCTCCTTCTAGAATCAATGCGTATGGCCCTGGAGAAATTATTAATTCTCCCTTTCTCTTCATCCCAATCACAGTACCGCCTGTATTTTGCCAAAATTTAACTTCTGAAATTGTCTTTTCGATATGAACACAACCAGGAAGTACCTCTACCTCAATGGGAGCTAGTGGATTGGTATGTCGCAGCTTTGTCGAATAATCCATGATTTTTCTTACTGCATCAAAAAGCTGCTCATCTAATTTATCCCGCTCAGTAATAAGGGAATTAATTTCTTTCTCGAGGTCTTTGATGCTTGCCAAATTAGAAAAGCGATGTATGTATTTATAGGCATTTTCTCGAGAGGAAATTACAATGCCACTGCCTTTGGTTGATTGAACAATCTCGACATCTTCTAATATCTTTATCGCTCTTCTTACGGTCTCAGGAGAAACTTTATATTCACTTGCCAATGTTGATCTTCCGTGAATCCTTTCACCCACTTTGAATTTACCATCGTAAATTCGATTCGCTAAGTCGATTGCAATCCGTTCATAAGTTGGTATTTGTGCCCTTTGCATATAATCCTCCACCGAAACTAAATCAATTTTACTTTATTATTCCACTATACTCTAAAAAAATGGCAGATGCGAATAGATAGATTAAACCTCAAAAAAATGAGTGCCAGGC
This sequence comes from Neobacillus niacini, assembly GCF_023715415.1. Taxonomy (GTDB): domain Bacteria; phylum Bacillota; class Bacilli; order Bacillales; family Cytobacillaceae; genus Neobacillus; species Neobacillus niacini_C. The sequence continues at coordinate 59,647 of NZ_JAMBOB010000006.1, forward strand.
ACCCGAGGTGACTAGCACTCATTTTTAAGAATCAAATCGTTCTAGTAATTCAATGATTACTTTAAAGTCCGAGGTGGTATCCATATAAGCATATCTGCCTTTTCCATTATAGAAATTACCCGTTTGAATAACGGGATACCCCATTTCTTCTAGAAGCTTAATTTTTTCATCCATATTTTTTATTACAAACGAAATATGATGAACACCTTCTCCATGCGTTTCAAGGTGCTTTTTCCAAGTGCTTGGAGATGTACCTGGCTCAATCAATTCAATTTGAAGCATCGGGGTGTTAATAAACATATATTTAGAATCACCTTCGGTTGGCTCTCCTTCAAAAACAACATTAGTAAGCTCGCTTGGGCCTGATTGAATAACTTGTGGTTTTTCAACACCTAATAGTTTACAGTAAGCCTCGGCTGCCGCATCGAGATCTTTTACAACAATCGCTAATTGCTCAACCTTATTCGTCCCGAGCAAGGGTTCGTAGAATTCTTTACTTGGCTCTGTATCTCGTGGTTCAGCACTTTCAAGGAGTTCTACAAGTGTTTTATGATCCTTCATGGTATCTACATATACATATCTGCCGTCGCTTGAAGTAAATTCACCACTTTGAAGTAAAGGATAGCCATTTTCCTCAAAAATTGGAAGTTTCTCCTTAATAGCATCCACATCAAATGCAATATGATGGATACCTTCTCCAACTGTATCTAAAAATTCACGCATTGTACCAGGTTCTTCGTTTGGTTCAATTAGTTCAAATTGCACGGTTGGTGTATTCATAAATACTAATTTACTTCGAGAATTCGTTGGTTTGCCGCGAAAAACCACTTTGGAAACCTCGCAATCACCAGTTAAAAACCATGCCGGTTTCGGAATTCCAAGAAGTTTAGCAAATAATTCGGATGTCTTCTCAATATCATGAACAACAAAGGCAAGTTGATTGATATCATTATTTCCAGCCAAAGGCTTCTTTTCTGTTAACGATTCAGTCAAAATGGGCACCTCTAATTCTATTTTTTCACCCTAGTCCACGGACAGATAATCCGCCATCACTAGAGATAACTTCTCCAGTAATAGCCCTTGCGTTATCGGAAGCAAGCAGCAAGTATGCTCCTACATGGTCTTCAGAGGACATTGCAATCCGAAGTGGGTTTCGTAATTTAATACTTTTTTCTTTTGTCACGTTATCTACCATTTTAACAAATGGCTTCAGCGGAGAAATGACATTTAGGGCTGTCAACGTTCCTCCCGGAGCAACAGCATTCACTCTTATTTCAGGAGCAAGCTCAAACGCAAGCTGGCGCATTAAGCCAATTTGTGCGTGTTTGCTGGCGGTGTACCAGACTCCACCCCCATCAGGATAGAACCCTGCACCTGACACAGTGAAAATCATATTTCCGCCTGTTTTCTTCAATTCCTCCACTGACGCTTTTGCCCCATTGAAATATCCTTTTACATTGATGTCAAACAGGATGTCATATGCATTTGACATTGCTTCGGGAGTAACGGTTTGGAATTTAGCAAACCCATCAAACACACCAGCATTCGCAACAAAAACATCTAACTTTCCAAATGCTTCCACCGCCATTCGAACTGCATCAGCGTGTGCTTGATAATTCGTAACATCTCCCTCGATACATTGCACAGAATCACCAAACTGCTGCTTTAGCTGATTCAGTCCCTCTAATGATTTATCAAGAACGGTAAGCACTGCCCCTTCTTTTATAAAAGCCTCTGTTACAGCCTTTCCAATACCAGAGGCACCACCGGTCAAATAAACTGATTTACCACTTAACTGAGCCATAAATACTGCTCCTTCCTGCTACTATTGCCATTACACAAAGATAGCTAGATTTCGTGTATTAATAGTCGTTTGGTCGACAATGAAAAAGCGTTTCGATAATTTCCATTCACCATTTTCATAAATAAATTCATCTTGTCGTTCCCCAGATATTAAATCGTGATGAATATCGGTGCTGCGACTTCGGTAAATCATCAAATAGCTGTTGACCACTGCTTTTTCATTTGGTACATAATCTATCAGCCGCACATTGTTCACTAATCTTCTAGTCCGCGAAGGAGGAATTTCAGCCCATGCATAATCCGTTTTTAGACGATCCACACGAATTTTCAATAATTCAATGTCATCATCAAATGCAAACATATCTAAGGCATAATCGGGACGTTCCGTACCCTCTTTATTAACACGAACCGGCATTTGATATTTTAATGTTGGGTGCATTAAACTGAACCACCCGTCAAAATCTATATCATCTATCAGTTTAGCCTCACGATAGAGCCATTGTTCAAATTCATAGGTCGCTAGCATCCTCTCAATTGTCATAACTTCTCCCTCAATCCTTTAATATTTTTTGATAAAGGTAATGAAAAGTGTGAGAGCAATCTCACTTAGTCATTAAGTCAAGCCAGTAACGATAAAAATTTCTTTGATTGGCTTCAGTAAATTTATCATCATAAACGACACCTGGGCCAATGAATTCTGATACTGGTTTACGGTGCAAGCCCATCGTGTAATTAAATGTCAGCTGTTTTACTAATGGCATCGTACCAGAGGCAGCAGCTGTAATATCTGTAAATACTTCTGTGTCATCCTGTTCAAAAATACCTGAAGGACTAAATGTTAGAATAAATGATTCTCGTGATCGTCTTTTCCAATCCTCTGGAGCATTTTTCTCGACTAAAAACCATGTAATTACTTCCATTTTGTCCGCAGCTATTGGTCTCCAAATTCGCATTGAGGTATTAGAGATTAACTGGCCTTTAATTTTTGTATGAGAGATTAAAAACGATAGATTAGGGAAGATATTTCCAATCATATTTTTAAGATTAGATAGAACATCGTATTGTTCTTCTGTTAGATTTGCTTTGTACTCATCCTTTAATTCTTCAGGGAAGGCAAAGTCTGGATTCGGTGTGCCAAGGTTTAAGCCATGCCCATTAGTGGTGTGGATTTGATAGCCTTTTTTTGAATAAGTTGCACTTGGAACCATTCCTAATTTGGCAATAGAACCGTGAGTGACCATAGTATGATAGGAATCACCTACGAAGTTATCTGCACCGATTTTCCAATTGGAATGAATAACAAATCTTTGCGGCGGTCCCATGACTTCCATTTCTGCTCTTCCTGCAAATATATCAATATACCATTTAAAATCGCCTAAAAAAGCATCTAAAGACTCTGCTTCATCATTCCAAGTACCAAATAATAGTCCTTTGTATGACTCCACTCTAATTTTGTGTAAACCCAGCTGAGATTTATCTAAGTCAGCACCGTAAATGTCTTTTTGTAATGGAACACCGACACAATCTCCATTGTTTTTAAAATTAAAGCCGTGGTAAGGACAAGTAAATGATGACTTATTGCCAGCATCTGCACGACAAAGCTTCATCCCCCGGTGTGTACACATATTGTACAGCCCGCGGATTTGATTATCAGCACCTCGAGTAATAATGACAGAATAGCCGGACAAATCCCTTGTGATGAAATCATTTTTGTTTGGAACTTCTGATTCATGTCCAATGAACACCCAAGTTTTTAAAAATACTTTTTTGTGTTCTAAATCATATATCTTTTGATCACCTAGAAGATAGGCAGGAATGGCTCCAGTTTCAGGTTTAACAGTTTCATTTAAGTATTCAATGGCTTCTTTTTGAGACATCTCTTCTAAATCTATGTTCGTTTTGTACATTGCCTTTCCCCCTAAATATAGTTTTTTAACGCCATTCATTCAGGGGAAAAAGAAATAATAACATTTACCCCTGTTTGTTAAAAATTAAGTTTTTCCAAAATAATTTAGCCAACTTGGATAAAAGCATCCTTGTTTTTTAATGTTGACAATACACTAAGAGCAGCCAAATAACTTGTTTTGGGATTATTCGGCATAGGATCATTTTCAACCTTTATAGATAATCTGCCAAAGGATCCTGATGCTTCGATACTATGACTATTTTTCTTAATACCTGGATCAGAAATGATTTTTACTCGGGTTTTATCAGGTCCTAATCCTGCAAGTGACAAAATGATTGAAACATTGATGTTTTTTGGGAATAGCTCAATTGCATCACGAGCAGAACCCTCAAAAAGAACCTGCTCTATATCCAGTGGTGCACCCGGTAAAGCCTGGGGCGGCTTCCTTGTAATAATCGAAACACTGTAGAGTTCACCATTGGATTTCGCAGCTTTTAATACATCTAATCCACCAATTGCACCGGAGGGGAGGTATATTTTTTTTCCATTCTTCTTGCAGATTTCTTCCAGCGATTGAATAAAATTCAAATCACTGAGAGCACCAACACTGCTAAGTATTAAATCCTTACCACTGCTTAGAACCTGACCAGCATACTCTTTCACCACTTCGACAGTAGCAGCTTCAATAACTAAATCTATATTAGACTGTAATAGTGATTGAATATCATTAAATACTTCAGTATTAAATTCAGCTGCTAGCTGCTGAGCCGATTTTGGGTTGCGGGTATAAATGCCAACAATTTTGGAATTTACCAGGAGTTTATTGGTATTAATGCTTTGAAGTAGGAATCTGCCAATGTTTCCACCGCCGATTAAGCCGATATTCATCTGACGTTCCTCCTTATCAGTTGCCTAACCCGTAGGAATCTGCAAAATACTCTAACCCACAGTGCCTTGTTTCACGAGATAATCCACTTTCTTTTAGACCTGGGAAATCAAGATGAAGGTCTTGGAAAACGGTATGATTATTATGAAAAACAGCTCCTGCTTCTAATTGGTCTGCTAATAGGATTGCCAGTTTTTCATCCTCTGTCCAAACCGATGCTCTTAAGCCGAATTCACTGTCATTGGCGAGCTGAACAGCTTCGTCTATATTCGAGAAAGGTAGAATAGGAATAACAGGACCAAATTGTTCTGCACGAACAATTTCACTATCTTGATTTGCACCCGTAATAATCGTTGGTGATATAAAGTAACCTTGATCCCATGATTCAGGGTCTATCTGAATTCCAGTTGAAATGATAGTTGCACCCGAATCTGCTGCACGTTTAATTAACCCTTTAACATAGTCATATTGCGATTTATTATTTAAAGGTCCCATTTCTACATCGGGTTGAATTCCGTTACCCACCCTGATTCTTTGAAATTCCTTCTTTAGCTTTTCTACGACCTCTTCAAATCTTGATTCGTGTACATAAATCCGTTTTATAGCTGAGCATACCTGGCCTGCAGCACGAAGTATACCGAATCGAAGGCGTTTAATACTGTCTTCATCAAGATTGGCATCTTCAAGAATAATGGCTGCATCATTTCCACCCAGTTCCATATACAGGTTCTTTACAGTACCTGAAGCTGCACGCATGATCTCTTTTCCCGTTTCCGTACTGCCCACGAAAGCAATCGTCTTTACTCTTGGCTCAGAACAAAGTGCCTCACCAATTACACTACCCGAGCCTGTTACGACATTTATAACTCCCGCTGGGAAATAGGAAGCTACCACCTTTAAAAATGACATAATTGTCAGAGGACAATTTGTTGCTGGCTTAACCACTACAGTGTTTCCTGTCAATACAGCTGGAATCACTCGCTTAAAAGTTAAAATCATCGGCGAGTTCCAGGGTGAAATAACAGCAGTGACACCACGGGAACGTTTTCGAATTTGCACCTTTTGATTCCCTGGCAATACTTGTGGCTTCCACCATTCAAGAAGTTCATCTGCTGCTTGATGCATAATATCTACACAGCGCAGCAAATCTTTCTTTGCCTCCACTAGTACTTTACCATTCTCACGTACTAGCAAGGTTACATTCTCTTCAACTAGTGCTTTTATTTCCTCAGCTGCTAATTGCATGCTGCTTGCTCGTTCCTCAATATCACTACGGGACCATGTCTTGTATGCCTTTTCGGCAGACGTAATCGCATGATCGACATCTGCTTTGGAGCATAAAGCTACTTCCCCGACAACTTCATCTATATTTGCTGGATTGATGACGTTAGCTTTCTTTTCTGCTTCATACCAATTCCCGCCAATTAAGTACTTTCCTGAAACAAATGGATAAGTTGAAATCATTCTTTTCCCCCCTTAAAGCTTTCTCGGTTTGAATGCATCTGCCGCGCCTGGAGGTCCTCCAAAAGGCTTTGCCATAGGTCCCACAGCTTCCATATCAACCACAATAATAGTTGGCTTCTTTGAATCAACTGCTTTTTCAAGTGCTGTGACAAATTCATCCGGAGAGCCGATTCTAGTAGAATCAAATCCCATAGATTGTCCTAATAGTACAAAATCAGGACTTAAGAGATCGACTGCAACTTGACGTCCGTATGCAGCATCTTGGATATTACGGAGTACACCATAGCCAGCATCATCGAATAATACCACGATTAATGGTAAATTTTCTTGAGCAGCAGTTGCCATTTCTCCTACATTCACCATAAATCCGCCATCACCTGCCATCAACACTACTTGACGGTCTGTGAACGCAATTTGTGCGCCAATGGCTGTAGGTAATCCCTGGCCAATTCCTCCACCAGAAGCATGAATTGAAGTACGAGGTTCATAGATTTCAAATAATCGACTTCCCCACACATTTGCCTGGACGGTTACATCACGTACTAATATAGAATCATGCGGCAATACTTTTCGCATGCCATCTAGAATTTGTTCGTAAGGACCTAGGGTTGCTCGTAACGCTGCTCGTAATTCTTGACGAACCGATTGTACTTCATCTAGATATGCCGGGTCAGGTTTTATTTCTATTTTGGATAAGTCTTGAATGATTGTAGTAAGGATTTGTTTGGCATCCCCTACTAGCCCATTGGTCGCTTCATAGTTTCGATTAATAGCCTGCCAATCTGCATCAATGGCAATATGTTCTGTTGGAACAGATACTTTCCAGTTCGCCGTTTCATTCCCTCTAAATCTTACACCAATACTTATCAATAAATCGGAATCCTTTAATAATTTTTTCGTTAACTCATAGGCAGCAAAGTGACCAATACATTGTGGATGATCCTCTGGAATACTTCCTTTTCCTGATTGACTGGTTATTACAGCCGCACCAATCATTTCAGCTAATTGCTTCAGTTCCTGTGATGCGACTGCGCTAATTACCCCTCCACCTGCCCAAATAACAGGACGGCGGGCATTACTTATTTTGGATATGATTTCTTTGGGTAATGCTATACGGCTCGTTGGTGCTGCGAATCCGACTTCTTCAAGAGTATGATTTTGGATAATTGCAGATTGAAAATCGATGGGAATTTCAAGTGATACTGGTCCTGACGGAGCAGCTAATGCATCTTGAATCGCTTGTCTAACTACAGCAGCTGTTTGCTCCGGTTTTCTTAAACGAAGTGCCTTTTTACAGGCTCCTTCCATCATTGACAACTGATCCTTACATTCGTGAATATATCCTCTTCCCGTACCTAAGTAAGGAGAAGCCACTTCACCAGTTAAATGCAGAACAGGCACACCTGCTGCCCAAGCTTCAATAAGTGAACCTGCAGCATTTCCAGCCCCTGTCCCCGTACTAGTAATGACGACACCCAATTTACCAGTTGCACGGGCATAACCATCAGCCATATTTACTGCTCCGCTTTCACCGCGAGAACAAACGAGGTGAATGCTTCCTTCACGAAGAATTGCATCATAGATTGGCATGTTATGGATGCTGACTATTCCGAAAGCTGTTGTAACACCTGCTCGGACTAATTCTTGTACAATAGCATCTGCCGTTGTAAATTCTATTTGAACTTGTGGACTCATCATTTACTCCTGCCTTTATCCGTATTATAGTGCTTTCCCGAGTGCTCCCGCCGTTTCTATAGTAGAACCCGATACATAGCTTGCTTGTTTAGAGGCTAAAAAGAGAATGACACTTGCAACCTCTTCTGCTTCCCCAACCCGTCCTAGTGGAATATTACGCTTCTTTGCTAAATCAGCGTAATATTCTTCAGGATCCATATCAGGAGCATTTTTCATTCTCCTGCGCTCCCATTGATCAGTTCGTATCAACCCTAAGCTGACTGAGTTTACTAGAATATTATCTGGAGCAAGCTCTTGAGAAAGAGTTTTACTTAAGTTTAATAACCCAGCTCTTGTAGCTGCTGTTGCGATCATATGACGTTCAGGCTCTTTAGCCAGAGTTGCATTGATATTAATAATTCTTCCTCCACCTCTCTTAACGAGGTAAGGATGGGCAGCTTTTATAGCATAAATAATGGCGAAGTATTTTAATTGAATTTGCTCCATCCATTGTTCGTCACTGACATCAAAAAAGTATCCCATTACACTTTGCCCTGCAGAATTTACTAATACATCAATCCCATCAAAGTTAGCTGCAGCACCATTTATAAATGCATTGACATCATCTTTATTCGTAACATCACAGGTTGCAGCATAGATTGAATCTGCAGAACCATGCTGTAATAGGTAATCATATGCTTTTTCTTTTCTCTCGTTATTTCTGCCACATATTGCTACTTTGGCACCTTCTTGGAGGAACAATTCAGCTGCTTTTAACCCAACCCCTGATGTTCCTCCCATAATGACCGCTATTTTTCCTTTTAAACCTAAGTCCATTTCGACACCCCTTATTATCTAACCTTTAGAGCAGTGCTTTCACGTTTACCCATCCAGGATCTGGTTCTCCACCCATCGCCGCGCGGGTTTCTGGTTTTGGAGGTCCAGCAATTCCCCATTGATCCATCAAATGAGGGACACGCTTCCAAACCCGAGCTCTCCATTCACTTTCATCTTCAATCGTCTCCAAATAACAGGTATATTCCATGACAAACTTTGCGGGATCCTGGAAGTAACAGAAAATATTATTACCAGGGCCATGACGTCCTGGTCCCCAAATCTCTTGATATCCAGCCCTCCTTACATTGGCAATTCCACGCATAACTTCATCAACTGTATCTACTTCATAGGCGATATGGTTTACTGAAGCATGTTTATCTTGATTAAATGCAAGTGAATGATGCTTTCGGTTACAGCGAAGGAAGGACATCTGATGCTCGCTCCAATCGGTTACTTTAAAGCCGATAATATTTGTATAAAAATCGGTAATCATATCAAGGTCTGCTGTATTCATTACGACATGGTTAAGTTTAACGGGGTCAACATTTTTCTTGTTCCATATGGTTGTATGCATCTCAACCCATGCGGATAATTCGATACAGCGGTTTTCAGGATCAACAAACCGTAGACCATAACCTTTTCCTTCTTCATCTAGATAACCAGGATCATCTATTATTTTCACACCTTTAGAAGCAAGGAAGTCTGCTGCTCGATCAACGGCATTTTTATCGACCATACCAAAAGCGATATGGTGCAGTCCTCTCTTTTCACCAGCATGTAAGCTTAAGATATGATTTTCTGGGCCAGCACCACGAAAATATACAGTTTTTTCGTCTTGCGCTACTTTATCTAATCCCCAAATTTTTTCATAAAAATCAGCTTGTTCATGTAGAACTGGGGTAATTAATCCAATATGTCTTAAGTGGGTAATACCAACCATATTTACACCTCCATTAATGCTTCTATAACCACAACTGTAACATAATAGGGATGATCCCAATGAAAAATAGAGGACCATCCCCATCAAAGAAGATTTTAAAAAGATATTTTATTTATTTCCGTTGATAATTGCTTCTCTTTCTTTTGCACGTTGGATACGAAGCTCTTCAAGTGCACTGCCTTCTACATAAGTAGGCAGGTTGGGTTTAACGGCCCCAAGCATTACAAGCATTAATGCTTCTTCATCACCATCGTTATGAATGCCGCGGTAAACTCCCGGAGGTGAGCTAATGCAATCCCTTTCATTTAAGCGAATTTCGTGCACTTCATCTTTTCCTACTTCTTGAATAAGCGCTTTCACACTCCCCTTAAGTATAAAGAAAACTTCTTCAACATCATCATGTAAATGCAGGGGACCAATACATCCTGCTGGGAGAACCATTGTGCTAAGTGTGAAATGTTCTGCTGCAATTACATTTGAATCATTATTAGCTGTAGCTCCACGACCGATATATCTCATTTGAGCTCTTTTGTATTTTGGGTCAATTTCTTCTTGAAATTTTAAAACGTTCCAATCTAAACTACGATCTTGTAACCTAGCCACATATTTCTTTTCAAACTCCGCTACATTAAATTTTTCTGCTGCCATTAATAACACTCTCCTATAAATTTTATATTTTTATTATGTTTTAAATATAAAACATTGTTTTCTTTATAAACCAATTTTAAATCCCAATACTTTAATTGTCAATTAAAAATATTGAGAAAATTCAAAACACTTTTTTATATTAGTAACCATTTCTTAAATTATCACTCTATTAGAAGTCACTTTAAGGCTTCTGACATCGTCCGCTTCTTTTTTCAATGTAAAGAGATACGCTGCAAAACCTAATCCTGCTGCCACAATCAACATCACAATCGATGGTCCAAAGTCACCACCTGATAGATCACGAAGCCAGCCCATTATATAACTTGAAAAACCACCTAAAATGTTAGTAAACCCCATCAAGCCAGCAGCACGACCTGCCGTTTCTGGTGTAGAATATTTTACAATAAAAAGATTACTTAAATGGAAAACTCCACCCTGCGTTCCCATTGCTAGTCCCATACAAATTCCTGCAATAACAGGATGTGGAGCAAGTATGGCTAACGTTAAAAAAATTGCAGTCAAACTGAATAATATAGTTGCAAGTAAGCTAGGGCGCTTCGTTTTGTCCGCTAAATATCCGCAAGCTAGTACGAAGCCTAGTGCAAACAGCCAAGATAATGAGGTGATACCCGTCATGGCCTCTCTTGAGAAGCCTTTTGCTTCAACTAAATAGGTAGGTAGCCAAATACTGATTCCAAAAAATAAAAAGGAAGACATAAGCATTCCAAACCATACAATCCAATAACGATAATCTTGGGTAAAGTTTTGTTTTGGCCTTATCTTTTCATTCGGATCGGGAGTTCGAATATACGCTAATTCCTTTTGATCAATACGGTGATGTTCTTCAGGAGTATCTCTCGTTAGAAATACAAACATCGGAATGACGATGAAAAGGTTAAATCCAGCTAAAAAGAAAAATGCAGCTTCCCAATGAAAAGTAGCGATTACTAAGCTTAATATAACCGCTCCGCATGCAGGTCCAAAGTAGTTTCCAGCCAGCCACGAAGATTGAGCTCTTCCAAGTTCGCGATGGTTAAACCAATTGGATATAAATTTCCCGCATACAGGAATCATCATCCCTTCACCAAATCCAAGGATCACACGGCTTACAAGAAACATTTCGTAGGAAGTTGCCAGCCCCCCCAATATCATCGTGAGTGTCCAAATACAGAGGCCCATGATAGCTGTTTTTCTAGCTCCTAGTCTATCAATAATAAAACCCCAAAATAGATTAGAAAAAGCATAGGACACTGTAAAGATGAATGTGATGAAGCCAATCTTTGCGTTCTTATCTGCTCCTGTCAAACCAAGGTCTGCTAGGAAGGACGGATCTGTTTGGATAATTGAAATTCCTAACTTATCAATTTGTCCAAAAAACCAAAAGAAAAAGATTGGGACTGCAATATAAAGCCACCTTTTGTTCCCCATCAACATATAATTCCCCCTTAAATAAATTATGTTTTATATAGGAAACATCGTTTTCCCTTAATTTAATTTTAAATTTATAAGAATATTATGTCAATACATAACCCGAAAAATGTTTCATTATTAAAATGATGTTTTACATACAAAACAACACTATGTTTTAATCAAAAAAAACTTGCGTTTGCAAGCCTTTTCTACTTATCTAGTTTTTCAATTGAAAGCCCATATAGCTGGACAATTTTGCTGATGTTTCTAATGCTCTAGGCAGAGCAACCTTCTCGATGAATTCATTATGGAAGGTTGTTTCAGTAGCTACTACATTAACAGCTGCCAAAACCTTTCCAGTGCGATCAAAAATCGGTGCTGCAACTGATTGAATTCCTAATGTTAATTCTCCTTTAGTAATCGCATATCCTTTATTACGGATTCCTTCTAATTCTTCTTGTAAATCTAGTAAATCCGTTTGAGTCCTATCTGTATATGGTTTTAAGTTTGAACCATATAAAATCATATTTAATTGCTCCTTCGGTTGATAGGCAAGCTGCACCTTCCCATTTGCCGTAGCATGAGCGGGGAGTCTAAGTCCAATATTAACATTAATGGCTGAAATGCCTCTAACAGGGGCGCTCCCCACATAAACAACCTCATGTCCATCCAATATCGAAAGATGACAGGATGCTCCTGTTTCATCTCTTAAGTTTTCAATATACGGCTGCGCAATTTCTGGAAGCTTCAAACTGCTTAAGTATGAAAATCCAATTTCTAAAACCTTAGGGGTTAAACTATATCGCTTAGTGGCTTCATCTTGAGCTAGGTATCCAAGTGATTGAAGAGTATATAACAGCCTAAATGGTACTGTTCGACTTACGTTTAGTTCTTTTGCAATTTCTACCAGCGATAGTGTCTGCCTTTCCTCTCCAAACAACTTTAATATTTCTAATCCTCTTACTAATGCATTGGCATTGTAACGTTCTTTATCATCTTTTGTCAAAAGTTCCTACACCTCCTTCGTGCGGTCTATATACTGCGATTTATTTAAGAAAGTCCAATACAATTTTATTAAAGCTGTTCGGATTTTCCTGATAACATAAATGTCCTGTACCAGGAATGATTACCAATTCTGAATTTTTTAACTGGTTGTGAAAAATCTCTGACTCACTTACCGGTGTTACCTTATCAAATTCTCCACAAATGACAAGTGAGCGAGTCTTAATAGAGGATAACATGTTCATTTGGTTTAAATGAAATAAAGAATATGCTACTGAGCGGTACCCCATAGGTCTTACCTGTGACATAATTCTTTCTGCTTCCTTTTTTACTTCTGGGTCAGGATTGGGCGACAGAAGTTCCTTCACTCTATTCGCAGCAATTTCCTTTGGATCTAATGTATTAATATTATTTAGGCGTGCTGCTAATTTCTTTTGATTTTCTTCCATACTCAAGGATGTGGAGCCCCTTGTTGCATCTGAAATGATTAAATTCTCCACTATTTCAGGAAATCGATAACAAAAATCAAGTGCAATCGCAGAACCCATTGAATGACCTAAGAGGGTTACAGATTTAAAGTTTAGTGCTTCAATAAAGCCTTTTAAAATATCTGCAAACTGACTGAACTCTGTCAATTCCTCTTTAGGGTCTGAACTTTTTCCATATCCAGGCGCATCCCAAGCGATCACCGTATAATTTTCACTTAGCCCAGCTAATTGTTTTCTCCAGGATTGAGAATTGTTCCCCATCCCATGGAGTATGATTATTGGGCTTCCATTTCCTTCTATTTCATAATGAATAGATAAATCCTCAACGGGTAAATATGGCATTTTCTACCTCCTGTAGACTTTTTGTTTTTTCCACAAAACACTGTTTTTCTTTTACATAATATAACATTTTAAAAATTAGTCAACAGAATTTTCAGATTAGTTGAGTTTTTTATGGTTGTAAAAAGACGCAGGACAGGAAAATGTTGTATACTATTAACGAATCTTGTAATTAACTAGCGAATTCAATTGCCTCAACTACCGTTTACTAGGAGTGATATATATGTCTGAAGATAAAAATGATCGATACTTATCCAATTCTCTTGTTAGAGGTTTAGAAATATTAAAGATGTTTAATGGTGACATGCCAACACTTTCATTATCCGAAATAGCTAATAAGCTTAATGTTAGTCGTACTACTCCTTACCGAATCTTGTTCACGCTTCAATCCTTAGGTTATATCAGGCAGGATGAACTAACAAAAAGATATGAACTGACTCCTAAGGTCCTTGAACTAGGGTTCACCTATTTGAATACAATGCCTTTGTTAGACTTAGCGCGGCCCTATTTGGAAGAACTAAGAGATGAAACGGGGTTATCAACACATCTCGGAATACTCGAGGGTAATGAAGTTGCTTATATCGCAAGAGTTCCTGGAAAAGGTGTATCAACTGTCAATGTTACCGTTGGCTCAAGACTTCCTGCACATGCTACGGCTTTAGGCAAGGTATTGCTTGCATTTCAAAAGGAAGAAAAATTAACATTCATGCTTAACGGGAATGAATTAAAATCATATACCGGCAAGACAAAAACAGAACTACTAGCATTAGAAAAAGAATTAGCAGAAATAAAGGAAAAAGGGTATTCTACAAGCGATGAAGAATTTGAAAACGGGATATTTTCTGTTGCTGCTCCAATCTTAAATAGACATGGTCATATTATTGCTGCAATCAATGTCGTAGCACCTGTAGCCGTCTGTAAAGGTGATTTTATTACAGAAACGGTTATTCCAGCATTATTAAAACAAGCAGACCAGCTCTCTTCTTATTCAGGTTACCACCAACATAATTAAGTTTTTAGCAGGGGATATTGTTATCCCCTCCTCATTATTGAAATTTGTTAATGCCAAAAGATAAACTTCTTTTGTATTACATCGAGAATAATACTCATTAAATAACCCACTATAGCAATCAGCATTACGGATGCTAATACATTTTCTTGAACGAGTGATGAAGACATAAAACTTAGTAAATATCCCATTCCTTCTGTTGAACTAATCATTTCTGTCAATATTGAGATAATGAGTGCAAGAGGAAGTGCAATTCTCAAGCCAGTAAAGATAGATGGTGCTGTTGCTGGCAGCAATACCTTCCAAAACATTTTAAGATGATTCGCTCCCATATTCTGTGAAGCCCATACATAGATATGATTTACCCTTAGTGCACCATAATAAGTATTAATAATAATTGGAAATAAGCACTCCAAAACGATTAAGAAAATCTTTGATCCTGAACCAATTCCAAGCATAAAAACTAGAATCGGGTAGAGTGCTACCCTTGGAATGGGATAGCCAATTGAAAGCATCGGCTGCATTAATTTGTTCATTAAATTAAATCGGCTCATCATGATTCCCACTGGGACACCAATCACAGCTGCAATCGTAAATCCACTTAACACACGCACCATGGTTACCGACAAGTTGTCCCAAAGCAGTGATGACAAGGCGAGATCGTACGCTACCCCAATCACAACAAACATGGATGGGAATAGCCTTTCTGGCATAATACCAAGAGCAGCAATAATTTCCCACACAATCAATAATATAAAAATAGATTGATAATCTAAAACTTTATTCCAAATCTTTTTTATCATTCTTTCACCTCTTCAAGTCCCTAGTAAGTTCCGCTCATAATCAACTTGAGATTACGCCTTATTAACATCCCACCATAATACTTTGCCTCGAATCGTAAGTAACAGTTTATCAAAGATAAATCCCAGTAATCCGATAAATGCTACACCAGCAAACATATAGTCTGTTCTTCCCCCGAGATCAGCATTTAGAATCAGGAAACCTAATCCAAAACCGTTTGCAGCACCAATAATCTCTGATGAAAACATCATGACAAAGGTCAATCCTAATGAAACTCTTAATCCATCAAATATCTTTGGAAGTGTAACAGGAAATACAATTTTTCGTAATAATTGAAAAGTACTTGCACCCATATTTTGTCCTGACCAAAGATAGACTTGCTTGATGGATTTTACCCCGTCTCTTGTTGCAACAAAGCATGGAAAAAACGCTGTTAAAAAAATAATTAAAATCCTGGTTGTATCCGATATTCCAAACCAAACCATTAAAATAGGGAGTAATGCAATCTTTGGTATTGGGTTTAACGTGTTTACAATTGGATCAAAAAATGTTCCCACTCTTCGATAGTACCCTGCTAAGATCCCTAGAGTAACACCCACGATAACAACTAACAAAAAGCCCATTAGTGATCTAAAAAGACTTGAACCAATATGATTTAATAAATCACCATCTAGCCAAAGTTCACCCATTGATTTAAAAATGGCCAAAGGGCTGGATAAGTAGGTTGGGAACCATTGAAAGACAGCTAGGAGTTCCCATATTAAAAATATGGCCAATAGCTCAATAACAGCAATCATTCGGAGAAGTTTATTATCCATTGACTACCTCCGATACAATTTGGACTGGTTTATGATGCTCTTGATGAAGTAGATCCCAAATTTGATTACGATAATCTCTGAATTCAGGTGATTTATAGAGATTTAAATCTCGAGGTCGAGGAAACTTAATGTCGATAACCTCTGAAATGACTGCTGGCCTGCCAGAAAACACGACAACGGTATCACTTAAAAAAACGGCTTCTTCGATATCATGAGTAACAAACAAAACACTTTTTTTCGATTCACTCCAGATTCGAAGCAATTCCACTTGCATTTCCTCTCTTGTTTGTGCATCTAAAGCACCAAATGGTTCATCCATCAATAACACTTCAGGATCAAAGGCTAGTATCCGCGCTAGCGAAATTCTCTGTCTCATCCCGCCCGATAGCTGCGAAGGTAATTGATTTCGAAATTCCCATAAGCGGACCAATTTTAAATATCTTTCAACAATCTCGTTTTTTTCCTTCTTCGGCATCCCTTGGATGTCTAATCCCCAAGCAACATTATCAAATACATTCAACCATGGAAACAAGGCAGATTCCTGAAACATCATTCCCCTGTCAGGGCCTGGCTTTTCAACTTCTTTTCCTCTTACTTTCACTTTACCGGAGGACTTTTCAATAAATCCCCCGACAATGTGTAAAAATGTGCTTTTTCCGCAGCCGCTCGGCCCAACGATACTAACAAATTTACCTTCAGGAATCGTTAAACTTACATCTTTTATCGCAACAGTATCTTCATTTTTAGTCGAATAAACTTTTCTCAAATTCTCAATTTCCATCGCAGCGTTCTTTTTGGTCATTAGTACTCCTCCTATTTATAAATGCGAGGACAAATGTCCCCGCATTACTTATTCAGATGGCAGCAATGAGGTATCAATTAAATCATCAAGATCAATCTTTTTCTCAATCCACTTATCTTTTAACATAAGTTCCTGAACTTTCTCCCAACCATCACGGTTAATATAAGCAGAACGATTATTATCGGTCATGTTAACATAGATTTTTGGGTCA
Source organism: Neobacillus niacini (assembly GCF_023715415.1). Taxonomy (GTDB): domain Bacteria; phylum Bacillota; class Bacilli; order Bacillales; family Cytobacillaceae; genus Neobacillus; species Neobacillus niacini_C. The sequence goes on from NZ_JAMBOB010000006.1 coordinate 76,685, forward strand.
GCCTGTACCTTTTTCGTTTTATCAATGATCTTCTGTCTCGCTTCTGGACCATTTTCGTGGTAATACTTTACGATATTTGCATAGTCTGCTAAGAAATCTTTTACAGCTTGCTTATTTTCCTTAATAAAGTCTGGATGTAAAAACATAACGAGGAAATCTTCATCGAAAGGAACACCTGTTTTAGAGGTAAAAATGGTTTTGAACTCACCACTCTCTTCTGCAGCAGCACCAAATGGCTGCGGGAACATCCCTAAATCAATTTTTTTAGATTTGACTGCTTCCGTCATGGCTGGTATTGGAGTTATTGCATATTTCACATCTTTATCTGGATCTAAACCTGCCGATCTTAATGCACTACGAACCCACATATCAGTTGGAGATTTAAAATCAGAAAGCCCGATTGTTTTCCCTTTAAGGTCCTTAATGTCATTAATTTCTGAATCTTTTAATGTCATGAAAGCTGAATTGAATCCTACATCTGGTGTATCTTTTGAAACTACGGCTACTACTTTCATCTCAACCCCTTGAGAGCTCGATAGAATTGCCGCACCTTGTCCTAATGTTCCCCCATCAATTTGATCTGCTTGATAAGCATTCAATCTATCAGCATTCGCTCTAAATTGGGAGAGATTAAGTTTATATGTTTTTCCAAGATTTTCAGCCAATGATGGATCTGCTTCAAATAGCCAAATTGGTTCTTCCGTTGCAAATCCGCCGCCAAAGTTAATTTCTACAACTCCTCCATCTTTTTTCTCTTCTGTTCCTGAAGACTTTTCATCGGAACACGCTGCAAGCATGAAGGCTAGTGTGATTAAACCGAAGAATAATAAGTACTTTTTCACAAAGAACAACTCCCATTCTTTCTCAAATTGTAAAAACCCCTGACATCCCCCTGCTAATTCCATCCTATTTGTTCCAATTTCAAATTTCATATTAATATAAAAGGCAAAAAAATTAGAGTTATCTCACTATCACTCTCCTTTCATGTTTCATATACAAAAACAAGTTTTGCTATATATACATTGTAATGACAGTTGGAATAGTAGTCAATCAATTTATTTGAAAATATATAATTTTCAGTTAACCACAAACAAAAAAAAAGCCTCCAATTTCCTGAGACTTTTCAACTTTAAAGATATTCCATAAAGCTAGTGTGATGGATATAATTTTCATTTACATGCTTTTTGATTGTTTGAACCGCTTTCTCTTTATCCCTTTCACGAAATGCTTCAATCAGCTGGAGATGTTCATTTGTCCGCTCCTTATACCAAACTGAATCAAATGGACGTACAGTCCCATCACCTTGTATTGATAAGAATGAAATCCGCATCGAAAGCCATAATGAGTCTGTAAACTTCTTCATAAAATAGTTTCCAGAATAAGAATAAATCATCTGATGAAATTCAATGTTCAAATGAGTACCCCTAATAAAGTCATTGGTTTTTAAGGTATTTATCATTTTCTCAGTGGACCATTCTAATTCTCTTATCCCGTCTTCTGTTATTAATTCACAAGCTTTAGAAACAGCAAATGCTTCAAGAACTTCTCTAATTTCAAATTCTTGTTTTAACAATTCAAAGTTAATCGGTGCTATTTCCATTCCTATTCCAGGTTTCACCATCAGCAACCCTTCTTGCTCTAACTTTCTTAATGCTTCCCGTACAGGAGTACGGCTACAGTTACACTTATTTGCCAAATCATCTTCCGTAACTCGATCTCCTGGCAATAATTTCCCTTCAATAATTGCATTTTTCACAATAAGAAAGATTGCCTCACGCAGTGGTTTGGAAGAATAGCGTTCTAACTCTCTTTCAAAATGATATTGCTGCTGTTTCTCCATTTAAATTCTCCTTCAATAAACACCTTAATCAACTACTACTTTATTATACTCCAAGGTATTTGTGAAGAATTTCATCACTATTTAATAGCACATCAGGAGTACCTTCCCAAACAATATGCCCTTTATTCATGACCAACACGCGGTCCGCTACATCACATGCAAGCCTTAAATTTTGCTCAACAACAAGTATCGATAAACCTGTCTTTTTCAAATCCCTAATTATATCTGTAATTTGATCAATAATAACAGGAGCAAGACCTTCTGAAGGTTCATCCATTAGAATTAGCTGTGGATTGGTTATTAATGCTCTTCCGATTGCTAACATTTGCTGCTGCCCGCCCGATAACTCATTACCCATATTTTGTTCTCGTAGCTTTAACGCTGGGAACAATTCATATACCTCATCAATTGTCCAATATTTCAAGCCTTTTTCTTTATGTTTAATAGGCCGGCTTGGCATTAGGAGGTTTTCTTTTACGGTAAGAGAAGAAAAGACCCTTCTGCCCTGTGGAACTAATGCCATATGCAGTTTTGAGATTTTATTTGCTGGTAAACCTTCAATAGAATGATCCTTAAAGCGAATCTTTCCTTTTTTCGATGGTGTTAAACCGGAAATAGTGTGAATCGTTGTGGTCTTACCCGCACCATTTCGACCTAAAAGTGCAACACACTCACCTTCAGAAACAGTGAAATTAACCCCTTGTAAAATATGGCTATTTCCATAATACGTGTGAACATCTTCTAAACTAAGCATGGTTTCGGGCACCTCCACCAAAGTATATTTCTTGAATCATTTCATTCCCGCGAACTTCTTCTGGAGTGCCTGATAGAATCGTTTCTCCATGATGTAAAACCGTTATCCGATCAGCTGTACTAAATACTACCTCCATATCGTGTTCAATCATTAATAAAGTAACAGAACGAGGTATCTTTTTAATTAATTCTGTCGTCCTCACTGTTTCAGATGGTGACATACCAGATGTAGGTTCATCTAAAAGCAGGATTTTCGGTTTCGCACAAAGGGCTAACATAATTTCTAGAACCCGTTGTTCACCATAGGACAAATTTTTTACTTTTACATATCTTCTATCCTGCATTTCCCATTGAAGTAACATCTCTTTTGATTCTCTTTTAATATCTAAATACTCAGATAAACTTTTGAAAAAATTCATCTTATATGGTTTTTCAGATAGAATGGCTAAGTAAATATTTTCTTCAACAGTTAAATCATTGAATAAATTATTTTTTTGAAATGTTCTTGCCATCCCTAAGTGAACCCGTTCATGTGAGGGTACATCCTTAATCAATTTTCCTTCTAAAAAAACATCCCCAGACTCAAACTTGAGCGTTCCATAGAGACAATTGATAAAAGTGGTTTTTCCGGCACCATTAGGTCCGATAATGACATGGCGTTCACCTTGCTGCAATTCTATCGTCGCGTCTTTTAAGACATTGATAGCTTTAAAGGATTTATTTAGCTTTTCCACTTTCATTAAGCTCAATGATTGTCGCCCCCTTTTTATCCACTAATAAATTTTTACTAGGCATCAGTTTTTTTCCAACTATTTGAAGTAATTGTAAGATTCCGCCGCGATTATAGAGAACAATTACAATAAATAGCAGCCCCATGATTAATGACCAGCGGTCCGTCATCGTGCTAATATAGTTCTGGAGGAAAATAAACACACCTGCTCCAATAACTGGGCCAAACAATGTTCCTAAACCGCCTATGAAGACCATAATAAGCACAGTGGTAGCCATATGGACACTAAATAATTCAGGACTTGCAAACTGCGTTTTAAAAATGTATAAACCGCCAGCTAATCCTGCTAATCCTCCTGCAAACACATAGGCGATAATTTGGTACTTTTTCACATTATAGCCAAGTGCAATCATCCGACCTTCGTTTTCCATAACCCCTTTTAAACCTTTTCCTAGCGGTGAGTTAACAAATAATCGAAGAACAAAATAAGATAGGATGAAAAAAGCACCGGCAAAATAGAACAAGCTTAATGGAGATACAAGCTCCATGAATCCAAGGTTGGGCTTAACCGATGTTCCAAGCCCATCCGCTCCACCCCATAAGTCCGATTGGCGAAAAAAGAGAAATAGCATTTGGGTAATGGCTAATGTAATCATCAAGAAGAAGATTCCTTTATTCCGTACAGCTATTAATCCTGTTAATAGCGCAAAAATACCTGAGAGAATAATAGCCGCCGGCAGCAGGATATAGATGCTTGTTACATATTGGCTTAATACGGCAACCGTATATGCGCCAATACCGAAGAATGCACTATGTCCAAGAGATTGTAAACCTCCGAATCCCATAATCAAACCAAGACTCATAGCAAAAATCGCCATAATTAACACTTCTGTCAACATAAATAGAACAAATGGTGAGATAACAAAAGGAAGTGCACAAATACTTACAGCGAGTAACAATGTGACAATGATTGATTTTTTCATGATTCCACCCTTCCAAATAACCCTGTTGGCTTAAACATTAACACGATGACCATCACAACAAAAATCAACAATACAGACACATCAGGGAGATAAATTTTGCCAAAAGAATCAATAATTCCGATTAGAATTGCTCCAATAAATGCCCCTTTCCAACTTCCAAGACCACCTATTAGTACAATTACGAGAGAGTTAACTAATATTTCAAATTCCATTTTTGGATACATACCTAAAATGGGACCACTCAACACGCCGCCAATAGCTGCAAGTGCTGCACCAAATAGGAAAACAGCTGAAAAAATTAATTTGATATTAAAACCTAAAGCACCAACCATTTCCATATCATCAACGCCAGCCCGGATAATCATCCCGACTTTTGTTTTAGTTTCAAAATACCAAAGAAGGACTGCACAAATAATACCAATTGCTATAACAAATAATCGATAGATTGGAAAACTACTTTCACTAATAGCAAATGAAAAGTCCAAAATGGATGGTACCGGTATAGAAAGGAAGTCCCCACCCCAAATCCAGAGCGTAATATCTCCAATAACAAAGATTAGTCCCAATGTTAATAGGACCTGTGAGGCTTCGTTGCCATGAAATCTTGAAATTAGGAATTTTTCTAGAAGCAATGCCAGTACTGTTACACAAATGGTAGAGAGAAGCAAAGCCAGCCAGAAGTTCATCCCTCTGCTGATCATGGCATATGCTACATAGGATCCAAAAAGGAAGAAGGAACCATGAGCCAGGTTTATGATTCTCATTAATCCAAAGACTATTGATAAACCACTAGCCATTAAAAATAGCAGCATTCCATATGTTAATCCTGATAATGTATTGACGATAAAAAGATCCATGGATTCATCTCCTTGGTCGAAATATATTCTTTTTTAAAAGAGGCTGACCCTAATAACGAGCCAGCCTTTTTTAGTAGAAATCTAGTATTTTTTATATCCTACGTTTTCTTTAGGCATTTCGATATTTTCATATGTTTTGATTAATTCAAATGTAATTTCTCCATTCATTTCTTTACCTTCGATAACGTACATATTTTGAATTAATGTATGTGTAACAGGGTCCATTTCGATTGGACCACGCGGGCTATCAATAGTAACACCTTTTTTCAGAACACTAACTAGCTTTTCACCATCTAGGCTGCCAGCCTCTTTGACCACTTGAGAAATTAATTTACCAGTATCATAGCCGTTTACTACATAGTTATCTGGAATTTTGTTGAATTTAGCTTGGTAAGCTTTCACGAATTTTTCATTGACTTCATTTTCGAGTTCAGGGAAATAGTTTGTAATCATTTTCCCGCCAACAACAGCATTACCAACCGCTTTAATATTGAACGGTGCATTTAATAATGAACCACCTTCAACTAGGGTGTATTTATCCTGTAAGCCGAATGATTGATACTGCTGTATAAAACGTGAACCATCTGCTCCAGGAATAAACATAAAGACAGCCTCAGGATTCGCTTTATCAATTTGTGTTAAATAGGAAGAAAAGTCACTTGTTCCAAGCGGTGCCCAAACAATGTCACTTACCTTGCCGCCACCCTCTTCAAAACTAGGTATGAAATCAGTTACAATTTCATGTCCTGCTACATAATCAGAGGCAATAATCACTGCATTTTTCCCTACCCCTTCAGCAGTGAACTTTCCGGAAATAGAAGCATACTGCCATGCAGAGAAACTCGTTCTCCAAACATAATCACTCTTTTTCTCCCATGACATGACGTCAGTTGAACCTACAACATTGATTAATGGAACTTTTTTGTCAGCGTCTACTTTATCCCTTAACGCTAAGGCGATACTACCAACAGTTCCACCGCCAACAATATTTACCCCTTGATTTAATGTTAATTGTTCATATTTACGAAGGGCTGCTTGCGGATCACCTGCATCATCTTCAAAAATCAATTCAACCTTACGGCCATCGATTTCTGGGTTTTCTTCAAAGAAGAGCTCAATACCTTCTTTAACCGGAGTACCCATTGATGCAAAGTTACCTGTTAGAGAAAGAATAAATCCTAACTTTACCGGGTCCTTGGAATCTCCTTCTTCCTCTTTGTTACCACTACTACTGCTGCTATCGATTGCACTACCACTACAAGCTGCTAAGAAAAGAAGACTAAAAACTGCTAAGATTTGAAAAAATTTAACCACCGTTTTTTTCATTTTTCATGCCCCCTAATTTTTGTTGTTGCAAATAAAATATTTTTATGTGAGGCTGCACGTTTTTCATTTCTCATGTGAAGTGGACCCTATGCAAATTACTTAATTCTAATAGCTTACTTACTAAGAATGGTGCTTTGTTTCTTTTCAGCTTCTTTAATCAAACCACGCAATCTACTCGGGCTGACTGGCAGTTGATTGATAACAATCTCAAGGTCGGATAGAGCATCGACAATTGCATTTGCGATTGCTGCAGGCGGTGAAATGGCCCCTCCTTCTCCAACTCCTTTTACACCCAATGGGTTTCTTGTTGAAAGATGCTGCTGATGTCCCTTTTTAACAGTTGGAATCTCCATTGAAGTCGGAAGCAAATAGTCCATATACGTACCCGTTAATAATTGTCCGCTTTCGTTATAAACCACTTCTTCATATAATGCCGAGCCAATTCCTTGAGCTATCCCGCCTTGAACTTGCCCGTCAACAATCATTGGGTTAATCACGGTACCACAATCATGAACAACACTATAATTTTGAAGATCAACAAATCCGGTTTCTTTATCTACCTCTACCTCTGCTATATGGACAGAGGAAGCAAAGGTTACGGTCGGTGGAACAAAATAATGTGTAACCTGCAGCCCTGGTTCAATTTCAGATGGTAAAGGTGGACGTGCTGCCGGTCTAGACCGCTTATAGATATCTTGAAGCGTTAAGAAATGGGATGGATTTTCCTTTGAAAAGATTTTCCCTTCCTCAATTACAATTTCATCAGGTAATGTACCAAGGATAATCCCTGCGATGGCAACCACTTTATTCCGTAATTTCAATGAAGCTTCATGCATTGCTGACCCGGCGTTTACCGCACTACGACTTGCATAGGTTCCTGCACCAAATGGTAAAACGGCAGTATCGCCAACCTTTATGACAATATCATCAGGAGTTAAGCCAAGTGCATCCGCTCCGATTTGGGCAAATACTGTTTCGTGACCTTGTCCTTGCGGGGAGGCACCTAAATGGGCAATTACTTTCCCTGTGGAATCAACACTCAGTAAGGCACCTTCAAATGGACCTGCACCTGTTCCTTCCACATAAGAAGAAATTCCGATTCCGATGTTTTTCCCAGCCTTTTTTAGTTCTTTCTGCCTTTCACGGAAGCCTTCATAGTCAACCATAGCTAGTGCTTGGTTCAACGCAGCTGGATAATCCCCGCTATCATAAATCAGCCTTGCACCATCTTTTACTAGAATCCCTTGGTCATATGGCATTTCGTGTGCTTGAATCATATTTCGTTTCATTACTTCTACGGGATCAAGCTTTAATTTTCTTGCAATCATGTCGATAACACGGTCCATCGTAAACACCGCTTCAGGTCTGCCTGCTCCTCTAAATGGAACGTTTGGTGTTTTATTCGTTAACACAATTCTCGATTTAATATCATAGTTTGGTATTTTATAAGCACCACGTAAATGGTAGGCGGTATTATAGGCACAAGTAAATCCAAAAAAGTTTACTGCTCCCGAATCAACCACAAATTCATCACGAAGACTAAGGATTGTTCCATCACTGTTATAAGCAACAATGACATCGTGAACTTGGTCCCTTGATTGCCGGGCACTTGTTAAATGTTCAAGACGATCTTCCACCCATTTCACAGGTCGATTTAATCGCTTGCTAATATATGGGATAAGAATCTCCTCAGGATGAACTCCACCCTTTGGACCAAAGCCTCCGCCAACATCTGGGGCTGTTACTCGAATATTTTGTTCCGTCCAGCCTAAGCAATGGGCAATCGTGGCTCTTACTTCAAATGGTAATTGTGTAGCAGACCAAACATGGATTTGATCGGTACGATTATCATAATCGGCAATTACACCCCTCGTTTCAATTGGATTCGAAGATAGCCTTGGAGTTTTCACTCTTGCCTTTAGTACATGATTAGACTGTTGTTCCACTCGTTTGGCGTCACCAATTGAAAGGTGGAATTCCATTTGGATATTTTGTTCTACTTGATTCTGGACTAGTGGTGACCCTTCTTTCATGGCTTCATATGGATCCACCATTGGTTTTAATTGCTCATACTCAACTTTTATTAAATCGGCTGCATCCTCGGCAATGTAGCGATTATCGGCTACGACTACTGCGACAGGCTGCCCTACATATACGACTTTATCTATCGCTAAAACGCTTTCATCATTGTATTGGATTTTTGGATTTATTTCTTTTGCGACATTTGGTGGTACGGCACTATGTGATTCGAATTGGGTAATCGGATTAATGATTCCCTTAATGTCATCCCCAATCAGGACCGCATGAACACCAGGTAATTCTTTTGCCTTTGAAGTATCAATATGACGAATTATCGCATGTGCCTGCGGACTGCGTACAAAAACAGCTTCTAGCATCCCAGCTAATTTGATATCTGCTACAAATTGGCCTGTTCCTGTAACTAAGCGATAATCCTCCTTTCTTTTTACACTTTGCCCTACATATTTTTTCATTTTCACGCCTCCTTTATCGGACACTGTTATTGAGCAGAAACTACCGAACTATTACTTTTTTCTTTTTGAAGGATTTGTGCCGCCTGTTGCACGGCTTTAATAATATTTGCATAACCCGTACAACGACATAGGTTTCCAGAAATGGCTTCACGAATCTCGTTTTCTGTAGGATTTTCGTTATCTATAAGGAAATGAGTTAAGGTCATTAGAAATCCTGGTGTGCAAAATCCACATTGCAGTGCATGATTATCCGAAAAGGATTGTTGAAGAACATTAAGGGGTCCATCAACAGAATTCAAAGATTCGACGGTTTGGATATCACATCCATCGGCTTGCACCGCAAACATTAAACAACTTCTTACTGGTTCATTATCTACTAAAATGGTACATGCTCCGCAGACACCATGTTCACATCCAAGATGAGTTCCAGTAAGATTACATTCCTCACGAATAAAATCTGTTAGTAATAATCTTGGTTCTACTTTTTTTTGAACCTTCTTACCGTTAACGAAAACAGCAACTTGAACTTTATTGGACATTATTATTTCCTCCTCTTGCACGTTCCACTGCAATCTTTAGTGCCCGAACTGTAAGTGTACCAGCCAGTTCCCGCCGATATTCAGCCGTACCATGAAGGTCTGATTCTGGATCTACACTTTCCTGTGTTAGATCAGAAACTTGTCTTAAAACTTCATCCGTTAGTTTCTTTCCAATTAAGTATTCTTCTACTTGCTCCAAAGCTGTTGGTGTTGGATTAACACCGCCAACAGCAATTTTCACATTTAATAGGTGTCCCTCATCGTCTATATCCACTACTGCAGCAACCTCTGCTAAACCAAAATCCCCGTGTCTTCTTGCTAATTCCAAAAAAGCAGAACCACTCTCTTTTGGAATAATCGGGAATCGTACTTCTTTAACCATTTGATCTGGCTGCAGCGATGTCAGCATATAGGTTAGAAAAAATTCTTCTGGAACAAGAACTTCTTCACTGCCATCCACATTGGCAATCACTATCTCACCCCGCAGTGCAGTAAGTACACATGGTAACTCTGCAGAAGGATCTCCATGGGCAATACTGCCGCCGACTGTCCCTCTATTTCTAATTTGTGCGTGCCCCACCCACCTAATGGCTTCTGAAAGTAAAGGGCATGCTTCTTTTACTAAATCCGAATTCTCAATGTCTTTATGTTTCGTTAAGGCACCAACTGCTAAAAAATCTCCGTCTAGTTTTATATAATTCAAATCACTTATTCTACTAATATCAATTAAGTAAGCAGGTGCTGAGAGTCTCATATTCATGGTTGGAATTAAGCTTTGTCCCCCAGATAAGATTTTTGCATCTTCTCCGTATTCCTCTAAAAACATAAGCGCCTCTTGTAGATTCGTTGGTCGAAGGTAACTAAATACTGCTGGTTTCATTTTCTCTCCTCCTATTAAGCCCTAGTAAGGAGCTGTTTTTTAACATCTTTAAAGAAATTTCCAGCTAGGAATTTTGCGATACCGCCAATGACTCGGTTGCCAACACTGGCAATCGTACCGCCAATTTCAGCTTCACAAGTCCAGATTACCTGACACCCATCTTCTAAAGGTTCAATTTTACATTCGAGAGTTGCGTCCACAAAACCGGGTTTTCCGCTACCCGCTGCATAAAGCTTGTAATGAACGGGTTCTTCTATATCCTCAATTTTCACCTTCCCTGTATATTCACCTTTTACCGAAGCTACACCTAACTTAAGATTCACATCATATTCCACATCATCATTTAGAATTAAAGACTGGCAGCCCGGGATTGCACTTACTAAAATCTCTTCCGTGTGCAGCGCTTGCCAAATGGTATCAACCGATTCGTTAAACTTTGCAGTACCATTTATATTCATAAAGAATCACCTCAGATTTTTATTTTTTATTTGGTGTGCATACCTGTATACAATGAATGATAAAAACAAAAGAAGTAAAAAACTCATCTCAAGCTTTTTTTCTGGCACACATGTATACAATATTACCGCTGTTCCAATAGTAACAATTTTCAGAATTTGAAGTCAATAGTTTTTAGATATTTTGTTTCACATACAAAACTTCTTTTTTCTATTAATCATAATATATCTTATATTTTTGTCAATAACATTTTGTAATTTTCTGATAAGTGTTTAGAAAAACGTTTTCCTGCTATATTGTTTTCCTATTTGATAATCTTCTTCTGTATCTATATCCATACCCCAGATGGAATCTTTAAAAGATAGAATTTTTGTTTCATTCTTATATTTCATTATGATTTCTTTACCACCTTGATCACCCTCTATCTTTAGAAATTCGTCATATAAACTATTGTCAATTAAAATAGGGTGCCCAAAGTTCCCTTGATATTGAGGTCTCACTATTCGTGTATCTTTACCAAATTGTTGTATCATTGTTTGAATGACATTATCCGGGACAAATGGCTGGTCAGCCAAAAATATAAAGGCTGCGTCACTGCGCCCTTTCATATTTTTAATCCCTCTTTTTAATGATGTTGACATGCCTTTTTCATAATTTGGGTTGTCGATATATTCTACATTTTGTAAATCAGCTGCTTCCATTTGGAATGCCTGCATATGCTGGCCCCCTATTAAACAGACAGGACTTAGTTGATTCCTTATAGCTTGTTCTAGTGAGTAACGAAATAGTGGTTTACCTTTCAACGACATCAAAAGCTTCGGCTGTCCCATACGCTTTGACATTCCAGCTGCAAGGATAATTGCCCCGACCCTAAACATGAATCTTCACTTTACCTTTTAATGATTTCCCTTCTCGATTGGACCGCACTGCCATCAATTCTGAAACAATGCTAATTGCCACCTCTTCCATTGTTTCCGCTCCTATATCCAGACCAACGGGTGAGTAGATATTTTCGCCAATTGTTAAATCCGCCCCAATATTTAAGAGCATTTCTTGTGTTCGTGATACCGGTCCTAATACTCCAATGTATTTTGGATTACTTTTTAATGCTAGATGAAGTGCTTCTTCATCACGACTTTGTAAATGATTCATAATGACCCACCAAGCACCACTTACATTTTCTGAAATAATATTTTCTGGAAGCTCCACTAAATGTTTCGCAGTTGGAAAATAGCGTTCTCTATTGAATTCGCTGCGGGGATCTAATACGGTTACTGAAAAGCCAGCTTTAGCGGCAAGTTCTACAACTGGAATGGCGTCCTTACCAGCACCGGCTACAATTAATTTTTGGCTTGGACGAATCGCATCAATCACAAATCTACGATTTTCCCACATCAAGACTTCAGCACGTTTTTGTGATTTGAGACTTTTTAGTGCACAATCGTAGACGATTGAAGGAAGGTCCTCGCTATCACCTATGATTTCTCCATATTTTGTTACCAATGCTTTGACTCCTGTTGGTACTTCTACAATAAATGAAAATTCCTCTTCTTCTTTTAAGAGCTTGTCAGTAATCTCCCAAAAGGAGTCTTCCTTTTTAGCCGGCAGAATGAGAATTTCTAATGATCCTTTACAGCCAATTCCTAAACTCCAGATCTCGTTTTCACTTAAATCATAGTTTTTTAGTAATGGTGTTGCATCTTGAATTGCCTTTTCCGCATAACCATAAATATCGCCTTCCAAGCAGCCCCCGCTGATTGTCCCCATCATTTCAGCATCCTCTGCCATCATCATCTTTGTTCCTGGCAACCTGTATGCTGATCCATTAACCCCGATCAGTATAACAATAGCTGCCTTTTTATCCCTTTCCCAAACCGATTTAATAGAGTTCATGATAGTACGAAATTCTTTTAATTGTGACATTGTAAATTCTCCCCTCTTTCATTGGTACTCTTTATTCCATACACTGAAATATGTTTTAAATAGTAAACAGTGTTGTTTTATTGTTATATTATATCAATTTAAGAATATTATCAATAATCTGTTAATTTTTATCCTTATCTTTACTTTTTAAATTTATGGGTGAGATAGAGAGGAAGTGGATATAATCATAGTAATTCGCATTCTACCTGAGGTGAAATTAATGAATCGAAAGCTTGTCCTAATTCTCAGCCTTCTATATGTAGCTTTTATGGCATATTTATTTTTTCATTATCGTTCAACTGAGGAGTCCTTTAAATCGACAGTTACCATTGGTGGTATGGTTTGTGGGGCCGTTCCACTCCTCTTAGCCCTTTTTACAAAGCTCCATTTTAATCTGCCTATTGTTATTTCCTATCTACTATTCTTGGTCGGCTCCCAGTATTTCGGTTCAATACTGGGCTGGTATGGACTTGGATGGTGGGATACGTTTATGCATTTCCTTAGCGGAGCTATTCTTGCGTTTTCTGGAATCGCTTTATATGAAAGATTGGTTCATCGAGATGCAGAAGTGGAAATATCTCCTTGGATTATTTTCCTTTTCACCTTATCTTTTGCCGCATTGGGCGGCGTCTTATGGGAAATTTATGAATTTAGCTCTGATCAATTTTTCAATATGACGTTACAAGGCGGTGGTAATGACGATACCATGATAGATTTAATCTCAGATACAGGCGGCGGGTTGATTATTGCACTTTGGTCTGGGGTTCGTACAAAGATAAAGTTAAAGAACAAACAAGAATATCCTCAATTAACATAAAAAAATGATTATCGCAGATATATCTGAATTAACGCAGACATAATTCGCTTATCGCAGATATAATTAAAAAAGCAGTCTAAATTTTAGACTGCTTTTTCTATTAAACAGGTACTGCTGCGAAAAACTCGTCGTACAGTGCTTGGACTGCTCTTTTTTCGTCCACTTCTTTTACACCAAACATCATACTTACCTCAGACGAGCCTTGGTTAATCATTTCAATATTCACTTCTGCCTTCGCTAACGCTTTAGATGCACGTGCCATGGTTCCGACGTTTCGGCGCATTCCCTCACCCACAACCATAATCAACGAAAGGCTGTGCTGAATTTTCACTTCATCGGAGTGTAACTCAGATTCAATTCTCCAGGCAATTTCATTTTCCATATCAGGATCAAGCTGTGCTTCTCTTAATATTACTGACACATCATCAATCCCTGAAGGTGTGTGTTCATAGGAAAGACCATATTCTTCCAGAATACTTAGAAGCCTTCGTCCAAAACCAATTTCTCTGTTCATTAAGTATTTGCTGACATAAATGCTGCAGAACCCTTTATCACTAGCAATACCTACAACAGGTCCATTTGTATTATCGCGTGAATACACAATTCTTGTTCCAGGAGCACCTGGATTGTTGGTATTCTTAATTTGAACAGGAATCCCAGCACGGAAAGCAGGTACGAGTGCTTCATCATGTAAAACCGTAAATCCTGCATAGGATAATTCCCGCATTTCTCGGTAGGTTAACTCTTTAATTTCCTTTGGATTATGGACAAGATTTGGATTCACAGAAAATACTGCATCCACATCTGTAAAGTTCTCATATAATGTAGCCTTAATACCGTTGGCTAAAATGGAACCCGTTATATCGGACCCGCTTCGTGAAAAGGTGAATACATCGCCTTCTTTACTATAGCCAAAAAATCCTGGAAAAATAATGATTCCTGGAATCTCACGAAGTGAAAATAAATTCTCATACGACTCATGTAAAACTTGTGCATTCCCTGGCTCGTCACTGACAAACAGCCCTGCTTTTCTCGGATTTACATAGGTAGCTTCTACACCTTGTTCCCTAAAGTAAGCCGCAACAAGCTTTGCATGATTATCCTCACCACTTGCTTTTACTAGATCCATAAACCGATCTGGCTTACTTCTATCCCCATTTAGTCTCTCTGATAAATCGTGATGAATTTCACTAATTATATCATTCGGGAGAGCTAATTCTGCTGCAATGGAGGAATATCTTGATATAACGTCATTAATCTTATCCTGTGGATTAAAATCTTGTAGACAATGTTCAGCACACTCTATCAACAAGTCCGTTACCTTCTCATCCTCAGCAAATCTTTTTCCCGGAGCAGACACAACCACTACTTTCCGCTCAGGGTCGGACATTACAATCTGAAAAACCTTTTCGATTTGTTTTCCTGACGCTAAAGAGGATCCTCCAAACTTTACAACCTTCATCACAACATCACCTATCCCAAAAAGTATAATCTTAATTTTACTGCTATTCAGAAAATAATCAAGTGTTTTTTCTTCCCAAAAGGACATTTGTATTTCTGGGGAGGACAAAATACAAAAAAAGTGAAATTATCAAGGATAATTTCACTTTAATTAGCCAAGGATAATTTCATTTTAGTTATCCCTGGATAATTACTGTTTCATTATTTCAATAAAGTGTGAAAGGATTTTCGCTGTAAGTCCCCAAATTGCCTTTTCCTCATAAAGGTAAAAGTACTCATCTAATGATCTTGTCCGCCAATTATAATTTTCACCGCCAACAATTAAATCGAATGGAAAGTTCTCCTCAGGCTCTACCTTAAAATGAATATGAT
Organism: Neobacillus niacini; assembly: GCF_023715415.1. Lineage (GTDB taxonomy): Bacteria > Bacillota > Bacilli > Bacillales > Cytobacillaceae > Neobacillus > Neobacillus niacini_C. The sequence continues at coordinate 92,114 of NZ_JAMBOB010000006.1, forward strand.
AAATATCCGGGGTATTTTCAATAAAATAGGTTAACGGTACCGTGAAAACTTCTCCAACTTCTGCAGGATTTGGCTGAATGTTTTCGGGGCTTTCAATCATCGCTACGAATGGATAAATCATCATGCCGAAAGGGGAAATCATGAAATCAAGCGGGTATACCTCCGATAGGTTCTCACTGCTTATTCCTAATTCTTCGATTGTTTCCCGGATTGCTGCACTTTTTTCATTTATATCCTCCGGATCAATTCTCCCTCCTGGGAAACAAATTTCTCCAGGCTGTCTTCTCAGCTGCAGGGATCGAACCTCAAACAGGACATGAATACCATCCTCTTTTTGAATAAGTGGCACCATTACCGCATATTTTGAAAATTTATCGCTGCCTAAGATAGTAGGTGTATGGCTTTTTAATTTCGATAGGACTGATTCAAAGTTCATGATTTTCACCTCCCTTGGAATATTATTCTATATTTAATACTATCACTAACTAACATTAAAATGCTTACCTAATGATCATTCCTCAAGAAAAAACAACCCAATATTTTATCATTGGATTGTTCTAAATAAATTATTCCTTATTTTTCCACCCAGGAAAACATATAGGAAGAATCCTCCAACTCATTTGCCTTCTTCACCACTTTAAGTGGATGAAAGGTATCAATCATTACCGCAAGTTCGAGGGTCTCTTTTTTGCCAATACTCGCCTCTGTCTTTCCAGGATGAGGACCATGCGGAATCCCACTCGGATGCAGCGTAATGGACTCAAGCTGCACCCCTTTGCGACTCATGAAATTACCTTTTACATAATAAAGTAATTCGTCACTATTCACATTACTATGATAATAAGGAGCAGGAATCGCTTCAGGATGGTAGTCAAACAGTCTCGGTACAAAGGAACATACTACAAAGTTATTCCCTTCAAAGGTTTGATGAACAGGCGGCGGCTGGTGAATTCTCCCCGTGATTGGTTCAAAATCCTCAACATTAAAAGCCCATGGGTAAAGGTATCCGTCCCAGCCAATGACATCAAACGGATGATGCCCTAATAAATGAGAATGCAGCAATCCCCGCGATTTCGTTACTACCTCAAACTCTCCCTTTTGATCAAAGGTCTCTAATTTTTCTGGGCAGCGGAAATCACGTTCGCAAAAAGGACTGTGCTCGAGCATTTGTCCATATTCATTTCGATATCGTCTTGGTGTTGTAATCTGGCTAAAGGATTCTATAAATAACAGTTTAGTTTCTTCCTGCTCATTTGGAATCATTCGATAAATGGTTCCAATAGGTATTAATAGATAATCACCTGGCCGGTAAGATATCGATCCAAACATTGTTTCTAGCTTGCCTGAGCCGTAGTGAACAAACAGCATTTCATCTCCATCACCATTTCGATAATAGCTCTTCATTGGCTCGTTGACAGCCGCCGTACCAATTAATAAATCTTGATTTCCGAGTATATATTCCCGCGCTGAAAGAGCATCCCCTTTTTTGACAGTCTTATTTGTCAAAAAAAGACGGTGCTTTAACGATGCCTGCTCCTCATATTCTGGCAAATAGCTGCTAATTAACTCCGCTTTCAGAACTTCGGTTGGCATGTAATGATGGTAAAGAATCGATTGTGTTCCCGAGAAGCCCCGTGTCCCCATAACCTGCTCACGGAATAGACTTCCATCTTCTTTTTTAAAAATGGTATGACGTTTTTGAGGAATCCTTCCCATTTGCCGATAATACATAAATTCACCTCGTTTCAATCATTTACAATGGAATTCTTTAAAACACCTAGTTTATCAATCTCAAATTCAACCATGTCACCAGGTTGCAGCCAACGGTGTACCTCTGTACCGAGTTCAAGGATACATCCTGTCCCAACTGTTCCAGAACCTATCATTTCCCCAGGATAGAGCGTAACCCCCGCTGATGCCCTTTCAATCATTTCTCCGAACGAATAATAGATATCCTTCATATTCCCTTCAGAAAGAAGGACGTCATTAACCTTCGCTTTCATGGTAATATCGAAGCCTTTACCTAATCTCACGTTTTCGAGCTCATCCTTGGTGATGATCCACGGTCCAATTGAGGTTGAAAAATCCTTTCCCTTTGCAGGACCTAATCCTACCTTCATTTCCTGTCTTTGAAGGTCCCGCGCGCTCCAGTCATTTAAGATACAATAACCAAAAATATAGTCATCTGCTTCATCAGCCTTGATATTTCTCCCCTCTTTCCCAATGATGCAAGCAACCTCTAGTTCATAATCAAGACAATTGCATTCGATAGGCTTAGTGATGTTATCTTCTGGCCCCTTAATCGCCAGGTGATTAGAAAAATAAAAAACAGGTATTTGGTACCACTCAGGAATCATATCAAGACCTCTGTTCTCCCTTGCAGATTTTACATGCTGTTCAAAAGCATAAAAGTCGCGGAAGCTTTTCGGTGTTGGCAGCGGCGCAATCAACCTAACCTCATGTAAGGGATAAACCCCTTTATTGCCGTCAGTAAGTCGCAAGAGCTGTACAGCAGCTATCATATTTTGCTCAGACTGTTCTAGAAAATCTATCATTTTTTCAGGCAGCTTGCCGTTCGTTGCTTCGCTCATATCTACAACAAGGTCTGAATCTAACATTATTCCTGACCGTACTGTTCTATCACTTTTTTCAAAGGTTACGAATCTCATACATTCACCTAATTTCTATTTCCTAATAATATCAAATGTTTTTCCTAATGGATTGGTATAAGTATTACCTGCCATTCTGCCAATCGGCTGAAGTTTTTCTGTATCCACTCGCCCTTTATGAAATAAATCATCTTCTACATGAATATTCAAAACCTTACCAATAACTAGACTTCCAGCACCCGCCTGGTCACCAAAATCCAACACCTGATAGAGCTCGCACTCTAAATGCACGAGAGATTCTTTTATACGAGGCACCTTTACCACACGACTAGGTTCTTTTGTTAAACCTGTTACCTCTAGTTCATCAACTTCAGGAGCAAATTCAACGGCGCACTCATTCATCTGTTTTGCCATACTCTCACTGACGATATTTATCACAAATTGCTTTGTTTTTTCAATATTTAAAAGGGTATCTTTTTTTGCTCCATCACTGCCCCTTCTCATTGGTGAAAAACAGATGAGCATCGGGTCGGCGCAAATTGCGGTAAAGAAACTAAAGGGAGCAGCATTGGCAATTCCGTTCTCATCAATGGTAGACACAAAGGCTATCGGACGAGGCAGTATCGAGCCAATTAGCAATTTATATGCGTCTCTCCATTCAAGCGTATCTGGTGACACTTCCATTATTCGTACACCTCTATCCTATTAAACTTTTTAAAAGGGAGAAGCACCCTCTCCCTTTTACCCCTTTACTATATTTCTATATATTATAAATTTCCTCTACGTGCCTGTTCTCTTTCGATGGATTCAAATAAAGCTTTAAAGTTGCCTTCACCAAATCCTCGTGCACCCTTACGCTGGATAATCTCCACGAATAACGTAGGTCTATCGACAATCGGCTTGGTGAATATCTGTAGGAGATAGCCCTCATCATCGCGGTCGACTAAAATATTTAATTCACGCAGCTTCTCGATTTCTTCATCAATTTTTCCAATTCGCTGTCCTAAATCCTCATAGTACGTACTTGGTGTATTTAAGAACTCTACCCCATTCTTTTTCAAAGTAGCTACAGTTGAGACAATGTCCTCAGTTAATATCGCAAGGTGTTGTACACCAGGACCATTATAGAATTCTAAATACTCCTGAATTTGTGATTTACGTTTCCCTTCTGCTGGTTCATTGATCGGAAACTTAATTCTACCGCCATTGTGCATGACCTTCGACATTAGCGCAGAATACTCAGTGGTAATATCTTTATCTGTAAAATGTTTCATCTCTACAAATCCCATTACCTTCGCATAATATTCAACCCATTCTTCCATCGCTTCAACGTTACCAACCACATGGTCAATTCCAATTAAGCCAGCATCTTCAATTGGCAGATAGACAGAATATGGTTCAAAACCTGGCATAAAAACACCTTGATAATTCTTGCGTTCTACTAACGTATGGATGGTGTCTCCATATGTACCGAGAACGGCCTTTTTAATGGTCCCCTTTTCATCCTTCAACTCAAATGGTGATTTAAGGGCAATTCCTCCACGCTCAACGGCAGCGCTATAAGCCTTATCAACATCATCTACTAAAAGAGCAACGTCCTTTACACCGTCACCATGTTTTTTTACAAACTGAGCAACTCCTGTATCCTCTTTGTAGGAACCAGTAAGAACAAGACGGATATTCCTTTGCTGGAGTACATAGGAAACGGTTTCACGATTTCCCGTTTCAAGGCCGGAATATGCAACTGGTTTAAACCCAAATGCGGTGCAAAAAAAATGGCAGGATTGCTTTGCATTCGTTGTATAAATTTCGATATAATCAACATCCCTAACTGGGAAAAAGTCGTTAGCAAGCTCTTCTGCTTTTATACGTTTTTCTTTCATTTATATTCCTCCCATTATCAATTAATTAATAATATTCAGAATATATATTAAGTGATACAAACGTGTCCTATCAAGAGCGGCCGGTAAAGCAATAACGCTTTTGAGTAGTAAAGGTTGGTACAAAAAAAAAGAAACAACCCCTTCAATAAGGTTGTTTCTCAATAAAGTTAGGATAAAACCGCACGGTCGCTGGCCATTTGCACTCCGCGGATTCGTTTAAATTCTTCTAATAATCCTTCAATGGTTAAATCTTTTTTGTTTTCTGCATCTACTTCTAATATGATTTGACCTTTATCCATCATAATTAAACGATTTCCAAGGTCAATCGCCTGCTGCATATTATGAGTAACCATTAAGGTCGTAAGCTGATATTTCCCAACAATTTCTCGAGTAAGATTGGTTATTAATTCCGCTCTCGATGGATCAAGTGCAGCAGTATGTTCATCGAGAAGTAAAATGGCGGGTTCTGTGAAGGTAGCCATTAACAACGATAATGCCTGCCGTTCTCCACCAGATAACAATCCCACCTTTGCACTTAAACGATTCTCTAAGCCTAGATGCAAGGATTCAAGCACCTCTCGGAAGTAATCACGCCTTTTTTTAGTGACTCCCTTTTTAAAGGTTCTCGTTTTATTTCGAGAGTAAGCCATAGCCAGGTTTTCTTCAATCGTCATACTAGGAGCTGTCCCTGCCATTGGATCTTGGAAAACACGTCCAATCATTTTCGACCGTTTATATTCGGACATGCCGGTAACATTTTTACCGTCAATATGAATATCACCAACATCAGGAACTAATACACCTGAAATGATATTCATTAAAGTCGATTTCCCTGCTCCATTACTACCTATTACGGTAACGAAATCCCCCGGTTTCAAAGTTAAATTCACATGGTCGATTGCAATTTTTTCATCAGGAGTACCTTCATTAAAAATCTTGTGAATCTGATTCAATTGCAGCATAGCTTTCACCCTTTCCATCAGCAGATGCCTGTAACATGCTTAGCTTTTCTTGTCTTCTGCGGGCTTTTCGCTTCTTCTCTTTAGAGTGGTCAACTATTTTGGGTGCAGTTAAGGCAATGATGACAATTAATGCTGTGATTACCTTCATGTCACCAGGATCTAGGAACTCAACTCGTAGGGCTAGTGTAACAACAATTCGGTAGATGATAGCCCCGCCGATAACCGCAAGAGTCGCCCTTGCAATGGACTTCGTACCAAACAAGGCTTCACCGATAATAACAGAGGCTAAACCGATAACAATCATCCCGATTCCCATACCTACATCCGCAAATCCACCTTGCTGTGCGATAAGGGCACCTGAAAAAGCTACTAATGCATTGGATAAACCAAGCCCTAAGATAGTAAGGAGATTTGTATTGGCAGAGAGACTTCGAATCATTTGTTTATTGTTCCCAGTCGCTCTAACAGCAAGACCAATTTCGGTTTGTAAAAATAAATCTGTAAGCCATTTGATTACAAAGGTAACGATAATCATAAAGATCAAAATTCCCCATGTATCAGGAAGACTATCTCCCAGACCAATCATCGTTAATAAGCTGTTGAAGAAGGTATCTATACCAAGACTATCCGAAAAGGTTCCAATTTTTGTAAAAGAGGTTTCTGTATTCAATAGCGGTATATTTGATCTGCCCATAATTCTAAGATTAATAGAATAAAGTGCAATCATCATTAAGATACCGGATAGTAAATTATTAATCTTTCCAAAAGTGTGAAGAAGTCCGGTCATGCATCCTGCTGCAAATCCTGCAAATAGTGCCAAAACGGTCGCTAAAAACGGGTTAACACCACCAGCAATCAAAACGGCTGATAGTGCTGCACCTGTAACAAAACTCCCATCTACCGTTAAATCTGGAAAATCCAGAATACGAAAGGAAAGATAGACGCCCAGTGCCATAATTGCGTAGATGATACCTGCTTCAAATGATCCAAAAATGGCTGTAAACATTGAGATCATCCTTTCTTTAGGTTTTTGGTTTCCATTAATTGAAACCTATGTAGCCAGTAAGGAGTCAACCATTATGGCGGCTGACTCCTTGTATTACTTATGTTTATTATTTACCCTCGTAAAACTCACCAAGGTCTTTCCATTCCTCTTTTACTTCAATCCCCTGTGCTTGGGCAGCTTTCTTGTTAATCCAAAGTGTTAAGCTGTTTGGCAATTCCACTGGGATTTCAGAAGCCTTTTTATTCCCGCTTAAGATTTCAGCAGCCATTAAACCGGATTGATAGCCAATATCAAAATATTCGAAGCCACTCGCTGCCACTGCACCTTTTTTCATTGAATCTAGCTCGCCCACGAACAATGGAATCTTTTTGCTGTTTGCAACTGAAATAACGGACTCAAGAGCAGAGACAACTGTATTATCTGTAGGAATATAGATAGCATTTACACGGCCAACTAAGGATTCAGCGGCCTGTTTCACTTCAGCAGAGGTTGAGACTGAAACTTTAACAAGCTTAGCGCCCTTTGCTTCTGCTAACTTTTCCACTTCTTCCACTTGAACAACTGAGTTTTGTTCACCAGAATTATAAATGACACCGATTTCTTTAGCCTGAACCTCTTCAGTGATAAAGTTAATGGTTTTAGCTGTTCCTTCCGGATGATTATCCGTTGTACCAGTAATATTTTCACCAGGCTGATCAAATGCCTTTACCAAACCAGCGCCAATAGGATCCGTTACAGAAGTAAAGATGATTGGAATTTCCTTCGTTGCGTTCAATGCCGCGGTTGCACTTGGCGTTGCATTTGCAAAAATTAAATCTACTTTATCTCCAACAAAATTGTCAGCGATTGTTTGAACGTTGTTCATATCTGCTTGTGCATTTTGCTCGTCAAATTCAACTTTAATGCCTTTTTCCTCTAACGCCTTTTTAAACCCTTCTGTTGCCGCATCTAATGATGGGTGTGCTGCAAACTGGCTAATACCAACTTTAAAAACCTTCTCCCCATCTTTTTCCGTTCCAGTTCCACCCGTTGTTTCCTTGCTGCCACACCCAGCAAGCATCATCATCCCAGCTAAAGCAAAGGATATTACTTTTACATTTTTTTTCATTTATAATCCCCCTAAAACTCTTCTAATTTTCTAAAAATTTATTATATTATAAAAGTTATTCTAGTATTTTTTCACCCTAAAAGTCAATAGAATTACCCAAAATTATTTTTCTGCTTTAAAGCGACAAATTTCTTAAGCCAAATTACTTAGTTTTTTCAATAGAAAAGGAAAGAAGCTCCCGGCGTATTCCGAGAGCTTCTTTCCTTTATTTATCAATTTATCTTGACCAATCTTGTGTTTGAGCTAATAGTTTATCAATTTCAATTTCTTTTAATTTATTTGTGACTTTCTCAGATGTTAGATTTGCCGTAGAATCTAGTAGCTTATCAATATCAATAATAGTTGTTTTCATATCTAACCTCCATTGTTTATTTACCAAAGTATTCGTATTAAAGTGGACATTTGTGGGGGTAAAAAAAAAGATAGCCATAAAGAACTAGTCCTAAAGGGGATTTGTTAGTAAGGGTATGATTTAATTCACTTTTTATTCACAAATTGTAGATTAGAATGTTATTTGATATTAAACATGTGGTTGGGGGACTGCTTGTTTAATCAATTTAACTGGGGGGGGATATATATGTACCAATCAATAGCATGGTACGTCACCTTATTTCTCGTTTTTCTACTGGCTTTGGCATTTGCTTTTGTGTATGGGGAATCGAGAAGATTAAGAGAATATGGACCAATACAAGAAAAAGGTTACAAAATTCGTAAATTTTATTTTCTGGGGCTACTCGCAGTAATGGGGTTTGCTTCAGCCATGTCACTAAGCAAGCTTCCATACCATAACCAACATGCTGCTGCGAAAGAGCACGCAAAGGTTGTTGAGGTGGCTGGTATGCAATACGCATGGGAATTCAGTGATGAAAACTTTACAGTTGGAGAAGAGATTCAATTTCGAGTAACAAGTAAAGATGTTACACACGGATTCGGTATTTATGACCCGGAGTTAGAATTAATTGCCCAAACACAGGCAATGCCGGAATACACGAATACGCTCACGATTACGTTTGACAAACCAGGCACGTATAAAATTTTATGCTTGGAATATTGCAGTGTTGGACATCATGTAATGATGAAAGACATAGTAGTTAAACCAAAAGGAGGAAATGGCCATGGTCACTAAAGCTCGTAGTATTAACAATAAAGGCGTTGCTTTAGCCTTAATGGTTACCTCTGTTATTCTTGTATTAATGATGATTTTTGGAGTCATGATGTTATTAAATCAGGGGAATGTGGTAAAAATATCACCACAGTTTTTCTATAAGATTATGACCATTCATGGCACAGGGATGATTGGAATTGCCGCTTTAGGAGGCAGTGCCATTATGTGGTACTTCCTTTCAAAACATATCTATCTAAATTCAAAAGTATTTTTCGCAAATTTACTATTTTCTTTGATTGGGGTTGTCATGATCCTTATCGCTATTTTTGGCTTTAATTTTTCAGACGGCTGGACCTTTCTTTTCCCGCTGCCAGCTTATTCAGCAAATCTATATGGAAAATTAGGTGCGTTATTATTCTTATTTGGAATGTTGGCATTAGGTATTGGGTATTTAGTTATGTACTTCTACTTAGCTGCTAGGTTAACAAAAGAATATGGCGGATTGCATAAGACTCTTGGCTGGGAACATATTTTCGGAGGAAAAAAAGGCTATGGTCCTCCTCCTGCTGCAGTTGCAACAACAATGGTCATCATCACGAATTCGATTGCCATTCTTGCAGGTGCTTATGTTCTTGTTGCTTCAATCTTAAATATTATCAATCCAGCTATTACCATTGATCCAATGTTAGCTAAGCATTTGACGTATGCATTCGGACATATCTTTGCAAACTGTACCATTTACATGGCCGTTATCGCTGTTTATGAAGTTCTATCGAAGTATACTGAACGTCCGTGGAAATCAAATAAGGCGTTTTTGATTGCATGGAATTGCTCTACACTGTTTACTTTAATGATCTATACACACCACTTGCTCATGGATTTTGCAGTACCAAAATGGATGTTAATTGTCGGTCAAGTTTTTTCCTATGCAAACGGTCTTCCTGTTATGGTTGTCACAGCATATGGTGCGTTAATGATTGTCTTCCGTTCTGCAATTAAATGGGATTTTGCTTCAAGCATGATGTTTTTAGCGATGTTTGGCTGGGTTGCCGGTGCAGTACCTGCGATTATTGACTCAACCATTGTTGTCAATCATGTTATGCATAATACAAAATGGGTTCCAGGTCACTTCCACACGTATATGGGGATGGGCGTCATTGCGATGATTTTCGGATTTATGTATTATTTTAATAAAACCGAAGGAACACAAAAACAAAATAGCTATGATAAATTTGCTATCTTTACCTATTTTATTTTCTTTACCGGTTTAGCAGGTTCATTTCTATATGCAGGAAAGCTCAGTGCACCGCGCAGATGGGCGGAGCATTTACCACAATGGACTGCAACAGATCAAGTTGGAGCTCTTTGCGGAATATTTATTATAGCTGCTTCACTAATCTTTACCATTCGCTTTATAGCTGGATTAAAAACGGTGGGAAGCAAATCAACACCTGATACGCTAAAATCCGCTTCTTAAACCAGGAAAATCTAAAGAGGGTTTTTATAATGGCTTATTTTTGTACAAACTAATCCTAATGGGGGGTGTTTGTACATAATGAAAATAAAAATTGTAGTCAGTTTATCTATATTTTCACTTTTATTTGCATCAGCTTGGCTACTTCAGGCACAACTGCAAAATTATCGGGAATTTAATGTTAATAATATGGAATCGCAAATTAATAATTTGAATGTAGTTCCGATGAATAATGAAAATACTCCGATGAATACGAATTTAAACGCCGAGATGTCTAATGTCCAATGGAAGTTATTTGAGCCCTTTAAGCCTAGGGAATATGTTCGGATTATAGATTCTGAATAAAATGTAAAAAAGTGTTCCAAGCAATCCTTGGAACACTTTTTTCTGATTAATCTACAGATGACTTCTTCATTATTTTTTTATTATATTCTTTTAAGTCGTCTCTTACACTTTTATCCCAAAGTTTTACTCCTGAATTATAAGCAGCCCTGTTAATTAAATGGCCTGAGATGGGAGAAGTCATAAAAAGAAAGATAATACCTAAGATCAGCCTCGAATTAAAATGACCTTCAAGTGCATAAAAGTATAGAAAAGTTCCCAATAGAATTGACATTACCCCTAATGTAGCTGCTTTTGAGGCGGCATGGTTTCTCGTATAAACGTCTGGGAGTCTAATCACTCCAAAAGTAGCAATTAGGCTGAGCAGGGATCCAACTATGATAAAAAATCCGATGAAAAAATCAATGATTACGCTCACGTTCGATAATAACCCCCTTCTCTAAATACTTAGCAAACGCAACTGTTCCGATAAAGGCAAGAATACCAATCAAAAGAATAATTTCTAGAAAAGCATGAGAATTTAAAACGACTGAAGTCAATGCGGTTATGGCAATAAGATTCACACCAATCGCATCTAATGCAATCACTCGATCAGCTACACTAGGACCCTTTATGACCCGATAAATTAATCCAAGCATGGAAATGGAGCAGATTAACAATGCTAAGCGTATTATGATTTCAAGCATTAGCTGCTCACCTCCAAAATTGCTTTTTCAAAGGAATTCTTAATACTGTTAATCTCATCTTCCACTTCCCCAATATTCATCGCATGAATAAAAAGAGTTTTATTATCCTCTGATACATCAATCACTAATGTACCTGGCGTTAATGTTATTAAATTTGAGAGAAGCATGATTTGCCAATCCTTAGTTAATACCGTCTCCATTGCAAAAATAGCTGGCCTCATATCTAATTTTGGTTTTAAGACAATTTTTACAATGGCTACATTGGACAAAATTAGTTCCTTTATAAAAATAATAATCAGCTTGATAAAGGACCATAATCGAAATAAATAAAAGCGGGTATGGAAGTAACGTCTTAGCACAAATATAATAAGGAGTCCAAAAATATAGCCTTTTATAAAACTAATGGGATCGTATGAAACCTTAATAAACATCCATAAAAAGGCTAGCACCACATTCAATAAAATTTGAAATGCCAAAACTTATTCACTCCTTTAAGACAGCATTAATATAGATATCGGGATCTAATAAGGTATCGGCTGCCTGTGAAATATACGGCAATATGGATTCAGAACCAATTCCGTAAAGCGCTGAAATCACTACCAAAATAACAGGAGCAATAAGCAAACGTTTTACAGGTGCTTCTTCCTCTTCTCGGTAAGTGCGGTCCTTTCCCCAAAATCCGTTAATAAAGATTTTCATAACAGAAAAAAGAACGAGTAAACTGGACATCAAGACAATGAAAGCTCCTATAAGGCTTTCTCCCTCAAATCCACCCTGCACAATAAGGAGCTTTCCAACAAATCCACTCAATGGCGGAATTCCTGCCAGAGCTAAAGCAGCAATAAAGAATGTCCATCCAAGACCTGGATAGCGGTTAATAAGCCCGCTGATATTTTTTAAATTACTAGTTCCCGTAATGGATATGACAACTCCTACTAGCAGGAATAAGGCTGCTTTTATAAGCATATCGTGAATCAAATAGTAAACAGCCCCTGTTATGGAAGTTGTGTTCAATATGGAAACCCCATACAAGATAACACCTACAGCGACGATGATATTATAAATAATGATGTTCTTGATATCCCAGTAAGCAATTGCACCAATAACACCGAAAATAATTGACAGAATCGCTAGAATGGAAAGAAGACCAAAAGTTTCCATATCATGATAAAAGAAAAGCGTATACGTTCTTGTAATCGAATAAACTCCGACTTTTGTCAATAAAGCACCGAATAGAGCTAATACAGGGGCAGGTGGTGCGTAATAGGATCCCGGCATCCAAAAGTAGAGTGGGAAAATTGCTCCTTTTAAACCAAATACAATTAAGAACATGACAGCAATAACCGTTAATATCCCCGGCATCCCATTTATACTAATTTCATGAATTCGACTAGAAATATGTGCCATATTTAACGTTCCAACTACGGAATATAAATAGGCAACAGCAATAACAAATAATGCTGATGAAATGACATTCACAAGCAAATATTTAATTGATTCTCTTAGCTGTATCTTTGTTCCTCCAAGTACTAGCAAAACATAGGAAGACATCAGCATAACCTCAAAAAACACGAATAGATTAAAAATATCGCCCGTGGTAAAAGCTCCGTTTACTCCTACTATTAAAAAGTTATATACGGCATAGTAGTAATATTTTTCATGTTCTTGACCAATCGATTTAAAGGAGTATAGTAAACAAACAAACGCAACAATGCTTGTCGTGAATACTAATAGTGCTGAAAACATGTCCGAAACTAACGTAATCCCAAACGGTGCATCCCAGCTGCTAACATTTAGGGATTGGACCCCTTCCGTTCGTACCTTTTGAATCACCAACCAAGCTGCAATAACGGAACATATGGAAGAAATTGTTGCAACAACTCGCTGTGCGATGATTCTTTTATTTAGAAAAATTAATATTGCCCCAGTAAACAAGGGGATTAATATAGGTAAAATGATTAAGTTAGTCATCTTTCTGTGTTCCCCTCATTTCTTCTACATTATCTGTTCCCAGTTCTTGATAGGCTCGATAAGCTAATACTAAGAAAAATGCTGTAACACCAAAGCTGATTACGATGGCTGTTAAAATTAACGCCTGTGGAAGTGGATCTGTATAGCTCTCCGCATTTCCCCCTAAAATAGGTGCAGCTCCTCGTTTAAGTCCACCCATGGTAAGAATAAGGAGATGAGCACCATGACTTAATAGTCCAGTACCGACAATAATACGTAATAGACTTTTTGAAAGCATTAAATAGGTGGCGGTCATAAATAGAATTCCAATGACAAATGCCATTACTATTTCCATTATTCATCCTCCCCTATCGTTTGAATAATGGTCATCGTCACTCCGACAACAACAAAGTAAACTCCTAAATCAAAAAGCGTCGCAGTATGAAGAGATAAATCACCAAGAATCGGTAAATGAACATCTCCAAATGCATGGGTTAAAAATGGAGCATCAAAGATGAGAGAACCCGCACTTGTACCAATAGCAAATAGAAGCCCAATCGCTGTAAGAATTCGAAAGTTTACAGGCAAAATCCCCACAACTGTTTTGATATCATAGGTTATTAATAGGAGAACAATCGCTCCAGCTGTCATTAACCCACCTATAAACCCTCCACCGGGATAATAATGACCTGCCGTAAAGATATAGACTGAGTACAGGGCAATAAAGAAGAGAAGAACTTTCACAGCAGTTTCAAGTATGATATTGTTAGTATTTCTCATCCTTCATTCCTCCTGTTCAATCGTAATTTGATCATGCCAAAGATTCCCAAGGAAGCAATTGCCAATACTGTGATTTCAAAGAGTGTATCAAATCCGCGAAAATCTACTAGAATTACGTTTACCATGTTTTTACCTGCAGCCTCTGTATATGTATTCTCTACGTAATATCTTGATATAGAGTCAAATAACTTACTACTATGAGCAGAAAGTGCGATTAAGGTTACAATTGCACCCACCCCAACGGAGATGAGAGCATTCATAAGTTTAAATCTCATCCTTGTCTCAAACTTCCTTAATTTAGGTAAATGATAGAAGCATACCAAGAATAAGGCTACAGAAATCGTTTCAATAACAAGTTGTGTCAAAGCTAAATCAGGAGCTCTAAATAAAACATAAAATAAAGAAACAGTATAACCAACAGCACCAAGCAAGATAATAGAAGTCATTCTAGATTTAGCAAATAGAATACAAATCGATCCCAAAACAACAAGAATGGCTAGGGCAACTTCGTATACACCTATGGAGGATACATTGCTTGTACTAACCGTAAAGGCATTTTTCCCAAAGAGAGTGGCAGCTAGAATTACTATTAAGAATGCAAATATATATACGAGATAGGACCTAATTGATCCATTCATATAGGTATTTGTTACCTTATAGGAGGCTGATTGTAATCCTTCTAATAGGAAGTCATAAAATCGATTAAGAGCAAGCTTCTCTGGAATACCTTTATAGATTTTTTTCCATCTAGCGTGTGTTTTATAAAGAACTAATCCTAAAATGATAACACCAAGTGTCATAAACAATTCAATTGTGGGACCATGCCAGAAGGAAATGTGAACCTTAAATTCTTCCCCCGCGCCAAGTAGACTTGGAAGAATCGAAGCCATAGCTGGTGAGATAAGGCTATCAGATAATAGGTTTGGGAAAAAACCGAAAATAATCACAAGAGAAACTAATATGATCGGTGAAATCAGTAATCCCATTGGAGCTTCATGCGGTTTTTTATCAAGTTTTTCCGGCTTATATTTACCTGTGAAGGTTTGAAAAACAAGAATCATGCTATAAATAAAGGTAAAGATGCTGGCTATCCAAGCAAGCACTGGAAATAAAATCCCCAAGGTTTCGAGGTTAAATATATCCATTTCGGTTACATGAACCATCGCTGTAAAGAACATCTCTTTGCTCAAGAAACCATTAAAAGGAGGAAGCCCTGCCATTGAGAATGCGCCTATAATAGATATGGTAAACGTGATTGGCATAAAATGCATTAATCCACCCAATTTACGTATATCCCTTGTACCTGTTTCATGATCTACGATTCCAGCTGCCATGAATAAGCTTCCTTTAAAGGTTGCATGGTTGATTAAGTGGAATATAGCCGCTGTTACAGCAACAGTATAGATGTTTTCATCCAAAAATTCATAATGTAGAGCAGCCGCCCCAACACCAAGCAATGACATGATAAGTCCTAATTGGCTGACTGTAGAAAAGGCTAAAATGGCTTTTAGATCGGTTTGTTTCACCGCAAATACAGAACCCCATATCATGGTCAGTACTCCAACACCCGCAACAAGCCAGAGCCATAGGAAATGTTCTCCAAATACTGGAGTAAAACGTGCTACCAAATATATTCCTGCCTTGACCATTGTTGCTGAATGCAAATAAGCACTTACCGGAGTAGGAGCTTCCATGGCATCTGGAAGCCAAATATAGAATGGAAATTGTGCTGATTTTGTAAAAGCACCAAGTAAAATACATAGTAATGCTGGTACAAATAAAGTGTGGTTAAAAATTTCATTTGCTTGAGACATAATTTCTGTGAAACTAAAGGTGCCAGTCATAATGTAAAGAAGGATGATCCCTCCAAGCATAGCAAGTCCGCCAAATACTGTAATGAGCATAGACTTTTGTGCACCATAACGGGATTTATCCCGTTCGTACCAATAACCAATTAATAAAAAAGAAGAAAAGCTAGTTAACTCCCAAAATGCATACATCACAATTAAATTATCCGATAAGACAACTCCCAGCATGGCACCCATGAAGAGCAGTAAATATACATAAAAGTTGTTGAGCATTTCTTTATTCTTTGCTAGATAATAGATGGAATAAAGAACAACCAATGCCCCAATCCCGGTTATTAGCAGGGAAAATAAAAGCCCGAGTCCGTCGACTTTTGCTGTAAAGTTAATTCCTAAAGACGGAATCCAATTAATCATCTTACTGACTAATTTCCCACTCATTGTTTCTGGTAAGAAAGTGAGAAAATAGACGAACAATAAAATAGGTAATGGTAACACAAACCATCCTGTATGAATTCGACGAAATATTCTGTTAAATATTGGGATAAAAATCGAAAGGATTAATGGTGCTACAATCGCCAAGTGTAGAAGAGACAAAACAAAACCTCCTTATTTCTTAGATACAACCCTTTTGGTTGTCAGCTAACTTATAAAAACAATTTTAACTCTTCACTATCATTCCACCCTTCGGTTCTTTTCATTTATTTTTACTATTAATTCTTGAAAATACAAAAGGAGCCTATCACTAAGGGCATAGTTATCCCTTGGTGACAGGCTCCTCCTAAAATCATTCTTATGTATTTACATAATGGTAACATGACTTTAGTCTCCATTCAATGGTTTTTTATTAAAAATTAGTTCAACCATGAACTTCGTCCAAGCTATCCAACCTGTTAATTCATAGATTGAAGTAGTTAACGGTGGAGGTGGAGAATGGATGGGTCAAAAAGGTGGTAACAACAATGCCTTTGCACTAATTGTTGTTTTGTTTATTCTTTTAATAATTGTCGGGTCTTCTTTCATTGGCGGCGGATTTTAATATTGCAGCTTCAATAAATAATGCTTCAGTGTTTAGGTACTGAAGCATTTTTTAAATAAATTGTTGTATCTTCAGTTAAACTATCTGTATGATAGTTACATTACGATAATATTGGAGGCATCAATGCTTACTTTTAACGAAAAATTAGCCATAATCGAGTCATTCCCAGAACTAGAGAGAAAAGACGTTTCACTTAAACGTGTAAATTTCCAGCTGCCAAACAGTGCATCTGATAAAAAGAATGTGGTCTATCATCTTCACCCAAATGGAAACGGATTTGTTTATGCAGGAAACCTACATACCTATCAAACAGATGATAAAGGAATGGTAAATATCCGTGACATTTCTGCAGATGAATTAAAGAAATTAATTCAGGAGTCTATTGATTCCTTATTGCCCGTTGAAAAAACACTTGCAGAGGAAGCAATTATTGGTAATCAGGTTGAAGAACGTTGGGTGAACGAGGAAAAAAGTCATCTGATTTTAATTAACGAGAATGATACGTGGAATATTTACTATGGATTAAATCTTGAAGAAAGCTTCGATACCTATGGTGAGGCGGAAGATTTTTTAACTGAGGAAGGATTTCACAGAGTTTAATCAGAATTAAAAAAGCTGTGCACAAAGCACAGCTTTTTTAATTAATCGAGTTTAGTTGTTTTTGCGAGTTCGGTATCTACCCAGTCATCTAAACGGATAATGCTTTGTCTTGCACGGTCGTAATCGATTGTTCGATAATGGTGCATTCCTCCCTCTTCTTCATCCTTTTCATCCGCCCATTTGACAATTTGCTGGAGCGGTGTTCGAACAATATCGTTTGATGGTAAAAATGAATCGGTATGAAACAGTATAGCTAAAGCAATACTTTTTGCCTTTACTGGATTTTCACCAAGACGGATTAATAATTTGTGCGCTCGCTCCGCCCCTTTAATTGGATGAATGTCATTTTGTTTATATAAATCATAATCCCATTTCCCATTTTTATACCAGGTGTAGTGTCCCATATCATGTAAAAGCCCCGCCTTTGCCGCAATGTCTATATCCAATTGATGCTCTTTGCCTAAATGAAAGGCGTGATAGGCCACTGCAATCGCATGTGCAATGCCAGATCGATTCAAATATTTTTGTGCAATATGATGTTCAAATATGTCAATTAACCTTACATCTCTCATATCAATCTCCTCCACACTTAGCATCATGCAATTTTTTTACTATTCATTATATTATAAAAATAACCCCGACGCTACATAATTATTCATATTTACTAATAAAAAGAGGAGCTCTCATTGTTAATGAAAGCCCCTCTTTACTTTTATTCATTTGTTATTCATTTGCATTTTCTGTTTCATTTATACCTTCTGTTTCGTTATCATTAGTACCTTCTGTACTTTCTGTACTTTCAGTTTCATTGGTACCTTCGGTGTCTATTACTTCGTTATTTTCAGTTACTCCCTTTTTCACTTTGGGAGCTAAATATTCGAAGTCATTAGGATTAATTGGTGTATATCCCGCTGGCTGATAGAAACGTAATAGGTCTTTATAAACGATTTCATCTGATATTTGAAGCTCTGTAGCAGCTTTTTCAGCAATTTCCTTGCAAGCCTCTGTACCTTCGAGTAATTCACCTGTTACGTTACTGTAGCATTTACCTTTTACTTGAACGATTTCAGGTGAAACGAAATCTCCATTTCTAAATAAAGCCCAATTACGGTGATCTTTAGATAATAAATCAGATCCAAGTTCCAAGTAGTCTTTTGTATCAATACCTAATAAGTGAAGAATGGTTGAACGCACATCAGCCTGACCACCATATTGCTGCTGAATCCCGCCCTTTACTCCCGGAACATGAATAAATAAAGGAACACGCTGCAAGCCAGTATTTAGGGTTGGAGTAATTTCCTCAACACCAAGTACCTTCGCCATTGCCTCATTGTGATTTTCAGAAATACCGTAATGGTCCCCATACATCACAATGACTGTATTATCATATAAACCTGAAGCTTTTAAATCATTAAAGAACTGTTCAATCGCCTCATCCATATAGTGTGCTGCTTGAAAATATTGATCAACCACTTTATCACCAGTATCTCCAGCAGGAAACTCCGTATCCTCTGGGTCCATTTCAAATGGAAAATGATTAGAAAGGGTTAAAAACTTCGTATAGAACGGCTGAGGTAAGCTCTTCAGTAACGGCATTGATTCTGTAAAGAATGGCTTATCCTTTAAGCCGTAGTTTTTAGTATTTTCCTCAGTCATATTGTAATATTCTGCGTCAAAGAATTGATCATATCCTAAAGCTTTGTACATAACGTTTCGGTTCCAGAATGTTTTATAGTTTCCATGAAACGAAGCGGAATAATAGTCATTACCTTTTAGAATAGCTGGCATTGCATGGTAGGTATTTTGTGCTTTGTTAACAAAAACAGCACCTTGAGCCATTGGATATAATCCATTTTCCATTAAGAATTCTGCATCAGACGTCTTACCTTGACCAGTTTGATGAAAAAAGTTTTCAAAATAAAATGCTTCATTCCCATGAACTAAGGAATTTAAGAACGGTGTTACTTCCTGGCCATCCGGCATTTTATAATCGATGGCAAAGCTTTGAAGTGATTCCATCGCAATATAGATTACATTCATTCCGTTAGCTTTACCGAAGTACTCAGGATTAGGTGCTGCAAAGTTTGCTTTCCGATAGTTCTCAACATCAGTAATATCACTACTGTCAGCTAGTGCCCGTTGACCTGAAGATTTGATGTTTTGAATAACATCATAAATGGTAAAGTTATAGGCACCTAAATATTTCACCAAGTAATTTCTATCGAACGACCGGCTTAATAGCTGTGGACGGTCTTTTTCTGCCAATCCAAGGTTAAATAAGAACACCGTTAGTGCAAACAATAGAACGACCTTAAATGACTTTCGATTCTGAACGGTAACTTTTTTAAATGCAGTAAAAGATAATGCAATCAAAATAAAGAAATCTAAGAAGTATAAGAAATCAAATGGAGACATTAACGAAAGTGCACTATCCCCTAGTTGGCCAGCATTTGTTTTGGTCGACATTAGTACAGGAACCGTAATAAAATCGCTAAAGAATCTGTAATAGGCAATATTTGCGTACAATAAGAACGACAAAATAAAATTCGTGATAATAATGACTAATTTCATGCGCTTTTTGAAAAGCAAAGCTAAACCAAAGAAGAATAGCGCTGAACTTAGTGGGTTTATAAACAAGAGGAATTTTTGTAGGTTATTATCAATTCCAAGGGTAAATTCAACTTGATATGCTGCGTATGTTTTTAGCCAGAATAAAAGAACGGCAATCGCAAAGAAAGCAATGGAACCATTATTTTTTATTTCAGGCAGTCTAATCTTTTTCATTTATAATTCTCCTCTCACTTACCAATAACATGGTAAACGAACCTCAATAACTATATCACATATCCACAAAAATAAAAACAAAACCATTTCCATTAATAACCAATTTATTTCGTCAATTTTCACTATATTTTGCTAGTAATCTAAGAATCTAAATAGATTAGGGAAATTTCAAAATCAAAATATATAGCGATACAAGCTGCTTGAGCTTCTTTTATATAAGACGAAAGGAAGCCCATTAAGTTTCATATTATTTTAGGGATCTTTTTCTAAGTAATCATAAACAAGAAATTTGGAGCTTGCAATATGATTTTAGTCTTATCTTTTACAGAATATAAAACAAGCTATCCTTTTAGAACTATTAATAATAGAAGAAAGCGATTACAAAATTAACGAATGAAAACCCACCTGAAGGTAAAAATAAAATGACAATTATATTAGGAGTGAAAATATGAATGTGAACCGTGTTAAACAAATCCTATCGTCTTCAGCAGAGATTGAGGTCAAATATAATGGAACCTCAGTCTGGATTGACCAATTAAATGATGATGGTAGAACAGCAACTGTTCATCTTAGAGGACCTCTTGAAGAACGTTCGATTGTTGAAATTGGAGAACTTGTTGAAGAATAAAAAAAACCTCCACCTTGCGATTAAAGGTGGAGGATTTTTAATATCTAATTTTTTTGCCTATACCATATCTTCGTTTTCTTTATCCATATCTCTTGGCCGAGGCTTAACTTGTTGATCAAAGCCTTTTTTTAGTATGTCCTTTGTATTTGTTCCTACATCAATTGTGGTATCTGATTTAGGAAGCTGGCTTAATTCTTTTCCTCTTGGCATTTACTTCACCCCTTCATTCTTAAAGTGTTCAAGGTGTCTAGAAATTAATCAAATTGTTGATGGCGTGGTTTGCTAAACTTTGGATGGTCATATCATCCATAGGAGGGTTGTGCAGCCCCGCTCGGACATCACGGTAGTATCGCTGTAAAGGGTTTTTTAACGATAAACTTCTAGCTCCTACCAATCTCATTGCTAAATCCACTACAGTAATGGCGTTATTTGTAACATTTAATTTGACTGCTCCAAGGATTGCTCCCATTTCCTCTCTGCCTTGCTCGTCAGAATCATCCCATTGCTTTGCCACAGCATGTAAGAAATATTCTGACTCCATCAACTTTAATTCCATTTCCCCTATTTTTTGCCGTACGTTCGGTAAGTCAATGATTGAACCATCAACACTATTAGGAGAGTAATCTTTAGCAAATTCTATCGCATATTTCTTTGCCGCTTTTGCTATCCCGAGATAGCAAGCTGGAATATGAAGAAGCCAGCCATTTGGTTTCTTGCCCTCATTTCTAAGTTGCTCTACAAAGAACTCCTCAGGTATGGAAACGTTGTGAAGAACTAAATCATGACTTCCCGTTCCCCTTAAAGCAATACTATCCCAGGTTTCTTCGATAAGTATTCCCTTTGAGTCTCTTGGTATAAGAAAATTTCCTACATGGTTTGTATCTTTTATCGTTGCACTTACAATAAAATAATCCAATACAGGGGACATGGTAGTGAAGGTTTTTCTACCATTTATTATCCATTTCCCTCCCTCTTTCATGGCAGAGGTTTCAGGTTTTCCTCCTCGTGTCGGGCTTCCTGTTTTTGGTTCTGTTGTAGCACTATTGATTAATGAACCCTTTCTTACGTCTTCACAAATCTTTTTAAAAATGACTTCCTCCCAAGAATTTTTTTCTGTGAGGTTTTTGATAATCCCCATATGCCAGCCGATTGAAAGCGCTGTCGCACCATCTCCTTCAGCAATTTTTTCTTGAAAACGAAGCATGTCAAGTAAAGATATTTCTCTTCCCCCATACTTCTTAGGAACAGTTAGAGAGGTATAACCGCTATCTTTTAAGTCTTGAATGTTCTCGTATGGAAAACTTCCCTCGATATCTACTTGATGAGCTCTTGACAGAAATCTCTCTGACAGTTCTTTCATTAACTCATATTGTTGATCAAAGGTTTCTATTTGTTGAAAATTCATAAACTTCCTCCACCCTATTATTAATCTTCATTTTTTGATTGATTTTAAGTTAAATTAATATGATAATACACGAATGAGGAGATATTTTCCATTTTTCTTAAAAATCTTATTACACTTGTAGATTTGTGCTCTACCTCACAGTTATATCTGGAAAATTGTACTATAATACACTAAGAAAAATTTACCAATAAGTATTTTTGCACAAAAATATTCGATTGTATAGCGTTTTAATGGAAATACTACACGTATTGGAAATGAAGGAGGACCTGAAATGTCTCAAGGTTCAAAACAACTATATCTTCAAACTACAAGCCTTGTTGCCGGCTTTATGGTCTGGGTACTTATTTCATCACTTATGCCTTACATTCAAGCAGATATCAAGCTGTCATCCACGCAAATATCCTTGGCAACAGCTGTACCTGTAATCCTTGGGTCTTTACTAAGAGTTCCAATTGGATTTTGGACAAATCGATTTGGTGCTAGAACCATATTTACCATTAGTTTTATTATTCTATTGCTTCCGATCGGGATCCTCAGTATTGCTAACTCGTTAACCATGTTAATTTTGGGTGGATTAATGCTCGGTATTGGAGGAGCAGTTTTCTCTATTGGTGTTACTTCACTGCCTAAATATTACCCAAAAGAAAAACATGGATTTATTAATGGTATTTATGGTGCCGGGAATATTGGAACAGCACTGACATCGTTCGCTTCACCCGTTCTAGCAAATGCATTTGGATGGAGAACAACAATACAAATATTCTTAGTTGTTGTCTTGATCTTTGCTATCTTAAATTTTCTCTTCGGTGATAAGAATGAGCGAAAAGTTAACAACTCTTTAAAAGATGTAATTAAAGAAGTTTATAAGAATGAAAAGCTTTGGTTTTTAAGTTTATTCTATTTCATCACGTTCGGGTCATTTGTTGCCTTCACAATCTATCTGCCTTCTTTCTTAGTCAATCATTTTGATTTAGATAAAGTAGATGCTGGATTGCGTACAGCTGGTTTTATCGCATTGGCGACTGTTTTCCGGCCAATTGGCGGATGGCTTGGAGATAAATTAAATCCATTTTTTATTCTAATGGGTGTTTTTACTGGACTTACTTTCGCCGGTTTCCTATTGGCATTTACTCCATCGCTGCCCATTTACTCATTTGGCTGTTTATTTGTGGCGATTTGTGCAGGACTCGGAAATGGTACCATTTTTAAATTAGTACCTTTATATTTTACGAAACAGGCAGGAATCGTAAATGGTATTGTATCAGCGATGGGTGGGCTTGGAGGCTTTTTTCCGCCAATCATTTTGACCATACTCTTTAATTGGACTGGACACTATGCAATTGGCTTCATGTCGCTATCAGAATTTTCATTAGCAGCTTCAATCTTAGTCGTCTGGCTCTACTTTCGTGAAAAGCAGGATATTTCCGCCCAAATTGTCAATCATGCTACCGATGGAATAACGGTTACAGATAAAAATGGAATTATTCAGAGTGTCAATCCCGCTTTTACAAAAATAACTGGTTATAGCATGGATGAGGTGATTGGCAAAACACCGAGTGTTCTTCAATCTGGAGAACACGATAATGCCTTTTATAAAAAGATGTGGGATAGTTTGATAAATGAAGGCTACTGGGAAGGATTCATTTGGAACAAGCGAAAAAGCCAAGAAATCTATCGAGAATGGTTAACGATTACTGCCATTCGCGATGACATTGGGGAAACAAAGAATTATGTTGCCATGTTTCATGAAGTTGATGACGCAAAGAAATAAGACCTTCTTCGGAGGGTCTTTTTTCTTTTACGAGCCTCCTCGAACAAAATATTACAACTTTTTGTCTTTTTCCTCAAGTTCACATTTCCTTCACTATATTTGTGACGTACGTCACAAAAATCATGTTACCATCTGTTTTATAGTAAAAACACAAACAACATCCACGTAGAAAAAAATGAAAGTGGATTTAGGGAGAGATATTAAATGGCACGAATTAATTATTGGAATCCTGAGGATGAAAAGTTTTGGAAAGCAGAAGGAAAAAAACATGCACAACGAAATCTATGGATTTCCGTTCCTTCTTTAATGCTAGCGTTTATTGTTTGGCAGATTTGGTCTGTGGTTGCGATAAGACTAAATGATATTGGCTTCAATTTTACAGATGAACAATTATTCACATTAGCAGCAATCCCAGGACTTGTTGGAGCGACTCTTCGATTTGTGTATACTTTTGCAGTCGGATCGATTGGCGGAAAAAACTGGACAGTGATATCAACAGCAGTGTTAGCCATCCCCGCTATTGGTATTGGCTTTGCGGTACAAAATCCTGACACTCCCTTTTCGATTATGTTACTGTTAGCAGCACTTTGTGGTCTTGGTGGAGGTA
Source organism: Neobacillus niacini (assembly GCF_023715415.1). GTDB lineage: Bacteria > Bacillota > Bacilli > Bacillales > Cytobacillaceae > Neobacillus > Neobacillus niacini_C. The sequence goes on from NZ_JAMBOB010000006.1 coordinate 116,658, forward strand.
ACTTCTCTTCCTCCTCAGCAAATATTAGCTTTTTCTTCCCGAAAAAAGAAAAAGGCACAGCGTTAGGGATTAACGGTGGTTTAGGGAACATGGGTGTTTCAGTTGTACAATTTGTAACACCATTAATCGTTACAACTGGTGCCTTTGCATTTGCAGGTAAAGGTCAAGTATTAGCAAATGGTCAACAAATATGGTTACAAAATGCAGCATTCATTTGGGTCATTCCGATTGTGATTATGACATTACTTGCTTACTTTAAAATGGATAATGTACCAGGAGCAAAACAATCTGTTTCAGATCAATTTGTTATTGTTAAACGTAAACACACTTGGATTATGACCGTACTTTATATCGCAACATTTGGTTCTTTCATTGGCTATTCAGCGGCATTCCCGCTTCTATTAAAATCACAGTTCCCTGAATATATTTCACTTGCCTTCCTTGGTGCGTTAGTTGCTGCTGCAGCAAGACCTGTTGGAGGCTGGCTGGCAGATAAATTTGGCGGAGCTAGAGTAACAGCATATGTATTTGTAGTTATGGCCATTGGGGCAGTAGGTGTTATTTATTTCTTAAATCTTAATCAGTTTGCTGGTTTCTTAGGTTCATTCCTTGTTCTATTCTTGGCATCTGGTATTGGCTCTGGGTCAACCTTCCAAATGATTCCAACCATTTTTATTCCAAAAGAAGCTGCGCCGGTTATTGGATTCTCAGCAGCGTTTGCAGCCTATGGTTCCTTCCTTATTCCTAAGCTTTTTGGATGGTCCGTTGAAACAACAGGTTCATATGTAACAGCATTTTATTTCTTCATTGGCTTCTACGTTATAGCTTTTGCACTGAACTTTTTCTACTATCAAAGAAAAACAATTGAAGTTAAACAATTGGTTAAACAAGCTGGGTAAACCCCCAGCTTGTTTTTTTACATAGTAGAAGGCACGGAATTTAAAATTCCGTGCCTTTTTTTATATTCGGGATATTGCTACTGCACATGCTTTATATTCTGCTGTTCCTGATATCGGGTCGTATTCGTTTAATGTTAAGACATTTGTTGGTGTTTCACTCCAGTGGAAGCTCATGAATACAAGTCCAGGAACAACCATATCTGTAATTTTTGCTTTAACAGTCAGTTCTCCTCTACGGGACCGAACCTGAACCACTTCCCCGTCGACAATCCCTAAAGCCAGGGCATCATCTGGATGAATATCTACCGTTTCTTCGGTTTGTTTGACCTTTACTCCCGGTGCATAGTAACGTGTTTGCGAATGTGTGTTATACGATTCATACCGTCTGCCTGTAGTTAAGGTAAAAGGAAACTCATCATCTGGGAGTTCCAATGGTTCTGTGAAATCTACCGGTACAAATGGTGACTTTTTCACAACAGGTTCCTGATTGTGAAACCTCTCATGCATGATAAATGTGCCGGGATGATCCTCAGTTGGGCAAGGATAGTGGATGCTATATTCTTTTTCTAGTCTTTCGTAAGAAATACCACCATACATCTCCCAAGCGAGTTTTCTGACTTCATTCCAGATTTCTTCACTATTTGAATAGTTCATTGGATAGCCCATTAGCGTTGAAAGCTCACACAGTATAACCCAATCTTCTTTAACATTTGGTCCCGGTTCAACGGCTTTACGAACTCTTTGAACTCTTCGGTCTGTATTGGTGTAGGTTCCATCAACCTCTCCCCATGAACAAGCTGGAAGGACCACATCTGCCATTTTTGCACTTTCTGTTAGGAATATATCCTGGACAATTAACAAATCTAGTTTTTCCATTAGCTTTTTTGTATGGTTCATATGAACATCAGCGAGTAATGGGTTCTCTCCAATGATATAAAGTGCCTTTAATTCACCATTTTCTAGACGGTCAAAGGTTCTTGTTTGCGTGTCACCAACATGAGGGTTTAGCGTAACATTCCATTCTTTCTCATAACGCGCTCGGTATTCATCATTGACTAAACTCATCGATCCTGCCAGTTGGTTTGGCAGGCATCCCATATCTCCTGCACCCTGGACATTGTTTTGCCCTCGTAATGGCATAATACCTGTACCCTCTTTACCGATATTACCAGTTAATAAAGCCAGATTCGCTATATCAAAGACATTATTAACACCACAATGATGCTCTGTAATTCCAAGTGTGTACGCAATCATTGAACCACTTGAACTAGCATATTCCCTGGCTGTGGTTACTATATCCTCAGCATTTAAGCCAGTAATGGTAGCAGCATATTCAGGTGTGTACATCTCAACATGCTTTTTTAATGACTCAAAATCGATCGTAAATTGCTGAATAAACTCTTCGTTGTACAGATTTTCCTTTATAATAACCCGAAGGAAGGCATTTATCAGTGCGATATCTGTGCCGACATTGATTTGCAAATGACGATGAGCAAATTTAACCATGTCAATCCTTCTTGGATCAATGACAATTACTTTAAGTCCATTTTTTATTGCTTTCTTTATTCGGTTCGCTATAATCGGATGTGCCTCTGTGGTATTTGACCCCATTAGCAGCAATACTTCTGCTCTATCAAAATCCTCTAACGTATTTGTTGGGGAACCGTTTCCAAAAACAGTTGCCAGACCGGCAACACTTGGTGCGTGTCAGGTTCGATTACATCCATCAATATTATTACTGCCAATCACTGTCCTCATGAATTTTTGTGTTACATAATTGGATTCATTGGTTGTTCTAGCACAAGCAAACATCGAGATTGCATTAGGGCCCCAAGTATCTCTTATTGAGGATAATTTATCTGCAATAAATTGATAGGCCTCATCCCATGTTGTTTCCACTAATTGTCCCGCTTTTCGAATAAGTGGATTGAGTAATCTATTGTTCGAATGAACGTATTCATAAGCAAAGGCACCTTTCACACAGGTCTGACCTTTATTCACAGGTGCATCTTTATCACCGCGTATTTTCATTATTCGATTATCTTTGACTTCTAACACTAAACCGCAGCCTGTGCCGCAATAACCGCAAATCGTTTTAACAAAATTTGCTTCCCCCACATTTTCCCCTCCTAATTCAAACATTTGTACTTATATAAACATATTAATCTATTTATCCTAAATGTAGCTTTGTTTTTTTAAAAAATAATTGTCTATTTTTTGAATTGTTTGAAAGGGCAGCAAAAAAAAAAAAAACGGAAGACAGTGTCTTCCATTTTTCATCATGCAGGTTTTGCAGGTAAGAGGATATTGAAAGTTGTTCCTTTATTTGGCTCACTCTCAACAAAAACTTTTCCATTATGATTTTCAATAATTTTGAATGAGACCATTAATCCAAGTCCGTTTCCATTTTTCTTCGTTGTATAGAATGGTTCACCGAGTTGTTTTAATTTTTCTTTTGGTATCCCAACCCCAGTGTCCTGAATGGATATTTGGACATTATTGTCCTGAATCATTGTTTTCACGTGCAGTTCCCCGCCATTTGGCATTGCTTCTATCCCGTTTTTAATAAAGTTCAAAAATACTTGCTTTAAGCGGTTTTCGTCACACTCAATTTGGATAATTTCATGGGGACAATCAAACGTCAGTTTAACATGCTTCTTTCTTGCTTCAAATTCTAAAAGGGAAACCACATTTTTAATTACTGGAACCACGTTCTTTTCCTCTAACTCCACCATTTTAGGTTTTGCCAAAACCATGAAGTCCTCTACAATAGTATTTACTCGCTCAATTTCATCTAAAATGATATTCATAAATTCCAAACGTTCAGGATCTTGCTCATCTAATGTTAGAAACTCTGCATAGCCCTTCATAGATGTCAGCGGATTACGAATTTCATGGGCTACACCCGCTGCTAATTGGCCAACAGCAGCTAGCTTATCCTGTCGATGGAGTACTTCTTCCGTTTTCTTACGTTCTGTAATATCATTTCGAATCGCTACATATTGATATGGCTTTCCATTTTCATTTAAGAAAGGAACAATCGTCGTGTCCACCCAATAGTAAGTTCCATCCTTGGCTTTATTTCTTATTTCGCCTTTCCAAACCTTTCCTTCACCAATCGTTTTCCACAAATCCTTAAAGAATAATTTTGGATGTTGGCCTGAGTTTAAGATGGCATGGTCTTTTCCAATAATCTCTTCCCGGCTATATTTTGAAATCTCACAGAACTTATCATTTACACTTGTAATAATTCCTTTCGCATCTGTAAAGGCAACAATTGTCGATTGGTCGAGCGCAAAACGTATATCTGTATTATCCTTTATTGATTCCTTTAAATGCTCTTCTGCTCTTTTCCGATTAGAAATATCGGTACGAATGGCAACATATTGATATGGCTTCCCATTGTCATTTAAAAATGGAACGATAGTCGTGTCAACCCAATATAGTGTACCATCTTTTGCACTGTTACATATTTCGCCCTTCCATACCGCGCCTTGACCAATCGTCCTCCAGAGATTTTTGAAGAAATCTTTAGAATGGTAGCCAGAATTTAAAATTCTATGATCCTCACCTAGTAATTCCTCCCGGCTGTATTTCGATATTTCACAGAATTTATCATTTACACTAGTAATCTTTCCCTTTTCATCTGTAATCGCAATAATAGACGATTGATCAAGGGCAAAGGTAATATCTTGAGTTTCTTTTATCGATGCTAAAAGAGACTGCTCCGCATTCTTTCGATTGGTTATATCAGAACGAATGGCAATATATTGAATAGGTTTCCCCTTTTTGTCTAAGAAAGGGACAATCGTTGTATCTACCCAATAAAAAGAACCATCTTTTGCTTTATTTCTAATCTCACCCCTCCATGTCTTCCCCATTTGTATAGTTGTCCACAAATCCTGAAAAAACTCTTTAGGGTGATACCCTGAATTTAACATCCGATGGTTCTTTCCGATAATTTCTTCCTTTTTATACTTTGAAATTTCTTCAAACTTATCATTGACATAAACAATCGTACCTAAAGGATCAGTAATGGCTACAATTGTCGATGCATCTAAAGCAGCTTTGATATCATTTAGGTTCGTATCCGTTTCGGCTAGTTGCTTACTAATTAAGGTACTAGAGGCTATTAACCCGCTTATTATTAAAACTGTTACAAATAATACCAGGTAGATTAAGAATGTCTCCTCATTAATGATTTCATTCAGTGGATTATTGGTAGAAATAATCGTCGAGGCTCTTTTTAAAAGAAAATGCCCTTCTACAATCGCACCTGAAATAATAAGGGCACTAATTGGTTTTAACCATGTCTGATTTCCTTTTGAGTATGTTTTAGATGAAAAAAGAATCCATAGGGAAAATAAAAAAGACCCAAATATTAATAGTCCCGAAAACACAAAAATCGGAACATTATATTCAATCGTCAGATTCATAGCATAAATACTTATAATATGAATAGCAAAAACTGCTGTTGTTAAAAATAAACTCCCAAAAAACAAATGAATTGCACGAACTTCTTTACCGAATAAAGGAATAAAGGCCATTCCTGAAAAGGCAATCCCTATAATGATAGACAAAATCGTCAGTGGAATTTGGTAATTAGAAAAACGATTTATATCTGCAGCTATTAACCCGACGAAATTCATGACCCATATCCCTACTCCCATCGATATAGAGCCGCCAAGATATAAAAGCCTTTTATTATTCTTTGAATTTTTTATTAACGTAAACATATCTAAACCTGTATATGAAGCCATGATGGTTAGCGCTATGGCGATAACAATTAAAAATGGATGAAATTCGCCAGAAACTGTATCCATTTACGGCATTCCCCCTTTGAGCTTTTCTCTTTCTACTCTGATTGTAATGGAAACAAATTCGGTAGGGAAGTGTTTTAGTTCACAAAATTGTCGAATTTACATTATTTTAACCAAATAATATTTTTACGACGTACATAGCAGGAACAAACTTGCACAAAATATTGATACAGGATAAATGAATCATTTTTCAAAAAAATTAAATTATTTATCAAAAAGGACTACACAAATTTACTTTTTTTGATTATACTGTACTACAACAGGTTGGTAATAAATAAACTGTATTAAAAAAGGAGGAGATTTTTAATCATGTTAGTAAATCCAGTTGAATTTTTCCGCACTTTACAAAAAAAGGAATGTCCAGAATGTGGGCAGCACATGGAAGAACAAGCAGAGAGCTACTTAATGGAATGCGATCGCTGTTTAGCCAAAAGAGAAGAATAAAGATACCATAATTTTTTTCAATATACTGTACTACAACAAATCAACGGTTAATAAACTGTATTAAAAAAGGGGAGGTATACGAATGTTAATGAGTCCAGTTGAATTTTTCCGCACTTTACCAAAAAAGGAATGTCCAGAATGCGGGCAGCATATGGAAGAGCAAGCAGAAAGCTATTTAATGGAGTGCGACCGCTGTTTAGCTAATAAAGACGAATAGAATAGAAGGTATCTGCTCCCCAAGTCGAATGGGGAGTTTTTTTGTATTCTATATTAAGGAAGGAATAAACACATTTCAGATTGCAGAAGCTTAGTTAAGGAGGTGTTTGTGTGGCAAAAGATACTACTTCTTTTAAAAAGAAGCAAACATCCATTCAAGGGGGAATATATCCTTCTCAAAAATATGTTCCAGGTGATTCAGTCGACAAACATAAGGATATAGAGGATGCGACAATCATGTTAGCTGGCGATGAAATTCGTCAACAAAATGAAAATCTATAAAAGAGGAAGGTAAATGGATATGGACATAGTTGATATTTCAAGTGCTAAGCCAGGAGATGAAGTTTTTGTCATCTATCGTAATCCACATGTACCAACTGTTGCTAATATACAGGCTGCTGAAATTGTCACTCATCCGAAGGATCCAAATGCACTTGCCTTATTCTTAAACGAAACCTTTCATGTGATTGAAGACGATGACGCTCTTTTCCCTACTTCTGAATCTGCTCAAAAAGCATACGAAGGTCATTTCTTTGATTTTGGAGAAGAATAAAAGACTGTCATTTATTTTGACAGTCTTTTTGAATACATTCCTCTTTATATTTTCGGAAGCTCTCTTATTTCTGTTGCCATTTCATTTCCACACATTGGACAAAGCAAGTCGTCTGTTACAAACTCTTTTCGCATCCAGCCAATACAGGCATTGTCCATGCAAGAATAGATTTCGGTTTCAAGCATAATTACTTCAATTTCTTCATCCTTAGCCCTTTTACCATAAAAAATGGGAACCGCCTCCTTTTTTTATAGTATGTACCAAAAATGTCCTTTTCATTTGTTCAAAAGTAATCTTTACCATAAAACAAAATTAGGAAGGAATATTTTAAATGAAATCGAACGAAAAAAAAGTAACTGTAGTTGGAACCAATATCGAAGAGGTAAAGAGATTAAACAGCCAGTCAGGCTTAAGTTATAACCAAGTAAAACAGCTGCTTGCTGAAAAATACGCTAATAATCAGCAGCCTTCCAAGTAGGAAGGCTGTTTCCTTTATATATCTGTATAATCAATGATTATCTCATTATCATGCCTTTTTGAAAGTATTTTACTTTTCTTCCTATTCTCTTTTGATTGAAAGATAATATCAAAATCATAATCGTCTGGATATAGTTCTTTAGCAGCGATATAGAGCTTTATCCTTTTGTGGTTGACGGATACTTTCTCTCCTTTGACCTGAATCAGATAATTTCCTTGTTGATCAGGACCACTATACACAATCCCGAGTTCATTAGTTGGTGAAATCTTCACATTGTCCCCTTGTAAGAATTCAGGAATCTTATCCTCCCGTATAACGGCTTTTTTTCGGTTTTTGTATTTATTTACAATTACTTGTTTTTCTAATTCCTTCTGTTTCCAGAAATCTGTTTCTTTATTAGCATAGTTTTTATTTTCTTTATAAGTTACTTGATGTGCTCTCTCTATAATTTTCGGATGAATCCCTAGTTTTAAAGCAATTGCAAATGCCTGACTCTCCCCTCCTCTTCCGATAGTAAGAGTGTACGTCGGACTAAGGGTCTCAATATCAAATTCCATCGACCCATTAATAAATCCTGGATGTTCTTGTGCAAACTCTTTTATTTCACTATAGTGGGTCGTAGCTAAAAGCATCGCTCCTTTATTGAATAGCTGCTCTAAAATTGCAGTCGCTAGTCCCATTCCTTCCCCTGGATCAGTTCCTGAACCAAGCTCATCGAGAAGAACTAAAGTCTGGTCATTTGTATTCTTAAGGATTTCAATAATATTGACTATCCGCGAACTAAATGTACTTAAATTTTCAGTAATACTTTGGCCGTCACCAATATCCACTAGGATACGTTGAAAGATATTTAGATTACTTTCTTCTGATGCTGGGATATGGAGACCGCACTGTACCATGAGAGTCAACAAACCTACCGTTTTTATACTTACAGTTTTTCCGCCCGTATTAGGTCCGGTTATCACTAGTGCATTTTGGCCAGCCTTCATTTCTAATGATAACGGAACGGCTTTATCATCAAGGAGAGGATGCTTAGCCTGAATTAATTTTATCTCCTGCTCATCATTAACCCTTACTTTAACACCATTAATAGAACGACTATATTTCGCCTTCGCAAACAAAAAGTCGTAATGGACCATTGTTTCAATGGCTAATACAATTTGCTGCTCTTTCTCTTCTACTAATCCGGTTAAATAGGACAAAACCTTTTGGACTTCGACATCTTCATCTGCAAACAGCCAGGTTAATTGTTCTTGGTAAACAGCAATTTCTTCAGGTTCAATAAATAATGTTGAACCTGAAGCAGAAGTATCTAAAACAGTTCCTTTAATTTTATTTCGATATTCCTTCTTAATTGGAATAACATATCTTCCATCTCTTTGACTGACAACATTCTCTTGTAGATACGTTTTATATTTGTTAGATCGAATCAACTGCATCGTTTTTTCTTTTAGTCGCTCTTCATGAATGGCAATCTGTTTTCTAATTTTCAATAATTCTTTTGTTGCATAATCATCTACCCTTCCATTTCGAATACAGCGAATAATTTCACCAGCAAGCTCCGGCAATTCCTCAATCACATCCACATATGAGGTTACTCTTGGAGCATAGTATTCCTTATCCTTCATGAATCTGCGCATTTTTCCGCAACACTCTAAGAAATCATAAAGCTTAGATAATTGGTCGGGTCGCAGTGCGATACCTTTGTTTAATTTAGATAATATTTGTTCCATCCCTCCCAGACCATGAACTGGTACACTCGAGCTCTTCTTGAGTATTTCGACTGCTTCAGACACTTCATCCAGCCAAGCTTCAATTTGTTTTAGATGTGTAGATGGGGTAAGATTATTGATTTTTTCTTTCCCTTCATTCGTCAATGCAAATGCTGCTATTCTTTCTTTAATTTCTTGTACTTCCAAAACTTTAAACGTATGAGTATTCAATGTTTTTCCCTCCAAAATAAAATAAAAATAGCCGCAATGAACAATGTCATCGCGGCTAAGCTAAATAAAACGAGTATTTGCTCGTTTTTGTATACATAATTTTATCCATAAAAAAACTGTCTACTTAGTAGGTACACAGCAGCATGGAGAAAAACTGTATGCTTGGTATGCCCATTGTTCTTAACTTCATTCCAAAACGCACTCAAATAGGCCTATATTCATTCATAAAAAATGAACAAGGCAAAATGGAATGAAAATATCCAATTGATTGGATTAGTTAAGAACGACACCTAACATACAACATACTCCCTTATTAAGAAGATAATAATTCCTTTAAAGAATACAATAATCAGAATCATTTGTCAAAGCAATCAACCTCTTTTAGTATATGCAAAAAGTCATAAATGTTTAACAGTATTGACTTTATATTGACTATTTCTTTACTTGTTTAGCACTTATTATTAACGTAAGTCGTATAATTACAGGTGGGATAAATGACTACTGACACACAATCAGAGAATCTGTTAACCAACGAATTAATAGAACTCTTACAGTATGCAGGAAGAATAATTGAAATAAAAAAGGGATCGTTTCTATTTCAAGAGGGTCAGCCTGCCTCAGAAATGTTCCTTATACTAGCTGGGAGAATTCAAATATCGAAAATGAATGCTGAGGGTGAAGAATTATATTTACGCTTATGCTCGGGGCATGACATCATTGGTGAGCTGACTCTCTTTACCGAGGATCCAAGATATATTTTTAATGCAAGAGTAATTGAAGATGGACATGTGGCTGGTATTCAATTAGACATGTTAGAGAAAGCGTTATTTCAAAACAGTAATCTTGGCTATCAATTTATTAAATGGATGAATGATCATATTAGAAGAACCATGACTAAATTTCGAGATTTAGTACTATACGGTAAAAAAGGTGCACTATATTCTACATTAATTCGATTATCAAATAGCTACGGCTTACATAAAGAGGATGGTATACATATCACCGTCCCTATTACCACACAGGATTTAGCCCATTTTTGTGGAACAGCTAGAGAAATCGTCAGTCGACTGCTAACGGACTTGAAAAAAAAGCAAATTATTTCTATCGACCATAAAAAAATCATCATTCATAATATTGATTTTCTTAAGGTAGAAAATGATTGCGGAAACTGTCCAGTTTCCCATTGTACGATTGACTAGATGGAGTTTTGTCTCTCCATCTTAATTTTGTTCACGAAATATCCACATCTTTTTACAAAAAACTTCTTTATCCTTTAAGATAGGAGGGAGAAAATATGAAAAAAATCTATCTAATATGTAGTTTAGCAGTGTTTCTATTGATTACAGCTGGAATCTCTTTTTTTCTCATAAGGGATGCAAGCTCCAAAGTACCTGCAAATATTACCTTGATTAATCAGAATGGTGAATCTTATAGTTTTGGTGATGATAAAAAACTTAAACTTGTTGAATTTATTTATACGAATTGTCCAGATATTTGCCCCACCACTACGCAAAAGATGGTGCAATTACAAAGTGATTTAGAAAAAAGCAACGTCTTCGGTAAAGAAATTGAATTCCTTACGATTACTATAGATCCCTACCATGACACACCTGAAGTAATACAAAAATATATGAAGGCTTTTGAAATTCCAAATTCTGATAATTGGATTTTCCTCACTGGTGATCAAGAAAACATCAAAGCTGACCAAAAAAAGATTAGGGAAGTTGCAGAATCACTCCAGTTTCAATACAAAGACCCAGGGAATGGTCAATTTGTTCATACGTCGTTTACCTATTTAATTGATGATAACAATAAATTCATTTCAAAGTTCCCAATGGGAGAAGATTTTGATAAACAAGAAGTCTATGAAGAAATCATGGATGAAATTAAATAAGTGCATAAAAAAAGCGGTTAGTCCCTAGGATTAATCGCTTTTTAATACCTATTTAATTCACGGATGAAGGAAACTTTTTTATTTGTTGCAGAGATAATAGGTAGTTGGACTTTGGTTTGGTTAAACTTGCTTTTATTCCGGCCTGTTTTAACTTGTTAACGAGTTCAGTAAGTTGCTTTTTCGACATACTTCTCACCTACTTTATTCCTTCACTTCTTCTTTACAATAATTCTACAACAAAAATATGAATAAAGTGTGAAAACGAAGAAAAAAAATTAGAAAAATTTTCTGCAATTTATTTTATTTTCTTCTATTAAATTCTCTCCTTCTACAAAGAATTCGCTCTTCATCCAATTTAATGGTATAATTAGTAGATATTTTGCTGTTGGAGGATAATGATAAAATGATAACTGTTAGTAACGTAAGTTTAAGATATGGTGACCGTAAGTTATTTGAAGATGTAAACATTAAGTTTACACCTGGAAATTGCTATGGCCTAATTGGTGCAAATGGTGCTGGAAAGTCAACATTTCTAAAAATCCTATCTGGAGAAATTGAATCTCAAACCGGTACTGTTCAACTTGGTCCAAACGAACGGATGGCTGTATTAAAACAGAACCATTATGAATACGAGGAACAAGAAGTATTAAAGACCGTCATTATGGGTCACGCAAGACTATATCAAGTAATGCAAGAAAAAGATGCAATCTATATGAAGGAAAACTTCACAGATGAAGATGGAATGAAAGCAGCCGAGTTAGAAGGTGAATTTGCTGAACTAAATGGTTGGGAAGCAGAGCCAGAAGCATCTATTCTTTTAAAAGGTCTAGGTATTGGAGAAGACTTACATTATAAAAAAATGGCTGATTTAACTGGTTCTGAAAAGGTAAAGGTTCTTTTAGCGCAGGCTCTATTTGGCAGACCTGACGTACTACTACTGGATGAGCCGACGAACCACTTAGATATTAAGGCTATTCAATGGTTAGAAGAGTTCTTGATTAACTTTGAAAATACAGTCATTGTCGTATCCCATGACCGTCATTTCTTAAATAAAGTTTGTACTCATATTGCTGATTTAGACTTTGGTAAAATTCAAATTTATGTAGGTAACTATGATTTCTGGTATGAGTCAAGTCAATTAGCTACAAGACTTACTTCTGATGCCAACAAAAAGAAAGAAGAAAAAATTAAAGAGCTACAGGCTTTTATTGCTCGATTTAGTGCGAATGCTTCTAAGTCAAAGCAGGCAACTTCTCGTAAGAAGCTATTAGATAAAATTACGCTAGACGACATTCGACCATCCTCTCGCCGCTATCCGTTCGTAGGGTTTACACCTGAACGAGAAATTGGTAATGATTTATTAATGGTGGAAGGATTAACAAAAACAATTGACGGTGTAAAAGTCCTTAATAACGTAAGCTTTTTTATGAACAAGGGTGATAAAATTGCTCTTGTTGGACCGAATGAAGTTGCGAAAACAACTCTTTTCAAAATATTAATGGGTGAAATGGAAGCTGACAGCGGAACATTTAAATGGGGTATTACCACTTCTCAAGCGTATTTCCCTAAGGATAACTCCGAGTATTTTGAAAACAGCGAATTGAATTTGGTTGATTGGCTTCGTCAGTTCTCTCCTAAAGATGAAAGCGAAAGCTTCTTAAGAGGATTCCTAGGCAGAATGTTATTTTCTGGGGAAGAAGTGCTTAAGAAAGCAAGCGTCCTTTCTGGAGGAGAAAAGGTTCGTTGCATGCTCTCTAAGATGATGTTAAATGGAGCAAACGTTTTACTTCTTGATGAGCCGACAAACCATCTTGATTTGGAATCTATTACTGCATTAAACAATGGGTTGATAAACTTTAAAGGTTCTCTTCTCTTTTCTTCTCATGACCACCAGTTTATCCAAACTGTTGCAAACCGGATTTTCGAATTAACACCAAATGGATTAGTTGATAAGCAAATGACTTATGATGAGTATTTAGAAAATAGTGATGTTCAAAAACAAGTGGCAGAGATGTATAACAATAATTAATAAGTAAAGCGGGCACATCGGGTGCCCGCTTTTCTTTATTAATCTTTCTTCTGTTTTCTACGTGAGGATGATGCTTCTCTTGTTCCTGTTTCTGTTGTTGTTGTTCCTTGGCCTTCAACCTGCGGCGACGCTAGGCCAATGGTGGATGGATCCTTTTTTCGTTTTCCCATGGTTACACCTCCTCTTTTAGTTTTTGAAGATAATCGTGACTTATACAGAATAATTATGGGGAACTTTGGCATGCTATTGATTGAGGAGGTGTTTTGTATGGCGAAAATTGGTGTAGAAGAATCTCTATCAGATATTCAACAAGCCTTAAGAGAAAAAGGACATGATGTGGTTCAATTAAGACAGGAATCTGATGCACAGAGCTGCGATTGCTGTGTTGTTACAGGTTTAGATTCTAATGTAATGGGTATGCAGGATACCTTTACAAAAGGCTCAGTTATTGAAGCAAATGGAATGACCGCAGATGAAGTCTGTCAGCAGGTAGAAAGCAGACTCCAGTAAGCCTAAATCAACACAATCATGTATTTTTTACCTAAACTGCCACATACGGCAGTTTTTTTTATACCTCATACTTTAATCAATAATTTTCTTTCGTTATAATGATAGAGACACTTTGATAGATTTTGAGAGGACGTAATACATGAAAAAGTTATTTCTTGTCGGTCTTGCCCTTGTCGTACTTGGTCTATCGGCATGTTCATCTAAGGAATCATCCCAAACAAAAACAGTAGAATTGACCATTTCTGCTGCTGCAAGTCTTAATGAGTCTCTAATAGAAATAAAAGGGAATTTCGAGAAAGAAAATAAAAACATCAAAATTTTGTACAATATAGGAAGCTCAGGGGCTTTGAAACAACAAATCCTTCAAGGAGCACCAGTCGATATTTTCCTTTCTGCATCACATGATCAATTTACCGAATTATTTCAAGAAGGTTTAATCGATGAAGAAAGGCAGATTGATTTCTTAGGTAACCAGCTTGTATTAATCACTAACAAAGAAAATCCTGTACAACTGAATGGTTTTGCTGATTTAACCAACAGTCAAATCAAAAAAATGGCAATAGGTATACCAGAGTCTGTTCCAGCCGGTAAATATGCGAAACAAACACTCCAAAATACCGGTGTTTGGGAACAAATTCAACCCATTGTCATTCAAACAAAGGATGTCCGACAAGTACTTACTTATGTTGAAACAGGTAATGTTGACGCAGGTATTGTTTATATGACAGATGTAAAAGCATCTGATAAGGTTAATGTTGTGGCAGTTGCAGGTGAACAGACTCACGATCCGATTATTTATCCTGCAGGCATAATAAAAACCACACCTCATAAATTGGAAGCTAAGAAATTTCTTGACTATTTACAAAGTGATACCGCAAAAACAATTTTTGAAAAATATGGCTTTATAGTATTGGATTGATGATCATGCTTGCATATGAATTTTGGCAACCCCTTAGATTCTCTATAGAAGTCGCTTTTATATCCGTCATTATTGTTAGTTTTTTTGGCATATTGTTTGCTAGACTATTATATAACAAGAAATTCAAAGGAAAAATGCTGCTTGAAACCTTCCTGATGATGCCTATCGTTTTACCGCCAACGGTGATAGGATTTTTACTTATTTACTTTTTTGGAAGAAACAGTCCAATCGGTGCTTTAATCGAGGGATTTTTCCAACATTCCATCATGTTTACACCCTGGGCAGCGATTATTGCTTCAAGCACGGTTGCATTTCCACTTATGTATCAATCTGTTAAATTAGGTTTTCAATCAGTCGATAAAGATATAGAAGATGCAGCTAAGGTAGATGGCGGAAGCAGAGGAAAGGTATTTTTATTAGTATCCCTGCCATTGACGCTTCCTGCAATAATCTCCGGGCTGATAATGAGCTTTGCGCGAGCTTTAGGTGAATTTGGAGCAACATTAATGTTTGCTGGGAATATCCCAGGAAAAACACAAACAGCTCCAACAGCGATTTATGTTGCGATGGAATCCGGTAACATGAGCTTGGCTTGGTCCTTCGTTCTATCAATGGTACTCATTTCTTTTCTCATGCTGCTACTTTCGAATATGATTCAAAAAAAGTCATGAAGAGTCTATCTCTTCATGACTTTTTTCATCATGGTCTTTTCACCAATTTTTTTCTTACACCCAGAAAAAGTCCTGCACATGCAAAAAGAATAATTCCATAAATAATATTTACACTGCTCTCCTCACTAGTTAACAGCTTTTCCTCTTTTACTTTACCATTTACTGGTTCAAATTCTTTTGCTTCTAGTTGTATAGTTTGAGTGACTACACCATCGTTCACTACTTCGAGTATACCTTGATTTGTAATACTTTCTTCTGAACCATCGACATGCTCTGTAATAACAATATCACTTATAGTGTAATATTCTTTTTCTTTCATTTTGAATAACTCGTCTTGTTTAATCACACGATGGTGAAAGTTTTTCAAACCATATTCTATCAGTCTTTCGGTATCCTGATAAGTATCCTTGCTTCTTTCCCCTTTTAATACGATTGCAGTCAGCTTTATATTTTCATTTTCCGCTGTTGTTGCTAATGTATGTTTTGATTCATTGACAAAACCAGTTTTTCCACCAGTAATTCCTTCAAAAGGAATCTCCCCTTTTAAAAGACGATGGTGGGTCAGGAGTGTCGTTTCCCAGGACTCCCCACTCCAAGGAAGCTCCTTGGTTCCGAAAATTTCAGTGAACACAGGATTTTTTTTTGCATAATTGGTTATTAAGCCTAAATCTTTTGCAGTTGTATAATGATTTTCATTAAACAATCCATTTGGATTAGTAAAATTTGTATTGCTTACCCCGATTTGCTCCGATAAATACTTATTGATATTTACTGCAAACTGTTCTACACTTCCGTCAATATGTTCAGCGATTGCTACTGCTGCATCATTCCCTGAGTTAATCAACATTCCTTGGATTAACTTTTTTAAAGGTACCTTTTCACCTTCAACTAAATAAACCCTTGTTCCCTCTTCCTTTACTGCCCTTGGACTTATGGTAACAACATCATCAAGGTTTCCATTTTCAATTGCATAGATGGCTGTTGCAATTTTCGTCAAACTTGCAGGGTATAATTTTTCATCACTATTTTTATTATATAAAATGGCACCTGTTTCTGAATCCATTAGCACTGCAGCTTCACATTTTATATCTAAAGGCTCGGTTTCTTGTGCGTAGCTATTTGTTTGGTTTGATAAGAGAAGAAATAATAGCATAAAAAGTGATACAAACTTTGACAATTTACAACATCCTTACTTTTTATTTATCTTCTGATTTTATCAAATTCTCATTGAATGTAAACGTTTATAGAACAATTGTTATTCAAATGAAAGGTTATTAAAGTGATTTTGAAATAATCGCAATAAAAAATAGCTCAGCCATAGCCGAGCCATTTCCTACCTTCGTCGCTTTGAAAGTAATAATGTTATTTGAGTCATTGTTAATGGTAAAGAAAATGTTGATTTTCTTCTATAACCTAAGTATGTAGACTCCCACTTGTTTGTATATTCTTCTTTAAATTTTCTTAATCCTTGAAATTGATTTAGCTCGTTTCCATGTAGATAAATTTGCGCTGCAATTTTTTCACTAACAAATGCATATTTCGAAACTCTCCCGCCTAATTTAAAAAAGGTATAGCCGTTTCCATGTAGATATGGCAGCATATCATCACTAACCTGGTAGAAGACGGGGGTGTATCCATAGCGGTCTGCTTGTTCCTGAAACTCCTCAATCGCATTCGATAATTCGTTATTATCACCTATTAGATCCCCAAGTATCACTAGTTTATCTGCATACTGCTGAAAAGGTATTAAGACATTCTTCTTGCTATTCCAATAAATATATTTATCATCGAGTAATCGTAAATGCGACAAACTTCCATAATAGGTATTTATATGTTCTAGGATCGCTTCTTCTTGACCAATCGAAGTTTCAAATTTCCACTTTTTCGGCTTACTTATTACATATCCTGTAAAAAGGATAAATAATGCAATCAGTAGTCCAATCATCGCAGAGCTGAATAAATCTGATGAATCTTCAATAACATAAGGCAAGAATTGGGACGGGATGGTAATTTTAGAAGATGGCAAATTAGAATAGCCAATCACCAAATACATTGAAATAATAACCGTAATTATCAAGATATCAACTGTAGTTTTCCCCCACGTAAGGACATAACTTTCCCGATAAAAATGTCCTTTTGACGTTCTTAGCAATAATGCAACGGTAATAAGAAAAATAGCTTCCTCGTAATCAATTCCTTTAAAGATAGAAAACAAGGCGGCAAGAATTAACACAAGCATGGTCAAATCGTAAGTTCTTTTTACGCTGTATTCTATCCCTCGTGATAACCCAAGTAAGAGGAAGCCTGCGGCCACAGAGAGCTGATGAGAAATATTAATGATTGGAAAAGATAGTATTTCCTGAGCGATTCTAAGTCTATCTATTATGCCTGGTACACTAGCAGACAATAGCAGGATTAGACCAGAAAGAAAAACGAGAATCGTAACTACGACATGACTAATATTTTGGAGGATTGTGTTAGGAATATTACTCCATGACTTGTTCCATTTCTCCCAATAACGTTTAATAAAAAGTACCGTACTGAATAAAAACGGAATCAAATAATATCCAATCCGGTAGAATAATAGGATAACTAGAACTTTTTCTTCCGGAACATGTAAGTCCTGCATTCCCCAAATAAAAACGAGATCAAATGAACCAAGCCCACCTGGTATCATACTGATAATACCAGCACAAGCCGCCACAACATAAACCGGAAAAAGCTGTTCAAATGTAACAGGTATTTCCATACTCCAAGATAAAAACCAAATACCACAAAAAACGGCTGTCCACTCTACTATTGAAATTAAAAAAAGTTTTACTCCTGCCACAAACGTGATAAAAGGCTGCTTGTCTCTCTTATTTTTAACTATATGAATGCCAAAAAATAATGGCAAGTATAAAGATATACCCAGTACGCCAAAGTAAAGCCATTTTGTTTGTACAAAAATGGGATGGTTGCTGAAACCGAGAGCTACTAATAGTCCAAACAAAGACATTCCAGTCATATAAAAAAAAGAAACAGCCGCAATACCTCCTACCAACCTTCGCTTATCCTTTTCAAATATATGATAGAAGTAGGTTCTTAACATTGCCCCGATTAAGCCGCCAAAGCCAAATAAATTCGAGTAGGTATTCACAATTAAAGCTTGTTCCAGGACTTCTTTTTTTCTAGCCTTTATTCCAAGAATTTTCATTAGCATTACATCATAGAGAAGCATAGGTAACACTGCAGCAAACATTACTACAAAGATAAGGATTAAAGTCCAAGACCGTAGTTGTACAATTTCAGTTTGAAGTAATCCTAGATCTAAATTCCCAATAAACTTTTTCAATTCAAGTAAAGCAAACACTAATAAGAGTAAGGGAAAGAGAAATTTTACAACTGTAAATGTTTTTCTTTTTTTCATACGATCGCTTACCACCTGTACTTTCATTCCTACATTAACTATAAACTTATCAGCTGGAAAATCAAAGTAATTATCACATTTCTAGAGTATATGTACTAGCAATAAAAAAAAATTATTAAAAAGAGACAAGTTTACCTCCCTTCTCTGCATAAACATGGAATAGGACAAATTATTGGGGGGTTACTAATGAAGTTTTTAGTAGTAAAGAAAGATACACTTGTTTTTATTTTGGTAACAGCATTCTTACTCGTAACGATTTCTGCCTGGTTCTTGTTAAAAGCTGGTGATACAGCAGTTTTCAATCAAACAGCTAGTGAGGATATTAGAGAAATTCATATGGTCACAGTAGAATATAACAGTACTACAAAAGATGGAAAGGAAATAGAAGTATACCGTTGGGATCCAGGAACAATTAATGTTGACGCTGGTGAAAAGGTAAACCTTTACATTAGTGGTATTAATGGCGAAGAGCATCCCTTCTATATTGAAGGTACAGACATTAAAGGTACCGTCAAAAAAGGGGAAGAAACAATGGTGCCCCTCCAAATTGATAAAGAAGGTACGTATCGTTTGATTTGTGAAGTTCATGGAGACAGAGATCATAATGGGCCAATGATTGCTGACATTATCGTCGATTAAAAGCAGGAGATTTCTCTCCTGCTTTTTTAATTGTAATTGGGTACCTGTTTCATTGGTTTACACTATAAACATGTTGGTATTATTGATTTCTTCTTATATAACAGTTTGAGTTTTTTCTCAAATAATTATAGTACAGTTTTTAAAAGACGATTTTTACTACTCCTAACACAGGGTATAAAAAACCTTGATAAATCAATAGAATTTAAGGTTCACAATATGTTAACAATATTTGTGATTCCATTCACAAGAAACCTGTTATACTTTAGTTAAGAAATAACAGCAACACTGTTATATTAAAATTCATTCAAACTTATGAGGTGAAATAATAATGGAACAATGGAAAGGTTTTACCAAAGGTACATGGACAAAAGAAGTTAACGTTCGAGATTTCATCCTAAAAAACTACAACCAATACGAAGGTGACGACAGCTTCCTAGCAAGTGCAACAGATGCAACAAACAAGCTTTGGGAGCAAGTAATGGAATTAACAACACAGGAACGTGAAAAAGGCGGAGTCCTAGACATGGATACTGAAACAGTATCTACCATTACTTCTCACACTCCTGGTTACTTAAATGAAGAACTTGAAAAAGTAGTTGGTGTTCAAACTGACAAGCCTTTTAATCGCTCTATGCAGCCTTTCGGTGGAATTCGGATGGCAAAAGCAGCATTAGAATCTTATGGATACGAACTAAATCCAGAAATTGAAAGATTCTTTACAGAGTTTCGTAAAACACACAACCAAGGGGTTTTTGACGCTTATACCGATGAAATGATGTTGGCTCGTAAGGCAGCGATTATTACAGGACTTCCTGATGCTTATGGCCGTGGTCGTATTATCGGTGACTATCGTCGTGTAGCACTATACGGAGTAGATTTCTTAATCAAGGAAAAACAAAATGATCAAAAGAATACAAGCAAGGTAATGACGGAAGACAATATGCGTCTTCGCGAAGAAATTGCAGAACAAATTCGTGCACTAAAAGAATTGAAAGAAATGGCCAGCAGTCACGGCTTTGATATTTCACAGCCAGCTACGACTGCTCAAGAAGCATTCCAATGGTTGTATTTTGGATACTTAGCTGCTATTAAAGAGCAAAACGGTGCCGCAATGAGTCTTGGACGCGTATCTACTTTCCTAGATATTTATATTGAAAGAGACTTGGAAAATGGTACTTTAACCGAAGTGGAAGCACAGGAAATTGTTGACCATTTTGTCATGAAGCTTCGATTAGTAAAATTTGCACGTACACCTGATTATAATGATTTATTCAGCGGTGACCCAACTTGGGTAACAGAGTCAATTGGTGGTATGGCATCTGACAGTCGTTCACTTGTAACAAAAAGCTCTTTCCGTTTCCTACACACATTAGATAACTTAGGTCCAGCACCAGAACCAAACCTAACCGTACTATGGTCACCACAGCTTCCTGAGAACTTTAAAAAATATTGTGCAAAAATGTCAATTAAAACTAGCTCTATCCAATATGAAAACGACGATATCATGCGTCCTGAGTACGGTGATGATTATGGAATTGCTTGCTGTGTATCTGCTATGGAAATTGGTAAACAAATGCAGTTCTTCGGCGCCCGTGCGAACCTTGCAAAAGCTCTACTCTACTCCATTAACGGTGGTGTGGATGAGAAATTAAAGATTCAAGTGGGACCACAATATCAGCCAATCACTTCAGAAGTATTGAATTACGAAGAAGTTATGCAAAAGTTTGATCAAATGATGGAATGGCTTGCAGGTCTATACATCAACACCTTGAATGTTATTCACTATATGCATGATAAGTACAGCTATGAAAGAATTGAAATGGCTCTACATGACTCTCAAATCTTACGTACCATGGCAACAGGTATCGCTGGATTGAGTGTAGTAGCTGACTCATTAAGTGCAATTAAATATGCTGAAGTGAAAGTCATTCGCGATGAAAACGGCTTAGCTGTTGATTTTGAAACAACTGGCGACTTCCCTAAATACGGAAACAACGATGACCGTGTTGACAGTATTGCGGTTGAAATCGTAAAAACATTTATGAAAAAATTACGTAAGCACCAAACCTACCGTAATTCCGTTCATACAATGTCAATCTTGACGATTACTTCAAACGTAGTTTATGGTAAGAAGACTGGTAATACACCAGACGGCCGTCGTACTGGCGAACCATTCGCACCAGGTGCAAACCCAATGCATGGTCGTGACACAAAGGGTACACTTGCTTCTCTATCTTCCGTTGCTAAACTGCCATACAGCTCAGCAATGGATGGAATTTCAAATACTTTCTCCATCGTTCCTAAAGCATTAGGTAAAGAAGAAGAAAGTCAGGTTCGAAATTTAGTTTCTATCTTAGACGGATACGCAGTCAAATCTGGTCACCATCTAAATGTTAACGTCTTTAATAAGGAAACATTAATGGATGCAATGGAACATCCAGAATTATATCCACAATTAACCATTCGTGTTTCCGGTTATGCGGTTAACTTCATCAAATTAACAAAAGAACAGCAGTTAGACGTAATTAACCGTACTTTCCACGAATCACTATAATCGTAGATTTTGGGGCTCCTTTTTAAGGGGCTCCTGCTTTAAAAATAAAGGGGGATCTTCTTCATGAACGGAAATATTCATTCTATTGAAACATTAGGAACAGTCGACGGACCAGGTATACGCTATGTAGTATTTACACAAGGCTGCCTATTACGCTGTCAGTTTTGCCATAACGCGGATACATGGGAAATCGGCAGCGGCAAACAGATGACCGTTTCCGAAATCATGGATGATCTCATGTCCTACCTTCCTTTCATCCAATCTTCTGGTGGAGGAATTACTGTCAGCGGCGGTGAACCACTTCTACAAATACCTTTCCTTACTGAATTGTTTAAGGAATGTAAGAAGAAAGGGATTCATACGACCATTGATTCTTCTGGAGGCTGTTTTTCTCACTCTAAACTATTTATTGAACAGCTTGAAGAGTTATTAAACTATACGGATTTGATATTACTTGATTTAAAACATATTAACCGTAAAAAACATATCCAATTAACGGGTATGGCAAATGACCATATTCTTGAATTTGCTAAGTTTTTATCTGATCGTAAAGTACCTGTATGGGTGCGCCATGTCCTCGTCCCTACTGTTTCAGATGATCCAGAGGATCTTCAAAAACTTGGGGAATTTATTGGTACATTAGAAAATGTCCAAAAGATTGATATACTGCCTTACCATAAGCTCGGTGTTTATAAATGGGAAGCACTAGGATTAGAATATCCATTAAATCATGTTGAACCACCTTCTGAGGAAAAAGTGGATTTCGCATATAAGATGATTACAGCACACTGGAAAAATCAGTAGCTGAGAGGGAAAATGCTGCTCTACAGTTGAGCAGCATTTTTTGATAATTTGTTTAAATTGCTTCTTAACCCTTTCTCCTTTATACTCAATTCAGGTAGCAGTTAAAAAGCGAGGTGATTATTTTTGTACCAATTGCTCATTGATTTTACTGATACAAATGCGTTAGAAGCACTATATTTAAGTCTATATTTCGGTGTAATTATTAAAGTACTCTGGGCATGGAATGTGGAATATTGCTTTATGGGATCCATAAGCGAACCCGCACATACAAAAATCAATCACCCATTGTTTATTTATAAGAAGAAATGCTCTGTAAATAGAAATCTTATTCTAAATCGTATCTTTAAATATATTCGTAGAAAAGAAAGTTCACAAGATGATACAGAAGATCCTATTTCCTCCTCCCTATTACAGCTAAAAACATTTTAACCAATTTTAGGAGGAAATATGAAAAACAAATCTTCTTTACCAATAGTATTACTGTTAACCTTAACTACGATCTTACTTTCTGCTTGTTCAGCAGCAGATGGAAAAGGTGATGGATTTTTTAATACGTATTTTGTCGAACCATTTACTGTTTCTATACATTTTCTAGCTGAGTTTTTCAATGGAAGCTATGGGTTATCGATTATTCTTGTTACCCTCATCATTCGACTGATATTAATGCCGTTTATGCTAAAGCAATATAGAAATCAAATGAACATGAAAGAGAAAATGGATGTCATGAAGCCTGAAATGGACGCCATCCAAAAGAAAATGAAAGATGAAAAGGATCAAAAAAAGAAACAAGAAATGCAGCAGGAATTAATGGGTCTTTATCAGAAACATGGTGTCAATCCATTAAATATGGGGTGTTTACCTCTTCTGATTCAAATGCCGATTCTAACGGGCTTTTATTATGCGATTCGTGGTTCTGAAGAAATTGCAAGCCACCGTTTTCTATGGTTTAGTCTTGGAGAACCTGATATCATCATTACTATCATTGCAGGTGTTATATATTATTTCCAATTTAAGGTCTCACAGTCTAATATGCCATCTGCTCAAGCGCAACAAATGAAATTCATGGGGCTATTGTCCCCACTTATGATTGTTATATTCTCTTTCAGTTCGCCTGCGGCACTTCCACTTTATTGGGCAGTAGGTGGTACGTTTTTAATTCTACAAACATGGTTAAGCAGAAAGATCTATCAAAAAGGAAAAGAAACAGAAATGAAAGCAAGTACAATGAATTAGTAACGAAAAGAAGCATTGGGCTCCAATGCTTCTTATTTTCGGTCAAGTTTCCTTCCTACGTTTAACTTTACCTTCTCCCACTCATTATCAAGGATGCTGTAGAAGACCGTGTCTCGAACATATCCACCCGATAGTTTTCTATCCTTTCGTAACGTACCTTCTTTTACAGCTCCTATTCTTTCGATTGCTTTTTGAGAACGGAGGTTTCGAGAATCTGTTTTAAGCTGAACACGCCTAACCTTCCAGCTTTCAAATGCATGTTGAAGAAGCAGATATTTACATTCCGTGTTTACTCTGGTCCTCCATGTATCAGGATGATACCAAGTGGATCCAATTTCTAGACTATTATGTTCAGGTGAAATATCTAGATACCTTGTACATCCAATAATTTTGTCTTCCTGAGTAACAACAGTAAATGTGTAATCGATACCCTTTTCTCTCTTTTGAATAGCAGAAGCAATCATTTGCTCCATTTCTGCTTTACTCCTCACTGTTGTAGCCATGTAGGTCCAAATCTCATCAGGTTTAGCTGCTTCCCATAATCCGTCGATATGCTCAATGCTGATGGGAAGTAGTTTAACTGTTTCCCCTTTTAACTCAAAAAGCTCATTCCACATGCTCATTTATCTCCCCCCTATTTGTATAAAAAAATAGACTGCAGGCTTGGCCTATCAGTCTACATTTTGGAAATATTCTTTATAAAATCCGCCGACCTTGCCGGTATTGTCAATAATATAATAAAACTCTTCTGTTTCATTTTTCACATCATATATCTTTCCAGCAGTTAAAGCTTTATTTACAATATATTTTTTAGCATCCGTATGTACACATTTTACTTTTTTTACTGTTTCACGATCGCGCCATGTTAAATGAATCATCCTAGCACCGTTCCTTTCCGTTAATAACTATTCCTTAGTTAGTATAATCAAATGGGACAGTGTAGCGCAACTAAATTTCATTGGTGGCTTATGAAATATTAATATGGTTTTAATATGACAAATTTGTGAATTGGGTTCTCAAATGGAAATAAAACGATTACAATATAAAAAACTGAATATTCAATTCACTTTCCAAAGGAGGCATTCTTAAATTGAAAATTATGAGTAACGAACTATTGGTAGTTTCGTATCGGGATGCAGTGAAGTCTGGGAAAGAAAAAGAATGGATAAAGATTTTAAAGGATGAAATTAAACGTCGTGGATTAAGGCCATTTAAAAATCGATAACTTTTGCCATCTGAATGAAGAACCGCCGATTATGTTCGGCGGTTTTTTACTGTAATACTTTCAAAGACCTCTTTCTCATTTACAAAAAGCTTATCAATTTCTGCCATTACCTTCATACTTGCTTGGTTAGCATCGTCTGCATAGACGTCAATAAACTTTCCTTCATATTCAAGAGTGGCATGATCATAGCGGGGATCATAATAATGCTCTAGTAAAATACCAATCATTGTTTGATAATCCTTATTTTCTAAAGTTTGAATCAGTGCTTTTTTCATATCCTGATCTTTAATTCTTCTCAAGATTTTTTCAATCCCAATTGAAATTTGATCATGATACCAAGGTTCATTTTGATAAGGCAATACATATTCGTATACAAGCTGTACAACCCTTTGTTCTATAGGGGTGTGGATATAAATATTAATCCCTTTCATCTTCTTATCCATAAGCTCTTCAGGCTGAACAGCTTTCCCAATTCGTTTGCTTTCTGCTTCCATAACAAAATATGCAGAACCCTGAATTTCTTGAAGACCTTTGTATAAAAGGGAATCGAATATCTTTTGATTATTTCCTTCTCCAAGCCCGATTGTGCCAAATATAGATCCTCGATGAGCAGCCATTTCTTCAAGGTCTAGTATTGGATACCCATGAGACTTCATATTCTTCAAGACTTCTGTCTTACCTACTCCAGTAAATCCATGTAATACAACTGCTCTTTCTGGAATCATCGTTGGAATTCGCTTAAGAATATATTGTCTGTATGCTTTATAGCCGCCTGTTAGTCGCATTGCATAAATCCCAGCAAACTCTAAAAAGGTGACAACTGCCTTGCTTCTCATTCCCCCGCGCCAGCAGTGAATGATTAACTCTTCCCCATTTTGCATTGCTTCTTGGATTTGCTTTAGAAGCGCAGGAATTTTAGGTGAAACAAATTCCATTGCTCGCCATTTCGCTGTTGCTTGTCCCTGATGTTTATAAATAGTTCCGATTTCCTCACGCTCTTTGTCCGTAAATAAAGGAATGTTAATTGCATCCGGAATTGATCCATCTTTAAACTCAATAGGTGAACGGATATCAATGATGATAGGATTCTTTATTGTTTGTAATTCCTCAACCGTTATTTCCTTCATTTTATATTAACTCCTCTTTTTTACATAAATAGGCTCAAACAAACAAAACTTCCAAGACTGGAAGTTTCAAATCAATAAATGAAAGGGTAAACCCTAATAAATGGTTAGTTTACAAAAAAGTTCAGTAAAAGTATAGACTAATTATATAAGAGTTATACAGAGGTATCAAGAAGACATTCCTGCCAATTTGATAGGTAGAAGTTTTACCTGAAGGGGATTCCTGTTAATTTTTCAATGGCACGACAAAATCGTTTCCAGTCTGGCGGAAAACATTCAATTCCTTCAATCTCATAAACTTTGTGTTTTGTATTTACCTTAATCGACCAATACTTCCCATCAAGAATGATTCCTCCTTCTTTTCGATAAGAGGGCTCCCATTCCCAGATTTTCATTGAATAAATTTCACTTTTAAATTCCACTACGTTACCGATTGATTTATTCTCAAGATTGGTAAATGGGAGGATATTGTCTTTATTTCTCCATTCAAAGACAGTAAATGTATTCCGAAAAAAATCAACATGAACTTTGTAGGACCTACCAGAAAAACCATCAATACCTGCAATTAATGAGTTGATTGTTTCTTTCACCTTCATCATACATCCTCATCCTAACTTAACCAAACTTAATCCTCTAACAAAATTATAGTAAATAATCTCTAGAGCTTCTGTAACAAATGACACTGACACAAAAAAATCCACTCGGTTTGAGTAGATTTTTTGATTCTATCTAATGTTTTTTTCTGGTTTAAGAACAGACATAAAGCTTTCCAATCCATGGATGTCCTTTTTATTGAGTAAATCGACAATCTTACTGCCGACAATCACTCCGTCGCAATGTGGAGTTAACTCCTTAATTTGACTTTCGGTTGATATTCCAAATCCAGCCACAACCGGAATCGGACTTACTTCCTTCACTTTCTTTAAAAATTCCACCACTTCTTGATCGAATTCAGTTCTCGTTCCAGTTATACCTTTTACCGTTACTGTGTATAAAAAGCCTTTACCACGACTCGATATCTCTTTAATTCTCTCTCTCGGTGAGGTCAGCGTAACTAGCCGAATTAATTCAATCCCGGCATTTTCAAGCTCTGCAGCTAGCAAATCTTCTTCTTCGATAGGTAGATCAGGAATAATACATCCGTCTACTCCAGCCTTCGCAATATCTTGTGCGAATGTAGAAATGCCATATGAATAGATCGGATTTAGGTAAGTCATAAGTACGATAGGGATAGAAACTACTTCTCTGGCTTTTGTAAGTTCAGCAATGATTCCCCTTAATGTTGTTCCATTTTGCAGCGACCTAATCCCTGCTTGTTGGATGGTCGGACCATCTGCGACAGGATCGGAAAAAGGAACCCCTACTTCAATGAGAGTCGCACCAAATTTCTCTAAAGTACTGAGCGTTTCAGTTAAAATATTCAGTCCGCCATCTCCAGCCATAATATAGGGAATAAATGCTTTTCGATCTTGTTCATGTAATGCCTTAAATGATTGTTCAATTCTATTCATTATGCCCTCTCCCTTTCTAACCGTTCTTTTACAGCCATTACGTCTTTATCTCCACGGCCTGACAAACAAACAACTATATGCTCTGTTTCCTTCATTTGAGCAGCAAGTTTAACAGCAAAACTGATAGCATGAGCACTTTCTAGAGCTGGAATAATACCTTCAAGTTTAGATAAAAGTCCAAAGGCATCCAATGCTTCGCTATCCGTTATCGACTGATAATTCGCTCTTCCACTGTCTTTTAAGTAGCTATGTTCTGGTCCTACACCGGGATAATCAAGTCCAGCTGAAATCGAATGTGCTTCGATGATTTGCCCATCATCATCTTGTAATAAGTACATGAGTGCACCATGGAGAACTCCTGGTTTTCCTTTTGTAAGTGAAGCAGCATGAAAGTCGGTGTCAGTCCCTTGTCCGGCCGCTTCTACACCATAAAGGCTTACTTCTTTATCTTCGATGAAGGGAAAGAACATTCCAGCGGCATTGCTGCCACCGCCGATACAGGCTACAACGGCTTCAGGGAGCTTTCCTTCCTGTTCAAAAAACTGCTTTTTAGTTTCTTTGCCAATTACACTTTGAAAATCTCTCACCATTACCGGAAAGGGATGAGGACCCATAACTGAACCTAATAGATAGTGTGTATCTTCCACATGTTCCACCCAGTAGCGTAAAGCTTCATTTACGGCATCCTTTAAGGTTGCGCTGCCAGAAGTAACGCTAACGACCTTTGCACCAAGCAGCTCCATTCGAAAGACATTTAAGGCCTGTCGTTTGATGTCTTCTTCTCCCATAAAAATAATGCAATCAAGATTTAATAAGGCGCAAACTGTAGCGGTTGCAACTCCATGCTGTCCTGCACCAGTTTCTGCAACGATTTTTCTTTTTCCCATTCTAAGTGCCAACAAAGCTTGGCCAATAGCATTATTGATTTTGTGGGCACCTGTATGGTTCAGGTCTTCCCTTTTAAGATAAATTTGTGCTCCGCCAGCGTATTTTGTAAGATTTTTTGCAAAATAAAGCGGTGTCTCTCTTCCCACATATTCCGATAAATATCCATCAATTTCTGCTTGGAAACTTGGGTCCTCTTTTGCAATTTTATACGCTTCATCTAGTTCAAGAACGGCTTTCATAAGTGTTTCAGGTACAAATCTTCCGCCATAAATACCAAATTGCCCTTTATCATTCGGCAGTGTATATGAATTCATTTTCAGTTCCTCCTGTTTGGCTCCCTTTAGCCTTAATTATGAATAATTGGATTTTGTTGAGATCCTTTTTCCCTTCTGTCTCAACACCGCTGCTTACGTCGACCATGTACGGTTTAATAAGATTAATTGCCTCTTCCACATTTTCCTTATGCAATCCACCGGCAAGAATCACTTTTTTATCCTTAAGATTCTCTGCAGAAATGCTGTTCCAATCAAAGGATAAGCCGTTTCCACCTCTGTATTTCCCTTTAGGTCCGTCAATCAAAACGTATTCACACTTATAATTCTCTATTGATTTTAAGCTCTGTTCGTCGTGGATACTTATTGCCTT
Organism: Neobacillus niacini; assembly: GCF_023715415.1. Taxonomy (GTDB): domain Bacteria; phylum Bacillota; class Bacilli; order Bacillales; family Cytobacillaceae; genus Neobacillus; species Neobacillus niacini_C. The sequence goes on from NZ_JAMBOB010000006.1 coordinate 146,066, forward strand.
AATTACCGGGTACGAAAGGGATTCACTAAACGCTGGCGTTTCATCTCCATGTAACTGAACATGAGTGAGACCCACACTTGATGCAATTTCCTCTATCTTTTCTTTCGTCTCATTGACAAAAACCCCAACTTTTACTACTTCTTTGGGTAAATGGGCAATAATCTCCTTTGCTTTTACTTCAGAAATCTTACGCTTGCTTTCTGCAAAAACAAATCCGAGGGCATCCGCACCATAATCAACAGCTGCAATTGCCGTAGTAAGGTCCGTAATACCACAAATTTTCACCTTCATTTTTTCAAACCTCCTGCAAGCGGCAGCCTGAAATCCTTGAAGGATTGTGATAGGTCAGGGCTTTTCATGAATGCTTCTCCAACTAAAATTCCATTTGCCCCTGCATCTCGGACTCGCTCCACATCCTCCTTCTGGTGTATACCACTTTCACTAATAAGAAAGGCACCTGCATCCTTAATGGATTTTGCTAAAGATTCCGTTACCTCCAGTGAGACAGTAAAGGTCTTTAAATCTCGATTGTTAACACCGATTAATTGGGCACCTAATTGAAGGGCACTCTCTAACTCAACTTGATTGTGAACCTCCACTAACACCTCTAAATTTAAGCCTACTGCATATTGATACAACTTGATAAGGGTTTCTTGATCCAATGCCGCTACAATCAGGAGGATGATGTCTGCTCCATTTTCTGCAGCCATGTCAATTTGAATGGAATCAATCATAAAATCCTTGCAGAGGATGGGCAAATCCACTACCTCTCTTACAGCTCTTAAATCTGAAAAGGAGCCTTTAAAAAAAGTTGAATCGGTTAGTACAGAAATAGCTGAAGCTCCTGCCTGATCATACCTTGCTGCCTGCATGGCGGGATCCACTCCATTGTTAATGATTCCTTTCGATGGTGAAGCACGTTTGAATTCTGATATAATAGCAATTTCATCTGCTTTGGTTAATTTTTGAATAAAGGATCTTCTAGGCTTCGCTTCGATTTTAAGCAAATTTTCTTTGCGAAGTTTTTGGACTTCTTTTTGTTTTTCCTCAATAATTCGATCTAATATGGTTTCCAAACTATATCGCCTCTCTTTGACCTTTTCTTGTCATTTCGATTAAACCTTGTAATTTCTCATAGGCAGCCCCTGAGTCAATGACATCCCTTGCGATGTTTATTCCATCAGCGATGTTTTCTGCCCTTCCGCTTGCGTAAATTCCGATTCCTGCATTTAATAGCACTGTATCTCGACAGGCACCCTTTTCGCCAGAAAGTACATTCTTAAGAATAACCGCATTTTCTTTCGAATCTCCGCCCTTAATGGCACTGTTATCATACTGTGGAAGTCCCACTTCATCTGGTACAAAGCTTTGCTTAGTTATCACTCCATCTTCTAAAAGTGTAAGATGGTTCTCCCCCTGAAGCGAAGCCTCATCCATAAAGCCTGCACCATTAATGACGACTGCTCGTTTACGCCCTAGATTTTGCAGTACTTCTGCAAATACAGGAAGTAAATCCCTGCGATAGACACCGAGTAATTGATAGTCCAAGTCGATAGGATTCGTAAGTGGTCCGATAAAATTGAAAATGGTAGGGATTTTCAACTGTCTTCTAACAGTCATTACCTTTTTAAGTTTGGGATGAACATGCGGTGCAAATAAGAATGCAATACCAAGCTCATCGAGAATCTCTTCTGTTCGTTCTACCGATAAATTTAAATTAATTCCTAAATACTCAAGCACATCCGCACTTCCCGTTTTGCTTGATATACTCCGGTTTCCATGTTTAGCAACAGGAATTCCTGCACCTGCAATGACAAATGCCGAAGTGGTACTTATATTAAAACTCGAAGAACCATCTCCGCCAGTACCGCAATTATCAATAACATTCGGAAACTTCTTACGAAATGGCAGAGTGTTCTCCTTAAGACCTTTGACGATGCCAGTAATTTCATCCACCGTTTCACCTTTTGATTTTAAACCCATTAAAAAGGCAGCAATTTCACTTTCAGAAACTTCTTCACCTAATAGTAAGTCCATCGCCTCCTTCATTTGAGGCTCTGTAAAAGATCCACCGTCAGCTAATTGGAGTAGATAATTCTTCATTTTTCATCTTCCCTTCTATCTGAGTTAAAAAGTTTTTGAGCAATTGCTTTCCTGATGGTGTGCCAATCGATTCAGGATGAAACTGCAAACCGAATACGGGATAATATCGATGTTTTATTGCCATTACTTCTTGGTCATCCATAGATTGAGCGACACATTCCAAATCAGAAGAAAGAGTATTCTTATCGATAACCAACGAATGATAACGCATTACCTCTAATGGTGAAGATAAATAGGCAAAAATTCCGAAGCCATTATGTGTGATTTGTGATGTTTTTCCATGTTTAATGAAGTTTGCTCTTCTAATTTCACTGCCAAAGGCAGCACCGATTGCTTGATGTCCTAAACAAATCCCTAGGATAGGAAATTCTTGATATAAATTTTGAATAACCTCAATGCATATTCCCGCCTCTTCTGGTTTCCCAGGTCCTGGTGACAGGATGATGGCCTTTGGATTCATTTCCCTTATTTGCTCTATAGTAAGTTGATTATTTCTAATAACCAATACGGATTCTCCTAATTCGCCTAGATACTGATAAAGATTAAAGGTAAAGGAGTCAAAATTATCAATTAGTAAAATCATTGTTCTCCCTCCAAGAAGGTTTTTAATTTATTTATCGTTTCTTCATACTCTGACTCAGGATTGGAGTCGTGTACAATTCCTGCTCCAGCCTGTATATAAGCGGTTCCTTCTTTCAAAATCATCGTACGAATGGCTAAAGCAAAATCTATATTCCCGTTGGCGGATAAATAACCTATCGCACCGGAATAAAGGCCGCGTTTTGATTTCTCTAATTTATTAATAATCTCCATCGCTCTTATTTTCGGTGCCCCTGAGACTGTACCGGCTGGAAGACAGGCAGCCAGTGCGTCAAGATTGCTATGTTCCTTGGTTAACGTTCCGCTAACTTCTGATACAAGATGGATGACATGGCGAAACTTTTCAACCTGCATATATTTATCCACCGTTACAGATCCAAATTCACAAACTCTGCCTAAGTCATTTCTCCCAAGATCAACGAGCATTTTATGCTCTGCCAACTCTTTTTCATCACTCTTTAACTCTTTTTCAATCAAGTGGTCTTCCACAGCTGTTTTTCCTCTTCTTTTTGTTCCTGCAATTGGATTGGCATACACCTGTGTACCTCTAGTCTTTATTAGGCTTTCTGGAGAAGAACCGATGACGGTATAATCCTCGAAATCAATATAAAACATATAGGGTGTAGGGTTATGGGCACGATGTTTACGATAAAGTGATAATGGTGAGCCTTGAAACGATGACTTCATTCTTCTTGAGAGAACCACCTGAAAAATATCACCTGCGACTATGTGCTCTTTGGCAATTTCTACATTTTTGATAAATTCTTCTTTTGAGGTTTCGGACTGAAAGCCTGTAAACTGAAAAGGTTTGTCATCCTGATAAACAGCAGGCTGCTTCAGCTCCTTCATTCTGCGTTCCAGCCTGTTTTCAAGTAAGTCACTATCACCATTTTCAGATAAAGATAGTCCGCAAATTGTAATTTTTTCTTCAAGATGATCAAAAACGACGACTTCTTCATAAAACATTAAATGAACGTCCGGCATTTGCAGTCCATTTGGATACTCTTCGCCAATAACTTCGAATTGACGGATAATATCATAGCCGACATATCCCATTGCCCCGCCGATAAACGGAAAAGGTGCTTCCTCAATCTGTGGCAGCAATGTCTTAATTATGTCAAGTGGATTACCTTCTATAACCTTCTTATCACCATTTCGATAATGTATTTCATTTCTGTTACCTTTGGAGATGAGTTCAAAGGCTGGGTCAGCTCCAATGAAAGAGTAGCGTCCTGAGTCATGGTATTTATGTGAACTTTCTAATAAGAATTTTTTGTTTCCACTAATCTTCTGCAAAATAGAAATTGGAGTGAATGTATCTCCTTTTAATTCCTTCAAAATAAAAGCATTTTTTGTTTTCATACTTTCTGCATCCCTTCGTAAAAAAATAAAAAATCGTCCTCTATATGCATAATTAATAACTTATGCATATAGAGGACGATTCTTAGTCGTGGTGCCACCTCATTTTGAAGCTGTTACTTTCAGCTTCCTCCTTCAGATACAGAACAAATAAAGTCCGATACCCTATCCTTTTAACGGTGGAACTCCGTGCGGCCCTACTTTACGTTCAGGCAGCCTCTCACAAGTCCATTCCACATATCCATTCATATCGGGCTCTCACCATCCCCGACTCTCTGATAAAGAATGATATAAGTGTACTACTCTTGTTCAACGATTTTATTTTATAAATTAAAAACAAACAGGGCCCTCCATCCAAAAAGGACGGAAGACCCGTGGTGCCACCTTCATTAGCCAAAAATCAGCTCACTTTACCGATATCGAAGCACTTTACATGCTTTTAATATCTGCCTCTTTTAACGATGAGGATTTCGCCAAAGCCTACTGACCCTATAGGAGGTTCGGTTTGGAGGCTCCGAAGTCCATTCACTTAAACGTCTACACTGATTTGCACCAACCATCAGCTCTCTAGAGAATCCGTAAAAGTTACTACTCTTCATCAATGCCCTTCGTATTGATTTTTATATTAAACCATTTTCAATCCTACTGTCAACATTAATTTTTAGAAAATTCAATTTCGGAGACATAAGGTTATTCCATTTAAAGGATTACTATTTAATAGTTATTTTGAAATGAAGATGTCAATATTAACATTATCACATCATGATGAAGGCGGGATAGAAGAAAAATGGATCATATTGAACAATTATGCCCAAGTTCAGAGGCTGTGAGAAATAAATCCTCCTCAGCTGGAAAAAAGAAAAAATCAGATGAAGTATCCAAACAAAAGTGGGCAATACTCTCACTTTCATCCATTCCGTTAGTTATGACTTTAGGGAATTCCATGTTAATACCTGTGCTGCCCTCCATGGAAAAAAAATTATCGATTTCTTCGTTTCAAACGAGTATGGTCATAACCGTATATTCGATTGTTGCCATTTTCTTGATACCTGTCGCAGGTTACCTATCTGACCATATTGGCAGGAAAAAGGTAATCATTCCAAGCCTTATTATTGCTGGACTTGGAGGATTACTATCTGGATGGGCTGCATGGAAACTTGATAATGCCTATTGGTTGATATTAGTGGGCCGTGCCCTTCAAGGGGTGGGAGCGGCGGGTGCTGCCCCAATTGTACTTCCTTTAGTGGGTGATATGTTCAAAAATGACGATGATGTCAGCAGCTGTTTAGGCTTAATTGAAACGTCTAATACCTTTGGGAAGGTTCTTAGCCCTATATTAGGAGCTTTATTAGCAGGAGTTATCTGGTTTTTACCTTTCTTTTCATTTCCAGTGTTTTGTTTCATATCGGTTATCTTGGTAATGCTTTTAGTTAAGTGCCCAGAGCCTTCAAAACCTATTCCCTTTAAACAATTTTTTATCAATGTAAGGAAAACCTTTACAGAGAAAGGTAAATGGTTATACGCGATCTTTTTTATTGGCGGAATCCTTATGTTAGTACTTTTTGGAATATTATTTTACCTATCTGAAATTTTTGAAACGAAATATGGTATTAAGGATGTTAAGAAAGGATTATTTTTGGCTTTACCACTCGGAGCACTTTGTTTATCTTCTTTTATTGCAGGAAAGGTAATCAAAAAAAATAAAGTCCTCATGAAATGGCTCACCTTTGGAGGGATTATTGCAGCTGCTTTATCCATTTTGGCTCTATGGTTCTCGATTAAGCTCTGGTTTATGATTAGCATGTTTTTAATTGCTGGTGTTGGAATCGGAGTTGGACTACCGTGTTTGGATGCCTTAATTACGGAAGGAATTGAGAAGGAAGAGCGAGGAACCATCTCCTCCATCTACAGTTCGATGAGATTTATCGGAGTAGCAGCCGGCCCTCCGATTATTGCTTTGCTAATGAAATCGGCTACTTACTGGATATTCATAACACTTAGCGGACTTAGTATCATTGCGGCATTTGTTGCATTAATCGCTATAAAACCAAAAGCGGAAAGTTAAAACAAAAATAGCGCTGGGGCTTCCCCAACGCAATTTTTGTTTTATTTTTATATTTCTAATATGGACTTAGCCAATCAGGGTCTCTATTCATACATACATGACATATCTCAGTTTCCACATTAAAGGTGTAAAAGGTATGCCCACAGTTCTTACACGTCTCCTGATGGATATTGTGTTGATTTTCACCTTTTCTCTTAATTTCCGGAAAAATCTCAATCGCATTTTCCGGACAAACATCTGTACAAGACGTACAATCTACACATTTTCCACTTTCAATCATAAGCTTATTGTCCTTAATTTGAAATAATTTTTCAGGACAGAGAGTAAAACAAGCCTGACAGAGTGTGCATTTCTCTTTGTTTATCTTGACTGAGTAAAATTGATAATCAGGATAATATTTTGTTAACTTCCAATCATCCTTCTCCATCTTCCATGAAGCTGGACCCATGTTTTTTTGCTAGTTGTTTCCCTTCTTTTTGAAGTGATCCAAATAAGGCTCTTCTTGTCAGCATTTCATCTATGACCTTTTCAACCACTACAATTGGACTTTCTTCAAGCAGCTGTAATTGGTCATTTGTCTCGAATAACACTGTTTCCCAGTTCTTGTTTAAAGGCTGATGAGCTTGAATTGATGTCATTCCTCTTTTTTTATAAATGAGTAATTCTTTAAGGGAGGGCACATAATTATAATCAAAAACCAGGCTCCCTTTCTCGAATACCCGATTGTTAATATTCCCCTCTATGGCAGACAATGGACAGGAGACTATACACTCACCACACATTGTACACTTAGTTGTATTGATGAAGAGCAGTTTTTCCTTTATTACGATTGCTTCATGCTCACATTTCTCTAGACAATAACCGCAAGTTGACTTCCGGCTCCGCTCTCTAACACATTTAGAGGTTACGATTATTTCTTGATGCAGGCTTTCTAGCCAATTTATGAGGATTGACATCTTTTCACCAACTCAACAATTAAAGTGTTTATACAAGTTTAGCATCACGATGGGGCGTAATGACAATATTTGGTTTTGTAATTGAAGAACTAGGCATGCCTTTAATTTGGCTAATTTTACCGTATTTTTTTCGTAGTTCTTCTATTGGTCCAAATTCAATTGCTCCTAATGGACATGTTGCTACACAGACAGGATCTTCCCCATTTTCCTGAAGATCGATACAAAAATTACATTTGTTTGATTTAAAAATCTCTTTGTTATATTGTGGTCCACCATACGGGCAAGCACTTACACATAACTGTGCTCCTGCACAAACTTCCTGATCTATTGTAACAACTCCATCCTCCTCACGTTTTACAATCGCACCAGTAGGACAGCTTTTGAGGCACGCTGGCTGTTCACAATGGTTACAAGCAATCGAGAAATAGTAAGATTTCACATTATGAACAATTCCTCCATTAGGCTGCTGAATATAAGAGCCTTCTTCTTTTGTGTAAACTCTTCGGAAGTTCATCCCTACTTCCGTATTATTCTTGTCTTTACAAGCCACACTGCACGCCTTACAGCCTTGGCAGATACTTTGATTGATATAAAACCCTATTTGACCCAAAATAGTCACTCCTAATTTTTTATCATGTGAACTTTTTCACAAAAATTCCTAATCGGTCTCCTAAACATTACTCTTCAAGATCTTTTATAACTCAATTTTACTTTATAGTTCTTAAATAAATATTAAATTTCAGAGTGTTCACATTTAATTCATAAAAACCATCCATATTTTGATAACAATTTATCCTTGAATCGTGTCATTTATTTTAAATTTTCGTCGAAATATGTATATAATAAAATAGGCAAATATTTAGCAAAGGATGATTTCATTGAATATTACTGGTCATACAGTTGAAAAACTTGTAGATCCATTCGGCTTATTAAGTGGTGACCGTTATGAATTTTTTATAGAAATAGATGTTGAAGAAGAGGATGAACTCTTTTCTGATAAAGGAATTGGAATTAGAGTACTTTTTGTAGTCGATGATAATGGTCCCAAAATCTCCAACTATCATCTTTATGAAAGAGGAACCGATAAGGTTTTAGACTTTGAACTAGAAGAAGATGAGGAATTATTAGTGTTTAATTACTGTAAAGAGAACATTGGTGGATTAGAAAAAGCAGAGGAATAGGAATATTCCCCTGCTTTTTCTCTGTTTTTATTACATGAAGTTTTTACTGTGGTTATGAATGACTTGTAGTTCTTTTGTTGATTGACTCATTTCACTTTTGCATATTGGACAGAGGGGCACTTCAGTGCTCTTAAAATTGTCACGAATCCAGCACTTACACGTCTCTGAATTACATTCCCAAATTTTAGTTTCTTCAAGCTTTACTTCTTCATCATTTCTTCTACCAAACGCCAAAATGATCACCCCTTGTACTTTTTGCAGAACAGTTTTTTGTAATTTAAAGCTAATACATCTTTATAAAGATAAAAAGGTGATGCCTTATCACTGCACCACCTTTTATTTTTTAAATGAATTAAACAGCTTTTACGTTAGCAGCTTGTGGTCCACGAGCGCCTTCGACGATTTCGAAAGAAACTGATTGACCTTCTTCTAATGTTTTGAAACCTTCTGATTGAATTGCTGAGAAGTGTACGAATACATCTTGACCGCCATCAGCTTCAATAAATCCAAAACCTTTTTCTGCATTAAACCATTTTACTTTACCGTTATTCATGAATAGTACCCCCAAAGATTTGTTCACTTTAAGTTAATAACCATTTAAACAATCAAAAAGCCGCAATACACAACAGGGTAATAGACATCACCCACATTACGTGCAGTTACGACTACTTAAACAATAAATATTTACACGAACTTAAAAGCGTATCTTTATAATACCATATTTATATCTAAAAGTCAATAAAGTTAATAGTATAGCATACTAACAAGCTACTATAAATAAATAATAAAAATTATTTTTTTCCAAAATCTCCTTGTAAGAAGACTTCCATAAAGTTAATGACAAACTTCTGGATATCAGCCTCCATACCAATATTATCTAAGGTTTCAGGAGGCTCTTTGTCTGGTTTGGGACGGAAATCAGCAATACTTTTTCCTTTTGCTTTACCAAATTCTTCTACTCTTACTCTTCTTGGAATATACCTTACAATTTCAGGATTCGTAATCGCCATTAAGGGTATTACATCATGAAATGGTGCACCTTTAATACCTGGTATGTTTTTTTGATAGGCCTTAAAATAATAATCAAAGGCAGGTTTTAGTAATGGTCTAAAAGGTGTTGGGCTGTTTTCGCTAAGATAATTGATAACCTCTGGTGTAATAATCGCTTTATTCGTAACATTTAATGGATATAAATATATATTATGTGCTTTTTCCATCACTATATTTGCCGCAATGGAATCAGAATAGAAGTTAGCTTCTGCTTCTGCTGAAATATTCCCTGGAACTAAGAAGGCACCTCCCATTATATAAAAAGCAGTTACATCCTTAAAAACATTATCCCCATATAAAACGAACATGAGAGCTAATTCTGTCAATCTGCCAACATTGACGATAATAAGATCGCCTTTGTATTCATTAATAATTTCGAGGATTTTATTAAAATCATGGACCTCTACTTTTTGAAGGGAATCAGGCGGCTTGATTGGTCCTAGTCCCTCCGGTCCATGAATTTCAGGATAAAACTGAACAGACTCACCAGATAGTGGTCCTGCTGCTCCAGCAATGATAGGAATATCCTCTCGCCCAGCTAAATCAAGTAAATAAGCTGTATTTTTTACAGATTGCTCTTTTGGTGTATTTCCATATCCACTTACAATTCCGACAATATTTAAATCTGGATTTAATAATGCATACATGATGGCAAAAGAATCATCAATTCCAGGATCTGAAAACAAAAGCACATTATAAGCCATTCCCTCTCCCCCGTGCCTCTTTAAATTTTCATTCTTACATAAGAATATGCCAAAAATTGGATTGAAAGTACTATCGGCTATAAGGCTAAATACTCAAAAAAGAACCGACTCGAGTTCGTCGAATCGGTTTCTTCCTTAGGCTTCTTTTTTTACCTTTGGTGCAGCCTTTTTTCTTGGTGCTGCCGGCTTTTTGACTATTGTTTCTTTTTTCACAGCTTTTTCCTTTAATGTCGGTTCTTTTATTCCAGCAGCTACACTTCTTGGCTTGGTTCTATCAATTGATGCCTGTAATGCCGCCATTAAATCGGTAACATTTGAAGGTGTTTCTTTCGCTGTTGGTGTCACCGTTTCTTGTCCCGAACGTTTGGCTTCGATTAATTCCAATAATGCCGTTCGATATTCATCTGTATATTTTTCAGGCTCAAATTCAGATGTTAATTGGTCAATCAGCATAATGGCTGTATCTAATTCTTTATCCGTTACTTTATCGTCCGCTGGAACATTGGGAACATCCGCTGCACGGCGAACCTCATCTGGAAAATGGATGGTTTCCATTACTAGGGTATTATCATACACACGAATCACTGCCATTTGCTCTTTTGATCGAATAACGATTTTTGCAATTCCCACTTTATGTGATTCTTGAAGAGCTTTTCGCAGCAAAGAATAGGCTTTACTTCCACCTTCATTTGGCGACATATAATAACTCCGGTCAAAATAAACAGGGTCAATTTCCTCCATTTTGACGAAATCAATGATTTCTACAGCCTTCTCTTCATTTTCCTTGCGAATCTTTTCTAGGTCCTCATGGTCGAGCACAACAAATTTTCCTTTTGTATATTCGTATGCTTTAACGATGTCCTCGGGCTTTACTTCCTCTTCACATACTGTGCAGATCTTTTCATATTTAATCGGGGCATGGCATTTATTATGCAGAGTCCGGAGTTTAATGTCTTTATCCTCAGTGGCTGTATGAAGCTTTATTGGTATATTCACCAGCCCAAAACTAATGCTGCCTTTCCACATCGTATGCATAGCGTCATTCTCCCATCTTTTTGTTATTATTTTTGCTTTTCTTAACCCACTCCATTCCTAAAAACATTTGGAAAAGGATGAATGATTAAGGTTTGTAACAAAATAAAGAAAAAGAAAGGAAATACATCAATGAAACCGATGCTGCCAACGCTAACCTTTGATTTAACCATTCAACCTGATTGGCTGTACGAGGTAAAATATGACGGGTTTCGGGCTATTTTGAATTGGGATAAAAACGGAATTACCTTAACAAGCAGGAATGATAAGCCATTGCTTTCACAATTCCCTGAAATAAAAGAATTCCTTGAGTCTCACGAGGAGTTTTTTCAACCCTACCTTCCCCTTCGACTAGATAGTGAGCTTGTATTTCTGGAAAGTCCCTATAAGGCAAGCTTTTCTACTATCCAGGTTCGCGGCAGAATGAAAGCATCTAAAAAAATTGCTGAACAAGCCGCTAAATCACCTTGTCGCTTAATGGTATTCGATATTCTTGTATTAGCTGGGAAAGCTATGCACTCAAAATCGTTTGCCAAACGCAAGGAGGAGCTTAATAGCCTATTCGAAAAACTTAGTCTTCCCATTGAAGCAGATCCATATAGTAATCAATTAATTCAGCTGGTAAAAGCACATACAGATTTTAATAAAGTATGGGAAAACGTTGTATTACAGGATGGGGAAGGAATTATTGCTAAGCATAAGAATAGCCTCTGGGAGGAGGGAAAAAGGTCTCTACAATGGTTAAAATATAAAAACTGGAAATATGTCTCCTGTTTTATTACTGCCTTCGAAAAGGCAAATGGGTACTTTTATATAGGAGTTTATCATGAAGGGCAAATCCATGGAATTGGTCAAGTGCTCTTTGGTTTTAAACCGGATGAGAAATCAGCACTTCAAAGTACTATTAGACAAAATATGGTTTCTGAGGACAGCCAATTTATCTTTGTTGACCCGGCTATTTGTCTAGAGGTTAAATATCTTGAGCTTTATGATAATCAGTTGCGCGAGCCTCATTTTCATACATTCCGTTTTGATTTAAAACCGCATGAATGTACATATGAACAATTTATTTTTAAACAAAAAAACTTACCTGAGGATTTGGATATTACACATCCTGATAAGCCTCTATGGAAAAACAATGATATACAAAAGGCGGACTTTATTCTGTACCTGCGTGAAATTTCTCCTTATATGCTGCCTTTTTTAGAAAATAGGATTTTGACCGTTATTCGTTATCCTCATGGTATGTTCGGCGACCCTTTTTATCAAAAGAATTGTCCAGAGTATGCACCAGATTTTGTAGAGACACACCAGGAAGAAGGTATTGACTATATTGTTTGTAACAATCTAAAAACATTGATTTGGCTAGGGAATCAGCTGGCGATTGAATTCCATATCCCTTTTCAGACCATACACAGTAAGGGGGCGAGTGAAATTGTCTTTGACTTGGATCCTCCCTCAAAGGAGGAATTTCACTTGGCGGTAAAGGCAGCATTGTTAATCAAAGAGGTACTTGATCAATTGAATCTCATTGGATTTGTAAAGACCTCAGGAAATAAAGGATTACAGGTCTATCTGCCGCTCCCTGAGAATGTATTTTCCTTTGATGATACACGTTTATTTACGAGCTTTATTGCCGAATATTTAATTTCAAAGGATCCTGATTCGTTTACCACCGAACGTATGAAAAAAAATCGTGGAAACCGGCTTTACGTTGATTATGTGCAGCATAGTGAGGGGAAAACGATTGTTGCCCCCTATTCGATGAGGGGAAATGAGCATGCCGGAGTGGCCACACCACTTTATTGGGAAGAAGTGAGTGACAAACTGAATCCGGTACACTTTACAATGGAGAATGCTTTGCATCGTATTCGAAAACAAGGCGACCCGTTTAAAAATTACTTTCAAACCAAATCTATTCAGGCCTTTGAGCCTGTTTTAGAAGTATTAAAAGCAAAGAAATAATCTTAGTGACCGTTACCTTGTTTCAAATTTGGTTTCGGTCACTATGGAGCTCTTATAGTTACCGTTCCTTTGTAATTAATCTAATCTCGGTAACTATACCCAGTGTCTGCATTGACCCAAATTCATTTTCGACAAGCTCTTCGGTCACTCCAGACTGCTTGCATTTACCCAAATTCATTTTCAACAAGCTCTTCGGTCACTCCAGCCTGCTTGCATTTACCCAAATCCCTTTCATACTAGCTCTTCGGTCACTCCAGCCTGTCTGCATTGTCCCAAATTCCTTTCAAACTAGCTCCTCGGTCACTCCAAGTAACCTGCACGAACAAAAAGGTCACATAAAAATTTCTATGTGACCTTATTTTAACTATTTTACAATCCTGTTTTCTTCAAATAGGCTTGGGCTTCTGCCTGTAGTCTTTCGTAGGTTTGCTGTTCAGCAAACTCCTCCTTCGAACTTACTTGAAAGGTTTTCCGAGCCAATTCAACTTCAATCTTCGCATGGTATAAGTATGTTGCATTTCCAATCAAATCAATAGAATAATTCTCGTTATTTTCATGAACCACGCATTGAACTTTACCGCCATTATTATAAACATTAATTATTTCCTCTACATGATTCAGTCCTTGTAGACATGTGACTAATGACGATGCTGACATCGCAGTACCACATGCATTTGTGAAGCCTACCCCGCGCTCAAAGGTATTTACATAAATACTTCCCTCATCCAAGGATTTAACGAAGCTGACGTTCACGCCATCAGGGAATAACGTATTTGGATTATTCACCTGCTCACTTATCTCTTTTTGCACTCCGGATTTCAATTGGTCTGTTTCCACAACCGAGATTAAATGAGGGTTCGGCACTGCAAGCGCTGAAAACGTTAATTCCTCTGACAGCTCACGGATTTTTTCATTTATTAAGTTTGGTTCATTTAGATTCAATGGCAAGTCACCCAAACGAAAAGAAACGGGTGAAATTTCTACTTGGTAGGTGGGTACACTGGGATAAATATCTGTTTGCTTACTCACCTTTAAATCCGCCTTCATCGTTTCAATAACCGCTTCATTAAGCCCCTGCATTTCACAAACATATCTAGCCACCAACCGAAGACCGTTCCCACACATCGATGCCTCTGAACCATCAGTGTTAAATACCCGCATTCTTCCATCCGCATGGTTGCTTTTCATAATAAAAAGAATACCATCTGCCCCTAATTCTGAATCTCTGTCACATAACAAAGTAGCAAGCTGCGACCTTTCGCTTTCCGAAAAGGAATAAGAATTCGTTATTTCATCAATTAAGAGAAAATCATTTCCTGAACCATGACCTTTAATTAAATCAATTTGCACCACAAATACCTCCGCCATTTTTTAACTTATTCTATCAAATAATTGGCGAGAATAACACTGCCTTACCTCTCAATAAAATATTCATGAATCAATAAGGACATCCTTACTAGTTTGTCCTTTTCTGATAATGTTTCTGAAAGCGAAAGAACGGGAGTATTTGGTTCAGGAAAACGACCACTCCATTCAACAGGCATCCATCCCCGCCTCAGCCGTCCGACCTGCTGCCCGGACTGATTCAAAACACGTTCATCCAAAAAATATTGTGAACCCTCAACAGAACCAATACTGTGACCACTCTCATCAATCATTTCTTTCTTACTTTTTAACCAAGATATTTTTTCTTTTTCATAACAGCCTAAAAAATTCATATTTCGATCGTAAACCTCAATAACTAACCTCTTTAACTGCTTTATTTTATAAAATCCAACAGCGATCTCTTGATTATTATAAAGCGCATAGATTCTAGGTTTTCTAAATAAGAAAAACCCTTTTTGCTTATATTTCCTAATTATTCCTGCTCGGTGTCCGTCAGGAAAAAAGAGATGTAAACAAGGCTGTTGGAGATTCATAAAAACTGCAACAAGGTGTCTAGCTTCAAATATACTTTGGTAATGGCTTTGTAAATGCGGCATACTACGTTCCACCGAAATAGATTGTTTCATTCTAAAAAGGTAGATTTGAAAACTAACGAGGCTGTAAACAATAAAAGGTATCAACCATAACATAATCTGCTTATTTTGAAAATAATATAGGTTCCCAACACCGATGATGATTGCAGGAACAAGCGCTGCTATGCTTCCATTTAAAGTTATATTGGCGCTGCCACGGTAAAATTCATGTATTTTCATCTTGAAAACTCCTTATCTGCCCCTCTTATATTTATTCTATTAAACGTGAACAAAAAAAATGATAGGAGTTTTTTCGTTAAATTAGTAGAAAAAAAGAAGCCATCAAATGACCTCTTCATGAAAACTGCTATATTTCAACCAAAATGCCCTTACGAGGCAAGCTCTTTTTTCTTAAATAAGAACACACTTAACCATAATAGAACAATGATGAGAAGGATACTGATTAGAATCGCTAGCAGTGTATCCTCGGGAAGTTCCCCAGTTACTAGTAACGCACTTGCATAACTAGTTAATTGTGAAGGACTCCACTCTAGTAAGTGAGAAAGTGCACCGCTAATTATACTCACAACCAGTGCGAGTGCCAGAGAAATGAATCCTGCCATACCAGGAGACAATAGTGCTGAACTAAAAAATACGGTAAGTGTTAAGATGACAGTCAACCATAATCCATACAAAACAAATGAATGGAGGAATTCACCGAAAGCAACCCATTCAAATAACTGACCCGTATAATACCAGGTTGACAGGTACCCGCTAAATAAAGAAAACCACACTAATAGCAGGCTTCCCGCCCATTTTGAAGTAACATATGATAAATAAGATACTGGTTTAACTAAAATCATGGCTGCCACGCCACTTTTTCTTTCACCAGCAATAACACCCATTGTGCCAAGAACAATAATTAACACCCCGAGAGTAGAATATTGGCTAAGACCGGAAGCTAATACGGCTCCAGCCGTTGGAGGTGGTATATCAATAACCGCCCCTTCTGGCAGGCCTCCAAATGATTTAATGATTTCCGGCAAGTAATAACTCGTTATTGGCTCTGATACGCCTAATAAGATAAAGGTAATGGGTACCCAGATCCATTTAAAATTTCTCCACATTTCAAGAATCTCTTTTTGAAAAAGCGTCATCCACTGGCTCATTTTCCCACCACCTTCATAAATACATCCTCAAGGGTCATACTGCTCACTTCAAATCTATCCAATTGCCAATCTTTTTCGTAAATCAGTTTTAAAAATTCTTTCCTGGCCAGCTCTACATTCGTAACAAAAATACTAATTCGATTTCCATCAACTAAAATGGATTGAGTTAACAAATGGTTTTTGAGAGTACTCGCCATCTCCTCGGTTTTTTTACGGAAAATAAAGTCGATTTTTGACTGCTGATGCCGTTCACGTAAGGCCTCCATTGAACCTGACTCAACAATTTCACCATTATGTAGAAATAATATTTCATCACAAACTTCCTCAGCATCATTCAGAATATGAGTAGAGAACAGGATCGTTGTCTCCTTTTTCAATCCATCTAGTAGCTCGAGTACTTCTCTTCTGCCAAATGGATCTAATGCAGAAACGGGTTCATCCAGCATTACTAATTGCGGACGGTGAATGATTGCCTGTGCAATACCGAGCCTTTGTTTCATCCCTCCCGAGTACTTACCTACTCTTCTGTTTTTCGCATCACTGATTCCAACAAGTTCAAGCAGTTCCAAGGAACGTTTCTTTGCTTCTTTACTTGTTAATCCTGCAAGTTTTCCTACATATTGCAGAAATTCCAATCCTGACATCCAGTCATAGAAAACTGGAAATTGTGGTAAATAGCCAATTAGGTGGCGTATATCTCCATCCTTTTTAGCATCACTAAAGGTAATTGATCCTTCAGTCGGTTTCATTAATCCTGAAAGCATTCGCAGCGTTGTCGTTTTACCTGCCCCATTTGGACCTAAAAGGGCAATACACTTGCCCTTTTCAAGCTTAAAATCCAGCCCCTTTATTACCTCATGACCTTGAAAACTCTTTTTTAGCCCTTTAATTCGGATGAGAGACATTAATTATTTCTCCTTCCAATCACAAAATAGAGAATGGGCCCAATAATATTGACAAAAATAATAATAAACACCCAAAGAAGCTTCGGACCATTGGTCTTTTCAATTCGCGATAAATCCACGAGTGATACAACGAGTAAAATAAGTTGAACAATAAATAATGGTGCAAGCAACCCCCAGTTAATACCTTCTAAAAATTCCAATGCTACTCCCCCTTATTTGCTTTTTATAATGATATGACGTTTGAACTATAAAAACGTTCAAAACCCAGCAAATTTTTTTTTGCTGGGCTTGTTGGTTTATATTATTTTATTACTCTAAAGACTAATGGGAATCGATATTCATTTCCTTCATAAGCTTTTACAGCAGCGATGATTGTAAATACTAAGGCCATAATTCCCAAAATCCATAAGAGGAAAATACCAACTAGTAGGAAGACTAAGATTCCGCTTATTACTGAATAAACGGTGTAAGAAATGAAAAAGTTAAAATATTCTCTTCCGTGATAATTGATAAATGATGACTCATCCTTTTTTAATAACCAGATAACAAGAGGCCCTATAATTGGAAAAAAAAGACTAACAACATAGAGAATTGCCGCAAGCATTCTTTCTTCACTTTTTACCATTTTATGATTCCCCCAAAGGAAAAATTTTTTCTATCTTTCCCTAATACTTACGCTGATGCAAAGAAAAGGTTTCGTACTTTTTTAAAAAATCACTCATTTCCTACTACCACTTCAGCAGTTCTGTTGATAAAATAGTAAAAATACTATTACCAGCGTGGGGAAAGGTTAAATTATCATGAAAATACTTCTAAAAAACGCTCATGTGTATCCAATCACATCACAGCCAATTGAAAACGGGGATGTCTTGGTTGAGAATGGGAAAATTCTAAAAATAGGAAAAAATCTTCCTTTTGATAATGATGTCAAAATTATTAACTGTAATAATCAATATCTATTACCAGGATTCATTGATGTTCATACACATTTAGGTTTATATGATGAAGGAACTGGATGGGCTGGTAATGACGCCAACGAAACGGCTGAGGCAATGACACCTCATATACGAGCCATCGATGGAGTCTATCCACTAGACCCCGCCTTCACCGATGCAATTAAAAGCGGCATCACAACAGCACATGTCATGCCTGGCAGTGCCAATGTCATCGGTGGAACCACATCTGTTATTAAAACAACGGGTAAAAATGTTAAAAAAATGATTGTACAAGAAATCGCGGGTCTAAAGCTTGCATTGGGAGAAAATCCGAAAAGAATTCATAGTCAGGGAAATAATGACTCCATTACAAGAATGGGAATCATGGGAATGCTCAGGGAAGCTTTTTATAAAGCAATCCATACAGATATCCCTGAGGATTTAAGAGTAGCTCCACTTGTTATGGCTTTAAAAAGAGAAATTCCTGTCAGAATTCATGCGCATCGTGCTGATGATATTATTACCGCACTACGTCTTGCGGAGGAATTCAACTTAGATTTAAGAATTGAGCATTGTACTGAAGGACATTTAATTGCCAGTGAGTTATCTGGAATCCATTTAAAAGTTTCTGTCGGACCGACCTTAACCAGGAGATCAAAAATTGAACTAAAAAACAAGACTTGGAAAACCTATCAAGAGCTTACGAATAATGGTGTCGAAGTATCAATAACAACTGATCATCCTTATACCCCAATTCAATATTTAAATATATGTGCGGGCATAGCCGTGCGCGAGGGTCTTTCCGAGCAAAAGGCACTTGAAGGAATCACGATACTACCGGCAAGGAACCTAAAGTTAGACACTCATTTGGGCAGCATTGATGAGGGAAAAGAAGCTGATTTAGTGCTATGGAGTCACCATCCTTTTCATTATTTAGCAAAACCAAAATGGACGATGATTCATGGTGAAATTGTTTTCTCAGAATAGTAGAAAATGTTGAAATTTGCCAATAAAAAAATGCGAAAAAACAACAAAAAACCTATTTATTTTTTACATTTTTTCTTGTATGATACTCTAAGTGAGACCGAAATAGGCCTAAAAATCTGGGGGGTAAATCACATTATTTTTCATCAACAAACAAAATGATATAGGGAAGGCAAATGGTGCGCCACCAGTAATACCTGGTTCTAGTGGGTTCGATTCCCACCCCGAAATTTTTTAGTTTATCTGAATAAAAAATTTCGAGGGTGGGCCGCTTCTTTAGACATGGGATCGGATTGCCCAATGGAGGGAAATTCAATGCTTAAGAAACGAGATCTTCATGACAGCCATGTATTATTTGAACTAATGTCGCATCCAGATGTCTTCCCTTTTGTGCGCCAAAAATGTGATTCATATGAAGAATTTATATTTATGACGAAACAAACAATAGAGGCAGAAGAGCGCGGTGAATTAATTTCACGGACGATTCTTGATGAATGGGGTAACCCAATCGGAACGATTAACCTTTTTGATATTGAAGATAATGCTGGATTTCTTGGAACATGGCTTGGTAAGCCATACCATGGAAAAGGCTACAATAGCCCCGCAAAGGATGCCTTTTTCCAAGAGGTTTTTTATAGCATGGGAATAGAAACCATCTTTATGAGGATTCGTAAAGTAAATATAAGGTCTATTAAGGCTGCCGAAAAACTCCCTTACGTGGTTAAGGCAAACGAAACGAGAAAATCACTTTATGAGCAGTTGAATGCTGATGGTGATGTGTACGATTTATATGAAATACCTAAAGACCAATACTCCTTCTATCTCATGAGAAATGTTGCTGTACCAGAAGAACCTTCTCATTTGTTAGAAGCATAAAAGCAACCGGCTTCAGGCCGGTTGCTCTTTTTATTTACATATGGAAATATTTTTAATCTGTTACATCCTGTTCTATTCCTGAATTAACCTCACTAATACCCATGTGGAGCAAAAATTCATCTAGTTCCTCATTCGTTAATGTTTCAAAACGACCATCATGAAAAAATACTTGAGTTTGATTTGGATTAATTCTGTTCATGTTAAAACTCATTTTATTTTGCTCCTTTCATAGATGTGTTACATCTATTATCCACAAAAGGAATACAATTTATCCCATAAAATCGAATAGTTCAAAAATTTGTAAAAGAAAAATCTTATCTACATTACTTTGATTTTTCATATCGTTCTTCTTCCAGAATGGACCTTCCCAAGAACATCCATTCCACCTGTTACAGGAATAATACACCCTGTAATGAAATCAGATTTCTCATCAAGAAGAAAGGAAATTACTCTCGATATATCCTCTCCCGTTCCTTGACGTCCTACTGGGACGTTTTCACTTAAGGTGGAATCTTTAATATCTTTCTCCTTCCACTGTGAGAGGATATCCCCGGGGCAAACCATATTAGCAGTTATCCCAAAAGGAGCTTCTTCAATGGCAATGGTCCTAGTAAGTGAAGCAAGTGCTGTTTTTGCTGCACTAAATGCCGATCGAAAAACCCAGCCAGGGGCTGTTTCCACTCTATCAAAACCCATGGTAATAATTCTTCCCCATTGCTGCTTTCGCATAATTGGAATGATTACTTTGGATAAATAAAAGACTGCATTTAAATTCCCGTTTATTAAATAGTTCCATTCATCGATTGTATACTCCGTCATTTTCTTTCTCTCACGTACATATGGTCCAGCATTATGAATAACAACATCAATCGAGGAAAATTCCGACAAGACTTGTTCAACAATGTGCGTACAATCCACCTGATTTGCCACATCACCTTGAATGCAAAGTACCTTATTTCCGAATTTTTTTTCAAGCTCTTGAGTTAAAAGAAAAGCTTCTTTTTTACTGTTTCGATAATTAATCGCCAACTGATAACCTTGTTCTGCAAGCTGACAAGCAGTTTTTCCTCCAAGACCAGTAGCTCCTCCAGTAATTAAAGCTGTTTTTTTCTTCATGAGACAATACCTCTCATTACTGTTTTTCTTAACTATATGTTCGATATGCTTGGTTTTAGATGCAAAATTAAATGGTAATTTATAACGCTTACTACCTCTATTGCATAGAATAAGGTAACAAATGCCCAGTGAGAGTATGCAGAAAGGGTGGGGAAATTATGTTCCCGTGGAATTTATTTCCTTTTAATAAAGACATGAAGAATAAGCTTCAGCATATGAAACCAGATGAAATTGACCAATTTATTAAAGGCATTATGGGAAATGTAATGGCCTCTCAGTCGGGAGGTACCTTTAATCCCGAAGACGGTATAAATCATTATCAATCCCAACCCACTCAAAAGGGTAATCCATTAAACTCTTCTGCCTTTGAAACGCATGATTCTGTATTTGTTAGAATACCAATTAAGGACGAATCTCGCCTTAAGGATATACGTATTTATCATACTGCAAATCAGTTGATGGTAGAACATATACCCGAGCAGGATGCTAAACATTCCATCACGCTTCCAGCTATGGTAAAAAAGAAGGGTTCCTCTGCAAAATATAAAGATGGAATACTTGAAATCAAATTAATAAAATCCTATGACATTCAATATTCGCAAATTGATGTTACAGAGATATAGAAAAAAGACAGCAATTATACACTGCTGTCTTTATTCTTTAATGCCCTTCCATATCCATGCCTTCCATTGAATCCTTTGATTTATTTGGGTCCTCTGGTTCACTTGGTGTACCGATAATAAATTCCTTCTTAGGCATATTGTGCATATCTCTAGCTGTTACGTGTGAAATAATATAATACGTTCCTTCTTGTGCAAACGACCTTTCTAAGCGATAGACTCCATTTTCAGAATGCTCAACCACTACCTTTTCGTGGTTTTCATCGTTAGCAAGCCAAATTTCAAATTTCACCTCATCTGCGTCTTCAACATTCTCTTCTCCCTGTGTTACCTTTGCTTCAAATATAATCGGTTCATTCGCTTGTCCGTGCTCGGGTGTAACAGTCAACTCGACTTCAACAAACTCAGGCAGCTCTTTATCAGCTTGATTTTGATTGTCTTTAGTACCGCAAGCACCGAGGACCAATAAGACTAAACTCAATAGACATAGCAATTTAATTTTTTTCATGTTTAACTCTCCTTTATCAAATTCTCCATAATTCCATTGTGGACATGGATAAGTGATACTTTAGTTTCATTTGAGATGGTAGACTGTGTGATTCTGCTAATCGCGGAATAGTATTTTTCAAATTTACTCTTCCGTATTCTCGGATGAGAGTTCTCATCAAGCAGTTCTCTCTTTATTGCTTCTTTTAAAGTCTCCTCACTGCTTCTATCACTAGTAGCTAGCATTCGGTTATTCCAAACCATTCGATACTCAGCTAGTAATTCATCAAAATTGATATTTACGATTGTCAATAACCCCACCTCCATATCTCCTCAATTGCATTGTTACATACTTTCCAATATTATTGCAAAAAATAGATTTTAACAACACCTTGAAAGGAGTTTTAAATGTCTACGCCTTATAAATGTCCTAATTGTAAAACCAATCGAAGTCGTTTTAATATCATTCAACAAGTTGCGCAATCGGTAAAGCTTGACCCGCAATCCGGTGAAGTGATGAAGGAATACAATCAAAATGAATTAGAACCCTTTCACCTTCCATACAAAGGACCTGATTATCGAATCCAATGTGCCTCCTGTGGTCTAATTGAGGACGAAAGGACATTCATTAAATTTGGAGAACAGGCCTAACAGAGAAAACACCTTTAACTTATGCTAAAGGTGTTTTCTCTGTTATTTAAGATTATTCTCTTTTAAAAACGATTCAGAGTCTACTTTCCATGCATCCATCGTTGAAAATCGGATTAAATGGATTACACCACGAAAGTGCTGCCCTCCTCTATTTTTAATAAACCAATCAATTTCAATGGGAACGTCCATACTTATTTCATTTTTTAAATCTTCTGCCGGTAAGATTGGCATCCGGGTAATTCTAACATTCTCAACTTTTCCTAGTACCGGTTTCCATTTAAGCTTCTGTACGGAAATCAACTTTGAAATAAAAGCATCCTGTTGCTTAATACCGGCTATATACGCTTCAACCGTCTCATAAGGTGAGGTCATACTTAAGTATTCTTCTAATTTCCCAGCTGCCTTGAGTATCATCAGCTTATGTGAAAGGTCCATAGCGTTTGTACGATGGGTTGTACTGCCGAAAAAATGGATACAAAAATGCCCTGGAAAATTATTTTTTAAGGCACCCCCACCGTGCGGCATCCCGTGCATCGAACCGGCTATCCATTGATCATCACGAATCACGATGATGGCACGCCGCTTCCAGCTCCATTTTCCTCCGTAAATCTTTTTCATGATATTTGTGTCCTTGGGTGTCAATGGCTGTACGTCGGCATGATGACTGCCTGCACGTCTTTGAACTTTAAACTTCTTCCCTGTTTCAAGATCCAAAACCGTAAACTTTGTATACTTTGGCAGCACATTATTGACTTCTTCCCATGGCAGCATTTCAACTTTGTAACTAATATTTGTTGCTGCTTGAATCCCTTGAGCACAAAGGAGGAATAGAATAACCATCACAAGAACTGTTTTCTTCTTCATCTAATCCCCCTTTACAATGAAAAAATAACTACATTAAAAGAGTTACCTGAAGAAGAAATGTTCATTCATTTTAATTTTGTTTTTTAAAGTTTCTTTCAAGTTTACAAAGCTTTTCCTCAATCTCAGACCACTCAATATTTTCACCGATAAACACCAGATTTAAGGGTAAATTCATCTCTTCCTTCATAAATAATGGCATTCCATAAGAATATTGGAAGAGATATGGTTTTGATAAAGAATCAAATTTAATATAGCCTTTGATTCGATATATCTTTTCAGGTAATCCCTTTAAGAAATCCTCGAAGTCGGAATGACTGATTGGCTCTTGAAATTGATAGACAAACGTAGTCAAATTCAGTGCCTTTTTTGAAAAATCCGCACTGGATTGTTTTGAAAAAGATGAAAGTGTCAGTTTTCTCAATTCATCAATAGAGACATTAGAATAATTGATTAATAAGCAGCGTGCCGCAGAATTGATACCTTGAATTTCGAAAATTATTTTTGACTGCTCTGATTCCGACAATTCATCCATTTTATTAACAAGGATAAAATCTGCGTGTCTAACCTGCTCAAGCAATAATTGATGAACCTGTGGACTCAACGTCTTTCTGTCACGCCATCTTAATCCATCCACCGTTGTTACAATTCCTTTTATCGTAAACTGGTCTGCAAATATGGGGGAAAGGATAGCATCTAGAACTTCAACAGGGTGTGCAGCACCCGTGGTTTCAATATAAATAACCTCTGGTTTCTCGCTCAATAATAAGCCCTGCAGCTGTGCTTCCAGCTTGTCCTGAATAGAACAGCAGATACAGCCCCCCAATAACTCCTTCAAGGCTACATCTTCGTCTCGAGCGACTTCTGAATCAATTGAAACCTTTCCTAGTTCATTCATCATCACAGCGGTTTTTCGGCCTAATAATCGCTCATTTTCAAGCAATTTCTTCAATAGTGTCGTTTTTCCACTTCCTAAAAATCCGGATAATATATATACTTCTGTGTTGGTCATCTCTCTTTACCTCTTTTTCATCTGATATTCCTTTTATTATAGCTGAAATTGGGCTATCAACCAGATAAAAGTAGCTTATAATGGTAGTAAAAGAATATTCAGAAAGGACCTTTCCTCATGATCTATGAGTATGTCTACCCAAAAAGTCTCCTTCATTTTATTAAAAATCCTTCACATGAATCCTTAAAAGACCTTCTCCTACACAATACGGGTGAAACAGATTTCCTTGATTTTAAAACAAAATGGACAGAATTTTCTAAGATGGCGAAACACGTGCTTGCAATTGCGAATTCGGGCGGCGGCTGTATTATTGTTGGTGTCAGTCAAAATGATGAGGGTTCAATTTCCTTAACTGGACTTAATGAAGAAGATTTTTTAGATAAAGCAGATATAGATAATAAATTGGCTAATTTACTGCCAAAATACTTAAAATATCGAACGGAGGATTTTTATTTTAAAAGTGACCAACAAACGTTAAGCTATAAAAGGTTTCAGGTCCTCATCATTGAATATGATCCGAAATATGTGCCCTATACCTCTGTTGTTCAGCGGAATGAGCTTCGTTATGGTGCCATTTATGTTCGACAAGGGACAAAAACCCTTGAAGCAACAAATGATAAACTCGTGGAAATTATTTTACGCAAGGTACAGTCAGGAGGGTCTGGCGTGAATGAATATACCCTGAAAGAGCACCTTGACCAATTAAAGGAATTATATGAGGAGCTTGCCTCACAAAAAAATAATGAATATAGTCAATTTATTGCAGAAGTGATAGAACGTAAAAAAGATAGAATCCGGCAATTATTAGATATTCTTCCTGAAAATTGATAATGCAAAAAACCTGAACCACAAAAATGGTTCAGGCTTTTCATTATTTCATTTCCTCTTTTAGTACCTCAATTGCTTTTTGAAGCTGAGTATCATTATTTTGAATCTGTTCTCTAAGCTTTTCCATTAATTTAAAGGTAGTTTCCCCTTTTAAAATTCCATCAGCGGGTAGATTATTTGCTGTTTGGAAGCTACTAACAGCCTCCTGTGTTTTCTCATCGAAGAATCCATCTTCACGTCCTGGATCATACCCAATAGCCTTTAACATTTTCTGTGCTGATTCAACCTCAGTTGATGAACTTGAAAGCTTCAGCTCTTTGTCGGGATTAATGATGGGTAATGTTGCATAATCAGGGAGTGGAACTTCAATATCAGGCTTAATTCCCTTCTTATGAATCCAATTACCATTTGGCGTAAGCCATTTTGCCGTTGTAAATTTAATGTTGGATTTGTCAGGGAAATCCTTGGCTGTTTGAACGGTTCCTTTTCCAAAGGAATTCTCCCCCACTAGCTTAACACCCGCAGATTCACTTACAGCCCCTGCAAGAATTTCAGAAGCACTGGCACTGCCTTTATCAATTAATACGACCAGCGGGAAGTCTGGATTCCCATCATTTTGTGATGGATATTCCTCGATTTTGCCATTCCGGTCTTCCACTTTTAATAGTAGTTTTCCTTTAGGTACGAACATACTTGAAATACTAATGGCTTCCTCTAATAGTCCGCCTGGATTTTGACGCAAATCTAAGACTAACCCTTTCATCCCTTGTTCCTGCAGTTCATTTAGCTTTGCAGTAAGATCCTTTGAGGTGTTAGTAGAAAAACTTGTGACTTGAACTTTGGCAATACCATCCCCAACCATCTCACCATAAACGGTTTCAATTGGAATATCATCTCGGATAATCGGTACCTTAACAGGAGTGTCCGTTCCCGGTCGCTGAATCGTTAATTCTACCTTTGTTCCCTTTTTTCCACGAATAATGGTTACGGCTTCAGTGGAGGTCATACCCTGCAGGCTTTTTCCATCAACAGACGTAATGATATCATTCGGCCTTAACCCTGCTTTTTCAGCAGGAGAGCCCTTAATCGGTGACACAATCAAAATATGTCCGTCTTTCTCTTGAATCTCAGCACCAATTCCTTGAAAGGAAGAACTAATTGAGGAATGGAAATTTTCCGCTTCCTCCACACTCATATAGTCAGTATAGGGATCGTCTAGAGCTTTTACCATCCCATCAATAGCCCCATTGATCAGTTTTTTCTGATCCAGCTCCTCAAAATATCCATTCTTCAGCGTATCATAGGCAGTGTATAGCTTTTCAAATTCTTGTCTTTCCGTACCAACTGTAATGACTTTTTCATCCCCAAACGATAAAGCAAAGGTTGTAATGCCAGTAGATAGCAATACTAGGAAAAACAAAATCAATATAAACTGGAATTTTTTAATGTGTATATACCCGGATTTCTTATCTGTTACCTGCTCTTGTTCAAGATTTTCTTGATCAACTTTTTGTTCATCCAAAGATTTCACCACTTTCATTTTCCAAAAAATAATATGTAAAACTAGCCCTTAGTGATTAGAATAACATCTTTTATTAAAAAAAACACAAGAAAAGTTATGTAGAAAGAAAAAGGGCACATCCATTTGGTAGGGAGTGCCTGAAATCACTATTAGATTTTCTTAACTTCATTGAAATATTCCTCTAGTGTCCAGTTATTCTTGTACATAATATTTGCTGCCTTCACACCGACATAACGGAAATGCCACGGCTCATACATATAATTTGTAATGTCCTTTTTCTCTTTCGGATACCTCAAAATAAAGCCAAAGCGATGAGCGTTTTCTTTTAGCCACTTACCTTCAGTGGTATTTGCAAAGGCTTCATTTAAATATAATTTATTCGACCTGCTCGAAATATCCATAGCTAACCCAGATTGGTGTTCACTTGCACCCGGAATAGCTACAGCCTGCTCAGCTTTTTCGATACCCACTCTATTTATTTCTGCTTCGTACAACGATTTTTGCCTGCTATAGGAGCGGTATCCCGATACAGCAATAATTTCGATACCATTTTTCGAAGCGTCAGCAAACATTTTCTCTAATGCTTCTGCCGCTTCTTTTCTCATTAAGCTTTTTTCGATATCCTCTTCCTTAAAGGAGAATTCTACTTCTGGCTTGACTAGATCCTCAGGTATATAATCTTCTGGCAAGTAAAACTCTTTGTTTACCAATGCCATGACGTTCGTTGAATTTTGGATAACATTCTTGCCATCAACCTCTTTAATTTCATTGAAGAAAATTGATTCTAAGCTGAGTGGATCATTTATCGGAGATTCGTCTTGTTGGGTTTGTTGTTTATTACTAGAGTCATTAGAAGCGAACGGCAGCTTATCTACTAGTGAATTGATTTGACTACAGCCGCTAAATACAACGGTCATTGACCCAATTAATACCATATTTTTCCATACCATTATTCTCACCTATCTATCTTTCTTTATTCTTTCTGCACTATATCTATTTTCGCCAAAAAAATCAATAAGAAACCTCTTTCCATACTAGAAAGAGGTGGTTTTACCTATTCTTTTGTCGCTGCTTCTAGTGCGACCACAATCATATCATTAAATGTTAATTGTCTTTCTTCCGCAGTTGTTTCTTCACCTGTTAAAATATGATCACTTACAGTTAGTACCGACAATGCTCTTCGGTTAAATTTAGCAGCTAACGTGTATAATGCTGTTGTTTCCATTTCAATGGCAAGAATCTGATACCTTGCCCATTTTTCAAGATCAGCATTATCATTATAGAAAGAGTCTGCAGTAAAAATATTCCCTACTTTTAGACTAAGCCCTTTTTCTACACCTGCGTCATAGGCCTTTTTTAGCAAGTCAAAATCCGCACAAGGAGCGAAATCTACACCTCCAAAGGTTAGACGATTCATATTAGAGTCGGTCGAGCTGGTCATTGCCAAAATAACATCTCTGACTTTAACATCCTTTTGAATCGCTCCGCATGTGCCGACACGAATTAAGTTTTGGACATTGTAGCTGTTCATTAATTCATTTACATAAATAGAAATAGAAGGAACACCCATTCCTGTTCCTTGAACAGAAATTCTCTTCCCTTTATATGTACCTGTATACCCAAACATATTTCTCACTTCATTGTAGCATTTTGCATCTTCTAAAAAGGTTTCTGCAATATATTTAGCCCTTAGCGGGTCTCCAGGTAATAATACCGTTTCAGCAATTTCATTTTCTTTTGCAGCAATATGTACACTCATATAAAAAATCCTCCATTCAATTATAGTGAAGTAAGCAACTTCACACTAGTCAATATATCACAACACTTTTTAGAATGAAAAACCTTTCATCGAAAACGTCATGAATTTTTCTATTTGTGGGAAGCTATTTTTAGATTATCCAAAGGAGGTTCATAAAATTATGGGAAAAAAGCATAGAGCACAAACCAATCGTCCAAAGAAAAATAATCATATTCCACCTGAGGCGATTGAGGCAGAGCATAATGCCCATGCAAAAGAAAATGAAGCATCTGGCGGTCGAAAAAGTAATGGTCAATAACTGATAGAACAAAATAAAACCTAAGGGATTTTCTCCTTAGGTTTTATTTCATCTTATTAGGATTCGATTAACAGGCTGCCACCCGCCTGGTTTTAATTGATAATAATGCTGTCCGCCGCGACCTTCATCTATTAAAATGATATCTCCAGTAGCAAGAAATCTTCCCTGATAATTCGATGGAATTCGATCGGTTACATTAAAGAGACTAAATGTTTTTTCCAAACAACTTTCATGGCTGCCTGCTTGAATGAATGTACGATAGACTTGTTTATACCCTTTGTATTCTCTGTACTTTGGAGTTTGAAAGATTGTCACATCATATTGAATACTCGCTCTTCTGGTTATCGCCTTGATCATCTTATCCCCTCCAATCATTAAAGTAAAAGTATTTACTCTAATAATTAGAGATGAGCCTAGCAGAATCCTCCAGTGAAACCTGTCTTTTTTTGTCGAAAATTAAGAGAATCTTTGTATAACATTCTGAATTTGCTGTTGAAGGGTTGGAATATCAGCCGTTGTTACCGTCATTCTGACATTACTTTCGTCCAAACCAGCTGCCTCTGCAAATAATCCACCCAATCCGCGCGCACGACGGTCAACCTGTAAGAGTAACTCGATTACACCATTTCCTGATGGTCTGAGTACTACTTCTAGCTCATCTAATCTTCCACGGAATGGTCCAGAGGTTGGTACATATTCAAATTCTTGCACAAATGGCAAGCGGCCGCGGACTTTGTAGGATGCTTCTTCACAATCAGCTTCACGCAAACGGAAACCAAGACTGTCCACAGCATTAAAAATGGCATTCATTAATTGATCAGGAACAACTTGAATATAGTCTTTATCTCCTGGGTCCACTGCGTTTTTAATATCTAATCCAGTTGTTACCCAAATTTTTGACCTGCCGATAGAAAGCGGTGTATCTAGTGGAAGCTGGAATGAAAAAGGAATTTCTTTTCTTTCATTTTTTCCAATTGTAAATGGGCTTGTAATTCGGAAACGATCGATGGTAGCTGTCACATTATACTTTTTATCATCTGATTCTTTTAAATAGGTAGTATTTAATGACAAATAGATATCATCTACTTGCTGGTCTACCTTTCCACCTCTAATTTCTACAATACCATTAACTGTTTCTCCCGGCTTATACGTATCCCTCTCGAGCTTTGTGTCAACCGTTGCAGACCCAATTCCTACACTAGCAAATACTTTGTCAAAAAAAGACATTGTTATTTCCTCCCTATACTACAATTAATTTTTGGATATCTGACTTTACTTGTGCACAGCACTCATAACAGTCTTTTATTTGTAAAAGTCTGCTGATGATATGCTTTGCCTGATATGATATCTCCAATTCCTCTTCCCAGCTGCTTTCCTTCATTTTTTTTGAAAAAGAGAAGTTGGAGTAAAGTAAAAACAACAAAAAATGACCAAGGCCATAAAAGTCTGCCTGGGGATTCACCTCTTTGCGCAAATGCCGGATTTGCTTTATCCCGCCTGCTTTCTCATGATTACATTTCCTTGCAAGCCCTAAATCTATAAGTACAATCTTAGAACCATTCGCAATTACATTTGGGATTCGAATATCTCTATGAATTAGCTGCTGTTCATGTAAATAATTTATGTGCTCTAGTAATTGATTAGCAATTCTAAACGCTTCTATCTCTGAATATTTTTGACCATCCTGAAAGATTAACTGTTCAAAATTCTTACCTTCAATATACTCCATTGTATAAAATGGTATGTTTTTGTAAATACCATCTTCGAAAAAACGAGGAAACCCGGAGTGATTAATGGATTGGAGCAGGGCTTTTTCAAGCTCAAAATCCCTTTTTCCTGACTTCGTGATTCTTTTATGGATGCGTAAGGCTTTTAGTACTTTCATTTGCTGCGAAACCTGATCAAATACTAAGTAACTATTTCCATAGCTTCCAACGCCTAAATGGTTGATAATCTCGTATCGCTCTCCAATGATTTCATTTGGCTGAAATCTACTTTCCATTATGTTAGCAGCAAATAAAGTCATTCTTTTAAACATATAAGTAATTAACTACTAAAGAAGCTGGAAAAGAAACTACCGCTTTTATGCTTCTTTTTATAGTGCTGGTGTCCTAGGTGCTTATGTTTGTGATGGTTCATTTTCTTCCAAGCATTACTTGAATGTGAATATTTTTTTTGATGATGAAGTTTACTTCCAAGAATTGATTTTAAAATCTTTTTAAGCATCCA
Source organism: Neobacillus niacini (assembly GCF_023715415.1). Taxonomy (GTDB): domain Bacteria; phylum Bacillota; class Bacilli; order Bacillales; family Cytobacillaceae; genus Neobacillus; species Neobacillus niacini_C. The sequence continues at coordinate 177,290 of NZ_JAMBOB010000006.1, forward strand.
TCATTCCTCCTCATCTTCGCTATTCTTAATACGGTAAAGAAATAGTAAAGTTTCACCAATTAATGAAAAATAGCAAAAAAATATCACAAACAAAAAGCGAGCAGGTTCATATGCTCGTCTTTCGCTACTTCTTATTAAAAAGATGAATACAGTATCGTGATATTTTACCTATTCATCTTCTACTTCTTCGTCGATAATACTTTTCTCGATGAGATACTCGAAGGTGATATCAGCGATTTCTTCCAATTCTTCTTCCGTAGGAACGTATCCTCTTTTCACCAGCTCATGAAAGAAAAATTCAGCAATCTCCTCTGTATCAATAAATACTTCAATTTCTCTCATAGCATCGCCCCCTTTTTACGAATGTATGATGAATTCTGCACATTCATGCTATTTACTTCTAGAAGAATCGGTAAATATTCTGCAGCTTAAACATAGAGTGCAAAATAAAAGATAAATATGTCTTTTTTTCTTTGGACAAGCATAGGATATATAAAAAATATGATTATGAGGTGAAAGTATGTCAAACCTACAAGCGAAATTTGAAGCTATTCTTGATGATGTGAATAAGGAAGATGGATTGATCATCACTGCCTTTGAAAAGATTTTAGAGAGTCAATTTTTTCTAATAAAATGGGGTGGGATTCCTTTGGTCATTTATTTATTCATCGCAATTTCAAGGTGGTAGAAGCTAGACCTGGCTTTTACCATCGTCATTTACAATACTCTTTAATTTCCTTAAAATGACACGCATAACTTGAAAATACTCCTGGTCGTGAAACATGGTATATAAAATTTTGTAATCATTAAATATATCTAATAAATTATCGATTAGCTGCTTCTTTTCCTTTTTCCGTTCAATTTCTTCTAGTTCTGCTTTTCTCACAATATTCTTTTGTGTTTTTGAAATTGCGACCTGCTGCTTTTCTTCGTTATTGACTAAATACAGGAGTCCTAGTTTTTGAATAAACGTGTCCGCACTCTCAGCGTCTGCAACGAGTGTCATTTCCTCTTCACCCGCTTCCAGCCATTCCCCATCACTTATTCTGGAAAGTTCGTAGATAACATCTTCCCATGCATCTTCTTTGTAGCGCCAAATTTCTGTTCGAAACCCGACAATCTTAAACAAATCTGCGCCATATCCGGCGACTTGAACTAAATCTCCGAAAAAGAATTTATATTCAATATCTATTTGTTCTTGTTCCACCAAATCTCCTTCATACTCTGAAAGGAGCTGCAGTCCAGATTCAACAAAAAGACCATCACTTTTGTTCACTTCGTACACATAATTCCCGTCAATCAACTTGACATCGGTTATTTTGCCAACAGTACCATACATCGTTATCACGACCGTATCACCGACCTTATACTTCGGTATATTCCTTCTTTTCATATCCTCCATCCTCTCAATGATGAGTCGTGAATTTTGATTACAATAGTATATGCACCAATGGATGTACCCGCTCACAATGGTAAAAAAGAAAAATCGCCTCTTTTTGCAGAGACGATTTAATGAGTTTTACATAAATATAATTAACTTTCTGATACCAAATAAAGCTCCCAGGCCTCATCAAATATAGTCATGGACTCTAGATAATGACCATTCAATTCCAAGTAAGTACTGAGCTCATGGTAGTCTTCCGATGTTTTTGGGAAGCTGTGGTCCAAAAAAGCCTCATTCGCAAAAACACTGATGGCATCCTTTGGTTCTGGGTGCCGGTATTTCATTAAAAAGTGATAAAAGGATTTAAACATACATAGCGCCTTTCTTTCTATTCTGGGACAAAAATTGATTTAACTTAAAGATACTATAACAGATAAAGATTTGATATAATTTTACCAAATATATAGGAACTGAGGTACAAACATTGGCAAAGAAAAAATTTCAATACTGGTTAATTCAAGTCTTGTTAATAGTAACCATCATTTGGGTTTCAACTAAGATATCCTTCTTATTTGAACCAATCGGAATCTTTTTTTCAACGATTTTTTTCCCCATTCTGATAACAGGTTTTCTTTACTTTTTACTTAATCCAGTTGTTAATTTTCTACAGCGCCATAAAGTGCCTAGATTATTAGCCATCATTATCATTTATGTTGTATTTATACTCATTTGTGTCCTTGCAATTGGAAATTTAATTCCTGCGATTACAAAACAATTTACGGCTCTCGCTAACGAACTTCCAATATATGCTAACAAAACCATGCAATTTTTTGATAATGTCATGAAGTCATCTGAATTTAAATGGATCATGGACGAGCAAAAGGATCTTCTTGAAACTGTGCAGGAAAGGCTCATAGAATTTGCAAATACCCTGCCAAACACCATTACAGGCAGCATAACGAATATACTTGGTGTAATAACCAATATTGCTATCATTTTAGTCACGGTTCCTTTTTTGTTATTCTACATGTTTAAAGATGGACACAAGTTTCCTACAGCAATCTCGAAATTTCTTCCCAACCCATACAGGGAAGAAGGCTTATCCATTCTTAAAGAGACAGGTGATACACTATCTGCTTATATTCAGGGCCAAGTTACAGTAGCATTGGCTGTGGGCACGCTGGCGTTTATCGGATACTTGATTATAGATTTACCCTTTGCACTTGTCATGGCCTTAATCGTAGCATTTACTAACATTATTCCTTATATCGGTCCAATTCTTGGAGGAGCACCTGCGGTAATCGTAGCTTTATTCGATTCTCCAACAAAAGCATTGTTAGTTATAGTAGTTATTCTCATTGCGCAACAAGTGGAAGGGAATGTATTATCACCGCTCATTCTTGGAAAAAGCTTGGACACCCATCCAGCAACCATCATTATTATCTTACTAGCTGCCGGTAATCTGGCAGGGGTCTTAGGGATGGTACTGGCAATCCCATTTTATGCAGTCATGAAAACCATTGTCTTAAACCTAGTTAAGTTTTTACGAGCGAGAAAAAACGCAGCAAAACCTATACAAACTGAGTAAAGAAAGAACCCCTATCGGCTGCTGATAGGGGTTTTTGAGTTAGGAAGTAAAATCAAAATAATTTCTCTTCAAAAGCTTTGGAAGAGACATTAACTCTTTATAGCTGATGCTATTTCCAATTTTCTTCGTATCAATTAGGAATAATTGATCCTCTATTTCCTTCGTTATTTCATCTGTTTGATACACCATGTTACAATCCTCGCAAACGACTGCGGGGGTTTCTATAATTTGAATGGCTCTTGTGCCGTCAGGAAGCTCCCAATAAACAATATTCTCCCCATTTTCAGCAGCGCTCCCGCACCAGTCACAGACTAATCCCATCTTCATCCCCTCTATTCTTTCGATGTAGAGTTACCATCGGAATCTTTATTTTCAGCAGGTGCTGGTTTGTTTTGAAGAGCTTGGAATTTCTTTTCCTTCAACTCATCACGCTTGCTTCGTTTATCCTTCAAGGTGGTATGGGAAGGATTTTGATTGTATTCTTTTCGGCGATTTAATCTCTGTAAGCCCTCAGGGACTAGGTTGAAATGCTGGTCGTTCATAATTCCGGCAATCCCAACATTTGAGCGTTTTTCCTCCATATCTGGATAAATCTCTTTAAAATAATCTTCTGCTGTTCCAGGCTGATAATTTTCTGGTTCCGGATAAGAGGTAATCACACCTTCAAAATTCCTAAGGACAACTTTTTCTGCACTTTGTGAAATTAAATAATTCGGCTGAAGTGAAATCTTACCGCCGCCGCCAGGACCATCGAGCACAAAAGTCGGCACTGCATAGCCACTTGTATGTCCGCGGAGGCCTTCAATAATTTCAAGTCCTTTGGAAACAGGTGCCCGGAAGTGACCAATTCCTTCGGATAAATCACATTGATAAATATAATATGGGCGTACACGGATTTTCACGAGGTCATGCATAAGCTTTTTCATTATCGGCACACTGTCGTTGATGCCTGCGAGGATGACCGATTGGTTTCCGACTGGAACACCAGAATTAGCTAGCATTTCACATGCCTTTTTAGATTCCTCTGTGATTTCGATTGATGTATTAAAATGAGTATTCAACCAAATCGGATGGTATTTTTTTAAGATGTTACAAAGGTTTTCAGTAATTCTTTGCGGGAATACCACTGGGGCTCTTGTTCCAATCCGAATAATTTCAACATGGTCAATTTCACGAAGATTTTTCAAAATATATTCAAGAATATTATCATTTATCAGCAGTCCATCGCCCCCAGAAATTAACACATCCCGTACTTGTGGGGTTTGCCGGATATAATTAATCGCTGCATCTAGCTGCTTCTTTGGTACGCCCATTCCAATTTGTCCTGAGAATCTTCTTCTCGTACAGTAACGGCAATACATCGAACACTGGTTGGTGACAAGAAATAGAACGCGATCTGGATAACGGTGTGTCAACCCAGGTACTGGTGAATCTTCATCCTCATAAAGTGGATCTTCAAGGTCATATTTCGTTTTATGAATTTCTTTAGAGATTGGAACGGACTGCATCCGAATCGGACAGCGTGGGTCATCAGGGTTCATAAGCGAAGCATAGTAGGGTGTTATATTTAAGGGAATGGTTTTGGTTGAGATTCTTACTCCTTCTTCTTCATCAGGAGTTAGGTTGATTACCTTTTTTAAATCTTCCAGTGTGCGAATGGTATTTGTTAGCTGCCAGAGCCAATCATTCCATTGCTCTTCACTTACGTCTTTCCATAGTTCTATATCTTTCCAATGCCTATCCGGCTTATATAATGTCTGTTTCATTTTTTAATTCCTCCTTACCCTGCTTTACTTAGATATTATGCAAGAACTATGCCAATGCGCTTAGTCCAGTAAGGATGGGGCACCTTTATCTTTTTTTAAGTGGGCTGTGTTAAATTTGGCTGTTGTTTTGCGCTCCAGGCGCTATGCTTTCCGCGGGCTCGCCCGTGAGCCTCCTCGGTCCTTCTGACCTGCGGGGTCTCACGGTGCTCGTTCATCCCGCAGGAGTCAAGCGCCTTCCGCTCCAATCAACAGGTGCCAAAATCACATGATCCTTAAACACAGCCATAAAATATAAAACAAAAAAAACGCCGATTTTTCGGCGGTTAATCTCTTATCTTTTTTAGTTTGTATTGGAGAGTTTGTCTAGGTAATTCTAGGAGCTTGGCCGCTTGGTTGATATTGCCGTCTGACAAATTCAGTGCAGAATCGATTAGTTGTTTTTCCATTTCTTCGAGATTTTTTCTTAACGAAAGGCTGTTCTCAACATTTTCATTCGTTACACCATGCTGTTTCATCATGATTGGCAGGTTTGCCATTTGAAGGATATCATCCTCGCACACGTTCATCATGTATTCAATCGTATGCTTTAGCTCTCTTACGTTCCCTGGCCAAAGGTGACTCATAAAGAAGCTCTCCAATTTCTTCTCAATCCCTTTAATCCTTTTATTCAATTTCTTATTAAAAAACTGAATAAAATAATCCGTTAAAAACAGGATATCCTCTTTTCGTTCTCGAATCGGCAGCAGTGAAAAGGTAAAGACATTTAAACGGTAGTAAAGGTCAGAGCGAATCTTTTGATTTTCAAGGGCAGCACTAGGATGGACATTCATGGCTGCAATCACGCGGACATCAACCGAAATATTTTGTGCACTTCCGACTCTTCGCACCATTCCATCTTCTAATACCCGTAACAGCTTAGCCTGCAACTCGATTGGCATGGTATGAAGTTCATCAAGAAATAGTGTACCGCCGTCTGCCAGCTCAAAAAGCCCCTTTCTCTCAACCGCACCGGTATAGCTTCCTTTTGCCGTACCAAAAAGAATACTCTCAAGCAGCGTTTCTGGGATGGCCGCACAGTTTTGAGCAATGAACGGCCCGTCCCCGCGAAGGGATTCGTGATGCACCCCCTGCACAAACAACTCCTTCCCAGTTCCGCTTTCTCCGTATACAAGAATGGGTGAATCTGATTTTGCCAGTTTTCTAGCTTCGGCCTTCAGGCTCTGGAAAATCGGATTAACACTCTTTAAATCATCTAACGTATACTTTACGGTTTTCAATGTTTTTTTCTTATTGTTTCTATTCACACTCTTTTGTAAATCTAATAGACTTTCTGATAATTGTTTCATTCGAGTATAATCTTTCGCAATCTCAACTGCACCAATAATTTGCTTATCAACAAAAATAGGTAGCGTGGTATTAATGGTATCAATTCTCACTCCATGGATGTTTACATATACCTGTGTCTGATTATAGATGGGTTTGCCCGTTTTAATCACCCTAAGCAGTGTACTTGATTGCTCGGTTAAAGAAGGAAAAACCTCAAGCAAATCTTTACCCTGTACCTCCTTCACATTCATGCCATCATGCCTTGCTGCAACCTCATTATAAAAAATGGTTCTACCTTCCGTATTGACCACATGGATTCCTTCATCGATGGTTTTCAGGATGGCTGAAAGAACTTCCTGCGTTAAAGCAGTTAATTGAACCATTGCTACACCTCCCTTTAAAAGGTGCCGAAAATTCGTCACCTACAGCCGAAATATTAGCAGTTTGCCAGATTCTTCACCCACATATTCATATTCTCCAGCTTGTCGTAAATATAACAGTTATTCATTAATCTGCCGCGATATTTATAATCAAGCTGAAACAAAACAGCATTCATTCCAAAGGATAAACTTCTAGCAATCGAATAAGCACAGAAAATCCCCTGCGTTTTTAGCTCCCTCTCTAGCTCACGGAGGATAATTTTCATTAATCCATATTTCCGATGTTCGGTTAAGGTCGCACAATCGGTTAATTCTGCATTTTTATAAAAAGAATTCACTTCAGCAGATGCAGCACTGACAATTTTGCCCTGATAAAAATATACGTAATAGATGGTCCCATCCTTCATGGTCTTTTTCACATATTCGGGGTCATGTAAGGGTGTAGGGTAAATCTGAAACACCTGGCGATATAATCCTGAAAGCTCTTCGGCACATGCTTCATCTGCTTTTTTTAATTCATACTCCTTTGGCGGATAGGGCTTATCAATGGTGGTGTCCAATTGATAAATACTGTGAATCATGCCGTCCTCCGTAATCCAATGGTCATTCTTCTTTCGCTCCACCGAATAAAACTTTGAAAAAAAATGAGCATCAGAACCGAGAAAATAGCGGTCGACCACTGCTTCCGGTTGAAAGCCTTTTTCATATAAGTGTAAAAAATCCTCGGACCGCACTTTCATTATTAACTTTTCTACTTGATATTTGCGGGCTAACTCCTCCGCTTTTTCAATAAGTAAATTTGTATTACCGCGATAATCATCAATCCGAATTCTTTTATTAAAAGGATCCAGGTAAATCTCTAGAAAGAAATTACTTTCATCGATTTGGATAGTGGAGGTACTTTGATTCATCTTATTTACTCCTTCCCAAATAGGTAAGTGAAAAAAAGTCTGACTGGAAATCAGCCAGACATTTTCTTCTACTCTGTTTTAAAGCTGATCAGCTTGAGTTCAGTCATTTCTTCCACTGCATATTTGATTCCTTCTCGACCCATTCCGCTCATTTTCACGCCGCCATATGGCATTTGGTCCACGCGGAAGGTGGGGATTTCGTTAATCATAACACCGCCAACATGTAGCTTTTTAGCAGCTTGAAGTGCTTTATGAATGTCATTTGTAAAAATTCCGGCTTGTAACCCATATTTAGAATCGTTTACGAAATTGATGGCTTCATCAACATGACGGAAGCTATTAATATGCACAACGGGTGCAAATACCTCTTCACAACTAACCTTTTCGCTTGAAGGGACATTGACTAAAACCGTAGGCTGAAAAATCCCTTCTTCGAAGCTTCCTCCTGCCCTTAATTCTGCTCCATTGCTAATCGCTTCATCTACCCATTCCTTCGTTCGCTGTACGTCACCTCGTGTAATCATGGCTGATAGATCACTATCTTCCTCAAGGGGATTACCCGTTTTTAACTTTTGGGTTTCACAAACAAATTTCTCCACAAAAGCTTCAAATACCTTTTCATGGACATAAATTCTTTGAATCGAAATACAAACCTGCCCTTGATAGGCAAAGGCACCATTCACAATCCTTGGGATGACCTTCTCTAATCTAACCCCATCATCGACTATTAATGCCGAATTTGAACCCAATTCCAGGGTTACCCGTTTTAATCCTGAGTTTTCTCGAATATAGCGCCCTACCTCAGGACTTCCTGTAAAGGTAATCATTTTGATACAATCGTCTTTCATTAATACATCGCCGATTTTACTGCCGCTTCCAGTGATAACATTCAAAGCGCCAGCCGGTAAGCCTGCACGATGAAAGTAGTCCGCTATCTTATAGGCTGATAAAGGTGTTTGACTCGCTGGTTTTAAAACTACACTATTCCCAGCTGCGATGGCCGGACCCACTTTATGAGCAACTAAATTCATAGGGAAATTAAACGGGGTAATTGCGGCGATGACGCCTAATGGTTCCCGAATCGTAAAGGCAAGTCTTCCCTCACCTCCAGGTGCAGCGTCCATCGGCACCGTTTCACCATGAATTCTTCTCGCTTCATGTGCACTAAAGGTATAGGTCATAATCGTCCGGTCCACTTCCGACTTCGCTGCCTTTAACGGTTTTGCAGCCTCAAGGGCTATTAATCTCGCACATTCTTCTCGCTCTTCCTTTAGATATTGTGCTACTTTCTCAAGGATTTCAGCCCGTTCAAAGGCAGGCATTTCTGCCATTATTTCTTTAGCATCTTCTGCTGCCTTAATGGCTGATAGCACATCCTCCTGATTGGCCATGCCAACATGAGCAAGAATCTCTAAGTTAAATGGGTTCTTCAACTCCATATAGGAAGAAGCACTACGATATTCGCCGCCTATCCACAAATCCTTTTTCATCACAGTCCCTCCAAATACTAAAATGTCCTAATGCTAGTGTAACAAACTTTGCTGCTTCTTTTTAAGGAGGGATATCTAATCACTGACTTCACACCATTTTAATAGAGTTAGAGCAATAATTTTACTTGCTGCAAACAGATCTTCCAACTGGATGTGTTCATTTGCATCATGTGCCGTAGCGGTTATCCCCGGTCCGAAGACAACTACAGGTGTATTTCCCACATTTGATAGAATTCCGCCATCCGTCCCCCAAGGACTTGCCTCAACAACCGGTTGTTCCCCCTTGATTTCCACAAAACTTTCAGACAGTGTCTTCATTAATGGATGATCGACTTCAAGGTTGCCTGGAAGCCATCTCCCTCCAAACCATTCAATTTCAAGTGGGTTCTTTTGGAACCACTCGTCTTTTTCATTGAGTTCATTTAACACCGCAGCCATTTCCCCTTGAGCTGCAGAAATACTTTCTTCAGGAGCTACGCCCATTCTCCCTTCAATTATAGCTAGATCAGGAACAGATGATGGCCATTCACCACTAGTTATTTTTCCAATATTAATCGGGATTGGTATCGGAATACTATTAAAAAGCGGATCAGTGATTTTAATATTTCGATTTTTTTCTAACTGCTGCAGCTTTTGGATGACCAATACTGCCTTTTCAATGGCACTGACTCCTTCATATCTTGTTCCGCCATGAGCTGCCCTGCCCTTAACAGTAACCCTAAACCACATGGAGCCCTGCTGCTTTGGAAAAATTTTCATACCTGTTGGTTCTGGGATAATGGCACCGTCAGCACGATAGCCTCGTAGAACCGCAGCCAGTGTACCGGCACCGCCGCTTTCTTCCTCTATTACACTTTGAAAAATAATATCCCCTTTAAGCTTAATTCCGGTGGAAATGATTGCCTCAATCGCCATAATTAAAGCAGCCGTTCCGCCCTTCATATCCGTACTTCCACGTCCATAAAGCTTTCCACATTCAATAAGGCCGCTAAACGGATCATGCTCCCAGTTCTGCTCATCCCCAACTGGAACCACATCGATATGTCCATTTAGAATGATAGACTTACCGCCGCCAGTCCCTTTTAACACGGCAACTACATTGGGATTTCCTTCAAAGCTTTGCCGATCACAGCAGAATGCCTCATGTTGTATGAGTTCATCTCTGTCAATTTCCCAGATATCGAGATTCAATCCTAACTGTCGGCATTTTTCAATAATGACAGCCTGAGCACTACTTTCGTTTCCTCTAGTACTATTTTCTTGAACAAGTATTTGTAAGAATCTCGTTCCCCTGGCACGATTGTCCTTCAGCCATTGTTTGATGGATTCTTCATGATTAGTCAACACTTTCACTCCTTCTTTTTAAGAATGGGTGAGATTAATAGGATATCTTTCGGACTACATCACACGTCGTGAACGCACACTCTGTCTTATTTATAACCTCTTGTAAGTCATAAGGGGGAAACAGTTCTGTTAGTATTAATCCCTCCGGAGTCACCTTGAAAACAGCTAATTCCGTAATAATCATATCCACGCAAGCTGTAGAGGTTAGTGGTAAGGTACAGGATGTAAGAATTTTTGGTTTTCCTGCTTTGTCACAATGATTCATTAAAACAATCACTTTTCTCGCCTTCTGAGCTAATTCCATCGCACCGCCCATTCCAGGAACCTTTTTTCCCGGAACAATCCAGTTAGCCAAATCACCTTGCTGGCTAACCTGGAGGGATCCCAAAATCGTGATATCCACACGGCCTCTGCGAATCATTCCAAAGGATATCGCACTATCACAATAAGAACCACCTTGGTTCAAAGTAACCGGGAAACCACCGGCATTACATAAATTCTCATCTTCCATTCCTTTTTCTGGGCTTGGTCCCATACCCGTAATCCCATTTTCAGCATGGAACATCACCATCATGTCCTTTGGTAAATGATTAGGAACTAAGGACGGGATACCGATGCCCAGGTTAACAACCATACCATTCGTGATTTCTTCTGCTGCTCTTCTTGCTATTGTGTTGCGAAAGTCTACTCCCAAGCCCATTTCCAATTCACTCCCTTCGAAGGGATAATGTGATCGACGAACACTCCAGGGGTAATAATTTCATCCGGATTGAGGCTTCCAAGCGGAACAATCTCCTCTACCTCTGCAATCGTAATGTCTCCGGCCATTGCAACAAGCGGGTTTGTATTACGGGCACTTTTGTCATAAATTAAATTTCCATAGGGGTCTGCTTTTTTGGCATATACAATTGATACTTCTGCGGTTAATGCTGTTTCAATTAAGTAGTCCTTTCCATTGAGGAAAAAATGGGGCTTGTTTTTCGATACGAGTTCATTATCCATTCCAATATCACTTAGAATTGCAGGAAGACCGACCCCTCCTGCACGAATCCTTTCTGCTAAAATTCCTTGTGGTGAAAACTCCACCTCTAGCTTTCCTTCATGCATGAGTTTTCCAGCAATGGGATTGGAACCAATATGGGAGGCAATTACCTTTATTGCCCTTTCCTGACTTACTAATTTTCCAATGCCAATGTGTGGAAACCCTGTATCATTTCCAATTAGAGTTAACTTTTCCACCCCTTTTTCAAGGATAGCATCAATCAGGGTTGGTGGGGTTCCAACACCGCCAAAACCACCAAACATTAACGTCATTCCGTTAAAAAAGAGCTTCAATACATCCTCTAAGGCTGTAATTTTCCCAAATGGATTTTCCATTTAAACACCACCCAATTTCAATTGCGCTCTAAATTCATCAAAGGTTGCTTGCAGGAGTGAAACCAATACATCAATTTCACTTTTGGTAATGGTTAATGGCGGCGAAATGATAATAGAGTCACCATTGATACCATCAATACCTGAACCTGCCGGATACACAAGCAGTCCTTTTTCCTTAGCAAGGGAAATCATCCTTTGGGTTACGAGTGCCTCCCGTTGAAAAGGTGATTTCGTGGTGACGTCCTCGACAAATTCGATTCCGAGCATTAAACCTTTACCACGAATATCCCCGATAAAGGAATACTGATTTTTTAATTGTAAAAGCATATTTTTCAAGTAATCTCCCTTAGACTCTACTTCACTGACAATCTGATTTTTTTCCAAATATTCTAGTACCGCTAGAGATACTGCACAGGATTGCGGGTTGGCACTTAAGGTATGTCCGCTCATCACAACTTTTGTCCCCGCTAAAATGGGCTCAATTACCTTTTCACTTGCAACTGCAGCCGCTATCGGGGCGTAGCCTGCCCCCATTCCTTTTCCTAAAGCCACAATATCAGGAATAACTCCATATTGCTCCATCGCAAGCATCGACCCTGTTCGACCAAAACCAGTCATCACTTCGTCTGCAATAAAAAGGATATCATGGTCTTCGCAGATTTTTTTGATTGTTTTAAAATAATCCTTAGGTGGTGCAATGGCTCCGCCCGCAGCACCTATGACAGGTTCTGCTATAAAAGCTGCAATATGATTGGCACCAATCCGTTTTATCGCCAGTTCTAATTCCTGAGCGCAAAGATAGCCGCAGGAAGGGGCTTCAAGGTTATAGGGACAACGATAACAATAAGGGGGATTTATGACAGGGAAATCCTCGAGAAGTGGAACAAATCGTGCTCTCCTGCCAGTATGGCCGGACAAGGATAACGCACCTAACGTGATTCCATGGTAGCTGACCCATCTTGAAAGCACCTTCGTTTTCGTTTGGATGCCTTTCTCCTGCCAATATTGGATGGCCATTTTCATTGCAGTTTCTACGGCTTCAGAACCGCTATTAACAAAGAAGCACCAATTTAAATCAGCTGGTGTTAATGCTGCGATTTTCTCCGCCAGTTTCTCAGCACTTTCACTTGTAAATTGCGATCGATACACAAACGAAACCTTTTTTGCCTGTTCCTGCATTGCTTCGATAATTTCAGAAACCCCATGTCCAATGTTGGCAGTAACAGCGCCTGATGCCCCATCAAGGTATTTTTTTCCTTCTTTATCATACAAATAAATCCCTTTACCATAATCAATCATCGGCAAGGATTCATCGAGTAATGGTTTAATTAAATACGTACGTTCCACCACCACACCACTTCCCCTTTTAGTTCATTGTATGAGCGAGGTTTTTAATACTTTCATCTTATATTTGTATATAGAAAAAAACAGATACGCCTTCGCATCTGTTTTAGTTAGTGAGAACTATTGACTTTTCTAAATGCTGCTTTGTCAGTTGAAGCTCTTCTCTGATATCAACGTCGTATGGGTGGTATACCATTCCTTTTTCAAGGATATCCTTCGCCCCTATATGTCTGCCCTGTTCATTGAACAGTTGTCCTAACCGGAAATAGACATCATGTTCATAAGGGTTTTCCTCGATAATCCTCATCATCATGTCTTCGGCTACCCGTGTTTCTCCCATTTCACAATGACACAATGCAACCAAATAACGGAGATGGGAATCCCCTGGGTCACTGTTTAATTGACGTTCAAACAGCGGCAGAGCTGAAAGATAATCTTCTTCACTCAAATAATTCATTCCTAATTGATAGGCAAGAGGTTCTTCCCAGTGTTTCTTCAGAGCTTTTTGTAAAATTTTTACGGCATCCTCCGCTAGGTTAAAATCCTCATAAAGTTTAGCAAAATGACTTACTGCTGATAAATTATTTTTATCTAGTTTTATCGCCATCTCATATAGCTCGATGATGGAACCAAAAAGGTAAATTTGCTTGGTATGGTTTTTTAGTTTCGTAACAAACCGTCCAAACGCATTCCCATCTTCTTTACCACTCCAATTCCTATCTACAATGAACTGTTTTCCTGCCTCAGCAGCTAATAAAAATCTCTTGCTTTTAACCTCTTCTTTCCCCTCAAGTTTTGTCAGGAAATTCGGGAGCCTAGACCATTTATTTGCAGCAGCACTATAAATAATGAGTGTTCGATAGTACTCCACATTCTCAGGGTCATTATTTAAGAGCAATGTTAGGATAAACCGAGCATTCTTCCACTTTTTTGCTTTGATAAAAATCTTAGCCTGATGATGAAGCAGTTCCGAAAAGTCTGGATTTACTTGAAGAGCAGCATTTACCTTCTCTTGTTCAAGCTGCGTTTCACCGAGAGCACCATGTACGTAAGCTTCGGCATCAAGCCTCCATATTTCATTTATCCCTTTCGGTAATGATTGAATCGTAGACAGTAAGTTTCCTAATTTCTCTTCATTTAAAATCGAAACTAAATATTCAATATTTACACTTACTGGAGCAAATTCCAGCAGACTGAGTAGATATTCAGCTTCCTTCTCGTGATTTTCATTGAATGCTGCTATTTCAGCTAGCCGCAAATAGGCAGGCTCAAGGGCAGGGTCAATACTTATGCTTGTTTTATAAGCATTCGCCGCAAGCTCATACATTCCAAGCTTAAAGTATACTTCCCCCAATCGATAATAAGGAAAAGAATCTTCTCTTACCTGTATCGCAGTGTTATAACAATCCAAAGCAGGAGAGTATTGCTTTTTTTCCTCGAACAACGCTCCCTCATAGCATTTGAACTCGATCACACTTGAATTACTAGTAAACTTTTGTTTTAGAAAATCAATCGCTCGGTTTATGAAAGGTGTCTCACCAGCTATTTTTATATAAAGCTCTAAAGCTTCATTGTAATTGGAGTGAATATGGTTGATTCCACACTCTATTTGCGCTAAGGATTCTTCTATTAACGGAATATTATCTTCTTCCATCCCCCATTCAGCCATCATACTTCCACTATTAATCAAGTATTCACTATCCTTATCAAATCTGGCTGCATGGTTTTTTAGAAATTCAATTGCCTTTTCCTTCTTTTCCTGACTGCCAAGAATTTCAGCTACACCAATATAAGCAAAACCTTCATCTGGAAATAACTCGATACATTCCTGATAACAGTCCCTACTCTTTTCAATTTCCTCATGTTCACGATAGAAATCCCCGAGACGGACCAAGAGCTGGGCAGAAACAGTAGTATTTATGCCTGATTGTAATATTTCTTCTGCTTTTCGTGGCTCCTTCAACTCATACTCATATAGGTCGGCAGCTGCAAGTATGGCAAAAGGAACATTGTCTTCCAAATTAATCGCCATTAAATAACCACGCAACGCCTTCCTAATCTTCCCTAGCTTCTGGTCAAGACGTGCTCGCTCATACCATACATGACCATCCGTCGGTATTTCACGTATCAGCAGATTATAAATCTCCCGGGCCATGACGTACTCCTGTTTTTCAATTAATACTGCTGCATGATTGATAGTGACAAATCTTTCCTTCGGTGCAAGCTCCATACTAATAGAGGAAAAATACTCAGCCTTCTTTATATCACCTGAATATAGATAGGCGAGAGCAAGATAGCTCCATGTGTAGTATTGGTCCGGATCAAGCTGCAAGGAGTTCCGAAAGTAGCCAATTGCATCCTTCATCTCATCAAAGTAAAGGGCAATTCTTCCTTTGAGAAAATGATAGAGCGGAGAGAAGGTTTTTCGTGCTGTATGGGTAAGCCGCTCTCTCGAATTCTCCATCATATGGAGACGCATATAGGCTTGAGTCACATGCAGATTCATAAAGTCATTATTTGGATAAGACAAAAGCAGTTTTTCAGCACATTGAAGAATGAAATCACTATATTCCTCAAAAGAAAAATGCTTTACCACATAGATTGGTGAGTAAGGGACATCAATGGTAGCCTTTAAGAATTCTAAAAAAGTCTCTTTGTACTTTTCTTCATCCTCCTCCAGCTTTTCCCCTAAATCATGCAATCTGCGGAAATAATCATCCTCTTCTTTTGATAAAAAGGAAAGTTCATCTGCTCTTTCCTTTGGAACGCATACGATGGACATATAACTCGTTGATATATTTGCTTTTTCCAAATCATCTGCAGCTAAATACATCGTTTCCAAGAGGTTAGGTTCTTGTATATGATAAAAATCAAACATACCGTCATAACCTGTCATCACTTGAACATGGGAAGAATGCTCAAAATCAACACTTAACAATATCGGTATATTCTTTTTCAATAATTCTTGATAAAGCTCTTTTTTACCTATAAAATATCGACATTCGTATCCGTTTTCTTCAAGATATTGAACAGTCGTCGACAGCTTCGAACCAGAAAAATCAAAAATATGAGTGGCAATTTCATCCTGGGTGATGTCTTTTCCAAAATAGGTCAGAATCATCTCCAAGCTTGCTGGAACACAAAAATTGCTTTTTTGAATTATGGGATTAATAGTAAGTTTAATTAATTCACCCTGTTTATCTTTTACGGTAAAAAGGGATTTCTCCCCCTTGTCTTCGTTCCGTAAGAGATCAAATTCCCCTAATTGGTAATAAGCCGTTTTTGTTAATTGGCGAAAATATTTCTGATAAGCATGCTCAGGTATTCTTTCATTCAGTTCCTGTATCAAAACAAGCATTTCGGTCATTTTGCCGAGATCACGGTAGCGCCTTACTTTTTCTAATAGGAAGGCAGGGGTTTCCGGATAGAATTTCTCCCCTTGTTCGATTAGCGTTAAAGCCTCCTCTATTTGTCCATTTGATGCTTTTAAATCGGACAGCAGCAAATAACAAATTCGTCCTTTTTCAGAGTCATTAAGGCCTTGTTCAAAGTACTTCTCCGCTTTCTCCCTATTCCCAGTTTGCATAAATACGTAACCAATCTTGTCATATACCGGGCGGGAAGATTCCTTCACTTTTTCCAGCAGCTCTTTTGCTTGTTTAAATAGCTTCATTTCTAATAGACAACGAATCTTGCAAAAATAAAGCCGTTCGATTTCTTCACAGTCCTGAATTTCCTCTTGGTTTTCGGCAATTGTGACGGAAATAAGCTCATCTGCTTCTAACAGCTTTCCATTATCAAGAAGCTCCTCACAATACCAAGAAATCGTTAAAATGCAATGGAAACGGCGGTAAGCATAACGAGCAATAAATGAACTATATTGATACATCAAAAAATGGTCTGTCAACCGAATTAATACCTGAAATTCCTCGGCAGACTCTATTCTGTTAAGCTCTTTTTTAAATTCAGAGTAGCGCAGCGATTTTAACCGAACTATCTCTTGATTTATGATTTCTAAAGCTTGATTATATTCTTTCTGGTCGTATAAGGATTTCAGCTTTGTGATCATATCTATAGTCCCCCAGGCATCCTTTATCCTACTAACACTAGCATATATAAAAGTGTCAGAAAATTCTAGTAGGAAAACTATCTTTTACTTTTGATGGCGGTTAATATAGAATTACACTTAGATTTACATAAGGATGGATTAAATGAATATATCGAAAAAGCCATTTTCCAAAAAGAAAGAATTATCAACGATTCAACTAATCGTTATTTTTTACTTATCTGCTTTAATCATTTCAACATTACTTTTGAAAATACCATTGGCACATCGTGAAAATACGTCCCTTAGTCTTATTGATGCCTTATTTACTTCTGCAAGTGCCGTTAGCGTAACAGGTCTAAGTGTCATTTCGATAAAAGATACCTTTAACAACTTTGGAATATTTCTATTGTGTATTATCCTCCAATTAGGTGGATTAGGTGTAATGTCTCTTAGCACCTTCCTATGGATTATGATTGGTAAAAAGGTAGGATTAAAGGAACGCCAACTGATCATGGTCGATCAAAATCAATCGAATTTATCTGGTTTAGTGCAACTGGCAAAAAGAGTGTTTATTACCATTATTTCTGTTGAAATTATCGGCGGGATTATTTTAGGATTCCGCTTCTTGAAATACTTTGACAGCCCCTTACCTGCTTTCAAACATGGATTTTTCGGTTCTATTAGTGCTACGACAAATGCAGGATTTGATATTACAGGTGTTTCATTAATACCTTTTAACGATGACTACTTTATTCAAACTATCATCATTTTATTGATGATTATCGGGGCAATTGGTTTCCCGGTTATTGTTGAGATTTATGAATATTTTCTTAGTTTAAAAAGTAAGAAAAGATACCATTTCACTTTATTTACGAAATTAACCACCGCAACTTTTGTTATTCTCACAATTGCAGGTAGCATTATGATTTATTTACTCGATAGTTATCACTTTTTTACTGATAAATCTTGGCATGAAACGTTCTTCTATTCCTTGTTCAACTCGGTCACCACCAAAAGTGCAGGATTGGCAACGATGGATTTGAATGAATTCACAACGAGTAATCAGCTTTTTATGTCCGTGTTAATGTTTATCGGCGGGTCACCGAGCAGCGCCAGCGGTGGAATCCGGACGACGACGTTTGCGATTGTATTACTAGCGATTTTCTTTTATGCACGAGGAAAAGGTTCCATTAAAGTATTTAGAAGAGAGCTACATACTGAGGACGTGATTAAATCCTTTATCGTGATTTCCACAGCCGCCATGCTTTGTTTAGTCTCGATATTAATCCTATCCATTACGGAGAAAGGAACCTTGATCCAAGTAGTGTTTGAAGTATCATCTGCATTTGGAACGAATGGATTATCGATGGGCTTAACGCCAATATTAACGACATTTGGGAAAGTCTTGATTATCTTATTAATGTTTATCGGGCGATTGGGAATTGTAACCTGCTTACTTATATTAAGAGGCAAAGATACTAGCCAAGAGAAAATTCATTATCCAAAAGAGAAAGTTACGATAGGTTAGGGGCACAGGGAGATTGTATCTTCCTGTGTTTTTTCGTGATTGGGGGCAACGCAGATATAATCCAGTTATCGCAGATATAAATCATTTAACGCAGATATATCTATTTATCTCAGATTACCCCTTCTGTTTGTAGCTCAAAAATAAAAATAAACCCGCTATTTTAGCGGGTTTAGGCCATGACTGCTTCTTTTTTACGTTCGGTTGTTGCTTTTTTGATGATATCTCTTGCTATCCAGACGCCGCATGCACTTGCTTGAGCAAGTCCGCGGGTAATTCCTGCGCCATCTCCGCCGACGTACAAACCGCTGATTTCTGATTCAAAACGGTCATTAAGCTTTGGACGTGCAGAGTAGAATTTCGCTTCAACACCGTAGAACAATGTGTGTTCTGAAGCTAATCCTGGTGTAATTTGATTTAATGCCTCGGTCATCTCAATTAAACTCTTAAGTGTATTATATGGAAGAACCAGTCCAAGATCCCCTGGAACCGCCTCTTTAAGGGTAGGCTCGATGAATCCTTCTTTTATTCTTCTATCTGTTGAACGACGTCCTTTTAAGATATCTCCATACTTTTGCACAATTAGGCCTCCATTTGAAAGGGAGTTCGCAAGTCGTGATACCTCGTGCGCATATTCGTTCGGCTTATCAAAAGGCTCGGAAAATGTATGAGATACGAGCAAGGCAAAGTTGGTATTTGGACTTCCAAGCTTCGGATCCTTATAGGCATGGCCATTAGCAAGCATGATTCCGGAGTGGTTTTCAACAACCACATGACCGGAAGGATTGCTGCAAAACGTCCGTACTCGTGTTCCAACAGATGTATTGAAAACAAATTTTCCTTCATACAAATTGTCATTGATTTCTTTCATAACAATGTCAGACGTCTCTACTCGAACACCGATATCTACCTGATTACTTGTCATTTTCAGGCGACGTGACTTCAGAATCTCCGTGAGCCATTTTGAACCATCACGCCCTGGAGTAATAACGACCTTATCGGCATAAATGTCTTTATCACCTTTCAGCTTGATTCCCTTGACAACATATCCATCAGGTGTCCTTTCAGTAATTAAATCCTGAACTTCTGTTTTATAGGACATTTCAATTTTATCATTTAAGTATTCATAGATACTTTTCATTATTTTTAAGTTTTGCTCTGTTCCTAAGTGGCGAACTTGAGCACGTAACAATTTTAAACCAGCTGCAAAGGCGCGTCGTTCAATATCTTTAACCTGATCAGTAAGGGGATCGGTTATACTATCTGTTGCACCATGCTTTAGATTAATTTCATCAACATATTTAATCAAATCGACAACTTGAGAATCAGAAAGATAATCCGTCATCCAACCGCCAAATTCACTTGTGATATTAAACTTTCCATCCGAATATGCACCTGCACCACCAAAACCGCTCGTAATGGAACATGCCGGTAAACATCCAGCATACTCTTTCTTGCCCGCAGCTGGAGGACATTTCTCAATTTTATTTTCTAAAATTGGACAATTTCTCCGATAAATATCATGCCCTTTATCCACCAACAGCACCTTTGCATTCGGCATTTTTAGTGTAAGTTCATAGCAGGTAAAAATCCCCGCTGGACCTGCACCCACTACTATAACATCATATCTATTTTCCATTGTCCAAAACCTCCAAGACGTATGTATTTACTTAACCCTTGGTAAATATATCAAAGATTTTTCTTTCCGTCAACATCAAAAGCGAACTATTAATAAAATTAAAATCCTATCGTTCGTGTTTTGCTCTTTTTTAGAAAATAACAAAAAACTCAGGCTTTTCACCTGAGTCTTTTAGTGGTTAGCACCAGCTAGCGCCGATGATGATTAATAGGATAAACAACACCACGATTAATACGAAAGTGCCATATCCATACCCACATCCACCTACTGCAGGTCCTGCATAACCAAATCCACAACAATCTTGACCACCAAATCCATGTCCATACATACTTATTCACTCCTTAAGGTTTTTATCTGTTAACACTCTTACTTTATGTAATAGGTACTTGACCTGTCTGTGCATTCGCCTATATTATGAGAATCAATGATAAAATTGTAGGTGATAGAATGAAAACTCTCTTGAAGAGCTTTGTTAACGGTATTTTGACTATTGTTCCCATTATTCTTGTAATCTTTGTTATTTACAAAACGTTTCTATTCCTCGATGGACTGCTCGGAAACACATTGAGACCTTATTTAAAGGATGATTATATTCCTGGGATTGGCTTGCTGACGACCATCGTTTTAATAACGTTGTTAGGCTGGTTATCAACAAAATTTATTACAGGCAGCATTATTAAGCTTATCGATAAATGGCTTGAAAAAATTCCTGTTGTCAAAACCATCTACTCTGTCATTAAAGATACGGTTCAATCCTTTTTGGGGGAGAAAAAGTCTTTCTCAAAAGTGGCGCTGGTTGTCATTCCTGGAACGGAAATGCGAAGTATGGGATTTATTACTTCTGAACAGTTGGAGGATTTCTACAGTCCGCTCAAGGACCATGTAGCTGTTTATGTTCCACAAACCTTTCAAGTTGCCGGATTTACCTTTTTAATTCCTAAGGAGCAAGTCGAAATTATTGATGTTAAGCCAGAGGATGCAATGAAATTTATTCTTTCAGGTGGCATGACCTCCACTTCCAAGGTAAAAGGAAAATAAGAAAAGCCGCGAAGTTCGCGGCTTTTCTATTTCTCGTCAAATAGTTTCTTATAAGCTCCGTAGCCTTGCTCATCCAATTCCTCTTTTGGAATAAAACGTAAGGCTGCAGAATTTATACAGTAACGTAATCCATTTGGATCTGGTCCGTCATTGAACACATGACCTAAATGGGAATCTGCGGTTTTACTTCTTACTTCAGTTCGAACCATGAAATGACTGTAATCCTCTTTTTCGATTACTTCTTCTTCTACAATTGGCTTGGTAAAACTCGGCCACCCGCAGCCAGCATCGTATTTATCAAGTGAGCTAAAAAGCGGCTTTCCAGATACCAAATCTACGTAAATTCCATCTCTACTTTCATTCCAATATTCGTTTCGGAAAGGAGGTTCTGTTCCGTTATTTTGCGTTACTTCATACTGAATGGGCGATAATTCTTTCTTTAATTCTTCCTTATTTTTCATTTTTTCTCCCCCCAATGTGCTTGGATAAATCCAGCTCTCCCTGAACCAACGTGGTAACTTTCATAATGAGCTCTATTCTTCTTGTAGTAGTGTTGATGGTAAGCTTCTGCTGGATAGAATGTTTTTGCTGGTAAAATCGGCGTTACGACTGGTTTTGTGAATATCCCTCTATCCTGCAGTTTCTGCTTTGATTGTTCAGCAAGCTCTTTTTGTTTTTCATTATGATAAAAAATCGCGGTTTGATAGGACTGACCCCTGTCGTAAAATTGACCGCCAGGATCGGTTGGATCGATTTGCTGCCAGTACAATTCAAGCAGTCTTTCATATGGGAATATTTCTGGATTAAAGGTAATTTGAACGGCTTCATAATGTCCCGTTGCCTCTGAACAAACCTGCTCATATGTAGGATTCTCGACATGACCTCCGGTATATCCCGATAAGACACTGATAATTCCCGGCTGTTCATCAAACGGCTTCACCATACACCAAAAACAGCCTCCGGCAAATGTAGCGAGTTGTTTACTTTCTTCCATGATACCCACCCCTTTGGAATATATTTGCTATGTTAATGAGTATACCTAATCTCTATAAAGAAATACAATTTGCTGATTAAAACAAAAGCCGAACCTTTCTTCAGGTTCGGCGGCAATCTTCTACTTAATTTTCTTTTTTTGTCGCGTTTGTTTCGTGATGTTCTTCCACTTTTTCTGTTCTTCTGTTTGGGCACGTTTGTCGGCTTTTCTTTCGATATAGGCGAGTTCTTTTTGCAGCTTGTTGTAGCTGGTTAAACGTCCTTCATCCAAATTACCTTCTTCAATGGCCTCTAATACCGCACAGCCCGGCTCATCCTTATGCTTACAATCTCGGAATCGGCATCTAAAACCTAACTCGTCGATATCTGAAAACGTTTCGGTTAGTCCATCTGCACTTTCCCAAAGCTGTATTTCTCGCATTCCTGGTGTATCAATTAAGACACTGCCATTTGGCAGTTGAATCATTTCGCGGTGTGTGGTGGTGTGGCGACCCTTGTCATCCCCTTCACGAATCTCCTTAACCGCCTGCTTTTTGGAACCCAATAACAAATTTGTTAAGGTTGATTTCCCTACCCCCGATGACCCCAATAACGCAATGGTTTTCCCAGGCTGTAGGTAAGGCTCAAGCTTTTCAACTCCGCTCTTCATTTCTGCACTGATCGCAATCACTGGCACTCCGCCGAAAGCAATAGCTTCCACTTCTGCAAGCTTTTCTTCAATATTTTCACAAAGATCGGCTTTACTTAAAACAATAACAGGATTGGCACCACTTTCCCACGTGAGCAACAAATAACGTTCTATTCTTCTTAAGTTAAGATCATCATTCAAAGAGTTTACAAGAAAAACAGTATCCACATTCGCCGCAACAATTTGCTCTTCAGCTGTTCGCCCCGCCGATTTACGTGAAAACTTGCTGAAGCGCGGCATTACCGAATAAATCGTACCTTTTCCTTCTTCCACCCGGGATTTAAGCATAACCCAATCCCCGACCGCAGGATAATCCTCACGGCTTAACGCTTCAAAGTTGAATTTTCCAGAAACCTCGCAAAGTAGTTCTCCATGCTCCGTCCATACACGATACATATGCTTATGTTCTAAGGCCACACGACCAATAATCATCTCTTCACTTTGTTTTTGCACTAGAAAATCATTATTAATTTTTTCAGTTAATCCAATATTGGTTAAATTCATCCATATTCCTCCATAAATTCGCATAATAAAAAACCATAGGCGACACAGCCCATGGTTTTATTCGCTAGGAATAATGGGTATAGATTCCCCTAATGGGTGAACCTGCGGGCTGTGCAAGAATTATTGAAACAAACGGCAATTAACATTTTTTCATTTAACATTACACTTCACCCACCTTCCGACTTATTTGTATTAAGTATATGTTATCTTTATCCATTTGTAAACAAAAAATCCAAATATAGACACCTACCTAAACATGCTTGAATAAATTAATTTGTAAAGAACGAAAGAAAGGAGATAAGGGTATGTCTGGAAATAGAAATCATTCTGATTATCTTCAACGAGCTGCGATGTATGATTTGATGGCTCACAATTATAAATACTCTAATCCAAACCTACACATGCATTACTATTTGAAACACCTAAAATATATGAATAAAGCGATGTTGGAACGTACTATTCAACAATCCCAAACTGAAGGCAGAGTCCGGTTCCTTCATACTTCCCCTGATGCCCCCGAGGTTGACATTTATATCAATGGTCAAATGAAAGTGAAACGTCTTCCTTTTAGAGTGGCTAGCAATTATCTGCCATTAAAGCCTGGAAAGTACCATATTGATATTTACCCAACCGGAAATTCGGTCGATAGTATACTCAATAAGAAGATTACCGTTGAACCTGATAAATCTTATACACTGGCAATCATCGATCCTGTTAAAAAATTGCGCCTGCTGCCTTACCTTAATCAGCCTGAAGTACCAATGAATGAATCAAAAATACGTTTTCTGCATTTATCACCGGATACAGGAGCCTTAGATATAGCTGTGAAAAACCGAGATGTCGTCTTTCCGAATATCTCATACAAACAGACAACAGACTATTTAGGTATTATGCCGATGACAGTGGATTTAGAGGTTCGGGAAGCAGGAACGAAAAACATCATCCTGCCAATGCCAAAAGCGCAATTTCGTCCAAATGAAACCTATACAATTGTTTTAATTGGGCTTTCAACTGAGGAGCCTGCATTGCAAGCAATGATTTTGAAGGATTAACAAAAATAAGGTGACTCACACTGTGTGAGGCACCTTATTCAACGGGTACAACGATCGTAAAAGCAATATCATCCTTTACTAGGTCAAACTTATTTGCCCTTATTTTTACATCGCTCTTTACCTTTAATTGCTCCATGTGTACATGAATCATTTTATCATTTGGCAGAATGTCTACACCTTTTGGGAGCTTATAATTGTCTTTGATAAATTTCAATACATAGGATACTGGCAACGGCAGGCTGCCTACCGAAATCGACTTCTGCTTTAAAACTAAATCGCCATTTTCCAATGCCTCTGGTACGAAGGTAAGTTTTAAATCTACTTCTTGACTAAAGAATTTTAATGTCCCGTATAATTCCACTTCATCCTGAAGCTGGATACTGTAATCTATCGGTGAATCAGCCGCTTCCTTTTTAATATACTGATTTATTAATACATTTAAGTCTGCCTTATTCGACTTCACCTGGAAAGAAACACTCTTGTCGTCCGGAATAGTTTGAAGTTTTACCTTCTCATCGGCAGGAACCATGATTAATGATAAAAGAATGATAACAATAATAAGATTTAACCCTAATATAAGAAAGAATCCCGTTTTCCATTTATTTTTCATAGAAAGCCTAATTCTCCTCTTTACTGACCATATACGCTTTCTTAACGAGATCAGGTAATGTCCGTTCTTCTATGGTTTCATTTAACCGCTGTGCAATCAATTCATACCCTTTATTATTCGGATGAAAGTTATCACTATGCAATAGACTTTCTGTTGGGTTCTGAAACAAATCTTCGATTCCTACAAAGTAAGCATTCTGATAATTAGCAACGACACCTTGGCTGGCGACGTTCCAATCGGAAACAATCTGGTCGAGTTCCTTAATATCAGAAAAAAATTGAGAAAATGGATTGTACACCCCAACCAACACAATATATGCATCGGGATTTGCACGCATAATACTATTCATGATTTGGTATAAGTTATTAATATATACCTCTTTTTCCTTATCAAAGACAGATAGCTGTAGATTTGAGATATTATCCTTCACTACTTTCATAATGTCATTGCCGCCAATGGTCAATATGACCAAATCCGCAGTAGAAAGTTTGTCTTTTATCTCATCTGTTTGAAGCCTTTTTAATAACTGCGTGGTACGATTCCCTTTTACACCGAAGTTGTAGAAATCAACTTCCTTAATCCCCTTTTCTTCCTCGAGCAAAGTTCTTAAGTAAGGCAGGTATCCTCCAGTTTTTGTAGTATCGCCAACACCTTCTGTTAAGGAATCACCAGCGGAAATAATGCTTATCTCCTTTGGGATAAAATCGGCAGGAACCTCTTCATAAACGACAGCCGTGGCCGTTCGTTCTTTATGCAATTCCAAGCGATCGGATTGACTGCAAGAACTTAAGAAAAAAGTCGAAAGAATGAGGGTGAGAACTTTTTTCATTTTCTTCACCACCTCTTACTAATGATATTATAACATGAAGTAAATAATTCAAAACATGCTAGTCCTTATCCTATACTTTTCCAAAAAAATAGACCCTCTTAAAAAGGTCTATTGCAATGCTTTTATATCACTAATCATTTCATCATACGGTACTTCTTGATACCCATCGTAAATTTTCTTAACCTTTTCATCTGGTCCCACTAAGAAAAAGTATGTCTGGTGAATAACCTGGTCACCTTCTTGTGGTTTTTTTACTAAAGTTTTGAATGTTTCTCTTGCATAGGTCTCAATAAATTCTTGTGAATACCCCGTTAAGAATGTCCAATTATCATCCTTCAGTCCAAAGTTCGTCGCATACTCTGTGAGTTTTTCGGGTGTATCTACAGTAGGGTCGACACTAAATGATACAAACTCTACGTTTTCCAACTTTTCGTCCTCGACCATTTTTTGCAGCTTGGTCATGTTTGCCGTCATTGGCGGACAAACATCTGCGCAATTGGTGAAAATAAAGTCTGCTACCCAAATCTTTCCGTCCAAGTTCTTCTTTTCAAATGGCTTATTTTCTTGTGTCACAGCTTTAAAATCCTTCACCGGATAATCCAGTGGGTTCTCAATCCCTTTTTGTCCACAAGCTGATAGTATCAGTATACTAATTATGAATAGTAAAAAGTAAAATTGATGTTTCATATAATATCCCCCGTAACCTTTATTCTTTATGTGATTAGTTTAACAAAGATTCGGGAAAGAGGAAAGGAAAGCGCTTTTAGTCAATGACTCCTGTCTTCACAATGGTATTATCTACGCGCACCTCGAATTTTGCATCCTTATACAATTCTCTCCATTCCTTTTTAGAGAGTGGTTTTTCACGTGAATTAGCCATATATTCATTCCCAATGCCAATAGGGTCAACCTGTTTCTTTTTGAAAAATTCAAGCAGCTGTTTGATTTGACTTTCCATTTCTTTGTTTATTTTTTTTTCAATAAACTTGATGTTTTTAGTGGAAGTTAAATCTAGTGGCTCGGTTGCTTCAAGTAAACGAGAATCTAAGGTAACCTCCACTCTAAAAAGAAGTTTCTCTTTGTCAATCAATTTAATTTTCGCATGGCTTCGAATATTATCAATACTGATAAATAACCTATCGTATACCTCCTTATTTTCTCGGCCTTGATTCTTAATAATTTGTTTAAAATGAGAACGGTTAAATCCCAGCTCATGAGTCCCAGATTTATACTTATCATAAAGTACTTTTGCATAAAAGAGCTTGTTACTTGGCAATTCACCTACAATACGATCACCTTTAAAGAGAGCTATTCCCGAAATGGTCACGCCTTCACCTTTAAGTTTTAATATTGGCAATACGGGGTCCTTCCCATGGTCCTGTAAATTATGATTAAATTCATGCAGTGTAGGAGATGTAAGCTGTTCACTTTCAACATTTTGTTTAATTAAATTATATAAATAGGTCCCTAGGTTAACCTTAAGTTTACTCTGATCTATATTCACTATCGATAATGCATCGTCGTCTGCAACTGTTAAATAAACCATATTCCCAATTGTAGGATCACGATTTAGAGCATCAACGAGCTGCGAAAGTCCTCTTTTCGCCAGCTCTTTACTATAAATCACACAACGAAGCTGCCCAGTTACGAGCTTTTGGTCGATTTCAAGATTCTGCTCTTGTCGTAATGCTTTGCTTGTATGTGATTTAACCGTGATGACCTTTGTCAAATTTTCTGCTAGCGGATCAAACTTATGAACCACGACTGTTCCTTTAATTTCATTTTCTTTTTCTAAATCATAACCCTGAGCGGTTATTAGTCCCAATTTCTCCAATTGTTTGGTTTCCACACAACTACACAAGGTCAAGACACATGCAATATTCACCATGATTAATTTCCATTTATGACGCCTTTGCATGACTATTTCTCCTCTTTGTCCACCATTTTTTCACAAGGACAATAATAGATAGAAACACAGGATAGCATATCACAGCATAGAACCCTGATTTTGCAACCAAATCTGTCACCATATTCATTTGATATCTTGCTTGTATGAAAAAGGTTGCCCCAAAAGCCAGGATGGCAAAAACCCAGACTCCCGTTTTCTGCTTTCTCTTTAGCACTCTCGAAAACCCTTTTGATGCTGCCCACAAATAGAGGCACATATTAGGTAAAATAATTAACATCCAAAAAGATACAGCGATAAATTCAAATCGCTCTAGATTGGGAAGACGGACAATTTTAAACATGGATAGTACGGGCCAGATTGTGGCTTTTAAGCTATCCCCGGCAAAAAACACAATCGAAATAAGTGTCACAAAAGCCGAGAGGAAGGTGGTATACATATTGGCAATTTGAACATACTTCATGCTTTTTTTCTTTTCCCTAACATAGGGATAAACAAACATGATTAATTCAAAACCCATCATGGAAAGGGTGGTACTTTTTGCTCCTTTAAGGAGTTCCCCAAAACCAATATTCATAATGGGAAATAAATGACTGAAATCAGCATACCGTAACGGAACAAATGCAACCACTAGAATCCACATCGTACCAACGACAGAAAGAAACGCAACTCCTACTATAATTCTGATTCCACCAAATACTGCATACACTGTCAAAAAGATAAGAACGAGAGCAAGCTGCCAGGTTGCTAAGTTAGGAAATATCCATACTTGAACAATTTCAATATAATTCATAAAAATAATAAAAAAACTGCCAACCATGTATAGCATGTAAATGATGCTAAGTGAATTCCCTACCCATTTCCCAAATACATCTACATGGATACCATACAAATCAGCACTATCGTATTGCTTAAGCATCGTTATTATAAACCATAGAACAATAGAAGTAAGGACTCCCGCTACCAAAACTGAAATCCATGCGTCATGTTTTGCTTCTAAGAACACAATTCTTGGCAGCCCTACAATTCCTACCCCAGTTTGCACGCCATGTATGACGAAAAATAAAAGATAAGCGCTAAAAAGTATTCCTTCCTTTGGATGTAAATTCACATTCATTTTTGACCGCTCCTATTCATCTACATCCTTTTTCTCTTTCGCTTTTTTTGCCGAATATCTCTCTTTATCTTCAGGCTGGTTTGTTACAGGACGGTAGGAAAGAAATTGACTCGGAAATCGAAATATACTATACCCCAAATCCTTCAAGTTCAAAGGATAGATTGGTGCAAGATAGGGCCTGCCTAATGTATCCAATTTCAAAAGGTGAATGATGAAAAAACAAAATGCGACCATAATTCCAATCCCCCCCCAAAAGCCAGCCATTAGTATGATGGGAAAGCGAATAATCCGGATGGCTGTACCCATCAAATAACTAGGAGTCGTAAATGAGCCCAGGGCACTTAATGCAATAATAATGATCAAAATATTACTTGTAAATCCTGCTTCTACCGCCGCTTGTCCGATAACGATACCGCCTACGATACCCATCGTCTGACCGACCTTTGTTGGCAGCCTTGCTCCGGCCTCACGTAATAATTCAATAACAAATTCAAGAAGAAAGGCTTCAAAGACCGGTGGAAATGGTACATTCGACCTTGATTGACCCAATGACACAAGTAATGGTGATGGAATAACTTCATAATGATAGGTCAGAACTGCTACATAAGCTGGAGTCAATAGTACGGATAAAAAGGTGGCTACTAAGCGTAAAATCCGTAAGAAAAATCCCATATTCCAACGCATATAGACATCTTCAGTTGATTCAAAAAAAGTAAAAAAAGGTGTTGGACCATAAAGGGCATCTGGACTACGGTCCATTAAGACGGCAACCCTTCCAGACATTAATGCAAGTGTAATCCGGTCAGGAAGCTCGGTTGTCATCAATTGGGGGAAAACAGACCAGCTGTTCCCTTCAATCAACTGGCCAAGCACTGTGGTCCCTTGCACATGATCAATCTCTAGTTGACTCACTCTTTGTCTGAATGTGTTAATATTTGCTTCATCAGCAATGCCCTTTATATAAACGAGTTTGGCACTCGTTTTTGACCTGGTTCCAATTGCTAAATCTTCCATACATAAATTGGGATCTTTAATATTGTTCCTGATTATGTTGACATTCCCGAGGAGTGATTCGGTAAACGCAATTTTCGGACCAAATACAAGTGATTCCGTTTCTGCATGTGATAAACTTCTTTCTACCGTATTACTTAAATTGGCTAGAAAACCGAATGGTTCTCCTTCCGAATAAATGTACGTTTTCCCATCGATTAAGGCCATAACAATTTCATTTAATTGATTAGCCCCTGTTAAATCAGTTATTGGAAGAATTTGTGCGAGCTCCTCCACACTCCAGCCTGATTGTGTATTCTCTTGAATTGGCTTTAGAATGTAATCATCCACACCCGTTTTATCGATCAGGCTGCTCACAAAACAAATTACTATTTTTTTATCATTTCTTTTTAAGGTTCGAAACATTAAGTCTGAACATGCAACTAGTTCTTTTTTTAATTGTTCCTTTAATTCATCAATTTGTAAGCTATGTGCCTTCTCTCCTTCGGGCGTTTTCTTACCTGACATCCATTTAAACATTGGCAGCACCTTTGAAAAATCAATTTTTTATAGCTTTACCAAATATTCTATTTTTACCCAAAATCGACTCTGCACAGATAAAGCAATAGACATCATGCAATATGGTTTATTGAATAGAGAAGTTATGGTATCATGAATGAGTATTCATTCAGTAAGACGGAATATTATGATAAGTAAAAATTGAGGTGAGAAGTGATGAAGCGCTTTGGTCCAATTATGATTATTGAAGGAGCTAATAATAGTAAGGTTCCTTTTTCAAGGAGCTTGTATATTAATAGTAAAGATAAGGTACTGATTGATACCGGTGCAGACCCCGCAGAGCTACTTGCATTAAATGAAGAATATGGAGTGGAATTGGTGGTGAACACTCATTACCATCCAGATCATACATTGCATAACCATTTGTTTCAGGATACTGAAAAATGGATAAATCCATTGGAGTTTGAAACCATTCAATCCATTGAAGGAATTGCGAAAGGAAACGGAGTCTACCAGGAATGGGGTCCTGAAGGTGTAGAAGCCTTGCAAAAGCTCATGCCAAGGAAATGGGTCCAAAACCTCGGAGAAATTTCTGGAACGTATCAATACGATGAAGAATACAATTTTGGTGGTGTAAAGGTAAACTTTCTACATACACCCGGGCATACAAAAGGATATACCTCTCCCTATTTTCCGGAACTAGGCGTTGTCTATGTCGGTGATTTCGATATGACCACCTTTGGACCATGGTACTTTGGAACCGATGGGGATATTGATGAATTTATTGCATCTAGTAAACTTTTATTAGAATTGGATGCTGAAACCTATATTACTGGTCATCAAAAAGGAGTTTTTGCAAGACAGGAATTTGTAGGTGCAATGAAAAATTTTATTGGGATGATTGATCAGCGTGACGAATTGATTGAAAAGTATGTGCGTCAAGGGATGAATTTTGAAGAAATAACCAATATCGGAATTTTTTATCCAAAAAAAAAACTTGATGTGTTGATTCTGAAGACGTGGGAACGGAGCGGGATTCGCAAGCACTTGCAGCGGCTTGGGTTTTCAGTACATGGTTCTGAGATACAGTTAGTTAACAAATGAG
Organism: Neobacillus niacini; assembly: GCF_023715415.1. Taxonomy (GTDB): domain Bacteria; phylum Bacillota; class Bacilli; order Bacillales; family Cytobacillaceae; genus Neobacillus; species Neobacillus niacini_C. The sequence continues at coordinate 208,763 of NZ_JAMBOB010000006.1, forward strand.
GATGGTGCAGGCTGCACCATCCTCATTTTATTCATAGTAGTACATGATTGCAATCGTACCTGGTCCTGTATGGGTACTGATTGTTGGACCAGTCTGATCAACAGAAATATCGGTGTAGCCTGTTAATTCAATGATAGAGTCTTTTAATTTTGTAGCCAATTCAAGTGCATCTGCATGAACAATGCCCACGCGTTTGACAGTCTTTGCCTTTACATCCTCTACAAATTGCTTGGTGAGCCATTTAACTACTTGTGAATGACTGCGGACCTTTGCGACTGGATTGTATTCGGCACCTTCTAGTGAGGCAATCGGCTTAATATTGAGTAAGGAACCAATGAAGGCCTTCCCTTTCCCAATCCGTCCGCCTTTCACCATATTCTCTAATGTATCTATCATAATATATAGCTTCGAGTTTTGGCGGACAGTATCGAGGCGGTTGAGGATTTCCTCAACACTTTTACCCTGCTTCGCCATTTCCGCCGCTTCTCGAACCTGGAACTGAAGGGCAATCGAAATAAACTCAGAGTCAACCACACTTACCTTGGTCTTCGTCATTTGCGCAGCGCTTTCAGCAGATCGAATTGTCCCGCTCATTTTACCTGTCATATGTATAGAAATCACTTCATAGCCTTCTTCCCCAAGTCGGTCATACACTTCAAGGAAGGTTCCAGCGGAAGGCTGCGAACTTTTCGGTAAATCCTTTAAGCCCTTCATCGTTTCCATAAATTCAGCAGGTTGAATTTCTACACGGTCTAAATAGGTTTCTCCATTTATCGTTACGGATAACGGCACAACCACAACACCTAATTGGTCAGCCTGTTCTTTTGTCATATCCATCGTTGAATCCGTGACAATCTTAATCTTGCTCATTTACTCACATCCTAAGGAATTCTCCATTGTATTATACATGTTCCCTAATCTTAATGATATAATTTCCCTATTTTCATGAAAATATTGTGTAAAATAAAAGAACACCGGAAATCCGATGTTCGAAAGGTATTAAGCGTTATTCTTTAATTCATCTACTTTAAACAGTGCTTCATAATCAGGCCATTTCATAACCTTTTTCAAATACTCTTTGAACGAATAGCATTTTTTCGGTTTCTTTTCCTGATAAATCGCAGTAATAAATTTTTGTAAACGGACTTGGATCATAAATTTATAAGTGCTACCTTCCTCCAATACAGGAATATCCATGACTTTAACCTTCTGTCCAACAACATTTTTGAACTCTAGGCTTTTGAATAACAAAATATCAATCCTCTTTTTCACCCGTTTGTATATATTATACACCTAAAGGGACTCGAAATGTGTCTAAATCTGTTTGGATTGAAAAATAATTATGAATATTTATTGAAATATTTTAGATGGAGGAATGAAAACGGGTCATTTGTTGGATGACCTGTTTTTATTGAAATGTTATATATGTATACTTATTAATCTTGGGGTTATCTACGGGGATTTATTTATAATTATATATAATTGATGTTTATTCATGCGAGTTTTGAACATCCTGAAGCTTTACGTCAGTAAGGTCAGTGCAGCAAGAAGGACAAAGCCATCATCCAGAATAATAGCAGCTAAAAGAAGATCTACAGTATTTCGGGCAGAGTTTTTTTTACATTAAGAACAACTCCATTCAACTCTATTTCTAAACATATATAGAACATTTGTAAAATATGTATCTTAATAAAATTAGACCCTGATTTTCAACTTTCGAAAAATCAAGGTCCATCTAAACTTGTTTATCTAGCCTATTCCTCCTCTTAATGAAAAACTGAAGTGTAGAGCCAGTTAGAACTAACACTGCGCCCACTACTAAAATATTAAACATATCAGATCCTGTGTTTGGAAGCTTGGGTCCGTCTGCGGGGAGGATGCCGCCTAGAGTGCCTTCCACATATAGTTTAATTTGAAACTCACATTCTAATCCTTGAAACTCATTTCCTAACTCCATCGGCATTTTAATAAAAAAAGTAAGCTTCTCACTTTGTTTACTTTTTAATAATCTTGGAGATAGTTTGTCAAATTCAAACAATTTACCTTGATAAATTGGTCCATTTTTATCTTCAACAATTAAATCTAATTTATTGTAGAAGATTTCTGATCCGGAAAGGAACTTGCTTGAGGCGACATAGTTAAAATCCTGTTTTCCATTATTTCCAATAGATAGATTACGAGTAACAGAATCTCCTGGTTTCATATTTGTTAAGTCGAAAAGAACTTTTCCAGGGTTTGTTGTGAGATCAATCTCGTTATGGTTTATCTCTCCATACGATTGTGTTGGAATAAGTAATAAGAAAAATATTGTTATGAATAAAATTTTTCTTTTCATAAGATACCTCTTTATCTTTAAAAATATATAGAAAAGGTGGTAAGCCCACCTTTTCTATACTTTTAAAAATTATTGTAGATTAATCCTCTACAATACTACCACCAGGAACAGTGAATCCAGGGTTAGTTCTAGGGTCCGGTTGAGTTGTACCATCAGCTGAATTCTGTACTCCATTGTTTATAGTACCATTTTCATCATTAGTAAGTACTTCTACACCATCCCACTGAGTTGCCTCAAGGTCGAAGGAGAAGTTAACTGCATTTCCTTGGTATTTATTTTGTACATATTCAGAGAATGGATTGCTTGGGTCAACCTTTGTAGTATCATTTTTAAATGTAATCTTCACATGCACATCATCTGTATCTACAGGTGTCACTGGAATACCTCTTCCTTCACTACCAAGCAAGTTAGATAGTGGTGCAAGGTTTATCCGTTTTGTGCCATCTGTTGCTTCGTAAACATCTTTTACTGCGTTAAAATCATAGGATTCATTAACAAGTTGTTTTAAAGTAATTGTTTTTCCAGAAAATACACCCACAGTTTCGCCAGTCTTTCTTTCAACTTTAAAGAATTCAATTTCAAACTGGTCAAGGAAAGCATTCATATCTGTATTTGTACCTACACCAGGAACAAAACCAGAGGCAGATCCGCTTAGCAATACCTCTTTAATGGCTAATGACCCTTTATTAGTTAATGTAAACACTCTTTCAACACTATCCCCAGGTTTCATATTTCTTAAATCAAAATTAATAGGTTCAGTTTGTGAGTTTGCTACAACACCTAAATCTAATGTCCCTGCAGCAAAATGATTGTTAATTGCTCCAGTGTCATTGAATGCTGCCCATGTTCCTCCACCAATTAATGATAAACCTAATGCTGCAGATGCTACTCCCAAACCTAATTTCTTTTTCATACTCATTTCTTTTTCCTCCTCAATTTTCCCCTCGTTTTTCGAGGTATGTAATTTTTATATTGAACCCCTATGTTTACATAAGGAATACAACCAATTTAAGCAGTTTTTTCAGTTTCTTTTTGTGATTTATCTAATTCTCTTAAGCCAGTCATGATTGAATATGCTGAGTATACTAGTAAGAGAACACCTGGGATAATTAGCAATGCTGCCATCCCTTTACTTGATTTAGCAAAATCTATTAAATATCCTAGGAAAGGAATCGTAAAACCTGTGTATTTTGCAACCACATTTTGGGAAAGCACTGGTTGAGAATCCGTATCTTCGTTGTTATCCCCTTTTGTTTGATACATTACCTGGTCACCTTGTTTAATAACCTCAATAATTCTATGAGTAACAAGACTTTGATCTTGTTGCATATAAGTAATAATGTCGTTCTTTTTTAAGCTGGACGAATCACTTACTGGCTTAACAGCAATTATCGAACCAGTTTTAAAAGTAGGTTCCATGGAACCAGATAATACAGTTTTTAATTGGTTACCCAAGAAATTTGGTTCACCACCAGAAGCTTTAGATGAAACAACTACAAATATCATGAAGATTAGTAGTAGGAATAATAGACCTGTTATCACATTACTTGTAATCTTTAAAACTTTTTTTGGTGTCATATAAATATCACTCCATTATTCTGATAAAATTAATTTTTTTACTGCTCACTATTTAATAACGACTACATTGTCTTCTGAAATAATTACTTTAATGCCTGCAGATTCATTTTTATTTGATTCGTCAGCAGCAGTAATTCTGTATGTAGCTGGTTGAATATTTTTCATTTCCAATTCTTCTATTGTAATGTCATCCATAATTGGTTGGTCATTTCCTTCAATATAGACCCTCACATGATGGAAAGAAGGATGACTTGGATTTATCCATTTTAAATTTACAGTTACTTTTCCACTGCCGCCTGTTTTTTGTATAGTAGTCAAATTTTCTGAAATTATAATTTCTTGCATAGGTTGATCAATAACTGGTGGTTCTGGTTCTGGTTGTGTTTGAGTTCCATTGCCATCACCTTCTATAGGATTATTACATCCTGTTATAGTTATTTCTCCACTCCATGGCCCTGTACCATTTCCATTACCATTTGCATGACCTGTCTCATGGTAAGCTTTAATATTGTACCTTCCATCTTTTAAAGGTTTGTAATAAATATCAAAATACTCACCCTTATCTGGAATTGGAAAGGTTCCATTCTCTACTACTACACCATTCTTTGGATTATCTGATTGACTCCAATAGACCTCATATCTTGTTAGTTCATGACTTACACTTTCGCCAGTATTGGTAAATCGAGCATAAATACCTTCTTCACAAGTTCCACGGATGCTAACTTCACTTAAAGAACTATTCCCCCATACCCCGTCGTCCTCAGGATATTTGTCCCAATTGACATGGAGGGAGTTTTCGATAACTTCAACATCATTAAAAGCAGCACCAGTGTTAGATGTTAGATACGATCCAGATATGACAAGGAGATACCAGATGGCTACGATTTGAGCTGCAATTATTACTTTTTTGCTTTTTGTCCTGAACTTTCTCAATCGAGTTTTTCGTATGGTACTCCCCTCCTCATTCGTTCTATCTAATGAATAATTTTTCTTATGTAGTTTATTAAGAACAAAGTTGGTGACTTTTTTTTTCATTTTCATCAACTTCCTTAGAACGCTTATTTGTTCTCTGTAACGAACTTATGAATTGAGTATAAAACAAAATAACGAACTTGAAAAACCTCAAAAAAGACCATTTTTTCTTAATAAAGAACACTTTCGTTCTATTTACTCGATATATCTCCTGTTTTCTTATTATTTTGTATTTTATAAAGAATGTATTGTTCTATATAATGTATTTTGTAAGCGAATTCCTTTGTTCTATTTTAGGAGATGAAGGTGATATGATCGGGAAGAGGATTAAAAGGTTACGGCAGCAGAAAGGGTATTCCATTACTGAATTAGGAAGGTTAGCTGATGTTTCGAAATCTTACTTAAGCCAGCTTGAGCGAGGTTTACAGACCAATCCGTCTCTTCAATTTCTGGTAAAGGTGTCAAAACCTTTGGATACAAGTATTGATTTTTTATTACAGGAATCAAAAGTACATAAATGTGTAGATATCGAACTTGATGAGGAATGGAAGATATTAATTCGCCAAGCTATTAAAGACGGGTTGAAGAAGGAAGATTTTCATGAGTACCGGAACTACATTAAATTCAAGGAATGGATGAAAGATCAAGAAAAGTCATAAAAAAATGCCCCCATTCGATTAAGAGAATGAGGGCATTTTTCTTGTTTAAGTTTTTCAGTTTAAAATCAAGGTTACCTTCATTATTAACTTCTAAAGTGGATGTAGACCAATCCCCTGGTTTCATGTTCTTTACATCAAATAAAAACTCTGCGGGGGTTGTTGAAATATCTACCCCATAGTCTGACTCATCAGCTTTTGTATCTTTAACCTGAATTAAGAAAATCATGACCATAGATAAAAGAATGGCAACACTAATAAATATAAACTTGACCCTTTTCATTTTAACACCTCTCAGTGCCTACACCGAAAGTAATAGTGTAGTAAATAATTTAGAATAGTTATTTAAAACTCTACTCTCTTAAGCTAATTAACCTTCAGGATATTTTCTCCCCTTTCATACTTAATTGGTTTTCAGCTTCCTAAAAACATTATTCTATATGAAGGTTCGTTCTCTTTAAAGAACAGTTAAGTATATTATAGATCATTATGGAAATTTTGGGTATATTTTTCAAGACTTTAGTCCTATTATACTGTACGAAGTAAATGCTTAAGTATTTTCGAGGTTTCGTGCCTTCGTCTCCAATCAACAGAGTTAGCATTATCCACGATTTTGCTATAGTACAACCACAAAAAAAGGCCGTCAGAGAAATGAATCTCTGACGGCCTTTTTTACTCTTTTATTATGCTTCTGCAAACTCTTCTTCTTGTTCCTGAAGCTTTTTCATTCGCTTCTTGTAGACAACTTTCGATAAGTTAATCGAGATTTCATATAGTAGTAATAACGGTAAGGTTACTACAAAATCCGACATAAAATCCGGAGGTGTAATCACTATTGCGATTAGGATTAAGACGAAATATGCATACTTACGAATTTTTGCTAGCACGAACGGGTTAATAATTCCTAGTGACGTTAAGAACATAACGACCGCTGGCAGCTCGAACAACACTCCAAACGGAAGGGTCATATTCATAATAAACCGGAAATATCGTTCTGCTGTAAAATTCGTTACAAACATGTCAGCTCCCATACTGACTAAAAACTCGAGCACCATTGGGAAAATGATGAAATAACCAAAAGATATTCCAACAATAAAAAGAATAAACAACGCGGGAATATAAGATAAGGTAATTTTTCTTTCAATCGGTTTGAGTGCAGGCTTCACAAACATCCATAATTGGCTGGCCAACACTGGAATCGTACCCGTAATCGCAATAACCGTCGCAATCATAAAATAAACCCAAATAATATCACTTGGTCCGAGTACAATCAATTTGACATCAAGATCTCGAACAATCCAATCGTAGATATCGGTCACATAAATGAATCCAACAATGAAAAAAACAACAAAAGCAACTGCGGAAATAATAATCCGTTTACGCAGTTCATCTAAATGATCAACTAATTGCAATTCTTTATCTTCCATGTATTTCCCCTGCCAATTTCAAAGGTTGAAAAGTAATCCTTCTGTTGAAAAACTAGATTAACACCGTTTTTATAGTTTAAATAACATTTGAAGAAAAAAAGGTGCAAGAAAGATTCTTACACCTTATTTAGTCAATTTTTGTTTTTCCTCTTCGACATCCTTCATTACATCGTCTGTTAATTCACGAGTTGACTTCTTGAATTCCTTCAAAGTTTGTCCAAAGGCACGACCGATTTCCGGTAATTTCTTAGGTCCAAAGATGATGAGGGCTAAAGTTAAGATAAGAATTAATCCTGGTACTCCAATATTTGAGAACATGCGTTTACATCCCCTTAAGTTAATTATCTTTCTACTACGATTATAGTATTGATATACCGTTTTGAGTTAAATATACGTAATAATTCATATTAATTTCACATTATTTATGAAATATTACCTAGTTGTGATATTTGGCATTTATATATGAACCTTTTCCTCTTAACAATTTACCAAGAACAGCTCTTGAAGTCAATGTAAAATGGTATGTTGAATTGTATAAATATTTTGACAATTAGGTGTTTATTCGTTTATAATTTCATCAATAGGAACATATACTATTGGAAACTTAGATGAATGGATGTGATGAAGATGGAATTTTCACTCAGTAGTTTTGATGGAGCCCTGCCAGTAGAAGTCACTATCGATGAAGATAACGGAAGATACATGATTCGCAAGAGCGACCGAAGTGGGGAATACTTTAATAGCCCCAATGAATTAATTCAATGGGTGAAAGCTCATTTCCATGAGGAAGACTTCTGCCATCCAGATGAATTCAGAGGAATGCTTGATAAACTTACTGATTATGAATTAAACGGCGCATATTTTTAACAGTAAAAGAAGCATCGGACCGATGCTTCTTTCTTTATGACACCCAACTTTAACCAGCGTGATTAACGGTTGCCTTTTTTAATGTGATCATAAATTCTATATTCGTACTTATAAGGATTCTTCTCATCTTTTATTCCCTTTTCAGAGGAGATAAGCTCCCACTGATGTTCATTGAACTCTGGGAAATAGGTATCCCCCTCGAACTCTTCTTCGATATGTGTGATATAAAGACGGTCGACATATTCAAACGTTTCTTTGAAAATTTCAGCCCCGCCAATTACGAAGATTTCATCTTCTTGATTTCTACAATATTCAACAAAATCCTCGATTGAGTAGAAGATTGTCACATCATTACTCTTATAATCCAACTGCCGGGTAATCACGATATTCTCCCTGCCTGGAAGAGCCCGTCCAATGGATTCATGCGTTTTCCTGCCCATGGCAATCGGGTGACCCATTGTCGTCCGCTTGAAGAACTTTAAATCCTCCGGTAAATGCCAAGGCAATTGATTGTCCTTGCCGATTACTCTGTTTTCATCCATTGCCACAATAAAGGAAATCATACAGAGACAGCTCCCTTAATATGCGGATGTGGATCATAACCTTCTAAAGTAAAATCTTCAAATGCAAAAGAAAAAATATCTTTTACGTTTGGATTAATTTTCACTTTTGGTAATGAGCGAAGTTCGCGGCCCATTTGCAAATTGACTTGTTCAATATGATTTTGATAGATATGTACATCACCAAACGAGTGGATAAATTCTCCCGGCTCCAAATCACATACTTGTGCAATCATCATTGTCAATAACGCATAAGAGGCAATATTGAACGGTACGCCAAGAAATACATCCGCAGAGCGTTGATACAACTGACAGGATAATTTACCATCTGAAACGTAGAATTGAAATAAGCAATGACATGGTGCCAACGCCATTTTATCAATCTCAGCAACATTCCAAGCATTTACAATCAGTCTTCGTGAATTAGGATTTGTTTTTATTTGATGGATTAACTCACTAATTTGATCTACCGTCGTTCCATCAGCACCCGTCCAGGAACGCCATTGGTGGCCATATACAGGACCAAGCTCCCCATTTTCATCCGCCCATTCATTCCAGATTCGTACACCATTTTCTTGTAAATAAGTGACATTGGTATCACCGTTTAAAAACCAAAGCAACTCATAAATAATTGATTTTAAGTGAAGCTTTTTAGTTGTTAATAATGGAAAGCCTTTTGCTAAATCAAATCTCATTTGATAGCCGAATGTACTAATCGTCCCGGTTCCAGTACGGTCTCCCTTTTGCTGGCCATTTTTCAAAACATGCTCACATAGCTCTAAATATTGCTTCAAAACTGACACTCCCCTTGTTTTACATATGTTTTTCATTTTACCACAAAAGCCCTTCATTTTTCATGAAAGGTTAGTGTAGCTTTCTAATAAATTGATACGTAAGAGGTGCAACTGATTTTAATTGTTTATTTGTATCATTATTTAAGTGGTACATCGCAAATGTTTCTGCAAAATATTCTTCTACATGGAGGATGAAATAAGAGTTTCCAGGAAACAATATTCCTCTCTCCGCCTCCCAAATCAGTTGAAATTCTTTATTCTTGCTGACATTCTCGAAAACTAGCTTATCAACTGAATGTGCCATCTCGTGTAATTCTAAGTTTACAGAGCCATGACCTTTTCCTTTTTCACTATGCCCTATTTTCACCAGAACCACCTGTGAACCGCCGATTCCCGGTACTGAATCCCACGTTGTTTGTGAATGATAGCCTCTAGGAATCTTCCCTGCTAAATATCTAGCGGTTTGGTTATCTGTTAATTTCCCAGTAAAAAGCTTTAGCGTGATGTCTTTATTGTTTATTTTTTCTAATAGAGTTTCAGGTAGATTGGCCATTCTATTAATAATTCCGGCTGCTGCTTTTTCATCAAAAAGGCTGTTTGGTAATATAATTATTTGGTTTAGTTGTTGGAGGGAGTTTTCATTTTTAATTAATTGGTAGAGTTCAGAGTTTCTTGGATACTCACCTAGTGAAATACTGTCAAACGAAGCTTTAGAGGTGGTAATCATCGACATAAATAATCCGGCAATAACGGAGGAGACTACCCATTTTCGCATATTATGATCCTCCTAGTAGTTTAATCACATACTAGAATTATAACATGGTAGATGAGTAGAATAATTGGTAATTAGTAGGAAACCGCCGTGTGAGTTCTCGGTAAAAATGGGATCGCAGATATATTTCATTTAACGCAGATATATTCTGATTATCGCAGATATAATTCACTTTAAGCAGATATATCTGACTTATCGCAGATATATTCTACGAAGTTACCTAGTTTCATAACACCAAAATAATATTTTCCCCAATAAATGCAGAAAAGCTGCCCAATTCGGCAGCTTTTCTGCATAAGTCTAAACTTCTAGTCCATAATTGCGGCAAAGTGACGCTAATCCCCCTGAAAATCCGCTTCCGATGGCGTTGAATTTCCATTCGCCATTGTGACGATATAGCTCACAGATAACGACGGCGGTTTCAACGGAAAAGTCCTCGCCTAAATCAAAACGGAGGATTTCTCGATTGGTTTCTTCGTCAAACAACCGGGCAAAGGCATTGGAAACCTGTCCAAAGTTTTGATTCCGGGAGTCTGCATCGTGAATTGTTACTGCAATCGCAATACGGTGCACGTGCGAAGGAACCTTACTGAAATCAATACGAATTTGTTCGTCATCCCCGTCACCCTCACCGGTGCGGTTATCACCTGTGTGCTCGACTCCGCCAGACGTGTGAACTAGATTATTATAGAAGATAAAATCTAAGTCCTGTGTTACTCGGCCATTTTCGTCTGTTAAAAAAGCTGATGCATCAAGGTCGAAGTCGTTTCCGCCACTATAGCGGTTTGTATCCCAGCCAAGGCCAATAACAGCCTTTGTCAATCCAGGATTTGTTTTTGTTAAATCAATTCTTTGTCCTTTAGATAAATTGATGCCCGCCAACTAAATCACCTCTTTAGAACTATTGGAAGGAACAAGCAGGGCTTGTTCCTAAAAGATATTAACTATAAGAACGAACTACTTCACTTAAGCTTGCTGCAGTTGTACCAGTTCCAACTGCTGCGAACTTCCATTCAGTGTTGTGACGATAAATTTCTCCAACCACTAATGATGTTTGACCATTGTAATCATCAGATAAGTTGTAGCGGATTAATTCGTTATTATTCGATGGGTTTACCACGCGAATAAAGGCATTGCGAATCATGCCGAAGTGCTGTTTTCTTTTTACACAATCATAGATATTAACAACGAATACAAGCTTCTGTACGCTTTGTGGAACACGGCTTAAGTCAACCATTACTTGTTCGTCATCACCGTCTCCGTCACCTGTTAGGTTGTCACCAGAGTGTTGTACACTGCCGTCTTTACTCTTAAGATTACCGAAGTAAATAACGTCATTGTTGTTTTGAATTTTGTCGTTAGCACCAAGCATGATAACGGAAGCATCACAGTCGACATTGGCACCGCCGCCTGCTCCTCCACCGCCAAACAATCCGCCGAAGAGACCGCCGCCTCCGCTTTTACCGCTTTGAACTGGGTCCCAGCCTAATCCTACCATGATTTTAGATAATCCTGGATTCCCTTTTGTTAAATCTACTCTTTGACCTTTTTGTAAGCTAATAGCCAATTTCATTCACCTCATAATAGAATTTTTTATTGGCTGTGTATAAAATATCTGTTGATTTCCACTCTGGGCACTTCGCTTTCCGCAGGCGTTGCGGTGAGCCTCCTCGGCGCTAGCGCCTGTGGGGTCTCACCTGCTCCGTACTCCTGCAGGAGTCTCGTGCCCTCCGTTCCAATCATTACAATTAGCTTTAACACAGCCTTTTATTAAACAATTAATATTGTTGTTTCAATTTTTTAAAGTTATCTTGGAGTTGTTCTAGGCGCTGTGTTCCTTCTACACGCAGACGCTTGTTTTCTTCTTCAATAGCTCTTGTTTCCTGCATACCTTTGATGATAATGTTCCAGGATTCTTCGATGGTTTCGATTTTGATGCTTGGACCACCGGCGAGCCTTGCAATATCTGTGCTTTGTTTAGAAATGTTTTGCGCATTTTTCAATAGCATCTCGTTGGTTCGGCGATCAAGCTCACTCATCGAATCAGCAACAAGCTTCTGCCTTTTTGCCGCAACTGCCTGAATAAGACCATTTTTAAAAATAGGAATTGTTGTTACGAAGGCGGAATTAATTTTTCCAATCAGCTTCGTATTTCCTCGTTGCAGCAATCGGATTTGCGGTGCTGTCTGCAGAGATACCATTTTTGCCATTTCAAGGTCATAAATTCGCTGCTCTAGGGCCTCAATAGAATTTTTCAATGTATCTAATTGCATCGAGGCAATCTGGTCACCTGCGGCAACACGTGCTTCTAGCTGTGGCAATTGATTGTTTTTAAGTTCTTCTACCTTGATTTCGCCGGCAACCACATATTTTTCAAGGGTCATATAATATTGATAGTTTTGCTCATACATTTGCTCGAGCATTTTCGTGGAATCGACCATTTCATGCTGGTACTTGGAAATTTCCACGTATACCTTATCAATCTCAGAGCCCATCGATTGGTATTTGCCGAAGACCTTTTCAATCATCTTCTCGCCCTTTTTAAAGAGCTTCCCGAAAAATCCAGGTGAGGTTTTTTGAAAATCCTTCGGGTCGAACCTATCCATAATTTTGGTAAGCTGTTTCAAAAGCTCACCTGAATCTTCCACTTTTGTGGTCCGCATATTGCTTAAGATTTGATCAGAAAAGCGAGATATTTGAACGGCAGGCTCTTTGCCGAATTCCAAAATTTTAATTTGGTCTCTTTCATCAATCGACTTCGCCAGATTCTGAACTTCGTTTTCCTTTCGAAGGGCAAGCTTAATGTCTGAAATCTTTGCTTCACTCAGTGTATCTTCTGTGGTTGCCGTCATTAAGTCCGCAGATTTCTTTTGTAGATTCATTCTTTTAATCTCCCCTTAAATTTTTTAAGATTCCTTGAAAGAACCCTTTCTTCAACTTAAAAGGTTCCTTATATTCTAGATCAAAAACAACATCCTCTAGCCAGTGGGTATCAAATAAACTATCCTGGAGGAAATTTTCAATATCGTTATGACCTGGCGGGTTATACACAATAATATCAATTCCAAATTGGTTTAAAAGAAGAATAAGAGCTGCATCAGATCTTGATAGGATACCGCGACACTCATTGTTATAAATAATAAGCTTCGGTACATGCTGTGAATAATCAAATTTCTCAATCAATTGGGTAATTTCTTTAGGTGTAAACATCGCTTGACTAAATAAATAAATGCTTACCTCTTCCATGCTTTCCCCTGGTAAAGACTTTAAACCCGGTTTATCACAAATTCGCCGTATCGCATTGGCAATCCCTTTTTGTAAACCTGTTGGCAAAAAGGAATACGGCCAATAATGAGCCTGCATCATCACTTCAGGATTCAACAATCCATCCCTTCCAAGCGCATTTCGATAATGGAAGCGAAAATCGTTGGAGCTTGACCATGTAAACGGCAGCTGACGAATCAATAAGCTATGTTCGAATTCTGTAAGGTTTTGAATTCGATCCCAATACTCTTTACGATTTTTGCTTACACCCTGTATTTTCGCAAACAGCGAAGGTATCTTCACCTGTCCAGCCTCTACCTCAAACCCGGGGCGAACCATTGCGATTTCTCTTCCAAGTATAAACAATTCATCATAGGTTGTTTTTAAGGTAATAGAAGATGGCGTGTAATCCCGTAACTGCCAAGGTTTATATAACCCAGAGCCCTCCTGATTAAGAATGGTCTCAATTTCCCTTGAAGCCCGGTAGGCGACAGTGGTTTGGCGATTTCTTCTCTCCGTTGGGAATGGCTCAGCCTGCTGTTTGTTTGGAAAATGGTGTGTAAAGATTTCCTCTTCAAGATAGCCTGCTAACACATCACTTCCATCGGGATGGAAAATCACTAAATCACAGCCTAGCTTCATTAAATAATAAACAAAATAAGGCTGACTTCGTTTCATATCGCCGTACCAAAGGAATTTTGGCATTCCCTTTTCCAAGTCAATACCCTCTAATAAAGGATTTAGATGGTTCATCGACCACTTTATTACGTCGACTAGAACCCTTCTTAGTTCATGATTTTTCAAACCGTCCTTTTCACGATGGGTAAAAAGTTCGAGCGTCGCAATCATGGCTTCCCTTACTTTTCGATGTATGGCTGGGATTTTTAACTTATACAGCAGCTGTTCACCATCAAGAAAAGCTGTGAACCGATTAATTGAAAGCTTCTGTTCCTGACCGATATTAAACACCTTTTGAATCGATTGAAAATGCTGATTATCTATACTTTTATTTAGTGAATCCTCACTTAAAAGATGTAAGTGGGTGTCAGGTGAGGAAACATACTCAAAAAGCTGATTGTAATACTCATCACTATCAATCGGAATTCCAAGGAATTTCCCCAGTACTTGCCCAATCTGAATAGTTCCCTTGTCTATCGAAAATTCAGGACGTTCTGACAGGGGCGTTTTCAGCATATCAAGCCAATTTTCATATGAAAGGGATACAGGTCGGACATTCAGTTGGTTGTATGGTAAGTTCATTCATAATCCCTTCCCTCAAATAAGCGAAAGATTTTTATTCATTACAGTAAAATTATGTAAGGGTATTCTTTACCATCATATCACAGTTAAATAATTGGTTCATTGTTTATACGAAAGTAATCATAAAATGTTTCACTCTCATACGTAATTCCCTCATTTTTCACCTTTTTCCCTGTCCTTACATATTATTGGAGTACTCACATAAAAGTAGGTGACCTCATGAGATTCATATTTAAGCGGCCAAGAATGGAAGATGTTAGCGAGGAATTAAATATTATTATGGAATTAATGGTCTCCAAAACCTTCGTTATCATCGATTTGTTCTGGTTATGCTTACTTTTTACACTGTTACTATCTCCCGTTCTTGCCACTGTTAGTATGTCAGTTTTATTTTTCTGCGCTTCTTTTGCTGTGTTCAATGGTATCTATTTTTATTTCTTTTATCCTTATATTAAGAAAAGTTAGCTTGAGTGATAATACACTCACCGAAACGTTTGAGAATCTCTTCCCCTGCAGCAATGCCGAGCTGGTTTGTCAGCGTGATATCAGCTGGTCCCATTACTTTAAGCAGTTCTCCATGACTTGGGACGAATCGATAGGTGCAGTTCTTTAGAAAATCCCAATCTAGAACAGAATCACCCGCACCTGCCATTGCTTTCATTCCTTCTCGGTTACAAATATATTCAAGTGCCTTCCCCTTGCTTATAGCAGTTGGAATAAAATAAAGTTTTCTTCCTTGAAGACTCATTTTCCATCCATATTGCGCTGTTAGCTCACGGATTTCTATCAGTTCAGATGGAGTCGGAAGACAATTTAAGATAAAGTAAAAAAATAGATTCTCAGCATGCTTTCTTTCCCCATCTAAAATAATTTCAGCATTTCTCAAGGCAGAAAGTAACTCTTCCTCAGGTGCACATCCATTTTTCAAATGAATGATTAATTGATCTGACCATTCCTTTAAAGGTTCGCCTTTATACAATATCTGAGCTCCATTTGTCGTAATCGCATAGGTCAAGGGTACTTCTTGTTCAAAAATCACAAATCTCTTAAATTGTTCCGTTGTTCGTGTTGTAACGGGTATAAACAAGCTGTGCGAGCTGACTTCTTTTAACATCGAAAAAGCAGCTTCCGTCATATATCCAGTCCAGGATCCTTTATGGAATTCAACCGGCTTCAATACGATATTCTCCGGGATACCGAATTCTTCGAGTGCCCGATTGGAATACATGAGTGTTCGATCAAGATCTGATGCTGTTATCATTTGCTAGTCCCCTTAACCGATTTAATTAAGCCCATACATAAATAATTCATTTGCGGATAGGCAATGACCTCTACGTCCTTTTCTTCTGCCAGCATGAGGATATGTTTCACAAATGGGCTAGAAGGATCGCGCATGAGGATTTTCCAAGGGACTCTTCGGAGAAGGACACGTGTGGTCTCCCCGACTCCTGGTTTTATTAAATTCGTACTATCAATCTCAAATTCTGCCTGAATGTTTTTAACATCCTGCATACCTAAATATTCAGTTTTAATCTCTTCTTTTACCCTTTTTATTGCGGCTTTCTCCGCCTTGTCCATAATGGCTGGAAATTCAGCTGCAATCAACTCGATATATTTATTGGAGACATCACTGGATAGAAGCTCCCGGTAATATTTAGCGCCGTGAAAATCAGATTCACCAATATAGTGAGAATTTAATACAGTCCGGCTTACAAGTCCTGAGACGGTCGAATTTAAACAAGCACTCGGAATCAAAAAGTCCTCTCGCGTGCCAAAAAGCGAAGTACAATAACCTGGATCGGCAATGACGGCAAGTTTATCATCCAGTCTAATTTGATACTTTTCTTCAAACTCCTGGCATGCTTTTGTAAGTTCAATCGAAATGGCTCCTTTTCCTGTCCAGCCATCCACAAATTGAATTTTGCCTTCAGGATGTTTAGCGAGGATATAATGGAGCGCATTTTCATCTATTCCTCTGTCACGGATAATAGAAATACTATAATGTGGTAAAGAGACACCATACCGTAAACGAATATATCTTTTTATCAGAATCCCAACTGGCGTTCCTGCTCTAGCTAAGGATACAAGAATGGCTTGGCTCCCCTTAAGACGATAGATTTGCTCTGCAACAATCCCAACGCATAAGGCCACCTTCGTTTTATATTCACTGGTGGTATTCCAAAACAAATCTACATATTCCTTTGGCGGCTGGTATTCAATCGGGAGTGACTCACTATAATGCTGACCAGATTGAACTCTCAATTCCCGATTTGCGGTCGAATCTTCCAGTTCAATATCACTTAAATCCTTTAATAGAAAAAGAACATCTTCCTCAGAATAGCTTCCCATTTTCGCAGGCTGATTGGTTATGATTGACATTCGTTTCACCCCTTGCATGCGAGAAAAAGACGATTTTAATCGACTTTATCTGTAATTTTTCTACTTGTTTTACTAATGGCTTAAGGTTTTCTGCAGGTACTTCTCTCTCTAAAAAAACAAATAATTCATCATATTCTCCAGGCGGAATATTGTAAACAAAATGAGCAATATCCAAGTCCTCTGGATTAGGAAAACTGATTCCATGTCTTGCACCATAGTCAACTATATCTTGAATATAGATAGGACTTCTCGTACTTGATTGATAAAAGACATTATTGCCCATTTCCGCAGCCAATTTCATTGGAATATACATAAATTCTCCGGTACCTAAACAAAGAGTCTTCGCTCCCGTCCTGTGTTGTCTTAACACAGCAGCTGCAGCACTTATTTTCTTATGAAGTACTTTATTATCGTGGCTATCGGTCCCGAAGCGACCTGTTTCTTTGATAAGAGAAGTTGAATTATTAATCGTGGAGCATGCTTTATCAAAGAAATCAGATAATGATACTCTTTCAATACATGGTCCAATTTCTTGATATGTATGTGGCTTCTCTTGTTCTTGAAGCTGACCAATTGCTTCTACATGAACATTACCACTCATCAAACTAACAATGTTAATGCTTATCCCAAGTGTTTTTTCTAGTTGGGCAAACTGTTGTTTGTTTTCCTCTGAACGCCAATCCAAAATCGATACAACACTGTATTCCTTCCTTGGAAACTGAGCATGGATGGATTGAATAATATTGATGGCTGTTTTTCCCGTTGTCATTTCATCATCTACTAAAATAATTTCCCGTTCATTATTAATCATGTCGAGCGGAATATAACAGCGATGCGAGGTAGCGTGAGAATGCTCTTCTTCAAAGGTTATACTAGGTGTTAAACTACTAATCTCTTCTCGCGTCGTGTGGAAAAACTCTGCACCCAGAAAGCAATCAAAAAAAGCGTGCCCAAGAGCGGTCGCAGTCTCAGCAAATCCGATAACAACCGGGTTAACAGACTTGGGGATAAAAGCCACACTTTGAAACTGTGTTTCTTTTTGAATAAAAGCTCCGATTAAATCTTTTGTAACCTGACCATTCAAACCTTTTACATTTTCAGCATATCTTGCTGCAAGTAATGAGGCTGTTAACAGACCTTTTTGGGGATGAATGGGTAAATGCTTCCCAAGTACTTTACTGACAAATAAAAACGAACGTTTTTTATTAATTCTTGCGGCCATAGTAAACAGTTCTTCAAGAGGTAACTGATATGGATTTTCAGTAACTTCAATGTCTACATTAATTGCGTCAAGAATTGTATACGTATACGTCTTTTTTGATAAGGTCGATATTTGTGTATCCTTCATGCAGCACCCCATAAAGCTGAGATTTTAATAGAATTTTTTTTGCCCAAAATAAATGGGGCTTAATTTCATTCATTTTATTGGAAAAATCACTCTTTTTTACACCAATTTCACCGTTTGCTGCTTCAACAATTGAACATGCATCGATGTATTCCTCGTACGTTACAACATTAAGGGCCTGGACTGCTTTAATATGGGTAGGATGGATGATTGTTTTTCCCGTTAACCCATTGGCAATGTCCATTAATACCTCTCTAATAAGACCGTCCAAATTTTGATCAATTAGTTCAGCCCGCCATTTCAAGCCTTCATCACCATAACGTTCACGAAAAGGCGTTTGCCTCAGCTGAGGCTTTAACATTCTTGGTTTTGAGGAGAAATACTCCCAGACCGGTCCTGAAATCACATAGGGGCTCTCTGATCGTTGAAAAACATTAATGATATCGGCAATGCAATCTCGTAAAACAGCAATCTCGTAAACCGTGGTATCTACACTTCTGCGAATGCCATATAACCCGCAGAAATCCGTAGCCCCAATTCGAACATTCAAAATATTATTCTTATACTGATCCAAGAGATGTTTAATATCCATTAGTTCAGTCATTCTTGTTTCTTTTTGTATAATTCTATCACTTTCAAGTATAGGCATGGCGTAAAAAGGCTTGTATTCTGTATGTATTTTCACAATCTCAGCTAATAAAGCTTTACCAGATTCCGCATTAAATTTCGGTAAAACCACACCTGTTAACAGTTCAATGGCATTCCCTAATTGTTCTTTGATTCTTCTAAGCTGCTCTATATTCCGAATCCGGATAAACATGAGCGGCAGGTCGTCAATCGTTAAATAGTTTTTGTTGATTTCACCATATAGCTTAAGCAATTCCTCTACTAGCAGTACTTCCGCTTTTTCAACTTCAATATCACCAACGGCATCCTCTAGGTCAATCACGAGCGAAGTTAGTCCTTCATGCTTTTTTGAGAGGAGGTCTTGATGAATGTTTGGACGAGTTGCTGGCATATATAGCGTTGCACCTAAACCATAGGATAAAAGCTCTCGATCACTGTACTTGTTAAAGTCCTTTGGCGTTTGAAAAAACAATGCCTTTAGCTCATTTTCATAAAAATAAGTAAAATACTTCATTCTAAATGACTCCTTTAATAAAAAAGAATGGGGACTGACTTTCGTCTGTTCCCCATTTTATGTCTTACGTTGATAATTATGATTCTTTGCCGACTTCTTTCTTTTTGTTCATGTAGTGAATAACGAAAGTGGCACCGAATGTAACTAATATAATAATAAAGAAGGCCGCATGTGGAACATGAATATCGAAAACAGCGACAAGCATTTTTGCTGCTATTAACAGAATTAAAACATAAGCAGCTGTCTCAAGCTCAGGAATGCGGTCAATTAATTTCAAGAAAACTCCAGCAATACCACGCATCATTAATACCCCAAGCATACCGCCGACTAACAACACCCAAATCTGTTCACTAACACCAAAGGCAGCTAGAACACTGTCAACAGAAAAAGCAATATCCATTATTTCAACAGCAACTACTGTTCCCCAGAACGTTCCAAACAGACGGATAAGGAGTCCGGTTTGGTTCATTCCATGTGCTTCTTCCTCTTCACTCTGAGCTGCTTTTCGTTTATCCATAAAATATTTAATAGATAACCATGCAAGATACGCTGCACCTATAATCTTTACCCACCAAAGTTTAATTAAGAATACCCCAACGCCAATTGCAATAAAACGGAACACATACGCTCCTAATAATCCATAAAAAAGTGCTTTTTTACGTTGATCCGGTGGTAAGTGTTTTACCATTACAGCTAGAACAAGTGCGTTATCCGCAGAAAGTAGTCCTTCTAGGATAACGAGTGTTCCAATCAAGCCCCAAGAAACAGGGTCTGTTAAAACTTCTCCCCACATTTCCCAGTTAAAGAATTGTGCATACGTATCTAAAATTCCTTGCAAAACAGACATAAAAAAAATTCCTCCCGGATGTTATATGTTTTTTGTAAAAGACCCAGCAAGTGCTGGGTCCTTATTCTAGTTGTTATCCTACTGATAATCCAAAGTCTGTAGCAAGTGCTGCAAGGCCGCCTTGATAACCGCTGCCAATTGCACTAAACTTCCATTCGCCGTTATGACGGTATAATTCACCAACTACAACAGCTGTTTCGATAGAGAAATCTTCTCCTAAATCATAACGAATCAATTCTTCACCATTTGCTTCATTGAAAATACGTGCATATGCATTGGATACCTGACCAAAGTTTTGGTTTCTAGCAGCTGCGTCATGAATAGTAATAGTAAATGTTACACGTTGAATGTTAGCTGGGATTGCAGTTAAATTGATATTTACTTGCTCATCATCCCCGTCACCTTCACCTGTTCTGTTATCTCCATTATGTACAACTGCTCCATTAGCACCTTTTGGATTATTGTAGAACACAAAGTCTGTCTCGTTTGTAACTTTACCATTTTCACCTAATAAGAAAACGGATGAATCTAGATCGAAATCATTACCGCCATCATATTTATTCGTATCCCAGCCTAATCCTACTACTACATTTGTTAACCCAGGATTTGTTTTTGTTAAGTCTACTTTTTGTCCTTTTGATAAACTAATTGCCATTTTTTCATTCCTCCATTTTAGGTAATAGTCTATATACGAGATTCTCTAGAAAAGGTTTCACAATTATAATAAAACTTTTTCATAGTATTACGCAAATCATTAACTCATCCATTTCGGCGGTGTATTTTTATCCCAATAGATTGACCCTAGCTCATGATGGCTTTGGAACCCGTCATGATAGGTATGGTAATGAAAGTTAAACCAGTAACCTGCTTGCGGCGGGTTATCTCTTCTAACATGAAACCGAAGAACATCGCTGTTTGAATCACTGTTTTTGATGTTGAAAATCTTTTCAGACTGCCCTTTGCCCGGAGACTCAGTAATAGCTAAGTTTATTAAATCCTCAGTTGGAAACTGTGCTGCTGTTTCCTGTAAGGCTTTTTCAATATTTGGCAAAATGATTTCCCTAAATTCATTCTCTATTACAGGTTTAATTCGAGTACCAAATTTTTGATAGGACTGCTGCTCCGCTTGTTTAAGTAACTCCTTTAAAATCTCTTCTTTATCTACACGCGATTCTTCAAAATAGCTAGTCTGCAGCGATGATATTGATTCAAAGGTATCTCTCTCATTAGGTTTCTCAGCATTTACGTTATTTATTAATTGAGTAGGTGTAATTAGACCAAATGTTAAAAGTGAAACTAGTACGACAACCGATTTACGAATCCATTTATTCATCTCTATTCCCCTTTGTACCTGGAAGAATTCAACTAATTTTTCCGAAATTTTTTGACTCTTACAAATGATTATACCTCTTTTGAAGGTAAAATGGAAAAATCATTCCCTTTCGAATAATAGAAATTTTTTCAGAACCTTAAAAACCTCAAAAAAAATAGGATGTCAAATGACATCCTTTTCTTTTAGCAATTGGCTTCAAACGCAGCCTTTAAATTATCCATAATAGATTCCATTGGCATGCCTTCAATATCATGACGAGGTATAAAGTGAACTACTTTATTCCCTTTCAACAATGCCATTGATGGAGAGGAAGGCTCAATTCCCTCGAAATACTCGCGCATTTTTGCTGTTGCTTCTTTATCCTGTCCGGCAAAAACAGTTACCAGATGTTCTGGTTTTTTATCGCTAGTTAATACCGCTTGAGTTGCTGCAGGTCGTGCAAGTCCAGCTGCACATCCACATACTGAATTTACAACTACTAGTGTGGTACCACTTGCATTTTCCATATAGTTTTCTACTTCTTCAGCTGTTGTGAGTTCTTGAAATCCTGTTCTTGTTAACTCCTCACGCATCGGTAAAACCATTTGTCTCATGTACTCTTCATAGGCCATTGACATTATAAAAACCTCACTTTCTATATTTGCAGTTTACTATATCTCATTTGTTATGTGCAATTTAGTTGTCTGCTTTCCGTGCTTCCGTCATTTGCTTCCATACTGAACCTTTTGCCGCTTCGCCGCCTTCGATTCTTTCGATTGCCATTTTAATT
Source organism: Neobacillus niacini (assembly GCF_023715415.1). Lineage (GTDB taxonomy): Bacteria > Bacillota > Bacilli > Bacillales > Cytobacillaceae > Neobacillus > Neobacillus niacini_C. Next base: position 231,062 of record NZ_JAMBOB010000006.1, read on the forward strand.
TGCATGCTGACCTCAAATTCAGGATCATTTTCAGCTGCCTTCAAGGCTGGTATTGAGCTTTCATCGCCCACTTCATACAAAAACATCGCAGCCCGCCAACGAACTAATTTGCTTGAATCTTGAAGTGCTTTGGTCATCTCTTCACTTGCCTCCGAGAAACCAAGGTCTGATAAGCAATCTCCAGCAGTCCTGCGAACTGTAACAGTCTTATCTTTTAGTGCTTTATATAAATACGGTAGGACACTTTGGTCTTTGATCATACCTAGGTAAACGGTCGCAAGCCTCCTGATGGATGGCTTTTCATCTGCTAACGCTTTTTCTAATACAGGTAAGTCCTCTAGTTCAGGGTCATCCATTTGTTCAAGAAGCTGATAGCGAATCTGCCAATCGAGATTGTCTAAAGACTCTAAGGTAACTTTTTTACGTTCTCTTATTGGTTTCTGTTTGGTTGAAGAATCCTTTATTTGGGCTTTAGCAACTAGGTCCTCAAGCCGCTGTGTCGGATAAGCCGCAATTAATTCTTCGACTACTTCCTGACCAATTTGGTCAAATTCACCATAGCGAACACCTTGATTATCCCACCGGCGAAGCAGGATATAATTTTCGTCTGGAAGCTGTGCACGTTCTCTTGCTTTTAAAAAGTATTCTGGCATTCCAAATCTTTTCTCTGTTGTTCCATCTGTCAGTTTCACTTGAAGAGGGATGTCCTTAAACATTTGGATATCAACCTTGATTTCACCAAAGTGTTCGTTTGGTTTGTTTTGGGACTCAGCTGCTAGTTCTGCGGTTTCTCCAAACGCCCGTCGGACTTGCGGCAATATATCCTTCCAGTCAAACTTCGCATTTCTTTCAACCGCTAAGAAATCAGCTACATGATAAACACCTTTAATCCCCTCAATTTGAAGGATATTTTGGATAATGGCTGGTGCTTCGGCAGCAGTTTCTTTTTTATAATTATGGCTCTTCCCCATTGGCAGTTCTTGATCTAGAATTATTTTCATTGTGTTTGGGCTTGGAGTTGGTTCGATTGCCTTAATTTTCATGAAGATCACCTAATTCTTTCGTTTCTCTTATACAAGTTTAACATAATGGTTATATTTCATTCTAGAAATTGATCTCGTATATGCTGCAACGCTGATATATTTCATTTATCGCAATATTTCCTAAATAACGCAGATATAAACTTCAACGAAAAAAAAAGTACGTCATCGACGCACTTTTCTACTCACTTTCAGCCAATTCAGCTAGATATTCCCATCTTTCCATTAAATACTCGAGCTTTTCGTTTAATTCTGATTCCAATTTCATTAATTCCTGTGCTTTTGTGAAGTCACTGCCGGTGTTACCCATTTCTTCGGCGATTTCCTCAAGACGAGATTCCGTTTTCTCAATCAAATTATCAATTTCTTCCCACTCTTTTTTCTCTTTAAAGGTCATTCTTTTCTTCTTTTCCTTTTCAGGAGCTTTAGCAGGTGGAGCTGAGCTCGCAACATTCTTTTTCACTTCTACAGCTGATTCCTTTTCTAGGTAATCACTGTAATTTCCATAGAAAGAATCAACCCTGCCTTCTCCACGCAAAACAAGCAGCTGATCGACCACTTTATCAAGGAAATATCGATCATGGGATACGGTAATCACAACACCTGGGAATTCTTCCAGGTAATCCTCCAAAACCGTCAATGTTTGTGTATCAAGATCATTTGTCGGCTCGTCCAGCAAAAGGACATTAGGTGCTGTCATTAATAGTTTAAGTAAGTATAAACGGCGCTTTTCACCGCCAGACAATTTGCGGATTGGTGTTCCATGGGAGAATGGCGGGAAGAGAAAACGTTCGAGCATGAGTGCGGCAGATAGTGTTTTCCCATCTGATGTCTCAATCACCTCTGCGGTTTCTTTAATGTATTCAATCATCCGCTTGTTTTCATCCATATCTTCGTTTTCCTGTGTATAATAAGCAATCTTCACTGTCTGTCCCATGATAAATTCACCTTCATCGAGCGGGAGCTTTTTGGCCAGAACATTTAATAATGTCGACTTTCCTGTTCCGTTTCTGCCGATAATCCCAAGGCGATCACCAGGTTTTACAAGTAAATCAAAGTGATTTAGGATTGTTTTTGCCCCGTAAGCTTTAGATGCATCCTTGAGTTCAAAAACCTGTTTCCCAAGTCTGCTTCCATTTAACGAGATATCAACCTTTTCCCCCGTTGGCTTCCCGCCAGAGAGCTTGTCTTCAAGTTCATCAAAACGCTGAATCCGTGCTTTTTGCTTCGTTGTACGTGCCTTGGCACCACGTCTCATCCACTCAAGCTCACGTCTAAAAAGATTCTGCCTTTTTTCAAAGGTTGCTGCCTCATTTTCTTCACGGATAGCTTTTGCTTCTAAAAATGCAGCATAATTTCCTTTATAGCTATAAAGATTGCCGCCATCTAGTTCGAACATTCTGTTTGCCACTCGGTCTAAAAAGTAACGATCATGTGTGACAAGCAGGATAGATCCGTTATATCTGCTCAAGTAATCCTCCAGCCACTTAACAGAGTCAAAGTCTAGGTGGTTGGTAGGCTCGTCTAGTATCAGTAAATCTGGCTCAGCTATCAGTACTTGCGCTAAGGCGACCCGTTTCTTTTGTCCCCCAGAAAGCTCACCAATTTTCTTTGTAAAATCATCGATTCCGAGTTTCATTAAGATTGACTTGGCATTTGTACTTGCATCCCAAGCATTCAGAGCATCCATTTGCTTTTGCAGCTGGAATAAATCCTCTTGAATTTTCGTATCATTTGGAGCTCCATTTAATAACAAAAGAGTCTTTTCGTATTCACGCATTAACCTAAGTATAGGTGCCTCTCCATGAAAGACCTGTTCCAGAACCGTTTTGTCTGAATCTAAATCTGGCTGCTGGTCCAAAAATGCAATACTGTAATCCTTGCCAGTGATGATTTTGCCATCATCAGGCTGATCCAGGCCAGCAATAATTTTTAAAAGAGAGGATTTTCCTGTTCCATTAATTCCAATTAAGCCGACTCGCTCTTTTTCACCAATCGTAATGGAAATATTGTTAAAGAGCTGCTTTTCTCCATACGTTTTCGTAACATTTTCTACTGTGAGCATTTTCATCGGCCTTGACCATCCCATTCTAGATAAAATTGTTCTAAAAATTGCTCCATCATTTGATGACGCTTTTCTGCCATCTTCTTTGCTGTATCTGTATTCAGTAAGTCCTTCAATTTTAATAATTTTTCATAAAAATGATGAATACTGGTAGATTTTCCTTTTCGGTATTCTTCTAGACTCATTTCTTCCCGAACATTTACAGCTGGATCGTAAATGGGTTGTCCTTTTTTACCGCCATAAGCAAAAGTCCTTGCAATCCCAATCGCTCCTATGGCGTCTAATCGGTCCGCATCCTGAACGATTTTTGCCTCAACGCTAGTTAGCTCCGTTTTTCTTCCACCTTTATATGAAATACTTTCAATAATTTGAACAATAGCGTTCTGTACATCATTTGGAAGCTTAATACTTTGAAAAAATAAATCCAGTTTATTTCGTCCTGCTTCAGCACTATCATTTAGCTTTTCGTCAGGTATATCGTGCAAAAGGGCCGCCATCTCAATAATAAATGGGTCACCTGCTTGCTCTTGATCACATATATGTAAAGCTGCCCGTCTCACACGGTCAACATGATACCAATCATGCCCTGTTGCGTCTTCCCCTAGTTCATTCCGGACATAGGTTACCGTTTGTTCGATAATTTGTTCGTTCATTTAGACACCTTCCTTTACCCCTGCTATTTTACCATGAAAAACGCATAAAAAATAACCCCGAAAGAATTCGGAGTTATTTTTTGTTGGCTTGACGGCCGCTTTTTTTCTGGCTTTGCGATTTTGTGTTGCCAATTGTAAACTCGCTGCCTAGTTCAACGTCATTTTTCTGATCTTGTTTTTCAATTTGCTCACGTGTCATATTTGAATTTTGTCTTCCTTGCTTACTAATGGTGATTACCCCCTCATAAAAATGAACTGCCATTTTAGTATGTGCACTAGGGGATAAAGTTATTTCAGTCCATTATGCCAGCTAATGCCAAGTGTGTTTTCGCCGGCGTGAACACCAATAACAGCGCCAAGCGGGCAGCAAATCACCTTCAACTCAGAATATAATTTTTCTATTTCCTCTTTCCATTCATTAGCATGCTCCTGGTGTAACCCATAAAGAATATAAACTTCCTTAAAGTTATATTTTTCATAAGAGGACTTAAGGTAACCAAGAATCTTTTCCTTTGCCTTCTTATCACTTCTTACTTTTTCCTTTGTATTAAGGGCACCATCTTCAATTGAAATGATTGGTTTGACGTTTAGCATACTGCCTAAAAAGAACTGTAGGCCAGACATCCTGCCGCTGCGGTGAAGCTGCTCTAAGCTTCCAATTAGAACATACGTCTCATTTGTAGTCTTTAATGTTTCTAATTGGTCGATTACAGATTCAATACTGCTGCCTGCCTCCACTAGTTCAATTCCCTTTTTTAATAAAGCAGTCATTGGGGCAGTTAGGATATTGGAATCAAAGGTTGTCACTGGAATATCTACAAGCTTAGCAGCCTGTTCACTTGAAGAAACCGTCCCACTTAATTTTCCGGATATAAGAACTGCTACTATCCGATCATAGTCCTTAGAAAGTTCCTCGTATAATTGTTTAAAAATCCCGACTGCTGGCTGTGAAGTTTTAGGCGGAGACTTAAGATCCTTCAATCTGGCATATAGCTCTGCTGCTGTTAAATCAATTCCGTCAGCAAATTCCTCGCCATCTAGTAATATCGTTAATGGTATTGTATACAAATCAGGATGATTTTTTAATTCGTTATCTAAAAAAGCGGTACTGTCAGTTACCCATGCCGTTTTAACCAATGTAATCTCCCCTTATTATTGGTATGAGGTCTTAATATCTAGTTAAAATAATCGTACCTTGAAATCTAAATATTGTAAATAATTTATACAATAAAAAACCAGCTAAGATTAATTAGCTGGTTTTTAGAGATTATTGACTGATTTCACGAAGGTATGATTGCAGGTGCTGAATGGTTGTGACCATAAAATCAAGCAATTCGACCAAATCATTCATTTGATCTTCACCGATGAGTCTGTCAAATTCAATTGAAATCGTATTCGTAATCAGTGCTTTTGAAGGAGTAATCGAAACAGATTGACAAATATCTCTTGTTACTCCCCAAATTTCAGTAAGGATCCAATTAATTTCCTTTAATTGTTTTTCATCGGTAATGTCCTTATGAAAAAATTGAAGTCTTAATTTACATCCTGAATGTTTCTGTGAAAGCACATCAGATAAAAGCTCAGCAGCAAGGTTAATCATATCTGCTTTTAGTTCCATTTTAGCAGTAACAATATTTCCTTTTGCATCAGGTAATTGAAAGTGCATATCAAAGCTCCGCGACATTTTCGCCATATTCATCTGATCGTTACGATCAATGACAACAATTTCACCGGCTAAATCTAAATCGTAAATTGCACCTTCAATAACGACCTTCATATTATCAAAAGCAGTGGGATCAAACATTCAACTCACCTCAATGTGTTAAAACAAACCTTGTGCCTTGCCATTTTCGTCTACGTCCATATTTAAGGCTGCAGGTTTCTTCGGCAGTCCTGGCATGGTCATAACTTCTCCCGTTAGAGCTACGATGAAACCAGCACCAATCGATGGTTTGAACTCCCTGACATTCACCGTAAAGTCAGTAGGTCTCCCGAGTTTCGTTGGATCATCAGACAAGGAATATTGTGACTTAGCCATACAAATCGCTAAATTAGACCATCCGAATTTTTCATAATCCTCAAGCTGTTTTTTCGCTTTTGAGGAGAATTCTACATCCCTACCGCCATAAACCTTTTGAACAATCGTTCTTACTTTTGATTCGAGTGAATCAGATAAGTCGTATAGAGGATGAAACTTATTTTCTTCTTTTTCAATTACAGATAGAAGGGCTTCGGCAAGCTCAATTCCACCTGCACCGCCCTTTTCCCAAACCTCTGTTAAGGCAACAGGTACAGCTTCCCGTTTACACCATTCAAGAAGTGTTTGCACTTCTAATTCGGTATCGGTAATGAATTTATTAATCGCTACGACCACTGGTAGACCAAAGCTTTTAATGGTCTCAATATGTTTTTGCAGATTCGCAAAGCCAAGCGTTAACGATGCGATGTTTTCCTTCGCCAAATCAGCTTTTGCTACCCCGCCATGCATTTTTAAGGCCCGGATGGTTGCAACAATTACCACTGCTTCCGGCTTAATACCCGCACTTCTTGCTTTAATATGTAAAAACTTTTCCGCTCCTAAATCAGCTCCAAAGCCGCCTTCCGTGATTACATAATCTCCTAATTTTGCTGCGGCGCGAGTAGCAATTACACTATTGCAGCCATGAGCAATATTAGCGAATGGCCCGCCATGCACGAGTGCAGGTGTATGTTCAATGGTTTGTACGAGATTCGGTTTCACCGCATCCTTTAACAATAATGTCAGTGCACCTTCAACTCCAAGATCCCCAACCGTTACAGGTTCTTTCTTGTCATTATAGGCAACAACCATTCGCGCTAATCGTAATTTTAGATCCTTCAAGTCTGAAGCCAAACAAAGAACAGCCATAATTTCCGAGGCAACGGTTATATCAAAGCCATCTTCACGCGGTACTCCTTGCAGAGGTCCGCCTAGCCCGATAATGACCTTTCTTAATGCACGATCATTTAAATCAACTGCACGTTTCCAGACAATACGGCGCTGGTCAATTTTAAGTTCATTTCCTTGTTGAATATGATTGTCGAGTAATGCGGCCAAAGCATTATTTGCGGTAGTTATCGCATGCAAGTCACCAGTAAAATGTAAATTAATTTCTTCCATCGGCAATACCTGTGAATAGCCGCCACCAGCAGCCCCGCCTTTGATTCCCATTGTCGGTCCTAAAGAAGGCTCCCTAATAGCAATGATGGCTTTCTTACCTATACGCCCAAATGCGTCACCTAGACCAACTGTAACCGTAGATTTACCTTCACCTGCAGGTGTTGGATTGATAGAAGTAACAAGAATGATTTTCCCATTATTATTTGATTCAATTTTCGAGAGTGCTTCATACGAAATTTTCGCTTTATATTTTCCAAAAAGTTCGAGGTCATCTTCCGTTAAACCAATTGTTTTGGCAATCTCCACAATAGGTTTCATGGTTGATTCTTGTGCAATTTCAATGTCGGACTTAACTGATGTTTTCATTTGCTAAAATGATCCCCCGCATTCGCATAGAATTATTAACTCTTTCATTGTATCAAATCGCTGATTTATTTCGTGTAATATTTTTCACAAAAAATTATCCTTTTCTGAATTTAAGATAATGTTTATAATGTTAATGACCGAATTTTAAAAATATACTATATACTTAACTTAACTTGATAAGAAATAAAGGGGGAGTTCACCTTGCCTATTAACATTCCAAAGCTGCTGCCAGCTAGAGAAATCCTTGAACATGAGAATATCTTTGTCATGGACGACGAACGAGCAATTCGTCAGGACATTCGGCCATTAAAACTGCTAATATTAAATTTAATGCCCGAGAAAGAAAAGGCAGAGACGCAGCTCCTAAGGCTTTTGGGAAACAGCCCGCTGCAGGTAAATGTAAAGTTTTTAAAAACCAATTCTTATGAATCTACAAACACGAGCAAACAACATCTTGAACAATTCTATACCACCTTTTCAGAGGTCAAAAACCAAAAATATGATGGCATGATTATTACTGGTGCTCCTGTTGAACTAATGGAGTTTGAGCAAGTAAAGTATTGGCAGGAACTCACCGAGATTATGGACTGGACCAAAACCAATGTCACTTCTACTCTCCATATTTGCTGGGGAGCACAAGCCGCACTATTTTATCATTATGGAATTGATAAGTTTGAACTATCTCGTAAATGTTCAGGAATCTATGAGCATCAAATTTTCGAGCAAAATGATTTCCTTCTGCGTGGTTTTGATGATCATTTTTATGCTCCCCATTCTCGATATACAGATGTATCGATTGGTGAGATTCATGAGAACCCTGAACTGACGCTATTAGCAGCATCAGAGGAAGCGGGGGCCTTGCTCATTGCCTCCCGTGATCGAAAGCATGTAATGATAACCGGACATTTGGAATACGAGTCTGATTCCTTAGCTCAGGAATACAATCGAGATATGGAACGAGGACTTGAAATCCATATTCCGGAAAATTACTTTCCAAACAATGATCCAACGCAGCCGCCAATCAATCGCTGGCGCTCTCATGGACACTTGTTCTTCTCAAATTGGCTCAACTATTATGTCTATCAGGAAACACCATTTAATTGGGATTAAGAAAAGAAGCATCGGGATAGACCGATGCTTCTTTTTCTTTTGTCTTAAAGCCTTTGTATAATCTATTTGTTTATTTTTTTAAAATTATAGAAAGAATACAGAGCAAAGGGGGGGAAACGTTGTGGAAACAGTCGTAGCACTGCATCGGAACCATTTTGGAGAGATTATCAGCTTTGTCACATCCGGAGGACGGATTATTTCCTATCAAAAAGCATTAATGGAAGCTACAAACGGTGCAATCAAAGGCGTTCAAGCAATTGAGGATTACGATGGTAATCTTGTTTTAAGCCCTGAACTGGAACAATCCTTTGACCACTATCCTGATTTATTCTAAAAAAACACCTGGCTGGCGGCCAGGTGCTTTACATTTAATCAGTTTCGTTTTGTTTTTGTATTTCTTTTAATGCCTCTATTCTCGTTTCATCTTCTTGGAAAAATTGAACGAGGTCAACGATTCTTTCAATCGAATCCCAACTTAAGTGGTGCTCGATTCCTTCGACATCATTATAGATATTTTCATCTTTTACTCCGATGATTTTTAAGAATTGTTCAAGTAAATCATGTCTAAATACAAGGCGTTTCCCAATCTTATTCCCTTTTGTGGTTAAACTGAAGCCCCTGTATTTTTCATAAACTAAGTACTCATCTTTATCGAGCTTTTGTACCATTTTTGTTACTGAGGAGGGATGAACAGATAGTGCCTCTGCTATATCTGAAACACGGGCATACCCTTTTTCTTCAATTAACATATATATTTGTTCAATATAATCTTCCATACTAGGTGTTGGCATCCCGAACCTCCAAAAAATTACTCTCTTAAAAGTTTACTATAGAAAAAAAATAGTGACAAGTTGAATTATCACTTTGTCACACTTTTGGAACTTTGTTCTTCAAATAAAAACTTTACCCTTTTCTCCTGTTCATCTAGAAAAAGCCTTGCATTAAATGTTTTATCCTTATTCGTAAAACCTTCAATCAACTCCGTTTTCCCATCAGTTAAAAGGAGTTTAATATTCTTCTGGGTAATGTTTTTTCCAAGTATCTTTTTGGATATTGTGAAATTACATTGGTTTTTTTGATAGTTCGAACAACCGTAAAAGCTTCCTTTATCGACAATCGAGCCATCACATTTTTTACAATTACCCAACTTCGTACCGCCTTTACCCTTTGTCATCTTCTTACTTGGAGTGAAATTTTCACGAACATCTTCTGAAAATACCCAATTTGCAGAATGTCCCACTCCAGAAGATATCAGATGGTAGACCATTTTATTGGTTTGTTCCATGAAATTCTTTGGAGATGCAGAGCCCTCTGAAATTTCCTTTAATTTCTGCTCCCATTTTGCCGTCATTTCTGGGGAAGCAAGAATTTCCTCACCAATCGCTTCTATCAATATTCTAGCTTTTGAGGTTGCATAAACTAGGTTCTTGGTTACATCAATATATTTTCGGTCCTTCAGCATGGTAATAATTCCTGCTCTTGTCGCCTCTGTACCAAGACCCTCTGTCTTAGATAATATTTTTTCCATTTCCTTGTCTTCGATATGCTTGCCGGCAGTCTTCATTAACGTGATTAACTGACCTTCGGTATAGCGCTTTGGAGGCTGTGTCTGGCTCTCTTTTACATCGACCTTTGTCGTACGGCCTTGTTCCCCTTTTGAAACTTTCGGCAATGCCGGTTCTTCCTCTTTTTCCTTTTGGTTGATTACCTTTCGCCAGCCTTCGTCGATTTGGACCTTTCCCTTCGATTGGAAAACCGCTCGTCCATCTACTAAAGTTGTCACCGTCGTATATTCAGCAATGGCTTTCGGATAATGCGCTGCAATTAAACTTGTGACAATGAGGTCATATAATTTCTTTTCATCTGGATCCAATCTTTCAACATTTGGAATTTGTTCAGTAGGAATTATGGCATAGTGATCTGTAACCTTTTTTTCATTTACATATCGCTTGTTATCAGCAATTGATTCCACAGGCAGTGGGAAGAATTTATCATAACCATTGATATGACTTAATTTCGTAAGGATATCTGGAAATGTATTTGCTTCTTCTTTCGTTACATGCCGCGAGTCAGAGCGTGGATAGGATACATTTCCTTTTTGATAAAGTTTTTGCAGCACATCCAGAGTCTTCTTTGGTGAAAATTTGTATCGTTTATTTGCTTCAGCCTGAAGTGAGGAGAGATTATAAAGTAAGGGTGGTAAAAATTCTTTTCTTTCCGATATAACATCTGAAACTTCCGCAGGCTTTTCCCGGCAAAACGCAGCAACCTTTTCAGCCATTTCTTTTGTTTTGACCCGTGATTCTCCATCATTCTGCCACTTACCGCTGTATTTCTTGCCATCGATGTTAAAATGGCCAATCACTTCCCAAAAGGGTTCGGATTTGAAATTTTCAATTTCTAATTCTCTTTTAACTATTAGTGCTAATGTGGGTGTCTGTACTCGTCCTACTGAAAACACATCTGAAAAGCCTTGTTTTTGCAGCAGTAAGCTATAGAGCCGTGAAGCATTCATTCCGACTACCCAATCCGCACAAGCCCGGGTGTACGCTTCAAAATATAAATTTCTTGTATAATCTTCTTCTAATAATTTATTAAACCCTTCTCGAATGGAGTTAGCAGTTAAAGAGGAGATCCAAAGTCGTTTCATTGGCTTCTTACAACCTGTCAGCCGAAGAATATTACGAATAATTAATTCACCTTCACGCCCGGCATCACCGGCATGAATAATTTCTGTTACTGCAGGGTTGTTTACCAGCTTTTGAATAACGGAAAATTGTTTTATTTTATCCTTCGTTACTTCATATTGGAACTGATTTGGAATCATCGGCAGATTATCCAAAGACCATTTCTTCCATCCCGGCTCATAGTTTTCAGGATTTACAAGCTGACATAAATGCCCAATCGCCCATGTGACATAAGCACCATTCGGAAAAGTCTCATTCGGAAATACTTCAATAAAACCATTTTGTTTTTTATTTTTAAATATAGAAGCCAGTGTTGAACCTTGATCTGGCTTTTCAGCAATAATTAGTTTCATACGATTGCTCCTTTTGATAAAGCATCCAGCATTCATTTTCCCACTTCATTTGTCTTTTTGTAAAGGATTAAAATATATCCATTAGTAGACCAATAGATTGATAAATAAAATAATTTAACTTTATTTTGGAATTTTTTCAAAACTTAAACAGAGATAAAATAGAGGATTTATAGTTTTAGAGACACAAAATACGTGGAAAATTAAAAAGCAGTGTAAACCATTATAGAGTCTGAGCACCCTATACTTTGAACTCAGACTCTATTTTATACTTTTTGAAACGGACGATCTAGTTTATATAAGCGGCGGTATCTCTCTTCATGCTCGAGCAACTGAGAGTGATTGCCTGCCATTGCCATTTTTCCATTTTCTAAGAATAGAATGCGATCCATTTTCTCCACTCCTATTAAATGGTGGGTCACCCAGATAACTGTTTTTCCCTTTAAGGTATCAAATATTGTTTGTAGCAGTTTGACCTCCGTAATGGGATCAAGACCAACCGTTGGTTCATCCAAAATTACCACCGGTGTTTTTTGCAGTAGAATACGGGCTAATGCAATCCTTTGGCGCTCACCTCCTGAGAAGCGTTGTCCTGTTTCCTGCATATTTGTTTCGTATCCTTGTGGCAATTCACTAATCATTTCATCCAATTGAACCATCTTAGATACTTCATAAACCTCTTCATCACTTGCATCCGGATTTCCCAGTCGAATATTGTTTAACAGGGAGGTATTAAATATATACGGTTTTTGGTTCAGTACACCCATTATTTTAGCAATACAAGGTTCCAGTTGATATGCATCTATTCCATTTAGTTTTACTTCACCACTAGAAGGAGATAACACACCTTGAATGAGCTTTAATAGCGTTGATTTCCCTGTACCGCTCCTTCCAATTATGGCTAGCCGCTCCCCTTGTTTGATCTCCATGGTAAAATCATCCAACAATAATTTATCTGAATAACCAAAAGAAACGTTATTTAAGTCGATAAAAATCGGAGAAGTGGAAATATCTATTGCTTTAATTTCTTTCTTTGACATGTTATTTATTTGTATCGAATCTAGACGTTTCAAGGACTCTTGATAGCTAGTTGTTTCACTAACCCCGTCTGCGATTGGTAGAAAGGATTCTAGTAGCGACAGTAAAACAAGGCCAAAAGCCGCTATTAAAGTTGGAGGAATCTCTCCACTCACAGTTAAATCGCTTGCCCAATAGATTCCCACAATTTCGATTGTACCAATGATTAGTTGATTCATAATATCCCGGTAGTTTACGAATGATTGTTTTTGAGTATCAACTTTTAGTAGTTCCTGCTCTTTTATTTCGTACCTTTGGACAAACGTTTTTGTTTGTCCGCTAAATATCCAGTCACTAATCCCAAAAACAGCTTCTGTAAACTGTTGGTAAAGCTGATTTCTGCCATGTTTCAATTTTTTATTTTTACCCCTGAAATAAAGAAAAGAAACAAATGGAGCCACAAAAAGTATGTGGCCAATTAAGCAGCCTAGCAAAATGGCAAAGGGAAGCGAGAAAAGTCCAGCGCTAATGATCAATACACTATAGATAATCAATGAAATAATAGCCGGGAACAATGTTTTAAGATAGAAATCCTGAAGATGTTCAATATCATCTGCGAGCACTCCAAGAATATCTCCCGTGCCAAACCGCGATCGAATAAACAGTGCTTGCGGCTCAATGATTTTATATAACTGAACACGCAGCCCAGAGAGTATTTTAAGTACAAACTGATGGCCAACCAGCCTTTCTAGATAACTTAAAACGGCACGTCCAATACCAAATGTTCGAACACCAACTATCGGGATATAGACCATTAAAATGGACTCAGGCATGGTTGCCGATTTGGAGATAAGATATCCAGAGGTAAACATTAAAGCCCCACCGAAGAGAATGGTTAGTGACCCCAAGAGTATAGAAAGAAAAAGTAAACCACGATACTGTTTCAAATATGGAAGAACCCATTTATTTTTTTTCATAGATTCCCCTCCATTTTTGATGAAACAAGCTGATAATAATAGCCACGCTTCGCAAGTAATTCATCATGTGTTCCCGTTTCAACTAGCTCACCATGGTCAAGAACAAGGATTTGGTCCATTTCTAACATCCAATGTAGACGGTGTGTCGCAAAAAACACTAGTTTTCCTTCAAATAATTGAAGCATGGTTTCCTTCAGCTCTGCTTCTGTTTCAATATCGAGATGAGCTGTTGGTTCATCAAACATGATGATAGGAGTATTGCCTAAGAATGATCGCGCGATAGCAATCCGTTGTTCCTGTCCACCGCTAATCATTCGTCCCCCCTCCCCAATTTGAGTCTCTAACCCTTGTGGCAGCTCATCTATCATTGTTTTAAGTCCAGACTTTTCCATCGCTGCTTCTACTTCTTCAAATGTTGCTTCAGGATGGTAAAATCGAATATTATTCAACACCGTGTCATGGAAAATATATGGCTGCTGTGGGATATAGGTTATTTGGTTTTGCCAATCCTGCTGGCATAGGGAAGTAACCATTTTACCACTAATTAAAATTTCACCACTTGAAGGTGTTAAAAATCCACTCAACACATCAATCAAGGTGGATTTCCCTGAACCACTGGCACCAATAATTCCAATTCTTTTTGAACCCGAAAGCGAAAGTTGGATATCACTTAAACCAGTTTTTTCTTCATTACTATATCTGACACTCATACCAGATACAGTAAAAGTGCTGGCAGATTCCCAAGGTGCAAGAGTTTCTTGTTTTGGCAGACTACTGTCAAGATTAAGTATTTCTTGAATCTTGTTACCGGCATTTTTTCCATCTAATGTTGCGTGGTAATCTGCCCCCACCTCTTTGATTGGCAGGAAGTACTCGGGTGCTAGTATTAAAATGGTTAATGCTGCGTGCAGCTCCATACTACCATTAATTAACCCCAATCCAAGGAATACAGCCACAGTTGCAATCGAAAGCATCGTAAAAAAGTCGAGGGCAAAGGAGGATAAGAATGCAATCCGTAATGTTGCAATTGTTGTTTTTCTATATTGTTCACTTACCCAGGCAATCTTTTCAATATGGTGCACACTCAAACCGAGATACTTTAGTGTTTCTAATCCTCTTAAGGAGTCAACAAAATGATTAGAAAGCATTTGATAGGATTCATATTGGCTGTCTGCCTTACTTTTTGCAGCCTTACCAAGTAAAATCATAAAAATCATTACAATTGGGAAGGTCAGAACTAAGATGAGCCCCGAACGGACATTTTCAAAGAAAATATAAAGAACAAGTATCCCAGGTATCAAAGCAGCATTTATCATTTTAGGAAAGTACAGCTCCAAATAACGACGAAATTTCATGATTCCTTCCATTACAAGTGTAACGGTCTGTCCCGATCCTTCCTCGCGGGTAAATCGCGGTCCAAGTTGAAATATTTTTTCTAGTAATATTTCACGAAAGCTCTTGCTCGTTTTCGCTGCAAAATCGTAGGCGATATTCTTTTTCACAACTGTAAGTACCTGTCGAACAAAGAGAGCAACTAAGAAAATCAATAAGTCTTTGATAACATTAAGAAACAAATCTCCCCCAAATAGAGAGGAGATTGCTTGTGCTAAAAAATATGCTTGAGTAATAATAGCAGCAGCTTGAATGGCCGTTAAAATGGCTAAAAGACTCAACACCATTTTAGCCCCTTGATAAGAAATCATTTTCCTGTCCATCAGTAAGTTAAATGCTCCTTGTCACTCACTCTTTTCCGGAAAACATAATAACTCCAAATTGTATACCCTAATACGAAGGGTAAGACGGTAAATGCAACGATGGTCATTATTTTTAACGAATAATCTCCGCTTGCTGCATTGTAAACTGTTAAATCGAAAGCCTTATCAATACTGCTAATCATCACCCTTGGAAATAGACCTACAAAGATGGCTGATACGGTGAAGGCTAAACCAAGACCGGACATGGTAAACGATAATCCTTCACGTTTCTTCAGATTGAAAAAGTACACCATTATATATGCTGCTACAATTAATCCTACAAGAAGTAGTTCAGGAATACGCCTTACCTCAAAAATATCTGTCATAAACCACGACAATGCTACAAAGACTACAAGTGACCCTAGTACGGCTACTGTCACTTTTTTTGCGAACTCTGCTGAACGTTTACGAATCTCCCCTTCTGTTTTTAAAGAAAGGAAATTAAGTCCATGTAAGAAGCAGAGTAGTGTGACCGTTAATCCACCCCATAGAGAGTAAACATTAATGAAATCTGTAAACCCTGCTGACATATTCATGTCCTCTTTGATTGGCATACCTCTAAGCATGCTTGTAAACAGAACTCCCAATAGGAAGGGCGGCAATAAGCTGCTGATAAAAATAACCCAGTCCCACACATTGGTCCATCGTGGATTCTCGACCTTACGGCGGAATTCAAATGAAACCCCTCTTCCTATTAAGCATAGAAGAACCGCTAATAATGGCATGTAATAGCCGCTGAACATCGTCGCATACCAATGTGGGAAGGCTGCAAAAATAGCGCCTCCACCTGTTAAAAGCCATACCTCATTTGCATCCCAAAATGGCCCTATGGTATTGACCATAACTGTTCGTTCATTTTGATTGCGAGCTAATAGCCTGGTTGACATACCAACACCAAAGTCAAATCCTTCTAGGAAAAAGAAACCAATAAAAACTACGGCGATTAAGACAAACCATAATTCACTTAATTCCATCTTAAGCACCTACCTTTTTAAATGGATCACTTGTTACCTTCGCCATGACACCATGACCAACTTCCGGACCCTTTTTAATTTCACGTACCATTAAATAAACCATTACGCCTAATAGTATAGTGAACACTAGAAGATACAGGATGGTTGAAAATAGAATCATTCCTGCCGAAACATTTGGAGAAATCGAATCTGCTGTGGTCATTAGTCCAAAAACAGTCCATGGCTGACGACCCACCTCGGTCATAATCCAACCTGCGGTATTCGCCAAAAATGGAAATGAAATTGCTGGTAATAGAAGCTTTAAAAATATGTTGCTGTTTTCCAATTTTCCTTTTCTCCATAAGTAAAGACCGGCAAAGGATAAGAGAATCATTGCCACCCCAAAACCAATCATGAGCCTAAAGCTCCAATAAGTTGTTTTAACTGGAGGAATGTAATTAGTACCTTCACCAACAACAGAATCATATTTCGCGGTATATTCTTTTTGGAGTGTCTCCATCCCTTTAAGGCTGCCTTCAAATTTTGAATAGGCTAAGAAACTCATCGCATAGGGAATATTGATTTCAAACTTATTCTCATGATTCTCGGTATTAATAATAGCAAATGCTGACCAAGGCGCTGGATCTGGTGTATCCTCCCAAATCCCTTCAGCTGCTGCCATTTTCATCGGCTGTGTTTTCACTAAGTATTGTGCTTGTGTATGACCGCTTAAGGCAGTGCCGATACTTCCAATTAAACCAATGATAATAGCCAATTTCATTGATTTTTTATAAAACTCAATATGCTTTTTTCTCAATAGATTAATAGCACTTACCCCTGCAACAAAGAATGCTGCAGTACATAGCGCACCAGTTAATACATGCGGGAATTCTACTAATAGTTGCCCATTCGTGATTAATGCAAAGAAATCATTCATCTCGGCGCGCCCTTTATTCATCTCAAATCCAACTGGAACCTGCATAAAGGAATTGGCAGTTAAAATCCAAAATCCAGATAGAATGGTTCCGAGTGACACTAGCCAGATACAGGCTAAATGAACTTTTGCAGATAAACGATCCCAGCCAAATATCCATAATCCAATAAATGTTGATTCCATAAAAAAGGCTAGAAGCGCTTCAATTGCAAGCGGTGCACCAAAAACATCACCTACAAATCTTGAATAATCTGACCAGTTCATCCCAAATTGAAATTCTTGAATGATTCCTGTTACGACTCCGACTGCAAAGTTAATTAAAAATAGATGTCCCCAAAACTTTGCCATTTTCTTGTAAACTTCATTCTTTTTCATCACGTACAAGGTTTCCATTAAGGCAACCATAAAGACTAACCCAATGGAAAGCGGTACAAAGAAGAAGTGAAAAATGGTTGTTGCGGCAAATTGAGTTCTCGCCAGCAATACTGCATCCACAATTAAGACCTCCTTAAATCAGATAATGTTCAATATTTCACAAACTTTGTGATAAAATAAGGAATTAACATAGTTAACCCTATATTTATGTGATTAATAATAATTATTATTGTTTGATAATAATTACCGTTATATTCATCCATATATTAGCAGATGTCACGAAATAGTGGTTCTACTATTTATGTCTAATTTGTGAAAAATCGAAACAAAAAAGGGCAGCCAATTTAGCCACCCACCTGCTTGCAGTATTATTGCATAAGTTTCAAGCTTGAATCTTGCATATACCAATTTTCTTCTGGAATGATATTCGATACAGTCAAAATAAATGATGGAATCCTTTCAACATCAAAAACAATTGCACCTATCTTCTTCGTGAACATGAGAAAGGCATCTCCATGTGAATAAGATGATAAATCATTTCCGATTTGAAGCAATGACATCAAGACAACTTGTTTTTCTTCGGCCTCAATGAAGACTTGCGGCGAGAATCTTAAAATCCATTCATCTCCCTCAATCGAAAATCGGTACATTATTCCTCACCCTTTATCAACCATTTGTATAAGAATATGAGGCTGATAAAATTTTATGTTCAGATAGATTATTAATTTTGAAGATTGCATGAAAATACGATTCACTGGTTAAAAAAGCGCTTTCTTTCCTTGACTGCCCAAAAATATTCATGTATATTTAAAGCGTCATGTATCATTAATTGAATAGTAATAATATTATCTTTATGTACATGATAATATTTATCTTTGACACTATATAAAGTGTCTCGAAAGGCTTAGGAGGAAATAGTAAATGCAAAACGGTAAAGTAAAATGGTTCAACAATGAAAAAGGTTTTGGTTTTATCGAAGTTGAAGGCGGAGACGATGTATTCGTACATTTCAGCGCTATTACAGGTGAAGGCTTCAAGTCTTTAGAAGAAGGCCAAGAAGTTTCTTTCGAAATCGTTGAAGGAAACCGTGGACCACAAGCTGCTAACGTAGTAAAACTTTAATCTAATGACTAACCAAAGGCTGGCGAAATACCGTCAGCCTTTTTTCTATTTCTTCAGGTGCCTTATTGAAAATGAACTTTTAGTTGAGAACTATCATCATGTCAACTTTTTTCCATATTCCTGCAGTTTTTCCCCTACGGTGCATTGTGATATACAAAAGCGATGGGCAAACCTCCTGCCGCCATCTTGTTTAAACTGCTGATGAACAAAACAGCCATTACAATATTGACCTAATAGGGATTCAACACGATTAAACAGTTCTTGTCTACTAGAATTTTTCACGAGTCTAAGGCACCCCGTTTCTTAAATAATTTGTGTCTTTGCAAAGATTTCCTTCCCCTCTAATGCTTGAGTTGCCAATTTATCTGCTTCTTTATTATCATTTCTTGGAATTGGTGTGTACTTTGGTGTCAGGGAGAGTGCTTTAATTTTTTCTTCAATCCTGTCAAGCCAAGCATTGAGCACATCCTCATAGCAAGGCCATTCTCCTTCAAGCTGCTTTAAGACGACCTGTGAATCCCCTTTAAATTCACAAGGCAAATGATGAACGCCTAATTCCTCTAATAGCGTTAAACCATAATAAAAGGCTGCATATTCTGCTTCATTATTTGTTTCTAATTCATCGAATACTTCATTTGCCCTTATTCGATATTTCTTTTTCCCTTGTTTAAAAAATATTACTACACCAAGACCGGCTGTATTTGTTTCCTTTTGAAATCCACCATCAAAATATACAGTGATTTCATGAGGATCATCTTCAATTTCCGTTACCAGCTTTTTCAGTTCCTTTAATATCCAAGAGGTTCCTACTTCATCATAAAAGTAGATGTCACTTGCTTTTCCTAGTTTTTCTAGCTCTTCACCAACTTGTATGGCCAATTCTGTAGAAATCCAATCAGAGGTAAATTGTATTTTTTCATTTCTGCCTGTCTTATAATTCCACTCAAGTTTATATTTCATGATTTTCAACCTTTCTAAAGAAAATTTCTGAGTTGAAAAGAAAGAATTTATGATTCCACTTTCTTACAATATGTTTAAACATTTAGTCTTAGCATACCCACTTCAACAACGTAGAAATAGGAAAAATATATTTCCTGCGTTTTGTGTTAGATTATGATAAACTTTCAATATTATGAACTGGAGGTTCAGCTATGATTGAAGTCTATATAGACGGTGCCAGTGCTGGCAACCCAGGACCAAGCGGTGCTGGAATTTTCATAAAAGGGAATGGCACAGCCGAAAAATTTTCAATCCCGCTCGGAATGATGTCAAATCACGAGGCTGAGTATCATGCTTTTATTAAAGCTTTAGAGCTTTGCTTAGAAAAAGGATTTTCACATTCGGTTGTATCCTTTCGGACTGATTCCGAATTAGTTAATAAAGCGGTCGAGAAGGAATTTGCAAAAAATAAACTTTATGCTCCCCTTCTAGATCAGGCATTACAGTTATCGAAACAATTTGATTTATTTTTTATGAAGTGGATTCCAAGCATCGAAAATAAAGTAGCAGATGAATTGGCCCGCCTTGCAATACGAAAAAATACATTGGAGGAAGAATAAAGCAGCATGAAAAAGCCTATTTTTGCTGATATCAGCTTACTATTTGTTACATTTATCTGGGGTACAACGTTTGTCCTCGTTCAAAATGCGATTGGACTGCTTGAACCCTTTTCCTTTAATGGAATCCGTTTTCTAGCAGCAGCACTCATGCTGTTAGTATGGCTGTTTTTCTTTGAACGAAAGCAGCTAGTTTTTTTAAACATAAGAATGCTTGCTTCAGGTGTATTTATTGGTTTTTGGCTCTTCCTTGGGTATGCGACCCAAACGATTGGCCTATTATATACAACCACTTCTAAAGCAGGTTTTATTACGGGGCTGAGTGTAATCTTCGTGCCACTGTTTTCGATGTTTTTATTAAAACAGTTTCCGAGCAGGAATGCAGTAATCGGGGTTTCGATTGCAACCTTTGGTTTATTTCTGCTAACAATGACTGACGTTTCTTCATTAAATATTGGGGATGGCTTCGTGTTCATTTGCGCCATTAGCTTTGCCCTTCAAATCATTTTCACAGGAAAGTTCTCAAACAAATATCCAACTTTATTGTTAACAGTCATACAAATTTCCACCGTAGCGATATTATCGATTATTTCTGCCTTTTTATTTGAGGATTGGAGAAAATCCTTTAACGTAGAAATCTTACTCTCGAAAGATGTAATGATTGCTTTAATCATTACAAGTATTTTTGCTACCGCATTAGCATTTTTGATTCAAACAAATTTTCAAAAATATACCACGGCAACAAGGGTGGCGTTAATCTTTGCGATGGAGCCCGTGTTTGCGGCCATTGCCGGCTATTATTGGGCAGCTGAACGCTTATCCTATAGTGCACTATTTGGCTGCTTACTGATTTTTGCAGGGATGATTTTTGCAGAGCTTCCCGCAAACAAATTCCCATTGCTGAGAAAAGATAAGAGCTTTCAAGGTTAAAACAAAAATCCTCCCAAATAAGGAGGATTTTTGTCTATATTGCCACTAGTTCTCTTTCTTTAACGAACTTCAGTGCCGCATTTCTTGTTTGTATTTTGCTCGAAACAAGGGTTTCTAATAATGACACATAAAAGCTGCCATCAAAGCTCTTCTGGGCTTTTAATGTGATCTCTATTGCGGAATTAATCAATTCATCGGAAGCATTGGTATATTGTTTTCCAAAGTAAATAAACCCAATTGCATCCTCTTGAAATTGAAATCCTTTTCCTTCTAGGTAATGCAAGTACTCATCAACTGTTCGCACTGGCTTCTCCATCCCTCTCCAAGCAATTTAAAACCATCTACTATCAGATTTTAACTTAAATTTCGACAATTTTCTACTCTTTTTTGTGCATAAATGCCCAATGACTCCGACTAATGCCCCAAAAACGGCACCGCCAATTACTTCTTCAGGCTGATGACCTAACATTTCCTTTAGCTTTTTTGGAGCTTCTTGTTCGAATTCTACACTTTCTTCTTTATCCACTTTTTCAATCAAATCATGCATGGAATTGACTTTTAAGGTGAGTTCACCTGTTTGACGTCGTATCCCCTGTGCGTCGTACATGACAATTAATCCATAAACCAGCGATAGTGCAAAATCAAATGTTGGCAGCCCTCGTTGTAGAGCTATATAGGTGGTTAGTGTTGAAACTCCAGCTGAGTGGGAGCTTGGCATCCCACCTGTTTGAAAAAAGAGGTCTGGGCGCCACTCTTTCTTTTTGTAATAATGAATGGGAATCTTTAAGCCCTGTGCTAAAGCAATACTAGAAAGGGCTAAATAAACACCTTTGTTCATATTTATCACCTCTTATCTTTATTGTTTAGAAAGTTGAGTTTTATTATTCTCGCGTGGAAATACTAAAAAAATGGGAGGTGAGAAGGATGAGCAAAAACGGTCATGCTAATCGCGGTGTAAAGGCTCCTGGGGTCAATCCACAAGGATATGGTCAAGATGCAGAATTCGCTGAGGAACCAAAAAGCAAATTAGAAAATGCACAAAAGAAAAAAAATACAAAATAACAGCATGGAAAAAGGCTGCCCTATATTAGGACAGCCTTACATTTTAAGATATAAAGGAAGCTTCAAGCGGAAGCAGACGGTGCAAGCCGCGAAGTTCTAATTCATTTAATTTGTCTAAAGCTTTGTCTTTTTCAATTTTAAGGCCAGCTTCTTGTAAGTCACAGCTGACTGGGACATCGCATTTAATTTCAGCTAGTAAACGTGATAAATGAAGCATTTCTAAATCCTGCTCAATTTTCGTTTTGTGAGATTTAGAAAGACGATCTAGATTCGAAATGATCCCTTCAACATGCTCAAATTCCTTTAAAAGCTTAAGAGCGGTTTTCTCACCAATACCCTTAACTCCAGGATAATTATCACTAGGGTCTCCCATAAGTGCCTTTAAATCAATCATTTGTCGGGGCTTGATGCCTTTTTCTTCAAAGAAGGTATCAGGAGTATGAACAAGATAATTTCCATAGCCTTTTTTCATTAATATAACCGAGATACTTTCATCTAGAAGCTGAAGGATATCTTGGTCACCTGTTAGGATTGAAACATCTGCATGTTCTCTTGCCTGATAAGCAATCGTACCAATACAGTCATCTGCTTCATAGCCCGCTAAACCAATATTAGGGATATCAAATGCAGCGACTACATCTTTAACTATATCAAATTGAGGAATTAATTCGACTGGTGCTTCACTGCGATTTCCTTTATAGGCATCGAATAATTCTGAACGAAATGTTTTACTGCCCATATCCCAGCAAACTGCTACATGGGATGGATTAAAGGAAGATACTGCAGTAAATAAATGTTTAATGAAGCCGTGAATTCCATTCGTCGGAATTCCTTTTGAATTTATCATAAACTGACCTGAAACAGCCGTAGCATAAAAAGCACGAAATAATAATGCCATTCCATCAACTAACATAAGTGAAGGTTTTTGATTTTCCAATATATTGACCTCCCATCAATTGAAACACGATTTCTATTATAACATAAAAACTTACTCTATCTCGTTTTCTTGATAGGAAATCCAATCGCTAAAACTTCCCAAGTAAAGTTTTACCTTTTCAAATCCAGCCGTTTTAAGTGCTAGAAAATTCGGTGCAGCTGTTACGCCTGAACCACAATAAACAATGATTTCGTTTTCAGGATTAATGTCTGCGAAACGTTGTTTTTGGACTTGTGCTTGCTTATAGTAACCGGCGTTTAATCCTTCGAACCATGGTTTATTCAATGCCCCAGGAATCCTGCCGGCCTTTTTATCTATGGGCTCTTCTAAACCTAAATATCTTCTTTCTTCCCTTGAATCAATAAGGATTGTATTGGAAACTTGTCCATCCGCAACCGCCCTTACTTCCTCCATACTTGCGAGCAGGTCATGATTAATATTTGACTTAAATGAAGCTTTATTAAAAGTGGGCAACTCTGATGAAACAGGGTAATTTTCTTCCTTCCAGCCTTTAAAGCCTCCATCCAAAACATACACTTTTTCATGTCCAAGGTATTTTAGCATCCACCAAAATCTTGCGGCAAAAGCACCTTCTCCTTGGTCATAGGCAATCACCTTTGTGTTTTCATCAATACCCGCTTTTTCAAGCTTATTAATAAACTCTTCGATGTTTGGCAATGGGTGTCGGCCGCCATGATTTCCAATTTCGCCCGATAAATCTTGCTCAAGATCAAAATATACAGCTCCAGGAATATGATTTTTATCATATTCCTGTCTGCCGCCTTTAGGGTCTGCTAACGAAAAAGAGCAATCCACAATACGCACATGAGGATCTTTTAAATTTTTTAACAGCCATTCTTTGTCAATAATATAATTCATAGATATCCCCCAATAAGTTACTACTTAGACTCTTCCAGTTTTTGATAAACTTCTTGTAATTTCTCGATGGAGACTCCCCCATCTAATGCAGTAAGAAGGCTCAAATAAAAATCGTCTGCCTGTTCTTCAATTTGGGTTACTAACTTTTCGAATTGGTCAGTCACTATTTGAGTGTAAAAAGCAGCTAAATTTTCCCCTTCAGATTTTAGATAATCATCTGCAGGGTCATTTAAAACAAGATTTAACTCTTCACTCATAAGCTTCTTTTCATTTTTTTCAAAAAAGGACTTTGGATTTTTAAAATAAGACAGAGCTTTCGTAAACAGCTGTTTATTTAGATTACTAAAAGCTATAGGAAACTCTATTTCCCCTGCATATTTCATTTCAAATGGTGCAAAAGATAAATCCTTATTGATTTCTTTCATATTCCGCGTGAGGGCGGTATGATAGTCGATTAACACTTTTTGTGCAAAAGCGTCTAGTCTGACCGTAGTTGCCCGCAGCTCCTGAGCGAAATCGAAGCCTAAGCTTTCTAACATTTCATCCAAAGCAGATTGCAATGCCTTCTTTAAATTTCTTCCGTCATCTCTTAAGGTAGCAGGATTAAATGCCTCTTTGAAAAAATCACCAAAGCGCAGGAATACTCTTTGTTTAATATAGTAGAGGAGTTCTTCACCCTCTAGCGTCATACGTTTTTGCAATGTTTCAGGTGTTTGTTTTCCTAGTAATTCTTTAATCATGGCCTTTTGTTTTTCTATTTCAGTACGTTTTTTGTCTTTTACGGATTGGTCTTCTTTAGAACTATGAATTAGATTTCCAACCAACTCCTGGACACGATTTAATTCATTTCCGGCAGAGGTAATGGCCATTTCGGTTAAATCATTTGAAATAAAATGATAGAAATCCCCTTCAAAATCCCCCATTCCGGACTTTTCATCTTTGTTTGGTTCAACTTTTTCCTTTAGAGCTAACAAACTAGATAATGGATAGAGATGCGGTTTCCGGATTCCATATTTAATTAATTGTTCTGTAACATACTCCTCAACGGTTTCCTTCTCTTCCTCATTCTCCGCTAAGTCTATGGCATTAATAATAAAGAACATTTTATCTAGCTGGAAGGACTCCTTCACGCGGCCAAGCTGGATTAAGAACTCCCGGTCTGCTTTTGAAAAGGCATGGTTATAATACGTAACAAAAAGAATTGCATCTGAATTTTTAATATAATCAAATGCTACTCCCGTATGGCGGGCATTGATTGAATCTGCTCCTGGAGTATCAACGAGTGTAATTCCTTTGCGAGTCAGTTCACAATCATAATAAAGCTCAATCCATTCTACAAAGCACGACTTCTCTTCTAACGCTACGAAATCAGCAAATTCATTTAAGTCTGTTTCTAACACACTTCCGAGCTGTTTTCCGTGTAAGAGGAATCCCTTTTTAAATGCCTGTAAGAATGCATAGTGTGTTTTTTCCGCTACCCCTTCCTGCCCTTTTTCAAGCATAACCTTATCAATTTCGTTCGATGCAGCTTCTAAGGAAGGACTTTGCAGGTCAAATAATTTCAAGGAGCGGTTTACATCCTCAAGCATTGCGCTGGATTCTTTAAATTTCACAAGCACCGTGCCATGCTGATATTGCGGTGTTACAGGCTTGATTTTATTAATGGCCGCAGTTGTCGGATTAGGAGATACTGGCAGCACCTTTTCCCCCATAAGTGCATTTGCAAAGGATGATTTACCCGCACTAAAGGCACCAAACAATGCAACAGTAAACCCTTTGTTAGCCAAACGATCTGCTTTATCTTCCAGTTCCTTAGCAAGCTTTTTAAAGCCCGGCAGGTTATCAATTAACTGAGCTGATTGGTTTAGACGAGCAACCATGCTTTGTAAATGACTTCTTGCTTGTGCTGTTTCATTATTCTTGGCAACGTTTGTTTTTTCCTTTGTTACCTCGAGTTTTTTCTGAACAGCTACTGGTTCGGCGAGTTCCTGGCCATAAACGACTTCCGCTTCTTCTTCCTCTTGCTGAAAAAGTAAATTGTCATCGGTTTGGTTTTCTGTTACTTCATTCAGCAACTTCTCTACTTTAGCCTCTTTTGCCGCTGTTTCTTTTTCAAAATTTTCTTTTTCAGTGAGTGCACCTACATATTGCTCCATATTCTTGAACTCTTCTTGATACATTTGTGTTAACTGATTTGTTTTTGCTGCTAATACTGGAATGAGTGCCTGTTTAAAATCCAAAATACCTTCTCTTGCAATTTTTTTGATTCCATTCGCCAAGTCCTCTGTGTAGTGAAGCACATATTCACCGGATAGACGGGCACCTTGCTTAACCGTCTGTACGATTAATTCAATCGGAACATTGATGGAAAAAGATTGCGCCTTATTTTGAAGATCTTGGTCATCTATACTGTTGTTCTTGAGAATGGCAATTAAATATTCACGCAAATGCCATTCAAGCTGTGACTTCGTTTTCTCTAGCAAGTCCTGGTAGAGTCTATCAAGACGAGCATTCTTTTCTTCTAACGTTTTCTGTTTTGAAAAAAGAAAGCCTACCTTAAACTCCGGCTGTGCTGCTTCAAGAAATGCTTCCGCTAATTCTCTTGTTTGAAAAGGCATCAAATAGGCATTGTTCAAGATTTTTGCTATTTCTTTATCTATTTCGTTTTCAGTTTCCTCAACCCCTTTTTCAAGAGTCTGAAGGTTTGCACTGATGGATTGATACGTTTGGATTAGTTCCTGTTTTTCTTCCTCTGGTAGTTCATTTAACAAATCAAAAACAGGCTGAAGTTCTTCTCCCCTTTTATTGCGATCTTGGTCTAGGTGGTCAAGAGCAATTTTTTTCAGAGAGTGAAAAATGGATTGCTGTAGAAGTTGATCCTTATTCTGCAATTTCTGTGCGATAAAAGCTTTCAATTCATCAAATTCGTTCAATTTATGGTCTTGGAACTTTAGTGAAGTATAAAAAATTCGTGCCGGCTTAACTCCCCATGCCCCAAAAGCATTCTTGACACTATCTTGAAAATGACGGAACGATAGCTCTTCTTCCTTATGCTTATCTACCTGGTTAATTACGAGATAAACTTCTTTCCCAGCTTCCGTCAACTCTTTTGTGAATAAAAAATTCAGCTCAGCTTGGACGTGGTTATAATCCATCACGTATAAAACTAGGTCGGCAAGGTGGATAGCAGATTCCGTTGCCACCTTGTGCGCATCATCTGCTGAATCAATTCCTGGTGTATCCATAATAACGGTGTTTTCAGGTAACTGAGAGTCTGCATGGCTGATTTCTATTTCCTCGATTTGGTCGCCATCCTTGCAGTATTTCTTAACTAATTCATAATCGTAAGGTGCTAAGTACACCCGCGGCTTCTCATTTTTGAAAAAAACCTTCGCATATTCCTCACCTGATTTTACCTTTACGAGGTTCGCACTGGTGGGAATCGGACTTGATGGCAGCAAGTTCTCGCCGACCACTTTGTTAATCATCGTTGACTTTCCAGCTGAAAAGTGACCACAAAAAGCAATCATAAACTCACGGTTCTGCATTTTCTTCGCTAACTGCTTTGTTTTTTCTGCGTTCTCAGTATCACCCTGTTCAATAAGATAATCATATAAAGCAAGAATCTTATTTTTGAGTGATAAAATCGTTTCTTGCTTATTTGCCGTTTGCACCATAGTTTCTTCCCCTTGTTCACAACTTTGTAATATTTTATATTTTATACGATAATTCAAACTTTTCCTATCTTGAAAACATAATTTGTTAACATAATATTCACGCATTATTTTTTGTCGCTCAGGTACTATTGAATTATCACCAGTTAAGGATGTGGACTATGGCCTATAAAGAACGTATCGAGTCAGAGGAATTAAAGTTGTTTAGATTCTTAAATAATCGTATGGTTTTACCCAGCAAAGAGCAAAAAATCTATTTGTACCTTGAAAAGGGTTTTAAAGGCGAGGTGATGTTTGATCAATTAACTGAGGAGCTGGATCCCAAAAAATTTTTAGTCTTAAATGATTTGCGGCTAGAAACAAGCTCTACTAATTTTCAAATAGATTCCTTTATCATTGGCCAAGGCACTCATTTTCCTTGTGAAGTAAAAAATTACGAGGGGGATTATTATTATAAATCTAATCAGTTCTATGTAATGAATGATACTGTGATTCAGAATCCGCTTGATCAAATAAAAAGGAGCGAAACTTTACTCCTGCAAACTTTCCAAAAGGTAAATTACTCTATTCCCATAAAATCCAATGTCTTCTTTGTTAATCCAGCATTTACCCTCTACCAAGCACCATTGGACAAGCCTATTATTTATCCCACTCAACTCTCTAAATACTTGGAGGAATTTAATAGAAAACCCTCTGTATTAACTGATGATCACTATAAAATAGCTGACTATTTAGTGAAGGAGCATAAACCTGCATCTCCCTACACCCGGGTACCCCCATATACCTATGAACTATTGATTAAAGGCTTAACATGTTTTTCATGTCATTCCTTCTTAGTTTTAGCGGGAGAGACTAAAATAGTCTGCAATGTGTGTGGACTTGTCGAGAAGGTAGAAAATGGAATACTGCGGTCTGTGGAGGAGCTGCAGCTACTCTTTCCAGCTATAAAAATCACCACCAATCTGGTTTTTCAGTGGTGTAAGGTGATTGAATCCAAGAAACAGATTAGGCGGATACTGCAGAAACATTATAAGACGGTAGGAACAAGGCATACTACTTACTATATTTAAAAGATTGAAAGATTAAATTTATTGGAGTGACCGAATACGCTTTCCCATTAGAACTTCGGTCACTCCAGACCCCCTGCATTTACCCTAAAGCTTTTTCCATATGCTCTTCGGTCACTCCAGACCTCCTGCATTTACCCTAAACCTTTTTCCATATGCTCTTCGGTCACTCCAGACCTCCTGCATTTACCCAAAGACTTTTTCCGTATGCTCTTCGGTCACTCCAGACCTCCTACAGTTACCCAAATGCCCTTTCCCCATACTCTTAAATCACTATAGGTACCATTTTCATTTTACAAAAAGAAAAAGCCAAGGATTCCTCCCTGGCTTAACGTAATATATCACTTAACGTGTTACATTTTTTAAGACGTGCTTCATGACAAATGCGTATATGATTACCGTTCCACCTACAAATGCAAAAGCCATAAGATACACCTTCCTATCCGCTCAAATGAAGTGAGAATGATTTTCATTCTTCTTTAAACATAGAATATCACAGCTGATAATCATTTTCAACATAGATAAGTTAATTGTCATATTTATTTAACAATTTTGGTAAAAAGCGATTACAGCTTTCAAAGCTTCCTTCATATTTGGTTAGCTCTTGCAGCGCTTTTTCTTCAGCAGGTATGCGAATCGACAGCATGAGCACATTTAATAACGTAAACAAGCAAGCTGTTATGTATGCACCGAACATCAATGGTACAACCATGAGTTCAATGGAGACAACTAAATAGTTTGGATGTTTGATAAACCTATATGGCCCTTTTCTGACCACCTCTACATTAGGTAAAACAATAATCTTTGTATTCCAATACCGGCCAAGCGACGAAATCGCCCACACTCTGATTAGCTGCGCACATACAAAAACGGCAGCTAACAACGGCCAAAAAGATAATAACTCACGAGAAAAGGTAACTTTTTCAAAAAGAAAAAAAACAAAAAACATAGAATGCATCAGGACAATAAATTGATAATGTCTCATACCAAATTCGATCGCCCCTCGCTCTTTCATCCACTTTTCATTTCTACGTGCGATTGCTAGCTCAAGTAAACGTTGAATAAGTAACACTGAAAAAAAAATATAAAAAGGTATCATCCCTTACCCCCATTTCAGTAATAGCAATTCTGAACTAAATCCAGGGCCTAGCGCCGTGCAAAGTCCATATGTCCCTGCTTCCCCGCCTAATTCCATAAACCTCTTAAGAACATATAGAATCGTTGCCGAGGACATGTTTCCATATTGCTTCAGCACCTCAAGTGAAATATCAGTCATAAAATCAGGTATACCTAACGATTTCACATATGCATCTATAACTTTTTTCCCGCCTGGATGGGCAATAAAATGGTCAATCTGCTCAAGCTCCAGCTTATTCTGAGTTAAAAATTTACTTACATTAGGTTTTAACCACTCCTCAATAATACTGGGTATATCTCTGGAGAATACCACGAATAGTCCTTGATCCTTTATATCCCAGCCCATTACATCTAGTGAGTCAGGCATTAACGTAGACTGGGTATCAATTATGGCTGGTGCGGTCTTTTTAGCACTTAATTCATCAAGATTTACATTATTACCACAAATCAATGCACAGGCAATTCCATCAGCAAATAGTGACGTTCCAATGAGATTACTTTTTGAAAAGTCATTCCGTTGAAAGGTCAAACTGCAGAGTTCAACTGAAAGCACCACAACCTTGGCGTCCGGAAATGCAGTGCAATATTCAAACGCCCTCGATAACCCCGCTGCTCCCCCAGCACAGCCAAGACCCCAAATGGGAATTCTTTTGGTGTGTTCTCGAAATGGCAAAAGATTCATAATTCTAGCTTCGATACTCGGGGTTGCCATCCCAGTTGTTGAGACATAGAAAATCGCATCAATTTCTTCACAGTCAATCTTCCTGGTTAAAAAGGTATCATTCTCAAGGCAGTTCACAATCGCCTGCATCCCCAATGCTACAGCAGATTCAATATAGGCATTGTTTTTTTCCGCAAATGAACGGTCTTCTTTGTACCAGTCAATCTCTTTGACGATGTGCCGTTTTTCTATTTGTCCATTTTGAAAGGCTTTAAGCAGTCTTTCGATATCCTTAAAACTATCTGAAAAAAGTTCTCTTGCAAAGTCTACCGCTCGCTCTTGTTTTATTTCAAATTGAGGAACTGCTTCTGCTACTGAAAGAATCGTTGGCATCGTTTTATTCTCCTTCAATGTAGGTAATGGTATTTTTACCAAAAAAAGGAGAAATATGTACAAAAAAAAGCTTCCCTGCTAGAGGGAAGCCAACGTTTTGAAGGTTGTTGTTGTTGTGCACCTTGATTATAACTCAAGACGCAGCACCTAATCATTACGAAAACTTTTCCAATTTTAAATTTCTATAAAATAAAAGCACCTTTTATTTTCTTTTACTGTTTTTTTGATTGGGCTTGAACTTCAATTTTTATCTTTTTATCAGCTATGGACCCACAGACTTTACAATATTCGATTTGGTCGTAGAGGAGTCGGCATGGTTCACAATAATATTTTTCCATCAATAACACGCTCGCTTCTCGAATTTCTGTTGCATCTAGTTCATTCTATTTAAAAGTTTCAAAATTGTGACAGTCTTTGAATAACCAAGCTTTTAGCTTCAAATCAGTTATAATCAATTAGTTTTATCACAGGTAATAAGTGATATTTCACAATTTAGTCACAACTCTGCCACTACTATTGTGATATAAATCACTGTTATATCGGTTTTTTACTATTAACATAGTACTTACCTAAGGAATGAACATTTTGTGAACTGTAAAATTTGTTATTTTTTCTTCACAATTGTTTTGTATTATGAAAGAGAACTTATTATTTATTTAAATTTTTCATGAAGGGAGTCTTGGGGGATGGCGAAAGCGGAACTGAAAACAAACAAAAAAACAGAAATTGAAGACAGCTCTTCTCTTAAAGGGACATTGGCGTCCGTTTTCTTTTTGGGAATCTTTTTAGTTGTCACATGGCTAAGTGTCTATTTCTTGTTCTTAGACCGTTTTTAATGCATGACAGTTTTCGTAAAGTTGTTGTTAAAATCCTAAAGCCGATTTTAACGTGGAAATAGTTATTTTGCGCTTTAGAATTTAGTTTGTAGCTCTTTTCTTAATAATTTATTCTATTTTCTAATTTCTCGTGAAACTTAGGACAATTGTTCCATTTAGCAAGAATGTTTAAGAAAAGAGCCTTAAATCGAGAAAGGGGAAAAAAACATGCATATGCATAAGTTTGAAAAAATTTGGCTTATCTTTGGAATCGGCGCTCTGGTTGTTTTCTTATCAGTTGTAGGTGTAAGCGCTTTTTACTTAGGTAACAAGCCGCCAAGCTGCTTAACAACTATAGATCCAGAAAAGGTTGATACTCAGGCACCATTTGATAAACCAGGATTAAACAAGGTTGAAGGAAAAGAATGGGACTATGAATTAGTGTATGTTGCCTCAGCTTTCTCCTACAATCCGACTGAAGTCGAGGTTCCACTAGGAGCGAAAGTAAAAGTAATGGCAACAACGAAAGATGTTATTCATGGCTTCCAGGTTGCCGGAACAAATATCAATATGATGCTTGAACCAGGTTATATAAATGAAATTGTTACAACGTTTGATAAAGAAGGCGAATATTTAGTGGTTTGTAATGAGTACTGTGGTACTGGTCACCACTTAATGAGTTCTAAGATAAAGGTGGTTAAATAAAATGTCTAGCCAAACAACAAAATTAAAAGTTGATCCACGTGATGGAAAGCTTGCGATGGCACACTTTTATGTTGCCTTTATTGCTCTTACACTAGGCGGTTTGATGGGATTACTGCAAACCTTGGTTCGTTCGGGCAAATTTGAGCTTCCATGGGGTATTGATTATTATCAAATCTTAACCGTACATGGCGTCTTAATGGGACTTGTTTTAACAACGTTCTTTATAATGGGCTTTCAATATGCTGCAATCAGTCGTACAGCAGGTACACATTCTCCAGCAGCACGCCGGATTGGCTGGATTGGCTTCTGGGTAATGACGGTAGGAACCATTATGGCTGCTACAATGGTTTTATTAAAAGAAGCTTCTGTTCTTTATACTTTCTATGCACCACTAAAAGCGCATTGGATTTTTTACTTAGGTATGACATTTGTTGTGATTGGCAGCTGGCTTGACGGAGCAGCACAAATTATGACTTATGCTAGATGGCGCAGAGAAAATCCTGGTAAACCAAGCCCACTGTTAAGCTTTATGGCTATTATTAATACAGTAATGTGGATTGTTGCATCACTTGGAGTAGCGGCAACTGTCTTATTCCAGTTACTGCCTTGGTCTCTTGGATTAGTAGACACAGTAGATGTGTTAGTCAGCCGTACCTTGTTCTGGTATTTCGGACATCCGCTCGTGTATTTCTGGTTACTACCAGCTTATATGTGCTGGTATGCAATCATTCCAAAAATTATTGGCGGAAAGATCTTCTCAGATTCGTTAGCACGTCTTTCTTTTATTCTGTTCTTACTTTTCTCAATTCCGGTCGGCTTCCACCATCAATTAACGGAGCCAGGAATTGATCCAGCATGGAAGTTTTTACAGGTAATTCTAACCTTTATGGTAATCATTCCATCATTGATGACTGCATTTTCATTGTTTGCAACATTTGAGCGATTTGGCCGCTCTAAAGGGGCAACTGGACTTTTTGGCTGGTTCAAGGTTTTACCTTGGAAGGATGCTCGTTTTACCGTTCCATTTATTGGGATGGCAAGCTTTATCCCTGCAGGTGCAGGCGGTATTATCAACGCTTCAAACCAAATGAACCAAGTCGTTCATAATACGATTTGGGTAACAGGTCACTTCCATTTAACTGCTGCAACCTCTGTTGTTTTGACGTTCTTTGGAATTACCTTTTGGCTTGTTCCTCATTTAACAGGACGTGTCTTAACAAAAGCAATGAACAAATTAGCTATTATTCAAGGTTGGGTTTGGTTTATTGGAATGGCCTTTATGTCAGGTGCTATGCACTTCCAAGGACTTCTTGGTGGTCCAAGACGCTCTGCCTACTCAACTTATGGAGATTCAGCTCAAGCAATGGAGTGGATCCCTTACCAAATTGCACAAGCCGTAGGCGGATCGATTCTATTCCTTGGAATTATTTTAATGATTATCATCTTTGTTAATCTTGCATTCTTTGCACCTAAAGGAGAAGAAGAATTCCCTGTAGGTGAAGCAGAAAATCTTGATGAAAAAGCACCAATGATTTTTGAAAACTGGAAATTATGGCTTGGAATCACAGCAGCCCTAATTCTATTCGCATACACCATACCGTTTATCGATATGATTCAAAATGCACCTCCAGGCTCACCAGGATTTAAAACATGGGGTTCCTGGTAACAAATACGACTAATACAAAAAAGGCTTCATTAAAACTGAAGCCTTTTTTTGTTGTTTATTTTAAAAAATGTTTTCGGCAAATTTATTAGAATAACTGACGAAAGAATAATAGCAGTTCCAATAAATTGTAGAACTCCAAAGTCCTCTTTGTATAAAAAAACACTAAGTAACGTTGCAGCGACAGGCTCCACAGTTGCAATAATAGATGCTTTGCTGCCCTCCATTTTCTCAAGCCCTTTTGTATAGAATAAGTAAGCCAATACGGTTGGAAACAAGCCTAACCCTATTCCATAAAGAAGGACTTCGCTGTTTATTAGGATACTTCCTTTTTTAAAAAGATCTGTAAAGAGTAGTAATGCAATGGAAGCAACGAGAAACGTGTAAAAAGTAACAGTAAAGGGGCGATACTTTACTAAAGCAAATTTACCAAATATAGTGTATAAAGCGTAACCAAAGCCTGCTCCTAGCCCTGTTATTATCCCAACTAGATTCATTGATGGTGTTACCTTCAAATTAATTCCAACTATCAAAGTGCAGCCTACCAAAGTGCCAATCACTGAAATAATCTTCAAAGCGTCCATTCTTTCCTTTAAAAACAAATATGAAAGGACAACTACAAAAGTAGGTGCCGTATAAAGTAAAATAACGGCAAATGATAGACTAAGTTGATTTATAGAAGTGAAATAGCACCAATTAAACAATACAATACTAAATATCCCTGTTCCAATAAAGTATTTGCTATCTCGCAAATGTATCTTCATTTGTCCTGGATATTTTAGCAAACCAATCATCCCTAGCATTAATACGGCTGTTACTACTCTAATTGTAACGATTTCCATCGGGGTGAATCCTAAGCTTGCCAGTTTCCTAACAAAAATGGCTATGATTCCCCACATAATTGCGCTGATGGCAATTAGAATAATAGGTCCTAATTTCCCCATCCCTTACCCACCTTATTAAATAAAGAAGAAGGGCATTTAAGTCTCCCTTCCCCTCTTTATCATTAAATTAGTTGATAGACCTTACCATATTTTTCGTACAAATAATCAATAAGATATTGAGCATTTAGACCTTCTCCCGTTACATCATGAAGGATTTCTAACGGTTTTTTCAGTTTCCCATATTGATGAATATTTTTCGTCAGCCAATCTTTAATAGGCAGCAAATTCCCTTCTTCTAACAGTTGGTCAAAGTTTGGCAGATCCTCAAGCATCTTATGCTTAAATTGAGCCGCATACATGTATCCCAGTGCATACGATGGGAAATATCCAAAGCTTCCCCCTGCCCAGTGAACATCCTGCAATACGCCTCTAGCATCATTCTCTGGAGTAACCCCTAAATATTCTTGATATAATTGATTCCAAACCTGTGGAAGGTCCTTAACCTCTATTTCACCATTGAAAAGACCCTTTTCAATTTCATATCGAATAATAATATGGAGAGGATACGTTAATTCATCTGCTTCGATTCTAATAAGCGAAGGCTTCGATTCATTTATTCCTCTGTAGAATTCTTCAATTGAAACGGCATCAAACTGACCGGTTGCATATGTTTTCAATAATTCATAATTATTTTTCCAAAAAGAAAAACTGCGACCTACGATATTTTCATAGAAAAGAGATTGCGACTCGTGAATTCCCATCGATGTTCCAGTACATAAAGGTGTGCCAATTAAATCTTTTGAAAGATTTTGTTCGTATAATGCATGACCTCCTTCGTGAATCGTACCGAAAACAGCTGTACGGAAATCTTGTTCATCATAGTTTGTTGTTACCCGGACATCACCTGGATTTAATCCAGTTGCAAAGGGATGAACCGTTTCATCAAGTCTGCCTGCGTCAAAGTTGTAACCCATTTTCCCAAGAATTTCTAAACTTAATGCACGCTGGTCTTCCTTTTTAAAAGTTTTAAAAAGAAACTCTGTCTGCGGTTTATTTGGTGAGTCAGCAATCTGTTTGACCAACGGAACTATTTTCTCCCTTAAATCGCCAAATACCTGATCAAGGACTTCTACGGTCATACCAGGCTCATATAAATCTAGCAGGACATCGTAGCTATTTCCTTTATACCCCCAATAATTGATAAACCTCTTCGTCGTTTCTACCAGCTTCTCAAGGTAAGGTCTGAACAGATTAAAATCCGACTTTTCTTTTGCCTGCTCCCAGACCGATTCTGCCTTGGACTGCAAAATGACATACTCCTTATATTCCTCCGCAGGAATTTTTTTGTTGCGCTCGTATTCTTTTTTACATTCCTCAAGAATTTTACGTGTGGTTTCAGAAAGTTCATTTTTAGTTAGTGTTGCTATGTACGCTGCCATATCCTCAGATGTGGACATTTTAAAAACCTCAGCTGAAAGCATGCCAATTACTTCAGAACGTTGATCCATACCTTGCTTTGGAGCCCCAGTCCGCAAATCCCAATAAATCAATCCCAGTGCCTCATTATAGGCACTCATCTTCTTTACATATTCTAAAAACTTCTTTTCAACTTGCTCTGGTGTCAGGCTCATACTAACTCCCCCTTTTTAATAACCATTTGTATTTTATCATATTTTTCTGAAAATCTAAGAATAAAAAAAACAACAGAAATAAATTCTGTTGTAAAATAAATTTAGGGAAAGAGGATGTTTCCTGAAAAATAAAAAAGGTAAGTAAAATGTTTTAGAGAAGTTAAATATGTTCAATAAGGTTTAGAGCAACCTTATTATTTTTTACCGATAGATACCTTCCAAACCTCCGGACCTTCTTCAAGGTATTCCCAAGAAAATTGTTCCGGTCTTTCCATCATAAACTGATACTGAAGTGGTCTTGGATCATGGTCATTTACAATTTGCATAAATTCTCCAGATTTTAATTCATCAAAACCTTTAAATATAGTTGAATGTTTTTCACGTGGTGGAAAATCTGGTACATGAATAATCGTTGCGAATGTTTGCATTCCTTTTCACTCCTTTTATTTTGCTAACTTCTTTTTTATTATAGAAAATTTGTATTCACTCCATAGTGCTAACTATCACACCTACAGGATGATTTTGCTAATAGTTACTGAAAGGAGAAAAATAGTATGAAAGAATTGGTTGGCTATTGTACGACATGCCGAAAAGAGATTTATTGTTTAGATGGCTTTTTTAACGGTATACAATCTGATGACCGAAAGATGTATTGCTTTGAATGCTTCGAAGAACCTATTCATAAAGAAGATCCGCAAGATTAAATCAGCGGATCTTTTTATTGAGAATTATTTTCAAGAAACTACTTATCTATGATGGAGGTCACATATTTGTTTTTCAATCACTGCTAAAATGAAGGTAATTAAGAATTACTAATACGTAGGTGATGTTAATGAAGCAAGAGGACATAAACAAAAGATTAGCAGATGTCCCCCTATTCAAAGAATTATCTGATGAAGAACTGGAGCCTTTCATAAATATTGCATTAACTCGCTTTTATAAGCAGAAGATGTATGTATTTATGCAGGATGATCCACTTGACCGGGTTTTTTTTATCCACTCTGGAAAAATAAAAATCTATAAAACAGATTTTTCTGGCAAGGAACAAATTGTTTCCATACTCGAACCGGGTGAGATGTTTCCACATGCTGGATTTTTCCGGGAAGGAAACTTTCCTGCACATGCAGAGGTTTTAGAAGAGGCAAATCTTATTGTCATCCCAATCGACAAATTTCAAGAAACACTTATTGCTAATCCCGAGCTCTGCATTAAGCTTTTTAAAGTGTTAGGGGAAAAAATTGTCGACCTTCAAGGCAGATTAGAGGCGCAAGTCCTCCATAACACCTTTGAACAAATCGTATTACTTCTTATTAGACTATGTCAGTCAAACGGTGAACAGGTTGGTAGCAGATATCAGCTAACAACACAATTTACAAATCGAGAGCTGGCAAACATGATTGGCACTTCAAGAGAAACCGTCAGCAGAACGATTAACCATTTAAAAAAGAAAAACTATATTAACCAACGCGAAGATGGACTCTATTTAATCGACCGTGAAGCACTGGAGCAGGAAGTATTTTATTAAAAAATTATTTAGGAGTTGTTTAGTTATGGAACAGAAGATTATTGAGCTAGATGTTAGGGAAGATTTAAAGAATAAGATTGAACCTTTCCAAAAAATTATGGAAGCCATTAAAGAAGTGAAAGATAACGATATCTTTATTCTCCATGCCCCATTCAAGCCTGTTCCCTTATTTGCAGTTTTAAAAGCAAAAGGCTTTAGCCACGAGGCAGAGGAAATCGATGCGAAGCATTGGAAAGTTACATTCACTAAGAATGCCTAATTTCATAAAGAAAGGTGATTCAATATGATACTTGATAATCGAGGTTTAGAACCGCCACAGCCGATGATGAGAACTCTTGCAGCCTTAGAAAATTTAGGCGAGGGTGAGGTTTTAACTATTATTAATGATAGAAGACCCATGTTCCTTTATGAGCAGCTAGAGGAACTCGGCTACAAGCAGCGTACAGAACCACAAAACGATGGAAGTTTCAAAATTGAAATTTTCCGATAAGAAGGTGAAAGAGTATGCTTCCTAACACGATGGGAAGTGAAACAAATATTAAGCTTCCATTCTCATTTATTATTTTCAGTTTACTAGCACTTGTGATATCTCAAATCCTTTTGCTCGTAAACGGACAAATGGTTGTGAATGGCAGCTTCCGTATTCCAGCAATCTGGTCTGCAGCCCATTTACTCATCTTGGGGTGGGCGCTTATGGTAGCGATGGGTGCGATGTATCAGCTAGTTCCCGTTGCTTTCTTAACAAAAATATGGAATGAAAAATTTGGATTTATTCAGTTTTTTGTCACTGCAATAGGAATTGCTTCTTTTTCTTGGATGTTATATGTATCGCCACAGAATGCATTGCTACCAGGTGTTTTCATGTTGCTAGGTATCTTAATGTTCTTATTTCAAATGTTTATGACACTAAGAAAGCAGGCGAAACCAAATATCCTGACAGCCTTTGTCGGTAGTGCGCTTGTATGTTTATTTTTAACAATATTCTTGGGAATTACTTTAATATATTCCCTTCAAACAGGTTTTGGTGCTGAATACTATCAAGCAATCTTTAAAAGTCATCTATTAATGGGAGTTACTGGCTGGTTTACACTATTAATTTTCGGTTTTTCTTATAAAATGGCTCCTATGTTTTCCTTATCACACGGGTTTCCAATGGTTCACGCTCGATATGTATATGGCTTTTATATTTCTGGACTAGTAATCACTCTGATTTCCTTTTTTAGTGATAATAGTTACCTGTTAAAAGCAGGATTTTTCTTACTGCTTGTTGGATTTTCTGTTTTCAGCTGGCATGTCTCGATTATTATAAAAAAAAGGCTAAAGAAGAAGCTTGATCATTCATTCTCATATGCTTTAGCAGCCATAGGCTTAGGAAACATTGTCCACTTAGCAGCATTTATTGCATTGTGGACGGATCAATTTACAAACCTAATTGGACCATTGGTATACCTTTATTTATTGCTCTGGATTGTCCTAAGTATTATGGGTTACTTATTTAAAATTGTTCCGTTTTTATGGTGGACGTATAAATACAGTAAAGAAATGGGAAAAAAGGCGGTTCCTTCCCTTAAAGATGTGATGAATGAAAAAGTGGTTGTTCCCTTTTTTACTTTATTTGTCATTTCAGTACTTGCTGTTTTTCTTTCTATTATTATTAAAAGCATTCTCCTGTTTAATATTGGACAATTTGTATTATCGATTGTTTTTATTGCTATCGCTTTAACGGTTTTGGGTGTACTAAAAAAATAACGAGGTGTTTAAGATGAACCTAAAAGAAAAAGTAGTAGAAGCCTTAAAGAGTGTATATGACCCTGAGTTAAATATTAATGTGGTTGACCTAGGTTTAATTTATAATGTGGAAATTAAAGAAGATAACGATGTAGATGTTACGATGACATTAACAACACCTGGTTGTCCACTTCATGATAGTATTACTACTGGCGTTCGCTACGCTGTTCAAGGAATTGAAGAAACTAGAAATGTTGATGTTAATCTTGTCTGGGAACCTGCATGGTCACCTGAAAAGATGACTCCTGA
Organism: Neobacillus niacini; assembly: GCF_023715415.1. Classification (GTDB taxonomy): domain Bacteria; phylum Bacillota; class Bacilli; order Bacillales; family Cytobacillaceae; genus Neobacillus; species Neobacillus niacini_C. The sequence continues at coordinate 271,160 of NZ_JAMBOB010000006.1, forward strand.
AGGACTTCGATTATTAGGAAGATAAGCAAAAGGTCAGCCGCTACGGCTGACCTTTTACCTATACTTCTAATGCTTCTGTAGGAAGAACATCTTTAATTTTCTGCAATAATGCTGAATCGATATCTTCATCCAGCATGATATGCACACTTCCTCGATCATTTTCACTTCTAATTAAACGGCCAATGCCCTGGCGTAAACGAAGCAGCATATAAGGTAAATCCACTTCTTCAAATGGATTAGCAACACCATTCCTTTTTGCGGTAAACACTGGATCATTTGGCGGGAATGGAAGGGAAAAGATCAATACATTTTCCAATGATCTTCCTGGGATATCTAAACCTTCCCATAAATGAATGGTACAAAGAATCGCATGCTCTTCATTTTGAAACTTTGAAACGAGCGTGCTAATTTCTTCATCACCCTCAAAATACACTGGGTATGGAACACTTCCCGAAAGTCTTTGTTTAAGACTCTTTAATTCATTTTGATTGTTTAGAAGAATAAGTGCCCTGCCTTCGGATTGAACAATCTTGTTTATACAATAATCAATCTTAGCTTCCATTGAATTATTAAACTTGGGCATATATACTTCCATTTTTTCCTGGTAATCAAAAGGTGAATCTACAGAGAATGATAAATACTCTTTAATTCCCAAGCTATTCGCAATGTAGTCAAATTTCTTTTGGTTCGACAGTGTCGCAGATGAAAAGATAAACGGTTTTTTCTGCACGAATACCTCGTCCCTCATAACTTCTTCAACCATCTTAGGCATGATGACAAGTGTCCGTTCGTATCCCTTTTCTTCAAACCAGGTAATCCCGTTCATTTCCTTTAGAAATAACGATAATGAGTAGGTAATTTGCTCTAAATATTCCTCAACGATTTTCAAGTCATATTCATTAATTACATACATTTCACTTTCAAAGACAAGCTCTTCTTCAATTGCTTGAAGTCGGTTTAACAGCGTTGTACCATATCTAATGAGGGATGGATTCATGGTAATCATTTGTTTTTCTGATCCTTCTGACGGGACAGAGTATTGTGAAATCGCACTAAAGAACTTATCATTGTCTAAAAGAGCTTCCTCTATGGTATAAAGAGTTTTTTCACGCACTTCATTTTCCATCAACCTTGTTAGCAATGTCTCAAGTGTAGAATCGGTGAAACGATAGCTTAACGCTTTCTGCGCCGCGTACTCAAGTAAATGTCCCTCGTCAAATACCACAGAAGAGTGGTCAGGCAATAACGGAAGCTGCCCCTCCCTCTTTCGCGATTCCTTTGTCCAAACATGCTCCATATAAAAGTCATGTGAGCAAATGATTAAGTCCTTTGCGTGTCGGTAAAAATCACGATTTAAAGTAAGACCACAACGGTGTCTTTTTTCACAGGAAAAACAATCCTGAACCATATCCCAGTTAATTTTCCCCCAAGTATCGTCGGACAATGTAGGATAATCCCGGCGGTCACCATATCTTTCAAACCTTTGCATCGAGCCATCACTATGAACAAAATCTGGTAATTCCTCATATATTCCAGCAATATCATCATTAAAGTCTTCATGCCTAACATAATCAAGCTTTTTTAAGCAAAGGTATTGGTCCCTGGACTTTGCCAATCGAACATCCATATTAAGCCCGAGCACTTTCTCTAGCTTTGCAATGTCCCCTTCTTTTTTCACTAGCTGCTCAATTAATGTTTCATCGGCACAGGCAATAATGGCAGGTCTATTTGTGTATCTCGCATACATAATAGCGTAGAGAAGGTAAACAATTGTTTTTCCTGTACCGACACCAGCTTCAGCAAACATAATCTTTTTGTCCTTGAATGCTTTTTCTAGCTGAAAGGCCATAAAGATTTGTTCATCACGTAATTCAAACCCAGCTTCGGGTAAAATATCATAAAATAAGTCACCAATCCATTCACTTAACTTATCGTAAAAGGATTCGGTTTTAGAAACTTCAAATGGAATACGGTCTTGCATACAATCCCCTCCTGTGAACGAATGAAATGGAGCCTTTATCACTAGGCTCCAATTGTTCTTTTTGAAATCTATTCAATTGAACGGGGTGGTCTTTTTCCCCAATATTGATATAGGTCAGTACGGATAAAGCCATTAAACAATTTACGCTTTTTTGTCGCTGGTCTTCCATAAAATTGTTCAAACTCTTCATTAGAGGTCAAGATATAAATGGACCAAGTGTCAAGCTTACTAAAGGACTGTCCCATTTCCTTGTACATGTGCTCAACAGCATTTTTTTCTCCCAGTCTTTCTCCATATGGCGGATTTCCAACTATCACACCATATTCCTTGATGGTTGTAATATCTCTTACTTGCATTTGCTTATATTGAATGAGATCTCCAAGACCTGCCTCAAAGGAATTTTCCTGAGCGATTTTGATCATTCGATGGTCAATATCAGTCCCCATAATATCTAATGGCTGATCATAATTTGCCAAATCCTCTGCTTCGGTACGAGCTTCATCCCATACTTTACCGGGAATCCAATTCCATTTTTCTGACACAAATTCACGGTTAAAGCCCGGAGCAATATTTTGACCAATCATGGCGGCTTCAATTGGAATGGTACCAGAGCCACAGAATGGGTCGATAAATGGTTTATCAGGCTTCCAATTCGTTAATTGTACAAGTGCTGCTGCAAGGGTTTCCTTTAATGGTGCCTCCCCTTGATCCACACGGTATCCTCGTTTATGGAGTCCTTGACCGCTTGTATCGATTGTTATGGTTGCAACGTCCTTTAGTAATGCCACTTCTATACGAAAATAAGCACCCGTCTCCTCAAACCATGAATCTCGCTTATAGTAGCTTTTCATTCGGTCCACAACCGCTTTTTTCACAATGGCCTGACAATCTGAGACACTAAATAATTTTGATTTGACTGACTTTCCCGTTACAGGGAACTCTGCATCTTCTGGAAGATACTTTTCCCACGGCAAGGCTTTTGTTTTCTCAAATAATTCATCAAAGGTATAGGCTTTAAATTCGCCGACTTTGATTTTAACTCTGTCAGCTGTACGCAGCCACATATTGCTTCGTGCAATAGCGGTTTCATCACCAGTATAGATTACCTTGCCATTTTCTACTTCACACTCATAACCGAGAGCGCGTACTTCCTTTGCTACTAATGCTTCCAGCCCCATTGCAGCAGTTGCAATTAATTGATATTTTCCCATTTTCGTCCACCCTTAACTTTTAACCTTATTATGTATGAATATATGCTTGCCTATCATACCATTATAGACCAAAATCAGTAACCCCATGCAAATAGGAGTAATGTATAAAAGTAAAAAGACTCTCCTCATAGGAGAGTCGCATGCCTTAACTTTAATTTACATTAATAACGTTCTGTAAGCCATGTTCTGTACCAGAGTACTACAAACGGCGTAAACGCCTCGTACTTAGGTGGTAATCATCTATCTACAGATTCCAAGGAATCTGTCCTTCTCCTCGTTCAATTCCTCAGAGAAAGTGCCCCTACCATTATTTGGGTTTCTCGCTCGTGGGGTTTACCTCGTTCCACCCTTTTCATTTCTGAAAAGGCTCCGTCACTGTGGCACTTTTATAGGTATTCATACCATATCCATAGTGGACTTAGGTATTTTCCCGGCCGTCAGCCTTATTCAGGCTGCCCTAGCTTATGAATTCACTAGGCACGAACACTACGAGCATCTCAGCTCGTGCGAGCATGGACTTTCCTCTACAAGAGAGCAAATGCTTCTTGCAGCGATTACCCGAACGTAATTAATGAGCACTTTTTTATTATATGCATTTGTATCCTTTTAATCAATGGTACTAATTTGGAAATCAAGGTACGATTTGTTAATCGTATAGCTTATTACCAAAAACATGCTTTTCAAGATTTGATAAACGTTTCAAGATATCAAAGTTCGTCGTCCCTGCTGGCTGTGTTACTGGCTGTCTCCTAGACGTTTCTTCTAACTGCTTCCGTAAACGAAGATTTTCTTGCTGCAGGTCTTCTATTTCCTGCTGGAATGTTTCATAATCCTTGATAATCAAATCTAAGTACTTATCAACATCTTCTTGCTTATACCCTCTTACACCGGTTTTGAATTCTTTTTCTAATATATCCTTAGCGGTAAGTTTCACTTTATCGGTCACCATTATATTCCACCTCAAGTCATTCACCAATCATTACCTATTATTTTTTCAAAAATAAGTGATTTTGTCAATTTTTCTTTCTTATAACTCAATAAGATGAAGCTCATTTTAAAATTCTGTACGTCTGAGTTCTTGTTCTTCTTCAACAATAACTTGTAAATCATAAAATGTAATCAGTTGGATAGGATAAGGATGATTATTTTGATACTGATGAGCCATTTCGTATATGTACATTGGGCTTCCTTCTTTCTCCTGATCATAAAAAAGGAGCAAGGCGTCGCTTTTTTCAATAAAAAATTGATTTTTCATGCGAAATTGCCAAGGTTTTTCATACCCTTTTTTTGTGACTGAATCAACGAAATCCGCTTGTGCTAGGATAGATTTATACCACTCTTTGTTGTTTTCACTCCATGTAGCCTCTTGCTCTAAAAATGGTGTAATAACAGCCACCTTTACATCAGGATAGTCAGATTTCAGTTCAAAGATAACTTCTGCAGCCCAAAGTTCCGTGCCCAGCTGTCCGCTGATCAAGATCCATTCTAAACCATCTTCAATCATGGGTATTAATGTTTTCTTTAAGGCTGCTTTAATATATATAACAGATGGATGGTCATTTTTAAAAATTCCTAATTCAAATGGTTTATAACCCGATATGGCTAAAACTTTAATCAACATTATTCTCCTTATCAAATAAATTGAAAAAACAAGGGCAAACCTGCCCTTGTTAATTGATTATCCAAAGAAACGTCTCGGACGTGGGTATTGACCTGGTGCCATGCCTGGTCCCATTCCTGGAGCCATGCCCGGTCCCATCATGCCTGGTCCCATTCCCGGAGCCATGCCCGGTCCCATTCCTGGACCCATCATTCCCGGTCCCATCATGCCTGGTCCCATATTAGGCGGCATGTTGTTCCCTGGAGGTAATGCATTACTCTGAGCTCCAGCAACAGCGGTCGGCATAGGTGCTGGCATACCACCTTTACAGCAGTTAATGTGTTGATGACAACAATCTTGTGCACAAGAAGCTGTTTGAGGACAATAGTGTTTATGCTGGAACATATGATGATTAATAGTTGTTGTATGTGTTGGATGAATATGCGGAACCACAGTTGTTGAGAAAGTGTGGTTTACTACTTGTTTAGTCGGATGAATGACTGGCGGCGCAAAATTAGTTCCAAGATACAATATAAGCTCTCCCTTCAAATATATATTCTGTTTACATTAACAGCCTATGATAGGAGAGTTTTTCTTGTACTAATGAAAATACCTATTTTTCATATATCTAATTAAGATTAACTTCACTTAGTCAACTGTCTAGCTCAAGCGCACAGTGATAAATGTCTAGATTCATAAAGAAATGGCGCTTTTACTTTTTATAGCATTGAATATAAGTTATCTTTTAAGCTTGAAAAAAGTACTGCAGTCAAACAAACGACAACAAAAAATAAATACAAGATTGCTTTATACATAGTATCTACCCCATTATTATTTTATAGTCGTTTTTTACTCACAGTTATCTATTTTACAACTTTCAACTATAAGAAACAATATGAGATTACTATTATTTTGGTATTGAAATGTGAATTTTTTGTTACAAAGAATCGAGGATCGACGAATGTTGCGCTTACCTGGGAAATTTAGCGAATTTCCCCTCCAAACGGTTCATCCTGAGATCAAGCTGTTGCTGAATTTTTTGGGTTGGAGACTCCATGTTTCCCATAGATTCCAAAGCCTTTAGGCAATAATCCAAGGCAAGCTTGTAATCTTTTACTTTATGTTCATAAATTTTTGAAGCTTCTACACAAGCGTCAATGCTCAACTGATGATTTTCTGTGTCAGCTACTTCTAAAAATAATGGTAAACTACTTTCCCAGTCTTGCTCTTTTTTAAACTGATAGGCTAAAGTTAGCTTTGCTTGTAAAGAGGTAAAATCACTGCCTTCTACAAGCTTCGTCAATACCTTTCTTGCTTCAGCCTTTTCCCCCAGTGAAGCATACCACCTGCCTACTTCAAATGTTTCTTTTCGTGTTTGGCTTGTGTCCATCCCACAAAGTTGAAAGGTAAGATGGGTATATAATGTGACGAGCGACAAAATATCAATTTCATTGTGTTTAATGATTCCAAGCATCCCATCCGGCTGTTTACTTTCAATGAAATCAAAATAAATCATTGGAGCCAAATAACCTGGGATATCATCTATCCTCTCGATTCCTAGAATGTCCTTTTCGACGACGGCTAGCTTTAGACGATCCAATTTATGCTTCCAAAGTCTTCTTGCTGCATGAAATAAATCAAAATGACCAAAGGCTGGTAGCTTTGGTACATGATCCCTTACTAGGGTATGCCTGGTTTTAACTTGTGGCCAATCAAACGATTTCCCATTATAGGTGACTAAAGTTTTATAGTTTACCTTCTCCAGAAAGCTTTTATATAAAGGGACTTCAGCACCTGGATGTGGAAGAATATGTTGCCTTAAAACTAGATTTTCACCGATTACACTTGCGTAACCAAGTAAAAAAATTGTATTACCCACTCCACCACCTAGGCCCGTTGTTTCCGTATCAAAAAAGAATAATTCCTCAGCACGATGCCCTTCTGCTGATAATGGATGACTAATAGGCTGGTTATTCCAGATATCAACAGCTGTTAGAAATTCATGAAAATGGTAATGACCATGTTTTTGTGACAACGGATATTTCACTTCACGAATCAGACAGTAATCCTGGTCCAATAGGTACGGAGTCACGTTTTCACTTTCCCATTTGGGCAGGAATGGTATCTCAATTCTCGATGACTCGGGAGGAGAAATACTGTCTGCAGCTGGTGCTCCACTTGATATATGCGGTTTTAAACGATTTAATTTATTTTTCAATGACATCTCAGCACTTCCTCATTTTAATTGGAAGGATTTATGAATGCTTCAATTATTTTTAAAGTATCTCTTTTTGCCGTCTCACCCACAGTATCGGTTCCAATACATGATGGACACCCCGTTTGACATTTACAGTTTTCAATCATTTTCTGCGTTTCTGCAAAGACCTCTGACATTCCAGAATGAATTTTCTCGCTTAGACCAATGCCGCCTGGATATCGATCATAAAAGAAAATCGTTGGTTTTTCATTATGATCTGCTTTAACCTGTGGTATCACATGAATATCTTGTGGATCTGCCATTACAAATAATGGTGCAATATGATTTAAAGAATGAGCCGTCCCAACAAGTCCCTGTTCTAATCGCTCTTGTCCCATTTCCGCAAACGACTTATTTAATGAAATCCATGCCGCACTCGTATGGAGCTCTTCTTCAGGGAGGTGGATGGGTCCTGAACCGATATTTTCATGGGTCTCAAATTTGATTTTCTTAAAAATGGTTGCCATTGCCCGGACGCTGACATCTCCATAGCCAACTTCAGCATACTCCAGCCTAGTAAGCTTGTCCTCTTCTAAGACCTTAAGTTGTACGGCTAAATTGGCATCAGTAAAATAATCAACATCTACTTCAGTGACAAATGCTTTTTTTTCTTCCCAATCAAGCTTTTCCACCTGAAATTGAGTTCCTTGATGGAGATAAATGGCTTCATCATGCAGCAAGGTCATAGCGGAAAACCGATCCATTTCTCCGATTACTCTTGCATTGGCTACATCTGATTGGTCAACAATGATAACATTTTCTTGTGAAGCGGAACGCAAGCTAATATTATGAGCAGGAAATGAATCATTCATCCAATACCATTTATCACCATTCTGGTAGAGAATCCGTTCCTGTGTCAGATATTCTAGCAGCTCCTCTGTTCCGACATCGCCAAACTGCTCATCACCTTTAAAAGGAAGTTCGAATGCCGCACACTTCATATGATCAATTAAAATAATTAAGTTATCAGGATTAATCCTAGCTGTCTCTGGGCTTTTATTAAAAAAGTACTCTGGGTTCTGGATGATATATTGATCCAAAGGACTAGAACTCGCAACCATAATAACAAGGGCTTCCCCGTGCCTTCTTCCTGCTCTCCCTGCCTGCTGCCATGCACTAGAAATGGTTCCAGGATAGCCTGTCATGATACATACCTGCAGCTGACCTATATCAACTCCCAGCTCAAGTGCATTCGTACTGACAACTCCGTATATTTCCCCCGAGCGAAGGCCTTTTTCAATTTTCCTGCGCTCTGTAGGTAAATAGCCTCCGCGATAACCCATAATAGATTTGGGACCTAATTGATTTTTCACTAATTCCTGCAAATAGGTTAAGATAATTTCAACCCGAACTCTGCTTCTAGCAAAGACAATCGTTTGAATTTTATTTTTTAACAATTCACCTGCAATTTTACGAACCTCAAGTGTTGCACTTCTTCTTATATTTAAGGGCTTATTTACAATAGGCGGATTATAAAAAAGAAAGTGTTTGGTTCCACTGGGTGCACCATTATTATCAACCAGAACCATTTTTTCTTCGGTTAACTTTTCAGCTAGTTCAAGTGGATTGGCAATGGTTGCCGAAGTGCAGATAAAGACAGGATTACTGCCATAGTAACGACAAATTCGTTTTAGCCTGCGGATTACGTTGGCAACATGACTGCCAAAAACACCTCGATAGGTATGAAGTTCATCAATCACAACAAATTTGAGATTTTCAAAGAGTGAAACCCATTTCGTATGATGAGGAAGGATCGCAGAGTGGAGCATATCAGGATTGGTTATAACCACATGTCCTGCTTTACGTACCTTTTGGCGGATATTTGCCGGTGTATCCCCATCATAGGTATAACTATTGATATCAATACCAGCTGCCTGGATAATTTCATTGATTTCACTTTTTTGATCCTGTGCAAGAGCCTTTGTGGGAAACATATAGAGAGCCCTTGCATTTGGGTTGGATAAAATACTTTGCAAAACCGGGAGATTATAACACAGTGTTTTTCCCGAAGCGGTTGGTGTCACGGCAACAACACTATTTCCAGCCATGACATTCTCGAAAGCCGTTTTTTGATGGGTATACAGCTTTTCTATCCCTTTACTTTTTAGTGAATCTCTTAATGCCGTATGAAGCTGCTCAGGAAGTGAGACACTTTGGGCATCCTTTGATTGTAGTGTCTTCCATGTAACGATATTTTCTTTAAAACTGTCATTTATTTTTAAATCAACAAGAATTTCCTGCAGATTTTTCTTAATTTTCATAGGATCACCTCATTGCTATCATTATAACGAATAAATGTTCGTAAAAAAAGAATATTAATTATTATTTGTTTGTCTGTTACAATAGTATAAGGTATTTTATTTCGTCTGTGGAGGTGGACCATGAGAATTGAAGATATTAAGAAGGTGCTTTCTGAGTTCACGCTTTTTAGGGAATTAGATGATTACGAGCTTTCAAAAGTTGCGAATATCTCGATTGCAAGAGAATGGAAAAAGCAAAGTCATGTATTTCTTCAAGGTGATCCATTAGAAAATGTTTATTTTATTTATGATGGAAAAATCAAGGTTTATAAAAGTGATATACATGGGAAAGAACAAATAGTTGCCATTATGAAAAAAGGGGAAATGTTTCCTCATGTTGGTTTCTTTCGAAAAGGCAGTTACCCTGCTTATGCTGAGGTTCTTGAACCGTCAACGTTAATTGCAGTACCTATTTCAAAATTTGAAGGTGTTCTCATTGAGTATCCTGAATTAAGCATTAAAGTATTTAAAGTCCTTGGTGAAAAAATTGTTGATTTACAGAATCGGTTAGAAGAACAAATACTTAACAATACATATGAGCAAATCATCAAACTCCTTATTCGCCTAGGGCAAAAGCACGGAAAGGAATTAGAGGATGGGACGATTCTGCTCAAGTCTGAGTTTACTAACCGTGATTTGGCCAGTATGATTGGAACGACTCGTGAAACCATTAGCAGAACACTGACAAAAATGAAAAAAGATGAACTAATTGAAGTCGATGAAAATGGAAATATGATAATAGATATAGATGTCCTGCTTTCAGAAATTAATTTAATATAATATAAAAACAAACCGCAGCCAATCAGTAGCTGCGGTTCTTTCTTTCTATACTTTTGAAAGCTGGAGCATATCTGCCATATCTTCTTGTGCGGTTCCAATTAACTTTAAGTTAAAGGTGTCTTGAAGAACTTGTAAGACTCCTTCAGAGATAAAATCAGGCGCCTTTGGCCCGATTCGAATATCTTGGATTCCTAGGCTGAAAAGTCCTAAAAGGATGGCCACTGCTTTTTGCTCAAACCAAGATAACACGATACTTACAGGAAGTTCATTGATTTCACACCCAAATGCATCTGCAAGTGCCATGGCAATCTTAACCGTAGAACCTGAATTATTACATTGTCCTAGGTCAATATAACGCGGGATGTTTGTTCCTGGCACCACTCCATAATCCACATCGTTAAAGCGGAACTTGCCACAAGAGGTTGTCAAAATAACCGCTTCTGGTGGCAATGTGGTTGCAAGTTCACGATAATACTCTCCTCCCGTTCCAGGTGCGTCACAGCCTGCTATGACAAAGAATCGCTTAATCTTTCCAGCCTTCACAGCGTCAATCACCTCTGGAGCTAAACCAAGAACCGTTTCATGGTGGAACCCTGTTAGTAAGGTTTCATTTGAATCGATATCTGCTTCTGGCAGCTCGAGTGCTCTCTCAATTAATGGTGAATAATCATCATTAATAATCTTTTGTACATTCTCAAGACCTGCTACTTCATAACTGAACATTCTATCAGCATATGTACCTTTAATCGGCATTACACAGTTGGTCGTTGCTAGTATCGCACCAGGGAATTTTTCAAAAAGACGACGTTGGTCATACCACGCTTTGCCAATATTTCCTTTTAAATGGGTATATTTCTTTAATGCCGGGTAGCCATGAGCCGGGAGCATTTCAGAATGCGTATAGATGTTGATTCCTTTTCCTTCCGTCTGCTTTAATAATTCCTCAAGTGCAAATAGATTATGACCAGAGACAACAATACATTTTCCTTCAATTTTATTCTGACTTACACGAATGGGTTCAGGAATGCCAAGGCGCTTTGTATGTGCTTCATCAAGCATTTCCATCACTCGAACAGTAGCTTGTCCTACTTTCATCGCCATTTCAATATGCTCTTCCACATTGAAGTTAGAGTTCGTTAATGTCATATAAAGAGCTTCTTGTGTAGTTGTATCGACAAACGCATCCGTATATCCTAATTGGTTAGCATGTGTCCGGTAGGCTGCAATTCCTTTTAATCCGTAGATAATTGTATCTTGCAAACTTGAAATCGTTTCATCTTTTCCACATACACCGACTACTGTACAGCCACCCACAGGAGTTTGTTCACATTGATTACAGAACATTTTGTTCCCTCTCTTTCTTGTAAATTACTTACTTAGGATATAAATACTAGAAAAATTTTCATGTGACATTTCTCACTAAAAATGGAGTTGTAATAAAAGGTTCATAAGTTTGTCTCGAACTTTTGACACTGCACATACAATAGCCTACTGCATATGATATGGTGAGAAAATATGGAAAGTGAGGGAAAGTATGATGTCAAACATGCCTCCTAGCGACCAAAATAATAACAAAAAATTAAAGCCCGAGCAGTTTCGAGATTTTTTTAGAACCATGAATGATTTCATTCATGAAAAACCGGTAAAGGGTGTTCTACAATCGATTGATGAATTTTTCAGCAGTCCGTTTCCTGGTGGTGCTTTTCCTATTCAGGTACGGGAATCAGAAGATAAATATATTATTACAGCAGAACTTCCAGGGGTTAAAAAAGAACAAATTAGACTAAATATTTTACCCAATCAATTAACTATTTCCATTGAAAATAATGAAAGTGAAACAACCGAAGGTCTTAACAATCATTTTTTCCAAAAAAGGATTTCACATGAACGGCTGTCTCGAACCATACCATTACCTGTTGTCATCAATGAAAAGATGGTTAAAGCTTCCTATCGCGATGGATTACTTACCATTACTGTTCCAATGCTTAGAGGAAAAACTATAAATATTGAGGATTAATAACGCAAAAAATAGAATCAATCCCTATATTTTTCGACAAAACTCCAAAAAGAAAGACGGCCTAAGCCGTCTTTTAAGCTTTTTTATGCTTTAAAAATTCCACCGAGACCTTTTACTAATGAAGAAACCTGAGTTACTGCATTTACCATTTGTCCTGCGGTATTCACCATTTTATTGACGTCCACTGTTCCATCTTGAGATTTAAAGGAATTCATAATCGATTGAATCCCACCTGGCTGTTTCAGCATTCCATTTGGTTTTGGATAAGGGTTCATGACTGGATAACCGTTCATTTGCGGCGCATACTGATTTTGTGTTATTTCCTCCTTAGGCTGGAGCGGATTTTGAAATAGAAATTGTGCATCTTTATGAGGATACTGTCCAGCTGGATTGTGCGTTTGCTGAGGTATTCCACCTGGTTGAAAGGGTACATCATAGGGTGGATATGGTGGTGGGTAAGCTTGTTGATATGGCTGCTGGTAGTATGGATTTGGCTGCTGATATGGGTACCATTCCATGCTTTGTACTGGTTGGTTTTGGTATGGTTGATTACGAGGAACATCCTGAAAATGTTCTAGATAATGAACTGGTCTCCCGTAATTCATTTGCCCCGAGTATCCATGATTTAGAAAATGATTTGATCTATTTTTACCAAACATGGGCAAACATCTCCTCCGCTTTTTCATTACTACAAATTATGTTGGATGGAGATGATGGGTGCATAATTGCAAGTAGATTTCAATGTCAAAATGAGGAGGATTTTGTCTAAAGTTTAAATATTTTAAAAACTAGGAATCCTTTTTTTTCATGTTACGATTAAAAAAATGATGAAGGAGGAATTACATATGGACATTCGCTCACTTAAAAGCAAATTTAATCAAAGTCGGGATTATAGCACTGATGATGTAAATGCATTAATGGATTTTGCTAAGAAAGCTTATATTCACAACGAGATCAACATTAAACAATACCGACTTCTTGTACGTGAGCTCGAATCACAGGGCGCAGTAATTCCAGACGATTATAAAGAAGACTCCCTCATCGAAAATTCATAAATAATGATAAATAACAGCTAGACAAGCTTTAGAGATGCAAAATTTGCATCTCTGTTTTATTTTTCAAGTTCCTTTACTATTTCTAATAGAAAAAACTCAACTGTTCGATTGGCATTTAAAAATCTTGACCGGCTTGTTTTTGGAAAAAATGCCTGAATGGATAATTGTTCTATATGTTCAAAAGTGGTATTGATTTGTTTTGGATGTATATGTTTTTGCGGGCTTTTCGTTAACCAAGTACTCATTTGGGTACTCCATTCCATTGCAGTGCTTTTTACTTCATTGGCAAAAGGCACTATTACCTCATGAAAATCAGGAGTGGTTCCTGTGTCCCGTGCTTCTTCGAAGTATTCAATAAATAATGTGTTGTAGTGTAACAGCTTTTTGGTTAATTGGAGAATTTCTTCAGACATCGCTTTTTCCTTTCTATTTTTGCAAAATAAAAAGCAGCTTTTAATAAAGCTACTCCATGTTTTCTATTCTTATTCTATAGGTTATTAAAAGCCCATTTCAAGTTTTAGTGCTCTGGTTGCTGAGTTGCAATGCCCAATAGTTGATTCGGGGGATGGCGGGTTTATTTTATCTAATTCCATTTCAAGCATTGTGAGTCTATGGATGGGTTCCAATAATTTTTTTTGCTCATCATGATTCATTTGACTGCGAAGGTCAGAGAAAGATGCCTCTAGAACAATCTCCAATTCTTCTAATTGATCATATATCTCTGTCAGCATAGAAAGCAGCTTTACCTTTTCTGGCAATGACGAATTCATCAAATTTAGAACCTCCTCGCGTTTATATACTGTACTATTCTCTTTCTTGTTGACGCTTCCTTCCCCACTGACAAAACTAGAAGCGTTTCGTCAAAGAAAGTGCCAATTTGGCATTTATTCCCTATCCATTCGACACTACCTCATTTTCGCATGAAAAATGGAAAATCGAACAAGCTAAAATTGGAGGTGTTGATAATGTCAAAAAAGAAACAAAACAAAAAATCCGGCGCAGCACAAGTAGATAATAAAGTTGGCTATGGCGATAAAAAGCTCGAAGGACCAAATCGTCCAGCGGAGTAACGACAAAGCAAGGCATAGTGCCTTGCCAGATTGTCGAGAAAGGTATCTTTCTCGGCAATTTTTATTTTTCTGCCTGCCCAAAGGCCTGTTGATTTCCGCTCCAGGTGCTTCGCTTTCCGCGGGCGTGCCGGGGAGCCTCCTCGGCGCTTAAGCGCCTGCGGGGTCTCCCCAGCCCCGTACTCCCGCAGGAGTCTTCGCACCTTCCGCTCCAATCAACAGGGGGAATGAACCAGGAGATTGCCACACACTTTTTCAACCTGGCTAAGTGCGTTGCAATCTTTTTCATGTTTTGGCATGTTGCGGTAAGTAACACTTGCTCACTCGCATTTTGTAATCCCCGTAACCTACAATTGCGAAGCCCATGCAGTTCTTTTGAATCTGCGAAGCTTCGCTGTAACACCTGACCATTTGGACAAACATACAAATCTCTATCTTTGTCATATGTAAACTTCCATTTAGAAAATAACCCTTTTGTTAATTAATATCTTCTGTGAGCGATAACTCCAAAAATATTGCGGTCATTTAGTCCCTTACAAATCGGATTTGTTAAGTAACCAGAATCAAGTGCCACTGTTTCTACTTTAAATCCAAAACGTTCGACCTGACGGTCTAACCGTGATAGATAAGGGACAGAATCATGAACATTTCCTGGTGTTACAAACGCATCAGTTATGACTTAACAGGTAATCTTGAGGCACTAAATCATCAATAAATACAAACTCCGCTTCATTTTGTATCTCTTTTTTTGGCTTATACATTTAATCACCGTCCTATTAATATTAATAATATTATATAAATTAACGCGTGAATCGATAAAGTTATTGAAAATTAAAGGCTCTTTTCTAACAGATAGATGCTTTTATCAATATTGAAAGCAAAGAGTGGATTGGAGCGAAAGGTGCTTGACTCCTGCGGGATGTAGAGGAAAAGTCGAGACCCCACAGACGCGCAGCGTCGAGGAGGCTCGACTTCCTCCCCGCGGAAAGCAAGCACCTGTAGCGGAAAGGAACGGTCCATTTGCATACATAAGACAACATTTTATACGAAAAGAGCCAAAATAAAATACTTTCGAGAGTTTCTCGACAGCCTGGCAAGGCATAGTGCCTTGCTTTTATATTTTCTTTATATGAGATGTTTTGTGTAACGCTAGCATTAACTCTAGCTGATATGATTTATCAAAGTACCAATCCGTCAAGTGAATAGGATGGCGGTGTCTTGCTTGAAAATACTGCCATGCCGGGGAAATCACTCGATTCTTGCTCCAATCTTCGTATTCATAATGGTTGTGTTCAATAATGGGAAAGGTCGCTCTTAATATCGGTGTATTACGGTTGGTTTTTGTCTTAAAATATTGTTCATAATCATTTCGGGACCCAGTATGCGAAGTTTTATCCGCAAATTCGAAAAACAAGGGGAAAAGCCGAGGATGGGTCAAGATTCTCGCTAATCGTTTTCCAAGATTTATTCGTTTCGATAGTGACTTAAAGCCATTTACACTGGCCCCATATAATTCTCCCCCGCACGTAGGAAAGAGGACACAGCTGAAATGAAGCCAATCCTGTACATTAAAAATCCACGACTGAAAAACCCGCTTTTTATAAACTGGATGTCCGATAACAGGTGTATGAATAACATTTTGTTCATTTATGATTAACGAGGTGGTAAGGCGTTCAGTATTCCCCTCCTTCCAGTACCTCTCCCATTCTTTTTGAATAAATTCAGAACATTTAAAGTATGGAAGAAGATGAAACATTGGACGCTTTATTTTCGTCGAATATTGATAGACCAGTAATTGAGGGTACACGTCGTGGAAAATTAGCCAATTGGCTCGTTCAAAGGTTAGAAATAGGTCTTTCCTTGTTTTGGACTCTAATATTTCTTGAAAAACAGGCCCTTCCAGATCACACATATTCCACCCTCCATTCCTTGATACCATACTGGCTAGGAATGACCAAATAATATCTGGGTTCTTTTTAAAATAGGAAAAATAGGCATCTGTTCTTGAAATATTATCAAGATTCTTTTTGTCTCTTTCAGCTTTCATTTGACTGATAGTCTCTATCTCATGTATTGTAAGATGATTCATATTGACCTTCTGCTTTCATAGTAAGTAGTTTTTGAGATTTGATAATTATGAAAAAAGAATCATGCTTTTTTTAAAGAGTCAAGGTACATTATTTTTATTAGCGTGTGTTTACCTAATAATTTTATACACCCCACAACGATTAGATTTGATATGATAAGTAATAGCTTGAGAGGTGCTTATCATGAAATTTAATTATCCAAACGGAAAGCGATACGTTCCAAAAGAAAGTGAAACGGAATCCAAAGTAAGGAAACAAAGTAATCACTCTTTTAGTAATCGAGGTATGACACTCGAGGATGATTTGAACGATACGAATGAATATTACCGTGTGAGAAATATTGCTGTCATCCATAAAAAGCCAACCCCCGTTCAAATTGTCCAGGTGGATTACCCTAAAAGAAGTGCAGCTGTTATTAAAGAAGCATATTTTAAACAAGCTTCAACCACTGATTATAATGGGGTCTATAAAGGTAAATACATCGATTTTGAAGCTAAGGAAACAGCAAATCCAACTTCGTTTCCTTTGAAAAATTTTCATCAGCATCAAATTGATCATATGCAGGAAGTTGTTTCACAAGGTGGAATTTGTTTTGTTATTCTAAGGTTTTCCAAATTTGAACAAGTATATTTACTAGAAGCAACACACTTGTTATCCTTTTGGGAAAGAATGAAAAATGGGGGAAGAAAATCAATTACAAAGGAAGAAATCGAGCAAAAAGGAGTTTATATTCCACTTGGATTTCAACCAAGAATTGACTATATTAAAATAATCGATACTCTTTTTCATTTTTAGAAAAAAAGAAAATGTTTGAAGTATGAAAGGAAGGAAATTTATTATGGCAGAATCGAGAGAGGAGCGCCGAAAAAAACTCCAACAGTCTAAAGGAAAACAAAAAGCGAAGAAAAAACCTAGTGGTATTGTTAAGAAAATTTTTCTAATCCTTGTTGCCCTTGGCATTATTGGTATTTTGGCGGGCGTTGGAACTTTTGCTTATTTAGTAAAGGATACTCCTAAACTTGATCCGAAATTATTAAAAGACCCCATCTCCTCTAAAGTTTTAGATAAAGATGGCGAGCTGATTGCAGAAGTTGGTTCGGTAAACCGTGAATATGTTAACTATAAGGATATACCAAAACTTGTTGAAGATGCTGTACTAGCAGTGGAGGATGTAAGGTTTTATAAACACCATGGTTTGGATCCTATCCGCTTGGCCGGGGCTGTTGTCGCCAATTTCCGGGAAGGATTTGGTTCTGAGGGAGCAAGTACGATTACTCAGCAGGTCATCAAAAATTCATTTTTAACTCCTGAAAAGACCTTGAAGCGTAAGGTGCAGGAAGCGTGGATGGCCTATCAGTTAGAACAAAAATATACGAAGCACCAAATTTTTGAAATGTATGTAAATAAAGTCTTTGTATCTGAAAACAGTCATGGACTGGCGACAGCTGCAAAAATATTTTATGGTAAGGAATTAAAGGAGCTAACCCTTCCAGAGGCTGCACAGCTCGCTGGAATGCCTCAAAGTCCAAATAATTACAATCCATTTGACCACCCTGACTTAGCAGAAAAAAGACGTAATATTGTCTTAATGTTAATGGAACAGCATGGATATATCACGAAGGAACAAATGGACGAAGCAAAAAGTGTTCCAGTGACAGCCACATTGGTTAAAGAAGAAGAAAGAGTTAGAGACGAAAAGCCTTTTGATTCTTTTGTCGATGCCGTTATTGATGAAGTCGAGGCTCAAGGGGATTTTGATATTTTCTCGGATGGGCTTACGATTCATACTACACTTGATCAAAACGCACAAAAGCATGTGAATACCATTCTTAATACAGATGAAGTCATAAACTACCCAGATGCTGAATTTCAGGCTGGTGTCGCTCTCATTGATACTAAGACAGGTGAAATCCGTGCAATTGGCGGCGGACGGAACCAAGAGGTTAGCCGTGGCTTTAACTATGCAATTGATACCAAGCGCCAGCCTGGATCAACGATCAAACCTGTACTGGACTATGGACCAGCTATTGAATATCTCAATTGGGGTACCTATCAAACCATTGATGATAAACCAATTAAATATTCTACCGGTCAAGAGTTTGGCAACTGGGATGACAAATACATGGGTCCAATATCAATGCGGACGGCATTACAATTATCAAGAAATACTCCTGCTGTTCAGGCGCTTCAACAAGTTGGTTTAGAAGAAGCAAAGGAATTTGCTATCAACTTAGGGATACCGTTGAAGGAAATTTTCGAATCCTATGCCATTGGCGGATTTGGAGGAAAAACAGTTGGTGTCTCACCTCTTCAAATGGCAGGAGCCTATAGTGCTTTTGGAAACAATGGAATGTATACGAAGCCTTATGCCGTGAAAAAAATTGAACTTAGAGATGGCACAGTTCTTGATACTGCACCAGAATCAAAGCTTGTCATGAAGGATTCTACGGCTTTCATGGTTACAGATATGTTAAAGAGCGTTATGGTTTCTCCGGGGACTGGTACGACAGCGAGAGTTCCAGGACTACCGATTGCAGGGAAAACCGGTACTACCAACTATTCAGAAAAACAAATGAAAGACTGGAATATTACTAGCAGCAAAGTTGTCCCTGATGCTTGGTTTACAGGCTACACAACCAACTATACTGCTTCCGTTTGGACGGGTTATTCCAATCTAAAAACCCCTATTCAACCGGGTGCTGATCAAAGAATCGCACAGCTAATCTTTAAGAATTTAATTGCATATATGTCTAAGGACATCGAAACACCTGACTTTCCTGTTCCAGATAGCGTACAAAAAGTTAGAGTTGAAAAAGGCTCTAAACCACCTGCGTTAGCAAGTGAGTTCACACCTGATAGTGAGGTTATTGTGGAGTATGCTGTGAAAGGTCATGCACCTAAAAAGGTATCAGAGAAATACAACAAGATTAATGCACCTGTTAATCCAAAAGCAACTTATGATACAGGAAAAAATGAAGTGACACTTACTTGGGATTACAATAACCCAGAAAATACTGCTGTTCAATTCGAAGTAACCATTTCTGATGGTGTAGCACCTAAAACAGAAACAATTTCAGAAAAAGTAGTTACGCTTCAGAATCCTATTCCAGGTACGAAGTATAGCATCAGTATCGTTGCTATAATCGATGGCAAGAGAAGTGACCCAGCCACAACCTCAATAGATATCCCACTGCCCCAACAAGAAGAAGGTAATGGGAATGAGAATGGGAATGGGAATGGCAATGGCAACGGCAACGGGAATGGTAATGGGGATGGCAACGGGGATGGTAATGGTAACGGCGAAGGAAACGAAGATGGTGATGTACCCGTTACCACAGAGCCTGGCAATGGTAATGGCAATGCTGGAGGATAAATCTCCGATACAAAAAAGCGTCTAGCCCTTTTGGCTTAGACGCTTTTTTACGATATTTTTCTTTGCATATTGTTTTGCTTGTTCTGTCATCAACTCAGAAAGCTGGCGATAAGAATGAAACAGGTTCGGCCTCGAAAGGATATAAGCTAATCTTTCATCGAGATTGACCGGTGTTATCTCTAATTGATTTATTGAAATAGATTCCTTAGAATTAATTCTTCTATTATTGGACAAATATAAAAATTGAATGAACAAGCCAATTCCTTTCTTCATCCCTTGTACTGTAGATTTTTGATCTCGATTCCGATAAAGTGTCTCAAGTTCAATTTTTATTTTTTCCCAATCCAATAATAGATTTGAAATGGTTTGGTCTACATTTTCATCCAGAGCCTCTAATTCCAATTCTTCCAAGAAGGGGATGATTAGCTGATTATCCATTCACGACTTCCCTTCCTTTCATTCTCTTTTTCCCTTCCCTGCACAGCTCTAATAAAGGACAGCTTGGGCATTGTGGGTTTTGAGCTTTACAATGGTAGCGGCCAAAGAATATTAATCTGTGATGCGTATCAGACCACTCGTCCTTTGGTACCTTCTTCATTAATGTTTTTTCCACTTCGAGCACAGAATCCTTCCAGCGGCATATACCAAGCCGCTTACTGACTCTTTCAACATGAGTATCCACTGCAATAGCGGGAATATTAAAAGCCACTGACACGACCACATTTGCCGTTTTTCTTCCTACACCAGGAAATTTCGTTAACTCATCACGATCCCTAGGTACTTCACCGTTATATTCATCCAATAATAGCCTGGCCAGACTCTGAATATTCTTAGCTTTATTTCTATAGAGTCCAATCGAGCGAATATCATTTTGCAGTTCTTCTAGAGGAACAGCTAAATAATCCTCTGGCGTTTTGTATTTCTTAAATAATTCCTTGGTAACCTTATTGACGAGAACATCCGTACATTGTGCAGACAATGCTACCGCAATTACAAGCTCAAAAGGATTTGAATGTACTAATTCACAATGAGCATCAGGAAACATCTCACCCATTTGATCTAGACAAAATCGAATTTGTGTATTGTTTAACAAAGAAATTTCACCTGCCAGTTAGTAATGTAAATGGAAACAAACGAGAGAAATTCTCCTCTCGTTTAGTAAACTTTATTGCTCCAGCCAGTTGTAAAAGGGAACTGAATTGGTTGTAGAGGCTTGAGAATCTTGTGCTGGTCGATTTGGCGTCTGCTTTTGTCGAAACTTTCGCCCATGATTTTTCGCCTGTTCAATTGTCTTTATGCCATTCTTTTTCCATTCAAAAAGAATCCTGTCAATATAGCGGAAATTTAACTTTCCTGACATCACCGATTCTCGTAATGCTGCCTTAATGATGATAGGATCGTGGTGGTCATCATCCATCCACATTGCTAGTGATTCACACTCAAACGGGGATAATGGGCGTCCAAATTCCTTCTCGAAGCATGTGTATAGGTCACTTTCGTCTGCTTTCTTAGTGACCTCTTGAGTTTGTTTATTTTTAATTAAAAACTGGTCTACAAGTTTTTCCCATAGAGGCCCTACAGAGTATTTCTCAAACCTAATTCCCTCTGAAGAGTATTCATCTATTATTTGTATAAACCCTTTTTGGATTAATCTTCGCAGCATCTCGTTACATTCTGATACAGTAATCGTCATCCGAGCTGATAACTCTTCTGGAGTGGGAAAGTCATTTCCCTTTTCTATAAAAGTCATAATATTTAATAAAAGAACAAGTTCATATTCATTAAGATTCATATTTCGGTACTCTGAAAATAATAAAGCAGGAACCGTTATATTACCTTCCTGAAGCCATGATAATATATTTGTTTTCATTGTTTGCGACACCTCTTGCTTAGTATAACATGAACATCCTCTCACAGTAAGAGGATTGAAATATCCAGATATTATTAGAAAAGCAAAAAGCCTGCAATCGCAGACTTTTTATTAAAAATCCAATATTTTAGCGTTGACTTTTAGCTTCAACAAAATCCTTTATTCTCGCCACTGCCTCTTCTAAGAGGTCAAGGGAGGTTGCATAGGAAAGACGGATATTATCTGGTGTACCAAACCCAGAGCCAGGGATTACCGCTACCTTTGCTTCCACAAGTAAAGCTTCAACAAATGCATCCACATTCTGAAATCCTGTTAATTCAGCTGCAGCCTTTACATTTGGATATAAATAAAATGCACCTTGAGGTTTCACACAAGTGAACCCTGGAATACCGACCAGTTTCTCATAGATAACTTCTAAACGATGTTCAAATGCCTGCCGCATTTCTTCAACTGGCTCTTGTGGACCATTATAGGCAGCTATAGAGGCATACTGAGCAGTTGTGGTTGGATTAGAGGTGCTATGACTCGCTAAGTTTGTCATTGCCTCTATCATCTCTTTATTCCCTGCAGCATAACCAATACGCCAGCCTGTCATGGAGTGAGATTTTGAAACACCATTAATGACAATTGTTTGTTCCTTTAATTCAGGAGATAACTGTGCAATGGATACATGCTTATGTTCACCATAAATGAGCTTTTCATAAATCTCATCAGATACGATTAAAATATCTCTTTCAACACATAATTTGCCTAATTCCCGCAATTCTTCGGCGGAATAAATAACGCCTGTAGGATTACTTGGAGAATTGATAATAATTGCTTTCGTTCTCTCAGTAATAACTGCCTCTAATTGTTGAGGCGTAATCTTAAATTGCTGCGACTCAAATCCTTCTACGTATATAGGAACGCCACCGGCTAATTTAACCTGTTCGGGATAACTTACCCAGTAAGGGGTTGGAATTACGACTTCATCACCGTCATTTAAAAGAACTTGAAAAAGTGTATATAAAACATGTTTTGCTCCGTTCCCTACAATGATTTCATTTGGTTTATAGGAAAGCCCTTGGTCTCTTTCTAATTTTTCAATGATTGCCTTCTTTAGGGCCGGTAAGCCTGCAGAAGGGGTGTACTTCGTATGTCCTTCATTCATAGACCGTACTGCTGCGTCTAAGATATGTTGTGGAGTGTTATAATCAGGTTCACCCGCACCTAAACCAATTACATCTTCCCCTTGATCCTTTAATTCTTTCGCCTTTGCTGTAATTGCTAATGTGGTTGACGGTGTAAGCGCCATAACTCTGTTTGCTAATTTCACTGCCATTTCTATTCCTCCTGCTCCCAATAGCTATAAATTTTCGATTTTTTTTAGCCATTCACCTGTTTTAAAATGAACATAATAATAATTTATTAAATTATTTTCAGAACGGTAATATATTTCCCATAATGGGATATTATTTTCCATTCCTAATTTAACGGAAATAATCTTTTGGGGATTTTTTTCTTCCAACAGTCTTTGGACAGCATCTTCTTTTGAAATACCGTTTTTCTGTTTATCCCAAATTACTTTCTTACTTTTCTCAGGGATCCAAACAATAATATTTTCCCCTTTTTTGTTTTTTCCCTCTAAGACATTAACAGTCTCTGTCCCATGATAAATATGAAAATCCTCGACATCGTTAAGCTCGACCTTTTCCTTTGCCAAGGCAACAGCCTTTTGTTCTGCAACATTTAGAGGTTCTTGGGCAGTTGCATATACTTTAACAAAAACACCAACACAAATTACTATAAATAATACTAGAAATAAGATAATTTTTTTCATTGTACTCCACTTCTTTTATGTACGATAAATGGTAAATATAGCTTTACTTTGATCTTCTTGATCGAGTGCTAGTCCAAACATTAAGTCCTTTTGTTTTAATGTTCGATTAAGTGCGTCAACAATTTTGTAAAGTTCAGGACTATGCTGAAGTTTAACACTTGAGAGGACTTCTATTTTCGATTCCATTGTATGCCTCCTTTATCTCTTTAAAGCAATAATATCAGCTATAGTCTTCCTTTTCTACTGGAAAAGTGAATACTTCATAGTTATTTTCAGTAAATTTTATCGTAATGGTCCCATGTTTTTTTGTAAAATAGACTTCGGACCATGTATCTTGCAGGTCATAGATAATATTGGGGTCAGGCAGATACTGTTCTGATTCAAATAGAATTGAAATTTGCGGATTAACATGTTGAATTAATTTCTCCGATAACGAATCTTCCTTCGCCCAGTTTGGCACTTTAAAAATAGTAACATCATCTAAACTTCTCTTTAATAAATTTTCTTCCACTTGTTGACTAGACGAGGTCATTAGAAAAAGACGATGCTTAAAAAATTGCAGCGTAAAATCTATTCCCTCAGTTTCTCCTTTTCCTGCATATAGAACCTCTGCAGACAAATCCGGGAAAAGGACTTGTGTTGTTCCTTCGGACCAGGGAATCACTTTAACTTCCGTAAAGGAAGGTGACATATTCGTTAATTCCTTTGCTATTTCAGCTGTTACAATCAATTGCTCTACCTTATATTTTGAAATGATTTGCGTAAGTTGGTCAAGAAAAAGATTTTGAGTGTTCGTAATAATTAGGGTTGAAATTTCTTTAACGCCGTAAGTTTTGAGCACTTCGCGCAATTCATCACTTGTATCTTCTCCACCCGTATTAACCAAGATATTCTCTCCATTGGAGCCTTGAATAAGGGTCGCTTCTCCGTCACCTAAGCCCAAAAAAGTGACAGCAATTTCATGGTCCTTCAAATTCAAATCGATACTTTCTACATTACCATAATCATATGAAGAGGCTCTTCCAATTGAAGTTAATTGAAAAAAAATCGCTGCCACAAGTAATAATTTTCTCATACACATACCTCCATACTAATAGGATGTGTAATTTTTCCCAATTTCATTATAGCCACTTGTAAATTATTTCGACTAATTCGTCAATATTCCCTTTTTTCATCGGTACGGGTGGTATTGACTTTAAAAAATCCTTTCCATATTTTGCTGTAATGATTCTTTTATCAAAAACCATCATGATTCCCCTGTCTTTATCACTGCGGATTAGACGCCCAAACCCCTGTTTAAATCTGAGAATTGCTTCTGGTAAAGAATACTCGGTAAAGGCATTTCCACCCTGTTGTTTGATGATTTGACATTTAGCTTCTGTCAGCGGTTCGTCCGGCGGGCTAAATGGCAATCTGACAATAATTAAACAGGATAGGTCTTCACCCGGAATATCTACCCCTTCCCAGAAGCTGCTAGTCCCCAGTAAAATTGCTTTCTCATACCTTTTGAAGTTCCTAGTTAATCTCGAGCGGCTGCCGCTTGTTATCCCTTGCGCAATCATTGCAAAATCATTTAGAAAACCACTTTCTTTAATCAGCTCATATGTTTTCTTTAACATATCGTGAGCCGTAAAAAGAATTAGCATCCTGCCCTTTGTTGCCTCTGCGACCGTGATTATATGCTCAGTAATCGCAATTACGTAATCCTCTAATCCAGTTGCATTCACCTCTGGTAAATCTTCTGGTATTAATAGTTTTACCTGATTTTTATAATCAAAAGGTGAAGGTATAACCATTTTCACAATATTGTCTTGGGCGAGTCCAATTTCTTTTAGCATGTAGTCAAACGAATTGTTAATGGTTAGAGTAGCTGAAGTTAAAACAACACCCTTTTTTACATTAAAGAACCTCTCTTTTAGTGAGGCCGCTACGAATGCAGGCTGGGCATAAAAGGTGGTTACATTCTGTTGTGAACGAAAATCGATTTCAATCCACCTTACATCATTCGATTCTTTAAGAAAGCAATCTTGAACGGTGTGTTTTAGTTCTTCTAAATCGTTAGTAAAGGAAATGATTTCTTCCATTTTTCCTTTTTGCTTACTTGTTATTCGTTCTTTATGATTCTTAATGATTTCTAAACGCTCATTGATTGCATTCTGTAAATCCTTTAGAAGAAAGGCAAACCGTTCTGCACTATGGATAAGAGCTGTTTTCTCTTTGCCTTCCTTTTCACGTGAAAACCGAACCTTTGCCCGATTTAAGCCTCTTCTTTCAGTAGAGCTGGATTTTGCATAATGGGCAGTCAACTTAAAAAATTCATCCATTTCATAGGAAAGATCTCCAATAAGTTGATTTATTTTTATTGTTGGAGTTAAATCCTCTTTATTTCCGAGTAGGCCATCAAGGATGGATTCCAGCTCATGAAATAAAAGTCGTTGTTCATATTGGCCAAATTGACTTAGCAGCAAACGAGTTGTGAGGTAATCTAAGGTTGTGCCAAAATATTGGCTTGCAACCTTTTCAAAATGATGCGCTTCATCGATAATGGCATATTCAAACTCTGGCAAAAATGTTTTTTCTGCTGAAAGATTACTTAATAACAGCGAATGATTGGTAATAATAATATCCGCAGCCTCGGCCTCGTTCTTTGCCCGTATATAAAAATCCTTCTCCTGCCAAAGTTTGTTCATCGCAAAAATTGTTTGTTCATTCTTGATTTTATTCCAGAAAATATTACCGCCACTAGAAAGATTCAGTTCATCCCGATCACCGGTATTAGTTTCTGTCAGCCAAACAAGAATTTGCATTTTCGTTAATGTCGTATCGTAATTATCATTTTCCTCCAATAAGGACAGGGCAAATTTCTCAAGAGAAATATAATGGTTTCTACCCTTCAGCAAAACAGATTTTACTTCAAAAGGAAGAATTTTTGCTAACAAAGGCATTTCATTTTGAATGATTTGCTCTTGAAGCTGAATGGTATGTGTACTAACCACGACAGGGAGCCCGCTCTCCTTTGCAAAATACGCAACGGGCAACAGATATCCTAAAGATTTCCCTACACCCGTTCCTGCCTCAATGAGTGTATGTATTCCAGAATGGAAAGACTGGTAAACTCCATCCATCATTTGAAATTGTCCGATTCTCTTTTCATAGGATGTAAAGCCTTTATTAACCATTTTCATTTTTTCTTCTTCACTTATTGGAAATTGATAATCATTCTTATATTGCCTGTTTGTTGTGGATGAATGACTTTCAATCTTTTTCAGAGCAAGTGTATTACATATTTCAAGATATTCATGCCATTTTTGACTGCTTGGATCTATTTCCAAAATGATTTCATCAATCAATTGTTGTAAATCACTTTTCAGTCCTCCTGAAAGCTGTGAAAGCTGATTGAGAGTCAACAAAGGTAATTGAAATAACCGATTTACAAGTATTAGAAAAAGTTCTGCAGTCACCTGTGCATCACTATCAGCCTGATGGGGCCGATCATGCTGTAGGTCCTCTCTTGCAGCTAAGTCAGAAAGTTTATAGCCATCAGCAGTAGGAAAGAGGATTCTCGCCATTTCAACTGTATCAAGGACAGATCCGTAGAATCCTTCAAATCCTGCTTGAATTAATTCTTCCTGTAAAAATGACAAATCGAATAAAACATTATGAGCGACGAAATAAGCACCTTCTAATAATGAGTTAACCTTCGGAGCTATTTCTGCAAATAATGGCGAGTCCTTTACCATTTCATCGTCTATGTGAGTCAATTCTTCTATAAATGCAGGAATTGATCTTTTGGGATTGATAAGGGATGAGAAGCTTTCTGTGATTTTTCCGTCTTCAATGACCACAGCAGCAAATTGGATTATTTTATCCCCTTTTTTAGGATTATTTCCTGTAGTTTCCAAGTCTACTACAACGAATTTATTTAACATTCTACATAACACCTCAGACCTTCATTAAAACGGTATCACAAAAAAGGTAAAAGAAAAAGAAAACCATACTTACAGTATATAAAATAAACATAAAAAAAGAAAAAATCCCCGAAAAAGGGATTCAGATTGTCGAGAAAGGTTACTTTTCTCGGCAATTTTTAATTTTGTCTGAGCCTCCCCATAAAAAAAACATTAGATACGTTCCTGCACACTGTCCTGTTGATTTCCGCTCCAGGTGCTTCGCTTTCCGCAGGCATTGCGGGGAGCCTCCTCGGCGCTAAAGCGCCTGTGGGGTCTCCCCTGTTCCGTACTCCTGCAGGAGTCTTCGCACCTTCCGCTCCAATCAACAGGGGAGAATTAACCTTAAGATTGCCACACACCTTTTTCCAACCTAGCTATGTGTGTGGCATGTTCGTATCTTTAAAACGGGGTCGCCGTTTCCAACTGATAGTTGATGATGGGGTACAGGATCGTTTTTTTGTATCTCTTTTTTTGCCTTATACATTTAATTCACCGTCCTATTAACATTAATAATATTTATAAATTAACGCAGTGAATCGATAAAGTTATTGAAAATAAAGGCTCTTTTCTAACAGATAGATGCTTTTATCAATATTGAAAGCAAAGAGTGGATTGGAGCGAAAGGTGCTTGACTCCTGCGGGATGTAGAGGAAAAGTCGAGACCCCACAGACGCGCAGCGTCGAGGAGGCTCGACTTCCTCCCCGCGGAAAGCAAGCACCTGTAGCGAAAAGGAACGGTCCATTTGTATACATAAAACAACATTCTATACGAAAAGAGCCAAAATAAAAGACTGTCGAGAGTTTCTCGACAGCCTGAATCCCTGAAAAGGGGATTCGTTACATAATGGTTAATGCAGGTTCAGCATTGATCATTTCTTTTATCTTGTTACATTCATCCATAATGGCCACTTTTGGCTGATGGTTTTGAATTTTTTCTTCCGGAACTAAGCAATATGAAATGATAATTACAATATCACCTTTTTGAACTAACCGGGCAGCCGCCCCATTTAAACAAACCACACCGCTGCCTCTTTCTCCAGGAATGATATACGTTTCAAGTCTAGCGCCATTATTGTTATTAACAATCTGAACCTTTTCATTAGCCACCATACCCACGGCATCTAGCAAATCTTCATCTATTGTAATACTTCCAACATAATTTAGATTAGCCTCCGTTACTGTAGCACGGTGGATTTTCCCATTCATCATGTGCCGAAACATTATTTTTCTCCTCCAATTTCCTGCCTAACAGTTATGATGATATTATCTATTAATCGAACCTTTGAAAATTTAACAGCAAGCGCAATGATACAAGTGCCTTCTAAATTCTCAATTTCTTTTAATTGAGGATATGAGTAGATTTCTACATAATCAATTTGTCCTTGGGTTTCTGAATGGATTATGCCTGAAACTAGGTTCTTAATTGTTTGAGGGTTCCGTTCTCCTCCCTCTATGGCATTTTTAGCGGCAGTCAAGCTTTTATAGAGGACTACTGCCTCTGACCTTTCTTCAGGCAGGAGATTAACATTACGAGAGCTTTTTGCAAGGCCATCTACTTCGCGAACAATGTCTACAGCAATTAATTCAATTGGAAAATTAAAATCGGAAATTAATCCCTCAACTACGGCAACTTGCTGTGCATCCTTTATCCCGAAATAAGCTCTAGTTGGCATCACAATAGTAAAAAGCTTTGTTAAAACAGTCGCCACTCCATCAAAATGGCCTGGTCTAGACTTTCCGCACATAACATCTGTACGGTCCTGAACGATGACTCTAACAGATGATGAATGGGGATACATTTCCTCTACCGATGGATAAAAAATGATGTCTACCCCTTCACATTCAGCCAATGATTGATCTCTGGCAAAATCTCTAGGATAGGTTGAAAAGTCCTCTGTTGGTCCAAATTGCAGTGGATTAACAAAAATACTTAAAACAACACTATCATTTTCTATTCTTGCTTTATTTAATAGAGTTAGGTGACCTTCATGTAAAAACCCCATGGTTGGCACGAACCCAATTGATTTTGATTGAGATTTCAGTTTCTTTATTTCTGCTTGCATTTCCTTTATCGTGGTAATGACTCTCATTTACGACCTCCGTAAAGTCCGCTAAGTTCACGTTCTTTCATCGTAAAGGAGTGTTTATCTTCAGGAAACTGTTCAGATTTCACTTCCTTTACATACGCTTGTATGGATTCAACAATGAATGGATTTAGGTTGTAATATTGCTTTACGAACTTTGGAACTCTCTCCACACCATACCCTAAAATATCATGATAGACGAGTACTTGGCCATCCACATCTGCTCCTGCCCCAATTCCAATAATAGGTACGGATACATGTTTTGATACTTCCTCTGCAAGCTGCTTTGGTACACATTCAAGCACGATTGCGAATGCCCCTGCTTCTTCACACTTTTTTGCATCCTCCAACAATTTCATAGCTGCTTTTGCGTCTTTTCCTTGAACTTTATAACCGCCTAATACGCCAACGGATTGAGGAGTTAATCCAAGATGGCTACAAACTGGAATTCCAGCCTTAGTAAGAGCTGAAATCTTTTCAATTACATCATCTGCTCCTTCAAGCTTTACGGAGTGAGCACCTGTTTCCTGAATCAATCTGCCTGCATTTAGCATTGTATCTTTAATAGACAAATGATAGGTTAAGAATGGCATATCTACGACAATAAACGTATCCTTAGCTCCTCGTTTTACTGCCTTAGCGTGATGAATCATATCTTCCATCGTCACGGGTACTGTGGAATCGTATCCTAGGACGACCATCCCAAGTGAGTCTCCAACTAAAATTAAATCGACTCCTGCCTGTTCTGCTTGTTTTGCAGATGGATAATCGTACGCAGTAAGCATGACAATCTTTTCTTTATTTTCTTTCATTTTCAAGAAATCTGTACTTTGCTTCATCAACATTCCCTCCTTTTTATAGGAAGAGGGGATTAAAAAAGAGCGCAAAAAAGACCCTTCTGAAGGCAGAGGATCTTGGTACTCTTTCACGTGTTCTATCCCTCTGTCCCGGTCCGTGCTACGGATCTAGGCAGAAACCTTTTAAATTATGAAAAATAGTTTCAGGTGCAGCTCTTGAAGGATACCGCCCATTATTTGAATTATAAGAAAAAACTCAGAAAACCGCAAGATATTATTTCATACTTCTATATCAGCGGAATACACTTGGTGGATTTTTCCCTGTTCATCTTCAATCATTAAAACTCCATCATTTGTAATACCTTGGGCTTTCCCCACAATTGTATGAGTCAGTGTACGGGCAGTAATCTTCCTGCCAATACTGATGGCATAACTTTCCCATAAAAGTTTAATTGGAAGGAAACCTTCTTCTAGGTAGAGTAAATATAATTTTTCAAGATTCATAAAGATGCCCTTAATTACGTCAGCACGGGATATTTTTTCACCTTTCTCAATAAGGAGAGAAGTAGCTATGCTCTGTAATTCAGGTGGGAAGTCTTCTTTTGTTTGATTCACATTCATTCCAATACCTATGATGATTGAATTAATACGATCAGCCTCAGCTTCAAGTTCAGTTAGAATACCCGTTACCTTTTTCCCATTGATTAGGATGTCATTGGGCCATTTTATTTCAGGAAGCAGCCCGGTAAGGTCTTCAATTGCCTGAACAATTGCCACCGCTGCTAAAAGTGTTAATTGAGGAGCTTTTGGCAGTGGGATGTTTGGTCTTAAGATAATACTCATCCAAATGCCTGTATATTTAGGTGAATGCCATTTCCGGTTCATTCTTCCGCGGCCTGACAGCTGTTCTTCCGCAATAATTACGGTCCCTTCAGGTGCATCTTCATAGGTTAATCGGTGTGCAATCTTTTGTGTAGATTCTACACTTTCTTCATAATGGATACTTCTACCAATAAATTTTGTTTTTAAACCTAATCTTACTTCATCAGCTGTTATATTTTCTGGCGTTTTTACAATTCGGTACCCTTTTCGGCGTACTGCTTCCAATTCAAAACCTTCTTTTCGGAGCTCTTCAATATGCTTCCATACAGCTGTCCTGGAGCAGCCAAGTAACTCGGCTATATGCTGGCCAGATAAGTATGAACCGCCAGCATTTGTAAAAGCATCAAGTAATTCTTTCCTTAGTTGTGATTGCACGCCATCAGCCACTCCTTTATGGATTTTTTATTATTCTTAACCCTGCCATCTAAAATCGCTTGTTCAGCCTTATGCAATAGCTCTTTCAACCAAGGTCCGCCGCTTTTATCAAACCAGTTCATTAAGTCATTACCTGTTAAGTCCATTTCTGATCGTTCTTTTATTGGAAGAGCTTCATACAGTCGGATAAAGTGCTGAATGGTATCATTACCTTCGATTCCGCTAATTACAAGATATAGAATTTCAGATGATACGAAAATGTCCTTCGTTGCGGTATACAAATCATATGTAGTCCAACTTGTTTCGAATCTCTTATATAAGTAATGTAAAATAAGCTGAATCTCCCTAATTTCCTTCAAAGGGATTCGCCAGCCTCTGAGAAATTCTTCTATTTCTTTTTTTTCTACTTTTAGACAGAATATGAATAATGCCCACATTTCACGAGTGGATAGCCGTTCAACCTCATACGCTAATACTAACCTAATGCTATCCTCTTGATTTGATAAACCTGGTAAGTAGGAATACATATTGGTTTGAAGAATTAATTCCAAAGCTTGTCTTCGATTTATACCAGAGAGAAGTTTTTCGAACTCCGTTTGTTTTCGTTCAACAGCAACATGTTCAAGTAAGTGTACCAATTTTATCAGTGCATTTTGTGTTTCTTCTTCAATTTTGAACGACAACTGACTAACAAAACGAACAGCACGCATCATTCTTAGTGCATCCTCTTGAAATCGGTCCTCTGCTTCTCCAACCGTTTGAATGACCTGATTTAGGATTGCCAATTGTCCTTGAAATGGATCAATAAGATTTCCTTCTTTATCCATCGCAATGGCATTCATGGTGAAATCTCTTCGCTGCAAATCTTCTGTTAGGCTCCTAATAAAAGCAACTTCCTTCGGTCTCCGAAAATCCTCGTATTCTGCTTCACTTCGAAAGGTAGTAATTTCATATCCCTGATTTTGATATAAAACAAGGACTGTACCATGCTCGATTCCAATATCGACAGTTTTCGAAAATATCTGTTTTACTTCTACGGGGGTTGCTGAGGTGGCAATATCAACGTCATTAATTACTTTATTTAAAAGGAAGTCCCTGACAGACCCCCCCACAAAATATGCTTCAAAACCAGCAGTCTCGATCCTCTCTAAGACTGGTACAGCTGCTAAAAAAGGCTCCTTCATCCCAATCATCCTTAATTTAAGAGCTTATAATATAATTGCTCATATTTACCGACAATTTGTTCGGCTCTAAATTTTGTTTTCACTACAGATAATCCATTAGTGGCAAATTGTTCATGCATTTGTTGATTACTTATTAGCATGATAGCTTTCTTCGAAATATCGTCAATATCCCCTAATTCACAAATGTATCCTGTCTTTCCATGCTGAATGACTTCAGGTAATCCGCCAACATTCGTTCCAATACATGGTACACCACAGGCCATTGCCTCGAGAGCCACCAGCCCAAAGCTTTCTTTTTCCGATAATAACAGTTTTATATCACTGATGGAGTATAATTCGTCAAGGTTTTCCTGCTTACCTAAAAGGTGAACTTTATTTGTTAATCCTAATTTCTTTACAAGCCTGCAAACAGGCGTCATTTCAGGGCCATCACCAACAAGCAAAAGTTTTGCCGGCATAGCAGCAGAAATCTTAGCAAACGTTTTTACAACATCCTGAACACGTTTAACGGGTCGGAAATTGGAAACATGGATGACGACTTTTTCATTTTCTTTAATTCCAAATTCCTTCTTTAAATGATTCGAGTCTCTTTTTTGATAAATTCTTTCATCAATAAAGTTATAGACCGTTTCTATTTGTTTGTCTGGCTGAATTAGTTCTTTGGTCTGTTCAATTAAAGAAGTTGAAACAGCCGTTACTACATCAGATTTTTCAATTCCAAATTTAATTGCTTCTGTCAGGGATGGATCATACCCAAGAACGGTTATGTCTGTTCCATGCAGAGTAGTGACAATCTTTACATCCACTTTTGACATCTGTTTTGCCAAGATTGCGCAAACAGCATGTGGAATCGCATAATGGACATGGAGAATGTCTAGATTTTCTCTATTAGCTACCTCAGCCATCTTACTAGCTAGAGCAATATCATAGGGTGCGTATTGAAAAACAGAGTATTGATTCACTTCAACCTGATGATAAAAAATATTATGATACATCCTATTAAGTCTAAACGGCATGCTAGAAGAGATAAAATGGATTTCATGCCCTTTCTCCGCTAACATTTTCCCTAATTCTGTCGCCACCACACCAGAGCCGCCAACAGTAGGATAACAGGTAATCCCAATTTTCAGTTTCCTCATTTTCAATCTCCCATCAAGTCACGATCCAAGAGGATTGGCACCTTTGATTTAAACCCTTCTGCAAAATCAACTCCTACTTGCTGACCAAATAGCCTTTCTCTTGCCTCAACGGTTTCGATATAACCATTTACTAGTGGTGTTTTAACACTATTTTCAGTTTGCTCAAATTGACTTTTATAAGCTCTCAAGGATGCAATTTTCAACTCCATTGTATCAGAGATATCAATGGTGAAATCTGGCTTATGGAAGCCATTTATCATATAAAAATACATTTTTGAAACCTTATGGGGTGCTTGGCTATCCTCAGTTCGGTATTTCCTTATTCCCGCAGAAAAGACCGCCTCTTCCACAAGGCGGGCGCAGTTTCCATGATCAGGATGGCGGTCTTCAAAGTAAGGAGCAAAGACAATTTGTGGTTGATAGCTTCTAATAACGAAAGCAATCTTCCGAATGAATTCCTCCTGCAGAAAGAGTCCCCTATCTGGAAACGCAAGTGACAATCTCTTTGATACTCCTAATATTTCAGCTGCTTTCGTTGCTTCCGCTTTTCTTAACTCTATCGTCCCGTTTGAAGAAAGATCAGCTTCCGTTAAATCACAAATCCCAATTCTGTATCCTCTAGCTGTCAGTTTTGCGATGCTTCCTCCCATGCCAATCTCGACATCATCAGCATGGGCACCGAAGGCTAAAATATGTAAGGGCTTATCGCTCATCACTTTCACCGTTCTTGTGAACAATATTTCTCCATTCTAAAAAGCCTTCGTCTAATCCTCTAATCAGCAGTTCAGCAGTCCCCATATTTGTAGCTAGCGGTATAGAATACACGTCACAGAGGCGAACTAGTGCTGTTACATCAGGTTCATGCGGCTGAGCTGTTAGTGGATCCCTAAAAAAGAAAATGGCATCCATTTTATTTTTTGCAATCATTGCTCCGATTTCTTGATCTCCGCCTAGAGGGCCGGATTGAAATCTAGTAATGGGTAATCCTGTTGCTTCTTGTATTCTAAGTCCGGTAGTACCCGTTGCAAAAAGGGTGTGTTCTGAAAAGATAGTTTGGTAAGCTGTAGCAAATTGTACAAGGTCATTCTTTTTATTATCATGTGCTATCAAGGCTATATTCATGGTAGTGCTCCTATTCTAGAATATTTTCAAGTCCATATACAAAAAGGTCCTGCTTCATTACCGTCTCTACTGCTATTTTCACACCAGACATAAAAGAGGCACGATTATAGGAATCATGACGAATGGATAGCGTTTGACCATCTGAACCAAATAAAACCTGTTGATGTGCTATTAAACCTGGCAGTCTTACTGAATGAATGTGCATTCCGTTAAAATCTGCACCCCTTGCACCACTAATTGTTTCTTTCTCTTCAGGATGGCCCTGTTGTTTGAAGTCTCTTACCGCATTCATCATTTCAGCAGTTTTAACAGCTGTGCCAGATGGAGCGTCAAGTTTTTGATCATGGTGAAGTTCAATTATTTCTATATCATTAAAATACTTGGCAGCCATTTGTGAAAACTTCATCATTAACACAGCACCAAGAGCAAAATTTGGTGCTATTATACAGCCTAGTTTCTTTTCCTTACAGATAAGCTCCAACTCTTCTAAGTCAGCTTTTGTAAAGCCAGTAGTACCCACGACAGGTCTCACATTATGCTGAAGTGCTGTTCTGGCGTGATGCATACCAACTTCAGGTGTAGTTAGGTCAATTAATACATCACTTTCAACATTCTGCAGGCACTTCTCAATGCTTGAATAAATGGGGACATTATTGATTGAATGGAAACCCTCTAAGTCACTTAACATGTGACCATCGTGTTTATGGTCAACTGCTGCGATTAACTCAAAATGTTCCGTATTGGTTACCATTTTGACGGCTTCGCTCCCCATCCGTCCTCGTGGTCCCGCAATAATAATTTTCACTGTTTCCAAATCTTTTCACTCCTCATCCTTCTCTTCTTTCCTTGTCCAGCGATCCTTGTCTCTGGTATTAAACTTGTTCATGACATAATCATGGGCCTCTTCCAAGTCAATATTTAAAGAATTGGCCAAGCAAATAATGACAAAAAGAAGATCTCCCAGTTCCTCCTCAATAGCCTTTTCTGTTTCGCTGGATTTCTTAGGCTTTTCACCATATTGATGATTGACTTCTCTAGCAAGCTCACCAAGCTCTTCTGTGAGTCGGGCTACCATCGCAAGTGGACTAAAGTACCCTTCCTTAAATTGACTTATGTATGTATCTACTTCCTTCTGCAGGTCTTTGATAGATTTGCCATTGACCACACCTTTTCACCTCTTTTATTCATTGCAAAACAACTATACTAAATACATTAGCTAAAAAAGGTTAGTTTTACAAATATTTTCGCATTAAGAATCACTTTCCTGCTTAAAATTGCTCTTCGATTATTAATTCGCTATAATAAAAGCCGCTGGCTAAGGAAAATTGTGGTAGAGGAGTAAAGATAATGATATTTGGCCTTAAAATGAAGAACATTTTATTTATCTTAATTGGAACAGCGATAATGTCTTTTGGACTGGTCAATTTTAATATGCAGAATAAACTTGCCGAAGGAGGCTTTACTGGTATAACCCTTCTTCTATATTTCATGTTCAAATGGGATCCATCTTATACAAACTTAATTTTAAATATCCCTCTCTTTTTTATTGGCTGGAAGTTGCTCGGCAGAAATGCTTTTATTTACACGCTTCTAGGTACGGTTGGTCTTTCCGTCTTTCTATGGATATTCCAGCGCTTTCCCATTGATATGCCGCTAAAGGATGACTTATTGCTGGCTGCACTATTTGCGGGTGTTTTTCTGGGAATTGGATTAGGAATTATCTTCCGCTACGGTGGTACGACTGGTGGCGTCGATATCATTGCACGACTTGTCCAGAAATATGCGGGTTGGAGTATGGGGAGGACCATGTTTATTTTTGACATAGGTGTAATTGGGGCATCTGTTATTACCTATCTCAATTATAAAGAGGCAATGTATACACTAGTAGCAGTATTTATTGGAGCTAGGGTCATTGATTTTATTCAAGAAGGTGCCTATACGGCAAGGGGTGCGATGATTGTTTCTGATCGAAATAATGATATTGCGAAAAAGATTATGGAAGAAATGGATAGAGGCGTGACGGTTCTAAAGGGGTATGGTTCATTTACAAAAATAGAAAGAGAAGTATTATATTGTGTTGTAGCCAAAAATGAAATTGTCCGTTTGAAAAATTTAATTACTTCCGTTGACCCACATGCGTTTGTTTCTGTAACGATTGTCCATGATGTTCATGGTGAAGGATTTACACTTGATGAAAATAAAAAGCCGATCGAAATATAGAAAAGCGCAAGCGCCTTGCTCAAGGAAAAATGCAGTTCAATTTTTCCCAGGGGCGTGAGTCTAGACGAGCCGGCGAGAAGGTTGTTCTTTAACCTTCTTGACGGATTGGCTTATGACCTGAGAGCCCCTAGGCCGCTTGCGCTATACAGCTAAAAAAGCAATGTCCATTTTTCGGACATTGCTTTTTTAGTCGTTACTTTTATTCATACCAGTAAAGATTAGGACAAGCCTCAATAACTCCAACACAGCTACTGCCGCTGCTGCTACGTATGTTAATGCAGCTGCATTTAAAACCTTCCTAGCATTCCGCTCTTCCTCATTACGGATTAGCCCTAAAGTAACAACTTGGTCCATTGCACGGTTGGAGGCATTAAATTCAACTGGTAATGTAATAACTTGAAAAAGAACTGCCGCTGCCATAAACAGTATTCCTATTAACAACAACCCACTCATTTGAAAAAAGATCCCAATCAACACAAGTACCCATGAAAAATTTGAGCCAATATTCGCTACTGGAACTAATGCATGACGAAACCGTAGAAAAGCGTATCTTTGTGCATCCTGGATTGCATGTCCACATTCGTGGGCGGCGATAGCAGTAGAAGCTATCGAATGGCTACGATAGTTTTCCGGGGATAACCTTACCGTTTTTGATCTTGGATCGTAATGGTCACTTAAAAATCCCCTTCCCTCTTCAACACCAACATTAAAAAGACCATTTGCATTTAGAACTTCCCTAGCAACTTCTGCCCCTGTACGATAGGTTGAATTTGGTACATGAGAATATTTAACAAAAGTACCCTTAACTCTAAATTGAGCCCAAAGGGGTACTAACATAATAACAAGAAAATATACTAAGAATCCCATGTTGAACCTCCAGTTTCTAGTGGTGACGTTATTCTTGGTGAGAGTTCAGAGAGTAAGTTAATCCTTATGAACTCTGGAACGGTTCTTTTTTATTTCTTTTTCACCCTGATATTTTCTCCAGCCAACATAAGTTAAAGTTAGGATGATAATACTGCCTGTTGAAATGATTACCCACCATAGTGATGGATCTGCTTCATCCTCATCCATATTATCAAATAGATTCTTTAAATCCATTTCTAAGCTTTCTAATTCCTCTTGGCTTTTTATATTGCTAACAACCTCTGAACGATATTCATCAATGAAATTGATACGAGCATCTATTTTTTGAATATTTTCTGCAGAGACATCAATTTTCATACTTGGATA
This sequence comes from Neobacillus niacini, assembly GCF_023715415.1. Lineage (GTDB taxonomy): Bacteria > Bacillota > Bacilli > Bacillales > Cytobacillaceae > Neobacillus > Neobacillus niacini_C. Next base: position 309,563 of record NZ_JAMBOB010000006.1, read on the forward strand.
AATAACATTGTATAAGGACATAAAAGTATTAAAATTCGAGTGGAAATGTTCAGAATCACCAGTACTGGCAGCGGTTCTAGCCTCCTGGAAGGCGGTCATAATCTGAGACTTCATCTCGGTCCAAAGAGGTTGATGGCTAGTCGCAATTGCGTCAACAACAAGACGAAACTTCGTTAGCTTTTGGACCCTTTCCTCATAATCCATATTTGGGCTAGCTGCTGCTTCCATTGCCTCATCATGGGATACGGTAATAATTCTTAATTCATCCATCGTAAAAGTATGTTCTTTGCTTTTGATATCCGTGAATTGCTCTAAAAAGTAACTCAGCAGCTTTTTGCCATCTTCATATCTCTGAAATTTAACCATATGCAGCGCTTCATCAGAGATATTATCTAGCTTCTCTATAGGTGTGTGCTGATGGGCACTTACCGTCATGGGAGTGAGAATAATGACAACAACAAATATTAGCAACCATTTATACTTCAAACCTTGTCCCCCCTATCATTACTAAAATGTATGAAAGGGTGGACAAGGTTAGACCATCTTTTATCCTATCAATAAACTATTTTAATTTTAGTTTAAATCGATTAGGGCGGATAACAAAATAATAGCCAATACCCACTGACACAATCGATAGCCAAAAAGTAAAATAACCTATTTTTGGTGTAACTTCATTTAACATGTGGTAGCGTGGCAGCATAAAAAATACGTAATCAATAACATCATTATGTAGTGTCCAAATCGCAGTGACTATCAGGTGCCACCATTTAAAACGATAAAAGGGAGAATACAATATTGCTTGTACTGCCATCGCAAAATGAGAGAAAATTAACATAACACCAATCCAATCTAGCTCTCCCTGTGCGAAAAAAACTAGAAAATTCATTACTACAGCCCATATTCCATACTTAAATAAAGTAACAATTGCAAGTGCTTCCATAAGTGGCCAATTCTTTTTTAACAGGAAAGCAGTGACTACAAAAACAAAAAACAGACTAGCAGTCGGGCTGTCAGGAACAAATATAAGAAAAATAGCTGGAGTTTCTTTCAATTGCCAGCCATACCACACATACCCGTAAATTGTTCCGGCAATATTGATGATCAACAATAGTAATAAAAATGATCTATTTGCTAAGAGGGGATAAATCCATTTCACTTCTCTACCTCTTTTCATTTATTTTATTAATAATAAAAGCTGACGAGGTTCCGTCAGCTTTTTACTAATTTATTATTCTTTTCCTAAGTTTGCGATGTATTCAGAAAGTTTTTTAAGCTGTTCGTCGTCACCTTTGAAAACTCCAGGAGGCATACTGCCCTTACCTTCTTTGGCAATTTTTGCAATTTCCTCAGCAGATAATCCAGTATTAATTAAAGTTGGTGCAGCTGCTCCACCTTGGAAGGCATCACCGTGACAAGATAAACAAGTATTATCTGAAGCAAGCTTGTATTCTTCAGTTGTCTTGTCAATGTCAGCTGTTGCTACGATTTTACCATATTCTTTTGCTTTTTCCCAGTCATGGGTAGACGCACCCTGCCATGTTAAAAATGTGATTGCAGCTATTGCTAACAACATAAATCCAGTTGCTAATGGGCGTTTGCTTGGACGGCGTTCTGGTCCGCGATCTAAGAATGGAGCTAATAATAATGCTCCAAAAGCTAGTCCAGGAATAACCATCGCACCAACTACTGTGTATGGTCCAGCAGCAAATTCATACTTTAGCAATTGATATAAGAATAAGAAATACCAGTCCGGCATTGGAACATATCCTGTATCAGACGGATCCGCAATCCTTTCAAGTGGACTAGGATGTGCAACTGTTAAACATAAAATCCCAACAAGAAATACTGCACCTACCAACCATTCTTTCAAAAGGAAGTTAGGCCAAAATGCCTCTGTTTTACCAGGGTATTCTGAGTAATCCTTTGGAATATTCTTTTTCGTACGGGCCTCAGGTGCCAATACACGTGAGTCGCCAACGAATTTCATTCCTTTACCGCGATGCATCGAACAATCCCCCTCCTTTATTCGTAAATTAAGATTATTAATAGATCAGAATCAATTAAGAGTATTATAGTGGTCCAGAAATACCCTGTTTACGAATCATCATGAAATGAGCTGCCAATAAGCCAAATAAAGCAGCAGGTAAGAAGAACACGTGAATCGCAAAGAAACGAGTTAAGGTTTGAGCACCAACAATTGTCTCATGACCTGACAGTAACGTTTTCAGGTGTATACCAATAAACGGCACTGCTTCAATAATTTGAAGTGTAACTTTTGTAGCAAACAACGCTTTCATATCCCAAGGTAATAAATAACCTGTTAAACCTAAAGCTAGCATGATGAAGAAAATAAGAACCCCAACAATCCAGTTTAGTTCACGAGGTTTTTTGTAAGCGCCTTGGAAGAAAACGCGTAATGTATGTAGGAACATCATTACAATAACTAAACTAGCACCCCAATGGTGCATACCACGTACGATTTGTCCGAAAGCTACTTGGTTTTGAAGGTAGAATACAGACTCCCATGCGTTTTTAATATCCGGTACATAATACATCGTTAAGAACATACCAGATAGAATTTGAATTACAGTAACAAAGAATGTCATACCGCCAAAGCAGTAAACAAATGCAGAAAAGTGATGTGCAGGATTGACATGCTCCGGTACTTCATGATCTGCGATATCGCGCCACAAAGGCGTAATATCTAAACGTTCATCTACCCAATCGTAAATTTTGTTTAACAATGATTACGCCTCCTTTTTCTTAGGCTCAGCTTTACCTAAATAAAGTAAACCATCTTTTTCTTGGAATGGATATACATCCAATGGTGCAAGTGGCGGAGTTCCCTTAACGTTTGTTCCATCCTTTGTATACCTTCCAAAATGACATGGACAGAAGAATTCTTCTGGATTATCCCCAGTCCCCCAGCCGACTGTACAGCCTAAGTGTTTACATACAGGAGATAGGGCAACTATGTTATCCTGTTCATCCTTATAAACCCAGGCAGTATTTGAAACGTCTGAAGTATACCAAGCATCCTTTTGCTCAAACGTGAAATCAACTCGTTGTGGTTCACTTGTAATGTCGGAAATTTTCAATGGAGTTGCAATAAAATCTCCACCTGCTTCCACCGTTAATACTGGATCAACTGCAAAACGAACCATTGGCATTAACATACCTGCTGCCATAAACCCTCCTACACCTGTAAGTGTGTAGGTTAAAAATTGTCTTCTTGATACACGATGCTTACTCATGCTTATCCCCCCTCTATTCACAAGTTAAGTCCATCGGACATAAATTAAACACATATAAAACTAGGACATAACAATGATATATCAAACTTTTTCCTAGGTCAATATCATACTATTTTAAAAACATGTTATTCAGAAAAGAATTATTCATTTTCATTCCACTTTTGCGTAAAAAGGCTTAGCAGCTGCTTCACTTGACTCTCAATCATTGAAATCTTTTGTTGATCATTTAAATGCTCAAGCGGCAGAGACGGAAGCCAAATTAATGAACCTTTCAGCTCCTTCTCATATATTTTCCAATCACTCTCTGAAGTTATGTAAAAAATATGCTTAAATTCATTCTTCTCGATATTTTCTTCCCATTTCTTCAATTGCTGAACTATGTTTTCTGGATAATCACTCTTTAAGTATGTAAAAGGTGGGAGTAACAATAGTCTTCCAGTAAATTGTCTTTCTAAGTAACTGGTAAGTAACGTAATAAATTCAGCACCTGAGGCTGATTCCCTCATTTCATTCCCAAATGAAACACTGTATAAGGGAATGACTGCTGTATCCACGTATTCTTTTGCAGTTAAATATGTTTCTATATCCTTTGAGACCCACTTCATTTATGACACCAGCCCTTTTCACATCATTACTTCTATCATATCACTTTTCAAAAAAAACATAAAAGAAAAATAGGGAAAAGAATTTAGTATATAAAAAAAATGGAAGCCGGCTTATCGCAGGCTTCCATTCTTCTCTGTTTCTTTTAGTTGATTTAGCTTTTCAGTTAATGCACGAAAAGCCGTTTTATCCTGCTTATCTAGTGCTTCATCAATTAGTTGAAGCAACTTCTCTCGTTGAAACCGCTCAATGCTGTTTTGTAAAAATTGTTCTGCTACCATACCGTCTTTTTCATTCACTTGCAGGTGTTTTGGTACAAATGGGTTTTCTTCTAATACAGCTGCATATTGATGAGCTTGATTAGAAGCATGAAAGTTTAATTGGATAAAAATATCTTCGTCACGATTTAACCGAATATCATGGAAGGATTTTTCAGCATCAGTGGTCATAACATTTTCTTTATAAAAACGAAATGGTACTTTATCAACGCAGTGGGTCGACATGATTAAACCGCGTGGACAATACTGTGCTTGCTCTACAAAATGAACCTTCTCCATTAATTGGTCGTGACTCATTAAATAATTAAGAATCCAAACACACTCTCTTCTTTTTAATTGATAATGATTTAAAAACCAACGAATAAAGTCCTTTTTCTCGTTGACAGAAACAGGGGTTGCCATATATAGTTTCCCTCCTCTGTATATTCAGCTTTTTATTAATTCTCTCTACTTAATAGACGGTCAAGCAAATCAGCATATTCTCCATTTGTAGGATCACCTTTTTGTAACTGTTTAAAAATTTCGGCAGCGAGGTCGGTTTTTCCTTCCTCAATTAGAAAATAACCATAATCGTTCAAAAAAGCTTCATTATTCTTAAAAAAAGTATATGCACTTTCATATTTGTCTAATGCATCTGAATATTCTTCTAACTTATCATAAGCAAGGGCAGCGTCCCAAAGGAGCTGGGGTTCTTCATCATCTATAAAATCCAGCTGTGAGATTAAATCTATGACTGCTTCATACCTTTCTTGTTGGAAAAATAGCTTATTTAGTGTAAGAGCCGCTTCTGTAAAACCTGGATCTAATGCAAGTGCCTCACGGAAATACTGTTCAGCTAACTCTGGTTTTGAAAGCTTAAGGGCAACTTTACCACCAAAGAAAAATAAATCTTTATTAAATTCATCCTGCTTAATGCCTTCTTGGATTGCCGTTAGACTATTTTCAAGTTCTTCTTCCCGTTCGTATGCCTTCGCTAAATGTAAATAAAGGGAGTGGTATTCTGGGTCAAGCCCTTTTAACTCTTCGAATTTCTCAATTGAAGTCCGATTATAACCTGCTTGAAGTGCTGTAAAGGCATATCCGAATAGCGTATTAATTTCTAATTTTTCATCGATTGCTTTGTCATAATAAGCTAGGGCTTCTTCAAATTCTCCCGAGGCACTTAAAAGCTCTGCCATTCGTTGATAAATGCTTACACCTGCTATTTCATGATATTCCTTCAATACTGCTTCATATGATTTTAATGCCTTCGTTACTTCCCCTTGTTCACTGTAGAGTTCGCCTAAAGCGAAATCAATGATAACCTCATCTGGCAAGATGTCTTTAGCTTTCTGCAATTTTCTTTCACATACCTCATATAATCCTTGGACTTGATAAAGGTCCGCTAAAAGCAAGAGAGATTGTCCAAAGCTGGGGTCATGTTCAGAGATTTTTTCTAATTCAAGAATTGCTTGTTCCTCATCCCCAGACTCCACTAAAATTTCACCTAGTAAGACAAGGAGTTCTCCCTCTTCAGGATAGATTGCCAAAAGATTTTCGACTAGCACCTTTGATTCATCTAAGAATCCAAACTGAAACATTTCTTCTGCAAGGATGAATTTTTCATCGGGCTGACCTTTGGTTAATACAACATTATATTCATTTATGGCTTCAATATGTTGACCGCTTTCCAACATTGAGATAATTTTATTTATTCTGTCCATGATCTCTATCCTCTCGGTTCCCTTGATTGACTATAATGCAAAGTAAGACGGGGTACGCACCCTAACATATTCTCCATATCCAGGTTTAAATAAAACCTCTTTCCCAGCTCGTATTACTTTTCCCTTGTTTACTGTCACTACAAGTCTATTACTATGATAAAGAAATAAAGCCGCTTCATCAACATTCATGATTTCTCTAGCTTTAAGATATAAATTATAGCTTACTTCTGCTCCATGCAGTAAGCTTGCCTTTTGTGGAAATAAACCAATTTTGTTTAATACTTTATTTGACAATGGTTGATTTTCTATTAGTTCCTCATATAGTGCAGGGATTTTTTCATTTTCCATTATACCTTTCCATTTCGACACGACTGACCTTGCTTCCTTCTTTCCTTCATTAGAAATAATTGGAACAAGCGGGCAATTATAGGGGAAAAGAGCCTCCCTAATCCACCCCCATGGAATATTAGTTAGTTCACCGAAATCATCTACATCAATAAAAATTGCAGGAACTCTTTCTTTCTTACACTTCCTAATAAATGAAGGAGTTAAAAGGCGAAGAGGAATTTTCACACTAATAAGAAAGTCAATTGGACTGCTCATAAGTGCTGTTTTTGTCTCATTAATTTTTTTTGTTAATTCACTTTCGTAAGAAATCGGAATATAGGTTAGTAAGGTGGTACACCCTTTCAAAAGGAAATTCTCAATCATATATTTCCGAAATTCCTGATAGGAAGCATTTAGAGGGATACTTGAATCTAAAAGTACGTAAGATGGGGTCATAATAAAAGGCTCTGCATTCATTCTCATTAGTTTCTTATACTGGATTTGAGCAAATTTTGCAGCAATGTTGCTTCCTTTTATCAACAGCGATGATTTTGTAAGTTCCTTTTCCTTAAGAATATTGGCATTTTCAATAATATACTCCATCCTACCACCCCTTCCCAGCTATAAAGTTCTTAAGACAAGCTATGAGCCAATCTAAAAAACTATGACAGAAAAAAAAAGCCGCACATAGGTGCAGCTTTATTTTTTTAAGCTAGTAAGATGGCTGAAAAAGTTAGGGTAAGAAACCGAAATGGCCTCTGGGTTTTCAAGATGAACTTGGTCCTTGCAAAGCAATGAAGCAATCGCAAGCATCATACCGATTCTATGGTCACCATGACTAGACACAGTTCCACCTCTGAGAGTAGTTCCGCCATGAATTATCATTCCATCCTCAGTGGCTTCTATTGAAGCTCCAAGTTTCGATAATTCTTGTACAACTGTATCAATTCGATTCGTTTCTTTTACTTTAAGTTCAGATGCATCTTTAATAATGGTAGTTCCTTCCGCTTGTGTAGCTAATAAAGCAATGATTGGGATTTCATCAATTAGTCTTGGAATCACATCACCTTCTATGACTGTTCCTTTAAGACTTGAAGTTTTAATCGTAATATTTCCAGTTGGTTCAAAGGCATTTTCATCGTAATTATGAATTTGTAAATTGGCACCCATTTGATTCATAACCTCGATGATACCAGTTCTAGTCGGATTTAGACCTACATTCTTTAAGACAATTTCACTATCAGGAACAATCGCACCAGCAACTAGGAAAAACGCTGCTGAAGAAATATCTCCAGGAACCAAAATATCAGAAGCAATCAACTTTTGACACCCTTTTACCGTAATTGTACGGTTATCCTTCCCGACTTCACCGCCAAATTTCCGAATCATTCTTTCCGTATGATCACGTGATTCAGCTTTTTCGATTATGATTGTTTCTCCCTCGGCTTGAAGACCTGCAAGAATTAACGCAGATTTTACCTGTGCACTAGCCACAGGCATATTATAATGAATACGATTTAAATTTCCACCGCGAATACTAAGGGGAGTAAATTCTCCATTCTTACGACCGTCAATATGTGCACCCATAGTTCTAAGTGGCTCGGTCACCCTTGTCATAGGTCTTTTTCCAATTGAATCATCACCTATGAGTGAAGAGAAGAATGGTCTTCCTGCTAAAATTCCTAATAATAATCGAATAGTAGTTCCAGAATTTCCAACATCCAATATCTCATTAGGTTCTTTTAAACCATCAAATCCATTTCCATGAATGGTTAATCCATTTTCATTTTCTTCAATTTCGACTCCTAACTTTCGGAAGCAGGAAATCGTACTTAAACAGTCATCGCCCGGCAAAAAATTCGTCACCCTTGTTACACCTTGTGCAATTGAACCAAACATAACAGAACGATGTGAAATTGATTTATCTCCAGGTATTTCAATAATTCCCTTTAAACCATTGTTAGTGGGCTGCAATGCTATTAATTCCATTTCATCACCTATATTCAAATCAAATTATGTTCCTATCGAGGTAGCGTAGCTTGAGCAGGAATGAATACACTTTTCCGCCCGCGCACGGTCCTCTTCCGTTTGAAAACTAATAACTAAAACCCCGTAAATCTCATCTTCTCTAGTTTCCAAAATACGAATATTTGTTATACTAATATTTTCTTTTGCTAAGTATCCTGTTACCTCAGAAACAACACCCGGATAATCCGGAACATCGACAAATAAATCGTAAAATGAAGGAATCGCACCCTTTTCTCTTACCGGCAGTCCATCACGATATTGCTTTGCCTGCTGAAAATAGCGGAAAATCCCATCACTATTTTCCTCCACTAGTAGCTCCTTCACCCAGTCCATTTCTTCCTTCCATCTATCAATTAACTCTATCAAAACCTCGCGATTATGCAGTAATATATCCTTCCACATTGCTGGGCTGCTAGAAGCAATCCTAGTAATATCTCTAAATCCCCCTGCAGCTAAACGAGGAATAAGACTCTCTTCTCCAGCTAACCTCTCCGTCTGACGAACTATAGAAGCTGCAATGATATGAGGGAAATGGCTGACGATTCCTGTTAAATAGTCATGAGTATCAGGGGTGACAATTAAGAATTTTGCACTTGTCCCGTTAAGCCAAGCCTTCAACATATCCACTTTGGTGTTTTCAATATGTTCCTCTGGCGTTAGTAGATAAAAGGCATTCTCAAAAAGAATTTCTTTTGCAGCCGACACACCACTTTTATGGGAGCCAGCCATCGGATGACCTCCGATAAAGGTGTAACCTTTTTTCATTAGGCCGGCAGCGTTAGCAACAATTTTACTTTTGGTACTCCCTGTGTCAGTAATGATGACGTCTGGATTTAACGGCTGCTCCGACAATAAGTGAATAATCGCTTCCGTTTCGATTACTGGTGCGGAAATAATTATTAAATCTGCGGATGCGGCACCTTCTGCTATATGATCAGCCACCTCATCAATAACACCCAGCATTTTAGCTAGTCTAGCTTGTTCTTGATGAATATCATAGCCTATTATGATAGCATCTTTATGTTCTTTCTTAATACATAAAGCTAAAGAACCGCCAATTAACCCAAGCCCAATAACAAAAACTCGGCCTTTCATTGGTAGTCCCCCTAATTCTCACTAAGCTTAGCTGTATTTTGTTGTGTTAAAAATTCACCTAACGCTTTTAACACACCTTCATTTTGTTCTGTCGAACCAACAGTAATTCTTAATGAAGAAGGGAATCCTAAAGCTTTCCCGGATCTCACGATATACCCTTTTTCTAATAGAAATTGAAATCCTTGATCAGCATCGGCATTTATATCTATTAAAACAAAATTAGTTTGAGAAGGATAAAACTCTAGTTCGTGTTGTTTGCAGAAATCATAAAATTGAGTCAAACCTTGTCTGTTTTTCTCTTTACAATTTTCAACAAACTCCTGATCGTAAAGAGCAGCTTGTGCCGCCACTTGTCCAAATGAATTAACATTGAAAGGTTCTCTAGCAGGTTCGAGTGCTTGAATAATTGACCGGTTGGCAATACCATATCCAACTCTTAATGAAGCAAGCCCGTAGATTTTAGAAAAAGTTCGTAACACAATTAAATTTGGATACTTACCTGCTAATTGAATTGAATCATAGTAATCATCAGCAACTACGTATTCGTAATATGCCTCATCCAAAACCACTAAAACATGGGAAGGAACTTGATCTAAAAAGGCAATTAATTTATTTTTTGATACATATGTACCAGTTGGATTATTTGGGCTGCAAACCCAGACAACATTGGTATTTTCATCAATAGCAGCATACATTTCCTCTAAATCATGTTCGCCATTAAGTAGTGGAATTTCCCTAATCTCTGCTCCTTCAATCACAGCATTGTGCTTGTATTGAGAAAAAGAAGGGGTCGCCATTACCGTATTTGCCCCTGGATGTAATAATGACCTTGAAATAATTTGGATAATGTTATCCGAACCGTTCCCAAATATTAGCTCATCTTGACTTACATTTAAAAAAGATGCTACAGATTCCCTTAATGAGGTCATATAACCATCAGGGTAAATAGCAAAGCCTGGTTGATTGTCTTTTAGTGCAGATAGTACTTTATCTGAACACCCAAACGGATTTTCATTTGAGGCTAACTTAACAATCTGTTCTAAATTATATTGTTTTTTAACTGACTCAATTGATTTACCTGGCTGATATGGTGTCAGTGTTAGTAACTGCTTTTTCCATCTCATTTATTCTCCACCCCATCCTTAACATGATAATTAATAAATGCTGTCTATTTTGCCAAGGTATTTCCTAAATCAGGTCTTAATACCTTTGCTCCCTCTAAATAAACATGCACAATATCCTCTTGTGTTACTGCAGTATTCACATGCATCATAACTCTAACGCACATTTCTAAAGAATTTGGCACTGGTAATTCTCTCATGCACATAACAGGAACGTAGGTCCAGCCGGCAAATTTACGCAATGCTCTTGCTGGAAAAACTGCGTTTAAGTCCTCTGTTGTTGAAATAAAAACAGAAGCTACTTGGTCAGGAAGAATATTGTTTCCCTCAATCAATTGTTTCACAAGCTCTTCTGTTGCAGAAACGATTGCTTCTTCGGTGTTGCAATCGACGGTGATTGCTCCCCTCACCCCTCTAATCATGAAAAGCCCCCCCTTGTTATTAAAAATTCTTGAGCTGTCCTAATAGAAAATCATCCGATAGCTCCTGAAGTTTTGGTTCCCCTATTTGCTCTAACAATACAAACTTTACTGATCCGCCTGAAGACTTTTTATCCTGCTTCATTTTTGACAACAAACGCTCCACGGATAAATGAGCTGGTATTTCTGTTTGGTACCCAAGTCTTTGAACCCAGGAAATAAACTCTTCTGTATCAAAAGATAGGCCTGCAACCTCTTTACTTATCTTTAGTGCAAAAACCATACCAATCATTACTGCTTCACCATGTGTAAAGTTACCATAGCCCATTTCTGATTCAATCGCATGACCTAGTGTATGGCCAAAATTCAAGTAAGCACGAATACCTGTCTCTTTTTCATCCTTTGACACAAATTCATTTTTAATTTGAATCCCTTTTGTAAGTGATTTAAATAAATGTTCAGAGGTTAATGAATTAAGATTTTCAATATCTGACTTCAACCATTGATAAAAGCTAGCATCATAAATAAGTGCATGCTTAATAACTTCTGCAAAGCCCGAACGTATTTCTTGTTCAGGAAGTGAACGGAGTAATTCTAAATCATAAAAAACAGCCTCTGGTTGATGAAATGCCCCAATCATATTTTTCCCTAGAGGATGATTAATAGCTACTTTTCCACCAACTGCACTATCATGTGCGAGGATGGTAGTTGGAACTTGGATAAATGGTATTCCTCTCATAAATGCTGAAGCAACAAATCCAGATAAGTCACCTACTGCACCGCCGCCAAAAGCGAGGATGGCAGATTTTCGATCAAGGCGGTTTTCTAATGCCATAGATAATGCGTCATAGAAGACCTCGAACGTTTTTGCTTTTTCACCACTAGGAGCAGTAAAGACAATTGGACTCCATTCAGTTAATAACGGTAAAACCTTATCAAGATGAATCCTGCCAACTGTTTCATCCGTAATTATTAATATTCTAGTCAGATTTGTAAAATGATTCTTAAAAAAGGTACTTATTTCGCATCTTACGCCTTCACCAACAAACACATTATAGCGTTTGGAACTCGTTTGAATTTCAATGGTCTCCATTAAAATTTCCTCGCATATTCACGCTGATTGTTAATTTCAGCAGCGAATGTCTCAAACCGATCACTATAAAATTGTTCAATAAGAGAATTTGCAAGCTCCCATGCGACCACATTTTCTGCCACTACAGCTGCTGCAGGAACAGCACAGCTGTCAGAACGCTCTACACTTGCAGAAAATGGCTCCTTACTATCGATGTCAACACTCATAAGCGGCTTATATAGCGTTGGAATTGGCTTCATTACTCCGCGAACGACAATTGGCATTCCCGTTGTCATACCGCCTTCAAAACCGCCTAGACGGTTACTCTTTCGTGTGTAACCATTTTCTTCATCCCAAACAATCTCATCATGCACTTCACTGCCAGGCTTTCTCGCAGCCTCAAAGCCTATACCAAATTCTACTCCCTTAAACGCATTAATACTTATTATCGCTGCTGCAAGCTTTGCATCTAATTTTCTATCATATTGCACATAGCTTCCTATTCCTTGTGGCATACCTGATGCTATGACTTCAACAACTCCGCCAATTGAGTCACCATTCTTCTTAGCATTATCAATCGCATCCATCATTTCCTGTTCTACACTAGGGTCTGCACAGCGTACGGATGATAGCTCTGTTCTTTCCTTAATTTCTTCGATTGATAAATCTGTGTTTGGCTTGGCCTTAATACCGCCAATTTCAACAACATGGGAAACAAGTGTAACTCCGACTAGAGATAATAGTTTCTTAGCAACTGCACCAGCAGCTACTCTTACAGTAGTTTCTCGAGCAGATGACCGCTCAAGAACATTTCTCATATCTCGATGACCATACTTTATTGCCCCATTTAAATCTGCATGCCCAGGTCTTGGACGAGTTATTTTTCTTTTTACTTCATCCTCTTGTCCCTCTAATAATGGATCTGCACCCATAATTTTCGTCCAATGCTTCCAGTCATTATTCTTTACTACCAGCGCAATTGGAGATCCAAGTGTTTCACCATGTCTTACTCCAGATGTGATTTCAACTGTATCCTTTTCTATTTGCATACGTCTACCGCGGCCATATCCCTGCTGCCTTCTTGCAAGCTCTGTATTAATATCCTCAGCTAATAATGGCATTCCTGCTGGCAGTCCCTCGATTATTGTCGTTAATTGCGGACCGTGTGATTCTCCAGCTGTTAAGTATCTCATTCCCATTACACTTTCCCCCTTCAACTCATTAAAGGATTTTAATCAATATACCATAATTAGAATAATAAACCTAGTATAATTATCTGAAAATAGCATAAATTGATAGATGATTATTTATTTAATGATAATAACAGTTAACCAATTTGTACACTATTGTTTCAGAATTATTTTAATCATTTTGATGTATGCGCATACAAAAAAGGCACCTGTATATGCATACAAGGTGCCTTTTATATCTAAATTAGTAAATCCATTCGTTCACTAGTTTAGAGTACTCTACTACGCCGCCATCTTTAAAAAACAATCCAATTTCACGCTCTGCACTTGCAGGTGAATCCGAACCGTGAATAACATTTTTTCCAACCGTTAATCCAAAGTCGCCACGGATTGTGCCTGGTGCAGCATCTTTAGGATTTGTTGAACCCATCATTTGACGTGCAGTAGCAATCACATTTTCACCTTGCCAAACCATAGCAAAAACAGGACCAGATGTAATGAAGTCTACTAATTCACCAAAGAATGGACGTTCTTTGTGCTCACCATAGTGCTCCTGTGCAAGTTCAGTCGGAATGCTCATTAATTTAGCGCCAACTAATTGGAAGCCCTTTTTTTCAAAACGAGCAACGATTTCTCCGATTAGGTTACGTTGAACACCATCAGGCTTGACCATTAAAAAAGTTTTTTCCATGAATTCCACTCCTAAAATAGTATGTATAATTTAATAATTGTCATAGTGGGACAATCCATTGAAAATGTTATCATTTTTTTGAATATTTCGCAAGCCAGAAAGCGGAAGCGCCTTGGGCAGGGACGACAGGCATAAGGCAAGTTCCTAAAAAAGGAGCTAATCACAGATTAGCTCCTCAGGCTGTCGAGAAACTCTCGAAAGTCTTTTATTTTGGCTCTTTTCGTATAAAATGTTGTCTTATGTATACAAATGGACCGTTCCTTTCAATATTGATAAAAGCATCTATCTGTTAGAAAAGACCCTTTAATTTTCAATAACTTTATCGATTCACTTTTTAAATTTTGAACTGAAAAGGTAGTGTGAAGCTTCGCAGATTCAAAAGAACTGCATGGGCATCACTATTGTAGGTTACGAGGATTGCACAATGCGAGTGAGCAAGTGTTACTTATCGCAGCATGCCAAAACATGAAAAAGATTGCAACGTACTTAGCCAGGTTTGAAAAAGTGTGTGGCAATCTCCTGATTCATTCCCCCTGATGATTGGAGCGGAAGGTGCGAAGACTCCTGCGGGAGTACGGGGCTGGGGAGACCCCACAGGCGCTTAAGCGCCGAGGAGGCTCGCCCGGCACGCCCGCGGAAAGCGAAGCACCTGGAGCGGAAATCAACAGGCCTTTGGGCAGGCAAAAAAATAAAAATTGCCGAGAAAGATACCTTTCTCGACAATCTGAGGAGCTAATCACAGATTGGCACCTTTTTGTTAATATTTTCGGCGACCGATGAATTTTGCGATATCGCGAAGTGTTTTTTTTGATCGATTAGCTGGCAACTCTTCTAGTACTGCTAGTGCTTTATCTAAGTACAAATCGCTTAATGCGATTGACTTTTCAATGGCACCGGATTCTTTAATAAGGCTGATAATTTTTTGAATTTGAGCATGCTCCATGTCTTCGTGAACCTTTTCAATCTCCCTGCGAATGTTTTCATTCTCCATTGCATAAAGAGCGGGAGCTGTAATATTCCCTTGAAGCAGGTCACTGCCTGCAGGCTTACCTAGCTCCTCTTCTGAGGAAGTAAAATCCAAGATATCGTCTGTAATTTGAAATGCCATGCCAACGTAATAACCAAATAAGTATAGTTTTTTATGAGTAGACTCTTCAACATCGGCAGCAATAGCACCAAGTTGGCAGCTTGCAGATATGAGCAGCGCTGTCTTCCTTTTGATCCGGCGCAAGTAATCCCTGAGATTTTGATTGAAGCGGTACTTATCCATTATTTGTTGAATTTCACCAACTGATACCTCAACAATGGTATTAGCTAATATTTTATGAGCTATGGGCTTATTTATTTCACTCATCAATTCAAGTGAAAGTGCAAAGATAAAATCACCCGTATACATAGCAGTCTTGTTATCCCACTTTGCTTTAACTGTTGGCTGACCTCTTCGCAAATCCGCATCATCAATGACGTCATCATGTACCAATGATGCCATGTGTATAAGCTCCAAAGCAACAGCAACGTTTTTCATTATATCAATATCATACTGACCAAACTTACCTGCCAATAAAACAAAAACGGGCCGAATTCTTTTTCCTCCTGCCTGAAGGGTATGCAAAGAAGCACGTTTCAAAAGAAGAGAATCCGCCTGAATGGTCTCTTCTAATTTTCTTTCGATTGTATTTATATCTGAATTCAAAAATGAATACATCATCTTTAATTTCATTTGTATTCACCAGCTTTTCATCCTGTTTGCATGTCTAGTAATAGTTACTTTTTATATCCGAAATGAACGGCCGCAGCTCCACCACTATATGGTTTAAAATAAACATCTTTAAAGCCGGCAGTCTCAAACATTTTAGCTAATTCTTTCATACCCGGAAAATTACGGGCAGATTCATGGAGCCAGGAATATTCTTTATAGCTCTTTGCAAATAACTTGCCAAACATAGGCATGATAAATTTAAAATAAAAATAATATAGCTGTTTATACCCTATTAAAGTAGGCTGTGAGGTTTCAAGACAAACGGCAATGCCTCCAGGCTTTAACACCCGATTCATTTCCTTTAATACTTGAAGGTAATCCGGAACATTTCGTAATCCAAATCCAATTGTTACATAATCAAAGCTATTATCGGGGAAAGGCAGTTCCATCGCATTACCATGAATTAAGTTAACCTGTTTTAGTCCAAGGCTTTTTACCTTTTCAATCCCAACATTCAACATATTTTGACTAAAATCCAATCCAGTCACTTCACCGGAAGGACCAACAGCTTCAGCTAAAGCAATCGTCCAGTCCCCTGTTCCACAACATACATCCAGCGCTTTAGAACCTGGCTTGACATTCATCCTTCTCATGGTATCCTTACGCCATTTGATGTGCTGCTGAAAACTAATAACCGAGTTCATTTTATCATAGTTATCGGATATTTTCTCAAAGACCTTATGAACTCGTTGTTCCTTAGATTGCTGCATTTGCTTACCCTTCTTCCACTAAAGTTTTCGCAATTGGTTGATGTTCATTAATGATCGAAGTAATTCTAGCTTCAAGCATATCGTTTAAATATGGCAGCTGATCTATTCCTTTTAATAGGAATTGTTTTGAAGAATCAAGATAACGATCACAAATCACAAGCAAATCTCTTTGCTGTTTTTCTGATAGATTTTTTATTGAAACGTGTTTATTTGGAATAGTAATATTTTTCATGTATTCAAACACATAGCTGCTTTTTGCTTCTATAAACAGATTCTTCTCGTTAAGCAAGCGCTTGAAAAAAAATAAGTTGGCAATAAACTCATTCCATAAGTCCACTTTAAAACATTCAGAGAATTTAACAAATATAGAGCTTTCAATTTTCTTAATACTCGTCATTAGGTTTTCGATATCGTTAAGTTCCTTTTGATAGACAGAAACTTTATGTTCATTAACCTCTTTTACCCCTTTGGAGAGTTCTTTTATCATGACGATATCTCCAGCATCTGCCAATAGTTTATAATATAAACCACTATAATAATCCCCTGCCAGGACCGTTAATTGTCTATTTTTTTCATCCACATTTGCATTCGATATGTGCTCATGGGTATCAAGGGCAATCTGGATAAGCATAGTTGTCATCGTATAATTTTTTAACTCATTGTAAGACAATTCGAGTCGATCCATAATGGATACAAGAATAAGCAGTTTATCTTCATCAATTACAGGCTTCTCAATATATTTTAGCAAGTAAGGATGATATACTTTTTGCTCAACTTGCTCCTTAATGTCTGTAAACTTTTGTCGAATGTCTGGCAAATTAATCACCCTTGCTTCCCCGAATTAATATAGTTATTACGATCCTTTTGTGTAAACAAGGCAGTGACAATTATATCATAAAAGCGTATGTATGGGCAGAAATTCACAAAATAAAAACATTTTCACCGATTTAAAATTAGAATGAAAAATCTAATGATAGATTATTTTTTCATTTCGCTTTCAACTTCGCCAAATTGTGTCATTATTTTTGCATTTCCCCTAATTTTAATTGCTGATGTATGTTCAGTGAATTGCGCAATAAGCACTTCACCCTTATCCAGCTTTTCAGAATGATGAAATTTTGTGTCACTTCCTCGCGTTAGTCCGATCACATTAACGCCATCATCAACTGCTTTTATCACAATAAAATCGCTATTTTGTGGTTGTCGTTTTTCCATAGTATCACCCCACTAATTCTTTATTAAAGATAATATTTCAGAACGTGCAATGGTATCATTTGCAAGATTGCCTCGAACTGCAGTTGTTACTGTCTTTGATCCTGGTTTTTTAACCCCGCGCATTGTCATACACATATGTTCAGCTTCTACAACAACCATTACTCCATGTGGAGCTAATTTTTCCATCAAACTATTAGCAATGGTTGAAGTGATTCTCTCTTGCAGCTGCGGTCTTTTAGCGACTGCCTCTACTGCCCTTGCCAATTTGCTTAACCCTGTCACACGACCATCTTTAGGAATATAGGCCACATGAGCTTTTCCAAAGAAAGGTACTAGATGGTGTTCACACATGGAATAGAACGGGATATCCTTCACTAGAACTAATTCTTCATGGTCTTCACTGAATACGGTCTCGAAATGTACTTTCGGATCTTCATTAAGACCACTAAATACCTCTTCGTACATTTTTGCTACTCTTTTCGGAGTATCAAGCAAGCCCTCTCTACTCGGATCTTCACCAATCGCTGTTAATATTAAACGTACTGCCTCTTCAATTTGGGTACGATTCACTTCAGACATGCATATTCCCCCTACTATATATCAACCAAGTATATATGACAATTACATATTAGCACAACAAAATTGATGTTCAAAGTTAAAGGACCATAGAAAAAAGGCCATGGTAGTTACCATGACCTTCTTGCCGAGGCAATAAATTTATGTAATTATTTTACTGCATCTTTAAGTGCTTTTCCTGGTTTGAAAGCAGGAACTTTGCTTGCACCAATTTCGATTTCCTCACCGGTTTGAGGATTACGTCCTTTACGTGCTGCACGTTCGCGTACTTCAAAGTTACCAAAGCCGATTAGTTGGACTTTATCTCCATTTTTCAAAGCATCTAGAATTGAATCAAAAACAGCATCAACTGCTTTTGTAGCGTCTTTTTTGGAAAGCTCGCTTGCTTCTGCAACTGCGTTAATTAGTTCTGTCTTGTTCATGCTATTCACCTCCTCCCGATAATATCAGTTAAGAATCGTAAATAAGATTACTTATCTACATTTCTAAACAATTTTTCTTATTTCTATACGTCTTAGCGCGGTTTTATTGGCAAAGTAATCAAAAATTATTGATTTTGATATTTTAATCTACTTTTTTAATAAAAACCTTATTATATAAAGGTTTTAAGCACCAAACGTAAGTCTGATAAAAGATTATCACAATCATTTACGCTTATCAAGAATAAATCATGAAATAATGGTAATCTTTTCTTCATTTCTACAAATTTCTACTTAATTTCGAAATTTTAGGTGTAGATTTTTGTAAAAAAGAAAAAAGACTCCAGCTGGAGTCTTCAAGCTTAAAGGATAATTGCAATCAACCCGCCGGATCCTTCGTTAATAATTCTCTCTAACGTCTCTTTTAGTTTATATCTTGCATTCTCTGGCATTAAGGAAAGCTTGGCTTGGATACCCTCCCTAACGATAGAGCTTAACGAGCGCCCAAATATATCAGAATTCCAGATGGATAATGGATCATCCTCGAAGTCCTGCATTAGGTATCGAACTAACTCTTCACTTTGTTTTTCTGTCCCAATAATCGGAGCGAACTCAGATTCAACATCAACCTTTATCATATGAATTGATGGAGCAACCGCTCGCAGCCTAACTCCGAACCTTGCACCCTGACGGATAATTTCAGGCTCTTCCAGGCTCATATCTGAAAGTGACGGAGACGCAATACCGTAGCCAGTTTGTTTAACCATTCTTAAAGCATCAGAAATATGGTCATATTCGGCTTTTGCATGTGCAAAATCCTGCATGAGCTCAAGGAGATGATCTTTACCCCTGATTTCCACCCCGACAATTTCTTTTAAAATCTCGTCGTAAAGTTCGTCTGGAGCAAATAAGTCAATTTCTGCAACACCTTGACCCATTTCAATTCCAGCTAACCCTGCTCTCTCAATATAGTCAAAGTCGCTAAACTGCTGTACAACCCTATCCACATCTCTTAATCTCTTGATATCTTTAACTGTTTCTTTTACAGCTTCTTGATAACTTTCACGAAGCCAGTGGTTTTCTCTTAATACCATTACCCAGCTTGGCAGGTTAACGTTAACCTCAAGGACTGGAAACTCATATAGAGCCTCTCTGAGAACATTAAGTACATCACTGTCACGCATGCTTTCAACACTCATAGCAAGGACAGGAATGTCATACTTTTCTGCTAAGCTAGACCTAAGCGTTTCCGTACTAGGGTGATATGGCTGGGCGCTATTGACAACCATTATAAACGGTTTGCCAACCTCCTTCAGCTCATTAATGACTCTTTCCTCAGCTTCAATATAATTGCTTCTTGGGATCTCCCCAATTGTTCCATCAGTAGTAACCACTACGCCAATTGTAGAATGCTCCTGAATAACTTTACGCGTTCCAATTTCAGCTGCTTCATGGAACGGGATAGGTTCTTCATACCAAGGGGTAGTAATCATTCTAGGTCCATTTTCATCCTCATACCCTTTCGCACCTGGAACAGTGTAACCAACACAGTCAACCAGTCTAATATTTACATTTAGACCCTCATCAACATGAACAGTTGCCGCTTGATTCGGTACGAACTTTGGCTCTGTTGTCATGATTGTTTTCCCTGCAGCACTCTGAGGAAGTTCATCGACTGTTCTTGATCTCTCTGCCTCATTGTCTATATTCGGTAAAACCACAAGCTCCATAAATTTTTTAATAAATGTGGATTTTCCTGTTCGAACAGCACCTACTACTCCTAAATAAATATCACCGCCAGTTCTTTCGGCAATATCTTTGAAAATATCAACCTTTTCCAAGTGATCCCCTCCCGATCATAGAGTAAAGTGGGATAATATTATCCATCAAGATATGTTTGGACAATATATGTTTATGACGTTGTCCTATATTGTTATGACACTTTTTTATAATTTTTTACCCCCTTAAATAAATAATCCATGAATATGCACGTATCTGTTGTGTCTGAACAGTTGATTGAATGAGGGTTCCCAAAGCAAAGTACAAGAGATCCTTTTTTGCCCAAAAAAAAACCCTACTCCTACAATATATTTCGCAGGTGAAGGGTTATGACTATTTGACATCCTTATTGCTTTAAAAAAACTGGCTCATTATTTTCATCAATTGTGTAAGGCAAAGAATAGGCAGGAACAAACATGGAATCTTCCACAAGAATATTACGTATATCCTCACCTGGTTTTACTGACTTTTCCGCCTTTTTTAGCAGTTGAAATAAATCTTGTCGATAATCAACATAGACTTCAGCATCTGTTGTGACCACAAATGGAAGATTTTGATTAGAAAATGGACTAACAACATATGGCTCCTGCTTATATCCTAATTCATTATAATCAATCGTATAGACATGATCACTAAGTTGGTCTTTATATGGCGGATATCCATTGGATTTAATCCGCAGTTTGATATCACGAATCGTATCAACCATCCTCAAATCTAAAAGTTTTACAGTAGGATTGGTTTCAACATCTACAAGAACATATTGAAAGATCCCGCCACTCTCAAAAGCATTCCCTGGGGGCTCTGCAAGATACTTGGGAGCGATTTTTTTAAAATCTATCGGATATTTTTGATAGATTGGAGTCACTGCATCTCTAGTTTTTATCGGCAAAATCCCCCCATTGTCCTCCTTAAAAGAGTTCACAGCTTGTTGAACTGCCTGGATTTGGTCGATATAGGGGATTTGATTCTCAGCTAACTTCTCTTTTGGATACATGCATCCTGATAATATCAAAGTTGTAAAGATTAGTATCGTGCAAATGACTTTCCAATTCATACAATCACCTGTTTTTTTGTATTATGTAAAAAGAACAACAAATAACGTAATACCTGAAATAATTAAAAAAATGTAAGCTAAGACCGCAGTTAAAACCTTTAGAATACCTTTTAACTTATACCGACTTAGATATATTGTAAAAATCGCCAGGAACATAAGACCCATCCCCGCAATCGATATCCACATTTTCAACATACCTGGTGACATTAGGACACCCCCCTTATTCCGAAAGCTATTATACCATAAGGAAGACGATTTCTTGAAAACTTTTGTTTTTTACAGTCTATAATGTGTTGATTTGTGCGGAAGGCACGAGACTCCTGCAGGAGGACGGGGCAGGGGAGACCCCGCAGACGCTTTAGCGTCGAGGAGGCTTCCCGTACCGCCTGCGGAAAGCGAAGTGCATGGAGCACAAATCGACACAACCTTAACAAAAAAAAACTGAAGTAAAGAGGGGCGAATTCCTTACTTCAGTCTTAGTGACTAAATAACCCATTGATTCGGTTCATACTACACGTGTGCTTCGCTTGCATTGTATGCAACCATGAGGCGAAACGCACTCAATGAATGCCTATTTTTCAATAAAAAATGCACAATTTTTAATCTTCAAGGTTTCTTTCCTCAAGAATATTCACCAAATCTTCCATTTCGTGGGTTTTACCACGGGCCATCAATACATCTACCGCATCTTTTGCGTTTTTCCCATTAAATAATACATCGTAAAGGGCACAAGTAATCGGCATACTGACGTTATACTTTTCGGCAAGCTGATAGGCTGCTTTCGTCGTTCTAACACCCTCTACAACCATTCCCATGTTATCTAGAACCTCTTCAAGATTATTCCCTTTACCGAGCAGATTTCCCGCTCTCCAGTTCCTTGAATGGACGCTTGTACAAGTTACAATCAAATCCCCTATACCTGCTAATCCAGAGAACGTTAACGGGTTAGCTCCCATTTTGGTTCCAAGTCTAGCTATTTCTGCTAACCCTCTTGTTATTAATGCAGCTTTTGCATTATCACCATACCCCAGCCCGTCCGTTATTCCGGCAGCCAAGGCAATGATATTTTTTAATGCGCCGCCAATTTCAACTCCAATCACATCTGGATTGGTATATACTCGAAAATTATGATTTATAAACAAATCTTGTATCTCTTCAGCGGCACTCATATCTTCAGATGATACCGTTACAGTGGTTGGGTGCCTCCTGCTGACTTCCTCAGCATGGCTAGGACCTGAGAGGACTACGACAGCCTTTAAAAGCTCCGTTGGCATCTCTTCTTTAATCAGTTCTGATATTCTCAAAAGGGTATCAGGCTCAATCCCTTTACTTACATGCGCAATGGTCAAAGGTGAGTTTTGAACAGTACGTACCTTCCCAAGTACTTCACGGATCGCTTTCGTCGGAACCGCTAAAATAACTGTTTTTATTCCTGCCAACGTATCGCTTAATGACGCATAGCCGACAATTAATTCAGGCAGCTGTATATCTGGCAAGTATTTTTTATTCATATGGTATTGATTTATTTCGTTAACTTGGGATTCATTATGGCTCCACAGTCGGACTTCATGTCCGTTGTCTGCAAGGACCATTGCAAGGGCAGTACCCCAGCTTCCAGCACCAATAACGGCTACAGCTTCCTTATTTTCCTGCATTTAGCTCACTCCCACCGTAAAATTATTTTCTTTCTCTGGCATAAATTTTTATCGGGGTTCCTTCGAATCCAAAAGCTTCACGAATTCGATTTTCTAAGAAGCGCTCATAAGAGAAATGCATTAATTCTGGCTCATTAACAAACACAACAAAGGTTGGCGGTTTAACAGCTACTTGTGTGGTGTAATAAATCTTTAATCGACGACCTTTATCAGTAGGTGTTGGATTCATAGCTACCGCATCCATAATTATATCATTTAATACACTAGTTTCGACACGCATTGAATGGTTTTCACTAGCTGTATTAATCATTGGTAATAATGTATGAATACGTTTTTTCGTCTTGGCAGATAAGAAAACAATCGGAGCATAACTTAAGTAGAGAAAATGCTCTCTAATTTTCTGTTCAAGTTCCTTCATTGTTTTTTCATCTTTTTCAACAGCATCCCATTTGTTGACCACAATAACAATCGCCCGGCCTGCTTCATGTGCATATCCTGCAATTTTCTTATCCTGTTCAATGATTCCTTCTTCTGCATTTATGACAACTAAGACTACATCGGAGCGTTCTATTGCCCTTAAGGCACGGAGTACACTATATTTTTCGGTACTCTCATAGACTTTTCCTTTTTTCCGCATTCCAGCCGTATCAATAATGACATACCTGTCGCCATTATACGTATAAGGTGAATCCACAGCATCTCTTGTTGTTCCAGCAATATCACTTACAATAACACGGTCTTCTCCCAGTATCGCATTCACTAATGATGACTTTCCAACATTCGGACGGCCAATTAAAGAAAATTTAATGACATCTGCATCATAATCCTGACCCTTATCCTTTGGAAAGTGTTTGGCTGCCTCATCCAGTAGGTCTCCCAATCCAAGTCCATGTGAGCCTGATACTGGTATTGGTTCTCCAAAGCCTAAAGAATAAAAATCATAGATTTGTTCACGCATTTCAGGATTATCAATCTTGTTAACAGCTAATACGATTGGTTTTTTTGATTTATATAAAATCTTTGCTACCTCTTCGTCTGCAGCGGTTACTCCTTCTCTACCATTTGTTAGAAAAATAATAACATCTGCTTCGTCAATAGCTACTTCCGCCTGTTGGCGAATTTGCTCGAGAAAAGGTTCATCTCCTATATCTATACCACCCGTATCAATTACATTAAAATCATGTGTCAACCATTCCCCAGAGCTATAAATTCGATCACGTGTTACTCCAGGGATATCCTCTACGATAGAAATCCTCTCTCCAACAATTCTGTTGAAAATGGTCGATTTCCCAACATTCGGTCGTCCTACAATGGCTATAACAGGTTTTACCATTATAATCGCCATCCTTTCTATCCTTATATTTATCAATATTTTGTTATTTTATCGTTAAAGCAGAGAAACTCAATTATATAATTAAGCAATTGCGTACTAATGATAAAGAAACCCTTCTATCCGAAAGAAGGGTCTAACCATATTATTTTAGCAATGTGAATCCTTTCCTGCAATGGTAAAACTTAATAAGTGCTTTTTATGATGACTTTTGCTTTCCTTTTTCCAAAAAATGAAAATGGTTTTGAAAGAATGTACCGGCATTTTCTAGTGCGCTCCAGCATACTAGCAGCAAAAGTGTTAAAGCAGAGACATCTAGGTAAGGGATTGCTCCTATTGGGTAGGAAAAATCAAATTTACTTAGGTAAAAAGCATAAAGTATCTCACCCTGCATGGTGCCGCTAACCATAATCAACAATCGGTCTTTTAATGACTTTTGCAAAATAATTGCCAGGCAGCTTAAGCAAAATCCCAACATCCATTCCTTTTGAAACACCACCCAGACTGGATCAAAAATGAAAAATAAGTTAAAGGTAACGTATGAAATGGTTACAATAAATGAACAAATAAAGGCGTACAGCAACGAACCCAGCTTTTTCTTACTAAAAATAATATAAGATAATAGCAGCAAAAATAAACCACTAGCAAAAAACTGAAAGCTCCCTACTGTAAAATGTACATTTGAAAGAATAATGATTACTAAAATACAAGCGGCTAATTTTGCACGATACAGATTTTGCTTATTCATAAAAAAAGTTATTGAAACCCAAAACAACCAAAGTATCCAATAAAACAATGAACCCTCCATTGTCACACACCTCCTACTATTTCCATTATCGGTATTCTTTATGTAGTTTCATACTTCCTATGAATAATCTTTAGGCAAGAAAATCATGTTAATAGTAGGAGGTGTGGAGAAATGGGAAAGGATCGACAGGAAAAAAAGTTAAAGGCAAGTGGGAAAGTTGAATCAGATCGTGACCAGGCGTTACATTACCCAGGGGCAACTAAGCTTCAAAGTCCCGAAGAAGCAAGAGGTTTAAACGATAATAAGTATAGTTAAAAAAAATAAGCTCCCTTATTTCTCGGGAGCTTATTTTATAGTGCGCTGGCTGTACGTTTTGGTATCGATTCCCCGCTGAGTTAACCAATGATGCATTTGACCAGATATCATTAATGGAGCACTTTGTAAATCAAAAATAGATTTGGCCCCTAACGCAGTCATGATGATTTTTAACCCATCATGAAGTGATGAAATTTCTTCATATAAAGAATCAATTCCCTCTTCTACAAGAATCTTCAAGAAATAACCCGCAAAGCCAACTGCACTTGCACCCAAAGCTATTCCTTTCGCAATATCAATGCTTGAGGAAAGCCCACCTGAACCAATAATTGTAAGAGGTGAGGATGCATGTGATGCTTCAGAAATAGAGATTGCAGTAGGAATTCCCCATTGATTAAAAAAAGCTTTAGATTTATCACTGCGCTTATTTTCTATTTCAGCAAAGTTGGTCCCGCCAAATCCTCCAACATCTACAACAGAAACCCCCACAGACGAAAGAGCTTCAACAGTTTCTTTGCACATTCCAAATCCAACTTCTTTAACAATAACGGGAACGTTAACCTCTTTTACAACCATTTCTATTCTCTTTAAGGCACCAGAGAATTCCCGGTCTCCTTCAGGCATAGCTAGCTCCTGGATGACGTTTAAATGTATCTGTAAGGCATTTGCCTCTATCATTTCAATAGCCGCTTTTGCTAAATCTGGAGTTGCTTCACTTCCTAAGTTAGCAATAAGAACTCCTGTAGGGTTTTCTTTTCGAACAACCTCATATGTATATCTCTCAGATTTATCCTTCAATGCTGACATTTGTGAGCCCACTGCGATAGCAAGGCCTGCCTCCCTCGCTACCATTGCTAGCTGCTTGTTAAGAGAGTAGGTTTTTTCGCCTCCGCCACCTGTCATAGCATTGATAAAAATTGGCGAACTTAAAGAAAGTTCGCCAATTTTTTGGTGAATAGAAACATCTGAAACATTAATGTTTGGTAAACTTTGATGAATAAATTGAATATCATCAAATGCTGTTAATCGTTTTTGCCCTGTTTCTAAGGCATAACGAATATGGTCCCATTTCCGTTCAGATCTTGACACTGATTATCACCATTATTTTCCTAGATTCTTTAATTTATCGCCAATCATTTCACCAAGCTGAAAACCTTTAGATTCTTCAGGAAGTTCGTAATCAAAGTTCTCATCTGCATCCTTTTCAAGGAGATCCTTGATGCTTAGAGAAAGTCTTTGCTCTTGTTCGTTCGTATCTAGCACTTTTACTTGTACTTCTTGCCCTTCCTTCAATACCTCATGTGGCGTACCAATATGCTTGTGTGCAATTTGTGAGATATGAACAAGTCCTTCAACCCCAGGGAAAACCTCCACAAAGGCACCATATGAAACTAATCGTTTAACGGTCCCAGTTAATGTGCTGCCCTTAGGAGCTTTCCCAGCTACATCAGACCATGGCCCGGGCTGTGTTTCTTTAATAGATAAAGAAATTCTTTCATTATCACGATCCACATTCAAAACTTTAACCTTTACTTTTTGACCTTCTTGAACAACATCTGATGGTTTATCAATATGTTGATAGGACAATTGGGAAATATGAACGAGTCCATCAATACCGCCTATATCAACGAATGCACCAAAATCTGTAATTCTTTGTACAGTACCATCAATAACTTGTCCGGGCGTAATACTATTTAAAATATTTTTCTTATGTTTCCCCTTTTCTTCTTCCACTACTGCACGGTGAGAAAGGATTAAACGATTTTTTTCCTTATCAAGTTCAACAATTTTAAAAGTAAGATTCTTTCCTTTATAATCAGTAAAATCTTCAACAAAATGTGCTTCTACTAAAGACGCAGGAACAAAGCCGCGTACGCCAAGATCAACGACAAGACCGCCTTTTACTACATCTTTCACTTCCGTTTCAAATACTTCACCGCTATTGAATAGTCCCTCAAGATTTACCCATGCTTTCTCGGCATCGATTTTTCTTTTTGATAAGATGATAGCATCCTCTTCTACTTTTAGTACCTCAAGATCTAATTCATCACCTTCGGATACTACATCAGAGGCTTTTTCAACATGAAGACTTGAAAGCTCACTAATAGGGATAATACCGTCATGTTTACTATCCTGAATATTTACTATTACCTGTTTTTCTTCTACCTTGGTGACTTGTCCAGTTACTTTATCTCCAATGGTATAACTTTTTACTTCTACTTGATTCATATCTTCCGACATATGTATTCCTCCTTAATCCATTTACTGCATGTTAAATATATATTTTCTAATTACATGAAAACGAGTGAATATTCTAATAAAATCTCTTTTTATTAACTTCTTACAAATAGCGTATTTTGTCAAGCAGAACCTATCGGTACTCTTTAATAAGTTTATCGATTTCTGACATAATTAATTCAGTTACCTCATCTGCAGAGGCTTTCCTACTTTTCATATCTTCCATTGCTATCGGCTTTCCATAAACCACTTTTAATTTACCGAAACTTTTATATGGACCAATAATGGCGCAAGGCACCACATCAGCTTCTGTTCTAAGCGCAAAAAAACCTGCTCCCGATAGCCCTTTTCCGATTTCACCTGTTTTGCTTCTAGTCCCTTCAGGAAAGAGCCCAAAAACATTTCCGTCTTTTAATACCTTTAATCCTGCTCTTAATGATTCCCTGTCCCCCTTACCCCTTTTTACTGGGAAAGCATTACACTTTCTTACGATATTACCCAAAACAGGGACTTTGAAAATTTCTTCCTTCGCCATAAAATGGACAGGTCTAGGAGCAGTAGTTCCAACGACTAACGGATCAAAATTATGAATATGATTTGTACAAAGCAGAACTCCTCCCTCTTTAGGGAAATGCTCTAATCCAATAACTTCAATTCGGTACAAGGGTTTCATAACCCCAGCTACAACCGATCTTGCAAACGAATAAAACGTCACACTTATCCAACCCTTTCATGCACGAGATCCATTATTTTTTCAGCTACTTCAGGGATAGACAAAGATGTGGTGTCAATTTCAATTGCATCTTCCGCTTTTTTTAAAGGTGCAAATTCTCGTTCAGAATCAATTTTATCACGGCGGGCAATGTCTTCCTTTATTTGTTCTAAATTAGAAGAGTAGCCTTTTTGGGTATTTTCTGTATGACGTCTAACTGCTCTTTCTTCAACACTAGCAAGTAAGAAAACCTTAACTTCAGCATTTGGCAGTACATGGGTCCCGATATCTCTACCATCCATTACAACCCCTCCATTCATTGCAAAGGATTGTTGCATTCTCACCATTTCTTCACGAACCTTTTGGTGTGCGGCTACCACCGATACAGAATTTGTTACTTCTGATGTGCGAATAGCATCTGTCACTTCTTGTCCATCAAGGAACACCAATTGTCCATTTGAGGAGGGATAAAGTTCTAATCTTGTTGCTAGTAAAGTTTCTAATAAACTATTTTCATCTTCTAAATTAATGTTATTTGCCAATGCTTTGTAGGTCAAAGCGCGGTACATCGCACCTGTATCGATATATATGTAGGATAACTTTTCTGCAACAACTTTGGCTACTGTACTCTTGCCAGCTGCAGCAGGACCATCAATGGCAATCGATATTTTGTTTTCCATAAATCCTCCTAAGTCAATCTTGATTGTCTCATACACCCATATATTTATTTTACCATAAGAAAGGTGGAAGCCTCTTTTTTTTAACATTTTTATATTTGAATTTCTTATTACTTTCCCCATTTTTAGAATAAAAAAAAAGCAGGAATTCTGCCTTTTTAATTACCGTTAAAAGTTTGTAATATTTCAGTAAATGTATTTTCATTTACTCCCTCATATTTTGTTAACTGTTCTAACTGAGGAAAAATATCTAACTGATGTAAGAATAGCTGCGCTAATAAAAGAAAGATAAATTGGATAATAACTACCTTTATTAATATTCTTTCTACTATTTTCATACCATCACTCCAATTACCAATTACTACTATTATTGGAGTGATAGTATGGTTTTATTCTTAAACCTTAAAGAACTTCCTCGTAAACTGCCTCTGCGTTCTTTAATTTTTCTACTTCTTCTTCGGTACCATCTACTGCATTGATAAAGATCCTGTAGGTGTCATCATCAATGGTTCCTAAGAATTCATAACACAGTACTTCCTTGTTTAAATCATTAACGATAATCGCTTGTCTTTCTTCCATGACTTTAAAGTTAGGATTTACTTTGGCACGAGCTTGCTCACTGGTTAGGACTGGTTTTACTACTTCTCTAGTATGGAAGGATTTTAGATATTCCTCTGCTGTGAAACTAATGATATCGCCATTATCTAGAGCCACTTCAACCTTAATTGCCTCAGGGTAAATCCTTATATTATTTTCACTTGTAACAAAATTAAAGACACCTGTGTTGTCATATTGCATACTCTCAAACAACTCTAGATTTTTAAAACCATTTTCCTTTAAAAAAGCTGCTCCCTTAAGGTTTGCATCATTTAAGCTTATCTTCTGTTTTTCAACTTCTCTGTGATTAATAAACCAAATTGGATACCCTGCTTTTTTCGTGATATCCATACTGCCCTCTTGCCCAGTTTTTTTATTTTTTATTGATACGCTATAAAAACCATAATCTGAGCCTTTACCACTCTCTGTGACTTTTACTTCTGCATTCCCATCAAATTTCATATATTTTTTCGCAATACTGATTGCTTCTTTTTCAGAAATAGTTTTTCCTTTTATTTTCTTGAAATTATCATCCTTCTGCTGCATGTTCGCGAAGGTTGGTCCAAAGTCACTTTCATCATATCCCGAAACCGTTTTCTCAACAGTTTTAAAACCATCAATAATCGTATTATCGGTTTTTTCTTTTCCTGAAGCTAACGCAAGTTCTACATCCATCCAACGTAGATTGTTTTTCAATACCATATGCTGTACTTTACGAAGCTCATTTTGAATTTCACCAGATTGCTTGTATAAAACCTTTAACGTTTCATACTCATCTTCTGATAATGGTTCTTTATCTAAATCTCTCACTGCCGTTTGATAACTAAACTTTCCTATTTGAGCTAAAAATTCCTCCGTTTTATTGAACGGGAGCAAAGTTAACGGAAGTTGACCGACATCACTATGTGCTTCTGAGGTTAATCTCCAAACCTCTACCAATGATGGTGACAAGGAATATCTTGAGTTCATTGCAAGAGTTGTTCCAATCTTATCGTGAAGTAAATCCATCTCATAGGTAAGATCGTGAAAGGCACGTTGATAATTATTTTCGGCATTGATTAAAATTGCATTCTTCTCTCGATGTTCTTGGTAACCCCAGTAGGCAGTACCCGCAACACCTACTGCGAGAACACCTATGATTAATCCTCTTATCATCCTTTTCACCCCTCTATTCGCAAAAAATATGTTTCCCAATTCGTTTAATTTGTGGTCTTGACCAAATCCACTTACTTGTAGCTGTGACCGGATTAAAATAATATAGGGCTTCCCCAGTTGGATCAATCCCATTTATAGCATCTAGTACAGCCTTTTTAGCTTGTTCGTTTGGGGTCAGCCAAATTTGTCCATCCGCAACAGCTGTAAATGCACCGGGTTCAAAAATAACTCCTGAGACAGTATTCGGAAATGATGCACTATTTACACGATTTAAGATGACAGCAGCTACTGCAACTTGCCCCGTATATGGTTCACCTCTAGATTCTCCATACACAGCATTCGCCATTAATTGGATATCGTTACTTGAGAAACCACCTGGCGTATTTGCAGCCGTTGGTTTTTGTGGTGGTGCTTTTGGGGCTGCAGGCTTTGGTGCATCCTGTTTAGGATTCGCCGTATTAGCTGGTGCTTTTGGTTGGGTCTTAGGTTGTGCATTTGGTTGAGCTTTTGGCTGTGCTTTGGGGTTCGGTGCACTCTGCTTTTTTTGGTCCACTCCGCCATAATGGGTAAATTTATTACCTTTATTGATTTGATCCTTTACAAATTGCTTATCATATTTGCTTGCTTTCGCTAATTTTGCCTTTGTCTCTGTACCCGCAAGTCCATCGATTGGTAATCCAAACTCATATTGAAAATTTCGTAGTGCCCAATAGGTGCTCCACCCGAACACACCATCAATTTTCCTATTGTAAAAGCCCAAATACTGAAGTCTAGATTGAAGTTCAATGACATCATCTCCAACTGCACCTTGCTGAATAACCTGGTTAGAGAATGCAAAGGCCCTGTCGTCTTCTAGAAAAGTAATTGGCACCATACAAAGGGAGATTAAGAGTGGAAAAATAAATTTAACAATTTTCTTCTTCATGGAAAAGTAACCTCCAGTTGTAAATCTTTTTAGATGTAAGCCTATTTTTTGTTTTTATGGCAAATTTATTCAAAAAAAAACCCTTCATTTCGAATGAGGGTAAAATCTCACTAAGAATGAAAGGAATTTTGAGCTGAATATTGTTTTTTCTTATGGTTTGTCGTTAAGATTTTCGCCATTTTAACCTTTCTTAAACCAAACCACCAAAGAAAGATCATAAAAGGTAAAATAATATATAGCCAGTTTTCTTGTGAAAGTAAAATATAATCAAAAGATCCATGCAGGATGAAAGGTAAAAGCAAGGATACTAATACCCACTTTGTCTTTGTGCCTTCCATGAATTTTGCTTTTCCAATGTAAAATCCCATAATGACTCCGAATAATGCATGACTTGAGACAGGGAGCAATGCTCTTGCCATTGCATGTTCAATCCCATTGGCAACTAAATAAAATATATTTTCAACTGTGGCAAAACCAAGGGAAACAGCCACGCCATATACAATTCCATCAAACGGTTCATCAAACTCTACATGCTGGTAAATCGCATAGAACAGGATAAACCATTTAAAAAACTCTTCGAGCAGACTCGAGGAAAGAAATGCATCAATAAACCCAGATTTAATGATATTCTCCGAATGGAGCACATGCTGAATAAACATGATTGGAAACACCAGAAGAGCACCGTACATGAAGGTCCTAAAGACTACGGAAATTGGCTCTGACTCATATTCATCTTTTAAATAAAAATAACTCAGCAAGGCCAGACCCGGGGCGATGCCGGCCGATAATATTCCCAGCATGGATAATCCTCATTTCAATTAATTCTTATACTTAATCCTAACATGATATTGTCATTAATTAAATCAAAGAATATATCCATTTCGATTTGCCTATTAAAAATTTATTTTCGCTAGTCCGCTTGCAAGTGCTACCGCTAACTTAATTCTTGCCTTTTTAGAGTCATTATCACTGCCAAGGATTACACCCTTATTGTATAAATCATAGGCACTGCCTTTATAATCATAAGTAGTATACACAGAACCTTCTTCAGCACTCGTTGTAATCACTAGGACAATACCTTCTGAAAGGGATTTTTCGATTTCCTCCATCATTTGCGGAGCTACTTGACCGCGTCCAACACCTTCAAGGATAATCCCTCTAACACCTGATTCTCTTGCAGCTTTAATAAATTTTCCATCCGCTCCGATATAACATTTTACAATTTCGACTTGGGGAATAGGTGATTGAATTGCAAAATATTCACGCTTTATTGGCCTTTGGAAAATATGAACCACATCATTATCTATAATTCCCAGGTACCCGAATCCAAAGACGTTAAATCCCTGAATATTGGAGGCATGCTCTTTTTTCACATAACGAGCAGCAAATATGCGCTCGTTAAATACGACAACAGCACCAGCATTGCGTAAATCCTCTGAACAGGCAGAATATATAGCATGTCTCAGATTTATGAATACATCGCTTCCTAAGTCTTCAGGAGAGCGCTGCGACCCTGTAATAACCACCGGACGTGGATCCATGATGGTTAAATCAAGAAAGTAAGCTGTTTCTTCTAGAGTGTCTGTTCCATGGGTTACCACAACTCCAGAAACCTTATCATCCTCAAAATATTGTACGATTTTATTCTTTAAAACCACTAAATCATCAAATGTGATATGTATGCTTGCTTTTTGAAATACCGATTCGACCACGACTTCAATATCCTTTGGAAGATTACACATTGCAGCCAGCTCTTCACCCGTTAGTTCCCCAGAAGCTAACTTACCTGAATCTTTATTCGGTTTACTGGCAATCGTTCCGCCAGTTGTTAACAAAACAACTTTTTTCATCTATTATATTCACCCTTTATTCAACCCTTTAAGGTTTTCTTTGATTGATTGAGCAATAAGAGCTCCATGGAACCTGCCATTTTCAATAAATATTTCGTTAGCATTATTACCAGCAGCAATTACTCCTGCGATATATATGCCCTCCATATTTGTCTCCATTGTATCAGAATTAAAAAGTGGTCTTCCAGTTTCTTCGTCAATATGAATCCCCATATTTTTTAAGAATTGGTGATCTGGTCGATAACCTGTCATCGCAAAAACAAAATCATTGTATATGGACTTTTCTACTCCATCCTTTTTATATCTTACATGGTTATTTGTAATTTCTATAATATCAGAATTAAATTCCATTATTATGGTACCGTTCCGAACTAATGCCTCAAATTCTGGGAGAATCCATGGCTTTATACTCGGAGAATATTCTTTCCCACGGTATAAAACAGAAACTCTTGCACCTGCTTTAACAAGTTCAAGTGCTGCATCTACGCTGGAGTTCTTGCCGCCGATTACACAGACATCCGTATCAAAGTATGGGTGTGCTTCTTTAAAGTAATGTGATACTTTTGGTAAATCCTCCCCGGGCACATTCATAAAGTTTGGGTGATCATAGTATCCTGTAGCAATCACAACAAACTTTGTATGATATATTTGTCTATCGGTAACTACTTGAAAACCGTTATCTTCTTTCAACACCTTTGATACTTTTTCAAAAGAGTTAACACGCAGTTGTTTCCGCTTAACAACATCTCGATAATAGACGAGCGCTTGATTTCGTTTCGGTTTATAGCTTTCTGTAATAAAAGGAACATCACCGATTTCTAGCTTTTCGCTTGTACTAAAAAATGTTTGATGGGTTGGGTAATGATAGATGGCATTTACCACATTCCCTTTTTCAATAATAAGCGGGTTAAGACCGATTTCTTTGAAGGCTATAGCAGCAGCTAAACCACATGGTCCCCCTCCGACAATGATAATATCTTCTAAATGCAAATTGATCACCTCAATTTATTATTCCATAAAGGGCTCTATTCTCAAATAACTTTGATATTGAAAGCAAAATAAAATTCTTATTGGGAATAGAATAAATTTTTTGAGAAAAGAGACTGTAAACTTAATTCTAAAGCTCAAAATAGTTGATTCCGCGTTAAAATCGGCTTTAAGATTTTAACAACAATCTTTAGAGATCAGACTCCATAAAAAAACTCCTACCGTCATATGATAGGAGTTTTTCCAATATGTTTCAATAGTATCTTTTAAATCCAGCCTCTGAATCTGCTGGCTTCTGCCATTTTTCTTACCCCGACCATATAGGCGGATAGGCGCATATCAACACGACGAGTTTGTGCTGTATCATAAATATTATTAAATGACTTTACCATTACTTTTTCGAGTTTTTCCTCTACTTCTTCTTCAGACCAGTAATAACCTTGGTTATTTTGAACCCATTCAAAGTAGGAAACTGTAACTCCGCCGGCAGATGCTAGTACATCTGGGACAAGTAAAATACCACGCTCTGTTAGTATTTCAGTCGCCTCAAGTGTTGTAGGTCCGTTAGCAGCTTCAACCACTATACCCGCACGAATATTATGAGCATTTTCAGCAGTAATTTGATTTTCAATTGCAGCCGGTACAAGAATGTCGCACTCAAGCTCTAGTAATTCTTTATTCGTAATCGTATTATTGAATAATTTCGTTACCGTACCAAAGCTATCACGACGGTCTAGAAGATAATCAATATCAAGTCCATTTGGATCATATAATGCGCCATAAGCATCAGAAATACCAACAACCTTAGCTCCTGCATCATGCATGAATTTGGATAAGAAGCTTCCTGCATTACCAAATCCTTGAATAACCACCCTGGCACCTTCGATTTGAATCCCTTTCTTCTTTGCTGCTTCACGTATACAAATGGTTACACCCTTAGCAGTAGCAGATTCACGCCCATGTGAGCCTCCTAGTACTAGAGGCTTACCCGTAATAAATCCTGGTGAGTTAAATTCATCTATACGACTATATTCATCCATCATCCAAGCCATAATTTGAGAATTTGTAAACACATCTGGTGCCGGAATATCCTTTGTTGGCCCAACAATTTGACTAATTGCTCGTACATATCCACGGCTTAATCTTTCTAGCTCTCTAAATGACATATCGCGCGGATCACAAATGATTCCGCCTTTTCCACCGCCATATGGTAGATCAACAATTCCACACTTCAAACTCATCCAAATGGAAAGAGCCTTAACTTCAGTTTCTGATACATTGGGATGGAACCTAATTCCGCCCTTTGTTGGACCGACTGCATCGTTATGCTGTGCACGGTAGCCGGTAAATATCTTTATTGAACCGTCATCCATTCTTACTGGAATTTTTACTGTCATCATACGTAATGGCTCTTTTAAAAGCTCATATACTTCTTCAGGATAACCTAACTTTTCAAGAGCTTTATGTATAACTGTCTGAGTTGAAGTTAACACATTATTCTCTTCCTCTTGATTAGTTTTTTCATTACCTTTTTCGGCTACCATCTGTAAACCTCCTAGAAAATCACTTTAACTAATGTTGTCGCTTTCAGAGACAAGTATACACGACTAATGGATTTATGCAAGATGAAAAATACACTTTTCATTACTTTTTGAGTAATTATTGTAAACGCTACCAACTTAATAAAAAGAGGGGATATTTCGATTCAAACAAAAAAGGAGCGGCGGACTCCTTACAATGACTTGAGTATATAAAAATCTATTTGAAATACTTTAGTATTGTTTCCACCGCATTGTCTTTAATAATTTGATTACCATATTCAGCAAGTACATGCGTACTAAGAATGGAAGGATTTCCGTATTCAGATAAATAGGCTGCAATTTTCTCTACAAGTGAAGGATCTAAATTATTCATAAGTAAGTAATATCGATTATTATAGGAAAATAAACTGCCACCGCTAACTTGCAGTGGTGTCAGCCTGTGAGAAAGATCGATGATATCTTCAATACTATCGAATTGAAATAGCAGGTTTTCACACCCTTCAACCCTAACCTGCATTTCTACATAGCCATCAAACAATACTTCCTCTTCTTCAATATTTTCGTCAACCGTAATGATCATTATCATTCCTTGTGCCTGTAGGGAAAAAATTTCAACAGCTACAGACCCTTGAATATCAACATCAAATTCCTCGCTTGCCTCTTCTAGCATATCGTGGAAAAGTTGATGCCATTTTATTGAATCTTTCCAAATATCGTCTTTGGAAAGTCCCCTTTCCATTAAATCATCAGAGGTTAAAAAAATTTTTATCTTATTGACTGTTAAGCGTTCTAAGCGCATGCTCTTTTGCCCCCTGCCCTGACATAACTCTTATCCCTAGTGTATGTCAATGGCTTTGGTTGGTGCTTTGTCTAAAATACCATCCGTTCCATTAGCCACATTTCCCATTCATTTATGGATTGTCCAAGAACAAAGGGTGAAAACTGTTCCTTATCAGAGGGCTTCATTGATGTAATTGCTTCACCACAAATACCAACAGAAAAGTCTAGATGATTTTTTGAAAGCAGGTCAACAAGCGAAAGTGCGCCATCTAAGTCTTGCTGTTCCTCACATGAGACGATAAATAAATCAGGATGAATCATTTCTAATGTTTCCAAAATATCCCCTTCAGAATGAAATGCACCTATGTTTATTATTTTAACCCCGTGTTTTCTTAGAAAAAAGCTGAACGTTAGCTGTCCTAGTCCTATATCATCCCCTCTTTGGGAAAATGTAAGACATACAGCTTTGGTAAGATGAACATTACTTGGAAAGCTATGAATAATGGTTGTAATTCGTGCCTGTAAAAATGATACAGAATAATTCCTTTGAGCTTTGGTTATTTTTCCTCCATTAAAAGATTCTTCAATTTTCATAAAGATTTGACTAAAAATCTCTATGACTACTTTTTCCATCGTAAAAATACTAAACAATGAATTGATTATTTCGTTTATCTTTTCCTGTTCAAAGTGGATTAAGGCGTCATATAAACCATCTGTTAAACTGTTTAATGGATTACCAAGAGTAAGGTTTAATGCTTCTGAATCGATTTGCATCTGATTTTGTCCCATTAAAGAAATCGCCTGGCTGATGGTAAATCCCTGATTCACCTTCTTTATTAACCACTTTAAAATTTTTATATGTTCTTCTGTATATAATCGATGTCCTGCTTCATTTCTAACGGGGGCTATCATTTGATAACGCCTTTCCCATGCTCTTAGCGTTCCAGGTTGAATTCCCAGCATTAATGCAGCAGCTTTAATATTATATTTACCTTCTTGTTCACCCATCTAAATTCCCCCGATATTACCTAACCATCCATAAAATGAATATTATTACTCATTCTTAAGAGTAATCAAATGACATTGTGCAGGTGCACCTAATCTTAGTGGTACACCTGTCGTGCCATACCCATTACTAATTAACAACGTAGTGTTTACTAATTTTTCAACTTTACCTTTTTCATATGGGCTGTAACCTAGAATATGTATTTGTCCACCATGGGTGTGACCACTTAACACGAGTCTGATTTTATATTCTGGCATGATTTTGTCTGTAATGTCAGGGTAATGACTTGCCAATATCTTAAAGCTATTATCCTCAGCATCTAATAATGCCAAGTCTATTCTGTCTCTCTCTTGATTTAAGGCATCTACGCCAAGTAAAGATAATTTATCACCTTTTGCGGATTCGAAAATAGCTGCAGTATTATCCAATACTTTTACTCCATAATCCAATAGAATGGCATCTAATTTACGAAAATCCGCTTCATAGTCATTATTCCCCCAAACAAAATACACAGGACCTAATTGTTTTAATTTCTCAAGGTTCTTTTTTACTTTTTCAAAGGGTACCTTTTTCTCCATTAAATCTCCGCCTATTACCACAATATCTGTTTTCCCGGTTACAGCTGTGATAATATCATCGGAAATAAGACGCTTGTGAATATCTGAGATAAAGAAAATCGATACAGATCCAAAAGAACTAGGAAAATCTTCGAAAGTCATCTCATGATGTACGACACGATTTAGGAATGCTTCTTTTACCATAAACAAGATAAGACCTGCTCCCATAATCAGAAGCAAAATGATAATATAACCCATATCTTCCCCTTTTCCCATCTTAATGTACTAATAAAAATCATACCATAAAGGACGCTAAAACCAAACAGGACTAACGGTTGCTCCGTTTCTGCTTCACTTTTTTTAAAGTAAGTTGAAAAAACCATCGAAATAGTTGCAGGCTGATGACTAATCCAAAGAAAAAAGCTAATGAGGCAGCAAAAAACTCCAATGGATAAATAATCGGTCCAACCAAAATATCAGCAAAATGAAATGGGTAAGTAATTGGAAACCATTCAATAAACAAATATCCACACACAAGAATGAAAAATAACCGCCAAATGATTCTAAACAAAGAAATCCCTCCCATACATTGTATGAGACGGATTTCATTTCTTTCCGCAAGAGATTAATTAGTCTTCCTGAATACTTAAGATACGGAAACCTTGCTCTTCCAGCTTCTTAGTAAACCGATCAATATTATCTTTCTTTTCTACCTTCATAACAATTCTCCGAACTAATTTATCAGTCTCATCAAACGTTACGAGCGAAATAATATGTTCATGGAAGTGATGGGCAATTTCAGAAAGTCGAGCAATACGCCCTTCTGTTTCGACTGAAGTAAAAGCAATCCTTACCCCTGGGCGATTTACTCCAAAAGCACTCTGAAAAGTGGAAAGGACATCAGATCGTGTAACAACCCCTAGAAATTTACCATTCGAGTCAACAACAGCTAACAGCGGGAAGTCTTTTAAATCAAGAAGTGTTTTTTCAAAGACTTCTTCACCCTGTAAGTATTTCTCATGATGTGTAGCAATATCTTTAACTTTGACGCTGCTTAAATATTCATCCTTTTGTCTTCCGGACAAAAAGTAGTTTTCATAAATTTTGTATCGTGTAACAACCCCTTGATACTTTTCACCTTGTAAAACTGGCACTCCATCAATTTGATGGGTTTCCAATTGTTCTAAAGCTTCCGCCAACGATGTGTTTTCCTGCACGGTCACACAGGCATGATTGGGAATCATCATATTTTTTACAAACACTTCAATCACCTCTACATAATAATCCTACCTTCCTATTATACTTCAACAAAACATGGATTTATCCTTTTTTTCCAGAATCATGTCATGAACTTTAAAAATTTTCATATTTATTAATGATGTTAATTAAGGGAGGGCTACTATGTTTACTCTATATAAAACCTGGCACCCTATTGCTAGTCCATTTGACCCCTGCAAACCGATTCTTGAAAAAACTTATTCAACTCCCCCAAATATTTATATGGGATTTCAACCACCTAATCTTCCACAATTCTCACCACAGGAAGCACTAAGAGCAGGAACACTTTGGAAACCATTTTATGACCCCTATTTTAACCCATTTGAGAAGGCTAAGGGGGGAATTCCTAGATGAAACAAATCCCGCCTGAATATTATCAAATGATGGAACAGCTTCAAGCTGTTGATTTTGTCTTAGTGGAATTAACACTATACCTAGACACACACCCTGATGACCTTGAAGCGATTAAACAATTCAATCATTATGTAAAAGAAAGAAAAACGATAAAAAAGGCATTTGAAAGTCAATTTGGTCCTCTTCAACAGTTTGGCAACAGCTATTCTGGACACCCATGGAACTGGAACGAGGCGCCTTGGCCTTGGCAAGTGTAAATCAAATTTAAAAATCCGAGGGAGGGCTTTGTTTATATGTGGATATATGAGAAAAAGCTTCAATATCCGGTTCGTGTAAGTACTTGTAACCCCACATTAGCTAAATATTTAGTGGAGCAATATGGCGGTGCTGATGGCGAGCTTTCAGCTGCTTTGAGATATTTAAACCAAAGATATTCTATACCTGATAAAGTAATTGGATTATTAACTGATATTGGGACGGAGGAATTCGCACATCTAGAAATGATTGCCACTATGATTTATAAACTCACCAAAGATGCTACACCTGAAATGATGAAGGCAGCCGGATTAGGTGATCACTATGCCATACATGATAATGCTCTCTATTACGAAAATTCATCTGGGGTACCTTGGACTGCTTCGTATATACAAGCTAAAGGTGACCCCATTGCTGACCTTTACGAAGATATTGCAGCAGAAGAAAAGGCAAGAGCCACTTACCAATGGATCATTAATCTAAGCGATGACCCTGATTTAAATGATGGTTTAAGGTTCCTTCGCGAAAGAGAAATCATTCATTCACAGCGCTTTCGTGAAGCAGTAGAAATATTAAAGGATGAACAAGGAAAGAAAATATTCTTTTAATGTTCGTAAGAAGCAGACCGAGGCTGCTTCTTACTTTTTTTCGTGATACAGATTAATATCATAGGTTTTCTTCATTACATCAAAATCAACATGGCGATTTTTCCAATGTTCTTCCTTTTTCCATAAATCCTTACTGCGATTAACAATTTCACATCTTAATTCCTGATATTCTTTCTCCTTTTTATCTTTCTGCTGCCTCAATACATTCATCGCACCATACAATATGGCTGTAATAGCCATCAAGCTGATATTAATGGCATCACTAACAGAAGCAGAAAACATAGCAAAAAAAGAATAAGAGTATTGTTTAGCAATCATAAAATAGAAATAACTAAAAAATAGGAAAGCAAACAGCAGCATTGAATAAATAGATAAATAGTGCCATCTTTTAGCAGTATCAAACTTAATCTTTCTTTTTCGGACATTCTCTAACATTTGTTTCGTTGCTTCATCCGTATACTCAAGTGAACGAATTGGTTTATCCATACTATCAACACCTCATTACCATAAATATGAACTTGTCCGATAAATTATGAAAAATTCATATTAAAAAAACCGATCAAAAATTGATCGGCTACTTTTTCACTGGGATTTTCAAGACTTGTCCAACCATGATTTCATTACTTTTTAAATTATTTGCTTTTCGGATGATTTCCTCTCCAGCTTTTGAATGGTAATACTTCAAAGAAATCCGATAGAGATTTTCACCTGTTTTTACCGTATGGGTTAAAGTTGTTTCTGTAGAAGCGGCGCTAGTTTTATCCGTGTTTGGTACATTATTATTGCCTTGTTCTGAAACAGGTTCTTCGACTGGAGTTTCTTGAATAACCGGCTGTTGGACTTCTATTACAGCCTCCTCATTCTCAGTCGAATTATCCTCTTTTTTCTCACCATCTTTGGTTTCACTGCTGCTTTCTGTCTCCGACTTTTCAAAGTTAATAACCTCATATCCAGAAGATTCACCAGTGACTTTTTCTGTATTTTTGCCTTTCCCCTCCTCAAGATAGGAGTAAGCACTAAAAATAACGATTGGAAGTAGGATAAAAAATAATACCAATATTCGAATAACTGGATACTTTACTTTCAATTTCGTTTTCTTTCTCTTTTCTCTATGAATCTGTTCTCTTGGGGGTAACTTTTCACGACCTTCGGTTGTTGTTTCTTCATTTATTTTTTCAATACGCCGTTTAAGCCTTTCTGCCTGGGTTCTATACGGTTCTTCATTATTCATGAATCAGTCCCTCCTGTTCATCAATGTCTGTGGAGCATCTATATTTAATATAAATCCCCAATAAAAAATCAATTGTAAAATGCATGACTATCGTAAGAGCTAAATTGTTACTCCATTCATACATGTAACCTATGAAAAAACTAAGAATCACAATATTAGTAAACAAAAACCAATTAAAAAGGTATCGATAATGGATGATAGCAAATATGAGACTTGCTAGAATGAGTCCAACCTTAGTTTGGATAACTCCTCGAAAAAGTAATTCTTCACTGATAGCTACAACTGCAGCAATCCATGCTATGTGGAGGATACTTCTATTTTTAAAAATTCTATTGTTCAAACCACCATCATCATAATAGGATGACGGCAGCCATTTCATTAAAAGAATATCTAAAATGACTACTGCAACCCCTGCGGGAACGCCAATCAAGAATATTTTTTTGTCAGAAAAATCAATAGCCTTCATAAATGAGAATTGATCAAACAATAGAATACCTAAACCTATAGTAATAACAAGGAGTATGATTTGGGTCATATATAAATGAAAGAGTAACTCTCTGTCGGTTAATCCTTTGATTAATTCGTTATATTTATTTTTCATTAACTCAACTCTCTATTTAGTAGAATATTGGCTAGATAATCTTTCCACATGCCTTCATTCATCTGATTCGTCTGTTCTACCTCATGTGCTTGATAGTGTTCTAACTGGAATCCACAAATATCGCAGCAATTCCTAATACTTTCCTTACCAGCACCTTCTTCAAAGTAATCGAGAATTAAATCTCTTCTACATGAATTTGACTTAACCCATTTTTTCAGAAAATAAATACTATCCTTCTTTACTTTTAATCTTTCATTAGCGAATTCGGTAATATTTTGCTTTAACTGATCCAAGGTAGAAGCGCCTTGAGCATTTTTGATTAAGTCAAGAATAATACGCCATTGGACCTCAGAAAAGCCTCCCTGTTCCCTTAAATACTGGTTACCTTCTAAGAAAAGACCATGTGGTATTTCACTTTGTTCTAAACGTGAGAACAGCCAATCAATTTGCAGCTGCGTGGGAAGTTCTCCTTCTGCGAGCTGTATGGGGAGCTGTTCATCACCAGGCGAATATAATAGTATCGCAATGCTCGTTTCACCATCACGTCCAGCTCGACCAATCTCTTGTAGATATGATTCAATTTGCATTGGCATATGGTAATGGATGATAAATCGAATATTTTCCTTATTAACACCCATACCAAAAGCACTTGTTGCACAAATCACATCGAGTTGTCCGTGAATAAATTGTTGTTGTATTAAAATTCTTTGTTCCTGTTCTAAGCCTCCATGATAAGCCATAGTCCTCTTCATACCCTTCTCTATTAATAGAGAAGCCATTTGTTCCGCAACCTTTTTACTGGAAAAATAAATAATTCCAGGCTTTTGTAACTGAAGAACTAATTCTATCAAACGGGACTGCTTATCCTGATAATTAGGTATTTCCTCAACATAAAAAGCAATATTTGGCCGGTCAATCGTCGATTCAATCTTGTTATATTCCTCCAAATCAAGGGATTGGATAATATCCTCTCTAACCTTTTTAGTTGCGGTTGCTGTTAAAGCAAGGGTTAGTGGATTCCCCAGTTTCTTTCGAAAATCTCCAAGCTTTGAATAATCTGGACGAAAATCATAGCCCCATTGTGAAATACAATGTGCCTCATCCACTACAAATAAAGAGATGGTAAGGTCTTGGAGCTTTTTCATAATAGCTGGCAGCCCTAACATTTCAGGCGAAACAAAAATATATTTATATTTTGTTAAGTTGCGTAATACGTATCCTCGCTTATCAGAATCAAGAAAAGAGTTTAAAGCAATTACCCGTTTTTCTCCAAATTTCATTAATTGCTCTACCTGATCCTGCATAAGGGATAATAAAGGGGAAATGATTAATATCTGCCCATCAAGACAGTACCCTGGAAGTTGGTAACATAAAGATTTACCTGTCCCTGTAGGAAGCATCGCAATCGTGTGGTTTCCTTCGAGTAAGGATGAAATCACTTCTTTTTGCCCTGTTTTAAATGTCTGATATCCAAAATACTTATATAAAAGTTTTTCTAACTCCATTGTCTATCACCATTCTTTGCGAGAACGAGTCTTATTTGAAAGTAGGAAGTTTCTTTTAAGATGTTCCTAATTACTTTAAGCTGCCTTGTTGCTTCTTGCTGTGAAATTTCTAAGATCTTCTGTTGGGTTTCTACATCAACATAGGAATTGATAGAAAAATCCTTTATATTTAAAGCGAATTCTACAATATGATCTTCAATTGTGCTTATTTTCAAATGACGAATACCTGAGATCCCCTCCAGAGAAAAACCTTGGTTTAAAAGTTCCCAGGTTTTACGAGAAGAAAGAGTTAAGGAATTTTTTTGTTCAACATTTGTAAGCAGGGATGATAGCATCTGATAACGAGCTGGATTATCTTCAATGAATTGGATTAGGCAATGCAGGCTATCGGTAAATGCAAGATGATATTGCAGGGAATCCATATTCAGCATTTTCGCTGTTTGCATAGAGGTCAATCCAATCTGATGATATCCTGTTAATCTAAAAACCAATAATGAAGGATTCATATCCTGTGCCTGTTCAAAAATATCCACTAATTCCGAATAGACAATCTCCCCTAGCTTTTGCTTCGGTATCGAGGTAGATTTTAAAAAGTCCTTGAGCCAGTTATGAACCTCGGTATTTTTTTGAATGGGGATGTATTTCGTTTCTTGAAATGTAATATTGGAAGCTACTTGAACGAGCAGGGACAGTCTTTCCCAAACTAACAATGTATTGTGTTGATATTTCCACCCATTTATATAGGATGGCTGTGGATGTTGTAATAAGTATTCTTGTCCTCTTAAGGTAAGTAT
Organism: Neobacillus niacini; assembly: GCF_023715415.1. GTDB lineage: Bacteria > Bacillota > Bacilli > Bacillales > Cytobacillaceae > Neobacillus > Neobacillus niacini_C. Next base: position 354,555 of record NZ_JAMBOB010000006.1, read on the forward strand.
AAATCTTTGATTTCCAACAGCTTCCACCAATTTTCTTTCAAGTAAGTTGGTGAAAATTTCATCAAAGGATTGGCGCGTTAAAGGTTCAAGAATTCGAAAGTACCTCTTAAGTGAAAATAAATGTGCATCCTGAAGTGTTTGTGATGATTTTTTTCCATTTAAAAGGTGGAAGATGGAGTAGATCGTTCTTTCACCGTTCAATTGTTTCAAACAATATAATAAAATGTTTTCTATTTCACACATTCCATTCCACCACTTTTTACTCATAATCGACAAAATCACCTATTTTTCTATCCCTATTCTATCATGAAAGTGATATTCGTGTTGCTATAAAATGTGGAAGATTAGGGAATCCAAATCCTATAGAGTATTTTTCTATTGAAAAGTTAGTCATTCAGTTTTACAATAGGAATGAGTAATGCGTTTCCATTTCATTTGGAATGAGTAAGTTATTTTATTGGGAGGTTTTTTTTTCATGGCAAAGTACACGATTGTTGACAAAGAAACTTGCATTGCATGCGGAGCATGTGGAGCAGCAGCACCAGACATTTATGATTATGATGACGAGGGTATTGCATTTGTAACTCTTGACGATAATGAGGGTATTGTTGAAATCCCTGATGTATTAATTGATGACATGATGGATGCTTTTGAAGGCTGTCCAACTGATTCAATTAAAGTTGCTGACGAAGCATTTGACGGCAATCCAACTAAATTCGAATAATATTTTGTCATTAAAATATTGTTAAGCTGCTACCCTCGTCAACTTATGGCGGGGGTTTATTTTTTTACAGGAAAATAAAGAAATCCAGGCAAGAAGCCTGGATTCTTTGCTTTTAAGCACTTTTTACAATTGTAAATTTATTAATCCATGCCTGCATTCTGATGAATAGCAGCATAAATATAGAAGACATGATAATGCCTTTTATGATATTAAATGGTAAAATCGCTGGTACTACTAAATTTCGCATGTCAGGAAACTTTAACAGCGATGTATAGGCCGGTAAAATAAATAAGTAATTTAAAATGCTCATCATTACCGCCATTATTAGAGTCCCTGCAATCAGTGCGATTGTCATTCCTTTTCGGGTTCTCATTTTGTTGTATACATAGTAGGTTGGTAAAACGAATAGAATTCCCGCAAGGAAATTAGCAATATGGCCAACTGGAATTCCAGTTGCACTGCCAGTAGCAATATAATTGAGTGCGTTTTTGAAAAACTCAACTAAAATTCCTGCAACAGGTCCGAAAATTAAAGCTGCGATTAATGCTGGGATATCGCTAAAATCAATAAACAAGAAATTTGGAAATGGCGGAAGCGGGAAGTTAATCAGCATTAAAAGATATGCGATACTGCTCAGCATTCCAATTGAAACAATTGCCTTGACACTCATTTTTTTCTTCATTCTTTTCCTCTCTCCTTTTTGATCCATCAAGTTAGGAAGAGAGGTTCAGCAGCTTTTAAGGTGACCTAGGAAAAATAAAAAACCTCAAGAAAATAGTCTTGAGGGAGTTTACAAAGGCACTCTTAATAAACGTTCAGTATATCAACATTTTTTTGAACGTCGCAGAACCTCCATCTTCTCCCATCCAGACTATACTGTCGGCTTTGGAATCACACCAAATCCTGCCATAAAGGCTCGCGGGCTCAAGAGTTTAACTCTAATACCGCCGATCGGGAATTTCACCCTGCCCCGAAGATAGATCGATATTTAATTACTCTTTTATTATACTGGTAAGTATTCGTTTTGAAAAGAAAAAAACACTAACCTAATGTGACGGTTAGTGGAATATTCATTTATTTTTGGATTACTAAAACTTGTTCAGGCAGGATAAGGTCCGACTTTAGCTGATTGACTTCTTTTAGCTCTACAACTGATAAATTGCTTTTCTGTGCAATGGAGCTTAGTGTATCACCGGCTTGTACAATATAATGTGCCTTATCGCCCTTTACATACGTACTTGCTGCAAGACTATCCGTATTACTTGCCATACCACCTTTTACTGCCACACCCACCTCAGTATGACCCAGCAGTGTTTCTGGATCAATGGCGTTTTTCTTATCAAATGTCCACTCTACCTGATGACTCTCAAAGTGGAGATGAACACCCGTCGATTCGCCTGTTCTTCCCATCATCCCAATTCTATCACCTTGTTTAATCTCTTGCCCTGTATTTACAAGCCGCTTATTTAAGTGGGCATAAACAGTAACATAATTATTGGGGTGTGTAAGAAATATTACATTCCCGTATGTATTTGAGTAATAGGATTTGCCCACAACCCCGTCCTCCACAGCGATAACAGGAGAATTTAACCTGCCAGCTATATCGATTCCCTTATGTGTTCCATGCCTTGTCCCATATGTATCAGATATGACACCATCTGCGGGCCATATCCATCCAGCTTTTATTTCCTTTGATTCCTGCATACTCGCTTCGGTCTGCTTCCCGCCTAAGAATAATAAGCTGACACAAAGCGCCATAATTGCGGCAATTAAAAGCCGCCTTATGTAGTCTCGCATTTGATTGTTTTCCTCCTTAATCATATCCTCTCCTCCACACACCATATGTTTACCTACTGTTTTTTAGAACATATAGTTGGGAGAGAGCGGTTAAGCATACTTGTTATAATTTGGAGAGAAATGGTTTTTTATTCATAAAAAAAAGATTAACCTTTTAACGGTCAATCTTTTTTATCTTCTATTATTCGATTGGGCGGTGGTTAGGTGCCAATGGAACCTTTGTTTCCTTTGATAAATCGAATGGCCCTAAAAGCTTGATAGGAGCGTTTACAACCATTATCGTTTCAACCCCAAATTCTTTGGCGGTTAATAAAATAGCTTCAAAGGAACGAAGTGTTTCAAGGTTATTCTCCATTGGTGTGTTTTCATCGATATGAATGATTAATTTGTTATCTTGAATGGAAACTTCTTTGATTTGAAAGAATGGACCTATTGAGGCCACTAAACCACCTTCTGCTTGGTTTGTTTTCATCGCTTCAAAAGCGGCATTTATATCTTGAAATGTATCAGTCGAAGGAACGTGATAGGTTGTATCCATACCATCCGGTGTATAAAGGAAATATCCATGTTTACCTTCTGGATTAACTTCTAATTCATCCATGACACCATAATTACCAAATTCTATTCCAGGCTGTCCATTTGTTTTGAGTATTATTTTATTTACTTGACTATTTGAGGCTATTGTTTTCTGCAATATATCTAAAAAAATCTTTTCACCTGTAGAACCTTGCCCATATTTATGGTCACTTGGAACATCGACAATCACGGTATTATTTGTTTCATCTAATTCAAACGAAGCGTCAAGAGGATAATAATCCGTCAATCCCCATTCCTCTTCCTTTAATAGTCCCATTGATTCAGTAAAAAGTGTCAGCCAATTCTTGTTACCCACCTGAGGGACAATAAGTGAAATAGGGACTATTATTTGTGCCTGGGAATCAGGGACCCAATAAGTGATTACTTTTCCGTTCTCTACTTCATCATCATATATTGCAGTTTTATTCATTTCGGTCATTCGCATTTTAGGTTCTGCACCTGATAAACCATCTTCTTCATTTTTATTCAAAATTGATGATTTATCGTCCGCAAGGCTTATCTTTTCCTCACTTCGGACATCTTCCTGTTTTGCGCTATTAAAAGATTGTGTTCCTTCTAATAACCTTGGTGCTAATATGAAAAATAGGAGTAAAGCTGCTGCAGCTGCAAAACTAGGAATTAGCCAAGCTGTTCTTTTTCTCTTTTTTATAGAAAGATTTTGGTATATGTCACGAGGATTGCGATGGTCTTCTATTTTGGGCATTTGCCTAAGTAATTCTTCGAGCTGCTTATCGCTCCACTCTGACTTCTTCACTCTCTAATCCCTCCTTATCACGAAACATTTCCATATGCTTTTTTAATACTTTCAATGCACGATGTTGTGTAGTTTTCACTTTACTTTCCGTCCAATCAAGAGCTTGTGCCGTTTCAGTAATAGACAAATCATTTAAAAAACGCAATATAACAACCGAACGTTGATCCACAGTACAATGGTCCAAGCATTGATAAATCCATTTAATTTCTTCCTTTTGAATCGTAATTTCTTCTGGAATCGGATAATCATCCTTTATCTGACTTTGAGACCAATCAAATTTTTCAAGCAGTCGACCCTTCCAACCCTTTTGTTTACGAAACGAATCAATGGCAACATTTCTTGCGATAGAAAATAGCCATGTTTTTTCACTGCTTTTACCTTCAAAGCGATGATAAGATTTAAACACCCTTATATATACTTCTTGTACTAAATCCTCTGCCTGTTCCTTGTTTCTTACCATATAAAATAAAAATTGAAAAACGTCATGATGATATTTTTGATATAGCTCTTCGAAAACGGAGTCCATCCATTCCCCTCCCCGTTCATAGAATTAGTCGATACATATGTACAAAAAGTTTCACATTTTAAATATAGACTTTTTATTATTAAAAGTGAAGACAAAACAAAAAACCCACCCTTTGGATGAGTTTTAGTATCAATATAATTGTTTCCCGTGAATCAAGAGAAATCGCCATTTTCTTCTCATTTTCGTGGAAGTGAAAAGGCAAATGTCGTTCCTTGTCCTATTTTACTTTGTACAGATATATGACCATGATGTGCGTCAATAATATTTTTTGCGATAGCTAGTCCTAATCCTGTACCAGCTCTTCCTCTAGTTCTTGCTTTATCGGCTTTATAGAAACGTTCAAATACGAATGGCAGATCTTCTTCTGGAATACCTGAACCTGAATCAGAGACTTCCACCTTTATACCGAAATCATCATTTCTTACATGTAACTTAACTGAACCACCTTGTGGTGTATGTCTAATGGCATTATCAATCAGGTTCGTTAATACTTGTTCAATCCGATCTGGATCAAATAAGATGTTTGGAATATCATTCTCCAGGTCAGCACTTAAATGTATCTCATTGTCTCTTGCCAGCCCTTGGAACTTATGAACGATTCTATTCATAAATGCAGGTAGATTCACTTCATCCATCGTTAATTGAATATGCCCGGCTTCCATTCTCGCTAAATCCAGCAACTCATTAACAAGTCGCCCCATTCTCAATGATTCATCGTAGATTACTTTTGCCATTTCCTTTTTCTCTTCCTGCGATTCAGCAATATCATCTACAATGGCTTCACTGTAGCCTTGTAACATGGAAATAGGTGTTCTTAGCTCATGAGAAACGTTTGCAATAAAATCTTTCCTCATTTTTTCTAATACCCGTTCTTCTGTCATATCTCTTAGTACCGCAACGGCTCCACGAATAAATCGGTTACTGTATAGCGGACTAACCAGAATAACCCAATGACGGCCTTGAAGAGAAATTTCCCCCGCCTGCTCTGTCTCTGTATCAACAGACTGTTGAAACAGCTCCATTACTTGTGTGGGAATTTCTTCAGAAGGAGATCCTGCTCCTCCCTTTTCATAATACCAATATTGTAAAAACCGGTCAGCAGGCGGATTGGAAATTAGGATTGTTCCATCCCGGTTAAAAGTTATAACTCCATCCGCCATACTGCTCAAGATGCTCGCAAGCTGTTCTTTTTCCTGACTTAAGGCATTCATATTAAACTTTAACTGCCTGCCCATCTGGTTAAAGGCTGTGGCAAGTTCACCAATTTCATCATGAGTCAGGATTGGAACTTTTGTATCAAATTTCCCTCTTGCCACTTCGAAAGCAGCTTCCCTCATTTTTATTAAAGGAGCCGTAATCCTGCTAGATAAAAAGAAGGCAAAAATGGTAGTCAGAATAATAGCAACACCCGCAACAAGTAAGATAAAATTCGTGGTTGAATGTGTAGTTTCTTGAATGATTTCTAAGGACTGATAGATAAACACTGCACCATTTTGCTCATCATCCATGTGCAGCGGTACACCAATAATCGAATATTTAGCAGTATCTCTTCCAGAATCTTTCGATGAAAGCTTTGCCACTTTCTCTACAGTTATGTCCTCTTCAAAGACTTTTGATATCTCGACATCATTGCGTATGTCTTGTAACGATAATTTCACTGACTTTTCAGAGTTAGGAGAGTAGTAGACCTCTTGGTTATTTTTTATAATAACTACCTTTGTGAATTCATCAATAATTTCCCATGAGATTTCTAAACCTAAGGGAAATTGCTCATTCGGATGATTTTCCAGCACGTTGGCTATTTTCTCTGCCTGATGGGTTAAATTATTTTTTGTTGCTGTAATATTGTTATTCTCAAAAAACTCTAGGAGCATTACAGTTAAGATGAAAAGGATGAAGGCAACCAAAAATATGATGGTTAGCCACAGCTTTCCAACTACACTTCGTAAAAAGGTCATTCATTAACAACCTCAAATTTGTAGCCTACTCCCCAAACGGTTACAATCATTCTTGCTGCCTGTTCAGAGACTTTATTTAACTTTTCACGAAGGCGCTTAACATGTGTGTCTACCGTACGCAAATCTCCAAAAAATTCATAATGCCATACTTCTTTTAGTAATTGCTCACGATCAAAAACCTTGTCTGGTGCTTTTGCAAGGAAATACAGTAATTCATATTCTTTTGGAGTTAAACTTACTTCCTTACCATCAGCCAAAACTCGATGTGCGTCATTGTCGATTGTTAAATGTGGGAACACAATAACATCCTTGGTTGTTGTATCTGTTTGGAGATAAGTAGTTTGAGATGACCGTCTTAATAAAGCCTTTACCCTTAATACTACTTCTCTTGGACTGAATGGTTTTACAATATAGTCGTCTGTACCCACTTCAAATCCTTGTACACGGTTAACCTCTTCACCTTTAGCAGTTAACATAATTACAGGTGTAGCCTTCTTTTCTCTTAATTCACGGCAAACCTCTAACCCGTCCTTACCAGGCATCATTAAGTCTAAAAGAATGACATCATAATCATTTGCAAATGCCTTTGTTAACGCTTCATTACCATCTTCTGCTTCATCAATTGTATATTCCTCACGCTCTAAATACATCTTTAATAAACGGCGAATTCTTTCCTCATCGTCCACCACTAAAATCTTTACTTCTTTATCCATTAATAATCCCCCCATGCTGTTATTTTACAAAATGTGATAGTGATAATCTATAATTTAAGGTAATTGTCTTTACAAAAAGTGTCAGATTTTTGACAAACATCCTTTTTTCTAACTAAACATTTGAAAAATAGCCTTTACTTGGAAAAAGTAAAGGCTATAGACCAACAAATTATCATCCAGCGTAGGAATGAAGTCCTGCAATAACTAGGTTTACAGCGACCAAATTAAACATAATTATGACAAAACCAATAACTGCTAGCCAAGCCGATTTCTCACCATGCCATCCCTTGGAAAGACGAAGGTGTAAAAAGGCTGCATAGAATAACCACGTTACCAGTGCCCAAACCTCTTTAGGATCCCAACCCCAAAATCTTGTCCAGGCAATTTGCGCCCATATCATCGCAAAAATCAAAGCACCTAAGGTAAACACAGGGAATCCGATTAATACAGATCGGTAGCTTATTTCATCCACAAAATCCAATTTGATGTTTTTAACTAAGGGCTGCAATGCGGCCGAGATACGTTTTCTCAAGATTAATCTTAAAAGTCCATAAAGGATAATTCCACCAATAAACGACCAAATAACAGAATTCATTTTCTTCGCATTTATCATTGCAGGCATTTCTACAAGTGGTTCAAATTTTCCACTGGTAAGCAGTTCTCCTTCATGGGGACCAGTAATCGCTGGCATCGTATATTCCATATTTGCCTCAATGTCATTCTTATCAATCCAATTAAATTCTGCTTTATAATCCATAGCAGAGAATAAACTGGATACAAGAACAAATCCTAATGTTGTTACCAACCCAAACATTACAGTTTCAAGCCAAAAGGTTCTCTTTGATGCTTTAGATTGATCAATTACCTTTACAAGATAAATCAATCCCGCAGCAAAGCTGATTGCTAAAATGGCTTCACCTAATGCTGCAGTCGTGACATGAATATGAAGCCAGTCACTTTGCAATGCTGGTATTAACGGTGATATATCCCTAGGAAACATGCTCGCATAGGCAATAACTAGAATTGCAACAGGCATGGTAAACAATCCGAGAAGAGGTGTCCGATAAATAAAATAAATAACGATGAATGCACCTACAAGACACATTCCAAAAAAGGTTGTAAACTCAAATAAATTACTAACAGGGGCATGCCCTGCTGCAATCCACCTTGTAATAAAGTAGCCAACCTGAGAGACAAATCCAACTATTGTCACTACTACGGCAATTTTCCCCCAGCGATTCGTACTTTTCTTTTCTCCGGTATTATTCTTGGCCTTAATGGCCCCGCCAAAGAAGAGAGTCGCTACTAAATATAGAATAAATGCAATATAAAGTAAATTACTACTTAATGCTGCCAACTAGACACCCTCCTTATCATTTCTTTCCTTTTGCATTTGATCATCAGGAATAATTAATTTCGTTTCTAAAATAGTCGATTCAATTTCTTTTTTTAATCCATACCAGTTCTTATTGGTATGTGCTGCGATCCAAACTTCGCCATTTTTGTTTTGCACCCATATTCTGCGATGATTCCAATATGCGCCTTGGATTACACCAATCATAAACAAGATACCACCTATAATAATAATCCATATCGTTAAATCTTTACGAACGGTTAAGGCAGTTACATTTTTTGTTTCAATTCCTTTGAAGGCCATTTTATATTGGTTATCCCCTAATGGCTCAATGGTTTGCTGTATCGCAACAAAACTCGTTTCCCCTTTTGGGACTTCTGGTGAAATCATCTTGAAAACAAAAGCAGGATTATTCGGTATCCTGGATTTTGTTGTCGGTTCCCCATTTTCAGAAAATTCAAAATCAGGGAAGAAACTCAAAACTTCAACAGCATAACCGTTTCCAAGGTCATATTTTGGCTTTGGGTCATATAGATTTACTTTTATATCACCAAACGCTTTACCAGATTCTTTGTTTGTTAAAGAGAAGGACATTGTATTTAATTCATCTAGCTTGTAGTCTACTTGATATAATGCAAAACTTTCAAACTTCAAAGGCTGATTGACTCGAATTTTGTGTTCTTTCACTTTTTCTAATTCAGGCTGTTCCCCTGGAATAGCAGGACCGACTCTTTTATACAGTACAGCATTTGTCTGATAATTTTTAACAACCATCCCAGCACGGTCAATTGCTGCTTCAAAGGTTTTATCCTTATCTTTATCGTAATTTTCGAGAATAAACTTCTCGTTTGCAACATAATATTGTCCATCCGTTTCAGGCACAACCTTTGTTTCACCTTCACGCAGCCATAGGACTTTATCAATATACATCCCAGGAACAAACCGGAGCATGCCGCCAATTAAGAAGATAATTAATCCAACATGGTTCACATATGGACCCCAGCGTGAAAATCGATTTTTTTCCGCGAGCAAATCACCATTTTCTTCCCGTACATGATACCGTTTAGCCTGTAATCGTTGCTTAACCACGGCTAAGTCATCATGATCCCCATTCTCACTTATCCCAAATAGACGCTGACGTTTTAAAAATCCTTCATGTCTTGTTACTCTTTGAGCCTTTAACGCCTTATACAACGGGACAACCCTGTCGAGACTACAAATAACAAGGGAAATTCCTATCATTGCAATTAATATTAAATACCACCATGAACTATACAAATTATTAAAGTCTAGCTCATAGTATAACTTCCCAAACCAGCCATACTGGTCCTCGTAATATTCTTCTGCTGGCATTGTAGGGGGTATGTACATTTCCTGTGGAAGAATCGTCCCAGCTGCAGAAGCAACTAGTGTAATGACGATTAGCCATACACCAACCTTGACGGAAGAAAAAAAGTTCCATATTTTATCAACGATGGTCTTATTATATGTTTGTGAGCGGCGGGCACTGCCTTCATACCGCATATCCAGCAGTGATTTATCTGGTGATTCTTCAACTAGAACCTTTCCGCATGCCTCACACAATACGGTCCCATGTGGATTAACATGTCCGCATTCACATTTAACATCTTTCATTGCAAAAAACTCCCTACAACCCCTTAAGGTTTAATTTTCTCCATAAACTCCCTAACCATTGCTTCCGTTAGCGTTCCTGTATGATATTTAACTACTTTCCCATCCTTATCAATTAAGAATGTTGCCGGAAGCGGATTAATACCATATGCAGCTTGTACCTGTCCGTCTGTATCAATAACAGTAGGAAAATCAAGCTTCTTCCGTTCTATAAAATGATTAACGGCTAATTCTGATTCGCTAACATTAACGGCAAGCACTTGTACACCTTTATCTTTATAATGATTATATTGATTATTAATATATGGCATTTCTGCTTCACAAGGCTTACACCAAGTCCCCCAAAAGTTTAAAAATACTCCCTGTCCTTTATAGTCAGAAAGCTTATGCTTTTCCCCTTCCATATCAACCAACACAAAATCAGGAGCTTGTTTTCCAACTTCAACCTTCATTCTATTGTCTTTTGTCAGGTTGGCATAAAGCGTGTAGGCAACGGCAGCAGCTAAAATGAATAAAATTAACGTTCTCATTATTAATCGCCGTTTTTTCATAATTCTCCCTCCCTGAAAATCACAAGTACGAGACACAGTTTGTCTAGATTATATCATTTTCCACTGTGTCTATAGTAAATTCTCCCTACTGCATTTGTGACATCTTTATGAATTTTTCTTAGTAGACTCTAAAGATAGTCCTCTTAATAACTTCACTTCATGGTGTGTCAACTCTCTAGCATCCCCTGCAGATAATCCATGTAAAGTTAAGAAGCCATAGCGTTCACGTTTTAATTTTAAAACGTCATGTCCAATTGCTTCAAACATTCTTCGAACCTGACGATTACGCCCTTCATGAATGATTATTTCAATGATAGAAGTTTGCTTCTGCTTATCGACTGAAAGCATTTTGACTTTTGCCGGTGCTGTTTTTCCATCTTCAAGATGAATTCCTTTTTCTAACTTTCGAAGATTCTCTTTAGAAGGAATACCTTTCGTTTTAACGACATATGCTTTTTCAATCTCATTCCGAGGATGCATAAGTAAATTGGCAAACTCCCCATCATTTGTTAGCAGTAATAATCCGGATGTATCATAATCAAGACGTCCAACCGGAAAAATTCTCTCATGTTGGTATGGAAAAAAGTCCGTTACCACCTTTCTTCCTTTATCATCACTCACACTCGAAATAACGCCACGTGGTTTATATAATAGAAAATAAACCGGTTCTTCTTTCTCAATCTGAATTCCATTGACTTCAACCTTGTCTGATGGCGTAACTTTCACACCTAGCTCTGTCACTACTTTTCCATTGACCTTTACTCTTCCTTCTTTAATTAATTCTTCGGATTTTCTTCTTGAAGCTATCCCTGCTCGAGCTATTACCTTTTGCAATCTTTCCAATATGATCCACCTCAGCTGTTTACCTTTATTTTGAATACTGGGCGCTTTGCACCACAGTTTAGTAGGAAACAAATTTGTTATTCTTCCCTAATGAATTATGACACAAAATTGCCCTTTTTCAAAGTAACGGCTTTTTTAATGTATGAAATACAAAAAAGCAGGCTCCTATTAATGTTTAACACGCTTAGGAACCTGCTTCTTTTTTTATGACATTGCTCTTTTTCCAACATTTCACTGTGCACCGAATACAAGTACTACAACAACAATTGCTGCAATAATTCCGACTACATCTGCCAGAAGGCCAACCTTAAGGGCATCACCCATTTTTTTGATTCCAACAGCTCCGAAATATACGGTTAACACGTAAAAAGTAGTATCAGTACTTCCCTGCAGAACAGAAGCTAGTCTTCCAATAAAAGAATCTGGACCGTAAACAGCAATCAGGTCACTCGTCATTCCAAGCGCGGCTGTTCCAGAAATCGGCCGTATTATGATAAGAGGAATAATTTCTGCAGGGACACCGATAGCTTCCATTACTGGTCTAATCCAATTCATTAATGCTTCTAGAGCACCTGAGGCTCGGAAGACAGTAATCGCTACGAGCATGCCTACAAGGAACGGAATAATGGAGACGGCAATTTTGATTCCTTCTTTTCCTCCTTCAACAAAACTTTCATAGGTTGGAATTTGTTTTATGGTTCCATAAAGGAGGATAAAACCTATTAAGACAGGAATAAAACCTAGGGAAATAAGTGAAAGAAATTCCATGCGGCATTCATCCTTTACGACTTCGTCGATTATAAAAATAACGATCTATCATAACTGCTCCGAGCATTGAGATGATGGTGGCAATTAAGGTTGGCACCACAATTTCAGTCGGGGAGGCAGAATTGTAATTCATCCTTATTGCAATCACTGTTGTTGGAATGATGGTAATGCTTGCTGTATTTATTGCTAAAAAGGTGACCATCGACCTGCTGGCTGAATTTTTTCCGCCATTTAATTGTTTTAATTCCTCCATCGCTTTGATTCCAAGCGGGGTCGCAGCATTACCTAAGCCAAACATATTCGCAATCATATTAGACAATATATATCCCATGGCAGGATGATTGGTTGGAACTTCAGGAAATATTCTTTTAACAAATGGACGAAATAACTTAGACAATAAATCTAGTAACCCCGATTCTTGTGCAATCCGCATCATTCCTAACCAAAACACAAGAATGCTGATTAACCCAATACAAAGTGTCACCGCTTCCTTTGCCCCATCAAAGATTGCCTTATTTACTTCTTCCATTGTTCCGTTTATCATGGCAAATACGAAGCCAACAATTGTCATAAATACCCAAATATAATTAACCATTTAATCTCACGCCAATGGCTGATAAAAATAAGTCTTTTAGAGAATCAAACAGCCCCTTTTTCTTCTCAGGGCCACCCTGATAATAAATCGGTGTTTCTTTCACTACTTTACCATCAAGAAAAACTTGTGCTTTACCAACTACTTCTCCATTATGATTTGATTCGTCCCAATCTTCACCCGGCTTATTTAATTTGTACCTTATCGAGAACATGTCCATTTCCTCATTTGTCGCAGGATAAACAATTGTCTTGTTTACATATAAATGTTTTTGATAATATTTATTCGTTTTAACATCGACTTTTCCTTTTGCTAACACTTCCGCCATATCATAGGTTTTAAAGCTATTTTCATACATGGCTATGTGATCATTCCAATCATCTGAAGCGTTCAAGGTAACTGCAATTAAGCTCATATCCCCTTTAGTTGCCGTTGAAACCAAAGTTCTTTTTGCACGTTTTGTATAACCCGTTTTTCCACCTGTCGTGTATTTATACTTTGTTAGTAAGCGGTTTTTATTTTTCCACTCACGATCCCACTTTTCTGTAGGATTTGGTGCTTTGTAATTCTTTGTCCCAGCTATTTTTTGGTATGTTTTGTTATGTATTGCATACCGCGTTAGTAGCGCCATGTCATAAGCAGTTGAAAAGTGGTCTTCATGATCATCTAAACCATGTGGATTGGAAAAGTGAGTATTCAACATACCAATTTCTTTGGCTTTTTGATTCATCAAATAAACAAACCCATCTAAGCTTCCTCCGACATGCTCAGCAATAGCGACCGCAGTGTCATTGCCAGACCTAAGCATTAGACCATATACTAAATGCTCAAGCTTAATCTTTTCTCCGGGCTTTAAGTACACAGACGACCCCTCGGCTCGGGTAGCTTGTTCACTTACTTTCACTAATTCATTCATTTTTCCCGATTCGATAGCAAGAATCGCCGTCATAATTTTCGTAATACTAGCGATTCTCCTTTTTGTGTGGGCATCTTTCTCAAATAGGACACGCCCAGATTCTTGCTCCATTAGTACTGCACCTTGTGCACTTACGGAAACGGAAGCATCCACCTTTTGAGGAATGTTTGTAATGAATAGTGAGACCATGAGGGAAAAAATGACTAGCTTCCAAATCATTCTCATAAGTTTACCTCGTCCCCTTCGTTAACATTTCTAGCATTAATACTAGCTTTCTAAAATTTTATGCAGGACAAGGTCTGATATGACAATTTGTCCTGAAAAATGAAAAAGGCAATCGACTATTCGCCGATTGCCTTCCAATTAAAAAGCTGGCCATTTTATTTCAGAGGCTTTATCAAACCTCATTTCAACATCATTCCAGTTTACTAGATTCCACCAATTGTCAACGTATTCAGCGCGATTGTTCTTATACTGCAAGTAATAAGCATGCTCCCAAACATCTAGAGCGAGCAGTGGAATGGTGTCCCATTGCGTTAGCAGCATATGTCGTTCTGATTGTAAAATCTCAAGATGCCTTGCCCGTGGTGACCATACAAGTATAGCCCATCCCACACCTTCCACCTGTTTTGCTGCTTCAGAGAACTGTTTTTTAAATTTATCAAAACTGCCAAAATAATTTTCTATTTCTCTCTTGAGTAGACCTTGAGGACTCCCCCCTCCTTTAGGTATCATGTTCTTCCAGAAAATCGTATGCAGATAATGCCCAGAGCCATGAAAAGCTAATTCCCTAGACCAATGTTTGATTAAGGAAAAATCATTGTTATCTCTAGCTTTCTTTAAATTTATCTCCGCTTTGTTTAAGCCCTCTACATAAGATCGATGGTGCTTATCATGGTGCAATCTCATGATTTCTTCCGAGATAAAGGGTTCGAGGGCATTGTAGGCGTAAGGGAGATCTGGAAGTGTGTGTCCTCCAGGCGGGACAGTTTTTTTCTCAACCCAGATACTCCCTACTCCCTGTTTACGAGAAAAATAATCTTCCATTTGTTCATGAATTTCCTCTGCTTTAGCCTGTAGACTGAGCATTTCATTATCTGATAATGATTGACCAGTGTTTTCAATTAACTCTGTGAAATGCTCCAGCTGCTCCCATAACTCTAAATTATCTTCCACATCTTCTGTTTCTAAGAAACTCTTCATTTCTTCGTTCCATTCAAATATTTCACGAACATATTGACTAAATCGATTCATTTTATCCCACCCTTATATTTCGAATCTACCTAAAAGGTATGAAATTTATTTGTGATTATGAACAATTATGCAAATGAGACGAACCTATAACACAGAAAAAAAACTGCCCTAACTAAAAGGGCAGTTTCAGAAACCATTTATTTTGATTGAATCATTTTCGTACGGTAATCTGTTTCATAATATTCAAGTTCTTCTCTGACTCTTTGAAATTCTCCTTCGAGTCCTTTCACCAACTCTTGTACACTTTCAGGTACACTTTTATAAAATTTGATTGAATTTCGTCCTGTATATGCGGAACGACTATCCTCAAACCAAGCATCATTTTTAGGAGAGAAAAACTCTTCAATGCACTGATGAAAAATTCGATAAAGGGTTTTTTCTGCCGTTGCTTTCTGGAACGGTTCACTTAGCAAAATAACTGAGCACGCATCCAAACCTTCTTCACAATAAACAAGCAATTTTCTCAAGTTTGACAGGACTATTTTATAATAATCCAAATCTCCGGATAATTGTTGATTCATCCGCGAAAGGGTCGTTTCATTTAAATAATTTTCTAGAGTACTGATTGTAGTAGTTAAAAACCCTCCTACATCTTTAAGCTGCGATTTTACCAATGAATTCCCCATTCAAACACCCCTTTGAATTCTTTATTAACCAATTAACTGTGCTGCTTAATGTAATCAAGCGGAGAACGCAGCTCGAACTTATTCGTTTGCTTTACAGCAAGTACTATTTCAGGTAACTTTTCAAAGTCAATATCTTTAAAATAAGAAGCAAATTCCTGTTTAGAATTAATGTATAAGCGTTTCCGATTGCGCAATCCTGGATTTTTGATTAAACACACTAAGGCAACAATGTCCTTGAAGGTTACTTCAATATTGTCTTTTGTAAAAATTGGGTTTTGCTGATAAGGAGTGAACTCTGGGAGAAATTCATCAAAGTATCTGACGTACAATACATGCAGGGTCTTTTCCTCAGAATTTTCAACAAATGTAACTTCACTTCTATTAAAAAAGTCTTCTGAAGTATTTGATTTTTCCTTTTCCAATTCGTGCCCGATGCAGTTTTTAATTAACAATTAAATCAATCCCCTTTGGCAATTAACAATAAGTTGAATCTTCGGAATTTCT
Organism: Neobacillus niacini; assembly: GCF_023715415.1. Taxonomy (GTDB): domain Bacteria; phylum Bacillota; class Bacilli; order Bacillales; family Cytobacillaceae; genus Neobacillus; species Neobacillus niacini_C. Next base: position 370,664 of record NZ_JAMBOB010000006.1, read on the forward strand.
TTGAAATCGTATTTCTATTTTAACACATCTAAAATGAATTGTTTTGTTTTTAAGTATTAATACTCTCTTGAAATCTTTCGAAGAATAGGTCGGCTTCTTCTTGGACAAATTCTTCTTCGACTCGGTCGGGCAGTTTGGGGAGTTCCTGAATGTTTTTTAAACCGAAATAATCGAGAAATTCTTTAGTGGTCCCGTATAAGTAGGCTCTCCCTGTTCCCTCGGCTCTTCCAACTTCCTTGATGAGTGCTTTTGTCATCAGGGTATGAAGTGGCCGCTCCGTTTTCACTCCGCGTATTTCTTCAATTTCAACACGAGTGATTGGCTGTTTATACGCAATAATCGCTAATGTTTCCAAAGCTGCCTGTGATAGGGCAGCTGTATTAGGTGAGTCTACAAGCCTTTTTAAGTAGCTTGCGTTTTCTTTTTTTGTGGCAAGCTGATACGTACCTGCAAGCTGAACAATCATTATGCCACGGTTTGAGTCTTTTTCGTAAACCTGAATTAATTCTTCTATAATTTCACCAGCCTTCAGTTCCTCTACATCTAGAACCTCAGCTACATGCTTTAAAGTAAGTCCCTCATCCCCTGCAGCAAATAAAAGACTCTCTAAAATACTTTGCCAGTTAATTATCTCCAAACGCTTTACTCTCCTTCTTGAATTGCATGAACAAAAATATCCCCGAAGTTTTCATTTTGTTCTACGTCAATTTCTTTTCTTTTGATTAACTCCAAAACTGCCAAAAATGTCACAACAATATGTTCCTTTGCTGGAATTGGGAATAAATCGTTGAAGTTTTTCCGTCCCTTTAATTTTTTTAACTCACTCATTATTTCAGTCATTCTGGTTTCAATGGATATTTCTTGCCTAGCAATCTTTGTTGCTAATGGGCGTTGCAGCTTTTTTCTTCTTAAAAGTTTCTGAAAAGCAGCCAACATATCATATAGGGTGACATTTTTTTCTGTCTTTTCTGGTTGCTTTTCCTTTGCAAGATCAGAAAGGTCACTTGGAGGTTTCGTATACATAAGTCCGCGTTCTTCCTCCAATGACTTTAAATCATGTGCAGCTTCTTTATATTTTCGATATTCAATTAACCTTTCAACAAGTTCATCTCTAGGGTCTTCTTCATATGCCATTTCTGAATTGAACTCATCCAATTCCTCTTCGTGCTTCGGTAAAAGCATTTTACTTTTTATTGCTAATAAAGTTGCTGCCATCACTAAAAACTCGCTTGCAATATCCAATTTAAGTTCGTTCATTGTTTTAATATAGATTAAATATTGCTCTGTTATTTGGGCAACAGGAATATCGTATATATCAATTTCTAAAGTATTAATTAAATGGAGAAGTAAATCCAATGGTCCTTCAAATGCGTCAATTTTGACATTATAGTGTATCATCTTTCACCAGAATCCTTGATGTAATGTTCATAAAAATCATGACTATTCTTAGTATAGAGGATTCAAATACGTTATCCAATAGAAAAATCATTACGATTGTAAAATTCGAAAATAGGATGTTGACCTATAACACTGGACAAACACCCTACATATGATGAGAATGAAAAGAATAACAAAACAATATAGGAGGTATTTGAAAATGTCTGAAGGTTACGGTTTTGGAGGCGGCTTCGCTTTAATCGTGGTTCTATTCATTCTATTAATAATTGTTGGTGCTTCCTGGTTTTAATTAGAACACCAAAGTAAGCTAGCAAGAAAGCCCGCCTTTTGGGTGGGCTTTTTCTTTTGGAGATACTTCTGAAGAAACAATGATTATATGCTACACTGTACATAACTTAACTTTTTAGGGGTGATTTTTTGTACCCAGAGCAGTATGTTCAATTTTTAGTTCATTTTAATGGAAATCGTGATTATTTTGAATGCCACGAAATCCTAGAAGAGTATTGGAAGGAATCTAACGATAAACAAAAGGATTCAGTCTGGGTAGGCTTCATCCTATTAGCGGTGTCAAGGTACCATCATCGAAGAGGAAATTTTAAAGGGGCTGAAAGAACGCTGAAAAAAGCTATTACTATCTTGTCCTTAAAGGTAAATTCTTTATCCATAAAGGGTTTAGATGGTAATGTTTTTTTTCCTTCACTTACAAAACTTCTTGATGAAATCCAAAACGAGGAATGCTATCAAAGCATTAATCTTCCAGTAATCGATCCTATTCTTATAGAAGCATGTACGAAGGTGTGTGAAGAAAAAGGTTTTAAATGGGGAGAGAAGAGTAACTTAGAGAATGTATCCATCGTTCATAGGCATAAATTACGTGATAGAACAATGGTCATTGAAGAACGTTTAGAAGCACTTCGGAATAGAAAAGGCAACGAATAAAAGCCTCGTTGCCTTTCAATGTTTTAGTTAGCAAAAATCACACTTCTCAACAAATGGTGCTGTGTTGTCATTTGCGGTTATTTGCTTGTCAGGATACATATCCTTCAGAGCTTTAACCATTCTTTTTCCAACCCCTTGATAACGATGTGAGGGATTGACAGAAATATGTTGAATCATTAACACAGAATCATCATTGTTCATTTGAACCCCAATCAGACCAATAATGTCTTCTTCCTTCCATAGAAAGAGCTGTAAGTTCTCTTCTGTTTCATACTCCTTAATGGTGAATTGGAGTTTCTTCAAGTCCTTTTCCGTAGGCATAAAGGACAACAAGCCCATGGCTATCTTTTCAAATGTTTTCTTATAACGAATTAACATAATAGCTCCCTCATTATATTAAATAAACCCAGTTAGGGATAATATATTTTTTCCAACAAACTTATAAATAAACAGTTTTCTTTATAATATGTAGTCAATTTCGTAAAGTGTTTCATTATTGTCAATCATACATAATAAAGGTTTGCCTATCAATCCCAAGTATCATTATTTCGGTACAATAAAAACCCAATAGATAATCCCCCAAATAAGTGCTAGTCCTAATAGAATACCAAAGACTTTCCAATTACTACTCTTCACAAGTTAACCTCCAAATATGATTTGAAGATAGCGTACATGTTGTCATTCTACACTATATACAAAAAATAATCCATTCTATAAATAAAAAGCGGAAGCGCCTTGCACAGGGGCGACAGGCATATGCCAATCCGACAAGAAGGTTGGTCTTTACCTTCTTGTCGGATTGGCATATGACCCCGAGCCCCTAGGCGCTGCAGCTGGATTAGAAAACAAATAAACTGCCGCTATGGACGGCAGCTTGTTTATTTTAATGGCAAATCTAATCGAAGTAAATCTTCGTAAGTTTCTCTTTTCACAACAAGCGTTGCCTTTCCATTTTCAACAAAGACCACTGCTGGACGTGGAATACGATTATAATTATTTGCCATTGAATAACCATAGGCACCTGTACAAAAAACAGCTAGCAGATCATCTTCTTTTGTTTCCGGAAGTGGTAAATCCCAAATCAGCATATCACCAGATTCACAGCATTTACCAGCAATGGAAACCTTATTCGTGCTTTTTGCTAAAGGCCTATTAGCAAGAACCGCTTCATACTTCGCCTGATAGAGAGCAGGTCTTATATTATCACTCATCCCGCCATCAACTGCTAAATATTTTCTCACACCAGGAACTTCTTTAGATGAACCAATTTGATAGAGTGTTGTACCTGCATCACCAACAAGAGACCTTCCAGGTTCTATCCATATTTCCGGCATTGTCATTGAGTTTTCCTGAATTAATCGCTTTACCTCTTTAATAATTTCACTAACATATTGTGAAGGTTGCAGTGGTTCATCTTCGCTAGTATAGCGAATCCCAAAGCCTCCGCCTAGATTAAGGACTTTTGCTTCAAAGTTAAGTGTATTTTTCCATTGATTCATTTTGCCAACAATTTTTTCGGCAGCGAGCAAGAAGCCGGTTGTCTCAAATATTTGGGATCCAATATGACAATGCAATCCTAAAACTTCAAAGTGATTACAACGAAGAGCCGTCACTAAAGCTTCCTCCGCTTGTCCATTTTGTAAGTCAAAACCAAATTTCGAATCTTCCTGACCTGTTAAGATATAATCATGTGTATGTGCTTCAATTCCAGGAGTAACCCGAAGTAATATACTTACGGATGAATCTCTTTCGATGCAGATTGTCTTTAAAAGTTCTAATTCATAAAAATTATCAACAACGATACAGCCAATTTGGTTGTCTAATGCCATAACTAATTCTTCTCTGCTTTTATTGTTTCCATGAAAGTGGATTCTTTCAACCGGAAATCCCGCAGCAATAGCAGTATATAATTCTCCTCCTGAAACTACATCAAGAGATAGTCCTTCTTCCTCTGCAAGCTGTAGCATCGCAATCGTTGAAAAGGCCTTACTGGCATATGCTACCTGTGCTGTTACATTTTGCTCTTCAAAGGTCTTCTTAAATCCTCTTGCTCTTTCCCTCATTAATGATACGTCATATACATAGAGAGGAGTTCCAAATTGCTCGGCCAACTCTACTGCATCTACTCCGCCTATTTCCAAATTACCCTTGCCGTTTACGCCTGTTGTCCCGTAAAAATACATACCCTTCCCTCTCTTTCGTAAAGACTTTACTCTTTATTAGTGTACGGTACGTGCTTAAAAAAGTAATAAATAAATAGACAGAATCCACAAAGGATACTGCCTATTTTTAGCTTTTTATCCTTTTATATAATTAAAAATACTTTAGCATAACACAATCTTTTCCGCAATAATTTATTCTCCATCCGGCGGCTGGCGATAGCGATTCCTCGGATGAACAATGCTTGGACGAAGGATTGATCCAGGTATTGCCCGTCGGAAAATAATTTGCAAGAATCCCTTTGGTTCAAAAGGGAGAAATGGCCAAAAATACGGAGTATTAAGAGTCCTTGTTGTGACTAAATGGATAAATAGTAAAGTAGATCCAATTACGAAACCAGGCGTATGGAAAATAGCAACAAGGATTAATAGGGCTATTCTTCCTATTTTATTTGCAACACTTAACTCGTAACTCGGTGTAGTGAACGTACCAATACCTGCAACCGCAACGTATAGGATAACTTCTGGGACAAACAAACCAACTTCGATAGCAATTTGACCTATTAACACTGCCGCAATTAATCCCATGGCTGTCGATAGCGGAGTTGGTGTATGTATGGCTGCTATTTTTAAAAACTCTAGCCCAAAGTCAGCTAATAAAATCTGCATGACGATTGGAATATTCGTTTGTTCATTTGGACCAATGAAAGAAAGCCTTTCAGGCAGCAAAGACGGTTCTAACACAAACAATAGCCATAATGGCAGTAGGAATATAGATGTCAATATACCTAAAAACCGAGACCAACGGACAAAGGTACCCATTATGGGGGCTTCCCGAAACTCCTCGGCATGCTGGACATGATGGAAATACGTGGTTGGGGCAATAATGACACTTGGTGACGTATCCACATAAATAACTACATGACCTTCTAATAGATGAGCAGCCGCTACATCGGCACGTTCTGTATATCTTACCAATGGATAAGGATTAAAACCTTGTTTTAGAATAAATTCTTCTATTGTTTTATCGGCCATCGGAATCCCATCGATTTTAATGGACTTAAGTTCTTTACGAAGAATATTCACTAAGTCTGGGTCTGCAATATCATTGATGTAGCCAATGGCTATGTCTGTTTTTGAACGTTCACCCACTTTAAGAATCTCAAAGCGGAGACGTTCATCACGTATTCTTCTTCTGGTTAATGCAGTATTGATAACAATATTTTCAACAAACCCGTCACGTGAACCTCTAACTACTTTTTCTGTATCCGGCTCCTGAGGTGAACGACCGGGATAGCTTCTGACGTCAACTGCAAGAGCAGTATTTGCTCCTTCTACTACCACAACAATTAATCCTGATAAAACCTGTGTAACCATTTCATCAAGTGTTTTAATGGGACTAACTGATTGATTAACGAGTCTGTTTTCAACTATTTTAAATAAATCAGCCGACAATTTCTCATGATCATTTATGCGTACTAATTCTTCTACGGTTTCAATAATAAATTGAGTATCACATAAACCAGTTATCCAGTAAAAATGGACATCTTTTTTTAATATTTTTAACTTCCGGACACCAAAGTCAAAACTTACACCCAGCCCAACCCGCTGTTTCATGTAATGTTCAATTTCTTGCAGTGATTCAGGTATCGGCCATGCTTGTTCGTTTTCTCTCGTCACGAAATCCACTCCTTTCGAGGATTAGTTCTACCGCTTTTTTCGTAATGGGGGCACCGCGTTCATAATGGTCCCGCCTTGCCATTTTTCCTACATCTCCGATTCCAACAATGATTGGAACATCTAATTCATCAAGGCAGTATACGGTGTCTCCATTTAATCTTCCAATCTCTAGCTCTGGTATACCGTGTTTGTCAACACCATAAGGAGTTAGTTCACCTTCCCGATCAATACTTACATCGATTCTAGTCCACTCCGCCTGATGTGTCTTTGCAGCAACAGCTATAATACCCAAGACTTCAATGTCCTTATGCGTGGCGACATATCTTAACGCTCTTTCTCCTGCACCTTCACCAACAAGTCCACTGTCATCAAACATTACTAATACTGGGTCATTTGCAGCCTTTTTAATTAATTTCACAAGTTCCGATCCTGTTAGCAGGGAAGGATTCCCTTGAGACATAGAGATACAACGACCGCCTACTTCTTTGGCGACACTCTCTACTGCTCTCTTTGCGTACTCATCACCATCAGTAATTAATATAACCCGCCTGCGAATACTCATTCTAGGATGTCCTTTCATTCCTTACTTTAATGATGAACAAAATAGACCCATTGAAAAATTGACCCAACAATTTTCCCTAAAACAATCGCCATGATTAAGATAATTATTTTCCCATCAATCCCAAGTCTTTTTGCAAGAACAGGAAATACGTTCAATACTTCTGTAAGTCCTGCTGCTAACATCCCTACAAAGACCCCTCCAGCAAGTCCAAGAGGCAGCATAAAATATGGGGATAGGCCCAATATAGGATCTCTTAAGCTCCCTGCACAACCTGATAGCGCTCCTATTACAACAGCCCATTCATAGTGCCGAATCATCTTCATTGTCTTCGATAATTGTGTCAGCCTAGGGATAATTCCTAGTACTGTAAGAAAGGCAACAAAACCTGAACCAACTGCTAATCCACCTGCAAGCCCGATAAACATTACTATTATGACTTTAATCGTCATTTGTACGTTTAATACTTTCCTTATTTTCATGAATGATTACATAGTTATCTAAATCCATTTGATAGTTAAACATCTCGACTTCCAGGGGACTTGGTTCTTCGTTGATTCTTTTTTGGAATACATGGTTGAAGAATAATATCATGCCAAGACCTAAACCGATTGAATAAGGGATTTGAAAAATCCATGGCTTAGAATCTTCGACACCTGTTATTATCTTGTATAACTTTTCTTGAACACTCCGCATACTGACATCGTCATGAAAATTCATAATGGCCATTGCTGAACCGAAAAATAATAAAAACCATATCAAGATAAAAAGAGGAGTCGACATTTGTTTTTTCTTTAGCATTACTTCTATAATTGTTTGTGAGGGTCCAATCGTTTGGACCTCGACATCCTCCATCAGATTCGAAATCATTTGAATTACTTTCATGACATCGATGATGATAATATTTTTATCTTTTATGGATACTTGGTAAACCATCAGATTTTTCAATTCTGGTATTACAGTTTCTGGAGCAATAATCTGGGCAATATCCAATAAATAAACTTTTTCATCCGGTTTTACGAGAACTCGATTCCGCATGCGGATGTAGACTGTTTTTTCCAAAACATTCACTCCCCACACATTGATTTCCTTGTATAACTAGTATGGGCAAAATTTCTTACTTTACTAAAAAAAAAGACCGTATGGATTAGAGATCCATACGGTCTTTCATTTGCTGCAATATCTTTTTCTCAAGTCTTGACACTTGCACCTGAGAAATTCCCAGTCTCACTGCTACTTCCGATTGGGTTTGATCCTTATAATAGCGTAAATAAACAATCAGCCGCTCACGTTCGTCCAATTCTCGAATCGCTTCTTTTAAGGCAATTTTATCAAACCATTTCCCTTCATTTCCATCATCAATCTGATCTAATAATGTAATAGGGTCTCCATCATTTTCATAAACTGTTTCGTGAATCGAAGAGGGAGTCCGACTAGCCTCTTGGGCCAGAATAACATCCTCTGGTGACAGCTGAAGATGTTCTGAAATTTCATTAACCGTTGGAATTCTTCCATACGTTTTCGATAATTCATCCTTCGCTTTTCTAATTCGGTTGCCCATTTCCTTTAATGAACGGCTAACCTTTACCGTCCCATCATCGCGAATAAACCTTTGTATTTCACCAATAATCATTGGAACCGCATAGGTAGAAAATTTCACATCATAGGAAAGATCAAACTTATCTACAGATTTCAGCAGTCCGATACATCCAATTTGAAAAAGATCATCTGGATCATATCCCCTATTTAGAAACCGCTGGACAACGGACCAAACAAGACGCATATTTTTTTCAGCAATAAGGTCTCTTGCTGCTTGGTCGCCGTCTTGGCTTTTCTTAATAAGTTCCTTAACTTCATGGTCCTTTAAATACGTTTGCGCTTTATCTTTTTTGACCTCCACATCCATTGGCAAGTCTCCTTAATTGCATAGCATTTTGCTTGTGTGTAAATGCTTTTTTAGTCTTACTTCGGTTCCTTTACCTGGCTGTGTGAGAACCTCAACCTCATCCATGAAATTTTCCATGATAGTGAATCCCATACCAGATCTTTCTAGATCTGGTTTCGTTGTAAATAATGGCTGTCGAGCTTCCTCCACATCTACAATACCTAGTCCGACATCTTTAATCGAGATATCCACTAAATTATCTTCAATGGTTACCTGGATATAAACAATCCCATCCGGGTCATTTTCATAACCATGTATAATGGAGTTGGTTACCGCTTCAGAAACAACAGTTTTAATTTCAGTCAGTTCGTCCATTGTAGGGTCAAGCTGTGCAATAAAAGCAGCAACCGTGACACGGGCAAATGATTCATTTTGACTTAAAGCACTGAATTGAAGATTCATTGAATTCTTCACTCAGGCCACCCCCAATCTTTGCAATGCAAACTCTTCTGTCGGCTCTAGCTTAATAATTTTAAAAATCCCCGACATATCGAATAATCGTTGTATTGCAGGGGAAATCGCACAAACGACCATTTCACCATGCACCTGCTTGATTTGCTTATATCGCCCTAAAATGACACCTAACCCAGAGCTATCCATAAAAGAAAGCTGTTCTAGATTTAAAACTATATGACGAATATCATTTTTTTCAATTGCATTGGCAGCTTTTTCTCGTAATTCGTCCGCTGTATGATGATCGAGTTCGCCACTTAAACGCAAGCATAAAACATCATGTTTTATTTCCATTTCAATGTTAAGACTCACTATCCCTAGCCTCCTTCATCTGGTATAGTGAGTCAATTCGTTACCGTTAGAACAATCTCCTTCTATCAAGACAAAACTAGTTGTAATTTGCTAAAAAAAGTTGATATTCGACAAAATGATGTTGCTACTTACCTGCTTTTGTGAACATTCCGAATGAACGTTTATACAGCGTCCACCAAGTTGCTTCTTTTACTTCGTTCTTCGCAACTAACTCACTTTCAAGGACTACTTTTCCTTCTTTCACAAATTGAATGGTTCCAACCTTATCTCCTTTTTTAATTGGAGCGTTTAGGTTTTTATCAAGTGTGACTTTTCGTTTAACATCTTCTGTCTTTTCACCTTTTTTGGTAAGTAATGAAAGAGGTTCGCTTGTTACTGCCTCTACTTTCTTGTCTTTCCCTTTGTTAACATGAGCATTGCCAATCACTTCATTACGCTTGAACATTGGGTGTGTTTGGTATTGAGCGAACGCATAATTAAGCATCTTTGTCACTTGGGCATTTCTTTCTTTTGAAGTCGGTGCACCAAATACAACTGCAATGACACGCATGCCATCCTTTTGTGCGGTTGCTGTTAAACAATACTTTGCTTCAGCAGTGAATCCTGTTTTTAATCCATCTACCCCTGGGTAAAAGCGGACTAATTTATTGGTGTTAACAAGCCAGAATTTTTTATCTGTATCCTCACGTAGGTATGCTTCATACATTCCAGTAAACTTTGTTATGTCTTCATATTTTAATAGCTCTTTAGCCATAACCGCCATATCGTGTGCGGAACTATAATGACCGCTACCAGGAAGACCTGTAGTATTTTTAAAAGTAGTATTCTTTAAACCAAGTTCCTTTACTTTGTTATTCATCATGTCAACAAATGCTTCTTCCGATCCTGCAATTTTCTCAGCCATGGCTACGGATGCGTCATTTCCAGAGCCAATCGCAATACCTTGGAGCATTTGCTTCACCGTCATTTCTTCCCCAGGCTCAAGGAAGATTTGAGACCCCCCCATTGAAGCAGCATATTCACTGGTACGGACACTTTCATCCCATTTGAGTTTTCCTTGATCAATTGCTTCCATAATAAGAAGCATGGTCATAATTTTTGTCATGCTTGCAGGCGGGAGCTCCTCATTACTATTTTTCTCATATAGAATTTGACCAGTATCACGCTCAATTAAAATCGCGGATCTTACATTATCTGTTATATCCGTATTCGGTTTTTCTTCTGCTGATGCAGATGGAATCCATAGACTTGTAAGTAACAAGGCTATTACCAGTAAAGAAATATATCGTTTCATTCGCATAACCCTCCATTCTTTATATAGATTCCATTTTTTCCAAATCCAACAACTTTATACAATATTTTCCTGACAATAAAATAAAAAAAGTCCAGGATCTTTTCCTGGACTTTCACTTATAGATTCTATTCTGTTATTTCTTCATGAATTAGAATTGGTGCTTCTACTTTTTCAGAAGAAACGATGATATTTTCATAAAGCATTGCTTTTACTTCACTTACATCTTCAAAATTACTATAAATCGTTACTAAAGAATCACCTTTTTTCACTTGATCGCCGATTTTCTTTCTTAAAACAAGTCCTACAGCTAAATCAATGACAGACTCTTTGGTCGCTCTTCCTGCTCCTAATTTCATCGCAGCCGTTCCTACTTCATCCGCAACAATTTCAGAAACATAACCATCTTCTTTCGCTTCTAGCTCGAATGTAAATTGAGCTTGAGGCATCTTTGAAGGATCATCAACAATCGATGCGTCTCCACCTTGTGAGCTTAGGAAGACCTTAAACTTTTCAAGTGCCGAGCCATCTTTAATGACACCTTCTAGCATTGTGCGTGCTTCGGCTAAGGAACCTGCCTTTTCTGCTAAGTAAACCATGTGACTGCCAAGTGTTAAACAAAGCTCAGTTAAGTCCTCTGGCCCTTCACCCTTTAGGGTATCAATCGCTTCCTTCACTTCAAGTGCATTTCCGATTGCAAACCCAAGCGGTTGACTCATGTCAGAAATAACTGCCATCGTTCGTCTACCAACATTGTTTCCGATACCTACCATTGCTTTCGCCAGTTCTCTTGAGTCTTCAATTGTTTTCATGAAAGCACCAGCGCCCGTTTTTACATCTAGAACAATGGCATCAGCACCCGCTGCGATTTTTTTGCTCATGATGGAGCCTGCAATTAATGGGATACTATTTACGGTTGCTGTTACATCTCTTAACGCATACAACTTTTTATCAGCAGGTGTTAAGTTCCCACTTTGCCCAATGACTGCTATCTTGTTTTTATTAACTAACTCAATGAATTCCTCGTTCTCGATTTCAACATGGAAACCTTTTACTGCTTCTAATTTGTCAATCGTACCGCCGGTGTGTCCTAAACCGCGACCTGACATTTTTGCAACCGGAACATCTAGTGCTGCTACGAGAGGGCCAAGTACTAGTGTTGTTGTATCCCCTACCCCACCAGTTGAATGCTTATCTACTTTAATTCCTTCGATTTGTGATAAATCAATTTGATCGCCAGATTCAACCATTGCCATCGTTAAATCCGCTCTTTCTTTTTCTGTCATCCCTTGAAAAAAGATTGCCATGGTTAGGGCACTAACCTGATAATCTGGTATGGAACCATCTGTGTAACCATTGATAATATACTTTATTTCTTGTGTAGTTAGTTCCTGGCCATCTCTTTTTTTCTCAATTAAATCAACCATTCTCATTATTAATCACCACTTCTTTTAAGATAATTTCAATTTCACTTTGCTATGCTTTTAACAATCTCTTTTATATATAATAGAAAGTTTGCCTTCACTCTTTCCGTTGTTTCCATTACTTCATCATGTGTTAATGGCTGATCTAGTATGCCAGCTGCCATATTAGAAATGCAGGAAATACCTAGTACCTTCATGCCGCTATGACGGGCAACAATAACCTCGGGTACCGTAGACATACCAACAGCATCCCCGCCAAGTGTTCTTACCATTCTAACTTCTGCAGGAGTTTCATAAACTGGTCCTGGATTTCCGAAGTATACGCCTTCTTTTACATTTAAGTTAATCTGTGAAGCAATCTCTTTCGCTATAGCCCTTAATTCTTTTGAGTAAGCCTCTGACATATCAGGGAAACGAGCACCTAGCTTTGAATCATTCGGTCCGATTAATGGATTGGTACCCATAAAATTAATATGATCGGTAATAATCATTAAATCTCCTGCTTCAAAGCTTTCATTTACCCCGCCTGCGGCATTTGTCACAATTAGCATCCCTACACCAAGTTCCTTCATAACACGAACTGGGAAGGTTACTTTATCCATTCCATAGCCCTCATAGAAATGGAAACGTCCTTGCATCGCTACTACTTCCACTCCATTTAATATGCCAAAAACTAGCTGTCCCGCATGACCTTCCACCGTTGAAACAGGAAAATCTGGGATTTCATTATATGGTATTTTGACAGGGTTCTCAATTTCATCCGCTAAAACCCCAAGTCCGGATCCTAAGATAAGACCAACCTTTGGTGTGTTTGAATACTTTTCTTTTAAAAATCCTACGGCATTTTGAATTTTCTCTACGTTCATGTTCATTCCCCTTTAATTTAGTTCTTGTAAGAAGCTTTTTCCGAAATTAGGCATTTTCACTTTAAAGTTTTCTGCAACTGTTGCCCCAATATCAGCAAATGTTTCGCGAATAGGAAGCTCTTTGCCTTCTGCCATCTTTCTTGAATAAACAATTAATGGTACATATTCACGTGTATGATCCGTTCCTGGTGCTACTGGATCATTTCCGTGATCTGCTGTAATGATTAATAAATCATCCTCTTTTAATTTGGCAAACACTTCTGATAAGCGAGCATCATATTCTTCAAGAGCTTTTCCATAGCCTTCTGGATCGCGGCGATGTCCAAATAGTGCATCAAAATCAACTAAGTTTAAGAAGCTCATACCAGTAAAATCCATATCCAGTGTTTGCACTAGCTTATCCATACCATCCATATTAGAAATCGTTCTCAGAGACTGTGTAACCCCTTCACCATCATAGATATCAGAGATTTTTCCAATCGCAATGACATCTAATCCAGCGTCTTTCATCTCACTCATAACGGTTCTATCAAATGGTTTTAATGCATAGTCATGACGATTAGCAGTTCTCTTAAAGTTACCTGGTTCACCCAAGAATGGACGAGCAATCACACGGCCGACCATGTATTTTTCATCGAGGGTTAATTCGCGGGCGATTTTACATATTTTATATAGTTCTTCAATAGGAACAATTTCTTCATGTGCTGCAATTTGAAGGACAGAATCTGCAGAAGTATAGACGATCAATGCTCCTGTATTCATATGTTCTTCGCCAAGTTCATCGAGGATCTCTGTTCCGCTGGCAGGTTTATTGCCAATAATTTTTCTACCCGTACGTTCTTCTAGCTCCGAAAGAAGCTCATCTGGGAATCCATCTGGGAATACTCGGAAAGGTGTTTGGATATTCAACCCCATAATCTCCCAGTGACCAGTCATGGTGTCCTTTCCGTTCGATGCTTCCATCATTTTAGTATAGTACGCCAATGGTCTTTCAGCTTTTTCAATCCCCTTAATTTCACGAATATTACTTAAGCCTAATTTCCCCATATTTGGCATAGTTAGACCGTTCATTCTTTCAGCAATATGTCCAAGGGTATCTGCCCCTTTATCACCAAACTTTTCTGCATCTGGTGATTCACCGATTCCAACAGAGTCCATCACAATTAGAAATATTCGCTTATATGTATTTAATGCCATTCTAGTCTTCCTCCTTTTTCTAAAAAACTTTGACTATTAATAAAAATAGATTACCCTCATTAAAATAGGATTATTAACACTTTTTAAAATCAATTGTCAGAAGTCTGACCTCTATATTTTACTAAACTCTAGTAAAATTACAAGAAAAAGCTATCCATAAATATGGCAGCTTTTCGAATTTTTTTTATTTGTTATTAAATTAGTATCCTATTAAGCTCTAGGATGGAATTTACTATAGACATCCATTAACCTTGTTTTCGATAACTGCGTATAAATTTGCGTAGTAGATATATCAGCATGTCCAAGCATTTCTTGGACTGCCCTTAAATCTGCCCCATTTTGTAATAGATGTGTTGCAAATGAATGTCGAAGTGTGTGCGGCGTTAACTCATCCTTAATACCAGCTTCATTTGCTAGTTTTTTCAAAATCTTCCAAAACCCCTGACGCGATAGCCGCTTTCCATGATGGTTTAGGAATAATGAATCCTCCGTTCGATTCTCCAATAAAAAATTTGGTCTTCCATGCTCCAGATAACGTTTTAAGCTTTCCGCTGCCGGTCCTCCAACTGGAATAATTCGCTCTTTATTACTTTTTCCGATAACAGTAACGAAGCCCATTGTTAAATTAACATGTTCTACATCAATTTGAATAAGTTCACTGACACGGATACCAGTAGCATAAAGGATTTCTAGCATTGCCTTGTCCCTTAATGCAAAATGCCCTTGTCCGTATGCTATATCTAAAAGTCTTTCTACTTCCTCTAAACTTAAAATTTTAGGTATTGACCTTTCTGACTTAGGAATCTCGATAAGAATTGATGGGTCCTGATTGGCAGTATGATTTCGTAATAAAAATTGATGGAAAGCACGGATGGAAGCAACATGCCTAGCCAATGTCTTCGGAGATTTCCCTTGCTCCTTTAAAAAGTTTAGGAAATGGACTATATGAGCCTTCTGTACATGATTTAAAGTTTCAACTGCCTCTACGTTTTTTAAGTAGCGAAGATAGTTTTTCAAATCCCGTTCGTATGATAGCAGCGTATTCTTTGCCACCCTTTTTTCTACCAATAAAAACTGCATAAAATTTTTCAAATCTTCATCCATTGAATACTACTCCCCATTTAAGTAAAACAAAATCAGCCGATCCAGCCAGACAGGATTTTCATCCTTATTTATTGTGGAAACCTTTAAAGCAGAGCCTTCTGGTGAATCATAGCGGTGGTAATTTTGATACTCCTCATTTACCCACATAATACCATAATAAAAGAGTATCGTGCACCCGGTGAATATGATAAAAACCTTGATGGTTTGTAATACTACTTTAATAAAAGAGAACATTTACCTTCCCCCAAATAATCATCCTAGTAAAAGATATGCCAATTTGTCCACCTTTTATACCTATAGGCAGTATTCTGGCCAATAAATTTTATGAGGAATGGGAAAAAGAAATGAAAAAAAGCCCCTTTTAACTAAAAAGGACTTTTGTTTATTATTCGGCTTGTTCTTCTACTTTTCCTTTATCTAGGCACCGATAGCAAATGCCATGAAATGTGAGACGATGGTCTTTTATCTTAAAGTTCCATCTGCGTTCCACCACAGCCTCCACATCTTCAAGAAGATCTTCTTGAATTTCATCAACTGCTCCACATTCAATACAAACAAGATGATGATGAAAATGTGCTGCCCCTTCTTGGCGAAGGTCATAACGGGAAACTCCATCACCGAAGTTAATTTTATCTACAATTTTCAATTCAGTTAATAGCTCAAGTGTACGATAAACAGTAGCCAATCCAATTTCAGGCGACTTTTCTTTAACGAGGAGGTATACATCTTCTGCACTTAAATGATCCTCTTCATGTTCTAACAATACCCGAACGGTTGCTTCACGTTGAGGTGTTAGCTTATAACTTGACGAATGCAAATGCTTTTTTATTCTTTCAATTCTAGTTTCCATCCCGAAGTCCCTCCCTCGCCGCTGCTATTCTCATTATAACAGATGAGAAAGAGGTGTCAAAATAAAATTATTATAAACAACAAATTATATTTAGTATTAAATAGTAATAATTATAAATCAAGTGTTCCCATCATTGTTTTCATTAGCCATGGCGATACATAAGACTCTATCCCTGAAGCAGCAGAAATAAGAACTATCGCAACTATGAAGGTGAGAATATAGTTTTTAAAGAACGGTAAAATCGGTTGTCCATAAGTTTTAAAGAATTGTTTTTTAATCATTCTCAATGAGAATACCACCGATAAAGCAGCCATCAGAATGAAAACGGGAATGATAATCAGATTTTGTGGGAGAATGGATACAAATGCAAGTAAAAATCCCTTCAATCCCAATTGACTAACAAGAAATCCTACCGTAAAACCTACCACCAATCCTTTTATAAATAAAAGAATGAGAATGACCGGCAGCCCAATAATTGAAATTCCTAGTATCCAAATGAGCCCAATAAACTTGATGTTATGGAGAAAACTTTGAGCAAATAGTTCACTATTTTCTGCAACTTTCCCATTCAGAATTTGACCAAAAAATTGTGATAAATAATAAAATAAGTCTTCCTTTTGGGTGATGCTCATGCTATTCACAACAATTGCCCCAAAGATTACACCCATTAAAAATAATATGACAATAAATAAAAAAATTGAGGAATGCTCACGGAAATAACTAGCGGCATCGTTCTGGTACAATCGTTTCTTCATCTGCAGTCCCTCCTATTTCTCCTAATCAGTTATTACATTTTATGCCTTTCTAGTAGTTCTATGACGATAAATTAATAGATTTTCATTTTAAAAGAGAGAATAGCATGTCATCTCAGATATACTTCAATATAAAATCAAAAACCTGGCAGATAAGTGACTCTGCCAGGCTTTTAATAGAAATATCTATTTAGTCTGCAATTTTCCGTATTTTCCTCCGCCGCCTGCCGCTAAAGTAACTTTTCCTTCTCTCGCTTTCATGATTAGATCAGCAATCTTTGCTGGAACCACTTCGGTTAATGCCTGATAGGGAACTTCATGCAATATGGCCATTTCAGAACCAAAATGATTGACAAGTTTTTCGAGTAATTTTGGTCCTAATCCCGGAATAAAATCTAGCGGGACTTGATGGATATAGGGTGGACGCCCTTCTGGACTCTTATCAGCAGTTTTTAACTCAAGAATTCGGTCGGCTACACCTTTAATGATTTTTTTATTCCCACATTGAGTACAAATTTGGTCTTCCTCACTAGCCGGATGTAAACATTCTGCACAGACAGTTTTGTGATATTTACCAAGGAGTGGATCCAATCCGTAATTCGCAAGGATATGTCGTCCTTTCTCCTTCTTCAATGCCATTTCTAATTCTTTAAATGATGGTTCCTTCATCGATATCACCTGATATTCACGGGCAATTTTCGCTAAAGAGTGAGCATCTGAATTGGTCACAAAGGTATAGTTGTGTAATTCATTAATCTGATCGGCCATCATCGTATTTGAACTCAAACCAAGCTCAATTCCATCGATCATGTCTGGATCGAATACTTCTGTTAAAGATGATTTGACACCTTTCCCATATAGACTTTTAAAAGGTGTAAACACATGTGCTGGAATAAAGATTCCGCCTAATTCTTTAACTTTTTTTTGCAAATCTAGACCTGACGCGTAAATTCGCTGCGAACTCAATTGAACATTTTTCAAATGACCCGATAGCCAATTAGAAAACTCTCTCATTATCACGATAGTAGGAAAATAACAAAGTACATGAATCGGTCCATTGCATTGTTCATCATAGATTTCTAACTCGGAACCAAGGATTACCGTTAAGTCACCGAATGCTAAACCTCCATCTGGGTGTTCAACGACGTCTCCGCTCGAAACAAGGCTTTCCATTTCAAGGATTACTTCTGGTGAGTGGCTATCGATAATTCCAATCATATTTAGACCTTTTTCATGCCTTGCATGCTCAATGATATTCGTAAATGTTAACGATTTTGCGCCTGTTATTTTTACTGGCTTACCTGTCCAGGTTCTTCCGATGTGAATATGTAAGTCTACATAATAGCGATTCATCTTTTTACTAATGCCTCTTGCAGCTGTAAGTATTGAACGGCATAGGCCGTTTTAGCATCATAAATTTTTTGTTCTTTTATATATTGGATGGCTTCATCCAGTGTTAATTCCACAATGTTCACAAATTCATCTTCATCAAGTGCTGCACTATTTTCTTTCTTTGTTAATCCTTTGGCCACAAATAAATGAACAATCTCATCTGCAAATCCAGGTGATGTATAGAATGAGACAAGCAGCTCCAGACTTTCACATTCATACCCTGTTTCTTCTTCTAATTCCCGACGGGCACATAGAGCAGGTTCTTCATCTTTTTCTAACTTTCCTGCTGGTATTTCAACAATCGTCCGCTCAAGTGCTTTACGAAATTGTTCAACCATTACAATTTTTTTATCTTCGGTGATGGCCAATATAGCAACTGCACCTGGGTGTTTAATTATCTCCCTTTTTGACTGCTTTCCATTTGGAAGCTCAACATCTTGAAGGTGAAGGCTGATGACTTTACCTGAAAAAATTTCTTCGCTATGTATTGTCTTTTCAATAAGATTATTCAACTAGGTCAGCTCCTGTTCTATTTCAGTACTTGCTGCTCATACATTTTACCATACATTATTTGGAGGGGTATGGGATGAAGGTATACGTGCATGAGAAAGGAATAATTCTTGTAGGTAAGGGATGGGAAATTATCCAAAAGCTTAAAGAATACAATAAGGAATATTCCACCGTTGCCGAATGGGTTGATAAAGTCGCTCCAAAATGATTTCTTAATTTGTAGTCTTCCCCTGAATTTCGTAAAATTATAGAAAAGGACGGGGTGAAAATTTTTGAAAAAGAGAAAACTGGGAAACTCAGATTTATGGGTAACAGAGTTAAGTTTAGGCTGCATGTCAATTGGCACAGAGGAGAAAGCTGCAAGAGAGATTATCGAGACTGCATTAGATGAGGGAATCAATTATTTTGATACCGCAGATTTATATGATTTTGGTGAAAATGAAAAAATCGTTGGTACAGCTTTAAAGGAAGTCCGAGATAAGGTAGTTATTGCAACAAAAGTCGGAAACCGTTGGAAGTCCGATAAATCCGGCTGGTCTTGGGACCCATCCAAATCGTACATAAAAGAAGCAGTCAAACAAAGTTTAAAACGACTTGGCACCGATTATATTGACCTTTACCAGCTCCACGGTGGTACTATTGAGGACCCTGTTGATGATGTGATAGAGGCTTTTGAAGAATTAAAGGCGGAGGGCTTTATACACTATTATGGAATTTCATCGATTCGCCCAAATGTTATTCGAGAGTTTGTAAAGAAGTCTCATCTTGTTTCTGTTATGATGCAATATAGCATTTTAGACAGACGTCCAGAAGAAGAGGCATTACCTTTGCTGCATGAGCATGGAATTAGTGTAGTGACCCGAGGTCCGCTCGCAAAGGGCTTATTAAGTGATAAAATGTTGGAAAAAGTGTCTCACAAAGGATATCAAGACTATAGTGAACAAGAGTTGCTTGAGGTATTACCAACGCTAGCGGACAGGCTGGCATCGGATCGCTCCTTTACCGAAATAGCCCTACAATATAATTTGGCACATCCTGCTGTTGCTTCTGTCATTGCAGGAGCTAGCAGTCCGGAACAAGTTAGAATCAATGCTAAGTCAATTAGAAGCCAGCCCTTAACACAACAAGAAGTTACCATTATTAAAGAGATTTCAAAGGCTGGGAGGTATAAAGAACATCGGTAAAATAGGAGAGCCATTTGGCCTCCTATTTAAATTCCTTCCAGTTCATGCCGCTCTCGTTGAGTAAATCCTCGAAAGATTTATTTTTCTCTTTTAAACGGCGTTCTTCACGTTTCCGTTGCTCTTCTGCTTCTTTTTTCAGTTCCTCTGCTGCCTTGAGCTGGTCCTGCTGTTCCTTTAGCTGCTTGATTAATTCAGGATTAATCATATCTTTAAGCGTTACCGCTGCTTCTTCTTTTTTTGGTTTAGATTGATTTTTTTGTTTTGTTTTCTTTTTCATCCTAAACTCCCCCATAATCATCATTTCATACTTTATAATTATAGCATTTTTAATAGAAAAAGCAGGCTGTTAGGATAACAGCCTGCTGGATATTCTTAATAGGCTTCGAGGACCACGTTTTCGTCTACTGTTAATGAAGCTTCTGTTGAGTTTATAACATCCTCGACTGTATACCCTGAGGCTACCTCAACCAGTCTTAATCCTGATTGTGTTACATCCATTACTGCCCGCTCGGTGATAATTCGATGAACGACACCTTTTCCGGTTAACGGAAGTGTACATTCTTTTAATATTTTTGATTCACCGCGCTTGTTGACATGCTCCATAATGACAATAATTTTCTGAGCCCCATGGACAAGGTCCATGGCTCCACCCATCCCCTTAATCATTTTACCCGGAATCATCCAGTTAGCAAGGTCTCCTGTTTCAGAAACCTCCATACCTCCAAGAATGGCTATATTAATGTGTCCGCCACGAATCATTGCAAACGATTCAGCACTATCAAAATAGGAAGCACCACTAATGGCAGTTACCGTCTCTTTTCCAGCGTTTATTAAATCAGGGTCTACCTCTTCCTCAGTTGGATAAGGACCAATTCCAAGTAATCCATTCTCTGATTGCAGAACAACCTGCTTATTTCCGGATATAAAATTAGCTACCAGTGTCGGCATTCCAATTCCTAAGTTCACATAAAAACCGTCTTCGATTTCTTTTTCTGCCCTTATTGCTATTCTCTCTCTAACTGAGACCATTGGTACTTTCTCCTTCCGGCAATCTATTTTGTAACTGTCAATCTCTCGATTCTTTTTTCCTGCTTGCCTTCTATAATCATCTGAACGTAAACACTCGGCGTATGAATAAAGTTCGGATCGAGTTCTCCGATTTCACAGAGTGTTTCCACTTCAGCAATCGTTACTTTTCCGGCAGCGGCAATCATCGGATTAAAGTTTCTGGCTGTTTTGTGATAGACAAGATTCCCCATCTTGTCGCCCTTCCAAGCCCTAACAAGGCTAAAATCAGCAGTCAAAGCCTCTTCTAGCAGGTACTCTCTACCATTAAAAATCTTGGTTTCCTTGCCATCGGCAATTGGTGTTCCTACCCCAGCAGGAGTATAAAACGCTGGAATTCCCGCACCGCCAGCTCTTATTTTTTCCGCTAACGTGCCTTGTGGTGTCAGTTCTACTTCAAGCTCACCTGCTAAAACCTGTCTTTCAAACTCTTTATTTTCTCCCACATAGGAGCCTACCATTTTCTTAATCTGTTTATTTTTCAAAAGCGGCCCAAGACCCCAATCATCGATTCCACAGTTATTGGAAATGACCGTTAAATCCTTTACCCCTTTTTCTACCAACGCTAAGATTAGATTTTCAGGAATGCCGCACAAACCGAAACCGCCGACCATCAACGTAGCTCCATCTTGAATATCTGCGACTGCTTCCTGGAAGGATGTACTAATTTTCTTCATTGTGCTATTTTCTCCCCTCTTTTAAGGCTTACGCCAACTCAACGATCGTTGCTACCCCTTGACCGCCGCCAATACAAAGTGTTGCCAATCCCTTTTTGGCACTTCTTCTTTTCATTTCATGAATCAAAGTGACCAGTATTCTTGCTCCGCTTGCGCCGATTGGGTGACCAAGTGCAATAGCACCGCCATTAACATTTAAAATTTCTTTATTAAAATGAAGTTCACGGTCAACTGCCAGTGATTGGGCAGCAAATGCCTCATTTGCTTCGATTAACTCGAGCTCTTCCATAGAGATTGACGTTTTTTCCAGAACCTTTTTCACCGCTGGAACCGGGCCGATTCCCATAATGCTTGGATCAACACCAGCACTTGCATTTCCTTTAATTACTACTAATGGCTTAATCCCTAGTTCGTCAGCTTTCTTCCTGCTCATAACCACCAAAACGGCTGCGCCATCATTGATTCCGGATGCATTTCCAGCGGTTACACTGCCTTCTTTTTTGAAGGCTGGACGTAATCCTGCAAGTTTTTCAGCTGTGGTCCCCTTTTTCGGATACTCATCCGTATCAAAAACAATTGGATCCCCTTTGCGCTGTGGAATTACAACAGGAATAATTTCATCCTTAAATTTACCTGCTTCAATCGCATTGACAGCCTTCTCCTGACTTAGTGCTGAAAACTGGTCCTGCTCTTCCCTTGTAATTGAATATTTATCAGCTAAGTTTTCAGCTGTTAGTCCCATATGATATTTGTTAAAAACACATGTCAGTCCATCACTCGTCAAAGTATCAATTATTTTTTGATCACCCATTTTAAAACCTTCACGGGCATTTTTTATTAGGTAAGGAGCTTGGCTCATATTCTCCATTCCACCAGCGACAACAATCTCAGCATCTCCTGCTAGAATTGCCTGTGTTGCTAGGTGAACAGCTTTTAAACCCGAGCCGCAAACTTTATTTATTGTCATTGAGGAAACACTTTCAGGGATTCCTGCACCAATTGCAGCCTGTCTAGCTGGATTTTGACCAAGACCTGCTTGCAGTACGTTTCCTAAGATGACCTCGTCAACTTGGTCAGGTTTCAGACCAGCTTGTTCGAGTGCACCTTTAATAACTGTTGCTCCTAATTCTGGAGCTGATACATTTTTTAAACTTCCGTTAAAATTACCTAGTGCAGTACGAACAGCACTTACAATTACTACTTCTGTTTGGCTCATTTTTTACATCTCCTTTTATGTACTATTACCTTATACTAATTCGAGTCTGAGCACAGAAAATCCTCTTATTTTGTCAAAATTTCATTTATTCTTGTTTTTTTGAATCAACACCTCGATTGATGAAATCATTCATTTTCATCTAGTCGCTAAGATGAATAATCAAGCTGCCATATAAGCACCTTATTAAATGAAACCACTTCGAAGGGAGTCTTACGATTATGAGCCAAAAACGGGATAAGGGTAACAGCCAAAGAGGTAAGGATTACGCAGAATCAGCAGGTGGTGGAAAGCGAATGATTTCTGCCGAGGAAATAGAAAAAGCCATTCATCCTACAAAGAGACAAAATGCTGAACAATAATTGATATTTACGAGGCCGCTAAATGGAGTTAGCGGCTTTTCCTATGTTAAAATAAAAGCCAACGTTACCAAATTATTACTTTTAGAGACCTTTTGGAGGTGTACTTGTGAGAAAAGCTTTGCGAGTTCTTTTACTTTCATTCTTATTTACATTTTCTTTAGGTTTTTATTTCACAAATCGGCTAATGTATATGAAGAAAAAGGATGAGCAATTTATTGTACAGCGTGAAAAAGAGGCGGGAAGATTTAATCCAGAACATTTTGATTCACTTCCTAAACGTGAGGTTATCATTGATTCACCCTTCGGCTATCCGATTAAAGCTCTGCTGGTTGAGCCGCACGAGTCCAATCAGTACGTGATTATTTCCCATGGTGTGACAGAAACAAAGATTAACTCAATAAAATATATGAATCTTTTTTTAGAGCGAGGGTTTAATGCCGTCATTTACGACCATCGGCGTCACGGAGAGTCCGGTGGAAAAACAACCAGCTTTGGTCACTATGAAAAGTTCGATTTAAAGGCTGTTATTGATTGGATAAAGAAAGAGAGGGGACCGACTCTTACTCTCGGTATTCATGGTGAATCAATGGGAGCAGCTACGATGCTGTTGTATGCTGGAATGCTTGAGGATGGGGCTGATTTCTATATTGCCGACTGTCCATTCTCTGACTTAAAAGAGCAGCTTTCCTATCAGCTTAAAAAAGAATACAAGATGATTCCATCGCTGTTAATTCCGATTTCTGATTTTATTTTACGCTTTCGTGAAAAATATTCCATCCAGCACGTTTCACCTGTTTCCGTTATTGATCATATCAAAAATCCCATTTTATTCATTCACAGTGAAAACGATGATTTTATTCTTCCAGCCATGACGAGGGAATTATATGAAAAAAAACAGGGTCCAAAAATGCTATATCTCGCTACAAATGGTCGCCATGCTCAATCTTTTAACGAAAATCCAGATGATTATCGCAGAGTCATAGATAAATTTCTGTCAAAATACGTTGAGAATGCATAAACAACATATGACGTTCTTTAAAAAACAGACTGCCCAAGTTGGGCCAAGGGTTCCGTATTGAGGTGCTTTTCTTAGAATACGTACCGAAATGAAAGTGGTATTGGAATCGTTATTGGTATATAAAATAGTAAAATAGGCGGAGATTTTCCGGTTAGATGCAGAATGGAGCTCGTTTCGGGGTATATAAGGGGAGGTTTTCCGGTTATTCAAAGCAATAGCCCCCATTATCATATATTTCGAGTCCATAGGCGGAATCTCTCCGCCTATGGAAGCTAATTTCGAAGCTATTTACGATATAAGCGGAATTTTTCCGTCTATTTACCAGATCCTTTACCAAGTGTGTCAGTTTGCTTTTTCCGTCACAACAAAACTCATATAGCCGTTTAAGATTTGCTGCGGACTTTTTAGTTGAAAGGTGTTACTTGCATTTGAAAAATCAATCGTCATCTTTTCATCAAAGAAAACCGTTTTTGACTTTTCTATATAAACGTTTTGTTCGTTTGTCTCAATCGTGATATCGTCTGTATCTAGTTCCGGTACAAACCACAAGGCAATCACACCGTTTACCGCACATCCGCAATCTTCTGTATCGTATTTTAGCTTTATATAGCCTTCCCGGCCATTTATTCGCCCATTAAGTTTCTCAGCTGCTGCCGCTGTTATCATAATCTCCATGTTTAAATCTCCCCCTAGTTGACATACGCTGATTGTAACATAATTTTGTTACAGCTATTGTTTTTGCTCGCTTGTAATTTCCTACTATTCAATATATTCTAAAAAAGAGTACTTTTAAAAGGAGTGTCAGAAGATGTCGAAGGTTCAAATTAAAGTAAATGATAATGGTTCATTGCGGATTACTGGAGAGGTGGAATTGCTGGATGGAGCTGGAAATGTAATGGAAACAAAGCCTGCCTTTTCTCTTTGCCGTTGTGGGCTTTCCAACAATAAACCTTTTTGCGATGGTTCTCATAAAGGAAAATTTGACTCTCACGTGCGAGTTGTAAAAGAGGATTAATGCCAACAGAAAAGGACTTCCTTTGCAGGAGTCCTTTTTCGAAGTACTATATTTTTTCTACTTACTGAACTTTTTCTAAATGACGTACGAGTTGCCCATAATGACCCGATACATGCTTAACGATTAAATGGTCGACTAAAAAGGATAATGGTTTTCCGTCAAAGTTTGGATTATAACTTGGAGCTGTTCTTACTAAATCCTCTTCTTCCACTTTTTCAAGTGCTGCCTCTACTTTCGGGACTAAGCTTTGTAGAGCAGTTATCGCATCCTCTTTCTTAATGCGAGCTACAACGTTTTCATCTACTGCCGCTAATCGGCGTACATGTTCATGATTACGTCCCCATTTTGCTCCTGGAACCACTAGCAGCGCCCCCAGATCTTCAACCCAGAAATGTACAGCTTCTAAAATATGAGAAACAATTTGCATGGCGGACCATTCTGTTTCAGAAGGTTTCACATAAAGTGCACCCTCATCTGTATTTTCCAAAACCGCTGTAATATCATCTATACTCTTTTTAAATCCTTCTATTTTTTCATTCAGTACTGCTTGTGTCATCCGTTAACTTCCCCCTTCAATTTCATTTTAAATTAGCAATCTACACGTTGGTAATTTTTCTTGAAATAGCCATATAGGAAATCAACAACATTGTAATCACTTGGTTTGTGGTTTTCGAAAATAAAGTTGCGTAGTGCAAGGGCAGTTGGATCCTCTGCATGAATAATTTCACCCCACCTGCGTGCTGACCCTTGAACCATTGCAGAACGTGGAATTCGAATTTCTTGGTATGCTTTAAATGCTTCCTCGTAGGATTTATGTTCTCTTAATTTCTCACCTAATACAAACGCATCTTCGAGTGCTTGAACGCCACCTTGAGCTAAATATTGAAGCATGGCATGACCTGAATCTCCTAATAGCGTAATGTTGCCATTTGTCCAATTATCGATTGGTTCACGGTCATACATCTGCCAACGGAATTGACGGTTAATGTAAGTTAAGGCGTTTTCAACTTTTGGATGACAATTTTCAAAACGACGTGCCATTTCTTCTGGAGTTCCCCAGTCTTCTACAGTAGCATCGTATGATTTAAATACTACTACTTGGTTGTAAAGCTCACCGCGGCGAACTGGGTATTGCACCATGTGCAGGTTTGGTCCAATCCACATGATAACATCATCTAAGTCTAAGTTTGCAGTAGTAGCCACTTCTTCGATTGGAATCGTTCCACGGTAAGCTACATATGCAGAGTTTACTGGGTTATCATCAACTAGCTGCTTACGCATGTTTGATTTTACCCCATCCGCACCAATAACTGCTTCTGCACTAAACGTTTCACCATTTTGGTTAACAATTGTTACAGTATCACCATTTTGTTCGGCCGTTTGAATCATTTGGTTTGTAAAGAATTTGATATTACTGCTTTTTTGACATGCTTCATAAAGAACTCTGTGCAAGTCAGAGCGATGCAATACAATATAGGGCTGGCCGAATTCTTTTTGGAAACCTTCCCCTAAATCAAGAGTTGCTAATTCTTTTGCTGTATATACATCTTTTAATACCAGACGTTTTGGTACTACCGCATGCTTTAAGATTTCTTCCTTTACACCTAAACGGTCTAAAACTTCTAACGCATTTGGTGCTAACTGGATCCCTGCACCTACTTCACCAAATTCAGGTGCTTGCTCAAAAACTGCTACTGATTTACCTGTTTCTTGAATTGATAATGCTGCTGCTAAACCGCCAATTCCTCCGCCTACTATAATGATGTCGCTTACATTAGTCATTTGACATTTCCCCCTCAATCGAGTTATCATCTTCCACAAATAGAGAACATTGTTATCTGATAAGAAAACTTTATATCATTTTTCACTATTTCGTCAACAACAAAATTTGTTTTTTTCAGAAAACAAATAATATTGACAATTGTTTTGAATTCTTCTAATATTTTTTATAAATAGTGAACTAATTTCATAATTAGTGAAAAAACAAGGAGGATAATCATGAAACTTATTAATTATACTGTCGCTGGGCATACACGTGCAGGGGCAATCGTTGATAACAAAGTAATCGACGTAAACTATGCTTACCAAGCACAGTTAAAAGCAGATGGAAAATACCGATACGAGGCAATCGCAAAAGCATATGTACCAGAAAATACAGATGAGTTATACCAAGGTGGGAAAGAATCGCTGCACCTCGCACAAAATGCAATCGATTTCATACTCGCTAATCCTGAAAGCTTTGATAAAAAAGTGATTTACACTATCGAGGAAGTTAAGGTGGAAGCACCTGTCGTGCGTCCTGGCAAAATTATTTGTGTTGGACACAACTACCGTGAGCACATCTTAGAAATGGGCCGCGCGCTCCCAACTCACCCAGTTATTTTCGCAAAATTTGCTAACACCATTTTAGGGCCAGAGGATGATATTCCACACTATCCTATTTCTGATCAGCTTGACTATGAAGCAGAGTTTACCTTTGTTGTAGGCAAGCAAGCTCGCAATGTTTCTGAAGAAGATGCATTAGATTATGTAGCAGGCTACACCATTACAAATGACGTTACCTATCGTGACATTCAACGACGCACTCTTCAGTGGTTACAAGGAAAAACAGTAGACGGCAGTGCACCAATGGGACCCTATTTAGTAACTTCAGATGAATTACAAAATCCATCCGGCTTAGACGTTGTACTAAAAGTAAATGGTGAAGTGCGTCAAAAAACGAATACTGCTAATCTAGTATTCTCTGTTCAAAAATTAGTATCTTTCTTATCAAATCTAATGACGCTTGAGCCAGGAGATGTTGTATTAACAGGAACTCCTGGGGGTGTTGGGGTTGCGATGAATCCTCAGCAATTTTTAAAAGATGGGGACGTCGTTCGAATTGAGATTGACAAAATTGGTGCGCTTGAAAACAAAGTAAAGGCAACAGAGGTCTTAGCGACTGTTTAATTAGGATTTGCAAGGGGTCAAGCAGTATACGCTTTTCCCCTTTTCTCTATAAAATTAGAATTATAAAGGAGAATGTGAAATGGCTGAAGTAAATCCAGAAGTTCAAGAGTTTATGAAAAGCTCACTTGTAACCGATTACACAAAAGATATTCAACAATACAACTTAGGACCTCTTTGGGAAGCAATTCCTACCATTATGCATAAAACCCCGAAGCCTCAAGCTCAAGCTTATCTTTGGAGCGATGAATTAATTAAAAAGAAAATGGCTGAAGCAGCTCAAATCTTCACACCAGAACGTGGCGGTGAACGTCGTGCTATCTATTTCCAAAATCCTGGCTTAACTTATCGTGAACCTTGGGGATGGGGATCTACTACTCAAACGATCTATGCAGCTGTTCAAATGTTATTGCCCGGTGAAAAAGCGCCATCTCACCGACACTCACAAAGTGCATTACGCTTCATTTCTGAAGGTTCGGGTGCATACACAATCGTACAGGGTGAGCGTATTTTCATGGAGGAAGGTGACTTTTTAATTACTCCAAAGAATTTATGGCATGGGCACGCACATCTAGGTACAGAGCCTATGTATTGGATGGATGCCTTAGATATACCTACTATTTACGCAATCGGCGGTACGTTCTTTGAACCTTATGAAGATGGTTTACAACAGCCAGATATTCCAGATGATTTTTCAGAGAGACGTTATCGCGGCGGTATGGTTCGTCCTGTTGGTGATGATAAATTCACCGTTGCACCACTTGCTAATTATAAATGGGACCGTACGATAGAAGGAATTCAAGGGTTGATGGAATTCGATCCAGATCCACATCATGGATATGCTGTAGAGTATATTAACCCATCTACAGGTAAATCCGCTAACCCAACGCTCGGCACAAGAATGCAGCATTTACCACATGGTTTCAAAACAAAAGCATTACGCCATACACACTCAACTGTTTACCAGGTACACAAAGGTTCAGGTCATACAGTCATTAATGGAATGCGCTTCGATTGGAAAATAGGCGATTACTTCGTCGTTCCGAACTGGGCTTGGTATGAACACTCTGCATCAGAAGACTCTTACCTATTCTCAGTCAACGATTTACCAATTATGAACCGATTCGACCTAGAACAAGAGCAATCATTTGAAGAAAATAGCGGCCATCAAAAAATTACGGGTGAATTTAAAGCAGACTTCCGTTAATACACTATCCAAACAAGAGCGGATCCGATATGGAGCCGCTCTTTTGATAGGTTTACACATCCATTATCCTGATATCTGCAATCGCTTTAATCGGAATGCGGTGTACTTCTTCAAAGTGATCGACGATATGAAGCCTCCCTGTTATTTCGTCCCAATAATGAATTTTTCCAATGACGATTTCATAATTTCTATTTCGATAATGAGTAATGGTTATGCATTGGTCGAATTCGATTGCTTCAGACAAGGTAGCATTCATGAGTTCGAGCTGCTGCTCATCCATTTCTTTCTGCTCTTCGTACTGATCTTCCTTTACCCAATCCCTAAGCAATTTAATATGTTCAGGAAGCATCATTGACACCCATTTGATTCTTCCGCGGTCGCGAATCATCACATTTCTCCTCCTTACTTCTTACTATCTCTTATGTCCTCCAACAAGTGTAGCTCGGTGCTTTGCCGTTCCGGCAGCGGTATAAGAAACTGCACGTAGCAGGGAACCTGAGCCAAATCGTCTGCGGACAGAATCCACCACATAGCCAAGCTCCCGCCGCTTATATGCACCCATGTCAAAAAGATCAAGTTGAAACTCGCGGTCATCCACGATATTTCCGATACTAATGGCAATTTGCCTTACTGTCTTTCCTGTGTAATGTTCGTGGAATAATTCGAGACAGACACGGTAGAGATCCATTGTTACATTTGTCGGCTGCTTGATTGTTCTTGAGCGATGAAAGCCGCCGCCGAGTTCGTCTTGACTATAGCCAATGCTCAGGCTGACCGTCCTCCCGGCTTTGCGGCGAGATCTTGCTCTTCGGGCTACTTCTTCACACATTTCTAAAATCACATGCTTTATTTCTTCTTCCTCTTTATAATCTCTTAAAAGAATTTGACTTTTTCCAAAGCTGATTTGCCCCTCGATTAGAGGGGATCCCAAGTCTGAAAGGTCTACTCCCCAGGCATGATGATAAAGCTGATTGCCCATGATTCCGAACTTCTTTTCGAGTGCTTCTAAATCATATCGGGCCAGCTGTCCCACCGTGAAAATGCCCATCCCATTTAATGTTTTTTCAACACGCCTGCCGATTCCCCACATTTCTCTTAGCGGCGAAACCTTCCAAAGCTTGTTCTGGACATCCTCATACTTCCATTCGGCAATTCCATGCTTCTTTGCTTCAAGATCAAGGCAAAGCTTCGACAGTAACATATTAGGACCAATTCCAACCGCACAGGGAAGTTGGAATTCACGTTCAATATCATCCTTTATTTTGGCTGCAACCGTAAAGGCGTCCCCCCACAAATGCAGTACACCATCCACTTTGATAAAACTTTCATCAACGCTATACGTATGGATGGCTTCCTTTGGTACATAACGATTAAATAAACGGGTAATTTCAGTAGAAATACGTAAATAAGTTGCCATTTTCGGTTCGACTATTTGAATTCGCGGATCATCGGGAATCTCAAATAACCTAGAACCTGTTTTAATTCCAAATTCTTTCTTCATACGAGGGGAAGCAGCAAGTACAACACTTCCATTCCGCTCTTTGTTACCGGCCACAGCTAAATAGCAAGTCAAGGGATTAAGGCCAAGCATGACAGCGGAACAGCTTGCATAAAAGCTCTTCATGTCTACACATAAAATTTGATTGTGCGGTAACGTGCTGTAATCAACCATGACTTTTCCTCCATACTTAAATATCGAACATTCGTTCCTTATATTATATACACATCTTAAACGAATATACGTTCGTATTCAATGGGAATTTTTTGACATGTTTCTTGGATATGGTTATTTTTCTGCAGGTAAAAACGGTATAATGGTGTGTGAGGTGCACGTAAATGGAGAAAAAATTTATAATCAAGATGATAAAAAATTGCTTTAAACAATATTATTCCGAAGTGGAATCACTGCCGATGAACAGTGAAGATTTAGAGGAGCTTGTAGATCGAATCATTCAAATAAAGGTTGAACAGCCTGCTGTCGATTTATACGAAGCTGTGAATGATACAGTGTACGAATTTTTAACAGGGTGAACAATTTACGCAAAAAAACAAAAAAAACCGCTGTTGCGGTTTTACTTTTTGTTAAACGCCTTTTTACCAATTTTTTCGAAAAGTCTTGGGAAGAGAACATAAACAACGCTGCCCATGTTCATCCAGCGCGGCAGATTGATTTCTCTTGTTTTCGTTAACATGCTGTCAACAACTTTCCCTGCAACATATTCAGGCTGCAGCATAAACTTTTGAACATTTTTAACATACGTACCTTTTTCATCGGCAATGTTAAAAAAGTTTGTTGCAATCGGTCCTGGATTCACTGATGTGACCAGAACATTGTAATCACTAAGCTCCATTCTAAGCGAATTGGTATAGCCAAGAACGGCATGCTTAGTAGCCGAATAAACACTTGATTTTGGCGTAGCGATTTTCCCCGCTTGAGAGGCAATATTAATAATATGGCCGAAACGGCGTTCGCGCATTTTTGGAAGCACCATACTTGTACAGGCCATAAGCCCGACAACATTGACTTCAAACATCCCTTTAATTTCATCCATCGTAGCTTCATGAGCCTCACGGAAAACACCGAAACCTGCATTGTTCACCAGAATATCAATATAATCAATTTTCGCAATAATTTCGCTGAAAACTTCCCTCACTTTGTCGGTATCAGAAACATCTACCTGATAGATATCCACCCTTACTTGGTGCTTTTGCTGCAATTCCGTTTGCAGCTGCTTTAACTTTTCTATGCTTCTTGCAAGTAAGATAAGGTTGGCACCACTTGCTCCACAAAGCTTAGCAATTTCAGCACCTATCCCCCCGGATGCACCGGTAATAACAATATTTTTACCCTTAAGTTGTTCTCTAGCCATACTCACACCTCATCTAGCTTGATACAGGACAGGTTGATGATCCTTACTACTAATCTCGCCGATAGAGGCTAAATAGTCAAGTTGTCCCACTGTTTCCGATAAGGTCAACATCAATTCACGCTTGTAAGCAGTCGGAAAAAGAGATTTGCAAAGTTCAAATACGGTTTGCTGCTTTTCTTTTAGCCAATTATTGACCTTCATTGCCCGTTCATGTTGATGGAATAGTCTTTTTTCAATTAGTTCCCTTAATTGGAAGACTTCCTCCCCATGTCCTGTGTAGACGCACTGAATCGGATAACTCAACAGCTTTTTCATCGAATCATTATGCTGCAGCTGCGGCCTTGGTCTTTCTTTTTCGCCTGGTGCTGGTGCCTCTAAGATAGGATTGGGTGAAATATGCGATAGAATCAAATCACCACCAATAAGAATCCCATCACCTTCCCGAAATAGTGCAATTTGACTCTGGGCGTGGCCAGGGGTCTCAATGACACTCCATTCCGTTAACCCCGGCGGGACCATTCCTTCAACCAATTCACCAGCCAATGAGCGGTTACAAGAATACTTGAATGCCTGTCTTAACGATGAAAGGGATGGAAGATATTCTTGTGGTAACCCAAATTCAAGAAATAGCCCACGAAAGAAATCCTCTTGTTCTTGAAAAAAGTCCTCCGTTGGTTTAATCCATCGTTCATTCAACGGATGACCGTAAACCTCTGCCTTATCCGATAAAAAATCAAGCATCCCAACGTGATCTGCATGATGATGGGTAATAATTACCTGTTCAATGTCATCCGTATTTACATGTAAATCTGCCAGCTGTGCTTTGAAGGAATTCCAGGATGCCTTCGTTTTAATGCCCGCATCAACCAGTGTCAGACAATCTCCTTTTATTAAATAAGCATTAACATCCCCGACCTTGAAGGGAGTCGGCATAGTCAATTTCGCAATTCCATCCTTCCATTCTGCCATTCAAAAAACTCCTATCGTTATTTTCAAATAGAATGTGAACATTTTTTAACAATTATATATAATGTAAAGTGTAGCGATTTTCCTAGTAAATGTCATTATTTTTACATACTAAATTTAAAATAAATAAAAAATTCAGAAATTTATTTCTTGACAGACTGGATGTTATCTTGCATAATCACTAGTAAAATTTGATTCATAAATTGCGATGACTAAGACTAGTAAATGAAAAATGGCAACAGAGAGTGAAGTTCACCGGCTGAAAGACTTCACAGCCCTCTTTATCATTGAACCTACCTTA
The DNA here is from genome assembly GCF_023715415.1 of Neobacillus niacini. GTDB lineage: Bacteria > Bacillota > Bacilli > Bacillales > Cytobacillaceae > Neobacillus > Neobacillus niacini_C. The sequence goes on from NZ_JAMBOB010000006.1 coordinate 404,319, forward strand.
TGAGCACTTAGGAAAACCTAACGTAAATCCGACGTTATCGGAGTTGAGTGAACCCTTATCACGTTTTTAGAGGGGGTAAATGAAGGTGGTACCACGGAAGCTAGACCTTTCGTCCTTTTTGGATGAAGGGTCTTTTTGTTTTAATACAGAATTTTGAGGAGGCAATATCTATGAAAAAGTTAGCAATTATCGGTGCCGGATCGATGGCCGAGGCATTTATTTCAGGCATTCTTGAAAATAGCTTGATTGATAGAAAGAATGTCTGGGTTACGAACAATTCGAATGCGCAGAAGCTAAAGAAACTAGGTGATACGTATGGGATATGTACGACCTACGATTTAAACGAATTGTTTGCAGGAGCTGACATCGTGATATTATCGATGAAGCCTAAGGATGCCGCAACGGCCATTCAATCTATACGTGAATATCTGACTGAACAAATGCTGGTGGTTTCAGTTTTAGCTGGAGTCTCAATGAGTACGATTGAAACATTGGCAAGATTACCAATTGCCATCGTTCGAGCAATGCCAAATACATCCGCAGCCGTTGGTAAATCAGCTACTGCAGTTGCTGTAAATGAACGGGTTACCCCTCATCAAATTGAATTAATGAAAAATCTTTTTGGAACGGTCGGCTTAACTACTTTTGTTGAAGAAGAACAGCTAGACGCTGTAACAGGACTTTCTGGCAGCGGTCCTGCTTATATTTATTACCTGATTGAAGCGATGGAAAAAAGTGCCGTAGAGGTTGGACTCGATAAGGAAATGGCGAGTGAATTAATCGTACAAACGCTAATTGGAGCGGCAGAGATGGTGAAAAATTCGACAAAATCATCAGAGCAGTTACGAAGGGATGTAACAAGTCCAGGCGGTACCACAGAGGCCGGGGTTAAGGTGCTTGAAGAACATCAAGTTCAGCAAGCGTTTATTTCTTGTATTAAGGCTGCAACGGCGCAATCAAAAAAAATGGGCGCTGCATTACGTGAACAGCTAGAAGTTACCGAACCAACTTCCTAATTTATCTCCATTGATTTAAACTAGGGTAAAAAGGCTAGGAAGTGTTGCAAGATGCTAACAATATTATTTTCAATGGGTATCCTGGTCTGGACAATTTTTCTCATCGACGGATTAATAGGTTTACGTAAAATAGAGGCGTTAGAAGCAGAAAAAAGCTTGGAGAATGGACCTTTATTGTCGGTGATTGTTGCGGCCCGCAATGAAGCCGGGCAAATAAAATCTAGTATCCTCAGTCAATTAGAGCAAACTTACAAAAACGTTGAGTGGATACTCGTCGATGATCGGTCAACAGATTCCACAGGACTTTTAATGGATGAGCTGCAGCAGGAAGATCCGCGGATTACGGTTATTCATATAGAAGAATTGCCGGAGGGCTGGCTTGGAAAAAACAATGCCCTATATAGAGGGTTCCTTCAGGCCTCCGGAAAATGGCTATTGTTTACTGATGCAGACGTGAAATTTGAAAAAGAGGCATTTGCAAAGGCATTGCATTATTTTGAACGGCATGGGCTGGATCATTTAACGGCTGCACCCAACTTAAGTGCGAAGAAGTTTTGGCTAAAATCATTTGTCGCCTTTTTCCTATTTGGATTTTCCTATTTTAAACGACCTTGGGCTGCAAATAATCCAAAGTCCAAAATTGGAACTGGAATTGGTGCTTTTAACCTAATTTCGAAGAAAGCTTATGAAAGCTTTGGTACACATGAGAGAGTGAAAATGCGTCCAGATGATGATTTACAGCTTGGTATGAGGATGAAGCAGGCTGGATACCGTCAAAGGATTGTCACCGCACTTAAGCTGATTGAAGTAGAATGGTACGGTAGTTTGCGGGAAGCTTTTATTGGACTCGAAAAAAATACATTTGCCGGATTACATTACCGGATAAGCATGGTGCTATTTGCGATATTCGGAGTCTTTATTACCAATGTTCTTCCATTTATCACGCTATTTTCTTCCGATAAAATCGTCGCCTTATTAAGTTTAGGAAATATTGTATTAAGTGGGATTCATTATGTGCTGGTGATCAAAAAAATGACGGTATTTTCACCTGTTATGTTTCTTGTCCTGCCAGTGACTGCTTTACTCTTTATCTATTCAATCATCCGTGCCAGCTGGCTCACCTATAAACGCGGCGGTATCATGTGGAGAGGTACTATATATAAATTAAGTGAGTTAAGGGAGAAGGAGTAAAGCACAATTATTAATAAATGAGAATTCGTTTGATATACTAGAATTGACTTTAGTATAGTGACCGAAAGTTTCCGAAGATATGTTTTGGGTCACTCTAGGGCATCCAGAGTGGCCCAAAGCTCTTTTTTAGAACAGGTCTCGGTCACTCTAAATAAAGTCTATACATATAAAATTACTTTCAATAGGAGGTTCATAATGTCAGCAAAATTATATTCCCCTTATACAATTAAAGATGTTACTTTTAAAAATCGAATTGTTATGGCGCCGATGTGTATGTATTCAAGTCATAACGAAGATGGCCATATTCAGAACTGGCACCGCACGCACTATACAAGCCGAGCTGTTGGTCAAGTTGGATTAATAATCGTTGAAGCCACTGCGGTCACCCCACAGGGCAGGATTTCACCTAGGGATTTAGGAATTTGGAGTGACGACCACATAACAGGCTTTACAGAACTCATCGGCTTGATGAAGGAACATGGAGCTAAAACGGGAATCCAGCTTGCTCATGCGGGTAGAAAGGCAAACCTAGAAGGTGAAATCCTCGCCCCTTCTGCCTTAGCTTTTAATGAAAAGATGAAAACTCCTAAAGAAATGACCAAAGAAGATATAGCTGAAACCATCGTAGCATTTAAAAAGGCTGCTGAACGGGCAGCTAAAGCTGGTTTCGATGTTATTGAAATACATGGTGCGCACGGCTATTTGATTAATGAGTTCCTCTCCCCGCTATCAAACAAAAGAACCGATGAATACGGCGGATCTGCAGAAAATCGTTATCGATTCCTTCGTGAAATTATTGATGCGATCAAGACCGTCTGGAACGGTGTGCTGTTTGTGCGTGTTTCTGCTCATGAATATCATGAAGAGGGATTAACACCGCTAGATTACGTATTTTTCAGTCAATGGATGAAGGAACAAGGCGTAGATTTAATTGATGTCAGTTCAGGGGGAATTGTACCTGCACCACCGTTTAATATCTATCCTGGGTACCAAGTTCCATTCTCAGAAACCATTAGAAATGGTGCCGAGATTTCTACAGGAGCGGTGGGCTTAATTACAACAGGTATTCAAGCAGAGGAAATTCTTCAAAATGAGCGTGCTGATTTAGTATTTTTGGCTCGAGAATTATTACGTGATCCGTACTGGCCAAGAACAGCAGCTAAGGAGCTCGGTGTAACTATAGAAGGACCTATACAATATGAGCGTGGATGGGAATAGCAAGTAAAAAAGACGGCGATTTGAAATCGCCGTCTTTTTTTGCTGGAATTATAACCTTTGATGATATATTGATGTAAAGCTGATGATTTTTATTGATTTGGAATGTTTATCTCTTTAAAGTCTTCGGCAATGTCTGTATTTGCAAAAATCTCTTGGGCTTCCACAACTAGTTCTTGCCAGGCTTGCCGGTCGTAACGTGAACTGATATGTGTCAAACACAGCTGTTTACTGCCAGCGAGTTTTGCCACTTCCGCAGCCTGATGAGTAGTTGAGTGGAAATAATCGAAGGCAAGTTTTTCTTCCCCTTTTGAAAAGGTTGCTTCATGAATTAATAAATCCGCATCCCTTGCTAATCCAATAGCACTTTCGCAGAATCTTGTATCGCCAAGAATGGTAACAATACGTCCCTTTTGATCCGGACCTAGAAAATCAGAAGGGACGATGACTGTTCCATCATCAAGCATAACCGTTTCTCCTTCTTTAATTTTCCTAAAAACAGGTCCGGGCTGTACTCCGGCCTCGACAAGCTTATCCGCTAAAAGTGTTCCTGGCCTGTCCTTCTCAACAATCCGATACCCGTATGAAGGAATGCCATGATCTAAAAGTCGTGCATCCACGATAAACTGGTCATCTTCAAAAATAACCCCTTCATCTATTTCTACAATCTTTAGTGGGTATTTTAAATAAGTTTGGCTGACTGAAAGGCTTGTCGTTATATATTCTTTCAGTCCTTTTGGTCCATAAACAATCACTTCTGATTCTCCGCCTTGAAAAGACCGGCTCGCTAACAACCCAGGAAGACCATAGATATGGTCGCCATGAAGGTGGGTAATAAAGATTTTTTCTATTCTGCGTGGTTTTATCGATGTATGTAAGATTTGATGCTGTGTCGCTTCACCCGCATCGAACAGCCAAATCGATCCTCGTTCTTCGAGTAATTTTAAGGCAATAGAAGTAACATTTCGAAGCTTGGCCGGTATACCGGCACCCGTTCCTAAAAAAAATATGTCCAATATTACCGCTCCTTGTCGAATAAAGTTATAAATACTATAGCATATCACTTGCACAAATGCCCTATCTCCGTGTTATTCTCTTTAAAAGGGATTTAGATTTTAATACATGCTTCAGAGGTTTTTTGCTAAATCTAAGTTGAATACATATAAGGAGAGGTAATTACAGTGGAACAATCTAGAAATATGACTTCATTAATCATGATATTTGGTGCAACAGGAGATTTAGCTATTCGAAAGCTCTTTCCCTCCCTTTACCGCTTGTTTCAAAAAGGAAAGCTAGATAAATTTGCGGTCATTGGCGTGGCCAGGAGACCATTGTCTACTGAAGATTTTCAAAATTCTGTGAAGGATTCTGTTTTAACCGCTCTAGGAAAAAAGGATAATATCGATGAGTTTGCGTCTCATTTTTATTATCAGTCACATGATGTATCAGATTCAAGCTCCTATTTAGCTCTAAATAGTTTAGCAGAGCAAATTGATGAGAAATACGAGTTAGAAGGAAATCGGATTTTCTATCTTGCGATGGCGCCTGAATTTTTTGGTCCAATCGCCTTACATTTAAAATCGGATGGATTGACCGATGTAAAAGGCTACAAAAGACTTGTCATTGAGAAACCGTTTGGGCATGATTTAGAATCAGCAAAATTGTTAAACAAACAGATTCGTAATGCTTTTTCAGAAAGTGAAGTATACCGAATTGATCACTATTTAGGAAAAGAAATGGTAAGAAATATTGAAGTGATTCGTTTTGCCAATGCCATTTTTGAGCCTTTATGGAATAACCGTTATATCTCTAATATTCAAATTACCTCAAGCGAGGTCCTAGGTGTAGAAGAACGAGGCCGTTATTATGAGACAAGTGGAGCACTCAGAGATATGGTTCAAAACCATATTATGCAGATGGTGGCACTGCTTGCTATGGAACCCCCGATTAAATTGACAACAGATGAGGTTCGTTCTGAGAAGGTACGAGTGTTCCGTTCATTAAGAATGATCAAAGAGGAAAAAATTAATAAATATTTTGTTCGCGGACAATATGGGGCAGGTTTGGTCGAAGATCAGCAGGTTCCTGAATACCGTGCAGAAACAATGGTGGACAAGGAGTCCAACACTGAAACCTTCGTGGCCGGGAAGATTATGATTGATAATTTCCGATGGGCAGGTGTACCTTTTTACATCCGAACTGGAAAAAGAATGACAACCAAATCAACCAAGATCGTTGTTCAATTTAAAGACATTCCGATGAACCTCTATTATCAGCCAGAGAAACTTTTGAACCCGAATCTGCTAGTCATTCATATCCAGCCTGAGGAAGGAATTACCCTGCATCTCAACGCTAAAAAAGCGGGTGGACATCTAGATGCCCAGGAGGTCAAACTAAGTTTTGCTAATACAGGCATTCATGCAATGAACACTCCTGAAGGGTATGAAAAACTCCTTTATGATTGCATGCGCGGTGATGCAACCAACTTTACACACTGGGATGAAGTCGCCTACTCTTGGGCCTTTGTCGATAATATTTCTGAAGTATGGGAAAAAACGAAAGCAGAAGACTATCCAAATTATGAATCTGGTTCGATGGGGCCGAAAGCTGCTGACGAGTTGTTAGAAAAAGACGGATTTTTCTGGTGGCCAGTAACAGATTTAGATGTAGATATTTGCAAGTAATACAAAAAGCTCCGCATTGTTTAAAAATACAATGGCGGAGCTTTTACTCTTCTTCCTTCCTTTTTTGAGGGAAAGAACGAAGAAAATCTTTATTAAAGCTTGTTCCAGTTCCAACATTATGTGCATTGTTGATTTTTCGTGCTCCGGCATTTTCAATGATATTTTTCCCATATTTATCACGTAACGTGGAAAGTGTTTTAAGTAACGGCTCTTTTTTTGCGTCCTTTTCAAATGAAAATAAATCGAGTTGTTTGAAGGCAAGGTCTTGTTCGACTAAATCGTAACTTGTTATCCCTAATAACCGGACAGCATTTCCATTCCAATGCTTGAGGAAAAGCTGCTTTGCAATCGATGCAATCTCTTCTTTTTGATGAATGGGATTGGAAAGTTTTTTACTTCGAGTGATTGTTTTTCTATCTTTGAAACGAATAGTAATCCCGATGGTCGTTGCAAATACATTTTTACGTTTTAATCTTACGGAAACGGTTTCAGCCAACAATTCCAATACACGAAATAACTCTTGTTGGTTACTCGTATCTTTAGGCAGCGTCGTTGAGTTCCCCATACTTTTGAAATCAGAAACCGCTTCAGGATCTACTGCTCTATTATCGATGCCATTTGCCCTTTCCTTTATGCGGATACCATTAATGCCAAGCAGTGATTTCAACTGTATTTCATTGCCAGCAGCTAACTCCCCTATGGTATGAATGCCAATGGTCGTTAACTTTTCGGCAGTCTTTTTACCAACACCATGCATCTCGCCTGTATTTAACGGCCACAAAACAGAAGGGATATCACGCTTGCGAAGAATGGTTATGCCCATTGGTTTTTTCATATCAGAAGCTGTCTTTGCCAAAAATTTATTAGGGGCAATTCCAATGCTGCAGGGTAAATCCAGCTGTTCAAGAACTCTTTTTTGAATATTTTTGGCGATTTCAATTGGGCTGCCGAGATCAAAGGAATCCGTTATATCTAGATACCCCTCATCAATGGAAACGGGTTCGACCAGATCGGTATAATTCCTAAGAATCTCAAACATGGCGATAGACGCCGTCCGGTAACGGTCAAAATTAGGCTTTCTTATAATTAACTGAGGACAGAGCTTCTTTGCTTCCCATAGTGGCATGGTCGTCTTGACCCCAAATTTTCTAGCTTCATAGCTGCAGGTAATAATGATTCCCCGGCGTTCCTCTACATTTCCGGCAATCGCAACGGGCTTACCCTTTAGTTCAGGGTCATAGGCCATCTCCACCGATGCATAAAAACTATTCATATCAACATGTAGTATGACTCTACCCTTTTTCGGATACATTTCCTTCATCACGGCAGACACTTCTCCCTAAACTTTGCTAGCTCCAGTATAGCAAAAGGAGAACCAGTAGGCTCTCCTCGTAATATGATTATTGATTAGAAACTTCTTCGATAATCGCAATCGTCATTTCTGCCAGCTTGTATAATTCTTCAATCGGCATACGTTCATTCGTGGTATGAATATCTTCATAACCTACTGCAAGATTAACTGTTGGAATGTTAAATCCCGCAATGACGTTGGCATCGCTTCCGCCGCCACTATGCTGTAATTCACAGCTGCGGCCAATTTTCGCTGCCGCTTTCCGAGCGATTTCAACTACTTGGTCGCCTGCACCAAATTTAAATCCTGGATACATAACCTCAACGTTAACTTCTGCTCTTCCACCCATTTCAGCAGCTACGGTTTCAAAAGCTTCTTTCATTTTTGCAGCTTGTGCTTCCATTTTTTCAGCAATGAGTGAACGGGCTTCTGCTAGAATGTCCACACGGTCACAAACGATATTCGTTTGTGTGCCCCCTTCAAATCGACCGATGTTTGCTGTGGTTTCAGAGTCAATTCTGCCTAATGGCATTCTTGAAATCGATTTCGCAGCAATCGTAATCGCAGAAACTCCTTTTTCTGGAGCAACACCCGCATGTGCAGTTTTTCCGTAAATAACTGCTTTTATTTTAGCTTGAGTCGGAGCTGCAACCACGATATTTCCTACTAAACCATCACTGTCTAATGCATAGCCATATTTTGCCTTTAAAAGAGAGGAATCTAGCGCTTTCGCACCTACAAGTCCAGATTCTTCACCAACAGTAATGACAAATTGGATTTGTCCATGAGGAATATTTTGTTCCTTTAAGACTCGAATGGTTTCAAGCATAACGGAAAGGCCAGTTTTATCATCTGCCCCTAAAATCGTTGTTCCATCCGTAACCACATAGCCGTCTTTAATGGATGGCTTAACTCCTCGTGCCGGAACGACTGTATCCATGTGAGAAGTGAAATAAATAGGGTCTACGCCGTCTTTAGTCGCGGCAAGGGTACAAACCAAGTTCCCCGCTCCGTGACCTGTTACGGCCGTTGTATCGTCTTCAAACACATCAAGTCCTAAATCGCTAAACTTTTGTTTAAGCACTTTCGCAATTTCTGTTTCGAATTTTGTTTCTGAATCAATTTGGACAAGCTCTAAAAATTCATTCAAAAGACGTTCTTGATTAATCATCTAAAAAACCCTCCGTTTTATGTACTCACTTCTAGAGTATACTCCTTCATAAATCGGTCTTCAAATGATTGCTTTAAAGTGGAATATTTCCGTGTTTCTTGAAAGGTCTAGATTCTTTTTTATTTCGAAGCATTTCTAATGCTTGGATAATTTTAATTCTCGTTTCCCTAGGGTCAATGACATCATCGACCATCCCTCTGCTGGCCGCAACATATGGATTTGCAAACTTTTCACGGTATTCTTCAATCTTTTGCTGCCTTACTAGTTCGGGATTATCACTATTTTGGATTTCTTTCGCAAAAATGATATTGGCAGCACCCTGTGGACCCATTACCGCAATTTCAGCATTTGGCCAGGCATAGACTAAATCTGCTCCAATCGACTTACTATTAAGTGCTACATACGCCCCTCCGTAAGCTTTTCTTAAAATAACCGTCAGTTTTGGAACCGTTGCCTCTGAATAGGCATATAGGATTTTCGCACCATGGCGAATAATCCCACCATGCTCCTGCTTAACTCCTGGAAAGAAACCTGTTACATCCTCAAATGTAATAATCGGGATATTAAACGAATCACAGGTACGAATAAATCTTGCAGCTTTATCGGATGAATTAATATCAAGTCCGCCCGCCATTACTTTTGGCTGGTTGCAAACAAGCCCTACGGTCTCACCTTTAATTCGAGCAAAACCAACGACAATATTTTTCGCAAAGTTTTTTTGAATTTCCATAAAGGAGTCTGAATCACATACCTGTTCAATTACCTTGCGGACATCATATGGTCGGATAGCGTCGAATGGAATAACGTCTGTTAAGTCTGGTCGATAATCATTTTCCTCTTCAACTTCTAGTCTTGGTGGTTTTTCTTCATTATTTTGCGGCAGATAGCTTAGAAGGTTACGAACCTCTTCTAAAACTTCCTGCTCAGAAGGAGATTCAAAATGAGCATTTCCACTAATACTATTGTGAACATGTGCTCCTCCAAGGTCCTCTGCAGAAATTTTCTCCCCCGTTACCGTTTCAATTACTTTTGGACCTGTAATAAACATTTGACTTGTTTTTTCAACCATAAAAACAAAGTCGGTAATAGCAGGTGAATAGACAGCTCCACCGGCACAAGGACCCATTATAACGGATATTTGCGGAATGACCCCTGAATAAATCGCATTTCGATAAAAAATATGTCCGTAACCATCCAGTGAAACAACACCTTCTTGGATTCGTGCACCACCAGAGTCATTTAACCCGACAAACGGAGTACCATTTTTAGCAGCTAAATCCATAACATTTGCTATTTTTTTGGCATGCATTTCCCCAAGTGCACCGCCAAATACAGTAAAATCTTGTGAAAATAAGTAGATGGGCCGGCCATTTACTTTCCCATAACCCGTAACAACACCGTCACCAGGTCCTTTTTGCTCATCCAAACCAAAGTCATTGGTTCTGTGCTCGATAAATGGACTTAATTCTACGAAAGACCCTTTATCTACTAAAAGCTCTATTCTTTCTCTTGCGGTTAATTTCCCCTTTTCATGTTGTTTATCAATTCTCTCATCACCGCCGCCAAGCTCTACTTCCCGGCGTTTATCATACAATTCATTAATTTTTTCATAGATGTCTATCATATACCCTCATCCCTTCTTTTCGCATAGCTCGACTAAAACACCTGATGTTGACTTTGGATGCATAAAAGCAATGTGAGCCCCTCCTGCACCGATTCTTGGCTCCTTATCAATCATCCTAATTCCTTTTTCATTCATTTCTTTAATTCTTTTTTCAATTGAATCAACGCCAAGGGCTACATGGTGTATCCCCTCACCGCGATTTTCAATAAATTTGGCAATGGTGCTTTCTTCTGAAGTAGGCTCAAGAAGCTCAAGTTTGGTTTCTCCGGCCTTTAGAAACGCAACTCTAACCTTTTGGCTCTCTACTTCTTCAATCCCTAGTAATGGCAAATTAAGTACATCTGTGTAAAAAGGAAGTGTAGTCTCGAGCGTTCGAACAGCAATTCCAATATGGTCCACTTTTTTAATCATTTATACCCCTCTATTTTCCAATATTATAATAGTTTCGACAATTACCTTATTCGCTAAAAAATTCATAATTCCTTCCCAAATTGAGATGTTGTTCCATTGTTCAAATGGGATTTTCCCTGTAAAATAGTAATAAAGGTATTTAATATAAAGGGGGCACCCACTTTGTCAAAGAAAAGAACAAGAAAAATCGTTGTTTACTTAATGTTAATCGCTATGTTAGCCTCAACTCTTCTAATCGGAATTGCTCAATTTATTTAATAAAAAAACATAGATAAGGGACTGTTCGCAAAGAACAGTCCCTTTTACTATTTATCTATGGCTCCATTTTCTATTGCTAGCTGTGTAAATGTCTTATTCGTTGAAGTGACTAAGATTTTCGTTCCTAATGGAATTAAAGGATACAAGGAGGAAATGACTTCATTCTGTGTACGAATGCATCCTTGTGAAACATACCTGCCGATGGAGGCAGGCTGATTGGTTCCATGAATTCCGTAAATCCGCCCATCTGTACCTTGCGCATCAAAGCCAATCCATCTAGAACCAAGGGGATTGTTAGGATCTCCACCGGGGATATCCTTCCGGCGATAATAAGGGTCTTGTGCTTTTATGGTTATCGTAAATAGTCCTTCTGGAGTTAAATCCTTGGTTTTTCCAGTTCCAACGCTCACAACGGTTTGGACCCTATTATCATCAATGAAAGCCAATTCATTCGTTGTTTTATTGACAATAACAAAAGGATCTCCAGGGAGTGGATTTGGACCCAGCGGCCAAAGAGGAGAAATAAAAAAAGCAAACAGGATTGGCGATAGTATCTTTATCATAAAAATCCACCTGCCATTTTTTCATTAGTTTGCTTCCAGTTTCCTCGATTTATTCAATTTTGATGTCTTAAAGGAACTTTTAATGATTAAGTATTCATTCATTTCTTTCACTAACTGCAAGAGTGCAGCACGTACTTCAAATTCTTCTCTTGTTTTTGGGAGCGCCATTTCTTCAAATTCCTTTTTCATCACTTTTAATTTTTCAAGATAAATATGAGCAGTATTTCCTGGCTGTATATTATTGGACAGTTCTTCCAAAAATTCAGCAATCATTTTCCCTTGGGGCACGGTAACTGTTAGGGAAGTAACAATCGGTAAAACCCGTTCAATAATTTCAAATTGCTTTTCTCTCATTTTAAAATAATGAAAATAGTCATTTTCATCCCTTAAAAAGTGGTTTTCCACATCTCGAAAGGCAAATGATTTTGCTTCTTCAAGTAATTTAGCTGTTCCCGTAATTTCTTGTCCTGACCAATCACTTTCCCCTGTTCTTAAAAATTTGACCATTTCAGAAAAAATGACTTTAAAATTATCCTCTAATTTCAACTGATAGTGTTTTAATCTATTATCTGCACTAGGCATATAAAGATTAATAATGAGTGCTACTCCAATTCCAATAATAATGACAGCAAGCTCATTAATAAAAAGATTTACAGATAAATTGTTAGCCATATAGATATGTAAAATAATGACACTACTCGTAACAATTCCATCGTTTGCTTTGAACATGACAACAGTGGGGATAAAGAATAATAGCATAATTCCAATTACGATTGGATGGTATCCTATAACCTCAAAAAATAGACTTGAAAATGCCATTGCTAACACACAAGCTAAAAATCGATCCCAAGAAGCACGTACTGATTTTCTTTTCGTTACCTTAATGCACAAAATAGTTAAGATTCCCGCTGAGGCAAAGTTATCTAAGCCCAACTGCTGAGCAAGTAAAATAGAGATAGCTGTTCCTAATGCCGTTTTTATTGTCCGATATCCAATACGAAATTTCATACTATGTCTCCTCAAAGAAAAAAAGATGATCCATATAGACCATCTTTAGCTTATCCTTATTAGAGCATTTTTTGCAAGAAATCTTGTGCACGCTTGCTCTTTGGATTTGTAAAAAATTCCTGCGGTTTTGCATCTTCGACTAATACTCCACCGTCTAGGAAAAGGACTCGATCCGCCACTTCACGGGCAAAACCCATTTCATGGGTTACAATCGCCATTGTCATTCCAGTATGAGCAAGGGATTTCATTACATCAAGAACTTCTTTTACCATTTCTGGGTCAAGCGCTGAGGTCGGTTCATCAAAAAGCATAACGTCCGGCTCCATGGCTAATGCTCTTGCAATCGCAACACGCTGCTTTTGGCCCCCAGATAATCTTGTTGGATATTCATTTGCTTTTTCCTTTAATCCTACTCTATCTAACAAATCAAAGGCTATTTTATCTGCTTCAGCCTTTGCTAACCCTTTTACCTTAATCGGCGCATACGTTAGATTCTGCAAAACAGTCTTGTGTGGGAATAAATGAAAATGTTGAAAAACCATTCCAACGTTTTGTCGTACCTTCATAATATTAGTCTTTTTATCCGTAACATCCTGGCCGCCGACAAATATTTTACCACTTGTTGGGTTTTCAAGTAGATTCATACAGCGAAGGAAGGTAGACTTTCCTGAACCGGATGGTCCAATAATGGCAACCACTTCTCCTGCCTCAATTGTAGTGGTTATTCCCTTTAGAACTTCGAGCTTTCCATAATTTTTATGCAAATCTTCAACCTTAATCACTGCGTCTCATTCTCCTTTCAACCACTTTTCCAAGGAATGTCAAGGTCACGACCATTAAGTAATAAATAAGTCCAGCTATTAAAAGTGGTTCGAAAAATGAATAATTTTCGGCCCCAACTTGATAGGAACGGCGCATGATATCCATTACACCAATTGTAGTAACAATCGCTGATTCCTTCGTTAATGTAATAAATTCATTCATTAATGCAGGCAGAATATTTTTAAGAGCCTGCGGGAGAATGATATCCCACATCATTTTCGAGTATGGAACACCAAGAGCCATTGCGGCTTCCTGCTGACCTTTATCAATTGCCTGAATTCCTGCTCTAATAATCTCAGATATATAAGCACCTGAATTAAGAGCAAAGGATAGTATCGCAGCTGTATAAGGTTCAATTTGATAGCCAATTAATTGTGGCGAACCATAATAAATCAACATCAGCTGTAGTACGAGCGGAGTCCCTCGGAAAATCGAGGTGTAGGCGTCAGCAAACCAGCCTAGAAATTTATATTTGCTAATTTTAAATAAAGAAAGGATAATGCCTAAAATAAAGCCTATTATCCCTGCCAGAATGACAATTTTAAGGGTAACAAATATTCCCTTTAAAATGTATGGCATTGAAGGAATGAATTGTGCGAAATCTAAGTTCATTCATCTGCCGTCCTCTCTATGTAATGAAATTAGTAAGACGTTCAGAAGACTTTCTGAACGTCTTGGTTGTAAAATTAGTTTTCCCCACCAAACCACTTAACAATCAATTCTTGCAGCTCGCCATTATCTTTCATTTCTTGAAGCTCTTTGTTAAATTCTTTCGTTAAAGCACTGTCCTTTGGAAATGCAATCGCAGATCCTGCTTCCTCTGGGTCATCGCTGATTGTGTAGCTAGTTAAATCCGCTTCTTTATCAAGGTATCCTTTAGCCACTGTGTCTTCAATAATAATTGCGTCAAAACGGCCAGCTTTCAATTCTTGAATAAGTTCTGGGATACGGTTACGATTCTCAACTTTTATTGCAACAGTTTCATTAATTTCGTCTGCTTTACCCTCTTGAATAGAACCTAACTGAACACCAACTGTTTTACCTTCTAAATCTTCTACTGTTGAAATACCACTGTCTTTTTTAGAGATAACCATGTGTTGTGCTGTATAGTAGATATCACTGAAATCAACGTTTTTCTTTCTTTTTTCGGTTGGAGTCATTCCCGCTAGTACAAAGTCAGCTTGTCCAGATTTAAGTGACTGGATTAAACCGCCGAAATCCATATCTTTTACTTCAACTTCATAACCAAGTTTGCCAGCAATTGCTTTCGCTAAATCAACATCAAAACCAATAATTTCGTCACTTTTATCTGACTCAATATACTCAAACGGTGCATAATCAGCAGAGGTTGCCATCACCAATGTCTTTTTGTCACCTGCTTTAGAATCTTTATCTTCTCCACAGCCTGCCAGTACACCAACAGCTAAAATCATTATTAAGAATAAACCAATTACCTTTTTCATTTGTTTTCCTCCTATAATTTTCTGAATACTAAAATTAAAATTTTAAACTACTTTTACTAACTTTATAGAGTTAAGGTTTAATATTTATGCAACGTAATGAATTTTAACACATGATAAAATCATTATGCAAGTATATTTATAAAAATTTATTATTACTTTTATAATATAAAAAAAAAGAACTAACTCCCGGTTAAGGAATTAGCCCTTCATATTGCAATTTATAGTTCTTCGCAGTTTTCTTCGAATTCTTTTTGTAGTCTTGCTACTACTGTTGCTGGATCGTAGCCTTCAATTTGGTGTCTCTCAACCATTGAAACAATTTCTCCATCTTTTAATAGAGCAAATGATGGAGAGGATGGTGGGTAGCCTGTAAAATAACTGCGTGCTTTTTCTGTTGCTTCTTTATCCTGACCTGCAAATACAGTAACAAGATTGTCTGGACGTTTATCATAATGAAGGGCATGAGCTGCTGCTGGACGTGCAATACCGCCTGCACAGCCACATACAGAATTAATCATTACTAAGGTAGTACCTTTTTGTTCAAGAGCTTCTTCAACCTCTTCAGGTGTCTTAAGTTCTTTATAACCAGCTGCGGTGATCTCTTGACGTGCTTGAGTCACAACATCATTCATGAAAAAATTGAAATCCATGCTCATACTTTTCACTCCTAATTTATGTCGATATAACTATATGATAACAGTAAAAATGTGTTTTTTCCAAACGAAAGAGTTTATTTTTCTAAAAAGATAACTGTCAACAATTAACAGTCATTACATTTTTTTGATAAGAATGCATGGAATAGAAGTTCTACTGCAGTTGCAGCTGTTTTTTCTCCAGCCATTACTTCATTTTCAAGCTGAGGTAATTTGAGTTTAACTTCGGGATGGTGAAAGAAGCTATAATGCAGTTGATCGGATATCAATGAATAAATCCAATCACGCTGTTGTCCTTTTCGCCTTTCTGCAAACACTCCCCGCGACTTTCCCTTCTCCTCAAAATCCTTTATGACTTCCCAAACCTCTTTAATCCCTTCACCGGTAAATGAAGAGCAGGTATATGCCTTAGACGCCCATCCCTTGGTAGCTGGCTGAAGAAAATGCAGGATACGGCTATACTCATTTCTCGTCTGCTCCGCTTTTTCTTTATTCGCTCCGTCTGCTTTATGAACAAGGACAGCATCTGCTAACTCCATAATCCCTTTCTTCATTCCTTGCAATTCATCACCAGCACCTGTCAGGACAAGGAGCATGAAAAAATCAACCATGTCGCGTATGATTACTTCACTTTGACCCACACCGACGGTTTCAATTAAAATCACATCAAAACCTGCTGCTTCGCAAATCAGCATCGCTTCTCTGGTTTTCCGATGTACCCCGCCCAATTTTCCTGCTGTTGGCGAGGGCCGAATAAACGCCCTAGGATTCCGCGATAACTGCTCCATTCTTGTTTTATCACCAAGAATACTCCCGCCTGAAAGACTAGAGCTGGGGTCAATCGCCAGTACAGCGACCCTTAAACCAAGGTCACAAAGGTAAGTGCCAAAATTCTCAATAAACGTACTCTTCCCAGCACCAGGGACACCAGTAATTCCTATTCGGATTGACTCCCCACTGTGAGACAGGAGCCTTTGCAAAAGCTCCTGTGCCTTATAAAAATGCTGCTCTGCATTACTTTCAATCAGAGTTATCGCCCGAGCCAGCTGCCCTCTATTCCCTGACAGTACACCTTCAACTAACTCTTCAACCGAAGGGTCGTTTGATTGACGTTTACGATAGACGATGTTTTTTTCGATGGCAACGGACTGACCATCTACCTCTTGTCCCTTTTTGATTACGGTTGAGAATTTTTCCGGTTCATTCGGATTGGTCCATTCCGGTTTCATATCCTCAGACATTTATTGTGACACTTCCTCATAACCAAGCTGTTTATAAATTTCCTTGATTACCTTTTGTGCAGCAACTGGGATTATGGTCCCTGGACCGAAGATGGCACAAGCTCCATTATCATATAAAAATTGATAATCCTGAGCTGGGATAACCCCGCCGATTACAAGTAGAATATCCTCACGTCCAAGCTTTTTTAACTCCTGTGCAAGCTGCGGCAATAACGTCTTGTGACCTGCAGCCAGTGAACTCATTCCAATGACATGCACATCATTTTCAACCGCCTGAATGGCCGTTTCTTCTGGAGTTTGGAATAATGGACCAATATCCACATCAAATCCTAAGTCTGCAAAGGCAGTTGCTATAATTTTCGCACCACGGTCATGACCGTCCTGCCCCATTTTGGCAATGAGAATTCTCGGTCTTCTGCCTTCATTCTCAAGGAAGTCGTCCGTCATCTGTTTTACTTCAGATATCTCTTCTTCGTTCGTATATGCTTTACTATATACGCCGCTAATAGAACGAATAACCGCTTTATGTCTACTGGAGACTTTCTCAATCGCATCGGAAATTTCACCTAAGGTTGCCCGAACTCTTGCTGCTTGAACTGCTAGCTCCAACAGGTTGCTTTCACCTGTTTCGGCTCCCTTTGTTAAAGAGGCTAAAGCTTCTGCTACCCTTGATTCATCACGGCCTGACTTTAAGTTCGCTAATTTCTCAATTTGCTTTAAACGAACTGCTGTATTATCAATATCCAATATATCAATTGCTTCTTCTTTTTTCAGTCGGTAGCGATTAACGCCGATTATGGTTTCTTTCCCGGAATCAATTTGTGCTTGCCTTCTTGCTGCCGCTTCTTCAATTCTCATTTTTGGAAGACCAGTTTCGATTGCCTTTGCCATACCGCCGAGATTTTCTATTTCTTCAATATGTGTCCAAGCTCTTTTTACTAATTCATCTGTAAGCTTTTCAACATAATAGGAACCTGCCCATGGATCAATAACTTTGGTAATACTTGTTTCTTCTTGTAAAAATAATTGTGTATTTCGGGCAATACGAGCTGAGAAATCTGTTGGCAGTGCGATTGCTTCATCCAAAGCATTAGTATGGAGTGATTGTGTATGCCCCATAGCGGCAGCATGTGCTTCAAGCAAGGTCCGCATTACATTATTAAAAGGGTCTTGCTCCGTTAAACTCCATCCTGATGTTTGGGAATGTGTTCTGAGGGCCATAGATTTCTCGTTTTTAGGTTCGAATGATTTCATCATTTTTGCCCAGATTAAACGAGCACCCCGCATTTTCGCTACTTCCATAAAATAATTCATGCCCACCGCCCAGAAAAAGGACAACCGTGGTGCAAATTTATCAACATCAATTCCAGCCTTGAGCCCTGTGCGTACATACTCCAATCCATCTGCCAGCGTGTAAGCTAATTCCAAATCAGCAGGAGCACCCGCCTCCTGCATATGATAGCCAGAAATACTAATACTATTAAACTTCGGCATATATTTAGAAGTATACTCGAAGATATCAGCAATGATTTTCATCGACATCTCAGGCGGATAGATATATGTGTTTCGGACCATATATTCTTTTAAAATATCATTTTGAATCGTTCCAGACAGCTTGTCCTGTGTGACTCCTTGTTCCTCCGCCGTAACGATGAAAAAGGCTAGGATTGGCAGAACAGCACCGTTCATCGTCATGGAAACTGACATCTGATCTAACGGAATACCATCAAAAAGGGTCTTCATATCCAATACAGAATCAATAGCAACCCCAGCTTTACCAACATCGCCAACGACGCGCGGATGGTCGGAATCATAGCCGCGGTGTGTAGCTAAATCAAAGGCAACGGACAAGCCCTTTTGACCCATGGCTAGATTTCTTCGATAGAATGCATTACTCTCCTCGGCAGTTGAAAACCCAGCGTATTGCCTTACTGTCCATGGCCGATTTACATACATCGTCGGGTATGGCCCGCGAGTAAATGGAGGTATTCCAGGGAGGTCATCTAAATGCTGCACTCCTTCACGGTCTTCCGTGGTATAGAGTGGTTTTAGTTGAATTTGCTCATTTGTTTCAAACAGTAAATCATCAATAGAAGTATCTATTTGTTTATCAACCTGTTCCTTCCACTGCTCTTCTGTCATAAAGTCTTGCTCTTCAAACAGAGAAATACTTTGAAAATCAGGCTTTTGTGTACTCATCTAAGCCCACCTCCATTTCTGAAAGAATGGTTGAAAGAAGCTCAAAACAATTACTTTTTATATGGATAAACTGCCTTATGCCTTCATTCTTCCATTGTGATTGCAAGTCCTTTTCAGGCAATCCCGCTAAATAAAAAATTCGATTTGGGAATTCAATACGCAGTACTTTAATCATTTCAAATCCTAGGGAACCGTATAGATCATTGCTGCTGCATAAACAGAAATACTTAGTTTCTTGACTTGAGATAAATAGTTTGACAGTTTCCAATGAAGTAACCGGACCGCTGTCGACAGCTTTTAATCCGCCTGCTGCGAGGAAACCCCGCATAAAATCTAACCTAGGTTTGTATTGTTTTAACTCCCCGAGACAAATCAAGCCAACCTGCGGCGAAGAGCCTGTCTTTCTTTCAATATATTTACTTTTATTACGTAATTCCTCATATGGCTCTGATAATCTGTTGTTCTTAATTGCCTTTATCTTAATTGCACTAGAATCAATCTGAGCAAAATACGAATCCTTGACATCTTCTTTAACAGGAACTGCTTCTTCCGCTAGATTTGAATAAACATTCGTACCGATAATGCTTTGTTTTCTTGTAAAAATATCCTGATTTCTTTGTGTAAGAACGGAAGAAATTTCTTCTTGTAACCAGCCTGATTTTAATACTTCCAGCATACCGCCATTTGCTTCAATCTGCTGGAAATACTTCCACGCTTTTTCGGCTAGCTCTGTGGTCAATGTTTCAACATACCAAGAGCCTCCAGCAGGATCAACGACAGTTCGAAGATGAGCTTCTTCCTTCAGAATATTTTGGGTGTTTCTCGCAATTCGTTCAGATTGTTGAGAACTTCCCGTAATATCATCAAATGGTGTTACATGCAGATATTGTACTCCGCCTACAACTGCTGCAAATGCTTCATTTCCTGCACGAAGAATGTTTACATGGCGATCATAAACCGTCTTGGTAAACGTAGATGTTTCGGCAGAAATCTGCATTCCCCGGTCCTCAGCTTTGGCTCCATATACTTTGGTTATTTTATCCCAGAGAATTCGAGCTGCTCTCAGCTTGGCCATTTCCATAAAGAAATTGCTGCCAATTGAGAATTGAAATATCATTTTCGAAAGAATATCCTCTAGCTTCATTCCGCCTTCAAGCAGCTTCTGAAGATAGAATGTACCCGTTGAAGCAGCAATCCCAAGCTCCTGAACTGCATTTGCTCCACCTTGGTGGTAGGTTGAGGTATTTACTAATATTGTCCGTAAATTTGGTAGATTTAGATTTGCGAGCTTGATATCTCCCATCCAGCCCTTGAAAAAGTCCTCTTCAATGAAGCCTTCCTCTGCAAATAAAGACAATGGGTCGCTGCTAACATAGCCTTTGACAACATTAGCACTTTCCTCTCCTTCTGCTAATAATGCCAGCAATGCTGATTGCATTCCCCTCCCATTAACAGCTAATGGGAATGTAGAAGGTAAATCCCCAAGTACATCCTTTAAAGGTTCTTTGGTTTCAAAAAGTGTCTCCGAGACTTCAAATGAAAGAGCTGTTTGTCCTTTTTCAACGCCGCCAAGGAGCTTTTCCTTTAATTCGTCAACCGAATGATAAGAAATTCGCTGTGCTACCTTCCAATCATTTGTTACATATCCTAATGGGTAAATGCCTCTACGAAAATCTGAACCACCAGGATAGTCTGGTGCTTTCCGATCATCTAACTGGGAATAAAGCGGTTCCAAAATTATGTTTTCATATGTATTGCTTTTTAATGTTTCAATACTTTTCCCCTTTAAAGATTCCTCTGCTTTTGCTTCCCAATCTTCTTTCGTCTTTAATGAAAAAGATTGATTTCGAAAGTTATCCAAACACAACATCCCCCTTCCTAAAGCTCGTAAATTAAACCAATATTCAATATATTACACTTAGTTTTATTTTAAGATAGATGGACAAAGCAAGCAATAAAAATAACCGCCACCATATCGGCGGCGGTTATTTAACTAATAGATTGATGTTGTTGATTTTGATGTATTTTCAAGAATTTCTTTCACTCGCTGTAAGAATCGTCCGCAAACGAGTCCGTCTAATACTCTGTGGTCGAGTGACATACATAGGTTTACCATGTCCCTGACAGCAATCATATTGTTGTTCATAACCACCGGGCGCTTGACGATGGATTCCACTTGTAGAATTGCTGCCTGCGGGTAGTTGATAATTCCTGCTGATTGAACGGAGCCGAACGAGCCAGTATTGTTGACAGTAAAGGTTCCACCCTGCATATCTTCTGAACGAAGTTTATTCGTTCTTACTTTTACAGCAAGTTCAGAAATCTCACGGGCAATCCCTTTAATTGTTTTTTCATCTGCTTGCTTAATAACAGGTACGTATAAAGCATCATCGGTTGCGACAGCAATGGATATATTGATGTCTTTCTTCTGGATAATCTTATCTCCAGCCCACATAGAGTTGATTTGTGGGAATTCCTTTAATGCCTGCGCTACTGCTTTTACGAAAAAGGCAAAGAAAGTGAGATTGAAGCCTTCTTTCCTTTTGAACTCATCCTTTAAAGAATTGCGGTATTCCACAAGATTTGTTGCATCGACTTCAATCATGGTCCATGCATGTGGTGCTTCATGCTTACTTCGGAGCATATTGGCAGCAATTGCTTTTCGGATGCCAGTTACGGGTATTTCGATATCGCCTGCTGCAACTGGAATACTTGGAGCAGGTGCCGCTTGCTTTGGAGCAGCAACCGCAGGTACCGTTTCTTGGGCTGCAGCTGGCTGCTTCGGTTCTTCTACTTTTGCACCTGTCACAGGGATATTACCTGATTCAATCAGTTTCAAAAGATCTTTTCTCGTAATTCTGCCGCCCGCACCGGTGCCTGTCAACTGTGTTAAATCAATTCCGTTCTCTTGAGAAATTTTTAAAACTGCAGGAGAATAACGGGCTTTGTTTCCTTGATCAGTCTGCTCGGAAACAGGAGCACTTTCAACTGCTTCTGTACTTTGCTCACTTACTTCCGTTTTTACATCATTAGCGCCCTCAATTTCAATGGTACAAATGATTTCACCAACAGCCAGTGTGTCTCCATCTTCCGCAACTAGCTCTTTAATTGTACCTGTGAAAGAAGAAGGAACTTCTGCATTTACCTTATCTGTCATTACTTCAGCTAATGGGTCGTATTTGTTAACTTTATCTCCGACAGAAACAAGCCACTTTGAGATTGTTCCTTCGGTTACACTTTCCCCTAACTGAGGCATTTTAATCTGTTCAATAACCAAGATTCCAACCTCCTATTAGTATTCCGCAAGCTCACGCATTGCTTTTTCGACTTTTTCTGGATTGACCATAAAGAACTTCTCCATGGTTGGTGCATATGGCATTGCTGGGACATCCGGACCAGCTAAACGCATAATTGGAGCATCTAAATCAAACAAACAATTTTCAGCAATGATTGCAGATACTTCACTAATAATGCTGCCTTCTTTATTATCTTCAGTCACAAGTAAAACCTTACCCGTCTTAGACGCCGCTTCAATGATAGCTTCTTTATCCAATGGATATACAGTTCTTAGATCAAGGATATGTGCAGAAATTCCATCCTTGGCTAATTTTTCAGCTGCTTGCAGGGCAAAATGAACACATAGGCCATAAGTAATAACGGTAATGTCATCACCTTTACGCTTCACATCCGCTTTTCCAATTGGCAAGGTGTAATCATCTGTCGGTACTTCACCTTTGATTAAACGGTAAGCACGCTTATGCTCGAAGAATAACACTGGATCATTATCACGGATAGCTGCTTTCAGTAGTCCCTTTACATCATAAGGAGTGGACGGCATAACAATTTTCAAGCCAGGTGTATTCGCAAACACCGCTTCAACGGATTGAGAATGATAAAGTGCCCCGTGAACACCTCCGCCGTATGGTGCACGAATAACCATTGGACAGCTCCAGTCGTTATTAGAGCGATAACGAATCTTTGCCGCTTCTGAAATAATTTGATTCACTGCAGGCATAATAAAATCAGCAAATTGCATTTCAGCGATTGGTCTCATTCCGTACATCGCTGCACCAATACCTACCCCGGCAATAGCAGATTCAGCAAGTGGTGTATCAATCACACGCTCTTCGCCAAATTGTTCGTATAAGCCTTGTGTGGCTTTAAAAACTCCGCCTTTTACCCCAACATCTTCACCAAGAACAAAAACCTTTGGATCCCGTTCCATTTCTTCCCGAATGGCCATTGTGACCGCATCTATATAAGAAATTACTGCCATGTTACATCCCCCTTACTTATCCGCATAAACGTATTTCAGCGCGTGTTCAGGTGCTGCATACGGTGCATTTTCAGCATAATCAGTGGCTTCATTCACTTGCTTCATCACTCGATCATTGATTTCTTTTTCCAACTCATCATTCATCACGCCTATTTCTTTTAAATAGGCACCAAAGGTAATGATTGGATCCTTCGTTTTCGCTTTAGCCACTTCATCAGGAGCGCGGTACGAACGGTCATCGTCATCTGAAGAGTGTGGTGTCAGTCTGTATGAGATTGTTTCTATTAATGAAGGCCCCTCTCCACGGCGGCCGCGGTCTACTGCTTCCTTCACCACTTTATACACTTCTAATGGATCGTTTCCATCAACAGTAAATCCTGGCATACCATAACCGATTGCACGATCAGAAACTTTCTCACATCCCAATTGTTTCTCAATTGGGACAGAAATCGCATATTTATTATTTTCACACATGAATATAACTGGTAATTTATGAACTCCGGCAAAGTTAGCTCCTTCATGGAAATCACCTTGGTTTGAAGAACCCTCACCAAAGGTTACGAAGGTCACCAAATCCTTCCTTTCCATTTTCCCTGCTAATGCTACACCGACAGCATGTGGAACTTGGGTTGTTACTGGAGAAGAACCAGTTACGATACGATTTCTCTTTTGACCAAAGTGACCAGGCATTTGTCTGCCGCCTGAGTTTGGATCCTCTGCTTTTGCAAATCCTGATAACATTAGTTCTTTTGGTGTCATCCCAAATGTTAAGACTACGCCCATATCACGGTAATATGGCAGCACATAATCTTTTTCCTTATCTAAAGCAAATGCCGCACCCACCTGTGCTGCTTCTTGTCCTTGACAGGAAATTACAAATGGTATTTTACCCGCACGATTTAATAACCACATCCGTTCGTCGATTCGGCGGGCCAGCAGCATAGTTTCATACATTTCCAAAACCTTTTCATCACTTAAACCTAATGAATGATGACGATTTTCAGCCATTTTTTAAACCTCCCGTTTGTCGCAATAAATATACTTATGAATGGATTGCTCTTCCATCAACCGCTAATGCAGCTTCTCCAATCGCTTCTGAAAGTGTTGGATGTGGATGAATCGTATGAGCAATTTCCCATGGAGTTGCATCCAATACCATTGCCAAACCTGCTTCTGTAATCATGTCTGTTACATGTGGACCAATCATATGCACCCCAAGAATATCATTGGTCTCTTCATCAGCAACAATCTTGACAAAACCATCGGACTCTCCAAATACAAGGGCCTTTCCAATTGCTCGGAATGAAAATTTACCCACTTTTACTTTATGACCCTTTTCTTTTGCCTGTTCTTCGGTAATCCCAACGCTAGACACCTCCGGATTACTATATATACATCTAGAAACTAGATTGTAATTAAGCTCTGAAGGATCCTTCCGAGCAATATGCTCTACTGCAATAATTCCTTCATGGGATGCAACATGCGCAAGCTGCAAGCCGCCAATTACATCTCCAATTGCGTAAATATGAGATTCTTTTGTTTGATAGAATTGGTTTGTAACAATAAATCCTTTTTCTACCTGAATCTCTGTATTTCCTAATCCAATTCCTTCGACATTTGCTTGGCGTCCCACAGAAACAAGGAGTTTTTCAGCTTTAAATTCTTTCACACCAGCTTTTACTTCTGCTGAAATGGTAACGCCATCACCTTTAATAAGCGTTTCTGGAAGAACCTTCGCTCCTGTTACAAGCTTTATCCCCTTTTTCTTCATCAGGCGCTGCATTTCTTTAGAGATTTCCTTATCTTCAGTTGGAATAATTCGGTCCGCATACTCGATAACCGTTACGTCAACACCGAAATCAGAAAGCATTGATGCCCACTCAATTCCGATTACTCCTCCGCCAACAATAATGATGGACGCAGGTAATGTCTCAAGCTCTAATGCCTCATCAGATGTAATAACAAATTCACTATCAATTTCTAATCCTGGAAGTGTTCTAGGTCTTGAACCAGTTGCAATAACAACGTTTTTTGGAATGAGCATTTCATTTTCTTCACCATTATTCATTTCAACCGAAATCGTTCCCGGCATGGGTGAAAAAATAGAAGGTCCTAAAATCCTGCCAAGTCCTTCATAAACATCAATTTTCCCTTGCTTCATGAGATGTTGTACGCCCTTATGGAGTTGGTCGATTATTTTGTTTTTTCTTTCCTGAACTTTCCCAAAGTTATAGGAAACCTCACTTGTGATAACGCCAAAATCTTCACTATGCTTTGCTGTTGCGTAAACCTCAGCACTTCTTAGAAGAGCTTTACTAGGGATGCAGCCTTTATGAAGACATGTTCCTCCAAGCTTCCCTTTTTCAACTATTGCTGTTTTTAAGCCAAGCTGAGAGGCACGAATGGCAGCTACATAACCGCCAGTTCCACCACCAAGAATGACTAAATCGTATTCTTGTGACACTGTATTTCCTCCCCGAGTCTAGATTTTTGCTGTTTTAAACCTACCTGGATATTCTTTAACGGCTTCTTCACCACGCAAAATTCTTAATGCTCCTTCAGCTAATGCTTGAAGTTCATTTTCACCTGGATGGACAATCGTATCTGCAATCCAATTAATTCTATCGGTAATGTATTTCACAAATCCTTTACTATACGCAAGACCGCCAGTCAGCACTATTGCATCTACTTTTCCAGCTAACACCGCACTTGCTGCACCTATTTCCTTTGCAACCTGGTAACCCATTGCTTCGTATACGAGAGCGGCCCGGTCGTCTCCGCTTTCAATCCTTTTTTCGACTTCTACGGCGTCATTCGTTCCAAGGTATCCAACTAATCCACCTTGGCCAACAAGCTTCTTCATTATTTCTTCGCGGTAATATTGCCCAGAATAACAAAGCGAAACTAAATCCCCAACTGGAACAGTTCCAGCCCGTTCTGGACTGAAGGGACCATCTCCATGAAGACCATTGTTTACATCAATGACTCTCCCTTGCTTATGTACCCCAACTGTAATCCCTCCGCCCATGTGGGTAACGATTAGGTTTAAATCCAAATAATTCTTCCCTAGCTCTTTTGCGACTCTGCGTGCTACTGCTTTTTGGTTTAGTGCGTGGAAAATACTTACTCTTTCAATTAAAGAAAAGCCAGATACTCTTGCAATCGGATCTAGTTCATCCACAACGACAGGATCAACAATATAGGAAGGTATATTTAACCCAGAAGCAATTTCATAAGCAATAATACCTCCAAGATTTGACGCATGCTGTCCTGCAAAACCAGTCCGTAAATCTTCAAGCATGATTTCATTGACAGCATAGGTCCCGCCTTCAATCGGTCTCAGCAGTCCGCCTCGCCCACAAACCGCACTAAGCTTGGATATATTAATTCCTTCATTATCGAGTGCTTCCAAGATGGTATTCTTTCTAAATTCATATTGATCGATAATATTGGCAAATGAATTAATCAATTTCGAATCATGACGGATTGTACTTTCTAAAATAGAAATTTCATTATCGAAGACCCCAATCTTAGTTGAAGTGGAACCTGGGTTGATGACGAGTATTCGATACTTCTTATCAGGCAACGTATTTGACCTCCATTTTTATACACATTTCACACCTATTAAAGGGAAAAGACGCTGAATTACACATTCAGCGCTCTGCCTCATATATTTTTATTATCTAGCGACGGCTTAAAATATGATGACCATTTTGCAGGAATTGACTGCGGGAGTTACGCATTTTTTCAATTCTTTCTTCAGCCATTCTGTCCGCTGCAACATATGTTGGAATACCATCACGCTTTGAAATAGCAATTACCTTTTCGATACTTGCATAGATTTGATCAACCTTTTTCATTGCCCGTTCATGGTTATATCCGTAAAGTTCATCTGCCACATTAATTACACCGCCAGCGTTTATTACATAATCCGGTGCATAAACGATACCCATTTCATGGATAATATCACCGTGACGAGTATCTTTTAATTGGTTATTTGCAGAACCAGCAATAACCTTCGCCTTTAATTGTGGAATCGTATCATCATTAATGGTAGCTCCTAGTGCACAAGGCGCATAAATATCACATTCAACGCCGTAAATTTCATTTGGATCAACCGCACGGGCACCGAAATCCTCAACTGCACGCCCAACAGCTTCCTTGTTAATATCCGTAACGATTAATTGCGCACCCTCTTTATGCAAGTATTGACAAAGAGTATAAGCAACATTCCCTACACCTTGAATCGCAATTACTTTTCCTTCTAGTGAATCAGAACCGAATGCTTCTTTTGCTGCAGCTTTCATTCCAACGTAAACACCATATGCCGTTACAGGTGAAGGGTTACCAGATGAGCCAAATGCTGGTGAAATACCTGTAACATAGTCTGTTTCCTCATGTATTAGGTCCATATCCGCAACAGTTGTACCTACATCCTCAGCAGTAATATATCTTCCATTTAACCCTTGAATGTAACGGCCAAAAGCACGGAACAATTCTTCACTTTTATCCTTACGCGGGTCACCAATAATAACTGTTTTACCACCGCCAAGATTTAGTCCAGCTGCAGCGTTTTTATAAGTCATTCCTTTTGCTAATCGTAACGCATCAATGATTGCAGCTTCTTCTGATTCGTATGTCCACATACGAGTACCACCTAATGCAGGTCCTAAAGTTGTATCATGTATGGCAATAATTGCTTTTAATCCAGATTGTTTATCTTGACAAAATACAACTTGCTCGTAATCATACTGTTCTAAGTACTTGAAAATTTCCATGTTAACATCCTCCTCAAATTTGAAAACTACACTCTATTCTATTTGGTTACAGAGCAGATGGCGAGTGCAAGTGAATATAGCTTACTTTCCGCCGAATCCGCTCTAGAAGTTAATACGATGGGAGCCTTTGCGCCTGCAATAACAGCTCCTACTTTTGCTTTTGCAAAATAAATTAATGACTTATATAAGACGTTTCCAACCTCAATAGTGGGAACTAATAAGATATCAGCCCTGCCAGCTACTTCACTATGAATTCCTTTGTGTTCAGCAGCTAAAGCGGAAACGGCATTATCTAAAGCTAATGGACCATCTACAATACAGCCAGTGATTTGCCCTCGTTTATTCATCATACTTAATACAGCGGCGTCAATCGTCGCTTGCATGGCAGGATTCACTACTTCAACAGCAGCTATTGGAGCAACCTTTGGATATTCTATTCCAATTGCTCTAGCCAAGGCTGCAGCATTTTTAATTATTTGAGCTTTTTGTTCTAATTCAGGGGCAATATTCATCCCTGCATCTGTAACGATGGTAAACCGATTGTAATCTGGAACCTCAAATACAGCCACGTGAGATAGAACATTTCCCGTCCTAAGACCGTACTCTTTATTTAGAACTGCTCTTAAAAGAGCGCTTGTGGGGATATTCCCTTTCATTAACACGTTTGCTTCCTTCGTTGATACTGCTCTGACTGCCAGCTCTGCAGCCAGCTCGTTTGTGTCTGCATGAACAATAGTAAGCTTTTTGTTACTTTTTTTCTGGTCTTTGTTCTTAACGGTTAGTATCATATTAATTTTTTCTTTATCACCAAATAATATAAAATTGGCGAGATTCCGATTTAGTGCTTCAATAACTGCTTCGATGACTTCTTCATCTTCTGCCACTGCAACAGCTACCGTGTTACCATCTAGCTGGGTTGCTTTGTATATCAGTGAATCAAGCAACAAGTTGTCATCAACCCTTTCTCATCAACTGCAACTCCATTATTCTATTATGCAAAATCCGTGCCAAGTTGAAATTATTGAAAACGCTTTAGTCCCTGACATAATAAGCGCAATTTTCTTCACACTATGAAATTTATTGCATGCTATTATTTTCAAGTTTATATTTTTCTAGCTTATAATACAGATTCCTCACTGATAACCCTAGTGCCTTAGCAGTTGCCGTCTTATTGCCATTAAAACGGTTAAGCATCTGCTGGATAATTTCTGCTTCATAATCTTCTACCATAGCATTTAATGAACGACCCTGCTGGATTGATTCACTATGATCTGTTACTAGCTGTTCACTCCCCGTTTTTTTAGGTCTCAGTTCTGGAAGGTGATGTACATTAATGAATGTTTCATAGTAATTCATAAAAATTATCGCCCTGCCCAGAATATTTTCTAGTTCCCGTACATTCCCCGGCCAATCATAATTCACTAATTTTAAGAGGGCAGCTTGAGTAACACCCTCGACATTTCTGCCGTAATCCAAATTAATTTTTTCGATAAGCCTTTCACATAGGACAGGAACCTCTTCTTTCCGATTTCGGAGTGGAGGGATATGTATTGGCATACGATTTAAACGATAGTATAAGTCTTCCCTAAAAGAGCCCTTTGCAATTCCTTTTTCAAGATTCACGTGGGTCGCCGCAATAATTCTAACATTTATCGGAACTGACTTTGTACCACCTACACGTGTGATTTCATTTTCTTGCAGTACCCTGAGTAATTTCGCCTGAGTATTGGCAGATAGTTCACCTATTTCATCGAGAAAAATACTTCCGTTATTAGCCTCTTCAAAATAGCCCCTTTTCCCTCCCCTTTTTGCCCCTGAAAAAGCTCCTTCTTCATAACCAAATAATTCACTCTCCAGAAGGGACTCAGAAATCGCTGCACAATTAACGCGAATAAATTTGTTATACTTTCGATCACTTGCATTATGTATGGCATGGGCAAACAATTCTTTCCCTGTACCGGATTCACCCCGTAACAGAACTGTTGCAGGCGTTTTTGCCCCAAGCTTTGCCTGCTCAATTGCGAGAGTCATTTCTTCAGAACTACCGATAATATCCTCGAAGGTATACTTCGCTTCAAGCGTGCGAATGATTTGGCGGGCACGGTTCAATTCCCTGTTTAACGTTTTAATTTCTGACATATCATGAATAACCCCGACACTGCCTTTTAGTTTTCCTTTAACAATAATGGGGGCCACATTTACAATGACTTCCCGTTTATTTGGACCTACTCGCATCGGAACCCCACGGACCGCTCTTCTTGTTTGGAGGACCTTCATATGCATACTTTCACCTTCAGATATATCAGCAGTTGCTGGTTGTCCAATAACCTGTTCTTGTGTAAGACCAGTAAGGCGCGTATAGGCCGGATTAATAAGCAGACCCCTGCCGTTTTCATCAACTACAGAAATAGCATCATCACTAGAATGGATGATTGCCTGTAGCATAGTTTGGATTTCTTTTAAATCGGTAATTTCCTCTGCAAGATTCACTACTTCTGTGATATCTTTAAAAACGGCAAATGCGCCAATTAATGTCCCATTCTCTTCGATGATTGGAATACGGGTTGTTATAATTTTCCTTCCATTTCCCAATACCATTTCTTGATTCGTCTCTGTTCTTCTCGTTGCAAGGATTATAGGCAGTCTGCTTTCCGGAATTACTTCAACCACGTATTTCCCAATTGCATGGTCCCGTTTTACACCTGTCATCTCTTCTGCACGTCGATTAAATAAAATCACGACCCCCGTTGCATCGATCACTAACATTCCATCATTTGTGGCATTAAAAATGAGCTCCTGCTGGTAGGAGGCATTTTGGTGTTTAACGATTAATTCTTCTTTCTCTTCAAGAAGTCTTGCAAGAAGAAATGCAACGCTGCCAGGAATCAAAACGGTTTTCTTGTCCTTGGCACTCCTTAACTCTTGAAACACATGTTCATTTCCTGTTACTTCAATAATAATGTCGATATCCTCACTTAAAAACGGCTTCCAATCAGTACCGGTTTGAATACCAACACTTTGCGCTAAATAGATTCCCTGCGCATCTAAGTTCCTGTCAATGACAGCCTTAACCTGAAGGACTTCTGTTTCATTGAGCAGTTTAAGGACCGCTGTACCACCCTTACCGGCACCAACAATCAAAACATTTTGCATTTTTTAAGCCCCTTAATTATTATTGAAAAAGAAGATCTTTTCAGACAAGATAAACGAAAAACATGCAATATTTTTCACTATCTATTCTATATTTTTTTAGTTATCTTGACAAATTTTATCTTTGTACTAATATTTCCTTGAGGGTATAATTCTTATGACTTATTAAACAATTGGAAGGATTTAATTATGAAGCGGATTATTGCTTTACTTATATTAGTTATTCCAGGCTTTCTAGCTGGTTTTGGGATTAAATTAATGCGCGATATGACATTCGGGATTCTTCAAAGCCCAATCCCATTCTTATGGCTGCAATTTCTATTAGGTCTCATTCTATTTATTGGTGGTTTAGCTTTTGTCGCAGGATTCATATTTCACCGTGACAGAAAAAGTAATAAGGTACAGGATCGATTTAAAAAATAAAAAGAGGCCATTATGGTCTCTTTTCATATTGTTTCCTAATTTTCAGAGCCTTTACTGGGTCATCTGTAATAATCGAAGTACAGTTTAGTTTATATAACCTATGCATATCAGCATCTTTATTTACGGTATAAGGTCTGACTGCTACTCCATTTTCGATTGCACCTATGATAATGTCATCCGTAATCGTCGCTAACTTCGGATGAATACCTTGCGCACGAATGGATTGTGCATAAACCCACGGCATATAGATTCGCTCATCAAATAGTGGTGCTGTCTCGATTTCAGGTGCTAACCGATAACTTAAGACTATACTATAATGATTAAAAGATGAAATGATTATTCGGTTACTCAAATTATATTTTCGAACAAGCTGAATGACTTTTTCTTCCATCCCTTCATACGGAATTAGATTGTTTTTCAACTCTATGTTACATACAAGTTGATTGGTCTGCATCCATTCAAGAACCTCAATCAGTGAGGGGATTGGTTCTTTATTCGCACCTTTTTTATTCGCATTAAATTTTCTTATTTCATTAAATGGTAAATTTTTCACGTAGCCCTTACCAGTTGTGGTTCGGTCAAGTTTCTCATCATGTATGACAACCACTTCACCGTCCTTCGTTAATTGGACATCCAATTCTAAACCGTTGGCTCCTGCCTTTTCGGCAGCAATAAATGCACTCATTGTATTTTCAGCAAAAGCTGCAGAATAACCTCGATGCGCAAAAATCTGTGTCATTTTTTCACTTCCTAACTAAATAAATGGAGGATTACAATGAAACCTTTACAATTATCACCTGAAACAGCCATAAAGCTTGCGGAAAAATTAAATGTTCCGTTAGAACAGCTGATGCATATGCCTCAGCATATACTTATTCAAAAATTAATGGAATTAGAAAAAGAAAAATAATATTTAATACTTAAGCGGAAGCGCCTTGTACAGGAAAAAAAGCAGTTCATTTTCCTAAGCGCTGCAGCTAGACAAAAAAAGCCTTCATTTTGATAATGAAGGCTTGGAATCCCACCCGTTATATATTACGACATATGCTCAGCCGCACTGACTGACTCCATTTTTCCGGAAAAACTATTCTTTATTATTCCCAAAAATTTTTCTAACCTATTTAACCCTTCTACTAGATTTTCCATTGAGCTGGCATAAGAAATTCGAATATATCCCTCTCCATAGGTTGAGAAGGCACTGCCAGGTATGACCGCTACTTTTGCCTGTTCAATTAATTTTTCATTAAATTCCTCAGAACTCATCCCTGTATTTTTTATTGAAGGAAATAAGTAGAAGGCTCCATCGGGCCAACTTACATCAAGACCCATTGATTTCACTCGGTCAAATACGTAATCTCTTCGTTTTTGATATTCTTCCTTCATCTGCTCTACTTCTATTAAGTCTGCCGATAATGCTTCTAAGGCAGCATATTGGCTGGTGGAGGTTGCACAAACGGTATTGTACACATGGATTTTCAGCATTTCTTCTATTAGATATGTCGGTGCCAGTGCAAACCCAATCCTCCAACCTGTCATCGCATGGGATTTCGAAAGGCCATTAATCACAATGCTCTTTTCTTTCATTTCTGGAAAAGAGGCAATCGAATGATGTCTCGTTCCATAGGTTAATTCACTGTAAATTTCATCGGAGATAATAAAAATTTCCTTGTCTCTTAAAAGATCAGCAATCTCCTGCAACTCTTCTTTTTCTAAAATACTTCCGCAAGGATTGGATGGATAAGGTAGAAGGACACAACGGGTCTTATCCGTAAGTTTTGTTTTTATCATCTCTGCGTTAAGCTTAAAGCCAGTTTCCCTCGTATCGATAAAAACTGGTATGGCACCGCATAATCTTATCAGTGGTTCGTACGCCGGATAAATCGGTACGGGCAAAATCACTTCACTGCCTTCATCCAGAATGGTACGAAACGCAATGTCAAGAGCTTCACTTGCACCTATTGTCACAAGAATTTCATTCTCCGGCTCATATTTCAACCCATAGCGGCGGTCCACAAAGCCTGCAATCGCTTTTCTCAAGTCAGGTAATCCCGAGTTGGTTGTATAACCGGTCCGTTCTTCCTCCAATGATTTAATTCCGGCTTTAATCACATTTTGAGGAGTCGGAAAATCCGGCTGGCCAACCGTTAAATTAACGATACTTGGATCGTTCAGTACTTTATTAAAGACTTTTCGAATACCAGATAATTCTATTTGTTTGACATTCTTGTTGACTAGATGAAGCATCTGCAACCATCTCCCCTGGTTATCATTTTTATGCATACAGACTAAAAAGCTAAGAGTATGTTTTACTGTCTAGTTAGAAGAAATTTTATTCATCCTTTTCCAGCATGCTGTCCCATAATGGATCCAATCGACGCAAGAACACATCGGCTCCTAAAACTTTTAAGTCTTGGAGATTTTGTTCATCTAATTCCTTTGCCTCTTTTCCAATTTCTAAGTAAGTGGCAATCTCATCCTTAGGCACGACTAGAAGCCCATCATTACTTCCAACAATCACATCACCCGGCTGAATGACACAGCCAGAAATCGAAACCGGAACATTAATATCGCCGCCGATGCCGTAGAATTTGGTCGTCAAAGGCGACACAGAATGCGAATACACCTTAAACCCTAAATCTCTTATTGCAATCGTATCTGTAACAGCTCCATTAATAATGGCGGCCGCAGCCCCTTTTTCCATCGCAATTCTCGTTGTCACTTCGCCCCAGCAGGCATATCGGTCCTCTTCGGAGGCATCAATGACGACAATGTCGCCAGGCTGGACATAATCCATTGCCTTACATGTTGATAAAACATCGTTTGGCGGGATTCGAACCGTTACCGCCGGTCCTGCAAAAGGGGTCTCAATTGGGAATAACGGTTTCATTTTGCTTGCGGTAATGAATTGAAAATTCAGCTTATGTCCATAATCACTTGGAGTAATCTCCCCCAATTGTCTTACCAATTCAGGGTCTGGTCTTTTAATTGAAGCATTTATAGTAATCATTTTCATATTTCCCCTTCCAATTTTAATAAAACTAAACGTCCAGCGGTTCCTTCAACCCATCTAAAATCTTTCGGTAGCCAGACGCCATGATCATACGGTCTGTGCTAAAATGAATGAACCGGGCTCCCCGATTTTTCCAAGACTCAGCGATTTCATATGGAGTTTTTGCGCCTTCCCCATCCGGCACCTCTGAAAAAACGACGAGATCCACGCCCTTCTTAACTGCAAGGTCGCTTACGCAGTCTAAGGCTTCTACGACTTCAGGATGTGTCGATTCTCCCTCGTGCCCCATGGCCATCGATAAATCGTAAGGTCCAGGCATAATGCCGGTGATTCCTGAAGCGAGAATGTCTTCAATATTGGCTAGCGCCTCTTCATTCTCAATAATTGCCCAGATTAAGGTGTTACTGTCGCTCCACTTTCGATACTCCTTATTGCTCTCAAAACCATCCATTGCCCGGATACTTGGACTAAATCCTCTTTTGCCGGCAGGTCCGTATTTTACCGCCTGCACAATCCTTCTTGCCTCTTCCCCGGTGCTGACGCTCGAAATCAGTACACCAACTGCACCAGCATCCAAGATTTTGGTAATGCCGGAATGCTCGCTGGAAGGAAGCCGGACAATGGCAGCTATGCCGCCAGCCGCAGCGGCACGAATCATTTCAACCGCGCCCTCAAAGGCAAAGGTACTGTGCTCAGCGTCAAGCAGGACAAAATCGAACCCAGCATGACCAGCAAATTCGACTATATCTGGACTGTTAAAGGAAATAAACGTTCCAACCGCTATCCCCCTTGTTTCTAATGCATGATCAATTCTTTTCGTATGGCTCATAAACCCACTTCCTTTCCCACTTTAATGCAAGCAACACTGTGCCCCTCTTCGGTCTCCACAAGCGGCGGTTCTACTTCACTGCATTCCTTGGTAGCCATCGGACAACGGTTAATAAAGGCGCAGCCATTTGGACGGTTCATCACGCTTGGGATTTCCCCTTCCAGCATCACATGATCCCGGGTTTCCTCTACGAACGGGTCTGGTATAGGTACTGCCGCAAGTAGTCCCTTTGTATAAGGATGCAATGGGTTTTCATACAGCGACTTCCAATCCGCTACCTCGACAATCTTACCTAGATACATGACCACAACCCGGTCGCTGATATGGCGGACAACGGATAAATCGTGGGCCACAAATAAATAGGTAAGGCCCAGCTTTTTCTGTAAATCTTCTAATAGATTAATAATTTGTGCCTGGATAGACACATCCAGTGCGGAAATGGCCTCGTCACACACGATAAACGATGGGTTACTGGCCAATGCCCGGGCGATTCCTATCCGCTGCCGCTGCCCTCCGCTGAATTCGTGAGGAACTCTATTTTTCCAGGCAGGGTTTAGGCCCACTAGTTCAAATAATTCATTGACTCGATTTTCATATTCCTGTTTCGTCTTCGTTAATTGATGAATAATCAAAGGCTCTCCGACAATACTACCCGCACTTTGACGGGGGTCAAGTGAACTAAATGGATCCTGGAATACCAGGGATATGTTTTTGCGTATCGGACGAAGTTTGCTCTTTGGCATTTTCGCAATGTTTTGTCCGTCAAAAATTACTTCACCCGAAGTAGGTTCATACATTCGTAAGATACTGCGGATTATTGTTGTTTTTCCGCATCCGCTTTCCCCAACTAAACCAAGAGTTTCCCCTTTTTTAATGAAGAAGCTCACGTCATCCACGGCTTTGACATCCGCTACTTTCCGCTTCATAATCCCTTTTGTGACGGGGAAATACATTTTTAAGTTTTTAACCTCTAAAAGGTTTTCGTTATCCAATTGCCGATGATGAAATATTTCAGTAGAAGAATTCTCCACAGCGGCTCTAGCGGCTGCCACCTCTAGAATTGCTTCCGCTTTTATATCTTCATGACAGGCTGTATAATGGTTGCCGCCAACAGATTCAAGCTTTGGCGCCGGCTTGAAGGAGCAGGCTGCCGTCCGGTGCAGACATCTTGGCAAAAAGGCACAAATGTCCCGCTTGTTAATCAAGGATGGAGGAATACCGTCAATTGGAATCAGCTGTCGGCCTTTTGGATCATCTAATCTAGGGATGGCGTTCAACAAGGAAATCGTGTAGGGGTGCTTTGGACTCGAGAAAATTTCCTTTGTGGTGCCTGATTCAACAATTTCACCGGCATACATGACATAAATACGGTCTGCATAGCGGGCCACAATCCCTAAGTTATGGGTCACTAATACAATAGAAGTTTTTGTTTCTTTTACAATATCTTTTAGCATCTCCAAGATTTGTGCCTGTGTGGTAACATCAAGTGCTGTCGTTGCTTCATCCGCAATCAGAATTTTCGGATTGCAGGCCCTCGCCATCGCAATGCACACTCTCTGCCGCATGCCGCCGCTGAATTGGTGCGGATAATAGTCAATCCGTTCTTCCGCATCTGGAATCCCCACACTTTTCAGCAATTCAATCGCATGTTTGCGGGCATCCTTCTTATTAATCTTTAGATGGAGGATAATCGTCTCGATTATTTGATAACCTATCGTTAATACAGGGTTTAGCGATGTCATCGGTTCCTGGAACACGACACCGATTTCCCCGCCGCGTACCTGCCGCAGTTCCTCCCCGCTTAACTGCAGCAAGTTTTTACCATTAAACAGGACTTCCCCGCCGACAATTTTTCCTGGGGGCGTTGGGATTAGCTGGATGCCAGAATACTGGGTAACGGATTTCCCGCTGCCGCTTTCACCGACGACTGCCACAACTTCTCCCTCATCTACGTAGTAGGAAACGCCATCAACTGCTTTTACGACATTGCGGTCGACTGTGAAGTGTGTTTGTAAATTTTTAACCTCGAGCAAATGGCTCATTTATGTACACCTCCCATTTATTTTTTACAAGGTTCCTTTAAGACGTGGATCAAGGGCATCCCTTAATGCATCTCCGACAATATTGAAGGCCACCACTACGAGAACAACGGCCATTCCGGGGGCAAAGGAGAGAATTGGATTCGATAATAAATATTTATAGCCGTCATTGATCATGGAACCCCAGGCAGCTTTAGGCGGTACAATACCAAGCCCTAAAAAGCTGAGTCCCGCTTCAGCCAAAATTGCCACACCAAAATTTAAAGTAATTAAGACGATTAGTGGAGAAATACAGTTTGGCAGTACATGCTTAATCATATTTCGTAAATTCGTTGAGCCCATGAGCTCCTGAGCCACAATAAAATCCGATTCTCTTATCGCAAGTACCTGGCCCCGCATTAACCGTGCGTAAGTCGGTACAAGCGAAAGGCCTAACGTAATGATGACGTTTGTTAAACCGCCGCCAAAGGCTGCCACGAAAACCACCGCCAATATAATAGGAGGAATCGCCATGAGGGCATCCATTGCTCTCATAATAATGGCATCAATTAACCCGCCAACATAGCCGGAGAATAATCCTAGGATGATCCCAATCACGCTTGCAATGGCGACGGACACAATACCAACTAGTAGCGCTGCCTGGCTTCCGTAAATAATCCGGCTCAAGACATCCCGTCCAACAAGGTCTGTTCCAAATGGATGGGCTAGTGATGGTTCCGAAAGTATCTGCGAATAGTCTTGTTTATATGGATCAAATGGAGCAATTAACGGGGCGAAAATAGCACAAATAATCATAATAAGTATAATGGCTAAACTTGCTACCACTGTTTTTCGGGCAAGGAATACACGAAAAAAGCGCAGTGTATTACTTGTTTTTTTAACCTCCTGTTCCACGACTCTTTCAGAAGCAATGATTTCTGTAGTCATCTTTTTCCCTCCTTATTTAATCCGAATCCGTGGGTCTGCATAGCCATATGAAATATCAATCAATAGATTGGTAAGGGCAACGATAATGGCAATGACGAGCACACAGCCCTGAACGACAACAAAGTCTTGATTAAAGATACTTTGAACGACAAGTCGCCCCATACCCGGAATATTGAAAACCTGCTCAATAAATATGGTACTGCCTACGATGTTTCGCACCTGCAGCCCCACTAAGGTGATAACAGGAATAATCGCATTTTTCAACGTATGTTTGATGATAATGGTGCCTTCCTTTAATCCTTTGGAACGCGCCGTTCTGGTAAAATCCTGCATGATCACTTCTAGCATGGCCGACCTGGTCTGACGGGCAAAGGAAGCTAGAGCCGCAAAGGCAAGGCAGATAACAGGCATAATAACCTGCTGTGTACTTAACCAGAAATCTTCAAATGGGGAGGTATATCCTTGCACCGGAAACCATCCCAGTTTAAGACTGAATAAATAAATACATAAAACTGCGAGCCAAAAGGCAGGTACCGCCATTCCAAAGTTTGCGATGACGGAAATGAGGGAATCAATTTTTCCTCCCCTTTTAATAGCTGCAATAATCCCGGCCGGCACCCCAATAATGATGGCTAATACCATCGAGAGAATACTGATATAAATGGTTTTCGGTAAGTGTTCGCCTATAATTCCCGTTACATCTTCTCTAAAGGCAATCGACTTTCCTAGATCCCCTTTAATGGCATTTCCGACCCAGGTAAAATATTGGACTGGCAACGAGCGGTTCAGCCCTAATTCTTCACGAATTTGTTCTACTTGTTCCGGCGAGGCTTCGGGTCCTAACAAAGTCCGTGCGGGATCTCCCGGCAGAACCTGCAGAATGGAAAATACGATGAGGCTCACCATAAACAAAACAATGACGGTCTGCAATAGCCTACGGATTATAAACGCAATCATAACAGCTCTCCTTTTCTGTTAGTTTAGAGGGGGAAGATGAAAAGCATCATCCCCCCTCAAACTTTTTCTTTATTTTAAAAGCCAGGTCTTTTCTGGAGAATACACATTGCCATATGTTTCATTAAATCCGCTGTCTTGTATATTCGGATACATGACAATCGGCAGGGTTGTTACCGCTAATGGGAAGAACATATGGCTTTCCTCGAAGACTGCCTTCTGTAATTCAAGGTTTGCCTTCTTCTTTGTTTCCGGATCGGTTGCAGCTTTACCTTTTTTAATGAGCTCTTCCACTTTTTCCGGATGGTCAATGTTTACGTATAATTTGGCTTTTTTGCTTAGGTAACGTTCCATGTAAAGCGGCAAATCTGGGTCGGTCAAAACGTCAAAGTACATCAGCCCGTCCCACTCAGTGCCAATTAGGTCATACATTCTGGCAGTATCAACAGGCACGACTTCCGCATCAATTCCAACTTCCTTTAAATAGCTCTGATAAACAGGAGGCAGTGATTCATGCTGAAGACCCGGCCAAGAGATGAGCTTCGTTTTGAAACCGTTTGGATATCCTGCTTCCGCCAGCAATTTCTTCGCTTTTTCAGGATTAAATTCAAATTTCTTCACATCTGGGTTGTAAGAGGTCCCCGTCACAGGTCCCCACTGGTCTGTTACTTGATAGCCGCCTTTTAGAACCTTTTCGACGATTGTCTTTGCATCAATTGCATAGGCTAATGCTTCTCTTACCTTTACATTGGCCCATGGGGAATCCGGATTTCCGCTATTTGGGATAAGACCGTTTTCTCTGTTGCCAAGGCCTGTTGTAAGTGTGACGACTTTGTATTGATCGTTCTTTTCTAATTCTAGGACCCTATCAACCGGTAAATAGAATGAGGCATCCACTTCTCTTTGCTGGAAGGCAGCAGAGGCCGTCATGGCATCTGGAATGATTTTGTATTCGACGCCGTCAAGATATGGAAGTCCTTCTTGCCAGTAGTTATCATTTTTCTTGTATTTAATCGCAACGCCGCGCTCCCAGCTATCATACGCGAATGCACCTGTGCCCACTGGATGGCTAAATGCCCAGTCTTTTCCATTCTTTTCATACGCAGTCGGCGAAATCATTTGAATCCAGAAACAAAGCGCGTTGTTCAAGCTGCTGTTCCATTCGGTTAGATTAATCTTGACTGTGCTTTCATCTACTACATCAATCGAACTAATCCCGTCTACTTCCCCGCGTTTGGCTTGCCGGAATAATTCAATATTCCATTTCACAGCCTCTGCATTGAAGTCAGTACCATCGTGGAATTTAATGCTTTTTTTCAAAAAGTAAGTGATGGTTTTTGCATGTGGATCCAATTCCCACCTTTCTGCCAATAGAGGCTGCATAACACCCTTATTATCAAATTT
Organism: Neobacillus niacini; assembly: GCF_023715415.1. GTDB lineage: Bacteria > Bacillota > Bacilli > Bacillales > Cytobacillaceae > Neobacillus > Neobacillus niacini_C. The sequence continues at coordinate 444,979 of NZ_JAMBOB010000006.1, forward strand.
CCCGAGTGTTTCAAGAACCGGTGCCATCATGTGTACGAAACCGCTTCCAGGTTGCTCCGGCGGAACTCCTAAATTGGCAGGTTCAATAGGTGAGGAAATTTTTAACGTTCCACCATATTGAGGTTTTCCCGGATCCACTTGCTTTTGTGGAGATGTCGATGTTTCTGAGGAATTTGATTTTGAACCCGAACAACCGGAAAGTATCAGCGCGACGATTAAACCAATCATTATGTTTAGGTATAAAAATTTGGACTTTTTTTTCAACATATAAGAACCCTCCCTTAACCTCTTTTAAACTAGTAGTTTTATAAACAAAGGTACTTTTCCCTATCTACCACCTTCCTTATTGATAAAACCAAACACATACTTTATCATTTAGATACCAGAGTATGTAATTTGTATTTTTATCTTACTATACATTTTTGAATTTTTCAATAATTTAGAAAATAAAAATTACTATTGAATACTTTCTAATTTTGCAAGATTTCATTCTGTGCTATGATTTACGTAAGTATTACACCATATGGAAAAAAGACTTTTTAAGCAAAGGAGTGTTGTCAAAATGGCTCGAAAAAACAGGGAAGAAGCGAAAAAAACGCGCAATACGCTGAACAAAATCAGTATGGAGCTCTTTATCAAAAAAGGCTATCATAATACGACTATTGACGACATTTGCAGAAAAGCCGGGGTCACCAAAGGGGCTTTTTATAATCATTTTAAAAATAAAGGAGAAATCATCCTCAGTTCCTGGTTCGATCTTGACGAGGAAGTGGTCACTGTAGTATCATCACAAACCTATCAAACTAATAAAGAAGAATTAATCGCCCTATGTAAGGGAATGTATGATTATGTAAACGAAAGCCGCAGAGAATGGACGAAGGCCATTTATACTTTACAAATCAATGACGAACAGCCTTCCTACATGATTTCGCCGGAACGGCGAATGTTTATTCATTTTAAAGGGATTATTCAAAAGGCACAGGAGCAAAATGAATTCCGCAGGGATATGGATGCTGAGTTTATCGCTCACATGATTCTCGTTTATACCAGGGGCATTCTCTTGGACTGGCTGCTCCATTCTACAGAAAAATTAGGACACGAACATTTGAGTCTGCTTGTTCCGTTTTTTGATACTTTTGATCCGAAACTGGAGTGCTGAAAAAATAAGGGCTGCTTAATGACCAAAACACGCAGAAGATTCTTTTGGTATCAGCTTGTCCTGGTGGCTGAATTTTTCATAGCTGAACTAATTATTTGAATTAGTTCAGCTTAATAGTAGCCCATATGATTTATAAATATGCAAAAATCATGCCAACTTTAAAATACAGATAAATCAGTACTTTCAAAAAATTGATATTGAATTTATAATTCAATTCTACCTTATTGATTCTAAATAGATTCAATTCGTGTCAAAAATGAATAACAACGGTTTATAATATGATATAATTTTTTACATAAGGTTTATAATGAGTCGGTTACGAATCACAAATACTGAAGTTTAAAACCTTTCTGGCATGTGGAAATTACTTATTGATGGGGGAAAACACTTTGACAGCAAAGGTCTTACAACAATTTGATAGCCAATTACTTTTAAAAATCATTAATACATTAAAAGATCCTATTTGGATTATCGAAAAAAACGGAAATGTATTGTGGGTGAATCAAGCAGCTGATGATTTTTTTTCATTCAGTGAACTTATTGGCCAAAACGTTTTTAAAATGGAAAAACAAGGCTTATTTGCACCTTCTATTGCAAGGCTTGTTATTGAAAAAAAGGGGTTTATAAGCACTACTCAGATCACTCAAACTAATGTTCACTTGCTTGTCTCTGGTGACTATATTCCAGATGAGAACGGGGATATCCAATATATCGTTACGCATGCAAGACAATTATCCCAAGCGATTAATCAATCGAGTGAATTAGAAAAAGTCGAATCTATTTTACAACTATATAAACAGCAAATTCGCCAACTAATCTTGGAGAAAAATCAGCAGGAAGAAGATTTCTATGTAGGAAAAAGTAAAGCTATGCAAAACATTTCTGCATGGTCTCAAAAGATTTCTGATATTGATACAACGATTCTATTAACTGGAGAAACAGGTGTTGGGAAAACAGCCATTGCCTATCGAATTCATCAGCTGAGTAGTCGTAATAATAAACCATTTATTCATTTAGACTGCGGTGCAATTCCAGAAACCCTCATTGAATCAGAATTATTTGGGTACAAAAAAGGGGCATTTACAGGGGCCAATGTGAATGGAAAACTCGGTTTAATTACAGCGGCTGATCAGGGGATTTTGTTTTTAGACGAAATCGGTGAATTTCCTCTTCATCTCCAATCAAAGCTTCTGCAATTTTTACAAAACAAGACATATAGGATGATTGGGGATAACCTAGCACAACAAGCGGATGTGCGCATTATTGCAGCAACCAATGTAAATTTAATGGAACGCATCAAAGAAGGAACATTTCGTAAGGACTTATTTTATCGTTTAAATATCCTTCCAATGGAAATTCCACCTTTGCGCGAAAGAAAAGAAGATATTATTCCACTTTTGAATTTTTATTTAAGTAAATTTAACCAAAAGTATGGCCGTCAACATACTTTATCCAAAAACTTAATGGATACCTTATACAATTACACTTGGGATGGAAATATTCGTGAGCTTGAAAATTTAATAGAACGATTAGTGATTACATCTGCTGGACCCAAAATTGATATAGATGATTTACCAAGCGACTTTCCCCTAAGGCAGTCGCAACAAATGCTCCTTCAAAACGTAGAAGAAGTGAGTTTACCATTCTATTTAGAACAGATTGAAATAAGCATTTTAATTAAAACCTATAATGAAACGAATAGCACATGGAAAACGGCAAAAAAACTCGGTGTATCCCAATCATATATAATTCGTCGGTTAAAAAAATTCAATTTAAGAATAAGTGGGAAGGAATTGGTTAAGATGTAGTTTTTTGGAAACACAACGTGGATAAAATAATAAAATTAATACACTGTACCAGATTAGTTTGGAGTTTTTTCTAAAGAAACGCTATAATAATATCACAAAAAAGCAAGAGTAGAAAAACGGTTCGTTTCTCTACTCTTGCTTTTTTTAAAGGAACGACAATAGTAATGGTGAAAATCCTTGATAAAATTAATTGGCGGGACTGTATGGGAACTAACCCAATAGACCACACTTTTTAAGACTCTCAGACTTAATTTAATAAGACCTAAATACTAAGAAGGTATTACATTATTGTGGATATACAATTTTTGAATGCATACAGGCAACGCCAAATCTCTTGGCATGAGCCGACAGAACCTCCAGTACCGTGTGAAAAAGCACAAAATAGGCAAAGACTAACACGATATAAAATAGAGTAGGCGCATGAAATAACTCATGCGCCTCTCACAGTTCCGTACGTGAGTCTGTCTAACAATTGTCACTTTTCCCAACTTGTCCGATAGGAAAACACATACTATTGTCGAATTTATAGTATAAGGAGATGATTGTATGCCATATATTCTTGGTGAGGATAGAAATCAGT
>NZ_JAMBOB010000070.1 GCF_023715415.1 Neobacillus niacini
TCTGAATGTTGGCGAGGAAGTTGTCGTTGCTGTCCTGCAGCGGCGTGTGCTGCGGCTTGAGGATGTACTCATTCCAGCAGGAGGCCAGCAGGGAACCGACGGTCGGCTTACAGACTTCACAGCCGTAGCCCTGACCGTGTTTTTCCAGCAGTTCGTCGAAGGTTTTAATGCCTTCCACGCGGATCAGGTGGAACAGCTCCTGACGGGAGTAAGCGAAGTGTTCGCACAGATTGTTGTTGACCTCGATGCCCTGTTTCGCCAGCTCGGCGTTGAGCACCTGAGTGACCAGCGGAATACAGCCCCCGCAGCCGGTCCCGGCTTTGGTTTCCGCTTTCAGCGCCGCCACGGTGTGGCAGCCTTTGTTGATAGCGGCGATCAGGTCGCCTTTGCTGACGTCAAAGC
>NZ_JAMBOB010000071.1 GCF_023715415.1 Neobacillus niacini
TACCTGCGCCGCGCACGCGGCCGGCGAGAACAGCACGAAATACGTCGCGATCAGGTGCAGCACGATACGCGCGCGCGGCCGGCCGAAGCGCAGCGAGATCCACGTCATCACGCGCAGCAAGCCCGCGTTGCTGCGCTCCTGGCGTTCGGCCCATGCGGTGCGCTTCATGGCTGCGCGCCATCCTGCACGGACGGTGGTGCGGACAGCACGCCGGTCGCGACCTCGCGCGACCCGGTGCGCACCGTGAAACGGATCGCGCCGCTGGCCGCCGCGTCGTACGCGAGATCGAGCGGTTCGCCGGGCGCGACCGGGCTCAGGAATTTCGCGGACCCGAGCCGCCACGCATGCAGCGGACGGTTCATCGCCGCGCCGATCATGTGGATCGCGTGATCGAGCAGCAC
>NZ_JAMBOB010000072.1 GCF_023715415.1 Neobacillus niacini
GTGCTGGACCGCTGGGCGGTCGGCTGCGCGCAGGCGGCACAGGAAGATATCCTGAAAGCCTACGAATCCTACGACTTCCATGAAGTGGTGCAGCGCCTGATGCGCTTCTGCTCCATCGAGATGGGCTCGTTCTACCTCGACATCATCAAAGACCGCCAGTACACCGCCAAGGCGGACAGCGTGGCGCGTCGCAGCTGTCAGACCGCGCTGTTCCATATCGTGGAAGCGCTGGTGCGCTGGATGGCGCCGATCATGTCCTTCACCGCAGATGAAATCTGGGGCTATCTGCCGGGCGAGCGTGAGAAATATGTCTTCACCGGCGAGTGGTATGAAGGTCTGTTCGGCCTGGCCGACGACGAAGCGATGAACGACGATTTCTGGGATGAGCTGCTGAAGGCTG
>NZ_JAMBOB010000073.1 GCF_023715415.1 Neobacillus niacini
CTACGAGCAGGACGACGAACGCGTGCTGCCGCGCTCGGTCGGCTTCAAGGCGTTCGAGAACGCGATGACGCTCGACATCGCGATGGGCGGCTCGACCAACACGATCCTGCACCTGCTCGCGATCGCGCAGGAAGCCGGCATCGACTTCACGATGAAGGACATCGACCGCCTGTCGCGCATCGTACCGCAGCTGTGCAAGGTCGCGCCGAACACGAACAAGTACCACATCGAGGACGTCCACCGCGCAGGCGGCATCATGGCGATCCTCGGCGAGCTCGAGCGCGCCGGCAAGCTGCACACCGACGTGCCGACCGTCCACGCGCCGACGCTGAAGGACGCGCTCGACCAATGGGACATCGTCCTCACGCAGGACGACGCGGTCCGCACGTTCTACCT
>NZ_JAMBOB010000074.1 GCF_023715415.1 Neobacillus niacini
ATCATGTGCTGAAGGGCATTTCGCTCGACGCGCACGAGGGCGACGTCATCTCGATCCTCGGCGCGAGCGGATCGGGCAAGAGTACGTTCCTGCGTTGCCTGAACCTGCTCGAGACCCCCGATGACGGTTCCGTCGCCCTGGCCGGGGAGGAACTGGCGAGGAAGCGCGCGCGCGACGGCAAGCTGCATCCGCGCGACCGGCGCCAGGTCGACCGGATCCGCTCGCAGCTCGGGATGGTGTTCCAGAACTTCAACCTGTGGTCCCACATGACGGTGCTCGACAACCTCGTCGAGGGGCCGCTGCGCGTGCAGAAGCGCAGTCGCGCGGAAGCGGTGGAGGAGGCCGAGGCGCTGCTGGCGCGCGTGGGCCTCGCGGACAAGCG
>NZ_JAMBOB010000075.1 GCF_023715415.1 Neobacillus niacini
CGTTCGTCCTGAGCCAGGATCAAACTCTCCAAGAAAGTTGATATAGCTCATTTGTTACGTTGGCTTAGCTTTTATAAAAAGCTAAAAAATTGTTTGTTGACGTTCTTGTTTGTTTAGTTTTCAAAGAACAATTAATAGTAAGTTTGGAGCGGGTGATGAGAATCGAACTCACAACATCAGCTTGGAAGGCTGAGGTTTTACCACTAAACTACACCCGCATATATTAAGATTATTAAGATTATTAAGATTGACTGGTCGGGAAGACAGGATTCGAACCTGCGACCCCTTGGTCCCAAACCAAGTGCTCTACCAAGCTGAGCTACTTCCCGTAAAATATGGCGCGCCCGAAAGGAGTCGAACCCATAACCTTCTGATCCGT
>NZ_JAMBOB010000076.1 GCF_023715415.1 Neobacillus niacini
GGATCTCGTGTTCAAGGGGCTCGAAACAGTGCGCACCGACTGGACGCCGCTCGCGCAACAGTTTCAGCGCGAGTTGTACCGGCGCGTGTTCAGGCGCGAACCGTATCAGGATTTCATTCGCGACTACGTGCGGCGCACGCTGGCCGGCGAATTCGACGATCAGCTCGTGTACCGCAAGCGCGTGCGCCGGCCGCTGCGCGAATACGAGCGCAACGTACCGCCGCACGTGCGCGCGGCGCGCATCGCCGACGAGTTCAATCATGCGCAGGGCCGGCCGCTGCAGTATCAGCGCGGCGGATGGATCAGCTACGTGATGACGACGGCCGGCCCCGAGCCGCTCGAAACGATGCGCTCGCCGATCGACTATGCGTTCTACCTG
>NZ_JAMBOB010000077.1 GCF_023715415.1 Neobacillus niacini
CTCGGTTTTACTTTGACTTCTTCTTACGATTATCTAGTTTTCAAGGAACGAATGTTTCGAGAGAAATTGCACTCTCAAAACTAAACAAACAAGTAACAGTCAACTTTTTATCAGTCCGTTAAGGACTGCATTATCCTTAGAAAGGAGGTGATCCAGCCGCACCTTCCGATACGGCTACCTTGTTACGACTTCACCCCAATCATCTGTCCCACCTTAGGCGGCTGGCTCCTAGGACAAAACTTAACTTCCTATAATTACAATAAGAGGTTAAGTTTTGTCCCAGGTTACCCCACCGACTTCGGGTGTTACAAACTCTCGTGGTGTGACGGGCGGTGTGTACAAGGCCCGGGAACGTATTCACCGCGGCATGCTGA
>NZ_JAMBOB010000078.1 GCF_023715415.1 Neobacillus niacini
GTAACCGTAAGGAGCCAGCCGCCTAAGGTGGGACAGATGATTGGGGTGAAGTCGTAACAAGGTAGCCGTATCGGAAGGTGCGGCTGGATCACCTCCTTTCTAAGGATAATGCAGTCCGTGACGGACTAATAAAAAGTTGACTGTTACTTGTTTGTTTAGTTTTGAGAGTGCAATCTCTCTCGAAACACTTGTTCTTTGAAAACTAGATAATCGTAAGAAGAAGTCAAAGTAAAACCGAGAAAAGGGAAAAATGAAGTTCAATTTTTCCTAGCCATTTTAGTTTTTCTCTCTTATTTAATAAGAAGAAAATAACCTTTTAGGTTAAGTTAGAAAGGGCGCACGGTGGATGCCTTGGCACTAGGAGCCGATG
>NZ_JAMBOB010000079.1 GCF_023715415.1 Neobacillus niacini
ATTGGGGTGAAGTCGTAACAAGGTAGCCGTATCGGAAGGTGCGGCTGGATCACCTCCTTTCTAAGGATAATGCAGTCCTTGACGGACTGATAAAACGTTGACTGTTACTTGTTTGTTTAGTTTTGAGAGTGCAATTGCTCTCGAAACACTTGTTCCTTGAAAACTAGATAATCGTAAGAAGAAGTCAAAGTAAAACCGAGAATTGCCATTTTAGTTTTTCTCTCTTATTTAATAAGAAGAAAATAACCTTTTAGGTTAAGTTAGAAAGGGCGCACGGTGGATGCCTTGGCACTAGGAGCCGATGAAGGACGGGACTAACACCGATATGCTT
>NZ_JAMBOB010000007.1 GCF_023715415.1 Neobacillus niacini
AGTATATTCACTATTACAATCACAAACGAATGAAGGCAAAATTAAAAGACCTGAGTCCAGTGGAATACCGAACTCAAGTCTTAAAGGTTGCATAAAATATTTGTCTAACTTTATTGGGTCAGATCATTATGCAGCGGTTTTTGTATATTTGGCGGTTGCATAAATGGTGCCTGTCACCGCTACAGGATAACGATTTTCATGGAGTTAACCTGTGATACGAGTAGTTCTTCGTATTGTTTTTGGGCTTGGAAGTTGATTTCTTGTTGGGCCATGGTTGGGTTTTCTTTTTTTACTTTTTCGATGATGTCGTTTTGTACTTTTTGGGAGAGGACGATGAGTTGATATTGCTGCTTTTCGATTTCCCAAAATTTATCTTCTCCGTATTCGTTGATCATGGCTTTTGCAGATTCGAACTGGTTGTATTGGTCACGGACCTTATTGATTTCTGTTTCCACTTCTGCATCGGTGGCTGTGTGTCCTTTTTCTTCAGCGAGCATCGCCATGGAGCGGAGACGAATGATTTGTGTTAATAATTGATTTTGGTCTTCCACTAGCTTTTCTTGCGATTCCCAGTAGGATAAGGCTTCTTTTAGTTGATCGCCCGTATAGCGCTTTTGATCGGTTTCACGGTTGATGGCTAGCTGAAGATAGTTGATAAACTTGTAAAACTCTATATCTTCATTGGTAATCCATTTACCGTTAATCGATGCCACGCCTTCTGCCTCTTTAACCTCATAATTGATGACCTTTTCTGCCTTTTTTCCATCCTTTTCTAACACAAAGAAAATTTCATATTTACCCGTCATCGGAAGTTCGACTTTACCAGCGTATAGCCCATCTTCTTCCTCTGTAAGTTTCACTTCTGTTGTGCCGTGATCCATATTGGTCATTGAAAATTCTGCTGAAATTTTAAGTCCGGTAGCAGCCTCATCTTTTTCTGTTACCTTCACTTCAAAAGGCATTTCTTTATCTGCTAGTTGATAGATTGGACCTACCACTTCTATATCATACTCAGGGTCGGCACTACAGCCTACAAGGACAGCAAAAAGTAGCAGTGCGGTCAGCCTCATCGCTTTTTTCATGATTCAATCCCTCCAAGATTATGTGTTTGTAAGAATTCCTCAACGGTGTATTTCTCCATTTTCCCATTATTTAAATAGGCGACATGTGTACAAACCTGTTTGATTTCATCAAGATGATGGGAGGAGAGCAGGATGGTCTTATCATGAAGCGATTTTAGCACTTCTAAGATTTCCTTCCGTCCCATCGGGTCAATCCCGCTTGTAGGCTCATCGAGAATCAGAATACTTGAATCCTGATAGAGAGTGATGGCCAACCCAAGGCGCTGCAGCATCCCTTTTGAATACTTCTTCACCTGAACAGTGCGTTCCTCCCACAAACTGACCGACGTAAGGACGCTCTCGATACGGCCATGGTCTACTGTTTTTCCGACGGACTCCGCAAAGAAGGTTATATTTTCAAGCCCTGTCAGCATGGGATACAGTTGAAATTTTTCTGGCAGATAAGCAATTGCTTTTTTCCAGTCATGATTTTTCCTTGTTACTTCAATTCCATTAATAGAAATGGAACCTTGTTTGACGGGAAGGAGACCAAGAAGACTGTTAATAAAAGTCGACTTTCCAGCCCCATTACGCCCAACAAGGGCACATATTTCATGTTTCTTAATTTCAATATTGATAGATTCTAGAATTAACTTTTTCCCGAAGGATTGGTTTAAATTCGATACAGCTATCATTCAAATCCCTCCTTACGGTGAAAAGTAATACCTGTGATGATAGATGTTATGAGCCAGAATAAAAGATTTCCAAGTAAGAAGAATACTGGTTCTGTCCACATGAAGGCCTTTAGAAGCCTTGACATATGACCAAACGAATAAACGCCCATCCCAGTTTCTAAGAACATTCGAACAGACTGCAGTGGATTTAAGAAATACAGTGATGAAAATAGTTTCACATTTTCATGGGTAACATCCGGTAAAAACGAGAGCAAGATAAAGTCGTGCAAAAAGAAAAAGTAAAACCAAACAAAGATGGTGTAGCCGATAATCTGCATTCTTGAAGAGCTGAAGCTGCCGATTGCTGCACCCATCTGTAAAAATACCAGCGACAGAGTCACAATCGCTAAAATAAAGATGAAATACGCCTTCATATCCAGCTGGAAATTAAACTTGAGCAATAATAAGTAGAGAAAAAACCAAACTAGAATTGGGATTAGGACGACCGCATAAAGCCCTAAACTTTTGCGTAGTAAAAAGCTTGTATAGGAATCCTTTTTTGTTAGGAGCATGATTAATGTCTTCTGTTCCTTTTCTTGAAAAATAGAAAAGGCACCTATAAACAAGCAGAGTATCGGGATAAAATAGATAATTGTATCAAATAAATTAATTAAGAGAACATAGAAGCCTTTATCAAATGAAAGGGCAGTGGAACGAAACAAGATACTGACTGATATGAGAACAATGATACTTAAGGCGAGCCATAATCCTTTTCCTCTTATATTTTCCTTCCATTCCTTCCAAATGTAATGCATAGTAAATGTCTCCCTTTTATTAAAATCAGCACTGCGGCGAGCCCTAACGCAGCGAATAGTATAAGGTTGTAATTTCCTTTTGCAGCTGCGAGCGGATGAGGGTCATTAAACATCACTTTTTCATCCACCAAGGCCGCATTCATTTTTTCATAGATAGCAAGTGCTGGACTTTTTAAAAATAAATACGATAATTCTTGGTCCTCTATTAATTGGTATAACGAGGATCGATAGGTTATAGGAAAGTCCCCAATGCCGTTCTGGTTTAAATCAGTAAGCGGGAAGGAGTTTCCCCAGTCATTTCCTTTGCCTTCATGACTCCAGAAATTGGTTTCTCCTGTTCCGCCTATTGTCACGGCGGAAATAGTGTTTTCGGTAATTAGATTTCCAGTAAAGACTTGTTCGTTAGAACTAGCCCAGAGCTCAATCCCAATTTGATTTTGAGAGATTTTATTTCCTTGAATTGCATTTCTTGTCGCTTGATCGATGTATATACCTCTTTGGTTCATATAAAAGGTATTGTTTTTTATTTGATTATCATTCGCTTGCAGCAGCAATAATCCGAACGATTGGTTTCCATAGTTAACGATAAAATGATTATCCTCTAACAGCAGACGATTGGAATTCATGACCGCAGCGCCGCCCGTATTCATCGTAAAAGTATTACCTTTAAAAATATTCTCATCGGAATACATGTAATGCAGGCCGTACCTTGTGTCGCTTATATTATTTTCATAGCTTTCGTTGTTGTTACCATATTCGAAGAACATTCCATCACGCGTGCCTTCAATGGTGTTATGGGATAAAAGATTATGGTTTGCGTAATAGACATGGATTCCGTTTCCTTGTGCCGCAATTTCGCCTTTGCCCATTCCTTGAATCTGGGTATAGGTGATTTTATTGTGGTGTGCCTGACTTAAATAGATTCCATGGAATGAATGGGTAATCTTGATATGTTCCAAGATATTTCCGTTGGTATATATCTTAATGCCGGCATATTCCTCTGGTGAGTTACGGTCCATACCGCTATTGGTAACAGTCAGCTTTTTAAGCGTCACATTGGAAGCTTTTATGGAGATGACATTCCCCGTTCCGTCTCCTTTGATAACGGTTTTTGCCTTGCCAATAAGGGTTAACTCCTTGTTAATAACAATATTGCCTTCATACGTTTTATCTTCAAGCTTGAGAACTGCTCCTTCTTCCAAGCTGTCGATGATGGCTTGTAAGTTTTCGGCAGCACTATTTTTCTCAGGATAAATGAAAATAGTAAGTGAGAAAACGAAAAGAAAGAGCAGTAGTTTTTTCATCTTTTCCGATCCTTCCATAATGGAATCAGTAATAGAATAAAAGCAGCTATTAGGAAATACGCACCATATCCAAGAACACTTTCGGTGACAAAGTTTGCAACTGTATTATGCCCTAAAAGCGGCGGAACAAATGGATCAATTTTTATCGGAGCGGTTGGGCTTAAGTTGGTGCCAAATTTACGAAGTGCTCGTGTAAGGTCCCAAACTCCGAGTGAACCGCCAATGATAAACAGGCCAATTAATCCATAAAGCAATGATTTTTTACGAAGTATGGCTGTCAAGAGTGTAATCACCGCTAACCCAATGACTAGGTAGGATAGATACGCCAACTCAGGGAAGTTCTCTTCACTGAAATTTTCCATTCCAATATAGTGATTTAAGCCGTTAACAATATCGATTTCACCTTCAAGCTTATTTGGATAAACAATAATATTTAATCCTTCTGGATACTGCGGGGCAAAGAAAATCATCTGCCACCAAGGGAAAAATAATGAGAGTCCAACCAAGATAGCAGCCAGGGCAATCAGAATTGAAGATACAAGTGATAATTTTTTTGTTTTCAAAAAAAACAAGTCCCTTCTAAACGGAGAAGGGTATCAATTGAATCAATTGATACCCTTACCATCTTTTTTATTTCTTTGGTTTAACAAGGAAGTAGCCGGTCATTTCTTGGTGTAGTGCTGAACAGAAGTTAGTACAGTAAAGCGGGAACGTTCCTGCTTTGTCTGCAGTAAATTCGATTGTATTTGTTTGGCCAGGCTGAACTTCAATGTTTAAGTTATAGCTGTTGATGGCAAATCCGTGGGTAATGTCCTCATCAAAATCTGTGTTCGTTAAGTGGATAAACACCTTATCTCCTTGATTGACTTCAATCACATCTGGACGTTTTGCTTTGGCGTCAAAGATAAACTTCGAACGCATTGCAATACCATAGACATGAACTTCGTTTCCATTACGTTCGATTCTGGCCTGATCCTGCTTATACGTCGCAAGCTTATTGTTTTCATCCTTCGGATATACTTCAATCGTTTTAATCTTATCTGCCTTAATGATTTGCGCGTAGTGTGGCTCAGGGTTAACTGGTGAAGATTGAATCACCTTCATTTTGCCGCTGATATCGATTAACTGCATGGACTCAGGATGTGATGGTCCTACCGATAAATAGCTGTCTTTGGCAATTTTGTTCAATGCAATCAGCCATTTTCCATCTGGTGCAACTGTATCACCTTCAGCTGCTACAGAGTGTCCAGGTGAATATTGTACAGGTACACGATCTAACGTTTCGCCTGTTTTTGGATCCCATTTCACGATTTCAGAAGAAATGAACATCGTTGTATAAGCCATTCCTTTGTCATCAAATTGAGTGTGAAGCGGTCCAAGGGCATTTTCAGGGTTAACTTCTCTTTCCATAATAGAATCATAGTTGATAATTGGAATACCATTGCGCTCGCCAGCGAAATCTTGTTTTTCAATCGCTGCAAATGCTTTTTCAAACGAGAATACGGTCATCGATGGTGCTAGCTTTCCTGAAGCAATAAAATGTTTTCCATCAGGCGTTACGTCGACACCATGTGGTGATTTCGCAACAGGAACTAGGTAGATACCGCCTTTATGCTTTTCAGGGAAAATCATTTTTTGACCTGTAACTTCATCATATTGTCCGTCGGCAACCATTTTCTCAAGCTCTTTCCAGTTAAAAAGAACAATGAAGTCACGGTCAGCCTGTGAAGCATTAATTTCAAGATTTGTTGTGGCCTCTTCTGTATTATAAGTTGTCATGACTGCCCAATCCGCAGAGGATTTTTTACCAGCGTCTGATAAATCATAGGACCATGGTGGAAGAGCAACCTGGTAGGCAATATTAAGCTTATCTTTGTTTTGATCAAACGTTACGGCTGACATTACACCACGGTATTGGTCGCTGTAATCGTCGAGTGGCTTGTATTCAGAGCCGATTGGAACTGCGAAACGTGTTGGCAGGAACATATACTCAGTATTCTGCGTAACGAACGCCGCACAGTGCGGACCGCTAGTATTTGGAACATTAATAATGTCTTTTACGGTAAAGGTTTCTAAATCCATTGCAGCGGCACGGCTGTTTCCTACATCCGTTGCAAACATGTATTTACCGTCATAGTCACCATTCGTTTCAGAGAATGCTGGGTGATGAAGGTCTCCCCATGTGTAGTCACCCAACATTTTTTTAGAATGCTCGTCAAACCCATAACCTGTGGCAGAGTCTGGTGAGAATACTGGTACAGTCCGAATATGACGCATCGATGGAACACCATAGATAAACATTTGACCGGAGTGGCCGCCTGATGCGAATAGGTAGTAATCATCTTTTTCACCGAATGGTACATAAACTTTTTCAGCATCGCTTTTGGTACTATTAGAAGCAACTTGATTGTTTGTACTATTTGAGAAATCAGCGAATGATATCGTTGCTGCTACAAAGCCTGCTAGTAATCCTGAGGCGATTGGAACCCATTTTTTCATCAATTACACCACCTTATTATTTTTCTGAAGCTTGCTTCAACATATCTAACACTTGCGTGCGTTCTTCATCTGTTAACGGGCTGCCGCCAATAACGCTCGACATAACCGCAGAAGTTGGTTCTTTTAAGAATTCATCAATCGATTTGCCATGCTTTCCTTCAACATCTGTGAAGGCCTTTGAAAGGTCAGGACCTGTTGCCCCGCCGTCTAATCCAAGAGAATCAACTGCGTGACAGCCGAGACAGCCTTTGCTGTTAAGGATGTTATTGGCATCCACCGTTGTGGTTTCCTCTTTTGCTTCTTCTTTTTGACCTTCTGTTTTACTTGCTTCGTCTGTTTGTTCTGTTTGAGCCACCTGTGGCTGTGAATCTCCATCTCCCATAATGACGCCAAATACTAAGTACCCAAGACCAAAACCAATGATTATACTAGCGACAAAGCTCATAATTGCCTTATTCATACTTCCCCCTCCTTTATGTCTAATGAACATCTTCATCCTAATAAGAAATCAAGTTTAAAAATGTGACGTTTCTCACAACTTTTTATCTAACTTTGAACGTTTTGTGAAGGGGGTTGGAATGATAGGGTTTTAAGAAATTGAACGTTTTGTGAAAATTATCACTTCGAGCTGAGACGATTTTCACTACAATGGGATTAACATAAGTGGTATCACAGAATTTTTTAAAAAGGAAGGAGGGGTAGCATGAATCCTGTACATGCTTTACAGGAACAGCCAAAAGGCAGAGTAAGAGAGTTGAAAATCGAGGACTTTCTCCGTAAAATTGTCATTTTTAAAGATTTATCGGCAAAATCTATTCATCTTATCGCCAACCGGATTCAAACAATAACCCTTAAAAAGGGAGCACAGGTTATTTGTGAAGATGAAGTGGCCAAAGGGGTATTTTTTATTCATTCAGGGGCGGTAAAGCTAACAAAGCAGGATGAAAACGGGAATGAGATTATTGTTTGTATGAAGCAAAAGGGGGATGTGTTTGCGGAGGCTTGTCTATTCTCAAAGACCTCCGTGCTCTATCCAGCAACAGCTACATTGCTCCAAGATAGTCAGCTTTTCTTTTTAGATAAAGTAGAATTAGAGAAGGGTCTTCATGAATATCCTGATCTTGCGGTTCAAATGATCGAATACATGAGTGAAGCTCTCCGTGAAATGACTTCGACCTTAAGGGATGTTGCACTGTTAGACGTTTATGCGAAGACAGTAAAGACGTTAGAGCGGTTGGGGAATAAGTTTAATAGTTCAACCTCGAGATGGGATATTGAAATCCCTTTGACGATTCAAGAGTTTGCGACAGTGGTGGGGACCACACGTGAAAGTGTCAGCCGTGTATTTTCGAAGCTGAAAAAAGAAGGAATCATCGATATGAAATCAAGGAAAATCATCATCCTTGATATGTGTAAACTGTGCACCTTAATCAATCCAGCCTATTAAAAAACCCTTCGCTTTTTACGAAGGGTTTTTTGCTGGTTAAGGGGCCATGAAGGACAAAACTCGATAAGTTCACCAGAGATTTGTCCTTCACAGGTCTCTTTAAGAAAAGAGGTATTTTAATTATTCAAATTTGTACGTCCAGAATCGTTCGTTATTGATCCAGACCATCATTTGCGGGTCTTGGTTTTTCAATTTCTCGGTCACGTCTCCAAACATTTGCTCCGTTTGGGAGCGATGAGCTTGAATGGCAGCGAGCTTTTTATCGGCTACGGCAGTAATATTATGGACAATGTCGGCCTCACCAAGTTCTTCTACACAATTATTTGAAAAGGCCACACAGTGCAGCTTTGGTCTTTGCGCAGCAGGAATCTTTTCGATGGCCCTAACGACCGCCGCACCGGTAGCGTCATGGTCGGGGTGAACAGAATAGCCTGGATAAAAAGTAATGACAAGCGATGGATTTACCTCATTAATTAATGACAACATCGCATTTGCCAGTTTCTCATCATCTTCAAACTCAACCGTTTTATCACGGTATCCCAGCATGCGTAAATCCTGAATTCCGATGGCACTTGCTGCAGCCTTAAGCTCCTCTTTTCTGATTTTTGGGAGATTTTCTCGGTTGGTAAAGGGGGGATTCCCCATGTTACGCCCCATTTCACCCAAAGTTAAACAGGCGTAAGTGACAGGAGTACCATTTTGTACATGAGTGGCAATCGTTCCAGATACTCCAAAAGCTTCGTCGTCTGGATGTGGAAAGACGACTAATAGATGACGTTCTTTTTCCATAAAAGGTTCCTCCTTTCCTTTACTCAAACGGTGTGGTGCTGATTTCTAGGGCAACCGCAAGTTTCCCTTTGTTATCATGGCCTGCTAACAGCAAGCGGTCCTCTTCATCGATTTCAAAATGAGTAAGACCTTCTGCATAAATCCAGCCAAGGTTTATTTTTAAGCCGACACGATAGGGGTCAGTTCCAGTGATCTTCCCATGTTCGTACCGGACAAGCGCATTTCGAATATAGGCACCTGCTGAAAAGAAGGTTTGGTCATGGTGGGATGCATAGGCACCGTTTGTTGTTTCCAGGTGAATATAAACATCCTGATTTGCGTATCTGTTAATCGCTTCTTGAACCTG
The DNA here is from genome assembly GCF_023715415.1 of Neobacillus niacini. Classification (GTDB taxonomy): domain Bacteria; phylum Bacillota; class Bacilli; order Bacillales; family Cytobacillaceae; genus Neobacillus; species Neobacillus niacini_C. The sequence goes on from NZ_JAMBOB010000007.1 coordinate 8,936, forward strand.
GAGATGGTTTTTTATCGGTTCCATAATTCTTTTCTCCTTTCCCTGTACGTGGTATGTAATCTATCAACTAGTGTATTTAATAATGTAACTATCATACTAAAATAACATTGAAAAAGCGAAATGTACGCCTGATTTTTTTATAATAAAAGGGCCGTTCGATGGGGAACGGCCCTTCAATGATTAACAATCTGTGCAGTATTCAGTTTTTGCGCCGCGATAGGCACCATGCCAAGTAGGTCCTACAAATTCATTTAAGCGGAAGCCTTGGCTGATAGCAGCGGAAATGAAGTCTTTTGCAACTTCTACTGCTTCCACAACGGAACTTCCCTTTGCTAGCTCTGCGGTAATGGCAGATGAGAAGGTACAGCCAGCACCATGAGTGAAGTTCGTCTCAACTTTATCACTTTCAAAAATGGTGAAGTCTTTACCATCGAATAATAAGTCAATGGACTTTTCTTCTGTTAAAAGCTTGCTGCCACCTTTAATAACTACATATTTTGCACCTAAATCGTGAATTTTTCGTGCTGCTTCCTTCATCTGCTCTAGGGTTTTAACGGGACCTGTTTGTGCTAATTGACCAGCCTCAAAAAGGTTAGGTGTCACAACTAAAGCACGTGGCAGTAACAATTCACGCATGGCGTCAGTGGTTTCAGGATTTAGCACTTCATCCTCGCCTTTACACACCATAACGGGGTCAATGACAACCGTTTCTAATTTATGTTCATCGATAACCTTCGCTACTAATTCAATAATTTCAACCGTACCTAGCATGCCTGTTTTCATAGCATCAATTCCTACAGATAAGACGGTATCAATTTGTGGTTTTAAACTTTCGACGGAGATTGGAAAGACACTGTGGTGCCAATCCTTAGGATCCATTGTAACGATGGTAGTCAGCGCTGTCATTCCGTACACGCCTAGTTCTTGGAATGTTTTGATATCAGCCTGAATTCCTGCACCCCCACTCGTGTCTGAACCCGCAATCGTCATAACCTTTTTAATTGTCATATGTACTCCTCCTAAAGCTTGTTGTAAAAACACTATTTCTATTATAAATCAAATGAAGAAATATAGCAGAGATTTAGAAAAATATGATTTTGTCAGAAAGATGACAAAAGACGCTTTTTATCTTATTTAGATGGTTATATGTGATATTTCTTACTTCCGAGAAAAAAGACTCATCGTACGATAGTACTAAAGATACAAAATAAAATTTGGTATCGCTTACAAATAGTGGTTTAGGCTGTCGATTTTGAGAGAATTCAATAATTCGACACACAAATGTCCGAGATTCGTCAAAGTCCTATGATTAAGTGCTCATTATTTATTATAAATTTAAATGGCATAGCTAATTCATTTTGATGTGCTGTAAATTGTGATAAATGTCGCTGAGAAGGCTAGGTAACATCATTACAATTGAAACGCCAAGAATGTATTTCCTGAATAGGAGGGACAACAATGCACCGAAAAGGATGTCCTGATGAATATCCAATTACCTTAATTTTAAATGGGTATGAGATAGCTGTATTTCAACTAACGAAACACGATTTAGAGGATTGGGCCTATGGTTATTTGTTTTCTGAAGGGTTTATTCAGAGATCGTGTGAGATTGAATCCATTACCATTAATGAAGAGATGGGAAGCATCAACGTCTCACTTCTGAATGGCTTTAATGAGGAAGAGCTATTTACAAAAAAGAAGCACTATACAGCTGGCTGCGGCCGCGGAGTCACGTTTTTCTCGATGACAGACGTGAAAAATTTTCAAAAGGTGTTTTCTGAGCACAGTTATAAATTAAGTTATTTGTTAAAAAAGCGAAGTGAATTTGCTCAAAATTCACCGTTTTATTTGGAAACTGGCGGCATGCATGGAGCCTGTATTATTGATGAAGCAGGTACTATCACCGTCCGTGAAGATATTGGGCGGCACAATGCAGTCGATAAGATCATTGGCCACACATTACGAATGGGTTTGCATCCTGAACGGTTAGTACTATTAACAACCGGCAGGGTTTCATATGAAATGCTCTCCAAAGCAGCGAAATTTGGCTTTCCTGTTATTGGTTCACGAACAGCGGCTACCAAGCAGGCTGTTCAGTTGGCTAAATATTTAAATATAGAGGTTATTGGCTATTTACGAGGGAAAATGGCTAATATTTACACCTCAACAGGCCGAGTTGAAAATGATTTATTGGAAATACCCGCTGTCGAGATGCATTGAAGGGGGGAATAAGAAAACGAAGCTAGGCTAGAGAAAAAAAGGGATGTTCTATTCAATACTGGGAAGGAGATAGAAAAATGGTTGAAATCAACTTAAACCGCCGGCAATTCTTGAAGTTGTCTGGTGCTACTGCAGCAACGTTAGCAGTAGTTGAACTAGGCTTCAATGAGAAAAAAGCGTATGCCAGCACAAAAGAATTTAAAATTGCCAAATCAACTGTTACACCAACCATTTGTTGCTTTTGCGGCGTTGGCTGTGGGATTTTAGTCCATACAAAGGACAATACAGTGGTTTATACGGAAGGGGATCCGGATAACCCAATTAACGAAGGTAAGCTATGTAGTAAAGGAACAACAATTAGACAGTTATATACTTCTGAAAAACGTATTAAGAAACCGCTTTACCGTGCACCAGGAAGTAATAAATGGGAAGAAAAAGAATGGGAATGGATGTATGAAACCATTGCCAAGCGTGCGAAAGAAACACGTGATAAAACATTTGTAGTAACAGAAGATGGCATGACAGTGAATAAGACCGAGGCGATTGCCAGCCTTGGCGGAGCAGCTCTTGATAATGAAGAGACGTACCTGCTTTCTAAAATGATGAGAGGGCTTGGTGTCACCTATTTAGAGCACCAGGCACGAATATGACATAGTTCTACGGTTGCCGGTCTGGCACCTTCATTTGGTCGTGGAGCAATGACTAACAGTTGGAATGATGTGCAGTATACTGATTGTGCGTTGATTATGGGCGCAAACCCTGCTGAAAACCATCCAATTAGCTTTAGATGGCTACAAAAGGCAAAGGATAATGGTGGGAAAATTGTTAGCGTTGACCCTCGTTACACAAGAACGTCGTCAATGTCTGATATTTATGCACCTTTACGCTCTGGAACAGATATTCCGTTTATTGGCGGAATGATCAAGTATGCGCTTGAAAATAATCTTTACCACAAAGAGTATGTTGCTAAATATACAAACGCAAGCTTTATTGTTAACGCAAACTATAAATTCGAAGATGGCTTATTCTCTGGTTATAACGAAGATAAGCGTGCTTATGATAAAACACAGTGGGCATTTGAAAAGGATGCCGAAGGGAATCTAGTTAAAGACTTCACATTAGAGCACCCAAGGTCTGTTTTCCAATTAATGAAAAAACATTACTCTCGCTATGATGTAGACACCGTTGTAAAAATCACTGGAACACCGAAAGCGGACCTATTAAAGGTATATGAAGCTTTCTGTGCAACGGGTCAAGTCGGTAAAGCAGGAACCATCATGTATGCAATGGGAACAACCCAGCATACAGTTGGAACACAAAACGTTCGTGCGTTTGCTATTATTCAGCTTCTCTTAGGTAACGTAGGTTTACCAGGCGGCGGGGTTAACGCAATGCGCGGTGAATCCAATGTTCAAGGTTCAACAGATTTCGGGCTGCTATATGGTAACTTAACAGGATATTTGAATGCTCCTACATCCACAGATGTAAAAAATGCAACATTAGCAGGACATTTAGAAAAGGAAACACCAAAAACAGGCTACTGGAGCAATAAACCTAAGTTCATTGTCAGCTTATTAAAAGCTTGGTATGGACCGAATGCAACAGCAGAAAATGAATTTGGCTATCAATATCTGCCAAAAGGCAATAAAAACTATTCACATATTAATCTATTTAAAGCTATGTATGATGGTAAGCTAGAAGGTGCCTTCCTATTTGGAACAAACCCAGTTGTTGGCGGACCAAATGCAGGGAAAGAAAAAGAAGCACTTTCCAATCTAAAATGGTTAGTGGCTGTTGACCTTTGGGAAACAGAAACTTCCGCTTTCTGGCAAGAAGAGGCCGGCAGTAACCCATCTAAGATCAATACAGAGGTATTCCTACTTCCAGCATGTTCTTCTTATGAAAAAGAAGGAAGTATATCGAACAGTGCTCGCTGGATGCAGTACCGCTGGCAGGCGATTAAGCCGCTTGGTGAATCAAAGGCAGACTTAGAAATTATCCATGAGCTTGCAACTAGAATCAAAGGTTTATATAAAAATGAAGCAGGTCCAACCGCAGCTCCAATTAATGCTCTTTATTGGAACTATGGTGAAGGTCACCACCCAGATATCGACCTTGTTTGTAAGGAAATCAACGGCTATGATACGACAACAGGTAAATTAATCGCTGGCTTTGGTGCCTTAAAAGCTGACGGAACAACTTGCTCTGGTAACTGGATTTATTGTGGATTCTACCCTGAAGAAGGCAAGAACCGTGCGAAAAACCGTGATAAGAAAGATACCGGAATGAGTTTATATCTAAATTGGTCCTATTCGTGGCCGATGAACCGTCGTATTCTTTACAATCGAGCATCATGTGATCCAAACGGTGTTCCTTACAATAAGGAAAAAGCAGTTGTATGGTATGACGCAGTACAAGGTAAATGGACAGGAGTGGACGTTCCGGACTTTGTGGCAACAAGGAAGCCTGGCGACGCTGGCTTTGAGGATCCATTTATCATGATGAATGACGGTGTTGGCGGAGTATTTGCACCTACATTAAATGACGGCCCATTACCAGAACACTATGAGCCTTTTGAAAGCCCGGTTAAGAATCCATTCTCAAGTCAGGAAATTAACCCTGCGATCCAATTATTTGATGGCAAATTTAATGAGCGCGGCTTCAAGGCAGATTTCCCGATTGTGGCAACCACTTACCGAGTAAGTGAGCACTGGCAATCTGGTACGATGACACGTAACCAAGCATGGCTATCAGAGCTTGTACCACATATGTATATTGAAATGAGCGAAGAGTTAGCAAAAGAAAAAGGCATCAAAAATAAAGACGAAGTCATTGTCAGCTCTGCACGTGGCGAGGTAAAAGCCTACGCAATGGTAACAAAACGCTTTAAGCCTCATAAGATTGATGGCAAAAATGTTCACCAAATCGGAATGCCATGGCATTTCGGTTATAAAGGAATTGCAACTGGGGAGACAGCGAATCGCCTGACGCCTCATATCGGGGATGCGAATACAACGATTCCTGAATATAAGGCATTCCTCTGTGACGTAAGGAGGGCTGACTAATGGCCACTGAATATGTAAAATTTGTTGATGTGACCAAATGTGACGGCTGTCGTGCCTGTATGGTTGCTTGTAAAAACTGGAATGACCTTCCGGCAGAACCACAGGACTTCTCAGGAAGCGTTCAGTCACATGCCAAGACAACAGCTGATACTTGGAATGTACTGCAATATATTGAGCATGAAGATTCAAAAGGAAACCTTGACTACCTCTTCCGTCACTCAGCGTGCTTCCACTGTACAGATGCTGCCTGTGAAAAGGTTTGTCCAGAAAATGCAATTAGCTACACGGATTTTGGTACGGTTGTCATTGATCATGAGAAATGTGTAGGCTGTGGATATTGCGTAAATAACTGTCCATTTGAAGTTATTTCCCTTAAGGAATACGTTGATAAAAATGGCGACAAATATAAGAAAGCAAATAAATGTACAATGTGTACCGACCGCTTAGAAGAAGGTTTGCAGCCTGCCTGTGTTACAACTTGTCATACAGGTGCAATGGAGTTTGGTGATAAGGCTGAAATGATCAAAAAAGCAGAAGCACGTGTTAAACAAATTAAAGACCGTTACCCGAATGCAATGGTCTACAATCCACAAGGTGTTGGCGGAACACACACGGTTTACGTATTAGCAGAAAAGCCATCTGTATATGGTTTGCCTGAAAACCCTAAGGTTCCAACTTCAGCTGTGATTTGGAAAGATTATGCACAGCCAATTGGTAAAATGATGATTGGTGCAACTACTATGGCGGTTGTCGGTGCTTTTATTACCAACACTATCATTAGTAAGAAAAAGAATGGTAAAAACGAAGACGGAGGTGAGCACCATGAGTAAACCTCAAAAGTCGACAGTAAAAGTAAGACGTTTTTCTAGGGCATTTGTTTGGGCACATGCAGTCAATGCGATTTCCTTCTTCGCCCTTTATATTACGGCTTTGCCAATGTATACGGAGTTTTTCGATTGGCTGTATCCGGTTCTTGGCGGACCGGAAGGAGCTCGTCTCCTTCACCGAATCTTTGCCGTTGCATTTGTAACACCAACGTTTATCTGGGTGATTTTTGACTTCAAAGGTTTTAAGCTATGGATGAAGGAACTAGTTACGTGGAAAAAACGTGATCTTGAATTCTTTACTGAATTCGTAAAAGAGCTTTTCGGTTTCAATTTCAAACATGTTAGACAAACATTTTTTAACGCTGGTGAAAAGATTAACTCAATTATACAAATCCTTACTGCGATTTTAATCATTGGTTCAGGTATCCCAATGTGGTTCCCGGAAATTTTCCCAAGAGCTTTGGTTCAATGGGGGTATTTATTACACAACGTCGGTTTCGGATTAGCTATCGCAGTAGTAGTCGGACACGTCTATCTATCTGTTATCCACAAAAACTCTAAACCAGGATATAGCGGTGTTATTACAGGTGAGGTTCCTGCATGGTGGGCAAAAGAACACTATCCAGACTGGTATGATGAAGAGGTTGCAAAAGGCAACTTCCCTGACATTGATAAAAATGGCAATCCAAAGAAACCAACTAGTCCTGACAAGAAGAAGAAAAAAGGCGCTTGATCATATTAAAAGTTAATACAAATAAAGGCTGTCTCTCGCAGGACAGCCTTTATTTAAAGAAACACTTTGGCCCTACCAAATATAAAAAGAGGTGCACAACGATGAAAAAATCTGTTGTTTCGAAAGAATATCAGAATTTGCAGAAGGATATTTTAGCCCTTCAAGAGAATTGGAAGAAGAGTATCAATCCAGAATCAATTATTCCAAACCTCGATAAGGGTGCAATGTCAGCAGGAGTGCCTGCGGCAGCATTAACGTCTATTAATTTTGAAATTTCACTATTCTTACAGTGGATAGAGGAGATAAACACGCTATTAACCAAGATGAATCCTGAGCTTGAAACAAAGCTTGCTGGTATAAGTGCACTAGTAAACGAAGAAACAGCGATTCGCTGGATTGACGAAGCCTTTTCTTTTAACAGTGTTTATTTTGCTAGTTTTGCTGAAGAAAATGGGCTTGAAGAGTGGATCCCACAATTCTTAGCTGAAACAGCACTGCGACCTTACTTACAGGTAACTGCAGAGAAAGTCCAGCACGAAATTACTCATGCTGTTCCAGGAGCAGGCTGCCCTGTTTGCGGTGAACCAGCTCGTCTTGCCGTTCTTCGTGATGAAGGACAAAAAGTAATGACATGCCCTCGCTGTCTTGCACATTGGCAAGCAAAACGAATTGAATGTGCCCACTGCGGCAATTATGACCATAACACCATTCAGTATATAACCATTGAGGGTGACTCCACCTCTCAAATTCAGGTTTGCGAAAAGTGTACAGGATATATTAAAGTGATAGATACAAGACAATATCTGAGCATGCCGTCAAGCGCTATGCTGGACTTAAATACAATTCATCTTGACTTTGTAGCTCAAGAGCAAGGATATCAAGTGGTTGGGCAAGTAAAACAATCAAATTAAGAAGGTGCACAAATTCATGAAAGCTGCTGCTATTATATTATCAGGCGGAAAATCGAGCAGAATGGGCACAAATAAGGCTCTCCTAAAACTAAATGAGAAGACGACTATTGAAAGAATGGTAGATACTCTTAAAATCTATTTTGATGATATCATTCTTGTCACCAATGAAATGGAGTCCTATCAGTTTTTAGGAGTGAAAATGGTCTCCGATCATTATCCCGGAAAGGGACCACTTGCAGGATTTCATGCCGGCTTAATGGCTTCAGACTATGATGTGAATTTCATTACAGCATGTGATATGCCATTTATTTCTGGCGAGCTAGCTGCGACCCTTGTGAATATGATTGACCATCACGATGCCTTAGTTCCAGTTATTAATGGGAAAATGCAAACTCTATGTGGTGTTTTTCAAAAGAAGAATGTAACAAAAATTGAAGAATGTATTGAAAATGGACGTCTTCCAATCAAACAACTGCTTGATCATCTAAATGTCCTTTATATAACAGAAAATGAGCTGCAGGCCTATACCAACATCGATTTGGAGCGAGTTTTTTTCAATATGAATCATCCCCATGAGTATGAGGAAGCCAAAAAATGGCTCAGAAGCTGATGATGCAGGAAGGATGTAAGGCAAAGTGCAATTTTTCAAAGTAAAAACCGTTGAAGAAACGTTTGAACTGATAGAAGAAAAAATCCAAGCGATCGTAGAAACGGAAGTTCTCTCACTTGAAGAGGCTCTTCATTATATATTGGCCGTGCCTGTCACCGCAAAGGAAAATGTCCCTGGCTTTGACCGCTCAACGGTGGATGGTTATGCTGTGAAGGCAAAGGACACCTATGGTTCATCTGATTCCATGCCGGGGTTTTTAACGGTGGTGGGTGAAGTTGCAATGGGAGAGTGTGCAGCCATTCCTGTCGGTCAAGGGGAAGCTGTCTATGTCCCAACAGGCGGAATGATTCCTCCTGGCAGTGACAGCGTGATTATGATTGAACACTGCGAAGACCATGATGGGCTGTTAAACACTTACAAGTCAGTCGCACCTGGTGAAAATATTATTCGTGCAGGCGAGGATATCCGCGAAGGGGAAATCCTCCTTCGGGAAGGAACCCTGATTCGCCCGCAAGAGTTAGGTGCAATTGCCTCACTTGGAATTAGCCATGTAAGTGTCTACCGTAGGCTCAAGGTCGGTTATCTATCATCTGGTGATGAAATTGTTCCCTATCAAACAGAAAAACTTTCAGAAGGACAAATCCGTGATATTAACTATTTGACGATTTCGGGTCTCGCAAAACAATGGAATGTCGAGGTTGTGTATGGTGGAATTGTGAAGGATGACTATCAGGAGTTTCAGCAAAAAGCGCAGGATTTATATAATGAAGTTGATTGCTTAATTCTCTCAGGAGGAAGCTCGGTCGGCGCAAAGGACTACACAACGGATGTGGTTCAGTCACTAGGTTCACCAGGCGTGTTCGTTCACGGCATTTCAATCAAACCAGGAAAACCTACGATTCTTGCTATGGCAAATGGAAAACCTGTTATGGGCCTTCCGGGGCATCCCGCTTCTGCGATGATTATTTTTATGCTGTTTGGTGAGAAGATTCTTCAAAAGTTAAAAGGGGAAAAAATTGATAAAAAGCCTAATAGAATTTTTGCCCGAATTACGAAGAATATTCCTTCATCACCAGGAAGGTCTGACTACATTCGTGTTCGTTTATTTGAGAAAGACGGAGAATGGTGGGCGGAGCCGATTATTGGAAAATCAGGGTTAATCACTACCTTAGTAAAAAGTGATGGTATTGTTGAAATTATTTCAGAAAAAGAGGGTATTTCACAGGGAGACTATGTTCCTGTGATTGCAACACGATGAGGGGGATAAAATAGATGGACCGCAAAACGTATAAACGGAAAATATATTTAGAGGACAAACCCCGATCGGAAGCGAAAACAGAAATTCTCGAGAACTTTTCTCTGCCTCTCGAAAAAGAAATGATTCCAACAAGTGACGCCCTTGGACGTGTAACGGCTGAACCGATTTTTGCAAATGTATCCATGCCACATTACCATGCATCCGCCATGGATGGAATTGCGGTGATTGCTGAAAAAACGTATACCGCCCATGAACAAAATCCACTTCAGCTTAAGCTGGGGATTGATTTTGCCATTGTGGACACAGGAAATGCGATACCAGCTCCATTTAACGCAGTCATTATGATTGAGCATGTTGATATGATTGATGAAGAAACCATTGAAATTATAGAGCCCGCAACACCATGGCAGCATATCCGCCCAATTGGCGAGGATATTGTACAAGAGGAAATGCTTTTCCCGCAGGGGCATATCCTTAGACCAGCAGATTTGGGTATTCTTTTAGCAGCCCAACAACTACAGATTCCGGTTGTGAAAAAGCCGGTTGTTACCATCATCCCGACAGGTAATGAGCTTGTTGAGGCAAATAGTGTACTTTCCTCAGGAAAGATTATTGAGTTTAATGGAACGGTTTTTGCGAATTTTGTAAAAGATTGGGGCGGGGAGCCAAGACTTCACCAAATTGTGAAGGACGACCCTGAAAAGATTAAGTCTGTATTACTTGAAGCAGCGGAAACCTCGGATATTATTGTTATTAATGCCGGGTCATCAGCAGGTTCAAAGGATTATACCGTTCATATTATCGGTGAAATTGGAACGGTCTTTACCCACGGTGTGGCTGCAAGACCTGGAAAGCCCGTTATTTTAGGAAAAATAAATGAAAAGATTGTCGTAGGTGTCCCAGGATATCCGGTCTCCGCCTATTTGTCGTTAGAATGGTTTGTCAGGCCGTTGATATGTAAGTATTTGCAAATCCCAGAGCCAAAACGGCAAACAGTCACTGTTAAACTTGGCCGCAGAATTGTTTCGGGTATGGGGGCTGAGGACTTTGTACGAATGAATATCGGCTATGTGAATGGACAGTATGTTGCAAATCCACTGACAAGAGCAGCGGGCGTAACGATGTCCTATGTGAGAGCAGATGGCCTTCTTGTCGTACCAGCCAACGTAATTGGCTATGAACAAGGTGATTTTGCTGAAGTTGAGTTATTACGACCACTTGAGGAGATCAAAAATGCCATTATGTTTTGTGGCAGCCATGATTTGACCATTGACCTTTTATCCTCACAGGTGAAAAGACAACGTGCAGATATGAAAATCGTTTCAGCACATGTTGGCAGTATGGCTGGTATTATGGCAATTCGAAAAGGCGAGGCCCATGTAGCGGGCATTCATTTGCTTGATCCGAATACAAAGCAATACAATATCTCCTATGTTAAGAAAATGCTAGCAGGTGCAGATGTTGTTCTCTATCCATTTTTAAAAAGAAAGCAAGGCTGGATACTACCAAAGGGAAATCCGCTGGGAATTGAGACGGTAATGGATATTGCTGAGAAAAAAGCGAACTTTGTTAACCGTCAAAAAGGCGCAGGAACAAGGATTCTCTTTGACTTGCTGCTTGAGGAGAACGGAATTTCTTCAGAAGAAGTTACCGGATATGATAGAGAGATGTTTTCACACTTAGCTGTAGCTGCGGAAGTAAATGGGGACAGTCAGGGTGCAGGGCTCGGGATTTATCCTGCCGCAAAAGCAATGGAATTGGATTTTGTACCTGTCGGTGATGAAGAGTACGATTTAGTGATGTCGAGGAGCTTTTATGAAAGTGAAAGCGGCAAATTATTAATCGACATTATCCAATCACCGCAATTTAAAGAGCAGGTCGAAAAGATTGGCGGATACGAAGTAGTGGAAAAGGCGCAGCCAAAGAATTTGATCTAAAAGAGGTGCACAAAAAATGAACTTTCAAATTTCAAAGGAACCTATTGATATACAATCGGTTATTGATAAGGTTGTTCAGCGTAATGCTGGAGCAATCACTACTTTTATTGGAACGGTACGTGAATTAACAAAAGGCAAAAAGACGCTATTCTTAATTTACGATGCGTATGAAGCAATGGCTGTGAAAAAGCTTGAGCAAATCGGCAGGGAAATTGAAGAGCGCTGGGAAGGTTCTCAGGTGGCGATTACCCATCGTGTCGGCCGTCTTGATATCACGGATATCGCCGTCGTTATTGCTGTTTCCACTCCACACCGTGCCGATTCCTACGATGCCAATCGTTATGCGATTGAAAGGATCAAAGAAATTGTCCCGATTTGGAAAAAGGAACATTGGGAAGATGGTGAAGAGTGGATGGGCAACCAGCTTGAAACGGTTGCTTACCCAAGCGGCAAACCTGAGGAGGACGATTTGAATGAATAAAGTAATGTTTTTCGCCCATTTGCGTGATGCGGTTGGCGAAGAGTTTCTTAAATTAAATGCGACAGGTAAAAGTGTGGCTGAATTGAAGGCAGAGTTGGGAGCAATCTACAATCTTCCTAAATTAGATACCGTTATGACGGCAATAAACGAAGAGTTTGCCCAGGACGATGAAGTGATTCAAGACGGAGATGAAATCGCCTTTATCCCGCCAGTAAGCGGCGGTTGATTCAGGGTAACTCTCGGAAAATGGAGGATACTCTCGGAAAGCGGGGAATACTCTCGGATGGCGGAAATTACTCTCGGATAGCGGGGAATACTCTCGGATAACGCGAGTAATACCCCATTAACCAAGTAAAACGATTGTGGAAGGGGAAGCAGAATGAACGAACGATATTCACGTCAGGTCCTCTTTCCAGGAATCGGGAAAGAAGGACAGGCTAAAATCCGCTCGAAGCATGTGTTAATGATCGGTGCCGGTGCGCTTGGGTCAGGGAATGCAGAAATCCTCACTCGAGCTGGTGTTGGCAGGCTTACGATTGTTGATAGAGATTATGTTGAGGCAAGCAATCTGCAGCGCCAGCAGCTTTATACCGAAGAAGATGTGGCGGAGAAGCTTCCGAAGGCTGCTGCCGCTGAAAAACGGCTAAAGGCAATCAATTCAGACGTTGAAATTCATGCGATTATTGGGGATGCCACTCCAGATATGCTCGAGGAATTGGTGAAGGATGTCGACATCATCATGGATGCCACCGATAATTTTGAAACACGGATGATTATTAATGATGTTTCACAAAAGTATCAGATACCATGGATTTATGGTGCGTGTGTCGGCAGTTATGGGATGAGTTTTTCAATCATTCCAGGAAAGACCCCGTGCCTAAACTGTTTGTTACGGACAATTCCGATGCAGGGATTAACCTGTGATACCGGAGGAATTATCTCGCCGGCTGTCCAAATGGTCATTGCTCATCAAAGTGCGGAAGCGCTCAAAATGCTAGTCGAGGATTGGGACGCAGTTCGGACCTCATTTGTCAGCTTTGATCTATGGCGGAACCAATATACTAGTTTGAAAATGGGGAAAGCCAAATTTACAGGCTGTTTATCCTGTGGCGAGGAAAGAACCTACCCTTACCTCGACAAGGAAAATAGGACAAAAACCACTGTTTTATGCGGGCGAGACACGGTCCAAATTCGTCCAGCCTCTCAAGGCGAAATATCGCTAGAGAAGCTGGCAGGACAGCTTAGTACACTAGGCTATGTCGTAAAAGGGAATCCCTATCTATTATCAGTAGAAATGGGAGAGGAACGGATGGTCATCTTCAACGACGGCCGTGCTCTCATTCATGGAACAAAGGATCTTACCCATGCTAAAACTATTTATCAAAGAATTTTAGGATGACTTAGAACTCGTACCTCATTGGTGCGGGTTTTTTATATGACAAAACCTAACATGTTTCACGTGAAACATGTCGAATTTCTAATTGGCTGGCGAATTTGGTATGATAATAAAGAGATTGAAATAGAGGAGTTAATAAATTGTGGATATTTCAGTAGATAAATTACTAAGGAAAATAGAAGAGGAATTAAGGCTTGCGAAAACCAGCAGTAAGCAAGAAAACTTGCGGGAAAAAGTGTACTCTATTAAAATATTATGCGAGTTGATACTAGATGAAAAGCAGGTACAACAGGAGGCACTACCAATGCCTATAACAGCCTTTCAACCTATGACAACACAGCCAGCCTTTGGGCAGCCCGTATCACTCAATCAACCAAAGAAACTAGAAATGGAAGACGAAGCAAACGGAGATTCATTATTTGACTTTTAAGGGGGAGAAAGTGTGAAAACTTTTATAATCATTGGAGCGATAAATGCCTTTTTAGCGGTTGCACTAGGAGCCTTTGGAGCACATGGACTTAAGGATAAGCTAGATCCTCATTATCTAGAAATTTGGAAAACAGGTGTCACCTATCAAATGTTTCATGCAACAGGACTGTTAGTGATTGGAATGCTGCTTGGAAAAGTTGAAGCTAGTTCCTTCTTTACTTGGTCTGGCTGGTTATTTCTTATCGGAATCATTCTTTTTAGCGGCAGTCTCTATGTTCTAAGCTTGACTAAGATAGGCGTGCTCGGTGCCATCACACCGCTTGGCGGAGTCTGCTTTTTAGCAGGCTGGGTTTTGATGATTATAGGTACTGTTAAAGATTTGTAAAATAGCAAAAAGGCATTGGATATAGCTCCAATGCCTTTTGTTTTTATCTAGGAGAATAAGTACCTAAAGCGGGTGCTCCTGCTGCAAAAGGATACTCATATTCAATTTCTTCATCAAACGTAATGTAGTCAATCGGTACCATTGGGATGAGGAAACGAGTACCAACCTGCGGGTCACTTAAAATAACATGGTCCCTTCCGGCAGCTTCAATAATCCCAACAAATTTCTTGGCATTCCATTGATTGTTGCCCTCAAAGGTTGCATAAACGGTGGCTAACTTCCCTTTGTTTAATCGCAGAATATTTTCGATGTACGATTGTTCAACTGGCAGCATTCCCGGTTGTTGTGCTGCAGGTGGCGATGTAGGTATACCTTGCTGTGGAAATCCTTGTTGTGGGAACTGCGGAAATCCTTGCTGTTGCCCACCAGGAAAAAATCCCTGCCCTTGACCTTGATATGGAGCTTGTGCTCCCTGTCTAGCTTGATAGGGCTGATACCCTTGTTGATTATAATACTGATTCATCTTTTCCCCTCCTAAAAAATGACTAACCCATTTGTGCCAACATTTCATTCATACTCCCAGAAGCCTAAATGGTGACAATCGGGATAGTCCCGTTTGTGAGATTATTCGGAGCTAAAACTTAAGACTCGCTGTTTTATTAGTATGAGGAGGAAGGGAGAAATATGACTTAACGAGAATACAAAAAAAGCCCCCAGCAGATGCTGAGAACTTTCAAGATTAAACCTGCAAGAAGCGAGCTACTCTCTCTTCCTCTAACAGATTACCCACAAAGAAAGCACCAAATTCACCGTAACGGGCACTTACTTCGTCAAAACGCATTTCATAGATAAGCTTTTTGAATTGAAGAACATCTTCAGCAAAAAGCGTTACGCCCCATTCGTAGTCATCAAAGCCGACAGAACCGGTAATGATTTGCTTTACTTTTCCTGCATATGTACGGCCAATCATTCCGTGGCTGCGCATCATACTGCGGCGCTCTTCCATCGGAAGCATATACCAGTTGTCATTTCCTTGACGGCGCTTGTCCATAGGATAGAAACAAACATGTGCAGTTTTAGGAAGCTTCGGATAGAGTCGTGCAAGAATTTGTGGATTTTGGTATGGATCCTCGCCAGCAGGCAGATAGTTGCTGAGCTCAACAACAGATACATAAGAATGTGCTGGGATTGTAAATTCAGCTAATTTTGTTTTATTAAATTCTGTTTCAATTTCGTTTAATTCTGCCATTGTCGGGCGTAAAATCATCATCATAAAATCAGCTTTTTGACCAACAATTGTATAGAGAGCATGGCTGCCTTCGTTGCGCTCCTGCGTGTGATTCCACTTTTCAACTAGACTTAAAAACTCGTGAATCGCACTTTGACGTTCATCACTTGAAAGCATTTTCCAAGTCGTCCAATCAACCGTACGGAAATCATGCAAACAATACCAGCCATCAAGCGTTTGAGCTGCTTCACTCATGATAATCACTCCTAAATAATCATTCTTCTTATTAACAATCTTTACTATATCATAGTTTGACCAAGACACGCTCGAATAAACCCCCATGGATAATTTTAAATAAAGAGGTAAATAGTAAAGGTTGTGTGAGTTTTTTGAATAAAAGAACATTTACAGTGGAAGCGTTACCTAAGTTGAATTTTTCAACAGGTAAAGTATGCTAAAAGAAGTAGATATATTTAGGGAGGATTTAATGTGGCAGATTTATTTGAAGGGTTAAAACAGAAATTATCAGGCCGGGATATGAGGATTGTTTTTCCAGAAGGCTTGGATGAGCGAATTGTCAGAGCAGCCAGCAGACTTGCAGAAGAAAAGCGATTAACTCCTATTTTGGTAGGAAATATTGAACAAGTTCAGGCTAAAGCACAGGAGCTAGGTGTTTCCTTAGAGGCAGCAGAAATTTATGACCCAGCGAGCTATGCGGCAATGGACGAGCTTGTGGCAGCGTTTGTGGAACGCCGTAAAGGAAAAGTGACAGAAGAAGATGCACGTAAGATCTTATTAGATGAAAATTATTTTGGCACCATGTTGGTGTACTTGAATAAAGCAGACGGTTTGGTGAGCGGTGCGGCGCACTCTACAGCCGATACGGTCCGCCCTGCATTGCAAATTATTAAAACAAAAGAAGGCGTGAAGAAAACGTCTGGTGTCTTCATCATGGTTCGTGAGGATGAAAAATATGTATTTGCCGATTGCGCCATCAATATTGCGCCGGACAGCAATGATTTAGCTGAAATTGCGGTAGAAAGTGCGAAAACAGCGGATATGTTTGATATCGAGCCAAGGATTGCGATGCTAAGCTTTTCCACAAAGGGTTCAGCGAAGTCTCCAGAGACGGAAAGAGTTTCAGGAGCAGTGGAAGAAGCAAAGCGCCGTGACCCTTCCTTGGTAATCGATGGTGAATTCCAATTTGATGCTGCCTTTGTTCCGTCTGTGGCAAAAAGTAAAGCACCCGATTCACCGCTGCAAGGCGATGCGAGCGTGTTTATTTTCCCAAGTCTTGAAGCTGGAAACATCGGTTACAAAATTGCTCAGCGTTTAGGCGGATTCGAAGCAGTTGGTCCGATTCTTCAAGGGTTAAACAAACCTGTGAATGACCTATCACGCGGCTGTAATGAAGAAGATGTCTATAAATTGGCATTGATTACGGCAGCGCAAGGAATAAAATAGGGTTTTGCGAGCCAGTCCTGGGGTGGGCTGGCTTTTTGTGTTGGCGGTTTTTGAGTTATGGACTATTTTATGAGGGTTATGGACTATTTTGAGTCAAGTTTGGACTATTTTTTGTGGGTTATGGACCTTTTTGAGTGGCATTTGGACTTTTTTAGAAGGGTTTTGTACTTTTATACATAATATGGAAAATCGACAGTAGCTGTTTTAGTAGGATTCTTTTTGTTAAAATAAGCTTACTATTCATTTTGAGGAGAAAAACAATATGGAAGGTTTATTGCATCAACAAGAATGGCGGATTATTGATCAGTCGAGTGCTGGCCGTCATTTTCATGCATTACAGTCATTTGGCACCGATGATACGCTATGTGCTTCTATCGGCTCTGGACAGGCTCCTGCAACAGCTAGAACCTGGGTCCATCACAATACCATCGTCCTCGGGATACAAGATACCAAACTGCCATTCTTAAAAGAAGGAAGACAATTTCTCGGGAGCCAGGGCTATCAGTCTATTGTCCGGAACTCAGGCGGATTAGCGGTGGTGCTTGATGAAGGTGTTTTGAATATCTCCTTGATTCTCCCTGAAAAAGAAAAAGGGATTGATATCAACCGTGGATATGATACGATGTGGCAGCTGATTCAAGATATGTTTGCGGATTATCATAAGAAGATTGAGGCAAAGGAAATTGTTGGCTCCTATTGCCCAGGAAGCTATGACCTCAGTATTGATGGCAGAAAATTCGCCGGTATTTCGCAGCGCCGCCTTAAAAAAGGGGTCGCGGTTCAAATCTATTTATGTGTTACTGGCAGCGGCAGTCAGCGGGCACAAGTAATTAAACACTTTTATGAGATTGCTAAAGGTGACCAGCCAACAAAGTTCACGTATCCAGAGATTGTACCAGAAGTGATGGCCTCTCTCTCTGAGCTTTTGGAAAAGCCAATGACCATATCAGATGTGATGCTGCGTCTATTAAACCAATTAAAAAAGAACAGCGACCATCTTTACTCAGGAGTATTAAATGAGTTTGAATTGGAACTTCTCCCCGGTTATTACCAAAGGATCATGGAGCGGAATGGGAAAATATAAAAAGCCGTAAACCCCCAGTGGATTTACGGCTCTTTTTTAAGAGGATATTGTTCTCTCCCAATTGCTTTGTCTAGCCCAAGCGCCGATAGGCAGGCGCTTGTAGCTTCTCGTTTTACTCAGCGACTTTCTCTAAATTCCCATTACGGTCCATTTTGAATTTCGTCGCTGCTGGTCTTTCTTCTTCTTCAAATAATACAAGCTTACGAGCGCGGTTCATAATCTTCATGAGTGTCTCGTAATCTTCTTGGATGGTTTCAGTATTTTGCTCGAGACCTTCAATTTTAGCAGACATTTCTTCATTTTGCTTGCGTAGCTCCGCAATTTCACGCTTTAATCTTTCATTCTCACTTTTTAATGCTTCATTTTGCAGATTCGCATGATTAAAGTTTTGCAAGTAATCAATAACGCTATCTAATGATAGTCCCGCTCCTGTAGGTGTTGATACTGTTGGTCTGTACACTGGTGCCGCAGGCTTAACGTATGTTTCAGCGGCAACTTCAGTTGTTAAATCTGGCATTTCATAAGAAGCCTCCATTTGTACTTCGACTGGTGCAGAAAGTGTTTCAAAGTCATCCACAGCCGGTACTGGAGGATTATATAGTAACTTTTTCTTTCCTCCTTGGTCTTTCCCTAACACTCTTTGTCTTTGTTTACGCTGTTTTTTTGCTAATTGCAATGCTTTTTCATAGCGATGGCGCACAACCGCATTCCATCTGAACCCACAGGCTGCAGATGTCCGATTTAGCTTGTCGCCAACCTCTTCAAAAGCGTTCAGCTGGGTACTTCCTTCACGTACATGGCGAAGGACGGTTTCAGCTAACAATAGATCATCTTCATCTGTCCATGCATCTTGCCGTACTTTCATCCTTTTCAACTCCCTAAATAGTAATTTCAGTGAACCCGCTCGGGGACGAGTTTTTAAAAGTTCTAGTCTTATCTTGGACAAGTTTTGGAAGCTTTATACCAAAATGTCTGCAAGGATAATAGTTTTTTTAACTAAAAGAGTTAGAAGGATTTCAAAAGAAAAGCAACTTGCAATGGAAAGAAAGAAATTGTAAAATACCTAAGGAGTTAAACCGTAAATATATTGGACAAAATAGAATAGATAGCCCAAAAGAAAGGGTGGAAGTAATGTCAAATGAATTCCGCGTTTGTGATGATTGTCAGGCCGTGAATCTGAAGACATTAATCCCTCGTTTGAAAGAATTGGATCCTGAAGCTGAAATCATAATTGGCTGCCAATCTTATTGTGGACCTGGCCGGAAGAAAACATTTGCCTTTGTCAATAACCGTCCGGTTGCTGCTCTAACCGAAGAGGAATTAATGGAGAAAGTAAATAAAAAGTTAAAATAATCACCTTCGACTTCACGATCCTAGGTGATTTTTCTTTTTAGGTCTGTCGAAAAATCCTGCAGAAAATTGTTGGAAATTGGGATATAATAGAAGAAAGTTTAGAGGAAGAGGGAAAGCGATGGTATATTCGGCGGAAAAACTAAGTGAAGAAAAAGTGTTTAAAGACCCTGTTCATCGCTACGTACACGTACGTGATCGCGTGATATGGGATTTGGTCGGAACAAAAGAGTTTCAACGCCTGCGCCGTATCAAACAGCTTGGTACCACCTTTTTGACCTTCCATGGCGCTGAGCACAGCCGCTTTAACCATTCTCTCGGAGTATATGAAATTGTCAGACGCATTATCGATGATGTGTTTGCAGGCAGACCGGAATGGAATGACGATGACCGTCTTCTTACGCTATGTGCCGCTCTTCTCCACGATTTGGGGCATGGCCCATTCTCCCATTCATTTGAAAAAGTATTCGACTTCGACCATGAAGATTTTACAAAAAAAATCGTGTTAGGAGATACAGAGGTTAATTTTATTTTAAAAAAAGTTAGTCCTGATTTTCCCCAGCAGGTTGCTGAGGTGATTGCAAAAACATCTGCTAAAAAGCTCGTGGTCAGCTTAATTTCCAGCCAAATTGATGCAGACCGGATGGATTATTTGCAGCGGGATGCTTATTTTACCGGTGTAAGCTATGGCCAATTTGATATGGAGCGAATTCTTCGTGTCATGAGACCAAAGGAAGACCAGGTAGTGATTAAGAAAAGCGGAATGCATGCGGTTGAGGATTATATCATGAGCCGCTATCAAATGTATTGGCAGGTTTATTTTCATCCTGTTTCTCGGAGTGCAGAGGTGATTTTGACCAAAATTCTTCACCGTGCCAAGCAGCTTTATGAAAACAACTATTCTTTTAAAAATGACCCGATTCACTTTTATTCTTTCTTTATGGACAAGGTAACGTTAGAAGACTATTTAAAGTTAGATGAATCGATTATTATGTATTATTTTCAAATCTGGCAGGAAGAAGATGATGCAATTTTAAGTGATCTTTGCCGGCGGTTTGTGAATCGGAATTTATTTAAATATGCTGAGTTTGACCCTGCAAAGGAATATAAAAAACTCGCTGAACTGACAAGTCTTTTTGAAAAAGCAGGAATGGACCCTGAATATTATTTAGTTGTCGATTCGTCTTCGGATTTACCGTATGACTTTTATCGTCCTGGAGAAGAAGAAGAGCGTCTGCCGATACATTTATTAATGAAAAGCGGGGAACTAAGGGAGCTTTCTAGGGAGTCCGAGATTGTGGATGCCATCTCTGGTAAAAGGAGAACGGACCATAAATTATATTACCCTGGTGACTTCTTAGAGGACGATTCTTCAGAAATAAAAAAACAAATACGTAGCCTATTAGAGATATAACCCTGGAGTAGGAGCTGACGAAACTTGTTAAGAGATCATGCTAAGCTGATGCAGGCTGTTTTAGTATCCGGAGAAATCATCGGAAGAAAAAAGCTGCAAAAGATGATATATATTGCAAAAAAGGTGAGCTTTCCGTTCCATGAGCGGTTTCAGTTTCATTTTTATGGCCCATATTCTGAGGAATTAACATTGCGTGTCGAAGAGCTTTGCAATATGGGATTTCTCAATGAAATCAAAGAGAAAAAGGGCGGTTATTTTCAATACCGCTATACGTTGACTGACACAGGAAAAGAGTTTTTGAGCTTAAACGAAGTGGAAATGCCATTTTTACAAGATTGCCTAGGAGATATGAACGAGCAGAATGCTAGATTCCTCGAGCTTGTTTCGACTGTTTTATATTTTGATAATCTATCGAAAGAAGAAGTAACCGACAAAGTCTTTACATTAAAAAGCAGCCAGCGGTATACAGAGGAAGAAATTGACCAAGCCTATGCGTATATTGAGGAATTAAAAGAAAAAGCTAAGCTTAATTAAAAAAGTGTCCGCGTTTTTGAAGCTGTCTTCAAAGACACGGACACTTTTTTGGCTATTTGTCGCTGGCACGAACGCCGGCAACACCGTAATGTTCTTTTTGCATTTCTTCAATAAAAACAACAACAGCCTCTTTTGGTGCGCCAGTCGTTTCACTGACAGCATCCGTCACCTTTTCAACAAGTGCTCTCTTTTGGTCATCCGAACGCCCTGGAAGCATCTTTACAGTTACATATGGCATATATGTATTCCTCCTTTTATGGCTGTGTAAAGGAAACTTTTGTTTTTTGGAACCCTGTTGATTTGTGCGGAAGGCGCGAGACTCCTCGAAAATGCTATCGCATTTTCTTCGTGCGTGGGCAGATTCGAGGATGTAATTCAAAGTCCTGCGGGATGACGGGCCAGGTGAGACCCCACAGGCGCTTTAGCGCCGAGGAGGCTCACCCGTTCCGCCCGCGGAAAGCGAAGCGCCTGGAGCACAAATCAACAGGCCAGTTAACACAGCCAGATTCTTAACAACATAGATAGTTTAGCAAACATTTTCATTTTATATCCAGTATCATGTATACTAAAAGGAAAAAAGAGGAGAAATGGGGAAACTAATTTGGAAGGATTTCTTGCTTATTCGTTACGGGAAATTCCCTATGTGGCGATTACGTTAATGATTGCGTTCACGTTTCATGAATTTGCCCATGCGTATGTTGCCTATAAATTTGGAGATCATACAGCACAAAAGCAGGGTCGATTGACCTTGAATCCGTTGAAGCATCTGGATCCATTTGGTACCATCTTAATTTTTATTGCCGGCTTTGGCTGGGCCCGTCCGGTGCCGGTTAATCGCTTTTTCTTTAAAAAGCCCCGCCTGGCAGGTATATTAGTTTCTGTAGCAGGTCCTCTTAGTAATCTTATCCTTGCGGCAATCGGTTTTTTTGCTGCCTTTGGATTAGCGCGTACTGGTTTAGCGGTGAACCTTCCAGGTATTTTTGAATTCTTTGAAATCTTTAATTGGCTTAATTTAGTTCTGTTTGTCTTTAATTTATTGCCGTTTCCGCCTTTGGATGGCTATCGGATTCTAGAGGATTTGGCGCCAAACCATATTCGAGCAAAAATGACTCAATTTGAGCAGTATGGGGTATTAATCTTTATCATTCTGGTGATTACTCCCCTCGATCGCTACACCATCCAGCCGATTTTCCAATTCATTATCCCTGGAATCTGGCAGGGATTAAATAATATCTTTTATCAACTATTTTTTTAACATAGGAGGTTACTGGTTTAATGGAAGAAAACAAGAAAAAACCAATAGGCTTTAATATAATTAAACCTGACCCGACAGATGGACATAAGGGCTTTGGCAAGGGGGCATTGAGCCTTGATAATGTTTCTCCCGTGATTGTCGATGTTGACGCAGGTGATGCGGTCATCGATGTCGGTGCAATGCATGCACGCAGTGTGGTCGAAAAGGGAATTAAGTTCCTTAAGACAAAGGAAGAAGTTCCAAACGGCAAACCGTACTGGCTGGTGTGGGTGACGGTGGATCGGAAACAAGAGGGTCCTTATTATGCCGGAGTCACTGCCTGTGAAATGACCGTGGACCGTGAAATCCGCCGCGGTTACAAGTCGCTGCCTGAGCATGTGAACCGGATGGATAAGTCGTTGAAGCGTCATATCATCGTTGACCATATGGACGATAAATCGAAAAAAATCTTATCTGACTTCCTCAAAAATCACAATTTAGATATGTGGAACAATTCTGTTGAAGAGTTAAAAAATGGCCTGGCAGTTGAATAAAATTAATTTTTTGCAATAGCATTTTTAAAAAATAAGTAGTAAAATGAAGGCAGTGTTTAAGCACGATAACACTAGGACACAGAAAAGCTCCGGAGACATTCTCCGGAGCTTTTCTAATTCATTTCGAAGCGCAGCCCTAGGCGCCCCACTTAAAAATCCTTTTATACCAAGGGTCCTTTGGATTCTGTTTCTCCTTCGCTGGTTTATCATCCTTATGCTGTAAATGATCTGTACAGTATTCAGTCGGCTCAGTGCCTGCTACAAAATAGGTAAAGCGGCGGACCGGGCAATCCTTTGAGGCAAGTTTGCCGTTTTCAGGATTGACGTAAACGCCAATGACACCCTCTTTTGGCGGAGCAAATGCCTTGACCGGCTTACCTTTTAACGATTCCTCCATGAACCTTGCCCAAATGTTTTTCGCATAGCTTTTTTCCGCAGTTAGGGTAATCGGCTTCCCTACATCATGACCAGCCCAAACAGCTGTCACCAACTGTGGCGTGAAACCAATCATCCAGCTGTCCGTCTCGGTGGAACCAGATTTACCTGCATAAGGACGTGTGATGTCGTCGATCAGGGAATTTCCTGTAACCTTGGCATAGCCGTTCAGCTTCTTATCGAACATTCCTGTCATCATTTGTGTCATTACATAGGCTTTTGCAGGGTCTAGAACCTTTTGGGGCTCGTGGTTTCTTTCGAAAATAACATTTCCATTATAGTCTTCTACTTTTGTAATCAAGGTCGGTTCTACCTTTTTTCCGCCATTGGCAAAAAGGCTATAGGCATTCGCCATGTCAATAACCCGAACGCCGGATGTACCTAGCGCAAGTGAAGGGACATTATCCATTTTTGTAGAGATTCCAAAGTTTTTAACTGTATTAATCAATGTTTTTGCACCCATAAAAAGGTGCGTTTTGACTGCGTAAATATTATCTGAGACAGCCAGGGCTTGTGCAAGGGTTATTTCACCGTCTGCATACTTGTTATTAAAGTTATGTGGTGAATATTCCGCTCTGCCATCATCTAGTTTAAAGGTAGTTTTTTCACTTCTCATTGTTGAGGATGGGGTAAATCCTTGGTTCAATGCTGCGTAATATAGAATTGGCTTAATGGTCGAGCCTGGTTGTCTAATCG
Source organism: Neobacillus niacini (assembly GCF_023715415.1). GTDB lineage: Bacteria > Bacillota > Bacilli > Bacillales > Cytobacillaceae > Neobacillus > Neobacillus niacini_C. Next base: position 33,181 of record NZ_JAMBOB010000007.1, read on the forward strand.
CTTGAACCGCACGATTAAACGGACTTTCATCATAATTCCGGCCGCCAACCATCGCTTTGATATGACCGTTTTTCGGATCCATGGCGACGAGGCCCACCTGAATTTCAGATTCACTCGCAATTGTTTCTAGAATTTTTTTCTCCGCAGTCTCCTGCTGTTTTAAATCTAGGGTAGTATAGACTTTTAAACCGCCAAGTTCGATGGTCCGTTCATCAAGATTGAGTTGATTTTTTAATGCATTTCTTACAGCATCCTGGAAGTAGGGTGCCGCTTCTACGCGCTTATGTGGATGTGCGCCCGTAAAGGTAAGCGGGGTTTCCTTTGCCTTTAGGGACGTTTCTTTTTTTATATAACCGTTTTCTACCATTGAGTTTAGAATAATTCTTTGGCGTTTTGTAGCGTTTTCCAAGGACTCCAGTGGTGAATAGTGGCTAGGCCCTTTTGGAACACCTGCTAACATTGAGCTTTCCGCCAGGGATAACTCAGAAGCATCTTTTCCATAATAAAATTGGCTGGCCGCTTGGACCCCATATGCACCGTTGCCATAATAAATTGTGTTTAAATAGCCTTCTAAGATTTCTTCCTTTGAATAATTCATTTCAATCCGAATCGCATAAAAAGCTTCATTTAATTTCCGTGACCACGTCTTGTCGTGCTCAAGGAATAGATTCCGGGCATATTGCTGGGTAATTGTGCTGGCACCCTGAACCTTTGCGCCAGCTTTAATATCAGCAAGAATCGCACCGATAATCCGTTTATAATCAAAGCCATTATGTTCATAAAAATTTTTATCTTCAATCGAGACTGTCGCATGAATCAAATCGGGTGAAATTTCTTCAAGAGGAACCCAGTATCGTTTTTGACCGCTATTGCTTTCCCCAATCAGCGTCCCATCACTGGCAAAGAATAAGGTGGATTGTGGAACGGCAAGCGGCGGCGCCCCAAGAATTTTGGCATAACCCAGAATTCCAAGGAAAACAATCAGCATACATGCCAAGCCTATCAAACTAATGATGATAAAAGCACGCAAGTATTTTACCGTTTTTCGAAACCCATGATTCGTCATCACTTCCACAACAATACCCTCCTTCGCCGATTTGTAAAAAATCCATAGTAACAGTATTGAGACAAATTAAGGGTTTTAAACTAGCAATAAGAAAATTTTTCTAGAAATTTTGATAGATTATGCTAGACTTTTCTTTATGTTTGTAATTCAATAGTTTGGGTACTATAAAAATGGAATCATTTCTTAGTATAAATAAGAATTCGGAAGGAAGATGAAACATGGCAATTTGGTTTACAGAAAAGCAGACTGAAAACTTCGGTATTACAATGAAGATAAATAAAACTTTACATACGGAACAAACAGAATTTCAAAAGCTTGATATGGTGGAAACAGAAGAATGGGGCAACATGCTTCTACTAGATGACATGGTTATGACCTCTGTTAAGGATGAATTCGTTTACCACGAGATGGTTGCGCATGTACCTTTATTTACACATCCAAACCCAGAGAACGTTTTAGTTGTCGGCGGCGGTGATGGCGGCGTTATCCGTGAAGTATTGAAGCACCCAAGTGTGAAGAAAGCAACGCTTGTTGATATTGATGGAAAAGTAATTGAGTACTCTAAAAAGTTTTTACCAGAAATCGCTGGCATGCTTGATGATCCGCGCGTTGATGTTCAAGTAGACGACGGTTTCATGCATATCGCAAAAAGCGAAAATGAATATGACGTAATTATGGTTGACTCAACCGAGCCAGTAGGACCAGCAGTGAACCTATTTACAAAAGGGTTCTATGCGGGAATTTCTAAGGCATTAAAAGAAGATGGAATCTTTGTAGCGCAGTCTGATAACCCTTGGTTTAAAGCGGATCTTATTCGCAGCGTACAACGAGACGTTAGGGAAATCTTCGCGATTACCCGTTTATACGTAGCGAACATCCCTACGTATCCAAGTGGTCTATGGGCATTCACCATCGGATCAAAAAAACACGACCCATTGGAAGTAAGCGAAGACCGCTTCCACGAAATCGAAACCAAATATTACACAAAAGAACTTCACAAAGCAGCATTCGTCCTGCCTAAATTTGTTGGGGATTTAGTGAAGTAATGTATTGATGCTCCTGCAGCGGTGCCTGTCACCTTTGGTGACAGGCACCACTCGTGGACACTGTCCACCTGGGGCGGACACTTCCAACCCTCAGGCGGACAGTTAGAATTGCAAATATGAAAATATAAGTGAGGTTTGATAGATGCGTTTTGATGAGGCTTATTCTGGTAATGTGTTTATAAAGAGTCATCCGAATTTTGAGGATAGCCAGGTTGTGCTATATGGAATGCCGATGGACTGGACGGTCAGCTATCGTCCGGGTTCACGCTTTGGTCCATCTCGAATCCGTGAGGTATCGATTGGGCTGGAAGAGTACTCTGCTTATTTGGACCGCGAGCTAGAAGAGGTTAAATATTTTGATGCCGGTGATATTCCACTTCCTTTCGGAAATGCCCAAAAGAGCTTAGATTTGATTGAGGAATTCGTTGATCAAGTGTTAGCGGCTGGCAAGTTTCCTTTTGGCATGGGCGGCGAGCACTTGGTGTCTTGGCCGGTGATGAAGGCGGTCTATAAGAAATATCCTGATTTAGCAATTATTCATATGGATGCCCATACGGATCTTCGGGAGAACTATGAGGGTGAACCGCTATCCCACTCCACTCCGATTCGCAAAATTGCTGAACACATTGGACCGAAGAACGTTTATTCCTTTGGTATCCGTTCAGGGATGAGGGAAGAATTCCAATGGGCAAAGGAAAACGGTATGCACATTTCGAAATTTGAAGTGCATCAGCCGTTAAAAGAGGTACTTCCTGAGCTTGACGGGCGACCAGTTTATGTCACGATTGATATCGATGTTTTGGATCCAGCACATGCGCCTGGTACAGGTACGGTCGATGCTGGTGGGATAACTTCAAAAGAGCTTCTCGCTTCTATTCATGAAATTGCTCGTTCTGGTGTGAACGTGGTTGGCTGTGACCTTGTTGAAGTCGCACCTATTTACGATCCATCTGAACAAACAGCAAACACTGCCAGCAAATTGATTCGTGAAATGCTGCTTGGCTGGGTGAAATAAAAACTTTTTTCGTGCCTGTCCCAATTGCGGGGCAGGCATGTTTTGAATTGTGGCTTGACTATCGTTATAATGTTAGAAGTGGAAGCGTCTTGCTCAGGGGCTTATGACCCCGAGCCCCTAGACGCTGGAACTGGATAATAGAAAAAGTGCCCTAGTTGGCAAACTAGAAAAATTCCAAGGACCTGCATAAGGTTCATTTTTAAAAAAGGGTGTGCATTTTGATTGTCAATCCCTGAACTGCCTGTGAAAATTAACGTCAAGACGACAATTGACCAGCAAGAGACTTTTGAATTGATGGTATTTGGTACATACTTTGAAAAAGGAAATGCTGCGTATCTTCGATATGAGGAAGCGATGGAAGAGGGAAGTGTACGGACGATTGTGAAGATGGCCGCAAAGGATGCCCTGATTTTACGCGGCGGTGCCGTTAAAATGCGTCTTCCATTTGAATTGAATCGAAAGCTGAATGGCAGTTATGAAATGCCGTTTGGTCAGTTTAAAACCGTGACAAAGGCAAAAAGATTAGACTATTCCTATGAAAAGGAAAAGGGTAAGGGTCATTTTGATGTTCTTTATGATTTTTCAATGGAGGGTAGTCCGACAAGTACATATCAGTTAGAAATTGCGTTTCAGGAGGAAAAGAAATGAACATTGTAGAACAGGTTCAAAGTAGATTAAAAGAGGAAATTCGGGCAGCGGTTGTGAAGGCAAATCTTGCAAGTGAAGACCAGATTCCGGATGTCGTCCTAGAAATACCGAAGGAAAAGGCGCATGGTGATTATTCAACCAACATGGCGATGCAGCTTGCACGTGTTGCGAAGAAGGCGCCACGGGTAATTGCGGAAACACTTATTGAAAATTTTGACCTCTCGAAAGCCTCCATTGAAAAAATGGAAATCGCAGGTCCAGGGTTCATTAATTTTTATATGAATAATGCGTACCTAACGGATTTAATTCCGACGGTTCTTGATGCTGGAGAAAAGTATGGGGAAACGACGGTCGGCGGCAAGCAGAAGGTTCAGGTTGAGTTTGTTTCAGCGAATCCAACGGGTGACCTGCACCTTGGCCATGCGCGTGGTGCAGCGGTCGGCGATTCACTTTGCAATATTCTAGCGAAAGCGGGTTATGATGTTTCCCGTGAGTACTATATTAACGACGCTGGTAATCAGATTAATAATCTAGCACTTTCCGTTGAGGCGCGTTATTTCCAAGCGTTAGGCATGGAAAAAGCAATGCCGGAGGACGGCTACCATGGTGCGGATATCATTGGAATTGGGAAGACGCTGGCAGAAGAGTTTGGCGATAAGTATGTAAATGTGGACGAGCAGGAGCGTTTTGAATTTTTCCGAGAGTACGGCTTGAAATATGAAATGGCGAAATTGCAAAAAGATCTTGAGGATTTCCGTGTTTCGTTTGATGTTTGGTATTCGGAAACTTCCCTTTATAAAAATGGAAAAATCGATGAGGCGCTAAAGGTGCTTACGAAGAGCGGCTATATTTATGAGGAAGAGGGCGCAACATGGCTTCGTTCAACAGATTTCGGTGACGATAAGGACCGTGTGCTCATTAAGCAAGATGGTTCGTATACGTATTTGACACCGGATATTGCTTACCATAAAGACAAGCTTGACCGTGGCTTTGAGAAGCTGATTAATATTTGGGGTGCCGATCACCACGGTTATATCCCGCGGATGAAGGCGGCGATTCAGTCACTTGGCTATGGTGGTGATGCCCTCGAGGTGGAAATCATTCAGCTTGTCCACCTGTATAAAAACGGTGAAAAGATGAAGATGAGTAAACGGACCGGTAAAGCGGTCACGATGCGTGATTTGGTTGATGAGGTCGGCCTCGATGCCACTCGTTATTTCTTTGCGATGAGAAGTTCGGATACCCACATGGATTTTGACTTAGATTTAGCGGTATCGGAATCAAATGAAAATCCTGTGTATTATGCTCAATATGCACACGCGAGAATTTGCAGCATCTTGCGCTCGGGCGAGGAGCAAGGGATTACGGTTGATAAGAATGCTGATTTCTCATTAATTGGTGCGGAAAAAGAAGTTGAGCTGTTGAAGAAGCTGGGCGAGTTCCCGCAAGCGGTTGGAGAGGCAGCTTTGAAGCGTGTACCACACCGCGTTACAAACTATATTATGGAACTAGCTTCAACCTTCCACAGCTTCTACAATGCGGAAAAAGTACTAGACAGCGAGCAGCCAGAGCGCACTAAGGCGCGCCTCGCCTTAATCAAAACCGTTCAAATCACACTGCGCAATGCATTAGCACTGATTGGTGTTTCAGCGCCTGAAAAAATGTAAGCTCTCACGGTGACAGGCACCATTTATACATCACTGCATACTTTTCCGCTTTTTGGTAAATGTTAGTAAGGTGATTTTTGAGATGTGTAGATGGGGGTGACCTTGATGAATGTGGGAAGAGCGAAGGAGATTGCTGATTCTCTGGAGATGATTAATGTTACGTATGAGGGGATGCCTGTAATTATTCAGCATGTGGATGATCATACGAAGATGGCGCGAATTTATGCGAAGTCTGATCCGGAGAATGAACGGGAAGTTCCAGTTTTGAATTTAATTGAAGAGTAGAAAGAGTCTCCTCGAAAAGGGAGACTCTTTCTTTTTAAACACCTTGTGAGTGCTTGTGGTTTGGTAATTTGCTTTCGGGGTCGTTGTTGCCGTGCTTTTTATTTTTTTCCTGCTTTTTTTGATTTTCAGCTAATTTTTGAACAAACTCGTTTGTGCTCTCCATTAACAATCCCTCCTTGTGTGAATCTGTTGTTACTTTAACCATTTCTCCTTGCAAAAATGCTGGGAGTTATTTCACCTCAATGGCAGCCCCGCTGATGCGTTTAAATCCACGAACCTTGCTAATATCCTCGACTAATTTCAACGTTGCCTGGTCCTTTGCCTTCGCCTCAATCATGAAATCAACATCTTGTCCGATTTCCTTCAGCATTTTTAGCAGCGGCATGATAAATTCCAGGTCCACGTAATCGGCATGTGACCGAAATTCCTTCTCAGCCTTTGGTGAGGAAATGTGGATTTTTGGGATAAGGTCAACATGATCCCAGGTATGAAAAATCCTTGGCAGCAAGTCCTCTAGTGGCGGATCGCAAAGGTTTGCCATGTGATGATGATAATCAAACACAAACGGAATGGTTTCTTTTTCACAAGCAATCAGCGTTTCCTCTGTATGATAGGTTTTGTCATCGTTCTCCAGGGTCATTGCCTTTTTAATATGGCTCGGAAGCCTCTTTAAATTTTCATGAAACCGAACAATGGTTTCCACCTTATCCCCATATGCCCCGCCAATATGAATATTCATCATGCCTCTATCCTCGACACCCATTGCCTCGAACATTCGATAATGGTATTCCATATCAATGACGGCATTCTTTGTAATTTTTTCTTGTGGAGAGGTAAATAACGTATACTGGTTCGGATGAAAGCTTACCCGCAAATTGTGCTTTTTTATTAATGCGCCAATCTCTTTCCATTGTTTTTTAAAAGGAGTGACAAAATCCCAAAACACCTCTGGATGGGTAGCCAACGGCACAATAGAACTTGATAACCGGTACAATTCAATCTCATGGGCAAGATTGAAATATAACATTCGAAGCGTATGGGCAAGATTGAGCCGGGTAAGTTCAAGCAATTTGTGTTTTCGCTCTGAATCTGACAACTGCTGATAGCGTGTAAAGGTAAGTGTCTTCGACGGAGAGGCGTCCCACAGTGTAATGGCCGTCGAAACATAGCCAAAACGAATCTTCATACCATAACTCCTTACTATAAAAAGAATGAGAGAGCACCGGCAATGCCTTCCTTAAAACTTCTGAGTAAATTAGGCTTATTAAGATCCTCCAGCCTCAGAGGCTTGGAGTCTAATATGTCTTTGTGAATGATTTCCTTAAACCGATTTACAAACGAAGGATCATGAAAATAACAATTCATTTCTTTGTTTAAAAATAAGCTTCGTTTATCAAAATTAGCGGTCCCGATATCACATAGGCTGTCGTCGATAATAATCGATTTTGCATGGTAAAAACCATTTTTATATTGAAAAACCTGTGCTCCTGCTTTCAACATCAAACGGAAATAGCGGTATGAAGCTTCCTGGACAAGCATATGATCAGTGATATAGGGAACGACAATGGTAATCTTAATTCCGCGCTTTGCGGCACCAATGAGTTCATGGGTGAGTTTTTTGCTTGGAATGAAATAAGGTGTTCCGATCATAATCGACTTTTTGGCACATTGCATCAAGTGGAGATGCTTGTCTTCAAGAGAGCCCACTTCAGTGGGAACAAATTGATGAGGAATCTTCCCTTTTGGCTGCTTTGGAGCATAAGCATCTGCAGACACCTTTTCAGCAGAATATTCATTCCAATCAATAAAAAACTCTCGCTGCAGGTATGGAACGCTTTCACCGGTTATTTTAAGGTGGTAGTCTCGCCATGGGCTAAGCTTTGGATCTTGATCAATATATTCTTTCCCAATATTAAAGCCGCCAAGATAACCAATTTTTCCATCAATAATCGTAATCTTGCGGTGGTTTCGAACCTGAGAGGAATAAAAGAGAAACGGAAGCCGGATAGTGTTGCTAAAGGCGAAATGAACTCCAGCAGCACGCAGTTCATTAATCGCAGGCTTCTTCACTTTATGACTGCCAATCCGGTCGACCAGTAGTCTGACTTCAATTCCCTGCCTGGCTTTTTCTTTTAAAATAGTGAAGAACTGCTGAGTAAATTGGTCATCCTTCACGATATAAAAAAGGATATGAATATGGCTTGCGGCATTATTTAGTTCATGAAAGTAATCGGCAAACAGCTCTTTCCCATGTGGGAAAATATCAAAGTTTCCGTGAAGAATTGGCGTTTCTCGCTTTTGAAAAAGGCTTAAATGCTTTTTCCTGCCAAGGGTGAAATCAAGGTAAAGCCATACAATGATAAGAAGTATAAGAGCGATGACTATGGATGGTAAATTCATTTGAGTATCGTTCCTCCAATCATTTGTTTTAGGTTTGCCAAACAGAGGCTATAGTATGAATTTGATAAAAGGGTAAATAAATTTTCAGAAAACCATTTGACTGAATGCTCATTCATTATATAATGGATTTAATAGTATTCAGAAAATTGTATTGGTTTTAAATTTTCTAGTAAAAAGGATAGTAAAAAACAAGGGGGCGTATTGAATGAATGGGCTTTTATGGGTAAACCTCATTGCATTCCTGGCTGTAACCGCTTACGCGATCAGTCTATTCGTTTACGTAGTGAAAACGAGGATTGAATTCATTAAGCTGGGGAAGAAAGTCGAGTTTGACAATAATGTCAAAGAACGAATGCAAAAAATTTGGGTCAATGTTTTTGGTCAGAAGAAATTATTAAAGGACAAGAAAAGCGGTGCCATGCACGTCATGTTCTTTTATGGCTTTCTTCTTGTCCAATTTGGGGCGATAGATTTTATTTGGAAGGGATTAGTACCGGGTTCGCATTTACCTCTCGGACCGCTTTATGCTGGATTTACTTTCTTCCAAGAAATTGTTACACTCATGATCTTAATTGCCGTCATATGGGCATTTTACAGACGTTATGTCGAAAAACTTGTCCGCCTAAAACGCAATTTTAAATCAGGTCTTGTGTTGATTTTTATCGGTGGGTTAATGCTTTCCGTACTAGTAGGAAACGGGATGGGCATTATCTGGCACGGCCACGAAGCCACTTGGACAGAGCCAATTGCATCATTAATTGCGCTTATTTTTTCAGGAATTGGTGAAACCGCTTCAATTGTCATTTTTTATGCGGCATGGTGGCTGCACTTATTATTCCTTTTAACTTTCTTAGTTTATGTACCACAATCCAAACACGCACATTTAATTGCCGGACCGGCAAACGTATATTTTAACCGACTAGAAAAACCAGGTAAGTTGAAGAAGGTCGATTTTGAGGACGAGTCACAGGAATCCTTTGGAGTCGGAAAAATTGAGGACTTCACACAGCACCAAATGATCGACTTTTACGCTTGTGTAGAATGTGGACGCTGTACCAATATGTGTCCGGCAACAGGAACAGGAAAAATGCTGTCACCAATGGACCTAATCGTAAAAATGCGTGATCACCTAACGAACCATGGTGCTGCCGTTACGTCGAAACAGCCGTGGGTGCCAACTTTCGCATTTGGCAATACAACGGGTAACCAAATCGCACTTGCAGCAAGCGGTCAAGGTGCACAAGAAACAGCTGCCACACTTGCTTATAACCCAAGCTTGATTGGCGATGTAATCACTGAAGAGGAAATCTGGGCTTGTACAACCTGCCGAAACTGTGAAGACCAGTGTCCTGTTATGAACGAGCATGTGGATAAAATTATCGACCTACGCCGTTATCTTGTTTTAACAGAAGGAAAGCTTGACGCAGACGCTCAGCGTGCGATGACAAACATTGAACGTCAAGGAAATCCGTGGGGCTTAAATAGAAAAGAGCGTGAAACATGGCGTGAAGTTCGCGAGGATGTTGAAATCCCTACAGTAAAAGAAATGAACAAAAAAGGCGAAGAGTTCGAATACTTATTCTGGGTGGGTTCAATGGGATCCTACGATAACCGCAGCCAGAAGATTGCTCTTTCCTTTGCGAAGCTGATGAATGAAGCAGGCGTGAAGTTTGCGATTCTTGGTAACAAAGAGAAAAACTCAGGGGATACACCGCGCCGTCTCGGCAATGAGTTCTTGTTCCAAGAGCTTGCGACGAAGAATATTGAGGAATTCCAAAAGGCGGAGGTTAAGAAGATTGTTACGATTGACCCGCATGCCTACAATATTTTCAAAAATGAATACCCTGACTTCGGTTTAGAAGCAGAGGTTTATCACCATACCGAGATTCTTTATGAGCTCGTTCGTGTTGGGAAGCTTGTACCGAAGCATGCAGTCAATGAAAAGATTACCTTCCATGATTCATGTTACTTAGGCCGATACAATGACGTTTACGATCCACCACGTGAAATTTTGAAATCAATTCCTGGTGTACAGCTCGTGGAAATGGAAAGAAACAGAGATACAGGAATGTGCTGTGGTGCAGGCGGCGGCTTGATGTGGATGGAGGAAGAAACCGGACACCGTATTAACGTGGCAAGAACCGAGCAGGCGATTGCAGTCAATCCTTCTGTTATCAGCTCTGGATGTCCGTACTGCTTAACGATGTTATCAGACGGAACCAAGGCAAAAGAAGTAGAAGAAAAGATTGCAACCTATGATGTCGCAGAGCTTTTAGAAAAAGCAGTTTGTGGGGAAGTAGCTTAGAAAAGCGGAGGCACCTTGTCCAGCCCCGACAAGCACTGGAGGCCCAGCGGGTGAAGTCGTGCACTTTGACTTCACCAGTTGGACCGAAGTGACCTCGAGGGGCTAGGTGCCGGAGCTAGACAGAATAGATTTGAGGCAGAAGTTGATTGAAGATTACCTAAATTCATAAAATATTAAGAATTTTGTGTAAAACATTTCAACTTTTGCCTTTTATTATGTAAAATAGATAGTGGGTAGGAAAACGCTTTCAGTGTGAGGGATTTTTTTTTGCTGCTATATCGAGCGAGCGTTCAGTCGGTAATGATTTAAAGCGATAAAAAGGGAGAGTGTTTTGGATGGGAAGAACAGTTATTTTAAGTGGAGTTCGAACACCATTTGGTAAATTTGGCGGATCACTAAGCAGTTTAACTGCCGCACAGCTTGGTGGAATTGCTGTAAAAGAGGCGATTTTACAAGCAGAGGTTAAGGGGGAAGACGTGCAGGAAGTGATTTTAGGTACAGTTTTACAAGGCGGCCAGGGACAAATTCCTTCACGCCAAGCAGCGAGAGAAGCAGGTCTTCCTTGGGAAGTGAAAACAGAGACCATCAATAAAGTATGTGCATCCGGTATGCGCAGTGTCACGTTAGGGGACCAAATTATCCGTGCGGGCGATGAAGATTTGATTGTAGCAGGCGGAATGGAATCGATGAGCAATGCGCCTTATATTTTACCAAAAGCTCGCTGGGGCTTAAAAATGGGCGATTCATCTGTGAAGGATTTAATGATTCATGACGGCCTAAGCTGCAGCTTCACAGGCGTTCATATGGGAACATACGGAAATTCGACCGCAAAAGAAATGGAAATCAGCCGAGAGGCCCAAGATGAGTGGGCATATAGAAGTCACCAAAGAGCAATTGCTGCAATCGAAGGCGGTATTTTTGCAGAAGAAATCGTGCCTGTCACTGTACCGCAGCGTAAAGGTGCACCGGTTGTAGTCGAGCATGATGAATCACCACGAAAAGACACCTCAATTGAAAGACTTTCAAAATTAGCACCTGTATTTAACTCTGATGGAACGATTACGGCAGGTAATGCGCCTGGAATCAATGACGGTGCGGCGGCCCTCGTTCTAATGAGTGAAGAAAGAGCGTTGCGTGAAGGCAGAAAGCCGGAGGCAATTATCTTAGGGCATGCAGCGATTGCCCTTGAAGCAAAGGATTTTCCACAAACACCAGGAGTCGTCATTAACACATTATTGAAAAAGACCGGTAAAAACGTAGAAGACATTGACTTATTTGAAATCAATGAAGCCTTTGCAGCGGTTGCTTTAGCAAGTGGAAAAATCGCTGGCTTAGATGCGGAAAAGTTGAATGTCAATGGCGGTGCGGTCGCACTTGGTCATCCGATTGGAGCGAGCGGGGCTAGAATTATTATTACGTTAATGCATGAACTGAAGCGCCGCGGGGGCGGAATTGGAATTGCAGCGATTTGCAGCGGCGGCGGACAGGGTGATGCGGTAATGATTGAGGTTCCTAGATCCTAGTTGGTTTCCAAATATTGTCTAATTGTCCAAAAGTGGTTGGAAAAAGTCCATAACCACATAAAAATAGTCCAAAAGGTCATGAAAATAGTCCAAAACATGCTGGAAATAGTCCAAAACACCTTAAAAAAAGTCCAAAACTCAAATACGTCAAATTTTTTAAAAAATAAAGGGGCTTGAATGCAGTTCAAGCTCCCAATTGGAGGGGAAATAATGAAGGTTGAAAAAATTATGGTCATTGGAGCCGGACAAATGGGTTCCGGAATTGCTCAGGTTTGTGCACAGGCTGGCTACACAGTGTATCTGAATGATTTAAAACTGGAATTTGTGGAACGCGGTTTGGGGATAATCGGCAAAAATTTATCTCGTCATGTGGATAAGGGACGTATGACAGAAGAGCAAAAACAGGAAGTTTTAAACAAAATTACACCTTCATCTGAACTAAAGGATGCCCGTAGTGTCGACCTCGTCATTGAGGCGGCGGTTGAAAACATGGAAATTAAAACAAAGATTTTCGCACAGTTGGATGAAATTGCGCCAGCTCATGCGATTTTAGCGAGCAATACATCATCACTGCCGATTACGGAAATTGCGGCTGCCACGAAACGTCCGGAAAAAGTAATCGGAATGCACTTTATGAATCCGGTGCCAGTAATGAAACTCGTGGAAATCATTCGCGGTTTGGCTACAGCGGATGAAGTCTATCAAGTGATTGAAGATATGACAAAGACGCTCAGCAAGGTTCCGGTAGAGGTTAATGATTTCCCTGGATTTGTGGCGAATCGAATTCTGATGCCGATGATCAATGAAGCGATTTACACACTGTATGAAGGTGTGGCAACGAAGGAAGCCATTGACGATGTCATGAAGCTGGGGATGAATCACCCAATGGGGCCGTTGACGCTGGCTGATTTTATCGGACTGGATACATGTCTTTATATCATGGAAACTTTACATGAAGGCTTTGGTGATACTAAATACCGCCCATGCCCATTGCTGCGCAAGTACGTTAAAGCTGGCTGGCTAGGCAAGAAATCTGGTCGAGGCTTCTACACATACGAATAGTCGGGAGTGTTACTATGAATCTAAGATTTTCAGAAGAGCAGGAAATGATGCGAAAAATGGTGCGCGATTTTGCCCAAAACGAAATTGCCCCGTTTATTGAGCGGATGGAGAAGGGAGAATTTCCTCGGGAGATACTTCGGAAAATGGGTGAGCTTGGCCTGATGGGAATTCCAGTTCCAGAAAAATACGGCGGTGCTGAAATGGATTTTGTTTCTTACATCATCGCTATCAACGAGATTTCACGAGTAAGTGCTACAGTGGGCGTGATACTTTCCGTTCATACGTCTGTCGGAACGAACCCTATCCTGTATTTTGGCTCGGACGAACAAAAGCAGCGATTTTTGCCAAAACTGGCATCAGGTGAGTATTTGGCGGCGTTTTGTTTAACGGAAGCAGGCTCAGGGTCAGATGCAAAAAATATGAAATCCCGATCAGTAAAAAAGGATGATCATTATGTCATCAACGGTTCAAAGATGTTTATCACCAATGGTGGGGAAGCAGATGTTTATATCGTATTTGCTTCAACAAATCCTGAACTAGGCAGCAACGGAATCTCAGCGTTTATTGTGGAAAAAAATTCACCTGGCCTCGTGATTGGCAAGGATGAACATAAAATGGGACTTCATGGCTCTCGTACGGTACAGCTTACCTTTGAAAACATGATAGTACCAGCCCAAAACCTTTTGGGTGCAGAAGGCGAAGGGTTTAAAATTGCGATGGCGAACCTGGATGTCGGGCGAATTGGCATAGCGGCGCAAGCACTTGGGATTGCGGAAGCGGCATTAGAAGCAGCAGTGGGGTATGCAAAGGAACGTCAACAGTTTGGCAAACCGATTGCGGCTCAGCAGGGAATTGGTTTCAAATTGGCGGATATGGCGACGAATGTGGAAGCTGCAAGACTATTACTCTATCGGGCAGCGGATTTACGGGCACAGGGTCTAAAATGTGGACTGGAAGCTTCGATTGCAAAGTTATTTGCATCGAAAACGGCTATGGAGACGGCAACAGAAGCGATTCAGGTGTTTGGTGGATATGGCTATACCGAGGACTATCCCGTTGAGCGCTATTTCCGTGATGCTAAGGTGACCGAGATATATGAGGGAACAAGTGAGATTCAGAGGATTGTAATTAGTAAATATCTTTAATTTGTAGATATCATACGAAATTGTGTTTGTAAGAACTATATGGTTTTTCGTAACAACGGTTCAATTAATAGAGAACTTACCTTGAGGAGGACATATAAAATGAATTTTCGCTTATCTGAAGAACATGAAATGATTCGAAAAATGGTTCGGGATTTTGCTCGAAATGAGGTGGCTCCAACAGCGGCTGAGCGTGACGAGGAGGAGCGCTTTGATCGTGAGATTTTTGACAAAATGGCGGAGCTTGGCCTAACGGGGATTCCGTGGCCGGAAGAGTACGGCGGAATCGGCAGCGATTATCTAGCGTATTGTATTGCGGTGGAAGAGTTATCAAGAGTTTGCGCTTCAACGGGTGTAACGCTATCGGCACACACTTCATTAGCGGGCTGGCCAATTTATAAATTTGGTTCTGAGGAGCAAAAGCAGCAATATCTTCGTCCGATGGCAGAAGGTAAAAAGATCGGTGCCTATGGCTTAACGGAGCCTGGCAGCGGTTCGGATGCTGGCGGGATGAGAACAACTGCAAGACTTGAAGGCGATCATTACGTCCTCAACGGTTCAAAGATTTTCATCACAAACGGCGGTATCGCTGACATTTACGTGGTTTTTGCATTAACAGACCCGTCTAGCAAACAAAAAGGAACGACTGCCTTCATCGTCGAAAGTGACTACCCAGGCTTCTCGGTTGGGAAAAAAGAAAAGAAACTTGGCATTCGTTCATCACCTACAACAGAAATTATTTTTGAAGAATGTAAGGTGCCTGTCACCAACGTACTTGGTGAAGTGGGCGATGGCTTTAAAATTGCGATGATGACGCTTGATGGCGGCCGAAACGGCATTGCGGCACAGGCTGTTGGGATTGCACAGGGTGCGCTTGACGCTGCGGTGGACTATGCGAAAGAACGCCAGCAGTTTGGCAAGCCAATTGCTGCTAACCAAGGCATCGGCTTTAAGCTTGCGGATATGGCAACAAACATTGAAGCAGCAAGACTATTAACCTATCAAGCTGCATGGCTCGAGTCAGAGGGTCTGCCGTATGGCAAGGAATCGGCCATGTCGAAATTATTCGCTGGCGACACGGCGATGAAGGTTACGACGGAAGCCGTTCAGGTATTTGGGGGTTATGGTTATACAAAGGATTATCCAGTTGAGCGGTACATGCGTGATGCAAAAATCACGCAAATCTATGAAGGAACACAGGAAATCCAACGCCTCGTGATCTCCAGAATGATTACGAAATAACCATTTTAATGAATAAAGGCGGTAAAAAGGGATGAAAAAGCGTGAAGTGCAAGCTTCAGTGAAAGATGAACGCCTTGTACAAAGAAGACGGGATCAGATGATTAAAGGGGCCGTTTCACTTTTTAAAGAAAAAGGGTTTCATCGGACGACGACAAGGGAAATTGCGAAGGCTGCAGGCTTTAGCATTGGGACGTTATACGAATATATTCGTTCGAAGGAAGACGTCCTTTACCTTGTTTGTGATAGCATTTATGACCATGTGAGCGAGCGGCTTCAGGAGGACCTTGAAGATAAGCAGGGTACGCTTGAAAGCCTGAAGCATGGGATTGCCAATTATTTTCGGGTTATTGATGAACTGCAGGAGGAAATCTTGGTCATGTATCAAGAGGCGAAGTCGCTTACCAAGGATGCTCTTCCATATGTGTTGAAAAAGGAAAATGAGATGGCGGCGATGTTTGAAAAACTCATCACGCTGTGTGTGGAAAATGGGGAATTGAATTTAACGGAAAGTCAGGTAAAAATTCTTTCGCACACGATTATTGTCGAGGGACAAATGTGGAGCTTCCGCCGCTGGACACTGCAAAAGTTATTTAGTTTAGAAGAATATATAGAATTGCAAACGGAGTATTTATTTTCAGGAATTAACGGACTTAGTCAAGCCCAGAAAAAAGGGACGATAACGAAATGAAAATTTTTGAAAAACAAAGGGGGAGACATATGAGTACGACGGAGGTTTATCAGCCGAAGCACCATATTCGTTTTGTAACGGCGTCGAGTTTGTTTGATGGACATGACGCTTCGATTAATATTATGCGGAGAATTCTGCAGGCGAGCGGAGCAGAGGTCATCCATCTTGGTCATAACCGTTCAGTCGAAGAGGTTGTCAATGCGGCGATTCATGAGGATGCGCAGGGGATTGCGATTTCTTCTTACCAAGGCGGTCATGTCGAATACTTTAAGTATATGTACGATTTGCTGAAGGAGAAAGGGGCGCCGAACATCCGCATTTATGGCGGCGGTGGCGGTGTTATTATCCCGCGTGAGATTAAGGAACTGCATGATTACGGGATTGCTTGGATTTTCTCGCCTGAGGATGGCCGGAAGCTGGGGCTTCAGGGAATGATTAACCGAATGCTCGAGGAATGTGACTTCCCAACGGTTAGTGCTGATCATGCTGATCACATTGAAAAGCTTCCAGCGGGTGATGTCAATGCGATTTCAAAATTGATTACCCTTGCTGAGCTTCATGTAGACAGCAACCGGGAAGCAGCAGCCGCTGCGGAAAGTCTGCTTGAAAAAGTAAAATCACTAACGAAAGAGATTCCTGTTGTCGGAATCACTGGTACGGGCGGTGCGGGTAAAAGTTCATTGACCGATGAATTGATTCGCCGATTCATCAATGAACTTCCTGATAAAAAAGTGGCGATTCTATCGGTTGACCCGACGAAGCAAAAAACAGGCGGCGCTCTTTTAGGCGACCGCATTCGGATGAATGCGATCTTTAATCCGAATGTTTATATGCGAAGCCTGGCAACCCGTTCTTCAAAAACCGAGCTTTCACTAGCGATTAAAGATGCTGTATCGGTTGTGAAGGCAGCTGGATTTGACCTTGTCATTGTTGAAACGAGCGGTATCGGCCAGGGCGATGCCGAGATTACCGAGATTTGTGATGTGTCCTTTTATGTCATGACCAGTGAATTCGGTGCGCCATCACAGCTCGAAAAGATTGATATGATTGACTTCGCAGACTTAATTGTCATTAATAAATTTGAGCGCAAGGGCTCTGAGGATGCACTGCGTCAGGTGCAAAAGCAATACCAGCGCAGTCATATGCTGTTTGAAAAAGACACAAAACAAATGCCGGTGTACGGTACGATTGCCAGCCAGTTTAATGATCACGGAACCAATGCCTTATTTGCGGCACTTATTGAAAAAATAAATCAAAAAATGGGCACGGATTGGGTGACTTCTTTTAGTAAATCGGCGTTAGTAGAAAAGCAAAATGTGATTATTCCAACTGACCGTCGTTACTATCTCCGGGAAATATCGGAGACAGTCCGCCGCTATCATCAAAAAGCCGAAGAACAAGCAAATATTGCCCGGAAATTATTCCAGCTTGAAGGGGCAATTGCAGCGGTCAAAGAGACAGAAGGCAATCCTGAAGTTCTTGCTTCCTTAGAAGCCATTAAGCAAGCAACGGAAGAGAAATTAACACCAGAGTCGAAAAAAATACTAAATGGCTGGGAGAAAACAAAGGTTGCTTACCAGGCTGATAAATTTGTAACAAGAATTCGTGACAAAGAAATCATTACCATTTTAAAAACAAAGAGCCTCTCTGGCATTGACATTCCTAAGGTCGTTTTACCAAGATATAAAGATTACGGTGAGATTCTCCGCTGGGTGTATCGTGAGAATGTACCTGGTTCTTATCCGTTTACAGCAGGCGTGTTCCCGTTCAAACGAGAAGGGGAAGATCCGAAGCGTCAGTTTGCTGGCGAAGGAACACCAGAAAGAACAAATCGTCGTTTCCACTATTTATCCAAGGATGATGATGCAAAACGCTTAAGTACGGCATTTGATTCGGTTACCTTGTATGGGGAGGACCCAGATCACCGTCCAGACATTTTTGGGAAGATTGGTGAAAGCGGCGTTAATGTGTGTACACTGGATGATATGAAAAAGCTTTACGACGGCTTTGACCTTTGTCATCCATCTACTTCGGTGTCGATGACCATTAATGGTCCTGCTCCAATTATTTTAGCGATGTTCATGAACACAGCGATTGACCAGCAGGTGAAGAAAAAAGAAGCGGAGCTTGGGCGTGTGCTAACCGTGGAGGAATTTGCGCAGGTAAAGGCGTATACGCTAAAGTCTGTGCGCGGTACCGTGCAAGCAGATATTTTAAAAGAAGACCAAGGTCAAAACACATGTATTTTTTCAACAGAGTTTGCACTACGAATGATGGGCGATATTCAACAGTATTTCATCGACCAGCAGGTGCGTAACTATTATTCTGTTTCGATTTCTGGTTATCATATTGCCGAGGCGGGTGCGAATCCAATTTCGCAGCTGGCATTTACACTATCGAACGGCTTTACGTATGTCGAGTATTATTTAAGTCGCGGAATGAACATCGATGACTTTGCACCAAACTTATCGTTCTTCTTCTCGAATGGCTTGGATCCTGAATATACGGTAATTGGCCGGGTAGCCCGCCGGATTTGGGCAAGTGTTATGCGTGATAAATACGGTGCGAGTGAACGCAGCCAAAAGCTAAAGTACCATGTTCAAACCTCTGGCCGCTCGCTGCATGCACAGGAAATTGACTTTAATGATATTCGCACCACGTTGCAAGCGTTGATGGCATTGCAGGATAACTGTAATTCGCTTCATACCAATGCCTATGATGAAGCGATTACTACACCAACAGAGGAATCCGTTCGCCGTGCGATGGCCATTCAGATGATTATCACAAAAGAACATGGCTTAGCGAAAAATGAAAATCCACTTCAAGGTTCTTTTATTGTGGAGGAACTGACGGACCTTGTAGAGGAAGCGGTTCTTCAAGAATTTGAACGCTTAAATGACCGCGGCGGTGTGCTAGGTTCAATGGAAACCCAGTATCAGCGCGGAAAAATTCAAGATGAATCAATGTACTATGAAACGAAGAAGCATACAGGTGAGCTTCCAATCATCGGTGTGAATACGTATTTAAATCCGAATCCACCTTCTGCGGAAGAAATCGACAGCATGGAACTGGCAAGAGCGTCCTATGAGGAAAAGGAATTACAAATTACCAATTTACGTGCCTTCCAACAAGCGCATGCGGCCGATACCGAAAAAGCATTAGAAAAGTTAAAAGCAGCAGCCGTCAACAACGAAAATATCTTTGCACAACTAATGGAAACCGTAAAAGTAGCCAGCCTCGGACAAATCACAAAAGCCCTCTACGAAGTAGGCGGGCAGTATAGAAGAAATATGTAAAGAAATATGCAATGGCTTAAAAAGCAAAAGCTTTTAAGCCATTGTTTTTTATGTTAAACTAATCAACTCCAATCACTGCTAAAAATAATTTTTAAACTAGTACTAATATTAGCTCTCTTTCTTATATAATAGATGGCATACATACATCAATGGTGCCTGGGGCGGGTGTTGACAGATGAAGATAAAACATTTGATTTTACTATTAATAATTTTAGCCTGGCCGTTATACTATCTCTATCAACATCAATTAGGGGCAATTTCCTTTCTCGTCCTTGCGATTCTCTTCTTTTTTTCAGCGATGAAAGAGTTGAAAATGCTGAAAACAGAGAAGAAACCCGATGATCCCCAGGCAAAGAGGTAAAATATCAAACAAAACAATAGATAGAACTAGCATAAACGGGAGAATATTGTTTATAATGAAGAATATGTCAAAATACGTGAAAAGCGAAAGCGCCTTGCACAGGGGCGACAGGCATAAGACGAGCCGGCGGAAAGGTTGCTCTTTAACCTTTTTGACGGATTGGCTTATGACCCCGAGCCCCTAGGCGCTGTAGCTAGACAAGACATAGTTTTAAGCCCGTTATCACTCATGTAAATACAGAGTGTTAAATAGAGAAAGGAAGTGCCGATATTGAGTTTACAGAGTTTCTCAAAAGAGCAGTTACAAGAGTTATCCCTCATTGAGATGGCGTATGAATTTCTAAAAGGCAGCAAACAGCCAATTTCCTTCCATGATTTAATCAAAGAAATTGCGGCAGCTACAGAAATTTCAGAGGAAAATATCAAATCAAGAATTGCACAATTCTATACCGACATAAATATTGACGGTCGTTTTCTTTCATTAGGAGACAACCGCTGGGGACTTCGCGTTTGGTATCCAGTCGATACACAGGAAGAAGAAGTCGTTACCGTGATTAAGCCGAAGAAGAAAAAGGCGAAAAAGGTTGTCGATGAAGACGAGCTTGAAGACTTTGATGATGTCGATGAAGATTACGAAGAGCTTGATGACTTCGCCGATGAAGACGACCTACTCGATGACGATGACGATGAGGATGATCTTTTAGATGATCTTGACGATGTCGATGATTTAGACGATGATGAAGATGTTATCGAAGACGACGATGAATTTGAGCTTGATGAAGAAGAAGACCTTGACGAGGATCTGGATGAAGAAGAAGAATTAGAGGATGAAGACGACCTATTATAGGCTTGACTTTTTACCTCTGCACTTGTAGAATCTTTTTTGGGCTCCTTTAAACAGGAACGGATCATAATTCGCTTATAAAGCGCTCCCTTACGTTTAACGTAAGTGGAGTGCTTTTTTATTTTTTATAGTCAAATGATACATAGCTCTTTCGGCGAAAAGCCCGAAACTTCTTTACAATTTAAAAAATTTTATAAAAGAAGCCTTTTAACAACAAGAATATTGCACAAACTGAATTAGAGGAGGATATTTTATGACGAAGTATATTTTTGTAACTGGCGGTGTGGTTTCATCGTTAGGAAAAGGGATTACCGCAGCCTCTTTAGGCCGTTTGTTGAAAAATCGAGGATTGAACGTTACGATTCAAAAGTTTGACCCATATATTAATGTGGACCCAGGAACGATGAGTCCTTATCAGCACGGTGAAGTATTTGTTACCGATGATGGTGCGGAAACGGACTTAGACTTAGGACACTATGAACGCTTTATCGATATTAACTTAAACAAGTATTCGAACGTGACCACTGGAAAAATCTATTCTACTGTTTTGCGCAAGGAGCGCCGTGGTGATTACCTCGGTGGAACTGTTCAGGTTATCCCGCACATTACCAATGAAATTAAGGAACGCGTCTTCCGTGCTGGCAACGAAACAAATGCCGATGTGGTTATCACTGAAATCGGAGGAACAGTAGGTGACATCGAGTCACTGCCATTCTTAGAAGCGATTCGTCAAATTAAGAGTGATATTGGCAGTTCCAATGTGATGTACATTCACTGTACATTAATTCCTTACATTAAAGCGGCTGGTGAAATGAAGACCAAACCAACGCAGCACAGTGTTAAAGAGCTTCGCAGCCTTGGTATTCAGCCAAATATCATTGTTGTTCGTACAGAAATGCCAGTTTCTCAAGATATGAAGGATAAAATTGCTTTGTTCTGTGATATCGATGCGAAAGCGGTCATTGAATGTCAGGATGCGGATACACTTTATTCGATTCCACTTGCTCTTCAGGAGCAGCATATGGATCAAATTGTCTGTGACCACTTGAAACTAACGACACCAGAACCAGAAATGACCGAATGGAAAGCGTTAGTGGACAAGGTTCTTAATCTTTCCGGCAAAACTCGCATTGGTCTTGTTGGAAAATATGTTGAGCTTCAAGATGCTTATATTTCTGTTGTTGAGGCGATGAAGCATGCAGGCTATGCGTTTGATGCTGATGTGGAAATCAAGTGGATCAATGCCGAACATGTTACTTCAGATAATGTTGCAGAGCTTCTGCATGATGTGGATGGAATCCTTGTACCAGGCGGCTTCGGTGACCGCGGGATTGAAGGGAAAATCCAAGCAACTCGTTATGCTCGTGAAACGAAGAAGCCTTTCCTTGGCATTTGCTTAGGGATGCAGCTGGCAACGATTGAATATGCACGCCACGTTCTTGGCTACCAGGATGCACATTCTGCTGAATTTGTACCGGAAACCAAGCACCCAATCATTGACTTACTTCCAGAGCAGAAGGATGTTGAGGATTTAGGCGGAACATTAAGATTGGGTCTTTACCCATGTCGTCTCATTGAAGGTACGAAGGCGTTCGAAGCCTATGTGGATGAAGTGATTTATGAGCGTCACCGCCACCGTTATGAGTTTAACAATCATTACCGTCAAGAAATGGAGGACGCTGGATTTGTGTTCTCTGGGACTAGCCCAGATGGCCGTCTTGTGGAAATCGTTGAGCTGAAAGACCATCCATGGTTTGTTGCGTCTCAGTTCCATCCGGAATTCGTTTCAAGACCAAACCGTCCGCAACCGCTATTCCGTGAATTTATTAAAGCTACCTTGCAAAAATAAAATTTTGGCCAGTTCTCTTTATGGGGAACTGGCTTTTTTATGGTTGGATTTTCCAGAAAATGTCTAATAGTCCAAAACCTATTGAAAAAAGTCCATAACCACTTTAAAAAAGTCCATAACCTAAACAAAATAGTCCATAACCACTCAAAAATAGTCCAAAACACCCTAAAAATAGTCCAAAACAAAAAACGACCCAATCAAGGTCGTTCCAAAGTCACTCATATTCTGCTAAAATCTCATCAATGGTGAATTTTAAGCCATAATACACGTATAATCCTGCCATGGAGGACGGATAGCCATAGCGATTTCCGAAGTCATCTGGCAATAGGCCCTTTAAAAGCTGTAAATTTATATGGACATCCGCCATTTCTTCCAGTTTTCCACCTTCTGGGACCGATGTAGATACGGCCACAAACGGGATATCTTTTTCCTTGAGTGTAGAAGCAAGCGCCAGTGCATCGTCATCAGCCGAGGTACGTGTAAATAGCAGCACCCTGTCGGCAGGGGTTGCAGCTTCAACATTTGTTAACGCACCCTTTAATGGTTCTGCACCTTCTAAAGCCTCATATTCAACAGCCTTCATTTCCCGAAATCCCACAAGATATATACTTTGACCTTGTGCGAGCAGGCGGGCACCGTCTTCAAAAGAAAACTCTGCCTTTTCCTCAATCCTTTTAAATAGCCCAGTCAATTGGGTTGTAAACATTTTCATCAACTAAAACCACTCCTTCACAAAAGATAT
Organism: Neobacillus niacini; assembly: GCF_023715415.1. Taxonomy (GTDB): domain Bacteria; phylum Bacillota; class Bacilli; order Bacillales; family Cytobacillaceae; genus Neobacillus; species Neobacillus niacini_C. Next base: position 56,361 of record NZ_JAMBOB010000007.1, read on the forward strand.
TATAGCTTTTTAAAAATAAAAGACAATTACCACAATATACCTATATAATTAATAGAGGATTTTTAAAAGAAATGTCGAAGAATATCAAGGTGGAAGAAATAGGTATATACTATACATAAATAGGGTGGAAGAGGTGGAGTTATGAAAGAGAAAATTTTAATTGTTGACGACCAATTTGGGATACGGATTTTACTGAATGAAGTATTCTCAAAGGAAGGGTATCAAACCTTTCAGGCAGCAAATGGAATACAGGCACTTGATATTGTTACGAAGCATGACCCTGATCTCGTCCTATTGGATATGAAAATACCTGGTATGGATGGTATTGAAATTTTAAAAAGAATGAAAGTCATTGATCCTGATATTCGCGTGATTATCATGACCGCCTATGGTGAATTGGATATGATCCAAGAAGCGAAGAATCTAGGTGCGATTACCCATTTTGCAAAACCATTTGATATTGATGATATTCGTGCGGCAGTAAGAAAGCATATTCCTCAAAAAGCAAATTAGGCTATTTTTAAAAATAAAATGATTGTCGAAAAGTGTTGCCGCTTTCATTGTGAACGTTTATAATATTGGGCTTTCTTTAATGGCAATTTATCAATCAGTTTGGTATGATACTTATGAACTTTTGACTTGACCATTTATCTTTCTCGGTTATACATAATCAGTAAAATGATAGGAAATCCTTTATAGGAAAGCCCTAATTCGAGAAGATAAACACCCATACCAAGGAGGAAATAAAATGCCTTTAGTTTCAATGAAAGAGATGCTCATCAAAGCGAAAGCAGAAGGTTACGCTGTTGGGCAGTTCAACCTAAATAACTTAGAATTTACCCAAGCTATTTTACAAGCAGCGGAAGAGGAAAAATCACCAGTTATTCTTGGTGTTTCTGAAGGGGCAGCTCGTTACATGTCCGGCTTTAAAACTGTTGTAAAAATGGTAGAAGGTTTAATGGAAGATTTGAAAGTTACCGTACCTGTTGCGATTCACTTGGATCACGGTTCTAGCTTTGAAAAATGTAAAGAAGCGATTGACGCTGGCTTTACTTCTGTTATGATTGACGCTTCTCACCATCCATTTGAAGAAAACGTAGCAACTACTTCTAAAGTAGTAGAATACGCACATTCAAAAGGTGTTTCGGTTGAAGCAGAATTAGGAACGGTTGGCGGACAAGAAGACGATGTATCTGGAAGCATTATCTATGCAAATCCAGCTGAATGTAAAGAACTTGTTGAGCGTACAGGCATCGACTGCCTTGCACCAGCACTTGGTTCTGTTCATGGACCATACAAAGGCGAGCCAAAGCTTGGTTATAAAGAAATGGAAGAAATCGGTCAAGCTACTGGTCTTCCGCTTGTTCTACATGGCGGAACTGGTATTCCAACACATGATATCCAAAAATCAGTTTCTCTTGGAACTGCGAAAATTAACGTGAACACTGAAAACCAAATTGCGTCTGCAAAAGCGGTTCGTGAAGCATTAGCTGCAAAGCCAAATGAATACGATCCACGTAAATACATGGGCCCAGCTCGTGAAGCCATCAAAGCAACAGTAATTGGCAAAATGCGCGAATTCGGTTCAGCTGGCAAGGCTTAAAACGAAAAGCGGAAGCGCGTAGGCTGCTTGCGCTAGACAATTTTAATAGAAGAGGGCAATGTCCTCTTGAAAAAACGATTCAATGTTTGTTACATTGTGAGTAATTTGAAACCGCCCCTTAACGAATGGGCGGTTTCAAACTGTAAGGAAAAATTAGAATATTGGCGAAACTTGTCATAAAATTGGAGGAGAAACAGTTGAAATTTTTTATTGATACAGCTAACTTAGAAGAAATTCGTGAAGTACATGAGCTTGGATTATTATCAGGAGTGACAACAAACCCATCGCTTGTTGCAAAAGAAAAAGAAGTATCCTTCCACGATCGCATTAGAGAAATTGCTGCACTTGTTCCAGGTTCTGTTAGTGCAGAGGTTATTGCCCTTGACGCAGAAGGCATGATTCGAGAAGGGAAAGAACTTGCAGCAATTGCCCCAAATATCACGGTTAAAGTTCCAATGACTCCTGATGGCTTAAAGGCTTGTCATGCATTTTCAGAAGCAGGAATTACAACCAATGTCACCTTAATCTTTAACGCCAATCAGGCACTTTTAGCAGCAAGAGCAGGAGCTACATACGTTTCACCATTCCTAGGCAGATTGGATGATATCGGTCAAAACGGCTTAGAATTAATTTCTCAAGTGGCAGATATTTTTACTGTTCACGGACTTGATACACAAATTATTGCGGCATCCATCCGTAACCCAATCCACGTTACAGAAGCAGCGCTTAGAGGAGCACATATTGCAACGATTCCTTACAAAGTATTAATTGGCTTATTCCATCACCCATTAACAGATAAAGGGATTGAAGGATTTATGAAGGATTGGGCAGCACGTAACGCATAAATTTACCGATTTTTAAAACTTTTTTTCATATTGATACATGAAAATAATATATTGGTGTACACTAGATGATAGACAAATTGTCGGATTATGTAATTTGCTATTGGAAATAATTACCTAAAGAAGAATATTTGGTTATCAATTTAGTTGATTAATACAGGATAACAGTCCATCCCAATGGCGTAGAAGGGAGTCGAAAATGGAAAAACTTAAAATTGCAGGCGGATATCCGCTTAAGGGAACCGTACGAATAAGTGGTGCCAAGAACAGTGCAGTTGCGTTGATACCAGCAACCATTTTAGCAGAATCACCGGTGACAATTGAAGGGCTGCCAGATATTTCAGATGTGGAAATATTGAAGGACCTGCTCGAAGAAATTGGCGGGAAAGTGGAGCTTTCAGATGATTTTGATATGACGGTTGACCCATCGACAATGATTTCGATGCCATTGCCAAACGGAAAAGTAAAGAAGCTTCGTGCCTCTTATTACCTTATGGGGGCGATGCTTGGCAGGTTTAAAAAGGCCGTCATCGGTTTACCGGGTGGATGTCATCTTGGGCCACGTCCAATTGATCAGCATATTAAAGGCTTCGAAGCACTTGGTGCTCAGGTAACAAATGAGCAGGGGGCTATTTATTTGCGTGCGGACGAGCTTCGCGGCGCACGTATTTACCTTGATGTTGTCTCTGTTGGCGCAACCATTAATATCATGTTAGCAGCAGTAAGAGCTAAGGGCAGAACGATTATTGAAAATGCCGCAAAAGAACCGGAAATCATTGATGTTGCTACCTTGCTTACAAATATGGGAGCGAAAATCAAGGGTGCAGGAACCGATGTTATCCGTATTGATGGCGTGGACAGCCTCCATGGCTGCCGTCATACGATTATTCCTGATCGGATTGAAGCAGGAACTTATATGATCTTAGGTGCTGCTGTCGGTGAAGGGGTATTGATTGATAATGTTATTCCCCAGCACTTAGAATCGCTGATTGCTAAGCTGAGAGAAATGGGTGTGACAATTGAAACAGGTGATGACCAGGTGTTTGTCAGCAGTTCGGACAAGCTGAAGGCAGTTGATATTAAAACCCTTGTATATCCTGGTTTTCCAACGGATCTACAACAGCCATTTACAACACTCTTAACGAAAGCATCGGGTTCTAGCGTTGTAACGGATACGATTTATGGTGCCCGGTTTAAACATATTGATGAATTAAGAAGAATGAACGCAAACATTAAAGTGGAAGGCCGCTCGGCTATTATTAGCGGACCTATTAAGCTTCAAGGTGCAAAAGTGAAAGCGAGCGATCTTAGAGCGGGAGCTGCACTTGTGATTGCCGGACTTCTTGCGGAAGGCATTACAGAAGTCACCGGCCTTGAGCACATTGACCGTGGTTATAGCCATCTTGTTGAAAAATTAAATGGGCTCGGTGCAACGGTTTGGCGTGAAGCTTTGACAAAAGATGAAGTCGAACAACTAAAGAATACCTAAATAGGCTATACTAATTCCTCTAATCTGTTATACTAATGTTATTGAAAAGTATGAATAGATAAATTGGGGGATTGAGAACATGGAGAGAAGTTTATCAATGGAGCTTGTCCGCGTAACAGAAGCGGCTGCGCTTGCTTCAGCACGTTGGATGGGACGCGGGAAAAAAGATGAAGCGGATGGTGCAGCAACCTCTGCGATGCGTGATGTGTTTGATACGATCCCAATGAAGGGTACGGTTGTCATTGGTGAAGGCGAGATGGACGAGGCACCAATGCTTTATATCGGTGAAAAACTTGGTACAGGGTACGGACCTCGTGTTGATGTAGCCGTTGATCCACTTGAGGGTACAAATATCCTAGCAGCAGGCGGATGGAACGCTCTAGCAGTTTTAGCCATTGCTGACAATGGCAACCTTCTTCATGCTCCTGATATGTATATGGAGAAAATTGCTGTGGGCCCTGAAGCTGTAGGACTTATCGATATCAATGCTTCTGTTCTTGATAATCTGAAAGCAGTGGCGAAAGCGAAGAACAAGGATATCGAAGACGTTGTTGCAACGGTATTGAACCGTCCGCGTCATGAACATATCATTGCACAGCTTCGTGAAGCAGGTGCACGAATTAAGTTAATCAATGACGGCGATGTGGCAGGAGCGATTAATACGGCTTTTGATAACACTGGCGTTGACATTTTATTCGGATCTGGCGGTGCTCCAGAAGGGGTCATCTCAGCGGTTGCGTTAAAATGTTTGGGCGGAGAAATCATTGGTAAATTACTGCCTCAAAGCGATGCTGAATTAGAACGCTGCGTGAAAATGGGACTAGATGTCAGTAAAGTTCTTCGTATGGAAGATCTTGTGAAAGGTGACGACGCCATTTTTGCAGCAACCGGTGTAACAGACGGCGAATTACTGCGTGGTGTCCAATTCAAAGGCTCTTATGGTTCTACTCATTCGATTGTTATGCGTGCAAAATCAGGTACTGTCCGCTTTGTCGAAGGCCGTCACAGTTTGAAAATGAAACCAAATTTAGTGATTAGATAAAGATAATTAGTAAACTCTTACCAAGAGACTAGACCTGGATTCTAGTCTCTTATCTCCATATCCTGCAAATAGAAAATTTCCAGTTGATTATTATTTTAAACAAAGGGTACAATAGATAGTGTTTTTATAAAAAAAGATTCTGCTATTCTATTCATTTCTATCTTCCTCAATATATATTTAGAAATCAAAAATCCTCTATTATACGATTAGGTTCTCGGTAACGAAAATAGAGTAAAAATTTTAAAGTGTGGTGTACTATGGAATTAACTATATCAAGTTTAGAAAACATGAAGCTGAAGGAGCTTTATGAGCTTGCGCGCGAATTTAAAGTGACTTACTATAGTAAGTTGTCGAAAAAAGAACTTATTTTTGCCATTTTAAAATCACGAGCAGAGCAGCAGGGTTATTTTTTCATGGAAGGCGTTTTGGAAATCATCCAATCTGAAGGCTTTGGATTCTTACGCCCGATTAATTACTCGCCAAGTTCGGAAGATATTTATATCTCTGCATCACAAATCCGTCGTTTTGACCTTCGTAACGGGGATAAAGTATCCGGTAAGGTTCGACCTCCAAAGGAAAATGAACGTTATTACGGACTTTTGCATGTAGAAGCAGTTAACGGTGAAGACCCAGAGTCAGCGAAAGAACGTGTTCACTTCCCAGCATTAACTCCTCTCTATCCAAACAGACATATGAAACTCGAAACCACTCCAAAACATATCTCTACAAGAATTATGGATGTTGTTGCTCCAGTTGGTTTTGGACAAAGGGGCTTAATTGTTGCGCCGCCAAAGGCAGGGAAAACCATGCTGTTAAAGGAAATCGCTAACAGTATTACGACCAATCATCCTGAAGTGGATTTAATTGTACTTCTCATCGATGAACGTCCAGAGGAAGTGACGGACATTGAGCGCTCTGTTGCCGGCGATGTTGTCAGCTCGACGTTTGATGAGGTGCCAGAAAACCATATTAAAGTGGCGGAGCTTGTGCTGGACCGCGCGATGCGCTTAGTTGAGCATAAGCGCGATGTCGTTATTTTAATGGACAGCATCACACGTTTGGCTCGTGCTTATAACTTGGTGATTCCGCCAAGCGGCCGTACCCTTTCAGGTGGTATTGATCCAGCGGCTTTCCATCGTCCGAAGCGTTTCTTCGGGGCAGCCCGAAACATTGAAGAAGGCGGAAGCTTAACGATTCTTGCTACGGCATTAGTCGATACGGGTTCACGTATGGATGACGTTATTTATGAGGAATTTAAAGGAACAGGTAATATGGAACTGCATCTAGATCGTCAGCTTGCAGAACGCCGTATCTTCCCAGCGCTTGATATCCGCCGCTCTGGCACACGAAAAGAAGAGCTTCTTCTTCCAAAAGATCATCTGGACAAGCTATGGGCCATCCGAAAATCGATGTCCGACTCACCAGACTTCGCCGAGCGCTTCCTGAAAAAACTAAAACAAACCAAATCCAACGAAGAATTCTTCGCCCAAATCGGGGAAGAACTAAAAGGCAGAAGATCTTAGGTTTATTTCTCGGTCTGTGTTAACGCGGGAACCTTGTGGTTTTAGAACCTGTTGATTTGTGCGGAAGGTGCGAGACTCCTGCAGGAGGACGGGGCAGGGGAGACCCCGCAGACGCTTTAGCGTCGAGGAGGCTTCCCGAACCGCCTGCGGAAAGCGAAGCACCTGGAGCACAAATCAACAGCCTAATTTAACACAGCTAGCATAAAAACCATAAAAACCCAACTTGCCAAAATAGGTTCACCTTGTTATAATGTGAACAGCGTGTTTTTAGTAATTAGTGCTCGTCTTTAAGACAGGCATGTATATAACTCTGTTTCGAATGATTCAGGGCGGAAGGAGATGAAAAGAATGAAAGCAGGAATTCATCCAAATTATAAAATGGTACAGGTGACTTGTGCATGCGGAAATACTTTTGAAACTGGTTCAGTGAAAAAAGAAATTCGCGTTGAAACATGTTCTGAATGTCATCCATTCTATACTGGTCGTCAAAAGTTTGCTGAAGCTGGTGGACGTGTAGACCGTTTCAACAAAAAATACGGCCTTAAAGATCTTAACGCGCAACAACAATAATCACTCACACAAAACAGGCAAGCAGAAACTTACTTGCCTGTTTTTTAATTGAATAAAACAGGGTAAATCTTAAAAATATAGATGTAGAAGGTTTCGTACATAGGAAGGAGACGCCGATTTATGTATTTAATGAAGCAACTCGGATGGGTTGAGGTTATTTGCGGCAGTATGTTTTCAGGAAAATCAGAGGAATTGATTCGTCGAGTCAGACGGGCTCAATTTGCTAAACAAAAAATAGCTGTTTTCAAACCGAAAATAGACAATCGCTATAGCGAACAATCTGTCGTTTCTCATAATGGCAACTCTTTTCATGCGAAACCCATTTCCCATTCGATTGAGATTTTACACCATGTAGAGGCGGATATCGATATCATCGCCATTGATGAGGTACAATTTTTCGATGAAGGAATTTTAAGGGTTGTTCAACAGCTTGCTGATAGTGGACATCGCGTCGTTGTGGCAGGTTTAGACATGGATTTCCGCGGCGAACCGTTCGGACAAATGCCAGCATTGATGGCGATTGCGGAAACAGTAACGAAGCTCCAGGCTGTTTGCAGTGTTTGTGGGTCGCCATCAAGCCGGACGCAGCGCTTAATCGACGGCAGACCAGCATCGTATCATGATCCTGTTATCTTGGTAGGTGCTTCGGAGGCCTATGAGCCACGCTGCCGCCACCATCATGAGGTACCTAAAACAGCATCCTACCGCATACAAGAACCTGCGGTGAAATAAGACACGAAAAACCGTCTGAGACTCTCAGGCGGTTTTTTGGCATTATCTTACTTGAACGTTCCCCCGATTGCTTGGGAAAGATAGTGATAGGGGGTGCAATACGTTGAAAAAGATGATGTGTTTAGGGGTATTAACGATTCTTATGCTTTCAGGGTGTATGAAAGGGAATGATACGGAAAATACTGCCTATAATTTGCGCAATGACAACACAAATCCGAATTTTATGTCGAACAATGTAAATCAGGATATGGGACCGATGTCTGATCAAAACCCGAATTTCCTTAATTTACGCGGAACATCTATGAATGATGCTTCTAATAGAAACAATACCGGCAGAGATATAGACGTCGCCAGAGATATTGTAAATGGAAGTAATCATTTTAGATCGGAATCGATTTGGATTAACAACGCAGGGGATAGGATGACCGTTTCGGTAGATAGTAAAGGGGCGCTTGATGGCAGAGAACGCAAGAAAGCCATTGAAACCCTTCGCACAAAACTACAACAGGCTCTGCCTCGTTATTCATTCGAAATAAGAGAACGTTAACATGCTCTGGCTTCAGGGCATGTTTTTTTGATTTTGGACTTTTTAAATGGAACCAAAATTTTTTCTCCAAGAATTTGGTTTTGACGGGGGTTTTCACCTATACTATAATTAGAATGTTATGGACAAAAACTAGAGGTGGTAACTGTGTTTGATCGTCTTCAATCCGTTGAAGATCGCTACGAAAGATTAAATGAGCTTTTGAGTGATCCAACAATTATTAATGATTCAAAAAAACTACGTGAATATTCAAAAGAACAATCTGATATACAAGAGACTGTACAAACGTATCGTGAATATAAAGAGGTTCGCGAACAGCTTCAGGATGCGAAGGCTATGCTTGAAGAGAAGCTTGACAACGATATGCGCGAAATGGTCAAAGAAGAAGTAAATGAATTGGAAATGCAAATTGAGGAACTAGAAGCAAAAATGAAGTTCCTGATGATTCCGAAGGACCCGAATGATGACAAAAACGTTATCTTTGAAATCCGCGGTGCTGCTGGCGGCGAGGAAGCGGCGCTATTTGCTGGTACGCTTTACCGTATGTACAGCCGTTATGCGGAGGCTCAGGGCTGGAAAACGGAACTGATTGATGCCAACGCAACAGGTCTTGGCGGTTACAAGGAAATTAGTTTTATGATCAATGGACAAGGTGCCTATTCCAAGTTGAAATTTGAAAATGGTGCTCACCGTGTGCAGCGTGTGCCGGAAACTGAATCTGGCGGACGTATTCATACTTCAACCGCTACCGTTGTTTGCTTACCAGAAGCGGAAGAACTAGAAGTGGAAATCCATGATAAGGATATTCGTTTTGATGCGTTTGCTTCAAGCGGCGCCGGCGGTCAGTCTGTTAATACGACGATGTCAGCGGTTCGTTTAACGCATATTCCAACTGGAATTGTGGTATCCATTCAGGATGAAAAATCGCAGCACAAAAATAAAGATAAAGCGATGAAGGTATTGCGTGCACGTGTATATGACAAGTTTCAGCAGGAAGCACAAGCTGAGTATGATCAGGTTCGTAAATCAGCGGTTGGTACCGGTGACCGTTCTGAACGTATCCGTACGTACAACTTCCCGCAAAACCGTGTGACCGATCACCGTATTGGCTTAACCCTTCAAAAGCTGGATCAAATTATCGAAGGCAAGCTTGACGAAATCATCGATGCGTTAACGCTAGAAGATCAAACAAGTAAGCTTGAAAGTGGTTCGGATGAGTAAGAAAGTGTATGAAGCTCTGCAATGGGCTTCTTCTTTTTTAAAAAAAGCAAGTCGGGACGAAAACGCTGGGGAGCTGCTGCTGCGCCATATCACGGGGATGTCGCGCTCGCAGCTGTTTGCCAATGTTCGTGATGACCTGCCACAAGCTCAGTGGGAAGTATTTGAAAAAGCAGTCCATGAACATGTGAAGGGAACGCCGGTTCAATACATAATGGGTTCTGAGGAATTTTATGGCCGCTCATTTATTGTCAATGAAGAGGTTCTAATCCCTAGACCGGAAACTGAGGAGCTCGTTTACGAAACATTGAAGCGGATCAATAAGCGGGAAGTAAAGGTAGTTGATATTGGGACGGGCAGCGGGGCGATTGCGATTACCCTGAAGCTTGAGCAGCCCTCGTTAACTGTATATGCTTCTGATATTGCTGAGGAATCCTTGAAGGTTGCACGAGAAAATGCCGCCCAGCTTGGTGCTGAGATTGAATTTGTTCAAGGTGATTTGTTGCAGCCGTTTCGGGGACAGAAGTTTGATGTGGTAATTTCAAACCCGCCGTATATTCCGGTAAGTGACATTGTAACCATGTCAGAGGTAGTAACGGAGCATGAGCCGCATCGGGCGCTGTTTGCGGGCGAGGATGGACTTGATTTCTACCGCCGCTTTATGATGGAGCTGCCGGAAGTGATCGCACACGAAGCGCTGGTTGGCTTTGAAATTGGGGCCGGACAGGGGGAGGCGGTAGCCGACCTTTTTAAAAAGAACTTTGTAAATGTGGAAGTGGAGATACTAAATGATATGAATGGCAAGGACCGGATGGTGTTTGCAGAAATAATTCAGTAGCAGAGCGGTTCGTCCATGAATTCGCTCTGCTTCTTTGTTTACTTGTTTTGACGTTCTTGAGCTTTTAATGCGACTTTTTCAAGTCCATTATGGGCAAATTCTACATCTGTTTTTGGCATGGCCGGATTATTTTTCAATTTCTTATTTTTCTGTTTGGACATATTTTTTCACCTCCGCTATTTTAGTTTGCTTTCTTTGTTAAGAAAAAATTCTAATTCTAGTTTTTTTAATTTTACTAGTTTAAGATTCTTGGCATTTGTCCACAATGAGGATAGTGAAGGGACGGTGCGAGAATATGAACAGTAAAGTATTAGTATGGTCTTATTTAATCATTTTATCGTTAGGAACGATTTTAAACTTATATATACCAAAAACGGAAGCGGTGGCGAAGGATGCGGTGGTGATCCCAGCGGAAGCGATTCGACTCCGAATTCTTGCCAATAGTGATAGTGCACAGGATCAGGAGCTTAAAAGGAAGGTCCGTGATGCAGTCAATGAGCAGATTACGTTGTGGGTTCAGGAGTTAACGTCCTTGGAAAAGGCAAAAGAGGTGCTTACCTCGAAGCTGCCAGAGGTTCAAAACATTGCTGAGAAGGTTGTCGCTGAGCAGGGGTCGAAACAAAGTGTCAATGTGGAGTTTGGAAAGGTTCAGTTTCCAACTAAATTGTATGGCGAGTTTTTATATCCAGCAGGAGAGTATCAAGCGATTTTGATTACCTTGGGTGAAGGAAAAGGCGCCAACTGGTGGTGCGTGCTCTACCCGCCATTGTGTTTCTTGGATTTCTCAAATGGTGTGGCTGTCCAAAGTGAAGGATTTGAAAGCAAGGCGTATGCGGCGGAGAATGAAGAACCCGTTGAAGTAGTGGAAAAACCAAAAGCAGAAGAAGTGAAGGTTTCTAATTTTAGTAAGAAAAAGATTCTAGAAGAAGTTGTTGAAGAAGAGGAAGCTGTAGATGTAGAGGAAGTTATAGAGGAAGTAGTAGAGGTAAAAGTAGAAGAGAAGAAGCAAACTAATGTGAAAAAGGAAAGCAAAAAGGAAAAAACAGCTCCGGTTTATACAGCAGAAGACGAAGAACCGGTGAAAGTGAAATTTTTTGTGGTAGAAATGTTTGAAAGTATTTTTAAATAAGCACCAGCCTCCTAAATGGGGCTGGTTATTTATTTTTAATAGATTTTGCACGTATTTGGTTCTAGTTCTCTCATTTACTCATAATAATAGAGTATCAAAATAATGAGGTGGTAAGGATGCAAGCACTTATACGTTGCGCGACTAAAGAGGATTTGGGCACTTTAAGAGAGTTCCTGATGAAGGCGAGCCTTGGGACGGATGGATTAACGGAGGAAACGGTAGAGTATTTTATATTGCTAGAGGATGAGGATGGGGCGATTAAGGGTACACTGGGAATGGAGGCTTTTGCGGATTGTGGATTACTGCGTTCGCTAGTGGTCTCGCCGGGACAGGCGGAAAAGGATATCGTCCTGTTGATAACTCAAATGATGCAGCTGGCGAAGGAAAAAGGGATAAGAAACTTGTTTTTGGCGACAAATAAAGGAGTGGCATTGCCGTTTTTTGAATTGCTAGGTTTCGAGAAGGTGGACCGGGACCTATTACCTGAGGAACTTTATTCACTTGAACACATTCAGCATGTATTTAATGTGGATAACTCGTTATTTTTGAAATTTTCACTCTAACTGTGGATTAATCCACAAAGTTATCCACATTTTTAAGATTGTTATGCACAATTTGTGGATAAAGGGTTGTGTTTATGTTCACCATCTTTTATACTTTCAAAAGTAATATGAGACAAAGAGCCTAAATTCGGCAAATTTCGATATCATTTGCGCTTCCGGTAAAGGTGGATAACTATGAACACAAAAGTATGGAAAGTGGATAAATATGTGGATAACCTCGAAAATAATCCACAGGTTGTGGATGCCGCTCATTTTTTACAGGAAAATGAAGTGGTGGCATTACCAACAGAGACTGTTTATGGACTAGGTGGAAATGCAAAAAGTGATGTGGCGGTGGAAAAAATCTTTGCTGCAAAAGGCAGACCGAGTGATAATCCACTGATTATCCACATTGCGGATAAACATCAGCTTTCAGCATTTGTTGCGGAAGTTCCTAAAAATGCTGAACGATTAATGGAAAGGTTCTGGCCAGGACCGTTGACAATTATTTTTAAAAAGAGAGACGGTGTTCTTTCGGAAAAAGCAACCGCAGGTTTGGAGAGTGTTGCCGTTCGGATGCCAGATCATCCTGTCGCCTTGGCACTTTTGAAAAAATGCCAGCTTCCGATTGCGGCGCCAAGTGCGAATAGTTCCGGAAAGCCAAGTCCGACAAATGCCCAGCATGTGTTGGATGATTTAAACGGGAAAATAGCTGGTGTGCTGGACGGCGGTTCGACGGGTGTTGGTGTGGAATCGACGGTTTTGGATTGTACCGAGGAAATTCCGGTTATTTTACGTCCGGGCGGAGTGACGAAGGAACAGCTGGAGAACGTTATCGGTGAGGTTCATCTGGATGCGGCATTGATTGATGAAGCTTCTAAACCGAAGGCCCCTGGGATGAAGTATCAGCACTACGCTCCGAATGCCCCACTTTATTTAGTTAATGGAAGTACATCTTTTCTGCAAGGTTTAATAGAAGAAAAGCAGAATGCTGGGCTGCGAGTGGGTGTGCTTGCAACGGAAGAAAGTGTGGAAGATTATCAGGCTGATGTTTCGGTCGCATGTGGAAGAAGAGACGAGCTTGAAAGTGTTGCAACAAAGCTATATGAAACATTACGGGCGTTTAATCAGGAAAAAGTAGACGTTATTTTCAGTGAAACTTTTTCGAATACGGGTGTCGGTCATGCCATCATGAATCGTTTGCAAAAAGCAGCAGGGAACAAAATGATAAACGAGTAACCCAGGTCTCCTAATAAGGAGGCCTTTTTTTAGAAATTACTCTTTCGGAACGGGGTGGTGAGTATATTAATGAAACTTCCTAATGGAGTGAGTGGTTTTTATGATTCAGAAGCAAATGAGCCTCCACAAATAGACGGAAAACTATTTAAACAATTGTGTTACCATTTGACCGCTTGTAATGGTGGGAAGGTTCTAGATGGTAATCTCTCTCATTCTTCAGCAAATTTTTTTAAAGTTCAGGTTGAGATGTTTGATTTTGTGTTCTATATCCTGCTCAATAAGCATTATCCTTATCTAGCATTTGCGGCTGCCGTTGACTTTGGGGATATTCAATTCGTGGATATACCTGCTCTTTCGGAACAGTTTTCTCCCTTTTATCAGGTTTTAGATACATTAGAGCTTCGTACGCCTTTAGAAGACAAGCATAAAAGTGGGTTGAATCGTGCTGAGTTGCAGCAGATTTCATACTGGAAACCTGAAAAAGTAGGACAGATCGTTTTTAATTTTTGGGATTAGCATGGGCAGGCAGGTCCGTGTACATGCGCTTTTCGATTCTAAAACCCTTTGGACGTGCATATGTTAAATCAGGGCAAGTCCGAGGGGGTAGAGATTCGTGTATGGAATTATTGGGGAACTTGTAACGCTGTTGTTAATGGCGTTTGCACTAGGGATGGATGCCTTTTCTGTTGGTCTCGGAATGGGTATGTTTAAGTTAAGACTTCGGCAGATTTTTAAAATTGGAATCACGATTGGTTTATTCCATGTGTGGATGCCGCTTGTGGGAATGCTCGCCGGGAGGTTTTTATCCGATAAATTTGGAACCTTTGCGTCTTTGGTGGGAGGGCTGCTCCTTATGTTGCTCGGGGTGCAAATGATTTGGTCAAGCCTTCGGAAAAGTGAGGAAAAGGTGATGACGCCGGTTGGATTTGGACTACTCATCTTTGCAACCAGTGTGAGTCTCGATAGTTTTTCGCTCGGACTGACGCTAGGAATCTATGGGGCAAAAACGATTTTGGTGATTATCTGCTTTGGGGTAGTGGCAACCATTTTAACTTGGGCGGGTTTGTTATTGGGAAGAAAAGCGCAGGGTTGGATTGGATCGTATAGCGAAGCATTAGGGGGAAGCATCTTACTCGCATTTGGAATAAAATTACTTTATTCCTTTTTATAAAACCTTTCCAAAAATGTGAAAGGTTTTTTCGTTACTGTTGGAGAAATGATAGAATGTACATAGAAAAGCGGAAGCGCCTTGCCCAAGGAAAAAAGCAGTTCATTTTTTCCCAGGGGTGACAGGCATAAGGCGAGCCGGCGAGAAGGTTGGTTTTTACCTTCTTGCTGGATTGACTTATGACCCCGAGCCCCTAGGCTGCTTGCGCTAGACAATAGAAAAGTGTCTAGGCTGCTTAAGCTAGACAATTTTGAAAGGAGGCTGGCAGTTTGCAGCGCATTTTGTTTGTTTGTACAGGGAATACGTGCAGAAGCCCGATGGCGGAAGCAATTTTAAAAAGTAAGAAGATTGAAGGTTTAGAAGTGAAGTCGGCAGGAATTTATGCGGCAACGGGAAGTGAGGCATCTGCTCACGCTAAACAGGTGCTTAATTCTCATTATATTGAACATAACCATTCCTCCACGATGCTAACTATAGAATCTGTACAATGGGCAGATCTAATTTTAACGATGACAGGTTCGCATAAAAATGCCATTCTGGAGCAATACGCTTCTGCAGCCGGAAAAGTTTTCACCTTAAAGGAATTTACGGGAGAGGACTATGATGTCGATGTTGTTGACCCTTTTGGCGGCAATTTGGCCATCTATCAGGAAACCTATCAGGAATTAGAAAAATTGATTACAAAAGCGATTGAAAAAATGTAAAGCTCTCAGTAGTGAGGGCTTTATATTTTTTTACCGGTATGTCAATATTAAGGAAGGATTAGTATAGGAGGTTTTTAGATGAAAGTAGCATTAGCGTCTGATCATGGCGGAGTGAATATTCGTAAGGAAATTGCTAACTTAATGGATGAACTTGGGATTGAATATCAGGATTTCGGCTGTGACTGTGAAGGGTCTGTCGACTATCCGGATTATGCGCTGCCGGTTGCTGAGAAGGTAGCGAGCGGTGAGTTTGATAGAGGAATCTTGATTTGTGGAACAGGAATTGGCATGAGCATTGCTGCGAACAAGGTAAAGGGTATACGCTGTGCCCTTGTGCATGATACGTTTAGTGCAAAGGCAACACGTGCGCACAATGATACCAATATTCTCACGATGGGTGAGCGTGTAATCGGACCTGGCCTTGCTCGTGATATTGCACAAATTTGGCTGACAGAAGAGTTTGAAGCCGGCCGACATGCTACTCGGATTGGAAAAATCAGCGAATACGAGCAGAAGTAGGTTGATGACCGTGATTCAAGTATGGGAAAAAGAGCTTGAAACAATTTTAACTGAATTTCAATTGCAGGCTTCTTTGGTGCCGGGGCAGCTGCTAGTCGTGGGCTGTAGTACGAGTGAAGTAATTGGTGAGAAAATCGGAACGGCGGGGACATTGGATGTCGCTGAGATGATTTTCCGTCAATTAAGTAGGTTTGCGGCGAATACCGGTGTTGCGTTGGCATTCCAATGCTGCGAGCACTTAAACCGGGCACTTGTGATTGAAAGAGTTGAGGCGGATAAGCGAAGATTAGACGAAGTATCTGTGGTGCCAGTAAGGACTGCAGGCGGAGCAATGGCTACACATGCGTTTGAAAAAAT
Source organism: Neobacillus niacini (assembly GCF_023715415.1). Taxonomy (GTDB): domain Bacteria; phylum Bacillota; class Bacilli; order Bacillales; family Cytobacillaceae; genus Neobacillus; species Neobacillus niacini_C. Next base: position 72,420 of record NZ_JAMBOB010000007.1, read on the forward strand.
GGAGGACGCCGTTGTTGTTGAATTTTTGAAGGCGGATGCTGGGATTGATATTGGTCACACCTTTATTGGTATGCACCTGAAACATGTGGCGGTTCCCATCCGAGTGGCACAGAAAAACGTTGGACATGCACATGTTACCTTAGCGAAAACACGGCCAAAACTCATTGGCGGGGCTCGAGCGGTTTATGAAAAGACAGCGGGAAATTCCAGCTGTAGTTGATTGTTAAAGGCGAACGTTTTTAGTATAATTTATTTTAATGTTCGTGTATAGTGTATTTTCTTTATCCTTTTACTAGGGTAAAATAAAAGAAATGGAGATTTTACGAATATCCATTTCTCTTTTTGAGAGAAACGTGCTATTATATAGAGAGAATTTTCAGGAAAGTCATTTCAGGTTTATACATACAGGGGGGATTACCATGAAGCATTTGTCTAATCAGGACAAACAGGTATTTGAAGCGATTCAACAGGAATTAGGACGCCAGCGCGGAAAAATTGAATTAATTGCCTCAGAAAACTTTGTGAGTGAAGCGGTAATGGAGGCACAGGGTTCTGTGTTAACCAACAAATATGCAGAGGGCTACCCAGGTCGCCGCTATTATGGCGGTTGTGAATACGTGGACGTAGTCGAAGACCTTGCTCGTGAGCGTGCGAAGGAGATTTTTGGTGCGGAGTATGTGAACGTTCAGCCGCATTCTGGTGCACAGGCGAATATGGCTGTTTACTTTACGGTCCTTGAACAAGGCGACACTGTTCTTGGTATGAACCTTTCGCATGGCGGCCACTTAACACACGGCAGCCCGGTCAATTTTAGTGGTGTTCAATATAAGTTTGTTGAGTACGGTGTGGACGAAACAACACATCTGATTAATTATGATGATGTGTTGGCAAAAGCTCGCGAACATAAGCCGAAGATGATTGTTGCTGGTGCAAGTGCGTATCCTCGTGCAATTGATTTTGCGAAATTCCGTGAAATTGCCGATGAAGTGGGCGCTTATTTAATGGTTGATATGGCTCATATTGCTGGACTTGTGGCAGCTGGCCTTCACCAAAATCCAGTACCTTATGCTGATTTCGTTACAACAACTACGCATAAAACGCTACGTGGACCTCGTGGTGGAATGATTTTATGTAAAGAGGAATTCGGGAAGAAAATTGACAAATCGATTTTCCCTGGTATCCAAGGCGGACCGTTAATGCATGTTATTTCTGCAAAAGCGGTAGCATTTGGGGAAGTTCTTCAGGATAGCTTTAAAGAATATGCAGGTCAAATTATTGCAAATGCCAAGCGTTTAGCGGAAGGTTTGCAAAAAGAGGGGATCAAGCTGGTTTCCGGTGGTACGGACAATCACTTGCTGCTCTTAGACATGCAAACACTAGGTTTAACGGGTAAGGTTGCGGAAAAGGTCCTTGACGAAGTAGGGATTACCGTTAACAAAAATACAATTCCGTTTGATCCGCAAAGCCCATTTGTAACGAGCGGTATCCGTATTGGTACTGCGGCGGTTACGAGCCGTGGCTTTGGATTAGAAGATATGGATGAAATTGCGTCCATCATTGCGTTTACCTTGAAAAATCATGAAGACGAAGCAAAGCTTAAAGAAGCTAGTGATCGTGTTAGTGCTTTAACAGGTAAATTCACGCTTTATCCTGAATATTAAACAACTTTTGAAATCGACTCTGTGAATGGGTCGATTTCTTTTTTGATTTTTATTTGCTCTCTATATCGTTTTTCTGTAAAATGAGACGGAGTTAAATTTTAATAAAGGGGCGATCATTGTGGCAAAGGTATACGTCTTCGACCATCCACTTATTCAGCATAAACTTACATACATTCGTGATAAAAACACAGGAACGAAGGAGTTCCGTGAATTAGTAGACGAAGTGGCAACGCTTATGGCGTTTGAAATCACACGAGATATGTCGCTTGAAGATATCGAAATTGAAACGCCAGTCTGTTCGGCGAAATCAAAGGTATTATCAGGGAAGAAAATGGGCGTTGTCCCGATTCTGCGTGCAGGAATTGGTATGGTGGACGGGATTCTGAAATTAATTCCAGCTGCAAAGGTTGGCCATGTTGGTTTATACCGCGACCCGGAAACGTTACTGCCAGTGGAATATTACATTAAGCTGCCAAGTGACGTTGAAGAACGTGAATTCATCGTTGTTGACCCAATGCTCGCAACGGGCGGTTCTGCGAATGTGGCAATTGATAGCTTGAAAAAGCGCGGTGCGAAGCATATCAAGTTTATGTGTTTGATTGCGGCACCAGAAGGCGTTGAAGCGGTTAAGGCAGCACATCCGGATGTGGATATTTATATCGCTGCATTAGATGAGAAGTTGAATGACCATGGATATATCGTACCTGGGCTCGGAGATGCTGGGGATCGATTGTTTGGGACGAAATAATAAGGTAATTGGGGCTGAGCAGAACTATTTTTCTGCTCAGTTTTTGTTTTTTAAAATACCTATTTCGAGGGGTGTTTTTTACAAATATTGGCTAATAGTCCAAAACCCCTTGAAAAAGGTCCATAACTGCATGAAAAAAGTCCAAAACCCTCTAAAAATAGTCCATAAACCCATGGAAAAAGTCCAAAACCCCTCGAAAATAGTCCATAACTTTTCCTGAGGCTTTTCCCAAAAAATAAGTTCACACTATCTACTTATTTTTTAAGCAGGAATACTCAAATTAGTAGAGAATTACCCTTTTAATTCGAAAAAGAGGTGATTTTGTTGATCATGTTAGAGTTAAAACTCTCCGTTCACGCTGAACAATGCATAGCTTTATTAAAAAGGATGCCAAAAGGGCACCCCGTAAGGCCGATTGTGGAAAAGGACCTAAAGATATGGCTGAAAGGGTATTATGGGGAACTCAATACGAGTTATTACGTATCGTTTTTACCAGAAAATGAATATTACATTTTTTATGGATTGCGGCTAAAGGATAAAAAGGACTTCCAGATGGATTTGCTGCTGATTTCTTCAAGATTTGCGTTAATCATCGAGGTCAAAAATATTTCCGGTAAGTTAAAGTTTGAAAAGGGATCGGACCTAATGATCAGGGAATTAAATAATGTAGATGAAGGGATGGATAACCCTATACAGCAAGTGAAAAGGCACCACCTTCAATTTACGAATTGGTTAAAGTTTCATCAAATCAGGGGGATACCGGTGGAGAGCCTAGTGGTAATTAGTAAAACGTCTACGATTATCGAAACAACTCCAGACAACCAGCAAATTTTTCAAAAAATCATCTATGCCGAATCGCTGCTTGATAAGATAAAAGAATTGGAAGACAAGTATCAAAAGCCTCGCATGACAAAGAATACCCTAACTCAACTTTCAGATACCCTCTTAAAAGCCCATCATATCTACATTCCGGATATCTTTCAAAAGTACGAATTATCCCAAACCGATTTGATAACAGGTGTACAGTGTACGAATAGTAATTGCAAGTGTTACCCAATGGAGTATGTTTCAGCTTCTTGGCGGTGTAACAAATGCAAAGAAACCTCCAAAACCGCACACATCCAAGCTGTAAGTGATTATTTTCTTCTCTACAGTCCGACCATCAACAGGAAGCAGTTTGCTGATTTTCTACAGGTCGATTCCTCTATTAAAGCTAGATATTTACTGCTTTCCCTAAATCTTTTCTCGACAGGATCCAAACGAGGTACCAAATACTTTCTCCCAAAAAACTGCATATTTTCCCCTCACGATGAAAACTCTATGAAAAAAGGGGGATTTTTTACATGAAAAAATGGACACTTTTATTCGTACTAGTTTTCTCCCTTCAAACGACTACTTCTGCTCGGTCGCTCGAGAACCCTCCGATACCGAAAGAACGGGTGGCGATTGTGGTTCTTGAAGAGCCGCAAACCCCCGAGGACATTCAACAGCTCATTAAACCCTACAAAGATATTCACCTCAGGCATGTTTTTACAGAAGCGATTTATGGATTCTCGGTCGAAGGAAACCCAGAATCAATAGAACAATTGGCGGAAACCAGCAAACAAATTATCAGTATTTCACCTGTAAATCAGTACAGGGTGCAGGGGGAGGAAGGTGTTAAAATTATTGGCGGTGAAGAGATTCGCGGCCTTTTTGATAAAAAGAATCGCCGCTTGACGGGGAAAGGAATTACGGTCGGGGTTATCGATACGGGTGTGGATTACACCCATCCTGACCTGAGAAGAAATTATGCGGGCGGACGGGACCTTGTGGATAATGATGGTGATCCAATGGAAACAAAAACGCTAGGAAGTGCGACGGTTCATGGCACCCATGTGGCCGGAATTATTGCGGCAAATGGAAAGATAAAGGGAGTCGCACCGGAGGCGAAAATCCTCGCTTACCGTGCGCTGGGACCTGGTGGCGGCGGAACGACGGAAAATGTGCTTGCGGCAATCGAGCAGGCGATAAAAGACAAAGTGGATATTATGAACCTTTCTCTTGGCAATGATATTAATGGTCCGGACCTGCCCATCTCCCTCGCTTTGAATCGAGCGGTGGATAAGGGGATTGTGGCCATCGCAGCATCCGGTAATTCCGGTCCAAATATCTGGACAGTTGGTTCGCCGGGAACGGCATCAAAGGCAATATCGGTTGGAGCTTCGACCCCTACCTTAGAAGTCCCTCATATTCTAATAGAAGGAATACGGGATAAAATCAAGATTCAGCCTCTGGCGGGCTCAGCGAATTGGGCAATGGACCGGTCCCTTCCTATTGTTGATGGCGGGATGGGGACGCAGGCAGATTTAAAGGACGTAATGGGAAAAATAGTTCTCATAAAAAGAGGGAAATTGACGTTTACTGAAAAAGCCAATAATGCTAAGGCGGCTGGGGCGAAGGGAGTTATTATTTACAATAATTTAAGTGGCGGGTTCATGGGGAATCTGGAGGCTCCGCTCGATATTCCGGTCGGTTCCATCACAAAGAAAGAGGGGGAGGTTTTAAAAAGCAAAACCAATTCCTTAGCGAGAATCGAATGTGTGGAGGAAAGGGATTTGCTGGCGGATTTTAGCTCGAGGGGGCCGGTGACGGACACGTGGGAGGTCAAACCGGATCTTGTTGCACCAGGTGTGGCGGTTAATTCAACCATTCCCGGCGGTTATCTTTCTCTCCAGGGAACGAGTATGGCAGCCCCCCATGTGGCGGGGGCATGTGCGCTTATTAAACAGGCACATCCAGAGTGGACCCCGGATCAAATTAAGGCAGCCCTAATGAATACCGCCAAACCGTTAGAAAAAAACGGTAAACCTTACCGGACGTATGAACAGGGGGCAGGAAGGATTCAGGTGAATGAAGCTGTAAAAGCCACCTCGCTTGTTAGTCCAAGTTCGCTCCGATTTGGCAAGTTTGAGAGTGAAGGCGATACCCACAAAGCATTTTTGCGTGTTGAGAATCTAAGTGAAAAACCTGTGCGCTATACCTTTGACATCCCCAAAGGTAAAGACGGCCTTGAATGGCAATTCCCGCTGGCTTTTACCCTTAAGCCTGGAGAATCTCGAGACGCTAAGCTTGAACTAAAGGTGAATCCTGTAGAATTGAAAGGAAAGATTCATGATGGGTATCTAACCATTCATGCTGGGGCTAATTCGATTCAAGTTCCCTATATCTATGTACTTGAGGAACCGAATTACCCGAGAGTAATGGGATTTGATTTTAAGGATGGCGACAAGCCTGGGACTTATCACTATGAGGTCTATCTACCAGGTGGGGCGGAGGAGTTTGGAATTGCCCTTTTTAATCCGGATGATTTCCGATTCGTTGGCTTTTTAGACAGTAATCAGAACGTAAAGAAAGGGTTGGTCAGCAAGGTGATTACAGCTGAGAACCTCCCTCCTGAAGGAACGTATCTTGCCAAGGTATTTGCAAAAAAGGCAGGGAAAGAGGATTTTATTGAAACGATGCTTGTGATTGGAGCAGCGGTCAGGTGAATTTAATTGGGGTGGTGTTATTTGCCACTCCTGATCAATTTGTTCACAAAATGGTCACATTTTAGACATAAATATATTGGTGAATTACACTACAATTATAGTGTTAACTAAAACTTCCAAATGGAAGAAATTACTCAGAATAGTTTGTACGTAATTTCACGTAAATCCATTGACTTTGAAGAATCGCTATTGTATGCTAACAAAGGATGTAGAATGAGAGGGTTTTCACGTAATTCGACAGAATTCTCGGAATTCTACCTATCTTCTTTTTGTACATACCCTCGTTTTTTTGATTGTATTCTCTAAAGGTGAGAGAGCGATAAGTATGCGTAATGAAAACCGCAATCCGTTTAAAGCATATGCCCTAATGTCCGCCATTCTTGCAGCCCTTGTAGGATCCATTCTTATCGGTATATTTTTTGGCAGATGGCTGGATAAGCAGTGGGGCACAGAACCAATTTTCTTAATTGTTGGATTGTTTATTGGTTTAGCGGCCGGTATTTACTCGATGCTTGTTACAATTCGCAAGTTCAATTCAGGAGATTAGACCAACCATGCCAGAATTTCAAACCATGTTTGTCCGACAGCGAAAGTGGATGTTTTTCATATTGTCTTTTTATGTGCTTGGTTGGGGGTTCACTGCGCATCAATCAATCTTTCTTGGATTGATTCTTGGGACAAGTTTGAGCCTCTTTAATTTGTGGTTGATGGCTCGAAAAATCGACAAGTTTGGTCAAGCGGCAGCTGAAGGAAGACAAATTCGTTCACTTGGATCTTTTTCACGAATGGCAAGTGCTGCTTTAGCGATTGTCATCACTTTGAGGTATCCTGAGCAATTTCACCTCATTAGTGTGGTTATAGGATTAATGACATCCTACATTGTCATTATGATAGATTTTTTTATGCGCAATTTCTATTCAGATAAATAGCGGGGGAAGCGAGGTGAATACTGTTGCATCACGAAGCTCCAATAGTTACGTTTCTTGGGCTCCAATTTAATCTGGCAAACATTTTGATGATTACAATAGCAACTGCAATTGTCTTTTTGTTAGCCGTCCTATCTACTCGAAAGCTGGCCATGAAACCGACCGGAATGCAAAACTTTATGGAATGGGTCATGGATTTTGTTAAAAACATTATAAACAGTACGATGGATTGGAAAGATGGCGGACGATTTCATATTCTCGGAATCACCATCATCATGTATATCTTTGTTTCGAATATGCTAGGGCTTCCATTTTCAATCGTTGTCGACGGAGTTCTTTGGTGGAAATCGCCAACAGCAGATCCGGCTGTAACGTTGACACTAGCCACATTGATAGTGGGATTATCTCACTTCTACGGTGTCAAGATGAGAGGTGCCGGAGCATATGGGAAGGAATTCTTTAAACCTTTCTGGTTCATGTTCCCAATCAAAATTATTGAAGAGTTTGCAAATACTCTGACTCTCGGTCTCCGACTTTACGGAAACATTTATGCGGGGGAAATTTTATTAAGCTTACTCGCAGCTGGTTTAGCTACCGGTGTGGGCGGAACAATCGCCGCTGCACTTCCAATGCTGGTATGGCAAGGCTTCTCACTGTTTGTCGGTGCCATCCAATCATTTATTTTCTGTATGTTAACAATGGTGTACTTAGCTCATAAAGTGAGCAGCGACCATTAAGATAAACCGTTCTTAAAAATTAAGAACAAAAAATAAGAATTCATTTTTTTATACATTAAAGGAGGAAATTTTCAAATGGGTCTTTTAGCAGCAGCAATCGCAATTGGTTTAGCAGCACTAGGTGCTGGTATCGGTAACGGTCTTATCGTATCAAAAACAGTAGAAGGTATCGCTCGTCAACCAGAAGCTCGTGGTATGCTTCAAACTACAATGTTCATCGGGGTTGCGTTAGTTGAGGCGATTCCAATTATCGCGGTTGTTATCGCGTTCATGGTTCAAGGTCAATAATCGAACGCTAAAAAGTGTTCATATAAATGGCGAAGATCATTCGTGAGAACCTTCGCCATTCGTTTATGTTCATTAGTGTGCATAAACGATTGATTTCGACAATTATTTCGACTGATAGATAGGTTGTTTTAAGGAAAGACCTTGAAAGGAGTGAACCGCGGGTGTTAACAAATAGTTTTGTATTAGGAGCTGCAGCAGCACATTCTGGTGTGAACTGGGGAGATATCATTTTCCAGCTAGTTATGTTCATTATCTTAATGGTATTGCTTAAAATATTCGCTTGGGGTCCATTAATGGGCATCATGAAACAGCGTGAAGAGCATGTTGCTGGTGAAATTTCAGCGGCTGAACAAAGTCGTGTCGAAGCAAAGAAACTATTAGAAGAGCAACGTTCTCTTTTAAAAGAAGCTCGTTCAGAAGCGCAAGTTTTAATTGAAAGTGCGAAAAAGCAAGGCGATATTCAGCGTGAAGAAATCATTGCTGTAGCACGCACAGAAGCTGATCGTATGAAAGAATCTGCTAAGCTTGAAATCGAGCAGCAGAAAGAAAAAGCGGTTGCCGCTATTCGTGAACAAGTTGCTTCCTTGTCTGTATTAATTGCTTCAAAAGTTATTGAAAAAGAATTGAATGCAGCAGACCAAGATAAACTTATTAACGAATATATTCAAGAGGCAGGAGATAAGCGATGAGCAACTCCATGGTAGCGAAACGCTACGCGTTGGCTCTTTTTCAAATCGCAAAAGAACAGCAGCTTCTTGGAGTAGTAGAAGAAGAACTTCGTGTAGTGAAGGAAGTTTTTGTTTACAATACCGATTTAAAAGCAGTTTTGAAGTCTTCGAAGCTTACACTAGATAAGAAGAAAGAGATTTTAACAAATGCTTTTTCAGCGGTTAATCCATATGTAATGAATACACTAATGCTTTTGATTGATCGCCATCGCGAAGACGAGATCATTGAAGTAGCAAACCAATTCTTTGAACTAGCAAATGAAGAAAAGGGAATTGCTGATGCTGAAGTTACTAGCACACGTGAGCTATCTGATGCTGAACGTGAAGCAATCTCTGCAACATTTGGAGCAAAGGTTGGCAAGAAATCACTTAGAATTGAAAATATCGTGGATTCCGAATTGCTCGGCGGCGTTAAGGTCCGAATCGGAAACCGTATATACGACGGTTCATTGCGCGGGAAGCTAGACCGTTTAGAACGTAAATTGTTAAGCTAAGATTCGAAAGAATAGGGGTGAAACTCATGAGCATCAAAGCTGAAGAAATTAGTGCCCTGATAAAAAAGCAAATTGAAAACTATCAGGCTGAAATTCAAGTGAGTGATGTAGGTACTGTTATCTCCGTAGGTGACGGTATCGCACGTGTTCATGGCCTCGACAATGTCATGGCTGGAGAACTTGTTGAATTTTCAAACGGCGTTATGGGTATGGCTCAAAACCTTGAAGCCAATAACGTTGGTATTATCATCTTAGGACCTTTCACTGAAATTAAAGAAGGTGACGAGGTTCGTCGTACAGGACGCATCATGGAGGTTCCAGTTGGTGAGGAACTCATTGGTCGTGTTGTTAACTCTTTAGGACAACCAGTTGATGGTATGGGTCCAATCAATACTACAAAAACTCGTCCTGTTGAAGCAGTTGCTTCAGGCGTTATGGCTCGTAAATCCGTTCATGAGCCATTACAAACAGGTATTAAAGCGATTGACGCACTTGTACCAATTGGCCGTGGTCAACGTGAGTTAATTATCGGAGACCGTCAAACAGGTAAAACATCTGTTGCCATCGATACAATTTTGAACCAAAAAGGTCAAGATATGATCTGTATCTACGTAGCAATCGGTCAAAAAGAATCAACTGTACGTGGTGCGGTTGAAACCCTTCGTAAATTTGGAGCATTAGATTACACAATCGTTGTTACTGCATCTGCGTCTCAACCAGCTCCATTGCTATTCTTAGCTCCATATGCGGGCGTTTCAATGGCTGAAGAATTTATGTATGCTGGCAAGCATGTTTTAATCGTATATGATGATTTATCCAAACAAGCGGCTGCATACCGTGAGCTTTCCCTATTACTTCGCCGTCCTCCAGGTCGTGAAGCATATCCAGGGGATGTATTCTACTTGCACAGCCGTTTACTAGAGCGTGCAGCGAAATTGAACGACACACTTGGTGCTGGTTCAATTACTGCATTGCCATTTATCGAAACACAAGCAGGAGACGTTTCTGCTTATATTCCAACAAACGTTATTTCCATCACAGATGGACAAATTTTCTTACAATCAGATCTATTCTTCTCCGGTGTACGTCCAGCGATTAACGCAGGTCTTTCCGTTTCACGTGTAGGTGGATCCGCACAAATCAAGGCGATGAAGAAGGTAGCAGGTACACTGCGTCTTGACCTTGCTTCATACCGTGAGCTAGAAGCATTCGCACAGTTCGGTTCTGACCTTGATAAAGCGACACAAGCGAAGCTTAACCGTGGTGCACGTACTGTTGAAGTACTAAAGCAAGATCTTCATAAACCGCTATCTGTTGAAAAGCAAGTAGCTATTCTTTATGCATTAACACGCGGATTCTTGGATGATATTCCATTAGAAGATATCCGTCGTTTCGAATCAGAATACCTTAATTGGTTAGACCACAATCGCAAAGACTTGTTAGACCATATTAAAAACAGTAAGGACCTTCCTTCTGATGACGATATGGCTGCTGCGCTTAACGCCTTCAAAAAGACGTTCGCAGTTTCCGAATAAGTAGGGTCTGACATTTAATTGATGGCGGAGGTGGTGACAGGCACGGTTTTGGGTGCCTGTTTCCACCGGAGCCGAACACAATCTTTGTAAGAGGGTGGTGAGAACCTATGGCATCATTACGCGATATAAAAAATAGTATAAATTCTACCAAAAAGATGAGTCAGATTACCAAAGCAATGGAGATGACGTCTGCAGCTAAATGGAATCGTGGAGTTATGAATGCGAAAGCATTTGTTCCTTACATGGAAAAAATCCAGGAAGTTACTGTGGCAGTCGCAATGGGCAGCAAAGGGATTAATCATCCTATGCTTCAATCTCGTCCTGTTAAGAAAACGGGTTATATTGTTATGACTTCTGACCGTGGTCTGGCTGGTGCTTTTAACAGTAACGTGATCCGACGTGTGTTTCAAACAATCCAAAATCGTCACAAGTCGAAAGACGAATACTCGATTATTGCAATCGGTCGTGTAGCACGTGACTTTTTTGTGAAGCGCGGCATTAATGTCGATCTTGAAATTGTTGGAGTATCGGATCAGCCGAACTTCGAAAGCGTGAAAGATATTACCAGTAGTACGGTAGGTATGTTCTCCGATGGAACCTTCGATGAACTTTACTTATTCTACACTCATTATAAAAGCGCAATTACACAAGAGGTAATGGAGAAGAAGCTGCTTCCGTTAACGGATATTTCAACGACTTCGAAGCTTACTGCTTATGAATTTGAGCCATCTGCAGAAGAAATTTTGGACGTTCTCTTGCCACAATATGCTGAGAGCTTAATTTATGGCGCTCTGTTAGACAGCAAAGCGAGTGAGCATGCAGCCCGGATGACTGCGATGAGAAATGCTACTGATAATGCGAAAGAAATGATTAAAAATTATTCACTTATCTACAACCGTGCTCGTCAAGCAGCGATTACGCAAGAAATTGCGGAAATTGTCGGCGGAGCGGCAGCATTAGAGTAGAATCTTTTATTTAAAATGAACCCCATTTAGGGGCCTTGATAAGTTCTGCGAGTCGCGGGAATGAGTTCATCGTTCCCGACTACATATCAGGACGATAACGTGTTAAGTGCGATTCACAGGTTCCTTTTTAAAAAAGGGTTTGTGAGAAAGTAAGATAGGAGGGAAAATAATGAATAAAGGACGCGTTCTTCAGATTTTGGGTCCGGTTATTGACGTTAAGTTTGAAAACGGTCAGCTTCCTGAGATTTATAACGCTTTGCGTATTGAGTACAAAGCGCAGAATCAGTCAGAAGTTGATATTAACTTAACTCTTGAAGTAGCCCTTCATTTAGGTGACGATACGGTTCGTACGATTGCAATGGCTTCCACTGATGGTGTAATGCGTGGAATGGATGTTGTTGATACAGGTGCAGCTATTTCTGTACCGGTTGGGAACGTAACTCTTGGCCGTGTATTTAACGTACTAGGTGAAGTTATTGACCTTAACGAGGAAATTCCAGCGAGTGAGCGCCGTGATTCGATTCACCGTGAAGCTCCAACGTTTGAAAATCTTTCTACTGAGGTAGAAATTCTTGAAACGGGTATTAAGGTAGTAGACTTGCTTGCTCCATACATTAAGGGTGGTAAGATCGGTCTATTTGGTGGTGCCGGTGTAGGTAAAACGGTATTAATCCAGGAATTAATCAATAACATCGCGCAAGAGCACAGCGGTATTTCGGTATTCGCTGGTGTTGGTGAGCGTACACGTGAAGGTAATGACCTTTTCCATGAAATGACGGATTCAGGCGTTATCAAGCAAACAGCGATGGTATTCGGACAAATGAACGAGCCGCCAGGAGCACGTATGCGTGTTGCCCTGACTGGTTTGACAATGGCTGAATATTTCCGTGATGAGCAAGGACAGGACGTTCTTTTCTTCATGGATAACATCTTCCGTTTCACGCAAGCAGGTTCGGAAGTGTCGGCGTTACTCGGCCGTATGCCTTCTGCCGTAGGTTACCAGCCGACTCTTGCTACTGAAATGGGTCGTTTACAAGAACGTATTACTTCTACTAATAAAGGTTCTGTAACATCTATCCAAGCGATTTACGTACCAGCCGATGACTATACGGATCCGGCTCCGGCTACAACATTCGCTCACTTAGATGCGACTACTAACCTTGAGCGTAAGCTATCTGAAATGGGTATCTACCCTGCGGTGGATCCACTTGCTTCGACTTCTCGTGCATTGTCACCTGAAATCGTTGGCGAAGAGCATTACAATGTAGCGCGCCAAGTTCAATCAACTTTACAACGTTACCGTGAATTACAAGATATCATTGCAATCCTTGGTATGGATGAGCTTTCTGATGATGATAAGTTAGTGGTACTTCGTGCACGTCGTATCCAAAACTTCTTGTCACAGAACTTCCACGTTGCTGAACAGTTTACTGGCCAGCCAGGATCTTATGTACCTGTAAAAGAAACGGTTCGTGGTTTCAAAGAAGTCCTTGAAGGTAAGTATGACCACCTTCCAGAAGACGCATTCCGCTTAGTTGGACGTATTGAAGACGTAGTGGAAAATGCAAAACGCATGGGTGTAGAGGCCTAAAGCCTGTCAGGAGGGTAAAAAATGAAGACGATTGAAGTCAGTGTTGTTACTCCGAATGGCCCGGTGTATGAGTCTGATGTGGAAATGGTTATTACGAAGGCTCAAAGTGGTGAATTAGGTATTTTACCTGGACATATTCCAATGGTTGCTCCTTTAGCAATTGGGGTAGTCCGCATGAAGAAGAATGGCAAGGAGCAGGATCTTATTGCAGTGAGCGGAGGCTTCCTAGAAGTCCGTCCTGATAAAGTAACGATTCTAGCCCAAGCCGCTGAAAAAGCAGAGGATATCGACGTTGAACGTGCACTAAGAGCGAAAGAACGTGCCGAGCAGCGTATGAGAGATCAGAAAGTGGAAGACATCGACTTCCGTCGTGCTGAATTAGCCCTGCAGCGTGCCATTAACCGTCTAACGGTTACAGGAAAACAATAATAGTTATAGATAGAAACCCCTGCTTAGTCGACGGACTGGCGGGGTTTTTTATTTTTTTTAAAAAAGCTATTAAATAAATAATATTTCATCTGTTCCTAGGGTTGGATTTATGGTAACTTAGGCTAATAATGAACTATCGTAGAATACTTATATTGAAAAAGGTGAGACCTTTTCGTCTCTGCCGCAGTCTATTAAAAATTGTTTGAAAGTTCCCCCAATTTAGATATTGACTCTAAAGGTTATATAATGTAATATCATATTATAATACAACAGGGCATCTAAGAGTACATCTTGAAGGTTAGTCTGGAGGCTGATAGGGACAAAAATAACTTGTAAGCGCTTTATAACCTTTTTTCAAAAACAAGAAGAAATATTGGGGGGTATGTTTGTGAAACGTTGGATGACTCTAGCAATCAGTATTTTAGTAGTAATGTCATTATTAATAGGATGTTCATCACAGAGCTCTAATTCAAAATCAGAAGATGGAAAAACTACGATTACCTTTTTCCACCGTTGGCCGAATGAGCCGTATAAGTCTTATTACAAACAAGTTATTGCAGAGTTTGAAAAACAGAATCCTGATATTAATGTTGAAGAGGTAACAGCTTTAAATGATGATTACAAACAAAAGGCGAATGTCATTCTTGGCAGTAAGAATCCCCCAGATATTTTCTTCAGCTGGGTAGGAGAATATGGTGAGAAGTTTATCCGTGATGGTGTGGCGTTAGATTTATCCGAATACTACGCAGCAGACACTGGGTGGTCTGGCCAATTAATTGAGTCACAGGTGGAACACTTCAAGAAGGACGGAAAAGTGTACGGCGTACCACTTTTTACCGATAGTAAGTTATTTTTCTACAACAAAGAGGTTTTTGATAAGTTAAATCTTAAGGCGCCAACTACTTGGGATGAGTTCATCACAGTACTTGAAACACTTAAAGGTAGTGGTACAACGCCATTAATTCTAGGTAATAAATCACCTTGGGCTGCGGCTCATTATGTAACGGCATTAAATCAAAGAACTGTTCCGGGTGAAGTATTGGATAAGGATTTTAGTTACCAAGGTGCAGAGTTTACGGACCCTGGTTATGTGGAAGCTTTAGAGAAGCTGAATGAATTAAAACCATATTTAAATGAAAATCCAAATGCCTCTGCACATGATGAAACAAGAAACTTATTCATTGGCGGTAAAGCGGGAGTGATTCTTTTAGAAACGCTTGAAATTTCTTTCTTAGATGATGCTCCGTTTGAATGGAGTTCCTTCAAGGTTCCGACCATTGAGGGTGCCAAGGGGGACCAAGAAGGAATCATCGGTGCTCCTGAAGGATTTATGGTAACGAAGAAATCAGCACATCCTGAAGAGGCAATGAAATTCTTGAAGTTTTTAACGTCTAAAGCAAATGGTGAAAAGTTAATCAAGGATACAGGTTTTGCTAGTACTGTTCAGGGTGCCGTAAACGAAGATACAGCAAGTGAACAAGAAGTGAAGGCTATGGATATGATTATCGAAGCAGGAGATATGTTAATTTGGGCCGATAGCGCCTTAGACAGCCGAGTGTTCAAGCCATATGGCGATGGTGTACAAGCAATGTTAGGCGGTACGATGACACCAGAGGAAGTTATGAAGAGTGTTCAAGAGGCAGCAAAACAAGTGAAAAAATAGGAGAAAGATGCAGTCTATTAAATGGTCGGTTTATAGATAACTAGTTTCCTATAAACCGACTTTTACTAGATGTTTGATGGGAGGGGTATAAATGCGCAGAACACGGATCATCCCGCTACTCTATATTGCACCAGCTTTACTTATGCTATCCTTATTTGTGTACTATCCATTAGTTCGAAATTTAGTAAATGGTTTTTATGAATGGAACCCGTTTACTTTAGATAGAAGCTTTGTATCAATCGAAAATTACACACGCCTCTTTAAAGACCCTGTCTTTTACACCGTGCTAAAGAACAATCTTTTCTACGCTGTGATCTCCGTTGTCCTTCAAGTTGGGCTTGGATTAGTGATTGCCGCCATCTTAGAAGACAAATTATTCAGGAGATTTTCTACCTTCTTTCGGACAAGCTTTTTTATCCCGGTTTTGATTTCGATGACGGTAATTGGGATTCTCTTTAGTTTTATTTATAACCCTGAAGTAGGTTTACTTAATAGTTTCTTGCGTGCAATCGGATTAGGTGAATGGGCAGAAGGCTGGCTCGGGAATCCAAAAACAGCAATCTTCGCGGTGATATTTGTCTCGCAGTGGCAGAGTATCGGGTATGCGGTCATGCTATTTGTGCTAGCCGTCCAAAAAGTACCTGGGGAGTTATATGAAGCAGCTACCATCGACGGAGCTGGGAAACTCCGTACCTTTTTCAGCATAACGGTCCCGCAAGTAAAAGAAATGACCTTTGTATTATTAATCTATACGGTTACAGGATCGTTCTTAGTGTTTAGTGAAGTATATGTATTAACGAGTGGTGGTCCTGCTAACTCATCACAAGTCTTTAGTACATATCTTTATCAGAAAGCGTTCATTGATAGTGAACCAGGGTTTGCCTCATCGATTGCCAATGTAATTTTGGGGATTACACTAATCTTTTATTTTGTTCAGAATAAGGTCTTAAAAACGGGGGAGGAGTAAAAAATGAAGCCGGTAGAGTCAGAGGTTGAGAGCCCGGAAGTAAAGCTAACACAGATCAGGTTGAAGTCGAAATTACGTAGACCAGGCACGCCAGTCGTTGTCGGACTAATCTTTGTTTTCCTCCTCCTTTATTTTATTGCAATTGCTTATCCGTTATTTTGGATGGTAATCAATTCCTTTAAAAATACGGCAGATATTTTCAATGATAGCTGGGGACTGCCGAAGGAATGGTTGTTTTCCAATTATGCAACAGCATGGCAGCAGGGTGTTTCCAGCTATTTTATTAATAGCGTAATTATTACCGTAGGAACCTGTTTGTTAACGGTGTTAATCAGTGCGTTGTGTGCGTTTGGGTTGACGCGCTTTCAAATCAAAGGTGGAAAGTTTCTGTTGCTATTTGTTTCAGCAGGCTTGATGTTTTCGCCGCAAAGCAGTTTAATTCCGCTTTATGAGTTAATTCAACAAATGGGGATATTTGATACGCATTGGGCATTGATTTTAACATTTACTGCTTATCGAATACCTTTAACCGTCTTGTTAATTCGCTCCTTTTTCCTATCCATTCCTAAGGAGCTAGAAGAGTCAGCTTACCTTGACGGGGCAACAACTTTAGATGTATTTGGAAGAATATTTTTACCGATGAGTAAACCAATCTTGTTTACCGGGGTGATTTTAACCGCTTATTACGCTTGGAATGAGTTCTTGTTTTCGCTTATTTTCATTCAAACGGAAGCTGTTAAGCCGATTACATCTGGTTTATTAGTGTTTAAAGATGCGCTTAATACGAATTGGGGAGTGTTAATGGCTGGCTTGGTGATTTCGGCACTGCCATTGATAGTTGTCTTTATGTTAATGCAGAAATACTTTGTCCGTGGTTTAGCGGACGGCAGTGTAAAAGGATAATGATGGGGGATTTCCCCCCCTTTGTAAAAAATAATTTACTGGTATTGACTAAATTGGGTAATCATTCTATTATTTATATAACGTTATATAACGTATTATTAAAAGGGAGTGGAATTGATGTTGAATTTTAGTAAAGAAAAGTATTTGAAGGTAACCGGTGGAGCGATAGGATTAAGGGAAGAAATTGAAAAGGTTGCAGGCAAGGTCTTTGAAAAAGGGTTCAAAAACATTTTTCTAATTGGATCTGGCGGGGCAGTGGCTACATTTTATCCTTTCGAATACATGATTAACTCAACATCAACAATTCCAGCCTATGCAGAGATTGCAGCAGAGCTTGTGCTGCAAAATCATAAGCAATTAAGTGAAGAATCATTAGTCATCTTATCTTCGTTATCAGGTACAACAGAAGAAACAGTCGCAGCAGCAAAATATTGTAAACAGCTTGGAGCCATAACAGTTGGTTTAACGGGTGAATACAACCAGCCGCTGGCAGATATCGTTGATTACCCGTTAGTGAATTTTGCGGAAAATGATTTTGCTAGTGATTCCAACCAATTGGTGCTTTATCACTTGATTTTTAAGCTTATGAATAAAAATGGTGATTTTCCTCGTTATGAGGAGTTTGCAGCTCAATTAGAGGTCTTACCTGAGAAGTTAATAGAGGCTAAGGAACAATTTGAACCTCATGCAGAAAACTTTGCGATTACGTACAAAGATGAGCCTTATCATTTGGTGGTGGGTTCTGGTACAACCTGGGGCCGTGCTTACTCCTATGCGATGTGTGTATTAGAGGAAATGCAATGGATTAAGACAAAATCAATTCATGCGGCGGAATTTTTCCATGGGACATTGGAGATTGTTGAGGAAGATACAAGCATGCTATTACTAAAAGGTCAGGACGAAACGCGTCCGCTGATGGACCGTGTCGAGCGCTTTGCTGAAAAGTATACAAAGAAACTGACCGTCATTGATACGGCCGATTATGAGTTAGCAGGAATCAGCGAAGAGTTTAGAAAATACCTGTCACCCATTGTCACGTCTACTTTGCTGCAAAGATTGAGCGTTCACTTAGAAGATAAGCGAAATCATAATTTAGAGATTAGAAGATACTATCGAACAGTGGCTTATTAAAAAATACCTAGAAAGATACAATAAACTATTGTATCTTTCTCTTATTCATTTTTATTGGGAGGGTTTTGAGGATGAGGCTGATAGCGGTTGGAGATAATGTAGTGGATTATTACGATGATCGCCAGGAGATGTTCCCGGGTGGAAACGCATTAAATGTAGCAGTCTTTTGGAAACGTTACGGAATCGAGGAGGTTGCTTACATAGGCATCATCGGGAACGATGAAGAAGGCGATCATATTATCGACTCGTTACAGAAAGAAGATATCGATGTTTCTCAAGTGCGCCGTGCGTATGGACCTTCAGGGGAGGCGGTTGTGTCTTTGGACGAGCAGGGTGACCGGATTTTTGTCG
Organism: Neobacillus niacini; assembly: GCF_023715415.1. Lineage (GTDB taxonomy): Bacteria > Bacillota > Bacilli > Bacillales > Cytobacillaceae > Neobacillus > Neobacillus niacini_C. The sequence continues at coordinate 91,067 of NZ_JAMBOB010000007.1, forward strand.
GCTCTAATAAAGGCGGTATTCAAAAGCACCTGAAGTTGAATTTTACAAAGGAAGACCTAGAGCGTATTGGCACCTATTCACTACTCCATACAAGTGTGTTTAGCCATATCGAAAAAGAACTGCCCTTATTAAAAAAGTACATTACTATCTCATTTGATTTTTCAACCATCCGTGATGAGGAATATTTGAACCTTGTCTGCCCGCATGTGAAGTTTGCGATTTTCTCTGGTGGAGATTTATCGGCTGCTGAATGTGAAGATTTTATAAAAAAGGTTCATGCAGCGGGAACACCCAATGTGATTGTTACGAGAGGTTCTGAAGGGTCGCTCTTCTCCGATGGAAAACAGGTGTTTAAACAAGGTATCGTCGAAACCGAGGTTGTGGATACATTAGGAGCAGGAGATACCTTTGTGGCTGTGTTCTTAAAGGAATACATCGTACATGGCGATGCACAGGAAGCGATGGAAAAGGGTGCGGCTGCGGCATCTGAAACCTGTCAGCGATTTGGCGCCTTTGGCCACGGGAAGAAGCGAGCAAGGAAGATAGTGCTTTGTTAGTGTTTAGGATAGAAGGGACCTGTTCTGGTAGAGAGCAGGTTTTTTTGTTGTTGGAAATTTGAGAGTCAGTGTGATTGAAAAGAAAAAAGCTCCTAGAGTTGAAACTCGAGGAGCTCTTGTTATTAGTATTCTACTTTCCACATATAACGTCTTTTTGAAAGCGGGTGGTTGCGGGCTTCTGCTAATTGTTCTGCATATCGGCGTAGCACGTTGTTTAATACCAGCGGTGCGATGTAGCCTTTTAACTCTTCATCGACACCCGTTAAATCTAGATCCTTAGCATCTAAAACTACCAATTTCTCGCCGTATTTTTTCGAGAAGTCTAAAGCTCTTTCGTCTAGTGGACGTGTTTCATCTAAGCCAAGAAGGATAATGAAAGGTACATCTTTATCGATAATTTCGAATGGTCCATGGAAGTATTCGCCTGCGTGAATAGCGTTGGAGTGAATCCACTGCATTTCCATTAGGATACAAATGGCATAAGAATAGGCGATTCCATAGTTTGCTCCGCTTGCCATAGTGTAAATAACTTTTTCGTCCTTGTATTCCTGACCGAATTGGAGCGCCTGCTCTTTATATTGTACATCTGATTTTTCAAATACAGCTTGAAGGTTTGTTAAGCTATTGATTACTTTATCAAACTTGTCATTTCCTTCTAACACATTTAGGACACCAAATGTTAATTGGTAAAGCAGTCCTAAGTTGGTATTAAAGGCAACAGATTCAGTACCCCATTCGTATTTAACAACAAATTCACTTTCAATAGCTAATGGTGAGGTTGGCTGGTTGGTATATCCAACCGTTAAAGCGCCTTTTTGGCGGGCAAATGTTGCTGCAGCGACAGTTTCAGGTGTTGTACCAGACATCGAACACAGGACAACAAGTGAGTTTTCGCTAAGTTTTTTAGGATTACGATGAATGAATTCATTGGCACTATAAACATCTGATGTAAGGTTTTTTGCCTCGCGGTCTAGTATGTACTTATTTGGGTACATAATCGCAGAAGAACCCCCGCAAGCTACAAAATATACGTGGTTAATGGTACGTCCTTTCAATGCCTCTAATACATTTTGAACCTGTGGATCTACAACTACTTGTGAATTTACCATTCATGTTTCCTCCTTAAATTCTTTTTGGAAGGTTTAAAATATAATATAACATTATATAACATTATATTAATTCACAGCTATTTAATTGTCAATCTTTTTTGAACATTTGATTTATTAAATTATACCACATTGACGTATAACGTAATATGATGTTATATTAACTTTAATACTATACTTTTTAAAGGGAAGGGGTTGGAATGATGGCTAAAATTACGATGGATCAGGTAGCTGGGATGAACTTTCATTATAAGCACTACCCGCTGGAGTACTTTCTAGATGCTATGGTTCGCTATGAATGCAAAAATATCGAATTATGGGGTGCATCTCCTCATTTTTATGTTAATGATTTGAGTCTCCACGAAATTCGAAATATAAAAAGAGAGATTAATAGAAGAGATTTATCGATAGTCTGTTTCACACCCGAGCAGTGTGTATACCCAGTCAATCTCGCTGCAAAAGAAGAGAGTCTTCGTGAGAAAAGTATTCAGTATTTTATCAAATCAGCTGAGGCTGCTAAGGAATTAGGCGCACCGATGCTCCTAGTGACTCCAGGCTGGGGCTATGAAAATGAGGAACCGGACGAGGCTTGGAAAAGAACGAGAGATTCATTGGAAAGGTTATCAACTGTTGCAGCTGAATTAGACCTAACCCTTGCGTTTGAACCTTTAACAAGAGTAGAGTCCAATTTGGTTTATGATTCTAAATCTTTAAAAAGGATGTTAGATGAAGTCAATTCTCCAAACCTAAAAGGAATGATTGATACGATTCCAATGGCGTTAGCGAATGAGGATTTTGAGAAATACTTTCATTTAATAGGAGAGGATTTAGTCCATATTCACTTTATAGATGGTAAGCCAGAAGGTCATTTGGTCTGGGGAGACGGCGTTTTACCGTTAGAGACCTACATCCATCAATTAAATGAAATTGGGTATAAAGGCTATCTAACTTTAGAATATACTTCCTATCAATATGTGCGAAATCCAGATGAAGCGATGGAACGGTCTTTGAAGGTCCTTTCAAGTGTGATAGATGGATGAAACAAATTGATAGTATGTAATAAAAGCTATATACTTAGTAGTACGAAGGATAAAGTAGGTATTACTTAAAATAATGATGTAAGCCTTTACTTTATCAAATATTAGGCAGGTGGAATATATGTTAAAACAGGATGATCAAGTTCCTTTATACATCCAATTGAAAGAATCGATTCGCGGCTCTATTGTTAATGGTCAGTTAAAATTTGGTGACAAGATTCCAACTGAATTAGAGTTAAGTGAAGAGTATAAAATTAGTAGAATCACCGTTAGAAAAGCGATTCTTGAGTTGGTAGAAGAAGGGTATCTGGTGAAAAAGCAAGGTAAGGGTACCTTTGTAAACAAGCGGAAGATAGAAAGGAAAATTGTTCATTTTTTAAGCTTTAGTGACGCCTGCAAGGCAAATGGCTTGATACCTAGCAGTAAAGTGATTAAAAAGGAAATTATCCAGCCAACCCCAAGAGATCAAAAGCTGCTTCAACTTGATGAGGGTGATGCTCTTTTATTTATTCAACGAATCAGATATGCGAGTGATTCACCAATTATGCTTGAGAATAACTATTTTTCATATAAAGAGTTTCATCCGTTATTAAATGAAGATTTGGATGCGTCCGTCTATAAAGTTTTGGAAGAAAAGCTGAATGTAAGACCAACGGATGCCGGTGAAACTTCTTTGGAGATTGTCAGGGCTGGTGAAGAAGAAACTCAACTGTTGAACGTTGCGAGCGGGGAACCTTTGTTTTATATGGAAACCATGGTATTTGACGAAAATGGCAAGCCAGTTCACATCGGAAAACAGTATATTGTTGGCGAGAGTTATAAATTTATCTTGAAGCAATAGGACAGTTAAACATTGACAGACATGAGATAACTGAAATTTTTTCATGAGGAAGTAGATCACAATGTGGAAATTGACGAAAATGGCAAGCCAGTTCACATCGGAAAGCAGTATATTGTTGGCGAGAGTTATAAATTTATCTTGAAGCAGTAGGACAGTTAAACATTGACAGACATGAGATAACTGAAATTTTTTCATGAGGAAGTAGATCACAATGTGGAAATCGGTCAAAGAATGTCTGTACATTTTATTTGGTGGACTCATTTTTTCAGTAGGTATCAACTATTTTACGATTCCAAACCTGTTGTCAGAGGGCGGGATTATTGGTCTGACTGTAATTGCACATTATTTATTTGACCTTTCCCCCGGAATGGTGAATTTTGTCCTCAATACGGTGCTGGTATTGATTGGATATAAATTTTTAGAAAAAAGAGCGATTCTGTATACGTTATTTTCTATCTTTTCTTGTTCTCTTTTTATGTATATCACGGAGGAGACGGGTAAAAGGATAACGGATGACCCGTTATTAGCGTCAATCTTTGCTGGACTTTTGGTTGGTGGAGGCTTAGGAATCATTTTCCGTGCTGGGGGCACTTCAGGTGGAACCACAATTCTGGCGAAATTGGCGAATCAATTTTTAGGCTGGAGCATGGGAAAGGGCATTTTACTGATTGATATCATTGTTGTTGCTGGTTCTGTTTTTATCATTGGACTAGTGAAAGCGATGTATACCCTCATTGCCGTTTATATCGGTGCTAAGGTCATCGACTTTATTGTGGATGGCCTCGAGGAAAAGGTGGCAGTTTTCATTATTTCGAATTCCCCACAATTAGTGCTGCATAGGGTGACGAAAAATATGTCCAGAGGTATTACCGTGCTAGAAGGGCGAGGCGGGTATACTGGTGATAATAAGGAAGTTCTTTATATTGTGATTAGCCGGCAAGAGGTTGTTCGGTTGAAAAATATGATTAGTGAAATTGACGAGCACGCCTATGTCACCGTCCATCATGTTCAGGAAGTGATTGGGAAGGGGTATAAGGCTAGCTGAGTGGGGCAGAGTGGACTCTGTCCTTTTTTGTTGTTCCTAGAAATGGTGAAGGCCAGTCTTTCGACTGGCTATTTTGGTGTTTAGCTGGGGGGATTTGTTAGGCAGGTAAACAAAGGGTATTGGCAGGTAAGCTGCGGAAAATGCAGGTAAGGGAGAGAATTATGCAGATATGTTAGGGGGAGTGGCAGGTAAGAGGTGGTGAGGCGTAAATTTATGTCGGGGGTTTGTTAAAAGAAGGGGATTTATGGGGGGGAATGAGGATGGCCAGTCTTGCGACTGGCTTTATCTAAGGTTAGTAGGGGTGTGGAATTGGTTAGGCAGGTAAACAAAGGGGATTGGCAGGTAAGTTGAGGAAAATGCAGGTAAGGGAGTGGATTATGCAGGTGGGGGAGGGGGAATGGCAGGTAAGAGGTGGTAAGGAGTAAATTTATGTCAGGGGTTTGTTAAAAGAAGTGGATTTATGGGGGTGGAATGAGGATGGCCAGTCTCGCGACTGGCTTTTTCTGGGGTTAGTGGGGTTGTGGAATTGGTTAGGCAGGTAAACAAAGGGTATTGGCAGGTAAGTTGAGGAAAATGCAGGTAAGGGAGTAGATTATGCAGATAGGTAAGGGGGATAGGAGAGGAAGTGAGCTGCGATATAATTAAAGTCGGGGTGTTTTATGAGGGGGGAAATGACGATGCCAGTCTGGCGACTGGTTTTTATAGGAATTTAGTAGGATGTTGATTGTATTTATTCTATTTTAATAGAAATTTTTGAATGATTTGGTTTATTGTGAATATGATGGTGGTGGTGATGTACAAGGATGTTTTGGTAATGTTGGATTTTGATAGTTGGCTTTTTTGTATAAATGGGTACGGTTTGGTGAAGGTTTTATGACAATTCTCACTGACAATGGTGGGTTTTTGTTGTTAAATGTCGATATAAGGACAAAACCCGGCTCTTGCGAGCCTTATACTATGCACGTCATCTTCCGCTTGCGCTGCAGATCACGTGCAGTAAGTTCAGGGGTTTGCGGTTCGCTCTTGCGTCATCTCTGAAGTGTTTTCAGGAAGCCTTTTCTGCGAGATCACGCAAACGCTCAGGGGGTGGGGCCCTTGTGTCGCAAAACCAGGCTGCCGACAAAATTGGAAATTCTATCGCCATGTGCTAACGCACATTGCGCTTCCGCTGCCGCGTAAGCTTGCAAAACTCCCCAATCCAAGGCGATTTTGTGAGCAAGCTCCCAATCGCTTGGATTGGGAAGTTTTGCGGCGATAGAATTTCCAATTTTAATGGGGTGGTGTTGTCGACACAGGTTTGTAACAATGCTATAATGTTATCGGTTACAAGTTTCATTTGTATGAAAATTTTCAACATTGGAGGGATGGACTTGGAACTTTTGAATTTATATCAGAATAATTATCTGATAGTTTTTGTGTTCCTCTGTCTTGGGGTGCTGCTGCCGTTGGTGGCTTTATTTTTGGGTAAGTTTTTGCGTCCTCATAAGCCGAGTGTCGAGAAGTATACCACTTATGAGAGCGGTATTGATCCATTTCACGATTCCCGTGTACAGTTCAATGTCCGCTATTATATTTTTGCCCTTATGTTTGTTATTTTTGATGTAGAGACTGTGTTTTTATACCCATGGGCGGTTGCCTATGATAAGCTAGGCGTTTTTGCGTTAATCGAGATGTTGATTTTCGTAATTATGCTGTTAATTGGCTTAATCTACGCTTGGAAGAAGAAGGTGCTACGATGGACTTAAAACTAGATGACCTTTCACCAGAGGAAATGAGAGAGTTAGAACGAAATGTGTTTTTTGCGACGCTGGAGCAAATTAAGGCTTGGGCACGAAGTAATTCTTTGTGGCCGATGACTTTTGGTCTGGCTTGTTGTGCGATTGAAATGATGGGTACGGGTGGAGCGAATTACGACCTTGACCGTTTTGGAACCATTTTTCGGACGTCGCCAAGGCAATCGGATTGTATGATTGTGTCTGGTACGGTTACGAAGAAAATGGCGCCGATTGTTCGCCGTTTGTATGATCAAATGCCAGAGCCGAAATGGGTTATTGCGATGGGATCTTGCGCAACTGCAGGGGGACCGTATGTGAAGTCTTATGCTGTTGTCAAGGGTGTCGATCAAATCGTCCCTGTTGATGTTTATATCCCTGGATGCCCGCCAAACCCGGCCGCATTAATTTATGGAATCAATAAATTAAAGGAAAAGATTCGCTATGAGGCGAAGACTGGGAAGAAGGTGATCTAACCGATGAGCGGGGAAAAGGATCTCGATCAATTGAAAAAGGAAGCCGTTGCAAAGGCAAAGGCGGAAGCTATAGCAAAACGTCAGGCAAAGGCTGCAGGGGAAGGTGCTCCAAAGCAGGAGGACAAACCTGCTGAACAAGCGCTTAGTCAGGATACGCATCCAGTTGAACCAGCGCAAACAGCGGGAACGCCTGCTGAAGATGGTGCGGACCTTGCGAAGAAAAAGGCAGCGGCGGCAGCGAAAGCAAAAGCGGCTGCATTAGCAAAGAAAAAGCGCGAGGGTATTGAAGAGGAAGAAGCTCCTGCTCCGGTTGAAACGACACCAGCTTCAGCCCAACCGAGCGAAGACGGAGACGACCTTGCGAAAAAGAAAGCAGCGGCGGTAGCGAAGGCAAAAGCGGCAGCAGCGGCAAAGCGTAAGGCGATGGAGTTAGCGGGAGAATCAACTCCGGCTGAAGAAACACCAGCAGCCCAAACGAGCGATGAAGCTGACGACCTTGCGAAGAAGAAAGCTGCAGCAGTAGCGAAAGCAAAAGCAGCGGCGGCAGCCAAGCGTAAAGCGATGGAGTTAGCAGGAGAATCAACTCCGGCTGAAGAAACACCAGCAGTCGATGCGAGTGACGATGGTGATGACCTTGCGAAGAAGAAAGCAGCGGCGGTAGCCAAAGCAAAAGCGGCGGCAGCGGCAAAAGCAAAAGCAGCAGCAACGGCGAAAGCGAAGGCAGCTGGTACCGGTGACGCAGACACTGCGGCGGGTGGCGATGATGAAAAAGCCAAAGCGAAAGCGGCAGCAGTAGCGAAAGCAAAGGCAGCGGCAGCAGCGAAGGCGAAAGCAGCAGGCGCGGCAAAAGGCGGCGACGTATCGCCAGCCGATACGGCCGAGAAACCATCGGCTAATCAACCTTTCTTAGACAAATATAGAAAGGTGATCGAAGAAAACTTGGGCGCGGATGTTTTAGAAGATTCTTATATTAATAAATTGTCTAAAGACGTTCCGACACTTGTTGCGAAGAAAGATACATATTTCAAGGTAGCTCAGTTTTTAAAATATAATGAGCTCCTAGGGTTCGATTATCTATCTGAGCTGCATGGAACAGATTTTGTTACACATATGGAAGTTTATGTTCACTTATTCTCATACAAAAATCGCCAATCTGTGGCGTTAAAAGTTAAGATTGACCGCGATGAACCAACAATCGAGTCCTTGCAGCCAATTTGGGCAGGTGCCAACTGGCCTGAGTGCGAAGCTTATGATTTACTAGGAATTAAGTTTACCGGACATCCGAATTTACATCGGATTATGCTAGGAGAAGATTGGGTTGGCCATCCACTGCGTAAAGATTATGAACCGTATGATGTGGAGGTGTAACCAATGATCAGAACAGAAGAAATGCTGCTAAACGTCGGTCCTCAGCATCCTAGTACGCACGGAGTATTCCGTCTTGTCGTTAAAATCGATGGGGAAATCATTACCGAAGCAACCCCTGTCATCGGTTATTTACACCGTGGAACAGAAAAGCTAGCAGAGGACCTGCAATACACCCAAATCATTCCGTATACCGACCGGATGGACTATTTGTCTGCAATGACGAATAACTATGTCATCTGTCATGCCGTCGAAACGATGATGGGCATCCAAATTCCTGAACGTGCCGACTTCCTTCGTGTAATGGCGATGGAATTAGGGCGTATCGCGAGCCACCTGGTTGCATGGGGAACATACATCCTCGACCTAGGTGCGACAAGTCCGTTCATCTATGCGTTCCGTGACCGTGAAATGATTATCAATATGCTTAACGAATTATCAGGTGCACGATTGACCTTTAATTATATGCGTGTTGGCGGGGTGAAGTGGGACGCTCCAGAAGGCTGGGTTGACGGAGTAAGGGAATTTGTTCCTTATCTAAGAGAACAGCTGAAAGGCTATCATAACCTTGTATCTGGAAATGAAATCTTTTTAGACCGTGTAAAAGGGGTTGGCGTTTATTCAAAAGAAGAAGCCATCAACTATTCACTCAGCGGTCCAAACCTTCGTAGTACTGGTGTGAAATGGGACCTACGTAAAGATGAGCCATACTCCATCTACGACCGCTTTGACTTTAATGTGATCACAAGGGAAGAAGGAGATTGCTTGGCTCGCTACCATGTGCGCCTTGAAGAAATCGAAGAATCCTTGAAAATCCTTGAGCAGGCCTGTGAACAATTCCCTGCTGAAGGCGAAATTATGGCCAAAGTACCAAAAATTATCAAAGCACCAAAAGGGGAAGCTTTTGTCAGAATTGAATCTCCACGTGGGGAAATCGGCTGCTATATCTCAAGTGACGGTAAAAAAGAACCGTATCGCTTGAAGTTTAGAAGACCTTCATTCTATAATCTACAAATTCTCCCTAAATTATTAGTAGGCGAAAACATTGCAAACTTGATTGCGATATTAGGGGCAGTTGACATTGTCCTTGGGGAGGTGGACGGCTAATGATTGAAGAGTTGCTCCAATCAAGTCCAGGCTTGATGAACTTTGGAATCTTCTTTTTACTCGCAGTTGTCTTACTATTAGTGGTTTTAGGTTTCGTAACCTATGCGATTTTAGCAGAGCGAAAGGTTCTAGGATACATGCAGGCACGTCACGGCCCTAACCAGCTTGGTGGTAAGTGGGGATTACTGCAAACCGTAGCCGACGTTCTGAAACTCTTAATCAAAGAAGACGTTATTCCAAAGGCAGCCGACAGGCCGTTATTTATCATTGCGCCAATCATTGCCTTTACGCCAGCCTTTATGGTCCTTGCGACCATCCCGTTCACGGACAAATTCCAATTTGCCGATATCGGAGTAGGCTTGCTCTATTATATTGCGGTTTCCGGAATGACCATATTTGGAATGGTTCTCGGCGGCTGGGCGTCCAACAATAAATATGCGCTCCTAGGGGGCATGCGTGCAGGTGCACAAATGATCTCCTACGAAATTCCGCTCGTTATGTCTGTTTTAGGTGTCATTCTATTAACAGGAAGCTTGAATTTAACAGATATTGTTGTGCAGCAAGAGCATGGCTGGTTCATTCTTTATCAGCCGATTGCGTTTATCGTATTTTTCATCGCATCAATTGCAGAATTAAACCGGACACCCTTTGACCTTCCTGAATCAGAGAACGAACTGGTTGCCGGATACTTTGTAGAATACTCAGGATTCCGTTGGGCATTCTTCATGCTCACAGAATATGTTTATATGTTCGCGATGTCATCCTTGATCACCGTCATCTTCTTAGGCGGATGGCTGCCACCGCTGGATATCCTAGGATTTATCCCTGGCGCTGTATGGTTTGCACTCAAATTCTGCGTCGTTGTCTTTGTATACATGTGGTTACGGGCCACACTTCCACGATTTAGAATCGACCGATTAATGGAATTCGCGTGGAAAGTGCTATTCCCAGTCGCATTAGCAAACATATTCTTAACAGCGCTAATTAAAACATTATTTTTCTAAGGCTATTTCAAAATGCTGTGTTAAAGGATACTGTTGATTTTAGAACCTGTTGATTGGAGCGGAAGGCGCTTGACTCCTGCGGGATGCACGAGCTGAGTGAGACCCCGCAGGAGCGAAGCTGCGAGGAGGCTCACTTGCGAGCCCGCGGAAAGCATAGCGCCTGGAGCGCAAATCAACAGCCTAGTTTAACACAGGCTTTGAAAAAGGAACCTAATGGGGCGTTCGCAAGTGCGTTAGTCCTTGAAGGAGTCCATAAAAACGTATGCAGAATGCAATTTTTAAAATGAAAAAGGGGTGAAAAACGTGCTTGGATTTACAAAAGGCTTGAAATATACCCTAAATCAGCTAACGAAAAAAAAGGTAACCTATAACTATCCAGATGAGCCGCTGCCGCTTCCGGACCGCTTCCGCGGAATTCAAAAGTTCTATCCGGAAAAGTGTATCGTGTGCAATCAATGCATGAACATTTGCCCGACAGAATGTATTAATTTAACGGGTAAAAAACATCCGGATCCAACGAAAAAGGGGAAAATCATTGATACCTATGATATCAATTTCGAGATTTGTATCCTTTGTGACCTCTGTACAGAGGTTTGCCCGACTGAAGCGATTGTGATGACCAATAACTTTGAGTTAGCGTCCTACAGCCGTGATATGTTATTTAAAAACCTTGAATGGTTAGATGAGAACGACGAAAACGTACGGCAGGTGAATAAACCATGACAATTACAGGCGAGTTTATCGCATTTATGGGCCTCGCCCTAGTTGCTATCATTGGCGGTGTCCTGTTATTGAACCTTACCAAGGTCGTGCACATGGTCGTTGCCCTCATTTTTACGTTCGTCAGCATTGCCGGTATTTACGTGCTGCTGTCAGCTGAATTTGTCGCAGCGGTTCAAATCCTGATTTATTCTGGTGCGATTACGATTATCATGTTATTCGGGATTATGTTAACGAAGCATGATGACGAAGGGGAAACAACCACAGGTAAAGGAAGAAAGTTCTTTTTATTCCTAGGTGTACTTGGCTTTGCAGTGGCAGTCTATATTGGAATCTATGATTTCAACGTGGTACAGGTACCAACCGACTTACATGTAGACAATACCATGAAAATTGGGGAAGCTCTGTATTCGAAATGGGTAATTCCATTTGAATTAACTTCTGTATTATTATTGGTGGCACTTGTCGGAGCGATTGTTCTGGCGAAGAAAGACGAGAAGGAGGGTGACAAGGAATGAGTTCAGTTCCTGCTTCAGCCTTCCTGGCACTCGCACTGATTTTATTCTGTATCGGTTTATATGGGGCACTGACAAAAAGAAACACCGTCATCGTCCTTATCTCTATCGAACTTATGCTGAATGCGGTTAATATCAACCTGGTAACCTTCAGCAAATACGGGGTGGCACCGTCCATCACCGGTCAAATCTTCGCGTTGTTCACGATTAGCGTAGCCGCTGCAGAAGCAGCGGTCGGTCTGGCTATCTTAATAGCCCTATACCGCAACCGCAAAACCGTCAACATCGACGATATGGACACAATGAAAAACTAGTTTTTAGGTAAGATAAATTTTTTTCTAGACTGCGGTGCCTGTCACCACAGAAAGACACTGTCCGTCTCGGGTGGACAAATTGGTAATAATTGGTGTCCTCCCTCGGCGGACAGTGTCCACGGGCGGTGACAGGCACCATTTTTAAAAAGGGGATTGTGATGATGATGGAAAATGCATGGATCATACCGCTTTTCCCGCTACTTTCGTTTTTGATTCTTCTTCTATTTGGTAAGCGGCTGAAGGATGCGAGTGCGTATGTGGGGATTCTTCTTACGTTAGCGTCGCTTGTGTATTCGTTGTTGGTGTTGTTCGAGCGGTTCACGGAACCCACGTTTAAGACTTCAACGGAGTGGCTCAGGATAGGAGATATTTCTTTAACAGCGGGCTTTGAAGTGAATCAATTGAATGCATTAATGCTTGTAATTGTCTCGCTCGTCAGCTTCCTGGTACATACTTATTCAAAGGGATATATGCACGGGGATGAGCGGTTTCCAGTATTCTATGCCTATTTAGGACTATTTACGTTTGCGATGCTTGGCCTAGTCATCTCGCCAAACCTACTGCAAACTTATATTTTCTGGGAGCTCGTCGGAGTCGGTTCCTTCCTCTTAATTGGATTCTATTTTTACAAAGAAGAAGCGAAGGCTGCGGCAAAAAAAGCGTTCATTATGACCCGAATTGGAGACGTTGGTCTCTTGATCGGGATGATTTTATTATTCTGGGAAACAAAAAGCTTTGAATACAGTGAGATTTTCGAGGCCGTTGAGGCTGGTGCTGTATCCACTACGATGATTACTTTAACAGCCATTTTAATCTTCATCGGAGCTGTTGGTAAATCAGGTCAGTTCCCGCTCCACACATGGCTGCCGGATGCGATGGAAGGTCCGACACCAGTTTCTGCTTTAATCCACGCAGCGACAATGGTTGCTGCCGGGGTATACTTAGTTGCGGCATTGTTCCCGCTGTTCGCAGCGAGTGAAACTGCACTATTAACCATTGCGATTATCGGTGCGTTTACGGCGATTTTTGCAGCAAGTATTGGTCTTGTACAAACCGATATTAAACGGGTTCTAGCTTACTCAACTGTCAGCCAGCTTGGCTACATGATGCTTGCTTTAGGGTCTGCAGGCTATGTTGCTGGTGTATTCCACTTAATGACACATGCTTTCTTTAAGGCGTTGCTCTTCTTAGCAGCCGGAAGCGTCATTCATGCGGTACACACTCAGAACATCGAGGAGATGGGCGGACTTTGGAAAAAGCTAAAGCTTACTGCACCATTATTCTTAATCGGAACACTTGCAATCAGCGGTGTGCCATTGTTTTCAGGGTTCTTCAGTAAGGATGAAATTTTAATTGCAGCCTGGGAAGGCGGACATCCAGTTCTGTTCTTACTAGCGCTTGCAGCGGCATTTATGACTGCTTTTTATATGTTCCGTTTGTTCTTCATGGTTTTTACCGGAGAAGCGCGAACACCAATGAAAAATGTTCACGAATCACCATCGATGATGACATTTCCAATGATCGTTCTTGGCGTATTAGCGATTATCGCAGGTTATGTTCAAACACCACTTAACCACAATCTTGGTGATTGGCTGGTGGACGGCAACGAAGCACTTGGTCATAGTCATATTGAAGGTCCAATTTGGATTATGATTGCAGCAACCGTTGTTTCATTAGCAGGTATTTACCTTGCTTATATGATTTACTACAAGCGTTCTATTGCACGCAACTGGCTTTCTGGCAGCGGCGATACGCTTCATACCATTCTTACGAACAAATATTACATTGACGAATTCTATCAAATGTCAGTGGTTGCCATTACAAAAGGAATCAGCTACTTCTTACGCTTCATCGATGTCTTCTTAGTGGAAGGAATCATGAAGGGGGTCGCAGGGATTGTTCAAGGACTTGGAGCAGCAGGGTCAAAGCTGCAAACGGGTCAAACACAAACCTATGTTACCGTAGCATTCGTTGGCATGGCACTGCTTGCTGTCATCTTTGTATTAACAGGGGGGTACTTATAAATGGATCTTTCTTTCGTTCTATCACTATTAGTATTCTCCCCGTTACTCGGTATTATTGTTTTGGCCTTCATGCCTAAAACAGAAGAAAAAACCATAAAAATCGTCGGCTTTCTTGCGACACTGCCAGCACTGGTTATTGCAATCGGCCTGTATCTTCATTACCTAGCTGGGAAAGCGTTGAGCGACTTTAGCGTTGCAAAGGATTGGATCACGTTTGGAGGTCTGCAGGGTGCTGAAGCAGGATTCTGGAAAGTGAACTATGAACTCGGTGTCAGCGGCTTTTCGATGCTGTTAGTACTCCTAACGGCTGTAGTCGCAACACTCGCAGCGATTGCCTCCATTTATATTAAAAAAGAATGGAAAGGCTACTTCATGCTGTTCCTGCTGTTAGAAATCGGAATGCTTGGTGTATTTACCGCTGAAAACTTAGTTCTCTTTTTCTTATTCTTTGAGATTACGTTAATTCCAACCTTCTTCTTAATCGGAAAATGGGGTTATTTTGAAAAAGAAAAAGCAGCCTACAGCTTCTTGATCTATAACGGGTTAGGCTCAGCTGTCCTGTTAATCGTGATCATGATTCTGTTTGCAAAAACAGGAACCACCAATATTGAAATGTTAACGCAAATGATGAACGACCCGAATGTTCCATTATCGGGCGATTTAAAACTAGGATTATTGATTGCCCTGCTTATCGCTTTTGGCGTTAAGTTGCCAATCTTCCCATTACACAGCTGGATGCTTCGCGTTCACGTGCAGGCACCGCCATCGATCGTTATGATTCACTCTGGTATTCTATTGAAAATCGGGGCGTACGGTTTAATCCGTTTTGGAATGGGAATTTTTCCAGAGCAGTTTGAAACGTTAGCAGTATTGCTAGCCATTCTTGGTGTGATCAACCTTCTCTACGGAGCTTTCCTAGCATTCATTCAAACAGACTTCAAAATGGTTTTGGCGTACTCGTCGATTTCTCACATGGGAATCGTGTTAATCGGGTTAGCGGCAATGAATGAGGCAGGCGTGCAAGGGGCTATTTTCCAAGTGGTATCACATGGTTTAATCTCTGCACTATTGTTCTTCTTAGTCGGTGCTTTCTATGAGCGCACAGATACATCATTGATGGAAAACCTTGGCGGAATGGCAAAAGGAATGCCGATTGCTTCAGGATTCCTGCTCGCTGGCGCTTTAGCGTCACTTGGCTTGCCAGGTATGTCTGGATTCGTCAGTGAATTTATGGCGTTCTTAGGGCTATTTGAAGAAATGCCATGGATCGCAGCCGTCGGTTGCATTGGTATCATCATGACCGCTGTATATTTATTACGTGCCGTACTCGGCATTACGTACGGACAATCACACCGTGACTTTACAGGAGTCCTTGATTTGAAGGGCGTTGAATTCGTTCCGGTTGTCGTGCTAATGGCTTTAATTATCTTAATCGGAGTAATACCAAGCGTTCTAAGCTCACCGCTTCAAGCCACACTTGAAACGATTATGCTAGGGTTAGGAGGGTGATGAAGGATGAGTCTTGAAGATTTAACATCATTTAATTGGGGCATCATGACACCAGAGTTCATCATCGTTGGTGTTGCAGCGCTTATCACAGTACTAGATTTATTTATGCCAAAAAAACAAGACCGTCGAATCCTAGGCTGGATCGGGATTGCTGCGATTTTCGCCGCAATGGTTTCCCTTGCCGGATTATTAGGGGCAGCGCCTGAATCTATTTTAGACGATACCTTCCGTCTTGATTCTTTTGGTAAAGCATTCAAATTCCTTCTTCTTGCTGGAGGAGCGCTTGTATTATTTTTAGCTGTCTCTTACAAGGCTGACGAGGGATTGGAAGAATACCGCGGTGAATTTTATTATTTATTCCTAACCGGATTACTCGGCGGAATGATTATGACTTCAAGCGGTGACTTAATCACCTTATTTATCGGTCTCGAGTTGTTATCCATTTCTTCTTATATTTTAGCGGGTATCCGCAAAAACAACTTACAGTCAAATGAATCGGCGATGAAATACGTCATCAACGGTTCGATTGCCACAGCGATTACACTGTTCGGTATGAGCTATGTATACGGCTTAACAGGCTCAACGAACCTGTTATCCATCGCACGGACACTGCAGGCCTTAGCGGACGCACAGCATGCTTATCTGCTCGGACTAGCGTTCTTAATGATCTTCGTTGGATTAGCCTTTAAACTGGCTGCTGCTCCATTCCATATGTGGGCACCAGACGTATACCAAGGCGCACCAACACCAGTTACCGCATTCTTGAGCGTTGTATCGAAAACAGCCGGCTTTGTCATTGTGGCACGAATTATGATTTCAATTTTTGGAGTAGCGGCTTCAGAAGGACCAGGTTCCATGCCTATCCTTTATAATATGCAGGACTACATCGCTGTTATTGCTGGAGCTACAATGATCATCGGTAACGTTGTCGCATTGAAGCAAAGCAATATTAAAAGAATGTTTGCGTACTCAAGTATCGCCCACGCTGGTTACATCCTAGTGGCGTTCACGTCTTTAAGCTCAAACTTCTTTTACACAGTTTGGTTCTATTTATTAGCTTACCTATTCATGAACCTTGGTGCCTTAGCTGTGATTCAAATAGTGGAGGCAAAAACCGGTTCAACGAAGATTGCTGACTTTGCTGGCTTGTATCGCCGTTCACCGGTGTTAGCAGTGGCAATGGGGATCTTGTTGGTCGCATTAGCCGGCTTCCCAGGAACCGCAGGCTTCATCGGAAAGTTGAACATCTTTATTGGTGCCTTCATGGTGCAAGAACCGCATTATGTATTAGCATCCGTGATGATTGCGACAACAGTAGTTTCCTATTTCTACTACTTCGGAATCATGACACAAATGTTCTTCCGCCCAGCAGCGGACGACAGCAAGTTTACAAAAATTCCAGTTGGAATTGTGGTTGTCTTAATCGTCACCGTCGCAGCATCTTTACTGTTTGGAATATTCCCAGACATCGCTATCGACTTCGTAAACGAAAACTTCAACCATTTCTCAGACTTCTTGCAATAGATCGGCAACTTTGGGGGAAGAACCCGATCTAGGTCGAATAAAGGGGTACCATATAAAGCAAAAGAAGAGGCATCGGGGCCTCTTCTTTTTTCTATATACAGATATCCTTGCATAAAGATGTTTTTTTGCATAAATGGTGACAGGCACCGCTATTTATTCTTCATTTCATCGCCAAGCTTTTTCACTTCATCCCAATCCTGTGCCATCGAGCTATTGTTCGCTGCCGCTAATGAATTCCTATCATCCATATGATGACTCATTCTATTCTTGGTTAAAACTAATATTTTTCCTTCTTTAACAGAGTTCCCGTAGTATTCGGCTTCATCATCAGGAATTCCCATTCCTATGAGTGCTCCCGTTAAGCCGCCTACACCAGCACCCGCTATGGTTCCAATGATACTTGAGGCAATGGGACCAGCTGCGATGATGGGGCCAGCTCCCGGGATTGCCAGAGCACCTACTCCTACTAATAAACCTGTTATCCCGCCGAAAGTTCCACCTGTTAACGCACCCGTCGCAGCCTTTTCCTCCACTACCGTACCAGTTTCGTCCGCAATATGATTCACATCTTTGAGGTCTTTACCAATGACACAGATATCCTGCTTGTCGTATCCTTGTTTAACAAGCGCCTCAATCGCAACAATCGCTTCTTGTTCTGTTTCATAAACACCTACAACATTCTTTTCAACCTTGTCCATTTTCAATTCCTCCTCTTTTTTTCAGTTCGAAAGTTTCATAGTTTGATAGATAGTAAAGTAGTTTTATCCAATGATTATCTTGATAATTTATCCTTTACTTTCCCAACACCTTCTTGTAATTTACCTTTAGCTTGATCAACTTTCCCTTCGGTTTCCGTTGAACGATCATCCGTCAGTTTACCCCATTGCTCCTTTGCCTTTCCTTTCACGGTATCAACATATCCATTCATTTTATCTTTGTTCATTTCGTTTCAGCTCCCTTGTTTTTATTATTTTACTGGGCGTAGTTCTTCTCAGCCATGAGTTACTGGTTAACACCATCACTAACGCCATTATCCTCAACTTTTTTCTCTAAGTTTTGTTGTGCTTGATTTAATTCTGTTTTTACATTATTAACGGTATCTTCGGCTTTTTGCTTTGTATCATTATCTACCGCATCCTTCTGCTGTCCATCACTGACTCCATTATCTTGGTCGACCCCATCGCCGCAACCAGTTAAACCTGCAAGAGTAAGAGAAACAGCCATTCCACCAACTAGTAAACTCTTCTTCATGATTTACACCTCCAAGAATTTTTGGAACTTTGTAGTGTTTTGTTCTGCCCTTTTTATATTCCCGTTAAAAAAGATCTGAAACTTTTTTTAGTAGAAAAGGGCTGGAAAACCTTTTTCTTCCTATTAATAGTTTTTTGAAAAAAATTAGGTTTGCTAGTAGGTTGATAGAAAAACAACATTTTTTGTTTAGGTTACTTACGAAAAGGGTAAAAGCATACTAGACAAATTAAAGGAGGAAATAACAATGGATAGAACCTGGAAAAAGAAATTATTCATGACAGGTCTGGTTTTTACATTAACATTTGGTGCTCTGACTGGCTGTGGAGATGGAGTGGACCAGGATAATGGAGTCAGTGACGGAGAACAAAAGGATGAGCTAGATAATAAAAATCCAGAAACAAACTAGGATCTAATCTATTAAAAAGTAGAAAAGGAGATTGGTAGAATGAATGTAAACGAAATGATGACAGGATGGACCTCGTACTTTTATCAGCTTCCCAACCTATTATTTGCCCTTTTAGTCTTATTGGTGGGCTGGTTGATTGCCAAAAGCATTGGAAAAAGTGTGGAGGCCCTTTTAAAGAGAACAAAATTTGATGATAAGCTGTTTGCAAACGTTGGACATAAGAAATATTCTTCTGAAATCATTATTGGAAAAATTGTTTATTATATCCTATTGGTAGTCGTGTGGATTATCTTTTTCAATATGCTTAACTTAAGCTTTATTGCGACGCCGCTTGTAGAAATGCTGACAATGATTACAGCAGCGATTCCAAACTTTTTAAAAGCTGCCCTTATTTTACTTTTTGCTTGGGGTGTTGCCTCGCTGCTGCGTATGCTCTTTAAAAAGGGAGCGGCTCTGGTTCATTTAGAACGCCACTTAGTAAAATGGAAGATTGCGATAAGCCAAAGTGAAGCGGTAAACAAGGTGAACGGTATCGCAACGGCACTCTTCTATTTTGTAATTTTACTATTCCTGCCTGGAGTATTAGGAGCCCTGCAGATTGAAGGGGTTTCAGAACCATTTGCAGATACGCTTTCAACCTTGCTGGCATTTATACCTAAGTTATTTGCAGCGGCCCTTATTGTGTTTGTCGGCTGGCTGATTGCAAAAATAGTCCGAGATATTCTAACAAACTTCTTACACAGTATTGGTACGGAAAAGCTTGGTCAACGTATAGGTATTGTAAAAACGACGGATAGTACAAGTCTTTCAAGTATAATCGGAAATATCGCGTTTATTTTCATCTTAATTCCTACCATCATTACAGCCTTAGAAAAACTAGAACTAAAGGGCATTTCGGATCCAGCAATTGCGATGCTCCAGGATGTCGTATCGGTTATTCCGAACATTGCGGTGGCCGTAATTCTAATTTTAGTTGGGATATGGCTTGGAAAATGGGTGGAGAAAATCGTTACACAAATGCTATGGCGTTTAAAGGTTGATAATATCTTCATCCACATGGGTCTCGGTTCACTTAAAACAGAGCAAACCACCTACACACTTTCTCAAATCATTGGATTGCTAGCAAAGATTGTCGTTATTTTATTATTTACGGTGGAAGCCTTACAAATTATCCAATTAGAGTTCCTTGTCGTTCTTGGAACAGGTGTGATTTCGTATTTACCAATGTTGTTTGCCGCCCTTATTATCTTAGGGATTGGTTTATATCTTGGTAACTTCGTACAGCGCATTTTACAAAATATCCTTAAGAACAGCTATTCCGGAACGCTCGCCGCTGTTGCGAAATATGCCATTTTCACGATAACCATCTTTATGGCATTAGATCAACTAGGTGTGGCGCACTCCATCGTTAATGCTGCATTTATTCTCCTCTTAGGTGGATTAGCGTTAGCTTTTGGACTTGCATTCGGTCTCGGAGGAAAAGACTTTGCTTCCAAGTATCTGCGTAAGCTAGACCATAAAATCGATAATAAAATAATAGAATAAGAGATTCGTTTAGGCTAAACGAAACGATAACAATCCGGATTTAGGTGATTTCGGATTGTTATTTTTATAAGAGGGAGGAAGACCGCTCAATGCTTATTTTAAATCTACTATTAATTGCCCTTTTAATCGCACTAACGGGTTTTTTTGTAGCGATAGAATTTGCGATTGTGAAAGTGCGTCCATCTAGAATCGATCAATTGATTGCAGAAGGGAAAAAGGGTGCGGTTTCAGCTAGAAAGGTGGTAAACCACTTAGATGAATACTTATCTGCCTGTCAACTGGGGATAACAGTTACGGCGCTCGGACTCGGGTGGTTAGGAGAACCCACAGTGGAAAAACTAATCCATCCCTTGTTTTCGGCATTAAATCTGAATGAATCGATTTCACATATTTTATCTTTTATCATTGCCTTTGCCTCCGTTACGTTTCTGCATGTTGTAGTCGGGGAGTTAGCTCCCAAAACACTTGCCATTCATAAAGCTGAGAAGGTAGCACTTCTGTTAGCCGCTCCCATCATAGGGTTTACCAAAGTGATGCGGCCATTTATTTGGGCACTAAATGGTTCTGCCGGGCTGCTGGTGGGAATCTTTGGCTTAAAGCCGGAATCTGAAAAAGAATTGGCTCATTCGGAAGAAGAGCTTCGGTTGCTATTGTCAGATAGCTATAAGAAGGGTGAAATCAATCAAAGTGAACTAACCTATGTAAACAATATTTTTGAATTTGATGAGCGGATTGCAAAAGAAATAATGGTCCCGCGGACGGAGATGAGCACGTTTTCGATTAACGACACCATTCATGAGGTGATGGAAAGAGTAAGGACAGAAAATTATTCGCGTTATCCGATTATTGATGGTGATAAAGACAACATCGTCGGTCTCCTAAACGTTAAAGTGTTCCTAACGTCAAAAGTAATTGGTATAAATCATCATGAAGAAATAAGTCTAAGCTCCTTCATAAAGCCAGTAATGAAAGTAATTGAAACCATTCCGATTCATGATTTATTGGTGAGAATGCAGAAGGAACGCAGTCAAATGGCCATCCTCGTCGATGAATACGGTGGGACATCAGGGTTAGTGACTGTTGAGGATATCATTGAGGAAATTGTTGGCGAGGTAAGGGATGAATTTGATACAGACGAAGTCGCAAAGATTCAAGAGGTGAAGGAAAATCATTATTTAGTGGATGGAAAAGTCTTAATTGAGGATGTTAACAGTTTACTCGGCATAAACATAACCGGTGAAAGAATCGATACAATCGGTGGCTGGTTTCTTACACAAAACTTTGATGTTGCGATTGGGACAGAGGCTAAATTCGATGGATACCTGTTCAAAGTCCGTGAGGCTGTTGGTTACCATATTTTGTATTTAGATGTGAAAAAAATTGTTAGCTAAGCAAATGGAAAAACAAACAAAGGCACACGTCATTTAATATAACGTGTGCCTTTTTATGTCCATATAGGGAGTGATTTGGGATTTTAGTCGGACCTGCACTTATGGTGATGATTGGTGCTCGCTAACCGGCGTATGTTGGGTATTCTTAAGTTTTTCCTCCATGATTTTAATGTCGTTTTTAAATAGCTTGGAAATGACGTTTTTTTCTCCGAATAACAGAATCTGATCGCCTTCGTGTATTTTTGTGTGATAGATATTTCTTCTGAGTTTTAATTCGCCTCTTTTGATAAACAATACAACAAACTCTAACTGGTCATGATCATGAATCACTTGATTGATCTGTTTTTGAAAGAGAGAAGATCCCTTATAGATATGAAGATTTAGCAGCTTGTCTTGTTTTTCGGACATAAAGATATCTCTTATTGGCAGATCACCAAGTTCAATATTCTGTTTCATGTCTTGCTTAAATAGCTTGGATAATTTCGTTTGCACACTCTTTAGCTTTAAAATGACAAAAGCAAGCAGTACACCGCCTGCACCATAGAAAATATCTTTCGTTCGAAGATCCTCTGACAAAATAGTACTAATCGATGAAATGATAACAGCAAGTGAGAAGGCCCCAAAAAGGATTAGAAAAGTAGCGAGTTTCCTCCGAACCGGGTGACCTAAAATCAGCTCAGACTCTCCAGTCGTAAAACCTGTACCTGTCATCAATGAAATGACCTGAAACCTCGAAATCTCCAATTTGAGGTCCGTTAGCCGAAAGAGAATCACAAAAATTTCGATGACAGTAGTAATGATGATGAAATAGATGAGTAGAAAGAATAGATTCATTTTTTTCACCTCTGAATTCAATAATAGGCTGGGCCAAAAAGAGCCCCAACCTTTTTATCACTGCATTTTCTACTAAATAAACGAACAGTTCAGTTCGAGTGACTTACTAGGTAAATACCCGATATATGTTGTCTTAATCTTTTTCGAAGGAAAAATAACCTTTTTAGTGGATTAGCTTCGGTAAGGAACGGGTATGTATTCATAAAGGGTTTTGATGAATGGAGTTGAGGAATATGCTTCAAACGAAGGCATTTCGATTTGGTTACGGCCTTTTGCTAATTTTTTTAATTATTTTTGTAGCAATGAAAATTGATTTTATTTTTCGACCTGTCTTTTTACTTGTCCAAACGCTCTTTTTTCCCTTCTTGTTTGCCGGGGTGCTCTTTTACTTATTTCGTCCACTCGTGAATTATCTTCAGTTGAAAAATATTCCAAAAACACTATCTATTCTGCTGATTTATTTAGTATCTGGTCTTTTAATCGCATTACTAATCTCTCTTGGCGGACCCGTTCTGAAAGAGCAAATGAAGAGTTTCGTTGATACCGCACCTCAACTCATTGAGGACATACCGGACAAATTGACTGAACTGCAACAGAGTAGATGGATCAATCATTTACAAGAAAATGACAGTGTTGATTTAGACAAGGCTTCCAAAGCGATTAAAAAGTCGGTTTCTTCAAGTCTCTCTACTATTGGAACAAATTTAATGAATATTATTGGGGTAGTCGCAAGTATTGTAACGGTCTTTGCGACTGTTCCGTTTATTCTCTATTACATGTTAAAGGAAGGCGAAAAGGCGCCTCAGCATATTCTACGTTTATTGCCAGCCAAGCAGCAGAAAAATGGACGAAGGATATTAGCAGATTTAGATGAGGCGCTCAGCTCTTATATCCAAGGCCAAATTCTTGTTAGTTTTTGTATAGGTATCATGCTTTTTATCGGTTATTTGATTATTGACCTTGACTACTCCCTTATTCTTGCGATTTTTGCAATGTTTACCAATGTCATCCCATTTATCGGACCAATCCTTGCGATTACTCCTGCAATGATTATTGCGTGTATGGATTCACCGATTATGGTGGTAAAAGTCCTCATTGTCATGATTGTCGTCCAACAGATTGAAGGACACATTATTTCACCACAGGTGATGGGGAAAAAGTTAGAGATCCATCCGCTCACGATTATATCCTTATTACTTGCAGCAGGACGTATAGGAGGGGTTCTGGGGTTAATCATAGCGGTTCCCATGTATGCGGTCATAAAGGTGATTGCTCATCATACCTATCGACTATGGAAGCTGAGAAAAGAGAAATCAATAGAAGAAAAAATAATCAAGGGGGAAAACAAGGATGAAACGAAGTCATACAAAAATGCGATTTTTTAAAAAGGAATCAACTAGGGTGGTAACGAGCAGGAACAACTGGATCGATTACAATGTTTCAGAGTTAACCATTCATGGGTAAATAAAAGGAAAGAAGTAAGGGAGGAATAATAAATGTTATCAAAAGAAGAGCTGAGCTATTTTAAGAAAAAATTAGTACAACTTAAAGAAGAAAGTATTCAAATGGTAGAAGCCAGTCAGCCTTTATCGTTCGAGGATTACGGAGAATTAACAAGTTATGATAATCATTTTGCGGATAGTGCCACACAATTAGAAGAACGAGAAAGACAAAGGGTTTTGCATGATACAGCAAACAATCTCCTCGAAGAAGTGAATGAGGCTTTGGAGCGGATTAACACAGGATCTTATGGCGTTTGTGTCGATACAGGAGAACCCATTTCCTATGAAAGGCTTAAAGCCCTGCCGTATGCCAAACGAACGGTAGAAGCGCAAAAAGAGCTGGATAAAGAGAAAATGGCTAGCCCTCAGGAGGATCCGTCATTTTTGACCCCGGAGGAAGATGTAAGAGGAGATAAGCGGATTCAAACCGTGGATGAACTGATAAGCGTGCATGGAAACTCATCGTCATAAAATGTACTCGTAACAAAAAATGTCTTCTTTCCGAGAGAAAGGAAGGCATTTTTATGTTGAAAGGAATTGGTTATCGAAGAGAAAATAAAAAAGAGTTGGGGTCCAAGGACCCCAACCACTGCTCTATTATTGGATTTTCTCATTATAAAATTGAACGGCATACTGTGCGCCCTCGCTCACCATTTCGTTATCGGCAAAATCCTGTGGATGCGGGTTGCCGCCCTTCTCAATCGGAAGCTGCTCGGCTTTTTCGTATACAGTCGGTTTCACCTTGCGTTTCCAGTCTCTTAACACACTCTCAGCTTTAATCCTGTTCGGTTTGTTTGATAGCCATACGGCAGCTGATGCTCCAATTCCTACCGCTACTAGCGAGCTCATACTTGCGACCTTTTTCATCAATAAAACCTCCTTAAGATTTGGACTTGTTCTGTACATACCCGTTTTCTTTCTCTAGTAAACATTTTTTTACGTTTGGGTTCCCTTTTTTTAGGGAATCAAAAGGATTGATTGGGAGGCGGTATAGTTTGGAGAGAAATATCAATTTTGATCAATGGAAATGGGTTCAATTAAACAAGAATGAGCTGAATACAGTCTGGGAACAGGAGACCATGATATCTGACTGGTTTACTTCTGTTCGAAAAAGTCAAACCAATTTTGTGAAAGTGCATGGGTTGGTAGATGGGGAAAGGGTTGTGAATGGGTCTCTTATTTATAGACAAGATGAGGAGGAGGAAGAAAATCGTCGAATCTTTCATTTCTATCTAACCTCTAACACCTTATTTACGATTGATTTAGAGTTTACCTCTTTTAAAGAACTGGCCCCAGAAGTGATGCTTCGGCAGCTAAATAAGACAGAGAATGCCGTCGATGGCTTTTTATTTTTGCTGGGGGAACTGGTTAATGACTTACTGGATGAGATTGACCAGTTTGAGGAGTCGCTCCATAAGCTAATGTGGGGTGTGAAAAACAGGAATGAAATGCAGATATTGGAACATATCTTTGCCCAAAGGCATGAACTGATGGTTTGTAAAAATCTATTGATTCCATTCCAGGAGCTGAAAATGGCGATAGAGGAAATTAATTTTCCTGCCGTCAAAACAAGCGAAATTTTTGTAAGGACGTGCAAACGGATCGATCGGGCGATGGTGTTGCTAAGGGAGTATGAACAGGAGTTAGACTCGATGATTCATTTAGAGGAGGTCATCTCCTCTCATCGGGGAAATGAAATTATGAAAACCTTAACGGTCCTGACAATTATTTTTACCCCGATTATGGCTTTAGGGGCGCTATGGGGAATGAATTTTAAACATATGCCTGAGCTTGAGTGGAGGTATGGGTACCTGGTTTCGATTATTTCGATTGTCTTGTCCACAGCTCTACTCTATGGCTATTTAAAAACAAAGGGCTGGACAGGAGATCTATTAAAAGGGAAAAAGAAAGGTTCATTTTTTCATTGAAAAAGGTTTGAACCTAGTACAATCGGGTATAACACTATCAAGGTTAGAAACTAGCTAACCTATTAAATCAAGA
This sequence comes from Neobacillus niacini, assembly GCF_023715415.1. Taxonomy (GTDB): domain Bacteria; phylum Bacillota; class Bacilli; order Bacillales; family Cytobacillaceae; genus Neobacillus; species Neobacillus niacini_C. The sequence goes on from NZ_JAMBOB010000007.1 coordinate 116,913, forward strand.
TAGCATAGAAGGAGGGTGGTTGAAGTATGTGGTTGCATTGTTCGGTAAAACCAGCAGGAATGAAAAACAGCAATCTGAAAAAATAAAAGGAGGAAACAAATCATGAATAAAAATTATGTTGATGACAAGGATATGGAACGTAAGGAAGAAAACGAAATGAACAAAAGTTACGATATTAACGAAAAAAGACGAACAGGATATACCGATGGTGAAGATCCTTCGATGAAGCAAGAATTCCCTGGCGACGAGATTGTCGAGGATTTAAGAGAGCTTTCGCAGCAGAATGGGCAAAATAATCCAGCCTTTCTAAGCGGTGAAAATGTTAAACAAGAGACTGACAGGCAGAGATATGGTGATTCGATTTCCAAGAATGGTGATAAACAATTTCAAGACCCCCCATCGGAGTCGCAGAATAAAAGTAACGATCAAAATCGTAACTGATTCTTAATCTACCATTCACTACCTTTTCTATAGATAAGAGGCTTGCACAAATGCGTGCAAGCCTTTTTCTTAATTAATACAATTCCACTGGGAATTTAGTACTATTCGAAAATCTTCCTAATTTTGGTATAATGCTAGGAAATTATTTTTTTAAAAAATAGGTTTAGCTTTCTAGTAGAAAGGGTATGTAACCATTAACTATTTTCAAGAGGTGATGACATGAAGGTAAATATAGAGAAACATCAGAATGAGAAGGAAATACTGGTGAGTATAACTGGAGAAATCGATGCGTATACAGCGCCGAAGCTTCGTGAGGAACTGCTGCCTCTTACGGAGGGTAAAAATAAAGTGATTACGGTGAATCTAAAGGATGTCTCGTACATGGACAGCACCGGACTTGGAGTGTTTGTAGGATTGTTCAAGCAACTGAACAAGAATGACGGAGAACTAAAGCTAGTTGAGTTATCAGGCACCTTAAAGCGGCTATTTAAAATTACTGGTTTGAGTAACATTATGAACATTACAGAGGATGGGGGACGATGAAACACGTGATGGATTATATTGAAATGAAGATTCCAGCCAAACCGGAGTATGTGGGTGTTATTCGATTAACGATTTCAGGAATTGCCAGCACCATGGGTTATACATATGAGCAAATTGAGGATATTAAAATTGCTGTAAGTGAAGCCTGCACAAACGCGGTGCAGCATGCCTATCCGGAAGAGGAAGGCGGAGAGGTCATTGTCGGCTTCGGTATTTACGAGGATAAGTTAGAAACGATGGTTGCGGACAGCGGTCAAAGCTTTAATTTTTTACAGAAAAAAGCAGAACTGGGCCCATATACAGAATCCAGTACAGTGGATCAACTGGCAGAGGGAGGGTTAGGTTTGTATCTGATTGAAACGCTCATGGATGAAGTCCGTGTTTCGAATACTTCGGGAGTAAGTGTCTTCATGGTGAAGTATCTAGGCGAGGAGCGTGAAAATCATGACAAAGCTACCTCAGACCGTGAAACGAACTAAGGAAGAAATCTATTCATTGATCCTGGATTTTCAGGAGAACGAGAGTGAGGCCGCCCAAACCCAGTTAGTTAAACAGTACACCAATCTGATTGGGAGTATTGCGAGAAAATATTCAAAAGGCAGGAATTTGCATGAGGATATTGTGCAGGTAGGGATGATTGGATTATTATCCAGTATCCGACGGTTCGACCCCAGTACCGGGAATCCATTCGAAGCCTATTTAGTTCCGATGGTGATTGGTGAAATTAAACGATTTTTAAGGGACAAGACGTGGGATGTGCATGTGCCAAGGCGGATTAAAGAAACATGGCCCAAATTGAATGGAGCCGTGGATGAGCTGACGAACCGCTATCAACGCTCACCTAAGATACATGAAATCGCTGAGCATTTAGGGATTTCGGAAGAGGAAGTACTGGAAACAATGGAATTAGGAAAAGGGTATCAAACAGCCTCCGTGGACCAAACAATTGAAACCAGTTCCGATGGCAGCGGGGTTACTGCGTTAGATGTGATTGGGTCAGAAGATAAAGGATATGAAAAAATCGACCAGAAGCTGCTGCTCGGCAGCGCCCTTCATGTGTTGAACGAGAGGGAGAAGCAAATTATTCAGTGGACCTTTATCGAAAACAAAAGCCAGCGTGAAGTGGGGGAGCTGTTAGGAATTTCGCAAATGCATGTTTCTCGTATGCAAAAAAAGGCGATCGAGAAATTGCGTAAGGCGCTTGCCCGTAATAACTATCAAGACTGGAAAACGTAAAACAGATGCCTGACTCAAAAATGGACATGCACAGGGTCAGGCTCAGCTTTTGCAATAGGGGGGAAGCCAAATGCCAATGAAGATTGTCGTTGTTGATGATAATAAAACAAACCTAATAATTGTCGAGAAAATCCTAAGAAAAGCTGGCTATAATAGGTTGCTTATGCTGTCATCTTCAGGGGAGTTATACCAGTATTTACAGCTTGATGCACCGAACCCGAGTGAAGTACCGGTAGACTTAATTTTAATGGATATGATGATGCCGGAAATTGATGGAATTGAAGCCTGCAGGACGGTACTGGCCAATGAAAGGTTCTCAGACCTGCCGATTATTTTTGTTACGGCGATGGGAGATTCCAATAAAATGGCTGAGGCAATGGATGCGGGAGCCCTTGATTATGTGCTAAAACCGATTAATAAAGTGGAACTCCTTGCCCGGATTCGTTCCGTTCTGCGATTAAAGCAGGAAAAAGATTTGCGGAAAGAGCGGGACAGGCGAATTCAATATGAACTTGATCTGGCTAGGCAGGTGCAAAGGAGTATGCTCAGCAGCCCTCTTAAGGAAAAGGATGTCTGCATTTCCTCCGTGTACAGGCCCACCTTTGAGCTTGCCGGCGATTTCTATGCCTGGTATCAGATTAGTCACAACCAGTATGGCGTAATTTTGCTCGATATGATGGGTCATGGAATCTCATCCTCTCTTGTCGGGATGTACATCTATTCCGCTTTAAAAGATACAATTACGGGAATCGTTGATCCGGAAAAGGTTATGTTGGAATTGAACAGGCGAATGAATCAGCTTCATAACCCTGATAGTTTAATGAATTACTATTTTACGGCGATTTACTTTGTCCTCGATACGAAAAAACAAACCATCGAATACGTCAATGCAGGTCACCCTGCGGGGATTGCGATTGTGGATCAGGAAGTGAAACTGTTAACAGAAGGGTCATGCGCTCTTGGTTTTTTTGAGGAGATTGAAGTCACTAAAGGGGTCATTCCTTATCGAGAATCTGCGCGGATTCTGATGTTTACCGATGGGTTATCCGAATGGCTGGAGGAGAAATATGAGGATGCAAGTGATAAATTGATTGGCGCTTTGCAGGCGGAGGATATGCAAGACCCTGCGGCGTTACTTCATCAACTTGAGCCAGGCTGGGAGCTCGTCAATCCTCCAAAAGACGATATGTGTCTCGTCTTGATTTCTACAAATGCCTCCTGATAGAAGGGTGTCAGCTTTTTGGCTGACACCCCAATTTGAGTGGCTATTACTCACCTAGATAGGCTTCAAACATCCATCTGTGCTTTTCTAATGAGGTACGGATGTGAACGAGCATATCGGCTGTCGGCTGATCATCATCTTCCTCGGCAAGCGAGATCCCTTCTGTCAGCTCGGTACAAATCATCTCAAAATCATCCGCCAGTGTTTGGACCATTTGCTGGGCATTTTCATCACCTGTTGCTTCCTTTAGTGAGGTGAGTTCTAGGGTCTCCGTAAGGGTTGCCACCGGTAATGCCCGTTGCGACAGCATTCTTTCCGCAATGTTATCAAGATGTAAGGCTGCTTCTTTGTAAAGTTCCTCAAATTTGACGTGCAGAGTGAAAAAGTTCTCGCCCTTTACATACCAGTGGAAATGGTGCAGCTTCATATGAAGAACGGAAAAGTTCGCCACCTGCCTGTTGAGAGCCTCGGTTAGGGATTTGTTTTTTGTTTTCGTTTTTGTAGTTGTTGCCATTGTTATAACCTCCTCGATTTTGTGGTGTACTTTTTATATACCCGTTTTACTAGTTTTGAAACTATAAAATTTTCCTCCTAGGATAAGTAGATATTCCGTTCATAGGTTTGATGAAGGACAAATCGTGCCAAACGGATTGGAGAAATGTCCTTCATAAGGTTGGGACCAAATTCCCATTGGGTGAGATTGCTAGAAACGATATGATAGAAACATCTATTTTTTTACAAAGGGGAAAGCTGAGAATGAAGGGATTACATTTCAACATTCACACGAAAATTATTACAGGCTATGTATTCATTTTGGTTTGCTTAGTGGTCTCCCTGCTGATGGTCATGAATCGGATGTCAGCCATGCAGGAAGAGGTCGATTTCGTCACGCAGCATGATATCGAGGTCCACAATTTGGCCAGTCAGATTCAAAAAAATGTTCTCGATATGGAAACGGGCATGAGAGGGTATGTGATAACCGGCAATGAGGAGTACCTCGAGCCCTACAATACATCCAGCCGGAACTGGCTCGATTCCTTCAACAAACTTCACTCCCTGCTTGCGAATAACGGGTCGCAGCAGCGAAACTTAGAAGAAATAAAACCGCTGATTATCAACTATATCAGCAGTTCTGCAGAATATGCGGTTAATCAAAAAAAGAGTAATAACCAAACTGCTTTGGACGACTTTTTTAAAAATAACAAAGGCAAAAAGATGACAGATGAACTCCGGGCGCATTTTGATTCCTTCCTTGAACATCAGAAGAACCTGACAAAAGAGCGAGTTGAGAAGCTAAATCAGGATAATAACAATTTAAAAATCACGTTGTATGGCCTTATCATAGTGGTTACGTTGATTACGATTGCAACGGCTGTATTCCTGTCCAATTCGATTGTCAAAACGATTAAGCAGGTAGTCCGGACAATTAAAGGTGTTACAGATTCAAGAGAGACAGAGGTAGACCTTTCCACAAGAATTGAGGTCAGCACCCATGATGAAACCCGCGAACTTGCGGAAGCGATGAACGAGCTTCTCAGCAATCTTGAGAAACAGAATTGGATTCAGAAAAATATGGCGGAAATCTCGACGATGTACCAGGGAATGACGGATCTGACAGAATTGACGCATGCTTTTATCACGAAGCTTGCTCCTATGCTTGATGCGGTCTATGGCGTCGTCTACCTGCGCAGGAATCAAGGCAGCGAAGTTCGATACGTGAAGGAGGCCGGGTATGCCCTTGCTGGGGAAGAAGGGGCTGCTGTGAGTTTCCGGTTAGGTGAAGGGTTAATCGGTCAGGCGGCTATGGATAAAAGAATTTTCCTGATTGATCAGCTGCCAGAGGAGCATTTTAACGTCACATCGGGGTTAGGTGATTCTTCACCACGTAATCTTTTGATTGCGCCGATTTTAGTGGATGGCCGGGTGGAAGCAGTCGTTGAGTTTGCGGCGTTTCAGCAGTTTATGTCTCAGCATCTTACTTTGTTGGATTTGCTTCAGGATAAGTTCGGTTCTGCCATTACCAATGTGTCCGGAAGGATGGAAGTGGAAAGGCTGCTCGGGGAGTCTCAGGTATTAACCGAAGAACTTCAGGCGCAATCAGAGGAACTTCAAGCTCAATCGGAAGAGCTGCAAATGCAGCAGGAACAGCTGCGGATTACCAATGAATATTTAGAAGAACAGAAGCAATTCGCTGAACAAAGGGCGTTTGACTTGAAAAAGGCAAAGGATGAACTGGAAGACTATTCAAGGAAACTGCAGATGAGCTCTCAGTATAAGACGGACTTTCTAGCGAATATGTCCCATGAACTGCGCACGCCATTAAATAGTATTCTGATTCTCTCTCAAATGCTGATAGAAAATGACGAGGAAATGGACAGTTCAGAAGTGAAGGAATCCTCTCGGGTTATCTACACGGCAGGAAGTGATTTACTGCGGCTGATTGATGATATTCTTGATTTATCAAAAATTGAAGCAGGGAAAATTGAAATTCTAACGGATGAAGTCAATGTGACAGAAATTCCACAAATGATGAAAAGCATGTTTGATCCCGTTGCAGCCAAAAAGAATCTAACCTTTGAGGTGCATACATCTTCAAATGTACCTTCTGTGATTACGACAGACGGGCATCGCCTACAGCAGATTTGGAAGAATCTATTATCCAATGCCTTTAAGTTTACCGAACAGGGTTCTGTACAGGTTAGAATTGAACGGGCTGAACGAGGAAAGGTGGAGGAACTACTGCCTGGACTGGATGAGGAGGAAATGGTACTGGCCATATCGGTAAGCGATACAGGGATTGGAATCGCGCCGGAGAAGCAGGAAATTATCTTCAATGCCTTCCAACAGGTGGATGGTACAACCAACCGGCAATATGGCGGGACTGGTTTAGGATTATCGATATGCCGTGAATTTACCCGTTTACTTGGCGGTGCGATTACGGTTCAAAGCGAGCCGGAAAAAGGAAGTACATTTACGCTGTATATCCCTGGAAGACTGGAGGCAGCTGAATATTCTCTACAGCTTGAACAACTAGCGCTAGATGAAGTAGCAGTTAGTGTGAGCGAGTTGGCCGAGGACCAGCAGCCGATTAACGAAGAAACAGAAACAGTCGAGGTAATAGAAGCAGAGGCCACTGATGACCAGTTGTTTAAAGGGAAGAAGGTGCTGTTGGTTGAAGATGACCGCCGGAATGTATTTGCACTTGTAACCGCACTTGAGAAAAAGGGTGTGAAGGTTCAAGTGGCAGAGAATGGCAAACGGGCGATTGAATTTCTACAGGAGCAAGCAGATGTTGACCTCGTTTTTATGGATATCATGATGCCGGTAATGGGGGGCTATGATGCGATGAAGGTCATCCGGCAGGACTTGGAGATGGAAAGACTGCCAATTATTGCGCTGACGGCCAAGGCAATGAAAGGTGAACGTGACAAGTGCATGGAGGCAGGGGCTTCTGATTATATTATGAAACCCTTAAATATCAATCAGTTATTCTCGTTAATGCGGGTATGGCTGACACAGCAGGTGAATGAAGAGTGAAACAGATTGTAACAGACACCAATTTGCTAGAGCCCAATGAACTTCAGGAAATTGAAATCAACTTGCTGCTCGAGGGCTTGTATCAACTGTATGGCTATGACTTCAGGGGCTATGTCAGGGGTTCGATTGGCAGGAGGATTTTAAACCGGATGAAGGCGGAGAGGCTTCCAACGATTACGGCTTTATTGGAAAAAGTACTCCACGAACCAGGGGTTTTGGAGCGGCTGTTGAATGATTTTTCCATCCGGATGACGGAAATGTACCGAGATCCTCCCTTTTTTGTAGCCTTTCGGAACGAAGTGGTGCCTTTGCTTCGGGAGCTTCCTGAGATTCGGATTTGGCATGCGGGCTGCGCAACGGGCGAGGAGGTTTATTCCATGGCAATCCTTATGCAGGAGGAGGGCCTCTATGGGAAAACGAGAATTTACGCTACAGATATGAATGAAAAAGCGCTGATGGCTGCGCAAAAGGGAGCGTTTCCGCTAAAAAAGATGCAGCAATATACGAAAAATTATTTGAAAGCGGGAGGAAAAATGGCGTTTTCCGAGTACTATAACACGGACCATCAGTTCGCTTATTTTTCACCAAGCTTGAACGAGAATCTAACCTTTGCGCAGCACAATTTGGTGAGTGACAGCTCGTTTAATGAATTTCATGTGATCCTATGCCGCAATGTGATGATTTACTTTGATAATACCCTGCAGCAGCAGGTTCATAGCCTTTTCTATGACAGCCTGGCGGACGGAGGATTCATTGGACTGGGAAGTAAAGAATCGATTCTAGGAATGCCAAAGGGTATAAAATACGCAGAATTTAATTCAAGTGAAAAAATTTATCGAAAAAAAGCAGATGTCTGACTCTGAGTCAGGCATTTTTTTATGTTTGATAGGGTTGTTGAAAGGGTATATCTCTTTAAAAAGACTGTGAGGGAACAGGATGAAAATAAGAATCGAAATATTCTTTGTGATAATGATGTTTTTCTGCTGCTGGATGGTTCTTTTTACAAGATTCCCTTTTGGGTGGAAAGCATTTGGGTTTAGTTTGTATGCAGGTATCATTCTATACAGTTTAGCAGGGTTATGGCTTCAAAATCGTTCCGTTCCGAGAACTCTTTTATGGACCGTTCTGTTAATTTTAGTACCGGTGGCAGGCTATATTTTTTATGTGTATTCAGGACAATTGTTATATAATGGGGAGCTTTTTAAAAGCAAGCGCACTAGTGACCGTGAGTTGTTCGAGGCACTCGGTAAAAAAAAGCGGCCTGTTGAGGTGCCGCCTGAGCTCAATGAACATCAGCGCGGGTTTATCGGTTATCTCGAACGGGTGACCTTAACGAATCAAAACCAGAATACGAGGACCCAAATTTTAAAAAACGGGGAAGAAACCTTTCAGGAGATGAAACAGCGGTTGAAGGAAGCGAAGGACTTTATTCATTTAGAGTATTATATTTTTCGCTATGACCGACTGGGGCAGGAACTGATGGAAATCTTGGGCGATAAAGTAAAGGAAGGAGTGGAGGTCAGGCTGATTTACGATGATTTCGGAAGTTACTCCCTTTCCGAACAGGATAAAAGGAAAATGGCGGACTCCGGGATTCAGCTTCACCCTTTTCTACCGCTCAAATCCGGATGGTTTACGCAAAAGTTTAATTTCCGTAATCATCGAAAGATTATTGTCATTGATGGAAAAATTGGATTTGTCGGCGGGCTGAATGTGGGAGTCGAATATCTTGGGGAGGATAACAAGATTGGTTTTTGGTGCGATACGCATGTTTTGCTGGAAGGAGAAGCGGTCCAGACACTGCATGCAGTTTTTTTAGTAGATTGGAAGTATGTCTGTGGTGAAAAGCTGTTTGAAAATCCCCGCTATCTCAAGGGTGTGCCGGTGAAAGGGGATGGTCTCGTTCACGTGGTCGCTACTGGACCGGAAACCCGTGACATGGGTGATCACTTTTATGCGCTGATTACCTGTGCGACAGAATCGATATGGATTGCGACTCCGTACTTTATTCCCAATCAGGCCATTATGACCGCACTGCGGGTGGCTGCGAAAAAAGGCATTCAGGTCAGGCTAATGGTGCCCGAGAGCAATGACGGTTTTCTCACCCAATATGCCACTCAATCCTATTTTTCAGAACTTCTTCGTGCGGGAATAGAGCTCTACACCTACCAAAAAGGCTTCCTACATAAAAAAGTAATGATAGTCGATGGTGACATCGCCTCGATTGGAACGGCAAATTTGGACCTGCGCAGTTTTCATTTGAATTTTGAGGTGAATTTGTTTTTAACAGGCACCGACAGCATTAACGACCTTGTTGTTCATTTTGAAGAGGATCTTAAAGAATGCAGCCGGGTCCGGCCGGTTGCCTTTTACAAAAGAAATCTAGGTGTTAAATGGAAGGAATCCTTTGCCCGGCTGTTCTCGGGTGTCCTTTAACACAGTTACTAGGCATCTGCACTCCCGCAGATGCCCTTTTGAGAATATAAAAAAGGAAGACTGCAGGAATTTGCAGTCTTCACTTCTTTCTATATTATGCGTTTCGTCGAATCGTTCGGAGCACAAGGCTTAGGATAAGTACAAAGACGATGGCGCCGAGGAGTGCGGGTAAAACGTAAAATCCCCCAATTACAGGTCCCCATCCGCCTACAAGTGAACCAATCCAGGCCCCGATAAAACCTGCTATGACATTTCCAATAACTCCGCCTGGAACATCACGCCCCAGAATCAGCCCAGCCAACCAGCCGATAACTCCTCCAATAATTAATGACCAAATAAATCCCATGAAAATCTCTCCTTTTTCGTTTTTTCGTGAGTATGGTTAGTACATACCCGCCAATTTCAGCTTCGAAACTTATAAATGAAAAAATTTGTCACGATTTTGATCCAGACGTTCTATGAAGGAGTTCTCTTGGTGCTTCATTAGTGTTCCTAAATAACGCTGGCAAACTTTTAATTCATAAGATAATTGAATAAATCCTTCCCGGTCCCGATTATCCAGACACTGATCAATTTTTTGTTTTAACAAACTAATCTTTGTAATTAACTCTGCTCTTTTCTTCATTTCAAACCTCCCAAGTATTCTTTTTAATAATGGCTGTTTTAAACTTGGATGTTGATTTACGCTCCAGGCGCTATGCTTTCCGCGGGCTCGCCCGTGAGCCTCCTCGCAGCTTCGCTCCTGCGGGGTCTCACTCAGCTCGTTCATCCCGCAGGAGTCAAGCGCCTTCCGCTCCAATCAACTGGTGCCAAAAATCAACAGTCTCCTTTAACACAGCCATTAAAATAACTAAAGGGTAAATACCCCATTATCTGTTCACTTAAACTTTTTTAAAAAAAAGGTTTCGTTTATTGAAAGAGAGGATATATAACTGGTACAAGCTGACACAGCAGCTGACTATACCGCTTGAGGAGGAATGAAAATGGAAACTTTAAGAATAGTAGAAAACGGAGTCGAAGCAAGAAGGGAAATCGCTCAATTTCAGAGACAGGGATTTACCAAGGACGAAATTTATTTATTCGCACATGACAAAGACCGTTCCGAACATCTTACAGATGCACTGGAAATAAGCGCTATTGGTGTAGGTGAGCAGGGGGTCTTTGAATCGATTGCCAACGTATTTCGTTCCAGGGGGGATGAACTGCGATCGAAGTTAGAGTCATTGGGGTTATCAGCGCATGCTTCGGAGCTTTGTGAAGAACAAATGGATCATGGAAGAGTCATTGTCATCGCATCTAAATCGGCTTAATCTAGGGAACTAAAAAAGAATGAGGTGAAGGAATCATGAAAAAGACTAGTCAAAGTATAGAAGAATTGAAAGGTATGCGTAAACGAGCAAGGCACCGTATTAGGGAGAGCGAGTCATTCATGCAATATTTTAAAAAACCAATTATTCATAAGGAGATACACGGGGACAGAGTTTTCGTTCCGTTAAGAATCAGCAGGATTTGGAATGGAATCTAACATTTATATACACCTATTAACTGCCTAAACACTGATTGTTCCCACATAACCAGTGTTTAGGCAGTTAATGCGTTAAAAATTTGCTATAATAAAACGAAACCTTTCAGACTTTCATCCGTCAGTATGGTATGCACTTCTTTTATGCAACTCTTTTATGCAAAAAATCATGCATAAAAGAAGTTTATTGCATAAATGGTGACAGGCACCAAACACCAAAAGGAGGGGTATGATGGAGAATTTTGGACAGATTGCTTTGCTGAGTATTGTCTCGCATCTGGTGTTTATTGCGTTGGCGTGGTGGGCGCTGCAGTCGATCCGCTTAGACAAGCTGTTAAAACCCAGCCATGTTTTTCAAGCAAGATTGCTTTATATATTGTTGGCTATTGTTATTGGATCATCTGTTAGTAATTTTTTCCTAGACTACCTTCAATGGTCTAGACAGCTGCCATTGATTTTACAATACATACAACTGGTAAAAATTTAGGTCTTCGTACATGTATCTTTTTCAGGAGAAATTGAGTACAATTCTCTTTGTGTGAAAAAATAAACAAAGCTCACAGCTTAGATATAGAGTTAGCGCAAAAAGCGGAATTACATCAATGTGAAGAACCTCATGCAAAAACGAAAGCTATTCTAACGCAGGAAATAGGTAATTTTTCAAAGGAAAGATCTTCGGATTCAAAAAGCTTGTCAAAAAGTGACGACATTTCCCAAGTATGCTCTTGCTCTCCTTGGTAACAATGGTAGTAAGGGGGAGAGTAGAGATGAAGAGAAAAAAGGTCCTTTTTAGCATAGGTATGTTGATGATAGTTGGTTTGATGGCGGTCCTTGGCAGCCGGATGACGGAAGCTAGCGGTGAACTCGAATTAATAAAAATCGCCGACGCTTTTCAAACAGAAGATATTTTGCTCGAAGAATGGTCGTTTTATGCAAGGGAGCATTTGGTTGACCTGAATACTGAGAATGAAGTGCAGGAATATGTGAAGGAGCTTCAGCAAAAGTTTCCTGATTGGGATTGGTCTCGTAGCGCGACCAATGACAAATGGGAAGTAACAGCAGTATCTCCGACTTCTAAACACCACACAGAAATGCTTCAAATTATGGCAACCCACACAAAACAACCTGTAGATGCGTATATAGTATATAGGGTCAGCGGTAAAGCGTGGAACGAGGAGATGGAGTCCTTTTTCACGAAGAATCAATTTAAAAATAGGCAATCTGACATATTTCGAGGAAATCCAACAATTTTCTCTAGTATGAAGGGTAGTATCAGTGATAAGATTGATAAGTCTGTACCATCGATTGCAAATGATATTATGGAAATTTTTAAAGCAACAGAAATCGAAGCGTTAAAAGAGGAAAATTTCATGTCTGTTTCGGCGAATTCGCCAATGTTTACAGACTCCATAGCTGGTGACATGAATTTACAAATTGGGATACGCTCCGAAGGATTGGGCACAAAGACTACCATAGTAGTTGGCACACCAATCATTACGATTGAATATTAATATAGAGAAAATGGACGCGGAGGGGAATACTCTTGGAAAAGATCATCGTCCGCGGCGGACAAAGGCTAAACGGATCGGTTAAAGTAGAAGGCGCAAAAAATGCGGTCCTGCCTGTACTCGCTGCCACATTATTAGCAAGTGACGGAAAAAGTGTAATTCGTGATGTACCTACACTCTCCGATGTATACACAATTAATGAAGTATTGCGCAACTTGAATGCAGAGGTTGCCTTTGACAATAATACAGTTGTCGTTGATGCATCTAGAGTGTTGAAAGAAGAAGCGCCATTCGAATACGTTCGCAAGATGCGCGCATCTGTCCTCGTGATGGGATCGCTCCTCGCACGCAATGGCCGTGCACGTGTGGCTCTGCCAGGCGGCTGTGCGATTGGTTCTAGACCGATTGACCAGCATCTTAAAGGCTTTGAAGCCATGGGTGCGAAGGTGAAAGTAGGAAATGGATTTATCGAAGCGGAGGTTGAAGGCCGCTTAAAGGGAGCAAAGATTTACTTGGATTTCCCAAGTGTTGGTGCCACTGAAAATATCATGATGGCTGCAACGCTTGCTAAAGGTACGACAATCATTGAAAACGTAGCAAAGGAACCAGAAATCGTTGACCTTGCAAACTTCTTGAACAAAATGGGCGGTAATGTCCGAGGCGCAGGCACGGGCACTCTTCGTATTGAAGGTGTCGATGTACTGTTTGGCGCGGACCACAACATCATCCCAGACCGAATCGAAGCGGGAACCTTTATGGTTGCTAGTGCGATTACGGGCGGAAATGTATTGGTACAAGGTGCTGTCCCTGAACATCTCTCTTCTTTAATTGCAAAAATGGAAGAGATGGGCGTTACGATTATTGAAGAAGGTGATGGCGTTCGTGTCATCGGTCCTGATAAGCTTAAGGCTGTTGATATTAAAACGATGCCGCATCCTGGATTCCCAACGGATATGCAATCACAAATGATGGCTCTTCTGCTTCGTGCGGATGGTACATCAATGATTACCGAAACGGTCTTCGAAAACCGCTTCATGCATGTTGAGGAATTCCGCCGGATGAATGCTGACATTAAGATTGAAGGCCGTTCTGTTATTTTAAATGGTCCTTCTAACTTACAAGGCGCAGAAGTATCTGCTACAGATCTTCGTGCAGCAGCAGCTCTGATTTTAACAGGCTTGGTTTCTGAAGGTAACACACGCGTAACGGAATTAAAGCATTTAGACCGTGGATATGTAAACTTCCATGGAAAATTAGCTTCTTTAGGCGCAGATATCGAGCGCGTGAAGGAAGCAGATGAAGTTTTCCCAGAAGTCGAAAGTTATATTACGGATTTAAACGCGTAATTTTATAAAAAATAATCAACCGAAGAGGGTATCCTTGCTGAGGATGCATTCTTCGGTTTTTTATTATATGCTGTTTTTAGAAAATTCAGTCATTTATTTTTTGTCATAAATGCTTGTCCGCCTCCATATGATGGAATGAGAAAGCGCCCAAGAATGGGGTGCGTAAATTTCATAATTGGAGGCTCCTACATGAAAAAATTCAAACCACTCATCCTACTAGCGTCATTCTTATTTGCCCTCACATTAATCATTCCAGCGATCCTAGTGCTACCGTTCGGGGATGGGAAAGCAAGCGGCAAATTAGGTGAAGACCTATCCAACAAAGCCCCAAATTCCGAAACTGCAGACAATCCATCAAAAGACTCCTCCGTTGAAGTGGCGGTTTATCGCACATCGGCAGGACAAATTGATAACGTTCCATTAGAAGAATACCTTGTCGGGGTGGTAGCAGCTGAAATGCCTGTTGAATTCAAGGAGGAAGCCTTGAAGGCACAAGCGTTGACAGCTCGAACGTATATTGTTAAAAAAATGCTGAGCAAAGATGGCATCGGCGTTCCTGAAGGCGCACAGGTAACGGACACCCAGCTCCATCAGGTGTATTTGAGTGAGGAGCAAATGAGAAATAATTGGGGGATGGAGTTTGAATCAAACTACGCAAAAATACTATCTGCGGTTCGGGACACGAGCGGACAGATTTTGACGTATGACGGTCAGGCCATCGACGCCTCCTTCTTCTCCACCAGCAATGGCTACACCGAAAACTCCGAGGACTACTGGCCAAATGAAATGCCTTATTTGCGAAGTGTATCAAGTCCATGGGACAAAAATTCCCCAAAGTTTAATTCTGTTAAAGAAGTGACCGTCAAACAATTTGAATCCGCACTAGGAGTGAAGGTTGGATCGAGCGGGACGATTGGAAAAATTGTTGAGCGCACCGCAGGCAAGCGTGTCGCCAAAGTGGATTTCAACGGCAAGGTCCTAACCGGAAAACAAATCCGTGAAAAATTAGATTTACGGTCGTCTGACTTTGAATGGGAGCGGAAAGGAAGCAGCATCGTGATTACGACCCGCGGCTTCGGACACGGCGTCGGCATGAGCCAATACGGCGCAAACGGCATGGCCGCCGCAGGGAAGGACTATCAGGAGATCGTGAAGCACTATTATCAGGGAGTCGAAGTGACAAGTGCGGATACAATGCTTGCTACGATTACGGCGAAGAAATAAATGGTGGAGCTAGGCAATGCCTGGCTCTTTTGCTGTGCATGAGGCGGTGGGGAATTAGTTAGGCAGATAAACAAAGGGTTTATGCAGGTACAATGGAATCTAGGCAGGTAAGCGAATAAAAATAGCAGGTGGAGGAATCATTTTGGCAGGTAGAGGTTTTTTTAGAAAAAAGGTAATTAAAAAATCATACCTCGATTCCGAATCCACGCTTAATTCAGTGTCTGATATCCATATATAGGGGATTCTGATGCCTGAGCCAGGCCGCAGCCTGGCTTTTTCAGCTACATTCTGGTGTGTAGAATTAGTTAGGCAGATAAACAAAGGGTATATGCAGGTAAAAAGGAATCTAGGCAGGTAAGCGAGTGAAATTCGCAGGTGGAGGAATCATTTTGGCGGGTAGAGGATTTTATATAAAAATGGTAATTAAAAAATAACACCTCGATTCCGAATCCAAGCTTAATTCAAGGTCTAATATCCATATATAGGAAATTCAAATACCTATACCAGTCTGCAGCCTGGCTTTTTCAGTTACATTCTGGTGTGTGGAATTAGTTAGGCAGATAAACAAAGGGTATATGCAGGTAAAAAGGAATCTAGGCAGGTAAGCGAGTGAAATTCGCAGGTGGAGGAATCATTTTGGCAGGTACAGGATTTTATATAAAAAAGGTATTTAAAAAATAACACCTCGATTAAGTATCTAACAGTATTTTTGAGTCCAATACCCATATATAGGAAATCCAAATGCCTAAGCCAGGCCGCAGCCTGGCTTTTTCAGCTACATTCTGGTGTATGGTATTAGTTAGGCAGATAAACAAAGGGTATATGCAGGTAAAAAGGAGAATAGGCAGGAAAGCGAATAATATCTGCAGGAGAAGAACATAATTTGGCAGGTTAGAAAAAACTACTTATTTCTGTAACAACTTTTTTAAAGGATTCACCGATGGAAGAGAAGAAATACTGTAAAAAAGAAAGGATGGGTGGGAATGATAGCAAAACCATGTGTGCTGCCGCCAAGTATTGCAAAGTATCAAGCTTTAATAAGGAGGCTAAGTGAGAATCACTTGGTCAAATATGATGTGGTGACGGAGTATAATAATCGAATGACGGGATTCCTAGGCGAGGAGTCGGTAATGAATTTTCATTTAGAACCGATTGCAGACCTTAATTACCGAATTTATCACGATCTTCGTTTTTACCACGGCAAATATTTCTTCCAAATAGATATCCTCATTCTCTGTGCCTACTTTGCACTTGTGCTGGAAGTGAAAAATTGGGCAAGAGATTGGCACTTTGAAAAGGTCCTCCATCAAACGACCATCGATGTAAATGGAAAAATGGAGAGAACGAAGAATCCTATTTTTCAAGCAAGGTTACAAGCATTTAAACTGAGAGAATGGCTTAAGCTGCATAATGTTCAGGGGATTCCGATCCAATACCTATTTGTCAACAGTAATGAAAAATCCAATATCATTATAGGTGAGGACAATAAATACAAGTGGAATGCTTGTAATAGTGAATATTTGCTAGAGAGAATTGACCAAATTACCAATGATTATAAAATAGAATTGCTAGATGAAAAAGAACTGCGAAAAATAAACAAACTTCTATTAACCAGCCACACACCTGAAAATTTCGATCTCCTCGAAAAATATCATGTCACACGTAAAGAGATCCTCACAGGCGTTCACTGCCCGGATTGCAAACATTTACCGATGACATATAATGCGGGTACATGGAGATGTTCAAAGTGTCGAATCCAATCAAAAACAGCCTTCAATGACACACTTCATGATTATTTTCATCTCATAAGCCCTACTATTACCAACGCTGAGGCACGAAGATTTTTACAACTAAATTCACCGAAAATGGCCCACCATTATTTAAATTCAATAAACCTAAATAGTACAGGTAAATTCAAGTTCAAAATTTACCACCAATAAAAAACCACCGCACAAGCTTCGCAGTGGCTACCATTTCCTCACGAATCCTAGCACCTTCCCTAACCTCGTAAATCGACCTTTAAACAGTGCGCCCCGAATAAAATAAAAACATACGAGGATCCCGGTGACGTCTTTGACGAGGTCAAACCAGGACGCGGAGCGGTAAGTATAGAAGGATTGGTGAATCTCGTCTGTTAGTCCGTAAAGACCTGCCAGGACGGCACAGAACACGTTTAGTACCATTGTGAACGGAGCCTTGCGTGTGAGGAAGGCCAAAACGAGTAATACATATAGAATGGCGAACTCTATTAAATGCAGGGATTCTTTGATACTCCGATCGAGCGTGGAATCGGGGAGTTCGACAAAGTGATTGGATGGGAGACTCGACATAATCCAGATGGCCCCCATATAGAGTAAAGGCAGGATTCGCAAGATCCATTTGAAAACTTTCATAAAAATGTTCCTCCAAAAAAATAAATTTTCAACAAAAATGCATAAAAACTTCAGTACTTTCAAAAAATAAGTGGAAAAAATTTTTTTACTAGTGTATATAATTCTACTTATCTGTTCAGAATGATTGCTGAGGTGATGAAAATGAGAGAGGAAGAAAACAAGCGATCTTCTCAAGGTTCCAGCGTAAAACGCTTTTTCAAAAAGCGTTGGGTATTTCCAGCCATTTATATTGCAAGTGCAGCAATCATTTTGACAGGTGTTCTTTGGTTCCAAGGCAGTGACAATGCAACAGACAAGTATGATTACGAGTCTTCTGACCTAACAGGTAAAAAGAACGATGCTCCAGCACTTGAGGTTAACTCAAGTTTAGAAAACCTGAAAATGCCAGTAAAGAATCCATTGGAAGCAACTGTTAAAATGGAATTCTATGATGACAATGCAAGTCAAGAAAAACAAGAAGCGGCAATAGTAGTTTACAACAATAATTATGAGCCGCATACTGGTATTGACTTCACATCCAAAGATGGCGAAACTTTCGATGTCGTATCTGCCCTAAGCGGGAAAGTTACTAGAGTCGAAGAAGATGCTCTCCTTGGGAATGTCATCGAAATCGAACACGATAAAGGTATTATAACAAAATATCAGTCGGTGAAAGATATTAAGGTCAAGGTTGGCGATAAAGTAAAGCAAGGACAAGTTCTTGCCATGGCTGGACAAAGCTTGTACCAAGAAGAAGCTGGAACACATGTACATTTTGAAGTCCGTAAAGATGGTATCCCAGTAAATCCAACTGAATTTTTTAACAAACCAGTAAGTGACTTACAGGAAGAAACTACAGCGGATGAAAATACTGATAATAAGAAGAGTCCAAAACAACAAATGATTGAGGACCCTGCGAGTGATGAGTCAACTCCATCAAAGGATGAATCTTCTGAGTCAACAGATAAATCAAACTCTTAATACTGAACAAAGGGGAAAGGGGAATCTACTTTCCTCTTTTTTTGTGCGCTTTTGCCCACGTTATATTTGCATAAATATGGTAAACTGGTGGGAAAGGGGGGATCTTTTTTGAAAAAAATAATAGGGTTGCTTGTGACACTCGTTCTCTTTGCGATGGTGGCAGCCGGCTGCAGCAAGGAGCCCACACCGCAGGATCGATTCGACGCATACATAAAGCTATGGAATGAGCAAAAATTTGATAAAATGTATGACTACCTTACAGAAGGTTCCAAAGGGGTAATCTCAAAGGAAGACTTCACCAATCGCTATCAAAAAATTTACGAAGACCTACAAATTACAGACCTCAAGGTTAACTATAAAAAACCGAAAGAACAAGAGTTGGACAAGGAGCAAGACCGTATTACATATGATTTTTCCGCCTCTATGGACAGCATCGGCGGGCCCATCGAATTTACACACACTGCTAAGATGAAGAAAGAAGAACGGGATAAGAAGAAAAACTGGTATGTGGATTGGAATACCACCTATATTTTTCCGCAATTGAAGGATGGCGACAAAATCGGAATCAGCAATAGTAAGCCTAAGCGCGGGAAAATCCTTGA
Organism: Neobacillus niacini; assembly: GCF_023715415.1. Classification (GTDB taxonomy): domain Bacteria; phylum Bacillota; class Bacilli; order Bacillales; family Cytobacillaceae; genus Neobacillus; species Neobacillus niacini_C. The sequence continues at coordinate 135,883 of NZ_JAMBOB010000007.1, forward strand.
CCGGGCAGGAAATGGGTTAGCTATAAATGGACAAGTATATGAGGTTGGGGTGGTCCCTGGAAAGCTTGAGGGGCAAAAGGAGACTGTTATTCAGCAATTATCCAGCCTATTAAAAATGACACCTGAGCAAATCAACAAAGCACTTAACGCCAGCTGGGTGAAGCCGGATTTGTTTGTGCCGTTAAAGAGCGTATCGATGGACGATACGGAGCGTATCGCTCAGTTAATCGCTTTAGAACCGGTGCAAACAAAAAAGGTGGAGGCTAGAATTTACCCTTATAATGAAGCGGCGGCCCATTTAATCGGCTATGTCGGTTCGATTACAGCTGAAGAGCTGGAAAAGGTTAAGGATAAAGGCTACACAAGCAATGACGTAATTGGAAAAAGAGGACTTGAGGAAGTATTTGACGAGCAGCTTAAAGGGAAAAGAGGCGTGAAGGTCAGCATTAAGAAACCGGATGGCGCTACGGAAATCCTAGCTGAAAAGCCGGTAGAGGACGGGAAGGATATATCGCTTACCATCGATATCGATATGCAGGTAAGTTTGTACGAAGAGCTTGTTGGTGAGGCAGGCGCAGGAGCGGCGATAGATCCCGTTAGTGGGGAGACGCTTGCACTTGTCAGCTCACCGTCGTTTGATCCGAATCAAGCTACCTTGGGCTTCTCAGGCGATGAGTGGAAACAGCTTCAGGACAATCCGCAAAAGCCGCTGACGACCAGGTTCAATAAGGCATATGCACCTGGGTCTGTATTTAAGCCCATCACGGCGTCTATTGGACTCACAAACAAGACCATCACTCCCGAGCAAACGATGGATATTAAGGGATTGAAATGGCAGAAGGGTGCCTCATGGGGCGATTATTTTGTGACGAGGGTTCATGAAGCCAACCCTGTTAACCTCGAAAAAGCAATGGTCTTCTCGGACAATATTTATTTCGCACAAACGGCATTAGGAATCGGAAAAGAGCCATTCAGTGCAGGCTTGAAGGAATTTGGCTTTGAGGAAGAATCCAATTATCCATTCCCGCTTGAGAAATCTACTATTGGGAATTTGGATAAGGAACTTGCCTTAGCGGACTCAGGTTATGGTCAGGGGCAAATTCAAATGAGTATCGTTCATTTGCTTGAAACCTATACTCCATTTGTAAATGCTGGGAATATGATTAAACCAAGTCTTATCCTAGATACCCAGAAGAGTGAGAAAGCAGTGGTTTCACCAGAAATCGCCACTACGGTGTCATCTTCGTTAAGAAAAGTCATCGGTGATGCGGATGGAACAGCACATTCTGCTGAAATTGCAGATTTACCACTAGCCGGAAAGACTGGAACAGCAGAAATCAAGGAAAAGCAGGGTGAAAAAGGAACGGAGAACGGCTGGTTCATCGCCTATAATACCAACTCGCCAAGCTTAATGGTTGCGATGATGGTCGAAAACGTCCAGGATCGGGGCGGTTCGCAGATTCCAGTGAAAAAAGTGAAAAAAGTCTTTATGCAAAATAGATAAGCGAAAACAGAAACCAGCTGCTGGTTTCTATTTTTTTTATCGAATAAGGATAATTAAAACAGAACTAGAAAAAATAATAGGAAAAAGACAGGAGCAGCAATTTGACCCAACAACCTCAAGCCCGAAGATATAGAGCACATTTATCTCAATTTACGACATCTGTTCTTCAAAAAAAGAATCCATGGGTGGTTGCCTTTTTTGCCTTTTCCTATCCTGGTTTTGGCCACCTATTACTGCATCGCTATATCGCTGGGTTTATTCTAATCCTCTGGGAAACGTTTATTAATGATAAGGCAAATGTGAATCTTGGGATTTTATTTACCCTGATTGGCGACTTTGACAAAGCCAAGGAGGTAATGGATGAACGCTGGCTTATGCTTTATGTAGGAATCTATATGTTTGGAATCTGGGACGGCTATCGAACCACGGTGGACTTAAACAAACAATATATATTAGCGGATCATGAGGATGCCTCCATACTTCCGACTACCATGGGGGCTTGGGATATAAACTTCATGGATAAGCGTAAACCCTGGGTCGCCGTCACGTGGTCCGCACTATTTCCAGGCTTGGGTCATCTTTATATCCATAAGGTGATTTCGGGATTTTTTATTTTTGCCTACACGGTTGCCATCATGTATTTTGGGAATATTCCAGAGGGGATTCAGTTCACGATGCTTGGTAAGTTTTCAGAGGCGAAAAAGGTAGTCGATATGCAGTGGCTCATTTATCTGCCTTCTATTTACTTTTTTATTCTATATGACGCTTATAGTACAACGATTGAATACAATAATCTTTTTGAAAAAGAATTGAAAAGGTTTTTACGTGAAAATTATCAAAAAAGGGAGTTCAAATTTCCTTTTTAAGAAGTGAGTGGAGTGGATGTGTTTGTTATTGCTACGTTTGAGAATTCCATTTATATTGAATTAGCTATTACAGCACTAGAACAGCAGGGGATTTCAAAGGAATTTATATTAGCGGCTCCACTTGATAAACGCAAGGAATTGAGGGGGGTGTTTGATACCATCCACAAATCAGACGGATTCAGTCTGTTTGACGGACCGTCGATTCTTGGAACCTGCTTGATGCTGCTTGGTGCCATTTATGGGTATGTCCTAGAATGGGGGCCGATTCTATGGGGAATCATTGGGGCGGTTTCAGGAATGCTGATAGGGTTTCTTATTAAGTTGCTTCTTCTTAAGAAAAATAAAAGAGGGAGAGCCACGATCACATCAGAAATTGTCCTTATGGTCCGTTGTGAGGACCGCAAATGGGAAATGGTTGAAAAGATATTATGGGACCACTTTGCACTGGGTCTAACGAAATTATAAAATACCACCTCTTTTTTTAGGGGTGGTATTGGTATTTTTCAAGGTCAATGGTTCCGTTAAGCCCGATTTGAATACCCTCACTTTCAAGTGAAAATAGCTGTTCATGGTAGGATTCATCATCCTGTAGGGCGATTTGACCTTTAGCGTTGACGACACGGTGCCAAGGGAGACGGTGCTTCCTGCTCATCGAGTGCAGGGCTCGAACAACCTGCCGTGCTGCACGTGGACTTCCAGCTTCTCTAGCGATTTGTCCATAGGTCATCACCTTGCCTTCAGGAATGTTTTTTATAATTTCTATGACTCTTTCTGTAAAAGGCTGCATCGTTCAAAATCCTCTCAGTCTAACTTATCCCATTATACAATAGTATGGTAAAAAGGCAGTGGAAAATTATTTTTAAAACAGTGTAATAGGGGTAGAAATCTTTAAAATAAACAAAAATTATTATTTTCAATAAAATTTTCATTCGACATTTGCACCTGACAAATTTCTCAGGAAATAATTGAAAGGACACATCATTTCCGAAATAAACCTATACCTCATGCGGACTTCAGCTCTTTCGCCAAATTGTCGATTTTGTGGTAAAAAGCACTTGAGGTGTCTGATTTTTCAAATAATTCACAAGCACCCTTGTCCATATTGTGTAATTCGTGCATATTCCCGTATCCAAGCTAATAAAATGGTTACAAACCTTTACAAAGAGAGTGTTTGAGGTGAAGCGTCGTTTGAAGCATTTGTGGATTCAGTTGGGGACATGATTATTCATCATATTACCGCATAATTGCATAAATGGTGACAGGCACCGGGCAATTTGTGGATGTAGTATTTCGTCTTAGTGATAAGCGGATTTCATTTCGCACTTCTCACATCCAATTTAGGGAGGGCGAGTGGTGTGCACGATTACATCAAAGAGAGAACTATCAAGATTGGAAAGTATATCGTGGAGACGAGGAAAACGGTTCGTGTAATTGCGAAGGAGTTTGGCGTATCCAAAAGTACTGTCCATAAAGATTTAACAGAGAGACTTCCTGAAATAAATCCTGAGCTGGCAAATGAGGTAAAAGAAATTTTAGATTATCATAAATCGATTAGACATCTCCGGGGTGGAGAGGCGACAAAGATGAAATACCAGAAGGAAGAAAAAGAAGGTGAGGCTGTAAAGTAAGCCAATTTTCAGAAGTACTCTCGAAAAAAAAAGAAAAAAGTTTTGAAATGGCCATTTTCATAGACTTCTTGGAGCATTCTAAGAAAGTCGGGGAAAGGGCCATTTTTAATGGCAAAAATAGCAGCATTCTCTTTCAATAAATTTTTTCCGACAAATTTCTACGTTTTTTGAGTTAAGAGTATGGAAATTTTAAGGAATATGATACAATTAGCAATTAGGAAAGTATGACCGTTTCAAGGAGGAAAGAAAAGAGAATGTTTGCTAGGGATATTGGGATTGATTTGGGAACGGCTAACGTGTTAATTCACGTAAAAGGCCGTGGAATTGTATTGAATGAGCCTTCTGTTGTTGCAATTGATAAAAATACAAACCGAGTTCTTGCTGTAGGTGAGGAAGCTCGCCGTATGGTCGGACGTACACCTGGGAACATCGTCGCGATCCGTCCGTTAAAAGATGGGGTAATCGCTGACTTTGACGTAACTGAAGCAATGTTAAAACATTTTATTAATAAGCTGAATGTGAAAGGCTTTTTATCGAAACCGCGTATTTTGATTTGCTGCCCGACGAATATTACAAGCGTTGAGCAAAAAGCAATCCGAGAAGCGGCTGAAAAAAGCGGTGGCAAGAAGATTTACTTAGAAGAGGAGCCGAAAGTGGCAGCGATTGGCGCTGGGATGGAAATTTTCCAGCCAAGCGGTAATATGGTTGTTGACATTGGCGGCGGAACGACGGATGTAGCGGTTCTTTCAATGGGTGATATCGTTACTTCATCCTCCATTAAAATGGCCGGCGACAAGTTCGACATGGAAATCCTTAACTACATCAAGCGTGAGTACAAGCTATTGATCGGTGAACGTACATCTGAGAATATTAAAATCAACATTGGTACCGTATTTCCAGGATCACGCTCGGAAGAAATGGAAATTCGTGGACGTGACATGGTCAGCGGCTTGCCGCGTACAATCACGGTTCGCTCTGAGGAAATTGAAGGTGCATTACGCGAGTCTGTGGCTGTTATTGTGCAAGCGGCTAAGAGCGTTCTTGAGCGAACACCTCCAGAACTTTCTGCAGACATCATTGACCGCGGCGTTATCTTAACAGGTGGCGGAGCGCTGCTTCACGGGATTGACGCTTTGCTAGCTGACGAGTTGAAGGTACCAGTCCTCGTGGCTGAGAATCCAATGGACTGCGTAGCAATCGGAACAGGCATTATGTTAGACAACATTGATCGAATTGCGAAAAGAAAACTTGGATAACAGGTAAGACCTCTTACCTTAAAAAAGTCTAGTGACCTTAAAATCATTGGGCTTTTTTTAGTTGGTTTGGTTAGGTTGATAGTGGAATTTGGTAATAAGAATCCAAAAATTTGCAATTACAACAAAAAATTTTCGCCACTTTTTGCCATGGAAATACTTTTTTTTCGCAAAATTTACTGCTATTTCCCTAATTTTTTTATAAAATAGAGTATAATATTAGGTAAAATGTAAATTCAGGCAAACTACAGGTCCATTACAATATAGAGGATTTCGGTTAAAGGGGAATACGAGATGTCAGTGAATCATCTAAAACAGGTGAAAACGAGGGAAGAGTATAAGAAGGCGAAGGAAGATGGGGTGCAGGCTGTAGAAAGTACAGCCACGCAAAAAGCTTCTAAGGTCAAAAGTGCTCAAAAAGCCCACAAAGCTGAAAGTACGAAGAAGAGAATTCGAATCCGTCTGATTCCAATTTGGCTGAGGATTGTCTTGTTGGTCATTTTTACAGGAGTTTTTGCAGCTCTTGGTGCCGCGGTTGGGTACGGCGTGCTCGGAAATGGAAATGCCGGAGATGTGTTTAAAGCATCTACCTGGACACATATTATCGATTTAGTGGAAAAAAAATAAACGAGGAAGGGCTCACTTGCCCTTCCTTTTTGTATGCTCTTAATAGTAAAATGTATATATCTGTTCCTAAGAGGAGGTACTAAAATGTTAGATGTGACTCAAATTAAAGAAATTATTCCCCATCGTTATCCCTTTTTGCTCGTCGATAAAATTTTAGAAATCGAAGAAGGGGTTAGGGCGGTTGGAATCAAAAATGTAACAGCTAATGAAGAATTCTTCAATGGCCATTTTCCTGATTATCCGGTTATGCCAGGAGTGCTAATCGTTGAGGCACTTGCGCAGGTGGGAGCGGTCGCTGTATTGAAGAAAGAAGAAAATCGCGGGAAATTAGCTTTTTTTGCTGGAATTGATGGCTGCCGTTTTAAAAAGCAAGTAAAGCCGGGGGATCAGCTTCGATTGGAAGTTGAAATCATTCGCCTGCGTGGACCGATTGGAAAAGGTAAAGCGGTGGCGACAGTAGATGGAGAAATCGCCTGCGAAGCAGAAATCACATTTGCACTAGGAAAATAATCGGGGAATCCTCCCGGTTATTTTTTTTTGTAATAGTCCTTAAATTCTTGGGGAAAATAACATCAGACCAAGTCAAACGGGTCAATATTTTTTTCATGGAAAGGGGCTTTTACGCTTGAAGAAAAAGCTGTTTTTGGTACTATTAAGTGCGCTTCTATCAGGGTCTATGTTAGCGGGTTGTAATAATAATGACGATGAACAAAATCCGCCGCCACCGGTAAACGATAATACACCGCTTGATGATGATAACAACCTGGATGGTAACGGCAACAACGACTTGAACAACACGAACACACGTTATAACAACAATAATGATGTATTTGATAACAACTACCCAAGAAGCGAAGACAAAAACACGGATACTGATAAAGATCCGACCAGAGACAGAAATACACCACGGGAAGACATGATTGAAGATGACATTGATATGAACGACCGCGACAATAAAGACGAATAAAGCACAAGGGGCATGCTGAATCAGCCTGCCCCTTTCATTTTAATCATGTTTAATTTTTAACTTCGGTTTACTTTTCATTTTATCCTTGAATTCTTCGAGTAAAGCTTGACCGCCAAGGCCTTTTTCAAGCAGGCTGTCGAGCAGCAGCTCAGAATAATCACTCCTGTTTCGGCGCAATTGACCTTCGAACAGGATACTAATATGTTTTTCAAACTTGTGAAGTGAAGCAACTTTCGTTTGGAAATAGGCAGGTGCGTTTTCGCGCTTCGTAATCACGGCTTGTACGATGACCTCGCGACGTTGCTCCTGAATATTTTTGAAAAAGTCATAGAGGGATAAATCCGTATAGGCCTCAAGCAGCCAGCTGGCACGTTCGTTTTCTTTATTGATAATTAATCCATCTTCTAATGGAATCTCCACTGTATTTCCACCGTCAACAACTTCTAAAGCGACTAACTTAAAGGTTTTCATCTGCGATACCTCACTTTCGATTCTCGGGTCACATTTTCTAAATTATAACATATTCGTACTAGAAACAAATGTCGAAAAATATTTGTCGCTTTTTGCAAGTTTGTACTTTATGTAACAAATGGCCTTCCAAACTCGATTTTTGCCCTAGGTGAAATCATGAATTTGGTGGGAGAATCTCGTCGGAAATTTTCATATCACAATTTTACAGGAAGGTGCCTGAGGATCTATGATTAAGCCATTAAAAGGAGAGGAGAATGTGTATGATCAATCAAGTCACGATTGTCGGACGACTCACACGCGATCCGGAGCTAAGGAAAACAAGTGAAGGGCTGTCGGTAACGACAATCACCTTAGCGGTAAGCCGTCATTTCCGAAATCAGCATGGCGAAATTGAGGCGGATTTCGTTCCATGCACTCTTTGGAAAAAAGCAGCCGAGAATACTGCTCAATACTGTCGAAAAGGCTCAGTCGTTGGGGTGACAGGCAGGCTGCATTCACGGCAATATGACAATAAAGAAGGAAAACGGGTTTATGTGACAGAGGTAGTGGCCGAATCGATTCAATTCCTAGGGGCAAAGCCAAATATCACTCCTGCTGGCCCACCTCCAGTTACCGTAACTGTTATGAAGGAGGAGCTGCCATTTTGACAAATCGTGACGATGTAGCCGCCAGTTTAGAACAGCTGCTTGAAAGTTTGATAAAAATGGTGGGTCGAGCCAATCAGAATAACGACCAATTACAAAAAAGAATGATTGAGATGAACGAAAATACGGAGAGTCTGCAGAAGAGAATCAGCCAGCTAGAATGGATTATGAAAGGGCAGATAAAGGAACGAGATTGGAGCCCTGTCAGAAATTACCCCACACATCCTCATACACACTCACCATCAGAAATTCACGACCAAGTCTCCATTCATTTTTAATAGCTTGAATTATTTTGGTAAAACTAAAATCAGCTTCTGATGCCTTTTTCAAAATTTCCCCCAAAGTTAGAGTATAGAAAAGGTAGTACTCTCCAAAATAATCCTCATTTTCCGGCCAAGCAGCGCCGGAATTTTTTTATCTATTTTTCCGTATAAATTATCGGCAGCCGGGCACACTAGTACAAAACCCCCTGTGTTTTATTTTTCGAGGCCGCTGATACTTGATCAGCGGCCTATTTTTTTTACTAGCTTTGAGAAAGATAAAAGGAGTTATGAAATTATTGTCGAATAGTAAATGTTAATGTAAATATTTGTCTCATTGGGGGTCACATAAGCGATGCCAAACTCATTAGTGTTTATTGGAGAACGACCGAGTCACATGGAGATGCAAATCAAAGGTAAACCGGATTTCTACGACGCCATCTTACTCTCGAAAAAATCCCATCACCCATCATCAAACCTTTCCTACCATTCTATCCCTCTTCACCAATCAAGAGTTACCATCCACATTCGTGAGAATAACTCCCTATTTAATTGTTATCATCAATCTCTACAGCTAATTGAAGGCGAAAAGCCACTTTCCGAGGAAGAGGCTTACGATGTGTTCACAAACTTTGCAATCATGGAGGGCAACAAGGTTGCATTCTTACTACGTTCAGGAAGTAAAAGAATCAAATTACGAGAAAAAGTGGAACCCAGGGTTTTGTCAGCGTGTGAAAAACAGGAAATCTAGTATGATTTGTTAAAATAGAAGAAACGAAGAAATAGCCATTATGTTACAAAGAAATGACAAATTGAGGGGTTCGGTTCCTGCCGAAGCCCTTTTCTTGTTTTTAGTTAACCTCGTTTACATCATATATTACACAAATTAGACAGAACCATCCCTAAATGACCCTTTTTCCCGTTTCTTTGCGCGTGCACTAATCTTATAAAAGATACTGTAGTATTGCGTAATATTACACATAGAAACATACTGTCCACCCCACACGGACAAAAAGGGCAAAATGTCCACGAGTGGTGACAGGCACCGCACTATTACCCATATTTTTCATCTGTTCACATTGTTTTCCACTGTTATATGACAATTTGTGATAGAGTTTTAACATTTCTGTAATATAACTGGTACATTGTCATGGTATAAATAGATTAATAGAGAAGGGGGAAAATTATGCAACTTTTAAAGCGTATGATTTTCATGTTTCTAACATGCGTATTATTGGTGTCAGGTACCGTTGTGGCACATGCACAATCAAGTAAGGAAGCTTTACATAGTGTGGAGCAAGAACTTGAACAAAAGGCGAATGAAAAGAACTCTATAAACCAAGAAATTGAAAAGATTAAAAGTGATATGGAAGCTTTACAATCTTATATAGCACAAAATAGAGAAGCATTGGCAGGAACACAACAGAGAATCGCAGAAACTCAACAGCAAATCGAAAAGAAAAAAGAAGAAATTGTCGTTCTTCAAGATAAAATTCATAACCGTAAAGATGTTATGAAAAGTAGGTTAGTGGCTTTACAAGAGGATGAAAAACTGAATGTAGCCATCAATGTCATTCTAGAATCGAAAAGTGTCGCCGATCTTATTCAACGTGCAAGCGCGGTAACGACTTTGTTTAACGCAGATAATGATATTATTAATGATCAAGAAAATGACTTAGCACAAATTGAAAAAGACAAGCAAGAAATTGCAAAGCATGAGGAACAGCTAGCTTTAGAAAAGGAAACGCTTTCAAAGCAACAAAATGAACTTGCTCTAAATTTACAAAAGAGACAGGAATCATTAACCGTCATGCAGCAAAAATACAGCGAAGTTAACGAAGAAATGGCTGGAATTCAAGCTGAACTGAACGCAGCGCAAGAGAAGGTTCGCCTAGAACAAGAGGCTGTTAAAACAATGAGCATTGCTAATGCACCTGCTGCTCCTTCGACACCTGCGCCAACGGGTTCAGAAATGTATGTAACTTCAACTGCCTATAGCTGGCAATCTTCCGGAAGTATTACGTACATGGGATACAATATTAAAGAAAATCCAAATATGAAATTAATCGCAGTGGATCCTTCGGTTATTCCATTGGGCTCAAAGGTATGGGTAGAAGGATATGGAGTCGCTATAGCAGGTGATACGGGCGGCGCCATCAAAGGCCATAAAATAGATGTATTAATGCCAAACAATGCACAAGCATACGCTTGGGGCAGAAGAACAGTAAAAGTTGTAGTCTTACCATAGTAGAAAAAAGAGACCTGTCATCGTAAAAAGATGGCTGGTCTCTTTTGGCTATTCATTGGATAACTGAGCGTAATTATTCCTTATACTGAGGTAATGTGCACTCATATATATAGCAATTTGGATGGGAACAGAGTAGGTATAGCGCCAATTTTTTGGTACATATACACCTAACCAATCAAAGACTGGTTCTCCAACATAGGACGCTAAGAGTGCAAAGAAAATAGCTTTCAACCAAGGATTAACGTGAGGTTTTACTTGCAGCAGCACAATTACCGCAAGGGGCATTAAGGTAACATCCCAGGGAAAGTATGTGGGAAGAACGGGAATAACATGAAACCGATAATGCCAAAGACCTATTTGGTCTCCTATGATATCCAAAAGAACAGAAATCGTCATAACATAAAAAGCGATATACAGTAACCGGTCGGTACTTCCCCTTTTCCTGAAAAAAAACCAAATGATCCAAGGCAAAATTGATAAAGCCAAGCCCATCCACCACAAACCAGAAAAAAGGACATAATCCAGCCAGAGATCAATTTTTTTACCAATTAACCTTTCAATTTGGTTTTGATTTCCGTCGAGAATTTCAATTACTTTCTCCTTATTCGCCATATCATTACCTCTTAACTTTTTACATCTCCTCACATTAGTATTAAACCCAATCCAAAATGTATGCCATATAAAAAAAGGAAAAGGTGCCTGTCACCACCGATAGTGTGGTGGTGACAGGCACCAAATATACATCAATGCATAATTAACCAAATTACCCCAAACTACCAAAGCTACCCTAAGTACACCAGGTCTTTGAGTTCGTCTGTGGAGAGTTCGGTGATCCAGTTTTCGCTTTGGATGATTTGGTCGTTTAGGTGCTGCTTTTTTTCTAGCATGGCGTCGATTTTTTCTTCGAGTGTGCCAGTGCAGATGAGTTTGTGTACGTGAACGAAGCGAGATTGCCCAATCCGATACGCTCTGTCGGTTGCTTGGTTTTCAACGGCCGGATTCCACCAGCGATCATAGTGGATGACGTGATTCGCCGCTGTCAGATTCAAACCTGTTCCTCCTGCTTTCAAGGATAGTAGGAACACGGGAAACTCATGATTTTGGAACCGCTCAATCATATCGTCACGCTGTGTTTTCGGTACACTTCCATTCAGGAACGGTACATCTACCCCAAACTTCTTTTTGATTGACGCACGAATCATTTCACCCATTTCAATATACTGAGTAAAAATCAGACAGCTTTCGCCTGAGTCCAAAACAGCATCGACCAGGTCAACCAGCTTCTCTAATTTATTCGAACGATTAAGGAGCAATCTGTCAGCCGACTTTTCTTTCAGATAGAGAGCAGGGTGATTACAAAGCTGCTTCAACCGGCTGAGCATTTGTAGGATTAGACCCTTCCGCTCAAAACCCGACAGCTTTTCAATCTCAGCAAAAGTATCACGGACAAGCTGCTCATACAACGAAGCCTGTTCCGTTGTAAGTGGACAGTATTCTTTTTGCTCCTGTTTGTCAGGAAGATTAAGAGCCACCTCTTCATCCTTTTTCGTCCTCCGGAGTAGGAATGGACGGATTAAAGATTGAAGCTCATTAACCTTCTCTTTTTTCTCATCCTTCTCGATTGGAATGACAAACTTTTTCTGAAATTGCCCTAGGCTGCCAAGATAACCATGATTGGTAAAATCAAAAATCGACCACAACTCAGATAATCGGTTTTCCATTGGAGTCCCCGTCAAGGCAATATGATGACTCGCTCGCAGCCTTCGAACGGCTTTCGACTGCTTCGTTCCAGCATTTTTAATATTCTGTGCCTCATCAATGGCAATCGAACTCCACAGTTTGGACTCAAACTCCTCCGTGTCCATATGGCTCAGTCCATATGAAGTCAGGACAACGTCAGCATCCTTGATTATTTCCGAAAATGCCTCTTCCTTCAGTCGGTTCGACCCATAATGCAAATACACATTCATTTCAGGAGCAAACCGTTCAAGCTCCTTCTGCCAGTTACCGAGAACAGAAGTCGGGCATATGATTAACGCTGCCTTAACAGGTGTTTTTGCAGTAGTGCTCTTTTCCTTCGAACTCTTGGCAGAATCCGCTCCACGTTTGGTGCCTGTCACCACTTCAGATGTCTCTATTTCCGGAAGGGCACCGATTTCATCTTTTACCTTCAAAAGGTAGGCAATTAATTGCACGGTTTTTCCGAGTCCCATATCATCAGCGAGAACTGCGCCAAAACCGTATTGCCGCAGAAACCAAAGCCAGCTCATCCCCAGCTGCTGGTAGGGGCGAAGTTCACCCTGGAGCCCTTCAGGAACTGCTTCTAGCGGAATCTCATGTGCTTCAGAAAGCTGTTTAATCATTTTTTTCCACTGGCTGTTCAATTCAATTTGAATTCGAGCAAAGGCCTTTGGATTTTCGAGTTCATCCTCCGTTAGAGGAGTCTCGACCAGTTCCTGCTCAAGCAAATCCCTTACATGGAGGCCCTCTTTCTCAGCACGCTTCATCAAATCCTGAATTTGTCGAATAAAGCCTGGATCGAGCTTGACCCAGCGCCCACGAATAAACACAAGTCGACGTTTTTCTTCGACAAGCTGGCTGAACTCCTCTTCGGAAAAATCGACACCATTCATGGAAAAACGCCAGTTGAAATCAAGCATCGCCTGCAGCCCAACAAACGACGGGCGGTGGCTGGATGATCCTTTTAATGATGCTTTCACCTTCAAATTAGCATTCTTCATTGCCTGCCACCAGGAAGGAAGCAGGATTTCAACATCCAAAGCGACAAGGGTTTCACTGGCCTCTGTTAAAAACATCCACGCTTCTTCCTCTGCAAGCCCAGACTTCAGGGTCACTCCGTCCTCACTCAACCAGGGAATCAATCGAGCCCAGCGGCTTTGCTCAGTGTCAACCCTTTCTAAAAAGGGCTTCCAGCGGGCAGGGAGCTTTGCTTCCAATCCGTACACATCATCGACATTCTTTTTACCACGCAAAAAGACATCTAGGTTCCAAGGGCCTTCTCCGTCTAGCGGTTCCTCTAACTTCAGGCCAATCGTGAATGGAGTGTCGCTTTCCTTAATCCCAACCCATACCTGCCAGCTGTCCTCATCAAAATACCTTGCCAGCTCAGCGCCAGAAATATTTTGTTTTCTCAGTAAGGCCAGCTTCGGTCCAAACAACTCCTTCATTGAAGCGTTTCGTGTCAAATAGGCATCTAGGGCATGGTCGTATAAATCAGAAATAAATTCATGTACGGTTCCAGAGGCTTCTTCTTGCGGGTCAACTTCCTGATTCCAGAAAGAAGGATCGAACTCATCCACCACCCTGTTAGGAAGCTGCCAGCGGAATTCCCCATTTTCCCAAACGGAAAAGTCAGGCAGCCAATCCTTCTCGAGAATCCCCTCATGGAGGGCGTGAGCAGCAGCAAGGCAAATTTCTGATTGTTCACTCCAGTCCCAGTCAATAAACCGGTTGAACGACTCCTTCGCAAAAAGAGAGACCAGATGCCAGCCTGTGACCACAACACCCTCGATGCCATTCACAGACTCTGTTTCCAAAAGCGTGCCAAAAAAGCTCTCTTCATGGCGGCCGAATAGCACATTCTTCCACTCAGAAGGGGGTAGATTATACCCGTGCTCATCCTGGGCGCCAAGAAGATAGGTTCCATCCTCCAATTTCATAGTCAGAAGCTTAACAAATCTAGTCTTCAGCATCGTAAGTTACTCCTTTTACTAGGGTGGGGTGGTGAGTTGGTTTGGAGTTTGGTGGCAAAATAGGTGTTTTGATTTCCATATATTGTCTAAACGTCCAAAACCCCTAAAAAAACATCCAAAACATCTATAAAAAATTCCATAAGTCCTCTAAAAAAGTCCAAAACCCTCAAAAAATAGTCCAAAACCCCAGGAAAAAAGTCCAAAACAAATTTTAGCACCAAACCACCTGAATATTGAGGGGAATACTGTCCGCCTGGGGTGGACAGTGTCCGCGGGCGGTGCCTGTCACCATAGAAAGACACTGTCCACGAGCGGTGACAGGCACCTATTCTTCTATGAGTTTGCTCCGTTTGCATTCTTCGTGGAAGGCGCGGAGTCTTTTGGTTTTTTCCATTAGGGTGTCGAGGAAGTATTGCCAGTCGTCGACTCTTTTGATTTTTTTGTAGAGGGTGCGCAGTTTTTTTAGGTGTCGGACGGCCGCTTTGTAGCTGGAACGATTTTTTTGATTGATCTCGTTCAGCGCGGATTGGTGCAGCATTCCCAGTAGTACTTCCGGTTTTTCCTTCTCAATCACCTTCACGCGTTCCCGCGGCAAATCATAGAAATTCCAGCCCATGAATGCCTGAAGGTCACCCCATTTGTCATATTGCTTTCGTTCAAATAGCATATATTCATATTCTGTATAGCTGTATGGCAGCGTCGCCAGCATCATCTTTTCGTACAATTCAACCTTCCCGTTTTCGGAAACGTAAGGAGCAATCGCTTTAAGAGAAGACCGGGTAAAAGACGCGCACGAATGATAGGCCCGCAAAAAATCTAAATATCCTTTTAATTTGGCTGAAAACAGCTCAATGAAAGGACCAACCCGTTTCCATGCTTTCGTCTGTGACAATAGGTCAATCCAATGAAGCAGATAGGGGGTAATCACCTTATCGTCCATTTTATGAATCAACTCTAAGGCCAGTTCATCCTTTTGCTGCAAAATGCTGATATGAATCCCAGCAATCATCAGTGGATTTGGATTTTCCCACTCCTCCAAGGATTTCAACCGTTCGTTAATACTTATAATCTCCTGCTCACGCCATTCTTTCTTTTTAAAAAGATTTGTCCACAAGAGGCGATAGAGATAGATTCGTTCCTGCTCAAGGCCGCTCGAAGCTGTCAGAAGCTCAAACACATCGTCTTTTAATTGTAAAATAAACTCGTCGAAGTCAAACGGCAGCGATTGAACGCCAATCTTCAATACGAGCTCATCGGCATCCTCGATTAAATTATGGAACACAGAAAGGTACGCACGTCTGACGACATCCTCTGCAAACCCAGAATCCTCAGTCAGAACGGCGAGCTTTTTAAACGATACAACAATCCCGACTATTTCATACAGCAATCGCCACTCTTGCTCAACCGGGGCACTCGCCCTAATCCGTCGTTCGTAAATGTTGAACAGTTCAGCAATAATAAACGGACTCGAATATTTTTTCGAATTCAAAATCGTATCAAAGCTCACTTCAAAGGATTCAACCCAGCGCCGGTAATCAGGCTTCATCGTACCGTTCGCCTTGATCAAATCCTTCGCCTTTTGAAGCCCCCAGCTCGCAACGTCATTCTTCTCCTTCATCGGTTCCCGCCAATCCGCCACCCAATCAGCGACACTGCCCACCCTGCTATAGGCCGCAAAAAACACGGCCAGCTGATGGCGGCAAAGTCCCTCGTGCGGGCACGTACAGGAGCTAAACGACAAACGCGCAAAATTCAGCTTTACATGGCATGGCGTCACGTCCTGCACCATTGCCGTAATTTGAGCATTCCATATTTGTAATTGCTTGACCATCCCTTGCCGGTAAAGCATTAAGCCTTTTTGTATAAGCTTTACATCATCAGCAGCATGCGGATGAAACAAATCCTTTATCTCCTCAGAGAGAAGTTCAATCCGTTCGTTAGCAGTCGTTGCTCCCAAAGCCACGACCCCCTTTTTTAGAAAAATCCATATTCCTATATTATACCCAAAAAATGGCCATTCGAGGAGAGAAAAAGGGATTTCTATTCTAGACAGGCTTTTTTTGTAAAAAAAATCTCTGTAAATGGCGGCCATTGCCCCCTAAACAAAAAAAGTCCAGGCATATATCCAACGCCTGGGCTCAGCTATTTTCCATTTCAGTCGTTACGTTTACGGTCGAAGCCTGTCCCAACTGATTCGAAACATATTCAAACAGCTGAGTCAGATAGTTTGTAAGCTCAAAGCCTTCTTCATTAGCAAATTGTGATAATAGCAATTTAGATTCTTTCATTCTACGTCCCCCTTAAATTACTTTCTATCCTCATTCTTACCAATCTAGCATTCTCTTATACATACAAAAATCTGGTTCCAATTACCCTAATTTCTAATTATTCTGATATAACTAAAATACCAAATTCTGTGAATCTTCATCAAAAACCCCCAATTTCAAAGGGAAAGGGAGTAAAATATATCGAAAAGAGGATGGCACAATATGAGACACAAACGCGAGTATAAATCCCCCTATGCAGCAGCGGTATGGTCAATGGTCTTACCGGGTTTTGGACAGTTTTATAATAAGGATTACATTATTGGCTTTGTGTTAATTGGCTTTGAATTTCTTATTAATTTATACTCCAACTTGAATCTAGCGCTTGTATACTCATTTACTGGCGATTTCGCCCGAGCTCACAGTGTCATTGATTACAGCTGGGGCATGTTCTACCCATCGTTATATGCTTTTGCCATCTGGCAGGCGTTTAACACAGCCAAAGCACACAATGACAAGGATCTTGATGACATGCAAAAAAGAACCTACCATACTGGTTTTTTCATTGGATTGGTGGTTGGCATGGATCTCGGGCTATTTTGGCATGAATTCACGTTTCTAGAGCAATTTCAAACCCTTAGTATTTTGGACATGCCTGTTTTTAGCGGATTAGTTTTCGGACTTTTGCTAGGAGTGCTAGGCTATTTTTTTGAAAAAAAAATCTATCGAAAAAAGAAGGCAGTCTTACTACATAAGATAGAGTAATGAATCTTCACTTGATTAGCAGGATCCATTTCCCCGCAACAAGGACATTTGGTAATTGTAGGTTCAATCGTAGAAACCTGTTGGTCAATTTCATGTTGTTACCGCTGGTTTTTGCGCCAATCTCAGCTACATGGTGCTCGAATTGTTGTGGCTGTCACCAGCATTTGACCGTAAGCCCAACCTTCTCGAACACCTTGTCCAATTACAAGGTATGTCCAATTCAGCGAATGTGTCACGGCGGTTCACGCAAAAACCAGCCCCAGCAGCGCTAGGACTGGAAAGCTTTATTATAGGTTTTCTACTGAATCTATCTCTTCGGTTACCCCGGGTTCCTGTGTCTCGACATCCGAAGAGAACCTTTCCAAACCGCCTGTCGCACAAAACAAAACCAGCGCAATAAACAACGCAATTAAAACTTTTTTCATCGAAATGATCCCCCAGTTATTTCCTTTCTATCTACTCAATTAGACGTCAATAAATGGTAAAAGGTTCCATAAAACTGTTTGACAAAATCTGCAGGATAAAAAAACCTTGAAGAAGATACTACAATTTGTTGCATTTCAAAAATCGACATGTTATATTACTTTTCGTACAAATGACCAATTTAGTATTTTAGTCAGTCGGAGGTGAGTGGATGTGGCAGTGATTGATCGTAAGAAGTTGATTTTGGAGGCGGCGGCTAAGTCTTTTTCCTTGTATGGCTATAAGGCAACGACGATGGACCAGGTTGCGAAGCTTGCCAATGTGGGGAAAGGAACAATCTATACCTTTTTTAAAACAAAGGAAGAGTTGTTTGAGGAAATTATCAATTCGCTTATCGCTGAAATTCGCTACGAAGTCGAAAGCGTAATGAATGAATCGGCATCAGTTCTTGAAAATGTGAACAGGGTGTTAAGTCGGGTGCATGTGTTTAGGGAATCACACCAATTGACGATTAAATTGATTCAAGAAGAGCGTGATATGGGCACGCAAACGGTGATTGAAGCCATGCAAAGGGTAGAACAATCCATTATTCAGTACATGAAGGGCATCATTCAAAAAGCAATCGATAAGGGTGAAATCAAAACCTGCAATCCAGAGGTCACGGCTTTTGTAATGCTGAAGATGTACTTTTCCTTGGTGAATGACTGGCAAAGGAACCATCCACCATTAAAAAAAGAGGAAATCGCCAAGCTGTTTGAACTTTACCTTTTAAAAGGCTTGTTAACGTAGATAAGTCTTTTATTTTTAACAAAAAATGACCAGTTGAACAAAATGGTCACTATTTTCCAAAAAAGAATGACTATCTGAATAAATACCATTTTTAAAAGAAAGGCTGACTGTTTGAATAAAATAGTCACTATTTGTAAAAGTAAAAATGACTAATTGGACGAAATAGTCAATTAAGCAGGAGGGAGACAAACATGAAAGAATCTTCATTTAAAGCAGAATTAAAAACAATCCTTTCCAATCGAAAGGTGCTCATTCCCATCATCGCCATCCTCTTTATACCTGTTCTTTATGCAGGAATGTTCCTGTGGGCGTTTTGGGATCCTTATAAATATTTAGAACACCTGCCTGTGGCGATTGTGAATCAGGATGAGGGGGCCGAACTCGAAGGGCAAAGGCTTGAGATTGGGGATGACCTGGTCAAAAATCTGAAGAAAAGTAATACGTTTGATTTTGATATTGTGGACAAAAAGCAGGGTTACCAAGGCTTAGAAGACCAAAAGTATTATATTCTAGTGGAAATTCCAAATGATTTTTCAAAAAATGCCACAACACTGCTTGAGGATCAGCCCCAAAAGCTACAAATCAAATATGTACCGAATGAGGGGGCAAACTTTCTATCGGCGCAAATTGGGGAAACCGCGATGAAGGAAATCAAAGCGGAGATTTCAAAAGAGATTGTCGCCACTTACTCTGAAAGCATTTTTGAAAAAGTAACTGAGATGGCAGGCGGGTTAGACCAGGCAAGTGAAGGAGCCGGCCAGCTCAACGAGGGTTCGGTAAAACTCAACGAAGGTGCTGAACAAATCAAGGAAAACCTCGAGCTCTTAGCAAGTAAATCAATTGAGTTCGGAGAAGGTATGAATAGCGCGGCGAACGGTTCCAATGAAGTAGCCAAAGGAACCGCAGCGATACAACAAGGGTTACAGGAAGTCGACGAAAAACTACCGCAGCTGGTGACAGGCACCGAAAAAGCACAAGCAGGAGCACAGCAGATAAAAGAAGAGCTGCCAGCGGGAATTGCGGCAGGTATCAGCTCGCAATTAGCAGGAAGTACGGAGAAATTGAATGCGGGTATCAATCAATTTGAAACGCAGCTTGGGGCAGGTTTGTCATCGCAGATTGCTGATCAAATGATTGCGCAGCAAACCGCTAAAATGCAGGAGCTGGCGGCAGCGTTAATCGAAAATGGTATTCCAGCTGAAAAAGTGGCAGCGATTATGAAACAACAGACCGCACCAACTAAGGAAGAGGTCGAGCAGCAGGTAGCGCAGGCAATCAACCCTGGATTGCACCAGGGCTTCTCGCAATTTAAAACACAGGTAAATGGACAATTGCTTGGAGCGACTGCTGGTTTAGAATTACAATTGAAAAAACAAACAGATCCTGTATTTGATCAATTAATTGGCGGAATCGGTGAAATCAACGCCAACCAGGTGAAGTTACAGCAAGGAATCCACCAGCTGTATACTGGTTCAACTACACTAAATGCAGGTGCCAACCAACTGACAACTGGAATGGGAGAATTGACTGCAGGTGCGGGCAAAATGACAGAAGGAACGGGTAAGCTTGCGGAGGGTTCTACTAAATTGCAAGAAGGTACGGAAAAATTGCAGGACGGTACTTCCGAATTAAACGCGAAGCTTTCGGAAGGGGCTGAAGCTGCGAATAGCGTAAAAGCCGATGAAGACACCTATGATATGATGGGCGAGCCCGTTAAGGTCGATAAAAATGAGATTAACACTGTGCCAAACTATGGTACCGGCTTTGCTCCTTACTTTATCTCACTCGGACTTTTCGTAGGTGCCCTAATCATCTCCATCGTGTTCGGTCTGAGAGAACCAGCCATCAAACCAGCTTCTGCTGCACAGTGGTTCTTCGGTAAATTAGGAGTTATCACGATTATAGGTGTGCTTCAAGCACTATTAGTTGATTTTGTGTTACTCGTTGGATTGGGAATTGAGGTACAAAGCTTGCCAGTGTTTATCGTGACCACAATTCTTACAAGCATGGTATTCGTTACATTAATACAAATGCTCGTCACATCCATGGCAGATGTGGGTCGATTCATTGCGATTCTCATCCTGATCATGCAATTAACGACAAGCGCGGGAACCTTCCCACTTGCGTTAATTCCAGAGGCGCTGCAGCCATTCAACGCATTCTTCCCAATGACGTACTGTGTCCAAGCGTTCAAAGCCGTCATCTCAAGCGGTGATTTTGCTTACATGTGGCAAAACAATTTGATCTTACTAGCTTACAGTGCTGGTTTCATGATTGTTACAATTACCTACATGGCACTTACGTTCAAAAGAAAACAGGTTAGTGAGGCAGTGCTTGAACAAGCAGCATAATAGTAAAGAAACACTGGGTTCGTGGAGGCGAATCCGGTGTTTTTTTTATCCGTGGATTTTGTTAGGCAGATAAACAAAGGTAAT
Source organism: Neobacillus niacini (assembly GCF_023715415.1). GTDB lineage: Bacteria > Bacillota > Bacilli > Bacillales > Cytobacillaceae > Neobacillus > Neobacillus niacini_C. The sequence continues at coordinate 156,740 of NZ_JAMBOB010000007.1, forward strand.
ATGCAGGTAAAAGGAGCTTTATGCAGGTAAGAAGATATAATCCGCAGGTGAAGGAACCATTTTGGCAGGTAAAGAGATTTTGGATAAAAAAGGTAATTGAAAAATCGCAAACTGTTCTATAATGAACGAAAAAAACTGAGCAAAATACCAATTTACAGGAAGTTTAGATACCTAAACCATGCCGCAGCCTGGCATGATAAGCATCAAGTTTAGGTTTGGATTTTGTTAGGCAGATAAACAAAGGAAAAATGCAGGTGAACTGGAAAAGATGCAGGTTAGAGGCTAAAATCCGCATGTGAAGGAATCAATTTGGCAGGTAATAAATAATTGTGATTTGTAATTTAAATATAGAAAAAGCAGTGGAATGCCACTGCTTTAGAGTTACCAATCTATTAATGTGCCTTTTCCAGTGCCAGTTTGATCCCGAAACCAATTAGAACAGTTCCCGTTATTCCTTCCATTAACATTTGAGTCTTAGGCTTTTTCATAAAAGTACGAATTTGATTAAGAAGGTAGATATAGAACAGAAACCAGAGTGCAGTTAACAGCGTATAGGTGATTCCCATGATGAGAAACGGAATAAAAGAATTGCTGCCGGAATCTACGAACTGAGGCAGGAAGGTTAGGAAAAATACGGCTACTTTTGGATTTAAGAGGTTGGTTAGGAACCCCTGCTTAAAACAAGACTTGTTATCATACTTGCTCTCAGCAGCCATTTCGGCGGGTGCTGTTTTGTTCTGCTTTAATGCCCATAATGTCTTGATTCCTAAAAAAACCAAGTAGACCGCACCGAAATATTTGAAGACAGAAAATAAAAGAGCTGACTTCACAATAATCGCTGAAAGCCCGACCACCGCAGCCAGAGTATGGATGAGTAAGGCGCAACAAGTACCAAACATCGTTCTAAACCCACCGGTTCTTCCCACTGTTAGCGTGTTTTTTGTCGCAATGGCTGTATCAGGACCAGGTAAAAGAATCAGTAAAATACACATAATCACAAACAAATAGAAGTTCTCCAAAATAATCAGCACCTTCCCATTGAAAATTGTTAAACTTACTTTATCATAAATATTTTGAATTATGTTTCACTTTTTAAAAATTACTTGTAACCTTTTGCAGTTTCGTTTGTCATTAGTAATGGGAGGAGAGAGAGACATGACAGATCCGCTTGAAGAAATGTATCAGGCATATAAAGATTCGGTTTTCCGTTATCTTCGCAATATGTGCCACAGCACCACGACTGCAGAAGAATTGACGCATGATACATTCATTAAAGCCTTCAAGGGATTGGGGCGGTTTCGCGGCGAGTCTTCCCTGAAAACGTGGCTTTTTAAAATTGCACGCAATACATATTTGAATGAGGCAAAGAAAATTTCACAAAAGAACGAGATTACATATGCAGAGCCGGAGCTTCAGTCTCGTGGAACAATCCGGAACATCGAAACAGAATTGATGGTAAGACACACTTTTCAAAAGCTAACAGAACAAGAAAAGACGCTTTTGGTTTTAAGGGAACAAGGTTTTTCGCTTAACGAGATGGCGGATATTCTAGGTCAGAAAGAAGGCAGCGTTAAGGTCGGAATTCATCGGGCGAAAAAGAAGTTTAAAAAGTACTATCTTGAAGGGGAGGGGGAATGAAAATGAAGCTGAATTGCAGCCTGGTAGAAGATTTGTATCCTTTGTATGAAGAAAATGAATTAAGGCCGGAAAACCGTCGGGCAGTGGAAGAGCATTTACAGCACTGCAGGGAGTGCCGAGAATTGTATCAAAAGGGATCTGGATTTTCAGAGCTTTCTTTTTCCTCTGAAGAGACATTATCAAAGGAAGTCGATGACAGGATCCGGATTGGCTTCAGACTAAGAAGGATGAAAATGATAGCAGCCCTTCTTGCAGTCGTCATTCTTGTATCTGGAATCAATCAGTATGCTGCGAACCGTGAAAAAGTTGCTACTCTTCTGGATGGAGTTTATCTATATGCGGAGTCACTTAATGAAATAGCCAAAAATCCATATGAAATCGACCGAAACGGGCAGTTTCTATCGTATGCAGCAGAAGATATTGTGGATTTAGACGAGGAATTGATTTGGTTTGAGCGTAAAAATGCCCCTTTACTTGTTAATAGCCAGGAGCTGGATGAAATGGCTGCAACCCTTAGAGAGCGAAGAAACCAGGGCCTTGAGGATGAAACGGACCTTAAGGCCATAGAACTTTTACAAACGTATGCCAGCACTCTTTTTAAGCATGTTGGGAAGGAATATAATGAATTCCATCATGGCTATAGTTCTTATTTTGAGTTTTTAGATACAGAAGGAATCGGAAATCCAATAAGCAAAATAAATGAACTCGCGTTTTTTTATAACAGGTACCACAAGCTTCCTTCCGAGATGAAGCTGATAAAAGAGAAAAATCTAAAGGAGATTATTAGAACGGCCTTCAATGCGGAGGATGGCAAGGTTGAATTTGAAAAAATGAATGATCATTATGGAGTGTATCGGTTTGATCTTCAACAAGGAAAAACCAAAATCGATGGTGAAATGGACGGTTATTCCGGAATTATTGTATCAGCATTTAATTATGGACATCAATTAAATGATCAAAAGCCTCTAGAACAGAGGGAGGTCATGAAAAAAGCAGAACAAATGCTTAAGTCGATTTACGGGAAAACTGCGGCCTTTGAAATTAACGTTGAACAAAACAAGGAAGAGATAGAAGGACAGCCGAATCTTTATCGTTTTAGGTTCACTCCCGTTGCAGGAGAATACAAGCTGCACTTCCCACTAGGAGAGCCGTTTGTCATTGAATTTGACGCGGGAACTGGGGGGTTTTACATGTTATCCGCCCAGCCGGCACTGCATTCAAGAGAGTTATTCTCGAAAAATTATCAGGAAAAGCTAAGTCAAGCTTCACTCGAAACCAAGGCAGAGCAAATTTTAGGTGAACCAGTGAAAGTTATTGGAACTGGCATTATATACTCAACCGTTTCGGCCGACCATGTCCTTGTCCATATTTTTGAAGGGAAAGAAAAACGGATTTATATCAATGCCGAAACTGGCATAGTGGAAAGACCTTCTTTATCTTTTCATTAAGCCTTTGGGACCATGGGGACGGTTCTAGCGGTCTTTTTGTGGAATGAGTTTTCATTCTTCGGACCACTAGAACCGTCACCGTGGATTTAACTTCTGGTAAATTTGTATTTTCTCAATGAAATAAATAAGAAAATTCCAAGAGAAACAATGGTCCAAATAAGGGAAATCGCCGGATTAATATTTGTGACAACAAATAAGGATGGGATGTCACCTAAGGCAGAGTCATCCATCGTGAGGAACCACCCCAACAGCATATTATTGGCTGCGTGTGCCCCAATCGACAATTCGGCACTGTTTGTTTTTACGGTGATATAACACCAAATGAATCCAGTTAACAAATAATCGGCACCCACCAAAAGGGGAGAATACCCCATCTCAGGATTGGCGAAATGGAGTGCGCCAAAAATGGATCCTGCTAGAAGTGATAAAAGAAAAGGAATGGTAATCCATTTTCCGAAAAACTGTAAGAGATAGCCTCTAAAGAATAATTCCTCACAGGTTGTTTGAAGGGGAGTTAAAACCAGCACGAGCACAAATAAAATCAAGAAATCAGAAACGGTAACATCGTTAAGGTAGTAATCCCCAGGGGTTAGGATGGAATCGATGATGGAAGTAAGACCCAGGATGACAAAGAAAGTAATAAATCCAAAGCCAAGTTTCTTCCAATCTATTTTTCGATTTGGCGTGATGAGCGATGTAAATCTGCGTTTATGAATGAAACGAATACCGACAAATAGGCCCAACAGCCAAAATAAAAATTGTGAGTTCATCAAGACGAAATAAAGTGACGGGTTAATTCCCACATAATCCTCTTTTTCAAAGTCAAAATAGGTATTGGGGTTTCCGTCTGTATTCACGATCCATTCACTAATGATGATATACGGCAGCGCCCCAACCAAGATGAACAGAATAATGACGATAAATGAAGATAAATAACGCTTCCAGCTATTCTTGCCTTCTTTTACTTTAATAAAATTCAATTTTTTGTAACACCAACATTCTAATAATTTTGAAAAATACATACAGATTATTACATCTTTGGCTAGATTAGTCAATAAGGACCGTGGGGACGGTCCGAGTGGTCTTTTTGTGGAAGGGATATCCATTTTTGGACCACGAGAACCGTCCCCGTGTCTCCCCGTGTCTCCCAATGGGTGTTCAAACTGTCCATTTCTGTATAATAAACCTAGCAAAGAGCCCTGTAACGATATAAAAAACAAAGGAATAGATGTATTTCCATTTTAAATAGGTAACCGTTCCAAGCATAATGGAAATAGGCTCTCCAACAAATGCAAAAATTGCAGCTTGACTAACAAGGGCAATCGTGAATGTTTTCCATGTAGTAAAGTATTGAAATATCAACATACACGCGACTGGAATGATAGAGAAGTCAAATGGAAGTGCTAGAAGACCAACAGGTACAAAACTAATGGGATAAATCCAAGCACATAATTCACTGCCCAGATCATCAGTGAAACTGGTAATAAGAATGACAATGAGTCCAAAACTCCAGATTTGAAGAATACGGTCTCTATCAAGAAGTTTCATAAAGAGTAACCAAGGTCCAACAAAAGTAATGACAAGAAACCACCATCCCCAAGTAAATAAAGAATGTGCTAACCAATTTTCAATAGCCAAAGTGGCGTATCTTTGTTGTAATTCCATTAACTCCCTTACAATTCCATCCATATCCGCCAACTCCATTTTTACTTACTAGTGTGTCATTTTTATTTGGTGAAAATTCAAGGCAGTTCCTATTCAACCCTTTTATTTAAATCGTTTTAAGGGCATACAAAAAACCATTGATTGGCAAAATGATAATCTTAATGAAGCAGCCGAAATCTATGCGGCAGATATCATCAAAAAGATTAGATGAAAAGACCAATGTATTTTGAATAAAGGGTTATTCAACTATTTAAGGAATACATAAAAATACGTTAGGAGAGGGTGATTATATGAGCATAGGTGGAGAGTATTTGAAAACAGTTACTCATCGCTTTACGGAAGCAAAAATAACCGCTGAAAAAGCAATTGCGCAATTAAACGAAAGCGAATTATTTTGGTCCCCGAATGAAGAGTCCAATAGTATCGCGATTATTATCAAACACATGAGCGGGAATATGGTATCTCGCTGGACTGATTTCTTACACAGTGATGGGGAAAAACCATATCGCAATCGTGATGATGAGTTTGTGGGGGATATGAAAACGAAAGAACAAGTGATGGAATTGTGGGAACTTGGTTGGGGTACCTTTTTATCTGCATTGAAAGATATTGACGAAGAACACCTCTTAAAAACAATTACGATTCGAAATGAATCACATTCAGTTATAGAAGCAATTGAACGCCAAATGTACCATTATTCTTATCATGTTGGGCAGATTATTTATATCGCGAAATATTTGAAATCTGGTGACTGGAAATCCCCAACCATTCCTCGGAAAAAGTAAATATGTTCATGAGTTAACATTTTGATTTAATAGTGATAGGAAATAAAAAATGGTGGTCGGAGGTAAGTTATGGTGAATGAAAAATGTGACTTGATACACCCAAACGGTGTCAAAGAAAAGAAACTGGCAGTGATTGATGGATACACGATAAAGTACCATGCAAATGGAAAAACAATATGGTCAAAAGGAAAAATGGTTGAAGATATGCCAGAAGGCTATTGGGAATGGTACCGTGCCGACGGGACAATAAAGCGTTCAGGATATTTTGAAAAAGGTGAGCCTGTTGGTGAGTGGGTCACTTATGATAGCAAAGGTGAAAAATACAAAACGACCAATCGTGATAAAAAATAGTTACTTAATAATTACCACAGGGGGAATGGGTATGGAGCAAGATTTTTGGATAGAAAGCTAGTTGGCTTTTTCTTTTTCGATGCTGGCTGGTTGAATAAAGAAGATGCATTTTATTTAACAAAAAAGGACACGTTATATATAGAATTTATACTGAAAGGACTAAAAAAATGGTTAAAGTGGTTATTTGGTCTATATTTATTCTTCCTTGGATTTCTTTGATCTTTTTAGACCGTTCAGCAATTAGAAGATATATGCCTGTTGCTCTTTTTGCCACAGTGCTCAACACAATAGTGGCACAAATGGCTTGGAAGTATAACTGGTGGGAATTTAAAGAGACACTTTTTAGCTGGGACAAAATAGCTCCATTATTTACTGTATATAGCATATTTTTAGTTGGGACGATATGGATATTTTATTTTACATTTCGTAAATTTTGGATATATATAATTGTTAATTTAATAATCGATCTCTTTTACGGGATGGGTCTTACTAAAATGTTAAACAAGCTTGAGATAAGAGAAACTGGTAGTTTCTCTCCACTCACTAATCTTTTGGTAATGACAATACTATCCGTCATTCTATATCTTTATCAATTATGGCAGGAAGATATCTATGATCAGGAAAAAGTTAAGTAAAATTTATTCGACTCCTGCTTTAGTAGATCATGCTGATGATCTAATCACTTTCTTTATATAGTAATCCTAGTTCAAAATCCCCTTTAATGATTGGATAATTTTAGTAGTATTTTCTCTATATTATATTTCGCAAAGGGAATATAATTGGAATCACTATTTGACCCCTATTAAATAGATTAACTTTTTAGACTCCCAAGGTTTTCGGGAGTCTCTTTTTTAATAAATTTTTTCTTAATATGAAAAGGCAATCCGAATTATAAACTAATCTACACCCAGCAACGCTTAGTTCCAAGTGATTTAATAATAAACTTACTGTTAAAGGTTTTCTGTATTGATTCTTGGCATATCTGGTTCAAGAGCCGCTGCTTCCCTCGCATTAACATTATGTCGATCATCTTCGTATCTTTCTAATTTACTGTCTCTTTCTATGTTTCTGGAAGTTTTCTTTTCTTCAGCCACGTAATCACCTCCTACGAATAATATGTCCAACTTTTACCTTGAGAATAAAAATTGTCAGTCAGTTGCAAGCAACTTTAGATAGAGAACACCCGTCTAAATAAATAAAGGGGGAAAAAAGGTGGTTCAAAAGTTACTTTCTGTCTTCATTGTATTAACGTTATTAACGATTACTGGATGCTCTAATAGTGGGGAAACAACCAAAGTAACCATTGATCGTATTGATGCTGAAGAAGTATTAAGACTAGACCCTGATGCAGATATTTTTCAATATGAGGGAGTAATCTACAAAACGAATATCGATTGGGTGGAGGAATTGGCTTTAACAAAAGACGTTCAAATCGGTGAAATAAAAACACAAAATGATCAAGATACAGATTTCAAGGATGGGATGGCGAATAAACTTTTAGTGGGTGCAAAGATTTTTTCAGCCAAGGAAAGAGGAGATATATTAATCGTGGAATTAGAAGGGGAAACCTTGAAATACCTTGCCATTGTTGAAGGGTAATCCATTTTGAAATCATGTTTGTTAATGTTGAAAACTATAAAAATATACTGTAGATAAGGGCGTTCAAGGGGGAATAAGGCTTAGAGAAACATTTAACACCTAATATGTAGCTTCGATAGTTTTCTAATTGGGTAAATAATACCTCATGGCGCTGTTTCATCTGCACTCCTCCTTTTATTCACTAGCATTTATTCGGCAAAATAAATAGACTTCCTGCCTTTTTTCAAAAAAAGGACCATGGTCACAAAAAAATAACTGACTAAAATTAGTCAGTTCATGTGACGCGAGGTGCTGCCTCCCGTCTAATATAGTATATTCAAGTGAAGGGAGAGGTGTTACAAGTTTCTATTATATGAAAATAAAATCCATTTTTGTGACCAGTAGAACCGTCCCTGCGGTTTCCTTTAGCTGAGTATCCTATCCTATAATGACTCTCTCTTTAGGATAATGGTAGTTCTCTTCTTTTGTGTCACCCCTTAATAGGAATAGGAAGGAAAAGATACCGATACGTCCGATGAACATTAGTAGAATAATGATGATTTTCCCGCCAATACTTAAATCTGCCGTGATTCCCATAGAAAGCCCTGTCGTACCAAACGCTGAACACACTTCAAAGAACAGTTGAAGAAAACTCATTTTCGGTTCTAGAAAGGTCAATAGGGCAACTGCGATTCCGCAGATCATTGCAGCAGTTGTAATGACAACAAATGCTTTTGTCACATCTTCAGGATCAATCTCTCTCTTAAAAACTTTAATACTGTTTTTTCCTCTTGCGTAGCTATAGACAGCTAATAACATGATGGCAAACGTCGTTGTTCGAATTCCTCCGCCAACACTGCTGGGAGATGCACCAATAAACATTAGCCATGAAAGAACCAAAAGAGTTGGCGTAGAAAATTGATTCATATCCATTGTTGCTAAACCACCGTTGCGTGTTGTAACGGATTGAAATAGAGAATAGAATAAAGATTGATGCCATGATTTATCAGCAAAGAAATGATTGTGCTCAAATATATAAATAAATAGGGCCCCAACGATGATTAATGCAAAAAAAGTAAAGGTGGTTAATTTTGTGAAAAGTGAAAAACGGAAAGACTTCTTCCGTTTCTGAATGAAATAGTCCTTTATTTCTATAAGGACTGGAAAGCCGATGGAGCCAAAAATCATTAACAAGATATTAATACTTTGAATGAAGTAATCGTTGGCAAAAGGGATTAATGATTCACCTGTAATGTCGAAGCCTGCATTCGTTGTTGCGCTTATAGAAGCGAAAAATCCTTGGAGAAACGCTTCTTCCCAAGTAGGGAAATAGTTTAAGAAATATAACCCTAAGATCAACGTCCCTATTATCTCAATCGCAATCATGATGAGAAGGATTTGACGCATTAATATAACCAATCCTGAGAGATTCGTTTGATTCTGATCAGTCATGATTAATTTTCTTTCCATTAAGCCAATTTTTTTACCCAATAAAAGCCAAATAAAGGTTCCAAGCGTCATTACGCCGATTCCACCAAATTGTAATATAAATGCAAAAATAAATGTGCCAGGAACACTGAGTATTTCTGTTAACGATACAGTCGATAGTCCTGTAACACTGACAGCACTTGCAGAAATAAACAAAGCATCTAATAGTGGTAATTCGGCTCCATCCTTTAATGTGATAGGCAACAGAAGTAATAGAGTTGAAAGGATAACCGCAGCAAAATAAAACATAACTAGCATTTGTACGGATGTCATACGCATCTTCTTTTTAGAATGTGAATCTAAGTTCATTTTTTTACCCCATTATCATTGTCTTGTCACTAAATCATTTTATGGTACATGCCTAATATAAGCAAGAGGAGCGGGGGGACCAGGGGGACGGTTCTAGTGGCCTTTTTCATGGAAGGGATATCCATTTTCGGACCACAAGAACCGTCCCCGCGGTTTTATTCGCTAAAAGAAGGAAGGGGAATAGGTTGAAAACAAAAAATAAGCTGGTCCGGATGTCAAAGGTGTTATCGATGGCTTTTGTGATTTTCTTGCAAATTTATTGGTATAAACTTCGCCGAAAACCAAAAGCGGAGTGGGAAACACTTTGGGGGAAAATAGGTGAACAGTATCGAAATACTCTGTTTGAATTAGAAGGTTTATTGATTAAAGTCGGACAATTTCTGAGCACACGGGCGGATTTGCTGCCGAAAGCATTTATCAGTCAAATCGAAGACCTGACTGATAAAGTTCCCCCGTCTGACTGGAGGGAGATTGAGAAAATTCTAGAGAATCAGTGGGGGGAGTCACTTCAAGAAAACTTTCTCTCCATCGAAAAAACAGCGATTGCTTCCGCCTCGATTGGAGAAGTGTATAAAGGGATCCTAAAGGATGGGACAGAGGTTGCGATTAAAGTAAAACGGCCTTATATCGATAGCATTGTCCAAACGGATTTCCGGGTTTTAGCGATTATCATTTGGTTTCTCGACCATCTCGTGCCGATTCCAAAAGGTTTTATTAATTTTAAAGTCCTCTATCAAGAACTTAAACAAGTAATTGAACGAGAGCTTGACTATACAATGGAACGCGATACCATCTTGTTCTTTAGAGAACGGTTTAAGGATATGGATATCGTCAAAATTCCTTCAGTGTATGCGGAGCTTAGTACACCCAATGTCCTGGTGATGGAGTGGGTAGAGGGGATTCGACTTACCGATATCGAGGGGTTGGAACTGGTTACAGTCAGTCGCCAAGAGCTGGCTCAAAGGCTGATGAAGGTTTTTCTTCCCCAATGGCTGGAGCCTGGTAAGTTCCATGCAGATCCGCATCCCGGGAATGTTCTGGTTTCAAACGACGGGAAAATCATTTTACTCGATTTTGGAATGATTGGCGAAATCAGCAAAAAGGATGCTGCTCATTTTCAAAATCTAATAGAAAGTTTTCTTTCGAAAAATTATTCAAAAGCCGTGGATGGCTTATCCCAACTAGGATTCTTGCTTCCGGAGGCAGATTCTAGAACAATGGAGAAGCTTTTGGCAGAGATGGTTTCCTTCGATCCGGATCAATTAAAGCAAATGGATTTGCTTGCCTTTAAAATGGAGATGAACGATACCATCCAATCGCTTCCGATTCAGGTTCCGACAAGATTTGTCTTCTTAGGCAGATCTTTCGTTACGGTCGAAGGAATCATCCGCAATCTTGCTCCGGAGGCAGATCTCATGGACTTAGCTAAACCTATTTTTTTAGAATGGTTGAACAAACAAGGGAATCATAAATGGTCCTTTATCTGGCAATGGGTTCAGTCACAGCCTGTATTTAAGCTCTTCCACTCGGTAACGGAATTCCTAAATACCCCCCAAAGGCTGGAGGATTTAAAGGAACTGGAACAAAGAAGACAATTTCAATTTATGATTTATGAAAATAATAAAAAGCACTTCTTTCAGTTACTCATCCTTGGAATCATCGGAATGGCAGCAGGTACTTATACGTCTCACTCGCTTATCTTGAATGTGGCAGCTGGTGGAACCGTCGTCGCTTTGGCAGGGTATTATATGTGCGGCCATAAACAGAAAAAATGGATGAAGTACATGCATGAGAAAAGAAGAGATTAGGGAGGTTTTGATATGAACTTAGTGTTTTACGGTGCCATTAGTTTGGATGGCTATTTAGCACGTGAGAATCATTCATTGGATTGGTTATTTGGAACCGAGGGGGAAAAGGAAACGGGTTATCAGGAGTTTTATGAAAGTGTCGACATCATTTTAATGGGTCGGAATACGTATGATCAAATCTCCATTTTGTCACCAGATAAATTCCCGTATGAGGGTAAGCCCTGCTATGTTTTTTCGCGTACGCTGAAGGGTTCGATGGAACATGTAACTTTTATTAATGAGGATATTGTCGGTTTTACTCAATCCTTGAAGGAGCAGGAGGGCAAAAGAATTTGGATGGTGGGCGGGGGAGAAGTGCTACAACACCTTATCCAGTCAAATGTAGTGGATGAATTCATCATTCAAATTGCTCCAACCCTTATCGGCCGAGGGATTCCATTGTTTGTCCCAGGCGACCAGGAAAATGAACTCACCCTCGTTGACGTTCGACGGTACAAGCAATTTGCGGAATTGCACTATCATGTAAAGAGGTGACCGTGGGGACGGTTCTAGTGGTCATTTTATGGAGTGGATATCCACTTTTCTGACCACCAGAACCGTCCCCGTGTCCCCCACCCTCGTTATCTAGTGGTTTCCTGATAGGTCACGTTGGTGACTTGTTGGGTTTCGTTGTTAAATTCAATATTTACATAAACGCCAAATTCCTTTTGATTATCTTTAAGCCAAAATTTGAATCGCTCAATGGAGGTTTGCTGTCCTCGAGTTTTTCCGACATAGAGATAATCAATCACTTTGGCATTTGGATACTTTTCCTTCGTCTTATCCATCGCCAACACACTCCACTTCGCATACGGAGGTATCGGTTTTTGTTGTGCATGTGCAGAGTTGTCGAAGTGAAATGGAGTAGCAAGGGTAGAACAGAAAAGTATCGATAGACATATTATCAGCTTTTTCATGTAAAATCCCCCTTTGTTGTTCTGTTATCATGGCATTCAAAAAAGGAAATTATGTACCTGACTGAATAAATGGGTCATGAGGCCTATCTGGGACCGGGGGGATGGTTCTAGTGGTCTTTTTTATGGAAAAATAATCCATTTTTCGGACCACAAGAACCGTCCCCATGGTCACAACTATGGGTCAAAAAAGAGGAGGGTTAACCTTGAAGAAGAAGATTGGCTGCTTGCATGCGCATTATTCTAATATCGACTATATCGAAAGTGTATTTTCACTATATGACCTCGAGCTACGTCATTACGTTGACCCTGGTTTGATCTATGTGTTGCAGAACGACCAAGTGTCTGTGGCGGAAAAGAGGGTGAAGGATCAAATACAATGGATGGCTCAATCAGGAGTGGATGCCATTCTCATCACATGCACGAACTATATTGCATTACTGAAGCAATTCGAGGTTACTATACCCATCATCAAGATCGATGAACCGTACTTTGAAGCGCTGTGCAAGACGCAACAGCCTCAGACGATTCTATTTACGAACCCTGATACGGTACCAGGAACGATGGCTAGGCTCCACCACTATGCAAAAATCCAACAGAAAACATTGGATATCGAGGTTAAAGTAATAGAGAATACCTTCCAATTCATTATGAGCGGAGAAAAGGAGAAGTATCAAACTGCTGTTTGCGATTACATAATGCAACTGGATAGCACCCGCAGCCTGTCAGTTGCTCAATTATCGATGGTGGCAGCGGCAAACCAGATAGAGCATGAGACCTCCAAAACCATCATCAACCCATTAAATACGTTGATTTCATCGATGGTAAGTCAATTAAACCTAGAAAAAATCGCAGAACAATGATTGTTCTGCGATACCAGTTTAAATTCCTTTTCCACCTCTAGGCATAAGCGTCGAAATCCTTTCCATTCCAGCAAGAATCGGTTTCGCCTTCTGAATCAAGGTTTGTGTGGATTCCAGTGATAATGAACCCTGATGGGCACTCTCGCTGCTCCACACCTCATAGACATAGACAGCGTTAGCATCTTCCGGTGCCACGCTTACAAGATATAATTCACAATCATCTAGGTTTTGCAACGATTCTGCGGCTTCTAAAAGAATCGTTGTCAGCCTTTCCCGTTCGCCATCTTTTGCAATCAGCTTTCCATATATCCCGAATTTCTCCACCTGCATTCCTCCTCTTTACGTTCCATTTTACTTTAATCGCCCTAATGACTGTCTATTAATCAACGCCACAAAAAAATTTTTTCTCTATCCATTTTTTCACTTAAATGTTGGGCAATTTAAAAAGAAACTACTATCAAGGCAGGGATTATAATGAGTGCTCAAAGTGAGGCTTTACATAAGTTAATCAAAGAACAACAACAGGGAGCAGAACAATGGCTGCATTATTGGCGGGAGTTTTCGGCCTTTGATACGTGGCAATTTTGGTTTCATGTGATGATGTTCGTGACCCCGCTAATCATACTTTTTTTTGCAATGGACTGGAAAAGGGCCCTTCAACTAGGCTTTTATGGATTTAATGTCCATGCTTGGTTTTTCTATTTTGATGATTTTGGTACGACGCAGGGGCTTTGGACGTATCCTTATAAAATGATCCCCTATATCCCTCACAGTGTAGGAATGGACGCCTCACTGGTCCCGGTATTGTTCATATTGGTGTACCAATGGACGACAAAACATAATAAAAATTATTACCTCTATACACTGTTATTAAGTCTATTTCTTTCGTTTATTCTAAAACCAATCTTAGTCATGCATTATTTGTTCAAGTTCAACTCTTGGGTCAATTACTTTCACCTGTTCTTGACCTATATCGTTATTCTCGTCCTATCGAAGGTGATTACGGATTTCTTCCTATTTATGAAAAAAAGGGCAGAAGAGAAGCCAACACAAGTGGAACCTAAAAAGAAACGCAGGAAGAGCAGGTTTAAATGATTATTGACTACCTGCCAAAACAGACTCTCCATAAAAGTTTAGTTTATCTGCCTAATTAACTATTCTACCTGCATAAACAAGTACTTCACCTGCGAACTAGTCACTGACACCAGTTGTATTCTGAAAAAGCCCCCGGAACTGGTAAATAATTGGGTAAAATGGGTTGAAATGAGGTTGAAATTCTCCAAGGAGATATGTTTTCAAGATACCTTCTTTCAGGAAAACCATCTTACCTGCCGAAAATGTTACTCTATCTGCATAGAAGGTTAGTTTACCTGCCTAATTAACTATGTTACCTGCATAAACTATCTCTTCACCTGCAAGCTAGTCACGGAGACAAGTCGCTTCTAAAAAATAGACTGGAACTGGTACTCAAATGGGTAAAAAGGGGTGAAATGAGGACAAAATTCTCCGGGGAAGTCTGTTTTCAAGACACCTTCTTTCAGGAAAACCATCTTACCTGCCGAAAATGTTGCTCTATCAGCATAGAAGGTTAGCTTATCTGCCTAATTAGCTATTCTACCTGCATAAACAAGTTCTTCACCCGCGAACTAGTCTCCCTAGATTAGATCAGCGTGGTTTTAGAATCAAAAAAGCCAGGCAATTATCATGCCTGGCGTAGGGTGTTAATAGAATCGTTTAAACCCATCAAAGTGAGCGGTGTAGTAAGGGTTGCTTAGGTTAGCGATTGAGACTCCCCTTTTCTCATCGGCATGGAGAAATTCGTTATTGCCAAGATAGATGCCGAGGTGAGAGATTCCTTTTTTATATGTATTTTCGAAAAAGACCAAGTCGCCTGGTTTTGGCTGGTCGACATAGTAGGTACGGCTATAGTAACCCTCAGCGGAATAGCGGCCGATTTTGTAGCCAGCCTTATTTGCAACATAATAGATAAAGCCGCTGCAATCAAAGCCATTTAACGTAGATCCACCCCAAACATATGGTGTACCCATAACGCTTTTGGCTACATTAATAAAGTCAGTTGCGAATTCTCCAACTGTAACTGGTTCAACAACAGGCGGAGTAACGACCGCTGCCTCACCAGAAACCTTCAGCTTTTGGCCTACAAAAATCTTGTCCGAATTCAAACCGTTGATTTCCTTTAATTTCTGAACCGTCATATTAAACTTCAGAGAAATTCCACCTAAAGTATCCCCGCTTTTGATTGTATACTCAGACGTTTTCTCAGATTGGACAGGTGGTGCTACGGGAGGTGCTGGAGTAGGAGTTACCTCTACTGCCTTCCCAGTAACCTTCAATTTTTGTCCCACATAGATTCGATCCGAGTTTAAACCGTTAAGCTGCTTTAATTCTGCCACACTCATTTTAAACTGCAAACCAATTTTTCCTAATGTATCACCATTTACAATGGTATAGACAGAAGAATCAGCAGGTGGAGTAACCGGAGTCTCTACTGGCGGCGTCGGTGGGGTTGGAGCTGCACCAACATTTCCTGAAACTTTAAGTGTTTGTCCAACATAAATCATGTCGGAATTCAAACCATTGAGTGATTTCAGTTCGGCAACACTTGTGCTAAATTGCTTGGCGATTTTGCCAAGGTAGTCACCGCTTTTGACTACATACGTAGTAGTAGAAGGAGCAGTTGTGTTTGTAACTGGCTTTGCTGGTTCTGCAGCAGCCGAAACCTTCAGTTTTTGATTCACTTGAAGCAAATCAGAATTTAAGTTATTCAAGCTCTTTAATTCTGAAACAGTCGTTTGATATTTTGATGCAATCTTCCATAGGGAATCTCCCTTTTCAACCGTATGTGTACTGGCGTATGCGGAACCAGCATATACTGTCGAAAGAAAGGCAGCGGTCGAAACCGCTCGAACGATAGTTTTCTTCATTGACAGATCACCTCTATTATTCTGGTATATTACACATATTCTACCATGAATTTCCTCTAAAACGGTATACAAAGTTACAAACTAACCCTAAGTAAGGCGAAAAAAGTAATATCCTCAAAGTTTAATAGAAAAAAACTCACTTTTTGAAAGATGAAATTGTTAGTCTGATAGCAAAAAAGTAGTTCTTTTTTAAGACAAGAACACAATATATTAAGTGTACTATTTTCCTAGGAGGTTCATTTTGAAACATTACAAAAGGTATATGAAAAAGTATGGAATGATATCTGCCGTTGTCGTCGTCGTAGTCGTTGGAACAACTCTTTTCCTCGTTTTTAATAAGGATAATAAGGACAAAGTCGATGGAAATTCGCAACTGAGTGCAAGCCGTGGTGAGATTCAAGTAGACCCAATCGCGAATAAGGCAAATCCTAAGGTCGGAGAGAATGGAACTCCTACTAGCAAAAGAGCTGCAGAAAACCAACAAGCTAAAAAACAAGAAGAACTAGTAGAGGAAATTAAGAAAATGGTTAAACCGGAATGGGAAAAGATGAATCAAGTTGCGGATAAAAGGCTCACTGAACTAATGAACGAGGCGCAGGAAGAGTATAAGGCTAAGAAGGAAAGAAATCTGGATTTTTCTAGAATGGAAGGGAAGTATCGGGCCATTTATAACGACTATGAGGAAGATACGAAGACCATGGTTGATAAAATCATTTCCACGATCCAAAAAGAAGTGATAGAGAACAATCTGAATAGTAATATTGGCAACGAATACTTGCAACTGTATAAAGTTGAAAAAGAAAAACGAATAGAAAAAGTAAGTAATGAATTAAAGAAACTTTCCTAAAACGTTGTAGGTTTGCACTCTCAGCACCTTTGAGAGGCAATCCTTTTTTATTTTCTTTGAATTTGCCGTAGATAAATACCATGTGATGTCATAGTATTCAATACTATTATAAGAAAAATAATATTCTGTTAATTTTTTTAGTACGAGGTTCTAAAGTGGGAGATTATTCCTATACATAGTAACAAAGGAGGGGATCAATTGAGTAAAGGAAAAAAGAATAAGGAGGGCTATGATTGAGAAAAAGACCAATTATTCTTAGTGCTTTGTGCCTGTTATTAGCCCTTCCAAACGCTGCGTTGGCAAATAGTAATCAGGCACAAACTCCACAATCCGTAAACGTGGAGGCAGGTGAGCAAGTAAACGCAGAAGTAA
Organism: Neobacillus niacini; assembly: GCF_023715415.1. GTDB lineage: Bacteria > Bacillota > Bacilli > Bacillales > Cytobacillaceae > Neobacillus > Neobacillus niacini_C. The sequence goes on from NZ_JAMBOB010000007.1 coordinate 173,790, forward strand.
AATCTACCGCTATTACCGCGTTAGCAGAGGATTACACTGCACCTGTTCTAGTAAATGCAACCGTTGATAAGACGTCAGTGGGAGTAGGGGAAAGTATTTCGATAACAGCAGAAGTAACCGATGATTTAAGTGAAGTGGCACGGGTAGAAGCCGTCCTAGTTCATGATGGAGGCTGGAAGTTTCTCCCGTTAACACTTGATACTGAGACAAATGAATGGAAAGGTACATATACTATCGAAGAATATGATCGCAGTGGTACCTGGACGATAGAGTTTGATATGTACGACGCTTTAGGGAATTATGATTATAGTGTGGGACCTGATGTGGAAGTGGTGAATCCGACTGGCGGTGACACGGAAAGTCCAACAGTAGGACCGGCATCTGTCTCTCCCTTAAATGTAGTTGCAAATCAAGAGTTCACAATCAAGGCAGAAGTAAGTGACAATGTTCAAGTGGGCAATGTAAGAGCGGAGATAACCAATTTTTCTTCTTCTTATTATGTGCCGTTAACCTTAAATACCGAAACAAATCAGTGGGAAGGCAGCTATTCTCTTAGCGAAGATGATCTTTCGGGTTCTTGGTATGTGTATATTGATACGTTTGATACCGCGGGGAACTTTAGTTTTAGTGAAAACCCTTTAGAATTTGTATTATCCAATCCTTTAAGTGATGGTAATGCTCCAAGTATTGGGGAACCAGTCTTTTCTCAAACTTCTGCCTATGTGAATGATACGATTCAAATAAAGGTTCCGGTAAGTGATGACAAAACAGGGGTAAGTTCTGTTTTTGCTAGTTTCTCCCATGCAGACACTCCTAATGAGGTACACACTACTGCTTTTGGTTTCCCTAGTGCAACGGAAGGAGAATGGGTCATTGATCTCTACATTGACTCCAGTTTCCAATCTGGTGCATGGAATGTAGTGATTTATGCTTCAGATAAAGCTGGAAACAGTGTATTCAAAGAACAGATAGGTGCCTTTGATGTTATGAATGATGAGGTCGACATAATACCTCCTGATATTTCAAATGTAGTAGTGACACCTCAAGGAGAGGTCCAGGTGGGTGACACTGTTACCGTGACAGCCAAGGTAACCGACAATGTAGGAGTAGATTCCGTAAATGCTATTTTTGATAGTCAATTAGCTTACGAATTTATACCAATGAGTTACGATCAAGCAAATGACCAGTGGGTTGGAACCTTCCCAATCCAAGAAACAACACCACCAGGTTTCTACCGGGTTTCTGTTAATGCTCTTGATAAAGGATGGCTTCCTAATTGGGCAGATGCAGAAGGCAGCTTTACGGTAGTCAACCCTGAAGGTGACTATACGGGCCCTGTTATTTCTGATGTCCTGCTCGATAAAACGGAGGTGGATGCCGGTGCCAGTGTCACGATATCGGCAACTGTGGAAGATGCAGAATCAGGCGTAGCGTTCGTAACCGTAAATTATGGCAATAACTTTGATACCATCGATTTGACTTACGACAGTACCCTCCAGAAATGGATTGGAACCATCCCTGTTCCAACGAATATTCCTGATGGGGAAGTCGTTACGATCAATTCGGTTACTGCAGTAGACATGGCAGGAAATCCTACTCCATACTTTGGCGCAGGTTCATTCCTCGTTCATAATCCTGATGGAGACTTTACGGCACCGGTTCTGGCAGGCTTGGAGATTACACCTGCTGTTGCTCGGGTAGGTGACGTAATTCAATTTAAAGCGAAGGTTACCGATAACAAAACAGGTGTGAAGGAAGTCTATTTATGGATGGGCGACCAGCCAGAAATACCGTTAACCTATGATGAACCTTCTGATTCATGGATAGGAAGTTATACGGTAAAAGAAAATGATCCGTCGGGTGAATATCCTGTTTGGTTTGGAGCAGGAGACAATAATGGTAACTACAACGAGTATGATTCACAACAAAGTGTAACGATAGATAATTCGGAAGCAGATGTAACGGCGCCTGTTGTGGAAGCAGTAGAAATTACACCAGCAGAAGCGAATGTTGGCGACACTGTGATCATTTCAGCAACACTCTCAGATGCAGATTCTGGAGTTTTTAGTGCATTTGCTAGAGTAACTTCTCCAGACGGCGGAAAATCTGAATCTATCACACTAGCTTTGAATACAGCTACTAACAAGTGGGAAGGAACCTATGAAATTACTGAATTTGATGTTCCAGGCACTTGGCAGGTAGATGTAACCGCATATGACGTTGCGGGTAACGATGGAAGCAATGCAGAAGCCTATCCATTCGTGATCAATAATCCTGATAACGGTGATGAAACGGCACCTTCTGTTGTATCTTTTGCGATGACGCCAACAACGGTGTGGCCAGGAGAAACACTTCATTTTGAAGCAGAGATTGCGGATGAAGACTCTGGGGTTAAAGCAGCAGTTGTCACTTTGTTTAATAGCGAAAATCTGACTACAACAAGGATTGACTTAACAGAAGCAAACGGAGTTTGGAGTGCTGACTATATCATTCCTGAATTCACTGGAGCAGGTTTCTATTCAGTAAAAGTAGAGGTTGAGGACAATGCAGGAAATGTGGCGAACTATTTGCCATCCGAAAGTCTGCTTATTCTGAATGAAGCACCTGATGAAACCGCACCAAGCTTTGAGGGAATCAGCATTTCACCTGAAACAGCAGCAGCGGGTGATGAGGTAACCTTTAAGCTGACCTTTAGTGATAGTCAATCAGGCGTGAAGAATGCTAGATTAATCTTGTTTAATCCAGATGGTCCAGATTCCTATAACGCAGATGATACAAGAGGGTATAGATATATTGAGTTAACACAGCAAGACAATCAGTGGGTGGGAACGTACACAGTGGCAGAAAGTGATCCTGCTGGAGCCTGGACTCTTTCTTATGAGGTAGAGGACAATATAGGAAATGCGAATTCAGCAGCCATTGGCCAAGTGCTTGAAGTTGTAAAAGCACCGGTGGAATTACCTGTGTCGGTGAATGAGGTAAGTGATAAGGATTCATCCGTAACAGGTCAAACCCAAGCGGGTGCTAAAGTGGAAGTAAAAGCAAATGGAACCATCATTGGCAGTACTACAGCTGGAGCGGATGGGAAGTTTACAGTTACCATCCCTGTTCAAAAAGCGGGAACGGAATTAGTGGTTACGGCTGCAGACGATGCTGGGAATACAAGTGCCGCAGCGAAAGTGGTGGTAAAAGACGTAACAGCTCCTGAACAGCCAACTGTCAATCAGGTAACTGAGAGTGATACTTCTGTAACAGGAAAAGCAGAAGCCGGTTCTAAGGTTGAAGTGAAAGCAAATGGAGCGGTGATCGGAAGCGGTACAACAGGTGAAGATGAGACGTTTAGCGTCACAATCCCAGCTCAAAAAGCGGGAACGGAATTAGATGTCACCGCGGCAGACAATGCAGGGAATGTAAGTGCCGCAGCGAAAGCAGTTGTAAAAGACGTAACCACACCTGACCAGCCAACGGTTAATGAAGTAACGGAAAAGGATACTTCCATAACTGGAAAAGCAGAAGCAGGATCTAAAGTAGAGGTAAAAGCAAATGAAACCGTCATTGGCAGTGCAACGGTTGGTAATGATGGCGCGTTTACCGTCACGATCCCACTTCAAAAAGCAGGAACGGAATTAGAAGTGACTGCTATAGACGGAGCTGGAAATGCAAGTACGCCGGTGAAAGTGGTAGTAAAGGACGTAACAGCCCCTGATCTGCCATCTGTAAATGAAGTAACAGACAAGGCTACTTCTGTTACAGGAAAAGCAGAAGCAGGTTCTAACGTAGAGGTAAAAGTAAATGGAACCATTGTTGGCAGCACTACAGCTGGAGCAGATGGAACGTTTACTGTCACAATTCCAGTTCAAAAGGCAGGAACTGAATTAGAGGTTACCGCTACAGACAAAGCTGGCAATATAAGTGCAGCAGCGAAAGTGGTTGTGAAAGACGTAACCCCACCTAACCAACCAACTGTAAGTGACGTAACCGACAAAGCTACTTCTGTAACAGGAACAACAGAAGCTGGATCTATTGTAGAAGTAAAAGCAAATGGTTCTAGCATTGGCAGTGGAACAGCTGGAGCCGACGGAAAGTTTACCGTCACAATTCTAGTTCAAAAAGCAGGAACAGAATTAACAGTTACAGCTACAGACAAAGCTGGCAATCTAAGTGCAGCAGCAAAAGTGGTTGTGAAAGACGTAACCGCCCCTAACCAACCAACTGTAAGTGACGTAACCGACAAGGCTACTTCCGTAACAGGAACAGCAGAAGCTGGTTCGAGTATAGAAGTAAAAGCAAATGGTTCTGCCATTGGCAGTGGAACGGCTGGAGCCGATGGGAAGTTTACCGTCACAATCCCTGTTCAAAAAGCAGGAACAGAGTTAACTGTCACGGCTACAGACAAAGCTGGCAATCTAAGTGCAGCAGCAAAAGTGGTTGTGAAAGATGTAACCGCACCTAACCAACCAACTGTAAGTGATGTAACTGACAAGGCTACTTCCGTAACTGGAACAGCAGAAGCGGGAACTATAGTAGAAGTAAAAGCAAATGGTTCTGCCATTGGCAGTGGAACAGCTGGAACCGACGGGAAGTTTACCGTCACAATCCCTGTTCAAAAAGCAGGAACGGAATTAGTCGTTACGGCTACAGACAAAGCTGGAAATGTAAGTACAGCGGCGAAAGTAGTGGTAAAAGACGTAACTGCGCCTGCACAGCCAGCTGTAAATCAAGTTACTGACACTGATACTTCTGTAACAGGAAAAGCAGAAGCCGGTTCTAAGGTAGAAGTGAAAGCAACTGGAAAACTCATTGGCAGTACGACAGCTGGAACGGAGGGCACGTTCACCGTCACCATTCCTGTTCAAAAGGAAGGAACGGAACTAGAGGTAACGGCTACAGACAAAGCTGGCAATGTGAGCACAATAGCGAAAATAGTAGTAAAAGACACAACGGCATCCGAAAAACCATCTGTGAATGAAGTAACTGACAAAGATGCTTCTGTAACAGGAATAGCGGAAGCAGGATCTAAAGTAGATGTAAAAGTAAATGGTTCTGCCATTGGCAGTGCAATTGCTGCAACAGATGGAAAGTTCACCGTGGCAATCCCTGTTCAAAAGGCAGGAACAGAATTAGTCGTTACAGCTACAGACAAAGCTGGCAATATAAGTGCAGTAGTGATTGTCGTGGTAAAGGACATAACGGCACCTAACCAACCATCAATAAGTGAAGTAACTGACAAGAGTACCTCCGTAACAGGAACAGCAGAAGCAGGTTCAAAAATAGAGGTAAAAGCAAATGGTGCTGCCATTGGCAGTGGAACAGCTGGAGCCGATGGGAAGTTCACGGTCACAATCCCTGTTCAAAAGGCAGGAACAGAATTAACCGTTACAGCTATAGACAAAGCTGGCAATGTAAGTGGAGCAGCAAAAGTCGTGGTAAAAGACGTAACGGCCCCTAACCAGCCATCTGTAAGTGATGTAACTGACAAGGATACTTCGGTAACAGGAACAACAGAAGCCGGTGCTAAAGTAGAAGTAAAAGCAAATGGAACAGTCATTGGCAGTGCTGCTGCGGGAGCAGATGGGAAGTTTACGGTCAACATCCCTGTTCAAAAGGCAGGAACAGAATTAGCTGTAACAGCTACAGATAAAGCTGGCAATGTAAGTGCAGCAGCGAAAGTAGTAGTTAAAGACCAAACTCCATCTGAAAAACCAACTGTAAATGAAGTAACAGACAAAGCTACTTCAGTAACTGGAAAAGCAGAAGCAGGCTCTAAAGTAGAAGTAAGAGCAAATGGAACTATCATTGGCAGTGCTACAGCTGGGGCAGATGGAACGTTTACCGTCACAATCCCTGTTCAGAAAGCAGGTACGGAATTAGCGATTACAGCTACAGACAAAGCCGGTAATGTAAGTGCGGCAGTGAAAGTCATCGTTAAGGACGTAACAGGACCAGGCCAACCGTCTGTAAATCAGGTAACTGATAAGGATCCTTCTGTATCAGGAAGTGCAGAAGCTGGTTCTAAAGTAGAAGTAAAAGCAAATGGTTCAACCATTGGCAGTGCAACCGCTGGAGCGGATGGGAAGTTTACTGTCACCATCCCTGTCCAAAAAGCAGGAACAGAACTAGTCGTAACAGCTACAGACAAAGCTGGGAATGTAAGTGCCGGAGTGAAAGTGGTGGTTAAAGATGTCACACCGCCAGCCAAGCCGACAGTAAATGAAGTAACTGACAAAGATACTTCTGTAACAGGAAAGGCAGAAGCTGGTTCCAAAATTGAAGTGAAGGCAAATGGAACAGTCATTGGCAGCAGTACAACAGCTACCAATGGGGAATTTGCAGTTAAAATCCCAGCACAAAAAGGCGGTACGAACTTAGTGATTACTGCATCAGATGCAGCGGGTAATGTGAGTCAAGGTACCACGATAACAGTAAAAGGCACTACAACGGCTCCAGGAACCTCTACACTGGTAACATTAGCTGGTGATACGAGATATGATACAGCCATTAAGGTTTCGCAAACAGGCTGGAAAACAGCGAACAGCGTGCTGTTAGTAAACGCGTTTGCGATTGTCGATGGGTTAACAGCCACTCCATTAGCGTCAGCGAAGGATGCACCAATTCTCTTAACAGCAGCCGATTCCATTCCGCAATCTACACTGGACGAACTCGCACGCTTAAAGACAAAAGAGATCATCCTCATTGGAGGAGAGCTTGTTATTTCTCCTAAGGTTGAAAGTCTGCTTAAGCAAAAGGGGTATAAAGTTATTCGAATTGGCGGCATAACTCGATATGCTACCTCCCTGTTAATTGCGAAGGAACTTGATAAGCTAATGGATGTGAGCACGATTTATGTGGCCTATGGTTTTGGTGAACCTGATGCGCTATCAATTTCTGCTCAGGCAGGTTTGAAAAAGCAGCCAATCATTCTAGCTGACTTAGCAGCTGTGCCAGCTGAGACGTTAGCATGGTTAAAGAATGAACAGCTAACAGATGCTTATTTTATCGGTGGTGAAGATGTCGTTGCACCTTCTATCCTTACCCAAATCGATAAGATCACGTCTGCAAATGTTCTGAAGAACCGTATAGCTGGCTCAAATCGTCATGAAACGAATGCAAAGGTCTTTAGCAAGTTCTATTCGAATGTAGAATTATCTTCGATACTGGTAACGAAATCAGAAACCTTGAACTTAGTTGACGCTCTAACAGCAGGTCCATTAGCAGCTAAGCTAGGCTCACCGGTACTTTTGGTTTCAACTCCGTGGGGAATTTTACAGTCACAAAGACAAGTATTGGCTGGTAAGCATTTCAAACATGTTTATCAAGTTGGCGGCGGAGTTAACCCGACAGCCCTGGATGAAGTTTTAAAGTAAATAGTTAAGGAAGGAGCCCCGCTTTTTATAAAGCGGGGCTCTCTTTTAATATTTCTTATAAAGCCGGCTCCATTAGTCTGGCTTTTTTGTATACAGGGCTATAAAAGTGCACTTTGTAATATTTGCTTAATCCTAAGTCTAATCGGATAGTTTCTACCTATATAATAGAGAGAAATGTTTAAAATTGAAAAATAATTTACAAATTTCACCTATTTTCTACAATTAACTCTCCAAATAGGTTTACATATAGAAGCTAATTTAATAGAATGATAAATTATAAGAAGAAAAAGGAGGCTAAAACAAAGAGTGGATAGCAATAAAAAAGACCTTACGTCAGTACCTGTCGAATTCTCGGAGATTGTAAAAAAGGCTTATGAAAAGGGTCATAATGAAGATGGGATAACAATCACAAAATTGATTGAAGAGCTGAAATTGGATTTGAAAAATATGATGATTAATTAATATATAGAAAAGAAGACGAATCAGTTTGATTCGTCTTTATTGCTTGCTTATAAAGTAATTAAGAAGGAATTCACTCCAAATTTGAACGCCTTTGTCACTTGGTCCGTTTTGTTCTGGTAATAGATATTCAATCATTTCATCAGATTGATAATCTGGCCAAGCAGTCCAGTGATCAAGATAGGTAATACCATTTTGAACAGCGTAGTCTTTAACGGCTTCTACTTGAATTGGATAATATTTGGCATTATGAAGTGGATAGCCTGGTTGTATAATAATAGAAGCTTCAGGATTCTTAATACGAATTGCTTCTATTAAGAAAGACAAATTCTCTAATGTATATGATATTTCAACCACGCCGTTATCCATTAAGATGAAAGGCTCAATGACAACTAAATCTGCGGTCTCAGCTGCAACTTCCTCTTGGTGATTATTATTAATGAATTCTGAAGAGGATAAATCAAATGTTTTTAGACTAAGCTGGACATTTTTCTCACCGAAGGAATCAATCATTTTTTCCTTTACGACTGGGTAAGTGCCGGCAGTTTCAGAGCCGATAGAAGATGAACCGACAAAAAGAATTTTAAATGCCATATCTTCTGCTTGAGTTTGTTTGAATCGCTCGATGGCACTTGCGGGCCAATTGGATGCTAGAGCAATAACATCATTATTATCAGTTTCCTTATTTTTGGACTCTGACTTAGTGTTAGAATTTTGCTTAGTAGTTATTCCATCTTCAGTTGCCTTTGCTGACTGAATTCTTTCATTCCAGTAAGAATTGCCTAATATGATGACGGTAATACACGCAATTCCTAGTAAGACAGTTAGAATATTCTTCATTATATGATACCCCCAAAAAGATTTGCATATTCATTATAACAGAAACTGACAAAAAACTACGTCAAATTTCTCATTTATCAACATTAGACTGTAAAATTATTTCCAATTTCATTTTCGGACTTCAAAAATCGACAAAAGCGTGTAGAATAGTATAGGTGTTAAACAAATGAACAAAAAATGTAATCAAATTGTAAAAAATACATTTTTCTACAAGTTTCTATGATATAATACTTCTTGGTTTTTACCATCGATTAATAGGAGGTCAACATGGAAGAAACAATTGGTTTAAAAGAATTGTTACAAACTTTACGCAAACGACTTAGAATAATATTGAGCATAACTTTCATTGCTGTTTTGGTAAGTGGTATTGCAAGTTATTTCATCATAACGCCTGTGTATCAGGCATCTACACAATTGCTTATTAGTCAATCCAAAGATGGACAGGCTTCATATCAACTGAATGAAGTTCAAGCAAACCTGCAATTAATAAACACCTACAATGTTATTATTAAGAGCCCCGCAATTCTTGAATTGGTTATCAAAGATTTAAAATTGGATATTTCAGTTGGCGAACTGAATGAAAAAATCACCGTTCAAAAAGAGAAGGATTCACAAGTTGTAAACCTATCTGTACAGGACACAGATGCTGCGACTGCTGCAAAGATTGCAAATAAAACAGCTGAGATTTTCAAAAGTGAAATTGTTAAGATTATGAGTGTTGATAATGTCAGTGTTCTAGCAAAAGCTGATGTTTCAGAAAACCCAACACCAGTTAATCCTAAACCGTTATTAAATATTCTTGTTGCTTTATTTATTGGTCTTGTGGCGGGAATTGGATTAGCATTTATTTTAGAATACTTCGATAATACAGTTAAAGACGAACAAGAAATTGAAAAACTAATTGGGGTACCTGTTCTTGGTGTTATTGCAACGATGGATGATGCTATGGTGAAGGACAATAAAAATAGAAGAACTGACCGAAATACTAGACTAAGAGGTGAGACAATTGGCTCTTAAAAAAGATATTAAAAAAGTTATGAATAATAAAAGAAACTTGATTACAATCTTTGATTCTAAATCGCCAATTTCTGAACAATACCGAACGATTAGAACGAATATTCAGTTCTCCTCCATTGATAATGAAGTGAGTTCGTTAATGGTCACATCTTCTGGCCCAGGAGAAGGTAAATCAACTACTGTAGCAAATTTAGCTGTTGTTTTTGCTCAACAAGGTAAGAAGGTCTTGCTTATTGATGCGGACATGAGAAAACCAACTGTTCACTATACATTTAATTTTACTAATACAGTTGGACTAACAAGTGTATTAACAAAACAGGTGACTTTAGACCAAGCAGTTAAAGGATCATCTGAAAATAATCTGTTTGTATTAACAAGTGGTCCAATTCCACCAAATCCAGCAGAATTACTAAGTTCACAGGCTATGGCTCAATTTTTTGAGGATGTTAAAGAATATTTCGACCTTATTATCTTTGATACACCTCCTTTATTGGCAGTTACAGATGCTCAGATACTAGCCAATAAATGTGAGGGAACCTTGTTAGTAGTGTCTAGTGGTAAAACAGAAAAAGATATGATTGTTAAGTCAAAAGAGCTATTAGATAATGCTCAAGGAAAGTTATTAGGTGTAGTATTAAATAACAAAAAAATGCAAAATACCAACTATTACTATTATTATGGTGCGAAATAATTGCAAAAAATATTATTTATGACTGTTATTTGAAAGGGGTTGGATTGAATGATAGATATTCATTGCCATATATTAAATGGTATCGACGATGGTGCAAAATCAATTAATGATAGCATAGAAATGGCCAAGGAAGCTGCAAGAGAGGGGATTCATACAATCATCGCAACCCCTCATTTAAATAATCAGTATGATAATAGAAAGAAAAACATTCTTACTAGTGTTGAAGAGTTAAATAATGTACTTTCACAAGAAAAAGTCAACATTAAAATTCTACCGGGACAAGAACCGAGAATATACGGAGAAATACTCGAGGATTTTGAAAGAGACGAGATCCAAACGTTAAATGATACACAATACTTGTTTATTGAATTTCCATCAAATCATGTCCCAAGATACGCTGAAAAGTTGTTGTTTGATATACAAGTAAAGGGACTAACACCGATTGTCGTACACCCTGAAAGAAATTCCGAACTTATAGAGCGTCCAGAGTTATTATATAAATTTGTTGAAAAGGGTGCATTAACGCAATTAACGGCATCAAGTCTTACTGGTTATTTTGGAAAGAAAATCAAGGAATTCTCAATACAGTTAATTGAGTCTAATTTAACACATTTTGTTGCATCAGATGCTCATAATATTGTGAATCGATCTTTTAAAATGGGGGAAGCATTTGATTTCATAGAGTCGAAGTTTGGAATGGACTATGTTTATCTCTTTAGCGAAAACGCAGAGTTACTAGTTGAAGGAAAAAATATAATAAAAGAAATTCCAGAACCTATCAAAAAGAAAAAGCGATTCATACTATTTTAATTTAATAAAAAATAGTTGAGATGAGTAGCTACACTTTCTGTTATATATGGACACACTTGTTCATGGGTCCCTCTACCTGGTGACCCATGAACAAGTGATTTAACATAATGTATGAAGTTGGATTTTTTGCCTATGAAAAAAGCTATGAAAAAGCTATAAATATCTAATGAAAGATTGAGTGTGTACACTTGCAATTCCATTAGATATTTATTTTTTTGTTGTTAGTTAGAGAAGCGAAATATATTTGATGAAAATAGGGAGGAATAAATAGATGAAAAAAGTTAGAAAAGCCATAATACCAGCTGCTGGTTTAGGAACTAGATTTTTACCTGCAACAAAAGCTATGCCTAAAGAAATATTACCTATAGTAGATAAACCAACCATTCAATATATTGTGGAGGAAGCAGTAGCCTCAGGTATAGAAGACATCATCATTGTTACCGGGAAAGGAAAAAGAGCGATTGAAGACCATTTTGACAATGCTCTAGAGCTGGAGAGTAATTTAATTGAAAAAGGAAAATACGACCTTTTAGATAAAGTGCGATACTCTTCAAATCTAGCAAATATTCATTACATTCGTCAGAAGGAACCGAAAGGCCTCGGACATGCGGTCTGGTGTGCTCGTAACTTTATTGGGGATGAACCATTCGCAGTTTTACTAGGCGATGATATTGTTCAAAGTGAAACGCCTTGCCTGCGACAACTAATTGACCAATATGAAGACACATATTCATCAGTAATAGGGGTGCAGCAAGTGTCTGATGCAGAGACAGATCGTTATGGCATTATAGATCCCTCAACTAAACAAGGTCGTCGTTATGAAGTTAGTGATTTTGTTGAAAAACCAAAACTGGGAACAGCACCTTCAAACCTAGCAATTATGGGAAGATACATCTTGACACCTGAAATATTTACGTTACTGGATCAACAAGAAAAAGGTGCAGGTGGGGAAATTCAATTAACGGATGCAATTCAGAAGCTAAATCAAATTCAAAGGGTCTTTGCTTATGATTTTGAAGGACGCCGTTATGATGTGGGTGAAAAGTTTGGATTTGTAAAGACAACCATTGAATTTGCGATTCAACACGAAGATCTCCATGATGACATGCTCGAGTACTTGAAGAACTTAGTAGCATCATTCGAAAAAGAAAAAGTAATGCTTTAGTAGAAGGAAGGGAAGTATTTTGTCTAATCTGGCGAACCAGGAAGTTGCATATAAACAAAACAAATCCATAAGTGTAAATGAACATAAACCCTATCTTCTAGTAAAGAGATGTATAGATATACTTGGAGCAACAGTTGGAATTGTGCTATTAAGTTTTCTCTTTGTAGTTGTTGCGATTCTAATTAAGATTGAAGACCCTAAAGGTGCGGTACTATTTTCTCAAAAGAGAATCGGCTTAAATGGAAAAGAATTTAAAATGTATAAGTTCCGTTCGATGGTATCCAATGCCGAAGAAAAGTTGGAAAATTTATTAAAATACAATGAGGTTAGTGGGGCTATGTTTAAAATGAAAGACGACCCACGGATCACAAAAATAGGGAAGTTTATAAGGAAAACGAGTATTGACGAACTCCCACAGCTAATTAATGTTTTAAAAGGTGATATGAGTTTGGTTGGGCCAAGACCGCCTCTTCCTAGGGAAGTGGCTGAATATAGCGAATATGACAAGCAAAGGTTAATGGTGATACCAGGTTGTACAGGTCTTTGGCAAGTCAGTGGACGAAATAGCCTTGGATTTACTGAAATGGTGGAATTAGACCTCGAGTATATCCGAGAAAGATCTTTGGTATTTGATGTAAAAATTATTTTTAAAACAGTTTTTGTGCTATTCGGTTCTAAAGACGCATTTTAATAGAACGATTGTGATAGACCACCGATACTAATAATTTTTACAAAATGGAGGAAATTATAAATGAAAATTTCAGTTGTTGGAACTGGCTATGTAGGATTAGTGACTGGAGTCTGTTTATCTGAAATTGGACACAATGTAACGTGTATTGATATAGATGAAAATAAACTAAACCAATTGAGAGCGGGAATTTCTCCAATATTTGAGCCTGGTCTTGATGAATTAATGAAAAAGAACATTGAAGCCAATCGGTTGGTTTTTACTTCTGATCATAAAGATGGTTTTAAAGACTCGGAGGTAATTTACATTGCTGTGGGTACACCAGAAAAGGAAGATGGATCTGCAAACCTTTCCTATGTAGAACAAGTAGCAATGGATATAGCAAAACATGTAAATAATGATGTAACAGTTGTTACGAAAAGTACAGTTCCAGTTGGCACGAATAGTTGGATTAAACAAGTTATTCATTCGAACTTAGTGAATGACGTCAAAGTTGAGATTGTATCCAATCCGGAGTTTTTACGCGAAGGTTCTGCTATCTATGATTCATTTAACGGAGATCGAATTGTAATTGGATTTGATAATGAAGAAGCAGGTAATATTATTGAGGAAATTAATAAGCCCTTCGGTATTCCTGTATTTAAAACGGACATTCGTAGTGCTGAAATGGTTAAATATGCTTCTAATGCTTTCCTTGCAACGAAAATAAGCTTCATCAATGAAATATCTAATATTTGCGAAAGACTAGGAGCAAATGTGGAAGATGTTGCACTTGGTATGGGACAAGACAGTAGAATCGGTACTCAATTCTTAAAAGCAGGTATTGGATATGGCGGCTCTTGCTTCCCTAAAGATACAAAGGCATTAGTACAAATCGCTGGTAATGTTGAATATGAATTTGAATTATTAAAAGGTGTCATTAACGTAAATAAAAAGCAGCAAGAAATCCTTATGGAGAAGCTTAATAATCGATTTGGTTCACTAGCAGGGAAAAAGGTAGCGGTACTAGGACTTGCTTTTAAACCTAATACAGATGACATGAGAGAGGCAGCTTCAATTACTATTACGAATCAATTGGTTGAAGGTGGAGCGCGAGTATTTGCATACGATCCAGTAGCAGCTGACAATGCAAAAAGAATTCTTAATAAAGAAGTAAATTATGTGGAAAATATTTTGGAAGCTATAAAAGATGCCGATGCTGCAATGATTCTAACAGAATGGGCTGAGATCAAAGATTTAAACCCAAAAGTATTTATAGAGAATATGTCAAGTCCGATTGTTTTTGATGGTCGTAACTGTTATGAACTAGATCAAATGAAAGAATTTGATATTGAATATTACTCAATGGGTAGAGCAACAATAAATAGTAAAAGTATCACAAGGGTTTTACAGAATAATTAAATAAAATTGGACTTTATGTAATTATATTTAACCTGCATTCTTTGAAAAAAGAATGAATGAATACTTTAATATACAAAATAAATTAAAGTGAGTGATTAAAGTTCAATATGAAAAATGTATTTATTATCGGAAGTAAAGGAATCCCATCAAGGTATGGCGGTTTTGAAACGTTTGTAGATAAATTAACAGAGCATAAGAAATCAAATGAAATTAAATATCATGTGGCTTGTTTAGCGGATAATTTTAACGAATTCGAGTATAACAATGCAAGATGTTTTAATGTTAATGTTCCAGAGATTGGACCTGCAAAAGCAGTCTATTACGACATTAAATCACTCGAGTTAGTTTATAAGTATATTAAAGATAATAGGATTAGTAACGCAATTGTTTATATACTAGCCTGTCGAATAGGCCCATTTATGAATTCTTACAAAAGTAAATTTGAGAAACTAGGGGTTCCCGTTTACGTGAACCCTGATGGTCATGAATGGAAAAGAGCGAAGTGGAATCGTTTTATACGACAGTACTGGAAATTATCTGAACGCTTAATGATAAAAAATACTGATTTGGCTATTTGTGACTCTAAGGCAATTGAGAAATATATTCATGAAGAATATAAAAGCTATCACCCAAAAACCACATTTATTGCATATGGTGCAACGGTAAATACTCCGAATCAGTTGGATGAAAATAAATATCTTGAATGGTTAAAAAGTTGGAACATACAAGAAAGTGAATATTACTTAATTGTTGGTCGGTTTGTTCCTGAGAACAACTACGAGTTAATGATTCGAGAATTTATGAAATCAAGTACTACAAAAGCTTTAGTTATTATTACAAACATTGAAGAAAATAAGTTTTACAATGACTTAAAAAAGAGTACTAATTTCGATTCGGACAAGAGAATTAAGTTTGTTGGAACTGTTTATGATCAGGAATTGCTATCTCAAATAAGAACCAAAGCTTTTGCGTACCTACATGGACATGAAGTAGGCGGAACAAATCCATCGCTATTAGAGGCTATGGCGACAACTCCCTTAAACTTACTGTTAGATGTTCAATTTAACAGAGAAGTTGGCAGTGATGCTGCCCTTTATTTCGGAAAAGGTTCTAATGCCCTAGCAGCTACTATTCAGCAAGCGGATCATTTATCCTTGGAAGATTTGGAAACTATTGGCAACGAAGCGAAGAAGAGAATTGAAGAGGAGTATTCATGGGATATCATCGTTGATAAATATGAAAATCTATTCTTGGGGGATTAGTACATGAGAATATTACATTATACTCTTGGTCTCCCGCCAGTTAGAAGTGGTGGTCTCACAAAATATGCCGTGGATCTTATGGAAGAGCAAACGAAGGATCATGAAGTCATTCATTTATATCCCGGAAATATAGATTTACTTAACAAGGAGACTAGGATATCAAAGAACAAAAAAATCACTTCAACTATCGAGCATTATCATATTATTAATTCGTTACCTCTTCCATTGTTTAGAGGGATTAAGCAGCCAGAGGATTTTATGAAGGATGGTCCCTCTGATATATATCTAGGTTTTTTGCAAGAAGTTAGGCCGGATGTAATTCATATCCATACCTTGATGGGGATTCACAAGGAATTTTTCAAATCTGCCAAAAGTCTTGGAATCAGGATGGTCTATACTTCTCATGACTATTTTGGCATTTGTCCTACCATCAATTTATATAAGGATCAACACAAAACGAATTGTACGGATTATGAAGATGGGAAGGGCTGTATAGAATGTTGTGCTAATGCGATGGGTACCAAGTCTCTATTCCTTACACAAACACCTATTTATCCATTTTTGAGAAAACTAAAAAAGTTAAAGCCTGCAAAACAAAATGGTGAGTCAGATTTACCTATTCTTACTATAGAAGATTATAATCAAGAACATGCTGATAAATATGTAATGTTAAGAGAATTCTACTTAGACATTCTTCGCAAAATTGATTTTTTCCATTTCAATAGTACAGTAGCAGAGAGCGTCTTTAAGGAGTATTTGCCAAACTTAAAAGGTAAAGTTGTGGATATTACTCACAGTGGAATTAAGGCAGTTAAAAGTATGAAAACAAAGTCTTCTAAAATTCGTTTAGGATATTTAGGGCCGTTAAAGGAATTTAAGGGCTTCAATTTACTACTCAATGCCTTTATACAATTGCCGAGTGATAAATATGAACTACATCTGTATGGCGATGAAGGTAAGTTAGGGATCCCAGAGAATGTATTCTTGCATGGCCGTTATTCAACAGATGAGCTTGAAAAGATATTTTCTATGATAGATGCCTTAATTGTGCCAAGTATCTGGAAAGAAACATTTGGTTTTGTTGCATTAGAGGGATTAAGCCATGGCACTCCGATAATCGTATCTGAAAATGTAGGTAGTAAAGATTTAGTATCAGATGAATACGGTTGGAAATTCTCCTTTAGTTCCATAACAGATTTAAGAGAGCTTTTGCTATCACTAAATAAAAAGGATTTATATAAAAAGCATTTAAATATCCAACAAAATTTTAAGGTAAGCACTATAAATGAACATTGTAGTGCGCTTTATGCTGAAATTTACGATAGTAAAAAGGTGACTTTATGAGAAAAATAGTTTCATTTCTTGCTTCAAAACTTAAGGGTAAGGAAATGGTAATTGACGAGAATATCCCTATGAGCTACTTGTTTTTTTTAGGTTTAGATTTTTTCCTAGCTATTTTAAGAGGGGTATTGTTACTAGGTTTGGGTTCCAAGGGGAAGATGTTTGTTAAATCCAAAAGTGTTAAGCTACTCTGCCGATCTAAAATACAACTAGGCAATAATGTTAGACTTGGTGAAAAGGTTTTGATTGATGGTTTATCAAAATATGGAGTACAACTAGGCAATAATGTCGCCATTGGATCAAGTACAATCATAAAATGCACGGGCAGTTTTACTGATATTGGAGAAGGTTTGAAAATAGGTAACAACTTTGGATGCGGTGAGAATTGCTTTTTTGGGTCTGCAGGTGGAATCGAAATAGGAAATGATGTGATAATGGGACAATCTGTTCGATTTCATGCTCAAAACCATAATTATAGCGACATAAACAAGCCAATAAGAGAACAAGGAGTTAATCAAATCGGTATTAAAATAGGAAATGACTGTTGGATTGGTTCGGGCGTGGTTTTTTTAGATGGTGTTAAAGTTGGTAATGGTTGTGTAATAGGCGCTAATACACTTGTAAATAAAGATATTCCCGATAATAGTATAGCCGTTGGTAACCCAGTAAAGGTAGTAAAACAAAGATGAAAATATAAGGGGTGAAACAATGATTGATGTAATTATTCCTGTATACAATGGTTTTGATGAAACAAAGGAATGTATAAATTCCTTATTGTCATGTAGTAATAAGAGTAGTCATAGATTGATTTTTATTAATGATAATTCACCAAATAAAGATATTCATACATTACTTAATGAACTAAATAATGAGAACACAATTGTATTGCATAATCAAAATAATCTTGGGTTTGTCAAATCGGTAAATAAAGGTATGAAGTATTCTAATCATGATGTAATTTTATTGAATTCCGATACAGTCGTAACTAACAATTGGATTGATAAATTATATCATGCGGCATACTCTGATGAGAAAATTGGAACTGTTACAGCAAGCACTAATAATGGCACGATTGCGTCTGTTCCATATTTTAACCAAGACAATGAACTCCCAGAGGGTTATTCAATAGAGCAGTTTTCCCAACTAGTTGAAAAGGTCTCGGATAAAATATATCCCGTCATACCAACGGCCGTAGGTCATGCCATGTATATTAAAAGAACTATGTTAGATTTGATCGGCTATTTTGATGAAGAGACTTTTGGTATGGGTTATGGTGAGGAAATGGACTTTTCCTGCAGAGTGATAAGGAGAGGGTATAAAAACATTTTAGCAGATGATACATTCATTTTTCACTATGGAAGTACATCATTTAAAAGTGATAAAGCAAAACTAATCGCAATTCATAAGAGAAAGCTATTAAAAAAGCATTGGTGGTATCCAATAAATGTGAAAAAGTTTATTTACTTTGATAAAAAAGTAAAAAATATATGCAAAAGAATTGAAGAAGAAATTAGGATGCGGTGAAATGAGTATTTTTCAAAAAAAAATAGGCTTAAATATGATCGCGGTAATCATAACTATTATATTAGTTTCTACCTTAAGTTTATTGGGCGTATTCAAATCTAATATTATTTCTCTGGCTTTATTTGGAGCAATTCTATTTATACTTCTATATTTAGCGGCCAATAAAAAAGTATTTTGGTGTTATTTGCTAATTATACCTTTGGTACCTACTTATTTTGCTTTTAATTTATCCGATAGTCTTCCACTTCTAAGTGCATACAGAATGCTTTTACTTGTATTAGTTATTGATCAGTTAATCCTAAAAAAAAGGACCCCTTTATTAGTAAAAACAATAAGCAAGGATAAATTTGCTCCAATCATTACCATTTATTCATTAGGGATTTTTTTCATAGGTTTATATCACTTTATATCTAAATCCAATACAACTGCGTTTGTAGGAACTATTGCTATTTTATTTGAGTATGTTCTTTTGTATTACATTGTTTTAATGAATATAAACTTGATAATTAAGAAAAAAGGAAAAAGTGAAACACTAAAGGGAATATTAAAAATACTTTGTATAAGTGCGTTTATACTTGCAATATTTGGTATTATTGAACGCTTAATTTCATTTAATTTATTTACTTTACTTGATATTTCTCAGAGAGCTGGAATAGGGGCAACTACCCATGTGAGGATGGGGGAACTTCGTGTAAGTACGAGTTTTATTCATTCTTTAGGTTATGGTTTATATCTACTGTTAATGATACCAATTGTCTTTTATCAAGTAACTATCTATAAAGAAACAAAAGGAAAGCAATATTATTTTAATTTGATTTTATTACTGTTACTCTTTGTAAATATATTGTTCACAAACTCAAGATCAACTTTGTTAGCACTTGCAGCTTCAATGCTAATCTTTTTTTTCCTTTCGAATTTTAAGAAAAAAATTATTAGTTTATATCTCGTGATTTTAATTGGTATACCGATAATAGGTCTTAGTTTGACACCTTTTGCAGAGAAAATCCCTGTGATTTCAAGTATAAGCGGAAATGTTAAATCTCTGTCAGATACTTTATTAGGGACATCCTATGTTGAAAACTACGGATCGAATGAGGAACCTTTTACCTATAGGAAGCAGCTGATTACTTTTGCTTTTAGTCAAACAGGTTATGAAAATATTGCTGGAAAAGGCATTGGATTTATTCGTAAGGAACCTTTAGTCTTTTATCTTCCTGAAATTAATCCTTACGGTTTAACAGTCTCTTACTCCGTGGATAATTACTATGTAAATGTTAAATTAGAATTAGGCTGGGTTGGATTAATATTAACGATTTCACTATTTTTAGTATTTTTAGTATCAATATTTAAAAACAGGAATAATTCCTTTTTTAATAAAATTCTTTTAGTGTCACTATCTGGTTATTTATTTGAGTTAACAATGGTTGGCGAACTAGACACACTAAAATATATTTGGATTATTTTCGCAGTATTTACTGCATTTTCTGTTTATCCTCAAAACTACGATAAACAAAGTATTTCTCCACAATAGCCGGACAAAATATCTATTGATTCTTTTTTTATAAATACTTTTTGTACCATTACTAAATTATGATACTAAAGGAGGTGTCGGTTTGGATATTTCAGTTGTTATTCCAACCTATAATCGTGCTGGTATTATTAAAGAGTCAATAAAGAGTGTGCTTGATCAAACCTTGGCTCCTCTTGAAATCATCATTGTGGATGATTTTTCTACGGATAATACTAAGGACGTAATAGACTCTTTTAATAATCCAAAAATTAAATACGTATTAAACAAGTTTTCAAAAGGGGCAAATGGGGCAAGAAATACCGGAATAAAACTGGCTCAAGGCACCTATATTGCCTTTCAAGATAGTGATGATATTTGGCTGCCAAACAAGTTAGAACTACAAATAAAATATATGATAGAAAACCCTGAAGTGGACATGTGCTTCTGCAGTTTAAATATCATAAATGGTCCAAGGAGAATCGTACCTAAAAGAAAAGTACAATTTACTGAAATTGAAAAAGAACTAAGAAAAAATAACTTTATTAGTACACAGGCGATTTTTATCAAAAAAGAAGTAGCTATGAATACTTTGTTTGATGAGGAGCTTTTGCGTTTTCAAGATTGGGATTTTTGCTTAAGGGTTGCTAAATCATACACAATTGGTCATCTAGATAGTCCGCTTGTAGATGTTGAAGTTCAATCTGACAGTATAACTAAGAAAGTAAATGGACTAGAAGCTTTTTATCAACTAATAAATCGACACCCAGAAATTGCAAATGCTGATATAGCAAATAAATCATTATATAATAAAGTTTTGTTTAACAGAACAAAAAAAGACAATAAGTTTGAATCCTTAATGTATTTCACAAAATACGTAATATATAAGGTTTTTGAAAAAACATTTATCAAAGTTGAGCGAGTATAAAAGTATTATTTATATGCAAATAAAGAGGACTGGCCGTTAAGGAGAAGTAGAATGCAAAAAGTAGACATACTATTGCCTATATACAATTCATATGATGAAACTTTGAATTGTATCGAAAGCATATTAAAACACACGCCGGAAGGTTCTTATAACCTATACTTATTGGATGATAACAGCCCCGACCAAAGGATTGAAGAACTAACTTTTCAACTTTCCAACAAACATCAGCATATCACTGTAATTCGAAACATGAAAAATTTAGGATTCCCTGAAAATGTAAATAATGGATTGCGTTCTAGTAAAAATGATGTGGTAATTATTAATAGTGATACATTAGTTACTAATTCATGGCTCGAAGTATTAGTGGAGACTGCATACCTGGATGAGAAAATAGCTGCAGTCAACCCCATGAGTAATTATGGAAACATTTCAGGAGTCCCGACACTTAATAACGAAATCAATGATTTATTCAGTTATGAAGAGTTAGTAGCTGCATTTGTAAAAAGCAATTTAAACGGATATGTAGAGGCACCGTTATTAATTGGTTTTTGTATGTATGTAAAAAGAAGTGCTTTACAGAGAGTTGGATTATTTGATTCAGAAACCTTTAAAAGGGGCTATGGTGAAGAATCAGATTGGTGTATGAGGGCAAGGAAACTGGAATATAAGTTAGTGGTTGCCAAGGGCTCTTATGTTCATCATATTGGCGGGGTCTCATTTGGAGAAGAAAAAGAAAAACTAAGAAATCAATCAAGAGAAATTCTTCTAACTAGGTATCCTGGAATCGATCAAGAACTGGTGAAATATGTGAAGGAAAACACATTAAAAGATATTAGAAAAATGATGTGTGGTGAACTTCATTTATTGAAAAAGAATACGAACATGAAGTTAAAACTAAAGATAATTAAAAACTTATTGAAGAATTATCTATGATATTTCAAATTGTCATGAAAGCTTTATATTGTATTAGACGATATATATAAAAGGGTATGAACATATTAAATGAGTAAACTTATATCAAATTATCTATTCACAGTAGTTTACCAGCTACTATTAATGTTAACACCATTTATCACAACACCCTATGTCTCACGCATCTTAAAGGCTGAGGGTATTGGAATTGATGCCTATGTTACATCCATTGTTCAATTATTTCTTGTATTTATTATCTTGAGTATCCCGTTGTATGGAAGCAGGCAAATTGCTACCAAACAAACCCAAGAGGCTAGTTCAAAGGAATTTTGGTCAATATTTACTTTTCAAGCTCTTGTTTCTTTGGTTAATATATTTATTTATTTTATATTCGTTAGTAATGTTAATGAATACAAAGATTTATTCCTAATTAATATTTTTACAATTTTGGCATCTAGTTTAGATATTTCGTGGTATTTCATTGGAAAAGAACAAATGAAAAAAATCGCTATAAGGAATATGATTGTAAAAATAGCAGGGATTATCCTAATATTTGTTCTTGTAAAAGATTTTGATGATTTACCATTGTATCAACTTATCAATGGGGGAACTTTATTTATTGGTCAATTAATCATGTGGGTTCCGTTATTGAAGGAAGTTAAAATTGTTAAATATACCTTTAAAGAGTTAAAAGCTCATGTCCAGCCTATTCTTGTTTTATTTTTACCCCAATTATTAATTCAAGTATATGTACTAGTTAATAGAATCGTATTGGGGAATGTATCAGGAGAAGTGGAAGTCGGGTTTTATAACCAGGCGAACAAAGTGATAAGAATCGCATTGGGTGTTATTTCTGCTTTAGGCACTGTGCTGCTTCCAAGGATGGCTAGTGAATTTGCAAAAGGAAATCATAATGAAATAAATAAATATATTAATTATGCGCTACAATTCGTACTTTTGATTACATTACCTATGACTTTTGGGATGATGGCAATCGCTCCAAATTTTGTTGAATGGTTTTTAGGAAGGGATTTCTTAGAGGTCTCTAGTATACTTATGATCATGAGTCCAGTTATCTTTTTTGTGGGACTTGCCAATGTTTTTGGAGTACAAATATTAATTTCCACGAATCAGCAGAATAAATATTCTATTTCAATTACTGTTGGAGCAATCTTAAGCTTATTGATTAACTTCATGCTCGTTTCTCCTTTTGGCAGTACTGGAACGACTATTGCTTTAGTGGTTGCGGAAGGCGTTGGTGCAATCATACAAATGTATTTTGCAAGGAAGTATTATAACTTTGGATATTTCCTTAAACTGTTCTTTAAATATTTATTAATAAGCTTAATATTATTTATTGCAGCAAGTCTATTTGCTATGTTAGTGGATATTTCACCAATAATGATAACATTTATTCAACTATTGATTGGCTTTGTTGTATACTTTGTTGGGCTTTTGATTACAAGAGATACACTTGTAATGAAATTACTTAAGACAACACAAAATAAATATATGCATAAAAAGTAATGAGAGGATAGGTTCATTTATGAAAGGGATTATTTTAGCAGGTGGGAGCGGCACACGCTTATACCCATTAACCATGGTAACAAGTAAGCAATTATTACCCATTTTTGATAAGCCAATGATATATTATCCAATGTCTACCTTAATGCTTGCGGGCATAAGGGAAATTTTGATTATTTCTACACCTGAAGATACGCCGCGTTTTGAGGCATTATTAGGCGATGGCTCTCAATTTGGAATAAGTCTTGAATATAAGGTTCAACCGAGCCCGGATGGATTAGCTCAGGCTTTTTTAATTGGTGAAGAGTTTATTGGAAACGATTCAGTTGCCATGATTTTAGGAGATAATATTTATTACGGTAGTGGGATGCGTAAGATTTTACAAAGGGCTGCACAAAAAGAAATGGGTGCAACCGTTTTTGGCTACCATGTTCATGACCCTGAGAGATTCGGTGTAGTTGAATTTGATGACAGCGGAAAAGTATTAAGTGTGGAGGAAAAACCTGAGTTTCCTAAATCAAATTATGCCATTACTGGTTTGTATTTTTATGATAATCGGATTGTTGATATTGCGAAAAATGTCAAACCATCTTCAAGAGGCGAATTGGAGATTACCTCAGTGAATGAAGCCTATTTACATATGGGAGAATTAGAGGTAGAGCTATTAGGCCGAGGATTTACGTGGCTAGATACTGGTACCCATCAAAGTTTAGTGGAAGCAACAAATTTTGTAAAAACGGTTGAAGAGCATCAAGGAATTAAAATTGCTGCATTAGAAGAAATTGCTTATATTAATGGATGGATCAATAAGGATGCTTTGTATGAATCAGGTGAAAAATTTTCTAAGACAGGCTATGGTCAATATTTGTTAAAAGTAGCGAGTGGACGTATTAAGTACTAAATTGGGAGTGTTAAAAGTTGAATGTAATTGAGACATCATTACCAGGGGTAAAAGTAATTGAACCAAAAGTATTTGGCGATCATCGTGGGTGGTTTATGGAAACGTATAGTGTTGCCAAATTTGAGGAAGCGGGAATTAATCATAAATTTGTGCAAGATAATCAATCATTTTCTGCTGCGAAAGGTACATTAAGGGGGCTACATTACCAATTAAATCCCAAGGCGCAAACAAAGCTTGTCCGTTGTACTAAAGGTTCTATCTTTGATGTTGCGGTGGATATCCGAAAAGGAAGCCCTACTTACGGCAAAT
This sequence comes from Neobacillus niacini, assembly GCF_023715415.1. Classification (GTDB taxonomy): domain Bacteria; phylum Bacillota; class Bacilli; order Bacillales; family Cytobacillaceae; genus Neobacillus; species Neobacillus niacini_C. The sequence goes on from NZ_JAMBOB010000007.1 coordinate 198,433, forward strand.
GGTTTGGAATAGAGTTATCTGCTGATAATAAAAAACAATTATTAATTCCACATGGCTTTGCGCATGGCTTCATGACATTAACAGATGATGTCGAAGTTCAATATAAAGTCGATGAGCTATATGCACCTGACTGCGACCGTGGTATTTTCTGGAATGATCCTGCAATCGCTATTGAATGGCCGATGGATATCACTCCAGTTTTATCTGCAAAAGACGAAAAGGCACCACTCCTTGCAGATGCAGAACATAATTTTAGCTACGGTGAGAAATAATGAAAATTTTAGTTACTGGTTACACAGGTCAACTCGGATATGACGTCGTTCAAGAAGGACAGAAGCGTGGTTTCCAAATGATCGGTGTCGGATCTAAAGATTTGAACCTTACAGTAGAGCATGCAGTTTCACAATTTGTAATTGAACAAAAGCCCGATGCAATCATCCACTGTGCCGCCTATACCGCAGTGGACAAGGCAGAGGATGATAGGGAAAGCTCTTGGAATGTAAATGTAAATGGGACCAAATACTTAGCGGAGGCAGCCAAAGGTGTAGACGCCAAGTTTATGTTTATCAGTACAGATTATGTATTTGATGGACAAGGGGAAACTCCTTTCCTTGAGTCGGATACTCCAAACCCTGTTGGGTATTACGGACAGACAAAATATGAGGCTGAAAAAGTGGTACAAGATTTATTATCAGAATGGTTTATTGTCCGAATTTCTTGGGTGTTTGGTTTGAATGGGAACAACTTCGTAAAGACAATGCTGCGTTTAGCAGAAACGCGAAATGAATTAAATGTCGTAGGTGACCAAATTGGTTCTCCAACAAATACATTTGATTTATCCCGATTATTATTAGATATGATTGTAACAGATAAGTACGGTATCTATCATGCATCAAATGAAGGCTATTGCAGCTGGGCTGAATTTGCAAAGGAAATATTCCTGCTAGCTGGGAAGAACGTAAAGGTTCATTCCATTACAACAGATGAATATCCGACTAGAGCGGTAAGACCAAAAAATTCCCGTATGTCGAAACAGAAACTGAAGGATAATGGGTTTATTCCATTACCAAGCTGGCAGGATTCTTTAGCAAATTACTTAAATGCATTAAAATATGAGGTGAAATAATGGCTAGGAAGAAAATTCTTGTAACCGGCGGTGCTGGTTTTATTGGTGGGAATTTTGTTCAGTATATGGTGAACAAGTACCCGCAGTGTGATATTTATAATTTAGATTTATTAACGTATGCAGGTGACTTAACAAAGCATCGTGAAATCGAGAAGAAAGAGAACTATCACTTCGTGAAGGCAGATATTGCGAATCGTGAAGAAATAATCCCTCTTTTTGAGAAGGAAAAGTTTGATTATGTGGCTCATTTTGCGGCTGAAAGCCATGTGGATCGCTCAATTACAGAACCAGAGATTTTTGTTCAAACCAATGTTTTAGGAACACAAGTGTTGTTAGATGCTGCAAAACAAACGGGGGTAACGAAATTTGTCCATGTATCAACTGATGAGGTATATGGTGAATTGGATTTTGACCCAACTACGTTCTTTACAGAGGAAACACCATTACAGCCAAATAGCCCGTACAGTGCAAGTAAAGCATCATCTGATTTCTTGGTACGCGCCTATCACGAGACTTATGGATTACCAGTGAATATCACTCGCTGTTCAAATAACTATGGCCCATTCCATTTTCCTGAAAAGCTAATTCCGTTAACGATTTCTCGTGTCCTAAATGAAGAAAAGGTACCAGTTTATGGTGACGGTAAAAACATCCGCGATTGGTTACATGTACTTGACCATTGTGCTGCCATTGACCTTGTGATGCATGAGGGTGTCAATGGTGAAGTTTATAATGTTGGCGGACATAATGAGCGGACGAATTTAGAAGTGGTTAAAACGATTATTAGTACATTAGGTAAATCGGAAGAATTGATTGAATTTGTAACAGATCGTCTAGGTCATGATAAACGTTATGCGATTGATCCAACCAAATTAGAAAAATTAGGCTGGGAACCAACTTATACATTTGAATCAGGAATTGCCCAAACCATCCAGTGGTATTTAGATAACAAGTGGTGGTGGGAGCAGATTATAAGTGGTGAATACAAAAGCTATTTTGACAAACAGTATTCGTTAAAATAGGCAGTGAACATTAACCCGTACTCACAACTGTGGGTACGGGTTAATGTATAGTCATGTTTTTTGGTGTCTGTGTAATTATATGAAAAAAGCCCTATGAAAATCATAGAGCAGGAATAACTTAACTTTCAGATATAAAATATGTGTTAATTAATTCTTGTATTTGCTGTTGATTCAGCACTATCTGAGAGTTTTTTGCTTTTAGAATATCATCATATAATGTTTGTCCAGAGCCAACTAGCTGATGGTAGGTTAATTGAGTGTCAGGATCAAAGTCCTTGCCAGCAAGTCCGAGACTAAGCATATCGGAGGTAGTCATATTCGTCGCTACAATGAATTCAGGAATAGAATCAACTAAATCTGGTAAATTACCGATGTTATTAGGAGATAAAGATTTCTTCGCAATCCCTTTTAATGCTTCCACCTGAAGTTGCTGACGGCCATATTCTCCGTTCTTTAATGAATATCGTTCGTGAACAACCTCTGTTACCATTTTTCCGTCAAAAGAGTAGGTACCTGCAGTAATAATTTTATCTTTATTTTCTGGATACCAAGGATGTGTCAGTTTCACATCGAATGGTACATTCATTTCAATACCATCTACCGAATCGACTAACGCTTGGAAGCCATAAAAATTGGTTTCTACATAATAATTAATCGGAACACCCATTAATTCACCAACGGCTTTTACAGCTGTTTCGATGCCTTCTTTAGACCCATTCTTAGCCTGCATGATATATTGGACACTTGTTAATTTTGTATATCCATAACCATCTAGGTGAACCCGTGTATCGCGAGGAATACTAACGGCATGATATTCATTTTTAGTCAGATCCACATGAACGAGAATCATGGAGTCTGAATGGCCAACTTTTTGTCCTATTCTTTGGTCAGAGCCAATTAATAAAATATTAAAAATAGGTTCACTTACTTCCACGTTTTGAATTTCTTGTATATCTGAATTGTCCTTATTTTCACTATTGCTAACAACAGGAATGGATGTAAAGTGTTTCTTTGGTTGAAGCTGATAATATTCATATCCAATAAAAGCCATAACGGCCACGATAACTCCTGCTATACTAAAACCGATGATCTTCCATTTGCTTTTGGTTTTTGTTTTCATATTTTCCTCCAATAGATATGGTGCGAGTTATTACTGTTTTACTAGGTAAATAGAGACAACGTTATTTTACTCTTGTTGGAAAAGGGTATCAATATATAATAGCTGGAAAGTAAAACATATTTAGAAATGATAGTAGGAAATTAGCCCTTTGCTCCTGCTGTTGTTACACCCTCAGTTCTACTGGGAATTCTTTAATTGAGATAGATATATATATGATAAGGGAAAAATTTCAAACAGCATTAATGCTTTTACCTTAACTAATTTTTATAATAAACTAAGACTATTCTATTGGAGAGGACAATTGGTTTTGAAAAGAAGGAATTTCTTATTGCAAGTATTTATCGGCATTATTGCATTCCTTTTTGGGTTTTCTATAAAACAAAAAGGTGAAGATATAATACTGCAACGTGATAATAATAAAATAAAAGATATGGTTGGATTTAGTCCAGAAGATTACCGAAAAGATGATGAGAAGGATTATACAAAGGCTTTTTCACGGATTATATCTGAAATTAAGAGAAATGGCCATGGCTCCATCATTTTATCCCAGAACAGAGAATACGTTGGGAATATCATTATTACAGCTAGTAATATAAATGTTAGTGGAAAGGGAATTTTAAAAGGCAGCATAAAAATAGAAGGAGAAAAAATTGAACCGTATACAAAGCGATACAGTGGAACAAGAAATATAACAATAAATGAGATTACAATCGAAGGCGAAGGAAAAAGGAACGGGATCTCAATACAATTTGCTTATGGGATTACGATAGATGGAGTCTATTTTAAAAACTGCTTAAGATCTATAACAGTTAATTCCATTGATTATCGTCAACATGTTTCACGATTAGATATAATAAATAACCACTTTTTAAATTGTCAGTATGGTTATTTTGTCAACAAGGGTTCTTCAAAGACCTATGTGTGCGGAGATGTAAAATTTAATAATAATACTGACGAGAGTACTCCCAATGCAAAAGTTGAAAGAATTGCTACAATTGCTGCAAATGGACAGGATGGTATAATCATTAATGGCAATGTCTTATTTGGAGGATCAGGAACTATAAAAAATATTTATATTGATAACTCAAACTGGGTGACAGTAGGAGCAAATAATTTATTTGCACCGAAAGAACATTGTATTCATGTTCAAAATTCAAAAAACGTCACTATTTCAGGTGGGAATAACTGCGCCTGGGCAAAAAAGGATGCCATTCTTTTAGATAACTGTTCAGTATTCACAATTGTTGGTAATACTATTTCTTGGTATGAAGTGAATGGACTTGCAGAAGATGGGTATTCAGGGAGTGGAATTGTAATTAAAAATTCACAACAGGGCTATGGGAATATTAGTACTAATACAATAATATTCCCATATAGAAATGGAATACGACTTGAGCAATCGGGTCAAATAACAGTTGGAATGAATACTATTCGGAACTATGAAAGCAAAGAAGCAGCTATATCCGCTAGTGGTGAATATAATCATATTGTTGGGAATTCATGTATTGGGTTTTTAAAAGGGAACCATGTGGATGGTAAGAATTCTATTGATAATTTAACCTTTACTATATAAATAGTAGGCTTTTTCGCAATTATTTGATTGACTAGCCAAAAATTCACAAAATTAAATCCCTAATCATTAGGGGCTTAATTTAGTATTATGTATCTATGATAAGGATATTGCTTTTCATATGCATTAACTTTTAATCCATACTCACATTCTGTGGGTATGGGATTAAAGTTTTGATAATGAATTTATAAGTGTAATTGTTTTAGAAGCTACTGTGAAAAGTGGATAACCAGTTTGAGCCAGCCTAAAAACGCAATCCATAGTGGAACACTTAAGGTTGTTCCCCAGAAAAGTCCGGCATTGAAATTGCTTTCTTTGTACATGTTATCCACCCACCCCTTACTTCTAATAGAAAGCGTTTCCATTTATATAGAAGAAACACGGAGAAAAAAATTAAATATGCCAAGTTGTTTAAATATAGTATACCTTAATAAAAGTAAAAAAGAAAACGACATAATTCGACATTTTTCTTTAATAACGTAAAAAAACCGGTTGAAGAATCCAACCGGCAGTTTAAAAGTTATTGTAACTCTAATTGTGTTTTTAACTCAGTTTGTACACGCTGTTTCTCTTCTTCAGAAACAATTCCATAATAGACTCCGTTTATCTTTGTTCCTTGTGACTTAATTTCCATTTGTTGAACATTGTTTCCTACTTCTCTATAGTTTTTCTGAATATCAATCATTTGATCAAAGGTTAGGTTTGTTTTCACATTTTTACCTAGTGCAGAGAAAATATCACCATAGTTGGTTAATGTTGATAAGCTTGCACCTTCTTTAATGACTCCCTGGATAATCTGGCGTTGTCTAGTTTGACGTCCAAAGTCACCACGTGGGTCTTCATATCTCATTCGAGAATATTTTAATGCCTTTTCTCCATTTAAGTTTAATTCACCTTTTGTAAAGTGAACACCTTCATAAGTAAAATCAAGGTCATTATTCACTGTTACTCCACCAACTGCATCAACGATATCCTTGAAGCCTTCCATATTAATCTGCACATAGTAATCAATCGGAATATCAAGAAAGTTTTCTACAGTATCCATCGCCATTGGAACTCCTCCAAAGGCATATGCATGGTTGATTTTGTCGTCAAATCCCTTTCCGATGATAGCAGTACGCGTATCTCGTGGGATACTTAGCATTTTGACTGATTTATTAGTAGGGTTAACAGTCAGAACGATGATGGAGTCTGAACGTCCTCTGTCTCCTTGTCGCTCATCTACACCTAGCATTAATACAGAGAAAGGATCCTTCTCTTCTAAAACAACTGGCTCAGGACGCTTTTCAGTCTGTTTTCTTTCCACTGGTTCGTGCATGGTATCAACAGCAGTGGTTAATGATTTATATACATTGTATCCATAAGCGCCAGCACCAACTAATAGCAGTAGTATTACAATTCCAGTGACTTTAAGCCATGTTCTTTTCTTTTTTTGAGTTCTCAATGGATAATTCCTCCAAAAATATACAAATTTCTACAGCTAGTATATAGAATATCAAAAAGCAGGCTGAATGAATAGATTAAAATTATGGAATATATAAATTCAACTAGGATTATTATCACATTATAATATAAGCGGAAAATCATACCAAATGACTATTTCCTCTTCTATTTTCTTACAAAAAGGTGTTTAATAAGAAGTAGCAAAATTATACATTAATAGAAAAAATACGACAAAAAATGTGATATAATAATCTTTGTTTTTATTAGAGTTCGGGAGGATACCATGGAAGAAACAATTAGTTTAAAAGAGTTATTGCAAACACTAAGAAAAAGGATAGGGTTAATTTTATCAATAACTTTCCTCGCTGGAACAGTTAGTGGTTTGATAAGTTACTTTTATTTGACACCCATATACCAATCCTCAACAAAACTACTTATTAATCAGACAAAAGATGAGCAATCCTCTCTTAATTCAATGGATATTCAAGTTCAGGCCAATCTACAGTTAATTGATACCTATAATGAAATCATTAAAAGTTCCAGAATTCTTTCAATGGTTTCACAGAAAGTTAGCTCAGAATTAACAGTTGGTCAATTAAATGAACAAATATCAATACAAAAGTCAGAGAACTCACAGGTAGTTACGATTGTAGTGAAAAATCCTGATGCGGAACTTGCAGCTGAAATTGCTGATACAACAGCTGAAGTGTTCCAAACTGAAATTGTGAAGATTATGAAGGTGGATAACGTAAACATTCTTGATGCTGCGACAGTGAATAATTCACCAGTTGCGCCCAACCCATTAATGAACATTGCAATTGCGATTGTAGTTGGATTAATGGCAGGAGTAGGACTAGCTTTCTTATTAGATTATTTTGATAGCACCTTAAAAAGTGAAAATGATATTGAAAGAATTTTAGAACTACCTATTCTCGGTAATATTGCTGTTATCGATGATGCAAAAATGGAAGAATTAAGTAGAAGGAAGTCTACTAGGATGTCAGTCGGAAGAGGTGAAATACATGGCTCTTAAAACAAATAAAAATTCGAAAATAACCGACCCTAGCCGAAAGTTAATTGCTACTCTAGATCCGAAGTCGCCGATTTCTGAACAATATAGAACAATTCGGACAAATATTCAATATTCATCTATTGATGAAGAACTTAAAGCGCTGATGGTAACTTCCTCTGGTCCAGCTGAAGGGAAATCTACTACTACTGCAAACCTGGCAGTTGTATTCGCACAGCTTGGGAAAAAAGTATTGCTTGTAGACGCGGATCTTCGTAAACCAACGGTTCATCGGACGTTTGGTGTAAATAATTTATTTGGTTTTACTACAGTATTAACAAAGCAAGCGACGCTTGGAAGTGCAGTTCTTGAAACAGATGAAAAGGATTTATATATCTTAACAAGTGGGCCAGTTCCACCGAACCCAGCTGAATTATTAAGCTCGAAGTCAATGGAACAATTTATTGAAGAGGCTAAAGAGCAATTTGATTATGTCTTATTTGATACCCCGCCATTGCTAGCTGTTGCAGATCCTCAAATTCTTGCGAATAAAATTGATGGTTCTATCTTTGTAGTCTACAGTGGCAAAACAGATATTGATCAAGCAAAAAAGGCAAAAGATTTGCTTATGAATGCACAAAGCAAATTGGTTGGTGTAGTTTTAAACCATAAAGAGGCCAAAGATAATGACTATTACTATTACTATGGTTCAAAATAACTAATTTTCGACAAATTCTCCCCCTTTACCAAGGTTTTCGACGGTGTTAAGATGAATATTGTCGGATGAAAATAACAATCTTTTGGAAAGAGAGTGTGAACCATAATTGATTTACATTGTCATATATTGATAGGTGTAGATGATGGTGCGCAGTCTCTTTCTGAAGAATTAGAAGAAAATAGCTATTAATTTGTTCTAAATCCAACTAACCAGCTAGTATGAAGTTTATTACTTATACATTTTTCAGGTATAACTCCCTGAACGGCGAGGCTCCCTGTCCGTTATCCATGGGTGCACTCGATTATGCTGTGGGAGGGGAGATAGTATACCAATCCTTAGACGCCTGTCGTCAGAAGTATATTGCGAGGATGGGTTACAGGCCTGATTTATAAAAAGAGAAAAAAACAATAAATATCTAATGAAAGGTCAGGTGAAAAGTCAACTGAGTTTCCATTAGGTATTTATTTTTTTTGTAAAAATTTCGCTTTAACCAATTATAGAGATAAAGGGGGAATGTTCAAGTGACATATAAAAAAAGATTAACGACACTTGCCATTTTGGATTCGATTATTGTGTTAACCGCTATCTACATAAGCTATTGGACGCTCAATCCATCGATACATATCTTTAAAGTTCCAATGTTATTTGTTACGGCTCTTACCTTATTAGCTTGTCATCATTTATTTGCTTCTATGTATCATCTTTATAATAAGGCTTGGCAATATGCGAGTGTCGGTGAACTCATTGCGATTGTCAAAGCCGTTACGTTTTCGATTGCGGCCACTTCGGCAATGCAGTTGTTGGTTTTTCAAAACACCTATGTAAGAGCATTATTGATAACCTGGATGCTGCACGTGCTATTAATTGGCGGTTCAAGGTTCTCATGGAGAATGTTCCGAGACAACATCATCAACAAACAAATGGATATCAAAAAAACATTGATTATCGGTGCGGGTTCAGGTGGAACGATGGTTGCTCGACAGCTGCTAAACAACCATGGAATTGACCTAAAGCCTGTTGCTTTTATTGATGATGATCCAAAGAAGTTTAAATTGGATATTCTAGGAGTACCAGTAGTTGGGAATTCTGATTGTATTTCACAGACGGTTGAAAAATACCAAATTGAAAACATTGTGATTGCGATTCCTTCTTTAAAGCAAAGTGAGTTACATCGCATTTTTGAGGAATGTTCGAAAACAAAGGCAAAGACGCAAATCATTCCGAAGCTTGAGGATTTAATGACGGGGAAGATCTCGGTTAATCAATTCCGTGAGGTACAGGTGGAAGATTTATTAGGAAGAGATCCAGTAGAGTTGGATATCGGTAGTATTTCTGAATATGTATCTGGTAAGACAGTGTTAGTAACGGGTGCAGGTGGATCGATTGGATCAGAAATCTGTCGCCAGATATGCAACTTTAATCCTAGTAAAATTGTTTTGGTGGGTCATGGTGAAAATAGTATTTATTTGATTGATATGGAACTCAAAAAAATCTATAAAGAGCAAATTGAGATAGTACCAGTCATCGGTGATATCCAAGATCGAAATCGAATGTTTGAAGTAATGGAAGAACATCGACCGTTTGTGGTTTATCATGCAGCTGCGCATAAGCATGTGCCTTTGATGGAATATAATCCTCGGGAAGCAGTTAAGAATAATGTGTTTGGGACGAAGAATGTGGCTGAGGCATGTGATACATTCGGTGTTAATACCTTTGTTTTGATTTCTTCTGATAAAGCGGTGAATCCTCCTAATGTGATGGGGGCCACGAAGCGATTTGCGGAGATGATTATTCAGAGTCTAGCTCAACATAGCAATACGAAATTCGTTGCGGTTCGGTTTGGGAATGTGCTTGGTAGCCGCGGTAGTGTTATACCATTATTTAAAAAGCAAATTCAGGCTGGTGGACCGGTGACGGTTACACATGAGGATATGACACGGTATTTTATGACGATACCTGAAGCTTCACGGCTTGTTATTCAGGCAGGATCTCTTGCTCGTGGTGGAGAGGTGTTTGTGCTTGATATGGGTGAGCCGGTTAGGATTGTTGATCTTGCGAAAAATGTGATTAAACTTTCTGGCTATACTATAGAAGATATCGGGATACATTTTACAGGACTTCGTCCTGGGGAGAAGATGTATGAAGAGTTATTGAATGAGAATGAGATGCATCCTGAGAGTATTTTCCCTAAGATTCATATTGGGAAGGCGAATGTACTTGAGGCTGAGGTGCTGAGTGAGTTAATTAGCGGACTTTTAGAGATGTCTGAAGTGGAAATGCATGATACGTTGATCGCTGTGGCTAATAATAAGTTTGATTTTTCACCTGTTTTGGCAGCGGTGAACTAGTTAATAGTTTAATAGAAGCAAACCTTGCGGTTTGATTATGGTAAATCTAAAGACACAAACCCTTGGTTTGTAATCTATTTAATAATGCACAAAGGTGGAATTAGTATGAAAAAGGTACGGAAAGCGATTATTCCGGCCGCAGGGCTGGGAACCAGATTTTTACCGGTTACAAAGTCAATGCCAAAAGAAATGCTGCCGATTGTTGATAAACCAACGATTCAGTATATTGTCGAAGAGGCGATTGCATCTGGAATTGAAGATATCCTTATCGTTACTGGAAAAGGGAAGCGAGCAATTGAAGATCATTTTGATTTTGCACCTGAGTTAGAGCAAAACCTTAGAGAAAAAGGGAAGTTAGAGTTACTAGATAAAGTTCAATATTCTACTAATCTGGCAGATATTCATTATATTCGTCAAAAAGAACCAAAAGGGCTAGGGTATGCGGTTTGGTGTGCACGTAATTTTATTGGGGATGAGCCTTTTGCGGTTCTACTTGGGGATGATATTGTTCAAAGTGATACGCCTTGCCTACGACAGTTAATGAATATATATGAAGAAACTCACTCATCTGTGATTGGGGTGCAGACTGTTCCGGATAATGAGACACATCGTTATGGGATTGTTGAACCTTCGGTTCAGGAGGGACGTAGATATCAGGTTGATAACTTTGTGGAGAAACCTGCACCGGGAACGGCACCTTCTAATCTAGCGATTATGGGACGGTATATTCTTACACCGGAGATCTTTACAATCTTGGATAAACAGCAAACAGGTGCTGGTGGAGAGATTCAGTTAACCGATGCAATTCAGAAATTGAATCAGATTCAACGAGTGTTTGCATATGATTTCGAAGGTAAACGGTATGATGTTGGGGAGAAGATTGGCTTTGTAAAGACAACCATTGATTTTGCATTACAAAATCCTGAGTTGAGATCTGAGTTACTTACCTATCTTGACGAAGTCATGGATGAATTAAAGGTTAAATGAATATTTAAAATCAATAGACCCTGTTCATGGATTTGTTTTCTATGGGCAGGGGCTGTTGTAATGAAATCTTTAGTTGGTTAGTAGTTAGTTAGAACTATAATTTCTAATTAAGTACTAAGTGACTAAAAAATAATAAATTATGTGTAACTTAACTATGGAAGGAAGTCTTTGAAAATGGGAGAAAGAATATTCCTCTCATCACCACATATGAGTGATGAAGGCTATGAAATGGAATATGTAAAGGAAGCTTTTGATACAAACTGGATTGCACCTCTAGGCGAAAATGTGAATCAGTTTGAAAAAGAACTGGCTGCTAAAGTCGGTTCAAAAAACGCTGCTGCACTAACTTCTGGAACAGCTGCCATTCATTTAGCTCTAAAAGCAGCAGGGGTAGGAGAAGGGGATATTGTGTTCTGTCCAACTCTTACATTCTCAGCTACTGCTAATCCAATCATCTACCAAAATGCAATTCCAGTTTTTATAGATAGTGATTATGAGACTTGGAATATGTGCCCTAAAGCTTTAGAAGAGGCATTTAAAAAATATCCGAATGTGAAAGCTGTAATTGTAGTTCACCTTTATGGCTTGTCTGCTGACATGGATAGAATAGTAGAACTTTGTAAAAAGCATAATGTTGTATTAATAGAAGATGCCGCTGAGTCTTTAGGTACTTACTATAAAGGTAAGCATACTGGGACTTTTGGGGATTATGGGATTTTCTCGTTTAACGGTAATAAAATTATCACTACCTCCGGTGGTGGGATGTTAGTGTCTAATAATGAAGAACGAATTGCAAAGGCAAGGTTCTGGGCTACTCAGAGTAGAGATCAAGCAAGACACTACCAGCATAGTGAATTAGGATTCAATTATCGAATGAGTAATGTTGTTGCTGGAATTGGTAGAGGGCAACTTAAGGTACTGGATAAGAGAGTTGAGAAGAAGAATTATATCTTTGAATTTTATAAAAGAGAACTAAGCGGATTAGATGGTGTTGAGTTCATGCCTAGCAATGAGTGGAATGAACCTAACTATTGGCTAAGTTCTATTACTTTAAGTGGTAAAGTTAGGCCAATAGATATTATGGAAGCTCTTGAAAAAGAGAATATTGAGTCAAGACCAGTTTGGAAACCAATGCATATGCAGCCGTTTTTTGAGAAGTATAATTTTGTTGGGACTGATGTATCGGAGAAGTTGTTTGAAAATGGCGTGTGCTTACCCTCGGATACGAAAATAACAGAAAGTGAATTAAAAAAGGTCGTGAAAATTATTAAAGGGTTGTGGCTGGATTAATGGTAAACTCCAAAGGGGGAATTTATAGAACTTTATTAAAAAGGTCGATGGATTTAATACTATCTTTGGTTGCAATTATAGTTCTTAGTCCTGTTATTTTGATAGTTGCTATCCTTGTCAGAGTAAATCTAGGTAGTCCTATATTGTTTAAACAGGAAAGACCAGGTCTAAATGAGAAGATTTTTATGATGTATAAGTTTAGAACGATGACGGATGCAAGAGATGAAAAAGGAAGTCTACTTCCTGATAGTATTAGGTTAACAAGGTTTGGGAAGTTTCTACGCTCTACATCTCTTGATGAGTTACCAGAACTCATTAATATACTAAAAGGTGATATGTCGATCATAGGTCCTAGACCATTACTTGTTCAGTATTTGCCTCTTTATAATGAACACCAAAAACGTCGCCATGAAGTTAGACCTGGTTTATCAGGATTAGCTCAAGTTAGTGGTAGGAATGCAATCAGTTGGGAAGAAAAATTTGATCTCGACATAGAGTATGTGGAGAATGTGAGTTTTATTGAAGATTGGAAGATTATTCTGTTAACTATAAAAAAAGTAGTAGTCAGGGAAGGCATTAACTCAGAAACTGCAGCTACAATGGAATACTTTAATGGTAGTAAGGTGGGTAACGATAATGAATGAAATAAACATATTAATATTAAGTGCCGGAAGACGTGTGGAACTAGTACAGTGTTTTCAAAATGCTGCTAAAAAACTTAAAGTAAAAAGTAACATTGTAGCCGGTGATTGTTCTGATACAGCCCCTGCTTTATATTTTGCTGATAAAACGTGTATGTTACCACGTATTGGTGATCCAAATTATATTAGTTCAATTATTGATATTTGTAATAAGGAAAACATATCGCTAGTAGTACCTACAATCGATACTGATTTATTATTGCTTGCAGAGAATAAAAGTTTTATAGAAGAACAAACTAAAACTAAGGTATTAATATCAGATTCAAGAGTTATACAAATTTGCAGAGATAAAATTGGTACTCAAAGATTTTTGGAGGAAAACAGTTTTAAAATACCAAGAATGTATACAGAGGAAGAAGTTGCTATAGGTAATCTGAATTTCCCATTATTTATTAAACCTAAGTCTGGAAGTTCCAGCATTAATACCTTTAAAGTAAATAATATTAATGAACTAAAGATATATAAGGAAATAGTGAATGAACCTATAATTCAGGATTTTATGGAAGGTCAAGAGTTTACTGTTGATGTATTCTTAGATTTTGATAGTACTATCATTACCATTGTTCCAAGGTTAAGATTGGCTACTCGAAGTGGAGAGATATCTAAAGGCAAGATAATTAGAGACCAAGAAATTATTGAGGATGTTACAAGATTAATGAAGGTTCTTAAACCAATAGGGCATATAACAGTTCAACTTATGAAAACTCAAAAAGGAATTGAATATATTGAAATAAATCCTAGATTTGGCGGCGGAGCACCTATGAGTATTCAAAGTGGAGCAGACTCATGTGAAAATATTATTCGTTTATTATTAGGTGAGAAACTTCAATATAACTTAAATTACAGGGAAAATATTACCTTTATTAGATTTGATAGCAGTATTTGTTTAGATGAGAATATGGAGTTAGTGAAATGGTAAAAGCAGTAGTATTTGACTTAGATGATACCTTGATATCTGAAAAACAATATATTAAAAGTGGTTACAAACACATTTCGGAGTTACTGAGTAATAGATTCAACAGAGATGAAACAGAACTATATAACCTATTAATAGGAATATTTAGCGAAAGCCCATTAAATGTATTTAATAGACTTTTTGATAAATTAGGAATTACTTATACTCAAAACGATATACTTGAACTTGTTGAATCATACCGAAATCATTTACCCTCAATTGAGTTTTTTGAGGATGTAATTTCATGTTTGGAAAGTTTAAAGAAGGAAAGAGTAAAACTCGGCATTATAACAGATGGTTATGCTGATGCTCAGTTTCAAAAATTAAAGGCAGTAAAAGCAACTGATTATTTTGATGAAATAATTGTTACTGATGAACTAGGAAGAGAGTATTGGAAACCACATCCTAAAGCATTTGAAATGATGAAAGAGAAATTCAATATAGAATATAATCAGATGATTTATGTAGGGGATAATCCAGAAAAGGATTTTTATATAAGTAATATTTATCCTATTAAAACAATAAGAATTTTACGAGATGGTGTATATAAAGAGAAATGTTATTTAAAAAATATTAGGGAAACCCATTCAATTAATAGTTTAAGTGAGTTGAATACTTTTTTCAAAGTTAAATAAGTATTAGCAACATATGAGGAAGTTTTTTGAATTTGAGTAATTTTACTGCTTACGAATTCTGTTAGGAGAGTTTATAAAATGAACGTACTATTTTTAACACTTTTAGATTTTAATTCAATTAATGAAAGTGGTATCTACACTGATTTAATGAGAGAGTTTGTAAATAATAACCATAAAGTATACATTATTTCTCCAACAGAAAAGAGGAGCAAAAAGGCAACTAGTTTGTTAGATAGAGGTAATTACAAAATACTAAAATTGCAAATTGGAAACATTCAAAAAACCAATATGTTAGAAAAGGGTATCACAACTCTTACATTAGAAACTAAGTTTCTAAAAGGGATTAAACAATATTTCTCAGATGTCAAATTTGATCTGATAATTTATTCTACTCCTCCAATAACTTTGCAAAAAGCTGTTGAATATGTGAAAAAGAGAGATAATGCAATAACATATTTATTATTAAAAGACATCTTTCCTCAAAACGCTGTAGATATTGATTTGATTAGGAAAGAAGGGGTCAAAGGTCTATTATACCGTTATTTTAGGTCAAAGGAAAAAAAATTATATAAAGTTTCAGATTATATAGGATGTATGTCCCAAGCAAATGTAGATTTTATATTAAAGCATAATATTGAAATACCTCATAATAATGTAGAAATATGTCCAAATAGTGTAGAGCCGGTACAAATTCAAATTGATGTAAAAAAAGCAGTTGAAATTAAAAAGAAATATAACATACCTTTGGAAAAAGTTATCTTTATCTATGGTGGAAATTTAGGCAAACCGCAAGGCATTAATTTCCTAATTGAGTGTTTAAACGAAAATAAGGCTAATGATAATGTGCACTTTGTCCTAGCGGGTTCAGGAACAGAGTTTGCTAAACTTAAAAATTTTCTAGATACTGAGAAAATAACCAACGCACAGTTATTTTCTCAATTACCAAGAGTTGATTATGAAATACTTGTAAATTCATGTGATGTTGGATTGATTTTTCTCGATTCTCGATTTACAATTCCAAATTTCCCATCGAGGCTTCTATCGTATATGCAGGCTTCGATGCCTATAATAGCTGCAACTGATAGGAACACAGATATCGGAAAAGTAATAGAACAAGGGGAATTTGGACTTTGGTGTGAAAGTACTGACGTCGACAAGTTTAATGAATATGTAATGCAGTTATGTGACGATAAATTACGAAACAAGATGGGACTAAATGCTAGAAGGTATTTAGAAGATAATTATACGGCAAGGCATTCATATGAAATAATAATGAGTCATTTTAAATAAAATGAAATGAGGTAAGTGCATGTTTAAACATAAAACTCTATTAATTACAGGTGGCACTGGTTCCTTTGGTAATGCTGTAATGAAAAGATTTTTAGATACGGACTTAAAAGAAATTCGAATCTTTTCTCGCGATGAAAAGAAGCAAGATGATATGAGAAAGCTATATAAAAATGATAAATTAAAATTTTATCTTGGGGATGTAAGAGATTTAGCAAGTGTTAAAAATGCTATGCATGGCGTGGATTACATTTTTCATGCGGCTGCATTAAAACAAGTCCCATCTTGTGAATTTTTCCCTATGGAGGCAGTAAAAACGAATGTAATGGGGACGGATAATGTTCTCACTGCAGCTATTGAATATGGAGTTGAAAAGGTTATCTGTTTATCAACAGATAAGGCTGCATATCCAATTAATGCAATGGGTATTTCAAAAGCAATGATGGAAAAGGTATTTGTTGCTAAATCCAAAACAGTTTCTCCAGATAAAACGCTTATCTGTGGAACGAGATATGGTAATGTAATGGCTTCTCGAGGTTCAGTTATACCGTTATTTATTGAGCAGTTAAAAAATGGACAGCCATTAACAGTCACGGATCCCGGTATGACAAGATTCCTAATGAGTTTAGAAGAGGCTGTGGAATTGGTTGTCTTTGCGTTTCATAATGCTGAGGCAGGAGATATCATGGTACAAAAATCTCCAGCTAGTACGATTGGGGACCTAGCACGAGCAGTTAAGGAATTGTTTAATGCAGAAAATGATATTAGTATAATTGGTACACGTCACGGTGAAAAGAAATATGAAACTCTCCTAACAAAGGAGGAATTTGTAGTAGCGGAGGACTTAGGTGGTTTCTTTAGAGTTCCTGCTGACCAACGAGATCTTAACTATGATAAGTATTTTGCTGAGGGAGACCAGAAGCTTACTACTATAGAAGAATATAATTCAGATAATACACAAATTCTAAGTATTGAAGAAATAAAAGAAAAATTACTTGAGTTAGATTTCGTTCAAAAAGAACTTAAGGAATGGAACAAAAAGATTCACGTAATGAACTAAGGGTGGAATAATGTAATGAAAATACTTGTAACAGGTGCAAAAGGTTTTGTTGGGAAAAATCTTATCGCTGAACTGAGAAATAAAGGGTTCGATGAAATATTTGAATTTACCAAAGAGATGGACCTTTCACTACTAGATGGATACACTAAAGTATGTGACTTTGTATTCCATTTAGCAGGGGTAAACAGGCCCAAAGATGAAAATGAGTTTATGGAAGGCAATTTTAGTTTTACTTCTATATTACTTGAGTCGTTAATGAAACATGGAAATAAGGCTCCAGTTCTTATTACTTCATCTATTCAAGCTGAATTGGATAATGCTTACGGGAGAAGTAAGAAAGCAGGAGAAGAATTATTATTTAGCTACAACAGAGAAACTGATACGAAAGTCTATGTTTATAGGCTACCAAACATATTTGGCAAGTGGAGCAAGCCTAATTATAATACTGTTGTTGCAACCTATTGTCACAATATAGCAAGAGGATTAGACATCCAAATAAATAATCCAGAAGCCAATCTTAATCTTTGTTATATAGATGATTTATTAGAGGAGTTTCTAAAGGTACTTGAAGGTAACCCGACTATGAAAGGTCCTTACTGTGTTGTCCCTGTTACACATTCAATTAAACTAGGGGAGTTAGCTCAACTAATTAATAGTTTCAAGGAGAGTAGAATTAATTTAAACATCCCAAATATGGAACAACCATTAACTAAGAAGCTTTATAGTACTTATTTAAGTTTCTTACCAGATAAAGACTTTGCTTATGACCTTAAAATGAATATAGATCAAAGAGGATCTTTTACTGAATTTGTAAGAACAGCTGACAGAGGTCAAGTTTCTGTAAATGTATCGAAACCAGGGATTACAAAGGGGAATCATTGGCACCATACTAAGAATGAAAAGTTTTTAGTAGTAAGTGGTGAAGGTTTGATTCGATTTAGAAAGATCGGTTTTGAAGAGGTTATTGAATACAGGGTAAGTGGAGACAAGTTACAGGTTGTAGATATTCCTACCGGTTATACTCATTCGATTGTAAATGTTGGGGAAAAAGATCTAGTAACTGTAATGTGGGTAAATGAATGGTTTGACCCTGAAAGACCAGATACTTATTTTTTGGAGGTTTAAAATGAAGAAATTAAAAGTCATGACAGTCGTTGGTACACGACCAGAGATTATTAGATTGTCAGCTGTAATAAATAAATTAGAAGAATCAAATGCTATTGAACATACACTTGTCCATACGGGACAAAATTATGATTATGAATTAAATGAAGTGTTTTTTGAGGATTTCAATTTAAAAAAACCAGATTATTTTCTCAATGCAGCTACTGGGACTGCAGTTGAAACGATAGGAAATATTTTGGTGAAAATTGATCCAATTTTTGAAAAGGTAAATCCAGATGCGTTTCTAGTACTTGGAGATACTAACAGCTGTTTAGCTGCGATTGCTGCAAAAAGAAGGCATATTCCAATCTTCCATATGGAAGCGGGAAATAGGTGTTTTGATCAAAGAGTCCCAGAAGAAACAAATAGAAAAATAGTTGATCACACAGCTGACATTAATTTAACTTATAGTGATATAGCAAGAGAATACCTTTTAAGAGAGGGATTCCCTTCAGATAGAATTATTAAAACGGGAAGCCCAATGTTTGAAGTACTAAATTCTAGAAAAGCTGATATAGAAAAGTCAGATGTATTAGGTAGATTAGAACTAGAAGAAGGCAAATATTTTGTAGTTTCAGCTCATAGAGAAGAAAATATTAATTCAGAAACAAATTTTTTGAATTTAGTTGAAAGCTTAAATGCAATTGCAGAGAAATATAATATGCCGGTAATTGTAAGTACACACCCAAGAACAAGAAATATGATTAATGCTAAGGGAATCGAGTTTAATCCTTTAGTTATTACTATGAAACCTTTAGGGTTTAATGATTATGTAAAACTCCAAATTAAAGCCAAAGCAGTATTAAGTGATAGTGGGACAATTAGTGAGGAGTCTTCTATTCTTGGGTTTAGAGCACTTAATATCAGACAAGCTCATGAAAGACCGGAGGCAATGGAAGAGGCAGCTGCTATGATGGTTGGGTTAAAGCAGGAAAGAATATTACAGGGATTAGATGTATTAGATACACAACAACTTGATACATTGAGACTAGTTTCCGATTATAGCATGCCAAATGTTTCAGATAAGGTGCTAAGAATAATTTTATCATATACAGATTATGTAAATAGAGTTGTTTGGAGGCACAACTAGTGAAAGTTTTACAGATAAACACAGTAAGTGGTATAGGGAGTACCGGTAGAATAGCAGCAGATATCCATAGTATATTATTAGAAAAAGGTCATGAAAGCTTTATTGCATACGGTCGAGGTAAGACAAATGATCTTGTAAATAATATAAAAATAGGAACGAAATATGATAATTATCATCATGTAGTTTTAACAAGATTACTTGACAAGCATGGATTTGGATCAAAAAAATCTACACATGATTTTATAAAAGAAGTAGAAAAAATCAATCCGGACATAATTCATTTGCATAATATTCACGGGTATTTTATCAATATCAAAATTCTGTTTGATTATCTAAAAAGAGCTAATAAGCCCGTTATATGGACGTTGCATGATTGTTGGGCATTTACTGGACATTGTACGTATTTTGATTATGTAGATTGTAATAAGTGGAAAAGCCAATGTTCTAACTGTCCTGAAATACGGTCATACCCATCAAGTTTATTAGTAGATAGTTCACAAGATAATTTTTTGAATAAAAAGGAAATATTTACCGGTGTTAAGAATTTGACATTAGTAACTCCCTCTCAATGGTTAGCCAACCTTGTAAGCCAATCATTTCTAAAAGAATATCCTGTAAAAGTAGTCAATAATGGAGTTGATACTAAGGTTTTCAAGCCAACAAAAAGTGAATTTAGAAGTAAATATAATATAGAAAATAAATTTATCATTTTAGGCGTTGCAAGTATTTGGGATAGAAGAAAAGGATATAAATATTTTGAAGATATATCAAGTTTAATAGAAAAAGATGAGGTTATAGTATTAGTTGGACTTTCTCAAAAGCAAAAAGAGAAGTTACCTGAAAATATTATTGGCATATCTAAAACACATAATGTAAAAGAGTTAGCTGAGATTTATTCGGCAGCTGATGTATTTATGAATCCTACATTAGAAGATAATTTTCCAACAACTAATTTAGAGTCTTTAGCCTGTGGAACACCAGTAATAACATTTAACACAGGTGGCAGTATCGAAAGTATAGATGAAAGATGTGGAATTATTGTTGAAAATCAAAGTGCCATTGACTTAATTCGTTCAATCAGGATGCTGAAAAAAAGTGATATATCAAATAAAGATTGTCTTAATAGATCAAAGTTATATAACAAGGAAAACATATATAACCACTACATTGATTTATATACCCAATCCTATTAAATTAAAATTACTTTGCAAATTTTTTTAAGTGAAATATTAAAGATATTAATATTTCACTTAAAATAGTATTTGCTCAACGTTATTGGATATTGGAAAGTAAATCTATAGATTAGAAAACGAGGTTTAAAAATATGGATAATTCAAAAGCATTACTTGAAAAACTCTATACTATATTTTTAATATGCTATCCCTTGTTAAGTGTATATAAGAGTCCGGTTAGTAGTATAAACTTGCCAAATCTTTTTATGATTGTAATCCTTATATCTCTATTGATTACTAAGCGCATAAAAATTCAGCTAAGTGTTGGTAACACAGTGAATTTTCTATATATATTTGCAGGAATATGCTTGTTTTTAGCTTTAATATCATCACTAATTACTCAAGAATATAGTATGATTTCAATCTTTGGTAGATTTACCTTATTTATTTTATACATTATTATTCTTTCTGTTTCAAGAACAGTTCTAGATTTTGAATTAGCTATCAGATTAGTTAAAGTAATATCAATAGTTGGATGTATTTCTTTGTTAATACAAATCATTGCCTATTATACGCTAAATTTAAATATCCATATGTATTTACCTTTTTTACCCTTAACTGACGGTATGTCAAAGTCAATTAATAATTTAATTTATGAAAATTATTCAACTATCGTAATTTACCGCCCTATGACAGTGTTCGGTGAACCCTCTCATTTTGCTTATTATGTTGTAATGGCATTGGCAGTTTTGTTATTTATTGATAAAAAGGTGAAGAAAAGAAATAAGTTATTTTTAGGATTATTATACTCAATTGCACTTGTTCTTTCAACGTCGGGGACTGGTGCATACTTAATGGTACTTATTTGGACAATCTATTTACTTAATAACAAAAAAAATAGAGCAAAAAATCTTATCATCGTATTTGTTTTTATTTTTATGACATTAACTTTCATGTACATTTCCGGCAATACGTTTGAGTACTTTAATTATGCTTTTTCTAGGCTAACAATAAGTTCTAGTAGGATGTTTTCATTTTTAAATTACTTAGGAGAGATGGATTTTGGATTACAGTTAATCGGTAGTGGGATGGGGAACTCTAGCATTTACTTTAAAGAAATGAATGATGATGCTGTTTCTAGTTTTATGAGTAGCTTTGGGAGGATTTTTGTAGAAAGCGGCTATATAGGGATTTTAATTTTTATGGGAATTTTAATAATGCTTTATATAAATACCCGGAGAAATATGCGCATTTTTGTTTTTATTTTTATTATTGGTTGTTTAATTGAGTCTACAATTTTCAGTATCTATTTGCCTCTATATTTAATCTGGCCAATGGCATTTAGTTACAAGTACGAATTTCAGGAAATTGGCAATAAAAAAGCAAGGGACAAATTTTAAGGAATACGGAATTATGAATAGAAATGTTTAGTTAAGAAAGGAAGATTATTACCTATGAATATCATGGTTATTGTAAATTATAATGATAGTGACAATACCATTAAACTTATTAATCAAGTTTCTGGATATAATTGTATAGATAAAATTATTATCGTAGATAATTGTTCTACTGATAATTCAATAAATAACTTTAGCAAAATAAATAATAAAAAGGTTGATATTGTGGTTAGCGACTATAATGGTGGATATGCTTATGGTAACAATTTTGGTATTCACTATGCAGAAAAGAGATACAAAATAAAAAATATTATTATTTCAAATTCAGATATTTCTGTAAAAGAGACCTCTATCATAAAAATTATTGAGTTTTTAGCTTGTAACAAAAACATTGGTATTGCCACAGGTGTTATTAGGAATAGTAATAATGATATTTCTGGAAATTTAGGATGGAAATTACCTAGATATCGAGATATGCTGATTAATAATTTTTATACTTCCTATAAAATTTCTAGATTAATAAATAAAAGTATATATTATAATACTGAGGAAATTTTAAATGTTGATTATGCCAAAGTAGAGGCAGTTTCGGGTTGTTTTTTCATCGTAAGATACGAGGCTATTAGGAACGTTGGATATTTTGATGAAAAAACATTTCTATTTATGGAGGAAAATATATTAGGGAAAAAAATGATGGCTGCAGGATATGGTATTTATGTTGTTACTGGGGCACAAGTTTACCATTTACATGTAAGTAAAAAAGGCACTTCGAAAAGTAGAGTGATACTTCAAAATGCATATCTAGATAGCTGTTCTTATTACATGAAAAGGTATTTGAAAGTTCCTGAAATAGGTGCCAAAATATTTTCTGCTTTGTATTTTTTGGGAAGATATGAATGGATGTTCGCTTCAAAAATAAGTGCTTTGTTGTTAAAAAAGTGAAATCAACTTCTTATAAGGAATCTATTTAGGGTAACTAAACTTCTTTAAGTTGGACAATAATCATACAATAAGAATTCAAATTATGAGAATGTTCTTAAGTTCCCTTAAATCTTGTGTCAGTAATTTTCTCTATTGAATACGTCTAAAGATAAAAATGTGTTATTAGGAATCTTTGTAATTATTTTCGGGGTTTTAGATTATATATCAAAAAGTTTTCAGAGTAACTGTTAAGTGAGGATCTGGTTAAAGAAGATGACAAATGTTATATCTATAAAAAAAAACCTAATGTGGAATTCCATACGTATAGGCACTGGCTATATTTTTCCTGTTATTTCATTTGCATATGTATCAAGAATATTAGGAGCATCAGGTATTGGTACTGTAAGTTATGTATATACAATAGTTAGTTATTTTACTATGTTTGCGTTACTAGGTATTCCAACCTATGCATTACGAGAAGGTGCTAAATTTAGAAATGATATAGTAATGCTAAGTAAATTTGTTTCAGAGATGTATATTATTATTATTGGAACTACGGTTATTTCATTGGGGTTATATTCATTCCTAATATTTAACAATGATTTTGCAGAATATAGGACACTATTACTTATTATGGGTTTGGTGATTCCGTGTAGTTCCATTGGGGCATCTTGGTATTTTCAGATTATTGAAGATTATAAACGAATAAGTTTACAAGCAATACTATTTCAGATAATATCACTTGTCTTAATTTTTACTTTTATAAAAACAAGCGCAGATGTTATTAAATATGGTGCTATTCACATTTTGGGAACTGTTGGTTCAAATGTTTTATATTTTGTTACAGTGCAGAAGCGTATTAAACTATTTCAAAGCAATAACTACAACATTATTCGGCACATAAAGCCGATTCTGATAATATTCGGTATGACTATTGCCTCAACCATATATTTAAGTTTTGATTCTATCATGTTGGGTTATATGATTGGCGATGAAGCTGTGGGATTATATGCTGTTGCATTAAAGTTAATTAGTGTTGTAATTGCTTTAATTGCATCATTGAATGGAGTAATATTGGCACGTCTTTCAGTTTATATTAACAATAATAACTTAGAAAAATTTAGAGAGTTATTATCAAATGCCTTCAATTTCATTTTTATGCTCGCTGTACCTGCATCTTTTGGTTTGTATGCATTGAGTGAACAATTAGTTTCTTTGTTTAGTGGTGCGGAATACATGGAATCTGCGGAGATATTACGTTTGTTAAGTATTAATGTTATATTATCACCAATAAATGGATTGATAGCATATCAAGTATTTATGCCGTACGGAAAAGAGATGTATTCTCTAATAGCAACAATAGTTGGATCTTTAATTAATTTCACATTGAATTTAATTTTCATACCTATTTTTCAACAAAACGGTGCTGCTATAACAACAATAATTGCAGAGCTATGTGTTTTTAGTATATGTATATTTTATGCCAGCAAATTAACAAACATGAAGTTATATTTTAGAAACTTATATCAATATATCTTAGCAGCGATGCCAATTATTTTGATTGGATATATTACAAGCAAATTGGTAAATAACATGGTACTACAAACATGTATTGTAGTAACTCTAGGATTCTTCACATATTTTACACTATTAAAATTACAAAAGAATGATTTCTTATTAACTGTAATTAGAAATGTTTACAAAAGAAAATTGTAATCTGTTTATTTCATCTTGAGGTTACAAAACAATAATTTAAATCTGTTGAAAAAATATAGGAATATTTACACTAATAATGAAATGCAATCATTACTTTAGTGTAATGAAAAAGGAGAATTACTTTTATGAGTGAAATTACAATAGTTACAGCCTTTTTAAATATAAAACGTGCAGATTGGAAAACGTTTAGTAGAAATGCTGATGAATATATCAGTTATTTTGAATTTTGGGCTCGGATTAGAAATAAAGTAATAATTTATTTAGATAGTAAAGAAGTTGCTGCTAAAGTTCTAAAAATTCGTGAAGAATATGGTCTAGCAGAAAAAACAGTCATTAATATCGTGAATGATATTACGGAATTAGATAAAGAATTATATCAATCAATAAAAAAGGCAACAGAAAATGGTATTCAACGAGAATTTAGGGTCAGATCAGATAATCCTGAATCTTGGAATGCAGATTATAATTATGTTATGTTGCTAAAAGAATGGTTTGTTAAAGATGCTGTCCAAAATAAAAGTGCTTCTGGGATGGTAGCATGGCTGGATTTTGGTTTTAATCATGGAGGATCATTGTTTGATAACGCTTCCGATTTTGACTTTTTATGGAAATATGAATTCCCTGAAAAGATTAATATCTTTAATATTAAAGAATTAGATGATAGACCTATTTTTGATATCATTAGAACAATGGACACCTATATTATGGGGCCAATTATAGTAGCCCCAGATTACCTTTGGAATGAGTTATGGGAACTTATGAGAAATGCTATGCTTTCTTTAAATTATTGTGGACTTGTGGACGATGATCAGAACATTATTCTAATGGCTTATAGAATGAAACCAGAATTATTTGAGGTTAGAAAATCCAATTGGTTTCTTCCATTAAAAGAATATGGTGGAGGGCATTTACAGGTTAGAATTAATAAAAATTCAATAAAAAAATATCCGATACTAAAGCCAATTAGAAAGATTGTTCGTTGGTTAAGAAAGACTAAAATGAATATGAAATATTTAATAAAAGAGTTTAAGGTATTACAAAAGACGGATTTATAAGCAATTAACTAGTTGGTAGGAAGAGATTTAATATTTGGTATATAGGATATATAATTTTAATTATTCGCAGAGTCAGTAGGTCAAAAATTCCTAAAAGGTCGGTTTGAAAAGGAAGTTAGGAGAGATATAATAGTGAAAGGCAATATTAAGGTATTGATTACACACCCTGCTCAACAGCACTCGTTTAGGACTGCTGCTGCACTTAAGAAAACAGGGTATTTATATAAATATGTGACTAGTGTATATGATAAGGAGAATTCATTAACATCAGTTGTAAAAGGGTTTTTAAGGGGAGAAAACTTAACCCGTGCTAACACACGAAAGAGTGATTACCTCGAAAATGATGATATTGTACAATTTTGTGAGTTCGAAAGTCTATTATTACTGTTAATTAGGCGATTAGATAGAAAGAAGATATTTTACTATAAATGGCATAGGGTTATACTGAATTTGTTTAATCGGAAAGTAGCTCGCTATGCAATTAAACATAAAGTAGACGCAGTAATTATGTATGATACCTTATCATATAAGGCGTTTGAAATATTAAAACGTAAGGCACCTAATATTAAAAGAATTATAGATATGTCGGCTCCAAACTTATCATATATGGATCTTATATATAATAATGATTTAAAAGAAAATAATAAATATACTTTTACTTTAAAACAAGAAGTACAGTCATCTTCCTACTTAAAAACTCTTTGTGATAGTAAAAAAGAAATTGAATTAGGCCAATATTTTTTAGTTGCATCATCTTTTAGCGAACGTTCATTAAATTACAGTGGTGTACCCAGTGATAGAATTTTCAAATGCACTTATGGAATAGATAGTAGCTTTTTTTCAGTGAAAATAAAGAATGTATATGAAAAAAGGAGATTGAACTGTATCTTTATTGGAAAGGTGTCGCAGAAAAAAGGAGCTTTCTATTTGCTTGATGCAATCAAAGACATTGATCTAGAGAAATTTTCATTCAGATTTATTGGGGAATATGA
The DNA here is from genome assembly GCF_023715415.1 of Neobacillus niacini. Classification (GTDB taxonomy): domain Bacteria; phylum Bacillota; class Bacilli; order Bacillales; family Cytobacillaceae; genus Neobacillus; species Neobacillus niacini_C. The sequence goes on from NZ_JAMBOB010000007.1 coordinate 225,211, forward strand.
TGAGCAATCTAAATACTATAATGATTTTAAGGATAAATGCGATTTTGAAGGTCACGTGACAAAGGATAAATTGTTACACTTCTTTAGTAAAGCAGATATTCTTATCTTTCCTTCTTTGGCTGATGGTTTTGGTTTATCAGTTCTAGAAGCATTGTCATGCGGAATTCCAACAATTTGTTCAGATAATTCGGGAGTTAGTGACCTAATAGAAGATGGATATAACGGATTCGTAGTTCGGACAGGAAATTCTAAAGATATTTATGAGAAATTAGTTTGGTTTGATCAAAATAGGGACAAGTTACCGTCTATGAGTGATAATGCTCGTAAAACTGCTAAAAGTTATTCATGGGATAAATATGATGACTTAATAAAAACTACAATTGAAAATATTTGTAAATAGGAAGAGAGTAAGTATTATTTAGATAAATTCTAATATCACACATATAGCTTAACAGGACTATATTTTAATGTAGAATGTTTATGATGGAGGATGCGTAAGAATATGGATAAGCAGTTAAGAAAACTCCAACTTTGTCAACTTGATCTTGCTTTAGAAATAAAGCGAATATGTGAAAAACATAAAATAAATTACTTTCTAATTGGCGGTACATTGCTTGGAGCCATCCGCCATAGCGGTTTTATTCCTTGGGATGATGATTTGGATATAGGAATGCTTAGAAGTGATTATGATCGTTTTTTAAATGTTTGTAATGGGGAGTTGGATCAAAGATATTTTTTACAGATATCTGAGACAGATAAAGATTTTGGTTTTGCATTCGCTAAAATAAAGATTAATAATACTGAGTATATCGAAGAAATTGCAAAAGATAATCAAAGTCACAAAGGAATATTTATAGATGTTTTTCCATTCGATAATATGCCAAATGAGGTAAAAAAGCAAACAATACAAAGTAAAAAGGTAAGGCTTTTTAGAAATTTATTAATTTATAAATGCGGATATAATCATTGGAATAAAAGTGACAAGATAATGAGTGGAACAAAAAAGTATCTCTTTTATCTTTTAAAGCCTGTAAGTAAAGGGTTTTTGCTTAACTGTGTTATCAATGAGGAAACAAAATACAATAATAATAATTGTGAAAATGTAATTAACTTGGAAGGTGCTTATAGATATAAAGAGTTTTTACCAGTAGCTACTGTTAAACAAACTAAGATGTATAATTTTGAAGGATATCAATTCTCTATTCCAAGTTTTCCAGAATTTTATTTAAAAAATTTGTATGGAAATTATATGGAGTTTCCACCAATTGAAAAAAGAGTTAATCGGCATGGAATTCTTAAAATAGATTTTGGGGATTATGTAATTAAAAATGATAAAGCGAACGAGGTTCAGTAAATTTCCTACCTAGCCTTTAAAGTAATATCGTCAGTAATTAGCAATTTTTTTAATTGTTAATGGATTTAGATTTAATAATGTTCAATTGGGAGGTGAAGGGATGCAAGCATTTAATTTGCCTTTATTTTTAAGTATAGAAGAAAATATATTTCAAAATCTAAAAGAAAAATTAGATAAACAATTTGATAATATAGAGAAGAAGAAAATAATGGTATTTACATCGAATGGTGTTTATGAGAAATTTAATCCGGAATTTGAAAATTTGCAGTTTCAACTAGATAATTTGTCTATTTACTTTGTTGAAGTCAGTTCTTATGATGTTGCAGTAGAGGTAGCAAAGATTATTTCTATAGAAGACTTCGACATAATAATAGGTATTGGAGGGGGAAAGGTATTAGATACTGCAAAATATGCTGCTTACGTTAGTAAGAAAAAGTATATTAGTATCCCCACAATATTAAGTAATGACGGTATAGCATCACCTATTGCTGTATTGAAAACTGTAAAGGGTAGAGCAAAAAGTTTTGGATGTAAAATCCCGGATGGGATATTAATTGATATTGGAATAATAAAAAACACACCAGAATTTTTATTAATGTCTGGGATTGGGGATACAGTTTCTAACTATTCAGCACTATTTGATTGGAAGCTTGAGTGTAAATATAAAAATATACTTGCAAATGATTTTGCTTATTTACTTTCCGATACGGCACTTAACATGTTGTTATATTCTCGAGAAACTAACATACGTAGTAAGAACTTTATTCGTCAATTAGCACAATCGCTAGTATTAAGTGGATTGGCGATGGATATTTCTGGGAACAGTAGACCTTGTAGTGGATCTGAACATCTATTTAGTCATTCTTTAGATGAATACTTTAATATTGATGCACCACATGGATTAAAAGTTGCATTGGGTTGTTTAGCAAGTTGTATATTACAGAAAAGAGACTATTCGATTATCTTAGAATTTTTACAACGTTATAATATTAATGTTTCTCCTAGTCAATTAGGTATTTCTAAAGAGACCTTTATTGATGCATGGTTAAAAGCCCAATCTACAAGACCTGATCGTTTTTCAATACTTAATACAATTAACCTAACAAAGGGAAATTTAGAAGAAATTTACAATGAGTTAATGGAGGCAATAAATTGAAAGCTTTAATTTTAGCAGCAGGTATGGGAACCAGATTAAGACCAATAACTGATGATATTCCAAAGTCTATGGTAGAAGTAAACGGAATTCCAATACTTTTCAAACAAATTAATAATTTGGTAGAAAACGGCGTTCAGGAAATTACTGTAGTGGCAGGTTACAAATCTGAAATAATAAAGAATGCTTTAGGAAGGTCGTATCCTTTTGTTAATGTTATTATAAACGATGAGTATGATAAGACTAATAACATGTATTCGGCCTTCTTAGCAAAAGAAAATTTTATCAATGATGAATTTATTTTAATGAACGCAGATGTATTTTTTGATGGTTCTGTTATTACTGAGCTTATTTTAAATAAATATAAAAATTCAATTGTGGTAGAAAAAGGCACTTATAATGACGAAAATATGAAAGTATCATCAGTTGATGGGAAAATTGTTGAAATTAGTAAGAAAATTACACAAGAGAATGCCTTTGGTGTATCTATAGATGTATATAAATTTACTTCCCAGGGTTCTAATGTGTTTTACGAAAAGATAATTGATTATATTGAAAACAAAAAAGATCTCAACCAGTGGACCGAAATAGCATTAAATGATGCACTTAAGGATATAGATTTCCTAACATGTCCTTTAGTTGGAAATTGGATGGAAATTGATAATCATGATGATTTAAAAAGAGCGGAGAGAATATTTAATGATAGGAACTAGGGGACTTTCACAAAAGAAACTCTTTTTATTAGATATGGATGGAACAATTTATTTGGACAATATTTTATTTGATAAAAGCTTAGAATTTCTAGAAGCTTTGAAAAATAGTGGTGGTAAGTATGTTTTTTTAACAAATAACTCATCAAAAAGTGTTCAAGACTACATTGTGAAACTTACACATCTAGGTATACATGTTGACGAAAGTAATTTCTTGACCTCTTCGCAAGCAACATCAATATACTTAACACAGTATTATAAGAATAAGAAAATTTATGTATTAGGTACAGAATCATTCAAAAAGGAATTAGAACATAATAATATCTGGGTTACAGACAGATATGATCAGGCAGTAAATTGCTTAGTTGTTGGTTTTGACACGGAACTTACATTTAATAAACTAGTTGATGCATGTCAATTATTGAATAATGGAGTAGACTTTATTGCAACAAATATGGATTTGGTATGCCCTACATCACATGGCTTTATTCCAGACTGTGGATCAATATGTAATATGTTAGCAACAGCTACAGGAAGACAACCAACTTTTATAGGAAAGCCTAACCCTTTAATGGTAGAACTAGCAATTAAGAATAGTGACTTTAGTAAAGATGAAACAATTGTTTTAGGCGATAGGTTATACACGGATATAGCATGTGGTATCAATGCAGGTGTTACAACAGGTGTTGTACTTACGGGTGAAACAAAAATAGGAGACCTTGATAATACAAATTATAAACCTGATTTTGTATTTGAGAATATTAAAGAAGTATATAATAATCTGAATTTTGCTAACCCGGTGTTCCCTCTTCAGTAGTTCTTGATGAAAAAAAATGGACAAATAAGTAAAACAATCCTACATCTTTATCTATTCAAAAAATCTTACTAGCTGAATTGAGGGACTAAATGTTTATCTAATCAAACGTTTAATTAGTGGAATTGGGATTAACTAATCAATTAATTAATCGTTGGAAATGTTGGCAATGCAGGGTTTGTACCTTCTGAGAGGCGCTGGAAAGTGTTGAAAAGGTGGAATAGTAAAAATGGGGATATTTATATTAGTTTAATAAATGGATGCAATTGAAGGGGCTTCTGCCACCTTACGATGTTAGTGCCCCTTCTGTACCCTTACTAAATGATTACCCTCTTCTAATCGCCATATGGGTTCCTCCCATAAATGACAGCCATTTTAGTTGGAAAGGTTTTTATCTACTATTTACTCGGTCCTAATTCATAGGGAGTTTTTACTGCTTTACTAGACTTTAAATACTTTAAAATAATATGGATACTTATTTACAATTACCTCGAATAGCCCTTTATCTTTGATAAAGTCTCTTTTCCAATTGGAACAATTGGCATGAACAATACCGTTTATGCCATCCATATAGACAAACTGGCCGGCTTTCAAATCTTTTTTGCAGAAAATACAGTGGGGTACAATTTTTTCTATACTGTGTCTCATAGTTCACCTCATCTTAATAATACGTGACAGTAATGAGAAAATCCTTGTTAGTTACAATGAATACACACATTATACAAATATCCTGAGCAAACTTCCAAAACTAGTAAATACATAAAAAATCCAAAGGGACATATGCGTATCCTTTGGATTTTTTACTTCTAAACTATCCTAAAATATAAAATAAAGGTTTATCTTTAATAACATTTGCCTAATAGATTCTAGATTAGTCTTCGATTTTCTTGAATGAAATGATTTGATTCATATCGTCAATTTCTAGTGCATCCGCTATTTGGGCTAGATGATGAAAGTGTACGCTGAGCCTCTTTTGGTTCGCTAATTCACTTAAAGCTGCATGACGGACATCACTTTCACGAGATAGTTCTCTTAGCGACATTCCTTTTTCTATAAGTAGTTCTTTTAATTTTACAACAACGATTCTACTCATAGTTCTCTTTACACCCTGTCCGTTCATTGGTATAAGGAGAAATTAACATAGGAAATTTTTTCATGTGGTACGCATGAGCGTACCATTAGAAGGTTTATTATAGAAAAGTTTGAATTTTCTTATTATCATATCTACATTATAATGCTGGTAAATGCATTAACTTCATTTTGGACTTTCTCTTCCTGACCTTCTTTGGAGGTTCAATGATAAATGATACCGGATTGTTTGCATTTTCAGTTGTTATTTTACTTAGCTGCTCTGCTGATTTCCATTTGTGATTAAAAGAAAATAGCTTGGAATCGCTCATGAGTATAAATCCATTTCGGAACTCTTGTATTTTGCAAGGAAAAAGTGCATAACTGCGCAAGATTTTTTGCAGAGTTTTGCCACCCCATCTATATAACTACCTAGCCTTAAAAGGTTTACATTTGTTCTTGTATGTTCAGATGAAACGAATGTTTATAGTTTTTTTTGGTAAATAGCCAGCGGTACCACATTCACAAGGTTGGTTTCGATGAACCTATTATTCTCAAGGATCTTGGTTTTTTGTCGCTGGCTCTTACACAAAAAAGCTCACACAAAACCTTGAATCAATTTTTTCTGAATAAAATGTTTGACAATCTTGTGGATAGTGATAACATAATAATCTGAATACTAATTTCATAAAAAATACCACTAGGGGTGCCTTTTAAGAAGGCTGAGATTAAAGTGAAACTTTAAGACTCTTAGAACCTGATCTGGATCAAACCAGCGTAGGGAAGTGGTGTAACGGGAAATCCTTATGTTTCAACCACATTTCCAATACAACCACTTTCTTCCAACAGAAAGTGGTTTTTTTATTGGAAAAATACGTCCGCTGCCGGCAAACAAGGATGTGTTTACATTCAATCTAACAAAGTATTAAATGTATGTTTTTGAAAACGACAATTAAACGTGAAAACTAAGCATTTAATTAAATGGAGGTATCGTATGTCTACATTTACTGAAATTCTACGAGAAAAAGCAGCTCCGATTTGGGATGCGAATCTAGAACACCCATTTGTTCAAGGAATTGCTAGTGGAAAATTAGATTTACAAAGTTTCCGCTATTACGTATTACAAGATTCCTATTATTTATCACACTTTGCTCGTGTTCAAGCGATTGGTGCTTCGAGAGCAGAAGATTTAAACACTACAGCAAGAATGGCTGCTCATGCGCAAGGCACTTCACAAGCAGAGTTAAGCTTACATGAGAAATTCATCAAACAGCTGCAAGTTACATCAGAGGAGCTTGCAAACTTCCAGCCTGCACCAATGGCTTATGCCTATACTTCCCATCTATATCGCGTTGCAGCATCTGGAAGTTTAGGAGAGATTATCGCTGCTATTCTACCATGCTACTGGATTTATTATGATATCGGTCAGCAGTTAAAAGGGGCGACACCGGATGAACCGATCTATCAGGAATGGATTGCGGCATATGGTGGAGAATGGTTTGGCGAATTGGTTCAGGAGCAATTGGATCGTCTAGATGAGCTAGCAAAAACCGCTTCCGAAAAAGAAAAAAGTCGAATGATTGATCATTTCTTAATTAGCTGTCAATACGAATACTTATTCTGGGAAATGGCTTATACATTCGAAAATTGGCCCATTGAAGTGAATTCCCAAGAACAACTTAATATTAGCTATTAAGGGAAAGATCATGTTCGCAAAGGGGAATGAGTTCTCCCCTTTGCTAAAAAAGGAGAATGAAACAATGAAAAAAGGGTTAAAGTTAACGGACATTTTAGTAACCATCGTAATATCCATCGCATTTGGGATTGTTTACAAAATTTGGGGACCGCTTTATTACGCAGTAAAACCATTTGGATTACATATTGACCAGCTGATTTACGGAATGTGGTTTATTGCTGCGACCGTTGCGTTCCTAATCATACGTAAAGCTGGTGTGGCATTTCTTGCGGAAGTTGCGGCTTCTTCTGGAGAGTTTCTAATGGGGTCTGAATTTGGACTGGAGGTTCTTTTATATGGTGTGGTGCAGGGGTTATTTGCTGAACTTGTCATAATGGCTTTTAGGTATAAGCGCTATGATTTACTTGTTGTTAGCTTAGCTGGAATTGGTGCGGCTATTGGGTCCATATTTATGGATTACTACAAAGGATATATGGGTGATTTGTCAACATGGAACTTCATGTTGCTCATTGGTTTCAGGTTGATTGGGTCCGTTATCTTTACTGGGTTTATGGCATTTGGCATTGCGAAGGCACTGGAGGCAACAGGAGTTACCAATTTACTTCGTCCTGCTTCCAAAGAAGATTACGACGCCTTAAATCAATAATCAGGGGTGAAGACGTGACAAATATAGCGATGGTCGAACAGCTTAGATTAAAGTTTCCGGGAGACGACAGCCTGCTGTTCAAAGATTTATCAATTACCATTAAAAAAGGTGAGAAGGTCTTATTACTCGGACCTTCTGGATGCGGTAAATCAACTCTTTTACAAACACTTTCAGGATTAATTCCAAAGTCTATAGAAGTACCGATCAAGTATAGAAATATTCAATATCCCGAATCCTGGGGTTACGTGTTCCAGGATCCGGATTCGCAATTTTGTATGCCATATGTCGATGAAGAGCTTGCATTTGTATTAGAAAATCTTAATGTGCCAAGAAGTGAGATGCCTGATAGGATTGAAGAATTATTGTCAGCAGTTGGGTTGCGATTGGACCTATATCATTCTTCTATCCAATCTCTATCTGGAGGCATGAAGCAGCGACTTGCGCTTGCATCAGTATTAGCACTCAATCCTGAATGTTTATTTTTAGATGAACCAACAGCGCTGATTGATGAAGAAGGCACTAAACAAATTTGGGAGAGTGTAAAGAGCGTCGCTAAAGATAAAACGGTCATTATTGTCGAACACAAGATTGATCACATTTTGGATTTTATAGATCGTGTCATTGTTTTTAGCTATGACGGGGTGATCATTGCAGATGATGATGTGAATACCGTGTTTTCCTTTTATCGTAAACAACTACAAGAATATGGTATCTGGTACCCGGGGGTTTGGGATGATTACTTATTGTCTTTCGAATCGAATGCTGGACACGGTTACAACCACTCGCTGATATTAGAGAACTTTAAGGGTTACCGGAAAAAAGAAATAAATGTTCAACTTGATAAGGCTTCTGCTCTATCGGGGGAATGGATCGCGGTGGTTGGTGATAATGGAGCAGGAAAAAGTACCTTACTATTATCATTGATGCAGCTTCTGAAAACGTCAGGAACCTATGTATTGAATGGGGAAATTATACAGAATATCAAACAACTCCAAAAGGAAGCTTATTTTGTCTTTCAAAATCCTGAATATCAATTTGTCACAAACTCTGTTTATGAAGAAATCTCCTATTCTCTCACTGTGAAAAAGGAAGAACCCTCGATCATTAAAGAGAGGGTGGATGAGCTATTAGCCATATTTGGATTATCAAAAAAACAGAACCACCATCCCTATCATCTTTCTATAGGGCAAAAACGCCGACTGAGTGTGGCGACTGCATTTGTAGAAAATCCAAAGCTTTTGCTCTTGGATGAGCCTACGTTTGGGCAGGATTCCAAGAATACATTCCATCTGCTTGAGTTGTTAGAGAGGGAACGGCAAAAAGGGTGCATCATTATCATGGTCACGCATGATTCGGAAATCGTTAAGCGTTTCGCGACAAGAATTTGGGAGATTGATAACGGTAAGGTCGTTAAAGATTGGAAAAACGAACATGTACTTCATGGGAAGGACCAAGTAGCTTATGAACAATACATTTGATTTTAGAGAAACATGGCTTCATAAAATCAATCCAAGTCTGAAGCTCCTGACGATGATTTTCTTGTTTATCCTGGTGATTTTTATTCATAATCTTAATCAAATGATTCTTTTTACAATTATGACGATGATCCTATTTGTATTTTTTACAGGTCATCCATATAAGCGAATTTTGCTATTCTCGATACCGTTCCTATTTATTTTCATCTCGACGACCACCTCGATGATCTTTTTTGGTAAAGGGGATACTACTATTCTCAGATGGGGTCTCGTCCATGTAACAGAAGAAAGTTTATTTCGAGGAATTCACTTGGGATTCAGGGCATTAACCTATGCACTGCTGGGCTTAACGTTTGCCCTTACAACAAGGCCCGTGTATTTATTTTATTCGATGATGCAGCAGTTAAAGCTTAATCCAAAATATTCCTATAGTTTTATGGCTGGAATTCGCTTAATGCCGATCATGATCGAAGAATTTCAACATATTCGCAGTGCTCAAAAAGTGAGAGGCGTGAGAACCGGTGCTGGAATGAATGGTCTTTTTCACCTATTCAAATTCACTTCGATTCCATTACTGTCTCAATGCATCCGTAGAGCTTTTCGTATAGCCGTCGCTATGGAAGCAAAGAGGTTTGATTACTCAAAGGAACGCACATTTTATTACAAAATAGGGTTTTCGAAAGTTGATGTTGTCTTTGTTGGTTATTTTGTTGTACTAACGGGTCTATCGTTTTATCTAGCTCAGGAATTCCCCTTTTTTCCAGTTACAGATGTTCGCGATTAACATATGGGTGCCTGTGGTCAAGCGCCCAAAAAATAGACATCAATTCCGGTGCCTGGTGTATTAGATAATAAATGTCGAAAGGTATTTCCTCCAGAAATTACAAAAAGACCCCAGTACACTTCATGAAGTAAGATTAAGATACCTGACAGGGAACCTCAAACTTACATCATTCCAAAATAGGAGGACGAAGTTACATGGGGTTTAAAAAAAATAATCAATCACTTAATAATATACAAGGAAAGAAAGGTAGTCAATTCAGTTCTCAATTAAGGGGGATAAACCTAGAAAGAGTATTAGTTGTAGCGATAGATGCAGCTAAGTTTTTTCAGAAGGCGTTACTTTGCAATTACTTTGGGGACGTAATAGAAAAACCATTTTTCTTTGGTGTAGATAAAAATGGGATAAACCATTTGTGTTCATTAATAGAAAATGCAAAAGGTCAGATTCAGGCTGAGAGAATTTTTATTGGTGTTGAAGCTACCGGTCATTATTATGAGGACATCGTGCGAGAACTTGGAAAACGTGGTTATGGAGTGACCATTATCAATGCCGCAACTACATATGAAGAAAGATCAAGTGCGTTAAATTGGAGTAAAACGGATGATTTAGACCTTTATGCCATCGCCCATGCACTCATTCAAAACAAAGGAATGGAAAACAAGCTACCTGAAGGCATTTATAGACGTCTCATGACTCTTACCCGTGCCAGAAGAAATGAAGTTCGTAAACGAGCACTAGTAAGGGTACATATTCGAACACTGATGGACCATATTTGGAGGGACTTTCAAGGATATGTAGAGATAAAAAATAATAAACCCGAAAAAAAACTCATTTTCAGTAAGTTTTGGGGAAAGCCATCTCTATTTTTCTTAGAAAATTATCCTCACCCATCTAGCGTCTTAGAACTCGGAATAGAAAAACTTCTTCAATTGGTGAAAGAGAAAAAGTTGAGAATTAAAGAAACTACGATCCACACTCTCATGAAAGTAGCTGAACAATCGATTGTGAAATCAAAGGAAGAAGTTTCAGCTGAATTACTTTTACTAAAGTTGGCAGTACAGGACTTAAAACGGTTAGATGAAAATGTAAGTATACTAGAAAAGGAAATTGAAGAAGCACTTTTAGAAACAGATGGTCGTCTGCTCTTAACTGTACCTGGTATCGGGGTAGCTACGGCAGCTGAATTCTTTAGTGAATTGGGGGATATCTCTCAATATGAACACGCAGGCCAATTGATCAAGAAAGCTGGAACGAATCCAATCATAATCCAGTCTGGAGGAACTCAAGGGTTTTATGGCCGCATTTCCAAACAGGGAAATAAGAATTTACGCTTTATGGTTTACACAGTAGGAAAATGTCTAGCCACACACAATAAAGACTTGCGTCCTTATTATGAGAAACTAAAAGAACGTGGCAAACACGCCAGAAAGGCCTTCATAGCCCTAGGAAACAAGTTTATTCGAATAGCCTTTTCAATGTTAAAACATAAGAAACCGTATGAGTCTAAACAGTCAGAATACAGCATCTTTCAAGAGATTAAGAAGAAACTAATCTATACCAAAATGAACACTTATTTAAACATTGCTCTAGCTGCTTAACGAATGAAAAAACAATGAATCTCTCTCCTGGGATCAAGGGAAAATCGACTTTGGTGCCGGAGGCAATACGACCTCGAGTGACAGCATGATTAACCTTGTCCTGTAAATGCGAATTGTACGTTAATATAGACCGGTTTGAACTAACCAGGTTGCATCAATGCAGAATTGAAGCAAGGTAGGATTCCTATTCAGATCCGAGAAGAGAGATTCATTTATATGGTTTTCTGTCAGTTGCTTATGGTATTTTTTTGAAATTTAATGCTTGAGGTGTATTTCCTATACGCAAAAATCTAAATTTCTTACTTGACATAGTACGCTGTCACTACCCGATATTTGTCGAAGATTGATAGGTTTTTAGATAACTAAACAGTGTTAGTATGTAGTTGCAACTGAATATGGTGAGGGTGGCTAGGTTGTCGGTCTTCTTTTCCTTTATCAGGGAAGGAGGTGATACTCCTGGAAACTTTTCTTGAAATTCTACGAGCAGTTCTTAAAGGAATTGTGCGTGAAGTGAGTGCATATTTCTTTAGGAAAAACGTTTTAGAAAACAAGAAAACCACCCGCTGTCACAAGCCAAAGGCTGGTTCTCGAGAAAACTAACTTTTATTGAAAACCACCACCCTGACGGTAGAGGTTGAAGGGAGAAGTGTTACTTGCACTTGTGGCTCTTCGGATTATGTTCGAGGATTGATAGCTTTTATTAAAAATGAAACATTTAATTAAGTGCCATTTTATTTTACTTTTTCCATAGTCAATGCAGGATTTTCGATTATTTTGTAGAAATATAGCTAAAGAAATACTTCGTATAATTCTTCAACTATATCTTCAATATCTTCTCACGAACCACTATTATTTTATTTCATTCATTATTCCCATCTATCCACCTTAGACAAAAAAGCGACCACCGATATAAACAGGTCCCAAAAATTCACGGGATTAATCTTTCCTAAACATCGAATAAATATCGCCGACTACAGAAATCAACCCTCCAAGTGTGTAGGTGACAAGAAGAGCCCCTTTGCTTCTGATATACCTATTTTCGTAATCGTCCCCTATGTTTTGCTCGTAGAATTCTCTGGTTGCTACCCCATCGAAAAGAATGGATTTTAATCCTATAACGAAACCGACAAACAACCATATCATAAGTGCTATTCCTAAATGATACAGAAACAAACAACACAACTCCTTCGTGATAGTATCTCTTTGTCTAATTACAGCTATTATAAACATTTATTGAGAATATATTTAAAATAGCAACAGTCTCTCCAAAAGAGCGATTGTCTAACAATAAAAAAATTAGGTTTGGAGGCTGTTATATGACTGTGAATGTATCAAGTATTGGTTTAAAAGGACTTGAGGGTTATCGGGTTCAGGTGCAAGTGAGGATATCTCCAGGTAAGGAGTCGATGGTGATTGTAGGGTTGCCAGATGCTTCGGTTAAGGAGTCAAGGAACGGGTGTTAGCTGCACTTAGTCACTTTGGTGAAGATGTTACCGATCAAAAGGTTGTCGTTAATCTTTCACCACCTGAGCAAAAGAAGAATGGACCTTTGTTTGATTTGGCAATGGCAATTGCGGCATTAAAGGAACTCAAGGTTATTAAGGAAGAAATCAAGCTAGATACTGCATTTATTGGTACATTATCACTTGATGGAACTATCGAGAGTGCGGAAGGATTGCTACCAGCCTTAATTGCGGCAAAAGGACTTGGTTTAAAGCAGATATACATTCCTGAAGATCCAACCATACCGCTCGACATGCTGCATGGCTTGGAATTTGTTGTTGTAAGTCATATTAAAGAAGTGGTGGGGCACTTACAAGGACAACAAAGTTTTTCATTTCTTCCTAAACCTAGGAATAGTAAGCAAGCACCGCAATTTCCTGAAGCAGTTCAAAAAGATTTTTGCCATGTTATTGGTCATGAGCAGGCGAAACGAGCATTAGAAATTGCTGCTGCTGGTGAACATAATGTGTTAATGAGCGGACCTCCAGGCTGTGGTAAAAGCCTGCTTTCCGAAACATTTCCCTCCATACTACCTTCCCTTACGAATCAAGCTCAGTTAGAAGTTATGAGTCTTTATCAACTTGCTGGAGAAAAGCGCAGGAGTTATCAAAACGTTCCCTATAGACATCCTCACCACTCAGCCTCCTCCGTGGCGATTATTGGAGGTGGGTCAAGTCCGCATCCGGGTGAAATCTCACTGGCTCATCGAGGCGTATTATTCCTTGACGAAATTGCAGAATTTACAAAAAAGACCATGGATATGCTAAGACAGCCCCTCGAAACAGGGGAGGTAACTATAAGCAGGGCACACTCTACTGTAACCTACCCATCTTCATTTATCCTCGTTGGCGCAATGAATCCTTGCCAATACGGTTACTTTGATTCCAATCATCATTACTGTACTTGCTCTGTCAAACAAATTCAAACTTATCGTAATCGTTTATCGGGGCCGATACAGGATCGGATTGATATTTTATTAGAATTAAAGTCAATAAATTTGGACCAGCCCTCAAAGGTACAAGAATCGTCCACCGAAATTCGTAATCGGGTTGAACATGCACGTCTGCGCCAATTTGAACGCTATCAGTCAGAAATAACGAATGCTAAAGTTCCATTTGAACAGATTTCCCAAACTAGCCCGTTAACAAATGAACAGCATCGAATGCTTACAAATGTTGCTGTTAAGCAAAATTGGAGTAATCGTGTCCAAATCAAGATCATTCGCTTGGCTAGAACGATTTCAGACTTAGCTGGGGAGGGCAAGATTACGGATCAAGCCATTTGGGAAGCAATGACTTTAAGGCGCTCGGGTTTTTCTAAACCAATCAGTATTGCGAGGGAAACATAATGGCACGCCCGCAGAGAGTCTGGATTAGTCATCGTTATTATCATATTGTTTGTCGTGGTAATCGCCGCGACCCGCTTTTTCGAAATGCATCTGATTTTCAAGCCTTTTTCCATATCCTTCAACAACTCCATGAAAAAATACCATTTGAAATTGCCTCCTACTGTTTAATGACCAATCACTACCATCTACTCATTCGTTCAAAAGACGCTTCTTTTTCAAAGCTCATGGCTTATTAATCAATAAGCGCTATGCCAATTATTACAATACCAAGTACCGCTTAACGGGCCATGTCTATGAGAAACGTTTTTACGATAAAGTGATTGAAAATAAGGAAGGCATGCTAGAGGTCAGCCGCTATATACATTTAAATCCGGTAGAAGCAAAAATGGTCAGGAAGCCAGAATTTTACCCTTGGAGCAGCTATCCTATTTTTAAACACCCTCAAGCAGTAGTACCTTCCTATATGAATATTGATAGTATATTGAATTATTACCTTGGAACAGTAGAAGAAAGGAAAGAAAAGTACTGCCAAACTTTACAGGCTTAACTAAGAGTTTCATAGCAAACTTGTTAATAAGAGAACAGCTACCAACTGTTTTAACGCTTTTATTATTATTGATATTGAATGTTGTCGATAGCTTGAATAGCAGCCTTTGTTGGATCTTGGTCATCTCGACCGATGCCTATTGGAAAATCCGCTAAGATATGTTGGACTTTACCTGGTCGTATATTTGCAAACGCTTGGATGGTTCCATCTATATAATGAAAAACCTCTATGTAGTAGACTTGACCTTTGAATTCGAATTTTTCCAAATGTCCATATTAATCATTTCAATATTCTTCTTGTTCATTTACATACATTTAAAGGAAAAATATTTAAATTTTACAGATAGGTAGGGAATTCATAGCAACTATCATATTGAACAAAAGGTATTCATAACAAGGTAACTCCTAATTAAATTTAGTAGTTGCCTTTTTTTAGTGTGGAATAACCTTTTGTCCAAATGAAACTTAATAGAATGTGTGTCTTTAAATAAGGCAAATAACCCTGCTCCTTACTTCTAGTAACCTTAAAAGGATGGATAAATTCTCATTTTTTAAATTTACTTTCAATGACCCTGTCCTTTTTGCCCACTTTTCCATATATAAAGGGGTGAAAGGAGGTGATTACGATGGCACAAGCAATTCTTGCAACCACTAAGTTACGTGTGGTGTTCCAGGTGGGATTGGGTGAAGATGGCAAACCGCTTCTAAAGGCGAAGACCTTCAGTAATATCCAAAGATTAGCGACAGCTGATCAACTCTTACAAGCAGCACAAGCGGTTATCAGTTTGTCCGATGATACTCTCAGCAGTGTTGAGAGAGTCGACAATTCCGAATTACTAGCGTAATTGGAAAATAAATGATAGGAGGAGGTGAATAAAATGGCTAAAACATTAGAATTAGAGTTTGTTACGGAGTTCGGGAAACCTGCTCGTTTATCAGTAGAGAATCCCAAGGAACCGATTGAGGAAGCGGTGGTAAAGGCAGCAATGGAGGAAATAATCGCATCCGGAGTTTTCACATCTACAAATGGGAACTTTGCTTCTGTAAAAGGAGCACGAGTGATTGACCGCAATGTAACGGAATATGAAATCGTTTAATACAATACGGGGCCGGTTTCCTAAAGAAGCCGGCCTTCGGTAATACTATAGAAAGGAGTGAATTCTAGTGGAGCAAGTAATCCCTTTAATTAGTGAGGTTGGATTCCCAATCATTGTCACCCTCTATCTGCTTTATCGGATTGAATCAAAGCTTGATATGGTGGTCCAGTCGATACAGAACCTTCCAGAGCGAATGAAGGTATAAAGGTGAATTTGGGTGACCGTGGAGACGGTTCTGATGGGTTTTAATTGAGCATTTTTATCCCTTACCTCTTCGAGGTAAGGGATAAAAATAGTGGTAGTCACCATAAAATGTAGTCAGCAGTGTCGTAGCAAGATAATCCCGAAAGGGATTGAAGGAATCTAGATATTGTCCGTGCCTGTGGTCTAAACGTTAAACTAGAATGAACAGTTTTCCACAAATAAGATTAAAGAGTTTATTTTAATGGCCTTGCTGAACCTCCTCAAAAAGCGGTGTATTTCATCTAAAGTACCGTTAGAAAAAAATGGTTGGTCTCTGAAGATTGTGGAGAGGTTCTGGTGGCTTCCTCATTCAAGTTTTAACTATATATTCTTAGAGTTCACACATTGCTTTGGTTGAAGGAAGAAAAGAATGATTAAGAACATAAGGCTATATTCACGACAAAAAAATCACTAGAAAACTGCCCAGGTTCGTTTTTATATAAGGGTTCATAGCACTTTCAATCAAACGTTTGATTAGCATTTCATATAGTATGCGTGAATCGGGTTATGACAATTACTAGTTTCTATTGTCTATTTTTAAGGAAGTTTTACGTACTCTCAACTTTTCTTCGGCAAATTATTCATTTAAAAACAATAGAAAGTTCTCGTATAAAGGGACTCACTGTCTATCTAATCAAACGTTTGATTAGTGGCATTGGGATTATTTAATCGATTGATTAGAATCGCTGTATCTGTTGGCAATGCAGGGTTTGTACCTTCTAAGTGGCGTTGGAAAGTGTCGAAAAGACAATCTAGTGAAAATGGTGATATTTTATTCGTTTAGTAAATAGATACAAAGGAAGGGGCTTCTCCACCTTACGGTGTTAGAAGCCCCTTCTATACCCTTATTAAAGTATTATCTCATTCAACCGCCATTTGTGTCCTTCCCGCAAATGACGGCTATTTCAGTTGGAAAAAAGTCTATCTACTATTTACTCAATCCCAATTCAGAGGGAGTTTTTACTGCTTTGCTAGACTTTAAATCCTCTAAAATAATGGGGATACTTTTTTACAATTACCTCAAATAGCCCTTTATCTTTGATGAAGTCTCTTTTCCAATTGGAACAATTGGCATGAACAATACCGTTAATGCCATCCATATATACAAACTGGCCAGCTTTCAAATCCTTTTTGCAGAATATACAATGGGGTACAATTTTTTCTATACTGTGTCTCATAGGTCACCTCTTGTTAACAATACATGACAGTAGTGAGAAAATCCTACTAAGTTCAAATAATACACACATAATTCAAATACCTGAGTAAAATCCTTCTACCCCTAGGTTATTTTTTAATGGAAAACTCCACACATTTATCTTTATGTGTATGTGTTCGGATCTCCTCTAAATCTCATTTACTTTTCCAAAGTTGTAATGATAATCGTACGTTCACTTTTCCACTTTTGGTCTAGTGAATTCCTGTTCAAATAAACTATCGAAGTCAACACTTTGTCTTACTTTTTTTATAAGATCCTCTGGTAGCATGCCTAAGCCCAAAGCAAGTTTAAAGATGGTATAGAGTGATGGAGCCTTTATGTTCCTTTCAATCTCACTTATATAGCTACGATCTAAGTTGATGTTATTAGCCAGTTTTTCTTGAGTCAATCCTTTTGCTTTGCGTAAGGTGCGAATCACTTTTCCTATGTAAATGGTTTTTTCTTTCAAGGAAATTCTCCTTTTTAAAACCATTAGATAACTAGGAATGTTTTTACTCTACGGGCTATAGCCCACAAACCGCCTCGTTTAATAAAAATGGGGTTCTTTGTAGCAATCTGGATCACAGAAATCGCTTGCTGGGCCACTTTTATCTAAATCGAATACTGGACTTTTTTCCATTTCCATCATCACTTCTGAAGGTTTTATATCAAGCCCGGTAGCAAGGGCTAATATAGTATAAAGACTAGGCAGTTTAAGATTTCTTTCAAGAATACTAATATAGGAACGGTCTAGCCCGCTCAGGTCCGCAAGTTTTTCTTGGGATAAATCCCGTTCCTTTCGCAGTCTTTTTAATGCCTTTCCAAAATCTAGGTGTGAATTATAAATCACCAAGGAACTCCTCCTTTGAATAGTAGATATCAACTATAGGTTTTTCATTTTTTGTTTTCTTCTTTTAAGATATCAAAATTATACTTGCCTGATTTCTCTCTAAGAAGCTGATGTTTATTGGGCGGTTCCAGATAAAAAAGGAGGGGACTAGCTTGGATTCCTCTTTCCGTTGTAAGGCGTTTTAATTGATTGGCTGTCTGAAGTTTATTGTTAAAGGCAGTTAATTTTGCATCGACAATCATGAAATGGCCATTGCTTAATGCTACCGCCGTCTTGTTGCCAATTGCTTTGGTGTTGATAATATGTTCGGGATTAAACCAAATGCAGTCATGTTTTTGTGGTGATACGCTAGGAAAAAGGCACACGCTTTGATACGGATTCACAATGATAGGACATTTCACTGTCTTATTAAGAATGAATTTTGCCCCTGTCATTGCTCCCCGTAAATCAAAGCCTATGTATTTTAATGTATCGTCTAGTACATTTAGTGGCGCTCTATCTACTAGTAAAGTTGTTTTTTCTACCATAATCCTGGAACATAGATTTCCATGTTGGTCATATTCACCCATCATAAGTATTACTTTCTTATTAATATAGAAATTTTTATTATTAACAGTTCTCCACTCCTTTGGATAATAAGTTTGAAAAAGGTTTCCTTCCTGCTATTTTGAGAGGCTATGTAAGCGATTACCCTACAATTCTATTAAACAGTAAATAGGAAATTTTTACCGCAGACTATAGTGAACAGGATTCGCTATAATTCGAGTAAATTTGACGGAAATGCGACAGTTTTTTTGTTTCCGTCCCTTTCGTGTTCTAAAATGCAATAAACCTTTATTCATTTGGCTGGAGCCAGTCCCAGTCGGGGTCTATACCATCGATAAAAGCAAGGGATATATGTGTTTTAATCCCCAATGCAGCTATTTTTTCTAGATATATTTTCATGAATTTGTTGGTTAAGATTCCATAAAAGTAAGCAATCGGATTTTTTACAAGATTGGTCATTTTAATCTTTCGAATCAGTTGTCGGAAGGCTTGGATCGATATGTCTAGTGTACCCTCTGTGTCATTTGTACAATCAAAGCGAAAAGTAGCAATTTGTACCATCTTCCAAAATTCTTCAATGGTTTTTGCATCGGAAAAAAAGCACTTTACCAGCTCGATAAAGGGTTGTGGAACCCGGCTGTTTACATAGGAATAATCTAATGTTGACGGTTCTTCGCAACGTTTATTTATCTTTTGATTATTTATTTTAATAAGATTACTAGTTTTATTTTGGTGGTTCATTTTTTCCTCTTTGGGTAGTTCATTCGATGGAAAACGATTAAATTGATATAAATTACTAGACTGCGAGCCGTTCTTCCTTTCTGTTTCAAAGACTGTGATAATCCCAAATGCTTTTGCTTTCAAAATCATTCGTTTAAAGGTAGATCTTGATATGCCATTATCTTGGTAATGGTCGTGAATTGATTTTAAGAGTGTCCCAATTTTGGCATTGCAAACGCCGGGGATTTTGGCTGCAAACCGCACGAGCCTTTTTAATCCGACCAGTTCCCCCTTAGTAAAATCATGCTTGTGTTCTACTAACCACATTTCCATATGATGATTAAATTCCTGAAGGGAACTGAATTGCGAGAACTGCTTAAATTCCCTAGTGTTACTTGATTTTATACTCACGATTACTAACACCCTTTCATGACATAGCCTAGTTTACGTTTTCCTTCGTGATGGCTTTATGTTTTGTGGTGGCTCACGATCGGTACTTCAACCATAACGAGATTGGCTAAATAAATCGAACTGCGCTTTTCTATTCTTGAGTGCATTTCTAGAGCAAAATGTAAAAAAATGCCTTCAAAAGTGATTTTTGCTCGCGATTTATGTATTTTGGTGCCATTCACTACTGATATTGGAGTCAGACCCCTACTTCCTTGTACCATTAGTGGATACTTTTTGATTATTGTCCAATTCTGTGAGGGTTGTTGAAGAAATCTAGTAGACCGGGGCAGTTTTGTTCATAAACACACTGCCCAGATCGTAATGATGTTGTTAATGATTCTTTACAACCTTTTCCTTCAATTTTCTTAGTGCCCCTAATTTCCATTGCTTAACGGCAGATAAAGTCACCCTCTGTCTTTCTGCTATTTCTTTAGTGGATCGTTCATTTATATAAGATTCAATTACCCATGTTGCTTCTCTTTCCGTTAGGCCATCGCAATAGGATTGGATGGTCTCTTTCTCAAGAAAAAGTGGTGATTCCTGACCTTCAATCCTATCCCAGAATTCCTCCTTCTGTGGAACAATGTTTCTTTCCATGTAAAGGTTGGTCCGTGTCATTTCAGATAACATTTTTCCTTTAATTGAGGTGTAAGCGTAATTCGAAAAGTTGCCTTTTCGTTCGTCGAAGGATTGTGCAGCCTCCCAAAGTGCAATTAATCCTGTCTGATAGAATTCTTGTTGATTTTTATAGATGTGCAGGGAATGCATAATCTTATGAATCATCGGCTGATACTGTACTACTAATTCGTCAAAGCTCTCCACTGGTAAAGTCCTTCAGGCAGCGCGCTTCCGATATATTCCTAGGTAGCCTTACCATAAACCATTCAAAGAGAACCATCGAATCACAGAAAATCGAATTTAACATAGAAAAATAGACTTAAAGAGTGAAAATTTGAATCAAATTGGAACAACATGTCCCAAATATGATTAGTGTTTTGAAAGGTATAAGAGATAATTTTGTGATCGTGGGGACGGTTCTGGTGGTCTTTAATTTGACCGTGGGGACGGTTCTAGTGGTCAGAAATCCAGAAACCCCTTGTGAATGTGGGATACCACTTAGATATCAATATATTGTAAGACATAGATCTACCAATCAGATTCGTCGTTTTGGAATTACTCATTTTGAAGAACATACTGGTCTATCTGTATCATTAATTGTTGCGATTAAGAAGGGATTTACACAGATTGATTATGAACGTGATGAATTATTAAATAAGATTGCCGATGGATGGTCAATTCTAGACCATGTCCCCAATATTCCTAGTGATTTAAAGTTAGCAAAGGATATACAGCAGCACTTAGATGCTAATGTCCCTTTACTAGAGAGACAACTCAACAGACTAATAAGAGATATACGTCTCTATCAAGAAAAAGACGAAAGTAATTATGTTACTAACTTTAAGGCTACAAAAATGAATGTTTCTGATGTGACTGTAGAGAAATATGAGAACCAAGAATCCCTGGATTTATTCGGAGAAACGATCAAGGAAGTTCCTAAACAAATTCATATAAGAAAGACAGGTGATTCCCGCTTTTTTCAAGCAATAAATGGTTACTTGGATGAGGGAGTAACAAGCGTCAGAGTAATATGTGAACTACTCATAAAGCATAATGGAGCAGAGAAAGAAAGATACCTAACGGGGAAACCAAGAATCTATCCTGGAGTCTGCCAATACCTTGAACAATTAGTCTATGATGATAAAGTCTCTTTGATTGAAGTTAATGGTAAAGAAGATCGAATCTATCAAATAGTTGGGAGGTAGACCAATTGTTAGACTATCAGACTTCGCTTTTTGAAGAGGAAGAGTTACCTAAGAAAAATGTCTCATATCTTCATATCTTGAAAGATATGAAACCTATACAAATGACAACAAAGGAAATTTTCGACACAGACAATTACCAGGAACTTTGTGCAGTCACATATGTCGCATCACCAACTTATTTTTTTAATAAGACTAAGGATTTTATTAAAGTGGATTTGGTTATGGGGATTGATGACAGTAGAGTAGCTGGAGGATTTACTGAAGGTCTTTTAACAAAATTTAATTATGAGGTGAGACTAAATTTCTGGAATGAGCTTGACCAAGATATTAGAAGTAAATTTCTTAAGGAGCGCTGTTCTATCCGATATGCAGCAAATAATGTTGCGATACACTCAAAAATATATTTACTAAAAGGGGAGAAAGGAACAAGATGCATCATTGGTTCCGCAAACTTTACTGCAAATGCTTTTGAATCTAGGCCGCAATTTGAAGATATCCTAATATTTGATAACAATCAGGAACTATATAACATGTACATGGAAAGATTCAAGGAGTTAAAAACTTTTACCGATGATTTTATACCTGAAAGAATAAAGAGAGGTACTATCGAACAGGTATTGGTGAATGATCCAGAAACTATTGCAGAAATAATTAGGGACGAAACATTGGGTACGAAAATTAAATTTCACATTACAGAAGAACAAATGGAAGAGATTTCACTAGTTCCTGAAATAAAAAATAGTATTAGAGAAGAAAATGAGAAAGTTAAGCAAATTATTGAGCTTGTTACAAAAAGAGATAATAAGAATGGTGTTAGAGTACCAGTCTCAAAAGGACAGTTTGAAAAGAAGATTCCTGCAATTAAAACGGTAATAAGTAGAACAAATAAAAATAGCCAAGATCTGGATTTACGTAAAATGTTAATTTGTAACCCTAGCAATAACCTACTATATACATCCTTTCAAAAGGAAAATGAAGTTCAACAGAATGAACTTATTTTGGTTTCTAAAGAGTTAGAAAAAGAAGATATAAAAGACAGATTATTGTTATTGCATAGTTTTATTGATGCCTATAAAACATTTACCTTGAAAGAAGACCCGAGGAATCAAGCAAGAATATATGAGGTCTTTTTATATGGCTTTATGTCTGCATATTTATGGAAAGCACGAGAACATTATGCATTACATGAAGGTAGGGAAGGTTCACGTAGGGATATATCTCCTTTCTTAATTATTGCTGGTAGAAGTATGTCTGGAAAAACAACAGCTTTAGAGTTTTTAGGAAGGCTGTTAGGAGGAAATGGTCCAAATTTTATTTCTTATGAAAGCTTAAAAAGTGCCAATACACTAGAAGATTTTTTTGAGAGTGAAAATCTTCACCCAATATTAATTGATGAAATTAACTTATCCTTTTTTACGGGGAAGCGTGGTGAAAGGATAATTAAGTTTGTAAGTAACCAACTAGCGGGTAAGCACCCAGTTCTAATAGGTACAACTAATGCATCTGGTTTTAATATACCAGCACAAGCAACCTCAAGAATCTATTACCTTCAGATTGAAAATACATTTGATAAACACAAGAAAACAGAGTCTTCCGCCTACCTGCATAATATCCTACAACAAGTTGATAATAAATTATTTGGCGACTTTACATATAGATTAAGTAACAGAATAATAAATGATAAGAAATTCTATGATCCCAAAGACAACTTAACGGTTGCACGTGAAATTTTCAGAAACTACTATAAAATTTGTGGTTTAGAAGTACCTAATTATTTCCCTAATGAACCTTTTAATGACTATGATGACCGCGGAAAGCTAATCTGGAAAGAACTGTTTAGAAGCTATAAAGATGCGTTTGAAATCCGATCCGACAATACTATAAGTATAAAAATTGAGAACTTTAGTGGGAATATAAAAGAGCGTCAAACTAAAATTAACTACCTACCGATTGAGTGTATTATTGAAGACGAACCAGTCCTTGTGGTTAAAAGAGATATATTCTTTAGTTTTATTGATTTAGATAATGGGGAAAGGAATATTTTTAATAAGATAAAGAAACTATTTAGTAAATCATAAATATGTAGATAATCGTATGCAAACCACATACGATTTAAGGGTACATGGGGACGGTTCTTGTGGTCATCGTTTATATATTACGCCAGGAGAACCGTCCGAGACTACTGAAAAGGTCGTTAATTTGGTCAATGAACATGAATATTCATCTATATAGAATAAGTACAAGAAGGCAGTTATCTACATATAGTAGGTAATTGCCTTCTTGTTTTTCAAAAATGGACTTTTTCAGTGATCTCGAACCGTCCACGCTGTCCCCATGCTTCTGGTTAAGAAATCATCTGATTATATCCTCTTGTTTTACTGCAATGATAAAATCAATCTCAATCGGAGTATTACTAAGGAGTTCCGCTACTCCAACAGCTGAGCGAGCATGATGTCCTTTATCGCCAAAAATCTTATCTAATAATGCAGAGGCAGCATCAAGAACTTTTGATGGTTCAAAAAAACCTGGTGCAGTCTGAACATAGCCTGTTACTTTTAATACTTGTTCAACCTTGTCCAGGCTGCCAATTGCAGCTTTTAAACTGCTAAGCCCTTTTAGGACACACATCTCTGCTAGTTCCTGAGCCTGTTCAATCGTAACCTCTCTACCTACTTTACCTTGAAAAGGAACCTCTCCATTTATCATCTATCCGACAGAATGCCCCTTCCTCAAGGAATGTGAAGAGCGAGGCCCAATGAGTAGGGAGGGGATGAATGACGGTTGGCGATAGCCAAAACCTTCCTCCCTATGTTATAATGAGAACAGATGTTCTTGTTAAGTGAGGTGAAATATATGCTAGTAAAGAAGGCTTTCAAATTCCGCATCTACCCAAACAAAAAACAAATGGAACAGATTAACAAAACCATTGGCTGCTCAAGATTTGTATTCAATTTCTTTCTTAACAAACAAAAAGAAAAAGATGCTTACTGGTATATTGTCGAAGAAATGAGGCAAACCGGACAGCTCCCAGCGAATAAATGGAAAGGCAAATTTTTAAACAAATATGAAACAGTGAAATCTCTTCCTGAACTAAAGAAACATTACTCATTTTTGAAAGAAGTCGATAGTATCGCTTTACAAAAATCAGTTGAAATTTTAGCTGATTCCTATGATCGCTACTACAAAAAGCAAAATAAACAGCCTAGATTTAAGACAAAAAAGAATCGAGTGCAATCTTATACAACAAACGGAAATATAGCTGTCAATGACAACTACATCAAACTTCCCAAACTAGGGAATGTCCGTTTTGCAAAAAGTCGTGAAGTCCAAGGCCGTATTATAAGTGCCACTATCAGAAGAAATCCCACTGGTAAATATTATGTATCTTTAGCTGTTGAATCAGAAGTAAAAGAATTGCCCAAAACCAATTCAGCAATTGGTATTGATGTAGGACTGAAAGATTTCGCTATTCTTTCGAATGGTAAGATATACTCTAATCCGAAGTTTTTTCGTTCCTTAGAAGAAAAATTAGCCCATGCTCAACAAGTTATGAGTAGACGAACAATTGGTGGTGCGAACTGGTATAAAGCCAAAAGAAAAGTAGCTCGTATTCATGAAAAGATTGCGTATACAAGAAAAGATTATCTGGACAAGATTTCAACCGAGATTGTCAAAAACCACGACATTATTGGAATGGAAGACTTGTCGGTATCGAACATGTTAAAGAACCACCATCTTGCTAAAGCAATCAGCGAAGTATCTTGGTCACAATTCAAAAGCATGATGGTATACAAAGCGAAATGGTATGGTAGACAAGTAGTAACCGTTTCAAAAAACTTCGCTAGCAGCCAACTTTGTTCATGTTGTGGCTACAAAAACAAAGACGTTAAAAATCTCGGATTACGTGAATGGGAATGCCCTAAGTGTCATACCTACCATAATCGAGATATTAACGCAGGAATCAATCTTAAAAATGAAGCATTAAGACTTCTAACCGCAGGTACTGCGGGGATCGCCTAATCAATAACTGGTGGATACACTGGTGTTCTTAGGAATCCCCTCCTTCAAACAACCAGTAAGGGTGTTAAGGAGGGGTAGTTCAATCTAGGTACTTGTCCACTAATGTAAGCTACACCTTGATGAATCATTACTGGTACATAGTGGTAAAGAGGTGCAGTTGCTTCCGGTAATTCGATACCTAAATCTTGTAAACGTTGATCAATGTTATTTAATTCCGGTGACTGTCACTCCTCGATATTTGTCGAAGATTGGTAGGTTGTTAGGTAGCTAGACAGTGATAGAATATAGTTGGAATTGAATATTGTTGGGGTTTGGTTGTCGTTCTTCTTTCCGTAATTGAGGAAGGAGGTGATAACCATAGATGTCCTTTATTTACAAATTTGAACAATGAACATGAAGTTTCATCAAAATAGAATAAAGAAAAGAAGGCAGTTATCTACATATAGTAGGTAATTGCCTTCTTGTTTTTCAAAAATGGACTTTTTCAGTGATCTCGAACCGTCCCCATTGCCCCCATGCTTCTGGCTAAGAAATCATCTGGTTATATCCTCTTGTTTTACTGCAATGATAAAATCAATCTCAATCGGAGTATTACTAGGGAGTTCCGCTACTCCAACAGCTGTGCGAGCATGATGTCCTTTAACGCCAAAAATCTTATCTAATAATTCAGAAGCAGCATCAAGAACTTTTGATGGTTCAAAAAAACCCGGTGCAGTCTGAACATAGCCTGTTACTTTTAATACTTGTTCAACCTTGTCAAGGCTGCCAATTGCAGATTTTAAACTGCTAAGCCCTTTTAGCACACACATCTCTGCTAGTTCCTGAGCCTGTTCAATCGTAACCTCTCTACCTACTTTACCTTGAAAAGGAACCTCTCCATTTTTCCTAGGTACTTGTCCACTAATGTAAGCTACACCTTGATGAATCATTACTGGTACGTAATGGTAAAGAGGTGCAGTTGCTTCCGGTAATTCGATCCCTAAATCTTGTAAACGTTGATCAATGTTAGTCAATTTCTTGCTCCTCTCAAGATTGTTTTTTCATATAGATTTAAAAAAGTAATTTACGTCTTATATTCAAGAGGCGTTGTCAGAAATCCTTCTAAAAACATGTTAAAAATGAGGCACGGTGAATAAATTGAGGCACCAAGAAATGGAGGTGTCAGGCATCATCCAGGGGATTTCCAGTTTTTTTTCGAATTCTAGTGTTCTTATAAATGAAAATTAATAGAATTTGCGTTTATTAATAAATGCGAATACCTCTGCTCCTTTCTTCTAGTAACCTCAAATGGGGGGTTAAAATCGCCTTTTTAAAATTTAATTTCAAAGACCCTGTCCTTTTCGCCTACTTTTCCATATATAAAGGGGTGAAAGGAGGTGATTACGATGGCACAAGCAATTCTTGCAACGACTAAGTTACGTGTAGTGTTCCAGGTGGGTTTAGGTGAAGATGGTAAACCGCTTCTAAAGGCGAAGACTTTCAGCAATATCCAAAGATTAGCAACAGCTGACCAACTTCTACAGGCAGCACAGGCGGTTATTAGTTTGTCCAATGATACTCTCAGCAGCATTGAGAGAGTCGACAATTCCGAATTACTAGCGTAATCGGAAAATAAATGATAAGAGGAGGTGAATGAAATGGCTAAAACATTAGAATTAGAGTTTGTTACGGAGTTCGGTAAACCCGCCCGTTTATCAGTAGAAAATCCGAAGGAACCGATTGAGGAAGCAGTCGTGAAGGCAGCGATGGAAGAAATGATCGCATCTGGAGTTTTCACATCAACAAATGGGAACTTTGCTTCGATTAAAGGAGCACGAGTGATTGACCGCAATGTAACGGAATATGAAATTGTTTAATCGAGTACGAGGCCGGCTTTCAAAAGAAGCCGGCCTTCGTAATACTATAGAAAGGAGTGAATTCTAGTGGAGCAAATTATCCCTTTAATTAGTGAGGTGGGATTCCCAATCATTGTCACCCTCTATCTGCTATATCGAATTGAATCAAAGCTTGATATGGTCGTCCAGTCGATACAGAATCTTCCTGGACGAATGAAGGTATAAAGGTGACCTTGGGGACGGTTATGATTGTATTTAATTGAGCGTTTTTACCTCTTAAAATTCTGTGCCTGGTGTATTAGATAATAAATGTCGAAAGGTATTTCCTCCAGAAATTACAAAAAGACCCCAGTACACTTCATGAAGTAAGATTAAGATACCTGACAGGGAACCTCAAACTTACATCATTCCAAAATAGGAGGACGAAGTTACATGGGGTTTAAAAAAAATAATCAATCACTTAATAATATACAAGGAAAGAAAGGTAGTCAATTCAGTTCTCAATTAAGGGGGATAAACCTAGAAAGAGTATTAGTTGTAGCGATAGATGCAGCTAAGTTTTTTCAGAAGGCGTTACTTTGCAATTACTTTGGGGACGTAATAGAAAAACCATTTTTCTTTGGTGTAGATAAAAATGGGATAAACCATTTGTGTTCATTAATAGAAAATGCAAAAGGTCAGATTCAGGCTGAGAGAATTTTTATTGGTGTTGAAGCTACTGGTCATTATTATGAGGACATCGTGCGAGAACTTGGAAAACGTGGTTATGGAGTGACCATTATCAATGCCGCAACTACATATGAAGAAAGATCAAGTGCGTTAAATTGGAGTAAAACGGATGATTTAGACCTTTATGCCATCGCCCATGCACTCATTCAAAACAAAGGAATGGAAAACAAGCTACCTGAAGGCATTTATAGACGTCTCATGACTCTTACCCGTGCCAGAAGAAATGAAGTTCGTAAACGAGCACTAGTAAGGGTACATATTCGAACACTGATGGACCATATTTGGAGGGACTTTCAAGGATATGTAGAGATAAAAAATAATAAACCCGAAAAAAAACTCATTTTCAGTAAGTTTTGGGGAAAGCCATCTCTATTTTTCTTAGAAAATTATCCTCACCCATCTAGCGTCTTAGAACTCGGAATAGAAAAACTTCTTCAATTGGTGAAAGAGAAAAAGTTGAGAATTAAAGAAACTACGATCCACACTCTCATGAAAGTAGCTGAACAATCGATTGTGAAATCAAAGGAAGAAGTTTCAGCTGAATTACTTTTACTAAAGTTGGCAGTACAGGACTTAAAACGGTTAGATGAAAATGTAAGTATACTAGAAAAGGAAATTGAAGAAGCACTTTTAGAAACAGATGGTCGTCTGCTCTTAACTGTACCTGGTATCGGGGTAGCTACGGCAGCTGAATTCTTTAGTGAATTGGGGGATATCTCTCAATATGAACACGCTGGCCAATTGATCAAGAAAGCTGGAACGAATCCAATCATAATCCAGTCTGGAGGAACTCAAGGGTTTTATGGCCGCATTTCCAAACAGGGAAATAAGAATTTACGCTTTATGGTTTACACAGTAGGAAAATGTCTAGCCTCACACAATAAAGACTTGCGTCCTTATTATGAGAAACTAAAAGAACGTGGCAAACACGCCAGAAAGGCCTTCATAGCCCTAGGAAACAAGTTTATTCGAATAGCCTTTTCAATGTTAAAGCATAAGAAACCGTATGAGTCTAAACAGTCAGAATACAGCATCTTTCAAGAGATTAAGAAGAAACTAATCTATACCAAAATGAACACTTATTTAAACATTGCTCTAGCTGCTTAACGAATGAAAAAACAATGAATCTCTCTCCTGGGATCAAGGGAAAATCGACTTTGGTGCCGGAGGCAATACGACCTCGAGTGACAGCATGATTAACCTTGTCCTGTAAATGCGAATTGTACGTTAATATAGACCGGTTTGAACTAACCAGGTTGCATCAATGCAGAATTGAAGCAAGGTAGGATTCCTATTCAGATCCGAGAAGAGAGATTCATTTATATGGTTTTCTGTCAGTTGCTTATGGTATTTTTTTGAAATTTAATGCTTGAGGTGTATTTCCTATACGCAAAAATCTAAATTTCTTACTTGACATAGTACGCTGTCACTCCCCGAGCTTTGTCGAAGATTGATAGGTTAATAGGTGCAGCTAGGTCCTGGAAGTTTGCTACATCAGGATTAACAGGTGTTTCCCTTTTTCTAATGCTGCTTATGCCTAAGCTTACAGACGGCGGCGGTTTGGGGTGAACCGTACCATACCATAAATACAGGCACAAGAAATGGAGCCAGTATTGAAACTTGGCTCCATTTTCATGCAAACTTAACTTATTTCCTCTTTAATATTTAAATAATACGAGCGGTTACCATGCCGGAAATTTGTTTGATTCTTTCCTCTAATGTCGGAATAACATCATCATTCACTTTATTATCAATGTCAATCATCGTATATGCATATTCCCCTCGGCTTCTGTTGACCATATCCGCAATGTTTAAATGATAACTAGATATAGCGGATGTAATCTGTCCGACCATGTTTGGAACATTGTGGTGAAATGCCAATACTCGCTGCTTTCCTGTATAAGGTAGGTGAGTATTTGGGAAATTCACTGAGTTTTTGATGTTTCCTGTTTCTAGAAATACCTTCACCTGACGAGCCGCCATTATTGCACAATTTTCCTCTGATTCTTGTGAAGAGGCACCTAGGTGCGGTATCGGAACTGTATTTTTCATTTTCAGAACATTTTCATTGGGGAAATCTGTAATATACTTCCCAACTATCCCGCTTTCGAGAGCTGCTGCCATGTCTTTTTCATTCACAAGCTCGCCACGAGAGAAGTTTAAGATATGAACACCCGGCTTCATTATGCTGAATGTTGATGCGTTAAACATTTCTCTTGTATTCTCGGTAAAAGGTACGTGTACAGAAATATAATCAGATTCAGAGAACAACTGTTCAATTGTTATTGCACGCTGTACATTGCGTGATAAATTCCAAGCCGTATCGACTGAGATAAACGGGTCAAACCCGATCACATCCATATCTAAATCAAGCGCATCATTCGCTACAAGGGCACCAATTGCTCCTAAACCAATGACACCTAACGTTTTTCCTTTAATTTCTGTTCCAACAAACTGTTTTTTTCCAGCTTCCACTAGCTTTGGAATATGGTCACCTTCACCATCCAATGCTTTTACCCAAGCAATACCGGCAAAAAGGTTGCGGGAAGAAGATATTAATGAGGTTAGCACCATTTCTTTTACGGCATTGGCATTCGCCCCAGGAGTATTAAAGACAACGATACCTTGCTCTGTACATTTTTCTACCGGAATATTATTCACACCTGCTCCAGCTCTTGCGATTGCCTTTAAATTATTGCCAATTTCTACTGAGTGCATATTAAAGCTGCGAACAAGGATGGCATCTGGATTTTCGCTGCCGTTGTCAATCTGAAAATTGCCCTTATTGAATACCTTTAGTCCAGTTTCTGCAATATTATTAAGTGTTTTGATTGATTTCACTTTTTCTAAAGTGATTGTGCTCATGATTTTCCTCCTAGTTTTTTGCCTTAATAAACAGAAAGAGGTAAGGGAATAAATCCCTTACCTCTGCCCAGGCGAACGGCTTCGACACCATGTGCTCCCTCGCGGTTATCCGCGTTTCGCCAGTTACACATGGTCTTTTTAATTTATTTAATATTATCATAAGTCTTTGTAGTTTTCTACCTAAACAAGTTCAATAAAATGTGGACCAATGAAAGACAAAGAGCTTATGGGTTATTTCCTATATATCCATTAACAAAATTACTACAGTTGAGAATGTGACCGTGGGGACGGTTCTAGTGGTCTTTAATTTAGCAATTTCACCCCTTACCTCTTCGAGGTAAGGGGTGAAATTGCTCCTTCGTTATGGTTGAAGTCACTATAATGGTAAGAAGGTTACTGGATATTTATGTTGAATGATAGGGAGACTTATCAACTAAAGGGGCAGAAGGGTTCAACAAGAAGGAAATAATTATTTCATCACGAATTAAACCTATAAAACAAAAATTTGGAGGTTATTTATGAACCCTATTTTAAATCAAATTGGTACTGTTTTTATTCCTGTAAGTAACATTGAAGAAGCTCGTAATTGGTATTGTGATATATTAGGCTTGCCAGTAGATGGTGAAATATTATTTGGTCATTTGTATGTATTACCTATGAACGGTACAGGAATTGTATTAGACAGTAAGATTTATTCAAAGGACAACATTTTCAAAACTCCACCTTTTCATTTGAACACTAACAATATAGAACAAGCCTATGAGCATATGAAGAATAAGAATGTTGAATTAACCACAGATATTGAGCATAACCACTGGTTTAATTTCAAGGACCTTGATGGGAACCATTTAATGGTTTGCAAATGTTAACCTGTTGTTCTAAAGGGTGCTAATGTACAACAACGTTATAAAAAGCTCAGAGTTATTATTCTCTGAGCTTTTTGCGTGCTAATTTTACTGCCAAAATGTCTCTCTTTGAATTGCAGCATTTAAAATATTTTTAAAAGGGGTTTCCTGTAATGGGGCTTGATGACGTATAAGTTGATTTCGAAAAAAACTCTCTTCTAACCTTCGTAGAAAAATATGGAACGACCATTCAGAATCGGATGGGTCTTATTATTTAGCGGGTGAAGTAAAAGTTGCTTTTGATAGTGGCAGTAGAAGTCACAGAACCATTCAAGTTCTTTATTATTTGGCTCTGTTATTATTCATTGTTGATTTTCGTGTAGGGTTGAAAATTCATAGGCGGAGAATTTCCGGCTATTGTATATAGAGGAAGCTTAAGAAGCAGATATAAGCGGAGATATTCCGGTTAACTGCCTTAAATAAGACAAAATCCAAGGATTTGGATGCAATAAGCGGAAAAACTCCGCTTATTTTATGGAAAAATAGGTATTCCCCAATTTAATCGGAAATTCTCCGCTTATTTTCCAAACACAGTGAAATCAACATTCAGTTTTAACAGAGACTATTATTTAAATCATTTGTTCCACAAACTGACCGGTCTAATTCCGATTGTTGTCTTATTTTTTGTGAATCCCAAGTTGAACTTGATTGTCCCTCTATTTTTTATAGCCGTTATGTTTACACCGCCCAAAAAACGAGGTCATTACTCTGACTCTGATTACGATGACTTTTCCTCATAAAAGGAAACCGTGAGGATGGTTCTTGTGGTCATGGTTAAAATAAATAAGACCAGGAGAACCCTCCCCATGTACCTATCAAGATAATGTAATCACTTCATATTTTGAAGCTAACTCAATAAAGTGGGCCATCCCGCTAATTTTCCCGGCAACAAGCTTGTCATTTAGCTCATAATAGTCAACACATGTTTTACAGGCAAGAACGTCAACGCCCTTTTCTTCCAGTTCTCCTAATTGAAGAGAAACAAGCGAGCTTTCCGTTAATGTAAAAACGCCGCGGTTCATGCAAAAAATTGCCTCAGGCAGTTCCTCCTTTTGCTTAAGAATCGTGAAGAAGGTTTCTAAAACACCTTCACCAAGTTCTTTTTCTCCTTTACCAAGCTGATCTGAAGCAAGTAAAATTACTTTGTTTTTCAATATTCCCACCTCACAAATTTAATAAATACTATGATAGCATACTTGAGGCATAGAGGAGAAAAGCAGCCGCATAGGTAGGGACTTCAAATCAACTATCCTATTGTGGTTAATAAGTACGTATGAACAAAAATTAATTTTTCAAAAAGTATTGGTAACTACTAATCAAATTTAGTAGTTGCCTTTTTTCATTGTTGCATAATAGAATTTGCGTCTTTAAATAAAGCGAATAACCCCGTTCCTTTCTTCTAGTAGCCTAAAACCGCTTTTTAAAAGTTTATTTTCGATGACCCTGTCCTTTTCGCCTGCTTTTCCATATATAAAAGGGTGAAAGGAGGTGATTACAATGGCACAAGCAATTCTTGCAACCACTAAGTTACGTGTGGTGTTCCAGGTGGGTTTAGGTGAAGATGGCAAACCGCTTCTAAAGGCGAAGACTTTCAGCAATATCCAAAGATTAGCGACAGCTGACCAACTTTTACAAGCCGCACAAGCGGTTATCGGTTTGTCCAATGATACTCTCAGCAGCATTGAGAGAGTCGACAATTCCGAATTACTAGCGTAATAGAAAATAAATGATAGGAGGAGGTGAATAAAATGGCTAAAACATTAGAATTAGAGTTTGTTACGGAGTTCGGGAAACCTGCCCGTTTATCAGTAGAAAATCCGAAGGAACCGATTGAGGAAGCAGTCGTGAAGGCAGCGATGGAAGAAATGATCGCATCTGGAGTTTTCACATCAACAAATGGGAACTTTACTTCTGTTAAAGGAGCACGAGTGATAGATCGGAATGTAACGGAATATGAAATCGTTTAATCGGGTACTGGGCCGGTTTCCAAGGGAAGCCGGCCTTCGGTACTACTAATTGTTTGATGGGATGATTAAGAACATAAGGCTATATTCACGACAAAAAAATCAGTAGAAAACTTACTGGGTCCTTTTTACATAAGGGTTCATCGCACTTTCAATCAAACGTTTGATGGGCATTTCGTATAGAGATGTGTGTCAGGTTATGACATTTACTAGTTTCTATTGTCTATTTTGAGGAAGGGCCAACATACTCTCTACTTTTCTTCGGCAAATTATTCATTTCAAAACAATAGAAAGTTCTTTTACTAAAGGGAGTCATTGTCTATCTAATCAAACGTTTGATTAGTGGCATTGGGTTTAACTAAACTATTGATTAGAATCGCTGCATCTATTGGCAATGCAGGATTTGTCCTTCTGAGAGGCGGTGAAAAGTGTCGAAAAGACGGATGCATTCAAAAGCCTTTGGCTGCTATTGAATGGATATTATATAAGTGATGAAAAGTTTGCGGGTCGTGAGAATTCCATTATTTTATGAATAGAAAGGGCTGAACTATCTACTTTTATGTATGGATAGTTCAGCCCTTATTTTCTTTAAGAGAACGCTGGGAAGGAAGCATCCTCCGCCCATGGCTGCTGAACAGTCTTTACTACTTCCCCAGAAACGATGGCTTTTTCCATCATAATACCAAGATACTGATCCTGAGAGGCTTCAGCAAGGCTATAAAAGCTCCGGCCGCCCGCTACATATTCGCCCATTTTCTTTAAGCATGAAGCGATGGCTATTTCATCATCATACAGTCTTCCCGGAATAAAAGGATTCCGATAAACCCAGCGTTCTCCTGCCATGATTCCTTCTAGGTAGTGTCCTTCTTGGTTTTCCTCTTCGCCTTTGTTTAGCCTCTTTAAATCTAAATAAACTGGTGTTGAATAATCTCCCAATAGTGATATGCGGTTATCGAATATTTCTCCTCTGTCTCCACGAAGTGATAGATGATTGGAACGAATCCATGAACGATGCTGATCTTGTGTGAAATCATAGATTCCTAACTTCCCGTCAAACTCAAGCCAAACCAAGTCCCGTTCAGCCGAGATGAGTTTTTCTTCTTTTGGAGGGCCGCTGCGATTGGGGCCAGCCAGAATTGGCGCTTCAAATCTCATTCCTCGAATGCTGGCATCCTCGAAGCCAATTCCGAGCATTTTCCTTATCAAGCTTACGCCATGATAAAAATGGGAAATCGAAACGGTGGCTTGTGAGACATTTCCTACTCTTCCGGAATCTATTAATGATAGTCTTGCTTGCTGGATCGGATGTAGATGATATTGTTCGGCAACCTGCACTTTGGCTCCTATACAAGTAAGTTTCTCGTGAAGGGTTACTAAGCCCTCTATTGATGGAGCGGGTGGCGTTTCAGCTAGTGCGGGTATACCAAGCTCGCCCAATTGAAGCAAATAGTCAGGCACGGCTGATCCGCTAACGGATACAACCATAAAGTCAGGGTTTTCATTTTCCAAGAGTTGAGCCAAGTTCCGGTATGTAGTGACATTCCACTTTTTTTCTAACAGGTTCCCCTTGTGTTCGTCCCTGACCACCAATCCGCATACACGAAATTGCTCAGGAAGAGCCTGGGCAATTCTAAGATAATATTGAGCTCGAAAACTGGCACCGCCAATAATACTGAATGAAATCACAGTGAATTTCCTCCCGACTTTGATTGTGTTATACACTTAGTTTAGACGACCAACAATCGAGGTACAATACAAAGTTTTCACGTGACCGTGACCATGGGGACGGTTCGGCGTCCCCAATGAACATTTAACACAATACAATGATTTTATAGGGAGTTGTTTGGGCTGGAATGCTGAATGTGGCTGGACCATATACAACGAGTAGATTTCGGTTTATTGGGTTCAATGAGAACGGTTGATTGTTTTGCAATAGTATCGGAGTATAACTCGAAATATTTACTTGTAACTGACCATCGCTACTCACCAGCTGGCTGTTAAAAAAGTCCACCTTTACATTTTGGTAAGGGTTATTTTTTACGATAATGAGGGCTTGATATTGTGGTGGGTAAATAAGAATGACAGGTACATTGACATCATAAAAACCAGTTACTGTGTCTCCAACTGAAACCATAACATGGTCTAGAAAATAGGTGGTTGGGCTAATTACGAAATTTACGATGGAACCATCTCCATTTAATAAGGACATTAATTTATAGCATCCATTTAATTCCTCATCTGAGCCTATTAAATAATCTTGAATCGAGGACACTGTACCAGAAAAAGAACCGTATTTCTTCATTTTTTCCCCTCCATTTTGATGAATCATTAATGAAATTCAAACATTCGGAAACTTCGTGAGCGGAGAGCGTATGATATTTTAATGTCATTTCAGTGAGCCTTATAGATTTTATGAGGCTGGTGCTTAGATATTACTACATGAAGGCCAGTTAAGATGATGGTAGTCATCATGAAAAGAGGGATGTTATGTATAACTATTATGCTAGGACAACGATGAATCAGCACAGTATTGTTGCGTTTGCGCAGGGGGATGTAACGGGGGATCGGATACATGATATTGTCTATTTAACCGGAGTAAAGACTCCAGATAGTCCATTTACTCAAAATATCACCCTGCATGTTCAAAATGGAAGAACTGGCGAGGTAAAAACTGTTCCACTTCGTGAAAATGCTGGCTACAATCCTACGATATTCTTGGGGGATTTTACTGGGGATGGTGTAGAGGATATTTTAATCAGTATTGCTACAGGCGGCAGCGGGGGAATCATGTACCATTATATTTATTCCTTTTTGGAAAATAGAGCCCAATTACTCTTTGATTTCAATGTATATAATGAGCAATATCAATACGAGGTTACGTATCAAGACAACTACAAAGTGGAAGTCGTCAGCAAAATCAATCATAAAAAGTACCTGATAGACATTTCAACAAGAGATGCTGAGTATTTAAATGAAATATATGATGCAAATGGTAAATTGAAAAGCCCAATCACAGGCTTTGTGAATCCTCTAAGTGGCTTGTATCCGGTAGATTTTGATTCAAATAAAGTGTATGAGCTGCTGGCTTATCAAAAAATTGCAGGAAGATATAATGCAGACTCTTTAGGGTATGTGTTGAATACTTTAGGATGGTTGGATAATCGATTTGTGTTGCAAAATCAGAATGTGGCTATTTTCGGGGGAGATGTTGGTTGAGACCGGGTGACCGTGGGGAGGGTTCTTGTGGTCATGGATACTATAAAAAAGTCCAGGAGATTCGTCCCCATTTACCCTTTTTTTTTTGCCAGCCAACAGGTATTACTTGAAAATTGAAAACGTTTTACATATACTTAGTTTATATGATAAACTAAGTTCAATGCGAAATTCGTTTTAGGAACCACTCAATTCGTAGATGGAGGGTTAAAATGAAGAAAAAGGTAGTAGTAACAGGTGGAAGTGGCCTACTTGGTCGAGAGGTTATAAAAGAATTTTTGGAACATGGGTATGAAGTCGTTAATGCAGATATGAAGCATCCAAAGGAAGCACTATGCAGAACGGTCCTAACTGACTTAACCAATCTTGGTGAAGTATATGGGGTATTAGCAGGTGCTGATGCAGTTGTCCATCTTGCAGCGATTCCGGTTGCCTATTCTCATCCAAACGAAGTGACTTTTGCAAATAATGTTATGTCCACTTATAACATTTTAGAAGCTGCAGGGAATTTAGGGATTAAAAAGGCTGTCATCTCTTCGAGTGAATCGTCCTATGGTATTTGTTTTTCAAGGCAAAATTTACAACCACAGTATGTACCAATCGATGAGGACCACCCGCAATTGCCGGAAGAAAGCTATGGTTTATCCAAGATTGTCAATGAGAAAACAGCGGATATGATTCACCGCAGAACGGGAATGCAGGTAGTATCCTTCCGATTAGGAAATGTCATTTCTCCTGAAATGTATCAGAATTTCCCTGGATTCATTCACAATCCCCAGCAGCGAAAAACAATATTGTGGAGTTATATTGATACACGAGATGCAGCGGCTGCTTATCGATTAGCCGTTGAGACGGACGGACTTGGATCTGTTGCCCTTAATATCGGAGCAGATGAAACAAGTATGGATATTGAGAGCAAACAGCTCATGGAAATATGCTACCCGGATGTTAAGGATTTTAGAAAAGAACTATCAGGCTTTGAGCCGCTGTTAAACAACGAAAAAGCTAAGAGTCTTCTAAATTGGGAGCCTATTCATAAGTGGAGAAACTACGTAAATCTATAATTCTATCTATTAAACTATCATTTAAGGAGTGACAAAATAATGTTGAATACTTTACAAAGCACAACCACCTTACATAACGGTGTAAAAATGCCATGGCTGGGCTTAGGTGTCTTTAAGGTTGAGGACGGAGCGGAAGTTGTGAATTCCGTAAAAAGTGCTCTTGAAGTTGGCTACAGAAGCATTGATACTGCCGCTATTTACCGAAATGAAGAAGGAGTCGGCAAAGCGCTTGCGGAATCCAATGTACCTAGAGAAGAACTATTTATTACCACAAAAATTTGGAACGCTGATCATGGCTATGAAGCAGCGCTTGCGGCTTTTGATGTGTGTTTGGAGAAACTAGGATTAGACTATTTAGACCTTCTTTTAATTCACTGGCCACTTCCGTCACAAGGAAAATATGTAGAAACATGGAAAGCGCTGGAGAAGCTGTATAAGGATGGACGTGTTCGTGCCATTGGTGTAAGTAATTTTAAAGTCCATCACCTTGAAGAAATCATTGCAAACTGTGAAATTATTCCGATGGTGAATCAGGTAGAATATCATCCACGATTTAACCAACGAGAATTGCATGAGTTTTGTAAAAAGCATGGTATCCAGCTTGAAGCGTGGTCGCCATTAATGCAAGGTGGTCTTCTTGAAGAACCCACTTTGGTTGAAATTGCCGAAAAATACAATAAGTCAACTGCCCAAGTCATTATCCGCTGGGATATACAAACAGGAGTCGTGACGATTCCTAAGTCAGTCAAGGCTCACCGTATAGCTGAGAATGCTGATATCTTTGATTTTGAACTTTCACAAGAGGATATGGACAAAATCAATGCCCTCAATCAGGACCAACGTATGTTTGCTGATCCTGATGATTTTAATAAAATATAAAAAATAGACCTTCTTTTTTTAAAAGAAGGTCTGTTTTCTTGATGAGGGTGACCGTGGGGACGGTTCAGTTCTTGTGGTCAAGGTTACTATAAAAATGACCAGAAGAACCGCCCCCATGAACAAAAGGGACAAGGTTACACCTTGTCCCGAAACATTTAGCCCCAAACTTTAATATGATTTTTCCCTGCTTGTAAACTAGCAATTGGTCCTAGTACGCTTTTTTCTGTACGTTGTTCTCCTAGTATGTCCTTATCCAGGATTATTTCACTGCCATCTGGATTTTCAAATTCTGCATCCACAATACGTGCTCTGCCAAGAGTTTTGGACGATTGAGTTTCTCCAAGCAATGACTCGAAATCTTCTGGAAGCTCAATGGAAAGATAAACGGCATTGCCTTCTTCGATGATTTTAATTTCTGGATTAAAGTGAGGTGCTACCACTCTTTCACTTTCTCTTTCAAACGATTCTGCCCCATTATAGTAGGCATTCCGGTTAATATAAACAGGCTGCTCCACTTGGTGGAATCTACGATGATCGCCCTCTTCTGAATTCACAACCTCGATGTATTCCTCAAGTGAAGTGGTATAACCTTTAAAGTGAACTGTACCAACAAAGTCATTTGTTATCTCCGTAGGTATTTCTGTTAGCAAACCAGCTGTTTTCACAGATTCGTCGCCAATAAAGATGTTATTGAGGAATCGATCATCTCCCCCATAGACAGGAGCAAAACCAGCAACCTCTGTACTATGTGGTACATGATATGGTGTTGCACGATCAAGCATTTTCTTCTGAACCATTTTCCCGCGAATTAAATTGTTAATATAAGCTCCGCCTTGAGCGTGGTTATCTAGTGCATAGTCTGCAGTAAGAATGTTGTTATCAACGATGTAAGGACCGCTGCTAACTTCGACAAACAAGTCGCGGCTATTTCTGTAGAATAGATTTCTGCTTATTCTTGTACCTTGTGTCTGCCAATCCAGCCATGTTCCTAACGAGCAGTCATGAATACGGTTGTCGCGAATTTGAACGTCAATGGCTGCGTGCAGCTTAATCCCC
Organism: Neobacillus niacini; assembly: GCF_023715415.1. Lineage (GTDB taxonomy): Bacteria > Bacillota > Bacilli > Bacillales > Cytobacillaceae > Neobacillus > Neobacillus niacini_C. The sequence goes on from NZ_JAMBOB010000007.1 coordinate 265,360, forward strand.
GCAATTTCATGTCCATAAAACTCACGCTTTTGTGCAATATTATAAATGTGGTTATTATAAATTTCACTAAATACACAGCCTAGATGACCGACCACACCATTTTGGCCACAGTCATAAATGGTATTGTTTCGAATAATATGGGAACCAATTTTTTCTTTACTCCAGCCAATTTGTTTTGCTGAAAAAACGGATTCTAACTGATATTGATAGCCAGGCTTGTCTTTTCGGACGGTGCGATAGTTATGGCCAGTTGTCACTTCTTTACCAATACTGATGGCACTACATTTTGCGTCATGGATAATATTGTCCTCAATAATCCATCCTTTGCTCCAATGAGGTCCGATTAATCCTGGCTGATCTGCCGTTGGCGGAGTCCAAGGGGTTGCGGCTTGAGCCATTTCAAAGCCTCTAACGGTGATATAATTGATACCAACTTGTTCTGGATAGAAACAAGCTTTACGCACATTAATCTCTACTAATTCCTCATTAGGATTTGCTCCGTGGAAATTAGCATAGATGGTAGTTTGATTCTCATCGACTTCTGTGTACCAAAGATATTTAGTTTGTTCTGGATTTTGGATTGAAACAACTGACTTTGTCCAGTGGTCGATTACTTCAGTTTTCACTTCTGGGTTTTTTAACTGTTCAAACGTTTCTGCCTCATAAAAGGACATCCCATTTAAATAAACATCTCCAAGATGTCTTCCTGGATTATAAACAATCCAGTCTCCGAAAATCTCTTCCTTGTATGGATTATAATCTCCGAAAAATTCATTTGACAGGACAACCTTCCAGATGGTTCCTTCCACCTGTTCCCAATTTTGAATTTGCTCAGATCCTTTGATGACAACTTTCTCACCTTCAGCTGCCTGATAGGTAATTCTTCTATAATCACTTAATCCTGCAAACTTCGGTTTTACCCATTCCCGATATTCTCCTTCATGGACAATAACTTTATCTCCTGCTTGAGCAACAGAAGCTGCCTGATTGATTGTTAAAAATGGATTCTGTTCCGTTCCATCTGCACTAGCTGAGCCGTTTTTTGCTACATGGTATTCAAAAGCCATTTTACTTCCTCCTCTAACTTTCATAGATTCATTATAGGAGCCAAAACGAGCCTATTTCTATTCAAAATATAGTATAATTTAAGACAATATTCGTTTTCTTTCAGGGGGAGAAGATTTTGGCCTTTTTTGAACACCATGGAGTTGAAGTAAAAGAATCCTTTCAGTCTTTTAAACTAGTTAACCAAACCTTTCCTCTTCACTTTCACCGAGCTTACGAACTTATCATTGTCCATGAAGGAGAATTACTCGTAAGTATTGACCAAAAAAACTATACATTGTATAAAAATGATATCGCATTCATTTTTAATAACCAAGTCCATGGACTGAAGGCAAAGGACCATTCCGACATTTCCATCGTCCTCTTTTCACCTGAATTAGTTGGCCGTTTTTTCATGAATTATAAGGGGTACATCCCAGAAAATAATGTTATTCACCTAAGTAAAGTCCCTGATTTGGAGGAATTAGATTCTATTTATAGACAAAAAAGTTTCCTGTATGATATTTGCGGGAGATTGGTTGATCATACTGAATTTCTTCCCGTTGAACACTCAACGAAGACGGAAGTACTCCATAAAATTCTCCTATATGTGGATAGCCATTATGGGGAGGATTGCACGCTAAAAGTAATTGCCAACCAATTACGATACGATTATGCCTATCTATCCAAACTTTTTGTACAAATGACGAATATGAGTTTTACAGAATACTTGAATCATTACCGAATTTCACAAGCCTGTTATCTATTAAAAAATAGTCAGCAGTCGATAAGTGAGATTGCTATGAATTGTGGTTATAACAACCTCCGGTCATTCAATCGGAACTTCAAAAAAATCACAAATCACTCACCTAGAGAATTTAGAGGGTGACCGTGACCGTGGGGACGGTTCTTGTGGGCATGGATACTAAAGAAAGACCAAGAGAACCGTCCGAAGCCACTGAAAAAGTGGTTCCTTTGAACACTGAACACGAATTTCCTTCAATAAATAAAAGAAGGCAATCATCTACATATAGTAGGTGATTGCCTTCTTGTTTTGCAAAACTGGACTTTTTTAGTGGTCTCCTGTCAAAAAGGGGGGGTCACGAAAAAATATCTATCCTACACCGTACAAATAAATATTACTTTCTAAACAACTCCCTGTTCTAGTAGGCATTTATATAAATCAAGGCAGCAGTTTTTGTTAGAACGGGTATTAAACCTTAAATTTTTTAACATAGAAATCAATGACCTGTAATAGCCAGTTCAAATGGTCTTTAGCTTCTTTTTCACTAAAAGTGATGAGGCCTCTTATTTCATCGTAATGCAGGGCATTATTTCCGTTTGTTCTTATTTTATAGATGAGCTGATCAATATTTTTAGAAACCCTTTCCTTTGTGTCAAGAATTAGTTGATAGAGGTTCTTCTTCTTATTCCCCTCCGTAAGGCTATATCCGACAGTAAGACAAGATTCTTTGATTAACACTTCCAATGTTAGTCGCATGGTGCCAACTGATTGTCTAGGAGTGGATTCCAATGAATTTCTAGCATCATATAAAAGCATTCTTAGGGATTGACGGACCTTATCCGATCTAATCTGTTCAAGAATATGGTCAATCTCTTGGAGAAGTTTATCATTCTGTTTTGTATTTTCTTCCCTCTTGGGATATACCTTTTTTCCGTTATCAGGATGTTCATCCTTGATTTCGTCAAATAAATCACCAAGATGGGCTAGGTATTGTTCTTTTGCTGATAAGAATAAACTTTCATTTTCTGCCTGATAAGGGTCTGGTATGTTGTTTTTTAAATTGTCTAATAAAACGGTTAAAGTTGCAAATAGTTCTGATTGCTTAAGAAATGAGAGGTATTCATGTTTTTTATCTTGTTGTGCTTCCCAATCCCCTAGAGCTGTGTACTCTGCTTCATCGATCTCTTCTTCACTAATCTCATCATAGTTATTTACGGTAAAAAGGTGTTCTGAAGCAAATCTCATAAACAAATCTAGAAACTCTTGGTTATTTTCTAATGGTAATTCGATTAATAAAATGGAGATGAGGGATGTGTCCTCAGGGAAAGCAATTTCAAATGGTTCATCATGCATTCCTTGGTGATAATATTGTTTTTGTAGGTTGTACAGGAATAGCTTGTGCTTTAACGTATCGAAGGAGGACAACTCATCCATTTTTCCTTCTTGGGAAAGCTCAATCACTGTACTATAAAATACCTCGATAAATTCTTTGGATTTATTTTGATGGATTTTGATTTCATAGGAACATACATCAGCATCGGTTGAATCTTGCAGTTCCGTTATATACCAATAATCCCTGTATTGAATCTTTTCTGTGTCTTTTCTTTCTAGATTTAAATTGACAGGAATTTTAAATGCCAAAGGTACGGAGGTCTGGAAAACTGATTCATCGCCAAAACTGATTTCATGGTCCGAAACCTCAAAATTGACTTCTACATCTCCGTCACTAAGATATCCGTAATAGGCGTCTTCCTCCATTTCAATATTAAGATAGTCCATTAATACTGTTTTGTAATGATCAGCCTCATCTTTTCGTTCAAAATAGTTTATAAGATGGAAAAGCCCCTCTTGATAATTTAAACCAGATTCTACGTACATTTTTCCTAAATTAAATTCAAAATCATCGTGGTCAAAGTGTTCCATCGCTTCCTGCTGTTTTTCAATAGCAGCTTCCAGCGCTCCTTGCTCCCATTTCTTTAGGGCATCCCTAGTTAAGGATATGGCAGTACGCGCAGGTCCAAAATAAAACAACTCGTTGTGATTAAGTAAGTTAGTCCGTTTTTCTTCTTTCTCTTTATTTTTATCTAAAGGGTTTTGCCTTCCTAATCGTTTTCGGGTTCCTTTTTGTGGCTCAATTAACCCTTTCTTTTTTTTGTAATAGTTTGATACATGGTCTTCCTTTTTCTTTAAAATCTGCACAAGCTCATCAACTTTCCATTGAGATTCCAACTTCAATCACCTTATTTCAATTAAACTACTATAAATTATTAACTATTTTGCTTCATTTTAACCCATGCTGGATTGACTGTCGAAGATAGAAGCGGGGGCCATCAAGGAGGTCCCTAACAGCAATCAGTTATTAATCTTATAATAGCCTATCCAACTTAAGAAATTTAGCATTTTGGGAAATATAAAAAGCACCTCGTAAGGTGCCTGGTTAAACAAGATCAATTAACCTATTGGTATGATAGGTTATTTTTTGTTTTAATTTTGTTTGAACAATTGAATTAAGACAGCTATCTAATAATAGCACTAAATAATTTATTCTTATCGTATGCCACTTAATTCTAATTTTTGTTATATTCGTCTTGATCTCCATAATATATGTCCCCTTTAATTTTTTCATAAATCGTAAGAGACCGTATTCGGAAACTGGCGAGCATAATCACCCAACATGATGTTAGCCCCTATAGTTTTGCGTCATCATTTTTCAATAATTTTGCCTTTATCGTACGATTTATGGATATACAAATAATATCGGATAATTTTCAAAGTAATTTTATGGGTCTTTTATCCTGTATTATTCAGATAAAGGATCTTTTTCGTAAGTTCTCTCTACTTTTTAAGTAAAAGAATAAATATCGGTGCCTGTCACCGATTCCACCTCAGGCGGACAGTCAAACCACAAAAATGCCCTCAAACGAAGTTTGAGGGCTAAAACCAAAGAAAAATATACAGAAAATGATGTATAAATGGGAAAAAATGAGTAAATGGTGCCTGTCACCCTGCTACTTCATCAACTTGTTTGATCATAGCGATGAAGGGTTCGATGAATTGGGGGTCGAATTGTTTTCCTGAGCAGGCTCTTAATTCTACGAATGCTTCGTTGAATGTTTTTGTTTTTTGATAGGGCCGTTCGGTGGTCATCGCGTCAAATGAGTCGATGATACATAGAATACGGGCCAGTTTAGGTATCGACTTTTCTTTTAACCCATATGGATAGCCATTTCCGTCAAAGCGTTCATGGTGCAACTCCACTAATGGAATCAAGTCTTCTAATCTCTTATTAACTGAAATGATTTCTTTTCCCCAGGTGACATGTTTTTTCATGATCTCCCATTCATGCGGTTCAAGTTTCTCCTTTTTTTGTAAAATATCCCGAGGGATTTCAATTTTCCCGATGTCATGGATTAATGCACCAAGAATTAACGTTTTCCGTTCATAATCACTTAAGGATACCATCCTCGAAAAATTAACCGCATATTGATACACACGTTTACTATGACGATATGTATAAACATCTTTGGAGAGGAAGATGCGTAACTGCTGTTCTGCTTCTTCTAATTCTTTTTCTAAGGAGAGAGAGCGTTGGACTGAGTATTCAGAATACTGATTGTAAAGTTGAACAAGGTTTTTCCCTTGGTCTTTGGCAGCATACATGGCTTGATCTGCCTTGTTTAGAAGTTCCGAAATGTTATAGGTTTCTATTTCGCACTCCGCAATTCCAGCTGAAAAGGATAAGCAGCCATAGGGCAGACTTTCCACTCCTTCGAAGTAGGTATCATTTGTCTTTTTCCGTAGTTCATTCATAAATGAAATGGCCCTTTGAGGGGGTGTATTAGGCATTATAATTGAAAATTCCTCACCGCCATAGCGAGCAACAGGGTAATTTTCCACCTCCGAAGCTGCTTTTATAAGTTGGCCAAATTCCTGAAGCAAATGATCACCTTGGATATGACCGTATAAATCGTTATATTTCTTAAAATCATCGATATCAAGTAGAACGATACAAAGTGGCTGATCACTTTCCTTCGCGACTGTTACTTCTTTTTCTAAAATCTCTTTAAAATACCCATGATTATTAAGTCCGGTTAAAAAATCCTTGTTTGCTTTCTCTGAAATTTCCTTAAATAAATGAAAATGCTGCTTAAAGGCTAAAGACAGTAAAAAGGCAATACAGGTAAAAAGAAAAAGTCCGAATAACCTTTCTGAACTCATTAGTATAGCCAGTACTAATGATAGCATGAGCGTACTCAAATAAGGGGAAATTGCCTCTTTAATAAGTTCTCTAAAAACACTTTCAAAACTTTCAGCAGCTGCCAGTATGAAGAAATATCCAATAAAAAATACATTCAGGGCAAAGTAAGTGCTAAAAGAAATTAAATAAGGAACGATGTTATTGACATGGATACCGTCTATGGTACCACCAGTTAAAATGAATATATAATAAGTACTCGTAATCATTAAAACATAGCTAGAAAAATTAAATATATGTTTCCACCAGACAATTTTTCGTTGTGTAAGTGCAAATAAAATCGAATTAATTAGCAATACCGTTAAAGTTAAATTTAGTCCAAATAAAAAAAGACATGCAAGGAATATAGAAGAATCCATAGAAAGGGAGTTACCCTTTGGGGGTAGTACTATAGGATGATGATTTAAAAGTAATATAGCTCCTGCCAGTGCAATAGTGATAAACCATTCAGAGGATGAATGAATTTTAAATTCATATATTGCTATAAAGGCGATGATACCTAAAACTGAGACAATAAAAAGGTATTTATTAGTGGTTGACTGTAAAAACTGCATTTTGTTCATCACTCTCATAATAAGATAGGAGAAAGTAAATAATCACTTCCCCCTTTGTTATAATTATATTAGTCTAAATCCAGAAGTTAAAGCAACAATAACAGATCCAATAATAATGGCATTGTATAAAATGCCAGTCAATTTAAGTCCTTGCTTTTGGTCTTTTTTCATCCTTGTTCACCCCCCTTCATGGATAGCGGGGAAACACCACTCTTTTTTGCCAGTGGATGGCGGACCATTATGTATTGAATGAAAATGAAGATTCCGATATTCATAATAATATCGCCGATACTAATGATTTGTGTACGCGGGTAAGGATCAGAAATTGGAATCACATCACCCAAAAATCCAAGATGAGTAGTAGATGTTAACATTGTATGCTTGGCATACAAGCTTTCTTTTAGCGCTTCAATGTAACTAGGGTCTAAAACTGCCGCAGACTCTACCGAAACGGGCATTCTGCCCCCATTAACGCCCATCACTAGAAAGTTTAGAAAAACACCAATAAAAATAAGGATAAAACCAGGATTCTTGCGATTTAAAAATAAAAATAGCAAGCCAATCATATAGACTAAGATATAAATAGAGCCGCTAAGTTGTCCTAAAAATTCACTATTGTTTTGGAGCATAAAAACAGTTAATTGGACAAGTAATAATAGTGGGAATACCCAGCCCCACTTAAGATTTAGCTGAGAGAAGGCTCTTAAGTTCCCTTTCCTGAATAATCCAACAATAATTGAAATAATTATACCATCAAATACCATTAATTTTTACCTGCCTATGCACGTTATAAGTTTGATAAAAGGGAAAATTATATATTAGGTAAATATTCCTACAATAAACATCATATTGTTGTATTTTGTCGAATACAAGTAAATGTTATGAAATTTTCGTGTTTTTTTAAGATTTTTGTAAAAAAAGAGAGCCTTCATTAAAAAGCCCTCCATTTTACAATATTTACTATTTTTAAAAATTGCTGATCAATATAGACGTATGTCCTGTCTGCCCCTTGTTCCCCAGCAGTTTCAGTGTATGTCTTTAGTATGCTATTAGTTGAAAGATAATGAAAAACGAAACGATCTATGTAAGTATGAATTTTTCTAAATTGAGTTGGCGAGTACCGTCACGACTGCACTAAGAACGACGGTGCCAATCATAATAGCAAAATAAAGTAGGTTTTTCTTCATTTTCTTCTTCCGCATTGCTTCTTCAGGTGTGGTCCACATACTTTTTGACATCGAAAATTCCCCTTTTTTATTTGATGGTAGCTGGCTGGCTGGTCCTAGGACAGAAGCCCCTATAGCTTTGCGTCCTCGCTTTTCAGTGAGTTTGCCTTTAAACAAATACTTTATATTATAAACATATGAATAGTAAAAAGTCACTAAAATTCGACAAATTCCGTGATAATTCTCCTATGCTCTTTGCCTGCCACTCTGATAGTATTGTTCCGTTTTCTTTTTTCATGCAGCAGAAATATGGACGCTTTGAATATTGTTTATACAAAATTAAAAACAATCTATTAATTAATTCCAAACTGGATTATTTGGCTGGTTTTTTGTTAGACAAAATTTTTTTTCAAAAAGGGCTATACTATTTTTGTTAGTTAGTCGATAATACTAATGTAACTTGCTACTCTCCTTAGCAAGTACTAGTAATATTGTCACTATGGCTGTCCTTTTTAGGGCAGCTCATTTTTTTACGGTTTACAATTGAGTTTTGGTTTCCTATTGCAGGTCTTCTGCAACTTATAAGTAAGGCCCCTGTCTATGCCAGGAGTCTGTTTACCGTTATTTTTCTTCGATCACAATGGCTTGGGATCCCATTTGCTCCCATGACGCGATAAAGGCTTCGCGGTTCACTTTTTTGTTTTTGGTCCCATATGGATCGTTGAGGTAAATGTATTCTTGATCGTAGCCGGTAATGACCACGCTGTGCATCTTAAAGGTAATATCTACGGAACCTTGTGGGGTAGACCAGCTTTGGAACTGTTGTATCGGTGAAAAACTGGTGGTCGTAATCACCCATACGGGTTTCCCCTGACTGACTTTCTCAAACAAAGTGGAAAAAGATTGGTTTGATAGATTGATAACTTTTAATGGTTCAGTCACATAGGATTGAGCCAATTTGAAAATAGGCTCATGATAAACACCTAGGCCCGGACCATCTTCCATATTACCGACAAAGCCCATATTAGGATTTCCGTATTTCCCATCTCCGTACTGGAGCGGGACTCGCGGGATTTGGACTGCAAGCTCATTTTTGCTGATATTGATTCCCCAAAAGCCGAGCAACATCGCCAAGCTGGTTACTTCACAGCCATTATATAAACGTGGGATATCCATTTGATTGAATAGAGGCACGTCCAATTGAATCTCTTCTGCCAACACGACTTCTGCTGACAGAGTCACAACCTCTTGTTTTTCCATTTGTAAAGGCCCAAACTCAGCTAAAATATCTCTATAGTTTTCGATAATAGCACGATAGTCTACTAAAATAGCGAAACACAAAACAATCACACTAAAGCTAAATTTCAAAAATTTGTTCACAGTTGGGCCCTTCCTTCACAAACAGTCGTTCCTCAAAAATTTTATATATAATTAGCATTGTACGTGAAACGATTAATTTCGACAATTGGCTTTTTGAAAAAATAGCCATAAAAAATTTTGCAAAAACTATAAACATTCTATGATCATTGGCCGATAACCAATATAAGGATAGAGTTTAAAGGAGCGTTCTTATGAAATACAGCAATCCCAAGAATATCATGGATTCGGTAAACGAAGCCTTTGAAAACAGCTCAGGTGAAACAAACACCCTAGCGGATGCATTACATATGTTAGTGGACCTGCACATAACGTTGCTAGAAAGCGCTAAGAAAAAGCAGGAAATATTAGTCTCTGCAGAGATTAATCCACTGCTTGCGATCATGGCGGATGAATCTCAGTTGAAGAAAAAAGTCAATCAAGCAGATGAGATGAGAATGGAAGTGTTAGAGCATGATAAATCCTATCTGCCCCTTGTCAAACTAATCGAACAGCAGCCGGACGGAAAAACAAAGGATGAACTGGAGGCGCAGTTACAATTGCTAGTGCGCCTGTTTGATGAGATTCTTAAAGTCAATAAGCTTAATCAGCAATTATTGCAGCAATCTTTAACCTATACAAAATTTGTGATAGGTCAAATACTAGGTAAGGCAAAGGGTTCGAATAGAGAAGAAAAGATATCCGAAGATGCGAAGGAGTATGCCCGTTTATTTGAATGAAAGGCATAGAAAAATGGATAAATTCATCTAAAAGGAATCGGAAAATTTCAGTTTTTATTCCGAGTTTCTTCTATTTAATATACCCTTTTTTATTTGAAGCTTTTTATTGTTTAAATAGGACATTTCGTGCTGCTAATCTGATAAGTTGAATACCATAATCAGCCGAAGGAAAAAAAGAAATTTTTTAAGAAAATCAAATATAACCATCATTGGGTTATAAAGATAAAGGCGTGAATTCTTATAAGAATTCACGCCTTTTGTTTAAAGTTTTCTTGTTATTGTGCAGCACGTAAAATGACGATATTGACCCGGCGGTTCCCCTGACGGTTTTCGGAAGTGTCATTCGCGTAAAGTGGTTGAAATTCGCCAAAACCAGTAAATTGCATCCGTTCCTGTGGAATCCCTCGTGAATTAAAATAGTGTAGGACACTAACCGCTCTTGCGGAGGAAAGCTCCCAATTGGATGGATAAGTGGACGTTGAAATTGGGACATTGTCTGTATGACCTTCAATGCTTATTTGGTTCGGTACGGCTGTAATTAGGCCGACTAATGTATCCAACGTTTTGAAGGATTCGTCCTTTAGTACAGCCTGTCCAATATCAAAAAGTATGATGTCTTTTAAGGTGACTTCAATTCCTCGTTCCGTATCTTGCAGCGAAACAACGTCTTGCAGCTGGTTGTCGGCAATATATTTCTCTAATTGCTGCTTTAATTGATCAAGCTGCTTTGTTTCCTTCTCCTGCTCGCTATTTCCAGAAGGAACATTCGCCGCCTGTTCGGAAGGTTCTTTTGGAGGTGTTGGGGAAGGACCTGCATCTTTTTTCTCAACAGCTTTCCCAGTTAATTCGACCTTAAAGGAATCCATAATCGCATTATACTTCTGCTGATCCGTGACGCCCGCTGCGTATAACACAATAAACAGAGCGAGTAAAAGGGTTAAGATATCTGCATATGGAAGGAGCCATGATTCGGGAATTTCCTCCTCGTGTTCCTCATGTAACCTTTTACGCGACTTTCTCATTTGCTCTCTCCCCGGCCTTCATTTGGTATTTCTCGCGATCTTTCGGCGGCAGGTACACCATTAATTTCGTTTCCAGCATCTTTGGAATCACGCCTTTATATACAGCAAGCAACCCTTCAATGACCAACATCTTTCCTTCTTGTTCCTGTTTTGAAATGCGCTTTAATTTATTGGCAATTGGGTGCCAAAGGACGTATCCAGAAAAAATACCTAGCAAGGTAGCAATAAACGCTGCCGAGATGGAATGACCAATCTTTTCGATGTCATTTAAGTTGACGAGTGCCGCAACAAGTCCGATAACGGCTCCGAGTACGCCAAGTGTCGGGGCATAGGTCCCTGCCTGGGTGAAAATGAGGGCGCCAACCTTGTGACGTTTATCCATCGCTTCAACCTCATCGAATAATACTTCTTCAATGAACTCGGCATCATTTCCGTCGATAATCATTTCAAGTCCCTTTTTGAAAAAAGGATCATCTATTTCAAGGACAATTTCCTCTAGAGCAAGAAGTCCTTCCTTCTTTGCCACTTCCGCACATCTTATTAAAAGGGCAATTTGCTCAACTTTAGAAGGAGTCTTTCTTTGCAATAAGGCAATTTGGAGCAATTTGGGAATCTTCTTGAATTCACTAAAAGGAAAGGCAACCATAATCGTTGCAGTTGTCCCGCCAAAAATAATTAAGAAAGCGGCAGCATTGTTTAATGCGGCTAACGGGGTGCCTTTTAATACCATTCCAACACCAATCAATATAAGCGCAAGTACAATTCCAATTAAACTAGACATATTTTTCTCCTTTAAAAGTTGATTGAATAGAATTATAATGTTCATTGTAGTAGATTCGCCCTAATTCGACAATGAACTTTTTACTAATATTTCAAAATAAAAATTGGAGGGAGGCGTTCCGCTTGAAAATTCAACAACCTCCAGCGGTGAATCAGGAACGGATTTTCCCTTTAAGGGATAGAGGAACAGAAACAGCGTCCTTTCAACAGTTATTGCAAGAAAATCAACTTGGGTTCTCTAAGGAACGCCTACAAGTTCTTCTGAAAGAAATCGATCAGCACGGTCATCGGTTAAGCCGTTCGCGAACAATCGAAGATCTGCTTGCGTTTAAACAGACAATCCGGAATTATTTACAAGAGGTAGTACAGCATGGCTATTCGTTAGAAGAGCATAAGGGTTTTCATCCGAATGGGCGTGAAAAGCGATTAATCATGGTCAAACAGGTAGACCGGCACCTCTTAGAATTATCAGAAGCCATCATGGAAAGACAAGCCACTTCGGTTGAACTGTTAGAGAAACTAGGCGAAATTAAAGGACTATTAGTAAATATATATCTGTAATACGAGAGGAGACCGCTATGCTACGAGGTATAGATACGGCAGCGTCGGGCATGATTGCCCTGCAGCGAAAACAAGATGCTTTGACGAATAATTTGGCGAATGCCGAAACTCCGGGCTTCAAACAGGATGCCAGTCCATTACGAGCGTTTCCTGAATTGCTGCTCGAACGCATTCATGATGGGCAAGATAGTAGAACAGGCAAAAGGCCAACCATCGGTACACTAACGTTCGGCGTCTATAATCAAGAAACATTGCCAATGTTTTCCCAAGGCAGTTTGGTCAGTACAAACCAACCGTTTGATGTGGCGATTAATGACCAGCAGCTTACACCAATTATGCAAAATAACCGAATGATTAAACCGTCCGCATTCATTGCTGTACAATCGGCGGATGGCGGTTTTCGTTTGACACGAAATGGTCAGTTTTCGGTGAATGCGAACGGTCAGCTGACAACTTCTACAGGGGAATTGGTTTTAGGTCAAAACGGTGCTCCAATCATGGATGTTGAGCTGACTTCCGGGGATGTTGGGATTCGAGAGAATGGGGAAATCATCGTTCACCCTGATGATTCGGACCGAGCAAGAACGGTGGGCTCGATTGGGTTGATGGTCGTTAATGATCCGAATCAGTTGGTGAAAGAAGGAAATGGCTTGTTCCAATTAGAGGGAGCCAACCCAGGAATGATTGAACAAAATCTTCCAGCAGGGCTGAGCTTGCAGCACAAAATGCTTGAACAATCCAATGTTGACCTGCCGCAGACGATTTCTGACATGATGGCCAACATCCGGCTTTACGAAGCAAACCAAAAGGTATTGCAAGCCTATGACAAAACGCTTGAGCAACTAAATTCGATAGGTAGGGTATAATTCTGATGAATACATCTTTTTCAATTGCCTCAACAGGAATTCGAGCGTACCAAGGGAAGCTGGACACCATTGCCAATAACATTGCCAATGTGGAAACCTCTGGCTATAAGCGAAGAGAGGCAGCTTTTTCTGATAATCTTGCTATTTCCATTCAAAATCAAGCGGAACAGCAAAAAGAACAAGGCAGAATTTCTCCTCCTGGGATACGGACAACATTCGGGTCACGGCTGGCGGGTACTAGCATGGATCTTACTCAAGGGGCTCTTAAAGAAACGAATAATCCTTTTGACCTCATGTTAGTGGGAGATGGCTACTTTCAGGTGCAGAGAACCTCGGGGGATACAGCTCAAATCATGTTCACTCGGAGTGGGGCTTTTCAGGCGACGCCAGTGGGGAATGATCGCTTACAATTAGTCACTCCAGAAGGAGATATCTTGCTGGACCAAAATGGGAATCCAATTGAAGTCGCCAGTGGGGCAGACTTTCAAGTGCTAACGGACGGAACGATTGCAGGCTCCACTCAGAAAATAGCGATGGTTACGATTGATAACCCGCAGTTGCTAAAAAATGAAGGCGGAGCCTTTTTGTTGAACGGGGCTAATGCTGTGGTAACGGACACAGGTGTTCAAATGAAACAAGGTTTCATCGAATCCTCTAATGTCGATCTCAGCCAAGAGATGACGGATATGATTAAGGCGCAACGAGGATATCAAGCAAATGCCAGGGCGTTAAGTTATGCCGACCAAATGATGGGAATATCAAATGGGATTATACGATAATAAAAAAACGCTCGCATTTATATGCGGGCGTTTGGTGTATGATTTATTGAGCTTGTTGTTGTTTTAAGATTCGCAATTTCATATGCAAGCGATTCTGTTCATAAGTAGGAACATTGATAAATTTGATTCCATATTGAAAACGGTTCGGACCGATGTTTCGCTTCCACTTTACGAATCCTTCGAAAATAAAGGTCTCATCCTGTAATTCAAAATATAACATCATTAACGACTTTACCAATAAATCATCCGTTTGCGTCTCGATTCTGATACCTCCTGAACTGAGATCTCGTATGGAACCAATTTGCCTAGAGGGAGATACTAACGGCTGAAAGTCACAAAAGGTATTATTGAACTTTAAGCGGAACGACTCGCGACGGTTGGGAGAAAGGGAGACGTCTTTGAAATTTCTAGATTTTTTCCGTTTATCCATGATGAAAAGAAGTAGTAGGACGATAATAATAGCGATAATGCTGTAATAGATGGTGGATATGGTTTTCACCCCCAATAGGTTGTATTGCAAAAAATCATAGCACTTTTTTCCTAGAAAAAAAAGGGGATATTTTCCCTAAACAAATGATTTGATAATGCCGATACATTAAATTAGTAGAGTGATTGAAAGGAGCGGACAAGAATGAAAATCAATCAAGTGACCCCAGTTAGTCGGATCGGTGCAGCTTATCAAGCTTATCAAAAAAACAATGAACAACCAAAAAAGGCTGAGGGAGAAAAGAAAGCTGCTTTTGAGCAGGTAGAAATCTCCACGGAGGCTCAATTAAAACTTCAAGCGGAAAAAGATGCGAAGATTGAACAGTTGAAAAGCCAAATTGCGAATGGTACGTACCGAGTAGATAGTGAAAAGGTTGCGGAAAAGTTATTGGCTTATTGGAAGTCTGGAGAGAAAATAAATGAATAAGCTAACGATTCTGCTGCAAACCTTAGCAGATCTTCATGACACCTTATTAGAGACGGCAAAGAAAAAACAGGAAATTTTAATCAGCGGAGAAGTCAATCCACTTCTTGGAGTTTTGTCAGAGGAGTCAAAACTGGTAAAAAAAATAAGAGATACGGATCAAGTAAGAACGGCGCTGCTTGGGGAGCAGTCATCGTTAGCCGACATCATTGCCGCAGAACCGGACGGAGTGGAGAAGGAAGAATGGACTCGTCTCCATCAAAGACTTACACAGTTGTTAGCAGAAATTCAACAAGTGAACGAAACCAATCAGCAATTAATCAAGCAATCGTTAACTTTCACTCAATTTATGATGGAGCAAATGCTGCCAAAATCAGAGGATTCTGGTGTGTATAGTTCAAAGGCGGGTTCAAAGGAACCGAAAGAGTCGGTACGATTATTTGATGCAAAAGCATAGGGGAGACCAACAATGTATTCAACCTTTCATGGATTAGAAATAGGCAAGAGGTCGATTTTAGCCCAGCAGGGAGCTCTCAGTACAACGGGACATAATATTGCCAATGCCAACACGGTCGGATATTCAAGACAGGAAGCAGTCTTACAATCGACAACTCCATTAGCGTATCCAAGCAAGCACAATGGAACGGCAGCGATGACGATGGGGACAGGTGTTGAGGTAACAGAGCTGAAACGTATTCGGGATCAATTTCTAGATCAGCAATACCGTAATGAGCAGCAAAAGACAGGGTATTGGGAATCAACAGCTGCTGCTCTATCCAGTGTTGAATCGGTCATGAATGAGCCGACGGATTATGGGCTTAATGCTACGCTGGATCGTTTTTGGCAAAGCTTTCAGGAGCTTGCGAAACAGCCGGAAAGTTTAGCAGTGAGAACAGTCGTTGTGGCAAACGGAAAGGCAGTTGCAGATACGTTTAATACTATTTCATCCGGTATCGATCAGGTGGAGAAGGATTTGAAAATCCAGATTACAGGTAAAATGGATGAAATCAATGCATCTGCAAAAGAAGTGGCGGACCTAAACAAGCAAATCGCGTTAATGACTGCAAGCGGATTTCAGCCGAATGATTTACTCGATAAGCGAGATGTCGTGTTAGATAAACTATCAAAACTAGTCAATATCCAAGTGACTTCTGATCAAAGTGGGACGGTCAATGTTTCGGTCAGTGGTGTGGCACTTGTGAACGGTAAAGACACAGAAACATTGGCGGTGAATCCGCAAACAGGTGAAGCGAGCATTTCCGGAAATGCAGTAGAGTTAGACGGCGGAGAAATCAAGGGTCTTGTTGATTCATTGGCAGGTCCCAACTCGAATAGCATCGCATCACTGAGAGCGAATTTTGATGTATTAGCTAGTACGATTGCACAACAAATGAATGCGATTCATGCTGGCGACGATGCTAGAAACTTAGATGATATTCAAGCGGGTGCGCAAGTAGAAAAAGTTTTATTTTTTGTAGATAAAGATGATCCAACACAGCCGCCTACGGATGCTGCTAGTATGATCATCAATCCTAGATTAGTAGATTTTCCAGGAAAGCTTGCGGCTGCCACATCCCTTTCGATTGGTGATGGCTCGAATGCAGCGGCAATGGGGAAACTTCAATTTGAAAAGATTAATATCGGTGGCAACGAAACAACCATTGGGGATTTCTATCAAATGGTCGTTGGCGGCTTAGGCGTCGGAATTCAAGAGGCAAACCGCTGGAAAGAGAGCACCAGCATGGTGGCGCAGCAGGTTGATAATCGCAGGCTATCAGTTTCCGGGGTCTCGATTGATGAAGAAATGACGAACATGGTCCGTTTTCAGCAAGCGTATAATGCGGCAGCAAAATATGTATCTGCGGTGGATGAAATGCTGGATGTATTAATTAATAGGATGTAATCAATAGATAGTAGAGAAAGAGGGAGTAGGATGCGTGTAACATCACAAATGGTGACGCGGCAGTTTAATCAAAATATACAGCGAAACAACCAGGAGATCTATTCCCTTCAGCAGCAAATCTCGTCTGGGAAAAAATATGAAAAAATATCGGATAATCCTTTAGAAGCGATGAAGGGAATGTCGCATCGAACTTCATTGGCGCAAATTGAGCAATATCAGAAAAATGCTCAGGATGGGATGGATCGATTAACAGCTGTAGACGATGCGTTAGGAAATGTCACGAATGTCATGCAGCGAATTCGCGAACTAACGGTTCAAGCGAGCAACGATACGAATCATGAGAGTGATAAGCAAACAATCTCCATTGAGATTCGCGCTCTATCTGATCAGCTAGAAACAATTGCGAATACTACCTTTAATGGGCGTTATTTATTTTCAGGTATGGATCAAGAGACTGCTCCAATGAAAAATGGCGTTTTACAGAATGTAGGGCAGAGCGCCATGAACTTAGATATCGGCAAAGGCGTGACAGTCAATGTGAATGTAAGTGCTGGTTCGGTATTTGGCTATCAAACAGATGGAAGAAATCTATTTGAAACCATCGGAAATCTCGCACAAACATTAGAGAACGGCCAAAACCCGGGTGATCTATTAAATGTCCTTGACCAGCAAATGAACAATGTCTCAACACAACATACCATTATTGGAACTAATCATAATTTACTAGAATTGGCGTCAAATAAGCTCGATCAAGCCAACTTTCTTAATGCAAAAATATTAACAGAAACAGAAGGTACTGATATAGCGAAGGCATATATGGAACTTTCATCACATGAAACAGCTTTACAAGCATCGCTAGCGTCTGGGGCGAGAATCATGCAACAGACTTTGGTAGATTTTTTACGATAAGACTGTGAAAGAATAATATGTATTTTCTGACCGTTGAGTGAATTCTCAACGGTAATTTATTGTTAAAAAACAATCTAAACTCAAGAATAACTATGTTTTTATAGCAGCCTAGTAAAAACTAAAAAAAGAATAATATTTTTTAAATTAACCCTCAACACATTAAAATTTCTGTCGATACATAGTAGTAGAGAGGAAGTAATTCCTTAAAACAAAAGGAGGAACACAGAATGATTATCAACAACAATATCGGTGCAGCAAATACATACCGTCAATTATCAATTAACAATGCCAGTCAATCAAAAAATATGGAGAAGCTTTCATCTGGTATGCGTATCAACCGTGGTGCAGACGATGCAGCGGGTCTATCAATCTCTGAAAAAATGCGCGCTCAAATCCGTGGATTAGAGCAGGCTTCAAAAAATGCTCAAGATGGAATTTCAATGATTCAAACAGCAGATGGTGCTTTAAATGAATCACATGCTATCTTACAGCGTATGAGAGAATTAACTGTACAAGCTGCAAATGATACCAATAGTGATGATGAAAGAACAGCGATTAGTGGAGAACTTACACAACTAACTGATACCCTAACGGATATATCGACAAATACCCAGTTTAATGGGCAAAAAATATTAGCAGGTACTGCGGGTTCAGCAGGTGATGGAGTAGTAACACTTCAAACTGGTGCTAATAATGGTGAAACTTTTGAAATTAATTTTAATGATACAAATAGTGTGGATTTGTCTGCAATCCTAACGACTCTGGGAGGCCCAACTGTAGCAGATTCAACTGAAGCAGCTACCTATTTAACAGCACTTGACACAGCTATCCAATCTGTATCTACTGGACGTGCATATCTCGGTGCAGCACAAAATGCTTTAGAATACACGACTAACAATTTAAATTCAAGTGCTCAAAATACTCAAGCTGCTGAATCTCGTGTAAGAGACGTTGATATGGCGAAAGAGATTGTTGATCAAACGAAAAACTCTATTCTTGCACAAGCTGCTCAAGCAATGCTATCACAAGCAAATCAGCAGCCGCAAGCAGTACTACAATTACTACGATAATCTATCATTTATAACGGCCATTGGATTTCAGTGGCCGTTTCTATTATTTATTCGTTTAAGCAAACTTAGTTGCAAGGTCTTATTAACTAATTCCCATATGAAATTTTTTGGTAGTTAAAAATTACGTGAAAAGGGCAAATCATAGGAAACTGTGAGACGCAAAGCCACGGGCCTGACCCACAAATATATTAATGTGGATGGTAGCCGGTTACCACAAGAATGTCATAGATCTATTTTTCTATGAACCTTCTTTGGGTTCTTTTTTATTTGTCTTTTTTTACCCGAAAGGTAGGTCTATTGTATGATTAGAAGATTGTTTAGCATTCCGACTATTTTAGTGGTTCTAATGCTTATGTACCAATTGGTGTTTCCATTTGGAAATGTTATGGCAGCCGCAAACAGTAGTTTATTACCGCCTAGTAATCTAGCATACCAATCGCTGTCACCAGATGATGGAAGGCTAACATGGACTTCTGTAGCAGGTGCCACAGGATACAATGTATATGAGATTAAAGACGGACAGCTAGTTCTTTTGGGGAAATCAACCACATCTAGCTATAGCTTAAATAATCTCCCCGAAGGATCATTTAGATATGTTGTTTCAACTTTAGATACTGATGGTGAATCTGGACCGACTGCACCAGTCAGTACAGAAATTATCTATCCAGAAATGACTGCACCAGAAACGCTAACTTCAACGATTCGAAATGGAAATGATATTGTTCTTAGTTGGGGTGCTTCTCAGTATGTAGACAAGTATAATGTTTATCAAATAACTGGGGAAGGGGAAAAAACGCTATTAACTTCAACAACTGCAAGCTCATACACAATAGCAAAGTCGGCAGAAGGTACATTTACCTATGCTGTCACTGCAGATAATACTCTATATGGCGAATCCCCAATATCATTACCTTTGGATGTTAAATTAATTTATCCAGTGATGACACAGCCAGCTGATCAGTCATTTACCATCACCAATGGTGCTGATGTAACGCTTAAATGGCAGCCAGTTGAGTACGCAACAAGCTATAAAATCTATGAGCTTATAAACGGTCAGTTCGTTCTAAAAAGTACAGTAACTGGTACAAGTGTTAAATACACAAATTTACCAGCAGGCGACTATCAATACAAGGTATTTTCCTCAAGTGATCGGTTTGGTGAATCTGTAAATGGCAGCGAGGTTTCTTTAACGGTAAGTTCAATTGTTATGACACCTCCGATCGAGGTTACCTATAAAATCCAAAACATCAATGATGTAGTTTTGAGCTGGGGTGCTGTGCCTTATGCAACCGGATATAAAGTCTATCAAATTGTTGAAGGTAACAAGGTTTTAAAAAATACAGTTACTGGAACCTCGGTTACTCAAAAATTACTACCCGCGGGCGATTATCAATATGAAGTATATTCATATAGTGATCGATTTGGTGAGTCTGAAGTTGGTACGAAAGTTTCGTTTACGATTGATACCTATAAGATGTCTGCACCATCTAATCCTTCCTATAAAATTCAAAATGGAAATGATATTGTGTTAAATTGGGGAGCATCTGAATATGCTACGAATTACAATATCTATAAAATTATTGAAGGGCAAAAAGTATTAGAAAGAACAGTAACAGGAACTTCTGCTACTTTCACAAATCAGGGTGCTGGTGATTATGTTTACGAGGTTTATTCATATAGTTCTAGATTTGGCGAATCAGAAGCTGGGTCACAAATTACCTTAAAGCTCGAACCCATTATCATAAGTGCTCCTGAAAATGTATCATACGAACTTCGAAATGAAAATGATATTGCTCTTTCTTGGAGTGCTGTTGAGTATGCTTCCAGTTATAATATCTATCAAATCATCGACGGTGAAAAAGTTCTAAAAAGAAATACTACCGGAACTAATACTATATTCAGTAATATGCCTGAAGGGAATTATTCTTATGAGATTCATTCCGTTAGTTCACGGTTTGGAGAATCGATTGAAGGCGCCGATGTAGTTTTAGAAGTTGTTCATCCAGATATGAATCCACCTGCGAATGTTGCAGGCACAGTTAAAAGTCCAACTTCCTTTACTATTAGCTGGGGTACCGTTGACTATGCTACAAGCTACAAAGTCTATCAAATCGTAAATGGTGAAAAGGTATTAAAAAATACTATTGCTGGGACATCTGTTACCTATAACAATATGTTACCAGGTGAATATCATTATGAGATTTACTCATATTCCACCCGTTTTGGGGAATCACAAGCAGGAAAAGCGATTGTAGTAGTCTTAGAGGATCAATCTTTGCCTGCACCTGAGAATTTCTCCTTTAGTCTTAAAAATGGAAATGATATTACATTGAAATGGGATGCTGTTCAGTACGCTTCAAGCTATAAAGTTTATCAAATGATTAATAGTCAATTCGTATTAAAACGTACTGTAACTGGGGCATCAACAACCTTTACAAATATGCCAGAAGGTAGTTTTGCATTTGTTGTTAAAGCTGACTCGACTTTATTAGGAGAATCTCCAAAAGGATCAGAAGTTCAAGGTACAATTGAATTTCCAAATATGTCAAAGCCAGAAAATTTAACTTCTACTATTTCAAATGGGAACGATATTACTTTAAGGTGGAATGCAATCACTTATGCTACAGCCTATAATATCTATCAAATCATTGATGGAGAAAGAGTCTTTATTAAGTCTGTAACCGGTACAGCAACTACCATGAGTAATTTGCCAGAAGGTAATTTTACTTACGAGGTACATTCGTATAGTGATCGATTCGGGGAGTCACCAGAAGGAAGCAAAAATGATATTACAATTGTTTACCCTATTATGCAACAACCAGAAAATTTAACAAACACGATTAATAACGGAAATGACATAGTTCTACGTTGGAATGCATCCTCCTATGCCACAGAGTATCGAATCTATCAAGTAATAAATAGTGAAAAGATCTTGGTAAAGACTTCTTTGGGAACATCAACCAGCTTTGCTAATATGCCAGAAGGTGATTATCACTATGTTGTACATTCTTATAGTGATCGCTTTGGGGAGTCACCTGAGGGTAATGAAATAAAGTTAAATTTAACTTGGCCAGTTGTTCAGGCTCCAGTATTAACAGGGAAAGTATTTAACGCAAATAATATTACCCTATCTTGGTCATCTGTGACATGGGCCAATGAATACCGTGTCTATAAAGTGAATGGTAACAACAAGGAATTACTCTATAAAGGAACTGCACGTAGTTATAATGCTAATAATCTGACAGAAGAAACTCATTCTTTCGAAGTAACTGCATATAGTACCCGTTTTGGAGAGTCGGTGCCTTCTAACCAGGTGAAAGAGACGATTGTCTACCCGATAATGGAAGCACCAGCGGCTACTCTAAAACTATTAAGTGAAACAAGTGCTAGAATTTCATGGGATTTTGTCACATACGCAAATGGATACAATATCTATGAAATTATCGATGGGAATCCTGTTCTTTTAGCAGAAAAGGTGAACAATCTTTCCTATACACTTCAAAACTTAACGTATGCTAACCATGAGTATTATGTAACTTCTTACAGTAATTCATTTGGTGAGTCTGTGCCTTCAGAAACGGTAATTGCGAAGTTAATTATTGACAATGTGGCACCTGTTACGAAAATCAACGCTCCGACACAATGGGTAAATGAAAATCAGATAGTGACACTTGAAGCAACGGATGATGAAACGGGCGTAGCAAAAACGTTCTATTCTTTAAATGACAATGTTATTACGGAAGGAACTTCTATTTCCGTTGACCAAGAGGGTATCAATAAAATTGCCTTTAATTCAATTGATAAAGTTGGCAACATGGAACAAGTAAAAACAGCGTTTGTTAAAATAGATAAAACGGCGCCGAAAACTGATATGAATGAAATACCTTCATATTCACAATCCTTTACGGTTCAATTGACTGGAAAGGACGAGCTAAGTGGCGTAGCCAAAACTTATTATTCTATTAATGGTTCAGAATATGTTGAAGGTACCACTGTCGTGATTGAGGTAGAAGGAACAAACGAAATTTCTTATTACTCCGTTGACGAGGCTGGAAACATAGAAGAAGTAAATACAACTGAAATCAAAATTGATAAGACAGCACCGAAAACTTCACACAATGCTCCTGAAGGATGGGTGAAGGAGGATGTTCCTGTTACTTTAACACCTAGCGATGAGCTAAGTGGAGCTGAACAAACCTATTACTCGATTAATGGATCTGAATATAAAGAAGGTCAGTCATTCACATTGACTGATGAAGGAGTCCATGAGATTACTTTCTATAGTGTGGATCAAGCTGGAAATAAGGAGGAAAAACAAGTAACAACCGTAAAAATTGATAAAACAGCTCCAACCATTTCTATTGATTTAGAAAAAGAGTACGAGCTTGGTTCAACATTCAACTTGGATTACCTTGCAAATGATAACCTTTCAGGTATGGCAGTTGAGGAAGTTACCTTAAACGGTAAATCGTACAAAAAAGGTGATCAAATTTCACTTGATGAGCCTGGTGAGTATAAGCTGGTAATCAAAGGTACGGATGTTGCAGGTTGGGCAACGATAGTTGAAGAAGCATTTGTTGTTTACATTCCTGTAACGCTAGAGGTATTACCGAAAGTAATCAAAGAAAACAAAGGAATCTTTACGGTAAAAGCTATATTGCCTTCGAAATACCAAACTGCATTTGATGTTTCAACTGTAACATTAAATGGTGTATCTGCTGTTACAGATAATAAAGGGCTAGTAAAGCAAGCTGAGAAAGGCCATTTCAAATTCGATCGTGAAGACTTTGATTGGGAAACTGGTGATGTAAACCTTGAATTCCGTGGATACCTAGATAATCAGTATTTGGTAGTTGCAAAAACTACAGTGGAAGTAAAGGGTAACAAAAAGGATTTCTTTAATTGGTTTGAATTAATAAAATCAATAATAGAAGAATGTGGTAAGAAGCACAATTAGAGTTTGATTATTTTAGAACATATTAATACTTGCGTAGAATAGTTGTGTTAAAAGCTATTCTACGCTTTTTTCATTCAGTATTGAAACCATAGGAAAATCGGCAGACCTAAACTATTTTTATAATTAGCCGATACTTATACTCAGATAATATAAAATTGCGAGGTGATGGCCATGTATACATCTTCTACTACAAGAATCACTGGGATGGCAACTGGTATGGATACGGATTCTATTGTTAAAAAGCTAATGAGTGTTGAGAGTTTATCACTTAATAGACTGAAACAACAGCAGCAAAAGCAAGTCTGGGTAAGTGATGCGTATCGTCAATTGAATAAAGACTTTTTTGCATTTCAACAAAATTCACTTTTTACTATGAAACTTTCTAGTTCATATAACACGTATGATGTATCTTCGACTCAAACAAATGCAGTATCAGGAACGGGTACATCCAGTGCCCTTCCTGGTACTTATATGATTAATAAGGTTGATTCAATAGCGAAATCAGCCACATTTACAGGGGCAGTACAGATCGGGCGAACAGAAGCAATAGGTATCGATACTACTATTTCTATCACTGTTAACAATGATCCTGCTAGTTCTCAAACAGGTTCCATTACGGTAGCTGCAGGTGACACGATTGATAAGATAGTGTCTACTATAAATAAAGCTACTGATGAAACAGGCAAAAGTTTAGGACTACAAGCATATTATGATTCCGCATTAAATCAATTTATGGTGAAAACAAAGGCAACGGGTGCAGTTACAACAATCGACTTGAATGCGAATGCAGGAGATGCTAATAGTAAGGCGGTATTACAAAAGCTTGGAATTGACCTAAATCTACAGTCAGCAGTTCAGACAGGACAGAATGCTGTGTTTACTTTTGATGGAATGCAAGTAACTTCAGCTTCTAACAATGTAACGGTTATGGGCATCAGTCTTTCTTTAAGGAATACTACAACGGACCCAACTACGATAACGGTATCCAAAAATATTGATACTGAAATAAAAAATATAAAAGACTTTGTTGAGAAATATAATGACTTGCTAGACCGATTAAATAAAGTTTATGATGAACCGGTTTATCGGGATTATCAACCGCTGCTTGATGATCAACGGAATGAGATGTCTGAAAAGCAAGCTGAAATGTGGGAAGAAAAGGCAAAAAGTGGACTTCTTCGCAGGGACAGTATTATAAATGAAGTCATGGTTACCATGAGACGCGCGATGGGGGAAACAGTCAATAATGGAAGTGATTATAATACACTTGCCTCTATAGGAATTTCATCAAGAAGCTACCATGATAAAGGAAAACTATATATCGATGAAAAGAAACTGCGTGATGCGTTAGAAGCGGATCCGGATGCAGTTGCTAATTTATTTTCTCAAACAGGAGAAACTGCTCAGGGGACAAATGGCCTAGTGCATCAGTTATCTGATGTCATGACGCAAGGCATCAAAGATTTATCAAAAAAAGCAGGCTCAAGTGGGAATACTAATTATGATCAGAGCACGGTTGGTAAGCTTATATCTACTATTCAATCAAATATCACTCGTCAAACGGATATTCTTATAAATAAAGAAAATCAATATTATAAGCAGTTTGCTGCCATGGAGGCTGCTGTTGCAAGATATAATTCCCAAGGTTCATGGTTATATCAACAGATGGGCGGTTAATAAAAAACAGCCGATTCCTTATGCGAAATCGGTTGTTTTCATAAAATTATTGAAATTTCGTTGTACACCATTTACCCAATGGTTATTCAAGTTGGTTGGGTCATTTGCCGCACCAACCGGAGCATATTTAGCACCAATTAAGGAAATCGTTGTTTTTCCTTTATCGAGGTAATTTTGGCGAAGATTACGTGCCATATCAAAGATACTTTCAGGAACGGATTCATAGGTCTTTAACCCATTTTTGCCCATCATGCCAGCAATATTATGTTTGTACTTCGCTGCGTTGGAGGTTCCGTTTCCTGTCTCATGAATGGCAATCGAAGCTAATAGAGCAGGGTTAATTTGATACTTTTGCCCAGCCGCAACGAAAACCTCACCCATGTTGTTTAGAGCACCCTTTAATTGACCATTGAGTTCTATTACGGTTGTTGCGGTCGATTTAAGGGAACTGCCAGTCATAGGAGTGCTTCCATTTTCAGAAGGTGTTACCATTCCGTTAATCGTAGAGGAATTTAGACCTAGTGATGATGGCTCCATCGCAATCGAACTAGCTAACAGCGTTAGACTACTGGCTAATAACCGAGAAGAGTCCGATTGTTGGGCGTTTGAGCGATTGGCAAGTCCCGCTTGCAGCAGTGCTTCCGTTAACAGTGAGGTGAAGGAGCTGCTAGGATAACTAGTAATTGAGTTGGCCTGGGTTTGACTATTACTTAATAGAGAGCTATTCAATAATAAATCAATCGGCAGCGGACGAACTTCCATATTATTCTTTCCTCTCCAAAGATTGTATGGAGACTATTATAGCGGCTTTTGTCAAAAAAGTAAGTAGGAAATACTAAACAAAGTCGAAAATTGTAAAATTCTGTTGTTGAAATTTGAAAATGCAATTAAGATATAAATAGCTATTATAGGATGTTTTTTATTTATTAGAATAGTAGGTGGCCTAGTTTTGATTCAACTCTCAGCATTGGATAATAAAGGAATGAATAACTCAAGTAAAACAACGTCATCAAAAGAAACAGAGGAATCCACTTCATTTGTCGATTTGCTGAGACTAATGAGTGGAGATGAGGAAGTTAAGAAAGAAGTTGATGGACTAGTATTTCCGATGGACCGATATTTAGGGCCTATACCAATGGAGAAGCCACCAATAAAGGCAGCACCTATCACTGTAGATGAAGCAGAAGTAATCAATGTGCAAAGCAATACTACTTTGTCTGGTTTTGCATTACTCAACTCAAAGAGTGATCCATTTTTATTAGAGCACAGTAAGCAGAAACTGGTAAACCAGTTAGAGCCAATGGTTGTTTCAGTTCTTCAGGAAAGTGAACAAAGCATGGCTAAACAGGGTAAGGCTTTGGCTGTTTCCATATTTCAGGATGGAGAACAGATTGTCGCCAAGCGTCCAGAACCTTCGACTGCTGCTGTTCCTCAACAAATCGTGCCACAACAAGTAGCATCGTTGGATAACAGCTTGGTGAATCCGATAATAAATAATCAGATGCCGGAAGAAATGTTGAAGGTACCATCAGAAGAATCGAATCATAGTCTCCTTGATAATGAATCAGTCCCTCAGGGTGGAAAAGAACATCTGCAAATGCCAGGGCACTTTTCAACTAATATGGATGCTTCATTCAGTCCTTTCATAAATAGGAGTGATACAAAAGGAAGGTTCGTTTTTGAAATGCCAGTTCGGGCGGAACATCTAGCAACCGATGTAACGAAGTACTTAACGACTGTCATTGATGTTCATAATATGGAAAATGGTTTAGAAGCTGTTTTTTCACTAGAGCCAGAGCATTTAGGTAAAGTGGATGTGAAGGTGACGATTCACGAGGGAAATGTTAGAGCTGAGTTTTTTACAAGTACTGCGTTAGGGAA
This sequence comes from Neobacillus niacini, assembly GCF_023715415.1. GTDB lineage: Bacteria > Bacillota > Bacilli > Bacillales > Cytobacillaceae > Neobacillus > Neobacillus niacini_C. Next base: position 292,535 of record NZ_JAMBOB010000007.1, read on the forward strand.
GGATTTGCTGGAAACACAAGTACAGGTTTTACGTACAGCACTGGAACAGCAAGGCCTTCAAGTTGATAAAATTGACATATCTCAACAAAATACATATTTCTCTGGTCCGTTTTCGCAAAAGGGAGATTCACATGCACGACAAGGACAGCAGGAATCCAAAAAACGAAATGGTCAGACAACCTATAACCAAGAAGAAGAGTACCGAGATTTTGCTGCGGAAAGCGGTTTAGTCTCTCAGATTAATACAACGGCTTAATCGAAAAGGAGGGGAACCATTTGGCATCCATCAATTCAATCCATTCCTATTCAGCTCAAACAGTGAGCACTCAGCCAAAAAAGGAAATGGGAAAAGAACAGTTCTTGAAAATATTGGTTACACAGCTTCAAAACCAGGACCCTACAAAACCAATGGAGGATAGGGAAATGATTGGGCAAATGGCTCAATTAAGTGTATTGGAACAATTATCTAACTTAAACCAATCGTTATCCTCCTATTTATTTTCCAATAATGAAAAAAATTTGAGTCAATATTCAAGTATGTTGGAAAAGAAAGTCACTTGGACAAATCCGGAAATGAACCAGCTTGAGAGTGGGATAGTGACTGGAATCAACTATAAAGACAATCAAGTTTATTTTCAAATAGGTGAACAAGAAATCGCATCAACTGAAATCAAATCAGTCGAAGTAAACAAATAATTGGAGGAATAAACATGCTACGTTCATTAAACTCAGGAGTATCTGGACTTCGTGCATTTCAAACAAAGCTCGATGTTATTGGTAATAATATCGCGAATGTAAATACAACCGGATTTAAAAAAAGCCGTGTTGTTTTTGAAGATTTATTTAGTCAGACCATTAAAAATGCTACAGCCGCAACGGAGATCTCTGGAGGGGTAAATCCGCTTCAAATAGGCATTGGGACAAATGTGGCGAGCGTGGATCAATTATTCTCCCCAGGGAGTCCAACTACTACAAATAATGTCAACGATTTATATCTAGATGGCGACGGGTTTTTTGTAGTTCAAAACGGCTCAGGGACGCAATATTTAACTAGAGCAGGAAATTTTTCATTAGATAGTTTAAACCATTTAGTTAATCCGGATGGAATGTTAGTAATGGATACTAGTGATCCACAAGAACCAATCATCATACCAGCTGATGCTGTAACTTATTCGATTGATTCTAATGGGATCATTACTGGCGTTAATGCTTTGGGTGAGCGAATCTTAGGTGTAGATGCAAATGGAAATTCTGTTACTGATCCTAATGCTCAATATAATCCAATTAAAATTGCAATAGCAACTGTTGACAATCCCAATGGTTTAAAGAAATTAGGAGGATCTTTATATACTACAACCACTAACTCAGGTGATGTTGAGATTCCCAATCGAAATGGGATTACGAACACACAAATTATTACTGGTGCACTTGAAATGTCTAATGTTGATTTAGCAGAAGAAATGACTGATATGATTACAGCACAGCGTGGATTCCAAGCAAACTCTAAAATTATCACTACTTCTGATATGATTTTAGATGAATTGATAAACTTAAAACGTTAAGGCTGAAGCATTAGTAGTCGGATAGATATGAAAATAGAAAAAGAGGGAAACGATGGATTCCCTCTTTTTCTATTCGTTTTTGTCGAAATAAATTGTGAAAGGAATAACTAGATGACATATCGTGATGCGATTTTAGAAAAGGAACGGACGGAACACAACGATACATCCAATGTGATAACCTATGATTTCAAAAAAGCCTTAAGGCTTTCGATGGATCAGGTTCGGGCACTAACGAAAATTCATGAGAGTTTTGCTTATCAGTTTTCTTCTAATATTTCTGTTCAGTTACGGACAATCTTTCAAGTGGAAGTCATATCAGTTGAACAGATTTTATACCAGGACTTTATTAAGCTGCTGCCCAACAACACGATATTAAGTGTATTTGAAGCAGGCAGACAAGAAATTCGCATGGCTATGGACTTGAACCCGCAGATGGCATTTACAATGATGGATCGTTTCTTAGGAGGAAAAGGAACCATCGAGGTACCGGAGCGACTTTCGATTACCCCGATTGAAACGAATATTCTCAAGCGTTTTTTTGAAGGAATGGCCCAATCGCTGCAAAAAGCCTGGTCTGAAGTTATGACCCTAAGTCTAAAGGTAATGGATCTGGAGACTAATCCTCAGTATTTGCAGCTGACAGTCCCGACCGAAACAGTCATTGTTATTGTTTTTAACGTGAGATTAGGAGATGATGTAGAACGAATGCATCTTTGCATTCCTTATACATTATTAGAACCGTTTATCCCTAAACTTTCTTCCCATAATTGGTATGGTAAGAATCATAATCAAAATGGAAAAAATAAAGAGGAAAATGGGTTATTACAAGAGCGCCTTGAACATTTAACGGTGCCCGTTAGTGCCGAATTAGGCAGAGCGAAAATTACGATTGAAGAATTTCTTGGCTTAAGCGTCAATGATGTGATTCAGTTAGATCAGCTCGTCGGTGAGCCGCTTCAAATTAAAATTAATGAACAAACAAAATTTCTTGCGCATCCGGGTACAAAAAAGTCCCGTTTGGCTGTAAAGATTGAGCATGTAATAGAAGGAGAAGACTAATATGATGGATAAGGGGAATCTCACCCAAGAGGAAATCGATATACTTCTTGGTAAAGGTCAACAACCGGAAGAAAAGGCATCTTTCCGATTTACAGAGTTTTCAACTGAGACAAACGAACAAGGTTCAGAGGATTCTTTGAACATGGGGCTGCTGCTTGATATTCCATTAGAAATCGTCGTGGAACTTGGAAGGACTAAAAAGAAAATCAGTGAAGTCCTCGAATTAACTAGTGGATCCATTCTCGACTTAGAAAAAATGGCCGGAGAACCAGTGGATGTGTATGTGAACAATAAACTCGTTGCAAAAGGCGAAGTGGTCGTGATTGACGAGCATTTTGGTGTAAGAATAACGGAAATTGCTTCAACTCCTTTCTAGGTTTGTTCACAATGGAGGCTTGTATGATAGAGAAAAAAGAGGATTTGCTTAAACAGTATTTTCAGTTATCTAAGGCGATGCACGATGCATTAGTTCATGGGGAGGATGATGATTTTATCAGTTTGTTAGAGAAACGTGAAACGATCATTACTTCTATTAATCAACTAGAAAAAAAAGCCGGAAGTCGTCTAATGAACGACCAAATTAATCAGTTACTTAAGGTGCAGCTTAAACTAGAGGAAGAAATTCAAAGTGAACTCCAAAATTCCTTAGAAAAAATGGCTAAACAGGTTCGTTTTGCCCAGAATGAAACCTTTTTAACAAAACAATATGAAGGAAACACCCCTGTGTCCAAAGGTGTTTTTTATGATCAAAAGAAATAAAAAAGAATCATTGAAGGAGAAACGATAGATGGTAAATGCAAATGAGGTCTATCAAAATAATCAAGTAACAACCGCCAAACCGGAAGAATTGACGCTCATGCTCTATAACGGCGGTTTAAGATTTTTACGGCAAGCTCAACTAGCGATTGAGAAGAGGGATTTTCCAAAAGCGCACACTCTCATCATCAAAACGCAGGATATTCTAACAGAATTCATGGTAACGTTGAATATGGAGTATGAGATCTCCCATTCTCTCTTTTCTTTATATGAATATATGAAACGGAAATTAATTGAAGCCAATGTGTCAAAGGATTTGGTGATTTTGGCTGAAGTACAAGGTATGCTGCTAGAACTCAAGAATACTTGGGCAGAAGCGATGAAAAAGGATAAAAATTCCTAATGCAAGAGCATTGGGAATTTTTTATGCACCAGCCCTCTTTGCTTAATTATTCCAGTATATCAAAAGATAGGTGTTGAGTCCTGAAATCGTCCATAGAGTCATTTCGGAATACATAAAGAGACATTTCATGACAAAACAAGGACGTTTTGTAAAAAAATGTGGTGTTTATATAGGAATAAATGCATAACAATTAAACTTTATCGGTTCTGATATGCAGAAAACATAGTACTTTAGAACCTTTTTTTCGGTTAATGTTACTAATTGATTTCGATTTTATTACAATGGTACTAAAGCATATTGTAGAATTATGTAATATATTGTTTTATTTTGTAAAGTGAAGGTAGGTAGATTTTGATGAATCCAATCATAGGGGTTATGTCACGTGCGATGGATGCTTCCTCTTTACGGCAGAATGCCATTTCTAATAATATCGCCAATGCGGATACTCCTAATTTTAAACCCACTCATGTTTCTTTCGAGAATCTTTTACAGCAAGAAATAAGTAGTACCTTTACTGGCAGTCGTACCGATAGCAAACATTTTACAATTGGAAGAACTGACCAGATCCCGATACCAAAATCTTTCCAAGATAACGTATTGATGAAAAACAGTAAAAATGGTGTCGATTTAGATTATGAGATGACAGAGATGAGTAAAAACGCACTCTGGTATCAATCATTGACGTACGGAATCAACGAAGAATTTAATTTATTGAAGATGTCTATTAGAGGGAGCCGATAATCATGTCAATCTTTCAATCACTAGCCACTAGCGGTTCTGCGCTAACGGCACACCGTCTGAAATTAGATGTGGTCTCCTCGAATATTGCGAATGCTAATACGACCAGAGGGGAATTTGTTAACGGAGAATGGATACCTTATCGTAGAAAAATGGTAGAACTCGAGACGAAACAAGCGGCCTTGTTCGATTCTTTTTTACAAAAAGAAATGAACCTTGGTGGTGTCCGCGTCAATCGAATTGTCGAGGATTCTACACCATTCCGCCCAGTTTTTGATCCTACTAATCCGGACAGTAATGAGCAGGGGTATGTAATGATGCCAAATGTTGACATTACGAAGGAAATGGTCGATTTAATGTCAACATCAAGAGCTTATGAAGCGAATATAACTGCATTTAATGCAGGAAAATCAATGATGGAAAAAGCACTCACGATTGGAAGATAAGGAGAATTTAATGGTTAATATATCAGCTATCCAACCAACTAACAATGGTTTACTAACTTTAAGTAAACCTCAAAACACAGCACGTTCATCCTCATTTGAATCTATGTTAAATCAGTATATCGATCAAGCAAATCTTTCAGTTAAAGATTTTGAGAACAAATCACTATCTTTAGCAAAAGGTGAAACAGTTAACTTACATGATGTTACGATTGCTGCTCAAAAAGCAAGCATAGCGGTTCAGTTAACGACACATGTTCGAGATAAAGCAGTAGAAGCCTATCAAGAAATGATGAGAATGCAAGTTTAATAGAATTCTAAGGAGCGGCCATGAATCAGCAGATAAGGGAACAAAAAGAAAAAATAAGTGGATATTGGAATTCAGTAAGCAAAAAAAATAAGATTCTTTATAGTGGACTTTTCCTTTTTATTATCGTGGCATTGTCTTTTACCATTTATTTTGTTTCTAAACCAACCTATGTCCCGCTATTTAATAATGAATTGAGTCAACAGGAAATTGGAGATGTCAAGGCGGAGCTCGATCGTCAAGGTGTTACTGACTACAAGTTAGAAAACAATGGGACAACCATTTCCGTTCCTGCTGAAGAAGCTTCTAATTTGTTGGTCTCATTGGCCGCAAAGGGGCTTCCGAAAACAGGAACGATTAGTTTTTCCGAGATGACCAAAGACTTGAAATTTGGTGCCACTGATCGCCAGCTGGATGCCATGGAGAGAGAAGCCCTTCAAGGACAAGTGGAGTCTTTGTTAACCCATGTAAGTGGTGTTAAGAGTGCACAGGTTGTGGTTTCGACCCCGGAGGAAAGTTTGTTTGTCCGCCCTGATGAAAAAGGGCAGGCGACTGCATCTGTTGTTGTAGAATTGGAACCAGGGGTGGACCTTACGCCAAAGCAAATCCAAACCCTCTATCATCTTGTTTCTAAGAGTATTCCCAATCTGCCAAAAGAGAATATCATAATGACCGACCAAGGAGGTCAAGGATTGGATGATACTTCCCAAGATGAGCTCCTATCGGAGAACTACAACAAGCAGAGGAAAATTCAAAACGATGTAGAAACGGATATTCAAAAAGATCTTCAGCAAATGCTTGGAACAATAATGGGCCACGATAAAGTGATGATACAAACGTTTGTAAGATTGAATTTTGATCAGGTACAAACAGAAGAAAACCTTGTTGAACCGGTAAATGAAGAAACGAACGAGGGTATTGTCATTAGTGCGGAAGAGATTTCTAAAACGTATAATGGGCAAGAAAATCCGACAGGGGTAGCGGGAACAGGTGAAACCGATGTTCCTAGTTATGCTGCCGAGGGGACGGCACAAGAATCCACTTCTGAGGAACTCGAAAATCGAGTGAATTATGAAGTAAATCGGATTAACAGAAATATTGTTCAAAGTCCTTATAAAATTGATGATGTAACAATAAATGTCGGTGTAGAACCACCTGACCCTGAGAACCCGGACTCTTTGACGGATGAAACAATTGCGAATATTGAACAAATTCTTTCTAATGTGGTTCGTACCGCTTTAAGTGGTAACCCAGAGTTAACGGATGAGAATGTCGCCTCTCGTATTACCGTATTTCCTCGTGAGTTTAGCGGTAGGCCGGCGGTGGAACCGAATGAAGAAGAACAGCAAATGGAGATGTCATCCTGGTGGATGTATGCCCTGATAGGTGCTGGAGCCCTTTTAGCTATTGTAATCCTGACCATTTTCTTTGTTTCACGCCGTCGTCGAAAGCTAGCAGAGGAAGAAGAAGATCTGGAACCATTCCCGCTCCTGCCACCTAGGGATACAAGGAGTAAGGAAGAAATTGATATTCAGGAAGAAAAGGCTGCAATTAAGAAGGAAATTGAACAGATGGCCCAGCATCAGCCTGAAGTTTTTGTTGGTTTATTAAGAAATTGGCTGACTAAGGATTAGGGAAGTGAGAGTGATATGATGGAGGAATTTACATCGACCCAGAAAGCAGCCATCTTACTGCTTACATTGGGCCCCGAAGCATCTGCTCAAGTGATGAAACATCTAAGTGAGAGTGAAATTGAAAGTATCACGCAAGAAATTACTCAATTACGGAAAGTAACCTCAGATGTCAAAGAAAGAATTGTCATGGAATTTCATGACCTAACCGTAGCTCACCATATTGTGTCTTACGGAGGATTGGATGCAGCCAAGGACTTTTTAGTGCGCTCTTTCGGGGAAGAAAAAGCAAACAGTTATCTTAATCGTTTAGGAAATGAAGACGGTCGTCCGAGTGAACAACCATTTGGATATGTGCAAAGGGCTGAACCGATGCAGATTCTAAACCTGTTGCAAAATGAAAAAGCCCAAACGATTGCGCTTGTTTTATCCTATCTTGATGCGGAAAAAGCAGCAACAATTCTTTCCTCCTTTTCACCTGATCGCCAAATTGATATTGCTAAAAGAATTGCAACGATGGATACGGCAACACCAGAATTTATCGTTCAGGTGGAACAGGTCTTAAATGAAAAACTATCAATGACAAGCGGACACCAACAAGAAGTGCAGAATGGTGTCGATTCCATTGTCAGCATACTAAACAATGCCGACCGTGGAACCGAGAAGAATATTCTTGAAAGAATGGAAGAAGCGGATCCAGAGCTTGCGAATGAAATTAAACAGCGATTGTTTGTCTTTGATGATATCGCGAACCTTGATAACCGTTCGATTCAGCGGATTCTTATGGAGGTATCGAATGCGGATCTTCCACTTGCGTTAAGAATGGCTGGCGAAACCGTTAAAGACGCCATATACCGTAATATCTCAAAACGCCGCTTAGAGGGACTGCAGGAAGAATTATTGTTTGGGGAACCGGTACAAGTAAAAGAAGTTGAAGAAGCGCAGAGCCGTATCGTAAGTATTGTAAGAAAACTAGAACAAGATGGCGTCATTATTATCGCTAGAAGTGGTGAAGTCGTTCGTGTCTAAGTTGTTGAAAGCATATAAAGTTGTATCTACTCATGAACCGAAAGTTTTAGCGCTGCCGAAGTATGACTCAATCATCGAAGAAGATGTGTTACCCAGCATAGAGCCGCCAATTGATTTTGAGGGAATGAGGGTAGAATTAGAGCTAGAGCTGTCACGACAGAGGGAACAAGCACTGAAGGACTTAGCTGTTTGGCGCCAACTGGAAGAGAAACAGTTTCAGAATCAATTAGAGGAAGAAAAAAAGCGCGGCTATCAAGAAGGCTACGAAATGGGGATGGACGAAGGAAGAAATCATGGCCTTCTACAGTATCAAGAACTCACCCAAAAGGCGAAGGGTGTTTTAGAACAAGCATACGATGAAAAAATGGCAGTCATCCAAGAAGCAGAGCCGTTTGTTATTGGCCTAAGCGTGGAAATTGCCGAAAAAATTCTGCAGCAGGAATTAAAGACAAATGAAGAAGCACTGCTTCCGATGATTAAGCAATCACTCACATCGGTTTATGAATCGACTAGTTTAACGCTTAATGTTTCTCCTCTAGATTACCCCTTTGTCCAAAAGCAAAGGGAGCAGTTATTAGCAGTGATGAATGGCAAAATAGAGGTAAAAATTATGCCTGATTATTCCATTCAGCATGGAGGTTGTATTATTCATACCTCTTCCGGCAGTGTTGATGCCCGAATTGATGTTCAATTAAGCGAAATAAAGAAAGCACTTCTTGCTTATCTGCAGGAGGAACACCATGAGTAGATGGAAGCTTCAACCGTATTTAGATGTGCTTGAGACCGTAAATCCAATCAAGATGAATGGTAAGGTTACCCAAGTCATAGGGCTGACAATTGAGTCTCAGGGACCGGATGTGAAATTGGGAGATATTTGCCATGTTTTTTCCGCAGGGCAGCAAAAACCAATTAAAGCAGAAGTAGTTGGTTTTCGGAATCATAAAGTATTGCTTATGCCATTAGGAGAGATACATTCGATTGCCCCAGGCTGTGATGTCGTCTCAACAGGGAAACCTTTAACCGTGAAGGTAGGGATGGATCTCCTCGGTAAAGTATTAGATGGTCTTGGAAACCCAATGGACGGAAGCAGTCTTCCGGTTGGCCTGTTGGATGCAAAGGCAGATAATCTTCCACCAAATCCACTGACACGGCCGAGAATATCAGAACCCTTGAGTGTCGGTGTTCGCTCTATTGACGGTTTATTGACCGTCGGGAAAGGGCAAAGGGTGGGTGTATTCGCCGGAAGTGGTGTTGGAAAGAGTACACTACTTGGGATGATTGCTCGTAACACAGAAGCGGATGTCAATGTCATTGGCCTGATTGGCGAGCGAGGCCGGGAAGTACTTGACTTCATTGAACGCGATTTAGGTGAAGAAGGACTGAAAAAGTCCGTCGTTGTCGTTGCCACCTCCGACCAGCCTGCACTGATTCGAATCAAAGGGGCGATGATGGCTACCGCGATTGCCGAATTTTTTCGAGACCAGGGCTTGAGCGTAAATCTTATGCTTGACTCTGTTACGCGTTTTGCGATGGCTCAACGTGAAATCGGCCTTGCAATTGGTGAACCGCCGGCAACAAAAGGGTATACGCCCTCTGTATTTGCGCTTTTGCCACGGTTATTGGAAAGGGCCGGAACCAATGCCAATGGCAGTATTACTGCCTTTTATACCGTGCTTGTTGATGGTGACGATATGAATGAACCGATTGCTGATACAGTCAGAGGTATTTTAGATGGCCATATTGTTTTAGACCGTAATCTAGCTAGGAAAGGTATTTACCCAGCGATTGATATTTTATCAAGTGTCAGCCGTGTGATGAAGGATATTGTCTCCAGCGATCACATCTTTGCGGCTGAAAAATTAAAACAGCATACAAGTGTGTATCAAAAAGCAGAGGACTTAATCCAGATTGGCGCTTACAAGCGTGGTACAGATCGGGAAATTGATCTGGCCATCGAGGCTAAAGGCTGGATTGATCAGTTTGTGAAACAAAGTACGACAGAGTCCCCTTCTCTAGAGATAACCGTTGAACAGCTACTTACTAAATTCGGAGTGAACACCATATGACCTTTCGATTTCCATATATAAATATTTTAACGCTTAAAGAAAAAGAGAAGGATCAGGCCTATTCAGACTATGGAATGATCTTAAAGAAAAAGTCGGTTCTGCAAGAAGAGCTTGATTTTATTATTCACGAACGAGATGAGCGCATTTCTCGCTGGGAAAGTGAAAATCTCACTTCAGTTATAGAGATTCGACAGAGAAGTCACTTTTTAGAGGGTCTTAATGTAAAAACTTCAAAAATAAAAAAAGAATTATTGAGGGTAGAAGAAGAACTGCAGGCAAAACAAGCAATCTTTTTTGAAAAGAAAAAAGATGAGCGGATGTTGCAGCATTTACGTGATAAATCGTTTGAGCTATATCTTCAGAAAGAGAAAAAAGAAGAACAAGATCTAATGGACGAAATGGCGACGATTCGCCATTATCATCAACAACTCTCCATGTAAAAATGGAGGATTCAATTATCTTACAGTAAAGGGGCAATCAGAACATGAAGGAAAACAAGACCCAATCGTATGGAGCCGTCCAATCTGTTCAGTTTTCTCCGCTTACGGAATCATCAGCGGTTGCACCAGATAAAAAGCATTTGCAATTATTAACGGATGTCTCTCTCCAGCTCTCATTTGAACTCGGGAGAACCTCCAAAACGGTACGGGAAATTCTGCAATGGAAAAAGGGGTCGGTTATTAGCCTCGACAAGCTAGCAGGGGAAAGTGTTGATGTATTAGTCAATAAGATGTCGATTGCTTCAGGTGAGCTCGTCGTTTTGGATGATCAATTTTCAATTCGCATAACTGATATTTTGTCTAAACAGGAAAGAGAGAGGAAAATCAAGTGAAACGGAGATACGCTGTGAGTCCATGGAATAAATGGCTTGTCCTATTAGCTGTGTGTCTGCTCGTTTTTGTTTCTCCTTTGTCACAAGCTCATGCGGCTGAAGATAATGTGTATAATACTTTTCAAAAAAAATCTGATGATCAGCCTGCAGATGGTGATGCTGATTCTCCTTTAACGGCGGCTCCGAAATCCTCCACGGGGCTTTATCTTTTGCAATTTTTCGGTTCCTTTATCCTTATTATAGGGCTCTTGTATTTTGTTTTACGATTTGTTTCCAAGAAAGCGAAGCAGGGCGTCGGAGTCTTTCATGCTCTCGGCGGTCATTCGTTTGGGAACAATCGCTCGATGCAAATGGTGATGGTCGGAGATACCTTATATATTTTGGGTGTCGGTGACGATGTGAACTTAATTCGTGCGATTCCTCCTGGTGACGAACAAACCAGCATTTTGGAAACGGTAGCGGTTAAGCCGCTTGATTTCGCAGGAAAGAGTAAATGGACCACAGGGATCTTCAAACGGAAAACGGCTCAGGAGAAATTTGATGAGCATCTTTTCCAACAGCTAAAGGGTGTCGAAGCCCATCAAAAACACAACGAAGACTAACATGATAGGGGGAGGCAGACCTGAAAAAGGTAATTCTTCTGACGCCATTATTCTTTTTTCTTTTTCATATTTCTGTTTTTGCCGAAACCACCGGCACGATTGTTCCAGGAGTTGAAATTAATTTTGGTGACACTGAGACAGATACTGGAGCGGCAACTTCGATTAAATTACTGCTCCTGCTAACGGTCTTATCGGTTGCTCCTAGTATTCTATTATTAATGACCTCTTTTACGAGAATAGCCATTGTTTTAGCGTTTGTTCGAAATGCGCTTGGCACGCAGCAGATGCCGCCAAACCAAGTCATTATGGGATTGAGTCTTTTGCTTACCTTTTTCATCATGGGGCCAACCTTTCAGGATGTAAATAAACAGGCGCTTCAGCCCTTTCTAGAAGGGGAGATTAGTCAAAGTGAGGCTTTTGATAAGGCGAGCAGCCCAATGAAGGAATTTATGGCGAAGCAAACACGTGAAAGTGATTTAAAGCTTTTCCTAGATTATAGTAACGCAACAAATATCCAATCCATTGATGATATCCCGCTGACAGCCCTTGTTCCAGCCTTTGCAATTAGTGAACTAAAAACGGCGTTCCAAATGGGGTTTTTGATTTTTATACCGTTTGTTGTGATTGACATGATTGTTTCAAGTATATTGATGGCGATGGGCATGATGATGCTTCCGCCTTCGCTCATTTCATTGCCTTTTAAAATATTGCTGTTTATTTTGGTAGACGGCTGGCATTTAGTGGTTCAATCATTATTCGTAAGTTTTAATTAAGGATGTGTTGACTTATGACACCAGAGAGTATTATGGGACTGGCGCAAAACTCTATTTACGTGACGATTCTCATCCTGGCACCGATTTTGGGGATTGCCTTAGTGGTTGGTCTGATTATAAGTATTTTTCAGACGGTAACCCAGATCCAAGAGCAGACATTATCGTTCGCTCCAAAGATTATTGCGGTTTTTGTCGGGATGCTTGTTTTTGGACCATGGATGCTATCGCATATGTTGGATTTTACAAAAAATATTTTTTCCAATCTAACTAGTTTTATAGGATAGTATGATGCCTATCTTCGAGTATTTGCCACAGTTTTTATTAGTATTTGTCCGGTTAACGAGCTTTTTTGTTTCCGCCCCGCTTTGGATGGACCGGCAAGTTCCTGCACCTTATAAATGGGGATTTGCTTTCTTTACTTCTATCCTTGTCTTCGGCGTGATTGAACCTCAGAAAACGCTTGAGCTTGATGGAGACTTTATCTTACTCATTTTGAAAGAAACGATGGTAGGCCTTGCCTTAGGTTTTTTCGCTTCCATTTTGCTGTACGCGGTACAGCTGGCCGGAAGTTTTATTGATTTACAAAGTGGTTTTGCGATGGCAACTATGTTTAATGCCCAAACAGGTGTGCAAGAGCCTATCACAGGCCGCCTATTTTATATTATTACGATGGTCTTTTTCCTGTCGGTCAATGGCCACCATATTCTAATTCACGGAGTACTCGCCAGTTTCGAATGGATTCCCGTCGATTCCTGGTTACCAAGCTTGGTCTCTGAAAACTTTGTAATTCATGCATTAGAAATCTTGAAGACGATGTTTTGGCTTGCGTTTTTAATTGCAGCTCCTATCGTTGGAGCCTTATTTTTAGTAGATGTTGCCTTAGGCATTTTGACCAAAACCGCACCACAAATGAATCTCTTTGTCGTCGGGATTCCCATCAAAATGATTGTTCATTACCTCATTCTATATGCCTTTTTGCCAGGATTTTTCTATGTTCTTGGAAAGCTTGTAAGAACCATGGTTCATTCGTTTGAACAATTATTGAAGATATTAGGATCGTAAAGGATGTATCCTCATGAGTGAAAAAACGGAAAAAGCCACACCGAGAAAAAAGCAGGATGCACGGAAAAAGGGACAAGTAGCGAAAAGTGTCGATTTATCGAATGCGATTGTCCTGCTAGCAGCGTTTTCAGTTCTGCTGATCCTAGGAGGGCAGATCTCGAAACGGTTATATGATCTATTTCAATATGGATTATCTGATTTATTACTTTGGAATGTAACAGAGGAATCAATTCCGCTTTTATTTATAAATTTCCTTAAGGAAGGGGTCATCATTGCGGCGCCCATCATCATTGTTACTTGGCTCGCAGCATTCGCGGCCAATCTAGCGCAGGTTGGGTTTCTTTTCTCTAATGAAACGTTAAAAATGGATTTAAAGAAAATGGATCCCATTGCAGGGACAAAACGAATTTTTTCGCTGAAGTCTGTGGTGGAGCTCATTAAGTCGATTTTAAAAATAGTGGTCATTGGTGGAATTACTGGAATGATTTTGTGGCAGCAACGGGGAGTCTTTTTGCGGCTGTCTGAAATGGAACCGATGAGCATTATCGCTTTTATTTCCTCCCTTTTATTAAAATTGGGCATTACGATTTCGGCCATTTATTTGGTCATTGGGGTTGCGGATCTGTTTTATCAAAGGTTTGAACATGCAAAGCAATTAAGAATGTCTAAACAAGATATTAAAGATGAGTATAAGAAAACGGAAGGTGACCCGTTAATTAAACACAAGATTAAGGAAAAACAACGACAGCAATCGAGGTCACGAATGATGCAGGAGGTTCCGAATGCACAAGTGCTCATCACCAATCCTACCCATTTTGCCGTTGCTATCTCCTATGAACAGGGGAAGATGAGTGTGCCGATGGTCGTGGCCAAGGGGGCCGATTATTTGGCTTTAAAAATGCGGGAAGTTGCGAAGGAACATCGTGTTGTGATTATGGAAAACAAACCACTAGCAAGGGCTTTGTATGCCAGTGTTGAGGTTGGCGAAGAGATTCCAGAAGAGCTTTTTAAAGCCGTAGCGGAAATATTGGCTTACGTATATAGGGTAAAAGGAACATTAAGCAAGTAGCGGGGGTACAACTATGAAACTTAAAAACATGGTCGTTTTAATGAGTGTCATCATGATTGTCATTATGATGGTTATTCCATTACCGACCTATATGCTAGATATATTGCTTATCTTGAATTTATCCATTTCCGTTTTGATTCTTTTAATTACCATGAATACGAAGGAATCGCTTGACTTCTCGATTTTCCCTTCGCTGCTTTTATTGACGACGCTGTTTCGTTTATCTTTAAACGTTTCTAGTACTCGTTCCATTTTATCGAATGCGGAAGCAGGGAAGGTCATTGAGGCCTTTGGGGATTTTGTTATCGGCGGGAATGCTGTTGTCGGATTCATCGTGTTCTTAATCTTAGTCATTATCCAGTTCATTGTCATCACCAAGGGATCCGAACGTGTCGCAGAAGTGGCTGCTCGTTTTACCTTAGATGCGATGCCTGGTAAACAAATGAGTATTGATGCGGATTTAAATACAGGAATGATTAGTGAAAAAGATGCTCGGATGCGGCGCCAAAAGGTCGAGCGAGAAGCTGATTTTTATGGTTCGATGGACGGTGCCAGTAAATTTGTTAAAGGAGACGCGATTGCGGGGATTATCATCCTCATTATCAACGTTTGTGGTGGTTTCATTATTGGAATGACCATGCATGGCATGAGTTTCTCGGAATCGATTAGTACCTTTACCCTTTTATCAGTAGGGGATGGTCTCGTCAGCCAAATTCCAGCGCTGTTAATTTCAACCGCAACCGGTATTATGGTGACGCGAGCGGCATCTGAAGGCGATCTTGGTGATGACCTGTCCGAGCAGATGCTCCGTTATCCGACGTTGTTGTATATTGTGGCAGGATGTATTGCTCTCTTAGGAGTGGTCACCCCTATCGGAATTTTTCTCACATGGGGAATTGCCGGATTATTAGCTTTTGGTGCGTATTCGATGCAGAAAAGCAAGACGAAAATGGAAGAGGCCAAGGAAAATCTTGAATCCGAACAAGAACTGGAAGAGGTACGGAAACCGGAAAATGTATTCAACTTACTGCGTGAGGACCCGATTGAATTTGAATTTGGTATTGGATTGATTAGCTTAGCCGATGTGAATCAAGGCGGAGATTTATTGGATCGAGTCGTTTCGATTCGCCGCCAAATCGCGATGGATTTGGGATTGGTCGTTCCTGTTATCCGGATTCGAGATAATATCCAGCTGCGGCCGAATCAATATAGTATCAAGATTAAAGGAAATGAAGTCGCGAACGGAGAGATTCTCTTGGATCATTTTCTAATGTTAAATCCCGGAAATGAAGAACACGGAATTGATGGGATTGAAACGACGGAACCGACCTTTGGGCTTCCGGCCTTATGGGTCAATGAAGAGATGAAGGACCAAGCCGAATTGTTTGGCTATACCGTCGTCGATCCGTCTTCGGTTATTAGTACGCATCTATCTGAAACCATCCGAAAGTATGCACATGAAATCTTAGGACGAGAAGAAACGAAACAATTAATTGACCATGTAAAGGAAAGCTATCCTTCCTTAATTGAAGAACTCGTACCACAGGCAATGTCGGTAGGGGATATCCAAAAAGTATTGCAAAAGCTGTTAAAAGAGAATGTATCGATTCGCAGTCTTTCTGCCATCTTTGAAGCGTTAGCGGATTATGCTGTGTATACGAAAAACCCAGAAATCCTAACAGAATATGTAAGACAGGCGCTGGCGCGTCAACTTACTTCCCAGCATGCTCAAAATGGAGTGATTCATGCGATTCTCGTGGGAGCCGGGGTTGAAAAGAAATTAGCTGAGTCCATTCAACGGACCGAACAGGGGGATATCCTTACGATTGATCCTGATTCTAGTCAAAAAATTATTCATTCTTTTACTGAAACGATTCAACAAACATCGCAAATGGGAATTCGACCGGTGATTCTATCCTCTGCAGGGATTCGCATGTACGTTCGGCAGCTAACCGATCGTAACTTCACAGATATTCCCATTCTTTCGTACAATGAGCTGGAATCGAATGTGGATGTACAAAATGTGGGAGTGGTGAATTTATGAAAATAAAAACCTATGTGGTGAATACCCTTCCGGAAGCCTATCCGATGATTTTGGAGGATTTAGGAAAAGAGGCAATTATTTTAAAAACAAAGTCCGTTCATGCACCAGGTTTCTTCGGGATGTTACGTAAAAAGAAGCTAGAGGTGGTGGCTGCCTCCGATTTAGCAGAAGGTCCGAACAGGGAGGAGGAAACTCCCACTTTAAAGGAAGAGGTAAAGCCTGTTGAGGATGTTTCAACCAATGTTTTCACCCAGGAAGCATTATTGAAGGAGTTATCTGAAGTAAAAGGCCTTATTCGTTCGATGACCAACGGCGATCAACAGTCGTCCATTATCCTTCAACCATTAGAAAAATGGGTGGAGCGCTTAAAGGATCAAGAAGTAGATGAAGAAGTGATTGATTTTATCTTGAAACAAGTGAGATTAAGAGTAGAAAAGCTCGAGGAACTGGGTGCTGAGG
Organism: Neobacillus niacini; assembly: GCF_023715415.1. Lineage (GTDB taxonomy): Bacteria > Bacillota > Bacilli > Bacillales > Cytobacillaceae > Neobacillus > Neobacillus niacini_C. The sequence continues at coordinate 309,370 of NZ_JAMBOB010000007.1, forward strand.
AAATCGAGAAAACGCTTGTCTCCATTTTAGAACAGCTGATAGCAGAAGGAATGGCCAAAGAGGCAGATGATTCTACACCCTATTTGACTACATTAGTCGGTCCGACAGGTGTGGGAAAAACCACCACTTTAGCCAAATTAGCAGCTGCCCGCGTCCTGCATGGGCGTGTGCGCGTCGGATTGTTAACAGCCGATACGTATCGAATCGGTGCAGTGGAACAATTAAAAACGTATGCCAATATCTTGAACATCCCGATTGAGGTTGTTCAAACACCTGAAGATATTCAGCCTTGTATTGACCGGTTGAAGGGATGTCAGATGATCCTGATGGACAGTGCCGGCCGCAATTATTTAGAAGATCAATATATTGAAGATATTAATGGTTATTTAGGATTTGATGCCCCACAAGAGAATTATTTGGTTTTGAGTATGACCACCCGCTGGCGGGATATGAAAAAAATTACAGAGAAGATGAAATCTGTCCCGATTGACAAGCTGATTTTAACCAAATGGGATGAAACGACTTGTTATGGGGCCGCTCTTAATATGCTGTACCATTATCCCTACCCGTTAGCATATCTTTGTATTGGCCAAGGGGTTCCGCAAGACATCATGACACCAGATCCAGCGTTTATGGCGAAAAAGATTTTAGGAGTGGATGAACATGCTGAGAGATCAAGCCTATCTGTTGAGAAAACTATCTAATTCCACCTCCAGCCTTCGGCGTCAATCGCGCGTTGTCACCATTGCCAGCGGGAAGGGAGGGGTTGGAAAGTCAAACTTTGCCTTAAACTTTGCCCTAAGCCTGGTTGCCCTTGGCAAGAAGGTCGTGTTAATTGACCTTGATATCGGAATGGCCAATATTGACATTTTAATGGGGATGGCCCCAAAATCTCATTTAATGGATATGATTCGTCAGAAAAAAAGTATTTGGGATGTGTTGGAGAAAGGTCCGAATCAATTAGAATATTTAGCCGGCGGTTCAGGGTTTAGCCATCTTCATCAATTAGATGAGGAGGAAAGAAATTACTTTTTTCGGGAATTGGAGAAACTTCATGGATACGCGGATATCATTCTGATTGATACGGGTGCGGGACTGACACTTGAATCCCAGCAATGTCACCTTTCTGCGGACGAGGTGATTCTGCTAACAACTCCGGAGCCTACTTCGATTGCCGATGCCTATTCTGTTGTGAAAATATTGCACAGTCAACGACCGTCGTTATCCTTTCAGCTTCTCATCAATCGTGTTTCAAACCCAAAGGTCGGGATGGAGGTTGCAGGTAAATTTAAATCGGCAGTGCAATCGTTTTTAAATAAAGAAATTAAGATATTCGGGGCCATTCCAGATGATGTTTCTGTCACGCAGGCCGTATTAAAACAAGAACCTTTTACCCTTGCTTTTCCTCGTTCCTCTGCAGCTGCAACGATTAAAAGGTTAGCGGAACGATTTGTATCAGGGACGACAGAAACAAATGAACAAGGGGGGATTAAAGGTTTTATTAAGAAATTAACAAGGATTCTTGATAAATGAATTTTTGCTGGATGATAGGTGAGGGGGGTTGTGGTTTGAACGTTTGTAATGAAGAGACACTTGATCAGTATATTCCTTTAGTTCAGATGGTAGTGGGGCAAATGAAAAAAAGATTATCCGATCAAGCAGATGAAAAAGACCTTTTCTCATCTGGGCTGACGGGATTATGGGATGCAAGCAGGAAGTTTGATTCAAACCTTGGTGTCAAATTCGAAACGTATGCTGTTCAAAGAATACGAGGTGCAATCCTTGATGGTTTAAGACAATCGGATCCTGCTTCAAGGACGTTACGGAAAAAGGAAAAAGTCATTAGACAAGCCTTAGATACAGTAGAGCAATCCCTCATGCGCAAGCCGACGCGACAAGAAATAAGCGATTACCTAGGAATGGATGTAAGTGAATATGAGCAGACTCTAGTGCAGATATCCTATATACAGCAAGATTCACTGGACAAACCTGTTGGAGAAATGGATAAGAGTAATTCAAATTATCACCAAATCGAAGATCATTATTTTCAGAAGCAAGATGAATGGCTTGAGGCAAAAGAACGGAAAAAAATCCTAGCTTCTCTGATCGATGAATTACCCGAAAGAGAAAAGCAAATCCTTTCCTTAATATATTTTGAGAATTTGAGCTTAACCGATGTAAGTAAAATCTTTGACGTACACAAATCACGAATCTCTCAAATTCATGCTCGTATTCTTAAAAAGTTACGGACAGCCATCGAGGAACAGGGCATCTTGTAGGGTGCCTGTCACCACTGAATGGTGTCGATTGGTAACCGTGGGGACGGTTCTGATGGCTTTTTTCTCTTTGGAAGTAAAAATAGACAAGTCAGTACCAACTTTAAATGTCTCATTTAATCATTCAGTCATAACTGATCGAAACCATAAATTAGTTCCAATAAAAGCTTTTGTTGCAGCAGATGATAATTTATCTGGTATTTCCACAATTGAGTTGGTATCCATTATAAGTAACCAACTTGATAACGGAAAAGGTGATGGCAATACGACTCAAGATATACAAGGTGCTGAATTTGGAATATCTGATACAGACTTTTTAGTACGTACAGAGAGAAACGGCAGCGGAGATCGCATTTATACGGTTACTTATAAAGCTTCTGATAAGGCAGGCAACTATGTTATTTCTTCTCAAGATATTGTGGTAAAACACGATAATTCAAAAAAATAAATACTCCTAAAAAGGCAGTGATACATATATGTATTGCTGCTTTTTTCATTGATTTAAAAGTTGTACCATGGGTAGGTTTTTAAAAGGTTCATAAATATCCTCAATATGACATTTACAAATTGATTGACTAACATATGCTGGTGTTTTACCAAACGCCGTCATATAGAGAAGAAGGATAACTAGCATTTTGAACCTAAAGAGCTGCATAAGACAGCACCAATAAGACGATTCGTTCACCTTGCCGAATCGTCTTTTGTGTTTAAAAAGCAAAGAAGGTTCCAAATTCTAGAAATACTAGGATAGAAGATGTTAGAATAGTAGATAAGCAAATATTTTTTTTAGGGGGCAGCTATGAGAAAAGTTTTTAGTATAGTAATAGTATTTTTGTTAGTGGCTACATTTTTTCCGCAATCATCCTTTGCGGTTGAAAATTTTGAAAAGGTCTCTTCGCTGTCACTGGCATCGACGTATCCGTGTGCACAACCAGGTGCTAAAGTCACATGTAGTGATATTAATGTCATGTTGACGGAAAGTGCAATTGCTCATGGTATACCTCCGGAAGTTGCGAAGGCAGTGGCTTTTAGAGAATCGAATTGGCAGCAGTGGGAAGATAACGCGCAGACGATCCCTACATTCAATAAGAATAATGATGGCGGGATCGGCATCATGCAAGTGACGGATAAGAGTTCTCGCTATGATGAGGAAAGGTTGAAGAATGATATTCAATATAATATTACTATCGGACTAGACATTCTAAATGAAAAGTGGGACCTAGGCAGACGAGGGGTCATTCCCACAATCAATGATAATTCAAGAGATGTTATCGAAAACTGGTATTTTGCCGTGTTGGCCTACAATGGCGTAGTGGAAAAGAATAGCCCTACGAAGAAACTTGATGGCAGCAGAAATTTAAGTGCCTACCAGGAAGAGGTTTTTACATTTATTGAGGACAATAATGATATAACCTTAAAAACTCTACCATTTAATAGAGAAGAATTTAAATATGATCCTGAGGATGAGGATACAACGCTTATCTTTAACAAACTGCACTATCATGTACCAGGACCGTTAACCAAGTCTAAGCAGTTATTCTCAAAAGGCGATAAAGTGTACACGGTTGCCGGTACTAATTTAAGAACCTCCAAAGATGGAGCTGGTCATAATCCTCTTAGCAGCAGACATGTAGCTGAGATTCTCGATGAAACCGTTTTTTATGACACATCTTTACAATCACCTTTCCGCCATTGGGTTCGATACCATATCCAACTAGCAGATGGAAGAACAGGCTATGTTTCATCTGGTGCATTGGAGCCAATTACATCGAGGGTATCTGGTACTACTCGCTTTGATACCGCTATTGAAATCTCAAAAGAGGGATGGCAGGATGGCGCTGATACAGTTGTTCTTGTTTTCGGCAGGGATTTTCCAGATGCACTAGCAGGTGCACCCCTAGCTTACAAATATAATGCACCGATTCTATTGACGGAAACGGCAAAACTAACACCTGCAACGAAAGCAGAAATAAAAAGACTTGGTGCAAACAGAGTGATTATATTAGGAAGTATAGTAGCGGTAAGCCAAGAAGTTGAAAATGAGTTGGTTTCTATGAATCTCAAAGAAGTGAAGAGAATTGGTGGAAAAACCCGTTTTGAAACGGCCCAATTAATTGCAAAGGAATTAGGTTCTACAAGTGGAAAGGCAATTGTCGCTACGGGCTTTGACTTTCCAGATGCACTTGCAGTCGCACCCTATGCTGCTCGAAACGGAATTCCAATCCTGTTATCAAAGGCCAATGAAATACCAGAGCCTACGAAGCAAGCATTAAAAGGGAAATCAACCATCTATGCAATAGGTGGATCTGGTGCATTGAATGCAGTAGTAATTGAACAACTACCAGGAACTGTGAAACAAATTGCAGGCGGTAGTCGCTATGAAACGGCTGCAGAAATTATTAAGTTTTTTGATTTCGGTGAACAGCAAGCACTAGTTGCAACAGGTGAAAACTATGCGGATGCATTAACGGGTGCTGTACTCGCGGCAAAGAGAAACACCTCGCTATTATTAGTGAAACCAGATAATGTTTATACACCAATTGAAAATATCATTAAACAACGCAGTATCCATAATTTTACCCTTCTCGGGGGTCCGGACGTTGTGGATGTTAACAATGAACTAGCGGAATTAGCAACATATTCACTTCAATAACTAGTATTAAAGCCAAGGAGAAATCCTTGGTTTTTCTTTCTGGTCTTTTGGCATCTTGGGGACGGTTCTGATGACATTTTATGAGATACCTAACCATAAACGAACCATGGATAGTGGGGGCAGACCCCCACTAAAGTAACGTTGTAAAGGAGGACGGTATGCTGGGCACACCGTCCTCCTTTCATTTCTTCCGGTTCCCGTTAACGAAATTTTGAATATACTCGAGTTGTTCTTCGTTCGGGCTTTCCTCTCGCACCTCGGTAAATCTAGCGACAGCCTTATCAAGAGAGACCTCTTTGTCCACGATTTCCCCGATGTTTGTTAGATCATCAAAGAAACTCCACATTTCTTCGCGAGTTTTTGGATTTTGGTGCCCGGTTACATACATATCGACTTCATATTTTTTTATTTTGTCTAATAGGATCACCAGTTCCTCTAGGTCATAGCTCCATTCGCCACTATAAAAGTCCTGATAAATGCAATCTCCTAAAAACATAATTTTTTCATCTGGAATGTAAATAATAGAAGAATCCTGTGCATGGACACCTCCAACATGCTCAACTACACAGGTCACGCCACCCAAATCAATTTCAATTTTATTGGTAAAGGCAAGATCCGGCTCCTTCAAATTCAAATGATCCCGGTTAGGCATTTCCCGTTTTATCATGTCTCGACAAAACTCAATTTCTTCCCCTGTCTCCACTCGTGCATCTAATGAGGCATCATCCCATTGAAGTGTTTTCAAATACTCTAACTTATTCTTCGTCGCCTCATGGCTAATGGTTACGTATCCCATTGTTTCCATCCCAAAAATATGATCCCAATGCCAGTGGGTAAGGACCACAAACTTCACAGGCGTTATATTCATTTTATCTACTAACTCGAGAAAATCCCGTGCATGTGAAGGTGAATTCCCAGAGTCAACGATGACACTAAAATTATCCCCACAAATTAGCCCCAATGCAGGACGATCCGTTTCTGAATAATGCGGCATATAAAACACTTTATTTGTTAGTTGTTTTAACATTTTAATACCTTCTCTCGTGGCTTTTAAAGAATGTCCTCATTATACTATTGAAAATAGGAACATCAAAGTCGCCTGGGTGACAGTTCTAGGAACCATGAGAATCGTCCCTGCGGCACTTCCCGTGGCACACACGCCAGTGGCACATTTTACTAGATTGTATTTTTTGAAAGTGCTTGCGTGAAATAAAAAGATATGCTATTTTTAACTTGTATAAAAAATAGACATGTATAAAAATAATATCTTCTACTAAAGGAGCAAATGAAATGATGGTCAATACAAAAGAAACACCTCATATTAAACCAAATGGAGTAGAAATTGCTGAGACGGTATTGTTACCGGGGGATCCTTTACGAGCAAAGTTTATTGCCGAAACCTTTTTAGAAAATGTTGTGTGCTTTAACGAAGTAAGAGGAATGTTAGGGTATACAGGCACGTACAAAGGTAAGAAAATTTCCGTAATGGGTACTGGAATGGGTGCGCCAAGTATGGGGATCTATTCTTGGGAATTAATCAATGTTTTTGGCGTTAAAAACTTAATCAGAATTGGTACTTGTGGTGCCATGCAGGAAAACATTAATTTATATGATGTAATTTTAGGAATGGGATCCGCAACAGATTCCAACTTTGGCCAACAATTTAATTTACCTGGACAATTTCCATTAACGGCTTCTTTCGAACTTTTAGAAAAAGCGAAAAAAGCAGCGGATGAAAAAGGACAAAAAGTTCACATTGGAAACATCTTATCAAGCGATGTATTCTACAGTGCTGATCCAACTGCTATTAAGAAATGGCAAGATATGGGGATCTTGAGTGTTGAAATGGAATCCGTATCCCTATATTGGAATGCGATTAAAGCTGGGGTAAATGCGTTATGTATTTTAACCGTTAGCGATCATTTAATTACAGGTGAACAGACTTCTACAGAAGAACGTCAAACTGCCTTTACAAAAATGATGGAAATCGCATTAGAATTAGCTTAATTTTATTCAGTAAACATGAAAGACAAGCCTCCTACCCGGCTCGTTGTCGTGAAGGAAGCTTGCTATTATCCATATATTGAAAACGCTCTTAATTAACTTTGTTTCAAATTATACTGGAGGTACTATCATGCATAGTTCAATTGAAAACAAACCGGTTGTTAACCTAAGTAAAACGGTTCCGGTCGTATTACTGTTAATGATTTTTTCACTCGTTATTGATAACTCTTTTAAAATTATTTCTCCAGATTTAGTAAAATATTTTGGCGTATCCGCAAGTACAGTAAGCTGGCAAGTTACGCTTGCAGGATTGGTTATTGGAATCGGCGCTGTTGTTTATTCTTCTTTATCTGACTCGATTAGTGTACGAAATTTACTAGTAGTCGGTATTATTTTGATTTGTGCGGGTTCTTTACTTGGTTATATTGTATCAGATAATTATTGGTTACTCGTTTTTTCAAGAATCATCCAATCTGCTGGTTTAGGGGCAACAGAAACACTTTACTTAATTTTTGTCGCTAAATACGCAAGTGCAGCAGACCAAAAAAAGTATTTGGGCTTCAGTACAAGCAGTTACCAGCTTGCGACCGTTATTGGTATATTAACAGGCGGATTTGTTACTACGTATCTGCAATGGCAAAACTTGTTTTTAATTCCTTTATTAAGCTTACTATTATTGCCATTCATTCTTAAATTATTACCAAAAGAAGAAACAAAGAAAAATCATGTAGACTTTATCGGACTCATTTTAATCGCAACAGTGGCTACTTCTATCATGTTGTATATGTCCTATTTCAATTGGGGACTTTTTATTCTCTTTGTTGCATCTGTTTGTGTGTTCTTATTCTATATTAGTAAAAAGAAAAATGCATTTATTACGATTGAATTCTTTAAGAACAAACAATTTTTAGCTGTATTAATGGTGGCATTTATCATTTATTCTACTTATGCTGCTTATGCGCTAAATACACTTTCGTTCCTGTTAACGACTGTATATGATATCAAATTGGATTCTGTTTCATTGATGTTCATACCTGCGTGTTTGTTAGCCGCAACAGTTGGGGCGTTTTCAGGGAAAATAGGAAAATATCTAAATAGTAAGCAATGTATTTATTTAGCAATGAGTTTAATCACGATTAGCATATTTATGGGTGCTATTTTTGTAGATTCATCTATTATTGTATTTGTTATTTCTCTTATTTTATTCTCATGTAGCTTTGCCTTGTTATATGCGCCATTAATCGATACAAGCATTAAAAATGTTCCAGTTGAAAAGGCAGGGACAGCATTAGGATTCTATAATTTATGCATTAACATTGCGATGTCAGCTGGTTTCACGTATTCAGCGTTTTTAATTGATAAGAAAGATTTACAATTTGGCTTTTTGAGTTTTACAACAGATAATGCAGCAGCATTGAACTACGGTTCCATTATCCTTATTATTGCAGCCATTGCTCTATTTTCAATTGTTTTATTCTGGGCTTTAGTTGGCCGTAAAAAAGACAATAACATTCTAAATCAAGGGAAGCGAGCAGCTTGAAAAAATTCAAACGAATACACTTAATTGTCATGGATTCCGTAGGGATTGGCGAAGGAAAAGATGCGGCTCAATTTAATGATGTCGGATCTCATACGCTCCTGCACATTGCAGAACATATGAATGGATTGAATGCGCCTAACCTAGCAAAATTAGGACTATCAAATATTGTAGAGATCTTGGGTGTACCGAAAGCGGATAAACCGCTTGCTTATTATACAAAATTACAAGAAAAATCAGTGGGAAAAGATACAATGACAGGGCATTGGGAACTCATGGGTTTGAATATAGACAAGCCTTTTAATGTTTACCCAAATGGATTCCCTGATAAATTAGTTAAACAGATTGAAGAAATAACAGGCCGTAAAGTCGTAGCGAATAAACCTGCAAGCGGGACAGCAATCATAGATGAATATGGGGAGCACCAAATGAAAACAGGTGATTTAATCGTCTATACCTCAGCTGACCCTGTTCTGCAAATTGCAGCTCATGAAGAAATTATTCCACTAGAAGAACTATATGATATTTGTGAAAAGGTTCGAGAAATCACGAAAGACCCTGAATATTTAATCGGCCGAATTATCGCGAGGCCATATGTGGGGGAACCTGGGAACTTCACAAGAACCTCCAATCGTCATGACTATGCATTAAAACCATTTGGAAAAACAGTCATGAATAGCCTGCAGGATGGCGGCTTAGACGTGATTGCCATTGGGAAAATTAATGATATTTTTGATGGCGAAGGGGTTACAGAATCCATTCGGACGAAAGACAACATGGATGGAATGGACAAATTGCTCGACGTCATAAAGAAGGATTTCACAGGGATGAGTTTCTTGAATTTAGTCGATTTTGATGCGTTATATGGCCATCGCCGTGACCCAGAGGGCTATGGAAAAGCATTAGAAGCATTTGACCAACGTTTAGCCGAAGTATTGGATTCACTCCAAGAGGATGATTTATTAATCATAACGGCTGACCATGGCAATGATCCAACGTTTGCTGGTACAGACCATACGCGTGAATTTATTCCTGTATTGGTGTATTCGAAACTATTTAAGGACTCTGGCAAATTACCTGAAAATGATACATTTGCTGATATTGGGGCAACAATCGCCGATAATTTCGATGTGAATATGCCGGAATATGGTGATTCATTCTTACCATTCCTAAAATAATATGTTACGATAATGAAAACCCCCAAAAATGTTTTTTGGGGGTTTTGTTAAATATTTCTGAAAAGGAAGCGGACTGAATGAATACAAATAAACTTGCGCAATTGAAAAGACCGCTCTATATAAATGTTTATGACGAGCTCCTTCTCCAAATCAAGATGGGAGTATTTCCCGTAGACACTAGACTTCCATCAGAACCAGATTTAGCAAGCAGACTAGGGATTAGCCGGGCAACTTTACGACAAGCGCTTGCTCTTTTGCAGGATGATGGAATTGTACGTAATATACGCGGAAAAGGAAATTTTGTGGTTAATTCAGTTAGCAAACATGAGGAAGTTCATTTAGAAAAATTAACGAATCCTATGCATAAGTGTCATATTAACACTTTTGACCGAATCGATACACATTATCGAATCGATGAGGATACGGAATATACGAAACAAATTTTAAAGAGAGACTCGTCTAAAGTGGTTGCGTTTGAACGATTGTATCGAAAGGAAAAAGAGTTGGTAGCGTATGCGTTCACGTTTATGTCTATGGAAACAGTAGAAAGTTTATCCTTGGACATAAATAATGAGGAGGAGCTGCTTAATTTTCTAGAAAATCATGTGTATGCGAATGCCAACCATGGTGAAATGGAAATAAAATATACTCATACCGTCAATTTAGCCGATAAGAATGAAGAATTAATCGGCCAAAACGAATGCTTTTTACTATTAGAAAGCCTTTATGATAATGAAGATTCTCCAATCATGCATAATAAATTTTATATCCCCCAGCAGTTTTCAAACATAAAATTGAATATTTACAAATAAGAAAGAAGGAGCCGGGGGGACGGTTCTGGTGGCTTTGGTAATGATCATTGAACTAAAACTAATTATTGGTTTGTGACACAACCCCAAAAACGAGCCATCCCCACGGCACTTTTTATATTTTCACTGCTATCGGCCTTCTTTTCTCAAATTTATAAATATAGTTAAATCCACAATCCTTTGCTAAAGTAAGTGCATCTGTGAGGTTGGCACCAACAGTCTCAACCGTATGGGAGTCTGAACCAATCGTCAAAATTTCTCCGCCTAGCTCTTTATACAATTGGATGATTTCGATGGAGGGTAATGTTTGGCTCAATCCCGATCTAAGTCCAGAAGTATTAATCTCCATTCCTATATTTCTATCAATTGCCTTTTTCAGTATTTGTTCGATTATTTCTTGGTATTGTCGAAAATCATATAGACCATTTTCATTATAGGCATATCGTTTCATTAAATCGAAATGGGCTATCACATTTATATCCGCTGTGGATACCATATGATAGAGTTCAGTAAAATACCGCTCATTTGCGGTTGAATGATCCTCTTTAAGGGCCAGACGAAGCTTCTGGTTGTTGAGGTTATGAACAGAACCTAGGATGAAATCTAGATCTAGAGGTTTTAGTGTTTCAACATATTGTTCTTTTAATAGATGTGGCTCACAAAGTTCAATTCCAGCTTTAACGGTTAGATGGCTTTGAAATTGTTCCTGACAGGAGCGAATATCGCCTAAATAGTTTTCGAACACCATGTGCCCGTAAGTCGGAGCAAGGGGATTAACGGAGAAATGCTCGGTGAAGCAAATTTCATGGATTTGATTCTCGATTGCTTTTTTACATACTTCCGCCATAATCGCTTTCGAATCAAAGGAATGATTAGTGTGATGATGATAATCCATTAGGTACATAGTTTATTCACCTGCGCTTTTTTAAACTACTATAGTGAAAACTATCACAATTGTCTATAATTAAACTACAATTCGTGAGACTGAGACCATGGGGAAGGTTCTGATGCCTTTTTGGTATTAGTAGAAGAGCTAACCAAAAATGACCGTGAGAACCGTCCCCGCGGTCATGTTCATAAATCATTTAAATAAGGTAACTTCCAATTTCATTATTGGTAGTTACCTTTTTTTTGTGACCAAGGGGACGGTTCTTGTGGTCAGAACTAACCAAAAAATGACCATGAGAACTGTCCCCAAGGTCCCGGTCCCATAGTTCTTTTCTAGTCACCAACAACATATACTGGCTTTTAGGTACCTGTATTTAGAGCAATGGGTGCGTTGTGTCAATTAATTTTTGGAGAGAGAAGAGGATTTATGAAAATATTTTATAAATTTCTTTTGGTCCTTATAACCCTTTCTAGTATATTAGGCCTGGTCTATTTTTATTACGTTTCTACTACAAATGAAAACCAAAACTTTGAACCTCCAAATGAGCCGACCGCTCAAAGCCCGATGGAGACCAACCTAACAAGGAATGATGAGGGGGATTGTGTGGAAGAAGATTTTAACAAAGAAACAACTGTTACTCAAGACGGGTGGGTTTTAGTTTGGCAGGATGAATTTGAAGGTAATTGCCTAGATTCCAGCAAGTGGAATCTAGAAGATTGGGCAGCTGAGAAAAATAATGAACTCCAATACTATTCGCCCAATAATGTAAAAGTCGAGGATGGCGTTTTAAAGTTGATCAGTAAAAAGGAACTGTTTAAAGGGAAGGACTACACATCTGGGGCTGTCCATACACAAGGTAAATTTGCCTTTTTGTATGGAAAAGCGGAAATGCGGGCTAAGCTTCCAGCAGGTCAAGGGATGTTTCCGGCCTTTTGGATGATGCCAGATAAGGAAAACACATGGCTTCCCGAAATCGATATCTTGGAAATGCTGGGTCACCAGCCGGATCAGATTTGGATGGTTTCCCATTGGTTAGGTGAGGACGGAAAGTTAAAAAGTGTTTCAGATACCTTTAAAGGTCCGGATTTCTCTAAGGATTTTCATACCTTTAGTATCGAGTGGACCCCGGATTCGATTACGTGGTTGATTGATGATATCGAGAGATTCACAATAAATCGAAACATTCCAAGTGAAAAAATGTATTTATACCTCAATACAGCGGTTGGGGGCAATTGGCCAGGATCTCCAGACCAAACGACGTTTTTTCCTGTCAGTTTTGAAATAGACTATGTAAGGGTTTATAAGGGAAATGGAGAGGGAGGGTAAATTTTTTTGAACAGCTTGTTCGTTTTTTCGAACGGTTGAATGTGAATGAGAGCACAAAAAACTCCCAGACTCTTTATTATACTTCGCAAGACCCTTTCGAAAAAGTTGGAGGAAGATTCTATGATGTTAACAATCACGATGACGCTATTCTGCCTTTTTATTGTATTCCATACCCTCTATATTTTTATTCCACTTTATACAAGCAGAGCGCAAAAGAGAGATTATCCAACAAAAGAGAAGGGAATTAGCATTTTGATTCCTGCCTATAACGAGACACTTGTAATTGAAAACTGTCTGATGGGTATTCTCCATGTGAATTACACGGATTTAGAGATTCTGTTTATCAATGATGGCTCCACCGATGACACACTTGAAACTTTGCATAAACACCTTAATCTTGCGAAAACCTCAAGGCCAAAAGAGGGAGTGCTGAAACATGGAGAGGTAAGGGAGGTTTACCAGTCGGAAATCTATCCTTATATTTGGGTGGTGGATAAAGAAAATGGCGGAAAGGCCGATGCACTAAATGCTGGAATCGATTTTGCCAAGAATGAAATCGTGATTACGCTTGATGCAGATAGCATTCTTGAGCCTAATTCATTAAACGAAATGAACCTGACGTTTACCGATGAGTCTGTCGTAGCGGCTGGTGGATTGGTGAACATTGTCCAAGGATTTAAACGCAGTGGGCAGAAATTAATTCCTTGTTTTAAACTGCCTGGCCTGATTCGCTATCAAGTCGTTCAATATTTGAGCGCGTTTTATTTACATAAAACCACCCAATCAAGGATTGGCTCGATGACGGTCATCGCTGGGGCATTTGGAGCTTTTCGAAGAAATATATTGATTCAAGCAAAAGGCTACCGAAAAACGGTGGGCGAAGATATGGACATTACCCTCAGAATCCAAGAATTAATCGGGACTGTTTTAAAAGGAAAACGGATTGTTTTTGTGCCTGAAGCCTTTTGCTATACGGAATGTCCTGCAAGCTTCAAGAATTTATACAGGCAGCGAATCCGTTGGCAAAAAGCGTTTATCGACTGCGTCATTACCTACCGAAAGTCATTTTATCGAAAAATGAATTTCAAGGTATCCACTTATTTATTAGTAGATTCTTTTTTACTCGGAACGGTGTCTGCTTATCCAACCCTAATGGTTCCCATTATCGTTCTTGCCACGATGAGCCACTTGAAACTATCCCTCATTCTCTTACTTATGTCGATTGTATTGGCCATTATGCAGGATATTGCTACGCTGTTAGTTTCCAGAAGATTTGGGCATTTTTATAGTTTAAGAGACTTTATTACATTGATTGTATTTCTTCCGGTTGAAGTGATTTTCTATCGAATCACAGGATTGTTTTTTGTAACGATTGGAACCATCCTCTATTTCTTTGATAAAGATGGATGGAGCCGTTCAGAGCGAATTGGGGAGCCAATTATGCTTGATATCGGGGTAAAAGCAAGTGTTAAAGATACACTCGGGGGGTAAGGAAATGAAGAAATATGCGGTCTCCAATCTATTATTTACCGTCTTTTTCTTAGCTATTTTCGGCCCTCTTTGTTATCTACTTTACGATTATGTTCTCAACTTCGCTCTGCCGCCTGTGGCAGCCAAACAGTCATTAAGTGATATGAACACAGCTCTTCTAACGGTTAATCGTGATTTTTCTTCTGCTCCGGAGTATGCCGACAACGTACCGGTCCTCATGTATCACCAAATTATTCCGGAGAGCCAGTTGAAAAAACATCATTTTACAGAAGATGGCGATATCAATGAAATGGTCTTGACGCTCGAAGAGTTTACCAAGCAAATGGACTATTTGAAGGATGAAAATTATACGGTTTTATCGTTAAAAGAGTTTGAAGGGTTTATGACCAACCAGAAAAAGGTTCCAGCCAAAAGTGTACTAATTACATTTGATGATGGCTTTAAGAACGTGTTTGAATTTGCGTATCCTGTTTTGAAAAAGCATGGTTTTTATGCTGTTGATTTCATCATTACGGGACTCATTACAAATCGAACCGTTGACTATGACTCTGCCTTTCTCCAATATGCCAGTATTGAGGAATTGAAAGAAGCCAGTGATGTCTTTGATTATGGAAACCATACACATTCCTTTCACGATAGGAATGATGATGGAGTGTCGTATGTAGAAGCCTATGATCGGGCGAAAGTAAAAGAAAATCTTATCAAAGCCAATGAATGGATCGGTCATTCAATGGCCTTTGCCGCACCCTATGGAGAGTACACGACAACTACCTTAGATATTCTAAAAGAATTGAATATTAAAATGGGCTTTACCGTAGAGCCGGGATACGTAAATCCATCCCAGCATATACTCGAAATCCCTCGGTACGCCATCTATCCGTTTTATACAGTGAATGATTTTGAGTATATTCTTGAACATTAGTGTGTCCATGGGGACGGTTCTTGTGGTCACAGCTAACTAAAAAGACCATGAGAACCGTCCCCGCGGTTCCAGGATTAAGGGAGAGAGAACTAGATGGAAAAAGAACAAAATTTTATGATTAAACATCCAACAGTAGAAGATGCCCAAGCTATTACGGATTTGGTGGCATTGTGTGATATCGAGGACATCGGGGAACCGGATATTAACTTGTCCGATGTACTGGATATGTGGAATTCTATTCCCATTGAAACTGATGCATGGATTGCCGTTTCGGCGACGAATGAAATCCTTGGGTATGGTTTTGTTGAGGTAACAGGGGCTAACAGAATGGATACTTGCGTATTTGTCCACCCACAGTCTAAAAATCAGGGGATTGGTTCGCTTTTATTAAAGAAGGTGGAGGAGCGGGCCAATGCCCTAGCGAAAGGGAAAGCTGGTAAGCAAACGTTAATGATCCAACTTTCTTTTTCCAATACTGCTGCTAGAAAATTGGTTGAGGATAGGGGATATCAATTTAGCAGGCTATATGAACGAATGAAAATTCAGTTAGAAGAGCAGCCAAATCAGCAGCCATTACCAGAGGGGATAACGTTACGAACTTTTCAACCCGATCAAGATGAAGAAGCAATATTCACGATTTATGATGAAACTTTCCAGGATACATGGGGATACACCAAGAAAGACTTTACCACATGGATTACTCAAAAAAAGGGAGACGGTTATGATCCAAGTCTTTGGTTTCTTGTATGGAAGGATTCTATGCCTGTTGGATTCCTCATGAGCAGGATGCAGGAGGATGGATTATTTATTGATTTAGTGGGCGTAAAGCGTGAATATAGAAAGCATGGAATCGGTAGAGCGTTGCTGCTGCATACCTTTGAGACCGCTTACCAGCTTAATCAAAAAACGATTCTTTTGTATGTCGACAGCGATAGCCTAACTAATGCTAATCGTTTATATCAACAAGTGGGAATGAGGACACATTCGCAGACAGCGGTTTATATGAAGGAGCTTTGATTTCCAGTGAGACGGTCCTGATGGCTTTTTAACGTAGTGTTTATGGTGACCGAAAGCTTTATAACAAGAAGTAAGAGATTTTTCATCGACATGATATTTCCAAGAAAACAGGTAAAAGTTCTTTTTTCAAAAGGGTTTAGGGAACTTTTAATCAAACGTCTAGATGGTATTCAAAATAATAGAAGTTTGTCAGGTTGTATCGTTTGTTAGTTTCTATTGTCAGTTTTGGAGAGCCATCAAAAATGTTATACCTTTTTTCCGACAAGTTCCTCTCTTAATATTATGCAAAAACTCATATATCAAAGTGTTCTTGCGCTATTTAATCAAACGTTTGATTAGTAGAATTCAAGTTAACTAAACGTTTGTTTAAAATTGCATTACGTTTTGTTAATGAAGCGTTTGTTTGTTTTGTGCACTAAGAAAATTGTCGAGTAATGATTTAGTGTTAACGGGTTATTTGGGCTATTAAAACACTGTAATGGAAGGGGTTTCTTGCACATGGATGAGATCCTTCCTTTAATTTGATTAGATACAAATGCTCATGTGAAGGAACAGTTCTACACATATTATTTAACTTAATAATAACAGCTTTCTCAAATTTCCAGACTGGGAAACTGTGGGTGTCCATGAAACAACCGGACAGACGGGTAACAATCTTCCGAATACAGCTTCTAACCTCTATAATGGGTTGGCTGCAGGATTCACATTAGTCGCATTTGGTCTTGCCCTGCTCCTTACTAGAAGGGCAAAAAATGCATAATTAACTAGAAACTCCCTTTTGCAATTTTGGCAAAAGGGAGTTTTTTAATTGGTCTTCTATTATTCCCGCAATGTAAATAGAGGAAGCAATTCTCATTTTTTAAATCTGATTTTTTGTATTACTTTAGATGATTTCCCAATAACCAATCTGGATTATTAATTTGGCTTCTTGTAGTATAGAAGGGAAGCGAGGAACCGGAGGGACGGTTCTTGTGGTCATGTTTTTGTTTAAATGACCGGGAGAACCGTCCCCATGGACACCCTGGATACAGAACAGGAGGAGCAGAGTTGTATAAATTAATCGCTATCGATATAGATGGAACGCTGATGAATGATCGAAAGGAAATTACTAAGGAAGTAAATGATGCCATTCAAGCTGCTAAGGCTAAAGGTGTGAAGGTGGTAATATGTACGGGGAGGCCAATTGTTGGTGTTCAATCGATTATTGAGGAATTGAAGTTAAACGACGAAGAGGACTTTGTGATTACCTTTAATGGTGCTCTTGTGCAAAATACATACACCAAGGATGTAGAATCCCAAATTACCTTAAACTATGAAAACTTAAAGGAACTATATGAATTAAGTCTTAAGCTTCATTCTCCGTTCCAGTTCTTTGATACAGAAAATCTTTATACACCAAATAAAGAGATAAGTCGGTACACCATTCATGAAGCTCATATCAATCAAATTCCTATCCATTATCGGCCAATTGATGAAGTGCAAAAGGACATGCTGATTCCGAAGGTCATGTTTATTGATGAACCGGAACGTTTAGATACGACCATTGCAAACATACCTGAATCATTCTGGGATAAATATACGTTTGTTAAAAGTACTCCGTTCTTCCTGGAAATCCTTGACCCAAGTGTCAGCAAAGGAAATGCAGTAAGACTACTTGCCGAAAAACTTTCGATTAAGCAGGAAGAGGTCATCTGTATCGGCGATGGCGAAAATGATTTAAGTATGGTTGAGTATGCTGGATGTGGAGTGGCAATGGCCAATGCAGTATCAGTTGTGAAAGAAGTGGCTCAATTCCATACATTGTCCAATAATGAGAATGGTGTGGCCTATGCTATTGAGAAATTAGTGCTGGGGTGAACCGTGTGGACGGTTCTGCTGGTCTTTTTTTCTTCGGGTTTCTTAGTAGATAAGAATTTTTAGCTGGGGCAGCGATCACGAAAAAATGTAGTCGGCGGTTAGTATTTGGTAGTAAATTGGGTGATTCGTAGGAACCGTCCCTATGGCACTTTTACATTAGGAGGAATGCATTATGAAAATGGAACATGTGGGGATTATGGTTAAGGATATGGACGAGTCTTTGGCGTTCTATCAAAACATCCTCGGTTTAGAGTTAAGAAATAGAGAGTGGTTAAATGACAGTATTGAGCTTGCTTTTTTATTTTTTCCAGAGCAGCCGAGTGTTGAGGTTGAACTTATCTACGGAGGTCCGGTTGAAAACGAAGGAATCGTGAATCACTTGGCTTTTACGGTTGAAAACATTGAAGCGGAGCTCGTACGCTTTAAAGAAGCGGGTGTCAAATTAGTAGATGAAGAACCTCGAAGCATTTTAAACGGTACAGTCCAAATTGCCTTTTTCGAAGGTCCGAATGGTGAAAAGCTAGAATTAGTAGAAAGATAAGTGAAAAAGACTGTGAAGACCGTGGGGACGGTTCTTGTGTTTATCGCTAATGATAAGTACCACAAGAACCCTCCACGTTGAACGTGTTGAGCGAAAAAGCCACTGTTTCAGAATTTGAAACCAGTGGCTTTTCCTGTTATTAAAATTTTTTATTTAATTTCATTCCAAAAGTTAAGATTTCATAATTATTTTTAAGAATGAATCCATAATTCTTCTTATGGTCGATTACGATATCTCCATCTAGATGGCTAATCACCAATGGGTCGATTAGGATGGTAATGGCTTCGACTTTAAATATTTCTTCATCATTTATCTGCTCAACCTGAGCAAGTTCGTACATATACGTGGCCCCTCAGCCAGTAGTTCGGATTTGATTGAGTTTAACAGTTGAATTTTCTCCCAGCACATTTATAAGCTGTTGCTTTGCGTCTATAGTAAGAGTAACTTTCATTTTTTCACCTCAATTTAATAATACCCTTTCCTTATCAAATTAATCGAGGAATTAGTACTCAGGACGTGACCGTGGGAAATGTTTTTGTGGTCTTTGTGAAAAAAAAAGACCGGGAGAATGATGTGACCCCCGAAAGTTAGAGTTTTATTTTAAGCAGCCAATTGGCTGGTATGGGTACGGTATTGAACCGGGCTCATGCCTGCCAATTTTTGCTTTATGCGCTCGTTATTATAATAATAGATATACTCTTCAATTCGCTTTTTTAACTCCTCAAAAGAGCACCTTGGTTCCCCATGATACATTTCTTGTTTTAGTAACCCGAAAAAGTTCTCCATGGGAGAATTATCTAGACAGTTTCCTTTACGTGACATACTCTGGAATACCTTATTTTTCTTGAGCGTTTTCACCCATTTATTATGTTGATAGTGCCACCCTTGATCAGAATGTATAGTTGTTCTATACTTTGAATCTCTTACTATTTCTAATGCTTCCTCAAGGGGAGTGAGAGCTAGTTCTAAGGTTGGACGCTTCCCTATCCCGAACGATAGAATTTCTCCATTAAACATATCCATAATTGGATTTAGATACAGTTTTACTCCATCTGAACACTTGAACTCAGTAATATCTGTGGTTAATTTTTGGTGACACACATTTGTTTTAAAACGGCGATTGATAAGGTTCTTGGCAACAGTTCCAATTGAACCCTTATATGAACTGAACTTGCGTGATTTTAATCTGAATTTATCACCTTTGAGTCCGAGTTTTTTCATGATGCGCTGCACCTTCTTATGATTCACTTCAACCCCACGGTTTTGCAATTCTAGTTGAATACGACGATAACCATAATTTCCGTTATGTTTTTGGAAAATGGATTGAATAAGTTTCTCTAGATCAAGGTCCGGATTCTCCTTATTCATTATTTTTATATGATAATGATAGGAGGATTCGGGAATGCCGACTATTTGTAAAACATCTTTTAGTTTGAAGGTTTCTTTGAGTTCGAATGATAACGCTGCTTGTGCTTTTCGAGATAGCCCTTCGGATCCATCTGAAAAGCTCGCAACTTTTTTAAGTATTCTACCTCTAAACGCAGAAGCTCGTTCTCTCGTTCCAATTTTTGTTCGTATGCCATTTCGCTCTGTTTTACTTGTTTTCCTTTTATACTCTTAGCTTTATCAGTCATGGGCGGTCGTCCTTTCGGTCTTTCCAGGCCTTCGCTCCCATCCTCTGAAAATGCTTTTTTCCATAAGGATATAATTGTAGGGTTTGTTAGCCCAAAGTGAAGGGCTGCATCAGTTTCTGAAGAACCTGTTCTTTTTATAAAGCTTAATACATCGAGCTTTAATTGAACAGGATAAGTTTCAGGATGCTTCTTACTCGTTATCCCTTTCTGACCGAACTTCTCATAAACTTTCACCCATCGGTCAATGGATGATTTCGCCTTAATCCCATGTTTCTTGGCGAGTGCTCTATATCCTAGTTTTCCTTCCAAATATTCTCTTACCACCAAAAGTTTAAATTCATCACTATATTTGCCCATAAAAAACACCCCAAAAGTCAGAATTTCACTCTAACTTTTGGGGGTCAGTACAGAACCGTCCCTTTGGTCACAAGGATTTACTAATTTTTCCACATCTGATGCATTTACTAGTGTAATAGCTGTACTTATGTCGTCTGCGAAAGAAACAAAGGATGGATTTGAATTTCAAATAAAACACTCCCTTTGAATGATTAAGCTGGTAATTCAGCCAATGTATAGTATCTTGTTAGAACTGTGACCTTGCGTCTCTATCTATTCTATTAATGATTTAATAGTAACATTTACGTGACTATTCTGAAAGTAAAAAATTTTCAGGATTCGCCTATTGAATCAACGTTATGTTCCCCTCTCTAAGCTGGTTTATAAGTCCACGAAAATTGGTGGTTTAGTTCAATGGAGATGCGGGTATTAAAAAAGAGATTAGAAATTTCTGCACTGTAACTATTGGACTATTTTTAAGAAAATAGGGAACATTTCCAATTTTAAAACGTTTATATAGTAGAGATGATTTTGGGAGGTAATGAAAGATGAAGCAGGGTTTAATTTTGATTACTTTTTTGATGTTAATGGCTGCATGTTCTTCTGAGGATGTTTCTCAGAGAAAGGTAGATACTACCGATGAATTATCTCCACAAACGATTACCTTGGAACCAACTCAGTTGATTACTGAAAATGAATGGATAGAGAGTAATCAAGATATTCAACTGATAAGCAGTGAAAATAATAGCAATGTCGAAACGCAAAGTTTACTTACTTCTGAGACGGTAAAAGTAGAGGAAAATGAAATTCAAACCCTATCACCTGAACCCCTAGTGGATGAAAAGCAAGAAATTTATGATGAGGATTTTATAATAATCGGAGAAGAGAAATATATTAATTTGATGGAAGATGAAAAATTTCAAGATTGGACAAATGTCGCGGAGAAACATGGGGCAGCACTTTATGCGATTCCGTATTCTGATGTTTTTGCGATTGTGAAAGAGGAAGAGGTGCTCGTCGGTATGAGTACGGGGGTTGCGAGTGCTACGCAAAACCATATCGATATTCTATGTGATTTGATGGCAGACAAAGGGGAATCTGCAGAGAAACTTATCAAAAGTATCAATCTCGTGGCTCAAACGGGAGAAAGCATTCAATTGATAGGACCGCAAGAATTTGGCGATGACTATTCAATCGAAAAACAAGATGAATGGATTGTTGTTTCCTGGTAATGTGACCGTGGGGACGGTTCTAGTGGTCTCACTAAACATAGAAAAGACCATGAGAACCGCCCTCATGGTCACCCCTTGAAGAACCAGACACAGAATAGACGTCCTAGATATAACGCAAGACCTATTGTAATCCAACTGATATACCATTCCCAGTGTAGGTAGGTGATGAGGTCGGTGTATTTTTCGATTATCACTTCAGCGATAGTTAAAACGGTGCTAAATCCAACGTAATACCCCCATTGAATAAGCGTACTTCGATGGTTGGGATACCAGACATTAAAGGCGGCGCATATAACTGGAAAAGCATAATACTCAAACGTGAAGCTCGTACGGTTGACCGTAGGAAAAAATCTAACAGGATATTCAAGCAGTCCCCACTCTACGACCACTAAACCTGTAAGAAACGTAATGACCTGTTGGGCCAAAAAAGCCACTACCGCAAGTCGAAGTTTATTTTTAGGTATGAAAAAAAGAATTCCTGTTGCCAATACATACACAGATAGTAGAATCCACCATTCAATTCTCATTGGTTTCCCACCGCTCCGCATGAAAAAGGGATTTGTCCTTATAGAACCAATTACAGCAGACTTTGCTTACGTAAAAGAGAAACCCCATGTAAATCCACATTCCATACCACTTCAAGAATTCATATTCTATTAAATCTGTATATCTTTCGATAACAATATCAAACAAAGCGCTGCCAGAAATCCAAACAAGAAAATAGGTAAATCTCGACCATAGACTGCCCTTTACTGGTCTATGTACGTAAAATATCGCAAACAATACCGGGTAAAAAAAATAATCGATGGTAAGAGGGAGATCCGTCGCTTTTGGTAACTCTCGTATAGGTGCCCTTAATAAATCAAATTTAAAAGCAGGCATATCGCAAAGCCAAATGATGCCTTGAAATAGTAAGAATGCCAAGAATCCCTTGCGACGATCTTTGCGTGGAATAAACAGAATCAAGCCAACAAAGCCAAAAAGCCACATGGCAACCAGAATTAAATGCTCCATCAGCATGTTCAGAACCCCTATCCGGTTTATTATTCATTATGCATAAAGTATTTTCCATTTTCTCAAATCATATTCAATCCTGAGTAAGACCCTCTTTTTTCAGGAGGGTCTTTTCTATAATCATCCGCCATCTACTTCGTTCCTAACATCATGCACCCATATTTTTTTATCTAGACGGGCTCAAATTTCCTTTGGCGTGTATATGATATCGTGTATTGGCTTATCAGCTCTACGCAAATGAAAGGAAGTGTTACGATGGATAATATGATTCCGTCCTATACTATGGGGGCTAATGTACTACCCCAGGCTCAAATGCATTACGGCTATGGTTCTCCATGTGTTCAAACACGTGGTTGCGATCCTTTTATCATTATAATCGTGTTGTTTATTTTATTAATCATTATTGGTGCATTTGCTTTCTGTGATTAATCTGGCGGACCTATTACGGTCTCCTTAAAAGAAGGATACGAAAAATGGGGGAGACGAATAAAGCCGTCTCCCTTCGATTTTTTTGTCTGAAATCAATTAGTTAAACCATTAGGATTAAGAGGCTGGCACTAGCGTCAGTCTCTTTTCTATGGAGCGAAATTGTGTCCAGGCTTTCTTTAAAGCTAAGAAAATCTTAAGATTTACATATAGCGTTTGTTAAGATTTGATGGGTATGATGATTTTAGAAGCAAAAAAGGGGAGATAGGATTCATGAACGTATTGGTTTGTGATGATGATAAGGCGATTGTGGATGCAATTGGGATTTATTTGGAAAATGAAGGGTATCGAGTATTTAAGGCTTTTGACGGCATGGAGGCCATCGACATCATTGATCAACAGGAGATTCATCTTATTATCATGGATATCATGATGCCAAGGATGGATGGAATTCGGGCCACCATGAAGATTCGAGAGGATAATAAAATTCCAGTGATCATGCTTTCGGCCAAATCTGAGGATTACGACAAAATTTTAGGATTAAATATTGGAGCGGATGACTATATCACCAAGCCGTTTAATCCATTAGAGCTCATCGCCAGAGTGAAGTCACAGCTGCGGAGATATACCACTTTTGGAGGGCTTGAAACCAAGAGTCATGTTTATCAAACGGGGGGACTTATGGTTGATGATGAAAGTAAAACAATCACCGTCGATGGTGAAGCGGTACACCTTACACCGGTACAGTATAAGATTGTAAAGCTTTTGACAGCTAACGCTGGAAGGGTTTTTTCCATCGAGGAAATTTATGAGAAGGTATGGAATGAAGCGGCGTTTAGCCCGGAAAATACAGTGACCGTACATATCAGAAAAATTAGAGAGAAAATCGAGATCAATCCGAAAGAGCCAAAATATTTGAAGGTGGTGTGGGGAGTTGGATATAAAGTGGAAAAAATATAGTCACTCGATTACAACAAAAATCATTGTTTTTATGATCATGATTACCTGTTTTACAGGTGTCGTCAAAGCATTTGTAGATGTTGAGGTAGTTAATGATGGCAATCTTGGTATCGTTTTTGAAGAAGACTATTTTTTAAGTAAGGCATATGTGCAGGAAACGGAGAGGATTGTTAGCAATCTAACGAGACTGCTTGGGGAGTATAAGAGTGAGGAACATATACTAAATGGCGGGAGTATAACGGAGGAAGAAGTTAGAGCCGAAGTGGAGCCCTTATATTTCGATTTTTCGTCTCAATCCAAAAGTTACAATCCAAATGCTAGTGAAGCGGAAAACTATGAAAAGTTTAAATCCGAATATGCCGATAAAATCGAGCAGGTGAAGGATAGGCTAATAAAGAGTGATTTAAGAGAATACCATTTACTATTGCAGAGCCTAGAAGAGGTTAAGGCACCACTTTATTATGCAAGTGATGGTGTGAATGAGTATACCAATACAACGACAGGAAGAGAAATGTTTGAAACGTATCCTTCCTATATGATGTTTGAGGAATATAAAAGAGAGATCTATCCAAAAGAAATAAGAGAGAATGAACATTTCTATTGGATTACAGACAGAATAGATGAGTTGGATCAGGAAAACCATGTTGTTTCGGTTGCTTTTACAAAGGAATTTTTAAATGAAAAAATAGAAGAATGGAAAGAAAATAAAGTCATTATTAAGGCTGTTTTTTATAGATTATTAGCGTTCTTAGCAGGATTTATCCTTTCGTTTGTGTATCTTGTGCTCGTGATCGGCAGAAAATCATTAAAGGATAAAGAGTTGCATATGCATGCAGTTGATAGATTGTATGTTGATTTGACTATCCTGCTAGGTATAGGCTTAGTGTGTTTTTGGGTGATTTTGTTAGAGGAGTTCGCTTCCCCTAACATCGAAAACATGGTGATTCCGATTACGGTCCCGTTTGCGGCAGCAGTATTTCTGCTGATTCTATCGCTCGTGAAGCATTTCAAGAATAAAACCTTCTTCACGCATACGTTGATTTATCGAATATTCTATAGGCTCTTTCAATTTATTAAAAATGTTTATGATAGCGGAAATGTTGGGGTCAAGACGGTATTGATTGTCATCGGGTATCCGTTATTGGTTGCGGCAACGTTTTTTATGTTCCCGGTAACCTTGGGTCTGGCCGCATGGGTTGCTTTTAAGAGAGTCAAGTCATTCCAGGCGATTAAAGAAGGGGTAGAGAGGATAAAAGATGGAGATATTCATCATAGCATCGATGTTGGCGGAAAGGGAGAGTTCGCAAAACTTGCGGCTAATATCAATAGCATCACCGATGGGTTGAATAAGGCCGTTGATAGCGAACTGAAAAGTGAGCGGTTAAAAACCGAGCTCATCACCAACGTATCTCATGATATCAGGACACCACTCACTTCGATTATTACCTATGTTGATTTATTGAAAAAAGAAGAGCTTTCATCAAAAGCAGAGGAATATGTCGAAGTACTGGATCAAAAATCGAAAAGGTTAAAGATTCTGACCGATGATTTATTTGAAGCGGCTAAGGCCTCCAGCGGAAGTATTCCAGTTCAATTGGAGCGTATCGATATTGTCTCCTTAATCACACAAGGGCTTGGCGAGGTCGGTGATAAAATTGAAGACTCTGGTTTAGCTTTTAAGTTCAATTATCCTAAGGAAAAGGTATATGTAGCAGCTGATGGGAAATTGCTCTGGAGGTCCATCGAGAACGTCTTATCCAATATTTTTAAATATGCGCTACAAGGGTCACGGGTGTACATTGATGTCGAAGATTTGGGAGCCGAAGTACTACTCACCTTCAAGAACATTTCTGCTTACGAGTTAAATATTTCAGCAAACGAACTAATGGAGCGTTTTAAAAGAGGCGACGAATCCAGAACCAGTCAAGGCAGCGGACTAGGACTATCCATCGCTGAAAGCCTCATCGACATCCAAAAAGGTAAATTCACCATCCAAGTCGACGGAGACTTGTTTAAGTCAATTATCTCTCTACCAAAAGACCATGGGTGACCGTGGGGACGGTTCGAGACTACTGAAAAAGTCGTTAATTTAAACAATGAACATGAATTTTCATCAGTATATAATAAATACAAGAAGGCAGTTATCTACATATAGTAGGTAATTGCCTTCTTGTTTTTCAAAAATGGACTTTTTCAGTGATCTCGGACGGTTCTTGTGGTCCTATTTGGTACTTGAGAACCATCCCTATGGTCACCTATGGTTATTTGGTCACATGGTTATGGATTCGTTGACCAAAGTCCGGCTGTTTTTAGGACGACTCTTGGGTGAAGTTTTAATCCTGAGACGATTAGGTCGGCTAGATCTTCTGGGTGCATTACTTTTTCTGGATTTCCCGTAATTAGATTTGTGTTATAAGCTAGGTCCGTGGCTACTGTGCTTGGTGTTAATGCTGTGACACGGATATTATGTTTTCTTACTTCTAGCATGAGCGATTCTGTCAGCCCGAGGACAGCGAATTTGGATGCACTATATGCGCTTGTAACCGGAGCACCTTTTTGCCCTGCCGAGGATGAGATATTGACAATATCACCGGATTTCCGTTCGATCATTCCCGGTAAGACCGCTCTTGTAACATTGTAAACACCCATTACGTTCACGCGGATAATGTTTTCCCATTCTTCAGGGGATAATTCTAAAAAGCCGCCAAATTTAGCAATCCCTGCGTTGTTAATTAAAATATCTATCGACTCTAGGTCCGATTGTATATGCTCTATCGCATGTTGAACGGACGTTAAATCCGCTACATCGGCGGTGGCTGCAGATACGTTGATATCAAATGGTGCTAGTTCAGCTGCCACTTTTTCCAGATTGGTCATATTTAAGCCAATTAAACCAAGATTAACGCCTTCTTTGGCTAAAGCAATTGCCGTAGCACGGCCAATTCCTCTGCCTGCTCCAGTGATAATCGCGTTTTTTCCTTTTAAAGAAATCATCTTTACACTCCCTATGATTCATTAATAATCCAATATATGTATTCTCTCCCTATTTTTCAAAATCATATCCCCATTAAGTGAAAGTTGTACGATGAATAAAAAGGCAAAAAATGGTGCATATAATAACAGGTATGATACGATTACAGGGATAAATACATATAGGTTGTAAAGGAGAATGTAGCATGAATTTTGTCACTTTAAATAATGGCGTGAAAATGCCGCAGCTGGGATTTGGTGTTTGGCAGGTTCCCGATGATCAAGCGACAGAGGCAGTAGCGATTGCACTAAAAGTGGGTTACACCTCTATTGATACAGCGATGATTTATAAAAATGAAAAGGGCGTGGGAAGGGCAATCGCTGAGTCCTCCGTTCCTCGTGAAGAGTTATTTATTACAACGAAAGTTTGGAATAGTGACCAAGGCTACGATAAAACCTTACGTGCCTTTGATGAAAGCTTGGATAGACTTGGCCTTGATTATGTGGATTTATATTTGATTCACTGGCCAACACCTAACTATGATGAATATGTTGATACCTATAAGGCTCTAGAAAAGCTTTATCATGATGGCCGAGTGAAGGCAATTGGGGTTTGTAATTTTGAAATTGAACATTTAGAGCGAATTTTAAAAGAATGTGAAGTCGTGCCGGTCTTGAATCAAGTGGAGTGTCATCCATACCTTGCTCAAAATGAGTTAAAAGAGTTTTGTGCCAAGCATAATATCTTTTTAGAGGCCTGGAGCCCGCTTGAACAGGGAGGCGAGGTGCTGCAAGACGAAGTCATTCAAGGAATTGCTGCAGCCCATAGCAAAACTCCAGCACAAGTGGTGCTGCGCTGGCATCTACAAAACAACACCATCGTCATTCCGAAATCTGTAACACCATCAAGAATCGAAGAAAACTTTAACGTATTTGATTTCGAACTGTCTGCGAATGAAATCGTCCAAATCAATAAACTTAATCGCAATCGACGAAAAGGATCACATCCAAACGACATGAATGTTCGATGACTCGTGTCCGTGGGGACGGTTCTGCTGGTCCGCTGAGGTTAAGAGGAAGGGAGAGGAGCAATTATGCCCCTCTCCCTTTGTTGTTTTCAAGTCTGCTGTAATGGGTTCTTACTTTTAAGAGAAAAGATTAATTCATCTTCAACAGCGGTTATTACTTTGCCGGTATCTTTAAAACCTACGGATACATACAGTTGTTTTGCTATTTTATTTTCAGGAACAAAGGTTATAAATATCTCGTCACACTTAAATTGTATACCCATTTCTTTTATGACTAATAGTAAGGCTTGCTTCCCATAACCATTTCCTTGAAACTTGTAATCAATCATAATTCTGCAAATTTCATAGCCAGAAAGTTCGTCCGAATACCCATACATAGTAAAGCCTATGGGCGTATCATTTTGGTAAATGGCTTTCGCTGTCCAATTCTCTTCCATACTGGCCTGTGCCAAGGATAAACAGTTTGAGGCAATGGTCTTTTCGAAGACTCTGTTTCGTTGGTCTTCTGCACTGCTAAGTCTGATAATGTCAATCCAGTTTTCTTTAGTCACATCTTTTAATATAATCATTTCATTTCCCTCTAATCCACAGATTATTACTCTCTTAATACATTCTCCTTTTGCTGCAAATATCCTTTTTTGGACCGTGGGGACGGTTCTCGTGGTCCATCTCAATGTGACCAAGAGAACCGTCCCCATGGACACAATTGTCGAAGTCTGCGAGGAAGTGTAGTAAAATGGAAATAAGTAGTTTAATAGGATGAAATGGATGGTGAGTGCAAGTTTGGTCACCGAATTGCTAACGAAGCTTGAAGTAGAAAAGGATCAATGGATTTACGATGCAATTAAGCGCTTTGATGGTGAAACGTATGCGGAGAATCTTGAGCTAAGTACAACTGAAGAGCGAATTCTAGAGATTAAAAACAGCGAGCATAGCATGTACCAACAGAAGAAGCTCGACCTCGAACGGATGGAGCTGGAGCTGAACACGCTGGAAGAAGACGTGGAGGAAAATCAGCGAAGTCTCGAGGATTTGGAGCCGACGCTTGATGTTTTGCAAAAGGAGCTTGCGGCTTACGAGAGTGGAGCTAAGTCCTTAGATGAAATTCAGTTTGAGAAGTTCCGGTGTGGATTGGATGACCAGTTTACTTTTGATAAAAAGGATCAGGTGGTTTTTAAGGAGCGGAGGATTTCCAAGTTGATGGGAAGCTATCAGTTGGTTGAGAGTGACATGCTTGATTTTTATCAAAGGCAGCTCGCCGAGGCTTGGCTGTTGTTGACAAGGAGCATTGAAACAATCGCTTCTGCCGTCAAGTTCGATTTTGTTACCAACCCGCCGGTAGTGGAAGTAGATTTGAAGCATGGCAGGGGCCTTGATCAATATTTAAAGCCAGGGAATTTTGAAGAGGATTATTGGATTGCGCTTGGAACGTTAGAATGGAATAACAGTATTGTCTATGAGTATTATCTTAGCCAGATTAACCAGTTTCAGAGAAATGCGAAAGAAGAATTGATGCAGCTATGGGATCGTAAGCATGAGCAAAAACGTTTAGCAGATGAAAAGGTACTAGAGCTGCAGGTAAAGAATCGGCAAATGAAAGAGCGTATGGTAGAGCTTAAAAATCAGGTAGGTAGAGCGAAGCCGGAATGGGAACAGGGTTTGCTGCGACCTAAGCTGCTGGAGGATATTTTAAAAGAAGAGTTTGTGAGAGCTGTTTCAGGCTGGCAGGAGAAGTTGTTAGCACGGGATGCTTCTGATGAGGAACGTTGGGCGTATCACCAGTACAGCCAAATAATTTTAAAGCAAGCGGAGAGGATTATTGGAAATGAAACCTTCTAATACCATGGATGAGAAATATACTGAGGCCATTCAATCATTGAAAAAAATCAACAACGAACTTTTCTATGATGACCTGAAGAAGCTGATGAAGGACCGGGAAGAAACGATTTCGGAACTGAATGGAGAAGTCTATGAAACGATTGAAACGATGAAGAAATCGATGGACAATTTCCCTGTAAAGGTGAGCGAGCAGTTAAAGGAAACACTCATCACCCCACAGACGGAGATGTTTGGCCGCGGGATGGAACTGTTCAATGAGAATATCCTCGTGCTGGAAAAGAAGATTGCCTTTTGGCACCAGCAATATCAGGAGTATTTGGAAAGAACGGAAAAGCTGTTAGCGGATGCGAAAGGGTTTCAGCCGGAGGATCGCAATTTTATCGTTGGGGAAACGGATAAAATCGTGAAAAGTATACTGGATCTTCAGGTTCAGTTGAGTGAGCAGACTTCCGCTCTGAATGTGAAATATGAAGTGGTGAGTGATCGGCTAGGTGTGATTTTACACGAGATTGCTTCCGCTGAATCCAGGTACAAGGTGGAAATCGAGCAGTTGCGTGATGAGGTTATGCAAATTCGACAAGGTGTTCAGAAAGAGTTGAAGCTAAGTGTCGAGCGTGGTGTAAGAAGAGAAGGTCAGTTGAAAAAATGGCTGATTGGGCTTGGCATTGGACAAGGTGTATCGGTTTTGTTGATGATGTTGTTTTTTCTATTGAAGTAATTTATTTTCCCAAGCCAGGCTGCCTGCCTGGCATATTGTGTTTGTAGGGATAATAAATTTGGGTTAAAAATGGATTTTTATTAGTAGGATAAATAAGAGTTTTTTTGAATATATTCAGTGGATATTACTATTTTTTACATTGATTTTAAAAAGAAAGGAACGAATAAGCAATCCATAGGGGGCTATTATTATGAATGAATATGGTTATGAGAAAAGTGAGCGGACTCGCAAGGTAGAATCCTCTATTAAAAAAGGAATCTCGTTCGGAACATGCTTGGCTATCGTTATATCCTATACTGCATGGAAGTCAATCCCTTGGGCGATCTTCCACGGACTTTTGAGTTGGGTGTATGTTATCTATTATTGGGCCAAGTATGTCTAGACGCTTTAAAATCCACCTTCTAGCTTATCAAAAGTCTAACGCTTCCGTTTCCGGTCGTTAGACTTTTTGATTTTCATTAGTTTGGTGGAAGGCTGTTTGCGTATCCATTTAATGAAGCTTGAAAGTTGGGCATCAAGTTTTAGCTCTGGAATGGTTGTTAAACGTGCAGCGATTTCGGCGTTTGTATATAGGGCATGAATCTGCTTGTGGCAGGGGATACACAAATTTGCCTTTGCCCCAAATGTCCCACCCATCTCTTTCGGCAGCAGATGGTGAACCGTTGTCTCCACATCCTCACGCTCACAAAGCTCACATGTACCCATTCTGATGCCTCCTGACCTATTTAATCATTATTTGCAGTTTTCCTCCTATTAATT
This sequence comes from Neobacillus niacini, assembly GCF_023715415.1. GTDB lineage: Bacteria > Bacillota > Bacilli > Bacillales > Cytobacillaceae > Neobacillus > Neobacillus niacini_C. The sequence continues at coordinate 340,786 of NZ_JAMBOB010000007.1, forward strand.
CAGGAATCGCATAGACTAGTGTTTTCCTAAATGGATGACGTTTCCAATGAACTTCAGTATAATCTTAGTAATAAAAGACAAATAGGACGTGAGTAAAGGTTGAAAAAAGTAACAGTAGAGAGCTTGGTTCAAAGGTTTTCATTGAAGATATTGGCTGGGGAAGAACAGTTGCAAGAAGCCATTACACAATCACAGGTGCATCGACCGGGACTGGAATTTGTAGGACACTTTGACTTTTTTCCTACAGAGAGAATTCAGATTCTAGGAAAAAAGGAAATCACCTATTTACATAAGTTAAGTAAAGATGAACGGAAAATTCGAATTGGAAATATTGTTCACTATCATCCGCCCTGTTTTATTGTAACCGCTGGTGAGGAAGGGCTAACTTATTTAATTCACCATTGCACCGAGCAGGGGATTCCCTTGTTAGTGACAAGTCAGCCTGAGACCACTTCCGAGTTTATCACGAGAATCGATGCATTTTTGGTGAAAGAACTGGCGCCAGAAATGACCGTTCATGGGGTTTGTATGAATGTGTCTGGTATTGGAATCTTACTGCGTGGTCATTCGGGGGTAGGAAAAAGCGAGACGGCCCACACACTCATTCGCCGTGGACACCGGCTTGTTTCGGATGATGTCGTGGTCCTAAAGAAGCTGAGTACGCAAACCATTCTGGGGACACATGATGGAAAGACGAGGGAGTTTTTGGCTCTCCGTAGTATTGGATTGTTAAATGTGGTCCGGTTATATGGTCGGAAGGCTTTCCAGGATGAAACACGAATTTCCCTTGATATCCATTTGACAAAGTGGGAGAAGGACGCCTTATACAATGACCTAGAACAGGAATATCATTACACCGACTATATGGGAGTGAAAATCCCGACAATGGAAATCCAACTTCAGCCTGGCCGTGACGTGGCAGGGCTAATCGAAGCAGCCGCAAACAACTGGTACCTAAAGCAGCAAGGATATAGCGCCGTCGAAGAGTTCATGAGCAGAGTTGAGGCTGAAATCAAAGGATGACCGTGTGTCCGTGGGGACGGTTCTTCGTAGTTACTTGAATAGGTGTCTCACTATATTTTGACCAGTACTCAAGTGAAAAAAAGACCATCAGAACCCTCCCCCAGGTCCCCCCTTCCGGTTTTTTAGAAAGGCTATTCCTAAGAGTAGTAAGGGAATAACCATAAGGAAGAACGGGTGCAAATAGGTTGTAATAAATTTTAACCCTTCCTTTAAATGTTCAGCATAGCTGCTTGCGATTGTAACAGACATGAACAAAATAACCATCCCCATTGGATATGTTAACTTTGAAGGTTCTTTTATCTTAAATATGACCGCAGTGCTTGCAACGGCTGCATAAAAATAGATGCTTACTTTAAAATAAATACAGATGACGGTAGATATCATAAAAAAAACATCAAGACGTTCCAAAAATTCTGCCACTTGTATACTTTGAATGGTACTTAAAAGCGGAAATTGCGAGCGGGCAGTAAGGTCAACACCTAACACACCAATGTTAATCGCCATGGTAATGGCAAGATTAATTCCGCTTAGTCCTATTGCAAAAAGCCCTATTTTTTTCCCTTTTTTTTTGTTTGTTAAATAGGGGAAAATCATTGAAAAAACGATTGCTTCACCGAATGGAAAATATAGGGATTGAGTTAAAACTACTCTCGCTATAGGTGAAATGCCTTGCTCTAGTATCGGTTTTAAATTATTCATATCAATGAGCCCAGAGAATAGAATTAGAATAAAACCAGTAATAGCAAGGAAATAGATAAAAAAGAAAAATAATTCTCCTGTCCTTGCCACAACCTCAATACCTTTTCTAATAGCATAAATAATAACCAGCATCAATAAAGCATTTACAATAAATAAGGGAGTTTCAAGGTAGGCAAAGGTCAGGAGCATTTCTCCAAAATCGCGAAGTACCCTGGCTGCCGAATACATAAACAAAATAATATAACAAAAGGCAAGGAATGTACCTAGTATTTTTCCAAGCAGCTTTTGCATATATTCCGGGGGGGTTAACTCTGGATAATAAAGAAATAAGCGGTAATTTATCCAGAATAAGAATAGACCTCCAAACATTCCAACCAGTATGGCCATCCAGGCGTCTTGTTTGGCATCACTTGCCAAAGGTACCAAAATCGCACTGCCGAGCTCAAATAACATGATTAGGACAAAAAGCTGGTATAAGCTTATTTTTGCCTTTTCCACGCTTTTGTCACATCCTTTTCATCCTTTTTAACTTATTACTTATTAACTTGGTGGGGGATGTTACGTAATCCTGTTCGACGAATAAAGGCATCAACTACGATATCTGCTTTAGCTTCTGGAAAATAAACATCATTCCATTCAGACTTCATTTTTTTCCAAGCTTCAGGATTTGAGCGATGAAGAGCGTCTCCAAAACCAAAAATATCTGACTTATTTTTTTTGGCCTGCTTTAAAGCCATCGTAATCTCTTTTTTTATTTTCTTTTCTATTTCTTTTTCTATTTTTAAAAGAACATCAGGATTATTAAGGTCTGTGGACACACTTGCCTCACCAATATTTCCCTCCGCCTGCACCTCGATTGAAACGCGAGGCTTTCCTTTTTCCATTTTTACCATTACATTTGTTTTTTGTCTGATTAATTCATATATTATAGCTTCGTCTTTTCCTTCCCACTTTACACCAAATGCAGATGCATTTAATTTGTCGAGGAGGATTACAGATCCTCTTGCTGTCTCACCATCAATCCACCCGGTTAACTTCCCATTTTTAAATATCGCAAGACTCCCTGCGTAAAGCGATGAAGAGGGTTCTGTTTCCTGAGTATTCTCCATCTTTTTCCCTTTATCTACATCTCCGCTTAAACGAAAACCCGAAACAGCCAGTTCCTTACCAGGCGAGACAAGCATCTTTACCGCATCTTGCATATTAACAGTGATATTTTCTCCCCATGTCTTTTCAGTGAATTTTAACGTTTTGATTATTTTATTTGATGGGATTTTATCGATTGCTGTTAACACTTTAACAATGTCGGAAGCTTTCGATCCCTGGGCGATCACAATGATTGCAGTACTCCGGAATTGCGCATCACGTTCAAGGGGATCGAGAATAGTACTGATTGATTCTTCTTTTGCAAGATCCTCACCGATGACAACTAAATTTGTATGAGCATAATAAAGTCTTCTTGATAATTTACGGGATGCCCTTCTGCTTAACTCAACAATACTATCTCCCGTTCCGGTTATAACGGAAACGGGAGGTCCCTGACTCCCGCCGCCGCCTTGCAAACCGCCTGCGACGTTACCTGGATTGATAATTTGCATCGTGCCAACATATCTGCCTTCTTCGTTCTTGTCTATTCCTAAGGCAGCAACAATAGCCAAGTCGGTTAATTCCTTTTTGCTCCAACAACCTGATAAAAGGAGGATATTACCTAAAATTACTAAGAAAAACAAAAATTTTTTAATTTTCATCCTGGTCACCTTTTTCTAGAACAGAGTTGACCATCCCCCTGCCTTCAGGAGGTGAGGGTTTCTGATGATCGCCTACCCGATTCGAGTTATCACTGCTAATAAGTGCTGGTCGCTTTTTTTGTGCCCAAAGTGGCAAACGGATAATTGTATCGCCCATGTTAGCCAGGATAAGGGGGGCCATTGGCGTTAAATAAGGTACGCCAAAAGACCGAAGGCTGCATAAATGTATGGCTAGAATGATGATACCCAAGATGATTCCGTAAAAACCAAAAGTTGCAGCTGCGAACATAAATCCAAAGCGAATGAGACGTGCAGAGATGGCCACTGCAAAAGCAGGAGTTGCAAAGTTGGCAATGGCCGTAATCGCTACAACTATGACCATAGCAGGGGAAACAATTCCTGCTTGTACGGCTGCTTGACCGATAACCAGTGCACCAACAATTGAAATCGCTGAGCCTACCGCTCTAGGCATCCTTATTCCTGCTTCACGGAGGATTTCAAAAGCAACTTCCATAATCAGTGCTTCGACCAATGCCGGAAAAGGAACTGCTTCCCTCTGGGCAGCGATTGCAACTAGCAGCTGTGTTGGAATCATCTCCTGGTGAAAGGTTGTCACGGCAATATAAGCAGCTGGTGCAATAATCGAGATAAAGAATATTAAAATCCTTAAAAATCTTAGTGCAGTTGCAATATCAGCGCGGCCATAATAATCTTCTACCGACTGAAAAAATTGGATAAAAACAGCCGGTGCGATTAGGACAAATGGCGTTCCATTCACAATGATGGCGACCCTGCCTTCTAGGAGATTACCGGCAACCATATCTGGCCTTTCCGTATGATAGAGAGTTGGAAAAGTAGTAAATGCCTGGTCTTCGATAAGCTGCTCAATATAACCTGATTCAAGAATACTGTCAATTTCAATTCTTTTTAATCGATTCCGGACTTCCTCGACAATTTCATCCTTTGCTATGCCTTTTATATACATAATGGAAACATCAGTTTTCGTGACGCTGCCAATCTTCATATTTTCCAGCCATAAATTAGGATTTTGAATTCGTTTGCGAATTAAAGAGGTATTGGTACGAATGTTTTCAGTGAACCCATCTCGCGGACCTCGGACGGTTACTTGGCTCCCCGGTTCTTCAATGGAACGCTGCTCTCCGCCTCTTGTACTGGCACTAAGTGCTTTTTGTGCACCATCAACCAGGATAATACTTTCACCAGACATTAAGGACAGGTACAAGTTGTCCCAATCCGTAATTTCTTTTACATCCCCAAGCGCTACTACCTTTTCAAAAAGGATTTCAAAAATGGGCCTGCTGCTCGGAACAGTACTTTTATTAATAATCGATTCAATCAAAAAGTCGTTAATGGCCTTACTATCTGAAATCCCTTCGACAAAGACAACTGCTACATCGGGACCTTTGCCATCCTTAAGCTGCAATTTTCGGATGACTATATCAATGCTATTCCCTGTTTTTTCTTTAATGTAATTTATCTGATCTTGTAATGAGCTATGGATGGCTTTCGATAACTGGTCGTTTTGTTGCTGGGCATTTTTCTTTTGCAGTTTTAACTTTTTCATTTTTCTGGATAGGGAAAATAGAGACATTGTCACTAAACCTTTCCTGGTTTTTTATTATTTTCCACTAATAAAGAAAAGGTATTCATATTTTTCTAAAAAGTACCAGCACACTTCCATAAGAAAAGAGGAAACATACTTACAAAGGATGATAAAAATGAAAATAATCAGTATTACATTAGTGATGCTCGCAACATTAATCGGTTGTTCCTTCGGAATAGACCTCTTGTTAGGATTTGAAATGAAAACTGCCTGGCGTAATGCCGTAAGCCCGTTTCGAGTAATGGAAATCCCAGAATACTTTGTCTTTATGTTTCTAATCGCCATTTATTTACTAAAGAAACTATTTAGTTTGGTTAAAAAAAGAGTAAGCATGTGACCATGGGTGGTGACCATGGGGACGGTTCTTGTGGTCATTGCTAACAAATATGACCATTAGAACCGTCCCCAAGGAGTGTGCATAAATTAGTTTGTAGCAAAAATTTATAGAAGAAGGAAGGAAATTAAATGGCTACGAACTTGGACTATTCCTCATCCTCGGCACAATTCACTTTTGATATAAATACAAGCCCTGTAATGAGAAAGGATAATCAGAACTACATTAATGTTTTAGGTATCAACCAACTTAATACGCTCGAAAATGTGTCTTTACTTGATATTTTTCTAAGCGCAAATAACGTGATAGAACCACATTATCACCAGAATGCTGCTGAGCTCGTTTACTGCATTGCTGGTGCTGCGGTTGTATCGATCTTGAATCCATTTACCAAGCAAATTCAAAATTATCCGATTACCCCTGGTCAAGTAGCGAACGTTCCTCATGGTTGGTGGCACTACGAGGTGGCGACTGTTGATAACACACACCTTTTAGCGATTTTTAATGCACCTACCCCTGAAGTCATTCTAGGATCAGATATCTTAAAGTTGACACCCTCTGATATAATGGCCCACGCCTATTGCCTCGATGAAAACCAGTGGAAAGAAGCAATTAAACCAGTTGAACCTTCCACTTTTATAGGTCCACCAAAATCCTGCGAAAGAAGGAATAGAAGAATAGATGCACAGTATTTAAACAACTACCATAATACTGGATATTCTGCACCGGCTTATTATCAACCAAATTATCAATATGCTACTTGGCCGCAATATTATTGAGATGATGCGACCATGTGACCATGGGGACGGTTCTTGTGGTCAGTGCTAACACATTTGCCCATAAGAAGAACGAAATCGCTCCGCGATGGCTCTTTGGAAAATTCCTTATCCCTAAAAATGAATAAAAATAAAAAAGTATGTCTATCGTAGTATTGTTCAATCGCCAAACCAAACAATCTACGGAAGGACA
>NZ_JAMBOB010000080.1 GCF_023715415.1 Neobacillus niacini
CAAACCAAGTGCTCTACCAAGCTGAGCTACTTCCCGTAAAATATGGCGCGCCCGAAAGGAGTCGAACCCATAACCTTCTGATCCGTAGTCAGACACTCTATCCAATTGAGCTACGGGCGCATATATTGCTGTTAGTAATCTTTAGATATTTTGCTTCGCAAAAATCTTTGGTTATTTTCGCTTTCACGAAAAAACTTAGTGCCGAGGACCGGAATCGAACCGGTACGGTAGTCACCTACCGCAGGATTTTAAGTCCTGTGCGTCTGCCAGTTCCGCCACCCCGGCAACATTGGAGCGGAAGACGGGATTCGAACCCGCGACCCCC
>NZ_JAMBOB010000081.1 GCF_023715415.1 Neobacillus niacini
CAAAGCTTACTTACAGCTCCCCGAAGCATATCGGTGTTAGTCCCGTCCTTCATCGGCTCCTAGTGCCAAGGCATCCACCGTGCGCCCTTTCTAACTTAACCTAAAAGGTTATTTTCTTCTTATTTAAATAAGAGAGAAACTAAAGTGGCAATTCTCGGTTTTACTTTGACTTCTTCTTACGATTATCTAGTTTTCAAGGAACGATTAAAAAAAGCTTTGAGAGAATTACTCCCTCAAAACTAAACAAACAAGTAACAGTCAACGTTTTATCAGTCCGTCAAGGACTGCATTATCCTTAGAAAGGAGG
>NZ_JAMBOB010000082.1 GCF_023715415.1 Neobacillus niacini
GGAAAATCGACTTTGGTGCCGGAGGCAATACGACCTCGAGTGACAGCATGATTAACCTTGTCCTGTAAATGCGAATTGTACGTTAATATAGACCGGTTTGAACTAACCAGGTTGCATCAATGCAGAAATGAAGCAAGGTAGGATTCCTATTCAGATCCGAGAAGAGAGATTCATTTATATGGTTGTCTGTCAGTTGCTTATGGTATTTTTTTGAAATTTAATGCGTGAGGTGTATTTCCTATACGCAAAAATCGAAATTTCTTACTTGACATAGTACGCTGTCACC
>NZ_JAMBOB010000083.1 GCF_023715415.1 Neobacillus niacini
CTCGAAGAGCCGCAGTGAATAGGCCCAGGCGACTGTTTAGCAAAAACACAGGTCTCTGCGAAGCCGCAAGGCGAAGTATAGGGGCTGACGCCTGCCCGGTGCTGGAAGGTTAAGAGGAGGGGTTAGCGCAAGCGAAGCTCTGAATCGAAGCCCCAGTAAACGGCGGCCGTAACTATAACGGTCCTAAGGTAGCGAAATTCCTTGTCGGGTAAGTTCCGACCCGCACGAAAGGCGTAACGATCTGGGCACTGTCTCAAC
>NZ_JAMBOB010000084.1 GCF_023715415.1 Neobacillus niacini
TCGAAGAGCCGCAGTGAATAGGCCCAGGCGACTGTTTAGCAAAAACACAGGTCTCTGCGAAGCCGCAAGGCGAAGTATAGGGGCTGACGCCTGCCCGGTGCTGGAAGGTTAAGAGGAGGGGTTAGCTGCTAAGCGAAGCTCTGAATCGAAGCCCCAGTAAACGGCGGCCGTAACTATAACGGTCCTAAGGTAGCGAAATTCCTTGTCGGGTAAGTTCCGACCCGCACGAAAGGCGTAACGATCTGGGCACTGTCTCA
>NZ_JAMBOB010000085.1 GCF_023715415.1 Neobacillus niacini
TCGAAGAGCCGCAGTGAATAGGCCCAGGCGACTGTTTAGCAAAAACACAGGTCTCTGCGAAGCCGCAAGGCGAAGTATAGGGGCTGACGCCTGCCCGGTGCTGGAAGGTTAAGAGGAGGGGTTAGCTCACGCGAAGCTCTGAATCGAAGCCCCAGTAAACGGCGGCCGTAACTATAACGGTCCTAAGGTAGCGAAATTCCTTGTCGGGTAAGTTCCGACCCGCACGAAAGGCGTAACGATCTGGGCACTGTCTCAAC
>NZ_JAMBOB010000086.1 GCF_023715415.1 Neobacillus niacini
AGTCTCCTTAGAGTGCCCAACTAAATGCTGGCAACTAAGAACAAGGGTTGCGCTCGTTGCGGGACTTAACCCAACATCTCACGACACGAGCTGACGACAACCATGCACCACCTGTCACTCTGTCCCCGCAAAGGGGAACGTCCTATCTCTAGGAGTGTCAGAGGATGTCAAGACCTGGTAAGGTTCTTCGCGTTGCTTCGAATTAAACCACATGCTCCACCGCTTGTGCGGGCCCCCGTCAATTCCTTTGAGTTTCA
>NZ_JAMBOB010000087.1 GCF_023715415.1 Neobacillus niacini
GGCAACGTCCTACTCTCACAGGGACAAAGTCCCAACTACCATCGGCGCTGAGAAGCTTAACTTCCGTGTTCGGTATGGGAACGGGTGTGACCTTCTCGCCATTGCTGCCAGACTATAAAATTGAGGTTTTATTCCCTCAAAACTAGATAATTTCAGAAGAAGTTGTAAAACGAGTTCGCCTTTAAAAATTGGTTAAGTCCTCGAACGATTAGTATCAGTCAGCTCCACATGTTACCACGCTTCCACCTCTGACCTAT
>NZ_JAMBOB010000088.1 GCF_023715415.1 Neobacillus niacini
ACCATCGGCGCTGAGAAGCTTAACTTCCGTGTTCGGTATGGGAACGGGTGTGACCTTCTCGCCATTGCTGCCAGACTATTTTTTTGAGGTATATCATTCCCTCAAAACTAGATAATTTCAGAAGAAGTGGTAAAACGAGTTTGCCTTTTAAAAATTGGTTAAGTCCTCGAACGATTAGTATCAGTCAGCTCCACATGTTACCACGCTTCCACCTCTGACCTATCAACCTGATCATCTTTCAGGGTTCTTACTAGCT
>NZ_JAMBOB010000089.1 GCF_023715415.1 Neobacillus niacini
AGCCAGCCGCCTAAGGTGGGACAGATGATTGGGGTGAAGTCGTAACAAGGTAGCCGTATCGGAAGGTGCGGCTGGATCACCTCCTTTCTAAGGATAATGCAGTCCTTGACGGACTGATAAAACGTTGGCGTTACTTGTTTGTTTAGTTTTGAGGGAGTAATTCTCTCAAAGCTTTTTTTAATCGTTCCTTGAAAACTAGATAATCGTAAGAAGAAGTCAAAGTAAAACCGAGAAAAAGCCACTTTAGTTTTCTCTC
>NZ_JAMBOB010000008.1 GCF_023715415.1 Neobacillus niacini
AAAAATAGTCTGGCAGCAATGGCGAGAAGGTCACACCCGTTCCCATACCGAACACGGAAGTTAAGCTTCTCAGCGCCGATGGTAGTTGGGACTTTGTCCCTGTGAGAGTAGGACGTTGCCAGGCAAATGAAACACAACCCGATTAGGGTTGTGTTTTTTTGTGTCGTCTGACGGGTTAATTTCGGCAAGATAAAGTGAAGAATGTGATTCGTGCCCGTTCGATGCCATTATCGAAGATATAGGTAATGAATAGAGCTTAAACGAAATTAGTCACCATTGTTTGTTTTGGTACCTGCTAATTCAAAAAACACTTTTAACTAATTAAAAGGAAAAGAAGGATAATATGGTTTGAGTAGAGAAAACAAATGATAACAAGTCAGCTAAATACAAGGAGGACTATGATTCAATGAAACTAGTAACAATAAATAAGCAAGGCAAGCACGTGTTAGGTGTAAAAATTGAGAATAGCCTAATCGACCTTGAAGAGGCATTAAAAGAACATCCTAATAATCAGGTACATACGGATATTATGGAGGTAATCTCAGGCGGGAATAAAGCTCTATCAGTAATCGAGGAATATATTACGAATCTACCAACGGATAATAAACCAAATTATATAAAAGATGAAGAAGAAGTGGAATGGGGTCCTTGTGTTACACACCCGAACAAAATTATATGTGTCGGATTAAATTATCGGAAACATGCAGACGAAACAAATTCTCCTTATCCTGAAGTACCTATTTTATTTAGCAAATTTAATAATGCATTAACTGGACATAAATGTGAGATAGCTGTTCCAAAAGTGACACAAAGGCTGGATTACGAAGTTGAATTAGGGGTAGTAATTGGCAGGGAAGCGAAGTATATAAGCAAGGAAAATGCATTAGATTATGTATTTGGCTATTGTACTGCTAATGATTTATCAGCACGTGATCTTCAGAAAAAGACACATCAATGGTTACTTGGAAAGACATGTGATGATTTCAGTCCAATTGGCCCTTACCTTGTGACAGCAGATGAAGTACCTGAACCTAACAACTTACAATTAAAAACATATGTGAACGGGGAAAAACGTCAAGATTCCAATACCTCAGATATGATTTTTTATGTAGATGAAATTGTCAGCTATATCTCGCAGCATATGACGCTAACACCGGGTGATGTCATCCTTACGGGAACTCCAGAGGGTGTTATCATAGGCTACCCATTCGAAAAAAGAGTTTACTTAAAGCCTGGTGATGTGGTGACCGTTGAAGTTGAAAAATTAGGTACACTAACCAATAAGCTAATTGAAGAATAAATTTGGGGTAAGAGCCAGGCACTAAATCCTGCCTGGCGCTCCAAAATTCTAACGCCCCGTATATAAACTAAATACTTCATCCCAGCTCCATTTTTCATAATAGGAGCTCCCCATACTAAGATTTTTAATCCAAAGTGTTTCTTTCATTTGATAAGTTGGAGAAATCATTACATTGGCATTTTTTCGATCTGTTCTTATCCAAAATAGGTTATTCCTGACGATTTGTGGTCTGAAATCGCCGTCCTTTTCTGAAGGAACAGTAAGTGTTGTTTGTTTGTTATCTGATAGGCCTACCCTATAGAGGCTTGGCAATACTCTTTTCTCTAAGTTCTCTGATCCGTTTTCCTTTGAACGTGAGACGATTATTGTTCGATTATTTTGCCAGGTAAAATCACGATCTACATAGCCCCTTGGTGTATACAGGGCAGTTTTCATGGATAGGGGTTTTAAAACCTGCATTCTTTTATTGATTGTTGCTTCCCGGCCAACGCCACTTACATACCCTAACAGCCCATTAAAGGGAGCCCATTGGAACCAAGCAGATTCATTTAACATTTCATCTATTATTTGAAATGTTTTTCCATTAGCGGATAGGACACATAAAGTATTCCCGTCAGCCGACAGGGATGCTGTAGGATTTAACAGAAAGCTAATCCACTTCTTATCATTAGACCATTTAAATTCACTTGTAGAGGCAAAGATATCATTTTCATCTATCTTAATGGTATAAAAATGGTTAATAATAGGCTTTTCTTTTTTTCTCAGGATAACTTTTGATAAAATAATATCTGAATGGAGTTTTGGACTCTTCTTTGTTGACACAAGTAATCCACTGCCAGAAGGCTGCCAGGAGAAATTTTCTATGTTTTTAGCTATAGGGATGAATAAGCCTAGTTGGCTGGTATCTAAGATAAATAAGTTTTTTACAACCTGGAATCCAATTTTATTTTCATTGTGTGACCATTGAAAATTGTTACTAACATTTTCTTTAACCTTAAAATGACGTTTGCTCATACTGTTGTAGAGCCAGAGATCCATAACGTTCCCCTCCTTGGCTCCCTTCAAATAAGCAACCCAGCTGCCATCGAATGACCATTTGGGGTATCTTATATAACCTGCATTAGTAATTTTCATTTCCTTATCCTTTATTTTTAGCCATAAATGTTCGTTTCTTACAAAAGCTGCTTTCAAGTTTTCCTTAGGTTCTGCTGATACGGCAACTGGAAGGAAGATAAGTATCATAAGAATCAAGAAGATTACCTTTTTCATTTGTAAAGTCACCCGCCTATTTTCTTTAAATCTTATAATTCCCAAAATAAGGAGAAAAATATGTTCAAAATTTTTATTGTTGAGGATGATAAACAACTTGTAACGTTGCTTGATGAACATTTACATAAGTTTGGCTTTGATACACAGCCAGTTAATCAGTTTGATTCGGTGTTGGAGCAATTTGATAGGTATTCCCCGCACCTGGTTTTACTTGATGTTAATTTACCTAAATTTGATGGCTATTATTGGTGCCGTCAGACTCGCAAGGTATCCACCTGCCCGATTATTTTTATTTCTACACCATTTTCAGCATAAATTAAAGAATCACATTCAGTTCATTAATCAATGGGTGCATCAAATGAAAACACCTTTGTCTGTTATTCATTTGATGATAAAGGATGAAGATGAACCGCACTTTACTGCAATAGGTGATGAACTAGATCGTTTGAAAAAAGGGCTGGAAATGGTGTTATATACTGCCCGCCTAGATGAATTCGAACATGATTTCTATGTAGAAATGCTTCCGTTAGAAAAAATTATACGAAGTGTGAGTAAATTTAGAAACTAGGCTGGTACTTCAGCCTAGTTTTTTTATCATTTCATATTTAAGATTGCTTAAATGTTTAGGGTGGTTTACAATAAGGGTATAAAGAGGTGGAAGTGAATGGAAAAAGAGCTAGCGATTGTATGCAGCAAAATACTAGATTATTCAAATGCATTAAGTTCACTGTTTTTAGAGGATTATAAGAAGTTAATGACAGAGGAATTTGCGGAACTTTCAACGAAACAACAAGTGGTTCTAGAGCTTTTAAGAGTAAAAAATCGGACAGTAAATGAAATTGCACACTTTTTATCGATTAGTGCTAGCGCTGCAAGCCAACTCATTTCAAAACTTGAAAAGCAGGATTATGTAAAAAGAGAGATAAATCCTGACAATCGCCGTGAAATTATCGTACAACTAGGTGAAAAAGGTCATTACTATAATCAAATGGTAGATAAAAACCAACTGTTTATCATTGAAAAGTATTATGCGAAATTGCCGAAGGAAGATCTGGAAAAGCTATTAGACATCCATGAAAAACTCTACCATATCGCAGTCGAGGCTCAGAAAAAATAAATTTTTTGTCATATATTTAAGTAAACTTAAATATTAATATAATTAAACAGTGGAGGGGATTTTGATGAAAGAATATCTCGTTTCACTTACCGATGGCAGGAAGTTAGCCGTGATTGAATATGGAGATAAACAGGGGCTTCCAGTTATGTTTTTCCATGGCACTCCGGGTTCACGTCTACTATTTCTTGAAGATGACGAAACGTCAAAGGCATTAGGAATAAAGTTGATATCATTGGACCGGCCTGGATATGGGCTTTCTGACCCGAAACCAAATCGTACGCTGCTCGATTGGGCAGATGATGCGAACGAAGCAGCGGATTATTTAAAGCTAGATAAGTTCTCGATCATTGGTGTGTCTGGCGGTGGGGCGTTCGCTGCAGCCTGTGCCTATAAGCTCGCAGAAAGGCTCCATTCAATAGCATTAGTAGCGAGCACGATTCCATTTGTAAACGGAAAGTCTCCTAAAGGCACAATGACAGCCAATAAAATTGCCTTTTTTCTAGCAAGAAAAGCACCGTGGCTTGTAAGAGCAAGCTATCGGTCTACAAAAAAGCTGCTTGAAGAGCAGCCAGAAAAGTTCATGGAGCAAAACAAAAAGGGGAACAAGCATTTACATGAGTGGGATCGCCAATTTTTACAGACAGACGAACAGTTAAAAGGACTAATGATGCATATGGGTGAGGCATTCCGTATTTCTGTGGACGAATGTGTGAATGAACCTGTATTATTATCAAAGCCTTGGGGATTTTCCTTTAAAGACATTCCTGTGCCAACGGATGTTTGGCATGGCGAAGAGGATAGGATGGCTCCGGCAGCAGAAATGAAAAAAGCCGCTTCTACGACTCCGAATTGCCACACCCACTTTATTCCAGGAGCAGGACATTTTTTAACGGACGATGATAAAATCTGGAATGACATTCTAACTACAATCCTTGATCGAGCAAAAGAAAATCCTTCTAATCAACTCCCCTTAGTAAAATAATCCTAGCGTAAGACCTGTCAAATGGCAGGTCTTTTTTAAATGAAATGAAAAATTTAATAAAAAAGGTTAAACTAACAAAATACAACTTAAAATTGGCTTGGCAGAGATTGAGGAGGGTTTAGATGTTAGAGAATAGTTTTATGATGGTTGCGATTATTCTTATCATAAATATTGTTTATGTTTCATTTTTTACGATAAGAATGATTTTAACGTTAAAAGGTCAGCGGTACTTGGCTGCTTTTCTTAGTATGATTGAGGTCGTTATTTATGTGTTAGGCCTCGGTCTTGTTTTAAATAATCTTGATGAAATCCAAAATCTGATTGCTTATGCGATTGGTTATGGTATTGGGGTTATTGTCGGGATGAAAATAGAGGAAAAGCTGGCGTTAGGCTATATTACGGTTAATGTGATTACAAAAGAATATGATAAAGAATTGCCTAAAGTGTTAAGAGAAAAAGGTTACGGTGTAACAAACTGGGAAGCGAACGGTCTTGAGGGGAATCGGATGGCCTTACAAATCTTAACACCGAGAAAATTTGAACTGAAATTATACGACTTGATTAAGTCATTGGATCCAAAAGCCTTCATTATTGTCTATGAGCCCAAGTCAATCCATGGAGGATTCTGGGTGAAATCTGTGAAGAGAGGGAAATTATTTTCATGAGTAAAAAGAAGATGCAATTTGAAGTACAAGAAAATGAAAGTATTGAAGCTTGTTTGGAGCGGATGAAAAAACAGGGATATATTCCGGTGCGCCGCACGGAAAAACCTATCTTTCAGGAGGTAGTTAATGGAAAAGAAACATCCTACGAACCGGTTGGAAGGCAGATTGTATTTGAGGCTGTAAGTGTAGATTAAAAACGAACGTTAGTTTTAGAAAAAATAAAATCGTTCGTTTTTATTGACCATTTGCCCCTAAAATTGTAATATAAAGGTGTCAAAAAAATATATAACGTAACACCCTCGTATAATAATGGGAATATGGCCCATAAGTATCTACCCAATTACCGTAAATGATTGGACTATGAGGGGAAGTGGAAATGCCGGAAACGTTAACTCGTTTCATGGTCATTTACTGTGCCGATTTCAGCCCGGACAGACTGCTTTCTCTCATTTCATGAAATTGGGGAAGTGTCTGTTTGGGCTTTTTATATTGGTAAAGTATGAAAAGCGTAAGCGCCTTGTTCAGGGGCGACAGGCATAAGACGAGCCGGCGGGAAGGTTGCTCTTTAACCTTCTTGACGGATTGGCTTATGACCCCGAGCCCCTAGGCGCTGGAGCTAGACAAAGGGGAGAGAATATGAATCCGATTGTGGCGGTAATAATGGGAAGCAAATCAGATTGGGATACGATGAAGCACACCTGTGAAATCCTAGACCGGTTAGAGGTTCCATATGAAAAAAAGGTGGTTTCAGCCCACCGCACTCCTGATTTGATGTTTGAATTTGCTGAGAATGCTAGAGTAAGAGGTATTAAGGTAATCATTGCAGGTGCAGGCGGTGCCGCTCATCTGCCTGGTATGGTTGCAGCAAAGACTACATTGCCCGTAATCGGTGTTCCTGTTCAATCAAAGGCATTAAACGGAATGGACTCACTCTTATCGATTGTGCAAATGCCAGCTGGAGTACCTGTGGCTACAGTAGCAATAGGTAAGGCAGGGGCAACAAATGCTGGGTTGCTGGCAGCTCAAATTTTATCCATTAATGATTCAAAAATACAAGACCGACTAGAGCAAGTCCGCTTAGAGTCAAAAGTGGTGGTAATAGAAAGTAGTGATGAGCTTGTCTAATAAAACGATTTTACCGGGACAAACAATTGGCATAATTGGCGGCGGTCAGCTGGGCAGGATGATGGCCCTTCCCGCAAGATCAATGGGTTATCGAATTGCTGTTTTAGACCCTATTGAAGATTCTCCTTGCGGTCAGGTCGCCGATTATAAGGTAATCGGGGACTATGATGATTTAGAGGCGATAAAGAAATTAGCTGAAGTCAGTGATGTCATTACCTATGAATTTGAAAATATTGATGCAGCTGCACTTGAGTGGCTATGTAATCAAGCTTATGTGCCACAGGGTAAGAGTTTACTTGAAATAACTCAGGACCGAGTGAAAGAAAAAGCGGCAATTGAAAACGCCGGTGTTCAGGTGGCACCATATGCCGTAATCAATTCGCTGAATGATCTACATGAAGGCTGCGAACGTCTTGGCTATCCCGTTGTATTAAAAACAGCACGAGGCGGCTATGACGGCAAAGGGCAAGCCGTTCTTAAAAGTCATCAGGATATTGTAGAGGCTCAAGTGCTTCTTGAAAACGGACAATGTATCCTGGAAAAATGGATTTCTTTTACGAAAGAAATTTCCGTCATTATCACAAGAAATACAAATGGTGAAACAGCAGTATTTCCAGTTGGAGAAAATATTCATCGTGATAATATTCTCCATCAAACGATTGCTCCAGCACGGATAAGCAATTATGCTGAGGAAAAAGCCATTCAATCTGCTATACAACTTGCGAATGAATTTGAATTAGTGGGAACATTGGCGGTTGAAATGTTTTTAACAGCGGGGGACATCATTTACATAAATGAACTCGCTCCTAGACCGCATAATTCCGGGCATTATACAATTGAAGCTTGTGAAACGTCACAATTCGAACAGCACATTAGGGCTGTGTGTAACCTGCCCCTTGGGAAGACAGAGCTATTAAAGCCTGCGGTCATGGTTAATATATTAGGAGAGCATGTTCAAAACGTGTTAGAAAAGGTAACAAACGTAACAGATTGGAAAGTTCATCTTTACGGGAAAAAAGAAGCGAAATTCAAGAGGAAAATGGGGCATGTAACCATTCTGTGTGATACTGTTGATACTGCCCTTGAAGATGTGAATACTAGTAACATTTGGGAAGAAAAAAGTTTGGAGGCCAAAAGATGATTGATCGTTATACAAGACCTGAAATGGGTGCGATTTGGACAGAGGAAAACCGCTTTAAAGCTTGGCTGGAGGTTGAAATCCTTGCATGTGAAGCATGGGCAGAATTAGGTGAAATTCCGAAAGAAGACGTAAAGAAGCTTCGTGAAAATGCATCCTTTGATATTGAACGGATTAAAGAAATCGAAGAAGAAACAAGACATGATGTGGTTGCCTTTACTCGTGCAGTGTCCGAGACATTAGGGGAAGAGCGAAAGTGGGTGCATTACGGTTTAACTTCAACGGATGTAGTGGATACCGCAAGTTCTTACTTATTAAAGCAAGCCAATGCAATTATTCGGAAGGACCTTGAAAACTTTATTGAAATCCTAAAGAACAAAGCAATTGAACATAAATTTACCGTCATGATGGGACGTACGCACGGAGTACATGCGGAACCGACTACTTTTGGCTTAAAGCTCGCACTGTGGTACGAAGAAATGAAACGTAACTTGGAACGGTTTAACCAGGCAGCTGCGGGTGTTGAGTTTGGGAAGATTTCTGGAGCAGTGGGAACTTACGCTAATATCAACCCGTTTGTTGAACAATATGTGTGTGAAAGACTGGGTACCCAGCCTGCACCAATCTCAACCCAAACCTTACAGCGCGACCGTCACGCACACTATATGTCAACCATCGCTTTAATTGCAACGTCGATTGAAAAATTTGCCGTTGAAGTTCGTGGATTGCAAAAAAGTGAAACCCGTGAAGTGGAAGAGTTTTTTGCAAAAGGACAAAAAGGTTCTTCTGCGATGCCGCATAAACGCAATCCAATTGGATCTGAAAATATGACTGGTTTAGCACGTGTGATTCGCGGCTATATGATGACAGCCTATGAAAATGTTCCACTATGGCATGAGCGCGATATTTCACACTCTTCTGCAGAGCGAATCATTTTACCAGATGCAACCATTGCCTTGAACTATATGTTAAATCGTTTTGGAAACATCATTAAAAATCTTACTGTCTATCCTGAAAATATGCTTCGCAACATGGACCGGACACTTGGCTTAATTTACTCACAACGAGTCCTCCTGGCGTTGATTGACAAAGGTTTATCCCGAGAAGAGGCATATGATACGGTTCAGCCAAAAACAGCGGAATCATGGGAAAATCAAGTGCCATTCCGCACCTTGGTTGAAGGTGAACCGAAGATTACCAGCCTGCTTTCAGCAGAAGAAATCGCAGACTGCTTCGACTACAACTACCATCTGCAGCATGTCGATACAATCTTTGATCGATTAGGCTTGAACGGGTAAGGCTATTGGTGCCCGTAACGGTTGAAAAAGTAAGAAAGTGGTAACCAAAGAAGGCTTTTGGTGCCCGTAACGGTTGAAAAAGTAAGAAAGTGGTAACCAAAGAAGGCTTTTGGTGCCCGTAACGGTTGAAAAAGTGAGAAAGTGGTAACCAAAGAGGGCTCTTGGTGTAACGGTTGAAAAAACAAGAAGTTGGTAACCAAAGAGCCCTATTAATTACCGAAGACCTTGAAAATTAAAATACTGGTCACGAATAGTAGCCAGTATTATCCAGAAGATTCCCAATATTGCGAAATAGGAGTGATTCTTAATGAGAGAACTTCTCTATGAAGGAAAAGCGAAGCGGATTTTTAGAACCGACGATGAACAGACTGTTTTAATTGAATATAAGGATTCGGCAACAGCTTTCAATGGGCAAAAGAAGGCAGATATTACGGGTAAAGGGCGTTTGAATAACGAAATTACTAGTTTGCTATTTTTAAAGCTCAATGAAAACGGAATTCCTTCCCATTTTGTAAAGCGTATTTCTGAAACGGAACAGCTAGTGAAGAGGGTAAATATTATTCCGCTCGAGGTTGTAGTTCGTAATGTTGCTGCTGGTAGTTTTTCAAAGCGATTAGGAATCGAAGAGGGTAAAGCATTAACAAAGCCGCTCGTAGAGTTTTATTTAAAAAATGATGACCTTGGTGACCCAATTCTAACCACTGACCATATCTACGAATTGAACATTGCAACAAAAGAGGAACTAACAATCCTAAAAGAAAAGGCGCTAAAAATTAATACAGTTTTATCAAGCTTTTTTGCAGAGTTAGGCATTAACCTCATCGACTTCAAGCTAGAGTTTGGTAAAGACCACGAAGGCCAGATTCTATTAGCAGATGAAATTTCACCAGACACTTGCAGATTATGGGACAAAAAGACAAATGAAAAGCTCGATAAGGATGTATTCCGTCGTGACCTTGGCAGTTTAACAGAAGCATATGAAACTATTTTGGCTAGATTAGGGGGAAAACAGCATGTTTAAGGTAAAGGTGTATGTCACGTTAAGAGAAAGTGTACTAGATCCACAAGGTAAGGCTGTCACTCATTCACTCCATTCATTAAATTTTCCAGAAGTATCCGATGTTCGAATCGGTAAATATATGGAACTAACAGTAGAAAAATCAGAGCGCAATCTTGATGAAGTGATTAACGAAATTTGCAGCAAGCTTCTCGCAAATCCTGTTATTGAAGACTACCGTTATGAAGTAGAGGAGTGTGTTCCTCAGTGAAGTTTGCAGTCATCGTTTTTCCAGGGTCTAACTGTGACATCGATATGTACCATGCGATAAAGGATGAACTTGGTGAGCAGGTTGAATATGTATGGCATGATACGGAGAGCTTAGATGAGTTTGATGGAATCTTACTTCCTGGCGGATTTTCATACGGTGATTATCTACGTACAGGAGCCATTGCTCGCTTTAGTAAGGTAATGAAAGCAGTTGTAAAAGCGGCAGAAGCAGGGAAACCCATTCTTGGTGTCTGCAACGGATTTCAGATTTTATTAGAAGTAGGTTTACTGCCTGGGGCAATGAGACGAAATGAAAGTCTATCGTTTATCTGTAAACCGGTGGATTTAAAGGTAGTTAACAATCAGTCGATGTTCTCTACTGCATACAAACAAGGCGAAATCATTTCGATTCCTGTCGCGCATGGCGAAGGAAACTACTATTGTGATGAAGAAACACTATCTCAGCTAAAAGCGAATAACCAAATCGTTTTTACGTATCAAGATAACCCGAACGGAAGTTTAGAGGATATTGCAGGAATCATCAATGAAAAAGGTAATGTTCTAGGGATGATGCCTCACCCTGAAAGAGCTGTTGATACGTTATTAGGCGGAGCAGATGGCTTGAAATTATTTCAATCGATTGTAAGAAGCTGGAGGGAAGCAAATGTTGTTAAAGCATGAACCAAGACCAGATCAAGTAAAGACAGAAAAACTTTATCAGCAAATGGGCTTATCCGATGAAGAATTTACGCTTGTTGAAAATATTCTAGGCAGGACGCCGAATTACACCGAAACAGGTCTTTTCTCGGTTATGTGGTCGGAGCATTGCAGCTATAAAAATTCAAAGCCAGTCCTAAGAAAATTCCCTGTCACAGGTGAAAGAGTTCTTCAAGGACCGGGTGAAGGTGCAGGAATCGTCGATATCGGTGACAATCAAGCGGTTGTTTTTAAGATTGAAAGCCATAACCATCCATCGGCAATTGAGCCTTATCAAGGTGCAGCAACAGGAGTCGGCGGAATTATCCGTGATATTTTTTCCATGGGTGCCCGTCCGATTGCTCTATTAAACTCACTTCGCTTCGGTGAACTAGATGAATCTGCAAGGGTACGTTATTTGTTTAAGGAAGTTGTTGCCGGGATTGCAGGCTACGGAAACTGCATCGGTATCCCCACGGTTGGCGGTGAGGTACAATTTGAAGCTTGTTATGAAGGAAATCCTTTAGTAAATGCCATGTGTGTCGGTTTAATTGACCACAAAGACATTAAAAAAGGTCTTGCACAAGGTGTTGGCAATACAGTGATGTATGTTGGCGCAAAAACAGGCCGCGACGGGATTCATGGTGCGACTTTCGCTTCAGAAGAATTAACAGAGCAATCTGATGAAAAACGTCCAGCTGTTCAAGTTGGTGACCCGTTCATGGAAAAGCTTTTACTAGAAGCTTGTCTGGAATTGATCCACTCGGATGCACTTGTTGGTATTCAGGATATGGGTGCAGCAGGGTTAACAAGTTCATCTGCGGAAATGGCGAGTAAGGCTGGAATGGGAATCGAAATGAACCTTGATCTTGTGCCTCAGCGTGAAACAGGTATGACCGCTTATGAAATGATGCTTTCAGAATCTCAGGAGCGGATGCTGATTGTCATTAAAAAAGGAAGAGAGCAAGAAATCAACGAGCTTTTCTCAAAATATGATTTAGAAGCAGTAGCCATTGGTACAGTAACAGACGATAAAAAGCTAAGACTGATCCATAACGGAGAAGTAGTTGCAGATGTTCCAGTCGATGCATTAGCAGAAGACGCTCCTGTTTATCATAAACCATCGAAGGTTCCTGCCTATTTTGAGGAATTCCAAGCTATGGAAAACGATATCCCTCAGGTTGCGGATCTAAAAGAGACACTTATAAAGCTATTAAGCCAGCCAACGATTGCAAGCAAGGAATCGGTTTATCAGCAGTACGACTATATGGTGCGCACCAATACAGTTGTGTCTCCAGGTTCAGATGCAGCGGTAGTAAGGATTCGCGGTACACGTAAGGCATTAGCGATGACAACGGATTGTAACTCACGCTATGTCTATTTAGATCCTGAAGTAGGCGGGAGGATTGCCGTAGCAGAAGCAGCCCGAAATATTGTCTGCTCAGGTGCAGAACCGTTAGCGATTACCGATAACCTTAATTTCGGAAATCCAGAGAAACCGGAAGTATTCTGGCAGATTGAAAAGGCGGCAGACGGAATCAGTGAAGCCTGTCGGGTTCTTGAAACTCCAGTTATTGGCGGTAACGTCTCTTTATATAACGAAACAAGCGGAACAGCAATTTACCCAACACCGGTCATCGGAATGGTTGGATTAGTAACAGACCTTGACCATATTACAACACAGAACTTTAAAAATAACGGCGACCTTATTTACCTAGTTGGAGAAACAAAGGATGAGTTTGGCGGAAGTGAACTTCAAAAGCTGGTTTATGGAAAGGTTTTTGGAAAAGCACCGGAATTAAATATTGAAATTGAAAAAGCAAGTCAGAACCAAGTTTTAGCTGCTATTCGTGCAGGTGTTGTTCAATCAGCACATGACCTGTCAGAAGGTGGTTTAGCAGTGGCTGTATCAGAGAGCTTATTTACGAATGAACAGCTTGGTGCGGAAATCAACATCACAGGAAATCTCACTTCGGCCCTATTTAGTGAAACACAATCTCGTTTCCTTCTAACCGTGAAAAAAGAACACCAAGCAGAGTTTGAAAGTTTAGTAAGTGCTAACCTGATTGGTGAAGTAAATGATACTGCAACACTAAAAGTCAAAGGTGATAATAATACCGTTCTAGAAGCTTCTGTAAACCAATTGAAGGATGCTTGGAAAGGAGCTATCCCATGCTTGCTGAAATCAAGGGATTAAATGAAGAGTGCGGCGTGTTTGGTGTCTTTGGACATCCAGATTCTGCACAGCTTACCTATTACGGACTTCATAGCCTGCAGCACCGTGGTCAAGAGGGTACAGGTATTGTCGTATCCGACGGAGAAAAGCTTAGAGTTGTGAAGGGTGAAGGATTAGTTTCAGAGATTTTTACAGCGGACGTGATGGAAAAGTTAAAGGGAACCTCTGCCGTTGGGCATGTTCGTTATGCGACAGCAGGAGGCGGCGGGTATGAAAATGTCCAGCCCTTGCTGTTCCATTCTCAAACCGGAAGTCTTGCCCTTGCTCATAATGGGAACCTAGTGAATGCCAATTACTTAAAGCATCAGCTGGAAACACAGGGGAGTATTTTTCAAACAAGCTCTGATACGGAAGTCTTAGCCCATTTAATAAGAAGAAGTGGTTTTTCTCAAATTAAGGATCAGGTAAAAAATGCGCTTTCGATGTTAAAAGGAGCATACGCCTATTTAATTCTAACGGAGAATGAACTAATGGTTGCTCTAGATCCTCATGGGTTAAGACCTTTATCGCTGGCCTGTTTGGGAGATGCTTATGTGGTCGCTTCCGAAACCTGTGCGTTTGATGTCATTGGGGCGGAATATATCCGTGATATTCGACCGGGAGAATTATTGATTATTAACAAAGACGGAATTACTTCTGAACAGTTTGCATTCAATTCAACAAAGTCAATCTGTGCAATGGAATATGTTTATTTTTCAAGACCTGATAGCAATATCCAAGGAATCAATGTTCATACAGCCCGTAAAAACATGGGGAAAAGATTAGCGGTTGAAGCACCAATTGAAGCTGATGTTGTAACGGGAGTTCCAGATTCGAGTATTTCAGCAGCCATTGGTTATGCGGAAGCAGCGGGTATTCCTTATGAGATGGGATTAATAAAAAACAAATATGTTGGCAGGACCTTTATTCAGCCAACTCAATCGTTACGGGAGCAGGGAGTAAAGATGAAATTATCTGCTGTTCGTGGTGTTGTGGAAGGAAAACGTGTCGTTATGGTCGATGACTCAATCGTTCGCGGGACAACGAGCAGACGAATTGTAAGCCTGCTAAAAGAGGCAGGAGCAACAGAGGTACATGTTGTGATCAGCTCTCCGCCGATTAAAAATCCTTGTTTCTATGGGATTGATACATCATCAAAGGAAGAATTAATAGCCTCAGATAAATCAGTCGAAGAGATTAGAGAGCTGATTGGTGCTGATTCTCTAACGTTCCTAAGTACAGAGGGGATGGTTGGAGCAATCGTGAAAACAGAAGGAACAGAAGGTTTCTGCCTCGGCTGCTTTACAGGTAATTATCCAACAGAAATTTATCCAGACACACTCCAATATTATTATCAAAAATAGGGGGGACCATCATGGCGAACGCTTATAGAGAAGCAGGGGTAAACATCGAAGCAGGCTATGAAGCTGTTGAGAGAATGAAAAGGCATGTGCAAAAAACAGCCCGAGCTGGTGTGATAGGCGGGTTAGGTGGATTCGGCGGAATGTTTGACCTATCCTCGCTTAACCTGAAAGAGCCTGTTCTTGTCTCAGGAACAGACGGAGTGGGCACTAAGCTTATGATCGCTTTTTGGATGGATAAGCATGATAGTATTGGTATTGATGCAGTAGCAATGTGTGTCAATGATATCGTCGTCCAAGGGGCAGAGCCTTTATTCTTTTTAGACTATATTGCTTGTGGGAAGGCTGAACCTGAAAAAATTGAGGCAATTGTAAAAGGAATTGCAGACGGCTGTGAGCAGGCTGGCTGTGCACTTATCGGTGGAGAAACCGCTGAAATGCCTGGATTATATAGTGAAAATGAATATGACCTTGCTGGGTTTACGGTTGGGGCCTGTGAAAAATCCCAATTGATTACGGGGGAAAATATCAAGTCGGGCGATGTGCTGATTGGATTAGCTTCAAGTGGAATTCACAGCAATGGCTATTCACTTGTTCGCAAGGTTTTCAATAACTGGTCGTTAACGGAATATGTTGACGAACTCGGAAGCAGCTTGGGAGAAGAGCTACTAAAACCTACAAAAATTTATGTAAAACCAGTTCTGTCTGCTTTAAAGAAATTTGAAGTAAAAGGAATGGCGCATATTACAGGCGGCGGTTTTATTGAGAATATCCCTCGGATGCTCCCGACGGGTCTTGGAGCAACGATTTATGAAAAAAGCTGGGAGATTCCTCCGATTTTTAATCTAATCACAACGGTTGGACAAATCAATCAGCAGGAGATGTATAACATCTTTAACATGGGTATCGGCATGGTGATGGCCGTTGATAAGAATATCGCAGCAGATGTAATTGATTATTTAAAGCAATCCGGCGAAACTGCTTATGAGATTGGTGTGGTGACAGACCAAGAAGGAATTATCCTAGGTGGTCGCCGATGAAAAAAATTGCTATTTTTGCATCGGGAAATGGCAGCAATTTTCAAGCGATAATTGATGTAGTGAAAACGGGAGAACTTGAAGCAGACATAGCATTGCTCGTATGTGACAAGCCTGAAGCCTTTGCAATCAAGCGGGCAAATGCTGCGCATATTCCTGCTTTTAGTTTTAATCCAAAAGACTATAGCAAAAAAGAAGCTTATGAAGAGGTTATTTTGGAGAAATTAACAAGTTTTGGTGTAGAATTTATTGTACTTGCAGGTTATATGAGGCTAGTAGGTCCAACCTTGCTCGGAAAATTCTCTGGACGAATTGTTAATATCCACCCTTCGCTTCTTCCTGATTTTCCTGGTAAAGATGCGATTGGTCAGGCGCTGGCGGCAAAGGCGAAATGGAGTGGTGTTACCATTCACTTTGTTGATGAAGGAATGGACACAGGACCTGTTATTGTCCAAGAACGAGTCCAACTGAGCGAAAAAGAAACAAGAGAGAGCCTGCAGCAGAAAATACAAAAGATCGAGCATAAACTTTATCCATCCATCCTGCAAATGCTGTTAACGAGAGGGGAAGTAAAAAGTGACAAAAAAGCGCGCACTTATTAGTGTTTCTGATAAAAATGGTATTTCTGATTTTGCTAAAGAATTAGTCAGCTTAGGTTTTGAAATTATTTCAACAGGCGGAACAAAAAAGGCACTTCAAGAACAAGGTATTCCTGTCCTTGGTGTCAGCGACGTAACGGGCTTTCCAGAAATATTAGAAGGACGTGTCAAAACGTTAAATCCTTTTATTCACGGCGGCTTACTTGCAAAGCATGATGATGTGCAACACCAAAAGCAGCTTACAGAACATAGCATTGATCCCATTCAAATTGTTTGTGTGAATCTATATCCTTTTCAACAAACGATTGCAAAGCCAGATGTAACCACTGAGGATGCAATTGAAAATATTGATATCGGCGGTCCGACGATGTTACGTGCATCCGCTAAAAATCATCAATATGTTACAGTGGTCGTTGATCCAGCTGACTATGGAAAAGTAGTAGAGGAATTAAAAGCTGAGGGTAGTACAACACTTGAAACACGCAGAAAACTAGCAGCAAAGGTATTCCGCCACACAGCAGCATATGATGCCCTCATTGCTGAATACATGACAGATCTTGCACAGGAAGAAACACCTGAAACATTAACCGTTACATATGAGCTAAAACAGTCACTTCGTTACGGGGAAAATCCACATCAAAAAGCTGCTTTTTATAAAAAACCACTTGGCAGCACGTTCTCGATTGCGAATGCAGAACAGCTTCATGGAAAAGAGCTTTCTTATAATAATATTAACGATGCAGACGCAGCTTTGCAGATTGTTAAAGAATTCACCGAACCTGCAGCAGTTGCTGTAAAACATATGAATCCATGTGGTATTGGTACGGGTACCAATAGTTTTACTGCTTTTGAAAAGGCGTTTGCGGCAGATCCTGTTTCTATTTTTGGCGGAATCATTGCCTTTAACAGCGAAGTGGATGCAGAAACAGCTGGTAAACTTTATGGGATTTTCTTAGAAATAATTATTGCTCCTTCCTTCACGGAGGAAGCATTCTCCATCTTAAAAGCGAAAAAGAACCTGCGTTTATTAACCATTCCATTTTCTGGAGTTAAAAAATCAGAGATGAAGCTGACTACCATTGAAGGCGGACTGCTTGCACAAGAGCAGGATACATTTACGTTAGAAAATGCTTCGATTAAGGTAGCTACGAAAAGACAGCCAACTGAGCAGGAATGGGAAGCATTAAAGCTGGGCTGGAAAGTAGTCAAGCATGTGAAATCGAATGCCATTGTCGTAACAAAGGAAGATATGACGATTGGAATTGGCGCAGGACAAATGAACAGAGTTGGCGCTGCTGAAATTGCTTTAAAACAAGCAGGTGAAAAAGCAGCAGGAGCGGCACTCGCCTCTGATGCCTTCTTCCCAATGGATGATACAGTAGAAGCCGCAGCTAAAGCAGGAATTACTGCTATCATTCAACCAGGCGGTTCCATTCGTGATGAGGATTCCATCAAAAAAGCGGATGAATATGGAATTGCTATGGTGTTTACCGGAGTTAGACATTTTAAACACTAAAATGAGGTGAGATGTGTGAAGGTTCTAATCATTGGTCGAGGCGGAAGAGAACATGCTCTGTGCCGAAAGGTAAGTGAAAGTTCGCTGGTTGAAAAGGTCTATACAGCTCCTGGTAATCACGGAATGGAAGATGTTGCAGAACGTGTTCTGATTGAAGAAAGTAACCACGAACAACTTATCCAATTCGCAAAGGAACAGGAAATCGGTCTTACCATCATCGGACCAGAAGTTCCCTTACTAGAAGGGTTAGCAGATAAGTTTGAAGCTGAAGGTTTAGCTGTTTTTGGACCTCGCAAATTGGCAGCTGAAATTGAAGGAAGCAAATCGTTCGCAAAGGAAATCATGAGAAAGTATGAGATTCCTACTGCTGACTATGCTGTATTCACGAATTATCAGGAAGCCAAGCAATATATTGAAGAAAAAGGCGCTCCTATTGTTATAAAGGCTGATGGCTTAGCAGCAGGAAAAGGTGTTACGGTTGCTTTAACACTAGAAGAAGCGCTACAAAGCACCGAAGAAATGCTCGTTGGTCAAAAATTTGGTGAAGCTTCATCACGAGTAGTAATTGAAGAGTTCCTAAGCGGTGAGGAATTTTCCCTTATGGCGTTTGTGAATGGAGACGTGGTGATACCACTGGAAATCGCTCAAGATCATAAACGTGCCTTTGATGGTGATAACGGTCCAAATACAGGCGGTATGGGTGCATATTCTCCAGTTCCTCATATTGCGAATGGGATTGTTGAGACGGCGATTGAAACGATTCTTAAGCCTGCAGCTAGGGCGATGGTTCAAGAGGGAAGAAGCTTTTGTGGTATTCTTTATGCAGGTTTAATTGCAAGTGAAAATGGTCCAAAGGTGATTGAGTTTAATGCTCGCTTTGGAGACCCGGAAACACAAGTGATTTTACCAAGACTAAAATCCGATTTGGTTCAGACAATTTTAGATGTTTTAAACGGCAGTACCCCGGAACTAGTTTGGGATGAACAATCAATGGTTGGGGTTGTGGTTGCAGCCAAAGGGTATCCAGAGCAATATGAAAAAGGTGCAGTTCTTAAAGGTTTAGGGGACTTTTCAAAGGAGGTCTATACCTTCCATGCTGGAACCGATAAAAACCAGCTAGGGGAATTTGTTACTAATGGAGGCAGGGTACTCTTAGTAGGAGCAAAAGCTGAATGTTTAAAGGATGCACAAGTTGCTGTCTACCAAGAGCTTGAAAAGTTAGCCTGTGACGGCGTATTCTACCGTAAGGATATCGGCTCGAAGGCTATCGAGCGCGTCTATTGTTAGAGCGGCGGATAAATACAAATAAAATGGCAACTATACCGCCGATTAAGCTGATGAGTACGAACGACATATCCAATAAATATTCCCAAAACATATAATAGTACCTTCCTTTGGAAGGGCTGACCATATCCGGTCAGCCCTATTTTGTTTTTTTTTATGCTATTCGTTACCGCAAACTTCAAAAATTCAAGGGGAAGGGTACGAATAGCTTTCAGGCAAACTTTATTTGTAAATTTAGGATGGATTGTATGGCAAGACTTCATCTACATCCATGTTTTCTGAGCCGTCACCTAGGGAAAGGGGTGTCTGCTTATCCATTTCCTGATACCTTTCGAATAAGGCAGTTACCGGGCAAAAACGAACGATTCCCTCCGCAACCTTCATTGCCCCGCAGATGGCAATAAATAAATAGGAATCTCTCCATGGAAATTTCACCATTTTAGCTGTACTCCAAGAAAGAACGGTAAGCCCAATCGTAATCCTTACTAATGCGTTCAAAATGCCAATATTTTTAGAAATGTTCAATATGTTCACTCCTTCACAAAAATTTTACAGTCAATATCCAATTCTTTAATGCGTTAAACAGTAAAATATGTTAGTATAAAAATAATACATTTTGTAAGGGCTTTCTTTATTGATAAATCAATATTTATAATAGATAGATAGCTTCAAAGAAAGGAAGGGTATCGTATGCTGGAACAACGTTATCGATGGAAAAATAAACATTTACGCATGCATGTATCCGTTATAGATGGGAAAACTTCACCAACCATATTGTTAAAAAATGCCTTATATTTAAATCAAACATTTCGCCAGTGGATGCGCGCGAATATTTGGATATATGAAGATCGGATTGTATATGTTGGCGAGAATTTGCCGGCGAAATTGGAAAACTGTGAAATCATTGACTGTACAAATGAAATTCTTGTTCCAGGATATATTGAGCCGCATGCCCATCCTTTTCAATTATATAATCCCCATACTCTGGCGGCATATGCATCCCAGTTCGGAACAACAACCATCATTAATGACAACATGTCTTTGATTATGAATTTGAAGAAAAAGGAAGCGTTTTCTTTGTTAAAGGACCTGCGTTCCATCCCAACAACTATGTTCTGGTGGTGCCGGTTTGATCCACAAACTGAAATATTAAATGAAGAAGATGTTTTTTCACATAGCAATATCAAGTCTTGGTTAGAGCATGACGCAGTTCTACAAGGCGGGGAGTTGACTGGCTGGCCAAAATTGGTAGACGGCGACGATATGATGCTGCATTGGATTCAAGAGACAAAAAGGTTGAACAAAAAGATTGAAGGTCATTTTCCAGGAGCATCGGAGAAAACATTGGCGAAATTGATGTTATTAGGAGCAGACAGCGATCATGAGGCAATGACAGGGGAAGAAGTATATAATCGCTTACTGCAGGGATATATGGTTTCATTGCGATATTCCTCCATTCGCCCTGACCTGCCCGATTTACTTGATGATATGAAACGATTAGGAATAGAGGCCTATGATCGGTTAATGTTTAACACGGATGGTTCAACATCTACTTTTTATGAGCAAGGAATCAATGATCAGATGATTCGAATTGCCATTGAAAAAGGGGTACCAGTCATCGATGCCTATAATATGGCAACCGTAAATATTGCTCGTTATTACAACATTGACCATCATCACGGAAATATCGCAACAGGTCGTGTAGCGAATATCAACTTCTTATCAAGTATTGAAAATCCAACACCTCATTCTGTCCTTGCAAAAGGTAAATGGGTAAAACGCGACGGCCAAGTAATGGATGCTTATCATTCCGTAAATTGGGATGAGTATGGTCTTAAACCAATGGAACTTGACTGGAACCTAAGCGTGGACGATTTACAATTTTCCATGCCTTTTGGAATAAAGATGGAGAATTCAGTTATCACCAAACCTTATTCCATTGCGATTGATGCTTCAGGCGAAGAGTTATCCACCGACCACGATGAATGTTTCTTCACGCTGCTAGATCGGAATGGCAAGTGGAGGATTAATACATTGCTTAAGGGATTTGCAACCAATCTTTCTGCACTCGCAAGTTCATTTTCCAATACAGGTGACATAATCTTAATTGGGAAAAATAAACGTGATATGCTTGCTGCCTTCGATAGAATGAAGGAATTAGGCGGTGGGATTGTTATGGTTGAGGAAGAGCAGGTTGTATGTGAGGTTCCTTTAAGGCTCAATGGAATTATGTCAAACCTCCCGATAAAGGAATTAATAAACGAAGAAAAGAAATTGCTTGTGGAATTAAAAGAGCGGGGATATTCCTTCTCAGATCCGGTTTACAGTTTGTTATTCTTTTCGGCTACACATTTACCCTATATCCGAATTACCCAACAGGGAATGTATGATGTAATGAACAAAACAGTACTCTTTCCATCGATAATGCGTTAAAATGTTAAAGTGAATATTTTAATTAAATCGATAGGGTTCTTTTAAAATAGAGATTGGAGTGTTTAAAAATAATGAAGAAATGGGCTGTTGCAGCAACAGCAGCTCTTTTACTGCTCTCGGGGTGCAGCAATAAGGAAAAGGTCAATGGACCTAAGGAGCCAGTGAAAGAAGTTGAAGAAGTAGTACAGGAAGAAGTGGAGAATGAAATACCTTACCATTACCCATTAACTGGGGTGGGTTCAGAAATAGAAACAGATGGCAGGGCAGTGGCGGTTATGGTTAATAATCATCCTAAAGCAAGACCGCAATCTGGGTTACACAAAGCTGATATTGTTTATGAACTTCTAGCCGAAGGTGATGTTACCCGGTTCCTTGCTGTTTTCCAAAGTGAAAAACCAGAAAATATTGGACCTGTTCGAAGTGCCAGAGACTATTACATTGATCTGGCAAAAGGCCTGGATGCTCTTTTTATCGCCCACGGCTATAGTGAAGAGGCTAAAGAGTTGCTCGAACGCAACTATGTTGATAATTTAAATGGTATGGTCTATGACGGTACATTGTTTAAAAGAGCAAGCTTCCGTGTTGCACCTCATAATTCCTATATTACGTATGAGAATGTATTAAAAGGTGCCAATGAAAAGAAATACTCGATGAATCAGTCTCCGCCTGCGTTTCAATTTCTATCAGAGGAAGATAGTGAGTCAGTAACGGGAGGAGAAGCAAATTCAGTAATGGTTTCCTACTCTGCTAGCGGGGTTTTCAATTCCACCTACGAGTATGATGATTCAGTTGGAAAATACAAGCGCTACTCTGATGGGGAGCAAACCATAGATTACGAAACGAAAGAACCGATTCTGATTGATAATTTGTTTATTATTGAAACTACTCATCAAGTCATAGATGATGCTGCACATAAAGAAATAGATTTACAATCAGGGGGATCTGGTTATTTATTTCAAAAAGGTAAGGTAATCGAAGTGGAATGGAAAAACGATAACGGACTAATCGTTCCTGTGAGAAATGGTGAAGTTGTTCCGTTTGTACCAGGGAAAACGTGGGTCAATGTGGTTCCAACGAATCCTGGCCTGCAATCAAGTGTTTCGATTAATGCTAACTAAAACATAAATTAATTAAGGGGTAAAATATATGCAAATAAATAAATTGCGCGGAAAAGAGCTTGATCAATTATTCCAAGCTGTTCTTTCCTTAAAGGATCTTGAAGAATGCTATGCCTTTTTTGATGACTTATGCACCATTAATGAAATTCAATCATTAGCCCAACGTTTAGATGTTGCAAGAATGCTTCGTGAGGGAAACACTTATCATAAAATTGAGACAGAGACTGGTGCAAGCACGGCAACCATCTCACGAGTAAAACGCTGCTTGAATTTTGGAAATGATACCTATGAAATGGTGTTAGAACGAATTAAAACAGAAGAAGTAAAAGAAGAAAAGTAAACCTGGCCGAAGACATAGCTCTTCGGTTTTTCTTTTGTCCTCCTGTCAGAGCGTATAGAAGCTGGAGCTTTTTATCTGGTTAGAATTTCTATTACTGAATTTAGTGTTTTCTTTTTTAATACTTTGTGCTAATGCTATAATGGTGTAATGTAGGAAGAATGGGAGGATCTTGGGATGTATGATTTTCGCGAGTGGCGCCATGTGTTTAAACTCGATCCAAATAAAGAGATATGTGATGAGAAGTTAGAGAAAATATGCGAATCTGGAACAGACGCTGTTATTGTGGGGGGCAGTGATGGGGTAACCTTGGAAAAGGTTCTTGATCTTATGGCTCGAATCCGCCGCTATACTGTTCCTTGTGTCCTCGAAGTTTCAAGTATTGATATCGTTACCCCTGGCTTTGACCTTTATTTTATTCCGACAATTTTAAATAGCAATGACCCAAAGTGGATAACCGGACTTCACCATCGGGCAGTAAAAGAATTTGGTGAAATTATGGATTGGGAAGAGATTGTCATGGAAGGCTATTGCATATTGAATGAAGAATGCAAAGCAGCTAAACTGACATCAGCCATTTCAGATGCTACAACCGAAGAAGTAAAGGCGTACGCAATGATGGCGGAGAAGATGTTCCATTTACCCATCTTCTATCTTGAATATAGCGGTAAATATGGTGATCCTCAATTAGTTTCAGAAGTTAAAAACGTCCTTGAGAAAACAGTACTGTTTTATGGCGGGGGAATTTCATCTGTTGAGCAAGCCGTTGAAATGGCGGAGCATGCAGATGTCATTGTGGTTGGAAACGCCATTTATGATCACTTTGAACAAGCGTTAGCAACCGTAAAAAGTGTACGATGAAAATTTGCTTAATTGGATAGAAAGAGTTAAAATAAGAACAAATGTTTGGTTTGGTGGTGAAGGAATTGCAATACTTATCAGAAAAGCTTTTAAATGGGTTAAACCCAGAACAGCAAAGTGCAGTAAAAGCAACGGACGGCCCGCTTTTACTTATGGCTGGTGCAGGAAGTGGAAAAACGAGAGTACTAACGCATCGAATAGCCTATTTAATCGTTGAGAAACGTGTAAATCCTTATAACATTCTAGCGATTACTTTTACAAATAAAGCGGCTCGTGAAATGAGAGAGCGTATCGGGAAAATGATGGGCGGGGTAGCCGAAGAAATTTGGATTTCTACGTTCCACTCGATGTGTGTAAGAATACTGCGCAGAGACATTGACAGGATGGGCTATAACCGGAATTTTACAATTTTAGATACTGGTGATCAGCAATCAGTGGTAAAAGGAATTCTTAAGGATAAGAATCTTGACCCTAAAAAGTATGACCCACGGGCAATTTTAGGAGCAATCAGCTCAGCAAAAAATGAATTGGTTGACCCGGAAGAGTATGCAAAAACCGCTGGGGGATATTTTGAACAAACGGTAAGTGATGTTTACACAGAGTATCAAAAACGATTACGGAAAAATCAAGCACTCGATTTTGATGACTTGATTATGATGACCATTCAGCTATTTCAGCGTGTACCTGAAGTACTCGAATATTATCAACGGAAATTCCAATACATTCATGTGGATGAGTATCAGGATACAAACCGAGCACAGTATATGCTGGTCAAGTTTCTTGCAAACCGTTTTAAGAATCTGTGCGTTGTCGGGGATTCTGATCAGTCGATTTATCGCTGGCGGGGTGCAGATATTGCCAATATCCTCTCGTTTGAGAAGGATTATCCGAATGCTACAGTGATTCTCTTAGAGCAAAACTATCGTTCCACAAAGAGAATTCTGCTAGCAGCAAATAAAGTCATTGAAAATAATGCAACCCGTAAAGCAAAGAACCTTTGGACTGAAAACCCAGAGGGGAACAAACTAGTTTACTATCGTGCAGATAGTGAGCAAGGAGAAGCACAGTTTGTTGCGGGGAAAATAAAAGAATTAACACGTGATGGCAAGTACAAGAATTCAGACGTCGCCATCCTTTACCGGACTAACGCTCAGTCCCGTGTAATGGAGGAAGTGCTTTTAAAGTCAAATATTGAATATAGCATTGTCGGCGGAACAAAGTTCTATGACAGAAAAGAAATCAAGGACATGCTTGCCTATTTGAGACTTATTTCTAATCCTGATGATGATATCAGCCTACAGCGTATTATTAACGTCCCAAAACGTGGGATTGGGTCAAGCTCAGTAGATAAAATGGCTAACTTTGCTGCTATGCATGATATCTCTATTTTTAAGGCGCTCGACTCCGTTGAGTTACTAGGATTAAGTCCAAAGATTACCAAGGGCGCTAGAGAATTTAGAGATTTAATTAATAACTATACTCAAATGCAAGAGTTTTTATCCGTAACGGAATTGGTAGAGGATATTTTAGATAAGTCAGGTTACCGTGAAATGCTGAAAGCGGAGAAATCAATCGAAGCCCAAAGCAGACTCGAGAACTTAGATGAATTATTATCTGTTACGAAAAACTTTGAAGAAGGCAGTGAGGATAGAAGCCTAGTTGCTTTCTTAACGGATTTAGCACTCGTCGCCGATATTGATTCGTTAGATGATGAAGGTGAAAAAACAGATTCCATTACTCTTATGACCTTGCACTCTGCAAAAGGGCTGGAATTTCCTGTTGTCTTTTTAATTGGATTGGAAGAAGGAGTTTTCCCACATAGCCGTTCATTAATGGAAGAAGCGGAAATGGAAGAAGAGCGGCGCTTGGCATACGTAGGTATAACTCGGGCCGAGCAATCTCTTTTTATCACAAATGCTCAGATGAGAACGTTGTATGGACGTACAAGCATGAATCCCGCATCCCGGTTTATCAGTGAAATACCGGAAGACCTGTTAGAAGGTGTGGAAAAAGAGGAGAAACGAATGAATACTCCTTTCGGATCAAGAGGGACTTCTTTTGGAAGAAGCACTTCTGGAACGACAGGAACTTCTTTTGGAAGAAACACATCTGGAACGATGGGAACATCCTTCGGAACACCGGTAACTAGAAAACCAGTCATGAGACCTTTAGCTGCAGCTACTGGCGGGGATACGGTTGGCTGGAGAGTCGGCGATAAAGCTGAACATGGAAAATGGGGTATTGGAACAGTGGTAAGTGTTAAAGGAGAAGGCGAAGGAACTGAGCTGGATATTGCGTTCCCAAGTCCAACCGGCATCAAGCGCCTGCTGGCAAAGTTCGCTCCCATTACAAAAAAAGTATAAGGTAGTATAAAAAAAGAATTGCCCCAGCTATGGGGCTATTCTCGTATTATTTTACAATGAAAGGGCTGGATATATGGACCTTCAAACAGCGGAATTGAAAGTCAATGAACTAAGAAGCCTGTTAAATCAATATGGCTATGAATACTATGTGCTGGATAAACCCACTGTACCCGATGCTGAGTATGACCGTTTAATGCAGGAGCTGCTAGAGATTGAGGCAAATTTCCCGGAATTAAAAACACCAGACTCACCATCTGTTCGTGTTGGCGGTCAGGTACTAGATTTATTTGAAAAAGTAGAGCACCGCACACCTATGCTAAGCTTAGGGAATGCTTTTAACGAACAGGATTTAAAAGACTTTGACCGCCGTATTCGCCAGGCGGTGGGAGATGATTTCACGTATGTTTGTGAATTAAAGATTGATGGTCTTGCTGTTTCTTTAAGGTATGAAGATGGTTTATTTATCCAAGGTGCAACAAGAGGGGACGGCACCATTGGCGAGGATATTACGGCTAACTTAAAGACAATTAAATCGATTCCCCTTCGCTTACGTGAAGCTGTAACATTAGAGGTTCGAGGCGAGGCATACATGCCGAAGAGTTCTTTTGAGGCATTAAATAAAGCAAAAGAAGAACGCGGGGAAGAGTTAGCAGCAAATCCACGTAATGCGGCGGCGGGTTCACTAAGGCAGCTTGATTCGAAAATTGCAGCTTCACGGAACCTTGATGTCTTTTTATATGGAATTGGCGGAGGTAATGAGATAGACGCTGCTTCACATAGTGAGGGACTCGATTATTTAGATCATCTTGGCTTCAAAACAAATAAAGAGCGACGAAAGTGCCCTACTATTAACGAGGTCATTGAATATGTAAATAGCTGGGTGGATAAACGCCCGAATTTACCCTATGAAATAGATGGAATTGTTATAAAGGTAGATTCCTATGAACACCAGAGCAAGCTTGGAACAACGGCGAAAAGCCCGCGTTGGGCAATTGCCTATAAATTCCCTGCTGAGGAAGTCGTTACAACGCTTTTAGATATTGAATTAAGCGTTGGAAGGACTGGTGTTGTCACTCCAACTGCCATCTTAAAACCAGTTAAGGTAGCAGGGACAACGGTTCAGCGTGCATCCTTGCATAATGAAGACTTAATTCGAGAAAAAGATATTAAGATTGGCGATCAGGTGGTTGTTAAAAAGGCTGGAGATATTATTCCTGAAGTGGTTAATGTCCTACTAGAACAGCGAACCGGTGAAGAACGTGATTTTCAAATGCCAACGCATTGTCCAGAATGCGAAAGTGAGCTTGTCCGTTTTGAAGGTGAGGTTGCTTTACGCTGTATAAATCCGAAGTGTCCGGCGCAAATTCGTGAAGGGTTGATTCATTTTGTATCTCGTGATGCGATGAATATTGATGGCCTTGGTGAAAAAGTCATCAGCCAGCTTTTTGCCGAAAAACTAATCTCGGATGTTGCGGATATTTATAAACTAACCTATGATCAGCTGATAGCTTTAGAAAGAATGGGCGAAAAATCAGTAACGAATCTGTTAAAAGCGATTGAAGCATCGAAAGCTAATTCATTAGAAAAGCTATTATTTGGCCTGGGAATTCGCCATGTTGGCGCAAAAGCAGCTAAAACACTTGCACAAAGCTTTGATAGTATGGGCAAACTAGCTGCTGCAACAAAGGAAGACTTGATTGGAATCAATGAAATTGGTGATAAAATGGCAGATTCAATTGTTGCCTTTTTTGAACAAGAAGAAGCGGAAGCACTGCTAAAGGAATTAGCAGAGGCCGGAGTTAACATGGAATACAAAGGAGCAAAACCTGTTTCAGCACAAGATTCAGATAGTTTTTTTGCTGGAAAAACGGTCGTTCTAACAGGTAAATTGGAACAGCTTTCTAGAAATGAAGCCAAAGAGAAGATTGAAGCTCTTGGAGGGAATGTTTCAGGAAGTGTCAGCAAGAAAACGCACCTTGTAATTGCGGGTGAGGATGCTGGTTCAAAGCTAAAAAAGGCCGAGGAGCTAGGAATTGAAGTTTGGGACGAGGAGAAGCTCTTGGTAGAATTAAATAAATAAGAGGTGTATCGATGTGAGAAAACTCTCATTGCTCGCTCTTTCCCTTGTCATTCTGCTCAGTGGATGTGCACCAAACTTTCAAAAGCAGGAGAATGTTGTGCAAACAAAAGAAGAGGCGAAAGAGAAAGCAATTATTCCGAAATATAATATTTCAGACAACTACTATCGGACGATATTACCGTTCGAACCAGGGGAAGCACGCGGATTAATCGTTGGAAATATTAATACTAGATATGACATTAATGAATTTGAAACTGGGTTAATGAGAATTGCTCAGCACCAATTTGATCCAAAAACCTATTTATTCCGTGAAGGACAGGAATTAAAACGAAATACTGTCAGGCTTTGGTTGAATCGTAAGTTTACAGAAGCGCAACTAAAAGAAGAGGGTTTGAAAGAAAATGAAAATATCGGCTTAAACCCGCTTATGGCAGACGGAGCAGATTTTAAAGAAGGAAATAGTCAAAGCCCAATCTATTTAGCTCATATTTTGGAACATAATTACCTAATCAAAGGTGAAAATGATACTGTTAAATTGGGCGGTGTCGTTATAGGACTTGCATTAAATTCTGTCCATTATTACAGAACGGCCGTAGGTGAACCTTACTTTGAGCGGAAAATTGAGTTTGCTGAAATGGAACGGGAAGGGAAAAAGATAGCGGAAGAGGTCCTTCAACGTCTCCGGGCAACGAAGAATTTAAAGGATGTTCCGATTACTATTGCTCTATTTGAGCAGCAAAGCAGATCTTCTGTTGTTCCAGGCACTTTTTTCACCTATGCAACTGTTGATAAAGGAAGTTCAACCATTAATGCTTGGGAGCCAGTTGCTGAAAAATACTTCCTATTTCCATCTACGGAGGCACAAGAGGCACATCGTGATGATGTAACAGCCTTTTTAAACTTTAAACAGGATGTTGAGGAGTATTTTCCAAACTTTAACGGCGTCATTGGTCGGGCTTTCTATATTGGAGATCAATTTACTGATTTAGATATTACCATCCCAATCCAGTTCTATGGGAAATCAGAGGCTATTGGATTTACACAATATGTAACCGGTCTTGTTCTCGAGCATTTTCCAAATTATATATCCGTTTCGGTAAATGTATCTAGTGTTGACGGACCAGAAGCATTAATTGTCCGCAAGGCAAACGAAGCCGAACCATTTGTCCATATTTACTAACCTGACTTCTTGGTCAGGTCTTTTTTTACATTTATGTCCCTTTAACGCAATCCATTGATAGCGATAAAAGAAACATGTTAGAATGTACAAGGATGTAATGTTTTTAATACATAGGAGGTTTTAAGATATGGTGCAACCTTATAAGCATGAACCATTCACAGATTTTACAAATGAAGAAAACCGTCAAGACTACTTAAACGGTTTAAAGACAGTTGAGAGTTACCTAGGCAAAGATTACCCACTTGTAATCGGCGGAGAAAGAATTACAACCGAAGATAAAATCGTTTCTTATAATCCATCTAATCACAAAGAAATAATTGGCAGCGTATCCAAAGCTAGCAGGGATCTTGCGGAACAAGCCATGCAGGCAGCTGTTGAAGCGTTTAAAACTTGGAAAAAAGTGAAAGCTGAAGTACGTGCAGATGTATTATTCAAAGCTGCGACCATCATTCGCCGCCGTAAACATGAGTTCTCTGCTCTTTTAACAAAGGAAGCAGGTAAACCATGGAGAGAAGCGGATGCAGATACTGCAGAAGCCATTGACTTTCTTGAATATTACGGCCGCCAAATGCTACAACTTAAAGATGGCGTTCCGGTAAATAGCCGTCCAAACGAATTTAACCGTTATAACTATATTCCACTAGGCGTTGGAATCATCATTTCACCTTGGAACTTCCCATTAGCGATTATGGCTGGTACAACAGTAGCAGCGATTGTTTCTGGAAATACGGTTTTACTTAAACCAGCTTCTACGACTCCTGTTGTTGCAGCGAAATTCGTTGAAGTCATGGAAGAAGCAGGTCTTCCTAAAGGTGTTTTAAACTTTGTACCAGGAAGCGGCGCTGAAGTTGGCGACTACTTAGTCGACCATAAAGATACTCGTTTCATCAGCTTCACGGGTTCACGAGATGTCGGACTTCGTATTTTCGAACGTTCATCAAAAGTAAACCAAGGTCAAGTTTGGATGAAGCGTTTGATTGCGGAGATGGGCGGTAAAGATACCATCGTGGTTGACTCAGAAGCAGATCTTGAGCTTGCTGCACAATCCATTGTTGCTGGAGCATTTGGTTTCTCTGGTCAAAAATGTTCAGCATGCTCTCGTGCCGTTATCGTTGAGGGTGTTTATGATACAGTATTGAACCGTGTGGTTGAATTAACCAAAGAATTAACAGTAGGTGACCCAACTGAGCAAGGTACATTCATGGGTCCAGTTAACGATAATAATGCTTTCAAGAAAATCATGGAATATGTAGAAATCGGCAAGCAAGAAGGCAAGTTAATGACTGGCGGCGAAGGAGACAATTCAAAAGGCTACTTCATTCAACCTACGGTGATTGCTGACCTTGCTCCAGATGCACGAATCATGCAGGAAGAAATCTTTGGACCAGTGGTTGGTTTCACGAAAGCAAAGGATTTCACGGAAGCGATTGAAATTGCGAACAACACTGAGTATGGCTTAACGGGTGCCGTTATCACGACGAATCGTGAACACCTTGAGCAGGCTCGTGAAGACTTCCATGTTGGTAACTTATACTTCAACCGTTCATGTACGGGTGCAATTGTTGGTTATCAGCCATTTGGCGGCTTCAACATGTCTGGAACGGACTCCAAAGCAGGCGGTCCTGACTACTTGCTGCTTCATATGCAAGCTAAAACAACATCTGAGATGTATTAATTTCCAATTTTTAAAGCCCAATTCAAAGGAGTTGGGCTTTTTAATTCATTGATTTATGGAAAATAATGTCTAATAGTCCAAAACCCCTTGGAAAAAGTCCAAAACGATTATAAAAAAGTCCAAAACTATACGAAAATGGTCCATAACCCTCTGAAAAAGTCCAAAACCCCACCAAAATAGTCCAAAAGATTACCCACCATCCACTTTCCTATCTATATTTGACAATTATGTGAAGGTGTTCACAAACTAAAGGTAATTTGTGACGTACTTCACAATATTTCTGTCCGAAGAGGATTACTATGTATTTATAGAGAAAAACATAATTAACGTAAATTCATAGATAAACCCTATAAGGAGCGAATCCAAGATGAAAAAACTAGTGATGATAGGAAACGGGATGGCGGGAGTTAGGACAATAGAGGAAATTCTTAAACTTTCACCAGATCAATTTGAAATTACTATTTTTGGACAAGAACCACACCCCAACTACAATCGCATAAAATTATCAAATATTCTTCAAGGGGATACAAGTTTTGAAGAAATTATTATTAATCCATTAGACTGGTATAAAGAAAATAAGATTCAATTATTTACTGGTGAAGCAGTAACGAGGATTGATATAGAAGCAAAGAAGGTGATTTCCGACCAAGGTCGTGAAGTTGAGTATGATGAACTGATTATTGCCACAGGCTCTAATTCTTTTATCCTGCCAATTCCGGGTGCAGACAAATTAGGTGTGACCGGTTTTCGTGATATAAATGATTGTGAAATGATGATCAAATCAGCAAATCAATATAAAAAAGCAGTGGTAATTGGCGGCGGACTTTTAGGTCTTGAAGCAGCAAGAGGACTACTAAACCTAGGCATGAAGGTGGATGTGGTCCACTTAATGCCGAGTTTAATGGAGCGTCAGCTAGATCCAATTGCGTCATCCCTACTGAAAGCAGAGCTCGAATCACAGGGTATGAACTTTTTAATGGAAAAGGAAACAGTTGAAATCATCGGTGATGAGCGTGTTGCTGGGCTTCGTTTTAAAGATGGGACCTTTGCGAGAGCGGATCTTGTTGTAATGGCAATCGGAATAAAATCGAATACCAGTGTCGCAAAAGACAGCGGAATTTATGTCAATCGTGGAATTGTTGTGAATGACTATATGGAAACAAGTGCACCGAATGTCTATGCTGTTGGTGAATGTGCCGAACACAGAGAAATTGTATATGGCTTAGTTGCGCCATTATACGAGCAAGGTAGAATTCTGGCGGAAAGAATTTGTGGGATAGAAGCGGCGCCATATAAGGGCTCCGTTACTGGAACTCAACTTAAAGTTGCTGGAGTGGACCTTTACTCAGCAGGTGAAATTTTCGAAGATGGTACCACTAAATCCATTATGGTTTACAACGAATATGAGGGTATCTATAAAAGGGTATTAGTCCGCAATAACAGAATTGTTGGGATTGTCCTCTATGGTGACACAAAAGATAGTACAAGATTGTTCCGAATGCTGTCCAAAAAAGAGGATATTACTGGGGTAGCGATTTTTGAATCACAATGTTCAGCAGAAGGCGGAAGCGGCGACATTGCCTCCATGCCTAATGATGAATTGGTATGCGGATGCAACGGTGTAACGAAAGGTGCAATTGTCGAAGCGATCAAAACACAAGGTCTGACTACTCTTGATCAAGTTAGTCATTGTACCAATGCCGGCCGTTCTTGCGGACGCTGTAAACCGATGGTGAATGACATTTTAGCTTATACACTTGGTGATCAATTTGATGCCGCTGCAGCACAAAAAACAAGCATTTGCGGTTGTACAACCATCAGCCGTGAAGAATTGATTGCTGAAATTAAGGAAAAAGGCTTAACAAGTGTGAAAGAAGTTATGAACGTTCTAGAGTGGAATAACGAAGAAGGTTGTACGAAATGTCGTCCGGCTATCAACTATTACCTTGGCATGATTCACATGGATGAATACAAAGATGACCGTGACTCACGTCTAGTAAATGAAAAAATGCATGCGAATATACAGAAGGATGGAACCTACTCAGTTGTTCCAAGAATGTATGGCGGCGTTACGACTGCTGCTGATTTGAAAAAAATTGCTGAGGTTGCCCAAAAGTATGAGGTGCCATTAGTAAAATTAACCGGCGGGCAGCGGATTGGCTTGTTTGGAGTGAAAAGAGAAGACCTGCCAAGCATGTGGAAAGAGCTTGATATGCCATCAGGTTATGCATATGGAAAAACACTTCGTACCGTTAAAACTTGCGTAGGAGCACAATTCTGCCGCTATGGTACACAGGATTCAATGGCACTTGGAATTGAGCTCGAAAAGAAATTTGAACGTCTTGATACACCACATAAAGTAAAAATGGGTGTGTCCGCTTGCCCAAGAAACTGCTCAGAGGCGGGGATTAAAGACATTGGTTTTGTAGGTATTGATGGAGGCTGGGAAATCTATGTAGCCGGTAATGGGGGTGTCGATCTTCGTGCTGGTGACCTATTAGCTACAGTGAAAACAGAAGCTGAAGTCATGGAAATGACTGGTGCCTACCTTCAATATTACCGAGAAACA
Source organism: Neobacillus niacini (assembly GCF_023715415.1). Taxonomy (GTDB): domain Bacteria; phylum Bacillota; class Bacilli; order Bacillales; family Cytobacillaceae; genus Neobacillus; species Neobacillus niacini_C. The sequence continues at coordinate 33,486 of NZ_JAMBOB010000008.1, forward strand.
GCCAATTACTTGGAGCGTACTTCAAAGTGGGTAGAACGAGTTGGCTTAGAGCATGTAAAAGAGGTCCTCGCAAACGAAGAAAAGAGAAAAGCGTTAAATGAGCGCATGAATCAAACGTTGAAGAAGTACATTGAGCCTTGGAATGAAGCAATCGAAAGTGAAAATATTAAAGAAAAATATTATGCAGTACACACTGTCAAGGCAGGAGAGTGATTATAAATGATCTTAACAAAAACTCGTACTCTAGTTGCTAATTATTCTAATCTCCAAGTCAAGGCTGGTTATTCCGTGAAAATTGATGATAATGAAATAGCGTTGTTTAAAGTTTCAAACGGTAATGTATTCGCAATTGAAAACCGAAGTCCGCATCCAAAAGGCGGTGTTTTAACCGAAGGTCTAGTAAGCGGTGAGTTTGTTTTCTGCCCAGTCTATGATTGGAAAATCTCCTTAGCTGACGGAAAAGTTCAAGCACCGGATGAAGGCAAAGTAAAGACCTATCAGGTGGAAGTAGAAGGAAATAACGTTTATATTATTATATAAGGCTGTTTTGCAATAATTTATTGCTCATTCAAGTGTTTCTAATCTACAAATCAATAAAGGTTAAGAAAAGAGCTTTTTATAAAGAGTTTGGAAGGATGGCTGCAGGATGAAAACAGGAAAAGTATTTTTAGTGGGAGCAGGGCCAGGGGATGTTCGCTTAATCACGGTGAAGGGAATGGAGGCAATTCAGCAGGCGGAAGTTATTTTATATGACCGCCTGGCCAATCCAAAGCTATTGGAGTTTGCTCCAGATGATTGCGAGCTGATTTATTGCGGCAAATTACCTGACCGCCATACTTTACGGCAAGAGCATATCAACGACCTTTTAGTTGAAAAAGCATTAGAGGGTAAAATGGTAGTCCGATTAAAGGGCGGAGATCCTGGTGTTTTTGGCCGTGTTGGCGAAGAAGCGGCAGCCCTTGCACACTATCAAATTCCATTTGAAATTGTTCCTGGCATTTCATCGGGGATTGCAGCCCCCCTTTATGCCGGAATTCCTGTTACTCATCGTGAACATGCGGAATCATTCGCAGTCGTAACGGCACATGATAAATCAGTCGATGGTAAGCCAATGCTTGATTGGGAGGGCCTTGTCCGCGGTGTTGATACGATAGCTTTTTACATGGGTGTTGGTAATCTGCCATATATCTGTGAAAATCTCATCGCCCATGGGAAATCAGCAGCCACGCCAGTGATTTTAATACAGTGGGGAACATTTGGGCGCCAGAAGACTTTACAAGGAAGTTTAACTGATATTGTAGCAAAGGTGCTTGAGGCGAAGTTTAGCAACCCTTCGATTATTCTTGTTGGAGATGTCATTTCTCTCCGTGAAAAAATCAGCTGGTTTGAAAAAATGCCCTTGTACGGCCGTCAAATATTACTTGCCCGCACAGGTGTAAGTGTTAGTGGCATAGCGAAGGAATTGATGGAAAAGGGGGCAGACGTCATCGAGTTTCCTAAATGGAAAAAGACAAAAGTACCTGTTGAATTGGGGAATATTACCGACTTCGATAAAATTATGTTCTCATCGCCTGAAAGTGTCGATGAATTCTTTAGTGCCGTTATTGAAAAAGGGATAGATATTCGAAAAATAACTGCTGATTTCTATGGGTGCTCGAGCAAATCGATTAACGCATTAAGAGAGCGTGGGTTTATTGCTAGACTCATCAAAGACATGCCACAGGAAGGTAGCTTGCTGGTTGTCGGAGAGAATAATAAATATGAGTTTGAAAATGCAGACTTTTTAGTTACGAGTAAAAAAGAGCTAGATCAGCAGTTTCTGCCTATTTTTCATCGTATGCTAGAAGAAGCTGATGTAAATACAATGGTTTTTCCAAGTGCGGCATCCGTCGAAGTATTTATCGAAAGCCTGAAGGAATGCGGTATTGACGTGTTTGACCTTTTGAAGGATGTACAAGTGGTATGCATGGGACACAACACAAAAAAGGCAGCTGAACGTGCGAGCTTAGTAGTAGATGGAATGCCTGATGCTCCAACAAGAAAAGCTATGGTGGAATACTTAATCCAGTCTAGGATGCCTGAGGAAAGGTAGGGTTTATGATTGAATTCGAACTATCCGATTATGGTAAGGCTCGAGGGGGAAAAAGTAGTGGTCATAGGCGGCGGCAGGGTTGCAGAACGGAAAGTAGCCGGACTGCTCGGTACAGGCTCGCTTATCACGGTAATTAGTCCTCAAGCTACAGATGAACTTAAAGGACTAGCGAGTGGTGGATTGATAAAGTGGCTTGAAAAGTCTTTTTCAAAAGAGGATATTGAAGAGGCGTTTTTAATTTTTGCTGCAACGAATGATAAAGTGTTAAATCAGTCTATCAAAATGGCAGCGAGCGACCATCAGCTGGTGACGATTGCCGATGACCCAGATGGATCGGATTTCCATGTTCCCTCTCATATTCAGCGGGGACGGTTGAGCATTGCTGTATCTACAGGCGGGGCTAGTCCAACACTTGCGAGGAAAATAAGAGAACAGTTAGAGAACCAATTTGATGAATCGTATGATGAATATCTAGAATTCCTATTTTCAGCTAGGCAGCGAATTTTAAAAGAAGTGAAAGACCCCTCTAGAAAGGGAAAAATATTAACAGCAATCGTAAGTGAAGAATTCTTGAAAAATCCAAATCGTGAGGCTGACTTTTCAAGGTTATTGCAATACATAGAAAATGACGTGTGAATTCACACGTCATTTTTTTTTACAAGTTAATCGGGTTGTTTTCGTATTCCTCTAATTGTTCTTGTAGATTTATAATGTAATTCATCATCGCAATTCTTACTACCGACGGGTAATATCGACTGTTAAGTTCATGTTCACATTCCTCTAAATCCATCCTTTTAACAGCAATAATTTTATCTAATTCATCCACGCTCATTGCTGTTCACCCCTACTATCAAAAACTTCATGTTCCCCACTCTCCTAATCTATTTTTATAGTAGTAAGCATAGACAACTTTTTCATAGTTTATACATATTTTTTGGTTGTATAAAAAGGCTGCAAACGGGCTAAAAAGAAAGATAAAAAGGAAATGAGGTTGAATGGATGAACGAGAGAATATTTCATAGCTATCAAATTTTAGATCAGTTACGTTTGCCGCATGGATTGTATTTGGCCTCTTCCTCAAAGGACTATCATTATGTCTGGTTACGAGATTCTTTTTATATGTCATTGCCTTATTTAGAAAAAAACAATCAAATTTATGAAATGACCTATCATCGAATTTTGGATTTGTTTAGAGAATACGAATGGAAGTTGGATATTCATACCGTTCAAAGGCCAAGAGAGCAATGGGAATACATTCACTCTAGATACTCCGCATCTGAAGTCAGGGAAATAGATACACCTTGGGGACATGCCCAGCATGACGCCATTGGAGCTATCCTTTGGGGGATTGGGATGGGCCAAAAAAGAGGTAAAACGATAATCAGAGACGATAAGGATCACGAGATTGTACAAAAGCTGGTTGGCTACTTAGGCTGTGTACAGTACTGGGAAGACGCAGATAATGGCATGTGGGAAGAATGGAGGGAAATTCATTCAAGCTCTGTTGGGGCGTGTGTAGCAGGCCTTCAGGCTGTAAAAGATATCGTATTTGTGCCAGAAGAATGGATTACGAAGGGCAGGCAGACCCTTACTCATCTTTATCCACATGAAAGCAGTGACCGTCCATTTGATTTAGCACAATTGAGTTTAATCTTCCCCTACGGGGTTTTGATGGGGGACGAGGCGAGAGTGGTGGTTGACCAAATTGAATCACACTTATTACGTGAACGCGGGGTTATCCGCTATAAAGGGGATTCCTATTATTCCACGGTTGAACACGAAGGAAGGCATCACGATTTTCCATTTTATTATGGTACGGAGGCGGAGTGGACCTTTGGGCTGCCATGGCTGGCGCTTTGCCATTTAGAATTAGGGAATGTTGAAAAAGCGAATCATTACATAAAACGAACAGAAAAGGTAATGCTCAGTGACGGGAGCTTGCCAGAACTGTATTTTGCAAGAACAGATAGCTATAATTCCAATACTCCGCTAGGCTGGGGAAGTGCCATGTATATTTTAGCAAAAGAGAGATATGAAAGAATTGTATAGGTAGGAGGGCTGTCGGAGATCATTCGGCAGCCCTTTTTCTAAATTATTCGGTTGAAGTAGCTTTTACTGTATTTTGTGCTTGCGTAACAGCTGATAAAGCAGAAGAGATTTCACTTGATGCTTGTTTCATCGCTTCCTGAGCTAGGGTTGGATCTGAATTTGCTTTTTCAATTGCTTGACTAAGCAGTGTTTGTGTCAGCGTTACATTCGCTTTCGCTTGATTTAATTGGTTGACATCAATTTGTGGCATAACGATTCCTCCTTTAAACAATTGTGAAGCACCTCTATATCATGACCTTCCATTTGCTAAATATTATTGGAAAAAAACACCTTTCAAATGATCTAATCAGATTGGAGATATTACGTAAGAAAACTTCAACAGGGAATTTGTACCTATTTTTGAAAATTTTCTGAAAAATAGTTCCATTTTGAAAATTAGTGTTATATAATACAACACATGGATATACGCTGTATTATAACAAAGAGGTGAATACGTTCATGTCGACGCAAACAACAGGAATTGAAGTGGTTGGTGCCAAGAAAGCGCAATACGATGAGGTTTTAACACCAAAGGCACTGAAGTTTATCGAGGAACTTGAGCAAAACTTTGGTGCAAGGCGAATGGAACTGTTGCAGTACAGGCAAAAACGCCAAGAGGAATTGAATCACGGAAAGCTTCCGGATTTCCTTCCTGAAACAAAGCCTATTCGTAATGGGGACTGGACAATTGCTCCATTGCCAAAAGATCTTCAGGATCGCCGTGTAGAGATTACTGGACCGACAGAAAGAAAAATGGTCATCAACGCACTAAATTCTGGTGCAAAGGTTTTTATGGCAGATTGTGAAGATGCAACTTCACCAACCTGGGAAAATATCGTCGAGGGACAAATCAACTTAAGAGACGCAGTAAATCGAACGATTTCCTATGAAAATCAAAATGGCAAAAGATATGTGCTGAATGAGGAAACAGCAGTTTTATTTGTAAGACCGCGTGGACTACATTTAGAAGAGAAACATGTGCTGCTAAATGGCAAGCCTATTTCTGGGAGCTTTTTTGATTTTGGAATGTACTTTTTCCATAATGTAAAAAGTCTGCTGGCAAGAAGAACAGGTCCTTATTTTTACCTGCCGAAGCTAGAAAGCCATTTAGAAGCACGGCTTTGGAATGATGTATTTAATTTTGCACAGAAAAAACTTGGAATACCTCAAGGAACGATTAAAGCAACCGTCTTAATTGAGACCATTATGGCAGCATTTGAAATGAATGAAATTCTATTTGAATTAAAGGAACACTCAGCAGGCTTAAACTGCGGCAGATGGGATTATATTTTTAGCTATTTGAAAAAACTGCGTAACCATGAAAATATCATTCTGCCAGATCGATCTCAGGTTAGTATGACTGTACCATTTATGCGTTCTTACTCCTTGTTGACGATTCAAACCTGTCACCGACGGAAAGCGCCCGCAATTGGCGGGATGGCGGCACAAATACCAATTCGTGATAATCCTCAGGCTAACGAGGAAGCATTCGCAAAGGTTCGTGGAGATAAAGAACGTGAAGCGTACGATGGTCATGATGGTACATGGGTAGCACACCCGGGTCTTGTCCCGGTAGCTCTAGAAGTATTTGATCGAGAAATGCCGATGGCTAACCAGATTCATACAAACAAACAACAAAAGATTACGATAACAGCGAGTGATTTGCTCGAGACACCAAACGGTAAAATTACCGAAGAAGGTGTGCGCGTAAATATCAATATAGGAATTCAATATATGGCTTCGTGGTTATCTGGCAGAGGGGCTGCACCTATTCATAACTTAATGGAGGATGCGGCAACGGCTGAAATCTCACGGGCTCAAGTTTGGCAATGGATCCGCCACCCAAAAGGTGTGTTGGCGGACGGAAGGAAAGTAACTGCAGAGATGTATAAGCATTTTAAGGTTGAGGAACTAGAGAAAATAAAGAATGAAATTGGCTCTGACACTTATGAGAATGGCCGCTTCACTGAAGCGGTGGAACTATTTGACAGATTGATCCTAAATGATGAGTTTGTAGAATTCTTAACATTACCTGGGTATAAGCTTTTATAAAAAAATTTGATAGATTAATAGGAGGAATTTAAAATGACAAATTCAAGAGCGAAGGAATTACAAGAAAGCTGGGAATTAGATAAACGCTGGAATGGGATAACTAGACCATATAGTGCTGAGGATGTTATTAAGCTTCGTGGTTCTCTTGATATCGAGCATACATTGGCTAGACGTGGTGCAGAAAAGCTTTGGAAGCAGATGAATGAAGAAAATTACGTTAATGCACTAGGGGCGTTAACAGGAAATCAAGCTGTTCAGCAGGTAAAAGCTGGGTTGAAGGCAATTTACCTAAGTGGTTGGCAGGTTGCAGCAGATGCCAATCTATCTGGGCATATGTATCCGGATCAAAGCTTGTATCCCGCAAACAGCGTGCCGAGTGTGGTAAAACGAATTAACCAAGCCCTTCAGCGTGCGGATCAAATTACCCATTCAGAAGGCGATGATTCGATTGATTGGTTTGTTCCAATTGTAGCGGACGCAGAAGCGGGCTTTGGCGGGCAATTAAACTGCTTTGAATTGATGAAGGGAATGATTGAAGCAGGAGCTGCAGGCGTCCATTTTGAAGATCAACTTTCCTCTGAGAAAAAATGTGGTCACTTAGGCGGTAAAGTTTTATTGCCAACACAAACTGCGGTTCGGAACTTAATCGCTGCTCGTTTGGCTGCAGATGTTATGGGAGTTCCAACTGTATTGGTTGCACGCACGGATGCAAATGCTGCCGATTTAATTACGAGTGATATTGATATGAACGACGCACCGTTCATTACGGGTGAGCGGACAGCAGAAGGCTTTTTCCGTACTAAGGCAGGACTTGATCAGGCGATTGCCCGCGGTTTAGCCTATGCACCATATGCAGATCTAATCTGGTGTGAAACATCAGAGCCAAACATTGAGGAAGCGAGACGTTTTGCGGAAGCAATCCATGAAAAGTTCCCTGGTAAAATGCTTGCTTACAACTGTTCACCATCGTTTAACTGGAAAAAGAAACTCGATCAAGAAACGATTGCAAAATTCCAGCAAGAGCTTGGAAAAATGGGCTACAAGTTCCAATTCGTAACATTAGCCGGTTTCCATGCCTTGAACCACAGCATGTTTAAATTAGCTCGCGGCTACAAGGAGCGTGGTATGGCGGCATACTCCGAATTGCAGCAGGCTGAGTTTGACAGCGAGCAATACGGCTACACAGCAACAAGACATCAACGTGAAGTAGGAACAGGCTACTTTGACCAAGTTTCCATGGTCATCACTGGTGGCACATCTTCTACGACCGCATTAAAAGGTTCAACTGAAGAAGAGCAATTTACAAAATAGCCTTTACGTTATCCCCTTTCTCTAAGTTGAGAAGGGGGATTTTTGGCTTGGCGGGAGGCATTTACTTGCGGATGGTGGAAAATACTTGCGGATAGCGAGAAATACTTGCGGATGACGGAAAATACTTGCGGATGGCTGAAAATACTTGCGGATGGCGGAAAATACTTGCGGATGGCGTAGAATACTTGCGGATAGCAAGAAATACTCTCGGAAGCAGAAAACACTCGCGAATAACGGCTACTTTTTTGGAAATGAACATTTTTTAGGGTATTATCATACATAATAATAGTCCTTTTAAAAGGAGTTGATCTGTTTGAAAAAGCCGAACGTGGAGGAAGTCCTTCAACAGGGAATACATGGACCTTTGGAAACGAAGCCAGATGAACGGCGGAAATTTCTAGGTACCTTACGAGAACGCATCATTCTTGCTCTTAAGAAAAGCCAAGTGGCCGAAGCGACGATTTATCCCCAAGTAGAGAAAGAAATGAAGAAAAATCCTAAGGTAAATCTTTTACTGAACGGAAATATGGACTATACGGTCTTATCCAAATATGTAAAATTAGCAGCCAAACACAATATTGAGCATAAAATTGTAACCAACAAGGAACATGATACAGAAGTGGGTTTATTACTTACGATGGACGAAGCAGTTGATAAAGAAGACATTTACATTACGAAGAAAGAAATCAGCCAGCCTGAACCCCAAAAAAGCAAAGGACTCTTTGCGAAACTCTTTAAACGATAGCGATCATGCACAAAGGAAGCAGTCTATCCCCAGACTGCTTCCTTTGTCATTCAACTAGGTTCATTAGAAGGGGTATTTAGAACTATATTTGGATATAACTGGAATTATACGAAAAGTTGGAATATTATTATTTATAAGGAGACTATCATTTAAGTCATTAAATTAGGAAGGGAGTAAATAGATAGCAACCTCATAATAGGAACGAGAAGAAAAATGGTCAGTAGGAAGTCGGTATTCATTTTACGCTGTACTTTTTGCTAGAGATAACTAGATTACTAACATCTGGCCAAAATCTAGGAGGAGATAATTATGAGAAGAGGAATAGTTCTTTTAATAGTGATTGTTATGATGTTTACTCTGGCAGGATGCAAATATCCGACGCTAGAAAAGGCGATTGCAGAAACGATCCCTTTTGAAGTGCAAGAAGTTTTATACAAGTCGAAAAGTGATGGGATAACAATCGTCCTGTACTCAACGAAAGCAGAAGGGGAAGAAGTGGAAGATATAAAGGAACCGGTGCTGGGTGTTTCTTTCTTTGAAGGGAACGATGAAGAAGGATGGAAAAATGATGGTCCGAATGGGTGGGAACATGCGGAGAGCGAAACCTATTCCATTTATAATGAGAACTACACCAAGTATGATGACAAAGGTAATGTTCATAAGGATATTTACGTTGTGTTTGGAGAAATCAATAATGAGAATATCACTGCCATTGAAATCGCCAACCAGGATACGGAAGATTATAAAAAGGCAAAAATGATTAAAAAGGATGGAAAACGCTATTATGTGGGAATAGGCATCCGCCCGCAGGTCAGAGCTCTAAATAGTAATGGAGAGGTTATACCTCAACAATAATCAATACATAATCGAGGGATGGAAATGGTTTCAAATAAAAACTAAGACAGGAGCTAATGCTCCTTTTTTTTATGCTAGCAATCTAAAAAGCAATCCTTTTGCCGATACTAGTGAGGGAATCATTGCGGTAAAGCAGAAAAGTTTGGTATTATCATTAATAAAATGACTATGACAAAAGGGATTGGGGGTAAAAAAAATGACACGAATCTCAAACGAACAAGTGAAACACGTAGCAAACTTAGCTAGATTAGCGATAACAGAAGAAGAAGCTGAAAAGTTCACGAAGCAATTGGATGCAATTATTACATTTGCAGAACAGTTAAATGAATTAGATACGGAAAATGTTGAACCAACATATCATGTCTTAGATATGAAAAATATCTTCCGTGAGGACATTAAGCAAACAGGATTACCACGTGAGGAAGTATTGAAAAATGCACCAGATCACCAGGATGGACAGATAAAAGTACCTGCAATAATCGGGGAGTAAGTAAAGCGTAAGCGCCTTGCTTAGGGTGAGCCCTTAGCGTTGGAGCTAGCTAGAAGGAGGAAAAGTGTGAGTTTATTTGATTATAAAGTGTCAGATCTCCATGAACTTTTACATAAAAAAGAACTAAAAGTCGCTGATCTTGTTGAAGAGTCATATAAAAGAATTGCTCAGGTTGATGACAAGGTACAAGCATTTCTAACGTTAGATGAAGAAAAGGCAAGACAAACGGCAAATTCACTTGATGAGAAGCTTACTGCAAATTCCGCAAACAGCTTGTTATTTGGGATGCCGATTGGCATAAAGGACAATATTGTCACGAAAGGAATCCGGACAACCTGTGCTAGTAAGATATTAGAAAACTTCAATCCAATTTATGATGCTACGGTTGTTCAAAAGCTGCAGCAGCAGGAAACTGTTACAATTGGTAAGTTAAACATGGATGAGTTTGCGATGGGTTCTTCTAACGAAAATTCCTATTATCAAAAGACTCGTAATCCATGGGATTTAGAGAGAGTACCAGGTGGTTCATCAGGCGGGTCAGCGGCTTCTGTTGCCGCAGGGGAAGTATTATTTTCATTAGGTTCTGATACAGGGGGATCTATTCGTCAGCCTGCAGCATTTTGCGGAGTAGTAGGGTTAAAACCAACTTATGGCCGTGTGTCACGTTTTGGTTTGGTTGCCTTTGCATCCTCCCTTGACCAAATCGGACCGATTACAAGAAGTGTTGAAGACAATGCTTATCTTTTGCAGGCCATATCCGGACTAGATCCAATGGACTCTACATCAGCGAATGTGGATGTGCCGAATTTTGTTTCTGCATTAACTGGAGATGTTAAAGGGTTAAAAATCGCCGTACCTAAAGAGTATCTTGGAGAGGGTGTAACTGAAGCAGTTCGTCAATCCGTGTTAGATGCTTTAAAAGTACTTGAAAAACAAGGAGCAGTTTGGGAAGAGGTTTCCTTGCCGCATTCTAAATATGCTTTAGCTGCCTATTATTTACTTTCTTCTTCCGAAGCGTCTGCCAATCTAGCTCGATTTGATGGCGTTCGCTATGGTTATAGAACTCCGAATGCGGATAATTTACTTGATTTATATAAGAATTCTAGATCAGAAGGCTTTGGAGACGAGGTAAAACGCAGAATCATGCTCGGTACCTTTGCATTAAGTTCTGGTTATTACGATGCCTATTACAAAAAAGCACAGCAAGTCCGTACGCTAATTAAAAAGGACTTTGAAGATGTATTTGAAAAATATGATGTTATCGTTGGTCCTACAACACCAACTCCAGCGTTTAAAATTGGTGAAAAGATCGATGATCCCTTAACGATGTATATAAATGATATTTTGACGATTCCAGTGAACCTAGCAGGTGTCCCCGGAATCTCTATACCGTGTGGTTTTGATAATGAACTGCCGCTTGGCTTGCAAATCATCGGTAAGCATTTTGATGAGGCGACCATTTATCGGGTAGCGCACGCATTTGAACAAGCAACTGACTACCATAAAAAGAAGCCAGGAATATAGGGGGTGAAGACGATGGAATTTGAAACGGTGATTGGTCTTGAAGTGCATGTGGAGTTAAAAACAGATTCAAAAATCTTTTCAGCAAGCCCCAACCATTTTGGGGCAGAACCGAATTCGAATACGAGTGTAATTGACCTTGGTTATCCAGGAGTACTGCCGGTCCTTAACAAAAAGGCAGTAGAATTCGGAATGAAGGCAGCAATGGCCTTGAATTGCCAGGTGGCCACTCATACGAAATTTGACCGAAAAAACTACTTTTATCCAGATAATCCGAAGGCCTATCAGATTTCTCAATTTGATAAGCCGATTGGCGAGCATGGCTGGATTGATATTGAGGTAAACGGCTACACAAAACGGATTGGCATTACGAGGATTCATTTAGAAGAAGATGCAGGAAAACTGAGTCACGGGAATGGCTATTCATTAGTGGATTATAACCGTCAGGGAACTCCGCTTGTGGAAATCGTTTCTGAGCCAGATATCCGTACGCCTGATGAGGCATACGCTTATCTTGAAAAATTAAAATCAATTATCCAGTATACAGGGGTTTCCGATTGTAAGATGGAAGAGGGTTCACTTCGTTGTGATGCCAATATTTCTATCCGCCCAGTTGGACAAGAAGAGTTTGGAACGAAGACAGAATTAAAGAACTTAAACTCTTTTAACTTCGTCCGTAAAGGTCTGGAGTTTGAGGAAAAGCGTCAGCGTGAGGTTGTTACGAGTGGCGGGACAATTGATCAAGAAACTCGTCGCTTTGATGAAGCTACAGGTGCTACACTTCTAATGCGTGTAAAGGAAGGATCGGATGATTATCGATACTTCCCGGAACCAGATTTACTGGATATCTATATTGATGAGGAATGGAAAGCCCAAATTGCTGCTGAAATTCCTGAACTTCCGGACGAACGGCAAAAGCGTTATATAAATGAACTAGGACTACCTGTTTACGATGCCAAGGTATTAACGGTAACGAAAGAAATGGCAGATTTCTTTGAAGGAGCTGTCGCAGCAGGTGCAGAGGCCAAATTGGCTTCGAACTGGATCATGGGAGATGTTTCTGCATACCTCAATGCGGAGGGGAAAGAACTCCATCAGATAGCATTAACACCTGAAGGCTTAGCTAGTATGATTAAGCTCATTGAAGACGGAACCATCTCTTCAAAAATTGCTAAGACTGTGTTTAAAGAACTGATTGAAAATGGCGGCGATGCAGAAGCGATCGTTAAAGAAAAAGGACTTGTTCAAATTTCAGATGAAGGAACACTCCTTAAGATTATTTCTGAGGTGCTCGATGCCAATCCACAATCGATTGAGGATTTTAAAAATGGTAAAAATAAGGCAGTTGGTTTCCTCGTTGGGCAGCTAATGAAGGCTACAAAGGGGCAGGCAAATCCGCAAAAAGTAAACCAATTATTGAATCAGGAATTAAGCAAACGATAAAATCCGAAGCTGGCAGATAACATACTGCCAGTTTTTTTGTCGAAAAGAACTCGACATACTTTTTTGAAGTTTTCCCGGGAAAACTCATTATCCATACGGCTTTGAATAAATCTAATCAAACGTTTGATTAGACGACATCATTCATCCCTTTTTTTAATGGAAAGCTTTTAATAATATGGGTTGAAGTAATTTTTAATCAAACGTTTGATTAGTCTTGGCGCTGGGGATTATTGTCGAGTGGTTACCAATTAGCAGCCAATAATGATTACGGACTGGATTCGGACCGATTAATCGACAATCATTTTACTACCATTTAGGCAAAATGCCTTTCAGTTAAAGGGTTTAATCGTTATTTAATCAAATGATTGGTTAAATGACAGGATTCTACCCTTTTTTTATAAAAAACCTTTACTATCAGGAGTTGAATCAAAACTAATCAAACGTTTGATTAACAAGAAAAGGAGGAATTTGTCGGTTAGTCAAATAAATAAAAAAATACCTGGATATTGAGATCCAGGTATTTCTAAAAATTTCTATTCCTTTGTTAATAAGCGGACACTTTCATCAAACTCTTTTTCAATCTCTTCATTTTTCTTATAAGTGATGAAGCTTACGATTACAGCGACGAGTAGGTTAAGGACAAAGCCTGGAACAATCTCGTAAAGTGTGTCGCCAAGACCAACATTTTTCCAAACAATAACGGTGACAGCACCAACGATCATTCCAAAAAGTGCTCCCCAATTAGTCATCCTTTTCCAGAATAGGCTTAGCAGGATAACTGGACCGAAGGCGGCCCCAAACCCTGCCCATGCGTAGGCGACAAGGTCCAATATTGTACTGTTTTGCTTGAAAGCTAGAAGAGAAGCAACGACAGCAACAAGAAGTACAGCCATTCTTCCTAAGAAAACAAGCTGTTTATCCTTTGCATCTTTATTCATTACCACTTTGTATAAATCCTCCACCAATGCACTTGATGTTACGATTAATTGTGAAGAAATCGTACTCATAATAGCCGCAAGAATCGCAGCTAGCGCAAAACCAGCAAATAGCGGGTGGAATAATATCTGACTCAATTCTATAAATACGGCTTCGGGATTTTCTAATACATGTTGAGGATTCTTCTCAAAATAAGCAATTCCAATTAATCCTGTAAAAATTGTCCCGATAAGGGTTATGATCATCCAGCCCATCCCAATCCTTCGGGCACTCTTTGTTTCCTTAATCGTTTTAATCGCCATAAAGCGGACTATGATATGAGGCTGACCAAAATAGCCGAGTCCCCATGCCATTGCAGAAACAATTCCTAAAAAGGTTGTTCCTTTTAGTAAATCAAGTTTAGCTGGGTCGATTGCGCGAATCGTTTCAAATGTTTCAGAAGGGCCACCTGTGCTAAAGATTCCTATTGCTGGAACAAGCAAAAGAGCAATCAGCATCATTAACCCTTGAATAAAATCGGTATAACTAACTGCTAAGAAGCCTCCAAATAAAGTGTAGGCGACCACAACACCGCCAACAATATATAGCCCTGTATGATAGCTTGTACCAAAGGAGCTTTCAAAAAAGACTGCACCTGAGACCATTCCAGAAGAAACATAGAAAGTAAAGAAAATAAGAATAACGATACCAGATACAATCCTCAAGAGCTTCGTGTTATCTTTAAAACGGTTTTCCAAGTAACTTGGAATCGTAATGGAATCATTGGCAACCTGTGTATAAGAACGTAGCCGCGGTGCAACCAATAACCAGTTGAGATAAGCGCCAATTGTTAAACCAATGGCAATCCAGGCATCAGCTAAACCAGTTACATAAATTCCTCCAGGTAAGCCCATTAACAGCCAGCCGCTCATATCTGCAGCCCCAGCACTTAAGGCGGTTACAGCAGGTCCTAAAGACCTTCCCCCAAGCATATAATCCGTTAGATTGCTGGTTTTTCGATAGGAATACCAACCGATAAAAAGCATCATGGCAAGGTAAATTCCAATTGATACTAGCTGAAGTGTTTCATTGGACATAGATTTTCCCCCTATTGTAAAAATAAAATAAAATAATATTTATTATATATAAAATATTCTATCAACTCAGAAAAACTTTTTCCATTGTTAATTTATTACTTTCTTAAAATAGGAAAATATACTTGTACAATAATAGTAGGAAAGGGATAATCCATATGTTTGTAAGTAGGGATTGAAAGGATTATGATGATAATAATAAGTTGAAGGGAGTGTTTATATTGGAATTAAATTCTTGGTTTCAAACGGGATTAACAAAAGATCAGTATATTGATGTAATGACAAGGAATAAAGAAGACATGCTCTCCATTTATGAACGCTTTGAGTTAAACGAAGAGGACAAAAGAAAGCTTGAGGCAGTGCAGTCGAAAAAGCTACGAGCCATTGTTCTTACGGAGGATTGGTGTGGTGACGCCATGTTGAATAACCCCGTTTTGCTTAGAGTGGCCGAAGCAGCCAATGTAGAGGTTCGATTTGTACTAAGAGATCAAAATCTTGAGTTAATGGACCAATATTTAACGAATGGTACATCAAGAGCGATTCCAATTTTTATTTTCATTGACCAAGAAGGAAATGAAGTGGGAGTTTGGGGACCACGTGCACCCCAAATGCAGGCTCTTGTAGAAAAAGGACGTGCAGAACTGCCTGATAAGGAAGCGCCGGATTTCCAAGAGAAGCAAATGGCATTATATAAACGTCTTGGGACATCCTATCAGACTGATTCATCCATTTGGCAAACCGTTGCCAACAGCATTATGACAGCCATTTTGTAAAAATAAAACCCTGGCGTTTTCAGCCAGGGATTTTTTACATTTTTATACCGTTATTCTTTGGTGGAATTCGGTCGTTAATTAGGTTCTTGTCATTGATTTTGGGTTCAATTCCAAGAATTAGGTTTCGAATATTAGAACGGTGAAGATAAATCAAAAATAAGGTAAAAAATAGAAAAATAAGTTCAAATTTAATTTCTGGCGAAAAATAAGAATAAATAAGTAAGCTGAGTCCTACAGAGATGGAGCCGAAAAATACGTATTTTGTTAAAAATATTACCAAGAAGAACGTTGCATAAGCAAGTAAAGCTAATGGGAAACTTGCTACTGCTAAAGTTCCAGCAGTGGTAGCGATGGCTTTTCCACCGCGAAACCCGGCAAAAATGGGATAGCAATGTCCTACTACTGCCATTAGACCAAAGTAAAGTGGTTCAACACCAAGGTTGAAGTATAAAGGAAGGTAAGCAGCGAGTGCCCCTTTACCAATATCGACGAGTACCACGATAATGGCAGATCCCTTTCCAAGAACCCTTAATGTGTTCGTTGCACCAGGATTCTTGCTTCCATGGTCGCGAATATCAACCCCATAGAACAGCTTGCCCACAATTAGCGCAGTCGGAATGCTTCCAATCAAATAGGAGGAAAGGAGCAGCAACCAAAGCATATCATCATTCCTTTGTCAGAGTATCTTCTACAACAATAGCATTTTACCATACTTCAATGGTATTATTTTAATAATTCCTGAAATAGGAAATATTAAAGGGGCTACCGATATGGAACATATAAATTTTGGTCAAGTTGCTAATAGTTATGCGAAAGCAAGAGAAGATATTCCTGTAAGTTTAATGGATAGCCTATACATCCGAGGCATTTACTTTGATGGGAGAAAAGTAGCGGATATTGGCTGTGGTACTGGTGCCTTAACAAGGAAAATGGCAATGAGAAAGGCTGATGTTATCGGCGTAGATCACTCAAAAGAATTACTGCAATATGCAAATGAATTAAATAGGTCTAAGAACCATAAAATTCCATATGTCCAAGCGAGTTCTGAGAATACTGGCTTACAAGATTCTCAGTTCGATATCGTAACCGTAATGCGTGCCTGGCACTGGTTCGACCGTGATAAGGCAATTCTGGAAATAAAACGAATTTTAAAAGAAAAAGGCACATTAATAGTTATAGATTCTGGCTTTCTTACTGGTTCTGTAGTGGTTGAGAAGACATTTGAAGTCTTATCGAAATATCTAAGTGGTGGATTAAAACCTGCAGGAGCTAAAGCTGAATCTAAGCAGAGAATAAACGGATTTCCTGTTGAATGGTTTGATGAATGGAAAAACAGTGGCTTTGAGTTAAGTGATTTTTATAGGCTTAGCTATTCGGTTACCTTTTCAAAGGAAGAATGGATAGAGAGAATAGAATCCGTCTCCTGGCTAGCAGGATTAGATGAGAAGGTAAGAGAAAATGCACTTCAAGATTTAAAAGATTCCTTATCAGAGCATGAGCCATACATCATTCCACACGAATGTAATGTTTGTATATTAAGGCTGAAAGAATAAAAGAAAGTCTAGAAAGTAAAAAGCGTGCGAATACTTCGCACGTTTTTTATATGCTACTATTTTATTAAATGAGAAAAGAAAAATATTTTTATAAACGTGTAGGGGTTTGTAAATAGTATCTCGTCTATTAAGGTGAAGGTCGCAAAAGAAAGGGGGAGAGAGCGATTAGTGATTCAGTTTTAATACAAAAAGTAATGGACGGCAATGATCATGCCTTTCGCCTTTTGGTTGAGAAGTACCGCAATGATGTGTTCCGGACTGTCTTTGCTGTTCTTCGTGATCAAAAGGAAGCCGAAGATGCCGCTCAAGAAGTTTTTATGAAAATCTATAACTCTCTCTCCCAATACGAAAGCCAAGGTTTTAAGACTTGGATGACCAGAATAGCTGTAAATCATGCAATTGATATAAAGAGAAAGCAAGCACGAAGAAAAGAAGAAGTGGTGGAAGCTTTGGAGCAGAAGGCACTAGGTACTCCAAAGGATGGTGTTGAGAAAGAACTAATCGTTAATGAAAGGCAAAGGCTCGTAAGAAAAAGACTTGATGAGCTACCTGAGAATTATCGAGATGTTATTTATGGTTTTTATATAGCTGAAAAAAGTTATCAGCAATTGGCAGAAGAACAAAATGTACAGGTAAAAACCATTGAAACGAAGCTGTACCGTGCGCGTACTTGGATGAAAAAGAATTGGAAGGAGGACGATTTTTCATGAAGCATTTTAGTTACAATGAGTGGTTGAATTACGTGAAAGAAGAAACAAATGAAAAGACCCGTGAGGAATTTGAAAGTCACTTATATACATGCGACGAATGCCTGGAGCTTTACTTACAAGCAGTAGCTGTCCATGAATCATCACTTCCAATCCTTTCAAATGAGTCCAGTTTTACAGACTTGGTGATGGCGGATATAGCGAAACAAAAGGCAGCCAGTATAAAACCTGCTGCACAGAAACAAACAATACAAACTAAAAAGCCATTTTATCAACAGGCGGCGTTTCATTATTTATTAGCTGCAGCAGCTACGTTATTGCTTACCTTTTCAGGGGTGTTTCAGTCGCTTGCTACTTACGCTAGTGCTGTAGAAGCACCACATCATAGTAAGGAAAAAAAGCTTTCCGTGACAGAAGGCGTAATCGATAAAACATTTGCATGGATGGATTCTTTGGAGAAAAAGGAGGCAAATAAAAAATGAAAAGTTCAACGAAGGCGTTAACTCTATCGCTATTCCCAGGCCTCGGTCATATTTATTTCGGTAACATGATACGGGGAGTTCTTTATTTACTTTCTGTGGTGGGTTTAGCTTTCATTACAGTCATTGCGGTATTTTCCAACAATGGTGAAGTGGCTATCTTGTGCTTTATGGTGGGTATCTTTATTTACTTAGTTAGTTTTATAGACCTGGGTGTTCAAATTTCTAAGCAAAAGAAAGCATTAAAGACAACAAATCCCGATGAACCTCAAGTACAGGCTACACAGGAATCAGAACGGTTCTATACGATTGTGCTGTCATTTGTCCCAGGCTTGGGCCATTTTCAACTGGGGCTGATGAACCGGGGGCTCACATTGTTAGCAGCGTTTTTAGGACTTGGTATTATGGTGATTTTTATAACGGCTTTAAGCAGTCGTTCAGAGTTTCTTGTATTCTTAATGGGCTTGCCGATAATCTGGGTGTATGGATTTTTTGACGCTGTCCAGCAGTTAAATAAGAAACAGCGCAGTGAGGAACTTATTGACCGGACCATTTTTGAAGATTTTGAAACACGCAGAGAGGATGGGAAGAAAAGCAAATCGATTGCCACCTTCCTCTCGATTTTCCCTGGTGCAGGACACTTGTATTTAGGTTTACAGCAACGCGGGATTCAGTTAATGGCCGCCTTCTTGTTTTCTATCTATATTTTAGATGTTTTACGTCTAGGGATCTTCTTGTTCTTGATACCAATTATCTGGTTTTACAGTTTTTTTGACGCTATGCAAAAGGTATCCAAATATGGTGAGGAAGAAATCGATGATGTTCCGATTATTTCGTACTTAATTAATCATCAGAAGTGGGTTGGAATTGGATTAGTTGTGATGGGACTCTACTACCTTTTCATGAATGTGGTTATTCCTGTCGTTTCTCCAATGATCTCGAATCTCATCCAAATTGATTTAATGTACTGGATACAACGATATTTCCAAACGGGTCTTGTCTGTGCGCTATTAATTGGCGGAGGAATAAAGCTGTTATCCGGAAGCAAGCAAAAAAGGGAGGAAGGGAAATCATGAATAAATGGAAGAATACACTAACAGGGGTTCTCTTAATTGGAGCTGGAATTGGTTTTCTTTTTAGAAAAAGAAAGGAGGAACAGGCATGAGAACATGGCGTGTTGGTACGTTTTCGATGGGGGCCTCGCTCGTATTCCTTGGCCTCTTCCTTTTTCTCTCGCGTTTTCTAGGATTCGATCTAGTTCATGTGATGACAGCATGGTGGCCAATTTTATTAATCGTTCTTGGAATCGAAATTCTCCTCTACTTATTTTTCTCACGGCAGGAGAAGCCCGTTTTAAAATATGATTTTTTAAGTATTATCTTTGTTGGTTTGTTAGGAACTGTGGGAATTGTGTTTGCGATGCTAAGTGCAACTGGAATCATGGAGAAAGTAGAAGAAGTCGTTGCGAGGGAAGAGCGATCTTTTGAGCTGCCTGACTTTTCCTATCAAATGGATGAAAGTATCAAGCGTGTTGTACTAAGAACGGTAGGCTACCAAACAACGATTGAAGCAACCGATGAGCAGGAGGTCTCTATGTTTGGAACGTATCGGACACAGACTTCAAAAAAGAAAAAGCTCATAGCAAGTGCAAATGACTATGTGTATGCGAATAAAAAGGGAGATACCCTTTATATAAATGTTAAGACACTTCCTAATGAATTGGGACCCTTTTATAGTCATCAAGAAATTGCCTCAACCATTCTTATCCCAAAGGGTGTGGAACTAGAGGTCATTAGTACTGGGGCTGATATTACATTAAATCCAAGGAAACTCGAGAATAATTGGAGTATTAATGGTGCCTCTTCACTAGATGTAAAGGTTACTGAAGACAGCAATTTAAACATTGCAGCCGCTGGTGTTGGTGAAGTAAATGGGATGGATGGAGCATGGAAGGTTACCGAAAAAGTGAACCCGGATGTGGAAGGTATAGAGAGAAACGCTGTATATCAATCTGGCGAGGGTAAATATCATATAAATATAACGAATACGTATCATGTTAGTTTAAATACGAATTAATTTACATCTTATTTTTTGCAAAAAAATAAAAAAAGGTTATGATAGGAGACGGTGGCAATATGGATAGACTAAGATATATTGCTTGGGTTAATAATTGTAAGCTATAGGGTAAATTGGTAGAATATAGAAGGACCCATCATATGCCATTTATTGATTTCATAAAAATAGGATGATGAATGATGAAACGAGCTCGATTGATATATAATCCCACTTCAGGACGGGAAATTCTAAAGCGCCATCTAGCGGAGATTATGGAAAAGCTTGAAATCGCCGGGTATGAAGCTTCTTGCCATGCGACGACGGGTGCAGGTGACGCAACGGCTGCTGCTAGGATAGCGGTTGAACGACAATATGATGTTGTGATTGCTGCAGGTGGTGATGGCACCATTAATGAAGTAGTCAATGGTCTTGCAGAGCAGGAATATAGACCAAAGCTGGGAATTATTCCAGCAGGTACAACGAATGATTTTGCCAGGGCTTTGCACATTCCAAGGGACATTGGGGCAGCGGTTGATATTATCACCAAAGGCGAACGGATCCCAGTTGATATTGGTCGAATTAATGACAGGTATTTTATTAATATTGCTGGCGGCGGAAGGATTACGGAGCTTACATATGAAGTTCCGAGTAAATTAAAAACAATGCTTGGGCAGCTTGCCTACTATTTAAAAGGGATGGAAATGCTCCCTTCCATTAAGCCTTCGGACGTTACGATTGAGTATGATGGAAAGCTATTTGAAGGGGAAGCAATGCTATTCCTTGTGGGGCTGACGAATTCAATCGGCGGCTTCGAAAAGATTGCGCCAGATTCATCGATTAACGATGGTTTATTTTCATTGCTAATCTTGAAAAAAATCAATTTGGCAGAATTTATTCGAGTCGCAACTTTGGCGATTCGCGGTGAGCATGTTAATGATCCTAATGTCATTTATGCGAAAGCGAGCCGAAT
This sequence comes from Neobacillus niacini, assembly GCF_023715415.1. Lineage (GTDB taxonomy): Bacteria > Bacillota > Bacilli > Bacillales > Cytobacillaceae > Neobacillus > Neobacillus niacini_C. The sequence continues at coordinate 54,629 of NZ_JAMBOB010000008.1, forward strand.
TAAAGTACATTCGTCTGAAAAGGTACAACTAAATCTTGATGGTGAATTTGGTGGATTACTACCGGCAGAATTCGCAAACCTTTATCGTCATTTAGAGGTGTTTGTTCCACTTGATGATATTCGCCCGCTTGATAAACCTACTGATTGGGTGCCGGGACAGAGATATAGCTAATAAAGGCTCGTTCCAATATGGAGCGGGCTTTTTGGTTTAAAGGAATAAATGGTTTCAGCACAGAAATAGTAATAGGATATATTCATTGGGGAGGTAGCGTAATGGAAAAGAAGGCATTCATTAATATTGATTATACGTATGATTTTGTAGCAGATGCAGGGGCGTTAACCTGTGGTGAGCCGGGTCAGGAAATTGAAGAGAAGGTTGTTCAATTAACACGTGAGTTTATTGATATTGGTGATTTTGTTGTATTTGCGATTGATGTTCACGATGAAGGGGATACGTATCATCCAGAAACAAAACTTTTTCCCCCGCATAATATTCGTGGAACGTCAGGCAGAGATTTGTTTGGTGGACTGCAAACACTTTACGAAGAGAAAAAAGAGCGAGAAAATGTATATTACATGGATAAAACACGGTACTCTGCATTCGCTGGCACCGATCTTGAAATCAAGCTGCGGGAACGGGGAATTACTGAACTGCACCTAGTTGGGGTATGTACGGATATTTGTGTTCTTCATACTGCTGTAGACGCATACAATAAAGGTTTTAAGATTGTAGTCTACAAAGATGCTGTTGCTTCCTTTAATCAAAAAGGTCATGAATGGGCATTAGGGCATTTTGAGCAATCACTTGGAGCGCTGGTTAAATAGTTTTTATAATGGTAAAATTATTTAATATGTTGAAAAAGTAGGTCTTCGGAGGGTTAGAATGAGAAACATTTATCAAGATGATAGCTTTACTCTTCATACAGATTTATATCAAATCAATATGGTAGAAACGTATTGGAGAGATGGTATACATAATAAACGAGCGGTGTTCGAATTGTTTTTCCGAAAGCTCCCGTTTGGGAATGGCTATGCCGTTTTTGCTGGCTTGGAAAAAGTTATTCAATATATCCAGGGCTTTCGCTTTACAGAGGATGATTTGGAGTATTTGAAAAATGAAGTGGGCTATCAGGATGACTTTTTAGCTTATTTAAAGGACCTGCGATTTACGGGGACCATTTGTTGTATGAAAGAGGGCGAGCTTGTTTTTGGAAATGAGCCTATTTTAAGTGTAGACGCCCCACTTGCTGAAGCACAGTTGATTGAAACGGCACTATTAAACATCATTAATTATCAAACATTAATTGCGACGAAGGCTTCTCGTATTAAGCAGGTGCTAGGAAGTGAAATCGCAATGGAATTCGGTACTCGCCGAGCTCAGGAAATGGACGCAGCCATTTGGGGTACCAGGGCTGCTTACCTAGCCGGGTTTGATGGAACAAGTAATGTCCGGGCGGGTAAATTATTTCAAATTCCCGTTTCCGGTACGCATGCTCACTCTATGGTCCAAGCCTATAAGGACGAGTATATCGCTTTCCGTAAATATGCTGAAACCCATAAGGATTGTGTCTTTTTAGTTGATACGTATGATACCCTTCGTTTGGGTGTTCCGAATGCGATTAAAGTCGCCAAGGAAATGGGAGATTCGATTAATTTTGTAGGAATCCGTTTAGACAGCGGGGACCTGGCCTACCTTTCGAAGGAAGCACGTAAATTGCTTGATGAGGCAGGATTTAAGGAGGCCAAAATCTTTGCTTCAAGTGATCTCGACGAGTATACGATCCTAAACTTAAAAGCACAGGGTGCAAAAATTGATAGCTGGGGAATTGGAACTAAGCTGATTACGGCCTTCGAACAAGCAGCACTTGGGGCTGTCTACAAAATCGTTTCGATTGAAGGCGAAAATGGAAAAATGGAGGATACGATTAAGATCTCTTCCAATCCAGTAAAAGTTACAACCCCAGGTATTAAAAAAATATACCGTATTATTAATAATAAGAATAACCATGCTGAAGGCGACTATATTACGCTTGCAAGCGAAAAACTGCCTGAAAAGCAGCTGAAAATGTTCCACCCTACACATACATATATGAATAAGGTGGTTACGAACTTTACTGCAAAAGAATTACATGAAGTGATTTATTCCAAAGGAGAGCTTGTTTTTGAAATGCCATGTCTTGAGGAGTCTCGTGAGTATGTGAAGCAAAACCTAGTTGCCCTCTGGGACGAATATAAGCGGACCATGAATCCTGAGGAATATCCTGTTGACCTTAGCAAAAAATGCTGGGATAACAAAATGAGGAATATTGAAGAAGTAAAAGAGAAAGTGGCACAGATGAAGGCAGAATAGTTAGTGGAAGGCACCCAAGTCTGGGTGTCTTTATTTTGGCCGAATAAATATAAAATCCCGCGGGATTATTTCGGTAGCCCGCGGGATTCCTGTTTATTTTTGTTTAAAGAAATCCATGAAAGCATGGTAAATTTCTATACCTTGAAAGGTAAGCATTCCTGCTGCTGTTAATGAAAATACACCAATCATTAAAAAGCGAATCCACATTTAGTTTTCCTCCCTTTTTGTAAGTTTTAACTTATCAAATCAGGGGAGGAGATAACGTAATTCGACTGATGAAAAACGGGTAGAAGGAAGATAAAACTCTTGGTGTATATTCTAGTGGAGATTCTTTGAATGGTGACTACGATTTGTGAAAATAAGGCAAGTACTCCAATAAAGTATAGGTGGTATAGATGTTTCTCTTCATCGTCGGATGCTGATTTCGTATTCCAATCATCAATGGTTAGAACTGCTTTATGTTCATGATGTAGATGAGTAATTACCTTTGATTGGTGAAGAAGAATTGTAAAGGATACGAAGGCAAGGAGCAATGCGATGGGAAGAATTTTTACCTTCTTTATCGTAATCACCTCCTTCCGGGATTGTTTTAATTATAAACACTTTTGTTATGTTGTTAAATGAATATGCTCCGACAATTTACGCGAAAGTAAAGGGGATATAATCAATTTATGGCTGATTTCGCAATTAGATTGGGTTTATGATACAATCTTGCTAGTCAAATCGGAGTAAAGGAAGTAAAAAATGAAAAAAACAATACCGGTAAAAAAAAATGATTTTATAGATGTGGTATTTGAAGATTTAACACATGATGGTGCTGGGGTTGCGAAGGTGGATGGCTTTCCCTTGTTCGTACCTAACGGACTGCCAGGGGAAAAAGCACAGGTTAAAGTGATCAAAGTGAACAAGGGTTACGGCTTCGGACGTTTGATCGAAATTTATGAAAAAAGCCCGTACCGCATTGAGGTTCCTAGCAGTGAGATACATAAGTATGGCGGCTGTCAGCTCGAGCACATCAGCTATGAAGGGCAGTTGAAATATAAGGAAAATCAAGTCAAGCAGGTGCTTTCCCGGATTGGTAAACTAGAGGATGTGATTGTGCATCCGATTCTAGGGATGGACAACCCATGGCATTATCGAAATAAAGCACAGGTTCCCGTGGGAGAAAAAGATGGTAAGCTGATTGCTGGTTTTTTTAAACCGAGAAGTCATGAAATTGTTGATACAGATGAGAGTCTAATCCAGCTTCCTGAAATTAATGAAGCGGTTCAGGCTGTTAAGGAAATATGCAGCGAGTTAGGGGTAACCGCTTATCATGAAGAGTCCCATAAGGGTGTTCTTCGCCATATTATGGCACGTTATGGAAAACAAACAGGTGATCTGATGGTGGTCCTTGTTACAAGGACTGCTGATATTCCAAACAAAAACCAAATAGTTGAAGAAATTATTTCTCGACTGCCGAAAGTAAAGTCGATTGTACATAACGTTAATTCAAAGCGCACGAATGTGATTCTTGGCGGAAAGACAACAATCCTATGGGGCAATGAAGTGATTTATGACCTAATAGGTGACGTTAAGTTCGCTATATCTGCTCTTTCCTTTTATCAGGTGAACCCTGTTCAAACGAAGGTACTTTACGATAAGGCACTCGAATATGCAGGGCTTAGTGGAGAAGAGTCTGTGATCGACGCCTATTGTGGAATTGGAACCATCTCCCTATTTTTAGCTCAAAGGGCAAAGAAGGTTTTCGGGGTAGAAGTTGTTCCTGAGGCGATTGAAGATGCGAGACGGAATGCAGAGCTCAATGGCATGACGAATGTAGAGTTTGCTGCAGGGGAAGCGGAAGTTGTAATTCCAAAGTGGTATAAAGAGGGGAATTCTGCAGATGTCCTCGTGGTGGACCCGCCGCGCAAGGGCTGTGACGAAACTTTCTTGCAAACGATTATTGAAATGAAACCTAAAAAGGTTGTCTACGTATCCTGTAACCCAGCCACACTTGCACGGGATTTACGTATTCTAGAAGATGGCGGCTATAAAACAGTCGAAGTTCAGCCGGTTGACATGTTCCCTCAGACGACACATGTTGAGTGCGTCTCGCAGATAGTTTTAAAAGAAGCAGCAGACCCCAAATAGGGGATTCTGCTGCGTTTTAATCAGGTATGGAAGCCGAAAAACGATAGTGGATGAAAGGTGTTCCATTATCCTTTACTTCAGTACGATTTATCTCGGGTGTTAACTCATCGAAAATTAGAAATCGAAGTAATTCTTGTTTGAACTTCTCGATGTTATCTGCCGTTTTTTCACTTTCCATCGCTGTTAAAAGATCGTTCTTCTTTTCTGCTAACTCGTTATTTTCAATATTATTAGCCTCTACATTTTCACGGTATTCCTCTTGAGTAATTATCTCTTCGGCTAACATATTGATGTACTTTCTTTTGCGACGCCTAATGACCTCGAGTTGCTTTTCTAATTTCTCAAGTTGTTTTCAATGTTTTGCTTCGATTTTTTTGATTGAGCTTCTAACTTTTTTAAATATTGCTGCTTGTCAATCTGTTTCACTAACTTCTGGATGTCAGTTAGAATTGTTTCTTTCAGTAATTTCTCTCTAATTAGATGATTACTGCATGCTTTTTTACCTTGACGTGCATAACTTCCACAAATATAGCCTTCACGATTACTCCTGTACCACATTCCTGTACCGCAGTCTTTGCAAAAAAGAATATTGGTAAATAGATGCTTCTTAGGTGCTGTAATATACTTTGTTCTAATTTTCATTTGTTGCTGAACGGCATCAAATACTTCGCGTATAATTATTGCATCATGAGCCTTTTCAACAATTATTAGTTTTTCAGACTCAACCTTTTTTCTCTTTTTACTTGTCATACTTACTGTAGTTGAACGATTCTGTACTAAGTCACCTACGTAGTGAGGGTTGGTAAGAATAAGCTTAATTGTTGAGTCATCCCATTTATCACTTGCATTCTTTTTGCCACCTACATCAGCAGGTGTAGGGATTCCCTCATTGTATAATCGCTTTGCGATACTATCACGGCCACTTCCAGCCAAGTACTCTTCAAAAATTCTTCTAACGATGTTTGGGGTTTGTCATCTTTAATAACAAGTTTGCCTTCTTGAACTTCATATCCGTAGGGGGCATTAGAACCTTTGTAAAGCCCTTTTTTTGCACGGGTGTGCAAGGTTTCTTTAACACGGTTATTTTGCTTGTACTCTGAAATTATACCCATGACGTTATCATTTGACACAAGTATGTATAAAGCACAATTCATATTTCATCAACTCTACTATTTTTATTTTGAGATGTGATGGTGGTTTGCCTATTTTTCGAAGAACTGATTATTTCATCAATTTTTAAATTGATGAAAGGGTCTAAGATATCCAAAAAAGATACCTTATCTTTTGGATAAAATCTGTTTACTTTCACTTGTGTTTCCCCCTAAATATAATTTCAAAGATTTGGTGTATGATAGAAGTTCGAGTAAGTTTTCTAAGGAAACGCCCCCTTGTAAGCCCTGATGGAACTACTGCAAGTGGATATTTAGATTCAAAGGAATCTCTTATGGCCTTACAATTTTACCAGGATTTATATCATAAATATGATGTTGCTTCTGTTGAATTGCCGTCAGCTGCTTTTGAATCAGGTAAGTTAGCGATGACGGTGATGGGATCTTGGACATTAAAGGATTTTGAGGCAAATACTGATTTTAAACTGGGAGAGGATTTTGGGATTGCTCCAATGCCTAAGGCTAAAACTCAAGTTGTTCCCAACTGAGGATGGTCGCTCGGAATCTCATCAAAATCTAAACATCCAAAGGAAGCATGGAAGTTTATCAAATATGTGACAAGTTACGAAGGAATGAAAACATATGTAACCATAACAGGTGATATACCTGCCAGATACTCTGTCGCAAAAGATTTCCCTGAGCTGAATGAATATCCTAAAAATATTTTTTTACAGCAAGCACAAAAATTTTCCAGAAATCGACCGGTTATACCTGCATATCCTGTTGTCAGCGATGCAATCAAGACATTATTTGAAGATGTCGGAATCGGCAGGAAAAATGTAGAGGCTTCCGCAAGAGAAGCGGTGGAAAAAATCAACATAGGTATAAATGAAATACAGAAACCATAAATCTGTTATTCCTCTAGTAAATAAGCTAGAGGTTTTTTTATTGAATAAAAAAGTCTTATATTAGTACAAAACCTGCTCACCCTAAACCTATGGGAATGAAATTGTATTTAAGTGCCAAAAATTTTAAATACCCCTATCCAAAGATATTGGAATCTAACTTTTATACTACCTGATATAGTTAAAAGCAAATAAGCAATAAAATTCTTCATAGAAGGTTAAGAGATTGCAAGAGTAAGTTAATACCAAAAATGAAACCGCTTTAAATGTTATAACAGATACGAAAGCTGTATCTGTATGTTAACTTTGCTTCTGCCAATTAAGAACAAAGGAGGCAGCAATTAGAAAAAAATTTGTGGAACACCCGTAGACAGACGGGATTTTTGCTAGTCATGATTAAATAGTAACAGCAAGTTTAAGGGTGGCAAATATCTTGATTATTGATTGGGAATAACATACTGCACACAAGAGAAGTGTTGCAAAATTTCTGTATTAGGAGGGGGCCATCGAGATATGACAAAGCTTATACCAAAGGTTACAGCCTATAGGAAGAATATAAAGTCTAATACTCTAGAGTTAGAGCATGTAGAGGTCAAAAAAGAAACCAGTGGTACTCTTTTCAATACATCAGGCGTAATTACGTACTGTATCTGTTTTTAGCTCCTGCCATTATTCTAACCATTATTTTTAAATATGTACCTATGTATGGATCGATTATTGCATTTAAGGATTTTAGCCCAATGAAAGGGATTTTAGGAAGTGATTGGGTTGGACTGGAGCATTTCAGAGATTTCCTAACATCACCAAATTTTGGCGACATATTTATGAATACGCTTTTGTTGAGTGTTTATGGACTTATTATTGGGTTTCCAGTCCCTATCATTTTAGCTTTAATGCTGAACCAACAAAGAAGGGCAGCAATTAAGAAAAATATACAACTTGTGCTATATGCACTGCAAAACTACTTTGGAACAAATGACAAGGAGGAAACTAATTTTGAAAAAATGGATTTCAATATTTTTGTCAACTATAATTATTACTACCTCTGTGGGAACGTATCTTGTTTATCCTTCGAAAGGCTTGGCAGCTGTACCCAATCAAACCATAGGGGAAGAAACGAAGGTGGAATCAACTATTTTTGAAAACACAAACAAAGCAACTACAAATCTAACAGGCTGGCAAATTAAAGGGAAAGGCACACTGGAAGACACAGAACAGGGACTATTGCTAACATCAGAACCAAAAGAAAATGTAATGGCGGTTTCAGATGTCATCTCTGAAGATTTTATCTATGAAGCAGATGTGAAAGTAATAGACAAGAATGCGGATGCCACCTTAGTATTCCGCTCTAATGAGGATGGCTGGGATTCCTATATGCTGCAAATCGTTCCTAATGCGGGAATCATTCGCCTTCATGATGCTCGTGATGAAAAGAGATTAAAAGAGGAACGCAAGGTTAAGTTGCAAGAGGGTGGAATCTATCATCTGAAGGTGAAGGTGGTAGGAGATACGATCAAAGTTTATTGGGAGAACAAGTACGCTCCTATAATAGAGGTAAGAAATGCTTCATATAACAAGGGGTTTCTTGGACTTAACGTATGGGATGGGGCAGCATTATTTCAAAATGTAAAAGTCAGCGAGCTCTCAACAAATCTTGGTTCAACCCTATATAAGGAAGGAAACTGGGAACCAGCTATCAAAGGTTTGAAAGGAATAGCTGATAATGCTGTGAAAGCAAAGCAAATCTATAATAAAAGCGCAAGCGACTTTGTACTTGAAGGAAATGTTTCTTTTGATCAAAACCCATCGGAAGCTGCACTTGCTTTTCGTGCAAATGAACAGGGAACAACTGGTTACCAGGCGGTGCTTTATAAAGAAGGTCATACAGTCAAGGTGCAATTGAAAAGGGCGGACGGTACAGTACTTAAAACATCGGACCATACCTATGAATCTCAAGAAGGTACCAAACACCATCTTGAAATTATAGCAAATGGCAATGAAATCGAACTGTATGTTGATGGCTACTCTGAAGCTGCTGTTAAGGTGACGGATAGAAGCTACAAGGCTGGGCTTGCAGGATTTAACGTAACATCAGGTTCTGCCTACTTCCAAGATGTTTATCTAGTTCCAACATCCAGCTATTACAAAGAAAAATATCGGCCAGACTATCATTATACTCCAGCTCGCGGGTCTGTAAGCGATCCGAATGGTCTGGTCTACTACGAAGGCGAGTATCATTTGTTCCATCAAGATGGTGGGACTTGGGCCCATGCGGTAAGTAAGGATTTGGTGAATTGGAGTCGACTTCCTATTGCCTTGCCATGGAATGATCATGGGCATGTCTGGTCTGGATCAGCTGTAGCGGATTTAAATAATGCTTCCGGTTTATTTACGAATACGGGAGGGAAAGGACTTATTGCATATTACACTTCGTTTAATCCAGATGGACGGAATGGGAACCAGCGTATTGGTCTTGCCTATAGTACCGATCAGGGACGTACTTGGAACTATTCAAAGGAACGCCCGATTGTAATTGAGAATCCCGGCAGGAATGGGGATGATCCGGGAGGCTGGGACTTCCGTGATCCTAAAGTCGTCCGGGATGATGCAAACAATCGATGGGTTATGGTTGTATCCGGCGGAGATAACATTCGCTTCTTTACTTCTACGAACTTAATAGATTGGAAGCTTACTGATAATTTTGGTTATGGAAATTATGTGCGCGGCGGAGTATGGGAATGCCCTGATCTCTTCGAACTTCAGGTTGAAGGGACAGATGAGAAAAAATGGGTTTTGATGATTAGTACTGGGGCAAATTCAAAAACGCAAGGGTCTGATGCGGAGTATTTTGTTGGACAGTTGACAGCTGATGGTAAATTCATCAATGACAATCCAACTGGGAAAGTACTTAAAACGGATTACGGAAAGGAGTTCTATGCATCAATGTCATTCTCCAATATGCCGGATAATCGCCGTGTAATGTTGGCCTGGATGACCAACTGGGATTATCCGTTTGCATTTCCAACTACGGGTTGGAAGGGAGAACTGACGATTCCGCGAGAGGTACGATTGGTGAACACAGATGAAGGGATAAGACTCGCACAAGCTCCGATTAAGGAACTACAGTCCATTCGCAGCACCATATACCAGACACAGAACAAAATAATAAATCCGACTAATGCTTCAAACTTGTTAAAGGGAATCAAATCAGGAGCCTTTGAAATAGAAGCTGAGATTGAAATTCCTTCTACAAGCCAAATAACCGAATTTGGTTTTCAAGTTCGTGAAGGTGCGGACCAAAAAACAGTTGTTGGATACAAATCAGCAGATAACAAAATTTTTGTAGATCGTGCTGAGTCAGGTGAATCTGATTTCTCCAGCCTTTTCTCAACGTTACATGAGGCTCCATTAAAACCGGATAATAAACGTATTAAGATGAATATCTTTGTAGATGATTCATCCATTGAGGTATTTGCTAATGATGGGAAGATAGTTTTTTCTGATGTTATATTCCCTGATCCTTCGAGTCGTAACATTCACTTCTACGCCAAGGGAGGCGAAGTGAATGTTGTATCATTACAAGTACATTCACTTACAGACACTTGGGGTCACAATGCGGAAGATGGTACAAGTATTGTAATGGATACAAATCAAAGGGAGATGAATATTGGTGATGCTTTAAACTTATTTGCATCTGTGAAAAATGGAAATGGAAAGGGTACTCAGCCTATTAAATGGACATCCAGTGATTCGAATATAGTGGAGGTTGCCTCTTCTACTAACACCAGCGCAGTACTTAAGGCGGGAAGCAAAGGAGAAGCAATCATAACAGCGTCTACGCCGAATGGAAAGGCTTCTGCAAGTGTAGTGGTAAAAGTATATGATGGTGAATTTCATACTAATTTAACTGGATGGGGATCAGACCTTTCGGCATCAAAATGGACTATCACCGAAAATGGAATCCGTGGTACGCATACAAGTGATGCAAACTATATGGCTAAGGAAACTGCGGGAGACTTTATCTATGAAGCAGAAATGATGCTGGGAGAAGCAGGCGGTGCAGGTTCCATTCTATTCCGGGCAAGTGAAGATGGTAGAAGCGGATATTACTTTAATCTTGATCCGAATATGAAGGCTTTTCGTCTATTTTACAAGATTGACGGAGGCTTTGAGGAACGTATGGTAATTGGGAAAGTTCCTGCCTTTATTCAACCAGGAAAGACATATAAAGTGAAAATCGAGGCGAAGGGTCCCCACATCCAGATTTATGTGGACGGTCAGAAAATCATGGATTTACAGGATGGAACATTTGCCGAAGGGCATTTTGGTGTAAATGTCTTTGGAGGTCAAGCAACTTATCAACATGTTAATGTCATCAATGCCTCAGAAGCAAACTTAATGAAAACAAGCTTTACGAATATAGTAACAGGAAAAGCTCTTTATACATCCAAGTCTCAGAACGGGGAGCCGGTGACTATAGCTGATGCAGACCAGGCTACTAACTGGACCCTGATTCCAACAGGTGATGAGCATGGTTCCTATTCAATCCGAACAGATGGCGGCAAAGCGCTTGATATGGATACTGGGCAAAATAAAATTCAGCTGTACAACTATCTTGGCTATAATAATCAGCGCTGGATTATTACTAAAAATAATAATGGGACTGTTAGTATCACTTCTGTTCATAATGGGAAAGCACTCGAAATAACAGAAGATGGAATTTTGACTCTTGATGATTTGAATCCAGATCAGGAGCTTCAGCAGTGGGCGCTTTCTTCTGATAAAAATTAAAAAGATTTGAAGAGATACAAGAAGAAGAGCTTTGATCGGTATAATAAAGTTATAGCCACATTCGGTGAAGTATTGGATTATCAGCCTTCCGTTACAACTAGATAGTATTTAAGATTAAAAATAATAAGATGGAGATTAGCGGATTAGGCTAATCTCCATTTTAAATGAGTTTAAGGGGAGAAAAAATAATGTTAAAAAATATTTTTTCCTCGATTAAAGAAAGAGTGATATTTTTGGAATATCCCCTCATTTCCTCAATTTGGCCGGATAGTCAGTAAGTAAAACTATACCTTTTGTACGAGTTTGGAAATAATACACTTATAAAAACGAAGCTTATGTTTAAGATTATAAATAAAAATACCAAGTTATTTGCTGCGCAGTACAAGAATGCTGTTCAAAATAAAAAAGAAACTGTAGAAAAACTGCTTTAAAAGGTAAACACCACTACATCAATATATCTGCGATCACTATTCAAGCCACGTTGAGTGCGTGTCGCAGATAGTTTTAAAAGAAGCAGCAGACCCCAAATAGGGGATTCTGCTGCATTTTAATCAGGTATGGAAGCCGAAAAATGATAGTGGATGAAAGGTTTTCCATCAACCTTTACTTCAATACGATTTATAAAGCGATGCAAGATCTCGGGTGACCACATAACCAAACGGGGCGTTAGATTCTTTATAAAGTCCTTTTTTTGCTCTAATTTGTAATGTCTCTTTAACACGATTACTAGTGCTTTGTGACTCCTGTTCATATATCCATGCGTACAGGCCGAACATGTCCGTGTTACCAGCTAGAGTATTAATAATAAAATTAAGAGGGACATTTAAATTATTTCAGGGATAAAGGAATACAAGGATGAGACTCCATCCGGGTCATTTATGTTAGGATTTAGTTTCTCACTAGCCTTCTGCCCAACTATGTTTATCTTATTTTTCGTCACACTAATGCCAGTAGTTATGTCCAATGGATATGGTTTATTCTCCCCTCATTATTTGCCATTGGAACAGTATTCCACTATTAATCTTCATTTTTATTATTTGGTATCTCGGTGAGGTTATTCAATTGATTGCAGGGGTCCTACTATTATTCTTAGGCATTTTTGATACATTAACATATTGGTACTCATAAGATAAAAGAATGTATTGATTAGAAGCGAAAAAACAACGAATCCTTTCGTTGTTTTTTTCGCTTTATATTTAAAGTGATTTTTCTAAATCAATAAGGACACCATTTTCAATAAATGAGCAAATAATATCCCACTACTATCATTTTTTTAAAATGATAGTAAAGCAAGTTCCTTTACCAACGTGACTTTCAACTGTAATCTCTCCGCCATGGGCTTCGACTAGTTGCTTTACGATAGCCAGGCCAAGACCGAATCCACCCGTGGCCCTTGAACGAGATTTATCCACTCTGTAAAGGCGGTCAAATATGTGTGGAAGATCCTCATCAGGAATACCTACTCCTTGGTCCTTAATAGTGATTTGAATTTTTTCGTTTTCTTCTATTACCCTTACAGATGTGGTACTAGTTTCTCTTGAGTATTTAAGACAGTTATCTAATAAGTTTATAAAAACTTGTTCAAATCTAATGGGGTCTATATCAATTAATATGTTGGCTGGACAATCTAAAGTTAATTGTATTCCCTTATTTTTAAAGGCTGGCAAAACCCGTTCATAGATTGGGTGAAAATAGTTGCAAAAATTAATTTTTTCTTTATTTATTGAAAACGTATTTTGATCCAATTTTGCCAGGTCAAATAATTCCTTTAGTAAACTAGTTACACGTTGGGACTCTTCCTTGATAATTTCAAGATATTGAACTCTATCCTTTTCGTTAAGGTTCGTTCGTCTAGCTATATCAGCATATCCATTAATATAGGTTAATGGAGTACGAAGTTCGTGAGAAATACTAGCTAAAAATTCATTTCTTTCCTGTTTTAAGTAATTTAAGTCATTCGCAAGAGTTTGAATACTATGTGATAGTTCCCCTATTTCATCATTCGAAAGTTTGGGTAAAGTAACAGTAAAATCACCTTTGCTTAGTTTTTTTGTTGCCTCTTTCATAGTAATCAATGGCTTTGTCAAAGCTTTGGATAAAAAGAAAATGAAAATTAGAACAGAAAATACGATTAATAGTGATGCAACAAACATATGTTTATTTAATTGGGATATAAGCTTTTGTACATCAGTGGTGTTTTTAAGTATATATACATAACCAAATTCCTTACCGTTATTTTTAAATGGTGTTACGGTGGCTATATAATGTTCACTTTTCCAGTCAGGTTGAATTATTTTACCGTTTCTAGGAAGTGAGTTAGAAATAGGAGTATTTAGAATATCATTTATGCGGCTATTAATCTTAACAGACGAAATGATTATCTCTCCCTTAATATTTGTGACCACCACCTGGGTATCTGAGTGAACTCCCAATAATTTAATATGACTTAGAGTGTGGGTGTCATAACTAATTTCTAATATATCACGTTGACTATTTCCCATATTTTGAAGTAGTTCCAATTCTTGATGAACCCGGGAATGAACTAAATTTCTATGTAAAAAGGTCATAGAAACAATTTCTATCAACAATATACATACAGAGAACCATAACCCTAGTTTTACGGAAATTTTCATACATAAGCACCTCATAGAATTAATAAAGTTATTTTATTAAAATAATGTGAAGAAAGTATGCAGATGGTCATATGAAAAATCGTCTCCTATTGGAAACGATTTTTTTGAATTCTTTAGGGTGTTTCATGGTCCTCAGTTACCCATTTATATCCGATGCCCCAAACCGTAAATAGATGGTTATCTACAGGAAATCCTGCATTTCGTAATTTTTCACGGAGATTTCGAATATGAGAATCGATCGTTCGATCATCAATATGTGAGTTTAATCCCCAAATGGTAGATAATAAATGGTCTCGTGAAAATACCTTGTGAGGATTTTTTAAAAATAAACCAATTAATGCAAATTCTTTAGGAGTTACTTGAATAAATTGGTTTTGATATTTTAATTCAACAGATTCTTCTTTCCATTCTAAACCTTTAAAAACCAGTAGAGTTTCTTTTAAATCATTTGTTCTTCTTAATAAGGCTTCAATTCGTGCTAATAATTCTTCTTCGTTGAAAGGCTTCGTCACATAATCATCTGCTCCAAATTTTAATCCTTTTATCACATCAACAGTTTCACTTCTTGCTGTAAGCATAATAATCGGAACTTTGGAAAACTCTCTTATTTTTTTGCAAGTTGTCCAGCCATCCATTTCAGGCATCATAACATCAAGAATCACTATATCAATTTTTTCTTCTTCTAATACATTCAAGGCATCTTTACCAGATTCCGACTTTATACATTTAAAGCCATGGGGTTCTAAATATAGACCTAAAAGGTTCAGCATTCGGGTTTCATCATCGACAAGTAAAATAGTTACCATAATTCCACCACCTTAAAAACTGTTTATATCATAATAATATAAGAAAAATATGAAGAATGTTTGCAGATTTTAGATAGATGTTTATTTTTTATATTATGTACTTATAAAATGGGGAAAACATAATGAGTATAGTGATAATTCTAGAGGTTATCATCGATTTCCATATTTTCTGCACATTTTTGTGCTAATCTATAAAAGGTTTAAATAAAAGGTAAAGGAGTCGTTATTAGATGTTTAAAAAAAGATTAAAAAAGCCTGTTTTTCTATTATTGGCAGCTCTTATCCTTATTTTAGGAGCATGTTCAAACGCTAATGATGAAACCGGAGAAAAAAAGGATACTGAATCGAGTGAAAGCACACACAGTGCACACTCTAATATGAACCACTCAGGTTCAAGTGAAGTCCCTGAAGGCTTGAAGGTCGCTGAAAATCCTAAATATGAAGTAGGTACACAAGCAATTATTGAATCAGATCACATGGAAGGAATGAAAGGTGCTGAAGCAACCATTGTCGGTGCCTATGATACTACTGTCTATACTATCTCTTACACTCCAACAGATGGCGGGGAAAGAGTGGAAAATCATAAATGGGTAATTCACGAGGAAATTAAAGATGCTGGTGATGAACCATTTAAACCTGGATCAGAAGTCACAATAAATGCAGAGCATATGGAAGGAATGGACGGAGTGACAGCTGAAATTGATTCAGCAGAAGCAACGACAGTATATATGGTTGATTTTACTACCACAGATGGAGAAGAAGTTACAAATCATAAATGGGTAACAGAAAGTGAATTATCACCAACAAAATAATGATTGAACAATGTTAAGAGCTTATCCTGATAGGGGGATAAGCTCTTTTCACTTGATTATTAAGTCCCAAATGTATCCTCTTCAATTTCGTTTATTACATTCAGTAACCCTTTACTTGGTAAGCATACCGAGCCTTTTGGAAGAACTTTTTCAAATATTAAAACCGGTTCATCATATTTTCACTATTCATTCCTTCTAGGTTGTTTCCGTCCATCATCCCTCCATCTTTATGGCAAGCATTGTACATTTCTTGTAGATCCTCATTGGATGAATCTGGATGCATTTCTTGCATGAAAGGTAGCATTTTTTCAAAAGTTGTACCTTCCCCTGAGTTGTTTGTTCCTGCTGCAAATACAGCTGTTCCTGCTCCAAGAATTAAAGCGGAACTCAAAATTCCAATTGCCCATTTTTTCATACTTTTACAACTCCTTTCTTTTTATCACCTTTATCATATAGCAGAAATTTGTAGAATGTATGAAGATTCAAATGATAAATGTGAAAAAAGGTTGTTTATTACAAAAGTATGAACAAATAGTAAATATAAGCATCGTGACATATTATCTCCATTAAAAATGCATAAAAACTGCAAATATACCCATTAAATTATAGTTGTAATCAATAGAAATGTTTTATTAGTAATTAACTTTTTGGAGGTGGAAAAATTGAAAAAGGGTTTTATTTTTTTATTCGTAGTAGCATTTATTTTGTCCTTTAATCTTTCAGTATTGGCAGACGAAGGACATGACGAAAATGTAAAACAAGAGACTGATAGCGAACATAGTGTAAAAGCAGATACTCATTCTCAAGAAGCTGACTCCCATTCAGAAAAAGCAGAGGCCCATGATAAAGAGGCTGAAGCTCACCCTGAAGAGGCAGACGCTCATTCGGAAGCTGCCGATGCTCATTCTGATGCTGCAAATGCTCATTCTGAAGCAGCAGACGCACACGGTGAGGAGGAAGACTCTCACGATAAAGAAGCAGGTACCCATACTGAAGAGGAAGAAACTCATGGAGATGAAGCAGAAGCTGGTGATCATCATGGACCAGTAGTAGAAACTCCGCCAAACTATAAAGTGCTAGGGTCATATGGAGCAGTAAATCTATCATTTATCTTAATAGGTGTATGGAATAAATGGTTCAGAAGGAAGGGGAATTAATATGGCAATGCCTGAGAAAAACTTAAAACCAGAAAAGGAACCATTTGACCTCTTATCTATTCCGGTGGTTAAAAAGTTTGTCAAAAGTAAATGGTATCCAGGAATCTTTCAATGGATTGTTATCACGGTGTTTTCAATCATCGTTTTTGAGTTAGTAATGGGTACAGTTAACCCAAGTAAAAACTTTGGTACAACGATGACTTGGGTGTTATGGTGGCCAATAATCCCTATTCTGTTTCTAGTAGCCGGCCGGTTCTGGTGTGCGATTTGTCCCTTCGGTAAGTTAAGTGATATCATCCGTAAAACGATTGGTGCCAATCGCCCAATGCCTAAGTTTTTAAGGAAGTATGGAATTTGGCTAATTGATTTATTCTTTATTGCGATTACATATAGTGATCACGTATGGGGAATTGTAGAATCGCCGCGAGGATCTGGTTATTTACTTCTATTATTAGTAACAATGGTTGTAGCAACTTCTGTTTTTTATGAAAGAAGAACATTCTGCAAGACACTCTGTTTCCTTGGAGGGCTGGCAGGTAACTATGCACGGTCTGGAGCAGTAAAAGTACAGGCAACACCTGATATTTGTAAAACATGTAAGGTCCAATCATGCTATAAAGGAACGGAAAAAGTAGAAGGATGTCCAATGTTCCAATTTCCACGAACAATGGAGTCTAGTGCAGAATGTAATATTTGTGGAAACTGCGTTAAGAACTGTCCGAATGATTCCATTAAGATTACTACCAGGATTCCTACTAAAGAATTGTGGGGCTTAAAGAATCCAAAACTTGAGCATGCGTCCTTAGCTGCTGTTATCATGGGGATTGTGTTTGTACAAAACATTACGATGCTTGAACCATGGCAGGCTATTTTAAATGCGATTGGCACTGTTACTAGAACAGATAGCTATGTTGTCAACTTTACTGTAGCTTTTATCATTGCAATGGCCATTCCTATTCTTCTATTGTTAGGTACTGCAAAGATTGCATCATTTTTTGGAATGGAAGGTACAGTGAAAAAGAACTTTACCCGTTTTGGTTATGCAATTATTCCTTTAGATCTAGCAGGTCATTTAGGACATAATTTATTCCATATCTTTACTGAAGGAAAGGCTATCTGGTATAACTCTATTGGTTTGTTTGGAGTAAAATCAAATCCAACTAGCTTAAGTCTTGCATCCACTCCAACAGTACAAATGATTCAGTATATAATTATTTTAGTAGGTTTAGTTGGTACAACATATGTAGTATACAGAATGGGCAAAAAGGAATCATTCAAAGCGATGCTGCCATACTATGTCCTGATGTTTGCACTAGCAGTTGCGAATATTTATTTATTCTCACTTCCTATGAGTCACAGAGTTTAATAAAAGAAAATGTTTACTAGTGGACACCCAGGTAAGCTCTCGAGCTTGCCTGACCCACTTTGGTGTAATGGTAACTCTAAAATTAACGAAGCAGTCTAGCATTTAAAAGCTCATCAGAAAGAACTAATTCTGATGGGCTTTTTTTTACGATTGCTCAGTTTATTATTATGAATGTTTTGATGCCGGATAAAGATGGATGGGATACAATAAGAGAAATAAGAGAGTTTTCAAAGATTCCTCTTAATATTTATAATTTGAAAAAACATTGTTTGTCTACTTGTAGTGATTGATGTTTTATTGAGGCTCTTTCTAAAAGATTGTTGCTATTATTAATATTGAAAGCACAGAGTGGATTGAAGCGAAAGGTGCTTGACTCCTGCGGGATGTAGAGGAAAAGTCGAGACCCCACAGACGCGTAGCGTCGAGGAGGCTCGACTTCCTCCCCGCGGAAAGCAAGCACCTGTAGCGAAAAGGAACGGTCCATGTGTATAACATAAACAACATTCTATACGAAAAGAGCCTTTATTGAAAAGGTAAAAAGGCAGCAAAACAGGGTTTTTGTTGTCAAAATGTAATGATAACCATACAATAAATTAAAAGTTGGTCGAAGTAAATTTATTAGGTTAAAGGAAAATTGCATTAAATAGATTTATTTACAACGCGCCTTAAAATAATTTAACGAGGTGATATGCGTGTGTGCTCCAAATAATGCTATTGAACTACAAGCTTATGAAATGTACGAAAAGATAAAGAAAAGTTCTGTATACGATTTTATAAGGGTAGATTATTCTGGAGGTAGCGATCAAGGGTCTTATTCACAAGTTGATAACACGAGAAATGGATCAGCATTAATAACCAGAGTAGTCCTTGAAGATAAGGACGGAACTCTATATACTGTAGAACCTAATCCTAATGGGGTAAGGTTTGCAAAAGGCGAAATTACTTATAAAGAGTACAAAAAACTGCAAAAAAGGGAAACCGTAAATGGAATTGCTACTTTCTTTGGAATTCTTGTGTTTTTTGGCGGATTTATGTATTTCTTAATGACAGTTTTTACCTAACATAAAAGAGGTAAAAAAGAATGTCAACTAATCCAAGATTCAATTCGTTATAAATGGATCACATTGAGGTGTGGTCCTTTTTAATTAAAACCTAAATAAATAGGATTATTAATATAAATACCGTTTTTATTCTGTTGCCTCCACATAGTAAATCAAGTGTAAAGAATTTATGCAGAACACTAAGGCAAACTTTATTCATTTAAACAAATATTTTCTCCAATCTTTTTGTGCGAAAATATTATTGTTTCACAAAGTTGTCATATTTCAAGTCTAGTTCTTCAAAGTTTCTGCACATTTATTTACTATAGTTAACTTATTAAAGTTAAGGAGTGTATTAAATGAAAAAAATTATGATGTTTAGCCTCTTGTTCCTTGTAAGCATCTTTATAGCTGCCTGTGGGACTTCCTCGGACAATCAAACGAAAGGCACCACCACCGAACCCGAAAAGAGCTCTCAATCAGAAAAAGATAAATCAGAAAAAGAAAAGACTGCCTTCATCTATACAGCTGAACAGGGTGCTATCACCAAAGTAGATGCAACTAGCAACAAAACAATTAAAACCATAGAGGTTGAAGGTTCTGTTCATAATGTTCAAATATCTCCAGATGGAAAAACATTGGGTGCTACGGTTGTTCCTGGAACAGGAGGGCATGGAGAACAAGCGTGTAGCGAATGTAACCATGAAGAAGGACATGAAGAAGGGAATGGTGAAGGACATGGGGGCGATGAAGGAGAACATGGACAAACAAATGGCTTTGCTCTCTTCTTTGATGCTGAAACAGACCAATTAATTAAGAAAGTTGAAGTTGGGTCTCATCCAGCTCATATCGTGTTCACGGAAAATAAGAAATATGCATTGGTAACAAACAATGAAGACAATAACCTTTCCGTTATTGATTTAGTATCTTATAAAGTAATCCAAAGGATCTCAACAGGAAAAGGACCACATGGATTCCGAATCACAGCAGATAGCAAATCGGCTTACATTGCTAATATGGGTGAGAACACTGTAAGTGTAATTGATTTAGTGGGTATGAAAGAAAGTAAAAAAATTGTAGTGGGGAATACACCTGTTACAACTGGTGTTACGCCAAACGGAAAAACATTAATTGCCACTTTAAATGCTGAAAATTCATTAGCGATTATTGATTTGACCACAGATAAGGTTGAAAAGGTTCAAGTGGGTGAAGGTCCTGCACAAGTTTATATACAATCCGACGGAAAATATGCATTTGTTGCAAATCAAGGAACTCCTGATAAGCCATCAGATAGTGTCTCAAAAATTGAACTTAAAACCAAAGAAGTAGTTGCCACAATTAAGGTTGGAAAAGGTGCCCATGGAATTGTTACAAGTAATGATAATCAATTTGTTTATGTGACAAACATGTACGAAAATACTATGAGCGTCATTAATAACAATGATAATACAGTTATTGCAACTGTAAATGTAGGGATGGAACCGAATGGGATTTCTATAGAATAATTGAATATGTAAAAATTAGAGGCGATAAAGTCCTTGCAATAGTGGGCAGAATGTCATTACTTTAATATTTTGTGACAAAAGTAAGCCCCACATATTTGAAAAAAATAAAGATGGTATACTAGTTTTATAGACAGAAAGGAAAGGAAGTGAGACGTTTTATGAAGGCAAAAGTTTTCCTGCCAATCTTATTTATGGCAGCAGTATTAGTTGGTTGCGGACAAGCGGATTCCAATAATGAAGCTTCTTTAAATGAAAAAGAAGTTGTAAATATTAGAGAATTAGTAAGCAATTATAGTTCAAATAAAACAACAAATGATTCTGCATCCATTACTTCTCAAGAGTTAATTATTGAGAAAAGTGATGGGAAGGAGTCAGCTTATGACTTGTCTGGGGAAGACTTTTTCGTTTCTATTGCACCCTACATTAATAAAACTCACCCCTGAACGAATCATAGCTTGACAGGTTGTCAAGGTGAGTTGGTTGAAGAAGAATTCGATGTATTCATTGAAGATATGGATGGCAATGTAATTATGGATGAAAAAGTGAAATCCCAAACAAACGGATTTTTCGACTTATGGCTTCCTAGGGATAAAAAATTTCGAATAAAGATTGACCATGACGGTAAAGTATCAGAATCAGAAATTTCTACATTTGAGAATGACGGAACGTGCATTACAACTATGCAGTTAACTTAAAGGCACATATTTAAGTAACAAGAGCAAGTTCTGTTTTTGAAGCAAAAAGTTATAATATATCACGCAAAAAGGCACCGTAATTAACACGGTGTTTTTTTTGTGCTTGGCTGTTAATTCAATTTGATTATAAGGATAGGAGTTAGCATCAATTCCGCTACTCCTATCATAGTTAATTTTGTAAGCAAAGATAATTAAAGATGTAATAGTGAGTAGAGAGCCTTTCCTGAGTTGGGAGGCTCTTTTTTGAACTGATGGGAGGACTTTTTTATGTTATATAAACAAAAATATTCATGGTTGTGTTAATGGGTAACGCTGCAGAATTTCCTTTATTCCCATGTCCACTTATACTGACTAACTCATGAGCGGTATGTTAATAGGGTTCTTTTTAATAAAGCCAAGCATAAACATTTAAGAGAGATAATAAGAAGGTGTGTTAAGGATGCACGAGATGTCGCTTATGTCTGAAATTATTAAAATCGTTTCTGAAGATGCTAGATTACATGGTTTTAGCAAAGTAGATAGTATAGTTGTGATTGTCGGTGATTTATCTAATGTACTGCCTGATGCTTTAGAGTTAGCGTTTTTCCATTTTCGGAAACAAGGATTAGGCATGCTTGATGAAAATACGGAATTCGAAATTATACGTGAAGTGGCGAAAGCAAAATGTCAAACGTGTCTGTTTGAGTTTACCCCCGACTATAGAATGGCGCTATGTCCAAAGTGCATGCTGCCAAATTGTTTACTCGTTTCCGGTGAAACCTTTAGGGTTGAATCATACGAAGGAAGTGATGAACTGTGAAAATCAGGCTACAGGAAGATGTGTTAAAAGATCAAAACTTAGCTGCTGCATTCAATAGAGAAACATTTAAAAAAAACCATACTCTGGTCATTAACTTAATGAGCTCTCCAGGAGCGGGTAAAACGACTTTACTAGAAGAAACAATTAAAGCGTTAAGGAATGAGTTTCATATTGCTGTGATAGAAGGCGATTTAGCAACGGATTTGGATGCAGAAAGATTACGTTCACTAGGAGTCAAAACGGTTCAAATTAATACAGTAGGAGGATGTCACCTTGATGCAAGGATGATTGCGAAAACATTACCAGATTTTGAACTAGACACTATTGATATTCTCTTTATTGAGAATATTGGGAATTTGGTTTGTCCATCAGGTTATGATTTAGGACAAGATTATAAAGTGGTGGTTTTAAGTGTCCCTGAAGGAAATGATAAAATTCCGAAATATCCCGTCATGTTTAGACGTACCGATGTAACGGTCATTAATAAAATCGACCTCCTTCCTTATGTATCTTTCGATTTAGAAGAAGCGCAAATAAATTTAGAAGAAATTAACCCACAAGCGCAATTGAAAGCATTATCCGCCAAAACTGGTGAAGGGATGGAAGAATGGATCAATTGGATAAAGGATGCTTATCGTCAATGTACAAAGCCATAAAAGTAATCGTAAAAGGAAAGGTGCAGGGAGTTGGCTTTCGCCCCTTTATCTACTCTCTTTCAAAAAAACATCACATCAATGGAACGGTCCAAAATAATTTTGATGGTGTCACCATTTTGGCTGAAGGAAAGGATGGACAGTTAGAGAAAATGGTGGACGAAATCAAAAGGAATCCGCCTAAATTGGCGAAAGTTAGTGAGATTAACGTTCATCAAATTCCACTCTCCCATTATAAGGAATTTACGATTATTCCCAGCCGAAAAAACGGAGAGTCTATTCCCTGGATACCTAGTGATGCGGCAATTTGTGGGAATTGTTTAGACGAAATGAACGACCCATATAATCGACGTTTTCAATATCCATTCATTAATTGCACTCAATGCGGACCGCGCTATACGATTATCAATCGTCTTCCATATGATCGTTCAAATACGACAATGAAGGAATTTACTATGTGCCATGATTGCCAAGTGGAGTATGAAGATCCATCAAATCGGCGGCATCATGCTCAGCCTATTTGTTGTTCAGTTTGCGGACCTACTGTTATGCTCTATAATCAATGTGGGAAATCTTTGGCTGAAAACCAATCAGCCATCATCCAAACGATTGATTTTATCAAACAAGGAAAGATTGTTGCGATAAAAGGAATAGGTGGCTTCCATTTAGCTTGTGATGCTTATCAAGAGAAGACGGTTGACCAATTAAGAAATAGAAAGAAACGACCACAGAAACCGTTGGCTATTATGGTCAAGTCTTTAGAGGTGGTAAGAAACCTTTGTTATATTTCCAGCCTAGAAGAAGATTTCCTGACAAGCCCCGAAATGCCGATTGTTATTTTAAAAAGAAAAAGAAATGGAGGATTACCACCAAATATTTCTCCAGGTTTATCGACTATTGGAGTGATGCTGCCGTATACTCCTTTACATCATCTTTTGTTTGGAAATAAACAGTTGGAATGCATCGTAATGACGAGTGCGAATCCTTCCGGTCTGCCCATTTTATATCGTGAAGATCATTTAGAATACTTACAAAACATATGTGATTATTTCTTAACGCATAACCGTAAAATCGATTTTCCCATTGATGATTCAGTTGTTCAATGTGATGGAGAAAATACGATATTTGTACGGCGTGCTAGAGGATTTGTTCCAGAGCCGCTCAAAACAACATCCAATGTGGATCATATTATTGCATTAGGAGGAAACCAAAAGAATACATTCTCCGTTGGAAAACAGAATAACATTGTCATCAGTCCTCATATAGGTGATTTAGAAAATGAAGAAATGATTGCCTCCTTTGAAGAACACCTCCATCATTATAAAGCATTTCTAGGGGTTAAAGAGGTGAATGTGGCTGTCGACAAGCACCCATTATACGCATCTACTTCTATTGCAAACAAACTCAATCGTAACATCATATCCATTCAACACCATCATGCACACCATGTATCTTGTATGGAAGATAACGGTCTTAACGAATCTTGTTTAGGAATTATATTAGATGGTACAGGATATGGAGAGGACGGAAATATTTGGGGGTTTGAATTTCTATATGGAGATGCAAAATCTTTTGAACGTCTGGCTCACCTGAAATACACTCCTCTTCCAGGTGGAGAAAAAGCCGTGAAAGAACCGTGGAGAAATGCAGTGGGGATGCTGCTTTTTTACTGGCCTCAAGAGGGAAAAGAATTTTGTATGAAACTTTTTCCTGACAGAGTAAAAGAAATAAACATGATGGAGCAAATGATCGTCCATCAGTTGAATACGCCTATGGCTGGAACATGCGGACGCTTATTTGATGCCATTAGTGCCATTCTCGGGATTTGTTCGATTTCAACGTATGAAGGAGAGGCAGCGGTCAAATTATCTGATTATATGAATAAAACCGTACTGGAAAGTACAGATGAGAGGTATTCATTTCATATAAAAACAAATACTCCTAACCTACTAGAACTTGACGTATCTCCAATGATTTATCAAATTATTCAGGAAAAACTTCAACAACAATCCGTTACTGAAATCATACAGAAATTTCAAACTACATTGGTGTCTTGCTGTATACAGATGGTTTTAAAACTATTGAGGAACAGACCGGAATTAAATAGAACAGTCGTACTATCAGGAGGATCTTTTCAAAATGTTTTTCTAGCCAGTGAGATTCGGAAAGGTCTTCAAAAAGAAGGCTTTACCGTTTATACGCATAGAAATGTCCCATGTAACGATGGAGGCTTGTCATTAGGTCAAATCATCATTGCTGCTCATCAGTTATAAGGATGATAAAAGAAAATGAAGGTGGTGAATTGATTTGTGCTTAGGCGTGCCAGCTAAAGTCATTGAAATAGAAGGGCAAAGAGCTCTAGTAGATGTGATGGGTTCGAGGATGTATGTTGGGACCTTTTTTGTTCCAGAGGTCAAGATTGATGATTATGTTTTACTCCATGCCGGGCAGGCCATGACCGTAGTAAATGAGGAATATGCCAAAGAGAGTATAGAAGAATGGAGGAATGTGTTAGATGGCAAACATGGACCTTTTTTCAGAACCGACCTTAACTCGTGATTCAGTTGAAGCGGTTATCGATTTAGCGAAGCGATTTAAAGAAGAAAAAGGCAGAATTCCAGTTTTCATGGAGGTATGTGGTTCACATACGATGGCATTGGCCAAAACAGGAATAAAAACGAGATTGAAAGATTATGTTCAGCTGATTGCCGGACCGGGGTGTCCTGTATGTGTCACAGATCAAAAGTCGATTGATGCGATGATTCAATTATCAGAAGAACCTAACACCATTCTTTGTACATTTGGCGATATGATGCGTGTTCCTGGTTCTAAATCTACCTTAATGAAAGCGAAAACAGGCGGAAAGGATATCAGAGTGGTATACTCGCCGTTGGACAGTGTGAAAATAGCAGAAAAAAACCCCGATAAGGAAGTCATTTTTTTAGGAATAGGATTTGAAACAACAATTCCGATTCTCGCTCTTGCGGTTCGCGAAGCCTCAAGTAAGGAGTTAAAAAACTATTCAATATGGATGACAACAAAATTGGTGGAACCTGTCTTAAGAGCACTTCTTAGTTCAGGAGAAGTAAAACTTGATGGATTCCTTTTGCCTGGTCATGTTTCCGTGGTTTTAGGAAAACAGAATTATCGATATTTGGCTGAAGAATTTAATATTTCCGGTGCCATTACAGGTTTTGAACCCGTTCAATTACTCAGTGGGATTTATAAGCTGATACATCTTCAGCTGGAAAAAAAGGTTGAAATCATCAATGATTATACATATGTTGTAAGTGATAAGGGAAATGTAGTTGCTCAAAGTTTAATAGAAGAATATTTAGAAGCGGATGACGAGGCATGGAGAGGTATAGGTACCATTCCTAAAAGTGGGTTAGTGCTGAAAGAAGAATATTCGCAGCATGATGCAAAAAAGAAGTTTAACATTTCTATAGGGGAGCCGAGAGTAACCAAATGCCGCTGTGGTGAAATCGTTCGAGGATTAATTACACCAGAAGAGTGTGTGTTGTTCAATAAGGGCTGTACTCCCGCTCATCCTATTGGCCCTTGTATGGTATCAACAGAAGGCACCTGTTCGGCACATTATCAATTCATGAGGGGGGAGTAACCTTGGTGCAGCGAATTAGTCTAGCTCATGGAGAAGGTGGAGAATTAACACACCAACTCATACAAGATATCTTTATTCAATCATTTGGACATTCAGAGCAAACAAAGTTAGATTCCGCCGTTCTTACCATTCCTTCACAAACTATTGCAGTAACAACAGATAGCTATGTGGTAAAACCTATTTTCTTTCCAGGTGGAAATATAGGGAAGCTGGCGATAACAGGAACAGTGAACGATTTAGCTGTAAGTGGTGCTATTCCTCACGTGATAACTGCTGGATTTATTATTGAGGAAGGATTTCCAATAAATAGTCTAAAAGAGATTGTAAACACAATGGCAGGGGAAGCAGAAAGAGCCGGGGTGAGAATCATTGCCGGTGATACAAAAGTGGTCGAAAAGGGGAGTGTGGATGGCTTATTTATTAATACGACTGGGATTGGTGTAATGCAAGAACAGCATCGATTGAAACCTGAAATAGTTCAAGAAGGAGATTCCGTAATCATCAGCGGAACAATAGGAGATCATGGAGTCGCTATTTTGAGTGCACGGAACGAGCTTGGGTTGTTGACAGATGTTAGGAGTGATTGTGCATCATTAAACCTCCTGATTCATGAACTATTAGAGGAAATCAAAGGAATTCGAATCATGCGGGATCCGACAAGGGGAGGGTTAGCCACAACGCTAGTAGAACTATGTGAAGACTTTCGTTTTACAGTTGAAATGGATGAAGCTTCTATTCCAGTGCGAAAGGAAGTTCAAGGTGCCTGTGATATTTTAGGTTATGATCCTATATATCTAGCAAATGAAGGGAAAGTAGTTATCATTGTTGACTCAAATGAAGAACAAAAGGTGCTTGCTATCTTGAAGAATTATGAGATGGGAAAGAATGCAAGTGTGATTGGTCAAATTACTTCCTGTCATGTTCAAACCGGGAAACTGCTTATAAAAACAACTGTGGGTACAACAAGAAGACTTAATCGCCTATCTGGTCAGCTTTTGCCCAGAATTTGTTAATTATATTGATATGTAAGCATAGGATAGGGGGAAAAGGCCAAAAGGGGAGAACATCATGCAAAACATCGAGATGATTAGCATGCAAATAAATTATCTTGTTACACAAGCACGTCATGATATCTATACGTTATCTACATTGAGTGATACTTCCATGAAACCACAAATTCTTCAACGGTTATGGGATGCACTATCAACGATTCATTTTCTTAGTGAATGGCTGGCTAATCAAGCGAAGACTAGTTATCATTTTTTACCTTCACAACCATCTATTCCAGTTCCTTCAGGGAATTTAAATCAGTCACAAATTCCTCCCATTACTCCTTTACCTACTCCACCTATATCACAGTCTAATCAACGAACGTTTACAATTGGAGAATTAGCTACATTTACTGGGAAAAATGGGAGACCTGCTTATGTTGCGGTCAATGGCATTGTCTATGATGTGACTAACAACAGGGCTTGGGCTGCGGCTACCCACTTTGGCTTACTTGCAGGCAAAGATTATACGCAGGAATTTGCTTCTTGTCATGCTGGTCAACAATCGATCTTAGCTACACTACCCGTTGTAGGGAGGTTGGTTTAATGGAAGGACAAATTTTGCCGCCAGAGTCTTTAACAAATGAAGCCATTGCAGAGAGGTTAACAAGTACGGCACTGAAGAGCCTCAAAAAGAGGACTATCAAGAAAAAAAACCTTATTTACTTAGAATTAAATGGTTGTTCCGGTAATATCATTTCCTTGTTGAATGGGCAGAATCCCGACTTTGAGTACACGCTAAATTCAATGGTTGATCTTAAGTTTTGCAATAGTTTAATGGCTGCTGAAGGAGAGCCGGCGATCGAGAAACTAATGAAAGCGATGGACGACGAGTATATTTTAGCAGTTGAAGGAGCTGTCGCGTTAAAAAACAATGGTTTATACAATATTATTGGGAGCTGGCAAGGTAAGCCTCTGACAGGACTTCAAGCAGCAAAGATGCTAGGGGAAAAGGCTTCGCATATTTTAGCTGTGGGGGCTTGTGCCACACATGGCGGGGTGTCAGCAGCAAAACCAAATCCATCCCAATCTGTGGGGCTGCAAATGGTCCTGCCTGATAAAAAAATGATCAAACTTCCCGGATGTCCTGTTCATCCAGACTGGTTTTTAGGGACATTAGCGCATCTCTTATTATATGGGGAGCCGGAAACAGATAACCTAGACCGGCCTTTAATGTTTTACAGCACGCTTATTCATGACCGTTGTCCAAGAAGGCCATTTTTTGACAGAGGGATTTTTGCTGAAAAATTAGGGGATAAAACATGTTTGTTTAAGCTTGGATGCCGAGGCCCTGTGACGAGAGTGGATTGTCCAACAAGGCAATGGAATGGTCATGTGAATTGGCCGATTGGAGATAATACACCATGCATTGGCTGTGCTCAGTTTGGTTTTCCAGATGCCATGGCGCCGTTCATTAGCTATGACACAACAAGGGTGGTGAAGAATGAGTAAGAGAATCGTGATTAATCCTTTGACACGTATTAGCGGTTTTATGGAAATTGATGTGATGATTGACCAGAATCAAGTCGTTGATGTTAAAACAAAAGGAAATTTATTTCGTGGCTTTGAGCAAATGTTAGTAGGCAGAAGTCCCTTCGATGCCGTTTATTTTACTCAGCGAATATGCGGCATTTGCTCTGCAGCCCACTCAATGGCTTCCTCCCGTGCTTTAGAAGATGCATTAAACATTGAACCAATGGAACAAGGAAAATATTTACGAGACATCATCCATTGTTGTGAGTTTTTACAAAATCATATCCGCCATTTTTATCAATATACTGTTCCTGACTATGTAAAGATTGAACAAAACTCTCTTTTCCAGGCCGACCATGACGATTTTCGATTACCGAAAAGCATTAATGACCGGATTTCACAGCATTACTTTGACTCCCTTAAGTACAGTCGTCTAGCTCATGAAATGTTAGCCGTTTTAGGCGGTAAAGCCCCACATAATCATGGGGTTTTTATTGGAGGGATCACAACACAGGCAACAGCCGAGAAAGTCGTTCATATCGATTCTATTTTAGGGAAAATTGCAAGATTTATTGATGAAAAAATGATTCCAGATGTATATGACATTGCGCGCTTCTATGCAGACTATTTTCGCTTAGGCGGAGGGTATGGCAACCTTTTAACCTACGGTGCCTTTAACCATTATAAGGAGTTAGGCACACTATATGTGGATCCGCTTGTATCCACACTGGAATCTGTTGAAGCATTTGATGAAAGTAATATTCAAGAAAAAATAGATTACTCCTATTACAAATCAATAACGAACAGCAATCAACCAAATGAAGAAGTGACAGAGCCGGATATGGACAAAGAAAAAGCCTATTCCTGGGTGAAGGCACCAAGATATAAGGGTCTCCCTTTTGAGGTCGGACCGCTGGCCAGATTAATATTAAGTGGAACGTATAACAATGGAATCTCCGCTATGGATCGAACGATTGCCAGAGCACTAGAAGCAAAGAAAATCTCAGAAGTTATGAAAATATTACTTCAGCAAATAATTCCAGGAGTAGATGTGCAAAAAAAATATGAACTTCCAGAATTGGCAACTGGAAGGGGGTTAGTAGATACAACGAGAGGAGCACTAGGCCATTGGTTAAAGATTCAAGATAAGAAAATCTCCTTCTATCAAATCATCACTCCTTCCACATGGGATTTTTCAACGAGGGATGATAATGGTTTTAGAGGTACGGCTGAAGAAGCCTTGGTCGGTACACCTATTCAGAATCCAGATAAACCTGCGGAAATTGGCAGAATTCTTCGTTCCTTTGATCCGTGTATGTCATGTGCGACTCATGTATATAGTCCAGGAAAACAAGTAAAAACGATAAAGGTGTTTTAATGGAAAAAATAATCGTCTTAGGTATTGGCAATATATTAATGATGGATGATGGAATTGGAATTGATCTAATTGAGCAACTATCCAAGCTGAATCGTACACCTCATGTATCTTTTTTGATTGGAGAATCAGATATTGATTACTGCATGGATCAAATAATGAACGCTACATTTGTAATCATTGTGGATGCTGTATTATCCGGAAACGAACCAGGGGAGCTGACCGTTTTTCCACTTGCCCATTTACATGAATATCAAACTTTAGACATCTCAGCGCATAACTTTCACTTGTTTCAATCATTGTATCAACAGAAAGAATCAATAAAGGGGTATCTCATAGGAGTGGAACCTTATGAGATTAGGTTCCATATTGGATTAAGCGAAACTTTAAGAGAAAAATGGAAAACGATAGTACAGGATGTATCACAAACCATTGATAAGTTGATTGCTAAGATTAATTGAGTGTGATGTATAAACTAATTCAAATACCTCTAAAACTAGCTTTTCTAAGGAGGGAGCAGCAACAACTAGCTTTACTTTTAGGAATTGAATTTACCAGGATTAAACTTTAAAAGAAAACAAGGATCTTATTATACTATGGTACCTAAAGATAGAACACTTGAAAAAAGAGTGTTTTATCTATAGGTATTTTTTATATACTTAAATCTTAAAGGTGGGTACCATTTTACTCTTCGGGGGTTCTAACACCTAGTACAACTACTTCCTTGTTGTCGATGAGTTGCTTCGCTTCCTCTGAAGATACATTTCTATATCCTTCGGAACTAATTCCACATGCAGTAAGGACTACTACTAGTAATATTACTTAATAAGTGCGAGACTCGATTCATTTTATAGCCACCTTGGAATTAATGCTTTAAGTTTAATTATTAATTACTTACTTTTTGAGAAGCATATGAAATAATATTGGCCAGTTCTTCCCCAAAAGGATCTAATTGTTGGGCCTCAATAATTTCACCTTTACTATTCAAAATAGCGAATCCCCTTAATGATTTTGGTTCAGTTGGGTCCTTAAGACCTGCTTCTTCAATTACTTTTAGGTATTTATCAGCTAATATAGGAAACTCAACACCTAATTCAGCCTTCAATTCTTTATGCTTCTCTACTGAATCTGCACTTAAAGCGTATATATCTCCTGGAAAACCAACAAACAGGTCCTTATTATTCTGCAGCTCGACCAGCTGCGATTTACAGTAGTCTCAGCCAACTCCAGTGAAGAAAAAGAGTAATGTAGGTTTTTCTTTAGTATCTAAACGTACAGTATTTCCTTGTTCATCTTTCAAAGCACTTCTTTCCTCATTAGGAGTACATCCAGCCCCTATGATGACTAACATCAATAAGGAAAGGATAAGAATGAAATGTTTCTTTTTATACATCGGACAGGTTACCTCCTTCCTTTAAGCATTGTACTAATTATACCTCGTGGGGTAATTGTATTTTTGAGTTAATTATGAATAAAAAACAAACTTGTTACAGGAAAAACTTCCTAGATATCATGAATGATTCACTATGTCATAAAAGTTTCACGCTTCTATCTTAGTAGCTAACGATTTTTGTTTTATACTATAGGGGGTATATAAAGTTATTAGTAATATATTTAAGGGAGGTGTTCAATCTTTGAAGCGTATTTTAGTAATTTTTAGTCTAATTACTCTTTTTTTAGGAACTATGCAAGTCTATGCAGAGGAACAATTATCAGAAAAAAATTATGATTATACAAATCGGGAATTCATGGCTACTGTTGATATGTTATATATGGACGGGCATAGTAATGATGACTTATCTAACTGCAGTGTGAAACAATTGTATTACGAAGAAGTGGCAGAGATGTTTTTTACAAAAGGAATGTCAAAAAAGGAAATTCTAGATTACTACTCAAATGAACTAGGGGTAGAAGCATTAAATGCTCCACCAGTAAAAGGGTTCAATCTTAGTCTTTGGATAACCCCGTTCCTATTAATAACTTTAGTCTTAATTATTTTGTTTTTTGTGATGAGGAAGTGGAAAAAGAACCAAAAGGTCTCTACTGATGAGGGGGATTTCAGTGATTCTGAAATGGATGATATTTATGAATCTATAA
The DNA here is from genome assembly GCF_023715415.1 of Neobacillus niacini. GTDB lineage: Bacteria > Bacillota > Bacilli > Bacillales > Cytobacillaceae > Neobacillus > Neobacillus niacini_C. The sequence continues at coordinate 86,999 of NZ_JAMBOB010000008.1, forward strand.
TTGAAGATGAGCGAAAGAAATTTATATAGAAAACAGGGAGACTTTCAGTTGTAGGAAATGAACTTCATACATCCATAATTTTTATCCTATATTAAGGCACACGTCCAGAACCTGTTCTTAATAGATTTACAAAAATTAGGCGGGGAGTCTTCCATAGAAGTTTGTCTCCACGCCTTTACGACAATATCATTGACTGTATAAAGGAACATTCTTAATTTATCTCATTAGTAAGGTTCTTCATCATATCTTCGTCCATTGGACCAATTATTTTTTTTGTAATGATTCCTTTTGAATCTATGATATAGCTTGTTGGAATACTAAAGGCTTGATATTGTGCACCAATTGTTCCCTCCTCATCTAGGGGGATAGCAAAGGTAAGACCATATTCTTTTACAAAATTCTCAATCTCTGTTTTTCCCTTATCCATATTTGTCAGGTTGACAGCCACTATTTCAATGTCATTTCCTTTGTTTTTTTCATAAAAGTTTTGCATATGGGGCATTTCTGCTTTGCATGGCGGGCACCACGTAGCCCAAAAATTCAAAATGACCTTTTTACCTTTATAATCAGAAAGCTGTACTGTTTCACCTCCTAGTGTAGTTAATTCAAAATTAGGAGCTGGATTTCCTTCCTTTACTTGTGAGAGATCTACACCTGGAATATCCTCAGAAGTAGGAGCCTCTGCTGAAGTGATTTCTTTGTTTCCCTCTGTGACGGATGGTTTTAACAAATTTACGAGGATAATTGCGGCTGCCAGCAGGATAATAGCAATTGATAAAAGATTTTTATTCAAGTAATTCGGCCTCCTTGTCCATTTTTTTAAAAAGTGAAAGTACAGTTAAACCAATCCAAGTTAATGTAAGTGCCTTAAAAGAAAACAATGTACTGAAAATGCTGAAGAGCAAAAGCTCTATGAGTATCAACACAATGATGATTGGCCCAGTGATAGGTTTGCTTTTTCTTTTTAGGAATAAAAAGAGGACAATATATCCGGCAAATACGACGAAATGGGAAAACACTTCTATCCATTGCATTTCTAAAAGTTTACTAATCACTTCATATGTGAAAAAGAAGAGAAGAAAAATGCTGCCAGCTTCTTTTTGCAATCCAGGATGTTTTTTACCTGCTAGAAACAATAAATATAGAGACAGCAATGTTAATCCTATGAAATGTCCCTTTGTGCCTCCGTTGAAATAAAGAATAGAAAGGGGTAAATCTATAAACATGGTTATATTAAACAGGATGTAACTTAGTTTCCACGCTAGAAAGTAGAGAAAAAAGCTATTCCAATACCATTCCCCAACTTTTGCACCTGTTAGCAGCTTATATAATAGGGATGCTCCAAAAAGTGTAGTTAAGACAGCAAGCCACAAAGAAGGTAGGGAAAAGTTTCCTATTTGATAATAACTCATTCGTATTCACCGCAGCACCCAACTAAAGAAGAAACAAACAATTCGTATGGGCGATAACCATTGTTCTCATTGGGGGAAATGGAGATTTCACCGAACCCTAATTTACCACTAATTTTTTCATCTTCAATTGTAAGTTTCATAGTATCACTCCTTAGAACAAGATTATCCTTTTCATTTGTTAAGCAATGATTAAGAAATAAGAATTCAAATATATATTTAAATTATTTATTCGACTATTTCCATTAAAGGTAGTGCAATCCAAAAGATATGCTGGCAGCCATCCGTCTCTAACCCGATTTTTCCATCATGGGCTAGTATAATGCTTTTTGAAATTGTAAGACCTAAGCCGGCCCCTTCGGATTTGGTGCTTCTTGATTCCTCCAGGCGATAAAAACGTTCAAAGATTCGTTCTTTTTTATCCGGGTCAATGAATTGCCCTTGATGTTCAAAAGTAATGAAATACATATCAACATTTTTTACCCCGCTAATAGTCAATTTACTACCTGTATTATAATCTAGAATATTTTGAAGAATGTTTGTGAAAACCTGTATTAGACCGTCCTGATTCCCTAATATTTGTTCTTTCTCAATATCAATTTTCAATTCTTTGAAACGTTGTTGCAGTTTTAACTGGAATGCAGTTAATGTTTCATCCAGAACCTTTTCGATTGCAACGGGGTTAAACTGTTTATCTGCAAAGTAATTTCCGTTATTCCATGAATTTAATTCTGTTATAAGTTCAACAATTCTAGTTATCCTGCGAGATTCCTCAAGCAGGGAGCCAAATAAATCTGGATTTCCTTTAATTACGCCGTTTTGCAGTGCCTCCAGATAACCGTTTATATTCGTCAAAGGAGTTCGAAGTTCGTGGGCGATATCACGAAGCATTTCATCCCGTTGTTCCCTAACAGAGTTGAGTGTTTGGGCCATTGTGTTAAAGTTTTCAATTAGTTCCTTTAATTCACCGCTTGAATTTAACTTAACTAAAGAAGGAGACTTGCCTTCTTTGATTTCTTTAGCAGATTTTGTTAAATGTTTTATAGGTTCTACAATTCTCTTTACCGTTACGTAATGAAAAAATCCCGCGATGATAAAAGCAAGGAATGCCACTTTCCAGAGAAATTCATTAAGTATATTGATAAGGTCTGTTCCAACCATATTTTCCGAATTAACTAAATAACAGGCGTACTCCTTTACTGAGAATCCTGCAAGTAGTATAACGAGCAGAATGACTATGCAATTAAGGGCAACTAGCTTTGATATAAGGTTGGATAATTTTTTAAATGCCCACAAACTTATACCCCATTCCTCTTATCGTTTGGATATATTCCTTAGGTGTCTTTTCCTTTATTTTTTCCCGCAAATTCTTTATATGGACATCTATGGTTCTGTCTGAAACAGCTTTTTCATTTTTTTCATAGATATAGGTGAGTAATTGTTCTCTAGATAAGATATGATCTGGATGTTGCATAAAAGTATGAAGCAGCTTAAATTCAAAATGAGTCAACTCTAGCTGTTCACCGTTAATCCAAGCTTCTCCTTTTGCTGGTTTAATTGTAATCCCAGTAAAGCTGAGCTTTCCGCAACGGCTTGCGGTTCTTCTTAAAACGGCTTCTATTCTAACCATTAGTTCAGCAGGGCTAAAGGGTTTGACCACATAGTCATCAGCCCCTAATTTAAACCCGTGGATTCGGTTTTTTTCAGATACTTTAGCAGAAAGAATAATTATAGGCATCATACTTTTTAATTCTTCTCGAACCCATCTTAAGATATCTTCACCACTGATTTCGGGCAGCATAAGATCTAGAATGAGGATACAAGGATCCAAATGTTCGATTTTCTCCTTGGCTTCTAACCCATTAGCTGCTTCACTTACTTCATAGCCTTCTTGAGTTAAATAGATTTTTACAAGCTGACGAATTTTAGGGTCATCTTCCACGACTAAGACGGTTTTTCCAATTAGCTTCTTTGGTGACAAGAATTCTCTCCCTTTCTAAAACTGAAATAAACTGTAAGCTGACAGCCATGCACTAATTTTCTGCATTTGTCCGCTTAAAACTAAAAATCCTAGCATAACCATGAAAATCCCATTTACAAATGCAAGTTTTGATAAATATTTATTGATTTTTTTCATTGTTTTTAAAGAATAAGATATAACAATACTAATAATAAAAAATGGTATAGCCATTCCAAGAGAATAGGCTCCTAACAGGAATATTCCTTCGGATAAAGTATCTGAAGCGCTTGCTAATAATAATATCGACGACAGTGCGAGTCCTACACAAGGGGACCATCCACTGGCAAATGCCATTCCAAGTAAAACAGAACTAAATATACTTTTGGGTTTAAGTTCTGATTGTATTCTTTTTTCTTTCATTAATAATTTAAATTTTAGCAGTCCGGCCATCTGTAAGCCAAAAATGATAATTAAAAGACCTGCAATCTGCATAATCAGAATCCGATAATTCATCAATATTTTACCAATAAAGCTTGCTGAGGCACCCAGTGCAATAAAAATGATACCAAACCCGATAATAAATCCGATTGATCTAATATAAAGCTTTGTCCGATCTACCTGCATTTTAGAGTCTTCAATTTTCCCCCCAGTTAAATGGGTAATATAAGCTGGAAGGAGGGGAAAAACACATGGAGAAAAAAAGGACAGGATACCACTAGCTATGGCAAAAAATATTCCGATATCATTCACAAATAATCACTCCTTTTGATTAATTATGGGTGATATTTGTTAAGGATTAATTAAGAACAAAAAATAAAATGTTATTTATCCCATGTAATTCGATTATATATGAATATTAACTAATAAATTTGGAGGTAAAACATTGAATCAGTGGAACACTCGTTTTCAAGCAGAGGATTATGTATATGGAAAGAAACCAAATATTTTTTTAGAAGAAACTATAAGAAAACTCCAATTGTCGGGTAACGCCTTGGCTATTGCTGAAGGTGAAGGGCGTAATGGTGTTTTCCTAGCTGAACAAGGAATGAATGTCACAACATGGGATTATGCAGAATCTGGCCTAGATAAAACCAAAAAACTCGCTGAAGAACGCGGAGTTAATATTCAAACTGAACTTGTTGATTTAAACAATGCAGAATGGACACCAGATGCGTGGGATGAAATAGTATGTATCTTTGGTCATTTTCCACTGGAATTACGTAAAAAAACACTTGCAGGAGTAAGAGAGGCTGTTAAGCCAGGGGGATACTACATAACGGAAGTATATTCGCAAAAACAGATTCCCTATAATAGTGGGGGACCCCGCGATATTAATTTTTTATATAGGCCTGAAGAGTTTTGGCAAACCTTTGCTGATTGGCGTATTCTTCATTTTTTCATGGGAGAGGTTGTACGTAATGAAGGCGAACTTCATAATGGTTTGTCTCATGTTATTCAGTTTGTCGGTCAAAAACCATATCGGGATTAAAATTTTGGGACGGAAAACCTTTAGTTAGATAAGGATAGGAGTTAGCGATTCAATTCCGCTACTCCTATCCCAATTGGATGTGTCATCGACAAATTATGGGTAGTAGTGCCAGGCACCTGCTAACAACCACTAATCACAACATTGGCTCCAGTTAGTGTGATTGTAAAGGTAGATGCTCCGTCAAAGGTTGCTGTTACTGTTCCATCCTGATTGGCTACAATAAATACACGATAAAAAGCTCCTCCAAGTATGACTCCCGCTTGAATCACCGCTTCATTTACATCGCACACCGTAGAGATGGTTCCGTCTTCAAACTCTCCCGGAATAAGAATCTGTACAAACTCCTCCCTAATAACGACGGATATTGTACTATTCGCAGCATCACAATTACACGGAACATTAATAAAAAGATTGGATATTGTTGCTGGAAAAAACACATTATCCCCAGTGACTGTAATCACTGTATTTTGAACCGTTGAGATTGTTACGGCACAGGCGCAATTGTTTACAGGTTCAAGCCCCTCATCTTGGCACTCTTCCACATCGACAACGGCATTCGAAATTTTAAAAAGAAGACGGTTTTGTTCATTTACTAAGAAAATCGTCATATTCCCATTCTCATTCAAGGTAATGAATGCGTTATATTCGCCATTCAACTGATTGTTGGAAGCACTGACATTAACTCTAGCTCTAATTAAAGCTGTGTTAAATGCGGGGGTGCAGAAAATGTCTGCTGTGTTTTCAACTAAGGTGATGGCCGCAAATGGACAACCTCCACGTGAAAATCGCAACTGGATTCTATCATCTTCCGTTGTACAATTCTCACCTATAAAAAGATCAATATGATCCACAGTTACATTAAAGTCAATCATTTCCTCATTTATATAGGCAGCATCCACAACCGCCTCGCCAGTTGCAGCCGTGGCAAAGCATAAGTTTTCTATCGCTGGGACATCCCCAATTAAATCAGCCACTTCTTTCAGCTTTAATAAAAGTAGCCTCTCTTTTTTTGTGATGGTTTTCAATGTTTTGTTAATACTGCGATTTAGTCGCAACAAATCATCTAATGATCTGACCATTGGACCATCGTTTCCACTACCGTTGACAGACAGTTTACCTAATGCTATTTGAAGCAAATCAGCTTCAGATTTAACCAAGTAGTAGCCTAGCGCAAGCTCTTCAAAGCCAATCGAGGCTAAAAGAAGATTAATAACCTGGTTCCGATTTAAACGACTTAAATCTGTACCATTTGGAAATATCATTTGATACAATTCCCCCTTTTTCAGCTAATAACAGCTATGTTTGAATTGGATTCCTCTTATGGAAAAACGAATGAGACATATCGACGATTACCGTTAGTTATAAAGGAGTGTTTAGTGAGGATGATGATGGATGCCTTCGGAAACATGAGGAAAGGTGAAAAATACACTGGCCATACCTAAATTCTTTTTTCCATCATAGTTGTGTTCATAGTATGCAGAGTTCGACAGCCTGTACAATGAATTTACCCAGAAGAATGGTTATAAAGTATTTTCGTAACAATGGACAAAAAAGTAACAACCTGCAGCCCAACTTATACCTGGACGGTACAAGTTGGGCTGCAGGCCAAAGACATTATCATTTATAGAGTAGCTGATACTACCCCATGGGGTGGTTGGAGCTGTCTCTTATTACTAAAATGATTATTGATTGGGATTAATATTCAATCTATAATAACAAGTTTTTTTATTCTAGTGAAATTCCTAGCCTTTGGCTACACTCCATCCATTTATTAGCATAACGTATACCAAATTCACGAAGAGATTTAGAATTAAAATGTAGACGATCTCCATTATCAGTCAAATCTTTTGCAGAAACAAATGCATAGTATTTATCATCCAAACTAAGACTTTTTAGCTGATTATTAATTACTGGTGAATATGCACAGTTTTCATATTTAAGTAAAAACTCTCCTAATTCCCCTATAATGATGGGTATACTAGTTTGATTAATATCCACTAACAAAGAGGCGATAAATGTTTGAAATCTGTCTTTATAGTTCTGTGCAGTGCTCAAGTGGTCTGCGTCACTTTCCCCTTGATGCCACAGAATTCCTTTTAAGCTACTTGACTCAAGTGCTTTTATTGTTTCACTCACAGCATTGGTATAAAGTAGCTCTCCTTGCTTCCATTCAGCAAGGGAGGTTCCTCCAAATGCACAAGGAATAAGCCCAATTTTTTTATCGAATTTTCTTTGTAAGGTATCAGCAAAGCTCATTCCTAATCCGATTCCTGCTAAATCTGGTTTATCAGTATGTAAAGGCTCCTCTGCTAACATCCAAGTGTTGTCCCTAAACATATAAAGATTATCATTATATATGGTATCTGCTTCGTGGATTAGGCCTCTTCCTGCCATATTGGACTGTCCGATTAATAGAAATGAATTTATCAAAATCAATCCCACCTCCCATCAAAAATAAGGTAAAATTTGGAGGTTTACTTCCTTTAGTAAAGGTCAAGGAATTCTATTAAATTTTTACTTCTTCTTTAGGTGTTTGGATATTAGCCATTCTTTCAAAGAAATCAATAATAAATGAATGATCTTTATTTCCATTTCCAATTGCGATTTCAGCGCTGAAAATTTCCTTCACTAAATTAGTAATAGGCAGAGGCACTCCTAGAGCATTTGCTGTTGCTTGTACGTTGTTTAGATCTTTAAAGTTTGTTTCAATACGACCGCCAGGTTCAAAGTTTCTTTCAATTATTCTTTGCATTTTTGCATTCATTACAGCGCTGCCTGCAAGTCCTCCATGAATAGCTTCAAACAGTTTATTTAACTCAAGACCAGCCTTCGTTGCAAATACACACGCTTCGGATAGTGCAGCAAGATGTATACTAACCATTATTTGATTTGCTAATTTTGCTGTCGAGCCTGTTCCGTTTTCACCAACATGAACCACATCTTCTCCCATTGATTGGAGTAAAGGAAGAATTTTTGTTACGTGTTCTTTATCTCCACCAGCCATTATGGATAACCTTCCTTCAATGGCCATTGGTTCTCCCCCGCTAACAGGTGCATCGATGAAGGATATACCATAGTCTTTAAGTTTACTTGCAAATAATTTGGAATCCTCAGTTGAAACTGAACTCATATCAATAACAATTGTGTTTGGTTTAGCATTTTTAGCGATTCCATCCTCAGTAAATAACACTTGTGAAACATGTTTTGCTGCAGGAAGCATTGTGATGATTACATCGCAGGTTTCCGCAATATCCTTATTTGATTCACAAGGATGTCCGCCCAAAGCGGTAAGCTCCTTTACAACATCTTTATTCAAATCTAAAAGATAGGTATCAAAACCATCTTTTATTAAGTGCATAGCCATTGGTTTTCCCATAATACCTAATCCAATAAATCCAACTTTCATATTAAAAACCTCCAATTAATTATTTTCCTTCTTCAATTTTATACCATTGCCATGAAAGTGTACATAATGTTTTTATGTAATTTGTTAAAAATAAATTAAATTCGTAAACCTACGAAAGAAAACGATAGTAAAAGATAAGGAAATCAACAAAAAATGTAATCAAAAAACCCTTTTTTCTTCAAGTTTCTGTGAAATACATAGCGGAAACAGAGGTTTTTAAGGGATTAATTACTTTCTTTAAGGAAAAATGAAATTAATAGACTACTCACTATATGAATTTACTTTTCTTTATAATTACTTAGCAAAATAAAAAAAAACGAAAGAAAAGTTGAATAAAACGATTAAATATAATAGAATTAATGTGAAAATAATAATAAATAATTTTTTTGAAATACGAAAGGGGAATTTTTTCTTGAAAATTGGTATCGGTAGTGATCATATCGGATTTGCACTTAAGGAAGAGATAAAGAAGTTTATAGAAGAAACTACTGAGCATGAAGTCATTGATTATGGCTGCCATTCTAGTGACCCTGTTGACTATCCGGATGTAGCATTTGATGTAGCCCAATCAATAAGTGAGGGGAAAATTGAACGTGGGATTTTAATTTGCGGAACCGGTATTGGTGTAGCGATTGCCGCTGGAAAATATCCAGGAATACGTGCTGCGCTTACACATGATACATATTCAGCAGAAAGAGCCCAGCTAAGCAATAACGCTCAAATAATTACGATGGGAGCCCAAATAATCGGGGTAGAAGTTGGCAAGAAGGTAGTTAACGCCTATTTAAATGCGGAGTGGGCCGGCGGTTCTGAACGGAAAGTCAATAAAATTATAGAAAAAGAAAATAGTTTTACAAACGTATTATTGGAGGATATGAAGGGGAATAAATGCAGTTAAAGAAATATTGAAAAGGTAAAAAGCTTCATTTTAGAAGTAAATAAAGATTGAACCAACCGTAAAAATTGAAAAAATGACAAAAAAATAGGCTAAACATACTAATGGTATGATAGCCTATTTTTTATTTTTCATTTTTAGTGGCAGCCACAATGATTCGGACATCCTTCATAAATGAATGGTTCGTTATGCTGTCATCCAATTCTTTGTCGGTAATAATAGTATCAATCTGGTTAGTTTTTGCAAATATTGAACTGGAATTACTTCCGATTTTAGTGTGGTCTATTAATGCGACTACTATTTTGGCTCTGTGAACTAATTCTCTTTTTAATTGAACTTCGTATAAATTAAAATCTGTTAGGCCGGTTTCAGGTGTAAATCCATTTGCTGATGTAAACATAATATCAATATTAACTTGATCTAATATGCTTAATCCTAATGTCCCCTCGATTGCAGAAGATCCTTTAGTCATCATCCCGCCAATTAAGATGACAGTAATATCGGGATTTTCATTTAATTCTAAGGCAGCTTTGGCACTGGTAGTTACAACAGTAAGTCTAATGGACTGCTGTTTCAAGTAATTGGCAAATTCCAATGCTGTTGAACTTGCATCAAGTAAAATACACTGTTTATCTTCAACAAAATGAAAGGCCCTTTTTGCAATTTGCGTTTTTTCTTTTTGATTTTTTTTAACGCGGGCTGAAAAACTTGTGTCAGCAGCAGCTAAATCATTAAGTATTGCACCACCATGTGTTCTGGTTAACAGTCCTTCTTTTTCCATTTTGGTAAGATCAGAACGTAAAGTAGCCTCCGAAACATTCAGGCTGGTAGCAAGTTCTAAAACAGTTAATCGCTGCTTTTCTTTTAAAAGTGCTAATATCTTATTACGTCTTTCTGTTACAAACATTTTCATTTCATTTCGTCCTTATCGTTTATTCAGTTTAATATTAATTTATAAAAGGCATAATATCAATAAGTATTAGCGAAGTTTATTGTTTTTAGTAGTTTTTTTATCATATAATTATCATTTCTTCTCAAAATAAATCATTTTCTTTCAATTCATCAAAATATTATTGACAAAATGACAATAAATAATTAACCTGAAATTGGGAAACAAATTTTATTGATAACGGATACATATTTGAAATTTGAAAATATCAAGGAGTGACTGTTAATGACTATTAAATTTGGATGTCAAGGTTCAACGTGGATGCTAGATTATGATATCGAAGCTGATATGTTAGATAAAATTATGGATGATATTAAAAATGGCGGTTTTAAAGGTCTTGATATGCAAGTTACATTGCTTGGTCGATATCGTGAAGAACCGAAGAGGCTAAAAGAGGAACTAGATAAAAGAGGCCTAGAATTAGCTGCATTAACCCTGCCGATGGCTTTTGAAGGTGGAAAGGAATCCTCGGAAGAAAGAGAAAAGGCTGATTACTACATAAATTACCTAAAACATTTTCCTGGTGCAATTATGAACGTTCCTTCCAGGGTAGGACTAAACCGCGACAATTTAGTCCAAAGGCAAAAGGAAATTATCCAAGGTGCCAATGAGCTTGGAAAGCGTGCCTATGAAAATGGAATTACTACTTCCATGCACCCAATATCCTATAAAACTTCATATTGGAGATTCGAAGAAGATTACAAAGTGCTTCTTGAAGGATTGAATCCAAAATATATGGGGTACACGCCGGACGTTGGCCACATTACATTTGGCGGAATGGATGCAGTTAAAATCTTCAAGCAATATTTACCACTCATTAAACATGTACACTTTAAGGATGCTTCGAATAATTGTGAGTGGAAGAAAATGGGCGAAGGTGACATCGACTTTGCTGGCTGTGTAAGGGTTCTAACAGAGGGCGGCTACAAAGGCTGGATCATGGTTGAAGAAGAAACCCCAGAAGCACAATTAAAAACAACAGAAACTATCGCTGAAATCGGAAAGTATGTAAGGGAGAACTTGTACCCGATTTTAGTATAAGACTCATTTGAGAGAAATTCAGTTTTAAATTTTAATAGAAAAGAATCCGTTTCTTTTGAAAGGAGCAGTACATTTGAAAAAGCTGATTAATGATCCGACATACGTAGTGGAAGAAATGCTGGACGGCTATGTTAAAGCACATCCAAATTATATCAAGGTCCTTCCCGAAAATGACCGTGCGCTGGTTACTGCCAGAACTACTCGTGAAGGCAAGGTAGGGGTTTTAATAGGCGGAGGTTCAGGACATGAACCGGGATTTTTGGGATATGTAGGGGACGGTATGGCAGACGGTGTTGCTGTCGGCAATATCTTCGCATCCCCTCCTCCGGCGCCAATCCTGGAAGTGACAAAAGCGATTGATAAGGGAGCAGGAGTGGTTTACCTATACGGCAATTACGCCGGCGATGTAATGAACTTCGGAATGGCAGCAGAACTAGCGGAGATGGAAGGAATTAACGTGGAAATGGTCCTTGGCAACGATGACGTTGCTTCAGCTCCAAAGGAGGAGAAACATAGACGGCGCGGAATTGCCGGTGAACTATTTGTTTTCAAGACTGCCGGAGCGGCGGCAGACCTAGGTTACAACCTTGAGGATGTTGCAAGAATTGCAAGGAAAGCCAATGAAAATACACGTTCGATGGGTGTCGGGCTGACTCCGTGTTCTTTGCCGCAAACAGGTAAGCCTAGCTTTGAATTAGGCGAAGATGAAATGGAAATTGGCCTTGGGCACCACGGGGAACCAGGAATTAGAAAAGCAAAGCTTCAGAAAGCAGATATAGTTGCTGACGAACTTGTGGCGGCAATACTAGAGGATATGCCGCTTAACGAAGGGGAAGAAGTAGCTGTTTTAGTGAATGGCCTCGGTTCGACACCGCGAATGGAGCTCTACATTATGTTTAGAAAAGCAGAGCAAATTCTAAGAGAAAAAGGCATTAAGATTTACCGCTCTTATGTTGGCGACTATATTACATCACTTGAAATGGGCGGATGTTCGATTACCATTATTAAATTGGACGGCGAATTGAAAACAATGCTGGACTATCCTGCGGATTGCCCAATGTTTGTCCAGAAGTAGGGGGATTTAGGAATAATGAAGATTACAGCAGCTGAATTTATTGAATACTTCAAATCCGTAGCTGAAATGATTGAAAGAGAAAAGGACTATCTTTGTGAGCTTGACCGTAAACTGGGTGACGGAGACCATGGGGTGACCATGTCAATCGGCTGGCAGGCAGTTAATCAGAAATTAAATAACGAGTTGGCAGATGAGAAAGACTGTGGAAAAATCAGTTCGACCATTGGGATGACGTTTTTAAATGCTGTAGGCTCATCGGTAGGGCCACTGTATGCAACAGGCTTCCTAAGGGGTGGAAAAGCGGTTGCTCAAAAGTCAGAGCTTACCGATCAAGATTTGGTAGAGTTTTGGATTGCTTTTATTAATGGGGTAAAAGATCGTGGACAGGCAAAGGCAGGAGATAAGACCATGATTGATACATTAGAGCCTGCACTCATTGCCTTACAGGATAACGCTGAAGCTTCCCAGAACTTTACGAATGCGTTTAACGAAGCAGTTATCGAAGCCGAAAGAGGAATGAAATCAACGATTGAACTTGTATCAAAAATAGGCCGTTCCAGCCGTTTAGGGGATAGATCCATTGGGGTTCAAGATCCGGGCGCAACTTCAGCTTATTTCATTCTATCTGCCTTTCTCAAGTTTGTAAAAGAACTCTAGTGAAATTGTTGATATATTTTAAAATCCTTTTCTAAAATGAGAGGATGAATGACAATGAATCTAATAAGCACAGGATATAGCCGGGCAAAAGAAATATGCGGATTTTGGCTATTTTGATTATCGGCAGCTTCAAGAAGACGAATAAAATTATTAAAAAATGAAAGGGTGGAGAAAATGAAAAGTTTGAAAGCAATTATGGCCTTTGTTATGGTTTTGGGAGTATTTTTACTAGCTGCTTGTGGGCAAGAGAAAACATCTACTTCAAAAGAGGAATCATCCTCTAAAGGTTCCGATGAAAAGATTACACTAAACTTATGGCACTTTGACCCAGGTAAAAGAGAAGAGGTTTATTTTAAAGCAATTGAACGTTTTGAAAAAGAACATCCAAATGTTACAGTTAAGCCGCTTTTAATTCCAAATGATAAGTACAAGCAGCGTTTAGTCGTTGCGATGGCCGGGAAGAACGCACCTGATGTATTTGCATCATGGGGTGGCGGATATCTTCAGGAATTTGCAGATTCTGATAAACTTGTAGATTTAACAGATAAAGATATTGATTACTCAAGATTTGTGGATGTAGCTCTAGAAAACTCTAAGTTTGGTGATAAAGTTTATGGCTTGCCATTGGGTATTTCAACCTATCAGTTCTACTATAACAAGGAAATCTTTGAAAAGAATGGAATAGAAGTTCCCAAGACCTATAATGAATTGTTAGAGTCAATCGACGTATTGAAAAAAGCTGGTTTGTATCCAATTGCATTGGCTAACCAGCCACAATGGCCTGGTGCATTCTACCTTATGTATTTAGCTGACCGCATTGGCGGAGAAGATGTATTCAAAAGTGCTTACAACAGGGAAGGCGGCAGCTTTGCAGACTCAACTTATGTGAAAGCAGGAGAAATGATTCAGGATTTGGTCGATCGTGAAGCCTTCAACCCAGGGTTTAATGGTCTTCCGTATGATGCAGGCGCTGCACGCCAAATGATTTACACAGGAAAAGCAGCAATGATGCTTATGACTTCTGGTTTTGTTAATAATGTTCGTGATGAATTCCCAGAATTTGAAAAGAAAATGGGAGTATTCCAATTCCCTGCATTAGAAGATGGAAAAGGCGATTCAACAAATATCAGTGCAGGAATTTCACCTGTATGGTCAATCTCTAAGAGCAGCAAACAGCAAGAGCTTTCAGTAGAACTCATTAACGAGCTTACAAGCGTAGAAACAGGAACAGCTTACGCTGATATGTCAGGAACTCCAGTTGCAATCAAAGGCGTTGAACCTAAGGACGAATATGTAAAAACATTTACTGAGTGGATCAATGCAGCAAATTCAATCCAGTTCCCATACGATCAAACACTAGCTCCAGAACTTGCACAGCTTCACAAAGAAACAACCTTTAAATTGTTTGGCAAAACTATGACTCCAAAAGAAGCTGCAGAAGCTATGGAGAAAAAAGCTGCCGAACTAGAAAAGAAATAAAAAGTGAATATGAGAAATGGCTAACTACTTAGCCTTTCTCCTATTCTTTATATTGGCTCTGTTATAGGATAGCGTTGATTAATGAGCTTTGCTGATTAGTGCAAAGAAAAAGCCAACTATAACGGAGATTCTTACAAGATCATCAGGAAGGGGGATACAGATGAAAGCCGCAGCAGAAGTAAATAGCATGAATTTGCTTGATATAAATACTGTCAAAAGAAAAGAAAAAAGCAAACAGAAATTGGTAATTCTATCATTTATGTTCATGGCTTTGTTCGTATATACGCTCTTCATACTTTATCCGATTATTTCCACTTTTATTTATAGTTTTTATGATTGGAACGGTATAGAAACAAACAGAGCCTTTGTCGGTTTTGCAAACTATTCGGAGTTATTTTCAGACCCTACTTTTTGGCAGTCTCTGACAAATAATTTCTATCTGGTGGGAGTCTCTGTTTTCGTCCAGATACCGCTTGGACTAATGATGGCTTTAGTCTTAAATAGCAATATTAAAGGACAAAAGCTTCTCAATGTCATCTTCTTTTTACCTTATCTCATGTCAACTGTAGCAGTCGGTTTGTTATGGGTTTTCATGTTTGATCCGACAAACGGCCCTATTAACAAAACGTTAAACTCATTTGGAATTGAATCGGTTACCTGGCTTGCAGGAAGTCCGTCCGCACTGATTGCAATTTTAATTGTCATGGCTTGGCAATTCGCACCTTTTTATATGATTCTATTTAAAGCAGCATTGGTAGGGATTCCTGAGGAGCTTTATGAAGCAGCGGGCATGGATGGAGCTAACGATATTCAAAAGTTTTTCTATGTCACACTTCCTTCTCTAATTCCGATACTAATAAGTTCTTCAGTACTGGCTATTGTTGGTTCCTTGAAGACCTTTGACCTTTTCTATGTTATGTCCGGGAGTGGGGCGGGAACCTCTACAGCAATCCTTGGTACGTTTATGTACGAAGAGACCTTTGTGAATTTTAGGATGGGTTACGGAAGTACAATTGCCGCGATGATGTTTATCATTGCATTAATCTGTGTAGTCATTATCCAGGTTATTGATTCAATCCAGAAAAGAAAAAGGGGTTTATCATGAGTACTTTAAAACTTGTAAAAACATCAATGCTATATGTCATGGCTGCAATTATTGCATTATTTGCTGGCTATCCATTCCTTTACATGATAAGTACTTCGTTTAAAAGCATGAATGAGTTTTTTACCAACCCGTTCTCGGCTTTACCGGATTCATTTACTCTAGAACAATATGCGTCTGTATTTGATATGGGCTTATCCAGCTATTTTCTGAACAGTATTGTAATTACTGTTTTAGCAGTAGCCCTTGTAGTTATCATCGCTGCACTAGCAAGTTACCCGTTGAGCAGGCTGAAATTCCGCCTCAACAAATCTATATTCACTTTGTTCATTATCGGTATGATGGTGCCAATCCATGCTACTTTGATTCCTATATTCGTTATGACAAATGACCTTGGACTTTATGATAAATTGCTTGCACTCCTAGGTCCATATGTCGCATTCGCATTACCTATTTCTGTGTTTATCTTCACTCAATTCATGAGTGAAATTCCGGCAGAGCTTGAAGAAGCTGCCAAAGTTGATGGTGCGGGACATTGGAAAATCTTTTCGAAGGTCATTTTTCCAAATGTGAAACCTGCGATATCTACAGTTGTTATTTACAACTTTATCCACATTTGGAATGAATTCATATTTGCCTTGATTTTGATACAAAGTCCTGAAAAGATGACACTTCCTATCGGTCTTCAAAAGTTCTACGGGGAATTCTCGGTAAATGTTCCCGGCCTGATGGCCGCATTGGTTCTTGCAAGCCTTCCAGTAATCCTTACGTTTGTAATAGCTCAAGAGAAAATCGTAAAGGGCTTGATGGGTGGATCGGTTAAAGGATAAGGTCTGCTTGAATATTATTTATTAAAAATTTAGGATGGTTAATAAAAAGTGGTACCCAAGTGAATTATCATTCATGGGGTACCACTTTTGTTATTTAGAACACTTTTGTTGTCCAGTCCTCACAATTCCAAATATCGGTCGCAATTTCACGATAGAAATCAGGTTCGTGGGATACCATCAAAATGCTTCCGCGATATGCCTTTAAAGCACGCTTCAATTCTTCTTTAGCGTCAACATCCAAGTGATTGGTAGGTTCGTCTAGAATTAGTAAATTCGTTTCTGTGTTAATAATTTTACACAATCGAACTTTGGCTTTTTCGCCACCGGAAAGAACTTCGACTTTACTTTCAATATGTTTCGTCGTTAATCCACATTTAGCAAGAGCAGCACGGACTTCTGCCTGATTCATACTTGGGAACGTGCTCCAAATCTCTTCAATACAAGTGTTGTAATTGGATTGTTTCACTTCCTGCTCGAAGTAACCGATGTGTTGATACTCCCCATGTTCCACTTTACCGTCCAGCGGATCAATCAACCCAAGAATACTTTTTAAAAGAGTAGACTTACCAATACCGTTTGCACCCACAAATGCAATTTTTTGTCCGCGTTCCATTTTCAAATTCAAAGGGCGAGAAAGTGGTTCATTGTAACCAATAACAAGATCTTCAGCTGTAAAAATCCAACGACTGGCTGCACGAGCTTCTTTGAAATTAAATTCTGGTTTTGGCTTCTCTCTCCCTAATTCAATAACTTCCATTTTGTCGAGCTTTTTTTGACGAGACATTGCCATATTACGAGTCGCAACACTTGCTTTGTTACGAGCAACGAAATCCTTTAAATTTGCAATTTCTTGTTGTTGACGTTTATAAGCAGACTCTAGCTGCTGCTTCTTCATTTCATGTATGTTTAAGAAGTTATCATAATCACCAACATAGCGATTCAACTCTTGGTTTTCCATGTGGTAGATTAAGTTAACTACATTGTTCAAGAATGGAATATCATGTGAAATCAAGATAAATGCATTCTCATATTCCTGCAGGTAGCGCTTTAACCATTCGATATGCTGTTCATCCAAATAGTTCGTAGGCTCGTCTAGTAATAGGATTTCAGGCTTTTCCAGCAATAGCTTAGCTAGCAAAACTTTCGTACGCTGCCCGCCGCTAAGATCATCTACATCCCGGTCAAGTCCAACATCGTCTAACCCCAGACCACGAGCAACTTCCTCAACTTTTGCATTAATTTGATAGAAATCATTACTATCTAACGTTTCTTGTAGCTCTCCAACTTCAGCAAGCAGTGCATCAATATCAGCACCTTCATCACCCATTTTTCCATAAAGCTCATTGATTTCTGCTTCAGCATCAAATAGATATTGAAAAGCAGTACTCAAAGCTTCACGCATCGTAGTGCCTTTTTGAAGTACAGCATGCTGATCTAAATAACCAACACGAACTTTGCGGGACCACTCCACTTTCCCCTCGTCGGGTTGCAGCTTCCCAGTTACAATATTCATGAAAGTAGACTTACCTTCACCATTTGCCCCAACTAGTCCAACGTGCTCTCCTTTTAAAAGGCGAAAAGACACATCATTAAAAATCGCACGATCACCGAAACCGTGACTTAAATTCTTTACATTTAATACGCTCATTTTTTTAACCCCTTATCTAATGTCACATGTGGATATCTTACTAGATTTTTGCTGCTTTTTCTACTTGAAGTTATTTCTTGTTTACAGAAATTGTGAAGGTAAAATAATCATTAGGACTCTAAACCTTGATTTGATGAAAATAAACCATTGCAATCAGTTTGATAAAAGGTGCTAAAGCATGGTATAAGTGTAAAAGAAGCAGAGACATTCTGTTTTTTTATTTTGGGATAACGGTTTTGTCTGGTAGCCCATAATGAGAGGATTGAATATAAATATGATAGATAATTTTTGGCGTGATTTACCACGACCATTTTTTGTACTTGCACCAATGGAAGATGTGACAGATCTTGTTTTTCGACACGTAGTCAGTGCAGCCGGCCGACCGGATGTGTTTTTCACAGAGTTTACAAACTCGGATAGCTATTGTCATCCAGAGGGCATGAAAAGTGTGCGCGGCCGTTTGACTTTTACCGAAGATGAACAGCCAATGGTGGCACATATTTGGGGGGATAGCCCCGAAAATTTCCGTCAAATGAGTATTGGCATGGCAGAGCTAGGATTTAAAGGCATCGATATTAATATGGGATGCCCTGTGCCGAATGTGGCATCGAGAGGGAAGGGGAGCGGCCTTATTCTGCGTCCAGACGTTGCGGCAGAACTAATTCAAGCAGCGAAAGCGGGCGGCCTGCCTGTCAGCGTGAAAACACGACTTGGCGATAAGGAGGTTCAGGAGTGGGAGGAATGGCTAACGCATATTTTAAAACAGGATATTGCGAACCTTTCGATTCATTTACGGACGAGAAAGGAAATGAGCGAAGTTGATGCGCATTGGGAGCTAATTCCGGAGATCAAAGAATTACGTGACCGTATTGCACCGAATACGCTGCTAACCATCAATGGGGACATTCCTGACCGTCAAACTGGGCTTCAGCTTGCTGAGCAATATGGTATTGATGGCGTTATGATTGGTCGCGGTATTTTTAAGAATCCATTTGCCTTTGAAAAAGAGCCAAAAGAGCATAGCAGTAAAGAACACCTTGATCTTTTAAGACTGCAGCTTGATCTTCAGGATCAATATGCGGAAGTACTGCCACGTTCCATCACAGGGCTTCATCGCTTTTTCAAAATATATGTCAAAGGCTTCCCTGGAGCTGCAGAATTAAGAAATCGTTTAATGAACACAAAATCCACAGATGAAGTACGTGCATTGCTTGATAACTTTGGAAAATAATTTTTGTCCAGGTGACCATGGCCATGGGGTCGGTTCTTGTGGACATTCGGAAGTTTACGCATGATAAAGCCCGACTAGCGGATAGAAGCTAGTCGGGCTTTTGTGTATTTTTGGTCCGAGTGTGCTTTTAAGAGCCATTGCATTAACGATTTCATTCTTCTCATGACTTTTCTTCATAAGATTCTAAGTTATAGGTGTGACCATGAGAATCGTCCCCATGTACCATGTACCACCAAAGCTAGAAAAAAATGGTTGATTTTTGCTGTTTGTATGACTACACTCAATTCGATACCTTTCGCTAATAAGACGAGTCTGTATGTCACTGTTATTAAATAAATGAATCAATATAGTAGTAGAGTTTAATTATTCGTATTTATAGGAGGCTTCTATGGCAACTGATATTATTATCCGTTTTGATAACGTAACAAAATCTTATGACAGTCACACGAAGGTTTTACAAGATGTGAGCTTTGAGCTTGAACGTGGAAAATTTTATACATTACTTGGCCCCTCAGGTTGTGGGAAAACGACGATTTTACGTATCATTGCAGGCTTTGAAAAACCGACCACAGGGGATATTTACATTAACGGCAAGCGTGTTAACGACGTACCAGCAAACGAGCGTCAAGTAAACACTGTATTCCAAGACTATGCCCTATTCCCGCACTTAAATGTATTTGAAAACGTGGCATTCGGTTTACGCATTAAAAAAGTAAAAGAATCTGAAATTAAAGTGCGTGTAGCAGAAGCCTTAAAGTTCGTAAACTTAGCAGGTTACGAAAATCGTGAAATTACCGAAATGTCAGGCGGTCAGCGTCAACGGGTTGCGATTGCACGTGCTATCATTAATGACCCAGATGTGATTTTACTTGATGAGCCATTATCGGCACTGGATTTAAAGCTGCGAACTGAAATGCAATACGAGTTGCGCGAACTGCAGCAGCGCCTTGGCAAAACATTTATTTTTGTTACGCACGACCAAGAGGAAGCTTTAGCGATGAGTGATGAAATTTTCGTTTTAAACGAAGGGATTATTCAGCAATCTGGTACACCCGTTGATATTTATGATGAGCCCATTAACCGCTTCGTTGCAGACTTCATCGGGGAGTCAAACATCGTTGGCGGCGTCATGCTTGAAGACTATAAAGTTAAATTTGCCGGAAAAATATTTGACTGTGTCGATGGCGGCATAAAGTCGAGCGAAAAAATCGATGTTGTCATTCGTCCAGAAGATCTACACATCACAACACCTGAAGCAGGTAAAATTGTGGTGCGCGTCGATACGCAGTTATTCCGCGGTGTACATTACGAGTTATCAACATATGACAAAGATGGAAATGAGTGGCTTGTACACTCGCTGAAACAGGCTGAAGTAGGTGCACAAGTAGGTCTAGATTTCGACCCAGAAGCGATTCATATAATGCGTCTCAATGAAACAGAAGAAGAATTTGACGCACGCATAGAGGCGTATACGAATGAAGTTTAAGTCAAAACCAGCGTTCGTCCCATATTTACTATGGATTGCGCTCTTCGTTATTGCACCAATTGGGCTCGTTTTGTACTATTCGATGCTTGATCTAAACGGAGAATTTACGCTAGTAAACTATAAAAACTTTTTTACATCCGCATATTTAACGATGACGCTAACGAGCTTTTGGTATGCATTTATCATTACGTTTTTTACGCTGCTAATCTCTTATCCAACAGCGTATCTTTTAACAAAAACAAAGCATAAGCATTTATGGCTTATGCTCATTATTATTCCTTCATGGATAAATTTATTGTTAAAAACGTATGCATTTATCGGGATTTTCGGTTTATACGGCCCGGTCAATGCCTTAATGAAAATAGTGGGCTTTGACCCAACACAGATTTTATTTACCGACTTTAGTTTCGTGTTCGTTGCGGTCTACATTTTTATACCGTTTATGATTATCCCTATTTTCAACGCATTAGACAAAATGAATCCGTCATTAATTTACGCAGCACGTGACTTAGGTGCTTCACCGCTTACAACGTTCCGACGTGTCATTTTTCCTTTAACCATTGAAGGGGTAAAATCAGGAATTCAAGTAACATTCATCCCTGCACTATCACTCTTCATGATTACTCGCCTAATTGCGGGGAACAAAGTGATTACACTTGGCACAGCGATAGAACAGCAATTTTTAGTCGCCCAAAACTGGGGAATGGGTTCAACTATTGCGGTGTTTTTAATACTAAGTATGTTTGCCATCATGTTGTTTACGCGCACAAAGAAAAAAGGAGGTCGAGTATAAATGCGATCACAGTTAACGACTAGTGCTAAAGTATTTTTAGCAATCGTGTTTGTAATTTTATATGCACCGATCTTCTACTTGATTTTCTATTCATTCAATAGCGGCGGTTCAATGGGTTCATTTGAAGGTTTTACACTAGAACATTATCAAGCCGTATTTGACGATAATCGGTTACTCGTTATCTTAATCAATACCGTGATTGTTGCATTGCTATCTGCGTTAATCGCAACCATTATAGGTACACTAGGAGCAGTTGGTATTGTTTCTTTAAAAGATAACAAACTACGTAACATCGTATTATCCTTAAATAATATTTTAATTGTCAGCCCAGACGTTGTGATTGGGGCAAGCTTCTTAATTTTATTCACCATGATTGGAGTTAAGCTTGGCTTTACGTCTGTATTAATTTCACATATTGCCTTCAGTATCCCAATCGTTGTATTAATGGTCTTGCCTAAAATATTGGAAATGAATACGAACTTAATTGATGCAGCACTTGATTTAGGTGCAAATCGTCGCGATGTATTAACCCGTGTTATTGTTCCCTATATTAAGCCTGGAATTTTAGCCGGTTTCTTTATGGCCCTAACCTACTCCTTAGATGACTTTGCTGTTACATTTTTCGTTACCGGTAATGGTTTTAGTACCTTATCTGTTGAAATTTACTCTATGGCACGTGCAGGAATTTCGTTAACGGTTAATGCCATCTCTGGGCTAGTGTTTATCGTGACAATCGCTATCGTCGTTATGTACTACTTCATTACGATGCGGTCGAAGAAAACGGAGGGCTCGATTCAATGAAATCTCTAATTCAAATAATGCTTACAATTGTGATAGTATGTGGCCTCCTTTCGTTTGCTGCGTCAAGACTTGAGGCAGGAAGCTCAGCCGGTGGAAAGGGCACTTTAGTCGTATATAATTGGGGAGAGTACATTGACCCAGCGCTGATTAATCAGTTTGAAAAAGAAACAGGCATTAAGGTTATTTATGAAACGTACGATTCAAATGAAGCGATGCTAACCAAAATTAGACAGGGAGGCACCTCCTATGATGTGGTGGTCCCATCAGAATATACGATTGAAACAATGATTAAAGAAGATTTATTAATCGAAATCAATCATTCGAAAATTTCAAACCTGAAAAATATTGATCCTTTCTTTTTAGATTTACCCTTCGACCCGAAAAACAAATATTCCATTCCATACTTTTGGGGAACGGTTGGTGTCGTTTATAATCCAAATAAAATACCAGAGTATCTCACCTTTGAGTCATGGGACGATTTATGGGATCCGGCACTAAAAGACAAAGTATTTTTAGTAGATGGTGCTCGTGAAGTTATCGGTATGGGCTTAAATAGTTTAGGATATTCCTTAAATTCACGTAATGATAAAGAATTACGTGAAGCCGTAGAAAAATTAAAACAACTAAATGGCAATGTCAAAGCAATCATTGGAGATGAAATTACTCCATTAATGATCAATAATGAAGCTACAGTAGCCGTAACATTTTCCGGGCAGGCAGCCGACATGATGTTCGAAAACGAAGAGTTGAATTATGCAGTACCTTCAGAGGGATCAAACTTATGGTTTGATAATATGGTTATCCCAAAAACCTCAGCAAATGTGGAAGGTGCCCATAAGTTTATAAATTTTATGCTGGATGCTGAAGTGGCTGCACAAAATACGGATTATGTAGGATATGCGATTCCGAATAAAGCAGCCTGGGAACTATTAGATGATGAAGTGGTAAACGATGAACGGTTTTACCCACGCGAAGAAAGTCGCACCAACCTAGAAGTATATGAAAATCTAGGTCTTGAACTGCTGGGAAAATATAACGAATACTTTTTAGAATTTAAAATGTCACTAAAGTAAGTGTGACCATGGGGACGGTTCCACTGGGTTTAATATGACCATGAGAATCCTCCCCAAAGACCAATTTTTGGTATTGTGTGTTAAAATACACTTCTGATATGCTAATACTGTGATATTTTCTATATATAATACTTTTGGAGGTTGAAATAATTATGCAACTAACTTTGGAAAACACAAATACCAAAAGTGACAAACTTCCATTTTCAAGGACGAATCCTTTTCAAGCGAAGGTCCTAAAAAATATTAATTTAAACGGGTCAGGTTCTACTAAGGAAACGAGACATATTGAATTATCATTAAAAGGTTCAGGCCTTTCTTACAACCCTGGTGACGCACTTGGGATTGTCCCTTCAAATGACCCGGAACTTGTAGCTGCCATTCTTGAAGAGATGCATTGGGATGAAGAAGCGGTCGTAACGGTTGGTAAGCAAGGTGAAACACTACCGCTTGGAAAAGCGCTAACAGACCATTGTGAAATTACATTGTTGACTAGGAAGATTCTACAGCAGGCAGCTGGGCTTACAGATAATACTGAGCTGCAAAATCTAGTATTAGCTGAAAATGCAGACCAACTTAAGGAATACTGCTATGGGCGTGATTTGCTTGATATGCTGCGTGAGTTTGGACCATGGAAGGCAACTGCACAGGATATCGTTTCATTATTACGAAAAATGACTCCTCGTCTCTATTCAATTGCAAGCAGCATTGCCGCGAATCCTGATGAGGTTCATCTCACCATTGGTGCTGTACGATACACTTCGCACAACCGTAATCGAAAAGGTGTTGCTTCTATTTTATGTGCAGACCGAGTTCAGGAAGGAGATCTGCTTCCTGTCTTTGTTCAAGCAAATAAACATTTTCATTTGCCGGATTCTCAAGATAAAGATATTATCATGGTTGGTCCAGGGACAGGCATTGCACCATTCCGTTCTTTTATACAGGAACGTGCAGTGAATAAAGCAGAGGGCCGTGCATGGCTGTTTTTTGGGGATCAGCATGAGGCGGTGGATTTCCTTTATCAAAATGAATTGGAAAAATATCAACAGGATGGAGTTTTGACAAGGGTCGATACTGCATTCTCACGTGATTCAAATCAAAAAGTATATGTACAGCATAAAATGCTTGAAAATAGCAAGGAATTATTTGAGTGGTTTAAAAATGGCGCATACTTCTATGTTTGCGGTGATAAAGAACGTATGGCAAAGGACGTTAACGAAGCAATCATTAACGTGATTGAAAAAGAAGGTGCCATGTCCAGAGAAGACGCCGAAGCATATCTTAAAGATATGCAAAAGCAAGGACGTTATCAACGTGACGTGTATTAAAAGTCATGTAGACCTTTGGGGACTGTTCGAGACCACTAAAAAAGTGATAGCTTAGAACAATGAACACGAATTATCCTTAAATAAAAGGAGGCAGTTATCTACATATTGTAGGTGATTGCCTTTTTGTTTTCAAAGATTGACTTTTTCAGCAATCTTGGAGGGTTCTTAAGACCAAAAACATGATCATGAGAACTGTCCCCATGACCATGTTTCATTCATGTTGATTGTTTTTTTTTAGGTAGTATAATAAAATTATCTAAAATACAGAGTAAACGAATAGGGATTTAATGGTTTATTAAATAAATAGGTTCAATGTATATGATTGAATGAAGGGCATAATGATAGTTGTATTCCCCCATAATGATTTACAGTAGGGGATTTTATTAATTTATATCGAAAGGCGGAAAGGGCGTTGAAACTTTACAGATCCATACTTGACTTAATTGGAAAAACTCCGATTGTAAAATTAAATAAATTACCTAATCCAACTGGCGGGAAAGTGTATATAAAATTGGAATCGTTTAACCCTGGAGGAAGTGTAAAAGATCGTGCGTCCATTAATATGATTGAAACTGCAGAAAAAGAAGGGAAATTAATACCAGGAAAGAGTACCGTTATCGAGCCGACTTCTGGTAATACTGGTATTGGAATTGCTATGGTATGTGCGGTAAAAGGATATCGCTGTATCATTACAATGCCTGATAATGCGACAAAAGAACGAATCAAAATCATGAAAGCCTATGGAGCGGAAGTCCACCTAACTCCAGCGAGTTTACGGATGCAAGGGTCTATTGATGAAGCAAACCGAATAGCTGAATCTATATCTGATTATTTTATTCCTATGCAATTTGAGAATCCTGCAAATGCCGATGCGCATCGTGAAACGACTGCAGTTGAAATTTTAGAAGCGTTTGAAGGGAAATTGGATGCTCTTGTGTTGACGGCAGGAACAGGTGGAACAGTTACAGGGGTAGGAGAAGAGCTGAAAAAGCATATACCTAACTTAAAAATCTATGTAGTAGAACCGTTTGGATCACCTGTGTTATCAGGCGGTGAGCCTGGGCCGCATAAAATCCCAGGGACGGGACCTGGTTTTATCCCAACCATTTTAAATCGCTCTATTTTTGATGAAATTTTGCTTATTAAGGATGAAGATGCCCAAGTGACAGCACGCCGACTGGCTGCAGAAGAAGGAATCTTTGTAGGTGCATCAGGAGCATCTTCCGCCTATTTTGCTGTTGAGGTAGCAAGTAAACTTCCATCTACAGCAAGAGTTCTATGTTTAGCTCCGGACACGGGAGAACGTTATCTGTCCTCTGACTTATTTCAGGCATGATTTTTTAGAACGCATTCAAATATCCCTACAGAATAAAGGTAACTTCCCTCGAAGGGTATTACCTTTTTTTATGCTTTTTTAAAACTATGTTTCTACACTCACGGTAAATCCATATATATAGGAGTAAAAGCTAACAGGGGTAGATATCATGGACAAACAAAATAGCCGATTTAGATGGGTTGTATTTGCTACTGTTTTGTTCACATATGTAATAATGGCGAGTCAGCGAACCGCTCCGGGATTGATTACTGACCAAGTGATGAGCGAGTTTAATGTAACAGCATCAACGATTGGATTACTGACAAGTATTCAATTTTTTGTATACACGGGTTTGCAAATTCCAATGGGAGTTATGGCTGATCGGTATGGACCTAATTTTTTTCTCATTATAGGTGCAATCCTAACGGGTTTAGGTACAATCATTTATAGTCTGGGGACGCATGAATTTGTCCTGTTTTTTGCCAGAATTCTTACGGGGATAGGGGACGCGACTATTTGGGTCAATATGGTGTTGATTTTGGGCCAATGGTTTAAAGTGAAGGAATTTGTTCGCTTAATTGGTTTTGCGGGAATGGCTGGAAGTCTGGGATTCCTCTTGGCAACCGTTCCATTTACCGCATGGATTGGTTTTCTAGGCTGGAGGCCGGCATTTTTTTCTGTGGGGCTATTATTGTGTCTATGCGGGATACTTCTTTATTTTGTCCTCATATACAAACTAAAACCACCTAATGAGCCGAAAGCTGCCAAAAATGAGATCCACCGTGAAAAAACAATGGCCGTAATTCGTAGAATCTTTTCAGACCGGCAGGCATGGGCTTTATTCTTTTGTCATTTTGGAATTGTCGGCGCATATGTGGGATTTATCGGTTCATGGGCAGTACCTTATGGGATGAATGTGTATGGAATGACCCGTTCAGATATTAGCCAGCTTATTATGATTGGTATGATTGGGGCACTGTTGGGCGCTCCGCTGACTAGTTGGCTTTCAAGTCGCTTGGGAACAATTAAACGCCCATATGTTATTGTTCATACCACTATTTTGGTGTGTTGGGCAGCATTTCTTTTATTCAAAGGGAATCCCCCATTGTTCATGCTCATTTTACTGCTTTTTATTATTGGCTTTGGGTTTGGAGCAAGTGCTTTAACCTTTGCTGTCGTCCGTCAATCATTTCCTATCATTGATTCTGGGGTTGTCTCTGGGTTTGCGAATACGGGTGGATTTCTAAGTGCAGCCCTGCTGCCCAGTATTTTTGGAATGGTCTTAGATTATTTTCAGATTGCTTCAGGCAGTATGGTTAAGGGATACTTCTACGGTTTTATTACTCCAGTTATCTTCTCTATGATTGGCTTGATCGGAGTATGTTGTATTAAGGAAAAGCGTATTGAAGCAGAAAAACCAGAAGTAAGCTAAAATTTCTTGTGGAATTTCGCTAAAATTTATACTCATTTTATCGCTTGAACCATTGATATAAAGGGATTTCTTATGAATCTAATCAAACGTTTGATTGATATCGAAATATGAGGAAATTGATATAGTTTGTTGATTTTTAGTTTTTATACAGAGAATAATCGGTTGGTTAATATGTAAGTAATTATTTCCTCGACAATTATTGCATGGGAAATTAGCCTGGAACTCCTACAAACGAAGAGCTTGGCCTGCTTTTAATCAAACGATTAATTAACATACAATAGCATTGAATTTTGTTGTTATATAGGTATATATAGTAGTATAAGAGTAAGCATGTTTACATTCATAATTGAGTTAGAGTAGAATTATTACTTCTACTCTAATTTTTTTTTTGAAATTTATGACCAGGAGAGAACCGTCCCCTTGGTCCCCGAGGTGATAAGATGATTCATACCTATTTAGGTCAGAGTATTAACTTTGAGATTAAGTATAAAAGGCGTACATCGATGAGCATTCATATAGATGGTACTGGATATGTTGAAGTCCATGTTCCTAAAGGGATATCCGATGGACGCGTGATTCTAGCATTAGAGGAAAAATGGGATTGGATTCAGCTAAAACTTAAAGAAATGAAGGATAGAACCCTTGGACCAACGGTGAAAACCTATGAGCATGGGGAGAGCTTTCTTTATTTAGGAAAAGAATATCCCATCCAAATTACTCAAGATACGGAAGCCCAACAAGACTATGCTCGATTTGAAGAGGAAAAGTTACATATAGTTGTGAAACAACTTGAAGATGAAAAAGTAAAACAAGCTTTAAAACGGTTTTACTATCAGCAGTGCAAAATGTTAGTAGAAAAGAGTATTCGTTCCTATCAAAGTAACTTTAAAGTAAAACCACGTTCTATCCGTATTACAGACAATAAGACCAATTGGGGAACCTGTGATTCCAAGCAGCAGTTAACCTTCAATTGGAGGCTGGGGATGGCACCACAAAAGGTAATCGACTATGTCGTCGTCCACGAAATGTGTCATATGGTCCACCTGAATCATGATCGCTCCTTTTGGCGTCTTGTGGGTAAAATAATCCCAGATTATGAGGAGCAGGAGAACTGGTTAGCTTTATCAAGCTGGAAAATGACTGTCTAATTTTTGAAACGGATATACTAAAATAGCTATTATATTGGAGGTTTAATCATGGAGAATAATGATATATTAATTCGATTACGGTATGCGCTGGATATTAAAAATACAGATATGGTTGAGATATTTAAACTAGGCGGCATTGATGTAACAAAAGATGACGTGCTCAAAATACTGACGAAACCAAATGACAGTTACGATGACGAAGATTACTATTATGATGATTTAACGGAGGATGAAGAGTACATTAAGTGTACGAACAGCATGTTAGAGTCATTTTTAAATGGTATTATTACGTTTAAAAGAGGTAAACAAGAACCAAAGCCCGGTCAACCTGATTCACCTCCTCCTGCAAAGAGTAAAGAAAGTGTCAACAATTTGCTATTAAAGAAGTTGAAGATAGCATTGGCATTAACTAGTGAGGATATGCTCGATATCTTTGAAAAAGCAGGAATTACCGTAACAAAAGGTGAATTAAGCGCGTTTTTAAGAAAAGAAGGTCATAAGAATTATAAGCAGTGCCTTGATAAATACGCCCGGAATTTCTTGAAAGGCTTAGCCATTGTATATAGGTGAGTTCCATGAAGAGGATTTTAGTTGTTGATGATGATCAGCATATCCGTTATTTAGTTAAGGATTTATTAATGAAAGAAGGTTACAAGGTTTTAGAGGCAGCAGATGGAGAAGAGGGGCTAAAGCTTGTTGAGAAGGAATTGTGCGACTTAGCTATCATAGATATCATGATGCCGAAAATGGATGGTTACAGTTTGACCAAAGAACTCCGCAAATTTAATGATATCCCTATCATTTTGCTTACTGCCAAGAGCCAAATTGAAGATAAGGAAAAAGGATTTCACTCAGGAACAGATGACTATTTAGTAAAACCCTTTGAGCCAAAGGAATTGCTTTTTAGAGTAAATGCCCTGCTAAGAAGGTACGGAAGGTTGAATGAATCCGATATAAAAATAGGAAATCTTTTTATTAATAAAAAGAGTTATGAAGTGGAAATAGCTCAAAAAACGTATATGTTACCTTTAAAGGAATTCGATCTACTGTACTTCCTGGCCTCCTACCCTAATCAGGTTTTCAATCGAAATCAATTGATTGAGCAAGTCTGGGGATTGGAATATGAAGGTGACGAAAGGACAGTGGACGTTCATATTAAACGTTTAAGAGAAAGATTTAAGCATGTATCTGAAGTGATTTTCATTAAGACCATTAGAGGTGTAGGCTACTCCTTGGAGGTCCAGTAAATGAAATCCCTTTATGGTAAGTTTGCGCTTACGACCATATTCATTATGGTGCTTAGTGGAGTTTTATCCTTTGTTATTTCAAATGTGTATTATCAACATTCGCTTAAATCCCAAAATGATTTTAAAATCACAAATTTTGCATTGGAGATTTCGGAATATATTGAGAGGAATCCAAACATTGATTTGAATGATTACTTGGAGCATATTGGGTCGATTGGTTATCAACTATATACCATTAATAATCATGGGAGAGAACAGTTTTATGGAACTAACTACCGGGAAAGAAGCCTTTCAAAGAAGGCAATTACCGCTGTTCTTGCTGGTGAAATTTATCATGGTATTGAGCATTTTCCTCATAAGACATTTGTTACCGGATTTTTTGCCAATGAATTAAAGAATAGTGTTGGAGTTTCTTTTACATACCAAAAACGAAAATTTGCTTTATTCATCCGTCCTGATATTAAATTGATGTTTAATGAGATGCATTTATTGTTTGCCTGGCTTTTGCTTACTTCCATTTTATTAAGTATTTTATTTGTTTTAATAAGCTCGAACTACTTAGTAAAACCAATTGTCAAATTAAATCAGGCAACCAAAGTCTTATCTGAAGGGAATTTCACGATTCATTTGGATATTAATCGAAAAGATGAAATAGGTGACTTAGCCGGAAACTTTATGAATATGTCAAGAAAGTTGGCCAAAGTAGATCAGTTAAGAAAAGAGTTTATATCAAATGTCTCCCATGATATCCAATCACCCATTACAAATATAAAAGGGTATGTGAATTTACTAGACGATGAGGGACTTTCAAATGAGAAAAAGAAAAATCACATAAAAGTAATCCATTCGGAAATCAACCGTTTATCTAATCTCTCAAAACAGCTGCTCCTTCTTTCATCGATTGAGAGCAAGAAGGATTTAATCGACATAAAAGAATTCGACGCAGCAGGTCAAATAAAAAGTGTTATTGAACAATATCGCTGGAGAATAAATGAAAAGCAACTTATGCTGAGCTACTCCCTTCCAGAAACAAAAATGAAGGGGGATCCTTTTTTGTTACATTCGGTTTGGGAAAACCTATTAACCAATGCAATAAAATATAATGTGGAGAATGGCAGTATCGATATTACCTTAACAAGCACTCATGACTCTATTGAAGTCCAATTTAAGGATTCAGGAATTGGGCTGGAACATGAGCAAATAGAGCGAATCTATGACCGCTTTTACCGAGCAGATCCTTCAAGATCTAAAGCGGTGGAAGGAACAGGTTTGGGGCTTTCAATCGTTCAAAGTATTGTACAAATGCATAAAGGAAAAATAGAAGTAGAAAGTGATAAAGATTTTGGCACTACTTTTACAGTTATTCTTCCCTGCAAAGGTCCGCCGAATCAGTAACCTATAGAATTGTAATTTGAAATTCATCTTCCGTTCATATTCATAAGGTACACTCTTTATGAAATCATGAAAAGGGAAGGTGAATTTTTTGTTATCTCACTCCATAAAAGAAATGATCTTTTATAAGGTTCGATATTTACTCATCTTATTTATATTGTTTTTTATAGCATCCTTAGTATTTATTATTAACGGATTAGCAAATGGCTTGTCTATGGACAATGCCTCCTCAATTAAAAAAATGAACGCAGAATCCTTCTTTCTTGATAAAGATTCTGAAAACCGTATCGATCGTTCTAAGTTAACGATGGGAGAAATTAGTGAGGACGATTTTTCTGCTAACATGCAGCCCCTCGGCATCAGTATGACTTCAATGGGTATAGAAAAATCCGATAAGGATATTGAAGTGACTTTAATGGCAATCAATTCAGCAAGTTTCCTTGAACCTATTGCTAAAGAAGGAAAGGGATTAAGTAATAAGAAAGTCAATGAGGTAGTTCTTGATGATTCATTGAAACAAGAAGGAATCAAATTAGGTCAGAAATTAAGGGATGAAAAATCTGGAGTTTGGCTTGAGGTCATTGGGTTCACAAGCAATCAAACCTTTAGTCATACGCCCGTTGCCTTTATCACTTTTGACACTTGGAAAGAAATTAATCTCGAACCATTCTATAGCGCCATTGTCGTTCAAAATAGCAGCGATTCGATGGAGGATATTTCAAACAAAGTTAATGATGGAGGTTGGATAGAAAAAGAATTTGTTGTAAAAGGAATTCCGGGATATGAAGCAGAGCAAAATTCATTGTTTATGATGCTTGCCTTTTTAATTGTCATTGCGGTTTTCGTATTGGGTGCCTTTTTCTACATCATGACCATCCAAAAGACGAATCAGTTCGGAATATTGAAAGCCATCGGGGCTAAAACAGCCTATTTATGTAAATCGACCCTGTTACAGGTAATGATATTGACGATGATTAGTTTGATTGCTGCAGTTGGATTTACCTGGGCCATCTTTTTGGTTCTTCCAGAGGATATTCCGTTCCTTTTTGATCCTATTCAAATAGCGAAATTCTCAGGAATCATCGCGATTGTTTCTATATTTGGAAGTTTACTATCAACTTTTAATATTATTCAAGCAGACCCAATTCAGGCAATGGGAAGGGTGGAATAATCATGCAAAGCCAATATCCACTTAGTTTAAAAAGTGTTACTAAAATGTATGAAGATGGCGATAAGACAGCCATTATCCTAAAGGACCTATCATTTAATATAAAAAATGGAGAAATGATTGCGATTATAGGTCCTTCTGGGTCAGGGAAAAGTACATTTCTATCGATAGCCGGTGCTTTGTTAACACCTGATGATGGCGAAGTGATTGTTAATGGTGTTACTATAAATAATTGTAATGAGTCTGATAAAGCAAATGTCAGACTGAATCAAATCGGCTATATCTTTCAAACATCTAATCTAGTTCCCTATTTAAATGTGGAGGAGAATTTATTTTTCGTCCTTAAAATGGCCAAACAATGGAGTGTGGCATCAAAAGAGTTTTGTCATCTTCTTCTAGAAAAGGTGGGATTACTCAACAGGGCAAAGCACTATCCATACCAACTATCTGGGGGAGAAAAACAAAGAGCTGCGATTGCAAGAGCATTCGTAAACCATCCAGAAATTATTTTGGCAGACGAGCCTACAGCAAGTTTAGATTCCAGCAGAAGTTTAGCAGTTATGGAGCTAATTTCTAATATGGTAAAACAGTATAATAAAGCAGCCATTATCGTCACACATGACGAGCAAATTCTGCCATTATGTGATCGTATATTTACGATGAAGGATGGAAATTTAGTAGAAAAAGAGAGGGAATTCATATAATGAATATGAAATATAGTAATTTATTATTAAGGTTATCAGCGGTTTTCGGCTTAATCGGCGCCGTAATGGGAGGGCATATGGCAGGGTCGTATGATTATGCATTTAGACCTGTTCATGCTCATGTATTAGTTGTCGGCTGGCTTTCAATCTTTGCATGGGCGGTTTATTATCGGGTATTTCAACCAAGTGCGAAAATACTGTCAGCGTTACATGTGTATTCAGCGATCATTGGAGTTGTCGGTTTAACAGCGGGGATGGCACTAAATATTTTTAATTTCCTTCCAAGAGCAGCCAACTTAATCGTTTATATTGGCGGCGGAGCAACACTGCTGCTTAGTTTCGGCTTATTTTGCTTATTAACATTTACTCAAAAATCTGAAGGAAGATAAATACAATTAGAACCTTTTGAAAGGATTATCAATAAAATACAGGGGACAATATACTTCAAAATCATAAATCATTATGAGATAATAAGGATGAAAATATAATAATTGCTAAATAAGTAATAAGTTGTTTTTTTAGATGGAGTCTGTCACTCTGGGATCATTAAGTCCTATTGCGGCGGACTTTTCGTATATAGCAATTGTTTTGGTTCGTGACGATATTTTTATTTTAGGCTGCTCGTCAATATGAATGATTACTTCTCAATCATTATTTGAAAAGGAGGGAGTCAAACATGCACATCTATTATGCGGTTATTGGATTAACCTATCTTATCATCCTAGTTATTGCATATGCAGTTTCCATTTCCACAAACTCCGAAGAGGAAAAAAGCAGGGTAATCATCGATAGAGCTTTTAAAAATGCTTTTTCGATTCTCGCTTTTGGTCTCCTGGTGGTTTATGGCCTATTTCTCATTCCTCATATTACCCTAGATAATCAAATCACTTCCTATCTAATCCTAGCAAGTAAATTTATTTCTGTGTTTACACTCGGAGGAACTCTCTTTATATTAAATAAAAAAAGGTGCTTTTGAAAATGATAAAGGAAAGAAGAAATCATCCGTCTTCCATACGACGGATGATTTTTTTGTAAAAATATCTAGTGAAAAGTTCGATTAAATGGCGATTCAATTCTTTGTAATGTAACTTAGTCTATGTTATGTTGTAGTTATGTAACTTATATTGTGGAATACGTGGAGGTTCTAGGAGGCCGCCTATGGAGTATGTTGAGCCTATAAGAGACGTTGAAAGTATTAATGCGATAAAAGAAATATTACGGAAGCAGTCAAAAAGAGACCTTTTGCTTTTTGTTCTTGGAATTAATACTGGAATAAGAATTAGTGATTTACTTTCAATAAAGATTGAAGATATTTGGGATGGTACGGGGATAAAGGAGTTTTTGTATTTAAAGGAAACCACTAGTGATGAAACAAAAGCTTACTATCTAAATAATAACGTTAAACTTGCGTTTGAGGATTACTTGAAAACGTATGTTTTTAACGATAGTGATTATTTGTTTAAGTCCAAA
Source organism: Neobacillus niacini (assembly GCF_023715415.1). Taxonomy (GTDB): domain Bacteria; phylum Bacillota; class Bacilli; order Bacillales; family Cytobacillaceae; genus Neobacillus; species Neobacillus niacini_C. Next base: position 121,524 of record NZ_JAMBOB010000008.1, read on the forward strand.
AAGAATAATCAGCCAATCACCCGTCAGCAAGCATACCGAATTATTAATACAGCCGCAAAAGAAGTTGGGATTCCAGGTAAAATAGGTACTCATACACTAAGAAAAACATTCGGCTATCACGCCTATCGAAAAGGGATTGCCATTTCCATTCTAATGAGTATTTATCATCATCATTCTCCATCAGAAACATTAAGATATATTGGGATAAGTAAAAATGAGAAACCGTTGATCAAATTGGATGTAAATTTATAAATAGGCTGTGTTAAAGGATACTGTTGATTTTAGAACCTGTTGATTGGAGCGAAGCTGCGAGGAGGCTCACGGGCGAGCCCGCGGAAAGCATAGCGCCTGGAGCGCAAATCAACAGCCTAGTCTAACACAGCCTATAAATAAAAAAACCTCCAGTTGAGGTGAAGGAAATCACTTCATCTCAACTGGAGGAGATATTTTTATAAGAAGTCATCATCAGAAGATAAGTTCGTATCCATATCAACGTTTGTTAAATCCTTAACAATATTCTCATTTACTTGGACTTGTAATGTTTCCTTGTCCTTCATAAATTTGAAAATACCATTATTAAAATCAGTTCCGTATTCCTTAAAGAAAATCCCTTCAAACGCTATATCCTTTGTATGTTTAAAGATTAGGCGGTAGTTATTATTATCCTTAACGAGATACGCTCGTACACCTTTTTCGAAATGTCGATCAGGATTTTTTAGAAAACGGGCTACAGATATGATATGAAGATCAACAAATGGAATTTCACGGAGTAAAGAGTTAATAATCGACCCCTTAGCGATTTGTTCCCAACGACTTTGAGCAGTTTGACCGAGTATGATTTGTGTAATGTTCTTTTCTCTGGCAACCTCTGCAATCACTTTTGAAATCGGTCTTTGTTCATTATCCTTAATAATAAATGCGTCAGCACTATGCTCGGAAGCTAATTGTTTCCATCTAGCAATATAGTTTGATTTCTCTGCATCCAAATCATCAAATGGTTTAGGATCTACGGTTAGAATGTAAAGTGGACAATCTAGCATATTGGCAATTTTACAACCACGTTGGATGAGACGTTCACCATTAGGACCATAATAAACACATACGAGGATACTTTCGTCCATGCGCTCTTTCATTTTTTTCACTTTTCGTTCACCTCGGAATCGTAATTACTGAAACCCGATTATCGACCACTTTTAATAGACTATGTATGACTATAACCCATGCTACACTTTCAGTCAATCTAATTACAATAATGTAGTATTTTGTAAAAACTAATAGGGAGGGATATGATGTCTTCTTGGTTACACATTATGATTTTTATACCGTTTCTTTTTGCAATCGGTGTCCCCTATATTTATAAACAATTGACACCACGTATTCATACGGGATGGTTTGTCCTATCTATTCCTTTGGTGATATTTGCGTATTTATTCACTTATTTACCCAATATTTCAGAAGGGAATACTTTCACAGAAACTGTTCCATGGATCCCAGCCTACAATATTAACTTCATAACATATATGGATGGATTAAGCCTAATTCTCGGATTGTTAATTTCCGGTATTGGTACATTAGTTATCCTTTATTCTATTTTCTATCTGTCTAAACATCGGGAAGCACTTAATAATTTCTATGTGTATTTATTGATATTTATGGGAGCTATGCTCGGTCTAGTGTTTTCTGATAATATTTTTGTTTTATATGTCTTTTGGGAAACAACAAGTATTTCTTCTTTCTTATTAATTGCGTATTGGTATGAACGTGAAAAATCACGATATGGTGCACAAAAATCAATGTTGATTACAATTTTTGGCGGGCTGGCGATGCTGGCAGGCTTCATCATGCTTTCAATGATTACGGATACGTATAGTATTCGTGAAATGATAAGCAATTCAGCTGATCTATCAACGCATTCATTGTTTATTCCAGCCATGATATTACTATTAATCGGTGCATTTACAAAGTCAGCGCAATTCCCATTTAGTATTTGGTTACCCGATGCAATGGAGGCGCCTACCCCCATAAGTGCTTATTTACATTCTGCCACAATGGTTAAAGCGGGGATCTATTTAGTTGCGCGGATGACACCGATTTTCGGTGGTGCAGCAGAATGGTTTTGGCTTGTTTCAGGGGTAGGATTGATAACATTATTATATGGATCTGTAAATGCAGTGAGACAAACGGACCTTAAGGCTTTATTGGCCTACTCTACGATTAGTCAATTAGGGTTAATCATGAGCCTTCTTGGTTTAGGGTCTGCCTCCTTATATTATGGAGTTGGTACGGATTCCTCTGTATATGCCATGGCTATATTTGCTGCGATTTTCCACTTAGTTAATCATTCTACATTTAAAGGTTGTCTGTTTATGGTTGTTGGTATTATTGACCATGAGACAGGAACTCGAGATATCCGCAGGTTGGGGGGCTTGATGCATTTAATGCCTATATCTTTTACCCTAACCGTAATTGGAAGCTTTGCAATGGCCGGCCTGCCGCCATTTAATGGTTTTCTAAGTAAGGAAATGTTTTTTACTGCCGTTCTAAATGTATCAACAATGTCGGTGTTTAATGCAGATGCACTTGGTATAGCTATACCAATCATCGCTTGGATTGCTAGTGTTTTTACCTTTATTTATAGCATGATTCTTGTTTTTAAAACCTTTAGAGGGAAGAATAAGCCTGAAAAATTAGGCAGGGTAGTACATGAGGCACCGATTGGGATGTTACTTTCACCACTTGTCCTTGGTTCTCTCGTTATTATTATTTTCTTTTTTCCGAATGTCCTTTCACAATACTTAATAAAGCCTGCTATGAATGCAGTGTTACCTACACTGGCTGATACTGGTGAAATGAAAGTGAAAATTAGTGCTTGGCATGGCTGGAATACTGAGTTATTTATGACTTTTGGAGTCATCGGACTGGGCACATTGTTGTACATTTATTTGAAAAAATGGTATCGAATTTATCACCTATATCCGGAGAATTTCACGTTAAATAGTGTGTATGATCTTTGTCTTGTAAAAATGGAAAGCCTATCGAAGTTCATAACAGAGCGGTACATGACAGGGTTTATCCGTGATTATTTAATCTATATATTTTCATTTATCATCCTTGTTGTCGGGGGAGCGATGTGGTTCTTTGATGGATTTTCCTTTGACCCATCTAAAGATGCTCCTGCCAATATGTTTGAAGCGGGATTAATGACTGCGATGATCATTACGGCAATAACTGTACTGTTTTCAAAAACCCGGTTGACCTCCATTGTTGCTGTTGGTGCACTTGGATTTCTAGTCTCCTTTTTCTTTGTGCTATTTAGAGCACCTGACTTGGCATTAACGCAGCTAGTTGTGGAGACAGTTACAACTGCACTATTCTTGCTATGCTTCTATCACTTGCCGCAGTTGAGAAAGGAAGTAAGCCGTATACAGTTCAAAGCGGTAAATGCGGTCATCTCCATTGGGGTTGGTGTCGTTGTTACACTTGTTGCTTTATCGGCAAATGGCAACCGTTTATTTGAATCGATTTCAAGCTTTTATGAGAATTCCTATGAATTAGCAGGCGCAAAAAATATTGTAAACTCAATCCTCGTGGATTTTCGCGGTATTGATACGATGCTTGAGATTCTCGTTTTATGTATCGCTGGTATTGGTGTGTATACATTAATCAAGGTTAGACTTGGCGGGGGGGATAAAAATGAAGAAGCCAAATGATGTTATCATTCGAAGTGTAACAAAAGTGGCAGTCGTGATTATTTTTACGTTTGCCATTAATCTTTTTATCTCAGGACATCATTTTCCCGGTGGTGGATTTATCGGTGGCTTGGTCTTTGCTTCAGGCTTAATCCTGATGTTTTTAACATTTGATATGGAAACGGTTCGTCATAATATTCCCGTCGATTTTAAAGTGGTGGCTGCAGTAGGTGTGTTAATTGCTGTTTTGACGGGAGTAGGTGCGATGGTTCTAGATGCTCCCTTTTTATCTCAATCATTTGGCTACTTTGAGTTGCCGATATTCGGGAAGACAGAGCTTGCTACAGCAGTGATTTTTGATGTAGGGGTAGCTTTAGCGGTTATTGGAACATCTATGACGATAATAATGAGTATTGGTGATGATCGATAATGGAAACGTTAATGTCTATCCTTGTTGGTCTATTATTTGCCATTGGAGTTTACTTGATTTTGACGAAAACCTTATTAAGAATCATTTTGGGGACCTCGATTCTAGGTCATGGTGTCAATTTACTGATTATCACGATGGGAGGGTTAAAAAAGGGAGGGCCGCCGCTCTTAGGAATAAAGAATCTAACCTATGCAGATTCATTACCACAAGCCCTTTTATTAACAGCAATCGTAATTAATTTTGCAACAACAGCTCTTTTTTTAGTGCTGAGTTATCGTGCTTATAAAGTGTTAGGCACGGATGATACGGAACAATTGAGAGGTATTAAGGATGAATAATTTGGTCATTTTGCCAATCATTATCCCCATTATAGCGGGAATGATTATGGTGATCTTTAGAAAAAATATAAAATTGCAAAGATTTTTTAGTGTTTTATCTACAATAGCGATAAGCATTTCGACAATATTACTAATCACTCAAATTCATACGAACGGGATTCAAACTCTTCATTTAGGCGGCTGGAAAGCTCCCTTTGGGGTAAGTATGGTGGCTGATATGTTTTCAGCATTACTGATTCTTGTGACAAGCATCGTCTCACTTTGTTGTTTACTATATGCTTTTCACTCCATTGGAAAAGAGAGAGAAGCCAACTACTTTTACCCGCTCTTTTTGTTTTTAATTACAGGGGTTAATGGTTCCTTTATCACCGGTGATATTTTTAATTTATTTGTTTGCTTCGAGGTGATGTTGGTTTCATCGTATGTGTTGATTTCACTGGGAGGTACGAAAATTCAGCTAAGCGAATCTATAAAATATATATTGATTAACATCATCTCCTCCTTCCTTTTTCTAGTTGCTATCGCATTCCTTTATGCAATGACCGGCACACTGAATTTTGCACACCTCTCGATTCGTGTAGCCGAGATTGGACAAGAGGGTCTCATGACTACAGTTGCCATTTTATTTTTAATTGTATTTAGTTTAAAAGCAGGGCTTTTTCTCTTCTTTTGGCTGCCAGGCTCCTACAGTGCTCCTCCAACAGCGATTTCCGCTATTTTTGCCGCTTTGTTAACGAAGGTAGGAATCTATGCCATTATCAGAGTTTTTACACTGGTCTTTTATCATGAGCCAGAGGTGACGCATTTATTTATCGGAATATTGGCTGCGGCAACGATGCTATTAGGAGCAATTGGGGCAGTCGCTTTTTGGGATATTAAAAGAATATTAACCTATAACGTAGTTGTAGGTGTGGGATTTATTTTAGCAGGGGTTGCGTCCTATACAACAGAAGGGATGACGGGGTCTCTCTACTATCTGATTCACGATATGGTTGTGAAGGCGCTGATTTTCCTTTTAGGAGGAACAATCATACATCTTACTGGTACGAGTAAGCTGAAAGAAATAAGCGGTCTTATCCGCTTGCACCCAGGATTAGGATGGATGTTCTTTATTGCAGCATTGTCACTGTCAGGGATTCCGCCGTTAAGCGGCTTCCTAGGTAAAATTTTCATAACAGAGGGAACCTTTGAAGCTGGCTACTTATGGCTGGGTGGAATTGGATTGTTTACCAGCCTTATGGTCCTGTATTCGATCATGAAAATCTTTATGAATGTCTTTTGGGGGTATACCGACTTAACAGAGGAGAAAGAGAAAGGGACAACAAAGGGGTTAATGTTACCAATAGGTATCCTTACCATCATAACGATTGCGCTCGGATTAGGTGCACAAGGAATTCATGAGTACGTTGATATGGCGGTAGAAGGCTTAATGAATCCAAGTATATATATTGAAGCTGTCTTGGGTGGCAATCTTAGTCAATAGATCAAAAGTGTTATTTTGATTAATGAAAAGGGGTGATACCAATGCCCATGCAAGTATTAGTTAACTTATTAATTGGTGTAATCTGGATGTTTCTTCAGGATGATTGGAGTGTATTAACATTCTTTAGCGGTTACCTATTTGGTTTATTGGTGCTCTATATATTACGCAGATATCTTCCTACTAAATTCTATTTGGTCACATTACTTGCTATCTTTCAACTTTTTATTGTGTTTATTTATGAATTGTTTACATCAAGTATATTAGTGATTAGACAGATACTTCGTCCAAAAATCAATATTACTCCAGGTATTTTTACTTTGGAAACTGAGTTAGAAGGGGATCTGGAGGTTACCTTACTAGCCCTTCTGTTAACCCTGACCCCTGGGTCTGTGGTAATTGAAGTCTCTTCAAATAGTAAGAAGTTTTATATCCATGCAATGGATATCCCAGAATCAAGCAATGCAGCCCTCCAATCTAAAATTAAGTTTGAAAAGGCTATAAAGAAGGTGACACGGGCATGATACAGGGGATTTTAATTTGTTCATTAGTATTTCTTAGTTTTGCTATTTTTGCAACTATATTTCGTTTGGTAAAAGGACCTTCTGCGCCGGATCGAATTCAGGCGCTGGATGCATTAGGAATTAATATCATTTCTGGAGTTGCTATTTTTTCGGTATTTATAAGAAGTACTGGTTTTTTTGAAGTTATTTTATTAATTGGAATCCTTTCCTTTATCGGGACAATTGCCTTTGCGAGATATATAGAAAGAGGTGTGGTCATTGAGCGTAATAATTCCGAGTGAACACATTGCGGTTTTATTGATTTTGATTGGTACCATCTTTAGCTTTTTAAGTGCAGTCGGATTAATTCGTCTCCCTGATATATATACCCGTTCTCATGCACTTTCAAAAGGGTCAACGATGGGCGTTCTATTTACGCTTGTAGGAACTTTCCTTTTTTTCGTGCTAGAAGGATTTTTTAGTATTCGTTTATTTCTGGGTATATTCTTTGTATTTCTTACTGCACCTGTGGCTGGACATATTATTGTCAGAGCAGCGTATCGCTCAAATGTCCCTCTAGCTAAGGAAAGCGTACAGGATGACTTGAAGGATGTAATTGGTCTAGCAAAGGAAAACAGCAGAAATGATATGGAAAAAAACCCCTACAAGTTGTAAGACTTGTAGGGGTTTTTTGTTAGTCTTCTACTATATCTTTACGATTTTTCTTGAACATCTTCGATAACACTTCATAGACAATTGGGACAACAATTAGTGTTAATAATGTTGAACTTGCTAAACCGCCGATTACGGTAATACCAAGACCCTTCGAGATTAATCCGCCGCCGCCTGAGCCAATGGCTAATGGGATTAAGGCACCAATTGTTGCAATAGCGGTCATTAGGATTGGACGCAGACGGGTTGCACCAGCTTCTAGTACAGCTTCACGCATCGTCATACCGTCACGTTCCATATGAATAATTCTATCTACGAGTACAATTGCATTCGTCACAACGATACCGATTAACATCAACAGACCCATCATGACAGATACGGAAATGGTTTCACCTGCGATTAATAAACCGACAAATGAACCGATAACGGCAAATGGTAATGAGAATAGGATGGCAAACGGTGCGACACCTTCACGGAAGGTTACAACTAGGATAAAGTATACAATTGCAATCGCCGCAAGCATAGCCATTCCAAGCTGTGTGAATGTTTCCGTCATATCTGCCTGAACACCGGCAACACCAATGGTAACACCTTTCGGTAAATCTAATTTATCTATTTCTTTATCTACCTCAGCTGTTGCTTTAGAAATATCCTCATCAAGAATTTTTCCTGAAACTGTTGCATAGTATTCACCTTTGCTGCGGGCAAGGGTATTTAGCGTTGTGCCTTTTTCAACTGTTACTAATTCTGAAAGCGGCATCGTCGTACCAAGTGCTGTCGGTACTGGTGTTGCTAAAATATCGTCAATAGATTTTGGTTGAGCAGCTTGTTCCTGCTGAACGATAACTTCTAATTCATTACCATCCTTTTCAACCGTTGTTAATACATCTTGTGTTTTGGTTGGGTTTAACATCATGACGATTTGACCAGTTGTTAAACCATATTGCAGTAATTCATCTTGTTCTACTTTGAATGTATACTCAACGTATGCTTCCTCAGCACTTGAAGAAACATCTTCTAAGCGGTCATTTTTACCCATAACGCCTTCTACCATTTTTACAGCTTCATTTAGTTTATCTAAATCTTCACTGTAGAACGTGTAGCTAACTTCATTTGTTGACATCGACATAGCAGCGAAGTTTTGACTCTTCCATTCGCCGGATTGTCCGATGTTAAACACATATTCTTCAATTTCTTCACGAACTTCAGGGAAGTTTTCCATTTCAGGGTCAAAGATAAGGTACATTAGCGCACCATCACCGCCGCCGCCCATCATCGCAGCCATCGGATCTCCACTTTCGGTAATAGATATCTGAACAATGTCGATATCCCCACGTTTTAGCATTTCTTCTTCAACTGCTTCAACGTTTGCTAATGTTTCATCCTTTAGCTCACCTGCTTTTGGTGTGTACGTTAAGTACATAACCTTTTCTTCTTCACTGCCCATAAAGCTAAAACCGATTAATGGTGTTAATGCCAAACTGCCTGCTAACAACACAACCGCAATAACGGAGGTAATCACTTTATGGTTCAGTGTCCATCTTAGGATGCCTTTGTACCAGTTCGCTAACTTACCAACTTCTTTATGGCTGCTTTCAGTTTTTTCGCTGTATAATTTTTTCTTAAATAAGAAGTGTGACAATGCAGGAACGATGGTAATCGCAACAATTAATGAAGCACCAAGAGCAAATGTCATCGTTAGTGCGAACGGCATGAATAGCTCACCGACCATACCGCCAACGAAGATAAGAGGTGCAAATACTGCAACCGTTACTAATGTTGATGACAGGATTGGTTTGAACATTTCAATTGTAGCTTCACGAACAAGTGCACGACCTGTTAATTTTTCTTCTTTTAAATGAAGGCGTCGATAGATATTTTCAACTACTACGATTGAGTCATCGATTACACGGCCGATGGCAACCGTAACGGCACCGAGCGTCATAATATTGAGCGTAATCTCCATCCAATTAAGCAGCAAGAATGCCATGAAAATAGAAACTGGAATCGAAACGATTGATATAATGGTTGATTTAATATCACGTAGGAATAAAAGAATAATTAAAACGGCAATTAAACCACCAAATAGTGCTTTTTCCACCATCGTTTTAACCGATTCTTCGATTGGTGCACCTTGGTCGAGTGATACATCGATGACAAGACCATCGATTTTTTCCTTTTGTTCATCGACTAAATCCTTCACACTGTTTACAACATCTACAGTGTTTGCTTCTTGGCCTTTAACAATTTGAATGGCAATCGCATTTTCACCATTTGTACGTGAAATCGATTGTACTTTACCAACTACTTTAATCTCAGCGATGTCGCTAAGCTTCACAAATGGAGAAGGCTGCTCTGCTGATGGTGTTACAGGAATAAGCATTTCCTTTAATTCATCAGCGGTCATGAACTTTCCATCGATTGCTACTGCTTGTTCGCCCGCTTCAAATTCGTAAAGACCTAATGAAACTGCTAGGTCACTTGCTTGGATCATTTGTTTGACAGTATCTTCCTTTAAACCATATTGAGCCATCTTTGCTTCGTCATACGTTAACTCAACTTCTTCGATATGTTGACCAGTAATGGTTGCGGAGGCAACACCATCAATCTTCTCGATTTTTGGAAGAATAATGTCTTCAACGGTGGATGTTAATTCTACGATATCCTCAGTTGTACTGCTTATACTAAGTGCCATAACCGGCATCATATTCATGCTAATGGCTGTAATAATTGGTTCTTGTGCATTTTCTGGCAGCTTAACGGCCTCTAAAGCAGATTTTAATGCGCGATTTGCTTCGTCCATATCTTCACCGTATTCATATTCCACTTGAATACTAGCCATGTTCGCATTTGAGTTGGAATAAACGGATTTTACACCTTTTAAGTTTTCTATTGCTTTTTCTAAAGGTTTGGAGACATCTTCCATTACTTGCTCTGGAGTTGCCCCAGGATATACGTCCATTACCATTAAGTATGGTATTGAAATATCTGGAATGGTCTCCATATTCATTTTAGTACCTGAATAAATACCAGATACCGTAATAATGATTGTAAGTAACCATACTGCTAGTTTGTTTCCTAGAACAAAGTTAACTAAACCTTTCACACTTACACCTACCCTTAATTGACTTATCTAACCCATTTATTTATAATACTGACTAACCGGTCATCTGTCAATGATTGAGCCTAGGAGTGAACAATAAACGATGAAAAAACAATTAATTATGGAAAAGGCAATCGAGCTCTTTGCTAAACAGGGTTTTGAGGCTACATCTGTCCAGCAAATAACAGAACATTGCGGCATTTCCAAAGGTGCATTTTATCTATCTTTTAAGTCGAAAGATGAATTAATCATCGAGATAATCGATCACTTTATGATTCAATTTACCTCTGAAATTGACTATCTAGTCAGAAGTGAGAGAGAGGAAGAAAATCTTCTATATAAATTTTATTATGCGATATTCAACTCATTTCAAAAGCATTCTGATTTTGGGAAAATCTTAATCAAGGAGCAGTCTCGTTCATTTAATCAGGATTTCATCGTGAAAATGCGTTATTACGACAGATTAATGGATAAAACCATTCTTTCGATGGTGGAGCATTTGTATGGAGATGATAAAGTAAAAGAGATAAAATATGATTTAGTATTTTGTATCAAGGGCTTTATGAGTATGTATTCCCAGCTATTTTTATTTTATAATGTACCATTAGATTTGGATTTGTTGTCGACTTCATTAGTGGAAAAAACAAATCTCCTAGCAAGAAATTCCACAGTTCCTTTTATTTCAAAAGGGCTGATTGAGGTTTTTGAGGAGCCAGGATTAGAGAAATTAACAAAAGATCAGATTCTCCTTCTGATCAATCAAGCAATAGAAGAAATGGACGAGTCAGTTGAAAAGGAATCTTTGGTCTTATTAAAAGAGCAGCTGCATGAACAAACATTTGGCAGAGCAATTATTAAAGGTTTACTAGAAAATATTCGAATTCATCCCCAAACCAAATGGATCTCTTATTTACTGGGTAGTTTTTTCAATCTGTAGAGTGAAAGGTGGGCATACGGTGTTTATTGTAACAGAGGCAGCAAAATCTGAAATACAAAACCGCTTGGAATTATCAGATTCGGCTAAGTTTATCCGATTACAAATGCGTAAAAGTTGTTTTATGAAGGTGAAAGTAACAGTAGAAGAATCTGTTCAAGAAAATGATAGTCAGATAGTAAAAGAAGGCTTGAATTTCATCATCGACAATGGCGAATGTCATTATTTTCGTAATAAAAAACTGGATTTTATCCCAGACCAAACTGGTTTTAAACAGTTTGAAGTCATTTAATATTTTCTAAACGCTAAAGAGCTCATTCTAATAAGAATGGGCTCTTTTTATATTTTGGGATAGAAATGCAGAGACTTTTTTAAGAATAATGAATTCAATTTTATTGACATACTAGTAGTTGCGAGGTAGGATAAATGTATCGATTAAATATTTACGAACGCCGTTCGACAATGGCGAATGAAAGAAGGAAGACGATGTCTGAACGTTTGATTCAATCGATTGAAAGAGCAGCTGATGTCCTTGAATTATTTTTGGCCACAAATCCAGAACTTAGTGTTAAGGAAATTAGCGAAAAGCTTAATTTATCAAAAAGCACCGTTCATGGAATTATCAAGACTTTGGAACATAGAGGTTACTTGCAGCAAAACTCAGAGGATTTGAAGTATAAGCTGGGGATTAAACTTTTCACACTAGGTAACTTTGTGGGTAAACATCTCGATATTGGAAACATAGCAAGACCTATTATTAGAGATTTGGCGAATGAATTAAATGAAACCGTTCACTTAGTTACATTACAGCGTGATGAAGTTGTTTATATTGAAAAGGTAGAAGGGCCAAGAGCTCTGACAATTTACTCCCATATTGGAAAAAGAGCGCCCGTTCACTGTACAGGTGTGGGGAAGGCAATACTTGCCCATTTAAGTGAAAATGAGGCGGATAGGCTGTTATCACAAGCAAGTTTAAATGCATTTACAGAGTACACGATGACAGATGTGAATGAAATTAAGAAACATTTAGTTTCTGTCCGAGAGACTGGATATGCTGTCGATGATGAAGAAATTGAGTTAGGGCTGAAATGTATCGCCGCACCAATCTTCAATCATAAAGGAAATGTAATCGCTTCAATTAGCTGTGCAGCTCCTAAAATGAGACTGGATGAAGAAATGCTTCCTAAAGTCATAGCGGGGATTAAGAGGGCTGCATCTGAGATTTCAAAATCATTAGGTTATAAAGGTAATATCGTTTAATAAGAAGCTAGAGTAAAAAAACATACAAAAATAAAGTAATCATTAGGAGGAGAATTATTTTGTCAAAAGTTAAAGTTGCTGTTCTTGGCTCAGGTAACATTGGTACAGATTTAATGATTAAGCTTGGTCGTTCGCAAATTTTAGAATTGACCGCAGTAATTGGGATTGACCCGCAATCGGACGGTTTACGCCGTGCGAGGGAAATGGGATATGCAGGGGTTGCGACTGGGATTGATGGATTTCTAGCAGATCCTGAACTAAAAGCGGATATCGTTTTTGATGCAACTTCTGCAAAAGCTCATCTTTATAATGCAAAGGTGTTAAAAGAAGCGGGGATTAAAGTAATTGATATGACTCCTGCAGCTGTTGGTCCATATGTATGTGCGGCTGTTAATATTGACGAGCATTTAGAAAAGGATAATATCAATTTGATTACATGTGGCGGACAGGCAACCATCCCAATGGTTCATGCTGTAAACACTGTAAGTCCAGTAGAGTATGCTGAAATCGTTGCGACCATTTCAAGTAAAAGTGCTGGCCCGGGTACTCGTGCGAATATCGATGAATTTACCGAAACAACTTCACGTGCGATTGAAGTAGTCGGTGGAGCGAAAAAAGGGAAGGCAATCATGATACTAAACCCTGCTGAGCCTCCAATTATGATGCGTGATACCGTTTATACCCTTGTAGAAGAAGGAAAAATGGACGAAGAGGGTATTAGAAAATCCATTGCTGAAATGACAGAAGTTGTTCAATCCTATGTTCCAGGCTATCAGCTCCGTACGGAACCGATCTTTGAAGGAAATAAAGTAACCATCTTTATTCAAGTTGAGGGAGCCGGTGATTACCTGCCTAAATACTCAGGAAACCTTGATATTATGACAGCAGCTGGTGTGAAAATTGCTGAAGAGTTTGCTAAAAATCTATTAAAGAAAGAAACAGTTTAAGCTGTAGAAAGGGGAAAATAATGACAAACGAAAGAGATATTTTAATCACTGAGGTTGCCTTACGAGATGGAAGTCATGCAGTCTCTCACCAATTTACCGTAGATCAAGTGCTAAAAGTAGCGAAAGCATTGAATGATGCGAACGTTCCATTCATCGAAGTGTCTCATGGTGACGGTTTAGCAGGTTCTTCATTACAATATGGACTTTCACACACAAATGAAATGGAATTAATTGAAGCAGCGGTTTCTGTTGCAGATAAGTCCAAAGTTGCCGTCCTCTTATTGCCAGGTATCGGCACATTGCATGATTTGAAAGAAGCAGCTAATTTAGGAGCAAAGATGGCTCGTATCGCAACACATGTTACAGAAGCGGATGTGGCTCCACAGCATATTGCTTATGCAAAAGAACTGGGGATGGAAACGGTTGGATTCTTAATGATGAACCATATGGCTCCAGTTGACAAATTAGTGGAACAAGCGAAGTTAATGGAAAGCTATGGTGCAGATACAGTCTATGTTGTAGACTCAGCAGGATATCTGCTTCCAGGTCAAGTTCGTGAACGGATTCGTGCGCTTAAGCAATCTGTAGGCATCAACATTGGTTTCCACGCTCATAACAATTTATCGCTTGCGATGGCGAATACACTTGTAGCAATTGAAGAAGGAGCTACCCGTATTGACGGAAGTGTTCGTTGCTTAGGTGCCGGTGCCGGTAACACGCAAACAGAAGTATTAGTAGCCGTTTGTGAACGGATGGGAATTAAAACTGGGGTAGATTTATATAAAATGATGGATCTAGCCGAAGACATCATTGCGCCATTATTACCAGTGCCGCAAGAAATTACAAAAGACAGCCTCACACTAGGCTATGCGGGTGTTTACTCAAGCTTTGCCTTGCATTCAAAACGTGCGGCTCAAAAGTATGGCGTAGATTCTCGTGATATTTTAATCGAACTTGGCAAACGTAAAGTGGTTGGCGGTCAAGAGGATATGATTGTTGAAGTTGCTGCGGAAATTGCTAAAAATAAGAATCGCTAATAGAAAATAGATTAGTAGATTTAATGAGGGACAAGAATACAATTAAAAGTTTAGTGAAGTGAGAACTCGATATCTTGCTTCACTAACAAATTGATAGGTTTGGAAACGCTTTAAGATTTATTCAAGTAGTCCTTCATGTAGAGTTATGCATCCTAGGGGTAGAGGAGAAATATCATGGAATTAGTCATTATACTATTAGCACTCGGAATGCTGATGTTTATCGCATATCGAGGATTCACCGTTATCATTTTTGCACCTATTTGTGCGCTATTTGCCGTACTTTTAACCGAACCAGGATGGATTCTACCATTTTACTCGAATGTATTTATGGGGAAAATGGTTGAGTACATACAGCTTTATTTTCCAATCTTCTTATTAGGAGCGATTTTTGGTAAGGTAGTAGAAATGTCCGGACTTGCCAAAACAATTGCTTCTACGATTGTCCAAGTTGTTGGTCAAAAAAGAGGAATGTTAGCCATCGTTTTACTTGCCGCTATCTTAACCTATAGTGGAATTAGCTTAGTGGTGGTAGCATTCGCAGTTTATCCATTTGCTGCGCATCTTTTCAGAGAATCGAATATTCCAAAGCGTTTAATTCCAGGTACAATTGCACTTGGTTCATTCACTTTTACAATGGATGCATTACCTGGTTCGCCGCAAGTACAAAACGTCATTCCAACAAGCTTCTTTAAAACAAATCTTTATGCTGCACCTACGCTTGGGATTATCGGAGCTATTTTTATCTTTATACTTGGAATGTGGTATTTGAACTCTCGCCGTATTAAAGCAGAAAAAGCTGGGGAAGGTTATGACAGCTTTGGTACCATTAAGGATGACAATGAAGTAACCATTAATTTAGAGGAACAAGAAAGTATCGGCCGAAAGATTTTTGCTTTTGTTCCTGTCCTATTAGTAGCAGTTTTAAACAAAGTATTAACAACGGTAATTCCAAAATGGTATCCAAATGGTTTCGACTTCGAAGCAATTGGAATGAGTTTTCCTAGCATTGAAACCTCAAAGGTTATTGGTATTTGGTCGGTTGAGATTGCACTTTTAGTCGGTATTATCGCTACGATTCTTTATAACCGTAAACCAGTTATGATGAATTTCAAAGATGGAATGAAAGTCGGAGTAGCAGGCGCGTTGCTTGCTATTATGAACTCAGCAACAGAATATGGATTTGGAGCAGTTATTTCAAATTTACCTGGTTTCTCTATCGCAAGAGATGGGATTGCCAAAGTATTTGGTCATCCATTGCTAAATGGGGCTGTTACCACCAATATTCTTTCTGCTATCTCTGGATCAGCGTCTGCCGGTATTGCCATCACGCTTGGGATGATGTCAGAAAAATACATTGAACTAGCTAATCAATTTGATATTCCTCTCGAGGTCATGCACCGTGTCATCTCTATGGCTTCCGGTGGTATGGATACACTGCCGCATAACGGGGCGGTTATTACCTTATTGGCCATTACAGGGTTGACGCATAAGCAATCCTACCGAGATATCTTTGCAATCACGATTATTAAAACAATTGCAGCGTTCTTTATCATAGCTGTATATCTTTTAACTGGAATCGTATAAGTGTTATAAGCAAGTAGATTATGTCTAACTTTAGACGATTCTACTTGCTTTTTCTTTATTCTATTACACCCGATTCTGAGATTTTGACATCCGGTTTTATCTTTACGACAATATCTTTATATTGATTTTCTCGCCAATTATTGAAGTCGAAATTTCTGGTCTGTGTTTTTACATAATGACCTATTCCTATTGGGTCTATTTGTTTACCTATAAAACGCTGTACCAATTTAAGGGATTCTTTCTGAATGTCCTTTGAGAATTGTTGTTTTAATTCTTGGATATTCTTTGGAGTAAGCTCTTGACCTGTAAATTCATTGATGATTCCATCAACTTTTATATGAATCGTGATTTCCATTGGATTTCTTTTCGTCAATTCAAAATTGTGGGAAGAACGAATGCTTCGGACAGCTGCTTCACCACTTTCTATTTTAACTCTGTGTAAGCCTTCGCTGTATTTGTCTACTAGCAGCTTGAAAAAAAACATATCCTCCGCTTCAATAAAATCAACCATTTTTCCATATTTGAGAAGCGAAATCCCAGTGATTTTTAATTTATCCTTTCCAATTTGTTTTATCTGCGGTATGAAAGGTGTTTTTCCCTCTTGATAAAAATCAGCAAGAAACCATTGAAGATTTGTTTGTGGCAGATCTTCATTTTTAATATTATGGTTCATCAGATTTGAAATATAAGTGGCATTTCCTCTTATTCCATAG
The DNA here is from genome assembly GCF_023715415.1 of Neobacillus niacini. Classification (GTDB taxonomy): domain Bacteria; phylum Bacillota; class Bacilli; order Bacillales; family Cytobacillaceae; genus Neobacillus; species Neobacillus niacini_C. Next base: position 138,214 of record NZ_JAMBOB010000008.1, read on the forward strand.
TTGCCTCCAAGTAATTCCTTTGTTTCTCCATCCACCACAGCTAAATAGAGACCGGACCCCACTCCGGGATCCCTCTGAAAGGGGTCAACCAATGGAAGAATTCCTACTTTTTCAGTTAATGTCTTACTAAATAAAACCACCGCAAGGCTTCCGGTTACTAGCGGGTCAGCTGTTTGTCGTTGAATATCCTGCAGCATACTTTTTTTTATCTCAGCTTTTGCTGAGAAGGTGATGTTTTTAGGTGCCTGTTTAGGCAGGTAAACAGGGATAACAATTGTTCCAAGAATGTTTTTGCTATCGATATAGTCAAAGCCTATACCTTCAATTAACGTAATATCATCTAATACTTCTTTTTGGACACAGCCATTTAGAATGGAGGCTAGGAAAACAGAAGCAATCAATTTAAGAGTGCGTCTCACGATTTCTCACCTTCTTTGCTATTAATGTACCTGCAAACAATAAAGGAATGTAAATGGTATTGAAATAAAAACCAACCTTTGCAGTAAAATCAGTCACGATATTAATTTGGTCTCTTGTTGATAGCAAACTGGTGGCTATTAAACAAAGTGTTGCAATGACCGGAATCGAAGTTTTTTGACGAATGGAAAAAATCCGTTTAGCTAATCGACTTGCACACCATAAACAAATACATAAATTGGGTAATATCACTATGCCCCAGTTTGCAATGCCGATATATTCAAAGCGTTCAACGAATGGTAATTTAATAATTTTCCACATGGTTAATGTTGGCCATAGGTTTTTTTGTAATTGTGCTTCCGAAAAAAAGCCAAAGGCTAGAATAGCCAAATAAATACAAATCATTGTTGTGTATAATGCACCAAGGTGAGCCCACTTCTTACTCTTTTCTGGATTTTGTATAAACGGATAAAAAAATAATAAGGTTTCAAATCCTAAGACGGTAAATGTCATATCACGACTACCAAGTAGTATCTCCTTAACTGAATGATCGAAAATGGGAAGGAGATTGGTAAAGTCAGAATACTGAATGGTAATAATAAACAGTACCGCAATATAGAATGGCAAAACGATTGAAAAAAAGGCAATTCCTGCTACCGTCCTAAAACCACCAAACACAATATAGATAACTAATATTAGAAACGCAAGGGCAAACCAAAAAGTTTTTAGTTCCGGAAACATCCATACTTGAATCACTTCTATATAGCTGCGAAGAATAGTAACGGTATATAAACTAAAGTAAAGAATAAAAAGGCTGCTAAGGATTTTCCCGATTTTTTTTCCAAGTATCAATGTATGAATCGAAGTCATATCGCCATTTGCTATTTTTAGCATTTTAAACATCATCCACAAAAGTATATGGACCACTAACCCCGATAGAATGATGGACATCCAAGCATCATATCCTGCGGTTTTAGCAATAAATCTTTGAAATCCCAGAATACCTACTCCTGTCTGCATGGTATGAATTAGAAAAAATACGAGAAAAGGAGATATTTTTTTACTGTCTGGAACGTTAGCGTTCATAATGGTCCCTCTATTCATCTTCTATATCTTTCTTTTCCTTTTTAGCTTTTTTGGGAAAACGGTAGGGTTCCTTTGTATTCAGCAGGAAGGGTCGTTTTCTTTGTTTATCAAAAGATAACCGTATAAAAGCATCCTTTAGGTCTTGCATCCTAGGAGGGTACAAAGGCTCTAAATATGGCCTTCCTAATGAAGTAAGACGAATAAGATGGGTCAATAAAAAACAAAAGCAGACTATTATTCCAAGAAGTCCCCAAACTTCCGCAAAAAGTAAAAAGGGAAAGCGCAGTAATCGAATCGTGTTACCTATTCTGTATACAGGGGTTGTAAAGGAAGCAAGTGCTGCTAATGCAATGAAAATTAATAGAATGTTACTCGTGAGACCAGCTTCAACGCTAGCCGTCCCAATAACAATCCCGCCTACGATACCGATGGTCTGACCAACCTTTGTGGGTAGTCTAGCCCCGGCTTCTCGTAAAAGTTCAATCGTTAATTCTAGAAATAAAGCTTCCAAAATAGGGGGGAAAGGAATAGCCCTTCGAGAAGCTACTAAGGTACTCATTAGATCCTGTGGTATTAATTCATAATGATAACTCAGTGTTGCTACATATACAGGTGTAACCAGAATAGAAAACACAACAGCAAATAGACGAATCAAGCGGAAGAAGGAAGATAGAATCCAGTTTAAATAATAATCCTCAAATGAGCTGAAAAATTCGACTAGTGTAGTAGGACCAATTAATGCGTGTGGTGAACCATCGACAAAAATTGCTACTTTTCCTTCTGCCAGGATGGCAGAAATTCGGTCTGGCCGCTCTGTATCTAGAAGCTGTGGAAATGGCGAATTTTGATTATCAGAAATAATTTGCACGATATAAGAGCTATCTGTAATCTCATCAAATTCAATACCTTCAATTCGCTGTCGGACCGTATTTACATTCTCGGTATTAGTAATCCCATCTATATAAAGAATCGCTACTTTTGTCTTTGAAAGTGTTCCGACCGTTTTTTTTTCAATGACCAGTTCTTTAACAGGGATTCTTTTTCTAATCAGATTTAGATTTTGATCTAGCGATTCTACAAAGGATTCCTTAGGTCCGATTACACTGAATTCAACTTCTGGAAGGCTTATATTTCGACCGATTTCCTTCTTTGCTCCCAAAAAGCAAAACTTGTTATCTTTACCGTTAACCGTTAATAGGACTGAACCGTTAAATATCATATCTTCAATCTGCGAGATATCCTCTGAGAGTTTAATATCAGGGAGGGGAACGATTTGTTTGACATCTTCTATTTGTTTGAAATTTCCTTCCAATAAATAGGGTAGAACACTATCTTGAATTGTTTTCTCATCAACAAGAGTGGCTAAGAATTTCAAAGTAAAAGAGATGTTTGATTTATTGTTATAATACTCAAGGCATTTAAAATCAGCAGATTTTGCCAAAATCTTGTCTAAACTTTCTTTCTCGGAATTTTTAAAAAAGTTAAACATAATTCTTCTCCTTTTTGGAAGAGACTAAAAGTAGTGTTTCCAATATTGAAAAGTTTATGTTTCAGAAGGAAATTAGCGTAAATAGATAAAAATTCCTATTATTTGAAAATTTAGTTAAAATAGTATATAATAAAGGTGGATATAGGGATATATGCTCTAATCTACCAATTACAATTCATTTTCAATTCTGAGATTCATTCATTATTAATCGGTAATGATTTTCTAGATATGTAGATGCTAGAATTTAAGCCAAAATAAGACGTAGGGACACTACGCTTATTTTGGCTTTTTTTATTTATCCAAAAATAGGAGGGAAGGGATTACATGGATAAGGATGAGCTGAAACGATTAAACTTCTTACTTGAAATATATGTAGATGTGAATGTCGATAAGGATTTCTCAGTACTATCAAAAGAAATAGATCCATTCTTTATAGTAAACATGGCTGGTCAAATCATTTATGTCAATGAGGTCTGTGAAGAGCTTTTGCAATGCTCTAGAAATGAACTAAATAAAAAGAAACTGAGTGAAGTCTTCATTTCTTCTGCTTTAAGTGAAACGCAAACCTTCTTCGTTGAAAAACAACGGGAACAGCTAATGAATTTTGATTCAAAAATCAATATTAGACCTGAAAGTATGATTGATGTTAATGTAACTACCTTTCCCATTCTTTTTAATAATGAAGTAGTAGGGAACTATGTAGTGTTAAAAGATATAACATTGATTAAGAGGGAAAGACAGTTACTTACGGAAAAGCGAGCAGCGGCAGGTCAATTAGCCGCTGGGATTGCACATGAAATTCGTAATCCCATTACCGCAATAAAGGGCTTCATGCAGTTAATAATGGGCGAGCATAAAGGAGAAAAGACGTACTTCAGAATTGTGGAATCAGAGATTAACCGTGTGGAAATGATTCTAAAGGAACTAATGGTTCTTGCAAAGCCAACAAAAATTGATTATAAAAAGCTGGATATACGTTCTCTATTAGACAAAGTCCTAACGTTGATGGAGTCGCAGACGCTATTAAAAAATATCGAAGTGATAAAAAACTTCTATGCTTTAGAGGTAACGATAGTAGGGGACGAGAACCAAATGAAACAAGTGTTTATCAACTATATAAAAAATGCAATTGAAGCAATGAAGGAGGGAGGGAAGCTAATTGTGGAAGGCATTCATTTAAATGAAAGCGTTCATATTCGAATTATTGACCATGGAAGTGGAATTCCCCCAGAGATATTAAAACGGATAAATGAACCATTTTTTACAACGAAGGAAAATGGGATGGGTCTTGGAATGCAAGTGAGCAATGAAATCATTGAGGAGCATCGTGGGAGGATTAATATAATCAGTAATACAGAAGGGACCTGTATTGAAGTGATATTACCGACCGCTACCTAAATAATTGCAGTATAGTAAAAATAATGGTAAAATAAGAGAGTCTAATGTCTTGCTGTCATTAGTTTTGTATTCATATATTATACATAAAAATAATACTTGTAAACTGTCTGGTAAATGGAAGAAACTATTACTATAGTCGTCTGAACCGTGGCCTAACTTCTTTTTGAAGTTAGGCCATTTTTAATTTAGTTAGGAGGAATACATATTAAATCAAATCAAGAAAATCTGGTCTATCTTAGCAGTACTTTAAGTAAATTACTTAAACGCAGGTTCGGAAAAGGTCCAGAAACCTGTAATGTTATTTTTAAAGGCGATAGGTATTACGTCTATATGAGGAATTTTATTACCCCGGCTGAGGAAGTATTAATTAAACAGAAAAAGGTAGAATTGGCGATGGATTTTCGTTCTGCAATAATCGATGCAGTAACCGAGGAATACTTACCGGAAGTATCAAAGGTTTTGGGAATATCTTTTGATTCTTTCTTTCATGACTGGAATTATGATAGAAATACCGGAATCCTTTTGTTGGATAATTCTCAATCGGACCATGAGGAGAATATAGACAACAGTTTCGAAAGTAATCTTTTCACCTTAATAGAGAGTGTTAGGTCAAGTTACTATAAAAAACCGGCCAGCTTAAAAGTTGTAAAGTTTACACAAAATATTTGTGCGATTGAATCTAAAGAAGTATTGTTACCACTAGAGAGAATCGTTTATGAAAAGGGGAATGTGGAATTATTGCTCCATCAGGCGTGGGAAATCAAAAAAGGTTATTGGAGGAACAAAGAGCTATTTGAATGCCTCTTTAATCGTATGATTGAGGATATGTTTATTATGTGGGATTATAAAAAGAATAGAAATTATCTTGTGTTTATCTTTAACAAGTTATATACAATGAAATAATTGAAAAAAACATGTTGTAAGAAGGACTTCCTAAAATACAATGTGTTTTTTATTTCATTATTTTAATAAAGCTTGCTTTCGTACATACTAATTGGATATCAGCCACCTTCCAATTATGGAAACGAAGGAGTTAAGCATATTGATTGATGTAAAAAAGGAAGAGTATATTAGCAGTTACATAAGCAAGTTGTTAAGAAAAAAATTCGGCAGAGGCCCTCGCAACTGTCAAACTACAATATCTCATAATTATCTTGTCACTTATATAGGTGGATTTTTATCACCGATGGAGGATATTCTGTTACAGCAGGGACAGAGCAAATATGTCGACCATGCAAGAAACGTGATTATTAACCACCTGCTGGATGAAATAAAAGGAGTTATACAAATTACATTAGATGTTGAAGTGGAAGAATATTACCATGATTGGAATTTTCCAAATAACTCAGGTATTCTTATTTTTGTTTTAGATACAGAAGCAGGTCAGAGAATCAAACCCGATATTGATATCCAAAGAGTAGAAATGGAAGTAGCCAGAATCAGCTTGCTGGTAGAAAAAGTACCAGATAAAGTGATTACCTGCCCAATTTCCTCATCCATCTTTCTTATTGAACGAAGAGGTATTCTTGTTCAAATAGAAAAAGCATTAATTGATAAGGGTTTTGAAAACGAACTTCGGTTCACTAAAGATGAATTGGAGAAAAGTTACTTTCACCGATATGGCAGGTTTGAAGACATTTTTCATAAATCCGTCAGGGATATTTTTATTGACTGGAACTTTAAGGATGATAAGTCGTTAATGGCTTTTATCTTAAATTCCTAGGAAAGGGAGTCTTTCATTAAGAAAGACTCCCTTAGATATAGTATTGTATGGTTACCGATTATTAAAGTAGACAGACAGGGCATTTGAGATATCGTTGTCTTGATGATCGACGTGAATCATATAATGGTCACCGTCAACGAAAGAGGTAAAGTCACTGAATCCTTGGATTCGTAAGAAGTCGTCAATATCGGATAAATCTTCCCCTTGGGTTTTTAGTGTTTTACTCCCAACAAAAACTCCATTCACATAAACCTCGTATTGATCTTCATTTAATTTCACATTACCATTTGCATCACTGTCTACACCAATAAAGGGTAACATATTATTACCGTTATTATTTCTATCAATCATCTAAAGAGCCTCCTTCTGCTGTACTATAGTTACTATTTCCTTGAAATGGGTTGGGTATGAGTGTTTCGTGGAATTAATGAAAGCCGTCCAAGTTTAATGGACAGCTTTTTTGGGTGGGAAAGGTTAGTTATAATCTTCGTTCTTTCATTTTATTCTGTAAAGTATTCAACTGCTTCATCAACTGCTCATATTCCTCAAGCTCTATCTGACAGGATTGAATAACCTCTGCCACCTTACTGGTAATAGTTAGCTTTTCTGCACGGGCTTTTTCTTCTAAATAGATAAATACTTTCCTTTCATCTGCTTTAGAGCGTTCTTTCCTAAGCCAGTCATTCGCTTCCATTCGTGCAACCATTGGAGTTAATGTGCCAGTGCCTAAATTTAATTTCTCTCCGAGTTCCTTTACACTCACTCCGTCCTTTTCCCATAAAGCCACTAAGACTAAATATTGCGGGTAGGTTAAACCAAAGGGCTGAAGAACACTTGAATATAACTTATTAAATTCTCCAGCAGTTTCATAAACTGCAAAGCATAGTTGTTTCTTTAGTGTCACAAAGTCTTCCATACAAACCACCTAATTAAGAAAGTAGCTTTTCTAAATCGTTTTCCATTTTCAGTGGTTCAGTTGTTGGTGCATAGCGTTCTACAACCTGTCCGTTCTGGTCGACAAGAAATTTAGTGAAGTTCCATTTAATATTTTTGGATAGAATCCCTTTTTTCTGTTCCTTTAAAAAAGAAAATAAAGGATCTGTGTTCTCCCCGTTTACATCAATCTTTGCGAAAATTGGAAAGGTAACACCGTAATTTAATTGGCAAAACTGAGTGGTTTCATCAATATTATCAAATTCTTGGTTATTGAATTGATCACACGGGAATCCTAAAATTTCTAAACCTTGGTCCTTGTATTTTTCATATAACTCTTGAAGACCTTTAAATTGGGGTGTCAATCCACATTTGCTGGCGGTATTAACAATTAGTAAGGGTCTACCTTCGTACTCCTTTAGTGATTTTTCCTGGCCATTCGTCATTTTTACAGTAAAGTCGTATACCGTTGTCATTGTCATTTCCTCCTAAAAAAGTGGATGGTAGAAGTGATTTTTTCAATTTAATCGTGTACGATTTAATCTTACGCGATTAAATTGAATTTGGCAAGAGAACAAAAAAGCAGTATCCCGTTTTGCTGGGATACTGCTTTCATAAAAATTAACGAATACCTTTCATTAGGCCCTGAATTTTCGGAGCTAATACAAATAGAATAATACTTAATACGATAGCTGCACCACCGATAAAGCCAAAGTACGCCATTTCATTCTCTGGTGAGTAAAATTTAACGACTTGTGCATTAAGGGCTTGGGCTGCAGCACTTGCTAAAAACCATAAACTCATAGTTTGTGCTGAGAATGCGGCAGGCGCTAATTTTGTAGTTGCAGATAACCCTACAGGTGACATACACAATTCACCAAATACAACAATTAAATAACTTAGAACAAGCCACATTGGGCTAACTAAGGAATCCGTGCCTCCAAGGTATGCTGGAATAAGAATGACAAGGAATGACAAACCAGCAAACAATAAGGATAATGAAAACTTTTGTGGTATTGTTGGCTGACGTTTTCCTAATTTAACCCATAATCCAGCGAAGATTGGTGCAAAGATGATAATAAATAAAGGATTTAAAGATTGGAACCATGCTGGAGAAATGTTGATTCCCATCCAATCTAATTGAGTACGTTTGTCTGCATAACTTGCAAGGATTGTTGAGCCTTGTTCTTGAATCGACCAGAACATAACAGCTGCAATAAATAATGGAATATAAGCAATTATACGTGAACGTTCTACAGTTGTAGTTTTAGGGCTGCGGTACATAACGATAAAGTAAATAGTAGGAATTAAGATACCTAGGAATGTAACAATATTAATAAAGCTTGAGAATGTTAATACTCCCATTGGAATTAAAACAGCAGATAAAACAGCTAGAACCACTACACCTAATCCGATGATAGTAAAGGTCTTTTTCTTTTCTGTTTCTGAAAGTGGGTTTGGAACAGTAGTGCCTGCAAGACCAAGATTTTTCTTTTTTGTTAGTACAAACATGACAAGTCCAAGGAACATACCAACAGCAGCAATACCAAAACCTAAGTGGAAGCTATAATCCATTACACTTCCGACGATTAGTGGTGATAAGAATGCCCCAGCGTTGATACCCATATAGAAGATAGTGAATCCAGCATCACGACGGTCGTCCGTTTCGCTGTACATTTCACCTACTACAGTAGAAACATTTGGCTTCAGCATCCCTGTTCCAAGTACGATTAACACCATGGATACAAAGAACATGGCAACACTGCCAGGTACCGCAAGAACAATATGGCCGAGCATAATCAGTACTCCACCGTAGAATACAGCTCTAGATGTACCGAAAATCCGGTCAGCTAACCAGCCGCCAATAATACCTGACATATAAACGAGTGATCCGTAAATGGACATAATGGAAAGAGCTAAGTTTTCATCTAGCCCTAATCCGCCTTTTGATACCTCGTAGTACATATAGTAGACTAGGATGGCTCTCATTCCGTAGTAAGAGAAACGCTCCCAGAATTCTGTGAAGAATAGAGTGAATAATCCTTTTGGATGTCCGAAGAAACCTTTCTGAGGGACACTATCCACAATTTTCTGCCTATTATAATTCGACATAATTCTACCTCCCTTTATTATATTATAATACTTTCGATTGTTTTCAATTGTCAAAAACTATTTTTGGCAATTCTACCTATAAGGGTTAACAATATTGATATAACAGGAATCTTAGTAGTGTAAAAGAGAAAAGAAAGTTTTTTTAAAATAGTATTTCTATTTTGATAAAATATACTATTGTGAAAACGATTGCAAAGGAAATTGTGAGATGTTATCGCTTTCAATTGAGTTTTATTGTTTTAATGATATAATTGTGTTATTAAAATAAATAGTGATCACATGTTACTGATATTTTTCAGGCATGGTGGTAAATAAAAAGGCGGCGTTTCTGCCCTTTTATTGTACCCCCATGCCTTTTTTATTTTTTAAAAAAACTCTAATAGTAGAATTGGTGCCATTCAGGTGAAAACTGTAATAATCTCAGGCTGCTAAAGGATATCTTATTAGTAAAGGGGGTGGTAGACTTCAAATATTGTAAATGATAGGGGTGTAGAGTGTTGGCCAGTCATGTGAACTCAATTTACTGACAAGGATAGATAATTAGTAATTTCAAGTTACAAAGCCCTTATATTTATTTTTTTGCAGCTGCTCTAGGCTGGAAATGAAGTTATTGAATCCTTGTAATAGTGAGATTTGAGGCAACTCTTTAATTGTTTGTAAAAAAATAGGGGGAATAAAAAAATGATGAAATATCTTCAAAGACTAGGACGTTCCTTAATGCTGCCAGTAGCTGTTTTACCTGCAGCTGCGATATTGATGGGAATCGGGTACTGGATTGACCCAATCGGCTGGGGTGCTGAAAGTCCTGTTGCTGCTTTCTTAATTAAAGCTGGTGGTTCGATTATTGACAATATTCCAATCTTATTTGCCGTAGGGGTTGCGTTAGGTTTGTCTAAAGACAAAGATGGTTCTTCGGCGTTGAGTGGGTTGGTTGCCTTTCTAGTCATTACAACGTTGCTTTCAACTGATGTTGTGGCCATGCTGCAAGGAGTAGATGCCACAGCAGTTGATCCAGCTTTTGAAAAAATCAAAAATGCTTTTGTTGGGATACTTTCAGGGGTGATTGCCTCTATTATGTACAATCGCTTCAGCCATGTGAAATTGCCAGATGCCTTAGCATTCTTTAGTGGAAAACGACTAGTTCCAATTATGACAGCGGTTTCTATGTTAGCTGTTTCTTTAATACTGTTCTTTGTATGGCCGGTTATTTATACCGCACTAATCTCATTTGGTAAAGGTATCAGTGAATTAGGTGCTGCGGGTGCAGGGCTTTATGGATTTTTTAACCGACTTTTAATTCCAACAGGATTACACCATGCATTAAACCAAGTATTCTGGTTTGATGTCGCTGGGATCAACGATATCGGTAATTTCTGGGCTAGTAAGGGAGAAAAGGGTATAACAGGAATGTATCAAGCCGGATTCTTCCCAGTCATGATGTTTGGTCTGCCGGCCGCTGCGCTTGCTATGTATCATACAGCAAAATCTACTAAGAAAAAACAAGTGGCCTCCTTGATGTTAGCAGCTGGTTTCGCTGCATTCTTTACAGGGGTAACAGAACCACTAGAATTTGCCTTTATGTTTGTGGCACCTGCATTATATTTTGTTCATGCTCTATTGACAGGACTTTCATTAGCGATTGCTGCTGCGTTCCATTGGACAGCAGGATTTGGCTTCAGTGCTGGATTAGTTGACTTTGTTTTAAGTTTAAAGATTCCTATTGCAAATCAACCATTTATGTTACTTGTTCAAGGTCTAGTATTTGCGTTTATCTATTATTTCTTATTCCGTTTTATCATTACAAAATTCAACTTAATGACTCCTGGTCGTGAGGAAGATATTGATGAAGAAACGGAGGAGGGTGTTGCAGCAGGAAATAAATTTGCTGTAATGGCTGCTAAGATTTATGAAGGCTTAGGCGGAGATGCAAATGTAACATCTGTGGACAATTGTGTAACACGTCTACGCTTAGAAGTGAAAGATATGAGTGCTGTTGATCAGAAGAAAATAAAATCTACTGGCGTACCGGGGATTAATGTTGTCGGTAAAAACAGCATACAAGTCATTGTTGGTACCAATGTACAATTCGTAGCTGATGAAATCATGAAAATCCGTACGGGAAAATAAAAAGGTAGTTAGTAAAAGACCGCCTGGACAAATATGTCCAAGCGGTTTTTTATGTTTATCGATTTCTAATTCTCTCAATATGTATAGTTATGTAACCCAGTTCTTGTTCCGGAAGTTTGATACTATGGTTTTTCGCAAGAAACTTAGCGACCTTCTGTGAAATTTTGTAGGAATCAGCAAATTTTTTCTTAAGCATCGCCAGCATTTCACCATCCATGATTGGCTGTGATTCATCTTGGAGTCTGGATAGAGTAAATCTAAGATGGGTCATTAACCGCTGGTAGGAAAGATTATCTTCCTCTATAGAGAGATGAAGTGAATCTTTAATGATTTGAATCATTTCACCAATGATGGCGGTCTGCCTTAAAGTTTGTTTCATATCGCCGCTTTGGGGCTTTGAAGTATGTATATGCAAAGCAATATAAGCAGCTTCATCTACAGGCATTTTAACATGAGTCTTTTTTTCAATATATCTGATGGCCCACATACCGATATCAAATTCTTTTTTGTAAAGGATTTTTATTTCATCAAACAGCTTATTTTTAAGATGGATTCCTTGTGTAGCTCTTTCGATGGCAAAAGACATGTGGTCGGTAAGACCAATATGGACATGCTCGTTTAATTTTAATCCAAGACATTCTTCTGCATAAGAGATGATTTCTTCCGAGATGGAGAAGTGCTCTACGGGTATTTGCTGCAAGAGCTGTTGGAATTTTTCATTTTCCTTCATAACAAATAGCTTTTCGATTTTGCTTGGATTAATAACGTCATTTTTCCGTTTTTGAAAGGCAATGCCAGCACCAATCGCTATTTTTTCTTGGTTGTTGTCTGAAACGACAACGGCATTATTATTGAGGATTTTTTTGATTTTCACCAAATGCCAACTCCTTGTAAAAGCCCTTACTTTTATCTTACATTTTAAAACAAAATGGGTCTACCTTTAATAAAACAAAGCTATACAAAACGGCATAAAGCAGGTAAACTTAAAGATAAATCACCAATAATTCCAATGAGAAAGGTGGGTTTTGTTTTGTCTAATAAAGTACGTTCTATCCCAAGACCGCTAGTGAAAACGAATCAATGGGTAATCGTTATTAGCGCAGTTTTAACACTAGTTTTTGCTGAAGGATGGTTTTTGATTGTTCCGTTACTTGCAGGAATATCAGGAATTGTTTTTAAATATAATCCCGTAATGAATATTGCAAAGCTTTTTCTAAAGAAAAAACCAGAAGAGTATATCCCGGAGGAATGGGAGCAGCAGCAATTTAATCAAAAAATCGCTGTATTTTGTTTAGGAGCTGGGTTCATCGGTTTTCTGCTTGGCTGGAATACAGTGGGATATGTGTTCACGATTATGGTGGCGACTGCGGCATTTGTAGCTATCCTCGGATTTTGCATTGGCTGTTTTATTCATTATCAGTGGAAAATGTATCAATATAAAAGAGCAAATTAAAAAGACTGATGCGCTTCATGCCGCATCAGTCTTTTCTTCCTATATAATTGCTTTTGCTTTAAGTGACCGTTTTTGCCAAGTAAAGGTAATGAATAAGGTAAGTATTAATAAAACAAATCCTAAAATAAATGGATAGGTGATTTTAACATCATAAAGCAATCCAGCTAATGTCGGTCCAAGTACATTACCGATACTCATATAAGCATTATTCATTCCCATTGCAAAACCCTGTTCGTTCCCTGCGAGTTTGGATATCAATGTATTCAACACCGGACGGAGAATAGAGGTGGATAGGAAAATAAATAGTGAAATGACAAAGAATAAAGTGTAACTGGATGCGAACAACGAGAATAGAAATCCAGCTGCAGCAACAGCGATAAATATATTCAACACAGTACGTTCCCCGTAACGATTCACAATTCTATCAACAACAAAGAGCTGAACGATAACACTGACAACTCCTGTTGCTGTAACCATTATCGCAATATCTTTCGCAGATGATTGAAATTGATTATCAAGGTATAACCCTATAACCGATTCGTACGCAATTAATCCGAAACTCATCACTAATGTAATTATTAGCGGGATAAAATATGGCATTTTTACTGAGCGGGCAATTTTGCGAGTCATTGACTCATCCGTCAGAATTGCTGAAGTTTCTCCAGACGAAGCTGGTTTGCTCTCCTTTAAAAGGAGAATAGAAAATAATACGGAAACAAGAGAGACAAGTGCGGATACTAAGATAGGAAATTTCAATCCGAAGCCTGCAAAGAAACCACCGATTCCAGGACCAACAACAATCCCAAGAGACATCGCTGCCGAAACTAGGCTGTTCCCTTTTGCTCGTTGCTCCATCGTCGTAATGTCTGCGATATAAGCGAAAATTGCTGGTACAAGCATAGCGCAGCCAATTCCACCGACCGCTCGAGAGGCGTAAAGTACCCAGATTGAATTAGAGAAGTAAAAAATGAACATCGAAAGAGTAAGACCTGCTAGTCCATAGATAATCATCTTTCGGCGGCCATATTGATCTGTCCATTTACCTGCAATCGGGGAAAAGATGAATTGTGCTCCTGCAAAAATAGCAATAAACAGTCCTGCAGCAGTTCCACCTTGATTAATGGATTCCAAATAGGATGGTAAAATGGGAATAATGATACCAAAACTCCCTATTGCTATAAACATGTTGATCATCAACATGATGATTTTTTTTTGTTGATCTCCGGTCATATAAAGCCACCCTTCTAATGAAGATTGCACACTCAAATATAGTGTTAACCTTTTACACTGTTTACTATCATATATAGGTATACAGGCTTTTGTCAAAGAGAAAGTATTTTTAGAAAAGATAAAGATCGTTACTTGTTAGGAATTTGTTAAAGATTCGTGATATTTATGATGAGATTCTGTGATATGTTTTAAGTAAGAACACATTTGGGTGGTAGATCTATCTTTTTAAAGGGGGTTTACGTTCAATGAAAAGGCAGTTAAATACGGGTCCAAATATTCTAAAGGAAAAAGAAATGGTTACTAAGATGATTGCGCTGTACTGTCGGCGAAAGCATCAACAACCTGATGAATTATGTAAGGAATGTCAGAATTTAAAAACCTATGCTCATATGAGACTTTCACTATGTAGATTTGGAGAAGAAAAAAGTGCTTGCTCTAATTGTTCTGTACACTGTTATAAACCCAAATATCGGCTAAGTATGAAATCGGTGATGCGTTATTCAGGTCCATGGATGCTGTTGTACCATCCGGTCTATTCCGTAAAACATCTGCTCAATAAACCTAAGAAACAAATTAAAAGTGTGGAATAGCATTTTCCACGCTTTTATTTTTTGACAATTCTGTACAAACTATTTCTAGAATTTGGTATTATTGATCTAGAAGGCAAGAATATTTTGTACCAAAAGAGGAGTGAGTAGTATGACGGGGACAATTGCAGTAATTATGGTATTCTCGATTCCAATCATTGCTATTTTGACGGCCCATTTCCAAAAGCAGAATAAAATAAAATACAAAATGATTCAGGGGGAACTTGAATTAGAGAAACTAAAACACCAGAATTATTTAATTGAAACAGAAAGAATGAGACTCGAGCTTGAGCATATGAAGCTAGAAGATCCTCAGGACAAAATAAAATTAGGGTAAGTTGTCATAAATAAAGACAATAAAAATAGGTTCTATCCAATAGATAGGACCTATTTTTTATTATTGGGGTTTGTATTCCGGATTTATCTTCGTTAGTGTCTCTTTATCGCAAATAACAAAAAGCGTCACCGCGAACATAATACAACTGTTTCTCGACCATTGGTGCATTCTCAAGTTCGTCGATGATGACAATATCAATGGACTTATCCGATTTTAAAATTTCTTTGATGGCTAATAATCTTATTTTCCCAATTAAGCTTAAAAATTAACCATGATTGGTTTTATAGGATTAAAAGCTTATAATGGTATCAATATTATTTGTCCGTGGGAGATGAAAAACATTGTCATTAAGAGAAAAGAATATTGTCTTTATTGGGTTTATGGGTGCTGGGAAAACAACGATTGGAAAGCTGGTTGCTAAAAAACTTTATCGTGATTTTATTGATATTGATGAAGAAATTGAAAAAGAATATAACATGCCAATACCGAAAATATTTGCTGAAATTGGTGAGAAAGCCTTTAGAGAGAAGGAAAAAGAATTAATTCAGAATCTATGTCACTATAAACTAAAGATTATCTCAGTGGGGGGAGGAGCATTCCTTCAAGAAGAAATCCGTAACGTATGCCTCAATTCAAGTATCGTATTTTATTTAGATATCACCTGGGATGCTTGGAAGAAAAGGTTAAGTTCAATTATTGACAGCCGTCCAGTTCTGCAGGGTAAGTCAATGGATGAAATCGAAGAGTTATTTTATAGAAGAAAAGAAATCTATACGAATAACTTTCACTCAAGTATTCAAATAAACAATCAAAATATGGATGACTTAGCTGATAGCATTGTAGAAACCTTAAAATTATCTTGGGAGTTGCATGAAACGAAGTAAAAGGTTCGAGTGGAGTGGAGTGGAGTGGAGAAGATGAAAAGAAGTGTTACCGTAAAGGGGATAAGTATTGGCGAAGGAGCTCCGAAAATTTGCGTTCCTATGGTAGGGAAGACGATACCAGAATTAACAGAGGAAGCAGATTTTCTAAAAACAACAGATCTAGATGTAGTAGAATGGCGTGTTGACTTTTTTGCTGATGTAGAAGATTTGGACAAGGTTAAAGATGCACTGAGAGAAATTCGTTCTATCCTGCCTGATACACCGCTTGTTTTCACTTTCCGGAGTGCAAAAGAGGGCGGAGAAAAGGAAGTCAGCACATCCTATTATTTTGAATTAAATAAGGTAATGGTGGAAAGTGGTCTGATTGATATCGTTGATGTCGAGCTGTTTAATAATGAAGAATCCATTAAAACACTCATTTCGGTTGCACGTAACCACAATGTGTATGTGATTATTTCAAATCATGATTTTCATGAAACACCCGCAAAAGAGGAGATTATATCTCGATTATGCAAGGCTCAAGAATTAGGCGGTGATCTTCCAAAAATTGCCGTCATGCCACAAAGCGCAGCGGATGTTTTGACCCTTTTAGATGCAACAAATACCATGAACGAGCATTATAATGACACACCAATTATTACGATGTCTATGGCGGGTAAGGGAGTTATCAGCCGATTAGCAGGTGAAATATTTGGATCTGCTCTGACATTCGGTGCGGCCAAGAAATCATCAGCTCCTGGTCAGGTGCCTGTCACCGAGTTACGGAATATTTTATCTCTGATAAATAGAAGTTTATAATGTTTTAGGTAGTAGCCCTTTAATTTGAGACAGTCATGAGAGTTCCTCATGACTGTCTCTTTTTTTTGGCTTAAATTACTGAATTTCTTAGGCATGGGTTGGTTCATTAAAGACAGTTGTCCATAGATTTCAGTGGATTTATAGAGGAAAAGGGTACAAACCTAATGCGTGTTCACTTCCTGATACATATAAATAAAGTACAACCTGACAACAGGGATAGATGGAAGGGGGGGACATGAGCGGACTTGGATCACCTGAGGAGGTAGAGTCGTCTCATGGAACATCATGAAAACTAACTAGATTGGAAGGGGAAAAAATGATTCAACCTATGGTTTGGATGACCATTTTAGCTTTTGTGGCTACACTCATCTTTATTCTGTGGAGACCTAGAGGAATTAACGAAGCCATTCCTGCCACAATAGGTGCGATATTTGTATTAATCAGTGGAAGTGTTTCGCTTACAGATCTTGGAGTTATTACGGAAACCATCTCGGGTGCAGCCATAACCATTATGGCAACCATCGTCATGGCGATTGTTTTAGAAAGTTTTGGGTTTTTCAATTGGGTAGCAGAAAAGCTCGCAGCGAAAGCAAAGGGGTCAGGTATTCGTTTATTCTGGTACGTTAACCTTTTATGCTTTCTCATGACACTTTTCTTCAATAATGATGGAAGTATTTTAATCACGACTCCGATACTTGTCATGTTATTAAACAATATGGGGTTGAAGAATCATCAGAAGATCCCCTATTTATTATCAGGTGGTTTAATTGCTACGGCATCAAGTGCTCCCATTGGTGTCAGCAATATCGTCAACCTTATTGCTTTAAAAATAGTAGAAATGGACTTGTGGCTGCATACGGCGATGATGTTTGTCCCTGCAACACTCGGACTCTTATTACTTGTAGGGCTCCTGTTTCTTCGCTTTAAAAAAGTAATACCAAAAACGGTTCCGGTTAAAGTATTCGGATTGACTAGAAACTCCTATCATCCACTTAAACCGGGTCCGACTTATTCCTCTGAAAAACAACGGTCTCGGTTTATGCGAAATATCCTTCTTTTCGTGTTTGCCGTACGTCTCAGTCTTTTTGTCGCATCATACTTTGCTATACCTGTATCAGTAATGGCTGTGATAGGATCACTTGTCCTTTTAGGCTGGAGATGGGCTTATTTAAAAGTATCACCTGTCGATATGCTGAAGAAAACCCCATGGGATATTCTCATATTCGCATTTAGCATGTATGTCATTATTTACGGGCTGCATAATATTGGTTTGACAAATTTGCTGATTGATTATATGCGTCCGATGGTATCAGGAAGCCTGCTCCATGCGAGTGTCATGATGGGTGCACTATTAACGGTTCTCTCTAACATCTTTAATAATCATCCAGCTCTCATGGTCGGAACGCTTACGTTAATGAATATGGACCTTAGTCCGCTAGCTTTAAAAGTCTCCTATTTAGCTAATGTGATTGGAAGCGATATGGGGTCATTATTACTGCCAATGGGAACGCTCGCAACGCTAATGTGGATGCACATCGTTCGAAAAGGAAAAGTCTTGATCACATGGTGGGAATATGTAAAAATCACCTTTGTTGTTATTCCACCAGCGACTTTGTTTACTTTAGTTGTTTTATATTATTGGGTTTCATGGTTATTTGGCGGAGCACTGCAGTAAAGAGAAGTTACGAATAAAGGAGAAATTAAATGAAGACGTTTAATGAATTAGTGGGAAAAAATATAGAAGTAGAGATTTCTGGGGGGAAATTTCACTCTGGGACTATGGTTGATTCGGGATTAGATATCCTTGTTTTATATGTGGGTAGAAGTCAAAGGTTTCTTTATATTCCAGCCGTTCATATTCAGAGGGTGAAAGAGGTGACAATGGAACAAAATTCGATTGTGTATGAACCTCCAACAGAAAAACCGATTGAACCTGATTCCCTTTCCATATCATTCCGTGGAATATTGACGAGTGCAAAGGGGAGGTTTGTCGAGGTATATGTAACAGGTAATAAATCTATTCACGGCTATTTGACGAGTATCATGAACAATCACTTTGTCTTTTACTCACCTGTATTCAAAACCGTGTTTATTTCGATGGATCATGTTAAATGGCTCATTCCCTATCCTGAACATAGTGCTCCCTATTCCATCATCAATCAGACCCTTCCAGCAGCACCTGCCTCCATTCCATTAGCGAGAAGCTTTGAAGATCAGTGCAAAAAGTTAGAAAATCATCTTGTAGTTATTGATGGCGGCGACAGCAGTGAAAAAATAGGATTGCTTCAAAAGGTCTTGAATTCCCAACTAACACTCGTTACAGCAGAAAGGGAAATCGTGTATCGGAATTTAAAACATGTTAAAACGATTCATTTCACGTGAACACAATGGAATTTAAGTCGATTATAAGAGAGAAAACAAAAAATAATCCAAGCTTGTTTGGCTGACAAGGATGGATTACTCTTTTGCAGTACGCAGGTAATAGTGAACCGTGGTAATAGGGGCCGCGGTTTATTTTTGTTATACTTATTGTATTAATAAAATATGATTGGATGATTCACTTTGTTCAGGTTAACAGATAAAAATGTTGTTAAAGGGGATCGCAATGATACAAAGAAATCTTGGAATGACAAATGTAAATGTGGCGATAATTGGTCAAGGAACTTGGACATATGGGGAAAATAAAGGTTTGGAATTAGAAGAAGTAAAAGCATTAAGATTTGGGATAGAAAATGGAATGACTTTAATTGATACTGCGGAAGAATATGCCCAAGGCGGAGCTGAACGAATAGTGGCAGAGGCGATTAAGGATTGCCGTAAAGAAATCTTTTTAACAACAAAGGTCTCAGCCAAAAATTGTTCCTATTTGGGAGTTATTGAGGCTGTAGAGAGAAGTTTGGAGAGATTAAAGACCACCTATATTGATCTTTATCTCCAACATTGGCCTAGTAAAGAGCATCAGGTAGAAGAAACCATGAGAGCAATGATGTATTTAGTGGAAAAAGGGTTAATAAAATATATAGGAGTAAGCAATTTTACCACTGAATTGATGACTGTAGCTCAAGGCGTTTTAGGTGAACATATTCTTACATGTAATCAAGTAGGATACCATTTAAACGACCGAAGGGTAGAAAACGATGTGATTCCTTACTGCCAAGAACGAGGCATAGCGGTTATGGCATACTCTCCATTTGGCTATGCTCCAAAATTTTTTGGCGGAGCCGGATTCCCGGAACCAGGTACAAAGGAACGTCAGGTGTTGGACGAGATTGGTGGGAAATACGGAGCATCTCCTTATCAAGTTGCTTTAAACTGGATACTAAGGCATGAAGGAATCATTGCGATTCCGAAAGCGAAAGACATTGAGCATATTAAAAGTAACTTGAAAGCGTTAGAGTTGACCTTATCGGAAGAAGACCTAAAGATTATTGATTCTTACTTTCCAAAAACAAATGAAGGAATGAGTTTGGTAACGTATTAGGAGGAAAAAGCTTGCCTCATAAACTCTGGATTGCAGTAAATAGTATTTTAATTGTATTTTCGTTTATTTATATTTGGTTTTTTCGTCCACATGACAGCAATTTGGTAATAATTGCTCAGTTTCTGGCACAAATGGCAATGATTCTATTTTTAATTAATATCAATATGTATTTCATCTTTTTAGTGATACGCAAATCATCGGTAAGGCAGATAAAGATACGTCTTGCAAAGTTTTCAAGAGTTATGATGAAATGGCATATTAAAATAGCGATAACAGCTACAACGATTATTATCGGTCACGCTGCTATTAATTTATTTGAAATTGCGCCTGTTGTTGGGTTTGGCAATTTGAAACTAATCAGTGGCTATCTAGCCATAGCCATCATGCTTCTTACATTATCTGCAGGTTATTTGCGCCATAAAAAGGCTTCAGGGTTTCGACGTAAATTTCATCTCACAACAGCAATGGTCTTTTTTCTACTATTCCTTATACATATGTTCATACCAATCTAACCTGAGGTGAGGATAATGAAGCCAACTGAAGGAAATGAACGAATAGATATTCTAGATTATTTACGGGGGGTTGCATTACTAGGTATTATTCTTGTGAATATCCTGCCATTGCTTGCAGTTAAGGTGCCTGAACCTGCTTCGGCGGATGCATTCTACCAGCGGTTTCTCTTTTTATTTGTTGAGGGCAGGTTTTATACACTTTTCTCATTTTTATTCGGTGTAGGATTTTATCTATTTATTTCAAGAGCAAACTCAAAGGGAAAAAATGGCTATCTTTTGTTTTTGAGAAGAATCGCAGCACTATTTATCTTAGGATGGTTCCATGTAAAGTTCCATCCTGGTGAAGCGTTAACGGTTTATGCGGTTACTGGGCTCCTTCTACTAGCTTTTTATAAAGTGAAAAAAGAAATTAACCTCGGTATTGCTCTAATACTCCTGATTGTCCTAAGTATGATGGCATTTAAGCTGTTTTTAGTGGTACCGTTAATGCTGCTAGGGATTACAGCAGGTCAATACCGCCTATTTGAAGGATTGGCTCAGAAGATAAAAAAGGTATCAATCTTTACCGCTCTTTTGTTAATCATGAGTATTGCGGGACTCAGTTATCAATATCAACATGCCCCAGCTAGTCCATTTGGTTTTTATTCAGGAGTGGATGAAGCAACTTACCAATTTTTAAGTATAGGGATTATGATTGGACCGCTTGTTTCTGCTTTATATGTGGGCGTGCTAATCCTGCTTTTGCAAGTACCAATTGTTCAAAAGCTGCTATCACCATTGAAAAGCTATGGGCGGATGGCTCTGACAAACTATATTTTTCAAACTGTCTTTATCTACTTAGCTGGTTATCTATTCAACTTGTTTGAGTCATTAACATATCTTCAATCTCTGGTTCTTTGTCTAACGATTTATGTTATCCAGCTCATTTTTAGTGTCATCTGGCTACGATTTTTCCAATATGGTCCTTTGGAATGGATTTGGCGTACATTCACGTACTTAGAGATTCCGCATTTAAGGAAACGAGTTAGAGAGATTCAGTAAAGGTAAAGGACCTGCATGACAGCATGCAGGTCCTTTACCTATTTCTCTGTTTGTTCTTTGCGGATATAATCCGAGTACTCCATGATGGATAGGGTGTTATCCATTCTTTCTTGAAGTCGATTGGTATTCTTTGTTTTCTTCATCGTCTTTCGGTCATAGATGGATGCAGGAAGCTTCGCACTTGGTGCTGTGTAAAAGGTTTTATCACTGATAAACGAACCACCAGGCAGATAATAGCGCATTCCTAACAGATTCTTTTTATAGTGAAAAAGATTGTGCCCAATCATTTGTGAATCATGTTCAATGCCCAGCAAGTTTAATAGAGTCGGCATCAGGTCAATTTGACCCCCAAGATGGGAATAGGTTTCACCTTCAAAGAGACCAGGTACCGTGAATAACACCGGAATAACAAAACGATCCTGCATCGTGTATTCATGCCCAAGTACTTCTTTCAAAAGAACTTTATCATCCTCGGTAACGGGTGCACCGTGCAGGCCAGAGTGATCACCATAAATCAGAATAAGAGATTCATCATAGATACCAAGATTCTTTAACTGGTTAATGAATAACCCGATTTGTTCATCTGTATAGCGAACTGACTGGAAGTAGTTTCCGACGTAGGTATCTTTATAGTTGTCAGGCAAGTCTAGAAACTCAAATTCCTCTGGCATTTCAAATGGTGTATGACTTGTGAGCGTAATAATATTGGAATACATCCTGTTGTGTGATTTCAACTGTTTTGGCAGCTGTTCCTCCACAAAGTTAAATAACACTTCATCTGCAGGGCCAAAGCCAATTTCCTTTTCGTTAGGAATCTCGTTGCTTGTGTAGATATAATCAAATCCCAGCGCAGGATATAGTTTATCGCGGCTCCAATAGGTAATATCATCCGCATGGTAGGTTGCAGCACCGTAGCCGTTCTTCTTTAGTGTCCAAGCTAGTGATGGAATTTCTGTACCCTCCAAGGTATTAACTGTCGGGTCCATGCCTTCTGGATATAAGGAAGTATGCATGAGCCATTCTGCGTCAGATGTATTACCAGCCCCAATTTGCTGATATACGTTATCGAAATAGGCACTTTCTTTTAAAAGAGTATTTAAATTTGGCGTAATTTCTTGACCATTAATCCTTTGATTGATGGTGAATTCCTGTAAGGACTCCACTTGGATAATGAAAACATGGCGATTTTTTGCAAGACCAAAGGTGTCATGTTTAACGGCAGGAACAAAGGTATTGCCTTTTAGTTTTTCTAAATCCCTTTCAGACAAATGCTCTTGACTGGCAAAAGCTGTTCCAAGACTGTTTTCATAGGCCTGAACGAATTGTGATTGGATATAGCCATGCTTTTTTGCAAAATAAGAAACATCAATCAATGGGTAGCGGAAAGCGATAATCGTCATAATGAGTCCCATACAGCCAAAGCCAATGGCTAATTTTTTAGCCGGAACAAAGGATGATGCGTTTTTCTTGAAGTACCAAATAAGTGGAAGTACTAAGACAACATCTAGGAAAAATAAAAAGTCATATGGACTTCCCAGCAGGGCAACAGTTCCACCAACGGAGTTTGATTGATAAATTTGTTTGACGTCGTAATAAGATGGAACGGTTGAGAAATAGCGAGTATAATAAACGACGACAATGAACAGAACCGATAAGAATAAGTTATAAAGCCAAATAGCGAACCAGATCCGTTTTTTTAAAAAGATCATAAGGGCTGATAACATAAGAGCCCACATTGGAAACTCAACAAGTAAAACATGAAAAAACGATGTGTTTTCAAAAACTACAACCTGAAAGGCATAAATTTTTATAAACAAAACAACCAATAGCAATACAATTGGATGAAGAAAACCAGCAATTGAAATCTTATTCATAAAAAACACCTCTATAAGATACTCTTCTCTCTTTAACTTATCAAAACATCTACGATTCTATCAACTAATAATCGAGAAATAAATATTAATTCTTGCGAAACCTTGGGATTCCACTGAAATAATTTTTCCAATATGATATGATTATGCAGAATTTTGGCAAAAATAACTTTATAACAATTAAAGGGGGAATATGATGGAGGTTAATAATCAAGAGGGGTCGATGACCATTCAAACAGGTAAGCCTGCAGGAAGTATTTTTAGCAATCGTATTGTTTTAGCCATTATGTCTTCAAACTTTTTACTGCAGTTAGGGATTTGGATAAGAAACTTTGCCATTTTACTTTACGTTACGGATATTACCAATAATAATCCAGTATATGTTTCCTTAATTTCTGTCGTTGAATTTGCACCTATCTTTATCTTTTCCTTTATTGGTGGAACATTTGCAGACCGTTGGAAGCCTAAACTAACGATGGTTTGGTGCGATTTGTTATCTGCCGTATCGATTGGGTTGGTGTTGTTGGCCCTTCTCTACGGATCGTGGCAGGCAATCTTCTTAGCCACACTCGTTTCAGCCATTCTATCACAGTTTTCCATGCCTTCAGCAATGAAGCTCTTAAAGCAGCATGTTCCTGGTGAACAATTACAATCTGTTATGGCGATGTTCCAATCGTTAATGGCCATATTTATGGTTATTGGGCCAGTTATTGGAACACTTGTTTATCAAAGATATGGAATTTACATCTCAATTGGCGTTATGGGAGCGATGTTTTTACTTTCCGGGCTTGTATTAATGTTCCTTCCTCGCGATATTGAGAAGGAAAAAACGAATGTGGAGAATAACTTTAAGAAAGAATTGGGAGATGGTTTCCGCTATGTCCTCTCCAAAAAGATTTTAAAATCAATGGGCGGCGTTTTTACCGTTTGTGGTTTAGCGGTGGGTTTGATTTCACCTCTTGCAATTTTTGTCACGATGGAGAAACTGCAAATGCCTAAAGAATTTCTCCAGTGGTTATTAATGGCAAATGGTGCTGGTATGTTACTTGGCGGTGGAATTGTGATGGCTTTTTCCAAGAAGATCTCCCCACAGAAGCTCTTGGCGCTTGGAATCTTTGCAAGTATGTTCTTTACTATTGGGGTAGGTTGGTCTACCAGTGTTGTATTGACGCTTGTTTTACAAGTATTAAACGGCATGTTCTTCCCATGTATTCATATAGGAATTAATACGATTATTCTTAAGTATACAGAGGAAAACTTCATTGGGCGGGTAAATGGCGTACTTAATCCATTGTTTATGGGAACGATGGTCATTGGAATGTCAGTGGCAGGAGTCATAAAAGTTCCCATGACAATATCTGGTGTCTACACTCTTTCGGGTATATTATTTTTGCTAGGTGCTTTACTCATTGTTCCTCTTTTTAAAATAAAAGAGGAGGGGGCAATTCTCCCAATGACAGAGAAACAGCCTCATGCTTAGGATAAAAAAGGTGCATTTAGCTCAACTTAATGCACCTTTTTTAGTATTTTCTTGGCTAGTTAATTGTTGTTCTGCGAATTCACGGTATAAATCATGGGATTGTATTAATTCGTGATGGGTGCCGATTCCCGTTACTTTTCCTTTTTCGATAAAAATAATCTTATCTGCATCCACTATGGTTGATAGGCGATGAGCAATGACAAAGGTAGTACGGCCTTCCATTAATCGGGATAAAGCCTGCTGGACAATTCCTTCTGATTGGCTGTCCAAGCTTGCCGTTGCTTCGTCCATCATTAAGATCTTAGGGTCACGTAAAAAGGCACGTGCAATCGCAATGCGCTGTCTTTGCCCGCCTGAAAGTTTAACCCCGCGCTCTCCAACCTCTGTGTCTAATCCGTCTGAGAAGGCTTTAATAAATTCACTTGCATACGCCATTTCTGTAACTTTCCAGAGTCTTTCATCAGAAATGGTTTCAACATCGGGAAGCCCGTAACATAAATTTTCGCGGATAGTTCCCGCCATCATGGCACTTTCCTGTGAGACATAACCAATTTGACTGCGCCAGGCTGCAGCCGATAAATCCGTGATTGGGATTTCGCCAACCATAATTTTTCCTGAGGTCGGCTCGTAAAAGCGTTCAATTAAGCCGAACATAGTAGTCTTTCCTCCGCCGCTTGGACCTGCAAATGCAATCATTTCCCCAGGCTGCGCCTCAAATGACACATCAAGAAGGACAGGTTCATCTTCACTATAGGAAAAGGAAACATTTTGAACCTGAATTGGCTTATTACTGATGTCCAATTCCATGCCTTTTTGGCCTTCTTCTAGAGGGAGGTTCAAAATTTCAATTATCCGCTCGGTTGCTCCTTTTGCTTTTTGTAGCTGTGTAAAAAACATAGCGAAACTGGTAATGGGAAAAATAATTTGAAAGAGATAAAGTAAAAATGCAACAAGTGAACCGGTGGACATCGTTCCATTTGCCACACGCATGCCTCCGTATCCAATAATCATCACGATCACCATCATGACAACCAGGTACATGATGGGAGCGATTAACGCCGTAATCCGTGCTTCTTTTAAACCAAACCCTAGTAATTTCTCGATCCCTGATATTCCTTTTGTCTCTTCATGCTTTTCTGCTGTTGAAGCCTTCATTAATCGGATTTCGCTTAACGTTTGCTGGATGTTACCGGTAAAGGCAGCTGTTTCATCCTGCAGACCACGTGAAATCTTCGCCATTTTCCTGCCAAGCGGCATCATAATAATAAAGGTAAGGGGAACAGAGATTAACATTAATAATGTCATTTTCCAATCCATAATCAGGAGAATCGTTATGGCGCCGATGATGGAAATAATACCTGTAATAAATTGCGGAAAGTGATTTGAAATTAAATCACGGACAATACTCGTATCGTTGATAACACGGCTGACACTTTCACCACTCGATTGTTTATCAAAATAACTTACGGGTAAACGAATTAATTTGACCCACATCTTTTCACGGAGCCGGGCGACAATTTTTTGACCAACAAAGCTTAAAAGGTATATCGATACCCCATTGATGACCGCTTGGAAAATAAAAGCTGCTCCAATCCCAATCATGAGCGGAACACTTAGAGAGGACACCGAGAATCCATCTACTAAATTTTTCGTTAACACTGGAACAAGAAGGCCAGCAAGAGTTGTAATCAGACTTGCTGTCAATCCAATACCTAATGCAAGCTTTGGGATTTTTGCTGATAAAATAAGGGAAATAAATGGCTTTAAACCATCTTGATTAGGGTTCATACGTACGACTCCATTCCAAAAAATTACTTCAATATGCATAATACTTTCATATGAAGTGATATGCAAATGATAATTTGATAAGATGGAGCAAGGAAAAGAAAGAGAGGAATTATAGATAGTATGAATGAATCAAAAGTGATAACAAATTCAAATACAGCGAGTGAATCCAGAGCATGGTTGTACGTTGTTCTTGCGGGATTTCTCGAAGTGGTCTGGGCAAGCGGATTTAAATACGAGGAGGTTCCTACCCTCGTTGTTCTTATAGCCATCTTATTAAGTTTCGATTTAATTATTAGAGCCACGAAAGTTATCCCAGTTGGGACGGTTTACGCTGTATTTGCCGGGATTGGTACGATAGGAACTGTCATTGTCGAGGTTATTTTTGAAAATGGCTCGGTCAGTCCATTACGGATACTCCTTATTTTATTACTGCTGGCTTGTATTATTGGCTTGAAATTAACAAATAAGGATGGTGAAGTTTAATGGATTGGCTGATGCTTGTTTTAGGAGGATGTTTTGAAGTCATTGGGGTGATCGGTTTAAAAAGGACGGCTGATAAAGGAAACTTTGTCAATTACCTCATACTAATTGGAGGATTTATCATGAGTTTCCAGCTGCTCGTTCAGGCAATGGAAACGATACCGTTATCAACTGCCTATGCCGTTTGGACTGGGATTGGAACAGTAGGGGCAGCGATTGTTGGGATGGTATTCTTTAAGGAATCAAAGAGCTGGCTGCGGATTGCATGTATATTAGGTATTATTTTCTCAGTCGTTGGCTTAAAGCTCGTACATTAATAAAAACATCTCTCGAATAATCGGGAGATGTTTTCATTTATTGTGTAGTTAACTTCTCAAGCTCTGAAAATACCGCTTCATAATCTTCCTTTTTATCCGCTTTAAAGGAAGTGTTTATGTAAGTGATCATCCCATCTCTATTGATTACAAAGACGGAGCGGATGGCAACCTCGCCTTTTTCATTAAACACCTTATAGTCTTTGATGGTCTGCCTTTTCCAATCGGATACTAAAGGATAAGGCAATGTCCCCATGCTGGCAGCAAAAACTCTGTGCGAATGAATATGATCTGCACTGATTCCAATAACCTCAGCACCTAACTGTTCAAATCTTTTGTAGTCCTCTTTCCAAGAGGCGATTTCCTTAATTCAGCCGGGAGTAAAATCCATTCCATAAAAGGCAACCACCAGATTCATCTTTCCTCGATACTCCGAAAGTGAAAGGGGGTCCTTAGTTGTTGCAGGTAATGAAAAATCAGGGGCCATGTCCCCAATCTTTAAGGATGCTTCCAAGAAAAATCACTCCTTTCTAAAAACTAAGTCTATTGCTAGGTTCTCCAAGTTGATAGGAAATTAGACAAAAAAAGATGGTGCCTGGCACCATCATCGTACTTAATAGGAAATGGCCTGGCTTCCAAATTGGGCCCAGCTCGTTACAAAGTTTTCAATATCAGCTGATCTATTTTGGTCGGGAAAAAAGGGATCATTGAAATACACATTATTCTCATCATAACCGGTTACAAGAACGGAATGGACTTTTCGGGTGATTTTGACTTCACCTTCATTTGTATTCCATGTTTCCCAGTGTTTTTCCGGTACAAAGGTATAGGTGCTTCCGACGATCACCCAAACCGGTTTACCCTCGTTAAGCTTTTTTTGTACAGAAGAAAAAGGGTCTCCGGTTATATTATCAATTTGACTCGGCAGGTATTGATTTGCAAGGTCTTCAATTACCTCATGATAAACACCTAAGCCAGGTTCATTATAGGTATACATATTCCCAACGAATCCTTGATGGGGATTTCCATACATTCCATCACTTAGATAAGGTACCTTGGTTATTTCATCTGCGAGAGTGAGCTTATCAACTGGAACGCCAGCAAAATTTATTAGCATTGCCAGGCTGGTTACTTCACAGCCACGGGGTAGTTCAGGAAATTGCATCAAGGCCGGAACAGACAATAGTATGCTTTCTCTCATAAGGGTCTCCTTTTGATATACAACCACCGTCCGATTCATATGAACATCTGATTTATATTCTGCGCTCGTTTTTATCGGTAAGGTAGAAGCGAAGTAGATGGGAAAAATTAAAAGGAGACTTACCAATGTTATTTTTTTTGGCTGATGATTTTTCATGTAAGAACTCCTTTTCTATTTTTCTAACTAACTAAGATTCTAGAATTTTATACTATGGTCGCTGAACTAAGCTACTACTTTTTACCTAATTATTACAAATTCCCCATTGAAAGGGATTTCTCCTCCAAATAGTATTTTAATCCTTAAAGTAAAGCACTCTATTGAAGATTTACGAGGTTAACACCATCTTTATGTCACAAATTATTCAGAAATTAGTGAAAATAGTTCTCAATTGTTTATTGACTAGACAAATTACACTGTTTATAATCAAATGTATAGGACGTTGATAATGATTTTCAATGTCATTTATTTTTGTTTATAAGTGATAAAGATTCTCAATTAGAATAAGAATGAGAGAATAATTGAAATGTTGGGGACTGCGACGATGATGAAGAAAAGCTATTTACTACTAGGATTAATACTCTTATCTGCTGTTTCCTTGTTTGTTGGGGTTAGCAGTATATCACCATTGGATTTGTTGGATGTCCAATCCGAGGAGACCCAGATTTTCCTTATCAGCCGACTTCCAAGGCTAGTGGCAATCCTGCTTGCAGGAGCTGGGATGAGTATTGCAGGTTTGATTATGCAGCAGCTAAGCAGAAACAAATTTGTCTCGCCAACTACGGCGGGAACGCTAGACGCAACCCGGCTGGGGATTCTTGTTTCTATGCTGTTGTTTGCAAATGCAACGATGCTTGAAAAAATGGCAGTAGCCTTTGCGTTCGCACTTGCTGGTACCTTTTTGTTTATGCAAATTCTTGATCGAATTAAATTTAAAGATGCTATTTTCATCCCGCTTGTTGGGTTGATGTTTGGGAATATTTTGTCCTCCGTAACAACCTTTTTCGCTTATCGCGCTGACGTTATTCAAAATATGTCTGCTTGGCTGCAAGGGGATTTTTCAATGATAATGAAGGGCAGGTATGAACTCCTTTACATAAGTCTTCCGATATTAATCATTGCTTATTTCTATGCTAATCGCTTCACTGTGGCTGGTATGGGTGAGGACTTTTCAAAAAACCTTGGGCTTGCTTATCGGCGTGTTGTGAATATAGGACTTATCCTTGTTGCACTCGTTACGACCACAGTCGTTTTAACAGTAGGAATTATCCCGTTCTTAGGTTTAATTATTCCGAATATCATATCGATTTTTAAAGGTGATCATTTGCAAAAAACGTTGCCGCACACAGCACTCCTTGGAGCTATTTTCCTTCTGATTTGCGATATATTGGGCCGGGTGCTCATTTATCCCTATGAGATTTCAATCAGTCTCATGGTTGGAGTAATCGGAAGCGGAATTTTCTTATACTTATTGTTCCGGAGGAAGGCCTATGCGTAACTCAGTAAAATTGGCTATACTCGCACTGATCGCTGCGGGAGCTTGTGCCGTCTATTTATTTCATGATCTAAACGGAAGCTATGGATATGCCCTGCCAAAACGAACGATAAAAGTGCTGGCAATGGTCTTAACAGGTGTCACGATTGCTTATGCAACTGTTGTATTTCAAACTATTACCCATAATAAAATCTTAACACCGAGTATCATGGGGCTCGATTCACTCTATATGCTGTTACAAACATTGATTATCTTCTTTTTAGGCTCAGGCCACATAATAATTGTTAATAAACAGGTGAATTTTATACTTTCAGTGGTCGTAATGATTGTATTTGCACTCTTTTTATATAAGTTTCTATTTAAAAAGGGCAATCAGCCAATCTACTTTTTATTGCTTGTGGGAATCATTGTAGGAACGTTTTTCTCTAGTATCTCTACTTTTTTCCAAGTGTTGATTGATCCAAATGAATTTCAGATTGTACAAGACAAAATGTTTGCGAGTTTTAATAATATAAATTCAGACTTAGTCTGGCTGGCCATTGCGATTGTCTGCCTTGTAATGATCTATGCATGGCGGTTCTTAAGGTATCTAGACGTATTATCCTTAGGCCGTGATACGGCCATTAATTTAGGGGTTCCCTATGATTCGATTGTCAAAAAAATGCTTGTAATTGTGTCAGTCTTCATTTCAATCTCGACTGGCTTAGTAGGACCGATTACCTTTTTTGGCTTAATTGTTGCCAATTTGTCTTATCAATTTTTCAAAACCTACAAACACACCGTACTAATAACGGGTGCAATTCTCATGAGCATCATCGCTCTGGTTGGCGGACAATGGGTGGTTGAAAGAGTCTTTAGTTTTTCAACAACGCTAAGTGTCATTATTAACTTTATTGGTGGAGTGTACTTCATCTATTTACTGCTAAAGGAGAGGAAAGCTGCATGATACAGGTCCGAGCTTTGTCAAAGTTATATGGTAAAAAGTCGGTTGTTGAGGATGTAACCGTTGATATTCAGCCGCGGAAAATCACGAGCTTTATTGGTCCGAATGGAGCAGGTAAATCGACGTTACTATCCATGGTAAGCCGTCTTTTAGATTTAGATACAGGTGAAGTACTAATAGACAAGTTCGATGTGAAAAAGATGAACTCTAATGAGTTTGCCAAGAAGGTTTCGATTTTAAAACAGTCCAATTACATGAATGTTCGCTTGACGATTCGTGAATTGGTATCCTTTGGACGTTTTCCTTATTCTAAGGGGAGGTTGACGGAGGAAGACGAACGGATGGTTGATCAATCTCTTGAGTATATGCACCTTACCGATATGCAGGATAGCTTTTTAGATGAGTTATCAGGCGGTCAAAGGCAGCGTGCGTTTATTGCGATGGTTATTGCACAGGATACAGAGTATATTTTGCTCGATGAACCATTGAACAATTTAGATATGAAGCATTCCGTTCAAATTATGAAGATTCTGCGACGTCTGGTGGATGAGCTTGGTAAAACCGTTGTCATTGTACTTCATGATATCAACTTTGCGTCAGTTTACTCTGACCGCATTGTAGCGATGAAGGATGGTAAGGTCGTGAAAGATGGACCTACGGAAGAAATTATTGAATCGGCGGCATTAAAAGAAATTTACGATATGGATATTCCCATCCAGAAGATGGATGGCTGCAGAATTTGTGTATACTTTAGCTCATGAAAAAAGGAGAGATTTAGGAATGAAAAAGTGGAGTTTCTTAGTTGTAATGATTTCAATGATGTTATTATTAGCAGCTTGTGGGTCTATGGAAGATAGCAAATCAGAATCAACCGATGCAAAAACGGCAGCAGCAGAGAAAATGACGATTGAACATAAATATGGGGAAGCAGTTATTGAAAAGAATCCAGAAAAAATAGTTGTTTTTGACTTTGGAATTTTAGATACATTAGATGAACTTGGTGTGGAAGTAACGGGAGTTCCGCAAACAGCGATTCCAGCATATCTAGAAAAATATGCTGGTGAAGGATATACGAACGTTGGAAGCTTAAAAGAGCCTGATTTTGAAGCGATTCATGCGATGCAGCCGGATGTTATTTTCATCTCTACTCGCCAAGCGGAGTTATACGAACAGTTCGCAGAAATCGCTCCAACGGTTTATGTGGAATTAGATTATACAAAATATATGGAGTCATTTGAGAAAAACATGAATCTTGTTGGTGACATTTTTGATAAGAAGGATGAAGTAGCAAGTGCGGTAGAAGAGATTAAAGCAAGTGTTGAAGAGGTAAATAAAAAGGCCTCGGCACTTGATAAAAAAGGGTTAATCGTCTTAGCAAATGAAGGAAAAGTAAGTGCTTATGGACCAAGCTCACGTTTTGGTGTCATCCATGATGTATTTGGTTTCGGTGCAGCAGATGAGAAAATTGAAGTATCAACGCATGGTCAAAGCATTACCATGGAATACATTATGGAGACGAATCCAGACGTATTGTTTGTGATTGACCGAAACTCAGCAGTAGGCGGCGAAGCTGGAGCTGAAAAAGTAATTGAAAACGAACTTGTTAAAAAGACAACTGCTTTTAAAGGCAATAACATCATTTACTTAGATCCAGATGCTTGGTACCTCAGCGGTGGCGGACTACAATCTGTAAAACTGATGGCTGAAGAAATCGAAGCTGCGTTATAAAATGACGAGCCAGGTTTTCCGCCTGGCTTTACTTTTAGGGAGGGATATTCATGTTTTATCAGATTAGAAGAATCATAGTGAAAGAGGGATTCAGTGAGCAGGTAGTCGAGAACTTTTCAAATCGAGGAGGCTTGATGGCTCAGCGACCTGGATATATTGGAAAACAGATTTTGGTGAAGAAGGTTCGCCGAGGCGAAGAGGAAGTTATGGTAATGGTTCAATGGGAATCTGAAGAGGATTGGAAAAATTGGGAGAAGAGTCCAGAGCATATTGCCGGTCATAAGGCGAA
Source organism: Neobacillus niacini (assembly GCF_023715415.1). Taxonomy (GTDB): domain Bacteria; phylum Bacillota; class Bacilli; order Bacillales; family Cytobacillaceae; genus Neobacillus; species Neobacillus niacini_C. The sequence continues at coordinate 171,408 of NZ_JAMBOB010000008.1, forward strand.
GCGCAGTGCAGGTGCGGCTGCTGAAAAACCTGAGTACATCGTTGAAACCAGTCATGATCTTTACTATGTAAAAGGATAAATCTTGAAAAGGCTGACCTTTAGAATCACAGCTGTGATCTAATGTGATCAGCCTTTTTTTTATTATTCTTTTTCGATTTCCACGTTATGTTCTTTTGCCAATTCGTCTAGCTTTTCATTGTAGTCTTCGATTTGCAGACGCCCTTCTTCTAGAAGTTGATTGGCCTCAGCAATCAAGTTAGAATCTTGTTTTTCGATGGCTTCAATAATTTTCTCAAAGGCACTTAATTGGACCTTCGCTCCAGATAGATAAATGTCATGAATCTCTTTAAGTTCATCTGTCTCAATGGGTACATTCTCAAGTTCAGTAATTAGATCAGTGTAGTTGGGTAGTACCACGTTTACAAGAGCATCATACATGGTTTGATCATCCTTATAATTGGCCCCAGCAACTCCCTCATAAGCTGTAACCGCCTTTTCCTCCAGCCCCTGTGCTGTCTTCATCTCCTCATTTATATAATTCAAAATGTCATCCTGAACAGGACCGCCACACGCAGCTAAAATAAAAAAGAAACCAAATACCATCACAGCTAACATTCGCTTCCTTCGCATAACCCCACCTCCATCGACCATTATATGAACAAATGGAAGTCCACTATGTATGAACAAAATCGGAATGATTTTGAAAAAACAATTAAATGCCTATCAATCTTTATGCCAGTCCAACATTAGATAAAGAGACAAGAATAATTAGGGATAAGGATGGAGTGAAAATGGCAAAGAGGAACAGAGGGAAAACAATTAACTACCTGCCATCAAGAGGCCGAGGGACATGTCCTTTATGTGGAAGGACAAGAATTAAACTGTTGTATCCGTATAAAGCAGAAACCGGCCAAACAATCAAAGTGTGCAAAAACTGCCGGATTAAAATAAAATAAAGGTCGTCTAACGGTGACAGGCACCGCCCGTGGACACTTTCCACCTAGGGTGGACACCTCCACCCCTCAGGCGGACACTTCAAGCAAAAAAAAGGATGAGGACCAGAGCGGTCCCCATCCTTTTGGATTTACAAAGAGTTTTTGGATGCTTTTTTAGATACTCTTACTACGTTAAGGATGCTGGCTGCTAAACCGCCCCAGAGTATGACCATTCCAACTACCATCATTGTGATTGAACTTGCTGACATGTTAAACAGCCTCCTTTTTTTGTTCTGTATTCATATTTGCTTTCCAGCCTTTGAGTGAGAGGAGTATTCCTCCAAGGATACTTACCACAACTACTAGTAAACCTGCGTACATGATAAGGTCTGTTGGGTAACCTTCGTAATTTTCCTTTAGGTTTTGGCGGATGTTATCAAACATCATATAACCAAGTACAATCGGTGTAACGAAAGTTAAGCATATCTTCCACCATGCTCCCACACGCAGGTCTGAGATGGCATTAGAGTGGGACTGTAATCCGTTAAGTCCTTTGAAGAACCATGCAATTAACACTACTTCTACCAATCCTGCAGTAACAACCCCAAAGTTATTGATGAAATAATCAACGACATCTAGGATGTACAGTCCTCCATTTGTTGCGAAAAGTAAGGATATCGCAGTAGCTGCTAGTCCACTTGATAATACTGCTTTTGTACGGGATACATTGAATTTCTCCTGAATACCCGCTACAAATGTTTCTACAATTGAAATCAATGATGTCATTCCAGCAAATACAAGGGATAAGAAGAACAAGACCCCAAAGAATCCATTCATGCCAGGGAATTCGTTAATGATACTTGGGAAGACAACAAACGCAAGGCCAATCCCACTGCTTACTACTTCGTCAACTGCCACTCCTTGTTGATTCGCCATAAATCCTAACGCTGCGAATACCCCAATACCAGCTAGTAATTCAAATCCTGAATTGGCAAAAGCCGTAATGAATGCATTGTTATTGATATCAGACTTCTTAGGAAGGTAGCTTGAATATGTTAGCATGATTGCAAATCCAATTGATAAGGAGAAGAAAATCTGTCCGTAGGCTGCAATCCATACCTTACCATCAAAAATCATATCCCAGTTTGGTTTAAAAAAGGCGTCTAAACCTTGAACGGCACCTTCTAGTGTTACGGCACGAACAACGATGATAAAAAACATAACAACTAAAGTAGGCAGGAAAATCTTATTTAGTTTTTCGATTCCTTTTGAAACCCCGCGATAAAGGACAAAAATTGTGACTGCCCAAATGAATAGCAATGGAATCACAATGCCTGGAACTAAACCACCGATTTGACCAGGTTTTTCAGCAATTTTCAAAACATCACTGAATAAGAAACTGCCAGGATCTGAACCCCATTGTGTACCAAAGGAATAAATCGTGTATTTAACGGCCCAAGCTACGATAACAGCATAATACGTACAGATTACAAAAGAGATTAATAGCTGCCACCAGCCAAGCCATTCTGCTTTTTTATTTAAGCGGAAGAGTGAGAGAGGTGCTGAACCTCTGTATTTATGACCAAGAGTGAACTCTAGTATCAAAATTGGAATTCCTGCTGTTAAGATTGCGAATAAGTAGGGTAGAAAAAATGCTCCCCCGCCATTTTCATACGCTACTGCAGGAAACCTCCAGATATTACCTAAACCGACTGCGGAACCTACTGCAGCCATAATAAAACCGTATCTTGAACCCCATTGCTGACGTTTTTCCATTTAATAAACCCCCTAGGTTAAATCTATCTATTTTATGTTTTGTAAAAATTCAGATAACTAATTCGTTATACTAATATATCTATTATTTTTCGGAATGTCAAATAACTTTTTAAAATTTTTGTCGAAATGTGTTGGAAAGGATAATTTTAATAGCATCTAACCATAATAAATACATTTCATTCATTTGGAGGGAATTGACTTATGAAACTCTTGGCTAAGGGGATTTTTACATTGGTAATCAGTTTATCTATTATGTTTACAAGTACGATAGGAATCTGTGGTGCCACTGTGAATAAAGGTAAAGGGGATATTAAAAATATTATTTTTCTAATTGGTGATGGCATGGGTGTTTCATTCACATCGGGGTACCGTTATTTGAAAGATAACCCAGCTACCCCAGAACTAGAATCAACAGAGTTTGGCCCGTACCTTGTTGGCCAACAGACCACCTTTCCAAATGACCCCAGGCATAATGTAACGGATTCTGCTGCTTCGGCAACAGCGATGGCGACCGGTGTAAAGACCTATAATGGAGCCATTGGAATTGGAAATGATCACTCAAAATTAAAATCAGTTCTTGAAGTAGCTAAGGAAAAAGGGAAGGCAACAGGGCTTGTCGCAACAGCCCCTATTACCCATGGTACCCCTGCAGCCTTTGGTGCTCATGTGGTTAAGCGGAAAAACATGAGTGCGATTGCGGATGATTACTATGATGATTTAGTAAATGGTAATCATAAGATAGATGTTTTACTTGGCGGAGGGACTGATTGGTTTATCAGGAAAGATCGGAACCTAGTGGAGGAGTTTGTTAAAGAAGGATACAGCTATGTTACGAACCTCGAGGAGCTGAGGAACGATCATAATCCTCGGTTGATAGGGCTATTCGCAAAGAACGGCCTGCCGAAATGGATTGATCGGCCAAATGGCGTTCCGTCTCTAGCGGATATGGCAGGTTCAGCAATGGAGAGACTTAATAAGAATGATAATGGATTTTTTCTAATGATAGAAGGAAGTCAGATTGATTGGGCCGCACATGACAATGACATCGTGGGAGTAATGAGTGAAATGGAAGACTTCGAGAAGGCGTTTAGGACAGCCATTGATTTTGCGAAAAAGGATGGACATACATTGGTGATCGCAACAGCTGACCATTCAACAGGGGGATACACGATAGGTGCCGGAGGGCAATACAATTGGTTTAGTTCTGTGGTAAAGGCAGTGAAGCGGACACCAGATTATATGGCTCTGAAAATAGCAAAGGGAGCAAGTGTCAAAAACACGTTAACGAAATATATCGACTTTCCTTTAACAAAAGTCGAAATTAATTCAGTTCATAGTGCGGCTAGAGCCCAAAAAATAAGAAACATCGACAATGCAATAGAAGAAATCATCAATACCCGTTCCTTCACAGGCTGGACAACAAAAGGGCACACAGGCGAAGACGTAAACGTTTATGCCTTCGGACCAGGAAGCGAACGCTTTAGAGGACAAATCGACAACACCGACCACGCCAAAATCATCTTTGACATTCTGAAGTGAGGTGGTGCCTGACACCGATCGGGTTTACTCGGTGACATTGCTCGGTGACAGGCACCGCTCGTGGACACTGTCCACCTAGGGTGGACAGTTGGTTAGAAGTATCAGAAATTGTTTGCTAATTTCTTCACATTCGGGTGCTCTTTTTTAATAAAACCAATTTTATAATGGTGATAAGATATTAAAACCAGAGGAGCACTCTAAATATGAAGAGAATCATGAAAGGCGTAGTTTTTACTTTATTACTATGTATTGGATTGTCGGCATGTGGTGAAAAGGAGAAGGTAAAGGCTCCGTCGAATCTTCCAGCAGACAAGCAGGCTTCAGCACAAAACAGTGAGATAACTCCAGAAGAGCTTCTAGACAGCATCCGAAAGCATACGACACTTGTACCTCTAGGAGATATACCTGTTCCGGAGGATAATCCAATGAAATCGGAAGTGCTTGAACTTGGGCAGGCTTTATTTTTTGATCCGAGGCTTTCAGGGAATAATCAGGTTAGCTGTGCTACTTGTCATGACCCGAGTTTGGGTTATGGCGACGCAAAACCGACTTTTGATAAATATACGGGCGGTAATGGAGCTCGGAACAGCCCAACGGTCATTAATTCCGGTTATTATAACTCCAACTTTTGGGATGGTCGTGCGGCCTCTCTAGAGGAACAAGCGCTGGGACCGATTCAAAATCCGAATGAAATGAATCAGCCTTTAAATGAACTTATAAGTGAATTATCAGCCATAAATGGATACCAGGAACGTTTCCAAAGTGCATTTAACGAGGGAGTAACAGAACAAAATATTGCAAAAGCCCTTGCTGCTTTCCAAAGGCAAATTGTTGTAAAGGATACCTCTTACGACAGGTTTCTAGAAGGGGACACAGAGGCATTAACGAAGCAAGAACTCAGCGGACTCAGATTGTTCACAGGAAAAGCCTTTTGTGTGACCTGTCATAATGGTCCTATCCTTTCGGATAACAATTTTTACAATATTGGTCTTAATACCGAAGACGAAGGTCGAAAAGCAGTTACCGGACAAGAAGGAGACTTAGGCCGCATTCGTACCCCTGGATTATATGGAATTACTCATACTGCACCATACATGCGGGATGGCAGTATTGCTACACTTGAAGAAGTGATTGATTATTATGACCGCGGCGGGGATAACCACCCCAATAAGAGCTTTTTTATTCAAAAATTTATGAGTCCTATTGGCTTAACAGACCAAGAGAAAGCAGATTTATTGGCCTTTCTAAAGACCTTAGGCGGAGAGCCGCCGATTTTTACCAAACCAGAACTTCCATAATAAAAATAAATGCCTGAGCCCCCAATTAGCAGGGGGCTCAGGCATTTATTTTATGGATGTTTCCAATCTTTTAATAACCTTTTTGTATTGTTTAATAGAGGTTAGTTTGCCAGTATAGGAAACTTGGTTTTTATAATCTAAAGATATGAACATGATTGCAAGCTTCGGAAAAAATTTTCTGGACCGAAACCGAAGGTCTTTCCAATAGATAAAATAGCCGTTTTTTCTTTTTTGAACAAACGGATAGGCAAAATGGGTACTTCTAAGGAAGCTATTAACCTGAGTATCCATACTGCTATTTAAAACCAGGTCCGGGTAGTCTATTTTTTTTGAAAAAGTATGTTCTATCCATAATTCTCCTTGCGAATATGATCCAAATAAAAAATCCTGATAGGTTTCAATCATAATATTCCAGTGGAAAGCTGAGGTTTTAGGAATCATTTTTATCTGAACCGCATTTTGAAAATGCTGTGAAAGCTTCCATTTCGTATATTGAGTAGATAACATCCGAATGAATAGGTAAAAGACAATTCCTAAATATACAAAAGAAAAAACTCTCCCTGTATCAAAAAAAGGAAGCAGGCTGAAGCCAAGGAAATGGAGCATGATAATATATGGATCAACTAAAGGAAGGAAATCTAAGGACATCCATTTTATGGAAAATGGGCGTAATGCCTGTGTACCATTTACGTTGAACAAATCAAAAAGAACATGTAAGATAACTGCCAGAAATATCCAAAAAAATAAGTGAGAAATTGAGCTGCCGTGGAAGAATGGCAAAATTGCGGCTGTAATAAGTATGCTCCATATAGGCATTGCCGGCAGTGAGTGTGACAACCCCCGGTGATTTTGGTAATAACTGCTTTTCCCTTTCAATCGATAGATAAAGTCGAAATCAGGTGCGTTAGAACCCACTACTGTTCCGATTAGGACGGCTGCCGATAAGGCACTATTGTTTGAAACCACAGGGTCAATTTGAGCAAGAGCACCTAGGCCGAAGCCCATGATAATGTGAGAAAATGTATCCAAAACCTAACCCCCTTAGCTTCAAGCATATATTTTTGTGGCGGGCTCATTGATAACAGTAGAATATTGGTGGATTACGTCTTCAAAAATCTGATCCCATTTTTGTGTAAGTGCATACTTCCTAGCATTTCTCGCCATTTGAATTCGTAAAGGTTCATTGTCTAACAAGTGAAGAATATTTTTGATAAAATTCTCTGCATTCTCCGGTTCACACAAATATCCGGTAACGCCAGCCGAAATAATATTTTTGACTCCGCCCGCGTTCGCCCCAATCACAGGTGTCCCACTTGCAAGAGCTTCAAGAACAACATTTCCAAAGGTTTCGGTGGGTGAGGGAAAAACAAATAGGTCTGTTGCTGAATAGACTTCGGCTAATCCAACACCTTTCAAATAACCAGTAAAGGTCATATTTGGAACTTTAGTCATTTTGAGCTCGTCAAGCAGTGGACCATCGCCCGCAATGAGCCAATGTACTTGTTCATTTATTTCAGGGGGTAAGGAATCAGCGACCTTCATCAGAGTTTTTAAATCCTTTTCGGGTGCCAGTCTGCCAACATAGGTAAGAATGAATCTCTCGGAAATTGCGTATCGATTGCGGATCATTTCTTTTTTGTAATAAGGATGGTAGGTTTGGCAATCTACACCTCTTGGCCAGATTTCCAGGTTCCTGAAGCCACGGTTATTTAGTTTTTCCAGCGTATCAATTGAAGGTACAAAGAGTTTTTTAAAAGAACCATGAAACCATTTCATATATTTCCAAAGTGGTTTAGCTAGAAATTGAAGATCATAAAATTGTAAATAGTCATTGAAATCGGTGTGATAGGAGCCGACAAGGGGGATATTTAATTTCTTTGCAAAATAAACACCGGAAAGACCAACAGTGAAAGGAGTTGCAACATGAATCAGATCTGGAGAAAATTGCTCTATCTCGGCCTTAAGCTGCATGATGTTGGGAAAAGCCAATCTACATTCAGGATAAAGGAAAAAGGGTAGACTTTTAAATCGGTGAATATGGTCGGAAACATATCCATTTGAAACGGAAATAGGTGCAAACACCTTATAAGAAATCTGTTGAGTCTCAAGATAGTCAGTAAATTTTTTGAGTGTATTTGCAACCCCGTTTACTTCCGGATAAAAGGTATCTGTGAAAATAGCAATTTTCATACAACCCCTCCTAAGTTCCAAATTATTTCTAGACGATGAAATAAAAGCAGAAACTTCCGAAGAACGCTCCAAGAATTCCCCCTGCTAGAACGTCCGAAGGATAATGAAGCCCTAAATAGATTCTCGAAATTCCAACAGATAGCCCTAAAGGAATGAGAATGGCAGCTAATGAGGGTAGTTGAATCAAAAAGGGAACAATAACTGAGAAAACAGCTGTTGTATGACCTGATGGAAAAGAATGATCTTTCAAAGGATTAGGTAAGATTTTTGTTGTTTCAATTTGTAGATAAGGCCTTTTTCGCGGGAAAAGCTTTTTAACTAATTGAACAGGTATATGACTTAGAGCTAAGGCAGCAGCACTTGAGATGGCTGTAAGTCTGGTTTGATTCGTTGTAAAGATGATAAGTAATAATGTTATTGCACTGATAAAGAGAGCACCGCCAATTTGAGTAATCGTGCGGAAAAAGAGATTCATAATCCTTTTATCAAAATGGCTGTTAATCTGTTGAAAGACTTTGCGTTCGAATTGATATAAGGTTTGGATTTTTCTCATCATGACAGTGTCTCCCTTTATTTAATGTTGTGGGGAATGCTTTACATTTGCTATAGTCGGTCTACCAATTGATACGTAGGTAATCGGGTACCGCTCCATATCTTTAAGGGAATAGCAATTTCGTCCATCGAAAACAATCGGTTCCTTCATATAAGCAGCGTACGTATCCAACGAAAGGTGTTTTATTTGGTCCCATTCTGTTGCAATGACAGCAAAATCGGCCCCTTTAAGTGCTTGACGAATATTCGTTGTGTATTCAATTGAATTTCCTATCACCTTATGTGCATTTGGTACAGCAATGGGGTCATAGGCAGTGATAATCGAACCTTCTTCAAGCAATTCTTTAATAATTGTTAACGAAACAGCTTCACGGATATCATCTGTTTCTGGTTTAAAAGCAAGACCAAGCAAGGCTGCTTTTTTTCCTTTTAAGGATCCGAACATTTCTTTTGCCTTCGAAACTAAAAGGGAGTGCTGATGCTGATTTACCTTAATAACGGACTCAAGCAATTCGAAGGGATGATGAACATTACCTGCAAGTTGAACAAGTGCTTTGGTGTCCTTTGGAAAGCATGAACCTCCATATCCAATTCCCGCCTGAAGATTAGAAGTCCCAATTCGTTTATCCATTCCCATTCCATAAGAAACTTCTTCAATATTTGCACCAACCTTATCGCAAATATTGGAAATTTCATTGATAAAGCTTATCTTCGTTGCAAGAAAGGCATTGGAAGCATATTTAATCATCTCTGCACTCCGAATATCTGTGAAAAGTATCGGGATTTTTAATGGAAGGTAGAGCTGTTCCATGATTGAGGCTGCTTTAGGATTATCTGTGCCAATTACGATTCGATCTCCTAAAAAGAAATCCATTACTGCTGAACCTTCGCGAAGAAATTCAGGATTGGATACTACATCAACCTTGATGTGACGTGGCTTGCGCTGTTGGAAAATTTGCTTGATCGTATCATTTGTTCCAACGGGAACAGTGCTTTTAGTACAGACAATTACGTCTTTCTGAATTGTGTTAGCAATGGTATAAACAGCAGCATAGATATAAGATACATCAACTGCACCATCTTTTTTTTCAGGAGTACCAACTGCAATAAAAATGATATCGGCCTCTGAATATGCTTGGTTCGGGTTCGTAGTAAAGCAAAGTTGACCGTTTAAGAGGTTCTTTTCTAATAAAGGTTCCAGTCCAGGCTCAAAGAAAGGGATGTGTCCTTTTTCGAGCATTTCTATTTTCTCTTTTTGAGTGTCTAAACAGGTTACTTGATGACCAGCTTCAGCAAAACAAACAGCTGTAACTAACCCAACATTTCCTGCTCCTGCAACTGTAATCTTCATCAAATCCCTCCGAATAATAGTGGTTTGTTCTATTCTATCTGAATAATTTGATTTTTTTCTTAACCTAGTGTTAAGAGAGTGTAAAGACTTTGTATAGTAGAAGAGACCCAGCGCTTGTTCGCATGAATAAAGTAAAGACCTGAGCCCTGGTGCGTTTTTTAGTGAACGCAACATGGCTCAGGTCCCTATTTTGTGTACCGATTTGCGTAGCTTGAGGCAACGAAGGCATTTGGTTTAATCTTTGGTTCCACACCCATCGATTCCATGCGGGATACCATTTCTTTAACAAACTCACTGGTTTTGTTGCGTTTACCAGAACCAATATCAATATGACCCTCCATCGTGAAGGTTGCCCCCTGATAGACAAAGGGAAGGACGATATTGATTAACCGATCCTTTCTTTCCTCCGTAAATAATGCAACGATGTCCTCTGTTAATGAAAGTTCAAAGGAAATCCTTTCATGCAGATGAGTCATTTTTCTAGGGATGACAATCTTCCTTATGCAAGCCCAAGCCCCTTTACCCGCATTTTGAATGACAATACCCGTAATAAAAATGGTATGTCTTTTGTGCACCTGTGAATCCGTTCCGACCATTAACCGATAATTCCCGCTTGGCGCTATGTTCATGAACTTTACAATGTTTTCGAATACCTCTTCGAACGACATGCTCTTCTCACGAAGATTCTGAAACGAATAATCAAAAACCTGATAATTTTTCATTTAGAACACCACATCTTCCCTTTCTAGAAATAATTACTCTTACATTTCTTAATATTATTTTATGGAATTAAAATTATTCTTGTGCAAAAGGAAATGGACATGCAGCATATAAAGTTGTTCAACCCGATTTACACTATGACTACAAGGTTTATAGGACTTTATATGAAAGAAGGTTAACATTTCGTAAATATTGTGTGAGATTTGCCTTGCATATCAAAAAACCAATTAGGAACTGTCCACCTGGGGTGGAAAGTGTCTTTCTGTGGTGCCTGTCACCATTTTAATGTAATATGACTTTATTAGTTTTTTTGTAGATAGGAGTGTGTGTTGCATTGGCAGAAAATTTAGAAAAAGAGATTTTGGCTTGGTTTGAACATTTCCACGCTAACCCTGAGGTTAGCTGGAAAGAGGTTAGAACAACTCAAGCAATTGCGGATATTTTAGATAATCTAGGGATAAAGTATCGTCGTTTTTCTGATGTAACCGGGCTTATAGCAGAAATCGGCGAGGGAGAAGAAGTGATCGCTGTCCGAGCGGAAATAGATGCTTTGTGGCAGGAGGTGGACGGAGTGTGGCAGGGGAATCACTCCTGTGGTCACGATGCGATTATCTCCATGGTGCTTGGCGCACTTCATTATTTGAAGAATCAGCGTCTCACGAAAAAGGTCCGTTTTATTTTTCAGCCTGCAGAGGAAAAAGGAAATGGTTCACTTGCGATGATTGAAAGGGGAGCTATCGAAGACGTTAGCCACTTATTCGGTATCCACCTTCGACCCGTTGAAGAGCTTCCTATGGGACGGGTTTCAGCATCGATTCATCACGGAGCGGCTATCTTTCTTGAAGGCAAAGTCCTTGGTGAAGATGCACACGGTGCGAGGCCGCACCAAGGCAAAAACGCTCTTGATGTGATTGTGGGACTGCATCAGTTCGTTAAATCTATTTATTTATCACCGTTCGAAGCCTATTCTGCAAAACTTACAAAGGTGATTGCTGGCGGAGAGAGCTTAAACATTATCCCAGGTACTGCGGAATTTGCCATTGATGTTCGGGCACAAAAAAATGAAGTTCTTGAAAAACTGAAGGACCAAATAGACAACGGAATAAACAGCCTGCAAGACCTTTATGGGGTTAATATCGAATGGGAATGGAGCGATTTTACTCCGGGTGCTGAGGTTTCTGCTGATGCAGAGGCAATCGCGGAAGAAGCGATTCGAGATATTGCCGGCAGTGAGATGCTTGCACCACCCGTTATCACGTCAGGAAGTGATGATTTCCATTTTTATACCATTAAGAATCCGAATTTAAAAGCTACGATGATTGGTGTTGGTGCTGACCTCCAACCTGGATTACATCATCCCAAAATGAACTTTGATACGTCGGCACTTGATCTTGGCGCACGGATCCTTGCTGAAACACTGTTCAGAGCATAAAGCACGGTGACAGGCACCACTAAAATACACTTGTCCGCCTCCAGTGGACAGTTTGAAGGGCTAACTCTGGTTAGCTCTTCTTTGTTGTCTGCAGGTAATTTTACTGATTTTGCCGAATATTTATAGTGTAGTGCATATATTTAGAGGGCCAGAGTCTCAAATCGTGTTCGTAGAGAGGGGTGGGATGGTTGTCTAAACGGTTGATTAAGAGGAATGAGTTGCAGGTGTTAAATCGGGAGCTTCGGTTTTTAGAAGATTCAGAGGTAATTCCAGCTGGAAAGTCAGATGAGATTCAAGAATTGTATGAAGTGGAGAGGCTGTCTTTTACGAGAACCCTTTTATATGTGGGTTCCATTCTAATCGGAGCTGGAATTCTTAGCTTTATCGCAAGCAATTGGGAGGAGATTGGGAAGAGTACGAAGTTTCTTCTTATTCTTGTGCTATTTATAGGCAGTAATTTTGCGGCATACAGGATGGAAAAAGGCTTTCCTAAAACATCTACAAGCCTTTATTATTTGGGTATCCTTATTTTTGGTGCTGGGATTTTCCTTGTTGAACAGATGTTTCATTTGGGCGTTAGTCTCCGTGAAGCATTTCTATGGTGGTCGCTTGGTATTTTGCCTGTAGCTTGGGTTTTAAGGGATAAATGGATTCTGTTGGCAGCTGCTATTTTTCTATTTTTTACTCTAACAGATGAGCCTTATCTCAATGGGCAAATGATTCCATACTGGACACTTCTTTGGATAGCAGCCATCTATCTGCTTAATGAAAAGATTGGTTTTTCGAAAGCGACTGGGTTTGTTTCAGGAGTACTGATGCTAGCCTTTCTGGCAACAGTTATCAGTTTCTTTATCGATATTGATGAATATTCATATCTATTCGGACTCACTTATTTTGTTGTGGGAGTTGGACTCACTTTAATAAAGGAGAAAATTAGAGACATCTATGTGGTTTTAGGCTACCTTGTTCATGGAGCGGCGGCACTGCTGTTATCATTTGAGGAAGCGTGGCCAGTGGACTGGATCTATATTCCTTTTTCAATCCTATACCTGTTGTTTCTACTGTTTCTAATCAAAAGAGGAAGCCTTCTCAGCATTATTATTCTCTGTGTCATGATCTTCCGCTTTTATCTCGATTTCTCTTTTGACTTCCTGCCAAAATCGTTTGTGTTTATCATTGGCGGTCTCCTTCTGCTAGGCTTTGGTTTTTATTTTGAAAAACAAAGGAAAAAAGGAGGGGGGATCGCATGAATAAATCAAAGAAACTAATCGCTGCGCTAGCTGTGCCTGTACTGATTCTTGTAGGAATGTGTTTTACCCCTCTATACACGCTGATAACGGGAGAAGATATTATTCTTGAAACGGTGCCAGTGGACCCTACCGATTTATTTCGCGGAGACTATGTGACCTTACGTTATGCTGCGGAAGAAATTCCGAAGAGTTTAGTGGATGAAGAAGTGTTAAACGAGTACCAAAGTGACTTCAAGGTAACAGAAGTGTTTGTTCTTTTGGAAAAGAAAGGCGGAGTCCATGCTCCTAGAAAGGTCACACTCGAGGAGCCAGAACAGGGTCTATTCTTAAAAGGGGAGCTGCAATATATCAATAAAACGGTAGAGGGAGTAGAAGCTGCTTTCATCGAGTATAGTTTAGATCGCTATTATGTCGAGGATAACAGCGGAACGGAATGGGAAGAAGCCTCTGCTCAGGGGGAGGTTCTGGTTAAGGCCAAATTAAAAAACGGCTATGCCGTCTTAACGGATATTATGATAAAGGAATAAATATCTCGGTGCCTGTACCCCATTGTGGCGGTGACAGGCACCTTTTTTTATAACAGCGATTTAATCTCTTTAATTTGCTCGATATGCCGCTCTTCATGAAAATAGATCAATTCGACCCATTGGTCTAGAGGCATATAACCGAAGAGTGGGTGCTTGGCTGATTTTTCTGCCAGTATAGACTTGTCTTCTAGTGGATTATAAAACTCGAAAAATTGGTTTCTAGAATGATCTAAGAGTTCTTTGATCTGTTCAGCATCCAACGGAGCATCCCCTGGTGCCACGATATCGGGTGCTTTTGCCTTCTGAGTCCGTTTAGCTGCCAGTTGAACGGGTACAGGCTCTGCCTTTCTCCCGTTACTTTTATTAAGCCCGTAAATTATTGCTTGTGTGAAGACACTTTCGGATAAGTACAAATGGTGACACACCTGAGCGACACTCCACGTATCAGGATTAGGCTTTCTATTTAAATCTGCATCGCTTAAACCAGAAATTTCTTTTAACAACCTATTCCTTGTTACAGTTAGATTCTCCAATACATCTAGACTCATGACAACCCACTCCTCAAATAGACATTCAATATTGTTTATATTCACCTTTATGAAGATTATTCCTTTTACTTTACGATGGAAAAATATTACTTATTTTTCATTGTTATGTGAACAACAATAGTGTATGATACATAGTATAAAGCATAGTGTATGACGTACAGCATGAACATAGGGGGTGCATGAAGGATGAGTACCTTATTAAACTCATTAACAACAGAGCTCAGAAGAGGAACATTGACATTGGCGGTGTTAAGTCAGCTGCGTACACCACAATATGGATATTCCCTTGTCCAATTATTAGAACAATGTGGAATTTCAATTGAACAGAGTACACTATATCCGCTGCTTCGCCGCCTGGAAAAACAAGAGTTAGTCACAAGCAGCTGGGACACAACGGAAAGCAGGCCGCGCAGGTATTATGTGTTAACTCCATATGGAATCGATATCTATCAACAATTAAAGAAAGAATGGGAAAAGACCTCGCAAGAACTTTCCCTATTATTAAAAGGAGAGGATAACGGATGAGAATGATTGACCTTTATATTCAAGAGGTTACTCGCAGGCTGCCAGAAAAAAGTCGAGAGGATATTGCACTTGAACTTCGCTCAACGATTGAGGATATGCTTCCGGATGATTACAGTGAGGAAGATGTTAAGCCGGTCCTTGAAAAAATGGGGAATCCGGCAATCCTGGCGAGTGGCTACCTAGATCGCCCCATGCATTTAATAGGTCCGCGTTACTTTGATGTCTATATCAATCTGCTAAAATTAATTCTCCCCATTGCCGCAGTCATTTCCCTGATTTCATTAATAGCCAATACGATTATTTCCTATTCCGGGGAGGAAGCGGTTTTAAATGTAGTTTTAGACGTAATTGGTTTAGGAATTTGGGGAATAATAAGCACCGGTATTCAAGTGTTTTTCTGGGTAACGGTTGTGTTTGCGATTATTGAGCGAACAGACCATAAGAATAGTCAGACCCCATTAACGGCCTGTTTTAAGGAGTGGACACCAGATGATTTAAATAATATTTCTTACATTCCTAAGGAAAAAGCTATATCAAAGGTGGAAGTGTTTCTTGGCTTACTTTGGACAGCTATCTGGGCAAGTGGCTATTTCAATGCAGCTAGTCTTCTAGGAGTCTATGAAAAAGGAAGTAATGGTCTCGAATTTGTGACGCCAACATTCAATCAAGAGGTTCTGTTGTCCTATTGGTTATTGGTGGTTGTTGTCATTGGGTTGGAGATTGCCGTAGACATGTATAAATTGACAACGGGTCAATGGACTAGGAAGATTGCAGTCTTAAATACGGTTATGCATGGTGTCTCTTCGATTGTATTTATCGTCATCATTAGCAACAATCAATTATTTAATCCAGCGTTTGTTACCTATATGACTGATTTATTTAGTATTACTGGTGATTTTGATAACTGGTTTTCCTGGGGAGCAATCTCTGCATTCCTATTATTTGCTGTAGTTGATGTTTACCAAGGATTTCGCAAAGCGAATATAAAAAAATAACAAAAGGCATCATCCGTAATGGATGGTGCCTTCATCTTTAATTCTCCTGTTGGGCCGTACGAAGTTGATTGTTTTTTATATAAAAGATGATTGTTAGTAGGAGGGTTAGTCCACCATAAAGGACGCACATTAATTGTAGCCCGATAAAATCCAGAAAGAACCCAGTTAATAGCAGCACGATTTGGAAGCCAATCCGGTCAAGCATATTACGGAACGAGAAAAACCTTCCGTGAAAATCCTTCGGTACTTTTGTTTGAAAAATAGTTGAAGCTGTTGGATAGAAACAGCCAACAGAAAAACCAAAAACCAGAAATGCCGCTATTGTTACAACGGTAACATCCGCAAAATAAAGCAGAAGCTGGGACAGACCGACGAAGATCGAGCTGCTAAATAAAATGGTGTAAGAAGATAGTTTGTCACTTATTTTTTTAATAAAGAACGCACCAATCATAAAGGAAACACCTTCGGCTGCATAAATCCAGCCTTT
This sequence comes from Neobacillus niacini, assembly GCF_023715415.1. Classification (GTDB taxonomy): domain Bacteria; phylum Bacillota; class Bacilli; order Bacillales; family Cytobacillaceae; genus Neobacillus; species Neobacillus niacini_C. The sequence continues at coordinate 187,533 of NZ_JAMBOB010000008.1, forward strand.
GATAGCGGAACTATCCTGGAGTTCACTAATGTTAATCACCAAAAGGTTGAATCCGCCTAGAAACAAAAGTGGAACCAGTGTCATCAATAGGGTCATGAAGACAATTGGCAGACCCTGTATTACAGGTAATACATCTTTAAAACTCGATTTTCCATTGGTATTCTTCTTTGCTGGAGATAGATTATTATTTTCCTCAAAGTTTAGGAACCAGGTAAGGATGAGTAATCCTAGATAGGCAACGAGTGACCCGATATAAAGCATGGATAAGGGAAGGAGAACCAAGAGAATACCTCCAACGGCTGTACCGATGATCCGTGATAGGGTGGATACATTCATATGAACTCCATTGAGTTGCAGTAAATCCTTATCTTTGACAATAAGAGGAATGGTTGCTTGTAGTGCTGGAAAATAAAACGCAGCTGAAATCTGAATGGATACAAAAAAGACGAGCATCCACCAAACAGATCCTGTAGCTAGCGCAATAAGCATGAAGACGACACTGATTGTACGCAATAACCCCGACCATAGCATGACTGTTCTTTTACTTACTTGATCGGTAATTTTTCCCGCATAAGGGCCAACGACAATACCTGCAACTAACCCAGCAGCCATCAGAAGTGATTTTAAGAAATCAGAAGGTATCTTTTCCTGCATGAACTCTAAATTTCCAATAATCCCAAGCCATAAGCCAAGACCAGCGATAAATTCCCCCGTTAATATAATCCAAACGTTTCTGTTTTTCCACATAGGCATGAGCCTCTCAGTCTATTAATTTAAATCCGTCTAAACCCTATCATAATCTAATTGTTAATAGATTAGAATATCTCAGTTTAGAATGACGCATTTCTTTTTGAAAAATTATTTTCGTACTTGTCCATCTTTCACCAAGTTTTCACCGTTGTCCGATAAACTCTAAACTATCAAGAACGAAAGGAGGACATAGAGCGATGAATACTAGAGTTAAATTAGCCATTTTCTGGGGTGTAATCATTACTGCTGCACTGGTTGTAATTAATTACTTCCTGCATCTTTTAGGAGGACGTCAAACACATGTTGTGTTTCAAAATGGATTTAGACCTGAGGGGCGCGGGCACCATGGCGGCAGAGGGCCTCACCAGTATATGAATGGCCCTCATCACGGCGGAGAATTTTCTTGGCTTGGACTTCTATTATTTCTCATTATTGGACTAGCCATTGTAGTTCTAATCGTGAGATGGGTAAGAAGGAAGGCGAAAAATTCTGCAATGCAACAGTTTATTGAAACACCTGTAACAGGTTCACATATTCCAATTGTCAATCAAAATGCAAGCATGTTAGACCAGTGGGAAAAAAACATAAGCAAAAAAGGAGAATAAAGAAAATGGGTATTTTTAAAAGAGTAAAAACGATTACGAAGGCTGAAATTAATGGATTATTAGATGGGATGGAAGATCCAATTGCGATGTTGAATGAATATTCCCGAGAATTGGAGCAGGAAATTTTGAAGGGGCAAAAAGCGTTATCACAGCAATACCTGGTGGAGAAAAAACAAGCCCTTTTACTACTAGAAACGGAAGAATTGATAGCAAAAAGAACACGTCAGGCAAAGCTAGCCATCGAACAGGAAGAGGATGCAATTGCGAAATTAGCAGTTCAGGAAAAACTTCTGCATGAAAAGCAGTATAACCTGTATCAGCAGCAATTGGAGGCAATCAAAGAACAGACCCAAATCTTGGTGGAGAAATTGAATCAGTTGAAGGAAACCTATAATGAATTGCAGCATAAGAAAATTTTATTAGCTTCACGGGCAAATGTCGCCCAGTCCATTAAACAAATTCAAAAAGCGACGGTTTCCTTCCAAACCGATAACATTGCAAGAGGTGTTGCACGTGCGGAGGAAAGAATTATGTTGATGGAGGCCGAGGTACAAGCCGGCAGCCAGTTCACAAGCCCTTTAACACAGCATGATGCTGTATTCCAAAACTATGTAAGAGAAGAAGAACTTGAAAAAGAACTGGAAAAACTAAAACGTGAAAAAGTGACGTTGTAAGGATAACGAGAGAAAGGAAGCACTCTTTGCAGGATTGGTGCTTCTTTTTCTTTATACAAATGGAAAGGAGAATGAACGTGAGTACTACCAGCCTCATTCTGATTTATTTGGCCGCAGCTCTGGCTATTAGCAGGCTTCCTATATTTAGAGTTTATTTTTCCCTATGTAATACACTTATAGAGAAAATCATTCATGTTTTAGCCATTGTGGTTACGAGAGAAGGTAAATCAAATAAAATTAAGTTGTACAGAAACGGTTCAGGCGAGACAACAAGCATGGTTAGTTCGAAAATTCAAAAGGTCATGATGGTTTATATTGGCTACACGGGTACAATGTTACTAGCAATGGGGTTATTTTATTTACTGTCATTGAATAAGTTTCATTTCGTTATTTATTTCTTTATTGGTCTAATGGTAATCTCTATTTTACTTTGGATTCGCAATCTTTTTGGGATTTTGTGGGCGTTATCATTTGTTGCGTTATTAGCTGTACCACTCTATTTCAGAAATGATCTAGCGATTATGCATATAAGTATCTTTTTATCCTCACTTATTCTCATTCAAGCAATCATTAATGCCTTCCAAGTAATAAGACAAAGCTTTAGGACTGAAGGAAAACAGGGCACATTGGCAAAAATCGCAAGGATACCAGCTATTATTTGTGGAATTGCCTTACTTGGCCAGTCGCTTTATGCAGCTTATTTTATCTTCAATGAAGTTCTCGATTTTAAGGCAGCTATGATAAGATTTGAGTTATTGGAGATTGTCCAGATAATGGAGAAGGTTATCACCTGATTAAAAGGAGTTTCTAAGTATGAAAATCTTATTAGCAGAAGATGATGCGCAGCTAGGGGAATTAATTGTATATATGCTAACGAAAACAGGATACAAGGTAGAGTGGGTGATGGAAGGGGAGGATGCGTATTATTACGCTTCCAATGCACACTATGATGTCTTAATCCTGGATTGGATGATGCCAAATGGTGATGGAGTAGATGTCTGCCGCCGGTTACGGAAGCAGGGGTATCCAGGAGCTATCCTGATGTTGACGGCAAAGGATACGGTAGAAGACCGGATTGAGGGATTGGATTCCGGAGCGGATGATTACCTCGTGAAGCCGTTTGAAATTGGTGAGCTGCTGGCAAGACTGCGGGCTCTTTCACGGCGTAATTATGCTCCTATTTTAGAGGACGAAATTAAGCTGCAAGATCTAGTGCTTAATCGAAACGGTCATTATGTTCGATTCGGGAGTGAAGAAATCCAATTAAGTCCTCGGGAGTTTCAGCTATTAGATTTATTGGTCCAAAATAAAGGACAAGTCATCCCGCGAGAAGTTATTCTTGAGCGAATTTGGGGGCTGGATGCTGACGTTGCACTTAAGAGTATTGATGCAACGGTTAAACTCATCCGAAAAAAATTAGATAAACTGGGAAAACAAGAATTGATTCAGAGTATAAGAGGGGTAGGGTATAAGCTTGAAAACTAACATTCTTTCTTTCTTGAGCTTAGTAACAAACCTTGGTGAGAAGGATGTTTTTAAAAGTACCCAGGGTCGCCTTACTCGTATTTATAGTGGGTTGCTTATGTTATTTCTCATTCTCTTTATTATGATTGTTTATTCCGTCCTTTATTTTAGCATTCTAAGGAATCAGGAGGCTGAACTTGAAACATTAGTGAAGCAGGAAGCTGGTTTTTTAGAGGATTATTTAACGACACATGAAAAAAGTGATTTTCGCGGGATTCAAAGTCAAGAGGTCGTGTTTGCCGGAGCTAACCAGCTATTTTATTATGTTGTGAATTCAAATGGAGAATTGATAATGGGAAACGAAGCAGATCAGCGAACCCGATCTGCGATATTAGGGCTTTTGAATGGAAAGGTTTTGGACGATGGAGACATCCTTAAGGAAACACTTCATCTAGAAGGAAGCGAGAAAGGCAGAGGAAAACCAGGCGAATTTTTTCAACGCAGGCCAGAGAGAGATATTCGCCTGATGATTGCCAGCGAGTCGATATATGACAATGGCCGCTATGTCGGCAAATTGTTTATTGGCAAGGATATCTCCTTTGTCTATCAGCTATTTCATTGGCTATTGATCATCCTTTTAGTAATTGGAATGGTGTTTATTGGGTTCGCACTACTCATTAGTACCGCCATGTCGAAAAAAGCAATGATTCCGATTAGCAGAGCTTTTACTCGACAGCGGGAGTTTGTCGCAGATGCATCACATGAGCTGCGAACGCCCTTAAGCGTGCTGTTATCTTCTCTGGACGCAATAGACATGACGATTGATACGAAGAAAGAGGAATTCGCTGGTAAGCTGCTGTCCAATATGAGGCAGGAAGTGAAACGGATGACAAGCTTGGTGAGTGACTTATTGACACTAGCACGTTCCGATTCAAATATCATCGAACGGAGAACAGAGACGTTTGACTTTCTTCCTCATGCTGAGAAAGCAATTGAATCTGTCCAGCCGTTAGCAGACTCAAAGCAAATTAGGCTCCATTTAGAGGCTCCGGATTCACTGATGGCAACAGGAGATTCACAGAGATTATCTCAATTGCTATATATACTTTTAGACAACGCTATTAAATACACACCAAATGATGGTGACGTATGGGTCTTACTAACAAGGGAAGTCAATGAGCTTTGTATACAGGTGAAAGATACGGGGATAGGGATTAAAAAAGAGGATCAACATTATATTTTTGAACGTTTCTACCGTGTAGACAAATCCCGTTCACGACAAATGGGAGGGCATGGGTTAGGATTGTCCATTGCAAAATGGATTGTGGAAACACATAAAGGAACCATTAACATTTCAAGTGAACCAGGAAAAGGGACTGTATTTACTGTTCGAATCCCACTAAATCAGTAAAGGGTATGTATTTACCTTGAATAGATTAACCTTCACCGGTGCCTGTCACCGCTCGTGGACACTGTCCACCTCAGGCGGACAGTATCCGCCCAAAAATGCCTGATCCTTTTATTGAGGTTCAGGCATTTTGTTTTTAGCAGGTAGTATTCATCAATAAAGAGGGTTTATTCAAATTGTTAGAATAAAAAAACATATTAATCCGACTTGACTGATAGGAATATGTATAATACTATTTTCATAGACTAATTTACGCAACACAAAAATATATATATAAAAAGGGGGAAATAAGATGAATGCAATTCTTATCATTGTGAATGTTGCAGTATTGCTTTTGCTCATGGTCGGTTTACGCATGATGGCAAAGAAACATGTTTCATTCTCAAAACGTGTATTCACAGGTTTAGGTTTAGGACTTATTTTTGGTTTTATTATTCATTTAATTTACGGTACAGATTCTGAGGTTACAACGGAATCCATCGCATGGTTTAATATTGTAGGGTCAGGTTATGTTAAGTTACTACAAATGGTGGTTATGCCGCTCGTATTCATTTCAATCGTAGGTGCTTTTACAAAGTTAAAATTAACGAAGAATATTGGTAAAATCAGTATCCTTGTAATTGGAATTTTACTTGGAACTACTGCTATTTCTGCAGCAATTGGTATTGGTACATCATTAGGATTTGGTCTTGATGGTATCGAACTAACTGAAGGTGAAGCAGAAGCGGCACGAAATGCTGCGTTAGAGGAAAGAGCTGTTACGGTTGAAGCTATGACCATTCCTCAACAAGTTCTTGAGTTTTTCCCAGCAAATCCGTTTGCAGATTTAACAGGTTCTCGTGCAACTTCAACGATTGCTGTTGTTATCTTTGCAGCTTTTATTGGAATTGCTTACCTTGGAGTAAAGCGAAAAGAGCCGGAACATGCTGAACTTTTTGCGAAAATTATTGATGCTCTATACTCAGTAACAATGAGAATTGTTACGTTAATCCTTCGTTTAACGCCATATGGTATTTTGGCGATTATTACAAAGGTTGCAGCAACAAGTAACTATGACGCAATTGTAAAATTAGGTAAATTTGTTGTAGCTTCTTATGTAGCACTTATTCTTGTATTTATTGTTCATTTATTGTTATTAGCAATCGCAAAAATCAACCCAGTTAATTTTGTAAAAAAAGCTTTACCAACTTTAACATTTGCCTTCACTTCACGTTCAAGTGCAGGAACACTGCCGTTAACGATTAAGACGCAAACAAAAGATCTTGGTGTTTCTGAAGGGATTGCAAACTTTGCAGGTTCATTCGGACTAACAATCGGTCAAAACGGTTGTGCGGGGGTATATCCTGCGATGCTGGCAGTTATGGTTGCACCAGCAGCGGGTATTGATCCACTTAGCCCAGGATTTATTCTTTCATTGATTCTGGTAGTAGCAATTAGTTCATTCGGTGTAGCAGGTGTTGGTGGTGGTGCGACATTCGCAGCGTTAATCGTACTATCTGTTATGAACCTTCCAATTGCAATTGTAGGTCTCCTAATCTCAGTAGAACCACTAATTGACATGGGACGTACAGCACTAAACGTAAGTGGATCAATCACATCTGGAGTCTTAACAAGCAAAGCCACAGGTGAATTTGATCAAGAAGTATACCAACAACCAAATATTGTTGAAGCATAAAATTTGGTGACAATATAATATGGTGACATCATATGGTGACAGGCACCACTCGTGGACACTGTCCGTGTGGTATGGACACTTTTGAATTTACTGGATAGCTGTGATGGCTATCCAGTATTTTATGGATAAAAAACTAATCAAACGTTTGATTAGTTGGCTAGGGAACCTTTGTACAGTTCAATGATGAAGACGGAAATGAGTTTCTACTGAAAGGGTAAAACTCAAAATACCAATAACTAAGGCAGCCTCCGCAATGACTTACCATTGTGGAGGCTGCCTTTTTATCAGTTCTTTTTTCCGACACCATGCATAATAAATTGGATCGTCCGCTCAATTTCAAGCTCATCATCCCAGTCCAAATGTGGAAAGAGGACGTAACGGGAAATTAAGAAGCCAAGTATATTGGTAATCGTTAACCTTGCTATACTTTTCGGAGGCATATCAATGAGCTGCCCTTTTTCTTGATAGCCGACAATTACTTTTTCAACCCGGTCAAATATATTCTCTACAACGAGTTCAAAGAATTGTTCACGTAATTCCGGCTGGAAAGGAATTTCTTGAAACATAATCTTCACCACAGGAAGCATCCGGATGAGAAGATCTCTTCTATTTTCAATTGTTGCCTTCAGAAAATCTTCGACTGTCTCAAATTCCCGGTCAAGTACTTTATTAAAGTCCTTTACCACCAACGGAGCAATGAACTTTGTCATCAGCGGGGCTACAATCGAAACCAACAATTCCTTCTTTGTTTTATAATGTCGAAAGATTGTTCCTTCGGCTACTCCCGCCTTCTTGGCAATCTCACTCGTCGAGGAAGCAGCATATCCTTTTTCAGAAAAGGTTTCAATCGCTGCGACAATGATTTTCTTCTGCTTATCCGTTAATTTATCTTCATCAAATAACTGCTGCAGCATCAATTCTTCTTCAGTCATAGTTAACTCCTTAACACTATCACAAATTAAATTTTCCTATATTTTTTCAATGCTACTACATTTAAAACAATGAAGACAAGGGCGAAGCCTAGTAGCACCAAAAGTTCGTCCGTAATAGCACCTAATCCTGACCCTTTATACATAACCTCTACTAAGGCACTGCCGCCATAATACATCGGCATACATTTAGCAAGTACCTGCATCCAGCCCGCCATTGACTCAAACGGGAAGATTCCTGCAAAAAAAACCTGTGGAATGATGGCAATCGGAATAAATTGCATCATTTGGAACTCGGAATTCGCAAAAGCAGAAAGAAGAATACCTAGTGACAACGCCACTAAAGCTAGAGTTAAATTTATGATTACTACATTCCAGAACGAACCTACGAGCGTAATATCTAAAACTTTAACGGCATACGTAACCACAATAATGGTTTGAACCACTGCAAATAAACCATATCCCAGCAAATAGCCAAAAACAATATCTCTCCTCAGGATAGGTGTTGCCAGTAAGCGTTCAAGGGTGCCGGTAGTTCGTTCACGCAGCAACGCAATTCCTGAAATTAAGAATACGAAGAAGAAGACAAAGAATCCAACTAAAATAGGACTTAACTGATCAAAAAAGATAGTATCTTTATTTCCATATATATAAGAAGTATTTATTTCAGGGGCTTTTACCTGCTCCATCTTAATAGGTACTCCTGGAAGCTTACTCTGAATATTTTCCATAAATGAAGACAGATTGACTGCCTGCTCTTTGGCCTTTTGTGCAGCAATTGCTTGTTGCACCTTGATTTTTAGTGCCTTTGCTGCAGTAGGCTGGTCATTTGTAAGTGTCAAAGAGATTTCTTCGCCAGTAAATTCAAGGATTCCATCTAAGTCTTTATCTAATAAGATGTCTTTTGTATTTTCGACAACCTTTAGTACAGTAATGTCAGTATCTTTTAATATTTCAACTAGCATGTCATCTGCATTAATCACACCCAGTCTAGAATCAACTGTATTCCCTGCAAGGAGATAATTAAGGAGCGTAAGAATCAATAACGGGGCCACCATCATCAAAGCCAACGCCCGTTTATCACGCAGCATTTGGTGAAAAATCCTCTTAACCAAAGCTAATATACTCATAGCTGTTTACCTCCAGCCATTAAAAATACCTCTTCTAAACTGGTAATCCCATACTGATTTTTTAATTCTGCAGGAGAACCACTGGTGATGATCTCGCCATCTCGAACCATGGCCAGCCGGTCACATTTCTCTGCCTCATCCATTACATGTGTAGTCACTAAAATCGTCTTTCCTTCGTTTTTTAAACGATACAGTTCATTCCAAATAGAACGCCTTAACTCAGGATCTATCCCGACAGTCGGCTCATCTAAAATAAGGATTTCAGGGTCCTGTATCAAGGCAAGTGCTAGAGATAACCGCCGCTTCATACCTCCGGAATAGTTCTGGACCTTCTTTTTCAAATCTGCTTTAAGGTTCACTAAATCAGCGGCATAAGCAATCCGTTCTTTTTGGACATCTTTTTTTAGTTTAAAAAGAGAAGCAAAGAATGCGAGATTTTCCTCTCCTGTTAAATCCGAGTATAAGGCGTCCGCTTGGGCCATGTAGCCGATTCTCTGTAAAAGCTTCAAATTAGGAACAGCACTATTCAATACTTGGACATCGCCTAGGCTAGGTGAATCCATGCCCACGATAATCTTAACCAAGGTTGTTTTTCCTGAACCTGAAGGACCGATTAATCCGAAAATTTCTCCTGATTCTACTGTTAAGTTTATCTGATTGAGAACTAACTTTTTTCCAAAGCTTTTGCTCACGTCATTTATTACTATTGTTGATACCATTCTTAATCAACCCTCTCTGAAATGAGTGATTACTCACTCCGATTATAACAAATAAATACCTTACGTCACAATAGGTATCCTGATGGACATAGCTAAAAATTTTTATCCAATATGATATACTATTCTCACATAGTATATCGGGGGTGAAGAGTTGGCGAGGGAGCGGAAGTTTAATACGGTAGAGTTATTTAATGAGGCGAAGCAGCTGTTGCTGCACAATGGTTATGACGGATTTACATTCAGCCATTTAGCAGATCGAATGCAAGTATCAAGAGCTGCTTTATATAAGTACTATGAAAATAAAGAAGAGCTTATTACAGACTTAATGATCTATGAAATGGAAGAATTCCTTCATGAGTTAAAAGAAATTGAAAAACTTGAAGGCTTTGAAAAGCAATTCGACTTTTTAATGGATATAATTTTTAAGAAAACAGAAATACACCACTTAATTAAAGCAGCCGTGCATGTAATAGCTAGGCTGGACCGCTCAAATACAAACAAAGAAAAGCTAGAAAAGCTTCCTTTAGAAATGTACACCTATTTAAATAGTTTTATCCTTAAAGGAAAGGAAGATGGGAAACTGAAGTCCCATATTCCTGATAGTCTTATCATAGGATTTATCCTTCAGAGTGTTGCGATTCCCAATCATTTTAGGATTCCTCACCAAGAATGGCTAAACTCAATAAAAGAAATCATTCGTCAAGGAATGTTCAATAACTGCTAATTGACACAAGTGTAACTTTGGAAGATAATGAAATTGTACTTGTGTCAGTTATTTTTTATTAAAAGTTACATTAGTGTCACTTATATTATAATGAAGGAGCCTAAAAGTATGAATTCATTCTTACGACCTGTAACCGATCGTGTGACCTCGAGAAAAGGTATGTGGATAACGCTTGGAATCTGGCTTTTAATCACCATACTGCTATCTGTCCTTGCACCTAGTGCAAAGGAATACGAGGTGTCAAGTATTGATTCGATACCTGCCGATGCAAAATCGATTATCGCCCAAGAAAAAGTCGATACCTATTTTCAAAATAATGAAGGAATACCAGCCATATTGGTTTTTCAATCTGATGACAATAAAGTGGAAATTTCAGATTTAAATCAATTTATGGAAAAACTTGCTCAAGTAGAAGGAATAAAAGAATATGTTCCTTTACCCAACTTGCCTCCACAAGCAACAGCTAGTTTTTTTTCAAAGGATCAAAGTACTTTAATCCTTCCATTAACGTTTGAATCAGATTTAGAGTCTAAGGAAATAAGAACGGCGTTAGAAGAAATAGAAGGAATTGTTGAGAAACATACAGACCTAACATTATATACTACCGGTCCGGCAGGAATTGCGGTGGATTCCCTCAATCTCTTTTCCCGTGCTGATTTAGTGTTATTATTTTCAACTGTAGGATTAATCTTAATCTTATTAATCGTGATTTACCGATCTCCATTATTAGCTTTGATTCCGTTGTTTGCAGCAGCATTTGTCTATCAGGTTGTGAATCAGATACTAGGGCTTATGGGGAAGGCTGGATTAGTGATTAGTAATCAAACTTTTTCAATTATGACGATTCTTTTGTTTGCAGCGGTCATTGATTATTCTCTATTCGTCTTCTCACGTTACCGTGAGGAATTAAAAAAATTCGATAGCAAATTTGAGGCGATGAAGCAGGCAATGAGCGAAACAGGGACACCCGTTTTCTTCTCAGGAGGAACTGTATTAGCTGCTATGCTAGTTCTCTTCTTCGCCGAGTTCGGAGATTATCGTAATTTTGCCCCTGTTTTCGCAGCAGCAATGCTTGTTATTATGTTTGCTTCGATTACCCTTGTACCAGCACTGTTCACTTTGTTTGGAAGAAAATCTTTCTGGCCTAAGATTCCAAAAGTGGGTGAGGAAAGTGTTAAATCCAGTTCAATCTGGAGTAGAATTGGCAAATTTGTCGTGAAAAAACCAGTACTATCAGCTTCCGTTATAGGTATCATTCTTCTAGCTTCAGCGCTTAACATGTTTAATCTGAAGTATGAATTCGATACGATGAAGTCGTTTCCGAAGGATATGCCTTCAAGGCAAGGCTATGAAATATTAGAAGAAAAGTTTGAAAAAGGTGATTTAGCTGCAACCACTGTATTGTTTGAGGCTAAAGAAGAGATAACACCTGAACAGCAAGGGGCATTGCTTGAAACTCTTGCTGATCAAGAGCTAGTTAGTAACGTCCGTCCGAATGGCACCACATCAGATCAAAAGGTAGTCCAGTATAGTCTCACGTTTAAGGAAAGCCCATATGCGGTGGAAACCATGGATGCGCTGGAAAAGATGAGAGACAATGCTGATAAGCTGTTAGCAGAGAGCAATCTTGATGGTGAACTTCATTTTGCAGGAGAGACGGCAAAGAAAGTCGATGATCGTGCAATAAACGACAGAGATCTTATCGTGATTGTTTTGCTTGAGTCACTGTTAATTTTTGTGATGTTAATTGTCTTGACAAAGTCATTCAAAATGCCGATTTATATGATGGGTACGATTTTAATTTCATTCCTGGCGGCAGTCGGTTTAGGAATGTTCTTAAGCAGTTTGTTTTTTGATATCGATACTATCAGTAATCGAGTGCCTCTATACTCGTTTGTCTTTTTAGTGGCACTTGGAATTGATTACAATATTATATTAATTTCAAGATTTATAGAAGAAAGAAAAAAACACTCTGTTAAAAAGGCAGTTGAAATTGCCGTATCAACCACTGGCGGTGTTATTTCTTCAGCAGGGATTATACTTGCAGCAACTTTCGCAGTATTGATGACCCAGCCAATCCAATTATTGTTCGTATTTGGTTTTATCGTTGCAGTTGGAATTTTACTAGATACGTTCCTAATTCGAGGTATCTTATTACCGGCGTTAATCATTTTCTTTGAAAAAGATAAACCAGCAGCAGCGAAGGATGCTCAATAAAAGCGAAAGCACCAAGGATCTCCGTCCTTGGTGCTTTTTTTTCTGGATTTAACTACCATTTAAACTAAAAAAAATATATAGTAATAGAGAATTTTCTAGTTTATGATAAAGTAAAAAATTATGGTTTTTTGGGTGGGAGTTCATTGTTTCTAATAGATTATATTGTAAATCTCTCAATTTTTTCACTTTTAGTTAGTAGTCCTTTAGTAATACGCTCTTTTTTTAATCATAAGCCCATAAAACATGCTCGTCTTTGGATCGGTGTCTACGGAGGAATTGTATCGGTTATTCTCATCATGCTATCAATACAAGAGCAGGGATATTCCTATGATATCCGCTATGCGCCCGTAATACTGATATTTGCCTACCTGGGACCATTTGCAGGAATTATTACTGGATCGTTTGGACTACTTGCGAGATTGTACTCAAGCGGACATTGGGACACGGCTATTAGCGGTTGGGCTGCTATGATGATTGGGTTTACTATCATCTATTATTTTACGAAGAGATATACACCATTAATTAAATCTATTATTTTATCTAGTTCATATATACTCATTTATATTATTACTGTACCAATTGTTTTCAACGTATTTAGAGATAACCCATTCTTTCACTTCCAATATATTCTGTTTGTGATATTAGGGGTTATTCTAGGGTTCTTATTGATAGAGTCTTATGTTAAGCTACATAGACTTAACAACAGATTGTCCGACATGTATAGGATGGTAGAAGCAAGTGAGTCCAAATACAGACTAATTGCTGAGAATACATCTGATCTTATTATGGTGATGGATAAAGAGCATTCTCTTACTTACTTTTCTCCTTCTCATGAAATCGTTTTAGGGTATCAATGCTGTGAACTAGAAGGTGTAAAATTATGCCGGTTCATTCATCCCGATGATGTTGCATTGTTTCAAAATATGATTAATAGAATGTTTGTTAGTAAAGAATTAAAATCAATTGAATTTCGACTGAACCATAAACATGGCCGCTGGATTGAATTCGAATCAAGGTGTGTGCCTGTAAGCGGTGATAATGGAGAAGTTGAACATATTGTCATCATCAGCCGTGATATTTCTGAGCGTAAAAAGGCAGAAGAAATTCTCTTGCAATCTGAGAAACTATCGATTGTCGGTGAGTTAGCAGCAGGAGTTGCCCATGAAATTCGCAATCCCCTTACAACGATAAAGGGATTTGTACAGCTTTTTAAATGGGAAAATGGGGCAGATGAAATAAATGATTTGCTTCTAAGTGAACTAGGAAGAATTGAAACGATTACGAGTGAAATGCTTACTCTTGGAAAACCACAGGCTGTTGCGCTTCATCGGACGAATATAAGAGAACTTGTAGAGAATACGCTTGAACTTCTTTCACCGCAAGCACATTTGGAAAATATTCAATTCAATCTATGTGTGGAGGAATCGCCATTTTTTATTAATGGGGAGAAAAATCAGTTAAAGCAGGTATTTCTTAATGTGTTAAAGAATGCAATAGAGGCAATGCCTGAAGGAGGAAACATTCATATTCATCTCCAAAAGGGTGAAGACGGTGAATGTGTCCTTACGGTTCAGGATGAAGGCTGTGGAATTCCAGAAGAACTTCTGCCTCGCTTAGGTGAACCTTTTTATAGTTTAAAAGAAAAAGGAACCGGACTTGGCTTAATGATTTGCAATAAAATCATTAAACAGCACCATGGAAGTATTACGTACCAAAGTAAAGAACAACAGGGTACCTTGGTTGAAATTAAATTACCTTTAGTAAGTTAAAAACAAGAGGGCACGTTCCTGCAAGAGGATCGTGTCTTTATATTTATTGTCTAGCTGCAGCGCCTAGGGGCTCTCAGGTCTAAGCCAATCCGGCAAAAAGGTCAAAGAGCAACCTTTCTGCCGGCTCGTCTTATGCCTGTCGCCCCTGGGAAAAAATGAACTGCTTTTTTCCTTGGGCAAGGCGCTTCCGCTTTTCTATTTGGCACAGTTCTTGCAGATTAAAAAGGTGTGAGCAATAAACTCACCTATTTTTTCAGGAGGTGCTGTTAGTGAATAAAATTATTTCATTGGATGAAGTTACTTCTTTTTTTAAAGATGGCATGAGTATTATGGCAGGTGGCTTTATGGGGGTTGGTACACCGGAGGATCTTGTATCCGCCTTGCTTGAAGCGGACGTTAAGGATATTACTTTGATTGCAAATGATACCGCTTTCATTGAAAGCGGCGTGGGACCTTTAATTGTAAACCATAGAGTTAAGAAAGTGATTGCTTCACATATCGGGACAAACCCAGAAACTGGCAGGCAAATGATCGCGGGTGAAATGGAGGTAGAACTAGTACCTCAAGGAACACTTGCAGAACGTGTTCGTGCAGGCGGAGCTGGCCTTGGCGGCATATTAACTCCAACCGGTGTGGGAACTGTTGTCGAAGAAGGCAAGGAAAAGCTGACGGTAGATGGACGTGAATATTTGCTCGAAAAACCGCTTCGTGCTGAAGTAGCCCTTCTTAAAGCATATAAAGCGGACAAATCCGGAAATTTGGTTTACCATCGTTCAGCTCGTAACTTCAACCCTTTCATGGCGCTTGCGGCTGATCACGTTATCGTCCAAGTAGAGAAATTGGTGGAGGTCGGAGAAATAGACCCTGATGAGGTTATGACTCCAGGAATCCTCATCGATAAAATTTATGTTCAGGGAGGTAGTCAATAATGGTACAAACCTTAGTGAATCCAAAACAAGTTATCGCAGCTCGAGTGGCAAAGGAACTGAAAGATGGAGATGTAGTAAACCTCGGAATCGGCTTACCGACAATGGTGCCGAATTACCTCCCTGACGGCGTAAATGTCATTCTTCAATCTGAGAATGGTTATGTAGGACTTGGTCCTCTAGAAGGAGAGATTGATCCGGATTTGGTCAATGCGGGCGGACAGCCTTCAGGAATTCTTCCTGGTGGTGCATTTTTTGACAGCGTATTCTCATTTGAGCTAATCCGCGGCGGACATGTTGATTTAACCGTCCTTGGAGGGCTTGAAGCTGATCAAAAAGGAAACCTTGCAAACTGGATGGTCCCTGGGAAAATGGTTCCTGGTATGGGTGGAGCGATGGATTTAGTGACAGGTGCAAAGAAGGTCATTGTCGCTATGGAGCATTCAGCAAAGAATGGCTCCTCTAAAATCCTCGAAGAATGCCGCTTGCCTCTGACAGGAAAAGGTGTAGTAGATCTGATTGTGACGGAATTAGCCGTTTTTCGTGTAACCGAAGAAGGGCTAGTATTAGAGGAGCTACAAGAGGGAGTAAACCTTGAGACCGTTAAGGAAAAAACGGAAGCCACATTTATAATTGGACCAAGAGTATCATTAGAATTAATTTCCTAAGAGTATGAAGTGTTAGAGCGTTAATAGTGGAGCAATGGATTCCGAAAATACGGAAAATTCCAGAAAAGCGGAATGAACAATCACTAATATTCCGCATTCCCGGAAAAAACCATCCCTAAATGTTTCCTAATTATAAAATAGTAATCTACTAGATGTTACTATTTAATTAGTATAATAATAGGCAATATTGCTACTATTTAGTAATTAAATGCATTTGGCATAGAAATTGCATTAGTATAAATGTAAGCATTTTGATGGAAACGCTTACCAAAGGGGTATTTGTTTGAAACATGCAAAATAACTAAATAGGGGGATTTAAATGGATTTAATTGTTATTCTTTTGGCGCTCGGACTGCTTATGTTCGCCGCCTACCGTGGGTTTTCAGTTATTTTATTCGCTCCATTATGTGCCATTTTAGCTGTTTTATTTATTGATCCGAGTCAAGTTTTGCCATTTTTCTCTGGTATATTTATGGAAAAAATGGTTGGATTTATCAAATCCTACTTCCCAGTCTTCCTACTAGGAGCAATCTTCGGTAAGGTCGTTGAAATGTCAGGGATTGCAGAATCTATCGCAAAGACGATTGTTCGTATTTTAGGTGCAAAGCGTGCGATGTTAACGATTGTTTTATTAGGTGCAATCTTAACTTATAGCGGAGTTAGCTTATTCGTAGCGGTATTTGCTATTTACCCATTCGCTGCTCAAATGTTCAGAGAAGCGAATATTCCTAAACGACTTATTCCTGGTACGATTGCACTTGGTGCTTTCACATTCACCATGGATGCCTTACCAGGAACGCCGCAAATTCAAAACGTTATTCCAATTGCATTCTTTAAAACAGACATTTATGCTGCCCCAATCCTAGGTATCATTGGCGCAATCTTTGTTTTAACTCTTGGCTTATTGTACTTGGAAATGAGAAGGAAAAAGGCAGAGAGTGCGGGAGAAGGCTATTACGGCTTCGGTACTGAGAATGCAGCTGCTTTAGCAAAAGACTTAATAGAGGAAAAAGAAGAACATGTTCCTGATTTAACTTCCAATCAATCTGTTTTAAGACAAATATTAGCATTTGTTCCACTTATTTTAGTAGGAGTGACCAATAAACTTTTCATTACGTTTATCCCGCAATGGTATCCAAATGGATTTGATTTTAAAGCGATTGGTTTACCATACACAATCGACGTTACAGCAAGTGCTGCCATCTGGGCGATTGAGATGGCATTAGTGGTCGGTATTCTTTCTTCTCTATTATACGATTGGAAACGAGTATCGAATAAATTTAAAGAGGGTATCAACCAAAGTATTAGCGGTTCCTTACTAGCTACCATGAATACGGGTGCTGAATATGGGTTTGGCGGTGTTATTGCTGCACTTCCTGGCTTTGCGAAAATTAGTGATGGAATTTCATCTACGTTCACAAATCCACTAGTAAACGGCGCAGTTACAACGAGTACTCTTGCAGGTGTTACAGGTTCAGCATCTGGCGGTATGGGAATTGCGTTAGGCGCCATGGCTGATCAATACAATAAGGCCATTGCAGCAGCAAATATTCCACCTGAAGTTATGCACCGTGTTGTGGCGATGGCATCAGGAGGTATGGATACACTTCCACATAATGGTGCGGTTATTACACTTTTAGCGGTAACAGGATTAACACATAAACAATCCTACCGTGACATTTTTGCGATTACAATTATCAAAACAATTGCTGTATTCTTCATTATTGCTGTCTATACTTTCCTAGGTCTTGTCTAAAATTTAGAAACATACCTTTGATAGTAAATAAATTTTTTAGGAGGGTCCAAACATGTTAGTAGGAAAAGTAGCATTTATTACTGGATCTGCAAGTGGAATCGGGTTAGAAGTCGCTAAGACTTTTGCACAAGAGGGAGCAAAAGTAGTCATTTCTGATTTAAATAAAGAAAAGAGTGACATTGTTGCAGAAGAACTGCAAGGACAAGGGTATGAGGCTTTTTCTGCTCCTTGTGATGTCACCGATGAGGAAGCATTCAAGAATGCTATAGCTTCTGCACATAGCAGGTTTGGAAGAATCGATATTTTAATAAATAATGCGGGGCTTCAGTATGTTTCTCCCATCGAAGATTTCCCTACTGAAAAATTCGAATTGTTAGTTAAAGTGATGCTGACAGCTCCGTTTATTGGGATTAAACATGTATTCCCTATTATGAAGGAACAGGGTTTTGGAAGAGTCATTAATATGGCATCGATTAATGGAGTAATTGGATTTGCGGGCAAAGCTGCCTACAATAGTGCAAAACACGGGGTAATTGGCTTAACTAAAGTAGCTGCATTAGAGGGTGCCCAACATGGAATCACGGTTAATGCCCTTTGCCCAGGCTATGTGGATACACCATTAGTTAGAAACCAGCTTAAAGACTTGTCTATTACACGGAATGTTAGTATAGACCGTGTAATCGATGACGTACTCCTTACACTTGTACCTCAAAAAAGGCTGTTAGCAGTGTCCGAAATTGCGGATTATGCTGCTTTCTTGGCAAGTGATAAAGGTAGAGGAGTTACAGGTCAAGCCGTTATTCTTGATGGTGGATATACCGTTCAATAGAAAAAAAGATCCTGCTCGGTTTACCGAACAGGGTTCTTTTTTTCTATCTGATAAATAACCAAGTCTCTTTGATATAATGAACGTAAACAAAAATGACCAGGGTGAAAAACTATGAAACTAGGAACGGAAAAAATTCCACATCATTGGATTGAAGAAATTATTAATCTTGCAGGTGAACGTATTGTTGTGGTTGATCGAGATGGCATTATTCTTTATATCAATTCAGCTTATTGTGAATTTCTAGGCACCACGGTTGAAAAAGCTATCGGAAAGCCTGTTCAAGATGTAATTGAGAACTCAAGGATGCATATCGTCGCAAAAACCGGACAAAAAGAGCTGGCCTCTGTTCAGCCTATTAACGGCAGTGATATGATTGCAAACCGTTATCCTCTTATTATTGATGGTGAATTAGTAGGAGCTGTTGGAACAGTTATGTTTCGCAATCCCGAGGATTGGATATTATACAAGAACAAAATTCAGCATCTCGTTGAAGAAGTAAACTATTATAAAACGAAAGCGGAAAAAACCGTTAAAAGCAAATATTACTTCAGTAACTTAATTGGCAAGAGTCCTTCTTTTACTGCTATCAAAAAGTTAGCAGAAAGAGTTTCTGGAAGTCAATCTGCTGTTCTCATACTAGGAGAATCAGGTACGGGAAAGGAATTGTTTGCTTCTGCTATTCACAATAACAGCATGCGTGCCTCTTTTCCGTATGTCCCAATCAATTGTGCCTCCATTCCCGAGCATTTACTTGAATCGGAATTGTTTGGTTACGATGATGGAGCTTTTACCGGTGCCAAAAAAGGTGGAAAGAAAGGGCAATTCCAGATGGCGAATCGTGGAACGATTTTCCTTGATGAAATCGGAGATATGCCGCTTGCGATGCAAAGTAAGCTTTTAAGAGTCTTGCAGGAGCGGGAGATACTTCCTATTGGTGGTCAAAAATCAATTCCTGTAGATGTTCGTATCATTGCTGCCACACATCGGAATTTGGAGAAAATGGTAGAGGAAGGAACATTTCGTCAAGATTTATATTATCGGTTAAATGTAATCAAAATTGAAATTCCTCCACTAAGAGAACGCATAGGCGATATTGAGTTAATATCCATTAATCTATTAGAAAAGCTAGAAAGAAAATTCTATCGGAAGGGTATTAAGCTTTCAGCTGAAGTAGTAGAGCGACTCAATCAGCATAAGTGGCAAGGGAATATTCGAGAACTCGAGAATGTTCTAGAACGGTCAATCAATGTCTTAGACGGGGATACAATAGAAATTGCGCACCTGCCATTATATTTACGAGATAGTGAAACCGTAAGTGATTCTAAAATGTCAAACGTGAAGGAATCGGTAAATGTTTCAGATATGCCTATTCAGTCATTAAAAGAAACACTTGCACAAGTGGAAAAACAAGCCATCCTAAAGGCTCTTTCTATTGTGAATGGTAATAAACTCGAAGCAGCAAGGTTACTTAAAGTAGGGAAAACTAAATTCTATGAGAAATGTAAAACATATTCTATTCAATAAAAGAAAAGGGTATTTTCCTATACAGGTGATGCCCTTTATTCATAATGAAGAATGGGAACTTATTTGGGCAAAGTCTTTGAGCGATAAAGACTTTGCCTCATTTTTTTTATATAGTTGGTTTAATTACTGGAATGTTCCCAACATATTGTTTACGAAATTGACTGGGTGACAGTTTTTCTAGTTTTTTAAAGACCCTGCTGAAGTATGCAGACTGGGTGAAGCCGCAAACATCTGAAATTCTATCCGTGCTCCAATCTGTTGAAACGAGCAGAATCTTTGCTTGGTCTATCCGTATTTTATTAATAAATTCAATCGGTGTGCAGCCAAAAGCCTGAATCATACATCTTGCAATATGATTAGGATGGAACCTTAGGGCATGGCCTAGATCTTCGTAAGTGACCTTCTTGGCATAATTTTTTCTTAAATAAAGGGCAGCTTTTTCAGCTACGGCAAATGCAGGCATAGAGTTTGATAGTTTCGTATGCGTTGAGAGCTCCTGAAGTAATTGTTGAAAAAGTACTTGTCGCTGCCATTCTTTTGTGTAGAATGACTCATATTCAGAAGAAACAATATTTGAGCACAGCTGTTCAACGCTTCCAAGGTTTGACAAATTACAATACTGAGGCAGTGTAATTCCGAATGGACTTTCAACAAAAGCGTTATTCCACTCTCCAGTTGCATTTTCATCGTATTGGAAGGGTTTAGATGTTGTTAGATCCTGCCAGCCTTTGGATGTATTGAAATGAAACCAAAAAGAGTGAGTAATCTGGTCACAGGGTGTTATAGAAAAATGGTGACGATCAGGATAAAGGATTAGCGTATCCCCTTTATTAACCTGAAATTGTTTGTCATCTTCTCCCATATGCAATTGTCCTTCTGTGACAACTAACAAATCAAAGACACCAATGTTTTTACGATTGATATGTGATTGCCCTATATCAAAAATAACTTGACCAGCAGCAAGCAAAGTCGGCAGGGGAGGGGCAAATAATTGAAGCATGTTTATCTCCTCTTATGTTAGAATTGTGCAAATTTTTGTTATGATTTTGCATTTTATTCTTTAATTATAACCCTATAATAGGTTCATAAATGTTTTATTTTTGTTACTAGGGTAAAAGAATGAGAGGTAAATATAAATACATATAAGGGGAGTTAGGATAATAATATGTATTTATGTTTAAGCATCGGGGAGGGAATAGTGAATGATGCAAAGCATGCGCTGGGTATGGGGGTATATAAGGGATTTTCGAATAAGGTTATTTTGCGGCCTTTTTCTAGCATTAGTGGTTTCTGTATTGAATATGCTAAACCCCTATTTCGCTGGGAAAATCGTTGATAAGGTTATTTATGGCCAAGATAGTGAACTGTTATGGGTTTTTTTGGGTTCAATGATTGGTGTAACACTTATTAAGACAGTTGTTCGCTATAATTATCAGTTAATGTTCGAACGTGTTTCCCAAAGTGTCATCTTCTCGATACGAGAAAAATTATATGACAGGCTTAACCAATTAGATTTTAGGTTTTTCGATCAGACGAAAACAGGGGATATCATGGCTCGAATGACAGGGGACATGGAAGCTGTCAGGCATTTTACCGCATGGACAATTTATATGATATTTGAAAATGTTACAATCCTGCTATTTGCCATTGGGTTTATGTTCTATATTCATCCGCCGTTAGCTTTAGCGATGCTTGCGGTTACACCGATTATTGGATTCTTTGCGATGCGTTTATCCTTTACAGTCAAACCAACGTTTTCAGCCATTCGGGGACAGTTTGCTAGGTTAAATTCAGTCGTGCAGGAAAACATTAGTGGGAATCGAGTCGTAAAGGCCTTTGCTAAGGAAGGATATGAAATTGAAAAGTTTTCAAAAGAAAATGAGGCTTTCAAGGAGAAGAATCTTGATTCCTCAAGAGTCTGGGAAAAGTATTTGCCTATTCTCGATTCACTTGCAGGCGTATTAACAGTGGTAATGATCGTAGTTGGAGGATACATGGTCATTAATCAGTCTCTGACTATGGGTGAGTTAGTCACGTTTAATTCATTGATTTGGGCATTAAATAATCCAATGCGAATGGCTGGGTGGCTACTGAATGATGTCCAAAGGTTTGTTGCCTCGGCTGAAAAAGTGGAAGAATTATTAAATACAGAACCAGAGATAAAGAATGAAACAAAAAGCTACAATGTTAAACATTTCAAAGGTGTTGTGGAATTTGACCAAGTTTCCTTTAGTTATGGAGACGAACAAGTATTGAATGATATAAGCTTCAAGATTAGGCAAGGACAAACGGTAGGTATTATCGGTCCCACAGGAGCTGGTAAATCAACATTAGTCAATCTTCTAAGCAGGTTTTATGATGCTTCCAAAGGGGAAGTAAGATTGGATGGACTTAATGTAAGAGATTGGGATATTCATAAATTGAGAAATAGCATGGCTACCGTTATGCAGGATATCTTTCTTTTTTCAGATACGATTGAAGGAAATATAGCTTATGGCAACCCAAATGCTTCCTTCCAAGCCGTTAAAGCTGCAGCTAAAATGGCCGAAGCAGATGATTTTATTTCAAAGCTACCGGAAGGATACGATACCATTATAGGAGAACGGGGAGTAGGTCTTTCCGGAGGGCAGCGGCAACGGATTGCTTTAGCGCGGGCGATACTAAAAAATCCATCTATCCTGATTTTGGACGATACAACATCAGCATTGGATATGGAAACAGAATTGCGGATCCAAAGAACCTTAAAATCATTTCTAAAGGAAAAAACCTGCTTTATTATTGCTCATCGTATTTCTTCCGTAAAAGATGCAGATTTAATTCTTGTAATGGAAAATGGCACAATCATTGAAAGAGGGAATCATAAAGAATTGCTTGCGAAAAAAGGGAACTACTATAAAGTGTTTAGAAATCAAGTTGGAAACTTTGATGGTGTGCATGACTTTGAGGAGGTGAACTATCTCAATGGCGCGCAATAAATTTGATGTGGATGAAGAGTTGGAATCTCCATTTAGTTTTGTACAGCTTAAGCGGTTGATGGTTTATTTAAAGCCCTACAAGAAAAAGATTCTATTTACGGTGTTTATCATGTTGATTGCCAGTGGAGCAAACTTAATTGGACCGTATCTAATTAGTAAAGCCATTGACGAGGAGATTCCGAGTAAGGATATAGGCGGCTTAATGCTTCTTGCAGGTACTTACTTAATTGCGATAATCATTACTGGAATATGTATGAAATATAAAATTAGAATGATGTCCCAGATTGGGCAAAGCGTCATCGTCCAGATAAGGAAAGACTTGTTTACTCATTTACAAAAGTTATCCTTCACCTTTTATGACAGCAGACCACATGGGAAGATTTTGGTGAGAGTGGTAAACTACGTAAACTCCTTAAGTGATTTACTGTCGAATGGATTAATTAATTTAATTACTGACCTTTTCAGTCTTCTTGTGATTGTAGGCTTTATGTTAGCGATTGATGTAAAACTAACCCTGATGGCGATGATTGGATTTCCAGTCCTTGCAGGTGTAATCCTGCTAATAAAAAATGCCCAGCGGAAGGCATGGCAAATGTTAAGCAACAAACAATCCAATATGAATGCTTATATTCATGAAAGCATTAATGGTATTAAAGTGACGCAGGCTTTTACAAGGGAAGAAGAAAACAAACGGATTTTCAGTGAGGTATCAGATAGTTATAGAGGCTCGTGGATGAGGGCAGTGAGGATTCAGTTCCTGCTATGGCCATCGATTGAAAATATTTCAGTCCTGACGACCTCACTTATTTATGTTGTCGGCATCTCTCTGATTGGCAATGGAGTAACAGTTGGAGCATTGGTTGCCTTTGTTGGGTATATAGGAATGTTTTGGGCGCCTATTGCGAATATAGGGAACTTTTATAATGCCATCATTAATGCCACGGCATATTTAGAAAGAATATTTGAAATGATTGATGAAAAACCAACAGTTAAAGATCTTCCGATTGCTTCTAATCTCCCATTAATAAAGGGTGAAGTGGAGTTCAAGGATGTTACCTTTGGGTATGAAGAAGGGGAAAAAATCCTTAAGAACATTCATCTAAGTGTGAATCCAGGAGAAACAATCGCTCTAGTCGGAGCTACTGGTTCAGGAAAGACAACGATTGTCAGTTTGCTTAGTCGTTTTTATGATGTAAGCAGTGGAAGAATTGAAATAGACGGAGTGGATATTCAATCGGTAACCGTTGCCTCTCTCAGAAAGCAGATGGGGGTCATGCTTCAGGATCCTTTTATTTTCTCAGGAACGATTATGGATAATATCCGATATGGACGGCTTGATGCTACAGATGAAGAAGTGATGGAAGCAGCGAAGGCTGTACAGGCGCATCCATTTATTAGTGGATTGTCTGAAGGGTATCAAACAGAGGTAAATGAAAGAGGCACAAGGCTTTCTACTGGCCAGAGACAGCTGATTTCATTTGCACGTGCGCTGTTAGCGGATCCGAAAATATTAATTCTTGATGAGGCAACATCCTCCATAGATACAGAAACGGAGCTAGCCTTACAAAAAGGACTTGAGACACTATTGTCAGGTAGAACGTCCTTTATTATTGCCCATCGTCTTTCCACCATACAGAATGCAAACCGTATTCTTGTAATCGATAAAGGCAGAATCATAGAAGAAGGTTCTCATAAAGAATTAATAGGTCAAAAAAGTACCTACTGGAAGCTGCATCAATCACAGCATCAATCCTTAGAAGTGGGATAAATAGCAGAGTCAAAGGAAAAACTAAGAAAACGAGGGAAAGGGCCTGAATGTATCAGGCTCTTTTGTTTTTTTCTTTTACTATTTATTTTTAGTAAAAATTTTAGTAAAAATAATAGATTTATTTTACCCTAAGAGTTAAAATAAACGTATAGATAGAATGATGGAGGGACGACAATGAACATCACAAAGTTAACAACTACATTTAGAGAACTATTTGAGGGCCAGCCTGAGCAGGCATTCTTTGCTCCGGGGAGAATTAATTTAATTGGTGAACACACAGATTACAATGGCGGTCATGTCTTTCCATGTGCGATTACATATGGAACATATGCTGTTGCTAAGAAAAGGCAAGACCATTTAGTCCGTCTTTACTCCGTAAACTTTCCGAACAAAGAAATCATTGAATTTGATTTAACACAATTAGATTATGATAAGCAACATAATTGGGCTAATTATCCAAAAGGAATGATTCGTTATATAAAGGAAGCAGGCTATGATATTCCGCAAGGTTTTGAGTGTGTAATTGAAGGAAATATCCCAAATGGAGCAGGACTTTCATCCTCCGCATCGATTGAGCTGCTGACTGGAGTGCTTTTAGATGGATTATTTAAATTAGGAATTCCTCGTCTGGATATGATTAAGCTTGGTAAAAGAGTTGAAAATGAGTTCATTGGTGTCAACAGTGGAATTATGGACCAATTTGCGATTGGAATGGGAAAAAAGGATGCTGGAATATTGCTTGATTGCCAGACATTGAACTTCCAGTACGCTCCCATTAAGCTTGAAGGGTACAAGATTTTAATCATGAATACCAATAAGCGCAGAGAGCTGGCAGATTCCAAATACAATGAACGTCGTGGGGAATGTGAACAAGCTTTAGCACAGCTTCAGCAAAGACTTCCCATCCAAGCACTTGGACAGCTGACTGAAGCAGAGTTTGATGAAAATCAAAGCTTACTAATGGACGAGACGGTCCGAAAGCGTGCGAAACATGCTGTGTATGAGAATGTAAGAACCCTAAAGGCTCTTGAAGAATTAGAGGCTGGGAATCTAGAGGCATTTGGACAGTTAATGAATCAATCACATATTTCGCTGCGTGACGATTATGAAGTGACTGGGGTTGAACTAGACAGTTTAGTAGAAGCTGCTTGGAAACAGCCAGGTGTACTTGGTGCCCGCATGACAGGCGCTGGATTTGGGGGCTGTGCGATTGCAATCGTTGAAAATGAACAGGTTGACAGCTTTATTGCTAATGTTGGTGCAGCTTACCAGGACAAAATTGGATATTCTGCAGATTTCTATGTAGCAAGTATTGGCGATGGGGCAAAAGAAATTCATATGGGGGAATTTGAATGAGTATTCTTGTTTTAGGCGGGGCTGGTTATGTTGGTTCTCATGCAGTTTACCAGCTAATTGATCAGGGGTCACAAGTGGTGGTTATCGATAATTTACAAACCGGCCATCGTGATGCCATTCATCCAAAAGCACATTTCTATGAAGGTGATATTCGCAGCCGTGAGTTTATGCGTTCTGTTTTTGAAAAAGAAAACATTGAAGCAATCCTGCATTTTGCCGCCAACTCTCTTGTTGGCGAATCGATGACGGAGCCCTTAAAGTACTATGATAACAATGTATTCGGTACACAAATTGTCCTCGAAATGATGAAGGAATTTAATGTGAAGCCTATCATCTTTTCGTCGACAGCCGCGGTTTATGGTGAACAGAAGGTTGTCCCTATTACAGAAGATGCTCGGACAATGCCAACGAACACCTATGGTGAAACAAAGCTTACAATGGAAAAAATGATTGCTTGGTGCGAAAGGGCATTTGACCTTAAATATGTTTCACTCCGATATTTTAACGTTGCTTCCGCAAGAAGCGGCGGGGAGATTGGAGAAGACCATAACCCTGAAACGCATTTAATTCCCGTTGTATTAGAGGCTGCGTTAGGAAAAAGACCGGCGGTAACGGTCTTTGGTCAAGATTATGATACGGCCGATGGGACCTGCGTCCGAGATTACATTCATGTTGAAGACTTAATTGATGCACATCTTCTTGCACTAAGCTATTTGCAAAATGGCGGGAAAAGTAATGTATTTAATCTTGGCAGCAGTCAGGGATTTTCGGTAAAAGAAATTATCGAAACAGCTAAAGAAGTAACAGGTATTGATATTCCTGTTCAATTCGGTGAACGCCGTTCTGGCGACCCTAGTACGTTAATTGCCTCATCAGAAAAAGCCAGAGGTGTACTTGGGTGGAATCCAACTAGAACCTCCATACACCAAATCATCAGCGATGCGTGGAACTGGCATCAGCATCATCCCGATGGATATGAGAGGTGAACGGTATGATCAATCAACTAATTCAACAATTAATCAATCAAGCCCTTGCAGTAAAATTAATAGAGACTGAGGATGAAATTTACGCTCGCAATCAAATTCTTTCACTCTTGCGTTTAGTTGAGTTTAAGGAATGTGCTACAGAGACTAATGTGGAAATTCCAGATTTACTTGATCAGATTGTTGAGTACGCCTGTCAACAAGGGATTATAGAAGAAATTTTTGATGAAAAAGAGATTTTTGCAAGTAAAATCATGAATTGCTTTATGGCACGTCCATCAACGGTTAATCAACAATTTAACGAAAAATATAAACAAAATCCGCAAATTGCGACAGCGTTTTTTTATGAATTAAGTAAAAATAGTAACTATATCCAGATGAAGCGGATTCGCAATAATATAGAGTACAAGGTTAACACGGACTATGGTGAACTGGACATTACCATAAATCTATCGAAACCAGAAAAGGACCCTAAAAGTATTGAACTGGAACGTGCTGTGGCAAAAACTGATTATCCTAAATGTTTGCTATGTGTTGAAAATGAAGGGTATGCAGGAAGAATAGGTCACCCGGCGCGCTCGAATCACCGCATGATCCGGATAAATCTTTTAGAGGAGAATTGGTTTTTACAGTATTCTCCTTACGTCTACTATAATGAACATTGTATTGTTTTGTCTGAGGAACATAGGGATATGAAGATTACTTCGGCGGCCTTCAAGCGTCTTTTAAACTTTGTCGAGCAGTTTCCACATTATTTTGTCGGCTCCAATGCTGACTTGCCGATTGTCGGTGGTTCCATTTTGTCCCACGATCATTATCAGGGCGGGCATTATGAATTTGCGATGGCAAAAGCGGAGGATGATTGGAACTTTGAGTTAGAAAAGTTCCCGAATGTTCATGGTTCTGTTGTTAAATGGCCTATGTCTGTCATTCGGTTACGCTCAAAGGAAATTGAACACCTTGTAGAAGCGGGTGAGCATATTTTAACGGAATGGAGAAATTACAGCGATGAAGCAGTAGGAATCCATGCAAAAACAGACGATACTCCCCACAATACGATTACACCTATTGCACGTAAGAAAGAGGATTTATATGAATTAGATTTAGTTCTACGGAACAATGTGACAAGTGAGGAACATCCACTTGGAATTTTTCATCCACATCAGGACGTTCATCATATTAAGAAGGAAAATATCGGGCTAATCGAAGTAATGGGGCTTGCTGTATTACCAGCACGCTTAAAGGCTGAACTTAAAGAGGTTGAAAAGTATATTCTAGGAAAAAACGATAGTGTTGCTGATTACCATATGGATTGGGCACAAGTTTTAAAAGAAGAATATCAAGCTGTGGCAACAGATTCAAACGTAGAAGCAATTGTAAGAGAAGAGACTGGTAAGAAGTTTTTAAGATGCTTAGAAGATGCTGGTGTTTATAAGAGAAATGAAGAGGGAAAAGCCGGATTCAAACGCTTCATCTCGTCTTTATCATAGGTTACGAATAAGCTGACATCGAGATTGGCATAGGTGCTTATATTTTTGAAGTGAACTAATGGAGTGGAAAAAGAATGAAAATAATAGATAAAGTATTCGGTAGATATCATGATGAGCAAGTAATGGAGTATACCCTTGTCAACGATTCAGGCATGTCTGTATCATGCCTGAATTACGGTTGTATCATTACCAAAATAATGGCCCCTGACCGCAATGGTACCATTGAAAATGTCGTGCTTGGATTTGAGAACCTAGAAGATTATATTGATTTGGCTCCATATTTTGGCTCGGTTGTCGGTCGAGTCGCTGGAAGAATCAGCAACTCACAGTTTGAACTAGATGGGGAAGTTTATCGGGTGACCCCTAATGAGGAACCAAACCATCTTCATGGTGGTAAGAAAGGCTTTAACTGTGTTATTTGGAAAGCGGAAAGTATGGAAACGGAGAATGGTGTTGGGGTGAAATTTTTCTATAGAAGCTTGGATGGAGAAGAAGGCTATCCTGGAAATTTGGATACGACCATTGTCTACCTTTTAAATAATCAAAATGAACTGAGCATTTCTTATGAAGCGGTAACAGATCAAAAAACAATCGTAAATTTAACGAATCATTCTTATTTTAATTTAAGCGGAAATATAAAGAGAGATTGTTCCGAGCATATCTTACAATTAGAAAGCAACCGCTTTTTAGAGCTTGGATCAGATTTAATCCCTACGGGAAGAATGATTGAATCTAATAATACCCCTTTTGACTTTCATCATGGTCGTTTGTTGAAGACGGGTATGAAATCCGCTCATCCACAAAATGCGCTTGCGGGTAACGGGTATGACCATCCGCTTCTTTTTACAAAAAAGGGAGAAAATACAGTGGCGTTAAGTGAAAAAGAGAGTGGCCGGACATTGTTGGTTACTACAGATCAGCCTTGCGTGGTTCTTTATACAGCAAATCAACTGGAAGGTCCTTTTTCAATAGCTGGTGTTCGAGCAAGGAATTATTTAGGGGTGTGTCTAGAAACACAAGGACTGCCAGATGCTATTAACCACACAAATTTTCCAAGCATTGTTTTAAACCCAGAGGAAGTATATAAAGCCACAACAAAATATCGCTTTTTTTCGAATACAATAGGAGTTTGATGAATGGCTACAATTAAGGATATTGCAGAATTAGCAGGAGTATCTATCGCAACGGTATCCCGAGTATTAAATTATGATAGTTCATTATCTGTTGGTGATGAAACAAAAAAGAGGATATTTGAGGTTGCGGAGCAGCTTTCCTACAAAAAGAAACCAGCTAGAAAACTAGAAACCGGAAAAATTGCACTATTACAATGGCATACAGAAAAAGAGGAATTAGAAGATTTATATTATATGTCGATTCGTTTGGGTGTCGAAAATCAATCCAGACAATTGGGCTTTTCTGTAGCAAAGTACTTTCAAGACAACTATGCCGATTTAAAACAGGATGAGATACAAGGTCTTATCGCAATCGGAAAATTTAGTGAGAAACAAATAAAGGATTTGGTATCCATTACAAGTAATATCGTTTTTGTGGATATCTCACCCGATGAAGAAAAGTTTGATTCCATCGTGATTGATTTTGAAAAGGCAACTAAGAAGGTCATTGATCATTATTTGAAGCACGGTCATAAGACGATTGGGTATATTGGTGGAAGAGAAGTATTCAAAGATAAGACATCGACTATTAAAGACCCGAGAGAAGTAACCTTCAAAACCTATTTGAATGAAAAAGGGGTATTGAATGATGCGTTTATGTACGTGGGTTCATTCTCTGTTGATGACGGTCATTCATTCATGAAAAAGGCCATTCGTGAGCATGGAGAGAACCTGCCAACCGCTTTCTTTGCGGCGAATGATTCGCTGGCAGTTGGAGCACTTAGGGCTTTATTGGAAGAAGGGATTCCTGTTCCAGGCCGAGTGAACATCATTGGCGTCAATGACATCAGCATCTCCAAATATGTCTTCCCCTCATTAAGCACCGTGAAAGTCTATACCGAACTAATGGGAGAAACAGCCGTTAATACCTTGGTAGAAAGATTTGAAGGCCGAAAAATAGCTAAAAAAATAATTATCTCCACCCAACTTATCATTAGAGATAGCAGCTCCTAGGAGGAGAAATTATAAAAGGGTGTGAAGTTCCATGTGTCTAATATTGTTTGCTTACAAGGTACATCCAAAATATAAATTAATGGTTGCTGCAAATCGAGATGAGTTTTATCAGAGACCGACGGCACCTATTCATTTTTGGGAAGACGATCCGGAAGTCCTTGCCGGAAGGGATTTAGAGAAAATGGGTACTTGGATGGGTGTTACCAAATCGGGGAGGTTTGCGGCACTAACCAATTTTCGAAACCCAAAGGAAGTTATCGAGGGAAAACGCTCCAGAGGAGAATTAGTGGCAAATGCCCTGCAGTACAAAGGTGATATCAGGGAGTATATTGAGAGTTTAGGTAGAAATCATGACGCATATCCTGGATACAATCTGGTAGCGGGGGATGGTGATGAGCTCTACTATTATTCCAATATTGGTCAAGAATTAAAAAAGATGTCACCAGGTATCTATGGGGTCAGCAACCATTTGCTTAATACAGAATGGCCAAAAGTCCAAGCTGGCAAAGAAGGGTTAGCTGATATTTTGATTCGTAATCAAGAGGATTATGTTGAGCCTCTTTTAACACTACTTCAAAAAGCAGATCAGGCACCAGATGAAAAACTACCTCAAACGGGGGTTTCATTAGAATTGGAAAGAATGCTTTCGCCGATGTTTATCAAAAGTGAAGGATATGGGACAAGGAGTTCGACGGTTTTATTAATGGAGGAAAAAGAGATTCACTATGTAGAACGAGTTTTTTCTTTTAACGAGGTAAATACTCAAAAATATACAATAGAGTTGAAATAAATAACTAATCAAACGTTTGATTAGATGTGTTGCTAAACTAATCAAACGTTTGATTAATAAAATTCACACAGGAAAACGATGCCTAGGATTCAGCAGAATCCTTATTGATAGCCTTATCAGATTCCACTTTTTTAGTCCCTTTGCTGACATAAGGTTTAGCATTTTTAGCTTTTTTAGCACCGACCTGCCAACGATTCCAGCCTTTCTTACCTGTTCCTCTGCCTATTCCACTTTTCGCTTTTGCCTTTGGCATCTAACCACTCCATCATAATTGAAAACAGGCTTTTACCGAGAAAGGTTATTGAGTTTTGTCCTCAAAAAAACCTAACGCATATTTAATACCCTCTTCAATTTCATTTGTATCATAACCTTGTAAATCTTCGTGCGTAATTTCCAGGGTTGTTCTTGATAATGAATAGCCGCTGTCTAAATTAATATCAAGAAGGACCTCAAACCCATTTGCGGTATTCTTAATATCAATAATATCATAATCAAGTATAGGTGCTCCCGTTTGGTACGCTAATGGTTCTAACTCTGACATTACCACACCCCCATCATTAGTTCTAGTCAACATTCGAACATAGGTTATACAAAAAGGGTAAAATATAAACATTTTTTTGTGAGCTTTACGTAACGATAAAAAATTGATACTTTGTCTAATGTTCAATAGGTATAATTAATATTAACTGAATATTTACATAAATATACTACTAGGCTCCCTGACTTAACTACCACCATTTAAAAGGAGAGATGGGTATGCAGCGGCAAAAGCTTTTAATTAATGGCGAGAGATTAAAGAATGAGCTTGAACGGTTTGCGAACTTTGGCAGAACAGAAAAAAATGGCGTAACCCGGTTGTCATTATCGGAGGAAGATCGGGCAGCTAGAGATTTTTTTCAATCATGCTGTGAGGAACTAGGCTTAACAGTTAAGGTTGACGATATGGGCTGTATGTATGCAACACTAGACGGAGTGGAGAATAAACCTCCCATCCTAATTGGCTCCCATTTGGATTCAGTTAAAAAGGGCGGCAGATTTGATGGTGTGCTTGGGGTATTAGCCGGTTTAGAGGTAGTTAGAACGTTAGTGGAAAATAAAATTAAGCCTCGTGTCCCGATAACGATTGTTAATTTTACAAATGAAGAGGGTGCGAGGTTCGAGCCTTCAATGATGGCATCAGGCGTACTTTCAGGTAAATTTGATAAGAATGTAATGGTGAAAAAGAAAGATTCTGCGGGGATTACGTTTGAGGAAGCACTTAAAGAGATTGGATACGAAGGGGAAGTAGAGAATCGTCTAAAAGAGGGTACTGCTTTCTTAGAATTGCATATTGAACAAGGTCCGATTCTTGAAAAAGAAGCCCTTTCTATAGGCGTTGTGGAATGTGTGGTAGGTATGGCCTGCTTTGACATTGAAATAACAGGTGAATCTGATCATGCTGGAACGACACCGATGAGTATGAGAAGAGATGCTCTTTTTGCCGCAAATAACCTGATTAATGAAATCCGCAGGGTATTAGGTTCATTAGATGAAGAGTTGGTATTTACCATCGGCAGGGTAAACGTATATCCGAGTATTCATACTGTTATTCCAAATAAGGTTGTATTTTCCTTAGAGGCAAGACATAAAAACCCAGAAATGGTTCGTACGTTTAAAGACTTTGTTGAAAATCTTCCAAACCTAGGATTAGACGAGGGCTGTGAAGTAAAAACAACCAAGCTATGGGAGCGAGATACCGTTTGGTTTGATACCGATATTGTTCATCAATTAGAAAAGTCTGCACAGTCACTAGGGTATAGCAATAAAAGAATGGTCTCGGGTGCTGGACATGATGCTCAATTTATTGCCAGTCTTGTTCCTACTGCAATGCTGTTTGTACCAAGTTTTAATGGGAAAAGCCATTGTGAAGAAGAGTTGACCTCGTGGGAAGAATGTGAAAAAGGGGTAAACGTTCTATTAGATACTATTTTAGCTTTACTATCGAAATAAAAGGAGGAGACACCAGGTGCTGGGCCTGGTGTCTCCTTTTTTGTCGTTTAGGAATTATAAAACACCTAAAAATGTTGATAATTGTTCGGTAAATATTTCACATTAAAGTTCATAGTCCAACTTTGCACAAATGCTTTGCCCGCCATTTGGTCTCCACATTAGTTATAAATGGAGTTATAGTTTACTTAAGCAATTGCTAAGAGTAAACAAAGTACACTTTTGCACAAACTAGTGTGCAAAGGAGGTTGCTATGATGTCAATAGACCAACGCAGTACTGCCATATTGTCTCATTTGGTTCAGGCAAAAGCGTTTGTTCCTATTAAAGAACTTACTGAAAAGTTCCATATATCAAGAAGGACCATTTACTATGATATTGAAAAAATAAATGGATGGTTAAAAGAAAATAATTTGCCTCCTGTGAAGCATGTAAGGTCAGCGGGCTTTTGCTTAGAGGAGGACGCTGCAACCCAAGTTCCAGAAAAACTTGGCACGATTGAAACTTGGCATTACGAATACTCTGCAAAGGAGCGAAAAGCCCTCCTAGCTATTCATATCACGTTACGTGATAATCCCTTATTCCTCGAAGATTTGATGGAAAAAGTCCGGGTTAGTCGAAATACTACCATAGACGACCTAAAAGGGCTAAAGGAAGAGCTGGGACGGTTTGGATTAACGCTAGAGTTTGAACGTAAGCTCGGATACGTGATTCTAGGGACAGAAGACGATAAACGGAAAGCTATTTTCTTTTATCTTCAGCATGTGCTCGCAGGTCAAAGTTGGCAAACAATCATAACAAAAATTCCAGCGATTTTAAACGAAGCTGATGAATTAGATACTTTTGATTATGAGAATTTGAAAGCGGTTCAAAAGATTGTTGCTGAGAGTGAAGAAGAATTAAATATTCAATTTACCGATGAAATCATTGATAGTTTAGCTTTTCGACTACTGATGTTTTCAAAAAGACTATCGAAGGGTAAAAATGTTTCCATTGATCCTGTTGAAAGAGAAGTCCTGAAGGAGACAAAACAGTATCAGGCAGCAAGAAATATTGGCAGCAAGCTTTCCAATCTATTTGATATTGAATTTCCTGAAGACGAAATCTTTTATATTACGAAACACTTGCTAGGTTCACGGGTTCAATCCGAAGAAGCTCTTCCGCATAAAAGTGGAAGTAATAAGGCTTTAGGTGAAGTGGTAGAGGATATGGTGAGTGACTTTCAAAAGTATGCTTGTGTTTTTTTTAAAGATCGCAAAGAAATTGAGAAAAATCTTCTTATTCACATCAAACCAGCTTACTACCGAATTAAATACGGACTTGAATTAGAAAGTGGAATGACAGAAACGATTAAGGAAAAATATAACGACATCTTTCAACTAACAAAAAAGGTAATTTTTCATCTAGAGAATATAGTGAAAAAAGAAGTTAATGATAATGAAATTGCTTTAATCACGATGCACTTTGGTGGCTGGATGAAGAGAACTGGTGCAACACCAGCCATTCGGAAGAAAGCGTTGATTGTTTGTACAAACGGGGTTGGGACCTCGAGATTACTACAGAATCAGTTAGAAGGTCTCTTTTCTACAATTGATATAAGCGAATGTGTTTCATTAAGGGAATATCAGAATAAGAAATACAATGCCGATTTTATCATTTCGACCATCCCGCTTGAGGAAAAAAATAAACCTGTTTTCGTTGTCAGTCCAATTCTAACGGAGGCAGAAAAAGAAAGTCTTTTAAAAAAGGTAAATGCAGAATTAGATGCGCCCGCGAAACAAACGACATCTGTGGAAGCGTTAATGAATATTATTCAGAAATATGCAGATATCAATAATGTTGATAGCCTTCAGAAAGAGTTGAAGCAATACCTATATAAGCCTGCTAGTGTAATAACGGAAATGATAAAACCTTCACTAATGGAAATACTGAAGTGCGAAAATATCCAATTGGTGGAGAAAGTGAAAGACTGGCAAGAAGCGATTCGCCTTGCAGCAGAGCCTCTTAAGCGAGATGGCTCGATTACAGATCATTACATTCGTGCGATGGTTCAAACGGTAAAAAAAATGGGACCCTATATTGTGGTTGGACCCAAAGTGGCAATCCCACACGCTAGACCAGAGGATGGTGTCAATAAACTGGGAATGAGTTTCTTAAAGCTCACGCAATGTGTTTCGTTTTCCGATGAAAGAAAACATGATGTCCAGATAGTCATTGTGCTTGCAACAATTGATGGTGATACACATTTAAAAGCATTATCACAATTATCGGATATGCTCTCAAATGAGACAAACATCAAAAATATTAGCCAGGCAAAAAATTCCAATCTTATTTTTGAATTGATTAAAGCCTACTCGAAAGAATAGTAAAAGTAACATGGAGGGTTCAACATGAAATTTTTAGAAGAAAACCAAGTGGCCTTAGATGTCGAAGCTACCTCACCTGAAGATGCGATTCGTGTGGCAGGGAAATTACTGGTTGAAGCTGGTGCTGTAGAGGAGGGCTATGTGGATGCAATGGTGGCATCTTTTCAAAAAAATGGCCCCTATTTCGTACTAGCACCAATGATTGCTCTCCCGCATGCAAGGCCAGAGGATGGTGTACATGAGGCATCAGTATCCTTTGTAAGATTGAAAAATGCAGTTATCTTTGGCAATAAAGCAAACGATCCTGTTCAATTTGTCTTTGCCTTAGGTGCATCATCTAGTGATGAACATCTTCAAATTTTACAAAAGTTAATGGTTTTATTAAGTGATCAAGAAAATATACAACAGTTAGCAGAATTAACAAGTTACCAAGAACTCAATGAAATGATTAGGGGGAAATAATAATGAAAATTTTATGTGTATGTGGGTTAGGTCAAGGTACGAGCTTAATTTTAAGAATGAATGTAGAAACGGTGTTAAGAGATTTAGGAGTATCAGCAGATGTGGAAAATACAGATGTATCAACTGCTTCAGGTATGTCTCCTGATTATATTATTACTAGTAATGAACTTGCAGAAACACTTGCTGGAAGTTCGGCAAAAGTCATTATCGTTAATAACTATTTTGATTTAACTGAGATAAAGTCAGCTCTTCAAGGTCAACTAATCTAGAGGAGAAACTAGAGGGGGAAATAATATGGAAGCAATTAAATGGTTTGCTACAAACGTCTTTGGTACACCAGCCATTTTGCTGGGATTTATCGTACTTTTAGGTTTATTACTGCAAAAGAAGAGTACAAGTCAAATTGTTAGTGGAACGTTTAAAGCTATTATCGGTTTCTTAATCATTAATGCAGGTGCGGGTGTTATTGTTGGTGCATTAAATATCTTTGAACCAATGTGGAAGGAAGTATTTAATCTTGAAGCCAGTTCGTTAGGTAATTTTATGGGCCAAGAGGGCTTTAACGCTAAATACGGAAGTGCTGTAACGTTAGCGATGACACTTGGTTTCTTAATTAATGTTTTACTAGCTAGATTTACAAAGTTCAAGTACATCTACTTAACAGGTCACATGATGTTCTGGACAACCTCTATTTTTGCTGGTGTTATTGTTAGTACGGTTGGGGATGTTTCATTTGGTAAACTTGTTATCTTTTTAGCAATCTTTATGGGACTATATTGGACCTTCCAACCAGCAGTGGTTCAACCGTTCATGCGTAAAATTACTGGAAATGACAATATCGCATTAGGTCATACATCAGCCTCTGTAGCGTTACTTGCAGCATTTGCAGGTAAAGTTCTCGGAAATAAGGAAAATGACTCTGAAAAAATCAAATTGCCAAAAGGCCTAGAATTCTTAAGAGATTCGAACGTTATTACTGCGTTAACAATGGGTATTCTGTTCCTTGTTGGAGCTATCATTCTTTCTACAAAGGACACGGAAGGTGCAAAAGCATTAATTACCCAAGCAGGAGATCAAAACTTTATTATCTATTCAATTGTTCAGTCGTTTACATTTGCCGGCGGTATTGCCATCGTGTTATTGGGTGTAAGAATGTTTATTGGTGAAATGGTTCCTGCATTTAACGGGATTGCAACAAGGTTAGTACCAGGTGCAAAACCAGCATTAGACGCACCAATTGTTTTCCCATATGCACCAAATGCTGTTATTCTTGGTTTCCTTGGGGCCTTTGCTGGTGCCTTAATCTGGCTTGTTGTTCTTGGGAATACAGTGAGTTATGTGTTTGTACCAACTATGATTGTATTATTCTTCCACGGAGCAACAGCAGGAGTTTTTGGTAACGCAACTGGTGGTGTAAGAGGGGCGTTGATTGGTGGTTTTATCACCTCAACTGTTGTCGCTTGGGGTCAATACTTCATGGTTAAAATGCTTATTTCAAAAACGATTCCTGATACAGCAATGTGGGCAGCGGACTCTGATATGTTCATCTTAGGACCAATTATTAAATTCCTTGCTCAGCTGTTCTTTTAAACTAAATCAATTTGAGTAAAGGGCAAATACAAATTGCCCTTTACTTATTTCTTAATAATAAGGAGGACCTATCATGAGTTTCATTCGAACATTACGAGGAGATATTAAACCGGAAGAGCTTGGCTTCACCTATTCACATGAGCATATTGTTTGTCGACCTGCATTTTGGGAAGAACGGAATGCTGACGATTTATTATTAGATGATAAAGAAAAATCAAAGCTTGATGTCGAAGATTTCAAACGGTATGGTGGTAAGTCAATCGTAGACGCAACTGCCATTGACTATGGCCGCGATGTACAGGCTGTCAAAGAAATCTCAGAAGAACTTGATATCCATATTGTTGGAACAGCTGGATTCAATAAAAGCTTTCTATGGGACGCAAAAGTAAAGGAAGAATTAAAGCCAATCATCGGTAATTATCAAACCTATACAGAGTGGATTGACGCTGCAAGCATCAACGAATTAACGGACCTCGTTGTAAGGGAAGTAGAAGAAGGACTTGAAGGAACCCCATTCAAAGCAGGTCAGGTGAAATTTGGAACTGGATACAACCGAATTACACCACTGGAGGAAAAGACTCTAAGAGCGGTAGCAAGAGCACATCATGAAACAAAGGCTCCTTTGCATTCTCATACCGAAGCAGGAACAATGGGCTTAGAGCAAATAGAATTGTTATTAAGTGAAGGGGTTGACCTTTCTAATATGAGTTTTGGACATATGGACAGAAATCCAGACCCTTATTATCATGAACAAATTGCTAAGACAGGAGCATACCTATGTTTTGATGGAATAGCTAAAATTAAATATGCACCTGAAAGCACTCGGATTCACTGTATTTTAGAACTAGTGAAAAAGGGTTATGAAAATCAAATCCTCGTCAGTGGTGATACAGCAAGAAAAACCTATTATAAACATTATGATTACGGTCTAGGACTTGAATTCATAATTGCTAAATGGGTTCCACGTTTCATTGACGATGCGAACCGCCAAGGCTTTGACGGTGAAAAATTGATACAGAAATTCTTTGTTGAAAATCCTGCAAGATGTTTTACATTCAAAAAGTAAAGGGGGACCACCATGATTTTTCAGAATGAAAATTCCTTTGAAGTGAAGGAGAAAATTCAAGAGAGCCGGGTTGCCATCCTGCCAATCGGGGCAGTCGAGGCACATGGTCCGCATTTACCGCTTGGTACGGATAATTTTTTAGCAGAACGTCTATCAAATCGTGTAGCTGAAAAAACAGGCGCTTTTGTTTTACCAACTTTACCATATGGACAAGTTTGGAGTTTAAAGAACTTCCCAGGAAGTATTAATATCAGCAACGAATCACTCATCAGCTTTATCGTGGATATCGGTATAAGTCTTTATGAACAGGGATTCCGTGTTTTTGCGATGATCAATGGTCATCTCGGCAATGCGGTTGCAATGAAAGAGGCAGCACGCAAGCTGTACAGTCAATTTCCAGATTTCGAAATACTTTACCTTTTTTACCCTGGTGTTAAAAAGGTGACGGAGGAAGTACGGGAAACGAAGTCATCTCATGCCAGCTACTTCCATGCCTGTGAAATTGAAACTTCATACATGCTTTATTTGGCGGAAGAATATGTGGATATGGATAAAGCTATTTCCGACATTCCTACCATTCCTATGAGTGCAGATGTTACCCCAACTCCCTGGGAGGAATTTACAAAATCTGCTGTCCTTGGCGATGCATCCATTGCCACAAAGGAAAAAGGGGAAAAAATCATTGAAGTGGCAATTGAGAATATGATTAAACTAATAGAGGGTGCGAAAAGTGGACTTAAAAACGCTTAAAAAAATAGATAACTTTTTACTATTTAACTTTTTAGCAAAGGATCAAGAAAATGCGAAAGAAATTATTGAGGCCGGTGAAGGTTATATCGTTCCTGGAATTGTTTCCTCTGACTTTGAGAGAATTGAGGACGGAATCCAGAAGGTTAAGGAATTGAAAGAAGTTACTCCGATTGTCAGTATTGGGTTAGGGGATAATGGCAATCCGGCCAACTGGGACAAAGTATTGGAAATTGCTGCAGGTTCGAATCCCGGTCATATTAACCAGCCGTTTGAAAAATCAAGCTATTCTCGCGGCTATTTAAATGCCAAGGGTCTTGATCAGGCAGTAAATGGACTTGTCGTTCCATCAGGAAAGGTTGGGTATGTAAAGGTATCAGGAATGGAAATCAAGGTAGAAGACCTGGTTGATCTTGCTCTGTCGATGGGCATTAACTCGATTAAATTCATGCCATTAAAAGGAACCACCCACCTAGAAGAACTCGTTTATTTATGTAAAGTTGCAGCGAAAAAGGGAATCACTGCCATTGAACCTGCAGGGGGAATTTCTGCAGATAATATTGCTGACATCGTTGGTGCAGTCCGTGATACTGGTATTCCAGTGTTTATGCCGCATGTCTTTGGTTCTACCATCGATAAAGAAACAGGAAGAACTATTCCAGAAGAAGTAGCGAAAATTATTGCAAAAGTCAGGGGTTGATCAACAGTGCTTACACAATATTTTGATAAGGCAAAAGAAAAATTAGCGTTGGTGGAGGAAACACAAAAGGAAAGTTTACAAAAAGCGGCGGAAAAGGTTGCAGAAGTTATCCAAAATGGTGGGATTGTTCAATTGTTTGGTTGTGGTCACTCACATATTTTAACTGAAGAGGTATTCTACCGGGCAGGAGGGCTTGTGCCAATCAAGCCTATACTTGTCGAGCCGTTAATGCTTCATGAGGGGGCACTGCGCTCATCCCAGCTTGAGCGTCAAAATGATCTGGCAGCAGAATTTCTCAAAGAACAAGATATTCGTTCTGAGGATTTAGTATTTGTTCTGTCTACTTCGGGACGTAACCCAGTCCCAGTAGATGTAGCCCAAGAGGCAAAGAGCCAGGGAGCATTCGTGGTAGGTATTACATCATTAGAATATTCTCAAAGCCAGCCAT
This sequence comes from Neobacillus niacini, assembly GCF_023715415.1. Taxonomy (GTDB): domain Bacteria; phylum Bacillota; class Bacilli; order Bacillales; family Cytobacillaceae; genus Neobacillus; species Neobacillus niacini_C. The sequence goes on from NZ_JAMBOB010000008.1 coordinate 228,152, forward strand.
CAAGACATAAAAGTGGGAAACATCTATATAATTCCGTTGACTTAGTCATTGATAATCACTCAACTAAAGGGGATGCTTCTCTTTCCTATGAAAAAGTAGCCGTTCCATTTGCACCTACCTCAACAGTAGTAGGAGCAGTTATCTTAAATGCAATCTTTGCGGAAGCAATTAAAATCATGGCAGATAAAGGATTCGAACCACCTATTTTCCTAAGTGGAAACATAGATGGAGCGGATGAGCATAATAACAAATTAGTAGAACAATATAGAGGGAGAATCTCTTTACTTTCATAGCAATCAACAAGATATAGGACCAATAGGGGATAGGCGAAATCGCCAATCCTCTTGTTTTATTTCCATGTTTCATAGCAACAAAACCCGAGGAGTTTCATTATGATTTAAAAGAAAATGAATAAATGGAAGTAGTCTTTCCGTTCTGTAACAGCACTATGAGAAGAACGAGGAAAGACCCAATTGTGTAATCTCCACTTGGGTCTTATTTTAAGTTGCTTTCAGGATTTTGTTCGTTATCGATTCGAGTTCTTGATAATTTCAGCATAGAATTTAATGGCATTGATAAAATTGTCCTTGCTGATATGTTCGTTTGTACCATGCATTCTGTTTAAATCCTCTGAAGTAATTTGCACGGGTAAGAATCGATAGGTATTTTTGGAGATACTATCATAATGTTTGGCGTCAGAGCCGGCAAACATTAGATATGGAGCGATAACCGCATTATTATACACATTTCTAGCTGCCTGCTGAATCGATTTAAATTCCCATCCATTAATAGAAGAAACCTTTGAAGCTTCGCTGCCAGTGATGGTCACTGTGATAGCATCCTCCTCAATGGTATCCTCAATAAATGTTTTGACTTCTTCTAAAGAATCTCCAGGCATCAGTCGGTGATTAATGATTGCCGTTGCTTTCTCTGGTAAAGCATTATACTGCTCGCCAGCTTGGAAAATCGTCGGAGCAATCGTTGTTCGAATTAAAGCGGCTGTTGCTGGCTGCTGCAACAGTATTTGTTCAATAATCGGCTCGAATATAATCTTGTTTGCAAAAACGTATTTCATCGCAAAGCTCATTTCTGGTGCAACGTATTCAAATAAGTCTTCCCCAGGTCCTCGCAGGTCGCCTTTAAATTGTGTATCCTCTAGCTTCGCAATAGCACTGGCAATCCTGCCGATATTGGTTTGATTTTTCGGCTGAGAGGAGTGACCACCGCTGCCTTCAATGGATAGTTCAGCTGTGGCAGACCCTTTTTCTGAAATTCCAACGACTCCCACAGGCTGGTCAACGCCCGGAACCATGTTTTCAACAATCGCCCCACCCTCATCCAATACAAAATCAAAGGTGATTCCTCTTTCTTTCAAGGTATTTACAATCTCGAGGGCGCCTTCGTCACCGCCAATTTCTTCATCAAAACCAAACATAATATAGACATCTCTAGCGGGCTCGAATCCGTCATTGACTAGGAACTCCACTGCTTCTAGTATTCCGATAACACCAATTTTGTCGTCCAATGTACCGCGGCCCCATATTTTGCCGTTTTCTACTGTTCCGCTGAAAGGAGAATGTTCCCAATTTTCTTCTGTTCCTTCTAAAACAGGAACAACATCATAATGACTAGTTAAGCCAATCGGATTTTTACTGGAATCTGAGCCTTTCCATTTATAAATAAGAGCATATTCATGAATTTTTTCTAACTCTAGTTCGTCGTGAACCGCTGGATAGCTCTCCTCAAGAAAAGAAATAAACTTAGTAAATTCTGTAAAGTCAAATTTACTACGCTCCTGGTAGGAGACGGTTTTAAATGTAATAGCTTGAGACAAGTGCTGCACCGCTTTTCCTTCGTCAATTACAATGTCTGTTGGTTTTGGAGAGGGTTGTTTAGATTTAACCATCAGTGAGTTGAAAACGGTTACAATAATAAAGATTAAAACCAGTCCGCTAAAGATACGAAAGAATAGTCTTCTTTTTTTCATTAAAGGTTTCCCTCCATTCATACCTCTATAGTTCAATATTATGGTAGGAAATACCTTTAAAAGAATAGTTGATTTTCTATCATATTTGGTTATAAAATAACTAAGTTCCTGATTTTAAATTGAGGAACTATTTTAAAAATTCTTTGCAGTTTTGCACATTATTTTGTATATTAATATAGTTAATATTGTAGTTACTTACTTATATAACAATCGTTTGTTTCGAAAATTAGTGTTTTTTAGATAATATTTGTAAAATCTGGATTATCATTCCTTTTTATACAATCGCTGGAGGCGACTTATGGAACGAAAATTACCATTAAAAGAAACGATAGCCTTAGGCTTTTTTATGTTTGCCTTGTTCTTAGGGGCTGGAAATATCATTTTCCCTCCTTTACTTGGACAGCAAGCGGGGGAATCCCTTTTATCAGCTATCATTGGATTTTTAGTCACGGGTGTTGGATTGCCAGTTTTGGCCGTCTTCACAATCGCAAGGTCAGGCGGAGATCTAAATGACTTATCCAATAGAGTACATCCTGCATTCGCTAAGGTCTTTCCGGTAATTATTTATTTAACAATTGGGCCGTTTTTCGGAATACCTAGAACCGGTACGGTAACCTATGAAATCGGTGTTGCCCCATTTCTACCAAATGAAAGCAGCTTGGGGTTATTTATTTCAACTTTTGTATTTTTCCTTATCACCTTTTGGCTGGCACTTAACCCAGCAAAACTAGTTGATCGTGTTGGAAAAATTCTTACTCCGTTACTTTTACTATTAATTGTAGTGATTTCAATAAGAGGATTTTCTTCGCCGATTGGTTCGATTGGGGAGGTAGTAGGAAAATACAGAGACGGTGCGTTTTTTGGCGGGTTTGTCGAAGGATATTTAACAATGGACGCCATTGCTGCTCTTGTTTTTGGAGTAGTTGTGATTAATCGCGTGCAAGAAATGGGAATAAAGAAGGCATCAGCTATTCGTTCTTACACGATTAAGGCCGGGATTATTGCAGGGCTTGGGTTATCGTTTGTCTATATCTCACTAGCCTATATTGGTGCCACGAGTGTTGAGGGTGTTGGAGTCCAGGATAATGGCGGAGCTATTCTTTCATCCGTTACTTCACTGTTATTCGGTCCGTTCGGGTCCATTATTCTTGCGTTGGTTATTACCGGAGCCTGTTTAACCACTTCAGTAGGGTTGGTTGCAGCCTGTGGTGAGTATCTTAGTCAACGATTTCCTAGACTTTCCTATCCTGTTGTCGTCACCATCCTTTGTTTATTTAGTTTTACAATGGCGAATCTAGGATTAAGTCAGCTAATTTCTGTTTCAATTCCACTGCTAATTACAATTTATCCGTTTGCGATTGTCTTGATACTATTATCTCTACTGAACTCCTATATTCCGGTTTCAAGGGCTGTTTATATAGGTGCAATCATTGGAGCTGGGATTGTTAGCATCTACGATGGTCTTACCACTGCCGGTATTGAAGTCGCATCCATTTCAACAGCACTCACCTTCATTCCACTTTACACAAATGGATTAGGATGGCTGTTGCCAAGTATTTTGGGCGGACTGCTGGGGTTAGTGACCAGGGGGACGGTTCTTTTGGCCTTTTTTGGAAAAACGAATTAAAAAAACACCATAAAAGTTGTCTTAACGGGTTCCATTCAAAAATTAATAGAAAATGAACACAAAAAAGGCAGCTATGGCTGCTTTTTTTGCATTAAGCCTTAATTGTTTATTAAACAGGTATCGTTCCCTGGTCCCATCTTTTTCACTCTGCCAGGGAACGATTCCTAACAAGAATCGTAATCTTAATTAGTACTTCAATTAGTCATCTAATTTTAATGGTAATTATATTATTTTCTGACCGTTAGAACCGTCCCCATGGTCTCATAATCTAGAAAAGACTAGGCTCAGCCTAGTCTTCCATCACTTTCTTATTAATGCTACTCGGTAAGGGAAAAGGGCAGCCTCCATGATTCCTTCTTTTACAGCAGGATCGTTCTCCATTAGTTCTCGTGCTTCTTCTTCAGAGTCCACCTCGAGTATAACAATCCCCATTCCAGATGGATCCATATTCAATGTTCTTCCAGCTAAAATTAATTTTCCCTCAGCAAGCAATCCTTGGAGTACCTCGAAGTGGTGCTGCACAATTGCTTCTTCTCTTTCTGTCCAATTGGATTCATCTAGTAATGAAGGAATAAGAGTAAGCTTGTATAAAAATTGCAATTTTCCCATGATTAAACCTCCAATTTTTTAAGGAAATGATAGTGCCCCTTACCAGGCAAAAAGCCCAAACTCTAAGTTAGAATTTATATTATTCTATCTTTCATATAAAAATCCTTCTTTTACAAAAGCTGGATATGACAGCACCTATGAAAAAATAGTAAAATAGTGATCTCAGGACCCAATTAAAGGAGTCTAATTCTAAAATATGAATTGGACTCTTTTTTTTGAAAATTCCCCTGTTTAATCACCAAGAGCCCTCCTAGTTACCACTATATGATTATTCCAGCCGTTAAGGTCACCAAGAGCCCTCTTAAGTTACCACATTCTCGTTTTTTCAACACTTTGGGTCACCAAGAACCCTCTTAGGTTACCACTTTTTCACTTTTTCAACCGTTACGGTCACTAAGAACCCTCTTAGGTTACCACTTTCTTATTTTTTCAACTATTACGGTCACCAAGAGTCAATAAAATTACGAATCTATGTAATAAGACTAGCTTTTTTTGTTCCATTTAAAGGAAGTGTTGTAAATTAATATGAAAAAGTGTAAAATTACACTAAATACATATATGAATTTTTAGAAGGGGTTTTTATGGGGAAAAATATGCTTCCGATGTTTTTGTATTTTGGTGTAGTTCCACTTCTTATTTCATTCATCACCTTAACGATTACAACAAACAACTTTTTGATTACGACGATTCTTCCGCTCATCATTGGCGGTTGTATTGCTGGGTGGATTGCTGCTAGAAAACTGATTAAATCGGATGATCAACGGGGACTGACGCTTATGTTCATCCTTCCGCTTGCGTATACTGCTGTAATTTGGGCCGTTTTTATGCTGATTAGCGGCGGGTTTTACGGGGCAGATTCATGGTTAGTTTATAGTATTTTACATATAGCGATGGCGCCAATCTTCTTTATAACAATGCTAATGGGTGAGGGAAGATTGTTTCTATGGGCACCATTATCCTATGAAGTAGCATTTGTAGTTGCTGTTTTCTTATCGCTCCTCATGAAAAGGGTCCGACCTACTTTTAAAAAGAAGCAAGTGGTGACAATTTTAACTGTATTCATCTTGGCAATAGGTACGGGAGCAGCTGTACAGTGGCAGCGGAGTAAAACGGTCCTGCCATCCTATGGCTTTGAGTATGGCGGAGGTTATTCCTCTACCGATTTAACACCCTATGACGTAACAAATCCAGGGAATATCCTCCCTAGACTAGAGTCTCCTTCTACCTTTACGATAAAGAATCCTGGCGAAATGCCTATAGTAGACGGTGCGGAAGCAGCATACCCTGTCTATTCTGCATTTGCTAACGCAGTCTATGAAAACATCAGTAAAGTGGATAATGTAATGGACATCGTTAGCTTTACAAATACCATTTACTCCTATGAGCGGCTATTGTCTGGTGAAGTGGACATTTACTTTGGTGCTGAACCATCGAAGGAACAGCAGGAAATGGCGAAAAGGCAGGGAAAGGAACTGGTCATGACGCCCATTGGCAAGGAGGCATTTGTCTTTTTTGTTAATCCGGATAATAAAGTAAATAGTTTAGACGTCTCCGAGATTCAGAGCATTTATTCTGGGAAAATAAAGAACTGGTCTGAACTTGGAGGTAAGAACGAAAGAATAATAGCTTTTCAACGTCCGAAAAATTCAGGCAGTCAAACGCTGCTGGAAAAAATCATGGGTGACACGTCAATCATGGAGCCATTGAAAGAAGATGTTCCAGAAGGGATGGGCGGGATTATCGAGCAGGTTGCTGATTACCGGAATTACGATAATTCAATTGGATTTTCATTCCGTTTTTTTGCAACCGGAATGAGAGACAATTCAAATATTAAACTACTTGCAATAGATGGTGTCGAACCAACTCCTGAGAATATTGCGAGTGGAAAATATCCTTTTACTGCTAACCTTTATGCGATATCCTTGAAAGACAACACCAAGACCACTATTGAACCCTTTCTGGAGTGGATGAAAGGGCCACAAGGCCAAGAGATTATCGAGAAAATTGGGTATATAAAAAATTGAACGTTGGAGGAAGAGTAGATGAAAAAGGTAAGATGGGGGATTTTAAGTACCGCAAAAATAGCACAAAAATCATTAATTCCAGCATTTGAACGGGCAAATAACGCTGTGGTTACAGGAATTGCTTCAGGCAGTGGAAAGGCTGAAGAGGTAGCAGCGCAATTTACTATAGCAAAGTCATACAGTAGTTATGAGGCGATGCTGCAAGATCCAGAGATAGATGCAGTTTATATCCCGCTGCCAAACCATTTACATAAAAAGTGGACAATTGAAGCAGCCAAACATGGAAAGCATATTCTGTGTGAAAAACCAGCGTCCTTAACAGCTGAAGAAACAAAGGAAATGGTTGAGTTCTGCCGTAAAAGCGATGTTAAATTTATGGAAGCTTTTATGTATCAGTTTCACCCGCAGCATGAAAGAGTAAGGGAAATCATCAAAAGTGGTGAGATTGGTGAAGTTAAATTCATGAGGGCTAGCTTTTCCTTTTTCCTTGCCCAGCCAGAAGGCAATATCAAAATGGACCCAAATAAGGGAGGGGGAAGTCTCTATGATGTTGGCTGCTACGCAATTCATTCCATTTGCAATATTTTAGGTGCTGAGCCGGTAGAAGTCGATGTCAAAGCCAATGTGGATTCAGACTATCAAGTAGACACATCTGCCTTTGGTTATATGAAAATGGAAAATGGCGTTCATGCACATTTTGATTGCAGTTTTGACATGGTGTTTAGAGCAGAGTATGAGGTTATTGGGACTGCGGGTCACATAAAGGTTCCTAGAGCATTCCGCCCTGATAATCATGGGGGAGAAGGACTTGTTATTGTTCAAAAAGGCGAAGAAACAAGAGAAGAAAAAATAGTGGCTGATATCTATAAAGAAGAAGTTGAGCATATCTCGCAGGTGATTTTGGAAAATGGAGAGCCTTCTTATTCAGGGGAAAATGCTATACAAAATATGCGTGTCATTGAAGCTTGTTACCAATCTATTAAAACAGGAAAAATTATTAAGTTAAAATAATAAAAAAGCAGCATAATCCCTAATAATTATCAGGGGTTGTGCTGTTTTTTGTTAATTATTATTATATTGTATTATTTTCCAATACAAACATAGTGTTTTACCACTTTAACGAGAAATAGTATTATATGGAGAGGCAGAATTTTCAGGCATATTAAAGAAAGGGGGGAACTGAGCATGACAACACGATTGGAAATGAAAAGTATTTCAATAGAGTTTCCTGGTGTAAAAGCGTTAAACGATGTTTCTTTTTCGACAGAGACAGGAACAACTCATGCTCTCATTGGTGCCAACGGTGCTGGTAAGTCAACATTAATGAAGGTTCTCTCAGGAGCTTACAATCATTATACGGGTGATATTTATCTAGATGGGAAAAAGGTTAGTATTCGTTCGCCAAAGGATGCTCAAAATCTTGGTATTCAAATTGTTTACCAAGAAGTCGATACAGTGCTTATTCCATATTTAACGGTTGGAGAAAACATTATGCTTAATGAAACGGTTCATGATATGGGAAAAAAGCAATTTGTCAGCTGGAAGCATATCCACGAAAAAGCAACGAATATTTTAGATAGTATTCATGTAACTATCTCATCAAAGACTTTGGTAAGTGAATTAACGTTAGCTGAAAAACAAATGGTGATTATCGCAAGATCCTTGGTCAAACAATGTAAATTTCTGATTTTGGATGAGCCGACTGCGCCGTTAAGCCATTCAGAAACGAGTGAATTGTTTCGGATTGTTAGGGATTTAAAAAACAGAAATGTCGGAATTATTTTTATTTCGCATCGTCTTCCAGAGCTATTTGAAATTTGTGATGAGATCACGGTCATGAAAAATGGTGAATTTGTCAGTAAGGAAAAGATTGCTGAAACATCACAAAATAGAGTCGTAGAGTATATGCTCGGGGAAAAGTTAGAGGAACAATTCCCTAAATATAAAGTGGATATAGGAAGTAATGTCCTTGAGGTTAAAGGACTTTATGATAATGGGATGATTAAGAACTTTAGTATGCACGTCAATGCAGGTGAAATTGTCGGAATTGCCGGACTTGTAGGTGCAGGCAAATCCGAGCTTTGTAAAGCGATATTTGGTGCTTCAAAAGTTACCGCAGGTGAAATAAAAATCAACGGGAAAAAGATACGAATAAAAGACCCGAATCAGGCAGTAAAACACGGTTTAGCTTTTGTACCAGAGGAAAGAAGAAAGGAAGGGATATTGGTACAGGAGACCGTAGCTACTAATCTCACTGCTGCCAGCCTAGGGAGGTTTTCTAAGTTTATGAGCTTCCTTGACTTCAAGAGTGAAAAGAAAGTTTCGAATCAGATGATTAACAACCTAGGAATCAAGACACCATCAGAAGAAACAAGGGTTCAAAACCTTTCAGGCGGAAATCAACAAAAAGTAGCGATTGGAAAATGGCTGATTGCGGATGCGCAAGTGTACATATTTGATGAACCTACTAAGGGTGTAGATGTTGGGGCGAAGAAGGATATCTTTGAACTTATTTCTGAACTAGCAAAACGCGGCAAATCGATTATTTATGCATCGTGTGAATTCTCGGAGATTTTAGGAATTACTGACCGTGTTTATGTTGTTTATGATGGACAAGTAGCCAAAGAGCTTGCGACAGATTCAACGAATGAAGAAGAATTATTATTTTATTCAACAGGGGGTAAATAGAATGAGCAATGCGAACCCAGAAGTTCAACAAAAAATGCCCTCAAAAAAGAGGTTTGAATTATTTGATTTTTTGTACAAATACGGTACGATTATTACAATCTTAGCGTTAATAGTGATTTTTTCAATTACAAGTCCAGCATTTATGGATGGAGCAAATATCGTTAACATTCTAAGGTCTATTTCAATTGTAACCATCATCGCAGTCGGGATTACCATCTCCTTATCAGTGGATGGATTTGATTTATCGGTTGGTTCAACAGTGTCGTTAACCAATGCCGTCGTGATTTCAATGTTTGTATGGTTTTCGCAAAACATCTTCGTGGCATTATTAGCAGCGATTGGTGCAGCACTTGTAGTGGGTGCATTTAATTCCTTTATGATTGTAAAGGTAAGAATCCCAGATATGCTAATGACGTTAGCAACGATGTTTATCATTCAAGGGATTGCTTTAACTTATACAAAGGGCGCTACCGTATCCCAAAACATGGTCATGCCGGATGGAACATTCTCTACAGGTACAATTCCAGAGGCTTTCTCAAAAATTGGACAAGTACCGTGGATTATCATCATCATGATTGTCGTGGTTCTTATTGTCCACATTTTTCTAAAATTTACAAAACATGGACGATACATGTATGTGATCGGTGGAAACAAAGAGGCCGCTCGATTATCAGGTATTCCAGTAAACAAATATAAAGTAGCAGCGTATCTCATGTCTGCCACCTTTGCAGCCATCGGTGGTATTGTCCTTGCATCGCGTGTCATGACAGCGGAAATTAACTCAGGTGCACCGTATTTAATGGACGCAGTTGCGGCTGCTTTTATTGGGTCATCCGTTTTAGGTGCAGGCAAACCAAATGCCTTTGGTACCTTCGTCGGAGCTGTATTAATTGGAATTCTGCAAAATGGTCTAGTGATGATGTCTGTGCCGTATTACGCAATGGATATCGTCAAAGGAACCGTTCTAGCTCTCGCACTAGCATTAACCTATTATAAAAAGAAATAATTTGGAGGGGTTCGTAATGAAGGATTTCACAGTTGAATATTTCACCATGACGGAAAGTGACGCAATTGAATATGCAAAAGCAATTAAACTTTTTCCAGAAGAAGCGGAATTAACTTGTAAAGAAATTGGTGATGGAAACTTAAACTATGTTTTTAAAATAGAAGATGTAAAAAACAATCAGTCTATCATTATTAAGCAGGCGGGACCAGTGGCACGAATCTCTGACGAATTTAAGCTTTCACCTGATCGGAATCGGATTGAAAGCGAAATACTGGGACTACAGTACAAACTAGCACCTGGATTTGTACCAAAGGTCTACAATTATGACCCGATAATGAACTGCACGGTAATGGATGATTTATCAGATCACGAGATTATGAGAACAGCGTTGTTAAAACATAAGAAATTCCCGCTATTTGCTGACCATATTTCTACTTTTCTAGTAAATACGCTATTATTAACATCTGATATAGTAGTGGGACATAAAGAAAAGAAGGAATTAGTTAAGCAATTCATCAACCCAGAGCTTTGTGAAATAACGGAAGATTTGGTTTATACAGAGCCTTTTTACGATTGCCCTCGTAATGAAGTGTTTGAAGGTTCGAAGGAATTTGTAAAAGAAAACATCTGGAATGATAAAAAACTAGTACTAGAAAGTGCAAAGTTAAAATTTGAGTTTTTGACAAATGCTCAGTCGTTACTTCATGGCGATCTTCACACAGGATCTATTTTTATAAAAGAAGATTCCACTAAGGTAATTGACCCAGAATTCGCATTTTATGGACCAGCTGGCTATGATATCGGAAATGTGATTGCGAATCTCATTTTTGCCTATGCAAATGGCAAATTTACGATTGAAGATGAAGAAACAAGAGAAGAGTATTTAAATTATCTTGTCACAACCATTAAAGATGTTGTAAATTTATTTACAGTTAAATTCAACAAAGCCTGGGACGAAAATGCTACAGAACGAGTGGCAGGCTATGAAGGATTTAAGGAATATTATTTAGATACTATTTTACGAGATACTGCAGCTGTAGCGGGACTTGAACTCCTACGAAGAATTATCGGGCTTGCAAAGGTGAAGGATTTAACTTCGATTGAGGACACTGAAGCTAGAGTGCTGGCAGAGACAATTTGTTTAACCGTTGGAAAAACATTTATCCTGAATCGGGAGTCAATTAAAACAGGTGCAGATTTTATTACTGTACTTCAATCTGCAGAACTTACAACTATGAAAGGGGTATAAGCGTAATGCAAAACCCAGTTACTGTGATACAATCCGTACGACTAGATGATGAGAATGATACATTAGTATTATTAGATCAAACGGTGCTACCAAATGAAACGAATTTCCTAGAATTAAAGGAAATGGAAGATATATGGGATGCGATTTATCAATTAAAGGTACGTGGGGCACCTGCAATCGGGATTGCTGCGGCATACGGTGCCTATTTAGGAACAAAGAAATCAACAGCAGAAACCTATGAAGCTCTTTTTGAAGATTTCAAGAAAGTAAAGGATTACCTGGCGGGTTCACGCCCAACCGCTGTAAATCTATTCTGGGCATTAAATCGGATGGAGGCTCGATTTAAGCAGGAAGCAGGGAAAAGTGTTGGTGAAGTGAAGGCAGCGCTGAAAGAGGAATCGGAAAACATTCGTGCAGAGGACGAAAAAATCTGTGAAGCGATTGGTGAACATGCTCTATCCTTACTAGAGCCAGGCTGGGGAGTACTCACTCATTGTAATGCTGGAACCATCGCAACGGCCAAATACGGTACGGCATTAGCTCCGATTTATTTAGGGCAGGAAAAAGGCTATGACTTCAAGGTTTATGCAGATGAAACGAGACCGTTGCTTCAAGGAGCACGACTGACTGCATGGGAGCTGCAGCAAGCTGGAGTCGATGTCACATTAATTTGTGATAATATGGCTTCCATCGTAATGAAGGAAGGAAAAATTCAGGCTGTGCTAGTCGGCTGTGACCGTGTTGCCGCAAATGGCGATGCAGCGAATAAAATTGGAACATCAGGTGTAGCGATTCTCGCAAAGCACTACAATATTCCATTCTATGTGTGCGCGCCGTTATCTACTGTTGATTTAGAATGTAAAACAGGGGATGATATTCACATTGAATTGCGTCCTGCTGAGGAAATTACTTCTAAATGGTATGAGCAATCGATGGCACCGGAGGGTGTGCAAACCTATAATCCTGCCTTTGATGTCACTGACCATTCATTAATTACGGGGATTGTTACGGAAAATGGGATTGCTTATGCGCCATATACAGAAAGCCTTCCGAAAATGTTTAGAAAATGAAATCTTAAAATCTAAGTATCTAGTTAAGAGTAAACCCTGAATTTTTAAAGGGTTTACTCTTTTTCTGTTTTTATACACTGAAGCGGTCATCCCCACCTAAACATCTTCTTATAGTACAGAAAGTCCAAGGGAAAAAAATGAAAGATTGAGTCTTGAAGGAATGTTCTTTTCTTGATAAACTATTTTAGTAAACATAACCTAATTTTACTAGTTACGCAGGATGTTTTTAACTAGGGAATTATAGTCAGCTGAAGAGTAGATACAATTTATGTTTTTGGTATATATTTGAAATTTCTAGAAGGTCATTGGGGCATAAGTTCTGCTTTTAAAAAAATTAATGGAGGAATAAGATGTTTAAGCTAGACGATAAAGTGGAATTTCCGACAAGAACAAATGATATCCTCGCTATAGGAGAGCTGCTTATTGATATGATATCTACAGAATATGATGCAAATCATGGAAGTAATACATACATGAGGTATTTTGGGGGCTCCCCCTCAAATATTGCCATGAATGTAAAAAGGTTAGGTATTCACTCTCTAATAGCATCAGCAGTTGGTAAAGATGGATTTGGAGAGTTTCTAATTAACCATTTACATAAGGCGAGTATTGATCCTAGCTATGTCCAAGAGGTAGAGTGCTCAACGAGTATGGTAGTAGTAAACAAAAGTAAAGAGTCACCGGTACCGATTTTTTACAGAGGGGCAGACTATCATTTGGACTTTACTACAAAACTGGAAGAAGCTGTGCTCCAGTCCAAGCTTATTCACTTTTCCTGCTGGCCGATTTCGATGACTCCTTCTCGACAGACCATTGAAAAGGTAATCGAATTGGCCAAAAGCAACAATATCCTTGTGTGTTTCGACCCTAATTATCATCCGATGATTTGGCAAAAGGGTGAAGATGGCGTTGATTATGTAAAATCCATCATTCGTAAGGCTGACATCATCAAGCCTTCTGAAGATGATGCGGAAAGATTGTTCGGTAAAGATAGTCATGAGAATCAAATCGCAAAATTTCTAAAGCTAGGTGCCAAGTTAGTGATTATGACCCTTGGTAAAGATGGGGCAATCGTTTCCAATGGAAAGGAAACCATCAAGTGTCATACTTTGGCCACAGAGGTAGTGGATACAACTGGTGCTGGAGATGCCTTCTGGTCGGGATTTTACACTGCAATCGTAAAAGGATATTCGATTAAACAAGCCCTAAAACTAGGATTTGCCGTAAGTGCATACAAGCTGAAATATACGGGAGCAGTGGTTGATTTGCCAAGGATTGAAGTAATAGAAGAAAAATACGGATTATAGGAGGTTTAAGAATGCCAGTAAAAAATCAGGTTCAGCTCATCACATATCCAGATTCAATGGGTGGGGATCTAAAGTCACTTAATCATGTCCTTTTAGAACACTTTTCCGATATATTTAAAGGCGGGGTTCATATTCTGCCTCCTTTTCCATCTACAGGGGACAGAGGATTTGCACCAAAGACTTATTTAGAAGTCGAACCGTCCTTTGGGACATGGGATGATATAAAATCCATAGGGGAAAATTTTGATATATTGGTAGATTTGATGGTGAATCATATTTCTAAGCAGTCCAAGTACTTCCAGGACTTTCTAAAAAAAGGGAAAAAATCAGAGTACGCAGACCTCTTTATTACCTTAGATAAGCTATGGAAGGATGGAAAACCGGTACAGGCAGATATTGATAAAATGTTCCTGAGAAGACCGTTGCCTTACTCTACTTTTACAATAGAGGAAACGGGTGAGGAACAGAAGGTTTGGACAACCTTTGGTAAAGCAGACCCTTCAGAACAAATCGATCTGGACGTCAAGTCGGAGCAGGTAAAACAGCTGCTGACGGAGTTTTTTATGAATTTCAAGGAACAGAAAGTAAAAATTGTTAGACTGGATGCTGTCGGATATGTCATTAAAAAGTTGGGAACGAGCTGCTTTTTTGTGGAGCCGGAAATTTATGAGTTCCTTGATTGGATTATCGAATTAGCTGATAGTTTAGAAATTGAACTTCTCCCGGAGGTTCATTCTCATTACAGTATTCAATATAAGCTGGCAGAGCATGGCTGCTGGATATACGATTTTATCCTGCCGTACACTGTGCTCGAAACCTTAATCAATAAAAATAGTAAAAATCTTAGGCACTACCTCAAGAATCGTCCACATAAGCAGTTTACAATGTTGGATTGTCATGATGGTGTCCCGGTTAAACCGGATTTGGATGATCTCATTGATACGAAGGAAGCAAGAAAAATTGTCGATGCCTGCCTAGAAAGAGGCTCCAATCTTAGTCTTATTTTGTCTGACAATCATAAGGCTCCAGATGGCTTTGATGTTCACCAAATTAGGGGAACCTATTACTCTATGCTGGGTTGTGATGATGACGCCTATTTAGCTGCAAGAGCAATTCAATTCTTTACACCCGGTGTACCGCAAGTGTATTATGTGGGGCTTCTAGCGGGTGAAAATGATTATGAAAATGCGGAAAAAACTGGTGATGGACGAGAAATCAACCGTCACAATTACAGTCTTGAGGAGATCGAGCAATCACTTGGCAAACCCGTCGTACAAAGACTAGTAAAACTGATTAAGTTTCGAAATGAGCACCCGGCTTTTAATGGAGAATTCAATGTATTAGATTCCAACAACGATGTGATTCGCCTGTCTTGGCAGAAGGATGATGCGAAATGTACATTGTTTATCGATTTAAAAACCAACAAGTCTGTCATCTCTTATGTCGATGAGAATGGTCAGGAAGCTCAGTATCTTGTATAAATAGTATTATTCCAATCAATCAGGTTAAAATAATCGTTAAGTTAGGTAAAGTGAATCTTTCATTTTACCTTTTTTATTGAATGCTTAAAGGTTATGTTTACTAAAATAAAGCGAAATGAATAAAAATATGCAAAAAACGCTTGAATGTAAGCGGTGTACATGGTATATTTCAAATATAAAGTTTAGTTAATTTAACTAAACTTAGAATTGATGGTGAAAAAATAAATGGTAACGATAAAGGATATAGCAAAACTAGCAAATGTTTCAACTGCTACGGTATCAAGAATCTTAAATAATGACGCAACCTTATCAGTATCAGATGAGACCCGAAAAAAGATTTTAGATCTCGTTAATGAACTAGATTATAAGCCGCTGCGGAAAAAGAGTGTGAAAACGGAGAAAAAAATAGAGTCATTTAATATCGGTTTAATCTTTTTAAACGATGAATCCATAGATCCATATTTTCAGTCGATTCGAAAGGGCGTTGAAAGTACCTGTCACCAGTTTCCAATAAATATCGTTTCGACAATGGTAGTAGGAAAGAGTGTCATTACTTCTGATACTTTAAGTGAGCTTGATGGCCTTATTGTAATAGGTGACATCGATACAAAAGAAATTAAAGAAATCTACTATAAGAACAATAATATTGTTGTGGTGGATTATTTGCCGCCGCATGATCACAATGTCGATGTGGTGATATCTGATTTTGAAGGGGCAACAGAGCAGGTCATCGACTATTTACTAGACCTAGGGCATCAAGAAATTGCCTTTGTTGGCGGAAAAGGGCTTGTCCATGGTGTTGTAAGCGGAAAAATGGCGGAGAAGGTAGATGTTCGTAAAAGCACATTTGAAAAAGTAATCAAAGAAAAGGGTCTGTACAATCCCTTATACATTTTGGAGGAAGATTGGGGTCCGGCAAATGGTTATTCGTTAACAAAAAAGCTAATCGAAAACGAAAATCAGCCGAGTGCAATTGTTGTCGCAAGTGACCCAATGGCTTTAGGAGTACTACGTGCACTGCATGAATCCGGAATCCATGTACCGAATGATGTGTCGGTGGTTAGCTTTGATGATATCGAGGCTGCAGCCTACGTCAATCCTCGACTTTCAACTGTAAAAGTCCACGGAGATGAAATGGGGAGGACGGCCGTTAAACTCTTGTACGACCGCTTATTGGGAAGAAAGCTTCCAATGAGGGTCATGCTTCCAACAGAATTGATCATACGTGATAGCTCTAGTGCAAAAAAAGAATAATTCTCAATATAAAAAAACGGAGGGAGGCGGATCAGAGAGTCTTCTGAAACCGATGCCATTCAAATATTTTAATAGATTAATAGATATATGCTTCAAAGATAAAAATATACCATTAATGGAGGAATACAGATGAAAAAGACAGTTTCTTTACTTGCTGCGAGTGTCCTATCAATTTCCCTGCTTGCGGGATGTGGCAGCGGAGATAATGCAGGAGGCGCGGATAATGGAAAGGTGAAAATTGAGTTTTTCCATTATAAACGTGAAGCGATGGATACATTTGATAAATTAATAGAGAAATTCGAAAAGGAAAATCCAAATATTGATATTGAACAAGCTAGCCCCCCAGATGCTGGAACCGTTATTAAAACAAGAGTATCAAAAGGAGATGTTCCGGATATTATCTCGATTGGAGGAGATATGGGATATAATGAACTATCAAAAGCAGGGGTCTTTACAGATCTTTCAAAAGACAAAGTTCTTGAAAAGGTTCAGCCTGCTTATATCCAAATGTTGAAAGATATCACAGGTCAAGAGAAGATTTATGGTGTTCCTTTTGCGGCTAATGCAGTTGGTGTCATCTATAATAAAGCAATCTTTAACGAACTTGGATTGGAAGTTCCGAAAACTTGGGATGAATTTGTTGCATTATCGGAGACAATCCAAAAGGCAGGAAAGGTTCCGTTCTACCATACGTATAAAGATGCCTGGACATTATTACCTTCCTTCAATGCATTGGCAGCGAATACCCAGGGAGCTGACTTCTACGAGCAACTGAATAAAGGAAAAGTTCTAGCTGAGAAGAGGTATAAAGAAGCAGTTGAGAAAATGGTTGTCTTATCAAAATATGGTCATAAAAATCAACAAGGTGTCGCCTATAATGATGGAAACACTGCGTTTGCCAATGGAGAATCTGCTATGTACCTGCAAGGTATCTGGGCGATTCCTGAAATTATAAAAGCAAATCCTGATATTGAGCTAGGGGTATTCCCGTTCCCGGCAACGAACAATCCGGAGGAGATCAAGGTTATTTCCGGTGTCGATTTACTATATGCTTTATCTGCTAAGTCTGAGCATCCGAAAGAAGCCAAGAAGTTTATTGAATTCATGCTTCAAGATGAGAATGCAAAACAATATATAGAAGAACAAAATGCTTTCTCAGCATTGATGGGCATTGCTCAAGACAATCCTACTGTTGCTGACCTTAAAGTGATGATGGAAAACGGAGCAGTTACAGATTTCCCTGACCACTATATTCCAACAGGTGTATATCCTGATAAAACATTACAAACTTTAGCCCAAGATAAGGACGTTGATTCGGCCCTTGAAAAAATCCAAAAGGATTGGGAAAAAGTCCAAAGTCGTAAATAACTATTCAGGAGAAATTGGAGGCATCTTCTCCAATTTCTCTATCTTTTTAAGGGAGTGAATCATAAATGAAAAGTGACCAACTTATTTTGAATAACCATCAATCGTCTCCCGCTGACTTGGCCAAAAGTAAGAAAAAGAAAATGAATGGCAGAATGATGGCGTATTATCTTATGGTCATTCCGGCTGCATTGCTATTCTTTGCCTTTCATACGTTTCCTGCGATTCAAGGGATTTATTATTCCTTTACAAACTGGAATGGGATTAACCTTGACTACGATTTTGTGGGTTTTAAAAATTATATTAACTTGTTTAAGGATACCGCTGTTCGAGATTCTTATTTATTTACCTTTAAATTTGCTATCTTTGCAGGCGTTTTAGTCAATATAATTAGTTTGGCAGTTGCCATTGGACTGAATGCAAAAATCAAGGGAAGGAATTTCTTTAGAGCTGTATACTTCCTGCCTAATATATTGAGTGTGTTGATTGTAGGTTTTATTTTTAACTTTGTTTTTACGAGCATTATTCCTAATCTTGGGGAGAAGTACCAAATTGAATTTTTGACTGAAAATATCCTTGGTAATGCTAACCTTGCCTGGATTGGCATCTTGATTGTATTTATCTGGCAATCATGTGCCTTCAATATTATTTTGTACTTATCAGGACTGCAGACTGTTCCGCACGAACTGTATGAAGCTTCTAGCCTCGATGGGGCCAATCGCTGGCAGCAATTCTGGAAAATTACTTTTCCGGTGATTGCTCCCTTCTTTACCATCAATATGGTTTTGGCTATGAAAAATGCCCTAATGGTATTTGATCAGATCGTAGCAATGACAGGAGGAGGGCCAGGGACGGTCACTACATCCATTTCGTATCTAATTTATACGGGTGGATTAGCCGGTGGAGAGTTTGCCTTCCAATCTGCAAATGGCGTTATCTACTTTATTGTCATTATGGCTATCTCGGTATTCCAGCTTAAAGTTCTACAAAAAAGGGAGATGGATATGTAATGAGAGAAAGAACAAACTGGCCTGTCACGATATTCATAGCATTAGGTTCGGTGGCTATTCTAATCCCTTTGTATATTTCGATTTCAATTGCACTAAAGAATCCACAGGAACTCGCAGAGTCAGCCCTATCACTCCCGCTTAATTTTCATTGGGAGAACTTTACAAAAGCGATTGAAGTGACCAATTTCTTTAACGCCTTCAAGAACAGTTCAATTATTACAATCTTCACATTGGTGTTTACATTACTAACTAACTCACTGGTAGCCTATGGCATTGCCAGAAATATGCACCGAAAATTATTTAGAAATTTGTATTATTACTTTGTAAGTGCCTTATTCATTCCGTTTCCAATCATCATGCTGCCGATTGTGAAACAAACATCAGCACTAGGTCTCAATAATACAGCTGGCTTGATTTTGCTCTATGTGGTATATGGAATGGCAATGAATATCTTTATTTATGTTGGCTATATCCGTTCTATTCCTATTGAACTGGAAGAGGCTGCCATTGTTGATGGCTGCAGTACATGGGGCGTATTCTGGAAGGTGATTTTCCCTTTATTAACACCTATAAACGCAACAGTCGGAATTTTGACTTGTCTATGGGCATGGAATGACTTCTTGCTCCCGCTGGTCATCTTGAGTGACTCGGCTGATGCAACATTGCCGCTTGTTCAATATGTTTTCCAAACAGAATTTGGAGCAGATTATAACTTGGCATTTGCTTCTTACCTAATGGCGATGGCTCCGATGGTTATTGTCTATCTGTTTGCACAAAAATGGATTATTGGCGGGGTTGTAAAAGGAGCAATAAAATAAACAGTTTTAGGAGTTGTTTTTTAGAATGGCTATTCACTATAATACTGAAACTAAAACGTTTCATTTAAAAGCGAAAGATACAAGCTATGTTCTCGGAGTCTTGCGTGATGGCTACCTTGTTCATTATTACTGGGGTAAAGGGATTGGCGAGTATCGCCACGCCAATTTCCTTCAGTTTGTTGATCGCGGATTCTCCGGAAATCCGTATCAACAAAAGGATGACAGGACGTTTTCACTGGATACCCTTCCTCAGGAATATCCGCAATATGGGAATACTGATTTTAGGAAACCAGCCTATCAGGTTCAATTGGAAAATGGGTCGACGGTATCTGACTTACGCTTTGTGTCCCATAAGATTTTTCAAGGTAAAGCGCCATTAGAAGGTCTGCCAGCCACCTATGTAGAAGGTGCAGAAGAGGCGGAAACGCTTGAAATTACGATGGAGGACACGCTAATCGGGTTAAAAGTGATTTTAAGTTATACCGTATTTGAACAGTTGAATGTTATCATACGCTCTGTGCGATTTGTGAATGAAGGTTTAGAGTCAGTAAAATTACTGCAAGCGTTAAGTGTGAATGTCGATTTTCGTGATGCAGACTTCGATTTCTTACACCTCCATGGTGCCCATGTAAAAGAAAGACATATCGAGCGGAAACCATTGCGACATGGAATTCAGTCTGTGGAAAGTACAAGAGGGGCAAGTAGTCATCAGCATAATCCGTTTATCGCCCTTCTTAGAAAAGATACGACAGAAGATAGCGGCGAAGTGTATGGATTTAACTTCGTATACAGTGGGAATTTCCTAGCACAGGCGGAAGTGGACCAATTTAGTAATACGAGAGTGACGATGGGTATCAATCCGTTTGATTTTAGCTGGAAATTAGATGCGGGTGAGAGTTTTCAAGCACCAGAGGTAGTCATGGTTTATTCATCTGAAGGTCTTGGAGATATGTCACGGACGTATCATGAATTATACCGTACCCGCTTAGTGAGAGGAACTTACCGGGATAAAGAACGTCCAATCTTGGTCAACAACTGGGAAGCGACATATTTTGATTTTAATGAAGATAAAATTCTTGAAATTGCCAAAGCGGGCAATGAACTAGGTATCGAATTATTTGTTTTGGACGATGGCTGGTTTGGAAAGCGTGATGATGACCGATCATCGCTGGGAGATTGGTTTGTAGATCATAAAAAACTACCTAATGGGTTGAATGCACTTGCAAGCAACGTTAAAGACATGGGATTGGAATTCGGACTATGGTTTGAACCAGAAATGATTTCAGTTGATAGTGATCTGTACCGTGAGCATCCTGATTGGTGCCTTAATGTCCCTGGCAGAAGCCGTTCTGAGAGCAGGAATCAGCTTATATTAGATTTCTCTAGAGAAGATGTTTGTGAAGAAATAACGAAGCGGGTTTGCGATATTTTAGCAAGTGCTCCTATTTCCTATGTAAAATGGGACATGAATCGCCATATGACCGAAATTGGTTCCGCTCTACTTCCTGCTGATCGCCAAAGGGAAACGGCTCACCGTTATATGCTAGGTTTATATAAAGTAATGGATAAAATAACAACCAGCTTCCCAGAGGTATTATTTGAAAGCTGCTCTGGCGGCGGCGGAAGATTTGATCCAGGAATTCTTTACTATATGCCGCAAACCTGGACAAGTGATAATACGGATGCCGTATCTCGTCTGCAAATTCAGTACGGTACGAGTTTAGTGTATCCAATCGTATCGATGGGAGCCCATGTCTCCGCTGTGCCAAACCATCAGGTTCATCGCAGTACATCCATGGAAATGCGCGGTGATGTTGCGATGTCCGGAAATTTAGGGTATGAACTCGATTTAACCAAGTTGTCTGAAGAGGAAAAGGAAATTGTCAAACAACAGGTTGCTTCTTATAAAGAAATTAGAAGATTGATTCAGTTTGGTGATTTCTATCGCTTAAAAAGTCCTTTTGAAGGGAACGAAACAGCGTGGCTGTTTTCAAATAAGGAAAAGACCGAAGCAATGGTATTTTACTTCCGAGTTTTGGCAGAGGCAGCAGCACCATTTGCTTTCTTGAAGCTAAAGGGCCTTGATGTTACGAAGCATTATCAAGTTATGGGAACAGACAATGTTTACGGCGGGGATGAACTCTCATACGCTGGGCTAACCATTCCAGCAGAATTGAAGGGTGATTTCCGAAGTCAT
The DNA here is from genome assembly GCF_023715415.1 of Neobacillus niacini. GTDB lineage: Bacteria > Bacillota > Bacilli > Bacillales > Cytobacillaceae > Neobacillus > Neobacillus niacini_C. The sequence continues at coordinate 249,844 of NZ_JAMBOB010000008.1, forward strand.
GTTTGGCATTTGAAGGTGAATAAAGGATAGGAAATAAAGGGGCGGGTTCTGATGTGTTTTTATAAGCAGAAGACCTGCCCCTTTACTTTATCTGACTAATAAGTGTTTTCTTTATTGCTATTTTTAGAAGTTCAAACTCAAATTGACTTACCAGCCATAAAATAAGAATATTGGTAATGGATAATAAAACATAAAAACTTCCGCAAAAAAGGAGCCTTATTATATGCAAGATAATCAAGTATACTATTCTGATATCGAAGCCAGGGAAATGATTTGTGAAATCGGAAGACGAGTATATAACCGAAATTATGTAGCAGCGAATGATGGAAATATCTCAGTGAAAGTGGGTCCTAATGAAATTTGGACAACGCCTACTGGAGTAAGTAAAGGATATATGACGCCTGACATGATGGTGAAAATGGACCTTTCTGGTAACATCATTTCAGGAGGCTTGAAACCTTCCTCCGAGGTAAAGATGCACCTAAGAGTCTACAATGAAAATCCCGAGGTGAATGCGGTTGTTCATGCCCATCCTCCGGTTGCTACATCATTTGCAATAGCAGGAATTCCGCTTGATAAACCAGTATTACCAGAGGCTATCGTTCTTTTAGGTAATGTACCAGTGGCACCGTATGCTTTGCCGGGAACACAAGAAGTTCCAGACTCGATTGCACCATATTGTAAAACACATAATGCTGTTCTTTTGGCTAATCATGGCGCCCTAACATGGGGAAGAGATTTGATGGAGGCGTATTTTCGAATGGAATCTCTAGAACATTATGCTACCATCCTTATGTATTCCAATAATATATTGAAAAAGGCCAACGAATTAAATGATTCGCAAATCGCTGATTTAATCAAGGTCCGCGAATCAATGGGAATAAAAGCAGGCGGCGTACCGATAAGTAGCGAAGAAGAAAAGGATAATTGAAATAAGAAAAGCCATTTAACATATTAGACATATCTAAAATGTTAAATGGCTTTTTAAACGCACCACCATTAGAGTGTTAAATAAACTTCAATGTGTTAATGATTGATAAATTGTATAGTCCACTTCACCGCAGATGTCTTTCAACCCATCTTTGCACAACTCCATTGCCATTAAATACTCCTTGGAGGGCGGTAAGTTTTTCTTGGAAGCATATATACCGAACTCAGTGGATGTTCTAAATCCAAAGCGTCGATAATATCTAAAATCTCCTTCAACAATAATTCCCTTATATCCTCTATCAGTAGCTAATTTGATTCCTTCCTGCAACATAAACTTGCCAACACCTTGTCGTTGCATATTAATTGCTACAGAGACGGGAGATAACATTAAAACTTCGCTTTCACATTGATTACTTATTGGAAGTTTTGAAAGTATACAGTGTCCTATAATTTCTCCATTCTTCTCAGCAACTAAATCTAATTGTGGGATGTAATATTGTTTTTCCCGAATCTCTCTTACAAGAGCTTTTTCAACTACACCATCAGAATAGCTCGTATTCTTGAAAATTTCAGAAACAAAATTTTCGATAAAACTATATTCTTCTTGTTTAACCGCTCTAATTATCATCATAATTGCCCCTCCATTACCTAAGAAAGTTCAACCTCATTTATAAAATTCTCCCTTAATTAACCTTCTCCATTACTTCAATAAAGTTCAACAAAAAAACGTTAATCCTTCTTGGATCAACGCATCCTTTACTTTAAGTACTACACTTCACAATCTTCTTATCCAAAATAAAAAAGCAATGTTAACTTTTAGTTAACCAAAAGTGAGCAATAGCTCTTGTTGTTAGAAGATTATAATGATTCATAACGAATCATTGTCCACAACCCAATGTCGGTAAATCCTAATCGCTTATAGATTTTTCCTGCTGCAGGATTTTCATAAAATAAACAAAGTGATTTCCCCTCTGCTAATAATTCACTGCAAAGCTTTTCCATACATAATGTTGCATATCCTCTACGTTCAAAACCTGGTCTTGTACCAACACCAACAATCATTGCAGATTGAGAATTTTCTGCTGTTGTAGATGCTGACGCAACCATTGTTCCTTGTTCGTTTCGCAAAATATAAGTTCTTCCAGTTTTATACTTTTCAGCATGTTCTCTCCCTTCTACACTAAAATTTCCAGTTGCAAATTCAGGTATTGAACGTAACATTTCTACATTTTCTTGATATTCTGACGGCTGTAAATAGTTTGCACTCTTTATTCTTTCTTCATCTACCTTATAACTTAATCCTGTACATTTCGCATAATATGTTTCACTGTGTTTTCTAACATCCCGATTCATAAATTCTTGTAAAGGTTCAATTAAATGCTTTAATCCACTTAATTCAATTCGCTCTGGATTACGATTGATAATTTCTGCAAAACCATTTACATCATAATGGTGCTCACTAAATGGGATATAATTTTGGTTGTATCTTAATAAGACAGCAATCAATTTGTCGTTTTGAAATTGCCCCCATATTTCTTGAAATTTAGAATCATAACCAAATGCTTCAATATCACCTATAATAAATAGATTTTCTGCTGGTTTATGACCAATTAGCTCAATTACTGATTCATGGTCATCTTTCTTTAACTTACGTATCATCCTATCTTCCCCCAAGTCAACTGCCCAAGTCTTAATTAAACGAATTTCGAAATTCTTTCTTTTATTATACAGAGAATTTGAAAAAGATGGCATGAAAGTCCAATTCCATACCATTTTTTTCAATAACAATTTTTAAAATAACTTTATTATTCATGAACATATAACAGTAGCTCTTCCACTAAACTGCTACTCAACAAGCAAAAAGATTACCGCAGTGATCCCTGTCCTTAACTCTTGCAATTCGATTTCTTTATAAGAAAGCAATAAGCCCAAAGTCATTTGTAAAATCTTAAACATTCAAAGTTCTCCACCGACACGTTCTATGATAAACTTATGTTAACAAAATATTCCAATAAATAATACTGTTTAACAAGCTGAAAATTACAAAACGTGAGCGGGTTAAATCCAAAACCTACTTTTCCAGAGGGGATGATTGAAAATTGAGATTGCTAATTGCCATTCCATTTGTTCTTTTCGGTTCTATTTTAACGGCGACAACAATTGAGGATATAAGCTATTTAGGCAATTTAACGATTAAGATACTAGGGTTTGGAATGATAGCAATTGCGGCATCATTCATAAGAAATAAGCAAGGACAAACAAACGCCTTAAACAATAACCGATATAAATGAAGCATCAAAAAGAGTGTCAGTTTTGCATAATTGGAAGATTGTATTATATTTAATTTTTTTCCTGTGTTTCTTGTAGTTTGTTACCTATAGTAAGCAATTCAGAGACAAATAACTGAATATCACCCACAAGTACTCCTCCATGCCCAGTACACATAACATCCACATCGAAAACATTCATGGCGATAAGTCCATTAAGAAAACCATTTAGCTTGTCCTTTTCAACGCCTCCATTCCGTAAAAACTCCAGCCATTCAAGTCTAAGGTCATTGCTAACTGAGACTAATCCATCTTTTGAAAGTGGATCACCAAAAAAGCAGAGAAAATCACCTGTGAAAAGGACTTTAGATGGCTGATGATAGAATGCTAGTGATCCAGGAGTATGGTGACCAACCCAAAGGTATTCGAAGTTTTGAATCACTCCGTGATCTAACAAAGTGAAATGGAACTGATCTGGTTCTGGGTACTCAATCAGGCTGCGTTCTTGAGGATGAATATACTTCTTTGCATTTTTAAAAATAGAAGCTCCTTGGACATGGTCCTCATGGCCATGTGTGGCTAATAGCAGCGTAACGTCTTCTGGTGTTTTACCTATTTGTTTTAGTGCTTGAACTAAATAGGAAGAATGCTCTTCTTTGCTAGAATCTATTAAAGTAATGCCTTCCTTTTGTACAATAAAATAGCAGTTATTATAGGAATTCCAAGCAGAATCCCAAATAGCTAAAACATATATATTTTCTTTTACTTCTTCAAATAAATACTCCAAATTCCTACCCCCATAATACCAATGTCTTTAGATTATTAAGTATACAAGATTTAGAATAATCGAACAAATTTTGCAGATAATCGCAAATTAGGAAAAGAAATTAGCGGTCCCTCGCTTTATGATTATGGTGAGGGGGAAAGAAGATGAACTTACTACAGAAAAAGGATCCGTATCAGGTTTATATTTATACCTGTTTCATTTCACAATTACTTTTTACCTTAATCTTTACCGTAAACTTGTTATATCAAGTTAAAACGGTTCAACTTGATCCATTGCAATTAGTATTAGTGGGGACTGTTTTGGAGGCGACTGTTTTTATTTTTGAAATTCCGACTGGAATCCTGTCCGATTTAAAAAGCAGAAAGCTATCGGTCATTATCGGCTTTTTCTTAATTGGAATAGGTTTTGTCATTGAGGGCATGTTTCCGTTTTTTACAGCTGTGATTTTATCTCAAGTCATTTGGGGGATTGGATATACCTTTACGAGTGGTTCTCATCAAGCGTGGATTGCCGATGAGATTGGGGAAAAAAGAGCTTCATCAGCTTTTGTCAAGGGTGCTAAGGCAGGAAATCTCGGGAAGGTCCTTGCCATTCCATTAAGTATACTTGCAGGTTACTATACGCTCAATCTGCCTATCATTATGGGTGGAATAGGATTGGTAGTGCTTTCGATGCTTTTGATTTTCTTTATGAAAGAAGAGAACTTTAAACCAGCTGGAAAGGTGGAGAGAGTATCAGTTTGGAAGAATATCAAGGAAAATATGGGTCAAATTCTTTATTATTCTAGAGTGAATTATCTCATGAGAATACTTTTTCTGATTGCGTTGTTTTTTGGCTTTTACAGTGAGGGTTTTGACCGATTGTGGATTCCTCACTTTATAGAGCAATCAGGATTATCAAATTTATCGGACAGTCAGTTAGTTTTGTTGATGGGCGGGGTTGAATTTATTGTCGTCCTTTTAACGTTTGCTGCACTACATTTTATTGAAAATAGTTCCATTCACCAGAATCTTAACCAGATTTACGTGGCACTTTTTATCGGAAGCATGTTAATTATCGGTTCATTAATTGGTTTTGGTTTCACCACATTCGCTGTTGGTTTAGTAGCCTTTTATATTATCATCCAAATTTCAAGAAGTATTATGTACCCATTGGAGAGTGTTTGGTTGAATAAAATCATCCCAGATTCGTCTACACGTGCTACCTTTTTTTCTGTAAAAGGTCAGGTGGATGCGATTGGGCAAATTGGCGGCGGACCTGTGATTGGTGTGATTGCTTCCAACTTTACGATAAAAATAGCGATTATGGTTAGTGCGGTTCTTTTAATGCCGGTTCTATTCCTATATAGTCACATCATGAGAAAAACCAGAGGCTAAGTGTTCATAACGGGTTCCGTCTCCTATCGCAAAAAGGTAACCCAATTTGTACCGTATTTGATTTTTTAATAAAGGAAATGGCTCAGTTCACAATACTGAGCCATTTCTTTTTATTGATTTCGATATCTAAAGCTTGGAGTTACTAGAACAAATTAATTTACTGTGAACCTGTCTTCGTTCAAAACGATAGTTACAAGGTCCTCTAAATAAGAATCATTATTTTCCAGTATGAATCTTTCTGGAAATTTATTCGAATTAAACCCTTTAACGATTTGTCTAATTCTTTCTTCTCCGACATAGGCAACTCCGCTTCGTTGTCTATCCCTATTAATTAGTGTATCTATCTCACTTTTAATTACGATTACTTTAATGGTAATATCTGAATTTTTTACCCTATCTAGAATAGAAGATATTTGCTCGAAAGAAAAAACATAATCAGTAACTACATTCATATTATTTTTTGCAAAGTTTTCAATCAGGGCAACGATATTATCCCATAAAATATTCAGAAAAAAGTGATCATGATCATCACAAGGATGTACCCATCCTTTCTTTACCATATTGTATAATTGATCCCCCTCTATATGAGCACATAACCCTTTTACACTTTTAGATATCATTTCAGCCAATGTACTCTTTCCAGATCCAGGAGGACCACTTATTAAAAAGACCGTTCTTTTTGTATTCAAAAAATCACTTCCTTAAATGTTCTCAATAAGTAACGAAACCCGTTAGAGGATGTACTCCCTTTCTTTGATAGGAATGTGTATCTCCATATAAACTTTATCGTAATCCCAGTGGTGACAATGTTCATCGTAATATTCAAAGTCATATGCTTCTTCATCCACTTCATAAGAAGATTGTGGAAACCAGTCCTCCAATATATATTTCCATGTTCCTTTAATGGCAGAAGCGAACTTCTTTACCTCAACCAAGGGAGTTCTAAATACAGCATAAGTCGCTGCTGGTATTTGTAATGATGTCAGCCCTTCTGGAATCGATGTATCTTTGTCTAAATGTACAGAAAATAAATAGATAAACGTATTTTCTGCTTCTGATGGACTTAAATTGATACAATACTCCCCATGTTTTTTGGGAGCCAGCGTTTGATAAAGAAATCTTTCAATGGACCCATCTGCCAGCCCTTCTTGATCCCAAATCGCAGGTGCATCTCTTGTATACGATACATTTCCCATATGAATCGAGAATGTTTTACCAGCAACCAAGAAGGATGGCCTCTTCACAATCATAGGCTGCATGACGATTCCGCCTGTGTTCTTTTGATGAATGCTATTCAAATCTAGTTTTTGTGGCAGTGATTTTGGACAATGAATCTTATATAGACTGGGAGGGCTTCCGAAGCATTTTTTAAAGGCCTTGGTAAAACCAGCATGCGTTTCAAACCCATAGTCCATTGCAATTTGGATGATCTTTTTACCACTAACCAATTCATGTAATGCGTATTGAAGCTTCCTTTTTACCACATAGTCCATCAGTGTATAACCTGTATGCTTCTGGAAAACTCGATAAAAATGGTAGGGAGAATAACCCGCCATCTTTGCTAAAATCTCTGGGTCAATTTCTTTCTTAATATTTTCTTCAATGTAATCGATTACCTTTTGCAGCAAAAGTAACTGTTGAATATCCACCACCTCAATTCTACGAAGCTTTTTTTGTTAAATACAACAAAATATAATGTGTTGAAATTCTCTTGGTTCTACTTCATTATAAGGATAGAGACATTTATAGGAAATAAGTATATTTAGGATGAAGGAAGTAGATTATGACGGAAGAAAATATAACCCGAATTCAACTGGATGACAAAGAAATCATATTAATTGGTACGGCTCATGTTTCCAAACTAAGCGTGGAGCAAGTAAAAGAAGTTATTGACCGGGAACAGCCTGATTCTGTTTGTATTGAATTGGATGAACAACGCTACAAGTCGATTATGGAAGGCAACAAATGGAGAGAAATGGATATCTTCAAGGTTATAAAAGAAAAGAAGGCTACATTGTTAATCATGAACCTTGCCATTTCATCTTTTCAAAACCGCTTAGCCAAGCAATTTGATACAAAACCAGGGCAAGAAATGATTCAGGGAATTGAATCTGCTAAAAAAATAGGGGCTGAGCTTGTTTTAGCCGATCGTAATATCCAAATTACCTTCTCACGTATTTGGGGGAATGTTGGTGTCTGGGGAAAAGCCCAGCTGCTCACGTCAATTATCTATAGTATTTTCAATAAAGAGACCATTTCAGAAGAAGAGCTTGAGAAAATGAAGACGCAAGATACATTGAATGCTTCGCTTGCGGAAATTTCAGAAGCATTTCCTAAATTAAAGAAGCCTTTAATTGATGAACGTGACCAATATTTAGCTCAAAAGATTAAAGAAGCACCTGGTAAAAAAATTGTGGCAGTTCTTGGGGCGGCACACGTTCCAGGTATCACAAAAGAGATCCACAATGACCAGGACTTACAAGCGCTCACAAAAACAAAGCCAAAATCAAAAACGCCGCAAATTATCGGCTGGGCAATCCCAGTGCTCATTGTTGCACTGATTGCGTTTACCTTTTTTCTCAATCCATCCGCTGGTATGGATCAAGCAATTAGCTGGATCCTCTGGACTGGAATTACAGCAGCACTCGGTGCAACTGCTGCATTCGGACATCCATTGGCAATAGTAGCAGCCTTTGTGGCAGCGCCAATCACCACCTTGCATCCATTACTGGCAGCAGGCTGGGTATCGGGTCTTGTACAGGCGTATATCAAACGCCCAAGTGTGGCTGACTTTGAAACACTATCAGAAGATGTTTTTTCACTCAAAGGCTTTTGGCGTAATAAATTTACAAGGGTCTTGTTGGTAATTATCCTGACCAACATTGGAGGATCGTTTGGAACCTTTATTGGAGGGGCTGACGTAATCCGCACGTTTTTCAATAATTTATAAAGTGTTGACGTTACCACAGTTCTTGGAGCTGTGGTATTTTCTTTGGAAGGCAGTTTGGCACGTAAATCTAAAAAGGACATTTTGTTGTAGAAGGTTGTCGAACGTTTACGAGGTAATGGGGCAGGTAGCTGAAGTAGAATAGAAATAATAGACTTGTAGAAGGGGTTGGTAATGGTTGAATATTTATCTCATCCGTCATGGTGAAGCAGAGCATAATGTGGATAAAAGCGTGATGGCGCATACTCATGATTCACAGCATAGTTTAACGGAGCTCGGGCATAAACAAGCACAGGTAACCGGTGAATTTTTTAAAACAATCGTAACACCAAAGACGATTTTGTATAGTTCTCCTTATTTACGTACCATGCAAACAGCTCAAGCGATTCATTCCTCGTTGCCAGAGGGAATTCCTTTTTTCGAGAATCCGTTAATAAGAGAGTGGGAGCTTGGCAATCTTTATGACTTTCATGATCGTACTCCTGAAAAGAAAAAGGAATTCAAAGCAGCAGGCCAATTTTACTTTCGTTTTCAGAACGGGGAATCCTTAGCAGATGTGTATTTACGAGCGACGATGTTCATGAATACGGTGGTAGAGCGTGTGAAGCAGCAGCAACGATATGATAATGTTGTCATTGTCACACATGCCGCCTTCATTCATATGCTTCTAACTTTTTTGATGAATTGGCCAATTGAGGATTTGAAAAATTTTAAACCGGTGGAAAATGCCTCTGTTATTAAAATAAATGAAGTAAATGGAGATTATCAGTACGAGAAAATTTTTGTTCCAATTGTAAACTAAAACTCTAAGCATACACCCTCAATCATTTGATTGGGGGTGTATTTTTGTTGAATTACTGCAGAATAATTCTTTTATTTTCTAAAATAGCAAATTATAAATATTGTTACTGATAAATATAGAGAAAACGTTTGCAAGAATTTTTCTAATTATTTCAATTGACTGAAAAGTATAATTATATTATTATTCTAGTAATAACTTTAATCTTTCGTAAGGCGAAGGATTAGTAAATTTATCCAAGAAAGAAGGGACTCTTATGTCGCAGATGTTAGCATTAGTCATTCTTATGGCCATTTTATTTATCGGAGATTTAGTTGCAGTACGAACCAAGGCATGGGTACCTTCTATATTCGTTTGTGCGGTCTTGTTTCTTTTAGGATATTGGACATTCTTTCCGCAGGACATCGTAGCAGTAGCTGGAGTGCCGCCAGTTGTAGCGGTGATGATGATGTACCTATTAATTACCAATATGGGAACTTTGTTGTCCCTTCAGGAATTGAAAAATCAGTGGAAAACGATTGTTATTGCTCTTTCAGGTATTTTAGGAATTATCGCAATTTTATTTGGGATTGGAACATTCATTTTTGGATATCAGACAATTGTCGTAGCCATTCCTCCTTTAGTAGGTGGTGTTGTATCTGCCTTGATCATGTCAGAAGGTGCAAAGGAAGCTGGTCTAGCTTCACTATCTGTATTCGCCATAGTTATCTATGTAATGCAGGGATTTGCGGGATATCCGATTACGTCGATTGTTTTAAAGAAAGAAGGCAAGAGACTTCTTCAGCAATATCGCAGCGGGCAGCTTGCAGTCAAAGAGCAGGGGAAGGCTGCAGAAGAAGTGGCGGCTGCGACAGCGGTTGTAAAGCCTGAGCTAAAACTTTTTAAAAATATGCCAGATAAATATAATACAGAATTCTTTAAATTTTTAAGGCTATCATTGGTTGCATTTCTAGCCTATCAAACTTCAACGCTATTAGCTCCAGTTGTCACAGTTAGCCCGTTTGTTCTTTGCTTATTGTTTGGGGTCATCGCAAGAAGTGTTGGATTCCTTGAAAAGCAGGTATTACAAAAAGCAAATGGTTTTGGATTTGCCCTTGTAGCGCTCATGCTCTTTATTTTTGACGGCTTAAAACAGGCGACACCAAGTATGATGCTTGAGATTATTTATCCACTTGTCGGCACAATCGTATTAGGGGTAATCGGGATGTATATCTTCTCTTTCATTGCGGGAAAGTTATTAAAAGTGAGTAAAGAAATGGCGTTCGCTGTTTCACTAACAGCTTTATATGGATTTCCGGCAGATTACATTATCACAAACGAAGTAATTAAATCCTTAACAGAAGATGAAAAAGAAAGAGAAATACTGACTAGTCATATGCTCCCTCCTATGCTGGTTGGCGGTTTCATAACGGTAACCATGGTGTCAGTCGTACTAGCAGGGATCTTTGTAGGATTCTTGTAAGAAAGGGTTTGAAGTAATGGATGCAAAAGTAGAAACAAATCTTGAAATGGTGCAGTCGCGAGTGGAAAGTCATATTGACACTTTGAGTACCTTTACTGCCACACCTGGTCAAGGTACCACCCGGCTTACGTATAGTTCTGAAGATTTACAGGCTCGTCAGTATATAAAAGAGAAGATGAACGAATACGGTCTGACTGTTCGTGAAGATGGGTTTGGTAATATTTTTGGAAAGCTTGATGGAACGTTAAAGGATGCACCAAGCGTCATGATTGGTTCTCATTTTGATTCCGTCCCAAATGGTGGTTCCTATGATGGTCCTGCGGGGGTGGTAGCAGGTCTCGAGGTAGCGGCACTTTTTAAAGAGAACCAATTAAAACCAAAATATCCGTTAGAAGTGATTGCACTAGTTGAAGAAGAAGGTGCACGATTTGGCGGAGGATTAATGGGATCTCGCGGAATTGTAGGATTATTAACTGACGAAGATTTTAATAGTTTACAAGATAAAGATGGTATTTACGCAGTGGATGCGATGAAGAAAATTGGTCTAGATCCTTCCCTTCCTAAAAAGAGGGACCCAAAGACAATGAAGGCCTACCTAGAATTGCATATTGAACAAGGTCCAATCCTTGAGGAAAAAGGTATTCCAATTGGGGTGGTAGAGGCTATTGTTGGGTTAACTCAATTAGAAGTAACCGTCAAGGGGCAGGCTGGACATGCAGGGACAACACCAATGGATCGTAGGGCGGATGCATTGGTCACTGCTGCTCAGATGATTGCCCAATTCCCCGGTCTTGCTGAAGTGGAGGGGAATGGTACAGTTGTCACGACGGGAAGATTGAATGTTTTTCCGAATGGAGCAAATGTTATTCCTGATAAAACGGTTTTTTCGGTGGATATCCGTTCAGGTAAGGAAGAGAACGTTTTGAATGTCATACAAAAAGTAAAAGACATAGCGGATTCCTATTGTGAAAAGGGAATTGAAGTAAGTGTTGAGCAGCTTTTATATATTCAACCAAAAGAAATGAACAAGGATATTGTCTCTCTGCTAAAGAAAAAAACAAGTGAACTAGATATCACTAAGTGTTCGATTAACAGCGGTGCAGGTCATGACGCAATGGTATTTTCTGATTTTACGAATGTAGGAATGCTGTTTATTCCGAGTAAAGCTGGGTTAAGTCATTGTCCGGAGGAATGGTCCGATTCACGTCATATAGCAAATGCTGTCCAGATCCTTTATAAGGCAGCTAAAAAGTTAACGGAGGCGGAATAGTTATGATTCATGCAAAAATAAAAGAAGCGATTCAAACATATAGTGATGAGCTAACACAATTACGTCGGCGGCTTCATAGTGAGCCTGAGGTATCCTGGGAAGAATTCAAGACAACTCAATTTGTCTGCGAGTACCTAGATCAATTAGGAATCACATATCGAAAGACCGAACCCACAGGTGTGATTGCGGAAATTCAAGGGGGAAGGCCGGGTAAAACGGTTGCCCTCCGAGGTGACATGGATGCATTGCAGGTGGAGGAACTGAATAGGGATTTGGAATATGCCTCCAAAGAGGATGGAAAAATGCATGCATGCGGTCATGATGCGCACACTGCGATGTTATTAATTGCAGCTAAAGCACTAAATGAAATAAAGGAAGAATTGCCGGGTAATGTACGTCTATTATTCCAGCCGGCAGAAGAAGTAGCAGAGGGAGCAAAAGCGTTGGTGAAACAAGGAGCAATGGAAGGTGTGGATAACGTTTTTGGTATTCATATCTGGTCTCAAATGCCAACACACAAAGTATCGTGTACCCCTGGGCCATCCTTTGCTTCAGCAGATTTATTCAAAGTTACGTTCAAGGGCCGAGGCGGGCATGGAGCCATGCCGCATGCATGTATTGATGCTGCTATCGTAGCCTCATCCTTCGTCATGAATGTACAAACTGTTGTTTCTAGAACCATTGATGCCCAACACCCTGCTGTTCTGACAATTGGAAAAATGGTCGTCGGTACAAGGTTCAATGTAATAGCAGAAAATGCTGTAATTGAAGGAACCGTCCGCTGCTTCAATCCTGAAACGAGAAATCATATTGAAGTGCAGCTCCAGCATTACGCTGACCAGGTTGCCGCCATGTATGGTGCAACCGCAAAGGTGGAATATATTCATGGGACCAAAGCAGTAATTAACGATGAATACAGTGCAAACCTAGTTTGTAATGTTGCGGCAGATGCATTTGGGGATGATATGATTTATAACGAGAAACCAACCATGGGCGGCGAAGACTTCAGTGAATACCTCGAACATGCACCAGGCAGCTTTGCTCTAGTCGGCAGCGGAAATCCCGATAAAGACACAGAATGGGCCCATCACCACGGAAAATTCAACATCGACGAAGACGCCCTCACAACAGGAGCAGAACTCTACGCACAATATGCCTGGGCTTACCTAAATCAGTAAGCTTAAGAGTAAACGAATAACAAATAAAATGGGTACCGCCGCTGGCGGTACCCATTTTATTTTGACTGTCCGCCTGAGGTGGACAGTGTCCACGGGCGGTGCCTGTCACCTCACCGTTTTTATTTCTTCTTTACAAACTCTCTTTCTTCTCCAAAGGCTAATGCAGTCACGGCTGTCTTTCTATAGTCCTTTAGAAGTTCTGTTAGCTCGTTGTCTCTATCGATCATAAATTCAACTACTGGGAAAGCTTGTAATAGTTGAGCTAAGGATTCTGGAGATGCAGCGGTTTCGTTTGTTGGGAAGGTGTGGCTTGGGATTACGTATTTTACGTTTAATAGATTCCTAACAGCGTATGCTGCTTCTTTCGGACCCATGGTAAAATGACCGGAGGAAGAGAGAATGGCAATTTCAGGCTGATAGACATCCTGAATTAGCTTCATGTCTGCCATTAAAGCAGTGTCGCCTGAATGATAGAGAGTATAGTCATCCTTAAAGTCAAAAATATATCCCGCTGACTCCCCGGCATATATCGGAGTACCCGTTGTTTCTCCATAGGAAGAAGAGTGTCTTGCTTGAACCATTGTTACGGTTACATCATCAAACGATACTGAACCGCCAAAATTTATAGGAAGGACATTTTTAATCCCTTGTTGTAGAAGAATTAATGCAAGTTCATATTGGGCGACAATCATAATCTCTGGTTTGTGTTCTAGTATTTTTGGCAAACCACTCGTATGGTCAAAATGACCGTGTGTTAGAAAAACACAGTCGATAGATTGATAAAAGCTGGCAGTGTTTAGCTCGCTAGGAAAACCGGGATTCAAATCGAAAAAAGGATCAATTAAATAATTTTTTCCTTCCTTACTTTTTAGTACATACATCGCATGTCCAAGACGTTGAATCTTCATAAAAACATCCCCTTTACCTATTTAAATAGAAGTCATAAATCATTCTATTATGAATACAAGAGAATAAGAACTAGGACTCAAGCTGCTAGCTTGAATCTTTGTTTTCACCGGTAAACTATCATTGATAATAAAATAAAAATGAATAAACGTTATGTATAAATGACAAAAAATGAATAAATGGTGCCTGTCACCGAATCTAGTAGGACAACCGCCGTTCCTATTTCTTCCAGAAAACATATTTTATTAAAAATATGAAAGGAAGTGATAGTTTTGTTTGGTTATTCGATGGTTCAAATGGTACGAGCCCATGCTGATAAGTTGGAAAAGCCTTTACGTGAAAGACTCTTGAATCTTTATAGACCCTTTAAATGGACACCATGTTTTATGCATAATATGTTTGAAGGGGCTCTTAAATTGGGGAGAAAGTTCTCTGTTATTATTGAGTTTGAAAAGGGGTGCTTTGAATCAGGTTGTAATGAGGTAAAGCAAGTTATGAATAGTAATTTTTTAAATAATATGAAACGTGAGTATTCAAGAGTTTCATGCTGCAGTGCCGATGTAACTCCAAAAGGATTAGAAGAAATGCTCTCGAGTTGTCAGCATATTCGTAAAGTCTATTTAAATCGAGAGGTTCATGCGCTACTTGATGTAGCTGTACCTTCTGCAAATGCAAAAGATATACAAAGAAATAATACAGTGTTAACAGGGAATGGCGTAACTATTGCAGTGATTGATACAGGAATCTATCCTCACCAGGACTTATCTGGTAGAATTGTAGACTTTGTTGATTTTATCAATAATAGAACAGACCCATACGACGATAATGGTCACGGAACGCACTGTGCAGGAGATGCTGCTGGAAATGGAGCGGCTTCCAATTTTCTTTACAAAGGACCTGCACCAGAAGCATATCTGATTGGGGTAAAGGTTTTAGATAAACTTGGGTCAGGATCTTTAGAAACCGTTATGGATGGGGTTGAATGGTGTATTCAATACAATGAAAATAACCCTGCAAATAGAATTGATATCATCAGTATGTCCTTGGGAAGTACGGCACAGCGATATACAAGTGAAAATGATGACCCGATGGTAAAAATAGTGGAGGAAGCTTGGGCTTCTGGTATAGTGGTGTGTGTGGCAGCTGGAAATGAAGGGCCTGAGGCAGGTACTATAGCAAGCCCTGGTATCAGTGACAAAGTCATTACAGTTGGAGCACTTGACGATCGCAATACAGCCGAGACAAGAACGGATGATGATGTTGCGAGTTTTTCAAGTAGAGGACCTACGATATATAACTACACCAAACCTGATATCCTCGCACCGGGTGTTAATATTGTTTCTTTGCGTTCGCCTAACTCCTATTTGGACAAGCTGCAAAAAGCAAATAGAATTGAGAATGATTACTTTGTTTTATCGGGTACTTCAATGGCGACACCAATATGTGCAGGAATCGTTGCATTAATAAAACAGCACAATCCAAAATTAACGCCTCAGCAAATAAAAGATTCGCTAAAAACTGGAGCAGGTTTATGGCAAGAAAGAGATGAAAACATATACGGTGCCGGATATATTAATGCAGATGGCTCCATTCCTAAATAAATAATAACAGCCCGCCAGTAAGTTAAACTATTAACTACTTGCGGGCTGTTTATGATACCTAGGTGTACTATTCTATTTTGAAAGGTAGAGTTTAAGAACTAGAACTCATGCAGCTAGGGTTAATCTTTGCTTTCGTCGGTACACTACCTTTGATAATAAAACACTGCACTCATATAGAAGGATAAGTGGGATTATAACTAAAATATCAGATAATAAATCCGGTGGTGTGATTAAAACGGCCGTAACGATTAGAACGAAATAGGAGTATTTTCTGATCTTTTGTAATCGGTATGGGTTTAATACTCCAAGACTTGTCAGAAACATAATGACAACAGGAAGTTCAAATAAGAATCCAAATGGCAGTGTCATATGAAGCAGGAACTGAAAATATTTTTCTGTGGTAAAGAAGGTCATAAACATATCCTCCGACAGGGAGAGAAGGAATTGAAAGACAATCGGAAAGATGACAAAATACCCGAAGCTAATTCCTACGATAAAAAGGAGGAATAAGGCCGGAATATAGGCAAGTGTGACTTTCCGTTCCATATCCTTTAATGCTGGTCGAACAAACAGCCAAATTTGATAAGCGGCCATAGGGATAGTTCCTGAAATAGCTAGGACACTGGATAGCATTAAATACACCCACAATATATCGCTAGGTCCTAAAATGGCCAATTTCACCTCTACATCCTGTACAAGCCATTGATAAATATCCTCTACATAAATAAAAGCTAAAATGAATAACACCATAAAGGTTCCAATTATAAGTATCAGTCGTTTTCGTAATTCTTCGAAATGACCAATTAAATCCATATCCTGTTGTTTACTCAACCATTTTCCCCCCTTAAAAAAAGACGCAAGCACAACCTACTGCTCGCATCTTCCACAAATACAGCCATTCATTTAAATCATTTTTTCCTCTTTTTTGGGCTGTTCTTTTTCGCTGGCATCATCCGATACTAAATCACGGGTTGATTTTTTAAATTCCTTTAAGGTTGAGCCTACAGCACGACCTAGTTCAGGGAGTTTTGATGGCCCGAAAATGATTAGTGCGATGACAAGAACCAGAATTAAGCCCGGGATACCTATGTTTTGAAGCATGGAATAACCTCCTTAGATAGCTTCTTTTGTCTTTTTTCGAGTATGTCCAAAACTAAAAAGCTTATATTTGGCTTTATTTTTACAAAGATGACAACGAAAGCTTTCTTCCTCTGCAATTACCTTCACGTGAGGAATAAACATAAGCTTCAAGGCATCTCTTACGTGGTTTGAACAAACGAACATGATGAGAAAAGCCCCTTCCACATATACTTATTTGAAGCTTCCGCCTTGTACAGCAATTAAACACGAGCGTCCAAAGGTTTGATTAGGATATAGATTCCAAGTGCTAGGATGCTGTACATCTAAGAATAAAGTTTTTTCGTCTGGCGTTAACCATGGACCTGTTAATTCACTGCCTTTTGGACCTGAGGCAAATTGGAAAGGTTCCCCGTATTCTTTTCCATCCGTTGGAATCATGAATACACCACAGTTTTTATAAGCAGCATATTGATTCGTTTCGGTTGCACCAAAATCTTCCACAACCCATAGATTTCCTTTGCTGTCAAAGTGAAGGTTATCTGGGCAAGTAATCCCGCTTTGCTGTCCGCCAGCAACAAATACCTCAAACGTGAAGGCTTCACTAGCATGATCGCCGTTTGCGGGAGCAAATCGAACAATTTGACCATGGAAATTACCGTGACCCGTATTGTTTGTTAATGCTAAGAAAACGGATCCGTCATGAGGATGAATTTCCACGTCTTCTGGACGATCTAATAGTGTACCGCCAACGGCTTTTCCTGCAGCACGTGCATTCGTTAAGACCTCAGCTTGATCCGCAAACTGCCCTTGAAGCTTAGAATTTGTTGCATGATCGAGAGCAATCCATTTTTGCTCCTTCATACTGGCTACAAATAAAGTTCCGCTTTCTAGGATATCGAAATTGGCTTCACGATTGGCAGGATTAAACTTCTTGCTGCTAATGAATTTGTAGAAGCATGCATCGCCTTTATCATCACCCATATATACGACAACTCTGCCATCATTGGTTAAGCCCATTGCTGTATTTTCATGGGCAAAGCGGCCGAGGGCAGTGTGCTTACGTACAGTTCTTTTTGAATCAAACGGATCAACTTCGACTACCCAGCCGTAATGTTCATCGGTAAAATTAGGCCAGCCATAATCATCGCCATATTCTGTGTTTTCTTCACAAGATAGAACGGTATTCCATAAAGTACGTCCGCCGCTACAGTTTCCTAATGAACCAACCACAGTCTTAGCGCCGCCTACATACTTGCTTCCGCGTGCAGGACCAGTTAATTCAATTAGAGTATTACCATCGACACGGCGATTATATGTATCATCAACTACAAGCTTCCAGCCGTCTTTCTCTTTTTTAACGTGAATGACAGAACCGCCGACAGCCTCTTTTTCCATTTTTAGAAGATCGGGATAGTTTGCTAGATTCTCCTTTTTGAAAGTAGATTCATTGATTCCTAGCAATTTCATATAGTTTTCCGGTTCAGGGAATTCGTGATTTACCCAAATCAAACCTTCTTCAGAATTGTTACCACCTTTTAAACTATCCATTGGAAAATAGACTGTAAGGTCAGCGGCATCCCCGAATTTTTCACCCAATGAGTTAATCTTATCACCATAAGAAGCGATAATGGAGTAGTTGTACCCTTTAGGGAGTACCACATCGTTTTCCCAGGTACGACTAATTGATTTGAACGGTGAAGTAAGTGATTTGCCCTTTCCGGATGGCTGTCCATTCATTAAATGGTCTCCAGTCATAGCATTTCCTGTTAATGCTCCAATCCCAGATGATGCGGCAACTAATGCAGCGGTACCACTTCCAACATAGGTTAAAAATAAACGGCGATCCATATAATCATTCTCCCCTTTGATTCGATTTTGAACCTTACACTTTGATTATAGGTAGTCCCTTTGGTAATGTTAATTAAGGGAATGTAAAGATTTGTTAAGAAAAAATAAATTACTTTAATTATCTGTAAATTTAGTAAAGACGCTGACACTCACCCATTCATAAATGGAGGGGATTCCGCCTAAAAATTGATCCATCAGGAAATCAAATACGCTTAGAATTAAAATAAAGTTCTATCAATGTATTAATGAAAAGAGACTTGGGGAAACCTAATGTCTCTTTTTTATATGTCCAATTGCAGTTTTTGGTAAATATACTAATCGCAAATGGCAGGAATCATTGTATAATAGATTTTGCCCAATCCTTTAATATAGTTTTCTGAAAGGGGTTTCATGTGAAAAAGCTAATTCTTGTTTATGCTATTTTAATCAGTGCCTTTCTTATCTATTTAGTAAACTATCAATCGCGGGAATTGCCTGCAAGTTCTAATGGAAACGGAGTAGGGCTTCAAGGTGATATCGATGAAAAATATGTCATGGTTACATTCCTCGTTGGGATTGATTATTGGAAGAATGTTGTGAAAGGATTTGAGGATGCTGCCCAAGCGCTAAATGTATCCGTAGAATACCGGGGTGCAACACAATATGACGTGAATGAGCAAATCACCGTTCTTGAACAGGTTATCGCTAGGAAACCATCAGGTATTGCCATCTCATCGATGCATCCAAATGCATTAAATGCAACCATTGACAAAGCGATTAATGCAGGGATACCTGTTGTCATGTTTGATTCTGATGCACCTGACAGTAAGGCTTATTCCTTCTTAGGAACAGATAATTTTAATGCTGGTGTAACAGTAGCTCATAAAATGGCCAAATTAATCGACAATAGCGGGAAAGTTGCCGTTATCACCTTACCAAATCAACAAAATCACATGGATCGCACGAGAGGTTTTCGAGAGACAGTGGAGAGGCAATACCCTAATATTGAAGTGGTAGCAATCGAAGATGGAAAAGGTGATGAGTTAGTTTCAGGAAATTTGGCGGTAGAAATCATAAAAGAACATCCTGATTTAAAAGGTGTGTTTGTAACAGAGGCAAATGGCGGTGTTGGGGTAGCTAAAGCAACGAAAAATTTAAAAGTAGACAATCAAGTAAAAATTATTGGTTTCGATACCGACAAACAAACGTTAGATTTGGTGAAGGACGGACGTATATCCGCTACCATAGCTCAGGGGACCTGGAATATGGGGTTTTGGTCCTTACAATATTTGTTTGAACTTAAACATGGTTTGATAGAACCGGAAAGTGCCCAGTACATAGCCAATAATCAATCACCACCGAAAATGGATACTGGTATAACAGTTGTGACAAAAGAGAATGTTGACATCTATTATGCGAAGTAAGGCAACATAGAAAAGAGTGATAATATGAAAAAAGTAAAATCATTTGAAATAAATGATTTGCCTATTCGTACCAAAATAATTGTCCTATTACTTGTAATTAGTATTCTCCCTTCTATCGCTTTTGGTTCCTTAGTAAATATGGCAGTAGATAATATCATTGAAAAACAAGCATCTGAGCATACACTCCAATTAATTGGCCAGGCTAATAAATCACTAGAATCATATGGAGAAACGATGCAGGATGTCTCCTATTTAATCTCTTTCAATCCAGATATTATTCGTTTTCTACACGGTGATGAGGATCTAGATTCAAATGATAATTATCAACTCAAGAAATTCTTACAAGGTTTCACTACGGTCAATCCTGAAATTGCGGGGATTCTTGTGATTAATGAAGAAGGTAATTATCTTAGTAACGAGCTGTATCCCAGGAATATCAAATCACTGACGGAAGAAAGATGGTATCAAGACGCCGTAGAGAATAAAGGTATTTTTAATTTTATCGGTCATCCTGCAGACAGAAGCTTAAAATCTCATGTCAATTATACGGATCATGAAATTGTTTCAGGTGCACGAGCAATCGTAGATCCTGAATCGGAAAAGGTGATTGGCGTCGTCTTAATCGACTTAAAATTGCGGGTAATCTCTGAAATTATTGAGGATGTTCGCTTAGGTAAATCAGGGTATTTGATGGTTATTGATGATGAGGGTGAGGTCATTTATTCCCCCCAGGGATCGCTAGTAGATAGTATTCAACTAAGTTGGTTTAAATCTGACTCTCCAAACTCCTTTTCAAAAAAAATAAATGGTAGAAACATGCAGTTTATTTATAGAAAGTCTCCCTTTACGAATTGGACGACGATAGGGGTATTTTCTACAACGGAATCTGTTATGGAGGTCAGGCAGGTTAATTTTTATATTATAAGTATTTTATTTATTGTTCTTGCATTTGTTATTGGTGTCTCCTATTATTTGTCCTATTCAATGTCAAAGCCAATCAATCAACTAAATAGTGTTATGAAAAAAGTAGAATCAGGGGATTTATCGATTCGTTATCGGGGTAACCGCGCGGATGAAATCGGGATGTTGGGAAGAAGCTTTAATAACATGATTGAACAAATTAATAAGCTGATTGCCTTAATGCAGATTCAAGGACGGCAAAAGCGGGACGCAGAATTGCAGGCGCTTCAAGCGCATATTAAACCACACTTTTTATATAATACACTCGATACGATTAATTGGATGTCCCGGAAAAAAGGGGCATTGGATGTTGCGGAACTCGTAGAATCACTATCTCAGCTTTTTAGAATTGGTCTGAGTAAAGGAAATGACATCATACCATTAGAAGATGAGATTGAACATATTCATAGCTATTTAAAAATACAAAAAGCTAGATATAAAGATAAATTGAATTATAGTGTTTCTGTTGATCCTGAACTAAACAATATCGAAGTTGTTAAATTAGTGTTGCAGCCTATTGTAGAAAATGCGATTTATCATGGAATAAAGGAAAGGCGGGGGCCGGGGAATATTTCTATTACCGTCGAAGCAGCTGAAGGAAATTTAGTCATGTATGTAAAAGATGATGGGATTGGAATGTCTGAGGAAAGACTATCTAGATTAAATGAAGGTTTGGCGGTTTCTTTCGATCGTCTCGAAGAAACTAGGAAAAAGAACTCTATTGGTTACGGGGTCATGAATGTACAGGCTAGAATTAAATTAACCTTTGGGGAACCGTATGGTCTAAGTGTCGAAAGTATTCAGGGAAAAGGTACAACCGTAAAAATCTTACTTCCATTAAATACAAATAAATGACAAATTTCAGAACATAATGGGGTGTTATGCTTGCAGCAGTTTTTAAAGGTCTTAATTGCAGATGATGAGCCAATCATTAGAGAAGGTATTAGGTATTCGATTGATTGGAACGAAATAGGGATGGAAGTTGCAGCAGAAGCAGAAGATGGAGAAGAGGCTTTAGAATTAGCGTTAAAATATGAAATTGATATTCTTTTAGCTGACTTAAATATGCCAATTATGAATGGTCTAGCTTTAATTAAAAATATTCGCAGGAGTCTTCCAAATTGCAGAGTTGTCGTTATTTCTGGATATGATGAATTTGCCTATGCCCAAGAGGCGCTGCGATTACAGGTGGATGATTATATTTTAAAGCCGATTAAACCAAGCAATTTAACAGAAGTACTCGAAAGAACACGTGAGAAACATAAAATTCAGTCAGCAAAAAAGAAATATTTAGAAGTAGCTTCAAATCAAATCTTACAAAATACGTTAATGATTCAAGAGCAGTTTTGCCGAAACTGGATCGCAGGAAGCTTTATAGATGAAAAAGTTAAGGAACAGCTAATTTTTTGGGGGCTGCCAGAGAAAAGCCCGAATCTGCTGGCTGTAGTCCGGAGTCAGGAATTAGAAAGTAAACAGCCTCTTTTACAAGAGGGTGATAAAGAATTAATCCTGTTTGGGGTAAAGAATATTGTGTTAGAAATTTTGGGAAAGGAACCAAAGCTCGTTTTCGATGACTCTTCAGGGTTGCTTTTTATCCTATTATGGGGTCGTGAGTACGACGAAATATTTTTAACAATTGAAAAGTGCATCCAAACCCATTTAGACGTAACTGTTACAATTTATTCAGAACCGGTGACAGGGGATTTTGGCGGCGTTCCATCTGCTTATAAGAGCTGTTTAAAGAAGGTATATGAGGAAATTCCCATTTCTCCAATCGTCAAAAGGGCGAAAAACTTTATTACTGAAACGTATACGAATCCTGAGCTGACATTAGAAATGGTTGCCTCGCTGCTGCAGGTTTCACCTGTCTATTTAAGCAGGACGATTAAACAAGAGCTGGGGACATCCTTTGTCGGTTTAGTAACACAAAAGAGAATTGAAAAAGCTATAAAACTATTACATACAACGGAATTACAAATGGTTGAAATTGCAGAGCAGACAGGCTATGCAACCCAGCATTATTTTAGTACGGCATTTAAAAAGTTTGTAGGTGTGTCTCCCAACCAGTATCGAAGAGGATTAACGGCGCAGTCAATTGAAAAATAGTCTATGGAAAAAAGGAGTTACTAGTTTAGTAGCTCTTTTTTGCTTTCGCCTTTTTTGTAAGCGTTTAAAAAAATGTTAATTTTTTATAAAAATAGTCATTTTTTTGAAAAGACGGAATTTAATTGCACTGTTATTATTTTTCTAGAGACAGGAAAACAATCTGACTCATAAAAAGATAATAAGGGGAGTGTAATACCAATGAAGAAAGCGTTATCAATAATCTTGGTAGTAACCATGATGATGTTTGTTCTAGCAGCGTGCGGCAGTAAGGAATCCTCTGGTGACGGAAAAAATGGTTATGTTGGAATTGCCATGCCGACAAAGTCCTCTGAAAGATGGGTACATGATGGTGACAACATGGTAAAAGAATTTGAAGCCTTAGGATATAAAACGGATTTACAATATGCTGAAGACGTTGTAGAAAACCAAGTATCCCAAATTGAAAATATGATTACAAAGGGTGTAGACGTTCTAGTTGTAGCTTCTATCGATGGTGAAGCATTAACAGACGTTTTATCAAAAGCAAACGATGAGAAAATCAAAGTCATTGCCTATGACCGTTTAATCAAAAATACGGAGCATGTTGAATACTATGCTACTTTTGATAACTTCAAAGTAGGCGTACAACAAGGTTCCTATATTGAAGAAAAATTAGGATTAAAAGATGGAAAAGGTCCATTTAACATTGAATTATTTGCAGGGTCACCAGATGACAATAATGCATATTTCTTCTTTGATGGTGCGATGTCAATTTTAGAGCCTTATATTAAGTCTGGAAAGTTAGTAGTAAAGAGTGGACAAACCTCATTTGAACAAGCAGCTACTTTAAGATGGGATGGAGCTACTGCTCAATCGAGAATGGATAATCTATTAAGTGCCAAGTATGCTTCTGAGAGAGTAGACGCAGTACTATCACCATATGACGGTATTAGTATCGGGATTATCTCTTCCTTAAAAGGTATTGGTTACGGTTCTGCCAGCCAGCCTCTTCCAATTATTACAGGTCAAGATGCGGAGTTAGCATCTGTAAAATCAATTATTGCCGGTGAGCAAACACAAACAGTATTTAAGGATACTCGTGAGTTAGCGAAGAAAGCGGTTGAAATGGCAGATGCGGTATTAAAAGGTAAAAAACCTGAAGTGAATGATACAAAAACATATGACAATGGAAAGAAAGTCGTACCTTCCTATCTATTAGAGCCTGTATCTGTTGATATAGAAAACTATAAATCTGTATTAGTAGATGGTGGATATTGGACCGAAAAGGACCTTAAATAAAGGATAATAAAAAAATGATTTAGTGGTTTTTTCTTAAGACCACTAAATCATTTATTACATTATGAAGGTGTGGTGTTACAATGTCTGAGATTATATTAGAAATGAAAAGTATAACAAAAGAGTTTCCAGGCGTTAAAGCACTTGAGAATGTTAATTTGAAAGTGAAAAAAGGGGAAATTCATGCACTCATGGGTGAAAATGGTGCAGGAAAATCTACTTTAATGAAGGTATTAAGCGGAGTATATCCGATTGGAACATATACCGGTGATATTCTTTTTGAGGAAAAGGTATGTGAATTTAAAGATATCAAACAGAGTGAAGAGTTGGGAATAGTCATTATTCATCAAGAATTAGCGTTAATCCCAGATCTATCAATAGCAGAAAATATTTTTCTAGGTAATGAACAGGCAAATAAGGGAATTATCAATTGGAACGAAACGACGCTCAAAACAAAAGAACTCTTAACTAAAGTAGGATTGTCTGAAAACCCTCATACAAAGATTACTGATATCGGTGTTGGTAAACAACAATTGGTTGAAATTGCAAAAGCACTATCAAAACGAGTAAAATTACTAATTTTGGATGAACCGACTGCGGCATTAAATGAAAATGATAGTGAGAATCTCTTGAATTTATTACTAGAATTAAAAAAGCAAGGGATAACCGCTATTATAATCTCACATAAATTAAATGAAATCTTAAAGGTAGCAGATTCTATAACGATTCTTCGTGATGGACAAACCATTGAAACACTGGATGTACATGGCGGAAACATTACAGAAGAACGTGTTATTAAAGGAATGGTTGGGCGTGACTTAACCAATCGTTATCCAAAAAGAGAGCCTAGAATTGGTGACGTTATTTTTGAAGTGAAGAATTGGAATGTTTATCATCCTTTACATAGCGATCGGAAGGTACTGGACAATATTAATTTTAACATTAAAAAAGGTGAAATTGTTGGAATCGCTGGTTTGATGGGTGCCGGAAGAACTGAGCTTGCGATGAGTCTTTTTGGTAAGTCATTTGGGCAAAAAATAAGCGGGAACATCTACTTGAATGGAGATGAGGTCCAATTTAAAAATGTCAGCCAGGCGATTAAAAAAGGACTTGCCTATGTGTCGGAAGACCGAAAAGGTAACGGGTTAATTTTAATGGATGATATCCGAAAAAATATCTCCCTGCCAAGTCTGTTTTCGATTTCTAGAAATAATGTCATTAATGAAAATCAAGAAATCGTTGAAGCTGAAAAATTCCGTGAAAAGTTAAAAATAAAAACTCCAAGCATTTGGCAAGAGGCAGGGAACCTAAGCGGCGGGAACCAGCAAAAGGTCGTTTTAAGTAAATGGATGTTTTCCAAGCCCGAAATATTAATATTAGACGAACCTACTCGAGGAATTGATGTTGGGGCAAAGTTTGATATTTATACGATTATTAATCAATTGGCAGATGAAGGCAAAGGTGTGTTAGTGATTTCTTCTGAACTTCCTGAGATTTTGGGGATTTGTGACCGAGTCTATGTGATGAGTGAGGGCAGAATCACTGGTGAAGTTGAAAGAAAAGATGCCACTCAAGAAAATCTAATGAAATTTATGACGAAGACGAGGGGGTAAAAAAGATGCAAACGTTAGTAAGTATGGCAAAGAAAAATTTACGATCATCCAGTATGATTATTGCATTAGTATTTATTATGCTGCTCTTTCAAATCTTAACGGAAGGCATCCTGTTAAAGCCTTTAAATGTAACAAACTTAATTCTACAAAACTCTTATATTTTAGTACTAGCAATCGGAATGGTATTAGTCATTATTACAGGACATATTGATTTGTCAGTTGGTTCAATTGCAGCCTTTGTCGGTGCAATTGCAGGTATATTAATTGTTACATATCATGTCTCTACACCCCTTGCTATCATTATTTCTTTATTAATTGGAGCAATCATTGGAGCTTGGCAGGGATTTTGGATTGCTTATGTAAAAATACCGGCATTTATTGTTACACTTGCAGGGATGTTGTTGTTCAGAGGATTAACGATGGTTGTGTTACAAGGACAATCAATCGCGCCATTTCCAAAGTCCTTCCAAGGAATGAGTTCAGGCTTTATTCCTGATTTATTTGGAGGAGGAGAGATCCACCTCTTAACCATTGTCATCGGTGTTGTATTATCGGTAATTCTAATCTTTACTGAGTTGAAAAATAGAAGAACGCAATTGAAATATCAATTTGATGTTTCTCCAACAAGTGTATTTGTTGCAAAACTTGCTGTTTTGGTAGCTATTCTTCTAGTATTCTCATATGTACTCTCGACGTATAATGGTATCCCAAATATTTTAATTATCTTAGCATTATTAATTCTGATTTATACCTTCGTTATGAGAAAAACAATTGTTGGCCGACATATTTATGCAATCGGTGGAAATGAAAAAGCAGCTCAGCTTTCAGGGGTTAAAACAAAGAAAGTTACTTTCTGGGTATTCGTTAATATGGGAGTACTTTCAGCGTTATCAGGATTAATTTTCGCTGCACGTTTGAATGCAGCAACTCCGAAAGCAGGTAACCTTTTTGAACTAGATGCCATTGCAGCATGTTTCATTGGTGGTGCTTCTGCATATGGTGGTATCGGTACGGTTCCTGGTGCGATTATCGGTGGACTTGTAATGGGTGTTATGAACAATGGTATGTCATTAATTGGTTTAGGAATCGACTGGCAGCAAGCAATTAAAGGACTTGTTTTACTAGCGGCTGTTGCATTTGATATTTACAACAAAAATAAAGCATCATAATCGAGTGGAAGACAGTTTGCAGCTGTCTTCTTTTTTTGTTTAGCTTTGTTAAATTTATTGTTGATTATTAGTGCAATGGTAAAAATGGTCGATGAAAGACAAATCAGGAGAGTTCCCAATGAGATTAGTCCTTCATTAGGATTTCGGTATGAAAAATCAACATCTATCTTTAACAGAGCTTTTTGTTTAAAAATATCTGGAAAATTTTCCAATAATGATTGTTTTTTGTAAATTAAAGTAGTATAGTACATTACAACAGTAATGTACTATGTCAGAAAGGAGGAAAAGGGTTGATTCTTAATATGGACGGAAGCAAGCCAATTTATTTGCAAATTGGAGAATGGCTGGAGAGAGAGATTTTGAACGGGAATTTTGGCAGTGACCAAAAAATTTACTCGCAGTACCAGCTCGCAGAATTGTTTACAATCAATCCAGCAACCGCTGCGAAAGGCCTAACTCTTTTGGCAGAGGAAAACATTTTGTATAAAAAACGTGGACTTGGAATGTTTGTTTCGCCAAATGCGAAGGAAATTATCATCAACAAACGGAAAAATCAAACCTTAAAGAAATTAGTTATTGAAATTGTCATGGAATCCGAACGGTTGGACGTGAGCAAAGAGGAATTAATTCAAATGATAAACGATGTAAAGACGGGGGAGGCAGGGGAATGAACGTGATTGAGTGCAGGGGTTTAACCAAGGTTTATGGAAAAACAAAAGCGTTGAATCATCTATCTTTTACCATCGAAGAAAATAAGATTACGGGTTTAATAGGTCGGAATGGTTCGGGTAAAACGACGCTTTTAAAAACCATTGCCGGATACTTGCGAGAGACTTCAGGTGAAATTAAGGTTTTTTCTGAGAAGTCGTTTAATAATTTAATGGTCTCTGCCAATGTCATTTATATTAATGACCAAATGAATTTCCCGACCGCATTAACACTGAGAGAAGTACTAAATGTATCCGCAATGTTTTATGAAAAATGGGACCATGAGCTCGCTAATCGTCTATTTGACTATTTTTCATTCCAATCAACCCACTATTACAACGATCTTTCTAAGGGGATGAAAAGTACATTTAATATGATTGTAGGATTATGTGCTCGATGTGCTTTAACGATGTTTGATGAACCTACTACTGGTATGGATGCGGCCGTCCGCAAAGACTTTTATCGTGCCTTACTTAAGGATTATATCGCTTATCCCCGTACCATTTTACTTTCAAGTCACCACTTAGAGGAAATTGAGGATTTACTAGAAGATATTCTGCTCATTAAAGAGGGAAGAGAACATCTGCATATGCCGATAGGAGAATTAAAAGAATGGGCAATTGGCATTCAAGGATTGTCAGAAAACGTGGAGGAATGGACACGGAATAAAGAGGTCATCTATTCGAAGGATATCGGAGTAAATCGCACGTATGCGGTTGTAAAAAACAACCTTTCTGAAGCTGATCATCAGAAAGCTAAGGCAGCAGATCTTGCTCTAACGCAAGTCACTTCAAGTGATGTTTGTGTGTATTTAACAAGTAAAACAAAAGGGGGAATAGATGATGTCTTTATCAAAGACTAGTTTGCTGGATAATGTTAAGAAGCAATTTACTTTTAAATTAAAGGCATATAAACAAGTATTTATATCGCTCATTTTTATCCAGCTATTAGCGGTATTCTTCTCGTTTAACGGTGTTGGAATGATGGGTTCGAGCAGTGAAAGTATTGAAATTGATATTCAGTTCTATTCTGCTGATATGGTTATTATTTTTACTATAATCTGGGCTTTTATTACAGCAATACTGATCACAACAACTGCCTATAAAAAGGATGATTTTACGTTTGTAACCAATCAATTAAGCAGTAATCTTTCAAACATGCTATTTTTACTAACAGGAAGTATCGTTGGTGGAATAACGGCGATGCTATCAACCTCATTAATGAAAATTATCATGAACATTTTTGGTGGTCTGGGGTATATTTCCGCTAGTCCTTCACTTTCAGAAATAGTAATTGGATACAGTTCAACTATTCTTTACATTCTACTATTTTCTGGCCTCGGGTATTTATTTGGAACATTGGTGCAAATAAGTAAGGCTTTTGCGGTATTGATTCCAGGAGTTTTTATCGGAGCGGGAATACTGGGTGCGGGAAGTTTGGGCTTTGAATGGGTGAAAGGCATGTATCAATTTATATTTACCGAACCCTCCGTTTTAGTATTTGTCCTAAAGGTACTGGTAATCGTTGCTATGCTTTTTACTAGTTCCATTGCCTTATCAAATAGAATGGAGGTGAGGGAATGACTTTTCTTGTACCTTTTCTTATAATCTTAATTATAATCTTTTCGATTGTTAGAATTTTAAGAAGTGGCAGGATGAAGAAAATCCTCCAGGGAAGTCGTTTACGCTGGATGTTAGGCGGATATGTTGCTATACTCCTAATTTGTACAGGTGTGAGTCCGCTACTGCCGGATAAAGAAGTAACCTATAAAGTCATAAAGAATAGTCAAGACCTAGATAAAGAAAGCACGGAGTTATATGAAGCTGCGATTGAGGGAAATATCGATAAGGTAGACAATAAATACATCAATAAGCGATGGAGCTTCGGGTACGAGGAGCAAGAACTTACCATTGCAACCGAAAACAATGAACTTATTAATACCGCAGTAATTGTGGAGAGAAAAACGGTGAACGATGGTAAAATTGAAGCACTTCACTTTAAAACACGTTCAGGCGTAAATAACATGGAAATAACGGAACTAGAAAAGCCGATTCGAGCAGAACTAAAGGGAAATACATTAACAATAAAAAATCCAGAAAAAGTTAAACTCAAATTCTCCCAATTTCAACATGCATTCACAGTCAACCAATTCACAGGAGAAAAACCCTTCAGCCGCTCAACCCATTTCTATGGCGGAACCAGCATCCTGTACCTAAAAATACCTAAAGACCTAAAACTAGTCGATCACTCTTACATCAATTATCAATTTATAGAATAGGAAGAGGATGGTGCCTGGTGTATTAGATAATACATGTCGAAAGGTATTTCCTCCAGAAATTACAAAAAGACCCCAGTACACTTCATGAAGTAAGATTAAGATACCTGACAGGGAACCTCAAACTTACATCATTC
>NZ_JAMBOB010000090.1 GCF_023715415.1 Neobacillus niacini
GTTTGTTTAGTTTTGAGGGAGTAATTCTCTCAAAGCTTTTTTTAATCGTTCCTTGAAAACTAGATAATCGTAAGAAGAAGTCAAAGTAAAACCGAGAATTGCCACTTTAGTTTTTCTCTCTTATTAAAGTAAGAAGAAAATAACCTTTTAGGTTAAGTTAGAAAGGGCGCACGGTGGATGCCTTGGCACTAGGAGCCGATGAAGGACGGGACTAACACCGATATGCTTCGGGGAGCTGTAAGTAAGCTTTGATCCG
>NZ_JAMBOB010000091.1 GCF_023715415.1 Neobacillus niacini
TGAAACTCAAAGGAATTGACGGGGGCCCGCACAAGCGGTGGAGCATGTGGTTTAATTCGAAGCAACGCGAAGAACCTTACCAGGTCTTGACATCCTCTGACACTCCTAGAGATAGGACGTTCCCCTTCGGGGGACAGAGTGACAGGTGGTGCATGGTTGTCGTCAGCTCGTGTCGTGAGATGTTGGGTTAAGTCCCGCAACGAGCGCAACCCTTGTTCTTAGTTGCCAGCATTTAGTTGGGCACTCTAAGGAGACT
>NZ_JAMBOB010000092.1 GCF_023715415.1 Neobacillus niacini
TAGAGATAGGACGTTTCCCTTCGGGGAACAGAGTGACAGGTGGTGCATGGTTGTCGTCAGCTCGTGTCGTGAGATGTTGGGTTAAGTCCCGCAACGAGCGCAACCCTTGTTCTTAGTTGCCAGCATTCAGTTGGGCACTCTAAGGAGACTGCCGGTGACAAACCGGAGGAAGGTGGGGATGACGTCAAATCATCATGCCCCTTATGACCTGGGCTACACACGTGCTACAATGGATGGTACAAAGGGCTGCAAGAC
>NZ_JAMBOB010000093.1 GCF_023715415.1 Neobacillus niacini
GCCTGCGCGCGCTTTACGCCCAATAATTCCGGACAACGCTTGCCACCTACGTATTACCGCGGCTGCTGGCACGTAGTTAGCCGTGGCTTTCTGGTTAGGTACCGTCAAGGTACCGGCAGTTACTCCGATACTTGTTCTTCCCTAACAACAGAGCTTTACGACCCGAAGGCCTTCATCGCTCACGCGGCGTTGCTCCGTCAGACTTTCGTCCATTGCGGAAGATTCCCTACTGCTGCCTCCCGTAGGAGTCTGGGC
>NZ_JAMBOB010000094.1 GCF_023715415.1 Neobacillus niacini
TCGCATTTACAGGACAAGGTTAATCATGCTGTCACTCGAGGTCGTATTGCCTCCGGCACCAAAGTCGATTTTCCCTTGATCCCAGGAGAGAGATTCATTGTTTTTTCATTCGTTAAGCAGCTAGAGCGATGTTTAAATAAGTGTTCATTTTGGTATAGATTAGTTTCTTCTTAATCTCTTGAAAGATGCTGTATTCTGACTGTTTAGACTCATACGGTTTCTTATGTTTTAACATTGAAAAGGCTATTCGAATAA
>NZ_JAMBOB010000095.1 GCF_023715415.1 Neobacillus niacini
GACGTTACTTGTTTGTTTAGTTTTGAGGGAGTAATTCTCTCAAAGCTTTTTTTAATCGTTCCTTGAAAACTAGATAATCGTAAGAAGAAGTCAAAGTAAAACCGAGAATTGCCACTTTAGTTTTTCTTTCTTATTAATAAGAAGAAAATAAACCTTTTAGGTTAAGTTAGAAAGGGCGCACGGTGGATGCCTTGGCACTAGGAGCCGATGAAGGACGGGACTAACACCGATATGCTTCGGGGAGCTGTAAGTAAG
>NZ_JAMBOB010000096.1 GCF_023715415.1 Neobacillus niacini
ATTATAGGAAGTTAAGTTTTGTCCTAGGAGCCAGCCGCCTAAGGTGGGACAGATGATTGGGGTGAAGTCGTAACAAGGTAGCCGTATCGGAAGGTGCGGCTGGATCACCTCCTTTCTAAGGATAATGAAGTCCTTAACGGACTGATAAAAAGTTGACTGTTACTTGTTTGTTTAGTTTTGAGAGTGCAATTTCTCTCGAAACATTCGTTCCTTGAAAACTAGATAATCGTAAGAAGAAGTCAAAGTAAAACCGAG
>NZ_JAMBOB010000097.1 GCF_023715415.1 Neobacillus niacini
CATGGAAGTAAAGCAATACGAACTTATTACTAGTCATGTTCTAAACAGAAGTAAACGATGCAGATAGCCCAAGAGTTGAGACCGAAATGAAGTTGGTTTTTTAGGGCGTAGTACTAATTTAGGTATCTTTAATTGAATTAACTATACTTCTGATATCTAATTATGAAAGGAAACGAATACATGAATGAATCGATATGAAAACTAAGCTTACGTGTAGTTGAGAATTCTAAAAAGAAACGCAAGTGGTACAGCCTA
>NZ_JAMBOB010000098.1 GCF_023715415.1 Neobacillus niacini
GGGGGGGGGGGGGGGGGGGGGGGGGGGGGGGGGGGGGGGGGGGGGGGGGGGGGGGGGGGGGGGGGGGGGGGGGGGGGGGGGGGGGGGGGGGGGGGGGGGGGGGGGGGGGGGGGGGGGGGGGGGGGGGGGGGGGGGGGGGGGGGGGGGGGGGGGGGGGGGGGGGGGGGGGGGGGGGGGGGGGGGGGGGGGGGGGGGGGGGGGGGGGGGGGGGGGGGGGGGGGGGGGGGGGGGGGGGGGGGGGGGGGGGGGGGGGGG
>NZ_JAMBOB010000099.1 GCF_023715415.1 Neobacillus niacini
AGAAAAACTAAAGTGGCAATTCTCGGTTTTACTTTGACTTCTTCTTACGATTATCTAGTTTTCAAGGAACGATTAAAAAAAGCTTTGAGAGAATTACTCCCTCAAAACTAAACAAACAAGTAACGTCAACGTTTTATCAGTCCGTCAAGGACTGCATTATCCTTAGAAAGGAGGTGATCCAGCCGCACCTTCCGATACGGCTACCTTGTTACGACTTCACCCCAATCATCTGTCCCACCTTAGGCGGCTGG
>NZ_JAMBOB010000009.1 GCF_023715415.1 Neobacillus niacini
AGAAGAGAGATTCATTTATATGGTTGTCTGTCAGTTGCTTATGGTATTTTTTTGAAATTTAATGCGTGAGGTGTATTTCCTATACGCAAAAATCGAAATTTCTTACTTGACATAGTACGCTGTCACCACTCGGAGTTTGTCAGGATAACAGAAGTTTATAGATGGGAAATTGGTTTTCAGAAAACTAAGAAACAATGAGAACAGCGCCTTTTTTGAATAGATTTAATTCATATAAAAAACAATATAAATAGGAGGAATTCATCTTGAGTAAAAAGAGTGGATTATTGTCATGAGTACACTTGATTGGGTTAACCAAGGTTGCTTAGAAAAGGAATGTAGAATTCTAAAAAGGGAAAGATAGGAGGGGTTTTGATGGGATTTTTATCAAGACTATTTGGAAGTTCAGCCGAAAAGGAGATTGATATCATGACAAACGAAAAATTAAAAATTGGGATTATTTTAGGAAGCACTCGTCAAGGACGTGTTAGTCCGCAAGTTGGAGAATGGGTAAAAGGGATTGCTGATAAGCGTGGAGATGCTGATTATGAAATCGTTGATATCGCAGATTACAATCTGCCATTTTTAGGAACAACTGATGGTTCAGAAGGTGGTCCTTGGAATGAAAAGCTCGCCAGCCTAGATGGTTTTGTTTTTATTGTTCAGGAATACAACCATAGCATAACAGGTGCTTTGAAAAATGCCCTCGATTTTGCTAGAGAGAATTGGTACAACAAGTCCGCAGGAATCGTAAGTTATGGTTCAACTGGAGGCGCTCGTGCCGCAGAACATTTACGTGGAATCTGCGCAGAATTAAAAATTGCAGATGTACGGACACATCCAACCTTATCCTTATTTACTGATTTTGAAAATATGAGTGAATTTAAACCAGCTGAACTTCACCTTAATAACGTTAATGCTATGCTAGAAGAAGTAGTTGCTTGGGGTGGTGCATTAAAAACTTTGCGTTAATCCATTGTAAATAAGTCGAATTTAAGAGGGATAGGTTCCATTACTATCAAAAAAATTTAAAATGGATTATTAAATGGCTATCAAATGCATCTACACATTGATAGCCGATTTTTTTGTACATAGAAATATTGGTCATTTTCATGGTACAAAAGCGAATCATGGAACAGATTTTGAACCTGAATATATTGCACTTTACGTGCAAGTTGGAAAAGCATACGGGGGTTTATTATTTTATCATTTGCGGTTGACTTATGGAGAAGATGATATATAATAAAATTATCTTTAATTCGAGATATTGTAATTCGAAATATGATGATTTGAGAAAAAGGGAAGCCAATTTGATATCAATCAAACTGACTAAAAACATTAAGGAGTGGTAATAATGCTAACTTTATATATATCACCTAGTTGTGCTTCATGCCGAAAGGCAAAAGCTTGGTTTGATGAACATCATATTCCTTACAAAGAAAGAAATATCCTTTCTGAAAAGCTTACATTAGATGAGATTAAGAATATCCTTCATTTTACAGAAGAGGGAACAGATGAAATTATCTCAACTAAGTCCAAAGCATTTCAGAAGTTAAATATAAATATCGATTCTCTTTCTCTTAGAGAATTATATACAATTATCGAAGAAAATCCTGGGCTATTAAGAAGACCCTTGATTCTTGATGAAAAAAGATTACAAGTTGGGTTTCATGAAGAAGAGATACGAAGCTTCTTGCCGCGTAATATGCGTGTATTCCAACTAGATGAAGTTTATAACTTAATGGAAGAAGTACATTAAATTCTATGGTAGGAAGAGATGCTGGTGAAATATTTTTTTAAATAAATATCTCGAAATCGAGATAAAATAATATAAACAATTAATAGACATCATAATTTAAAAAGGAGTGTGTAATAAAATGAGTAAGAAAACAATGGGTATTCATCATATTACTGCTATTGTAGGTCATCCACAGGAGAATGTTGATTTTTATGCAGGCATTTTAGGATTGCGCTTAGTAAAACAAACGGTAAACTTTGATGACCCTGGCACGTATCACCTTTATTTCGGCGATGAAGGTGGGAAACCTGGAACCATCATTACATTTTTCCCTTGGGCTGGAGCTCGTCAGGGTACAATCGGTGGCGGCCAAGTAGGAGTTACCTCATATGTTGTTCCTAAGGGTGCCATGGGATTTTGGGAAAATAGATTAGAAACGTTCAAAGTACCTTTCACTAAAATGGAACGATTCGGCGAGCAATATTTGGAATTCGATGATCCACACGGTCTTCACCTTGAAATTGTTGAAAGGGAAGAAGGCGAAGTGAATAATTGGAACTTTAGCGGGGTAACACCCAATGTAGCCATCAAAGGATTTGGCGGAGCCACACTATTATCAACACAGCCTAATAAAACAGCCGATTTGTTAGAAAAAGTTATGGGACTTGAATTCGTAGGAAAAGAAGGAGATTTCACCCGTTACCGTTCCTCAAGCGATATCGGAAATGTCATTGACCTAAAATTATCGTCGATTGTGCGCGGAAGAATGGGTGTGGGAACCGTACATCACATCGCTTGGCGTGCTAGTGATGACCAAGATCAATTGGAATGGCAAAAGTATGTGGCAGCCAATGGTTATGGTGTCACTCCAGTACAGGATCGAAATTACTTTAATGCAATTTATTTTAGAGAACATGGGGAAATCTTATTTGAAATTGCTACGGATCCTCCAGGCTTTGCCCATGATGAATCCGTAGCGACAATGGGTGAAAAATTAATGCTGCCTGCACAATATGAACCACATAGAGAACAAATTGAACGAGGGTTACTGCCTTACAAAGTTAGAGAATTAGACTAATTATACGAAAAGGAGTGAAGTCATTGCTTTCAATCGATCCAGCTTCATTGTCTGAAAGAGAAAATTATAAATTTCTAATCGGCAGTATTATTCCTAGACCGATAGCTTTTGTTACCACGCTTTCGAAGGATGGAATTTTAAATGGTGCACCTTTTAGTTACTTTACTATTGTTTCGTCGAACCCCCCGATGATTTCGTTATCGATACAACGTTCAGCTGGGAGACAAAAGGATACTGTTAGAAATATCATTGAGTCAAAGCAATTTGTGGTCCACATTGTTGACGAAAACAACGTTGAAAAAATAAATAAGACGGCTGCTAGTCTTCCTCCAGATCAAAGTGAAGTTGAGTTAGCAAATTTAACACCAGTTGATAGTGTAAAGATTTCTGTACCAGGTGTAAAAGAAGCTAAAATTCGATTGGAATGCCTTTTAGAGCATTCCATTGAATTGGGCGGTTCAGATTCACCAGGATGTGATCATTTCATTGGGAGAATTGTTCATTTTCATATTGAAAGCAACATTTATGAAAAAGGAAGAATTGATTCTAGGGGATTAGCAGCAGTGAGCCGATTGGCTGGGAATAATTACGCAAAAATCGGTGAGATTTTTGAAATAGAAAGACCTAAATAAACTATGTGACCACTTTGATGAAATTCTTATTTGGTATTGGTCACAAGGCACTTGAAAATTCATAAATTAACTATATTACACAATATAAATATAATTAGTCTGAGGGGATTATCATTCCACA
This sequence comes from Neobacillus niacini, assembly GCF_023715415.1. Lineage (GTDB taxonomy): Bacteria > Bacillota > Bacilli > Bacillales > Cytobacillaceae > Neobacillus > Neobacillus niacini_C. The sequence continues at coordinate 3,567 of NZ_JAMBOB010000009.1, forward strand.
GACTTTTTTATTAGCTATTTTATATAAAACAGGAAATAACTACTATGGACAGGAATACTAGATTAATATATTATTAATTCGAGATATATGATTTAAAAATAATGATATTAAATATAAAAAGGAGATTTAAATATAATGAATGTATTAGTTGTTAAAGCAAACAATCGTCCAGCTTCAGAGGCTGTATCAAGTAAAATGTATGAAACTTTTATGGAGAACTTAGAAGGTGCGAATGTCACAACTTTCGATGTTTTCGCTGAAGATATGCCTTATTTCGGCCAAGATTTATTTAACGCTTTCGGTAAAGTAGAATCAGGTGAAGAAATGACGGATTTAGAAAAACGACTTCTTGCTGCAAAGCAAAAAGCAATGGATGCTCTTACAGCAGCTGATTTGGTTGTATTCGCATTCCCATTATGGAACTTAACAATCCCAGCACCATTACAAACATTCATTGATTATGTATACCAAGCTGGTTTTACATTTAAATACGATGAAAATGGTCAAGCAGTACAATTAATGACACACAAAAAAGCGATTATCCTAAGTGCACGCGGCGGCGTTTACTCAACACCGGAAGCAGCACCAATGGAAATGTCCGCAACTTATATTAAAAATGTGGTTGGCGGTGTATTCGGTATGGAAATCATTGACGAAGTTATTATTGAAGGTCATGCTGCAATGCCAACTCAAGCTGAAACGATTATTGCTGAAGGTTTAGAAAAAGTAAAACAAGCAGCAAAGAAATTATCACCAGTAGCTGTCTAATAGTGAAGAAACAAAGAGAAAGGCGCTTGGATATATTCCAGCGCCTTTCTTTTTATCTTCTACGCAAAGTGTCGATTAATATTTTGACATGTTTTGATAAGGGCAGAAACCAGCTTTTCCTCATTCCCATAAAATCGTGTAGATGGGAGCGGAATGGAGATGGCACTCCGATTTTCCATTCGATCTACTACAACAGCCCCAACTGCACATACTCCTTCAATATGCTCTTCTCTTGAAAAAGAAACCCCCTCTTTACGGACCACGTCTAACTCCTTCATTAGTTCATCCCGATTTGTAATGGTTTTATCCGTATACCGTTTAAGCTGTTCCGGTAGAAGGTTTTCAACCTCCGTTATGGGCAGTGAAGCAAGTATTGCTTTTCCGTTTGCTGTGCAATGCAATGGAAAAGAGGCACCAGGCTGTGATGTTGCTTGCAGGGGATGTGCCGCAATGATTTGATCAACAAACAGAACCTTACCGTTATCTAATATTGAAAGGTCGACTGTTTCATTAATCATAGTAGAAAGCTGGATTAAAAATGGTCGCAATTCTTCCCTTAAATCAGTATGTACAGCCCCAGCAAGCCTCGCAATCTCAGGGCCAAGGCGAAAGCCGCTGTTAGTAGAAGCTGCTGTAACTAGGTTTTCTTGCTCTAATGCAGCTACTATTCGTTGGACCGTTGACCGAGCCAGGTCTACTTCATTTGAAATCTGTGAAAGGCTTAATCCTTTTGGATGCTCTCTAAGCGTCCGTAGTATTTTAGCGGCACGCGTAATAACTTGGATACCAGATGTTTTATTTTGATTTTGATCAATGTCGTTCAAGATTATCCTCCATCCTTTAACCAATCATTTATATAAAGTTTTAATCATAAAATTTCTATTGTGAGTAAATACAGGCAAGCCTTACATCTCTTTATAATAACAAAAATTTGAAGAAAGAATAATTGACAGGTTCTTTTATTATAAATTATACTATAATTAACCACGATACGATACAACTGTATCGCATTATGGTTATTACTTGCAATTATGCCTTTGTAAAACATAAGGATATTAATAGATGTTTCCGAAAATAATAAGCTAGTTTGAGGGAGACGGTTGAAATGAAAAAGGAATTCGGGTTTGCGATTGTCGGAGCAGGCCTTATTAGTACCACTCATTTTGAGCAAATTTCAGCAATTGAGGGAGCAAAAGTAGTTGCTGTATATTCCCGAAAGGAAGAAAAGGCAAAATCACTTGCGGAAAAGGCAGGTGCAGATTGGTATACAGATTATCAAGAAATGCTAAAGAGAAAAGAGATAGATATTGTATCGATTATTACTCCAAGCGGCACGCATGCTGACATGGCGATAGAGGCTGCAAGGGCAGGAAAGCATGTAATTGTTGAAAAACCAATGGATATCTCTCTTGAGAAGGCACAGCAAATGATTGATGTATGCCGCGAAAATCATGTGAAATTAAGTATTATTTCTCAACACCGGTTTGATCCACCAGCTGTGAAAATTAAAGGAGAGATAGATTCAGGACGATTTGGGAAAATGGTATTAGGGCAAGCTGCAGTGAATTGGTATCGCCCTCAAAGCTACTTTGATAATAGTAAATGGCGAGGGACAATAGAAATGGATGGGGGCGGTGTATTAATTAATCAGGCTATTCATACCATCGATTTGTTTCAGTACTTCATGGGAGAGGTCGAAAGTGTTTTTGCACATACGGCAATATTAGCTCATGAAAGAATTGAAGTGGAGGATGTGGCTGTTGCCACAGTGAAATTTAAAAATGGCGGATTAGGAACCATTGTAGCTACTACAGCCGCATATCCAGGTCTGTCTGCACGCATAGAGCTTATCGGAACCACTGGAACAGCAGTGATTGAGAATGATCAATTAATGAAGCATTATCTACGAAATCCAACTAATGAGAGTGAAGCTATCAACTTAGCTGTTCATCATGGGGGAGATCACAATCATGCGTCTGTTAACCCAGCAGCACTTGATGGTACATCGCATCGCTTACAGTTTATCGATATGATAAATGCCATTCAAGAAGATAGAGAACCGCTTGTGAATGGGGAAGAAGGTTTAAAACCACTAAAAATCATATTAGCTATTTATCAATCTGCACGGACAGGTCAACCTATAAAAATAGCCGATCTTTAACAGATAATAGAGCTTGCTGAAGCCGTAATGGAAACCTCCGCTTGCAGGAGCTTATGGACATATCGCAAATTTGATTCAGAGCAATGGTGATTAAAATAAAAATACAGAAAGACCTCTCCATAAATTAGTAACGGGTTTACTTGTGAGGTGCAAAACGTTAAATCGCAGACCTAATCAAATAGCAAATCACATAAATTTCACAGTAAAATCCACAGTATAAATGCACAATCAAAAATGCTTAGAAATGAAAATTTCTCTAAGCCTTTTTGAATTTTCTTTTTTTCACTAAACCACCCTTTTAGTTTAAGTGTTCTACTTCACAAACTTGATTTACATTTAATTCCGAAATACTAAATCGGCTTGTTTTTTTGGAAATTCAGTCTCCAAATAATACTCTTCTGCTTTCCAATATCTGTTTCTAAATTTTTCAATATTATTCTGTGTAACATCACTCTCACGATTAAATCTTTTTTCTCTCGGACAATCCAAATAAATCATATAATCGTAAAAACTTCTCCACTCTCTTCGTTGTAGGAATACTCCTTCTATAATAATAAGACAAGTATCTGGTACTTTAACTACCAAGAGATTTTGTGTATCTGAGTGATTATCATAAGTTAGCAAGTTAAGTTCTTTATCCGTCTTTATTGGTTTGAACAAATTATCTTTTAACCACTCTACATCCCATTGTAAATGATAATATTCATACCACTCTTCATAAGCAGTGTTGTAACGTCTTTTTCTCTCAACAATGTAGTCGTCTATATGAAAAATGTAAACTAAAACGTTTTTTTCTTGAAGAAACCGTTTAACTTTTTTTACAAATGTTGTTTTCCCAGAACGACTTAATCCGTCTATTCCAAGAACAAGTCTTTGACCTTTTTTAACTTTTGGAATTTTTTTAAATATATTAAGTATTTTATCTTCCAAGCCAATCCACCTCTCTAATTTAACTTCGATTAATGTTAACATCCTTATTTAACTGCACCTTCAACAAGAAAAAAGTTCTGCGATTAGCTTTATCGTCTGAACTTAAGCATTTGTTGGTTAAACAAGAAAAGTCGTTATTGTTCATTTTCCCTTCCTTCTCTTTCCCAATTTTCAGTTGTTCTTTTGAAATTTGTTTCACTCAAAGATACCCATACATCCCATATAAACGGTCCTTCGCCGTCTATTACAGGTATTTCAATACGCTGGTATAAAAAATATTGATTAGGCCCAAGGATTTGTATTTGATATGGATCCTCTTTTGTTTCAAATTTCAAAATGGATAAGTTTCCAAGCTTTTCAGAGAACTGTCTTCGACTGATAAACCCTATAGCAATAATGGATACATTCCCTGTTAAATACCGCTCGACTAGTCCATTGGTACTTCCACTAAAACCTATACAAATGGTCCTTCCAAAGAATAAGATAATTTATTAGTAATAAAGGAAGGAAGATAAATTTATGGGCATTATTAAAGCAAAGCCATCAGCTTTTAGAGCTATTAATATTACTGTAACGCAAGATGTTACTGCGGACGTACCTGTAATCCCAGTACAGTACCCAACTGAAATATTTGATTTAAACGATGAATATGACCCTCTTACATCTACTTTTACTCCCAAACAAGATGGAGTATATTTAGTTATTGCTAGCGTTAATTTTAACCCCCCTACAGTTGATGGTGTAATTATTCCTACAAATTATAGAGTCCTAACACTTATTCGGGTAAACGGAATTCCTGTAGTGTCTGATAACGATTTTTTTGGAGAAATACCCATAGGTGCAGTGTCTAGTGTTTCCGCTATTCTTCCACTACAAGCTGGAGATTCAGTAAATGTCGCTACTTCAGTTTCAACGGATGGGACAATTATACCTAATCCATTTGCACCGCCAACTCACTTTGAAGCAGCAAGATTCCCTTCTCCGCTAGGTCTTATGGGTTTATCAATTAGTAACACTTCTAATGCAAGTTTTAATTCAAGTAGTTTGTAAGGGAAACTGTATGTCATTGTACTGGAGTGTAAAATAGTTACAATTAGCTGCTATATCTGGCAGCTTACTTTTTGTCCAAACGGTGGGCTACAGGGTAACTTTTTAGAGATTTTCCAATTTACTACTTTTGAATTCCGATTTTTGGGTTCAATAAATTTCACCATATTACCCCTTAATTAATATATATAAAATCAACCAAAATAGAAGCCGTTTTATCATAGGAAATATTAATGGTACAGAAGTTTCTGTACCATTAATATATGGTTGCCTAAAATATGGTATAAAATGAGCTGATTTATTACTTAAACGTTGATATAACAACAAAAGTCAAAGAGTCAGATTCAATGTTGAAATCAGACTCTAAATGTTTATATATTTGCCGTTTTGCACCCCAAAACAGAACCCGTTACCTTTTTACCTGCCTTTTCCTATTTTTAAGATATGAATTACAGCTAAATCAATATGTTAGAATCAAATAATACTGATGAAGCCAATAAGCCAATTTTCACAGGTGAATGGGTATACAATAGTTATTTATTGTCATGGTAATTACATATTTTTATACTAGATTTAACATCATTGTGATACAGTTGTATTGCAATTCGGTTAAATGTAAAGTGGGAGAGCATTTACTTGAAAAGGTGGGATTACCATTGATTAAAGGGATTAATCACAAAGCATTTCATGTTGTAGATATGGAACGCTCATTGGATTTTTACTGCAGTAAGCTTGGTTTTAAGAAAGCGTTTGAACTGAATTATCCAAATGGTGAACCGTGGATTGTCTATGTAAAAGTGGCGGATGGGTGTTTCATTGAACTGTTCTACGGAGGTACTGAGGGGATAAAGAACAGAGCGGATCATATCTGTTTCGAGGTCGATGATATCCATGAAACGGCGGATCAATTGAAGAAAAAGGGAGTTTCTTTAGCCACCGAAATTACTCAAGGCAGGGCTTTGAACTACCAATTCTGGGTAGTAGATCCTGATGGTAATTGGCTCGAATTCATGGAAATGAATCCCGAATCCCTACATATGAAAAGCTAATAAAAAAGCCCTAATTCGGTTTAAAATCACGCCATCAAAAAGAGATTGGCGTGATTTTTTAAACCCATTTGATTTAGTTGTTATCATTTGCATATCCAATTATTAAAAAATAGTATTATAGAAGGTGTTCTTGATAATATTCTCGAATCCCTAAATAGAATAAAAGGAATCACGAGGTAACCCGGATGTTTGATTTAATTGAAAATGAAGAGAATAAACGAATTCATCAACAAAAACTTTAAATGAATTATTAGGAGTATAATTATGGAAATTAACTATCGTTTAACAGAAGAGGATTATCTGAAATTTAATATGTTTCATATAAATAATTCCGATTCGGCAAATAAGTCGTTGAAAACACAAAGGTTTGCGACTCCATTTGTTTATATCATTTTTGCATACATATTTGCGAATATTGCCGACATCCCATTTTTATATGCTTTGATCCCATTCCTAATTGTCGGAATACTATGGGTTATTTTTTACCCAAAGTATTTCCAAACTCGTATCCTTAGTCAGACTAAGAAAATGATAAGGGAAGGGAAAAATGAGGGACTGCTAGGGGAACATACAATGACATTGAGTGAAGATGGGATTGTGGACAGTAATCCAAAAGGTGAAACCAAGGTGAATTGGTCTGGTATCATTAAGTTGACAGAGGATGATTCAAATCTTTACCTCTATAATAGTTCAGTAAGTGCCTACATCATCCCCAAAAGAGAGGTAAATGATTTAGAGGGGCTAAGGAATTTTATGAAAACAAAATTAACGCATCTAGAAATCAATTAGTATTTTCCACGGACAGCAATCTTATTCGATTGCTGTTTCTTTTATTACTGAATTTTTAGAAAAAATAGATAATAGTGATTAGATTCACTTTGCTAGTTTTCAAATGTTGGTAAACTTTGGTTAAAAGTTTACTGATAGGAGGAAATTATTATTAAACTAGTAGCTATAATTTCAGTTGTGCTCACGTATATACTAATTGTATTCGGAGGATATGTTGCTTCTTCGGAATCGGGGATGGGATGTGGACCAGAGTGGCCTTTATGTAATGGAGCGGTTATTCCTGTTTTGGAAAATGAGACACTGATAGAATTTGCACACAGGTTCATAGGACTTCTTCTTGCGATTTTAGTAGTGACACTATTTTTACTGATTAAACGAAATAAGAGTAATAACATACTCCAATCTGCGGGAAATTGGCTAATAAGTTTACTAACTTTACAGATATTAGCGGGGGCAGTAGTTGTGGTGTTGGACTTGCCGACAATTGTTATTACTGTTCATCTACTTGTAGCCATGTTGTTCATGCTGGTCCTATTATGGATATATCGAACTGAATCTCTTACTCGAATGGAAACGATAGTACGCGACACCAAGAGAGTGAAAATAATATTTCAGTTAAATGTATTGTTGAGCCTGCTTTTATTAACCATGGGATTTGGTGCATTTATCAAGCACGAATATTTTGGTCTGGCCTGTGATTGGCTGGATTGTAGAGAAACACCGCTGCCTGTAACAGCACCTGAAATCCTTCAAACTGGGCACCGTGGATTGGCGGTCATTTCTGCAGCATATACTATATTTCTACTATTTAAGTCTTATCTGAATAATTGGGGACAGGGATTGAAGAAGCGGTTACTCCTTGCTGCTGCTGTGGTAGTAATCCAGATATTAAGTGGCATCTTCACAATCATAACCAATATTAGCATCCCATGGGCTGTTGTCCACCTGGCAATTGGTACAGCTTTGTTTATGATAATTGCAGATACAAGACTAATAATGGGATTAACGATTACTAGGATTACTAGAAATACCTGGAGAGGCGATAAAGGACAACCTATTAACAAGTTATAGTCTAAAAGTTTTTCTGAAAAAATAGTAATAGGTACAAAAGAAGCTTTTAGGATAAGGTTAACTTATTCTTGGCTTCTTTTTTTTGAAAAAATATATGAAGAAAACAATAAAATTGACAAAGGTGTTATAAATTATTTAAACTCAAGTTAACCATATTACGATACACATGTACCGCATCGTGGTCAAAAGTTCATTGAATTGTTGTATATGAAAATTTCTAAGCAAGGTTTTTTATACATCTAAAAATTAGAAGTGGATAGATATGTGGTTTTGTTAGAATCGGAAACGTGGCTATTGCAAGTACAAAATAACAGTATGGAAAACTTTGGACAATATACTTTATTGTTTTTAAAATAGGGGGGCATAGGGGTGAATACAACGAAATTATGGACAAAAGATTTTATTATCATGTCCGTTTCTACATTTTTTGGGGGTTTGACCTTTTATTTATTAATAACGACTTTAACCGTTTATGCGATTGAAGAATTTAACGCTTCACAAAGCATGGCGGGTCTTGCATCTAGTATCTTTGTAGTAGGTGCACTAGTTTCACGTATTTTTGCTGGAAAATATATTGAGATTATTGGACGTAAAAAGATGCTTTATGGTGGACTATTTTTATTTTTGATTATGATGTTGTTATATTTTATTGTAGGAAACATGAACATATTATTATTTATTCGTTTTATTCATGGAGCAGCGTTTGGGTTGTTTACCACCGTTATAGCAACAGTTATTACGGATATTATTCCGTATGAACGTCGAGGAGAAGGAATAAGCTATTTTTCATTAAGTATCACTCTTGCAATGGCAGTGGGCCCCTTCCTAGGTCTTTATATCAGCCAACAAGGAAGTTTTACGATAATATTTGCAGCTTGTACACTTTTCTCTCTCATAAGCACGATTATCGTATTATTTGTGCATATCCCTGAAGGACACCTCACAAAAGAACAGCTTGATGCGATGAAAGGCTTTAAGTTGAAAGATTTTTTCGAAATAAAGGCTGTTCCTATTTCTATCATTATAGCAATTATGGGTTTTGCTTACTCAGGTATCCTGTCATTTATGACTTCCTATGCAAAAGAAATTAATTTAATGGAGGCGGCAAGTTTCTTCTTTATTATATATGCTGTCTTCATCCTGATTTCAAGACCATTTACTGGACGGCTATTAGATAAAAGAGGGGATAACATTGTGATATATCCATCGTTACTATTATTTGTAATCGGATTGGTCATTCTTAGCCAAGCCAACCAAGGATTCATACTCCTTTTAGCAGGAGCGCTTATAGGCCTTGGATATGGAACAATGAATTCTTGCTGTCAAGCTATTGCCATAAAGGAATCACCACGACACCGAGTGGGGCTTGCAACCTCAACTTTTTTCGTGTTTATGGATTCTGGAGTAGGAGTTGGTCCTTTTCTATTAGGATTTATCATTCCTATAGTTGGTTTTCGGGGGTTGTATTTTACCTTGGCAGTGGTCGTATTTGCGAGCATCTTTTTATACTATGTACTACATGGAAAAAAGAAACGTACAGAAAACAATATCCTACAGGCGAGCTAGTATTAGACGTTTTTTGAAAATAAAATTAACCCATTTTTTTTACCTTCTATAAGAGATATTTACAAAATATTGCAAAAAGACCAAACGTGTGTATGTTGGTCTTTTTGCAATCATTTTTTCATTTCACGTTCAAGTCTTGCAATTTTCTGTTGAATTTTTGTTAAATTTTCTTCGGTATCACGAATTTGGTGTAGAACTTTGATTTCTTGTTGTTTCATCATTTCTAGTCGTTGAGGGAGGGTATCTTCCCCAGTCATTGACCAATCTACAAACTGTTTAATGTCCTTGATTGGCATACCGGTATTTTTTAAACATAAAATAATTTCCAGAAATTTAAGTGCATCCTCGTCAAAAACTCTATCTCCTTTTTCAGTTCTTTTAAGAAAAGGAAACAGTCCTTGATTATCATAGTAGCGTAACTGAGAAATGGATAAATGATTTATTTTTGCAACTTGTCCAATCGTATAGTTCATAATATTCCGCTCATTCTCTTACCAAGGAATAATCCCGTTTATATTAAGAATTTTTCCATTATAATTTGTTTCGCTTAAAGCATAATTAACAATGATTTCTGCACCTTCCGCAGTTGTTTTGCCTCCTTGCGCATTGCCATTAAGGTCAGTAGTGGTAAAACCAGGTGTAACCCCGAAAATTTCAGGACCATTAGTACCAAATTCTTTACCAAATGATAATGTTAAAGCATTTGCAGCAGTTTTTGATGAATTATAGCCTAATACGTTTAGATGACCAGCTTCACCATTGTCAAACATCGTTTGCGAAGCCATATCTGTAGTGACGTTTATAATTTTCCCATCCTGAGATTTTTTGACTAGCGGTAAAAATGTTTGGATCATCTGAAATGTTCCAAAGAAATTAACATCAAATTCTTGACGAAGGGTTTCTATACTTAATTCACTAGGCAAAATTCCGAAATCGAGTGCAATCCCGGCGTTATTTATTAACAAATCTAAGTGATCCGTTACTTCAAGGATTTTATTTTTCGAATGTTGAATGGATTGTGTATCTGAAATATCAACTTGAACAAATGAAACATTCGAAAAGCCTAAAGATTGTACAGCTTTTTGTCCGAGTTCTTCATTGCGGGCTCCTAAAAATACGTGATAATTTTTCTCTGCTAATTGACGGACAATCTCATACCCAATCCCTTTATTAGCACCTGTTACAAAAGCAAATTTTGTCATATTTTAACTCCTCCAATATTTTATTTTGATTCGATACAATTAAAAAGATACAACCTAAACCTAAGTTGAGGTCAAGGTGTTTTTTTAGGGAACGATAAAATCTCCTAAAAGAGGATTCCAGGCTTGATTAAGCTCATGCTGATATCCCATAATTTCCGGGCAGAATCGTGGTCATTTGCAGCTTCAGTAGTTTCTGTTTCTTTACAATTAACAAAGAATTTACCGCTAACGCCAAGAACGTCAGGGGAGGAAGCAAGATAGACTGGTGTAACCGTACCTTTTTTCGGATTAGCTGAGAACGTTTTGAATATTGTCCGCAGGATCCAAGGCATGTCATGCATAAGATTAGAGCGGATAATCCCTGGATGCAGGCTGTTAACGGTAACAAACTTTCCATCAAGCTTCTTTGAAAATTCCTTAGTAAATAAAATTAAACCTAATTTAGTAGGACCTACTGCTCTGAAAAAAGCATAATTTTGTTTGGTCATAAGGTCATCAAAGTTCATTTTTATTCCGTCGTGCTTGGAGGATACATTAATAATTCTTCCTTCACCACTTGCTTCAAGCGACTCCAGTAAGAGGTGGGAAAGGATAAAATGAGATAAATAGTTTGTGGCAAACGTGGTTTCAATTCCATCTTCCGTTTCAGAACGTTTTGCTAAAAAGACTGCTGCATTATTGATTAAAACATCTAACTTGTTATACTTTTTCTTAAAATGATCCGCTGCTTGTTTGACTGAACGCTGAGATGATAAATCAGAAAGAAGGAGATCTACTTCGGTATTACCTGTTTCTTCAATAATATTTTGAATCGCCTTTTTGCCTCGTTCCTCATTTCTGCATAATAGAACAATTGTTGCTCCTTTTTTAGCTAATTCTATGGCTGTTGCTTTACCAATCCCTGAGTTGCCGCCAGTAATTAAGCAAATTTTCCCCTTCATCGATTTCTCCCCTTCTCTAAGCAATATCTATTATTTTTTTTCAATCATTCCGTATGTTTTTCCATGGATAGCATTTAAAACAGATTCAGATGCAAGAAAATCATGGGGGAATCCCAGGTCAATTTTGCTAGCTTCATTTAATTGGGTAAGATGTGTTTCTGAAAGACGGAAAGCCAAACTTCCAAGATTGTCTTTCATTTGTTCTTCTCGTTTTGCACCAATTAGCGGAATGACGATACCAGCTTGTTGACGGGCCCAGTTTATTGCAACTTGGGCAGGGGAAACGGCTAGTTCTTTTGCGATTTCTTCCACAACGGCAGCAATAGCACGGTTGCGTTCATTTAAACGTGCACTTTGAGGAGATAATCTCCCTTTTTCAGCTGCAGGATTACTGTATTTTCCCGTTAGTGCACCGCCAGCCATTGGTGCCCATGCCGTAACCCCAATATCTAAAGCGCGTGCCATTGGTAATAAATCTCTTTCTGGAGTCCGCTGCAACAAATTGTACTCCACTTGCAAACCGATAAACGGTGTCCAACCACGGAGTGTGGCAAGCATGTTGGCTTGTGAAACAATCCAAGCTGGGGTATCCGAGACTCCAACATAAAGGATTTTTCCGGAACGAACTAAATCGTCAAGTCCACGCATCACTTCTTCGACCGGTGTCATGAAATCCCAAGCATGAAGCCAAAGTAAATCAATATAATCTGTCTGAAGCTGTTTTAGGCTCTTTTCAACGGATTGAACGAGGTTTTTTCGATGGTTGCCGCCGCCGTTTGGATCGTGTGGACGAGTGTTAAGTGTATATTTAGTCGCCACGACAAACTGTTCACGCTTTTCACGAATAAACTCCCCAACATATTTTTCACTTGTACCATTCGTATAATTGACAGCCGTATCAATAAAATTCCCACCGACTTCAACGAAAGCATTGAAGATTTTTTTGCTTTCTTCCTTAGAAGCGCCAAATCCCCAATCTTCCCCAAACGTCATTGTACCTAAAGCTAATTCTGATACTCGTAAGCCGCTTCTTCCTAACAATTTATAATTCATTACAAGACCTCTTTTCTAATAGTTATTTTTCAGATGACATACCAGCTCTTCAGCATTTTCGAGGACTTGTTCGTTCGTTAAGAATCGCACTCCCTGTTGCGTAAAAGTGGGCAAGAACCGCATTCCGGTCAAGTTGGCTGTTGCCTGAAATGGTTTGGTTAACTCGCTTATGCTGAAGTGATTGAATCCGCCAGCTTGATAAGCTTCTTTAGGTCCGCCTGTTGAAATTACTAACATAAACTCTTTGCCGCGCAATTTCGTTCCTTCTGACCCATAAGCCCAACCGTAAGTAAGGACTAAATCTTGCCATTGTTTTAATAAAGCGGGTGAACTGTACCAGTAGAATGGGAATTGAAAAACGATACGATCATGCTCCAATAGAAGCTGCTGTTCTTTTTTCACATCAATCTCATACGTTGGGTAATGTGCATATAGATTATGGACCGTAACATTATCTTCTTGTTGAAGACGGTTCATCCACGTTCTATTTACCTTCGATTGTTCCAAGTTTGGATGGGCTACAATAACTAATGTTTTCATATTGATCACCTTTCAATTGTTTATATTTTAATTGGCTTCGATTAAGGAAGGTTGAAGAACGTGATTTACATATGCTTTTGCATTTTCTTCAAGTTGTTCATCTGTGACATGCATAACTCCATTCAGCACAAATAACTGCATAAAACGGGTACCAATGAGGTTGCTTGTTTGTTGTAAAGGAGTTGTTAAAGTCTCCATGGTAAAATGATTATAGCCATTAGGCTGATAGGAATCTTCTGGTCCAAAGGTTGAAATCGCAACACCTAGTTCTTTACCGTGAAGCTTGTCGCCGCCTTCGCCATAAGCCCAGCCGTAGGAGAGCACTTCATCCTGCCATTGTTTTAATAAAGAAGGCGTGCTGTACCAGTAGAATGGAAATTGAAGAATAATACGGTCATGTGATTCTAATAAACTTTGTTCGTGTGGTATGTTTATTTTCCCGTCTGGATACGTTTGGTAAAGAGTATGAATCGTAATTTCTTCGTGTTTTTTCAATTCCTGCATCCAAGTGCGGTTAATTCGAGATTGTTCCAAATTAGGATGGGTGATAATTACAAGAGTTTTCATTAATAAGGCTCCTTTTGTCTAGTTATATATTTGGTTTTACTTATTGTTTCATTGGGAGAATTTTTACATTTGTACATACAAATGTAATAGTAAAAAATTTTACTTTTCTTCAAATATAATTTCTGTTTCAGTTTGATTTTCATACATACTATAAAATGTATTCGCAATATTTTCAGGTGAGAAATAGGTTCCTTCTAGTACAAACCCTTTAATCGTTAATGTTCCAACATAAATTCCTTTAGGGCTCAATTCTTGGTGCAAGCTGTATGCTAAATTGCGAATACCTGCTTTCCCAATCGCTAATGAAGCATAGTCAGCATATGGATGAAGAGCTAATCCGCCACCGGTTAACAAAATGGTTCCATTTTTCATATAGGGAATCACTTCTTTTACACTAATAAGAGCACCAGCTACACTAATTTTAAAATCTTCTACTAATTGATCATCACTTAATGTTGTTGGTTTGCCTGTTCTTCCTGAAGCAGCATTATATAAAAGTACATCAATTTTCCCATAGGTTTTAATTACCGTCTCAATGGCTGTTTTTAAAGTTTCCACTGAAGAGACATCCCCTGGAAATCCTTTAGCTTCAATCCCATCATTTTTAAGTTCATTCTCATATTTCTGTAATGACTCCATATTGCGGGAAATCAAGGCGACAGTAAATCCTTCTATTCCGAATTTCCTAGCTGTATTTAAGCTAATCCCAGGCCCAGTACCGACAATTAGCAATATTTTTTCTGCCATAATTAAGCCTCCTGGATATTTGTATATACAAATGAATGGATAAAAAAATTACAATTCTCTTTCTAACTTATTGCTCGCTTCATGAAGAGTTTTACTTAAATCTTTACTGAACTCGTGTCCTAAGATTTCGGAATAGCTGTTAAACAATTCTTTTAAAGAAACCCGAAACTGCAGGTACACCTTTTCTCCTTCTTCAGTTAAAGAGATCAGTGTTTGTTTTCCATCCATTTTTCTGGTGACAAGGTTTAATTTTTCAAGTTTATCAATAAACCTTGTACTAGTGGAAGGTGCAATAGATAACTTATGACATAGTTCCTTTTGTGTGATTTTCGGATGGAACTTCACAATCATTATCATGTAAAGATAGGAAGGAGCAAGGTCACCAAAATCAAATGTCTTTTCAGTTAATTTTGTAATGTTACGAGCAAACCGGCTGGCTGTAAAGTAAAGACAATGTATTAATACTTGTTCTTCTTCATTATTCATATAATCAATCCTTTTCTTCATTTGCATATACAAATTAACACGAAATTACGTTAAGGTCAACTAAGTCATATTTTAAAAACATATTAATTGGATAGTTGCCCTTTTAAGGAGGAACAAATCTACTTTCCAAGATATAGATTAAAACCTATATCTAACTTAATTTGTATGAAAAGGATTAATCGATTCCAAAATCGAATATATAATAAGGCTATAACTAGTGGAGTTTATTCTACAAACGAGCAGGATCGTGGAATAAGTGAAGACATTACTTAATTAGATAGAGTGAGGTTTGAAAATGAATGAAAATAAATTGGATTTTGTATTTGAAGACATTGTAGATTTATCTAGAATGTGTAAGTTTACTAATTGCACTCATACCAAAGAGCCTCATTGTGCAGTTAAAAAAGCTATATCGGAAGGTGTCCTTTCTAATGATAAATTCAATGCCTATTATAGAGAAAAAAACGAAGAAGAACATATTTTGAAACAAAAGAATAAAACAAAGGCTGTTGATTATATGAAACAGAGGAAACTTTTTCGAGAACCTTAGAAAAGATCCTACTTTGCCAAATATTTGGGTTAACGATAGCTAAGAACACCAGGAAAACGTGGACGGATATAGAGGGACAACCATTTGGCAAGTAAACACTGGTTAGTTTTTTCACAGCCATGGTAATAGATACAAAAGAAGCATTAGTATAAGGTTAACTTATTCTTAAAGGGTTCCGTTACCTATCACAAATATTAAAAATGTAACATAAAAAGGGTGCCAAATTGTATATAAATTTGGTCTCTTTTTTTTATAGATGTGCAGCGTTTTATGCGAAATTACGCTAAAATTTGTAAAGGAAAATTCACCTCCATCTGTAAGGGTACAATGGCTGTTGTACCCTTCAAATTAATGCATTTTGATATACACTTCACCATACAAAAAATGTTAATTCAAAATAGTAATGGGGAATTATGTTAAGATGAAATGAAGTTTGTGAACAAGTGTACTTAAGCTAACGGCAGGTTAGTGTAGCAGGTTACAGTTTTTTATTTTAAATACAACAAAATTCATGTAAAATGACAGGCACCCTAAACTGAGGAATGGTGCTTTTTATTTTGTTTTATCTAAAAATAAATGATACTAAATACTCTCATAAGGAATACTAGAAACCGAACCTAAAAGGAGGTTTTATAAAAAGTGCATGATCTAGATTTACACCATATTTTCGAACTTGGACTTATATTGGTAATGATTGCAGCTGGTATTACAGCCATCGCCAAAAAATTAAAGCAACCTTACCCAATTGCATTAGTAATTGTTGGGACCCTTATTGGTCTTGTAAACATTCCAGCTCTAGATCCATTAAAGGAGTTTATTACAGAAGGTGAAGTTTTCAATTTTATCATTATTACTTTGTTCTTGCCTGCATTATTAGGTGAAGCGGCTTTAAAGCTGCCCTATTCCCATTTAGAAGAGAATAAAAAGCCCATTCTAGCCCTAGCTTTTGGGGCAACTCTTTTATCCTTTCTCATTGTCGGTTTTTCAATGATATGGCTTTTAGGTTTTTCGATTCCAACAGCATTTGTTTTTGCAGCTTTAATGAGTGCGACTGACCCTGTAAGTGTTATATCTATTTTTAAAAGTGTTGGTGTAAACAAAAAGCTGGCAATTGTTATTGAAGGAGAAAGTTTATTTAATGATGGACTTGCGGTTGTACTTTTTAAAATTTCAGCATTTTATTTAGTTACCTATCTTGATCTTGGAGTTGTAGGTGTAGGCTATGGGTTATGGGAATTTATTAAGGTAATCTCGCTTGGGCTGATTATTGGCGGTGCATTAGGATATGGTTTCTCAAAATTAACCAGTTACTTTGACGATTATCCATTGGAAATCATCTTTAGCATTATTCTATTTTACGGTTCCTTCTTACTGGCTGAAGCCGTACACGCATCAGGTGTAATTGCTGTTGTGGTTGCTGCACTCATATTTGGAAATTACGGTGCAAGAATTGGAATGAGCCCAACGACTAAGTTAAATATTAATAATTTTTGGGATGTTACTGCAATGCTAGCCAATTCAATCGTATTTCTAATGGTGGGGTTGGAAATAACCAGGATTAATTTAACAGACAAATGGGGGTTAGTTTTTCTCGCCATCTTTATCGTACTAATAGCAAGGAGCTTTGCTGTATACATAAGCCTATTATTCACCAAGAATTTTCCAACCTCTTGGAAACACATTATCAACTGGGGAGGTCTGAAGGGTTCATTATCCATTGCTCTTGTTTTAAGTCTCCCACGTGATTTTGCAGGGTGGGAGGAAATCTTAATTATTGCGTTTAGTGTGGTATTGTTCTCTTTAGTGTTTCAAGGTCTTTCAATAAAACCACTATTATCGGTTTTAGGGGTAAATAAAAAGGAAGAAGGCTTTAAGGAATATGAAGAAATTATAGCACGGGGACATAGATTCGAAACAGCCATAGCAGAAATACAATCAGTTAGAAAAAAATTGTTTATTACAGAGACAGCATCGAAAGAGATCATTACACAATATCAACAAGAACTTTCAGTATTACAGAACAAAATGGAGAAAATTTTTGAGAAGCATCCTAGTCTAAAAGAAAAACAACAAACCATCTTACAAAAACATGCATTATACGCACAACATGAAGCCATTGAAAAGTTGATAAAAGAAGATATAATTTCTAATGTAGTAGCTGAGAACGAACACAACGAAATTACTGACAAGATAGTGAAATTAGAAGATTTACTCTAATAAGTCGAATAGATCCCTATTACATTAGCTTGTTGGGGAAATAGAAAGTATTTTATTTCGTTACTGAAGAGTCGTAGCCTTGTCTGCGTACTACAAATTCAATTCATAAATGAGAAAATTGAGTGAACCATAAAGAGAGAATATACATGATTCTTTTGACGGTATAATTTTTTAAAAAAGCCTTTTAGACAGTTTATCTACTCAGTGCCTCTTTTTGGTATTATTAAATATGACATTATTTACCTAAGTTTTTTAAGGGAGAGTATATATTATGAAATTGTTTAAAAGAAAAGGGAATTTGATTAGTATGCATCCTGCCCATATACTTGTAATGGGTTTCGGCAGTCTAATACTATTGGGGACATTTCTTTTTATGCTACCAATAGCTACCTATGAAGAAGGACGTGGACTTAGCTTCATTGATGCTTTATTTGAGGCGACCTCTGCTGTGTGTGTTACAGGGCTGGCTGTTGTGGATACGGGAACAACCTTTACTTTATTTGGTGAAATTGTCCTCCTCTGTTTAATTCAGATTGGCGGTTGGGGGTTTATGACTACAGGAATATTTATGTTCATTATCTTAGGTAAGAAAATTGGATTAAAGGAACGTTTATTACTACAAGATTCATTAAATGTATTTTCTCTTGCTGGAGTAGTACAACTGGTTAAGCGGATCATCCTTATTACTTTTATTGTTGAAATAGTTGGTGCAATCACTTTAGCAGTCCGATGGTCTTTTGAAATGCCTATAGGAAAAGCTATTTATTACGGCGTTTTTCATTCTGTTTCAGCCTTTAATAATGCTGGTTTTGGGCTTGAACCTGACAGTCTTAGTAGATGGGTAGGTGATCCGACTGTTAACATAGTGATCACACTTCTTTTTATTACAGGTGGTATTGGTTTTACTGTGATTCTGGATATTTTTCATAAAAAGTCTTTTCGTAAATTATCCCTTCATTCTAAGGTTGCTTTGTGGATGTCTCTAATTTTAAACATTGTAGGATTTTTGGTTATATTGGGCACAGAATATAATAATCCTGCGACCATCGGAAACTTTGGGTTGGGAGATAAGCTGTGGGCATCCTATTTCCAAGGTGTAGTGCCCCGTACTGCAGGCTTTAATTCAATTGATATTACACAAATGACTATTTCATCTCAGGTTTTTATGATGGCATTAATGTTTATTGGAGCTTCATCGGGCTCTACTGGAGGTGGAATTAAAGTAACTACCTTTGCCATTATCATTTTTGCTTTTTGGACTGTCATCACAAATCGAAACGATGTGAACATTTTTAAAAGAAGAATTTCATGGCAATTGGTTAATAAAGCTCTCTCGATAGTTGTTGCTGCTAACATCTTTATCTTTATGATTTTCTTCTTATTAACTTATACAGAAGATGCAGAAATGAGTAAAATTCTCTTCGAAACAATTTCTGCCTTTGCCACGGTTGGTTTATCGGCAGGTTTAACTTATGATCTTTCGCCAGCGGGAAGAATATTGATTACCATCATGATGTTTATTGGCAGGCTTGGACCTTTAACCATGGCTTTTGCCCTTTTGAATACTCGAAAAGAAGCTAAGGTAAGATATGCAGAAGAAAAAATATTAATTGGCTAGTGAGGTGAACACTGAAAATGACAAAACAAAGTTATGCCGTTATTGGGCTAGGAAGATTTGGGACAAGTATAATCTCTAAATTGTATGAAGCAGGACAAGAAGTAATGGGGATTGATATAAATAATGAACTTGTAGATGATGTTAAATCGTCGGTCACTCACGCAGTGGTACTTGATTCCACTGATGAAGAATCACTTAAATCAGTTGGTATTCGTAATTTTGATTATGTAATTGTAGCAATTGGTAATGATATGCAAGCAAGTATATTAACAGTCATGCTTTTAAAAGAAATAGGGGTAAAACAGGTAATTGCAAAAGCTATCAATAAACGCCATGGACAACTACTAGAAAAGGTAGGAGCGGATTGGGTTATACATCCCGAAAGAGATATGGGTGAACGTGTCGCACATCAACTACTCTCTCCGAATGTGTTGAACTATATAGAACTGTCAAAAGAATACAACATAGAGGAAATAATAATTCCCCCAAGCATGAAGAAAAAAAGTTTGCGGGAGCTTGATTTACGAGCAAAATATAATGTAAATGCCATTGCAATCTTGAATAATGAAAATTTAATCATATCTCCTTCTCCTGATCAAATTATTCAAAATGGGGATAAGGTAGTAGTCATTGGACATCGAGAAGATATAAATGAATTTGCAAATATTAAATAAAAAAATGAATGGGCAGAACTAAGACATCCTTATTTGGATGTCTCTTTTAGTTTTCAAAAGTAGTAATACATAGCTTTAGGAGACTATGAACATAATTGAATATTTTACTATTTGAAATTTTTGCATTTTATTGTTGAATAACTTGGATGCATGTTATATTATTGTCCATATTGATGTTAGGAAATATAACATGAAGCGGTGGTGGGAAAATGAAAAAAATTGAAGTAATTATAAGACCAGAAAAGCTTACTGAAACTATCAAGGGTTTGAAGAATATAGGAGTTACAGGCTTTACAGTATCCCAGGTAGTAGGGAGAGGCAAACAGAAAGATACACAGGGTGTCTATCGTGGAAAAAACTATAAAGTAACTCTTCATCCAAAAGTAAAATTGGAAATTGTTCTTTCAGATTATATGGTAGAACGTACCATAAAGAACATTGTTGATTCTGCCCAAACAGGAGAAGATGGGGACGGTAAAATTTACGTTTATCCAATTTTAGAAGCTTATAACATAAGAACTGGAAAAGCAGACTTTGATATTGATGAATTAGTTGGCAAGGAGGTGTAACAACATGGAGTTAATGTATTTAAATACAGTATGGATCGTGTTAGCAGCTGCAATGGTATTATTCATGGAAGGAGGATTTAGTTTACTTGAGGCTGGTCTTGTTCGGACTAAAAATGCTGTCAATGTAACAATGAAGATCTTTGTGGATTTAACGATAGGAGCTTTAGCTTTTTGGGTTATAGGTTTTGGAATTATGTACGGTAAAGATGCCTTTGGATTCGTCGGAACCAATTTATTTGGCAGTCCAGAAAAGATTACTCTTTCATTTGAATTGCCTAGTGCAGCATTTGTACTGTTTCAAATGGGCTTTGCAGTAGCTTGTATCTCCATTGTTTCAGGTGCGGTAGCCGAACGGATGAACTTTAAAGCTTATGTTCTAACAGCAGCTCTTATTTGTATTATCATTTATCCCCTATCAGGTCACTGGATTTGGAACAGCGAGGGTTGGTTAGCAAAATTAGGGATGAAGGATTTTGCTGGTTCGGCTGCCATCCATGCTGTTGGAGGTTTTGCTGCTTTTGCTATGTCAAAAAAATTAGGAGCAAGAAAAGGTAGATTTAACTCAGATGGAAGTGCCAATGTATTTGCACCTAGTAATATTCCTTTAGCATCAGCTGGTGCGTTTATTTTATGGTTTGGTTGGTTTGCTTTTAATGCTGGTAGTACATTAGATGCTTCCAATACAGCACTTGCATCTATTGCTCTTAATACGATGCTGGCGGGAGCAAGCGGCGGTACCTCTGCCCTTTTGATTACGATGAAAAAGTTCGGAAAAGCAGATCCAAGTATGGTTATTAATGGAGTATTATCTGGTCTAGTGGCTGTGACAGCTGGATGTGCCTTCGTTTCTCAATGGAGTGCTATTGTTATTGGGGCGATCAGCGGCTTAATTGTGATTTATGCAACTCTGTTAGTAGATTATTTAAAAGTTGATGATCCAGTAGGAGCAGTAGCGGTTCACGGCTTCAATGGTGTGTTTGGAACGATTGCCGTTGGATTGTTTGATACAACTCAGGGTCTTTTAACAACAGGTGATGTCTCACTTATAAAAGTACAAGTATTAGGTGCAGCGGTAGTAGTTGTATGGGGACTTTTAGGCGGTGCATTTATGGCTAAGGTATGTGAAAAGACCGTTGGCTTACGGGCAAGTGAACGTGAGGAAGAAGAAGGTTTGGATATGTCGTACCACGGAATTCCAGCCTATAATGAATTAGAACGATTCACAGATTTGCCTACCAGTTTGTATAATTTCGAAGAAACAACAGGAATAACGGTTGCTCCTACAAGGGGAAAAGAAATAACAAGTGAAGTTATCTGATCTTTCTTGGTTTATCGCAGAAAATTGTTTGTTACTACTGTACTTTACCTTTAAAAAAATACAAACAGAAGCATACTTTTTGTATATCTCATTAGATGCATAAAGTATGCTTTTTTTATTGTACTTCGTCCAACCATATCTTCCATTTGTTCAAGATTACCATGAGAACCGTTAAAACAAAACATTACAAAAGAATCTACTCAGTAATCACAACTGCAAGGTCATCAAGTTGAATGACAAAATCACCAGGAGGATTAACATGAGTTCTCTCTCCTCTTTTTATACCAACCAACATTTTATTTTTTTGGAAAAAAAGATTACATGCGTCATAAAATTGTTTTCCAACTAGCCCATCAACAGGTTCAGAGGTTAAGAGGTGGTGATTATCAGAATTACGGATTAAATTCAATATAGAATCCATTGTTGAATGAGATTCGAGACTGTTAAGTATCAGAGAGCTTGTAAGGACATTGGATTGGATAATCTCATCTGCACCTGCTCTTCGTGCATTGTCCACTTGTTCAGTAGTAAGAATTTCTGCGATGCATCGAATGGTTGGGTGTGTTCCTTTAATTGCTAACAAGGTAATGATAGTATTCATGTCTGCATATAACTCATTCTTATTTTGATCAGCAGTTATCACTACACATTGTGCTTCATGAATGTTTGCTTTTAATAGAATGTCGTCTAGATTGGCACGTCCCTTTATAAAATGTACATTCTTGTGTTCAGTTGGCATAGTTTCCAATGTTTCATCAATAAGAACCACTTTCTTTAATGGATTCTTTTTATACATGGAAGCAATCAATTCTTTGGACCGTTCATTCCATCCGATTATTATCATGTGTTGATTCCCCTTAAAAAAGAGTTTCCCCTCAATATAGGCTGCTTGCATTGTTACAGCTACTGTAGCCAAACTAACAAAATAAGAGGAGACAATAGAAATCCCTACTACCATAAGTATAATTCCTGTAATTCTTCCCGCAACAGTTTCTGGAACATAATCCCCATATCCAATAGTAGCCGCTGTAACAACTGCCCACCAAATTCCATCAAAAACAGTAGGGAAGTTATTTGGTTCTATTAAATGAATGATGTATCCAAAGATTATTATAATGAATGAAGCTAACAAAAAAATTCTTACAACAACGGGTAGTCGTAAAAACTTAGCCAACCAATGCTGGATCATCTTTTCCCACCTCATAAAATTCATTCACACTTTATTATTTCCGAATTTCACTTTATGCATAATTACAAAGTCGAGATTATTTGAAATACATTCTGTCAAAACCCTTTATAGGTTTTGAGTAATTCAAATCTAATTTGTTGACTATGGTAATGAAATGATTTACTTATTGGCAAAATATATGGTATGAATTAGCAGCTGGGGGTAAATGGTGTGGTGAATATATTATTAGTGGATTTTGAAATGGGTCATATATATTTGATGTTTCTAGTACTGTTGATAAATGTAACAGTTTCATTTTTCTTCAAACTCCAGGAATTACAAAGGGAAAGGGCAAAGAAAATTAATAATTTTTTGAAAGCCTTTCACCAGATGAGTTACTCATTAAAAACTGCCACACAGGCTCTTTATGATATTCTGACAGTTGTAGAAATCGAAGTCCATGTAGGTATTTCCGAGCGTGTGAATTTATTGGAGAAGCATGTAAAAACACTAAATTATTGTATTAACCATTTGAACATTATAAAAGAAAATTGTGTTGAACCAGAAATAAGAAAGACTTGTCTAGATTCAATATTTGTATTAGAACATGCCGTAAAAAAAACTACGATTCAATTATTTAACATGAGTTTTATAGCACATGACTTCCGTGATTGCTTCCTTAAGATTACAGAATACAGGCTGAAATTAATCAATATACAGAAGAAATTTAACAAGAACACAATAGTTTCTGACTCAAATGGAGTTATTAGATAGAGATTAGAAATATTTCGACGTATAACAAGCTCAGCTATAAAGTTATCTTATAATCAATGCGACTTTAATACTCATAAACAACGATAGTTAGTAAAAAGTTTTTTTATTAAAAAGTTTGAATAGAATTAGGACATTTCAGAGATTTTTCTCTGTAAGGAAGTTTGTGAATAATTGCACTTAAAGGTGTATTACTTTAATATCCTACTGCTAATTTTGGCAGATTGAAAACAATTCTCAATAAGAAGAATTGCTTTATTTTGGTATTATTCTATCCATAATCCATTTCATTTTCTCTTCTTAAGATACTTATCTCCATTCATCCCAATATAAGAATACATACTGTGGTTCATGCTCTTTTTTCAGCTCATCAATGCCTGCTATTTTATCTAAAGGTTTCAGTTTATTCGTACTTAAAGTATTACTAGCGTTCTGTTGTAAACCCTTTTCATCCATGATTTACACTCTCCTTTTTAGCATAGTTTGTGTCCTGCGCCTTTTCTTATTCTTGTTTTTGCAAGGAATGAATCAGGTGAAATATTCAAAATAAAAGAAGAAAATGGGAATGTATATGAAAATCAGCTTACCTAGTTACTTCGTAAAGTTTGTAAATTATTTGCTTTAATGTAAAAGGGTAAGATTGATAGATATAGTTAGTCGAGAACGGATTGTTGAGGTTATTGACAATCAATACGGGTAACAGAACAGTATTTAATACTACAATGGAAATAGAGATTCAAAGAAACTAGACTTAGTGACATTAAATCGTAACCCATTTGGAGGTACAAATCGATGGGGTTTAGTACCTCTTTATCTTGTAGGTGTATCAATAGTACTCTAGTATTTCTATTTGTATTTGAATTGTATTAAAATCGCAGCATTCAATTAAAGGCGCAGTGGTTCTACTATTTGTTCCCCATTTATCCCCGCGTAAATGGCCTTTTTTTCGTTAATATTGACGGTATAGGATGCAATTCCTGCGATAGCCAACTCTCTTAGAAAGTCTAAAAATGGAAGAGTAATATTTGCGATTGTTTGTAAAGCATAATCCCTATTTAATTGATTTGAAATTACAAAATTAACTTGGGGTTCTGTTGCTACCTCCGTGTGTCCTGCTTTGTATGCGGCACGACCAGTGGCAACATCAATATCGTATTGAATAATTCCAATCGTCTGTAATTCCTCCAAAAATTC
Source organism: Neobacillus niacini (assembly GCF_023715415.1). Classification (GTDB taxonomy): domain Bacteria; phylum Bacillota; class Bacilli; order Bacillales; family Cytobacillaceae; genus Neobacillus; species Neobacillus niacini_C. The sequence continues at coordinate 28,563 of NZ_JAMBOB010000009.1, forward strand.
GACAAAGCTTGTCTTGCCTGTACTTCTTCTTTCAATAATCTCATGTACCTCTTTCTCCGTTGGTTTGTTATTCATTGAGGGTTCCTCCATTTTTTGTGTTGTTCTACATCATTTTAACCGTTAAGCTAGTTCTTATTCCCTATTAAGAGTTTCGAACATTTTTTATAAAATAATAAAAATCTTAAAAACTTCCTAACCGGGCACATCGTCTAAGTATTGGAAGGAGTGAAAGCAGTGGAAGAATTGATTATAGATGGGTTTTTATCAGAAGATAAAGAGCTCCTAATGGATGAGATTATGAATCAATATGGTCAGGAAATCTTACAGCTGACCTATTCCTATGTAAATAATAAAGCGATTGCGGAGGATTTAACGCAGGATATCTTCGTTAAATGCTATAAAAGCCTCCATACATATAGCGGAAAATCTAAATTGAGGACCTGGCTGTGGCGGATTGCTATCAATCATTGTAAGGATTTCCATAGAAGCTGGTACAACAAAAATGTAATTATTGCTGGTGAAGAAATGCCCAGTAATGGCAGCAAAAAAGAACTTGTAGAGCAGACAGTCATTCAAAAGGAAGAGGATGATGAATTAATATCTGCCATTATGACTCTGTCGATAAAATACCGAGAAGTGATTTACCTATTTTATTATGAGGAGATGTCGCTTAAGGAAATCGCTGTGGTAACGGAGACAGGTATTAATACTGTGAAAACAAGACTAAGGCGGGCCAAGGAACTTCTGAAAGAAAGATTGGAGGAATAGGTGTGGAAGATCGCTTAAAGAATTTAAAGAAAGTAATGGATAAAAGAACATTTACAGACTTAGAATTTTCAGACCAGCACCAAAAGGCAATACACAAAAAAATAAACCAATTGGAAGTAAGCGATGAGGAAATTCTTCTAGCCATCTTGCAGCTTCTTGTTCAAGAAAAAACCGGGCATGAATTAACGGGACTTCTTCGAGGCAGGGGAATTCAGAAATTCGAGGGGGACGAAGGTTTTTTGTATACTCTGTTACATCGTTTAGAGCAGTCTAACTGCATCGATACAAATTGGGACGAGTCGGGAGCTAAATATTATTGGTTAAAGGATAAAGGCAGGAAGTTATTAAACAAAGCTGAACAAAAGCGAACAAAACGACGATTTGTATTTAAAGAATTGTTAGAGAGGTGAGCGATCATTGGCGAATAATAAAAAGCAGATTTTCTTAAATGAAGTCACTGATCAAATGAAATCAAAGGAAGCAAAGGCCTATGTCGCAAAAGAGCTAAATTATCATTTAAAGGAAGCAAAAAATACATGGATGGAGAAAGGACTATCAGAGAGTGAAGCGGAAGAAAAGGCCGTCGAACAAATGGGAAGTCCGACAAAACTGGGTATCCAGATGAACAAGCTGCATCGCCCAAAGGTGGATTGGTGGCTGGTTTTCCTTGTAGCTGCAGCGATGGGATTAAGCTTCCTTCCGATGTTCTCTCTTGGATATATGAATGACTCGCACTTTATCATCTATAAAATTCTCATTGTCGTCCTTGGAGTTACTGCAACAGTGGGTGTAATGCTGGTTGATTATCGAAAATGGAGAAGTCTCGGATGGTTATTTTACACAATAGGAATTTTGCTGCTCGTGTTCTTGGCTTTTTTCTCTAACACTATGATCAATGGGCTGAAACTAATAAAGCTTGGACCCATTACAATTGAAAGTCTGATGGCTTTGCCGTTCTTCTATCTTGCCTGGGCTTCGTTTTTCAACAATGAAAAATTTAGGATTTGGCAGTTTCTATTATTGTTTCTCAGCCCAATCTTGCTTTTTCTTGCCTTACCGAGTATTTCAACCATCTACCTCTATTCTGTGATGGTATTTGTAATGTTATGGTGGAGTAAATTTAGTAAAAAGGTAAAATGGATCATTTCAACTGGGACATTTAGCTCCATTATATTAACATGCATAATTGTTTGGCCATTTATAAAGCCTTATCAGTTAGAAAGATTGTTGGTATTTATCGAACCTGAAAAATATTCAGATGGGGCAGGATTCATGATTCTAAAGAGTCAGGAACTCATGGCCAATGCTGGCTGGTTTGGCTGGTTTAGCGGGTTTGGACAACCCAGAATAAAAGAGTTTATACCAGAAGCACATACAAATTTCGTTTTTGTGAGCTTTACGTATTCCTACGGCTGGCTATTTGGAGTTTTACTCGTTGTGATTCTCTCACTTTTTGCAGTTAGAATGATTGCTATCCACCCAAAGATTAAAGATTCTTATGGAAAATTACTCCTTATTGGTGGGGCTGCCCTTTATGGTATCCAGCTGATTAGCAATATTGGTATGGTACTTGGATTCTTCCCATTGACATCAATGTCCCTGCCATTTATTAGCTACGGTTTAATGCCTACTTTGCTTAATGCCATACTAATCGGGGTTGTGTTAAGTGTATACCGACGAAAAGACTTGGTATTTAGTAAGGGAAGGTCAAATAACTTTAATTAAATAGTAATACACTTGGAATTTCTACTCCAAGTGTATTTATTTTGTTTTTGGAAAATAAAGCTATGCTTATTTGGGCAACTGCCTACTACCCGTTTGGAATAGCCTACTTGCAAGATTTCCATGCTTTCTTGAATAGGCATAATCCAAAGAAAAGAAATGCTAAGAAGCCGATTAACGCAATTAGAATGTTTAAAATATTTCCAAGAACTCCTCCAAGACCGATTAATACAAAGAAATCAAAAATGAACCCCAATAAAGCGAACAGCAGCCATAACAGACCTGTTAAAAATCCAAGGAAAATTCCGAAAATGCCACAGTGACAATGATGACTCATAGGAAATCCACCTCCTGTCAAAGGTTGTACAACATCATTGTATGGAGATTCTTGGCAGATTGTTTATAAAAAACATAAAAAGAGGCTCAAAAAAGGCACTAATGTTTAAAACATGCTTATAGCAATATATTTATTGAAAAGAAAATAAGCCGAAAATATACAAGTGATGAATAAAAACTTGTATATTTTCGGCTTATTATAAATTTTAAATATGTACAATCGTAACAAATTTAGTATAGTAGCTTATTTAAGAGGGATCCAAATTTCAGAGTAATAATCAGGGCTTGATGGATTTCCATTTGAATAGACTTCTAAATCGGGCGTACCGGCATGTTTATAATGACTAGAAGGGAACCATTCTGAGATGATTTGCTTCCAAACCTTTTGCATAGCATCAGGCATCGCACCATGTACTTCAAATACTCCCCACTTTGAAGCAGGTATTTCTAGCTCCATAAGACTTTCTGGAGTTTTGCCAGTATGTGCGGTTGCGATCCAGTAATCCATTAACGGAGAACCAGGTTCGCGTTTGTCGACACATACCCCAAGGGCACCTTTAATTGAACCATTATTTAACTGAAACAATAAATCATTGGTTCCATCCACATGGACATCATCCCACATTTTAGGAATCCCAGCTAAATTCTCCCCATTTTCACAGGAAAACTCCCGCTTCACACCGACCACTTTAAAACTCTCTTTTTCCACAATTTTGTAATTCATAGGTTCTGCTCCTTTCAAATTTACCTGAATGCTCAGGCGGTTATAAGATTTCAGCTTTCCCGTGTAATTACGTGCTTGACTAGGAGTTATTCCATGCTGCCTGCGGAAAGCTTTTGAAAATGATTCAGGAGTGTCGTAGCCATATTTAAGGGCGACATCAATAACTCTACTATCCTTAGTAGAAAGTTCTTGTGCTGCTAGAGTTAGACGTCTGCGACGAAGATATTCACCAACAGTTATATCTGTAAGCACAGAAAAAATACGTTGAAAATGAAATTCCGAGACATTTGCCTGCCTCGCTATATCTTCGATTGTTATAGCATCAAGTAAATGTTTCTCCATATAGTCTATTGCATTCTGTAATGATTCTACCCATCCCATATCGCTCACTCCCTATGTATATCTTAACAACCGTCCTTTTCTAAATCCTGTCATTTTCTGCTCTATTTTAACAGATATCATTTTTACCCGAATAATATTTCTGTTAATACTGTTATTCTTCTGAAATATTTGTTAAAAATGTTCCTCTTTTAGAATGCTGTCAATTCTCTTTTTTACTATAATTATTGGTAACTTTTCAATAAAATAGTAGGTTTGGATATAGGGCAGTTCAATTTACTAAATATTTGCAAAGGCTAATAGTGTAAGTGGAAATGAAAGATAGTAGCAGTAAAGAGGATTATTCGTGTTTATATCTGTAAAATCCTTCCTTAAATATGACAAAAATCATATGGTACGATGAATTTGCAAATAAGAGTTATTTTTGAGGAGGACGAAAGATGTTGAACAAGAAAGTACTTTTATCCGTAGTAGCTGCAGCGGCTCTGGTAATGGCCAATCCAGTAATGAATAAAGCAGATGCTGCGACCTTTAAACCAGTGGTACAGGAAAAGGTCTATGTCTATCAAGGATCAAATATAAATGAGATTAATAGTGTGATAGAAAAATATCTTGCTAGTTTAGGATTTACAGTGCCGAAAACAACTGTACAACAGCCTGTCCAAACACAACCAAGTCAACCAACACAGCAGCCGCCTGCTCAGACAACTACACCACAACCTGTACAGCAGCAACCCGTACAGCAACCGTCTGAGACTGCTACACAACCAACTACACCACAAACGACAAGTACCTTAAGTGCCTATGAGCAAAAAGTAGTCGACCTTACCAATCAAGAACGGGCGAACAATGGTTTACCCGCGCTTAAAGTAGACTTGACACTTAGCAAAATGGCACATGAAAAATCTCGTGATATGTCTGCGAACGGCTACTTTAGCCATACAAGCCCAACCTATGGCTCACCATTTGATATGATGAAAAAGTATGGAATTTCATATCGTTATGCAGGTGAAAATATTGCGATGGGTCAGCGTACACCTGAAGAAGTAGTCAAAGCATGGATGAATAGTGAAGGTCACCGCAAGAACATCCTTAGCCCGAACTTCAACTATATCGGCGTTGGGTATGTCTCACAAGGCAATTATTGGACTCAGGAATTTATCGGTAAATAACATCTATTCATTTAAAGAAGTCTGTTGAATTCAACAGGCTTTTTTTGCTGCACTTATTATTGAATTAATTGCAATGATAAAGGGTTCTGGCAAAGCAATTACTTGGGTTATTAAGTTAAAGGGGCAATGCTTCAATAAGAAGGATCGCCTTTTCTCATCCAAGCCGAGCCTAAATTTTGTATTTGTACAAACTTCAAAACCACTTGTACATAAGCTATTAAGGACTCATTTAAAGGCAGGTGAATTTTATGCATTTTGGTCAATCCTGGCCGCAATGGCACCAGCAGCATCCACACGGTACATGGCAACAGTGGCAACAGCAACAACATCATCAACAGCAACAACATCATCACCAACAACATCATCACCAACAGTTTCCACACGGCTCTTGGCAGCAGTGGCACCAGCAGCATCCTCATGGTACCTGGCAGCAGTGGCAGCACCAGCACCAGCAGCATCCACATATGTCATTCGTCCCTTGGCACCAATGGCATCAGCAGCATCCACACGGTACCTGGCAGCAATGGCATCAAATGTATCAAGGGAGATAATTGAATGATTGAATAGGGAGTGAAAATTCACCACCTAATTATTTGAAGATTTTCATCATACAATTTCAACAGAGTGCATTAGTTAAGCAAGAAAAAAAGCCTGAACCGATGTTATCGATTCAGGCTTTTACTATTAATGCTTTTTTTGGCAGTTAAATTTTCATAACTTAATCAACAAAATGCGACAAAGGCCAATTTAACCAAACGTTTGTTTAAAACTTCTTTCATGCCTTTTTATGAACGGACTTCTGCTTATTTCCCAGAAAATTTTTTGTCGATATGGATTTTCACTGTTTTCTATTAATCAACAAATACCAGCATATATGTAAAGGAAATAACAATAAATCGACATGTCCCTGTAATTCTATTGACACAACTCTTTGGTAACCTATTTTATAAATGCTTGTTTAGGAGACCATAAAATGAGAAGGAAAAAAAGGCTGAGGCCAAAATGGCGAAATATAATTGGATTATTTTTATTTATAATGCTAATCGTGGGCGGACTCTATGGATTTACAGTTTATAATTCTTTTAATAAGGCGGTTGCAACCATGCATGAACCGCTTGAAGACAAACCAAATAAGGTGAAGCAGACGGAAGCTTTAAAAAAGAAAGAACCTTTTTCCGTTTTAATGCTGGGCGTGGATGAGCGTGAAGGTGATAAAGGTCGTTCTGACACAATGATAGTTCTAACAGTAAACCCAAACAATAATTCTGTAAAAATGCTGAGTATTCCAAGGGATACACGAACAGAGATTGTTGGTAAGGGAAAAGAGGATAAGATAAACCATGCCTACGCCTTTGGAGGTGTTTCAATGGCGGTAGATACGGTAGAGAAATTCCTTGATTTTCCGATTGATTATTATGTGAAAATCAATATGGAGGGTTTTAAGGATATTGTTGATACCGTTGGCGGAATTAATGTCGACAATGATTTTGCTTTTACAATGGAAGGCGTTGATTTTCCTACCGGTCAGATTCACCTAAATGGCGATGAAGCACTAACTTTTATCAGAATGAGATACGATGATCCGAATGGAGACTTCGGCCGTCAAGAACGTCAACGTCAAGTAATTCAAGCAGTGATAAAAGAGGGAGCAAGCCTATCAAGTTTATCGAAAGCACCAGATATCTTCCATGCGATTGGCAGTAATGTCAAAACAAATCTTACCTTTGAAGAAATGATTAGCATCCAAAAGAACTATAAAGAAGCTGGAAGGAACATCGAACAGCTGGTATTACACTCAGAAGGAAAGATGATTAATAATATCTATTATGGACTTGTAACGATAGCTGAACAGCAGCGAGTGCAGGATGAATTAAAATCACAATTGGAAATGAATATGGAAACTGATTTTTAATAACAATTAACAACGCTCAGAGATAATTAGTCTTTTGAGCGTTTTTATGTTACGCCTATTCTGTTAAAACTCTCGTTCGCTAAAATTATTTATTGAATTTTTTGTACTCATCAATATAGAAGGCTACATACCCACAACTTGGACATACAGATGCTTTAGTCTTTGCGGAAAAATTTTTGAAAAGTCCTTTACGCTTTTGACTAATCGTTATTCCAGACATGTCATATTCAACATTTACTTTACAATCTATGATCATTTCAGTTTGGCATTGATAACACATTCTTTTCATCATTAACTCCCCTTTCACTCAAAGCTAATCTGCTTCGTTTCTTCATTTTATAAATACCTTAACATATAATTACAATTTTCCTCTAAATCTATTGACAAAGTTGAAGCATTTAAATATCATTTATTTATTAGTCAATAAATAAAGTTTAAGGATGGTAGCAAACGTGGCAGTCCGAGAAGACAAGAAAGAAATCATAATAGAAAACGCTGTAGGAGTCTTTGCTGAAAGGGGTTATTATAAGGCAACAACTGCAATGGTGGCAAAGGCAGCTGGAGTGACACAGCCTTATGTATTTCACTTTTTTGAAAACAAAGAAGAACTATTTAAGGCGGTTATTGACCGGGCATTTGGCCGCATCTATGACACATTTGCTGAAGTTCAAGCACCTGCCGATCAATTAATCGAAACAATGGGGCATGCTTTTGAACAAATTATCCAAACCCAGCGTGATGAAGTATTGATGGTTATGCAGGCACATGCCATTTCTGAACCGGGAATTCGAGAGCATGTCAGCCATTTATTTCTTAAAATTTTTGAATCCCTAACTTTGAAATTTGAAAATGCAGGCATTCCCAATGCCAAGGGAACAGCCTCTCAGTTTATTGGAACGGGACTCTTAATTACGCTAGCAGAAGTACTGAAATTACCCCAGTTGACCCCTGGCCATGAAAACTGCTGATAGGGAGCAAAATGCTCTCCTTTTTTTAAAGCGTTATTTATTGATTGATAAATAAATATATTTTATTAAAACATTATTTATTGACTGAAAAAAATTAGTACTATTTTTTTTAACTAGTTATTTATTGACTGATAAATAAATATATTGGAAGAGGGTTAGTATATGTCAAAGTTAGCGAAAGCAAGTCAAATTGAAAATGAAACAACCGTTAGGGTTTTTGAAGGTGAAAGAGCTCTGGTCATTACAGGTCTACTTGGATTTATACTTTCGGCAGGAATAGCCATTTATATTTATTTTCGAGGTTCGATTATTTTACCTGAAGGAAACGTGAAGGATGCCTTTTCTTTTAATGCAGCGATCGGTATTTATATTTTATCAATCGCTGCCATCCTTCCTTTGACAATGCTTAATACTGCCAAAAGGAAGGCGGTCCGGTGGTTATTTATTCTAACAAGCTTATATTCTTATACCGTTGAAACTGTTCAAAACTTTAGAGGAATCAGTCCGAGATTTTCTCGTGAAGGAACTGTTGTTGATATGGCTGCTGGAATCCTATTTGGAGTTGTTTCACTTGTTTTGGTAATCTTGGCGGTAGTACTTGCAGTCCATTTCTTCCGATTGAAAAAGCCATCTCAACGCCCCTTGTTAATTATGGGGATTCGATATGCATTTATCTCGGTTTTAGCAGCGAATATTGCAGGCCTATGGATGATTCTTCTTTAGGACCGGCTTACGGGAGGGAATGGAAATGTAATTGTACTACATGGAATTGGATTTCATGCACTGCAAACATTATTTCTACCTGCCTGGCTTTTGGAAAAGGCTCGGATAAATGAGAGTTTTAAACAAAAACTGATTCATTCTGGCTGTATTGCTTGGCTGCTTATGATTGTTATGATAGGCATTCAAACTGCAATGGGGCAATCAGTTTTTATGTTCTCAGTATTACCAATTAGTGCATTCCTATTTTTCCTTATCTGGTTTGGAACAGTAGTAGCTGCATGTATGCTTCTTATTAAAAATAGAAAAGAAATTACGATTAATGCAGAGGTACTGGAGTGACCGAAGCTAACAAAGAAGTAGGTGTTCGGTCAATGCAGAGTTACGGGAGTGACCGAATTGTAAAATAGTAGAGAGCTCCGGTCAATGTATTAATAAAACTTCTTGAAAAAATAATTAATCTCCTAGTCTAAATATTGCTACAATAATAGATAGAGCATGTTGTTTTAGTTGCGGAGGTTTTACGATGCAAACTCAACGTTTTACGTTTAAATTAACCACAATCATCATTTTCTTTGTTTGTTTAGTGGTACTTGTATCTTTAATGATTACAGATTTTTTAATAAGTAGTACTGTCAGTAAAAATATCAGAAAACATCAGGAAGAAAAAGCGATGATGGTTTCGAGGTCCGTTGCCACTTCTCATATTGTTATCGAAGCATTGGAGGACGAACGTAAGACCAACGAGATTCAGCATTATACAAAGGATATTTTAGATGCTACGGACATGCTGTTTATTGTCGTCATGGATATGAACGGAGTACGGAAATCACATCCTAATCCAGAACAAATCGGAAAACATTTTGTAGGCGGGGATGAAAAGGAGGCGCTTAAAGGGAAAGAGTATGTATCAAGCTCACGTGGTACACTGGGTGAATCCTTGCGTGCCTTTACACCCATTTTTAATGTGAACGGTGACCAGATTGGTGTGGTTGCAGTCGGCATTTCACTTGAAAGTGTCGAAGCCGTTCTGGGCAAAAGTCATCGAAGTATTCTTACTGTTACGGTATTAGGCTTACTGGTTGGAGTCATTGGTGCGATTTTACTAGCAAGGTATATTAAGAGAATCCTATTTGGACTTGAACCCTTTGCCATTGCCAAGATTTTTGAAGAACGGAGTACGATGCTTCAATCGGTCCATGAGGGTATCATTGCCGTTGATCATGAACAAACCATTACACTGGTCAATCAAACAGCACGCCATATCTTTCAGAAGGCAGGACTATCTGAAGAGCCAGTTGGAATGAAAATTCATGCATTTTTACCATCAACCAGACTCAATCAAGTTCTTGAGACAGGTAAACCAGAACTGGATGAAGAACAAATTATTAACGGTGTTTCCATCCTCGTGAATCGGGTTCCATTAGTTGTAAATAACACGGTGGTTGGGGCCATTTCAACCTTCAGGGATAAGAGTGATGTCAAGCAGTTGGCGGAGCAATTAACAGGTGTGAAGACCTATGCGGAAGCACTTCGTGCGCAGTCTCATGAGTTTCTGAACCGCCTGCATGTCATTCTCGGAATGGTCCAAATGAAGTCCTACGATGAACTATCTAATTTTATTCGTACTTTAGTGGGTCACCAAAATCAAGAACTTGGTACAATTGCTCAGCATATTAAAGATCCTGCACTAGCTGGATTTCTTATGGGGAAATTAAGTTATGCCAGGGAAGAAAATGTGGAGCTTTTGATGGAGGCAAAGGCTGTCATTCCTGAGCCGGCAGACCCTAAGATTACCCATGAGCTAATCACCATCCTTGGTAATTTAATCGATAATGCCATTGAAGCGATGGCTAATTGCAGCGATAAAACACTCGAAGTGACTCTCCACTTTTCGGATAAATGCTTAATAATGGAGGTTTCGGATTCGGGGCCAGGAATTCCAGAGGAGATTCAAAGAAGGATTCTTGAAAAGGGTTATTCCACAAAAGGGGAAAATCGTGGCTATGGTCTCTATCTCGTTTCAAAAAGCATTGAAAACTTAGGCGGGGAATGGACCATTGATTCAAAAGTTTTACTAGGAACAGAGATTCATATACGAATTCCATACGAGGCAAAGGGGGGGAATCATGATTAAGGTTCTAATCGTCGAAGATGATCCAATGGTAGCGGAGTTTAATAAGCGGTATCTTAAAGAGATGAAGGGATTTCATTTATCTGGAATTGTACATAACGTAAGGGATGCAAGGGATTTTCTTAGCAAGGAGCAGGTTAACCTCCTATTACTTGATGTCTATATGCCAGGTGCGAATGGTCTCGAACTGCTGCATTTTATTAGGGAACAAAAAATAGCGGTCGATGTTATTCTGATTACAGCTGCAGCAGACACAGAAAAAATACAAACTGCACTAAGGCTGGGGGCAGTCGATTATTTGATTAAACCATTTGAGTTTGAAAGGTTTAATCAGGCCTTGGCGAAATATAAAGAGAAATATGCCTTTTTTGAAAAAAGTCGAATTTTTAACCAGGAAGAATTAGATGAGAGAATCCTTCATTCGGATCAAAGGCCATCTGGGGAATTAATCATAGAATTGCCTAAAGGTTTAACCAGTAGTACGCTCCAAGTTATCATAGATGTGATTAAATCAAAAGAAGGCAGCCTTTTTTCAACAGATGATATCGCAGAAAGTACTCTTATATCGAGGGTGTCAGTCCGAAAGTATTTGAAATATCTAACACAACTCGGTGTCCTGGAAGAATCACTAACATATGGGATTGGGAGACCGGTTTATTTTTATACATTAAAGAAGGATAAGCTTAGTCAAGTAAATATGTAAGTTTAAAAAAAGTGGCCGAGCCACTTTTTTTTTCATGAAAAGATTTATTAAGAATAGAGGGCTATACCTACCAACCCAGAAAGTATGATTACATAGACAGGATTCCAACGGAGCTTCAATAGGGCAAATAGAGATAGTCCAAAGATAGCAACTAAGCTGATGGAACGGAATGAGACATTTATGGTAATCAGGTCATTGGCTAGAGCAAATTTAAGTGCAGCAAAAATGATTAAACTTGTTACGAGAGGCTTTAAACCATAAAAAATATTTTCAACCACTGGATTATGATGGAGTTTAATAAATAAAGCAGCAACGAGAATGACTAAGATCAGCGAGGGCAGTAAAATGGCCATCGCAGAGACGAGAGCTCCTTTGATACCTGCAGCAGAATATCCTACTAATATTGCACTATTTACAGCGACTGGGCCAGGTGACATTCCAGCAATTGCAATCATATTTGTCAGCCGTTCTGCAGTCATCCATCCGTAGTCAGTGACTGCTGTTTCGATGATAGGGATCATCGGATAGCCCCCTCCAAATGAGACAAAACCCATAATAAAAAATGTGTGGAACAGTTCCCATAATATCACTAGTAAGCACCTCCTCGTTCTTAAATTCCGGCACCCATGAAATAGTCAGGATCAGTCGTTGGATCAACTTTCTTTTTCTTATGCAAGTCTATATTGTAGCCTAATCTCTTTTTAATTTTCACAGCCACTAATCCAGTAATAGCTCCAAGAAAAATGGCAACAACGGGATGGATGAAAAACAGTATAGGAACACCGACAGCCATAATGAAGAATGTGGTCTTATCGGTAATCGCTGTTTTGGCTATTCTAATTGCTGCATAGACAATGATAGCTACAATTGTCGTTCTTATGGAAATAAATGCGGCTTCTAGCTTTGGATTATCTTGGATGAAGAAATAAGAAATACCTAAAGACAGAACAATTACAAATGTAGGAAGCGAGACGCCAATCATTGCAGCTATTGCTCCTCTTATCCCGCCAATTCTGTGGCCAATAAACGTAGCTGAATTCACCGCAACCGCTCCTGGAATCGTTTGAGATAAAGCTATCACATCAGTAATGTCTTCATGCGTTAACCATTTTCGCTTTTCCACTATTTCTTTTATGATGAAAGGGATCATCGCAAAACCCCCGCCAAACGTAACAGGACTAATCTTAAAAAACGACCAAAAAATTTGAAACAAAAACTTCCATTGGAACTTCACCTTCATAAAAATTCCTTCTTTCCACAAGATCAAAAGAGAACAAAACTCTCTTCAACCTATGAATCTAGCACTATATATAAGGGTATCAAAAGAGAGAGAATGGGTAAATAGCAAGAAATGTTAATTGTAGTAATTATTATATGGTGACAGGCACCGCCCGTGGACACTGTCCGCCTCAGGCGGACAGTGAACGAAAGGGGAAGGAATGAAAAAATGTGAGCCGGAGGGGCTCACATTTTTTAGGTTTAAGCTGTAACTTGTTTTTTGTCTTGTACTTGGTGTACGGGTTTGAATTCGCCTTCTGTTTTGGAGATGACGACGGTTGCTACTCCGTTTCCGATGAGGTTTGTGATAGCACGTGCTTCTGACATGAAGCGGTCAACTCCGAGAATAAGTGCCATTCCTTCCACAGGTATGGATGGGAAAACGGCTAGGGTTGCTGCTAATGTAACAAATCCAGATCCTGTGACACCAGCGGCACCCTTTGATGTAAACATCAATACGGCAAGAAGCGTGATTTGCTGCCAAATCGATAAATCCACCCCATATGCCTGTGCGATGAATAATGCAGCCATCGAAAGATAAATGGAGGTTCCATCAAGGTTAAAGGAATAGCCTGTTGGAAGAACTAATCCAACAACAGGCTTTGAGCAGCCGTAGTTCTCAAGCTTTTCCATCATTTTTGGCAGTGCCGCTTCAGAGGATGAAGTTCCTACCACTAGCAGGATTTCTTCCTTTATATATGCTATGAATTTAAAAATACTGAAACCGAACAGTTTAGCAATTCCACCGAGAACGATGATAATGAAAAGAGCCATTGTAAGATAAACAGAGCCCATTAATTTTCCAAGGTACAATAATGATCCTATTCCAAATTCTCCAATTGTATAAGCCATCGCACCAAATGCTGCGAATGGAGAAACTTTCATGATGATATTCACGATGCCGAAGAAAACATCCGTACATTTTTCAAAAAACTCAATCACCGGTTTTCCTTTTTTACCTAAGTGAGCCAAAGAAATTCCGAATAAAACAGCTAAAAGGAGCACTGGTAAAAGTTCACCTTTAGCAAAGGCACCGATAAAGCTATCAGGAATGATTGATAGGATAAAATCCATAAACCCGTGGCTAGTTTCAGCCGCTTTTTCTGTGTATTGGGTGATATCACCTTTTCCAGCTTCCGCATCAATCCCTTTACCTGCCTTAATAACATTCGCAACCATAATACCGATGGCTAGAGCGATAGTAGAGACGATTTCAAAATAGAGCAACGCCTTCCCGCCGATTTTACCCACTTTCTTTAAATCTCCCATACCAGCAATACCAATGACGATTGTCAGGAATATAATGGGAGCAATTACCATTTTTACTAGTTTAATAAAAATATCTGCAATGACCTTTAGTTGTGAGCCAATCTCAGGAAAAAATAAACCGACTGAAATACCAAGGAGAATTCCCAGAATTACCTGGGTTGTGAGACTTTTAAAATTAATTTTCATTATCCATGCCTCCTGCTCTTTTTTTTTTTTTTGAAAACGATATCATTTTATTGAATAATCAATATATTACAATTTTGTGAATAACTTAAATAGTTTATAATACTTTATAAATTGTTTTGTAATTAAAGTAAGTACGCTAAATGGTTTTCAATAGGAAGACGAAATGGGAAAACAGTAAAATCGCAATAGAAAAAGCAACTGGTTTCGGTATCAGTTGCTTACTTTTTTTATTTAATTTGTGTGTGTCCGGTTCGGTTCTATACGATTATTTTGGAGTTATATAGTTCAATAATCTTGAGTGCATTTAATAATTTTACAGTGTAAAGGTAGGATGTAACTATAGACAATAAAGAATATTGGTATGCTAAACAAGTGATTCCAATGAGTAAGTTTCATATATCCTACCTTTGCAACAGCCCATTCAATCAAAAAGGAAATAACAGTAAATATAACTGCCAATTTCCATTTATTTGATTTATTTAGGTAGTTTAAATAAATGACTGAAAGTGATGAAGGAACAAAGGTATAAGTTAAGAATTCACCTAGTCCTGTAATCTTAGGATCACCAAAATCAACCAAATTAAAAGATCTGGCAAAAATGCTATCTGCTATCCAAGTTAAAAACCCAACCACACCAATTGTAATATAAAGTTCCCGCCAACTAATCTCCTTCTTAGGCATAAAAAGGGCATACAATAGTAGAAAAATTGCCAATGTTACTGGCAACCAAAGTCCCTTAGCGTTTAAATCTAAATTCTCCATAAATGACTCCATACAAAGCCCCCTTACGTCATTTTTAATAAATATTTTTCCCCATACAAAGGAAAATATTAATAAAAATCTTGTCCTGAAAATACGAAGGAGCCCCACTCAAAAAAGAGGGGCTTCTTGTTATTTTTATTAATTAATGATAGTTTGCAACAGCCATACATCTAACGACTTTTATTATTGGCAGATTGTATAGAAACATTCTTCGGTCGTTCAGGATACGTTGCCTTACCTGAATCATCAGGACCTGTTAGTTGATTCCTTTGATTAAGAATCTTTCCAGTATATTCAATAGGATTATTTTTTGGCATTTTATACACCTCCATGTAATAGTATGCTTGAAAGGTAAATGACAAATTCAAGAAATTGAATTAGTTTATTCTTATAGAGAACAGAGTGGAGGAGAGAAAATGGCAGTACCAAAACATATTGTTTCAGCGGCAGCAATTGTCTTAAACGAGAAGAATGAGCTATTACTAATTAAGGGTCCACGCAGAGGATGGGAAATGCCTGGCGGTCAGGTGGAAGAAGGGGAATCCTTGACAGATGCGGTGATTAGAGAAACAAAAGAAGAATCTGGGATAGATATAGAGGTTATTAAGTTTTGTGGAATCTTTCAAAATATCGACGCTTCTATTTGTAATACCTTATTTTTAGGAAGGCCCACCGGCGGGGAATTAACAACCAGTCCAGAGAGTCTTGAAGTAGGCTTTTTCAAACTAGAAGAAGCATTAGACATGATAACCTGGAATAACTTTAGGCAAAGAATTGAATATTGCTTAGATGAGAAACAGCTTCCTTTTTATATCGGCTTTTAAGCATAAAATTCATAATAGGACCAAAACGGTCCTATTATGAATTTTATTCAATAAGAAGTTTGAAAACCATTTTCCGCCAACTCCGTATCGATTTTGTGAAGGTATAAGAATTCATAGGCGGAGAATTTCCTGCTAATGTATATATATATTTCACTCATCCCCCGAAAAATAAATCAAGAATGTTGGAGGAAGTGGATGATTTCTTATTATAAAATTCGGAATACCCGCATTTTTTACAGAAGATAACAATAAATGTGTTGTGTTGAACATCGAATAGTTTCGATAATCCTGTTCCGGTCACGGCAACTTCCTTTTGGCCGGCATCTCTAGACCCGCATTTAATACATCCTTTTTCGCTCATTGCAATCCCTCCTAGTTTGAACTATCCATTTATTTACGTATTAGATATTTAAAATGTTTCATAATACTCAAACATTTTAGCTTGTACCCTCACATTAAAAAGGGTAAAATGCAATAAAACTAGAAAAGAGGGAAAGAACATGCCATTTGAGATTTCAATGTTAGGGATGGGTTATTTCAGCCTAGATGCTGCAGCCGTCGATAAGAGCCCAAGTGAAATGGTAATCACTGACGAGAAGGAAGAAACCTACTACATCGTATCAAGAGAAGTTTATGAAAATGGACCACAGCAAGAAGGATATAAAATTATCGTTAATGAAGGAGAATAATTACCTTCTGACTTATCACCTAATAAAGCCGTATCGAGTTGTCGATACGGCTTTATTATTTCCTTTTTAAAAAAGGGTAGGACAATACCAATCCTACCAAATATAAAAAGACTAGAAAGTAAACAGGAAGTAAATGAATAAAAGTTGTATATCCAATATATAAATGCGTTCCAATCCCAGCGATAAAGGCAGGTAATGCTCCAATTGCAAGGGTATTCCAAATCCATCGTTCCCCTTTTCTAAAACCCCACAAAGAAAGCATAAGAATAAGCAAACCAACACTTACTAGGGCACTGCCAAATCCTGCCCGATCATGGGCGATAACGGGAATCAAATTGTTACTAATACTATCTAACATTTGAGGTGACATACACAGGAAGTTTAAGTCCGTTGACACGAAAACTTTCGATACCCCTATTGTGGAAATCACTATGCCTCCAACAACTATCAGAAATCCTAGAATAATAAACATGAGCTGTCCATAAAGCCCATATTTCCACGCTTTGTCATTACGTCCATGATTGGAATAGGGGAAACCTTTGATTTTTTTTCCTTCTTTAAAACTAAGAAAATATATCGGCAATAAGAGAAGCCAAAATAAACCGTGCAGCCAATCAAAGTAACCGTAACCGATTGAAAGAAATATACCAATAAACCCCGTGATGGCCGCACTATGAAAAGCCACCCTTGCCCAATGCAGGTTATTTCTCATTCCATGACGTGCAAGCTGGATATACAATATTCCACCAGATATCATGGTGCCAGCTAACGCCATTCGGTCATGTGACATAAAAGCCAAGATGAGCGGATTGAACTGCAGGAGATCAGCCCTTGTTATACCGATAAAGTTTTCATCATAGGGGAGGATAATACTCGTAAATGCAAAATATAAGGCAATAATTCCGCCAAATAGGATGGATAGGCCAAATAGAAAGGACCAATACCAGTTTTGTTTAGGAATAGAGCGAGCCTCTTCATATAATAAACGTTCATGTATCCGTTTTGGTAATCCTGGACCTGCATGAACATAGCCTTCTGCTAACATCACTAAATCTGCACCGGCACGAACCAAAGCGCAAGCTTCCTCTGGAGTTTCCACCCCGCCAGAGGTTATGACTGTAAGCTTGGGATATTGATCTTTAACCTGCTTAATACAATTTTCCAGGCATTCATTGGCATTAGAAGCTTCATACCAGCAGCTGTCCATCTTTTGACGAGGGGCATTTACAACGATTCCACTAATACCTGTATAATCATTTAGTTTTCCTATTTCATCAGAAGAAAGTGATAGATAAACGGGACGCCTCAAAGATTGTAACCCTTTATCTAGACATGAATTCACTTGTTCTGCTGTTACGATAAAAGCATCCACAAAAGGCATTAAATGCTGCACAATTATATCCCATTCATTTTTGATAACCTGTTCATCTATATTAGCGAATATAGGGACTTTAAAATTTAGGCTTGTTAATTTTTTAATGACTAGCTTTAGTGGAACCTTCTCTTGATGCTCAGAAAACAGAATGATGCTATTTTCCACTCTGGGTTCTATTACTGCTTTAGGTTCTTTCAGCACGATTGGTCCAATTTCGATAAATCCGAAGCCTAACTCTTGGAAGGCGTTAATGCCTGATAAATTAGGATCTATGTGGCAGCTTAATCCAATGGGAGACGGAAATGTAATTTGGTTCCATTCTTTTTGAAATTCCTGCGGAGGTTTCATATGTCCTAAAAAACCAATTAGTTTCCGGCCGCCAGGAACGGATGCAATGGTGCTCATTGATTTATGAATAAACTCTCGGCTTGTTTTCGGCCTTATTTTATCTAGTAAAAGTCTTTTTAATGGATGATAAGACCAATCTGGCATTAACAACACCTTCTAAACATAAATTTATCATTTGTAAAATTCCTATCATGGATAATCATAACAAGTCGTATAGAAATTGTAAAATTGCGAAAACTCCTGCCCTAAATAGTGAATTAAAGTTTTATTAATTTGTAATAAAAGAATAGTCCTCTAGGAAATCCTAAATATAGGGAGGGATGTGCAGGTGTTGTTTTCTTTAAAAGGGGATGCTCACAAAGTTTTTCTACGAGTGAAAAAAACAGTCCATAATGGCGATATCATAAGAAATACTAAGGAATTTAAAGAAATTGAAGAGATTCAAGGTCTATATCAGTCGCTAGATAGTCATACACTGCAATTAATCCATTATCGAATGATAAAAGAATACAACGGTTCAGGCATTATTCCCATCTTGGTATCTTCTGCTCCCTGGTTATTATTACTGTTTTCGAAGCAATTAGCTTCCTACCTATTCAAGGATGGATCCTGGCTTTGGGCTGGTTTTTGTATCGTCTACCTGCTTACGTTAGGAATCAGTGTGTTGATCCATTTTCGCGAGAAAGCATGGGCAGCTTTTCATATGGAAATCATTCAAGATATTTTAACGGAAAGAAAAAATGAAAAGACTCAGGGACATTCCACAAACTAATGTCCCGATGTACCTTCCAAATTTAAACTTTTTTTATTCCTAAAATATCTGATATAGTAGTCTTTGAGATAGATAGGAGGACTACTACATGAAATGTTTCTCAATCGATTTAGACGGTACGTTATTAAATTCTGAACATGAGATATCTGAAGCAAACCTGCAAACTATCAATGAATTGCATGAACAGGGTCACGCTGTTATTTTGAACACGGGCCGTGCTTATGCAGATGTCATTAAAATAGATGCATTACAAAATTTAGAGATTCCTATTTTTTGTGTCAACGGTTCTGTATTATTCTCAGAAAAAAGAGAGCTTCTGTTTGAGGCGACGATTTCGATTGATACGTACAAAGAACTGTTTCCAATCTTAAAGGGACTAGGGGTTGGGATTTTAGTCTATACCAATTATGGAGGCTTTCCATCCACGTTACCACCCTTGCATAAAAAGAGTAAACAAGAGCTCAATACGCTCTTTGAAGAATTCAATTATGATGAAATCCTTGAAAAAGATCAGTTGAAAATCTATAAATTAATCGCCTTGACCCATCATGATGAATTAGAAAAAGTCGAAGGGGTTAAAAAGGCGCTTGAGGGTAAGTTTGCTATTTCAATAGCTTCTTCATTCCCAAATAATGTTGAAATTACTTCAAACGAAGCGCATAAAGGAAAAGCGTTATTGCGATACCAGAAAATGATGAATCTTGAATTTGAAGAGATTATTGCTTTTGGTGATGGCGGAAATGACCTTGCTATGTTCGAGGTAGCAAATACTGCTGTTGCAATGGCAAATGCTCCGCTTCATGTGCAGCAAAAAGCAGACATCATTACTAAATCGAATGACGAAGATGGATTTGCCCATGCAGTTCGTCATCTGCTAAATCTTCAAACAGAAGCAATTGTAAAATAACGAAAAGCCCAATTTCCGATAAAAAAGGAAATTGGGCTTTTCGTTTTTAATTCGTCACGGGCTTTTTCAAGAATCCTATTAATACTGCAGAAACAATGGATCCAATTAAAACTGCTAGTAAATACAGCAACCAGCTGCCGTCTACAAGTGGAATAACGAATAATCCACCATGAGGGGCGCGAAGTCCGATACTGAACATCATCGATAAAGCACCTGCAATAGCTGAACCAGCCATAACAGAAGGAATCACACGAAGTGGATCAGCTGCTGCATATGGAATTGCTCCTTCAGTGATAAAAGATAATCCCATAATGTAGTTTACTTTTCCAGCTTCTTGATCCTGTTTGCTAAACTTTTTCTTAAATACTGTTGTAGCGATTGCAATGGCTAATGGAGGAACCATACCTGCAGCCATAATCGCAGCCATTGGTTCATAAACACCATTTGCTAATAATCCAGTACCAAACACATAGGCAGCTTTGTTAACGGGACCACCCATATCGAAAGACATCATTAACCCTAAAATAATTCCAAGTAAAACAGCATTTCCTGTACCTAAACCAGATAACCACTCAGATATAGCTGTATTTAACGCGCCAACAGGCTTATTTACAACAAATAACATAATGAATCCGGTTAAAGCAATCCCTAATAAAGGATATAACAAGATGGTTTTAATTCCTTCTAAGGATGCAGGCATACCAGCAAGTACCTTTTTCAAACCAACTACTAAATAACCGGCTAAGAAACCTGCAACAAGGCCGCCTAAGAAACCTGCTCCACCACTAGTAGCGAGCATTCCGCCAACCATACCTGCTGCAAAACCTGGGCGATCGGCAATACTCATGGCGATAAATCCTGCTAGAATTGGCACCATTAACGCAAAGGCATTTCCGCCGCCAATGGTCATTAATGCTTCTGCAATTGGATGATAGGTTGGGTCATTAGGATTTGCTGAATTAATACCGAACATAAAGCTGATAGCAATTAGGATACCACCGCCGACAACGAACGGAAGCATATTAGAAACACCGTTCATTAAGTGCTTATAGATAGTGGAACCGAATCCTCTGCCAGTTTGTTCGCTTTCCTGACTAGACTTTCCAGTGCCGCTATAAATTGGAGCATCCTGCTTTAAAGCTCTTTCGATTAGTTCCTTTGGTTTACGAATCCCATCCGCAACCGCTGTTTCAATGACGTGCTTGCCATTAAAACGATTCATTTCAACTTTCGTATCAGCAGCTACAATAACAGCCACAGCATTTTCAATTTCTTCTGCTGTTAGGACATTTTTTGCACCGCCAGAGCCGTTTGTTTCAACCTTAATATCAACACCCATTTCTGCCGCTTTCGCTTTTAGTGAATCAGCAGACATATACGTATGGGCAATACCCGTCGGACAAGCTGTTACAGCTACAATAAATTCTTTCTTGCCAGCCATGGATTGTTCTTCTTCTTTTTCTTCTTGATCATGAGAATTAATAATGGATAATACCTCATCAGCTGTACTTGCTTCTAAAAGCTGTTTGCGTACTTCATCTTTTAAAAGAATCGTTGAAAGACGAGAAAGTGCTTCTAAATGTGTATTATTTGCCCCTTCTGTTGCTGCAATCATAAAAAAGAGATGAGAAGGCTGACCGTCAAGAGATTCATAGTTTACACCCGCTTTTGATCTTCCGAACGCAATCGCTGCCTGTTTAACAGCGTTTGTTTTGGCATGGGGGATGGCAATTCCTTCACCAATACCTGTTGTGCTTTGTTCTTCTCTTTTAATAATGGCCTTTTTATATTCAGCACGATCATTTAACTTGCCCGCATTGTCTAAAACCGATACTAACTCTTCAATTGCTCCAGACTTGCTTGAACTTGTTAATGAAAGGTTGATGGTTTCTTTTGTTAATAGCTCTGTAATCCTCATCATCATTCTCCTCTTGGGTTTGTCTTTTCTATTAGTACTTGAGGGAGCAAGGCTTCCATTTTTTCTCGTGTGCATAATCCGATGGAAAAGGCAGTCGCACTGCCAGCTGCAATACTAAAACGAAAAGCTTCTTCTATCGATTTCGTTTTTTCATAAGTTGCAATAAAACCGGCCACCATGGAATCTCCTGCACCCACTGAGCTTTTTACATCACCTTTTGGGCTCGTAGCGATTAAGGCTATGTCCTTATTGATGAGGACTGCTCCTTTTTCGGCAAGAGAGACAATCACGTTTTGGGCACCTTGTTTAACAAGCTCTCTGCCATAAGGAATAACCTCTTCACAAGAATTAATAACGGTATTAAATAAGTCGCCAAGCTCATGATGATTTGGTTTTATTAAGAAGGGATGTAAGGGAAGAACCTTTTTCAGTAATTCTCCTTCCGCATCAACCACAAATTTTGTGCTATTTTCATTGCATAGTTTGACAAGCTCTTCATACGTACTTGCTGGCATAGTCGATGGGATGCTGCCAGCGAGCACAAGGATATCCTCACTTGTTAATTCGCGGATTTTCGCTTTCAGGGCTGCAAAGTTTTCTTCTGTAATGTTAGGTCCTTTTGCATTAATTTCAGTTTCTTTGTCAGATTTGATTTTTACATTTATTCTTGTATCTTCATCGACTCTCACAAAGTCGGTGTGTATACCGTGTGAGGTTAAGAAACCTTGGATATAATCACCGGTAAAACCACCTAAAAATCCAAGAGCGTGACTATCAACATCTAATCTTTTTAAAACTTGAGAAACATTGATTCCTTTTCCACCTGGAAATTTAGATTCGTTTTTTGTTCGATTTAACTCACCAAGTGTGACTTGGTCTGCTTCTACAATGTAATCAAGTGATGGGTTCAATGTAACTGTATAAATCATGATGTAACCACCTTAATTTTTGTTTTACTGTGATATTGCTCCAGCGTGTCAGGGTCTAATTCATTTGTGATAATGGCTGCTGAGTGTAAGTCAGCAATTTTTGCAAAAGCAATTTCCGAGAACTTTGATTCATCTGAAACCACATATGCTTCACGTGATAATGAAATCGCTAATTCTTTGACCATTGCTTCTTCGGGGTCAGGGGTGGTATAGCCAAATTGTGAGTGGATTCCGTTTACTCCCATAAAGCATTTATCAAAACGATAATGTTCTAGACTATCTAATGCCCCGCGCCCGATTAAGGCTTTTGTTGATGGTTTCGCATATCCACCTATTAAAAATGTTTTTATGTTTTTTTCAAGTAGTTCATTTACATGTGTTAGTCCATTTGTTACGACCACGATGTTTTCTGGAAGGAAAGGAATCATTTCGAATATAGTGGAACCTGCATCCATATAGATACAATCTCCTTCTTCCACTAAGCTTCCAGCATACTGAGCGATTTGACGTTTTGGTTGAAGGTTTTTGGAGGATTTCTCAGTCATGCTTGGTTCCTGGAGCTTTCCTTGCAGCCGTGCAGCACCCCCATGAACCCTCTTGAGAAATTTTCCTTGTTCTAACTGTATAAGATCTCTTCGGATTGTGGACTCAGAGGAATTTGTTAATTCCACGAGTTCTTGAAGTTTAACAGAATTCTTTACTTTTAATGCTTCTAATATGATTTGATGGCGTTCTGGCTCTAACATGATTACTGCCTCCTAAAACGCTTTCATAATTTATTTCTACCCTCATTTTACAACTAGAAACAAAAAAAATCAATCATAATAATTCAAAATCATTCTTTTTCATTCAAAAAACTTCAAACAAAAAAGGATGCCTTTTAGCATCCTTGTAACAGATAGTATGCCCAAAATAAATGTAAAAGGGCTCTCTAATAGTATATCGGAGTAAATTCCCCCTAAAAGTTAGTAAAATCAACGAATCTTTAATAGTTTAGTAATACTAATTTGAAACTGTGAAGGGGATGAACGCTTTCTGGACTTTTTAGATTCTTCACGCTTTTGAAAAATAAAGCCGGTAATGTTAAAAATATAGATATATTTGAAACCTTATTGAGTATAATACGTATATGTACAGGTAGCGGTAAGAAAAAATTTTTATAGATAGGAAGAATAAATTTGGGCACAAATATAATGATAGTAGCAGATTATATCTATGATATTTATTATTGGTTAATTTTGATTAATATTTTTGGATCTTGGTTCCCGCAATTTCAAACAAGTAAAGTTGGTCTCTTGATAGGGAGACTTGTTAATCCTTACCTGTCTGTCTTTAGAAAATTTATCCCGCCTTTAGGTATGATTGACTTTTCACCAATCATTGCGATTTTGGCTTACAGCTTTATCGGGAGATTTGCTCTTGCGGGTCTACAACAGTTGTTAATCATGGCAGGTGCCTTTTAATTAATCTTGAAATGGAAACTAGGGCTTTACTTACATTTAGGTGTAGGTAAAGCCCTATTTCAATCCTACTTATCACAAAATAGTAGTATCACTTAACTGGGAATTTAAGGTATTCTAGAAAATAGGATGATGAAAGGGGGAGATAGTTATGAAATCTGCTTTATTACTCGGGGGAACACAATTTGTCGGCAAAAGATTGGTGCAATTACTACTAGATGAAGGGGTAGAGGTAACCATTGCGACAAGAGGCTTGACGCCTGATTCCTTTGGAAGTCAAGTTACTAGATTAATTATTAATCGAGAAAATGCAGAATCTTTGGATCAAGCTTTTAAGGATAAGAAATGGGATGTGGTCTTTGATCAAACCTGCTATTCCTCTCAAGAAGCCCTTGATTCGCTAAAGTCACTGGATGGTAAAGTTAAGAAGTATATATTTACCTCTAGCCAGGCAGTTTATGATTTTGGGACCAAGCATGTGGAAGAAAACTTCAATCCATTAACTTACACACCAATACTAAAATCCAGAAGAGATTACATAGGGTATGTTGGTTATCAAGAAGCAAAGCGTGCTGCTGAAGCAATCCTTTTTCAAAATGCAGACTTCCCAGTGGTTGCCATCCGTTTTCCGATTATTATTGGAAAAGACGATTATACCAATCGCTTAAAATTCCATGTGGAGCATGTGAAAGAAGGAAAAGCGATGTTCATTGAACATCCTGATTTTAGATATAGTTTTATCGACTCAGGGGAAGCCGCTTCGTTTTTATTAAGTATGGCGAAGTCTGATTTTCAAGGACCGATTAATCCAGGATCTGAGGAAGATATCAGTTTGAGCGAATTATACGGATTCATTGAGGATGTAATTGGAACTAGAGCTATCTTAAGTAAAGATGGTGACCCATCTCCCTATAACTTGCCAGGGGCATGGTCGGTGAATACCAGTCTTGCTCAGTCCATGGGATTCCGTTTTACTTCATTAAATATTCTTTTGAAAAATTTAATCCATCACTATTCATAGTTTTTATCAAGGGGGAACTACCGTGAGTATTCGAAAGGCAACAATAGATGAGCTAGATTCATTAACAGAGCTATTTGATTCGTATAGAGTTTTCTATCATCAGGAGTCTGATAGTGAAGGTGCCAAGTCTTTTTTAAAAGAAAGATTTTTAAATGAGGAATCAGTCGTTTTTATCGCTTTTGAAGAAGGGAGTGCGGTTGGCTTTGTTCAGCTATATCCGACCTTTTCCTCTGTTAGCATGAAACGGTCATGGACCCTTAATGATTTATATGTAAATGCATCGGCTCGTAAAAAGGGTTTCGGCGAGAAATTAATTCAAGCAGCCATTGAATTTGCAGAGGAAACAGGTGCCAAAGGATTGTCACTAGAGACAGGTGAAGATAATCTGACAGCTCAAAGATTGTATGAAAAAATAGGATTTAAAAAAGAATCCAATTACTTTTACTATTTTACTTTATAATTGGATAAGATTACACATACTACCTTTAAATGACGAATTCTTTGGAGGTAGCTAGAATGAATAATGAAACTCAAAATGATACGATTATTTGTAATGAAGCGTTGCGTGGTAAACCGTATCTGGATATTGACCGTGTGATTACAGAAGGGAACCCAAAAAGTTCAAATCAATATGGAAGCAATCCGGAAGCGACGGATAAATCAATTTAGGTGAAAAGAGGCGGTAAGCCTCTTTTTTTTGAGGTTAATCTAAAATTGAAGGGCTCTATGGTGACCGAAAACTATATAAATGGAGGAAAGTGGTAAGCACGAACGTTTCCTATCCAATGATCCCAGCCATAAACCAAAAGTATATTTTATTGTCTATCTTTTTTGAATTTTAGTAATATATTAGTTATACCATTTATCAATAAAGGGAGAGTGTCACATGGAAATTAGACAACTTACCTCTTCGGATGCAGAAAAATACTGGGATCTAAGATTAGAAGCCTTGAAACAAGCTCCAGAAGCATTTTTGACGAGTTATGAAGACGCGGTGAAAAGGGAAAATCCCATTGCTCAGGTTGAAAGTAATTTTAAAACAGAAGGTAATTATACCTTTGGGGCGTTTGAGGGTGATGAGCTAATTGGTGTAGTAACGCTTTTACAAGAGAAGGCTGAAAAAATACAACATCGTGCTAACATTTTTGCGATGTATGTCACTCCCCAGAAACAAGGGGCAGGTGTGGGGGAAGCATTACTAACAGAGGCAATCAATAAAGCAAAATCGATTGATGCCATTGAAAAAATCAATTTATCAGTCGTTTCAAGTAATGAACCAGCAAAGAAACTATATACGAAATTAGGATTTAAAGTATTTGGGATTGAAGAAAAAGCGATGAAACTGAATGGTGTTTATTTGGATGATGAACATAGGGTGCTGCATTTAAAATGAACAAACTTAATAAAGAGGTGGATACAATGACAACAAAGAAGCAGGGAAGTATTGCGGCAGAAATCAAATCTGATGGGTCGTTTAACCGGCAGAAAAATAGCTTTAATACACCGTTTGGCAATGGGGAAGGTGAACTGCCTGTTGAAGCAGGACGATATCGATTACTATGGTCAGCAGTCTGTCCATGGGCACATCGTTCGGTGATTGTCCGTAGAATTCTTGGGTTAGAAGAGGTAATTAGTTTAGGTACGGCTAGTCCGATGCGGCCAAAACTTCCACATGTAGACTGGGAATTTTCTTTAGATGAAGGCGGGGTAGACTCTGTTTTAGGCATTCGCTACATGAGTGAAATCTATAAGAAAACAGATCCGGGTTATTCGGGTAGACCAACAGTTCCTGCCATCGTGGATGTGAGGGAACAAAAAGTTGTGAACAATGATTATTTTAAACTAACAAACTATTTGGAAACAGTCTGGTCGGCCTTTCATAAGGAAAATGCGCCAGATTTATATCCTGAATCCTTACGTGAAGAAATTGATGCCTTAAATGATGTTATCTTTCATGAAGTGAACAATGGTGTGTATAAATGTGGATTTGCTCAATCTCAGGAAGCGTATGAGCTGTCTTATGATACTTTGTTTGCTAGATTAGATGAAGTAGAGAAGCGCCTTTCAACACAACGTTTCCTACACGGAGACTTTATTACCGATTCTGATGTACGGCTATACGCTACATTAATTCGCTTCGATGCTGCCTATTACTCTGCATTTAAGACCAATCGAAATCGAATAGTTGATTTCCCACATCTTTGGGGGTATTTACGAGATTTATATCAAACGCCTGGTTTTGGTGATACCACTGATTTTGATGCGATTAAAAAGCATTATCATTTATCGAATCATATCGCAAGCAATGATCAAAAGGGGCATAATGGTATTTTGCCAAAAGGACCCGACCTTTCAGGACTTCTTTCTTCGCATAACCGCCAAGAATTAAGTAAGAAGGAAGAAAAATTTCTCATACAATAAGGAGGGAGAAGGAGAATGATTATTCGGAAAGCTTTAGAAAGTGAATTACCATATATTCGAGAACAAAGAGTACTTTCTTACGAAGAGCATGCTGCCATCATCCCGGAGGGCCATTGGCAGGCATTGAAGCAGGCCATTTCATCTACGGCCGATACGGAAACAGGAGTTGAACTACTTGTAGCCGAAGTCAATGGAAACATTTTAGGCAGCGTTGCTTTGTTCCCGGCAGATACAGATGCCTATGAAGGGAATGTTGAAGTGGTGGATTATCCTGAAATACGAATGCTTGCCGTTTCCCCAAGCGCACGTGGGAAGGGAGTGGCTACAGCCTTAATTTCTGAATGTATTAAGCTTTCAAAAGAGAAAGGGCACCATTCAATTGGGCTGCATACGGGCGAATTTATGAAAAATGCAATGAGACTATATGAGCAAATTGGTTTTAAAAGATTACCGCAATATGACTTTGAACCAGCAGATGACGGAATCATCGTTAAAGCATATGCATTAACTTTTGAATGAATAAAACAGAAAAGCGCAGCCTTTTTACAGATTCCAATTGACAGAATATTAACTATTCTACTATAATATAACCTATATTATTTGTCCCTGCTAGATAATCAGTAGGGGCTTTTTTATTATCCGAAATAGAATATAGGAAGTGCAATGATGGAATTACAAAAAAGTTTATTGCCTCGTCATATTCGTATGATGGCACTCGGGGGAGCAATCGGCACGGGTATATTTAAGGGTACCTCTGAAACAGTTTCGATTGCAGGACCTGCGGTTATTTTTTCTTATTTGTTTGCAGGCTTATTGCTTCTTGTTGTGATGAGTGCCATTGCTGAGATGGCTATCGCTTTTCCTGGAGTAAATATGAAAGGATTTATTCATAAGGCATTTGGAACAAATGTGTCTTTTGTTATCGGTTGGCTATACTGTTTCATGTGGTTAGTTGTTTGTGTTATTGAGGTAATCGCTGCGGGAAGCTTTTTGCAATATTGGTTTCCTTCATTGTCTTTGTGGTCTTTAAGTTTCATAAGTGCTATTTTCATTGTGGCTATTAATTTAATGAATGTGAAACGGTACGGGGAGTTTGAATTCTGGTTTGCAGGAATAAAAATTACCATGATTGTCTTATTCGTTGTATTAGGAGCTGGTATTTTATTTGGAATCATCCCGAGCAATGATAGTGACTATTTACACAATTATGTACAACACGATGGTTTCTTCCCGGAGGGGTGGTCTGGAGTTTTCTCTGCCTTATTAATTGTTATTTTCTCATACGGCGGCACTGAACTTATTGGATTAACTTTATCGGAAACGAAGGATGCCCAGAAGGTATTGCCTAAAGTTATAAAAGGAGTCATTTGGCGAATTGTCATTTTCTATACACTACCGATTCTAATCATCTGCGGATTAATACCTTGGAATGAAATCGGCAGCCAAGCAAGCCCGTTTGTGCAAGTGTTATCTGCAGTCGGCTTTGATGGAGCGGCACATATCATGAACTTTGTCCTTATTACGGCTGTATTGTCTGCAGCTAATTCTGGGATATATGGATGTACACGTATGATGTATTCACTAGCAGCAGAAGGGGAAGCACCGAAACTATTTTCATACGTTTCTAAGAACGGTGTGCCGTTATACAGCGTCATCTTTAGCGCAATCATCCTTATCGGAGGAACATTTGTTGCCTACTTTTCGCCTGACCGTGTTTTTGGGTATTTAATGGCCATTCCAGGTTTTACGGTATCAGTGGTATGGATTAGCATCTGTTTAGCGCAAGTGAAGCTTCGCAAAACCTATACAAACCTGCCAAGTTTTACAGTTTGGGGCTTTCCATATGTTACCTCATTTACTGCCATAGCGTTAAGTGTAAGCTGTGTGGCATTTGCATTCAGTGAACAAAATCGAGCTAGCATGCTTGTTTGTTTAGGGATGCTCATCGTCTTAATTCTATTTTCAGCTTTTAGAAAAAAAGCGTAATCAAAAAAACCTTGTCATTTTGAAAATGGCAAGGTTTTTGTCTATGTATCTGTAGGTGCTTCACGTATTGTTTTTATTTTATTGATGAAGTAATAATATTTATAGATAACAATCAATACGAGCATGACACGGATTATTAAACTATCGAGGATGAAGAATGGGATTGCAATCATCACATCAGCGAATAACAAAATCGTGAGCTTTTGTTTTAACGTCATCGACCGCTCTTTTACAAAGGTCTCTAAGTGGCGTTTATAGAGAGTGGTACCCTTGAACCAAATCTCAAAGCGTTCAGATCCTTTTACAAAACAGTAGGATGCTAGTAGTAGTAACGGAGTTGTCGGTAACACTGGCAAAATAAGGCCCAAAACTCCTAAGCCAAGGGCAATAAAACCGATAATAATATATAGAAGTTTTACAATTTTACTCATATGCTTTGTCCCCTGTTCGTTCAATGTACATCTATAGTATACCACTTTAAAAAAGAAAGTTTTTTGACAGATTAAGTACATTAAAACTGTTTTAACCACCAGTATGTTAAAATAATGTTGTCTAAATAATGGGGGTTGATTAAATGACTTTCTATAAAATAATCGTCGTTTTACATATTTTTTCGGCAATTATAGGAATGGGGCCAGGTTTTATCCTTACGACTGTTGTTAAGTCGGGAAAGACAATGTCAGAATTGAGGCATTCCTATGCTGTTAGACATAAACTGCATATATTTGTGATGGTGGGAGGTACACTTTTACTCATCACAGGTTTAATAATGGGCTTCATGAATCCAAGCCTGTTCCGAATGGGCTGGTATGGAACAAGTCTCGTACTCTTTTTAATCGCACTCGCAAGTGGACCGGTTTTATTATCACCAAGGTCTAAGCCAGTGAAGGCATTATTAGCATCTCATCAGGGTGAGGAAATCCCTGAAGAATATTATCGTTTATCAAAAATCCTATTTAGATATGAACACCTAGCAAACATTATTTTTATTATCATTATAGCGTTAATGATATTAAAACCATTTTAATTGTAAAAAAGGTATGGCATTCAGCCATACCTTTTCTGATCATTGATCAGAATATAAATAAGTTAATACTTCACCAATTCTTTTTTTAAATGAAGTATAATTGTGCTCACCATCTTGAATACTTCGGTAGCGGGTATCTTCAATTTTGCTACTCAGAATTTCATAGATAGAGTGAATCATTTCTGTAAACTGTTTATTTAGTTCTCTATCATCGCTGATTTCGTGCGTACCAAAATCCATATAAAACCTCTCAATAGCAGATAAATCGGATTTCCTGACGTATACCTCGATTTCCTCTTGGTTGCGATAATATCCAGGAGATATCGCTGCAATTCGCTTGAAAATATGGGGGTACCTGCAGGCCGCATAGGTAGAAATAAGACCTCCTAATGAAATTCCAGCCATCGAAGTATGTTCCTTAAGAGTTCGGTATTTATCGTCTATTAAAGGTTTCAGTTCATTTACGATAAAGTCTACGTATTGTTCACCGTTACCTCCTGAAGAGCTATTGTGGCCGATTATTTCCTGCGCGATTGCTCCGTTTACCCATGGGCAGTATTCATTAATACGTTCTTCTCCTTCAGGATTTAAATCAATGGCTACCACAATTATTTCCGTTTTGTTTTCATCTAAGTAATCCTTTAATCCTAAAGATACTCCCTTAATGGCACCTTCATCCTCAAAAACATTTTGGCCATCATGCATATACAAGACTGGGTAGGTTTTGTTAGCTTCGTGGTAACTCAAAGGCAGATACACTCTAATTATTCTCTCTTGATGGAATGTGGACATATAAACGTGAAATTTTTCTATCATCAGCATCCCTACTTTCTGTACATCCTATTTCATTAATTTACCATATTAGTAAGAATAGTGGTGAAATAAAAACAAGGCTGGTGAGAACAATTTATCTCACCAGCCTGCGGGAATTGTAATTATCCCTTTATAGAATTAAAACCAGAATCGGTCTCTTCTACATCTTCTGTTGTCATCTCGTCTGTCATCATTTCTTCTGTCATCAGCGCCTTCAACTCTTACTCTATCAGCACGGATAATAACTTCCTCTGCATCAATAACAACTCTTCTTACTTTATTGCGATCATCATCATCACGACGTCTTCTTTCATTTGACATTCCATATCCCCCCTTTCACCTTGTACTATAAAATATGCTTGTACAAATTATGTGATTGGACAAATTACACATTTTTAAATTGAAATAATCTTTCAAGTAAGGTGATGAAGGATAAATGTTATATGCTGTGGAAATAAGGTAAGAATAGAGTTACTTGAATGGGAGGATGGTCGATATGGATATCGTTGAAAAGGCGCTTCAGTTAGCTAGTAAGTTTCATGAAGGACAATATCGGAAAAATACAGATATTCCGTATATTACACACCCTGTGGCTGTGGGGATGTTGTTAGTAAAGAACGGGTACAGTGAGGAAATTGTTGCAGCCGGAATCTTACATGACACCGTAGAGGATACGGCACTAACACTAGAAGACATCAAAAGGGAATTTGGAACAAAAATTGCTGAAATCGTTGCAGGCAGTTCAGAACCCGATAAATCCCTTCCATGGAAGGATAGGAAGGAGCATACCATTGAATTCTTAAAAGGTGCTTCGGAGGAAATTCGAATTGTTGTATGTGCAGATAAACTACATAATATTCGGTCCATCATACGAGATTATGAACAGGTTGGCGAAGAGGTTTGGGGCAGATTTAATGCAGGGAAGGAACAACAGAAGTGGTACTACATGAATGTGGTAGAAAGTTTGGGGAGCCAGTCTACCTTTGATTTACTTTCAGAATTACGAAATGAAGTCGACAGACTTTTTTGGGGAGACGGAGTAAGATGAAGGATTATAAGGTTCATACATATGAAGAGGCTATAGAAGTAATAAGAGAGCTTGGATTTCTGCCATTGGCGAAACTCATCCCTGATTATCCTTCGCTTGACAGTATAACTTCGAAGGAACATTGGTATACAGGTTCTGATCTGGATCCATGGATGTGGCGTGCAAAGTTTCCGGGAGATGGAGCAGCCGCATACGGTAAATTTGTTAAAAAGAAATCCGTCTTACTATCTACGGAACTGTTACCTTTTTATCGTGCTATTTTGGGATCTCCTCTATCGGTAGAACATCGGAATCAGGATGGGCTGATGTCAAGAGAAGCTGTAGACCTGTTTGCGCTTATTAGGGAGAATGAAGGAATAGACACGAGAGTATTGAGAGTAGAGGCAGGAATGAAGGATAAAGAAAAGAAGAAGGTATTTGATAACGCCCTGCTGGAGCTGCAGGGTTCCATGGATATATGTGTTGCGGGAACCATAGAGAAGACGAATGCTGCTGGTGAGAAAAACGGATGGAGCAGTACCTCTTATGAAACTATGACTTATTGGGCAAAAAATCATAG
Organism: Neobacillus niacini; assembly: GCF_023715415.1. Classification (GTDB taxonomy): domain Bacteria; phylum Bacillota; class Bacilli; order Bacillales; family Cytobacillaceae; genus Neobacillus; species Neobacillus niacini_C. Next base: position 61,653 of record NZ_JAMBOB010000009.1, read on the forward strand.
AATGGATGAAAGTCCTATAGATAGGAATGACGCAAAAATGATGCTCAGGGATCATTTTGCTGCTATTTGCAGTCCTGGGGCATTGAAAGCTTTTCAAAAGTTATTTGGATTTTAAGGGAATCTTTCCGATTTCCTTTTTTTATGTTTAAAAAGAATAGCATGTAACTCCATTACACCCAATTTTTTCCAACAATCCGTGATACGAGCATGTCCCCATTATCCTGCAATTTCATATTTTATATAAAAGGAGATGAAAAAATATGAGTTGTAGAAAAAGACCGTTTTCGCTCTGTATTTTCCCAGGATACAGATGGTGCGGACCAGGCTGCAGCGGTCCAGGAGCACCTATCAATGATGTAGATTCCTGCTGTTACACACATGATTTATGTCTGAAACGTGGTAAATCCCCTTGTTACTGTGATAAACAATTTATGGATTGCCTTCGGTCTAAAATCAATCCTTGTACAAAAAAGGGCAGACAGGCAAATGTTATGTATAAATTCATGAAACTAAAGACCGGTTTCACATGTGGCCATCATAATAGATGCTAGGTTAATATTACTTGTGAATCCTATATAGTTTTCCGTATTATATCTCTGATATAATAGTTACTAGAAGTAGTGTCCTATGTAAGGCACTACTTTTTCCTAGTGGGGAGATGAAAAATACCATGTTAAAAAAATTCGGATCACTAAATGAGCTTAAGATACGTATTTATCTTTGGGTTGTCCCATGTATTATTATTTCTCTCATCTCTAATACACTTTTACAAAATAGTGATGCCATATTTGAATTTGATTTTATCATTAATAATACTCTCTCAATTTGGTTTATCATCAGTTGGTTTTTATTATACAAAAGACTTTTTATTCAATTTGCTGAGTACTCCAATTTGGCATTAGTCAGTTTTTATCATGTTACGACTTTTTTTGACGCTGTCCGCAACTATATGGCAGTATCAGGCGGGTCTCTCGGAGATTTTATTATCTGGATGCCGATTATAACCTTGTTCTTTTTCTTAACTTTAGGAACAAAAAGAGGGTTATATTATTCTATCATTATTTTTCTTACAACGTTTGTTATGGGAATTATGTATATCAATAGCCTATCCTCAGAATCCATTGATTCGTTAGGTCAATTTTACTTTGCCAATCTTGTTTACATTATCGTTCTCTATTATGCTCAGCATGTATTTAAGACGTATGCTGACCTCGAAATGTTTAAAAAGCACGCTTATTATGATTCATTAACGAGAATTGCTAGTCGTCTATTGATTGATGAATGGCTGGAAAAGAAGCTCAAGGCTTTTCGATATAAAAAAGAGGGGTTCTCCGTTATTTTCTTTGACATTGATCATTTTAAGCTGGTCAATGATAACTATGGGCATAAAATGGGTGATGAAGTTCTGGTAGAGTTGGCGGAAATCATTCAACAACAGCTTACCAATCGAGAGCTATTTGGACGTTGGGGCGGGGAAGAGTTCATTATTATCTCGAATACAGTTGGCGAAGAAACCCTTAAGCTTGCCGAGCATTTAAGAGAGGTTGTTTCAAAACACAGTTTCAAAGGAGCAGGAAAACTTACAGCAAGTTTTGGAGTTACCAATTCTAATCCAGGTGACACTATAGATTCGTTATTAAACCGTGCAGATAAAGGTTTATACCAGTGTAAAAACTGCGGAAGAAATCAAGTTAGTTATATCAAATAATGGGTTGGTGCCGAAATAAGGCACCAACCCATTTTAATTTGTTCTAAATAAAAAAGGGCCAGGTACACGTGTACCTGGCTAAATTATGGGAAGTTTTAAGAATAAGGTTCCTTAAACCTTAAGACTCAAATAAGTTATCTTTATATTATGATAAACATTTGTAGAAATTATAGAGAAGTTATGTGGAATTTGTGAAGATGAATTTTGGCAAAAAAAAGGATTGGTACACTCAGTACCAATCAAATTATGGGAAGTTTTTAAGAATAAGGTTCCTAAAACCTAAGTCTCAAATAAGTTACCTTTATAATAAGATAAATATTTGTAGAAATTATAGAGAAGTTATGTGGAATTTGTGAAGATAAAAAATCTATTCTAAAGAGTGAAAATGGTTAAAATATCTAATAATAAAATGTCAGTTTCACTATATTATTAGGAGATGATTTTTTGAAAAAACGATTATCTAGATTCATGCCTTTGTTTCTTTCATTTGTGTTAATCTTCCCAGCTTTCACAAAGGCGGAAGAGAACAAACCGGTCGAGCAGGTAACCGCAGAACGGCCACTAACTCAGAAAACTGTCCAGCTTAGGGTTGATTTGAGGCATCTTTGGAATGAACACGCTTTTTGGACAGAAAAGTTTGTTGTTAGTTCAATTGCAGGGCTAGAGGATCAAAAACAAGTACTGGCAAGATTATTGAAAAACCAGGATGACTTTGGGAATGCAATTAAACCTTTCTATGGAGAGGATGCAGGTAACAAGCTTGCACAGTTGTTAAGGGGGCATATTTTAATTGCCGGCAAGGTAGTAACTGCAGCGAAAAGCGGGAATCAGGCTGACCTCAAAAAATACAATGCTGAATGGTTTAAAAATGCAGATGATATTACCAACTTTTTAACTGCCGCAAATCCAAATTATAATAAAAAAGAATTAAATGACATGATGTATATGCATTTAAAACTGATTACTGATGGTGTGGTTGCGAAACTGAAAAAGGATTGGAATGCGAATATAACAGCCTTAGACAATAATCAAGAACATCTAATGCATATGTCAGATTTCCTTGCTGAAGGAATTATCAAGCAGTTTCCAAATAAGTTTTAACAAAAAATGGAGCCCAACAGTATAGTTGGGACTCCATTTTTTTAATGTGGTAAGAATGCAAGCTGATAAAAGAACAATACGGCGAATACAAAGAGAAGCGGGTGAACTTCACGCCATTTTCCTTTGGCAATCTTTAGGAGCGGATAGCTGATGAAACCAAGTGCAATTCCAGTTGCAATGCTCGAGGTTAACGGCATACTCAGAATTACTAGGAATGCAGGAAAAGCTTCGTCTAATTCGTTCCATTTAATCTTTGCAATGCTTCCCATCATCATGCTGCCAACAATAATAAGAGCAGGTGCGGTAATCGCAGAAATCCCTGACACAGCACTAACAAGAGGTCCAAAGAATGCTGACAAAATAAATAAGACAGCAACGGTAAGAGAAGTTAAGCCTGTTCGCCCTCCTGCCGCAACTCCTGAGGTGGATTCAATATAGGCTGTTGTTGGACTTGTACCAAACATGGCACCAATTGAGGTTGCAACTGAATCGGAAAGCAGGGCTTGGCGTGCACGCGGGAATTTCCCGTTTTTCATTAATCCAGCCTGATGGGCAACACCAATCATTGTGCCAGTGGTGTCAAAGATTGTTACTAAAATAAATGAAAAAACAACGGCATAAAGACTGTGCTCGATGACATCACTTAAAGCTGTAATCGGATTCCCTACGATTAATCCCTCAGGAAGAGAAGGAAGTGCTACAAATCCTTGATCAAAAGAAAGCTGATTCGTAAAAAAGGCAATGAGCCCAGTAATAATCATTCCAAAAAATAAAGCTCCATTGATTCGCAGCACCATCAGTATTAATGTAATGGCCAGTCCGACGATTGCAAGCGCTGCTGAAGGAGATTTTAGGTCACCTAATCCGACTAGATTGGTAGGATGGGCAGTAATGATATGCGTAAGCCTTAACCCAATAAACGCAATAAATAAACCAATTCCTGCTGTAATCCCGTGTTTGAGGTTTTCTGGAATCGCATCAATTAATTTTTCTCTAAAAGGTGTTAATGACAAGATAACAAAAATGATACCGGCAATAAAAACAGCAGCAAAGGCTGTTTCATAGTTAATATTTTGCCCGCCGCCAACAACTGAATAGGCGAAGTATGCGTTAAGCCCCATTCCAGGTGCAATGGCGATTGGATAATTTGCGAATAATGCCATCCAAAGTGTCCCAACAACTGCAGAGATAATCGTTGCTGTAAATACTTGTTCGAAGGGTACACCTGCATCTGCAAGAATGACTGGGTTCACAACAACGATGTAAACCATTGTAAAGAAGGTCGTTATTCCAGCAAGTAGTTCTGTTTTTGTATTTGTTTGATTTTCTTTAAGGTTAAACATAAGATTCCTCCAAAAGGCGAATGTTTTTTAACAACTTTTATATAATATTCGTTTTTGGTGAGAATTTCAATCCTTCTTATTATAAAAAAGAACAATACGCTCTTTTGGTTTATCCCCAAACCTCATCGAGTGTCATTTGAAATAACTGATTTAAAAGTTCAGTAGGGTCGGGTATTTCGACTACTAAATCTTTAACATATGCCTCTAAATGCTGTATTTCATTTTCAAGGAACTGATGGATGACCTCGGTCCTAGGAGTATGAGCAAGAACTTCACCAGCCATTTTTTGTTTGATTAGGTCGTCTATGATTGTTCGAATCTCCCCAGTTGGAAGGAGATTTTCAAGCAGCTGACTAAATCCATTAGGGGGAAATTCTTTATACGTTTCAATCCATTTGGCAGCCAAGAGCGGCCTAAATATGTTGAAGTACCTTTTTATTTTCACTTCCTCGCGCTTTAAATGATCGCGGTAATTCCCTTTTGCCATTTTTAAATAATGATGGATTCCGGAAATGGGAGAAAAAATTTGGCTCTCCATCTCTTTCATTTTTTTGATGGTATCGTATGCCTGGTAATAAACGATATTGGCATGAAGCCACTCCAAAAGCGGTGGATTAGATTTGCGAAATAATCGTAACGCTTTCGTTAGTTCCCAGCCATTTAAATCCAGTAGCTTGTCCACCGGTATGGAAAGCTTATCATGTTTGGGTACCTCGAGCACATCCCGCCGCTGATCAATTGAGAGATACCATTCTCTTTTATGAATATAAATAAACCGGATATCGTAATCACTTTCCTTCGACGGGAAGCCCCAGGCTCTGCTACCCGATTCGCAGGCATAAAGGATTTTCACATCATAGTCTTTTTCAATTTGCTCCAGTACCATTACGATATGTTCTTTCATTTGTAATACCTCTCTGATTGCTGAATATATAAACAATAGGTCCTTATTCCTTTTAATAGGGGGTGTTAAAATGTTATCAAGACAATTAATTATATACTTTCTGCTTTGTTTAGTTGCAATGTTAATGGTGAAGGAATTTTCATTTAGTCCGGAATCCTTTTCAGGTAACGGTAATCCAGTCATTTTGCTATTTCCCTTTGTCCTGCTGACGTTTGGACTTTTTGGATATGAATTATTTCTAAAAATTAAGGAAGCTTCTTATAAAGAAGCTGCTTGGCGGATTATCGTACTGTGCTCCTTTATCGTCCTTGTTGCTGCGTGTGTCTTAGAGTTTGTGTATTTTAATGAATTAATTCAGAAATTAGGTGGGCCACCCACGAATCATGCATCACGAATTTATCACTTTCCATGGGTAAATCAATACACAAATACGATATTTATTAATTTTTATACCTTCCTCATTTACTCTTCTATATTGACATTCTTCACATCATTATTTCGCTGGAAAAAAACTTAATACTTCTAAAAAACAAAATGTTTTGTGTTGTTATTTCCATAAAAATTGAACTATAATAGGGTTATAAGTGTTCACAAAATTGTCGAATTTATATCCTTGAAATAATTGAAATACGGTAAACCTAATGGGTAGATATGGAGGGAACGAAAAATGATTAGAATGGCTGTTGCGGGTGTTTTGGGTTTTGTTCTAATTTTTATTGAAAGCTTGATTGTGATGAAACTGAAAGGTTATCATGGCATCGAGTTCGGAGGCTTAGCACCGTTTATCAACGTGTGGGCCATGAATTTCTTCCTTGTATTTGCTATCATCACCCAAATAACAAATTGGTACCAAGATCGTGTAGGTTTTGAAGGTGGAGAAGAAGATAATAGTTATTAATAAAAAATGAGCCTCAATCATTTTGTGATGGAGGCTCATTTTTGTTATGCATGTTGTTTTGCAGGTTCTTTCCCTTTGAAAACAGTTTTGCGTAAGAATGGAACCACCCAGCGGTCAAGACCAATGCGACCTGCATTGTAACCAGCTGTTAAGATGATGAAACCTAAGAAAATGTCAGTTGGGTTATGAGATACTGTTCCTGCTAAGAAGAAAGAGAAGTTCATCACAAGACCAAAGAACATAGCTGTGGTTGTTAAACAGCCTAGTAGAAGTCCTAAGCCGATTAATGTTTCGCCCCAAGGAACAATGGTGTTGAATACATCAATATTTGGTAATGCAAAGCTTTCTAAGAAGTTAACATACCAGCTGTAAACCATGTTGCCATCTGGACCTTTAACAGGATTCTTTACTGCATTAGCTAGAAAACCTGAAGCATCAAATGCACCACTCTGTAATTTTCCTAATCCTGCTGTGAACCAAGAATAGCCAAGGTATAAACGAATAACAGTTAAAATAGCTGCAGAAATCTTATTTTCTCTTAAAAAAGTGTTAAACATAATGAATTCCTTCTTTCAATAATTTAATTTAATTTGTATTTGATAGTCATACTATAAATGATAGCTGTGGTTAACAACATGGTTGTAGTGATAAGTTCACACTTTGTTAAAAATGATTTGACAGAATCATGAACGACTTAGTTCATATTCATTTTGAAGCATCTCCTTGTTAAATATGTTTTAGATATTTACTACACTGCTAATATAACAAATTAATCTTGAATTGAGGGTAATTTGCTCACTATTTCACATATCTGTAAAAAAGATTTGAACAAATTGTTAACAAGTCTGTCTTTCAGAAATAACAGAGGCTGCTCTTCATTTCGGATATTCCCTTTAAAACCTTCATCTTATGCGAAATACCATCGACAAGGAAGTCATTTAAAAAAAGTTGTTTTCGCATAGATTAGTGTTATCAAACAGATATAATTCTAGGCTTTTTAAAAAGTCAGCTGATTTGGACTCGAATGCCTTTGGATTACCAAACCAATCTTAATACGGCCAGGAAGATTCATCCTCAATCAAGGGTCTTGAGGACAAATCATACCGAGCCGTCAGAAAGATTTGTCCTTAATCGAGGGCCTTGAGGACAAATCACACTGAGTGGTCAGAAAGATTTGTCCTCAATCGAGGGTCTTGAGGTCTAATCATACCGTCCCTCAGAAAGATTCGTCCTTAAATAAGGATATTGTACTAGTAGCAACAAAGTTTATGAAAAGGGCATTAAAAACTCTTGCTAAAACTAATTGTATTAGTTAAAATAAAACTAATAATATTAGTCAAAAGGAGTCGATTAGGGTGAGAATGCTCAATAATGGATTTTTGTATCAGGTAACATTTATGGCAAGTGTCTTTCCCGTCAATTGTTATTTGGTTGAGGAAGAGGATGGATTGACATTAATTGATGTAGCACTGCCTTACAGTATGAAGGGAATATTTAGGGCGGCGGAAGTGATTGGAAAGCCAATCACAAAAATTGTTTTAACCCATGCACATGAGGATCATGTGGGGGCGCTAGATAAGATAAAGGAAGAACTCACGGATGTGCCTGTTTATATTTCGATGAGGGATAACAAAATAATGAATGGTGACACAACACTTGAAGAGCACGAGCACCAAACTCCGATTAAGGGCGGTGTTCCGAAAAAGCTGAAGACCAGAGCGAATATTCTATTGAAAGAAGGAGACCTAATTGGATCATTGGCAGCCATTGAAACTCCTGGGCATACACCGGGTTCGATGTCTTTCATTGATTTACGCTCAAAAGCGCTGATAGCAGGGGATGCTTACCAAACTAGAGGGGGAATTGCTGTAGCTGGTGATATCGTGCCATGGTTTCCTTTTCCGGCCTTTGGAACATGGAGTAAAGAAACTTCTATAGTAAGTGCAAAGAAATTAGTGAATTATCAGCCTAAGCTGCTAGCTGTTGGACACGGTGAAATGCTTGAAAATCCGCTTAGGGAAATGCAACAGGCTATAAATCGACTAGAGCAGAAATTGAAATAAAGGGGTTTATGAAAATGTCACCTAGACCAAAGGTAGGACTTGAATTAACAGAAATTCTGGGAGCAGCAGCGGAGATAGCGAATCAATTTGGTATGCAGGAAGTTACTTTGGCAAACCTAGCGAAAAAATTAGGTATTCGTCCTCCATCTTTATATAATCATTTTGATGGGTTGGCCGGCCTAAGAAAGAAAATGGCGATTTATGGGCTGGACCAATTATATGAGGCTTTATCTCAATCTGCCATAGGGGTGTCTGGAGATGAAGCTGTGCTATCTATTAGTAAAGCTTATGTTGATTTTACCCGGAAATATCCTGGGGTTTATGAGGCAACCTTGATGGCACCGGATATGGAAGATGAAGATGTTCAACATGCTGGTTCTAGAATTGTCCACCTTTCTGTTCGCGTTTTGCAGGCCTATCGATTAGAAGGGGACACGGTAACACATGCAGTAAGAGGACTCCGAAGCATTTTACATGGATTTTCTTCACTAGAGCAGCGGGGCGGATTTAAAATGGCGTTAGATTTAGATGAAAGCCTGGAAATCATTATTAAAGCTTTTATACAAGGTATGCGTGAGAACTAGATTATTAGAGCAATAACAGGTAACGCAGATATATTTGATTTAACGCAGATAAAATCGGATTAACTAAGATAACCCGATACAGAGGGATATTCAGATGCACCAAATGTTACCAATGTGTTAGAATGCCATTGAAAACAGTACTTTAAATGCAAAATTCACCAGACCTGCCAAATGGCAAGTCTTCTTTTTTCAATAAGATGTTATAATAATAGTAATATCTTGATCAAAGGAATGAAATTTATGAGTAAATTTGAGAAGTTAGGATTAGTTGTGGACGTAGAAACGACTGGATTAGGACCAACGACAGATGAAGTAATAGAACTGGCGTTGAAATTGTTTTCCTATCGCACAGATACCGGGGAAGTCCAGGAAATTATTGAAGAAGATTCCTTTTTAAGAGAACCGCTTTCCAGCTCTGCTAGAAGGAACTATGACCGTGCCTATCAAATCCACGGGATACCCTATGAATTAGTAGAAGGGAAGAGTTTCACGGATGGGAAGATTAAAACGTATTTTCACCGTGCCGACTCAATCTTTGCTCACAATGCTTCCTTTGACCGAAGCTTTCTCTATCATATGTACCCAGAAGTGAATGATATAAAATGGTATTGTACAATGCGGGGAGTTAAATGGAAGAACTATGGCTTTCCTAATGGTAAACTCCTAACGCTATTGCAAGCACACCAAATTACAAACCATCAAACACATAGAGCACTTGACGATATTACATACCTCATGGACCTGCTCAGAAAAACAAGTCCTAATGGAAACCTCTATCTTCAAGAAGTCCTCGAAAATGGACCGATGAGAAAATACCAGCCAGCTGCTACTCGAACCAAAATGGGATAATTGCCTCTTCCATAAACACAAAAGAACAGATTGAATAGTAAAACTCGCCATAGTGGCGAGTTTTTTTATTGGAGATCAGGTTAGATTTAAGCACTGGAGCAGAACAATAGACGGAGAAATTCCGCTTATTTAGTAATTATTATTAAAAAGGGCTTAAATAGGCGGAGGGTTTCCGCCTATTGGCTTGAAAAATTCGAAAAAGGGGGATTTTGCTTTGCATAGTCGGAAAATCTCCGCTTATATACTCCGAAACGAGCTCCATTATGAATCTAAACGGAAAATCTCCGCTTATTTTCATAATACAGATTGTTACTGTCCGCCCTAGGTGGACAGTGTCCACGAGCGGTGACAGGCACCAAAAATGGCACTAAAAAGGAACCAAAGTTACCTTTTTAAATATCGCTCTTCAACGATTTTTCGGTGATGCATTTCGTGGCCAACGATGATGTAGGCGATGGCTCTGGTGGTGATTTCCATTCCGTTTGCGTTGCCTATGTTTGACCATGCTCGGGCAGGGATGTTTTGGATAAGGGTGATGGCGGCGTTTCTTGTTGCTTTGAAGTCTACTAGGATTGCTTCCATCGATAGGGTATGGGTTTGGGCTGCCTCAACATAATCTGTTTCATTAAAGCCTGCTAGAGGGGTTTGATCTCCGCGGCTTACACGAAGCAGGCGATAGGTCATAATTCTTTCCGTATCGATAATATGTCCAAGTACTTCTTTCGCACTCCATTTTCCCGGAGCATACCGATAGTTAGCCTCCTCTTCGGAAAGCCCATTAAAAAGCTTAACCACCGCTAAGAGATTCTCCTGTAAAATCTGTACCACCTCACCGGTTGGAACTAGTTGGATGTAGGGTTGATAATATGCTGGATATTCGTTTTCTGTTGGACGTTGAAGCATGATTTTTCCACTCCTCTCAGTTTTGTTTATCATTCATTTGAAAATATCTCCATTATAAATTTATCCTATCACATTATTAAAGGGGATTGAATCGATATACACAGCAGCTCAATTGTTTAAAGATGGTAAACTCCCAAAATGAAAAAAAAAATTATTTAACGCTTACAAAAAATATTGACGGATTTTGTCGACGGTGATATTCTATGTGTACAGTTAATTTGTTAGTTCATTAAACAAATTAATTGGAACGTTTTAACACTCTCGAGAAGATAAAATTTAACAATGAGTATTTATGTAAAGGGATTCACAAAATAAGCAATAAAATGTCTTAGCAATCTTAAAATTCATTAATTATGTTAGTACGATTTATTAGGAGGGTTAATAATGGCTAGAGCAATACAACAAAAAGTTGAAACCCCACAAAACGGTGGGAAAGAAGTACGGCCTTTTGGGATGAAAGATAAATTAGGTTACTTGTTCGGTGATTTTGGAAACGATTTCTTCTTTATTTTAGTTGCCGCTTTCCTTATGGTTTATTACACAGATGTCTATCATCTTAATCCAGCTGCGGTCGGAGGTCTATTTTTAGTTGCCCGTTTATGGGATGCATTTGCTGACATTACTTGGGGCCGCTTTATCGATACTAGGAAAGCAGGAAAGAATGGAAAGTTCAGACCGTGGATTTTTAGAATGTCATTCCCACTTGTCATTACTGGTGTATTAATGTTTGTTCATATTCCAGGAATGTCTGATGGCTTTTACCTTGCTTATGCATATGTAACCTATATTATTTGGGGAACATTATATTCCACTGTGAATATTCCTTATGGCTCAATGGCTTCAGTAATCACAGCTGATCCGGTTGAACGTACTGCATTATCTAGCTGGAGAACATTAGGTGGAAACTTAGCTGGATTAATCATAAATGTTGTTGGACCAATGATTTTGTTTGTTGATAATAAAGCAGACGCTAACCGATTCTTATTAGGTGCAATCATTTTCGGTGTTCTTGCACTTGCTTGTTATATGGCTTGCTATAAATTATCCGTTGAACGTATTGTGATGGATGAAACAAATAAACCTAAAGCAAACCTAGGTAAAACAGTTAAAGGTCTTGGTAAAAACAAACCACTCATTTGGTTCCTTATTATTTCATTATTGTTCATGATTTGTTTTATGTTAATTGGTACAGTAAACGTTTATCTATTCAAAGATTATTTTACAAGCGCACAATCACTAAGTATGGTTGGTCTTCTACAATCAGTAGCAGTATTTATTGCTATGCCGATGGTAAGACCATTAGTTGCGAAGTTTGGTAAAAAAGAAGTGGCTTCAGCTGGTATTTTAGTGGCTGCTCTTGTATACGGTGTGTTATATCTGCTTCCAGACTTAACAGCAACACAATTTATCGGGGTCTTAACCGTTGCTATGTTTGGTTATGGTGTTTTCAACCTTGTAATTTGGGCATTCGTTACAGATGTAATTGATTATCATGAGTATTTAACTGGCCTGCGTGAGGATGGTACCGTTTACTCCATTTACTCAATGGCTCGTAAAATTGGACAAGCTGTTGCTGGTGGTGTTGGTGGTGCAGCAATTGCAGCAGTTGGTTACACAGCAGGTGCAGAAGCGCAATCAGCTGAAACACTAGAAGGAATTCATACACTTGCTACTTTAGTACCTGCAGTTGCACTGTTGCTTGTATTCTTAATGATTGTATTCCTGTATCCGTTAAACAAAAAGCGTACAGAACAACTTTCAATTGATTTAGCTGCAAGAAGATTATCTAACAAATAAAACTCATACCAAAAAGATAGCTAAGAAAGTTTAGCTATCTTCTTTTTGCTGAAAAATAAACCCTCTAGCCAGTTGGCTAAAGGGAGGTCTGTCAGATAATATCGAATTAAATGTTAACGCTTGCATTTTTTTTGGTTTCGATTTGATAGTTTAAATTTAGCATCGGAACACCTAGGAAATGTTTGATTGCAAGCGCACAAGCACCTAGAACAGCAGAATTCCTGCCGATTGTAGAAATCTGAAGTGAACGGTAATGACTAATGGATGAATTCAAATTTCCCCTAATTTTATCGAGAGAATTCGGATACATTCGCAAAAGCTCACTATCAAGCACCAGTACGTCAGGGTTGTACATGTTGATCATATTATTTAAGCCAATTGAAAGGTAGTAAGTAAACTCTTCAAACATCTGGATTACTTCTTCATCGCCTTCATCCAGCCACTGTTGAATATGGTCGTACGTAATAGGTTTGATATTCCGTTTCTCTGATAAAGTTTTGAAAATAACATTCTCTGAAGCATATCTTTCCCAGCAGCCTTTATTTCCACAATTGCATTGAATTCCATTCGGTACAACAATCATATGGCCGATCTCACCAGCAAATCCATCATGCCCGCGGAAAAACTCATTGTTCATCATCATTCCAAGACCAATACCAGAATAAAGAGTGGCGGCTAAGAGGTTATCTGTTTCATGGTGCACAAATACTCTCTCTGCAAATGCACTTAGATTCGCATTGTTTTCTAGGTAAACGTTGATATCGATTTCTTTTTCTAAGTCAGATTTAAGGCTTATGGTATTCCACTGTAATCGTGGTACATAATGAATGGTTTCATCTTTTCCGACTAAACCATGTATTGCTATGACTATTCCGATAATTCCGTATTGACTGAAAGCGTATTCAGTTTTGAGTATTCTAATTTGTTCTATTAAGAGATTTAGGATCTCCTGATAGTTTGAAGTATTTGTTTCAATCCTCTTAGATTTGACAGGACTGCCGATAAGATTTGAAACAGTAAAAGAAATATGGTCATAATCAAGATCTATGCCAAGAGCAAAGCCTGCCTCACTGTTTATGGAAAGCATAATTGGCTTTCTTCCAACTGTATAGTGCTCGAGGTGTGTCTCTATTATTAGACCTTCGTCAATTAAATCTGCTACCTGTGCTGAGATGGTTGCACGTGTAAGAGCAGTAACTTTTGATAAGTCCGCTCTAGAAATTAAACCTTCTTTGACTATTTCTCTTAGGATAATTGAACGATTAATTTTTTTAATGTATGCCGCGTCACCGGTAATCATGTGTATCCTCCATTTCGAGCGAGCTTTATTACTATAATTATAGTATAACAGGTTATTGCAGGAAGGTCTCTTTGTTTTATGAAAAATTCATAATCTTTCAATTGACTTAACAAAAAAAAAGTGATAAGTTTGTATTGTTATTAATTTGTTTACTAAACAAATTAAGAGGGAGAGTAGGTTTCATTAGATTTTTTTAATATATTTGTAAGGGTTTACAGATAACAATAATGTAAGTTAATTCAGGAGGGTTTAGAATGAAAAATTTTTTAGACAAAGACTTCTTGTTAAATACTGAAACTGCTATTAAATTATTTGAAAATGCAGCACAGGGACTGCCGATTTTTGATTTCCATTGCCACTTAGATCCACAGGAGGTTTGGGAAAATAAGTCATATGAAAATATTACCCAATTATGGCTTGGTGGAGACCATTACAAATGGCGTACCATGCGTATGAACGGGATTGGTGAAAAGTACATTACCGGTGATGCAAGCGATTGGGAGAAGTTCGCTGCGTGGGCAGAAACCGTGCCAAACCTCATTGGTAACCCGCTTTATCATTGGACTCACATGGAGTTAAAAATGTTCTTTGGAATTGAAAAGTTACTAAGCCCTGCAACAGCACGTGAAATTTATGATGAATGCAATGAGAAGCTGAAAACTTCAGATTACACAGCACGAGCTTTTATTGCAAAATCAAACGTGAAGTTTATCGGCACAACAGATGACCCTAATTCAACATTGGAATACCATCGTTTATTGAAGAATGATGAATCCTTTACTACTATGATTGCACCTACATTCCGTCCGGACGGAGCTCTATTTATTGAGCGTCCTACTTTTGTCAGCTGGACCCGGAAATTAGAAGAGGTTTCTGGAATTAAGGTTGATTCACTTGATGGATTCTTAAAGGCATTGCAGCAGCGTGTTGATTTCTTCCATGAAAATGGCGGCCGTGCATCCGATCATGATATTCAAAAAATGGAATATGTAGAAACAACCAAGGAAGAGATTGAAGTTATTTTCAATAAGCGAGTGAGTGGCGAACAGCTTTCGAATGATGAACTGGTTGCTTACCGTTGGTTCATATTAACAGAGCTTGGAAAAATGTATGCTGGCAAACAGTGGGTAATGCAGCTTCATATGGGTGCCATTCGAAATAATAATACAAAAATGAAGGAACTTATTGGCGCGGATGCAGGATTTGATTCAGTTGGTGAAGCTAATTTTGCCGAAGGTATATCTAAATTCCTTGATACCCTTGAGCAGCAAGATGCATTACCAAGAACAGTATTGTTTAACCTAAATCCTAAGGATAACCCAGTTCTTGCAGGAATGATGGGGAACTTCTATGAAGAAGGTGTTCCAGGTAAAATTCAGTTTGGTTCCGGCTGGTGGTTCAATGACCATATCGATGGAATGGAAAGACAAATGAAAGATCTTGCAAACGTAGGTCTCTTGAGCCACTTTATTGGTATGTTAACAGACTCTCGCAGCTTCCTTTCTTATGCGCGTCATGAATATTTCCGTCGTATTCTTTGCAATCTAATAGGAGATTGGGCTGAAAACGGACTAGCACATAATGATATGGAATTCCTTGAGAACATGGTTAGAAATATTGGCTACAATAATGCAGATAAGTATTTTTTACAGCGCTAAGAAATTAAGTTAAGATTAAGGGGCGCCCTTTATAAGGCTCACCCCTTATTACATAGTTATTTCGTGTTAAAAATTTTTAACTGAGCAAGATAATGTTGGAGCGTAAAATAGGAGAAAGAGGGATGAAAAATGTCTAAACAACAAATTGGTGTAGTTGGCTTGGCTGTAATGGGTAAAAACTTAGCTTTAAATATCGAAAGCCGCGGTTATTCTGTTGCTGTATTCAACCGTTCTTATGATAAAACGGAAGAATTCTTAAAGAACGAAGCAGAAGGAAAGAACTTTGTCGGTGCACGTACTGTTGAAGAATTCGTCAATGCTTTAGAAAAGCCACGCAAAATTTTGTTAATGGTTAAAGCTGGTACTGCAACAGATGCTACGATTGACTCTTTAAAGCCATTTCTTGAAGAAGGCGATATTCTAATCGACGGAGGAAATACATTCTTCCAGGATACAATCAGACGTAATCAGGAACTAGCAACTGCAGGATTCCATTTCATTGGAACTGGCGTTTCAGGTGGAGAGGAAGGCGCATTAAAAGGTCCTTCTATCATGCCTGGCGGTAAAAAGGAAGCATATGAACTTGTACAGCCTATTTTAGAGGCAATTTCAGCTAAGGTTGAAGGCGATCCTTGTTGCACATATATTGGACCAAATGGTGCAGGTCACTATGTGAAAATGGTTCATAACGGAATTGAATATGGAGATATGCAGTTAATTTGTGAAGCTTATTTTATCTTGAAAAATGTCCTTGGCTTAGATGCGAAAGAGCTTCATGAGGTCTTCGCTGAATGGAATAAAGGCGAATTAGACAGCTATTTAATTGAAATCACGGCAGATATCTTTACAAAAGTGGATGAAGAAACAGGTAAGCCAATGGTTGACTTGATTCTTGATACAGCTGGTCAAAAGGGTACTGGTAAATGGACAAGCCAAAATGCTTTAGACTTAGGTGTTCCACTTCCAATTATCACAGAATCCGTATTTGCCCGCTTTATTTCAGCGTTGAAGGATGAGCGTATTAAGGCAAGCAAGGTTCTTAGTGGACCAGAGGTTAAGGGCTTTGAAGGCAATAAAGAAGAGTTAATCGAAGCTGTTCGTAAAGCTTTGTATATGAGTAAAATTGTTTCTTATGCACAAGGTTTTGCACAAATGCGTGCTGCGTCGGAAGAATACGATTGGAATCTTCGTTACGGCGATATCGCTATGATTTTCCGCGGCGGATGTATCATTCGTGCACAATTCTTACAAAAAATTAAGGATGCTTACGATCGCGACCCAGAATTAAGAAACCTATTATTAGATCCTTACTTTAAAGATATCGTTGAAAACTATCAGCAGCCGTTACGTCAAGTTCTTGCTGTAGCCATTGAGCGTGGAATCCCAGTTCCATCGTTTGCAAGTGCGATTGCTTACTATGATAGCTATCGAACTGAAACACTTCCAGCGAATCTATTGCAAGCACAACGTGACTATTTTGGAGCACATACGTATCAACGTATTGATAAAGAGGGCGTATTCCACACCAATTGGATGGAATAATAGTTAATTAAATAAATGATGAATCAACATAAAAGGAGACAAAAACTAGCCTGATGCTGTAATTGTCTCCTTTTTGTTTGCCTATAAAGGTAATCGGAAAAGCAATTTCAGTCAAATAACAGTCATTATTGAGCAGTTTTAGAGAATGTTTTTTACTTATCTATGCAATATAATATAAATATGGTTCAGTTAACTATCTGTGATGTTAACGCTTACTTCAAAGGGTGTGAAAGCAATGGGAATGTTAACGGACTCTTCTTTTAGAAAAAGAATAATGGATGAGTGGATATACGGTTATTATCGTATTCAGGGAGTTGACTTTTACAACTTTAATTTTCACTCACATCAAGAATATGAGATTTATTTTTTTCACTCGGGTGATTGTAGGTATTTAATTAACAATCGAATTTATGAGTTACAGCCTGGTGATATCATTCTACTGGATGGCATGACCTTGCATAAAGCGAATCCAGGAACAGACAGTACGTATACAAGAAGTACGATTCATTTTTCACCTATATGGCTCCGAGAGTCATTAATTGGACTAGGAATCCCTAATTTATTAGACCCGTTTAAAAAACTTAATAATTGCTTGCTTCGAACTGGTTACGATGAATTTGGTCAATTTGTAGATGGCAGCATTAAGGAGATTGGCCATTCTCTTACTCATATTGATGAAGAATTCCAGCGAACAGGTAAGAAAAATGAATTTCTAGAAGCGGAAATAAAACTTGAGTTAATTCAACTATTGATGGGAATTTATAAAATGAGTCAAAAAGAGTTATCTCAAGTAACGAGTAAAAAGTCGGAAAAAGAACTTCATACCGAAGCAATAGCCTCTTGGATTAATGAACACTATGCTGAAAAAATCAGTTTAGACAGAATTGCAGAGGAGTTAAGCTTGAGTAAGTATTATGCTTCACATATTTTTAAAGAAGTCACGGGCTTTACGGTGATGGAATATGTGATGGCCTGCCGACTTAACCAAGTAAAGTATTTGTTGGAAATGGAGCCTAATCTATCACTAACCGATATTTCTCGTGCAACAGGTTTTGAGAGTGTAGCCCATTTCAGCCGTTTTTTTAAAGAGAAGGTCGGGGTCACACCTTCACAGTATCGAAAAAACAAACACAGGTAGCCCATATTCCTAGGACTAGGAGGAAAAAATAAATGCATCAAGATTTATTGATTTCAGGATTTTCAGATGAAATTTCATCGGATTTTGATACCCAGCTTGAGGTTGTCTCGAATTTGGGTATGAAATATATTTCGTTACGGGGCATTGATGGAAAAAATATTGGGGATTTTACAGTAGATGAATTCAAAGAAACCGTACAGCCAAGACTGCAAAAGGCTGGAATAGGTGTTTCTTCCATTGGCTCACCTATTGGTAAAGTGTTTATCAATGATGAAGAAGGCTTTGCGAAACAGAAGCTTATGTTGGACACGCTTTGCCAAATCAGCAACTTGCTTGATTGCAACTATATGCGAATCTTCAGCTTCTATATTCCAAAGGGTGAGGATGCAGATCAATACCGTGGTGAAGTAGTTCGGAAGCTTAAGGAATTTGCTGCAATTGCTGAAAAATACCAGGTAATATTACTACATGAAAATGAAAAAGATATCTTTGGTGATATCGCCAGACGCTGTCATGAGATTTTAACAGAAGTTGCTTCTCCTTCCTTTAAAGGAATTTTCGACTTTGCTAATTTCGTACAGTGCGGTGAGGACACACAGGAGTGTTACAATCTCTTAAAAGATGAGATTGTTTATATACACATAAAGGATGCTGTAACATCTGACAGTCAAAACGTTGTCTGTGGAACGGGTGAGGGGAAAATACCTGAACTACTAGCTCAGTTTATTAAGAGCGGCTATAAAGGCTTTTTAACTCTTGAGCCACATCTTGTTCTCTTTGATTCTCTGAAGGATTTAGAGCTTGAGGATGCGACTGAGATTATTAAGGACAACAAAGGGCTCGACGGTGCCGGCGGCTACAAGCTTCAATATGAAGCACTTCTAGACATTCTTAACAAAATTGAAAGCGAGGGAATTTAAAATGGCAGATGTAAGATTAGGGATTATTGGTTTAGGTGCAGAAGGCGGTATGTACGCTAACTTTATTACTGAAGGCAAAGTAAAAAACATGGTGGTTGGTGCGATTTGTGATAATGATCCTGCTAAAAAACAAGTAGCAGAAGAGAAGTATCCTGGCGTTCCTTTCTACGATAATTATATCGATATGCTTGAAAGTGGTGATGTAGATGCAGTCGTTACAACTGTTCCGCATTACCTCCATCCTGAAATGGGAATCGAATCACTAAAGAGAAACATTCATGCATTAGTGGAAAAACCAGCTGGTGTTTATACAAAACAAGTTAAAGAATTAAATGACTTTGCAGCTTCAAAGCCTGAACTTAAGTTCGCAATTTTCTTTAACCAGCGGACAAATCCACTTTATAAAAAAGTAAAAGAAATTATTGATAATGGTGAAATCGGCAGCATCCGCAGTACCAACTGGATTATTACTACTTGGTGGAGACCTCAAGGTTACTATAATCAAAGTGAATGGAGAGCAACTTGGGGTGGAGAAGGCGGCGGTGTCCTTGTAAACCAAGCGCCACACCAAATTGACTTGCTTCAATGGATTTGCGGCATGCCGAAAAAGGTTTATGCAAAAGTAAACTATGGCTATCAAAGAGATATTGTGGTTGAAGACGATGTAACAGCCGTATTTGACTATGGAAATGGTGCTACTGGTGTATTTGTAACGAAGACACACGATGTAATGGGGACAGACCGTTTAGAAATCCATGGTGATAAAGGAAAAATCGTTGTAGACGATAGTAAGAAAGTTACCATCAAGCGCCTGAAACAATCTGAGAGAGAAATGAGCGATTCTATGGATATGTCAGATGTTATGAAGCTGTTTATGGGCGGCGGCGCTGGTGATATTTTCACTGAGGAAGTAATTGACTTTGGAAATGTCTGGGGCG
Source organism: Neobacillus niacini (assembly GCF_023715415.1). Lineage (GTDB taxonomy): Bacteria > Bacillota > Bacilli > Bacillales > Cytobacillaceae > Neobacillus > Neobacillus niacini_C. Next base: position 81,299 of record NZ_JAMBOB010000009.1, read on the forward strand.
AACAGCACATCGCCGTATTAGAAGACTTTGCATCTGCGATTGTGGAAGATACATCATTACTAGCTCCTGGCAGCGACGGCATTAACGGTGTTAGACTTGCAAATGCTATGCACTTGTCAAGCTGGTTAGGAAAGGAAATCGAAGTACCATTCGATGAAGATTTATTCCTAGAAGAATTAAACAAGCGTATTGCCGAAGAAGGAAAATACCCGGTTAGAAAGTAATTGATCACATGAAACGAACTCATCGCTCATGCAGCTATGAGTTCGTTTCAAAAGTCTGTTTAGGAATAGAGCCTTTATAAAAAGGGGAGAAACAAATGCTAAAAGTAGCAGTAATCGGACTTGGAGATATTTCAAAAATTCATATTCCAGCTATACAAGCTAACCCAAATGCTGAGTTAGTGGCAGTGTGTGATCTTGATGAAACATTAAAAGACAACGTACCTGGGGTAAACTTTTACAGTGATTATCACGAAATGCTTGAAAAAGAAAACCTTGATGTTGTTCATAATTGTCTGCCTCACTATCTACATTACCCGGTAACAAGAGATTGTGTAGAAGCGGGAGTTCATGTGTTCCAAGAAAAGCCGCTGGGCCTGAACAGTGAGGAAGGACAGGCACTTGTTAAACTAGAGGAAAACCACAGTGATGTTAAAATCGGTGTGTGTTTGCAAAACCGTTATAATGAGTCGTTTGAAATGCTGAGAGAGATTGTCCAAAGCGGAGAATATGGCAAAGTTATTGGAGTAAAAGGTTTGGTGGCCTGGTATCGACCAAAGTCTTACTATGATGTTAAACCATGGCGGGGAAAAATGGAGTACGCTGGCGGCGGATCCATGATTAATCAATCCCTTCATACCCTAGATTTAATACAGCTTGTCGGCGGAAAAATCGAATCAATAAAGGGTTCAGTGGACCAGCTATTGGATTATGGAATTGAAGTAGAAGACACTGCCTCTGCACATATTCTCTTCCAAAACGGAGCAAGAGGATTATTTTTTTCAACGAATGCCAATGCTGAGAACTCCAGTGTAGAGCTCGAAGTCAGTCTTGAAAAAGGTAAATTTATCATTAAAGACAGCATTCTAATGAGAATAAATGAAGAGGGGAAAAAGGAAGAACTGGTAGAAGACGCTAAACTGCCTGGCTCGAAATTCTATTACGGTGCCAGCCATGCGAAAACGATCAATCAATTCTATAACTGTATTTTACAAGGCACTGATGATTATGTTCATGCAAAGGATGCACTCGTTTCCATACAAATGATTGATGCCATTCGACTTTCTTCAGAGACAAAACAAAGTATTAAGATGGAGGGATAACCATGAAAAAAGGTAAAATCGGCGTTCAAATGATGATGCTAAAAGGCAAGGTAGAAGAACTTGGTGTTTATGAGACTTTAAGACAAGTAAGAGAGCTTGGCTATGGTGCTGTAGAGGTATCACAAATTCCAATGACACCTGAGAATGTTGCAGAGTTAAAACGAGCAAGTGAAGATTTTGATATCAAAATTGCTGCTCTTTCAGCTGCACTAGAGCCAATGATGCCTGGTATGCCAGGTGAAACACTATCCAATGATTTTGATAAAATTGTAAGCGATTGTAAGACATTAAATTGTAATTTCCTACGAATTGGTATGCTTCCATTTACTAATATTGGTCATAAAGATAAGATTATGGATTTTGTTCTAAAGTGCGAGGCAGTTGCAGAAAAGTTAGCACAGCACGGTATTGAATTGTACTACCATAACCACCATATTGAGTTCCAAAAATATGATGGTGAATACTTATTAGACATTATCAAGAACAATACTTCGAAAATTGGTTTCGAAATGGATGTTCACTGGATTCACCGCGGCGGTCTAAATCCTGTTGAAGTATTAAAAAATTATGCAGGCCGTATTTCTTTAATACACTTAAAAGATTATCGCATCGGTCAATTTGATGTAAGTGTATTAGAGGGAGGATTCGAGCCCGCTAAGTTCTTTACTGCCTTCAATAATACCGTCCAATTCGCAGAACTAGGAGCAGGCAGCCTGGATCTTAAAGCGATTATTGAGGCAGGCCTGGAAAGCGGCTCACAGTACTTCTTAGTAGAACAGGATGATTTATATGGACGCGATCCATTTGACTGTCTAAGAGACTCAGCTAACCACTTAAGAGAGCTAGGATATGCTGACTGGTTTTAATATATTGAAAAAGTAAATTACAGCAAGGCAGTGGGTCGTCCACTGCCTTTTTTGTGCTGGGGGTACTTTACCAAGGAAGAGGATTTCCTATGTATTCCTCTTAGGAAAGTGATATTCTATCAACATAATCTTTAGAAAATTAAAAACCTATTGACTAGAGATTGAAGAGGTGGTATTCTTTAATTAATTAATTAGTTCACTAAACTAATTAAATAATCGGATAATAGTTTCATAGGAATTTTTATTTTTTACTGGATGTGAAAGGGTTTTCATTGGAGGGAGTGGCTAGGTTACAGGAGGGAGGGAAATTATCAAAATTTAAACTTTTGGTTACCTAAATCCTCCAGAAAAAATTATTAATAAAAGTATTGTAAATGAAAGCGGATTCAATTATGATAAGAGTGTGGTAATTAGTTAGTTCATTAAACAAATTAAAGGGTAAAATTTCCACTGGCAAATAATTAAACATTAACTTTAATGAAAGCGGTTAAACCGCTTAGAGGAGGAACTGCACATGACAACAGCAGCAGTTAATAATCAGCAATACAATAAAGCAAAACTTTGGGAAATTGGTTTCTTCGCTTTAAATAACACTGCAACCAATCTTTACATGTTTATTTTGGCTTTTGTTTCCTACTACGCAGCGGGAGTTGCGGGTATTGCAGTAGTTGTAGTAAGTACTATTTTAATGAGTATGAGAATTTGGGACGGAGTTACGGATCCAATCATTGGTTTCTTGGTAGATAAAACAGAGGGTAAGTTCGGAAAGTTCCGACCTTTTATGGTGATTGGTAATATTTTCTTAGCAGCTACTATCCTCGTATTATATAATGTTACACACTTATTACCGGAATCATTCAGACTGCTATTCTTTATCTTAATCTATGCCATTCATATTATTGGTTATACATGTCAAACTTCCGTTACAAAGGCTGCACAAACGGTATTAACAAATGACCCTAAACAGCGTCCTTTATTCGCAGTATTTGATGGTATTTATAACACAATTTTATTCACTCTTGGACAAGTTTACGTAGCATCATATTTAATTAAAAAACATGGCGATTTTAATATGGGCTTATTCACAGAACTAAACACTCTAGCTATTATTCTTTCAGGTATATTTACCGTATTAGCTGTAATTGGAATCTCAAGCAAAGACAAGAAAGAGTTCTTTGGATTAGCAGAAGATACAGTTAAAACGAAATTCAGCGATTTCTGGCCGCTTCTTAAAGGTAATAAACCATTACTAAAACTAATTTTTGCTGTAACAGTTGACAAATTAGCATTCTCACTTTTGCGCCATTCCGTCGTAATGGTTATGATATTCGGGATTTTAATCGGCGATTATGCGTTGAGCGGTACAGTATCGATGATTACCATTGTTCCAACCTTATTAATTACTTTCTGGGCAGTGGCAAAAGCAAGAAAAATAGGTATGAAAAAAGCGTTCCTTTTTTCAACTTGGATTGCATTAGGTGCTTTCGTCGCATTAGTTGCAATGTTTACTCTAATTGATGGTTCAAGCATCTCTATGTCTAACCTTGGAATTACTACCATCTTGTTCTTTGTTTTATACACAATGGCAATGGGCTTTGGCGGTGTTCCATCAACACTTGTAAACCCAATGATCGCTGATGTATCCGATTATGAGACAGATAAATCAGGAAGATATGTACCAGGTATGATTGGAACATTGTTCTCTTTCATTGATAAATTAATCACATCTTTAGCACCAGCCATTGTTGGTTTTGCAGTAGCGTTAATCGGGTTTAAAGATGCATTCCCAACAGTAACGGATACGTTAACACCAGAATTAAAACTTGTAACAATTATTTTAGCCTTTGTTATTCCAGCTGTTGCATTGGTTATTTCAGGTCTAACGATGTCTCGCTATGAACTTGATGATAAGAAAATGGCAGAAATACAAGAGAGTATTAATGCGAAGAAATCAAAGAGTAAAGTTGCATAAGTTGATAACGGTTTCTTTGAAAGTTATGTAATAGTTTAATCTTTAAATTATTCATAGTTAAATCCCCTTTGTTAGTAGTAATACTGATTCAGAGGGGATTTTTTGTTTAAAAAAATGTTTGTAGTTTATCAATCGGAAACAATACGAGTCAATAAATTAGAATTATTAAGCAGGATTAGAGAATGATTTTTGTTTCTCGGTACAATATAATCAAAGTATGTCAAGCTACTTAGTAGAGCGGAATGATGTGTATGGAAGCGATCCATTTCATTGCCTAAGAGACTCTACTGATAAATTAAGAAAACTAGGTTATGCTGACTGGTTTTAATATATTAAAAAAGTAAAACACGAAAAAGGCAGTCGATGTCCGCTGCTTTTTTTACGGGGAAAATGAACAGAAAACACGGTTAAAAAAAGCTCTCATACTAATTAGCCAAGGGAAAAAGGCGTCATAGCAACAAAGTTATTAGAAAATTAAAAATCTATTGACGAGAGATAATAGAGATGGTATTCTTTATTTAATAATTAGTTTATTAAACTAATTAAAAAAATGAATAATAGTTTAAAAGAAATCATATTTTTTTAATTAGAAATGAAAGGGGTTTCATTAAAGGGAGGGCGACAGGAAAAGGGTAGTTAATAGGTGATTTGGAGTTGTTATGGGAACAGGGGATTTCTAGGGAGATAGTTATCAAAATATTCGAGTAAATGAAAGCGTTTAACTACAAGGGGGCGAAATCATGTCAAATGCAATAGTAGAAAATAAGAATCAATACAACACAGCAAAATTATGGCAAATTGGATTTTTTGCATTAAACAATACCGCAACAAATCTATATATGTTTGCTTTGGGTTTTATATCGTATTATGCCGCGGGTATTGCGGGGGTAGCGGTAGTTGCTGTTAGTACAATATTAACATTTATGCGTATCTGGGATAGTGTTACTGACCCAATTATCGGGTTTATTATTGATAAAACAGAGTCAAAGCTTGGTAAGTTTAGACCAATGATGATTATTGGACAAGTTATTATGGCTTCAACAGTAATCTTAATGTATAATGTCACCCACCTTGTTCCAGACGGATTTACACTGATCTTTTTCATCCTTATTTATGGTGTTTATATCATTGGGTATACCTTTCAAACAGCTGTTACAAAAGCGGCACAAACAGTATTAACAAATGATCCAAAGCAGCGTCCGGTATTTGCAGTTTTTGATGCAACGTATAACATTGCATTATTTACTCTCGGGCAAATCGCTGTAGCATCTTACTTGGTACCTAAACATGGCGGTTTTAATAAAATTGGTTTATTTATAGAATTAAATACGTATGCAATTGTTGGTTCAGCAGTATTCACATTTTTAGCTATCATTGGAATTTGGGCAAAGGACCGAAAAGAATTCTTCGGATTAGCAGAGCAAACAGTACAAACAAAATTCCGTGATTACTGGCCAATCTTTAAAGGAAACAGACCATTGCAGATGCTTACAATCGCTGCGTCTACTGACAAATTAGCTGGCAGTATTGTTAGACACCCTGCCGTGCTCGTTATGTTTTTTGGGCTAATGATTGGTGATTATGCACTAAGTGGAACTTTAGGACTTGTAACACTAATCCCTACTCTTCTTGTTACCTTTGTTGGAATTGGAATTGCTAGGAAACGTGGCTTGAAAAGGACATTTGTGGGAGGCACGTGGCTGGCATTGATTTCTTTTGCAATATTGTCGGTATTTATGTTAATGATTGATCCAAAAGACATATCCCTTAGTAACATTGGGGTTGTAACCGTTATCTTTCTAATCTTATACGGAGCAGGAATTGGTTTTGGTTCTTTAACAGGCAATATGGTTATCCCTATGATTGCAGATTGTTCTGACTATGAAACGTATCGAACAGGACGTTACGTTCCAGGGATGCTGGGGACGATTTTCTCCTTTGTCGATAAAATGATCTCATCTTTAGCGGCAACCATTGTTGGATTCATGGTGGCGATGATTGGCTTTAAGGAGGATTTCCCACAGCTTGATGATACGTTTACAACCCAATTACTTATTATGACAATGATTCTAAAGTTTGGCTTCCCAATACTTGGATGGATCGCATCCATTATCGCAATGAAGTTTTATGATTTGGACGATGCAAAAATGGCTGAAATCCAAAAATCTATTGCAGATATTAAAGCAAAAGCGAGCAAAGATAAAGCAGCAGTATAAAGGAATTAATATTCGACCCTGGCTATTGCTGGGGTTTTTATTATTTACAAAAAAACCAATTCACTATTATTTTCGTGAATTGGTTTCTTTTTGTTTATGATTTTCTTGTGGAAGGTAGTTAATCCATTCAACTGTCTCAACGATTGTTTGCCATAACTTTTTCATATTCATTTCCCCCTAGTGATTTGATACCTTTATTATGGGGGATTAGGTTATATTTAACAATGTCACTGAAAACGGAAACAAAGGCAATGAAAACGAGAACAATGATGATGAAAGCGTGTATCATCGCCTATTTCCTTACACTTTCTCCATTTTTCTAGCCTTTTCATTGTTTTACATGTTTGGAAAGCATTTACAAGAAAAAAGCCCTCGATTACTGAGGGATAAACTTGTTTTGCGTTTTAGATTCATCAAAAGCAAAGCTTAATTCCTTAACATCTAAGAATTTCTTAATGGCTAAGGCACAAGCACCCATGCGGCAAGCATTTTTACCAAATTCCGAAATCTGCAGCTTTCGATATTGTCCCACTGTTGATTTTAGATTTTCTTTAATTTCTTCTAATGCATTCGGATACAATCGAAGCAATTCACTATTAATCACTAGAATCTCAGGATTATAAAGGTTGATAACATTGTTAAGACCATAGGATAGAAACTTTATATACTCTTTCATTAACTCAAAGGTAACTGGGTCCTGCTCTACGAACCATTGATGGATGTCATCATAGGTTACATCTTTTTTATTATGACTCTCAGAAAGTTTTTTTACAAAGCTTAATTCAGAGGCGTATTGTTCCCAGCAGCCTAAATTCCCACACCTGCAAGGAAGACCGTCTGGCACGATAATCATATGGCCAATCTCGCCTGCATAGCCATCGCAGCCTTTAAGTAATTTACTATTTACCATAATTCCGAGACCAATTCCCGAATACAAACTAACGGATAATAAATTTTCACTTTGATAATGTTTATAAACAATCTCAGCGAATGAACAAAGGTTAGCGTTATTTTCTATAAAAATACTGATACCGGTTTCATTCATTAAGTCAGTCTTTAAATCTTTATTATGCCATTGATGGTAAGGTACAAAAAAGATGGTTTCATCGTTATTTACGATACCGTGAATGCCCACTACCACTCCGATTATTCCATATCGTGCATGTGAACATTTCTCTTTATAAACAGTAATCTGTTCTGTTAATAACTTTAGAACCAAATCATAATCAGAGGTTTCCATCTCAATAGTATGAGAGTGGACTGGGGTACCGCTTAAATTGGATAATGTAAACGTAATCGAATATTTATCTAGGTCAATTCCTAGAGCATATCCCGCCTGATTGTTAATTGACAGCATAATGGGTCTTCTTCCAAGATTCTTATGCTCAGCATGTGTTTCGATAATTAATTCCTCTTCTAATAAATTTGCTGCCTGTACAGAAATGGTAGCCTTGTTTAGACCAGTAATCTTTGCTAAGTCTGCACGAGATATATGACCGTGTTCAATTATTTTACTAATGATTAATGATCGATTTATCTTTCTGATAAATGAAGCATCTCCGGTGACCATAAAGCACCTCCTAGGGTAATTTTTAATGAAAACTGGTTAATTGTGGTTCATAACAATTGACGTGAATAATCCATAATGGTATTATACAGGTAATTAGTTTGTTTGGTAAACAAATTAAATTACTATTTTATAATTTTTTCCAAAAAAGTCATTTTTGAAAGGGATTACACACTTTTTTATCAGACTCAAGAAAAGTACATACATGGAATAATATCCCTTGAGGAACACTTAAGTAGAAAAGGAGTGAAACAGATAAATGGGTATTTTACAGGACTTATTAAGAGATATTCCAGTGCCGAAAATGGCAAAAGTGAAAGTTAAGTTTGATGATAAGCAAATTGATGATTTAGAACAGGCTTTGATGGAGAAATTGCAACAAGAGCATATTCGGGCATCGGTTCAACCTGGAATGGAAATTGCTTTAGCTGTTGGAAGCAGGGGGCTTGACCGTCTTGTGGAATTGACTGCAGTGACCGTTAAATTTCTAAAAGAACTTGGAGCAAAGCCTTTTATTGTTCCTAGTATGGGAAGTCATGGTGGTGCAACAGCTGAGGGACAGCGTGAGGTATTAGCTCATCTTGGGGTAACGGAAGAAAGTGTCGGCTGTGAAATTCGTTCTTCCATGGAAGTGGTAAAAATCGGGGAACTGCCTAATGGCTTACCTGTATATATTGATCAGTATGCTGCATCCGCTGATGGTATTGTTGTGATTAACCGTATCAAACCGCATACGGCATTCCGTGGTCCGGTTGAGAGCGGCATTATGAAAATGATAAGTATTGGTTTGGGGAAACAAAGGGGTGCAGAGGCTTGTCACCAACTGGGCTTTAAATATATGGCAGAGAACGTGCCGGCGATGGCTAAAATGATTATGGAGAAAAAACCATTTCTTTTTGGTGTGGCAACGTTAGAGAACGCATTTGATAAGGTCGCAGTAGTAGATGTGCTATCTCCTGAAGAAATTATTAATCGAGAGGCAGACCTTCAGGCAAAAGCGAAAGAATTACTACCGAAGCTTTTCTTTGAACAATTAGAAGTTCTTGTGATCGACCAAATTGGTAAGAACATCTCGGGTGATGGGATGGACCCGAATATTACTGGTCGATATCCTACTCCATATGCACACGGAGGACCAGATGTGAACAAGATGGTCGTTCTCGGTTTAACTTCTCAAACAGAGGGGAATGCCAATGGCGTGGGAACTGCAGATTTTACAACCCAGCGTTTAGTGGACAGGATGGATTTGGAAGTAACCTATGCCAATGGATTAACTTCTACTGTTGTGGCACCCACCAAAATTGCTACTACTTTGCCAAATGATCGTGAAGCGATACAAGCGGCAGTCAAAACATGTAATATTTTAGATTTTACGAAAGTAAAAATGGTCCGCATTAAAAATACTTTAGAGTTAAGTGAAATCGAAGTATCGGAAGCTTTAGTTGAATATGTAAAACAGCACCCAAATATGGAGTTGGTTTCTGAACTATTTGACTTACCATTTGACGAAAAAGGAAACTTATTTTAAAACAAGGGAGAGTTGAAATATGAATAATTTATTTGATTTAACAGGGAAAACCGCGGTGGCTGTTGGCGGAAATGGTGTATTAGGTTCAGCAATGGCAAAAGGTTTGGCTGATCACGGAGCGAAAGTAGCGATTGTTGGTCGTAATTTGGAAACAGCGGAAGCAGTTGTGAAGGAAATTATTGAAAATGGCGGAGAAGCCAAGGCGTTCCAAGCAGATGTTAGTTCTAAGGACTCTTTGGTTAAAGTTGCCAACGAAATTGAACAATGGTCTGGCGGCTGGGATATTCTATTGAATGCACCTGGTACAAACAGCCCAACTCCGTTTTTTGATTTAGATATGGACGAGTACGATAAAATTATGGATATTAACTTAAAAGGTATTGTCATGACTTGTCAGATCTTTGCGAAGCGTATGATTGAGCAAGAAAGAAAAGGAAGTATTATCAATATTTCATCCGTTTCTTCTACAACTCCTTTATCAAGAGTATTTACGTATTCTGTTTCAAAAGCAGGACTTAATAGTGTCACTCAATTCCTAGCTCGTGAATTTGCTACTAGCGGGATTCGTGTCAATGCCATTATTCCAGGATTCTTCCCTGCTGAACAAAACCGCAAAATTTTAGACAAAGGAAGAATTGCATCCATTATGGGTCATACTCCTATGGAACGCTTTGGGGAGGCTGAAGAACTTCAAGGTGCTACAGTATTCCTAGCGTCAGATAAAGCTTCAAGCTTTGTTACAGGTGCATTACTTCGTGTTGACGGCGGATTTGGAGCCATGACGATTTAATTTACACATATAGACTTATGCCACTCAATATCTTGTATAGTGGGTGGCTTTTAAAAATGTTTGGGGAAAGGAGATTAGACCATGTTAACAGAGAAATATAAGAAATTACAGTCGATTCTCCGAGAAATGGAAACAGTGGTTGTCGCATTCTCAGGCGGTGTGGATAGTACCTTTTTATTAAAAGCAGCCGTTGAGACATTAGGGAAAGATCATGTTCTTGCAGTAACAGCTGACTCAGAAACCTATCCCTCTAGTGAGCTTTTGGAGGCAAAAGAATTAGCTGAAAAAATCGGGGTCAAACACCAAGTCATTGAAACCTCTGAATTAGCCATCCCTGGCTACGCAGAGAATAATAAGAATCGATGCTATTTTTGTAAAAGCAGCTTATTTGATCATTTGATTCCGGTAATGGAAGAAAAGGGCTTTAATAATGTCATTTATGGTGTGATTGCAGATGACATGAACGAACATCGTCCAGGCATGCAGGCAGCTAAAGAAAAGGGAATCCGCGGACCGCTGCTTGAGGCAAACCTATTCAAAGAAGAAATCAGGGAGCTTTCCCAGCAGTTTGATTTGCCAACCTGGGATAAACCTTCGTTTGCTTGTTTATCTTCAAGAATTGCTTACGGTGAGTACATTACAAAAGAAAAGCTGACTAAGGTTGAAAAAGCAGAGGCTTACCTAAAAGGCTTGAAAATTCGTCAAGTACGAGTAAGGACGCATCAAGAAATAGCTCGGATTGAAGTAGAGCCCAATGACATGAAAATCGTCCTCGAACATCACGATAGTATTGTCAAAGAGCTCCAAGATTACGGCTATAAATATATAACATTAGACTTACTCGGATATAAAAGCGGCAGTATGAACAAAGTTCTAACTAATCTAGGTTAATAAGGTACTTAATTTTAATGGAGGCTTTGGGGAAAATCCAAAGCCTTTTCTATTAACGTAATAGAAATAGAAAAAATAGACAATTATAATTGACAACATATATATTGTTTTTTGAAAAGGAAGATGAGTATGCCAAGAGAATTTGTAATTGGGCTTGATATCGGAACGACTAGTGTAAAAGCGTGTATATTTTATTTAAATGGAAAATTAGCAGCAGAAGTAGAAAAAATGAACTCTTTTCAATATCCACAGCCTGGCTGGTCAGAACAGGACCCAGTTGAAATTGAGCGGTCAGCTGTTCTCGCTATTCGGGAAGCGATTGAAAAAGCAGGTGTCGAAAAAGATGATTTGCTCGCTTTAGGATTTTCAGCGGCGATGCACTCCCTCATTTGTGTTCACGAAGACGGAAGACCTCTGTCTCCGGCAATCATTTGGGCGGATGGCAGAAGCACGGGGCAAGCAGAAACCATTAAGAAAACGATTGGAAGCAGTGTCTACGCAAAAACAGGAACACCCATCCATCCCATGACTCCGTTTTTAAAATTACTATGGATGAAAGAAACAAATTATCAGCCTTACCAAGATGCAGCTTTCTTTATGTCGATAAAAGAGTATTTAATCCAGTGCTGGTTTAATGAACGTGTAATCGATTATTCCATGGCGTCAGCGACAGGATTATTCAATCCCCAGACGCTTGAGTGGGAACAAGAGTTGTTAGAAATGACAGGGATTGGCAAGGAGCAGCTATCAGAGATTGTGCCTCCTACAAAAGTTTTGTCTGGTCTTAAAAAAGAAATCGCGGATGAAATGGGCATTAATCAAGAGATGCCATTCGTGATGGGTGCTGCAGACGGCCAACTGGCAAACCTAGGGATAGGTGCGATTCTACCTGGTGAAGTTGCTGTTTCGGTTGGTACAAGCGGTGCGATTAGACAGATTAATCAAGGTGTAAAAATTGATGAACACCAAGAAACTTTTTGTTACTCCTTTACAGCAGAGTCATCGATTGTAGGCGGCCCGACAAACAATGGTGGTATCGTATTACAATGGTTAAAAGATCTTTTAAATGACCAAAGGGATTTTACAGATTTCTTAGGGGACGCAGAAAAGGTGGCTCCTGGTGCTGAGGGAATTCTTTTCTTGCCTTATTTAAATGGGGAAAGAGCGCCAATTTGGAATCAGCAGGCAAAGGGCAATTTTTATGGCGTTTCGATTACCCATAAGAAGGAGCATTTTATCCGAGCAGTTCTGGAAGGCATCACGTTTAATCTCTATCAAATCGGGAAAGCACTGGAAAGGCTGGCTGGTGAGCCTAAGAAAATCTACGTTAACGGTGGATTGGCAAGATCACCGCTCTGGCTGCAAATGATGGCTGACATTTTTGAAGCAGAAATCTATGTCTCAGAAAGTCATCACAGTGCCGCATGGGGAGCCGCTTGGACTGCATTAGTGGGTATAGGTAAAGTGGATTCTTTTGAAGATATCAAAAAGAATATCCCAATGGGCAGCGGTGTTGTCCCTAATAAAGAAAACTCTTTACGATATAAAGCGATATATGAAAACTATGAAAAGCTTGCTAAGGATATGGTAAAGTACTTTTAATAGAGGTCTCTGATGGTCAAATCTCTTTCATCAGGTGTGCATGAAGGACAAAACTCGTAGAGGAACCGAAAGATTTGTCCTTCATCAGGGGTATGAAGGACAAAACTCGTAGAGGAACTGAAAGATTTGTCCTTCATCAGGGGTATGAAGGACAAAACTCGTAGAAGAACTGGAAGATTTGTCTTTCATCAGGGGTATGAAGGACAAAACTCGTAGAAGAACTGGAAGATTTGTCCTTCATCAGTGCCTTGAGGACAAAACTGGTTAAGAGTAACTGGAGATTAGTCCTCAATAAGGGGTCTTGGGGACAAATCATGTATAGCGGGACTGGAGATTAGTCCTCAATAAGGGGTCTTGGGGACAAATCATGTATAGCGGGACTGGAGATTAGTCCTCAATAAGGGGTCTTGAGGACAAAACCTGATAAGCGGGACTGAGGATTAGTCCTCAATAAGAGGTCTTGAGGACAAAACTGGTTAAGAGTGACTGGAGATTAGTCCTCAATAAGGTGATAGTCTGATTTTAAGCCATCCTCTAGAATCACACTAGACATAAAAAGGGGGGAATCGAATGCTTGAAGAGATTTTAGAACAAGTTCAAAAAGGTACCCTCAGTATTGCCGAAGCAAAAGAACAATTAGCGACGTTTGAAAATTTAGGCTTTGCAAAGGTAGACCATCATCGTAAGAAACGACAGGGCTTTCCAGAAGTTGTCTATGGCGAAGGGAAAACAGCTGAACAGATTATTTCGATTATCCAAGCACTAAGGGCAAGGAACAATCAGGTGATGGTAACAAGAATTTCAGAGGAAAAAGCAGCAATCGTTAAGCGAGCTTGTCCTGAATTTACTTATAATGAAGTCGCTCAAATCCTATTTTGGAAAGAGCAAAAAACAAACGAAAACACTCATGGATACATAGCAGTCGTTGCTGCAGGAACCTCTGATTTAAGGGTGGCAGAAGAAGCAGCAGTTACTGCAGAAATATTAGGAAGCAACGTCCATCGAATTTATGATGTTGGCGTAGCTGGGATTCATCGGTTGCTGAGTCATGCAGAAGAGATTCAAAAGGCGACGGTCTCTGTAGTGGTAGCTGGGATGGAAGGGGCACTGCCAAGTGTTGTTGGTGGACTCGTTTCTCATCCTGTAATCGCAGTCCCGACAAGTGTCGGCTATGGAGCTAACTTTAACGGGTTATCGGCTTTACTGACAATGTTGAATTCATGTGCTTCTGGAATTAGTGTTGTCAATATTGATAATGGCTTTGGCGGAGGGTATAACGCCGTATTAATACATCAACTTGCACAAAAAGGGGAAAGAAATGAAGACACTTTACTTTGATTGTTTTTCAGGAGTAAGCGGAGATATGGTTATAGGGGCTCTCATTGATGCAGGTGCGGACCCGGTCAAATTAGTAGAAGAATTAAAGAAGCTCCATATAGAAGATGAATATGAATTAACATGGAAAAAGGTCATCAAAAATGGGATTACAAGCACAAAGTTTGATGTGATTCTAGCTAATCATGATCATGGACACACTCATAGCCACGATCATGATCATGGTCACACACACCACCATGACCATAAACATTCACATAGCCATGACCACACTCATGACCATGAACACGCTCATACGCATGACCACACTCATGACCATGAACACACTCATGACCATGAACACACTCATACGCATGAACATACTCATGACCATGAACACGCTCATACGCATGAACACACTCATGACCATGACCACGATCATGCTCACCACCATCATCATGACCACCGTTCGTATAAAGATATTGTTAAACTAATTGAAGAGGCTGATTTTTCCCAACAAGTGAAAGATACGGCCTTGAAGATCTTTAAAAAAATTGGTGAGGCGGAAGGGCATATTCATGGAGTACCTTTAGAGAATGTCCATTTCCATGAAGTGGGTGCAGTAGACTCAATCATCGACATTATTGGGACATCCATCTTAATCCATCAGCTAGATATAACGCATATAAAATCATCAGCAATCCCTGTCGGAACGGGGAAAATTCGAATTGACCATGGTATCTATCCAGTTCCGGCACCTGCGACACTTGAGATTTTAAAAGGGATTCCGATTGAACATTCAGAGGTGAGGTTTGAGCTTACCACACCAACTGGGGCAGCAATTATTGCTGTTCTAGCTGAGGAATTCTGCTCCATTCCTTCAATGAAAGTAAACTCAATAGGTTATGGTGCTGGGACAAAAACCTTTAAAGACCGTCCGAATGTTGTTCGAGTCATCATTGGCGAATAGAATAAGGAGTATAAAAAATGAGTTCTCACCCTCCTAATTATGAACATCTTGATGATCAAATGATTAAAATGGAAGTTAATTTAGACAATATTCCTGGAGAATGGCTTGGTTACGTAATGGATTTACTTTTTGAAGCGGGGGCAAATGATGTTTTTTATACGCCAATTTATATGAAAAAAAACAGACCAGGAATCTTGCTTCAGTTACTTTGCTCTAATGAAAATCTAAATAAAATGAAAGAAATACTTTTTAAAGAAACAACAACTCTAGGTCTCCGGTATTATCCGCTAACCGTCCACCGGTTAGAAAGAGTATTCAACAAAGTGGAAACGGAGTGGGGGACTGTAACTGTAAAAGAAGGCATCCTCAATGGCCAAGTCGTGCAGCGGGCACCGGAGTATGAGGAATGTAAGAGCCTCGCACGTCTCCACGATATTCCATTAAAAAAGGTCTATGAAACGGTTTGGAAGGAAATAGATAACCAGAAGTAGATGTTGGCTCCATTTTCAGCTTTTGAAGGGGCTAGTGCCAGATGATATCTAATGTTTCCGTCTTTGATGGGTGCTTTGACCGTTAATTATGGCTTAAAATTTACAATTAATGTGATTTTTGTGGAAAATGAATGATTATGAACGACCTTAATTGGGTCGTTTTTTGTTTTGGACTTTTTTTGATAGGTTATGGACTATTTTTAGGAGGTTTTGGACTATTTTCAAGTAGTTATGGACTTTTTTCAATAGGTTTTGGACTATTAGACATTTTCTGGAAACCTAGACCCTAATTGACACAGGCGACAGTCAGTATATTACTGAAAATATCTCCTTCCCAGCCCATATTGACGGTAAAAAGCCTGAATGTTAAACTAAATCTAATTAATTAGTTCATTAAACAAACAAAAAACAATAATATCCTTCTATTAAATGAAAAGGCTTACCTAAATCTCTTAATCCTAAAAAAATCACAAATTTACCTAAAAAAACAATATATAAAATCATCCTCCCAGTTCGTAAAATGATAAGTAAGTAAACGGTTTCAATCGAGGGGGGATTCACTTGGATTATATTAAAAAGGTATTTAAAGCTATCGACTCTATTTTCGAAAAATTCACTTTACTATTCTTGGTAGCTTTAATTTTTGTTGTAACCACACAGGTTATGACACGGAAATTATTTAATTTTGTATTCTTTTGGTCCGAAGAAATTACACTGTTACTGCTAGCATGGTTCGCCTTTATGGCCATTGCGATAGGCTTTAGGGAGTATATTCATTTAGGTATTGATTCCTTCACCAACCTATTTCCTAAATCCTTTAATAAGGTCTTAGATAAAATCATTCATGCTTCCGTTTTTGCTTTTGGTTATTACCTCGTAGTCCAGGGATGGGAATTTACATTGTTGACGGCGGAATCGACTCTTCCAGCAACAAAACTTCCGAGCAGCATCACCTATTTGGCTATGCCAGTCACAGGTATTATGATTTGCGGTTACTCACTCCTGCAATTCTTTAATATTAACACAACAAGACATAGGGATTTGGAGGAGGGTTTATAAAATGGACACGAACACAATCGGAATTATCATCTTACTATCAAGCTTTGTTATTCTAGTCCTGCTGCGTTTTCCGATTGCTCTTACGCTTGTGGCATCGTCCTTGCTAACAGTAATCTATATGAAAATTCCGCTTCCGGTTATCGGCCAGCAAATGATTCAAGGAATGAACTCCTTTTCCTTGCTAGCCATCCCATTCTTTATCCTGACAGGACAAATAATGAGTGAAGGGGGACTTGCAACAAGGATTGTAAATTTTGCGAGTTTACTAGTAGGAAGAATACGTGGCGGACTTGCAATGGTTAATAGTGTGGCTGCCTTGTTTTTTGGGAACATCTCAGGGTCTGCAGTCGCAGACGTTTCATCCGTTGGATCTGTTATGATTCCTATGATGAAAAAGAAAGGATACGAAGCAGATTATGCGGTGGGTGTTACCATTGCTTCGGCTATCCAAGGTGTAGTGGTACCTCCGAGTCATAACTTGGTCCTTTACTCGTTAGCTGCCGGGGGCGTATCCATCGCCAGTCTATTTATGGCAGGCGTTGTACCTGGATTCATTATGTTAATTTCTCTTATGATTACTTCTTATATTATTGCTAGAAAACGTGGATACGGGAAAGCAGATCCAGTGCCAAAATCACAAATTGGCGGTATTCTCTTACACGGTCTTTTATCCTTAAGTCCCGCCGTCATTATACTGGGCGGAATTATGAGCGGCTGGTTTACGGCTACTGAGTCTGGTGCGTTAGCATGCTTATATTCTTTTATTCTAGCATTCGTTATTTATAGAGAAGCACCGATCTCAAGTATCGGGAAAATACTTACAAGAACAATGAGAACGGTTTCGATGGTATTTTTCTTAATTGCGGCATCTGCATCCTTTGGATGGATACTCGCCTATTTGCAAATTCCTGCTATGGTAACCGACCTGTTCTTAAGTATTTCTGATAATCCACTAATCATTTTATTGATTATCAATATTTTACTGCTGCTTCTTGGTGCACCAATGGACATGGCACCAATGATATTAATCATGACACCGATCCTTCTTCCAGTTGTAACGAGCTTTGGTATGGATCCTGTCCATTTCGGGATTGTCCTAATCTTAAATGCTGGAATTGGCTTATTAACACCGCCAGTTGGAACCGTTTTATTTGTTGGCTGTGCGATAGGGAAGGTCTCGATCCAGCAAGGTACAAAAGCTATGATGCCATTTTTCTATGCTTTACTCGTTGTTCTGTTAATTATCACCTATATTCCAGAGGTTGTAATGTGGCTTCCAAATATGTTAGTCAAATAGCCTGTGGAATGGTGAAGATTATATAAAAAAATAAAAAGGGGTGTAGATTTTGATAAGCAAAAAGTTTACAGGTATTTTAGCCGCAACACTTTTAATGGGCACAATCCTTGCAGCATGTGGCGGGAAAGAAACAACTAACACAAAGGGCGAGGGGAACAAGGAAGAAGAAAAACCATCCTATACATTCCGCTTAGCTGACAATCAGCCGCCTGATTATCCAACTGTCCTAGGTGACAAAAAGTTCGCTGAATTAGTTGAAGAAAGAACGGATGGACGTATCAAAATTGAAGTATATCCATCAGCTCAATTAGGAGATGAAAAATCTGTTCTTGAGCAGGTTCAGCTGGGAGCTATCGAATTTACACGTATCAACTCCAGCCCGCTTGCCGAGTTCAATAATCAATTTACTCCAATCGGACTCCCTTATGTATTTGAGAGCGAAGAACACTTATGGAGTTTCTTAAATGGGGATATGGGAACAAAATTACTAGATGGTCTTGAGCAATCTAAGATGAAGGGATTAGCTTATTACGATTCAGGTTCACGTAGTTTTTATTCTACGAAAGAACTTAAAGGTGTAGAAGATCTAAAAGGACTTAAGATTCGTGTTCAACAAAGTAAAATCAATATTGATTTCATGGCTGCCTTAGGTGCAAGCGCTACTCCAATGCCATATGGTGAAGTTTTCAGTGCCCTTCAAACAGGTATCATTGATGGAGCAGAAAATAACCTGCCAAGTTTAGATTCATCTAACCATTATCAAGAGGCTAAAAACCTGATTCTTGATCATCACCAACGTATTCCTGAAGTTCTTTTGATTAGTAAAGTAGCTTGGGATAAGCTTGACGCAGAAGACCAAAAGATTGTTAAACAAGCAGCCCTTGATTCTGTTGAAACACAAAGAGCAGAGTGGGATAAATATGAAGAGAAATCTACAAAGAAATTAGAAGACGCAGGTGTTACATTTACTGAGGTTAAAAATCTTAAGCCTTGGACAGATGCTGTAAAGCCTATGATTGATGAATATTCAAAAGAGTATAAAGAAGTAATGGATGCGATTGAAGAAGCACGTCCATAATCTTTGTTTACAAAAATGCCTAGCTGGTAAGTTTACCCATTTACCAGCTGGGTCTTTTCTGTTTTGATAATAGGAAAGAATTAGAAAATTAATTAGGAAGTGGAAAGAATGCGGCATCGCTGGAAAAAGGCAGAAGAATTTATTGAGCGTTATATTCTCTTAAAGAATCAATCACTGATGATGAAGCTTTGCATTTTTTCTAGTTTCCTGGTTATTTTTCCAGTGCTTTCAGTGGGAATTATATCCTTTAATCGCTCTTCCGTAGAATTGGAAAACGAGCTTCGCCAATATAGTGGACAAATTATTGATCAAGTAGAATCACATATTGAATATTATTTACAAGAATTTGAAATTACAAGCTTGAAAATTATCAACTCTCCAGAATTATCCAGCCTTTTTAAAAATGAAAAAAGTAATCATGTGGTGGAATCAGCAAGGAATACACTCAGAAATGCTGCGTATTCTCGTGCAGATATTTCTAATATAACTGTGTTGATGGATGATGATATTGTCATTGATACTTTGGGGCTCCGGAATTACTATCCTGCGACCAATATAAAAGAAGAATATTGGTATTCATCCGTACCATTAAACGGAATGACGATGCTGGTAACGAGAACTCTTAAACTTAAGAATAAAGAGCAGCCGGTTATATCACTTGTCAGGAGGTTATACAATCCTGATACGCTAAGGCCTGTAGGAATGCTCGTTATCGATATAAATTTCAGAAGAATTGAAGAAATTTCAAATAAAGTAACAGTGAGCAGGAATGGGTATTTCTTCATTTTAGATTCAAAAGGGCATTATGTCTATCATCCCGATTATTCAAAGCTTGGAAAAGAGGTCGAATTTAGCCAGCTTTCACAACTTCAAAATAACGAAAGCAGTACACAAATATTAAAGAACGACCGGAAGGATTTTGTCACCTACACCTATTCCCCAAATATAGGCTGGAGTTTCTTTACGGCGGTGCCCTATAAAGATTTAACAGGGGGAATTATTCAAATCGGAAGAACGATTGTTTTGACGATTATCATTTCATTAATGATTGCCTACACAGTAGGATTTGGCTTTGCAACAAGCTTAGTTCGCCCAATACGACGCCTGCAAATGTTTATGAGGGAAGTTGAAATTGGAAACCTTAGCGGTCAAGTTCCAGTAGAATCAAATGATGAAATTGGTCAGTTATCGGCTGGAGTTAACAATACTGTTGAAAAACTATCCAATTTGCTTGAAGAAGTATATGTCTCTAAATTAAAAGAAACAGAAATGTCACTCAAACAGAAGGAAATTGAAATAAAGATGCTGCAGTCTCAAATGAACCCTCATTTTTTATATAACTCCCTTGAGACGATTAGAGGGATGGCATTAGAAGAGGGTCAGGAAAATATTGCAACGATGTCCTTTTCCCTAGCAATGCTTCTTCGCTACAATCTTAAAAATGATTCAGCCACCGTAAGCCTGGGAGAAGAAATTAAGTTTTGTCATACGTATCTTCAAATCCAGAAATTCCGTTTTGAGGATCGATTCGAGTATAAGATTGATATTCCTCCATGGGCAATAGAACAGCAGGTAGTCAAGTTTTCACTACAGCCACTAGTTGAAAATTGCTTCGTTCATGCCTATGGGCAAAGCTTTAAAAAATTCAAAATTACCATATCAGTCGTTCCCCATTCTGTATCTTCTTTTGCGATAAGAGTAGAAGATACAGGTGCTGGTATCCCGAATCACAAGTTAGAAGAACTTACTAGGAAGCTTGAACAGAAAACGACAAACTCAGATGGGAAACATATTGGATTATTAAATGTCCATCAAAGGATTCATTATGTGTTTGGAGCAGAGTATGGACTTGCAATCAGAAGCCGATTGGGAACTGGTACAGTGGTCGAGATGCAGCTGCCCATGAAGGAAATTACAGAGGGAAGGGAAATCGGATGAAAAAAGTCTTGTTAGTTGATGATGAGAGGTGGGTACGAACCGCCCTTAAATGGACAATCAATAAATTGAATCTTCCCTTAGTGGTTGTCCATGAATGTCAAAATGGATTAGAAGCATTAGATTGGATAAAGATGAATGATGTTGACCTTATATTAACGGATATCCGAATGCCAATTATGGATGGTCTAGCTTTGGTTAAGGAACTGAGTATTCTAAACGGGGAATATGATGTTATTGTAATTTCTGTCCATGATGAGTTTCAGTTTGTCCAGCAAGCAATACGAAGCGGTGTAACGGATTATCTTCTTAAACCGATTGAGGAGAATGAAATAAAGGTTTGTCTAGAGAAATGGTTAAATGAAAAAGGTAACGAAGGTGATACGAGTAATCATACACTTCCTGACAATGATAATGTTCCGTTATCAACGATTGAACGAGTATTGGATTATATAAATAAAACTCCTCTTGATCAAATATCGTTAAAAGAAGCGGCAGAGAGTATTCACATAAATCCCAGTTACCTCAGTCAATTGTTCAAGCAACAGCTCAATAAAAAATTTGTTGATTATATAACGGAGTTGAGAATTGAGGAAAGTAAACGTTTATTGCACAATACAACATTACGAATGTCAGAAATTGCCGAAAGAGTTGGATATTCTGATTTAGCCTATTTTAGCAATAATTTTAAGAGAATAGTGGGATGTTCTCCATCAGAGTATCGGAATAGTAAAAGCAAAACAGGGGATGGAAATCTTATTAATAGATAAAATGGATCAGAAACTTATATTTCTGATTCTTTTTTTTTGTATCTGTGTGTTAAAGCTCATTAATGACTTTATAAGCAGGAAGAAAGTCATGGGTATTAATAACTGAAAATTCTAAATATAAAAAAAGTACAAATATACCTAAAAAAACTCACTACTTGATAGACTACTCTGAATTATATCATTGAACATAGAAACGCTATCTTAGATTTGTAAACGCATTCAATTTAAAAAAAGGGAGGAAGAAAAATGGCTTCATTATCAAAACAAATTAAAAAATCTTCAAAATTAAGAAAAAAGCTGCTCGCAACCGCACTAACTCTATCATTAGTTGCTCCAGTTATTGGACCACAGGCAATTTTTGCAGATGAACAAGGATATACAGGTGAAGAAGGAGAAGCTTCGCCATATACTGGCCGGGGTGCAATAACAACTTATAAAATTGCAAAAGCTGAAGGCCAGCCAGAAATTGAAGTGGCAACTCAAGATAGAATTCTTGAAATTGACGGCAAATATTTTAGAGATGCCAATGGCAATAAAAGATTAGATGGATACGAAGACTGGACAAAGCCAGTTTCAACACGTGTCGCAGATTTGATTAGTAAAATGAGTCTTGAGCAAAAAGCTGGATTGATGTACATAAATACTCATACTCCAGTAGCAGATCCGGCAGATGGGAAATTTGTAACCCCTGCTAACAGTAAAATCGTTACTGAGCAAAAATTGCGCCACGTTATTTACCGTCTATCTCAAAACTTAGGCGATATTGCCAATTATAATAACCAAATGCAACAATTAGCAGAGGGTCTAGAATTAGGTATCCCGGTTGTGATTACTTCAAATCCAAGAAACTCTGCCTCAACAGATTATACCAATATTACAAATGTTCAGGATCAACATACTTTCTGGCCTGGAACATTAGGTTTTGCAGCGGCTCGAGATGTAGAAGCTGTTGCTGAATTTGCGGATATTGCCCGTCAGGAATGGAGAGCTGCTGGTATTCGTAAGGTTTATGGATATATGGCTGACGTTGCAACAGACCCACTTTGGGCAAGAATTGAGGAGACATTCGGCGAAGATCCAAAACTAGTTGGCGATATGAATTATGAAATCGTTAGAGGATTCCAAACTGAAGAACTTGGCAAAGACAGTGTAGCCATCACAGTTAAACACTTCCCTGGCGGTGGAGCTCGTGATGATGGACAAGACCCTCACTTTGAAAACGGCAGCTTTAACATTTATCCTACTGAAGGAAGTTTGGAGAAATATCATATTCCTCCTTTCCAGAGAGCGATTGAAGCTGGTGTGGCATCTGTAATGCCATATTATGCATATCCAAGTAATGATAGTGCTAATCAAGGTTTAGAACCGTATAGTGAAACTCAGCAATTCGAAGAAGTTGGAATGACTCTAAATAAAGGAATCATAGATTACTTGCGTGAAGGTCTTGGTTTCAAAGGATATATTAACTCTGACTCAGGTGCAGTTGCTGGCAGTGCATGGGGTTACCATGAAGATGAAAATGGAAATCCAATTTCAGGGGCACAAAAAGTTGCAAAAGCACTACAAGCAGGAACTAACATTATTTCAGGTGGAGCAACACCAGAATTAGTAATTGAGGCTGTAAACGCTGACCAAAGTCTTGAATCAAAAGTTGACGAATCAATCACTTATACACTATCAGAAATGATGACATTAGGTCTATTTGAAGACCCTTATGTAAATCCTACTGAAGCTATTGCTGCGGCAAACAATGAAGAACATAGAGCATTAGCGTATGATGCACATCAAAAGTCAGTCGTTCTAATGCGTAATGATAAAATCGATGGTGGTAAAAAACTATTACCATTAACTAATGGAAAGTTAAAAGATGTTAAACTATATGTTGAGGGATTTGTTGGAGTTGCAGCACCAAGAAGCTTAAAAGGTGAAGAAGCTGCAAAATATGTAGCTGATAATTCTGCCTTACAATCTGCTGGATTTACTGCAGACTTAAAGAAAACACTTACAGAAAAATTCCCTAACATCGAATTAGTTGAAAGCGTTGAGGAAGCAACACATGCTTATGTATATGTAAAACCAACTCAATCGAACTGGGATAATAATCCACGTATTGATATTAATGAAACAACTGGAATATCTGATGTAGACCGAATTGTTAAAATTCAAAAAACTGTTCCAACCATCACTGCTTTAAACTTTACGAACCAATGGCTTATTAATGAACTTGAGCCAAATGCTGCAGCATTAATTGGTACTTTTGGTACACTACAGGAAGCTGTATTTGACGTAATCACTGGAAAATTCAAACCTGTAGGAAAACTTCCATTCGCTATTCCAGCTAGTGCAGAAGCGGTAGAAAAAGAAGTTGGGGATGTTCCAAGCTTTGCGCCTGAAGAATATGCAGATTTCGAATATGTGAATAAAAATAATGACAAATACGAATACGGATTTGGTCTTTCTTACAGCGATGGCAACAACGGAAAAGCTGTAGGTAAACCTGACCATGCTGGAAACAAGAAATAGTAAGGTATAGAAGAAATAGGAGCTGTCCGACAAGATTCAAAATTACGATGACTCTATTACAATAATAGATATATTAAAAAAAAGCGATGCAGCTCGGTTATTCTCAAGCTGCATCGCCCTCTTTTTTATTTATACTCTTTTTTCGAAATTTACTCGCTTGTTTATGAAATATATAATCGGCATACCGACAGCCATTACGACAAATTCTCCAACAGCCACAGTCAGCCAGGTAAATAAGAATGGCAATTCGAATGCTAGGTTTAATTCCCAAGCAATCAAGAACATAGTGAAGGTGAAGACAACGGTATTCACAATCATACGTGCCCAGATTCCTTTAATGAAGCGTGCGGATAAAATTGTAATCGATAAGGCTAATAATGATTGACCGACACCGAAAACGAGGTCATAGGCGACCATCGGTGAAAAGAATAGGTTGGATAAAAATACCCCAATAATGATTCCGAAGAGATACTTCTTATTGAAGACAATAAGATGGTTGAACATTTCGGATATACGGAATTGGATATTTGTAAAACCAAAAGGTGCGATTAAACCGGAAACAGCAATGTATAACGCTGCCAGTATCGCGTTAACAACAAGTGTTTTTATTTTCATATTCAGTTCTCTCCTTAGTTTTTTTACGTGGGAGGTTCTCGAACCACGTTTTTCTGACAAAATAATATATTAATATATACGAATCTACTAGTCAACACAAAGTTAGGCCTCATGATAAATAATCTTCAGTAAAGTTAATTATATGCTTGTTAATTGGATATTATTGGCCTTTTTGTACATTCTAATAGTAAAAAAGGAAAGTTGATATATATGGATAATAAAAAGAAGTACGTGTTAGTTATTATGTTGTTGCCCTGGTTGACGGTACCGTTCATTGGAAAAAAAGCATTGAAACGCTTTTCGCTTACTTCTTTATTTGTCGGTCTTTTATTTGGGGTCCAGTCTGTTTATGCCAATAAAAAAGGCTGGTGGAGGGTTTATACACAATTATTCCCGAATGTAATGGGGGAAGTCCCATTCATAATTGGACCATTTTTTGTCGGAGCCATCTGGATTTTGAAATTTACATTTGGTAAATTTCTTCGTTCTACCTTGCTCAATCTAGGTGTGGATTTTTTTCATATCTTTGTATTTGTTAGATGGTTACAAAGGATGGGGATCGCTTCGCTCATTCGCTTAAAAGACTATCAAGCCTTGATTTTATTTTCAGCAAATGCTGCCATTATGTACGGATTTCAGTGGCTAATTGATAAGAAGGTAAATCCAGAGAAAACTAAATCGTTAATCAAAAGAATTTTATCCTAAATAATTTGAGAATGGCCAGACTCTATAAAAGTGTTCTGGCCTAGATTTATTATATAAATAGATAAAATAATGCTATAGGATACCCCCATTTTAATCTTCATGCTATTATATTTCTTGTGAATCAATTACTATGATTGAATAATATTCAGAAAATTACTAAAATAGAGGGAGAGGGGGGGTTGGATGAAACCCATTATTGCTTTAGAAAATGTTTCATTTTCGTACAAAATCAATGAGAACAATTCTGTTTCTGTTCTAAAGGATATCTCTTTTTCTATTTTTCCAGGAGAATATGTTGCCATTATCGGACATAATGGTTCAGGAAAATCAACATTATCCAAGCATTTGAATGGACTCCTAACACCTGGCTCAGGGGATGTTTGGGTTCATGGGTACAATACGAAGGACGATAGCAAGAAGCTTGATATCCGAAGAGGAGTTGGGATGGTCTTTCAGCATCCTGATAATCAAATTGTTGCGACCATTGTCGAGGAAGACGTAGCTTTCGGATTAGAGAATATCGGTGTACCGAGAGCGGAAATGAAGCAAAGAATCGATGAGGCTTTAGAGGTAGTAAAGATGTCTGAATTTCGGAAAAGACCTCCACACCATTTATCAGGAGGACAAAAGCAAAGAGTAGCCATTGCTGGCGTGCTGGCAATGCGGCCAGACTGTATTGTATTTGATGAGTCCACGAGTATGCTCGATACCTTTGGCAGAAATGAAGTCCTTCAGGTTATGAGACAAATGAATGAGATGGGAATGACGATTATTACGGTTACCCATCGCATGTCTGAAGCGGCTGAAGCTGACCGTATTATCGTAGTGGAAGACGGGAAAATTGTGATGGATGGAAATCCACGTGAAATTTTTAAACATAAAGAGATGTTAATGCAATTGCAATTAGACATTCCAGCTGTTAGTCAGATGGCAGAAATGGTCCATAATAAAATTCCAACTTTTTCAAAAGAGTTAATCCATGAGGATGAACTAATTAATGAAGTTAACAGAGTTTCAAAAGCAAGGAGCTAAGGAAGTGGTTTAATGCCAATCATCGAAATAGAAAACCTATCTCATACATATATGAAAGGAACCCCAATGGAGCATAAAGCTTTAAAGGGTACAAGCATGGTGGTCAATGAGGGAGAATGTATTGCCATTATTGGTCACACTGGTTCAGGGAAGTCTACCCTTATTCAGCATTTTAATGGCCTGATCCGGCCAGATTCGGGGAAAGCCATCATTGATGGAGTAGATTTATCGAAAAAACGGATTGATATAAAAGCCTTGAGAAGAAAAGTTGGACTTGTTTTTCAAAATCCAGAGGATCAAATTTTTGAAAAATTAATTGGTGATGATATAGCTTATGGACCCTTTAAACTAGGTTTGCCTTTGAAGGAAGTGAGGGAACGAGTTAAATGGGCGATGGACATGGTTGGCTTGGATTTTGAGGAAATGAAGGACCGCCAGACATTTGCCTTAAGCGGCGGGCAGAAGCGTAAAGTTGCACTTGCCGGCATATTAGCGTTAAAGCCAAAGATACTCGTACTTGATGAACCAACAGCAGGGCTTGATCCCAGGTCCCGAAATGAGTTGTTGGATAAAATAAAGTCCCTTAATAAATTGGAAAATTTAACGGTTATTTTCGTTTCGCACAATATGGAGGAAGTTGCCTATTTAGCTGATAGAATTTATGTCATGGCAAATGGCACGGATGTGCTAACGGGTACTCCAGAAGATATCTTTACGGATAAGGAAAATCTGCAGCGCTATGAAATTGGAACACCCGAAACGGTACAAGCTTTATACAGGCTGAAAGACCTTGGGTACCATGTGAACACTTCTGCTTTTACGATTTCGGAAGCAACAGGCGAAATCATAAAGGTTCTTGCCAATGGGGAGGGAGGCAATCGTGGCTAGTGAATTCGAATTATCAAGAAATATTACGATTGGTCAATACGTCCCTACGGATTCTTTTATCCATCGTCTAGACCCGAGAATAAAGCTATTAGTGTTTACCATTCTTGTATTAGCCATTGCCCTTAATACTAGTTATCTAGGAAATGCTCTTGGTCTCTTATTAGCTATTTATTTATTCTGGGCATCCAAAATCCCTATCAGTTATGGGTTATCAGGGATTAAACCGGCTATTCCCTTTATCATTATTTTAGCTGTATTGCAGCTTATCTTCCAAGGGAATGTATTTTCTGGCGGGACGGTATTTTTTGAGTATGGATTCATCTTAATTACGAGTGAAAGTATTCGACTTGTCATTGTTTCAGCTGTGCGTTTTGTAGAGATTATCTTATTAAGCAGTGTTCTTACGCTATCTACTTCTACAACTGATTTAACTCATGCCATTCAAAGTTTATTAAGTCCTTTGAAAAAAATAAAATTTCCTGTCCATGAAATTTCATTAATTATTACGATAGCGATTCGCTTTGTACCCACTTTTGCGATTGAAATGGAGAAAATGATGAAGGCGCAAGCCTCAAGAGGGGCAGATTTCGGATCTGGAGAATGGTGGAGAATTATTCAGAGGACCAAGGATATGCTGCCCATTATTATCCCCCTATTTAATATCGCGTTATCTAGGGCAGAGGATTTGATTTTAGCGATGGAATCTCGCTGTTATACTCCTGGGAATGATAGGAGTTCTTATTCTGTTTACCAATCAATCGGACGAGATTACATCGTATTAGTCATTGGGCTATTAATTTCAGCACTACTACTTTTTTATCATTTTCCATTTTAGATAAGAAATAAAAGGGGGAGAAATAGAATGAAAGGTTCATTAAGTGTTCGAAATATTGTCATCGCTGGGGTACTTGGTGCAGTTGCCATCCTTTTAGGGGTAACTCGGTTAGGGTATATTCCGGTACCTACTGCTGCTGGAAATGCAACCATCATGCATATCCCTGCGATTATTGGCGGAATCATGCAAGGGCCGGTTGTAGGAGCCATCGTCGGAATTATCTTTGGTGTTTCCTCTTTCTTAAATGCTACCGTTCCACTGTTCAAGGATCCGTTAGTAGCCATTCTTCCTAGAATTTTTATCGGTGTCGTCGCCTGGCTAGTGTATGTGGGGATTCGTAGAAGGAGTGAATATCTTGCTATTGGGACTGCGGCATTCTTAGGAACCTTGACCAATACCGTACTTGTATTAACCATGGCCGTCATTAGAGGGTATATGGGGGCTGAAGTAGCTTGGACGGTTGCAATCACGAGCGGAATTCCAGAAGCAATCGTTGGTACGATTGTGACATTAGCTGTTGTATTAGCGTGGAAGCAAATTGGCAAAGGAAAGAAATCGAAGATATCAGAAGATTTATAATCTAATTTTGATAAAATCAACCCATTGGGCTTAGGCACCAATGGGTTTCTTAATTAAATAAAGTGTAAAGGGGAATAGTATGTTACATCATGTGGAGATATATGTTTCAAACCTTTCAAAAAGTGTAGATTTTTGGGGCTGGCTGCTACCTGAATTAGGATATGAACCCTATCAAAAGTGGGATGCTGGTATAAGTTGGAAGCATCATGAAACCTATCTGGTATTTGTGCAAGCCGAAGAAAGATACCTGGATATTCCATACCATCGCTGCAGAGCAGGGCTGAATCATCTTGCCTTTCATGGGAACTCAAGGGAACATATTGATGAACTAACACAAGCTCTACTGGATAGGGGAATACAAATTTTATACAAAGACAAGCATCCGTATGCCGGAGGAAGAGACTACTATGCTGTATTTTTCGAGGACCCGGATCGTATTAAAGTAGAACTAGTCGCACCAAGCGTGGATTAAGGGATATTTTTGAAAGTGTGATTTACATCACGAAATTCCATCGCTTATATCTTTATAATCGAAAGAAAGTATAAGGGGTGTAGAAATGGAATATAAATTCAAAACACTTTATAGTGAAATCGGCGGGCAGGAAACGATTGACAAGCTCGTTGCGGCCTTTTATCCTCGGGTATATGCAGATCCTGAATTACGTCCATTGTTTGAAGGGGACATGGAGGAAATTATGAGGAAGCAAAGAATGTTCCTTCCGCAATTCTTGGGCGGTCCTGCTCTTTACAGCCAGGAATTCGGCCCGCCGGCAATGCAGCATCGTCATCTTCCTTTTGAGGTTACACCAAGAAGAGCACAGTGCTGGCTTCGTTGTATGAAAGAAGCCTTTCAAGAGATTGGTCTTTATGATACACCAGCAGGGCTCGCCTTTTATGATCGATTAACGCAAGTTGCTGGGATTATGGTAAATAGTCCGGATAGAGAATGAAAAATCAAAGGGTGTCCACAAACTGGGCACCCTTTTGGTGAGTATAAATCCTCTAGCTTCTTAAAAAACCACCTTCTGAATTGAATATCTGACCTGTAATCCACGCCGCTTCTTCGCTGGCAAGGAATGCAACTAGGCGGGCTGCATCTTCTGGTAATCCAATACGTCCGGATGGAAACTTTGGCAATATTGCTTGCTTTATCTCTTCATTCATCCAACCAGTGTCAGTAGGACCTGGGTTTACTGCATTAACTGTAATTCCAAGTGGGGCAACCTCTGCGGATAAGGAAAGGGTAAAGGCAGAAATAGCACCCTTGGTAGAAGCATAAGCCAATTCACCTGCCATTGGTCCAAGTGCCTGTCCGGATGTAAGGTTAATAATTCTGCCCATCGCTTTTTGGGATTGGCTAAAACGGCGTGCAAATTCAACCGATAATAGGAAAGTTGCCCTCATATTTACTGCATAATGGTCATCTAGCGTTTTTGCATCTAAATTCATATACCCATCTCTTGAAGAATAGGCTGCATTATTAACTAGAATGGTTGGTGAACCTATTTCGGCAGCCACGGCGTCAAGCAATTTATATGAAGAACTTGAATCAGCTAAATCAACTTCTAAGTTGCCACACCTAACACCATAATCTCGGATGCTGCATTCAAATTTTTTTACCCAATCTGTATTTGAACCCCAATGGGTAAAGAAAATATCTACACCTTCTGCTGCTATTTTATTGCATATCGCAGCTCCAATTCCATTTTCATGACTTACACCTGTAACTAATGCAACATGGCCATTTAGTTTGTAAATAATATCACCCTCATAAATATTAAAATAGTAAAAACACATTAGAACTAACAATGGGTTCTAATGTGCTATTATTTGTATTATTTTTTCAATTTAGCCCATGTTTCATCGAGAGCCTTCATTGCTTCATTCGCAGATTTTTGTCCGCCTACATAAGCTTGAAGAGCTGCTCCAAATTCCTGTCCTGCACCATCTGGATATTTCATGAACTGCCAAGAATACGTTTTTCCTTCTTGAGAGTATTTTTGAATTTCTGCTCCAAGTGGACCGATATCTTCAGCTTTTGCTTCGATTGTCTTAAAGGCTGGGATATATTTGAACTCTTTCACTAATGCTTCTTTACCTTCTTCAGAAGTTACCATCCAATTTAAGAAATCCAATGCTGCTTTTTTGTCTGCATCTGGTGCTCCATTGTGAACAACCCAGTTTGTTGGTACGTCGACCATTAACTTATCTGCTTGAGATGCATCATCGTTTAGCGCCATTGGGATAAATCCAACTTCCATGTTAGGAGAAATTTTATCTAGCATTGGCTGAATCCAGTTACCCTGCTGGATCATCGCAGCCTCTCCGCTTGCAAATAGTGTAACCTGGGTATTATAGTCCGTTGTTAATGGATTTTTGTTGCCATATTTCATGGTTAGGTCTACTAGCTTAAAGTAATTTTCGAAGTGTTCATTGCCTTCAATTTTAGTGGTACCTTCGTTCAGTCCATTAATAAATGTATCTGCGTCATCCTGGTAGGCAAATGGAACATTTAATCCATGGTTTGCTAATACCCACCACTCGCCGTAACCAATTGAAAAAGGAGTAATGCCGGCATCTTGTAATTTTTTCGCTGCGTCTTCTAATTCGGAAAAAGTAGTTGGAAGTTCTGTGATACCAGCTTGTTTAAATAACTTTTTATTATATGCAAAACCATAGCCTTCCATATTCACAGGCTGACCATAGATCTTCCCATCGATTGTCATTGGCGCTAATGCAGTTTCATAAGCATCCTTTACCCATGGCTGATTCGATAAATCTTCAAACTTATCCTGCCATGTCAGAGCTTCTTGATAACCGCCGTTGCCAAAGATATCAGGTGCTTTGTTCGAGGCGAACTTTGCTTTTAGGGCTGCAGAACCGTCTGCTCCGCCGCCGACTGATTCAATGTTGAAGGTAACATTTGGATGCTCTTTTGTATATTTGTCTGTTAACGCTTTTAATTGATCGGCGATTTCAACCTTTCCATTAAAAAGATCAACAACTACTTTATCTTCCTTGCCTTCGCTATTCTTCTTATCTCCAGATGCACTGTCGCTGCTGCATGCTGATAAAAGAAGTGATGCGGATAATAGACCTGCTGCGATTGAATACTTTTTAATAGCCATTTTTCTTCCCCCTAGTACTATTTTTATTTTATAGATCTCTGCTGACTTATGCAGCCAACAGAGGGTGTCCACGTTGTTACTTAATCGATCCACTGGTAATTCCTTGAATAATGTGTTTCTGCATGGTAAAGAAGAAGATTAATAACGGAATAATCCCGATTACTAATGCTGCAAGTGCTAAATCCCATTGCTTTGTATACTGTCCAAAGAAGAAGAAGGTCGCTAATGGAATGGTCCTAAGCTCTGGATCCTGAAGGACAAGTGATGGTAATAAGAAGTCATTCCAGATCCATAGGCTGTTTAAGATGACGATTGTCACCGTAATGGATTTTAATAATGGGAAAACAATTCTCCAGAACACGCCAAACCGTGAACAGCCGTCAATGATTGCTGCTTCTTCAAGCTCTAACGGAATCCCTTTAATAAAACCGTGATATAAGAAGATGGTCATACCTGATCCAAAACCTAAATACATAAAGACAAGACCCCAGATACTGTTTAAAATACCCAAGTTACCGGCTGTTTTGATAAGTGGAATCATGATTGACTGAAATGGAATAATCATTGCGGCAACGAATGTCATGAAAATGATATTGCTAATTTTCTTTTTGGTTCTTACGAGCATGTACGCTGCCATCGAACAAAAGATAACGAGAACGATATTACTAGCAATGGTGATGATTAACGAGTTTTTAAATACAAGTAAGAAGTCTAGTTTTTCGAATGCATTAACATAGTTATCGAATATTAGCACTTTCGGCAGGGCCGATGTATTGGTTAAAATCTCAGCAAATGATTTCAGGGAGTTTGAAAACACATAATAGAAGGGGACTAAAAAGACAAGTCCGACCAGGATTGCAAGGATTTCAACAATGGATGTTTTCCATGTATACCTGTTGCCCATTAGGATTCAACCTCCTTTTTCTTTGAAATCGTAACTTGAATGACGGTAATCGCTGCCACGACAATGAAGAAAATTAATGCTTTTGCCTCACCAATACCGTAACGGTTATTAACAAAGGCCTCTGTATAAATGTTGAGTGCCAGCATTTCTGTTGATTTAAATGGACCGCCATTTGTCAACGACAGGTTTGCATCAAAGACTTTAAAAGATGATGCCGTTGTTAAAAATAAACAAATAGTGACAGCTGGTGCAACAAGCGGCATTGTAATATGGCGAAGAATCTGAAATCTATTGGCCCCGTCAATTCTAGCTGCTTCAATTAATTCCTGCGGGACATTTTGCAATGCTGCAATATAGATAATCATAATGTAGCCTGCTCCCTGCCAAAGACTAACAATGACAATTCCCCAGAATGCCGTTTCCGCATCCCCTAACCATGCTAACTCAAAAAGAGGAATCCCTGTTAACTCTCCTATTGATGCAAATCCTTTTACAAAAATAAACTGCCAGATAAATCCTAAAATCAATCCGCCGATTAAGTTTGGCATGAAGAAAACGGTACGTAAAAGATTTCTCGTTTTTAACCTTTGTGCAACAAGTAATGCTAATCCAAAACCAATGACATTGGTTAGGATAATGGAAACGACTGTATATTTTGTTGTTAGCATAAATGATTGTTGAAATTGCTTGTCCTCTGAAAATAGGTATGTAAAATTATCCAATCCTACCCATTTGACGGTTCCTGTTATCCCGTTCCAATCTGTAAAAGCATAATAAATACCTGTAACGAAGGGGATTAATACGATCAGTGTGAACGCTAACAACACTGGTCCGACAAATAGGGTAAATAACCCTGCCTCTTTCCATTTCTTCTTATTCATAAAAGAAACAGACGCAGAAACTTTCATGCTTTTTTGTTTGGTGATGGCTGACCCCTTTACTGTATCCAGTTTACTTTCGTTATTCATTCTCTGCACCTCCATAACTTTATTTTAGTGATTACGGAAAATTATGAAAGGGTTTACATTGACCAATAGGGTGGAAAATATTGAACTATCAAAATATTGAGCCATTAAAAATAAAACTGTGCTACAATGTTCTAAAAATAATGGTAAGGGGGAAGGTTAGTTTTCTACTAATTTTAACTAGCCAGAACGATATGGGATGGAGTATACGGAAAAAACTGATTATCTTCTTACTTTTAGCTACCGTTGTCCCTTTTGGAAGTTCCATTGGTATTACTTACTTTCACACGACAAAGTCACTTGATGAACGTTTTGTTTCTACCAATCACGAGTTGATTGAAAAAGGAGAAGAAGAACTGACTACTTATTTAAACGATGTAGCGCAAATGTCATCTGTTCTTTATAGGTATACACCATTTATGAATGTGATGAGAGAGGGTATCTCACAGAACATTAGTAGTAATCAAGAAGAAATACGGAGAGCACTTGCTTACATATTCAATTCTCGTCCTGAAATTGAACAGATGCATCTATATATTGACCGAGATAAAGAATCCTACACGAATTATCATTCAAGAATTAGCGGCAGGGCGAAGTATGAGGATGTATTTTCACATCCCTACTATTACCAATTAATGCGGGTACCCGGTTTTTCAATTGCTGAACCACCACATGAAATCTATAGTTATAACGATATATCTGTAATTCCAAATTCGGAGAAAAAAGCTGTATTAAGTTTCCATAATATCATTCGAGATGTTCCGTTAGAGAGATTTTTAGGCTTTTTATCGATTGATATTAATCTTTCAAAAATAAGTGCCATTTCCGAACGTTTGTATACGAAAGATTCAGAGGATTTTTATATTATGGATGAAAATGACATAATTATATACTCTTCCAATGAAATAGAGCTTGGAAAGGTCAATAATGAAAAGTGGTTTGAGCAGGTGAAGAAGGAGCCGGAAGGCGGGAAAAGTCTTGAATGGAAGGATGAGCAGTTTTCGGGTTTCATCGTCCATGAAAAGTTTTCGGAATCATTTAAAGATTGGTATATGGTGAAACGAATTCCATACGATGTTCTTTATGAAGGTGCTAGAGAAACAGCCTTAATTAACATTTTGATTGGTTTGATTACACTTGTATTTGCTTTACTTGGAACCCTGTTTGTTTCCTTTAAGCTCACTGCACCTATAAAGGTGTTAATTCGAAATATGAAAAAAGTTGAGAATGGTGAATTCAAGGCTGATTTTGATACGCTCGGGACGGATGAAATTGGCATGCTGGGAAGGCATTTTAAATTGATGATTACCAAAATCGATGAATTAATTGAAAGAGAATATAAATTGGAGATTGAAAATAAAGCATCGCAGCTGCGGGTGCTGCAATCGCAAATTAATCCGCATTTCCTGTATAACGCTTTTCAGTCTATTGGAACATTGGCGCTCAAGTCTAAAGCGGTTCCGGTTTATACCCTCCTCACTTCTTTATCAAATATCATGAGATACAGCATGAATATGAAGGACGATATTGTTCCGTTTACAGCAGAGCTGAGTCATGTTAGATCATACCTATTATTGCAAAAACAGCGATTTGACGAGCAGTTTGATTTTGAACTGAATATCGAGGAAGAAGTCAAAGAGATACTCGTTCCAAAAATGATTTTACAGCCCATTGTGGAGAATTGTTTTAAGCATGGCTTTGATCAAGAGGTAGAAAAAGCAAGGATTCAAATGGAGGCCATCTTCAAGAATGACAATCAGGTATGGATTCAAGTGAAGGATAATGGAACCGGCCCAAGCGATGAGCAACTTGAAAAAATCCGACTTGAACTGTTCTATGGCATTTCAAAAGAAGAAAAGCAAAGAGAAGCAATTGGGCTGAAAAATATTTTTGACCGATTGCAGATTTATTATCATAATCAGGCAAACATGTCTGTTAACCGCAATGCAGAAGGCGGTTTTACGGTTACAATCGTGATTCCAAAGGTAATGCCGAAAGAGGTGGAACATTCATGAAGGCGTTAATTGTTGATGATGAAAAACATGTGCGAGAAGGCATTAAGATACTAGCTGATTGGGAACAAAATGGAATTCAAGAAATATATGAGGCAGGAAACGGTGAAGAAGCTATTCAGCTTATCCAAACCGTTCGGCCAGAGATTATTTTCTCAGATATGAAGATGCCAAAAATGGATGGAACTCAGCTTTTACAATGGATAAAAGAAAATCAACCAGACAGTAAGACAATTGTGGTGACTGGCTACGATGACTATCATTATATGAGAAAGGCGATCCATTTCGGCAGTTCTGACTATCTCTTAAAGCCTATCGAACCGGAAATTCTAAATCAAACATTGGAAAAAGCGGTTAATGAATGGAAGAAAGAAGAAGCTGACAGGCAGAGGAAAGAAAATAGCTCACTGCTGATTAATGAAATGACTCCTGTTTATCGAGATCGCAAACTAACACAGCTAGTGAATAGCGATCAATTCCAGAAAGATTTATTTGAAGAACTCGGCTGGTTAAAACAGTCACGAGATTACATAGTCGCCCTAGTCCGAGTTAACGGAAAAACAATGGAGGCATTTGAAGGAGATCGAGATTTAACCTACTTTGCGATTTTGAATATTATTAACGAAATCATGAAGGAAAATGGAAGTGGAATTGGGTTTCGTTACTTATCTAAAAAACTTGAAATTGTACTAATTTTTTGGGACAAGTTCGAGTTAGTAGAAGAGATTTTAGTAAGTATCTATAAGACGCTAAAAAATATGTTAGATATCTCTTGTCCGATTGCTGTCGGGAAAGCTGTAAATAATAGTTCCAAGTTGATAGATTCTTATCACCATGCGAGAAAAGTTTTATTAAATAGAAATATATTGAATGATAGTGTAAATAGAGTCTATATGTCGGATTTAGAGGCAGCTCCCTCATTAAAGAGTTTGATTGTATATTCTTCAGATATTGAATTGGCTATCCAAACGGGAGAAATTGGGGCTTTTAAAGAATTAATGAATCGAATCGAAAAGGACATTACAGAAATGGAATACTTATCTGTAAAACAGGTGATGAATTTAGAAACTGAGTATTTGGTCATCAGCAATAAGTGGTTTAAACAGTACAATCTTTCATTTAGGGCACCAGAAGATATTGAACAGCGGGTTGATTTATTTTTTGATTCAAACGGAATGTTTAGACTTAAAGAGTATAAAGAGAGAAAAAGGCGTGAAATGGCTGTTTTTTTGAAAAAAGTAAAGAAAAGCACACTGCGAAAAAGTAATAATATCATTACTGATATTGAAAAGTACCTTCAGGAAAATTTTGACCGGGATGTAAAGCTGCAGGAGATTTCAGACAATTTTTATATCAGTAGAGAATATATCTCTAGGAAATTTAAACAGGAATTCAATGAGAACATTTCAGATTACATTGTAAGAATCAGAATGGATAAAGCAAAGACTTTATTGAAGAATAGTCAGTTAAAAATCTATGAGATTGCGGGCATGATTGGCTATCAGGATGACAAGTATTTTCGAAAGGTATTTAAAAAGGTCGAGGGAATTACTCCAAATAAATATCGAGCAGAATATGTGAAACAGTGATAAGCAGAGATAGGATTCTATGCTCTGCTTATTTTTTTTACAATAGGAAAAAGAACGAATTTTTTGTAAATTTATGTATGAATATTTCACTATGTTTATTTACAGGACTTTAATCAAGTCTAAATGGTAAATACATATGTGCTAAACAATTCTCCCGTACAATTTTATATGTAGTAGCAGACATATAAGAGGGAGATGGGAAAAAATGAAAAAAGCAATTGTGATTGGAGCTGGCCTTGTTTTCAGTTTATTATTGAGTCCTTTTCAACAGGCTTTTGCAGCAGAAACAACTGGGGAGTTACGAAAAGTGGATAATGTTGCTCACCGAGGTGCAGCAGGTTATGCACCGGAAACTACGATTGCCGCTTTTGATAAAGGCGTCGAAATGAAAGCTGATTATATTGAAATTGATGTCCAAAGAAGCATGGATGGGGAATTGGTCATCATTCATGATACAACGGTTGACAGAACAACTGATGGAACAGGAAGTGTGAAGGATTTAGCCTTTGGACAAATCAGAAGCCTTGATGCTGGCAGCTGGAAGGGTGAAGAATTCAAAGGAGAAAAAATCCCTACCTTCGATGAAATTCTTGACCGTTATCATGGAAAAGTTGGTATTTTAATAGAATTAAAGGCACCTGAGCTTTATCCTGGAATTGAAGCACAGGTTGCAAAGAAATTAAAAGAACGAAACCTCGATAAACCGCAAAATGAAAAGATCATTATTCAATCGTTTAATTTTGAATCTATGAAAAAAACAAACAGTTTGCTTCCAAAGGTGCCGATTGGTGTCCTTACATCGAATAGAGCCCACATAACAGAACAAGCTTTGAAAGAATTTGCAACATATGCTGATTACTTTAACCCGAGCTATGGAATTGTATCAAAAGAATTGGTTGATCAAGTGCATTCGCTTGGAATGAAAATTCAATCCTGGACGGTTCGCAGTCAAGAAGCAGCTGATTTCCTTTTAGAAATGAACGTAGATGGAATTATTACGGATTATCCTGATTATGTTGATCCAAGAAAATAGGACAAACTATTACCAAAAGAGGGAAAGCTTTCATCCCTCTTTTTTGTATTCCAGTCGTCTTCATACACCTGGAAACAACGCCATTCTTCTTATGAAATAACTATTCATTTGTGTGATACGAATAGTCGTAAAAAAAAACTTCATCATTATAAAAAAATAGTAAAATAGTAGATGTTTTAACTATATAATCTATGTTTAAATGCTGTAAAAGAATGTAAGATGTAATCAAATAAGGAAGGTTATTAAAAGCTAAATTCATATGGGAGTTGGTAATTATGGTTAAAGTAACAGTATGGAATGAAAATCGTCACGAACAAAAAAACCCAGTTGTAAGAGATATTTACCCTAATGGGATTCACGGTACAATCGCTGAATTTTTAGAGGAAAACAGTCATGAAGTATCGACTGCTACTCTAGACGAACCAGAGCATGGCTTAACGGATGAAGTATTAAACGCTACAGATGTATTAGTTTGGTGGGGACATTTAGCACATGGTGAAGTAAAGGATGAAATTGTTCAAAAGGTTAAGCAGCGTGTCCTTGACGGCATGGGTCTGATTGTTCTTCATTCCGGGCATTTCTCAAAAATCTTTAAAACATTAATGGGAACAAGCTGTGATTTAAAATGGCGGGAAGCAGACGAAAAAGAAAGACTTTGGGTCATAAGCCCAAGCCATCCCATTGTAGAAAGTATCTCAGAGTATATTGAATTAGAAAAGGAAGAAATGTATGGGGAACATTTTGATATCCCACAGCCAGATGAACTAATCTTTACAAGCTGGTTTGAAGGAGGTGAGGTATTCCGCAGCGGTTGTACATACAATCGTGGGAATGGAAAAGTATTTTACTTCCGTCCAGGCCATGAAACATATCCTACTTACCACAACAAAGACATTCAACGTGTCATTAGCAATGCAGTGAAATGGGCAGAGCCGGTAAAGCGTGAACGTCCAGTCTATGGAAATGCAAAACCATTAGAAGTTATTGCAGGAAAATAAAATGGAAAAAATGTTAAGTAGGCGTGAATATTCCAGATATAGAATTATGAAGATAACTCCTCAGCACCCTATTGGGGTGAGGAGTTTTTTTGTGTTATAGTATTTTTTATTAAATTGGTGGGAGGGTAATAGATTGAAAAAAAATGACCAATGGTGGAAGAAGAGTGTCGTCTATCAAATTTATCCACGAAGTTTTATGGATTCCAATGGAGATGGAATCGGTGATCTTCAGGGAATTACCGAAAAGCTTGATTACTTAAAATTATTAGGTATAGATGTTATTTGGCTGAGTCCAGTTTATGATTCACCAAATGACGATAATGGGTATGACATCAGAAACTACCAAGCAATCATGAATGAGTTTGGAACCATGGATGAATTTGACCAGCTTCTTGCAGAAATACATAAAAGAGACATGAAGCTCATCATGGATTTGGTGGTTAACCATACTTCGGATGAACATGATTGGTTTGTAGAATCAAAAAAATCGAAGGACAATCCCTATAGAGACTATTACATTTGGCGTGAGAAACCCAATAATTGGGGATCGGTTTTTGGCGGGTCTGCATGGGAGTATGATGAAAAGACAAATGAATATTATCTTCATTTATTTTCAAAAAAGCAGCCGGATTTAAATTGGGAAAACCCTAAGCTTAGAGAAGAAGTCTACCAAATGATGAAATTTTGGCTCGACAAAGGAATCGACGGTTTTCGAATGGATGTTATTAATTTTATTTCCAAACATCCAGAATTTCCCGATGGTGCAAAAGGTGAGGGACAAACATTTGGTGATGGCAGTCCATACTTTATGAATGGACCCAGGATTCATGAATTTTTGCATGAAATGAACCAAGAAGTATTATCGAATTATCCAGCAATGACCGTTGGTGAAATGCCTGGGGCATCACCAGATGATGCGATTACTTATACAGATCCTGATAGAAAAGAAGTAAACATGATTTTTACTTTTGAACACATGGATTTAGACAGTGCACCAGGAGGAAAGTGGAACCTAAAGCCTCTTCATTTGCCAGATTTAAAAGAGAACTTGGCGAAGTGGCAAACTGCCTTACACAATAAAGGCTGGAACAGTTTGTATTGGAACAATCATGACCAGCCGCGAATTGTTTCCCGGTTCGGAGATGATCAAAACTACCGAGTGGAATCTGCAAAGATGCTCGCAACTTGTCTTCACTTCATGCAGGGAACACCGTATATTTATCAAGGTGAAGAAATTGGTATGACGAATGTGAAATTTGATTCGCTAGAAGATTATCGTGATATTGAGACGATGAATATGTATAAAGAAAGAATAGCTTTAGGGTATAGCCATGAGGAAATCATGAAGTCTATTTATGTGAAAGGCAGGGATAATGCCCGAACACCAATACAGTGGGATGATACTGCCAATGGTGGTTTTACGTCTGCAACTTCTTGGATAAAGGTAAATCCAAGATACGATGAAATTAATGTCAAAGCAGCTTTAGAGGACCCGCAATCTACTTTCTATTACTATCAAAAATTAATTGCCCTACGAAAAGAAATGGATATTATCATTGAAGGAGACTTTAAACTGCTGTTAAAGGATAGTACAGAAGTATTTGCATATGAGCGCAATTGGCAGAATGAACAACTTCTTGTACTGTGTAATTTTAGTTCATCTGAAGTTGTGATTGAGGATGAAGAATTGCTGAAAAAAATGCAGGACTATCAACTAGTTATATCCAATTACGAACCTGATAATAAGAGTATTTTACGTCCATATGAGTCTTTTGTGTTAAAAAGTTAAAAAATGAAAGGGCCCCTAGTAGAGCCCTTTTATTTTTTA
This sequence comes from Neobacillus niacini, assembly GCF_023715415.1. GTDB lineage: Bacteria > Bacillota > Bacilli > Bacillales > Cytobacillaceae > Neobacillus > Neobacillus niacini_C. The sequence goes on from NZ_JAMBOB010000009.1 coordinate 122,603, forward strand.
CTTAAATTCCAAGATTGCAAATCCATTGCCCTCAAGCTGGATAGTATCAATGGATAGATCCACTTCTTCATCTTCCCAAAGGTTTTTTACTGTTTTTCCTCTTAACTTTTCAGGCATTGGATATTCCACCGAACCTTCACTCGTATTAAGGATGACCAATATCGTGTTATCATCATCTGATTTCGTATATGCCAGGCATTTATCGTGGTGTTCAGGGTCAATAAAGGAAAGTTCGCCTGCATTCCTAAGTAAAGGATGCGCCATTCTCAGTTGCAGCAGTTTTTGAATGTGGGTAAACAACTCAGCATTCTGCTTGTCTTTCTCCCATTCCATACATTTCCGGCATCCTGGATCCTGAGTTCCACTCATTCCTATTTCATCCCCATAATAAATACAAGGAGTTCCAATAAAGGTTAATAAAAGGGTGAATACTTGCTTGACCCTGTCCATATCCTCCTCGCATTCCGTTAAGATTCTAGGAGTATCATGGCTGCCAACTAAATTAAAAGCGACTTCGTTAATATTCCTCGTGTACATATGAATCACCCCAGTCATGCTCTCAACAAAATCTTTCGCAGTAATGCTTTGCTTTGCAAGCAGTTTAAGAATATTCGTTGTGAAAGGATAATTCATGACAGCATCAAATTGATCTCCCCTAAGCCAAGGCATAGAGTCATGCCATATTTCCCCTAATATATAGAGGCCCGGTTTGACAGCCTTTACCTCTTTTCGGAATTCTCTCCAAAAGGCGTGGTCTACTTCATTTGCGACATCGAGCCTCCAGCCGTCAATATCAAATTCTCTTACCCAATAACGCCCAACCTCTAACAAATATTCCTTAACTTCAGGATTCTCCGTATTTAGTTTAGGCATAAAGGGAGTAAAGGCAAAAGTATCATAGTTTGCTTGTGGTTCTGTCCTCACCGGGAACTCATGGATATGAAACCAATCTTTATATAATGAATTTTCTCCTTTTTCCGAGACATCTTGAAAAGGAGGGAAGTAAAATCCACTATGGTTGAATACAGCATCCAGCATTACTTTAATTCCATTCTGATGGCAAGCATTCACTAATTCCTTAAAGGTTTCCTTTGTTCCGAACTGTGGATCAATCTCCATGTAGTCTATCGTATCGTATTTATGGTTGGAGTATGCTTTGAATATAGGAGTAAAGTATATCCCTGTTATACCTAGTTCTTTTAGGTAAGGGATATTTTGAATAACTCCTTCTAAATCACCTCCGAAAAAATTCGTGGGTGATGGTTCTTCACTGCCCCAAGCTAGCACACCTTCAGGGTCATGATTCTTATTTCCATTTGAAAATCTTTCAGGGAAAATTTGATACCATACTGTATCCTTTACCCAAGAAGGTGCTTTGAAAATATCTGCTCTGTTCATATAAGGAAAACAGAAATAGTATGCAGTATCATCTAATGGCGGCTCAGAATAAAAACCTTTCTCAGTAAAACAAAGTGTTTCGGTACCGTCATCCAAAATAAATCCATAGCGAAGTCGTCTGAATGGTGGTGTAATAGCTACAAACCAATAATCATATAACTGGTCTGAACCACTTTTCCTCATAGGAGTAGTTGTTGTTTGCCATTGATTTTCGGTCCATTCATAGGGATCCCCATGGACAAGAATAACCTTTTTAAGGTCATTCTTTTTTGTGCGGATGGTAATATGTAATTCGTTTTCTGTGCAAACGTATGCATAATTATCTTTCGGTCGATGATAAATTGCTTCTTTAAACAATTGAGCCAGCTCCTTCTTGATTCTTATGATTAAAGGTTATTGTACCCGTAAAAGCTTGTCAATAGTATAAAAAATAAGATGGTGAATCACTCGAGTATATTAGGATTGAGAAATTTTATGAACAAGTTTATTAAAAAAGTTGTTGTAAAATAAAAAAATGGGCTTATAATGAAAATATGTTGCGCAAACGTTTTCGCAAATGAAAGCGCTGACTACTATTTGTGCAATGTGAATAATTCCTATTCAAAATACAGGAGGAGAAGAAATGAAAAAAGCACTTTCGATTTTCATGATGGTTGTTTTAGTGTTAGGCGTTCTTGCGGCTTGTGGACCAAAAAGAGAAACAGCAGGCACGAATGACACTGGGAAAAAAGAAGAAACAGCAAAACCAGAAAAGTTAGTAGTTTGGGAAGATAAAGATAAATCTGGCTGGCTTGAAAAGGTAGCAGCTGATTTTGAAAAAGAATATGGAATTAAAATTGAGTATAAAGAAGTTGAAATGGCAACAAAAATGCGCGATCAGCTTCGTCTTGACGGCCCAGCAGGGACTGGCCCAGATGTCGTAACATTACCTCACGATCAAATTGGTCAAGTCGTAACAGAAGGGCTTCTTGCTGAACTTAAATTAGATAAAGAAGTTACGGATAAATTCTCTCAATCATCTATTGATGCCGAGACGTATGATGGTAAAGTTTACGGACTTCCAAAGTCCTCTGAAACACCAGTATTTGTTTACAATAAAGATTTAATGGCAGAAGCTCCAAAGACAATGGACGAGCTTTACACTTTCTCTAAAGATTTCACGAAAGATGGAAAGTTCGGTTTCTTAGCGCTTTGGGATAATTTCTATTTCGCTTACGGTATCATCGGCGGTATGGGAGGATATGTTTTCAATAATAACAATGGAACCCTTGATCCTGAAGACATTGGCTTAAATAGCAAAGGTGCTGTTGATGGTACTGCATACATCCAAAAATGGTACTCAGAAGGATTATTCCCTAATGGTATTATTGGTGAAAATGGCGGATCAGCAATGGATGGTCTTTTCACAGAGGGTAAAGTTGCTGCAGTAATGAACGGACCATGGTCATTCCAGCCTTATAAAGATGCGGGTATTAATATCGGAGTTTCTGCTCTTCCAACTCTTCCAAATGGTGACCATGTTAAAACATTCATGGGTGTTAAAGGATGGCATGTATCTGCTTACTCTAAAAACCAAGAATGGGCAGCTAAATTCTTAGAGTTTATTACGAATGATGAAAACGCGAAATACCGTTTTGAACAAACTGCTGAAGTTCCAACAAATACAGCATTAGTTGATGATCCTGCAATCAAGGAAAATGAAGGTGCAAAGGCTGTTGCTGAGCAATCCCAATATGCGCTTCCAATGCCAAACATTCCAGAAATGGGTCAGGTTTGGGATCCTATGGCTAAATCACTTCAAACAGTTGTAACTGGTAAAACAGAACCAAAAGCAGCTCTTGATTCTTCAGTTGAACAAATTAAAGCAAATATTGCTTCTACAAAGTAATAGTTTAATAGGTAAATAGTTTAATCGGCAGTATCTCTTAAGATTGGGGTACTGCCGACCAATTATGATTGTTTTGCTGCTTTATGAAGGAAAAACAAATCTTTTCCTTGATCAAGCATTGAAGCTTATAAAATGACATTAGAAAGGGGAGTTTAGGATGTCTAAAGATTTATCCTATGCAACCAGTCACCGTAAGAAAGCGTTGATTCTTTCCATTATTCCTGGGTTAGGTCAGCTATATAACAAACAATTTTTAAAGGGAGCCTCCTTTCTCATTATGAGTGCAGCTTTTTTCTATGTTTTTTATGATTTATTAAACATAGGATTATGGGGATTAGTTACATTAGGAGAAATACCATTTACAGACCATTCTATTTTCTTATTAGTCTACGGAATTCTAGCCCTTATTGTTTTAGTCTTTGGAATTGGGTTTTATTTGTTTAACCTACGCGACGCTTATAAGGTAGGGTTATCTCGCGATAATCATGAACCTATTAGTACTGTAAAAGAACAATATAGAAATCTAATTGATAATGGTTTTCCTTATTTAATCATGTCTCCTGGATTTTTATTGCTTGTTTTCGTCGTTGTTTTTCCAATTCTATTCGTATTGTTACTGGCATTCACAAATTACGACCTTTATCATTCTCCGCCTGCTAAGCTTGTGGACTGGGTATTATTTAAAAACTTTGTTGATATCTTTAAGGTTGATATGTGGCGTCAAACCTTCTTCTCCGTTTTATCTTGGACCTTGGTTTGGACCTTTGTGGCAACAACCTTCCAAGTCGCATTGGGAATTTTCCTAGCGATTATTGTTAACCAAAAGGAAATTAAAGGAAAGGCAATCATCCGAACTGTTTTTATTCTTCCGTGGGCGGTACCAGCATTTGTATCTATTCTGGTATTCGCAGGTATGTTTAATGAATCCTTTGGTGCGATAAACAGAGACATTCTGGGATTCCTCGGTATAGAAGGACTTCCATGGATGACAGAGCCGATATTCACAAGAATAGCACTGATATTTATGCAAACATGGCTTGGTTTCCCATTCATTTTTGCGATGACAACAGGTGTCCTGCAGTCTATTTCACAGGACCTTTATGAAGCCGCTACTGTTGACGGTGCATCCAATTTCCAAAAGTTTAAAAACATCACGTTGCCGCTTGTTTTATACGCAATTGCACCAGTTTTAATTACACAATATACGTTTAATTTTAACAATTTTAATATCATTTATTTATTTAATGGCGGAGGACCAGCGATAACTGGCCAAAACGCCGGCGGAACAGATATCATAATTTCTTGGATTTACCGCCTGACAATGACTTCGGCACAATACTCGAAGGCAGCGACGCTAACCATGCTGTTATCAATTATTGTTATAACAGTTGCCATCTGGCAGTTTAGACGAACAAAATCATTCCAAGAAGAGGATATGATGTAATATGAAAAAACAAAATTTTGTTAGACTCACCCTTACGTATCTCGTTGTCCTAATCATGTTTGTTATTATCCTATATCCACTCGCATGGATCATTGGTTCATCTTTTAACCCGGGTCAAAGTTTATCAGGATCAAGTATCATTCCTGAGAATGCGACATTAGCCCACTATAAAGAGTTATTTGATACAAGTAAAAGTAATTATGTATATTGGTATATTAATTCTTTAAAAGTTAGTATCTTAACCATGCTATTTACTGTTATCTTAGTAAGCTTTACAGCATACTCATTCTCACGGTATCGATTTGTTGGACGTAAAAATGGCTTGATGACATTTTTGATTTTACAAATGATTCCAAACTTTGCTGCGCTCATTGCCATTTACATTTTAGCTATGTTGACTCATTTAATCGATACTCATTTAGGTCTAATCCTTGTATATGTCGGAGGACAAATACCGATGAATACCTGGTTAATGAAAGGGTACTTAGATACGATTCCAAAGGAACTCGATGAATCAGCAAAAATTGACGGAGCAGGACATTTACGAATCTTCTTTCAAATTGTCATGCCGCTTGCAACACCTATTATTGCGGTAGTAGCACTTTTCTCCTTCATTGCACCTTTTGCGGATTTCATTGTCGCAAGTATTTTACTGAGGACAGAAAAAAATTATACACTTGCTGTTGGACTTTACGAGTTAGTAGCAAAACAATTTGGGGCTGAATTTACTACTTTTGCAGCGGGTGCTGTATTGATTGCTGTTCCAATAGCGATACTATTCTTATCTTTCCAACGTTTCTTCGTGTCAGGATTAACAGCAGGAGGAACAAAAGGTTAAAGTACTGAGGTAGAAAATAGTAATCCTCGCCTTTATAATTAATTTAAAACACCCTTTGAGAGGGGCGCAGGAAATGGCAGTTACGATTAAGGAAGTTGCAGCACTCGCTAACGTTGCTCCATCAACGGTTTCAAGAGTGATAGCTGACAGTCCAAGAATTAGTGATGAAACAAAGCAAAGAGTAAAAAAGGCAATGGAGCAGCTTGGGTACCATCCCAATTTAAATGCGAGAAATCTAGCAAGCCAATCCACTCAGGTGTTAGGTCTTGTCATGCCGAGTTCGAAGGATGTTGGATTTCAAAATCCCTTTTTCCCTACAGTATTGCAGGGAATTAGCGAAGGGGCACAGGAGAAAAATTATGCCTTGCAAATGTCAACAGGTAAATCAGAGCAGGAAGTTCTTGATGCTGTGATTCAAATGGTGCAAGGAAAAAGAGTAGATGGAGTGATACTTCTTTATTCTAATGTTGATGATCGAGTTATATCTTATCTAAAAGAGCAGAGGTTTCCTTTTGTTTTAATCGGAAAGCCTTATCTGGATATGGAAGAAATAACTCATGTTGATAATGATAATGTCCGTGCAGCGAAAGAAGCGACGGAATATTTAATAAGCTTTGGACATGAGAAAATTGGTTTTATCGGCGGAAGTAAAGAGCTTATGGTAACGGTCGATCGTATTGCGGGATATCAACAAGCTTTGAAAAATGCCGGTCTTACCATTAGCAACGAATATATGATCCATGAAGAGTTTCTAAGAGAAGGTGGTCAAGGGGCTGTTCGTGAATTAATGGCCCTTCGGCAACCGCCAACAGCCTTAGTGGTAGCAGATGATTTTATGGCATTAGGTGTTCTCAATAAATTGGATGAACTCGGAATTAATGTACCAGATGATTTATCTATCGTAAGCTTTAATAATGTGCTGCTTGCAGAATTGGCAAGGCCGCCATTAACTTCAGTGGATATCAATATATTTGAGCTTGGCTATCAGGCATCGAAAAACTTAATTGTTATGGTGGAAAATAGCAATGAACCTACTAAACGCTTGATCATTTCTCATCGAATAATTGAACGTTCATCGTGCACAAAGCCAAATCCGGGAAAGAGGATTGGAAAGGAATTAACATGAAAAAAATATGGTGGAAAGAAGCGATTGCCTATCAAGTGTATCCTCGCAGCTTTATGGATTCTAACGGGGATGGAATAGGTGATATTCAAGGAATTATTTCTAAGTTAGATTATCTACAAGAACTAGGAATTGATGTGATTTGGATTTGTCCAATGTATCAATCACCAAATGACGATAATGGGTATGACATTAGTGATTATCAAGAAGTAATGAAGGAATTCGGAAAGATGGCTGATTTTGACCAGCTATTACATGAAACGCACCAACGCGGCATGAAGCTGATTTTAGATTTAGTGATCAATCATACAAGTGATGAGCACCAATGGTTTATAGAATCTCGCTCTAGAAAAGAAAGCCCAAAGCGGGACTGGTATATTTGGAAAGATGGTAAAGACGGGAAAGAGCCGAATAATTGGGAGAGTATTTTTGGCGGTTCTGCTTGGGAGTATGATCAAGAAACCGACCAATACTTTTTGCATCTTTTTTCGAAAAAGCAGCCTGACCTTAATTGGGAAAATAAAGAGGTTAGACAATCGCTCTATGACATGGTTAATTGGTGGCTCGATAAAGGAATTGACGGTTTCCGTGTCGATGCTATCAGCCATATCAAAAAAGAAGCTGGACTAGAGGATATGCCAAATCCTAAAGGATTAAAATATGTTTCCTGCTTTGACAAAATGATGAATGTTGATGGTATTCATACGTTTTTAGAAGAGCTAAAGGAAGAGACTTTTTCTAAGTATGACATCATGACTGTAGGCGAAGCGAATGGAGTAACAGTTGACGATGCAGCGGATGTTGATCAGTGGGTTGGCGAAAGGCACGGAAAGTTCAATATGGTTTTTCAATTTGAGCATCTGAATCTTTGGGATGCAGAAGTGAAAAAGGAACTTAATATTATTGAGCTGAAGGATGTTTTATCCCGATGGCAGAAGGGGCTTGAAGGTAAAGGATGGAATGCCCTGTTCATTGAGAATCATGATAAAGCTCGTGTGGTTTCCACTTGGGGAAATGACCAAGAGTTTTGGCGTGAAAGTGCAACAGCCTTTGCTGCTATGTATTTCTTGATGCAAGGTACACCGTTCATTTACCAAGGACAAGAAATTGGTATGACAAATGTTCAATTTGATTCCATTGATGACTATAATGACGTATCGGCAAAAAATATGTACACGTTGAAAAAAGCAGAAGGCGCATCTCATGAAGAGATTATGGAAGTGATTTGGGCTTCTGGTCGTGATAATTCTCGGACTCCAATGCAGTGGTCAGATGAACGAAATGCCGGGTTCTCTACAGGCAGTCCATGGATGAAAGTTAACCCAAATTATAAAGCTATTAATGTGGAATCTCAGAAAAAAGACGAGACATCGATATTGAACTTTTACAAAGCGATGATTCAGTTAAAAAAGAATAACGAAGTGTTTACGTATGGCACCTATGATTTACTATTGGCAGAAGATCCACAGGTTTATGCTTACACAAGAACATTAAACCAAGATAAGGTATTGGTTATAGTAAACCTTTCTGTAAAACCTGCTAAAGTTGAAGAGATAAACGTAGATATTCACAATCTAATTTTGAGTAATTATGATGTCAAAGACCAAGGTACGACTTTAAGCTTACAGCCATACGAGGCGAGAGTATATCGGATGTAATAGCACAAATAAACCTAGGACGATTTCAAATTTTGAAATCGTCCTTTTGGGTTTCAGTCCTATAGTAGAGATTAATATAGGCTGAGAGCCCGTACTGTACTTATTGGAATAAAAATTATATAACTCTATGCCAATTCGATGCGTCTATATACGCCCGGTGCAACACCGTACTTTTTATGAAATACCCTATGAAAATAAGGATAGCTGCCAAAGCCGCAGTCCTCGGCAATTTGTTCTAGCGTCAAGGCGGTATATTTCATTTGCTCAACAGCCGCGGCTAACCGAATTTCGAGAGCATATTCGATAATCGTTTTCCCGACGGCACTTTTGAAAAGATGAACGGTACGGGAAATGCTTAGGCCAGCATGCTGTGCAACATCCTCTAACTTAAATGGCTGGGTAGCGTGTTCCTCAATGTAGCGCATCATTCGTGTTACCGAGTAGGGCCGGTTGAATGAGGGGGCTGTCTCGTGAACTGCCCGTTCTAAAAATAAACAGAGCGCCCTAAGCAAATAGGTGGTAAGTTCTTCGTCCTGATTAGAAGCAGGACGGCGTTTCTCCATCATAATTTGACGCCATAGAGATAGCATTTTTTCATCGATATGGATCCGGGAAACATTTTGTTTTTTATTTCGTCCCCACCATTCATTTACCCAATTACCTTCACATACTAGGTGATAATCCCCGCTGATCTGGCCATCTTTGACGAGTAGCTCATAGTGATCTCCCGGTTGAATTAAAAGGAGATCCCCTTTTTCAAGCTTCATTTTCTGTCCCTTTACCACAACTTCACAGAGACCTTCTGTCTGCAGGCGTAACAAATAAGAGGGGTATCCAGATTTATGCTGCGAGTGATACCCATTTGTATGATAAGAATAGCCGCAAAATAATATGTTTGTCATCCTAAACCCCCAATAAAAAAAGAGAAAAATAGCAAAATAGTAGATGTTTCAATTATATCATCTATGTTTATTTATGGAGAAAGGAATTATTATGGTATCAAATTAGTAAGGTTAATGGAAAGGAAGGTGTAAAGGTGACAAACATTCCAATTGCAGTACAGATGTATACGTTGCGAGCAGAAAGTGAACAAGATTTTGCTGGAACATTAAAGAAAGTGGCTGAACTTGGCTTTGACGGTGTTGAATTTGCAGGTTATGGAGGATTACCTGTTCAAGAGGTCAAGGCTTTGATTGATGAACTTGGTTTACAAGCTGTAGCATGTCATATCCCGCTACAAGAATTAGAGAATAATTTGTATCAGGTTATTGAGGATTTAAAAACTTTAAGCTGTCATTATGTCGTCTGTCCCTATTTAATGCCTGATTCTAGAAGTGAGGCAGATTATATAGCCCTAATTCAATTTTTAGACCATGCAGGTGAGATTTGTTCGAATGAAGGGATAACGCTCTGCTATCATAATCATGATTTTGAATTGAATAAGTTATCAGACGGGAGAATGGCACTTGAAGCCATTTATGACAATACAAGTTCTAACTTTTTAAAGGCTGAATTGGACGTTTATTGGCTGACAAAAGCAGGGGAAAACCCAGTTAATTGGATGGAACGATATCAAAATCGAATTCCGCTTATCCATTTAAAAGACATGACCATGGATGAGGAAGGTTTTTTTGCGGAGCTTGGAACAGGCGGGGTGGATCTTGAATCAATCCTACTTAACGGTGAAAAAGCGGGTGTACAGTGGTGGATTATTGAGCAGGATGTAAGTCGCCTAACACCATTTGACAGTATTGAAATTAGTATCAACTATTTAAAACAAAAATTGGAGGGATAATAATGAAAAAATTAAGAGTTGGTGTAATTGGCTGCGGCAGTATTGCCATCCATCGTCATTTGCCTGAATATAGTTCGAATAAAAATGTTGAACTGATAGCTGTTTGTGATATCAATGAGGAACGTGCACAAGCAACTGCTGAAAAATATGGGGCAAAGGCTTATAGTAGCTATGAAGAATTAATAAGCAGCGGTTTGGTAGAGGCAGTAAGTGTCTGTACACCAAATTATCTCCATGCTCCCATTACGATTGCTGCCTTAAACGCTGGTCTTCATGTTCTCTGTGAAAAGCCAATGGCCACCTCCAGGGAAGAAGCAAAAGAGATGATTGCGGCAGCAAATGCCAATGGCAAAAAGCTAATGATTGCTCATAATCAGCGATTTGTACCTTCACATCAAAGAGCTCGTCAGTTAATCCAAAACGGAGAAGTGGGTAAGATTTACAGCTTCCGTACAGCATTCGGACATGGAGGACCAGAAGGCTGGAGTATTGATGGGAAGGAAAGTTGGTTCTTTGAAAAAGAAAAGGCATTTGTTGGAGCGATGGGTGATTTGGGTGTACACAAGACCGATTTACTTCGCTATGTGCTGGGTGAAGAAATTACAGAGGTAGGTTCTTTTGTTGAAACCAATGCAAAGGATTTTGCAAGTGTTGATGATAATGCGGTATGTGTATTAAAAACCGAGAGTGGAATCATCGGAACTCTTGCTGCTAGCTGGGCTTACACAAGCAAAGAAGATAACTCAACCATTATATATGGAGAAAAAGCGATACTTCGTTTAGAGGATGATCCTGTAAATTCCCTTGTCGTTCAATATGCGAACGGAGAATTAGTAAATTATCAGCTTGGTAAAATCCAATCCAATGCAGCTGGGGGGCAAAATAATTCTCGTGTCATTGATCAATTTGTTGCTGCTGTGATACAGGATTGTGAGGTGCCTGTCACCGGGGAAGAAGGTATGAAATCATTGGAGGTTATTTTGGCAGCATTAGAGTCCAATGAAACAAAGCGAATTGTAAGAGTGCGTGAGTAAGATGAAAAAGCTGCGTATTGGTATCATCGGGGTTGGAGGTATTGCCTTAGGCCGCCATATTCCTTCGTTTCTACAGTTAAAGGATCGTTGTGAGATTACTGCTTTAAGTGATATTCATGTCGAACGTGCACAGGAAACGGCAGAAAAATATAATATCCCTTATGTTTTTTCGGATTATCACGATCTATTTTCAATGGTTGATGCCGTTTGTATTTGCACGCCAAATAAATTCCACGCAGAAATTACGATTGCAGCCTTTGAAGCGGGAGTACATGTATTGTGTGAAAAGCCAATGGCTTTATCTGCAGAAGAATGCGAGGCGATGCTCACGGCTTCTATAAATGCAGATAAAGTTCTCGCAATTGCCTATCATTATCGTTTTATGAAGGAAGCGCAAGCAGCTAAGAAGGCCATGGAGGACGTAGGTACACCTCTTGTAATAAGGGTTCAGGCATTGCGACGCCGAAAGGTCCCGAATTGGGGAGTATTTACCAACAAAGACCTGCAGGGCGGCGGCAGTTTGATTGATTATGGCTGCCATTTGTTAGATTTAGCTCTATGGCTGATGGGGAATCCAAACCATACAACGGTGACAGGCACCACCTATAACACATTAAGTAAAATGCCTGACCAAGTGAATCAATGGGGCTCGTTTAACCATGAAACCTTTAATGTCGATGACCATGTGACAGCCTATATTCAATTTGAAAATGGTGCTTCGATGTTGTTTGAAACGTCATGGTCTGCCAATATAAAGGCTGATGCTGAGCATCTTAGCATTTCTGGTGTGGACGGGGGATTAAGTGTCTTTCCTTTCGAACTTTATACAACAAAGAACGGAATGCTATTAAATAGTGAAGCTGCATGGCTTCCTGGTAAAGAAGACCATGGGTTGCAGCAGGCTAGGAACTTTATTGAAGCATGTCTTGGCATGGATGAGTTAGTGGTAAAACCAGAAGAGGCACTTCAAGTTTCGCAGATTATTGATCAAATATATGAGAGTGGGGGAAATAAATTATGAAACTAGGAGTTTTTACGGTATTGTTTGCAGAAAAATCATTTGAGGAAATGCTAGATACTGTCAAAGAAGCTGGCCTTCACGCAGTTGAAATTGGTACAGGCTGTTATCCAGGAAACAGTCATTGTGATTTAGACGGGTTATTAGAGAGTGAAGAAGCTCGTAATCTATACCTTCAACAAGTGGAGAATCGTGGATTGACAATCAGTGCCTTTAGTTGTCATGGAAATCCAATATCACCTGAAGAAGGTTTTGCGAAAACTTCCCATGAAACTCTATTAAAAACGATTAAACTTGCCTCACTTCTAGGTGTACCAGTTGTGAACTGTTTTTCGGGTACAGCTGGTGACCATGAAGGTGCAAAATATCCAAATTGGCCGGTAACACCATGGCCAAACGAATATGGCTCAGTCTTACAGTGGCAATGGGAAGAAAAGTTAATTCCTTACTGGAAAGAAGTCGGTCAGTATGCGAAGGAACACAACGTGAAAATCGGGCTCGAGCTTCATGGCGGATTTTTAGTTCATACTCCATATACGCTATTAAAACTGCGTGAGCAAACATGTGACGCAATCGGTGCTAATTTGGATCCAAGCCACTTATGGTGGCAGGGGATTGACCCAGTAGCTGCAATCAAAATTTTAGCAAAAGAAAATGCGATTCACCATTTTCATGCGAAAGACACCTACATTGACCAAGAAAATGTGAATATGTATGGGCTAACAGATATGCAGCCCTACGGGGAAGTAAGAACGAGGGCATGGACATTCCGTTCAGTTGGCTGTGGACATAGTTTAAAAGATTGGTCAGACATGATGAGTGCACTTCGCACATATGGCTATGATTATGTAGTCAGTATCGAGCATGAGGACCCAATCATGTCTATAGATGAAGGGTTTAAACGTGCCGTGACCAATTTGAAATCTGTTTTAATAGAAGAGTCTGTTTCTCAAATGTGGTGGGCATAAACTATACAAAAAAACATAAGGGACATTGCGTCCCTTATGTTTTTTTACCTTTTCGATTAATTTAATACTGCTTTCGTAAGCCGTTCCCACGGTTTACTTAGCCAGCGCCTCAATGCAAAGCCGCCACGCAGCCACTCATCAGTTCCTTGAGCAAGCCAAATTCCCAATAGTCCCAATCCATAATGAACCCCTAATAAATAGCTTAAAGTGACTGCTACTCCCCACATTGAAATAATGCCAATGATAACGGGAAAACGAACATCTCCTGCAGACTTTAGTGAACTCATCAGGACGATATTCATGGCTCTTCCGGGCTCTACGAAGACAATAGCCCATAAAACAGGAAGTCCAACCATAATAATGGATGGGTCCTCTGTGAATACTCTTAAAACAAATTCTCCTCCGAAGGCGGTAATAAGTGAAGCTAAGGTTGATGCAATCATAGCAATCTTTAGAGTTTGAATTCCTCGTTTTAAGGCACGATCATATTGTTTCCCACCAATATAACGTGCTACCAAAAGCTGGGTTCCTTGAGCGATTGCGACCGTGAACAAAAAGCAAAGCATGCTGATATTTAAGATATATACCCGTCCTGCCAAAGAGGCTGTACCCATTGTAACAACAAAGCTAGTAATAACCACTTGAGATAATTGGTAGGAAAGATTTTCTCCTGCTGACGGAATCCCAATCTCGAGCAATTCACGGATATCTTGTTTTTTTGCGTTGAAGATGTCCTTGATGACAATTTTTAAAGAAAGTCTGTTATAAAGCAAATACAATAGAGCACAAACAGCGTAGGCTCGAGCTGCAAAAATGGCCCAGGAAACACCCGTCACACCTGTAATTGGAAGGCCAAAGATTCCTGTAGTCGCAATGATATTCCCGCCAATACTGATTAAATTCATAAAAACAGTAACCATCATTGATTCCTTCGTGTACCCATGACTGCGAAGGATTGCACTTAAAGCCAGAGAGAGTGATTCGAAAAAGAGTGAAAGTGCACATATTCGTACAAAGGTAATTCCGTAGTCGAACACCAAACCTTGAACATCATACAGACGAAGAAGTGGTTCTCCTAAAATAAAAACAATAATGGCAATAATTACTCCAAACCAGAAATTTAATCCAAATACAGAATAGGATAATTGCCTCGCACGTTGAAGGTTTCCTGCACCTAGATTTTGACTGATTAATACAGTTGCCCCAATAGATGTAACATTAAAAACCAATATAAAAATATTTAACAGTTGGTTGGCCACGCCGACACCTGCTACTGCCTGGTCCGAGTAATGGCTTAACATCAAGGTAGCCACAATCCCCATTCCCATATGAAGGGAAAGCTCAATAAAGAGCGGCCACGTAATACTAAAGAGAGTTTGTTCCTGATAATTGCTTTTTTGTTCCTCCACACTATTCTCCAATTCTATTGTTTAATAAAAATAATGCTTAATTTTACTCCTAATGAAGGGTTTTATAAATAGAAATTTTTGTTTGAAGTTATTCCAAATACAGGGACTAACAAATGGAAAAAGAATAAGATTGTTATCTAGCTATTAATTTGCTATTTTTAAACTATAACACTACTAAAATGGGGGCAAATATGTTTACAAAAAGAAATTTATATAGGTTTTTGTTAATCCTCATTGTTGGATTATTTGTCCTTTTACAAGCTATAGATTTAATTAATCCGGACCTCTTTCATTCTATTAAAATAGTAAACAATGTCGCTTCGGTTATTTCGATCGTTGCTATCGGTCTCCTATACTTCTTAGTGAGAGAATTCGATAGGAAAGCCGATGAATTTACGATTAACGAGAAGAAAATGAAAAATATATTTGATACTCTAGATGTTGCCATCTGGTCCCATGATTTAAAGTCAGACACGCTATTAATCACACCAGGAATAGAAAAACTCTATGGATATAAGCTGGATGATTTTTATGAAAATACAAACCTTTGGAAAGAAGTTATTTTTCCAGAGGATTTGCCTGTTTTAAAGGATAGAGAAAAGAAACTTGCAGTTGGAGAAACAGCCACTAGTCAATATCGTATTATTCGCCCTGATGGTGAAGTACGCTGGATACAGGACAGAGGGATACCAACCTTTGACCAAAAAGGAGACTTTGTTGATTTTACAAGTGTGTTATTCGATATTACAGATCGAAAAGAAAGTGAAGGGCTCTATCAAAGTCTAGTTGAAATGTCCCCTGATATTATTGCTGTTGTTTATGATGGGAAAATTGAATATATAAATGAAGCGGGCTACAAATTAATTGGCGCTGATAATCAGGAGCAGGTGATTGGGCAATCAGTTAAGAATTTTGTTCCTTTGCAAATTACAGACTTAATTAAACGTAAAGTATTCTCACCGGATAAATTGGAGAACGAGCGGCTTAGGCTTGAGTTTCAGGTTAGACGAACAGACGGTAAAAGCATTGATGTGGAGATGGCTGCAAGGTCTATTCTATATGAAGGACGATTTGCCGTTCAGGTAGTAGGCAGTGATATTACCCAAAGGAAGCAATCGGAGAAAACGATTAAATTCATGGCATATTACGATACGTTAACAAGGTTACCCAACCGAAATCAATTTAGAAATCATCTTATTGAGATTCTACACCAGCAAGAGGACAAAAAACACGCAGTACTATTCCTAGATCTGGATCGATTTAAAATTATTAATGACACCAAAGGTCATTCTGTTGGGGATATTATTCTTCAAAAAGTTGCAGGTCGACTAGAGAAAGCAGTCCAGAGTGAGGGACTAGTCTCACGTCAGGGCGGTGATGAGTTTATCATTGTCCTAGAAGATGTGGACAAAGAAAATGCTTCAAATGTGGCTAAACGAATCCTTAATGAATTTTCCTATCCCTTTGAAGTGAATAGTGAAGAATTTTACGTCACTACAAGTATCGGTATTAGTATTTATCCAATGGATGGACGCAATGAAGAATCACTTATAAAAAATGCTGATACTGCCATGTACCAGGCAAAAGAAAACGGAAAAAATAATTATCAATTCTATTCCAATAACCTTGATGGTATTTCCACCTGGAAAATGAAATTAGAGAACTGGTTACGAAGAGCGATGGATAAAAAGCAAATGACCCTTCACTATCAACCTCAGCTCGATTTACGTACTGGGAAAATTGTCGGGGTAGAGGCATTGATTCGATGGAATCATCCACAATATGGCTATATAGCTCCTTCTGAGTTTATCCCGCTTTCAGAAGAAACGGGTCTTATTGTGCCGCTTGGAAAATGGATACTAAGAGAGGCATGTGAACGGAGGAAGGCGTGGAAAGATGCGGGATATGAAGACTTTCCAATCGCAGTAAACGTTTCTGTCCGACAATTTCAGGACGAACATTTTATCCATTTTATTTCGGAGATGCTCGAGGAAATTGGTTTAGAGGCAAATTACTTGGAACGTGAAATTACTGAAAGTCTTATGCAAAACCTAGAAAACTCTACCATCATTCTGAATCAATTAAAGAAGTTAGGTGTTCTTCTAGCGGTGGACGACTTTGGTACGGGCTATTCCTCTTTAAGCTATTTAAAACATCTTCCTATTGATAAAATAAAGATTGATAAATCCTTTGTCGACGACATTATTTATCACTCTAATCAAGGAATGATGGTGAAAACGATTATTGATATGGGGATGAATTTGAAATTTGGTGTTATAGCAGAAGGAATTGAAACGGAAGAGCAGGTTAAATTCTTAACGCGGAATGCTTGCCAGATTGGACAAGGGTATTACTACAGTAAACCGTTATCTGCTGAGAAGCTGGAAGAATTTTTGGTAAAAGGCAATGTTTCTATTAAATAGAATACTGGCGGAAACACTCCGCCTCTTTTTTTTGAAAAAAACCTTCTAGTTGAAGGTTTTTTAGCTTCCCCATTTCATGTGTACGGTTAAGGTACAGCAAGATATGGGGCTGCTTAGGTCGGGATGGGCGGAAAGCTCAAAAGTTATACCGGTCGGCGTATATTTTGTTTCTACAGGTACTTTAAGACCAATCGTTTTGATTAATTTATCTACTTCCGTTTTGTTCCCCTGTTGAGCAAAAGACATTAACTTAACATCAAAATCTTCATCACCTAACCGGTCCAACAGGATACTGCCTTGGTCCATTAATAGCCGATAGGATTTAATGGACTTCGTGAAAATATTTACATCCACCTGCGGATATTGCCTGGTTACTGGGGGATAAAAGTAATAACCTGGGTAAGCAGGGGGCTGAGGATATGGTGGATAAGGATAGTGGTAATAATACATGGTAACGCTCCTTCCATAGTAAAAACACAAGGCAATATACGGTATGTATGTTGGACATTTTTGGTTACAAGGAAAGAGCGCCTGGAGTTTGGCTCCAAGCGCTCTTTACACTATTAGAATATATGAATATTACCGCTGGATACCTCAACATTTATTTGATTCTTCCCGGAGCCATGTGTTCCTTTTAAACTCTTTTTATCAGATCCATTACTTGTTAGTGGAAAATCACTCGAAATATTTCCACTGCTCACTTCGCCATCTAAGTTGAATTCCGCATTATCAGGTAAATCAAGATTTACATTCCCTGAGCTAAGGTCAATCTCAATCGGATCATTAAGTTTATCCATCTGCATGGAGAACCTTCCAGATGAAACATCTGCTTTCAGTGCGCCTGTAAAGTGGTTAACCTCTAAATTTCCAGAACTAAGGTCAAAGGTGCTTGATTTAGTCTTTAATGTATCAATTTTAACAATGCCTGATGAACCATCATGAGTAAACTCATTTACTTCTAAATGATCAATATTCACATTCCCAGAACCAATATCTAAAGAAAGTTCATTTAATTTCATCGACTGTCCAGAGAAATTTAAGATGCCTGAGCCAATCTGAATGGTCATATCACGGTTATACTCTTCAGGAATATAGATTTTTAGTTGGCTCTTTTCAGAGAAGGAGAACCAATTAAACATTTTATTTTTCGTTTCAACTACTAATCTATTGACTGTTTCTTTAACAGTCAGCGAGCCTTTTCCTGTTATTACCGCCTCAACATCATCACGGTTCTCAGGAATAATCGTCGTTTTTACGCCAGCCACTTTAATATCAATGGTTTCTATTGTTTTTGATAGCGATGCTCTCCCATCTTTATTGCTTCCAAATGCAAAACCATCAAATTGGAAAGACTGATTAAATAAAATATATAACCCGGTAATGATTAATAAAAGAATCACAATCCTCTTCAAATAAATCCCTGCCCTTCATTTCTTATAGTTTAATAATAATGGATTTACCATAAAGCACCAATGAACCAGAGATTTAATTATTTCTAAGACTAGAGACGTATAATGGCAGAAATGTGGAAATCATATTCGATTTCCGAACGATTAATAGTGTGATATTCTTTGTATTGGAGGTGTTAACGATGACAATAAAAAATATTTCCCCTAGTGAACTTCATGAGAGAATTCTAGGTGAGAATCAGATTGTTCTTCTTGATGTTCGAGCAGTTGAAAAATTTAATGAATTCCATATCGAAGACCCTAAGTTGGTGAGCCTGAATATCCCGAAGACAGAAATCTTTAATCTTAAAGATGGTGATGATTTTAAACAGCTACCAAAGGAACAGCCTGTTGTTGTTACTTGTACGACTGGAAACTCAGCTGCAAAGTGTGCGAGGATTCTTGATAATCTTGGCTATAAAGTTGAAGTGTTAGAAGGCGGCCTTACCGCTTGGAAGGAATATAGAAAATAGCTTGGAGAGAAACAATATGCTGCTAACGTTAAATAAACAACTTGAAAAAATAATGCCTTTAATCACTCCCACGAGTGTTGTATTGGGTGTATTACTAGCTGCCTATATAAAGGACTTTTCGTATTTAATTCCTTGGATATTTGCCTTTATGACATTTGCTGGGAGCCTGAACTCTAATTTCAAATCATTATCGGATGTGGTACGTCATCCACTTCCAATCTTTGCTGCAATGATTATATTACACATACTCATGCCAATTTGGGCTTGGAGTGTTGGGCATATTACTTTCCACGATGATATCTTTACCATTACCGGTATAGTGTTAGGAATGGCCATTCCAACGGGTGTAATGAGCTTTATTTGGGTATCGATTTATAAAGGAAATATCCCGTTGACCTTATCCATTATCTTAATCGATACGATCCTTTCCCCGTTAATTGTACCCTATTGTCTAACATTTTTAATAGGTGAAAAAATTGAAATGGACATGTTCGGAATCATGCAAGGTTTAGTTGGAATGATTGTGCTGCCTTCGGTACTTGGAATGCTGTTTAATCAATTTTTAAAGGGCAGTGTAACCAAAAAGTTGAGCTCGACTTTGGCACCTTTTTCAAAAATTAGTCTCGGAATAGTTGTCATGCTTAACGGTGCAGTCATTGCACCTCATTTGAAAAACATTAATTTAAAACTAATTAGTATCATTCTTGTGGTCCTTTTTATTGCTGCCACTGGTTATGTATTTTCGTTCTTAATTGGTAAACTAATCAGAAGTGACCGAGATACGGTCGTATCTCTGACCTTCTCTGGCGGAATGAGGAATATTAGTGCAGGAGCTGTAATTGCGGTCACTTATTTTCCAGCAGCAGTGGCGGTTCCAGTGGTTGTCGCTATGCTGTTCCAGCAGGTACTTGCTTCTTTTGCAGGATATTCTATGTCCCGTTATTTTAACAAGAAAACGTTATATATAAATCTTGAAGGTGTTAACAAAAATGAAGGAATATGACACGAAGGGGCACTTCAAATAGAAGTGTCTTTTTTTGATTGTTAAACTTTTATTTAGGGTAAAGTAAATGAAGAAAATGGATTGACATGAAACCAAAAGGTTTTATATAATACAGAAAGTGAAACCAAAAGGTTTTATATAAAAGATGAAGGTAGGAGAAATTCTTGCAAAATACATTAGAAGATATTAGACAAACAGTCGTCATTAATGCACCTATTCAAAAGGTATGGGATCAGGTTTCCACAGCAGAGGGGATCGCAGCCTGGTTCATGCCAAATGACTTTAAGCCAGAAGTAGGCTATGAATTTCATATTCAATCTCCATTTGGTCCATCACCATGTAAAGTAACCGAATTTGACCCGCCAAATTCTCTTTCATTCACTTGGGATACAGATGGCTGGTTTTTATCATTTAGCTTAAAGGATTTGGGAGATAAAACGGAATTCACTTTAATCCATGGCGGATGGAAAGCAGCGGATGAAATGGTTGGAAAAGCAGGCGAAAAGGCTTCTGTTATTCGTGAGCGCATGTCGCACGGCTGGACAGGCATCTTAGAAAAGCTTCGTACGCTATTGGAGAGCTAAGTGTCATCTTCAGTTCAAAAGCATGATGTATTTCAAGCAATCGCTGATCCAACCCGGAGAGAGGTACTAAGACTGCTTGCGGAAAAGGATTTACCTATTTCTGAAATAACCTCTCATTTTCCGATAAGCAGAACGGCCGTTGCCAAGCATCTTCAGGTTCTATCAGAAGCTGAATTAGTGAGTGGAAGAAAAGTAGGAAGAGAAAAAATATACCGGCTTCATCCAGAGCCGTTAACAGAACTAAAAGACTGGCTGTCCTACTACGAAAAGTTTTGGGAAAACAAACTTTCAATCCTTAAGCATATCGTTGAAAACCCAAGCATGAAAGTTAATATATCAGATGAAACCGACAAAGATTGATGTCGGTTTTTTTAGTAGAATCTGGAGTGACCGAGGAGCATCCGGAAAAAGCGTTTGGGTAACTCCATGGGGTATGGAGTTACCGAAGAGCATGCAGAAAAAGCATATGGGTAACTCCAACGACTAAAATAAGTGGCACATACAAAAGTGTGCCGCTATTTCATTGACATAGTCTACCGAAATATGATATTTAATTAATGTCGGCATTAGCACTCTTAAGGTAAGAGTGCTAATCGAAGAAAAATCTATCTAACATATTGAGTAAGGAGAGGTTTCTATGGCAAAAAAGCAGTTTAAAGCTGAGTCTAAAAGGCTGTTAGAAATGATGATTAACTCTATTTATACACACCGCGAGGTATTTTTACGAGAGTTAATCTCAAATGCAAGTGATGCGATTGATAAAATCTACTACCGAGCATTAACGGATGACAATTTAAGCTTCGACAAGGACAGCTACTTTATTAAAGTAATCCCTGACAAGGAAAATAGAACCTTGAAAATCATTGATACTGGGATTGGTATGACGAAGGAAGAGCTTGAGACTAACCTTGGAACGATTGCCAAGAGTGGATCTCTAGCTTTTAAAAAGGAAACAGAAATAAAAGACGGCTATGACATTATTGGCCAATTCGGTGTCGGCTTCTATGCGGCTTTCATGGTGGCAGATGTTGTTACTGTAATAAGTAAACCATTAGGCAGCGAGGAAGCTTATAAGTGGGAATCAGATGGGGCAGAAGGTTACAGTATTGAAACTGCCGAAAAAGATTCTGTTGGTACGGAGATTATTCTTAAAATCAAAGAAAACACGGAAGATGAAAATTATGATGAGTTCATCGAAGAGTACCGTTTAAAGTCGATTATCAAAAAGTACTCTGACTTTATCCGCTACCCAATTAAAATGGATGTTTCTAGTCGTAGACCAAAAGAGGGCAGCGATAATGAGTTTGAGGACTATGTTGAAGAACAAGTCATCAACAGCATGGTTCCAATTTGGAAAAAAAATAAAAGCGAACTCACCGACGAAGACTATGCGAATTTCTATGCTGAAAAACGCTACGGGTTTGATAAGCCGATTAAACATATCCATATCAGTGTTGACGGGACCATCCGTTACAATGCCATTTTATATATCCCAGAAAAAACGCCATATGACTTCTACTCAAAAGAATTCGAAAAAGGCTTGGAGCTTTATTCAAACGGCGTCTTAATTATGGACAAGTGTGCAGACCTGCTTCCAGACCATTTTAGTTTTGTAAAAGGGATGGTTGACTCTGAGGACTTATCGCTAAATATTTCTCGTGAGATGCTGCAGCATGATCGCCAATTAAAGCTGATTTCTAAAAACATTAACAAGAAAATTAAAAGTGAATTACAAAGCCTCATTAATAATGATCGTGAAAAATACGAAGAATTTTATAAATCGTTTGGCCGTCAATTAAAATATGGCGTTTATAGTGAATTCGGAGCGAATAAAGAGGTACTACAGGACCTCATCATGTTCTACTCTTCTAAAGAGAAGAAGCTCGTTACTTTAGATGAATACGTATCAAGAATGCCCGAAGAGCAAAAGTATATTTACTATGCTTCGGGTGATTCGATTGAGAGAATCGACAAACTGCCACAAGCAGAGTTTGTTTCTGAAAAAGGCTATGAAATTCTTTACTTCACTGAGGATATTGATGAATTTGCAATCAAGATGCTGATGACCTACAAGGAGAAAGAATTTAAATCCATCTCCAGTGGCGACTTAGGAATTGAAGGCGAAGACAACAAGGACGATTCTGAAACAGAAGTGAACGAAAGCAAAGAAATCTTTGACTATATGAAAAACATCCTAGCTGATAAGGTTAAAGATGTTAGAATTTCAAAACGCTTAAAGTCTCACCCTGTCTGCCTTGCAACCGAAGGTGATATCTCCATCGAAATGGAAAAAATTCTAGCAGCCATGCCGGATAATCAAAATATCAAAGCAGATAAGGTTTTAGAGATTAATAAAAATCATGAAGTCTTCGAATCCTTAAAAGAAGCATTTAAAAATGATAAAGAAAAATTAGAATTGTATACGAAGTTGCTATATAATCAAGCACTGCTAATTGAAGGTTTACCAATCCAAGACCCAGTTGAATTTACGAATGACATCTGTAAGATAATGGTGTAAAACACCGAAAAAGCCATCCACTGCGGATGGCTTTTTCAGCTGTTTATAAAATAAGTAATCTTCGTAATAATACAGTCTTTTTCACTTTTGTGTGAAAAAGACTGTATTAATTTCTATCTACTCTTTCATTATACTAAACTCATAAACGATAAAGTTTTGTAAATAGAAGTGTAGAAGGAGGACGAATTACGAATGAATAGTTCTTGGCTTGATTTAGAAGGGAAAGTTGCAATTGTTACTGGTGGTGCTTCTGGTATCGGTTTAAATATAACAAATGGTCTTATAAATAATGGTGCAAAAGTAGTTGTCGCTGATTTGAATGGGGAAGAGGGACAACAGTCTAATGGTTCTTATTTCATCAAATGTGATGTAACAAGTAAGGAAAGCGTTGACTTTACGGTTAGAAAAACGGTTGAGTTATTTGGTTCATTGGATATCCTAGTTAATAACGCAGGAGTTAACCTGCCTAGACTACTAGTCGATGACAAGGGTGAAAAGCCTGAGTACGAATTAAATGAAAAAGATTTTGATTTTATGGTTGCGGTTAATCAGAAAGGACCATATCTTTTTGCACAAGCTTCGGCAAAAGAAATGTTAAAGAAAAGTAATGGTGTTATAATCAATGTTTCCTCAGAGGCTGGACAAGAGGGATCTGCGGGACAAAGCTGTTACTCTGCAACAAAGGGTGCTGTAATTGCATTTACTCGTGCATGGGCAAAGGAATTAGGAAAACACAACATACGCGTAGTTGCAATCGCTCCTGGCATTCTTGAAACTACTGGTTTAAGAACAGATGCGTATAATGAGGCATTGGCATATACTCGCGGTGTCACCGTAGATGGTTTGTCAACTGATTATAGTAAATCTATTCCTTTAGGGCGTGAAGGTAAACTATCGGAAATAGCCGATTTAGTCTCTTACCTTGCTTCGGATCGTGCCGGTTATATTACTGGTACAACTGTCAATATCTCAGGCGGAAAGTCTCGCGGGTAATGAAATAAAGGACAAATCAAAGCCTTTATGAATGCCAGACCAAACGGGAGAAACAAAAAGGGCATTCATTTTATAAAGGGGTGATGGAATGTCTGACATAACTGTAGATGAAAGAACAACAAAGATAATTGCAATTGCTCGAGCAAAAAACTACTTTTCCCTAGAAGAACTAGCGGAAGATATGGAAGTTAGCACAAGATCAATTCGCAATTATCTTAAACAAATAAACGATGATTTAATAGGGATAGCTTCCATTACAAATGAAAGAGGCAAAGGCTACCGTTTAAATATTGTTGACAAGCAAGCATTCGAATCTTTACTGGAAAATAATAGCCAAGTGGAAGATTTACTAAACTCCCAAAAGGGGAGAATCGCATTTATTATTGACAAACTAATTAATTCAGAGGAGACATATACGCTGGATGATTTGTCTTCTGAAATGCATATTGGCAGAACAACACTTGTCAATGAGATAAAAAAAGCAGCTGTTTCCTTAGAAACCTATAAATTAATTATTGAAGGAAAACCGAACCGAGGAATGGAGCTAAAAGGCAAGGAATTAGACCTTCGCTTCTATATTCTAGATAACATTTATGATGTCTTGTATGGTGATTACCCACTTGATGCTGATATTACAGAGGCTATCGAGAGAATATCAAATAAGTACAACTTAGAATCGACGACTCAAACTAGATTAATGGAATTTATCACTATTATGTTGGATCGACTTTTAAAAAATCATCCGCTTACAGAAATAGAAGAAAAACATAAAAAGCTACTGAATACAAAGGAATATCAAATAGCTTTAGAGATGGTCCAAGCAATTGAACGTCAGCTTCCGGTTGAAATACCTCAGTCTGAAATCTTATTTATAACCATTCCGATTGCAGGTAGAAGAACACCTACAAACAATCGAACATTAGCAGATATTACAATAACTAACGATGTAAAAAGATTATTAGAACAAATTGTTGAACAAGTAGGTTTTAAAAAGGAAATTATTCAGGAAAATGAGTCATTTTTTAAAGACCTCCAATATCATCTAACTTTCATGTTAAACCGTTTGATTTTTGGGCTGCGTTTGAAAAATCCTTTACTAGCCGATGTGAGGAGTAAATATCCTGTTGCGTATAAAATGGCAGAGCTTGCCGGGCAAGTGATTGAAAAAAGGTATGAGCTTAAAGTGCCTGAGGATGAGCTAGGTTACCTAGCTTTCTACTTTGGTGTATTTATTGGTCAGAGTGATATAAAAGTAAAGCGGTTTCAAAGGGCGGCTGTCGTATGCGGAACTGGCAGGGGAACAGCGAAATTAGTGGCTATTCAGTTAGAACGTGTTCTCAATGAAAATACAGAGATTGATCTATTCTCAGAAAGAGACGTAACTAAACAGATGTTAGATCAATATGATCTTGTTTTTTCAACTGTCAAACTACCTTTTGAAACAAACACACCATTTATTATGATTAAAGAGATTTTTGATGAGAAGAATGTGACAAAAGAAATTGAAAAAGTCACCTATATGCAAAAACTAAAAATCAAAAATGCTAATGACTATCAATCCGTTGTTACCCATTTGGTTACCAAGGAAAATTTCTTTTTATTGGATAGCGAAAAAGGCTATCACGAAAATGTACAAGATATGGTTGAACACTTAGTCCAGATTGGTCGACTCGATCAGGGGTTTAAAGAAAGATTAAAAGATAGAGAAGAGAAAGGATCTATGGTGTTTGATCGCTTTATTGCCTTTCCACATACGTTTAACCACCAATCTCAATCAATCGAGCTTGCAATAGGCATGTTTCCCAAAAAGATAATTTCAGATGGGAAGGAAGTCAAGCTCGTGTTCTTGCTCGGCTTACCGGAACAGCAAAATGACCACAATGAGCATTTAATTGTCAAAATCTATGACGAAATTATTCGAATCGCTAATAACCAACGTTTAATAGATCATTTGGGGAACGTTTGCACTTATGAGGAATTCAAGCAGGTCATCGAACAATCAAGCATTTGATAGAAGTACTTGTGAAGGGGATGAGAGGAATGGTTGTCTACTTAATTATCTTAATTGGAGCCGCATGGCTTGTCCAAAGCATATTCGGTTTCATACAAATTAAGCATTTTAATAAAAGATATGCCGAAATGAGAACTTTAGGTCGGGTTGCGATTGGAAAGAAAACAGGAGCCTTTCGTGCCGGGACGGTTGTCATGTTTGCAATCGATAAAAGAAATAAAATAATAAAAGCAGCAAAAATGCAAGGGGTAACCGTTTTTTCTCGTGTAAGAGATTTAAAGGGTTTTGAAGGAAAATATTTGTTGAAAATTTCGGAGGAAGACTTTAAGAGTATTGATAAATTAACAAAACTAGCGATTGCTGACGCACTTAGAAGCTATGACATTATTTCTAAGGGTGGAGAGCTAAGAGTGAAAAAAGGTTGGATTGACTATTTAATTCCAAAAAAGAAAGAAATAAGAAGAGGGTGAAATTATGGATATTATTATTAATTTAGCTGAAGGATTTATGAATTTATTCCGTACAGGCGGAGAAACATTTATGGATCTTGTTACAGGAATTGTACCATTATTAATTATGTTGTTAGTAGCGATGAACGCTCTTATTCGCTTAGTTGGGGAAGAAAAAGTTGAAAAACTTGCAAAGAAGTCAGGAAAAAATCCATTTACTCGATATTTTGTACTCCCGATTATTGGAACATTCATTTTGGCAAACCCTATGACTCTGTCACTTGGAAGATTTTTACCTGAAAAATACAAACCAAGTTACTATGCGGCCGCTTCGTATTCTTGTCATACGCATAATGGATTATTTCCGCATGTTAATCCAGGTGAATTGTTTGTATTCTTAGGAATTGCAGCAGGTATAACAACATTAGGTCATGATGTAACAGAGTTGGCACTTCGTTACTTCTTAGTAGGGATTGTAACGAACTTCTTAAGAGGCTGGGTAACTGATTTAACGACAGCATATATCGCAAAACAACAAAATGTAAAATTAAAAGATACAGTTCAATTATAGGAGGTGTCTAAAAATGACAACGTTTAAATCAATTATCGTATCAAAAGGATCCGGAGGTTTCGGTGGTCCTTTAGTAATTTCACCGACAGCTGAGAAGAATAAAGTTGTATATATTACCGGTGGGCAAAGGCCGGATATTGCTGATAAAATTGCTGACCTTACTGGTTGTGATCTTGTTGATGGGTTTAAAACAAGTGTTCCGGAAAACGAAATGGTATGTGTCATCATTGACTGTGGGGGAACATTACGCTGTGGGTTATACCCTCAGAAGCGAATTCCTACAATTAATATTATGCCTACGGGACAAAGCGGCCCACTAGCAAAGCATATTACAGAGGATATATATGTATCTGGAGTAAAAACTGAACATATTAAGCTGGCAGACACTAACATTGTTGAGGCACCTAAAGCAGATACAGTTCAAGAAAATAATCAAACAATCAAGGAGCCTAAATATAGTACAAGTAAGAAAATTAGTGAACAACAAACTCCAAAGGGCATAATGGCTAAAGTTGGTATGGGTATGGGGTCAATAACCAGTGTTTTCTATCAAGCTGGACGTGATGCTATCGATACTGTTATCAAAACAATTCTACCGTTTATGGCGTTTGTTGCAATGTTAATTGGTGTTATTCTTGAGTCTGGTATCGGTGACCTTTTTGCTAAATTCTTATCACCATTTGCTGGTTCAATCTGGGGCTTAATTGTCATTGCTCTAGTATGTTCCTTCCCGCTATTATCCCCGTTCTTAGGACCTGGTGCGGTAATTGCCCAGGTGGTAGGAACTCTGATAGGAGTAGAGATAGGAAAAGGAAATATTCCGGCTCATTTAGCATTACCTGCCCTTTTTGCAATTAATGCACAGGCTGCAGCAGACTTCGTACCAGTAGGTCTAGGCTTGGCAGAAGCTGAGGTAGAAACTGTAGAAGTAGGGGTTCCATCCGTTCTTTATTCAAGGTTCTTAACTGGGGCACCGACGGTCTTTATTGCCTGGTTAGCTAGCTTTGGTTTATATGATTAATTATATAAAAGGGTAAATACAGACCAGGATTCTAAAATTATCCTGTAAATCAATATTAAGTTATACGTAAAGGAGACATATTACATGCATACAAAGTTTGATACACAAATAAATAATATTGGTCCTTCAGTAACTGATTTTCTTGGTGAAAAAATGCTGATTTTATTTGGGGAAAATGCTCCAGCAGAATTAGCAGAATATTGTTTGTTAATCAATGTGAAAAATGTAGAGGGTGACATTGAAGTCGGTGATAAACTTCTACTCGGTAATCATGAATATAAAATCACTGCTGTAGGTGACGCAGTTAAAAAGAATTTATCATCGTTAGGTCATATTACATTAAAATTTGATGGTTCCGAAAATCCTGAATTACCTGGAACATTATATTTAGAGGATACTGAGATACAAGAAGTTAAAACAGGAGATCAAATTCGAATTTTTTCATAAACCATGAATGAAGAATAGCTTAACTTTTGTAGACCACTTTGGAAGGGTGAAATTGCAGGAGTTAAGCTTTCTTTTTCTAAGAAAGGAAGGTTAGGGACATATGCAGTTAGTTATTGACTCAGCCAATATTGAAAGTATCAATAAGTTAATTGAATTTTTTCCAATTGATGGAGTTACAACCAATCCGAGTATAATTGTAAATGAGCAAAAACCATTCTTCCCTTTGTTAAAAGAAATTAGAAGTCTGATTGGTGAAGAAAGGGAACTTTTTGTACAAGTAATCGCTAAGAATGCGAAGGAAATGGTTGAGGAAGCAAGATTTATTTGTGAAGCATTGTCTGGAAATGTTTTGGTGAAAGTTCCAGTAACCATGGAAGGGCTTAAGGCAATAAAACTACTTAAAGTAGAAGGAATTCGTACATTAGCTACCACCATCTATACCCCGATGAATGCGTATTTGGCAGCAAAAGCTGGTGCAGAGTATGTTGCACCTTATGTTAACCGAATTGATAATTTAACAGGTGATGGAGTGAAAGTCGTATCTGAAATTATAGAAATTTTCAAACGTCATCACTTATCTTGTAAGGTATTGGCAGCAAGCTTTAAAAACGTTCAACAAATTCATAACATTTCTCTAGCGGGTGCCCATGGAATCACTGCTGCACCTGAATTAATTGAGGCACTGGTTGAACATCCTTCAATTAAAGAGAATGTTGAAAAGTTTAGAAAAGATTGGTTTGATGAGTACGGGAAAGAAAGCTTACTCTTAAATTCTTCAAAATAACGTGGATATTGAACTAATAGAAATATTAAAAGGTTGAGGTGAAATTAGTGATTAAGGCAATTATTTGTGACTTTGATGGGTTAATCATTGATACTGAATTCGCACTTTATGAGGCATTTTGTGAATTACTTAAAATAGAATCTAGTGAACTACCTATCGATGAATATGCTCATTATATTGGCACCGATTCAACTGCACTTTATAACTTCATTGTGAATAAAACAAACGGAATAATGACAAAAGAAGAAATCATTGAAAAATCACATACTTTACATAAGGAAAAACTGGAGTTTCCAATTCCCCGTGATGGAGTAGATGAATATTTAAAGGAAGCCAAAAGTAGAGGGTTGAAAATTGGATTAGCTTCTAGTTCCAATAGGGAGTGGGTAACTTATTTTCTTGAAAAAGTAAACCTTCTAGATTATTTTGATGTCATCCAAACCCGAGATGATGTAGAAAAAGTGAAACCTGATCCAACACTATATAAAAATGTTATCAATCTATTAGGAATAGAACCATCTGAAGCAATTGCATTCGAAGACTCTGTAAATGGGTCAAAGGCGGCAATAGCGGCCGGACTGAAATGTGTTATTGTTCCGAACAAGGTTACGGAGAATCTAGAATTTAAATCCTTTCATCTGCGATTAAATAGTATGAAAGAAAAGGAGCTCTATAAGGTTATAGAGAAAATTGAGACATTAAAAATTTAAAACGATATACAACTACAAGTTTCGGTTACTGATAGATTAATAAAGGCCATCCAGTGTTTTGGATGGCTTTTTCAGCTTGTTTATAAAACTCTTTTAAACTCCCTTATAGGCTTTACGATAGATTTCAGCTAATTCTGTTACTAAAGGAAGCTTAGGGTTAGCAGTGGTACATTGGTCTTCGAATGCTTTATCTGCCAGATAGTCAACCTTACTTTTGAACATATCAGCATCAATATTATTTGCTTCTATACTCATTGGAATGTCAAGCTCTTTTGCAAGACGGATGATTGCTTGAACAAGGCTTTCCACTCCTTCTTCCGTTGTGCTCGCAGGCAGTCCAAGTGTTCTTGCAATTTCCGCATAACGCTTATCTGCAACAAAGTGAGCGTATTTCGGGAAAGCTGTAAATTTATTCGGTTTGGCAGCATTATAGCGAATAACATGTGGCAGTAATATTGTATTTGCACGTCCGTGAGCGATATGGAATTCTGAGCCAAGTTTATGGGCAAGGCTATGATTGATACCAAGGAAGGCATTCGCAAAGGCCATTCCAGCAATTGTTGAAGCGTTATGCACCTTCTCACGTGCCAATTCGTCACTGCCATTTCGATATGCTCTTGGCAGGTATTCAAATACAAGCTGGATCGCTTTCATTGCAAGTCCATCTGTATAGTCGTTTGCCATACAAGATACATATGCCTCAATGGCATGGGTCAATACATCCATTCCAGTATCAGCTGTAATATGCTTAGGAACCGTCATAACGAACTGTGGATCAATAATCGCTACATCTGGTGTTAATTCATAATCGGCGAGCGGATATTTAATATTGGCTTCTTTATCAGTTATAACTGAGAATGAGGTTACTTCTGAACCTGTACCTGATGTAGTCGGAATCGCTACAAATTGTGCCTTTTCACCTAACTTAGGATATTTAACAATTCGTTTACGAATATCGAGAAATTTCTGCTTTAAACCAAAGAACTCAGTTTCTGGGTTTTCATAGAATAGCCACATCCCTTTAGCCGCATCCATCGCTGAGCCGCCGCCAAGGGCAATGATGACATCCGGCTGGAATTTAGCCATCATTTCGGTGCCCTTCATTACCGTTTCGATGGATGGGTCAGGTTCTACCTCAGAAAAAATCTCACAATGAACATAATCTGGACGTTTTCTTAAATAATAAAGGACCTTATCAACATAGCCAAGCTTCACCATTCCAGGGTCCGTTACAATGAATGCTTTAGAAATTTTCGGCATTTTCGCTAAATACTGAGTTGAATTTTTCTCAAAATAGATTTTGGACGGTACTTTAAACCATTGCATATTAACATTCCTTTGGGCTACTTTTTTAATATTGATTAAATGAATCGCACCAACGTTAGTAGAAACAGAGTTTCCTCCATATGAACCACAGCCAAGTGTAAGAGATGGCATATAAGCATTGTAGATATCACCGATGGCACCTTGTGAAGAAGGGGCATTGACAATGATTCTTCCAGCTTTCATCCGGTATCCATACTGCTTAATGACATTTTGGTCTTGGGAATGGATAACGGCAGAATGTCCTAAACCGCCAAATTCTAACATTTCTTCTGCTCTATTTAGCCCTTCTTCCAGACTGCTAACCTTATAACATGCAAGGACAGGACTTAACTTTTCTCTTGATAGCGGGTAATCTGGTCCAACACCATTTAATTCAGCTACAAGAATCTTTGTGTTTTCAGGAACGATTACTCCCGCCGAAGCGGCAATTTTGCTAGCAGCCATTCCAACAATATTCGGGTTAACCGCACATGATTTTTCATTAATCACTAATTTTTCAACTTTTGCTTTTTCTTCTTCATTTAAAAAATAACAGTTATTTGCAATCATTTCATTTTTGACTTGGGAATAAATTTCTTTATCAATAATAACGGCTTGTTCAGATGCACAAATCATTCCATTGTCAAACGTCTTTGATAAAATCAAGTCATTCACTGCTTGATGAATATTGGCTGATTTCTCCATATAGCATGGAACGTTACCCGGTCCGACACCGAGGGCTGGTTTACCAGAGCTATAAGCGGATTTAACCATTCCTGCGCCGCCAGTTGCAAGGATCATGGATATCTTTGCGTGATTCATCAATGCTTGTGTAGCCTCAATGGATGGCGTCTCAATCCATTGGATGCAATTCTCAGGAGCACCTGCCTTTATCGCTGCATCCCTAAGGATTCTTGCTGCCTCACTGCTGCATTTTTGTGCAGAAGGGTGGAAGGCGAAAACGATTGGATTTCTCGTTTTTATCGAAATAAGAGACTTAAACATCGTTGTTGATGTGGGATTGGTTACTGGTGTAACTCCTGCAATCACCCCAACCGGTTCGGCAATTTCGATAATTCCTTCGTGTTCATTTTCGTTAATGATTCCGACGGTTTTATCATATTTGATATTATGATAGACATATTCAGTCGCAAACATATTTTTAATGATTTTATCTTCATAAACTCCTCGTTTGGTTTCCTCAACAGCAAGTTTTGCAAGCTGCATATGCTGATCAAGGCCAGCCAAGGCCATTTGCTTCACAATCGTATCAATCATTTCTTGGTCAAAGCTGCGGAATTCTTCTAACGCTTTTAGACCATTTTCCACCAAGGTATCCACCATTGTAGTTACACTATCCACATCTTTGCCCATTTTTTCTGCCACTGCCATTTTAATTCCTCCAATTACTCAAGACTTTGTGAAGTATTTCACAAGAATTTATAAAAAAATAATTACAAACAGAATTTAGATGAACTTACATGGTTACTCGCATACAGGGTTACGTGGTATCTTTTCAAAGGAGATGTCAGTAAGGACCTTTGAATATTGTTTTACAAGGATGACAAAGTTTACTGTCCATATATAACTAGGAATGTTTTCGTTATCTTTAAACATCATCGCCTCAAATTCATCACCAACAGTTTCTTCAAAGGTTTCTTGTGTATAGGTTTCAGAGTCTGTTGAAAAGGATCGCCATTCGCAAAGCATCATGTCATATCACTCCTTGTGGTCTTTATAGTTTTATATTACCATCGATTTTTAATAAAAGTTTGTGAAATATTGAACAAACTTTGAACTATTAACAAATATACAAAAAATGGTCCTTTTTACCTAAATGGAGGACGAGAGGCAAAAAAACAGCCCATTTGATGGACTGTTAGTTATCTTGTTTTTCTTTATCAAACCAAAGCAGTTCTTGATCTTCTTCATCGCCATTATAGTTGATAAGAATCTCTTCGCCTGCTTTAATGTCTTTGTACGCAAAAAAGTCAAAGGTATGGTTTGGAAAATTTATCTCATAAGTAGCATTTGGTTGATAGGAATGATTAAATAGCATTCCGTAACCTAAGAGAAGGCATGTATGATTGATTCCATATTCAAACGCATAATCAGCAAGCAGTGTCTTTTCAATATGTTCATGCTCCGCATTTGGATAGGCGATAACGGGTGCTTCATGAATCAGTTCGCCTTTTTTTATATCACGTGTTGCAAATACACCCCTATTGAACTCACCATCGCTGAGTGTTGATGTTTTAATTTCTATCATGATTGTCACCTACATACTTTCTATGAAGTCAGTTATCCTACTAGTTTGACAGGTAATGGCCTTGAAATCAACCGTTTTTCGGTTAACTCGCATGATAGTATGTCTAATAAGCTCGAAAATTAATCAGAACTGATGTTAATATGTTCGAAATTTGATACCTTAAACAAGCCTTTGTCCGTAAGCTTTAGTTCCGGAATGACGGGAAGAGCTAAAAAGGAAAGGGTTAAAAAAGGATTGAAATGATGATTTGCGCAAAGCTTATCAAGAGCAATATGAAGGTTATTTAGACTCGTATAAACTTCCCGGTAAGGAGAGTCGGAGATTAACCCTGCAATGGGCAATTCTAATGATGCCAGGATTTGACCATCATTAATGACAATCATCCCACCCTGCATTTCTTTAATGGTATTTGCGGCTAGTACCATATCATCGTCGTTGGTTCCAGCAATAATGAGATTATGTGAATCATGGGCAATCGTGGTGGCAATAGCACCATTTTTTAACCCTAGGCCTTTGACAATTCCTAAACCAATTTGCTTTGTCATATGGTGGCGCTCAATTACGGCTAGCTTTAATTGATCAGCTGCAATAGAGGGCTGGAAGAATCCTTGATTGCAAATATCGACTTCTTCCATGATATGCCGTGTGATAAGGCTGTTAGGAATGATTTCAATGATGTTTGCTTTTTTAGAGGATAAAGAGATAGTTAAATTACTTTTCAAGATTTCATCAAAGTGAACAGATTGATTCATAAAATTCTCATGGTTGTTACTGCAATCAAGTATCAATTTTCCATCTTGGACGACTGCCATTCCATCCTTGTATACATGTGATATTTTGATTGTTTCCAGGTCATCCACAAAGGAAAAATCTGCTTTGTAACCTGCTGCAATCGCCCCTTTTTCTTGAAGCCCGAAACATTCTGCTGCATTGATGGTAGCCATTTGAATAGCAGTTATAGGGGAAAGTCCTTCTGCAATCGCCAGCCTTACGTTATGATCAATGCTGCCCTCGAGTACAAGGTCGTCAAGATGTTTATCATCCGTTACAAATAAACACCTGCGGGAATTGTACCGATTTACAACCGGAATCAAATTGCGTAAATCCCTAGCAACCGTACCCTCACGAATCATTAAATACATTCCGCTCCTAAGGCGCTCTTTCGCTTCTTGCGCTGTGGTACATTCATGGTCTGTCACAATCCCTGCAGCCATATACACATTTATATCTCTCTCAGACAACCCTGCTGCATGACCATCGACTTTTTTGCCATGTCGTTTTGCATCAGATATTTTATTCAGCATATCCTCCTCAGCATGAAGAACGGCAGGGAAATTCATGACCTCTGCTAATCCCAGGATTCGTGGATGTTGGTAAAAGGGTTTTAAATTCTCTGCTTTTAAAATTGCACCTGAGTTTTCGAAGCTTGTCGCAGGAACACAAGAAGGCAGCATAAAATAAAAATCGAAGGGAAGGTTCTCAGAAGAATCTAGCATATATTGAATACCCGCTGTGCCGGATACATTTGCAATCTCGTGGGGATCGGCAATAACGGTCGTTACTCCATGCGGCAGCAGGACTTTTGCGAATTCACTTGGTGTCACCAAGGAAGATTCGATATGAACATGACCATCAATAAAGGCAGGAAGGACATACCTTCCCTTAGCATCAACAATATTTTTCCCAGTATAGTGTCCAATCCCTGCGAAATACCCATCTACAATCGCAATATCTTCTTCTATTATTTCTCCATTAAAAACATCCACAATTCTCCCATTTTTAATGACGGTATCCGCAGGTTCTTTTCCTGAAGCCACAGAGATTCTTCGCCGTATTTGACTTCTGTCCATTGCCTAACACCCTCTACTCTTAAATTAGTATTCTACTTTGTTATTAGTACCTTCCCATGTACGAAAAGGTAGATCTCCTTTGTCAGTGAAAATTTGTTTCATGGGAATTTTTCGATGTTCTACCGGAAGTTCCAGCTGCTCGTAAATGAATTGATCATCAAACCCAATCTTTGCTGCATCCTGTTTCGTACAGGCATAATATACAGCCTTTGGTCTTGCCCAATAAATGGCACCGATGCACATTGGACAAGGTTCGCAGCTTGTATAAATTTCACAATCTGTCAGCTGAAAATCGTTTAAATACTTGCATGCATTACGAATCGCCTGGACTTCTGCATGTGCTGTTGGATCGTTTGAAGCCGTTACCTCATTTCGTCCAATACCAATTATTTTTCCGTCTTTTACCACAATGGCCCCGAACGGACCGCCGTGATTGGATAGAACATTCTGGAGCGCTTCATCGATCGCTTTTTGCATGAAATGAATATCTGACATGTAACCTCTCCATTCTTTCGTATAATTTTATTTATAAAATACGCTTGATAGGCCCCAAACATGTTGGGGTTTTGTGAAAGTTAGGTCGTTTATTTACATTATTCAGTATCATACATAGATTTTCTTACTTGTTGTTAGCTTTGCTGCCATCCTTTTTCAGGTAAAAAAAATGATGGTAGATTATTTGACACTTATGTAGCATTCAAACAATTTATGATGCATTTATTTAAATAGAGAGAAGGGATGAGTATTTTTAAGGGGTTTAGAATATATATAGTTTTACAGTAGCCCATGGCTATAGAGCAGGAAATTTTTGAAAAGGGAGAGGTGAAGGCTTGGGTATAAATAGTGAGGAAGTAAATCAAATGAACAGGAAGGAGTTTATACAAAAGGTAGGCTGGGTGTTTGAACACTCACCGTGGGTGACTTCCGCAGCTTGGGAGAATGGGCCGTTTGAATCGCATGATCACCTTTTACAAACGATGATTAAAATTGTTCAAAATGCAGAGGAACCTATGAAGTTAGCTTTACTTCGCGCACATCCAGACTTAGGATCTAGATTGCAAATGTCAGAGGTCTCCCAGAAAGAACAAGCTGTAGCCGGGCTTGATCAGCTTACAATGGAGGAATTTGAGGAGTTTGTTTCCCTTAATCAGCAATATGTCCAGAAATTTAATTTTCCCTTTATTCTGGCTGTGAAGGGTCAAAGTAAAGAAAGTATTCTTGCTGCCATGAAACAAAGGATTCATCATGCTTACCATGAAGAGTTTACCATAGCGTTACATGAAGTCTATAAAATCGCTGGCTTCCGGTTGAATGATATTTTCAAAAGTTAATAGAGTTTGTCCTTTTAGATGCAATGGGAGTGACCGAAGGGGAGAAAAAGCAGGGCTTACGGTCAATGCAGAGTGTCTGGAGTGACCGAAGCAAAGAAAAAGCAGGGCTTACGGTCAATGCAGAGTGTCTGGAGTGACCGAAGCAAAGAAAAAGCAGGGCTTACGGTCAATGCAGAGTGCCTGGAGTGACCGAAGCAAAGAAAAAGCAGGACTTACGGTAAATGCAGAGCTACCATAATCTATTTTTTCCAAGCCTGCAAAAAAAGCTAAAGGAGGCTACTGCTATGAAAAGAACGATGAGCTACGGAAAAGCGGATGTTTGGGTTTATCGCACCTACGCTAAACCATTAACGGGAGTCCGCGCTATTCCAGAGTCCACCTTCTCCGGCCGAAAAAACATCCTGTTTGGTATGAATGTAAAAGTCGCTGTAGAAGGTGAAGCATTTTTTTCTTCATTTAAAGATGGCGATAACACTTTAGTAGTCGCAACCGATTCAATGAAAAACTTCATCCTCAAGCATGCAGGAGATTATCAGGGTGCAACACAAGAGGGATTCCTTGAATTTGTCGCCCATCGCTTTCTTGAAACCTATTCCCATATGACAGGCGTCAGCATCTCAGGAGAACAAATTTCCTTCGAAGAGCTTCCTGTTCCCACAAATGGAACCTTTGAACCAAGTCCGCTCGTATTCCGTTATTCTTTAAATGAACAGGCCGGTGCCTCTGTTGAGGTGAAACGTAATAAAAACGAAACCACCACTACCAATCAAGTAAGCAGTTTAAAGGGTCTGAAATTGATTAAGGTAAAGGGGAGCTCGTTCTTCGGCTACGTGAAGGATGAGTATACGACATTACCTGAATCCTTTGATCGCCCGCTGTTTATCTTTTTAAATATTGATTGGCGTTACAACGATCTTGAGGATGCAAGAGGAAATACAGCTGATGGATATGTGGCCGCAGAACAGGTACGAGATATAGCTTACACCGTCTTTCATGAGGAAAACTCACCTTCCATCCAAAATCTGATTTACCGAATTGGTACAAGAATCCTAGAACGCTTTCCACAGTTAACAGAGGTACGTTTCGAATCAAACAACCGGACTTGGGAAACGATTTTAGATGAAATTCCTGCCTCACAAGAAGGAAAAGTATTTACTGAACCACGTCCTCCATACGGTTTCCAATGTTTTTCAATGAACCGTGATGACCTCAAGGAGGACCCGAGTAAATGACAGGAAAGCTGACAACACATATCCTCGACATCAGTATTGGAAAGCCAGCAAACGGTGTGTTAGTGGAGTTAGTGCGTGTTTGTCCAAATAAAAAGATAGAAATCATCCGTTCTGCCTATACGAATGAAGATGGAAGATTAAATCACCCCCTTTTAGAGGGAGATTCTATGAAAAAGGGAATCTACGAGCTTCATTTTTATATAGGAGACTATTACCGAAATCGAGGAGCATCCACTGAAGATCCCTCGTTCCTAGACTGTGTGCCCGTTCGTTTTGGTATTTCAGAACAATATTCCCATTATCATGTGCCGCTTTTAATCTCACCAGGAGGCTACA
The DNA here is from genome assembly GCF_023715415.1 of Neobacillus niacini. Classification (GTDB taxonomy): domain Bacteria; phylum Bacillota; class Bacilli; order Bacillales; family Cytobacillaceae; genus Neobacillus; species Neobacillus niacini_C. Next base: position 160,934 of record NZ_JAMBOB010000009.1, read on the forward strand.
GTACCTACCGAGGGAGTTAGGAGGAAAAATGAAAACAGAACTTTGGGTGAAAAACGGATATGTTTTTACGAGTGAAGGTTTTCGGTTTGCTAGTATAAAAATTAAAAATGGGAAAATAGAGGCTCTACAGGATTGTGAAATCGAACCACAAAAAGAATACGAGAATAATATGATTGATGCAGGTGGTTGTTTAGTGGTACCAGGATTTATCGATGCCCATGTCCATTTTAACGATCCGGGCCGGACGGATTGGGAAGGAATCGAGACCGGCAGCAAAGCCGCCGCCATTGGTGGCACTACTACTATTTTTGATATGCCCCTGAATTGTTATCCGTCCGTGAAAAACATGGTCAATTTACAAAATAAAAGAGATTATCTAAACTCTAATTCTTATATTGACTATGCACTGTGGGGTGGAATGACGGGTCATAACGTTCAAGATAAAGCAGAACTAACCCAAATGTCTGAGGGAATTATCGGGTGGAAGGCATTTATGTCAGATAGCGGCATCGCTGATTTTCCATATGTTGCACCAGCGCAATTAACACAGGCTATGAAGATTGCCGCAGAACAAAATAAAATCCTCGCTCTTCATGCAGAATGGCAGGAAGAGATTAATAGTCTTACCATCTTCTATAAAAATCAAAATAACATAAATGAGCGAATGGCCTTTCTCGCCAGCCGGCCCATATCTGCAGAAGAACAGGCTGTAAACACTGCACTAGAGTTAGCTGCAAAATATGGGACGGCCATCCATTTCGTTCATATTAGTTCACCAAAAGTAGTTGAACGAATTCAACAGGCTAAGAAAAGTGGAATGAACGTTACCGTAGAAACCTGCCCCCATTATTTAATTTTTGATGAAGAGGATTTTCTTAAAACGGGTGCCATCCTCAAATGTGCACCGCCTCTCCGACCGCGGGAAGACGTAGAAGGGCTATGGGAATGTATCTCAAATGGCTGGATTGATACAATTGGCTCCGATCACTCGCCATGTCTTTACTCCATGAAAAACACTACGTCCATTTGGGAGGCGTGGGGTGGAATTCAGGGGGTGCAATTTACCTGGCTTGCATTACTAGACGAGGCATTAAAAAGAAGGATTCCTCTCAAAAAGGTCCTTCCCTTAGGGGCAGAAAATGTTGCAGAGCGGTTTGGTATATCTGAAAAAAAGGGAAGCATTCAACCTGGATTGGATGCGGATTTAGTCTTGATTTCATTGGATGAAACAACGGTTGTCGACCAGCCTTCGATTGCTTTTCGAAATAAATATTCTCCCTATGAAAATAGAACTTTTTTGTTAAAAGTAAAAAAGACTATTTTGCGAGGAAAAGTAATTTATGATGATCAAACTGGGGTAACGGAAGAAAAGTATGGTCAGTATATTCAGCCAAGGAAGTGAGATTATGGGTCAATACCCCATTAAGATAGACGAAGCAATTGAATGGTTGGCTTCATTTGGGGGAGAGCAAGATGGAGGGGTAACTCGAACACTTTACTCCCAGCCTTGGAAAGAAGCCCAGCAAGCCTTAAAGGGCTGGATGGAGGAAGTGGGGCTGCTAACAAATTATGATTCTATTGGAAATTTATTTGGAAGATTGCCTTCACCGCATCACAATGCCAAGACAATCCTTATTGGATCACATGTTGATACCGTTAAATCTGGTGGTAAATATGATGGCGCTTATGGAATTATTGCAGGGGTACTGGCATTAAAGTATTTAAAAAAACAGTTTGGGCAGCCGGCCATTCACCTTGAGGTGGTTTCTTTTTGCGAAGAGGAGGGGAGCCGCTTTCCGTTGGCATTGTGGGGTTCAGGCATGATGACTGGTCTATATTCTTTTAACGATAGTGTGGATATGAAGGATTCAGAGGGAATTAGCTTTGAAACCGCCATGATGGCTGCTGGATTTGGAAATTCTGAATACAGGGTCCGAAAGGATATTCAAACCTTTATTGAACTACATATCGAGCAAGGACCCACCCTTGAAAAAGTAGAAAAATCCATTGGCATAGTAAAAGCGATTGTCGGTCAAAAACGGTATCGGGTTACGGTAAAGGGTGAATCTAACCATGTTGGTACCACCTCAATGAAATGGAGAAGAGACGCTCTTCATGGGGCAGTAAACATGATTCATGACTTATATGAAAGTGTGAAGGAATACGACGAAGATCTGGTAACAAGTGTGGGGCAGTTATTTGTGGAGCCCAATGTACCTAATGTGATACCCAATCAAGTTCAGTTTACAGTTGACGCCAGACATCCTAATGAATCGGTTTTAGATTCATTTTGTCAGCAATTCACACAAATGTTTCAAGAACATGCCAAAAAACTCGACTTGGATATCGAAGTAGAGATGTGGCATGAAGTTCACCCTGCCCAGATGGATAGTGGGCTTAATGAAATCATCCAAAGTATCTGCACTCGAAGCACGATTTCCTCCCATTGGATGAATAGTGGTGCGGGGCATGACGCCCAGCTTTTTGCACAGGTTTGCCCTACCACCATTCTATTTGTACCAAGTCAGGGCGGAATAAGTCATTCACCACTCGAGTATACTTCGCCCAAAGACTTAGAAACAGGTTTAGAGGTACTTATACAATTATTACATCAATTAGCGTACTAGCACAGAGGAGGTTTTTTTTTGAATCAGGATAAAGCAAAAATGGTGCAGTGGATAGAGGAACATGAGGAAGGTTTAATCTCTTTTTTAAAAAAATTGGTTCAAACAGCTTCAGATAATCCTGCTGGCGATTGTATACCGATAGCCAGAGTTTTAGAGAAGCAGCTTTACGGACTTGGGTTTGAGAATGTATCTCTTCTTGAAGTAGACGAAGAAAGCGTTAAAGCAAATGGGATGATTAGTATGGCCAACGTCCTTGTCACCACCGTATTTGGTGAAGGGACAAATGTTGTGTTAAACGCCCACGGAGATGTGGTACCTCCTGGATTAGGGTGGAGTGTCGACCCATATGGAGGGGAAATTATTGATGGAAAAATGTATGGGAGAGGAGTGGCTGTGTCAAAGTCTGATATTGCTGCTTATACCTACGCTGTACTTGCATTAAATCAGGTCCAAGAAAAGCTTTCTGGAAGGGTGGACCTGGCATTTACCTTTGATGAAGAGACTGGAGGAGAAATAGGTCCAAAATGGCTGATTGACCAAGGTTATATCAAGCCTGATCAAGCCATAGTAGCAGGTTTTTCCTATTCGGCTGTTAACGCTCATAATGGCTGTTTACATTTTGAAATCAAAACAACCGGAAAGTCCGCACATGCTGCCCTGCCACATACAGGGATTGATGCGATTGAGGCGACGTCTAAAATCGTAAATGCTTTATATGATTATCGGAAAACACTTGCAGGAAAAAAATCATCGATACCAGGCATTGATTTTCCGACCTTGAATGTGGGACTCATTTCGGGAGGCATTAATACCAATGTAGTTCCTGATGAATGCATGATTAGAGTAGACCGTCGATTAATCCCTGAAGAGGACTTTGTTACTGCAGAAGCTGAGTTTAGAGAACTCGTACAACAGGCAGTATCAGACATCCCAGGGATAAAAGTTGAAATAAGGAAAGTCCTCCATGCAAAAAGCTTTGGTCCCGTTCAAGAGGAAACTCCATTAGTTCAATCTTTGGCAGATAACTGGAAGTCGATTTTAAAAGAGGAAGGAGAGTTACCGGTCCACGGAGTCCCGTTATATACAGATGCCCGCCACTTCTTTGCAGCGGGAATTCCTACGATTATGTTCGGAGTGGGGCCAAAAGTGTTAGAAGAGGCAAATGGGCACCGGGCAGATGAAAATATCCGACTTTCTGACCTGCAGGCAGCTACCAAAATCATCGCCTGTACCCTCTATGATTTATTAGCGGAAAAATAAATGAAAAGAGCCAACCGGTTGGCTCTTTGATTTCGGCTTTGTTACAACTGAATGTTGATTTCACTGTGTTTGGAAAATAAGCGGAGAATTTCCGATTAAATTGGGATATAGCCATATTTCCTTAAAAATAAGCGGACTTTTTCCGCTTATTGTATACAAATCCTCGGATTTTGTCTAATTTAAGGCAGTTAACCGGAATATCTCCGCTTATATCTGCTTCTTAAGGTTCCTTTATTCCATTACCCGGAAATTCTCCGCCTATGAATTCTCATAAGAACGGGAAAAACCACAATGAATAAAACTGAGACTTGATTTAAAAAGTATGTGCTAAATCTTTCGCACGTGCGATGGCATTTTCTTTGATTTCCTGCGCTTTATCAGGCATAGCGTTATGACCCTCAACAAATAGTCCTTCAAAAGAAGGGACTCCATAGAATTGCATCATAATATCGAGGTAGCGATGACCCATTTCCATGGCTGCCGCAGGTCCTTCGGAATAGATACCGCCACGGGCTTGAATATGTAAAGCCTTCTTGTCTGTTAACAGGCCAATTGGACCTTTTTCCGTATACCTGAAGGTTTTTCCTGCAACCGATACGGCATCTAAATAGGCCTTCATAACAGGCGGGAAGGAGAAATTCCATAATGGTGTGACAAAAATATATTTATCTGCAGAAATAAATTGCTCACAAATCTCAGAAAGTCTGCCAACCTTTGTCTTTTCCTCCGCTGATAGCTGGTCAAATTCTGTACCTGAACGAAGTTTTCCCCAGCCGCTAAAGACATCTACATCAATTTGTGGAACATCAACTTTGTAAAGATCAACATCAATAATTTCATGAGTAGGATTCACTTCTTTATAGGTATCAATAAATGCTTTTCCTACTGCCATACTATAGGACTGAGTATCATCATGAGGATGAGCAGTTATGTACAATACTTTTGTCATTTTCGTATCGGTCCTTTCTATATCTAGCATCATGCATTCTAGTTTGTGCAATGAATGTAAATCTATGCAGATACAAAGACCAATAAACCCAAAAATAAAAGGAATTTGCATCAAAAGCAAACTCCTTTTATTTTTAGTTATTATCGGTGAAGTAAGGGTTTCCACTGATGCTTGCACGCATTTCATCCGTTAATACAAATGCCTCATTTACTGTTGAATTAGCAGTAGAAGTTTCATTGTTTTGGATACTTCCATCATAATGAATTGGTTTATTTGTCATGGGTAAATCCACCTCCGTTATTATATTGTATACATAATTCTACTATTTATTTATCACGATTAATAGGTAATTTATAATATTCTAAATGTTATTTTTACTGGTAATTATTTACTAAGTAAGTGTTAGTTTTTGGTAATGTGCTTTTCCTTCTATAACCTTTCTTCGATATTTATGATAAAATTTTTAAAAAAAGGAGTCGGCTTTATTATGAAATTAATTGATCTCCATTGTGATGCATTACTTAAACTTTCAGAAGGGAAAGGCTCGCTTCGTTTTGCAAATGCAAAGGAATTGCAAACGAATAAAATGAGACTGCATAAAGGGCAGGTCAAGGTTCAGTGCTTTGCCATTTTTATTGAGCCAGACATTCCTTCAGACCAGAAATTTCAAGAAGCACTCGTACAAATCGATTATTTTTACAAGGAAATACTCGGGAAAAACCAAGATATGATTCACATTAAGGAATGGTCAGATTTTGAAAGAATTACTATCGGCCAAATTGGTGCCATGCTGACCCTTGAAGGGGTGGACGCCATCGGCAACGACCTAACGAAACTGAATATCCTTTATCAGCTGGGGGTTCGTTCAGTAGGGTTAACATGGAATAATGCGAATTTGGCTGCAGATGGTGCAGGTGAACCGCGTGGCGGCGGGCTCACACTTTTCGGGAAAGAGATTGTTACGTTTAATAATGAACATCAAATCCTGACAGATATCTCTCATTTAAGTGACAAGGGGATATGGGAGGTTATTGAATTAGCTAAATTTCCTATTGCAAGTCATTCAAACTCACGAACTCTTTGTAACCATCTCCGCAACTTAACTGATGAACAAGCGTCTGCGATGTTTAAAAGAAATGCGATGGTTCATGTTGTCTATTACCCTCCATTCGTAAAGGAAGCTGGAGAGGTGAAAATTTCAGACTTAATAAATCATATTGACCACTTCTGTTCACTAGGCGGTGTGAAGCATATTGGATTAGGTTCTGATTTCGATGGAATCTCTACGTTCATCACCAATTTGGAGGATGCTTCTAAATCCCAGAATCTCATAAATGAATTATTAAAGCACTTTAAAGAGGATGAAGTGAGAGGCTTTGCTTATCAAAACTTCCTCGACCACCGGCCAGGAGTGTTAGGATGAAGGTTAGACAGACAGGAATAAGTGTTGGTATGCTGCCAACAGGTCCCAAAAATTGCATTACTGATGTTACGGACGTAATGGTAGGTCATGTAACACTTGATTATCCGCTTGATGAAGCCGGTAATGATTATGCCTGTACGGGAGTAACCGCGATACTACCACACAAAGGCAATGTATTTAAACAGAAAGTAACCGCTTCGAGCTATGTGATTAATGGCTTTGGAAAAACAACCGGCCTAGTTCAAGTCAATGAATTAGGACAGCTCGAATCACCGATTATGTTAACAAATACGTTTGGAGTACCTGCTGTCACTCAAGGGACTTTAGAATACATGCTGGCGGAGAATCCTGAGATTGGGGAAACAACAGGTACAATTAACATAGTGGTTGGAGAATGCAATGATAGTTACTTGAATTCAATTAGGCAATTTCCAGTTAAACCGGAGCATGCGATTGAAGCGATTAAAAAGGCGTCAGACAACCAGGCTGAGGAAGGTGCTGTTGGTGCTGGAAAAGGGATGGTTTGCTTTGGTTACAAAGGCGGGATTGGTACGTCTTCACGTACCATTGAAGCATACACCATTGGCTGTTTAATCCTTAGTAACTTTGGTAAAAAAGAAGAACATCAAAGATTGCGTTATTCAAAGACCGAGGGGCTGTCGGATACATCAGATGGCTCCATCATCATTGTGCTTGCGACGGATGCTCCTTTAAGTGACAGGCAGCTATTGCGTTTATCAAAACGCTGTGGAATTGGTCTCGGCAGAACAGGCAGTCATTTCAGTCATGGCAGCGGGGATATTGTCATTGCTTTTTCGACAGCTCATAAATCAGAACATTTTACGGAAGAATTAACGGAGCAAAGAATTCAACTCCGTGAGGATCACCTCCTGATGAATCAGCTTTTCACAGGTGCGGCAGAAGCAGCAGAGGAAGCGATTCTTAACTCACTTTCCCAAGCAGTGACCACAAAAGGAAGAGCAGGAAGAGTTGTAAATAATATTACCTTTACGGGCGAGGAATGAACGAAATGTATTTAACCATTAAAGAAACCGCAGAATATTTATCCATGCCAGAATCAAAAATAGAAGAACTAATCAAACAAAAAAAAATCCGAGCCATCCATGACGGACAAGGCTGGATCATCAACAAAGAACAATTCAACACCCACCTAAAACAAATCGAAAAATACAAACACCTAGTCGAAGAAATCCTAAGCGAACCCATACCCGAAGACCACGACATCAAAGATGAGGACTAATTAGAAGCATTATAATATGGTGACAGGCACCGTCCGTGGACAGTGTCCACGTGGAATGGACACTTTTCCGAAAAATTGAAATAGGAGCTGGTTTCTAGTGGGGGAGTTTTTCTTGAAGAGGGTTTATGAACCGTATGATGAGTCTGATGGTTTTCGGATTTTGGTGGATCGATTGTGGCCTCGTGGCATCTCGAAGGAGGCTGCTAGGTTAACGGCTTGGCAGAAGGAGGTCGCTCCTAGTCCTGAGCTTCGTAAGTGGTTTTGCCACAAGCCTGAGTTGTTTGAGGAGTTTCGTGTTAAATACATAGAGGAATTACGTACGGATGAACAGAAGCGGAGGATTATGGATGAATTAATTCAACTGACTTCTGAAGGGAACGTTACTCTCCTTTACGGTGCAAAAGATCCTGTATATAATCATGCGATTGTTTTACGAGAAGAGCTAAACAGAATTATAGATTAAGTAAAAGCATAAAAGAGGAGCTCCGCGATAAAAAGGGGCTCCTCTTTTATTTATATATGCTTTATTTCTTAGAGGATTATTACATAAATTTCTTGAATATGTAGGAGATATAAATAGTTTTTGGGGGTACATAGATTATGAAATTTTATAACTTTAATAAAGAGAGTGGTAAACAGATTACAAAATTTAATTCTGATTTTATTATGACTCGAATAATTCAAACAAATAGTGCTGCTTCTATTGGCTGTATGCATTTAGAGGAAAATGGCTTGATAGGTTATCACCAAGCAGTTGGACCTCAACTATTGTTAATCATAAGTGGAGAAGGTTTGGTTAGTATTGATCGCAAAAAATATTTTAAAGTACAGCCTGGAGACGCTGTGTTTTGGGAAAAAGATGAGTGGCATGAAACGAAGACAACAAAAGGCTTAACGGCTATTGTCATTGAAAGTGGAGAACTAAATCCCTCATCCTTTATGCCAAACATCATTCCGAACTCAAAAGGAGAAAGATAAATATGAAACAAGCACTCTTATTAACTTATGATACTTTTGCTGATTTTGAAGTCATGATTTTATTAACATGTATAGATTCAACGTACCAGATAAATTCTTTTACTGTTGAAAATGAGATAAGACCAATTCAGTCTTGTGCTGGATTTCAGGTTATTCCCCATTTAACGATAGATCAAGTGAACCCTGAGGATTTTGATGTATTAATCATACCTGGCGGCAACCCAGCCCCTCTCCTTGATAACTCAGACCTAAAGAAAATAGTGCAGCATTTTTATAGAAAAAAGAAACAAATTGCAGCAATTTGTGGAGGTCCTGCTATTTTAGGTGCAGCAGGCATACTAGAAGAAGTAAAATATACTGCTTCGTTAGACACTGACGATCCTTTATACAGTCATGTATTAGTTCCAAGAAATCAGGTAAAAGAACATCTTGTTATTGATAAAAATGTAATTACATCGACGGGTTCGAACTATTTAAATTTTGCTGAGGCTGTTCTCAGAAATATGGGTGTTTTTACAGATGATTTGAAAGACCCCCTTGCATATTTTCGGGTCCCATCAATGAGTTAAATAATGAACTGCATACCAACTGGAGTTAATTCTTATTGATACTACATGAGTGAAGGTACCACTGGGAAAACTCCTAAATAAGTCAACACAACTGGGAGTTTTATTATGAAAAATATTATCTTTTTACTCTGTATGATTCTGATACTGTTTGGTACCTATACCGGTATTCGTGGTTCTTCGGCTAGTACAAAGGTCATTAATCTTGTAGCCCTAGGTGATTCCATCACACATGGAGTAGGGGACCCTACAAATGAGGGGTATATAGAAGGAGTTAAAGAAAAATTGGAGGAAGTACATAAAACTCCTATCAAAGTGAGTAACTTCGCTATACCAAGGTATTCTACCGATAAAGTTCTCGAACAACTGCAGGATAAAAAAATCAACGCACAGATAAAAAAGGGTAAATATATCATTCTTTATATCGGAACGAATGATTTTAGAAAGAGTGCTAATTATCAATTTAACCCACTTGATGTAAAAAGAATAAATGATGGTAAAGTAAGATTCACTACCAACCTTACTAAAATTCTTGAAAGTATAAGAAAAAATAATTCTGCAGCTCCTATCTTTGTTCTAGGTTTATATCAACCCTATGTCGAATACGCGAATCGAGAGGAAATTCTAAGCACGATAAAAGATTGGAACGATGAAATTGTCAAAGTGGCGGATCATTTTGATCAAACTTACTTTGTTGCCACCCTGGACCTATTTCAAGAGAAACCAAAAAGTACCTATTTCAGTGATTCCCTACATCCCAATCCGGCTGGATATCAACTAATCGCTGAGCGGGTGTCTGAAACAGTATTAAAAGAACTTAGTTTAAACTAAGGAAAAGGAGTGTATTACAATGATAACACTAAACGAAAAACCCGTTGTAAAAGCAGAAATGCTCATTCGCAAACCCGTTGAGGAAGTATATGAAGCTTTTATCAACCCTGAAATCACTACAAAGTTCTGGTTCACTAAAAGCAGCGGAAGATTGGAAGAGGGTAAAACGATTAGATGGGACTGGGAAATGTATGGTGTTGGGGATGAGTTATATGTTAAGAAATTAGAGCAAAACAAGGTAATTGGAATTGAATGGACCGACGGCACCCAGGTGGAGTGGATATTTACCCCCCGAACAGATAATCAAACCTTTGTCTCCATCACAAACTCAGGCTTTTCTGGCGATGGCGATGAAATGGTAAACCAAGCGGTTGATTCAATGGGAGGATACACAATGGTACTCTCTGGATTAAAGGCGTATCTAGAGCACAACATTCTATTAAATCTTGTAGCCGACAAGGCACCAGATGCGAATGTAAATTGGTAATAGTAATAGGCAGCTAAATCTACATGGATTTAGTCTGCCGTTTTGACTTGATATGAGCAGAGTTAAAAGGGAGTACAGACAATGGTGAACTATATTGAACGTATTAATCAGGTGTACCCTAGCCTTTCTATTAAGGATTGGCAGCTTAATGAAATTGGCCAAAATAATGATGTAGTAATTGTAAATCGAACCATGGTATTCAGATTTCCGAAATACAAAAAGGGGATAGACAGTCTGAAAAAAGAGACTGTGATATTGGAAGCTATTAAGAATAAGGTATCCATTCCGATACCCAATCCTATCTATCAATCTTTTGAAAAATGGGAAGCAGGGAAGGTTTTTGTTGGCTATGAGTTAATCCAAGGGTCTCCACTATGGAAAAAAAGTTTCGCAAGTATTAAAAATGAAGAAGTGTTAAAAAGGCTAGCATCACAGCTTGTTACCTTCCTAATTGAAATACATTCAATTTCTAAAAAAACACTGCCATTAGAGGAAACCAATCCCCGAGAAGAAATGGTCAACCTTTATCAAAGGATACAAAATGAACTGTATCCATTTATGAGGGAAGAATCACAACGACAAATTTCAACTTCTTTTGAAACCTTTCTAGATAGCAAAACATGCTTAAACTTAAACGCCACTTTGATCCATGGTGACTTTGGGGCCACCAATATTTTATGGAATCCTTATACCTATAATATATCGGGGATTATTGATTTTGGCGGCAGTGATATAGGTGACCCCGCCTATGATTTTGCAGGAATCCTATCCAGTTACGGGGAAGATTTTTTTAATAGGTGTTTGAATTTGTATCCAAATAGAACCGAAATAGCTGAACGAGTGAGGTTTTATAGAAGTACATTTGCGTTACAAGAAGCCGTACATGGTGTGGAAAATGACGATATAGAAGCATTTGAAAATGGTATAAAAGCATATAGATAAAAGTCTAAATTGGAGGAGAGACATATGAGGCAAATTATCGCTCTTGGCGGCGGAGGTTTCTCGATGGAACCAGAGAATACATTATTGGACTCTTATATTCTTAAGCAATCAGGTAAAGAAAACCCAAAAATTTGTTTTATTCCCACTGCGAGTGGAGATTCAGAGGATTATATTCAAAAGTTTTATAGTTTTTTCAAAAACCAAAACTGCAGCCCATCACATCTATCATTATTCAGACCGCCGACCAGGGATTTGGAGAGTTTTATTTTGGAGAAGGATATTATTTATGTTGGCGGCGGAAACACAAAGAATCTGTTAGCATTGTGGAAGGATTGGGGATTAGACACTATTTTGAGAAAAGCTTGGAATCAAGGAATCCTTTTAGCGGGGATTAGTGCGGGTTCCATTTGTTGGTTCGAGGAAGGTGTAACGGACTCCTATGGCGAAGGACTTGAGCCACTCAAATGTTTGGGTTTCTTAAAAGGCAGCAATTGTCCACATTATGATGGGGAAGCAGAACGAAGACCGGCTTACCAGAATCTAATTGGCACAAAGAAAATACAGGCAGGAATTGCAGCAGATGATGGTGTTGCTATTCATTACATTGATCAAGAAATAAGTAACATTGTCAGCTCTAGACCAACCAGCAAGGCGTATCGTGTTTCCTACGAAAAAAAAGTGGTAGAAACCGAACTTCAAACAACGTTCTTAAATTCTTATAAATTTGTCTCCAATAGAAACATGTTCATATAGTTCTTAATGCTTACTTTTATACTTTCCTCTGATAAAGAAATAAAGAAAAAATAGGTATAATTCCCTATCCTTTTATGCATTATAAAAGATGTTGCTAGCCCAACATACATATATAAATAGGAGGGAAACAAAATGACCAATAAAAATAACAATCGTAACCAGCCTCATACTGGTGGAAGCAAGGCTGATACGGAATTTGGTGCAGAACAAGGATTAAGTAAGAAAGCAAGAAAACAAGCTGCAAGAGATAATAAAAAGAACTCTTAATTTAAAGTGGAAAACGCATTATATGGGTAACAGATTTTGTTTCCGAGTACAAAATATTAATAATCATTAGGAGAAGGACATCAAATTGCAACAGTTTGATGTCCTTTTTGGTTGTGATTCAGGAAGGATTACCCGCTTTTTTGTTGATTTCCTTATAAGCAAACGGGACAGTTTAGCCAAAAAAAGAGATGTTAATTTTACAACATCTCCTTTACTTATTATTCCGTTTTATTTTTAGACCCTCATTCCTATTTTTAGATATTAAGGATTATTATTAGTAGGCAATACCTACACGTGATTTTATATAATCGTTTGTTTTTATCTGTCTAAATGTAAATTCCGCTGTATCCTGCACAGAAATTTCAACTCCACCCTCTGGCAAAAAATCACTGTCCACACGATATTTTCCTAAACTTTCTCCATCAGGCAAATATGTAGGACAGACAATAGTCCATTCGAGTGTTGATTGTTTAAGCCTATCGTAAACTTTATGATGTTCTTTCGCAGCATGGGTTGACTTGCGCTTTGATTCGCTTGATTGATAACGCAGAGAATTTGGCGTGGTTCTACTTTGTAGGATACCTGCAGTTCCTATAGTTATTATTCGATTAATACTTTCGCTTTCCATAGCCTCGATAATAAGTGGCATACTTTCTGATAGAGTAGTTGTGCCATCAGTATTTAGTGCACTAATAACTACATCAATCCCAAGCATTGCACGTACGATATCATCTTTATTTAAAACATTCCCTTGAATAATGGTTAAATTTTCATTATTTATTTGAATCTTCTCTGGAGTGCGAACTAATACAGTAACCTGATGTCTGTCATGAAGGGCATAAGTAACTATTTGACTTCCAACTCGTCCAGTTGCACCTAAAATTAAAATATTCATAAAAATGAGCCTCCTTTTGCAAATACTACTATTTTACTATAAAAATTATATTATTGTCTTCTTCAACTATCGGGTGCTTTCCTTAAAAAATTGGCTGCAAAAACAGCAGTCTTTTTCTTATTCGATTAACGAGGTGCGACTAGTAAAACAAGAAATAATAATAAATACACAAAAGAAACACCGTGCTAATTACGGTGTCTTTTTGTGTGCAATTTAACCTTTATTTCCAAACTATTTAAGTTTTGTACTTCAAAACAAAATCCGTTACGTCCAATTGGCGATTTTCTATTTCATATAACAAAGTAAAACACGCATAAGAAGTGTGACAAACTCCCAAGCATGATAAAGATGTGGAAGATCTCATGAAAGCCCATGAATTTGGATTGAAGAAATTTTGGCTTTGCCCCATAAATAACTCCACCGATTGTATAAAAAATACCTCCGAGTATTAATAAAAATAGCCCCAACCTATCCATGCTTCCTGCTAATGGCGAGAACACAAACACAATCATCCAGCCCATAACAAGATACAAGGCAGTAGAAATCCAACGCGGACAATTAAACCAGACCATCTTAAAAACAACCCCGCTTAAAGCCACCGCTGCAATAATCGAAAATAGAATATTGCCAGTCGTTCCATTTAAACTGATAAAGCAAAAAGGCGTATAGGTCCCGGCAATTAAAATAAAAATCATCGAATGATCTAAACGCCTTAAAAAGGCAATCACATGATCTCTAGCTATTACCATATGGTAGGTGGCAGAAGCAGAATAGAGAAGTATCATGCTGACTCCGAAAATGATGACGGCAGTAATAGCCATCTTTGATGAGGTCGTACTCGAAACTTTGATTACCATTGCAAGAAGCCCTACAAACGATAACAGCGCTCCAGTTAAATGAGTTAGTCCATTAATTGGTTCCCGAATAAAATTGCTCATATAATACCTCCTAATTACATGATGTAGTTTTTATAACTACTTATAATAATACTCGTAATACAATACCTAGTCAATGTGGAAATGTTACGATATAATGTTATTCAGATACTATTTGGAAAGAGGTTTATTAGTATGGAAAAAATCCGTGAAATTATTGAACAGCTTGGTCTTCATAGCAACTTGACACTAGATGAAATTCCGAATATTGATTTATATATGGACCAAGTCATTCAGTTATTTGAAAACAAATTTAGAGATTCAAAGCGAAATGATGAGGAAAAGGTTCTTACCAAAACGATGATTAATAATTATGCAAAAGGAAAGCTAATCTTTCCAATAAAAAACAAGAAGTACTCAAAAGAGCATTTGATTTTGATGAGTTTAATTTATCAGTTAAAAGGGGCTCTTTCAATTAACGATATTCAGACAACACTGGATGGGTTAAATAAAAGGATTATAAAAGAAGATATCGAGTTAGAATCTTTCTACAATAGTTATTTAAACCTATCACAAAAAAATGTGGCTGACTTTAATGAGGATATAAATGAGCGGGTAATGGATGTTAATGAAGAAGTATCAAAAATGGAAGACCAAAACGCTCCCTACCTTGAACAAGTACTTATGATTTCTTCACTTGTACATATGAGTAATTTGTATCGAAAGGTAGCAGAAAAGCTGGTAGACGAAATCGTTATAGAAAAGGACGGAAAGCGGCACCGTTGATTGACAGTATTAAATCAGCGGTGCCACTTTAATGAATTTTGTTGTTGGATATTTTTTTCAAAATTTATAAAAATGGTGAAAATTATTTACAGGAAAATTTAGTTATGTTATATTTAACTTGTAAACGTTACCATTAAAATTCATTCCAGGTGGGGAAGAAAAATGAAATTAGATAAATTTAAAGGGATTATTCCTGCATTTTATGCTTGCTATGATGATTTAGGAGAAATTTCGGAGGACAGAACAAAAGACCTTTGTAATTATCTGTATGAAAAAGGGGTAAAAGGTTTATACGTAGGAGGCAGTTCGGGCGAATGTATTTACCAAAACCTTGAGGAGAGAAAAGCGACATTAAAATATGTTTCAGAAACACTAAAAGGGAAACTTACTTTAATTGCTCACGTTGGTGCACCATCAACTAGAGAAAGTAGAATTTTAGCGAAATATGCCGAGGAGCTGGGCTATGATGCATTATCAGCTATTCCGCCAATCTATTTTAAGCTTCCTGAAAGCTCCATCTATAAGTATTGGACGGAGATTATAGAATCAACTGAACTTCCGTTTATTATTTATAACATCCCGCAAACCACAGGATACAATCTGTCTATTAATCTATTTAAGAAACTACTAGACAATAAAAAAGTAATTGGAGTTAAAAATTCCTCTATGCCTGTAATGGATATTGAACGCTTTAAAGCTGCAGGCGGCGAAGATTTTATCGTATTTAATGGTCCTGATGAACAATATGTTTCTGGAAGAATAATTGGTGCTGATAGCGGAATCGGTGGTACCTATGCATCAATGCCAGAGCTATTCCTAAAAGCAGAAGAGTTTGTCGCTTCTGGAAATTTTGAACAAGCAGGAAAAATCCAAAGAGATATTAACGATATCATTATTGCTTTATGTTCACTTAATGGAAGTATGTACTCTGTAATTAAGGAAATCTTACAATTACGAGGAGTAAATGTTGGAAGTGTTAGAGGTCCACTAGAGCCAGTACACGGTGAAGATTTAAACAAGATTGAGGGAATTAAAAAGTTAATTGATTCGGCCATTCATAAATATGGAAGGTAATGAAAGAAATGAAGAGAAGAATTGTCTGCTTTGGAGATTCAAATACTTGGGGTTATGACGCAAAAACGATGGAGAGATTTCCTGAGGGAGTTAGATGGACCAATCTTTTAGCTGAACTTTTAGGAGATGAGTTTCAAGTCGTTGAAGAAGGACTTTCAGGCAGAACTAGTGTTGTAGATGATCCGCTTTTTGA
This sequence comes from Neobacillus niacini, assembly GCF_023715415.1. GTDB lineage: Bacteria > Bacillota > Bacilli > Bacillales > Cytobacillaceae > Neobacillus > Neobacillus niacini_C. The sequence continues at coordinate 177,101 of NZ_JAMBOB010000009.1, forward strand.
AGGATTAAATGCATTTACCTATATTCATCCATGTTTAATGAGTCATGCACCTCTAGAACTCGTTATTATCATGCTTGGTACAAATGACACGAAAGAAAGATTTAATCTTACTTCTTATAATATCGCTCAAGGGATTGCCAGGCTTTCACTTAAAGCGAAAAATACACCTGCTGGGATAAAAGGCAGCACTCCAAAGGTGTTAGTCATTGCACCTCCCCCAATCGGTAAAGAGTACTATGAAACTAGCATAGGAAACTCAATGGGGAAAAATTGTGATATAAAATCAGTAGAAATGCCTGCGTATTTAAATGAGCTACTTAAAGTTCAAGGTACGGAATTCCTAGATACCAAGGGGTCCGTTTTCATGAATACCATTGATTACATGCATCTTGATGAGGAAGGTCACAGGCTTTTATCAAAGCTTGTCTTCAATAAAATAAAAAATATTTTATAAAGGGGAGAAATCAATGTTTAAAAAACGTTTTCTAGCATTGACAGCAGCTGTCGTACTGGTACTTTCCATTCTTGCTGGGTGTACAGGAAAAGACCCTGTCAAATCAAATGGTGAATCAAAATCAAAAGATCAGGTGGAAATATCAGTTTGGCTAACACCTCAGTGGAAAGGGGTTATGGACCCTTCTGAAGAAGGAGCGGACTACGACAGTTTCTTCAAATATGCTGCTGAGAAATTTTCAAAACAGTATAAGGACCATGATGTAAAGGTGAACGTTCAAGTTGTTGCAGGAGATCAAAGGGATGAACTGTTAAACGTTAACCTTAATGGAGGAACTCCTCCAGATATTTTCTTCGAAAGCGTTTTCGCAATGGGAGACTACGCACATAGAGGCGCACTCGTACCATTAAATGACATCGTGGATGATGAAGCGAAGAAAGATATTACACAAAATTACTGGGAAAATGTAACTTTCGGTGACGATGTTTATTTCTATCCATTCTCACATATGCCAGGTACTTTAGCCTATAATGCGGATATGTTCAAGGCTGCAGGTCTTGAGGAGTATCTTGGCGGCGAAAATGAAATAAAAACCTGGTCTCTAGCAGACTATGAAAAAATTCTTAAGACTTTAAAAACAGACCTGCCAAAAGATAAATATTCGAATGCATTTCCAATGGCATTGTACGCCCTAAATAATCAGGCAGATACTTGGAACCTTGCTTATTTAAGAATGTTTGGCAATGAGTTCTTTGATGGCAAAGGAAACCTTGTAATTGATGATGCAAAAGGTGAGAAGGCGGCTGAATGGTTAAAGAAGATTTATAAAGATGGATTAACGAATCCTGGTGTTGAATCAGTATCTTCAAACGATGTAAATGCTATGTTCCAGAATCAGCAGCTTGCAATCAGCTTCACAAACTCAGTTTTATTTAACAATGCAAAAGCGGATATGGAAAGCGGTAAGACGCCAAAGTTTGATTTAAGACTGGCTAACATCCCATCTGAAAGTGGAGACCCTTTGACTTTCACTTATGTAACGGGTGCAGCAGTGTTTAATACGGAAGATGAAACGAGAATGAAAGTTAGTAAGGATTTTGTGAAATTCTTCTCGACTGATCCTGAATTAGTAAAAGCTTCAAAAAATGGTGTTCCGGTTAGAACATCTGTGGCTGAAGAATTCAAGGCAGAAAAGCCTTTATTCGAAGCATACGATAAAAATGCTCAGTATATGTTTAACTTCACAGGAAACGTCCCTGGATACAGCCAATTAAGACAAGTTCTATATCCAGAACTTCAAGCCCTATATACTGGACAAAAGTCAGCAGCAGAGGCTGTTAAGAGTTATCAAGAAAGTGGTAATAAAGTGATTGAAGAGTCAAAAGCAAATTCAGTAATTTTTAATAAATAAACCCTGCATGCAATGACTTATGGCTTTCTAAAGCCTTGGAAAATGGGGTTTTAGAAAGCCATAGAAAGGTAAGGGAAAACCAATGAGAATCAAAAGGGAATCCATTAAAGAAAATTTAACCGGATATTTGTTTATAGCACCACAGTTATTGCTTTTTCTAGTATTTGTTGTGTATCCAATTATTGAAGGAATCAGGCTAAGTTTATATCGAATCAATTACCAATCAGAAACTTTTATTGGTTTTGAAAACTATAACAGATTATTTGCAGATCCTGTATTTGTTAAATCTACTATTAACACAGTTGTTTTTGTCGTATTTATTGTCGCATTAACCGTAATCTTCGCCTTGTTCGTTTCATCAGCAATTTTTGATAAAAATGCAAAATACGTGTCCTTTATTAGGGGCAGTTATTATATTCCCGTTATGGTTTCAATGGTTGTCATGAGTATGGTATGGAGCTTTCTCTTAAATCCAGCCAATGGACTTATCCCGTATGCAGCAAGGCAGTTGGAATTAACATCAGTTAACTTTTTAGGTGATACAAATCTTGTGCTGCCCGTTATTATTTTTGTTACTTTTGCAACCAACGTAGGCTCGGCAATCATTCTTTACGTAGCATCGATGATTGGGGTACCGAAGGATATTTTTGAAGCAGCGGAGATTGATGGCGCAAGCAGGCTAGAAATTATATTTAAAATCCTTATCCCAATGGTTAAGCCTACCACAATCTACATTATTATCATGAACATTATTGCTGTGTTGAAGATATTTGTTGTCATTCAGCTATTAACAGGCGGCGGACCGAACAATGCGTCTACAACACTGATGTATTTCTTATATAATAACGCCTTTAAATACAATCAACTTGGTACAGCCTCTGCTGTTGGTGTAATCATGTTCTTAATTGCACTAGTATTATCTATTCCACAGTTAAGAGCTATGTTTAAGAAGGATTAGGGGATGATGGGTATGTTTCGAAAAGGAAATAAAAATAAGAAAAAGAAAGAAAAAATTGACATCATATTGAATGGTCTAGTAATTTTCTTTGCTGTGCTTAACCTGTTCCCACTTTACTGGCTGTTTACAAGTTCATTAAAGAACAGCTCGGATGTTGTAAAAATGCCGCCGGATTGGTTTCCAAAGACAATTACCTTTAGCAACTATGTGGATGTATTTAATAATCAGCCAGCATTTAGATGGGCGTTTAATAGTATTTTTGTTTCTCTAGTCTCTACTATTGCTCTAATTATTGTAAGCTGTCTTGCTGCTTATGCTTTTTCAAAGCTTAAGTTTAAAGGGAAGAATGTTATTTTCATTATTTTCATTTCAAGTCTAATGGTTCCAAAAGAAGTTATGATTGTTCCTTTATTTAGGATCATACAAGATTTAGGGATGGTAAATAGTCTTAATGGTATGATATGGCCGAATGTGGCTACAGCGTTTGGAGTATTTATGCTGAAAGGTTTCTTTGACAGCATTCCAGATTCATTAAGGGAATCGGCAAGAATTGACGGAGCTAGTGAATTTACTGTTTTCTATAGAATTATGGTTCCAATGGTGAAACCGGGTATAGGTGCTTTATTTATATTAAATTTTGTTCAAGTTTGGAATGACTATTTATGGCAATTAGTTGTCGGCCAAGATGAGAATTCGAAAACTTTGATGGTAGGTATTGCAACATTAATGCAAGACTTAAATCCAAACTTTGCTTATAAGATGGCAGGAGCTACAGTAGCTGCTGTTCCAATGCTTCTTATCTTTATTTTCTTCCAAAAGTACTTTACTAGTGGAATCTCGATTGGAGCAGTCAAAGAATAAATTTTCAGCTTGGAGATGCTTTTATATGAATAACCAAGATAAAATATTTGAACAAATCAAAGGAAAACTAATTGTTTCCTGCCAAGCCCTTCCTGAGGAACCGCTTCATAGCCCTTCTATAATGGGGAGAATGGCTTATGCTGCAATGCTCGGAGGAGCTTGTGGTATTAGAGCAAATAGTGTAGAAGACATAAGAGAAATCAAAAAGACAGTTGATTTACCGATTATCGGTATCATTAAACGTGTTTATGAAGGATCAGAAGTTTTTATCACTCCGACTATGGAAGAAATTGACCTTCTCTATAAAGAAGGAGTCGATATTATTGCATTAGACGCTACCAACAGAGTTAGACCAGATGGTAAGTTCATAAGTGAAGTATTTCCAATGATAAAACAAAAGTATAATGACCAAATTTTTATGGCAGATTGTTCAACTTATGAAGAAGCTCAATTAGCCTATGAATTAGGATTTGATTGTATTGGTACAACGTTAAGCGGATATACCGAATACACGCTTGGCAGGCATTTACCTGATGTAGTATTAATTGAAAGAATCGTTAAGGATATTAATGTTCCGGTTATTGCTGAAGGTGGTATTTGGACTCCAGAGGACCTTAAGACTGTTTTTGATCGAGGAGTTCATACCGCAGTTGTTGGAACTGCAATCACAAGACCCATGGAAATTACGAAGAGATTTATTAATGCGATAAAATGAATGGTAAAACTTTTAACAAATAAATCCCCGAGTTTTCTCGTGGGATTTATGCCGCCTATGGTGGTTACGTAAAGGGTGAGTGAAGTGAAAATATTAGCTGTAGATATCGGAGGAACATCCATAAAGCTTGGTATCTCTGATGAAAAGGGAAATATGGAGTTATTTAGAGAAGTTGATACGGAAAGTAAAAAAGGCGGAAAGCATGTAGTTGAAAAACTAATTAAAGTAATCGGAGAATTCGAAGGATTTGATGCTATCGGCATAAGTACTGCTGGACAGGTTGATAGTAAGGAAGGGTATATTATTTATGCCAATGAAAATATACCAGACTATACCGGCACTAGATTAAAGGAAATAGTAGAGGGAAGATTCAAGGTTCCTGTTAAAATAGAAAATGACGTAAATGCAGCTGCTTTAGGTGAAGAGTATTTTGGTGCAGGCAAGGAATTTAAGGACTTTCTTTGTTTAACCTTTGGAACAGGCATTGGCGGTGCCATCGTTATAAATTCCAAAATATATAAAGGCCATAATGGTGTTGCGGCTGAATTTGGGCATATCATTACCCACCCATTAGGAAATACCTGTAATTGCGGCGGCAAAGGTTGTTATGAAACATATGCTTCGACAACAGCCTTGGTACGGAAGGCGAAAGAAATTGATCCTGATTGTATAAATGGCAAAGTTATCTTTGAAAAAATAAATCAAGGAAATATCAGATTAGCAAGTATTGTTAATGATTGGGTTTTTGAAGCAGCATTGGGTATTGCCTCCTTAATTCATATATTCAACCCACCAGCGATTATTATTGGCGGCGGAGTGATGGAACAGGAAAAGCTTGTACACATGGTTTCAAGTAAAGTAAAAGAGCTTACAATGGAAAGTTTTTCTGACGTGAAAATAATGAAGGCTTCCCTTGGAAATAAAGCTGGGATTCTGGGTGCAGTCTCACTGCATTTAAGAAGTGGATACTAGGAGGTGCTTAATGGAAAAAGTAGATATATTTTCACTTATCCGTTCAAGATATAATGCATTTACGAATACAGAAAAGAAAGTAGCTGATTACATCCTCGATCATATGAAGGATGTTATCTATATGTCCATCACTGACCTAGCTGATGCTTGTCAGGTTGGAGAATCTAGCGTATTTAGGTTTTGTAAAACAATGAAACTAAAAGGCTATCAGGAGTTTAAAATTGCCCTGGCACACAGCATATCACATGGTGAAGAAACGAACCAGATTTCAGGACATATAACGTTGGAGGATACGATAGGAGAAGTATCCTCAAAGATATTATCTACAAACGTCAGCGCGCTTACAGAAACATTTAACCTGATAAATGAAGCTGATATTTCTATTGCAGTCGATAGGATGATTCAGGCCGAAAGAATTTATTTCTTTGGAGTAGGTTCTTCTTTAATGACGGCTATGGAAGCAAAAAATAAGTTTATTAGGATTATCAATAAAACAGAGTGTTCTTTAGATCCTCATCTACAAATTATGTCGGCTGCCTTGATGACAGAAAAGGATGTTGCTGTAGTAATATCGTATTCGGGTTCGACAAAAGATACCATTGCAGTAGCAAAGGTTGCAAAAGAAAGAGGAGCAATGGTCATCGCTATCACTCGATTTGCAAAATCGCCTTTGACCAATAACGCTGATATTACCTTGCTTTGCGGTGCTAATGAAGGTCCGCTTCAAGGGGGAAGTTTATCTGCTAAGCTAGCCCAGCTCTATCTGTTAGACATCCTCTATATGGAGTATTTTAGGAGGACAAACAAGGAGTCAATTCTGAATAAAGAAAGTACGGCAAATGCAGTTATTGAGAAGATGCTTTAAGAAAAAACATATTGCTTTGTAAAGAGGGCGCTGAAAATCCAAAAGATTATCAGTGCCCTCTAATTATTAGCACCGTATATGACACCACCAATTGTATAAAAAATTCCCCAAAGTATTAATAAAAATAAACCCTTCGGATCTAACCTACTTTATAGGAGAAAAAGGGGAAAAAAGACAGGGTGAAAAAAATTTTTTTAATCAAATATAGGTAATAAGAATGAAAGTTAATTGTCAATATTATAAATATATAGACAACTGACTGTCAGGTAAGTTAATATTTACCTATCATAATAGAAATCTACCATCATGTAATCGAAATAAAGGAAGAAGGAGGTGGCTTTTGTAAAAAGTGATGTAAACGCTATCAGGAAACCATTAGCTCCATCTTGTTTGTAAGAGAAGTAAGGTAATCACATCATTATTTAATTGAGGGAGAGATAGTTTTGGCGAGGAAATTTTCAATTTTCATGGTTTCATTTCTAATAACGATTTTCGTTTTTGGACAGGACAAATATGTTTCTGCTATGTCATCTGCTAATACACCAGACCCGATTTTACACGTAGAAAACCAAAGGATTAAAGACGGATACTTCACGAACTTAAATAATCAAGTTGATCAGCTGAAAGGAATGGATGAAGGAACGATTATTGTAAGATTTCAGTATACAGGTTCGTCCATTATGTCCCTTTTTTCTTTAAGTAATAATCAAGTCAGTGCCGGCCATTTTCATCTATACATTACGCCTTCAGCTATAGGAAGTGAAAATCGCTTTGAGAAACCTGGAGAAACGAAGACGAATGTCCATGTTAATGCCCAGGTGAAATTAAAAGAAAATCAAGTTCATACCCTTGCGATGGTTGTAGACAAGGAAGAAGGGTATAAGTATTTTTTAGATGGTGAATTAATTAAGGCAGATACACAGACTCCGAGGAAATTTTTAAGTAACATTTATGCTCCAAACAGCTCACAATTAGGACGGACGGAACGGTCATCAGGCAATCAATATCCATTCAACGGTAATATTGATTTTGTGAAGGTATTTAATGAGCCGCTTTCTAATGAGGTACTAACAACAATTACTGGGGAAACCAAAGCTAAATCATTAGAAAACCCGTTACCTGATACAGTAACAAAACCTCTAAGCATTTTTTATCCAGGCTTCATGGATTCAAATAATTACCGAATTCCTGCGTTGCTCTATACTGAAAAAGGAACACTGATTGCGGGGATTGACCGCCGTGTTGTTCACGGAGGGGATTCTCCAAACAATATCGATGCTGTAATCCGACGAAGCTTTGATCAAGGGCAAACATGGGAAGAAGACGGAATTGTCATCAATGATTACCCGGATCAAGCATCTAATATTGACTTGACATTGTTACAGGATAAATCCAATGAAAGAATTTTTACGCTTGTTGACGGGTTTCCTCATGGAGCTGGACTTATGGGGGGCTTTGGTACAAATGCGTATAAAGGAACTGGTTTTAAAACTGTAGATGGAAAGGTATACATGTATTTAAAAGATGAAAATAACAAGGAATACACAATTAGAGAAAATGGAATCGTGTATGACGAAAGTGGAACACGTACTGAATATTCGGTTGATGAAGATAGAAATTTATATTTAAAAGGTGAAAAAATAGATAACTATTTCAGCCAAACTTCACCACTAAAACCTTTTAAGACATCTTATCTTGAGCTGTATTATAGTGATGATGAAGGAAAAACATGGACAGGACCTATTGATTTAAATGATGAAGTAAAAGAGGAATGGATGATCTTTTTAGGTACAGGTCCAGGAAACGGCATACAGTTGACCGAGGGACCATATGAAGGAAGACTAGTATTTCCTGTTTATTTTCTAAATGAATATAATAAACAGGCGAGTGCCATTATTTATAGTGATGATCATGGAAAAACATGGCACCGCGGGGAATCACCAAACGAAGGCAGGGTAGTAGGAGAAGAGATCATTAATGAAAGATATTTTACTAATAGTGCTCATGAAATTACAGAATCACAAGTTGTCGAAATGCCGGACGGCCAGCTAAAATTATTCATGCGAAATTACTCAGGCTATGCACAAATTGCTACAAGCTTTGATGGTGGAGAAACATGGGAATCTGATGTAGTGACTGAGAAGGCTTTAACGGCACCATACAGTCAAATGTCGGCTATTCGTTATGAAGGACAGGTTGATGGCAAGGAAGCTGTCATCTTCTCTAGTGCAAGCGATCGTGTTAGTAGAGTAAATGGAACTGTTAAGGTCGGGTTAATTGAGGAAGATGGAACATATGAAAATGGCCGGACAAAGTATTCTTTTAACTGGAAATATAGCCAGCTTGTTAAAGAAGGTCAATATGGATATTCTAGTCTCACCAACCTATCAAACGGTGATATTGGCTTATTTTATGAAGGAACGGCTAATACTGCAATGGATTATATCAAATTTAATATGGATTTCTTAAAATCAGAATGGCAGAGGTACAAACCAGCACCAAAACCAGTAATAACCTCATTTAATAGTTTATCTAAAAATCCAATACCGTACCGTCCGGGCGATAAAATTCAAATAGAGGTTGTATTTGATGACTTTGTAATGCTAATTGGGAATAAACGCATTAACGGCTTAATAGGAGGCAAGGAAATACAGTTGGACTTAGTCAAAAATACAGATAATTTCCGTTTCATATTTGAAGGAGTTATTCCAAATATTAAACCAAGAGCATATACCGCGGAGTTTAAATTGGACAATAATCTTTCTATTTATAATGTTTATGGTGAATTATTTGAGGCAACTGATGAAGCGGCCGAATACACAGAAAAGATGATCATAAGAGCGGAATAAATTAAGTACCAGAGCTGTTACGAAAAGTCATACAATATTGATCTATTCGTAACAGTTTCTTCTAATACTAAAATTATTTCTATAAAACTCTGGGCATTACATTATGTCCACTCTATAATTTAAACATCAGCTTCTTGTATTATAAAATTGGAATGCTGTTTTCAAATTTTGGAGGTGGATGAGATGACCATGAACCCTATGAATACAATGAAAGGTGTAAAACCGTCCATTGTAATGGAGCAAAATAAGCATACATTTACGAAATCAGAAAATAAAATTTATGAATACATTAGAGATCATACTCAACAGGTGCTCTATCATTCTTTAACAGAGTTATCAGAGGCTAGCGGTGCAGCGGAAGCAACAGTTTTACGTTTTTTTAGAAAACTTGGATTTAAAGGGTTTCAGGATTTTAAGTTTTTGTTAGCACAAGAAAACTTGTTGACAGCACAAAAAGATAGCCATGAAACCATCATTAAAAAAGTAAGAAATAATATGGTACAAGCAATAAATGAGTCATCTGAAATTATCAGCTTAAAAGATTTGCAAGCTGGAATAGACATGATCAATCAATCGGATGATGTAGTGATATTTGGGATTGGATCTTCAGGAATAGCTGGGTTAGATATGCAAAATCGCTTAATGAGAATTGGAAAACATGCTAGTGTTGTCACTGACTCACATTTTCAAATCATGAGAGCATCGTGTATGAAGGAGAACTCGATTGTCATTGCTATTAGTCATACAGGCAGTACAAAAGATATTGTTGATGCTGTAGAAATTGCGAAGGAAAATAAAGCTAAAGTGATTGCCTTAACTAGTTATGTTAAATCTCCATTAACAAGGTTTGCTGATTTAGTATTATTGTCGTCCGCTAAGGATAGTCCATTAGATAGTGGATCATTAGTATCTAAAATCTCTCAATTGTATCTTATTGACCTCCTATGTACCGGACTTGCTATGCAAAATTTTGAAAACGCAAAATCAATTAACATGAAAACATCTAAAAATTTATCAAGTAAGCTTTACTAGGATTTTTTGTAGGGTCAGAGAAAATAAATAGTTTCAGATAATTAGATTTCAACAATACGGGGAGGAATTGTCTTGAAAAAATATTTGATAGCAGCAATTGCATTAATGCTCTCTATAGGAGCATTTATCGGGGTCAAAGCAAGCGCTTCCGAAAATGTAAAATCAGTCGAAAGAATAGCATGGGAACATGCAGGAGAGTTGGAGGCACAAAAGGGATATGAAAAGAATATAGGAACAGCTGGAGTGTTATCAGGTTCTTATAAAAATTATTTAATCGTAGGAGGAGGAGCGAATTTTCCTTATGAAACCGTATTAAATGGGGGGACAAAGGAACATTACTCTGATATATATGTATTTAAAAAGGGTAAAAATAAATTAACTATGGTAGAACATACTAATCTTGATCATAAGATAGGATATGGATCTTCCATCACTACAGATAAAGGGATTTACTATATTGGAGGAAGTCCAGATAAAGAATATGCAGACGATATTCTGTTCCTAACCATTGATAAAAATAAAAAATTGAGCGTAGAAAAAATAGGAGATCTGCCATTTACGATAAGTGATGGTATCGCAGTTGAGAAAGATGGAAAATTGTATATTGGACTTGGTAAGCAAAATGGACAAAATAGTAATAAATTATATGAATATGATTTAACAACTTCTGCAACTAGAGAATTAGCATCAATACCAGGAGAAAGTGCTAGAAATCAAAGTGTAGCTCAACTATTAAATGGAAGCATATATGTATTTAGTGGTGGAGGCTCAACTGCTTATACTGATGGGTATAAATATGATATAGAAAAAAATACATGGTCAAAAGTTTCATCAGTAAAAGTGGATGAAAAAGAAATTTCTTTACTAGGAGCAAATTCAGTAAAATTAAATAATGATGAAATGCTGGTAATTGGAGGCTTCAATAAAGAAATTTATGATAATGCAGTTAAAAATTTAGGTACATTAACAGGAGAAGAATTAGCAGCTTTTAGAACTAAATATTTTAATGCTGATCCTCATGAGTTTAATTGGAATAAACATATTTTAATATATAATGCAAAAAATGATACTTGGAGATCGATAGGAAAGGTTCCATTTGATGCACCTTGTGGCGAAGGCTTAGTATTAATGGATAAAAATATTTTTTCTATAAATGGAGAAATAAAACCTGGAGTAAGAACAAATGCAATTTATTCAGGAACAATACTCAACAATTAAATTATTTCTAGATATATTGATAGTTAATTAACTAGAATAGCCGACACGAACAACCAGACAATTAGAAGATTTGATGTAAGGGCAGCAAAGATATTGAAGAAGCAGCCAAATCGAATGATTTGGCTGTTTGCATACATCAAACTTGATTCTTTTTATAGTAGTTATTTAGCGCTCTCAAAAAAATGTTGCTGATTTTAATGAGGATATCAATGAGCGGGTTAAAGATGTAAATGATGAAGTATCAAAAATGTAGTATCGAACCTCTGCTTATCTATAACAGGTACTTATGCTCTCTTCACTCGTACAATTGAGCAATTTATATCGAAAAGTAGCTGAAAAGCTGGTCGACGAGATTGTTGTTGAAAAAGAAGGAAAGCGTCATAGATGATATGACGCATTTTCTAGTTCGTTTACTTGTTGTACGTGAATGTCTTCTACATCTATACCTATATCAATAGCCTTTGGGGCAGATTCACAAACCTCAACATTATTTATAGAGACAGAATCAGCCCGATTTTCTCTTCCATAAACCTTTATATCGGCACTAGCACTTTTGAAACCCTTAAGAGAAATATTATTTAATACCACATTCCTAGCTCGATACTGTACAGCGATAACTGGGTTCCCTTTATAGTCGTAATCCGGGTCACCAATCAATGTAAAATGATTGATTACGACATTTTTATATGCAGAGACAACCAATCCACGTGGCGTCGAATCTTTATAAAGTTCAGTAAAAACAGGATTAATGGCTGCAAGATTTATAGCAGTAATATTGTATGCCGATTTTGATTCGGTATCTGTGCTTATGTGGTGACCGATATGGCGGAAGTTATAGGATCGATTATCATTTACAGAAATATGACCGATAATTTTTACATTCGAGGCAGCAGAGGAATTTTGATGTGCCTTACTTTCAATGCCTCCGAAGCACCTCGTTGTTGAGTTATTAACCAAGAGAACATTTCTTGAACCATCATCCACTTCAATCCCATTTGAATTTGAAAAACCTTCCTGATGGGCACGACCGCTCGGGTCACACATATGGGAATGAGAGATGAAAATATAGTCGCTATGGTGAGTCGTAATCCCGTCATCTCCAAAACCATAACCAGTTAAACCATCCAGCCAAACATATCTACTCCCGCCACAAGCACGAAATCCATCTCCAGCATAATTGTATAAAGTTGAGGAAATATCAAAGCAGTGGAGTCCTGGATTCACACCTTCAACATCCTTCACCCAGCCATACTCGACATTCGCATACGTTAAACAACTAGAATGATTGCCCCAGGTACTCGTCTTTTTAGCATCCCCAAGCCTTTCGACATTCCAATCAAGCGTCATTCCCTTAACAAATATATGATGATTTCCTCTCCAATGGTTGGCATTGGTAATTAATACAGTTCCCTTTGGAGCCGTATGATGTAATTTGATCGTGGTCTTACTTTTACCAGCCCCAATGAGATAGGTCCAAGATGGCAAAACTATTCCTTTTGTAATAAAGATGCCCTCAGGAATGTTTACTTTAACGAATCCCTTTCCAATCGCTCTTTTAAAAGCGGCTGTATTATCTGTTCTTCCATCCCCAACCCCGCCATAATCCTCAATATTTACTTCCCTAGTCAATCTACTCATTAAAACTTCATACTCTTTATCTAGCTCCAGCTTCCATTCAGGATACACATCCCCTTTAGAATCAACGTAAATCTGTGTAGGTTCCAAAAGGCTATAGGGCTTGGCAAATAATCGAAACAGTCTCTCTATGATTTTTTTCGAAAAAGGAACGGAGATGGGTGTCATGTTGAATTGTGCCGCAGGCTCATTCACCTGGCATTGCTGGAAAAGCTGTTCTGTCTCTGATATGGCTTTTTCTATATCAAGATGTTTACCGGAAATCTCCGAAAGCAGTCCCCCATTGTCTCGTGGTTCATGGAATTTATTGAAATTCATCACTTTTCTTCACTCCAAGATAAAAACAGTATAAAACTATTATTGCCTTTTTAGGTGGAAAAGCTCTAGTAAAGTGGAAACAGCCCATTATTCTATATCTCTAAAGATAGAATCCTGCTGCTAACATCCCTATAGGAAAGCTTCCTGCAATAAAAAGCCTCGATATACTAACCTTTCCATATAAGATAACGGTTCCAATTTTTTGATCCCACGTAGACATTCCATGACCCTTTAGGTCCCGGTAGGAAAAAAAGAAGCAAATAAAATTTACTATAGGGATTCCAAATCCCATACCGGCAGCACTAACAAAAATGCTTCGTTTGAAGGCGGTTTTGAAATTGAGTTTTTCACCATTTAGGCTTTTAATCTTAGTATTTAAGAAAGCCCTTCCAAAAGTATTGCCGAAAATTGCAATGATGGCAGGCTCAACAATAATCCAGAGATTCAAACTTATGATAAATATATATAAATTTGAGAATTCCGCAACGAATGCTGGAAATAAAATAGATACAAATAGAATGAAAAGTATTGAAAATAAGCAAAGGTCCAAAAACCTAGCAAGGTATCGTACATAGGGTCTTCCATGAGGATAGGTTGCTTCTTCGTATTCTTCTTTTGTTTTAAACTTATCTGGGAGTAAGTGAATTCTAGTGGATTCAAAAATACTGTCTGTAAAAACATCAAGACTTTTTGCCGTTTGCCAGCTGTTCATTGATTTGTTCCAAACAAAGGTGTCACCTGAGAGTACTTTCTGTTCTAATAACTTCTGTAATTCAAATAGGCATACAGGACCTTGCTGTTGCGAATCCTTAATAAAAAACCAAATATTTTCCTTATTTGATTCCATTTGATCGCCCCCAATTAGGTAAATTATACCACGTGCGGTTTATGACCTTTTTTGTCAGTTTTGTGTATTTTGTATATTTTTTCACCAATAGCTTAAAAATACTAACATACGTTCGGAGGTGGATGTTATGGAAGGTAAGAATTATGAGGAAATTTATGAAGAGTACAAGCATCAAAGTGAGCAGCAGGCCCAGGTAGAGGCAGCTAACAGCAATCCTGAAGGAAAGGAGGAATTTGTAGCCGTTAGAAAAAATGATGATGGAGATATTATTGCGTTTAAAACAAGCTCAGGAAGAGAACTGGATTACATTACAGCTTTAACGGAAGCGAAATCAGGACAAATTGCCCGTGTTGATGTTTTTCATAAATACGGAAGAGATATTATTCGCAGTGAACCGGATGGGATAAAAGAAAACAATCTTGACAGACTGCCTGAGTTTTAGTTTCGTTAGTGGAGTGGCACAAAGAGGCCGCTCCCTTTTTCCTTTCATTAGAAAAAGGATTTTTACCACTTTTATGGAATATAATGAGTTAAAAAAGTGATTTTTAGGGGGGAAAGAGAGTGAAGACTTTGAGATTAATAGGGGCTTATAGCGGGATTGGAAGTCTTATATTTTGTAGTTTTATTTTATTATATAACCCTTATACTCATTCAAGCGTAGAAGCAGATGTCTTCACTTCGTTTACTGTTATGTACTTAATTCCTGTTTCATTGGCTATCTACGCAAGCATTTTCATCAAACCAAAACTGCTTATACTTTGTTCCCTCTGGGCACTACCGCTCAGTTTATATTGTTTAGCAACTCCAGGCGTATTTAAATTTCTTATTATTTCACCTATTCTATCCTTTATTGTAGGAATATTAATGTTCAAGAATAAGAGAACTAACTAGAGAAAAAGGGGAAGATTATGTTTTTTTTACTTCTAACTGGAATGATTATTTCTTTTGTGGTAGGTGTTGTGTTTTTACTAAACGGTGAAATGGTGTTTGGCATAATTGCTTTGACAGCAGGTATTTTGTTGCTGCTGTTTGTACTATTTTATTATGGAAAGAAAAAGTATCGAAAAAAGAAGAAGCTAGATTGTACGCCAGACTGCCCAGATTTTGATTGCGGACCAGATTGTGATGGAGGACCAAATTGTGATTAAACTAAAGATGTTAACGGATATTGTACCTTGTCACCGGATGAAGTCTAGAAGTTTAACCATTAAAGGTCATACGCTGCCATTATGTGCGAGATGCACAGGGATCTTATTGGGGTATTTATTTTTTCCTTTATTATTTTTATTTGAATTAAACTTTCCACTCTGGCTGGGAATCGCCTTAAATCTTCCGATGGTTTTGGATGGTTGGACCCAAAAAAGGAAAATTCGAATGAGTAATAATCCATTAAGGGTAACAACAGGAATCGTAAGTGGTTTAGGTCAGAGTGTCATCATCGTTAGTATCAGCCAAAGTATTATTTCTCTTGTATTGTAACAAAAGTACGCTATTATCCGGTTCATACTCGTCCCAAAAAGCATAGTATACGATAGGACGTGATGAAAGGGTGATGTGGATTGCTGGACGCTTTTTTTGAGTTTTTATCACAGCTAATCTCAATGGTGTATCAATTTATCTTGTATATTTTAGAAACACTTCAAAATATTTTATAAAAGGTCGAATGCGAGGCCTTTTTTTTGTTAAAGTAGATTTGACTAACGGAAGTGAATTTATTCATTAAGGGAGAAACTTATGATAACACTATACATAACAAGGCATGGCGAAACCGAGTGGAACCAAGAAAAAAGAATGCAAGGCTGGCTGGATTCAAATCTAACAGAAAACGGTATAAAAAATGCGGTATCTCTAGGTGAAAGATTGAAAGAAACAGAGTTAACCGCTATTTTCGCAAGTCCTAGCGGTAGGACGAAAGCCACTGCCAGCTTGATACGGGGAGAAAGAGATATTCCCGTCATTTACGATGAAAATTTAAGGGAAATTAAACTCGGTCAATGGGAAGGAAAAACTCATTCGTTGATTAAAGAATTGTATCAAACTCAATTTGAGGCATTCTGGAATGCTCCTCATCAATATACATCTGTTGAAGGAGAAACATTTGTAGAAACACGGGCTAGAGCCAGTAAGGTTTTAAATCGAATAAAAAGAGAATATAAATCTGGGAATATATTAATTGTTACTCATTCGGTTGTAATCAAATGCTTGTATTCATTTTTTAAGAATTTGCCCATTGAAACTCTATGGGATCCCCCATATATCCATGACACGAGTCTTACCATTGTAGAAATGGATGAAAATGGTTTTACACTTGTGTTAGAAGGAGATACAACTCATTTGGAATCTGTGAATTTTATATAGGAAAAGGGGTGGGGAAGATTAATAGAATAGAACCAGGCAAAGCTGCTGAACTGTTTACCTTGAACCATTATCCAAACTGTCATGGAGCCTTATTAGCAGGGAGTGTCGTTCGAGGTGAGGCCACAGAAACATCAGATCTTGATATTGTGATATTTGATAGTAATCTTAAATCTGCATATAGAGAGTCAGTCGTTGAATATGGTTGGAATATAGAGGTTTTTGTACATAATTTAACATCTTATAAGGACTTTTTTAAAAGTGATTGTGAACGAGCAAGACCTTCCTTGCCTAAAATGGTTTCAGAGGGAATTGTCATAAAAGATTGCGGTATCCTCGACCTCATAAAACATGAGGCAAATGAGTTATTAGATAAGGGTCCAGAAGAATGGTCTGCTGCTACCATAAAAGTAAAGCGCTATTTTATTACAGATGCACTTGATGATTTTATTGGCTGCACCAATAGAGCAGAGGAAATCTTTATCGCCAATACACTTGCTGAATTGGCTAGCGAATTTGTCTTAAGAACGAATCGACAATGGATTGGTACTTCTAAATGGATAGTGCGTTCGCTAAGGAACTTTGACGAGAAGTTTGCAGGACATTTTGTCGAGGCGTTTGCTATTTTTTATAAAACTGCTGATAAAAATAAGGTTATCGAATTGGTTGATGAAATCCTACAGCCATTTGGCGGACGACTATTCCAAGGTTTTTCATTAGGAAAATAGTCTAAGAGCCTGTAACCAAGCTTTAGACTATTTCTTTAAACCTCAATTTGTTTGATGATTTTTGCAGGATTTCCACCTACTACAACATTATCAGGTACATCCTTTGTTACGACTGCTCCTGAGGCAATTACGACATTATTTGCGATGTTGACACCAGGATTAATAACGGCACTTCCTCCAATCCATACATTGTTACCAATGGTCACTGGTTTTCCAAACTCTATGCCCGAAATTCTTTCATTGGGATTAAGGGGATGTGTCGCAGTATAGATGTGGACGCCAGGGGCAATAAAGCAGTTATCACCGATTCGAATTTCACATACATCCAAAAAGACACAATTAAAGTTTGCGTAGAAATTTTCTCCAACGTGGATGTTGTAGCCATAATCGCAGCGAAAGGTAGGTTCTATGTATATATTCTTTTTAGTAGAGCCGAATATTTCTTTTAAAAGAGCAGTCCGTTTCTCCTCATCGGTTTCGATTGTTTGATTGTATAATCTGGTGAGCCTTCGGGCGTTTATACGGTCTTTCAACAATTCTGGGTCCGCTGGATTATAAAGTTCAGCGCTCAACATTTTTACTTTTTCAGTTTTCATTGTATCTCCTTTTGAAGGTAATAAAAACGATTGTATCATAGTGTAATCAGCATGAACAAGAATGACCCTTTGTTCCCGAACAGCTAGACAATGAGACGAAGAATGAGTAAGCGTAAAATTACACATACTTTCCTCAATAAGACATTTACAAGAGGAGCAGTGTAATGCATTGGTATGAGAAACTAAATCAATATTTTCCTGTAGAGGAAATGAAGTCTAGAGAGCATATGGAAACTTTATTACGAGAGCGTTCTGATATTTATCATAAAGATGAAGGTCCTAATCATGTTTTGATGTATGCAGAATTAGATGATTTTGTTTTTATTGATTATCTATTTGTTTCAAAAGATGCGCGTGGGCAGGGACTTGGTCATAAGCTTATCGAAAAAATGAAACAAAAAGGAAAGCCAATCATTCTAGAAGTGGAACCTGTTAACTATAAAGACAGTGATTCCGGAAAAAGGCTGCATTTTTATAAACGTGAAGGCTTTGAACATGCCAATTCAATCGGGTATGAAAGGCGTTCGCTAGCTACAAATGAGGTAAATAAAATGGAAATCCTCTATTGGGCGCCAAATAAGGAGTCTGAAGAGTTGATATTTGAAGGCATGAGAAAAACATATAATAAGATCCATACCTATAAGGATCAACATTTTTATGGTGAATCCTATCAACCTGCTGAAGAGGTATTGACCTTTAACGAAGAAAATCAAAATCAAAACATTTTAGATGATATTTAAAAATCGTGCTTTACTCCTATGGGGGTAAGGCATTTTCTTTTTTTTGAAAGGATTAACAGGTTTAAATGATGAATATATACAGTTGAGAATACATAGGGGAGGAAAGTGGATGAAAAGACTTATAATTCCGGGTTTCATTTAGAGAGCTTTACTGGTCTGACACCAACGCATTCCATCGCGGTGCCTATGGAAACAAAATCATTCAGGAAGTAATTAATCAAGAAAAAGCTTTAATAGAGTAGATTAGTTGAAGCCTTACTTCTCTAAAGATAGGGCTTTTTATATTCATATAAAAGGTGGTAATAGGATGTTTGATCAATCTCCTTACACTTGTCGTGTGGAATGGGGCAGACGTGGAGCAAGAGAGGCAGCCAATCGTGGTGATATTGTCATTATTGTCGATGTCCTCAGCTTTTCATCAACAGTTGTTACAGCTTTAAATTATGATGCAGTGATTTTTCCATATCCTCCTAGCTTAGATGGGAAAGATTACGCACAAAGAATCAATGCGGAATACATTTTAGGAAGAGCAGAAGCAGCCAAAGCAGGGAAACCAACATTATCACCCGTATCCTTTAATGAGGAACATACAAATAAAAAGTATGTACTAACCTCACTAAATGGCGCCTTTTGTACATGGATCACTTCTAAAGTGCCTGCACTGTTAATCGGTTCTTTGCTAAATGCTTCATCCGTAGCAGCTGTTGCCAACCAATTAAGATTACAAAAGAATGCAAGTATTACGGTAATCCCCTGCGGCGAACTGTGGAGTGATGGAAAAGAAGAGGAAGATACACTTCGTCCAGCTATTGAGGATTATTTAGGTGCTGGTGCAATTCTATCGTATTTAGAAGGGAAAAAGTCACCAGAAGCAGAAGTTTGTATGGGGGCATTTTATCATGCAGAATCAAGGTTAGATGAATTGATTTGGGATTGTGGAAGCGGCCGGGAATTGCGTGAAAAAGGATTTGGGGCGGATGTGTTGCATTGCAGCCAATTAAATACATACCAAACGGTCCCTGTTCTAAGAGATAACCATTTTGTGAGGTTTAACCAATGATTAAGATAAAAATCCGACAGTATCAAGAGACTGATTTTAATAGGATTCAAGAGATAAATCGAGAAGAGGGCTGGAGTAATCTAGTTGAAAGGAATGAAGACACGAAGCAAGCTTGGGAAAATTCTACTGTATCATTTGTTGTAGAAGCAGAAGGTGACGGAGTTGTTGGCTATATTCGAGGGTTAACGGACACACGAACAACGCTTTACATTTGTGAACTATTAATTGATAAAAAGTATCGTGGGCTGGGTATCGGGAAGGATTTACTTCAGCACGTCCACCGTTTATACCCGAAAACAAGAATTGAAATGCTTGCCTCCAGTACATCGCGTTCATTTTATGAAGGACAAGGATATCGTCCTTTTTATGGCTTCAGGAAAACGTTGGAAGAATAAAGTTAGGAGTGATTTTAATGAAGAAAATTTACCTAATCAGGCATTGTGAGGCACAAGGGCAGCCACCTGAAGCATCACTTACAGAAACAGGCTTTAAACAAGCCATTCATTTAGCGAATATGTTTACCGAAATTCCATTTGACCGTATTGTTGCTAGTCCATATAAGCGTACACTGCAATCGATAGAGCCACTTGCAAAGAGAATGAATTTGGAAATAGAAACTAATGAATTATTAACAGAACGGGTGCTTAGTTCTGAGAACCTTACCGACTGGCTTGAAAAACTAAAAGCTACCTTTGACGATTTTGATTTGAAATTCGAGGGCGGGGAGTCGAGTTATGAAGCAGTGAATCGTATCGTGAGCGTAGTAGAGGAAGTTTTAAATAGTGAAGCCCAAAATACCATTATTGTTACACATGGAAATTTACTGTCATTATTATTAAATCATTATAATAATGAATTCGGATTTGATGATTGGCGGAATCTACGTAATCCTGATGTGTTTCTTTTGGTAAAAGAGGACAATAAAGTAACCTATGAAAGATTGGTAGTGGATTCAAACCACCAGCTATCTTTAATTAAACCAAGTGTAGATTTAGAGGAAGAATACCACTCATTTTATGAAGAATGGTTAGAAAGCAAGGAGGATATGGTACCTTGGGTTATAAAAAAAGACCCGTCAAACTTTGAGGCAATGGTCCAATTTTTAAAGGATAATGAGCAAGGAAGTAATCTACCTGAAGGCTGGGTGCCAGATTCAACCTTTTGGTTAATAAATGAGGAAAAGAGAATACTGGGTGTTGTAAATATAAGGCACCGTTTAACAGAAACTCTATTAAATAGTGGCGGACATATTGGGTACGGAATCCGCCCTTCAGAGAGACGAAAAGGATATGCGACGAAATTACTGTCATTGGCGCTTGAAAAAACTAAAGAGTTAGGAATTAGAAAAGCTCTGGTTTTGTGTAATGAAGATAATACAGGTTCCTTCAAAACGATTATTAATAATGGAGGTATACCCGATACAGACTTTGTTGAAGAAGATGGAAATATCATAAAAAGATTTTGGATAGAAATATAATAAATCAAAAATGTATTTGAATTTGAAAGGAAAAACCATGGAAGAAAACAAAACATTTAATTCTATTGATGAATACATCGTACAATTTCCAATTGAAGTGCAAGAAAAGCTACAAAAGATAAGGAATGTAATAAAGGCGTCGGCACCAGATGCAATAGAAAAGATAAGTTATCAAATGCCGACTTTTTACTTACATGGAAATCTAGTGCATTTCGCGGCCAATAAAAATCACATTGGATTTTATCCAGCTCCTAGTGGAATTGAGGCTTTTAAACATGAATTATCCGAATTTAAAAGTTCAAAAGGGGCAGTCCAGTTTCCTAAAGACAAGCCGCTGCCATATGAAGTAATTAGTGAAATTGTTAAATTTCGGGTTGCTGAAAATAAGAAGAAAGCAGAAGCAAAAATTAATAAGAGGAAATAGAGGAGAAATCGATGGGAAAAAGAAAAGAGGAAATTAAAGTTGTGATTGGAGCAGGGGAGTACAACAATAATCCAGGCTGGGTACATACACAGGAAGAAGAACTTAATTTGATCAATGAGAATACTTGGGATAATATGTTTGTTCGTAATTCCATAACTACGATCCTTGCTGAACATGTTTGGGAACACTTAACATTTGAAGAAGGAATGCAGGCTGCAAAACTTTGTTATCAATACCTAAAGCCTTTAGGGTATGTTCGTTGTGCGGTTCCAGATGGATTTTTTCCAAATGAGGAATATCAAAATATAGTAAAAGTTGGCGGTCCAGGTCCAAATGACCATCCCGCTGCAAGTCATAAAATTGTCCATAATTATCAAACTCTATCTAAAATGTTTGAAGCAGCAGGATATGAAGTAACTTTACTTGAGTATTGTGATGAGGAAGGTAATTTTCATTTCAATGAATGGCATGCCAAAGATGGAGTTATTTTTCGTTCAAAAAAGTTTGACCCAAGGAATAGAGGGGAAAAATTATTATTTCCTTCACTTATAATCGACGCAAAAAAGCCTTAAGTTAAAGTAGTGTGGGCAGGGAAACCTGCCCTTTATTATTAGTTTTGTTTCTTACCTTGGTATTTCAACTTAAACTCTGCTTCACTCATATTTGGATTCTTTCTTGGTGTAGTTTTGTTAAGCGCCTTCTTCAGCTCAACACTCGCATCATCGCCTGTATTATACTTCCCATCCATATCAATCCCTCCTTTTTATTACTTAGTATCAAACCTAACCCATTCGTTCATTCTTTATTTTTAAGGCTCTGTTATTATTCATTGTTGATTTTCGTTTGGGTATGAGAAGTAATAGGCGGAGAATTTCCGCTAATGTATATAGAGGAAGTTTTAGAAGTAGAAATAACCGGAGATATTCCGCTTAACTGCTCTAAATATGACAAAATCCATAGATTTTGATCATATAAGCGGAAAACCTCCACCTATTCTTAAGGAAATTTGGGTATTTCACAATTTAAGCGGAATTTCTCCGTTTATTTTCCAAACGTGAAATCAACATTCAGTTATAACACAGCCATTTTTAAAAAGAGGAAGGAGATGTTGATTCGAATATATAAATAGTGACATGTCTTTGTGTCTATTCTCCCGCATCATCACCACCGTCGTCTATGCCATCATCCTCAGCATCATTATCATCGAAAAACTCATTTATTTTTTCAATGATAGATGGTTTTGGTTCTAAAATTTCATCATCAATACTTGATCCCATAAAAGTTGAAATTGAATAAGTCTGAATCATTTGCTGCTTATTTTTTGTTAAGATAAAAAAGAGTATAGTAATGGAAAGAAGGACTAATAAAATTATTATTATTAATTTAATCAAATAAACCACTCCTAACCTTGTCCGTTATAAAAATCTATGAAGCATAAAATTATTTATACTCTTTTAAAAAGGATAAAAAGATTCAAGGGATGTGATTGTAATGTTTCAAGCAACAATGTTATTTATACTAGCAGGGATTGCAGAAATAGGAGGAGGGTACCTGATTTGGCAATGGCTCCGAGAAGGGAAGCCGTCCTATTGGGGCCTTATTGGCGGACTTGTATTAGCCTTGTACGGTGTAATTGCGACCTTTCAATCCTTTCCGTCATTCGGTAGAGTTTATGCCGCATACGGGGGAGTTTTCATTGTGCTCTCGCTATTGTGGGGATGGGGCATTGATAAAAAAGCTCCTGATTTGTATGACTGGATTGGCGGAGGAATATGTATAGTAGGTGTTTTAGTCATGTTATTGGCACCGAGACACTAAAAAATGAGCTTGGGATGTCCAAGCTCATTTTTTCTATTTACGTGCAAGCTCATACTGGGAAATTTTATCTTCATAATTCAGCGTTACGCCGATTTCGTCCCAGCCATTAAGCAGCATTTCTTTAGGATAGGGAGCAATATCAAAAGTAAACTTTAACCCTTGATTATCCGTAACCATTTGGTCTTCAAGATTCACTGTAAGTGAGTATTCCTCGTTCTCAGCCTTCCGCATAATACTTTGAACTTGTTCTTCACTTGCCACAATTGTAAGAATCCCATTCTTTACACAGTTATTTTTAAAAATATCAGCGTAGCTTTGGGCAATAACCACTTTGAAACCAAAGTCCTGAATCGCCCATGGTGCATGTTCACGAGAGGAGCCACAGCCAAAGTTTTCGCCAGCTACTAAAATGGAAGCTCCCTGATATTTAGGATGATTCATTGAAAAATCCTTGCGTAGGTTACCTTCATCATCAAAGCGCCAGTGATAGAATAAAAATTGTCCAAAACCGCTTCGCTCAATTCTCTTTAGAAATTGCTTTGGAATAATCTGATCTGTATCTACATTGCTTCGATTTAACGGGCAAACGATTCCTGTATGAATGCGTAGTGGTTCCATTTATAGTACCTCCTGTGCTGTGAACTTACGAACATCAACGAAGTGACCTGCAACCGCAGCGGCAGCGGCCATCTCTGGACTGACAAGGTGGGTGCGTGATCCGTTTCCTTGACGGCCTTCAAAATTACGGTTAGAAGTAGAGGCACAGCGTCCACCTGGAGGAACAATGTCATCATTCATTGCTAGGCACATACTGCAGCCAGCTTCACGCCATTCAAAGCCCGCTTCTTTAAAAATTTGGTCAATTCCTTCTTTTTCAGCAGCCAATTTGACACTAAACGAGCCTGGAACGACAATCGCCTTCACTTTAGGATTAACCTTGTGTCCACGTACAACATCAGCTGCCTTACGTAAATCACTTAACCGTGAATTGGTACAAGAACCGATAAAGACATGATCAATCTCTACACTTGAAATTGCTTGACCGGCTTCAAGCCCCATATATTGAAGGGCACGAGAAATTTCATCTTTTTTATTTGCCTTTTCTTCATTTTCTGGATTAGGAACAGAGGCTGTAATTGGGATACACATGCCTGGGTTGGTTCCCCATGTCACCTGTGGTTCAACTTCTGATGCCTCAATTTCAACCACAGCGTCATATTGTGCGCCTTCATCAGAGGCGAGTGCCTGCCATTTTGCTACTGCTTCCTCATAAGCTTCACCCTTTGGAACATGACGGCGTCCTTTTAGGTATTCAAAAGTTGTTTCATCTGGAGAAATCAAGCCTGCTCGTGCACCAGCTTCAATGGACATGTTACAAACGGTCATACGCTCTTCCATGGAAAGAGAGCGAATCGCTTCACCTGTATATTCCATTACATAACCAGTACCAAATTGAACCCCAAATTTCCCGATGATTGCTAAAATTAAATCCTTCGCCGTAACGCCAGTTCCAAGCCTTCCATTAACTTTCACATTCATTGTTTTTGGAGGTGCCTGCCAGAGTGTTTGTGTAGCTAGTACATGTTCCACTTCACTTGTCCCAATTCCGAACGCTAGAGCACCAAACGCACCATGTGTTGAAGTATGGCTATCACCACAGACAATTGTTTTTCCTGGCTGTGTTAAGCCAAGTTCAGGACCGATTACATGTACAATTCCATTGTCGGGATGTTGACGATCAGAGAGTTCAACGCCAAATTCCTGACAATTTTCTTTCAATGTATCTATTTGTTTTTTAGAAACAGGGTCTTTGATTACGTTTCGGTCACGTGTAGAAACATTGTGATCCATTGTCGCATAAGTTAAATCTGGGCGGCGCACTTTTCTGCCATTCATCCGTAATCCTTCGAATGCTTGAGGAGAAGTTACTTCATGAACAAGGTGCAAATCAATATAAAGTAAATCCGGTTTTCCTGCTTCTTGATGTACAACATGCTGCTGCCAAACTTTTTGAATTATATTTTTTGGTTTTTGCATAATGTCCTTCCTCACGTTTCTAGATTTAGTAAAGAGGGGGAGTTCATCCCCGGTTTAAAAAAGACCTTGATATGGAGAAGCAGCTGGACCAATGAGCCCAGCTGCGACTAGTTATACGTAACAGCTCATGATACATTTTGAGGCGTTTTGTGATTTAATAAAATCGACAATTAGACGTGTTATTTCCTCTGTTCCAACTTGTCGTCCTTCAGGGATATGAAGGTCAGCGGTATGGAAGCCACTATCTAATACAGACTGTACAGCTTCTTCAATTAGCTTCGCCTCATCGTTTAGTTGAAAAGAGTAACGCAGCATTAATGCAGTAGATAAGATCATGGCTGTTGGATTGGCAATACCTTTACCTGCAATGTCAGGTGCAGAACCATGAACAGGTTCATATAAACCCACTCCATCTTCACTCAAGGACGCTGATGCCAGCATTCCAAGAGAACCAGTTAAGACAGAGGCTTCATCGCTAAGAATGTCACCGAACAAGTTCTCCGTTACAATGACATCGAACTGTGTAGGATTTGTAATCAATTTCATTGCAGCTGCATCCACCAATACATGTTCAACCGTAACATCTGGATACTGTGCTTTTTTCTCTTCAACAACCTCACGCCACATCTTACTAGATTCCAAGACGTTTGCCTTATCAACGGATGTAAGGTGTCCCTTCCGTCCTTGAGCAGCCTGGAAAGCCTTGTCTACGATTCTTTCAATCTCCTTGCGAGTATAGAGAAGGGTATCCACCACTGATTGCCCATTATCACGGCGTTCACTAGGTGTACCAAAGTAAAGGCCGCCCGTTAATTCACGGACAATGAGCAAGTCACTGCCGGCTACAATTTCCTCTTTTAAAGGAGAAGCATGCAGCAAATTCTTAAATCCCTTAATCGGTCTTAGATTTGCATATAAATCAAGTGCCTTCCGAATACCAAGTAATCCTCTTTCAGGGCGTAAATGGGAGGGGTTGTTATCCCATTTCGGGCCGCCAACCGCACCTAATAGTACAGCATCGGCCTGCTTACAAGCGTCAACTGTTGTTTCCGGCAGCGGAGTGCCGTATAGGTCAATGGCTGCCCCTCCGATTTCATGGGTTTCGAAGTTAAAACTGTGGTTAAATTCTTCCGCAATAGCATTCAATACATCTTTTGCAGAATTAATAACCTCCTTGCCAATCCCATCACCAGGTAGTAATACAATACGTTTTTTCATTCGAAGCAACCTCCTCATCATTTTTAAATTCGCCTCGCGAAAAAGCCTTTTATGCTTGAGCCGATGCCGCTTGAACTAAAGCATTAGGAGCGTAAAATACTCGATTTACAGCATTCAAGAACGATTTGGCAGAGGCTTCTAATACGTCCTGGGCAGAACCGCGGCCACTTACCTTTACACCGTCAACGGTCATTTTCACGTGCACCTCAGCCAATGCGTCACGCCCTTGACCAACGGAGTTTAGTTTAAAGTCGGTTAAATGAATTTCTTCTTTTATTAAAGCTTCCAATGTGTTCATTAGTGCTTCAACGCTGCCTGAACCTGTACGAGCCGTTTCTACTCGAACGCCCTCTGGTGTGTTAAGTGCAACAGTGGCTGTAGGAAGGTTGGCTGAACCATAATGTACTTGGAAAGCAACAAGTTCATATTTTTTTACATCAACAAAGTCTGTTTGAATATCCGTTAGGATTGTAAATAAATCTTCATCGGTCACTTCTTTTTTACGGTCGGTGAGCTGCTTAAAAGCTGTAAAGGCTTCTTGAAGCTTTTCAGTTGATAAGGTAAAGCCCATATTTTCAATTTTATCTTTAAAGGCATGACGTCCAGAATGTTTACCAAGGACTAAATCATTCGATTGAATTCCAACCATTTCTGGAGTGATAATTTCATAAGTTAAGGTGTTTTTTAATACACCATCCTGATGAATTCCAGACTCATGTGCAAAGGCGTTTTTTCCAACAATTGCTTTATTTCCAGGAATTATCATCCCTGTAAAGCGGCTGACAAGATCGCTCGTACGTTTGATTTCTTTTAAAACTAGATTGGTTGTAAAAGGGTATTTATCTTTTCTAATATTTAGGGCGACTGCGATTTCCTCAAGTGAGGCATTCCCCGCACGTTCACCAATTCCATTAATGGTTCCTTCCACCTGGGTAACACCGTTTTCGATTGCCGCAAGTGAATTGGCAACCGCCATTCCTAAGTCATCGTGGCAGTGGCACGATAAAGCTGCCTTGTGGATATTTGGAACATTCTCACGTATATATCGGAACATGTAACCATATTCAGCTGGAGTAGCATAACCTACTGTGTCAGGAAGGTTAATGACTGTCGCTCCTGCGTCAATGACCTTTGTAATGATCTTGACTAGAAAATCAAGATCCGAACGAGAAGCATCTTCAGCAGACCATTCGATATGAGGGAATCTTTGTTTGGCATATGCCACCATATCAACAGAGGTTTGAATGACTTCCTCGGGTGTTTTGAACAATTTATATTTCATATGAATAGGGGAGGTAGCCAGGAAAACGTGCAACCTTGGTTCCGCTGCATCCTTTAATGCGTCCCACGCAATGTCAATGTCCGATTTGGTTGCTCTTGCCAGGCCTGTGACGGAACTGTTTTTAATACTCCGGGCAATTGCTCTTACTGCCTCGAAATCCCCTTGGGAGGAAGCCGGGAATCCGGCCTCCATAATATCTACGCCAAACCTTTCTAGTTGTCTAGCGATTTCAAGTTTTTCAAGCTGGTTTAAATTTACACCAGGGGATTGTTCTCCATCACGCAGTGTCGTATCAAAGATGTTAACGTGAACCATTTACCACCACTTCTTTCTTTTGGTTTACAGGTTTTTTAATAAATGGCATTAATTCACGAAGCTCACGGCCGACAACCTCAATTTGGTGTTTGTTTTCGCTGCGGTTAATCGCATTGAATTGTGGGCGGTTTGCTTGATTTTCAAGAATCCATCCTTTTGCGAAGGCACCATTTTGGATATCTGTTAAGACATCTTTCATGCGGGCTTTAGTATCTTCATTAACAACACGTGGTCCGGAAACGAAATCACCCCATTGTGCTGTATCAGAGATAGAATAACGCATGTTTTCTAATCCTCCTTCATATAGAAGGTCAACGATTAATTTTAATTCGTGTAAACATTCAAAGTAAGCAACTTCAGGCTGATAACCAGCTTCTACAAGAGTTTCGAAACCAGCTTTGATTAGGGCAGTAGTACCGCCGCAAAGAACGGCTTGTTCTCCGAATAAATCTGTTTCTGTTTCTTCTTGGAAAGAAGTTTCTAGTACACCTGCACGAGCAGAACCGATTCCTTTTGCGTATGCAAGAGCCAATTCACGTGCTTGGCCTGTGTAGTCTTGGTAAACAGCGTATAGTGCTGGTACACCTGCGCCTTCTGTGTATGTGCGTCGAACTAAATGTCCTGGACCTTTAGGAGCAACTAGGAATACGTCTACATCAGCAGGAGGAACAATTTGAGTGAAATGAACATTGAATCCATGTGCGAATACTAGTGCATTACCAGCTTCAAGGTTTGGTTTAATGCTTTCTTCGTAAACTTTAGGCTGCATTTCATCTGGAAGTAAAACCATTACAACATCAGCTTGAGCTGTTGCATCTGCTACTGAAGTTACTTCAACACCGTCTTCAACTGCTTTATCCCAAGACTTTCCTCCTCGTAAACCAACAACAACGTCAAAACCGCTTTCCTTTAGATTTAATGCATGTGCATGACCTTGTGAGCCATATCCAATTACTGCGATTTTCTTTCCTTGTAAAACTGCCTCTTGAATATCTCCGTTATATAATACTTTTGCCATTATAATCATCCCTTCGAAAATGTTTATTTTATTTGAGAGTAGGTAGTTAACTCGTTAACTTGTGGCTGATGCCCGCGTAAGAAGGCGGTCAATCCTGTTCTAGCAATTTCTTTAATTCCATATGGGCGAAGTAAGTCAATCAACGCATCAATTTTGTCTGGGCGTCCTGTAATCTGAATGGTTAAGCTATCTTTACTTACATCAATTACTAAGGCACGGAACGGGTCAATAATCCCGTTGATTTCACTTCGAAGCTGTGAGCTGCCGGCTACTTTTATTAGAGCCAGTTCACGTGCAACAATTGCTTTATCCGTAATATCTGAAACCTTTAATACATCAATCTGCTTGTTTAGTTGTTTGGTAACTTGTTCAAGGCGCTGCTCATCTTCGACTTCAACCACCAAGGTCATTTTTGAAATGCCTTCGGTTTCTGTTGGACCGACGGAAATACTTGAAATATTAAATTGTCTTCTCTGTAATAAACCAGTGACTCGGTTTAAGACACCACTTCGGTCCTGAACCGTTAAAGAGATAATCCGTTTCATGATGGTTTCACCCCAATCATTTCATGTATTCCTTTTCCTGGAGCGATCATCGGGAAGACCTTTTCTTGCTGTAATACTCGGCAATCCATTAAAACAGGACCGTCATAAGCAAACACTTCAGGAAGCTTTGTGATCAATTCTTCTTGGCTTTCAATCTTTAATCCTCTGATATGATAGGCCTCAGCAAGCTTCACAAAATCTGGCTGTGTATTAAGAATAGATTCAGAAATTCGGTTGCCATGTAATAATTCCTGCCATTGTCGAACCATACCTAGAGCACCGTTATTGACAATGATGATCTTGACTGGAAGGTTCTGTTCATAGATTACGGATAACTCTTGTAGTGTCATTTGGAATCCAGCGTCACCAACAATGGCTACTACTGTGCTTCCTGGAGAAGCCATTTGTGCTCCAATAGCAGCAGGGAAGCCAAAGCCCATAGTCCCGAGTCCGCCAGAAGTAACCCAGCGATGTGGTTTTTCAAAATTGTAATATTGAGCAGCCCACATTTGGTGCTGGCCAACGTCTGTTGTAACAACAGCATCTCCATTGGTTACTTTATGAATCGCTTCAATCAGCCATTGAGGAGACATCCCGTTAGGATTGTGTTTATACCATAATGGGAATTCTGCTTTATACTTATTTAATGTTTCTAACCAACCAACAGTATCAGGTGATTCTGCCGTCTGATTCATTAATTCAACCAATGCTTCCTTGGAATCAGACACAATTGGTATTTGTGTTGGAACATTTTTGCCAATTTCAGCAGGATCAACATCAATATGTGCAACCTTAGCATTTGGGGCAAAGTGTTTTAAATTCCCCGTAAGCCGGTCATCAAAGCGGGCACCAATATTAATTAGTAAATCTGCTTCGTACATTGCCATGTTAGCACTGTAGGTTCCATGCATGCCGCCCATCCCAAGAGAGAGAGGATTGGTTGCTGGTATCGTTCCAAGACCTAGAAGAGTGGTTACTACTGGAATCTTGTGTTTTTCAGCAAAAGCGGTCAACTCTTTAGAAGCTTTACCATGAAGAATACCAGCACCAGCAAGAATGACGGGCTTCATAGCCTTTGATATCGCATCCGCAAGTTTTTTAATTTGCAGTGGATTTGGCTTCGTTGTTGGTTGATAACCCGGAAGATGAATAGTTACTTCTTCAGGTATCTGTGATAATTCTCCTGCTGAAATATCCTTTGGAATATCAATTAAAACCGGACCAGGTCTGCCTGTTGAAGCGATATGAAAGGCTTCCTTTACAATTCTTGGCAAGTCAGAAATGTTTTGCACCTGATAATTATGTTTGGTGATAGGTGTTGTGATAGCCATTACGTCTGCTTCTTGGAATGCATCCGTTCCAATGACACCTCTTGCCACCTGACCAGTGAAAATCACTAGGGGTAAAGAATCCATCATTGCGTCTGTAATCCCAGTAACCAGGTTTGTTGCCCCAGGACCAGAAGTTGCGATGACAACCCCAGGTTTCCCAGTTATCCGGGCATAACCTTCAGCTGCATGAATGCTGCCTTGCTCGTGACGGAAGAGGACGTGCTTAATGCTGCCTCTTGCACGATAAATTGCATCATATATTGGAAGAACGGCACCACCCGGATACCCGAAAAGCGTTTCAACACCTTCATTAATTAATAAGTCAATGAGCAGGTCTGCACCCGTTTTCGGTGCCGTACTGGTTTGGACGTCCGGCTTTGCTTCTACTTTCACCTCGTAATCCCTCCTTATAGAAATCTACCTAAATAGTAAAAGGCCATTTTCGCCTCCGAATAAACTGCAGTTGAAAACAAAAGCAGAATATATCGGGGAGAAAAGGCCTTCCATTTCTCGGTACCACCCGGTTTTTACAGCATCCTCACGGACACTGCCTCTTGAAGCGGCTAAAAGGAATCACTTACCCGCTTCTTTTGGTAACAGGTGCTTAAAGATAGCACCTGATTGAGCCTACTAAGATAGGTCTGTTCAGCTCAACACTCAGGGATGATGTCGGAATAAGGTGTATTACTGGGCTTCCAGCAACCCCAGCTCTCTGAAAATACATTTTCTTATTCCTTTATTCCCGTCATCGATTTTTCTATAAACTTTTCAAATCTACTGATAAGTCTTTAACCCCGGCTTTAAAAGGGAGCCTAAACCCTGAGTAGGTTAAAGCGGCAGTATCTTTAACTAATAGCTTTATATTTTCATAACCCCGCCAGTATTGGCGGATGTAACTAACTTTGCGTATTTGGCTAGGTAGCCAGTTTTGATTTTTGGCTCTGGTTTTTGCCAAACACGGCGTCTTTCTGCCAGAACCTCGTCATCAACGATTAATTCAATTGTTCTTTCTTGTAAATCAATGAGAATCTTGTCACCATTTTCAACGAGTGCGATAGGACCGCCTTCAGCAGCTTCTGGTGAAATATGCCCAATCGAAATTCCTCTGCTGGCGCCTGAGAAACGCCCGTCTGTAATAAGAGCAACTTCTTTATCTAGTCCACGGCCAGCAATGGCTGAGGTTGGAGCAAGCATTTCTGGCATTCCTGGTCCGCCTTTTGGTCCTTCGTAACGAATGACGACAACGTGACCAGCCTTAACTGTGCCATTATTAATTTTTTCTTGAGCTTCCTCTTGGGACTCAAAAACAATTGCTTCACCAAGGAAGGTTTTAATGGAAGGATCCACAGCACCAACTTTGATTACTCCGCCATCAGGAGCAATGTTTCCATATAGGATGGATAGTCCACCAACAGGGCTATACGGATTATCTTTGGTTCGGATGACAGCTTCATTTGTTATTGTTGCTTCTTTCACATTTTCAGCAAGAGTCTTACCTGTGATACTTAAGCAATCTTGATGCAGTGCACCTTCAACTTTACATAGCTCATTAAGAATGGCACTAACGCCGCCTGCGCGGTGAACATCATCCATAGAGTAATCGGATGCAGGCATAATTTTTGCTAAATAGGGAACTCTTTCAGCAATCTTATTAATTTCTCGTAAATCATAGTCAATACCAGCTTCATGAGCGATGGCTAGGGTATGTAGAACAGTGTTCGTCGATCCCCCCATTGCCATATCTAGGGCAAATGCATTGTCAATTGCTTCTCTGGTAATGATATCTCGTGGTTTAATATCGTTTTTCACTAATTCAACTAAGTGTTTTGCTGCTTGTCGAATTAACTCATGCCGTTCATTAGAAGTGGCTACAATTGTTCCGTTACCCGGAACCGTCATGCCTAACACTTCCATCAAACAGTTCATCGAGTTAGCCGTAAACATTCCTGAACAAGATCCGCAAGTAGGACATGCTGCAGTTTCGATATCAAGCAGCTCCTGCTGAGTCATTTTTCCACTATGGTAAGCTCCAACTCCTTCAAATACAGAAGTAAGAGAAAGGTTCTTTCCAGTCGTTGAGGAAACACCGGCTTCCATTGGACCCCCTGAAACAAAAACAGAAGGGACGTTGGTTCTAACTGCTGCCATTAACATTCCAGGTGTGATTTTGTCGCAGTTCGGAATGTAAAATACACCATCGAACCAATGAGCATTAATTACTGTTTCTGCACTATCAGCAATAATTTCACGGCTGGGAAGGGAGTAGCGCATCCCGACATGACCCATTGCAATTCCGTCATCAACGCCAATGGTGTTAAATTCAAAAGGTATTCCGCCAGCTTCTCTAATCGCTTCTTTCACAATTTCACCGAAATGATTAAGGTGTTTGTGTCCAGGGATAATTTCAATAAATGAGTTACAGACACCGATAAACGGCTTTTCTAGGTCCTTCACTGTTACCCCAGTAGCGTATAAAAGGCTGCGGTGGGGAGCACGATCAATCCCCTTTTTAATCATATCGCTTCGCATTGTTTTATCTCCTAACTGACAATAGCGTGGTTTGTAGATTCAGGATAACAAGCCACTCCGTCCGTTGTTACGATTTTTCTGAATTCTTCTAATAGGTCGTTTGTTACAATTCCTGGTTTACCGCCACTAATTTCGCGGCCATCCACATTAATAACAGCAATAACTTCTACAGCTGTTCCGGTTAAGAACACCTCGTCAGCAACATAGACATCATGTCGGGTGAATGGAGATTCTTTAACCTCGTAACCTTTTGCTCTTGCCACATCAATGATAGCGTTTCGGGTAATTCCTTCTAACGCTCCTAAGTAAACAGGAGGGGTATAGATTGCTCCATTTTTTACGATAAAGATATTGTCAGCAGAGCCTTCTGTCACATAACCTTGATCATTGAGCATTAAAGCTTCTTCTACACCAGCTTGACTAGCTTCTAATTTAACAAGAATATTATTTAAATAATTAAGTGATTTAACTTGAGGACTAAGGACATCCGGACGATTTCTTCTGCTAGCTACAGAGACAATTTTGATACCTCGTTCGTAATATTCCTGAGGAAACATTTTTAATTCCTCTGCGATAATAATCACGCTTGGCTTCGAGCAGGAGGAAGGGTCCAGTCCAAGATTTCCTTTACCTCTTGAAACGACAACACGGATATAGGCGCTGTCCAATTCATTCTTTCTAATCGTATCCACAATTAATTGTGTCATTTCTTCCTGTGTAAAAGGAATTCTCAGCATAATGGATTGTGCTGATTCGAACAGTCTTTTTAGGTGGGCATCGAGTCTAAAGACGTTTCCGCTATAAACACGAATGCCTTCAAATACTCCATCTCCATATAAAAATCCATGGTCAAAAACTGAAACTACAGCATCCTCTTTCTTGACGAATTCACCGTCAAGGAATATCCATTGACTTCCCAACCTAACCACTCCTTTTAGTCATACAACGCTTTAGATAATTAAAATCGTTTGTAAAAGAATACCCATGCCTAATTTCCTGTTTTCAGGAATAACTAGAGGTAATTTAATTACTTAGAATATTTAATACAAATTATATTTTCAGTAATCTTACACCCAATCTAAATCTTGGTCAACACAAAAATCTGACAATTCAAACAAATCGAAAAAGCTGATAGCGTTTTCATTATTGTCAGATTAAGGTTGGAGGGAAATAAAAATAGTAAAAAAATATTTTTCGAGGTTAAAAAAGAAGAGTAAGAAGGAGTGATATCATGCGAGGATTCTACTATTGCCAACTGATAAAACAGCTTGGATTAGTGAGCAAGTCTATAAAAAAAATGGAACATTAGTTTTTCACTATACTTGTTTTTTGCATTTGCTCTATTTTATCTTCGCAAGGTATTCGTATATTTCACGTAGATTTTGATAACCCTTTTCTTGAGCAATCCCCAAATAATGTCCCCAAATAAGTGCTGTCAGTTTGGCATCCTCCAGTGCATGATGCCGGTTGATGATTTCTATTTCGCATTCCTTGCACACATCTTCAAGTGGCAATGATTTTATCGTAGGATTCGAAAGACGCAGTAAGAAGGAGGTGTCAATGATTCGGTGCTCAAATCTAGTCTTTAGTAAATCCCAAGTCATTTTTTGCATAAAGGATTGTTCATGCTTAGCATGGTGAGCTACAAGAGCGTTATTTTGTACAAATTTGAAAAATTCCATTAACACTTCAGAAGCGGGTGGAGCTGACTGTAATTCTTCATCACGAATGTTGGTCAGGTCTGAGATTTCATCTGAGAGCTTATGTGGAGAATGAACTAGAGAATAGAAAGTTTCTGTTTCAATAATTCGCTTCCCTGTCATCTTGATTGCGCCAATGGATATGACTCTATCACCTTTTTCAGGATAGAAACCAGTTGTTTCAATATCAAACACCACAATCTTTAGTTCGGGAAGAGGTGTGTCCAGGCAGTTATTTTCTTTCATTTCTTTTTGGAGCTTTCGAATAAAGGAGATATTTTGCATGTTAGCATGCCCTTGAACACCAGCATAAACGTTGGAACCAAGTCTGCCGGACATTTGTCTGAAAAAGTGGATCATATCACTCATTCCCATTAGATATCCTCCTTCTCTACTAAATTTCTTACATAACGATAAAGGGCAGCCCCATTTTTTAGTATTTCTTTTACTTCTTCCTTTTGCTTTTTTGAAAGGGAAACAATAGAAATATAATGGCTATTTTCGTAATTGTCAGGTTTTGCTAGTGATAGACGAATGTTTAGTAACTTTAAAAACTGTTGCGTGTACAGTTTTCTCTTAATAGTAGAAAGTTCAAATTCTGGCAGCTTTTCAAGTCTTGAAAGAGTAGAGGTTTCAAATATATTCTCTTTTATAGCCAATAAACGTATCGCATTAACATAAGGAAAAAGGGCTTTTTCCTTAATATTTAGCGACCCTGAATGATGCCCGTGTGTTTCTACGAGTATTTGTCCTAAAATGCCAATTCCTTTTTTGAGGTGAAGGGTATTACTGAGCAATTTTTTTAAGAGGTTTTCTTTGTGGATAGTATGATATACTTCCATTTTTAAACTTTCTAGAAAGCTTGCGTCACCATAAAGCGATCGCCCGTCAATGAAAATCAATAATTGGCGAATCAATTCCCAGCTTGAGTCAAGCAGCCAATTGTCTAATTGCTGTCTCCATTGTGAAATTGATTTACACCATAAAGGATTGCTGGCCATTACTCCGCCTTCACAATAGACATAGCCTGCTATCTGCAAGCCCTTTGAGATTTCCTTTCCTAATGCCAAAAAGTATTCATTTATTTCTGTACCTTGCTTCTGATAAATAATGCCGTGATCCTGATCGCTCCATAATGATTGCTCAAACCGTCCTGCACTGCCCATCATGAAAAAGGTAAAAGGGCAGGGGATAGGACCGTATCTTTCTGCTATTTGTTGAATAGAAAGTGTGATTACTGAGGTGATGATTTCATCATGTAACTGATTTAATTGAAAATGATTGCGAGAAACCCAAATAATCTGGTCATCACGGAATCTTCTAATCTCTAAGTAGTTGTTCATACATTCAGTTCACCTCCAATAAAATACAATTCCATCCCCTTGACGTATGTAAGGGGATGGGGACTGACTATAGAAATAAAGCTATTAAAACTTCAACTTTGGCTCTGAACTTATTGCCGTTTTTTCTGCTTTGACCATTTCAGGGTAACCATAGCTTCCATGCTCGCTCATGTCGAGACCGATAATTTCCTCTTCCTCTGTTACACGTAAGCCATTCATAACAGCTTTCATGATTGTTAACAGGATAAAGGAAACGATGAATGCAAAAGCACCACTGCTTACAACCCCTAATGCCTGAACACCAAGCTGGTGTAAACCGCCTCCGTAAAATAATCCTGGCTCTCCAATTGTCGCTAATTCCGGTGTAGCAAAGAATCCAGTTGACAATGTTCCCCAAATACCTGCTGTACCGTGTACAGACAATGCAGCGATTGGATCATCAATCCCTTTCTTTTCAAAGAAGCGAATGCTGTAAAATACAAGAATTCCTGATATAAAGCCAATTAGGACTGCAGCCCATGTATCAACAAAAGCACAGGAAGCTGTAATGGCAACTAACCCAGCTAAGGCACCATTTAACATCATTGGAACATCTGCTTTGCCCATGACAATCCAAGAGATAATCATTGCAGCAATAACTCCGGCACCCGCCGCTAAGTTCGTATTCATTGCTACGAAACCGAAGAATGCTCCATCAACAGAAACCGTACTGCCTGCATTAAATCCGAACCATCCGACCCATAAGATTAAAACACTAAGAGCCGTAAATACTTGGTTATGACCTGCGAGATTGTTTGCTGAACCATCTTTATTGTATTTCCCAATTCGAGGTTTTAGGATCAATGTAGCTGCAAATGCTGCCATTGCCCCTGTTAAGTGAACAACCGTTGAGCCTGCGAAATCTTGCTTGCCATGTTCTGCTAACCAGCCGCCTCCCCAAATCCAGTGGGCAATAGGAGGATAAACAATGACCGAAAAAAGTACAGCAAACACGAGGTAGGCTCCTAATTTAGCTCGTTCAGCAAAGCCTCCAAACGCAATGGTTAACGAAATACCTGCAAAGGCTAATTGGAATAAAAAGAATACTGAACCCGAAAGTGCTAAGCCTTCAACGTCATATCCCGAATAGAAGAAGTCTGATAATCCAATGAGTGGATTTCCTTCTCCGAAGATTAAGCCATACCCTACTGCCCAAAATATGATGGATGAGATACCAAAGGTAAGTATCGTTTTCCCTGCAATATGTCCGGCATTTTTCATTCGTGTTGATCCAGTCTCCAGCAGGATGAATCCTCCCATCATGAGAATAACAAGAACGGCTCCAACCATTACCCAAAGACTGTTCATTAAGAATATAGTTTCCATCATTTCTCCCCCTTTAAATTCATGTTAATTTTCTTAACATTCGGTGTATTTGTATTTTTACACGGATTTAATGTAGATTCTACAATTGTGTAAGGTTTCCTGACATGGTTTTTGGAAGAAGAAGAAAAAAGCCATCTTCTTTATTAAGAAGATGGACCTTTTCGTAAGCCGAACTGGGCATTCAATTGTCCTTGAATCATTTTTCTTCTAACCTCATTCTGATTTTGCTTCTTCTGAGCTTGAAGCATTTCTTTTCTAATTTCATGCGTTTGGACTCCGTCTTCAATCTTGTTCGCAATTTCCACTAATAATTCAATATCTGCAAAGGAGTATTTTCTACTTCCGCCAGGGGATCTCTCTGGAAAAATTAATCTTCTTTCCTCGTAATAGCGAATTTGTCTCTCCGAAAGACCTGTTAGGTCTCTAACGATTCCAATTGTAATTACTTTTTTATCTTTATAAGAAAAATCATTTGTCATTTTTTAGTTTCACCACGCTCTTCTGTGATTAAGTTCTATACAATAATGTATGTTAAATTTCCTTACACTGATTGGATTTTGGTACAGGTTTCCTCAAGATGCTTTTGTTAATTTTTTGGGGGAATGTCTTTTGGAAAATACTTTGTATTTCGTTAAAAGTGAGGGAATGTAGATTATGGTTAGAAGCATTATAATGATCAGATTCAATTAATCCATTAATGTAGAATAGTTTAAGTGTTTCTACTCCTTTACGCAATTGATTTGTCATACCGACTTTTCACTCCTTCAATGTGAGTATATTGTAAAAGGTAACGAATTTTTTAGGCTTTGTCAGTGAATGTGTCAGAAACACTGACAAGAATTTTTCATTGATTAGAGCAAATCTAACAAAGTAAAAAAGAACCTGGCATAAACAGCCAGGTTCATATATTTAGTTATTAATATTCTCCATCAAATGGGGTGAATGGGAAGTTAAAGCGTCTTTCGACTTGACGTAGTCTTTGGTTAATACGTTGAACGCGACGTTGAAGTTGGGTTACGTCACGTTGAAGCTGATTGATTTGCCTTTCCTGACGCTCATTTTGTCTTTCGAGCTGACTAACTCTTCGCTCAAGTTGCTGCGGTTGTCTGTCCGGATCATACGGGTCATATTGTTCTTGTTGTGGTTGCGTATACACATCAAACTGTTCGTATGGATTGTACTCATACTGTGGTTGTGGACCTTGATAATAGCCATAAGGATACATTGGGCAACTCTCCTTTTTGATTTAATACCCTATAGATTATGTAGGTATATGTGGAGAGTGTGGGCATTTGCCTAGTTAAAATGGAAACATAAAAAAATATCAATCCAAAATAAACCATTATCCATTAATTACTATTTTTATATTGCTTTTTTAGCGTACGAATATAGTAAATTAGTAAAGTTTTATTAATAAAATATTGAATAAGTAAGCAAAAAAAGTTATAATCACTTATATTCTAAAAATTTAAAATGTTTTAAAGATTAGTTTTTTAAAAATAATATTAGGGGGTTGAGAAAATGAAGAAGGTTAAATTAATAACAACGTTCCTGGTCATGGCTTTTATGTTAATTCTTACTGCTTGCGGATCGAGTGAAACAAGTGGTAATGGGGATGATTCTGGTAAGGAAAAGAAAAAACTCCGCGTTGTCACAGATGCAGCGTATGCACCATTTGAATATCAGGATAAGGGTGAAATTGTAGGTTTTGATATTGACTTAATTAAAGCGGTTGCGAAAGAAGCAGGATACGAACTTGATATTGCTCATACCGGGTGGGATCCAATTTTCGTAGAATTAGAGAAGAAAATAGCCGATATTGGCATTTCGTCCATTACCATTAATGATGATAGAAAGAAAACCTATGATTTCTCTGTACCCTACTTCTTATCTACCAATAAGATTATGGTTCCAGAAGGCAGTGATATCAAAAGTGCTGAAGATTTGAAGGATAAAACGGTTGCTGTTCAAAACGCAACCACTGGCCAGGAAGCGGTTGAAGGTCTTCTTGGAAAAAACAGCAGTCAAATTAAAAAGTTTGAAAACAATAACTTAGCTATCCTTGAGCTAAAGGCTGGTGGAGCAGATGCGGTTGTTGCGGATAATACAGTAATTGAAGAATATGCAAAAAATAATCCTAATGATAAATTTATCATCATTGAAGATAAGGGAGCATTTGCCCAAGAGTTCTACGGATTAATGTTTTCGAAGGGAAGTAAGATAAAAGCAGATTTCGATAAAGCGCTAAACGAAGTGTTTGATAATGGAACTTATGCAGAAATTTATAAGGAATGGTTCAAGGTAGATCCAGATGTACAACTACTAAAAGACCAACAATAAGAATGAAAATTGCGTAACTCTTTTAAACTAGAAGTTACGCAATTTTTGGTTTCATACCTAGCCTTACATCATTTATCAGAAGGTCAACGGATTTATAGGGGGATTATGAATGGATATTCAGTGGAGTATTTTAGTTGAATACGCACCCTTTTTTCTTAAGGGGACGCTGCTGACAATCGGACTTTCGTTAGCGGGTATTTTAATAGGGACAATCCTTGGTTTGTTTATCGGGTTAGGAAAGATGATGAAAAATAAATTTTTATCATTCCCTTTTGGTGTGTATATCACTTTATTCCGTGGTACACCCATGCTTGTACAAATTATGTTAATTCATTTTGCGGTAGTACCGCTGTTTACAGGGGGAACAAATGGTATTGCTGCTGCTATTCTAACTCTATCCTTAAACTCAGCCGCATACATAGCAGAAATCTTCCGTGCAGGAATTCAATCAATCGATAAAGGGCAGATGGAAGCAGCCCGTTCTCTAGGAATGACACATGTACAAGCTATGCGTTATGTTATCCTTCCACAAGCATTTAAGAGGATGATTCCACCGCTAGGAAATGAATTTATTGTTTTAATCAAAGAATCTTCTCTCGCTTCGTTAGTCGCGGCCCCTGAACTCATGTATTGGGGACGAGCCATGCAAGGTCAATACTTCCGTGTATGGGAGCCATATATTACAGCAGCGCTTATTTACCTTTTACTAACACTTTCTTTAAGCTACGTATTAAGCCGACTTGAAAGGAGACTAGCCACAGAATGATCGAAGTGAAAAATTTGAAAAAATCCTTTGGCACCAATGTAGTTCTTAAGGATATTAATGTAACCGTTAAGCCGCAAGAGGTTGTGGTTGTGATTGGCCCATCAGGGTCTGGTAAATCCACTTTTCTGCGCTGTATAAATCTATTAGAATCTATAACAGATGGACATGTCTATATCGAAGGAATAGATATAACCGACAAGAAGTCAGATATCAATAAAGTACGGACAGAAGTGGGGATGGTGTTTCAGCAGTTTAATCTTTTTCCGCATAAAAAGGTTATCGAAAATATCATGCTTGCCCCAATGAAGGTCAGAAATACTTCAGCAGAGGAAGCTAGAAAAAAAGGGTTAGAGCTTTTAAGAAAAGTAGGATTAGAGGATAAGGCAGAAGCGTATCCCGATTCTTTATCAGGCGGTCAAAAGCAGCGTGTCGCGATTGCAAGAGCGCTTGCGATGGAACCGAAAATCATGCTGTTCGACGAACCAACCTCAGCACTTGATCCAGAAATGGTTGGCGAGGTTTTAGAGGTTATGAAGCAGCTTGCCAAAGAAGGCATGACCATGGTGGTTGTTACACATGAAATGGGTTTTGCAAAGGAAGTTGGGGACCGTGTCATTTTTATGGACGGTGGACTCATTGTTGAAGAAAATGTTCCAAATGAATTATTTGATTATCCAAAAGAAGAACGAACCAAAGCCTTTTTGAGTAAGGTTTTATAGAAACAGGGAGGCTGGATGCCACCCTGTTTTTGCTATAATTATCCTTCAAAATCAAAAACGTCGACAATCTTGTCTGCTTTTATCCGGTTTTGACAGAGTCTAAATAGTTGGTTGAAAAATTCCTCCACTTCAAAAGGAGAGGCAGGAATTTTTATTTGTAAGGTTGTTGAGCCGAACATTTGCTTGAAATAAGCTTTTCTTTGGCTGTTTTTCCCATCACGCTTTAAAGGATTGTACTT
Organism: Neobacillus niacini; assembly: GCF_023715415.1. Taxonomy (GTDB): domain Bacteria; phylum Bacillota; class Bacilli; order Bacillales; family Cytobacillaceae; genus Neobacillus; species Neobacillus niacini_C. The sequence goes on from NZ_JAMBOB010000009.1 coordinate 219,181, forward strand.
CCATATGATATGAGGGCTTCCATCTACTTGTTCAATTACTCGCAGTTCCGCAGCGGTGGTGGACTTGTTATGTAAATAAATCACTAAATAATAGTTGTCATTGCGGTGCCAATCGATGAATAGAAAATAATAGCTGGAGTCGCTATCGACCCGAGTAACATCAAAACCTGCTAAGGTTTGCTTCCCATTTGTCCATTGATGAAACATTGGTAACGTTCCATTAACTGTTTCTATTTTTTTTACTTCATACGAAGCAGGTTTTGATTTTTTAATCAAATCTGCTAAATAAATGGCTTCGTCCTTTTCCAAAGTAATGCTCCTTTTTGTAGATTGGATTCATTATACAGTGAAAAGGGACAAAAGTAGAAGCCGCTTTTTGTGCAATGTATTCAAATTGAAACATAACTGAAACCTTAATTATAAAATCGTTTGATAGAATCGATATAATTGGGACTAAAAGTGAGTACATCGTTCGAATCATATAGAGGAATAATTCTGCCTCTTTCCCATATGAATGCATAGAAGTGGTGGTAATTGGAGGGACGGAAATGACGTTGGAAAGTCAGTTAATCAAAAAGTCATATTATCAAATGTATATAAATGAACATGAAAACCTGCAGCCCATACGTGTGTTAGGTGATGTGTATCAAGAAGAGCTTCAGAAGGATATGCCCGATTTAACATCGATACGCTTTGCGCAAGGAGAGATATATTTTCACAATCGTGATTTTGAGGCAGCTATTTTTAAATGGGAAAATATTGTGGGGGAGCTTGAGCTTTGGGCGAGGAAAAATATTGCCGATGCCTACTATGAAACAGGTCTGCTCTCAAATGCTGAGGACCTTTATCTTTCCATAGAAACAAATAATCCTACATTAAAAACAGAAGTGGCCCTGCAGTTGTTTTCTCTTTATATTGAACGTGGAAAGTCTGAGGCAGCAGTCGAGATTATTAAAAGAACAATCGATGCAAACCCTGATTATCCGAATGTGACGTCGGTAGCCCGTGCCTACTTTGAGGAACAGCAGGATTGGAATCATGGTATTGAACTAGCGTTGAATGAAGCAAGACGAACGGGTTCGCTTGATTGGTTTGATACAGTGAATTCATATGTAAATAAGGGCGTTACCAAAAGCTTAAATCCAAATTATTTCTCACAGGGACTATTTGAATTGTATGCCTTGGATTCTCAGATGTTTGAAGAGCTTACTTCATCACTATGGAACAGTTATAAAAGTGAAGAGTCCTATTTTACATGGCTAAAAGAGTTAAATCATCTTCTGTTGAATCTTGATATTAGTCATAACAACCATTTCCAGATGTTATCTGCTCTCCATCATGAAACGTATTTTTCATTAATCAATGGCAGCCAGACGATAAAAACACTAGAAGACCTAGTACCAGACCTATTAACAAATTGGCTGCGATTATCCGTTCCTACACATACAGTCATAGCATCAGCTGCGGTATTATCATGGAATGAGCTATTTCCAACAAGTATTAGTATGTCAATTGTCAGTGTGGCTGAAAATCTTATTGGCGAAACAGAAAGTCATATCGACGAATTAGAAGAATGTATAAATCTCTTTGAGTCCATTATTCGTTGGGCGAATAGTCAAGATATGGGTGAGAACAACCGCTTAAAATGGATGGTCCAGCAGTTGAATGATTTTGATACCCATCACTTGATGATTACGGGATTAAGTGGCAGTGGGAAGTCTGCCTTTATAAATACCATTCTAGGGGAAGAGATACAGGATAGCCCCACTTCGTCGCTTGTTATGTTTAAAGACTTTGAGGACTTAAACATATATGAAATAACCGATCAGGAGACAGTACTCCTCGCAGACTTCGTGCAATTTCAAGAGCGAATGGATCGGCGCCGAAATGCAATGGAATCCATTATCGAATTTCAACAGCCTTTTCCATTGTTGTATGAGCAGAAACTAACGCTAATTGAAACACCAGGTCTAAAAGGCAGCCACCAAGATCGCTATGAAGTGCTGCAATATTTACAAATGGCAGATAGTGTATTATTTGTTTTAGATGCAAATGCTTCGTTTACAGATAAGGAGAAGGGGATTCTATCACAAATTCATGAACTTGCTCCCGATATTCCCATCCATTTTCTCTTGAATAAAATGGATACGATTGCTAATGAGCAGGAAGCAATAAGAATTTTTGACGAAACTAGGTCGAGGATTCAGTCTTATTTACCTGAAGCACAAGTATTACCATTTTCTTCTCAATATGAAAGTGGACAGCAATTAGTCGAACTGAAGAGCTTTATTCAATCGTTAAAGGATAAAAGAAACATAGCAGATAAACGCTTAGCAAAGCTTTTATTTTTCATTCGAACCACCATTTCCAGGTTGCTGCAAAAGAGAATTGATGTGGAGAATCAGTTAATTGAGTCGGTTCGCTGGAACGAAGAAGTAGTCATGAAGTTAAATGGTGCTCTTAACCAATTAAAAGATGCCGAGTCACAAAAAACAAAAGCAATCACAAGGTCTTACCGTGCGATTAAGGAATCCATTCAAAATAAAATTACTGCCGATGTACCGAGAATACTGCAAGAATGTTCTGAATTAATCAAGGAAGACAGTGATATTAGTACGATTCATTTGGAGCTTAATGATGTGATGAATACTAGAATACAAGATTACTTGGAGCAAGAAGTAATGCCAAAATATTTTACATCCCTTCAAGAATGGATTATCAGTTCCAAAGAGGAATTTGAGCAAGGACAGGATTTCTTAAATGAAATGGCTGAAGGCTTGAATAGCTTGTATGGGGAAGAGCGAATTAACACAGAATGTGACTTTAAGGTGCTTGATGATTGGCGTCGGGATACCGATAGAATGACGAGCCGTTTCCAATTAGAAAAGGTCAATATTTTACTACGCAACACCGCTTCACAATTTTTATTGAAAAGCGCAGGGAAGCTGTTTGGGGCATTTTCTCAAAATAAAACCATGCTGTATAAAAAATACAAAGACTTTGTGAAAAATGATAGCTATTCTGAACCAACTCAGGTTGTGATTGAACGCTTCTTCCAACAATTTGAACTATTTGAAAAATCATTAGAACGAGACATTACAATGTTTTTCAGACAGCCAATGAAGGTCCTTAACGAAGCAATCGAGGAATCACTAACTCAAATAACCACGAATCAGGATATACTAAAAAAAATGAATACAAACCCAGAAATGTTCCGTGATCCGTTGACACTATTTGAAGTTAGACTGCGTCAATTTGAATGGACCACAATAGCAGGCAAGGGTGTACAAACGATATATTAAAAAGAAAGGGTGCCGTATTCGGCACCCTTTAGCATTAAACAAACGCAGCAATAATAATTCCCATAACCGTCAAGGCGACTATATGATAGCCTGCACTAATCAAGAATAATGTGTAGCTGCGACTCTCAAAAAAGGTAGGGGATAATTCTCTAAACGCAGCGATTAGACCAATCAGGAATCCGAATAAAGCTCCATCTAATATGGTTACCGTATCTAATAACTGAATAAATAACGAGAGAACAACGGCAGTGAAAATACCCCCGAGTGTGGTTAATCCATAACCTACGTAAGCTCCCTTAGAATCGATATCCTCCATTTTTTTGCATAATGCCTTAACCCAAATATTAGAAAAAAGGACAGGGGAATACCAGAGTGCCCCAATGACCATATTTGCAACAACTGCTAAAATGATAGCTACTATACTTACATTCGTGAAATCCATTTCATTTCCCCTTAATATTTTCTGTGTATTCGGTGAATTATATCATGATAGTTCCACTAAAACAAAAACCCTTACAGTCCCTTTTCTACCATTAGTTTAAGTAATAAATCGGGGCGATTGGTCAATATACCATCAGCACCAGCGTTAATAAGTTTTTCCATTGTATCTGGATCATCAATGGTCCAATAATGGATTTCCATTCCGAGTCGATGTGCCCCATCGATTAATTTCTGATCTGTTAAATCGAAACCGCTGTCTTCCACAGGGATTTGAAAAGCATCCACTTTTGGTACATAAAGATTACGTAAAAGAAATTTATGAGCAACTACAAAATTCTTTACCTCTTGCCTTCCTGCTGAAAGGGCTACACGGCCTTTTGCATACTTATCAAAAGTTTTAAGAATATCTTGGTCAAAGGAACCGATTAAAATCTTTTCTTCCATTTGGTATTCTTCAATTAGCTTCCACAACTTAGAAGCAATCTCCTCGATTCTTTCTGGAGGATTATCATCTTTAATTTCTATTTCAATCTTCATGTCAGTGAATGTTTGAAACATTTCCTCAACCGTCGGAATATAGACACCCTTGCCACGATAATTATGGCTACCTTCTAGACTTTTAAAATGATAGCCTGCATCTAGCTCTTGAATTTCTGCTAAAGTAAAATCTTCAACCTTTCCTTGACCATTGGTTGTCCGGTTAACACTTGCATCGTGAATCGTAACTAAGTGTCCATCCTTTGTAATATGGATATCCGTTTCGAGGACATCCACCCCCATATTGGCTGCATTCTTAAAGGCTGCCATGGTATTTGAAGGTGCTAACAGTTCACCGCCCTGGTGTGCAATGACCAATGGGCGATTATGCTTGAAAAAGCTTTTCTGTTTGATTTGTTTGACTGGAAATAAATTAATAACTAATAGGAAAATGACAATCGCAGATACTACTAGTTTTAAGGATAGAAATAAAGTGTGCCTTTTCCTAGTCTTTTTTACCGTGATCTCTTGCATACAACTGCTCCTCTACTAATAGCCTTTTGAATAATCTACTAAATTAACAGAAGGCCGGTTACCTGAAATATAGTTTTTTAGGTTTGGAATAAGTATATTTTCAATAACCCGTTGATTATAATGCTCTGTTGAACCTGAGGTGTGTGGGGTAATAATCACATTCTCCATTTCCCATAAAGGACTATCAACCGCTAATGGTTCTTGTTCAAACACATCTAAACCAGCACCGGCAATATGTCCCCTTTGTAAAGCGGAAATCAAATCATCTTCTACCACGATTTCACCACGCCCAATATTAATAAAGAAAGCTGAAGATTTCATGAGGTCAAATTGTTTGGCGCCGAATAAGCGGTTGGTTTCTTTGGTTAGGGGCAGGGTGACTACCACATAATCACAATTGGGAAGGACTTCATTTAATTGATGGGTGGTGTACATCTCATCAACAAATTCCTGTTGCTTTCCAGAATGTCGAACCCCAAGAACCTTCATTCCAAATGCCTTGGCAATTTTAGCTGCTTCTTTGCCGATGGTTCCGACCCCTATAATTCCAACAGTTTTTCCGTGCATTTCCAGCTTCATATTAGAATTATGCCATTTTCTCTCTTGTTGGTTTCTAACATATGTATGAATCTTTCTCGTTAAGCTAAGCATTAATGCAAAGATGGTTTCGGAAATTGGATAAGCATGCACGCCGTTAGCACTCGTTACAATGATATTTCTTGTTGCTAGTGACTCAAGCGGCAAACTATCTACACCAGCACTCCAGGTTTGAAGCCATTTTAGCTTTGAATGAGGGGCGAGGCTATCATTCTCTATCTCTTTTTTCCAGCCTGCAATAATTTCAGCGTCCTGTATATGCTTCTGCCACATCTCCTTGTCTTTTCCTACAATGATTGACCAAGCAGGGATAATTTCTTCTATTTGTTCAATAAGGTTTTGTTCTAATGTATGAGTAATGACGATTTTTCTTTTCTGCATATATTTCCTCCATTTTAATTTGGATTACTACTATTCATGATACCTGAATTTACTGAAAAATGATAACGATTATGCAACTGAAGCGCTGAAACATAAATGATTCTTATTTATCTTAAAAGGTGTCTATGCTATTATTTAGTAATACGAAATAATCAAATATTCGTAATGATAATAGTTAGGAAGGTGTTTCCTTGAAAGAGCGTTTGTGGACTAAATCTTTTATTATGTTAATGGTTGGGAATCTTTTTGTGTTTATGTCATTTCAAATGCTAATACCAACATTGCCGCCCTATATTAAATCCATCGGGGCAAGTGGAGTGGAAATAGGTCTTGTTACAGCGTTGTTTTCTATCGGTGCTGTTCTCATTAGGCCGTTTATTGGGTATATGCTTGAATACAAGCAAAGGAAATCACTTGTATTAATTGGTGCCATTATACTTTTAATTATTACTATTCTTTATCCATTATCAAGAATTGTTTTGATATTCCTGTTTATCCGATTCGTGCATGGTCTTGCGTGGGGTTGGTCTACAACCGTGAATGGCACAGCGGCGGTCGATGTCATTCCATTTTCTAGGCTCGGTGAAGGAATGGGCTATTTTGGGCTTTCAACCACAATTGGTTTCATAATTGCTCCTAGTCTAGGAATATTCTTATACAATGTTACATCCTTTACTAATCTCATTGTTATTTCAGGTATATTAGGTTTTATTTCTGTAGTCCTGCTTGCACTTGTAAGCTACCGAACGCCTGAAGCCGTTTTACAAACAAAAAAGGAAAATCTTAAATTTTCCTACCTGGGTTCACTAGTGGAGAAGTCAAGTTGGTATCCATCTTTGATTACCCTTATTATTTGTCTTGGTTATGGTTCAGTCTCAACCTTTATCGTCATCTTTGGGGAAGAAAGAGGCATTGACCAGATCTTTTTATTTTATATTTTTAATGCCATTATTTCTACGTTGGCAAGACCGTTTGCAGGAAAGTTGTTTGATGAAAAAGGGCCAATCGGCATGGTCTATTTCTGTATTTTGGCTACCTTTGTTGGGCTGTGGGTCCTATCGTATGCACAAACCAATTTAATGATTGCTATAGCGGGCGGATTGTTTGGACTCGGTTTTGGCTGTGCATTACCAACGTTGCAGTCCTGGACTTTATCCATGACACCCGAAAATCGAAGAGGTGTGGCAAATGGAATGTTCTTTTCATCACTTGATTTAGGGATTGGCTTAAGCGGTATTATCTTCGGTACAATAGCACAATTCACTGATACTGCTAATCTCTTTCGGATCAGTAGTCTGTTTTTAATCATTGCCATCGTGTTAACGATGATAGAAGTTAGGAAAAAAAGAGTGGCTCCGAAGGAAAGAATTGTTTCATAACAAAAGGTCAGAACCTCTTGGGAAAGAGGGCTGACCTTTTTATTTGGCTTAAGCGTCTTGTCGACGTCGTCTTTGAACTTGCAATGTAACAAATCCTGCTAAAAGAACCACTGAACCAACAGCAACAAAATTAAAAGCAGGAGATGCCGTATTCGGAATAGCATATCCAGTTGCTTTTACTTGTGGTACAGGTGCACTCGTTACTGGTGTTGGCACAGGAGTCGGCGCTGGTGTCGGTGTCGGTACAGGTGTAGGTGTTGGTGATGCTAATTTAATATTTTTGATTGTAATGGTGCTAACACTTTCTCTGTATAAGCTATCCATCATATATACATAGTAAGTTCCATTTTCCGTTACTTCAAATTTATTTTCATTGATTACATTACCAATCTCTGAACCATTTTCATCATAAAATGCTTCTGCTGTTAATGGCTTTTCACTTTCCAGCCATCTCATGGCAAGAACTTTCTGATTACCTGATAAAACTTCGATGCTTATTGGGCCAGTTGTTTCCTCAGTGGTTGCTGGAGATAAATCAAATGCAACTTCTTCCATTAGGATTAATCCTAGTGGTGCGTTTGCTGCTTCTGCAAGAGCTTGATGTCCATTTAAGTTTGGATGAACGTCTCCAGGTATCATTAACTGAGCTTGATTTCCGTTGAAAGGTGTATATGCGTCTGCTAAGAAAATACCATCTTCTCGATTCTCAATCGGATTGATGAAAGTTGTATTTACACCATTAATAATCTGATTTCCAAGGATATGTAGACCGTGAATAAAAGGATTAACGCTTTCAGGAATATCCGGGATAGGGTTATATAGATTATAGAGAATAATTGGTGCATGTTCGTTTTGCAATCTTATGGCATCAATGGAATCTTGCAAGTTTTTGGCGATTCCTTCTGCCGCCTTCATAGCAGTTTCTACTAATGCTATCTGTTGCTCAGGAGTTAAATTGACTGGCACGGGGCTTTTCAATATTTGAGATATTCCAGTTGCCTGTAAAAGATCATTTCCACCAATATATAAAGTGAAAATATCGGCAGATTTAAGAGCAAGGATAGTTCCTTCATCTGGATTGGATAGTTTAGCTGCTAATTGCAATGACGTTAGTCCAGGGACACCAGTGTTTGTAACATCAAATTCACCATCAGCTATTAAACTAGGAAATGCATTCGGAGATGCTTTAGTTTGGCCTGCTTCAAGGTTTAAGCCAAATGTTATTGAATCTCCAAGGGCGACAAGGTTTGGCTTGTCTATGTTCTCTTCTGCAAAAGCAAATGTGGTAAAGAAGGTACTAAAGGCTAACATGAGTGTTAGTAAAACTGATAGTCTTTTAAACTTCATTTTGATATTTCCTCCATCCGAGATTTATATATTGCCAAATTCTATTATAATCCTCAAATTTTCGAATATTCAATATATATAATTCTACAAAATATGCAAAAAGGCCCATGACTTTATTAATATAGAATTAAAAGTTTAGTAAATAATTTTTAGTTAAATATTCTAAAAATTCTATACTTTTGTTACAATAGGTTGGGATGATTCATTATTAACCTCCTCAGAAGTTCACTAATATTACAGCAATCAGAAGCGAAGGTAGTTGTGTGTGACCTTGAATTTGAAGAAGTCATTACCGTAGCTAAAGATGATAGCAATGTTGGAACCGCGGTTACCATCGGCGAACCAACAACATTAGGCTACCCTTCTTATGAAAGCGCTTTATAAACTACATTCTACAAGTTCCAAATGCAGCAGGTAATTCTTCTGGGAAAATATTAAACTATCAGCTTCGTCAAAAGTTAAATCAAGTCAACGCTTAAAAGGCAGGCAGTTACACATAGAAAGTGAGGCATTCAATATGAAGCATCCATACTTAACACAGGACCATGAAATTTTTCGTAAGTCCTTAAGAAAATTTTTAGAGAAAGAGGCTGTTCCCTATTATGAGAAATGGGAAGAGGAGAGAATGATTCCCCGCTCCTTATGGAGAAAGATGGGGGAGCAAGGCTTCCTTTGTCCAGATTTAGATGAGAAATATGGTGGCAGTGGTGTCGACTGGGGATTTTCGGTTGTAATAAATGAAGAGTTAGAGAGAGTCGGTTCTGGTCTTGTGGGTATGGGACTGCATAATGATATCGTTGTTCCTTATATCAATACTTTCGGCTCAGAGGAGCAAAAACGACGCTTGCTTCCACGATGCGTAACAGGGGAACTTATTACGGCCATTGCGATGACCGAACCTGGAACTGGGTCTGATCTTGCTAATATCAAAACTACAGCAAAACTAGATGGTGATCATTATATAGTAAATGGACAAAAGACCTTTATAACCAATGGAATTCAGTCGGATCTAATTTTAGTAGCTTGTAAAACAGATTCCAATGCAGTACCTAAGCATAAAGGAGTGAGCTTGCTTTTAATTGAAAGGGATACGCCTGGTTTTTCAAGAGGTAGAAAACTGAATAAGGTGGGTCTTCATAGTCAGGACACAGCTGAGTTGATTTTTGAGGATTGTAGAGTTCCTAAGGAAAATCTCCTAGGTGATGAAGGCAAAGGCTTCCTCTATATGATGGATAAATTACAGCAGGAACGGTTGCTTGTTGCCATAGCAGCACAAATTTCAGCAGAAGTTATGCTTCAGGGAACGATTGACTATGTGAAGAGTCGTGAAGCCTTTGGAAAGCCAATTAGCCAATTCCAAAATACTCAGTTTAAAATTGCAGAAATGGCTACCGAGGTAGAAATGGGGAGAGCGTTTTTAGACCAATTAATTGCTGAACATATCAATGGTCAAAATGTGGTAACCAAGGTTTCGATGGCGAAATGGAGGCTGACGGATACCGCAAAGAAAATTGCGGGTGAATGCCTGCAGCTTCATGGCGGATATGGATATATGGAAGAATACGAGATTGCGAGAAGATTCCGTGATATTCAGGTTTCTAGTATTTACGCTGGGACAAATGAAATCATGAAAACGATTATTGCCAAAAATCTAGGATTGTAAGGAGGAAATCTGATGACTACCACTATTGGACAAATTTTTGATTTAACGGTAAAAAGATACCCGAACAAGGATGCAATATATGATGTGAGGAAAAATGTCCGCTATACGTATAAAGAGTGGAGTGAACAGGTAAACCGTCTAGCGAATGCTTTGTTGAACGAAGGTGTCAAAAAAGGCGACCGGGTTTCCACATTCATGTTTAATACAGAGGAATTAGGAACAGCATTCTTTGCCTGTGCAAAAATTGGGGCTATCTTTAATCCAATAAACTTCAGGTTAACGCCAGAAGAAGTGGCGTTTATTTTATCGGATGCTAGTCCTAAAGTGGTTTTGTTTGAAAAAGCTTTGGAGCCTGTCATATCCTCGATCATAAATCGTTTTGAATCAATGGCCTTTTGGTATATTGATGAAGAGACCCCAGCCTATGCAGCTAACTATCACGATAAACTTGCTGCCTCCTCAATTGAAGAGATTCAGGCAGAGGTTGATGAAAATGATATTTATGCGTTTATCTATACGAGCGGGACAACTGGAAGGCCAAAAGGAGTCATGCATAGTCATAGAAACATGGTAGACCAAAGTGTGCTTTGCATTGCTGCTCAAAAGCTGGAGGCGGAGGACGTAGGTCTAGTGACTGCTCCAATGTTCCACTGCGCGGAGCTCCATTGTGCCTTTTTACCAAGGATTCATGTCGGAGCAAGCAATGTTATTCTGCACCAATTTAACCCAAAGGTTATCCTTCAGTTAATAGGGCAAGAAAAGATAACGAAGTTTTTTGCAGCACCAACAATGTGGAACATGCTGCTGCAAGAAGATTTAAGTCAATACAATACGGAAAGTCTAAAGCTTGGTTTGTATGGTGCTGCTCCAATGGCTCCGTCTCTGGTGCATGCTCTTCATGATCGATTTGGTATTGGTTTAGTGCAAGCCTACGGAATGACAGAAATGGGACCAGCGATAACCTTTCTATCTGAGAATGACCAGTTAAGAAAAGCAGGATCTGCCGGTCAAGCCGCCATTAACCACGATATTCGAGTGGTTCGTACGAGAGAGGATGGTCCATCAGATCCGGATGATGTTGTTCCAGTTGGTGAAACTGGTGAGATTATTGTCAAAGGGCCATGCATGATGGTCGGTTACTTTAATCGTGAAGAAGCAACGGAGAAATCGATGTATAAAGGCTGGTATCATTCGGGGGATATTGGTTACCTTGACGCAGACGGCTTTCTTTATGTCAATGACCGGGTGGACGATATGATTATAAGCGGCGGGGAGAATATTTATCCACGTGAAGTAGAGGACGTCCTACATGCACATGAAGGTGTTCTCGATGTTGCAATTGTGGGTCAACCGGATGACCGCTGGGGTGAAACTGTAACGGCATTTGTCGTGAAAAAGGATCCAGAGCTGACGGAACAAGACTTAGAAGACTATTGTAAAAACAGCGATAGCCTAGCCAATTACAAACGCCCACGAAAATATGTTTTCTGTGAAGTATTACCGCGGAATGCAAGCGGGAAAATCCAAAAATTTGTGCTGCGGAAGCAGTTAGAAGAGCTGTTTACACAGGGATAATAATAGGAGAAGCTGCCGGAGAGTGAAATCGGCGGCTTCTCTATTGAATACTTGCGGATAGCGAGAAATACTTGCGGATAGCGAGAAATACTTGCGGATAGCGAGAAATACTTGCGGATAGCGAGAAATACTTGCGGATAGCGAGAAATACTTGCGGATAGCGAGAAATACTT